>NZ_JACHMQ010000001.1:0-4800000 GCF_014208105.1 Actinomadura coerulea
GGGTCACGTGGGGTTTCCGGGTCGAACGCGTCCGGGACGGGTTCCGACGGCGTCGGGATGGCGTCCGAAGGAATCTCGGTGAAGGGATCGTCCCGGGGCACCGCGCCAGGGGGCGCCTCCGGCGGGACGGCCGGGGACTGGGGCTCGTTGGGTCCGCTCAACTCTCGCTGCTCCCGAACGTCAGGACGTGTGCGGGTCGGACTTGGGGATCGAGGTAGACGTAGTTCGATCCGCGCCATGTGTAGGTGGTGCCGTCGAGTTGGTCGGTGACGGTGTGGGGTTGGTCGGGGTCGTCGGGGAGGCCGAGGGCGGGGAGGTCGAGGTGGATGGTGGCTTCGCGGGGTTGGTGGGGGTTGAGGTTGACGATGGTCAGGACGGTGTCGTCGAGGTGGCGTTTGGAGAAGGCGAGGAGTTCGGGTTGGTCGATGTGGTGGAAGTGCAGGTTGCGGAGTTGTTGGAGGGCGGGGTGGGTGTTGCGGAGTGTGTTGAGGGTGGTGATGAGGGGGGCGATGGTGGTTTCGGTGCGGTCGGCGGTTTCCCAGTCGCGGGGGCGGTACTGGTATTTCTCGGAGTCGCGGTATTCCTCGCTGCCGGGGCGTACGGGGGTGTTCTCGCAGAGTTCGTAGCCGGAGTAGATGCCCCAGGTGGGTGAGAGGAGGGCGGCGAGTACGGCGCGGATCTCGAAGGCGGGGCGGCCGCCGTGCTGGAGGTATTCGTTGAGGATGTCGGGGGTGTTGGTGAAGAGGTTGGGGCGCATGTAGGCGGCGGCGGGGCCGGTGAGTTCGCGCATGTACTCGGTGAGTTCTTCGGCGCTGTTGCGCCAGGTGAAGTAGGTGTAGGACTGGTGGAATCCGATTTTGGCGAGGGTGTGCATCATGGCGGGGCGGGTGAAGGCCTCGGCCAGGAAGAGGACGTCGGGGTCGGTGGTGTGGATGTCGGCCAGGAGCCGTTCCCAGAAGGCGACGGGTTTGGTGTGGGGGTTGTCGACTCTGAAGATGCGGACGCCGTGGTTGGTCCAGTGGTGGATGAGGTCTTTGACGGCGGTGTAGAGGCCGTCGGGGTCGTTGTCGAAGTTGAGGGGGTAGATGTCCTGGTATTTCTTGGGCGGGTTCTCGGCGTGGGCGATGGTGCCGTCGGCGCGGGTGGTGAACCATTCGGGGTGGTCGTGGACCCAGGGGTGGTCGGGGGAGCATTGCAGGGCCAGGTCGAGGGCGATTTCCAGGCCGCAGTCGCCGGCGTGGGCGACGAAGGCGTCGAAGTCGTCGAGGGTGCCCAGGTCGGGGTGGACGGCGTCGTGGCCGCCGTCGGGTGATCCGATGGCCCAGGGGGAGCCGGGGTCGTAGGGGCCGGCGTCCAGGGTGTTGTTGGGGCCTTTGCGGTGGCTGGTGCCGATGGGGTGGATGGGTGGGAGGTAGACGACGTCGAAGCCCATGTCGGCGATCGCGGGGAGGCGTTTCATCGCGGTGCGCAGGGTGCCCGAGGTCGGCCCGCGCCGTCCCAGGGGGTCGAAGGCGGCGCCTTCGGAGCGGGGGAAGAACTCGTACCAGGCCCCGTACAGGGCCCGCTGCCGGTGCACCACCAGCGGGTACCAGTCGCTGACCGTCAGCAGATCCCGCAACGGGTGGCGTTCCAGGACGTCCCCGACGTCGGGGTCGGCCACGGCCTCCATCCGGTCGGCGACCGGCACGGTCTCGTCACCGAGGCGCTTGGCCAGCCGATCCAGGGTCGGGCGGTCCTTGCTCGGGACGGCCTCCGCCGCGCGCGCGAACAGCCGCGCCCCCTCGGTGAGCATGAGCTCGACGTCCTGATCGCGCGGGATCTTGATCTCGGCGTCGTGGCGCCAGTGCGCGATCGGGTCCCCCCAGGCCTCCACCCGGAACGACCACGACCCCATCTCCGTCGGCGTCACCAGTGCCGACCACCGGTCCAGCCCCGCCCCGACCTCGCTCATCCGCCGCGGCGCCAGCTCCTCGCCCTCCGGCGTCCGCAGCACCACCGCCGCGCCCAGCCGCTCGTGCCCCTCCCGGAACACCGTCGCCGACACCTCGACGGTCTCACCCACCACCGCCTTCGCCGGCCACCGCCCGCACCCGACGACCGGCTCGACGTTGACGATTGGAATGCGACCAAGCCTCGGAATGCCGGGCATGCTGGACGTTCCGGACTCGACGTGCATGTGCCACCCCTACCCTCTCGAGAGATCCAAAACGTCCATGCCCCGAACCCGGCGACTACTGCCGAGTAGTTCGGGATGATTTTCCGCGTTCGCCCGATGACCGCCGGTGGCGTGCGGCCCGCCTCCTGGCCGGCCCCGGCCGCGCCGCGCCGGTCTGGGGAGGGTCGAGTTTGGGCAAACGGTCTGCCGCGGCGCCGGAGCCCGCCCAGGTGACGACCGGCCGCGCCGGGACGTGAGCCCTTGCGGGGAAGGGGTTCCGGGGATTCGTGCCGCCGACGGGCCGTTCGGTCCGCGAGGTGACGGTGTGGTCCCCCGCGTCGCGCCCATGCCCCCGAAGCGCATAGCGTGACGTTGCGTGAAGGCAATCCGACGTTTCACGGTACGCACCGTCCTTCCCGAGCCCCTCAGGCAGCTCGAGGAGCTGGTCCTCAACCTGCGCTGGTCGTGGCACCACGAGACGCTCGACCTCTTCCGCGACGTGGACCCGGCGCTCTGGAAGGCCGTCCACCACGATCCGGTCAGGCTCCTCGGCGAGGTCGCCCCCGAGCGGCTCGCGCGGCTGGCGGAGGACCGGCGCTTCCTGCGCCGCCTCCAGGACACCGCCGAGGACCTGCGCGAGTATCTGACGGCGCCGCGCTGGTACCAGTCCCGCCCGGGGGACTCCCCGGTGAGCATCGCCTACTTCTCACCCGAGTACGGGATCACCGCCGCGCTGCCGCAGTACTCCGGGGGCCTCGGCATCCTCGCGGGCGACCACCTGAAGACGGCGAGCGACCTCGGCGTGCCCATCCTCGGGGTCGGACTCCTCTACCGGCACGGCTACTTCTCCCAGTCCCTGTCGCCGGACGGCTGGCAGCTGGAGCGCTACCCCCCGATCGACCCCAACGGGCTGCCCCTCACCCTCCTGCGCGAGCGGGACGGGACGCCCGTCCGCGTCGTCATCGGCCTGCCCAAGGGCGGCGGGCTGCACGCGCAGGTGTGGATCGCCCGGGTCGGCCGCGTCCCGCAGCTGCTCCTCGACTCCGACGTCGAGGAGAACGACCAGGCGGCCAGGGACGTCACCGACCGGCTGTACGGGGGCGGCGGCGACCACCGCCTCCTCCAGGAGATGCTGCTCGGCATCGGCGGCGTGCGGGCCATCCGCGCGTACTGCCGCATCACCGGGCATCCGGCGCCGGAGGTGTTCCACACCAACGAGGGCCACGCCGGGTTCCTCGGCCTGGAGCGCATCCGCGAGCTGGCCAAGGAGGAGGCCCTGACCTTCGACGAGGCGCTGGAGGCGGTCCGGGCGGGCACGGTGTTCACCACCCACACGCCCGTCCCCGCCGGCATCGACCGGTTCCCCCGCGAACTGATCGCCCGCTACTTCGGCGGCGCGAACGAGGAGGAGCAGGTCCCCGTCGACCGGATCCTCGCGCTCGGCGCCGAGGACTACCCCGGCGGCGACCGCACCGTGTTCAACATGGCCGTGATGGGGATGCGGCTGGCGCAGCGCGTGAACGGCGTCAGCCGGCTGCACGGCGAGGTCAGCCGGGAGATGTTCGGCGGGCTGTGGGGCGGGTTCGACACCGCCGAGGTCCCCATCGGGTCGATCACCAACGGCGTGCACGCCGGGACCTGGGTCGCGCGCGAGGTGCTGGAGTTCACCGCCCGGGAGCTGCCGTCGGTGATGGAGTCCGGCCGCGGCTGGGAGGCGGTGCGCGACGTCCCCGAGCCGGAGGTCTGGCGGATGCGCAACCTGCTGCGCCGCCGCCTCGTGATGGACGCGCGCCGCCGGCTGCGCGAGTCGTGGCGCCAGCGCGGCGCCAGCGAGGCCGAGACCTCGTGGATCGACGACGCCCTCGACCCCGACGTCCTGACGATCGGGTTCGCGCGGCGCGTCCCGTCCTACAAGCGGCTCACGCTGATGATGAGCGACCCGGACCGGCTCCGCGCGATCCTGCTCGACCCGGAGCGGCCCGTGCAGATCGTCATCGCCGGGAAGGCGCATCCGGCCGACGAGGGCGGCAAGCGGCTCATCCAGGAGATCGTCCGGTTCACCGGGTCCGAGGACGTCCGGCACCGGATCGTGTTCCTGCCCGACTACGACATGGCGCTCGGGCAGCTCATGGTGCAGGGCTGCGACGTGTGGATGAACAATCCGCTCCGCCCGCTGGAGGCGTGCGGCACGTCCGGGATGAAGGCCGCGCTGAACGGCGGGCTGAACCTGTCGATCCGCGACGGCTGGTGGGACGAGTGGTACGACGGCCAGAACGGCTGGGCGATCCCCTCCGCCGACGGCCTCGCCGGCCCCGACCGGCGGGACGAGCTGGAGGCCGCCGCCCTGTACGAGCTGATCGAGGACCACGTCTCCGTCACGTTCTACGACCGCGACTCGGCCGGGATGCCGCGCCGCTGGCTGGAGATGGTCAAGCACACCATCGCCACCGTCGGCCCGAAGGTGCTCGCGTCCCGGATGCTGCGCGACTACGTCGACGACCTGTACACCCCGGCCGCCGTGTCGGAGCGCTCCATGGTCGCCGACAAGTTCGCCGGCGCCCGCGAGCTGGCGGCCTGGAAGCGGCAGGTCCGCTCGGCGTGGCCGCGGGTCGCCGTCGAGCACGTCGAGTCCACCGGGGAGGAGAGCCCCCAGGTCGGCGCGCGGCTGACGGTCCGCGTCGTGGTGGACCTCGACGGGCTCGCCCCCGAGGACGTCGCCGTCGAGGTCGCCTACGGGCGAGTGGACGACGCCGACGCGCTCGTCGACCCGTCCTACCTGGAGCTGGAGGACGGCGGCCCGGCGGAGAACGGGCGGCGCCGCTACACCGGCGAGGTGCCGCTCGGGCGCAGCGGCGCGTTCGGCTACAGCGTGCGGGTGGTGCCGAGCCATCCCCTGCTGTCCGGACGGGCCGAGATGGGCCTCGTCGCGCTGCCGCCCGCGCCGCAGGGCATGACCAACGGCGACCTGCGCTAGCCGTCCTCCCCCTCGTCGTCGGCGGGCGGCGGATCGGGCGTCTGCCAGGCCGCGACGACGAGGGGGAGCAGCGCGTGCGTCGCCAGCAGCGCGAACAGGATCAGGAAGAGCGCGGCGCCGGGGATCTGCGACTCGCGCCCCTCCCGGTCGGCGATCATCGTCACCACCAGCACCGCGAACATCACGACCGTGGTGGCCTGGTGCGACGTCGCGAACGCGCGGAGCCGTGCCGCGAGCTGCCGCTCGTCCAGCTCCCGCTCCCGCCGGGAGGTCAGCCCCCGGGTCACCGCGATCAGCTGTCCGGCCAGCGGTATCCCGGCGACCACCAGGACGCCGAGGATCACGAAGTTGACGATCATCGCGGTGTCGCTCGGGGCCAGCATCCAGGAGACGGCGGCGTCCACCCAGAACAGGCCCAGCATGGCCGCGCCCGCGCCCGCCAGCGCCCGGCGGGTGCGGCGGCGCGCGTAGCGGGCGGGCAGCCGCCGCTCCAGCTCCTCGTCGAGGGCGGCGAGACGGTCCGCGCGCCTGCGCCGGGACCGCTCCAGCCATCCGGCGTTGCGGTTCGTCATGACGTGCCTCCGATCCTCGGGAACGGTTTGAGGGAGAAGACGACCTCGACCGGCACCTCGAAGTACTCGGCGATGCGCAGGGCGAGGTGCAGGCTCGGGCTGTATTCGCCCCGTTCCAGGTAACCGACCGTCTGGTAGTGCACCCCCAGCGCGGTGGCGAGGTCGCGGCGCGAGACGCCGCGCTCCGCCCTCAGCACCGGGATCCGGTTGTAGACGGTCTCCTTCTCGGCGGACACGGGGCCAGTCTTGCGGGTCACGGCCCGTTCCCCCGCATCGGAGCGGCCCGCATCAGAAGGCGCCCTGGGCGGCGCGGCGCTCCTGCCGCTCGGCCAGGCGTGCGCCGGACTCGCGGCGGGCCGCGCGCAGCAGCAGGACCGGGGCCAGCAGCAGGCCCGCGACGGCCCAGGCCCCGAGGACGGCGGCGGTCTCGGCGAGGCGCCAGCTCCCGCCGATCTCGGCCACCGCCATCGAGTCGGGCAGGAACACCGACCGCAGCCCGAGCCCCTGCCAGTAGAGGGGGAACATCTGCGCGACCCACTGGACGCCCTCGGGGAGGCGTCCCAGCGGGAACATCACCCCGGAGACGAGCGTGAGGGCCATCAGCGGCAGCGACAGGATGCTCGCGGCGTTGCGCGGCCCGGGCAGCAGCGCGCCGATCGCCGCGCCGATCGGGACGACGGCCAGGGTGCCGAGCGCCAGCACCCAGGCCAGGGTCAGCCAGTCGCCCGCCGCCGGCGGCAGGCCGAGTCCGGCGAACACCGCGCCCGCGGCCAGCATGAGCAGCACGTGGCCGGCGATCTGGAGCAGCACCGAGACGGCGCGCGCGACCAGGTAGGCGCGGGTGCCGCCGGGCACCGTCCGCAGCCGCAGCAGGGCTCCCTCCTCCCGGTCCGCGGCGATGCCCATCGGCAGGTTCATCAGGCCCGCCGAGAACAGGGAGAACGCCACGAAACCGGCCGTCATCAGCACTGCCTGCGACTGGCCCGTGCCCTCCACGAGGGTGTCGCCCTGCCAGCGCACCAGCAGCACATAGACCCCCACCGTCCCGACCAGCCCGGAGGCCAGCTCCCTGCGGCTGCGCAGGTAGTGCACGTGTTCCGCCCAGCCGCGGCGGATCCCGATCGTCAGCGCGCGGGTGTTCACGCCGCCCTCCCCTCGGCGGCCGCCCCGGCGACCAGGTCCAGGTAGCTCTGCTCCAGCGTCGGGCGGCGGACCTCCAGGCCCGGCACCGGCCCGCCGAACCGCCGGTGCAGCTCGTAGGCAAGCCCGGACGGGTCGGACGTGCGCTCGGCCCGCGGTGCGCCGTCCTCCGTCCAGCGGACCTCCGACGCCGCCCGCACGACCGACGCCAGCCCGGACGGGGTGCCGCAGACCTGGACCGCCCCGCCGACGAGGATCGCGATGCGGTCGGCCAGCCGCTCGGCCTCGGCGAGGTCGTGCGTCGTGAGCAGGACCGTCATGCCCTCGTCGCGTGCCAGCCGCTCGACCAGCCCGTGGAACTCCCGCCGCGCCTCGGGGTCGAAGCCGCTGGTCGGCTCGTCCAGGAACAGCAGCTCGGGACGGCCCACGATGCCGAGCGCGACGTCCAGCCGCCGCCGCTGGCCGCCCGACAACCGCCCGACCGCCTGACCGGCCTGCCCCGCGAGGCCCATGACCTCCAGCAGCTCGTCGACGTCGCGGGGGTCGTCGTAGTACGCGGCGATGTGTGCGAGAAGCTGCCGGACGCCCCAGCGCGGGTGGTCCTGCCAGTTCTGCAGGACGACGCCGAGCCGCGCCCGCCACCGGTCCCCGCCCTTGCCGGGGTCGGCGCCGAGCACCGCGACCTCCCCGGACGAGCGAGGCCGGAACCCTTCGAGGATCTCGATGGTCGTCGTCTTGCCCGCGCCGTTGGGCCCGAGCAGCGCCACCACCTCGCCCGCCTGCACGTCGAGATCCACGCCGCGCAGCACCTCCGCGCGGCCGTAGCGCATCCGCACGTCTCGCGCGCGGACCACCGGCTCGCCCATGCGCACCCCCTCTGTACCGGCTCTTGAACGGACCGCCGTAGCCCTGCATCCGTTGATAGTAGAAGTACTACATACCGTATCGGACGTGCAAGCGAGCCGAAGCTGGCAGGATGGACATGTGCGACTTGCTAACCGGGGCGGGCGGCCGGTCCCGTGGCTGCCGACCGGCCGCGCCGCGGACGCCGCACTGGCCGGCGGGGCGTTCGCCGTCCTGGCCGCGATCGCCCTCGTGTCGGTCCACACGGGCCCGCCCTCGCGCATTCCCTTCTACAGCTGGGCCCTGCTGGCGGTCGCCTGCGGGGCGCTGTACTTCCGCCGGAGCCGTCCCGTGGCGGTCGCCGCCGTCACGCTCGCCGCCTGCGCCGTCTACTACCCGGTCACCGAGCCGGACGGCCCGGCCCTGCTCACGTTCGTCGTCGCCCTCTACACGGCGGCGGCCGAGGGCCACCTCACCGCGGCCGTCGCTCTCGCGGGGATCGCCGTGGCCGGGACCGTGGCCGGCGACCGCCGCGACGACGTCAACCACCTCGCCGACGCGGCCGGCTTCCTGCTCGTCGGCTGGTTCGTCGCGGTCGTCGCCATCGGCGGCGTCGTCCGCAACCGCCGCGCCTACCTGCGCGAGGCGCAGGAGCGCGCCCGCGTCGCCGAGCGCGGCCGCGAGGCCGAGGCCCGCCGCCGCGCCATCGAGGAGCGGCTGCGCATCGCCCGCGAGCTGCACGACGTCCTCGGCCACAACATCTCGCTCATCAACGTGCAGGCCACCGCCGCGCTGCACGGCCTGCGCCGCGAGCCGCAGCGCGCCGAGGACGCCCTCACCGCGATCAAGCAGGCCAGCAAGGACGTGCTGCGGGAGATGCGCGCCACGCTCGGCGTCCTGCGGCAGGTCGACGAGGCCGCCCCGGTCGCGCCCGCCCCCGGCCTCGGCCGGCTGGACGAGCTGACCCGGGGCCTCGCGGCGGCCGGTCTGAAGATCAGCACCGAGGTGGAGGGGGAGCCGCGCCCGCTGCCCGCCGAGGCCGACCTCGCCGCGTACCGGATCGTCCAGGAGGCGCTCACCAACGTCACCCGGCACTCCGGCGCGACCTCCGCCGTCGTCCGCGTCGGCTACGGCGCCGACGGCGTGGTCGTCAGCGTGCAGGACGACGGGACGCCCCGGTCCGGCGCGCCGTCGTCCGGCGGCAGCGGCATCCGCGGGATGCGGGAGCGCGCCGAGGCGCTCGGCGGCGACCTCGACGCCGGGCCCGGCCCGGACGGCGGCTTCACCGTCCGCGCCCGCCTGCCGCTCTAGCCTGGGTTTCCAAGGCCCGGCCCACTTCGACGCAGGCCCTAGCCCGCCTCCCGGCCCCGGGACCCGAGCGGCCCCGGAACCTGAGCGGCCGCGGGACCCGGCGCGCCGGGCGCGGCCGCCTGCGACCAGAACCGGGCGGCGCCCGGACCGCCGGACGAGGCGGGCCTGCGGATCGGGATCATGCCGGTCCCGCCGCGCGGCGCCACGGGCCGCGCCCGGTCGACGACCACGACGCCGTCGGCGCGGCGGGCCTCGGCCGCGTCCCGCGTGGCCAGCAGGACCGCCGTGCCGGACGCGGCGATCCGGCGCAGCGCCGCCCAGATCAGATGGACCGTTCCACTGTCGAGGCCGGACGTGGGCTCGTCCAGAAAGAGCACGTCCGAGCGCCCCAGCAGCGCCAGCGACAGGTCGAGCCGCCGCCGCTCACCGGCCGTCAGCCGCTCGAACCGCACCCCGGCGGACGCCTCCAGCCCGGTCAGCGCGAGCGCCTCGTCCGCCGCCAGCGGGTCCAGCGTCCAGCGGCGCCAGGCCGTGACGATCTCGGAGACGGTGAGGCCGGGGAACAGCCCGCCGTCCCGCCACACCGTGCCGATCCGCAGCCCCTCCCGCGCCGCGTACGGGTCGGTGCCCCGGACGCGCACCGCGCCGCCGCAGGGGCGGCGAAGGCCTGCCAGCGCCTCCAGCAGCAGGGTCTTGCCCGACCCCGCGTGGCCGAGCAGCGCGTAGACCTCGCCCTCCGGCACCCCGAACGAGAAGCCCCCGACCGTCCGGGCGCCGCAGCGGACGCGCAGCCCACGCGCCTCCACGACGATTCCGCTCATCCCTCGTCGCTCCCCCCATGAGGCGGGTCCGCCCTCGCGCGGCGCCCGCATGGCAGGAGGCTACGGAGCGACCTCTCCACCAGGCGGCCGAGGCGCGCCGGCGTTCGCATTCCGTAAGATCATCCGCGGCCCGGAGCGCGCCCGCCCCGGACCCGGTTCAGTCCTCGTCCTGCCCGGCGAGCGCCTCGTAGACGGGGGCCAGCACGTCCGTCAGCGCCCGCCGCCGGACGCGGACCGGCGGGGGAGCGGCGACCTGGAGCACGAACCCCGGCGGGACGGGCGGCGCCGGCGGGCGCTCGCGCAGCCGGGCCAGCCCGGACGGCGGCGTCCAGAACCCCTCGGCGGTGAGCGGCTCGTCGCGCATCTCCAGCGGGTCGGGCTCGGTCGCGCTCGCGCGCCGCAGCGCGCCGAGCAGCTGGTCGCGGCGCCGGCCGTTCCACTGGAGGATGAGGAACGGGTCGTCGTCGAACGCCTCGGCGAGCAGGTACAGGACGGCGGCGGCGTGCTTGCACGGGTCGCCCCAGTCGGGGCAGTCGCACATCAGGTGCAGGTCGGACGCCGAGTCCGGGAAGAGCGCGAGCCCCAGCTCGGCGAACACCCACTCGATCTCCGGCGGCATCTCACCGGCCAGCAGCCGGGCCCGGAACAGCGCGCGGGACGCCAGCTCCGCCTCCACCGCGCGCCAGCCGTCCTCGTCGATGGCCTCGATGCCGAGCGCCACCTCGTACGGCTCCGGCGCCGACCCCCGCACCTTCGCGGTGACCTCGTACGCCTCCACCCGCAGGTCGAACACGTTGCCCTTGCGGGCGTAGGCGCGGCCCCGCTGGAGGCGCCCGGCGTCGGCGAACGACTCCACCAGGTCGATGAAGCGCCGCGACCACCACCGCGCCCCGATCGAGCCCCGCCTGGTCCGCGCCCTGATGCCCTCGTCGGCCGGCCGCTCGTCCATCAGTCGCTCACCGCCTCCGGCGACAGCCGCAGGACGTCGCGCAGCTCGGCGACCGACAGCTCGGTCAGCCAGTCCTCCCCGGTGCCGACGATCGAGTCGGCCAGGGCCTTCTTGCGTTCGATCATCTCGTCGACGCGCTCCTCCATCGTCCCGACGCAGACGAACTTGCGGACCTGGACGTCGCGGGTCTGCCCGATGCGGAACGCCCGGTCGGTGGCCTGGTCCTCCACGGCCGGGTTCCACCAGCGGTCCACGTGCACGACGTGGTTGGCGGCGGTCAGCGTCAGGCCCGTCCCGGCGGCCTTGAGGGACAGCAGGAAGATGGAGGGCTCGGCGTCCTCCTGGAACCGCTGGACGAGGTCGTCGCGCCCCTGCTTGGACGTCCCGCCGTGCAGCCACAGCACCGGCCGTTCGAGCCGCGCCGCCAGGTAGGGCTGGAGCATCGACCCGAACTCGGCGTACTGGGTGAAGACGAGCGCCTTCTCGCCCTGCTCCAGGACCTCGGCGCAGATCTCCTCCAGCCGTTCGAGCTTGCCCGACCGGCCGGGCAGGCGCGAGCCGTCCTTCAGCAGCTGCGCCGGATGGTTGCAGACCTGCTTGAGCTTGGCCATCGTCGCCAGCACCAGCCCGCGCCGCTTGGCCTCCTCCGCCTCGGCGATCTGCTGGAGCATGTCGTCCACGGTCGCCCGGTAGAGCGACGCCTGCTCGGTCGTCAGGTTGCAGTAGACCTTGATCTCCTGCTTCTCCGGCAGGTCCGAGATGATCGACCTGTCGGTCTTGAGGCGGCGCAGGACGAACGGCTGCGTCGCCCGCCTGAGCGCCAGCGCCGCCTGCTCGTCGCCCTCCCGCTCGATCGGGATCGCGAACCGCCGCCGGAACGCACTGCGCGGCCCGAGCAGCCCCGGGTTGGCGAACTCCATGATCGACCACAGCTCGGTCAGGTGGTTCTCGACGGGCGTGCCGGTGAGCGCGATCCGGCTCCGCGCCGGGATGCTCCGCACCGCCCGCGCCTGCCGCGTCCCGCTGTTCTTGAGCGCCTGCGCCTCGTCGCAGATGACCCGCTCCCACTCGATCGGCGCGAGCATCTCCGCGTCCCGCGCCGCCGTCCCGTAGGTGGTGAGCACCAGATCCGCCGCCGCCACCGCCGCCGCGAGCTCCTCGCCCCGGCGCCGCCCCGTCCCGTGGTGCACGTACACCCGCAGCTTGGGCGTGAACCGAGCCGCCTCCCGCTGCCAGTTCCCCACCAGCGACATCGGCCCTATGAGGAGGGTGGGACCAGGACGCTCGCCGTCGGCTCGCTCGGACGCCAGTAGCGCCAGGGACTGCGCCGTGTTGTGGCACAGCATCCCCTCGGCGACGTAGTTGTGGTGATCGGCGACCTCGAAGTCGTACACGAAGCCTTCGTAGTCGAACTCCTCGACCGAGGTGATTCTCGTGTAGAAGACCTCGCGGGCGGCCCGCTCATCGAGCCGGTCGCGAATTCGCTGGAGTTCGACGCTGTCGAGGCGCTCGTACGCGGCCAGTGTCTGCGCCGTCCATTTGCATCCCCTGCGGAGCCGGTACTCTGCCTCAGCGTCCCCGGACAGGATGTGGTCAAGCCTTCCTACGGCTTCTCTCGCGCTCTCTCTGGAGAACTCCTGGGTTCCGTAGAAGTAGACGGTGTTGGTGCTGAGATGCCGCATGGGCAGCCCCGTGGCCTTTCGAGCCTGTCGGAGAAGATCATTGCCAGGCACGCCCTCGACATTGGTGTTAGAGGGTTCGGCGCAGATCTCGTCCACTCGGGCCTGTTTTTCGGCGTCGGCGATTCCGATGAGGCGCTGGAATCGCCGAAGACTCGCCCCGCCGATGAGACCGATCTGGTACGGGCGTTTGATGCCCGTACCGTTCGTGGCGCACTTCCATGCGGTGGAGATGCGCAGCCAGACGCCGAACCTGCGCAGCAGCGCACTGAGCTGCCGCATGATCCAGACGGACGCGGAACTGATCTCGACGAGGCGCCTCGACGTGTCGACCGACGATTCGGCCGCGAAGAAGTGGCGGAGGAAGAGGCGGACGGTCGCCTCGTCGGCCGTCATGACGCATTCAGGGATCCGCTTGTGAGCCGAATGGCCGCCCCAGCGATATCCGTGTTCCTCCAGTAGTTCCCGGTAGGGTTTTCCGCTGAATCTCAGGAAGGGGACCTTGGTGCCGCTCGCCGGTATGACCCTCGCATCGTTCAACGCGAGGCCGAACCTGTCTGCCACACGCTTCAGGCGAACCTGAAGGTCTTCGAGCGTGCGCACGTTCTTCTGAGTGATGACCACGGTGGTCCACCGGCCCTCGCTCCCCTCGGCTATCTGCCACGCGAGGAGGACGGTCAGGTCCGGGTCCAGGGCGTCGCCCCCGTGCCGCAGCTTCGCCGGAACGCAGACGCGCATCCCCGGGCAGAGGTCGTTCGTCCAGTCGTCGAGGCCCAGGAGGCGGTGCCGACGGGTCACGATGAGCTCGCTGCCGTCGTCCAGCCGAACTTTCCGCACCTTCTCGGTGATGTGCTGGCGGTAGAGGCGGGTCACCGTGGCCGGAACGATCCGCCCGTCCTTGGCGATCGAGTTGACGGTCAACTCCCGCACCGGTATCGACCATTCGCCTTCGTCATCGGGTTCCAGCGTGGAGGCGAAGCGCGCCCAGACGTCCTTCGCTTTTGTCAGGGCGCCGTTCACGAAGACGAACTCGTCTTTGCCTATGCACTTGCCAAGCCCCATCGAGTCGGCGAGGACGCCGCCGAGCCCGAGGTCGCCGAGGAACTTCAGCCAGGCGAGGCCGCGCTCCTGGAACGGACGCAGCGTGCCGTTGAATCCTGCGGGGGTGCGCATGGGGGTGAGGCGGCGGTCGGCCTCGCCGGAGAGGAGGTCGCCGAGGGGGCCGGTGGCGTCCACCCCGGTGAGGGGGAGGTCGCCGTCGCCGGCGTGCACGATCGCGCGGATCGCCTCGGCGGCGGTCATGCGGCCGCGGCGCGGGTGGCGCAGGAAGTCGAGGGCCGCCTCCAGCTGGTGCTCGTCCAGCTCCACCCACTGGCCGCGCAGGCGGACGAGGGGGGTCTTCAGCCGGGCCAGCTCCTCCAGCTGGGCCTCGTCGATGGTCTCGTCGCCGATGGCGAGGTCCCAGCGGAAGTCGACCATCGACTTCAGGTCGAAGCCCGAGGGCGCCGCCGACCCCGCGGAGGCCTCCGGGTCCTCGTTGCGGGTGGTGAGCCTCATGCCGAGCTTCGCCTTGCCCGCCCACTGGGGGAGCAGGACGCCGAAGCCCGCGGCGGCGAGCATGGGGGCCGCCTGGCGGAGGAAGCGGAACGCGCCCGCCGTGTCGAGGAGGAGCTCGTGCGGTGCCGGGCCGTCCAGGGCGGGGGCCAGGTCGGGGAACAGGCGCAGGGCGCGGCCGAGACCCGCGAGGAGGGTCTCCTCGGCCTGCGGGATCGAGGTGGCCTCGCCGTCCCAGACCAGCGCGGCGGGGACGTAGAGGCTCGGGTCGTCGGTGCCCTGGAGGGCGAACTCGACCCGCCAGGAGTCGCCGTCGCGGGGCTCCGCGTCCTCCTCGAACTCCTCGGCGCCCGGTTCGGCGAGGCGGAAGCAGACGCGCAGCGGGCCGGACGGGCGGCGCGCGGCGGCGGCCCACGCGTCCAGCTCGGCGATCAGGTCGTCGGGGTCGTCGCGGGGTTCGCGGGCGACCTCGGGGGAGGGGCCGGTCAGCGCCATCACCCAGCGTTCGGCGAGCGGCAGCCGGTCGGGCTCCTTGCGCCGCGACACCAGCAGCGGATGCGGCACCGTGCCCCGCACGGCCGTGTCGACCAGGGCCGACAGCGCCTCGCGCAGGACCTCGGCGGCAGGGCGCCCGCCGTCCGCCGCGCGGCAGGCGGCGGGCATGGCGCGGGCCAGCGCGCGGAACCGCGCCGGGTCGTCGACCACCGGGCGCCAGCGGGCGACGAGGTCGCCGTCCTCGCGCAGCAGGGCGGGCATGACCTGGCCGCGCCCGGCGAGGTGCACCGCCTCCTCCGCGAGCAGGCACAGGAAGCGCAGGTCGCTGCCCGCGGCGACGTCGGCGCTCTGCTCGGCCGACTGGAGCAGCGCCATCGCGGGGAACGGAGCGAGGACCAGCGCCGGGACCCGCCACGGGCGCAGTTCGGGCTCGTGGCGCACCGGCTCGGGGCCGAGCTCGGCCGACGGCAGCGGGTGGTCGCCCGCGGTGGGCAGGGACATCGCCAGCTCGACGCGGAACGCGGCGCGCAGCAGCGGCTCGTAGGACGTGCCGGTGAAGTCGCAGGTCGCGAAGGGGTGGACGTCCGGGGAGGGCTCGTACGGGCCGGTGCGTTCGGCCCACAGGCAGAGCGCACCGCCATGCCAGGTGGCGTGGGCGACGAGCATGGTCCCCGAAGCTACCAGCAGCCTCGGACAGCACCGTGCCCCCGCTTCCTGACGGCCGCCGCCGCCGGACGGGGGCGCCCGGGGGCGGGGGTGCGGCGGGCCCCTGGCTAGGCTCGGATCGTCCGCCACCGAGGTGCACTGGGAGGGTCGCCGTGGGCGAGTTCGTACGGGTCGAGGTCGAGGACGGGGTCGCGACGATCAGGCTGGACCGTCCGAAGATGAACGCCCTGAACGCCCAGATGCAGCGGGAGCTGATCGACGCGGCCCGGCAGGTCACGCAGGACGAGGCGGTCGGCGCGGTCGTGCTGTACGGGGGCGAGCGGGTCTTCGCGGCGGGCGCGGACATCAAGGAGATGGCCCCGATGTCGTACGCGGAGATGTCGGCGGGGCACTCGCGGCTGCTGCAGGACTTCGCCAAGGCGCTCGCCGCGATCCCCAAGCCGGTCATCGCCGCGATCGCCGGGTACGCGCTCGGCGGCGGGCTGGAGGTGGCGCTGACCGCCGACTTCCGCGTCGCGGGCGAGGGCGCGAAGGTGGGCCAGCCGGAGATCCAGCTCGGCATCATCCCCGGCGCGGGCGGCACGCAGCGGCTGGCCCGGCTGGTCGGGCCGTCGAAGGCCAAGGACCTGATCTTCTCGGGACGGCACGTCGCGGCGGACGAGGCCCTCGCGATCGGCCTGGTGGACCGGGTCGTCGCCGACGACGCCGTCTACACCGCCGCCCGGGAGTGGGCGGCGACGTTCGTGGGCGGTCCCGCGATCGCGCTGCGCGCCGCCAAGCAGGCCATCGACCGGGGGCTCGAGGCCGACCTCGACACCGGCCTGGAGATCGAGCGGACGCAGTTCGCGGCCCTGTTCGCCACCGACGACCAGGCGGCGGGGATGAAGAGCTTCATGGAGGAGGGCCCCGGAAAGGCCACGTTCACCGGGCGCTGAGCTCACCGCTCGCCGGGCGCGCGGTCCCGCGTGTCGAGCACCTCGTCGGCGTAGCGCTCGGTCCAGCGGCCGAGGGCGGCGAGGGGTTCGAGCATCCCCCGCCCCGGCGGGGTCAGCTCGTACTCGACGCGCGGGGGCGCCTCGGCGTAGCGGCGGCGGACGACCAGGCCGTCGCGTTCGAGGCGGCGGAGCGTCTCGGTCAGCACCTTGTGGCTGATGCCGCCGATCCGCTCCCGCAGTTCGCCGGGACGCAGGGGGCCGTGCTGGAGCGACCAGAGGACGACGCCCGTCCACGTGCCCGAGAGCACGTCGAGGCCGAGCCGTGTCTGGCAGTCGGCGATGTACTCGTACTCGTCCATGGGTTCGCCCGCCATCCTGCCCCTTCCGATACGCACCGGATGGTGCGGAACGGACCGCCTAACGTCCCGGTCGACGGTAAACGAACGGGAGGACGTCATGCGGATCGGAGTGCTCGGCGCGGGCGCCATGGCGGACGCGCTCGCCACGCAGTGGGCGCGCAGGGGACATCAGGTGCGGATCGGGGCGCGGACCCCCGCGAAGGCGGTCGCGCTGGCCGGGCGGATCGGGCACGGCGCGTCGGGCGGCACGCTGCGGGAGGCGGCGGAGTCCGGCGACGCGGTGCTCCTCGCCGTCTGGCACGAGGGCGTCCAGGACGTCCTGCGCGAGGCGGGGCCGCTGGAGGGGCGCGTGCTGATCGACTGCACCAACCCGATGGAGCCGCCGTTCGAGCGGCTCAGGACGGCGGGCGGCCCGTCCGCGGCGCGGCGGATCGCTGACGCCAGCGGCGCGCGGGTCGTCAAGGCCTTCAACACCTGCCACGAGAGCGTGTGGCGGATGACGCCCCCGGCGTTCGCGGGGCGTCCGCTCGGTGTCCCGCTGTGCGGGGACGACGAGGAGGCGCTCGCCGTGGTGCGCGGCCTGGTGCGCGACCTCGGCTGCGTGCCGATGGACGGGGGCAGCCTGGAGAGGGCCGGGCTCCTTGAGGCCGCGACCGCGTTCCTGGTGGGGCTGTGGGTGGCGGGTGAGGATCCGTCGGCGATGCTGCCGCCCCCCGAGTACGCTGGGGGCGACCCGGTGCGCACCTCGGAACTCGCGGGCTGAAACGTTATTTGTGTTTTTTGGGCGTGCTGTGGGGGTGCGCGAAGAACCGCCGATAGCATCTGCCGCCATGCGACATGCGTACCGGACCGCGCTCGTGACGGGGGCGTCCAGCGGTATCGGCGAGAGCTTCGCCCGCCTCCTGGCCGGCCGCGGCACCGACCTGGTGATCGTGGCCCGCCGGAGCGAGCGGCTGGACGGGCTGGCCCGCGAGATCGTCGAACGGTACCGGGTGGCCGTGGAGGTCATGGCCGCCGACCTCACCGATCCCGCGCAGCGGGCGGAGGTCGAGGGGCGGCTGCGCTCCGAGCCGGTCGAGCTGCTGGTCAACAACGCCGGATACGGCGCTTTTGGAGCGTTCGCGGAGCTGCCGCTGGACGACCACCTGGCGCAGATCGAGCTCAACGTGGCCGCGCTCGTGCGGCTCACCCACGCCGCCCTCCCCGGGATGGTCGCGCGCGGCCGGGGCGGGGTGCTGAACGTCGCGTCGATGGCGGGGTTCGCGCCCTCGCCCGGCAGCGCGACCTACGGGGCGACGAAGGCGTATGTGGCGTCGTTCTCCGAGAGCCTGCACTCGGAGGTCTCGGGCAAGGGCGTCCACGTGACGGCGCTGTGCCCCGGGTTCACCCGCACCGACGACGACGTCCCGGCCAACCTCCTCTGGCTGCGGCGCGAGGACGTGGCGCGGGCGGGGCTGGAGGCGGTGTCGACCGGACGCGCGCTGTGCGTTCCCGGCATGCAGTACAAGGCGGCGCTCCCGGCGCTGCGCCTCGTCCCGCGGCCGCTGCTCAGGGCGGCCGTGAGCCGCATGTGGCAACAGGCCGCCGATACGCGGTGACGAGGCGTCACGCCGTTTTCGCGCGGATCTACAAAAGTTCCCGCGCCTCGCTTGTCGCGGTGCTGACTTGACGGGGCTCGGGCTGACTCGCGACGATCGAACCTACGCTTGAGTAGGTTGTGAACGGCCTGCTGGGCGCCCGCAAAGACGACCCCGTCCAGCGAAGGAACCACATGTCCGTGACCCCCGAAGAGAAGTCCCAGACCGGCCTCATGCTCGACCTTGAGCCGGTGGTCGAGCAGGAGCTGAACCGGCACCTGTCGATGGCCAAGGAATGGTTCCCGCACCAGTACGTCCCGTGGAGCGAGGGCCGCGACTTCGACGGGCCGCTGGACGGCGAGCCGTGGTCCATCGAGCAGTCCAAGGTGACCCCCGAGGCGCGCGACTCGCTGATCGTGAACCTCCTCACCGAGGACAACCTGCCCGGCTACCACCGCGCCATCGCCACCGTCTTCGGCCGCGAAGGCGCCTGGGGCACGTGGGTGAACCGCTGGACCGCCGAGGAGAACCGGCACGGCATCGCCCTGCGCGACTACCTCACGGTGTCCCGCGCGGTCGACCCGGTCGCGCTGGAGCGCGCCCGCATGCACCACATGGAGGCCGGCTACGAGGCCGACCACGGCGACTCGTTCCTGCACGGGACGGCGTACGTGTCGTTCCAGGAGCTCGCGACCCGCGTGTCGCACCGCAACACCGGCAAGGCGTCCGGCGACCCCGTCTGCGAGCAGATGATGACGCGCATCGCCGCCGACGAGAACCTCCACATGATCTTCTACCGGAACCTGATGGGCGCCGCGCTGGAGGCCGCCCCGAACGAGACGATGCGGGCGATCACCGACGTCGTGACGACGTTCCAGATGCCCGGCCACAGCATCGACGGCTTCCTGCGCAAGTCGGTCGTCATCGCCAACGCCGGCATCTACGACCTGCGGCTCCACCACGACGACGTGCTCGTCCCGGTGCTGCGCAAGTGGGGCGTCTTCGACCGCACCGACCTGACGGGCGACGGTGAGAAGGCCCGCGAGGAGCTCTGCGAGTTCCTGGAGCAGCTCGACGCCGCCGCCACCAAGTTCGAGACCCGCCGCGAGGAGCGCCGAGCCCGCCAGGCCGCGCGGCGCTGACGCGTCCGCCCGGGGGCGGTTCCCCGGAACCCCGGTGACCTGAACCGGACGCGCGCGGACGCCGGGAACCCGGAGGGCGTTTCCTGGCGTCAAAGGGTGCATGGGGACGCACAGGAGACTGGGCGGGTACCGGTTGCTGGACGAGATCGGCCGGGGGAGCACGGCGGTGGTCTACCTGGCCATGGACGCCGGCGGCCGGGAGGTCGCGGTCAAGGAGCTCGTTCCGGAGCTCGCGGGGGAGCCGGAGGCGATCAGCCGGCTGGCGCGGGAGATGCGGGCGCAGGCGCTGGTGCGCAGCGCCCACGTGGCCCGGCTGCTGGACGGCGCCGTCTCGGCGCGGCGGCCGCACGTGGTCATGCAGTACGTGCCGGGGTGCCCGCTGAACGACCTCGTCACGGCGTACGGGCCGCTGCGCGGCGACCGGCTCGTCCGGTTCGCGCGGCGGCTGGCGCTGGCGATCGGGGACGTCCACGACGCGGGCGTGCTGCACCGGGACGTGTCGCCCGGCAACGTCATCGTCCTGGGCGACCGCCCGACGCTGATCGACTTCGGTATCGCGCACGAGTCCGGCGCGGAGCAGATCACCAGGCGCGGCATGGTCGTGGGGACGCCCGCCTACCTGGCGCCCGAGCTGATCGAGGGGGAGCGCGCCACCACCGCGTCGGACGTGTTCTCGTGGGCGTCGACCGTGGCCTACGCGGCGACGGGCCGCCCGCCGTTCGGGCGCGGGTCGCTGCACGGGGTGTGCTTCAGGATCCTGCGCGGCCAGGCCGACGTCGGCGGCGTTCCGGAGCCGCTGGCGGGGCTGCTGCGGGCGGCGTTCCGCCGCGACCCCGCGGAGCGTCCCGGCGCGCGCTGGTTCGCCGGGGCGCTGGCATCCGCCGCCGGGGGCCACGGGGTGGTGGCGGCCTGATGGCTGGATCTCCCCGGCAGGATGGGCAAGGGTAAGGTTTCGGAAACGATGAGGGGAGCCGTCACGTCCGGGGACCGAATCGGCCACTACAGCGTCCAGCGAACCCTGGGGGAAGGGGGCATGGGCGTCGTCTACCTCGGCGCCGACCCCGAGGGGCGCAACGTGGCCATCAAGGTGCTGCGGCCCGCGGTCGCCGGGGACGCCACGGCGCGCCGCCGGCTGGCCCGCGAGGTCGACTCGATGCGCAGGGTGCACAGCCCGCACGTCGCGGAGATCCTCGACGCCGACGTGACCGCCGACCAGCCCTACATCGTGACCCAGTACGTGCCCGGCCGGACGCTGGAGGAGATCGTCGAGGAGTCCGGCCCGATCTACGGGCCGGCGCTGCAGCGGCTCGGCGTGGGGCTGGCGTCGGCGCTGTCGGCGATCCACGGCGCCAGGATCGTGCACCGCGACATGAAGCCCGGCAACGTGATGCTCGTGGACGGCGAGCCGGTCGTGATCGACTTCGGTATCGCGCAGGCCGCCGACGCGACCCGGCTGACCGCCACCGGCATGGTCATCGGCACCCCCGGCTACCTCGCTCCGGAGATCATCGAGGGTGAGGACGCGGGCCCGCCGTCCGACGTGCACGCCTGGGGCGGGACGGTCGCCTACGCCGCGACCGGCCGCCCGCCCTTCGGCTCCGGCACCTTCGAATCGATCTTCTACAAGATCATGCAGAGCACGCCGGACCTGGACGGCGTGCCCGAGGCGATGCTGCCCGTGCTGCGGTCGGCGATGGCGCGGCATCCGGCCGAGCGCCCGACGGCGGTCAACCTGGTGCAGCTCACGCGCCGCATCCATCTCGAAGCCACCATCACCGACCAGACGCGGATCGACCGGCACTACCCGGCGGCCGGTGCCGCGGGTGCCGCCGGTGCGGCCGGTGCCGCCGCCGGGCCGGGGCCCGAGGAGACGGCGGCCGACCACTCCCGGCAGTTCTCCATGCCGGTGCCGTCGCCGCAGGACCCGCCGTCCTCGTCCCCTTCGCCCGGGACGTCGTCGCCGTCACCGGGGATGCCGGTTCCGGCGCCCGCTCCCGTCCCGTCGCCCGCGCCGGTCCCGGCGCAGCCGAAGGACTTCGTGGGCCAGCTGCCGCCCGCGGCGCCGCCGCCCGTCCCGCCGCCCGGGCCCGCGCCGTTCAAGGCGGGGGAGCAGTACGGGCAGCGCGGCTACGGGCCGCCCGCCCCCTACGACCAGGGCCCCTACCAGGGCGGGTATCCGCCGCAGCAGTACGGGCCCCCGCCGAACCAGCCGCCGCAGGGCGCGCTCCAGCGCGGCCCGTACGAGCCGGAGGCGCGGCAGCGGCCCGACCAGGCCCGTGCCGACCGGGCCGACGGGTCCGAGCGCGACAGGGAGCGGCGCAAGCCCTACGGCTGGTACCGGGTGCTCAGCTTCATCGTCCTGGTGGCGCTGCTCGGGTTCGCCAACATCGCGCCGCTGCTCGCCCTCGGCGTCACCGTCGCCGGCGTGTTCGTCCTCCGGGCGGGCGACAAGGCGGCCAAGGGCATGGAGGGCCGGCAGACGCGGCGGGGCCCGCGCTCGGGCGACGCCGTCGCGGCCGCGTTCCGGACGCCGCTGCACCTGCCCGGCGCCCTGATGTCGACCGTGCTGTGGACGTCGCTCAGCGGACTCGCGGGAATGATCCTGCTCGGTGTGCTGATCTTCGCCGACCCGGCGATGAACGCGTCCAGGGCCATCGCCTACGCGGCGATGGCGGTGGTCGGGCTGCTGTGCCTCGCGCCGGGCAGCGGCGCGCCCCGCCGCCAGCTGGCCCGCGTCTGGGGGGCGGTGCTGCCGCGCGCCGAGGCGGCGCTCGTCGGCGCGCTCATCCTCGGGATCTTCGCCGCGGTGCTGGTCGGGCTGTCGCAGCGGCAGCCGCCCGACACCACGCCGGTGGACGGGATGAGCCAGGATCTGGAGAGCCTGCGCGCCGACGTCCACGACCTCGTGGCGAGCATCCCCGGCATGTGACGCGCGGCGCCTCCGCCGACGGGGCGCGGCGCCTCTCCGGTCGATAGGGTGGCGACCCATTATGAGCGGTGAGACGAGCCACCAGGCGCACATCGGTCCGTACAGGCTGCTGTCCAGGCTGGGCGGCGGAACCGGCGACGTCCACCGCGCCGCGGGCCCCGACGGCCGCGACGTGGCGATCCGGCTCCTGCCGCCGGGCGCCGCCCCCGACGTCCCCCGGATGCGCGAGGTGCTCAGCCCCTACGTGGCGGACGTCCTGGACGGCGAGGCCGCCGGCCCGCGCCCCTACGTGGTCTTCCGGTTCGTCCCCGGGCGTCCGCTCGCCGAGACGGTCGCCGGGCGGGGGCCGATGTCGGGGGACGCGCTGCGCCGCATGGCCTTCGGGCTGGCCAAGGCCCTCGCCGCCATCCACCGGACCGGCCTCGCGCACGGCGGGCTCGGGCCGGAGACGGTCCTGGTCGTCGACGACGCGCCGGTCGTCGTCGACTTCGCGCTGACCGCGGGCGCCGACGCGGGGGACGACGTCCGCGCGTGGGCGGCCACGGTGGCGTTCGCCGCGACCGGCCGTCCGGACGCGCCCGCCGAGGCGCTGCCCGCCGATCTGCGCCCGCTGGTGGCGGCCGCCTCGCGTCCGGATCCGGGCGCCCGCCCGTCGGCGGACGAGCTGGCGGAGGCGGCGTCCCGCCTGGAGCTTCCGGCCGCCGCCGCGGCTCCCGCCGCACGTCCCGCCGCCGATGCGCTCGCGCCGCAGGCCCCGGCGGGCGGCCCGGCAGGGCCCCCCGTCGCGGCGGATGAGCCGGAGGCGCACGAGTCCGAGGCGTACGGGTCCCCGGCGCACGAGTCCGAGGCGTACGGGTCGGCGGCGCATGATATGGCGGTGACGCAGGGCTGGGCACGGCTGCTCGCGGCCATGGTCGTGGTGGCCGGCGTCGGCGTCGTGATCATGCTGCCGATCGCGGGGCTCGTCCTGACGCTGGCCGCGGTGACGCTGCTGCGGGTGGCGGGCACGACGGCGCGCGGCTGGGCGGGGGCGGTCGGGCGGACGCTGCTGACCGTCCCCTACGCGGCGGTGTTCACGGTCGCCGTCCCGCTCGGGCTCGCCGCGGTGTCGGCGGTCGGCGGGAAGCTGGACTCGCTCACCGCATGCGCGTTCGGCGCCGGAGCGGGGGCCGCCGTGCTGTGGACGGCGCCGGGCGTCAGCGCTCCGCGGCGCCAGCTGGAGCGGATGTTCCTGCCGGTGGCGCGGCGGCCGCGCGCGGTCGCCGCCGCGGTCGTCGGCCTGGGAGTGCTGTGCCTGCTCGTCGGCGTCGGCGCGATGACGCTGACGCCGAGCTTCTCCCCGACCTACGGTCTGCAGCGGACGCTGGAGGGCTCGATGGACCGCCTTCAGCACGCCGTCAACGGGGTGTGAGGCATGATGCCCGTCACGTCCGGTTCGGGACGCCTCATGCTCCGCAAACCCGCCGTACACGTGGGTAAGGTCTCACGAACTGGGATTTGCCAGTAGGCTACCGACGAGTAACATTAGGGTGCACGGCCGAACCGGGGACCCGGCTCCGAAGCACGTTCGGGTGTTTGGCAGGCTGTGACTGCGAAAGCGCATGTCCGCGTCGACCCGCCATGGGCGGCGCCCCTCTGCCGCTTACCTCAGCGGCCAACTGAGTGCAGGGAGGTCGGCCACCGGCCATGAACATCGTCGTCCTGGTGAAGCAGGTTCCCGATACGGAGAGCCCGCGCAAGCTGAAGTCCGATGACAGCACGCTCGACCGCGCCGCGGCGGACGGAGTCATCAACGAACTCTGCGAATACGCCATCGAAGAGGCGCTGCGCATCAAGGAGGCCCACGGCGGCGAGGTGACCGTCCTCACCATGGGTCCCGGCAAGGCCACCGACTCCATCCGCAAGGCGCTGGCCATGGGCGCCGACAAGGCCGTCCACCTCCTCGACGACGGCCTCGCGGGCTCCGACGCGCTGCAGACCTCGTACGCGCTGGAGCAGGCGCTCGGCCGCACCGGGTTCGACCTGGTCGTCCTCGGCGCGGAGTCCACCGACGCGCGCACCGGCATGATCGCCGCGATGCTCGCCGAGCGCCTCGGCGTCCCGCAGCTCTCGCTCGCCAACAAGGTCGAGATCGACGGGACGTCCATCAAGGTGCAGCGGCAGACCGACTACGGGTTCGACCGGGTCGAGGCCAGCCTGCCCGCGGTCGTGTCCGTGGTGGAGAAGATCAACGAGCCGCGCTACCCCTCGTTCAAGGGGATCATGGCGGCCAAGAAGAAGCCGGTCGAGACGCTCGGCCTCGGCGACGCCGGCATCGACGCGTCGAGGGTCGGCCTGGCGAACGCCGCGACCGAGGTGGTCGACTTCGCCGAGGCGCCGCCGCGCGCGAAGGGCGAGATCGTCACCGACGAGGGCGACGGCGGTGCGAAGATCGCCGAGTTCCTCGCGTCGAAGAAGTTCGTCTGACCGAGGAAGGGGATTAGCAACCATGGCCGAGATTCTCGTCCTCGTCGACCACGTCGACGGTGAGGTCAAGAAGGTCACGCTCGAACTGCTGACGCTGGCGAACCGGCTCGGCGAGGCCGCAGCCGTATGGGTCGGCCCGGGCTACGAGAACGCCAAGGACAGGCTCGCCGAGTACGGCGCCGGCAAGGTCTACGTGGCCGCCGACGAGGAGCTGGCCTCCTACGTCGTCGCCCCGAAGGCCGCGCTGCTGGCCCAGCTCGTGAGCGAGAAGTCCCCGGGCGCGGTGCTGCTGGCCGCGACCGGCGAGGGCAAGGAGATCGCGGGCCGGCTCGCCGTCAAGACCGGCTCCGGCGTGCTCACCGATGTCGTGGACGTCGCCGACGGCTTCGTCGGCGAGCACTCCATCTTCGGCGGCGCGATCATCGCGCACGCCAAGGTGCGGACGGGCACGCCGATCATCGCGGTGCGGCCGAACTCCGTCGCCCCCGAGGCGTCCCCGGCCACCCCGGCCGAGGAGCAGGTGTCGGTCACGCTCTCGGACGCCGACAAGGGCGCCCGGATCGTGGAGAAGGTCGTCCAGGAGAAGGGCGAGCGCCCGGACCTGACCGAGGCCGCGATCGTGGTCTCCGGCGGCCGCGGCGTCGGCGGCGCCGAGAACTTCAAGATCATTGAAGGGCTGGCCGACTCGCTCGGCGCGGCCGTCGGCGCCTCCCGCGCCGCGACCGACGCCGGCTGGTACCCGCACTCGTTCCAGGTCGGCCAGACCGGCAAGACGGTGTCGCCGCAGCTGTACATCGCGGTCGGCATCTCCGGCGCCATCCAGCACCGGGCCGGCATGCAGACCTCGAAGACCATCGTCGCGGTCAACAAGGACCCCGAGGCGCCGATCTTCGAGCTCGTCGACTTCGGCGTGGTGGGCGACCTGTTCCAGGTCGCGCCGCAGCTCACCGAGGAGATCAGCAAGCGCAAGTGATCTCACGCGGACGGCCCGGCGACGCTCCGGTCGCCGGGCCTTCGCCGTTCAGGAGCGCTTCGGCGCCGGGTACGGGACGGCTTTCAGCAGCGCGGGCTTCAGCATGTCGCCGACCTGGGCGTAGGGCAGCACGTCGTCCAGCTGCCCGCACGCCGACTCGTACCCCAGGGTCGAGAGGTAGAAGGCCACGCGCAGCCCCGTCGGGGTGAGGGCCATGGTGACCTCGCCGGACCTGACGAACGCGGACGGGTTGTCGGTGCCCTGCGGCAGGCCGGCGCCGCTCGGCCCGCCCCTGCCGCAGTAGGCGCCGCCGGGCTGGCGGGCCTTGATCCTGCGGTCCAGCGGCTGGAGGCCCTGCCCGCTCGGGGTGCGGAAGAGGTCGAGCGGCCGGTAGGACGCGCCGGTCCGCAGGTCGACGGTCGCCGCCTGCGACTGGTCCCAGCCCGTCCCGCGCTCCCCGCGCAGCTCGACCTTGTACCAGACGGACAGCAGCCGGTCGCCGCGCAGGAGGATCTCCGGCGTCACGACGTCGGTGTAGGCGCCGCGACCGATGTCCTTCAGGCCGTTGCGGGTCTTCGCCCAGCGCTGTTCGAGCGGCGCCCGCAACGCCTGGTTGATCTTCCGGTTGAGCGCGGCGTCCCCGCCCGTGACGCGCGCGACGCGGCCCTGCGCCTGGAACGTCGTCCCACGGCCGATGTCCCGCCGCGGCTCGCTGAGCGCCACCAGCCGCGCGACGATCGGCTTGGGCGCCTCCTCCGCCGTGGCGACGTAGACCGCCGCGCCGCCGCCCACGGCCACCGCCGCGGCGCCGCCCGCCACGGCCGCCGTGCCCTTCACGCCGAGCGTGCCGATGACGCCCTTGCCCGCCGCGCCCGCCGCGCCGGCGCCGCCCGTCCCGGCGGCGCCCCCCGACCCGGCGGCCCCGGCGGCGCCCGCGGCCCCGGCCGCCCCCGCCGAGGCGCCGCCCCCGCCGAGGCCGAGCGCCGTCAGGGGGAAGAGCACCGACAGCGCCGCGGCGGCGCCCGCGAGCGTGCGGACGCCGCGGCCCTCCCAGTCGGGCCCGTACGCGCCCGCCGCGACCGACTCCAGTTCGGAGACGAACGCGGCGGCGCCCATCGGACGGTCCCACGGGTTCTTCGCCAGCCCGCGCTCGATCAGCGGGCGGAGCGGCCCGGGGAGGTCTCCCACCGGGATCGGGGCCGTGAGGTGGCGGCCCATCAGCCCGGCCGGGTTCTCGGCGGTGTACGGGCGGCGTCCCGTCACGCACTCGTAGAACACGCACGCCGCCGCGTACACGTCGGTGGCGGGGGAGGCGGGCTCGTCCCGCCACTGCTCGGGGGCCATGTAGACGGGCGTCCCCGACCGCCCGGACGCGCCCGCGTCCACCGCGATGCCGAAGTCGATCAGCTTGCTCAGCCCGTCGCCGCGCACGATCACGTTCGCGGGCTTGTAGTCGCGGTGGACGATGCCGAGGCCGTGCGCGGCGGCGAGGCCGAGCAGCGAGCCCTTGAGCACCGCGAGGGCGGCCTCGGGCGCCAGCGGCCCCCGCTCGGCGAGCACCGACTTCAGCGGCGCCCCGTCCACCGCCTCCATGACGATCGCCGCGCCGTCCGGGGTCTCGACGAGCCCGAACAGCTGGGCGACGAACGGGTTGCGCAGCCGGCTGAGCAGGTCGGCCTCGCCGCGGAACCGCTCGCGGAACTCGGCGTCCCCGGCGAGGGACGGCGCCAGGTACTTGATCGCCGCCGGGCGTCCCGTCGCGTCGTGCCGCGCGAGCACGACGCGGCCCTGCGCGCCCTCGCCGAGCACTCGGATCTCGCTGTAGCCAGGAACCCGCCAGCCGCCCATACCGCCCCCATGCACCCGTTGTGGAAGCGGTTATATCGGATGGCGGCCTCAGGCGGCGACGGGTTCCGGCCGGGAGTCGCCCGCCGCCGGGGCCTGTGCGGCGGGCTCGGCCGGGGCGGGGACGGAGATGTCCGCGGTCGCGCGCAGCGGCGCGTACCGGGCGCCCGCCGCGATCAGCAGCGCCAGCACCACGACCACGCCGACGCCGACCCGCAGGGACGTCGCCTCCGACAGGAAGCCGACCACGACCGGGCCGAGCAGCAGGCCGCCGTAGCCCATCGCGCCGACCTGGGCGACGGCCGCGGCGGGACGGTCCGGAGCGGCGGAGCCCGCCAGCGAGATCGTGGTCGGCACGACCGTGCAGACCACGAGCCCGGTCACGAAGAACCCGGCGATCGCCACCGCCGGGACGGGGGCCAGCACGACGATGGTCATGCCGACCGCGGTCCCGAGGCCCGCGCCGACCAGCAGCCGGCGGGTGCCGACCCGCATCCGGACGCGGTCGCCGACGAGCCGCCCGAGCAGCATCGCCAGCTCGAACACCGGGTAGCCGGCGGCGGCGACGGCCTCGGTCGCGCCGAGCTCGTCGTGCAGCAGCAGCCCGCTCCAGTCGGCGATCGACCCCTCGGTCATGAACGCGATGAACGCGAGGACGCCGATCAGGTAGACGGCGGCGGGCATCCGGCGCGCCCTGCGGCCCGTCCCGGACGCGGCGGACGCGGCGGGGTCGGGCAGGTAGGTGCGGCCGAGCGCGAGCCCGGCGGGCACCGACAGGACCGCGGTGACCAGGACGGTCTCGGTGAACCCGAATCCGGCCGCGGCGGTGGCGACGCCGAACAGGCCGCCGCTCATCGCGCCGACGCACCATCCGGCGTGCATGCCGCTCATGACGGACCGGCGGTACGCCTGCTCGACGACGCTGCCCTGCGCGTTCATCGCGATGTCGGTGATCCCGAACGTCATGCCGAACAGCGCGACGGCGCCGAGGAGCACGCCGTAGGTGGGGGCGAGCGCCACCGCCGCGTACGACAGCCCCGTCAGCGGCAGGGCGACCCGGAGGACGGTGCGGCTGCCGGCCCGCGCCATCACGCCGCGCAGCGCCTGCATGGCGGCGATGGCGCCGAGTCCCCAGACGAGGACGATGATGCCGATCTCGCCTTCGTTCGTCCCGAACTTGCCGGCCAGCGCGGGCATGCGCGCCACCCACACTCCGGTCAGCAGACCGGCCAGCGCGAAGGTCAGGAACGTCCCCGAACGGGCACGGAACAGCATTGTTCACCTCTTTCTCGTCTCGGCGGGGCTCACCCCGGCGTGTGGCATGCGTCGCCCGCGACGTGCGCCGTCGCGGGACGTGCGCCGTCGTGTGACGTGGGTCATGGAACGCTCCAAACCCGTGCGGGTCCGGAGCGTCCGGAAGGGTGGTCGGGGCGCGTGCGCGCCCCCGGCGTCAGCGCTCCAGCAACCCCAGAAGCCGCTGTTTCAGCGCTCTGAGCTGCGCGGCGTCGTACAGCCCGGGATCATGGCTGACCACCTCCCACAGGCCCTCGGCCGCCAGCCGGACGACCGCCGCGTCGCCCGGGTCGGGATCGTCCGCCGGGTCGCGGCCGTGCCAGCGGCGCATCGCCTCGTTCAGCGGCTCGGCCTGCTCGGGGTCGGCGGCCGCGGCCGTGATGGCCGACCACCGCCGGTAGGCGCGGGCCTCGCCGGTGAGGATCTCGAACGTGGCCTCGACGTAGGCCCGGGTGTAGGACCCCGGCGTGCCGTCGTCGTAGGAGGCGATCAGGCCGTCGAACTCCTCGATGACCCGCGCCACCATGGCCCGGACGAGCGCCTCCTTGTTGGGGAAGTGGTAGAGCAGCCCTCCCTTGCTGACGCCGGCGCGGTCGGCGACCGCGCTGAGCGTCAGCGCCTGCGTCCCCTGCTCGAAGAGCACGGACTCTGCGGCGTCCAAGAGGGCTTCCCGTTTCATGACGTCCTTACTGTACCGGCTGGACGGTATACGGCCAACAGCGGGCAGCGCCCGGCTATTCCACCCTGTCAGGGGGCGGGTTCCGGCCGTCCCGCCGGGCCCCGGGAGGGAACAGGAAGGGCGCGGATACTGTTGTCCGCGTGGTGACCTACCTCGACCATGCGGCGACCACCCCGATGCTGCCCGAGGCCATCGAGGCGATGACGGCGGAGCTGCGCGAGCTCGGCAACCCCTCCTCGCTGCACGCGGCGGGCCGGCGCGCCCGGCGCGTCGTCGAGGAGTCCCGCGAGCTCATCGCCGAGGCGTTCGGCGCCCGCCCGAGCGAGGTCGTGTTCACCTCCGGCGGCACCGAGGCCGACAACCTCGCGGTCAAGGGGATCTACTGGGCGCGCCGCGCCGCCGACCCGGCCCGCACCCGCGTGCTCGTCGGCGCCGTCGAGCACCACGCCGTCCTGGACGCGGTCCAGTGGCTCGCCGGCCACGAGGGCGCCCGGGTCGACGTCGTCCCGGTGGACGGGCTCGGCCGCGTCACCCCGGACGCCCTGCGCGAACTGCTCGGCTCCGGCGACGACGTGGCCCTCGCCACCGTGATGTGGGCCAACAACGAGGTCGGCACCGTCCAGCCCGTCGCCGAGCTGGCCGCCGCCGCCGGCGAGCGCGGCGTCCCCCTGCACACCGACGCCGTCCAGGCCGCGGGGCAGCTGCCCGTCGGGTTCGCGGCGAGCGGCGCGCAGGCCCTGACCATCACCGGCCACAAGCTCGGCGGCCCGGTCGGCGTCGGCGCCCTGCTGCTGGCCAAGCCGAAGCCGCCGGTGTTCCTCGACCCGGTGCCGCTGCTGCACGGCGGCGGGCAGGAGCGCGACGTCCGCTCCGGCACCCTCGACGCCCCCGCCATCGCCGGGTTCGCCGCCGCCGTCCAGGCCGCGGTCGCCCGCCGCGAGGCCGAGGCGGCCCGCCTCGCCGGGCTGCGCGACGAGCTGATCGCCGCCGTGCGGGACGCCGTCCCCGAGGCGGTGCTGAACGGCGACCCGGACGACCGCCTCCCCGGGAACGCGCACTTCTCCTTCCCCGGCTGCGAGGGCGACGCCCTGCTCATGCTGCTGGACGCGCGCGGCATCGCCTGCTCCACCGGTTCGGCGTGCTCGGCGGGCGTCTCCCAGCCCAGCCACGTCCTGGTCGCCATGGACGCCGGGGCCGAGCGGGCCCGCGGCTCGCTGCGCTTCTCCCTCGGCCACACCAGCACCGAGGCCGACGTGAAGGCCCTCGCCGACGCCATCGGCCCGGTCGTCGAGCGCGCCCGCCGCGCGGGCCTCAGCTGACCCTGGTTTGACCGTCCCTTGAACGGGGACAGCGTGCCCGTGACGACGGATGTGAGCGACGGGCTCAAGCAGGCGGCGGGACACCCCTGGTTCCACCACATGTCCCGGGTGGGGCTGGTCGCGCGCGGCCTGCTGTACCTCCTCATCGGCTGGCTGGCCCTCCAGGTCGCCCTCGGCGGAGGCGGGAAGGAGGCCGACCGCACGGGCGCGCTGGAGACCATCGCCGACAAACCGGGCGGCGTCGTCCTCATCGCGCTGATGGCGGTCGGTTTCGCCGCGCTCGTCCTCTGGCAGGTCGCCGAGGCCCTGCTCGGCCGCCCCGTCCCGGACGGGGACAAGGCGACCAAGCGCCTGATGTCGGCCGCACGCGCCGTCATCTACGCGGTCGCGTTCGCCGGGACCCTCGCGTTCCTCTTCGGCCACCACGGCTCGTCGAGCGACAAGCAGTCCAAGACCTACACCGCGCGGCTCATGGACGCGCCCGGCGGCCGCTGGCTCGTCCTGGCGGTCGCGGTGGGCTTCGTCGTCGTGGGCGCGGTCATGGTCGTGAACGCCTTCCGGCACAAGTTCATGAAGGAACTGAAGTCGTGGGAGATGGGCGGGACCGCCCGCCGCGTCGTCAAGCCCCTCGCGATCGTCGGCAACACCGCCCGCGGCCTCGTGATCGCCGCCGTCGGCGCCTTCCTCGCCTACGCGGCCGTCAGCTTCCAGCCCGACAAGGCCCAGGGACTGGACGGCGCCCTCCGCGAGTTCGCCTCCACCCCCGCCGGTCCCTGGGGCCTGGCCGCCGTAGCCCTCGGCGTCATCACCTTCGGCCTCTACAACTTCTGCGAAGCCCGCTACCGCAAGGTAGACGCGAGCAACTAGTCCCCCGGGCGTTACGGCTGGTAGGGGGCGAGGGCTCGCCAGCCGGGGTCGTTGGTGGAGGCGACCTTGGCCTTGCCCTCCGACCAGCCCGCGGCCAGCTGGTCGAGCTCGGAGATGACGCCGGAGTCGGGGTCGGCGTACAGGTGGAAGACGCGCAGGCCGTCGCCGGTCTCGCGGACGGCGAGGACGGCGCGGTCGCCGAGCTTGGCGAGCTTCTTCTCGAACGCGCGCAGCGCGCCCGACGACGGCTCGACGGGGAGCCGGTCGGGGTTGCTGTTGGCGTACGGGACGCTGATCGCCACATGCAGGTCGCAGAGCGGGTAGTCCTGCCGGTGCAGCGGGAACCGGGCGCCGAGGCGGGCGGGGTGGCCGCGGGGCGTGCGGCCCTCGCCGGTCAGCCACGCGGGCTCGGCGAACGGCTCGGAGATCTGCTCCACCACCGCGGACAGCATGGACGGCGGCAGGGAGTCGATCGGCGCCTCGGTCGCGATCGAGACCTCGCCGATCCAGCGGGCCACGTCGTCCTCCCCGAGCGCCCAGTGCAGGACGTTCAGGGCGACCTGGAGCTGCTGCTCCTCGGAGACGAACAGGAAGTCGGGGTGGTAGGCGGTGATGTGCACGCGGGCGCGGTCGGCGTCGGCGCGCATGCCGAGCCGGACGTACTCCAGGTCGAACTCGTGGTCGCCGAGGATGAGGTCCTGGCCGAGCATCTCCGGGTCGGCCTGGCGGGACGGGTGGAAGCTCCAGCCGCCCGCGGCGGAGCCGGCCGGGGCGGAGCGCGCCCAGCGCTCGGTCACGCCGCGCAGTTCCGGATCGCCGCCGCCGGTGACGGTCAGCGAGGGGTTGCGGTCGTCGGCGCCCCCGATCTCCCACTGGAGCCCGGGGTGGATCCTGTGGACCCGGCGGGACAGCTCCTCCATCGTGTCGGCGGACAGGCCCTCGCCGGGCACGGCCGGATCGGACTCCTCGGACTGCTCCGGCCCGGCGGCCAGCGAGGCCTCGATCGTCGGGCGGGCCTGGGCCCACCACTCCCAGAACTCGCTGATGGCGGGCGGTGCGGCGGCGGACGCCTCGCGCGGACGACGGAAGATTCCCATAGCGGCCCCAATCGTACGCGGAAATGGAGTCGGGGGACCGGGCCACGCCGCGTACGCTCGAAGGACTATGCCCCTTCGCGTACTTGCCGCCATGTCGGGCGGCGTCGACTCCGCCGTGGCCGCCGCCCGCGCCGCCGAGGCCGGGCACGATGTGACCGGCGTCCACATGGCCCTGTCCAGCAACCCCCGGTCGTACCGGACGGGGGCGCGCGGCTGCTGCACCCTGGAGGACTCCAGGGACGCCCGCCGCGCCGCCGACGTGATCGGCATCCCGTTCTACGTGTGGGATCTCGCCGAGCGCTTCCACCGGGACGTGGTGGAGGACTTCGTCAGCGAGTACGCGGCGGGCCGCACCCCGAACCCGTGCCTGCGCTGCAACGAGAAGATCAAGTTCGCGGCGCTGCTGGACCGCGCGATGGCGCTCGGGTTCGACGCCGTCTGCACCGGCCACTACGCGCGGCTGGACGGCGGCGTCCTGCGGCGCGGCGTCGACGCGGGCAAGGACCAGTCCTACGTGCTGGCCGTCTGCACGCCCGAGCAGCTCGCGCACGCGCTGTTCCCGCTCGGCGACACCTCCAAGGCCGACATCCGGCTGGAGGCTGAGCGGCGCGGCCTCCAGGTCGCCGACAAGCCCGACAGCCACGACATCTGCTTCATCGCCGACGGCGACACGCGCGGCTTCCTCGCCGAGCGGCTGGGGTCGGCGCCCGGCCCGATCGTCGACGCCGACGGCAACGAGGTCGGCGAGCACGACGGCGCCTACGCCTACACGATCGGCCAGCGCAAGGGCCTGCGGATCGGCACCCCGGCGCCGGACGGGCGGCCCCGCTACGTCCTGGACATCTCCCCGGTCACGAACACCGTCACGGTGGGGCCGCGCGAGTCCCTGGACGTCCACGAGCTCACCGGCGAGCGCCCGGTGTGGCTGAGCGAGGCCCCGCGGGGCCCGTTCGACTGCCAGGTCCAGCTCCGCGCGCACGGCGAGGTCTACGCCTGCACGGCCGAGCAGACCGGGGACGAGCTGCGCGTCCGCCTCACCACCCCCGCCCGGGGCGTGGCGACCGGCCAGGCCGCCGTCCTCTACGACGGCGACCGCGTCCTCGGGTCGGCCACGATCGCCGAGACCGCCCGCGTCCCCGCCTGACCAGGGTGTCCCGGGACGATCTCCTGGGAGGATGCGATGCGGTTCGGTGTCTCGACGTCCGTGACCGACGAGGGAATCGGCTGACGGTGTTCGCCGTCCCGGGCAGGTCGGAGGCCGTCGCCGAGCTGGAGGCGGCGGGCGCCGACGGCACGCTCCGCCACCTCGACCGGCTCGCCGCGCTGCTGTGATCGCCGTGCCGCGGCGCCGATAGGGTTTGCAGGGTGACGAGCTTTCCGTGGCGGGCCGGGACGGCGACCGGCGTCGGGTCGTATCCGGGGGAGGACCCGGCCGAGGCGCTGCGGATCGTCCTCGGCGAGCTGCCCGAGCTGCCGCACCTGCCCGAGCTGCCCGCCCGCGGCGCCGGGGCCGACCTCGCCGGGCGGACCGCCGGGCTGCTGGTCGAGATGCCCGTGCACCTGGAGCCGTCCGGCTGGCGGTTCTCCGACCGCCCGGGACGCGACACGCAGCGCTCCCGCGACCACCTCGCCCGCGACCTGGACGTCCTGGAGGAGGTCGCGGGCGGCCACGACGGGCCGTTCAAGATCCAGGTCTGCGGGCCGTGGACGCTGGCCGCCTCGATCGAGCTGCGGCACGGCGACCGGGCGCTGAAGGACCCCGGCGCCGTCCGGGACCTGACCGCCTCCCTGGCCGAGGGCGTCGCCGGGCACGTCGCCGACGTCCGGCGGCGGCTCCCGGCGGCTCAGATCGTCCTCCAGCTGGACGAACCCGGCCTGCCCGCCGCGCTCGCCGGGACCGTCCCGACCGCCAGCGGGTTCTCGCGGCTCCGGGCGATCGAGGCGCCGGTCGCCGAGGACGCACTGCGCACGGTGATCGACGCGGCGGACGCCTACCCCGTCGTGCACTGCTGCGCCCGGAACGTCCCCTACGACCTCCTGCGCGGCGCCGGGGCGAAGGCTCTCTCGGTCGACCTGCGGCTGGTGCCGAGGCGCGACGACGACGCGGTGGGTGAGGCGATCGACGCGGGGATCGCCCTGTTCCTCGGCGCGGTGCCCGCGACCGACGCCGCCCTGCCGTCCCTCAAGGAGACCGCCGAGCCGGTCCGGGAGCTGTGGCGCCGCTTCGGCTTCCCGGCCCAGCGGCTGGCCGAACAAGTCGTGATCACCCCGGCCTGCGGCATGGCGGGCGCCTCCCCCCGCCACGTCCGCGCGGCCCTCAAGCGCTGCCGTGACACCGCCCGCATGCTCCACGAAGCGGCTCTTTAGAAGGGCGCGGCGAGGGCTCGTATTGTCGGTCCCGTTGGCGAGAATGGGGGCATGACCATGAGCGACGGCGTTCCGACCGAGGCGCGGCAGCGCCACAAGGAGCTGAGCGAGCGGCTCGACGAGGCCAACTACCGGTACTACGTCCTCGACCAGCCGACGCTCTCCGACGCCGAGTACGACCGGATGATGCGCGACATCCGCGAGCTGGAGGAGCGGCATCCGGAGCTGGTCACGCCCGACTCGCCGACGCAGCGGGTCGGCGCGCCCATCGTCACCGACTTCGCGACCGTCCAGCACCTGGAGCGGATGCAGAGCCTCGACAACGCGATGAGCGCCGACGAGCTGCTCGCCTGGGACGAGCGGGTCGTCAAGGAGGTCGGCGAGGTCGCCGGCTACCTGTGCGAACTGAAGATCGACGGTCTGGCGATCGCGCTGACGTACGAGAAGGGGCGGCTCGTGCGCGGGGTCACCCGCGGTGACGGGCGCACCGGCGAGGACGTCACCAACAACGTCCGCACCATCGCCGACATCCCGGACCGGCTGGCCGGCGACGGCTGGCCGGACGTGCTGGAGGTCCGCGGCGAGGTCTTCCTTCCGGTCGAGGGGTTCGAGCAGGTCAACGCGGTCCAGATCGAGGCGGGCAAGGAGCCCTTCGCCAACCCGCGCAACGCGGCGGCGGGCTCGCTGCGGCAGAAGGACCCGCGGGTCACCGCGCACCGGCCGCTCGGCATGCTCGTCCACGGGTTCGGCGCGTGGCGGGGCGGGAGGCAGCCCGACAGCCAGTCCGGCGCGTACGAGCTGATGCGCGGCTGGGGCCTGCCGGTCAGCGACCGCTACAAGGTCGTCGGCGGGCTCGGCGCCGTCCGCGAGTACATCGAGGAGTACGGCGAGAACCGGCACGGCACCGCCTACGAGATCGACGGGGTCGTCGTCAAGGTCGACCAGTTCGCGCTGCAGCGCCGGCTCGGGTCGACGAGCCGGGCGCCGCGCTGGGCGATCGCGTGGAAGTACCCGCCGGAGGAGGTCAACACCAGGCTCCTCGACATCAGGGTCGGCGTGGGGCGGACCGGGCGCGTCACGCCCTACGGGGTGATGGAGCCGATCAAGGTCGCCGGGTCCACGGTCGAGCGGGCGACGCTGCACAACGCGAGCGAGGTCAGGCGCAAGGGCGTGCTGATCGGCGACACGGTCGTGCTGCGCAAGGCGGGCGACGTCATCCCCGAGATCGTCGCGCCGGTGACCGGGCTGCGCGACGGGTCCGAGCGCGAGTTCGCCATGCCGGCGACCTGCCCCGAGTGCGGGACGGAGCTGGCGTACGAGAAGGAGGGCGACGTCGACATCCGCTGCCCGAACGCCAGGAGCTGCCCCGGCCAGCTGCGCGAGCGGCTGTTCTACCTGGCGAGCCGCAAGGTGCTCGACATCGAGGCGCTCGGCTACGTCGCGGCGACCGCGCTCACCCAGCCGCTGGAGCCGAGCGACCCGCCGGTGAAGAACGAGGGCGACCTGTTCCACCTCACCGTCGACCAGCTGCTCCCGATCAGGAGCCTGGTCCTCGACCAGCGGACCGGGACGGTGAAGACCGACCCGAAGACCGGCGAGCCGAAGGTGGTGTCGTTCTTCGCCAACAAGGAGGGCGAGCCGAAGAAGACGGTCGAGATCCTCTTCGAGGAGCTGGAGAAGGCCAAGCGGCAGCCGCTGTGGCGGGTGCTGGTGGCGCTGTCGATCCGGCATGTCGGGCCGTCCGCCGCCCAGGACCTCGCGCGCGAGATGCGCTCGCTCGACGCGATCGCGGAGGCGACGGAGGAGGAGCTCGCCGCGGTCGACGGCGTGGGGCCCACCATCGCCGCGTCGATCAAGAAGTGGTTCGAGGAGCCCTGGCACCGCGAGATCGTCGACAAGTGGCGGGCCGCCGGTGTCCGGATGCGGGACGAGGGCGCCGCGGGGCCGCGCCCGCTGGAGGGCGTCACCGTGGTGATCACCGGATCGCTGGAGGGGTTCAGCCGCGATTCGGCGACGGAGGCGGTGCAGCGGCTCGGCGGGAAGGTGTCCGGGTCGGTGTCGAAGAAGACGGGCTTCGTGGTCGTCGGGGACAGTCCAGGGTCGAAATACGACAAGGCGGTCAAGTTGGGCGTGCCGGTCCTGGCCGAGGACGGTTTCCGGGTCCTCCTCTCCGATGGGCCAGATGCGGCCAAAAACGTAACTATGCGCGCCGACGCCTAACACGGCGTGGTTGCGGGTAGTTCGACCAGGGTTGCGTTACTCAGGGGTACACTTCCACTACCCAGCGACGAGGGACGGACGTGGAAAGGAAATAACGGAACGTACGCAACCGGTTTCGCGAAGTTGAGCGAAGGCCGTACCCTCCCTCACATCACGACCCACACCTGAAATCTCCGGACGTAACACCCGGGGGGCGTCCCCCGAGGTCGGGGACGCCCGGTGCCGGGGGCCGGCCCCCCGTCAGCCCCCCGAGGATGTGATGAAGGACCCGAACAACACGCGGAACACGGCGCCACGCCGTGGCTCCCCGTTGTGGATCTACTTCGTCGTCGTCATCCTGCTCGGCGTCGCCGCCGCGGCCGCCGCGTTCTCCGGGCTGACCCGCGCCGACCTGGACGCGCTCGCGGGAACCCCCCTGTTCTGGATCCTCGGCTGCTTCATCATCTTCGGCGAGCTGCGGCCGATCATCACGCCGGGCAGCACCGAGAACAACGGCGCCACGACCTCGACCACGTTCTCGTTCGCCGCGCTGCTGTACGCCGGGCTGCCCATCGCCGCCGCCCTCCAGGCCGTCGCCGTGATCACCTGCGGGATCTTCCGCTCCCGCTCCCCGCACCGCATCGCCTTCAACGTCGCGCAGTACACCCTCAGCCTGGCCGCCGCCCAGCTCGTCCTCGCGCTCGCCGGCGACCTCGCGACACCCTCGCGGCTGTGGGTGCCGCACGGCTCCGACCTGCCCGCGATCGCGCTCGCCGGCGCCGTCTACTTCGTCTGCAACGACACCCTCGTCGGCGCCGCCGTCGCGCTGCACGCCCGCGTCTCGCTCGTCAAGGCGCTCCGCTGGGACCTGGCCTACCAGGTCCTCGTGCACCTGGCGCTGCTCGGCCTCGCCCCGCTGATGGTCGTCGCGATGGACCGGTCCGCCCTCTTCGTGCCGCTGATCGTCCTGCCGTTCATCGCCGTCTACCTCAACGCCTCCGTCTCGGTCCGGCGCGAGCACCAGGCGCTGCACGACGGGCTCACCGGCCTGCCCAACCGCAAGCTGCTGATCGTCCGCACCGAGGAGGCGCTCGCCGAGGCGCGCGGCGCGGAACGGCGGCTCCCGCGCGCCGCGGGCCTCGGGGCCCGGCGGCGGAAGGCGGCCGATCCGCCGGACCATCGCGCCGGTCTGTTCCTGCTCGACCTCGACCGGTTCAAGGAGGTCAACGACACCCTCGGGCACCCCACCGGCGACCGGCTGCTCCAGCTCGTCGCGCACCGGCTCACCCACAGCGTCCGCCCCGGCGACCTCGTGGCGCGGCTCGGCGGCGACGAGTTCGCGGTGCTGCTGCCCACCGTGCGGGACGAGGCCGCCGCCCGCGAGGTCGCCGCCCGGCTGCGCGCCGCGCTCTCCGAACCCGTCCGGCTGGACGGCATGTCGTTCGACCTGGAGGCCAGCGTCGGCATCGCGCTGTTCCCCGACCACGCGCCCGACTTCGAGCTGCTGCTGCAACGCGCCGACGTCGCCATGTACAACGCCAAGGAGGCCCGGACCGGCGTCGAGACGTACTCGCCCGGCAAGGACCGCAACTCCCCGGCCCGCCTCAGCATGCTCGGCGACCTGCGCCGCGCCATCGACCGCTCCGAACTGGAGCTGTTCTACCAGCCGAAGATCTCGCTGCGGGACGGCCACCTCGTCGGCATGGAGGCCCTGCTCCGCTGGCGCCACCCGACAAGGGCCTCCTGGAACCCGAGGCGTTCCTGTCGGTCGCCGAGCAGACCTACCTGATGCGCTCGATCACCCACTACGTCGTGCAGGCCGCGCTCGCGCAGACCGCCGCGTGGTGGCGGGCCGACATCCCCGTCCAGGTCGCGGTGAACGCCTCGGGACGCGACCTGCTCGACACCGGGCTCACCGAGGTCATCGAGGAGGGCCTGCTCGCCCGCGGCCTGCCCGCCGCCGCGCTCCAGCTGGAGATCACCGAGCGCATCCTGATGAACGAGCCCGCCTACGCCTCCGACACCGTCAGCGCCCTCGCCGAGCTCGGCATCCCGCTCAGCCTGGACGACTTCGGCACCGGCTACTCCTCCCTCGTGCGGCTCAAGCGCCTGCCCGTCGAGGAGATCAAGATCGACTCCTCGTTCGTGCGGCGCCTCGGCGACTCGGCCGACGACGCCGTCATCGTCCGCTCGATCGTCGACCTCGTCCGCACGCTCGGCCTGCGCTCGGTCGCCGAGGGCGTGGAGGACCCGGCCACCGCCGAGAGGCTGCGGGAGATGGGCTGCGACGCCGCCCAGGGCTGGCACTTCTGCCGCCCCATGGACGCCGCGACCGCCACCGACTGGCTGTACTCCTTCGCCGTCCCCTCGGTCAAGGCCCCCGGAGGCGCCTGACCGGCACGGCGGGCCGCCACCGGCCACAGGCGCGTCCGGCGCCGGAGCGGGCGTCGCCTCCGACGGACGCCCGCGCGGGGCCGCGCCTCGGTGGGGCGCGGCCCCGCGCGTTGACGGCCGCGATGCGTGCGACGTGACCGCGGTGCCGCGGTCAGTAGCGGCGGCGGGCCTCGTACTCGTCGGGGTAGTACTCCTCGCGCACGGCCGCGGGCGGGGGCCGGCGGTCGACGGCGCGGCGGGCGGACATCATCCGCACGATGCCGATGACCAGGCCGATGACGCCGCCGATCATCAGGATGACGCCGACCAGCCGGATGTCGATGCCGCTGATGTCGTAGTTGACTGCATATGCCAGGATCGCGCCGATAATGATCAGGGCGATGCTGCCGCCGATGGTCACGGCGGTCTCCTCTCGCTCGTCCCGGGGATGGACGCAAGAAGCGTTCCCTCCGTGCGGGGATGAAACGGGCGACCTCGCCGGCCCGCCGAGGGCACGCCCGCGGAAACGGGTCGGGGTGCGGGGGCGCGGGCCCATAGGATGGCCGTGAACCCACTTCATCGCAGGAACGGTTTCTTCAATGTCCGCCATCACCCGTGACGAGGTGTCGCATCTCGCCCGGCTGTCCCGGCTGGCGCTCGGCGACGATGAGCTCGACCATCTCGCCGCCCAGCTCGACCAGATCATCTCCGCGGTCGCGCGGGTGCAGGAGGTCGCGGCGGAGGACATCCCGCCCACCTCGCACGCGCTGCCGCTGACCAACGTCTACCGGACGGACGAGGTGCGGCAGTGCCTCCGGCCCGAGCAGGCCCTCGCCGGCGCCCCGGCCGCCGAGGAGCAGCGCTTCCGCGTGCCGCGGATCCTCGATGAGGAGGCCTGAGCCGTGAGTGAGCTGGTGAGGAAGAGCGCGGCGGAGCTCGGGGAGCTGATCGCCTCGGGTGAGGCGTCGGCCGTCGAGGTGGCCGAGGCGCACCTGGACCGCATCGCGGCGGTGGACGGCAGCGTCAAGGCGTTCCTGCACGTCGACCGCGAGACGACGCTGGCGCAGGCCCGCGCGGTGGACGAGCGGCGCGCGGCGGGGGAGGAGCTCGGCCCGCTGGCCGGCGTCCCCATCGCGCACAAGGACGTGTTCACCACCGCGGACATGCCCACCACCGCCGGGTCCAAGATCCTTGAGGGCTGGCGGCCGCCGTACGACGCGACCGTGACCTCGCGGCTGCGGCAGGCCGGGCTGGTGATCCTCGGCAAGACGAACATGGACGAGTTCGCGATGGGCTCCTCCACGGAGAACAGCGCCTACTTCGTCTCCCGCAACCCGTGGGACCTGGAACGCGTCCCGGGCGGGTCGTCCGGCGGGTCGTCGGCGGCGGTCGCGGCCTACGAGGCGCCGCTGTCCACCGGCACCGACACCGGCGGCTCCATCCGGCAGCCCGCCGCCGTCACCGGCATCGTCGGCATGAAGCCCACCTACGGCGGCTCGTCCCGCTACGGCGTCATCGCGTTCGCGTCCTCGCTCGACACGCCGGGCCCGTTCGCGCGCAACGTGCTGGACGCGGCGCTGCTGCACGAGGCGTTCAGCGGCCACGACGTGATGGACTCCACCTCCGTCGACCAGGCCGTCCCGCCGGTCGTGGAGGCCGCGCGCCGCGCCGACGTCAACGGTCTGCGCGTCGGGGTCGTGAAGGAGTTCGCGGGCGACGGCTACCAGGCGGGCGTGTCCGCGCGCTTCAACGAGGCGGTCGAGCTGCTGGAGTCCCTCGGCGCGAAGGTCGTCGAGGTGTCGTGCCCGAACTTCTCCTACGCGCTGCCCGCCTACTACCTGATCGCGCCGTCGGAGTGCTCGTCCAACCTCGCGCGCTTCGACGCGATGCGGTACGGCCTGCGCGTCGGCGACGACGGCAGCCGCAGCGCCGAGGAGGTCATGGCGCTGACCCGCGCGGAGGGCTTCGGGCCCGAGGTCAAGCGGCGGATCATGCTCGGCACCTACGCGCTGTCGTCGGGCTACTACGACGCCTACTACGGCAAGGCGCAGCAGGTCCGCACCCTGATCAAGCGCGACTTCGAGGCGGCGTTCGAGCAGGTGGACGTGCTGGTCTCGCCGACCACGCCGACCACCGCGTTCCCGATCGGCGAGCGCGCCGACGACCCGATCGCCATGTACCTGGCCGACCTGTGCACGATCCCGGCCAACCTCACCGGCAACGCCGCGATCTCGGTGCCGTGCGGCCTGTCGGACGGCCTGCCCGTCGGCCTGCAGATCATGGCCCCCGTCCTCGGCGACGACCGCGTCTACCGCGTCGGCGCCGCCGTCGAGCGGGCCCTCGAAGACCGCTGGGGCGGCCCGCTGCTGGCCGAGGCCCCGGAACTGGTGGAGGCGAAGTGACCACTCCGGCCCTGATGGACTACGACGAGGCGCTGGCGAAGTACGAACCGGTGCTCGGCATCGAGACGCACATCGAGCTCGGCACCGCGTCCAAGATGTTCTGCGGGTGCCCGACGGCGTTCGGCGCGGAGCCGAACACGCAGGTGTGCCCGGTGTGCCTGGGGCTGCCGGGTTCGCTGCCGGTCACCAACCACGCCGCGATCGAGGGCATCATCAAGATCGGCCTCGCGCTGAACTGCGACATCGTGGAGTGGTGCCGGTTCGCCCGGAAGAACTACTTCTATCCGGACATGCCGAAGAACTTCCAGATCTCGCAGTACGACGAGCCCCTCTGCGTGGACGGCCACCTGGACGTCGAGGTCGAGGGCGAGACGTACCGGATCGGGATCGAGCGCGTCCACATGGAGGAGGACACCGGAAAGTCGCTGCACGTCGGCGGCTCGACCGGGCGCATCCACGGCGCCGAGTACTCCCTCGTCGACTACAACCGGGCGGGCATCCCGCTCGTGGAGATCGTCACCAAGCCGATCCCCGCGACCGGCGACCGGGCGCCGCTGGTGGCGCGGGCGTACGCGACGGAGCTGCGCGAGCTGGTCCGGTCGCTCGGCGTGTCGGACGTGCGCATGGAGCAGGGCTCGATGCGCTGCGACGTCAACGTCTCGCTGATGCCGCGCGGCGCCGAGAAGTGGGGCACCCGCACCGAGACCAAGAACGTCAACTCGCTGCGGTCGGTCGAGCGGTCCGTCCGGTCGGAGATCGAGCGGCAGGCGGGCGTGCTGGACGCCGGCGGCTCCATCGTGCAGGAGACGCGGCACTTCCACGAGGACACCGGCCGCACCACGAGCGGGCGCAGCAAGGAGGAGGCGCAGGACTACCGCTACTTCCCCGAGCCCGACCTGGTGCCGATGGCGCCGGCGCGGGAGTGGGTCGAGGAGCTGCGGGCCACCCTGCCGGAGCTTCCGGCGGCGCGCCGCACCCGCATCCAGCGGGAGTGGAGCCTGTCCGACCTGGAGCTGCGGGACGTCGTGAACGCCGGCGCCGTCGACCTCATCGAGGCGACGGTCGCGCAGGGCACCGACGCCGCCGCGGCCCGCAAGTGGTGGATGAACGAGCTGTCGCGCCGCGCCACCGAGCAGGGCGTCGAACTGGCCGAGCTGCCGATCACGCCCGAGCAGGTCGCCCGCGTCCAGGCGATGATCACTGCGGGCGAGCTGAACGACAAGCTGGCCCGCAAGGTGTTCGAGGGCGTCCTCGCGGGCGAGGGCGGCCCGGACGAGGTCGTCGCCGCGCGCGGCCTGAAGGTCGTCAGCGACGACGGTGAGCTGTCCTCGGTCATCGACCAGGTGATCGCCGGCAACGCGGACGTGGCCGACAAGATCCGCGCCGGAAAGGTCGCCGCCGCCGGCGCCCTGGTCGGCGCGGTGATGAAGGCCACCCGCGGCCAGGCCGACGCCGGCCGCGCCCGCGAGCTGATCCTGGAGAAGCTCGGCGCTTCCTGACCCGCGGGCCCGGCCCCAAGCATTCGCCGAGGCGTCCCACCCCTAGCGGGACGCCCGGCGAAGCCTGGAAGGCGTCGGCTCGACCCGAGCCGGGTTGAGCGGGCGTCCCGCTAGTGGTGCAAGGCGCATTCGCGGGGCCGGGCGTCTCAGCCATTGCGGGACGCTCGGCGGGGCCCGGATGCGTCGGCGGACCCCGAACGAGCGAGCGTTCCGGGTGGTCTAGGGCATACCGGCGAGGCTGGGCGTCTCCGTGTGCGGACTTCCGGTGATTCTGAACGTTCCGGCCGGGCCGGGTGTCTGTGCGTTAGCCGGAATGTGGGGGTTAGCGGAGGGGGACGGTGAGGATGCGGTCGTCGCCTGGGCGGGGGGTGCCTCGGCCGTCCTGGTTGCTGGTGGTCACCCACAGCGAGCCGCCCGGGGCGCGGACGACCGCGCGCAGCCGTCCGTAGCGGCCCTGGAAGCGGGAGATGGGGCGTCCTGCCTTGCCGTTGGCCAGCGGGACCTGCCAGAGGCGCTCGCCGCGGAGCGCGGCGGCCCACAGGGAACCGTTCGCGTAGGCGAGGCCGGACGGTGACGCCTGGCCGGTCGTCCAGGTCAGCAGCGGGTCGGTGAAGCCCTTGCGGTTGCCGACACCCTCGACCACCGGCCAGCCGTAGTTGCCGCCCTTGCGGATCAGGTTGATCTCGTCGAAGCGGTCCTGGCCGAACTCGGTGGCGTACATGCGGCCCGCGCCGTCCCAGGCGAGGCCCTGGACGTTGCGGTGCCCGTAGGTCCAGACGCGGTCGCCGAACGGGTTGCCGGGCGCGGGCGCGCCCTCGGGGGTGACCCGGAGGATCTTGCCGCCAAGGGAGTTCCTGTCCTGCGCCGTGCCGCCCTCGCCGGTCTCCCCGGTGGTGACATAGAGCATCTTGTCCGGGCCGAACGCCAGGCGCCCGCCGTTGTGGACGGCGCCCTTGGGGATGCCGGTGACGATCGGCCTCAGGTCGCCGAGACGGGTGTCATAGGTGGCGCGCACGACACGGTTGTCGGACGCGGCGGTGTAGTAGAGGTAGACGAAATGGTCGGTGCCGTAAGAGGGGGAGACCGCGACGCCGAGGAGGCCGCCCTCACCTTGCGCGTCCACGCCGGGCACCGTGCCGACCGCCGTCTTGCGCCCGGACGGCGTGACGCGCAGGAGCCGGGCGGTGTCCCGTTCGGTGACCAGGGCGTCGCCTCCGGGCAGGAACGCCACGGCCCACGGCACCTTGAGGCCGGCGGTGACGGTGCGGGGCATGCCCGGCCCGCCGCCGGCCGTCCCGGACGGGGTGCTGGACGCCGGCGGCGGGGTCCGGCCTTCTCCGCCCCCGGACGGCGAGGACGAGCAGGCCGCCAGCAGCGCCGCCGAGGCAAGGGCGACCGGGGCGAGGATCGTGTGCTGTCGCATGTGCGCCTCCCGCAGGTGGTACGGATCCCGGTGCTCACCGTTCCCTGTCACGCAGGGTAATCCCGGGCAAGCCGGTTATCCGGTGACGTTCGGCTTTCGGACGTCCCAAACGGATCCGCGACGAGGCCGTTCGTCGCGGGAAGGTCGCCCAGCCTCAATCGCTCCGTGACCTACCGAACGTACAGTGAGCGACACGGTGATCCCGTAGTGCAGCAACGTCGCTGATCCCCGGGCAGGCGAGGCCGGTGCGCTCGCCACCGGTCCGCGCCGATCCGGCGCGGGGCACCATCCGTGACCTTCGGGCCGTTATCCAGGCGGCGGGGGTCGTGGACCCCCAGATCCCCTGGCGCGGCGCGGCCTCCGCCAGGGCCGAACGGCCCATCGGGCAGGAAGGGACGCGGCGCGATGAGCGGCGACTACGCCAGGCGGGTACCGCCGCGTGCGCTGCCGGTCGCCTTGGCGGCGATCGTCGGTGTGCTGTACGCCACCGGCTCGCTGCTCGGCTGGGGCGGCCGCGCCTTCATCGCCTGGACCGAGGCCGGCGCCGCGGGCGCCGCCGCGATCTCCCTGCTGCTGTCGTCCCGGCGCCCCGACGGCCCGTCCGCCGACCCGGCCGGCGCTCCCGGCGGCATCTGGCGCGCGTCCTGGCGGTGGTACGGAATCGCCGCCGCCTCCTGGTTCGTCGGCGCGGTCGGCGGAGCGCTGGCGTACGGCTCGGGGCGCAGCGCCCTGTCGCTGTCGGTCCCCGACCTGTTCTACCTGGTCGCGCTGGTCGCGCTCGTCATCGGTCTGGTCGCGCCGATCCGGCTGCCCCGCGACGCGGGGACGTGGCTGCGCTACGCCGCCGACACCTACGTCTGCGCGTGCGCGCTGTTCGTCCTCGGCTGGGTGGCGCTGTTCGGGAACCTCTACCACCGGTCGGGGGAGTCGCCGCCGGAGTTCCTGCTCGAACTGCTGTACCCGCTGATCGACATCGTGTTCGTCTGCGGGGCGCTGCCGTTCGTCCTCGGCGCCGCGCGCGGGCACCGCCGCCTCGCCTGGATGGGGTACGGCGCGCTGGCCGCCATAGCGGCGGCCGACATCGTGACCACGTTCGTCAGGCTGGACGGGGGCGGCTCCGCCGAGGACCCCTCCGACATCCTGCGCCTCGCCGGCCTGCTGCTCCTGCTGCTGGTGCCGTGGACGGGCCCGGCCGCCGAGCCGGAGCTGCCCGTCGACGACATCCCCGAGGACGTCGCGGCGCCCGCCGAGGAGTGCGGCCGCATGATCGGCCCCGGTCTCGCGCCCGCCGCGGTGGCCGCCGCGGCGGCGCTGTTCATCGCGGGCCACTCGATCGCCGGCAACGACGGCCTGGAGCCGGCGATCTCGATCGCCGCGGGCTCGGCCGCGCTGGTGCTGATCGCCCGCCTCGCCGCGCTGCTGCGGGAGAACGAGATGCTGCGCCGGGCCGTGGAGACCGGCGAGGAGCACTTCCGGGCCCTGTCGGAGAGCATCGACGACGCGGTGCTCATCTGCGATCTGGACGCCACCGTACGGCATGCCAGCGCGGGCGCCCTGCGGACCTACCGCTACACGCAGGACGAGCTGCTCGGCCGCCCCCTGAACGAGATCATCCACCCGGAGGACCTGCCGCGCGTCCAGCAGGTGTTCACCGAGTTCCTGGACGAGCCGTCCGACGTGGGGCCGCAGGACGCGCTGCGGGTGTCGTGCCGGCTGCGCGCGGCGGACGGGACGTGGCTGCCGACGGAGTCCACGATCTCCCGCTACAAGGGGTCGGACGGGGCGCCGTCCCGGCTGCTCGTCACCACCCGCGACCTGAGCGAGCGGGCGGCGCTGCAACGGCAGGTCGCCCACCTGACCTTCCACGACGGGCTGACGGGCCTGCCGAACCGGTCCTACTTCGAGGAGCGCACGCGGGAGGTGCTGTCGCGGCAGGCGTCCGGGGGCAAGGCCGCGGTCGTGTTCGTCGACATCGACGGGTTCACCGCCGTGAACGACTCCGACGGGCACGCGGCCGGCGACCAGGTGCTCGCGCAGGCGGCGCGGCGGCTGCGCGCGAACGTCCAGGCCGACGACACGGTGGCGCGGTGGGGCGGCGACGAGTTCGCCGTCCTGGTGCAGCTCCCGCCGGACGACCGTGAGACGCGGGCCACAGTCGAACTCGCCGGTCGGCTCCTTCGCGTGCTTTCGGTCGACCCTTACCAGGTAGGCAACAAGCACATCGTGCTGACGGCGAGTGTCGGCATCGCGTTCGCCGCCGACACGGAGCAGCCGCACGGCGGCGGATCGGACGCGGGACGCCGGCTCCGCCGCGGCGCCGCCGAACTGATCCGCAACGGCGACCTCGCGATGGCCCGCGCGAAGGAGCTCGGCGGCGGGCGCGTCGAGGTGTACGCGCCGCACATGCACGCCGACGTCGTCCGGCGTCTTCAGCTCGGCAGCGACCTGCAGGCGGCGCTCGCCGAGGAGCAGTTCTCGGTGGAGTTCCAGCCGGTCGTCGACCTGGCCACGTCCCGGGTGACCGGCGTGGAGGCGCTGCTGCGCTGGCGGCGGGGGAGCGAGGCGGTCCCGCCGGAGGAGTTCATCGGCCTGGCCGAGGAGTCCGGCCTGATGATCCCGCTCGGCGACTGGATGCTGCGGGAGGCGTGCCGGGAGGTCGCCCGCTGGCGCGGCGACTCGTGGGACGTGGGCCTGTCGGTGAACTTCACCGCCCGGCAGATCGCCGCGCCCCGGTTCGTGGAGTCGGTCGCGGCGGCGCTGGCGGAGACGGGGCTGCCGCCGCAGGCGCTCACGCTGGAGGTGCGCGAGGAGGTCCTCGTCGAGGACGCCGACCAGAACGTCGAGCGCCTGTCCCAGCTGCGCGACCTCGGCGTCCGGCTCGCGATCGACGACTTCGGCACCGGGTACGCCTCGCTGGCCTACCTCGGGCAGCTCCCGGTCGACATCATCAAGATCGACCCGTCGTTCGTGGCGGGGCTCGGCTCGGACGAGACCCTGACGCTGCTCACCCGGACGATCGTGCGGCTCGGCAGCGACCTCGGGCTGACCGTGGTGGCGGAGGGCATCGAGCGGCCCGAGCAGCTGGAGCTGCTGCGGGAGATGGGGTGCCCGCGCGGCCAGGGGTTCCTCGTCGCGCGGCCGATGGCTGCGCGGCGGGTCGAGTCGCTGGTGCGGACGAACCTCGCGGGCAAGGCCCGTCCGGGCGACGTCCCGCTCCCGCTGCCGGGGTGAGCGCGGGGCGCGACGCGGTCACGCCGGTCACGCCTTCGCCGGACGGCACTTCCGTCTCGACATATGAGACAAAGCGTCCAAGGATTTGACCGTTGGCCGGACATCGGCGAAAGTGGGCACGTGCAGAGCACCTCCACCATCCTCGTAGTACTTGGTCGGCGCGCAGGCTGACCAAGCTTTCCGTCCTGCGCGCCTCCCCTCGACCGCCCCACGGCGGCGGGGGTTTTTTGTTGCCCGGCGAGCCAAGACTCACTCCCCAAGGAACCGCAGAATCATGACGATCGAACAGATGACGGGAGCCCAGGCGCTGGTCCGCGCCCTGGAGAACGTCGGCGTCGACACCGTGTTCGGCATTCCGGGTGGCGCGATCCTCCCGGCGTACGACCCGCTGTTCGACTCCAAGAAGCTGCGCCACATCCTCGTCCGGCACGAGCAGGGCGCCGGCCACGCCGCCCAGGGCTACGCGATGGTGACCGGCAAGGTGGGCGTCTGCATGGCCACCAGCGGGCCGGGCGCGACCAACCTCGTCACGGCGATCTCCGACGCCTACATGGACTCGGTGCCGATCGTGGCGATCACGGGCCAGGTCGCGTCGTCCCTGATCGGCACCGACGGCTTCCAGGAGGCCGACATCGCCGGCATCACGATGCCGATCACCAAGCACAACTTCCTGGTCACCCAGCCCGAGGACATCGGCCGCACCATCGCCGAGGCGTTCCACATCGCGGGCACCGGGCGCCCCGGCCCCGTCCTGGTGGACATCGCCAAGGACGCCCTCCAGGCCACGGTCGGGTTCGAGTGGCCCGTCGCGCTCCAGCTGCCCGGGTACCGGCCCGTCACCCGGCCGCACTCCAAGCAGGTCCGCGAGGCGGCACGGCTGATCGTCCAGGCGCGGCGGCCGGTGCTGTACGTCGGCGGCGGGGTGCTGAAGGCGGGCGCGTCCGCCGAGCTGAAGGTCCTCGCCGAGCTGACCGGCGCACCGGTCGTCACCACGCTGATGGCCAAGGGCGCGCTGCCCGACAGCCACCCGCTGAACATGGGCATGCCGGGCATGCACGGGGCGGTCGGCGCGGTCGGCGCCCTGCAGCGCGCCGACCTGCTCATCGCGCTCGGCGCCCGGTTCGACGACCGCGTCACCGGGAAGCTGGACGGGTTCGCGCCGCACGCCAAGGTCGTGCACGCCGACATCGACCCGGCGGAGATCTCCAAGAACCGGCACGCCGACGTCCCGATCGTCGGGGACGCCCGCGAGGTGATCGCCGACCTGATCGTCGCCCTGCAGAACGAGCACGAGGCGGGCCGCAAGGGCGACTACGGCGACTGGTGGCGCCAGCTGGACGCCTGGCGCGAGACGTACCCGCTGGGCTACGACACTCCGGACGACGGCTCGCTGTCGCCGCAGTACGTCATCGAGCGGATCGGGAAGATCGCCGGGCCGGACGCGTACTACGTCGCGGGCGTCGGGCAGCACCAGATGTGGGCCGCGCAGTTCATCAAGTACGAGCGGCCGGGCGCGTTCCTGAACTCCGGGGGCGCCGGGACGATGGGATACTCCGTCCCGGCGGCGATGGGCGCCAAGGTCGGCGCGCCGGACACCACGGTCTGGGCGATCGACGGCGACGGCTGCTTCCAGATGACCAACCAGGAGCTCGCGACCTGCGCGATCGAGGGCATCCCGGTCAAGGTCGCCGTGATCAACAACGGTAACCTCGGGATGGTCCGGCAGTGGCAGACGCTCTTCTACGAGGGCCGCTACTCCAACACGGGCCTCCAGCCCCCGGCCAAGCACTCGGCCAAGCGGATCCCCGACTTCGTCAAGCTCGCCGAGGCGTACGGCTGCGTCGGCCTGCGCTGCGAGAAGGCCGAGGACGTCGACGAGGTCATCGCCAAGGCCATGGAGATCAACGACGCTCCCGTCGTGATCGACTTCGTCGTCCACCAGGACGCCATGGTGTGGCCGATGGTCGCGGCCGGCACCGCCAACGACGACATCAAGATCGCCCGGGACATGGCGCCCGACTGGGAGAACGGAGACTGACCCCGATGAGCCTTCACACCCTCTCGGTGCTGGTGGAGAACAAGCCCGGCATCCTGGCCCGGGTGGCGGCGCTGTTCTCCCGGCGCGGCTTCAACATCGAGTCCCTGGCGGTCGGCACCACCGAGCATCCGGAGATCTCCCGGATGACGATCGTGGTGAACGTCGCCGAGCTGCCGCTGGAGCAGGTCACCAAGCAGCTGAACAAGCTGATCAACGTGCTGAAGATCGTCGAGCTGGATTCCTCGGCGTCCGTCCAGCGCGAGCTCGTGCTGGTCAAGGTGCGCGCCGACGCCGAGACCCGCTCGCAGGTCCTGGAGACCGTGACGCTGTTCCGCGCCAAGGTCGTCGACGTCGCGCCCGACGCCGTCACGATCGAGGCGACCGGCAACCGCGACAAGCTGGACGCGTTCATCAGGATCCTGGAGCCGTTCGGCATCAAGGAGCTGGTGCAGTCGGGCATGGTGGCCATCGGCCGCGGCGCCCGTTCCATCACCGACCGCTCGCTGCGGTCCATCGAGCGCAGCGCCTGACCCGCGACCCGGACGCCGCCCGCGCGGGCGGCACCAACCACACCAACGAAAGGCAACAGCACTGTGGCTGAGATGTTCTACGACGACGCCGCCGACCTGAGCGTGATCCAGGGCCGGCACGTGGCGATCATCGGCTACGGCAGCCAGGGGCACGCGCACGCGCTCTCGCTGCGCGACTCCGGCGTCGACGTGCGGGTCGGGCTCCGCGAGGGGTCGGCCAGCAGGGAGAAGGCGGAGGCCGAGGGCCTGCGCGTGGTCACCCCGGCGGAGGCCGCCGAGGAGGCCGACCTGATCATGCTGCTGGCCCCCGACCACCACCACCGGGAGATCTTCGAGAAGGACATCAAGCCCGCCCTGGTCGAGGGCGACGCGCTGTTCTTCGGCCACGGCTTCAGCATCCGCTACGACCTCGTCCAGCCGCCGGAGGGCGTGGACGTGGCCATGGTCGCGCCGAAGGGCCCGGGCCACCTCGTGCGCCGCCAGTTCGTCGCCGGGCGCGGCGTGCCGGTGATCGTGGCCGTGGAGAAGGACGCGTCCGGCAACGCCTGGCCGCTGGCGCTGTCCTACGCCAAGGCCATCGGCGGCCTGCGCGCGGGCGGCATCAAGACGACCTTCACCGAGGAGACCGAGACCGACCTGTTCGGCGAGCAGGCGGTGCTGTGCGGCGGCGTCTCCGAGCTCATCAAGACCGGGTTCGAGGTGCTGACCGAGGCCGGCTACCAGCCGGAGGTCGCCTACTTCGAGGTCCTCCACGAGATGAAGCTGATCGTCGACCTGATGTACGAGGGCGGCGTGTCCAAGATGTACTGGTCGGTGTCCGACAACGCCGAGTACGGCGGCTACAGCCGCGGCCCGCGCGTGATCACGCCGGAGGCCAAGGCCGCGATGAAGAAGATCCTCGGCGAGATCCAGTCCGGCGAGTACGCCAAGGAGCTCGTGGACGAGTTCGAGGGCGGCCAGAAGAAGTTCACGCAGTACCGCGAGGAGCTGGCCCAGCACCCGATCGAGAAGACGGGCGCCGAGCTGCGCCCGATGATGAGCTGGCTCAACGACTGAGCCGCTCCGCGAAGGCGCGGGGATCGGTGCCCGGTTCCCGCGCCTTCGCATGCCCGGGGGCCGCGCGGCCTCAGCGGCGGAGGCGGCGGCGGATCCTGTCGCGCAGTGAGGCGGGCTCGGCGGCCTCGGCCACGAGCAGGGCCAGGTGGCCGCCCTTGGTGAAGTAGACGGTGACGTCCTTCGTGCCGACGGCCCGCCGCTGCGCCGCCGCCTTGACCCCCTCGGCGCGCACGGAGCCGAAGCGGGCCACGCGGGTGACGCCGAGCGCGGTCGCGGTGACGTGCACGTCCCAGCGCCCCGGTTCCACGGCGGCCGGGTCGGCGACGACCTCGAACCCTCCGGCGCGGCCCGCGCGGGGATCGGCGACGAAGCCGTGCTCCTTGCCGGACGCGCGCTCCCGCAGGACGACGTCGACGGACGTCCCGCCGGTCTCGACGCGCTGGAGGGCGGCGCCGCCGCGGATGCGCACCTTCCTGCCCTGCCAGCAGACGGCCTCGAGACGGTGCTCGACGCCGACCTCGGTGGTGATGTCGGCGTCCTGCCGGGAGACGCCGCGCAGGTAGGGGTACATCGCGTAGATCCGGCCGCCGACCACGACCGCGCCCGCCGGGGAGCCCTCGACCTCGTCCCGGATCAGCCGCTCCAGTTCCTCGCGCAGGCCGTGCTGGATGCAGAACGCCCTGAGCCGGGCGGACGCGGGCATCGCGGCGCGGGCGGCCTCGCTCAGCCCCTCGTCGCCGAGGACGCGGCGGGTCCCCTCCACGAGCCGCTCCCGCTGGGGTCCGTCGAGGGCCAGGAAGCGGTGGTCGTACACGCGCAGGACGTCGCGCAGGACGCTGATGGTGCTGTCCGAGGTCACGGGGCTTCTCCTGATCGGCCGGGGACATCGGTCACGGTAAGGCCCGGAACCGTCGCGCACCGTGAAATCCGGGGGGTGTGTCTCCCCGGATGCATACTCGGTATTGCCTACCGCATACGCGGTATGCATACTTGGTAGGCATGTCCATCCGTCACGGCCTGCTGGCCCTGCTGTCCCAGGGGCCCCGCTACGGCTACCAGCTGCGCGCCGAGTTCGAGTCGTCCACCGGCGCCACCTGGCCGCTCAACATCGGTCAGGTCTACTCGACCCTGTCCCGCCTCGAACGCGACGAGCTCGTCACGCGCGGGGACGCCGACGACGAGGGCCGGTTCGTCTACCGGATCACCCCGGCGGGGGAGGAGGACGTGCGGCGGTGGTTCGCCACCCCCATCGCCCGCTCCGACCGCCCCCGCGACGAACTGGCGATCAAACTGGCGATGGCCGTCACCACGCCCGGCGTCGACGCCGGGCACGTCGTCCAGACCCAGCGCACCGCCACACTGCGCACGCTGCAGGACCTCACCCGCCTCAAGGCCGGCTCGCCCGCCGTCCCCGCCGACCAGGGCGACCGCGCGTGGCGGCTGGTCCTGGAATCCATGATCTTCCAGGCGGAGGCCGAGGTCCGCTGGCTGGACCACTGCGAGGCCTACGTGGCCCGCGCGGAGCCCGCCGCGGCCGCCCCCTCCGGCCCGGTCGAGGCGCCTGCTCCGGCCGACGAGGAGGCGCGGCGATGAGCCTGCTGGCGATGCGGGAGGTGTCCCGCGACCACGGCGCCGGCCCGTCCCTCGTCCACGCGCTGCGCGAGGTGACGCTTCAGGTCGCGGCCGGGGAGTTCGTCGCCGTGATGGGCCCGTCGGGCTCCGGGAAGTCGACGCTGCTGGCGCTCGCCGGCGGCCTCGACCGCCCCACGGCCGGGCAGGTCCTGGTGGACGGCGCCGACCTCGGCGGTCTCGGCCGGGCCGGGCGGGCCGCGCTGCGCCGCCGCGGCGTCGGCTACGTGTTCCAGGACCTCAACCTCATCCCGAGCCTCACCGCGGCCGAGAACGTCATGCTGCCGCGCGAACTCGACGGCGTCCGCGCCCGCACGGCCCGCCGCGAGGCGCGGGAGGCCCTCGCGGAGGTCGGCGTCGCCGAGCTGGCCGACCGCTTCCCCGACGAGATGTCCGGCGGCCAGCAGCAGCGCGTCGCGATCGCCCGCGCGCTGGTCGGCGAGCGGCGGCTCGTCCTGGCCGACGAGCCGACCGGGGCCCTCGACAGCCACACCGGCGAGGACGTGCTGCGCGTCCTGCGGGGTCGCTGCGACGCGGGCGCGTCCTGCCTGATGGTCACGCACGAGTCGCGGCACGCCGCCTGGGCCGACCGGATCGTGTTCCTGCGCGACGGCCGGGTCGTCGACGCCACGCCCGGCCCGTCCGGCCCCGAGAGCCTCCTCCAGGAGAAGCTGTGAACCGCTACGTCTTCGCGCTGCGCATGGCCCGCCAGGACGCGCTGCGCGCCAAGGGCCGCACGGCGCTCGTGCTGGCCATGATCGGTGTGCCGATCGGCGTCGTCGTCGCCCTGGCCGTGCTGAGCTCGACCGCCGACGCGGGGGCCGGCGGGGAGTCCGGCGCCCCGAGCGCCGCCGAGTCGGCCGTGCTCGCGATGATCGTCGCGATGGTCGTGCTGGAGGTCGTCCTGCTCGCCGGGCCGGCGTTCATGGTGGACGTCCGGCGGCGGCGCCGCGACCTCGCGCTCGTCGCGGCGTCGGGCGGCGCGGGCCGGCACCTGCGCGCCGTCGTCCTGGCGAGCGGCCTGCTCCTCGGCGGGATCGCCGCGCTGGCCGGGACCGGGCTCGGCATCGCCGCCGCGGCCCTCGTCGCGCGGACCGCGTCCGGACCGGACGGGTTCGGCCCGCTGACCGTCCCGTGGACCGCGGTCGCCGTGACGATGCTGCTCGGCGCGGGCAGCGGCCTGTTCGCCGCCCTGGTGCCCGCGCGCCAGGCCGGCCGGATGGACGTCGTCGCCGCCCTCGCCGGACGCCGCGAACCGCCCGGCCGGGCACGCCGGGGCCTGCCGATCGCCGGCGGCGTCCTCGTCCTGGCGGGCGTGGCGGCGTCCCTGGAGGGCGTCCGGGTGCTGCGCGAGTTCGGCGCCGCGCTCGGCGCCGCGGCGATCATCGTCGGCCTGGTGCTCGCCACCCCGTGGATCGTCGAGGCGACGGGGCGGCTCGCGCCCCGGCTCCCGCTGCCGCTGCGCCTGGCCGTCCGGGACGGCGCCCGCAACCGGCCCCGCACTGCGCCCGCGGTCGCGGCGATCATGGCGGCCGTGGCGGGCGTGACCGCGCTGGCCATCGGGGGCGCCAGCGACTTCCGGCAGCGGCAGGTGGAGTACCGGGCGGCGCTGCCCCACGGCTCGGCGCTGATCCGGGTGCCGCAGGGCAAGGACGAGGGCGCCGCGGCGGCCGCCGTCCAGCGCGACCTGCCGGGCGTGCCCCTCGTCCCGATGCGCACCCTCCCCGGGCCCTGGGGGGAATGCCTGACCGCGGACACCTCGAAATGCCCCGCGCTGTCCTTCTCGGTCGAGCACGACGGGGCGCGATCCGACGAGATCCTGCCGATCGTGGCCGGAGGCGCCCGGGAGGCCCGGATGCTGCTCGGCCGCGACGATCCCGCGGTGGCCTCGGCACTGGACGCGGGCAAGATCGTCCTGTTCCGGGTGCGGCCGCCGGGCCACGGGACGGTCACCGCCGCCGTGACCTACTGGGAGGACGACAAGGAGCACACGGCCGCGACGATCGAGGACCTGCCGGCCGTCGCCGCCCAGGGGGACCCGCACGTGCCGGCCATCGTCCCGCCCAAGGTCGCGGAGATGCTCGCCGCGAAGGCGGGCGTGCCCATCCGGACGGAGGCGTACGGGGTCGACCGCGCCGACCACCGGGTCACCAAGGCCGAGGAGGCGCGGCTGACCAGGACCATGCGGACCTTCGGCAACGACGCGAGCGCCGTCCGCGTCGAGCGGGGCTTCACCGAGTCGTTCGGGAAGATCACGCTGGTGCTCGGCGCGGCCGCGGCCGCCCTGGCGCTCGGCGCGACCCTGATCGCCACCGGGCTCGCCGCCGCCGACGCCCGCCCCGACATGCAGACCCTGCGCGCCGTCGGCGCCCGGCCCCGCACCCGCCGGCTGCTGACGATGGGCCGGGGCGCCTTCATCGCCGGACTCGGCTGCTGGCTCGGCATCGCCGGCGGGCTCGTCCCCGGCCTCGCGGTGACCCGCCCGCTCACCGACAGCCTGGAGGAGACCGGAGCCGCCCCGCACGGCACGATCGTCGACATCCCCTGGCTGCTCCTGGTCGCGCTCGCGGTCGGCGTCCCGCTCGTCGCGGCGTGCGTCGCCGGCGCGGTGACCGGCGGCCGCCTCCCGGCGGTCCGGCGCACCCCCGGGTAGAGCGCCCACGGGGGCCGCTCAGCCACGCGCCGGTGCTGGTGATAGCGTCCGGCGCGTGGTCGAGGCGGTAGCGGTGCAGGGACCGGCCGGCGGCTCCTGCGCGGGCCGCGGGGGCGACCGGCGCCGGCGGGCCGTCCTGGCGGCGCTGGTCGCGGCGAGCGCGCTGCTGTACGGGGCGTACTCGCTGATGCGGCTGCGCGCCTTCCGGACGGGCAGCTACGACCTGGTGATCTTCGACCAGGCGATCCGCTCCTACAGCCGGTTCGGCCCGCCGGTCGCCATCGTCAAGGGCGTCCACAACGACTTCGGCCCGGACTTCTCCATCCTCGGCGACCACTTCTCGCCCATCCTCGCGCTGCTCGCGCCGCTCTACTGGATCCACGACGGACCGGCGACCCTTCTGGTCGCGCAGGCCGTCCTCCTCGCGCTCGCGATCCCGCCGATCTGGCGGTACACCGAGCGCAGGCTCGGCGCCCGCGCCGCCTACTGCGCCGCGGGCGCCTACGCGCTGTCCTGGCCGATCGCCGAGGCGCTCGCCTTCGACTTCCACGAGGTCGCCTTCGTCCCGCTGCTGTCGGCACTGATGGTCGAGCGGCACGACGCCGGGCGGCGGCTCCAGGCGGCGGCCGCCGCGTTCGCCCTCCTCCTGGTGAAGGAGGACATGGGGCTGCTGCTCGCGGGCTTCGGCCTCTACCTGCTCACCCGTCCCACCGGACGCGGGCGGCGGAGCCTGCGCGAACTGCGGGGCCTGCGCGGCTTGCGCGGCCTCCTGCCGCCCGGCGAACGGCGGGAGGGCCTGGCCTACGCCGCGGCCGGCCTGGCCGCGACCTGGGCCTGCTCGCGCGTGGCCGTCGCGGCGTTCGGCGGTGACAACGACTACTACTGGGCGTACGGGGCGCTCGGCCCCGACCTTCCCCACGCCGCGATGCACGCCGTCACCCACCCATGGGACGTGGTGCGCGTGCTCGGCGACCCGCCGCAGAAGCTCCTCACGATGGCGCTGCTTCTGCTCCCGCTGATCTTCCTGCCGCTGGCGTCCCCACTGACCCTGACCGCCGTCCCGCTGCTGGCCGAGAGGATGCTCGCCAGCCGGTTCAGCAACTGGTGGGAGCCGCACTACCACTACAACGCCTTCATCGTCGCCGTGCTGGTCCTGGCGGCCGCGGACGGCGCGGCCCGTCTGCGCGGACGGGCCCGGTTCGCACGGGCCCGGTTCGCGCGGGGCCGGTTTCCGGGGAGGCTGCCGTCCGCCGCGCCGATGGCGGGGATCCTCGCGGTCACGGTCGCCTGCCTGCCGTTCTTCGCCTACCGCCACCTGGCCGATCCCGCGCTGTGGCGGCCGAACGAGCGGGCCCGGGCCGCGTCCGCGGCGGTCGCGCGCGTCCCGGACGGCGCGCTCGTCGAGGCGGCCAACGGCCTCGGCCCGGCGCTGACGTCCCGCGCCCGCGTGCTGCTGTGGGACGACCGCTCGCACGGCGCGCCCTGGGTGATCGCCCAGGTGGAGCGGCTGGAGTTCCCCTTCGGGTCGCCCGCCGAGCAGCGGCGGCGGGTCGAGGCGCTGAAGGCGGAGGGGTACCGGGAGGTCTTCCGGAAGGACGGCTACGTCGTCCTGCACGAGGACGTCCCCGACCCCTGGTGAGGCCCGGGGGCGCGCGTCCCCGGCAAGGCGGACGCCTGATAAGGCGAAACGCGGCTTTTGGACAGATTGTCCGATGACCGATCATCGTCGCACGGGTAAGAATTCAAGTGAAGGCGCCGCCCGGCCAATCATCCCTATCCTTTCTGGGTACTTTGCCAGATACTTGAAGAAAGCCGCTGCGGCCGCGGCCGGCGCGGGAGGAGAGCCCGCGCGAACACCCCGTGACCTAGGCCGGAGCGGGCCTGGGGCGTGTCATGAGCGGTGTGAGGCTGAACGGCGGCGAGGCGGTGGCACCGGTGGGCGGTGGCCCGCAATTCCTCGCCCGGCGGGCAATGCGAAGGGCCGGGGAATCCCCGAGGATCCGTGCGGCGGACCGGGGAACCGATCACGGCGGGGAGCCGTGACATGCCGGCGCGGGAGGGCATGCCGGGGCGCGAGGACAGGGACGTCCGGCGCTTCGAGACGTGCGGGCGGGCGTGGATCGGCGTCCTGCGGCACGTGTGGGCGGCCGGGGAGGCGGGGCTGGAGGACGGCGGGCCCATCATCGAGGGGCCCCCGCTGCTGTTCGAGATCTGCTCGCTGAGCTGGGAGGACCCGATCCTGCGCGAGTACGGCGACCGGGCGCGGCTGGTCCGCCGGGCGCAGGAGCGCACCCGCCGGGTCGTCCGCGGGCGGTTCTGGCCGCGGCTGCACGACCTCCAGGGCCACGACCAGATCCGGTGGGTGGTGGACCTGCTGCGCGCGAGGCCGTGGACGACGAGCGCCTGGATCTCGCTCACGATCCCGGGCGAGCCGGCCGACGGGCTGCCGGCGCTGACCGCGCTGTCGTTCCGCATCCGCGGCTACCGGCTGATCATGACGGCGATGTTCCGGTCGCAGGACGTCCACCGCGCCTACCTGGCCTACATCCCGCTCCGCGAGGTGCAGGTCCAGGTCGCCGACGAGCTGGGGCTGCCGCCCGGGCCGCTGCGGGTGTTCGTGGACGTCCCGCACGTGCACGTCGGCGACGCCGAGCGGGTCGCGTCCGTGCTCGCCTCGGTGCCGGAGCCCAACGCCGCCTGACGCAACCGGCGCCCGCGGGACGAACCGGAGTTACTGGCGGGTCTTTCCCTGCCGCGAACCGCCGCCGCCCCCTGGTTATAGACTCACCGGAGGGGGCGAGGGCACGACGAGGTGACTCGCGACTTCACCTGCACAGAACACGAACACCTACTTTTTTCGAAGGACTGTTTCCACTTGAGCAAGCCCGTCGTCCTCGTCGCAGAAGAACTCTCCCCGGCCGGCATCGCCGTCCTGGAGGCCGACTACGACGTCCGCCACGTCGACGGCAGCGACAAAGAACAGCTGCTGCCCGCCGTCGCCGACGTGGACGCCCTGATCGTCCGCAGCGCCACCAAGGTCACCGCCGAGGTGTTCCAGCACGCCAAGAGGCTCCGGGTCGTCGCCCGGGCCGGCGTCGGCCTCGACAACGTCGACGTGGAGGCCGCCACCAAGGCCGGCGTGATGGTCGTCAACGCGCCCACGTCCAACATCGTCACCGCCGCCGAGCACGCGATCGCGCTGCTCCTGGCCATCGCCCGGAACGTGCCGCAGGGCCACTCCGCGCTCAAGCAGGGCGAGTGGAAGCGCTCCAAGTACACCGGCGTCGAGCTCCAGGGCAAGACCGTCGGCGTGCTCGGCCTCGGCCGCATCGGCGTCCTCGTCGCCCAGCGCCTCGCCGCCTTCGACATGAACGTGGTCGCGTTCGACCCCTACGTCCAGGCCGCCCGCGCCGCGCAGCTCGGCGTGAAGCTCGTCACCCTCGACGAGCTGCTCCGCGAGAGCGACTTCATCACCGTCCACCTGCCGAAGACGCCCGAGACCCTCGGCCTCATCGGCGACCGCGAGCTGCGGCAGGTCAAGCCGTCCGTCCGCATCGTCAACGCCGCCCGCGGCGGCATCGTCGACGAGGCGGCCCTCGACCTCGCGATCAAGGACGGCCGCGTCGCCGGCGCCGGCATCGACGTGTTCAGCACCGAGCCGTGCACCGAGAGCCCGCTGTTCCACCACGACAGCGTCGTCGTCACCCCGCACCTCGGCGCCAGCACCCACGAGGCGCAGGAGAAGGCGGGCACCCAGGTCGCCCGCTCGGTGAAGCTCGCGCTGTCCGGCGAGTTCGTCCCGGACGCGGTGAACGTCCAGGGCGGCGCCGTCGCCGAGGACGTCAAGCCCGGCCTGCCGCTCGCCGAGAAGCTCGGCCGCATCTTCACCGCCCTCGCCGGCGGCGTCCCCGTCCGGCTGGACGTGGTGGTCCGCGGCGAGATCGCCGAGCACGACGTCAAGGTGCTGGAGCTGGCCGCGCTCAAGGGCGTCTTCGTCGACGTCATCGAGGAGGCCGTGACCTTCGTCAACGCGCCGCTGCTGGCCCGCGACCGCGGCGTCGAGGTCACCCTCACCACCAGCGAGGACAGCCCCGACTGGCGCAACGTCGTGCAGGTGCGCGGCACCATGTCCGACGGCTCCGTCGTGTCGGTTTCGGGCACGCTCACCGGCCCCAAGCACGCCGAGCGGATCATCGAGATCAACGGCTACAACATGGAGCTCGTCCCGACCGAGCACATGGCGTTCTTCTCCTACGTCGACCGCCCCGGCATCGTCGGCGCGGTCGGCAAGCTGCTCGGCGACGAGCAGGTCAACATCGCCGGCATGCAGGTCGGCCGCGACGCCAAGGGCGGCAAGGCGCTCATCGCGCTCACCGTCGACTCGGCCATCGCACCCCAGCTCATCGACGCCATCACCCGCGAGGTGGGCGCCGACATGGGCCGCCGCGTCGACCTGGAGGGGTAGCCGCCCGGGGGCGACCCCCGAATGACGCCAAGGCCGTCGTGACGGCCGAGCTTCGGACGGGCGTCCGGCCCTGTGCCGGACGCCCGCTCATCTCATATGCCGAGATTTTGGGCCACCGGTCGGGACAACCCCCAGAACCGCGGGTAGCCTCGCAGGAGTCATGCGGCGTTTCGTGGTAATCCTTCGCTGCCGCAGCGGGGCCTGATCATCGGCAGGCCGGCACCCGCTGCGGAGGCTGCGCCTGGCCGTGAGTCCGATGCCGAACCGGACCGTGCGAACCACGGCCCCCCGGCCGCCCCTCTGGCCATCAGCCCAGCGATCGGAGCATCCCATCATGAACGAGACCCAGAACAACGCCCCCGCCGAAGACGCCCAGGAAGAAGCCGCCCGCGCCCTGCAGACGGCCCTGGACCGGCGTGCTGATTGATTTTTCTCCTCCTTCGGGCCCAGGGGCCCTCCATCGTCGAAGAATCGGGGCGATCGCCGGCATCGCTACGACTCGCCCTGGCGGCTCGCTGCGCGGGCCGCCAGGGGTTTTGAGGGCTCGGGCGGTGTGATCTGGGTTACTGCCGTTCATGGGGCGTGGGGCCGTTTCGTCTTCTGTTCGTGAGCACTACGAACGGAGACGCCATGAAGATCTTCATCGCCGGAGCGTCCGGTGCGATCGGCGGTCACCTTGTTCCCCAACTGGTGGCGCGCGGGCACGAGGTGGTCGGCACCACCCGCTCGGCCGCCAAGACCGCAGCGCTTCGGGCGCTGGGCGCCGAACCGGTGATCGTCGACGCGCTCGACCCCGACTCGGTGGCCGACGCGGTGGCCAGGGCCGAGCCCGAGGTGATCGTCCATCAGCTCACCGCGCTGAGCGGCCCGCCGGACTTCCGGCACGTGAAGCGGATGGCAGAGGCCACCGACCGGCTGCGCACCGAAGGCACCGACCATCTGCTGGCCGCCGCGCGCGCCGCCGGCGTCGGCAGGTTCGTGGCGCAGAGCAACGCCATGTGGATGGAGCGCTCCGGCGGGCCGGTCGCCGACGAGGACGGCCGGATCGAGCCGAATCCGCCCGCGGACATCGCGAGGTCGGTGGCCGCCCTGCGCCACCTTGAGGAGGCGGTGACCGGCATCACCTGGGGCGACGGGATCGCGCTCCGCTACGGTGGCTTCTACGGGCCGGGCACCGGTATCAGCGCCGAGCCGGGCGCCGTGATGACCGAGCAGATCGGCAGGCGGAAGTTCCCGATCGTCGGCGGCGGTGGAGGGGTGTGGTCGCTGGTGCACATCACCGACGCCGCGTCCGCGACGGTCGCGGCCATCGAACGCGGCAAACCCGGGATCTACCACGTCGCCGACGACGAGCCGGCATCAGTGCGCGACTGGCTGCCGGAGCTGGCCCGCGCGCTCGGCGCCAAGCCGCCGCGCCGCGTTCCCGCCCCGCTCGTACGCCTGCTGGCGGGCAAGGGGCCCGTCGACCTGATGACGCGGGCCCGCGGCGTCTCCAGCGAGAAGATCAAGCGCGAACTGGGCTGGGCGCCGCGCCACCCGACCTGGCGAACGGGTTTCACCGAAGGGCTGAGGTAGCCCGGCGTGTCCACCACCGACCTGTACGACGAGCTGCGACCGCGGGCGTTCGCCATCGCGTACCGGATGCTCGGCAGCGTCAGCGAAGCCGAGGACGTGGTGCAGGAGGCATTCCTGCGGCTGCACCGGACCTCGCGGCGCGACGAAGAGATCGTGTCGCCGCGGGCGTACATCGCCACGCTGGTCACCCGGCTGGCCATCGACCAGTTGCGCTCCGCACGGGCACGGCGGGAGCAGTACGTCGGCGAATGGCTGCCGGAACCGCTGGCCGCCGATCCGTCCCCCGACGAGCACGCGGAGACCGCCGACTCGCTGTCACTCGCCTTCCTGGTGCTGCTGGAGAGCCTGTCGCCGAAGCAGCGGGCCGCGTTCCTGCTGCGGGAGGTGTTCCAGTATCCCTACGGCGAGGTCGCCGAGATCATCGGCACCGACGTGGACGGCACGCGGCACCTGGTGGCGCGGGCACGCCGCCGCGTCCGGGAGCAGCGGCCGCGCTACCACGCCACACGGCGGCAGCGGCGGCAGCTGGCCCAGCGGTTCTTCGCCGCCGTCGAGCAGGGTGACCTGCGGGCGTTCGAAGAGCTGCTGGCGCAGGACGTCGCCCTGCACGGTGACGGCGGCGGCAAGGTGCCGGCCCTGGGGCGGCCGGTCAACGGACGGCGGCGCGTGGCCCACGTTCTGGCGGCGGTGGTGCCCGTGCTGGCCCGTGCCGGTGGCGTGCGCTTCCACGTCACCGAGGTCAACGGTCAGCCGGGCGCCCTGGTGTACGACATTCGGGACCTGCTGGTCGGGGTGATAGGGCTGGAGATCGCCGACGGCAGGGTCCAGACGATCCACTCCATCGTCAACCCTGACAAGCTCCAGCACTTCGACCGGGTCGGCGACATCGGCGTGCTGGTGCGTGCGGGCCGCTGAGCCGCCCGTGACGGTGATGCGAGACTGGGGGAGTGGCGGGCGATGTGAGTAGCGCTGAGGTCCGTGGCGTGCTTGGGCGCGTTGGGGAGCTCGGGACCTACTTTGAGCTCGTTACGGTGGGGGTCTCGGGCGATCCTCCCTGGGGGGCGTTTCCTGGGGGTGCCGGTCGGTTGCGGGGGGCCGTCCGTGACTATGGCGGGCGGCTCGGGACCGATGAGGTCAGGGTGGCAGCCTCGCTGCTTTTCCAGGGGCTCGCGGCGCGGATCTGGTCCCCGGTCGTCGCGGCTGCCGCTCTCGGCGTCGTTCCCGATCTCTCGGACGTGCGATGGCGGTGGGCGCCGGATGAGCCGATCATGCTGGGGCTGGCCGAGGTCCGCGGGTGGCGTGCGGGGAGCGTGGCCGAGGCCACGGAGATCGTCTATCCCCTGGTGGTGGACGGGCTGCTGCGGCCGCTGCGGGAGGCGATGCTCGAGTTCGTCAAGCTCGCGGACGGTCTGGTCTGGGGCAACGCCGCCTCGGCCCTCGCCGGGAGCCTGAACGTCGGGGGCGCCGATCCCGGGCGGGTCGCGATCGCGCGGGCGCTGCTCGCGCGCGAGCCGCTGGCCGGGGCCGGGTCCTTCGGGCCGGGCGGGTTCGTTCGGAGCAACTGCTGCCTGTACTACCGCGTCCCTGGTGGGGGCATGTGCGGTGATTGCGGGCTCGCGCGCTGAATGCCCGCGATGTGAGACGAAAGCCCAAGCACTGAGACGTTTGCAGTAGAGTGCGCGCATGGCATCGCGCAGCATTCGTCTGGCCGTCATCCCGGGGGACGGGATCGGCCCCGAGGTGGTCGCCGAGGGACTGAAGGTCCTCGACGCCGTGTCCGGCGACCTCACGTTCGAGCAGACCTCCTACGACCTGGGCGCCGCGCGGTGGCACCGGACGGGAGAGACGCTGCCCGACTCGGTCCTGGCGGAGCTGCGCGAGCAGGAGGTCATCCTGCTCGGCGCCGTCGGCGACCCGAGCGTGCCGAGCGGCACGCTGGAGCGCGGGCTGCTGCTGCGGACACGGTTCGAGCTGGACCACTACGTCAACCTGCGCCCGGTGAAGCTGTTCCCGGGCGTCAGCACCCCGCTGGCCGGCGTGACCCCTGACGACATCGACATGGTCGTCGTCCGGGAGGGCACCGAGGGCCCCTACACCGGGGTCGGGGGCGTCCTGCGCAAGGGCACCCCGCACGAGGTCGCCACGCAGGAGAGCGTCAACACCGCCTACGGCGTCGAGCGCGTCATCCGGTACGCGTTCGAGGTCGCGGCGTCGCGGCCGCGCAAGAAGCTCACGCTCGTCCACAAGGACAACGTGCTCACCTTCGCCGGTGACCTCTACCAGCGGACCCTGAAGCGGGTCGCCGAGGAGTACCCGCAGGTCACGACCGACTACTGCCATGTGGACGCGGCCACGATGTTCTTCGTGAGCCAGCCGCGGCGGTACGACGTCATCGTCACCGACAACCTGTTCGGCGACATCATCACCGACATCGGCGCCGCGATCGCCGGCGGCATCGGGCTCGCCGCGTCCGGGAACGTCAACCCCGACCGGACCGCGCCCTCGATGTTCGAGCCGGTGCACGGCAGCGCCCCCGACATCGCCGGACAGGGCAAGGCCGACCCGACCGCCACGATCTTGTCGGTCGCCATGCTGCTCGACCACGTCGGCGAGGGCGAAGCCGCCCGCCGCGTCGAGCGGGCCGTCTCGGACGACCTGGCCGAGCGCGCCGCGCTGGGCGCCCGGTCCACGTCCCAGATCGGCGACGCGATCGCCAAGCGAGTATCCGGCTAGGGGCACGCCGCCTCCGGCCAGACCGGGCGTGCCCTCGCGGCGCGCCCGGTTTTCCGTATGCGCCGCGCATGGAGGAGCAGGTCTAGACGAAGTAGGACAATGGGGACTAGGAAGCCGATGCGGCGATGGGGCCGCCTGGGCCATCCGCGAGAGGACGAGACCGCGATGAGCGACACCCTGGAATTCGAGATCACGCGCACCGAGCGGCCCGCGACCGCCGAGGACCGCGCGCGGATCCTGGCCGAGCCCGGTTTCGGCCGGTACTTCACCGACCACATGGTCACGATCCGGTACTCGGCCGAGCGCGGCTGGCACGACGCGAAGCTCGAACCCTACGGGCCGATCCCGATGGACCCGGCCTCGCAGGTGTTCCACTACGCCCAGGAGCTCTTCGAGGGCCTCAAGGCCTACAGGCAGCCGGACGGTTCGATCGTCACCTTCCGGCCGTACATGAACGCGGCGCGGATGAACCGGTCCGCCAGGCGGATGGCGATGCCGGAGATCCCCGAGCAGCTGTTCGTGGACGCCGTCGAGACGCTCGTCCGCACCGACAGGGACTGGGTGCCCGACACCGAGGGCCACAGCCTCTACCTGCGGCCCTTCATGATCGCGACCACCCGCGCGCTCGGCGTCAACAGCCCGGCCCACGAGTTCCTCTTCATGGTCATCGCGTCCCCGTCCGGCCTCTACTACCCGCGCGGCATCAAGCCCGTCTCGGTGTGGCTGTCGCAGGACTACACCCGCGCGGCGCCCGGCGGCACCGGGGAGGCCAAGTTCGGCGGCAACTACGCCGCGTCCTTCGCCGGCCAGGCCGAGGCCGTCGCGCAGGGCTGCGACCAGGTCGTCTGGCTCGACGCGGTGGAGCACCGCTGGGTCGAGGAGGTCGGCTCGATGAACCTCATGTTCGTCTACGGCTCCGGCGCCGGGGCCCGGCTGCTCACCCCCGCGCTCACCGGCACGCTGCTCGCCGGCGTCACCCGCGACTCGATGCTCAAGCTGGCGCCCGACCTCGGCGTCCCCACCGAGGAAGGCAAGATCAGCATCGACGAGTGGGAGGCGGGCTGCGCCTCCGGCGAGATCACCGAGGTGTTCGGCTGCGGCACCGCCGCGATCATCAGCCCGGTCGGCCGGGTCAAGGGCCGGGACCGCGAGTGGACGATCGGCGACGGCGAGCCCGGCGAGATCTCGATGCGGCTGCGCCAGGAGCTGGTCGGCATCCAGTACGGCACCCGCCCCGACCCCTACGGCTGGGTCCACAAGATCGTCTGACCGGCGGCGCCGGCGGCGCGCGCTCGCAGCGGCGCCGCCGGGCCGGGCCGCTCAGCGGCGGATGTGCACGGACGTCTTGACGACCGGGCCCGTGCTCGCCGGGCCGACGCCCCGCGAGGACGGGTTGACGGCGTAGTGGAACGAGAAGCCGACGAAGGCGCGGCCGGGACGCCCGCCGACCTGCACCGCGAAGGTGCAGGTGCCCGAGAGCGTGTACACCTTCCGGGCGCGGTGCGGTGCGACCGTGGAGTGCCAGACGTAGCCGACGGGGACGACGTGCCGGTCGTGGTACCGGCCGTTGAGGCCGGTCGCCGTGCAGACGGCGCTGCCGCGCGCGATCGACCGCAGTTTCGCACTGGTGATCTGGAACATCCACGGCATCGGGTAGCGCCTGGAGTGACTCCCGGTCAGCCTCACCTGCGCGTGGAACCTGCCGACCGAGTCGTGGTACGCGAACGACTGGTGGCTTCTCGTGAACACGTAGTGATGGGTGGGTGCGGCGCGTTCCGGGCGCTCGGCCGCGGACGCGGCGGACGCGGTGCCGAGCGCCATCACGAGCGCCGTTCCGGAAGCGGCCGCTGCCCGGCCGTAGATGTGCATGCGCATTCCAGGAATTCCCTTCGGAAAGGTTCGCCGTCCGCCACGGCGGGTGGACGGCCCTGATCAGCCCGCCGTCCCGGTGCTCAGCCGCGGCCGACCGACCGCACGTCCAGCGCGCGGTAGGCGTAGCCGTCCTGCTCGGCCTCCTCCCAGGTGAAGAGCACGCTCTCGCCCGGCTCGAGGGAGGCGAAGGCCCCCGGTTCGGCTCGCACGGCCGAGAAATGCGCCCAGACCTCGCCGGGCGCGTCGGGTGAGACCAGCACCCCCCAGCCTGCCTCGTCGTCCCAGGACGCCACCGTCCCGCGGACCGGTTCTCCGCTCATCGGATCCCCCTCCTCCGGCGGACAGTGCGATCCTCATTCCTTTTACCGTGAAAGCGCAAGTGCATTTCGAGGGGAGGAATGCATTGCCGCGATCTTTTTATTGGTAATTGTTTTTTGTGGAGAAAAGCGCGGTATGGCTCCGCGGCGGCCGGGCGACGCCGGCGCGGTCGCCCGGGCCCGGCGATCGACGTCTCGACATCTGAGACGGATGTCCTAGATCCGAGAACCGTGTGGCAGACTGGCAGCATCATGCGCCACAGCCTCGTGATTATCGGCTGGCGCGCCGGCAGCTAACGGGACACCGCCGGCGCGCAGACCTCTCACGTCCGTGAGGGGTCTTTTTTGTGTCCTGGCGCTGATCCCCCTGGGGGTTCTCACATGCAAGGCGACGCGTTCCACGTCTACGACACCACCCTGCGCGACGGCTCGCAGCAGGAGGGGCTCAACCTCTCCGTGCCCGACAAGCTCGCGATCGCGCGACATCTGGACGACCTGGGCGTCGGCTTCATCGAGGGCGGCTGGCCGGGTGCCAACCCCAAGGACACCGAGTTCTTCAGGCGGGCTCGAACAGAGCTCGACCTGAGGCACGCGCAGCTCACCGCGTTCGGCGCGACCCGCCGGGCCGGGGTGAAGGCGGCCGACGACCCCCAGGTCGCCGCTCTGCGCGAATCAGGCGCGTCCGTCGTGACCCTGGTCGCCAAGAGTCACGACAGGCACGTCGAGCTGGCCCTCCGCACCACCCTGGAGGAGAACCTCGCGATGATCCGCGACACGGTCTCCCACCTGCGTGCGGAGGGCCAACGGGTCTTCCTGGACGCCGAGCACTTCTTCGACGGCTACAAGGCCAACCGCGCCTACGCGCTGGAGGCCGTCCGCACCGCCGTCGAGGCCGGCGCCGACGTCGTCGCGCTCTGCGACACCAACGGCGGCATGCTGCCGGACGAGCTGGCCGAGGTCGTGCACGAGGTCGTCGGCCACGGCGTCCGCGTCGGCATCCACTGCCACGACGACTCCGGCTGCGCGGTCGCCAACACGCTCGCCGCCGTCCGGGCGGGCGCGACGCACGTCCAGGGCTGCGCGAACGGGTACGGCGAGCGCAGCGGCAACGCCAACCTGTTCACCGTCGTCGGGAACCTCCAGCTCAAGCGCGGCATGGACCTCGTCTCCGACGCCCAGCTCGCCGAGATGACGCGGATCGCGCACGCCGTCTCCGAGGTCACCAACGTCGCGCCGAGCTCGCAGCAGCCGTACGTGGGCGTGTCCGCGTTCGCGCACAAGGCCGGGCTGCACGCGTCCGCCGTCAAGATCGACCCCGACCTGTACCAGCACATCGACCCGGCCGCCGTCGGCAACGACATGCGGATGCTGGTGTCCAGCATGGCCGGGCGCGCGTCGGTCGAGCTGAAGGGCCGCGAGCTCGGCTACGACCTGTCCGGCGAGAAGGCCAGGGCCGTCGTGGACCGGGTGAAGGAGCTGGAGTCCACCGGCTACACCTTCGAGGCCGCGGACGCCTCGTTCGAGCTGCTGCTGCGCGAGGAGCTGACCGGCGTCCGGCAGCGGCACTTCGAGGTGGAGTCGTGGCGGTCGATCGTGGAGCGCCGCCCGGACGGCTCCATGATCAGCGAGGCCACCGTCAAGCTGCACGCCAAGGGCGAGCGGATCATCGCGACCGGCGAGGGCAACGGCCCCGTCAACGCCCTCGACAACGCGCTGCGGCTCGCGCTCGGCCGCCTCTACCCGGAGCTGGCGCGGCTGGAGCTGGTCGACTACAAGGTCCGCATCCTGGAGGGCGCGCACGGCACCGACGCGCGGACCCGGGTGCTCGTCGAGTCCGGCGACGGCGAGCGCGAGTGGGGGACCGTCGGCGTCGAGGACAACGTGATCGCCGCGTCCTGGCAGGCCCTGGAGGAGGCCGTCACCTACTGCCTGCTCCGCGCCGGCTACGAGGCCGGCTGAGACGGGAATCTCCGCGCGGGCGCGGGCATTATCAGGGCATGAGCACCGAGATCAGCGACAACGCCGGGCAGAGCCGCTACGAGATCAGGCTGGACGGCGACCTCGCCGGGTTCGCCGAGTACGAGCGGGGCGAGGGCGCCCTCGTCTTCACTCACACCGAGGTCGACTCCGCGTTCGAGGGCAAGGGCGTGGGGAGCGCGCTGGCGCGCGGCGCCCTGGACGACGTCCGCTCCCAGGGCCTGTCGGTCGTCCCGTTGTGCCCGTTCATCAAGAAGTGGATCGACAGGCACCCGGACTATCATGATCTGGTGAGCTGACCGTGTCGCGGGATGTGTCGCGCCGGTATTCGCGGATGCGCGGGGAGTGACCCGTTCGTTCGACTGAACGAGGACTTTCCGCGCGTATCGGTACGATCACGCAGAAAGTTCGCCAAAGCGACGAAACCAGTGGCGGATTTCAGTTGAAGGATCCACTATGGAGTCTGCGGGCACGTGCGAGGCCTTCGCGCGCCGTGCCTCCGCGAGGCCCCGCTCTCCGCACGACCCCGCCCTTGCCGACCGATGTCCCTACGACCCGACCGCCGGAGTGATCATGCCTGTCCGACCCTGGAGCCCCGAGGACCTTGGGCGTCCCACGGACGGAACCTGGGCCGACGTGGCGTTCGGCCTCGGCGAGACGTACGAGCGCGAGGGCCGTCTGGAGCAGGCGGCCGACTGGTACCGGCGGGCGGCCGAGTCCGGGAGCGCCGAGGCCGCGCTGCGCCTCGGCGCCGTCCTTGGGCGGATGGCCGACGCCGGAGCCGACCAGGCGGCCGACGAGCTGCTGGCCGAGGCGACACGCTGGCTCAGCGGCGCGCAGGACGCCACCACTCCCGACGCGATCGAGCTCATCACCGCTACGCTCAACCGGCAGATGCGGCAGGCCGCGCGCCGCGGACTCGAACCGGCCCCCGCCGGCTGACGCCTTCGGGGCGGGGGCGAACCGATCCGTCGCGCCGGTCGTCGGACTCCATGAGGTCGGCGTCAGTGGAAGGTGGACGAGTTGAGCGGCGAGGACTCCGGGTACGTTCCCCCGGACCACAAGACGACCGCCGAGTTCGGCGTGGCGAGGAAGTCCGCGCTGTCCGGAGAGCTGCCCCTGCCGGGGGCGGCGCCCGAACCGGCCGACGGCGACGAGCTGGTGGACGACCTCTTCGACGGGGACGTCACGACCCATGACGTCCCCCAGGCCGACGGCCTGGCCCTCCAGGACCTCCCCGGCGACGACCCCGAGGACGACCTGGAGACGACGTACCAGGACGGCCCGGGCGACGAGCCGGACGACGACTTCGACGCGACGCTCCGCGACCCGGGCTCCGTCCCCTTCCATAAGCCGCCGCCCGCGGACACCGTCGACGAGCTCGACGTGACCGCGTTCCGGCCCCCCGCCACCTTCACCGACATCCCCGTGGAGCAGCCCGCCAAGCCCGCTCCGCCCGTCCCGCCCCAGGCCGCTCCGGCCGTCCCGCCGCCGGCGCAGCCGGCCGCCTTCGAGCACGGCCCGAACCCGGCGCCGGTGTACGCCCAGCCTCCCGCCCCGTACCAGGAGCGCGTTCCGGCACCGGCCGCCTTCCAGGAGCCTGCGCCCTTCCCGGAGCCGGGGCTCTTCCCGGAGCAGGCGCCGCCCGCACAGGCGGCCGCCCCGATGCCCGCCGCCCCGATGCCCGCCGAGGCGCCGTGGACGGAGCAGTTCGCCTCCGAGGAGGAGACGGCGAACCCCGCGGAGAACGGCCCCCCGGCGTTCGCCTACGGCATGCCCGGCGCGCCGTCCCCCGCCCAGAACACGATGCCTCCGCCGCACGAGGCGACCGTCCCGCCGATTCCGCCCGTGGTGGCTTCGCCGTCAGGCGGGCTGCCCGGCGGGCCCCCCGGCGGGCGGCCGCCGTCGCGCTCGCGGCGGCCGATGGTCCTCATCCTGCTGATCGCCGTGGTGGTGGTCCTCGTCCTCGTCGGCGCCGTGGTGCTGATGCTCGGCGGCGGCTCCGACACGAAGGACAAGACCGCGGGCCGGACGTCCCCGTCCCCGTCGGCGAGCGGCCCGGCGACGGGGGGCGGCACGGGTCCCGCGTCGCCCGGCGCGTCCCCGCCCGGCGGCGGCGCGCCCGCGACGCCTCCGCAGTCCGGGGTCCCCACGAACCAGCCGCCCGGGGGGCAGCAGCCGGGCGGTCAGCCCGCCGCGCCGCCTCCGGTGACCACCGCCCCGATCGGGCCGCTCGTGCAGGGCAAGGGCATCACCTACCAGCTCGTCCAGCAGGACAGCGGGTACTTCGAGGGCAAGATGGTCATCACCAACCGCACCAGCAAGCCCCTGAAGGCGTGGAAGCTGACGTTCAAGGCCCCCGGCGCCGACGTGAAGAACATCTGGGGCGCCCGGCTCGTGCGCGGCGGCTCCACCGTCGAGATCAGGAACCTGGACGGTGTCGCGGCGATCCAGCCCGGCGCGACGTGGGACATCCAGTTCGGCGCGGCCGGAACGGCGTCCACTCCGAAGTCCTGCGCGCTGAACGGCAGGGCCTGCGGCTTCTGACCGGCGTACTAGGCTCTTGACCATGCGTATCGCCAGATTCTCCACCGACGACGGCATGTCCTTCGGTGTGGTGGAGGAGAACACCGTCGCCGTCATCGCGGCCCACCCCTTCGGTGAGCTGACCTTCACCGGGCAGCGCCTCCCGCTCGCCGACGTCCGGCTGCTCGCCCCGATCCTGCCCAGCAAGATCATCGCGATCGGGAAGAACTACGCCGACCACGTCCGCGAGATGGGCGGGGACGAGCCGCCCGCCGAGCCGGTGCTGTTCTCCAAGCCGTCCACCGCCGTGATCGGCCCGGGGGAGGCGATCGCCTACCCGCAGAAGCTGTCCGAGCGCGTCGACCACGAGGGCGAGCTCGCCGTCGTCATCGGCCGGATGTGCCGCGAGGTCCCCGCGTCCCGCGCGGCCCAGGTCATCCTCGGCTACACCTGCGCCAACGACGTCACCGCCCGCGACCTCCAGGCGAAGGACGGGCAGTGGACGCGGGCCAAGGGCTTCGACACCTTCTGCCCGATCGGCCCGTGGATCGAGACCGAGGTCGACCCCGCCGACCTCGCGATCTCCACCACCGTCAACGGGGAGGTCCGGCAGGAGGCCCGCACGTCCCTGCTGCTCCACGACATCCCCGCCCTGGTCGAGTACGTCAGCCAGGTCATGACGCTGCTGCCCGGCGACGTCATCCTGACCGGGACCCCCGCCGGCGTCGGCCCCCTGGAGATCGGGGACGAGGTCACCGTCACCGTCGAGAACATCGGCAGCCTCACCAACCGGGTCATCGCCCGCGACTGAGGGGGCCCAGGTGTTCACCGGCTTCAGCGACGAGGCCTTCGCCTTCTACGAGGGCTTGCAGGCCGACAACAGCAAGCCCTACTGGACGTCCCACAAGGACGCCTACGAGCGCCACGTACGCGAACCCTTGGCCGAGCTGTGCGCCGAACTCGAATCCGAGTTCGGCGCGGTCAAGCTCTTCCGCCCGTACCGCGACGTCCGGTTCAGCAAGGACAAGTCGCCGTACAAGACGCACCAGGGCGGCCACACCAGCGAGGGCTTCTACATCCAGGTCGACGCGGACGGGCTCATGGTCGCGGGCGGCATGTACGCCCCGACCCCCGACCAGCTCCGCCGCTACCGCGAAGCCGTCGCCTCCGACACCTACGGCACAGAGCTGCGGGCCATCGTGGACGACCTCCGCGCCGCCGGCATGGAGATCGCAGGCGACCGCCTCAAGACCCGCCCCCGCGGAACCGACCCCGACCACCCCCGGCTGGACCTCCTGCGGCACCGCTCCCTCTACGCCCACGAGGGCTGGCCCGCCGACCCGTGGATGTCCGAACCCGACGAGGTCCTCTCCCGGGTCCGCGCGTCCTGGCGGCGCCTCCGTCCCCTCGTGACCTGGGGACACGAGCACATCGGCCCGCCCGATCCGACCCGCTGACCCGCCGATCGGCCAATCGTTTTGGTCATGCTCCCGCTGTCCTGTATTCTCTTCGAGGCGCGAGCGACCAGCCGGAAACGGCTCGGAAGCCCGTACCTCACTGGGGTATGGTGTAATCGGCAGCACGAGTGATTCTGGTTCACTTAGTCTAGGTTCGAGTCCTGGTACCCCAGCTGCGTCCGCCCAGGCGGACACACGCCCCCGTCGTCTAGTGGCCTAGGACGCCGCCCTCTCAAGGCGGTAACGGCGGTTCGAATCCGCTCGGGGGTACGTGGCGGGCTACCCTGCTCGATGGCCTTAGGCCATCCTCGCCGGAGCCCGCAGTGTTTTCCCAGGGGGCGACCCCCTGGAACCCCCCGCCGTTCGGGCTCCGCCCTCACCGTGGCGGGGCTTACTGCTCGATGGCCTTCGACCATCCTCGCCGGGGCCCGCCGTGTTTTCCCAGGGGGCGACCCCCTGGAACCCCCCGCCGTTCGGGCTCCGCCCTCACTTGGCTGGGGCGTACGCCTAGAGGGTTTTTCTGCGACGTCCAAGAGGCGTTTTCCACCCGGGCCATCTTGTCTTTCGCGCCGTGGGCGAATTCGAGCTTTCCACGGTGTGCGCTGGACGCTGTCGGGCCTGCTCCGTTGACTTGCGGCGTGTTGCCCTTATGGGAGGGCTGATAGGGGCAACACGCCGCAAGTCAACGCAGGGGCTTCGGTGGGGGACGGGAGGTTCGGGGGGAAACCGGTTCGAGGTGGGGGGTGGGGTCCGGTAAGCTAGGCGAGGCCGCGCGGGAAACCGCGAAGCCAAGGTCCTGCCCCCGTCGTCTAGTGGCCTAGGACGCCGCCCTCTCAAGGCGGTAACGGCGGTTCGAATCCGCTCGGGGGTACCCGGTAAGTCCCAGCGCGCAGCTTCTGCGTCGCCTTCCGCGCTTCCTCCTTCGTGAGCATCTCCAGCGCTTCACCGGCGGATCTCTGTGTTTCCCTCACGGGGCGCGCATCCTGACGTCCCGATGAGGTGCTTCCGGCGCCGGCCGGGGAATGTTCCGGCCGTGAGGTGGGGGTCCAGGAACTGGTACGCGGTGCTCGTCGCGGTCATGGTGCTCGTCACGGTGGACGTCCTGCTGGACGGTCCGCTCCGCCACGTCGACCGCGCCGTGCACTACTGGAGCGACGCGCACATCCAGGGCCGGCGGCTGACGGCGGTGGACGTCTTCGCGGCGCTCGGCCAGCGGGGCTACCTGGTGAGGATCATCGTGCCGCTCGCGATCATCGCCGCGATTCGGGTGCGGTCGTTGCGGTACCTGTGGGCGAGCGTGCTGATCGTGGGCGTCCTCTCGCTGCTCCAGGTGCTGCTGAAGGCGGCGATCCCCCGGACGTTCCCGATCAGCGGGACCGACGTGCTGTTCGTCCGCGGCGACGCCTACCCGTCCGGCCACACCCTCAACGGGTTCGTGCTCGTCTGGATCATCCTCGAACTGGTGGTCGTCGCGTTCCCCGCGGCGTCCGGGGCCCTGCCGCCGCGCCGCCGCCGCGACATCGCGGTCGTGACCGGGACGGTCACGGCGGTGGCCCTCACGGTCGTCGACAAGCACTGGCTCACCGACTGCCTGTTCAGTCTCGCCCTCGGCCCCGTCCTGCTCCAGTGCCTGCTCCTCCTGGACCCCTTCGCCACCCGGCGCGGTCGAGAACGTCCAGATAGCGGCCCAGCTCACCGGACGCGGCGAGCATGGCGAGGCCTCGTGCGGTGAGCCTGCGCCGCCAGTCGTCCAGCGCCTCGGCCAGGGGCCCGGTGCCGCCCGCCGTCCGGACCTGCCGGACCACCGTGGCGATGTGCTCCAGCGGATAGCCGCCGCGCCTGAGGAGATGGGCGAGTTCCGCGTCGCGGACGTCGCTCGCGCGGAAGACGCGGTATCCGGTCGCCGGGTCCCGGGCGGGGACGAGGATGCCGGCGCCTTCCCAGTTGCGCAGCGTCGCGGGGGTGACGTCGAGCCGGTGGGCGAGTTCGCCGATCGTCCGCGGCCCGGGGGCGCCGGGGCGCTCGGCGCCGGGCTCCGCCATCAGATGGTCCACCGCGTTCTTCACCGCCGTGAGCGTCTCGCGGTCGCGGAGCACCTGCTCGTGACCGCGGTCGACGACCAGCAGGGCGTCGTCGAGGTCGCCGTCGTGCACCGCGTTCATGATCCGGCCGCCGGCCGCGTGCCCGAACGCCGGGACGAGGGCGAGGAAGGCGCGCAGGGCGGCCGCGTGCACCTCGGTGTAGACCCGGTAGCCGGTGGGCGTGCGCTCGGCGGGCGGGAGGCAGCCGTCGCGCTCGTAGTTGCGCACGGCCTGTGCCGAGAGGCCGTGCTCGCGCGCGAGGTCCGACGGCCGCAGGGTGATCACCGCTTTGAGACTTGGGAGGAAGAACGGGCGGTCACGGTGGAGAAAGTATCAACCGTGTTTTCAAGGATACGATTTCACCACATGAGCCAGGACATTCGCGAATTCGTGCCCGCTTCATGTGAGCTTCTGGCGTTCGGCGAGCCGACGCACCGGGAACCGTCCTTCGGGCGGATCCGCAACGAGCTGTTCGCGCGGCTGGCCGGCCACGGCTTCCGGTCGATCGCCATGGAGACCGACCGGGTCGCCGCCCTCGCCGTCGACGACTTCGTCCGGGAGGGGAAGGGAAGCCTCGACGCCGTGATGAGCGAAGGGTTCTCGCACGGCTGGGGGGACGTGGACGCCAACCGGCGGCTGGTCGCCTGGATGCGGGAGTACAACGAGGGCCGTCCCCCGCACGAGCGGCTCGCCTTCCACGGTTTCGACGCCCCGATGGAGACCCTCAGCGCCCCGAGCCCCCGCGCCTACCTCGAACACGCCCGTGACTACATGGGACTCGACCTCGACATCGCGGGCCTCGCCGGCGACGACCGGCGGTGGAGCCGCCCGGAGGCGGTCATGGACCCGGCCATGTCGATCGGCGCGACGCCCGAGGCCGAGAAGCTGCGGACGATCGCCGACGACATGCTCGTCGCGCTCTACGAGCGGGCCCCGGAACTGATCGCGGCGACGTCGCGCGCGGAGTGGTCCAGGGCGGAGATCCACCTCACCGCCGGTCTCGGCCTGCTGCGGTACCACAAGCGGGCGACCCAGCGCCTGGAGCGGGGCGCGCGCATCTCGCGCCTGGCGGCCGCCCGGGACGCGCTCATGGCCCAGAACCTCCTGGCGATCCGGAGCACCGAGGAGCGGCGGGGCCCGACCTTCGTCTTCGCGCACAACACCCACCTGCAGCGGAATCCGAGCCGCATGCGCATGGCGGACATGGAGCTCACCTGGTTCGGTACCGGCGCCGTCATCGCGTCCCTGCTGGACGAGCGGTACGCCTTCGTCACCGGGAGCCTGGGCCGCAGCGAAACGATCAAGCTGGGGGAGCCGGAGCCGGACACCTTCGAGGGCGGTATGCAGAGCCGGATCGCCACCTGGGCCCTGACGCCGGCCGCCGCGGTCCCGTCCGCCCGCCGGCGCGCCGACACCACCCCCGAACAGGGCTACTTCCCCCTCGACCAGGCGGTTCTCGACACGGCCGACGCGGTCCTGCACATCAGCGACGGGGCGGTCGTCTGAGCGTCCCCTCGGCATCCCCGTCGCCGCTCGGCCGGCGGCGGGGATGGGTCCGGTGGCCCGCCGGGTTGCAACCGGTATCGAGGTACAGGCTTACCTTCGGGGCATGGGCCGCCGCGCGGCGGCCGGGACGAGGAGCGGTGATGGCCGAGACGCCGACGGCCGCGGGCGGCGGGTACGAGGGGCTGCGGTCCGGCCAGGTCGCGGAGGCCGCCGGGGTCAACCCGCAGACGCTGCGGTACTACGAGCGGCGGGGGCTGCTGGCCGAGCCCGCCCGGACGCTGGGCGGGCACCGGCTCTACCCGGCCGAGGCCGTCACGGTGCTGCGGGTGATCAAGACGGCGCAGCGGCTCGGGTTCACCCTGGACGAGGTCTCCGGCCTGCTGGACGCCGCCCGGCACCGGCACGGCCGCCGTGACGCCGGGCTCGCCGCCCGGGCCCGCGCGAAGCTGGAGGAGGTGGAGCGGCGCATCGCCGACCTGGAGGTCATCCGGTCGGCGCTCCGCGACGCTCTCGACGCCGGCTGCGACGACCTGCTCGCCTGCGCGGGGGAGCCGTGCTGCCCGCTGCCGTTCGCCGCACTCGCCGGCCCCGGGCCGGTTCCGCGCGTGAGTACCGTTCCGGTATGACGGTCGCGCGCTCCCTGGTCCTGTTCGCCCTCGCCGCGGTCGCGGAGATCGGCGGCGCCTGGATGATCTGGCAGGGCGTCCGCGAGCACCGGGGCGGCTGGTGGATCGGCGCGGGCCTGGTCGCCCTCGGCCTGTACGGCTTCGTCGCGACCTTCCAGCCCGACGCCCACTTCGGCCGCGTCCTGGCCGCCTACGGGGGCGTGTTCGTCGCCGGGTCCCTGGCCTGGGGCGTGGCCGTGGACGGGTTCCGCCCCGACCGCTGGGACGTCGCCGGGGCTGCCGTCTGCGTCCTCGGCGTCCTGATCATCATGTACGCCCCGCGCGCCTGAGCACTACGTTCCCGGTCGCTCGGCGGGAAGCGCCGCCTGGCTTCGACGGCCCAGGAGCGGAACGAGTACGGCCGCGACGCCCAGGTGCATCAGCGCCAGCGTGGCCCGGGCACCGCCGGATGCCTCCACGTTCAGCACGGGCACGAACGACACCAGCAACACGGTGACTGCCAAGCCGGTCCAGACCGCCGGGGCCCGATCGGTGACCCGCCCCAGCACTGCCCGCGCCCCTGAGGCGAGCACGGAGACGGCAAGCGTGACGCCGACGATGAGGGGCAGGCCGAGGACCTGGGTCGGACGCCCCTCACCGGGATCGACGCGAACTTCTCCATGCATGGTGCGGGCGGCAGTCCAGAGCAGCGCCGCGACCAGGACGGCGCCGCCCCACGCGCATGCGTGGAGGCGAAGTCCTGGCGCGGCCGAGAGGGTGGAGGTGGTGGTCATGAGGGTTTCCTTCAGGGGATGAGGATGGTCTTGCCGCTTGTGCGGCCGGCTTCGGCGTCCCGGTGCACGGCCGGGAGTTCGGCGAGCGGACGGGCTGCCGCGACGTCCACGCGCACCTCGCCGCCGTCGATGAGGGTGATGAGTTCGGCGAGTTGGGCGGGGTCGTTGCGGGCGACGAAGTGCGTGCCCGTCACGCCCGATCCGGGCGGGGGCTTCACCGGGACGGTGATCGAGACGAGGGAACCGCCAGGGCGGACGGCGCGGCACAGTGCTTCCGCGGCCTCGGGCGGTATCGGGACGAGGTTGAACACCAGATCCACCGGCCGGTCCAGCGCCTGCTGCGGGGTGACCCGCGTGTAGTCGATGGTCTGCTCGGCGCCGTAGCCGCGGACCCGGTCGGCGCTGCGCGGCCCGGCGGTGGCGATGACGCGGGCGCCCGCGCGCCGGGCCAGCTGGACGGCGAACATGCCCACGCCGCCGCCCGCGCCGTTGACGAGGATCCGCGTGCCCGGCCCGATGCGGGCGTGGTCGAACAACCCCTGCCAGGCGGTCAGGCCGGCGACCGGGATCGCCGCGGCGTGGGCGAGCGGGAGCCTCGAAGGCGCGCGGACCAGCCGGGCGGCGGAAGCGGTCAGGTATTCGGCCGCCGCGCCGCCCTCGTCGAGGCGGCCGACGACGCGGTCGCCGATCGCGAAGCGCTCGGCGCCGTCCCCTGCCTCGACGACCGTCCCCGCGGCCTCGGAGCCGAGGATGAACGGCAGGTCCAGCCGGACGATGTCCCGCATCATGCCGGCCCGGAAGCCGACGTCCGAGGGGTTGAACCCGGCGGCCGCGACACGCACCAGCACCTCGCCCGGTCCCGGGGCCGGGCGGGGGACCCGCTCATGACGGATCACGTCGGGCCCGCCGAAGGCGTGGACGCGCGCCGCCGTCATCGTCGCGCTCGGGCTCGCGGCGCGGCGATCCGATCGGGGTTCTGGTGTCATGAGTCGTCCTTGGTCATAGAGGGAGCGAGACCGCGCTCCGGTCCGGTGCGCATGCTCGCGGATCTCGAGTGATTCGACCGTAGGGCCGGTGCCGTGGACGACCAATGCCTGTCTGTCTCGGATTCTTAAGCGAGCGTCTCCTTGATGAGCACCATCGCTAGGATCCGAGGATGGACGTGCTGAGCGACGTGATAGCCGTGATGCGCACCGGTGAGCCGCGATCGGCGCTGGTCGAATGGACGGCGCCGTGGGGGCAGCGGTTCCGGGCGGCGCCGGGGGCGGCGGGATTCCAAGTCGTCTTGCGCGGTTCCTGCTGGTTCATCCCTGAAGGGGGCGACCCGTTCCCGCTGGCCGCCGGTGACGTGGTGTTCCTTCCGCGTGAGAGCCGGCACGGCCTGGCCGACGCTCCGTCCACGCCCTTGGCCGAGCACGTCTGCGACCCGCGCGAGGACGTCAGGTTCGAGCGCAGGCACGCCGCCGCGCCGATCGGACGGGCGGGCGCCGGCTCCCCGGCCACGGTGACGCTGTGCGGGGCCTACGAACTCGACGCCGCCCGCGTCCACCCGCTGCTCGACGACCTGCCTCCGGTGCTGCGTCTGCCCGCTCGGCCGGGACGCCATCCCCGACTGCGCGCCGCGGTCGATCTGCTCGGCGCGGAACTCGACGACCCCCAGCCGGGCACCGGCGCCCTCGTACCCGCTCTGCTGGACACGCTGCTGCTCTACATCCTGCGGGCGTGGTTCGCCGAGCAGCCGGTGGGCGGCGGGGCCACCGGGTGGGCGGCGGCGCTCGCCGATCCGGCGATCAGTGCCGCCCTGGAGGCGCTCCACGACGATCCCGCGCGTCCGTGGACCGTCGCCGGCCTGGGCGCGCACGCGGGGCTGTCGCGGGCCGCCTTCTCCCGCCGCTTCACGGCGCTCGTGGGGCGGCCGCCGCTGGCCTACCTGACCTGGTGGCGGTTGACGACCGCGATGCGGCTGCTGCGCGACTCCGACGCCCCTCTGAACGTCGTGGCGGAGCAGGTCGGATACGGCTCGGAGTACGCGTTCGCCAACGCGTTCAAACGCGAGTTCGCCGTTCCGCCCGGACGCTACCGGCGCGACAGCCGCTCTCCCGGCAGGCCGGTGCCGGCGGACTCCGGTCTCGCCCCGCGCGCCTGAGGTCACTCCCGCGCCGCGGCCCGCGCGTCCACGCCGCGCGGCGCGGATCGGCGGGCGCACCGCGGCGATCTTCGAGGTCGCCCGCACACCACCTGGCTAGCCGCCCAAATCCATCACGCCCTGGGTCTCGGCAACCCGAGGCCCGCGTCCGGCGGCGCGGTACGAACCGAAGACGGCACGTGGCGCATATGACCGCGATCCGCCGGGAGGGCGGTCACGCCAGCCGCACGGAGACGTTGCCTCGGTGGTCCCCCCGGAGCATGGACAGGAAGGCGCCGGGCACGCCGTCGATGCCGGTCTCGATCACTGTCCGCGGGTACACGAAGCGCCCCTGTCCGAGCGATGTGCGGAAGTGGTGGTGCCAGGCGGAGACCTGCTCGGGCGTGTGGTGGCAGGAGAACGGGAGCAACTCGACCTGCCTGGCCTGGGCGGCGGCCCGGTCGGGTTCGGGGAAGCGATCGGGGGCGCCGCCCAACTGGGTGGACAGCGAACCGCACAGGGCGAACCGCGCCCCCGGCGCGGCGACCTGGAGCGCGGCGTCGTACAGCGCCCCTCCGACCGTGTCGAAGAAGACGGTGATGCCCTCAGGGGCCAGTTCCTTGAGCGCCGCGAGCGGGTCGTGGTGGTAGTCGAAGGCGGCGTCGAAGCCGAGTTCGCCGACGAGGTAGTCCGCCTTGGCCTGGCTGCCCGCGCTGCCGATGACCTTCCTCGCTCCCAGGTCGCGGGCGATCTGCCCGGCCAGTGAGCCGACGCCGCCGGCCGCGCCGGAGACGAACACGATGTCGCCTTGGCCGACCTTCGCCACTTCGGCGATGCCGTAGTAGGCGGTCGGCCCCTGCGCCAGGTAGTGACCGGGGTCGGGGTAGGCCTCCGGGTCCAACTTGACGTAGGAGACCGCCGGGCCCGCCGAGTGCGTGCTCCAGCCGCTCATCGACTGGACCAGGTCGCCCTCTTCCAGGTCGGGGGAGGCCGAGCGCAGCACGGTGCCGATCGCCATGACACCGACCCGCTGGCCCGGCTGCCAGGCCGGGATCGGAAGGCCGCAGTCGGGGCGCATGAGTTCGAGGTAGGTGGCGGCAAGGCCCAGGTAGTCGGTGCGCACGACGACCTCCCCGTCGATCTGCGTCTCGGCGACGGTGAAGTGCTCGGGCCCGGGGGCGGCCGCGATCTGGCAGGTCAGGCGGACCTCGCGATTCATCATGCAGGCGACGCTATCCACCCTTCCGGCCACTTTCTGTCCGGAAGGACGGGATGATGGAGATATGGCCAACACCAGTTCCCGCACGCTCGCGCTGCTGTCGCTGCTGCAGTCGCACCGCCACTGGTCCGGCGCCGATCTGGCCGACCGCCTCGGTGTCTCCGAACGCACCCTGCGACGGGATGTCGACCGCCTGCGTGAACTGGGGTACCCGGTGCGGGCGTCCCGGGGGACCGATGGCGGCTATCAGCTGGCGCCCGGGGCCGTCCTGCCGCCGTTGCTGCTGGACGACGAGGAGGGCGTGGCGCTGGCGGTCGGCATGGGCAACGCCGCGCAGAGCGGGATCGCGGACGTGGAAGAGGCGGCGGTGCGCGCGTTGACCAAGGTGATGCAGGTCCTCCCGCCACGCCTTCGGGCGCGGGTGAACGCGCTGCGCGCGATGACCGTCTCCGCGACGCCCACCGGTCCGGTCGTCCCGGCGGAGGTGCTGACCGCGATCGCCCAGGCGTGCCGGGACGAGGAACGGATGCGCTTCGACTACACGGCGCGCGGGGGCTCGCAGACCGAACGGGAGGTGGAACCGCACCGTCTCGTGGCGCTGGGAGGACGCTGGTACCTGGTGGCCTATGACCTGGCCAGGCACGACTGGCGCAGCTTCCGCCTCGACCGGCTGACCCGGCCGCGCAGCACCGGTGCCGGGTTCCGGCAACGCCCCCTGCCCGGCGGGGACGCCGCCGCGTTCGTCCGGGCCTCGGCCCACGTGCCGTCCGCTCACACGGTCGTCGCGTTGGTCCACGCACCCGCCGAACACGTACGCCGGATGGTCGGCCAATGGGGCGGCATCGAACCGGTCGGCCTGGACCGCTGCCGGCTCACGATGGTGTCCACCAGCCTGGACTGGCCCACGCAGGCGCTCGGCAACGTCGGCGCCGAATTCGACGTGATCGAACCGCCCGAATTCGTCGATCACCTGAAAAATTGGGGAACGCGCTTCCTCAACGCCGCCGCCAGGTCGGCGGCCCCGACCGAGGAGAAGCTCTAGCGGTTCGTCAGGGCCGCCCCGTGCATGGCGGTACGGAGCGCACCCGGTGCTGGCGCGCCCGGCCGCTGACAGAAGGGGCCGGCAAGGTCGTCTTCGCGGTTCTCGACCCGTGGCGGACATGCGAGAGGGGCGGCCCCCCCGACCGCCCCTCCGCGTCCTCGAAAGAACTCCGCCCGGTGGGGCCATTCCCTGCCCCGGGCGTTCGTAGAACATGGTAGTCGAATGGACGTTGTCGAAGAACTGGAAATGAGGAATCTCGTAAGTGCGAAGGGAAGGTGACCGGCTTCGCCCGTCTGCCCGGTCGTCGTCCTACTTGCCCGAATGTGTCGGAGAGGTCGCGTCCGCGAGAGCCTCCGGGGAGGGGAAATCATTCACGATCACATCTCCCTGGAAGGGGTATTTGTGCGGAATTCCTCTCCTGACCTTGGGTGTTAACTGTCATCATGTGCCGAAGTAAGAGTATGGGAGAGGGGGTGTGCGGGCTCGCCGCCGCAAGGTGATTCGCGGGTGGGTTAAAGTCGGATTTGTCGCGATCGTTGGATCGGTTAATGCACGTGAAAATGGATTCCTTGATGCGATGAGAACTGAGATGTTTGGTTAGGCTTCCCTGTGTTCGAAGGAGGCGCGGGGGCCCCCGGGGCGGTCGGAGCGCCGGGAGGCCGCGCGCAATTCACGGCAATTTCGCGCCGATCGCTTCAGTGGGCCGGCCGGTGGGGGGTAGCTCGTCGCGCCGGTGCTCTCCCGGCTCGCGGGCGAGGGTCGTGGACGGGACGGGCCCGCGCCGCATGATCTCGGCCTTCCGCCTCCGCAGCGGTGCGCGAGCAGCCGCACCCGCTGCGGGTCGGTGATCTCCTGCCGCATGTCCTTGGCTGACGGATGAGGTTGTGGTCAACTTAAATCGCTGGCGATGGGGGAGTGGGAGCCGAATGCAGCGTCATGTGGACGAGGTGCCGCCGGGAGCGTCGCTCGCCGAGAGGGTCGAGTGGCTGATCCAGAACCTCTGGCCGGCGGACGCGGAGCCGCCGCGCAACAACGTCGAGACGGCCGCGGCCATCGCGCACGCCACCGGTGAGGACATCTCGTCCACCACCGTGTGGAAGCTGCGCACCGGGCGGCAGGAGAACCCGCAGCTGAAGACGCTGACGGCGCTCGCCACGTTCTTCGGCGTGCCGATCGGCTACTTCGGCTTCGCCGGAGAGTCCGAGCCCATCGGCGAGGACCTCACGCTGAAGGCCCTGCGCCGGGACGTCGAGCAGGGCGTCATCCGGCCCGAGGTGCTGCGCGCCCTGGTCGACCTGTCCCCGGAGGCGCGCTGGGTCGTGGACGAGATGATCCTCGCCGCCGCCGAGGCCGACCGCGTGCGCCGTGCCTGACGGCGCGCGGGCGGCGCCGGCCGATGTTTCACCGGGGAGCTGATCAGGTAGAGGGCGACTAGCACGTCACCCGTACCCCGGAGGGGCAATGCCGCCGTTCGCCGCCGTCCTCTCGGTCCTCGGGCTGGTGGTCGCCCTGATCGCCGGGGTCTACGCCGTCCCGTCCGCGACGGCGCCCCGCGGGTTCGAGAGCGGGCCGTTCCTGTCGGGGGCGCGTCCGGCCGAGCACGCGGTGTCGAGGTACCACGTGCGCTGGTACACGGTGTCGATGGTCTTCCTCGCCTTCGACATGGAGATGGTCTTCATGTTCCCGTGGGCGCTCGTCGTCGCGTCGATCGGCGTCAAGGCGGTCGTCGAGATGTTCGCCTTCCTGGCGCTGCTGCTGGTCGGCGTCCTCTACGCGTGGCGGGAGGGGGTGTTCCGGTGGGCCTGAGACGGTCCATGGGGCTCGGACGGCTCGCGGTGCGGCACCCGTTCGTCGTCTCGGCCGCGGACGGGACGCGCGACCGGCTCGCGGTCGAGCGGGCGCTGCGCGGACGACGGTGGCGTCCCGCCCTGTCGCCCGCGGAGACGGGGATGCTCGTGGTGTGCGGGAATCCCGGGCCCGCGCTGGCCGAGGCCATCGACGTGGTCTGGCGGGACATGCCGGAGCCGCGCGTGCGCGCCTCGGTCTCCGACCTGGACGGCGTGGCCGGAGCGCCGCGTCCCGCGCTCGACCTGGACGCCGGCATGGCCGACCGGGCCGACGACCGGGACGGTCTGAAGCTGGACGTCCTCCATGTGCCGCTCGGTCCCGTGCTGTCGTACTGGCCGGCGGGGCTGCGCGTCGACCTGACCTTGCAGGGCGACGTCGTCCAGTCGGCCGAGGCCACCGCCGTCGACAGCGGCGGCGGCGGGACGTTCTGGACGCGGGAGCGCCAGGCGGCGTCCCGCCTGGACAGCCTTTCCCGGCTGCTGCACGTGGCGGGATGGGAGGCGGCCGGGGAGCGCGCCGCGGTGCTGCGCGACGACGCCCTGAACGGGACCGCCGACGACGTCCTGGCGCGGCGGTTCGCGCGGTTCGCCCGGATGGTCGGGCGGTCGCGCGCGCTGGCATGGATGACGCGGGGCTTGGTGAAGGACCGGCTGGACGGCTGGCTCGGCGACGTCGGCGCGGCCCTGGAAGGACGGCCCGTCCGGCCGCGCGGGACGTGGGACGAGACGGCGGCCGTCCTGCCCGTGCTGCTCGAAGGGGCGGAACTGGCCCGGGCCCGGTTGATCGTCGCGAGCCTGGACCCCGACCTCGGGGCGGTCGCCGATGGTTGAGGTGCTGGTCCTCGGCGTCCTCGCGGTCGCGGCGGCGTCGTTCGGCGGCGCGCTCGCCGGACGCCCGGCCGAGCCGTTCCGCGAAGCCGCGCGGCTGCTGACGACGCAGTGGCGCGTCACGGCCCGGGCGGACGTGCTGCTCACCAGGATCGGCGTCGTGTCGCTGCCGGTGGCGGCGGCGCTGGCGGCGCTGGTGGTGCCGTTCGGCGACCGCGTCGCGGTCGGGACGCGGGTCGGCGTCGTCTGGTTCAACGCGATGGAGGTCGTCGCGTGGGGATCGGTGTGGCTCGCGGGCTGGGGCGTCAACTCGGCGTTCGGGCTGGTCGGCGGGTACCGGTTCCTCGCGCAGGGGCTCGCCTACGAGCTGCCTCACATGTTCGCGCTCGTCACCGCCGCGCTCGCCGCGCACTCGCTCGACCTGCGCGCCATCGGGCAGGCGCAGGACGGGCTGTGGTTCGCGGTCTGGATGCCGGTCGCGTTCGTCGTCTACCTGGTCTCGGCTGCGGCGATGGCGTTCTGGGGGCCGTTCGACCATCCCGTCGGCGCCGACGTGGCCGGGGGCGTCCTGGCCGAGCTGTCCGGTCCCGACCGGCTCGTCTTCCTGGCGGGACGCTACGGGCTGCTGGCCGTGGCCTCGGCCGTCGCCGTCCCGCTGTTCCTCGGCGGCGGCGCGGGACCGCTGCTGCCGGCGTGGCTGTGGTCGCTGCTGAAGACGTGCGCCGTCCTGGCGCTGCTGGTCTGGACGCGGCGGCGCGTCCCGGTGCTGCGCATGGACCGCGCCATGACCGCGGCGTGGACGGTCCTGATCCCGGCCTCGGTCCTGCAGATGCTCGTCGTCGCGATCGTCGTGGTGTGAGGGGGACCGTGGAGGCCGTCGCGTTCTGGGTGCTGGCCGCCGCCGCCGTCGGGGCGGGCGTCGCCGTGTTCGTCGTGGACTCGATGGCGCGGGCGACGTTCGCGCTGCTGGCCTCGTTCCTGTGCGTCGGCGGCGAGCTGCTGCTGATCGACCTGCACTACCTCGGCGTCCTGATCGTCCTCATGATGATCATGGAGATGCTGGTGATGGCCGTCTTCATGGTCATGTACATGATGAACCCGGCCGGGCTGATGCCGATGACGATGCTGCACAACCGGCGGGGCGCGCTCGCGATCTCCGGTGGCGCCTTCGCCGCGCTGGCCGCCGGGGTGTTCACCGTCCCGTGGCCGGAGCGCGAGGGGCGCCCGCCGCGCGACCCCACGGTGGCGCTCGGCGAGGCGATCATGGGGCCGAAGATGCTGGTCATGATGGTGATCGGCGTCGCCATCCTGGCCACGATGATCGCGACGGTGGTGCTGTCCGCGCACCGGGGCCGCTATGACCGGGACCGCGACGGCGGGGAGGCGGCGCGATGACGCTGGAGGCGTTCCTGCTGCTCGCCGCCGCGCTGTTCTGCGTGGGCCTGTTCGGCGCGCTGTCGCAGCAGTCGATCGTGATGCTGATGATGGGCCTGGAACTCATGGTCAACGGGATCGTGGTCGCCGCGGCCGCGTTCTGGTTCTGGGTGTCGCCCGGCGCGGCGGACGGGCAGGTCCTCGTCCTCGTCGCGATCACGGTGATGGCGCTGGAGATGGCGATGGGGTTCGCCGTCGTCACCGCCCTGTTCCGGGCCCGCGACGTGGACACGACCGACGACGCGGGGGACCTCAGAGGATGAGCGGCGGGAGCGAGGCCGCCGGCCCGAGGGGAGCGCGCGGATGACGTTCCTTCCCGGATGGCCGGGCGGGCTCGCGGTGGACGGGCTGTCCGCCGTCCTGCTCGTGACGCTCGGCGCCGTCCTGGCCGCGGTCCTCGCCTTCGCGGCGGGGCAGGGGTACGGCGCCCGCTTCTTCGGCCTGATGCTGCTGTTCGCCGCGGCGATGGCCGTCACGGTGACGGCGACCGACCTGGTCCTGCTGCTGATGGGCTGGGAGGTCATGGGCGCGATGTCGTACGCGCTCATCGGATACGAGTGGTGGGACGAGCGGCGGGTCCGGTCGGCGGGCGTCGCGTTCCTGACGACCCGGGCCGCCGACATGGGCCTCTACGCGGCGGCCGGGTTCGCGATCGCCGGGGCCCACTCCCTGCGGCTCGACGACCTCGCCGCGTCCGGCACCCCCTGGCGGGACCTGATCGCCGCCGGACTCGTGGTGTCGGCACTCGGGAAGTCGGCGCAGCTCCCGTTCTCGTTCTGGCTGTCGCGCGCCATGGACGGCCCGAGCCCCGTGTCGGCCCTCCTGCACTCGGCCACGATGGTCGCCGCGGGCGCTTACCTGCTGATACGCGTGCATCCGCTGCTGGCCGCGACCGGCTGGGCCGCCACGCTCGTGACCTGGGCCGGGGCCGCGACCGCACTGGTCCTGGGCGCCGTCGCGCTCGCGCAGCGCGACCTCAAGCAGCTCCTCGCCGCGTCCACGTGCGCGCAGATCGGATTCATGGTGCTCGGGGCCGGTGCCGGCGCGCTCGGCGGCGGGACGGCGCACCTCGTCGCGCACGCCGCGGTGAAGAGCCTCCTGTTCCTCTGCGCGGGCGTGTGGCTGGGAGTGCTCGGCACGAAGCGGTTGGACGCGTTGCAGGGCGCGGCGCGGCGGCATCGGACGGTCGGCGCGTCGTTCGGAGTGGGCGCGCTCGCGCTGGCCGGTGTCCCGCCGCTGTCGTTGTGGGTCACCAAGGACGAGATCCTCGCGGGCGCGGGCGGCTCGCCCGCCCTCCTCGCCGTGGGGCTCGCGGCGTCCGTCCTGTCGGCCGCCTACGCCGCGAAGGCGCTGCTCGCCGCGTTCCGCCCGGTGGCCGGAGGCGGAGCGTTCCGGGTGCCGCTCGCGCAGCAGGCGCCACTGGTCCCGCTGGCCTTCGCGGCGGCCGTGCTCGGGGCGCTCGGCCTCCCTCCGGTCGCGGACGCCTGGCGGCGCCTGCTCGGCGTACCGGACGGAAGCGGCCCCGGGGCGTGGATGTTCGCCCTCTCCGGGGTTCTCGCCGCCCTCACGGTGGGCGCGGTCATGGCCGTCCGGCGGATCCCGGAGCCCGCGTGGGCGCTGCACTGGCTCTGGCTGGAGGACGCCGTCTCGGCCGTGGTGGTCCGTCCGGCGTTCGCCGCGGCTCGCGGGCTGGCCCGGTTCGACGACCGGGTCGTCGACGGCGCGGTCCGGGGCGCCGCGCGCGGCGTCCAGGCGGTCGCCGGTCTGGCCGGGCGCCGCGTCGAGTTCCGGGTGGGCGGCCTGGTCGCCGCGGTCGGGCGCGCGGCGCGCGGGCTCGGCGCCCTGGCGCGGCGCCCGCAGACGGGGCAGGTCCACATGTACTACGCCCAGGCCGCGGTGGTGCTCGCGGTGCTCGTCGTCGTCGCCGTCCTGGCCGGGTGAGCCGATGCTGAACCTGGTGATCCTCCTCCCGCTGGCGGTGGCGCTCGCGCTGCCCGCCGTCCCGCGCCGCGCCGTCCCCTGGACGTGGATCGCCGTCAGCCTCGTGGACCTCGCGCTCGTCATCGGGATGTGGGCCGCGCACGGCACCGGCGGCGGGATCGCGTACGAGACGGACGTGCGGTGGATCCCGTCCGTCCGGGCCGGCTACCACGTCGGCGTGGACGGCCTGTCGCTGCCGCTGCTGGCGCTGACCGCCGCCCTGTTCGCCGCGTGCGCGGTGTACTCGCTGCGGCAGACCCACCGGGTGCGGGGCTTCGCGATCCTGTTCCTCTTCCTGGAGACCGTCTGCCTGGGCCTGTTCGCGGCTCTCGACCTGCTGCTGTTCTTCGTCTTCTTCGACCTGTCGATCGTCGGCATGTACTTCGTGATCCTGCTGTGGGGGCACGGCGACCGGACGCGGTCGGCGCTGGTGTTCTTCCTCTACACGTTCCTCGGATCCCTCGTCCTGCTGCTCGGGTTCATCGGCCTCTACCTGGGCGCCGACCCGCACACGTTCGACATGGTCGAGCTGACCCGGACCCCGCCGCTGAGCGGCGGCCCGGCGGGGCTGACACTCCTCGCCGTCGGCATCGGACTCGGCATCAAGACGCCCGTCGTGCCCTTCCACACCTGGCTGCCGCCCGCGCACACCGACGCGCCCGCCGCGGGGTCGGCGATCCTCGCCGGGGTCATGCTGAAGATGGGCACCTACGGCCTCATCCGGATCGCGATGCCGATGCTGCCGGACGCCTGGCGGCACTACGCCCTGGTGTTCCTGATCGTCGGGCTGGTCGGCGTCCTGTACGGGGCGCTGGTCGCGCTGGCGCAGGACGACCTCAAGCGGCTCGTCGCCTACACGTCGGTCAACCACATGGGCTACATCGTCCTCGCGCTGGGCGCGGCCGGGTACGCCACCGGCGACGCCGACGCGCGGCGGCTCGCCGTCACCGGCGCGGTCACGCAGATGGTCAGCCACGGCCTCGTCACCGGCGCCCTGTTCCTGCTGTGCGGGGTCCTGTACGACCGGGCGGGCGGCTACGACCTCGGGCGGTTCGGCGGAATCGCGCGCGGCGCGCCGGTCTTCGCCGCGCTGGCCGCGGTGGCCGCGTTCGCCTCGCTCGGGCTGCCGGGCCTGTCCGGGTTCGTGGCCGAGTTCCAGATCCTCGCCGGGACGATCGGGAGCGGCACGGCGGCGACGGCGGTCACCGGCGCCCTGGCCGTCCTCGGCATCCTCGTCACCGCCGCGCTGTTCCTGCGCGTCCTGCACCGCGCCGTGCTCGGCCCGCCCGGCGAGCTGACCCCGCTCGTCACCGACGTGCGGCGGCCCGAACTGGCGGCGCTCGTCCCGCTGCTGGCGCTGTCACTGGTGATCGGCGTCGCGCCGCGCTTCCTGCTCGACACGATCGAGCCGCTGTCGGCCGCCGTCGTCGCGCTGGTGGGCCGCCGATGAACGAGAACCCCGCCGACCTCGCCCCCGAACTGTGCGTGCTGGCCGCCGCCGTGGCCGGGCTGATGGCGGGGATGTTCCTGCCCCGCCGGCGGCAGTGGCCGGTCCCGGCGGTCTGCTCGGCCGGGCTCGTCGCGGGCCTGGCCTTCGCGGGGGCCGCGGCGACCCGTCCCGGCCTCATGGCGTTCGACGCCTTCTCCGTCGACGCGATCACGCACGTCACCCGGATCACCGTGCTCGGCTCGACGCTCGCCGTCGTCCTGCTCGCGGCCGGGCGGGTCCGCGGCCATCCGAGGGAGAGCGAGCACCACGTCCTGATCCTGCTCTCCGCACTCGGGACGATCATGCTCGGCACCTCGTCCGACCTGCTCGTCCTCGTCGCCGCGTACCTGCTGGCGAGCATCCCCGCCTACGCGCTCGCCGGGTTCGGCAAGGACGCGCCCGGGACCGAGGCCGCGCTCAAGTACTACCTGATGGGCGCGCTGCTGGGCGTGCTGATGCTCGGCGGCGTGACGCTGCTGTCCGGCGTGGGGCGCGGCACCGCCTACCCGGTGCTGCGGGCCGGGCTCGCCGGCGCGCCCCCGGCGGCGGTCGCGGCGGGCCTCGTCGCTCTCCTCGCCGGTCTGCTGTTCAAGGCGGGCGCCGCCCCGGGCCACTACTGGGTGCCGGACGTGACCGAGGGCGCCCCGCCCGCCGTCGCCGCGTTCGTCACCACCGTCCCCAAGATCGGCGCGTTCGCCGCCCTCTACCGGTTCGGCGCCGAGACCTCACCGGACGGCTGGGCCGCCCTCCTCGCCGTGGTCGCGGCGGCGACGATGACGCTCGGCAACCTCGCGGCGTTCGGGCAGGACAACGTCCGGCGCCTGCTGGCGTACTCGACCGTGAGCCAGGCGGGCTACCTGCTCGTCCCGGTCGCGATGGCGGGACGCACCGACCTGGCCCGGCCCGCGCTGCTGTACTTCGTGGCCGCCTACGCGGTGACGAACCTGGGCGCCTTCGCGGTCGTGGTCGCCGCCGGCCGCGACGACCTGGCCGGATACGCCGGGCTGCTGCGCGCCTCCCCGCTGCTCGGCCTGTCCCTCGTCGTCTGCCTGCTCGGCTTCGTCGGGACGCCGCCGACCGCCGTGTTCGTCGGCAAGGTCCTGATGTTCGGCGCCGCGCTGGACGGCGACCACGCGTGGCTCGCGGTGGTCGCCGCCGTGAACACGGTCGCCAGCGTCTTCTACTACCTGCGCTGGATCGTCCCCCTGTTCCGGCGGCCGGCCGGCCCGCCGCGCCGGGCCCGCGGCGCCACCGCGCTCGCCGCTGCCGCCGCCCTGCTGTCCCTGGCCCTCGGCATCGCCGCCGGCGCGGCCCTCGCCGCCTAGGGGCGTAGCGGCGGGCGAGAGTGCGGAACGTTGATCAGGCGAGCAGGCCGTGCCGCTCGGCGAGGTCGAGGGCGGCCTGAGCGGCCGGTGCGAGCAGGTTCCGGTCGCCGCGCCCCACGTAGACGTACTCGTCCACCTCGCCGGCCGCCGCCATCGCGCCCCGGTACGCGGCGGTGAAGCAGGCCATGCGGACGTGGGCGAAGTCGGGCTGGTCATGGGCGGGAGCCCGGACCACGCCCAGTTCCCGGAAGGACGCCCGGTCCAGCTCCAGAGCCAGCTCCTCGCGGACCTCCCGGGACAGGGCCGACCAGTCGTCCTCGCCCGGCTCCCGTTTCCCGCCGGGCAGGTAAAGCAGGTCGCGGCCCCGGGACCGGACGGCGAGCATCCGGCCGTCCGACACCTGGATCCACGCGACGACGTCGAGATCTTCCACGGCGGTCATTGTCCCCCAGGCCGCGCGGCGGCGCGCGGTGCGGCGGCGCCGGTGGCCGTATGCTCCGGGACGTGCGTGCCGAAGCCCTCGACCCCGTCCTGCTGCGGACCTTCGTCGCCGTCGCCGACCTGGGCTCCTTCACCGCCGCCGCGGCCGCGGAGGGCTACACCCAGTCGGCCGTCTCGCGGCAGGTCGCGGCGCTGGAGGACGTCTGCGGGGTGGAGCTGTTCGCACGCGGCGCCCGGGGCGTGCGGCCGACGCCCGCCGGGGAGTACCTGCTTCCGCACGCGCGCGCCCTCCTCGACCGGCTCGCCGACACGGCCCGCGCCCTCGACGGGCTGCGCCGGCTCGACACCGGCACCCTGCGGCTGGGCGCGTTCCCCACCGCCAACGCCGCGCTCGTCCCCCGCGCGCTCGCCCGGTTCCGGGCCCGGCACCCGGGCGTCCGGCCGCTGCTGCGCGAGGGGACCACCGAGCGCCTGCTGCCGATGCTGGAGGCGGGGGACCTCGACCTGGCGCTGGTCAGCACGCACAAGATTCCCTCGATCGCCGCCGACGACCTGGTGACCCTGCTGGACGACGCGCTGCTCGTCGCGCTGCCGTCCGGCCACCGGCTCGCCGCGCGCGAACGCGTCCCGCTCGCGGAGCTGGCCGACGAGCCGTGGATCGTCGCCGACGACCCGGAGGCGATCGCGGCCCTGCGCGCCCGGTGCGAGGCGGCCGGGTTCGTGCCGCAGACGCCGCTGCGGGTCGCCGAGTGGATCTCCAAGCTGGGGCTGGTCGCCGAGGGGTTCGGCGTCACGCTCGTCCCGGCCGTGGCGGCCTCCGCCCTGGCGCGGGACGGCGTCGTGCTGCGCGCCGTGACGTCCGGCCGCCCCCGCCGCGCCGTCTACGCGGCGGTGGGGCGGCACGCGCGCAGGTCCCCGGCCGTCACCGCGTTCCTCGCGGATCTGCGGCACGTGGCCGCCGAGCTGCGGTCCGAGGACGGCCCCGGGGACCGGCGCGGCGCGGCCGGCGGGACCCGGCCCTAGGGGACGACCGCGACGATCTCCACCTCCAGCAGCGCGTCGGGGTGGAAGAGCCGGGACACCTCGACGGTCGTGCTGGTGGGCGCCGGGCCGGTGAAGTACCGCCTGCGGACGTCGCCGTACTCCCGCAGCCGGTCCAGGTCGGTGACGAACGTCCGGATGTTGACCACGTCGCCGAAGCCCGCCCCGTGCGCGGCGAGGATCCGCTCCAGCAGCGACATGATCACCTCCGACTGGCGGGTCATGTCGCCGGGCTTGTCCACCGTGCCGTCATCGCCGAGGGCGATCTGCCCCGACACGTACAGCATCGGGCCCTGCGTCACGTAGGCGGTGTGGGAGTAGGCCGGGTTCGGCGGGGCCGGAACGGTCTGGGGGTTGTCGAGCGTCAGGCGCATGGGCGGGGTCCTCCTGATGTGGTCGGTGAGGGTGACGAGGTCGTGGCCGCCGAGCCCGGCGGCGAGCGCGGCGTCCGTCCGCGCGCGGACGGCGGACAGGACGCCCGCGTGCGGGGAGCCGTCGAGGGCGAGGCCGAGGTCCTTGGCCGCGAGGGCGAGCGTGAAGCGCGGCGAGTCGCCGTCGGTGTGCTCCTTGAGGCGGCGGGCCTGCGGGCTGGTGCGCGTCAGCGCGTCCAGGGCGAGGCCGGGGTCGACGCCCAGCCGGTCGGCCAGGGCCAGCGCCTCGCCGAGGACGGCGAAGTTCCCGACGAGCGTGCTGTTGACCACCAGCTTGAGCGCGGCGCCCGCGCCGGGCGGGCCGACGTGCCGGACGTCCCCGAGGACGGCGAGGGCGCCGGCGCAGCGGGCGAGATCCTCCGGTTCGGCGCCCGCGAGGATCACCAGCTCGCCCGCCTCCGCCTGCGGGACGCTTCCGGAGACGGGTGCGTCGACGTACCCGATCCCCTCGGAGAGCCGGCTCCGGACGCGGCGGACGGCGTCCGGGCCGATCGTCGACATGTCGGCGATCACGGCGCCGGGCGCCAGGGCCGGGGCGGCGCCGTCCGGGCCGAACAGCACGTCGTCGACGGCGGCCGCGTCGGTGAGCATCGTGACGACCAGCTCGCGGTCCCGCGCGGCCTCGGCGGGCGTGCCGCGGAGGGCGGCGCCCGCCTCCGCGAGCGGCGCGGCCCGCGAGGGCGTGCGGTTCCAGACGGTCAGGTCGTGCCCGGCGGCGGTGAGGCGGCGGGCCATGGGGAGGCCCATGCGTCCCAGTCCGAGAAAGGCGATTCGTGTCATAACGCGAACGACGTTAGAGGTCCCGCAGCCATGACACCAGCGAAGGCTTCGCACAGCAGCCATGCGCAGCCCGCATAGCTAACGGGGCGCGCCTCAGAAGGCGAAGGCGGCGGCGACCCCGGCCAGCAGCATGGCCAGACCGGTCGTGATCAGGATCGAGACCGGGTCGGCCACGCCCGCTCCGGACGGCAGGGTGCGCCGGGCGTGGAAGCTCCTGCGGGTGCGGCGCAGCATCAGCGCGGCCCCGCCGCACACGACCGCCGCCGCGAGGACCGTGCCCGGGGCCGAGGGGGCGAGCCGCACGCACAGCAGCCCCGCGCCGATCAGGGCCAGGGTGGTGCGCGACCAGGCCAGCGCCGTCCGCTCCGGCTGCGCGCCGGGGTCCCGGAGCCTCACCGGGTGATCAGCAGCGCGACCAGCAGCACGATCGCGGCGCCCGCCAGCCCGTAGGAGATGACCGGGGCCAGCGCCGGTGGCGGCAGCGTCTCCGAGCGGCGCAGGGCGCGCTCGGTGCGCAGCCACCGGCGGAACGCCAGCACCGCGACCAGGGCGCCCCCCGCGGCGAAGCCGACCGCGAGCACCTGCCGCAGCGGCGATTCGATCAGGTCGCGGGCCAGGGCGAGGCCGATGCCGCCCGCGATCAGTGCCAGCGCCGTGCGGATCCAGGCCAGGAACGTGCGCTCGTTGGCCATGGTGAAGCGCGGATCGGGGTCGTCGCCCTCGGCGAGCAGGCGGTCGGTCCACCTGCCGCCGGAGGGGCCCGGAGGCGTCGTCGCTGTCATCGCCTTTCATATTAGGCGAAGAAAGTGAAAGCCCTAATTCCGGGGCGTGAATGGCAATTCCGATCGTCTATCCCGGAAAAGCCTGGTGGGACCGGGTCAGGCCGGCGGGGCGGGGTCCGGCCGGGGGGCGCGGTCGGGCGCGGGAGAGGCCCGCGGGCCCGGTACGGCAGGGCCGAAGCGGCGTGCCGAGGCGTCCTCCTGGGCCAGCCGGTGCAGGGACGTGAGGACCTGCTCGTAGAGGACGGTCGAGACCAGCAGCGAGTGGACGGTCCGGGCCCGCGGGGCGCCCTCCACGACCCGCCCGATCTCGTGCTCGGCGACCTCGGCGGCGGCCTTCACGTAGGGGCGCAGGTCCTTCAGGGTGATCGGGAAGCCGAGGCGGCGCAGCGCCACGAACGCGTGCGCCAGCAGGTCGCGGGCGGGGGCGCGGTCGCCGACCTGCCAGCCGAGCTCGCGGACGATGGCGTCGACGTCCTCGCGGGCGGCCCGCCAGTGCGGGTCGTGCGGCGCGGCGACGTGCGGGCCGACGGCGTGCTGGGCGGTGGCGAACAGCTCGTGCATGCCGACCCGGTCGTCCTCGACGGCCTCGATGACCTCCTGGATCGCCGAGATCGGCAGGTCGCCCACCTCGCGCAGCGCGCTGATCAGCCGGAGCCGCTCCAGATGCCGCACGTCGTACTCCGAGCGCGTGGCGCTGACCGCCGAGCCCTTCGGCAGCAGGCCCTCCCGGATGTAGAACTTGATCGTCTGCACCGTCAGCCCGCTGCGGTCGCTCAGCTCGGAGATCTGCACGTTGCACCCCCTTTACCGAAGCCAACGGTAGCGAGGTCGGGGGCGCGGAGACCGGCACAATCGCAGGTCCGTCCGGCTTGTGGCGATTCGCCCCGCGGCCGGATCAGGACGCGGTGCGCCGCATGCCCTCGGAGATCTTCTCGGCGGCCGCCGCGACGGGCGCGGCGTGCAGGCGCCCGGGGGAGCGGGTGAGGCGTTCGAGGGGGCCGGACACCGAGACGGCCGCGATCACCCGTCCGGCGGCGCCGCGGATGGGGGCCGAGACCGAACCGACGCCCTGCTCCCGTTCGCCGACGCTCTGCGCCCAGCCCCGGCGCCGCACGGACGCCAGCGTCGTGGCCTCGAACTTGGCGCCGCGCAGGCCGCGGTGCAGCCGGTCGGGCTCCTCCCAGGCGAGCAGGATCTGCGCGGCGGAACCCGCCGTCATCGGCAGCGCCGCGCCGACCGGGATCGTGTCGCGCAGCCCGCTGGTGCGCTCGGCGGCGGCCACGCAGACCCGCACGTCCCCCTGCCTGCGGAACAGCGACGCGCTCTCGCCGGTGTGGTCGCGCAGCTGGGCCAGGACGGGCTGCGCGATCGCGAGCAGCCGGTCCTCGCCCGCGGCGACCGCGAGCTCCGCCAGCCGCGGCCCGAGGATGAAGCGGCCCTGCGCGTCGCGGTGGACGAGGCGGTGGTGCTCCAGCGCGACGGCCAGCCGGTGGGCGGTCGGGCGCGCCAGCCCCGTCGTCTGGACGAGCTGGGCGAGCGAGGCCGGACCGGCCTCCAGCGCGTTCAGCACGAGCACCGCTTTGTCAAGTACGCCGACTCCGCTAGAGTTGTCCATGCATTGATATTGACGTCTCGTAATTTGAGATGCAAATCGAGGCGGCCGGAACCGCCCGGGCGACCGGCCGGCGGCGCGCCGCCGACCGGCACGACGACCAGCACAGCAGACGATCAGCACAGGTGAGGTGGAGTGATGGGCCGAACACTGGCCGAGAAGGTGTACGACGCGCACGTCGTACGGCACGCCGAGGGCGAGCCCGACCTCCTCTACATCGACCTGCACCTGGTCCACGAGGTCACCAGCCCGCAGGCGTTCGACGGGCTGCGGATGGCGGGCCGCCAGGTCCGCCGCCCGGACCTGACGATCGCCACCGAGGACCACAACGTCCCGACCACGGACCTGCTCAAGCCGATCGCCGACCCGGTGTCGCGCACCCAGGTCGAGACGCTGCGCAAGAACTGCTCCGACTTCGGGATCCGGCTCCACCCGATGGGCGACGAGGGCCAGGGCATCGTGCACGTCATCGGCCCGCAGCTGGGCCTGACCCAGCCGGGCATGACCGTCGTGTGCGGCGACTCGCACACCTCCACCCACGGCGCCTTCGGCGCCCTCGCCTTCGGGATCGGCACCAGCGAGGTCGAGCACGTCCTCGCCACGCAGACGCTGCCGCAGATCCGCCCGAAGACGATGGCCGTCACGGTCGAGGGCGCGCTGCCCGAGGGCGTGACCGCCAAGGACCTGATCCTCGCGATCATCGCACGGATCGGCACCGGCGGCGGCCAGGGCCACATCGTCGAGTACCGCGGCGAGGCCGTCCGGTCGCTGTCGATGGAGGGCCGCATGACGGTCTGCAACATGTCCATCGAGGCCGGCGCCCGCGCCGGGATGATCGCCCCGGACGAGACGACGTTCGCCTACCTCAAGGACCGCCCGCACGCCCCTCAAGGCGAGGACTGGGACCGGGCCGTCGAGTACTGGACGTCCCTGCGCACCGACGACGACGCGGTCTTCGACCGGGAGGTCGTGATCGACGCCGCCGAGCTGACCCCGTTCGTCACGTGGGGGACGAACCCGGGCCAGGGCCTGCCGCTGGGCGGGTCCGTGCCCGACCCCGCGTCCTACGACGACCCGGTCCAGCGCCAGTCCGCCGAGCGCGCCCTGGAGTACATGGGCCTGACCGCCGGGACGCCGCTGCGCGACATCGCGGTCGACACCGTCTTCGTCGGCTCCTGCACCAACGGCCGCATCGAGGACCTGCGCGCCGTCGCGGCGGTGCTGGAGGGCCGCAAGGTCGCCGACGGCGTCCGGATGCTGGTCGTCCCCGGCTCCATGAAGGTCAAGAAGCAGGCCGAGGAGGAGGGGCTGGACGCCGTCATCTCGGCCTCCGGCGCCGAGTGGCGCGAGGCCGGCTGCTCGATGTGCCTGGCGATGAACCCCGACAAGCTCACGCCCGGCGAGCGCAGCGCCTCCACGTCCAACCGCAACTTCGAGGGCCGGCAGGGGCCCGGCGGCCGCACCCACCTGGTGTCGCCCGCCGTCGCCGCCGCCACCGCCGTGACCGGGCATCTGGCCGCCCCCCATGACCTCGGCGGAGCCGCCGGGGGGTCTGGGGGGCCGTCCTCCCAGAGCGAAGCCGACCTGTAGAGGAGCCACGATGGAAGCGTTCACCACCTACACCGGGCGCGCGGTGCCGCTGCGCCGCAGCAACGTCGACACCGACCAGATCATCCCGGCCGTGTGGCTCAAGCAGGTCAGCCGCACCGGATTCGACAAGGGCCTGTTCTCGGCCTGGCGCGAGGACCCGGAGTTCGTGCTCAACCAGCCGCGGTACGAGGGCGCGGGCATCCTGGTCGCCGGGCCGGACTTCGGCACCGGCTCGTCCCGCGAGCACGCCGTCTGGGCGTTGCAGCAGTACGGCTTCCGCGTCGTGATCGCGCCGCGCTTCGGCGACATCTTCCGCAACAACTCCACGAAGATGGGGCTGCTGCCGGTCGTCCTCACGGGCGAGCAGGTCGAGGCGCTGCAGAGCGCGGTCGAGAAGGACCCCGCCCTGGAGATCACCGTCGACCTGGGCGAGCGCGAGGTCCGCTGGGACGCCGGCACCGCGGCGTTCGAGATCGACGACTACACCCGCTGGCGGCTGATGGAGGGCCTGGACGACATCGGCCTCACGCTGCGCCACGCCGATGCCATCGCCGACTTCGAGGCCGGCCGCACCGCGCTGCTCCCCACCACGGTGTAGCCCCACGAGAACCGCGTGACCCCGCCCATGACGCCGGATACCCGGAGGTATCCGGCGTCACGGGCGCGCCCGAACGTACCCCGGGCGAGACGGTCGGCCCGGGTGCGGGGAGAATCTCCGTAGTGTGCACCGACCACCGACCGTTGGGGGGCTCCCAGTGAGCACGGCCCCGTGGACCGGGCCAGAGTGGGACGATCCGGCGTTGACGCAGCTAGCACGACAGTTGCGTGACGCTCATCGCGCCGTGGCACCGCTCCCGCCACAGGACCGGCAGCGGCTCATCCGGCACCTGCTGGCGATCACCGATCTGGCCAAACGGGACGCCGAACTGGCCGCCCGCAGGCTGGACGCGTTCCTCGCCGATTTCCAAGACGGGCCCGGCGTCGGTTAGCGTGCGCAGTGGCCGGATCCGGTCCGGTCACCGGGCGAGACGGGGGCGAGACCGACAAAAACGCCAGCGACACGCCATCGTTTGCTTGCAGGTGATTGTGTCCATGGTGAGGGTCCCTTAGTTTCGTTCGGGCAAGGGGGGAACTAGAGGAGTAACCCATGAACAAGCGTGAGCTGGTCGACGCCATCTCTGACCGGCTGGGCAGCAAGAAGGCCGCAGCCGAGGCGGTCGACGCCATCCTGGAGGCGATCCAGACCGCGGTCGCCAAGGGCGACAAGGTCGCGATCACCGGGTTCGGTTCGTTCGAGAAGGCCGACCGGCCTGCCCGCACGGCCCGCAACCCCGCAACGGGAAAGACCATCGAGGTTCCCGCGACGTCCGTGCCCAAGTTCAAGGCGGGCGCCGACTTCAAGAACCTGGTGGCCGGCAAGAAGTAAGTGACTCACCGCGACAGCGCCCGGGGCCGACTGGTTCCGGGCGCTGACGCGTTTCCGGGCCCGTCCGGCCGGGCCGTCCGGGACGCGCACGTCCGGGGCGGTCCGTCAGGCGGGCTGCCCTGTTCAGGCGGGCGGGGCGGGCAGCGGGAAGGTCGACAGCGTCACCGCCGAGACCCGCTCGCCGTCCAGCGCGAGGTTCACCCGCTGGCCGAAGCGCAGCAGCCTCAGGCCGCCCGCCGCGAACGCCTCGGCGTCGAAGGGCAGTTCCGTCCCGTCGTCGAGGAGCACGCTCCCCGAGCGGGTCTGCGCGTCGAACGCCTTCACGGTCCCCTGCATGCCCCCGACTCTAGGCCAACGAGGGCAGCCGGGAGGCGACGGCCGCGGTGCGGGGGCCGGCGCCGAGCGCGAGCGCCGCGCGGAGGTCGTCCGGGGTGTCGACGTCGCGGCGTACGCTGTCGGTGCCGGGCAGGAGGATCTCCCGCGCGCCGCGGGCGCGGTGGGCGGTCCGCGAGCCGCCGCCGAACGCGGGGGAGAACGGGACGCCCGGGCGGGCCGTGTAGAGGGTCGTACCGATGCCGGCCGCGTCCGGCACGAACGCCTCGGGCACGGCGCCGGCGGCGTCCAGGACGCGGGCGAGTTCATGTGGTCGCAAAGCAGGCAAGTCAGCCGAAAGCGCCCCAATGCCGGCGTCGGCGGCCATCTCGCGGCCGCGTCCGGCGCCGTAGACCAGGGCCGGGTTCAGGCCGGCATCCGGGACGTCCGGAACGATACGGGCGCCGAGGGCGGCGAGCTCGGCCGCCGGAAGGGGATCGTCGGTGACTACGATCACGTCGCGGACCCGGTCGCAGCGCAGCGCGGCGGCGACCGTGTCGGCCGCGACCGCGAGCGCGAGGGCCTCCCGGTGCGGCCCGGCCGCCGCCGACATGCGGGTCTTGGCCCTGGCGAGGACCTTCACGGGGACGACGAGGGACCACCGGAGCGGCGGCTTCCCGTGCGATCGCGCGGGGGGTGCAGGTGTAGACATGGCAACTCGACACTATGCGCCCGCAACCGCGACACTTGAGGACACCCCAGGTTCACCTGTGGGACGGATCGAGGGAGGGGCGGGATGAGCGGAGCGAAGCGGGGGGTCGCCCCCTCGCAGGAGGAGGGACGCCCGGGCCACCGCTACTCGCCGGGGTGGCGCAAGCTCACGATCGTCATCCTGCGGCCGCTGCTGTTCGGGCTGCTCGGACGCGACTGGCGCGGCCGCGGCAACGTCCCGAGGAAGGGCGGCGTCATCATCGCCGCCAACCACATCTCCGAAGCCGACCCCCTCGCCCTCGCCCACTTCGTCTACGAGTCGGGCCGCTACCCCGTCTACCTGGCCAAGTCCACGCTGTTCGACGTGCGGTTCATCGGCGCGGTGCTGCGCGGCACCGGCCAGATCCCGGTCTACCGCGACAGCGCCGACGCCTCCCTGGCCCTCAGGGACGCCGAGAAGGCCCTGCTGGACGGCGAGTGCCTGATGTTCTACCCGGAGGGCAGCTGCACCCGCGACCCCGAGCTGTGGCCGATGACGGGGCAGACGGGCGCCGCGCGGATGGCGCTGCAGACCGGCGCCAAGGTCGTCCCGGTCGCGAGCTGGGGCGCGCACGAGCTGATGCCGTACAAGAAGGGCGAGCAGAAGGGCCTGGCGGGCAGCCTGAAGAAGGGCGTCCACCCGCTGCCCCGCAAGACGATGAGAGTGATCGCCGGGCCGCCCGTGGACCTGTCGCGGTACGCGGGGCTCCCGCTGGACCGCGAGACGCTGCGCGCCGCCACCGACGACATCATGTCCGCGATCACCGCCCTGCTCGGCGAGCTGCGCGGCGAGGAGCCGCCGGCCGAGCCCTTCGACCACCACAGGGTGCTGGAGGAGCGCCGCCGCGCCGCCGAGGCCGAGGCGGCCGCCGGCGCGGCCAGGGGCGCGGTCCCCGAGCAGGCCGGACCGGCCGGGCCGGAGCCCGCCGGGCGGCGCGCGGCCGAACCGAAGGCGGCCGACTCGTGACCTTCCGTACCGCGGTGATGGGCTCCGGCTCCTGGGGCACCACGTTCGCGATGATGCTGCACGACGCCGGCGGCGAGGTCACCCTCTGGGGACGCCGCCCGGAGGTCGTCGAGGGCATCAACGAACGGCACGAGAACACCGACTACCTGCCGGGCGTCCCGCTCCCGGAGCGCATCCGCGCCACCCTCGACCCGGCGGAGGCGCTGCGCGGCGCCGACTTCGTCGCGCTCGCCGTCCCCGCGCAGACGCTCCGGCACAACCTCGGCGGCTGGGTGCCGCTGCTGCCGCGCGAGGCCGTCCTGGTCAGCCTGATGAAGGGCGTCGAGCTCGGCACCACCCGGCGGATGTCGGAGGTGATCCGCGAGGTCGCCGACGTCCCCGAGGAGCGGGTCGCGGTCTTCAGCGGGCCGAACGTGGCGCGCGAGATCGCCACCGGCGAGCCCAGCGCCGCCGTCGCCGCGTGCGTGGACGAGGACGCCGCGCGCGGCCTGCAGGCCGCCACCATGACGTCCTACTTCCGCGTCTACACCTCCACCGACGTGATCGGCGTCGAGCTGGGCGGCGCGGTGAAGAACGTCGTCGCCCTGTGCGTCGGGATGTCGGTCGGGCTCGGGTTCGGCTCCAACACCCAGGCGCTGCTGATGACCCGCGGGCTGGCCGAGATCGCCCGGCTGGGCGCCGCCCTCGGCGCCGACGAGCACACCTTCGCCGGCCTCGCCGGGATGGGCGACCTCGTCGCCTCCTGCGTCTCGCCGCTCGCGCGCAACCGGACGTTCGGCGAGAACCTCGGCCGCGGCATGACCCTCGACGAGGTCATCGCCGTCACCAAGCAGACCGCGGAGGGCGTGAAGTCGGCCGAGGCGGTGCTGGAGCTGGCGCGCAAGCACAACGTGGAGATGCCGATCACCGAGGCCGTCACCGCCGTGCTGCACCGCGGCATACCGATCAAGGAGGCGGCGATCTCGCTGATTTCGCGGTCTCCCAAGCCCGAGCGGTACGGGGTGTGACGGAATGACCGCGCAGCGCGCCCGGTTCGCTCGTGGCCGACCCGTGCTGATCACCGGTAGGGTCGGGCGTCATGTCCCAGGTTTCTAGGATCCGCGTGGCGGTGGTCTTCGGCGGTCGCAGCTCCGAGCACGCGATCTCCTGCGTCACCGCGGGCGCCGTCATGGCCGCCATCGACCGGGACCGGTACGAGGTGGTGCCGGTCGGCATCGCCCGCGACGGGCGCTGGGTGCTCCCGCCCGCGGACCTGCGCCTGGCGATCGAGGGCGGCCGGCTTCCCGAGGTGACCGGGGAGGGCGGCGTCCTCGCGCTGCCGTTCGACCCCGACAGCCGCGGCCTGATGGTGGTCAAGCCGGGCGAGGTGCCCGCGACCCTCGGCGACGTCGACGTGGTCCTGCCGCTGCTGCACGGCCCCTACGGCGAGGACGGCACGATCCAGGGCCTGCTCGACCTCGCCGGCATCCGCTACGTCGGCGCCGGCGTGCTGGCCAGCGCGGTCGGCATGGACAAGGGGTTCATGAAGCTCGTCTGGCAGGCGCGCGGCCTGCCCGTCGGCCCGTACGTTCTGGTCGGCGACCGCGAGTGGCGGCGCGAGCGCAAGCGCAAGGTCGACGAGATCATCCGGGAGCTCGGCCTGGCCGACGGCACGCCGGTGTTCGTCAAGCCGGCCCGCGCCGGGTCGAGCATGGGCATCACCCGCGTCACCGACGAGGCCGACCTGGAGGCCGCGGTCGACGCGGCCCGCGAGCACGACCCCAAGGTCATCGTGGAGGCCGCCGTCGAGGGCCGCGAGATCGAGTGCGGCGTCCTGCAGGGCGTGGACGACGGCCCCGCCGAGGCCAGCCTGCCCGCCGAGGTGCTGATGGCGGGCGGCCACGACTTCTACGACTTCGAGACGAAGTACCTCGACGGCTCCACCACCATGGCGATCCCGCCGGACCTGCCGCCCGCCGCGATCGAGGAGGTCCGCCGCATCGCCGTGCAGGCGTTCGACGCCCTCGACTGCGAGGGCCTCGCCCGGGTCGACTTCTTCCACACGCCCGACGGCCGCTGGATCCTCAACGAGATCAACACGATGCCCGGCTTCACCCCGGCGTCGGCGTTCCCGCAGATGTGGGCCGCGACGGGGCTGGACTACCCGGCGCTGGTCGACCGGCTCATCCAGACGGCGCTCCAGCGCTCGACGGGGCTGCGCTAACCGAACGCGAGCCGCTCGCCGCCCTTGAGGGTGGCCGCGTCGACGGCGTGCGCGCCCGCCCCGGAGATCGTCCAGAGGGTGTCGCCGATGACGAGCGAGCGGCTGACACCGTCGCCGTAGTCCCTGCCCGGGTTCCGGACGGTCCCGAGCTTCGTGACGCCCGTCCCGGTGACCTTGAGGGCGAGGGCCTCGGGCGGGCCGCCGTCCCGCCGCGTCACCGGGACGACCGTGAGACCGGTCTTCGGCCAGTACAGGAACGCGTGCGGTTCGAACTCCGCCTGCGAGTTCGCCCCGGGGAGCTTGTAGGCGTCCAGCCTGCGGGGCTCGGCGGAGACGTCGAAGAGGGACACCTGGAGGCCGCTCGTCCGGCCGGAGGCGTCGGCGTCCTGCCCGACGCCGAGCAGCCTCCCGTCCGCCGTGGGGTGCAGGTAGGCGGAGTAGCCGTTGATCTTGAGTTCGCCGGTGGTCCGGGGGCGGCGGGGATCCTTGAGGTCGACGACGTACAGCGGGTCGGTCTGCCGGAACGTCACGACGTAGCCCGTCGCGCCGATGAACCGGACGGAGTGGATCCGCTCGCCCTTGCCGAGACCGCCGAGCCGTCCGACCTGGTCGAGTCGCGCGCCCTGCTGGGCCAGGACGTACACCGAGCTCTGCGACGCCTCGCTGCCGGGTTCATTTCGGCTGGTCGTCGTGGCAAGGCGCAGGTTCCCCTCGTGCTCCGACATCGAGTACTGGTTGAGCAAGAAGCCCTTCACTGAGCCTGAGGCCACGTAGCCAGGACGGCCGCTACCGCGGACGTCGAACTTGTAGATGTCCGTACGCGGCTCGACCGCCTTCTTGCGCGGCCACGCGAAAAGCTGCGGGGGAGTGCCGGTGATGTACAGGCTCTTCCCGTTGCCGTAGACGGTCGAGCCGTCAGCGGTCACCGCGACCGGCCGCGGGTCGCCGAGGCCCTTCGCCATGTCGAGCGTCAGCACGGTCAGCATCGAGGAGCCCGCGTACGAGGACGGGCGGCTGACCTGGTCACAGGGCGTCCGATACGTCGCCCCGCCCTCCACCTCGAAGGACGGGAGCCAGGCGTCCAGCGGCGCCTTCCACACGGCCTCCCGGTTCGCCGCGGTGGCCTTCTTCTCGCCGTCGCCGCCGGGGAAGTAGACGCGCGGCCGCGACTTCACCACCACGCGGACCGTGGATCCGCTCTGCCGCGCGTCCAGGTAGTCGGCGCCGGACGTCATCGTCCCGGCGACCTTGGGCTTGCCGGACAGATCGACCAGCGTGATGCGGGTCGTCCGCGTCGGCTCCGGCAGCGGCCGGCCGGGCGCCGGCCCGCCCGGCACCGGCTTCTCGAAGGGGACGGCCCTGGCCTGCCGTGTCAGCACGAGCACGCGGTCACCGCTGAGCAGCAGTTCCCCGTTGTCGTAGCGGGTGGTGCCCGGCAACTCCAGCGTGTGCGCCACCTTGCGCGACACCGGGTCGATGACCCTGAGCCGTCCCCGGGCGAACGCGACGATCCTGCGGCCGTCGGTTTTCACGAGATCGGGCTCGTCCGCGTCCGGCTCGTGCGAATTCGTGGTGGAGTGCTCCGGAGCGGGCGCGGGAGCCCCGGGGACCTTTCCGGCGCTCGGCGCCTTCGCCAGCGCCTCGACGCCGTCGCCGAGCACGTCGAGCCCGGCGAGCCCGTAAGGGCCGACCTTGTCCAGGGTGGCGCGGCGCAGCTCGCCGAGGAGCGCGTCACAACCGTGATAGGCGACGAGCCGCACCGGCGGCGCCTGGACGTCCGGGGCGTGGACCTGCCCTGACCTGGTGCACCCGGCGGTCCCGGCCAGAAGGAGCGCCGTCGTGACCGGGAGGACGATGCGACCGCGCATGGACCTTGGACGCTCGCGCCCGCGACCCGGTTCCCGGGAAACGAGGATTCTCCGGTGAAGGCCGTCTTACGCGAGCGTCAGCACGCCGAAACCGTCCGGAAACAGCGGCTGGGCACGATCGGAACATCACCTGGACCCGCCGGAAGGAGCTCTGCCCGATGCCTTCACCAGCCATGTTCGACCTCGACGACCCCGGGATGCGGGACGTTCTCGGACACTCCCACTGGCACCCCGATATCCCGGGAGTGGCGGAGGTCATCACGGGCGGGTCCGTCCGGATGGAGTGCCCCGGCCGGGAACCCGGCGGCGGCCTCCTGCTGTGCGGCCCGCTCGTCGTCGTCGGAGCCGAGCCCGGCGACGTGATCGTCGTGGACGTGCTCGCCGTCGGGCGCCCCGGCGGCGGACGCGACGCCGGCGGCCACCCCGGCATCGTCGGCTGCGCCCCGTCCGACCCCGTGGCCGTGCCCGGCGACGCGCGCGGCCGCGACGTGGGCGGATGCCTCATCGCGCCGCTCACCGCCGGCTCCCGCATCCTGCTGCCGGTGCACGTTCGGGGCGCGAAGCTGTCGGTGGGCGACCTGCACTTCCCGCGCAGGGGCGCCTACGACTGCGGCGAGCCCGGCGTGCCCGGCTGGATCGACCTGCGCGTCAGCCTCACCCGGCAGGGCGTCGAACGGTTCCGCGTGACCGGGCCGATGCTGATGCCCGACCCGACCCCGCGCCTGTGCTAACCGTCCCGCCGCGCGCGCTTCTCGTGCCTGGCGATCAGCGTGTCGATCTGGACGCTCAGCTTCGACCCGAGCGGCCAGCCGATGTAGTGGGTGAGGAACACGCCGATCTCGCGCAGCTCGTCCGGGGACAGCTCCCCGTTGGCCAGCGCCGCCGGGATCTGGATGTCGAGGACGTCGTTCAGCCCCTGACCGGCGAGGACCCCGACGAGCAGCAGCCGCCGGTCCCGCATGCTCAGCCCCGGCCGCGTCCAGATCTCGCCGAAGAGGTGCTCCACGGTGATGCCGAAGAAGTCACCGGGCCCGTCCGACACCTCCCAGCCGTAGACCCGGCGCATCATCTCCAGCCCACGCTCACGCCGCCCCACACCCCCCGGTTCGCTCCGCTCATCTGTGTTGCCTGTGGGGGGGCGACCCCCCACACCCCCCGGTTCGCTCCGCTCAGTCATGGGCCTCTCCCTCCAAACCGAGCCCCGCACCGAACCGATCGAGGGCCATCCGCGCGAGCGGGGCGTCAACCCCCAGCTCGTCCGCCAGCTCCAGCGCCAGCGCCAGATCCTTCTCACCGAGGTCCCGCGTGTGCCGCAGGATGTCGTACAGGTCGTCGTCCGGCGCCAGCGGCGCGGTCGTCGGCCGCAACATGATCGAGCCCGCGCCGCCGGTGATCGCGTCGGTGTGCCGGACGACCCGGCCGAGCTTGCGCAGCGACACCCCGGCCGCCTCCGCGAGCCGCTGCGCCTCCGCGGCCGCCGTGAACGAGACGAAGTGCAGCATGTTGCGGGCCAGCTTCGTGCGGGTGCCCGCCCCGACCGGCCCCATGTGCAGGACGAGGTCCGCCCAGGCACCGAACGGCTCGCGGCACCGCTCGAACGCCTCGTCCGTCCCCCCGACCATGACCGCGAGGCTGCCCGCGCTCGCCCCCATGAACCCGCCGCTCACCGGCGCGTCCACCACCTCGATCCCGTAGCGCCGCGCCTGCGAGGCCAGGTCCTCGGCGGTCCCCGCGCGGATGGTCGAGTGGACCGCCAGGACCGTGCCCGGACGCGCGCTCGCGAGCACCTCCGCGCCCACCTCCCTCACCTGGGCGTCGTCCCGGACCATGATCGAGACCAGGTCGCAGTGCGCGGCCACCTCCGCGACGCTCCTCGCGGCCCGCGCGCCCGCCTTCACCAGCGGCGCCATGGCCTCGGCCCGCGCGTCGTACACGGCCAGGCCCCGGCCCGCCAGGTGGGCCGCCATCGGCGCCCCCATCTGCCCGAGCCCGACGAAGCCGACCGCCGTGCGTTCGCCCTCCGGGGGGACGCGCGCGTCGCTCATGCCCGGAACACCTCGCCGCCGTCGACGTTGACGATCTGGCCGGTGATCCACGCGGCGTCGTCCGACAGCAGGAACAGGCAGGCGCCCACCAGGTCCTCGGGCGACCCCATCCGCTTGAGCGCCATCTTGTCCCGGACGATCTTCTGCGACATGTTCCCCGGCACGACCGCGCGGTTGGCCTCGGTGTCGATCGGGCCCGGCGCGATCGCGTTCACGCGGATGTTCATGCCGCCCAGCTCGTGCGCGAGCTGCTGCGTGAGCCCGTTGACGCCGACCTTGGCGAGCCCGTAGAAGCCCGAGTACTGCCAGGCCGCCGTGGACGACTGGTTGACGATCGAGCCACCGCCGCGCGCCTGCATGTGGGGATGGCAGGCACGCGCGCACAGCAGGGCGCCGTCCATGTTCACCGACATGAACTTCTTGTAGTAGTCCCAGTCGACGGTGAAGAGGAAGTCCAGCTTCATCGTCCCGAAGATGGCGGCGTTGTTGACGAGATGGTCGATCCCGCCGAACCGCTCCACCGCCTCCCCGGCCATGGCCTCGACGGACGCGGGGTCGGACACGTCCGTCCGCACGAACAGGCCCTTGATGTCGTCCGCGACGTCCCGGCCGCGCTCGTCCACGTCCGCGACGACCACGTGGGCGCCCTCGGACGCCAGCGCCCGCGCGTACGCCTCGCCGATTCCCTGCGCGGCCCCGGTGACGACCGCGACCTTTCCCTCGAACCTCACACGCCCTCCGCGATCGCCTTGGTCTCCAGGTACTCCTCGAAACCGGCCACGCCCATCTCGCGGCCGATGCCCGACTGCTTGTAACCCCCGAACGGGACGTCCGCGCCGTACCAGACGCCGCCGTTGACGCTGACCGTCCCGGTGCGCAGCCTCCTCGCGACTCCGCGCGCCCGCTCGACGTCCCCGCCGTGCACCGCGCCCGACAGCCCGTACGGCGAGTCGTTCGCGATCCGCACCGCGTCGTCGTCGCCGTCGTGCGGCAGGATCACCAGCACCGGCCCGAAGATCTCCTCCCGCGCCGCGCGGGAGTCGTTGGTCAGCCCGGTGATCAGCGTCGGCTCGATCCAGAACCCCTTGTCCCGGCCCTCCGGGCGGCCGCCGCCGCAGGCGAACGCGCCGCCCTCCCCGGCGGCCAGCTCCAGGTAGCCTTCGATCCGCTCGCGCTGCCGCGCCGAGATGACCGGGCCGCAGATCGTCCGGTCGTCCTGCGGGTCGCCGGCGCCGAGCTTCGCCAGCGCCTTGGCGGTGATCTCGACGGCCTCGTCGTGGCGCCCGCGCGGGACGAGGATCCGGGTCGTGATCGCGCACCCCTGCCCGGCGTGGGTGATCCCGGCGAACGCCGCGTACGAGCACGCGGCCCGCAGGTCGGCGTCGTCCAGCACCACGAACGCCGACTTGCCGCCGAGCTCCAGGAACACCCGCTTGAGCGTCGCGGCCGCGCCCGCCATCACGTCCCGTCCCGTCGCCGTGGACCCGGTGAACGACACCAGGTCGACGCGCGGGTCCCGCGTGAGCTGAGCGCCCAGCGCGTGATCGGACGAGGTGACCACGTTGACCACGCCCGGCGGGATGTCGGTCTCCTCCGCGATGACCTCGCCGAGCACCGCCGCGCACCAGGGCGTGTCGGGCGCCGGCTTCAGCACCACCGTGTTGCCCGCCGCCAGCGCCGGACCCAGCTTGGCGAGGTTGATCTGGTGCGGGAAGTTCCACGGGGTGACGGCGCCGACGACGCCCACCGCCTCCCGGACGACCCGCCGGTGGCTGGGCATCCCCATCGGCTCGGCCCGTCCGAGGTCCCGCTCCCAGCCGTAGCCCTCGGCCAGGTCCGCGAACCACGCCAGGTCGTCGACGGGCGCGTCCAGCTGGGCCCCGAACGTCAGGAACCTCGGCGCGCCCACCTCCTGGATCGTGAGTTCGCGCAGCTCGTCGGCCCGCCGCCGCAGCCCCTCCCGGAGCTGCCGCAGGCACCGCGCGCGGAAGGCGTGGTCGGCCGCCCACCGGGTCTCGTCGAACGCGCGGCGCGCGGCCGCGATCGCCCGGTCCATGTCGTCCGCGGAGGCGTCGGCGGCGGTACCGAGCACCTCCTCGGTCGCGGGATTGATCGTCTCGAAGGCGCCGCCCGCCCCGGGGACGAGACGCCCGTCCACCAAAAGCAAGCGATCGTTTGTTCTGGACACCTGTCCAGACTACAGTTCAGCCCCCGCCGCGACGCAAGACGCCCCCGCAAATTCACCCGGCCCGCCTTACCGCGGACTCCTTTCGGCTGGACGCGTGGCTGGCGCGTAGCCCCGCTCCGGGGCCCTCGTCCGCGTTCGGCGGAGGGGCCCTTCCGTTACCTGGGAGTGGGCAGGGCGGAGAGGGCGAGGGCTGTCTCGTTCTTCAGGGCCTCTGGCTCGGGAAGAGTGTGCTGCGCCAGGAGTGAGGTCCGGGCCGCCTGGAGGGCCGGGGCGGGGAGGGACGCTATCCGGGCGGCCAGGATCTGCGCCGTTTCCAGGGCTTCGCCGGGTGGGGTGACGGTGGTCAGCAGGCCCCAGTCCGCGGCTTCCCGGGCAGGGATGCGGCGAGCCGTCAGGAGGGCGTCCAAGGCGCGAGGCTGTCCCACCAGGCGGGGGAGCCGGACGGTGGCGCCGTCCAGGGACGGGAGGCCGTGCTCGAAGTTGAGCAGGCCGAACTCGGCGGTCTCCGACGCCACGCGCAGGTCGCACCACAGGGCCAGTTCGAAGCCGCCGCCGAAGCAGTAGCCCTCGATCGCCGCGATCACCGGCTTGGACGGGCGGGCGCGCGTGACCGCCATGGGGGGCGGGCCGTCGGCGGTCGGGGCGGGGAAGTCGCCCGCGGCCATCGCCTTCAGGTCGCTGCCCGCGCAGAAGGTGCCGCCGGCACCGGTCAGCACGGCGACCTTCGCGTCGCCGTCCTCGAAGTCGCGGACCGCGCCGGCCAGCCGCCGGGCGGTCGGCCCGTCGACCGCGTTGCGGCGGGCCGGGCGGTCGAGGGTGATGACGTGGACGGGCCCGCGGCGTTCGGTTCGCACGGTCATGAGGCGCCTCCTGAATAGATCGATCGTCATAGTAGATAGATCGATCTAGTCAGGGCAATGGCTAGGGTGTCCCCATGACGCGCGACACGCGGACCCGGCTGCTGGAGGCCAGCGCCCAGCTTTTCCGCGAGCAGGGGTACGCCGGGACGGGGCTCAAGCAGATCACCGCTGCGGGGGAGGCGCCCTGGGGGTCGCTGTACCACTTCTTCCCGGGCGGGAAGGAGCAGCTGGGGGCCGAGGCCGTGCGGCACTCGGGCGATCGGTACCTGCGCTTGTTCGATCTCGTGTTCGCGGGTGCCGACCAGGACCTGGGGCGGTCGGTCCTCGACATGTTCCGGCTGAGCGCGGAGGCGCTGGAGAGGTCGCAATGGGGCGACGGGTGCCCGATCGCGACCGTGGCGCTGGAGGTCGCCAGCACGAGCGAGCCGCTGCGGCACGCGTGCGCGGAGGTTTTCGCGTCGTGGGAGCTCTCACTCGCGCGGAGGCTGACGGGGGCCGGGATTCCGGAGGGGCGCGCGAAGGACCTGGCCACCTATGTGCTGTGCGCCTTCGAGGGGGCGCTCGTGCTCAGCCGGACGGCGCACGACGTCCGGCCGCTGGAGGTGACGGCCGAGGTGGTGGCCGGGACGTTGCGGGCCGAACTCGGCTGAGCGCGCGGGCCCGCAATGATCGCGGACGGGGCCGCGTGATGTGTGGGGATGTGCCAGGCTTGTAGGGCCGATCGCCGTCCCGAGGAGTATGTCCGTGCCGTACGCCGACCTGCCGGAACGCATCGGCCCCTACCGGGTCGTCGACCGTCTCGGTGAGGGCGGCATGGGGACGGTGTACGCGGGGCTGGACGCGTCCGGGCGGAAGGTCGCCCTCAAGGTGATCCGGCGGGAGTACGCGGCCGACCGGCAGTACCGCGCCCGGTTCGAGGCGGAGGTCGCGGCGGCGAAGCGGGTGCGACCGTTCTGCACGGCGCCGGTCCTGGACGCCGACCCCGCCGCGGACCCGCCCTACCTGGTGACCGAGTTCGTCAACGGCCCCAGCCTCGACGACGCCGTCGCGAAGGACGGCCCGCTGCGCGGCGCCGACCTGGAGGCCGTCGCGGTCGGCATCGCGACCGCGCTGACCGCCATCCACGACGCGGGGGTGGTGCACCGGGACCTCAAGCCCGCGAACGTGCTGCTGTCCACCTTCGGGCCGCGCGTCATCGACTTCGGCATCGCCCGCTCGCTGGACGGGACGCGCCTCACCGCGACCGGCGGCATCGTCGGCACGCCCGCGTTCATGGCCCCCGAGCAGCTGGACGGGCGCGGCGCGAGCCCGGCGTCCGACGTGTTCGCCTGGGGCGCGACGGTGGCCTTCGCGGCGCGCGGCGGGCCCTGCTTCGGCGGCAACTCGCTCCCGGCGGTCATCCACCAGATCATCAGCGGCGAACCCGAACTGGGCGGGCTGGACGGCATGCTGCTCAAGGCCGTCCAGGCGGCGCTGGCCAAGGACCCGGCGCTGCGGCCGTCCGCCCAGTCGCTGCTGGACGGCCTCATCTCCAGCGGGGTCCGGCAGTCCGCGCCCTCCACGCAGCAGAGCCGGGCGCCCGGCCGGCATCGCGCCGAGACGCCGTCCCAGCCGCACACTCAGGGTGGGGACCGCGCCGCCGGGACCGAGGCGCCCGGGACGCAGGCGCCCGGCGTCGCTCCGGCCCTCGCCGCGGGGGAGGCGGCGGCGCTCGTCGAGGGGCAGTACCGGCAGGCCGCGCAGGCCGGCGACCCCGCCGCGATGCGCAACCTCGCCGTCCTGCTCAGCGGGCAGGGGCGGACCGCCGAGGCGGAGAGCTGGAGCCGCTACGCCGACGCGATCGACGCCCGGCAGGCCGTCTACCAGCAACCGTCCGTCTACCAGCAACCGTCCGGCTACCAGCAGCAGACCGGCTACCAGGGCCACCCGACGCAGGCGCCCCACCAGTACCCGGCCGCGCACCATCCGCACGGAAAGCCGCCCATGAACAGCCTCGCGATCTACGCGGTGTCCATGGGCGCGGTGGGGCTGATCACGTGCGGGCTGCCGTCCATCCCCGCGATCATCGCCGGGCACATGGCCTGGGTGCGGCTGCGGCGCTCCGGCGAGCGCGGGCTCGGGCTCGCGGTGACGGGGATCGCGCTCGGCTGGATCATGGTCGCGTTCTGGGCGCTGATCGCCTTCGGCGCGGCCCTGCCGGACGAGACCTGAGGGGAAAACCCGTTGCGGCCCTCGCGCCGCCGGTGGCACCGTTGACGACGTCAGCCCGTCCGACGGCGACGGTGACGCGAGACGTCCGAGAGGAGGACCGGCCATGGCTCTGGAGCGGTATCGACTCCGACTGCCCTCGGCGTCGCACGCCCGCCCCGGCCGGTATCCCCTCTCCTAGAGGCCCCGGCCGAGCCGCCGCGAGCGACGCCCGTCCTCGCGAGTTCCACGCGGCTCTACTCCAACCGGCAGAGAGACCACTCTCAGGAAGTGGACGTTCCGGGTTCGAATCCCGGGAGCCGCACGCATGCCTCCGTAGTCCAACGGCAGAGACGGCAGCATGAGGTGCTGTGCGCTGGGGGTTCGAATCCCTCCGGAGGTACGGCGCGGGCCCCGCGGCCCGCGCGAGGGGCGGCGCCGACGTTCGGAGAGTCGGGCTTGGCTGTAACCCAAGTGTCGCTGACTGAGTGGGTTCGAATCCCACCCGCCTCACCCTGGGACGACTCGCCGGGCGTTGCACGCGGCCATCTTCTGAACTAATGTCTGGACACGTGTCCGGAAAACCCGAACCCATGACCGAGCCCACCCGGCGCCGCCTCACCGAGCGGCAGGCCGACACGGTGCGGCGGCTGACCGACGCCGCCGTGGTGGAGGTCGGCGAGACCGGCTACGAGGGCCTGACCGTCCGCAACGTGGCCCGCCGCGCCGGCGTGGCGCCCGCGACCGCGTACACCTACTTCGCCTCCAAGAACCACCTGATCACCGAGGTGTTCTGGCGGCGGCTCAGCGCCCTGCCCCCGGTCGAGGCGGACGGGACGCTGCGCGAACGGGTGGTGGCGACGCTCCGCGAGATCGCGCTGCTGGTCTCGGACGAGCCGGACCTCGCGGCGGCGTGCACCACCGCGCTGCTCGGCACCGACCCCGACGTCCGCGAACTGCGGATGCGGATCGGCTACGCGATCCGCGAACGGCTCCGCGCGGCGCTGCGCGAGCACGACGCCCCCAAGATCCTCGGCGCGCTGGAACTGGCCTACACCGGCGCGCTCCTGTACGCGGGCATGGGCTACACCTCCTACGCCCGCATGGCCGACCGGCTCGCCGAGATGGCGGAGCTCATCCTGCCCGAACCCCCCGAGTGAGGTGACGGCCGTGGACCCTGCCGCGCAGGTCTCCTACAGCCCCTTCGACTACGCCGTCCACGAGGACCCCTACCCCCTCTACGCGCGCCTCCGCGAGGAGGCGCCCCTCTACCGCAACGACGAGATCGGCTTCTGGGCGCTGTCGCGGCACGCCGACGTGTCCGCGGCCTTCCGCGACCACGCGACCTTCTCCAACTCCCACGGCGTCTCGGTGGAGCCGAGCGCCTGGGGCCCGCACGCGCCCCGGACGATGTCGTTCCTCGCGCTCGACCCGCCGCGCCACACCCGCATGCGCGCCCTGGTGTCCAAGGGCTTCACGCCGCGGCGCGTCAAGGAGCTGGGGGACGGCATCCTGGCGCTGACCAGGCGGTATCTGGAGCCGGCCCTGGAGAAGGGCGAGTTCGACTTCGTCTCCGACTTCGCCGGCCTGCTGCCCATGGACGTCATCTCGGAGATGATGGGCGTCCCCGAGGCCGACCGGGCCGAGGTGCGCCGGCTCGCGGACACGGTCGTCCACCGGGAGGAGGGGCTGAACGACGTCCCGCCCGCGGGGATGGACGCGGCGCTCACCCTCGCCGGCTACTACCAGGACATGGTCGCCGAGCGGCGCCGCGCGCCGACCGGCGACCTGACCTCCGCGCTCCTGGACGCCGAGATCGACGGCGACCGGCTGGACGACGAGGAGGTCATCGCCTTCCTGTTCCTGATGGTGGTCGCCGGGAACGAGACCACCACCAAGCTGCTCGCCAACGCCCTGTACTGGGGCGCGCGCAACCCGGACCAGGCCGCCAGGCCGCTCCGCGATCCGGCCCGCGTGGACGACTGGGTGGAGGAGACGCTCCGCTACGACACCTCCAGCCAGATGCTCGCCAGGAAGGCCGTGCGCGACGTCGAGCTGCACGGGCGGCGCGTCCGCGAGGGCGACCGCGTGCTCCTGCTGGTCGGGTCGGCCAACCGCGACCCCCGCGTGTTCGACGACGCCGACGCCTACGACCTCGACCGCGACACCTCGCAGCTCGTCAGCTTCGGCGGCGGACGGCACTTCTGCCTCGGCGCCAACCTGGCCCGGCTGGAGGCGCGCATCGCGCTGACCGAGTTCGTCCGCCGCGTCTGCGCCTACGAGGTCGACCACGACGGCGCCGAGCGGGTGCACTCGGTGAACGTCCGCGGTTTCGCCGCCCTGCCCGTGCGCGTGGAGGTGCGCTGATGCCCAGGTTCGAACCCCATCCGCGGCGGCGCACGGCCGTGGTGACCGGCGCCTCGTCCGGGATCGGCGCGGCGACCGCGACGGCGCTGGCGATGGCCGGGCACCCGGTCGCGCTCGGCGCGCGGCGCGCCGACAGGTGCGAGGAACTGGCCGCGACGGTCCGGGCCGGCGGGGGAGAGGCCTTCGCGCACCCGCTGGACGTCGCCGACTCCGACTCGGTCAAGGCGTTCGCCGCGGCCGCCGCCGACGCGCTCGGACCCGTCGAGGTCGTCGTCTCCAGCGCCGGCGACCTGTCCGCCGGGCGCCTGCACGAGCTCGACACCGCCGAGTTCCTCGCGCAGGTGCAGGTCCACCTCGTCGGCGCGCACCGGCTCGTGTCGCAGTTCGTCCCGCAGATGGTGGCGCGCCGGCGCGGCGACATCGTGTTCGTCTCCTCCGACACCGTCCCCGCGCCGCGCTCCTGGACGGGCGCCTACGTCGCGGCCAAGAACGGCGTCGAGGGGATGGCCCGCACCATGCAGATGGAGCTGGAGGGGACGGGCGTGCGCGCGTCCATCGTCCGGCCCGGGCCGACCGCGACCGGCATGGGCATGAGCTGGGACGCGGAGACGACCGGCGCCGTCCTGGAGGACTGGGCCAGGTGGGGCCACGCCCGCCACCCCTACTTCCTGCGCCCGTCCGACGTCGCCGCCGCCGTCGCCGCGATCGTCGCGACCCCGCGCGGCGCCCATCTCCGGCTAGTCGAGGTACAGCCCGAAGCACCGTTGGAGGAGTCGTGACCGCACTGGTGGAGCCGCGCGTCGTGTCGGGCGGGCCCGACCACCTGGAGGAGCTGCGCTCGGACCCGATCGGGCTGATGCGGCGGGTCCGGGACGAGTGCGGCGACGTCGGCGAGTTCCGCCTCGCCGGACGCCGCGTCGTGCTGCTGTCGGGCGCGGAGGCCAACGAGTTCTTCTTCCGCGCCCCCGACGAGGAGCTGGACCAGGCCGAGGCGTACCCGTTCATGACGCCGATCTTCGGCGAGGGCGTGGTGTTCGACGCCACGCCGGAGCAGCGCCGCGAGGCCCTGCACAACCAGGCCCTCAAGGGCTCGTTCATGAAGGGGCACGCCGCGATGATCGCCGCCGAGGTCGACCGGATGGTCGCCGGCTGGGGCGAGGAGGGCGAGATCGACCTGCTCGACTTCTTCGCCGAGCTGACGATCTACACCTCGTCCGCGTGCCTGATCGGGCGCAAGTTCCGCGAGCAGCTCGACCGCCGGTTCGCCGACCTGTACCACGACCTCGAACAGGGCACCGACGCGATCGCCTACGTCGACCCCCACGCCGACATCGACAGCTTCCGGCGGCGGGACGCGGCGCGCGCGGCGCTGGTGGAGCTCGTCCAGCAGATCATGGACTCGCGGCCGCCGGACCCGCCCCGGCAGGACCGCGACCTGCTCGACGTGCTGATGTCGATCAAGGACGCGGACGGCACGCTCAAGTTCGACGCCGACCAGGTCACCGGCATGTTCATCTCGATGATGTTCGCCGGGCACCACACCACGTCCGGCACCGCCGCCTGGACGCTCATCGAGCTGCTCCGCCACCCCGGCGTCCTGGACGGCGTGGTCCGCGAACTGGACGAGCTGTACGACGACGGCCGCGAGGTGTCGTTCCAGGCGCTGCGCGCCATCCCGAACCTGGAGTCGGCGGTGAAGGAGGCGCTGCGGCTGCACCCGCCCCTGATCCTGCTGCTGCGGGTCGCGCAGTCCGACCAGGAGGTGCTCGGGCACCGCATCCCCGCGGGCACGATGGTCGGCTGCGGCCTCGCCGTGTCCAACCGGATCGAGGAGGACTTCCCCCACGCCGACGCCTTCCACCCCGAGCGCTACGTCGCGCCCCGCGAGGAGGACCTGCTCCACCGCTGGACGTGGGTGCCGTTCGGCGCGGGCCGGCACCGCTGCGTCGGCGCGAACTTCGCGATGATGCAGCTCAAGGCCATCTTCTCGGTACTGCTGCGGGACTGGGAGTTCGAGCCCGCGCAGCCGCCGGAGAGCTACCGCAACGACCACTCGAAGATGGTCGTCCAGCTCGCCCAGCCCTGCGCCGTCCGCTACCGCCGGAGGCGCCGGTGAGGATCGAGGCCGACCTGGACCTGTGCCAGGGGCACGCCATGTGCGAGCTGGAGGCCCCCGACGTCTTCGAGGTGCCGCCCAGGGGCAGGGTCCGCGTCCTGGACGCCGAGCCGCCCGAGGACATGCGCGCCGAGGTGGCCTCCGCCGTCCGCTACTGCCCGACCCAGGCCCTCAAAATGCTGGAGACATGATGCCCGCGTTCCCCCGTGAAGAGCTCGACGCGATGGTCGGGCACTGGCTGGAGGCCAACCGCCGCTGCGAGGAGGCCGGCGACTGGCGCCCGCTCGCCGACCTCTACACCGAGGACGCCACCTACGGCTGGAACATCGGCCCCGACCAGGACTTCATGGCCGTCGGCCGGGACGAGATCCGCGACATCGCGCTCGGCTCGGAGATGGGCGGCCTGGACGGCTGGACCTACCCTTACCAGAGCATCCTGGTCGACGAGCGCAAGGGCGAGGTCGTCGGGTTCTGGAAGCAGGTCGCCGACGCGAGCCGCCCCGACGGGACGCCCTACGAGGTGCTCGGCATCGGCGGGTCCTGGTTCCGGTACGCGGGGGACCGCCGGTGGTCGTGGCAGCGTGACTGGTTCGACCTCGGCAACGTCACCTCGGTGTTCGTCGAGATGATGAAGGCCGGGGTGCTGTCGGACGGGATGCGGCGGCGGCTGGAGCGGGCGGCGTCCGGCGAGCCGATCCCCGGCTACTACCCGCGGGGGGAGAGCCCCGTCCCGATCTGGTGACCAGGGGGTCGCCGCTCAGATCTGCCCCTCGGGCTTCGCCGGGATCGTCGCCTTGATCGCCGGCCCCAGCTCGATCAGCACGTCGCCGGCCGGGTTGTACTTCGGGGGCACCGTCACCTCGACGTAGGCCTGCCGCGCCACCGCGGTGAAGGTCACCGGCCGGTCGGCGGGCTGCCCGAACCAGTCGATCCCGTTGATGGTCACCAGCTCCGAGGTCTGGCGGAGCGTGGCGGGGCGGGGGACGCCGCAGCGCAGCGCGATCGCGGGGGAGCCCCACGCGGCGGTGAGCGGCGAGTCCGGGGAGGCGTCGCGGCGCTTCTGCCCGTGCACCGTCTCGGGCAGCCGCAGCCCCTGGCAGAGCCGCTGGGTCGCCGCGTCCGGGCTCGGCACCGGGACCTGCACGGCCCCGTCGCCGCACGCCGCGGCGAGCAGCGCGAGGCCGCCGAGGGCGGCGATGAGGCGGTGGGGCGCCGGGGAACGGTCAGATATGGACGATCGGGCACGTGAGGGTCCGCGTGATGCCCTCGACGGCCTGGATCTGCGCGACGACGAGCTTGCCCAGCTCGTCCACATTCCGCGCCTCCGCTCGGACGATCACGTCATAGGGTCCGGTGACGTCCTCCGCCCGGGTCACGCCGGTGATGCCGGAGATGTGGGCCGCCACCTCGGCCGCCTTGCCGACTTCGGTCTGGATGAGGATGTAGGCCTGCACCATCACGTCCTCCCCAAGCGGAGAATCAACCGTCGGAAGGTTCACCGTATCGTGTTACGCGCCGCCGCGGGCGGTCGGGGTACGGCGTGCCCGGTACGAACCGGGAGGAAACCGAGAAAGCGGGGGAACGGCGCAAATGGGCACGATCGGGGAGCTGGGCGAGTTCGGCCTGATCGGCCGTCTGACCCGGCGGCTGCCCCAGGGCCCGGCGGTCCGGCTCGGCCCCGGGGACGACGCCGCGGTGATCGCCGCGCCGGACGGCCGCGTCGTCGCCACCACCGACCTGCTCGTGGAGGGGCGGCACTTCCGCCTCGACTGGTCCGGCCCCTACGACATCGGGCGCAAGGCCGCCGCGCAGAACCTCGCCGACGTCGTCGCGATGGGCGCGAACCCCACGGCGCTGCTCGTCGGCTTCGCCGCCCCGCCCGCGACCGGCGCCGGCTGGGCCGAGCGGCTCTACGACGGGCTCGCCGACGAGTGCCGCGCGGCGGGGGCGTCCGTCGCGGGCGGCGACGTCGTGGCCGCGCCGCAGGTCACCCTCGCGATCACCGCGCTCGGCGACCTCGGCGGCGCGGCGCCGCTCACCCGCTCCGGGGCCCGCCCGGGCGACGTCGTGGCCGTCCGGGGCAGGCTGGGCTTCGCCGCCGCCGGGCTCGCGCTGCTGGAGGCCGGGCGGGACGGGCCCGAGGAGCTGATCGCGGCGCACCGCCGTCCCGAGCCGCCCTACACCGCCGGTGAGGAGGCGCGGACCCACGGCGCCACCGCGCTGCTCGACGTGAGCGACGGGCTCGTCCAGGACCTCGCGCACATCGCCGCCGCGAGCGGCGTCCGGATCGACCTCGACACCGCCTCCGTGCCCGTCCCCGAGATCCTCGGGCCGGACGGCCTGCGCCGTGTGCTCACCGGCGGAGAGGACCACGCCTTCGCCGGGACCTACCCGGCGGACGCCGTCCTGCCCCCGTCCTGGAGGCGGATCGGGACCGTCGCCGAAGGGGCCGGAGTGCGGGTGGACGGAGGCCCGCCGCCCCCCGGGGCATGGGACCATTTCCCAGGCTGAACGTCCCGGTGTGGTCGGCGCGTACAGCCGTGTGCGTTGACACATCCGGTAGGCATGCTTGGGACGGGTTTGGTATACATCCTGTGATCGAAGAGGGATGGGATGGGACGACACTCCAGGCTTGAGCAACCGGACGACGACCCCGTACCGGGCGCCGAAGCGCCGGGAGGGCCGTACTTCGGGGCTCCGGTCGACCCCTCCTACGACCTCTTCTCCGGGCCGACCGACGACCGGGTGTACGTCTCTCAGCACGACCAGGTCAGGTCGGGTCCGCCGCCGGTCACTGAGCGCCAGCACGACCCCCCGCCGGACCCGTACCGGTTCGCCCCGCTCCCCGGGGACTATCCCGGCGACTACCCGGGCGCTCCCCCGGCGGCGTTCACCGAGCAGCCGCGCGGGCTGCCGCCCGAACCCGGCGACGCGCCCGGCACGCCGGAGCCCGGGACGGGCGGCTCGGGCGGGAACGGCTGGACGAAGATCGTCTCCGTGCTGCCCCTCCCGCTGCTCCCGATCGTCGCGCTGGTCATCGCCGTGGGGATCGTCTCCTACGCGCTGAGCACCCAGCAGATCTCCCTGAACTTCGCGGGCGGCTCCCCGAAGACCTCCCAGACCGACCCGCGCGACAACCAGATCACCGAGCGCGGCCCCGGCGGCCGCGCCAGCCGGGGCGCGAGCCGCCCCGACGGCCTCCTCATCGGCTTCCGCGTCGCCTCCCGCACCCCCGGCGGGTTCAAGGCCACCGCCACCATCGCCAACCGCGGGCAGCGCCCCGTCACCGCGTGGGCGCTCGCCTTCACGATCCCGAACGCCTCGGTCACGGCCGTCCAGGGCGCCACCGTCGTGCGGACCGGCCAGGTCGCCTTCGTCCGCGGCCGCACGGCGATCGCGCCCGGCCGCAGCGTGCGGATCGTGTTCGCCGCCCAGGGCACGCCGTCCAGGCCGTCCAGCTGCGTCCTCAACAAGCTGCCCTGCACGCTGGTCTGAGCGCGGGCGGAACAGTGGCTCCGGCGGATCGCCGCTTCCCGCAGATCACCATAAAGTGGGCTGTATGACGCGCACTGCCTCCGCCCCGCCCCTCGTGCTCACCATCGCGGGCTCGGACTCCGGCGGCGGCGCCGGAATCCAGGCGGACCTGAAGACCATGCTCGCGCTCGGCGTCCACGGGATGAGCGTCGTCGCCGCCGTCACCGCGCAGAACTCCCTCGGCGTCCAGGGCTACTGGGAGCTGCCCCCCGAGGCCGTGCGCGCCCAGATCGACTCCGTGGTGTCCGACATCGGCGTCCACGCGATCAAAACCGGCATGCTCGCCTCCACCGCCCTCGTCGAGGTCGTCGCCGAGGCGCTCGCCGCGTCCGACGCCCCCGCCGTCGTCGACCCGGTCGGCGTCTCCAAGCACGGCGACGCCCTGCTCGCGCCGGAGGCCGTGGACGCCGTCCGCTCGGCGCTGCTGCCGGCCGCGACCGTCGTCACGCCCAACCTGTACGAGGTGGAGCAGCTCACCGGCGTCAAGGTCGTGGACGAGTCCGGGCTGCGCGAGGCCGCCGAGGCGGTCAAGGAGCTCGGCCCCGCCTGGGTGCTGATCAAGGGAGGGCACCTGCCGGGCGAGCCCGCCGACCTGCTGTTCGACGGGGAGCGCGAGCACCGCTTCACCGCGCCCCGGCACGACAACCGGCACACCCACGGGACCGGCTGCACGCTCGCGTCCGCCATCGCCTCGAACCTGGCGCTCGGCGACGACGTCCCGGCGGCGGTGGCCAAGGCGAAGGAGTACGTGACGGGCGCGATCGCGGCGGGCTTCCCGCTCGGCGCCGGCATCGGCCCCGTCGACCACGCCTGGCGGTACCGCGACTGAGCGCCGCCGCGGCCGCCCGGCGGGACGGCACCGCCCGAGAACGCGAAAGTCGGCTCACCGGGAATCCCGATGAGCCGACCGAAGCCGTGAAGAGGACCGCCCCGCGGGGACGGCCCGGGAGGCTCAGACCGTCGGCTTGACGATCTTGCCGGCCTTGATGCAGGACGTGCAGGCGTTGATCCGCTTGGTGCTGCCGTTCACGACGGCGCGCACGCGCTGGATGTTGGGGTTCCAGCGGCGCGGGGTGCGGCGGTGCGAGTGGGAGACGCGCATGCCGAAACCGGGTCCCTTGCCGCAGACGTCGCAGACGGAAGCCACGGGAAACTCCAAGTGGTGTCGATGCTCTGATCGGAGCGCCACCCGGCTGCCGCCTCGGGCGGGCCGGGCATCATGGACGCTCACTGATGAGCGCCACGAACGTGGCGCGTGGACCAGACTAGCCGACAGCGCGACGGGTTAGCGAATCGGCGGCGCCGCGGCCCGGCGGCGCGGAAGGGAGCACGGTGGCCCCCGATGATGCGGCGGTCCTCGACGGCGCGGCGGTGCGGCGGTGGTGCAGGCTCGCGGCGGAGGCCCTCGGGCGGACGAGGGCCGAGATCGACGCGCTCAACGTGTTCCCCGTCCCGGACGGCGACACCGGCACCAACCTGCACCTGACCGTGATCGCGGCGGCCGACGCCCTCGATGAGCCGCCGGGCGCCGCGGACCCGTGGCGGACCCTGGCGCAGGGCGCGCTGATCGGCGCCCGGGGCAACTCCGGCGTGATCCTCAGCCAGGTGTTCCGGGGCCTCGCCGACGTCCTCGGACCGCTGGAGACGCCCCCGGACGGCGCCTCCTTCGCGGCCGCCCTCGACCACGCGTCCGTCCTGGCCCGCGGCGCCGTCGAGCATCCCGTCGAGGGCACGATCCTGAGCGTCCTCGCCGAAGCCGCCAAGGCCTGCGCGGCGGGCGCCGGAACCGGGCTCGCCGAGGCCGCGCGGGCCGCCGCCGCGGGCGCCCGGCAGGCGCTGCGCCGCACCCCCGGCCAGCTGGAGGTGCTGGCCCGCAGCGGCGTCGTGGACGCCGGCGCGGCCGGGCTCTGCGTGGTGCTCGACGCCCTCGCCGCCGTGGTCACCGACGAGTACCCCGAGCGGTACGACGTCCCGCCCCGCACCGCCGGGACGCCCGCGCTCCCGGGGCGGACCCGGGCGCCGCAGGGCTTCGGCTACGAGGTGATGTACCTGCTGGACGCGCCCGACGACGCCGTCCACACCCTGCGGGAACGGCTCGACGGCCTCGGCGACTCCCTCGTGGTGGTCGGCGGCGACGGGCTGTGGAACGTGCACGTCCATGTCGACGACGCCGGAGCCGCCGTCGAGGCGGGCATGGCGGCGGGACGCCCGCACCGGATCCGCGTCACCTACCTGGACGCCGCCGAAGGCGGACCGCACGCGCCGCACACCGGCCGTGCGGTGGTCGCCGTCACCGCCGCCGACGGCCTGGCCGCGCTGTTCGAGGAGAGCGGCGCCCGGGTCGTGCGGCGCGAGCCCGGAGCCGTCCCCCCGCTCGCGGTGCTCGCCGAGGCCATCCTCGCCGCGGGCGACGAGGTGGCCGTGCTGCCGAACGAACCGGAGGTCCTCGCCCTCGCCGAGGCCGCCGCCGAGCGCGCGAGGGACGGCGGGGCGCGCATCGCGGTGGTCCCGACGAAGGCGTCCGTCCAGGGGATGGCGGCGCTCGCCGTGCACGACCCGCTGCGCCGCTTCGCCGAGGACGTGATCGAGATGACCCGCGCCGCCGGCGCCACCCGCTTCGGCCACCTGGAGGTCGCCGCGCAGGAGGCGGTGACGAGCGCGGGCCTGTGCCGGCCGGGCGACGTCCTCGGCCTGATCGAGGGCGACGTCGCGACGATCGGCGCGGACCTCGCCGCGGTGGCCCGCGACGTCCTGGACCGGATGCTGTCGGGCGGCGGCGAGCTCGTCACGCTGATCCCCGGACGGCACGCGCCGGCCGGCCTCGCCGCCGGCCTGGAGGACCATCTGCGCCGGCGGCGCCCCGACGCCGAGGTCGGCGTCTACGCCGGTGACCAGGAGCGTTACCCCCTGCTCATCGGCGTCGAGTGATTCCCGTCGTCCCCATCGGCTAGAAAAGACCTGTGGCAACTCTCGACGAGCCGTTGCGCAAGGTCCTCGGCGACAAGACGGCCAACGCCCTGAAGAAGGGCCTCGACCTGCACACGGTCGGCGACCTGCTGCACCACTACCCGCGCCGCTACGCCCACCGCGGCGAGCTGACGCAGCTCAGCGGCCTGCAGGACGGCGAGCACGTGACGGTCATGGCCGAGGTCGTGAAGGTGCAGGGCCGCTCCCTCACCCGCAGCCCCGGGTACGTCCTGGAGATCACCGTCACCGACGGGACCGGCGAGCTCAAGCTCAGCTTCTTCGGCCGCAAGGGCTCCTACCGGCCCGAGAAGGAGCTGTCGCCGGGCACCCGCGGCCTGTTCGCCGGGAAGATCAGCACCTACGTGCCCCGCAGCGGCCGGACCGTCCGGCAGCTGACCCACCCGCAGTACAAGGTCGTCCACGAGAAGGGCGCCGAGGAGGCCGCGCAGGAGTGGGCGGACGAGATCATCCCGATCTACCCGTCCGCCAAGTCGCTGCCCATCGAGGCGATCAGCACGTCCGTCGAGACCGTCCTCGACCAGCTCGACCTCCCGGACGACCCCATGCCCGACGCGCTCCTGCGCCGCCGCCACCTGACCGGGCTGCGGGAGGCGTACGAGGGCATCCACCGCCCCCGCACCTGGGACGAGCTGGGCCGCGCCAAGGCCCGCCTCAAGTGGGACGAGGCCTTCGTCGTCCAGGTGGCCCTGGCCCAGCGCCGCGTCGCCGCCGCCGCCCTCCCCGCCAAGCCCCGGCCCCCGTCCTTCGAGGGCATCCAGTCGGAGTTCGACGCCCGCCTCCCCTTCGAACTCACGAAGGGCCAGCGCCAGGTGGGCGACGAGATAGCCGCCGACCTGGCCGAGCACCACCCCATGCACCGCCTCCTCCAGGGCGACGTCGGCTCGGGCAAGACGGTGGTCGCGTTGCGTGCGATGCTGCAGGTGGTGGACGGGGGAGGGCAGGCGGCGCTGCTGGCGCCGACCGAGGTGCTGGCGCAGCAGCACTACCGGTCGATCACCGGGATGCTCGGCGACCTGGCGCAGGCGGGGCAGATCGGCGGCGCCGAGCACGCCACCCGGGTGGCGCTGCTGACCGGATCGCAGGGGGCGAAGGCGCGCAAGGAGGCGCTGCTGGAGGCGGCGTCCGGCGCGGCCGGGATCGTCGTCGGCACCCACGCGCTGCTGCAGGAGACCGTCCAGTTCGCCGACCTCGGGCTCGTCGTGGTGGACGAGCAGCACCGGTTCGGCGTCGAGCAGCGGGACGCCCTGCGCGAGAAGGTCGACGGCGGCCGCCCCCACGTGCTGGTCATGACGGCGACGCCGATCCCGCGCACGGTGGCGATGACCGTCTTCGGCGACCTGGAGACCTCGGTGCTCGGGCAGCTCCCGGCGGGCCGGTCGCAGATCCAGACGCACGTCGTGCCGCCGGAGAAGCCCGCGTTCCTCGCCCGCACCTGGGAGCGGATCAAGGAGGAGGCGGTGAACGGCCGGCAGGTCTACATCGTCTGCCCGCGCATCGGCGAGCAGGAGGGCGACGAGGGCGACGCCGTCGTCGCCGAGGAGGGCGAGCGCCGGTCCCCGCTGGGGATCATGGAGGTGCTGCCGAAGCTGGAGGAACTGCTCGACGGGCTGCGCATCGGCGTCCTGCACGGCAAACTGCACCCGGACGAGAAGGACGCGGTGATGCGCCGCTTCACCGCGCGGGAGCTGGACGTCCTGCTCGCCACCACCGTCATCGAGGTCGGCGTGGACGTGCCCAACGCCACCGTCATGGTGATCATGGACGCGGACCGGTTCGGCGTCTCCCAGCTCCACCAGCTGCGCGGGCGCGTCGGACGCGGCTCCCTGCACGGCCTCTGCCTGCTCGTCACCGACGCCGCGCCGGGCAGCAAGGCCCGCGAGCGGCTGGACGCGGTCGCCTCCACCACCGACGGGTTCAGGCTGTCCCGGCTCGACCTGGAGCAGCGCCGCGAGGGCGATGTGCTCGGCGCCGCGCAGGCCGGCCGCTCGTCCAGCCTGCGGCTGCTCACCCTCCAGCGGGACGAGGACGTGATCCGCGACGCCCGCGAGGAGGCCACCGCCCTCGTCGCCGCCGATCCCGACCTGTCGGACCATCCCGGCCTGGCCACCGTCCTGGCGTCCCTGCTGGACGAGGAGCGCGCGGACTTCCTGGAGAAGGCATAACAGATATTGCCGACCTATTTGGTTGACATTAGCGTCCGGGCGGGACACGATGAACGCGTGAACCCGAGTCGTGCGCTGATCGCCCGCCTGCACGTCGACCTCCGGCGCCAGGCGAGCGCCCTGTGTTCCCGTCACTGATCCCGAGCCCCCGGCGGGCCCTGCCCCGCTTCCGGATCCGACGGCCGACCAGGAGGCCCCCCATGACTCGCACCATCCGGCTCGACCAGGCGGAGGAGTCCCTCCGCGACCCCGACCCCGCGACACGCGCCGCCGCCCTCGCGGCGCTCGCCCGGGCCGCCCGCGCGGGAGAGGCGCCCCGCGGCACCGGCGACACCTTCGCCTGGGCACTCGCCGACGACCACGAGGACGTCCGCCGCGTCGCCGCCGACGCGCTGCGCGACCTGCCCGAGCTCTACTTCGGCGACGACGGCGTCGACGCCCTGCTCCTCGCCGCTGCCGGCGGCCGCGACACCGCCGTCCGCGACACCGCCGCCGACCTGATCGGCATCCTCGCCAAGGGCGCCGGCGAACTGTACGCCCAAGGCTTCGAGGACGACGAACCGCAGATCCGCATCCAGGCCGTCCTCGGCCTGGTGGCGCTGCGCGAGACCGCCCGCGTCGCCGAGGCCGCCGACGACCCGTCCCGCGAGGTCCGCGTCGCCGTCGCCGAAGGCCTCGGCCGCCTCGCCCGCCCCGCCGGCCTGCCCGCGCTCGAACACCTCCTCACCGACCACGACCCCGTCGTCCGCATCGCCGCCCTCACCGCCGCCGCCGAACTCGGCGTCCCCGAACCCCTCGAAGGCCGCGTCGTCACCGCCATCGCCCACACCAACTGGCAGGTCCGCTGCCACGCCGTCCGAGCCCTCGCCAAGGCCCGCCCCGACGTCGCCGTCCGACCGCTGCTCAAAGCCCTGCACGACCGCACGGTCGACGTCCGCCGAGCCGCCGTCCAAGCCCTGGAACAGTGGGCCACCGACACCCCGGAGGTCGTCACCGCCCTAACCGAAACCCTCGCCGACCCCGACCCAGGCGTCCGCACCCAAGCCCGCTGGAGTTTGGCGTAATTTTGCTTTTTCCCCTCCTTCGGGCGCTGAGCGCCTCCATCGTCGCCAAAAGCGGGCGATCGCCGGCATCGCTTCGTCTCGCCTTGCGGCTCGCTGCGCGATCAGATTCTCGCTTCGCTCGAAGCTGCCCTCGGACGCGATCGCGGCCCAGGCTGTCGCGTGGTTCTGAGGTGGCTGAAGCAGGCGCAGTAGTGGGTTTCGGTTGGCCTGCACGACTCGCCTGGCGGCTCGCTGGGCGGTGAGGGGTCTCGCACTCGCTCGAACTTGGCTTCGTCCGGGGTCGCGATGAGGACGTGGCCGGTCCATCGGTCCGGAGAGCGGACCGGCCGCGAGCGGGCCGTCAGCGTGGCACGGCGCTGGCGGCCCGCCAAGGCCCGAAGGAGGAGAAGAACGCAATAATAAAACCGTGAGTCGGGTTATTGCGGGGGTTGCTGGGGGGCGGCGGTTGGCTGTGCCGGCGGGGCGGGATACCCGGCCGACCAGCGATCGTGCGCGGGAGGGGCTTTTCTCCACGGTGCTGGCGTTGCTCGGGCCGCTGGACGGGCTGCGTGTCGCCGACCTGTACGCGGGATCGGGGGCTGTGGGACTCGAAGCGCTGTCGCGGGGGGCCGCTCACGCGCTGCTGGTCGAGTCGCATCCGCGGGCGATGAAGGTGATCCGGGAGAACGCCGGGACGCTCGGGCTGCCCGGTGCCGTCCCCTGTGCCGACAAGGTGGAGCGGCTCGTCCGCAAGGCGCCGGACGAGCCCTACGACCTGATTTTCGCCGACCCGCCGTATGCGCTGGCGGACGCGTCCGTGACCGCTCTGCTGGAGGCGTTGCGCGACAACGGGTGGGCGTCCCCGGACGCGTTGGTCGTCGTGGAACGCGGGGCCCGGGGCCCGGCGCTGGAGTGGCCCGACGGGTACGAGGCCGAGCGAGAGCGGCGTTACGGCGAGGCGGTGTTCTGGTACGGCCGGGCCGTCGGCCGTTGACATTCCGGCGGTTCGGGTAGGGGAACGCCCATGAAGCCCGGGATCGACCGCGCGGTGGCGCGCACCTGGGTCATCACCTTGCTCCTGTTTCTGGCGCTGATGGTGAACGTCACCTACGTTCAGGGCTTCCAGGCGCAGAGTCTGCGGGACGACTCGCTCAACGCCCGCCAGTTCGAGGACCGCTTCAAGATCGACCGGGGGCCCATCGTCGCGCGCGGCGAGCGGCTGGCCTGGTCCGAGCAGGTCGGCGACGACCGCTTCCAGCGCCGCTACAAGGACGGCGCCGCCTTCGCGCCGGTGACCGGCTACTTCTCGGTGTTCTCGCAGACCGGTCTGGAGGAGGCCGAGAACCACTTCCTCGACGGGACCGACGCCCGTCTCGCCACCTCCAACCTCGTCGACAAACTGATCGGCAAGCACGTCCCCGGCGGGACGGTGGAGTCCACGATCGACCCCGACGCGCAGCGCGCGGCCTACGGGGCGCTGCAGTCCAGCGGCGCCCGGCGGGGGGCCGCGGTCGTCCTCGACGCGCGCACCGGCGCGATCCTGGTGATGGCCTCCGCTCCGTCCTACGACCCGAACGAGGTCTCCACGCTCGACCGGAAGCGGGCGACGGAGGCGTTCGACCGGCTCGGCGACCAGCCGCGCAAACCGCTGCTCAACAAGGCCGCCTACGAGCTGTTCCCGCCCGGCTCCACGTTCAAGACCGTGGTCGCCGCGGCGGCGCTGAGGTCCGGCACGGGCGCGGACACGCAGGTCAAGGCCGGACGCAGCTACAGGCCTCCGGGCGCCGGGCAGGCGATCAACAACGACGCGGGCGACATCGGAGGCTCCTGCGACCTCCCCCGGATCCCCCTCATCGAGGCGTACGCGCAGTCCTGCAACACGACGTTCGCCTACATGGGCGCCCAGAAACCGGGCAATGGCGCCGTCAACGCGCAGGCGGGCAGATTCGGGTTCGGCGACCGCATCGAGTTCGCGGACGGTCTGAAGAGCGCCGCCAGCTCCTTCCCGGCGACCGACCAGCCGTCGCTCAGCGCGCTCGGCTCCATCGGGCAGGGCAGCGCGGTCGCGTCGCCGCTGCAGATGGCCATGGTCGCCGCCGCGGTCGTCAACGGCGGGGAGGTCATGCGGCCCCGGCTGGTGGACAGGCTCCGCGCCCCGGACGGGTCGACGGTCGACAAGATCTCGGCTCGGCGGCTGTCCCGGGCGCTGCCCGGGGACCAGGCGAAGCAGCTGCGGGACATGATGGAGGCCGTGGTCGAGCGGGGCACCGGCAGGTCGCTGCGGGGGACGTCCATCCTCGGCGGCAAGACCGGGACGGCCGACGTCGAGGGCGCCTCCTACAACGACCGCTGGTTCATCGGGTTCGGTCCGCGCAGCGATCCCCGGTACGCCGTCGCGGTGATGACCGAGGCGTCCGGCTACGGCAAAGAGTCCGGCCCGATCGCCGCGAGGATCGTCGATGCGCTGGACGGCTGAGGAGGCCCCGCCGAGCCCGGTGGAAACCCGGCCGAATGCGATTTGGTACGTTCACGCCGCAGGTCAGAAACCGGGACCGAAGGGGTTCGCGCCGTGCGCCGTGTCGTCTGTCCGGGATCGTTCGACCCCGTCACCAACGGGCATCTCGACATCATCAGCCGCGCCTCCCGCCTCTACGACGAGGTGGTCGTCGCCGTGCTGATCAACAAGAGCAAGAAGAGCCTGTTCACCGTGGACGAGCGCGCCGACATGATCTCCGAGGTCACCCGGGAGTACGGCAACGTCTCGGTCGACACCTTCTACGGGCTCACCGTCGACTACTGCAAGGAGCAGGACATCCCGGTGATCGTCCGGGGCCTGCGGGCCGTGAGCGACTACGAGTACGAGCTGCAGATGGCCCAGATGAACCACCGGATCGCCGGCGTGGAGACGCTGTTCATGGCGACGAACCCCGAGTACGCCTTCCTGTCGTCCAGCCTGATGAAGGAGGTCGTGAGGTTCGGCGGGGACGTCTCCGGCCTCGTCCCCGACAGCGTCCACGACCGGCTGGTGCAGCGGCTCCAGAAGGACGGCTGACGGGCCTGCCCCTGGTGGACGGGCCGCGAGTTGGGTCAGCGCCCGGTGTTCGGTACCCTGGGACATCGGCCATCACAGGCGGCCGCCGTTCCACCATGCCTCACGAAAGCAGGATTCCGCTGACACGCAACGACCCCAGCGCCCCGTTCAAGCTCGACACCCGAGCTCTGAGCAGGCAACCCGGGTCGTCGCGGGAGGAACACCTGACCGTGCCGGCACCGGAGAATTTCGGCGTCGAGATGGTGGGCGTCCCCGAGGGCGCCGCGATCGAGCTGGACCTCCGGCTCGAAGCGGTCCTGGAGGGGGTGCTCGTCACCGGCACGGCGACGGTCCCCCTCAAGGGGGAGTGCTCCCGCTGCCTCGACCCGATCGCCTCGGACTTCGAGGCGGACTTCCAGGAGCTGTACGTCTACGACGACACCCGCTCTGGCGGGAACGCCGACGACGACGAGCTCCGCCTCGAGGGCGACCTGATCGACCTCGAACCGGTCCTGCGGGACGCGGTGGTGCTCGCACTGCCGCTGTCCCCGCTGTGCCGGGACGACTGCCCGGGCCTGTGCCCGGACTGCGGTGCGCGGCTCGCGGACGTCGAGCCGGGCCACCGCCACGACGTCGCCGACCCCCGGTGGGCGGCGCTGCGGGACCTTGCCGGCGACGTGTCGCCGGCAGCCCCCGACCGGGGGAACGGGAGCTCCGGCACCCGTGATTCATCGGATCGAGAAGGAAAGCAGGAGGGCTGACGTGGCCGTCCCGAAGCGGAAGAAGTCGCGCAGCAACACGCGGCACCGGCGCGCGCAGTGGAAGACCGCCGCGCCGAACCTGGTCGAGTGCCCGACGTGCCGCGACCACAAGCTGCCGCACACCGCGTGCGCGACGTGCGGTACCTACGACCGGCGGCAGGTCATCGCCCCGTCGGCCTGAGTCTTCTCGCATCCTGGGGGGCGGATCCGCGTATGCGGCCCGCCCCTCACGGTGCGGAAGGAACGCACCCCGACCACCCGGCGCGCGACGTCGGCGTGGTGACCGGCGCGGAGACTGCGCCCGGAGCCGTGGTGCACGCCGGGATCAGACCGACCGGCGCGCACCTCGTCTTCGCGGACCCTCCCCGCCGAGCGTCCTCGCCGTCCGGCCCATCGGCCGCGCGCCGCAGAGGCGACCGCGCGCTGCGCGGTGCACGGCCTGCGAGGAGGGCCCGTGAGCGCTAAGAAGAACGAACCCGCGCCGGAGCGCGCGGAACTGACCGGCGCGCTCGGCGTCGACGTGGACGACGAGCTGCTCGAACGCGCCCTGACACACCGTTCCTACGCCTACGAGAACGGCGGCCTGCCCACCAACGAGCGCCTGGAGTTCCTCGGCGACTCGGTGCTCGGCCTCGTCGTCACCGACACGCTGTTCCGCGGCCACCCCGACCTGCCCGAGGGGCAGCTCGCCAAGCTGCGCGCCGCAGTGGTCAACATGCGCGCCCTCGCCGGCGTCGCCCGCGGCCTCGGCGTCGGCGCCCACATCCGGCTCGGCCGCGGCGAGGAGGGCACCGGGGGCCGCGACAAGGCCTCGATCCTCGCCGACACGCTGGAGGCGCTGATCGGCGCCGTCTACCTCGACCGGGGCCTCGGCGAGGCGTCCGCCCTGGTGCACCGGCTCTTCGACGCGCTGATCAAGCGCTCGGCGGGCCTCGGCGCCGGCCTGGACTGGAAGACCTCGCTGCAGGAGCTCACCGCCGTCGAGGAGCTCGGCGTCCCCGAGTACCACGTCGCCGAGAGCGGCCCCGACCACCAGAAGACCTTCCGCGCCTCCGTGCGGGTCGGCGGCCAGACCTACGGGTCGGGCGAGGGCCGCAGCAAGAAGGAGGCCGAGCAGCACGCCGCCGAGGCCGCCTGGAACGCCATCCGCGAACTCGTCGTCCAGCGCGAGGCGGCCCCGGCTGGGGCCGCGCAGGCCGACGGCACGGCCAGGGAGGCCGGGCAGGCGGCGCAGGCCGGTGCCTGAGCTTCCCGAGGTCGAGGTCGTCCGGCGCGGCCTGGAAAGCTGGACGACCGGCCGCACGATCGCGTCCGCCGAGGTCCTGCACACGCGGTCGGTGCGCCGCCACCCCGGAGGCCCCGCCGACTTCGCCGGGCGTCTCGCCAAGCGCACCATGCTGGCCCCCCGGCGCCGCGGCAAGTACCTGTGGATCCCGCTCCAGGCCGAGGAGGACGACGCCCCCGGCGAGGCGGTGCTCGCGCATCTCGGCATGAGCGGGCAGCTGCTCGTCGGCGAACCCGGCAGGGAACGCGAGAAGCACCTGCGGATCCGCGTCGAGTTCGACGACGACGGCCTCGACCTGCGCTTCGTCGACCAGCGGACGTTCGGGCACCTCATGGTCGCCGACCTCGTCCCCGACGCCTTCGCCGAGGGCGCGCTCGTGCCCGAGCCGATCGTGCACATCGCCGCCGACCCGCTGGAGGACGCCTTCGACGCGGAGGCCTTCTACCGCGCCCTGCGCCGCCGCAAGACCGGGATCAAGCGGGCCCTCCTCGACCAGTCCCTCGTCAGCGGGGTCGGCAACATCTACGCCGACGAGGCCCTGTGGCGCGCCAGGCTGCACTGGGCGAGGCCGACCGAGACGATGACCCGGGCGGACGCCGCGCGCGTCCTGGAGGCCGCACGAGAGGTCATGACGGCCGCCCTGGAGGTCGGCGGCACCTCCTTCGACAGCCTCTACGTGAACGTCAACGGTGAGAGCGGCTACTTCGAGCGGTCCCTGGACGCCTACGGGCGGCGGGACGAGCCCTGCCGCCGCTGCGGCTCGCCGATCCGCCGCGACGAGTTCATGAACCGCTCCTCCTACAGCTGCCCGGTGTGCCAGCCCCGCCCCAGGCGGGCACGGTACTAGCGGTACCGAGGGGGGAGCGATGAGCGAGGACGACGAGATCGTGCGGCTCACGGCCTGGGTGCGCGGACGCGTCCAGGGCGTCGGGTTCCGCTGGTGGGTCAGGGCCCGGGCGCTCGAACTGGGCCTCGCCGGCAGCGCCACCAACCTCCGCGACGGCCGCGTCGAGGTCGTGGCCGAGGGCCCGCGCGCCGGCTGCCGCAGGCTTTTGGAGATGCTGGACGGCGACGTCCCAGGCGGCGTTCCCGGACGTCCCGGCGCTGTGACCGGCGTCGTCGACCGCTGGAGCGCCCCTCGCGGAGAGGCCTCCGGGTTCCGGGAACGCTGACCGGGTAGGGAGTACCGGTTTGTACCTGCTAAACTAGTAGAGGAAGGTTGTTACCGGCCTGTGATGTGCGTCTTGACCAGGACAGCGGCCGGTGCGACTCTAGACGGTACGCGCACCTGCTTCAGCAGTTTCCCGTGCGCGATCCCTGCTGGTTACTCAGCGTGGAGGACCCTTAGTCATGGCGAAGGCTCTACTCGGCCACGTCGGCGGTCCCGACCCCCGGATGGTCGCGGAGATGCGGCGCCTGCAGCAGCGCGTACGTGACCTGGAGGCCGAACTCGTACGGCTCCAGGCGGAGAACGACGCGCTCGCGACGGCGACGGACGACGAAGTGATGTCGCTTCCGGTCAAGGACCGCGAACCGGTTCTTACTTAAGGCTTTTCTCTCCTCCTTCGGGCGCTGGGCGCCCACCTTTGTCGAGAAAAGCTGGCGATCGCTGGCATCGCTTCGACTCGCCTGGCGGCTCGCTGCGCGATCAGGTTCTCGCTTCGCTCGAACCTGCCTTCGGACGCGATCGCGGCCCCAAGGTCGTCTCGTGGTTGCGGTGAATGCCGAGGTCGTCGCGACAGCCGCTTGCGCTTTGTGAGCACGGCTCGTCACGAGGGCTCGCAGTATTCGGGTGCGCGAGCCCCTCTGGCCTCCGGACGCTACCCAGCCGTCGACGTCACCGCAAGTGCCCCGCCAGGCACCCCCGGTCTCGCGCGCACGACTCCAGCGCCGTCAACGGGTCAAGGCGGCACCTTCATCTCGCCTGAGCCGCTACGCGATCAGATCCCCGCAGGGCCCGCGCCTGTCTCCGGACGCGATCGCGCACCCGGGCTCGAAACGGGGTGCGGTGCCCGTCCGGCCCTCGGCTGCCTGGCTGACTCGTGCGGGCCCGACGCCGTTGCGCCCAGCGCAACCATTGCCACCCTCAGCAACCCCCCCACTGCGACAACCCCAGCCGGCACAGCAACCCCACAACAACCCCCACGGTTGCGATCGCGTCCGAAGGCAGGTTCGAGCTTGCGAGAACCTGATCGCGCAGCGAGCCGCCAGGCGTGCCGGAGCGATGCCGGCGATCGCCCGCTTTTTTCGACGACGGAGGGCCGCCAAGGCCCGAAGGAGGAGAAAAAAGCAAGAAAACCAGTATCGTGCTTCGGATGTTCGGGGTGTGGGTGTCGTAGGAGGGGGGCTCCTGGCGCGTGTATCTGAAGACTTTGACGCTGCGCGGTTTCAAGTCCTTCGCGTCCTCCACCACGCTCAAGTTCGAGCCGGGGATCACCGCGGTGGTGGGGCCCAACGGGTCCGGGAAGTCGAACGTCGTGGACGCGCTGGCCTGGGTGATGGGGGAGCAGGGCGCCAAGTCGCTGCGCGGCGGCAAGATGGAGGACGTCATCTTCGCCGGGACGTCCAACCGGGCGCCGCTGGGGCGCGCCGAGGTCGTGCTGACGATCGACAACTCCGATGGCGCGCTGCCGATCGACTACACCGAGGTCACGATCAGCCGGCTGATGTTCCGGTCGGGGTCGAGCGAGTACGCGATCAACGGTGACGCGTGCCGGCTGCTGGACATCCAGGAGCTGCTGTCGGACTCCGGCATCGGCCGCGAGATGCACGTGATCATCGGGCAGGGGCAGCTCGACCGGGTCCTGCACTCGGGACCGGAGGGGCGGCGGGCGGTGATCGAGGAGGCGGCGGGCGTCCTCAAGCACCGCAAGCGCAAGGAGAAGGCGCTCCGCAAGCTGGACGCGATGCAGGGCAACCTCACGCGCGTGCAGGACCTGACGGGCGAGCTGCGGCGGCAGTTGAAGCCTCTCGGACGGCAGGCGGAGATCGCGCGGCGGGCCGCGGTGATCCAGGCCGATCTGCGGGACGCCCGGCTGCGGCTGCTCGCCGACGACCTGGTCACGCTGCGGACGAGGCTGGAGCAGGAGGCCGCCGACGAGGCCGCGATCCGGGAGCGGCGCACCGAGACCGAGCGGGCGCTGGCCGGGGCGCAGGAGCGCGAGGCCGTCCTGGAGGCTGAGGAGGCGGAGCAGGCGCCGAGGCTCGCGCAGGTCCAGGACACCTGGTTCCAGCTGTCGGCGCTGAAGGAGCGGCTCCGCGGCGTCGCCGACCTCGCGGCCGAGCGGCACCGCAACGCCGCCGAGGCGCGCGGGGAGGAGCGGCGCGGCCGCGATCCCGAGGACATGGAGCGCGAGGCCGCCGAGATCCGCGAGCAGGAGGAGATGCTCCGCGAGGCGCTGGACGAGGCCCGCGACGGGCTCTCCGATGCGGTGCGGGAGCGGTCGGCGGCCGAGGAGGCGCTCGCCGCAGAGGAGCGGCGGCTCCAGTCCGCCGCCCGTGCCGCCGCCGACCGCCGCGAGGAGCTGGCGCGGCTGCGCGGCCGGGTCGAGGCGTTGCGCAGCAAGGCGCAGGCGGGACGGTCGGAGATCGGCCGGCTCGCGGACGCGCGGGAGGAGGCCGACCAGCGCGCCGAGGCCGCGCAGGCCGAGTTCGAGGCGTTCGAGGCCGAGGTCGTCGAGGATCCCGCGCTCGCGGCGGAGCACGAGGCCGCGCAGGAGGCGCTCGCCGCGGCCAAGGACGCCGCCGAGACCGCCCGCGCCGCCGTGGACGGCCCGCGCCGCGCGCTGAAGGAGGCCCGGTCGGCCGTCGGGGCGGCCCGCACCGCCGACCAGACGGCGCAGAAGCGGATCGCGGCCCTTCAGGCGCGGATCGAGGCCCTGAACCTGACGCTCGCCAGTGCCGCCGACGGCGGGGAGGCGCTGCTGTCGGCGGCCTCCGACGGGTCGCTCGGCGGGGTGCTGGGCACGGTGGCGTCGCTGCTGAACGTCCGGCCCGGGTACGAGACGGCCATCGCCGCCGCGCTCGGCGGCGCCGCCGAGGCCGTCGCGGTCGGGTCCCTGGACACCGCGGAGTCCGCTCTTGCGCTGCTGCGCTCACGCGACGCCGGGCGCGCCGGGCTGGTCGTCGGGGGCGGGGCGCCCGTGCGGGGCGAGCGGGTCGCCGGGGCCGACTACGCGATCGACGCGGTCAGCGTCCCGGACTCCGTGCGTCCCGCGTTCGAGCATCTGCTGCGGGACGTGGTCGTCGTCGAAGACGTTCCCGCCGCGGCCGCGCTGGTGCGCGGGGAGGCGTCGCTGCGGGCCGTCACGCGGGACGGGGAGCTCGTCGGGGCGTACTGGGCGCAGGGCGGCGGCGCGGGCGGGGGGCAGGGCCTCCTGCAGATGCGCGCGACGCTCGACCAGGCCGCCGAGGATCTCGCCGCGGCCGAGACCGCCGCTGCCGCCGCCGCCGACGGGCTCACCGGGGCGGTGGAGCGCGAGCAGGCCGCCCAGGCCGCCGTCGAGGCGGCCGAGGCCGCGGCCGGTGACGCCCGGGTGGGGGTCGACCGCGCGCAGGCCGGGCTCGACCGCGTCCGCGCGCGGCTGCGGGAGTTCGACGCGCAGGCGGCGCAGGAGGCCAAGCGCGCCGCCCGCCTGGAGGCCGACGTGCGGGCCGCGCGGGGCGAGGCCGAGCGGCTGACCAAGGCCCTCGACGCGGCGGGGGAGTCCCTCGAACGCGACACCGAGGCGGCCGAGGAGCTGGCGGTGCGGCTCGCCGAGGCCGAGGAGGCCGCAGAGGTCGCCGACGAGGCCGGGCACGACACCGAGGCGCGCGACGAGCTGAACGCCCGCTGCCAGGAGCTGCGCACCGTGGAGATGGAGGCGCGGCTCGCGGTCCGGACCGCCGAGGAGCGCGTCCAGGCCATCGCCGGACGCGCCGACGCGCTCGAACGCGGCGCCCACCGCGAGCGTGAGGAGCGCGCCCGCGCCGCGCAGCTCCGCGCCCGCCGGGAGGAGCAGGCCCGGGTCGCCAGGGCCGTCCTGCGGGGCGCCCGCGCGGCACTGGAGCGCATCGAGCACTCCCTCGCCGCCGCGGTGCGCCGCCGTGAGGCCGCGGAGCAGGCCAAGGCGGCGCGCGAGGCCGAGCTGAAGGTCGTCCGCGGGCAGGTGCGCGAGCTGTCCTCGACCCTCGAACGCCTCGTCAACGTCGTGCACGGCAACGAGGTCGCGCGCGCGGAGCAGCGGCTGCGGCTGGAGCAGTTCGAGCAGCGGGCCCTGGAGGAGTTCGGCCTGGAGGTCGAGGCGCTGGTGTCGGAGTACGGGCCCGACCAGCCCGTCCCGCCCGACCCGGACAAGGGCGAGGACGCGCGGCCCGCCCCGTACGAGCGGGCCGTCCAGGAGAAGCGCGCCAAGACCGCCGAGCGGCAGCTGAACCAGCTCGGGAAGGTCAACCCGCTCGCGCTGGAGGAGTTCTCCGCCCTGGAGGAGCGGCACGCGTTCCTCACCTCCCAGCTGGAGGATCTGAAGAAGACCCAGCGGGAGCTGCTCGGCCTCGTCAAGGAGGTCGACGACCGCGTCCAGCAGGTGTTCGCCACCGCCTACGAGGACACCGCCCGCGAGTTCGAGCGGATCTTCGCCCGGCTGTTCCCCGGCGGCGAGGGAAGCCTGTCGCTGACGGAGCCGGGCGACATGCTCACCACGGGCGTCGAGGTCGCGGCCCGCCCGCCGGGCAAGAAGGTCAAGCGGCTGTCGCTGCTGTCGGGCGGCGAGAGGTCCCTGGTGGCCATCGCGTTCCTCGTCGCCGTGTTCAAGGCGCGCCCGTCCCCGTTCTACGTGCTGGACGAGGTCGAGGCCGCGCTCGACGACACCAACACCCAGCGGCTCATCACGGTCTTCGAGGAGCTGCGCGAGTCGTCACAGCTGATCGTCATCACGCACCAGAAGCGCACCATGGAGGGCGCCGACGCCCTCTACGGCGTCAGCATGCGCGGCGACGGCGTCACCCAGGTCGTCAGTCAGCGCCTGCGCGACCTCGACTGACCGCCGCGCGGTCACGGCTCGGCGGCGGGGGTGAAGAGGAAGCCGCGCACTCCGGTGTTGCCGCACGAGGCGAGGATCGTTTCCAGCCCCCCGCTGATCCGGATGTCGACGCCCATGCACATGTCATGGTCGCGGGTCGCCTCCGGGACGATGTTGAACGGCTGCCCGCCCTTCACCGGCTTGCCCGCCGGCGCCAGCCCGAACCGCTGCAGCGGATCGTCGTCCCCGCACGACTTCATGTGCAGCGTGGCCCGCTCGGTCTTCTTGTCGAGCGTCGTGCACCACAGCTTGCCCTTCGGCGTCCACGCCTTGAGCTGGAACGTCCCGGCGCTGCTGGGGACGGAGGCGAGCCATATCCGCTGGAGCCTGTCCTCCGCGACGCACTTGTCCTGTGCCAGCTGCGGGTTGAGCTCTTCGTCCGGGAGGATCGACAGGCAGTCGCCGGTCCGCTCGCCGGTGATGGGCATGATCGTGTACCACCCGGCGGGGGGCGTCGCCGACCTGGGCGCGCCCGGCGAGGCCTGCGGCCGGTGGGGCCTGCCTTCGCCTCCACCGCCGAACACCCCCGCCAGCGTCGTGACCACCACGCCGAGCGTGATGATCGCGGGCGCAGCCACGAGCAGCGACACCGGCCGGCGGTCGGTGTTCCCGCGCGGGGACTTCTTGCGGTGCCGCGGGCCCGGCGGCGACGCCGCGTGCCGCCCGGAGGAGCCGCTTCCGGAGGAGCCGCTCCCGGAGGAGCCGCTCCCGGACGGCGGGGCGGAGGCAAGGGCGGGGGCCGGGGCCTGGACGGGGGGAGGAGCGAGGGGAGGATCCGGAGGCGCAGCCGGGCCGCGGTTCAGCGCCGGCCGTCCCGCCACGCGCCGGTCGCCCTCCACGGCGGCGGGGCCGCACAGCCGGTCGTAGACCCGCAGCCACCGCGTGCGCTCGTCCGGAACGAGGCCGCATGTGGCCAAAAAAGCAGTCACCAGCCCTCGGCTCGGCAGCGCCCTCCCGCTGAGGAGCGCGTCGAGCCCTGAGGGGGCGACCACACCGTCGGCGTTCATCCGCTCCTCGAGCTCGGAAAGGGGCAGGCCGGACCATTGCTGCAGGCGGCGCATCAGGTCGAGCAGGTCGGCCGGGTCACGCGCCTCCTCCGGATGCGGAACCGCTCTCGGCGCCTGCACCGGTGTCCTCCCGCGAACGGGAACGCCTGTTCTCGTGGGCATCGTAGCGATCTCCTCGTCCGGAATGACTAATGTTCGCTATGCGGTCTTTGACAAGATCAAGGGAGTCATGACTCGGCGCTCGTCAACTGGAGGGGCTTCCGCGATGCCGCGCTCCGGTGCATCGGTTCCGTCTGGCTTGCGGCGTTCTGTCGAGACCAGGGTCGGGACCACGTTCGTCCTGCTGATGCAGCTGCGCGTGCTCGTCATCGGGGTGACCGTGGTGGTGGACGGGCACGTGCGCGGCGACCCCTGGGCGCTCGGCGTGCTCGTCCTGGCGGCCGTGGTCTCCGGGGTGGTGCTGGCGGGCTGGGAGAAGGTCGTCCTGCGGCTGTTCGAGCAGCCCGCGCTGCTGGCCTTCGACGTGCTCATCGGCTACGCGGTGCTGCAGGTGGGCGGGATCTTCGGCCCCTACTTCCTCGTGACGGTGGTGACCGCCGGCCTGGCGGGGCTGCTGTACCGATGGCCGGTCACCGCGCTGCTGTGCGCGCAGCAGGCCGTCCTGTACTACGCGGCGCTCTACCGCAACGCGCCCGCCGACGACGGCGGCGGGGGCGTCACCATGCCGCTGCTCGTCATGCTGCCCGTCTTCTACGGGGTCGCGGCGCTCGTCGGCACGGTGCTGCGCCGCCTGTTCGACGAGCACGCCGACGCCGAGGAGACGCGCTGGCGGATGGAGGCGCAGGCGATGGCCGCGGAGGAGCGCACCCGGCTGGCCCGCGAGATGCACGACTCGCTGACCGCGACGCTGTCCGGCATCGCCCTGTCGGCCAACGGCCTGCCGAGCTGGGTCCGCAAGTCCCCCGACCGCGCCGAGCAGGAGGCGCGGCGCATCGCCACCGCCGCCCAGGTCGCCACCCGCGAGGCGCGCTCGCTCATCGCCGAACTGCGCGACGACTCGGCAGGCGTCCCGCTGGTCGACGCCGTACGGGTGCTGGCGGGGGAGTGGGAGAGCCGCACCGGCGTCCCGGTGCGGGTGGACGCCGAGGCGGGCGCGGACCTCCCGGCGCCGGCCCGGCGCGAGATGGTCACGATCGTGCGTGAGGCGCTGGAGAACGTGGGGCGGCACGCGGAGGCGTCCCGCGTCGACATCATCGCGGCGGTCAACGCCGGCGAACTGGAGGTGCGCGTGCGCGACGACGGCAGGGGCATGCCCGGCAGGCCGGACGACCCCGGATGGCTGGAGGCGCTCGCCCGCGGCGGACACTACGGCCTCGTCGGCATGCACGAGCGGGCCAGGAGGGCGGGCGGCCGGCTGGCCGTGCGCTCCGTCCCGGGCGGCGGCACCGAGGTCACCGCGTCGATCCCCGCGGCGGGCCCGGAGCCCGAGCCCGCGCGCGCCGCGCTCGGGAGCCGGTGATGGACGAACCCGCGCGGTACCGCGTCATGGTCGTGGACGACAACGCCTTCATCCGCGCCGGCCTCACCTCCGCGCTGGAGGCCACCGACGACATCGAGGTGGTGGGCGAGGCGGGCGACGGGCGCGAGGCCGAGGAGATGGCCTGGCGGCTCGTCCCCGACGTGGTGCTGCTCGACGTCCGGATGCCGCGCGTCGACGGGGTGAGCGCCGCCGCCGCGCTGAGCCGGACCAGCCGCGTGATCATGCTGACCCAGGTGGAGGAGCCCGAGGTGATCCTGTCGGCCGTCCGCAACGGCGCCGTCGGCTACCTCGTGCACAACACCTTCACGGTGGACGAGCTCGCCGAGGCGATCCGGGACACCGTCCGCCACCGGGCCCACCCCCTCTCGCACGCGGCCAGCGCCGCGCTCATCGACGCCGCGCGGACGGGCCGCCCTGCGGCGCCCGCGGCCGATCCGGCCGAGCAGCGCGCGCGCTTCGGACTTTCCGCCCGCGAGGTCCAGGTCATGGATCTGATCGTGCGCGGTCATGCGAATCACGACATCGCGGCCAAGCTATTTCTCACCGAGAAAACCGTCAAGAACTACATCAATCGCATTTATGCGAAACTCGGCGCGCCCAACCGGGCCACGGCCATCGTGACCTGGCTCGGGATGCCCCCCGGCGGCTGAGCAGGGCCTCCGCGATTGGGGCCCGCACCCCCCGCCGCTAGGGCCCTAGGGCCCTAGGGGCGCCCGCGGGCCGTCGATAGCGTTCCGGTGAACGGAGTACGAGAAGGACGGTGCAATTCCCGCCGGGCCTTCGCTTAATTCGCCGCCCGGAGGAAAGTCGTGCTTTTGCCGACCCGTACCAGAATGGCCATGATGACCGGCGGAGTGCTGGCCGCCGGCTGCTCGTTCGCGCTCGCCGCCGCCGCTGAGGCGCCCCCGGGCCGGACGCCCGCCCGCGCCGTCGGTTCCCTCGAGAGGTCCGCGCCCGCCATCGCCTACGGGGAGCCCGCCACCGCGCACGGGAAGCCGGGGCCGCGGGCCCACGAGGACACCTGGGACTCCGAGCGCGCGAAGAAGCGGGCCTCCACGACCGCCGCGCGACGGTACCGGTGGGGGCGTCCGATCGCCTCCGACGGCTTCCGTACTTTCGACCGCCGCGCGTGGGAGGTCTACACGGGACCGGGCAACGGCGGCCGCGGCCGCCGCGTCGCCAACGCGGTGACCGTCCGGAACGGCGTCCTGCGCATCACCGGCAAGCGCAACGGCGACACCGGAGGCGTCGCCTGGATGAAGGGCGCCCAGAAGCGCGGACGCTGGGAGGCCCGCGTCAAGGTGAGCCGCGGCTGCGCGTGCTACAACGCCAACCTGCTGCTGTGGCCGGTCGGCGGCGGTGGCGGCACGGACCCGCAGAACGGCGGCGGGGAGATCGACTGGATGGAGACCTACGGCGACAAGGGGCTGCGCAACGGGACCAACTTCTTCCTGCACTACGGGCCAGAGAAGGAGTCCCAGCGCCTGGACTCCCACCTGAAGATCGACCTGACGAAGTGGCACGCCTTCGCGGTGGAGTGGAACTCCAAGGGCATCACGGGCTACGTGGACGGGCGCAGGTGGTTCCACACCTCGAAGCGGGAGGCCCTGCCGCCCGGGAAGATGGGGCAGGCCATCCAGCTCGACTGGTTCCCGCAGATGACCAAGCTGACGACCGAGGGGGTCAGCCGGACGCGCGACGTGACCCTTTCCGTCGACTGGATCGCCATGTACCGGCCCTGACCGGCGGGGCGTCCGGTGTCACTTCACGATCTGCCAGATCTCCCCGTTGTGGCGCAGGGTGAACTCGTCCTGGAGGGTGCGCTCGGTCATGGACCCGCTCTCCGAGTGCAGGGCGGAGAACGGGATGACCGCCTCCTCGTCCGCCAGCCGGCCGCCCTTCACGGACACGGTCCGGAGGGCCTCCCGCTCCTGCGGCCGGAGGAGGTGCGGCGTGTTGCGGATACCGGCCGGGCAGTCGCCGCGGAGCGCGGGGCCCCGGAGGAAGTCGCCGTCCTGCGCGACGTAGCGGCACACCCCCTGGTCTCCGGAGGCCTGGCCGCGCAGGAACGCCTGGAGCGCGGCCCGCGCGCCCTCGATCCCCTCCCGGGTGCCCGGGTCGGTGTCCTCCTGCACGGTGGCCGATGGCGACGGGGACGGCGGCCGGAACACCTTGTTGCCGCCGTCCTTGTCGTCACCACCGCACCCCGACGTCAGAAATGTCGTCACGAGCGCCGTGACGGCGAGCGCGCCGACGGTGCGGGAGGTGAACCGAAGAGCCATGGCGTGCCTTCCTCAGGGCGGGGATGTCGGCCCATTGTCGAGCGCCGCCTTTCCGGATGATCAGGCGGCAGCCGAAGATTAACGCCTTGACCGGGGAATGGCCAGCGGCGACAAGATCACCAGGTCAGGGGCGGTGAGCGCCCGCCCCGGCGGCTCCCACGGCCGCGGCTCCATTTTCCTTATGGGTGCCTCGGGCGCCCGGACGGGAAATGCGGGACGGTCCCGCTCGGGCCGGGCCGGAGGGTTGCGGAGCGGTAGGGCGGGATTTTCCCATGAGAAGAACGCGGAAAGGGCTGCCTTCGGGGCATCGCCCGCATTATGGCGGCACGCCGTTGTACGCCGGGCCGGGCGTCCTCTGGTCCTGCTGGATGAGCTCGGTGGCCCACCGCATCGGAGGTGACCGGCGAGTTCGGCGGCCTCAACGCTTTCTGGACGGATCGGTGAGGCCGGGGCGTTCTGCCGGGGGGGGGCGTCGAGCCGGTCGAGGACGCCCGCCCCGGGGGAGGGCTGCTGGGTGCTGCGGTAACAGGGGCCTGCGGCACCCAGCACCTCTCCCGGGCGGGAGGCCGCCCCATTTCGCGGTCGCCGTGATGCGCGTCACATTTCTCTTGGAACGTGACATCGCCCAGCGGTCACCATTTCGGGCGGGACGGCGGATGCGGTCTCCGCCGTCTTCCCCCGGCCTATAACCGATTGGAGACTTCACGTCCGCGCCGGTGACGCGTAATCGGAGGGGATCGGCGTGCACCGACCGTGATGACCTGGCGACGCTGGCGGACTTGTGTGGCCTGGGGCTATCCACTACCCATATGCACCTGCGGTTCTCCGGCTCCCTCACCGGACTCCCCCCGTCCGGAACGGAGGACCGCCGGAGAGGTGCGACCCGTGGATCCGCAGAAACTCAAAGACAATTTCGCCCTGGTGGCAGCGAACGGCTTGGATGTCGCCGAATATTTCTACGCCGACCTTTTCGCGCGGGACCCGCAGCTCAGGCGGATGTTCCCCGCGTCGATGGCCAAGCAGCACGAGGTGCTGATCGCGGCGCTGTCGCAGATCGTCTCGACCGTGGACGACCCCGACGCGCTCGTCCCCTTCCTCACCGACCTCGGCCGCCGCCACCACGGCTTCGGCGTCATCGCCGAGCACTACGCGCCCGTCGGCGCCAGCCTGCTCGCCACCCTCGCCTACTTCAGCGGCCCGGAGTGGAGCGCCGACCTCGAACGCGACTGGACGGCCGCCTACGGCGTCGTCGCGAAGGTCATGACGGAGGCCGCGGCGGAGCCCGTCGCCTGATCCGTGGACTCCCAGCGACTGAAGGCCAGCTTCGCGCAGGTCGCCGAGAAGGGCGACGCCGTCGCGCTGTTCTTCTACTCCGACCTCTTCGTCCGCAACCCCCACCTGCGCGACATGTTCCCCATCGGGATGAGCGGCCAGCGCGACAAGCTGCTGCGCGCCCTCGGGCACATCGTGTCCCAGGTGGACGACCTGTCCAACCTCGTCCCCTTCCTGCAGCAGCTCGGCCGTGACCACCGCAGGTTCGGCATCGTGGCCGAGCACTACCCGCACGTGGGGGCCAGCCTCCTGGCGACCCTGCGGCACTTCTCCGGGACGGCCTGGACCGATGACATCGAGAGCGACTGGAACGCCGCCTACGGCCTCGTCGCCAAGGTCATGCTGGAGGCGGCCGACGAGAACGCCCTCAGCAGCCCCGCCTGGTGGAACGGGCAGGTCGTCGCCGTCGAGCGCCGCCGTTTCGACATCAGCGTCCTGCGGATCCAGCCCGACCGGCCCCTGCCGTACACGCCGGGCCAGTCCGTCGCGCTGGAAGTGCCGTCCCGGCTGCGGCACTGGCGGTACTACTCGATGGCGAACGCGCCGCGTCCCGACCACACCGTCGACTTCCACGTCCGGCTGGTGGACGGCGGGCCGGTGAGCCCCGTGCTGGTGCGCGGCACCCAGGCCGGCGACCGCGTCCGCATGGGCGCCCCCATCGGCACGCTCACGCTGGACGAGAGCTCCCCGCGGGACGTCCTGCTCGTCGCGGGCAGCACCGGCCTGGCCCCGCTCAAGGCGATCCTGGAGCAGATCTCCCGCCGCGCCGTCCCGCCGCGCGTGCACCTGTTCTTCGGCGCCCGCAGCCGCGACGGCCTCTACGACCTGGAGGACCTGGCCAAACTGGCGGACGGGTTCCCGTGGCTCACCGTCGTCCCGGCCGTGTCGGACGAACCGGGCGGGCACGGGTTCTCCTCGCTGCTCCACTCGGGGGACGACGGCGTCGAGCACGGCAACCTGTCCGACGTGGTCGCCAGGCGCGGCCCCTGGGACGGTCACGACGCCTACGTGTGCGGGCCGTCCGTCATGGTCGGGCACACCGTCGAGCAGCTGACCCGGCTCGGCGTCCCCCGTGACCGGATCCGCCTCGAAACCTTCACCGACGCACAGAGGTGAGAGCGTTGAACTCCCCGAATCTTCCGGTCGTCTCCGAGGGGTCGCGGCTGACCCCGGGCGAACTCCAATCGGTGGTGTTCGCCCGGGCCGCCCTCGGGCGCCGCGGATACGACGAGGAGCAGGTCCGCAACTTCCTGCAGTACGTGGAGCGGGAACTCGTCAAGATCTTCACCGACAAGGCCGCCCTGGCCGACGAGGTGAACCGGCTGCGCGCCCAGGCGGCCTCCGGCGGCCGCGGCGTGATGGCGCCCGAGGACGCCCACTTCCAGGCCGTCCGCATCCTGTCGCAGGCCCAGCAGACCGCCGACCTGTACGTGGCGGACGCCGAGCGCTACACCAGGGAACTGGCGCACGAGGCGAGGCTGCACCGGGAGGCGATCCTCTCCGACGCGAAGGGACGCGCGGAGCAGATGCTGGAGGACGCCCACCGCAAGGCGGCCGCGGTCGCCGAGGCGGCCGTCCGCACGGCCCCGCCGCAGCCCGCGCCCGCGCCCTCGCCGGGCTCCGGGACCCTCCCGGACGGAGAACGCCTCGCGCTGGAGCGCGAGATCGCCTATCTGCGCACCTACAGCGACGTCTACCGGACCCACCTGCGCTCCTACCTGGAGGCACTGCTCCGCAACGTCGACGAGTGGGAGTCCTCCGAACGGGCATCCCTCCCTGGGGGTAATGCCTGATCTACCGTCCCGGCGCGGGCGCCGGGGCGTTCGGGAGTCCCGCGCGGTTGCGCGCCCGGCCGGGCTCGCCGCATGATCGGCGGGCCCGGCGCAGCGTTTTCGCGCGGGAGTGCTCGTCTGGAAAACTGGGGGCGTTATGGAATATGTGATCGTCATCGCCGCGCTGGCCGTGATCGCGCTGATCATCGGCGGCGTCACGCTGCTGCGGCCGCGCCGGACCCGCCCGCGCCCGCCGGTCGAGCGCCCGTCCGAACGCACCGGCGGCGCCACCGCCGCCGACGTGGCGGAGGCCGAGGCCCCCACGATCGAGAAGGCGCCGCCGACGGAGGCCGCGCCGCCGCGGCCCACCGTCGAGATCGAGCGGCCGCCGCCCGGCGCGGGGCGGCTCGTGCGGCTGCGGGCCCGCCTCGCCCGCTCCCAGAACGCCTTCGGCAAGACCCTCCTCGTCCTGCTGTCGCGCGACACGCTCGACGAGGACGCCTGGGAGGAGATCGAGGACACCCTGATCACCGCCGACATGGGCACGGCGGTGGCCCGGCAGGTCACCGACGACCTGCGGACGCGCGTCCAGGTCCTCGGAACGCGCAGCCCGGAGGAGGTCCGGGCGATGCTCAAGGAGGAGCTGCTCAAGCAGATCGGCCCGGACATCGACCGCTCGCTGCACACCGAGGCGCACGGTGACCGTCCCGCCGTCCTCATGGTCGTCGGCGTGAACGGCACCGGCAAGACCACCACGTGCGGCAAGCTGGGCCGCGTCCTCGTCGGCGACGGCAACACCGTGCTGCTGGGCGCCGCCGACACCTTCCGCGCCGCCGCCGCCGACCAGCTGGAGACGTGGGGCACGCGGGTGGGCGCGCAGGTCGTCCGCAGGGACGAGGGCGCCGATCCCGCCAGCGTCGCGTTCGACGCCGTCAAGCAGGGCATCGACACCAAGGTCAACGTGGTGATCGTCGACACGGCGGGCCGGCTGCACACCAAGACCGGGCTGATGGACGAGCTCGGCAAGGTCAAGCGGGTGGTGGAGAAGCAGGCCACGGTCGACGAGGTCCTGCTCGTCCTGGACGCGACGACCGGCCAGAACGGCATGCAGCAGGCCCGGGTCTTCGCCGAGGTCGTCAACATCACCGGCGTGGTGCTCACCAAGCTGGACGGCACCGCCAAGGGCGGCATCGTCGTCCAGGTGCAGCGCGAGCTCGGCGTCCCGGTGAAGCTGGTGGGCCTCGGCGAGGGGCCGGACGACCTCGCGCCCTTCGAGCCCGAGGCGTTCGTGGACGCGATCCTCGGCGACTGAACCGCTCCGCGCCCGCCCGAAACGGCCCGCGAACCGCCTGAATACGGCATGTGAGGACTTGGAAACAGCGGCGAAACACGCCGATGTCGGGTTTCACATGGCGGAAACGTAGCGGCATACCGGTCGAAACGGCCGCGCCAGAGTCTCTGAGCAGTTCGAAGTTCCTGGCGAGGAGGGACGCGCTCAGAGATGAAGATCGATAGCGGTAGTACCGCCTGGATGCTGACGAGCACCGCGCTCGTTCTGCTGATGACACCGGGCCTGGCCTTCTTCTACGGAGGGATGAGCCGGGCCAAGAGCGTCCTCAACATGATGATGATGAGCTTCGTCAGCATCGCCGTGGTGGGCATGGCCTGGGTCGTCTACGGCTACTCCCTCACCTTCGGCGACGGCGGCGGGCTCAGCTCGTTCATCGGCGGCTTCGGCGACTGGGGGCTCGTCGGCCTGGAGAACGCGGCCACGGCCGACGACGGGACGGGCATCCCGCAGCTGGTCTTCGTGGCGTTCCAGGCGACGTTCGCCATCATCACGGTCGCGCTGATCAGCGGTGCGGTCGCGGACCGTGCCAAGTTCGGGGCCTGGGTGGTGTTCACCCTGGTCTGGGCGACGCTGGTGTACTTCCCGATCGCCCACTGGGTGTGGTGGTCCGACGGCCAGGACGGCGGCAAGTCCGGCTGGCTGTTCCACCTCGGCGCGCTGGACTTCGCGGGCGGGACCGTCGTCCACATCAACGCGGGCGTCGCCGCGCTCGCCCTGGTGCTGGTGCTCGGCAAGCGCAAGGGCTGGCCGAAGGAGCCGATGCGGCCGCACAACCTCCCGTTCGTCCTGCTCGGCGCAGGGCTGCTGTGGTTCGGCTGGTTCGGGTTCAACGCCGGGTCCGCGCTGTCGGCCGGCTCCACCGCCGCCGTCGCGTTCATCAACACGCTCGTCGCGACCTGCGCCGCCGCGTTCGCCTGGATCGTCGTGGAGAAGCTGCGCGACGGCGCGTCCACCACCCTCGGCATCGCCTCGGGCGTGGTGGCCGGCCTGGTCGCGATCACCCCGGCCTGCGCGTTCGTCACCCCGCTCGGCGCGATCGTCCTCGGCCTGGTCGCCGGCGCGGTGTGCGCGTTCGCGGTCGGCCTGAAGTACAAGCTCGGCTACGACGACTCGCTCGACGTCGTCGGCGTCCACATGGTCGGCGGCATCGTCGGCGCCCTGCTGATCGGGTTCCTGGCGACCACCGCCGTCAACGACGCCGGCGCCGACGGGCTGTTCGCCGGCGGCGGGTTCGCGCTGCTCGGCAAGCAGGCCGTCGCCGTCCTGGCGACGCTCGCCTACTCCTTCGTCGTCACCTACGTGATCGCCAAGGTGATCGACCTGGTGATGGGCTTCCGGATCAGCGAGGACGACGAGGCCGCCGGCATCGACAGCACGGCGCACGCGGAGACCGCCTACGACTTCGGCACGATCCGCGCGGGCATCGGTTCCGGGGCGACCGCGGCGGCGCCCGCCCCGGCCGTCCCGGCGAAGAAGGTGGAGGCGAAGGGATGAAGCTGATCACGGCGGTCATCAAGCCGTTCAAGCTGGACGAGGTGAAGAAGGCCCTGGAGGCCTTCGGGGTCAAGGGGATGACCGTCAGCGAGGCCAGCGGCTACGGGCGGCAGAAGGGCCACACCGAGGTCTACCGGGGCGCCGAGTACCAGGTCGACCTGGTGCCCAAGCTCCGCGTCGAGGTCCTGGTCGAGGCCGAGGACGCCGACGACATCATCGACGTGATCGTCAAGGCGGCCCGCACGGACAAGATCGGTGACGGGAAGGTGTGGGCCGTGCCGGTCGACACCGTCGTCCGGGTCCGCACGGGCGAGACCGGACCGGAAGCCCTCTAGGGGGCACGGTGACCCTCGCCCACCCGCCGGCCGGAGACCGGGCCCCCGCGCCCGCTCCGGCCGGCGGCGCCTCTGGCCCGGCCCGCGCCGCCCTGGCCGCCGCCCGCGCCTCCCGCGCCGCCGACCTCGACCGCTGGCTGACCTCCCTCCTGGCCGTCACCCCGCCCCACCCCGAGACCGGATCCCCGCGGCAAGCCTCCTCCCCAGCCGAGACATCGCGTCCCCCGCACGGCGGCGACTCACCCAGCGATGCCACGCAGGGCGTCGTGCCGGGTGATGTCTCACCAGGCGAGGCCTCGTCAGGCAATGGCTCCCAGGGCGACCCTCAGAGTGGCAGCCTGCGCGAGCGCGACCTGCGGAGCGGTGGCTCGCTAAGCGACCTTCAAACGCGCGGCCTCCAAAGTGACGGCTTGCAGAATGGAAGTTTGCAGGGTGGCGCTTTCGCGGTGAGCGACGCTCTGATGCCGGAGGGGGTGGCGCTCGTCGCGGTGGGAAGCCATGCGCGGCGCGAGCTGACGCCCGGCGGCGACCTCGACCTCGTCCTGCTGCATCGCGGCCTGGCCGGCGTCGCGGCGATCGCCGACCGCGTCTGGTACCCGGTCTGGGACTCCGGGCTGCGGCTCGACCACTCCGTCCGCACCGTCGCCGAGGCCCGGACCGTGGCGAGAGGCGACATGAAGGCCGCCCTCGGCCTGCTGTCGGCGCGCCGCGTCGCCGGAGACCAGGCCCTCGTGGACGAGCTGCGCGCCGCCGTCCTCGCCGACTGGCGCGCGGACGCGCCGTTCCGGCTGGCCGAGCTGGCGGCGATGTGCCGCGAACGCTGGGAGACGCACGGCGAGCTGGCGTTCCTGCTCGAACCCGACCTGAAGGAGGCCCACGGCGGGCTGCGGGACGTCCACGTCATGCACGCCGTCGCGGCGTCCTGGGTGGCCTCCGCCCCGGACGCCAGGGTGCGCGCCGCCCACGACCTCCTCCTCGACATCCGGCATGCCCTCCACGAGGTCACCGGCCGCTCCACCGACCGCCTCGTCCTCCAGGAACAGGAGGCCGTGGCTCGCGCGCTCGGCCTTCCGGACGCCGACGTCCTGCAACGCTCGATCGCCGAGGCCGCGCGCACCGTCACCTACCAGGCGTCCCACCTGTGGCGCCGCGTCGAGAACTTCACCCGGGCCAAGCACCGGCAGCCCCCCGGCGTGCCGCAGGGCGCGGGCCGGCGCGGCGTGGAGCGCAGGCCGGTCGGGGACGGCGCCGTCGAGCACGAGGGCGAGGTCGTCCTCGCCCGGAACGCCGATCTGAACGACCCGGCCCTCGTCCTGCGCGTCGCCGCGGCCGCCGCCCAGACGGGCCTGCCGCTCGCCCCCGCCACGGTCGCCCGGCTCGCCGAGCACGCCGCCCTCCCGCCCGTCCCCTGGCCCGCCGAGGCCCGCGACGCGCTCGTGTCCCTGCTCGGCGCCGGTCCCGCCGCCATCGCCGTGTGGGAGGCCCTCGACCAGGCAGGACTGATCGTCCGGCTGCTGCCCGACTGGGAGCGCGTCCGCAACCGCCCGCAGCGCAACCCCGTCCACCGCTTCACCGTCGACCGCCACCTCGTCGAGACCGCCGCGGGCGCCGCCGCCCTGACCCGCGAGGTGGCCCGTCCGGACCTGCTCCTGGTCGGCGCCCTCCTGCACGACATCGGCAAGGGCCTGCCCGGCGACCACTCCACCTCCGGCGCCGTCGTCGCCCGCGACATCGGCGCCCGCCTCGGCTTCCCGGAGGAGGACCTCCGCGTCCTCGAGACCGTCGTCCGGCACCACCTGCTGCTCCCCGAGACCGCCACCCGCCGCGACATCGACGACCCCGTGACCGTCCAGACCGTCACCGCCGCCGTGTCCGGCGCGCCCGGCCGCGAGCGCGAGGTCGTCGACCTCCTCGCCGCCCTCGCCGTCGCCGACGGCGGCGCCACCGGCCCCGCCGCCTGGGGCGCCTGGAAGGCCGGCCTCGTCGCCGAACTCGCCCGCCGCGCCGCCGCCGCGCTCTCCGGCGGCACGCCCCCGCCCGCTCCCGCGCTCGCCGCCGACCACCTCGCCCTGGCCCGCCACGACGGCGCCGCCGTCCGCGTGACGGGCTCCCGGATCACCATCGCCGCCCCCGACCGGCCGGGACTGCTCTGGCGCGCCGCCGGCGTCCTCGCCCTGCACCGCCTGGCCGTGAAGACCGCGCGCACGATCTCCTCGCCGGCGGCCCCGTCGGCCCAGACGGCGGTGCTCGACTTCACGGCCGTCCCCGAGTACGGGACCCCGCCGGACCCGGCCGGCCTGGAGGCGGACCTGCGGCGGATGCTCGCCGGGCGCCTCGACGTTGCCGAGCGCCTCGAACGGCGGGCGCGGTCCGTCCGGATCCGGCCCGGCGTCACGGTGCCGCCCCCGCGCGTCACGATCGTGGACGACGCGTCGCGGACCGCCACCGTCGTCGAGGTCCGCGCGCACGACCGCCCCGGCCTCCTGTGGCGCGTCGGGCAGGCGCTCGGATCCTGCGGCCTGCAGGTCCGCGCGGCCCAGGTGGACACCCTCGGCGCCGAGGCCGTGGACGTCTTCTACACGGTCGACGAACACGGCCGTCCGCTCGACGACCCCGACGCGCTGGCCGCCGTCCGGACCCGGGTCCTGAGAGCCCTTCACTGAACGGGTTCCCGGAGGGGGCGGGGCTCGCCCGGCGACCCGATACGCTGATAGGCGATCCCAAAAGCTTTCCAAGGACGGTCCAGACACGTGTTCGAGACGCTCTCCGACCGGTTGACGACGGTCTTCTCGTCGCTGCGCAGCAAGGGCCGGCTCTCCGAGGCCGACATCAACGCGACCGCCCGCGAGATCCGGATCGCGCTCCTTGAGGCCGACGTCGCGCTCCCCGTGGTCAAGGACTTCATCGCGCAGATCAAGGAGCGGGCGCAGGGCTCGGAGGTCTCGCAGGCGCTGAACCCGGCGCAGCAGGTCGTCAAGATCGTCAACGAGGAGCTCATCACCATCCTCGGCGGCGAGACCCGGCGGATCCGGCTGGCCAAGACCCCGCCGACCGTGATCATGCTCGCGGGCCTGCAGGGCGCCGGCAAGACCACCCTCGCCGGCAAGCTGGCCCGCTGGCTGAAGCAGGAGGGCCACACGCCGATGCTGGTGGCGGCCGACCTCCAGCGTCCCAACGCCGTCCAGCAGCTCCAGGTCGTCGGCGAGCGGGCCGGGGTCCCGGTGTTCGCTCCCGAGCCCGGCAGCGGCGTCGGCGACCCGGTCGACGTGGCGCGCCGCTCGATCGACCAGGCCCGGCACGCCCAGCACGACGTCGTCGTCATCGACACCGCCGGCCGCCTCGGCATCGACGCCGAGATGATGCAGCAGGCCGTCGACATCCGCGACGCCGTCCAGCCCGACGACATCCTGTTCGTCGTCGACGCCATGGTCGGCCAGGACGCGGTCAACACCGCCCAGGCCTTCATGGACGGCGTCGGCTTCGACGGCGTCGTCCTCACCAAGCTCGACGGCGACGCGCGCGGCGGCGCGGCCCTGTCCGTCCGGCACATCACCGGACGCCCCATCATGTTCGCCTCCACGGGCGAGAAGCTCGAGGACTTCAGCGTCTTCCACCCGGACCGCATGGCGGGCCGGATCCTCGACATGGGCGACATCCTCACCCTGATCGAGCAGGCCGAGCAGGCGTTCGACGCCGAGCAGGCCGAGAAGATGTCCAGCAAGTTCGCCTCGGGCGAGGACTTCACCCTCGAGGACTTCCTCGAGCAGATGATGATGATCCGCAAGCTCGGCCCGATCGGGAACCTGCTCGGGATGATGCCGGGCATGGGCCAGGTCCGCGACCAGATCAGCCAGATCGACGACCGCGACCTGGACCGCATCGCCGCGATCATCCGCTCGATGACCCCGCAGGAGCGCGCCCAGCCGAAGATCATCAACGGCTCCCGGCGGGCCCGCATCGCCAAGGGCTCCGGCGTCGGCGTCGGCGAGGTCAACAGCCTCGTCACCCGGTTCTTCGACGCGCAGAAGATGATGCGCCAGATGGCCGGCGGCATGGGCCTGCCCGGCATGCCCGGCGGCCGCCGCAAGGCCACCAAGGCGGCGAAGGCGGCCAAGAACAAGAAGGGCAAGCAGCGCAGCGGCGACCCCCGCAAGCGCGCCGCGGGCAAGGGCCCCCAGGAGCAGGCCCCCGCGGCCGAGGGCGCACCGAAGGGCCTCCCGCCCGGCCTCGGCGGCGGCCAGCTCCCGCCCGGCCTGGGCGGCGGCCAGCTCCCCCCTGGCTTCCAGATGCCCGACCTGAACAAGCTCCAGAGCCGCAAAAAGAAGTAACTTCTGACCCCCGCCGCGCGGCCCGAACAACCCGGCCCGCGCGGCGGGGACGTCGGCCCGCAACGCCGCCCACGCCCCACCGCTCACACGCTCTGTGCGCCTGGCCCGTCCGTAGCGCGCGCCAGAAAACCCAAACCTGGCCCCAGCCCGCCGCCCCTCAGAACCAGCCCACGCCCCACCCGCGCGGTTCGTGTGGCCTGGGTTGTTCGCTCGGCTGGGGCAGGAAAGCTATGGATGGGCGCGGTCCGGCGCTGGTGGGTCGGTGAGAGGCACGTGTCCTGGTGTGCGGATCCCGCCCGCACAGTGCCTCCGCCGCTTGAGATGCAGTGGACGCGTCGATCCGCTGCGTCCGCAGCCGGTCACCGGTGAAGGGGTGCGGTGGGCGTTGAGGAGGGGTGTCGCTTGCGGGCGGCCTGGGCGTTGGGGCGAAGAGGCGACACCCGGGCGGCGCGATTGCGCTTTCGCGGCGAACGTCTGGCAGAATGACAGGCTGGAAACCCGGAATCGCGAGGCGCCCTCTCTCGTCCTGCGCGGCCGGAGTCCATCGGGCGGCCGTGAGCCGGTGTTCCCCACCTGGCGCGGGCCCGCCCATCCAGTGATGAAGTTGGAGTACACCACACCCGTGGCAGTCAAGATCAAGCTCAAGCGTCTGGGGAAGATCCGGAACCCGCAGTACCGGATCGTCGTCGCCGACGCCCGCACCAAGCGGGACGGGCGGGCCATCGAGGAGATCGGGCTCTACCAGCCCAAGCAGGAGCCCTCGCTCATCAAGATCGACTCTGAGCGTGCGCAGTACTGGCTGGGTGTCGGCGCGCAGCCGACCGAGCCCGTGCTCAACCTGCTGAAGATCACCGGCGACTGGCAGAAGTTCAAGGGCGAGCCGGGCGCCGAGGGCACCCTCAAGGTCGCCGAGCCGAAGGCCGACAAGAAGGCCGCGTTCGAGGCCGCCGTCAAGGAGTCGCTGGGCGACGACGAGGCCGCCGGCACCGCGACCCGCGGCAAGAAGAAGGCCGAGCCGAAGAAGCCCGAGGCGAAGGCCACCGAGACCGACGAAGCCAAGAGCGAGGGCTGACGTGCTCGAAGAAGCGCTCGAGCACCTGGTCCGCGGGATCGTCGAGAATCCGGACGACGTCCGGGTTCGCGCCCGCAGGATCAGGGGCGGCCGGGTCCTGGAGGTGCGCGTGCACCCCGAGGACCTCGGGAAGGTCATCGGCCGAAGCGGTCGCACCGCCAAGGCCCTGCGCACGGTGATCAGCGCTCTCTCCGGAGGCCGCTACGTGCGTGTCGACCTGCTCGACGTCAACGAGGTCCGCTGAGTGGCGTCCCGATGAGCGAACCGCTCGTGGTGGGACGGATCGGACGGCCGCACGGGATTCGCGGTGAGGTCGCCGTCGACGTCCGCACGGACGAGCCGGAGTCCCGGTTCGCCCCGGGCACGGTGATCGCCACCGACCCCGTCACCGCCGGTCCGCTCACCATCGAGCGGAAACGCTGGCATTCGGGACGCCTGCTCGTGCGCTTCGCCGGGGTCGGCGACCGCGACGCCGCGGAGGAACTGCGCGGCACGTGGCTCGTCGTCGACCCCGGTGACATCTCCACGTCCGCCGACCCGGACGACTTCCACGACCAGGAACTGCTCGGACTCGCCGTGGTCACCACGGACGGGACCGAGGTCGGCCAGGTCGCGGACGTCCTGCACCACGGCCAGGATCTTCTGGTCGTGCGCGGGGCCGGGGGCGAGAAGCTGGTCCCCTTCGTGGCCGCGCTCGTCCCCGAGGTGGACGTTCCCGGGGGGCGGCTCGTCATCGATCCGCCCCCCGGACTGCTCGACGAATCATGAAACTCGACGTAATCACGATCTTCCCCGAGTACTTCGCCCCGCTGGACATCTCCCTCCTGGGCAAGGCCCGGCGCGCCGGAGTGCTGGACGTCCGCGTCCACGACCTGCGCGAATGGACCCACGACCGGCACCGCACCGTCGACGACACCCCCTACGGCGGCGGTCCCGGCATGGTCATGAAGCCCGACCCCTGGGGTGAGGCTCTCGACGCCCTGGCACCTCGCGTTCCGGGCACTCCGTCCGGGACGATCCCGTCTGCACCCGGCGGGGGCCTTCCCACTCCGCCCGTGCTCGACGAGACGTCCCCGGCCACGTCGGAAGGCGCCTCCGGCCCGGTGCCGCGGCTGATCATTCCGACGCCGAGCGGGCGGCCGTTCACGCAGGCGGACGCGGTGCGGTACGCGGCGGAGCCGTGGTTGATCTTCGCCTGCGGGCGCTACGAGGGCATCGACTCCCGCGTCGCCGAGGAGGCACGCACCCGCATGCCGGTGGACGAGGTCAGCCTCGGCGACTTCGTCCTCGCCGGCGGGGAGGTCGCCGTCCTCGTCATGGTGGAGGCGATCGGCCGCCTGCTGCCCGGCGTCCTCGGCAACGCCGACTCCGTCGCCGACGACTCCTTCGCCCCCGGTGCGATGGAATCGCTCCTGGAAGGCCCCGTCTACACCAAGCCTCCCGTCTGGCGCGAGCGGCCTGTTCCGGACATTCTTCTTTCGGGCCACCATGGCGCGATCGCCCGCTGGCGGCGCGACGAGGCGCTGCGCCGGACGGCCAGGCACCGCCCCGAACTGCTCTCCCGCCTCGCGCCGGAGGTCCTCGACAAGCACGACCGCGCCGTGCTGCACGAGGCTGGTTTTCCGGTTGACGGCGAAGATATGGCAGACTGAGACGTCCGTGCGTGCAGACCGCACGGCACCCCAAGACCCATCTCCGCGGCGCGACGCCCCCATGAAGACCCACCGGGGCCTCTCGACGCCCGCGTTCGACCACGAGGAACCGCTGCGATGCACACCCTGATCCAGGAGATCGAGAAGGCCGCGATGCGCGCCGACGTCCCGGACTTCCGTCCGGGCGACACGCTGAAGGTGCACGTGCGCGTCACCGAGGGCAACCGAAGCCGTATCCAGGTGTTCCAGGGCGTGGTGATCCGGCGTCAGGGCGGCGGCGCCCGCGAGACCTTCACCGTCCGGAAGGTCAGCTACAGCGTCGGCGTCGAGCGGACGTTCCCCCTGAACAGCCCCTCCATCGACAAGATCGAGGTCGTCACCCGCGGCGACGTCCGCCGCGCCAAGCTCTACTACCTGCGCAACCTGCGCGGCAAGGCCGCGCGCATCAAGGAGAAGCGCGAGCACTGAGCAGATGGACCACGACGCCCCGGGAACCCGCGACGGTGCCCGGGGCGTTGCCCGTTCTGGATGGAGATGATCGACTTGGCCGTCGGCGACACGCCCACGCGCGGCGTCCCACGGGCACCGCGCCGCTAGGCTTTCGCTCTGATGACTGACGAGGACGATCGGAGAGACGTGCGATCCGAAGCCGAGGGCGCGGTGCCCGAAGAGAAGGAGCCCGTGGACTCGGCCGATGAAACGGCCGACGACTCCGAAGAAGACGGCAAGCGAAAGAAGAAGCAGGGCTCCTTCTGGAAAGAGCTTCCCGTCCTCATCGTGGTCGCCGTCGTGCTGGCCCTCGTCATCAAGGCCTTCGCGGTCCAGGCGTTCTACATCCCGTCCGGCTCCATGGAGAACACCCTCCAGGTCGGCGACCGCGTCCTGGTCAACAAGATCGTCTACCACACCCGCGACATCGCCCGCGGTGACGTCATCGTCTTCAACGGCCTCGACTCCTGGGACCCCGAGGTCCAGGTCGCCGAGCCCGGCAATCCCGTCTCCAAGGCGCTGCGCGCCGTCGGCACCGCCTTCGGCGTCGCGCCCAACGAGAAGGACTACATCAAGCGCGTCATCGGCATCCCCGGCGACCACGTCAAGTGCTGCGACGCACAAGGCCGCGTCACCGTCAACGGGGTCCCCCTGGACGAGAAGACCTACCTCTTCACCGACCCGGTCACCCATGAGCAGAACAAGCCCTCCAACGACCCCTTCGACGTCACCGTGAAGCCGGGTCAGCTCTGGGTGATGGGCGACCACCGCGAACTGTCCTACGACTCCCGCTCCCACCGCGGCGACCCGGGCGGCGGCACCATCCCGATCGACCGCGTCATCGGCCGCGCCTTCGTCATCGTCTGGCCCCTGGACCGCCTCGGCACTCTCCCGATCCCGTCCACCTTCAAACAACCCGCCCTGGAGAAGGCCGGCGCCGCCGCCCTCCCCGCGGCCCCTTACGCCTTGGGCATCCTCTGCACCTTGCCCTTCGCGTACCTCAGACGCCGCCACCACTACAAGCCATAACCAAACGCCCGAAACCCTGACGAAACCGCTAGCGAGCAGAACCCCGTTGCTGTTGCTGCGATCATCCAACGTGCGGTCGGCTCTCTGCTGAAGCGAAGGTTCAGTGCGTGGTTATGCGTGTGCTTTGCCCGGTGGAGCTTGGTCCTCGGTTCTGGCGAGCGGAGGAGGACGGTCACTGCCGCGGCCTCCCGCCACAGTTCTAGGGCTGGTGATGAGCCGCGCCGGACTGCCCTCGGGGGGGGGGGGGGGGGGGGGGGGGGGGGGGGGGGAGGGCGCGGCGCCGACGGTGGTGCACCGGCCCCCCGAGCTGGTCGAGGGCGCCGTCGAGGTGCACGCCCCCGAGGACGGGCCTGCGGGGCGCCCGAACCCTCACCGAGGTGCTCGACGGCCTCCTGGAGGACGTCGAGGACGGTTCGGCTCGTTAATGGCGAACGGTCGTCGGGCGGGGATGGGGGCGGGCCATCTCGGCGGTGACGGTGGTCGTGCCCGCCAGCGATTCGAGCGAGCCCTCGCTGAACGCGCCGACGGCCGGGACGTAGTGGACGAGCTGCTCCCAGGGGTCATCGTGCCGGGGCCTCTGCTCGGCGGTGTCGATCCACTTGTCGAGGGACAGTGCATGGGGCGCGGGGGGCGGAGAAGGCCTGTGGGTTGCTTCCCGGCTTGGGTGATTTTCGGTGTGGTGCGGCATACGGCAGTAAGCGTGGCGTTCGGGGAGCGGCCGGGGCTCGGTGGGACGTACGCTGCGGAGCATGAACGGTCGTCCACTCCGCTTCACGCCGCGCCGGGACGCAGGACTGTTCGCGTACGAACGGGCTCTCGCCCACGCGGGCTTCAGTCCTGTCGCCGGCGTCGACGAGGCGGGGCGGGGCGCCTGCGCGGGGCCGATGGTCGTCGGCGCGGTGATCCTTCAGGGCGGGCGAGGGAAGATCGACGGCCTCACGGATTCCAAGCTGCTCACCCCCGCGCGCCGCGAGCGGCTGTACGCGGAGATCACCGAACGTGCCTACGCGTGGAGCGCCATCATCATCCCGTGCCATGACATCGACCGGTTGGGCCTGCACCGGTGCAACATCACCGGGATGCGGCGGGCCCTGGCCGCCCTCGACAAGCGTCCCGCGTACGTGATCAGCGACGGGTTCGCGGTGCCGGGGCTGGACGTGCCCGGCCTCCCGATGATCAAAGGCGACCAGGTCGCGGCCTGCGTCGCGGCGGCCTCCATCATCGCGAAGGTCACCAGGGACCGGATCATGGTGGACCTCCATGAGCGGTATCCCGAGTACGGCTTCGATGTTCACAAGGGTTACGTGACCCGTGCGCACGGCAGGGCGCTCGAATTGCACGGTCCGTGTCCTGAGCATCGTTTCTCCTACGTCAACGTCGGGCGTGCCTTGCGTAACAATGGAGATGTGGTTCTGGAGGAGGAGACCGAGGGGGGACTCCCCGACGAGGACCGCACGGAAGGGGCACGAGCGTGAGCGCGGAGGATCTCGAGAAGTACGAGACCGAGATGGAGTTGCAGCTCTACCGCGAGTACCGCGACGTCCTCGGGCTGTTCAGCTACGTCGTCGAGACCGAGCGCCGGTTCTACCTCACGAACTCGGTCGACCTCCAGGTACGCAGCGTCGACAACGGCGAGGTCTTCTTCGAGGTCACCATGCAGGACGCGTGGGTCTGGGACATGTACCGTCCGGCCCGCTTCGTCAAGAACGTTCGGGTCGTCACCTTCAAGGACGTCAACGTCGAGGAGTTGGCGAAGAGCGAGTTCGAACTCCCCGCCGAGCAATAGTCCGTCCACGCTCACGACCGCTTCCCCCGCTGAGTCGGTGATCGCTGGAGCAGGGGAGCGCCCTCGCCCCAGCCAGGTCGGTGCTGCATCGTGCGACCGCCGAGCGTGACCCCTCGGACGCGCCGCCGGCAGGTCGTCGCCGAGGGGTTGTCGAGGCGCGGCGGTCGAATGTTGTGGTCATCGATTCTCCTGTGGGTGGTCGTTTCCTGTGTGGGGGAGCTCGGGAGGGTCGGCTGACTGCGTGGCCGACGGGCTGTTCGACCTGCCGGACTTCGTCAGGCGCCAGCCGGAGGACGTGCGCTCTATGAACCCGCCTGCGGCGAGCAGGCCGAGTTTGGCGTTGACGGTGTTCAGGTCCACGCCCGCCTTGACGGCGAGCTGGGCGGGGCCGGTCGCGCCGCGGGCCGGAAACGCCTCCAGGACGGAGCGTGTGACCGGTTCCAGACGGTCGCGGGGCAGCACGGGGGTGGCCGGCGGCGGGGCCAGGTCGGCGCCGATGCGGCCGACGGCCTCGACGATCTCCTCCGGGCGGGTCACCAGGGTGGCGCCCTCCTCGCGCAGGAGGCGGTGGCAGCCGATGGAGGAGCGAGAGGTGATCGGGCCCGGCACCGCCATGACCACACGGCCGAGCCTGGCCGCCCAGCTGGCCGTGTTGAGGGCGCCGCTGCGCGCCTCCGCCTCGACGATGACCGTGCCCCGGGAGAGCGCCGCGATCACCCTGTTGCGGACGAGGAAGCGGAGGCGGTGCGGATGCGTGCCCGGGGGTGACTCGCTCACGAGGAGCGAGCGCCGCGCCATCTCGGCGAAGAGCCCCTCGTTGGACGCCGGATAGGGGACGTCCACGCCGTTCGCCAGGACCGCGACGGTCGGGCCGTCGGCGGCCAGGGAGCCGCGGTGGGCCGCCGCGTCGATGCCGAGGGCGCCGCCGGAGATCACCGTCCAGCCTCCGCCGGCGAGTTCGGCGGCGAAGTCGGCGGCGGCGCGCAGTCCGTAGGGGGACGCGGCGCGGGAACCGACGATGGCGACCGAACGCAGGCAGCTGTACCGCAGGTCGCCGGGGCCGCGCAGCCACAGGGCGTACGGGCGGCGGGCGCCGAGATCGTCGAGGGTCGTCGGCCATTCGGGGTCTCCCGGGCAGATGAGGCGGCCGCGGAACCGGGCGCAGACGGCCATGTCCTGGTCGGGCTCCGCCGCGATGAGCCGGATCCGCCAGTTGTCCAGGCGCCGGACCTCCTGAGGGGTGGCTGACACGCCCTGGGGGAGCCGGGTGGTCCGGACGGCCTCCAGCGCGCCCCCGGGCCCGCAGTGGTCGATCATGCGGTTGAGGAAGTCGTCGCCGGGTTCCGCGACCGCGGTCAGTGTGGCGCGGGCGGTTCGCTCGTCGCTCATTGGCGCCCCGCGGACCAGAGGGTGAGGGCGCCGCCGACGTCGTCCGGCCCGGGCTCGTCGTGGCCCGCCAGGTCGGCGATGGTCCAGGCCACCCGCAGGATCCGGTCGAGGCCGCGCGCGCTGAGCGTGCCCCGGTGCAGGGCTTCGTCGGCGCCGTGCATCGCCTCCTGAGGCGGCGTGAAGCGGCGGCGCAGTTCCGGCCCGGGGACCTCGGAGTTGGACCGCCACGGGGTGCCGGCGAGGCGTCTCATCGTTCGTTCGCGGGCCAGCATGACCCTTTCGGCCACCACCTTGCTCGACTCGGCGAACTCCAGGTCGTAGCGGAGCTCGGCGCGGCTGGCCGGGCTGAGCTCCAGCTTGAGGTCGATGCGGTCGAGCAGTGGGCCGGACACCCGGCTGGCGTACTTGCGGCGGACCCCCGGGGCGCAGGAGCAGTCGATCTGCTTCGCCGCGGCGCACGGGCACGGATTCGCCGCGAGGACGAGGGTGAACCGGGCGGGGAAGTGCGCGATGCCCTCGATGCGGCTGATCCGCACCTCGCCCTCTTCCAGCGGCTGCCGCAGAGCGTCGAGTGTTCCGGCGATGAACTCAGGCGCCTCGTCCAGAAAGAGGATTCCTCGGTGGGCCAGGGAGACCGCGCCCGGCTGGAGCACGCGGCCCGAGCCGCCGCCGACCATCGAGGCGCGGGAGGCCGTGTGGTGCGGCGCGTAGAACGGCGGCTGCGTGATCAGGGGCTGGCCCGGCCTGAGGGTCCCGGCGACGGAGTGGATCGCGGTGACCTCCAGGGCGACCTCCGGTTCGAGGGGAGGCATCAGCGTCGGGAGCCGCTCCGCGAGCATCGTCTTCCCGCAGCCCGGTGGACCGGCGAAGAACAGGTGGTGCCCTCCGGCGGCGCTGATCTCCAGAGCACGGCGGGCCTCGGCCTGGCCTCTGACGTCTGCCAGATCCAGATCGGGCGGGATGTCCTGTTGCCGTAGGCCGAACCCCTTGGGCGGTGTCGGAGAGTCCTCTTCTTCCTCCTCGAAGGGCGGTGGTTCGTCGCGCAGTAAGCACAGCAGCCCGCGGAGTGTGCTCGCGGGCACCACCTTGGTGCCCGGGACGAGCTCGGCCTCCTCGGCGTTGGCGCGCGGGACGACGACCGTGCGGAACCCGCGGTTCGCGGCGGCCAGCACCGCGGGCAGCACACCCTGGGCGGGGCGGACGCGCCCGTCCAGGCCCAGCTCGCCGATCAGCACCATCTCCGCGCAGCTGCGCGGAGGAACCACCTCCGCTGCCCCGAGTAGCGCGATGGCTATGGCCAGATCAAAGGTCGCGCCCTTTTTCGGCATGCTCGCCGGGAAGAGCGAGACCGTGACATGGCGGTTGGGCCAGTCCTCGCCGGAATTGAAGATCGCCGCCCTGACACGGTCGCGGGCCTCGCTCAGGGCCGTGTCCGGGAGGCCGACGAGGTGCAGGCCTGGGACGCCGCTGGTGATGGCCGCCTCGACGTCCACGACGAACCCGTCCACACCGACGAGGGAGACCGAGCGCGTTCTGGCCAGCGTCATCTAGCACACCTCCTTCAGGTGGTCGATCGCGAAGTCGTCGCCGTCGCCGATCAGGCCGAGCGCGTCCACCCGCATCGGCGCGCCGCCGACGCCGTGCGCGGCGGCCCACCGCCAGGCCAGCCGCCGCAACCGGGCGGCCTTCTCGACGGTGATCGCGTCCAAGGGGTCACCGAAGCGGGCCGACCGGCGGGTCTTCACCTCGCACACGACGTGCCGTCGCCCGTCATGGGCGATGATGTCCAGTTCTCCCTCAGGGCACCGCCAGTTGCGGTCGAGGATCGTCCAGCCGAGTCCGGTCAGGTACCGGACGGCGGCGTCCTCGCCGCGGCGGCCGAGAGTGATGTGGGCGGTCATGAGCCTCACCTCCGGACTTCGACAGTGCCGGAGGGATGCGGAACGTAGTCGGAGAACGACGTTCTGTGGATAACGTGGCGGAGGTTCCGGGTGATTCACTCGAAACCGGGGTTCGGTGCTTGCTTCGGTCGGGGCCTTGGCGCAGCGTGACGCCTGTGACCAACGCGATGGAGGACGCCGTCGCCGAGTTCGGCCGTCACCTGCGCGCCGAGCGGGACGTCTCGCCCCACACCCTGCGGGCCTATCTCGGCGATCTAGCCGACTTCTGCGCCTATGCCGCCCTTGCCGGTCTGACGGAGCCGAGCGAACTGGATGTCTCGGTGCTGCGGGCATGGCTCGCCCGTCAGCATGCGCTCGGCCGCTCCCGGGCGACCCTGGCCCGACGGACGGCCGCAGTCCGCGCGTTCACCCGCCATCTGTGCCGGCGACGGCTTCTTGAGAACGACCCCGGTCTGCTGCTGGGCACACCTAAACGACGGCGCGATCTCCCTACCGTGCTCACCCAGGACGACGCGGCGCATCTCCTGGACACCGTGGACGCCGAAGGCCCCGTGGGACTTCGGGACTTGGCCGTCCTGGAGGTTCTCTACGGCACGGGAGTCCGTGTGAGCGAACTGTGCGGGCTCGACGTCGACGACCTGGACACCGGCCGCCGGACAGTGCGAGTCATGGGTAAGGGCGGGCGTGAGCGCACGGTGCCTCTAGGAGAGCCCGCCGTCCGCGCCGTTCAGGACTGGCTGCGCGCCGGACGCCCGGAACTCGCGACCCCCGACAGCGGCCCCGCCCTCTTCCTCGGGGCACGCGGAGGCCGCCTGCACCCGACCAGCGCCCGGCGGATCGTCCACACGAGGATCTCGGAGGTGGGACAGATCCCCGACCTCAGTCCGCACGGCCTCCGCCACTCCGCCGCCACCCACCTCCTCGAAGGCGGCGCCGATCTGCGCAGCGTCCAAGAGATCCTCGGTCACGCGTCCTTGCAGACGACCCAGATCTACACGCACGTATCGGCCGAACGCCTGAGGCAAGTCCACCGCCAAGCCCACCCCCGAGGCACCCGTTCCGACTAGCCAAGAGGGGCGCGTTGCCCTACGCCAACGCCGAATTTAGGTCGTCATCTGACTCTGGAGCGTTGGGCGGCGGAAAAGCGCGGGTGCAGTTCGGTGGGTTGCATCGATCGCTGTGACTCTTCTGTCGTCCTCGGCAGGGCCGCCTGGCCGCCCGGCCCGGGTGGAGCCGGGCGGCGGGAACGGGACCGGTCAGGGAGCGCGGCGCAGGTGGCGTTCCTGAGAAAGGTTGATGACGCCCGGCGGCTGCTGGCGGCGGCGGTGCAGTCGGAAGCGGAGGCGTGTTCGACGCCAGGCGAAGGCCAGGGCGAAGGACAGGAGCATGCCCGACAGTGCTCCGCCCGTGGCCGTGGCGGCGTCGCGCAGCACCATCCTCGGCTGCGGAGACGTCGAACCGGCGGGGTGAGGCGCCGCCGTTGCCGTGGGCTGCCGCCAGAGAGGCAGGAGACGCACCTGACGCTGGACGAGGTTGAGCGGATTCAGGTACAGGGCACCGCGGCGCAGACCCCAATGCAGGCACGTCATGGGACAGTGGAGCATCACCCGATCCAGGACGCCGATCCGCGTGCCGGACATGACACGGCGGCCGGTGCGGACACTGGGCCGGACGGGCAGGTACGTGGTTCGCAGGACGCCGTGGTCGATCGTCACGACGCCTCGTCCAGCCAGATCGTCGGCGTACGCGACACGGCCCGGCCCGGCGGCGTAGACGGCCTGCCCCGGACGCGCCGCGAGGTCCACGCCCCGGTGGCCCGCGCCCCAGGGGACGGCCGGAGGCGAGAAGCCGCGCACCACCCGAGGGGCCGGCGGCCCTAAAGGCCAGCGCCAGGCGTCCAGGCCGGGCGACCCGATGGCGATCATGCACGTGAGGAGCAGCGAGAACACGGTCATGGACCGAACCCTGCCCGGCGGCGGGACGGTTCGTCGACGGGGTTCGCGAACTGTGGATAACCGCGGGAATCCTTGAGGCCCGGCCACCTTCGCGCCCTGATAATCTGTATGTGTGTCCGAGAGGGCACCGGCCAGGGCCAGGCCGTCGCCGTTCCGCTTCAGGGCAGGCGGAGAGAAGCCGCTCCCAGAGCGGACTGGACCCAGACCCGGCAACGGGTCACAGCCGCCTGGAGGTATCCCGGCGGCTGATTTCACGCGTCCGCATGCCACCGCGAACCTGGTGGGGCGCAGTCCCTCGGTCCGTCGCCTCGGCGACGGTGGGGCAGCACCCGGGCGCAGGCAGATAACCAAATGGGGCCCGACAGGGCCAGAGAAGGAGAACACGGGCAATGGCACCCGTCGTCACCATGCGGCAGCTCCTCGAGAGCGGCGTCCACTTCGGCCACCAGACCCGCCGGTGGAACCCGAAGATGAAGCGCTTCATCCTCACCGAGCGCAACGGCATCTACATCATCGACCTGCAGCAGTCGCTGTCCTACATCGACCGCGCGTTCGAGTTCGTCAAGGCCACGGTCGCCCACGGCGGGACGATCCTGTTCGTCGGCACCAAGAAGCAGGCCCAGGAGTCCATCGCCGAGCAGGCGACCCGGGTCGGCATGCCCTACGTCAACCAGCGCTGGCTGGGCGGCATGCTCACGAACTTCTCCACCGTCCACAAGCGGCTCACCCGGCTCAAGGAGCTGGAGGAGATCAACTACGACGACGTGGCCGGCTCCGGCATGACCAAGAAGGAGCTCCTCGGCCTGCGCCGCGAGAAGGACAAGCTGGAGCGCACCCTCGGCGGTATCCGCGACATGGCGAAGGTTCCGAGCGCCATCTGGATCGTGGACACCAAGAAGGAGCACATCGCGGTCAACGAGGCCAAGAAGCTCGGCATCCCGGTCGTGGCCATCCTCGACACCAACTGCGACCCCGACGAGGTCGACTACCCGGTTCCGGGCAACGACGACGCCATCCGCAGCGTCAGCCTGCTGACCCGCGTCGTGGCCGACTCCGTCGCGGACGGCCTCATCGCCCGCGCGGGTGCCGCGTCCGGTGGCGACGAGAAGCCCGCCGAGGGCACCGCGGCCGCCGGCAGCGAGCCTCTTGCCGAGTGGGAGCGCAACCTGCTGAAGCCCGGCGAGGCCGACGGCGCCGCCGAGGCCCCGGCCGAGACCGAGGCCGCCGCTGCCGAGGCTCCCGCCGAGGCGCCGGCCGAAGCTCCGGCGGAGGCCCCCGAGGCCCCCGAGGCTGCTGCGGCCCCCGAGGCCGCCCCGGCCGAAGAGGCTCCGAAGGCCGCCGAGGCCGAGCAGGCTTGATCCCGCGGTCCCGGCGGCGTCCACGTGGACGCCGCCGGGACCGTCGCGGGTCACACGACCAACGACGAGAGAAGCGAAGAGAGCGATGGCCAACTTCACCGCCGCTGACGTCAAGCGGCTGCGCGACCTGACCGGCTCCGGCATGATGGCCGTGAAGAACGCCCTCACCGAGGCGGACGGCGACTTCGAGAAGGCGACCGAGCTGCTGCGTCTCAAGGGCGCCAAGGACGTCGGCAAGCGCGCCGAGCGCACCGCCGCCAACGGCCTGGTCGCCGAGCACTTTGCGAACTCCGGTGACGGGGCGCTCCTGGAGCTCAACTGCGAGACCGACTTCGTCGCGAAGAACGAGCAGTTCATCGAGCTCGCCCAGCGCCTGGTCGAGTTCGCGGCCGCCAGCGGCGTCACGGACGCCGCCGGCCTGCTGACCACCGAGATCGAGCCCGGCAAGACCGTCCAGGCCCTGATCGAGGAGAACAGCGCCAAGATCGGCGAGAAGCTGGAGCTCCGCCGGTTCGCCCACTTCCAGGGCGCCTACGTGGCCAGCTACCTGCACAAGTCCGACCCGTCGCTGCCGCCGACCACCGGCGTGCTGGTCGAGCTGGACAGCGAGAACGCCGAGGTCGCCAAGGACGTCGCCCAGCAGATCGCGGCGATGGCCCCCAAGTACCTCACCCGCGAGGAGATCCCCGCCGAGGCGATCGAGAAGGAGCGGGCGCTCGCCGAGCAGCTCACCCGTGACGAGGGCAAGCCCGAGCAGGCCATCCCGAAGATCGTCGAGGGGCGGGTGAACGCCTACTTCCGCGACTTCGTGCTCGTGGAGCAGGCGTTCGTGAAGGACAACAAGAAGACGATCGCGAAGGTCCTCGACGAGGCCGGCGTGAAGGTCGTCCGCTTCGCCCGCTTCAAGGTCGGGCAGGCTTAAGGGCACTCTGGAAACGAGTACCCGAGACATAGCGAACGCAACGAGGAGGCCGCCGACGTGCCGGACAAGACGACCAGTAGCGCGACGGCGGCCTCGTCGTCCGCCCAGCACGCGCCGCGCGCGGGCTGGAAGAGGGTGCTCCTGAAGCTCTCGGGCGAGGCCTTCGCCGGACGCGACCCGCTCGGCATCGACCCGGAGGTCGTCCAGCACGTCGCCGAGGCGATCGCCGAAGCCGTCCGGGACGGCGTGCAGGTGGCGGTCGTGTGCGGCGGCGGGAACATGTTCCGCGGGGCCGTCATGGCCGAGCGCGGCATGGACCGCGGGCGCGCCGACTACATGGGGATGATCGGCACCGTCATCAACTGCCTGGCCCTGCAGGACTTCCTGGAGAAGCTCGGGCTCGACACGCGCGTGCAGACAGCCATCACCATGAGCCAGGTGGCCGAGCCCTACATCCCGCGCCGCGCCATCCGGCACCTGGAGAAGGGCCGCGTGGTCATCTTCGGCGCCGGGCTCGGTCAGCCGTTCTTCTCCACCGACACCACCGCCGCCCAGCGCGCGCTGGAGATCGGTGCCGAGGCGGTCCTGAAGGCCACGCAAGTGGACGGTGTCTACGATGCCGATCCCCGAAAGAATCCAGACGCGGTCAAGTTCGACCGTTTGGAATACGGTGAAGTTCTACAGCGGAGCCTGAAGGTCATGGACGCCACGGCCATCAGCCTCTGCATGGACAACGCGCTCCCCATCGTGGTCTTCGACCTCATGGGGCAGGGCAACATCGTCCGGGCCGTCCGGGGTGAGAAGATCGGCACGCTGGTCAGCCCGGCGGAGGGCTGACCGCAGCCCACGGCCGCGCCGGACGCGTCGCGGAACCGCAGGACCAGGGCCGACCAGATGACACGGGAGTCACAGTGATCGACGAGACCCTCCTCGAAGCCGAGGAGAAGATGGAGAAGGCGGTCGCGGTCGCCAAGGAGGACTTCCAGGCCATCCGCACCGGCCGCGTCACCCCCGCCATGTTCAACAAGATCACGGCCGAGTACTACGGGACGCCGACGCCGATCAACCAGCTCGCGTCGTTCACGCTCCCCGAGCCGCGGATGGTCATCGTCCAGGTCTTCGACAAGTCGTCCATGCAGGCGGTGGAGAGGGCCATTCGCGACAGCGACCTCGGTGTGAACCCCTCCAACGACGGCAACGTCATCCGGGTCGTCTTCCCGGATCTGTCGGAAGAGCGCCGCAAGGAGTTCATCAAGGTCGCCGGCACCAAGGCGGAGGAGAGCCGGGTCTCTATCCGCAACATCCGGCGCCGTGCGAAGGACGCCCTCGACAAGCTCGCGAAGGACGGCGAGGTCGGCGAGGACGAGGTCAGGCGTGCCGAGAAGGAACTCGACGACACGACGCACCGCTACGTTGCGCAGATCGACGAGCTACTTGAGCACAAGAAGGCCGAACTGCTCGAAGTTTGATGAGACTTGACGACGCCGGGGAGCCCTCGGGCTCCCCGGACGAGCCGGAGGTCGACATGGCCGGCCCACCCCCCGGAGACGCACTGGCCTCGCCCCCCGGGCAGGGGCGGGACGGCTCCGGCGACCCCCCGTCCTCCGGTGGCTCCCCGCCTTCCGGCGGTGCGACGCCCGCTGGGAAGCCAGAAAGCAGGACGGGGCGGAACCTTCCGCTCGCCATAGGCGTGGGCGTCGCTCTCGGCGCTCTCGTGCTGCTCTCGTTGTACACGGTCAAGGAGATCTTCCTTGCCGTGATGGTCGTGTTCCTCTTCCTCGGTATGCGGGAACTGACCGAGGCTTTCAAGAGCCGTGACATACGCGTCCCGTTCATCCCTGTCGCGACGGGAATGGTCGGCACGCCCGTCGTCGCCTACGTTTGGGGCGCCACCGCCACCATCGCGGCGGTCTCGCTGACGGTCCTGGCGCTGCTGATGACGCGCATGACCGAAGGCGCCTCCGGATACGTGCGGGACGTCACCGCCGGGTCGCTCGTGGCCGGCTATCTGGTGCTGATGGGCGGGATCGTCGCGCTTCTGATGCGTCCCGACGACGGCGACCACCGCACCGTCATCTTCATCGCCACCACCGTCGCCAGCGACATCGGCGGGTATTTCGCCGGGTCCTTCCTGGGCAAGCACAAGCTCGCGCCCACGATCAGCCCCAAGAAGACCTGGGAGGGCGTCACCGGGTCCGCCGTCACCTGCATGATCGTCGGCGGGTGGCTGGTGTGGTGGCTCCTGGACGGCGGCCACATCTGGCAAGGCGTGATCATCGGGCTCGCGGCCGTGGTCACCGCGACCGCCGGCGACCTCGTCGAGTCGATGATCAAGCGGGACCTCGGGATCAAGGACATGGGAACGCTTCTGCCCGGCCACGGAGGAGTGATGGACCGCCTCGACTCCCTCGTCGCGACGGCCCCCGTCGTGTGGCTGCTGCTGGAATTGTTCGTCCCCAGCTAGGACGCCCTGAGGGGGGGTTTCAGGGCCGCCCTGCGGACCGCCCCTGTGGGTCAAGTCTTCTAGGAGACGACCCAGGAACGGCCCTGCTGTGCCAGACGCCGGATAAGGGCGTCTGACCCCTCGCTCTTGGCGAACCGGTGTTCCTCGCCCGTGATGGGCACGAGCCACAGCCATCGGACGGCGTCGCCGTTGAGCGTCAGTCCGGTCATGCCAGGCGCCTCAGGACCCGCCAGACGGTTGGGGTCGTCCAGGAGAAGCACGCCCTCCCAGGACGACTCGCCATTGCCGAGGGGGAACGTACGAGCCTCGTGGTACCACTTGACGACGTCCCCAGGCGCGAACCACGTCACGGAGCGCCACGGGTACTGCGCCAGCCACGGGAAGATGCTGCCCGACCGCTGGCTGGGCAGAGTACTGGCGACGGCCAGTTCGATGCGTCCGTATGGGGCGACGTCGTCCTCGTACAGTTCGACCGTGGGCATCCGCTGGCGGCTCATCCCGACCGTGCTCAGAACGGTGAACTCCCGGTCGCCTCTTGCGGGCCGCTCCGAGACCCCCACTGTGGGGGCCATGCTCGGCCTACCGCCCGCCAGCTGACGTCCGACATCGTGCCAGTAGTGGCCACTGGGGCCCAGCCGCTGCAGGAGGTGACCGAGGACCGACTGCTGGAACTCCGCCCAGGAGCCGTCTGCGAGGCACCTCTTCCAGTGCTCGCGCGCCTGGTGGACACGGGGCCCGAAGTCCTCGATCCCCTCGTCCAGAGGGAAGGCGAACGGGCTCTGATGCGTGGCGTCGCGGGCGTAGCCGGGGATGCCGCGTCCCATGTCAGACCAGCCGGGGATCACTAGCAGGAGGTCGCCCTCCTCTAGAAGGGCCACACCGTCGCCCTCCTCGAACCAGACGACCTCCAGCGCGTCGGGGTCCAGTGCCGGGCGTCCTGCGGGATGGCGCACATGGGACTCCGGCAGCAGGGGCGCGAGGCCCGCGTCGAGCCGCGACCGGTCCAGTTCCCGTGGGGCCTCGCGGTGGTTCGCTACCCAGACCGCTCCGACCACCGAGTCGCGCGCGTCCTTCAGGTAGGCAGCGGTGACCTCGCCGTCGGTCTCCAAGGTGAGCCGCCGGCTGCCGTACGGGCTGGCCGCGTGGACGACCGTGGCCGCTGACCCCCGGGGCGCGGCGGCGCCCCTGCGCAAAACCGACATGATCGAGACCTTAGTCGCAGACAAGGCCGTGTGCAGGAATGTCGCTGTTCAGGTATGGGCGGCCGTTCAGGACGGACGATGCACGCGCAGGTGTTTGCGACACTGGAAGGACCATGTCTACCACCCAGCCCTCCGCGACCGGCGCCGCACCCGAGAAGACCCCGGCGAAGCTCGTCTTCGCCGCACCGAGGCGCGGCAAGCCGCCGAGGCATCTCGCCGACCTCACCACGGCCGAGCGTCGCGAGGCGGTCGCCGAGCTGGGGGAGAAGCCGTTCCGTGCCGACCAGCTCTCGCGCCACTACTTCGCGCGCCTCGTCGACGATCCCGCCAAGATGACGGACCTGCCGGCCGCCGTTCGGGATCGCCTGGTGTCCGAGCTGCTGCCTTCGCTGCTGACCCCGGTACGCGAGCTTGACTGCGACGGGGGAACGACCCTTAAGACCGTCTGGAAGGCTTTCGACGGCGTCCTGTTCGAGTCGGTTCTGATGCGGTACCCAGACCGGGCGACGATGTGTGTCTCGTCCCAGGCGGGCTGCGGGATGAACTGCCCCTTCTGCGCGACCGGCCAGGCCGGGCTCACCCGCAACCTTTCCACGGCCGAAATAGTCGAGCAGGTCGCTGCGGGCGCGCGCGCACTCGCCAGTGGGCGCGTCCCAGGGGGCCCGGGCCGCGTCTCCAACATCGTCTTCATGGGCATGGGCGAGCCCCTGGCCAACTACAAGGCAGTGATGGGCGCGGTCAGGCGCATCACCGATCCGGCACCCGCCGGGCTGGGCATCTCCCAGCGTTCCGTCACGGTCTCCACGGTCGGGCTCGTTCCGGCCATCGAGAAGCTCGCCGCCGAAGACATGTCGGTCAGGCTTGCCGTCTCCCTGCACGCCCCCGACGACGAGCTGCGCGACGACCTCGTCCCCATCAACAACCGGTGGAAGGTCTCCGAGGTGCTGGACGCCGCGTGGGCCTACGCCGAGCGCAGCGGGCGCCGCGTCTCGATCGAGTACGCCCTCATCAAGGACATCAACGACCAGGCCTGGCGGGCCGACCTTCTCGGAAGGCTCTTGCGCGGCCATCTGGTTCACGTCAATCTGATCCCGTTGAACCCAACGCCGGGTTCCAAGTGGACCGCCTCCCGGCCCGAGGACGAGCGCGAGTTCGTCCGGCGCCTGGAGGCCCACGGGGTCCCGGTCACGGTGCGTGACACTCGGGGCAGGGAGATCGACGGGGCCTGCGGGCAGCTGGCCGCGGCGACCAAGGACTGAGCGCGCCGCGGGCGCGGTTCCCGGCGCCTCGCGGAGCGCGGGGACACGGCTGAGGAGCGCGGTGCCGGTGAAGACGGGTACACGGCTGCCGGTGGTCTTGCGGGGCTACGACCGGAACCAGGTCGACGCCCTGCTCAAACGGATCTCACAAGCGCTGAACGGCGGGCCCCCGGTGTCAGCGGACGAGGTGCGCGGGGCCCGCTTCACCACCGTCCTCCGCGGCTACGACCACCGTGCCGTGGACGAGCTGCTCCGCGAGTGCATCAGGGAGCTCCAGGCCCGGGCGCCGATCGGGGAGCGTCCCGGCCGCACCCGCGCCCAGCCGGCCTGGCTGATCAACTGGATCCAGAACGCGCGGTTCTCCGGGGCCGGCCTGCGCCCCGGCTACGACGTGCGCGACGTGGACGCCTTTCTCGAGCGCGTGATCGCCGGCCTGCGCGGAGCCGCCCCGCCCGTGACCGCCCGGGACGTACGGGAAAGTGCGTTCCGCACCGTCCGGTTCGGACCCGGCTACGACGAGCAGGAGATCGACCGCTTCCTGCTCCAACTCGCGGCCGCCCTCGAACGCTGACGAAGTTATCCACATTTTCGCGGGACGTCGCGCGCCGCGTGAGGGGCGCGCCACGCTACGTGCATGGATCCTTTCGCCGTACAGTACCGACGGCTCCGAGCCCTGTTCGACGCCTTCCTCGCGCCGGAGATCACGGCCATCCTGCTGCCCCTGACCAAACCCGGGCTGCGCCTCTCCACCCTCGGTGAGGTGCCCGTCCACCTCGGAGGCACCCCGCAACTGCCGCCCGACGAGTCATGGCCCACCTGGGACGGCCGCCCGCTCGACTTCTTAGGCGCGATCGACTTCGCCGGCCTGCCGAGGGTCCCGGGCCTGCCCGCTTGCCGCGCCGCGTTCTACTACGCGAGCGAGACACCCCGTCCTTGGGGCGACGAGCCCGGCCAACGCGACGGCTGGCGCGTCTTCACCGGCGACCTCCGCCCTGCGACCCCGCCACCGGGCAGCCGCTCCTACCCGCAGACCACGCTGGGCGCCGCTCCGTTCCTCTCCCTGCCTTCTCCCCAGGAGGCCGTGGTCCAGCGCCTGGAGATGGTCTACGACGGCATCGTGCCCGTATACGAACAACTGCACGCCGCGTGGACACGCCACACCTGCCCGGACGAAGCGCCCGCCCACCAACTGGGCGGCTGGCCGACCCTCGTCCAGCGTCCCGTCGGCCCTGACTGTCTGTACGCCTCGACCGGCCGCACCCTGAACTCCCTCAATCCTCCGGCCCTCACACCGGACGAACAACGCGCGGTCGAGGAGTGGCACCTCCTCCTCCAACTCGACTCCGACGACCGCCTCGGCTGGTACTGGGGGGACCCGGGCCGCATCTACTTCTGCAACCGCCGCGACACCCCCTTGGAGCAGACATGGCTAACCGTCCAGGCCGCGTGACCCACCCCGAGGCATCTCTCGAACTAACACTCGCCAAGTCGGATCAGGCCGCGCAACAGCGCGCCCACTGGGCCACAGGACCCGGCGGGCAACGCCCCTCGGCGACGACCCGGCAGCCCTCCCAAGCACTCAGCGGCAGCGATGGCCGCGAACGGACGCCGACAAGAGGCGTCAGCCCGCAGTCGCGATGGCGCGGTCCGGCCCCGCAGGCCCTCCCTCAATCGAGGGCAGGCAGAGGCCGTCGCTTACCTACTCCAGTGGAGAACGGCCTCCGCGGTCATCGTCCGCGTGGTTCCTGTCCGACCGGTTTCTCAAGGCACTGGGGAGAGGGACGAGCGGACCCTGGGGGCGCAGGGTCGGCGAGGCGGCGGTGGCGGCGCGCCGAGGGGAGGGTGGCCTGACGAGGTGAAGCGGGTGCGGACGCGCGCCAACGGTGCGCTAGGGGCGGAGGCGCGGGGGAGTGAGAGAGCGCTGGCGCGTTAGCCGGGGTGCGGAGGGGGGCCGGCGGGCAGAAGGTGGGAGCGGTCTAGGGGCTGGTGATCTGAAGGTGCTGGCGTTCAGTGGGTTTGGTGGGTGGTGAAGAAGTAGGCCGTGCCTACTGCCGCGGACCAGATCAGGAGGTGGAGGGCGGTGGTGGGGAAGTGCGAGACGAAGACGTTCGGGCCGTCGTGAGCTGCGCGCATCCAATCGATCATTGGGACGGAAAGCCAGGAGAGCCGTCCCATGCCCAGGAGCAGGAGGGCGGTCGCGCCGCCGAGGAGCGCCAGCAGCGAGATTCCGGGATCGGGGATGATGATGCGGCTCGTCCATGCTCCGAGCAGCGTGCCGGGGACGGCGACGAGGAGGTTCAACGCGCAGCCTGCCAAGACCGCCCGACCTGGTGAGCCCGCCTGGAGAGCCTGGATGAGAGGGATGGCCAGTGCCACGACGCCCAGGGAGACGTTCACCCCATACGCCGCGAGCAGGCCCGCCCACGTGGGCGCGGACGGGCGACAGGCCGCGATGGCGGTCAGAGCGCGCTGTTCGTCGGGTTGTGTGTCGAGGAGGGCGCGGGCCGCCCACGCCCACACGGGGAACATGATCGCCGCCACGTCCGCGAAGGTCCGTACCGCGAGTTCGCCGGCGTCCGGGCCGCTCGGTCCCTGCGCGAGGACCAACGCCACGAGGAGGGCCACGACGATCAGCGGCTGCAGAACACGGAGCGAGCGGAGATAACCCGCCACGTGGAATAGGACGAGTGCGATCACTCCTGACGCCTCCGCACCCGGTAGCCGTCGGCCCTCAGCTTCGTCTCCACGGTGTCGGCCTCGTCACCGGGCACCTCGACCTCCAGGACGGTCCAAGGGCTGGAGTCCCCGGGGCCGAGAGGGGTCACCGAGCCGTTGGCGACGTTCAGGCGGTCGACGCCGGGCATCGCCTCGATGCAGCGCTGGTGGTCGCTGACGACGACCGTGGAGCCGCGCGATGCCAACTCAGAGATCAGCTCGGGGAGCGAATCGCGGGTGGCGGCGTCCAGGCCCGCGAAGGGCTCGTCCAAGACGAGCAACTCCGGGTCCGCCATGAGTGCCTGCGCGAGCCCGATCTTCTGAGCGCTGCCCTTCGACAGCTCGGACAGCCGCACATCGAGGAGGTGGTCAAAGGCAAGCCGCTCTGCCCAGACCTCGCCGGTGCTGGCGGGGACGCGGCGCATGGCCGCCATGTGGCCCAGGTAGGCCCGGACGCTGAACGGCTGGTCGACCGGGAACCGCTCCGGCGCATATCCCACTCGTGCGGGACGGCCTTCGACCACGCCCGCTCGCGGCCTGCGCAGGCCGGCCATCACGCGGAGCAGCGTGGACTTCCCCGCGCCGTTATGCCCGGTCACCTCAGTCACGCTTCCTGGGGGAAGCGACACCGTGACGTCCTGGAGAACCCAGGGGTCTCGGCGCCGATAACGGAAGGCGACACGCTCCAGCCGCATGGCACCGGAACTGTAGAGACCTCCGCGTAAGGATGGCGTTAGCCCCCACTTACACCACCTGCGCCCGACCCTCGCGGCCTGCGGCTCTTCGAGTTCCAGGTCACCGCTGGCAGAGTCCAGGGGTGGGGTCTCAGCCTGTTCTTGGGGCTGGTGCACCGGCCTTGTCGTGGTCCGCCTCTACCTGCACGTCTTGGGAGCTTTGGCCGCCCGGTACGCCGTCGCGGGCCCGCCGCGCTGGCGGCGGAGGTTGGTGAGAGCCGTCAAGGTTTTGGGTCAAGTGGGGGTGGTTAGTGCCTTGGCGAGGCGGGCCGCGTAGTCGGCGGCCTCGGAGTCGGAGGCGTATTTCTGACGTGGCCAGAAGAAGCCGCGGAGGCCGTCCTTGGGGTTGCGCGGCACCACATGTACGTGCAGGTGGGGGACGCTCTGGCTGATCCGGTTGTTCATGGCGACGAAGGAGCCGGCTGCTTCGAGGACGGACTCCATCGCCTCGGCAAGGCGTTGGGCTTGAGCGAAGAACGGCCCTAGTAGGTCTTCGGGCAGATCCGTGAGCGTTTCGTAGTGCGTCCGGGGGACCAGCAGCGTGTGCCCCTTGAAAAGCGGCCGGGTGTCGAGGAACGCCATCGCGTCCGGCGCGTCCAGCACGACGTGCGCGGGCCGCTCTCCCTTGATGATTTCGCAGAACAGACACGCCTTGCTCACAGCCTCACCCATCCCCCTATTCTCCAGCCCCCACCCGCAAGCAACCGCAAACGGCCGGACACGACCTACGGTCCCCGAAGGCTTCGCTGATCACCTTCTCATCCGGGGCGGACGGCTCAGGTCCGGGCGGCCGGTGCCTCAAGCAACGACCCGCCCTCAAGAGCGTCTACCCCGCGGTCATGAGCCTGGGCTTCAAAGGCGTCGGCTGCAAACGCTGGGCCATCCGCCGGAAGGCCGCTCCCAACGCCTCGAGATGGCCTAAGAAGCCGCCGGACCGCCGCCCGCAAGCAGACTCTGCAAGATCGAGTTCGCCGTAACGCCCTGGACGCCGTCAGGGTCGTGGAGTTGCGCCCGGTCGTGACGGTCACCGTCGGCGCTGGCGGAGGGCGAAGCGGGCGACGTCGGCGATCCAGTCGGGAGTGAGGGTGTGGTCGGTCGTAACCCGGGGCGGGGAGATCGTGAGTGCTCTCTGCGAGCGTGGTCGGCGCTTCCGAGGTGTTTCCCGAGGCGCTTCCGGGGCGCTCTGGAGCGCTTCCCTTGGCGGCGGCGGCGCCGGTGGTCGGCCTGGGTGGGGGATGGTGGGTTTGCTGGGCCGCCGCCGAGGGGTGGGCGTGGTGTGTTGCCTTTGGTCGGTTAGGACAGGGCCAGCAGTAGGGCCGTGTAGGGAGGGATCGGGTCGGGGGCGGGCTCTGCCGCCTCTTGCGCGGCGGCGTGTTCGTAGAGGTCGCGCTCGGCGCGGTCCAGGGCGGCTGACAGGACGAAGTCCGTGACCGACCAGCCGATCAGCTCGGCCGCCGCGCGGATCACGAGAAACTGCTCCGCGGTGGTACGGAAGGTGATGTGATCGTCGGCGGGATCGGCCGGAAGGTCCTGGCGAACCGACTCGGGCATGGCCGGTCTCCTTCCTTGCGGCCTTTCAAAGTACGCCGCGAGGTGTTGCCAGGACATCCCCTCTGAGAACGAGAATCGGCGGGTCGTCCGGCGGAGTCAGCGGGTCCCCCAGGAGTAGGTCTGTTTGCGAAGTTTGAGGTACACGAAGCTCTCGGTGGAGACGACGCCCGGAATGGCGCGGATACGGCCGAGAAGTTCCAGCAGACGTTCGTCGTCCTCGCAGACGAGCTCCAGAAGGATGTCGAACGAGCCCGCGGTGATGACGACGTAGTCGATCTCGTCGAGGGCCGCGAGCTCGTCGGCGGTCTTCTCCAGGTCGCCCTCGCACCTGACACCGATCATCATTTGGCGGTGGAAGCCGAGCATCAGCGGGTCGGTGACACCGACGATCTGCATGACGCCGGTGTCGAGGAGCTTCTGCACGCGCTGGCGCACGGCGGCCTCGGAGAGGCCCACGGCCTTGCCGATGGCGGCGTAGGAGCGGCGGCCGTCCTGCTGGAGCTGCTCGATGATCTGCTTGGCGGTCTCGTCGAGCTGGACGCGGGCTGCCCGTTCCATCCGGTTCTCCTAGCTGCGGCATCGAGGGTGTGAGGCCCCTGGACCAAGTGAATCAGTCGTGAAATTCGATCGTAACAACGGAATCACTTGTGTTGGACGGACTCCTCTGTAAGGGTCGGGCCAACAGGACACAACGGGCGACAGTGCCCAGGAGGGACCTGAGGATGAGCGGCGAGAGGCTGCGCAACTTTATCGGCGGAGAGTACGTCGACGCCAAGGACGGGCGGACGCTGGAGGTGGTCGACCCCAGCACCGGCGAGACGTACGCGGAGGCGCCCGTGTCCGGCGCCGAGGACGTCGACGCCGCGTTCCGCGCGGCGTCCGACGCGTTCCCCGCCTGGCGCGACGCCACGCCGGGAGAGCGGAGCCTGGCGATGCTGCGCTTCGCGGACGCGGTCGAGAAGCGGGCGGAGGACCTCGTCAGGGCGGAGAGCCGGGACACCGGCAAGCCGGTCCAGATGACCCTGGACGAGGAGGTGCCGCCGATGGTGGACAACCTCCGGTTCTTCGCTGGGGCGTCCCGGGTGCTGGAGGGCAAGGCGTCCGCCGAGTACATGGCCGACCACACCTCCTCGATCCGGCGGGAGCCGATCGGGGTGTGCGCCCAGGTGACGCCCTGGAACTACCCGATGATGATGGCGATCTGGAAGATCGGGCCGGCGCTGGCGACGGGCAACACCGTGGTGCTCAAGCCGTCCGAGACGACCCCGGCGAGCACGTTGATGCTGGCGGAGATCGCGGCCGAGTTCCTGCCCCCGGGCGTGTTCAACGTGGTCTGCGGCGACCGCGGCACCGGACGCTCGCTGGTGGAGCACCCGACGCCGCAGATGGTGTCGATCACCGGGAGCGTGCGGGCCGGCATGGAGGTCGCCGCGTCGGCGGCCAAGGACCTCAAGCGGGTGCACCTGGAGCTCGGCGGCAAGGCGCCGGTCGTGGTGTTCGACGACGCCGACGTCGAGGCGGCGGCGACGGGCATCGCCGAGGCCGGGTACTTCAACGCGGGCCAGGACTGCACGGCGGCCACCCGCGTGCTGGTCGCCGACCGGCTGCACGGGGAGTTCACCGAGGCGCTCACCGAGGCCGCCAAGGGCACGGTCGTCGGGCCTCCCGGCGACGCCGACGCCTTCTACGGGCCGGTGAACAACGCGAACCAGCTGGAGCGCGTCCAGGGCTTCATCGAGCGGGCGCCGAGCCACGCGAAGGTCCTCACCGGCGGCGAGCGCGTGGGGGACCGCGGCTACTTCTTCGCACCGACCGTCGTGGGCGGCCTCAGGCAGGACGACGAGATGGTGCAGAACGAGGTCTTCGGCCCGGTCATCACCGTCCAGAGCTTCTCGGACGAGGCTCAGGCCGTCGAGTGGGCCAACGGCGTCAAGTACGGCCTGGCCGCCAGCGTGTGGACGCAGAACCACGGCCGCGCCATGCGCATGAGCAAGGCGCTGGACTTCGGTGCCGTGTGGGTCAACACCCACATCCCGCTGGTGTCGGAGATGCCGCACGGCGGCTTCAAGCACTCCGGCTACGGCAAGGACATGTCGATGTACGGAATCGAGGACTACACCCGCGTCAAGCACGTCATGCACTACATCGGCGGCTGAGCGCCGCCGACCGGAGCCCGTGAAGGAAGTCCCGCCCATGACCGAGACCCAACCCGCCGCGGCTCGCGACGATCCGGCCGTCGCGGTCCCCGCGATCGAACTCGCGGGGGTCGAGAAGGATTACCACGCCTACGGCGAGACCGTGGCGGCGGTGCGCGGCGTCGACCTGTCGATCGCGGAGGGGGAGTTCTTCTCCCTGCTCGGCCCGTCCGGATGCGGCAAGACGACGACCATGCGCATGATCGCCGGCTTCGAGGAGCCGACGGCGGGGCGGGTCCGGCTGCGCGGGCAGGACGTCACGGACGTGCCCCCCAACAGGCGCGACGTGAACATGGTGTTCCAGTCGTACGCGCTCTTCCCCCACATGAGCGTCTTCGAGAACGTCGCGTTCGGCCTGCGCCGGCGCGGCGTTCCGAAGGCGCACATCACGCGGCGGGTGGGGGAGATGCTGGAGATCGTCGACCTGGCGGGGCGGGAGAGGCGCCGTCCCGCCGAGCTGTCCGGCGGCCAGCAGCAGCGGGTCGCGCTGGCCCGGGCGCTGGTCAACGAGCCGCGGGCGCTGCTGCTCGACGAGCCGCTCGGCGCCCTCGACCTGAAGCTGCGCCAGGCGATGCAGGTCGAGCTGAAGCGGATCCAGCGGGGGGTCGGCGTCACGTTCGTGTACGTGACGCACGACCAGGGCGAGGCGCTGACGATGTCGGACCGCATCGCCGTCATGAACGACGGGGTGATCGAGCAGCTCGGCACGCCGCGGGAGATCTACGAGCATCCCGCGACGCGGTTCGTGGCCGGGTTCATCGGGACGTCCAACCTGCTGGACGGGGAGGTCACCGGGACGGCGCCGGGCGGCGCGGTGCTCTCCCACGGCCCCGACGGCCGGATCGAGGTCCCGATGCGCGGCGGCCGGGAGGCCGTCGCGGGGGAGCGCGTGGAGCTGACCGTCCGCCCGGAGAAGATCGGGATCGGGCGGGACAGGCCGGGGGACGGGCGGTGCGCCGTCCGGGGCACCGTGACCGAGGTCGTGTACCTCGGGACGTCGACGAACTACAACATCACCACCTCCGCGGGCGCCGACGTCGTCGTGTTCCTGCAGAACGCGACGTCCGCCGACGACATCGCCGTGCGCGGCGACGGCGTCTGGTTGTCGTGGGATCCGCGCCACTCGTACGCGATAGGAGCCCCGCAGTGAGCCAGTTCGACCCCGCGTTCCTCCGCGGACTCACAAGGCCGCGCCTGGCGCGTTCCGGCGCGGGCGGGCCCGCCCGCCGCGACGTCCTGAGGCTGATGGGCGCGGCGGGCGCCGGCCTCGCCCTGTCGGCGTGCGGGGTGAAGGGGCAGGGCGGCAAGGAGAAGGTCAGCCGGAGCGACGTCGAGAAGTACTGGGCGGGCAAGGCCAAGAGCGGCAGGCTCAACTGGGCGAACTGGCCGGGCTACATGCAGGACGACCGGGAGACCATCAAGGCGTTCGAGAAGGAGACGGGCGTCAAGGTGACCTACAAGGAGGTCATCCAGGAGATGGGCCCGTGGTTCGGGAAGATCCAGGCGCCGCTGGCCGCCGGGCAGTCCATCGGCTTCGACCTGATGGTGATGACGAACGGGATCCAGTTGGAGCAGTGCCGCCAGCTCGGCTACCTGGCGCCGCTCGACCTGTCGAAGCTGCCGAACTTCCAGGCGAACGCGGGCCCGTCGTTCAAGAACCCGTCCTACGACCCGGGCAACGCGTTCACGATCCCGTACGAGTCCGGCGTCACCGGGATCGCGTACAACACCAAGTACGTGAAGGACGAGATCACCAGCATCGCCCAGCTGTTCGACCCGAAGTACAAGGGCAAGGTCGGCATGATGGGCGACTCGCAGGAGCTCGGGAACTTCGGGATGTTCCTGCTCGGCATCGACCCGGAGAAGTCGACGAAGGCGGACTGGGAGAAGGCCGCCGCCAAGCTGCGCGAGCAGCGCGACAAGGGCATCGTCCGCAAGTACTACAGCCAGGACTACGTCGACGCCGTCAGCAAGGGCGACGTGTGGATGACCATGGCGTGGTCGGGGGACGTGTACAGCCTGACGAGCCCCGACGTGAAGTTCGTGGTGCCCAGAGAGGGCGGCACGATCTGGACCGACAACCTGTGCATCCCGAAGACCGCCGAGAACCCGGTGGACGCGCTGACCCTCATGAACTGGCTCTACGTCCCGGAGAACAACGCGCCGCTGACCGAGTTCATCAACTACATGCCGCCGATCCCGGCCACCCAGAAGCTCATCGCGCAGAAGGCCGAGCAGGCGGGCGGCGATGACAAGAGGGACCTGACCCGGCTCAGCACCAGCCCGCTGATCTTCCCGTCGCAGGCCGACCTGGCCCGGCTGCGGCACTACCGGCGCCTCACGCAGGCGGAGGAGACCGAGTACCAGAAGATCTTCGAACCGATCTCCAAGGGATCGTGATGGGCGGGGTGCGGGGACGGCTCGCGCCGTACCTGATGATCCTTCCGGGCGGGCTGTGGCTGGCGGCGTTCTTCCTCGTCCCGCTGGTGCTGATGGTGTCCCTGTCGCTGCAGACCGGGAACCTCATCGACGGCTTCCAGCAGACGCTGCACTGGCAGAACTACACCGACGGGCTCAGCACCTACGGCGACAAGTTCGTCCGGTCGCTCTGGTACGGGCTGCTCGCGACGGTCGCGTGCATCGCGCTCGCCTACCCGGCCGCGTACTGGATCGCGTTCCGCGGCGGGCGCGCCAAGTCGACGTACCTGTTCCTCCTGCTGCTTCCGTACTTCGTCTCGTTCATCCTGCGGACGGTGTCGTGGAAGCTCGTCCTCACCGACAACGGCCCGATCCTCGGTCCGCTGCGCGACCACGGCGTCCTCCCGGAGGACTTCCACGTCCTGGACACGGGCGTGGCGGTCGTGTCCGGGCTCGCCTACAACTTCCTGCCGTTCATGGTCCTGCCGATCTACGTGGCCCTCGAACGCATCGACCCGCGCGTGGTGGAGGCGGCCTACGACCTGTACGCGAGCCGCGCGCAGGCGTTCCTGCGGGTCATCCTGCCGCTGTCGCTGCCCGGCGTGTTCGCCGGCGTGATCATGACGTTCGTGCCGGTGTCGTCGGACTACGTCAACGCCGAGGTGCTCGGCGGCCCGCAGAACACCATGATCGGCAACGTCATCCAGACCGAGTACTTCAACAACAGCGCCTACCCGACGGCGTCCGCGCTGTCGTTCGCGCTGATGGCGATCCTGCTCGTCGGCATCTTCGCCTACGCGCGCACGCTCGGCACGCAGGACGTCCTGGAGGCGGCGGGACGATGACGACGCACACCAAGCCCCCCGTGACGCCCGCCAAGACCCCGCCGCGGCGCCGCGCGCCCCGCCGGCGCCGGATCTCCGGCCTGCACCTGTACACCCTGGTGCTGATCGCGTGGCTGCTCCTGCCGATCGCGATCATGATCCTGTTCGGGTTCAACGACACCCGCAGCAAGCAGAACTTCGAGTGGCAGGGCTTCACGCTCAGGTGGTACGCGCACCTGTTCGACAAGAGCGACCTCACCGCGGCAGTCGTCAACTCGCTGACCATCGCGCTGCTCAGCACGCTGATCACGACGGTCATCGGGACGTTCGCGGGCCTCGCCCTCGGCCGGTACCGGTTCCGCGGCAAGGGCTCGACGAACCTCGTGCTGTTCATGGCGATCTCCTGCCCGGAGATCGTGATGGGCGCCTCGCTGCTGTCGATGTTCGTCACGTTCAACCTGCCGCGCGGCTACCTGACGATCCTCCTCGCGCACGTGATGTTCTCGATCGCGTTCGTGGCCGTGACGGTCCGGGCCCGCGTCGTCGGGCTCGACCCGGCGGTGGAGGAGGCGGCGCAGGACCTCGGCGCCGGCCCGTGGACGCGGTTCCGCCTGGTCACCCTGCCGATGATCATGCCGGGGGTGCTGGCGGGGGCGCTGCTGGCGTTCGTGCTGTCCATCGACGACTTCGTCATCACCAACTTCACCAGCGGCGCCACCGTCACGTTCCCGCTGTGGATCTACGGCTCCACCAGGACGGGGACGCCGCCGCAGGTCAACGTGATGGGGACGCTCATCTTCGCGGTCGGCGTGCTGATCGCGGTGGTGTCGGCCCGGCGAAGCGCCCGCGCGCGAAGATGAACGCGGACCCGAACGTGAACGTGGCCGAGTCGCTCGCGGGCGCCGCCCCGGAGCCGTTCTGGCTCCGGGACCCGGCCCGCCCCGGCGCGGGCCCCGCGCTTTCCGGCGCCCTGACGTGCGACCTCGCCGTCGTCGGCGGCGGCTACAGCGGCCTGTGGACGGCCCTGCTCGCCAAGGAGCGCGACCCGTCCCTGGACGTGGTGGTGCTGGAGGCGGGCCGGATCGGCGCCGCCGCGTCCGGACGCAACGGCGGGTTCTGCGCCGCCAGCCTCACCCACGGCCTGGAGAACGGCCTCGGGCGCTGGCCGGACGACGCCCACACGCTCGAACGCCTCGGCTGGGACAACCTGCGCGCGATCGCGGAGACCCTGACCCGCCACGGCATCGACGCCGAGTGGGAGCCGACCGGCGAGATGAGCGTCGCCACCGAGGAATGGCAGGTGCCCGCGCTCCAGGAGGCGGCGGACAAGGCCTACGAGCACGGCTGGGAACCGATCCTGCTGGGCCCGGAGGCGGTCCGCGCCGAGGTCGACTCGCCCACCTACCTGGCGGGCCTGTGGGACCGCGACGCCGTCGCCATGGTGCATCCGGCCAAGCTCGCCTGGGGCCTGGCGGACGCGTGCCGCGCCCTCGGCGTCCGCGTCTTCGAGAACACCCGCGTCACGGCGCTGCGCACCGACGCCCGGCGGCTCCGGCTGACGGCCGCCGCGCCCTCGCGGCGAGGCGACCGGGCGTCCCGCCAGCTCGGGACGGTCACCGCCCGGAACGTCGCCCTGGGGACCGGCGCCTTCCCTCCGATCCTCCGGCGCCTGCGCAACTACGTCGTCCCGGTGTACGACTACGCCCTCGTCACGGAGCCGCTCACCCCCGCGCAGCGCGCGTCCATCGGCTGGCGGCACCGGCAAGGGCTCGGCGACAGCGCCAACCAGTTCCACTACTACCGGCTCACCGCCGACGACCGGATCCTGTGGGGCGGCTACGACGCCATTTACCACTTCGGCAACGGAATGCGTCCCGCGCTGGAACGGCGCCCCTCCACGTACGCGACCCTGGCCCGGCACTTCTTCGCGACGTTCCCGCAACTGGAGGGCATGCGCTTCACCAACGCCTGGGGCGGCGTCATCGACACGTGCAGCCGCTTCTGCGCCTTCTACGGGACGGCGTACGACGGCAGGCTCGCGTACGCGGCGGGCTACACCGGCCTGGGTGTCGGCGCCACCCGCTTCGGAGCCGACGTCATGCTCGACCTTCTGCGGATCGGACTCGCGCCCGGTGAGGAGACCGAGCGGACCCGGCTGGCGATGGTGCGCTCCAAGCCCGTCCCGTTCCCGCCCGAGCCGCTGCGCTACGGCGTCATCGAGCTGACCCGGCGCGAGATCGCCCGCGCCGACCGCAACGCGGGGCGCCGCGGGCTCTGGCTCCGCACCCTCGACCGCATGGGCCTCGGCTTCGACTCCTGAAGGGGGATCAGTCCGGCGACTCTTCGACCGTGCCGAAGATGACGGACGAGACCTCCAGGTACAGCTGCTCCGGGTACGGCATGAAACCGACGTTGCGCAGCGCCTGCTTCTGGCCCGCGGACTCCATCACGAACTCGCCGTAGCCGAAGACCCGCCCGAGCACCGAGCGGTTCAGCGCGATGTCGGTGACCTTGGCGAGCGGCATCATCGCGACGTTGCGGTTGAGGACGCCGTTGACGACCATCACCCGGTGCTCGGTGACGAGGAAGAAGTCCACCGACCAGGAGATCACCTTCCAGGCCAGGTAGCAGACGGTGATCAGCCACAGCCACCAGATCCAGATCTGCCCGCTGACCGCGCTGGCCGCGCCGCACGCGATGAGCCCGGCCACGACGACCGCGACCGGCAGCAGCAGGACGGCGGGATGCCGCCGCACCGCGATGACACGGCCCTCGTAGGACATCAGATACTTGTCGACCGTCCGCGACGAGGTGTCGCGGTGCACCATCATGTCCTGCAGATTCACGGCGTGTCCTCGTCATGATCCGGGTGGGACAACCGTAGCCGACGCGGCACCGGCGGTGCAGGGGCCGCACGGTAAGGGCCACGGCTCCGCACGGGGCCTTGTCGGACGCGGATACGTTCGCCGATCATGGTCTTCATGGACGGCGACGCCGAGAATCCGCGGGAGCCCGGCAGGCCGCGCGGCGAGTTCGCGTCCGACGTGACCGGACGCCCGATCTGGCGGCTGCTGCTGAGGGGCCTCGGCGTGTACCTGCCCGGCTGGGAGATGCCCGCGGGCGCGCTGCGCGTCCGGGAGGGCGCGCCGCCGGCGGGTTTCGGTCCGCCCGCCTACCTGAACGGCGACGCCGGCTTCGGCGTCCAGGTCCCGAGCCGCCGCCGGGGCCTGGAGCCTGACCGGGAGATCTACGTGCGGGGCCGGGAGGACCCGAGCTTCGGAATCGTCGTCGCGGGCCCGTCGGCGGCGATCGGGAGCCGCGTCGTCGACGCCGCGGTGCTGATGCGGTTCGCGCGGAGGCTGACGTTCGAGGAGCTCGTCGACACCGGCGACGCCGACTCCGTCCCGTACGCGGTGCGCGGTGCGCGGGCGGTGGAGAACGCGGTGTTCCTCGACCGCGCCGCCGGGATCGGCCTGTGCGCCGAGGCCGACCCGCGGACCGGCGCCCTGCGCTGCCCCCTGTACGTGCGCATCGGCGGCCCCGCGGAACGCTCCGTGCGGGCCTACGGGGCGACGGCCCAGCCGGTGAGGTCCCACAGCTGATGGGACGGCAGCCGCCGCAGCCGGACGCTCGCGGCGGCCGGGTCCCAGAACACCTCGTCGCTCTCCAGTTCCAGCGACTGCGCGGCCGTCAGCACCGCGCACAGCAGCTCGTCGCGCGTCCGGACGGCCATGAGCGGGCCGATCTGCACGACGGCGCCCGAGCACTCCGCCAGGGTCCGCAGGAGCGACTTGAGGGCCGCCTCGTCCTCGGGGCCGCGCGCCGGTTCCACTCCCGCGGGGACGCCCGGCTCCACCCGCGCGAGGCCCCGCCTGGCCTCGCCGCCGGACACGCCGTTGCCGGGCCGGGCGCCGGCGCCCGCGGAGATGAGCAGGGCGCTGAAGACGCCCGCCAGGTCCTCGCTGGCGTGCCCGCCCAGGAAGTAGCGGCGGCGCTCCGGTGAGCCGGGGGAGCCGTTGGCGCCCTCGGCCGTGCGGAACCGGACGGCCAGCCGGCTGGCGCGCACGCACCGCTCGTACATGTCGCCGAGGATGTCCTCGAGCTCCTCGTCGCGCGTCCACAGGCGCCCGGTCGCGGTGACGGCGTCGCCGTGGGCGCGGGGGCGTCCGGTGAGCGCCGCCGTGACGGTGTCGTCGAGCTCGCCCTCGGTGAACCGCAGCAGCTCGGCGACGACGTCCTCGACGTCCTCCAGGGTGCGGGTGAGGGCGCGCTGCAGTTCCAGGATCTCCTCGCCGCCGCGCTCCAGGTCCGCGAGCCGGCCGAGCGCCGCGTCGACCTTGCCCTCGACGGCCTCGCCGCCCGCGCCGGTGGCCGCCCGCACCGACGTCTCGACCTCGCCGAGCTTGCGGCGCAGCGCGGCCAGGGTGATGCGCTGCTGCTCCAGCTCGTGCAGCCTGCCCGCCTGGGTCCGCAGGTAGTCGTCCGCCTGGTGGACGAGGCCCGCGAGCTCCTCCACCTGCCCGGTGTTCTGCCGGAGCCGGGAGTCCAGCGCGGGCAGCACGTCCTGCTTGACGCGCGACAGCTCCGCGGTGAGCTGCTCGCCGACGGTCACCAGCACGTTGTTCTGCTTGGTGACCTGGTCGTTCAGTTCGTCGATCCGGCGGGTGAAGGCATGGGCCTGGTCCCGGCTCTGCTTGCCCGCGTACAGTTCGAGCGCCCCCACCACGACGCACATCACCACCAGGATGACCGTCGTCATTGCACTCCTCGGGCGTGACGGTGATTACCGGAACGGCTTTTGATCGCGACCATAACTTACGATCACGCGCGCCGACCGGAACTTACGTAACCGACTGATCTCCATGACCGGCCGGTCTCACCTGTCCTTCCCGTGCCATTCCGTAACGCCTTCCGTGCGCTTGGTGACGGATTCTCAGACGCAGCCCTCGAATTGGGGGACGGTGGTGGTGGCCTTCAGCCCGGCGGGGCGGAACCACTTGTCCAGCAGCCGCGGCGCGGTGCCGTCCTGGTACATCCGCGTGATCGCCTTGTTGACCGCCTCGCAGCCGTCGACGTCGCCCTTCCTGATGCCGACGCCGTAGGGCTCGTCGGTGAACGGGGCGTTGACGAGCGTGAGGCCGCCCCGGGACGCCTTCGCCGCGAGGCCCGCGAGGATCAGGTCGTCGGTCGAGACCGCGTCCAGCCGCCCCCCGGTGAGGCCGGTGAGGCAGTCGGCGTAGCCGCTCGTCTCGACCGGCAGCGCGGCGACGCCCTGCTCGTCGTGGACGCGCGGGAACGACACCGACCCGGGCACGCGGCAGAGCCGCCGCCCTTTCAGGTCGTCGATGTTCCGGATGGAGCGGGCCTCGGACCTGCGGACGAGAATGTCCTGGTGGGCCACATAGTAGGGACCCGCGAACGACACCTTCACCTTGCGTTCCGGCGTGATGGAATAGCTGGCCACCACGAGGTCGACGTCGCCGTCCTGGAGCATTTTCTCGCGGGTCGCCGACGTCACCCGCCGGAACGTCACGCCGGCGGCGGGCACGCGCATCCGCCGGGCGATCTCTTTCGCGACGTCGATGTCGAATCCGGTGAACGAGCCGTCGTCCCGGCGTTCGCCGAGTCCCGGCTGGTCGCCGTTCACGCCGATGACGAGCGCGTCCTTTCCGGCGACGGAGTCCTCACGGGCGTCGGCGATCCCGCACGCCGTTCCCGCGCCGAGGACGGCCGCCGCGGCGAGCACCGCCGCCGCGAGGCGCCGCGCCCTCACTTCGACCACCGGTACTCGGCGAGGCGGGGGCGCACCCCGGCCAGGACGAGCGCGGCGATGACGGCGCCCGCGGCGGGCAGCACCGCGTACCAGCCGCTCGTGCCGCCGTCCCCGTCCTTCACGGCTTCGTCGAAGGCCTTCCGGTGGATGGCGACCAGCTCCTGCAGGGAGCGGTCGTACCGGGTGAAGTCGGCGGCGGCCGCGCCGCGGGCGGCGACCGCCTCGCCGCGCTGTCCCCGGTCGACGAGGTCGCGCATCCGGCGGTCGTTGGCCTGGACCTTCCGGTAGTCGGCGAGAACCCTGTTCATCGCGTCCGTGAGCTGCGCCTTCTGCCGGGCCGACTGGACCGGCCGGTCGGCCTCGGTGCCGAGGAAACCGAGGAACTTCGCGCGGCCGGGCTCGAAGGACAGGTCCTTCTGGACGGCCGCGTTGTACTGGGTCAGGTTCCCGGCCTTCAGGTAAAGGACGGTCTGGGACTTGCTCAGGTAGACCTGCTCGTAGGCGTCGGCCCGCCCGGGGTCGAGCAGGAACCGGGTCTCGTCGGCGTTCGCGCTGTTGCTGATGGCCCGCGTCCGCGAGAGCCCGAGGATCGAGTCGAAGCCCTCTTCCTTGGCCTGGCGCAGATGGTTCGCCTGGCCGGTGAGCATGAGGGACCCGGCCGCGACCAGGACGAGGGTGCCGAGCGTCGCCAGCGCGAGCGGGACGTTCAGCAGCCGCCGGAACCGCCGGGCCAGGAAGAGCTGGAACCCGGCCAGGACGGCCAGGAGCGCCAGGCCCGTGGCGAGGACGCCCGTGCGGCCCAGGAGGACCGCCGAGCGCTTGTCCTCGTAGGTGTGCCGGACGAGGGTGCCGTTGTCGAGCGTCAGGTTGTAGGCCTTCGGCAGCAGGTCCAGCTTCATCAGGTCGGTCGCCTGCCGGTAGAGGTCGACGACCTTCTGCGACGGCGGGCCGGACGCGTGCGGGGACTGCCGGTCCAGCAGCAGGGCCTGCCCGGCGAGGCGCTCGTAGCGGGCCAGCGCGTCCAGCAGGTCCCGGGCCGTGTTGTTCTCGGTCGTCTCGTCGGCGAGCTTCGCGGCCTTCAGCAGCGCGTCTCCGGCCTTGCGCCGGTCCTGGTCGTAGCGGGCGAGCGCCTGCTCGCGCCCGCCGCCCGCCGCGTCGCCGATCAGCAGCGCGTCGGCGAGCTGCGCGTCCATGTCGGAGAGCTGGAAGTACAGGTCGCCGGTGGCGACGACCTGCGGGCCCGCGTCGTGCCCGATGACCCGCACCCCCTCGCGGGCGTTCGCGATCGCCGCCCAGCCGACGCCGAGCAGCGCCACCAGCAGCACGAGCGACAGCGCGGTCAGCGTCCGGACACGGGCCGCGACGGTGCGGGGGAGCAGCCGCGCGAGACCGGACGGCCTCCCGCCGCCCGCCCCGGGCCGCGTGTCGCCGCCGCTCCGGGCGGGCGGCGACGGCTGCGCGGCGGGCGCCGGCCGCCCCGCCGGCGGGGACTGCTGGACGGCCGTCATGTCGCCTCGCCTCGTGTGAGCGTGATGGTGGTCCAGGCGCCCACGTGGATCCGGTCGCCCTCGGAGACCGGGACCTCCACGTTGTAGGGAATGGGGTCGGTGGAGCCGTTGACGCAGGTGCGGTTGGTCGAGCCGGGGTCGACCAGCGTCCAGGTGCCGTCGGGCTTCGCCAGCAGGACCGCGTGGACGTGGGAGACGCCGGGGTCCTCGGGCGGCTCGCGCAGGTCGATCTCGGGCGGGGACGGCTGCGAGGAGCTGCGCCGCCCGATGCGGACCTGCTCCCCGGCGAGGGGGATCCGCCGTTCGGGCGCGTACGGGGGGAACGCCAGCGACGCCGAGTCGGGGCCTTCTTCGGCGATGACCGTGTTGTAGTACTCGCGGTCGGCGCGCACGACCGCCGTCCACACCGCCGCGGGCACCGGCGGCGCGGGAACGGGCGGCGCCGGGACCGGGGGAGCCGGGACCGGGGGAGCGGGAACGGGCGGCGCCGGCACCGGCGGGGCCGGAACGGGGGGCGCGGGGACGGGGGGTGCGGGCGGACGCCGCGGATCGGACGGCCCGCGCCGTGCCGTGCCCGGCCCGGACGGGACGGGCACCGGGGGCTCGGGTTCCGGCGCGGCCACGGGCGACGGCGACGGCGTCGGCGTCGGCGTCGGCCTGCCGCCGCCGATGGCGAAGTCGTAGCCGCACGCCTCGCAGAAGCGGTCGGTGCCGGGCGTCCCGCAGTCGGGGCACGAAGCCCCGCCCGGGGACGGCCGCGGGCCGGACGGCGGGGGTGCCGCGCCGGTGGTGGCGCCCTCGATGCGCTCGCCGCAGACGTCGCAGTAGTCCTGCGCCTGCGAGGTGTGTCCGCTAGGGCAACTCGCCATGCTCAGCCCTCGCCCCTCCTGGTGGTCACCGTCTCGTCCTTGCGGGTCCGGACCGTCTTGCTGGAGCGCGTGTCGAGCTCCATCTCGTCGGCCTTGGCGACGTCGCGCTTCAGCCGGACCGTACCGGCCGCCTCGTCCACGACGTCCACCACCTTGCGGAGCATCGCGGTGATCTCCTCGTTGCCCGCCTCGCCCGCGAGCACCACGGCCCGGCCGAGCCGTGCCGTCGCGGTGTCGAGGTCGCCGTCCTTGCGGGCCTGCAGGCCCTCCTGGATCGCCGCGGCCAGCTCCGCCTGCCCGGTGTAGCCGGCCACCCGCGGGTTGATGCGGGTGGACTCCGCCTCGTCGTCGGTCCACTGGGCGAGGACGTTCGCGGTCGCGACGACGCGCGCCTCCTCGCCCGGCGGGCCCGGCACCACGAGCTTCACCCACGCGGCGCGCAGCTCCTTGCCGATCTCGCCCGGCGGCACCTCCACGCAGATGTGGTAGTCGCGGCTCTCGGCGCCCCACGCGCCGAGCGGGTAGTCGCCGGCCTGCGGCGCCGACTCCGCGCGCTTGCCGGTGAGGTCCTCCACCGACGGGGAGACCTGCTTGACGAACCGCAGCCGGGCCGTCTGCGGGGTCCACACGCGCAGGGCGACGTCGGCGACGGACTTGCCCATCGCCGCCTCCGTCATGGCGCGGAAGTCCTCGACCAGCCCGGCCGGGTCGGCCACCATGCCGACGCTGCCGAGCAGGGCGGAGGCGACCTTGCGCAGCTCGGCGACCTCCCAGTCGGTGCCGACGCCGCGGCAGTCGCAGACGAAGCGCCCGCCGCAGCGGGCCAGGGCCGCGTCGAGCTCCTCCGCCGTCTCGTGCTGGTTCTTGCCGTCGGTCAGCAGGATCGCGTGCCGGATGCCGTCGCGGCCGCCGAAGAGGTCGTCGGCCAGCCGCAGCCAGGACCCGATCGCGGTGCCGCCGGCCGCCGTCAGCCGGCTCAGCGCGTGCTTGGCCTCCGCGCGGGTCTCCGGGGTGGCGGGGACCGTCCCCTGGTGGCGGGGGAAGACCATCTTGGCGGTGTTGGAGCCGGAGACGACGGCGAACTCCACGCCGTCGCGCAGCGTGTCGACCGCGACCTGCGCGGCCGCGATCGCCGCGCGCAGCTTGGTGTCGGGGTAGGACATCGAGCCGGAGGTGTCGATGATGACGACCTCGGACGCCCGGGTCGAGTACGCGACGGGGGCGCCCTCGCCCTCGCCCTCGCCCGCGCTCGCCTCGACGGACACGATGGCGTGCACCTCGCGGCCGCCCTCGGGCAGGAACTTGTTCTGGTCGATGGAGATGGTGAACTGCGGCTCACTCATCGGGGCTCCTCCGTGCTCTGGGGGATGCTCTCGTGGACGCGGCCGCCGGAACCGCCGGGGAAGGGGACCGGGATCACGGCGACCGTGATGTTGTCGCGGCCGCCGGCCTCCAGCGCGCGGCTCACCAGCGTCCGCGCGGCGCCGAGCGGGTCGGCCGCCGGCCCCGGCGACCCGCCGCCGGGGCCGGCCAGCAGGGCCGCCAGGTCGGCGGCGGCCGGGAAGTAGTTCCACAGCCCGTCGCTGCACACCAGCAGCGTGCCGGGGCCGCCGGGCCGGAACGTCGCCACGTGCGGGCTGACCTGCCCGGCGTCGGCGCCCAGCCACGCGGTGATGACGTGCGCGTTCGGGTGCGCCTCCGCCTCCGCCTCGGTCAGCGAGCCCTCGGCGACCATGAACGCGGCCCACGAGTCGTCCTCGGTGAGCCGGCGGGACGCGGCGAGCTCGGCCATGTCGCCGGTGCTGACCTCGGCCGCGTCCAGCTCGTCGGGCGCGGGCCCCGCCCCGGCGTCCTCGCCGGAGCCGTCGGCGGCCAGCCAGTAGGCGCGGCTGTCCCCGATCCAGCCGACGGTGACCGCCGGGCCGCGCGTCACCGCGGACACGTAGGTGCACGACGGCGCGTCGGACGGCGAGGTGGCGAGCGCGGCGACGGCGGCGGCCGCGCGCAGCGCCGCGTGCCGGGTGGCGTCCTCGGCGTCCTCCCCGGCGTCGAGCCGCGCCACCAGCTCGGCGAGGCCGGTGTCGGCCGCGGCGCGGGAGGCCTCGTCGGGACGCTGCGAGGAGCCGACGCCGTCGGACACGACGGCCGCGACGCCGGACAGGTGCGCGGCGAGGGCCAGCGCGTCCTCGTTGCGGCTGTAGCGGCGGCCGCGGTCGCTCGCGCCCGCCGCGACGACCGGGCGGGTGCCGTTGCCGCCGGACCCGGCCGGCAGCTCGATCTCGACGTGGTCGCGTTCGGCGGGCTGGCGCAGGCCGCACGTCTCGCAGTAGCCGTCGGCGTCGATCGCCGTCCCGCCGCATCCGGGGCACGGGCCCGCCCCGCCCGCCCGGCGGGCGGAGGGCGCGGACTCCTGCCTGACCGTGGCGCCGTCGCGCCCGGCGGCCGCGGCGGGCGGGCCGTCGGCGAGCCGGTGCCCGCACTCCTCGCAGAAGATCTCCTCGGCGAACACCACGGCGCCGCAGGCGGGGCAGGACAGCTCGGCCGCCTTCCCCTGGTCCGTCCCGGCGGTGCCGGTTCCGGGTTCGTCGGTCCCGGTGGTGTCGCCGGCTCGGGTGTGGTCGTCGGTCACAGCAGCGTCCTCGGGCGTACGGCGTTGGCGGAGTCGACGAGCCGGCGGCACTCGTCCCTGTCACGGGTGCGGCGTGCCAGCTCCCGGTATGTCCCTTCCAGCAGCCGGCGCACCGGGGCCTCGGCGAGCGCGGCGCCGAACAGGGAGCCGCCCTGCGCCCCGGCCGCCGTGCCGGAACCCGCCAGGATCCAGCCGAGCGCGGCCTCCAGCACCTCGGCGGCGAGCCTGTCGCGGCGCTCGGCGTCCAGGTCGAGGGCGGCGAGCCGGTGGCCCGCCGCGACCAGCTCGCCCGCCGTCAGCTCGGCGGGTGGACGGCCGCGCACCGCCGTCACGACGGCGGCGACCTGCGCGGGCACGTACCGGATGGAGATCTTCGGTACCGAGTCGAGCGCGGCGACGGCGGCGCGCCGGTCGCCCGCCGCCAGATGCACGCGGGCGAGGCCGAAGGCGGCGTTGATGTAGCTCTGGTCGGTGCGCCACACCGTCTCGTACAGGCGGACCGCGTCGTGCGGCGCCGACCGCTCGCGGCAGTAGGCGAGGGCCAGCTTGGGGGCCGCCTCGCCGGGCAGCAGCCCGTACAGCCGGTCGAACAGCGGCGCGGCCTCGTCCACCCGGCCCCGCGCGAGCAGCCCGACCGCGCGGTACCAGCCGACCCGCCAGTCGGAGGGTCGCTCCGCGGCCAGCGTGTCGAGCAGCTCGTCGGCCTCGCCGGCCGCGCCCAGCTCGATCTTGGCGCGGGCGAGAGCCAGCCTGACCTCGGGCGTGCGGTCGGGCGCGTTCGCCGCCGCCTCGGCGGCTTGCGCGGGCTCCAGCGCGCCGAGCCCGGACACGAACGCGGCCGCGGGGTCGGCGCCGTCCACCAGCGGGACCGGCAGCGCCGCCGCGGCGACCGGCGGCGGGACGGGCGGCAGCGCCGCCTCCTCCCGCGCCTCGCCCGCCATCCGCGCCGTGAACCGCTCCGGGCCGAACAGCCCGGACGGCGCGGGGCGCGGGACGCCGTCCTCGGCCGCCAGCACCTCGCGCAGCACGCCGGTGAGCTGCTCGGCCATCTCCGCCGCGTCCTGGAAGCGCGCGGTCGGCTCCCTGTGCGTCGCGCGGCGCAGCAGCCGGTCGTAGGACTCGAACCGCCGCAGGACGGGGATCTCCTCGCGCGGCGGCAGGGAGTCGGCGTACCGGCGGGTGTAGCCCTTGAACGGGAAGCTCAGCACGGCGAGCGCCCGGCCGACCGTGTAGAGGTCGGAGGACACCGAGGGACCTGCGTCGGCGATCTCCGGGGCCTGGTAGCCGACCGTGCCGTAGATCGCGCCGTCCGGGTCGTCGAGCCGCCGCACCCCGCCGAGGTCGATCAGCCTGAGCTGCTCCTCGGACTGGATCACGTTGTCCGGCTTGAAGTCGCAGTAGACGAGGCCCTGGGCGTGCAGGTACTCGAACGCCCGCAGCACCTCCAGCCCGTAGGCGATGGCCTGCGCGAGCGGCAGGTGCTTGCCGCCGGTCGGGAGCGGCTGCCGCAGCAGGATGTCCTTGAGGGACTCCCCGCCCACGTACTCCATGACGATGTAGCCGTCGCCGCCGTGTTGGACGAAGTTGTAGATCTTGACGATGTTGGGGTGCTCGACCTCCGCGAGGAACGCGCGCTCGGCCGCCGCCGCGGCCATCGCGTCGGCGTCGCCGCTGTCGAGCAGGCCCTTCAGGACGACCCAGCGGTCGCTGACGTTCTTGTCCTGGGCCAGGTAGATCCAGCCGAGCCCGCCGTGGGCGAGGCAGCCCAGCACGCTGTACTGGCCGCCGACGAGGTCGCCCGGGCCGAGCTTGGGGGTGAAGGAGAACCGGGCGCCGCACTTGGGGCAGAAGCCCTCCGTGCGGCCCGGCCGGTCGCCGCGCCCGCGGCCGACGGGCTCGCCGCAGCCGCTGCAGTACCGCTTGGCCTCCGCGACCTGCGGGTCGCTCATCACCGCGCTGGACGGGTCCCGGTAGGGAACGCGCGGCACCTCGACGAGCCCGGCGCCGAGCATGCCGCGGCGGCCGGAGGAGCGTGCCGACCCGGTGCGGGTGCTTCCCGTCCGGGTGCTGCCGGTCGCCGTGCTGCCCGATGTGCCCGCGGTCCCCGACGTGCCCGCGGTCCCCGACGTGCCCGCGGCCCCCGAGGTGCCCGCGCCGCCGGACGCGCCCGCGGCGGCCTGGACACGGGCGGTGTAGGCGGGCGGTGAGCCGCACACGTCGCAGTAGCCGTCCATGATCGTGCCGGCGCAGCCGGCCTGGTGGCACTGGTCGGGCCGCTCGGCGGGCGGGCGCGGGGCCGGAACGCTCGGCGCGGCGGCCGGCGCGGGCGCGGCGACCGCCGGTGGATTGCCGCAGACGTCGCAGTAGCCGTCCGCGATCGTCCCGCCGCAGCCCGGCTGCGCGCACTGGCTCATCGATCCGCTCCCTTCGTCCGCGAGGTGACGGCCCGCTGGTACGCGGTCAGGGCCACGGTGGCCTTCCGCAGATCGCAGGGGGAGGTCCACAGCAGCTCGCGTGCCTGCTGGTAGGACCGGGCCAGTTCTGCGTCCTCGGCATGGCCGAGCCGCGAGGCCTTCACCCGGTAGGCCCGCAGGCGGCCGCGCAGTTCCTCGCGCCGGTCCAGCAGGCCCCGGATCAGGCCGGTGGTCTCGTGTGCCCGCTCCAGCGCCGCGCCGGCGGCGCGTTCCAGGTCGGCGACGCGCTGCGCGGTCTCGCGCCAGCCGCCGCCCCGCGCGGCCGCGCCCGGCCGGGGCCGGGTGACGGCGGCCAGGCGGTCGGCGAGGGCGGCGGAGGAGCCGGGCAGGTCCGGCAGCGCGGGCGCGGCGATCTTGACGAGGACCTCGTCCCGGACGGCGCGCGCCTCCGCCTCGGCCTCGCGCAGCAGGTCCAGGACGGCGGCGACGCCGCGGATCCGGGCGGCGAACCCCTCGCGCAGCCGCTCCGCCTCCTCCAGGCCGCGGCGCACCTCGGCGAGGCCGGAGCGGATCGCGTCCAGCCGCACGGTGTCGGCGTGGCCGTCGCGCGCCAGCGCGAGCGGGTCGGCGCGCACGGTCGCGGCGACGGTCTCCAGCTCGTCGCGGAGCCGCTCGAAGGCCGGGTCCGCGCCGCCGGCGGACTCCAGCAGCTCCTCGGCCGCCCGCCGCTCGGCCTCGACCTCGGCCAGCCGCGACAGCAGCGTCGACCAGACCGCGTCGAGCGCGGCGACGGCCCGCGCGACCTCTTCGTAGAGCGGCGTCATCCGGTCGACCGCCGCCCGCGGCGTCAGCCTCTCGCCGGACGGGACGGCCAGCAGCGTCCGCCGCTCCAGCGGCACCTCCGCCGCGGGCAGCTCCACCGACGGCCCCTCCAGGAGGCGGGTGAGCTCGGCGAGCTGCGCCTGGCCGGGCCTGCCGTGGCGGGCCCGCAGCTCCTCGGCGGACGACAGGACGCGCCCGTGCAGGTCGAACAGCAGCCACAGGGACGCCGTCCGCGACCGCACGTCGGACTGCACGCGCAGCGTCGCGCCCCGCAGCGCCGCGCCCTCCAGCAGCTGGTACCCCTGGTGGGCCTCCAGCTCCAGCAGGGCCGCGCCGATCCGCTCCCTCTCGTCCCGGAGGCGCGCGAGCGCCCGGTCCGCCTCGTCTCGGCTCATCGGGGGCCGGTCCAGGCGCGGCTCACTCAACGCTGATCCACGTCTTGGCCCATGTTCGCCCCTGATTCCCCCGAATAGGCACGTTTCCTGGGCCAGTTTTCACCATCCGAGGCCGCCTTCTCAAGCGCGGAGCCGATCACCGCGCCGGACGGGCCCCGGCCGCACCGCGACGCCCGCCGCTTCCCGGGCGGGCCTGCAAAATGTCAGTGTTCGAACGTATGATCGAACCATGGCGAACGTTGCGACGCACCCCCAGACCGCGCCCACCGCGCCGGCCGCGCTCACGGCGGCGGAGATCGCCGCCCTCGCGCTCTCGCTCGCGCACCTCGGCACCGGCCCGCAGGCCACCACCGCGCGCCGCGCCCTGCACACCCTCCTCGACGCCGCCCCGCACGACGACGTGGTCACCACCACCCTCGCCACCCTCACCACGCCCCTGGACACCTCCACCTCCGACCGCGCCCGCGTGGTCGCCGCCGCCATCACCGAGCACCGCGTCGTCCGGCTCTGCTACGGCGACGCCGGCGCCAACGTCACGATCCGCGAGGTCGAGCCGGTCACCTGCCTCGTGCACCGCGACCACTGGTACCTCGTCGGCTGGTGCCGCATGCGCCGCGGCGTGCGCGCCTTCCGCTTCGACCGCATTCTCGCGGTCGAGTCCACCGGCCTGCTCGCCCGGCACCGGCGCGCCGACCGCTACCTGCCCTTCCAGCGCCGCCGCGCGGACTGACCGCCCGCCGCCGGGGCCGCGCCGCCGCGGTCCCGGCGGCGGACCCGCGGGCGGTCACGGCCAGCGGGCGGCCACGGTCCGTTCCCGCGGGCGGCCACGGTCCGTTCCCGGACCGTGACGCTCAGGTCGAACGGCCGGTCAGACGGCCATCGTCCGCTGCACGGCGGCGGTGACCACGGTCCTCAGGTCGCCGGCCCGGGAGTAGGCGGCGCGCTGGAACCGGGCTCCGTTCCCGCGTTCCAGCACGCCGCCGAGGAGCTTGGCGACGGTGTCGAGGTCGCCCGCGCGGTCCAGCGCGGGGGACAGGTGCCCGACGAGCGCGGCCACCACCTCGCGGGCGGGGGCGACCGTGTGGGTGCGCGGGTGCACGAGTTCGCCGCGCAGGCCCGAGCGCCCGGCCCGCCACATGGCCAGGCGCATCAGGTCCGTGCGCACCGGGTCGGGCGGCTCTCCGCGCCGCCACGCGTCCGCGGCGGTGTCGACCAGCCCCCGCACGAGCGCGCCCATCAGCACGGCGTCGTCGGCGTCCAGGCACACGTCCGGGACGCGGATCTCGACCGTCGGGTAGTGCCGCGACAGCCGGGCGTCGAAATAGATCATGCCCTCGTCCACCAGGACGCCGGTGGCGAGCAGTGCCTCCACCGCCGTCCGGTACGCGTTCGCCGACCCGAACAGCTCGGTCGGGCCGCTGGAGGGCCAGCGGCCCCAGACCTGATGCCGCCAGCTGTCGGAGCCCGTGTCGGTGCCCTGCCAGAACGGGGAGTTCGCGCTGAGGGCGAGCAGCGGGGGCAGCCACGGGCGGATCCGGTCGAGGACCGCGACACCCTCCTCTGGGGAGTTGATTCCGACGTGCACGTGGCAGCCGCAGGTGAGCTGCTCGTCGGCGGTGGGCCCGAAGGCGTCGGCCATCCGCAGGTAGCGGTGCGACGGGGTGAGCGAGGGGCGGACGCTGACCGGAGAGGTCGCCAGCGCCGCGACGGCGGCGCCCACCCCGGCCGCCGACTGGCCCGCCGCCACCCGCGCCGACCGGACGTGGTCGGACAGCTCGTCCAGCGAGCCGCAGACCGGGGTGGCCGTCTCCAGCTGCTCTCGCTGGAGCTCGGTCTCCAGCGCCTTGGAGCGCCGCCCGTCGGTCAGGAACAGCTCGTCGTGGCGCCGGGCGTAGTGGATCACGGAGCCGGACAGGGCCTGGGGCGCGCCCGTCTCCGGGTCGACCAGGAGCAGCTCCTCCTCCACGCCGAACGTGCGCGCACCCGCGCGAAGTGTCACCAGACATTCCTTCCCGGCCAGCACGGATGTACGTCCCGGGAGGGTCTCGTTCTGGTCCCGCGGGCATGCCTATGATGCGCCCCGCGCTGACCGAGCGCCTGGTCAGAAGGGTGGTGGTATGTCCTATCTCGTCGGGCAGTGGGGGACCGGACCGGTGGGCAGGTCCTCGCTCGGGGCGCTGCTCGGGCACCCGGACCTCGAACTCGCCGGGGTCGTCACCGCCGCCCCCGGGCACGCCGGCGCCGACGCGGCCGAGCTGGCCGGAAGCGGCCGCCCGGCCGGGATCCGCGCCACCGAGGACCCGGCGCCGCTCCTGGCCAGGCGGCCCCATGTCGTCTGCCACACGGCCTCCCTCGCCCGGGACGCGGCGGGAGAGCTGTGCCGCATCCTGGAAACGGGCACCGGCGTGGTCTCGGACGTCCTGCCCTCACTGGTCCACCCGCCCTCCGCCGACCGCGCCCTCGTCCGCCGGCTCCGGTCCGCGTGCGCGACCGGCGGCGCCGCCTGCCTCACCCTCGGGCCCAGCCCGGTGAACGACGTGCTCCCGCTGCTGCTGAGCGGCGGCTGCCTGCGCGTGCACGGCATCAGGATCACCCGGTTCACCTGCCGGGACGACCCCGAGGCCGGTGCCCGGCTCGGCTTCGGCGGCCCCATCGGGCACCGTCCGCGGATCGTCCGGCCGGGCGGGCCGGGGCGGGCGTGGGGCCCGGTCGTGCGCCTCCTCGCCGAGCACCTGGCCGTTCCGCTGGACGAGGTGTCCGAGACCTACGAACTGTGCCCGGCGCCCGAGGACATCGGCCGCGTCGCCAAGGGGACCCTCGCCGGACTGCGGTTCCAGGTGTCGGGGGTGCTGCGCGGCCGTCCCGTGATCACCGTCGGGCACGTCGCCCGGATGCGCGCCGACATCGCCCCCCACTGGCCGGCGCCGCCGCCGGGCGGGACCGGCGGCCACCGCGTCGAGATCGACGGCGAGCCGCCCTGGCGGATGGACCTCGCGGGGCCCGCCGCCGCCGACCCGGCCGCGTCGATCGCGCTTCGCATGGTCAGCGCCGTCCCCGCCGTGGCGGAGGCCCCGCCGGGCCTGCACACCCCGCTGACGCTGCCGCCGTTCACCGGCCGGCGCCGTCTGCGCTGAGCCATTCGGCGACCAGCGTCCCGGTCTCCTCCGGCCTATCGACGTAGAGCATGTGGCCGGCGTCGACCTCGCTGATCACCAGGCCGGGCCCGAGCGCGGCGCGCAGGTCCACCACGAACTCGGGGCGGACGAGGTCGGCCTCCGTCGCGATGACCAGGTGGGTGGGCATGTCGGCGGGCGGCGGCAGGTGGGGGCGGGCCATCTCCGAGTACGCGGTCACCGCGGCCGCCGGTTCGAACCGCCACCGCAGCCGCCCGTCCGGGCCGTGCTCCAGGTGCTCGGCGACCTCCTCGTCCACGGCGTCCCGCGGAGCCGCCGGCCAGCGCGCCGCCCGGTCGGCCCGCGCCTCGGCGACGTCGCCGAAGGACTCCGGGACCAGGTGGCCGCGCGCCTCCCGGCCCGCCGCCGCCGGGCCGAGCCCGATGGCCGGGTCCAGGAGCAGGAGCCGGCGCACCCGCCTCGGCGCCGTCCGCGCCAGATGCAGCGCGATCATCCCGCCGTAGGAGTGCCCGACGAGGTCGGCCCGCTCGACGCCCTCGGCGTCCATCACCGCCAGGACGTCGGCCACATGCCGCTCGACCGTCCACGGCGGCTCGTGCGTCGACCGCCCGTGGCCGCGCAGGTCGGGCGCGAGGACGGAGCGGTCCGGCAGGTACCGCTCGGCGGTCCGCCGCCAGCGCGCCCCGTGACCGCAGACCCCGTGGAGCATGACCACCGGCGCTCCGCCCGGATCCCCGTACCGATGAACATGCAGTACCGCGTCCGCCATGGGGCAAAGGGTATGCGCGCGGTGGCCTCCGCGAACGGCCTTCACCGGTCACCGGTCCGGTCAGGAACGTTCCCAGCGGACGGAGGACAGTGCCAGCAGCGCCACGTGGAAGGACACGCACGACTCCACGTCGTCGAGGTCGGCGTCCAGGACCCGTTCGATGCGGCGGAGGCGCTCGTAGAAGGCGGGGCGGGACAGGTGCGCCTGCTGCGCGGCGACGGCCTTGTTCCGGCCGGATTCGAGGTACAGCTCCAGGATGCGCGTGAGGTCGCTGCCGCGCTGGGCGTCGTACTCCAGGAGCGGGCCGAGCTCGCGCTCGACGAACGTCTGGACGCGGGCGTCGTCGCGGAGCAGGTGCAGCAGCCCGCGCAGGCGCAGGTCGGGCAGGCGGTAGTAGAGCCGGGCCCCGGAGCCGCGCGCGGCGACGTCGGCGACCTGCTCGGCCTCCAGGAAGGAGCGGCGGACGTCGCGGATCGTCTCCACCACCGATCCGGCGGCCATCACGGTGTCACCGGACTGCTTGCGGATCCGGGTGGCGACCTCGGTGAGCGCGGTCTCCACGTCGGCGCGGGCGGGCAGGGAGGCCAGCACTCCGACGCGGGCGTGCGGACCGCCCTCGTCCAGGACGCCGACGAGCGCGGCGAGGCGGGCGTCCTTGCAGGCAGCCGCGGCCGTCTCGGCGAGCTGCGACAGCTCCCCGACGGGCGGGGCGGACCGGGACAGGGCGGGGCCGCGGTGGCGGAGCACGGCGCCGAGCAGCCGGCGTCCGGACAGCGGGACGCCGAGGGCGCGGGCGCGGGCCGCCGCCTCCTGCGGGTCGGAGTAGGCGTGCGCGAGGATGCGGGCGATGATCGTCCCGTGCGCCTGCCGCTCGACGCTCTCGGCGTGCCGGTCGAGGAGCCGGCCGAGGGCGAGGGTGGTGGCGGCCCGCTCGATCAGCACGGTCTCGCGCGGGGACGGCGGTGCGCCGAGGTCGACGATCAGCCGTCCCCAGTCCTCGCCCCGTGCCCCGACCATCGTGACCAGCCAGCCGGACGCCTCGTCGTAGCCGGTGCGGCGGCCGGGGCGGACGGCCCGCGAGCGGGTCTCCCACGCCGACAGCAGCTCGGCCGGGTCGGCGCCGCCGGCGTCCGCGGCGAGGACCTGGTGGGCGAGGTTCTCCAGCACGACCGGGTGCCCGCCGAGCGCCGCGACCTGCCGGACGACCTCGTCGGTCGAGGCGCCCTCGACCGACAGCTGGGTGAAGATCTCGTGCAGCTGCTCGGAGGCGCGCAGCTCGGCGAACTGCTCCTGGACGATCCGGGCGTGCACCGACTCGGTGATGTCGACGAACGCGGGCTCGTGCGCCAGCACGATCACCGGCAGGCCGAACTCCTCGGCCGCGGCGATCAGCGCGGGCGGCAGCACGCTGGCGTAGCGCCGGCCGAGCTCGATCATCAGGCCGCTGACGCCGACCTCGGCGAGGTCGGCGATGTAGGCGCGCAGCCGCTCCGGCTCGTCGGGCAGCGCGATCCCGGTGGTGAGGACGAGCTCGCCGCCGTGCAGCAGGTGCGCGATGTCGGTGACCTCGGCGACGTGCACCCAGCGGACCCGGTTGCCGGTGCGGTCGGAGCCTGCGACGACGTGGGGCTGGCCGCGGCGTACCGCGTCGAGCTGGAGGACGTCGTCGACAGTGGGCAGCATCACGGCGATGATATCCGTACAGGGTGTCAGCAGCGATGATCCGGTCGTTACAGGTTGTCAGCCGCCAGCAGACCGTTAAGCGGAGGCGCCCGGTCCTGACACTCTGCGGGTGGTCGCGGCCGCCCGTCGGAACGAGACTTGTGTCATGTCGGAACACGCGAACCTGCTCCGGCGCCACCGGGCGGTCATGCCGTCCTGGATGGCGCTCAACTACCGGGACCCCATCGAGATCGTGGGAGGCAAGGGCAACCGCGTGACCGACGCGGGGGGCAACTCCTACCTCGACTTCTTCATCGGCATCCTGACGAACATGCTCGGGTACGACGTGCCCGAGGTCCGGGACGCGGTGGAGCGGCAGATCGCCACCGGCGTCGTGCACACCTCCACGGCGTACCTGCTGCGCGGGCAGGTGGAGCTGGCCGAGAAGATCGCCCGGCTGTCGGGCATCCCGGACGCCAAGGTGTTCTTCACCAACTCCGGGACGGAGGCCAACGAGACCGCGCTGCTGCTGGCCGCGTACGCGCGGCGCAGCGACCAGGTCCTCGCGATGCGGCAGAGCTACCACGGCCGGTCGTTCGCCGCGACGGGCGTCACGGGGAACCGCGGCTGGACGAACCTGTCGTACTCCCCGCTGGACGTCCACTTCCTGCACGGCGCCGACCGCCGGCTCCCGCAGTTCGCCGGGATGTCGGACGAGCGGTACATCGACGTGTGCACGCAGGACCTGCGGCACGTGCTCGCCACGGCGACCGGCGGCGACGTCGCCGCGCTCATCGCCGAGCCGATCCAGGGCGTCGGCGGCTTCACGATGCCGCCGGACGGCCTGTTCGCCGCCTACAAGCGCGTCCTCGACGAGTTCGGCATCCTGTTCATCTCCGACGAGGTGCAGACCGGCTGGGGGCGGACGGGGCAGGGCTTCTGGGGGATCGACAGCCACGGCGTCACCCCGGACGTGATCACGTTCGCGAAGGGGCTCGGGAACGGCTTCGCGGTCGGCGGCGTCGTGGCGCGCGGCGACCTGATGGACGGCCTCCACGCGGTCGGGATCTCCACCTTCGGCGGCAACCCGGTCTCGATGGCCGCCGCCAACGCCACGCTCGACTACGTCCTCGACCACGACCTGCGGTCCAACGCCGCCCGGCAGGGCGCGGCGATCATCGGGGGGCTGTCGGCGGCGGCGACCCGGTTCCCGATCGTCGCGGACGTGCGGGGCAAGGGGCTGATGTTCGCGGTCGAGCTGGCCGACCCGCACACGGGCGAGCCGAGCCCGCCGCTCGCCGCCGCGCTGATGGAGGCCGCCCGCGAGCGGGGGCTGCTGGTCGGCAAGGGCGGCCTGTACGGCAACGTGGTGCGCATGGCGCCGCCGCTGACCCTCACCGGCGACGAGGCCGCGGAGGGCCTCGGCATCCTGATCGCTTCGCTGGAGGCCGTGAACGAGACCGCGGTCGCCGGAGGGCGCGGGCCGTCCGCTCGCGGGGAGGACTCATGAGCAGGCATGTGACGCACTGGATCGGCGGGAAGCCGTACGGCGGCGCGAGCGACCGGCGGGGCGACATCTTCGAGCCCGCGTCCGGGCGCGTGGCCGGGACCGTCGACTTCGCCGGGGACCGTGAGGTCGGCGCCGCCGTGGCCGCCGCGAAGGCGGCGTTCCCCGGCTGGCGTGACGCCTCGCTCTCGCAGCGCGCGAAGGTGCTGTTCCGCTTCCGCGAGCTGGTGGACGCGCACAGCGGGGAGCTGGCCCGGCTCATCTCGTCCGAGCACGGCAAGGTGGTCGCGGACGCGGCCGGCGAGGTGGCCCGCGGGCTGGAGGTCGCCGAGTTCGCCTGCGGCATCCCGCACCTGCTCAAGGGCGGGTTCTCCGAGAACGTCTCCTCGCGCGTGGACGCCTACTCGATCCTCCAGCCGGTCGGCGTGGCCGCGGGGATCACCCCGTTCAACTTCCCGGCGATGGTGCCGATGTGGATGTTCCCGGTCGCGATCGCGTGCGGGAACACGTTCGTGCTCAAGCCGTCCGAGAAGGACCCGTCGGCGTCGGTCCGGCTCGCCGAGCTGTGGGCCGAGGCGGGGCTTCCGGACGGCGTCTTCAACGTCCTGCACGGAGACGGGGCGGCGGTGGACGGCCTGCTGCGCCACCCGGACGTCAGAGCGGTCAGCTTCGTCGGCTCCACCCCGATCGCGCGCCACATCTACGCGACGGCGGCGGCTGGCGGCAAGCGGGTGCAGGCGCTCGGCGGAGCCAAGAACCACATGCTGGTGCTGCCGGACGCCGACCTCGACCTCGCGGCGGACGCCGCCGTGTCGGCCGGCTTCGGGTCGGCGGGGGAGCGGTGCATGGCGATCTCCGTCGTCGTCGCCGTGGACCCGGTCGGGGACGAGCTGACGGCCAAGATCAAGGAGCGCGTCGCCGGGCTGAGGGTGGGGCCGGGCGACCACCCCGAGTCGCAGATGGGACCGCTCGTCACGCGGGCGCACCGGGACAGGGTGGCCTCCTACCTGGACGGCGCCGTCGCGCAGGGCGCCACGCTCGCCGTCGACGGGCGCGACCCGGACGTGCTGGGCGGCGCGGGCGGCGGCTTCTGGCTCGGACCGGCCGTCCTCGACCACGTCACCCCGGAGATGGACGCCTACCAGGACGAGATCTTCGGCCCGGTGCTGTCGGTCGTGCGGGCGGGGTCCTACGAGGCGGCCATGGAGCTGATCTCCGCCAACCCGTACGGCAACGGGACCGCGATCTTCACCAACGACGGCGGGGCGGCGCGCCGCTTCCAGAACGAGGTGGAGGTCGGCATGGTCGGCGTGAACGTGCCGATCCCGGTGCCGATGGCCTACTACTCGTTCGGCGGGTGGAAGGACTCGCTGTTCGGCGACAGCCACGCCCACGGCATGGAGGGCGTCCACTTCTACACCCGGACGAAGGCCGTGACGGCGCGCTGGCTCGACCCGTCCCACGGCGGGGTGAACCTCGGCTTCCCCACCAGCGGCTGAGGACCCCGCGATAATTACCTACCGGGCGCGATTTCGAGTTGTCAATTTCCGTCCGCCGCGGCCGGATGAATAATGGCACCACCCCATTGACTGGATCTGTGTCCGGCGACACAATCTGACTGTCTACCTTAATTGATGCGAATTCAAAAGTCAGGGTCGGCAGTAGGAAACCCGTGGTCGTCAGGCCGCGGGCCGGTGGAGCCGGATGTGCAGGAGAGCCGCGCTATGACCGCAGGCGACCACGCCGCCGAAGTGGACGCGCTCGGAAGGCGATTCCCGGGCTGGACCATTTGGTTCGGCCTGTTCACCGGCCATTGGTGGGCGCTGCCGCCCAAGGACCGCGACGTCGGGGACCTCCTCGAGGCCGACACTCCGCAGCGGCTCATCGCGCGGATCGAGGTGGTCTCGGGCTCCCCGCCGGCCTGGCGGCCGGCGGGCGGGCCGGCGCCCCCCGGCGGCCCCTTCCGGCCGCCCGGCGACATCCGGCAGGACGTGCGGCGTCCCTCGAACCTCCTCCGTCTCGAGGGCGTCACACCGCCGCCGTCCGGCCGGGTACCGGTGATCGCGTGGCCGGGCGGCACCGCAGGGTGATCCGCCGTTCCCCACCCCCGCCACGCGCACCGGTGCCGCCGAGGCCCCGGACGGGACGCGAGCCCGCGCCATATCCTCTCCAGCAACCTCCGTTTATGGCGCGGACGCCAGCACCCACCGTCCTTCCGGGGCCCGGCGGCCTCCCCTTCCAGCGGTCCGGCCGAAATCCGCCGCAAAGAGCGCGGCAATGGTCATGAATCTGTCACCCGCGGGAAAGCCCACCGGGAAACAGCCGAGTCGCGATCTTCGGTAATTCCGGCCGGAGCGCCAGCGGTGCGGAGGGAAAGTCCCGTGAGACCGGCGATCACATCGTCCGCGTCCGCCGCGACCCGCGCAATGGCCGCCGGAGGCTTCCGGCGCCGTCGTCCGCGGGCGGGGTCCGTGCGTCCTTCCGCCGCGGAGACGCTACGCTGCGCCGACGGGCCCGTTCGCGAGGGGGAGGGCCCTGGCACGGATCGGGAGCGACATGCGGCGCAGGGCCACGGCACGGGTCAAGGCGGCGGCGGCCCTGGCGGCGGCCGCGGCACTCGGCGCCGCGGGGCTCGGCGCGTGCAGCGGCGGGGACGACAAGCCCGTGGGCGTCGCCAAGGTGGTGAGCACCCTCGGCCCCGGCGAGGGCGCGCTGAACCTCCTGACGCTGCCCGGCTCGGTGGAGAGCGGCGGCACCGACCCGCGCGTGGACTGGGTCACGCCCTTCCAGGAGCGCACCGGCTGCAAGATCGGCCTGAAGGTCGTCAAGACGCCCGAGGAGATGGCCGACCTCATGCGCGACCGGGGCCGCCGCTACGACGGCGTCGCCGCGCCGCCGGAGGTCGCCGGGCGGCTGGTCGAGGAGAACCAGGCCGTCCCGATCAACCCCGACCTCGTGGACGGCTACAAGAAGCTCGAACCGAGGCTGCGCAAGCTCCTCGAACGCGACGGCAAGCACTACGGCCTGCCGTACGTGTGGGGCTCCAACCTGCTGATGTACGACACCCGGGCCGTCCCGCCGCCGGCGGGCTGGGCCGCGCTGTTCGACCCCGCCCAGGCCCGCCGCTACTCGGGGAAGATCGTCATGCGGGACAGCCCGCTCGCGATCGCCGAGGCCGCGCTCTACCTCAAGGGCAGGCAGCGCAAGCTGAAGATCCGCGACCCCTACTCGCTGACGCCGGCGCAGCTCGCCGCCGCCGGGCGGGTCCTGACCCGGCAGCGCCCGTACGTGGGGGAGTACTGGGACCTTCCGGCCGACGCCGTCAGCGCGTTCGCCGGGGGCCGGGCCGTGCTCGGCCAAGCCTGGCCCTACCACGCGGACGTGCTGAACCGCGCGTCGCGGCCCGTCCAGGGCGTCATCCCGTCCGAGGGCGCGACCGGGTGGATGGACGCGTGGATGATCGGTGCCCGCGTCCAGCATCCCAACTGCATGTACCAGTGGCTCCAGTGGACGGCCTCGCCCGACGTCCAGCAGCAGGTCGCCGAGTGGACGGGGGTCGCCCCCGCCAACCCGCAGGCGTGCTCGGGCGACCGCCTCAAGTCCGGCTTCTGCGCCGCCTACCACGTCGGCGACCGCGGCTACCTCGACAAGATCGTGTTCGCGCACGCGCCCTCGAAGACGTGCGGCGGCGAGTCGGGCAAGAAGGACTGCACCGACTACGCGGAGTGGACGCGCACCTGGATCCAGGCCACCAAGGCCTGAGGTCGCGCGAGAGTCTCTCCGGCGCGCCCGACCGCCCCCAGCCGGGCGCACCTCACGGGTGTTCCTGGGCTTCCCCCCGAAATGCCCAGGTCACCCTCTCCCTGGAGAGACCTCCATGACGGCGGCCCTTGCCGCCCTCCGCGCCGGCGGCGGCTCCCCGACCGCCGGTCCGGCGCCCGTGAGCGGCTCCCGGGGGCCCCGCCGTGCGCGGGGTACCGGCGGGGCGGGTGCGCAGTCGCCGCACGCGAACACCCCGGACGAGTCCGGCAGGCGGCCGACGCGGACGCGCGGCCGGGGCCATCTCCTGCGGCAGACGACGCACGCGTCGCCCAGGCGCTGGGCCGTGCTCAACCCCTGCGGGTCGACGACCGGCTCGCCCGTCTGGCCCATGTCTCCATCCCCCCGGTGGGAGTCGCCTTCACGTCCTCCTTTATAGGCGGGGAAGAGTGTTGTTGCCGCTACGGAAGGTGAAAAGGGCGGCAAAGCCTCACGTGTCGCCCCGAGACTCGGGAGCGGTCGGGATATGCCCGGCGGCGGGGGCTCGGGGGCCGACCGGGCCGGCGCCGCCGCGAACCAGGTTATGCGGTGCCCGGTCGGGCGCTTTGCTCTCTTTTGAGGGGTACTTACGTACAAAGGAAGCATGTCGGTCAGGAACGTCGATGATCGGCGAGTCCGGCCGCGCAGGCCCCGCCTCCCGCGGGCGCGCGTGACGTCGCCGACGGACACCGCGTTCGGCTGCCTGATGGTGACCGCGGTGGGCGCGGCGGCCGCCGTCCTCTACGCGCTCGCCGGTGTGGGCCGCCCCGGCGTGCTCGCGGCCGTGATGGCCGCCCTCGCGGGGGTGGCCGTCGCGTCGGTCCGCTGGGGGATGGCGCACTCCGCGCGCGGGTCGCTCCGGCCGGTGGAACGCCTCCGGCGGGAGCTGGACAGGCTGACCGAGGACGACGGCGGAGGCCGCGTCGCCGTCCCGGCCTCGGGCGGCGAGGCGGAGCGGCTGGCCGAGCGCGTGAACGAGCTGCTCGCCCAGCTGGAGAGCGCGGCGCTGCAGCGGCGCGCGTTCATCTCCGACGCCTCGCACGAGCTGCGCACGCCGATCACCGGGCTGCGCACCCGCATCGAGCTGGCCCTCGCCGCCCCCGAGGACGGGGACGCCGTGGAAACCCTGCGCCACTCGCTGGCCGACATCGACCGGCTGCACCGGATCGTCGAGGACCTGCTCGTCCTCGCCCGCCTCGACTCCGGCGACATCCCCCTCCGGGAGCCCATCGACCTCGGGGCGCTGGTGGAGGCGGAGGCCGGGCTGCGCAGCCCGCCCGTCCCGATGACGGTGAAGGCCGAGCCGGGCCTCATCGTCGGCGGCAGCCGGAAGCGCCTCGGCCGCGCGGTGCGCAACCTGCTCGCCAACGCCGAGCGCTACGCCGCCGCGCGGATCGAGGTCGAGGTGCGCGCGGACGGCGACGGGGCCGTCGTCGAGGTGCACGACGACGGCCCCGGAATCCCGTTCGCCGACCGGGACCGCGTCTTCGAGCGGTTCGCCCGGCTGGACCCGGCCCGCAGCCGCGAGAAGGGCGGCAGCGGGCTCGGCCTGCCGATCGCGCGGGAGATCGCCCTCTCCCACGGCGGGACCGTGCAGGTCGCCGACGGGACCTACGGCGCCCGCCTCGTGCTCCGGCTCCCGCTCGCCCGCTGACTCAGCGGAACGCCCGGACGTTCTCCTCGGCCCACTGCGCGAAGGAACGGGCCGGGCGCCCGAGCACCTTCTCCACGTCGGGGCTGACGCTGCGCTCGGCCTCGGTCGGCTCGCCGAGGATGTCGAGGGTCCCGTCGACGACCGGCGCGGGCATGAACGCCGCCATCTGCGCTCGCGCCTCCTCCCGGGTCTGCTCGGCGAACGCGACCGGCTCGCCGAGCGCGTCGCCGATCGTCCGCGCCCGTTCCCGCGGCGTGAGCGGGGCGGGCCCGGTGAGCTCGTAGATCCGGTTCTCATGCCCGCTCTCCAGCAGGGCCGCGGCCGCGACATCGGCGATGTCGGACGGGTGGACGAACGGCAGGGCGACGTCGGCGAACGGCGCGGCGGCCGCCCGGTGGGCGCGGACCGGCTCCGCCCACGCGAACGCGTTGCTGTCGAAGCCGCCGGGCCGCAGGATCGTCCAGTCCAGCCCCGACTCCCGGACGGCGTCCTCGAACGCCCTGAGGTGGCTGTGGCCGTGCGCCGTCGGGCGCGTGCCGGCGCCCTGCGAGGACATCAGCACGACCCGCTCCACACCGGCGGACTTCACCACGTCCAGCACGGCGTGCGGGTCCAGGTCCTCGGGCGTGCCGAGCAGGTGCCCGGCGAGGAGCAGGAAGAGCGCGTCCGCCCCGTCCAGGGCGGGCCGGAGGGTCTCCGGCTCGGCGAGGTCGGCCGCGCGGTGCACGACGCCCGCGGGCAGGTCGCCGGGGTCGTTGCGCGACACCGCCGTCACCCGCTCGCCCGCCTCGGTCAGCGCCCGCACCAGCGGACGCCCGACGTTCCCCGTGGCACCCATGACAACGATCATTGCTTTTCTCCCTCTGAGCTGCATTGACACTGCCGGGGGCGGTGCCGTCGCGGTGCGACACGAGGAAAGCTAGCATCCGAGATATAGTAGGTACCTAGAAGAAAGTGACTACCCCGGGAGGCCGTGATGGTGAACGCCAGGACCCAGGAGGCGCTCGACCCCGAGCTGGCCTGCCCGATCGCCCCGGTGGTCGACCTCGTGTTCAGCCGCTGGACGACCCCGATCCTCTGGACGCTGCACGAGTACGGGCGGCAGCGGTTCGTGGAGCTGCAGCGCCGCATCGCCACGATCACCCCGAAGGTGCTGACCCAGCGCCTGCGGCAGATGGAGCGCGACGGGCTCGTGGTCCGCACCTACCACCCGGAGGTGCCGCCGCGCGTCGAGTACGAGATCAGCGAGCTGGGCCGCAGCCTCGCGCCGCTGTTCGCGGCGCTCGCGGAGTGGTCCGCCGAGAACCTGGAGAAGGTCGAGCGGGCGCGGAGCGCCTACGACGGCGGCGAGGGCTGAGGCGGGAGCCGGGACGGCGGCGAGGGCCGGGACGTACGGGCGTCCGCGCGATCCCGGGGCCGCCGATGCCCGACAATGGAGGCGTGATGTCTCCTTCAGGCCCCGACGCGGCCGCCCGCGAGCTGGTCGTCCTCGGCTCCACCGGTTCCATCGGCACCCAGGCGCTGGACGTGGTCCGCCGCAACCCCGGCCGGTTCCGGGTGACGGGGCTGGCGGCCGGCGGCGGGCGGGTCGACCTGCTGGCCGAGCAGGCGCTGGAGTTCCGCCCCGAGGTCGTCGCGGTGGCCAGGGCCTCCGCCGCCCAGGAACTCCAGCTCGCCTTCTACGCCGAGGCCAAGCGGCGCGGCTACTCCTCCGGGGACTACCCCATCCCCAAGATCGTGGCAGGTCCCGAGGCGGTCGCCGAGGTCGCCGCCTGGCCGTGCGAGGTGGTGCTCAACGGGGTGACCGGCGCCCTCGGCCTCGCCTCGACGCTGGCCGCGCTGGACGCGGGGCGCACCCTCGCCCTCGCCAACAAGGAGTCGCTCATCGTCGGCGGCCCCCTCGTCAAGGAGCGGGCGCGCCCGGGGCAGATCGTCCCCGTCGACTCCGAGCACTCGGCGCTCGCCCAGTGCCTGCGCGGCGGGCGGGCCGAGGAGGTGCGGCGGCTCGTGCTCACCGCGAGCGGCGGGCCCTTCCGGGGGCGCGCCCGCGACGAGCTGACCGGGGTCACCCCGGAGCAGGCGCTGAACCACCCGACCTGGGACATGGGCCCGGTCGTCACGATCAACTCCGCGACCCTCGTCAACAAGGGCCTGGAGGTCATCGAGGCGCACCTGCTCTTCGACGTCCCGATGGACCGCATCGAGGTCATGGTGCACCCGCAGTCGGTCATCCACTCGATGGTCGAGTTCACCGACGGCTCCACGCTGGCGCAGGCGAGCCCGCCCGACATGCGCCTGCCGATCGCGCTCGGCATCGACTGGCCCGACCGGGTGCCGGACGCCGCGCCCGGCGTCGACTGGACCAGGGCGCACACCTGGGAGCTGTTCCCCCTGGACGACGAGGCCTTCCCCGCCGTCGCGCTGGCGCGCCGCGCCGGCGAGCTGGGCGGGACGGTCCCCGCCGTCTACAACGCCGCCAACGAGGAATGCGTGGACGCGTTCCGCGCGGAACGGCTCCCGTTCCTCGGGATAGTCGACACTGTCGCGCGGGTAGTGGAGGAGCACGGTTCGGGCACCGCCGGAGACCTGACGCTCGACGACGTCCTCGCGGCGGACACCTGGGCGCGGGCCAGGGCCAGGGAACTGACCGCGACCGTCTGATCCGGGGGCCCGCCCCGGGCGGAACCTCGGAGGGGACCCGATGGCCTTCTTCCTCGGCGCGGTGGCGTTCGTGGTGGCGCTACTGGTCTCGGTGATGCTCCATGAGGGCGGGCACCTCCTCACCGCCAAGCGGTTCGGAATGAAGGCCACGCAGTACTTCGTGGGTTTCGGTCCGACCCTGTGGTCCACCCGCCGGGGCGAGACGGAGTACGGCGTGAAGGCGATCCCGCTGGGCGGCTTCGTCAAGATCGTCGGCTACACGCCGCTGGAGGAGATCCCCGCCGCGGACCGTCCGCGCGCCTTCTACCGGCAGCCCGCCGGCCGGCGCGCGGTCGTCATCACGGCCGGGGTCGTCGCCAACCTCGTGTTCGCGTTCCTGCTGCTCATGGTGATGGCCATGACGATCGGCGTGCGGGAGCCCGGCACGGTGACCAGCACGGTCGAGTCGGTCACGACGTGCGTGCCCGCCTCGCTGTCCAGCGGCTGCGGCGGGAACCGGCCGCCTTCCCCCGCCGCCCGGTCCGGGCTGCGCGCCGGTGACCGCGTCGTCTCGTTCGACGGCACCGCGGTCTCCGACTGGCAGGGGCTCACCAGGGCGATCGACGCGGCCGAGCCGGGCCGGACGGTGACGGTCGTGGTCGTGCGGCCGGGCGCGCCGAGGCCGGTGACGCTGCCGATCACGCTCGCGGACGTGGACGGGCGGGCGTTCGTCGGCATGTCGGCCAAGGTCGCCGGCGCCGGGTACGAGCGGACCGGGCCGCTCAACGCGGCGGTGTTCGGCGCGGAGGGCATCGGCCGCACCGTCGCCGGCATCGGGCGGGCCGCCGCGGACCTGCCCTCCGCCGTCCCGAGGCTGTTCTCGCCCGAGCGGGGGAGCACGCCCGGCGGACAGGTCGGCAGCGTGGTCGGCGCCACCGAGGTGTCCGGGCAGATCTTCTCCGCCCAGAGCTCCGCCCGCGACAAGCTCGCCCTCTACCTGTCGCTCGTCGTCTCGGTGAACATCTTCCTCGGCGTGCTCAACGTCCTGCCCCTCCTCCCGCTGGACGGCGGGCACCTCGCGGTCGTCGCCTACGAGCGGGCGCGGGCCGGCGTCAACCGGATCAGGGGACGGCCGGATCCGGGCACCGTGGACATGACCCGGCTCATGCCCTTGACATACCTGGCCGTCCTGGTGCTGGTGGGATTCGGCGTGCTGCTGATTCTCGCGGACGTGCTCAACCCCCTCCGACTGCCGTAATGACGTGAAACGTTTACCGAGTGTGCTCAAATGGTCACACTGGTCGAAGCCGGGTGCCGTCAACTCAGCCGCGCGGAGCACCTAGGCTTTGTACGGGGCCGAAAATTGAGGAGAGGGATGAGCGTTTCACTGGGTATACCGAGCGTTCGCGGCGAAGGCGACGGGCAGGGGGCGCCGGAACCGATCGCGCCCCGCCGCAGATCCCGGCAGATCATGGTCGGCGACGTCCCGGTGGGCGGCGACGCCCCCGTGTCGGTGCAGTCGATGACCACGACCCTCACCGCCGACGTGAACGCCACGCTCCAGCAGATCGCGGAACTGACCGCGTCCGGATGCCAGATCGTCCGCGTCGCGGTGCCGTCGCAGGACGACGCCGAGGCGCTGCCGGCGATCGCGCGCAAGTCGCCGATCCCCGTCATCGCCGACATCCACTTCCAGCCCAAGTACGTGTTCGCGGCGATCGACGCCGGGTGCGCGGCCGTCCGCGTCAACCCGGGCAACATCAAGAAGTTCGACGACCGGGTCGGCGAGATCGCCCGCGCCGCCAAGGACGCGGGCGTCCCGATCCGCATCGGGGTGAACGCCGGCTCGCTGGACAAGCGCCTGCTGGAGAAGTACGGCAGGGCCACCCCCGACGCGCTGGTCGAGTCGGCGCTGTGGGAGTGCTCGCTGTTCGAGGAGCACGACTTCCGCGACATCAAGATCTCGGTCAAGCACAACGACCCGGTCGTGATGATCGAGGCGTACCGGAAGCTGGCGGCGGCCTGCGACTACCCGCTGCACCTCGGCGTGACCGAGGCGGGCCCGGCGTTCCAGGGCACGATCAAGTCGGCCGTCGCGTTCGGCGCGCTGCTGGCGGAGGGCATCGGCGACACGATCCGCGTCTCGCTGTCGGCGCCGCCGGTCGAGGAGGTCAAGGTCGGCACGGCGATCCTGGAGTCGCTCGGGCTGCGTACGCGCGGCCTGGAGATCGTCTCCTGCCCCTCCTGCGGTCGCGCGCAGGTGGACGTGTACTCGCTGGCCGAGCAGGTCACCGCCGGGCTGAAGGACTTCCCGGTCCCCCTGCGCGTCGCCGTGATGGGCTGCGTGGTGAACGGTCCCGGCGAGGCCCGCGAGGCCGACCTCGGCGTCGCCTCGGGCAACGGCAAGGGCCAGATCTTCGTCAAGGGGCAGGTCGTCAAGACCGTCCCGGAGGCGCAGATCGTCGAGACCCTGATCGAGGAGGCGATGCGCATCGCCGACGAGATGGGCATCGAGATCGGCGAGGACGGCACGGTCTCCGGACCGGGCGCCGACGTGGTGGTCGGCTGACCGCCGCGTCCGGGCCGGCGCCCGCGCTCCGGCCGGCGCCGTAACGGGGCTTTCAGGGCCCCGGGTCTGACGACCCGGGGCCTTTTCGTATGCCCGGAACCCGCCCCGGAGCTGGGCATCCGCGACCGGAACGTCTGGAGTTATCACAGAGTTCCGCTGATCTTGTCACGATTCCGCATCCACTCTGATGGCCCTCTGTCGGGCGGTGCGCCCGAACCGCCACAATCTTCACTCATTTACCCGTATGTCTGACTCAATCGGAGTCGGCACGATAGGGGGATATGTGAAGAGGATCGTTGTCGTGGCCGCGGTGGCCGGGCTCGGTCTCACCGGCCTCGGCGCCACAAGCGCACAGGCCGCGAGCCCCTCCGCCGGAACGGCCGGAGGGTTCAACCCCTCGGCGGCCGAGTGGCACGCCTGCCCCGCGGACTTCGTCCAGACGGTGCACAACCTGTACGACGGGCTGTACCCCGTCTCCAAGATCGTCCAGTGCGCCGAGCTGTCGGTGCCGATGGACTACGCCAAGCCGCAGGGCAAGAAGATCACGATCCAGCTCACCAGGACGCCGCACACCGGCTCCGGTGCGGCCAAGGGCGACATCGTGGTCAACCCCGGCGGGCCGGGCGGCGGCGGCGCGCTGTTCGGGCCGCGGGTGTTCGCGCAGAACTCCGCCCCGATGCGCGAGGCCTACAACGTCATCGGCTTCGACCCGCGCGGCGTCGGCATGAGCGTCCCGGCCCTGAGCTGCGACCCGAACTACACCAACGCCCCGCGTCCGGACTACGGCACCGGCGACCGCAAGTCGGTCGCCACGTGGCTGAAGCTGTCCAAGGGCTACGCCGAGGCGTGCGGCAAGGCCGACAAGACCGGGCTGCTCAACCACATCAAGACGATCGACTCGGTCAACGACGTGGAGTCGATCCGGCGGGCGCTCGGCAACAAGAAGCTCGACTACTACGGCGCCTCCTACGGCACCTACCTCGGCTCCACCTACGCCACCGTCTACCCCAAGAACGTCGGGAAGATGGTGCTGGACGGCAACGTCGGCCCGTCCGACGCCTGGTACGAGGCCAACCTCAACCAGGACGCCCAGTTCGACATCAACATCGACTACTACTTCGGCTGGGTGGCCAAGTACGACTCGGTGTACCACCTCGGCACCACGCAGAAGCAGGTCCGGAGCTTCTTCTACGACCTGCGCGCGAAGCTCAAGAACAAGCCGGTCTACTACGCCGACCCCGACAGCGGGCAGACGCTCGCCGTCGGACCGGACGAGCTGACCGACGTGATCCTGAACGCCGGGTACCGGCGCAGCCAGGCCATCTGGCACGGGTACGCGGCCGCGCTGTCGGCCTTCAAGTCGGGCGATGTCGCCACGTTCGCGCAGACCTACGGTGCGCCGACGACCGGCGGCTCCGACGACAACGGGTACGCCGTCTACCTCGGCGTGCAGTGCACCGACGTCCAGTGGCCGCTGAGCTGGAACAAGTGGCAGCGCGACAACGAGCGGGTCAATAGGAAGCACCCGTTCGAGACCTGGGCCAACGCCTGGTACAACGCCCCGTGCCTGTACTGGCCCGCCAAGGCCGGCAAGCCGGTGAACATCGGCCACACCCGCGACCTGCCGCGCAACATCCTCATGTTCCAGTCGACCGCGGACGCGGCCACGCCGTACGCGGGCGCGCTGGAGATGCACCGCCGGCTCAAGGGCTCGCGCCTGGTCGTCCAGGACGGCGACCGCACGCACTGCATCGTGCACCGCGGCTCCGCCCAGGTGGACGCCTACTTCGACGCCTACTTCCTGCGGGGAGAGCGTCCGGAGCAGAGCACCGTCCACGTCCCGCAGCTCGGTGACCCGAAGCCGCCGTCCACGGCGACCGCCAGGACGCTGAGCGGCACGGGCTCGCTGAAGGCCGCGCAGCTGCAGGCCGACGTCATCCGCTGACGCCGGTCACCGCCCACGCGGTCCGGACCCCGGGGAGCGGTCCCCGGGGTCCGGCACCCGCCGGCACGCGGCCGGCGGCACACAGGTAGTACGCAACAGCCACGCATCGGCGACACCCCCCTCCGGCATGGCGCCGGCCCGGAGTCGCCGATCTGAGGGGGTCAAGTGAAAAGGATCGTTCTCGTCGCGACCGCTGCGGTCGTGGCGGCGGGCGGCGCAGGGTTCGCCGTCTCCGCGAGCGCGGACACCGGGGGCTCCGGTGCCGCCGCGGTCGCGGCCAAGGGCATCGACTGGGGCAAGTGCGAGGTCAGCGGCCCTAGCGACCCGATGAACAAGGCCGAGTGCGCCCAGGTCGAGGTGCCCCTCGACTACGGCCGGCCCAACGGCCGCAAGATCTCCATCGCGGTGTCGCGCTTCCGGCACACCGACGAGAAGAACTACCAGGGGACCCTGTTCGTGAACCCCGGCGGCCCGGGCGGCAGCGGCCTCCAGTACGCGCCCGCCCTCGCCCGCTGGATCGGCGGCACCGGCCACGCCGACGTCGCCGCCAAGTACGACATCATCGGCTTCGACCCGCGCGGCGTCGGCTCCAGCAAGCCGGCGCTGAGCTGCGACCCGAACTTCTCCGACCCGATCCGGCCGGACTACGTCCCCTCCTCCGCCAAGGAGGAGAAGGCCTGGATCGCCAAGTCGAGGAAGTACGCGCAGGACTGCGCGAAGAAGTTCGGCTGGCTGCTGCCGCACATGCGCACCACCGACGCCGCGCGCGACGTCGACGCGATCCGCGCCGCCCTCGGCCAGGACAAGATCAGCTGGTACGGCTTCTCGTACGGCACCTACTTCGGCGCCACCTACGCCACGCTCTTCCCCAAGCGCGTGAAGCGGATGGTGCTGGACGGCAACGTCAACCCGAAGACGGTCTGGTACGACGCCCAGCTCGAGCAGGACAAGGCCTTCGAGCACAACATGAAGGCCTGGTGGGCCTGGATCGCCAAGTACGACTCGCTCTACCACCTCGGCAAGAGCGAGAAGGCCGTCGAGGCCAAGTACTACGCCGTCCGCGCGGCCGCGAAGAAGGCGCCGATCGGCGGCCAGATGGGCCCGGACGAGCTGGACGACACCGTGCTGTCCGCCGGCTACAACACCGGCTACTACATCCCGTTCGCGCAGGCGCTCTCGGCGTGGGTCAACGACAAGGACGCCTCCGGGCTCCTCGACTGGATGAGCCCCGGCGGCGACGACAACGGCTTCGCCGTCTACAACGCCGTCCAGGCCGCCGACGCCCGCTGGCCGCGCAACTGGCGCAAGTGGCACCACGACGCCGCGAAGCTCTACCGGCAGGGCTACAGGTTCAACACCTGGAGCAACGTCTGGTTCAACGCCCCGGTCGCCTTCTGGCCGTTCCAGGGCGGGCCGGAGTTCAAGCTGAAGGGCGCCAAGGGCCTGGCGGGCATGCTGCTCGTCCAGTCCACCCAGGACGCGGCGACCCCGGTCGCGGGCGGTGTGGAGATGCACAAGGTCTTCCCGTCCTCGCGCCTGGTGTTCGAGGTCGGCGGCAAGACCCACGCCAACACGCTCAACGGCAACGCCTGCCTGGACGACAAGGTCGCGGCGTACCTCGACACCGGGGCGCTGCCGCAGAGCCACCGGGGCCCGGACGCCTACTGCAAGGCCGTCCCGGCGCTGAACGACCCGGACCCGACGGCCATGACCGCGAAGGCCGCGCGCGCCTCCGCGGGCAAGGACCTCCCGGTCGGACGCCCGTAGCGGTCGGCAGTACGGCCATCGGATAGTACGCACGCGCGTTCCGCGGTGTGTCCGGCTCGTCCCCGCGGGGGCGGGGTGGGCGCACCGCGGCTCGCTTTGCCGGCGGTTGGTTTCCGGAGGTGGTCCCGTTTAGGGCTGGAATCGCGCGATCCTCGGGGTGCGCGGTTTCCGGTCGTCCCGCCGGTAGAAAGCGAACGTGCTGAACGACGCTGGAAAGAGGGCCGCCGCCGGGACGGCGGCCGCCGCGGTCACGCTCGCCGTCGCCGGGGCCGCCGCGCTGGGGACGCCCGCGGACGCCGCCCCCGCCCCCCATCCGAACCCGAGGCCCGCCGGCCTCGCGTGGAGGTCCTGCCCCGCCAAGGACCCGGTGGAGGGCACCCGGCTCAAGGGCCTGCAGTGCGCGACCCTCCGGGTCCCGCTCGACTACGCGGCGCCGACCGGCAGGCAGATCACCCTCGAACTCAGCCGCGCCCGGCACACCGCCTCCAGGTCCAAGGGCGTGGTGCTGCTCAACCGGGGCGGCCCCGGCGCGCACGGGCGCGACCTGTCCGCGTTCTTCGCGGAGTCGCTGCCGAAGCGGGTCGCCGCGTCCTACGACTGGATCGGCTTCGACCCGCGCGGCGTGGGCGCCAGCAGGCCCGAGCTGATCTGCGACCCCGGCTACCAGAGCCCTGGCCGCGCCCGTCCCGACACCATCCCCGCGAGTGCGGCGGAGGAGGAGGCGTGGAAGACCAGGGCGCGGAAGTACGCCGGCGACTGCGCCCGCCGGTACGGCGCGATCCTCCCGCACATGGGCACCGCCGACTGGGCCCGCGACATGGACGCCGTGCGCGCCGCCCTCGGCCAGCAGCAGATCAGCTACTTCGGCTACTCGTACGGGACGTACCTCGGCGCGGTGTACGCCACGATGTACCCGCAGCGGGTCCGCCGCATGGTGCTCGACAGCGTCGTCCGGCCCAGCGGGGTCTGGTACGGCGACAACCTCGACCAGAACGTCGCCTTCGAGAAGCGCATCCACGCGTACTTCGCCTGGATCGCCCGCCATCACAAGACCTACCGGCTCGGCGACTCCGGACGGAAGGTGGCCGCCGCGTACGCCAGGGTGCGCGCCGCGCTCAAGGCCAAGCCGATCGACGGGCGGATCGGGCCCTCCGAACTCGACGAGGCGTTCCTCGCCGACGGGTACGGCGACTACACCTGGGCCGGGCACGCGAGGGCCCTGTCGGCCTACGCCGTCCGGCGCGACCCGGGCCCGCTGCGCAAGGTGTGGCAGCCGCCGTCACGGCTCGACCAGAACAACTACACGGTCTACAACGCCGTCCAGTGCCGGGACGCGGCCTGGCCGCGCGACTGGCGGCGCTGGCACGCCGACAGCGAGCGCCTCTACCGTCGCGGCTACCGTTTCGAGACCTGGGGCAACACCTGGTACAACGCGCCCTGCGCCTTCTGGGGGGTTCCGGGCGGCCCGCCGCCGAGGGTCGGGGGCGGCTCCGCGCTTCCGCCGATCCTGATGGTCCAGGCCACCGGGGACGCCGCGACCCCGTATCCGGGCGCGCTGGAGATGCACCGCCGGTTCCCGACGTCCAGGCTGCTCGTCCAGGCGGGCGGGCACAACCACGGCGTCTCCCTGTCCGGAGACAGGTGCGTCGACGGGGCCGTCGCCGCCTATCTCGGCGGCGGGAGCCTGCCCGCGAACCGGCCGGGGCCGGATCAGAAGTGCGCGGCCGGGCGCGAACCGGTCGGGTCCAAGGCGGGGAGGGCGGAGCAGGCGGCCGCGCAGCGGTGACCCCTCCCCGGACGGCGCCGTGATGGAGGCCGCGGAGGTGTGCGGCCGTCGGACGGCATAGGCTTGGCCGCGTGGAGCTATCAGTGGTGAGGGCCGGGGGCCGGTAGCCGTGCGGATGCTGGGCTCGATGCCGGTGCGCGTGCTGGACGACCGGTACCGCGCGGAGGCCCTCGCGATCCTGGACGCCGACCCGGTGTCCAACGTGTTCGTGAGCTCCCGCGTGCACGCCGCGGGACTCGACCCGCGCCGCCTCGGCGCCCAGATGTGGGGCTACCTCCGCGACGGCAGGCTCGTCTCGCTGTGCTACTCGGGCGCCAACCTCATCCCGGTCGCGGCCGGGCCGGAGGCCGTCCGGGCGTTCGCCGAGCGGGCCCAGGCGCAGGGACGGCGCTGCTCGTCCATCGTGGGGCCCGTCGGCGCGGTCGGAGAGCTGTGGGAGATCCTGGCGCCCTACTGGGGGCCGGCCCGCGCCGTGCGCGCCGCACAGCCGGTGATGGCGACCTCGGCGGTCCCCGACGTGCCCGCCGACCCCGGTGTGCGGCGGGTCCGGATGGAGGAGTTCGACATCCTCTACCCGGCATGCGTGGCAATGTTCACCGAAGAGGTCGGGGTGTCGCCCAACGCCGGCGACGGGGGCGTGCTCTACCGGGCCCGCGTCGCCGAGCTGATCCGCGACGGCCGCGCCTTCGCCCGCATCGAGGACGGCCGCGTCATGTTCAAGGCCGAGGTCGGCGCCGTCACCCCGCGCGCCTGCCAGGTGCAGGGCGTGTGGGTGCCCCCCGACCTGCGGGGGCAGGGCCGGTCGGAGACGGGGATGTCCGCGGTGGTGCGCGAGGCGCTGCACGGCATCGCGCCGACCGTCTCGCTGTACGTCAACGACTACAACACCCGTGCGCGTGCGGCGTACCGCCGGGTCGGGTTCACCGAACTCGGCTCCTTCATGTCAATCCTGTTCTGATTGTCATTGCGTGCCCGATCTGCCCCGGTACCTGAATGGATCTTCCGGGGCGGGTACCATCCCGCCGTGGAGTTCGCCGGGGCGTTGCGGCAGGCGATCCAGGCGAGCGGGCTGACCCTGGAGCGGATCCGCCACCGGCTCGGCCGGCGCGGGCTCACGGTCAGCGTGGCCACCCTGAGCTACTGGCAGCGGGGCCGCAGCCGGCCGCGCTCGCGTGCCGTGGTCGTCGCGCTGGAGGAGATCCTGCGGGTGCCGTCCGGCACCCTCATCGAGCTGCTGGAGGACCCCGCGGCGAACGCCGCGCCCCTTCAGGGGGCGGTCGCGCGCGCCGGCGCCGCCGGCCGGCCGGACGGGACGGAGCGGGCCCGCGGCGTCCGCGACCTGTGGCCGGACGCCGAGGCCTACGCCTGCCTCGTCGGGCAGCTCGACCGCTCGGGCGACCACCGGCTCGAACGGCTCAGCGTCCACGACGTCTACCGGCTGGACGAGGCGCGCCGGTCCTGGACGCTGTCGGTGCGCACCGTCCTGCGGGCGGCCGGCGACGACATCGACCGCGTGGTCTGCGTCCACCAGACGGGCGACGGCGCCCTCCCCGGCGTGGCGGACGGCGACGCGGCCGGGCTGCTGGACGTGCGGTACTGCCGCCCCGGCAGGATCCGCGCGGAGGGCGGGCTGGTGGCCTTCGAGCTGGTCTTCGACAGGGTGCTGGCGACGGGGGACACCGCGGTCGTCGAGTACGAGCTGGGCCCTGCCGGGCTGCCCGCGGCCGACAGCTACGACCGGCGCTTCTCCCACCCCGTCCACGACTACGTGGCGCTCGTCCGGTTCGACGGCGACCGGCTGCCCGCCCGCTGCTACGGCTTCACGGCCGAGAGCTCCACGTCCCCGCGCCGGCGGCTCGGCGAGTTGTGGATCGGCACGTCGGGGAGCGCGAACCTCGCGGCCGGAACCGTCCGGCGCGGGATAGTGGGCATCGAGTGGGAATGGCATTAGCATCGGAAAAGCAAATCGGGGAGAAATGCCGACGATTCTCATGTTCTCGTCGGGCATTCATTTCGATCTGCTTCGTGACCCGGTCTTCTCGGGGCCGGGGTAACTCCACGAACGGAGTGCCGATGAAGAAACCCCTGTTCACGGCCGTTGCCGCGGCACTCTGATCGCGGTTTCCGCCGCCCTCGCCCCAGCCGTGACATTTCGCGCGCCGCTCGTCCTCGCCGTCTCGGGCCAGGGCAGCGCCGGCCAGTACATCGTGACGCTCAAGCCAGGCGTATCGATCGGCGCCACCGTGTCCAAGCACGGAATCAAGACCATGTACCGCTACGGCGGGGTGCTGAACGGGTTCGCCGCGAGACTCACCTCCAGGAAACTCGCGAAGCTCGACAAGCGCGGGCCTTGACCGGCCTCCGGGCCCGTCCCGCGCCGGCGGGCCCGGAGCGGCGGTCTCCGCCCGCGGCGCGCGCCGCGGGCGGAGACCCGGCCCGCGGCCGTGATCCGGCGCGACGCGCGGCCGGAAATTGGTACCCGATTCGGCGAAGGCCGGGGCCGACGGTTGTGACACTTTGCCTGTTGGCATCGGGGCCGCGGAGCCTTACAGTGAGCGCGGAAGTTGCAATTGCGGTAGTCAAGGCCGTTTTGCGGGGGCCGGCCGGAGCCGATCCGGAGGCCGAGCATGCAGAGTGTCGCAGAGGACGATCTTCTCCAGATCCTCCAGTATGGGCCCTTCAACGTCGCCCTGCACGCCGCCATCCAGGCGCGCGGCCTGAGCCTCGACTCCCTGCGGCGCCGCCTGGAGGAGCAGGGCATCGCGGTCAGCCTGTCCACGCTGAGCTACTGGCAGCGCGGCCGGACCCGGCCCGAGCGCGCCGACTCCCTGCGCGCCGTCCGCGGCCTGGAGACCATCCTCGAACTGCCGCGCCACTCCCTGCTGACGCTGCTCAGGCCCACCGCCGACCGTCCCGCCGGGCCCTGGCTGCCGGTCGAGGAGCTGTGCCCCGAGCCCGGCGTCCGCGACCTGCTGGACGAGATCGGCGACCGCGGCGAGCGGCAGCTCACCGGGCTCAGCCTGCACGACCAGTACCTCATCGGGCGGCGCCGGGAACTGCGCGAGGTCCGCGTCCGCGCGGTGTTCCAGGCCCAGCAGCGCGGGGTGGACCGCTGGATCGCCGTGTACCACCACCCGCAGGGCGTGCTGCCCTCGTCCCGCACCGTGCGCGGCTGCCGGTTCGGCCGCGTCCGGATGGACGAGACGAGCGGCCTCATCGCCGCCGAGCTGCTGTTCGACCGGGCGCTCGGGCGCGGCGAGACCTACCTGCTGGAGTACGGCTTCGGGTTCGAGGAGACCGGCCCGCCCGTCACCGAGGAGGGGCGCGGGTTCCGCACCCCGCAGCACGAGTACCTCATCGAGGTCCGGTTCCATCCGGCGGCGCTGCCCGCCCGCTGCTACCGGACGTGGCGGCCCGACGGGCACACCGCGCTGAAGGACTCCGCCGACCTGCGGTTGTCCAGCTACCAGAGCGTCCACTTCATCGAGTTCGGGATGGCCGCCGGCTTCCACGGCATCCGCTGGGAGTGGACCTGAGGCGGAGCGGACCCGGCCGGCGCCCGGCCGCTACCGGACGAGCAGGTCGAGGAGCCGGTCGAGCTCGGCGGCCGGGTCTCCGGTGAGCCCGGCGTGCACCGGCCCGGGCTGCACGATCGTGCTGCGCGGCGCGGTCAGCCACCGGAACCGCGCGCCCGGGGCTTCCCGGGCGGCCTGGCCCGCGCGCTCGCCGCCGCAGCACACCGCGTCCACCGCGGTGAGGGCGGACCGGACGCCCGCCAGGTCGAGCGACGGGTCCAGGGCGAGCAGGCGCCGCTCGTCCAGGTGCGTGCGGCATCCGAGGTAGTCGAGGGCACGGCAGTACACGACCACGCCGACGTTCATGGACTCGCCCCGCTCGACGCGCGGGACCACGCGCAGCGCGGCGTACTCGAACACGGTCGGCTCGGCCGCCGTCCTGATGTTGGTCGTCCTGCCGGCGGTCACGAGGCGCCCCCCAGCCAGCCGGGACGGTTCTGGCCGCGCCGGGCGGAGGTGTCCGGGCGGTGGCCGCTGACGTCGAGGCGGGGCAGCCACTCGCGCGGCTTCCCGGCGCGCGGCACCAGGATGTCGAGGTAGGCGTCGCGGAGCGCCTCCGGGCCGGCGAAGCCGGGCTCGCCCTCAAGCCAGCGGTCCGGGACGAGGTCGGCGACCTCGCGCAGCAGCCCCTCGGTGATCTTCGGGGCGAGCTCGGCCTCGGCCTCCTCCAGCCGGGTCGCGTACGGGGTCAGCACGTGGTCGTCCACGTCGTAGGGGCCGGAGAACAGCCGGGCCGCGTTCGCCCACGCGTGGTGGAAGATGAGGCTCGCGCCGTGGTCGATGAGCCACACGTCGCCGTGCCACACGAGCATGTTGGGGTTGCGCCAGCTGCGGTCGACGTTGCCGATGAACGCGTCGAACCACAGCACCCGGGAGGCGAAGCCGGGGTCGGGGCTCCAGCCGAGCGGGTCGAAGCCGAGCGACCCGGGCAGGAAGTCGACGCCGAGGTTCCAGCCGGGGCTGGCCTTCAGCAGGTCCTGCACGTCGGGGTCGGGCTCGTGCCGCCCGATCGCCGGGTCGAGGTCGATGAGCACCTGCTCGGGCACCCGCAGGCCGAGCCGGCGCGCCAGCTCACCGGCGACGACCTCGGCGATCAGCGCCTTGCGGCCCTGCCCGGCCCCGTGGAACTTCATGACGTAGGTACCGAGGTCGTCGGCCTCGACGACGCCCGGGAGCGATCCGCCCTCGCGGAGCGGCGTCACGTAGCGGATGGCGGTCACATGTGGCAACACGTCGCAACGCTATCGGCTGGGGCGGCGGCCGGGATAATCGATCGCATGGGCGTTGAGCTGCTCGACCTGTCGGTGCCGATCGTCACGGGAATGCCGGTCTACCCGGGCGACCCCGAGGTGGAGGCCGTCCCGGCCCTCACGGTCGCGAGGGACGGGGTGAACGTGCTGCGGCTGCACCTCGGGTCGCAGACCGGCACGCACGTCGACGCCCCGTTCCACATCGACGACGCGCTGCCGAAGCTGGACGAGCTGCCGCTGGCGCGCTTCACCGGTCCGGCCGTGGTGATGGACGTCCGAGGCCTGCCGCCACGCTCGCCGATACCGCCGGACGCCGTCCCGCCGGGCCTCGCGCCGGGCGACGTCCTGCTCATCGCGACCGACTGGTCGCGGCACTGGGGGACCGAGGCCTACCTGGCCCACCCCTATCCGGCGCCCGAGACCGCGGAGGCCGTCGTCGCCGCGGGCGTGAGGACGGTGTGCATCGACGCGCTCAGCGTGGACCGGACCCCGCCGCCCGGCTCGGACGACTTCTCGCTCGCCGCCCACCGCGTCCTCTGCGGCGCCGGGGCGGTGATCGCCGAGAACCTGACCGGACTCGGACGCCTCGCCGACGCCCAGGCCGCGGGGTGCGCGATCGAGGTCTCCCTCTTCCCGCTGGCCTTGGCGGGCGCGGACGGCGCGCCCGTCCGCGCGGTGGCGCGCATCGACGACCGCGCCGTCCTCGTCTGAGCGGGGCGCGCGCCGTGCGGCCCATACTGGAGCACCGCCTACGGGAGGACGTGGAGATGCGGGTGGAATGGGCGACGGACCAGGGCAGCCCGGATCGGCCCAACGAGGACTTCGTCGCCGCGGCCGCCGGCGCGGTCGTGGTGCTCGACGGGTGCGGGCTGCCGCTCGGCACCGACCTCGGCTGCGTGCACGGGACCGCCTGGTACGCCCGCTCGCTCGGCACCCGGCTGCTGGCGCGGATGCTGGACGGGCTCGGCCCGCAGGCCGGCCCGCCGGTCGGCCCGCCCGGGGGCGCGCACCGGCCGGGGGCCCGGCCGCTGGTCGCGCGGCTCGCCGGCGCGATCGCGGACGTGGCGGCCGCGCACCGGGCGACCTGCGACCTGCGGGTCCGGGCGACGCCGGCGGCGACCGTGCTCGCCCTGCGGCTGCGGGGCGACCTGGTCGACTACCTGGTGCTGGCCGACTCGACCGTCCTGCTGGAGTGCCGCGACGGCCTACGGGAGATCACCGGCGGGTGGTACTACGCCGCCGCGGACCCGGCCGTGGCCGACGCCGCGATCACCGGCACGGTGCCGGCCGCCGACCTGCGGCGCGCGTTCCTGCTGACCGACGGCGCGACGCGGCTCGCCGACCTGTTCGGCTTCACCGACTGGGCCGGGCTGGCGGCGCTCGCGGTGGACCCGGGGCCCGCCGGGCTGATCGAACGGACGCGGGAGGCCGAGCGCACCGACCCCGGGGCCGCCCGGTGGCCGCGGAACAAGGTCCACGACGACGCGACCGCGGCCGTCTGCGACCTCCGCTGACCCCCTGGCGAGCAATCGCTTGGTCGTGTAGGTAGGGTGCGGGGACCGGCGGGAAGGGACGTGGCATGCGCCTCGGCATCACGATGTTCGCGACCGACCTGACCATGGCGCCGCACGAACTGGCCCGGGAGGCGGAGGAGCGCGGGTTCGCCTCGCTCTATCTCCCCGAGCACACCCACATCCCCGTCTCCCGCGCCACCCCGCCGCCGACGGGCGCCGCGGCCCTGCCCGAGGAGTACTCCCGCACGCTCGACCCGCTCGTCTCGCTCGCCGCGGCGGCCGTGACCACCGAGCGGATCGTCCTCGGCACCGGCGTCCTGCTGCCCGCCCAGCGCGAGCCGATCGTCACCGCCAAGGCCGTCGCCACCCTCGAACGGCTGGCCCCCGGCCGGGTCGTGCTCGGCATCGGCTACGGGTGGAACGCCGAGGAGGGCGCCGACCACGGCGTCCCGTGGAAGCGGCGGCGGGCCGTGGCGCGCGAGCACGTCCTCGCCATGCGGGCCCTCTGGACGGACGAGGAGGCCTCATTCGACGGGGAGTTCGCGAGCTTCGCGCCGAGCCGCGCATGGCCCAAGCCGTCCCGCCGGATCCCCGTGCTGCTCGGCGGCGCCCCCGGACCGACGCTGTTCGCGCACATCGCCGAGTACGGGGACGGGTGGATGCCGATCGGCGGCGCGGGCGTCCGCGAGGCCCTGCCCGCCCTGCGCCGCGCCTGCGAGGACGCGGGACGCGACCCCGTGCCCGTCATCCCCTTCGGGACGCTGCCCACTGCCGGCAAGCTCGACCACTACGCCTCGCTCGGGATCGAGGAGGTCGTGCTGCGCGTGCCCGCGGGCGACCGCGACGCGGTCCTGCCGGTGCTGGACGGCTATGCCCGCTCCCACCTGTGAGCGGGCGGACCGCCGTCCCGCTAGCGGATCATGCGGTAGCAGAAGAAGGTCGGGAACCGGTAGTACTGGCCCTTGCCGGCCTTCACCGCGCCGAGAATGAGGAACACCCACCCGCCGATCAGCAGCTCCAGGTAGGGGAGGAGGAACAGGGCGAGGAACGCGGGCGCGTCCAGCAGGATGGCCGGCGGGACGCAGACCGCCGCCACGGCCACGAGGTGGATCAGCATGGTGAGCTGGTAGTTCATCGACTGCGCCGCGTGGAAGCGGGTGAAGGGCGAGGTGTTCTTCTTCACCAGGTAGATGACCAGCGGCGGCAGGAAGCCGATCAGGATGTTCCCGACGTAGGCGAAGATCGCCCAGGTCGTCTCCTCGCCGGGGTTCTGCATGCCCGGCCCGTACGGGACGCCGGGAGGGCCGTAGCCGTAGCGCGGGTCGTACCCACCGCCCGGCGGCGGGCCGTACGGCGGGCCCGGCGGCTGACCCGGCGGCTGGCCGTAGGCGCCGTGGTACGGCGGCGGCTGATGGGGCGGGGGCTGGTCGGAAGGCGGCTGGTCGGGGGGCGGCGGGGGCTGGTCCGTCACGTGATCGTCCTCATGTCCTCTTCGGGCGTCCCTCCGCGGGATGCCGCAGGGACCTGGGGATCCATTGTCGCGCCCCGGGCGAGCGCCGGGCGACCGCTGAGCGGGACCCGCGTCCCTACCGCTCCCCGACGTCTTTTAGAATTTCGTTCGGCCAATGGGGCGATGGGGGCGAGCCCCGCGAGGAGGCTGGAGTGAGCGCGATCCCGATGGAGCGGCCGATGCTGGGGGACGACGAGGCGACGGCGCTGACGGTCCTGGCCGCACGTGTGCGCGAACTGGCCGAGGCCACCGTCCTCACCGGCGCCGACGCCGCCGAGGCCGCCGCGGTGGCGGACGAGATCGCGGCGCTGACCGCCCGGCTCACCGCCGAGCGCCGCGGCGCCCCGCCGTTCGTCACGCCCGGCGAGCGCCGCATGGACCGCCAGATCGCCAACCCCGTCACCGGGCCGCTGAACCCCTTCGCGCCGCCGATCAGCCTGGAGGTGACCTCGGACGGCGTCGTCCGGGGCGAGTTCACGCTCGGCGCCGTCTACGAGGGCCCGCCGTCGTACGTGCACGGCGGCGTCTCCGCGATGGTGCTCGACCAGGCGCTCGGCATGGCGGCGGCCGCCACCGGCACGCCCGGCATGACCGCCACCCTGGAGACGCGCTACCGGCGCCCCACCCCGCTCGGCGTCCCGCTCCAGGTCGAGGCCAAGGCCAGCCGGGTGGAGGGGCGCAAGGTCCACGCGTCGGGGACGATCAGCGCCCCGGACGGGCGGGTCACGGTCGAGGCGACCGGCATGTTCATCATGCCGCAGCGCTTCGTCACGTCGGAGTACTGACCGCCGCGCGCTCCTCGGCCGGGGCGGGCAGCAGCGCGAGCGCGCCGAGGGTCACCACCGAGGCCACGATCATGCTGATCGAGATCGCCTGCCAGCCGTAGTCGTGCAGCAGCCACGTCGCGAGCAGCGGCGCGGGCCCGCCCGCGAACACCGAGGCGAGCTGGTAGCCGATGCCCGCCCCGCCGTACCGCAGCCGCGTCGGGAACGTCGAGGCGATCAGCGACGCCTGCGGCCCGTACTGCACGGCGTGCGGGATCTGCGCCACCACCACCGCGACGACGACCAGCGCCGCGACCTCGGTGTTGAGCAGCGCGAAGTACGGGAACGCGAACAGCGCCACGCAGATCGAGCCGGCCGCGTACACCCGCCGCGGTCCGATGCGGTCGCCGAGGTGCCCGGCGGCCGGGATCGTGACCAGCTCCAGCGCGGCCGCCGCCGTCACCGCGCTCAGCGCGAGCCCCTGCGCCATGCCGAGGTGCTTGTGCACGTAGGTGAGCGCGAACGAGGTGAACAGGTAGAACGGCATCTGCTCCGAGCAGCGCAGCAGAGCGCTCAGGACGATCTCCCTGGGGTGCCGCCTGACGACCTCGACGACCGGGATCCGGGCGACCTCGTCGCGCTTGACCACCTCGGCGAACAGCGGCGTCTCCATCACCCGGATCCGCACCCACAGCCCGATTCCGACGAGGACGAGGCTGAACAGGAACGGCACGCGCCACGCCCAGTTCCTGAACGCCTCGTCCGCCGACAGCGCGATGGCGGTCATCATGCCGGTGCCGAGGATGAGCCCGATCGGGACGCCGAGCTGCGGCAGGCTGGCCATGAGCCCCCGCCGCCTCTGGTCGCCCCACTCCATCGACAGCAGCACCGAGCCGCTCCACTCGCCGCCGACCGCGACGCCCTGCAGGATCCGCAGCAGCACGAGCAGCACGGGCGCGGTCCAGCCGATCGTCCCGGTCCCCGGCAGCACGCCGATCAGCGCGCTCGACACGCCCATCAGCACCAGCGTGACGATCAGCGTCGCCTTCCGGCCGAGCCGGTCGCCCCAGTGCCCGAAGATCGCCGCGCCGACCGGACGGGCGGCGAAGCCCACCGCGTACGTCGCGAACGCCGACAGCGTCCCCGCGTAGTCGCTCGACTCGGGGAAGAAGACGTCCTTGAAGACGATCGCCGCGGCGGTGTTGTAGAGGAAGAAGTCGTACCACTCGATGGAGGTGCCGATCACGCTCGCGGCGGCGGCCTTGCGGACCTGCGCGCGGCGCTCCTCGGCGTCCGCGGCGCCTGCGCGTCCGGCCTCTCCGGGATCCAGAACCATGGGAGCCGTTGACCTTTCCGACCGCCCCCGACGGTCCCAGCGATTTGACCCACTGTTTCCCGCTGGGTTCGCAGCCGAAACCGTGGCGGCGCGAACCGTCGGCAATCGGGCGGTCTCCCGCTCAGTACTCGTAGACCTTGACGGTAGGGGCGTGCTCGTACCAGGACGCGATGACCGACGAGGTGTGCTCGTCGGAGAGGAAGTCGACCCGCAGCCAGCCCTCGGTCTGCGTCACGCGCGTCTCGTAGCCGGGGTTCGGCGTGGCCGACACCAGCCGCACCCGGTTCTTCTCGATCGACATCGCGGCGCTCCCGCCGCGCGTCGCGTAGCTGCGCACGTGGTCGGTCGGCCCGGCGGACGGGCGTCCGCCGCCGGGCCTGGCGGGCGGCGCCTTCGGGGCCCGGGACGGCGCCGGTCCCTCGTCCTGCCCGGTCGGCGGGCTCGACCGGGCGGCCGGCGACCCGGTGGCGGCCGGCCCCGGCGGCTCGGACGGGCTGGAATGGATCACCGGTCCGGCGATCGGCGGCGGGGCCGACCGGTCCGACACCGCGCTGCGCACGACGTCGCGCACGCCGAGCCAGGAGAGCGCCACCGCGAGCGCGGTCACCCCGGCCCACGGGGCAACATACGACATCGCGCGACGCATGGGCACATGGTGGCATACGGTTCCGCCATGGCGAGTGTGTTGGTGGTCGAGGACGACGCGAACGTCCGGACCGCCTTGATCAGGGAGCTGAGCGTCCGGTCGCACGTCGTGCGCAGCGCCCCGACCGCGATGGACGCGCTGCGCGAGGTCACGCAGTCCCCGCCCGACGTCGTCGTGCTCGACCTCGGGCTGCCCGACCTCGACGGGGCCGAGGTCCTGAAGATGCTGCGCGGCATCTCCGACGTACCCGTCATCATCGCGACCGCGCGCGACGACGAGCCCGAGATCGTCCGGTTACTGAACGCCGGCGCCGACGACTACCTCATCAAGCCGTTCTCCATCGAGCACCTCAGCGCCCGGCTCGCCGCCGTGCTGCGCAGGTCGGCGCGGTCCGGGCCCACCGCGGAGCTCAGCGTGGGCGGGCTGCACATCGACCTCGACCGCCGGGAGGCGCGGCTGGACGGCGAGCCGCTGGAGCTGACCCGCCGCGAGTTCGACCTGCTGGCCTACCTCGCCGCCCGTCCCGGCCGGGTCGTCGCGCGGCGCGAACTGCTCGCCGAGGTGTGGCGGCAGGCCTACGGCGACGACCAGACCATCGACGTCCACCTCTCCTGGCTGCGCCGCAAGCTCGGCGAGACCGCCGCCGCCCCCCGCTACCTGCACACGGTCCGCGGCGTCGGAGTCCGCCTGGCCGACCCCCGCGCATGAGGCGGACGCTCGTCCTGGTGTCGCTCGCGGTCACCTCCATGGTCGCGCTGGCCTTCCTGATCCCGCTCGCCCTCACCGTCCGGGAGATCGCCCGCGACCGCGCCCTGACCACCGCCGAGCGGCAGGCCAGCGCGCTCGGCCCCGTCCTGGTCGTCACCGAGGACCCGGCCGCCCTCGAACGCGCCGTCGCCAGCACCCAGGCGGGCGCCGCCGGCCGGATGACCGTGCACATGCCGGACGGCGGCCTCGTCCCGAAGAACCCCCGTGAGGACGAGGGGGCGCGTCCCGAGCAGCTCACCGAGGCCGGACGGCGCGGCCGCTCCTACACCGCCCGCGTGGACGGCGGGTACGCGCTGCTCCAGCCGGTCTCGCTGGACGCGGGCCGCACCGCCGTCGTCGAGGTGTTCCTGCCCGACGAGGACCTGTCGCGCGGGGTGTGGAAGGCGTGGCTCGTCATGACCACGGTCGCCGCCGCGCTCGTCGCCGGATCCGTCGCCGTCGCCGACCGGCTGGGCGCCCGCATGATCCGCTCCACCCGCCGCCTGGCCGAGGCCGCGGGCGCGTTCGGCGACGGGGAGCTGTCGGTGCGGATCGAGCCGGACGGACCGCCCGAGCTGGTCGAGGCGGGGCTGGCGTTCAACGCGATGGCCGACCACGTCGTCCAACTGCTGGCGGCCGAGCGGGAGATGGCGGCCGACCTGTCGCACCGCCTCCGCACCCCCCTCGCCGCGCTCCGCCTCAACGCCGAGGCGCTCGGGGACGGGCACGTCGCCGAGCAGACCCGCGAGGCCGTCGACCGGATCGAGCGCGAGGTCGACCAGATCATCCGGACGGTCCGGCGCCCCACCGGCCGGGGCAACTGCGACGCCTCCAAGGTGCTGCGCGACCGGGTCGCGTTCTGGTCCGTCCTCGCCGAGGACGAGGGGCGCTCCTGCGAGCTGATCGGCGCCGAGGGCCCGGCGCCGCTGCCGATCCCCGGCACCGAACTGGCCGCCGCCGTGGACGCCCTGCTCGGCAACATCTTCCGGCACACGGCCGAGGGCACCGGCTTCGTCGTCACCCTCCACCAGGGCCAGGGCGTCACCGGCATCCTCGTCGCCGACGGCGGCCCCGGCATCGCCGACCCGGACGCGGCGCTGAAGCGGGGCAGCAGCGGCGGCGGCTCCACCGGCCTCGGCCTGGACATCGCCCGCCGCGCCGCCGAGTCGACGGGCGGCTACCTGCGCATCCACCGCAGCGTCCTCGGCGGGGCGCAGGTGCAGATGTGGTTCCGCACGAGGTGGCTGCCACCGGCCCGCCGCTCCCGCCGCCTCGTCCGGCGCCGCCACTCCCGCACCAAGCACGCGGCATAGCGCCGTCGGCCTCGTGGTCGCCGTCCTCATCGCCGTAGCCGGACTCGTCGCCGGCGGCAACGTCCCCACCGCGCCCACCTCGTACACGCTTCGGGTGACGGGCCTCGCGCGCTAGCCCTCCTCGCGGACGTGGTCACCGGTCGCGCCGTCGAGCATCTCGCGGATGATGTCCATGTGCCCGGCGTGCCGTGCCGTCTCCTCGACCATGTGGATCAGGACCCACCGCAGGCTCACGGTGGCGCCGTGCCAGGCGGTGCCGGTGTCCGCGAGCGCCAGCTCCTCGATGACCTTGTCGGCCGCGGCCCGCGCCCGCCCGTAGAACGCGACGATGCCCTCGATGGTCTCGCCGGGCTCGATCCTGAGGTCGGCCTCCGGGTCGTCGTCACGGAACGGAAGCGGCTCGGTCCCGCGTCCGAACGTCTCGCAGAACCAGTTGTACTCGACGGCGGCCAGGTGCTTGGTGAGGCCGAGGAGGCTCGTCCCGGAGGGCGTCATGGGACGTCGCGCCTGCTCCTCGTCCAGGCCGTTCAGTTTCCACACCACCACGTCCCGATGCCGATCGAGAGCGGCTTTCAGGCTTTCCTTCTCATCACCGGTGTACGGCACTTCTTCCATGCGGGGAAGCTACCAACCCGACCGGGCCGGCGCCCGCACGGCGCCGGCCCGGTAGGAGCACGGTCAGCAGTTGGAGTAGTTGACGTACCACTTGCCGCGGACGGCCCCGTCGTCGGCGCCGAGCATGTAGTCGGCGATCCACTGGGTGGCGTTCAGCCGGACCCACAGATACCCGCCCCTGCGCTGGATGCTGTCCCAGTCGGTCCGGACCTTGGAGCCCTTCGCCAGGACACCGACCTTCGGGTAGCCGACGCCCGGCCCCGTGCGGACGTTGAGCCCGTCCGCGGGGAGGACGACCCCGTCGCACAGGCGGACGCGCTCCTCGTCCCGGACGAGGAGCCGGTGCATCGCCGCGGCGGCGCCCTCCGGCCCGACCTCGATGGCGCCCGGCCCGTGCCCCTCCTCTTCCTCCTGTGGAGGACTGGCCTGGACCGCGGCGGACCCGCCCTGGCCCGGTCTTGGCGGCGGCGCGGCCCCGGCGACCGCCCCGGCGCCCAGCGCGCCGCCGGCCAGCGTCGTGGCGACCAGGACCAGGCCGAGCTTCGTGCCTACGTGCATCTCTACCCCCGAGTGAGGTGACGGACTTACAGGCTCATGTTACTCAGAGTCAGGTCAAGAGTGCAGAGGGTTGTGAAGCCATTTTTTCGTGACGCCCGAAAGGGGCAAGTTCCGCATCCTTGTACTGCCGCCCCGGAATCGCCCCCGGGGCCGGTCCTTCGGCGCACGCCTCCGGCCATCTCGGGCAGCGCGCCGACAGCGCCGAGGTGGACGGGACGACCAGGAAGGTGATCACCGCCACAGGCGCCACCAAGCCTGCGGCCTTGCCGTCAGAGCAAGATCGCGACCGGCGGCCAGGAAGCAACGAACACCAGGAGTCGATTCTCGTGACCGACACGAACAACGACAACGAGACCTGCCCCCCCGACCTCCCGGAGGACGGTGGCGTCTCGGAGAGCTCTCCGACGGTCCACGTTCAGGTCCCCCAGGGCAACACGCTCCGGACCGACACCGAGGGTGCGCGTCCGACCCACTGACGGTTCCATCGAGTCCACCGTCGACCCGATGACTCGTACATGAAATAGGTCCTGGCGTGGGCAGCACAGAGCTGCCCACGCCAGGATTTTCTCGTCCGCAGACCCTCGCCCGGCAACGCTCAGTATGTTTCGCCGCAGACGTCGAAACGACCACGGATGTGATCGGACGCCTTAGCGCTGCACCCGGGCGCTTCGGCCGCCAAAGGCATCCTTGTACGACCGGCCCCACCCGCGAGGCGATGCTGCGCAGCCTGTATCTGGCACCGGAGCCATGCTGGCAGACCCAGCAGACCAGCGCCCCCGGAGGGAACACGACCGCGCAGCGGGGCTGTGCGCGCGTCCCCAGCGGTCCCCCGTAGTTACCTGCTCCTTCACTTACCTGCATGCCCTGCCAACGCCAGTCGGTCCGGTTAGGCGGCGCTCAGCGGCCCCGGACGGCGCCCGCAGCTTCTTCCCCGGACGGGCCCGGACGGGGCGCGAATAAGGGTGGCTCAGGGGTTCCCTAAGTGAGGCTTAAAGGTGTTCTGCTGGGGGGTGGGGCGGCCTAGCGTTGGCGGTGTCAGATCGGAAACACGGCGGAGGTGCACAGGCGGAGAGCAGAGCGATCGTCGGCTGAGGTTCCGACTGAGGTTCCTGATTGAGACAGACTTCTGGCCCGCACGGCCCCGTAACCCCGCTCTGGGGCCGTGCGGGCCAGAAGCCTTTTCAGGGGCGGGGGAGGGCGCCGAGGAGGAGCAGGCGGAAGGCGTCGCCGGTGCCGGTGGCGGTGGTGTCGCCGGTGGCGAGGCGGCGGATCGCCAGGCCGTACAGCATGGCGACGATCGCGGGGGCGTGGTCTTCGGCGTCCGGGATGCCGAGGGCCTTCAGGATGGCGGTGGCCAGGCGGTCGTAGGCCTCGATGGAGCGCGTGGACGTCTCGCGGAGGGCCGGGTCGCGGGCCGCGTGCAGGTGCAGTTCGAGGTTCGCGATCTGCTCGGGGCCGCGGGCGAACTCGACGACGGCCTTCTCGACCTGGTCGGCGGCCTGGACGGGGGCCATGCCGGACTCGGCGAGGGACGTGACGTAGGCCGTGATGCGGGCGATCTCCTGCTCGACGAAGGCGTGCAGCGCCTCGCGCAGCAGGTCCTCCTGGCTGGCGAAGTGGTAGGTCAGGGAGCCGAGCGAGACGCCGGCCGCGCGGGCGACGGCCCGGTTGGTGACGGCGCCGATGCCCTGCTCGCCGATCAGGCGGAGGGTGGCGTGGAGGATCCGGTCACGGGCGTTCATCGGTGCACAGTCTTCCCCACAACGGATGCGTTCAGTATCGTTCGTTCGAACGAACGATACATACCGGGAGGCGGCGTGGAGCTGGGGCTGGCCGGGCAGGCGGAGGCGCTGGCGAGGGGAGAGATCTCCTCGAGTGAGCTGGTGGAGGAGAGCCTGGAGGCCATCGGCCGGCGGGAGTCGCTCGGCGCGTTCCGGGTGGTGCGGGCGGAGGCGGCCGCGCAGGAGGCGCTGCAGGCCGACAAGCGGCTGGCGGAGGGGGAGCGGCTGCCGCTGCTCGGTGTGCCCGTCGCCATCAAGGACGACACGGACATCGCGGGGGAGACCACGCCGTTCGCGGTGGCGGGGGACCACCGGCCGGTGGCTCGGGACGGTGAGGTCGTGCGCAAGCTGCGGGCGGCCGGGGCCGTCATCGTGGGGAAGACGACGACGTGCGAGCTGGGGCTGTGGCCGTTCAGCGAGTCGCGGGAGTACGGGATCGCGAGGAACCCGTGGAATCCCGGCTACTCGCCGGGCGGGTCGTCGGGCGGGTCGGCGGCGGCGGTGGCGGCGGGCATGGTCCCGGCGGCGGTCGGGTCCGACGGGGCGGGGTCGATCCGCATCCCGGCGGCGTGGACGGGCCTGGTGGGCATCAAGCCCCAGCGCGGCCGGGTCTCCGGGCATCCGCACACCGATCCGTTCAACGGGATCACCGTGTGGGGGCCGCTGGCGCGCACCGTGGGGGACGCGGCCCTGCTGCTCGACGTGCTGACCGGCAGCCACGTGGAGGACGTCCACCGGCTCGACCCGCCGATCACTCCGTTCGCCGAGGCGGCGCGGCGGGAGCCGGGGAGGCTGCGGATCGCCGTCTCCTACCGGACGGCCCTCGGGGTCAGCGGGAGGCTCGACCCGCAGATCAGGGCGGCGGTCGAGCGGCTCGCGCGGAGGTTGACCGACCTCGGGCACAAGGTGTTCCCCGCCGACCCCGACTACGGGCCGGCGGCGCTCGGGCTCGTCCCGCGCGGGACGGCCGGGGTCGCCGACTGGCTGGACTCCCTGCCGAACCCGCGGCCCGATCCGAGGACGGAGGCCGAAGCGCGCCTGGGGAGGGTCCTCGGCAGGCGGCTGCTGCCCGTGGCCAAGCGGCTGGACCCGTATCTGCGGAGGAGGGTCGGGCGCATCTTCCGGTTCGCCGACGTGGTGATGACGCCCACGACCGCTCAGCCGCCGCTGCGGGTCGGGGCCTTCGACGGGGCCGGCTACCACCGGACGCAGTCGGGCGTCGCCGCCGCGTGCCCTTACGCGTGGACGTGGAACGTGCTGGGATGGCCCGGAGTGAACGTCCCGGCGGGATTCACGGAGGCCGGGCTGCCCATCGGCGCCCAGTTGCTCGGGCACGACTCCGACGAGGCGACGCTCATCTCGCTCGCGGCGCAGCTGGAGTCGGTCGAAGGGTGGCCTGAGCGGCGCCCCTAGGCGCGTGGCGGGCCGCCGGTGCGGGGGTCCGAGCCGGTACCGGCGGCCCGTCGCGTTCAGTAGCCGGCGCCCGTGAGCATGCCGCCGTCGACGAGGACCTCGCTGCCGGTGCAGTAGGCCGAGTCGTCCGAGGCGAGGAAGACGACCAGCCCGGTGATCTCCTGCGCCCTGCCCATGCGGCCGAGGGGGAGCGCCTTCATGAACGCGTCGGCGCTGGCGGCCGTGGCCGAGACGATGTCGTCCTGCATGGTCAGGGGCGTCAGAACCCCGCCGGGGTGGATGGAGTTCACGCGGATGCCGTACTGCCCGAGCTCGCGGGCGGCGGACTTGGTCAGCCCGCGGACGCCGAACTTGCTGGCGCTGTAGGCGGCGAGGCCGGCGGCGCCGATGAAGCCCTCGGTCGAGGACACGTTGACGATGGAGCCGCCGCCCGCCGCGCGCATCGGGGCGGTCACCGTCTTCACCCCGAGCCACTGGCCGACCAGGTTCACCTCGAGGATCTGGCGGAACTCCTCGACGGCCATGTTCTCGATGGTCTTGTGCCGGAGGATCCCGGCGTTGTTGACCAGGACGTTCAGCGCCCCGAAGGACTCGGTGGCGGTCTGGACGGCCCGCTGCCAGTCCTCCTCGCGGGAGACGTCCATCCGGACGAAGCGGGCGCCGTCCCCGAGGTCGGCGGCCAGTTTGGCGCCCTCCTCCTCCAGGACGTCGCCGAACACCACTCTGGCGCCCTCGTCCAGGAACCGCCGGACGTGCGCCTTGCCCATGCCGCGCGCGCCGCCGGTGATCAGCGCCACCTTGCCGTCAAGCTGCCCCATCAACGCTCCTCGTCGCCCGTTGCCTCCCAGCCAACCTAGCGAACGCTTGGTCAACCGGACAAGGCGCCCCCTAACCGGCGCGGAGGCCGCCGAACAGCAGCGTGAGCATCCGGTCGGTGCAGGCGCCCGGGTCGGGGGTGCGCTCGGACGCGACGCCGATCGCGTTCGCGAGCCGCAGCAGGTCGCCGGGGTCGACCTCGGCGCGGACCGCGCCGGCCCGCTGCGCCCGGTCCAGCAGCCGGCCGAGCGCGGTGCGGATGGCGCCGGCCGCGGCGCCGAGCCCGGTGCCCGCCCACTCGGTCCCCATCGCCTCGATGATCACGGTGCAGGTGCCGCGCGGGGTCGACGCGCCCGCCAGGTAGGTGCGCAGCCAGCGGGCGAGCGCGGCCTCCGCGTCCGGTTCGGCCAGCAGCGCGTCGGCGTGCCCGAGCAGGCCGTCGATCCGCTCGCGCAGGACGGCGTGCAGCAGCGCGTCCCGGGTGGGGAAGTGCCGGTAGAGCGTTCCCGATCCGACGCCCGCCCGTCTGGCGATCTCGTCGAGGGACGCGCCCGTGCCGTGCTCGGTGAAGGCGGTGCGAGCCGTCGTGACGAGTCGCTCGTAGTTGCGGCGGGCGTCGGCCCGCATCGGCCGGGTCTCCATGGGCACCGTCCAGCGGTCGCGGGTGGCCTGAAGTGGCCCCCGGCCTGCTTCTTTCGACGAGCCTGCCACCTTCCGGGGCGGATGCGCTACCCGGAGCGCGCGGCGAGTGCGTCGCGCGACAGCCGGTCTGCGCGGCGCGTCGTCTCCGGGAGCCGGAACTCGGGTGTCAGGGCGAGGACGGTGCGGCAGGCGGCGTCGAGGCCGGCGCGGTGGCCGACGGACACGAACACCGGCTTCACGCCGTCGCGGGTCCGCAGCACCCGTCCGACGGTCTCGCCGCCGTCCAGGAGCGGGCTCGCGTCGCCGCGCCGCGGGCCCGGCGCGTCGTACGTCCCGACGAACGCGGTCTTGCCGACGCCGACGGACGGCAGGCCGGTCAGCACGCCGAGGTGGCACGCGAGCCCGAAGCGGCGCGGGTGCGCGATCCCGAAGCCGTCGCAGACGAGCAGGTCGGGCGTGGTCTCCAGGGCGCGGAGCGCGTCGAGCAGCGTGGGCAGCTCCCGGAACGCGAACAGGCCAGGAACGTAGGGGAACGCCGCCGTTCCCACGGCGACCGACTCCTCGACGACCTCCAGCGTCGCCGCGTCCAGGACGACCACGGCGGCGGCCAGCCGGTCGCCCGCGCCGCCGCCGTCGCCCGCGTAGGAGACGTCCAGGCCCGCGACGGTGCGCGGCGCGGCCGGGCCCGCGACGTCGAGTTCGAGCATCGGACGCAGCCGGTCCTGGATCGCCTCGGCCTCCCGCGGAGTGGACGGCCAGGGATGCAGATCGCGTACGTCCATGGGCAGGACGCTACCGCTCTCCCACGACAGCGCCGCGGCCGCTCACGACAGGGACGCGTACGCCGCCTGCGTCAGCCGGTAGGCGCGCAGGTCGCCGGACGCCTGGTCGCCCATCAGGTTCGGCAGGTAGGCGAGCGCGAGCCCGGCCTCGGGGTCGCCGAGCCCGACCGAGCCGCCCGCGCCGGTGTGGCCGAACGCCGACTCCCGCCCTGCCCTCGGGGTGAAGAAGGTCTGCGAGGGGCGCATGAATCCGAGGCCGAAGGAGCTCCGGACGAGCAGCGTGCGGTCGGGGCCGCTGACGCGCGGGCGCACGGCCTCGCGCAGCGTGTCCGGGCGCAGGACGCGGCCCGCCGTGAGATCGCGGTAGAACGCGGCGAGCGCGGGCGCGGTGACCGTCATCCCGGCGGCCGGCCACCCGGCGCGCAGCACGACCGGGTTGTTGTAGCCGCCCTTGCCCGGATGCGGATTGTTGAGCGACCGGTTCATCATGCTCAGCGGGTCGGTGTAGGCCTCGGCGAGCCGGGTCAGGACGTCCTGCCCGGTGCCGGGGGAGCCGGTGCCGGGCGCGTCGGTCCCGCCGCCGGTGCGCCGCCCCGCCGACAGCTTCGCGGCCCGCTCGATCACCTCGTCCGGGGCCCCGATCCACAGGTCCAGGCCGCGGGCGAACTCGTCCTTCACGAACGCGCCGACCGTCCGTCCGCCGGAGTGGCGGCGGACGATCTCACCGGCCAGCCAGCCGTAGGTCAGCGCGTGGTAGCCGTGGCCGTCGCCGGGCGTCCACTCGGGTTCCTGCGCGGCCAGCTCCGCCGCGCGGGCCGGGGCGTCCGCGGCCTCCTCCGCCGAGACGGGGCGCGCGAACGCGGGCAGGCCCGCCTGGTGCGACAGCAGATGCGCGGCCGTCGCGCCGTCCTTGCCCGCGGCGCCGAACTCCGGCCACCAGTCCGTGACCGGGCCGTCGACGTCGTAGGCGCCGCGCTCGGCGAGCAGCAGCGCCGCCGCGGCGGTCACCGCCTTGGTGCAGGAGAACCCGAAGCAGGGCGTGTCGGCCTGCCACGCGCGGCCGGTGCGGCGGTCGGCGACGCCGCCCCACAGGTCGACGACCTTGCGGTCGCCCGCGTAGACGGCGACGGCGGCGCCCAGCTCGCGTCCCTCGGCGAAGTGCTCCTCGAACGCCTCGCGGACGCGGGTGAACGCCGGATCGCAGTGGCCCTGCACGATGCTGCTCATGCGCGATCCTCTCAGGCGGGGACTCCATAGAATCACGTTCTAGGACGTGCCGCCGCGCCGGGGATCGCCTCAGGAGGGGCCCAGGTGGTGGACGGGTTCGGTGATCGGGCCCGCCGCGCGCTGGGCGGGGCGCGTCCGGCCGAACTCCAGCGTGAGCAGCGCCGCGGCCAGCCACGCGATGTCGAACCAGGACCGGAAGACCACGCTGCGCGGCTTGTAGGACGGCCTGAACTTCTTGTCGAACAGGTACAGCGACTCCACGGCGATCCACGGGTCGAGAAGGTGCAGCGCCCGGTAGCCGGCCTTCTCCAGCAGGCCGCGCTCGCCCGCGTCCAGCAGCTCGCGGAAGGCGGCGAAGTTCAGCGAGACCAGCCCGTGCCCGTGCGCCGCGGCGTACTCGACCATCTCGACGATCAGGCGCTCGTTGACGCCGTTCGGGCCGCCGGGGGCGCGGCGCATCGCGTCCAGGCTGACGCCCTCGCCGGCGGTGACGTAGCGCTGGAACGCGATGGGCTCCTTGTCCTCGTCGTAGGCGACGGCGACGATCGCGCCCGGGTGGTAGCCGGTGAGCAGCTCGTCCAGGTTCATGGAGAAGCCGCGTTCGGCCGCGCCGCCGAGGGAGCGCGACGCGACGTCCAGCAGCTTCGCCCGCAGCACGGGCGTGAGCTCCCGTTCCGGGAGGATCTCGGACGAGACGCCGAAGTTCTCGGTGCGCCTGACGGCCTGCCGGACGTTGCGCATCTTCCGCCCGGACAGGGTGAACTCGGCGGGGCGGATGACGACCTCGTCGCCGAAGCCGATCGAGCGGCACGGCCCCCAGGCGGGGAGCAGGGCGTCGCTCGCGCCGAGGACGGCCGGGCGCCAGCCGGTCGTCCGGCACATCGCGAGGAACGCCCGCACGGCGTCGGCGTGCGAGGCGGGGTCGCCGACCGGGTCGCCGCCCGCCACCGCCATGCCGAACAGGACCCGGTAGCCGATCGCGGCGCGGCCGTCCGCGCTGAACACGTACGCCTTGTCGCGGCGCAGCGCGAACGGGGCGAGGGTGTCGGAGCCGGGGTGCAGGACGAGACCCGCGACGCGGACGCGCTCCGCCTCGTCGCCGGGCGGGGGCGCCGGGTCGGGCGCGAGGAGTGTGATCACCAGCACGAGCAGCCCGGCGGCTCCGGCGAGGCCGAGCACGCCCGGCAGCCAGGACGCCCCGTCCATGGGCGCGCCGGTGGCGCCGAGCCCGCTGGCGACGTCGCCGACCGACCGGACCGACAACCCTCCGAAGACCAGCGAGAACAGGGTCGCGGCGGCGAGCAGCAGGGCGCCGGTCCTCACGGCGGTGCGGACGCGCTCGGGGTGCGGGCGCACGGGGAACCGGCCGCGCTCCAGCCACAGTCCGCCGAGCGCGGCGGCGAGCAGCGGCAGCCGCCACGGCGGGTCGTCGCCGGACAGCACGGCGAGCAGGCCGAGGAGCGCCAGCGTGACGAGCCCGTACCAGGCGGCGCGGCGGCGCAGCAGTACACCGCGGGCGACCAGGGCGAGCGCGAGGGCCAGCACGACGGCGTGCTCCGGCCGCAGCGGGCTGCCGGTGACGAGCTCGGACAGCCGGCCGAGCCAGCCCGGGGAACCCGCGAACGCGGGCACCGCGATCAGGGCCGCGACCAGGGCCGCCGTCAGGGCGAGCGGCCAGACGGGCCGGGCGTGGGGCGCCGCACCCGGCCCGCCCCCGGCCGCAGGGCGGGCGGGCCCGCTCCTCCGCAAAGACTCGTCCGATAGCACGAAGAACACCTCCGCTGAGCCCCCAACCAAGATCTTCCGGAACTCATTCCCGGGTTCGGTCGTTGTTATGGGGCCTTGACCCAGCGTACGGCCGGACGCGCGGGCCGGGCGCTGCAACCGGGCCATACCCGGCCCGCCGGCCGGGACACCGCTAGCCTCGTGGTGATGAAGAGGCTCCTGCTCGTCCACCACACGCCCTCGCCGTCCGTCCAGGCGATGGTCGAGGCGGTGCGCGCCGGCGCGTCGACCGACGAGATCCAGGGCGTGGAGGTCGTGTCCCGCGCGGCGCTGTCCGCCACCGCCGTGGACGTCCTGGAGGCGGACGGCTACCTTCTGGGCTCGCCGGTGAACCTCGGCTACCTGTCCGGGGCGCTGAAGCACTTCTTCGACCAGATCTACTACCCCTGCCTGGAGGAGACGGTCCGCCGCCCGTTCGGCGCCTTCCTGCACGGCAACAACGACGCCACCGGCGCCGTGCGGGCCTTGGACGCCATCACCACAGGGCTGAGGTGGAGGGCCGTCAAGCCGCCCGTGGTGGTGACGGGAGAGCCCGGCAAGGCCGATCTCGAAGCGTGCTGGGAGCTCGGCGCGATCACGGCGGCGGAGCTCGGAGGCGCCTGAGGCGGGTGCGCCGCCTGTAGCGTGCCGCCATGAGTGGTTTCCGGCACATAGCGCTGTTCAGATGGACCGAGGGCACGACGACCGGCCAGCAGGACGAGGCCGCGGCGAAGCTGCGCGAGCTGCCCGGCGCGATCCCCGAGATCCGGGAGTACGGCGTGGGGGTGAACGCGGGGGTGAACCCCGGGGTGTTCGACTTCGCGGTGGTCGCGGACTTCGCGGACCTGGACGCCTACCTCGTCTACCGCGACCATCCGCTCCACCGCGCGGCGGTCGACGAGTACCTCACGCCGATCACGGCGGAACGCGCCGCCATCCAGTACGAGCTGTAGCGGAACGGTCCCGGAGGGCGGCGCGGCGGCGCCGCCCCGAGGAGGAAACCGAGCAAGCGCTTGTGCTTGAAGGCTTTTCGGGTTAGTTTCCTCAGAGACGCCCGCTGGGAACGGATCGCGCCCCGTTCCCGGCGGGCGGCGAAGCAGGTCGCGGCGTTCGAGGGGTCCCGGGCGCTCCCGGGACGGGCCTCACCGGCCGCGCGTGCTCGCGAAGCGCGGGGCTCGCGGAGCACAGGACTCACTAAGCGCGGAGCTGAACCGCACGCGGCGGCGTGCGGTGGCCTGCGACGGGCGGAGGGGCTCACCCCCGCGACCGGAAGCTCATGATCTCCTCGCGGAGCTGCTGCGAGGACGGCGCCTCCAGCAGCCGCGGGCCCTCGCGCAGCGGCACCATGGCCCACCAGGACCCCGTCGCCTCGCCGTACCAGACCCGCACACCCGGGAACTGCTCCTGAAGGGCGCGCGCGGTGGCGGCGCGCAGGCCGGCGGGCATGGGCTCGTCACGACCGGCGGCCCCCTGCCGAGGCGTCATGCCGCCCTCCCCCGATAGATCTCTCCCTTGACAGCGTCCCCACGGACCAAAACGTCACTCCTACTCCGCAAATCGTGACTAAGCACACTATGGGCCTTCCAGCCCTCGGACCGTGGGATACCGCGCCGGATGTACTCCGGTGGATGTAGTCGGCTTCCCTGGGTGACACCGTCCGCCGGATGCCCGCGGCCACAACCGGAGAGGACGCTGGGCGCGCAATGACATCCCTAGTCGCGGCGCGTCCGCGGAGGCGGTATCCATGAGACTCGCAAGGCTGGCCCGGTTCTGCTACCGGAGACGGCGCCTGACACTGGCGGGCTGGATCGTCGGCACGATCGCCGTCATGACGCTCGGCTTCGGCTTCGCCGCCGAGCCCCTCAACGACTTCTCCGGCGGCGGCTCCGGCTCGGCGAAGGCGTCGGATCTGCTGGAGGAGCACTTCCCCCAGCGCAGCGGCGACTCCATCACGCTGGCGGTGCACGCCGACGGCGGAGTCCGGGACCCGCGGGTGAAGGCGCGGGTCGAGCAGGCGATCGACAGGCTCGCCAAGACGCCGCACGTCGCGTCGGTGTCGTCCCCGTACGAGACGCCCGGGCAGATCTCCGGGGACGGGAGGACCGCGTTCGCCACGGGCGGCCTCGACATCTCGTCCGACGACATGCCGAGGACGGACGTGACCGCGCTCCTGGACGACGTGCGCGCCGACTCCGGGCCCGTCCGGATACAACTCGGGGGGTCGGCGGTGGACGCCGCCGAGACGCCGGGCGGCGGCCCGTCCGAGGGCATCGGCCTGCTCGCCGCCATCGTCATCCTGCTCGTCGCGTTCGGGTCGGTGCTGGCGATGGGGCTGCCCATCGTGACCGCGCTGTTCGGCATCGGCACCGGCCTCGCGCTGATCATGCTGCTCGGGCACCTGCTGCCCGCGCCCTCCTTCAGCCCCATCATCGCGGCGCTCATCGGGCTCGGCGTCGGCATCGACTACGCGCTGTTCATCGTCACCCGCCACCGTGAGGAGATGCACGCGGGCGCCGATCCCGAGGAGGCGGCGGTCACCGCCGTCACCACCGCCGGACGGGCCGTGCTGTTCGCCGGTACCACCGTCGTGATCGCGCTCATGGGCCTGTTCATCATGCAGCAGAAGCTGCTCAACGGCGTGGCGGTCGCGGCCGGCGTCGCCGTGCTGATGACGATGCTCGCCGCAGTCACTCTGCTGCCCGCCCTGCTCGGCTTCGCCGGGCACGCCATCGACCGGCTCCGCGTTCCCGGACTCGGCCGGGCCCGCCGCCCGCTCGCCGAGCGCTGGGCGCGGGTCGTCCAGGCGCACCCGGTCGTCGCCGGGCTGTGCGCGGCCGCCGTCCTGCTGGTCCTCGCCGTCCCCGCGCTGTCGATGCGGCTGAGCCTGCCGGACTCCAGCACCCAGCCGCACGACCACAGCGGCTACCAGGCCAGCCGGATCATGGCGGAGGGCTTCGGGCCCGGGACCGCCGCGCCGCTGGTCATCGTCACCGAGGGCGGCGGCCTCGCCGAGGCGGGACGGATCGCGGACGCGGTCCGCGCGACGCCGGGCGTCGCGGCCGTGCAGCCCCCGCGCCCGAGCCAGGACGGGAAGGCCGCCATCGTCATGGCGTTCCCGAAGACCGGCCCGCAGGACGAGCGGACGCCGGACCTCGTCCACACGTTGCGCGACGACGTCATCCCCGGAGCCGTCGCGGGCACGGGAGCCCGCGCCTACGTCGGCGGCCCGAACGCCGCCTCGATCGACTTCGCCGACAGCGTCTCCACCCGGCTGCCGCTGCTGATCGCCGTGGTCGTCGGCCTGTCGCTGCTGCTGCTCGTCGGGCTCGTCCGGTCGGTCACGGTGGCGGTGCAGGCCGCCCTGATGAACCTGCTGTCGATCGCCGCCGCCTACGGGGTGCTGACGGCCGTCGTCCAGTGGGGGTGGGCGGGACGCGCGCTCGGCTTCCCGACGGACATGCCCGTCACCACGTGGGTGCCGCTGATGATGTTCCCGATCCTGTTCGGGCTGTCCATGGACTACGAGGTGTTCCTCGTGTCCCGCATCCGCGAGACCTACGAGGAGGGCGTGCCCACCCGCGAGGCCGTCGCGCTCGGCCTGTCGCGCACCGCCCGCGTGATCAGCGCGGCGGCGGCCATCATGGTGATGGTGTTCCTGTCGGTGCTGCTCGGCGCGGACGTCGCCGTCAAGCAGATGGGGCTCGGCCTCGGCGTCGCGATCCTGATCGACGCGACCGTCGTGCGGCTGGTGCTCGTCCCGGCGCTGATGGAGCTGTTCGGCGAGGCGAACTGGTGGCTCCCCGGGCCGCTGCGGCGGCTCCTGCCCTCCCGCCCCGCGCGCGAGGCCGGGGCCGGCAGGGCGAGCCTGCGGGCTAGTGCAGGTTGATGCCGTCGAACATCACCTTGAGGTAGTGCTCGGCGAGCCCCTGGGCGTTCAGCCGGCCCCCGGGCCGGAACCAGCGGACGGCCACCCAGACGGTGTCGCGGATCATCCGGTAGGTCAGCTTCGGGTCGAGGTCGGGACGGAACAGCCCTTCCGCCTGGCCCGCCTGGAGCGTGGTGACCCACATCTTCTCGACCTCGTCCTCGGACTTGGTCAGGTAGGCGAACCGGTCCATGCCCCGCAGGTAGTTCCAGTCGTTCTGCATGACCGTGATCGCGGCGCGGTGCGGCTCCAGGGTGCCGAACGCGACCCGGACGAGCCCGGCGATCGTGTCCCGGGGGTTCTCGTTCTCGTCGATCACCGCCTGGTAGGCGGCCATGATCTCGGTGAAGAACCCGGACAGGATCTCGTCGACGATCGACTCCTTGGAGTCGAAGTGGTGGTAGAGGCTGCCGGACAGGATGCCCGCCTCGTCGGCGATGTTGCGGACGGTGGTGGCCTGGAACCCCTTCTCGGCGAACAGCTCGGCCGCGAGCCTGACCAGGTGGGCGCGCCGTTCGGACGCCAGCGCGGGGGCTCCGCGGCCGCGGCGGCGGGGCGCGTCCTCGCCGGCGCCGCGGGTTCTCGATCGTCCGGACTTGGCGCTCGTGGTCGTCACCCTCTCATTATGCCGTGTCGCCCAACCGCTTGCTCGATTCGGCGGCCGGACCAGCGTACGACGTGCAACAAGCGCTTGCTACTGAGGTTTCCCCGGGCCGCCGGCCGCGCCGATTAGGCTCGGGGCATGCCCGATGTGATCGTGTTCGACCTGTACGGAGTGATCGCCCGCACCCAGACGCCGGAGGCGGTGCGGCGGATCGAGGAGATCGCCGGGACGCCGGGGCCCGCGTTCTGGGACGCCTACTGGGCCTGCCGCCCCGCCTACGACGCCGGCCAGGAGAGCGCGGCCTACTGGGCGGACGTCGCGGACCGGCTCGGCGCCGCGTTCCCCGACGTCCCCGCGCTGACCGAGGCCGACCTCGACAGCTGGACCGACGTCGACGACGAGATGGTCGCCCTGGTCGGCGAGCTGGCCGACCAGGGACGCACGCTCGGGCTGCTCTCCAACATCATCGGCGACCTGGTGCCCCGCTTCGAGGCCCGGCACGGCGCATGGCTCTCCCGCTTCGACGAGCGCGTCTACTCCTGCCGCATCGGCGTCGCCAAACCCGACCCCCGCGCCTACGAGATCTGCGCCGGGCGCCTCGGCGTCGAGCCCGCGGACGTCCTGTTCTTCGACGACAACGAACGCAACGTCCTCGCCGCCCGCGAGACCGGCATGCGCGCCGAACTGTTCACCTCCCCGGCCCAGGTCCGCGCCCTCACCGCCTGACTAGGAGGGGGGCGGGAGCTCCCCGCCCGCCTCGGCCGCCTCGGCGAGGCGCTCGCGGAGGGTGCGCAGGAGTTCGTCGCCCTGCTCGGTCAGGCGGTCGATGGCGGGGAGCGCCAGGTCGTCGCGGACGGTGTCGGCCAGGAGCTCGTCGTACTCGTGGGCCTTCCGCGCGATCGACTCCAGGCGGCGCTGGGCGCGGAGCACCTCGTCGGCCGACGTGGCGCGCTCGGCGTAGCGTTCCAGGGCCTCGACGCGGCGCGTCACCGCCGCGACCGAGGCGTCGAGCTTGTCGCGCAGCGGCCGCAGCGCCGCCTCCACCTCGGGGAGCGTCTCGGTGCCGGCCATGTCGGCGTGGTCCGCGCGCAGCCGCGACTGCTTCGCCAGGACCTGCGCGATCTCCCACTCCTGGCGCGGCAGCGTGACCGCGTTGTCCACCGCGTCCAGCAGGCCCTCGCGGTTGACCTGCGAGTCGCGGACGGCGTCGACCGCGGCCTGGACGCGGGCCAGCAGCGCGCGGCCGTCGTCGTCGAAGTCCTCGGGGACGAGGTAGCGGTCGCGGCGGCGCTCCAGTTCCCGGGCGCGCCGCAGGTCCAGCGAGACCGACGGGGTGCCGAGCGCGACCAGCACCGCGAGCATGCCGAGGCCGATCAGCCACAGCGAGCCGAGGAGCGGGGAGCCGGCCAGGCCGAGGGCGAGCACCGACAGCGGCGCCAGCCACACCAGCGGCTTGCGGCGCGCGACGATCGTGTCCAGTTCGGCGCGCAGCGCCGGGTCGGCGACCGGGCGGAGCTCGGCCGGGGCCCCGTCCTCGGGGGAGCGGGGCGGCGCGATGCGCCGCCAGGACGTGGAGACGTGGGTCTCGAAGGCGAAGTCGGTCCGCGCGATCTCGATCTCGGTCGGGCCGGCGGGCAGCGGCCACGACCCCACGGGGTCGCCTCCGCCGGGGCCGGTGAAGCGCACCCACCAGCCGCCCTTGCCGTCCTCGCAGCGGTAGCGGCCGGGAGCGACGTCGATACCGACGAAGAACGTCCCGATTCCCGGTATGGAATCACTCCATGCGCCACTGGCCACCGGCGACCTCCCGTACCTGAACGACGTCCGGGGGACGGCAAGAGTTGCAGTACCCACTACCGCTCCCGGGAAGCGGAAGAGGGTTTGGAATACTCCACGGGTGCGACCCGACTATGACCCCCTTGACGACCCGCCTTGGGCGATGCAACTGGTGGTACGTGCCGAGAAGGCCGACCCGCCCGGTCACGACGCGGTCTGCGAGGCGGCGGCGACGGCGGTCGTCCGGCTGCTGACCGACCCGCGCGCCGCCGAGCCCGAGGGGGAGTGGCGGGAGGCCGTCCGGGAGTGGGAGTCGCGCCGGATCCGGAAGGTGACGCGGCGGGCCCGCGGCGTGCGCTGGCCCGAGGCCGAGGCGCTGCCCGGCGTCACGGTCCGGCACGCGGGCGCGCAGGTGCGGGCGTTCCCGCCGGGGCCGGTGTCGGACGTCCCGCCCCAGCTGGCCAAGCTCCAGGTGGCGGGCCTCGACCTGGCGGAGGCGCCGGAGCCCTCGGCGCCGCCCGGGCCCCCGTACGCGGTGGTCGCCCTCAACCCGGAGGTGACGATCACGACGGGGAAGGCCGCCGCCCAGTGCGGGCACGCCGCCCAGCTGCTGCTCCGCCAGGGGCGCCGCCGGCACGTGGCGGCGTGGGTCGAGGCGGGCGCCCCCGTCCACCTGGCGCGGGACGTGCCGTGGGCCCGGTGCGTGAAGGAGGCGGCCGTCGCGGTCAGGGACGGCGGTTTCACCGAGGTCCCGCCCGGCACGATGACCGCGATCGCCTGGCTGGTCATGAAGTAGGGCGCGGACGGCCCGTGGGCGCGGCGCGCCGGAACGGGCCGGCGCGCCGCGCGGGGCGGTCAGGGGAGGACGACCGCGACCGGGGTGATCCCGGCCTTGCGGATCAGGGACGGCAGGCGCCCGGCGAACGGGTGGTGGTCCGCCGGCAGGCCCTCGAGGTTGTCGATCACGTAGTGGGCGACGCCGCCTGCGCCGCGCCGTGTCCACGTCGCGCCGGCGGACCGCAGCAGGGCCTCGGTCCTCGCGGCGTCCGCGGCCCTGACCGAGACACGGATCGGCGACTCGTAGGACGGCAGCCGCGCCGCCTCCTGGGCCGCCTTCGCCGTCGCCGCCGCCTGCGGCGCCGCCGCGCGGGCCGGGTCGGGACCGAGGATCGCGTTGTAGAGCAGCTTGGCCGTCCCGTCGCTGAACGCGCGGAAGTTGGGCTCGGCGGCGAACAGCACGGACCGCCCCTTCCCGAGGGGCTGGTCGACGACCGCCGCGGTGCCGCCCAGCTCGGCCGCGCCGCGCTCGAACCCGGACACGAACCAGTCCGGCGAATCGACCGGCGGGTAGGACACGGCGACACCGCTGGACGCCTTCATGACCGGGTCGTAGGACGTGAAGTTCCACGCCGTCGCGCCGACGCCCTTCGCCAGCGGGCTCGCCCCGTCCACCTTCACGCGGAGCAGCGTGCCGGGGATGTCGGACGTCGGCTCCGCGAGCGTCGCGGTCGTCAGGCCGAGACGGGCCGCGAGCTCGGCGCCGCCCTGCCAGCCGATGTAGCGGCCGCCGTCGCGCGTCCACCGCTGGAGGGCGGCGCGTCCGGCGTCGCCGAGCGCCGTGTGGGCGGATGAGGCCGGGCCGTTCGGCGTGACCAGGACCTCGACGCCATCGAGCTTGCCGGCCGCGACGTCCGCCGGGGTGAGCAGCGTGAACGGCAGCTTCCAGTCGCGGTCGAGGCGGTGCCTCAGCCACCCGGCCGACTGCCGCGCGGACGACGACGTCCCCGACAGCTGGAGGACGCCCAGCCGGGGCGCCTTGCCCTCGTGCCCCGGACGCGCCTCCGGGAGCGTCCGCAGCGGGACGGACCGCGGGCGCAGGACGGCGCCGGACGACCCGCCGGACACGTTGCCCAGCAGGGGCAGGCTCCACGCCGTCACGTCGTAGAAGTACGGGAACGGCGTGTAGGAGTCCTCGTTCAGCATGGACTGGATCCAGTGCTTCTGGCCCTGCGCCATCGAGATCCAGTACGTGCCCGCGGGCAGTGTCGTCGCCGCCTCCGGGCGCCCGTAGGCCTTGAAGTCCGGGACGGCCAGCGGCCGGGCGAGCCTTTCGACGCGCACGCCCATGCGCTGCAGCCGCCGCACGATGAGCGCGGCCCCGGCGCGCTCGGCGGGGTCGTCGTCGCGCAGGAAGTAGTTCCGCACCTTCCGGTCCGGCACCTGGCGGTCGACCTTGTTCGGCGGGTTGTAGATCTGGTTGGGCTCCAGTTCGCCGGCCTTGCCCTGCGCGTAGGCGTCGACCGTCATCCGGCGCCACTCGGTGAGGATCCGGTGCCGGTTGCGCGCCGCCGCCGACAGCGACACCCACTGGGTGAGGTACTGCTCCTTCACCCGGTCCGGGTAGGGGCTCTCGTCGCCCTTCTCGTAGGTCATCCCGGCGGCGTGGAACGCGCTGGTCGGCACCGTGTCGCCGTAGCCCTGGTAGAAGAGGTCGTAGACGTCCCTGTTGAAGAAGTCGATGCCCTGCCGGGTGAACTCGGCCGCCATCGACGCGCCGTAGAGGTCGTTGATCCAGCCGATCGCCTGCTCGGGCGTCTCGTGGTAGATCGGGTCGGCGTTCGGCGGGAAGAAGAACGAGTCCCCGCCCATCTCGTGGGCGTCGATGTAGAGCGCGGGCGGGTACTGGTTCAGCATCGCGAGCTTGCCGTCGGTCTCCGGCTGCGTGCGCGCGAACCAGTCGCGGTTCATGTCGAAGCCGTAGGCGTTCTGCCGCGTCCCCAGGGTGCGCCCGTCCGGGTTCTGCGTCGGCAGGACGATCACGAGCGCGTTCGCGAGGATCCCGGTCGCGGCGCAGTCGGCCCGGTCGCCGAGGTCGCGCAGCACCCGCAGCGCCGCGTCCGTGCCGCTCGGCTCGTCGCCGTGGACGTTGCCGCTGACCCACAGGATCGGGACGCCGCGATCGGTGATCCGCTTGGCGAGCGCGGCCGGCGTGCGGGGGTCGCGCAGCAGGCCGGCCTCCCGCCGCACCCCGGCCAGCCCGGCCTTGGAGACCAGCTCGGGCCGTCCGGCGATCGCGTACTTCAGCGGACGCCCCTGCGCGGTGGCGGCCAGCGTCCCGGACACGACGCGCTCGCTCCGGGCGGCGACCGTCTCCAGGTAGGTGTCGGACTCGGCGGCGCTGACCGGCCGCTCACCGAGATCGAAGCCGAGGACCTGTTCGGGGGAGGGGACCTTGCCCCGGTAGACCGGTGCGGTCCGGGTCGGGTCGCAACCGGCCGCGGGCGCGGCGGGCAGCGCGGCGGCGGGCGGGGCGAGCGACGCCGGGACCGCCAGGGACGCGGCCATCACCACAGGCAGCGCCAGTTTTCGGGCTCTCATGAGGCACAACGTGGCACCCGCCGGAGACTCCACCAACGGCAACTTCTGCCAAGATCAGTCGCGCTTGGCCGGGCGCGCCCGGGGGCCGGTGAGGGCGGCGGCCCGGTTGATGGCCTGGAGCGCGAACTCCTGCGTCCAGGTCAGGCCGCCCGGACCGCGCGGGGACCCGTCCGGCGCGGGGCCCTTCGGCGCGCCCGCGAGCTGGGCCTTCGCGCTCAGCCCGTAGGAGAGGAAGAGCAGCACGACGAACGCCGCCAGGTAGGCCAGGTGCTCGACGAGGCCGCCCCACCTGCCGGTGAGGACGTCCAGGACGGCGAACATCGCGAACCCCGCCATCCACCCCGCCACCGGAGGGACCAGCAGCAGGTCGCGGCGCATGACCACGCCCGCCGCGGCGGCGAGCACCAGCAGGGCCTCGACCGCCTTGGCGATGACCAGGATCCCCGTGGCCGGGCCGGACCCGAAGTAGCCCTCCATCTCGTCCAGCCGGTCGCCCCACAGCGCCGCCGCGGTCGCGAGGGCCGCCGCGCCGTAGGCGATCACGAACACGCCGACCGCGTAGTGGAACCGGTGCCACGTCCGCGCGGCGCCGCGGGCCGGCGCTGCGGACGGCCCCGGACCTGGCTGGGCACCCGCGTCCACCGTCATCGTCAGCCCCCAAGTGCCGGTTCGTCTGCCAAGCGCAAGATATCCCGGATAGGGTCCCGTGGACCTCCGAAACGTGGTGCGCCTTCGCGGCCCGCCCCGTCGACCTCGCGGCCGGCAGGCCGGGGTGCTTGCGCGCGGGCGGGTGAAGAGGGAGGCTGAATCGCACGTCGGGCCGCACGGAGTCCGTGAGGGAACAAGGATGACGCCTGACGATACGGGAACAGCCGCGCCGTCGAAGACGCGGATCGAATATCTGGAAGAACTCGGCGAGGAGCTGGTCAAGCGCGGCCTCCGGGTGCGCCTCACCCTGCCCCGCGGCCAGTCGCCCAGCCTGCACGTGATGAATCCCGACGCCGCCGCACTGACCGAGAACATCCTGGCGGAGCAGGGCGCGGACGGCTGGTGGTACTGGTGGTCGTGGGCGGAGCGCATCGCGCCCGCCGCCGACGCCGCCGCGGCGGCCGACCGCGTCGCCCGCGTGCTGTCCGCGTGACCCGGGCCGCCGGAACCCATCACTCCACCTGACCGCGGCACGCGCCGGCTCTTGCGATCGCTTGAGCAACCGTCTCGGTGGCCGGCCCGCCCCGGCCCGCCATGCGTGGCACAGCGCGGTGGTGCGCTGGGCGGGGGCGCCCGCGTGCGTGGGGTGCTTGACGTGCGGTGATGCCTGGTGTGTTGCGCTGACCTGCGGATGCGGGGCCGGGGACGGTGCGCGGTGGCGGGCGTTCCGCGTGTGGAGCCGCCACCGGGGTGAGCCCTGGCTTGACGGCGGGTCGCGGTGAATGTTGATCCACGAAACATTTACGCCGACGTGGGTCTGCTGAGGCATGCCCGCGCGATGACCGACCTCCTCCTGCCGTCGCTTGGGTACCCCTTGTGTTCCACCCGTGTTGATCTCGTGTTACATGATTGTTACCGCCGACAACAAATGAACTTCGCCCGAAGTCTGGCGCGACGGACATGCGCGACGTAAGTTGCGGGACACAACATTCCCGTCGGTGCGGGTGATCTCGCTCACCGGCTACCACCCCCGGCCGCACGGCGGCCACCCCCCAGAAAGGACCCGGGCAATGCGCAAGGGGATCCTCAGCTTCTTGGCCGTCTCGACGGCGGCGGCGCTCAGCCTGACCGCGTGCGGCGACGGCGACTCCAACGACTCGGGCGGCTCCGGCTCCAAGGGCAAGGTCGGCGTGATCCTGCCCGACACGACCTCCTCCGTCCGGTACGAGAGCTTCGACCGGCCGTACCTGGAGCAGGCGTTCAAGTCCGCCGGCGTGGCCTACGACATCCAGAACGCCGAGGGTTCGACCCAGCGCTTCCAGACGATCGCCGACCAGATGCTCACCAGCGGCGTCACCGTCCTGGTCCTGGACGGCATCGACTCGAACTCCGCGGCCGCCGTGCAGCGCAAGGCGCAGGCCCAGGGCGTCAAGACCATCGACTACGACCGGCTCGCCCTCGGCGGCGTGTCCGACTACTACGTCTCCTTCGACAACGTGAAGGTCGGCGAGGAGCTCGGCAAGGGCCTGCAGAAGTGCCTCGGTGACAAGTCGGCCAACATCGCCTACCTCAACGGCGCCCCGACCGACAACAACGCCACGCTGTTCGCCAAGGGCGCCCACAACGTGCTCGACAAGGCCACCTCCTACAAGAAGGTCGCCGAGCAGCCCGTCCCGGACTGGAAGGCCGAGCAGGCCGCCACGATCTTCGAGCAGATGTGGACCGAGAAGGGCGGCAAGATCGACGGCGTGCTCGCCGCCAACGACGGCATCGGCAACGCGGTCATCTCGATCCTCAAGAAGAACAAGCAGGCCGGCAAGGTCTCCGTCACCGGCCAGGACGCCACGCTCGAGGGCCTGCAGAACATCCTCGACGGCAACCAGTGCATGACGGTCTACAAGCCGGTCAAGCAGGAGGCCGAAGCGGCCGCCAAGCTCGCCGTCTCCCTCATCAAGGGTGAGAAGGGCGAGACCAACGGCACCACGAACGACCCGGAGGGCAAGCGCGACGTGCCGTCGGTGCTGCTGACCCCGATCGGCGTCTTCAAGGACAACATCAAGCAGGTCACGGACGACGGGTTCGTCAAGAAGGAAGACCTGTGCAAGGGCGCGTACGCGGCCAAGTGCAAGGACGCGGGCATCCAGTAGGAGCCCGACCTCACTCCGTGGCGGGCCCCTCCCCGCTGAGGGCGTCCCGGCCTCCCGGAAACACGGGACGCCAGGGGCCCGCCACGGGCTAGACGCCCGAACCTCTGGAAGGAAACTCGTGGCTGAAAAAGGAGACCCCGTCCTCCGCCTGACCGGGCTCAACAAGAGCTTCGGACCCGTCCATGTCCTGCATGACGTGGACTTCTCCGTGCGCCTGGGCGAAGTGATGGCCCTCGTCGGCGACAACGGCGCCGGCAAGTCGACTCTGATCAAGTGCATCGCCGGCATCCACCCCATCGACTCGGGGCAGATCGAGTTCGAGGGCAAGCCCGTCACGGTCGACGGACCGCGCACCGCCTCCGCGCTCGGCATCGAGGTCGTCTACCAGGACCTCGCGCTCGCCGACAACCTCGACATCGTGCAGAACATGTTCCTCGGCCGTGAGCGGCGCAAGGGCATCGTGCTCGACGAGCCGTCCATGGAGGAGGCGGCCCGGGAGACCCTCGCCCGGCTCTCGGTCCGCACCGTCAAGTCCGTCCGGCAGCAGGTGGCGAGCCTGTCCGGCGGGCAGCGGCAGACCGTCGCCATCGCCAAGGCGGCGCTGTGGGAGTCCAAGGTCGTCATCCTGGACGAGCCCACGGCCGCGCTCGGCGTCGCCCAGACCCGGCAGGTCCTCGACCTCGTCCGGCGCCTCGCCGACACCGGCCATGCCGTCGTGCTCATCTCGCACAACATGAACGACGTGTTCGAGGTGGCCGACCGCATCTCGGCCCTCTACCTCGGCCGGGTCGCCGCGGACGTGGCCACGTCCGAGGTGACCCACGGCCAGGTCGTGGAGCTCATCACCGCCGGCCGTTCCGGTGATCTCGGCCTCGCGCCGCAGACCGCCGCCGAGAGCATCTGAAAGGGGACCAGATGTCCACTGACGCCCCCCAAAGCAAGGAGGCCGCCGTGAAGCTGGCGGACTCGGACTTCTCGAACGACCGGCGCAAGCATGACATGAACTCCGCGCTGCTGGACTACTGGCACAAGATCAAGGCCGGTGAGCTGGGCGCGCTTCCCGCGATCCTCGGACTGATCGCGCTGATCGCGCTGTTCACGGCCCTGAAGCCGGAGACCTTCCTCAGCAAGGGCAACATCGCCAACCTGGCCACCCAGGCGCTGCCCATCACGATCCTCGCCATGGGTCTCGTCTTCGTCCTGCTGCTGGGCGAGATCGACCTGTCGGCCGGAGTGGCGAGCGGTGTCTGCGCCACCGTGATGGCCAAGCTGATGGCCGACTCGGGTCAGCCCTGGTACGTCGCGGTGCTCGGGGCCATCGCGATCGGCGTCGTCATCGGCACCGTGATCGGCTGGCTCGTCGCCTTCCTGCGCATCCCCTCGTTCGTGGTGACACTGGCGTTCTTCCTCGGCCTCCAGGGCATCACGCTGTGGCTCATCGGCGAGGGCGGGACGGTGCCCGTCCGCGACGACTTCGTCGTGGCGCTCTCGAACAAGAACATGCCGATCTGGCTCGGCTGGGCGCTCTCCATCGCATGCGTCGTCGCCTACACCGCGACGCTGCTGCTGCGCTGGCGCCGCCAGAACGTCCGCAACCTGCACTCCAAGCCGCTGGGCTTCGTGATCGCCCAGTGCGCCGTCGTCGCGGCCGCCCTGCTGATCAGCACCTACGTGCTGAGCCTGGACCGCGCCCCCAGCCCGCTGATCACCCTCGGCGGGATCCCGTGGGGCGTGCTGCTCGTCGGCGCCCTGCTCGTCATCTGCACGTTCGTGCTCGGCCGCACCGGTTACGGGCGGCACATCTACGCGGTGGGCGGCAACGCCGAGGCCGCCCGCCGGGCCGGTATCAACGTGACCCGCATCCGGATCTCCGTCTTCATGATCGCCTCCGCGCTGGCGGCGATCAGCGGCATCGTCGCGGCGTCCCGCCTCAACTCGGTCGCCACCGACGCCGGCGGCGGCAACACGCTGCTGTACGCGGTGGGCGCCGCGGTCATCGGCGGAACCAGCCTGTTCGGCGGGCGCGGCAAGGCACGCGACGCCGTGCTCGGCGGCCTCGTCATCGCGCTGATCGCCAACGGACTGGGACTGCTCGGCACCAAGGCCTACCTCAGCTACCTCATCACCGGGGTCGTGCTGCTGTTCGCCGCGAGCATCGACGCCCTGGCGAGGCGCCGCCGGTCCGGCGCGGGCAGATGACCCGGTGGACCCGGTAACCCCGTGAGCGCGGTGACCCCGTGAGCGCGGCCGGAAGCGCCCGGGAGTCGGTGGCCCGCCCCACCGGCTCCCGGGCCTGGCCGCAGACCCCGTCGGGCAGGCCTTCCGACGGGGCCCGGCCGTGGAATCCGACTGCTACGCTCACTCACGACGACCGCCAGGCGCGCGGCGGCGGTGCGGCACGGTGGGAGCCCCTCGGCATGTCAGTGACGCCTGTTCTGGACCTGCGCGGTATCGACAAGAGCTTCGGCTCCGTGAAGGTACTGCAGGACATCGCGTTCTCCGCCTATCCGGGCGAGGTCACCGCGCTCGTCGGCGACAACGGCGCCGGCAAGACGACCCTGGTCCGGTGCATCGGCGGAATCCACTCCTTCGACAAGGGCGAGTACCGCTTCGAGGGCAGGCCGGTCCGGGTCGGGTCCCCCCGCGACGCCAGCCGCCTCGGCATCGAGATCGTCCACCAGGACCTCGCCCTCTGCGAGAACCTCGACATCGTCCAGAACCTGTTCCTCGGCCGTGAGGAGCGCCGCGGGCTCGCCCTCGACGAGACCTTCATGGAGGAGCTGGCGCGCACCACGCTGTCGGGCCTCGCCGTCCGCACGATGGGCTCGGTCCGGCAGCGGGTCTCGAACCTGTCGGGCGGGCAGCGGCAGACCGTCGCGATCGCCCGCGCCGTGCTGTGGGACAGCAAGCTCGTGGTGCTGGACGAGCCCGCCGCCGCGCTCGGCGTCGCCCAGACCCAGCAGGTCCTGGAGATGGTCCGGCGGCTCGCCGACAAGGGCCTCGCCGTCGTGCTCATCTCGCACAACATGAACGACGTGTTCGCGGTCTCCGACCGGATCGCCGCGCTCTACCTCGGCCGGATGGTCGCCCAGGTCCGCACCGCCGACGTCACCCACCGGCAGGTCGTGGAGCTGATCACTTCGGGCTCCAGCGGAGAGCTGGGGCTGCGCCCATGATGAAGGCGGGCCCGTCACAGGAGGACATCCGGCGCCACAACCTCGGGACGCTGCTGCGCTTCGTGCACCTGCGCGGCCCCGCCTCCCGGGCCGTCCTCGCCGAGTCCCTGGGCCTCAACCGCAGCACGATCATGGCGCTGACGTCCGACCTCACCTCCGCCGGGCTGGTCCGCGAGGAGCTGCCGCGCGGCCCGGGACGCCGCGCCGGACGGCCGTCGCTCGTGGTGCGGCCCGAGTCCACCCGCGTCTACGTGCTGGCGTTCGAGGTCGGGGTCGACCGGCTCGTCGTCGCGCGCGTCGGCCTCGGCGGCGTCGTGCTGGACCGGCGCGAGGGCGTCCGGGCCCGCGGGTCCGATCCCGCCGACCTGCTCGGCGTACTCGTGGCGGGCGCCCGCTCCCTGGTCCGCAAGGCCGAGCGCGACGCCGTCTGCGTCGGCGCGGCCCTCGGGTTCCCCGGTACCGTCCGGCGCTCCGACGACTCGATCATGTTCGGGCCGAACCTGGACGTGGGCGGGCTGCGCCTCGGCGACGCCCTGTCCCGCCGCCTCGGCCTCGGCATCCCCGTCTCGGTGTGCAACGACGCCAACCTCGGCGCGCTCGCCGAGCACGAGCGCGGCGCGGGGGTGAGCTGCGACAACCTCATCTACCTGCACGGCGACGTGGGCGTCGGCGGCGGCATCATCGCGCACGGCCGGCTGCTCGGCGGCGACGAGGGGTTCGGCGGCGAGATCGGGCACATGGTGATCAATCCCGGGGGACGGCCCTGCGCCTGCGGCTCGAAGGGCTGCCTGGAGGCCGAGGTGGGGGAGCGGACGCTGCTGGACCTCGCCGGCCGCGAGGAGATCCCCGGCCAGCCCGGGCGCGACGCGGTCCGCGCCGTCGTCGCCGCCGCCGACGCGGGCGACATCAAGGCCCGGGAGGCGCTGCACCGCGTCGGCAACTGGCTCGGCCTCGGCGTCTCTAACCTCGTGAACCTCTTCAACCCCGGCCTGGTCATCTTCGGCGGCACGCTCCGCGACATCTTCCTGGGCGCCGCCGCGCAGATCCGCAGCGTCCTGGCGACCAGCGCCCTCGCCGCCCCCCGCGAGAAGGTCAAGCTCCGCACCGCCACCCTGGGCGACGACACGACCCTGGTCGGCGCCGCCGAGTTCGCCTTCGCGGAGGTGCTCTCCGACCCCGTCCAGGTCCTGACGCGGCTCAGAGCCCCTGAGACGGTGTGAAGCGCGTGACGGCGCCGTAACCGCTCCGGTAGAAGACGAGGGGCCCGGCGTCGTGGTGTTCCGCCAGGTCGTGGGCGCGGGCGACGACGATCAGATGGTCGCCGGCGACGTGCTCCTGCTCGACCGAGCACTCGATCCACGCCAGCGCGCCGTCGATCAGGGGAGCGCCGCCGGGGCCGTGCGCCCAGGGGACGCCGGCGAACTTCTGCGGGCCGCTCCCGAAGGCCAGCCGCTCGGAGACGTCCCGCTGCGACTCGGCCAGGATGTTGACGCACAGGCGCGCGGCGGTGCGCATGACCGGCCACGTCGTGCTGGTGTGCGCCACGCAGAACGCCACGAGGGGCGGGTCGAGGGAGACGGACGTGAACGAGTTCACGGCCAGGCCCGCCGGGAGTCCCGACGCGGGATCGAGCGCGGTGACGGCGACCACGCCGGTCGGGAACCTGCCCAGCACCGAGCGGAACGCGGCCGGGTCGAGGCCGGTCGCCGAGGGGCCGGACGAGCGGTCGGGCGATCCGTGCATTGGAGTCCGTTCCATGGGCGGGGGTGCGTCGACGTCCACTAAAGCCCCTGCCGCGGCGCGCTGATTCCCCTGGAGGCCGATCTCGGTCGAAGGTCCCGGTCCGGGGTCGGTCCGCGGACGGAGCCCGCGCTACGGCCGCGGCGCCTCGGCCGGGGTCTGGGCCGGGACGGCGGCGTAGGGGGTCAGGAGCGCCGCCGCGGACATGCCGTCCATGATCAGGCGGCCGGTACCGGCCAGGTGCGCCTTGGCGCGGGCCGGGACGCGCGGCCCCTCGTGCAGCCCGACCCAGGCGACCCAGCCGACCGCGACGACCGCCCAGTAGGACACGAGCCGGTACAGGCCGACGGCCGCGGCGGCGGGCGACAGCGTCGCGCCGAACGCGACCAGGGACGCGGCCATGCTGCCCTCGATGGCGCCGAGGCCGCCGGGCAGCAGCGGGAGCAGGCTTCCCGCCGCCTGGGCGGCGAAGTAGGCGAGGGCGACGCCGTTCGGCGCGACGTCGATGCCGACCGCGTGCGACGCCGACAGCAGCGCCAGGATGTCGAACACCCAGTTCAGCAGGGCCAGCGCGGTGAGCGCGGCCCAGTCGCGCAGGGTCGGCCGCAGGATGTCGCGGGCGCCGGCCAGCCGCTCCGCGTACGGAGAGATCTTCGGATGGGCGAGCGCGGCCCGGTGGGCGCGCCGCAGCGGCGCCGTCAGCAGGTCGCGCAGCGGGCGCCGCCGCAGCGCGGGGACGAGCAGCACGGCCAGCACGAGCGGGACGGTGAGGGCGAGCAGCGCGAAACCGCGCGCGTAGGGGTCGGCCACCAGCGCCAGGAGGGCGATCAGGGAGTAGGCCGTGGTGGTGATCACTCCGCCGGCCAGGATCACCGCGGTGGCGAGCTGCGCCGAGGCACCCGCGCGGCGGAACTGCCGGAACGTGTAGACCACGCTCACCGCCGGGCCCGCCGGCAGCGTCGTGGACAGGGCGTTGCCCGCGTAGGTGATCGCGAACGCGCGGCGCAGCTGCATCCGCAGCCCGCCGACGCGCAGCAGCCGGCGCTGGAGCCGGGCGAACGCGCCCATCGACCCCGCCACGGCCAGCACGACCATGGTCAGCCAGCCCGGGTCGGCGTGCGACGCCGCCCGCCAGATGGCGCCGAGGTCGGGGAGTTCGTCGCGGTAGAGGGGGAGTGCGGCGAGGGCGCCGAGGACCAGCGCCCACTGGACGATCAGGCCGGCCCTGCGCCGCCACCACGGGCGTGCGACGGCGCGTTCGTCAGGCTCGTCATGGAGGGGGAACGGCGGGTCGGCTTCGGCCGGGGGGCGGACCGGTGCCGTGACTGTCTCATGCATGTCCCGGTCACCTCGCAAGCTCGCCCGCCATGCGCAACCTACGGCCCGGGTAGGACATTCCCTGGAGATGGGAAACGAACCGCAAAGTGACGTGCGCCACGCCCGTCGCGAGCGGCGATCAGCGGGCTGATCGAAGACCTGTCGCTGTGCTCTGCCAGATGGTCATTTGATGTCCGACATTTCCCTTCTGCCCTACGTTCCTGCCCACTCTTCCGGAAGGGACGCCCTTCCGGCGGGCAAAGGCCGGGCACGCCCGCGGACGTGCCCGGCCCCGAGGCGGCGGAGGCGACGGCGGCGCCCGCACCGCGCACCGGTGCGGGCGCCGCCGTCGTGGTCAGGGCCTGCGGGTGGGGTTGACCGCGTCCTCCTCGGCCGGCGTGATCGGCGTGGGGCGCTCCTCGTCCCCCTCCCTCGCGGCCTGCCGCTCGTACTCGGTGACGCCGAGGCCGTCGCGGCTCTCCTCGGGCTCCTCGATCCTCAGCTCCTCGGGCGGGTCGTTCACATATTCCTCGGTCAGGGCGATCTGCTCGTCCTGGGTGTTGTCTCCCATGTCATCGATGTCCTCGCGGAAGTCGCGGGACTCACCGGGCTCGCGTGCCCTCATGACTCCTCCCGGTCCGGCTCGGGTTCGCTGATCGGACCGGTATCCCCGATGACCGGCGCCCTACTCCCCGTCGCGGACGGCGACGAGCCCGCCGACGACGCCGACGTAGGCGGTCCCGTCCGGGCCGATGGTGACGGGCGCCCAGCTGTTGTCGAACCACTTGCCCGTGCCGGTGAGCACCTTGTAGACCGTCCGGCCCGTGTGGACGTCCACCGCGGTCAGGTACCACGCGTCGATGAGATCCTTGCGCGGCTCCTTCGTGTAGAGGTACAGCAGCCCCGCGGGCACGGAGACCTTGGAGACGGTGGACGGGGAGCGCTCCGCGCTCGTCCAGACCGTCTCGCAGCCCGTCCCGTCCGCCTTCACGTCCACGCGGCTGACCCCGCCGACCGACGACCCGCCCGGCGGCAGGTCGAAGAAGTTGCGGTAGCCGTAGTTGTTCTCGACGAACAGGCTGCGGCCGTAGCCGATGAGCGAGTTGTCCGTCGCGCTCGCCCCGCTTCCGAACACCGGGACCTGGCAGACGAGCCCGCCGTCGTCCGCGCGGCGGACGATCACGTGCATGCGGTCGTCGGCGTTGTCGGTGACGGCCACGTAGCCGTCGCCGAAGAACGTCGGGGTCGTCCCCGACCCCTGGTCGATCTGGCCGGGCTTGCGCCCGCTGCCCCGGTCGTAGGGCTGCCGCCAGACGATCTCCGGGGTCCCGTCCGCGCCCGCCCGCATCCGGTAGAGCGCGTGGTCGGACACGACCGAGACGCCGTTCTCGGCGGCCGCGAACGAGTTCTGGACGCCCTCGCCCCCCAGCCGCGTCATCCGGACGGCCCCGGACCCGGGGTCCACCGTCCCGACGCGGCCGCCTTTGGTGATCCACCAGATCAGGCCGTTCCAGTCGGGCCCGACCGCGGTGACGGGGTCGCATTCCCCCATCGGCCACGGGTTGGTCCAGGTGGCGCAGTCGTGGGGGAGGTGGGCGCGGAGGTCCCAGTCGTCGGTGACCGTGAAGCGCCACTTGCCGTCCGGGCCCTTCTCGTGCGCGAAACGGCGCAGATGGAAGGCCGAGTCCGCCAGCACCGCGCGATCCTGCGGGTCCAGGTAGTAGTACGCCCCTCCCGAGGTGTCGGTGAACACCGTGTCGAGGCTCAGCGAGAACACCGCCTGGACGGTGGACGGCCTGGGCGGCAGCTCGTAGGTCGCGAGGTCCTTCAGCGTCCTCGGATCGATCAGCCGCAGCATGAGGTTCTGCCCGCGCGTGCACTGCGCGACGATCAGCCCCGTCCGGCGGGCGAACGTCACCGTCGAGCACAGCCCCGGCAGCCCGCCGCCCTTGGCCTCACCGAGCACCCGCGGATCGCGGCCGAGCGGGCCCATGAACGGATATGTGTCGGAGGCGTGACTGTCGGCGTGCATGGACGACGTGCCCACCGGCCCCTGGTGCGGGTTGGCGGGGACGGGCCGCCCCGCCAGGGGCACGGGGGTGGCGGGCGCCCCGACGTAGGCCGGGACGAGGCCCCTGCCAGGGCCGTCGGGGATCGGATCGGCCGCCGCCGGGACCGCCGTGCCCGTCAGGACGGCGGACAGGACGGCGGCGAGCAGGGATCTGCGCATGGAGGGCTCCTTGACCGGACATGGGTGGCCCCGGTCGCGCCCTCCGGACGACCACCGCGTCGAAAGGGTGATCGTCCGCCGCGCCCCGATGGTTACGATCCGGGGCATGGGCGTACAAGCTGTGATCTTCGATTGGGGCGGCACGCTGACCCCCTGGCACGACCTCGAACTCGCCGACATCTGGCGCACCGTCTGCGCCGCCCACCTCCCCCCGGACGCCGTCGAGAAGACCGTCGCGGCCCTCGTCGCCGCCGAGGACGAGCTGGGGCGCCGCGGCGCCGAGGAGCACCGCAGCGCCACGCTCGCCGAGGCGTTCGCGATGGCCGGGTTGGAGCCGACCGAGGCCCTGCTGGACACCCACTTCGAGACGTGGACCCCGCACACCCACACCGACCCCGCCGTGCCCGGCCTGTTCGCCGCCCTCCGCGAGCGCGACATCAAGATCGGCGTACTGTCCAACACCATCTGGTCCCGCGAGTGGCACGAGCGCGTCTTCGCCCGCGACGACGTCCTCGGCATGCTCGACGGCGCCGTCTACTCCAGCGAGATCCCCTGGACGAAGCCGCACGCCGAGGCGTTCCGCGCCGCCATGGACGCCGTCGGCGCCACCGATCCGGGCTCCTGCGTCTTCGTCGGCGACCGGCCGTTCGACGACATCCACGGAGCCAAGGCGGCCGGCCTGCGGGCCGTCCAGATCCGGCACCAGACCACCCACGCCTTCGAACGCCCGGGGCTCACGCCGCCCGACGCCGTCATCCACGAGCTGGAGGAACTGCTCCCGCACGTGGAGCGCTGGCACTCGGCCTGAGCGGCGCCCAGTCTGGGCGGCACCCGGTCCGCGGCACTCAGCCCGAGGGCTTGGCCGCCACGATGAGGTCGCGGGAGATGGCCTGGTCGACGCGATGGCGGAAGCCGCGGTAGGCGTCGGAGTCCCGGACGTCCAGGCCGCTGGAGGCGAGGATCTCGGCGAGCTGCTCGCGGCGGCCGACGAAGGTGTTCCAGGAGATGCCGACGGCGCCGCCCGGACGCAGCAGCCGCGCCCACTCGGGCACGGCGGACGCCAGCAGCTCCACGGGGCTGCGCGACAGCCGCGGCCCGCCCTTGCCGGGCTGCGCCCCCTTGGAGCGGCTGCCGTGCTGGACGCCGTAGGGGGCGTCGGTCACGATCAGGTCGAACGACGCCGGGCGGAAGAACCTGCCGGCGCCCAGCGAGTCGGCGTTCACGACGGTGATCTCCATCGTCTCGCCGCTCTTGTAGCGCTCCTTGGACACGCCGAGCGTCACGTGCAGGCGGCGCCCGAGGACGGCCTTCTCGCGGCGCACGTTGGCGATCTCGGCCTGGTGCTTGACCCGGTTGTTCTTCAGCCAGGTCTTGACGAAGGCCGCGTAGGCGTCGAAGTCCTTGCCGTCGACGTCCATCCCGGCGGAGTCCAGCCCGTACATCATGGCCTGGTTGAGCGTCGTCCCCCGCCCGCACATCGGGTCGAAGACGCGGGGGCGCCCGTCTATCAGGTCCATGGGGGAGTCGGTCGCCATCGCGGTGACGTTCAGCAGCAGCTTGGTGAAGTACTCGTTCGTCTTGCCCGAGTACTTCTGGATGGTGAGCAGGTCGCTGCCGAACAGGTCCAGAGGCTGGAGCGCCACCGGGCGGAGCAGATCGCCCTCGATCTGGAAGAGCGCGTAGAGCGACGACAGGTTCGACAGGAGACGCATGTCCTTCTCCGTCAACCCGTCGGCGGAGAACGTCACGTAGGGGACGCCCCCGATCGCGGTCTCCTCGATGTCGCGGACGCGTCCGCCGAGAGCCCGCTCGCTGAACACCGCCAGCTCCGCCTTCACCAGGTCGGCGGCGGCCTGGGCATAGACCCGGTTGTGCGAGGGGGAGACGAGAAGGCCGTACGCGGTCATTTGGTGGACCCTACTGGACCCCGAGGGCGGAGACCGCCGTAAAGGTGCGTCCGGCGGCCTCCGCGTGGCCCTTGGCCGGGTGCTCCGGCCGGGTCAGGCCGCTCGCGCCGCGCGGTCCGCCGGCTTCTCGCCGTTCTGGGCCGGAGGCTCCGGATCGGGATCGGCCGGAGCGGCGGGCAGGGCCCGCGCCTGCTGGGCGGCGGGCAGCTCCGGCGCGTCCGGGCCCTCCACCGGAGGAAGATCCGGAAGGTGCCGCGCGGCGGCGTTCAGCAGTTCCCCGACGCGGCTCCTGAGGCTGGCGAGGTCGGCCCGCGCGACGTCCGCCTGCGCCTGCGCCCTGCGCGCCTGGCGCCGCGCGGCGTCGCGCTCGGCCGCCAGCCGCGTCAGCTGCTCGTGGTAGGCGGCCCGCAGCTCGTCGAGGGCGCTCGTCCTGCCCGCCTGCGGATTCGTGGTCACGTGGGCTCCCTCCCCCGAAGTCATCCCGTAACGGGACTAACGTCGCTGATCGGACGCTTCGTTCCCGTCGTGCCGAAGATCACTCACCCGGTTCGGGACGGGGGGACAGCGCCGCGGACGGCAGCCCGGGGAACGCCTCCGACGGCGCCGCGGCGCCCGACCTGGACCGCCAGCGCGCCGCCCACGCCGAGGCCCGCTGCGCGCTGTCGGCGGCGAAGGCGCGCAGGTCGGGGGAGGAGACGCCCGCGAGACCGACGTAGGCCGGCACGAGCCCGCTCTCCAGCGCCGCCGCGAGCTGCGCGGCGCCCCGGGCGGAGGAGACCTGGACGGGCAGCCGGTAGGCGGTCGCCGCGGCGACCGGCGCGACCGACAGGAACGAGACGAGCTGGTCCCGCCGGGCGCGGTGCACGTTCCACAGGTCCTTCGCGGTCTGCCGGAGCGTTCCGCGGAGGCGGGCCCCGAGCACCCCGTACCCGTAGACGGCCGCGTGCTCGGCGGCCAGCGCGGTCTGCAGGGCCTCGGCGTCCGACCTCGACCGGACGGCCGGCGCTCCGCCCTTGACGGTCATGGCGTGGCCCGCCTCGCAGGCGCCGATGCTGGCCAGCAGCTGCGCGAGCGCCGGACCGGCCTTGGCGGCGTCGGCCATGCGCCCCCGCGCCGCGCGGTCCTCCATGTCGCGCAGGGCGGCGAGCCCCGCGGCGCCCGCGGGGACCCGCGCCGCGACCGGCGAGGGGACGGCGCCGCCCTCGTCCGCCCGGTTCCCCGAGCCCGGGACGTAGTGCCGCTTCAGGACGGCCAGATGCCTGCGGTGATGGGCGAGGACGGGGTCGAGCCGCGCGGCCTGGGAGGCGTTCGCGGACCGCGCCGCCTCGTACGCGGCGACCAGGTTCTGCTCGGCGGCGATGGCGCCCACCAGCGTCGCAACGTCCTCGCGCGGGGCGGCCTGCGCCGCGCAGGACGCGATCCACGGCAGCGCCGGCACCGCGCCGCCGCCCAGCAGCGCGGCCCGGCCGAGCAGCGCGCGGCGTGACAGCGCCTGCGTCGAGCGTGACGTCGCCTGCCCCGGCGGCGGTGCGGCCTCTGGCAAAGGGAGTCTCCTCACCCGGTTGCGGAGGTGGCGGCGGCCCGCTGCGGCCGCGGTCTCCGGACGCGCCCATCAGGCCAGCTCAAGCATTCCATATCCGCCGCGCCGGAGAGGCGCCGGAAAGACCGCTGCGGTCCCCGGCTGTCGATAGTCTTGAGGTGTCGGCGGACGAGCGGCGACCCCGCCGTCGCCAGACGCACGAACAGATCGCAGGCGCACAACAGGAGGAGGAACCCCATGAGCGTCGAGTCCCGTGGCGGCCGCGCTCAGGGGAGGCGCGGCCGGCAGGAGGAGGCGGCCCCGCCGCGCGACGCCGCCCGGCCGAGCCGCGACGCGGCCGCCGCGGCCCTCTCCGAGCTGCTCGCGCCCGTGATGGCCGAGGCCGGCTACGACCTTGAGGAGGTCGACGTGCGGCCCGCCGGCCGCCGGCGGCTCGTGCGGGTCGTCGTCGACGCCGACGGCGGGATCGGCCTCGACGACATCGCCCGGCTGAGCGAGACGACCTCCGAGCTGCTCGACGGGTCCGACGTCATGGGATCCTCGCCCTACGTGCTGGAGGTGACCTCGCCGGGCGTCGACCGCCCCCTCACCGAACCGCGGCACTGGCGCCGCGCCGTCGGCCGGCTGGTCGTCGCCCCCCTGGCCGAGGGAGGCCAGATCGAGGGCCGCGTGGTGGCGGCCGACGACGAGGCCGTGGAGATCGACGTCGTCCAGAAGCGCCGGGGCAAGGGAGCCGGGGCGGGCGGCGGCAAGGCCGCCGGGTCGGGGTCCTCCGCCGGCGGGGCCGGGAAGCCGTCCTCCTCGAAGGGGAGGACGTCCGGGCCGGAGACCGTCCGGCGCCGGTTCGGCCTCGGCGAGCTGGGGCGCGGCCGCGTCCAGGTGGAGTTCACGCCTTCGCCGCCGGCCGAGGAATCGCGTTCTCCGGCTGAGCCGGACTAGAGGGGGGAACCTCGTGGACATCGACATGACCGCCCTTCGGGGCCTGGAGAGCGAGAAGGACATCTCGCTCGAGGTGGCCGTCAAGGCCATCGAAGACGCCCTGCTGATCGCCTACCACCGGACGGAGGGCGCGGCGCCGAAGGCGCGCGTCGAGCTGGACCGGCAGAGCGGCCACGTCACGGTGTGGGCGACCGAGACCGACGACGAGGGCAACGCCGTCGGCGAGTTCGACGACACCCCGACCGGGTTCGGCCGCATCGCCGCGACCACCGCCAAGCAGGTGATCCTGCAGCGCCTGCGCGACGCCGAGGACGAGCTGACCTTCGGCGAGTACGCGGGCCGCGAGGGCGACATCGTCAGCGGCATCATCCAGCAGGGCAAGGACCCGCGCAGCGTGCTGGTCGACCTCGGCAAGATCGAGGCGATCCTGCCGCCGCAGGAGCAGGTGCCCGGCGAGCGCTACGAGCACGGCGAGCGGCTGCGCGCCTACGTGGTGCAGGTCCGCAAGGGCCACCGCGGCCCGTCGGTGCAGCTGTCGCGCACCCACCCGAACCTCGTCCGCAAGCTGTTCGCGCTGGAGGTGCCCGAGATCGCCGACGGCACCGTGGAGATCGCGGCGATCGCCCGGGAGGCCGGCCACCGCACCAAGATCGCGGTTCGCTCGCGCAAGTCCGGGGTGAACGCCAAGGGGGCCTGCATCGGCCCGCTCGGCAGCCGCGTCCGCAACGTGATGGGCGAGCTGCACGGCGAGAAGATCGACATCGTGGACTGGTCGGAGGACCCCGCGGAGTTCGTCGGGAATGCCCTGTCCCCGGCGCGCGTTTCGAGTGTCGAGGTGGTCGACGCCGACGCCCGGGTCGCCCGGGTGGTGGTGCCCGACTACCAGCTGTCCCTCGCGATCGGCAAGGAAGGGCAGAACGCCCGGCTCGCCGCCCGGCTCACCGGCTGGCGGATCGACATCCGGTCCGACACCGAGCCCGTACAGACGCCCCCGAACAGCGCCGGACAGGGCGAATCCGGATCTTCTGCGTCAGGAGAACATGCGACAGGCCCCGCCGACGCCTCGGCGCGGTAGACTCATGGGACGTGGCCCGGCGGCCGCTGTTCGCACGTGCGTGGGTTGCCGGGTTCGCACGGTCAAGTCCGACTTGCTGCGCCTGGTGGTGGTCGAGGGCGTCATCGTCCCCGATCCTCGCGGGCGGCTGCCGGGACGGGGTGCGCATCTGCATCCCGATCCGGAGTGTCTCGCACTCGCAGAGCGGCGTCGGGCGTTCCCGCGGGCGTTCCGCCTGCCGGGCCCGCTCGACGCCGGTCCGCTGCGGGAGCGACTTGCGGCCCTCGCCGCAAGTCAGCAGGATGGCCGAATGGTAAGCGACGTCTAGTCGGAAGCAGGTCGAGATTGCTATGAGCGCTCGATGAGCACGCCGCGATGAGTACGGCAAGTTAGCGACGGTCCGGAGGCCGCACCCCCGGACCGAGTAGGGAGTGCAGTGGCGAAGGTCCGGGTTTATGAACTCGCCAAGGAGTTCGGAGTAGAGAGCAAGGTCGTCATGGCCAAGCTCCAGGAAATGGGCGAGTTCGTACGGTCGGCGTCCTCCACGATTGAGGCGCCGGTCGTTCGCAGGCTGACAGAAGCCTTCTCAAATTCTTCTTCCGCCCCCAAGCAGGGCGACCGACGGAGCGCGGCCAAGAAGCCGGGTCCGCGCCCGTCCGCACCGCCGCGTCCGGGTTCTTCCGGCGGCGGTTCCGATTCCCAGGGTGCCCGTCCCGGCCCCCGCCCGGGTCCGCGGCCTGCCGCGCCCCGGCCGGGTCCCGGCGGTTCCGGCGGCCAAGGCGGCCAGACCGGTCCCGGTGTCCCGGGCGGTCCCGGCGGCCAGGGAGGTCAGGGCGGTGCGCCCAGGCCCGCCCCGCAGCCGCAGTCCCAGCCCGCTCCGGCGCCGCGTCCGCCGGTCCCGCCGGCGCCCAGCACGCCGGTGAACGCGCCCGCGGCGCAGGGCCCGAGCGCCCCGCCCGCGTCCGCTCCCGGTACCGGGGCGGGCAACCGCGCTCCCGGCGCCCCGGGCGGCCCGAAGCCGGGCCCCCGCGCGCCGAAGCCGGGCCCGCGTCCGGCTCCGCGCCAGGGCGGCGGCGGCGGTGGCGGCGGCCGCGGTCCCGGTGGGCCGCGTCCGGGCAACAACCCGTTCAGCTCGACCAACACCGGCATGGGCCAGGCGCCCAAGCCGGGGCCGCGTCCCGGCCCCCGTCCGGGCGGTGACCGCCCGGGTGGCGGCGGTGGAGCCGCGGGCGGTCCGCGTCCCGGCCCGCGGCCGGGCGGCGCTCCCGGCGCCGGCGGTCCGCGCCCGAATCCGGGCGGCATGCCGCCCCGTCCGGGCGGCCCGCGTCCGAGCCCGATGAACATGCCGTCCTCGCGGCCCGCCGGCGCCCCCGGGCGCGGCGGTCCCGGTGGCGGTCCCGGTGGCGGCGGCGGTGGCCGCGGTCCGGGCGGCGGCGGTCGTCCCGGTGGCGGCGGCGGTGGCCGCGGTCCCGGTGGCGGCGGTCGTCCCGGCGGCGGCGGCTTCGGCGCCCCCCGCGCGGGTGCCGGCGGCCGTCCGGGCGGCGGCGGCTTCGGCCCCCGTCCCGGTGGCGGCGGTCGCGGTCGCGGCGGCACGCAGGGCGCCTTCGGGCGTCCCGGCGGGCGCCCGGCGCGCGGTCGCAAGTCGAAGCGGGCGCGTCGTCAAGAGTTCGAGAACATGCAGGCGCCCGCCGCCGGCGGCGTCTCGGCTCCGCGCGGCAACGGCAAGACCATCCGGCTGGCGCAGGGCGCGACCCTGACCGACTTCGCCGAGAAGATCGGCGCCAACCCGGCGTCGCTCGTCGCGATCATGATGCACCTCGGCAAGATGGTCACCGCGACCCAGTCGGTCGACCCCAACGACCTGATGGAGCTCGGGCTCGAGCTGGACTTCGACGTCCAGGTCGTCAGCCCCGAGGACGAGGACCGCGCGCTGCTCGAGTCCTTCGACATCGAGTACGGCGAGGACGAGGGCGGCGAGGAGAACCTCCAGTCCCGTCCGCCGGTCGTCACCGTCATGGGTCACGTCGACCACGGTAAGACCAAGCTGCTGGACGCCGTCCGGCACGCCAACGTGCAGGCGGGCGAGGCCGGCGGCATCACCCAGCACATCGGCGCCTACCAGGTCGAGACCGAGGTCGACGGCGAGGAGCGCAAGATCACCTTCATCGACACCCCGGGTCACGAGGCGTTCACCGCCATGCGTGCCCGCGGTGCCGACACCACCGACCTGGTGGTGCTGGTGGTCGCCGCCGACGACGGCGTCAAGCCGCAGACCACCGAGGCGATCGACCACGCCACCGCGGCCGGGGTCCCGATCGTCGTCGCGGTCAACAAGATCGACGTCGAGGGCGCGGACCCGAACCGGGTCCGGGCGCAGCTCACCGAGTACGGCCTGGTCGCCGAGGAGTTCGGCGGCGACACGCAGTTCATCGACGTGTCCGCCAAGCAGGGGACCAACATCGACGGGCTGCTGGAGGCGATCGTCCTGACCGCCGACGCCGCGCTCGACCTGAAGGCCAACCCCGACATGCCCGCCCAGGGCTCGGCCATCGAGGCCCACCTGGACAAGGGCCGGGGCGCCGTGGCGACCGTGCTGGTCCAGCGCGGCACGCTGCGGGTCGGCGACTCGATCGTCTGCGGCGTGGCCAACGGCCGCGTCCGGGCGATGCTCGACGAGAACGGCAACAGCGTCGAGGAGGCGGGCCCGTCCCGTCCGGTGATGGTGCTCGGCCTCGCGGCCGTGCCCGGCGCGGGCGACAACTTCCTGGTCGTCGAGGACGACCGGATCGCCCGGCAGATCGCCGACAAGCGGGTCGCGCGCAAGCGCAACGCCGAACTGCTCAAGAGCCGCAAGAGCAGCTCGCTGGAAGAGCTGTTCAAGGACCTGGAGCGGGGCGAGCGGCAGGAGCTGCTGCTCATCCTCAAGGGCGACGTGTCCGGTTCCGTCGAGGCGCTGGAGGACTCCCTCCTCAAGATCGACGTGGGCGACGAGGTCAACCTGCGGATCATCCGCCGCGGCGTCGGCGCGATCACGCAGGACGACGTCAACCTGTCGCTGGCGTCCGAGGGCGCGGTCATCATCGGCTTCAACGTGCGGCCCGAGCGCAACGCGCAGGAGCTGGCCGACCGCGAGGGCGTCGACATCCGGTACTACTCGATCATCTACCAGGCGATCGAGGAGATCGAGGCGGCCCTCAAGGGCATGCTCAAGCCGGAGTTCGAAGAGGTCCAGCTCGGCACCGCCGAGGTCCGCGAGATCTTCAAGGTGCCGCGGATCGGGAACGTCGCCGGTTCGATGGTCACCTCGGGGATCATCCAGCGCAACGCCAAGGCCCGTCTCGTCCGCGACGGCGTCGTGGTCTCCGACAACCTCACGGTGTCGTCGCTGCGCCGCTTCAAGGACGACGCGACCGAGGTCCGCGAGGGCTTCGAGTGCGGCATCGGCGTCGGGTTCAACGACATCAAGCTCGGTGACGTCATCGAGTGCTTCGAGATGCGGGAGAAGCCCCGCGACTGAGGCGGACGGCAGGTCCGCGCGGCCCCGTGAGGGGCCGCGCGGCCGGCCGGCCCGGCGGCCCTCCGGGGACGCCGACGATGTGATCGTTAATTGGGTGACCAAGCGCCAGGCGGATCTTCTAGCCTGGCGTCTGTCATGTCCGGGAACACGGCGGATGACCTCCGTCGTTTCCTCTCTGATGACTCCGAGGTGATCGACAAGGTGTACGTGGGTGCGCTGACTCTCGACCTGCTGCTGGGGGACGTCCGCTCGCTGAAGCAGAAGCGGTCCGTCCTGCGCCCCGTCATCGCCGAGGTGCAGAAGCGCTTCCCGGCGGTGGCCGTCGCCGAGACCGGCGACAACGACCTCCACCGCAGGGCGGAGATCGGAGTGGCGGTGGTGTCGGGCACGGCGGCCAACTGCACCGAGGTCCTCGACCAGTGCGAGCGGCTCGTGGCCGGACGGCCGGAGATCGAGCTGCTGTCCGCCCGGCAGCGCCTGTACGGCAGCGAGGACTGACGGGCGTCGCGGGCGGGCGCCGCCCCACAACGAAGGAGCGGGAACCGACCGTCCCGCTCAGACCATAGAAAGGGAGTGCGATCATGGTGGACGCAGCTCGGGCGCGCAAGCTCGCCGACCGCATCCAGCAGATCGTCGCCGAGATGCTGGAGAGGCGGATCAAGGATCCGCGGCTCGGCTTCGTGACCGTGACGGACACCCGCATCACCAACGACCTCCGCGACGCCACCGTGTACTACACGGTGTACGGGTCGGACGGCGAGCGCGCCGAGACGGCCGCCGCGCTGGAGAGCGCCAAGGGCGTCATCCGGTCGGAGGTGGGCAGGAAGACGGGCGTCCGCCACACGCCCAGCATCACCTTCGTGATGGACTCCCTGATGGAGAACGCGGCGCACATCGACGACCTGCTGGCCCAGGCGCGCGCCAAGGACGCCGAGGTGGCGCGGGCCGCGCAGGGCGCGTCCCCCGCGGGGGACGCCAACCCCTACCGCGAGCCCGGCTCCGACGAGGACGAGGACGAGGACGACGAGCTCGACGAGGACGGCGGAGACGAGGCCGACTTCGACGGGCACGACGCCACGGGGGACGGTGAGGACGGCCGCACCGGACGCCCGTCATCGTGAACGGCCCGGCCGAGACCGCGGCCCGCGCCGTGCCCGGCGCAGTCTGCGGGGCGGGTGCCCTGTCCGGACAGGGCGCGTACTCCGGGCCGGGCATGGCGGCCAGGTCCGACGGGCATGCCGGGGCCGACGCGACGTCCGCGTCCGGCGAGCCGCCTGAGCCCAAGCCCGGCGATCCGGCGGAGGCGGGCGTTCCGGCAGGGCCGGGCACGCCGTCGTCCGGCCCGGCGGCCGGGCCTCGCGGGGCGTCCGCCGAGCTCGACTGGGACCGCGCCGTCGAGCTGATCCGCGAGGCCGACGAGATCAGCCTCGTCTGCCACGTGGTCCCCGACGGCGACGCGCTCGGCTCGATGCTGGCGCTCGCACAGGCGCTGCGCGCGTGCGGCAAGCGCTGCCTGGCCTCGTTCGGGGAGCCGTTCGGCGTCCCGGCGATCCTGCGGTTCCTGCCGGGCCAGGAGATGCTGGTCGAACCGGGCCGGATGCCGCGCGCCCCGGAGCTGATGATCTCGCTGGACGCGGCGGGCCGGGCCCGGCTCGGCTCGCTCGCCGGCGCCGCCGACCGGGCCGGCGCGCTGATCGTCATCGACCACCACGCGTCCAACACCGGGTTCGGCGGCGTGCGGCTGGTCGACCCGGACGCCGCCGCCACGGCGGTGCTGGTCGAGGAGCTGATCCGCAGGCTCGGCGTGCCGCTCGACCGCGACATCGCCCAGGGCCTGTACGCGGGGCTCGCCAGCGACACCGGCTCCTTCAAGTACCCCTCCACGACTCCCGAGGTGCACGACCTGGCGGGACGGCTGCTGACGGCGGGCGTCCGGCCGGAGACGGTCAGCCGGGAGCTGTGGGACCGGGCCCCGTTCGACTACCTGCAGGTCCTCGCCGGCGCGCTGGCGCGTGCCCGGCTGGAGCGCGACGCCGCCGGCGGCCGCGGCCTGGTCTGGACGGCGATCGCCCGCGCGGACCGGCGCGGCCTGCCGTACGAGCAGCTCGAAGGCGTCATCGACCAGCTGCGCCGGACCGATGAGGCCGAGGTCGCCGTCGTGTGCAAGGAGACCGACGACGGCCGCTGGTACTTCTCCGCCCGGTCCAAGGGCCACATCGATCTGAGCAGGGTGTGCGCGGCCCTCGACGGCGGCGGCCACCGCGAGATGGCGGGCTTCGTCTGGGGAGGACCGCTCGACGAGGCGCTCGACCGGCTGCGCGCCCTGCTGCCCTCCGACCACTGACCGGAGTGAAGCCGTTCCCCGCGGACCACATGCGGAGGCAGGGGACGGCTAGAATCGCCGTTTCCGTCCGCCCGCCGTCTTCGAGGTGAAGCAAGAGCATGGATTCGGGACTCGTCATCGTGGACAAGCCCGCCGGCTGGACGTCGCACGACGTCGTGGGGAAGATGCGGCGGCTGGCCAAGACCCGGCGGGTCGGGCACGCGGGCACGCTGGACCCGATGGCGACGGGAGTGCTCGTCCTCGGGATCGGGAAGGCCACCCGGCTGCTCGGGCATCTCGCGCTGACCCGCAAGGGCTACGACGCCACGATCCGCCTGGGCGAGTCGACCAACACCGACGACGCGGAGGGCGAGACCATCGCGACCGCGTCCGCCGAGGCCGTCACCGAGGAGGCGCTGCGGGCCGGCGTCGCGGAGCTGACCGGGACGATCCAGCAGGTCCCGCCGCAGGTCAGCGCGATCAAGGTGAACGGTGAGCGGGCCTACAAGATGGCCCGCAAGGGCGAGGACGTGGAGCTCGCCGCCCGCCCGGTGACCGTGGACGAGTTCGCGGTCCTGGACGTCCGGCGGCACGGCGGCCTGATCGACGTGGACGCCTCGGTGTCCTGCTCGTCGGGGACCTACATCCGGGCGCTGGCCCGCGACCTCGGGGCCTCGCTCGGCTGCGGCGGGCATCTGACCGCGCTGCGCCGCACCCGCGTCGGGCCCTACGACCTGTCGATGGCGCGGACGCTCGACCGGCTCGCCGAGGAGCTGGAGATCCTGCCGATGGCCGAGGCCGTCGCGGCGGTGTTCCCGCGCCGGGACGTCTCCGACGACGACGCCCGCAAGGTCGCGCACGGCGGGCGGCTGCCGGCCGTCGGCCTCGGGCCGGGCCCGGTGGGCGTCTTCGCGCCGGACGGGACGCTGCTCGCGCTCGTCGAGGAGCGGGGACCGGTCGCCAAGTCCCTCGCGGTGTTCGTCTCCTGACCCGGAGGGGGTGCGCGCCCGTGGCGAGCATCACCGGAGGAACAGATGCGCCACCAACCTACGGTCACGTAACCTACTTGAGCGTAGGTTCGTAAGGAGGTGTCCGTGACCACGGTGAAAGACGACCCCCCGGTGGCGTCCCCCACCCGGCCGCGACTGCGCGGCTGGCTGCATCTCGGCGCGTTCCCCGCGGTGCTCGTCGCGGGGCTCGTGCTGGTGTCGCTAGGCCCGAGCGTGGAGGCGCGGCTGGCGTCGGCGCTGTACGTGGCGACCTCGGGAATGCTGTTCGGGATCTCGGGGACGTACCACCGGCAGCGGTCGCACCAGCTGATCGAGGTGCTGCGCCGCTTCGACCACGCCAACATCTATCTGATCATCGCGGGGACGTACACGCCGTTCGCGGTGCTGGCGCTGGACGGCGGCGTGCGCGTGGCCGTCCTCGCCATCGTGTGGACCGGGGCCATCGCCGGGGTCGTCTTCCGGACGACCTGGATCGGCGCTCCCCGCGCCCTCTACGTCGCCCTCTACATCGCGCTCGGCTGGGTGGCGGTGCTGTTCCTGCCGCAGTTCCTGTCCGGAGCGGGCCTGGCCGCCTGCCTCCTGGTCGCCGCAGGCGGGATCTGCTACAGCGTCGGCGGAGTGGTGTACGGGCTGCGCCGCCCCAACCCGTTCCCGAGCTGGTTCGGGTTCCACGAGGTGTTCCACGCCTGCACGCTGGCGGCCTACGTCCTGCAGTACATCGCGGTGTCGCTGGTCGTCTACCAGTCCGGCTGAGACCGTCCGCCGGACGCGCCGGGGGGGCGGGTGCCGCACACCACGCCCCCTGGGTGCGACCAACCCCGGCCCCGCATGGCACTCTTGAGGACGGCAAGAAGTACCTGACAGGAACGTCCTACGCAGGGAGAGCATGGTGCGGCGCTGGAATGGCCTCGACGAGGTTCCCGCAGACTGGGGCCGTTCGGTGATCACCATCGGGGTGTTCGACGGCGTGCACCGCGGCCACCAGCGGATCGTGGGGGCCGCCGCCGAGGAGGCGCGCCGCCGCGGGCTCCGCTCGGTGGTCATCACGTTCGACCCGCATCCGGACGAGGTCGTCCGGCCCGGGACGCACCCGCCGCTGCTCGCCACGACCAGGCGCCGCGTCGAGCTGCTGGAGGGCCTCGGCACCGACGCGGTCGTGGTCGTGCCCTTCACGCTGGAGCTGTCGAAGGTGCCGCCGGACGAGTTCGTCCAGTCGGTGCTGGTCGACCGGCTGCACGCCGCCCACGTGATCGTCGGTGAGGACTTCCGGTTCGGGCACAAGGCCAAGGGGGACGTGGCGCTGCTGCGGGAGCTCGGCGAGAAGTACGACTTCACCGCCGAGGGGATGCCGCTGGTGGCCGACGGCGACACGATCTCGTCCACCTACATCAGGGGGCGGCTCGACGCGGGCGACGTCGAGGCCGCCGCGCACGCGCTCGGCCGCCCGCACCGCGTCGAGGGCGTCGTCGTCCGCGGCCACCAGCGGGGCCGCGCGCTCGGGTTCCCCACCGCCAACCTGGAGACGCTGCCGCACACGGAGATCCCGGCGGACGGCGTCTACGGGGGCTGGCTCGTCTGCGACTCCGACCGCTACCCCGGGTTCCGCTGGCCGGCGGCGATCTCCATCGGGACGAACCCGACCTTCGAGGGCGCGGGGGAGCGGACCGTGGAGGCCTACGCCCTCGACCGCGACGACCTCGACCTGTACGGCGAGCACATGGCCGTCGACTTCACCGCGCGCATCCGCGACACGTTGAAGTTCGACTCCGTGGAAGCGCTGATCGAGGAGATGCACCGCGACGTGGCAAGAGCCCGCGAGATCACCTCCTGAGCTTGCCCCAAGCCCGCCGCGCTGCCACAAGGAGACCTGAACCGTCACGCGAGCGCTCGACCTGACCGGTGGGACGAAGCCGAAGGCGAACCCACCGGGAAGCTCGCGAAGCGAGGTCGCGCTCGCCCAGGACCGGTCGAGGTGCGAGCCGCCAGGCGAGCACCTCGGGCCGGTCTTGCGACCAATACAGCGTGGTACGGTGAATAGTCGCCGGGAAGGGCCCCGGCGCGGCTGGCTGCACCCTCATGCGGCCCGCCACCCTCTTAACACGCACCATGCGGACCCGTGCGCCCACCGGGCCTGGATCTGCGGGTGACGAATCCATCGAAGGAGCCACGTGTCGCTCGACACCGCCACCAAGAACCAGATCATCGCCGAGTACGCGACCACTGAGGGTGACACCGGATCCCCGGAGGTCCAGGTCGCGCTGCTGACGCGCCGTATCAACGATCTGACCGAGCACCTGAAGGAGCACAAGCACGACCACCACAGCCGCCGCGGTCTGCTGCTGCTGGTCGGCCGTCGTCGCCGCCTCCTGAAGTACCTCGCGAACAAGGACATCAACCGCTACCGGCAGCTGATCGAGCGACTCGGGCTGCGGCGCTAGCAGGGTGAGGGAGTGGTCCGCCGGGCCACTCCCTTCCTTTTACGGTCGGCGGGCCCACCCGGCCCCGGCCCCAATTTCAGAAAAGCCTCGCGGACACCGCTGGTGCGGGCCGGTCCTCGGTAGTGGCTTCCGGATCCGTTCCGCCGCGTCGGCGGCGCTCTCGATCCGGGTGCTTCGATCGAAGACCGGCAGCGTGACAGCCAACGGGAAACGGCCGCGAGGACCGACATGGAACCCATGAGGAGGTTTCCCGTGACAGAAGCCGTGCGCATCGACGGTGCGCAGACCACCGAAGCCGTGATCGACAACGGCACGTTCGGCACCCGCACCATCCGCTTCGAGACCGGCCGGCTGGCCCGGCAGGCGGCCGGCTCCGCCGTCGCCTACCTCGACGACGAGACGATGGTGCTGTCGGCGACGACCGCGTCCAAGAAGCCCAAGGACAACCTGGACTTCTTCCCGCTGACCGTGGACGTCGAGGAGCGGATGTACGCCGCCGGGCGCATCCCGGGCTCGTTCTTCCGCCGCGAGGGGCGTCCGTCCGAGGACGCGATCCTGACCTGCCGGCTGATCGACCGGCCGCTGCGCCCGTCGTTCACCAAGGGCCTGCGCAACGAGATCCAGGTCGTCGAGACGATCATGGCGCTGCACCCCGACCACCTGTACGACGTCGTGGCGATCAACGCCGCCTCGATGTCCACGCAGCTGGCGGGCCTGCCCTTCTCCGGCCCGATCGGCGGCGTCCGCGTCGCGCTGATCGAAGGCCAGTGGGTCGGCTTCCCGACCCACCCCGAGCTGGAGCGCGCGACCTTCGACATGGTCGTGGCCGGCCGGGTGCTGGCCGACGGCGATGTCGCGATCATGATGGTGGAGGCGGAGTCCACCCGCGACACCATCAAGCTCGTCGGCGAGGGCGCGACCGCGCCCACCGAGGAGACCGTCGCCGAGGGCCTCGAGGCGGCCAAGCCGTTCATCAAGGCGCTGTGCAAGGCGCAGAGCGACCTCGCGGCCGTGGCCGCCAAGGAGACCCGCGAGTACCCGATCTTCCTGGACTACCAGGACGACGTGCTCGCCGCCGTCACCGACGCGGTCAGCGGCGACCTGTCGCAGGCGCTCACCATCGCCGGCAAGCAGGAGCGCGAGTCCCGGCTCGACGAGATCAAGGCGGCCGCCGCCGAGAAGCTCGCCGAGCAGTTCGAGGGGCGCGAGAAGGAGATCTCCGCCGCCTACCGCGCCGTCACCAAGAAGCTCGTCCGCGAGCGGGTGATCCGCGACGGGCTGCGCATCGACGGCCGCGGCCTGAAGGACATCCGCCAGCTGACGGCCGAGGCGCACGTCATCCCGCGGGTGCACGGCTCGGCGCTGTTCGAGCGCGGCGAGACGCAGATCCTCGGCGTGACGACGCTGAACATGCTCCGCATGGAGCAGACGATCGACACGCTGAACCCCGAGCGCACCAAGCGCTACATGCACAACTACAACTTCCCGCCGTACTCCACCGGCGAGACCGGCCGGGTCGGCTCCCCGAAGCGCCGCGAGATCGGCCACGGCGCCCTCGCCGAGCGCGCCCTGATCCCGGTGCTGCCCTCGCGCGAGGAGTTCCCGTACGCGATCCGGCAGGTGTCGGAGGCGCTCGGCTCCAACGGCTCCACCTCGATGGGCTCGGTGTGCGCGTCCACCATGTCGCTGCTGGACGCGGGCGTCCCGCTCAGGCAGATGGTGGCGGGCATCGCGATGGGCCTGATCAACGAGGGCGACGAGTACGTCACGCTGACCGACATCCTCGGCGCCGAGGACGCCTTCGGCGACATGGACTTCAAGGTCGCCGGCACCCGTGACCTGATCACGGCGCTGCAGCTGGACACCAAGCTCGACGGCATCCCCGCCTCGGTGCTGGCCGCCGCGCTGAAGCAGGCCAAGGGCGCCCGCCTGGCGATCCTGGACGTGATGCAGGAGGCCATCGAGGCGCCCGCCGAGATGAGCCCGAACGCGCCGCGGATCATCACGATCAAGGTCCCGGTCGACAAGATCGGCGAGGTCATCGGCCCCAAGGGCAAGATGATCAACTCGATCCAGGACGACACCGGCGCCGACATCACGATCGAGGACGACGGCACCATCTACGTCGGCGCCACCGACGGGCCGTCCGCCGAGGCCGCGCGGCAGGCGATCAACTCGATCGCCAACCCGCACATGCCGGAGGTCGGCGAGCGGTTCCTCGGCACCGTCGTCAAGACGACCACGTTCGGCGCGTTCGTGTCGCTGCTGCCCGGCAAGGACGGCCTGCTGCACGTCTCGCAGATCCGCAAGCTGCACGGCGGCGCGCGGATCGAGAACGTCGAGGACGTCATGGGCGTCGGCGAGAAGATCCAGGTCGAGGTCACCGAGATCGACCAGCGCGGCAAGCTGTCGCTGGTGCCGGTCGAGGTGGTCGATCGCGAGGCCGCCGGGAAGGCCGAGGCGGACGGCGGCGAGGAGCCCGACTCCGCGCCCGCCTCCGGTGACGGCGAGTCCGGCGAGCGCCGGGAACGCCGCGACGACGGGCGCGGTCCGCGCCGCCGCCGCACCCGCCGCGGGACCGACGACGACGCCGGCCAGCGCAACTCCTGATCCAGGCCCATGACCGGCCGGCGGGTCCGCAGCGCGACGAGGCTGCGGACCGGCCGGCCGGTCGCTTTCCCCCGACGGAATGTGAGCGACACGTGACCCTGCCGGCGCGGGCGCAGGAGCCCGGCACCACCACCACGATCCACACCGACGGCGCCGGCGCGGTCCGCCGCACCGTCCTGCCCGGCGGGCTCCGGGTCATCACCGAGACGATGCCGACCGTGCGCTCCGCGGCGTTCGGCATCTGGTCGGCGGTCGGCTCCCGCGACGAGGTCCCCGCCGACGCCGGCGCCAGCCACTACCTGGAGCACGTGCTGTTCAAGGGCACCCGGCGGCGGTCGGCCCTGGAGATCTCCGCGGCGATCGACGCGGTCGGCGGCGACCTCAACGCGTTCACCGCCAAGGAGTACACCTGCTACTACGCGCGGGTCCTGGACTCCGACCTGCCCCTCGCGGTGGACGTGGTCTCCGACATGGTGGCGGCGTCGGTGAACCGCCCCGAGGACGTCGAGGCCGAGCGCGGCGTGATCCTCGAAGAGATCCACATGCGCGACGACGACCCGGGCGACCTGATCCACGACGAGTTCGCCACGGCGCTGTACGGCGACACCCCGCTCGGGCGCCCCATCCTCGGCACCGAGGAGTCGATCAACACGCTGTCCCGGGACCGGATCCACGGCTACTACCGGCAGCACTACGTCCCGCCGAACCTGGTGGTGTCGGCGGCGGGCAACATCGACCACGACGAGACGGTCCGGCTGGTGTCGGAGGCCTTCGCCGAGCACCTGCGCGGCGACGCCCGGCCCGCCGCGCCCCGGCTGAACGGCGCGCCCGTCCCGCTGGACCCGCGCAGCGTGGTGATCGACAAGGACACCGAGCAGGCGCACATCATCATCGGCGGCGCCGGCACGTCCCGCACCGACGAGCGCCGGTTCGCGCTCGGCGTGCTGAACGCGGCGCTCGGCGGCGGCATGTCGTCCCGCCTGTTCCAGGAGATCCGCGAGAAGCGCGGGCTGGCGTACTCCGTCTACAGCTACACGGCCCAGTACGCCGACTCCGGCGTCTTCGGCGTCTACGCGGGCTGCCAGCCCGCCAAGGCCGAGGAGGTCCTGTCGATCTGCCGGGACGAGCTGGCCAAGGCCGCCGACGGCCTCGACGACGAGGAGCTGGAGCGCGGCAAGGGCCAGCTGCGCGGCGCCATGGTGCTCGGTCTGGAGGACACCGGCTCCCGGATGAGCCGCATCGGCAAGAGCGAGCTGGTCTACGAGTCGCTGCTGCCCGTGGACGAGGTCCTGGCGCGCATCGAGGCCGTCACGCCCGACGACGTGCGCGCCATCGCCCGCGACGTGCTGGCGGGCCCGCAGGCCCTGACCGTGATCGGCCCGGTGGGGGACCGCGAGTTCGGAGCCTGACGAACCTCTCGCTTGTTAAACGGACCATGGTCCGCTACTCTTCCGGGGAGTAAGCGGACCTTGGTCCGTATCTTTGGGTGAGAGGACTCCCATGTCTCGTCTGCTGCACATCTCCGCGTCCCCGCGCGGTGCCGCCTCCGAGTCGCTGGCGATGGCCGGAGCGTTCCTGGACGCCTACCGCGAGACCCACGGCGACACCGTCGACCACCTCGACCTCTGGGAGGCCGGCCTTCCCGCCTTCGGCCCCGCGGGGGCCGGCGCCAAGATGACCGTGCTCGCGGGCGACGAACCGTCCGGCGAGCAGGCCGCCACCTGGCGGGCCGCCCGGGAGGTCTTCGAGCGCTACGACTCCTACGACCGCTACCTGTTCAGCGTCCCGATGTGGAACTCCAGCGTCCCGTACATCCTCAAGCAGTTCATCGACGTCGTCTCGCAGCCCGGATGGGTTTTCCGCTTCGACCCTGAGAAGGGCTACAGCGGCCTGCTGCGGGGCAAGAAGGCCGCCGTCGTGTACACCAGCGCCGTCTACGGTGAGGGCCGCGGGCCCGCGTTCGGCCGCGACCACCAGGCCCCGTTCCTGGAGGGCTGGCTGCGCTGGACGGGGATCACCGACATCGCCACCGCCGAGTTCCGCCCGAACCTCGCCACCGCCGACGCCGAGACCGGGCGCCGCTCCGCGCACGCCGAGGCGCGCGAGCTGGGCAAGCGCTTCTGACGATAGGCTCGGGGCGACGTCAACCGGGAGGAACACGTGACAAAGGTCGGGGTGCTGGGCGCGCAGGGCCGGATGGGCGCCGAGGTGTGCCGCGCCGTCGAGGGAGCCGGCGACATGGAGCTCGTCGCCGCCGTCGACCAGGGTGACGCGCTCGACGCGCTGTCCGCGGCGGAGGTCGTCGTCGACTTCACCCACCCCGGCGTCGTCATGGAAAACCTCAGGTGGTGCGTCGAGCGCGGTCTGCACGCGGTCGTCGGCACCACCGGCTTCGACCCGTCCCGGCTCGACACGGTCCGCTCCTGGCTGACCGGCGAGTCGTCCGGGAACGTGCTCATCGCCCCGAACTTCGGCATCGGCGCGGTGCTGATGATGCACTTCGCGCAGAAGGCGGCCCCGTTCTTCGAGTCCGTCGAGATCGTCGAGACGCACCACCCGCACAAGGCGGACGCTCCGTCCGGCACCGCCTACCGCACCGCCGAGCTGGTCGCCGCCGCCCGCGCCGAGGCGGGCGTCGCCCCGTCCCCGGACGCCACCACCTCCGGGGTCGAGGGCGCCCGCGGCGCCGACGTGGACGGCGTCCGCGTGCACGCCGTCCGCATGTCCGGCGCCGTCGCCCACCAGGAGGTCGTCCTCGGCGGGCACGGCGAGCTGTTCACCATCCGGCACGACTCGATGAACCGCGAGTCGTTCATGCCGGGGGTGCTGCTGGCCGTCCGAAAGGTCCCCGAGCTCGAGCGCCTCACGGTCGGCATCGAGGCGCTCCTCGGCCTGTGATGGACTTCGACGCCGAACCCTGGGACTACCTCGCCGCGTCCGAGGCGATCGACATCGAGCACCCGCTCGTCCAGTCGATCGCCGCGGAACTGCGCGACGGCGACGACATCGCCTACGCGCGGGCTGCGTTCGACTACGTCCGCGACCGGATCCCGCACTCCATGGACACCGGCGACACCCGCGTGCCGTGGCGGGCCTCCGACGTCCTCGAACAGCGCACGGGCCTGTGCTTCGCCCAGTCCCACGCCTACGTCGCCCTCCTTCGCGCGGGCGGCGTCCAGGCGGGGCTCTGCTACCAGCAGCGCCCCGGCTTCGTCCACGGCCTGGCCGCCGCCCTCGTCGACGACATGTGGGTCCGCCTCGACCCCCGCGACCCGGCCGTGACCTTCTCCGCCTCCGCCGACGCCCTGGCCTACCCGGACGACCCGATCCTTCCGACCGTCCACGCGGCTCCGCACCCCACGGTCCTCAACGCCCTGAAGGGCATGACGGCCCTCACCGTCTCGGCGCTCCCCGCCGCCCTGTGACGCGGCCGGGTCAGCCGGAGTAGACGAGGTCGAGGGCGGCGAGGCGGTCGTGGTCGGCCAGGATGTCGATCGCGGTGACCCGATCGTCCGCGACCGTGAAGGCCAGGACGGACTGCGGGCGCCCGTCCTGGAACCAGACGATCCCGGCGGTGCCGTTGACCAGGGCGTGCATGACCTGGCCCCGGGTCGTCCTGCGGAACCTGATCGCCTGCCCGGCGACGTTCTCGGCGCCGACGACCTCCGTCCAGCCGCCCGGGATGGCGCCGACGTCGGCGCGCAGCACCACGTCCGGGGCGAGGACGGCGACGAGCGCCTCGAAGTCGCCGTCGTTGGCGGCGGCGTTGAAGGCGTCCACGACCGCGCGCTGTCGGGCCGGGTCGCGTTCGGGGTCCGGGGCCGTGCCGCGCACCCGGCGGCGGGCGCGGCTGGCCAGCTGGCGGGCGGCCGCGGGGGACCGTCCGACGATGGGCGCGATGTCCTCGAACGGCACGCCGAAAGTGTCGTGCAGGACGAACGCCAGCCTTTCGGCGGGGGTGAGGGACTGCAGGACCACCAGGAGCGCGAGACCGACCGAGTCGGCCACCAGGGCCTCGTACTCGGGGTCGGTGGCGGTGGCGCTGACGACCGGGTCGGGCAGGCGCTGCTCCAGCGGGTCCTCGCGGCGGGACGTGCGCGAGCGCAGCATGTCCAGGCACACCCGTCCCACGACGGTCGTCAGCCAGCCGCCCAGGTTCTCGATGTCGCCCGCGTTGGACCGGCTGAGCTTCAGCCAGGCCTCCTGGACGGCGTCGTCGGCCTCCGCGAGTGAGCCCAGCATCCGGTAGGCGACCGCCTTCAGATGCGTGCGGTGCCCCTCGAAGCGCTCGGCCAGGAACTCGCGCTCGTCCATCACGTCCCCCTCTGTGCCACCAGGTCATAACACTGACGGACGCCGCGGCCCGGATGTGACCGGGGTTGTGCGGAAACCGGGGCGGGGCCTAACGGTCGGCAGGTGGACGCGACGTTCGCGCGCGACATGGGGGGTGATGGCGTACTTCCGTGTGTAGTCAGAGTACCCAGTCTCGGTGAACGCCTCTGGGTGACACGGGTGAAGGGGCGGGTCAGCGGGGGGTCTTGGTGAGGTCGGCCTCGCGGATGGTGCGGTCGACGCCGGCGGCGGCGTAGGCGGCCGCCTCGTCGAGGGTCTCGTTCTCCAGGAGGGCGGCGGCCAGGGAGTCCAGCTTGTCGCGGTGGGTGCGGAGGGTCTCCAGGGCCTCGGCGTAGCACTCGTCGACGATCCGGCGGGCCTCCAGGTCGACGGCGTCCAGGGTGCCCTGGGCGGCGTACTGGCCCATCGGGTCCGATCCGTCCGCGGGGAGGATCGACAGGGGGCCGATCTTCTGGGACATGCCCCAGCGGCCCACCATCCCGCGGGCGATCTTGGTGACCTGCTCCAGGTCGCTCTCCGAGCCGGTGGTGATCACGCCGAACACCAGCTCCTCGGCGGCCATGCCGCCGAGCGCGCCGATGATGCGGCCGCGCAGGTAGCGCTCGTCGTAGGCGTAGCGGTCGTCGTCGGGGGTGGAGACGGTGACGCCGAGCGCGCGGCCGTGCGGCACGATCGTGATCTTGCGGACGGGGTCGGCGCCCGGCTGCAGCATGCCGAGCAGGCCGTGCCCGGACTCGTGGTAGGACGTGCGGCGGCGCTCCTCGAACGGCATGACCAGGGAGCGGCGGGTGCCGAGCTGCACCTTCTCCAGGGCGCTCTGGAAGTCGTCCATGTCCACGGCGTCCTTCTCGCGCTTGACGGCGAGCAGGGCGGCCTCGTTGACCAGGTTGGCCAGCTCGGCGCCGGTCATCCCGGGGGTCATCCTGGCGATCGAGAGGATGTCGGCGTCGGCGGAGAGCGGGACGTCGCGGGTGTGCACGCCGAGGATCGCGACGCGCCCGTCCAGGTCGGGCGGGGACACCGCGACCTGCCGGTCGAACCGGCCGGGGCGCATGAGGGCCGGGTCCAGGATGTCGGGACGGTTCGTCGCGGCGATCACGACGACGCCCTCGGAGCCGGAGAAGCCGTCCATCTCGGTGAGGATCTGGTTGAGGGTCTGCTCGCGCTCGTCGTGGCCGCCCATGCTGGCGCCGCCGCCGCGCGCCCGCCCGATGGTGTCGATCTCGTCGATGAAGATGATCGAGGGGGCGGTCTTGCGGGCCTCGGTGAACAGCTCGCGGACGCGGGCGGCGCCGACGCCGACGACCATCTCGATGAACTCCGACGCGGCCGCGGAGTAGAACGGGACGTCGGCCTCGCCGGCGACGGCGCGGGCGAGCAGGGTCTTGCCGGTGCCGGGCGCGCCGGTCAGCAGAACGCCGCGGGGGACGCGGGCGCCCATCCGGCGGTACTTGCCGGGGTCCTTGAGGAAGTCGACGATCTCGCTGAGCTCCGCCTCGACCTCGTCGATGCCGGCGACGTCGGCGAACGTGGCGCGCTTGTCGTCCGCGGCCACGGGCTTGGGGGAGCGGTTGAAGCCGCCCATGAGACCGCCCCCGCCGCCGGTCATGCGGCGCTGCAACCAGACCATCACGCCGATCCACAGGCCGACGAACAGCAGGGTCGGCAGCAGCGACAGCAGCAGGTTGGCGAGCAGGCCGCGGTCCTCGTTGACCGGCTTGGCCTCGACCTCGACGCCCTTGCGCACCATCTCCGTGTAGATCTTGTCGTCGGCGAACGCGGGACGCAGCGTCTCGAACGAGGAATAGGTCTTCTCCGCGTGCCCCGGGACCGGCCGCTTGCTCTTCAGCTGGCCCTGGATCTGGTAGCCCTTGGTGTAGACGTCCTTCACGTTCCCGGCGGCGACCTGCTGGGTGAACGCCGTGTAGGGGACCGTCACCCGCTCCTTCTGGCCGGTGAGGTGCATGGAGACGTAGCTCAGCCCGAAGACGGCCAGCAGCAGCGCCCAGAAGACCGCGTTGTTCCGGTTCGGCTTCCACCCGCCCCCGCGCAGGCCGGACGCCCGCTTGTCCCTGCGGTCGGGGACGCCTTCGGCGCGCCAGGGCTGGTCGGGGTCGCTGCGGGGCGGCACCGACTGGCGCCGGCCGGGCTCGGCCGTGCCGGAGCGCTGCGCGCCGGTGTTCGGCGCCGTCCCGTTCGGTCGCGGTGCCCCGTTGGGCTGTGGCGCGGGTCGCTGGTCCGGCACGTGTCGCATCTCCCCGTACAACGCGCCCCGCAGGCCGGGGCGATCAGGTGTTCCCGAGCCCTGGGGGGCTCCGGGGAGGTAAACGGAAGTGGGCCCCCATCCGTTCCCCGCGGGTCACTGGGGAGCGGTCGGTGTGACGAAGCCGTACTTGTTGAACAGCCGCTGCGCGTCGGGTGTGACCAGCCACGCCACGAACGCGTTCGCCGCGTCCTCGTGGTCCCCGCCGCGGACGACCGCGGCGGGGAAAGACGCGGTGACGTTCTGGTCCGCCGGGATGGGCACGCTGCTCGCCGCGATCCCGGCCGAGTTCAGGTCGGTGACGAAGACGACGCCCGCGTCGGCCTCGCCGGCGCGGACCCGGTCCAGGACGGCCCGCGCGCTGATCTCCTCGCTGCTCCACCGGGCGGTCACGCCGGCCTTGGCGAGGACCTGGCGGGTGTAGCGGCCGACCGGGACCGACCCGGCGCCGACGACCACCCGCAGGCCCGGCCGCGCCAGGTCCCGCAGGTCGCGGATCCGGTGCGGGTTGCCCGGCCCGACCGCGATCGTGAGCGCGTCGCGGGCGATGACGCGGCGGCGCCCGCCCAGGTACTCGTCGGCCTCGTCCATGCTCGCCCCGTCGGCCGTCACCAGGACGTCCGCGGGCTCGTGCTCGGCGAGGCGGTCGGCGATCTCCGGCGTCCCGCCGAACGCGAACCGCAGCCTGACGTCCGGGTTCTGCTGGTGGTAGGCCTCCCCGACCTCGCCGAGCACCTCCGTCATCGAGGAGGTGGCGAGGACGGTGAGCGTTGCCGGCCCGGAGGGGCCGCCGCAGCCCGCGCCGAGGGCGGGCAGGACGAGCGCCGCGAGCAGCGCGGACGCGCGCAGGCGCCGCCGATGGGGGGAATCGGGCATTTGTCTCATCCTAGGGTCGGGGGGTTCGAGGTCCCTGGATTCGGCCGTGGCGTGTCACAGGCCCGCACTAGTGTTCGGGGCAACTGGAGATCACGTTTCTCGGAGGCCCGACGATGTCCCTCGACCTGTTGGAACTGCTGCCCGGCGACTGGCGCGAGCGGCTCGACCCGCTGCTCGACCCGGTCGGCACCGCCGCGCTGGGCGCGTTCGTCGCGGGAGAGTACGCCGGGCAGACCGTCTACCCGCCGCGCGAGGACCTGTTCAACGCGTTCCGGCACTGCCCGTTCGACGGCGCCCGCGTCCTGGTCCTCGGGCAGGACCCCTACCACGGCCCCGGCCAGGCGCACGGGTTGAGCTTCAGCGTGCGCGAGGGCGTGCGGCTCCCCCCGTCGCTGCGCAACATCTACAAGGAGCTGGCGGCCGACCTGGAGGTCCCCGCGCCGGTGTCCGGCGACCTGACCCGCTGGGCCGACCAGGGCGTCCTGCTGCTGAACGCGGTGCTGACCGTCCGGGCCGGCGAGGCGGGCTCGCACGCGGGCAAGGGCTGGGAGGACTTCACCGACGCAGCGATCCGCGCGCTGAACGACAAGAGCGAGCGCGTCGTGTTCGTCCTCTGGGGCGCCTACGCCCGCAAGAAGGCCCGCCTGATCACCGGTCCCCAGCACACCGTGATCGAGTCGGCGCACCCGAGCCCGCTCAGCGCGAAGAAGTTCTTCGGGACGCGCCCGTTCAGCGCCGTCAACAAGGCCCTCGTCGACGCCGGCCGCGCCGAGATCGACTGGGCCTGACCGTTCGTCTCACCCGCGCGGGGGAGCGGTGCGCCCGTCCTCCCTCCGCGGCGGGAGGCGCGGGGCGGGCGGCCCGGTGGATCGTCGGTCCATGACCGTTTCAGTTCACCGGCCCGCCGAGCGGCCGCGCGTCGCGCACGCCGGCCCCGGGCGCGCCCGCCTGGCCGTCTGCGCGGCGACGATCGCCGCGTGCGCCCCCTACCTCACCATCAAGATCGCGTGGCTGTCGGGCAGCACGGTCGGCTGGAACGACGCCGCCGCGGCCGAGGACTCCGCGCTGTACGTGGGCAACGCGATCACGCTCGCCATGGACGCGGCGGCCGTGCTGGTGGCGGCGGCGTTCACCTTCCGCTGGGGCCGCCGGATCCCGGCGTGGCTGGTGCTGGCGCCGATCTGGATCGCGGTGGGGCTGCTCGCGCCGATCGTCCTCGCCGTCCCGCTCGGCACGCTCCTGCAGACGTTCTTCTCATCCGAGCCGCTCATGGGCGACGAGAACGCCCTCCAGGGCTGGGTGTACGGCGTCGTCTACACGGGCTTCACCCTGCAGGGCATCGGGTTGCTGACGGCGTTCGTCCTGTACGCGCGCGAAAGGTGGCCGCGGACGTTCGAGATCCGCACCGCGAGCGTCCCCAAGGGGCCGACCCACTCGCTGCAGGTGCTCCTGGCGCGCGTGGCGGTCGCTCCGGCCGCGGTCTTCGCGGCCGTGCAGCTCTTCTGGGCGTCCGGAGGGACGGCGGGCCTCCACGGGGGCGAGGCCACGGACCGGAACCTGGCCCAGCAGCTGGCCGACGGTGCGGAGGGCCTGCTCGCGGTCGCCGCCGCGGCGGCGCTGGTGCTGATCGTCCGGCGCGCGGGCCGTCCCGGCCGGTTCGCGGTGCCGCTCGCCGCCGCCTGGGCCGGCTCCGGCACCATGTTCGCGGCGTCCCTGTACGGGCTGCTCGTGGTGCTCGGCCGGCCGGGCTTCCTGGCGCCGGACACCGCGTCCGCCACGGGCCTCGTCGCCCTCGCCGGGGTGCTCGCCGGGCTCGTCACCGGCCTGACCGGCGCGTTCCTGCTGGCCGAGAACCAGAGCGCCCTGGCCGGGGGTCAGAGCGCCAGGCCGACCGCCAGCAGCACTCCGTAGGCGATCTGGAGCCGGCCGGTCTCGCCGAGCACCGGGATCAGGGCGGGACCGGCCGCGCCGTTCAGCACCTTCTGCGTCGGCGGCAGCGACAGCGGCGCCGCGAGCAGCGCGAGCAGCGCCCACGGGTGCGGCGCCGCCAGGGCCAGGGCGAACATGAACGGCAGCGCGGTGCACGCCGCGTACAGGATCCGGGTCCAGCGGTCGCCCAGCACGACGGCGAGCGTCCGCTTGCCCGACTCCCGGTCGGTGGGGATGTCGCGCAGGTTGTTGGCGACGAGCATCCCGCACGCCAGCAGCCCGATCGGGACCGCCGCCGCCCACGCCTCCCACGGCAGCTCCTCGATCTGGACGTAGGTCGTCCCGACGACGGCGACGAGGCCGAAGAAGACGAACACCGAGACCTCGCCCAGCGCGCGGTACCCGTACGGCGTCTTGCCGCCCGTGTAGAACCAGGCGGCGAGGATCGCGAACGCGCCGACGAGCAGCAGCCACCACGTCGTCACGGCGGCCAGGACGAGCCCGGCGACGGCGGCGACCAGGAAGCAGCCGAGCGCGGCGGCCAGCACCTGCTTGGGCGGTGCGGCCTTCGACCCGACGAGCCGCAGCGGGCCCACGCGGTCCTCGTCGGTGCCGCGGATGCCGTCGCTGTAGTCGTTGGAGTAGTTCACCCCGATCTGCAGCACGAGGGCGACGACGGCGGCGAGGACGCCGCGCCACCAGACGGGGTCGCCCTCGCCCACGGCGACGCCGGTGCCGACGACGACGGGAACGAGGGACGCGGGCAGGGTGCGGGGCCGGGATCCGGCGACCCATTGGGAGAGCGTGGCCACAGTCACCGCTTGTTCTCGTGGGACGACAGGGGGTCTAGCGCTTCGATTCTTCCCGATGAAGATCAGTGCTCGGGCGCAGCCGCAGCGCGGCCCCGAGCCCGAGGGCGAGGATCGCCGCGGTGGTCAGGGCCGCGTTCCTGGTCGCGACGGCGAGGCTGGCGTCCGCGGCGTGCGCCTCGGCCGCCAGCCCGGGCGTGTCGTGAAGATCACGTCCGGAGGTCCCGGCGCTGTGGCGCAGGTCGTGGGCGACGGCCGCCCGCCGCTCCGGGCTCAGCGACGAGCCCGCCAGCCGGTCGGTCATCGTGTGCCCGAGGCTCGTCGCGAACACCGTCCCGATCGCGGCGATGCCGAGCGCCGCGCCGACCTGCCGGGCCGTCGACTGCGTGCCGGACGCCTGGCCCGACTGCGCCGGCGGGACGTCCGCGAGCGAGACGTTCGCCAGCTGCGCCGACGTCAGCCCGAGGCCCAGCCCGTACAGCAGCATCCACGGCGCGAGTCCGAGCCCGCCGGTCGTCGCGGAGACGGTGAGGGCCAGTCCGAGGACCGCGGCGACCTCCATGACCATGCCGATCTGCACGACCCGGTGGGGGCCGCGCCGGTCGGCGAGCCTGCCCGCGCCGCCGCCGGACACGAACGCGCCGACGGCGAGCGGCAGGATCGCCAGGCTGATCTGCAGCGGGTTCGTGCCGTGGACGCCCAGCAGGAACAGCGGCAGCACGAACAGCAGCCCGAGCTCGCCGACGTTGACCAGTGCCGAGGTCAGGTTGCCGCGCCGGAAGTTCGGGATGCGGAACAGCGCGAGGTCGAGCATCACCGGCCGTCCGGCCGCCGTCCGGGACCGCTCGACCACGACCAGCGCCGCGAGCAGCACCGCGCCGAACGCCAGGACCACGGGGACGGGGGAGAGGGCGGTCTCCGGCCAGCGGAACCCGCCGGCCGTGAACGGGCGCGTCGCCGCCCACCAGCCGTACGTCTGCCCCTCGATGATCCCCCAGACCAGGGCGCCGAGGCCGAGGGCGGCCAGCGCGCCTCCCACCCAGTCGATCTCGCGCCGCACGCCGCCCGGCACGGGCGAGCGCGTCTCGGGCATGAACCGGAGCGCCCCGGCGATCAGGACGGCGCCGAGCGGCAGGTTCACCCCGAACGCCCACCGCCAGCCGCCGCCGGTGGCCAGGGCCCCGCCCACGAGGGGCCCGAGCGCCGCCATGCCGCTGATCATCGAGCCCCAGATGCCGAAGGCGACGGCCCGGTCCCGCCCGGTGAACACCGCGTTCACCGTGGACAGCGTCGCCGGCATGAGCATCGAGGCCCCGATGCCCTGCAGCGCCCGCGCGCCGATCAGGGCCGCGCCGCCGGGGGCCAGCGCGGCGGCGAGGCTGGCCGCCGCGAACACCGCCACCCCGAGCACGAACATCCGGCGGCGCCCGACCAGGTCGCCCGCCCGCCCGAACGGGATGAGCAGCGCGGCGAACACCAGCGAGTAGACCGAGGTCGCCCACTCCGCGCCCGAGGTCGAAAGGTTCAGGTCGGAGACGATGCGGGGCAGCAGCACGCCCACGATCGTGGCGTCCACCACCACCAGGGAGACGCCGAGGCTCATCACGACCAGGCCGAGCCGGCGATGCCGGGCGGAGGGCGCCGGTGCGGAGGCACGGGGCGGCGTCAGGGAAGTGGACTCGGGCACGACCTCCAAGATATGGCCGGATCGCCTGTGCGCCTCACCGACCCCTGGCTAGGGGGCCGCCCCGTCAGGCGGGGCGCTGATGTCGGTGTGCAGCCGGATCTGCCGGACGGGCTCGCCCATGTCGAGCGTCCGGGCCGTCCCGTCGGGCGCCCACCCGGCCGAGCCGAGGAACGTCCGCGTCACCTCGTCGCCTTCGAACACCCAGGAGACCAGGGTCGTGAAGCCGTCCTCGCGGAGCAGGTCGACGGTGGCGGCGAGCAGGCGGCTGCCGTGGCCGGCCCGCGTGTGCAGGGGGTCGACCAGCAGGGTGATCAGCTCGGCGGCGCCGGCCGGGTCGAGGTCGGCGTCCTCGGCCGGGGCGTGCGCGGCGAAGCCCACGACGAGGTCGGACGCCACCGCGACCAGCAGCCGGTGCCGGGGGCTCGGCGGCGCCGTCGCCGCCTCCGCCCACCGGTCGCGCCATCGCTCCACCGCGGCGTCGCTGGTCACCTGGCTCAGGACGTCCGCCGGCAGCAGGTCGCGGTACCCGTGCCGCCACGCCCGCACCTGGATGCCGGCGACGGCGGCCGCGTCCGCGCGCCGCGCGGGCCGCACCCCAACATCCGCCATGCCGTGCTCACGTCCTCTCGCCGGGATCCCGGCCCACCCTAGCGAGCGCCCGCTACGCGGGGGCGCGCCGCCGCGCCCGGTAGGCGCGGGTCTTGGTGCGGTTGCCGCAGACCTTCATCGAGCACCAGGCGCGCGAGCGGTTCTTGGAGGTGTCCAGGAACGCCCAGCGGCAGGTGTCGACCTGGCAGGTCTTCAGGCGCGGCCAGGTTCCGTCGGCGACCGAGTCCATGACCGCGGCGGCGATCCGGGCCAGGCCGCCGGGGACGGCGCCGGGCGGGTCGAGCGGGACGAGCGCGGGACGCGGCCCGGCCAGGGTGACGCGCAGCGGCAGGGCGGCCAGCACGTCCTCCAGCTCGTCCGGGATGTCGGCCTCGTTCGGCCCGTGGTGGGTCTCCATGGCCTCCCGGAGCCCCTCGCGCAGCGCGACGGCGGTGCGGACGTCGGCGCCCGCGGCCCCGGCGCCCTCGGGCACGAGCCCGCGTCCGGCCAGCCATCCGGCGAGCCCGGCGGGCGTCGCGATCTCGTCGGTGGCGGACTCGACGTCGAGCGTGTTGACGAAGTCCGCCAGCAGGAGCGCGGGGTCCGCGGGGGGCGGCTCCGCGTCGGCCGACGGCGGCGCGGGATCCCCGCCCGTGTCGGTGCCGGCCATCGCGCCCTCCTGCTCGTCCATGGGAACTCTACCAAGTGCCGACACCGGCATAAATCGTTCACCGGTTGCGCGAATCACAACACCAGCATTACGGTTTAGACGGTGTCAACGAACGGGAGGACGACCATGAACGAGCTGCCGTACTTCGCGGTGCTCGCGCAGCGCCATGCCTGGGCCGAACGCGAGTACGCCCGCCTGCACGCCGACATCGTCGAGGCGAGGCTGGTCGCCCGCGAGCGGGCGCGGGAGCGCGCCGCCCAGAAGCGGGCATGGGTCCGCGCCCGGGTCGGCGGGCTGCCCCGGCCGTGGCGCACGTCCCCCGCTCCGTACTGCGCCCGCGCCGCGGCGCACTCCGTCCGCGCGGCGGGAGTCGCGCGATGAACCCCAGGGTCGGCAACCTCGTCATCGACTGCACCGACCTCGGCGTCATGGGGGCCTTCTGGGGCGGCCTCCTCGGCATGAAGACGACGGAGTGGAGCGAAGACTGGCTCGACCTGGAGCCGCTCGGGACGGGCGGGCCGATCCTGTCGTTCCAGCTGGTCCCCGAGGGCAAGAAGGTCAAGAACAGGCTCCACCTGGACCTGGACGTCGCGGACATCCGCTCGGCCGGCGAGCGGGCGGCCAGCCTCGGCGCCACCCCGGCCGCCGGGCCGATGGGGAACCCGGAGCGCCCGTTCCAGGTCTGGCGCGACCCCGAGGGCAACGAGTTCTGCTTCTGCACCGCCTCATGACCGCGGGACGGCCCTATGACCGCAGAACCGATGCGAGGCGGCGCACGCCCTCGGCCAGCTCGGCCTCCGACGCCGCCGTCCCGTAGCTGATCCGCAGGTGGGGGGCGGGCGCCTCGGCGGGGAAGAACGGACGCCCCGCGCTGACCAGGACGCCCGCCCGCAGCGCGGCCTCGGCCAGCGCGGTGTCGTCCACGCCGTCCGGCAGCCGGGCCCACAGGTGCAGGCCGCCCGCCGGGCGGTCCACCCGCAGCTCCGGCAGGTCGCGGGCGAGCGCGGTGAGGAGCGCGTCCCGCCGGGAGCGAAGGGCGGCCCGGACGGTCCGCAGGTGGCGCGGCCACCCCGGCGAGCTGACCAGTTCCAGCAGCGTCTCCTGCAGGGGCCTCGCGGGGAAGAACTCCTCGACGAGCTGGGTCGCGCGGATCCGCTCGGCGACCGGCCCCCGGGCGACCACCGCGGCCACCCGAAGGCTGGGCGCGGTCGCCTTGGTGAGGGACGCCACGTGCACGACGCGGCCGTCGGCGTCCTGCGCGATCAGCGGCGGCGGGGGAGCGTCGACGCCGAGGTACCGCGCGTAGTCGTCCTCCACCACGAACGCGCCCGCCGCGCGCGCCGCCTCCAGCACCCGCTCGCGCCGCCCGGCGTCCAGCACCGTGCCGGTCGGGTTGTGGAAGGCGGGCTGGGTGTAGAACACGCGCGCCCCGCTGATCGCGAACGCCTCGGCCAGCAGGTCGGGGCGGACGCCGCCCGCGTCCACCGGGACGGGCACCGGGTGCAGCCCGCTCGCCCGCGCCACCGCCAGGACGCCCAGGTACGTCGGCGACTCGACCAGCACCGGGGAGCCCGGCGGGAGCAGCGCGCGCAGCACGGTCGTCAGCGACTGCTGGCCCCCGCTCGTGATCAGCACGTCGGCGGGGGAGACGGCGCCGCCGACGGTGCGGGCGAACCAGGCGCGCAGCTCCGGGGCGCCGCCGAGCCGGGGCATCTCCCACGCGTCCGGGCGCCGGGCCGCCCGGGCGGCCGCCGTCGCGAGCGCCCGCACCGGCTGGAGCGCCGGGTGCAGGTAGCCGCCGCTGAGCGCGACCACGCCGTCCGGCGCCGGGGTGAGCAGCCACGACACCCCGGACGGGTCGACGGACCGGTCGCCGAGCGTCAGCGCCTGCCAGCCGAAGTCGGCCGGTCGCGCGGCGGCCTCGGCCCGCGGCGCGGCGAACGCCCCGCTGCCCGGCCGCGTCACCACCAGCCCCTCGGCGGCCAGCAGGCCGAGCGCCCGCGACACCGTGACCGGGCTGACCCGGTGGCGCTCGACCAGCGCGCGGCTCGACGGGAGGCGCTCGCCGGGGCTCATCCGCTGGACCTCCGCGCGCAGCCTCCCGGCCAGAGCCGCCACACTGCTATCGTCTTTCATGAGAATTAAAGATAGCGCTACTGTGCCCCGGCCGATAGCGGCCGCCACCTCCGGGAGAGGCCTCGGACTCGCGGCACTCGGCGTCCTGACCTTCTCCCTCACCATTCCGACCACGGTCTTCGGTCTTGAGGGGCTCGACCCCTACGTGATCGGCATCGGCCGGTCCGCCGCCGCGAGCGTCCTCGCCGCCATCGCACTGCTATCGGTCCGGGCCCGGCCGCCGCGCCGGGGACAGTGGGCGAGCTTCGCGGTCGTCGCGGCCGGAGTGGTCTTCGGGTTCCCGCTGTTCTCCACCCTCGCGCTCGACCACGGCGCCTCCTCCGCGCACTCGGCCGTCGTCGTCGGTCTGCTGCCGGCCGCCACCGCCGTGCTCGGGGTCCTGCGCGCGGGGGAGCGCCCCTCCCGCGCCTTCTGGCTCGCGAGCGCGGCCGGCGCGGCCTGCGTCACCGGCTTCGCCCTGGTCCGGGGGGCGGGCCGCGTCACGCCCGCGGACCTGCTGCTGTTCACCGCCCTCCTCACCTGCGCCGCCGGCTACGCCGAGGGCGCGCGGCTGGCCCGCGACATGGCGGGCTGGCGCGTCATCTCCTGGGCGCTCGTCCTGGCGGCCCCCGTCACCGTCCCGGTCACCGGATGGCTGCTCGCCACGACAAGCCCCGACTGGACGGCGCACGCCGTGCTCGGCTTCGGCTACGTGTCCGTCTTCTCCGCCTACCTCGGCTTCTTCGCCTGGTACGAGGGACTGGCGCGGGCCGGGATCGCCCGCGCCAGCCAGATCCAGTTGACCCAGCCCATGCTCACCCTGCTCTGGTCGGGCGTCCTCCTCGGAGAACGCATCGACGCCACGACCGCTCTGGCGGCCGTGGCCGTGCTGGTCTGCGTGGCGCTCACCCAGCGCGCCCGCGTCCGGCGCGCCCTGCCCGACGCCGCGCACGCCGGCGCGGCCGAGACCGTGCCGGGCGTGCGCGGCGCGGATGGGGTCAGTCCTTGACGATCTGGGCCAGGAGCGTGATGACCGCCACGCCCACGCCGATCGGGATCGCCAGATCCGGAGCGGCGGCGGCGAGCGCGGCGGCACCGATCGCCACGAGGACGATCACGAGGGCCCGTGTGCTGATCAGGGGGCGGGGCTCACCCTGCCTCGGTGGGACTCGCATGCCGGTAGACCTCCATCCGTGTGGACGGTAAGGACCGGGCGGCTCCCCCATCGAGACCAACGGGCCGACACCACGAGCCGCCTCGTGAATACAAGGTTCCCCTCTTGTCAACCGCTGCCGCGCGCGGCGCGCGATCACGTCCCAACCATGATCGTTTTATGGCCGGATCGTGGGGCGAGGCAGGGGCGCCGCTGGGACGGCGGGCCCTCGGCGCCGGGCTCGTCCGACATGATTGCGTGATGCGCGTTATGGGGCGGATCGGTCGGACTCTGGGATGGGCGGCGGCCTACGTGCTCGGCCTCGCCGCGCTGGTGCTCGCCGGGGCCTGGGTGTGGTGGCAGCCGGAACCGCACGCGCGCGGCACCGAGGCCAACGCGCTCTGGGCGCGGCACCAGTGGGTGGGGGAGCCCCACAGCGACGCCGAGTACCGGGCGCTCGGAGAGCTGCTGAAAGAGAACCGCATCACCGATGTCTTCTTCCACGCGGGGCCGTTCGAGGCAGACGGCACCGTGCCGGAGGCCAAGTACCGCTACGCGCGGCGACTCCTCGCCGCCGTGCGCCAGTACGCGCCGGGCGTCCGCGCGCAGGCCTACCTGGGGCAGATCCGGACGGTGAACGGCAAGGGCGTCATCGACCTGGACGATCCCGCCGTGCGGGCGAGGGTCCTCGGGACGGACGCGACCTTCCTCGACCTGGGATTCGACGGCATCCACTACGACTTCGAGCCGATCTACCCCGACGACCGCGCCTTCCTCGCGCTCATGGACGCCACCCGCGAACTGACGCGGTCGAAGGGGAAGCTGCTGTCGGTGGCGCTGGAGCAGCAGACCCTCCTGGACGCGGCACAGCCCGTCTACAAGGCGCTTCTACCGCGCACGGGGAAGCTCCACTACCCGCCGCGCCCCACCCGGGACTTCCTGCGCGCCGTCGCCGACCGTGCCGACCAGGTCGCGATCATGACCTACGACGTGTCGCTGCCCACGCGCTCCCTCGCCGGATGGCACTTCGCCCGGCACACCCGCACGACGCTGGAGCTCATCGGCGACCGCACGACGGTCTTCATGGGCATCCCCACCTACCGGCCCCTCATGGAGTGGGCGGAGGACCTGCCGGTCGCCCTGCGCGGCGTCCGGCGCGGAATCGATGATCTCAAGCGGCCGCCGAGGCGGCCGTACGGCGTCGGCGTGTACGCGGACTGGACGACCAGCCCGGCCGAATGGTCACGTTACCGCGCCACCTGGCTACCCCGAGCGACAGAAAGTTTTGGCGGCTGAGAAACCCCCGCCGCGACGTTCCGAAACTCGCGTCTTCCCAGGTAAAAAGGGGTGGATACCCGCACAATCCCGGGGGTAGTGGAGGGTGCGGAAGGTCAAGCCTCGACAGGCGATGGCAAGGGAAGTGGGGACGGCCCATGGGCACTCAGCAGTCCGCGCGGCACGACGCCGACCGCATCGGCGAACTTGCGGCCGAGTTCGCCGGATGGCGGATCGGCCGGGGCGGGTCCGGGCAATGGTGGGCCGTCCGGGGGAACGATCTCGTGCGCACGCACGACGTCGAGGAGCTCCGTGTCCGCCTGCACGAGATGACCGCGGGGTCACGTTATCCAACCGAGTCCGGGACGTGGCCGGACTGACCCCGTAACGCGGCATTTGCGTGCCACGATGTCGGTTGTGGGAGCCGTCGCCACGCGTACCCCCGAGCGTGTGGCGACGGCTTCCTCCCGTTTTATCCCGTTCCGCTTCGACCTGCGGGTCCAAGTGGAACGGCCGGAACGGTACCGTTCGTTGCATGGCACCCAGCACATCCACTGACGCTCCGTTCGGACGGATGCTGACCGCCATGGTCACCCCGTTCCTGCCGGACGGCGGCGTCGACTACGACGGCGCCGCGCGCCTCGCGACCCACCTGGTCGACGACCGGCGCCACGACGGCCTCGTCGTCAACGGGACGACCGGCGAGTCGCCCACGACGAGCGACGAAGAGAAGAGCGAACTCCTGCGCGCGGTCATCGAGGCGGTCGGCGACCGCGCAGTGATCATCGCCGGTGCCGGCACCAACCACACCGAGCACAGCCTGAAACTCGCGCGGCAGGCCGAGGCCGCGGGCGCGCACGGCCTGCTCGTGGTCACGCCGTACTACAACAAGCCCCCGCAGGAGGGGCTCGTCCGCCACTTCACGGCGGTGGCCGACGCGACGGCCTTGCCCAACATGCTGTACGACATCCCGGGGCGCGCCGGGGTGCCGATCCAGAACGACACACTCGTGAAGCTCGCCGACCACCCGCGGATCGTCGCCGTGAAGGACGCCAAGGGCGACCTGTTCGGCGCGTCCAGGGTGATGGCCGAGACCGACCTCGTCTGGTATTCCGGTGACGACAACCTCAACCTGCCGTGGCTGTCGGTCGGGGCGGCGGGGTTCGTCAGCGTGGTCGGCCATGTCGTCGGGATCGAGCTCCATGAGATGATCGACGCATACCGCGCCGGCGAGCACGGGCGGGCGCTGGAGATCCACCGGCGCCTGCTGCCCGTGGTCGCCGCCATCATGACCCGTACGCAGGGCGCCATCGCCGTCAAGGCAGCGCTGAACCTGCTCGGCCTCCCCGGAGGCGGCCCGCTCCGCGCGCCGCTGGTGGAGGCCTCGCCGGAGTTCGCGGCGCGCCTGCGCGAAGACCTCACGATAGGGGGAGTCAAAGTGCCTGAGGTCGTCATTCCGGAGGTCGCCCGGTGAGCCATCCTCACCCGGAGCTCTCGGATCCGCCCGCGCCGCCCAAGGGGGGTCTGCGGATCGTCGCGCTCGGCGGGCTGGGGGAGATCGGCCGCAACATGACGGTGTTCGAGTACGGCGGTCGCCTGCTCATCGTCGACTGCGGCGTGCTCTTCCCCGAGACCGAGCAGCCCGGCGTCGACCTGATACTGCCCGACTTCGAGTACATCAGGGACCGGCTGGACGACATCGAGGCCGTCATCGTGACGCACGGCCACGAGGACCACATCGGCGCCGTCCCGTACCTGCTGCGCGAGCGCCGCGACATCCCGCTGGTCGGCTCGCGGCTGTCGCTGGCGCTGCTGGAGGCCAAGCTCACCGAGCACCGCATCAAACCGGTGACCCACGTGGTCGCGGAGGGTGAGCGCCGCGCGTTCGGGCCGTTCGACTGCGAGTTCCTCGCCGTCAACCACTCGATCCCGGACGCGCTCGCCGTCGCCGTCCGCACGCCCGCCGGGCTCGTCCTGCACACCGGCGACTTCAAGATGGACCAGCTCCCGCTGGACGGCCGGCTCACCGACCTGCCCGGGTTCGCCCGGCTCGGCGCCGAGGGCATCGACCTGCTGATGTCGGACTCGACGAACGCCGAGGTGCCCGGCTTCGTCACCAGCGAGCGCAACATCGGGCCGGTCGTCGACGAGGTGTTCCGCACCGCGCAGGGGCGGCTCATCGTCGCCTGCTTCGCCTCGCACATCCACCGCGTCCAGCAGGTCCTGGACGCCGCCGTCGCCAACGGCCGCAAGGTGTGCTTCGTCGGGCGGTCCATGGTCCGCAACATGGGCGTCGCGCGCGAACTCGGGTACCTGAACGTGCCCGAGGGCATCATGGTCGAGCAGAAGGTGATCGACGACATCCCCGGCGACCGGCTCGTGCTGGTGTGCACCGGGTCGCAGGGCGAGCCGATGTCGGCGCTGTCGCGCATGGCCAACCGCGACCACTCGATCCGCATCACCGGGCGCGACACCGTGATGCTGGCGTCGTCGCTGATCCCGGGCAACGAGAACGCGGTCAACCGCGTCATCAACGGCCTCACCCGGTGGGGCGCCCGCATCGTCCACAAGGGCAACGCCCTCGTGCACGTGTCCGGGCACGCCTCGGCCGGCGAGCTGCTGTACGTGCTCAACGTCACCAGGCCGGCGAACTTCATGCCCATCCACGGCGAGTGGCGGCACCTGCGGGCGCACGCCAAGCTCGCCGCGCTCACCGGCGTGCCGGAGGACGGCATCGTCATCGCCGAGGACGGCGTCGTCGTCGACCTCGTGGAGGGCCAGGCCAAGATCGTCGGCGCGGTGCCCGCCGGGTACGTGTACGTGGACGGCCTGTCGGTCGGCGAGGTCACCGAGACCTCCCTGAAGGACCGGCGCATCCTCGGCGAGGAGGGGTTCGTCTCGATCGTCATCGGTCTCGACTCCACCTCCGGCAAGCTCGTCGCCGGTCCCGAGGTGCACGCCCGCGGCGCCGGCATCGTCAACGAGGACTTCGACGAGGTCATCGCGCGGATCGAGGACGTCCTGCGGGACGCCGCCGGCGACGGCGTGAACGACGTGCACCAGATCAGCCAGCTGATCCGGCGCACCGTCGGCAAGTGGGTCAGCGAGAACTACCGCCGCCGCCCCATGATCATCCCGGTGGTCGTCGAGGTCTAGCGGCGTGTCGGACGGGCGGAGGGCCGCGGCCCTCCGCCCGTCCGACACGCCCGCCCGCCATCCCGGGAACCACGAGGGTCCTTGGTTACTCTCATAACCATGGCCACACGTGCGTCTGGAGGCGCGAAAGCCTCCTCGCGTGCGGGGGGCACGGCGGCTCGCAAGCCCGCAGGTACGGCCCCCCGGAAGCGACCGAGCGGCAACTCCAAGGGGGGCCGCGGCACCGGCCGCGGGCGCCCCCCGCAGAAGCCCGACCCGATCCCCCAGGCGGTCCTCGGGTTCTTCAAGCTCCTGTTCAGGCTGTACCTTCTGGCGGCCGTCGCGGTCGGGTCGGTGTTCCGCGCCTACGGGAACGGGGCCCGCAACCTCGACCCCGAGCACCGCCGCGACGGGCTGGGGCTGGCGCTGCTCGGCTCGTCCATCGTGCTGGCCTCCGTCACCTGGTTCCGGCCGGACGGCGTCGTCACCATCGCGCTGGAGAAGGTCGTGCGCGGCGGTCTCGGCATCATGGCGATGGTCCTGCCCGTGCTGCTGGCGCTGCTGGCGTGGCGGACGCTGCGCCACCCCGAGCACCACGAGGACACCGGCCGCGTCGTCATCGGCATCACCGCGCTCGCCGTGGGCGTCCTCGGCATCCTGCACATCGCCGCCGGCGTCCCGTCCCCGGCCAAGGACATGGACGCCGTCCGCGAGTCCGGCGGAGTGGTCGGCTGGCTCGTGTCGGCCCCCCTCGACGCGGCCCTGAGCGGGTGGGTGGCCGTCCCGCTGCTGCTGCTCCTGTCCGGGTTCGGGCTCCTGGTCGTCACCGCGACGCCGATCGCGAAGGTGCCCGAGCGGGTCGCCGACCTGTGGGCGATGGCCACGCTCCAGAGCCGCCCCGACCGCCCCTCCGCGGACGAGGCCGCGGAGGAGGGCGCGCCGAAGAAGCGGCGCCGCAAGGGCAAGTCCGGGGAAGGCGACGAGCTGGAGGTCGGCGAGCACTCCAAGCCCTACGACACGCCGCTTTTGGAGGACCAGCCGAAGAAGGCCGACCGGCCCCGCCGCGACCTCGCCGACGAGCTGTTCGAGCCCGACCCGTTCGGCGCGCAGGTACCGCCCCCGGCCCCGCCCGCCGACGCGCCGATGGACGAGCACGTCGCCGGCGAGTCCATGGCCGCCGACCCGATGGCCGCGGATCCGATGGCCGCCGAGCCGATCGCCGGGGCGGCGGAGGCCGAGCACCCCGAGGTGCGCGACCCGACGCCGGCCCCGCGCCGGACCGAGCAGCTGCCGCTGTCGTCGTCCGGCGAGATCTACGTGCTGCCCGATCCGGCGGCGTTGCGGCCCGGCAGTGTGTCCAAGCCGCGGACGAAGGCCAATGACACGGTGGTGAACGCGCTTACCGGGGTGTTGGAGCAGTTCGACATCGATGCGCAGGTCACGGGGTTCACGCGGGGGCCGACGATCACGCGGTACGAGATCGAGCTGGGTCCGGCGGTGAAGGTGGAGAAGGTCACGGCGTTGACCAAGAACATCGCGTATGCGGTGAAGAGCGCCGATGTGCGGATCATCTCGCCGATTCCGGGGAAGTCGGCGATCGGGGTGGAGATCCCCAACACCGACAAGGACATCGTCAGCCTCGGTGACGTGCTGCGCTCGCCTGCGGCGACCAACGAGCATCATCCGATGATCGTGGGTTTGGGCAAGGACGTCGAGGGCCGCACGGTGGTGGCGAACCTGGCGAAGATGCCGCACATCCTGATCGCGGGCGCCACCGGGGCCGGCAAGTCGACGTGCATCAACGGGCTCATCACCTCGGTCCTGATGCGGGCCACCCCGGACGAGGTGCGGATGATCCTGGTCGATCCCAAGCGGGTCGAGCTGACGATGTACCAGGGCATCCCGCACCTGATCACGCCGATCATCACCAATCCCAAGAAGGCCGCCGAGGCCCTGGAGTGGGTCGTGGGCGAGATGGACCGCCGCTACGACGACCTGGCCGCCTCGGGGTACCGGCACATCGACGACTTCAACAAGGCGGTGAAGGCGGGCAAGCTGGTGCCGCCGCCCGGCAGCGAGCGCGTGTACACCCCGTACCCGTACATGCTCGTCATCGTCGACGAGCTGGCCGATCTGATGATGGTCGCGCCGCGCGACGTGGAGGACTCGGTCGTGCGCATCACCCAGCTCGCCCGCGCCGCGGGGATCCACCTGGTCCTGGCGACCCAGCGACCGTCGGTGGACGTGGTCACCGGGCTCATCAAGGCCAACGTGCCGTCCCGGCTGGCGTTCGCGACGTCCTCGCTGTCGGACAGCCGCGTCATCCTCGACCAGCCGGGCGCCGAAAAGCTCGTCGGGCAGGGCGACGCCCTGTTCCTGCCGATGGGCGCGAGCAAGCCCATGCGCCTGCAGAACGCCTACGTCTCGGAGAAGGAGATCCACAGCGTCGTCGACCACTGCAAGGGGCAGATGGAGGCGAGCTACCGGGAGGACGTCGCCGCGGCCGGCGCGCCGAAGAAGGAGATCGACGAGGAGATCGGCGACGACATGGACCTGCTCGTCCAGGCGATCGAGCTGGTCGTGTCCACCCAGTTCGGGTCGACGTCGATGCTGCAGCGCAAGCTGCGCGTCGGGTTCGCCAAGGCCGGGCGCCTGATGGACCTCATGGAGAGCCGCGACATCGTCGGCCCCAGTGAGGGCTCCAAGGCGCGGGACGTGCTGGCCAAGCCCGACGACCTGCCGGGAGTGCTCGCGGAACTGCGCGGCGGCGGCTGAGCGCGGTGCCGGGGCCTTGCGGAATGATGCGAAATCTTGCCCTGTTTCGAACGTGTTGGCAGTCGCCGAACGGGCAGGCCCGTTCCTAGACTGGTCTCACAGTCGTGCGAGATCGGCCACGAACTCCTCAGAGGAGGCCCGGCGTGAGCATCGGTGAGACCTTGGCGGAGGAGCGTCAGCGGGCCGGTCTCTCGGTGACACAGGTGAGCCTCCAGACGCGCATACGCGAGACCGTCGTCCGCGGCATGGAGGCCGACGACTTCTCCGCGTGCGGGGGCAACTTCTACGCCCGCGGCCACATCCGCAGCATCTCCCGCGTGATCGGCATCGATCCGGAACCGCTCGTCGCCGAGTTCGACGCCGCGCACGGCGGCGCCCCGCAGCCGGTCTCGGCGGTGTCGGCGTTCGAGCCGGAGCAGCCCGTCGCGTTCCGCGAGCGCCGGTCGCCGAACTGGAGCGCCGCGATGGCGCTCGCCCTCACGCTCGTGGTCGTCTACGGGATCGTCCAGGTGGTCGGGCACGGCGGCGGCGGCGAGCGGCGCACCGCGCGGCAGGTCGCCGGGACGCCCGCGCCGTCCCCCGCGCCGGCCGCGCCGGCCGCGCCGAAGAGCAGCGCCCCGGTCGCCGAGGCGCCGCGCACCAAGGTCGAGGTGCGGGTCGAGGCGAAGCGGGCGACGTGGCTGAACGTCCAGGGCGATCAGGGCAGGTCGCTGTTCAGCGGCATGCTGCGCGAGGGCGACCAGAAGAGCTTCAGCGCCAAGAAGAAGGTCCGGCTCGTGATCGGCGTCGGCGGCAGCGTCAACCTGACCGTCAACGGCAAGGACCTGGGCTCGCCCGGCAAGGGCAAGGGCGTCCAGCGGCTGACCTTCGACCGCGGCGACCCCGAGTCGGCCTGATCGGGGGACCGGGCGGGGACCCGCGCCTTGCGCCGCCGCACGAAACGTCTCCCGTCAGAAGGCCGCGGGCCGATGGTCGGCATCGGCGCGGGGGCCCATTACCTTAGGGGCATGTCCACTCGCCGCAAGGTCTCACTCATCACGCTCGGCTGTGCCCGCAACGAGGTCGATTCCGAGGAGCTCGCCGCGCGCATCGAGGACGCGGGCTGGGACCTCGCGGACGGCGCGGACGGCGCCGACGTGGTGGTCGTCAACACCTGCGGCTTCATCGAGGCGGCCAAGAAGGACTCCATCGACACGCTGCTGGCCGCGCACGACTCCGGCGCCAAGGTCGTCGCGGCCGGGTGCATGGCCGAGCGGTACGGCAGCGAGCTGGCCGAGGCGCTGCCCGAGGCCGACGCGGTGATCGGCTTCGACGACTACACCGCGATCGGCGACCGCCTCGACGACGTCATGGCGGGACGCCGGCGCGACGCGCACACCCCGCGCGACCGCCGCACCCTTCTGCCGATCAGCCCGGTCGAGCGCCAGCGGGCGCACGGCTCCCACGTCCCGGGGCACGGCGGGCAGGACGACCTGCCGGACGGCGTGGCCCCGGCGTCGGGGCCGCGGGTGCTGCGGCGGCGCCTCGGCGGCGGCCCGGTCGCGCCGCTGAAGCTGGCGTCCGGCTGCGACCGGCGCTGCACGTTCTGCGCGATCCCCGCGTTCCGCGGCGCGTACGTGTCGCGCCCGCCCGCGGAGGTGCTGGAGGAGGCGCGCTGGCTCGCCGACCACGGCGTCCGCGAGCTGGTCCTCGTCAGCGAGAACTCCACGTCCTACGGCAAGGACCTCGGCGACCTGCGGGCGCTGGAGAAGCTGCTGCCGGAGCTCGCCGCCGTCGACGGCGTCGAGCGGGTGCGGGTGAGCTACCTGCAGCCCGCCGAGACGCGCCCCGGCCTCATCGAGGCGATCTGCGGCACGCCCGGCGTCGCGCCGTACTTCGACATGTCCTTCCAGCACGCGAGCGGCCCGGTGCTGCGCTCCATGCGCCGGTTCGGCGACCGGGAGCGGTTCCTCGGGCTGCTGGACCAGATCCGCGCGCTGGCGCCGGAGGCGGGCGTGCGCTCCAACTTCATCGTCGGCTTCCCCGGCGAGACCGAGGACGACTTCGAGGAGCTGGCGGAGTTCCTGTCGGCCGCCCGGCTCGACGCCGTCGGCGTGTTCGGCTACTCCGACGAGGAGGGCACGGAGGCCGCGAACCTGGACGGCAAGCTCGACCCCGCCGACGTCGCCGCCCGCGTCGAGGAGCTGTCCGGCCTCGCCGAGGAGCTGACCGCGCAGCGCGCCGAGGACCGCGTCGGCTCCGTGGTCCGCGTCCTGCTGGAGGACAAGGCCGACCCGGCGGGGGACGGGGCGCGCGACGGCGGTTTCGAGGGCCGCGCCGAGCACCAGGCGCCCGAGGTGGACGGGACGGTCCTGGTCCGCGGCGAGGGGCTCGCGCTCGGCGATATCGTGGAGGCCCGGGTCGTGGGCAGCGACGGGGTGGACCTCGTCGCTGACGTCTCGTGATCGCCGGCACCCCCGAGCCGGTCGCGGGCGCGCCGGATCCGCCGCAGGCCGGCGTGTGGAACATCGCCAACGCGCTCACGCTCCTGCGGATCGCGCTGGTGCCGCTCTTCGTCTGGCTGTTCTTCCTGGACGGCACCGGCTGGCGGCTCGCCGCCTTCGCGGTGTTCGCGGTCGCCTCGATCACCGACAAGATCGACGGCGACATCGCCCGGGCGCGCGGCCTCGTCACCGACTTCGGCAAGATCGCCGACCCGATCGCGGACAAGGCGCTCACCGGGGCGGCGCTGATCAGCCTGTCGGCGATGGGGGAGCTGTGGTGGTGGGTGACGGCCGCCATCCTCGTCCGCGAGATCGGCATCACGGTGATGCGGTTCGTCGTCCTGCGCCGCGGCGTGATCCCGGCGAGCAAGGGCGGCAAGCTGAAGACGACGCTCCAGGTCTTCGCCATCGGCTTCTACATCCTGCCGGGCCCGCTGGACTACCTGCGCTGGGCCACGATGGGCGCGGCGCTCGTCGTCACGGTCGTCACCGGGATCGACTACGTCGTCCAGGCCTGGCGCATGCGCCGCACGTCCGGCGAGACCTCCTGACCACCCGCGCGCAACGAGCCGTCACGACGCGGTGAGCTCGCCGCCCACACGGAGGGCGCCGAGCGCGCGAGGGACGCCGAGCCTGCCGAACATGATCTCCCGGGTGCCGCCGAAGCGCTCCGTTCGGTACCGGGCGAGGGCGCGCAGCGGCTCGGGGGACCGCCGGGCGGTGTCCTGGTCGGTGTTGATGATGACGCACCGGCCGCACGGCCTGATGAGCTCGATGTCCACATGGTCGCCGCGCAGCCGGGTGACGGAGTCCTCGCCGTAGGGCCCGAGTCCGCGCAGGACGATGTTGGGACGGAAGCGCGCCATCGGGAGCCGGGCGTCCATCCGCCGGTTCAGGTCGTCGAGCGACTCCTCCGACAGCACCGAGACGGGGTAGCCGTCGGCGTACGTCAGGGTGCCGCCGCCGAGCGCAGTGGGGCGCGTCCCGACGAAGCGGACGAGACGGCAGGGGACCCGCAGGACCTCGGAGAACCATTCGGCCGCCTCGTCGCCCTGGTCCATTCCCTGGCACGGGCGGCGGTGCACGGTGACGTCGAGCGGAGGGCCGTCCACCGCCTCGCACACCAGGGGCGAAGCCGCGAGCGGGGTGTGGACGACGAGCTTCACACCGTCGTAGTCGGGACGGAGCAAGGCCAGCTCGGGTACCTCCCGCTGCGACAGATGCCGGCCGTCCGGACGGACGAGCATGTACTCCCGGTCGTGCCGCAGCCCGTCCGTCGTCAGCTCGGCCTCGGCGACGGGGACCGCCCCCGCGCTCTTGATCGGAAAGACGTTCAGGCCGGCGACTATGACGAGCATGCGTCGGACGGTACGGACCGGCTCGCCGCGTGGCCAGGCGCAGCGGCGATACTTGACGCGGATTCGTCAGTTTGGAGGCCGGAGGGCATGACCGGGCAGGACTTCACCTACACCGAGGTCGGCGCGACGCGCGACGCCGAACGCCCGGCCGGGTACCGGCACATGCGGCAGCGGATGCTCGTCGGACGGGGACCCGAGGCATTCCGGAACGCCGCGGACGCGGTCATGGAGTTCTGGATGCACCGGGCGCTGCCGGTCCGGGTGCAGGCGTCGGCGCCGCGCGCCGCGCCCGGGGTGAGCGTCGTGATCGGGCTGGGCGTGGGACCGCTGCGCCTGAGGGCGCCCTGCCGGATCGTGTGGACGCGCGAGGAGGAGCGCTACGCCGGATGGGCGTACGGCACGCTTCCGGGCCACCCGGAGTCGGGGGAGGAGTCGTTCGTCGTCCATCTGGACGACGAGGGCGACGTGTGGCTGACGGTCACGGCGTTCAGCCGGCCGGCGACGGCGGCCGCCAGGCTGGCGGGCCCGTTCGGACGGGTGTTCCAGCGGTCCTACGCCCGCCGCTGCGGCGCCGTGCTGCGCCGCCTGTCGCGGGTTTAGGTGGGCCGCGGGACCACGCCCACCCCGGTCGTGGCCCCGCGGCCCCGCTTTAGGGCGCCCCGCGCTATTCGATTATCCCTGCCGGCGTGCCCGTGCACGAATCGGCGGAATGAGTTTTGACTCACAATGTGACCTGCGCTTCCTGCCATTGTCGGCCGCCGGGGCCGATGACGTGCGGCGACGATGCGCGCTCCGGGCGGCGCCTCGGCCGCGCGCAGCGTCCGGGCCGCTCCGGGCGCGGCGGACATAAACGCGGCCGTCTCTTTTCACGACGACGGAAAAGCGTTATCCCTGTGGGGCCGGTGTGAAGGCGGGGATCCGGTGGCGTCCTCATTCGGTCGGTTTTTCCGGTGAACCGGCGATCCGCCGGGCCCGTCGCGGCCGCGCGCCGGTAGATTCGGGGACGCTCGCGCGAGGCGACGGATCCCGCGCGGCGGGGACGGACGGGGACGCGATGCGGGTCGAACTGCTCACCGTGGGGGACGAACTGCTCCTCGGCGACACGATCAACGGGAACGCGGCGTGGCTCGGCCGCCGGCTCGCCGAACACGGCGTCGAGGTCACCCGCAGCGTGGTCGTCGGCGACGAGCTCGACGTGATCGTGGCGGCGGTGGCGTCCGCGCTGGACCGGGCCGACGCGGTCATCACCACCGGCGGGCTCGGCCCCACCTACGACGACGTGACGCGCGACGCCCTCGCCAAGGCGGCGGGCGTCGCCCTGGTCCGCGATCCGGCGCTGGAGCGGCGGCTGCGCGAGCGGGTCGCGCGGGCCGGCCGCGAGCCGCAGCCGATGGCGCTGCGCATGGCGGACGTCCCCGAGGGCGCGCGGCTGCTTCCCAACTCCGCCGGATCGGCGCCCGGCCTGCGCGTCGAGCTGCCCGGCGGGGTCGCCTACGCGCTGCCGGGCGTCCCGTTCGAGATGCGCACGATCATGGACGAGATCGTGCTGCCGGAGCTCGCGGAGACGGCCGGGCTGCCCTCCGTCGCGCGCCGCACGCTGCGCACCGCCCGGCTGTGGGAGTCGGTCGTCGCGACCCGCCTCGCCGAGGTGGAGGCGATGGACGGGGTGAAGCTCGCCTACCTGCCCGACCCCGCCGAGGTGAAGATCCGGATCACCGTGGCCGGCCGGGACGCCGCCGGACGCCTGGCGGGCGTGGAGTCGCGCGTCCGGGAGCTGCTCGGCCCGTCGGTCTACGGGGTCGAGGACGAGTCGCTCGGCCTGGTCGTGCACCGGCTGCTGCTGGCCCGGGGCGAGACCGTCGCCACGGCCGAGTCGCTGACCGGCGGCCTCGTCGGCGCCGAGCTCACCGCGACGCCGGGGTCGTCCGGCACCTATGCGGGGGGCATGGTCGCCTACGCCACCGATCTGAAGCGGAGCCTGCTCGGCGTGCCGGGCGACCTGCTCGCCGAGCACGGGGCCGTCCACCCGGACGTGGCCGGCGGGATGGCCGCGGGCGTCCGGGACGCGGTCGGGGCGACCTACGGGCTCGCGGTGACCGGCGTCGCCGGTCCCGACCCGCAGGACGGCCGTCCCGTCGGAACGGTCTATATCGGCTTGGCCGGACCTGGAGACTCGCTCACGGTGGTCGGCCCGAAACTCCCGGTGCCGGGGACGGGGCCGGAGATCCGCGCGGTGGTCCGGCGGATGACCGTCGTGCACGCGCTTGAGCTGCTGAGACGCCGATTGCTGGGACTTGACGTCGCCGACGGGAGCGGGGAGGCTCGGGCAGATCGGGAAGATCGGGGCTGATTACAGCGTTACGTTGCGAGCGAACACGAAATCAACGGTCTGCCACGGCCACCGCCAAGGCGGGTACGGTGGAACCGGCAGATGGTCCGAACTGAGGGAGGGAGCGAGACGATGGTCCTGCTTCGCCAGCTGCTCGGTGACGTACTGCGGCAGCTGCGGCTGCGCCAGGGACGCACCCTCCGTGAGGTGTCCGCGGCAGCGCGGGTGTCACTCGGCTACCTCTCCGAGGTCGAGCGGGGTCAGAAAGAGGCCTCTTCGGAGTTGCTGTCCTCTATCTGCAAAGCCCTGGGCGTTCCGCTGTCGCACGTGCTGAGGGAAGTCGCGGATCAGCTCGCCCTCGCCGAGCTGCAGCACGAGCCCGTCATGGCGGGCGCGCCGGAGCACGAGCGCATCTCCGCCGAGAGCATTCCGGAGACCCCGGAGGAGATCACCGGCGAGCTTCGCGCCGACATGGTCGCCGCCTGACCGTTTCCGGCGAGTTCATGCCCCGACCCGGGGCCGCGGGTGTGCGCGGCCTCACGGCATGGACTCGGCATTTCCGGGGACCTTCCTGTGTTGTAACGGATAACCGTAACGATGCGGAAGGAGCCCGTTCATGGCGTCGGTCAAGAGCCCGCTCAACGATGCGGCACTGAAGGCCGCCGGGGACGCTTTGCAGGGCGCTCTCATCGACCTGATCGATCTCGCGCTGGTCGCCAAGCAGGCGCACTGGAATCTCACCGGACGCAACTTCAAGGTCGTCCACGAGCACCTCGACGAGATCGTCGCGCTGGCCCGCAGCGGCCAGGACGACGTGGCCGAGCGCGCCGTGGCGATCGGGGCGAACCCCGACGGCCGTGTCCGCACGGTCGCCGACCGCACGACGATCCCGCAGCTGGAGGCCGGCTACCTCGCCGACGACAAGGTCGTCGCCGCGATCACCGACATCCTCGCGCAGATCATCGCGCGGTTCCGGGAGCGCATCGAGGCCACCGACGAGCCGGACCAGGTGACGCAGGACCTGCTCATCGGCATCACCGCCGAGCTCGAGAAGCAGCACTGGATGTTCCAGGCGCAGACCTGAGCGACCCGCTCCGGCGAAGACCCCGGCCCGCCCTCGGCGAGGACCCGGGGTTTTCCGCGTTCCGCCCCGTTCCGGTCCGCTTTCCGCCGATCATGAGGCATGCGCGCACTCTCCCGAACCCTGCCGGCCGCCGCCGCTCTGCTCGCACTGGCCGCCTGCGGCTCCGAAGGCGGCGGCGCGGGCCGTCCCTGCACGTTGATCGGGTCCGAGCCCGGCCTGAACCTGGTCGTTCCCGACGGCTCCCGCGTCGCCGCCGCCTCCCTTCGGGTGTGCTGGGGCGGGACGTGCCAGGAGCCCCGGATCGAGCTGACCCCGACCTCGAAGGCCGTCTCGACCGGCTGCGACGGCGACGGTCCCGACGCCGTCTGCGGTGCCTCGGCGTCCCCTGACGGGGGCAAGTCGGGCTTCGCGCGGCTCGACGGCCTCCCGAAGGCGCCCGTCCAGGTCACGCTCAAGCTCCGGGACGCGGAGGGGCGGACCTACTTCACCCACCGTCTCGACGTCACACCGAAGGCCACGTTCCCCAACGGCCCCCACTGCGGCGAAGGCCCCCCGCAGGCGGCGCTGACCGTGGCGAACGGGCAGGTGGCCGTCCGCTGATCAGAGGTGCGCCAGGACGGTCTCGGCGAACTCGACGGCGAGCGGGCTCAGAGCGTCCCAGCGGCGCGCCGCCCAGCCGGCGGTGAGCGGCGGCAGTTCCGGGATCGGAACCAGCCGGACGCCTCCCGGCCCCTCGCCCCATCCGGGCAGCGCGGGCAGGATCGCCTGGCCGAGGTCCAGTTCGGCCAGCAGGAGCGCGGTGTCCCAGTCGGCGACGCTCGTGGTGGACGTGAGGCGCACCCCGTGCCGTTCCAGCTGCATCTCCAGATGGACGCGCGACGTCGAGTGCGCGGGAAGCTCGATGTAGCGGATCGCGGCCAGCTCGCCCAGTGCCACCGACGCCCGCGCGGCCAGGGGGTCGTCAGCGTGCACGGCGAGCACCCACGGCAGCTCGCACGATGCCCGCTGCTCGACGCCCTCCAGCGGCGGTCCGATCGTCACCCACGCGAGATCGGCCGTGTGCGAGCGCACCGCCTCCAGGCACCTGCGGCTCGACCCGGCGGTCTCGAACTGGAGCGCCGCCTCGGGGTGGCGGGCCCGGAACTCCGCCACTCCCGCCGCCATGAAGTGCCGCACGGTCGTGGCCCCGGTCGCGACCCTGACGGTGCCCCCCACCCCGCGGCGCAGGTCGCCGAGGACGCGCAGCGCCGCGTCCAGCCCGGCGATCCCCTCCCTCGCCGCCTCGTGGAGGACGCGCCCCGCGCGGGTCGGGACCACCCCCCGGGGGCGCCGCTCCAGGAGCACGAGCCCGGTCTCGCGTTCGAGCCGCTTGACGTGCTGGCTGACGGCCGACTGGCTGCACGACAGGTCCCGCGCGACCGCGCTCAGGTTCCCCGCCGCGCAGACCGCCACGAAGACACGAAGATCGTCCAAGGTCACGGACCCAAGCTAGACCTTGGAGACAGTCAACGAAACCCGAGAATTGACTTGGAAGACCTCCTCGCCGCACGATCTCCATAAGGGCGCAGGATCCGGCGACCCGGAACGGCGGCGACCCGCCCTCAGGGGGCAGGGCGGGCGCCGACCGGCTGGCAGCGCGGGCACCAGAAGGCCGCCCGCTCACCCTGCTCCGCCCGCTCGACACGGGTTCCGCACCTGCGGCACGGACGTCCGGCGCGCCCGTACACCCAGTGCTCCCGGCCGCGCCCCAGCTCACCGGTCGTGATGTGGCCGTGGCGCTCCTTGTTGGCCTCCAGGAGCCGGTGAGAGAGCTGCACAAGGCCCGAAAGGTCGGGAACGTTCCGGACGGCGGTCCACGGGTTCACGCCCCGCAGGAACAGAACCTCGGCCTTGTAGACGTTGCCGATCCCGGCGACCCTCGTCTGGTCGAGCAGCGCCTCCCCGATCGCCCGCTCCGGTTCCTCCGCCAGCCGCGCGGCGGATTCGGCCGCCATCTCCGGCCCCCACGCCGGATCGAGGAGGTCGGGCCCGAGATGCCCGACCGCCGAGTCCTCCTCGTCGGTGCGCAGCAGTTCGACCACCCCCAGCGAGTACCCGACCGCCTGCCACTCCGCGTTCGCCAGCACGAGCCGCACCCGGTGGTCGCGCGGCGGAGGCCCGGCCCTGCGGATCTGCCAGCGTCCCTCCATCTTCAGGTGGGTGTGGACGGTCAGACCGCCCTCCACCCGCACGAGGAGATGCTTGCCGCGCGAGACCGCGTCCAGAACCGTCCGTCCGCGCAGATCCGCCGTCGCGTACCTCGGCACGCGGAAGTCCGAGCGCGTCAGCACCCGCCCCTTCAGCGCCTCGCGCAGGCGGCGGGCGGTCAGCCAGACGACGTCGCCCTCGGGCATGTCAGATCAGGGAGGGGCTTTCCCAGGCGGACGGGTCCTCGGTCAGCTTCTGGACGGGCGCCGGCAGTTCACCGGCGGCGATGTGCGCGAGCGTGACCTGCTCCAGAATCGACCGCTCGCTGGCGCGCAGCGCGATCCACACCTCCTGGAGGGAGCGCGCGGGCCCCTCGTACCCCACGTGCTCGGGCCGCTCGCCCCGCACGCCGAGCAGCGGCCCGTCGATGGCGCGGATGATGTCGGCCAGCGAGATCCGCTCGGCCGGGCGCGCCAGCCAGTAGCCGCCTTCGGGCCCCCGCTGGCTCCGCACGAGCCCGGACCGGCGCAGCTGGCCGAGGATGTTCTCCAGGAATTTGGGCGGTATCCGCTGGGCCTCGGCGAGCTGGACCGCGGTCACCGGATGACTCCCGGCGACCGCCAGTTCGGCGGAGGCGCGCAGCGCGTAGTCGACCCGGGCGGACAATCGCATATTCGCATTATCCCTTGCCGATAGGACCACTTCGGTTCTCCTGGCGTCTCTCTCCTCCTTCGGGCCCTGAGGGCCCTCCATCGTCGAGAAACGCGGGCGATCGCTGGCATCGCTCCGGCTCGCCCAGCGGCTCGCTGCGCGATCAGGTTCTCGCAGGCTCGAACCTGCCTTCGGACGCGATCGCGGCCACTGAGGTTGTTGCGGGGTTACGCCGACGGTTGAGGCAGCCGCCTGGCCCGCAGGATCGTGGTGCGCGACGGAAGATGAGCTTGGGTGAAGTGAGGGGTGAAGGGCGGCGCGACTACGGGAGGCTTGGCGGACACGCCCGCCGGTGCCGGGCTGGTCTGCGGACGCGCTGACGTGGCTCCAGCGTCTTCATAGTCATTCACGAGAACACCTCCGCAGACAGGTCCTTCACCACGGCCAGACACCGTACCTCCCCTGACACGACGCGTCCGCCGGAACCGGGCTCTTGTCCGGCGGACGCGCCGTGGCCTTGAAGGCCGCAGGGCTACCTCGGTCCTGCGGCAGGCGCGCGGCTGACCTCACCAGCTCGATCGCGCCCGAAGCAGGTTCAAGGGAAGCGAGGACCGGCCAGGCGGCGACCCCTGCCCGCCGGCCGGCACCCCTGCTGCACCGACCTCAGTCGGCACAGCAACCCCGCGACAAGCTGGGGCCGCGATCGCGTCCGAAGGCAGATTCGAGCGAAGCAAGAATCTGATCGGGCAGCGAGCCGCCAGGCGAGACGGAGCGATGCCAGCGATCGCCCGCTTTTAGCGACGATGGAGGGCCGCCAGGCCTGAAGGAGGAGTAAAAAGCAGTCAGCACAGCCCCAATAGTTCGGCGGCGGCTTGGGCGTTGGCGGCGGCGGCGCCGTAGGTGGCCATGTACACGGCGGAGCGGGGGCGCCAGACGGGGAGGCCCATTTCCACGACGACGGTGTCGGGGCGGGCGGTGAGCAGGGCGGTGGTGAGGGCGCGCTGGCCGGCGTGCCGGTGGGCGTCGCGGAGGACGATCACGAGGCCGCGCCCCTTGGCACGGTCCAAGACACGTTTCGCCGTCCCGTCCGCGCCGTCGGCCTGGACGGCGTCGGGCGCCCACGGGCGCAGGCCCCAGGGCGTCGGGCCGACCGCGATGTTGCCGGTCGACTCGGTCTCGACGACCAGGGGCGCCGCGGTCCAGCCGGGCAGCGCGCCCGTCACGCGGACGGCGCGGCGGGCGGCCTCCAGGCCGGCGGGCCGGTCGACGACGGCGGGGCTGTGCCCGGCGAGCCATTCCCTGAGCAGGCGGGTGCGCTCGGCCGCGTCGGCCAGCCTGGCGAGCGGGAGGCGCCCGGCGCGGACGGCCTCGTCGATCGCGGCGAGGGTGGCCTCGACGGTCTCGGCGTGCTCGCGCGGGCCGAGGCACAGCAGGTCGGCGCCCGCGATGAGGGCCCGCACGGACGCCTCCGGGATGCCGATCGCGCCGCTCGCGCCCTGCATGTCGAGCGCGTCGGTGACGATGACGCCCTGGTAGCCGAGCCGCTCGCGGAGCAGACCGGTGATCGCCTCCTGGGAGAGGGTGGCCGGCGCCCCGTGGGTGATGGCGGGCAGGTTGAGGTGCCCGGTCATCACCGCACGGGTGCCGGCTGCGATCGCCGCCCGGAACGGGACCAGCTCGCGCCGGTCCAGCAGGTCCAGGTCGGCGTCGACGAGCGGGATCCCGAGGTGGGAGTCGTCCACGGTCGCGCCGTGGCCGGGGAAGTGCTTGGCGCAGGCGGCGACGCCCGCCTCCTGCGTGCCGGTGACGGCGGCGGCGGCGTGCCGCGCGACCAGCGCGGGGTCCGAGCCGAACGAGCGGGTGCCGATGACGGGGTTGTCGTCGGCGGTGTTGACGTCGACCGACGGCGCGAAGTTGAAGTTGACGCCGACCTCGGCCAGCTCGGCGCCGAGCGAGCGGTAGATGCGGCGGGTCAGTTCGGGGTCGTCGACGGCGCCGAGCGCGGCGTTGCCCGGGTAGGGGCTGCCGGTCGCGTGGCCGCCGAGGCGGGTGACGTCGCCGCCCTCCTCGTCGATCGTGATGAAGGGGTCGCCGGCCTTGCGCATCTGCGCGGTGAGCGCGGCCAGCGCCTCCGGGCTCGGGACGTTGCCGGTGAGCGCGAAGAGCGTGACGCCGCCGAGGCCGGCCTCCAGCTCGTCCAGGACCCAGTGGGGGGCGGTCGCGCCGGGGAAGGACGGGAGCAGCGTGCCGCGTGCGAGCCGGGCGATCTCGGCCGTGGTCGCGATGTCGTCGGTCGTCACCCCTTCACCGCCCCGGCGGTGAGCCCGGACACCATGCGGCGCTGGACGATCAGGAAGAAGGCGATGACGGGAATGGTGAGCAGCGTGGACGCTGCCATGATGGGCCCCCAGGCGTTGCCGCTGCGGCCGAAGAAGAACTGCAGCATGATCGGCAGGGTGTACTTGGTCTGGTCGTCCAGGAACGTGAACGCGAAGATGAACTCGTTCCAGGCGGTGATGAAGGAGAAGATGCTGGTCGCCACCAGGCCGGGCGCGACGAGCGGGAGCATGACGCGGAAGAAGGTCCGGATCGGGCCGGCGCCGTCGATGGCGGCGGCCTCCTCCAGTTCGCGGGGCACCGCGGCGACGAAGCCGCGCAGCATCCAGATCGCGAACGGGACGGCGAAGCCGATGTAGACGATGACGAGGCCGGCCAGGCTGTTCAGCAGGTCAAGCTGCTTCAGGTCCAGGAACAGGGGGATGACCAGCGCCTCGCACGGGACCATCTGCACCACCAGCAGCATGATCAGGAAGGTGGTGCGGAAGCGGAACCGGAAGCGGGCGACGGCGATCGCGGCCATCAGCGAGAGCAGCCCCGACGCCAGGACGGTGACGAGCGCCAGGATCGCGCTGTTGCGGAAGTACTCCCAGAAGGAGACCTCGGCGATGCCGCCGTTCAGCACCAGGTCGAAGTGCTCCAGCGTCGGGTGGGACGGCAGCGGCTTCGGCGTCGTGCTGAAGATCTCGGTGTTGGGCTTGAAGGCGGTGGAGGCCATCCAGAAGACGGGGAACACCGCGACCAGGAAGACCAGCAGGCCCGTCCCGTTCAGCAGCAGCTTGCGCGGCAGGCGCCTCATCGGGTCTCCCCCTGACGGACCATGACCCGCACGTAGAGGGCGGTGACGACGAGCAGGATGAGCGTGAGCACGAGCGCGATCGCCGAGCCCATGCCGAGTTTCGGATTCAGCGAGCCGAACGCCTCGGAGTAGCCGTACAGCGACAGGTTGAACGCGTCGCGGTTGGCCATCCCGGCCATGATGAACAGCTGGGTGAAGACCTTGAAGTCCCAGATGATCGACATGACGACCAGCACGAGGAAGATCGGCTTGAGCATCGGGTAGGTGAGGCTCCAGAACGTCCGCCATGGGCCGGAGCCGTCCACCCGGGCCGCCTCGTACAGCTCGCCCGGGACGCTCTTCAGCCCGGCCAGCACGGACACCGCCACGAACGGGCACGCCTGCCAGACGACGCACACGGTGAGGACGGTGTAGGTGGACAGCGGCGTGGCGAACCAGTTGTAGTCGCTCCAGCCGCCGCCGACCAGGAAGTCCGGCAGCAGGTCCAGGCACCAGTTGACCAGGCCGCCGGTGGTGCCGAACAGCCAGCTGAAGATGATCGCGGCGGTGACCGGCGGCGTCGCCCAGGCGACCATCACGCCGCCGGCGACGAAGCTCGACATCCGCTTGCCGAGCTTGTTGAGCAGCAGCCCCACCAGCGTCCCGACGACCAGGGTCAGGGACACCGCGACGACGGCGAACAGCACGGTGTGCCGGAGGGTCTGCCAGAAGAAGGGGTCGTTGAAGATCTTGTCGAAGTTCTCGGTCCCCACCGTCTCGGCCGGCTCGCCGCGCAGCTGGCGGTTGCCGACCTTCTGGAACGACATGATCCCGATCTGGACCATGGGCCAGAACATCAGGACGGCGATCACCACCACGGTGGGCGCGATCAGCAGGTAGGGCCCGAAGCGGGGCCTGCGGCGGGGGCGCGCCCGGCCGGACGTTCTCCGGCCGGGCGCTCTCCGCACCGCGGGAGCGGTGTCGAGCATGGACGTTCCGATCAGCCGGGTACTACGGGTTCAGCAGCGTGTTGGCCTGCTCGTTCGCCTTCTTCATCTCCTCCTCGGCGGACTTGCCCTGCATGATCGCCTTGACGGCGTTCGGCAGCACCTTCTTGGCCTGCTCGAACTCGCCCCAGCCGGCGCTGATCGGCGGGAACTTGGTGTTGCCGGCGATCGCGGTGAAGACCTCCAGCTTGGGGTCGGAGAACTTCACGTCCGACCGCATGGAGGAGAAGCCGCTGTAGTCCGCCCAGATCTTGGCGTTCTTGGCGTCGTTCAGGAGCGTGATGTAGTCGAACGCCGCGCCCTTGGCCTTGCTGTCCTTCCACACCGCGAGGTCGGAGCCGCCCGCCATGACCGGGGCGTTGCCGCCGGTCTTGGCCGGGATCGGGAAGACGGCCCACTTGTCGGCGTTCTTCTCGGAGACCTTCTTCATCTCCTTGAGCGCCCAGCTGCCGTCGATGTACATGCCGAGCTTGCCGAGCGCGAAGTCGCGCTGCGGGCCCTCGAGCTCGTTCTTGCCCACGTACTTCTCGGGCGCGACCTTCTCGGTGGTGACGAGGCCGGCGTAGTACTTGACCGCCTCGACCGCCGCCGGCTGGTCGAGCTGCCCCTTGAAGCCGCCGTTGCCGTCGTCGGAGGCGACCTCGCCGCCGTTGCCCCACACGAAGCTGAGCAGCGCGTTGGTCTGGTCGCTCGGGATGCCGATGCCGGGGACCTTCTTGGAGTCCTGCACCTTCTTCGCGGCGGCGGAGAGGTCCGCCCACGTCTTCGGCGGCTGGATGCCGAGCTCCTGGAACCAGTCCGTCCGGTACCAGACGCCGCGGACGCCCCCGTACCACGGCACCGCGTAGGTCTTGCCGTCCGCGGTGTCGTTGCCGAGCGCGGTCTTGTTCAGGGTCTTGCCGTCGGCCCAGCCCTTGAACTCGTCGGTGATGTCGGCGAGGCTGCCCTGCTCGATGTGGGACTGGACGTCGGTGTTGCCGAGCTCGGTGACGTCGGGTCCTTCGCCGCCGGCCGCCGCCTTCTGGAAGGTGGTGGCGACCTGCGGCCACGGCACGTACTTGACCTGGACGTCGGTGTTCGGGTGCTTCTTCTTGAACTCGGCCTCGACGCCGTCGAGGATCTTGGTCTGCTCGGGCGTTCCGTCGCCCATCATCCAGACCTTGAGCTGCGCCGGGTCCTTGCCGTCGCCCGCGTCGCCGTCCTTGCCGTCGCCGCCGCAGGCCGTGGCGGCCAGGGCGATCGCGGCCGTCACTGCCGCAACCTTGATGTACTTCACTGGGGTTCCTTTCCGGCATCGCCTCGCGCGGCCTTGTGGCCTGCGGTGCGAGTGGAGACGGCGCGGACCCTTTAGGGTCCCAGCCATGCCCCTCTCGCGTTCGCATCGCTCGCGGGCGCCCTGCTCGCCAGTCCGCGCTCTGCGCGCGCCCCCGACCCGGGGTACCGTGCCGGTCGGCGCTTGGGCGTAAACTAACAAGAAACTTTCCTAAACAAAACTGCTCGTTAGCGGATTGAGACATCAGGGGTCGCAATGGCAAGACGCCCGGGAACGCCGAGGCTGCTGCGTGAGCTGAACGACCGCGCGGCGCTGGACCTGCTCGTCGAGCAGGGCCCGCTCACCCGCGCGCAGATCGGCGAGCACACCGGGTTGTCGAAGGTGACCGCGTCCCAGCTGCTCTCCCGGCTGGAGGAGCGCGGGCTCGTCTCGGTGGTGGGGGAGCAGGCCGGGGGGCGGGGCCCCAACGCCGCACTCTATGCGGTCGTCCCGTCCAGCGCGTACGTCGCCGGCCTGGAGGTGGGGCCGGACGGGGTGACGGCCGGCGTCGCCGACATCACCGGCCACATCGTCGCCCAGGTCACCGTGGACCCCAACGGCGCCGACGATCCCGTGAAGATGGTGCACAGCGCCGTCGTCAAGGCGTGCCGCTCGGCCAAGGTCGCGGTGTCCAAGCTGAGCGCGTTCGTCATCGGTACGCCCGGCGTCGTCGACCCCCGGTCCGGCGACGTCCAGTTCTCCTTCGACCTGCCCGCCTGGCACGAGGGCGTCCTCGCCGCGCTCCGCACCGACCTGCGCCGCCCCGTGACCATCGAGAACGACGTGAACCTCGCCGCGATCGCCGAACGGGCCTACGGGGCCGCGCGCGACGCCGACGACTTCGCGCTCATGTGGTTCGACCGCGGCATGGGCCTGTCGGTGATGCTCGGCGGGCGGCTGCACCGCGGCCGGTGGGGCGGCGCGGGGGAGATCGGCTACCTGCCCGTCCCCGGGGCGCCGCTGCCGGTCGGGGCCGCCCGGCGCGCCGCGCAGGACGAGGGGGTCACCGAGTCGACGACCTGGGGGATCCCGACCCTCGCGGGCGGCTACGGGGCCCTGGTGGGCGCGGACGCGGTCCGCGCCCTCGCGCACGAGCACGGCATCGCCGAGCCGACCGCCGTGGACTGCGTCCGCGCGGCCGCCGCCGACGAGGACCGCGGCGGCCCGTTCCTCGACGAGCTCGCCGACCGCATCTCCTACGGCGTGACCTCGGTCAACATCGTCCTGGACCCGGGGCTCATGGTGCTGTCGGGCAGCCTCGGCCGGGCCGGAGGGCGGCCGCTGGCCACCCGCATCGAGTCGATCGTCGGGCGGATCAGCCCGACCCGCCCCGCCGTCGCCGTCACCGGCGTGAAGGGCAACCCCGTCCTGCGCGGCGCCCTCCACGCGGCGCTGGAGCAGGCACGCGACGACGTCTTCTCGGCCGCGGGGGCATCGTAGGAAGGCGCGTCCGCGAAAGCGGGAAGCGCCTGCGCCCAGCCGGGGCGCAGGCGCTTCCCGGCCGCGCGGTGGACTGTTCCCCTACTTGGCGGACGCCGCCGCGACGGCGACCTCCGGATGACGCCGGGGGTCGTTCAGCGCGCGGTCGATGACGGTCTGGCTGATGATCTGACGCTTGCGCCGGAGAGCGGCGGCCTTGCGTGCCGTAGGTGTCATGCCGAAACCCCGTTCCGCGGTGGCGCTTTCCCCTTGGCCACCGCAAACCCCGTAATGCGGCCATGCTCTCAAACGAGAGGGCCGGAGGGGATCCGCCCGAGGAATGAATTCGAGGTCAGACCAGCAGCGGAGGACCGCCCTGGACAACCGCCGGTCCGCCGCGCTGAGATCATGGGAACGCCGACTTCTGCCCGCCCGTTGGGGGAACCGTGAGCGACGAACCGAGTGGCCGTCATGGCGCTGCGTGACCGGCTGCGGCGCCTCGTCCAGAAGCCCGGAAGCGTCGATCTCGCGCCGCTGCGCGCCCTGGTGGACGAGGCCGCGGCGCGCGAGTCCCGCGTCCGGGAGCTGCCGGACGCGGAGCTGACCGCGGCCGCGTCCGCCCTCCGCGAGAAGGAGGACCTCGCCGAGCTGTGCGCCCTCGGCAGGGAGGCCGCCCGGCGGGCCCTCGGGGAGCGGCCCTTCGACGTGCAGCTCGTCGGGACGCTCGCACTGCTGTCCGGGCACGTCGCCGAGATGGCCACCGGCGAGGGCAAGACCCTGGCGGGCGCCCTGGCGGCGGCCGGGTACGCGCTGCGCGGCAACCGGGTCCACGTGATGTCGGTCAACGACTACCTGGCGCGGCGCGACGCCGAGTGGATGGGGCCGCTCTACGCGATGCTCGGCGTCACCGTCGCCTGGGTCGGCCAGTCGTCCACGCCCGCCGAGCGGCGCGAGGCCTACCGGGCGGACGTGACGTACGCGCCGGTCAGCGAGGTCGGGTTCGACCTGCTCCGGGACCGGCTCGCCACCGGCGCCAGCGACCTCGTGCTGCCCGAGCCGTCCGTCGCGCTGATCGACGAGGCCGACTCGGTGCTGGTCGACGAGGCCATGGTCCCGCTCGTGCTGGCGGGCGCCGCCGATCTCGACGCCGCCGATCCCCGGTACGCCGACCTGGTCCGGCGGCTGCGCCCCGGGCTGCACTACGCCACCGACGACGAGGCCCGCAACGTCCAGCTCACGGCGGCCGGGGCGCGCGAGGTGGAACGCGCCCTCGGGCTCGACCTCTACGCCCCGGAGAACCTCGCCGCGCTCACCGCGGTGAACGTGGCGCTGCACGCGGAGGTCCTGCTGCACCGCGACGTGGACTACATCGTCCGGGACGGCGCGGTGAAGCTGGTCAGCGAGTCGCGGGGCCGGGTCGCTCTCCTCCAGCGCTGGCCGGACGGCCTGCAGGCGGCGGTCGAGGCGAAGGAGGCCCTGGACGCCTCCCCGAGCGGGGAGATCCTCGACTCGATCACCGTGCAGGAGCTGGTCGGGCGCTATCCCGTCCGGTGCGGCATGACGGGCACCGCGATGGCCGTCGCCGGGCAGCTGACCGAGTTCTACTCGCTGCCGATCGCGGTCGTCCCGCCGAACCGGCCGTGCGTCCGCGAGGACGAGCCGGACCGCCTCTACGCGACCGCCGCCGACAAGGAGGTCGCGATCGTCGAGGAGATCGCCGCCGCGCACGCCGGGGGGCGCCCGGTGCTGGTCGGGACGGGCGACGTCGCCGAGTCCGAGCGGCTCGCCCGCCGGCTGGCCCGCGCCGGGCTCGACCGGGTCGTCCTCAACGCCAAGAACGACGCCGAGGAGGCCGCGATCATCGCGGAGGCGGGCGCGTACGGCGCGATCACCGTCTCCACCCAGATGGCCGGCCGGGGCACCGACATCCGGCTGGGCGGCAGCCCCTCGCCGTCCGCCCCGGGCACCGCCCCGGCCGAGCGGGACGGCGCCGACCGCGACCGGGTCGCGCGGGCCGGCGGCCTGCTGGTCATCGGGACGGGCCGCTACCACAGCAGCCGCCTGGACGACCAGCTCAGGGGGCGGGCCGGGCGGCAGGGCGACCCCGGCGGCTCGGTGTTCTTCACCAGCCTCCAGGACGACCTCGTCACCCGCTACGCGCCGGACGAGGAGTCCAGGGCGCCCGCCGGCGACGACGGGCTCATCACCGACAAGAGCGCGCACTGGATCGTCGGCCACGCCCAGCGCGTCGCGGAGGGCGTCGACCTGGAGCTGCACCGCAACACGTGGCGGTACAACCACCTGATCGGGCTCCAGCGGCGGGAGGTGCTCGCCGAGCGCGACGCCGTCCTGCACGGCGACGCCGCCGACCGGGCCATGGCGGCGGACGCCCCGGAGCGGCACGCCGAGCTCACCGCGATCGCGGGCGCGGACGAGGTGGCCGGCGCCGCGCGGCAGATCGTCCTGTACCAGCTGGACCGCTGCTGGGCCGAGCACCTGGCGTTCCTCGCCGACCTGCGCGAGGGCATCCACCTGCGCTCGCTCGGCCGCGGCCTGGACCCGCTGGTCGAGTTCAACCGGGAGGCCGTCCCGGCGGGCAAGCGGCTCCTGGCCGACGCGCGCCGGCGGTCCGTCGCCGCCTTCGCGGCCCTCACCGCGTCCGAGGACGGCGTCGACCTCGACGCCGCGGGGCTGAAGCGGCCCTCGGCGACCTGGACCTACCTCGTCCACGACAACCCGTTCGGGTCCCTGGACGAGCGGGCCCTGCGCGGGCTGATCAACATGTTCAGGGGGCGGCGGCGCTGAGCCGGCGGGGCACGATCGCCTCGCCGGCGGAGCGGGCGGAGGCCGCCGCGTCGCGCACGCCGGCGACGCTGAACGCGACGAGCGCGCCCTCGTGCAGGATGAGCAGCTGGTCGGCCAGCACGCCGTCGCCCACGAGGCCGGCGAAGAGGGCGCGCACCCACGCCTTCTGCTCGGCGGCGTCGCGCTCCGCGGCTCGGACGGTCAGGAGCGCAGCCGCAGCCCCCGGGGCGTGGGATGGAAGCCGGCCGACTCCAGCGCGGCGGCCAGCGGGGAGTCATTGATGGCCTCGCCGTCGGCGCGCTCCACGGTCAGCTTGCCGAGCGCCCCCTCACGGACGGCCAGAGCGAGGGCGTCGACGGCCGGCTGCAGGACGTCCGGGTCGTCGTCCCAGGTGAGCAGGGTCCGCCCGCCGCGTTCGACATAGAGGACGAGGCGCCCCTCGACCAGGACGACGAGCGCGCCGACCTTGCGGCCCGGCTTGTGGCCGCTGGCGACCTCGTCGGCGCGCTCCGGCCAGGGCAGCGCCGCGCCGTAGGGGTTGGCGGGATCGGCCGCCGCGAGGACGAGCGCCCGGACCGCGGGTTTGCGGGGCGTCTCCCAGAGGGCGGAGATGTCGTCGGGCGCGGCGGCCGCCCCCGGGCGGAGAGCGCGGAGCCGGTCGACGGCCCCCGGCAGCGCGAACTGGGCGGCCCCCAGGCCCTCGACGAAGTAGCCCCGGCGGCAGCGCCCCGTCTCCTCGAACGCGCGCAGGACCGGGTACACGGCGGAGAAGCCGCCGGGAGTGCGCTCGGCGGCGACGGCGCCGCGGATGACGATGCCGTACCGCTCCAGGAGCGACTCGGCGAGGGCGTGCGAGCGCAGGGTCGCGGCGGATTCGCGCTCGGGAAGCGGCCACCAGCGCCCGGCGACCGTCGGCGGACCCGTCCGGGACGGCAGGACGGGACGCCCGCGGCGCGTCGTCCGGGAACGGTGCGTCGGACGGCCCGATCCGAGCGCGGACCGCAGCGGGGCCAGCGTGTCGTTGGTGAGGTGGCCGGCCCAGACGAGGTCCCACACGGCGGTGACGAGGTCGGCGTCGCCCGCGGTGGCCTGCTTGTTCACACGGTCGGACAGCGTCCGGAAGAACAGCGCGCCTCCGTCGCCGAGGGCGTCGAGGACGGCCTGGTGCACGGGCGTGAGCGTGATCTCGGCGGGGTTCGGCATGAGCAGCGGGGCGGTGTCGGCCAGGTACAGCGCCACCCAGCCGTCGCCGCCCGGCAGCCCTCCCTGGCCCGCCCACACGACCTCGCCGGCCGAGGTCAGCTCGTCCAGCATCGCCGGGGTGTAGCCGGGGACCCGCGACGGCAGGACCAGCGACTCCAGCGCGGACGCGGGCACCGCCGCGCCCTGCAACTGCTCGATCGCCTGGACGAGCGCGTCGATGCCCCGCAGCCGCGACCCGCCCGAGATGCCGTGCCAGGCCGGCAGGAACCGGCCGAGCGACTCCGGCGGGGACGGCTCCACCTCGGCGCGCAGGCGTGCCAGCGAACGGCGCCGGAGCATCCGCAGCACGCCGCTGTCGCACCATTCGGTCGTCAGCGGGCCCGCCACCGACCCGACCGGCAGGAACTCGCCCTCGACGACCCGGCCCGAGCCCGAGAGCCGCCGCAGCGTCTCGACGACCACGGCGACGCCCAGCCCGAAGCGCGCCGCCGCCTCGGCCGCCCGGAACGGCCCGTGCGTCCGCGCGTACCGGGAGACCAGGTCGCCGAGCGGGTCGCCGACCGGTTCGAGGAACGCCTCCGGGACCCCCACCGGCAGCGGCGCGCCGAGCGCGTCCCGCAGCCGGCCGGCGTCCTCGATCGCGGCCCAGTGCTCCTCCCCGGCGATCCGGACGCGGATCGCCCGCCGCGTCGCCTCCAGCTCCGCCAGCCACCGCGAGACCAGGACCATCACTTCGTCCGGCACGGGACCGCCTGCCGCGGCGGTCTCCGCGTCACCCGCCGCGGCCCCGCCCTCGTCCGGCGGGGCGCCGAGACCCGCGGGCAGTGCGCGTTCGGCCGCCTCGGCCGTGGTGAGGGGGCCGAGCGCGCGGAGGAGGTCGGCGACGCCCTCCATGTCACGGGCCCGGCGGTCGGCGGCCAGGCGCTGGAGTTCGCGCTCGGTCTCGGCGACGGCGTCGGGATCGAGCAGCTCGCGCAGGTCGGCCTGGCCGAGCAGTTCGGCGAGGAGCGCCGAGTCGAGAGCCAGGGCCTGCGCGCGGCGCTCCGCCAGGGGCGAGTCGCCCTCGTACATGAACGCGCCCACGTAGTGGAACAGCAGGGAACGCGCGTAGGGGGACGGCTCGGAGGTCTCCACCTCCACCATGCGGACCTTGCGTCCGGACATGTCGCGCATGAGCTGCACCAGGCCCGGGACGTCGAACACGTCCTGCAGGCACTCGCGCATGGTCTCCAGCACGATCGGGAACGACGGGTACTTGCTCGCCACGGCCAGGAGCTGCGCGGCGCGCTGGCGCTGCTGCCACAGGGGCATGCGCTTGTCGGGACGGCGGCGGGGGAGCAGCAGCGAGCGCGCCGCGCACTCGCGGAACCGGGCGGCGAACAGCGCCGAGCCGCCCAGCTCGTCGACGACGATGCGCTCGATGTCGTCGGCGTCGAAGACGGCGAGGTCGAGACCGGGGGGCTCGTCCATGTCCGGGATGCGGATGACGATGCCGTCGTCGGCGTGCATTGCCTGCGCGTCGACGCCGTACCGCTCGCGCAGGCGGCCGGCTATGGCGAGCGCCCAGGGGGCGTGCACACGCGCGCCCAGCGGAGAGTGGACGACCATGCGCCAGTCACCGAGCTCGTCGCGGAACCGTTCGACGACCATCGTGCGGTCGTCGGGGATGTGCCCGGTGGCCTCACGCTGCTCGGTCAGATAGGAGACGAGGTTGGCGGAGGCCCAGTCGTCCAGGCCGGCCGAGGTGACGCGTGCCCGCGCCTCCTGCTGGGGCAGTTCGGCCAGCTCGCGGGTGAACGAACCGAGGGCGCGGCCCAGTTCGGCCGGACGCCCCAGCGTGTCGCCGTGCCAGAACGGCAGCTTGCCGGGCTGGCCCGGCGCGGGGGAGACGAGCACGCGGTCGGGGGTGATGTCCTCGATCCGCCATGAGCTCGCACCGAGGACGAACACGTCCCCCACGCGCGACTCGTAGACCATCTCCTCGTCGAGTTCGCCGACGCGCGAGGCCTTCTCGCCGACGAGGAACACCCCGAACAGGCCGCGGTCCGGGATCGTCCCGCCACTGGTCACGGCGAGCCGTTGGGCACCCGGACGGTCGCGCAGCACGCCGGTCACGCGGTCCCAGACAAGGCGGGGACGGAGTTCGCCGAACTCGTCGCTGGGGTAGCGCCCGGCGAGCATGTCCAGGGACGCCTCAAGCGCCGACCGGGGGAGCGTGGCGTAGGGGGCGGCGCGTTTGACGAGGGATTCGAGGTCGTCGACCGTCCATTCGTCCATGGAGACCATCGCGACGATCTGCTGGGCGAGGACGTCGAGGGGATTGCGCGGGTACCGCAGCTCCTCGATCTCGCCGCCGCGCATGCGTTCGGCCACCACGGCCGTCTGCACGAGGTCGCCCCGGTACTTGGGGAAGATGACGCCCTTGGACACGGCGCCGACCTGGTGGCCGGCGCGACCGACCCGCTGGAGCCCGTTGGCGACCGACGGCGGCGACTCCACCTGGACGACCAGGTCGACCGCGCCCATGTCGATGCCGAGTTCCAGGCTGGACGTCGCCACGACCGCGGGCAGGCGGCCCTCCTTCAAGGCGTTCTCGATGCCGGCCCGCTCCTCCTTGGAGACGGAGCCGTGGTGCGCCCTGGCGATTTCCATCGGCGCCCCCTTGGCGGCGCCCGCCTGGGCCATCGTGGCCGCGGGGGAGTGGTCCTCCGGGAGGGGCTCGCCGTCCGCGCGCTCGTAGGCGAGTTCGTTCAGCCGTCCGCACAGCCTCTCGGCCAGACGCCGGGAGTTGGCGAACACGAGCGTCGAGCGGTGCGCCTGGATCAGGTCGAGCAGGCGGTCCTCCACGTGGGGCCAGATGCTGCGCTGGCGGGGGTCGGGCGTACCCGAGTCGTCGACGAACCGGCCGACCTCGCCCATGTCCTCGACCGGGACGACGATGTCGAGCTCGAACACCTTCTCCGAGGGCGGCTGGACCACGGCGGCGGGCCTCGGCCCGCCCAGGAAGGCCGCCACCTCGCCCGCGGGACGGACCGTCGCCGACAGGCCGACGCGCTGGGCGGGGCGTTCGAGGAGCGCGTCCAGCCGTTCGAGGGACAGCGCGAGATGCGCGCCGCGCTTGGTGCCCGCCACGGCGTGCACCTCGTCGACGATGACGGTCTCCACCCCGCGCAGCGACTCGCGCGCCCGCGAGGTGAGGATCAGGAACAGCGACTCCGGGGTGGTGATCAGGATGTCGGGCGGCCTGACGGCCAGCCGGCGGCGCTCGTCGGCCGGGGTGTCGCCCGACCGCATCCCGACCCGGACGTCCGGCTCGGGCAGGCCGAGGCGCCGCGCCGCGTGGCGGATGCCGGTCAGCGGGGCGCGCAGGTTGCGCTCGACGTCGACGGCGAGGGCCTTCAGCGGCGACACGTACAGGACGCGGCAGCGGCGCAGCGGGTCTTCGGGAAGGGCCTCGGTGCCGAGCCGGTCGAGGGACCACAGGAAGGCCGCCAGGGTCTTGCCGGACCCGGTCGGCGCCACGACCAGCGTGTTGTCGCCGCCGGCGATAGACTCCCAGGCCCCGGCCTGCGCGGGCGTGGGCGCGGCGAACGCCCCGGTGAACCAGGCGCGGGTCGCCGGGGAGAAGCGTTCGAGCACGTCACCGCCCATGGCGCCATACTGCCTCGCGGGTGGGACAGAATGCGCGGGCGTGGCACGCGTCACATGGATGTCGTCCTTCCGCGGACCCTCTTGTAAGCAAGCGCTTGTATGGGCAGGGTGGAGCAGGCCGGCCCACGCTCCGCAAGGGAGTCACGATGCCTTACGTCCTCCTCGCCCTGGGCGTCCTGCTCGCCCTGACGGCCGCCAACGCCCACGCCCCGCGGCGCGGCCCCGGCCTCCTCACGCCGAGCTTCTTCGCGGGCTGGCTCACGATCGAGCTGGCACCACACGTCCTGGTCGTCTGGGCCGCCGCCACGGCCTTGGCCGCGGCCTTCGGGGGACTGGACGGCTGGGCGGGCTGGACCGGACTCGCCTTGGCGGTCCTCGGCATGGCGGGCGTCGCGGCCACCCTCGCGGCGTCCCGCCGGACGGTCGTCACTCTGCGAGACAGCGGCGCCCCCCTCGAACTGGACCCCGAGGGCGCACCGCGCTACCCGCTCGCACACCTGATCGTCCCCCCGCTGTGCCTGGTCCCGCGCAAGGGCGTGCGGGTCGAACGCAACGTGGTGTACCGGCAGGAGGGCCGCCTGCGCCTGAAACTGGACGTCTTCCGTCCCGCTGCCGAACGCGCCGGCGGCGGGCTGCGCCCGGGGCTCATGCAGATCCACGGCGGAGCCTGGGTGATCGGCGACAAGCGGGAGCAAGGGCTGCCGCTGCTCAACCACATGGCCGTCCAGGGATGGGTCGGCTTCAACGTCAACTACCGGCTCAGCCCGCGTGCCACCTGGCCGGACCATCTGATCGACCTGAAGCACTTCGTCGCCTGGTACAAGGAGCACGCCGAGGAGTACGGAGCAGACCCCGACTTCCTCTGCGTGACCGGCGGTTCGGCCGGCGGGCACCTCACCGCGATGGTGGCGCTGACCGCGAACGTCCCCGAATTCCAGCCGGGCTTCGAGGACGCGGACACCACCGTGCAGGGTGCGGTCCCGTTCTACGGCTTCTACAACTTCTTCGAGGCGGGAACGTTTCCCCGCCCCTTCGGCACCACCCGCCTCATGGAGCGGATGGTCGTCAAGCAGCCCTTCGCGGAGAACCGGGAGGTGTACGCCAAGGCGTCCCCGGTCACCTACATCCGCGAAGACGCACCGCCCTTCTTCGTCATCCACGGCAGCCGCGACTCGCTCATCCCCGTGGCCGAGGCCCGCCGGTTCGTCGAGCGGCTGCGGGAGGTCTCCGGCTCGCCCGTCCTCTACGCCGAGATGCGGGGCGCCCAGCACGGGTTCGACGTCTTCCCCTCCTACCGGACGGCCCGGGTCATCGAAGGCGTCGAACGGTACCTGACGGGCCTGCACCGCCAGTACCGCCAGGGCCGCGCCCCCGAGGTACCCGGCGAGGTGACGCGGTCCCTGGGGGAACCATCCGTCGGATAGCGTGGGACACGTGCGGCTAACACTCTTCTGGGATCGGATGAACCAGCAGTTCGGTGAGCACTACGCCCAGAGCGTGGCCAAGGACTACGTCATAGCCGACCTGGGCGGCCGCACCATCGAACAGGCCTTCGCTGACGGTGAATCCGCCAAGAGGGTCTGGCAGGCCGTCGTGGCCACGTTCGACGTCCCCGCGACCCTGCGCTAGGGCTGCCGCTACAGCGGGATGCGGTGCGGGACGAAGGACGACGTGTCGTCGGTGATGAGCCCGGACGTCTCCCTGATGCCGATCCCAGCGGCCCCGTCGTTGACCACCCACGCACCGAGGACGGGGTGCTCGCCGTCGAAGTCCGGCAGCGCGCAGAACTCCTGGAAGACGTACCCCTCCGCGCCGTAGTCGCCCTGGGTCCGCTGCTCCGAACCGTCCGGCGTGACGATGCGCATGCTCGCGCCCTCCCGCCCGAGCAGCGGCTTCTGCACGTAGGACGTCAGGTTCGACGGAGTGTTCAGGTAGGTGGGCAGCAGATTGGGGTGACCCGGGAACAGCTCCCACAGCAGAACGAGCAGCGCCTTGTTGGAGAGCACCATCTTCCAGATCGGCTCAATCCACGACGTGGGCGTCCCCGGGATGTTGCGCCCGAACGGCTCGGCGACGATCCACTCCCAGGGGTACAGCTTGCAGAGCGTTCCGATCGCCTGCTCGTCGAGGTCGACGAAGCGTCCGCGCGCCGGGTCCCAGCCGATGTCCTCCATGGCGATCGCCACACCCGGCAGGCCCGCCTCCTCGGCGGTCTCCTGCATGTAGGCGATCGTCATGACCTCCTCGCCGGTCTCGTCACCGGTGGTCCAGGCGAAGTGGACGGGGCCGCCGCCCACGGCGGGCGCCATCTCCTTCCAGCGCGCCACGAACCGCTCGTGGATGGAGTTCCACTGGTCGTCCCCGGGATGGGTGTCCTGCAGCCAGTACCACTGGACGACGGAGCTCTCCACGAGCGCGGTCGGAGTATCGGCGTTGTACTCCAGGAGCTTGGCGGGCCCCTGCCCGTCGTAGCGCAGATCGAACCGCCCGTAGAGGTGCGGGTCGCCGCGCCGCCAGGACTCCTCGATCAGGGGCGCCACCCAGTCGGGGATGCCGAGGACGTGGTAACGACCGGTGGACACGACATGCTCCACCACGTCCAGGCACATCCGGTGCAGTTCCTCGACGACGCCTTCCAGGGCGAGGACCTCGTCCAGGTCGAAGACGTAGTGCACGGACTCGTCCCAGTAGGGCCGGGTCAGGTGCTCGGGGTGCGCTGTGCGGTGGAAGGCCAGGCCGTGCGCCTCGACCTTCTCCGCCCAGCCTTCGCGCGGTGCGGAACGGACTCGGCGCACGGGTCAGCTCCCGCCCCGGCCGCCGCCGCCGAACCCGCCCCGGCTCAGCGTCCGCCCGCCACTGGACTTGATCTTGCCTTCGGGCCGGTACTGGCTGCCGCCGGACACGAAGCCGGACCGGCTCTTGCCGCCGTAGTACCAGAAGTAGCGGTTGTAGGCGTTGTTGGCCCCGTTGTCGATGTCGCCGGAGTTGCAGTTGTTGTCCGGGACGACCTTGTACCCGCCCTTGCCCTTGGCCGGCGCGTTGCGGTCCACGCATCTCGCCGTCGTCGAACCGGAACCGCAGGCGACGAGGGTCAACGACAGGGCGCTCACCATCCCCACCTTCACGGCGCGGGAGCTGAGCCGGCGAGTGGGCTCCTGAGGGGGCAAGAGAACACGTCCTTCCGACGGAGGGATCGAGAGGCGGCCAGGGGCCACAGGTCATCAGACGGCGAAAACCCTAATCCGGTTCGATCACAACCACATCACCTGGGCGGATGTTATTCGGGCACGGGGAGATGCGCGTAGAGGTCCATCGCGTCCACCGACGACGGCAGGTCGCTGACCTGGCCGTCGCCGACCTCCACGACGCGCCAGGCGCCGTCCGTGCGGCGGGCCAGGTCGGTGGTGATGAACCGGCACCCGAGCGCGCGGACGGCGGGGGCCACCGCGCCCAGGTCCGGATCGAGTTCCGTGCCGGGGCTGTCCGGGTGCGGGCCGACCAGGGCGGGTTCGCCGTCCACCCACCACACGCGCGCCTCGCCCTCCCCGTCGTACTGCTCGAACTCCCGGACGACGAGACCGCCGGCCAGATGGTCGTCGCGCAGCGCGACCATCTTCGCCGCGATGTCGTGCAGTTGCGCGAGGTCCTTCACGTCGGGGACGAAGCACGCCTCCTCCCACTCGTGCTTGCACGACTTCACGTAGTCCTTGACCACCGCGGGCCCGCCGCGCAGCGGCTTGACGAGCTCACCCAGCTCGCCGAGGGGACCGGGGTCCTGGCCGGTGCCGAGAGGGCGCCACACGCTGTGCGGGGTCAGCCCGGCGAACGTGTCGTGCCATCCCGGCAGCTCGTGCGCGCGACGGTAGTCGTCCGGGTGCGTCAGGAGCACCGTTCCGCGGCGCTTCAGGGCGGCGGCCATCGCGCCGTACTCCCGCGCCGAGAGCATCCACCCGCGGTACCAGACCGGGCCGAGGTCGGAGGGCGCCGCGTCGACCGCGTCCTCGACGTCACCGCGCCGCAGCGCGTCGTGGTCGATCAGAGCGATCTCGCCGTAGTGGTCCCGCACGGCGGCGGCCTCGCGGGCGAAGTGGGGGTCAACGCGCCGGGGATGGAGCGGATCGACGCAGAAGAGGACGGTCAGCGTCATGATGGGAACCCTCCGTCAACCCCGCCAGGTTACGGGGTCGGGACCATCGATCGCACGGAGATTCCACCGCAAATCGGCATGCGGGACGATGATCGAACGGATGTTCGGTAGGCTGGGCCGGGCCCGCGGCGGCGTCCTCGCACCGCGCCGGGGTCGAAAGTGTCGGTGGCCCGCCGTAACGTCGCCCTCGACATCGCAAGCAGCGGCCGAGAGCCGACACATCTCAACGAGAAGGACATCTCATGGCAGCGAACGACCGGGAGAAGGCTCTCGAGACCGCACTCGCCCAGATCGAGCGGCAGTTCGGCAAGGGATCGGTCATGCGGATGGGCGAGGAGGCGCGGGCGCCCGTCGAGGTGATCCCCACCGGCGCGATCTCCCTCGACATCGCCCTCGGCATCGGCGGCCTGCCGCGCGGCCGCGTCGTCGAGGTGTACGGCCCCGAGGGCTCCGGCAAGACCTCCATCGCGCTGCACGCCGTCGCGAGCATCCAGAAGATGGGCGGCATCGCCGCCTTCGTCGACGCCGAGCACGCGCTCGACCCCGAGTACGCCTCCAAGCTCGGCGTCGACATCGACGCCCTGCTGGTCTCCCAGCCCGACACCGGCGAGCAGGCCCTGGAGATCACCGACATGCTGATCCGCTCCGGCGCGATCGACATCGTCGTCATCGACTCCGTCGCCGCGCTGGTGCCCCGCGCCGAGATCGAGGGCGAGATGGGCGACAGCCACGTCGGCCTCCAGGCCCGCCTCATGTCGCAGGCCCTGCGCAAGCTCACCGGCGCGATCAACCAGACCAAGACCACCGCCGTCTTCATCAACCAGCTCCGCGAGAAGGTCGGCGTCATGTTCGGCTCCCCGGAGACCACCACCGGCGGCCGCGCGCTGAAGTTCTACGCCTCCGTCCGCCTCGACGTCCGCCGCATCGAGACGCTCAAGGACGGCACCGAGGCCGTCGGCAACCGCGTCCGCGTCAAGGTCGTCAAGAACAAGATGGCCCCGCCGTTCCGCGTCGCCGACTTCGACCTCCTCTACGGCCTCGGCATCAGCCGCGAGGGCGGGCTGATCGACCTCGGCGTGGAGCACGGCTTCGTCCGCAAGTCCGGCGCCTGGTACACCTACGACGGCGACCAGCTCGGCCAGGGCAAGGAGAACGCCCGCAACTTCCTCAAGGCCAACCCCGACCTGGCCGACGGCATCGAGAAGAAGATCAAGGAGAAGCTCGGCATCGGCCCGAAGGTCGACAAGGAGGCCGAGCCCGCCGCCGCCCCGGGCGCCGCACCCGAGCCCCCGGCTCCCGCCCCGGTCAAGGCCCCCGCCGCGAAAAGGGGCGCTAAGGCCGCCAAAACGGGCGATTCCTGACAAGGATTCCTCGGAGGCGGGTGACTCTTGACGAAGAGTAGGCGATGATCTCGTATGCAGGGCGGCGGCGCCTTACCCGGCACCGCACGACCGGTGCCCGGAACTTCCCCGATGGCGCCGCCGCTCCCACGACTCCCACCCCGGCCCGAACCGGCACCCCATGACGGCCGCGCGCGAGGGCGACCCGGAGGCGAAGGCCCGCGAGATCTGCCTGCGCCTGCTGTCCGCCTCCCCCCGCACGCGGGCCCAGCTGGTGGAGGCCCTGCAGCGCAAGCACATCCCCGACGACGCCGCCGAACGCGTCCTCAGCCGCTTCACCGACGTCGGCCTCATCGACGACGAGGCCTTCGCCCAGGCATGGGTCCAGTCCAGGCATGCCGGCCGAGGCCTGGGCAAGCGGGCCCTCGCCGCCGAACTCCGCCGCCGGGGCGTCTCCAACGAGACCGTCAACGAAGCCGTGGAGACCCTGGACTCCGACCAGGAGGAGCAGACGGCCCGCGCCCTGGTCGCCCGAAAGCTCCCGTCCAGCCGAGGCACCGACCCGGCCAAGCGCATGCGCCGCCTGGTCGGCATGCTCGCCCGCAAGGGTTACTCGCCCGCCCTGTCCTACCGGGTGGTCAAGGAAGCCCTGGCCGAAGAGGGCACCGACCCCGAAGACCTCCCCACGCCCCTCGACTGACCATCCGCCTGCACTGCAGGGCGACGGAGGAAGCCCTCGCGGCCCTGCGCCATTGCCGCTGGGTGAGGCGTGAGGGAGGATCCGCAGGTCCCAGTGCGCTCGGGGGCTGGGGCGGCGGTGTCAGGGCGTGACCTGCCCGATGCGGCGAAGCCGGAGGCGAGCGGAGCCGGGCAGATCGCCAAGCGATGCCGCGTTCTCCCAGGCCCGGTCACGTGGCGAGCCGCCAGGCGAGCGAAGTGGGCCGGGCCTTTGAAACACCGCGTACCAGGTGTGGGGTGGGTGGGGCAGTGGCGGCGGCGTTAGAGGCGGGTGGCGACACGCCGGAGTCGCCGGGACGGTGACCGGAGGAAGCCGGGACGGCGGCCGGGTGAGAGCGTGATGGTGCAGGTCGGGGCGGGGGACAGGGGTCAGGGGAAGCGGTAAGCAAGGAGTCACGCCGACGTTCGGTTAGCCCGGAATGCCCGTCGTTTGCTTGCTCATTACCTCTGTGCCGCTTACCGTTACGGCAGTGAGGAGTTACTCCGCGTCTCGCGGATTGCCATACGACCGAGCACGTTCCAGCAGCTGAGAGGCATAAAGGACAGGTTCGTCGACCGGATTCGGCCGGGTCGCCGGGGCGCGCCGCTGCGCCGTCCCGCGATGTCGTGCATCCGCGCGCGAGTAAGTCCTCGCTAGGCAGGGCCCGTACTCCGGACGGGCCCGCGGCGAGGAAGGATCTGCCTCATGGAGAGCGTCCTGCTGGGTGCAGCGCTGCTGGTGACCCTGGTCGCTCTCGTGATCGTTCTGGTGCGGCGCCCCGGCACGCCCGGCAGGGCCGCGGCCGAGATGGCCCGGGCGCAGGGCGAGGCCGACGAGATCAGGGCGAAGGCCGCCAAAGACGCGCGGGCCGTCCTGGAGAAGGCCGAGCGCGAGGCGCAGCAGGCCGCCGCCGCCGGGCGCGCCGAACTCGACGAGGAAGGCCGGACCCTGCGGGACGATCTCCGCACCGTCCGGGAGGACCTGGAGCGCCGGGAGGCGCGGCTCGCGGAGCGGGAGCAGCGGCTGGACGCCGAGGTGCGCCGCCTGGAGGAGTGGCAGGGGCGGCTCGCCGAGACCAAGAAGGCGCTGGAGGCCCGCGGGCGGGAGCTCGACGGCGTCGCCGAGGAGCGGCGCAAGGTCCTGGAGCAGGCGGCCGGGCTGACCGCCGAGCAGGCCAAGGGCGAACTCGTCGCCGCGATCGAGAACCAGGCGAAGCGGGAGTCCATCCCGATCGTGCGGGAGATCGAGAACGCGGCGAAGGCGGAGGGCGACAAGCGCGCCCGAAAGATCGTGACGCTGGCGATCCAGCGGGTCGCCAGCGAGCAGACGGCCGAGTCGGTGGTGTCGGTCCTGCACCTGCCGAGCGACGAGATGAAGGGCCGCATCATCGGCCGCGAGGGGCGCAACATCCGCGCCTTCGAGACCACCACGGGCGTGAACCTCATCATCGACGACACGCCGGAGGCGGTGCTGCTGAGCTGCTTCGACCCCGTGCGGCGCGAGGTCGGGCGGCTGACGCTGGAGAAGCTCGTCCTGGACGGCCGGATCCACCCGCAGCGGATCGAGGAGATCTACGAGCGCAGCCGCAGCGACGTCGAGCAGCTGTGCGTCCGCGCCGGCGAGGACGCCCTGGTCGAGGTCGGCATCGCCGACATGCACCCGGAGCTGATCGCGCTGCTCGGCCAGCTGCGGTACCGGACGTCCTACGGGCAGAACGTGCTCAAGCACCTGATCGAGTCGGCGCACATCGCGGGCATCATGGCGGGCGAGCTGCGGCTGCCGGTGGAGGTCGCCAAGCGGTGCACGCTGCTGCACGACATCGGCAAGGCGCTCACGCACGAGGTGGAGGGCAGCCACGCGCTGATCGGCGCCGAGATCGCCCGCCGCTACGGCGAGCACGAGGACGTCGTCCACGCGATCGAGGCACACCACAACGAGGTCGAGGTCCGGACCGTGGAGGCCGTGCTCACCCAGGCCGCCGACGCGGTGAGCGGCAGCCGGCCGGGGGCGCGCCGCGAGTCGCTGGAGGCCTACGTCAAGCGGCTGGAGCGGCTGGAGGAGATCGCCCGCGACCGGCACGAGGGCGTGGAGAAGGTGTTCGCGATGCAGGCGGGCCGCGAGATCCGGGTGATGGTGAAGCCCGACGCGGTCGACGACATCCAGGCCCAGGTGATCGCCCGCGACATCGCCAAGCAGGTCGAGGACGAGCTGACCTATCCCGGCCAGATCCGGGTCACCGTCGTCCGGGAGTCCCGGGCGATCGAGTTCGCCCGCTGACCGGCGGCGATCAAGCGACCGGGCGGTTCGTTGGGGTTCGGGGGGAATTAAGCGGCCGGTCTGGTGTTCGCAAGCTTCCGCGGTGATGATCAAGTCATTCCAGGCGGGAGGATCTCGTGAACAGGATCGCCATGATCGGGGGCGGGGCCGTGCTGGCCGCCGCCCTCGCCTTCGCGGGCAGCGCCCAGGCCGCGCCGCAGGCCGCGGGGAAGCGCGCGCACGCGGTGATCGTCGGGCATCGCGGGTCGCCGGGGCAGGCCCCCGAGGAGACGCCCGCGTCCTACCGCGGCGGAGTCCGCGACCGGGCCGACGTGCTCGAAGGCGACGTGCAGCTCACGGCCGACAAGCAGATCGTGCTCGTGCACGACGACACGCTCGCCCGGACCACCGACGTGGAGCAGGTCTTCCCCGACCGGGCGCCGTGGAGGGTGGGCCAGCTCACGCTGGCCGAGATCAGGAGGCTGGAAGCCGGGTCGTGGTTCGACGCCCGGTACGCGGGCCAGCGGGTACCCGCCCTGAAGGAGCTGCTCGCCATCAGGGGCAGGGAGACCGGGCTCAGCCTGGAGCTGAAGGCGCCCGCCAACAGCCCGGGGATCGCCACGCTGCTCGCCGGGGAGCTGAACGCGGCGGGGCTCACCGACGGCGGGACCCTCAGGTCGGGGGCCTACCGGGTGCACGTCCACTCGCGCGACCAGGCGGCGCTCCAGGAATTCCACGCGTCCGCGCCCAAGGTCCAGCTCTCCTACCTGACCGGCGGGAAGATGCTCTCCGACGACGAACTGGCCGCGCTGGCGGGCTGGACGGTCAGCGTGTACGCCCACCCCAGGGCGACCAGCGCCGACGACGTCAGGCGCGCGCACGCCAAGGGGCTGAAGGTGTTCAGCGACCCGGTGGACAGCCCGGCAGAGGTCTCCATGGGGGCGAACCAGGGATACGACTGGCTCGCGACGAACTTCCCCGCCACCACCCGGCGGATCCTGGAGGGCCGGACGCCCTTCCCCGGCGCGAACGGCGTCGTGATCGACAGCGTCTTCCCCGACCCGAGCGGCGACGACGCCCAGCCGGAGAAGAGCGAGCACGTGGTGCTGCGCAACACGACGTCCAGGCCGGTCGAGGTGAGCGGCGGCTACCTGCGCGACCAGGCGGGCAACCTGATGCGGATCGGCCCCGGCTACGTGATCCCGCCGGGCAGCCTGCTGCGCGTCTACGTCGGCCCCGGCACGAACCGTCCCGACGCCTACTACAACGGCCTGACGGCCGGCTTTCTGAACAACACCTCAGGAGACACGGTGTCGTTCTTCCGCGCCGACCACACGCTGCTCGACATCTCCTCCTACATCGTCCCCTGATCAGCCGATCTTGAGCTCGACGGGTTCGACGCCGCGCGGCTCGAACCCGAGGGTCTGGCCGTAGAACGCCAGCTCCGCCTCCAGGCAGCGGATGACCGTGTCGGCCTTGCGGAAGCCGTGCGACTCGCCCTCGAAGGCGAGGTAGGCGTACGGCATCTTCTTCTCGGCCAGCGCCTGCGCGAACCGCTCGGACTGGTCCGGCGGCACGATCGGGTCGCTCAGGCCCTGCAGGAGCAGGACGGGGCAGGCCGTCCGGTCGGCGCGGTTGATCGGCGAGCGCTCCTCGTAGGCGCGCTCGAATCCGGGGAGGGGGCCGATGAGGCCGAACAGGTAGTGGGACTCGAAGTCGTGGGTGCTCTCGGCGAAGCGCTGCAGGTCGCTGATCCCGAAGTAGGACGTGGCGGCCTTGAACACGTCGGTCTGCGTGACCGCCGCGAGCGTCGTCCAGCCCCCGGCCGAGCCGCCGCGGATCGCCAGCCGCTCCGGGTCGGCGATGCCGCCGTCGACGAGGGCGCGGGCGGCGGCGACGGCGTCCTCGACGTCGACCACGCCCCACTGGCGGCGCAGCCGCTCCCGGTAGGCGCGGCCGTAGCCGGCCGACCCGCCGTAGTTGACGTCGATCACGCCGATGCCGCGGCTGGTGAAGTACGCGCGCTCCATGTCGAGCACCGTGGACACGCGCCCGGTGGGCCCGCCGTGCACGAACACCACGTAGGGCGGCAGCTCGTCGGCCGGCCCGGCCGCCTCCGGGTTGGTCGGCGGGAACACGTAGGCGTGGACGGGACGGCCGAACGGCCCCTCCAGGCGCTCGGCGCGCGGCCTGGACAGGTACGCGACGTCGGGCAGCTCGGCCCGCTCCCGGCGCAGCCCCTCCACGCGCCCGGTCGTGGTGTCGACCCGCACCACCGAGGCCGGCAGGTCCGGGCCGCCGGCGATCCCCACGATCGTCGAGCCGTCCGTGGACAGCTGCGGCGCCCAGTGCTCGTAGGGGACCTCCAGGTCGACGAGGTCGAGGGTGTCGGTGTCGTAGACGCCGAGCCGCATGTCGCCCTCGCCGTGCAGGACGGCGAGGCGCCCGTCACCGAGCAGCGCGTACGGCATGCCGCCGAGCTGCCACAGCGGCGCGGCGAACTCCTCCTCGGCCGGGTAGAGCGCCTGCGCGGACTCCCCGTGCAGGCCGACCTGGTAGATGTTCCACCAGCCGGGCCAGTCGGAGATCACGTAGAGGGACTCGTCGTCACGCCACAGCGGGGCCAGGGCCGACTCGGTGAGGCCGCCCTTGACGGTGCGGGGGGCGACCACCGATCCGTCCTCGATCGCGGCCACGCGCACCTCGGTGCCGTCCCACGGCATGCGGGGGTGGTTCCACTGGACCCACGCCAGGTGCCCTCCGCCGGGGGACGGCACGGGGCCCGCGTAGAACTGCGCGCCCGACACCAGCTCGCGGATCGCGCCGGCGTCCCCGGCGGCGCTGCCGTCCAGGGGGATGGCGACGATGGCGCGCCGGATGCCCGTGGCGGGCTGCCCGTCCGCGCTCTGCTCATCCTCGGGGGCCGCCGGCTCGGCGATGTGGCCCTCGCAGACGCACCAGACCTCCGTCCCGTCCGGGGACAGGACGTAGTCGGCGTACCGCAGCCCCGCCGGGACGGCGGGCTCGGGCGTCAGCGGGTACGGCTTCGGGTCGCCCTCGTCGAGCCGGTGCAGCCGCTGGTCCTCGTAGTTGGAGAACACGACCGACCAGCCCGCGCCGGTGCGGACCGGCAGGTAGGACCGGCCGCCGTACTCGTGGACGCGGGTACGCGCGTCCCACGGCGCCTGCAGCAGCTCGGTGCGATGACCGTCCTTCAGATGGATGACCGTGGCCCGTCCGCCCTCCTCGGGCCGCGTCTCCTGCCACCACACGTCGTCGCCCGAGACGGTGGGGAAGCTGAGGCGCAGCCGGGCGCGGGCGACATCGGCCGCAGAGATGGGTGAAGGCCATGAGCCGTAGGGAAGGGTCGCACGAGCGGTCATAACAGGAATCGTCCCGCATACGGGGATCGGTTGGGGCCATGACGGGCCGTTTGAAGTCGGAAAGATACAAGCTCGCCCCCAGGAAACCCGCCGGTAACACCAGGGTGCGCGCGTCCCGGAGACCGCGAGGGGCGCCGCCGGAAACCGGCGGCGCCCCTCGCGGACGGGCGATTCCGTCAGACGGTCTGCTGGGTCACCCCGACCCCGGCCACGGGGGGCGGGCCGCCCGTGCCCATGGTCTTGGCGTCGGTCTTGCGGCTGCGGCGGCTGCGCCCCTCAAGCCAGGTGGCCACGCGGCTCAGCGACATGTTGATCGCGATGTAGATGACCGCGACGACGATGCCGGCCTGGAGCACGTTGTTGCTGTAGTTCGCCGGCACCTGCTTGAAGCCGGCCTGCAGGAACTCGCCGTAGGCGATGATGAACCCGAGCGCGGTGTCCTTGAGAAGGACGACGATCTGGCTCACGATCGCCGGCATCATCACCGTGATGGCCTGCGGCAGCAGCACCAGCCGCATGACGCCGTTCTTGCGGAGCCCGATGGAGTAGGCGGCCTCCGACTGCCCCTTCGGGATCGACAGGACGCCCGCGCGCACCACCTCGGCGAGCACCGAGCCGTTGTACATCGTCAGGCCGAACACGACCGCGGCGAACGCGGGCACGGTGACCGTCCCGGCGTTGATCTCCACCCCGAAGATCGAGAAGAAGTAGTCCACCGAGAAGCGCTGCAGGGTGCCGAACTGGGACTCGGCGATCGCGGGGCTGATCTTGTTGGGGACGAAGAACGCCAGGAAGATCAGGATCAGCAGCGGGATGCCGCGGAAGAACTCGACCACGACGCCGGCCGGGACGCGAACCCACCAGTGGTCCGACAGCCGGGCCAGGCCGAACACGACGCCGAACAGCAGGGCCAGCACCGTGGCGACGACGGCGGCCTTCAGCGTGTTCATCAGGCCGGGCAGGAGCAGGTGCCTCCACACCGTCCACTTCAGGAACGGCGTCCAGAGCTTCTCCTCGAACTGCCCCTTGTCGCTGAGGCGCCAGACCAGCGCGGCCAGGACGGCCGCGAACACGATCGACACCACGGCGGTCAGGACCGCGTTGCGCACCCGGGCCCGGGGGCCGGGGATGTCGAAGAGAACGGTCGCTTCCTTGCTCATCGCGCCACCGCCATCCGCTTGGCGAGCCAGCCGAAGAAGTATCCGGTCGGCAGGGTGAGGATCAGGAAGCCGATCGACACGCCGAGGAAGAGGGGGATGACCCCGTTGGCGAACGTGGGCTTGTCAATGATCGTCTTGGTGACCAGCGCGACCTCGGCGTAGCTCGCGGCCGCGGCCACCGTCGTGTTCTTGATCATCGCGATCAGCACGCTGCCCAGCGGGGCGATGATCGCCCGGAAGGCCTGCGGCAGGATGATCATCCGGAGGGACTGCGTGAAGGTCAGCCCGATCGAACGGGCCGCCTCCGCCTGCCCCAGCGGGACGGTGTTGATGCCCGAGCGGAGGGTCTCGCACACGAAGGCCCCGGTGTAGGCCGACAGGCCGAGGACCGCCCACCAGTAGTAGGTCGTCGAGGAGTTCTCAGAGAACTTCAGCGCGAGGATGTCGTTCAGGCCCAGGCTGCACATGAGCAGCACCAGGGTGAGCGGCGTGTTGCGCACGATGTTGACGTAGCCCGTGCCGAACGCGCGGAGCACCGGCACCGGCGAGACCCGGAAGCTCGCAAGGAACGTCCCGATGATCAGGGACAGCACCGCCGCGGCGGCCGCGAGGCGCAGGGTCGCCCAGAATCCTTGGAGGATCTCGTCGAAGTTGTCGAAGAACGGGCTGAAGTCAAACATTGCTCAGCTGTTTCATCACGTTCCAGCGGGGTGTCAGGCCAGGCCGGCGCGCCCCCGGGCGATACGCGTCGGGGACGCGCCGGCGTGACGGGCGTCAGTCGCGGCCCTGGATCAGGCGCAGCCTTCCATCTGCGGCGCGGTCGTGACGAGCTTGAGCCCGGTGCCCGCGAAGTGCTTCTCCAGCAGGGTCTTGGCCGTGCCGTCGGAGTACATCTGGGAGATGGCCTTGTTGACGGCCTCGCAGGTCTCGGTGTCGCCCTTCTTCAGGCCGACGCCGTACTTCTCGTCGGTGAAGGGGTCGTTGATGACCTTGAAGGCGCCCTTCTGCTGGTTGGCGAAGCCGGCCAGGATCAGGTCGTCGGTGCTGACCGCGTCCAGGGCACCGGACTTCAGCTTGCTCACGCACTCGGAGTAGCTGGAGGCGTCCACCAGCGTGACGCCCTTGATGTTCAGCTTGCCGTCCGGCGGGCCCTCGGTGATGCGGCGGAAGGAGTTGGAGCCGGCCGCCTTGCAGAGCTTCTTGCCCTTGAGGTCGGTGGCCTTCTTGATGCTGCCGTTGTCGGCCTTGACCATCGTGTCCTGGTGGGCGACGTAGTACGGCCCGCCGAAGGTCACCTGCGACTTGCGCGCGTCGGTGATGGAGTAGGTGGCGACCACGAGGTCGACCTGCCCGCCGCCGAGGAACGACTCGCGGTTGGCGGAGGTCGTCTCCTTGAACGTGATGCCGTTCTCGGGGACGCCGAGCGACTTCGCGATGTACTTGGCGACGTCGACGTCGAAGCCGTCGAAGCTGCCGTCCGGCTTCTTCAGGCCGAGCGCCGGCTGGTCGAACTTGATGCCGATGGTCAGCTTCTTGTCGTCCTTGGCCTTCTGGACGACCGTCTTGGCCTCGGTCTTCTCGGTGTCGCTGCCGCACGCGCTGAGCGCCAGCGACAGCGCCATCCCCGCCCCGATGAGGGCGCCGAAACGACGTACTCGCATACTCGTCCTACCTCTGCTCTCTGCCGGAGCCCCGCGGCTCAGTGCGTGAGGATCTTGGAAAGGAAGTCCTTCGCGCGCTCGGTCCGCGCGTTGGTGAAGAACTCGTCGGGGGTGTTCTCCTCGACGATCTGGCCGTCCGCCATGAAGACGACCTTCTGGGCGGCCCGGCGGGCGAAGCCCATCTCGTGCGTCACGACGATCATCGTCATGCCCTCGCGGGCCAGTCCCGTCATGACGTCCAGGACCTCGTTGACCATCTCCGGGTCCAGTGCCGAGGTGGGCTCGTCGAAGAGCATCACCTTGGGCTTCATCGCGAGGGAGCGCGCGATCGCCGCGCGCTGCTGCTGCCCGCCGGACAGCTGCGCGGGGTACTTGTGCGCCTGGTTGGCGATGCCGACCCGGTCGAGCAGTTCCATCGCGTGCTTCTGCGACTCCTGCTTGCCCTGCTTGCGGACCTTCACCGGCCCGAGCATGACGTTCTCGAGGATCGTCTTGTGGGCGAACAGGTTGAACGACTGGAACACCATGCCCACGTCGGCGCGGAGCTTCGCCAGATCCTTGCCCTCCTTGGGCAGCTCCTTGCCGTCCACGAGGATCGTGCCGTCGTCGATCGGCTCCAGCCGGTTGATCGACCGGCACAGGGTCGACTTACCGCCGCCGGACGGGCCGATGACGACGACGACCTCACCGGAGTTCACGGTGAGGTTGATGTCCTTGAGGACGTGCAGCTCGCCGAAGTGCTTGTTGACGTGCTCGACTACGACGAGCGGCCGGTCACCTGCGGCGGCCGGCTCCTGGGTGGAGTCCTCCGACCCGGTCTTGGTGAGCTCGGGCCCGCTTTCGCTGTCCGTCATGGGCACGGACTTTATGTCATCGCCGGTACTGCCCGAGTTGCCGCGCGGTACCGATACGATCACGAATACCCACGTCGGACGGGGTTCGGTCGTGGCGGAGAGTGATCACAAAAGGCGGCGGCGGGGTGCGCCGTCCGTTCCGCCATGTCGTGCCGGGCCCGTAACCTGGATGACTGTCATGAGTGCGCCAATGGAGACGGCCCCCCGTACGTACGAGATCCGTACCTACGGGTGCCAGATGAACGTCCACGACTCCGAGCGGCTGTCGGGGCTGCTGGAGTCCGCCGGGTACGTCCGCGCGGGGGAGGCCGAGCCTGACGTCGTGGTCTTCAACACCTGCGCGGTGCGGGAGAACGCCGACAACCGCCTCTACGGCAACCTCGGCCATCTGCGGCCCGTCAAGGACGGCCATCCCGGCATGCAGATCGCCGTCGGCGGCTGCCTGGCGCAGAAGGACCGCGACACCATCGTCAAGCGCGCCCCCTGGGTGGACGTGGTGTTCGGCACGCACAACATCGGGTCGCTGCCCGCGCTCCTCGAACGCGCGCGGGTGCGGGACGAGGCGCAGGTCGAGATCGAAGAGTCGCTGGTGACCTTCCCCTCGACGCTGCCGACGCGCCGCGAGTCCCCCTACGCCGCCTGGGTGTCGATCTCCGTGGGGTGCAACAACACCTGCACGTTCTGCATCGTCCCGTCCCTGCGCGGCAAGGAGCGCGACCGCCGGCCGGGCGAGATCCTCGCCGAGGTCGAGGCGCTGGTCGCCGAGGGCGCCCTGGAGATCACACTGCTCGGGCAGAACGTCAACGCCTACGGCTCGGGCTTCGGCGCCCTGTCCGGCGCGCCCGACGAGGTCCGCGCGATGACCGGGGGCGGGCAGTCGGCGTTCGCGGGGTTGCTGCGGGCCTGCGGCGGCGTCCAGGGCCTGGAGCGCGTCCGGTTCACCTCGCCGCACCCCAAGGACTTCACCGACGACGTGATCGCCGCGATGGCGGAGACGCCCAACGTGATGCCGTCCCTGCACATGCCGCTGCAGTCCGGCTCGGACGCGGTGCTGCGCGCGATGCGCCGGTCGTACCGGCAGGCGCGCTACCTCGGCATCATCGAGAAGGTCCGGGCCGCGATCCCCGACGCGGCGATCACCACCGACATCATCGTCGGCTTCCCCGGCGAGACCGAGGCCGACTTCGAGGAGACCCTGCACGTGGTGCGGGAGGCCCGGTTCTCCTCGGCGTTCACCTTCCAGTACTCCAAGCGTCCGGGCACCCCGGCCGCGACCATGGACGGCCAGCTGCCGAAGGAGGTCGTCCAGGAGCGGTACGAGCGGCTCGTCGCGCTCCAGGAGGAGATCTCCTGGGCGGAGAACCGCCGCCAGCTCGGCCGGACGCTGGAGGTGCTGGTCGCCGAGGGCGAGGGCCGCAAGGACGAGGCGACCCGCCGGCTCTCCGGGCGGGCGGCCGACAACCGCCTGGTCCACTTCGGGGTGCCGGAGGAGCCGGTCCGTCCCGGCGACATGGTCACCGTCGAGATCACCTACGCCGCGCCGCACCACCTGGTCGCCGACAAGCCCGCGCTGGGCGTCCGCCGGACCCGCGCGGGCGACGCGTGGGAGGCCCGGCAGGGCGGGGGCGGCGGGGCCGGGGGCGTGTCGCTCGGCATGCCGTCGATCGGGCGGCCGGCCCAGCCCGCCGCGTCCGCGCCGGGCTGCTCGACCCGCCCCTGAGTTCCGGCGTGACCGGGCCTTTCCCCAGGCCCGGCCCGCCTTACCTGGGCAGCGTGCTCACGGAGGCCCGCCCGTCTCACCGGGCTGCCCGCCCGCGCCACCAGGCTGCCCGCCCGCGCCACCAGGCTGGCCGCCTGCCCCGCCGGGCTGGCCGCCCGCGCCGCCGGGCTGGCCGCTCTCGCGGTCGATGTACCCGCCTGCCTGCTCCTGGGCCCGGTCGACCTTGTCGGCGTGCTTGCCCCCGGTTCGCTGGTCGAACATGTCGCCGGCCTTCTCGACGCCCTGCTTTGCCTTGTCGGAGTGCTGCCCGAGCATCTGCTTGACCTTGTCGACGATGGACATCGAATCCCCCCGGATCCCTCGGCTCGTTCGGCGCCGCGGGCACGGCGCGGCACCCGTTCATTCCGGCCATACCCGTTCTGTTGCCACAATCAATCCCGTGACCTCAACCAATGCCCCGCACGTGATCGCGGTCGTCGGCGCCACGGCGGCCGGAAAGTCCGACCTGGCCGTCGAGCTCGCCCTCCGCCTGGACGGCGAGGCGGTCAACGCCGACTCGATGCAGCTGTACCGCGGCATGGACATCGGCACCGCGAAGCTGTCCGCGGCCGAGATGCGCGGGGTCCCGCACCACCTGCTGGACGTGTGGGACGTCACGGTCACCGCGAGCGTCGCCGAGTACCAGCGGCTCAGCGCCGACGCCATCGCGGAGATCCGGGGCCGGGGAAGGCCGCCCGTGCTGGTCGGCGGATCCGGGCTTTACGTGCGCGCCGCCCTCGACCACCTGGAGTTCCCGGGGACGGACCCGGCCGTGCGGGGACGCCTGGAGGAGGAGCTGGCGCGGGTCGGGCCCGGCCCCCTGCACGAGCGGCTGCGCGGCCTGGACCCCGCCGCGGCGGAGGCGATCCTGCCGAGCAACGGCCGCCGGATCGTGCGGGCCCTGGAGGTCATCGAGATCTCCGGCCGCCCGTTCACCGCGACCCTGCCCGAGCACCGGTACCGCTACGACGACGTCGTCCAGATCGGGCTGGCCGTCCCCCGCGACGAGCTGGACGAGCGCATCGCCCTGCGGGTGGACCGGATGTGGGAGGCGGGCCTGGTCGACGAGGTCCGGGAGCTGGAGAAGCGGGGTCTGCGGGACGGCCTGACCGCCGGGCGCGCCCTCGGCTACGCGCAGGTGCTGCGGTTCCTTGCGGGTGAGTGGACGGAGGAGCAGGCCAGGGAGGACACCGTCCGCACGACGCGGCGTTTCGCCCGCCGCCAGGAGTCGTGGTTCCGCCGCGACCCGCGCGTGCGGTGGCTGCCCTACGACGCCCCCGACCTGGTCGAGCGCGCCCTCGCCCTGGTGAGGGGGGAGACGCCGGACCCCATATGATCGGGGCATGCGGTTCGTCAAGGGGCATGGCACCGAGAACGACTTCGTGATCCTCCCCGATCCGGACGGCGTCCTGGACCTCACCCCGGAGGCCGTCGCGCGGCTCTGCGACCGGCGGGCGGGGATCGGCGCGGACGGCGTCCTGCGCGCGGTCCGGACGAAGGCCGCCGATGTCGACGCCGACGCCGAGTGGTTCATGGACTACCGCAACGCCGACGGCGGCATCGCCGAGATGTGCGGCAACGGGGTGCGCGTCTTCGCCCGCTACCTGGTCGACGCGGGCCTCGCCCCGCCCGGGGAGTGGGACCTGGCCACCCGCGCGGGCCTGCGCCGCGTGACGCTCGGCCCGTCCGGGGACGTCCGCGTGGAGATGGGCCGCCCGCGGCTCCTCGGCCCCGGAGAGGCGACCCTGGCGGGCGCGAGCTTCGCGGGCGAGCGGGTCAGCGTCGGCAACCCCCACCTGGCGTGCCGGGTCTCCGAGCCCGTCGCCGCGCTCGACCTGTCACGCGCCCCGGACTTCGATCCGGCGGTCTTCCCCGCGGGCGTGAACGTCGAGTTCTTCCGCGGCGTGGGGGAGCGGCACGTGGAGATGCGGGTGTACGAGCGCGGCTCCGGCGAGACCCGGTCGTGCGGCACCGGCACCGTGGCGGTGGCCGCCGCCGCGGCCGGCGGCGTCGCCGACGGCGCCGAATGGATCGTGGACGTCCCCGGCGGGCGGGTGACCGTCGTCCTGGACGGGGAGACCAGCTACCTGAGCGGCCCGGCCGTCCTGGTCGCCGAGGGCGAGACGCGGCCCGGCTGGCTTTAGCGGCCGGCCGTCTCACCTGGGCTTGCGGTGGTCCCGGGGCGGTCCCGGGGCGGTCCCGGCACAGACGGGACAGCTGTCCCTCTCCGGCGGGACCTTCCGCCGCATAACTTCTCTCTTGCACACCCTCTGGTGAATGGCCCGTATGGACCGGGATGGGAGCCCCGGGCCCGTACGGAGCCTGAGGGCCGGTGGCGACCTTCTTGGCGGGGGGCGGTCACCGGCCCTCCCACCGGGAGGGGTGCCTCAGGAAGAGACGCCGTTGACCGGCAGTCTGGCGCGGACCAGGGTCCCGCCCTTGGGGCCGGGCCCCACCGTGCAGGATCCCCCCAGTTCGGCCGCACGTTCGCGCATCGATGACATGCCGATGCCGGAACGCACATGGTCGGGCAACCCCACACCGTCGTCGTCGACGGTGACGTGCAGATCGCCGTTCAGACGCAGCCGCACCTCGGCGCACCCCGCGCCGGCGTGCCGGTGGACGTTGGTCAGCGCCTCCTGCACGATCCGGTACGCGGCGACCTCGGCGGCGGCCGGCAGGCCCTTCAGGTCGCCCTCGACGCGCACGTCCACCCGCGGGCCGTCCCCGGCGGCGACGACGCCGCCGAGCGCCTGGATCGCGCCCTCCAGCCCGAGATCGTCCAGGGCGGGCGGCCGCAGGCCGTACACGAGCTCCCTGATGTCGCCGATCGTGCGCCCCATGGTGGCGCGCAGCTCCTCCAGCAGCCCGTCGGCCGCCTCGGGGTCGGTCCTCAGCGTGATGCGCGCGGCGTCCACCGTCATGGCGAGGCTGGCCAGCGTCGGCCCGAGCCCGTCGTGCAGGTCGCGGCGCAGCCGCCGCCGCTCCTCCTCCCGCGTGCGCAGGATGTGCTCCCGGGAGCGCTGGACGTCCGCGGAGAGCCGCGCCGCGTTCGCCAGCTCGGCGAGGTTGCGGGCGAGGACGTTCGACAGGCGCGCGTCCGGGGTGCGGGTGACGCCGAACAGCAGGCGCCCCACCGGCTCCCCGTGCCACACCAGCGGGATGAGCTGGGGGCGCTCGCCGAGCACGCCGTCCTCCGCCGAGACCGTCCGGCCGTCGCGGTCCAGCACCTCGATCGTGACACCGGTCGCGTGCAGGGCCGAACGCGCCACCTCGGCGGCGACGGCGAGCGCGGCGCCCGGGTTCGCGGCGGTCTGCAGCCGCCGGTTCAGCCGGTCGGCGATCCGGTACGGGTCGCGCTCGCCGTGGATGAACGCGTCCACCATGCGCTGCAGGCGCCGCCGGACGGGCTCGAAGACCGCGCCGGCGACGATCGCCCCGGCGAGCCCGGCGAGGGTGCCGCGGCCGTGGGCCAGCAGGCTCGCCGTCCCGACGAGCGCGAAGTACACGCCGGTGATGACGACGACGAGCCCCGCGTACACCAGCGTCCGGCTGACCACGAGGTCGATGTCGTACAGCCGGTAGCGGGTGATCGCGATCGCGACGCAGATGGGGACCGCGACGATGGTGAGGTCGCGCAGCGGGTCGCCGATCGGGCCGTTCTCGCCGACGAAGATGACCGCCTCGGCGAGGATGCCCGGATAGACCACCCAGGCGATCTGCCGCCGGACGTCCGGCGGCGCCTGCACGAACCGCACCGCCACCGAGAACAGGCCCGCCGCCAGGGCGGTGACGATGACCGCGCTGATCGGGAGCGGGATCTCCTCGAACGGGTACACCGAGACGCCGTTGTGCCAGCGCCGCACGCCGGGGTCGATCGTCAGGTGCGCGCAGACGATGACCGGGACGAGGCAGGCGAGGGCGAGGGCGGGCCGGAACCACCGCGACACCAGCCGCCCGTCCGGGAAGATCAGCGGAAGTACGAGGGTCAGGGCGTAGGTGTCAACGGCCCACAGCCAGACGGCGAGCCACTGGACGAAGCCGGCTCCGGCCCACCGGTGGAGTTCGAGCCAGGGGCCGAGGTTGAGCGACAGCACGTACAGGGAGGCGCTGAAACCCGCGCCGACCATGAGCCAGGCGACGGTGAGCCCGGGACGGTGCCGCAGCAGGACGGCGCCGACGGGCGTCCAGGCGAGAGCGACCAGGATCTCCGGATGCCACCACACCATCCGCAGGTCGGACGGCACTCGGGCGCCGATGATCAGTGACGCGGCGACGGACGCGACCGCGGTCAGCGCGAGGAGGGCGCCCACGCGCCCCGCCGCGCGGTCGTGCTCTTCCGTCTCCATGCACACTCCCCGCCCGAAAGTAATGGAATGTTAAAACGCGCAGCTCCCTGTACCGCAGTGCCGAGCGCGTCCGCCTGAGGACACCGCCGGACCGGTCGGGCGGAGGGCTTCCGGTCGCGATGCGTGCGGGCGTGCCGTGATGGTAGCCGGGGAAACGCCCGAGATGAACGGAAGGTGCAGGTCAGCGGCCAGTCATGGCCGCATGCCCGGGTCCCGGGCGTGTCGGGGTGCGGGGAGGGGCGGGGCACGCGTGCGGGGAGGGGCGGTTCAGGACCCCGGAGTCAGCATGCTCTCGCGCGTCAGGGCCTGCACGCCGCGCCTCATGTCCTCGGCGGTGAAGTCATCGAGGAGCAGGCGCTGGATCAGGAAGCCGGGGAACAGCGCGAACAGCGTCTTCCCGGCGGCCACGGCGTCGGTGTCGGCGGGGAGCAGATCTCGTCGACCGGGAGCAGCGGGTCGCTGTCGCCGATCACGGTGGCGATGTTCGCCTCGATGATCTCGTTCTTGCTTCTGAAGTACCGGTAGACGGCGCCGGTCTCGCGGCCGCGGTGCTGATGACGTTCGCCATCCCGTCCCTCGCCTGGCGCACCGCCGGGACGGCGGTCTTCGGCGGTCTGCGGAGGCGTTCGGCCGGCGAGGCCGAGCGCGGCCGCGAACCGGCACTCGCGTGACCTCCACGGCCGTGACTCTTGCCGAATCCTGTACGCGTTCCGTGGCCAATCAATAGCATTCGGTGACTTCTGGGTGGTGTGCGGAGGGGCGGACGGTGGCGACGTTCATGGTGCGGCGGGTGGTGAACCACGCGGCGCTGGCCGTGCTCGCCGCCAGCCTCGGCTACCTGCTCGCCGCCGCGGCGCTCGATCCTCGGGCGGTTCTCGAGGACCGGGCGCCCCGTCCGCCGCAGGCCGTCATCGACGCGCGGCTCGGTGCGCTCAACCTCGATGACCGGAAGCCTTTGGCGGAGCGGTACCTCACCTGGGCCGGGGGCGTGGCCCAGGGCGACTTCGGCCGGACGTGGGACGGCGAGCCGGTCGAAGGCGAGTTGCGGCGCCGGCTCGGAGTGAGCTTCCGCCTGGTCGCTCCAGGGGCCGTCCTGGGAGGCGCCTTGGGCGTCGCCCTCGGCGCCTACGCCGCCGCCCGGCACGGTCGGGCGGCCGACAGGCTGGTCTCCGGCGGCTCCTACCTGCTGCTGGCCGTTCCCGTGTTCGTCCTCGCGGTGCTCTTACAGATCGTGGCGGGTGAAGCCAACGACGCCCTGGGAATGCGGCTGTTCGTCTGGGTGGGGGAGTCCGCGCCGGGGGCGCCGGGGGGCCGGCTCTGGGATCTCGCGGATCGGGCGCGCCGGCTGCTGCTGCCCACGGCCACGATCGCGCTCTGCCAACTCGCCCTCTACGCCCGCTACCAGCGCGGCCTGATGCTGGACGTGCTGCACGCCGATCACGTGCGCGCCGCGAGGGCCAGGGGGCTGCGGCGGCGCGATGCCCTGCTGCGGTACGGGCTCCGGACCGCGATCGTCCCGATGACCACCTATTTCGCCTACACGTCCGGACTGGTGCTCCTCGGCGGGGTGTTCACCGAGACGGCCTTCGGGCGGCACGGGGTAGGGGAGTGGCTCGTCGACTCCGTCTCCCGCGGCGACGTCAACGCCGTCGCCGCCGTCGAATGCCTCGCGGCCTGCGCCGTCGTCCTGGCAGCGCTCGGGTCCGACGTGCTGGCCGCCGCGCTGGACCCCCGCGTCCGCACCGGGGGCACGCCATGACCTGCGGTCGTCGGACGGCGGCCGGGGCGGTCCTGCTCGGGCTGTTGTTCCTCCTGGCCTTCGCCGGGCCGCTCGCCTCGCCGTGGGGATGGGACGAGACGGACTTCACGGCGTTCCGGCAGGGGCCGTCCGGCGGCCACTGGCTCGGCACGACCCAGAGCGGACGCGACGTCTTCGCCTTCACGCTGCGCGGTGCGCAGAACTCGCTCCTGGTCGGCCTGAGCGCCGCCCTGCTGTCGACGGGACTCGCCGCCGTCGTCGGGACCGCGGCCGGGCTCCTCGGCGGCAGGGCCGACCGGGTGCTCATGTGGGGCGTCGATCTTCTGCTGGTGCTCCCGTCCTTCCTGATCGTGGCCGTCCTGGCGTCCCGGACCGCAGGAGGGCGGCCGGTGCTCGCGGCGCTGCTGGCCGCGTTCATGTGGATGGTCACGGCCCGCGCGGTGCGGGCCGCGACGCTCTCCCTGCGGGACCGCGGCCACGTGCTGGCCGCGCGGTACCTCGGCGTCGGCACGCCGCGGCTGGTCGCGCGGCATGTGGCGCCCGGGCTGGCGTCGCTGCTGGCGGTGGACGCGAGCTTGAACGTGAGCATCGCGATCGTCGCCGAGAGCGGGCTGTCCTACCTCGGGTTCGGGACGCGGCCGCCGGACGTCTCGCTCGGCACGGTGATCGCCGACGGCCGGGGCGGGGCGACCGCGCATCCGTGGGCGTTCGGGTTCGCCGCCGGACTGCTCGTCTCGATCGTCGTCGCGGTGAACCTGCTCGGTGACGGGCTGCGGGACGCTCTCGACCCGGAGGCCGGACGTTGACGGTCCTGCGGGTCGCCGGCCTGGCGGTCGATCACGCGGGGGGCGCGCGTGCCCTGCGCGGCGTGAGCTTCTCGGTCGGGGCCGGGGAGGCGCTCGGGATCGTCGGCGAGTCGGGGGCCGGCAAGACCGCGCTCGCGCTCGCTCTGATGGGGCTGCTCCCGGAGGGAGCGCGCGTGACGGGCTCCGTGCGGCTGCGCGGTCAGGAACTGCTGGGACGGTCCGACGCGGAACTCTCGCGGGTGCGCGGCAAGGACCTGGCGATGGTCTTCCAGGATCCGTCGTCGGCGCTGTCGCCCGTCCGCAGGGTGGGAGACCAGATCGTCGAGGCCGTCCGGATCCACTCGGCCGTGAGCCGCTCGGCGGCGCGTGCTCGTGCTCTGGACCTGCTCGAACTGGTCGGTATGCCGGAGGCGGCGCGACGGGCCCGCTGCTACCCGCACGAGCTGTCCGGCGGGATGCGGCAGCGCGTGATGATCGCCATGGCCGTCGCGAACGACCCGGTCGCGATCGTGGCCGACGAGCCCGTCTCGGCCCTCGACGCGACCGTCCGGGCGCAGGTGCTGGACGTCCTGCGGGCCGCCCGGGAGGCGAGCGGGGCCGCGATCGTGCTGATCAGCCATGATCCGGGGGCCGTCGCCGGCTTCGCGGACCGCGTGATGGTGATGCGCGACGGGCGAGTCGTGGAGACGGGCACGGTGGAGCAGGTCTTCTCTCGGCCCCGGACGCCGTATACGAGCCGCCTGCTGCGCTCGTGGCCGCGTGCGGGTGATGCCCCGGTTCCTCGTGCTCGGCCTGAGCGTCCGGTGGTTCTCCAGGTGGACGCCCTTGCCCGTCGCTACCCCCTTTTCAGAGGGACGCTGCTGCGGCGGCGGGCCGGAGAGGTGCGGGCCGTGGACGGTGTTGGCTTCGACGTCCGTCAGGGTGAGACGCTCGCGCTGGTGGGGGAGTCGGGGTCCGGCAAGACCACGACGCTGATGGAGATTCTGCGGTTGTCCCGCCCTCAGGAAGGGCGCGTCACCGTCTTGGGCCAGGACACGGCCGCCTTGCGCGCCGCCCACCGCAAGGCCTTACGCAAGGACGTCCAAGTCGTGTTCCAGGATCCCTACGCCTCGCTGAACCCACGGATGCGGGTGGCCGACATCCTTGCCGAACCGCTCATCGCGCACCGCTTACCGATCGGTGGTCGCGTAGAGGAACTCCTTGCGCTGGTGGGCTTGAAACCCGGCCATGCGCGGCGTTTCCCACATGCGCTCTCGGGCGGGCAAAGACAGCGTGTGGCTCTGGCCAGAGCTCTCGCCTTAGAACCCCGCCTTCTGCTTCTGGACGAGCCTGTGTCCGCACTGGACACCGTCGTGCAGGCGAGCGTCATGGATTTGCTGGAAGGGCTTCGGGTGCGGCTCGGCCTGGCGTGCCTGTTCGTCACCCACGACCTCGCCCTGGTGCGGGGCTTCGCCGACCGGGTCGCCGTGATGTACATGGGGCGCGTCGTTGAGATCGGGCCGGTCGCCGGTGTGTACGGGGCTCCCGCCCATCCCTATACGCAGGCGCTGCTGGACGCGATGCCTTCAGCCAGCCCGGACCGAAATAGAACTCGCCGCTTCCTTCTGCACGGTGACCCGCCCGGCTCCGTCGTCGAGCTCTCTGGGTGCCGGTTCCGCGCGCGCTGCCCGCACTACGCAACGCTCACCCTCGACGACAGACGCCTATGCGAAGACCACGATCCGATGCCCTCTGCCATGGCGGCCGACCACTCCGTCGCCTGCCACCACCCGCTCGTCCCGGCGGAGTCCGAACGATGAGACGGGTTGTCGCTGCGGTCCTTCTTGGATTCACGCTTATGGGCGGCACTGGGTGCCGTGCTCCGGCGGCGTCGACGTCCAACGCGTCCGGGGCGCTGCCTGCGGCGGATGTGAACCCGACTCCGCGTGCCCGCGTCCTGAACGGCGGAACGCTCCGCTGGCCGCTCCCCGAGTTCCCGTCCCAGTGGAACACCAACCACATCAACGGCGCCAAGGGCACGGTGGAGCACGTCGTCCAGGGCGTCCTGCCGTATCTGATGCGTGCCGATGAGAAGGCCGTCCCGCATCCCGTCCCGGAGTATCTGGAGGCGGCCACGGTGAAGCGGACCCGGCACGGCCAGACGGTGACCTACAGGCTCAACCCGCGTGCCAGGTGGTCGGACGGCCGGCCCATCGGTTACGCCGACTTTCTGGCGCAGGCCCATGCCCTGTCTGGACGCGACCCGCGCTACGAGGTCTCGACCGTCACCGGTTACCGGCAGATCGAGCGGGTCGAGCGCGGCGCCGATGAACACGAGGTCGAGGTGACGTTCGACCGAACCTATGCGGACTGGCGCAGTCTGTTCAGCCCCCTGTACCCGGCTACCGCCTACTCCAGCCCACGCGCGTTCAACGCAGGGTGGTTGGGCCGCCTGCCTGTCACGGCCGGACCGTTCAGTCCCCAGCGGATCGACCGGACGGCCAAGACGCTGACCCTGGTGCGGAACCCGGCATGGTGGGGTGCGCCGGCAAAGCTCGACCGGATCGTGTACCGCGCCATGGACACCAGCGCGATGCCCGGTGCATTCGCCAACGGCGAGATCGACCTGATGGACATCGGCCTCGACGCGGACGCGCTGCAGCGCGTCCAGGGCGTTCCCGGCGCCGCCGTCCGCAGAGCCGGCGGGCCGGACTGGCGGAACTTCACGTTCAACGCGGCCGGCCCCATCCTGTCCGACGCCAGGGTGCGCCAGGCGGTCATGCTCGGCATCGACCGGCATGTGATCGCACGATCCGACCTGTCGGGCCTCGGCGTGCCGGTCCAGACGCTCGGAAACCACTTCTACGTCAACACCCAGGCCGGATACCAGGACAACTCCGGCGGGCTCGGCACCTACGACCCCGCGCGGGCCAGACGGCTGCTGGACGAGGCGGGCTGGACACCGCGAGGCAGGTACCGCTCCAAGGCGGGACGCACGCTCGCGCTGCGTTTCGTGATTCCGTCCGGGGTGCCCATCAGCAGGCGAGAAGGAGAGCTGACGCGTGCGCTACTCGAACGCATCGGCGTCCGAGTGGACATCCAGGTCGTTCCCGCGGACGACGTCTTCGAGCGGTACGTCACGCCCGGGAACATGGACATCGTTCCGTTCTCCTGGCTCGGCACCTCGTACCCCGTCTCGCAGATGGAGGCGGTCTTCGCGCGACCGCACGGACGGAACGTCCAGCAGAACTACTCGCGGATCGGCAGCGCCGCCATCGACGCGGCGATGGACCAGGCCATCACGGAGCTCGCCCCCGAGAGAGCTCACGCCCTGGTGAACAGGACCGACCGGCTCATCTGGCGACAGGCGTCGGTCTTGCCGCTGTACCAGCGCCCCCAGCTCGTCGCGGTGCGCGCGGACCTCGCGAACGTGGGGGCCGGCGGCTTCCGGAGACCCGCCTATCAGGACATCGGTTTCGCCCGCCGGTGACGCTCACGGGAAGGCGAGCCGGACGCCCTTGCGGTCGCTGGTGAAGCGCGCGTTCCACACGTACAGGCGCAGGTCGTCGGCGGAGAGGTCCTCCTCGACCGGGAGGTCGGAGGCGACGCGGACCACGTAGGAGGCGCCCGCCGGGATCATCGTGTCGCCGCCGTCCTCGACCGGCGCCTTCGACCCGCCGACCCGCGCGGTGATCTTGCTGTGGTTCGGGAGGGTGCACATGTCGTCCGGGATGCCCGCCTGCGGCATGCACCGCTCCTGCGCCGACGACGGGATCCGCGACTTCGGCATGAACAGGTCGGCGGGGAAGTCCAGCAGGACGGGCCGCCGCCCGCTGTTGGTGAGGACGTAGTCGGCGTAGGCGTAGGTCGTCCCGGACGGCGGGGCCGGCGTCGCGCCGAGCGGCTGCCGCGACGTCCCGGCCATGACGGCGGCGAGGCTGTAGCCGTACCCCTCGGGGGTCGTGAAGCCGACCGGCGGGCCGGCCTTCGGGGCGGGCACGGACGTGACCGCCGCGCCGTCGCCCTGGCTGGCGAGGCTGGGCGCGGAGGATTGCGCGCGGTCGCTCGTCCCGGGGCGCAGGACCACGATCGCTCCGGCCACCGCGGCGATCCCGACGGCGCCGGTCAGGGCGCCGGCGAGTCCGAGCCTCCCCGCGTGGCTCTTCTTCCTGCGGCGGTGCGAGCGGTACGGCTGGCGGCTGTCGGACATGGTCGTCGTGCTCCCTCGGCCCTCTCCGGCTCGGTCGGCGTGTCCCTGCCCACGGCGGGCAGGTCACGATACCTGACGCCCGGATCGGCGGCGGTCACGGTCCGCGAGCTACGAACCGCGCGCGATGAGGGCGTCTCGGCCGAGTCCTCGCAGGGACGCGTCCAGCACCTGCGCGGTGTGCGCGACCGCGATGGCGGCCCCGCGCCGGCGCAGCGCCGTGGCGATCTGCATCGAGCAGCCGGGGTTGGCGGCGACCAGCAGTTCGGCTCCGGTGGCGTCCACGTTCACCGCCTTGCGGTCGCCGAGCTCCCCGGCGGCCTCCGGCTGGAACAGGTTATAGGTTCCGGCCGACCCGCAGCAGATGTCCGGTTCGGCGATCTCGCGGACGGTCAGCCGGGGGATGGCGGCGAGCAGTTCGCGGGGCTGGCTCCGGACCCCCTGCGCGTGGGCGAGGTGGCAGGCGTCGTGGTAGGCGACCGTGACCGGAAGCGGCCGCCGCTCCGCCCGCGGCCCGAGTTCCACCAGGTACTCGGCGAGGTCCCGCGTCCTGGCCGAGAGCGCCTCCGCCCGCCCGGACCACCGCGGGTCGTCGGCCAGCAGCGCCCCGTACTCCTTCATCGCGGAGCCGCAGCCCGCGGAGTTCACCACGATCACGTCGACGGCCTCGAAGGTCTCGACCGTCCGGCGGGCGAAGGCGCGGGCCTCCTCCTCCCGCCCCGAATGCAGGGACAGCGCGCCGCAGCATCCCTGCCCTCTCGGGATGACGACGTCGCAGCCCTCCATGGCCAGCACGCGGGCCGTGGCGGCGTTGACGCCCGGGAAGAACTCGCCCTGGACGCACCCGGTCAGCATCCCGACCGTGGCGCGGCGCTCCCCGCGCGCGGCGACCCGCTCGGGGAGCCTCGGCGCCTTTCCGAGGGGCGGTGCGAGCCGTTCCATCGCCGCCAAGGACGGTGAAACACGTTCCAGTAGGCGGCTGCGCCGCACGAGCCGTTCCAGCCCCGACCTCTGGTAGGCGCGGAGGGGGGCGCGCAGGGCGCGGAGTCTCCGCCTGTACGGGAACAGCTGGAAGACCAGCTCCCGTATGGCGCGTTCCCTCAGCGAACGGGGGTGTTCGCGTTCGACGTCGGCGCGGGTCATCTCGATGAGCCGGTCGTACTGCACACCGGACGGGCAGGACGTCACGCACGCCATGCATCCCAGGCAGCGGTCGAAGTGCTCGACCATCGGCCCGCTGAGCGGTTCGCCGTCCGCGTGCTGCTGCATCAGATGGATGCGGCCCCTGGGGGAGTCCATCTCCTCGCCCCACAGCACATAGGTGGGGCATGTCGGAAGGCAGAACCCGCAGTGCACGCAGTCGTTGAGCAGGTTCGGAAGGTCGTCCTGGGCGCTCATCACATCCCTCCTACGAAACGGCCCGGGGACAGCCGGTGATCCGGGTCGAACTGGTCCTTCACCCGTCGCATCAGCGTCAGCGCCGGAACCGGACCCCACAGGTCGATCTCGCCGCGCACCTCTTGCGGCGCGTAGCGGACGACGGCGTGACCGCGGTGCGTCCTCAGCACGTCCCGCAGGCGACCGAGGACGTCGGCGACCTCGTTCGGGCCGAGTCCGGCGGGGAGGCCCACGTGACCGTGCCCGCCGGCGCTAAAGGTGGCGGCGATGTCCGGGCCCAGCGTGGTGATGACGTCGCGGAGCGAGGACGGCGGGGCGCCGATGTCGATGAGGGTGGTGCCCTCTGGGTAGAGGCCCCAGCCGTCCGGGGCGGTCTCGGAGAGCTCGGTCTTCTCTCCGAGGAGCTCAGCCGTCTGCCGAGCGCGCGCGGCGACGCCGTCGGGAACGCCTTCCAGGAAGACCGCGACCGTCCCCGGGCTGATGTATTCGACCGCGCTCGGGGCGACAGGGGAGTGCAGGACGGTCTGGACCGCATCGTGCGTGTCCTCCGGCCCGTCGACGGCGCACGTCACGTAAGCGGTCGCCTCGGGGATCGGGTGCAGGCGGAACGTGGCGTCAACGATCAGGCCGAGCGTTCCGTAGGAGCCGCAGAAGAGCCGCCCCAGGTCGTACCCGGCGACGTTCTTGACGACCTTGCCGCCGGAGCGCGCGACCTGCCCGTCCGCCCGGACGACCGTGAGCCCGATGACCAGGTTCCTGGGCGTGCCGTAGAGCGTGCGCAGGGGACCGGCGGCGCTCGTGGCGATCGTCCCGCCGACCGTCGAGCCCGGCAGCGGGACGTCGAGCGCGAGCCGCTGCCCTCGTTCGGCCAGCCTCTCGGCGAACTCCGCCATCGCGAGCCCGGCCTCCGCCTTGGCGACGAGGTCGCCGGCCGTGTGCTCGACGAGCCTGTTGAGCCGATGGCTGTCGACGAGCAGATCGCAGCGTTCCGGTGGCTCGCCCCAGTCCAACCGGGTCTCGGCCCCACGCGGGACGACGGCCAGACCCTTCTCGGCGGCCACGCGCATGACGTCGGCTGCCTCGGTCAGATCCTTCGGCGCCGCGACGAGTGCGGGCTCCACGCCGAGCACGCCTTCCGCGGGCTCACCGGGCCGTACATCGCCGCAGACCTTCGCCAAGGCGTCCAGGGGCCCCATCAGAAGATGTCCGCCTTTCCCTCGTACGGGTGCGGGCCCTTGCGCTTTCCGGGCACCTCCCCGCACAGCCGCGGCGTGGGGAAGACCTTGCCCGGATTGCACAGCCCCGCCGGATCGAAGCCGCAGCGGACCATCTGCATCGTGTCCAGGTCGGCGCCGGTGAACATGCGCGGCATGTACCGGGCCTTGTCGACGCCGACCCCGTGCTCGCCCGTGATGGAGCCGCCGTGCTCGATGCACAGGTCGAGGATCGCGCCCGAGACCTCCTCGGCGCGCTCCTCCGCGCCCGGCTCGGCGTCGTCGAACAGCACCAGCGGGTGCAGGTTGCCGTCCCCCGCGTGGAACACGTTCGCGACCCGCACGCCCGACTTGGCCGAGAGGGCGTCGATCCTGGCGAGGACGTCCGGGAGCACCGTCCGGGGGATGACGCCGTCCTGGACGAGGTAGGCCGGGCTGATCCGGCCCACGGCCGCGAACGCCGACTTGCGCCCCTTCCAGATCAGCGCCCGCTGCGCGTCGTCGGCGGCGATGCGGATCTCGAAGGCGCCCGCGTCCCGGCACATCCGCTCCACCTCGGTGAACTGGGCGGCGACCTCGGACTCCGGGCCGTCCAGCTCCACGATCAGCACCGCGCCGGCGCCCGGCGGGTACTCGCAGCGCACCGCCGCCTCGGCCGCCTCGATCGCCAGGGCGTCCATCATCTCGATCGCCGCCGGGACGACGCCCGCGCCGATGATCGACGACACCGCGGCGCCGCCCGCCTCGATCGAGCCGAACGCGGCCAGCAGCGTCTGCACGGTCTCGGGGACCCGCGTCAGCCGGACCGTGATCTTGGTGGCGATGCCGAGCGTGCCCTCCGCCCCGACGAACACGCCGAGCAGGTCGTAGCCGGGCCCGTCCGCGGCCAGGTCGACCAGCTCGCCGTCGGGCGTGACCACCTCGCAGGCCAGCACGTGGTGGGCGGTGAACCCGTACTTCAGGCAGTGCGCGCCGCCGGAGTTCTCCGCGACGTTCCCCCCCACCGAGCAGATCTGCTGGCTGGAGGGGTCGGGCGCGAAGTAGTACCCGTGCGGGCGGACGGCCCGCGTCACGTCCAGGTTGATCACTCCGGGCTCCACCACGGCCCGCTGCCCGGGGATGTCGATCTCCAGGATCCGGTTCATCCGGGACGTGACGATCAGCACGCCGTCCGCGCGGGGCAGCGCGCCGCCCGACAGGCCCGTGCCCGACCCGCGCGCGACGTAGGGCACCCCGGCCGCCGCGCACTCGCGCACGATCGCGGCGATCTGCTCGGCCGTGTCGGGCAGCACGACGACGCCGGGCGTGGACCGGTGGTTGGTGAGGCCGTCGCAGTCGTAGGTGCGCAGCCGCACCGGGTCGGTGATCACCCGGTCGGTCCCGAGCAGTGCCTCCAGCCGGAGTCCGAGCGCCGTGAGCATGGTCTCCACCCTCTCCACGATCCCTCGCCCGCCGACCCGCCGCAAGGTCCGGCGGACCGTCCGGAACGCCTTTCCGGACGGTCCGCGGAGGCCGCCGGAGCCGGGCCCCCTACGGGAACTGCTGGTAGGCCGGCGTGGTGAGGAACTCGGAGTACTCGTCGGCCAGCGTGACCTCCTTGAAGAGCTCCACGGCCTGGTTGTAGCGGGGCTCGTTGTACGCCTGGCCGAGCTCCTCGCGGATCTTGCCCAGCTCCTCGTCCAGGAGCCGCTCCACCCACTCCCTGGTGATCTTCTGGCCCTCGGCGGTGGAGACGCCGTTGTAGATCCACTGCCAGACCTGGGAGCGGGAGATCTCCGCGGTGGCCGCGTCCTCCATCAGGTTGTGGATCGCGACCGCGCCGGCGCCGTCCAGCCAGGTGGCCAGGTAGCGCAGCGCCACGTCGATGTTGTTGCGAAGGCCCGCCTCGGTGATCTCACCCGGGGTCGCCTTGACGTTGAGCAGGTCGGCGGCGGAGACGTGCACGTCCTCGCGGAGCCGGTCGCGCTGGTTCGGCCTGTCGCCGAGAACGCCGTCGAACACCTCTCGGCAGACCGGGACGAGGTCGGGGTGGGCGACCCAGGAGCCGTCGAAGCCGTCGCCGGACTCGCGGGTCTTGTCGGCGCGGACCTTCTCCAGCGCGACCTTGTTGACCTCCTCGTCGCGGCGGGACGGGATGAACGCCGCCATGCCGCCGATCGCGTGGGCGCCCCGCTTGTGGCACGTCCGGACGAGCAGCTCGGTGTAGGCCCGCATGAACGGCGCGGTCATCGTGATCGCGTTGCGCTCGGGCAGCACGTAGTCGGCGCCCCGGTCCCGGAACTTCTTGATCACCGAGAAGAGGTAGTCCCAGCGGCCCGCGTTCAGGCCGGCGGAGTGGTCGCGCAGCTCGTAGAGGATCTCCTCCATCTCGAACGCGGCCGGGATCGTCTCGATCAGCACGGTCGCGCGGATGGTGCCGCGCGGGATCTCCAGGGCGTCCTGGGCGAGGTTGAACGCGTCGTTCCAGAGCCGCGCCTCAAGGTGGCTCTCCATCTTCGGCAGGTAGAAGTAGGGGCCCTTGCCCTTGTCCAGCTGCCTGCGGCCGCAGTGGAAGAAGTACAGGCCGAAGTCGAACAGCGACCCGGACATGGGCTCGCCGTCGACGAGCAGGTGCTTCTCCTCCATGTGCCAGCCGCGCGGCCGGACGACGATCGTCGCGAGCTCCCCGTCGTCCTTCAGCGCGTAGGACTTGCCGCTCTTGGCGTCGGTGAAGTCGATGGTGCGGTCGAGGGCGTCCCGCAGGTTGAGCTGCCCCTCGACCATGTTGTTCCACAGCGGGGTGTTGGCGTCCTCGAAGTCGGCCAGCCACACCTTGGCGCCCGAGTTCAGCGCGTTGATCGTCATCTTCCGGTCCGTCGGGCCGGTGATCTCGACGCGGCGGTCCTCCAGGCCGGGCGCGGGCGCGGCGACGCGCCAGGAGTCGTCGCCGCGGACGCCGGCGGTCTCGGGCAGGAAGTCGAGCGTCCCGCCGGCGGACAGCTTGCGCTGGCGTTCCGCGCGCGCCTCCAGCAGCTCCTTGCGGCGGGTGCCCAGCTCGCGCTGCAGGGCGGCGAGCAGGCCGAGCGCCTCGGGGGTCAGGATCTCCTCGTACCGCTCGCCGAGGGGTCCGGTGACCTCGATGCCTTCCAGTCCAGCCATCTGCCTGCCCTTTCGTATAGCGAAATTCGACTTCTGTTGTGTGGAGAACGGTACTCGCCGGTACGGAGGCCGGTCAAAGCGGGGTTCCCTGCAGACCTCCCCGCGCGCGCTTGCGTCAACCCAAGGGGAAACAGGGTGATAACCAGGTGACCGCTGGGGACGGCGCGTGAGACGATCGCCGGGGAAGATACGGCCGCGAAGCGGCGTTCTACGAGGACATATGACACAACCTTTCTCTGCAGACCAGACCCAGACCCAGACTCCTGACGAGATCGAGTACGAGCCCCTGACGGGCGAGCTCGACCTGGAAGACCGGCGGGCGCTTCGCCGCGTCGCGGGCCTGTCCACCGAACTGACCGACGTCACCGAGGTCGAGTACCGGGCCCTCCGGCTGGAGCGCGTCGTGCTCGTCGGCGTGTGGACGGAGGGGACGGCCGCGGAGGCCGAGAACTCCCTGCGCGAGCTGGCGCTACTCGCCGAGACCGCGGGCTCGCAGGTGCTCGAGGGACTCGTCCAGCGCCGGACCCGCCCCGACCCGGCGACCTACATCGGCTCCGGCAAGGCGGCGGAGCTGCGCGACATCGTCATCTCCACCGGCGCGGACACCGTCATCTGCGACGGCGAGCTGGCGCCGAGCCAGCTGCGGCACCTGGAGGAGACGGTCCAGGTCAAGGTGATCGACCGGACGGCGCTGATCCTGGACATCTTCGCCCAGCACGCCAAGAGCCGCGAGGGCAAGGCGCAGGTGGAGCTCGCGCAGCTCGACTACCTGATGCCGCGGCTGCGCGGCTGGGGCGGCAACCTGTCCCGGCAGGTCGGCGGGCGCGCCGCGGGCGGCGTCGGCATCGGCGGCCGCGGCCCCGGCGAGACCAAGATCGAGCTGGACCGGCGGCGCATCCGCACCCGGATGGCCAAGCTGCGCCGCCAGATCGCCGAGATGTCCAAGTCGCGCGACACCAAGCGCGGCGAGCGGCGCCGCCACCAGGTGCCCGCCGTGGCCATCGCCGGCTACACCAACGCGGGCAAGTCGTCCCTGCTCAACCGGCTCACCGGCGCCGGGGTGCTGGTGGAGAACGCGCTGTTCGCCACCCTCGACCCCACCGTCCGGCGCGCCGAGACGCCGGGCGGCCGCGCCTACACCCTGGCCGACACCGTCGGGTTCGTCCGGCACCTGCCGCACCAGCTCGTCGAGGCGTTCCGCTCGACGCTGGAGGAGGTCACCGACGCCGGGCTCGTCCTGCACGTCGTCGACGGCTCCGACGCCGACCCCGAGGCGCAGATCGACGCCGTCCGCGAGGTGCTGCGCGAGATCGGCGCGGACCGCATCCCCGAGATCATCGTGATCAACAAGGCGGACGCCGCCGACGAGCTGGCGATCGCGCGCCTGCAGCGCCGCGAGCCGCACAGCGTCGTCGTGTCCGCCCGCACCGGGTTCGGCATCGAGGACCTGCGCGCCGCGATCGAGGCCGACCTGCCGGGTCTGGAGAGCGAGCTGCACGTCCTGGTGCCCTACGAGCGCGGCGACCTCGTCGCGCGCGTGCACGAGCGCGGCGAGGTCCTCAAGCAGGAGCACGTCGCCGAGGGCACCGTCCTGCACGCCCGTCTCCCCGTCGACCTCGCGGGCGAACTGGCCCAGTACGAGACGGTCTCGCCGACCGCGTGAATCCCTTGCCCACCGGGCGCCTCCGCAGGGGCCCGGTGGGTTTGGGACGGTCACAGTGACCTATTCGAGGACGCCCGAAGTCACCCCTTGGTCGCCGAACGGTGACAGCTTCCCCAATCCGCTTGACGGTGCTGTTGAAATCCGTACCGTCGTAGAGCCAAGGGGCGGGGTGATGGGTGTCGATGTGCTGCGATCAGAGGTTGTCGGACCGACGGTCCGTGCACTACCGTGACGAAACCGATATCTCCGGTCTCGTTGCCAGCGGTGGCCCCCCGGCCACCCGACCCTCCACAGGTGGAGCCGCCGGCACCCAGTCGGCGTTTCGGATCGAGAGCAGGTGGCCCAACCATGGCAGGTCCGAACGCTCGAACGAGGGACCGCGGCCCGCACCGTCGCCCCACGGCATCCTGCACCGCGCTCACGTGCGCATGGCCCCCTCCAGGTCGGTGACCCTATGACGGTACGGCTGTTGACGAACATCGGCAGGCTCTGGACGGGCACCGACGTCTGCAGCAACGCCGCGGTGCTCATCCACGACGACCGCATCGTCTGGGCCGGGCCCGCCTCCGACCTCCCGCAGAGCGTCCCCGGCATCATCGACGACATCGTCGACGTCGACCACGTCGAGAACCTCGGCGGCGGCCTCGTCACGCCCGGCCTCATCGACGCCCACTCCCATCCCGTCTACGCGGGCAACCGGTGGGCCGAGCTCGCCATGCGCACCAGCGGCTCGTCCCACTCGGCCATCACCGCGGCGGGCGGCGGCGTCAACTCCACCGTGACCGTCACCCGGGGCACCGACCCCTGGACGCTCTGCAACGGCGTCCGCGAACGGCTCCGCCAGTGGATCCTCGCGGGCACCACCACCGTCGAGGCCAAGACCGGCTACCACCTCACCCGCGACGGCGAGCTCGCCGACATCCGGATGCTGCGGTCGCTGGAGGGCGAGCCCTCCATGCCCCGCATCCACGCCACGTTCCTCGCCGCGCACATCCTGCCGCCCGAGTTCTTCGGACGCCGCCGCGACTACATCGAGGCCGTCCGCCTGTGGGCCGGCGACGCCGCCGTCGCCGGCGCCGACTCCATCGACGTCTACTGCGACGAGGGCCACTTCACGGCCGAGGAGGCCCGCGCCCTCCTGCTCACCGGCAAGCGCGCCGGCCTCAAGGCCCGCATGCACGCCTGCGCCAACGAGCGCATCGGCGCCGCGCAGGTCGCCGCCGAGGTCGGCTGCGCGTCCGCCGACCTGCTCACCCAGGCCAACGACGACGACATCAAGGCCCTCGCCCACGCCGGCGTCACCGCCACCGTCTGCCCCGGCAGCTCCCTCAACAGCAGCCGCGCCCCCGCGCCCGTCCGGCAGATGCTCGACCGCGGCGTCACCGTCGCCCTCGGCACCGACCACAATCCCGGCCAGTGCGGCATCACCTCCATGCCCCTCGTCATCGGGCTCTCGGTCGCGATGTTCGGGCTCAGCGTGACCGAGGCGCTGCGCGCCGCCACCCTCGGCGGTGCCGCCGCGCTGCGCGTCGGCGACCGCGGCTCCCTCGCCCCGGGCATGCTCGCCGACATCGTGCTGTGGGACGCCGACCACGAGGGTGCCTTCGCCTGGGCGTTCGGGCTCCGCGCCCTGCGCATCTGGCGCGGCGGCGTCCCCGTCCAGCCCTGACGGAGGACGCGCGGCGGGCGGGTAGTGTCGCCGGCATGGGCAGTGCGGTCGCGGTCGTCACCGATTCCACCGCCTACCTTCCCCCCGGGCTCGCCGAACGGCACGGGCTGACCGTCGTCCCCCTGCAGATCGCCGTCGGCGGCACCACCCGGGACGAACGCGACATCAGCACCGCCGAAGCCGCCCGGGCGCTGAAGGAATGGCACCCCGTCACCACGTCCCGTCCCGCGCCCCGGCGGTTCGCCGACGCCTACGAGGCCGCCGCCGCCTCGGGCGCGCGCGAGGTGGTCTCCGTGCACCTGGCCTCCGCCATGTCGGGCACGGTCGAGGCCGCGCGGCTCGCCGCCGAGGACGCCCCCGTGCCCGTCCGGGTCGTCGACAGCGGCACCGTCGGCATGGGCCTCGGATTCGCCGCCCTCTCCGCGGCCGCCGCCGCGATGGCGGGCGGGTCCGCCGACGACGCCGTGTCCGCCGCCACCCGGCGGGCCGGGCTCACCCGCTCCCTCATCTACGTCGACACCCTGGAGCACCTGCGGAGGGGCGGCCGGATCGGCGCCGCCGCCTCCCTGTGGGGCTCCGCGCTGATGGTGAAGCCGCTCCTGGAGATCACCCACGGGCGCATCGCGCCGCTGGAGAAGGTCCGCACGTCCTCGCGGGCGCTGGCCCGGCTGGAGGAGCTGGCCGTGGCCGAGGCCGGAGCCCGGCGGGTCGACCTCGGCGTCCAGCACCTCGCCGCCGCCGCCCGCGCCGAGACCCTCGCCGCCCGCCTGCGCGAACGCGTCCCGCACGTCCAGGACGTCTACGTCGGCGAGGTCGGCCCCGTCATCGGCGCCCACGTCGGCCCCGGCATGGTGGGCGTCGTCATCGCACCCCAGCTCTGACCCGCAGGGCACCTCAGGGACGCAGGAGGCGGCGCAGGACGGTCGGCGGGCGACCGGTCTCCGCCCTGACCGTCCGGGTGAGGTGCGCGTGGTCGGAGAAGCCGAGGTCGGCGGCGAGGCCGGACAGGTCCCGCTCGCCCTGCTCCAGGCGGTCCAGTGCGAGCCCGACGCGGATCCTGTTCCGGTAGCGGGTCAGGGACATGCCGGTCTCGCGGCGGAACGTCCGGCTCAGGTGGGAGGGGGAGACCTCGAGGAGGCGCGCCAGCGAGACGAGCCCGGCCGCTTCCTGACGGCCGCTCGCCATGGCCTCGCGTGCTTCGTCGACTAGGGCGCGGCGCTTCCCGCCCTGCTCGTCCACGGCGAGGTGGGCGAGCAGCTCCATCAGCCGCTCGGCCGTCTCGAAGGCCACGTCGGGGCCGGAGCGCAGGAGGAGGCGATGTGCGACGTCTGCCCGCGCGCTGACCCTGACCGTCCCGGACGGGCGCCGCCACAGGCCGGGGGAGAGCGTGATCGACGTGCACACGTCGCCGCCCGCGGGATGCGCGAACTGGCCCTCCTCACCGACGGTCTGGGCATAGCCCATGGTGCGGTCGACGACGGCGCGTCCGTGGCGCGACCGCATGCGGAACCGCCCCGACCGCACCAGGACGATCTGATCCCCGGTGAACGGCTCGGGCTCCGACCATCCGGGCTGGTGCCCCGTGCAGCGCACCGTGTGGACAGAGAAGTCTTCCGTCTCCGCCACGGTGGTCGATTCACGCATGCCCGCCATCGTACGCAGGGGCAAACATCTTCAAGCGCCGCCGGACGGCCGCCCAGCACACTCGCGGAATGGTCGGACGATGGCTTCTAACGGTGCTGCTCGCGGGGCAGGCAATGGTGTCGATGGACGGCTCCATCGTGGCGGTGGCGATGCCGGACATCGCGGAAGGTCTGCACGCGTCCGGCTCTCTGCTGCAACTCGTCACGGGCGGCTACATCTTCGCCTTGGCCGTCCTCGTGGTCACGGGCGCGCGACTGGGCGACAGCTACGGCCACCGCACGATGTTCTTCCTAGGGCTGTTCGGCTTCACGGTCGCCTCGCTGGCGTGCGGGTTGGCGCCGACCGGTGCCGTCCTTGTCGCCGCGAGGATCTGCCAGGGTGCAGCGGCCGCACTCCTGCTTCCGCAGGTCCTCTCTTTGATCCAGCTGTCCTTCGAGGGGGCGGCCAGGGCGCTTGCACTCGGCCTGTACTCGATGGTCCTGGCGTTGGGGGTCGCCCTGGGCCAGGTGGCAGGAGGCGTCATCGTGACCCTCGGCGGCAGTTGGCGGCCCATCTTCCTGGTCAATGTCCCTGTGGGGGCCGTGCTCCTCGCCATAGGACCACGTCTGATGCCGCCGGAACACAGGAAGGCCGTCCGCCTGGACGTGCCCGGCGTGCTCCTCCTCTCTTGCGGCATGGGCGCGCTCGTCGTACCCCTGGTTCTCGGCAGGGAACAGCACTGGCCGCTGTGGACGTGGCTGTCGATAGCAGCGGGATGCGTTGTGCTCACCATCTTCTGCGTCCATGAGCTGAGAACGGCGTCGCCGCTTCTGGACCTTTCGGTGCTGCGCAGACCGTTCATCAAGCCCGGCCTGTTCGCCTCCTGCGCGGTGATGGGCGCTTACACCGGCTTCCTCTTCACGCTCGCGCTCTACCTGCAGAACGTGCTCGGCTTCTCGCCGCTCCACGCCGGGCTCACGTTCCTCCCGTACACGGCGGGCTTCGCGACGGCGGGCCTGGGATGGACACGCCTGCCCCTTTCTCTCAGAGGAAACCTGCCGACATGGGGCCTGCTCACGTTCGCCGCCGCCGCTTCGGCACTGGCCCTCCTGACCCGGGACGGCTGGCCGGTGCTCCTGGCGGTGCCCCTCCTGTACGCCGCCGGGGCGGGTCACGCCGCCGCCTTCAGCCCTCTGGTCGACCGGATCACCGGGGCCGCGGGACCGGCGCAGGCCTCGTCCGTCTCCGCCCTGACGAACACGGGCGCGCTGCTGTCGAACGTCTTCGCGATCGCCGTCTTCGGTGGCGTCTACCTCGCGACGCCCGGCACGTTGACCCGCGTCGCGGCCCTCCTGACGGCGCTGCTCGTCCTCGCGGCCGCGGCGTCCCGGCGCCGCTGACCCAGGGTTATCCACACTTTCCGAACTCCGCGCACCCGCCCGACCGGCCTCCTTAACGTCGGGCTCCATGAGACCTGACATCGAAGACCGCCTGCACGCCCTCACCGGCCGGTGGAAGCCGTCCGCCGCCTCCGCCGACGCGCCGCCGGCCGCCCGGTTACGCGCGGCGCCCGACCGCTCCCACGTCCGCATGCTCGTCCTCGTGGGCTTGCTCGCCGCGCTGGTGGCCGTCGGATACCTCTGGCTGGCCCGGCCGCGTCCCCAGCCGGCGGCCCCCGCGGCGACCGCCTCCCTCAGCGCACCGCGTCCGACCCTGTCGGCGGGCCCGGCGGCCGCGGCGTCCTCCCCGGTGGTCGTCCACGTCCTCGGCAAGGTCGAGCACCCGGGCGTGGTCACCCTGCCGTCCGGCTCCCGGGTCGCCGAAGCCATCAAGGCCGCGGGCGGCGTCCGTCGGGGCGCGAAGACAGGCACCCTCAACCTGGCTCGCCCCCTGGTGGACGGCGAGCAGATCCCGGTCGGCGTGCGCGCGCCTTCCCCGTCCCCACCGCCGCCCGGCGGCGCGGCCCCGACCGCCACGGGCGCGCCCGGCGCCCCGCTCGACCTGAACGCGGCCACCCCCGACCAACTGGACGGCCTCCCCGGCGTGGGCCCCGTCCTCGCCCAGCGCATCGTCGCCTACCGGACCCAGCACGGCGGCTTCCGCTCCGTCGAGCAACTCCAGGACGTCAGCGGCATCGGAGCCCACCGCTTCGCCGACCTGAAGACGATGGTCCGCGTATGACCCACGACCTCCGCCTCCTGGCCCCGGCCCTCGCCACCTGGCTCGCGGCCGCCGCGACCATAGGGCTGCCCGAGCCCCTCATCTACGGCCTGGCCGCGACCGCCGCCACCGCGTCCCTCTACTTCCTGACCACCCACCGCCCCCAACCCCAGCCAGACGCCACCGCTCCGCAACACCCAGCCGACGCGAGCGGCAACGGGCGTGCTCGCCCGTTCGGCGAGCGTTTTGCGAGCGCGCTCGGCTCGGATGCCGGTACTGCGCGGCGCGTGGGCGGCGGCCGGCGTGGGGGCTTGCCCAGGCGACTTGCCTCAATCGCAGGGCGCGCGGATGGAGGCACCGCGCGGGGTTCGGGTGATGTGCGGCGGCTTGTGGCCGGAGCGGCTCTGGCGTGTGCCGCGGCGTCGGCCTGCGGAGTGGCGCTGCGGACGACGGCCGTCGGGACGGGGCCCGTGCGCGAACTGGCCCGGGCGGGGGAATTCGCGACGGCCGAAGCCGTGGTGACCGGGGACCCGCAGCCGAAGCCCGGGAACGGACGGCCGATGATCATCATTCGGGCCCGCGCGGAGGCCGTGGGGCGAACCGGGGTCCGCGTCCCGGTGCTGCTGATCGCCGCCGATCCCCGCTGGCTCCGCCCGATCCCCAGCCAGCGCGTGCGGCTCCGCGGCCGGTTCGTGCCGCCCCGGGGCCCCGGCCTGCTCGCCGCGGTCGTGATCGTCCGCGGGCCGCCGACCGTCCTCGGGCCGCCGTCGGCGATCCAGCGGGCCGCCGAGCACGTGCGGGCGAACCTGCGGGCGGCCGTGGCGCGGCTTCCGCCCGACAGGCGCGCGGTGCTTCCGGGAATGGTCGTCGGCGACACCTCGCGCCTCGACCCCGAACTCGCGGAGGAGTTCCGGATCGCCGGGCTCACCCACCTCCTCGTGGTCTCCGGCGCGAATCTGGCGATCGTCGTCGGGGCGGTCCTCGGGCTGTGCCGTCTCGCCGGGCTCGGGCGGCGCCGGGCCCCGCCCGTCGCCGTCCTCGCGGTGTGCGCGTTCGTGGTCGTCGCCCGTCCGGAGCCGAGCGTCCTCCGGGCGACCGTCATGGGCCTGATCAGCCTCCTGGCGCTGTTCACCGGACGGCAGCGCCAGGGCCTGCCCGCCCTGGCGGCGGCGGTGCTGCTCCTCGTGCTCATCGACCCGGAACTGGCGCGCTCCTACGGGTTCGCGCTGTCGGCCCTCGCGACGGCCGGCCTGCTCGTCCTGGCCCCGGCCTGGCACGAGCGGCTCGCCCGCCGGATGCCGGACCCGCTCGCGGCCGCCCTCGCCGTCGCGGCCGCCGCCCAGGTGGCCGTCGCGCCCGTCCTGGTGATGCTCTCCGGGGAGATCGGCGTCGTCTCCGTGTTCGCCAACCTGCTCGCGGCCCCGGCCGTCGCCCCCGCCACCCTCCTCGGCGCGCTCGCCACGGTCACCGCCCCCCTCTCCCTGCCGCTCGCCCGCGTGATCGTGTGGCCCGCCGGCCTCGCCGTCGGCTGGATCATCTGGGTCGCGCGGACCGCCGCGTCCCTGCCCTACGCGACGATCCCCTGGACCAGCGGCGCCCTCGGCGCCGCCACGCTTCTCCTGGGCGCCGGGGCGGCGGCCCTGGCCCTGCGCAGCCACCTCCTCCGCCTCATCGCGGCCGCGGCCATGACCGGCGTCCTCGTCGGGGTCATCGCCTTGCGCGTCATCGCCCCTTCCTGGCCGCCACCCGGCTGGCAGATGGTCGCCTGCGACGTCGGCCAGGGCGACGCCCTGGCGCTGTCGGCCGGCCCCGGACAGGCCGTCGTCGTGGACACCGGCCCCGAGCCCGCCCCGGTCGACCGCTGCCTTCACCGCCTCGGCGTGACCGACGTTCCGCTCCTGGTGCTGACCCATCCCCACGCCGACCACATCAACGGCGTCTCCGGCGTCCGCCACGGCCGCACCGTCCGCGAGGTCCTGATCACGCCCCGCACCTCGGGCCGCGAGGCCCGCCACACGTCCGGCCTCCGCACCGATCCCGCCGAGACCGGCGGGCAGTGGCGCGTCGGAGACCTCACCCTCTCCGTCCTCGCCCCGCTGACCGCCGCCCCCGCCCTGTCACCCGAGGACGACGGCACCACGATCAACAACGCGAGCGTGGTCCTCGTCGCCCGCAGACCCGGCTTCAGCGCCCTCCTCGCCGGCGACGTGGAACTGGAGGCGCAGCGCGCCCTGGAAGCGAGCGTCCCCCACGTCCAGGTGCTGAAGGTCCCTCACCACGGCTCACGCAGCCAAGACCCCGCCTTCCTGGCCGCCGCCCAAGCCTCCATCGCCCTGATCTCGGTCGGAGCGCACAACGACTACGGCCACCCGTCCGCCGCCACCCTCGACCTCCTGCGCCGCCTCCACACACAGATCCACCGCACCGACAAGGAAGGCGACATAGCCATAGCCCGCACCACATCCGGCATCGCGACCATCACCCGCCACTGACCGCCCCCGGCGAGGCCGGAGGATACAGAGCGCCACAGCCAGTGGCCGCACGCTCACCCCGAATCCGCCGCCGGGGGATCCCCACGGTTGGACGCGGGCGTGCGCGGGGCGTGGCATGCTGCAGGGGTGTCGGTTGAGTCCATCATTCTGGTCGTCGGTGACGAAGAGCTGCTGGTTGAGCGGGCGATCGGGGACGTCGTCGCGTCCGTCCGGGCGGGGGACCCGGACATCGAGGTCATCGATCTCGCACCGGGGGGCCTGGAGCCGGGGCGCATCTCGGAGCTGACGTCGCCGTCGCTGTTCGGCGGCGGGAAGGTGCTCGTGCTGCGGTCGGCGCAGGATCTGGGCAAGGACCTGACGGCCGAGGTGCTGAAGTACGCCAAGACGCCGGCGGAGGACGTCGTGCTCGTCGCCGTCCACCCCGGCGGCGCCAAGGGGAAGGCCCTGGTGGACGGGCTGACCAAGCTCAACGCGCGCAAGATCGCATGCCCGAAGGTCACCAGGGCGGGGGAGCGGGTCGACTTCGTCCGGGGCGAGATCCGCAAGGCGGGCGGAAAGATCTCGGCGGACGGCGCGCGAGGGCTGATCGAGGCCGTCGGAAACGACCTGCGCGAGCTGGCCGCGGCCTGCAGCCAGCTCGTCGCCGACACCGGCGGCAAGATCGACGATGCGGCCATCGCCCGCTACTACCGGGGCCGCGCCGAGGTCAGCGGCTTCACCGTGGCGGACAAGGCGATCGAGGGCCAGCTCGCCGAGGCCCTCGAGCAGCTCCGCTGGGCTCTGGCGACGGGGGTGGCCCCCGTCCTGATCGTCAGCGCTCTCGCCCAGGGCGTGCGCGGACTGGCGAAGGTCGGCGGCGCTCCGCGCGGCGCGCGGGGAGCGGCACTGGCCAAGGACCTGGGCATGCCGCCGTGGAAGATCGACCGGGTGCAGAAGCAGCTGCGCGGCTGGTCGGGGGACGGGGTCGCGCGGGCGCTGACCGCCGTCGCCGAGGCCGACGCGGAGGTCAAGGGCGGCGCCGCCGACCCGGCCTACGCCCTGGAGAAGACCGTCGCCCGCATCGTCGCCGCCCGCAACTGATTCCCTGCCTGGTCGGCGCGTGTCAGGGCGCACTGCACGGCGGCTGGGACGCCGACCTGCGCCGGCGGACGCTCGGCATCATGGTCGCCGGCCTCCGCACGCCTGCTTGACGACCGCCGGAGGCGCTAGCGGGTGGGCCGTTGTTCCGCCTTGGCCTTCAGTCCCTGGGCCTCCATCGTCACGTAGCGGCGGGTGAGGCGCCCGGCCAGGAGGGCGAAGACGGGGGCCAGGGGGCCCTTCTGGTCGAGGGTGAGGCGGACGGTGGACCCGCCGTCGGGGGTGGGGACGATTTCGTGGGCGCCGGTCGTGGTGACGCCCGTGGAGCGGGACTCCCAGGTGAAGGTCCTGTTGTCGTCGAAGGCGGTGACGGTCCAGACGGCCGCGGGGAGTTTCGGCTGGTGGACGCGGGCCCGGCTGCCGAGGGTGAAGGGCTCGTCCAGGAGTTCCACGCGGTCCATCGAGGCGGTCATGTCGGGCCAGCGCTCGACGTCCTTCAGGAGGTTCCAGACGGTCTCGGGCGGGGCGTCGATGTCGACGGAGGTCTCGAAGTGCACGGCGCGCTCCTCAGTGATGTGCGGACGGCGGTCAGGAGCCCGGTGACGAGGGGGTCGTCGGCCCTGTCCGGCAGGTGGAGAGCGTAGTAGGGGACGGCGGGCAGGTCGACGATCTCGCGCGCGGTGAGGCCCGGGGGAGGGGGGACGCAGCCGTTGACGACGGCGAGGCCGACGCCGAGGGACGCGAAGTGCAGCATCAGGGGCCAGCCCGCGGCCTCGACGGCCAGGGACCACGGCACCTCGGCGGCGCGCAGGGCGCGTTCCAGGGTGATGCGGTGCGGGCCGGCCGGAGGCGGGACGACGAGGGCGGCGCCGGCGAGGTCGGCGAGGGTGAGGTGCGGCCTCGCGGCGAGGGGGTGGCCGTCCGGCATGACGAGCGTCTGGGGGTAGGACGCCAGCGGCACGGCGGTGATGTCGGCGGGCAGCACGTCGAGCACGGCGACGCCGAGGTCGGCGCGGCCGGTGCGGACGGCGGCGAGGGTGCGGGCGCGGTCGCCGTTGATCAGGCGGACGCCGGGGCGGACGGCGCCGCCGAGCAGGTAGAGGTAGGCGCCCTCCCCGGCGGCCAGGGCCGGGACGCGGGAGGGGGACGTGCCGTGGACCTCCGCGAGGAACGCCGTCATGCGGGCGTCGAGGTCGCGGGCGAAGCGGGCCACCTGCTCGCCGGCGGGGGTGAGGGCGAGGCGGCGCCCGTGCCGGGTGTAGAGGGGGCGGCCCAGCGTGTCGCCGAGCTTCTGCACCTTGACGTGGAGGGCGGGCTGGGAGATGTGGAGCGCCTCGGCGGCGCGGGTGAAGTTGAGATGGTCGGCGAAGACCGCGAACGAGGCGAGCGCGTCCGTGGAGAGGCGGCTCAGGTCCATAGGCATGGACTATAGCCATAGGGGTGATTCATAGTTCTGTTTTAGGTGCTCAGGCCGAAGGTGGGGGCATGAACAGCGAACCGCGGCTCGGCGTCGATTTCGGCCGGGTCATCCATGGCGGGCTCCGGGCGCCCGGTGAGGACGACACCGTGTTCCTCGACGGGAGCTTCGAGGAGGCGCTCGCGTCCCCCGCGACGGACGGCGTCTACGAGGTGCTGCCCGGCCTGATCGAGGCGTTCGGGGGGCGGGCGTGGATCATCTCCAAGTGCGGCGACCGGATCCGGGACAGGACGCTGGCCTGGCTCGACCACCACGACTTCTACGGGCGGACGGGCCTGCCGCGGACCAACGTCCGGTTCTGCCGGAAGCGGCCGGACAAGGCGCGGCACTGCGCGGAACTCGGGATCACCCACATGATCGACGACCGGCTGGACGTGCACCGCGCCATCCGCGAGATCGTCCCGTACCGGTACCTGTTCGGGCCGGAGGAAGGGCCCGGGTGGGTGCGGCACGTCCCCGACTGGGCCGCCGCGGAGGTCATCCGCTCAGATATTCCGGTGGGACCGCGTCGATCAGCCACACGCCGTTCGCGCTGACGCGGAACTCGTGGCCGTCGGCCGCCATCCGGCCGGCCTGGACGGTCAGCACGACGGGGGCGCCGCGCCGGGCGCCGACGCGGCGCGCCGTCTCGGGGTCGGGTGACAGATGGACGGCGTGCCGCCCCATGGGCAGCAGGCCCTCCCGCAGGATGGGGTCGACGGAGCCGCGCACGGTGCCGTGGTACAGCAGTTCCGGCGGGGGCGTCACCGGCAGGTTCAGCGAGACGGGGACCGAGTGGCCCTGGACGGCCCGGATCCGGTTCCCGGCGAGCTCGTAGCGCCTCTTGTCGTTGACCGCCACCACGTGTTCGAGTTCGGCGCGGGTGAGCGCGAACCCGTGGGCAGCCGCGGCCGCGAGCAGGGCGGTGACGTCCGCCCAGCCCTCGGCATCGAGCGTGAGCCCGATCCGCTCGGGGCGGTGCCGCAGGTGCTTGGCGAGATACTTGGAGATCTTGACCGCGCGGCGCTCGTCCATGGACATGCGTCGGGGCCGGCGCGCGGCCGGCCCCGGGCGTGCGGCTCCTACTTGGCCTGCAGGGCGGCGGCCTGCCTGGCGATCGCCGACTTGCGGTTGGCGGCCTGGTTCTTGTGGATGACGCCCTTGCTGACGGCCTTGTCCAGCTTGCGCGCAGCGACCCGCTGCGCGGCGACGGCGTCGTCCACGTTGCCGGCCTCGGCGGCTTCGCGGAACTTGCGGATCACCGTCTTCAGCTCGGACTTGACGGCCTTGTTGCGCAGGCGGGCCTTCTCGTTCTGCTTGTTGCGCTTGATCTGGGACTTGATGTTAGCCACGTCGTAGAGCCTCAGCTTGGTCGCGATCCTGGGCCTGCGCGTATCGGCAGGCGCTGACGAAATGTCTGAACGGGGGCGGGACGGTGCCCCCGGGGCACGACGCTACGCCACACGCAGTCGCACAGCTTACCAATCACCGGGGCCGGTCCCAAACCGGACCGTGCACGGAGCATCGAGCGGGACATGGGACTATGGGAGACACAGATCCCTGTCCACCTGTGAGCATTGCGAACGGACCCCGGTGCCAGCGCCCCAGCCTGACAAGACCGATCCCGCGATCATCCGCAACTTCTGCATCATCGCGCACATCGACCATGGCAAGTCGACCCTCGCGGACCGGATGCTGCAGCTGACCGGAGTGGTCGAGGAGCGCCAGATGCGCGCCCAGTACCTCGACCGCATGGACATCGAGCGCGAGCGCGGCATCACGATCAAGAGCCAGGCGGTCAGGCTGCCCTGGACGTCCGGCGGCGTCGACCACGTCCTCAACCTGATCGACACCCCCGGCCACGTCGACTTCTCCTACGAGGTGTCGCGGTCGCTCGCGGCGTGCGAGGGCGCGGTCCTGCTGGTGGACGCGGCGCAGGGCATCGAGGCGCAGACGCTCGCCAACCTGTACCTGGCGCTCGAGGCGGACCTGCACCTGATCCCCGTCCTGAACAAGATCGACCTCCCGGCGGCGCAGCCGGACAAGTACGCCGAGGAGCTGGCGGGGATCATCGGCTGCGAACCGTCGGACGTGCTGCGCGTGTCCGGCAAGACGGGCGAGGGCGTCCGCGAGCTGCTCGACAAGATCGTCCAGGAGGTGCCGGCGCCGGTCGGCGACCCCGACGGCCCGGCCCGGGCGCTGATCTTCGACTCGGTGTACGACACCTACCGGGGCGTCGTCACCTATGTCCGGATCATGGACGGGCACCTGTCGCGGCGCGAGAAGAGCCTGATGATGTCGACCGGGGCCGCGCACGAGACCCTGGAGGTCGGCGTGATCTCCCCGGAGCCCAAGCCCGTGCAGGGCCTCGGCGTCGGCGAGGTCGGCTACCTGATCACCGGGGTGAAGGACGTCCGGCAGGCGCGCGTCGGCGACACCGTGACCGGCGCGTCCCGGCAGGCGGTCCAGGCGCTCGGCGGCTACCGCGACCCGAAGCCGATGGTGTTCTCCGGCCTGTACCCGGTGGACGGCGACCAGTACCCGGAGCTGCGCGACGCGCTCGACAAGCTGCGGCTGAACGACGCCGCGCTGGTCTACGAGCCCGAGACGTCGGCGGCGCTCGGGTTCGGGTTCCGCTGCGGCTTCCTCGGGCTGCTGCACATGGAGATCGTCCGGGAGCGGCTGGAGCGCGAGTTCGACCTGTCGCTGATCTCGACCGCGCCGAACGTGGTGTACCGGGTCGTGATGGAGGACGGGACGGAGCACGTCGTCACCAACCCCAGCGAGTTCCCCGAGGGCAAGATCGGCACCGTGTACGAGCCGGTGGTGAAGGCGACGGTGCTGTCCCCGTCCGACCACATCGGCGCGATCATGGAGCTGTGCCAGGGCCGCCGCGGCGTGCTGCTCGGCATGGACTACCTGTCGGAGGACCGCGTCGAGATCCGCTACACGCTGCCGCTCGCCGAGATCATCTTCGACTTCTTCGACCAGCTGAAGTCGAAGACGCGCGGGTACGCCTCGCTCGACTACGAGCCCAGCGGCGAGCAGGAGTCCGACCTCGTGAAGGTCGACATCCTGCTGCAGGGCGAGTCGGTGGACGCCTTCAGCCAGATCGTGCACAAGGACAAGTCCCGCGAGTACGGCCTGATGATGACGGCCAAGCTCAAGGAGCTGATCCCGCGGCAGCAGTACGAGGTGCCCATCCAGGCCGCGGTCGGGGCGCGCATCATCGCCCGCGAGAACATCCGCGCGATCCGCAAGGACGTCCTCGCCAAGTGCTACGGCGGCGACATCTCCCGCAAGCGCAAGCTGCTGGAGAAGCAGAAGGAGGGCAAGAAGCGGATGAAGACCATCGGGCGGGTGGACGTCCCGCAGGAGGCCTTCGTCGCCGCCCTCTCGACCGGGGGCGGCGACGCCGACAGGAGCAAGAAGTAGCCGCCGCTCCAGCGGCTCCTACTTCAGCAGGGGCCAGGCCACCGCGGACGGGACGCGCCGGAACTCGCCGCGGTTGGCGGCCCTGCCCGCGTAGACCAGGAAGAACATCTCCACGGCCGTGAAGATCAGCGGCACCCAGATGAGGAAGTCGGCGACCAGCGACAGCAGGCCGAAGACGAACCACACGGCGATCGCCGCGATGCCCATGTTGAGGCCCTGCGCGGCGTGCCTGCGCACGAACGGCGAGCGGGCCTTGCCGAGGTAGACGACGGCCGGGGCGATCGCGCCGACGAGGAACTGCCCCACGTACGCCATCAGCGACCACGTCTTCTCGTCGTCGGTGACGGGGCCGAAGTGGCCGGGTATCTGGGCGGTGTCGTTCCCGCCCTGGAAGTCGTTCCCGCCCGGAGGCGGCTGCTGCTGCCAGCCCATGCCGCCCTGGGGTTGCTGCGGCTGCTGCTGCCAGGCGTTTCCGGGCTGCTGCCAGGGGGCCTGCTGCTGCTGCCACTGGGGCTGCTGTCCCTGGCCGGGCGACGGGGGGTGCCCGTAGGCCATGGCGGACGTCCTCTCCGGTTCGTTATGAGAACTATTGGCGAAGTGTATGACTCCTTGGACGCCTGTGGAGTTCGCCCGGGTTCCCAGGAACGGGCGGGCCCGTGGCCGATTCATGCCACGGGCCCACCGGGGGAGGTACGACGCCTGGTGAGGTGTCAGGGCCGCCAGAGGACGGCGGACGGGTTCGCCTGCGTGAGCGTGACCGAGCCCTTCCACTCGACCGCCGAGGGCTGCGGCAGGAACGAGTCGCCCAGGAAGAACCCGCGGTTGATGGACGTCACGGTGGCGGGCGCACCGTTGTCCCCGGTTCCGGTGGGGCGGCGGAGGGCCTCGATGCCCGCGATGTCGGAGATCTTGGTCCCCTCCGGCAGTTCGACGGTGGTGGCGACGGCGCCGTCGCGGTCGATCGACCAGGTCGGCTCGTCGTGGTCGGAGCGGTAGAGCCGGGACGGGTCGGACCTGAGCCGCACCCCGAGCGCGACGCCCGGCACGGACCCCGACCCGGTCGCGGCGCCCGTCGCCTTGGCGAACTCCACGAACAGGTACGTCCGCTGGTCGCCGACCTCGCGCGTCGCCGGATCGGACGGGTTCTCGATCTTCTTCTCGCGGACCATCTCCTGCGCGGCGATCCGGTAGGTCCACGGTTCGCGGTCCATGACGGCCTCGCGGGCCCGGCCGTCCGGGCGCGTGCCGGTGGCGTCCAGCAGGAAGCGCAGCGGCGGGTCCGGCGAGACCACGTCGCACATGTTGTTGTTCTGGGTGCAGGTCTGCAGGACGGGGTGGTCGCCTTCGTAGCGGCCGGTGAACTTCAGGGTCAGGTGCATCGGCGCCTGGTAGACGGCGGTGCCGTCCACGCGCCGGCCGGACGCGTCCACCTCGACCCGGTAGATCCACTCGATGTCGGTCGTCCGGCCCCAGCGGGCCATCAGCGCGGGGGTGTCGGTACCGCCGTCCTCGTTGCTCCACACCACCGAGTACTCGATGATCTTGTGGCCGGGGGCGGTGGCGGGGCGGGTCTCGTGCCAGGCGAGGAGCGGGGTGTCGGTGGTCGCGTTCTGGTAGGGGTCGCCGAACGGCCAGCCGGTCCGCCCGACGACGACGGGCGCGTGCCGCAGGGCGAGGGCGTCCGCCTCCGGCATGCGGACCGCGGTGCGCCGGAGCGTCACCCGCCGTGCGGCGGGCGCGCTGCCCTTGGCGAACCGCAGCGTCACCTTGTGGCGTCCCTTCCCGACGTGTCCGAGCCCGAGGCTGCGGGGGACGGGGTCGGACGACGGGACGACGAGGTCGGTCACATGGCTCCCGTCGACGGCGATCGACACGACGGCCGACTCGGCGCCCTCGCGGACCCAGGAGACGCCCGGGGCGGACGCGGTGAAGGAGATCACCGCCTCCCCGTCCCGGCGGGCGGTGAACGGCAGCGACCGGGCGGGGCCGCCGCGGTGGACGTTGATCGTGCCGGGCGGCCCGGCGGCGTGGGCGGGGGCGGTGAGGGCGAGGGGAGCTCCGGCGAGGGCTGCGCCGGTCACGGCGAGCACGGCATGGCGCGCGCGGCTTCTCATGATCGGGGAACCTAGGCGGCCGCGGTTGCGTTCCGGTGACGGCACGGTCCCCCGTGGGTGTCGGCTCCGTGTGCGCCGGGGGACCGGCGCCCGTCGGGAGGCTCCGCGCGCGTCAGGAACCGGCCCACAGCGGCGACAGCCCCGCCGGCACCCCGAGGGACACGCCGGTGAACCGCTCCGCCTCGTCCGCCCCGTCGGGCGCGTGGAGGGTCAGCCCGGAGGCCGCCAGCCGGACGGAGCGGCCGCGCCTGACGATCTCGTGGTCGAGCTCCCGCAGCAGCGCGACGACGTCGCCGGCGGGCTCGTCGAGCAGGTCGACGCCGTCGAGCCGGAAGCGCATCTCGGGGTTGCCGCTCCAGCCGGGCGCCCGCGTCCCGCAGATCTGCGCGAGCCGCTCGACGCCGTCCTCGCTCCGGCCGGTGGACAGCGCCAGCGTCCCGCGCCCCACCCGGACGCTGCGGTGCCCGGCCCACCCGCACAGGAACGACGACTTCGGCGGGAGGGTGCCGCAGCGCTCGGCGACCGCGGCGAGGGTCGTCCAGGCGTCCGCGGCGCGCGTGGAGAACAGCAGGCTGGCGTCCGGCAGCAGCGCCCCGCGCCCCGGCTCCAGCGTGACCACGAACGGCGGCACCCGGCCGGGGAACCGCGCGGGATCGGGCTCCCGGAGGGTGACGATGCCCTCCCACTCGACGGGCTCCGCCACCGCGAACCAGGTGACCGCGGCCTCGACGCCGAACTCGCGGAACGTCGCGTCGGTCAGCCGCTCGGCGACCGCGTCCCGCAGCCCGTCGGCCGTCTCGGCGAGCCTGCGGCGCCACCACGCCGGCTCCGGGTCGGACCGGCCGCGCGGGGACCAGCGCGTCCCCGCGCCGGCGAAGTCCGAGCGCCGCTCGGCGCCCGCGTCGTCCACCAGCACCCAGTGCCAGCCGTCCGGCTCGCCGCGCAGCAGCACCCGGGCGGGAACGCGTCCCCGGCCGGTCGCACCCTCATTTCGCATCCGGACGACCTTATCCGTATTCGTTGCGGCTCCTCAGGCGGTCGGCGGCGCAAGTCGCGCCGGTCGGCCGCGACACGGCGGCGGCTGCTTGGCATGGGCGCCGATGGCGGTACGGTCGGACGGGTACGGTGCCTTGATCAACCGAACCCGGCCGACCTCGCGGAGGCAGCGTGACCCACCCCGACCAGGTTCTGCGTTCCGAGAAGGAGCGGGAGACGGTGAACGGCGCCGTGCGCGCGCTGCGCTCGGCCGCCCCCGCGGGCTGGCAGCGGCTCGACTTCGAGTTCCGCGCGACGGTCGGCATCGACAGCGCCTCCTTCGAGGTCGAGGGCCCGGGCGGCGGCCGCCGGACGGCCCTGCCCCCGGGCCAGGCCGTCGGGAAGATGGACGAGCTGCGCCGCGTCATGTACCGGTCCGGCAAGGGCGCCTGGTTCACCGCGCGCCTCCAGGTCGAGCGCTCCGGCCATTTCAGCGCCGAGTTCGACTACGACGGCGAGCCCGAGTTCACCCCGCCGCTGGCCCCGTCCGCGTACGTCCAGGACCTCGACCGCTTCCCCCGCGCGGCCGAGCACATCCCCGACTGGCTCCGCGACAAGCTCGGGGAGGCCTGACCGGCCGGGGAAGCCCGGTCGAAGCAGGCGGCGGAGGGGGGCAGACTTGGAAGGTGCCCTCGACGCTTCCTGATGGCGATCCCGTACCGTCCGACGGTGCGCTGCCCGCTCATGCCCTGGACGGCCTCGGAAAGCGCCCGTTCGCGTTCTACGTGCACGTGCCCTTCTGCGTGACCCGGTGCGGGTACTGCGACTTCAACACCTACACGGCGACGGAGCTGGGGCCTGGGGCGAGCCGCGACTCCTACGCCGACACCGCGGTCCACGAGGTCCGCATGGCCCGGCGAGTGCTCGGGGACGTGGACCTGCCCGTGGAGACCGTCTTCGTGGGCGGCGGCACGCCGACCCTCCTCTCACCGGACGATCTGGGCCGCGTCCTTTCCGCCATCGACGCCGAGTTCGGGCTCGCCCCGGGCGCGGAGGTCACCACCGAGGCGAATCCCGAGTCGGTGGACGAGGCCTACATCGCCAAGCTCCGCGAAGCGGGCTTCACGCGCGTCTCCTACGGCATGCAGAGCGCGCGCGAGCACGTCCTGGCGGTCCTGGAGCGCGCGCACACGCCCGGACGCGTCCCGCAGGTCGTCGAGTGGACGCGCAAGGCGGGCTTCGAGCACATCAACCTCGACCTCATCTACGGAACGCCGGGGGAGACCGACGACGACTGGAGAGGCTCCCTGGAGGCGGCCCTGGCGGCAGAGCCCGACCACGTGTCCGCCTACGCGCTCATCGTCGAGGAGGGCACCCGCCTGGCGGCGCAGGTGAGGCGCGGCGAACTGACCGCCCCCGACGACGACGCCATGGCCGACCGCTACCTGATCGCCGACGAGCTGCTCAGCGGCCACGGCCTGCACTGGTACGAGATCTCCAACTGGGCCGCCGACCCGCGCGCCGCCTGCCGGCACAACATGCTCTATTGGACGGGCGCCGACTGGTGGGGCGTCGGCCCCGGCGCCCACAGCCACGTGGGCGGCACCCGCTGGTGGAACGTCAAGCACCCCGCCGCCTACGCCGCCCGCCTCGCCGAGGGCACCACCCCCGCCCACGCCCGGGAGATCCTCACCGACGAGGACCGGCACATCGAACGCGTCATGCTCGAACTGCGTCTGGCCCAGGGCTGCCCTGCCCACCTCCTGGACGGCGAGGCCGCCCGCGGAGCGATAGCCGACGGCCTGATCGAGCCCGCCCCCTACGAACAGGGCCGAGCCGTCCTCACCCTCAAGGGCCGCCTCCTGGCCGACGCGGTGGTCCGAGCCCTCACCTGACCTCCCCCTGGGCTAGCCGGTCACGAAGTCGATGAGTTCTTCCACGCGGCCGAGGAGGGCGGGTTCCAGGTCGGTGTAGGTGTTCACCGAGCCGAGGATGCGTTTCCAGGCGGCGCCCGTGTCGTCGCCCCAGCCGAGTTCGGCGATCACGCCTTCCTTCCAGGGGATGCCGCGGGGGACGCGGGGCCAGGCGCGGATGCCGACGGCGGCGGGCTTGACGGCCTCCCAGATGTCGATGAACGGGTGGCCGGCGACGAGGACGTACGGCGAGGTGACCTGGGCGGCGATCCGCGACTCCTTGGACCCCTCCACGAGGTGGTCGACCAGGACGCCGAGGCGCCGTCCCTCCTCGGGGGCGAACTCCTCGACGATGGCGGGCAGGTCGTCCACGCCTTCGAGGTACTCGACGACGACGCCCTCGACGCGCAGGTCGTGGCCCCAGATCCTCTCGACCAGCTCGGCGTCGTGGAGGCCCTCCACGTAGATGCGGCTCTCCTTGGCGACCTGCGCCCGCAGGCCCTGGACGGCGATCGAGCCCGAGGCCGAACGCGCCGGGCCCGCGGGCGCGGCGGCCGGCCGGACGAGGGTGACCGGCTTCCCGTCGATGAGGAACCCGGACCTGGTCAGCGGGAACACCCGGCGCTTGCCGAACCGGTCCTCCAGGGTGACGCCGAACTTGTCGCAGCCGACCACGGCGCCGCAGAAACCGCTGCCGGGATCCTCGGCGACCAGGCCGGGCTCGGCGGGCACCTCGGGGATCTGGCCTTTGCGGGGCCTGCGCCAGTCGCCGCCGAGCACGTCGTTTCCGTAGTTCTTACTCCGCACAGATCCGCACATTAACCGGGCGGGACGCCCGCGCCGCGGCGCCCCGTGTTCCTCGGCGTGGCGCCTGTTCCGCGGCCGGATAGGATCACGCAGCCATACGGAGAGTGCTGGGCGCTCCAGCCGAGCCTTCCGGGCCGTAGACTTGGCACTCGAAAGCAAGGAGTGCCAGTAGCACGGACCGGCCGGACGAAGGAGGTGACATCGTGCTGGACGACCGGAAACTAGCGGTCCTGCGCGCCATCGTCGAGGACTACGTCTCCACCAACGAGCCGGTGGGCTCCAAGGCGCTGGCCGACCGGCACAACCTCGGTGTGTCGCCCGCGACCATCCGCAACGACATGGCGGTGCTGGAGGAGCAGGGCTACATCGCCCAGCCCCACACCAGCGCCGGGCGCGTCCCCACCGACAAGGGCTACCGGCTGTTCGTCGACCGGCTGTCCACGATCAAGCCGCTGTCGGTCGCCGAGCGCCGCGCCATCGAGACGTTCCTGACGGGGGCCTACGACCTCGACGACGTCGTCGGCCGGACGGTGCGGCTGCTCGCGCAGCTGACCCGGCAGGTCGCGGTGGTGCAGTACCCGTCGCTGACCCGCTCGGCGGTGCGGCACGTGGAGCTGGTCCCGGTGGCGGAGGGGCGGCTGCTGCTCGTCCTGATCACCAACACCGGCCGGGTCGAGCAGCGCGTCATCGAGACCGGGCAGATCTCCGAGGAATCGATCGGCCACCTGCGGGCGTTGCTGAACACGTGCCTGGACGGGCTCGGCTTCGGCGATGTCCCGGCGGCCGTGGCGGACCTGCCCGACAAGGTGGGCCCGGACGAGCGGCCGGTCGCGGCGGCGGTCCTGTCGGTCCTGCTGGAGACGCTCGTCGAGAAGCACGAGGAGAAGATCGTTTTCGCCGGCGCGGCCAACCTCGCCGCCGTGGACTTCTCGCAGAGCCTGCGGGAGGTGCTGGTGGCGCTCGAGGAGCAGGTGGTCCTCATGCGGCTGCTCGGCGAGACCGGCGACTCCTCTACAGTTACGGTGCGGATCGGCACCGAGAACCCCGACCTGGGGCTCAAGTCGACCTCGGTCGTCGCCGCCGACTACGGGGTGGGCGACCTCACTCTGGCCCGGCTGGGAGTGCTCGGGCCGACACGCATGGATTACCCCAGCACGATGGGAGCGGTACGGGCAGTGGCACGCTACGTGGGACAGATCCTGGCGGGGTCGTAAGTGGCGAACGACTACTACGCGACCCTGGGCGTCCGGCGGGACGCCAGCGCCGACGAGGTCAAGAAGGCCTACCGCCGGCTCGCGCGGGAGCTCCACCCGGACGTCAACCCGGATCCGGAGACCCAGGAGCGGTTCAAGGAGATCACCCAGGCCTACGAGGTGCTCTCCGACCCCAAGAAGCGCGAGATGTACGACCTCGGCGCGGACCCGTTCGCGTCCGCGGGCGGAGCGGGCGCCGGCGGGTTCGGCGGCGCCGGGTTCCCGTTCAGCGACATCATGGACGCCTTCTTCGGCACGGCGACCTCGCGGGGCCCCCGGTCGCGCGCCCGGCGCGGCCGCAACGCGACGCTGCGGGTCGAGCTCGACCTCGCCGAGACCGCGTTCGGCACCACCCGGGAGCTGTCCATCGACACGGCGGTCGCCTGCACGACCTGCGAGGGGTCGGGCTGCGCGCCCGGCACCCACCCGGACACGTGCGAGACCTGCCACGGCCGCGGCGAGGTGCAGCAGGTCCAGCGCTCGTTCCTCGGCCAGGTCATGACGGCCCGGCCGTGCCCGGCGTGCGGCGGCTTCGGCTCGGTGATCCGCAACCCGTGCACCGAGTGCTCCGGCGACGGCCGGGTCCGCACCCGCCGCACCGTCAAGGTCAAGATCCCGGCGGGCGTGGAGAACGGCATCCACATCCAGCTCGCCGGCGAGGGCGAGATCGGCCCGGGCGGCGGCCCGCCCGGCGACCTGTTCCTGGAGATCGTGGAGAAGCCGCACCCGATCTTCGAGCGGGAGGGCGACGACCTGCACTGCACGGTCGAGATCCCGATGACCGCGGCGGCGCTCGGGACCAGCGTCACGATCGAGACGCTGGACGCCGCCGAGAGCGTCGACATCAAGCCCGGCACGCAGTCGGGACAGGTCATCACCCTCTACAACCGGGGCGTCCGGCACCTCAACGAGAGCGGCCGCGGCGATCTGATGATCCACGTCAACGTGGAGACGCCGAACAGGCTCGACGAGGAGCAGGAGGAGCTGCTGCGGCAGCTCGCGGTGCTGCGCGGCGAGGAGCGCCCGCCCGGCAGGTTCGCCCCCGGGCAGCGCGGGGTGTTCTCCCGTCTCAAGGACGTGTTCAACCAGCACTGAAGCGCGGTGGCGGCGGCCTACGAGGAGGGCCGCCGCGGCGATTGAGGAGCACGGTGGCAGCGATGAGCGACGCCGGCCCGGGCCCCGCCTCCCCCGGACGGCGCGGGTGAGCCCGCCGGTCTTTCTCGCCGGGACGGGCGAGCTGGAGCGCGACAGCGTCCTGCTGGACGGGCCCGAGGGCCGGCACGCGGCGGCCGTGCGGCGGCTGCGGCCGGGCGAGCGGGTCGACCTGACCGACGGTGAGGGCCTGCTGGCCGAGTGCGTCGTCACCGCGGCCGACCGGGCGTCCCTCACCCTGGACGTGCTGGCCCGGCACCGGGAACCCCCGCCAGCGCCCCGCCTGGTGGTCGTCCAGGCTCTCCCGAAGGGCGACAGGGGCGAGCTCGCGGTCGAGACCATGACCGAGGTCGGCGTGGACGAGATCGTCCCGTGGTCGGCGTCCCGGTGCGTCACCCGCTGGCGCCCGGAGCGCCGCGACAAGGCCCTCGGGCGCTGGCGCGCGACCGCCCGCGAGGCCGGCAAGCAGGCGCGGCGCGGCCGGCTGCCCGAGGTCGCGGAGCTGGAGTCCACCGAGGACGTCGCCGAGCGGATCGCCCGCGCGTCCCTGGCACTGGTCCTGCACGAGGAGGCCGAGGCGCCGCTGAGCGCCGTCGAGCCGCCCGCGGGGGGCGACATCGTCCTGGTGGTCGGCCCCGAGGGCGGGATCAGCGAGGACGAGCTGGAACGCTTCGGCGCGGCGGGCGGGCGCCCCGCGCGGCTCGGCCCGACCGTCCTGCGCACCTCGACGGCGGGCGTCGCGGCGGCCAGCGTGCTGCTGGCCGCCACCGGCCGCTGGTAGCGCCGGCGAGCCCCGTCACGGGGTGGTGGCGGGGTTCTGCTCGGTCGTCACCGCGGGCTCGCTCGTCTCGGACGGCGTCGGCTGCTCGGTGGGCTTGCTCGGCGGCACGGGCGTCGTGGAGGTGGGCGGGGCCGGCGTCGTGGGCGGCGCCTGCGTCGGGGTCTCGCTCGGGCACGGCGTGGTGGCCGGCGTGGGCGTGGCGGTCGTGCCGGCCGAGGCCCCCGGCGAGGGGATGCGGCACGACGACAGCCCCGGCGTGGAGCTGGTGGTCGGCGTCTGCGAGACGCTCGGCTCACCGGACGTGCTGGCGTCGGGCGAGGACGGGACCGGGAACTCGGGGTCGGCCCCCGGGCCGGCGCGGTCCCCCGCGGTGTCGTCGCCCCCGTCGCCGGACTGGCTGTTGCTGCCGACCGACTGCTGGATCAGGTCGATCGTCTGCGGCGCCGTCACGCCCAGCCCGGCGATCAGCACGGCCGCGGCCACGGCAAGGAGGGGGCGCGCCCAGTTCACGGTGAACCGGTCGAACCCGAAGCGCGCCGGGCCGAACCGCCCGAGGCCGCTCCGTCGGCGCCCGCCGTCGGCGATGCGGGCCCGGATGAGCTCCAGGCCGTCGCCCGCGGGGTTGACCGAGTCCGCCTCCGCGTGCAGGGCGCGGCGGAGGATCTCGCCGTGCTCGTCGTGGGGGTCGGTGGTCATGAGAACTGCTCCAGGACGTTGCGTAGCGCGGTCATGCCGCGCGCCGTATGACTCTTCACGGCGCCGCGGGAGATGCCCATCGCGTTGGCGATCTCCGCTTCGGACAGATCGGCGTAGTAGCGAAGGACGAGCGCCTCCCGCTGGCGTGCGGGGAGCCGGGAGAGCGCGTCGATCACCGCCGAGCGCTCCAGCTCTCCGATGGCGCCGGCTTCCGCGCTCGGCGCGTCGGGCAGGCCCTTGGGGGCGTACTTCTCGACGACGGCGCGGTGCCGGAGCACCGATCGCGACCGGTTGACCACCGACTGCCGCAGGTACGACAGGGCCTTGTCCGGGTCGCGCAGCCGGCGCCAGCCGCCGTGCATCGCGACGAACGCGTCCTGCACGACCTCCTCGGCCGTCCCCGCGTCCCGGACCAGCATGGCCGCCAGGCGCACCAGCGAACGGTAGTTGGCGCTGTAGAGGGCGGTCACCGCCTGATCGGCGTCCCAGGCGGCGGCCACCACGCCCGCCGTGCCCCTGGCCACGAGGGTCTCGGTCACGTCAGTTGGACGCGCACCCTCGTCGTTCGGTTTACGAAAGGGCATGTCCTGGTTTGCCTCGGTCACCTATCCGCCGCCTTTGCCGGCCCCCCGCCGTCCATTCGGACGGTGGCGTCCGACCGACGTGATCCGGGCGTTCCCGCCGGGGGCGAGATGTGCCGCAACGCCTTGCGAACCGGGGGGTTACGCCTGAGCTGACAACCTTAGCCAGTGGCCGGTCGAAATGCCGACCGCTACCGGGAATTCGATCGAGGAGAACCCGGTCCCGCCCGGGGCGCCCGCGGTCCGTGCCCGCGCCGGTCCCGATAGGATTTCCGGGCGGTCGCGGACCGCCGGGAGGGGAGACAGATGACCGACTGCCTGTTCTGCAAGATCGTTTCTGGGGACGTGCCCGCCACGATCGTCCGCGAGTCGGCGGGGACGGTGGCGTTCCGCGACATCAACCCCCAGGCGCCGACGCACGTGCTGGTCATCCCGCGTGACCACCACCCGACGGTCGGTGAGCTGGCCGCCTCCGACGCCGAGCTGCTCGCCGAGATGGTGCGCGAGGCCCACAACGTCGCGGCCGACGAGGGCGTCGCCGAGACCGGCTACCGGGTCGTGTTCAACACCGGCTCCCAGGCGGGCCAGACGGTGTTCCACGTGCACGCCCACGTGCTGGGCGGGCGTGGCCTGAACTGGCCGCCCGGCTGAGGCCGCGCCGCCGCGCGGAAAATGCGGCGGCGGTCCGTCGGGGGTCGCCAGTACGATGGAACCGGTACACCCTGACACCCGGAGCAGACAGAAGGCAGGTCCGAAGGCCGCAAGGCCCGGCTGATGGTCGAATCAACTCACGCGAGGGCAACCCGCACGGGGCGCGACGACCGGACAGGCTCGCGCTCGCAGATCAAGATCGTGGTGCCGGACGACCATTCGATGGTGAGCCTGCTGGGCTCCCGGGATGAGTTGCTCCACGCGATCGAGCACGCGTTCGGCGCCGGCATCGACATCCACGTCCGCGGGAACGAGATCACCGTGACCGGCCCGGAGGGCGAGACCGACCTCGTCTCCCGGCTGTTCACCGAGATGCTCGAACTGCTGAAGGGCGGCACCCAGCTCACCCCGGACGCCGTCGAGCGCAGCCTGGCGATGCTGCGCGGCGAGAGCGGCGCGCGTCCCGCGGAGGTCCTCACCCTGGACGTGCTGTCCAGCCGGGGCAGGACCATCCGCCCGAAGACGCTGAACCAGCGGCGGTACGTCGACGCGATCGACAAGCACACGATCGTGTTCGGCATCGGCCCGGCCGGCACCGGCAAGACCTACCTCGCCATGGCCAAGGCGGTCCGCGCCCTGCAGGACAAGCAGGTCAACCGGATCATCCTGACGCGGCCCGCCGTCGAGGCGGGCGAGCGGCTCGGCTTCCTGCCGGGAACGCTCTACGAGAAGATCGACCCGTACCTGCGCCCGCTGTACGACGCGCTCCACGACATGGTCGACCCCGACTCGATCCCGCGCCTGATGGCCGCGGGCACCATCGAGGTCGCCCCCCTGGCGTACATGCGCGGAAGGACGCTGAACGACTCGTTCATCATCCTGGACGAGGCGCAGAACACCTCGCCCGAGCAGATGAAGATGTTCCTCACCCGGCTCGGGTTCGGGTCGAAGGTCGTGGTGACCGGCGACGTCACCCAGGTCGACCTGCCGAACGGGCACCTGAGCGGGCTGCGCGTCGTCCAGGAGATCCTCGACGGCGTGCAGGACATCCACTTCTCCCGGCTGGACAGCCGCGACGTGGTGCGGCACAAGCTCGTCACCGAGATCGTCGACGCCTACAACCGGTTCGACGAGAAGCAGGTCCCGCAGATCAAGCAGGGCGCGGCGCGCGGCGGTCCCCGCAAGCGGGGGCGGCAGTGAGCATCGAGGTGCTGAACGAGTCGGGCGCCGAGGTCGACGAGAAGGCCATCGCCGACCTGTCCCGGCACGTCCTGGACGGAATGCGCGTCCATCCGCTGGCGGAGCTGTCGGTGCTGCTGGTCGACGAGGCCGCGATGACCGAGCTGCACGAGAAGTGGATGGACGAGCCGGGCCCGACCGACGTGCTGTCGTTCCCCATGGACGAGCTGCGCCCCGGGCACATGTCCGGCGGCGCCGACGAGGACGGCGAGACCGACCCGGGCCTTCTCGGCGACGTCGTGCTGTGCCCCGCCGTCGCCGAGAAGCAGGCGCGGGAGGCCGGGCACAGCACCGCGGAGGAGCTGGAGCTGCTGTGCGCGCACGGCATCCTGCACCTCCTCGGCTACGACCACGCCGAGCCGGAGGAGCACCGGGAGATGTTCGGCCTGCAGGCCGAGCTCCTCACCTCCTGGCGGGAGAAACGCGGCGGTTGATGAGCACCGCGCAGGCGTGGCTGTCCGCACTGGCGGTGGGCCTGGTCTTCTTGGCGGGCCTGCTGGCCGGCACCGAGACGGCGCTCGCCCGGGTCTCGCGCGTCACGGTCGAGGAGGCGGTCCGGGAGGGGCGGCGGGGCGCCCGGCGGCTGGCGGAGGTCGTCGCCGACCCGGCCCGCTACGTCAACATGGTCCTGCTGCTGCGGATCGGCTGCGAGCTGGTCGCCACCGTGATCGTGGCGGACCTGTGCATCTCCTGGCTGGACGAGACGTGGCGCGCCTACGTCACCGCCGCCGCCGTCATGATCGTCGTCAGCTACGTGGTGATCGGGGTGGGGCCGCGCACCCTCGGCATCCAGCACGCCGACCGGATCGCGCTGGCGGGCGCCGCCGTGATCCACCCGGTGACCCGGGTGTTCGGGCCCCTGCCCCGGCTGCTGATCCTGCTCGGCAACGCCCTCACGCCCGGCAAGGGCTTCCGGGAGGGCCCGTTCGCCTCCGAGGCGGAGCTGCGCGACCTGGTCGACCTCGCCGAGCAGCGCAGCCTGATCGAACCGGTCGAGCGGGAGATGATCCACTCGGTGTTCGAGCTGGGCGACACCCTCGTCCGCGAGGTGATGGTGCCGCGCACCGACATCGTGTTCGTCGAGCGCACGAAGACCCTGCGGCAGGCGATGTCGCTGGCGCTGCGCAGCGGCTTCTCCCGCATCCCCGTCGTCGGCGAGAACGAGGACGACGTCGTCGGCATCGCCTACCTCAAGGACGTCGTCCGGCGCAGCCAGGAGCACCGCGAGGGCGAGTCGGTCGAGACGGTCGACTCGGTCATGCGGCCCGCCACCTACGTCCCCGACAGCAAGCCGATCGACGAGCTGCTGCGCGAGATGCAGGCCCGGCAGATCCACGTGGCGATCGTCATCGACGAGTACGGCGGCACCGCCGGCCTGGTCACCATCGAGGACATCCTGGAGGAGATCGTCGGTGAGATCACCGACGAGTACGACGTGGAGACCCCGCCGGTGACCTGGCTCTCCGGCGACGCGGCCCGCGTCACCGCCCGCCTGCCCGTGGAGGACCTCGCCGAGCTGTTCGACGTGGAGATCGACGCCGAGGAGGTCGAGACGGTCGGCGGCCTGCTCGCCCACGCGCTCGGCCGCGTCCCGATCGAGGGCTCCACCGCCGAGGTCGCCACCAACGAGGCCTCCACCGGCGAGCCCGGCCCCGTGCTGTCCCTGAGGGCCGAGACGATCGCCGGGCGCCGCAACCGGGTCGGGACCGTCCTCGTGCGCCGGCTCGGCGCCCCGTCCGCGAACGCCGAGAGCAGGGCGGCCTCGGACCAGTCCCGCTGACGGCCTCCGGCCGGCTGACCGCCGGCCGGCCTAACCGACGATGGCGCGGACGCTGCCGTCGGGGGCGGCGAGCAGGACCGGGGCCTTCGGACCGAGGTCGCGGACGGCGGCGACGTCGGCGGGGTCGGCGGCCTCGGCGGCGGTGACGACGGCGGCGGCCTCCAGGTCCTCGGCGCCGCTGGAGACGGCCATCGCGACGGCGGCCTTGAGGGCCGACAGCTTCAGGGACGGCAGGTCCACGCTCGTGGCGGAGTAGGTGCGGCCCGTCTCGTCGCGCACGGCGGCGCCCTCGGCGGCGCCCGCGCGCGCCCGCGCCGACCTGGCCAGGGTGATGATCTTCGCGTCCTCGGCGTTCAGCTCGCTCACGCCCCAAGCGTACGGGCACCGCGGGCGGGCGGGGCGGGCGGCTCGGCGGTTCGCAAGTCGGCTGCAAGTGGACGGCAAGGGGAGCCCGCGAGCCTGTAGGGCGTCGGACAATGCCGTTCTGGGGGAGAAGTGATGTCCCGTCTGCTCTACCGCCTGGGGAGGGCCGCCGCGCTGCGCCCTTGGCGGTTCATCGTGGTGTGGCTGGTGCTCGTCGCCGCGATGGCCGGCCTCTCCGGCGTCGCCGGGGGAGCCCTGCATGACAACTACACGCTGGCGGGGACGGGCTCGCAGCGGGCCACCGACCTGCTGCAGGAGCGGTTCCCCGCGCTGGCCGGGGCCGACGCGCGGGTCGTGGTCCACGCGAGGTCGGGGAAGGTCGACCAGGCGGAGCTGGCCGCCGCGGCGACCGGGCTGCGGAAGCTGCCGCACGTCAGCGGTGTCGACCCGGCGCAGTTCGGAAAGGGCGGCGCGACCGCGCTGATGACCGTCCGGTACTCGGTGCCCGTCACCGACCTCGGGCCCAAGGAGACCCTCGACCTGCTGCGGTCGGCGACGCGGAACCTGGACGCCGCGGGCTACCAGGTGGAGTTCGGCGGCCAGGTCCCCGAGAACGTGACCGCGCCCGGCGGCGTCGCCGAGGCGGTCGGGATCGTGGCGGCCCTGGTCATCCTGCTGCTGGCGTTCGGGTCGGTGGTGGCGGCCGGGCTGCCGCTCGCCGTCGCGCTGGCCGGGCTCGGAGTCGGCGTGTCCGGGATCACACTGGTCGCCGCGTTCACCGACGTCGCGACCACCGCGCCCACGCTCGCCACGATGGTGGGGCTCGGCGTCGGCATCGACTACGCGCTGTTCGTCCTGACCCGCCACCGGGAGGGGCTCGCGGAGGGCCTCGACGTCCCGGAGGCGGTGGGCCGCGCCATCGCGACCGCTGGCCTGTCGGTGATCTTCGCGGGGTTCACGGTGCTGCTGGCGCTGTGCGGGCTGGTGCTGTCGCGGATCCCGGTGTTCATGACGATGGGGTTCACCACCGGAATCGTCGTCGCGGCGACCGTGCTGAGCGCGGTCACGCTGCTGCCGGCCGTGCTGGGCCTCGCCGGCCGCAGGGTGCTCCGCCGCCGCGACCGCGCCGCAGGCGCGACGATCGCCGTGGAGTCGCCGCGGGTGCGCCGGTGGGCGTTGCACGTCGGGCGGCACCCCTGGCCGTGGCTGCTCGCCGCCGCGGTGCTGATGCTCACCCTCGCCGCCCCCGCGCTCGGCATGCGGACCTGGCCGAGCGACGCCAGCAGCGAACCCACGTCCAACACCGTCCGCCAGGCCTACGACCTGGTCGCCGACGGCTTCGGCGCGGGCGCGAACGGGCCGCTCGCCGTGGCCGTCGACCTGACCGGGACCGACAGGGCGGCCCTGCCGGGCCTGCGGGACCGGCTGGAGGGCGTCGAGGGCGTCGCGTCCGTGGCGCCGCCGCAGCTCTCCCCGCGCGGCGACGCAGCGGTGATCATGGTGACGCCGGACTACGGGCCGCAGGACGAGCGGGTGACCGGGCTCGTCGACCGGATCCGGGCCGACGTGCTGCCGCCGGACACCGAGGTCACCGGGCTGACCGCCGTCTACGTGGACCTGTCCCGGGTGTTGTCGGACCGGCTGTGGCCGGTGATCGGCGTGGTGGTGGCGACGTCGTTCATCATGCTGATGATCGTGTTCCGGTCGCTGTTGGCGCCGCTGAAGGCCGCGGTGATGAACCTGCTGTCGATCGGCGCCGCGTACGGGGTGCTCACGGCCGTGTTCCAGTGGGGGTGGGGCGCGGAACTGCTCGGCCTCCCGCACAGCGTCCCGGTGTCGTCGTTCATCCTGCTGCTGATGTTCGCCGTCCTGTTCGGCGTCTCCATGGACTACGAGGTCTTCCTGCTCTCGCGGGTCCGGGAGGAGTGGCTGCTGCACGGCGACGCGCGCGGCTCGGTGTCCACCGGGCTCGCCGCGACCGGCCGTGTGATCAGCAGCGCGGCACTGATCATGGTGGCGGTGTTCCTCGGCTTCGCCGCCGATCCCGGCCTGGTGATCAAGCAGATGGGGGTCGGTCTCGCGGTCGCGGTGGCGCTGGACGCGACGGTCGTCCGCCTGGTGCTGGTGCCGGCCACGATGTCGCTGCTCGGACGGGCGAACTGGTGGCTGCCGGGACCGCTCGCCCGGGTGCTGCCGGCGATCGACCTGCACGGTGGCGCGGCGCCCGCGCCGCCCGCCGAGCGGCGTCCCGAGCCCAGCCGCGCGTAACCGGGGGAGTGATCACGGAAGGGCGGCATGTCCCGGTTAGGCTGATCGGGACATGTCGCCTGTCGTACGCGTTCTCGGGGCCTTCGGCGCCGAGGTGGCCGGAACCGCCGCCGACCTCGGCGGCCACCGGCAGCGCTCGGTGCTCGCCCGCCTCGTCGCCGCGCGGGGACGCATGGTGCCCGCGGACAGGCTCGTCGACGACCTGTGGGCGGGCACGGCGCCGCCGCGCGCCGCCGCCGGCCTCCAGTCCTTCGTCTCCCACCTGCGCCGCGCGCTCGAACCGGACCGCCCGCCCCGCACGCCCGCGCGGGTCCTGGTCACCGAGCCGCCGGGGTACGCGCTGCGGCTGCCGGACGGCGCCGTCGACGCGTGGCGGTTCGACACGCTGATCGACGAGGCCGCCGGGCCGGCGGCGTCCGACCCGCGGGAGGCGCTCCGCCGCGCGGAGGCGGCGCTCGCCGAGTGGCGCGGGCCCGCCTACGCCGAGTTCGCCGACCTGCCGTGGGCCGCGGCCGAGGCCGCCCGCCTGGACGAGCGGCGCCGGCTCGCGGCCGAGCGCCGGGCGGAGGCCATGCTGCGGCTCGGATCGGCCGCCGAGGCCGTCCCCGACCTGGAGACCCACGCCGCCGCCAACCCGCTGCGCGAGGAGGCGTGGCGGCTGCTCGCCCTCGCCCTCTACCGCGCCGGGCGCCAGGGCGACGCCCTCGCCGCGCTGCGGCGCGCCCGCGCGGTGCTGACCGAGCAGCTCGGCGTCGATCCCGGCCCGGCGCTGCGCCGCCTGGAGAGCGACATCCTGGCGCAGGAGCCCGCGCTCGGAGCGCTGGAACGGCCCGTGGCGCCCCGTCCCGTCCTGCGGATCGCGCCGGCGCCCCGTCCGGACGTGGGCCCGGCCTTCGTCGGCCGCGTTCAGGAGCTGGCGAGGCTGGAGGAGGCCGCCGGGAACGCCGCCGCGGGCCGCGGCGGCGTCGTGATCGTGTGCGGGGACGCCGGGATGGGCAAGACCGCGCTCGCCGAGAGGCTCGCGCGCGACCTGGCCGGACGGGGCTGGACGTGCGCGTGGGGGACGGCGCCGGAGACCGCCGGAGCGCCCGCGGCCTGGCCCTGGGCCGAACTGCTGCGCGAGCTGGCGAACGCCGCCCCGCCCGCCGGCGGCCTCGCCGGACGGCTCGGGCCGCTGCTGGACGACTCCGTCATCGGGCGCGGCGACGCCGACGTCGTCACGGGGCGGTTCCGGCTCCACCTGGCCGTCGGCGACTACCTCGCCGAGCTCGCGGACACGGCGCCGCTCCTGCTCGTCCTGGACGACCTGCACTGGGCCGACGAGGAGACCCTCGCCCTGCTGATCCGGCTCGCCGGGCGGCTGCGGGACCGCCGCGTCCTGCTGCTGGCCACGTTCCGCCAGACCGAGGTGCCGGACGGCCTCGCCGCGGCGCTGGCCGCGCTCGCCCGGCACGAGCCCGCGCGGATCGAGCTCGCCGGGCTGTCGCCGGCGGAGGTCGCGGCCCTCGTCCGGCACACCTGCGCCACCGGCCTGGACGACGAGGAGCTGTCGGCGATCGCCGAGCGCACGGGCGGCAACCCGTTCTTCACCCGGGAGACGGCCCGGCTCCTGGACGCCGAGGGACTGCCCGCCGCCACGCGCCGGGTCCCCGCGGGCGTCGGCGACGTGCTGCGCCGCCGCGTCGCGCGGCTGCCGGGACCGGTCCAGTCCGTGCTGCGCGACGCCGCGGTCATCGGCCGGGACACCGACCTGCGCGTCCTGGCCGACCTGGCGGGGGACGAGGAGACGGTGATCGACGCCGTGGAGGCGGGCCTGGCCGCCGGGCTCGTCACCGAGCCCGCGCCCGGCCGGATCCGGTTCGCGCACGCCCTCGTCCGCGACACCCTCTACGCGGCCGTGTCCCGGGCCCGCCGCACCCGCGTGCACGGCCGGGTCGCCGCCGCGCTGGAGCGCCACCTGCCGGGCGAGGTCGCCGCGATCGCGCACCACTACCTCGAAGCGGGCACCGACCCCGACAAGGCCGTCCGGTACGCGCGGCGCGCCGCCGCGGCCGCCGAGGCGCGGTTCGCGCACGGCGCCGCGGCCGACCTGTGGGCGCGCGCCGTCGACGCGCTCCGCGCGCGGGGCCCCGAGGCGGCCCGCGACCGGCTGGAGGCGGAGGCCGCCGCGATCCGGGCGAGCGCCCTCGCCGGACAGATCGTCGACGCCCGGGCCCGGCGGATCGCCGCCATCGCCGACGCCCGCGCGTTCGGGGACGTCCGCCTGCTCGCCCGGATCATCGTCGCCTTCGACGTCCCCACGCTGTGGACGAGCCGCGAGTACGGGACCCTCGACCTCACCGTCGTGGAGGCCACCGGCGAGGCGCTGGCGAGCGTCCCCGAAAGCGAGCCGGAGTCGCGGGTCAGGCTGCTGACCACGCTGGCGATCGAGTCGGAGGGCGAGCAGCACGACCGGGGCGCCGCGGCCGCCGCGGCGGCGCTGCGCCTGGCCCGCGCGCTGGGCTCGCCCGAACTGATCGCCCTCGCCCTCAACGGCGCCTACATCAACGCCTACCGGAGCGCGGAGGGGCTCACCGAGCGGCACCGGTTCGCGTCCGAGCTGCTCGACCTCGCCGTCGAGCACGACCTCGGCACCTACCGCGTCCTCGCGCACCTGCAACTCCAGCAGACGAGCGTCGCCGCGCTCGACCTGCCCGCCGCGCACCGGCACCGCGCGGAGGGGCGCCGGCTCGCCGAGCAGTACGGGCTGCCGCTGCTGGCCCGCATCGCGGACTGGTACACGGCCCTGGTGCGCGCCTTCGCCGCCCGCCCGGAGGAGGCGGAACGCGCGTTCGCCGAGGTCGGCGGCTCCATCGGCCGGACCCGAATCTGGTTCAGCGAGCGCGGCATGGCGCTCCTCGGCCCGTTCTGCCTTCGGCTCGTCCAGGGACGGGCCGAGGAGGCGATGGAGGAGGCCGCCTGGCTGCACGAGCAGTGGAGGCACGTCGCCGCGACCGCCGACATCTACGCGCTCACCCTGGCCTCCGCGGGCCGCATCGCCGAGGCGCGCCGGGTGGTGGCGGGCGCCGGTCCCGTGCGGCTCGACTACTTCTTCGACCTGACCATGGCGGTCCGCGGCCTGCGCGCCGTCGCCCTGGACGACCGCCCCCTGGCCGAGGAGGCCTACGCGGCTCTGCTGCCCTACGAGGGCCACTTCTCCGGCGGCGCCACCGCCGTCGCGACGGTCGGCCCGGTCGCGCAGGTCCTCGGCGACCTCGCCCGCTTCCTGGACCGTCCCGCCGAGGTCGCCGCCGCCCACTACCGCACGGCGGCGGAGGTCGCGGACCGCCTCGAAGCCCCCTTCTGGGCGGAGAAGGCCACCGCCTCCCTCGCGGCCCTGGGCACGGCGGCGTGACCCCGCCCTCGTCCAACCCGACTAAACTGGCGCGGGCGGTCTGGGCGATGCCGACGTTCGCGCGGTCGTCGACGGTGGCGGGCCGCCATGACCCCGGCAAGGAGAGACGTCATAAGCGCACCCGTCCCAATGGACGAACCGACCTCAGTCCTCGCCGCAACCACGCAACAACCTCAAGGGTTGCGATCGCGTCCGAAGGCAGGTTCGAGCGTGCGAGAACCTGATCGCGCAGCGAGCCGCAAGGCGAGACGGAGCGATGCCGGCGATCGCCCGCGGTGCTCGACGATGGAGGGCCGCCAGGCCCGAAGGAGGAGAGCACGGCAATGAACTCAGGTTTCGCTTGTTTCATCGGGCGGCCCAATGTGGGCAAGTCGACGCTGATGAACGCGCTGGTGGGGACGAAGGTGGCGATCACCAGCAGCCGTCCGCAGACGACGCGGCGGGCCATCCGGGGGATCGTTCACCGCCCTGACGCGCAGCTCGTCGTGGTCGACACCCCCGGTCTGCACAAGCCACGGACGCTCCTCGGGGAGCGGCTCGACAGCCTGGTGCGGTCCACGCTGACCGAGGTGGACGTGATCGGGTTCTGCGTGCCCGCCGACCAGCCGGTCGGGCCGGGCGACAAGTACATCGCCAGGGAGCTGGCGGGGGTGAAGAAGACGCCCGTGGTCGCGATCGTCACCAAGACCGACCTCGCCGCGCCGGAGCAGGTCGCCGAGCAGCTCCTCGCGGTCGGGCGGCTGGGGGAGTTCGCCGACATCGTGCCGTGCTCCGCCGAGAGCGGCTTCCAGGTCGGCCTCGTCGGCGACCTGCTGATCTCCCACCTGCCGGAGGGCATGCCGCTCTACCCCGAGGGCGATCTCACCGACGAGCCCGAGCAGGTCCTGGTCGGCGAGCTGATCCGCGAGGCGGCGCTGGAGGGCGTCCGGGACGAGCTGCCCCACTCGATCGCCGTCGTCGTGGACGAGATGACGCCCCGCGAGGGCCGCGACGACCTCGTCGACGTCTACGCGCACCTGTTCGTCGAGCGGTCGAGCCAGAAGGGGATCATCATCGGGCACAAGGGCTCGCGGCTGCGGGAGGTCGGCGCGGCGGCGCGCCGGCAGATCGAGGCGCTGCTCGGCACGAAGGTGTTCCTCGACCTGCGCGTCAGCGTCCTCAAGGACTGGCAGCGCGACCCCAAGCAGCTCCGCAGGCTCGGCTTCTACGACTGACCGGCGTCCTCCGGATCCTGCTCGGGGGTTCGGGGCCTTCCGCCGGCGTCCTTCTCGGGCGCGTCTTCGGGGGGCGAGGCGTCCTCGTGCGGGGGATCGTGGCGGCCCCACGCCTGGTCCTCTGACGGCCAGGCCGCGTACTCGCCGTTCGGGGACTGCTCCGGGTCCTGCCCGCCGGCGTACTGCTGGTCGGTGGAGGGGTACCGCGGGTGGTCCTGCTCAGGTCGCCGCTGCGACTTGGAGACCCTGTCGCTGACCGGGCGGGCGAGGCTGAAGCCGACCACGAGCAGGGCCGCGACGACCGCGAGGTACCAGCCGAACCGGACGGTGATCTGGTAGCCGAGGTCCAGGCCGGTCCGGGGCAGGTCGTCGCGGACGTGGCCGAGCCGCAGCACGAAGATCCCGCACACCAGCAGGGCGAGCACGCCGGGGACCGCGGCGAGCGCGCCGATCCGGGCGTCGCGCCCGATCAGGTCCCAGGCGGCCAGCGCGATCGCGATCACGGCGAGGACCGGGACGGCGAGGACGATGTCGTCGGCGTCGATGCCCGCGACGCTGCCGAGGTCGCGGCTCAGCGAGCGGCCGAACAGGTCGACGACGACCTCGGCGCGCGCCCACGGCAGGAACGCCGACACCAGCAGGACCGACGCGGACGCGATCAGGGCGAGGACCCAGCCGGCGCCGCCCGGATGGGGGGACGCGGCCGGCGGGGAGGGGACGGCCTCGGCCGGGCCGTCGTGCTGCGGCGGGTAGCCGTCGACGGGCGGCAGGAAGGACGGGCGCGACCGCGCGCGCCCCGCGTCGGATCCCAGGTCACCGGTCATGAACCCAGCGTAAACGCACGGCGGGCATTGTCCGGGTGAGCCACCGCGGCGCCCGCGGATCGGTAGGTTGGAACGAAGTCCGTTATGGGAGGAGAGCGCCGGTGTTGCTCGTTTTTGGCCTGACGGCGGTGTTCCGTACGGTCAGCGAGGGGACGTTCCACTGCCCGCGGTGCGGGGGCGACCGCGCCTACCGCAGGCGCGCCGGACGCCGCTGGTTCTCGGTCTTCTTCGTGCCGACCGTGCCGCTGTGGCGCCTCGGGCAGGCCGTGGAGTGCCGCACGTGCCGCGCCCGCCTCCCCGTGGCGGCCCTGCGGGCGCCGACCGCGCAGCAGATGGCCGAGGCCCTGGCCGCCGGGATGCGGGCCGCCGCGGCCCTGGTGCTGCGCTCGGGCGACCCGGCCGACGCAGCGGCACGCGCCCGCGCGGTCGCGACGGTCACCGGGTACGGCGAGCCCGACTACGACGCGGACGCCGTGGACACCGATCTGGCGCTGCGCCGCACCTTCCTGGAGCAGGAGGTCATCCAGGCCGGGGCGCACCTCGCCGTCGAGGCCAAGGAGTGGTTCCTCGCGCAGGCCGTCCGGATCGGGCTGGCGGACGGCCCGCTCGGCGAGGGAGAACGGCTCGCCCTGCACGGCATCGCCGACATGCTCGGCATGTCCCGCGCCTACGCGCTCGGCGTCATCGTGACGACGGAGGGGGCGGCGCGCTGACATGGACGCCGCCGGTACCGCACCCGCGGGCAGGGCCCTGGTCCGGCCGCCGGGCCCGCTTCTCGCCGAGGGCATCGTCACCCATGCCGCCCGCCGCCCGGTGGACGTGGAACTCGCCGCGCGCCAGCACGAGGCGTACGCCGCGGCGCTGCGGTCGGCGGGGTGGGGCGTCCGCGCCGTCGCGCCCGCCGACGACCTCCCCGACGCCGTGTTCGTCGAGGACGCCCTGGTCGTCTGCGGCGACCTGGCCGTCGTGTGCCGGTCCGGGGCGCCGAGCCGCCGCGGCGAGACCGCCGGCGCGGAGCGGGCCGCGCGCGGGCTCGGCCTGCGCGTCGAGCGGATCGAGGAGCCGGGGACGCTGGACGGCGGGGACGTCCTCGTCGTCGGCGGCACCGTCTACGTGGGACGCGGCGCCCGCACGAACGAGGAGGGCATCTGCCAGCTGGCGCGCCTGCTGGGCGGCCGGAGGGTCGTCCCGGTGGACGTCCGCGGGTGCCTGCACCTGAAGTCGGCGATGACCGCGCTGCCGGACGGCGGCCTCATCGGCGTCCCGGAGCTGGTGGACACCGCGGTGCTGCCGTGCCTGCGGGTCGCCCCGGAGCGGGAGGGCGCCCACGTGGTGGTGCTCGGGCCCGACCACGTCCTCATGGCGGCGTCGGCACCGCGCACGGCCGCCCGGCTGGCGGCCGACGGGCTGCGCGTCACGAGCGTCGACATCAGCGAGTTCGAGGCGCTCGACGGCTGCGTGACCTGCCTGTCCGTGCTCGTCCCCGGGCCGGGGCCGGGGCCGCGGGACGGGCAGAGCGTCTCAGCATCCGGACGCCGGTTTCCGTGACGCGGATGGCATCTGTTAGCTTGGCGGACGTGTTGCGTGAGCTGCTCCTCCTTAGCGGCCGCAGCGGGGCCCTGTAACCAGGCCGGCTCCCTCGCTGCGGGGCTTCGCCGTGGACGTCGGCCGTGAGGTTCGAGCAGAGAGAACTCAACGGATGTATCCGCAACAGCAGACTTCCGGCATGCCCTTCCAGCGCTACAAGCCGTTCGCGCCCGTCAGGCTGACCGACCGGACCTGGCCGGACCAGGTGATCACCGAGGCTCCGCGATGGTGTGCGGTCGACCTGCGCGACGGCAACCAGGCGCTGATCGACCCGATGGACTCCCACCGCAAGCTCCAGATGTTCGAGCTGCTGGTACGGATGGGCTACAAGGAGATCGAGGTCGGGTTCCCCGCGGCCAGCCAGACCGACTTCGACTTCGTCCGGCAGATCATCGAGGAGGACCGGATCCCCGATGACGTCGTCGTCCAGGTGCTGACGCAGGCGCGCCCCGAGCTGATCGAGCGGACCTTCGAGGCGGTGCGCGGCGCCAGGCGGGCGATCGTCCACCTGTACAACTCGACCAGCACGCTGCAGCGCCGCGTGGTGTTCGGGCAGGACAGGGACGGCATCACCGCGATCGCGGTGGAGGGCGCCAAGCTGTGCGCCAAGCTCGCCGAGGACATGGGCGACACCGAGATCTACTTCCAGTACTCGCCCGAGTCGTTCACCGGCACGGAGCTGGAGTACGCCGTGGAGGTCTGCAACGCCGTCAACGACGTGTGGCGGCCGACGCCGGACCGGAAGGTCATCGTGAACCTGCCGGCGACGGTCGAGATGGCCACCCCGAACGTCTACGCCGACCAGATCGAGTGGATGAGCCGGAACCTCGCCTACCGCGACTCCGTCATCCTGTCGCTGCACCCCCACAACGACCGCGGGACGGCCGTCGCCGCCGCCGAGCTCGGCTACATGGCGGGGGCCGACCGCATCGAGGGCTGCCTGTTCGGCAACGGCGAGCGCACCGGCAACGTGTGCCTGGTCACCCTCGGCCTGAACCTGTTCACCCAGGGCGTCGACCCGCAGATCGACTTCTCCGACATCGACGAGATCCGCCGGACGGTCGAGTACTGCAACCAGCTGCCCGTGCACGAGCGGCACCCCTACGGGGGCGACCTGGTCTACACCGCGTTCTCCGGCTCCCACCAGGACGCCATCAACAAGGGCTTCGACCACCTGCGCCGCGACGCCGAGGCCGCGGGCGTGCCGGTGGAGCAGCACGCGTGGGAGGTCCCCTACCTGCCGATCGACCCGCACGACGTCGGCCGGACGTACGAGGCCGTCATCCGGGTGAACAGCCAGTCCGGCAAGGGCGGCGTCGCCTACGTCATGAAGACCGAGCACGCGCTGGAGCTGCCGCGCCGGCTCCAGATCGAGTTCTCCCGGGTCGTGCAGCAGCACACCGACAGCGAGGGCGGCGAGGTCACGGCCGAGCGCATGTGGGAGATCTTCGAGGCGGAGTTCCTCGCCAACGGCCCGCGCGCCGGGCTGCTGGCGCACCGCGCGACGTCCCGGGTGGACGAGAAGGACGCGCTCAGCTGCGACGTCCGCGTGGACGGCGAGATCCGCGAGATCGAGGGCGTCGGCAACGGCCCCGTCTCGGCGTTCGAGGACGCCCTCACCGCGGTCGGGATCAACGTCCGGGTGCTGGACTACGCCGAGCACGCGATGAGCGCGGGCGGCGACGCGCGCGCGGCCGCCTACGTCGAGTGCGACGTGCGGTTCGGCGACGGCGAGGGCACGACGGTGTGGGGCGTCGGCATCGACGGCAACATCGTCACCGCGTCGCTCAAGGCCATGCTGTCGGCGGTCAACCGGGTGGCTCGCGCACAGGGCTGAGCGGCCGGCGACCTCGGGTTCAGGTGCCCCCTGGCTCCTGAACCCGAGACGAAACGGTCAGATGCGACCGAGGACGTGGTGGACCAGTTCGCGGAGGGGGCCGTGGAGCTGGGCCTCACCGACGGTGGTCCGGTCGCCGTCGATGTCGATTTCGTACAGGAACTGGTCAGGGATTCGGCCCGGCGGCGGCACGCTCTTCAGATCGACGCGGCCGACGAGCCTGGACAGCATGGGATCACTGGCGCTGTCGGACTCGGCGCGCCGCTCGATCCCCGCAAACCCCCCGCTGCGGACGACTGTCACCTTCACTGCGTCTCGTTCGCCTCCAGGGAGACGCCTACCCCCGTCCAGGCCCGATTCACGGCCTTGGTCTCGACGGCCTCGGCCCCGTACAGCGCGGTGGCGGCCCGGAGCGTCGCGGCGGCGAAGCCGGCGAAGTCGACGTCGGTGGCGAGGGAGCCGCCCGTGAGCGTCTCGTACCAGACGCGTCCGGCCTTCTCCCAGGCGTTGCCGCCGATGGCGGTGGCGGCGAGGTAGAAGGCGTGGTTGGGGATCCCCGAGTTGATGTGGACGCCGCCGTTGTCGCGGTAGGTCTCGACGTAGTCGTCCATGTGGCCGGGCTGCGGATCCTTGCCGAGCTGCGGGTCGTCATAGGCGGTGCCGGGCGCCTTCATGGAGCGGAGGGCGACGCCGCTGACGCCCGGCGCGAGCAGCCCCTGCCCGATGAGCCAGTCGGCCCGGTCGGCGCTGTGGCCGAGATGCCACTGCTTGACGAGCGAGCCGAACACGTCGGACACGGATTCGTTGAGCGCGCCGGACTGGCCGTAGTACTCCAGGTTCGCCGTGTACTGGGTGACGCCGTGGACGAGTTCGTGACCGGTGACGTCGAGGGGCGCGGTGAAGTCGGTGAACAGGACGCCGTCGCCGTCCCCGTACACCATCTGCTCGCCGTTCCAGAAGGCGTTGTCGTACTTGTCGCCGTAGTGGACGGTCGAGACCATCGCGAGGCCCGCGCCGTCGATCGAGTCGCGCCGGTACACCGCCTCGAAGAAGTCGAAGGTCGCTCCCAGCCAGTCGTAGGCCCGGTCGGCGGTCGGGTCGCCGGTGGCCGGGGCTCCCTCGGCCCGGACGGTGCGGCCGGGCAGGTCCTCCCGGTGCCCGGCGTCGTTGATCGTCCGGTGGGGGACGAAGTCCTCGGACGGGGAGGGGGCCCCGGCCACGGCCGTCCGCCGCTCGGCGAACTGGGCGGAGGTGAGCGCCAGCGTACGGCGGGCCCGGCCGCGTATGGCCGGGTCCTCGGCATCGCGGGCGATCCGTTCCAGCATGTGCGGTGGCACGATGTGGCATCTCATGCCACAACGCTGCCAGGTGCCCGTGGTTCCAGCCACGACTTTCGGGGGACCGCTACGGCCGAATCCGGTCACGTTGTGTGTTCGACCTGCGGCGCAACGAGACCGCTGGGGTGACATGTGAAGATCCTGGGGAGATGCACCCGGCGCACCGAGGCATCGGGCGGCGTGCGTCAGAATGAACGGGTGACCCTGTACCGCGACGAAGGCATCGTCCTGCGCACCCAGAAGCTGGGCGAGGCCGATCGCATCGTCACGGTGCTGACCCGGCGGACCGGCCGGATCCGGGCCGCGGCGAAGGGGGTCCGCAAGACCAGGTCCCGGTTCGGCGCGCGGCTGGAGCCGTTCACGCACGTGGACCTGCAACTGTACGAACGGCGCTCCCTCGACCTGATCACGCAGGCCGAGACCCTGCGCCCGTACGGGGAGGCCCTGGTCACCGACTACCCCCGCTACACGGCGGGGACGGCGATGCTGGAGACCGCGGAGAAGCTCACCAGCGAGGAGGGCGAGCCCGCGCTGCGGCAGTTCCTGCTGCTGGTCGGCGGGCTGCGCACGCTCGCCGAGCGCGCCCACGACCCCCGGCTCGTCCTGGACGCCTACCTGCTGCGCTCGCTGTCGGTCGCCGGCTGGGCGCCCGCGCTCGACGAGTGCTGCCGGTGCGGCAACCGCGGCGGCCTGCGCGGGTTCGCCATCGCGGCGGGCGGCGCCGTGTGCGCCGGCTGCCGCCAGCCGGGCGCCGCGAGCCCCGCGCCGCCGACGTTCGCGCTGATGCTGGCGCTGCTGCGCGGCGACTGGGAGTACGCCGACGGCAGCGAGCAGCGCCACCGGATGGAGACCAGCGGCCTGGTGGCCGCCTACCTGCAGTGGCATCTGGAGCACGGGATCCGTTCCCTGCGCCATGTGGAGCGCGAGACGCGCGACGACGACACCGATAGGGAGAGAGTTTGAGCAGGGCCGTATCGCCGCCGGATCCGCACCGGGACGGCGCCACCCCGCCCCCCATCCCCGCGGACCTGGTGCCGCGGCACATCGCCATCGTCATGGACGGCAACGGCCGCTGGGCCAAGGAGCGCGGCCTGCCGCGCACCGAGGGGCACAAGCGCGGCGAGGACTCGCTCTTCGACGTGATCATGGGCGCGATCGAGCTCGGCGTCCCGTACCTGTCGGCGTACGCCTTCTCCACCGAGAACTGGAAGCGCTCACCCGACGAGGTGCGCTTCCTCATGGGCTTCAACCGGGACGTGATCCGCCGCCGCCGCGACCAGCTCAACGCGATGGGCGTGCGGGTGCGCTGGGCGGGCCGGCGTCCGCGGCTGTGGCGCAGCGTCATCAGGGAGCTGGAGACGGCGGAGGAGATGACGCGCGACAACGACGTCCTCACCCTGCAGTTCTGCGTGAACTACGGGGGCCGCGCCGAGATCGCCGACGCCGCCGCCGCCATCGCCCGGGACGTGCGGGACGGCCGGCTCGACCCCGGCAAGATCAACGAGAAGGTCTTCGCCCGCTACCTCGACGAGCCCGGCATCCCCGACGTCGACCTGTTCCTGCGCTCCTCCGGCGAGCAGCGCACGTCCAACTTCCTGCTCTGGCAGTCCGCCTACGCCGAGATGGTGTTCCTCGACACCCTCTGGCCGGACTTCGACCGCCGCCACCTCTGGCACGCCTGCGAGCTCTACGCCAGCCGCGACCGCCGCTACGGAGGGGCTGTGCCCAATGCGGTTTTTTCGGGTCAGACGCCCAGGGGCGCCTGACCCGAAAAGACCGCGTGCGATCGCTGCATCGCTCCGGCTCGCCTGGCGGCTCGCTGCGCGATCAGATTCTTGCTTCGCTCGAATCTGCCTTCGGACGCGATCGCGATTGTTCAGGTTGTCGCGTGGCCGGGGAAGGGGCCGGGCTCGGTGGCCCGTTCCTTCCCCGCTGGGCTTGGTGTGTCCGCCGGGTTGCTCTTGTGCTCCGGGCCCGGGGGGTCAGACCAGGGCCGCGTCCAGGGTGATCTTGGTGCCTGTGAGGGCCTTGCTTACGGGGCAGCCCTCCTTGGCGGTCTGGGCGGCCTTCTCGAAGTCGGACGCGGACAGGCCGGGGACGCTGGCCCGGACGGTCAGGTGGATGCCGGTGATGCCCTCGCCCGGCTGGAAGGTGACCTCGGCCTTGGTGTCCACCTTCTCCGGCGGGGTGCCGGCTCCGGCGAGGCCGTGCGAGAGCGCCATCGAGTAGCAGGTGGAGTGCGCGGCGGCGATGAGCTCCTCGGGGCTCGTCCGGCCGTCCGGCTCCTGCGACCGCGACGCCCAGGTCACGTCGTAGGTGCCGAGCTTCGAGGAGTCCAGCGAGACGGTCCCCTGGCCGTCCAGGAGAGAGCCTTCCCAATGCGCGTTCGCGGTGCGTGTCGTAGCCATGACCTGATTCTTCACCATGCCGCGGCGAAGGGATCACCCGAACCGCGGGAACGCCCCGCGCCGGAGGCCGGTGCGGGGCGTTCCGCCGGGGGTCGGGGCTAGTTGACGTTCACCGCGGACCAGGCCGCGGCGACGGTGTTGTACTGCGTGCTGCCCGCGCCGTAGAGGTCCTTGGCCGCGTTCAGCGTCGCGGTGCGCGCTCCCGCGTAGTTGGTCGAGGACGTCATGTACGTGGTCAGCGCCCGGTACCAGATCTTCGTGGCGGCGTCCCGGCCGATGCCGGTGATCGTGGAGCCGTTGGACGTGGGGCTGTTGTAGGAGACGCCGTTGATCGTCTTCGCGCCGCTGCCCTCGGACAGCAGGTAGTAGAAGTGGTTGGCGACGCCCGAGGAGTAGTGCACGTCGAGGTTCTTGGTGCTGGTCGACCAGGAGTCGGCGGAGCTGCCGTCCTTGCTGGGCTTGTCCATGAAGCGCAGCGCGGGCTTGCCGAAGCCGGGCAGGACGACCTCCTCGCCCACCAGGTAGTCGCCGACGTCACCCGAGTTGTTCGCGTAGAACTCGACGGCGGCGGCCATGATGTCGGACGTCGCCTCGTTCAGCCCGCCGGACTCCCCGCTGTAGGTGAGGTTCGCGGTGGTGCTGGTGACGCCGTGGCTCATCTCGTGGGCGGCCACGTCCAGGGACGTGAGGGGGCCGAGCTGGCTGCCGTCGCCGTCGCCGTAGGTCATGCAGAAGCACGAGTCGTCCCAGAAGGCGTTGGCGTAGCCGCTGCCGTAGTGGACGCGGTTATAGGACCCCTTGCCGTCGCCCGCGATGCCCGTGCGGCCGAAGACGTTCTTGTAGAAGTCCCAGGTCTCGTTGGTGCCGAACTGGGCGTCGACGGCGACGGTGGCGCGGTCGGACGTGGTGCCGCTGCCCCAGTGGTTGTCGGCGTCGGTGAACAGCGTGGCGGGGGCGCGGTGGAAGCACCAGCTGAGGAAGCAGAGGTCGGTGTCGTTCTGGGCGTCGCCGGTGTAGGTGTTGCCGCGCGTCGGGTCCTTCAGCTGGTAGGTGCTGCCGGACAGCGTCGTCTGGAGGGGGACCGTGCCGGTGTAGAGGGACTTGCCGTCGCCCGCCTCGGTGAGGATCGTCTCCTCGCTCAGCAGCACCTTGCCGGTCGCGGCGTCCACCGAGGTGAAGACGCGGCTGGGCGTCCCGTCGGCCTTCTTGCCGACGGTCTGGACGCGCCAGGCGAGGCGGGGCGCGTGGTCGGCGGTACGGGACTCCACGACGAGCGCGGGGGAGCCGTCGGCCTTGCGGCTCTTGGTGACGGCGCGCTTCTGGGCGGTCTTGGCGGAGACCTCGGGGCTGGAGTCCGCCGGCGCCTTGGCGAGGGTGAGGCTGGTGCCGCGCCACGTGCCGGCCGCCGTCTCGTGGACGACGATGTCGCCGCCCAGGACGGGGAGGCCGTTGTAGGTGCGGGTCATGCGGGTGTGCGAGGTGCCGTCGCGGTCGATGCCGACCCTGACGACCTGGAACGCCTGCCCGTCGCCGCCGCGGACCTCGGCGGCGCGGCCGGTCAGCGCCCGGAGCGCGTGCTCGGCGGCGGCGCGCGGGCCCGGTGGGGACGCCGGCTGCCGCGCGGAGGCGGGGAGCGCGGTGGCGGCCGACGCGAGCAGCGTCGCCGAGGCCAGGAGCGTGATCCTTCGGCTGGTGAACGCCCGTCTTGTCATGAACGCCCTCTCGTGCGGGCGCCACGCTCCCCCGAGAACCCTCCGTCGGGCCCGCCGTGGCGACGGGACATTTATGACATAGGGCTACTGGGAAGTAGATGTAGCAATTTGACAAGAAACGCCTACAGAGCGTGTGAAATACCGGGCTTGTCCGAGTTCAGGGGTGAATCGGGGGCGGAGGGCCTGCCGGGCGCGCGGATTTCGGTCTTCAGGACGGCTTCGCGGCGCAGTTCGCGCACGTCCCGAAGACCTCGACGGTGTGGGTGATGTCGACGAAGCCGTGCTCGGCGGCGATCGTGTCGGCCCAGCGCTCCACGGCCGGGCCCTCGACCTCCACCGTCCGTCCGCAGTCGCGGCAGACCAGGTGGTGGTGGTGCTGCTCGGTGCGGCAGGCGCGGTACACGGCCTCGCCCTCGTCGGTGCGCAGCACGTCGACCTCGCCCGCGTCGCTGAGCGCCTGCAGCGCCCGGTAGACGGTGGTGAGGCCGATCTTGGAACCGTCGGCGCGCAGGTCGGCGTAGATGTCCTGGGCGCTGCGGAAGCCCTCGCAGCCGGCCAGCACCTGCCGTACCGCGTCCCGGCGGGCCGTCGTCATCCCCTCAGCACCTCCGCCTCGGCATCCACGCGCGGCGGGGCGCCGGGCCCGTCGCCCCCCGCGGTCACGGCATCGGCCGCGGCGCGGGAACGCCGGCGGCGCACCACCGAGCCCCCGGCGACCGCGGCCACGAACACCGCCAGCGCCAGCAGCACGATCGAGGGGCCCGGGGGAAGATCGTACTGGAAGGAACCCGCCAGGCCCGCCACGGCCGACAGTACACCGATCCCCGTCGCGGCCAGCATGGTGCTCCAGAATCCCCGCGTGAGCTGCTGCGCCGCGGCCACCGGGACGACCATCAGCGCGCTCACGAGCAGCAGGCCGATCGCGCGCATCGAGATCACCACCGTGACCGCGGCGGTCGCGGCGATCAGCACGCTGAGGAACCGGACGGGCAGCCCGGCCGCCCGCGCGAGCTCCTCGTCCTGGCAGAGCAGGAACAGCTCGCGGCCGAACACCGCGACGATCGCCAGCACGACCGCGGCGAGCCCCGCGACGACGTACAGGTCGCTCACCGTCACGCTGCTGATCGAGCCGAACAGGTAGGACTGCAGGCCCGCCGAGCCGCCGCCGTCGACGCTCGTCAGGATGACACCGCCCGCCAGCCCGCCGTAGAACAGCAGGGCGAGCACGGCGTCCGCGCCGCTGCGGCTGCGCGCCCGCAGGACCTCGATCGCGACGGCGCCGAGGACCGACACCACCAGCGCGCCGAGGACGGGGGAGGTGCTGGTGAGCAGCCCCAGCCCGATGCCGGTCAGCGCGATGTGGCCGATGCCGTCGCCGAGCAGGGACAGCCTGCGCTGGACCACGAACGTGCCCACGGCGGGGGCGGTCAGCCCGATCAGCACCGCCATGGCCAGGGCGACGCGCATGAAGTCGTACTGCAGCATCTCGCTCACGCGGGCCTTTCGAGAGTCTGCCGGGCGGTCTCGCGGACGACGCGGCCGTGCCCGAGCTCGACCGTGCGGGTGACGAGCGGCTCCATCGGCCCGAGCTCGTGCGCGACGAGGACGACCGTGCGACCGGCTCGGGCCAGCGCGGCGAGGGCCGACGCGAGCGCCGCCTGGCTGCCGGCGTCCACGCCGGCGGTCGGCTCGTCCATCACGAACACGTCGGGTTCGCCGGCGAGGGCGCGGGCGATCAGCACCCGCTGCTGCTGGCCGCCCGACAGCAGGTGCGCCGAGTCGCGGGCCCGCCCGGCGAGCCCGACCGTCTCCAGGGCGCGGTCGACGGCGGCGCGGTCGGCCGCCCGGTCGGCGAGCGGCGCGGGCCGCCAGCGCGACCGCCGGGCCACCCGGCCGGACGCCACGATCTCGCGGACCGTCGCCGGGACGCCGCCGCCCATCGGCAGCCGCTGCGGCACGTACCCGACGCGCCTCCAGTCGCGGAACCGCGCGGGCGGCTCGCCGAAGATCTCCGTCCGGCCGGCGGCCAGCGGGACGAGCCCGAGCAGCGCCTTGACGAGCGTGGACTTGCCCGCCCCGTTCGGGCCGAGGACGGCGAGCACGTCGCCGGCCTCCACCCGCAGGTCGACGCCCGCGAGCACCGCGCGGCCGTCCCGCCGGACGAGGCCGCCGGTCATCGCCAGCGGCGGGGCGGTGGTGTCGTTCATGAGCACTCCAGGGCGGGCCGCAGGGTCCGCAGGTTTTCTCGCATGATCGTCATGTAGTCGCCGGACGCGCTTTCCGGCGGGCCCTCGGCCGGGTCGAGGACGGCCGTCCGCACGCCCGCCTCCCGCGCCAGGCTCGCGGCCACCCTCGTGCTGGCCAGGGTCTCGGTGAAGACCGTCGTCGCGCCGGTGGAGGAGACGAGCCGCACCAGCCCGGCCAGCCTCTTCGGGGACGGTTCGCCGGACGGGTCCACGCCCGCGACCGGGATCTGCCGGAGCCGGTAGCGGGCCGCGAGGTAGCCGAACGCGGCGTGCGCGGTGACGATCTCCCGGCGCGCGCAGGACCGCAGGCCGTCCTGGAACTCGCGGTCGAGGCCGGTCAGCGCCTGTGCCGTGGCGCGGGCGCGCTCCCGGTAGCCGGCCGCGTGGGCGGGGTCGGCGGCGGCCAGCCGCTCGCCCAGCGCGGCGGCCACGGTCGCCATCCGGCTCGGGTCGAGCCAGATGTGCGGGTCGTAGGACGCCTCGCGGTGCCGTAGGCCGTCGTGGGCCTCCTCGTCGTCGGTCTCGCCGGGCGGGGGGAGCTTCGGGACGAGGCTCGCCGCGTCGAGTGACCTGCCCTTCGCGTGTTTGCGGACCGCGTCGTCCACGGCGGGCTGGACGCCCTTGACGTAGACGGCGTAGTCGGCGTCCTGGACGTTCGCGACCTGCCGCGCCGTCAGCTCCAGGTCGTGCGGCTCGGTTCCGGGCCTGGTGAGCGTCCGGACGGACACGTCGCCGCCGCCGACCTTCCCGGCGAGCCAGGCCATCGGGTAGAAGGACGCGACCACCGCGGTCCTGCCGGGCGGGACGTCGGCGCCGGCGTCGGCGTCGGCGCAGGCCGTCAGGCCCGCCGCGAACCCGGCCAGGGCGAGCGCCGCCGCCGGCGCGGTTCGCAGGGCTGCGCGGAGTGGGGGCACATCGCGATTATGGACGAAGATGAAAACGGTTGTCAAAACCGACCGATGCCGCGTCCCAGGGCGAATCCCACCAGGACGGCCAGCGCGGCGAGGCGCAGGATCCTTCCCGGACCGTCCAGCGTGGGCCAGTTCAGGTAGGCGAACCAGCCGAGCGCGGCGGCGAGCACCAGCAGCCCGGCCGCGGCCACCCAGCCGGTTCCGGCCATGCCGACCACCAGCAGCACGAACACGGCGGCGAGCAGGACCCACCGCGGCATCCGGTGCAGGAACACCACCGGCGCCGCGCTGCGCCGCTCGACGGCCGCCCGCAGCCCGGTCGGCCGCTCACCTCTCGTCTCCACAGGCCCAACGTACTGCCAGGATGGACGGATGATCGCGATAACCCGGTACCGGGTCCCGGACGAGGAGTCCGGCGGCTTCGCCGAGAGCATGACCGCGGTGCTGGAGGCCCTGGCCGCGAGCACCGGCTTCCGCTCCGGCCGCCTCGCCCGGACCGTCGACGACCCCGGGCTGTGGGCCCTCGTCACCGAGTGGGAGGGCGCCGGGCACTACCGCCGCGCGCTCGGCGCCTACGAGGTGCGGCTCCGGTTCATGCCGCTCGCCGCCCTCGCCGTGGACGAGCCCGGCGCCTACGAGGTGGTCTCCTCAGCCTGAGCGGCCGCCCCTCGCGGGCCTGGTCAGAATGCGGGCAATCGGCGGTCAAGAAGCGACCCCTCCCGGTTTGGCCGCCTCCGCCAAGGTCATCCTTGCCGCACGTGATCATGCCGTGGCCTGCGGGGGAGAATGTGATGCGCCATGCCGTCCTGTTCAGTGTGTCGTCCGGGGCGGCGGCCGTCGCCGCCGCCCTCACCGTCGCCGGGACGGCCCCCGCGCGGCTCGCGCCCCACCAGGCCGCCTCGCTCGCCCTGAGCGGGACGGCCGGGAGCGCTGAGGGCCCGCACGGCCGCGTGGTCGAGTACCGGGGGCTGCGCGTCCCCGTTCCGGCCGGCTGGGAGGTCCACCGGCTCGACCGGCACCCGACCCGGTGCGTCCGCTACGACCGGCACGCCGTCTACCTCGGCCGCCCCGGCCCGCAGCCGGACTGCCCGGCGCGCGCCGTCGGCCGCACCGAGGCCGTCCACATCCAGCCCGCCGGGGACGGGCGGAGCGCGCGGACCGTCGTGCACGCAGACAAGCTCGCCTCGCTGACCGTGCCGCGGACCGCCGACCACGAGACGCGGCTCACCCTGCCCGAGGCCGGAGTCACGATCACCGGGGTGTACGGCAGTGACCCGGAGGCGCTCCAGCGGCTGCTGCGCGGCACCCGGCTGTCCGGCCGGTGGACCGCCGCGCCGGCCAAGCCGGACGTCCGCCGGATGGCGACCGGCGTGCCCACGGCGCCGGCCGAGGGGACGGCCCCCAGCGGAGGCCCGGTGCCGCCCAAGGCGCCGGTGGCCGACGAGAGTCCGCCCTCCAGCCAGGGGACCGCTCTGGAGCGCTCCTGGGTGCGCGGCAAGGGCTTCGACACCTGCACCGCCCCGTCCCTGGCGACCATGAGGGCCTGGCGGCCCTCGTTCAAGGTCACCAACATCTACATCGGCGGAGCGGCGCGGGGATGCGCCCAGCCGAACCTCACCGCGTCGTGGGTGAGGCAGGTGCGGGCCATGGGCTACCGCCTCACCGCCACCTACGTGGGCCTCCAGGCGCCGTGCGGCAGCCGCCCCCAGCGCTTCACCGCCAGGAGCGCCGCCTGGCAGGGCACCCAGGCGGCCGCGGACGCCGCCCGAAGGGCCAGGGCGCTCGGCATCCCGGCGAGCAAGCCGCTCTACTACGACATGGAGGCCTACGACCACAAGAAGAGCGCCTGCCGGGCCGCCGTCCTGCGGTTCGTCGACAACTGGGTCGACCGGCTGAAGACCGAGGGCTACAAGCCGTGCCTCTACAGCAGCTCCAAGTCCGGGATCCGCGACGTGGGCCGGTCCTCGATCAGCAAGCCCTCCTGCGTCTGGTTCGCCAACTGGGACCGCCGGGCCAGCGTGTACGGGGACCCGTTCCTGCCGGACGCCTGGTGGTCGCCGCACCGCCGGGTCAAGCAGTACCGCGGCGGCCATCGGGAGACGCACGGCGGGGTCACCCTGAACATCGACAGCGATGTCGTCGACGGGCGCGTTTACTAGTTCCTGCTCAGGGGCCCCGGTGCCCTAAGCTGGGGGACTCTCCGGCGGCGGCGGCGCCCGCGCCGGAGCACATCACCGGGGATCACACTCGCCGCCGCCCGCCGTCGCCGCGGGACCGGGGCGCACTCACTGTTCCCGCCGACCGCCAGCCGGATGGAGAATCTTTCATGGCACGCCGTTCCGATGTGCTGGACACGATCGTCAACCTCGCCAAGCGGCGGGGCCTGGTCTACCCGTCGAGCGAGATCTACGGCGGGCTCCGCGCCTCCTGGGACTACGGCCCCCTCGGCGTCGAGCTGAAGAACAACGTCAAGCGCCAGTGGTGGAAGTCGATGGTGCAGGGCCGCGACGACGTCGTCGGCCTCGACTCGTGCGTCATCCTGGCGCGCGAGGTCTGGGAGGCCAGCGGCCACGTCCAGGCGTTCGTCGACCCGCTCACCGAGTGCCAGTCCTGCCACAAGCGCTTCCGGGCCGACCACCTGGAGGAGGCCTACGAGGAGAAGCACGGCCGCCCGCCCGCGAACGGCCTCGCCGACATCTCCTGCCCCAACTGCGGCGTGAAGGGCTCGTTCACCGAGCCGAAGATGTTCAACGGGCTGCTCAAGACCTACCTCGGCCCCGTCGAGGACGAGTCGGGCCTGGCCTACCTGCGTCCCGAGACCGCGCAGGGCATCTTCATCAACTACCTGAACGTCCAGCAGTCCGCGCGCCGCAAGGTGCCGTTCGGCATCGGCCAGGTCGGCAAGTCGTTCCGCAACGAGATCACGCCCGGCAACTTCATCTTCCGGACCCGCGAGTTCGAGCAGATGGAGATGGAGTTCTTCGTCAAGCCCGGCAGCGACGAGGAATGGCACCAGTACTGGATCGACGAGCGCATGCAGTGGTACGTCGACCTCGGCATCCGCAAGGAGAACCTGCGGCTGTTCGAGCACCCGCAGGAGAAGCTGTCCCACTACTCCAAGCGCACCGTCGACGTGGAGTACCGCTTCGACTTCGTCGGCAGCGAGTGGGGCGAGCTGGAGGGCATCGCCAACCGCACCGACTACGACCTGACGACGCACTCCAAGGCGTCCGGCGCCGACCTGTCGTTCTTCGACCAGGAGTCCGGCGAGCGGTTCACCCCGTTCGTGATCGAGCCCGCGGCGGGCGTCGACCGCTGCACGCTCACCTTCATGATGGACGCCTACGCCGAGGACGAGGCGCCCAACGCCAAGGGCAAGATGGAGAAGCGCGCCGTCATGCGGCTCGACCGGCGGCTCGCCCCGGTGAAGGTCGCGGTGCTGCCGCTGTCGCGCAACAGCGACCTGTCCCCGAAGGCCCGCGACCTCGCCGCGCAGCTGCGCCGCAACTGGAACGTCGACTTCGACGACGCGGGGGCCATCGGCCGCCGCTACCGGCGCCAGGACGAGATCGGCACCCCGTTCTGCGTCACCGTCGACTTCGACACCCTGGAGGACGACGCGGTGACCGTCCGGGAGCGCGACTCGATGAGCCAGGAGCGCATCGCGCTCAGCCAGGTCGAGTCGTTCCTCGCCGCGCAGCTCGTCGGCTGCTGACCCCGCTCCGGGCGGTGTCCCGGTGACGACGCGACGGGCCGCCCCGGATGGGGCGGCCCGTCTTCTGCCGGGAGCGCGTCGGAGGACGGCTGCGGCCCTCCGCGGGAGCTCCGTTCCGACCTCCGGTCAGCTCGTGACGTAGAGGGCCTGGTTGTAGGTGCCGGATCCGGCGACCGCCTCGCCGCGCAGCGCGTACGTGGCGGTCACGGTGGCGGTGGACGGGCAGAGGAAGCTGCTGCCCGACTGCTTGCTGACCGTCGCGTTCTTCACGCCGACCTGCGCGTCGCTGCTGGTGGTGACCGGCCGCGAGCCGTTGTCGCCGTTGTAGCCGTTGGCGGTGAGGTTGCCGCCGAACACGCAGGTGATGCCGCCGAAGATGTCCACCACGGCCTTCACCTTGAAGTTCGCGATCGTGACGGTGGCGTCCCGGCCGCCGGTGTGCGCGGGATCGAAGGTGACGTTGCCGCCCGTCCAGGGCAGGTTCTGCGCGGTGATCGTCGAGCTGGTGCTGCCGCTGCAGGGACCGCCGCCGGTGCCGGTGAAGGTGGCGGCGCTGACGTTCAGCGCGCTGCCGTCGGCGTTGATGGAGCCGGTCATCGTCGACTGGCTGCAGGAGCCGCTGCCGATCGAGCTGCTGACCGTCGCGGTGCCGAGCAGCGAGGCCTGCACCTTGCCGGAGTAGGCGGCGGCCGTGGCCGAGCCCTTGCGGATGGTCGTGCCCGCTGCGTACGCGGGGGCGACCCCCGCGGCGAGGACGGCCAGTGCGGCGGTTCCGACGATCGCGGTCTGTCTGATTCGTGCCACCGGAGACTCCTCTGTCCGGTTCGGGGTGGGCATACGCGAAAGTAATTCGCATAAAACGCGTGGGCAATGGCGGACGGCGGACTGCCGGCTGGCCGGATCGGGACACCAGCCAGTGTCTGCTGGTAAGGCCGCGTGCCCGGGGGCGGGCAAGGTCTTTGTCACGCGACCCCTCCTTGACGGGCCTGCTTTCAGGCCTTTCCCCTGCTGGGTCAGGACGGGCACCGCCCGGGGGAAAGTGGGCTAGGTTGGCGGGAACGGCCGGGCGAGCGACCCGCCGGTGTCCGGGGGAGGAGGGCGGAATGGGCGACGCGCACCATCCCGCCTTCCGGCGGCCCCTCGCGCGGCTGCTCGTCGTCGTGCTCGGCCTCCTCGGCTTCGTCGCCGGCCCGGTCGGCGCGGGCATGCCGGCCGGCGGCGGCACGCACGGCCGGGCGTCCTCCACCGGCACGGTCTCCGGCGTCCGGACCGGGGCGGTCCTCCAGGGGCCCGCCCGCACCAGGATCGCCAGCAAGACGCGCACCGCCGGACGCACGCAGACCGCCGCCACCGCTCTCCGCGCCGCGGGGGCGGCGGCGCCGTACGTCCAGCACGAGCACGCGACGCCCCCCGCGTCCGGCGACGAGACCCGGCCCCCGTCCGGACGCCTCGTCCGGGCCGGTTCCGCGCACGTCGCGCCGGACGTCGCGCCCAGGGGCGCCCCGCGCGGGCGCGCGCCGCCCGCCTCCACAGGGATCTGAGCTCTCTGTCCCCGGTGCCGCACCCAGGCGTGCGGTGCCGAAACCCTGCGTGGAGGTACCCCTTGACTCGCGCCAACGTGGTGCGGGCGGTACTGGCGTTCGCCGTGCTCGCCACATCGTTCTACTTCGCCTGGTCCAAACCCGCCCGCCTCGGCCTCGACCTCCGCGGCGGCACCCAGATCGTCCTGGAGACGCAGGACTCCCCGGCCGTGAAGGCCGACCGGGAGTCCACCGACCGCGCCCGCGAGGTGCTGCACCGGCGCGTCGACGCGCTCGGGGTCGCCGAGTCGTCCATCACCCGGTCCGGCGACCGGCGGCTGATCGTCGAGCTGCCGGACGTCCAGGACCCGACCCGCGCGGCCGCCGCCATCGGCAAGACCGCGCAGCTCACCGCCCATCCGGTCCTGGCGGCCACCGGCACGCCCGCGCGGGGGCAGCAGCTGATCCCCGACGAGAGCGGGCAGCGGATCCTGATCGGCCCCGCCGCGCTCACCGGCGCCGGGATCGGCTCGGCGAGCGCCTCCTACGACCCGCAGAACCTCGGCGGCTGGGCCGTCGACGTCCGGTTCAAGGACGGCGGCGGCGCCACCTGGGAGCGGCTGACCGCCAAGGCCGCCTGCGCGGCCGGCGACGAGCGCCGCGTCGCGATCGTGCTGGACGGCAAGGTGATCTCCTCGCCGCAGGTCACCGAGAGCGTCGCCTGCGGGGTCGGCATCACCGGCGGCTCCACCCAGATCACCGGGGACTTCAGCCCCGCCGAGGCCAAGGACCTCGCGGCGCTCATCCAGGGCGGCTCCCTGCCCGTCCCCGTGAAGATCATCGAGCAGCGGGTGGTCGGCCCGACGCTCGGCGACGAGGCGATCGACGCCAGCGCCCGCGCCGCCGTCATCGGCATCGTCCTCACCGGCCTGTTCATCGTGGCCGTCTACCGGCTGGCGGGCCTGCTCGCCACGGTCGCGCTCGCCGGGTACGCGCTGATCTCCTACGGCGCCCTCGTCGCGGTCGGCGCCACCCTGACGCTGCCGGGCCTCGCCGGGTTCGTCCTGGCCATCGGCATGGCGATCGACGCCAACGTGCTGGCCTTCGAGCGCGCCAGAGAGGAGCGCGCCGCGGCGCCGGGCCGCAGCGCGCGGACGGCGCTGGCCGTCGGGTTCGGCAAGGCGTGGTCGGCGATCGCCGACTCGGCCGCCACCACCGTGCTGGCCGCCGGACTGCTGTTCTTCCTGGCCTCCGGGCCGGTCAGGGGCTTCGGCGTCACGCTGACCATCGGCGTGCTGGGCTCCCTCGTCTCCGCGATGCTGCTGAGCCGGGTCCTCACCGACGCCGCCGCCGCGCGCATGCCCCGGCTCAGCAAGGGCAGATGGGGCGGCATCGGCGGCGCCGGCCGCATCCGCCGGTGGCTGGAGGACAGCGGCCCCGACCTGATGAAGCGCAGCCGCCTGTGGCTCGGCGTCTCCGCGCTCGCCGTCGTCCTCGCCGTCACGGGGATCTTCGCCCGCGGCCTGAACTTCGGCGTGGAGTTCACCGGCGGCCGCCTGGTCGAGTACTCCACCTCCAGGCACGTCGACATCGACGCCGCCCGCGCCGCCGTCGCCGAGGCCGGGTTCCCGCGCGCCGTCGTCCAGACCTCGGGGAAGGACGACATCTCGGTCAGGACGGCCGACCTGAGCAACGCGGAGGAGAAGCGCATCCAGGACGCCCTCGCGAAGGAGGGCGGCGGCGCCGCCAAGCAGCGCGACGAGCTGATCGGCCCCAGCCTGGGCGAGGAGCTGCGGACCAAGGCCCTCATCGCCCTCGGCGTGGCCCTGCTGGCCCAGCTCGCCTACCTGACGATCCGGTTCCGCTGGACGTTCGCCACGGGCTCGGTGCTCGCCATGTTCCACGACATCGCGATCGTCACCGGGATCTTCGCCTGGCTGGGCAAGCCGATCGACGGCGTCTTCCTCGCCGCGCTGCTCACGGTCATCGGCTACTCGGTGAACGACTCGGTCGTCGTGTTCGACCGCGTCCGGGAGATGTGGGCCGCGAACCCCAAGGGGAGGTTCGCCGACATCGCCAACCGCGGCACGCTGCAGACGGTCCCGCGGACGATCAACACCGGCGTGGGCGCCCTGTTCATCCTGGCGGCGCTGGCGGTCCTCGGCGGAGACTCCCTGACCGACTTCGCCGTCGCGCTCCTGATCGGCATCGTCGTCGGCACCTACTCCAGCGTCTTCACCGCGACGCCGCTGGCCGTCGTCCTGGAGCGCCGCACGAAGGCCCCGCCGCCCCGGCCCAAGCAGAAGTCCAGGCCCGTCCGCCGCACCCCCGACGACTCGGGCGCCGTCGTCTGACGCCCGCCGGGCCGCCGCCCGCCCCGGCGACGGCCCGGCGGGGACGTCACTTCTTCGGCACGAATGACCGATTGAGCGGCCCCTTCTTGCCCGTGATCAGGCAGTACACGTCCCGATAGCCGCGTCTCCACTGCTGCTTGGTCGGCGTGGAGAACGTGGGGTAGACGCGGTCGAGCGGCGGGTCGGCCCCCCAGATGTCCGCCGCCCGCTTCGCGCAGCCCTCCAAGACCATCTTCTCGAGTTTCCTTCTGCCCGGGTACTCCTTGTCCTGGAGCTTGTACGTCGCCAGCAGCTGGAACTGATGCGGCAGATCGCAGTCCACGACCGGAGGGGTCATGTTGTCGTCCCACTTCTCCAGGCAGACGCCCTGCTCGAACATCGCCTCGTGCCGGGGAGTGATCACGGAGCGGCTGAGCGGTGCGGTGAGCGCCTTGTCCTCGCCGACGTAGACGAGCGTGCACGTCACAGTCCGCTTCCCGCTCTCCCAGTCCTTGCGCTTGGGGAGCTCGGCCCGCGCGTCGAAATCGTCGTCCACGACCTTCTTCACGTTGTCCGGGGTGCGTTCCTCGCACAGCGCCGCCGCCCGGGCGGTGAGCCGTCCGACTCCGGGGAAGGGGCCGGCGGGGAGCGGCGCCTCGGCGACCACCTCACCGTTGTGGGGGCTGGCACAGGGGAGGGGATACACGTACGGATCGGCCGAGTCATGGGTCTGCGCCGTGAAGCAGTCACCCACCCTCAGGGTCGACGACAGCACGTAGCCGTCCCGCTGACGCGGGTCGGCCTCTCCTTCTGCGGCCGAGAACAGCGAGCGGCCGAACAGCGCCGCGATGATCGCCGCTGCCGCGAGCCAGGCCGCCGAGGCGCCGAGCCCACCGAGAGCGAGGCCTCTGCCGCCGCCTCCCCGGCGGCGGATCTGCACCAGGGCGGCGACGGCGAAGGCGATCGCGAACAGGACCAGGCCCACGGCACCGGTGACCAGGGCGGCGATGGCGAAGCCGTTCGTCCGCGCCCGGTCGGGCCGCTCGCCCGCGATGGGCGAGGGATCCGGACCGTCCGCGGGCGAGGTCTCGTCCGCGCCATCCGCCGGCGAGGGCGCGTCGGCCGGACCGGGCGTGGAGTCCGCGTCGGACGTGGGCGTGTCGGGAGGTGCCCAGGCGGGATCCATCGCGGGGCCGTCCGGGACGTCGTCAGGAGGTGGTGGCGTGGTCACGGCGAAACCGTAGGCCGGAAAATCGGTAAAAACCGGCCTTTCGGGCGGTCGTCGTCGAGTCGTGATCAAGTGATCCCGTGGCCGGGGAAGGGGCCCGGCCACGGGTCCGGGGGTCAGGCCAGGGGCGGCTGGTCCTGGGGGTTCTCCGCCCTGATCACCTGCATGACGGCGTTGATCAGCGCCAGGTGGGTGAACGCCTGCGGGAAGTTGCCGAGGTGGCGGCCGGTGTGCGGGTCGATCTCCTCGGCGTACAGCTGCAGCGGGCTCGCGTAGGACAGCAGCTTCTCGCACAGGGCGCGGGCCCGCTCCAGCTCGCCGACCATCACCAGGGTGCTGACCAGCCAGAAGGAGCAGATCGTGAACGTGCCCTCGTCGGACTCGAACCCGTCGTCGGTCTCCGCCGCGCGGTAGCGCAGGACGAGGTCGTCCTCCGACAGTTCGTCGGCGATGGCGAGGACGGTCTCCCGGACGCGCTTGTCGTCGGCGGGGAGGAAACCGAGCAGCGGGATCAGCAGCGCTGAGGCGTCCAGCGCCGTCGCGCCGTAGTGGGCGGTGAAGACGCCGCGCTCGTCCAGCGCGTTGGCGAGCACGTCGGCGTGGATCTCGTCGGCCGCGGCCTGCCAGCGCAGCGCCCGCTCCTGGTCCCCGCGGATGCGGGCGAGCCGGGCCCCGCGGTCGGCCGCGACCCAGCAGAACACCTTGGAGGAGGTGAAGTGCTGCGGTTCGCCGCGCACCTCCCACATGCCGCAGTCGGGCGTCCGCCAGTTGGCGAGGGCGTCCTCGACCTGCTTGACGACGATCTTCCACAGCCGGTCGTCGAGCCGGTCCCGCTTGCGCACGAACAGGTAGATGGAGCCGATGATCGCGCCCCAGACGTCATGCTGCGCCTGCATGTACGCCTCGTTGCCGATGCGCACCGGGCGGGCGTTGTCGTAGCCGGTGAGGTGGTCGAGCGTGGACTCGGGCAGCTCCTCGCGCCCGTCCAGCCCGTACATGATCTGCAGCTTGCCCTCGGCGGCCTCGGCGACGTCGGTGATGAAGTAGAAGAAGTCGTTGGCCTCCCAGTCGTAGCCGAGCGTGTAGAACGCCCAGAGGGCCATCGTGGAGTCGCGGATCCAGGTGTAGCGGTAGTCCCAGTTCCGGTCGCCGCCCGGCGTCTCCGGCAGCGACGTCGTCGCCGCGGCCGCGACCGCGCCGGACGGGGCGAACGTCAGCCCCTTCAGCGTCAGCGCGCTGCGCTGCAGGTGGCTGCGCCACGGATGGTCGGGGAAGCGGCCCCGGTCGAGCCAGTGCTGCCAGTGGTGGACGGTCCAGACGAGCCGCTCCTGCGCCTCCTCCCACGACGAGGGCGCCGCGTGCTCGCTCCAGGACAGCGCGACGAACCGGGACTCGCCCTGCTTCAGCAGCGTCCGGGACGTGGCGAGCGACCCCTCGAAACCGACGTTCATGTCGGTGGTGAGCCGCAGCCCGACGCCGTTGCCGCGCGCGGCGGCCTCGTGGTAGCCGGAGCCGGTGTGCTCCCAGCGCGCCGGCGTCTGCCCGTAGTCGAACACCGGCATGCAGTCGAGGCGGACCTGCACCTGCCCGTTCACGCACCGCACCATCCGCAGCAGAACGTGGTCGGCGTCGTAGTCGGTGGGCGCCCTGCGGTGGGTGTGGGACCGTTCCGTCTCGTGGTGCCACGGGCCCATGAGCAGAGCGTCCGTCACGACCAGCCAGCCGCCGTGCACCCACCAGGTGGTCTCCATCACCATGGTCCCCGGGATGTAGCGCTGCGCGGCGGGCACCTCCACGCCCGCCGGGCCGACCCGGAAGTATCCGGCGTCACGGTCCAGGATGGAGCCGAACACGCTGGGCGAGTCCATCCTCGGCAGGCACATCCACTCGATGTTGCCGCTGGGCGCGACCAGGGCGGTCGTCTCGCAGTCGGACAGGAACCCGAAATCGGCGATGGGGGCGAACGGATCTCCCGCCCGGCCGCCGGCGACCTTCGGCCTCACAACGTCACCTCCTTGATTCATCATTCCCTCTCCCGCGCGATGGGCGTGTCTTGGGTACGGGCCGCCCCCCGGGACGGGGCGCCCGGGTGGTGCGGTTTGAGCGGTGTGTCCCTGGTCTTCCTATTGGAATAGACCACTATCCGCGGTCTGAGCTGGGATAACTTCCCTCGGCGCACCGGGCGCCGAGCAAGTCCCGGGTTCGCGGGTACAGTCCCGGCAAACAGGGCAGCGGACCCGCCGCCGCCTGGGGTGACGCGTCGCCGCGCGCCCCGCGGAGGCGGGCCCGGAACTGCCACTGGGTGGAACCGGAGCGAGAAGGAGCTCCCCGTGCGGAAGTTCGTGTACGACTTCACTGAGGGAAACAAGGACCTCAAGGACCTCCTGGGGGGCAAGGGCGCCAACCTGGCCGAGATGACCAATCTCGGCCTGCCCGTGCCGCCGGGGTTCACGATCACCGCGGAGGCCTGCCGGCACTACCTTGAGCACGGGAGCCTGCCCGACGGCCTGGCGGACGAGGTGAACCGGCACCTGGCCGCCCTGGAGTCGGCGATGGGCAAGAAGCTCGGCCAGAGCGACGACCCTCTCCTTGTCAGCGTGCGGTCCGGCGCCAAGTTCAGCATGCCGGGCATGATGGAGACCGTCCTCAACGTCGGGTTGAACGACGAGTCCGTGCACGGCCTCGCCTCGCAGGCGGGCGACGAGCGTTTCGCGTGGGACTCCTACCGCCGGCTGATCCAGATGTTCGGCAAGACCGTCATGGACATCGACGGCGACCTGTTCGAGGACGCCGTCGAGGACGTCAAGCGGGCCCGGGGCAGCGACGACGACGGCGACCTGACCGCCGGGGACCTCAGGGAGCTCGTCGACCGGTTCAAGGTCATCGTACGGGAGAAGGCGGGTCGAGAGTTCCCGACCGATCCGCGCGAGCAGATGGACCTTGCCGTCGAGGCGGTGTTCGACTCCTGGAACGCGCCCCGCGCCATCCTCTACCGGCGGCAGGAGCGCATCCCCGTCGACCTCGGCACGGCCGTCAACATCTGCTCGATGGTCTTCGGCAACATGGGGCTGGACTCGGGGACGGGCGTGGCCTTCACCCGCGACCCCGCGTCCGGGCAGCAGGGCATCTACGGCGACTACCTGCAGAACGCCCAGGGCGAGGACGTCGTCGCGGGCATCCGCAACACCGTCCCCCTGAAGGAACTGGAGCGCATCGACAAGGCGTCCTACGACCGGCTTCTCGAGATCATGGAGACGCTGGAGAACCACTACCGCGACATGTGCGACATCGAGTTCACGATCGAGCGCGGGAAGCTGTGGATGCTGCAGACCCGGGTCGGCAAGCGGACCGCCGGCGCGGCGTTCCGGATCGCCTGCCAGCTGCTCGACCAGGGGCTCATCGACCTGGACGAGGCCGCCCGCCGCGTCACCGGCGACCAGCTCGCCCAGCTGATGTTCCCCCGCTTCACCGACCGGGTGGACGGGGTCAAGAAGATCACCAAGGGCATGAACGCCTCGCCCGGCGCGGCCGTCGGAAAGGCCGTGTTCACCTCCGAGCGGGCCGTGGAGCTCGCCGGGCGGGGGGAGGAGGTGATCCTCGTCCGCCGCGAGACCAACCCCGACGACCTCGCCGGCATGGTCGCGGCCAGGGGCGTCCTGACCTCCCGCGGCGGCAAGACCTCGCACGCCGCGGTCGTCGCGCGCGGCATGGGCAAGACGTGCGTGTGCGGCGCCGAGGAGCTCGACGTCGACGTCAAGGGCGGCCACTTCACCGCGCCCGGCGGCGTCACGGTCCGGGAGGGCGACGTCATCTCGATCGACGGGTCGTCCGGCGACGTCTACCTCGGGGAGGTGGCGGTCGAGGACTCGCCCGTCGTCCGCTACTTCGAGGGGCAGCTCCCGGTCGGGGACGGCGACGACCTCGTCAAGGCCGTGCACCGGGTCATGGAGCACGCCGACGCCCGGGCCGCGCTGAAGGTCCGCGCGAACGCCGACAACCCGGAGGACTCCGCCCGGGCCCGCAGGTTCGGCGCCGCCGGCATCGGGCTGTGCCGCACCGAGCACATGTTCCTCGGCGACCGGCGGCAGCTCGTCGAGGAGCTCATCCTCGCCGAGGACGACGACGAGCGGCAGGCCGCGCTGGACGCCCTGGAGCCGCACCAGAAGAGCGACTTCGAGGGCATCTTCGAGGCGATGGACGGACTGCCCGTCACCATCCGGCTCATCGACCCGCCGCTGCACGAGTTCCTCCCCGACATCACCGAGCTGTCGGTCAGGGTCGCGCTCGCGGGCGACGAAGCGGACGCCAAGGACCGGAGACTGCTCGAAGCAGTCAACCGACTGCACGAGCAGAACCCTATGCTGGGCCTGCGCGGCGTGCGGCTGGGTTTGGTGATTCCCGGTCTGTTCGGGATGCAGGTGCGCGCGATCGCGGAGGCCGCGGCGGCGCGCCGGCGGGCGGGCGGCGACCCGCGCCCGGAGATCATGATCCCGCTGGTCGGGGCGGTCCAGGAGCTGGAGGCCGTCCGGGACGAGGCGCGCGGCATCCTCGCCGCGGTCCGGGAGTCGAGCGGGGTCGACGTGCCGGCGTTGATCGGCACGATGATCGAGCTGCCCCGGGCGGCGCTGACCGCCGGGCAGATCGCCGAGGCCGCCGAGTTCTTCTCCTTCGGCACCAACGACCTCACCCAGACGACCTGGGGCTTCTCCCGCGACGACGTGGAGGCGGCGTTCTTCTCGCGCTACCTGGAGCTCGGGATCTTCGGGGTGTCGCCGTTCGAGACCCTCGACCGCGAGGGCGTCGGCAGGCTCGTGCGGATCGCCGCCGAGGAGGGCCGCCGGGCGCGGCCCGGCCTCAAACTCGGCATCTGCGGCGAGCACGGCGGCGATCCCGACTCGGTGCACTTCTGCCATGAGGTGGGCCTCGACTACGTGTCCTGCTCGCCGTTCCGCATCCCCGTGGCGCGGCTGGAGGCGGGCCGCGCGGCCATCCAGGCCGCGGACGCCTCCGGGGGCAGCGACAGCCGCTGACGCCGCGCCCGGCGGCCGGGCCACCGCCCGGTCCGGCCGCCGGGGCCGATGTGGGACGGATGACACGCCCGTCCTGGCGAACCTGGCGCGCATGCCGGAACATCTCACTAACGTGTCCGATGCGATGACGTTGGAAGCGGAGTTGCCGGAGTTCACGCCGGAAGACGATGGGGCGGACGGGCCCGAGGACCGGGCGGACGGGCCGCGGCGCCGCCGTGGGCGGGGCCGGTGGCGCCGGTCGCCCTGGTTCGCGATCCCGGCCGGGATCGTCGCGGGGCTGCTGGCGATCGCGGTGCTGACGCCGCTCGCCGTCGGTGCGCGGATCTGGCACCAGGCCCGCCAGGACGAGCGGCCCCGCTCGGACGCGATCATCGTGCTGGGCGCCGCGCAGTACAACGGGGTGCCGTCCCCGACGCTGAAATGGCGGCTCCAGCACGCCCTGGACCTGTACCGCGACGGGGTCGCGCCGGCCATCGTGACGGTGGGCGGCAAGGCGCCCGGCGACAACTACACCGAGGCCGGGGCCGGCCGGAACTGGCTGGTCTCCAAGGGCGGCGTGCCCGCCTCCCGGGTCTTCGAGGTGCCCGTCGGGCGCGACACGCTGGAGAGCATGAAGGCCGTCGGCAAGGAGTTCGACCGGCACCACTGGTCGTCGGGCGTGATCGTCACCGACCCGTGGCACGGGCTGCGCTCCAAGAAGATGGCCGAGGACAGCGGCATCACGGCCGCCGCGTCGCCGACCCGCAGCGGCCCCAGCGTGCAGACCCGCGACACCCAGTTCCACTACATCGTCCGCGAGACCGGCGGGTACCTGTCGTACGTGCTGCTGGGCAAGAGTGTCCAGGTGCCCGACGAGACCATCAAGCGGATCCACATCGACCCGTCCGCGTCGCCCTCGACGTCCCAGGCCCCCTCCTCGTCGCCTCCGCCCCCGTCCTCGCCGTCGCCGGGCCGCTGAGGGGCCCCGCGGCCCTCTACCCTGGGTAGGGACATGACGATCAACGTGACCACGGGCTACGACGGCCGTGACAAGGAACGCTGGGCGCCCGAGCCCCCCAAGCGGCGCGACCGCACGGCGTTCGAGCGCGACAGGGCCCGGGTGCTGCACAGCGCCGCCCTCCGCCGGCTGGCCGCCAAGACGCAGGTCGCCTCGCCCGGCGCCGACGCCGTGGCCGACACCGTGCAGAGCCTGCGCACCCGCCTCACCCACTCGCTGGAGTGCGCGCAGGTCGGCCGCGAGCTGGGCAAGTCGCTCGGCTGCGACCCCGACCTGGTGGAGACGGCCTGCCTGTCGCACGACATCGGGCATCCGCCGTTCGGGCACAACGGCGAGTACGCGCTCGACATCGTCGCCCGCGACTGCGGCGGGTTCGAGGGCAACGCGCAGAGCCTGCGTGTCCTGACCAGGCTGGAGCCCAAGTCGTTCGCCGCGGAGGGCCCGCCCCTGCACGGCCGCAGCGTCGGCCTCAACCTGACCCGCGCCGCGCTGGACGCCGCGATGAAGTACCCGTGGTCGCAGGCCGAGGCCGTGAACGGCAAGTTCGGCGTCTACGACGACGACGCGGACGTGGCGCGCTGGGTGCGCGACGGCGCCGAGCCGGGCCGCACCTGCTTCGAGGCCCAGGTCATGGACTGGAGCGACGACGTCGCCTACTCCGTCCACGACCTGGAGGACGCGCTGGTCGCCGGGCACGTCGACTTCGTCCGCCTCGCCGACGCCGCCGAGCGCCGCCTCGTCGCCGCCACGGCGGCGAAGCTGTACTGCCCCGACGCCGGCCAGGCCGAGCTGGAGGAGCGCTTCGCCGCGCTGCTCGCCGAGCCCTGCTGGCCCGACCGCTACGACGGCACCCCGCGCAGCCACGCCGCCCTCAAGAACCTGACCAGCACGCTGATCGGGCGGTTCTGCCTGGCCGCCGAGGCCGCCACGCGGGACGCCTACGGCGACCGCCCGCTCACCCGCTACGCGGCGGAGCTGATCGTGCCGCGGCGGCAGCGGCTGGAGAACGCCCTGCTCAAGGGCATCACGGCGCACTACGTGTGGATCAGCCACGAGGAGGTCAGGGCCCGCCAGCGGACGCTGATCACCGAACTCGCGGAGATGATGCTCGCGGGCGCGCCGGAGACCCTCGACCCGGGCTTCCGCGACGCGTTCACCGACGCCTCCGACGACGCCGCCCGGCTGCGCGCGGTGATCGACCAGATCGCCTCCCTGACCGACCTGTCGGCGATGGCCCGCCACCGCATGCTGGGCGGACGCGGGTACTGATCCGGGGCGCGGCCGGCGCGGGAGAGGGGACACGCCTCGACGCGCCAGCCGACGGACCCTTGTCTCGTGGCAGGCGCCGCTGTAGGGATAGCTACAGGTCCACTACAGGAGGTCACCATGCCCGAGGAGACGTTCGTCATCGCCGGCGCCGGCCTGGCCGGGGCCAAGGCGGCCGAGACGCTCCGAGAGGAGGGCTTCGCGGGCAGGGTGCTGCTGGTCGGGGAGGAGATCGAGCGGCCGTACGAGCGGCCTCCGCTGTCCAAGGGCTTCCTGCTGGACAAGGAGCCCCGGGACAAGGCCCACGTCCACGAGGCGGACTGGTACGACAAGCACGACGTGGAGCTGCGGGTCGGCACGTCCGTGGCGGCCGTCGACCGGGGCGCGCACCAGGTCCGGCTGTCCACCAGGGAGCCGATCGCCTACGACAAGCTGCTGCTGGCGACCGGCGCCTCCCCGCGCCGCCTGGACGTGCCGGGCTCCAAGCTCCAGGGCATCCACTACCTGCGGACGATGGCCGACTCGGCCGCGCTGAAGCAGGCGCTGGCGCCCGGCGGCCGCCGGGTCGTGGTGGCCGGGGCGGGCTGGATCGGCCTGGAGGCGGCGGCGGCCGCCCGCGAGCACGGCAACGAGGTGACGCTCATCGAGCCGGAGCCGGTGCCGCTGCACGCCGCGATGGGGCCCGAGCTCGGCGGGATGTTCGCCGACCTGCACCGCGAGCACGGCGTCGTCCTGCGGATGGACGAGGGCGTCGCCGGGTTCTGGGGCGCGGGGCAGGTCTCGGCGGTCGTGACCTCCGGCGGCGCGGAGGTGCCCGCGGACGTCGTGATCGTCGGCATCGGGGTGCGGCCCAACAGCCGGCTCGCCGAGGAGGCCGGGCTCGAGGTGTCCGACGGGATCCTCGTCGACCAGTCGCTGCGCACGTCCGACCCCGACATCTACGCGGCCGGGGACGTCGCCAACGCCTACCATCCGCTGCTCGGCCGCCGGATCCGCGTGGAGCACTGGGCGAACGCGCTGAACGGGGGGCCCGCCGCGGCCCGCGCGATGCTCGGCCGGGACGTCGTCTACGACCAGCTCCCCTACTTCTTCAGCGACCAGTACGAACTCGGCATGGAGATGTCGGGCGCCGCGGCGCCGGGGGAGTACGACGAGGTCGTGTACCGCGGGGACGTCCCGGGACGGGAGTTCCTCGCGTTCTGGCTGTCGGGCGGGCGGGTCGTCGCCGGCATGAACGTCAACGTGTGGGACGTCACCGGGGACGTCCAGGCGCTGATCCGGTCCGGGCGCCCGGTGGACGCCGCCCGCCTCGCCGACCCCGGGGTGCCGCTCGCGGACCTGGCGTGACGCGCCCGGGGCCGGGGTCCGTCCGGTAGGCCACGTAGGGTCTGCCGGGTGGCAACCGAGAAGATCACGACGCTGGCGCGGGCGCGCGTCGCGGTGACGCTGGCGTTCGCGGCGCACGGCCTGCTCGGCGCCGCCTGGGTCGCCCGCATCCCCCAGATCAAGGAGCACCTCGGGCTGAGCGAGGGCGCGATGGGCGTGGCGCTGCTCGGCGCGCCCGTCGGCGTGGTCGCGGCCGTCCGGTTCGCGGGGAGGATCATCGGCCGGTGGGGCAGCCGCGCGACGACGATCGCGGCGGGGGCCGCCGGCGCGCTGGCGCTCGTCCCGCTCGGACTGTCCTGGAACCTCGGCGGGCTGATCCTGTCGCTGCTGCTGATGGGCGCCTCGCTCGGGCTGATGGACGTGGCGATGAACGCGCAGGGCGTCGCGGTGGAGCGCGGCTACGGCCGTCCGCTGATGTCGGGGCTGCACGGCTCCTACAGCATCGGGACGCTGCTGGCCGCGCTGGCCGGCGCGGCGGCCGCGCACGCGGGCGTCCCCGTCGCGCCGCACCTGGCGGTCGCGGCGGCGCTGCTGATCGCCTTGCTGGCTTTCGGTTGCCGCGGCCTGCTGGACCGCTCCGCCGACGAACTCCCCGCGCCGGCCGAGGACGCCCCCGCCCCCTCGCGCTCCCCGCGCCGGCCGCTGGTGCTGCTCGGCGTCATCGGGCTGTGCTCGTTCGTGGGGGAGGGCGCCATGGCCGACTGGAGCGCCATCTACCTGCGGGAGAACCTCGGCACCGGGCCCGGCGTGGCCGGGCTCGGGTACGCCGGGTGCGCGGTGGCGATGACCGTGGGGAGGCTCACCGGCGACCAGGTCGTCGCGCGCTTCGGGCCCGTCCCGGTCCTGCGGGGCGGGTCGCTGGTCGCCGCGCTCGGCCTCGGCCTCGGGCTCGCGGCGGGCGACCCGACCGCGGCCGTGGCCGGGTTCACGCTGTTCGGCCTCGGCGTCGCGGTCGTGGCGCCCGTCACCTTCAGCGCGGCGGGCAACGTGCCCGGCGTGCCGCCCGCGGCCGGCATCTCCCGGGTGACCGGCGTCGGCTACCTCGGCCTGCTCGGCGGCCCGCCCGTCATCGGGTTCGTCGCGCAGGGCGTGGGCCTGGCGTGGGCGCTGGCCGTCCCGGTCGCGCTGGTCGGGCTGATCGTCCTGCTCGCCCCGGCGGCGGCGACGGCCGAGCGGTGACGGCGGGCGGAGGCGGCCGAGTCGTTGATCTTTTGCGGGGTTGCGACCTTCGTATATGTCCTACTCAGGTAAGGTCTGGGCGAGTGAGCACCATGCAGCGGTCGAGACCGGCCGAAACGGTCGCGTCCGCCCCGGCGCTGCGGACATTCCTTGGCGAACTGCTCAGTTTCGGTTTCGTGGGGTGCCTCGGCACGCTGATCATGATCTTCGGCGCCAACCTGATGCGCGCCTGGCTCGGCGGCAGCCCGGTCACGAGCGTCGTCGTGCCGACCGTGGCGTCCACCCTGTCGTCCTACCTGCTCAACCGGTTCTGGACGTTCCGGCACCGCGACAGCGACGGCTCCGGCCGGGAGGTCGCGATCTTCTTCGCGCTGAACGGCGTGGGGCTGCTGATCCAGGTGCTGTGCACCGGCTTCACCTACTACACCCTCGGCCTGCACGGCGGGATCGCCTACAACCTGGGGCTCCTCGCGGGCGTCGGCCTCGGGGCGGCGTTCCGCTACTGGTCGTACAAGAAGTGGGTGTTCACCCCCGCCGCGGCATGAAACGGCGGCCGCGGGGGTTGTCTCCTCACGCAAGCACAGCCGACGCACGGAGCGGGCGTGAGCCGACTCGACGATGAATGGGCCGAGCACCGGTCCGCCGTGTTCGGCGCCGCGTACCGGATCACCGGGAGCGTCGCGGACGCCGAGGACATCACCCAGGACGTGTGGCTGCGCGCCTCCGCGAGGGAGCCGCTGGACGACGTCCGCGACCTGCGCGCCTGGCTGCTCACGGTGGCCGCGCGCCGCGCCTACGACCTGCTGGGCTCGGCCCGCGCGCGGCGCGTGGACTACGTGGGGCCGTGGCTGCCCGAGCCGCTGCTGACCGGGCCGGACGCCGCCGAGCCGGTGCTGATGGACGAGACGGCCGGGACCGCGATGCTCGTGGTCATGGAGGAGCTGTCGCCGCCGGAGCGCGTGGCGTTCGTCCTGCACCAGGCGTTCGAGGTGCCCTACGAGCAGATCGCCGGGGTGCTCGGCAGGTCGGCCGCCGCGTGCCGGCAGCTCGCGTCCCGCGCCCGCCGCAAGATCGCCATGGCGCTGCCGCCCCGCCCGGCCCCGGCGGCCGAGCGCGACCGGGTGCTCGCGGCCTTCCGGTCCGCCTACGAGCGCGGCGACGAGGCCGCGCTGCTCGCGCTGCTGGACCCGGACGCCGTCTACACCGCCGACGGCGGCGGGCGCGTCTTCGCCGCCCGGAAGGTCATCGCCGGGGCGGGACGGGTGGCGACCGCGCTGCTGCGCGTCGGCGCCCGCAACCGGCTGCGGCTGGAGTTCGCGGAGATCAACGGCCGCCGCGAGCTGCTGGTGCGGCGGGACGGGCGGACGGCCGCGGTCGACACCGTGGAGGTCGAGGGCGGCCGCGTCACCGCCGTCCGCCGGGTCCTCAACCCCGACAAGCTCACGTCCCTGCGCGGGATCTGAGCACCGGGGCCGGTCTCACCGCCCCGCCGGGACGATCTTCTCGGTCTGGGCCAGGGCCTCGGCGAGGACACCGGCCAGGTCCTGGCCGGTGCCCTGCGAGAAGATCACCTGGTCGACGCCCCGCTCGGCGAGCCGGCCGACGGTGTCGACGGCGGCGCCGACCGAGGGCGTTCCGGTGAAGAAGGTCAGCGAGGTCTTCTCGATCTCGGCGTAGTCGCGGCCCTCGCGCTCGCAGTGCTCTCCCAGGACCTCCAGCTTGCGGGGCAGCTCGTCGCCGTCGAAGAGGTTGCAGGCGTCGGCGTACTTCGCCACGAACCGCAGCGTCTTCTTCTCCCCGCCCCCGCCGACGAGGATCGGCGGGTGGGGGCGCCGCAGCGCGGGCGGCGAGTTGAGCGGGCGCTCCAGCGCGTAGTGCTCGCCCTCGAACGGCGACTCGTCGCCGTCCCACATCCGGCGGGCGATCCGCAGCGTCTCCTCCAGCCGCTCGAACCGCTCCGCGGTCGGCGGGAACGGGATGCCGAGGCCGCGCGACTCCTCGTCGTTCCAGGCGGCGCCGACACCGAGCCACGCGCGCCCGCCCGACAGGACGTCCAGCGTGGTCACGGTCTTGACCAGCACGCCCGGATGCCGGTAGGTGACGCCGGTGACCATCGTCCCCAGCGTGATCCGCTCCGTCAGCGCCGCCGCGTACGCGAGCGCGGAGTAGCCCTCCAGCATGGGCTCCTCCGGCGGGCCCACGGCGCCGATCTGGAAGAAGTGGTCCATCACCCACAGGGAGTGCAGCCCGCCCTGGTCGGCCTCGCGGGCGACGCGGCCGAACGCCGGGCCGATCCGCTCCGTCCCGCCGGGAAAGGTGAAGCTGGGAACCTGAAGTCCGATGCGCATGGCGACTCCTCCGTGCTTCGTGGCCTACGTCTCTCCTTTCCACTCTGCGACCTGGAGCGCGCTCCAGGTCAAGCGGCCGCACCGGCCCGGCGTTGACCTGGAGTGCGCTCCAGGTGCGATCCTGGGGTGCGTGAGCTCCTACTCTCCCGCCGAGACCGCCGAGAAGAGCGGTTTCAGCATCGACACGCTGCGTTACTACGAGAAGATCGGGCTGCTGTCCGGGATCGCGCGGAACGCGTCGGGGCGGCGCGTGTTCTCCGACGACGACCTGCAGTGGCTCGGGATGCTGCGCTGCCTGCGCGGCACCGGGATGCCGATTGCCGAGATGCTGCGCTACTCCGAGCTGGCCCGCGGCGGCGGCGAGACCGTCCAGGAGCGGCTCGACCTGCTCCAGGAGCACGACCGCCGGGTGGAGGAGCAGATCGCCACGCTGCGCGCGCAGCAGCGGCAGATCAAGGTGAAGATCGGTTTCTACCGGGAGGCGTCGTTGACCTGCGAGCCCGCCCCCGCCTCCGCCTGAGCGAGGGCGCGCTCCGCGCGCTCCCACGTCCCGGCCGGATCGAAGGCGTCCGCCCACCAGGTGTCGGCGCGGATCGTCCCGCGCCGCCGGAACCTGCGCATGACGGCGACGTGCGGCGGCCAGGCGACGAAGCCGCGCAGCGCGGCGTCGCCGGTCCAGACCGAGACGGAGCCGCACCTGCGCCGGCGGAGGTCGGTCCACAGCCACAGGCCGACGGCGCCCTCCAGGTCGGGCCACGACCGGCGCAACGCCATGCCCGCGCGGAAGGCCCTCGGCAGGTCGAGGGTGTGCGCGCAGGTGAAGTCGGTGACGCTGACGAGGACCGGGCCCGTCGCCCGGACCGACCCGGCGCGCCAGCGGGTCCTCAGGAGCGCCATGAGGGGTCCCGGCCGAGGAGGGTGAGCAGGCGGTCCCGCGGCTCCGCGCCGGCCGGGGAGGGGACGGACGAGGCGAACGAGTCGCCGGGGCCCCGGCCCTCCTCGGGGACTATGGCGGCGACCTTCAGGGACGCCTCCACGAGTTCGCCGGCGGGCTCCCAGGCGGCGCCGATCGAGGCGGCGACGTCCCAGGCGTGCACGACGAGGTCGACGAAGTGGAAGCTGATCGCAAGCGCGGCCGGGAAGGCGCCGCCGTCGCGGACCTCGGGGAGGGCGAACCCGGCGTCCAGGGCCACCGCTGCGAAGGCCTCCGTCACGAGGTCGGCGGAGGCCCGCGCCGCGGCGAGGGGGTCGTCGCCGAGGTCGCCGCCCCGCCAGGCGGACAGCCGCGCGCCCTCGCCCCGGGCGGCGGCCGCGAAGCCCTCGTCCTGGCTCACCTGGTGGCGCAGCAGGCCGTGCAGGGTCCAGTCGGGGCACGGCGTCGGCAGGCGCAGCGCGTCCGGCTTCACCTGCGCGACGACGGACAGATAGAGATCGGCCGCTTTCCGGTCGAGTGGCCGGAAATCGGTGGTGAGCAGTTCGTTGAGCAGGTCCATGCCGCCACGCTAGGGAGTCGCAGAGGCCCAGGTACAGGTCCAAAATTGCGCATAATGACTGAGCCGATTTAGGCTCGGCGCCGTGGACCTCCACGTGAGCCTGGTGGGGCGCCGCGACCTCGCCGGGCAGATCTACGGCCAGCTGCGCGCCGCGATCCTGGACGGCCGGCTGCGCGCGGGCGAGGCGCTCCCGCCGACGCGCGAGCTGGCGCGGCGCCTGGCGATCTCGCGCAACACGGTCGGCGTCGCCTACGACCGGCTGGCGGCCGAGGGGTTCCTGACGAGCCGGGTGGGCGCGGGGACGTTCGTCCGGGAGACCGGGTCCGCCGCGCGCGGCGCGCCCTCGCCCTCGGCCTCGCCGCTGCGGCCGCGCGCCGTGTGGCGGGAGGTGTCGGTCTGGCCGGCGCCGATGCCCGGGATCCGGTGGGACTTCCGCGCCGGACTGCCCGACGTGCGGCTGTTCCCTTACGAGGCCTGGCGGCGGATCACGTCGGGCCTGCTGCGGCCGTCGGGGCTGGCCGACCCCGCCTCGGCGGCGGACCCTGCCGGGCTGCCCGCCCTGCGCGAGGCCGTCGCCCGGCACGTGGGCGTCTCGCGGTCGGTGCGGGCGAGCGCGGCCGACGTCGTCGTCACCTCCGGCGTCCAGCAGGCCCTCGACCTGATCGTCCGGGTCCTCCTGGAACCGGGCGACGTGGTGGCCGTGGAGGACCCCGGATACCCGCCCGTGCGGATGCTCCTCGCCGCCGCCGGGATGCGGGTGCGCGGCGTGCCGGTCGACGCCGAGGGGCTCCGGGTGGACGCGCTGCCCGCCGAGGCGCGGGCCGTCTACGTCACGCCCTCGCACCAGTTCCCGCTGGGCATGCCGATGTCGCTGCCGCGCCGCAGGGCGCTGCTCGACTGGGCGCGGCGCCGGGACGTGGTGATCGTCGAGGACGACTACGACACCGAGTACCGCTACGGCGGGCGGCCCGTCGAGCCGCTGCAGAGCCTCGACGAGGACGGCCGCGTCCTGTACACCGGCACCTTCTCCAAGATCATGCGGCCGGTGCTGCGGCTGGGGTTCCTGGTGGCGCCCCCGGCGCTGCACCACGCGTTCCGCATGGCGCGCTACGTCTCGTCGTGGCACGCCGAGCTGCCCGCGCAGGCCGCGCTCGCCCGGTTCATCGACGAGGGGCTGCTCGCCCGGCACATCCGCAGGTCCCGCCGCGAGTACCGGGCGCGGCACGAGCGCGTCGCCGAGCGGGTCGCCGGGCTGCCGGGGGACCGGCTCGACCTCGTCCCGTCCGAGGCGGGGCTGCATCTGAGCGCGGTGTTCCGGGACGGCGCGGACGACGCGGCCGTCGCCGCGAAGGCGCTCGCCGCGGGCGTCGGGCTGTTCGCGCTGTCGGAGTTCGCCGTGACGGGGCCGCCCGGCGCGGGCCTGGTCCTCGGGTACGGCGCCGTGACGCCGCCCGAGATCGACGAGGGGATGCGCCGGCTGGCGGGGGTCCTTCGCGGCTAGCGGTGAACGGGCGTGATGCGCCGGCCGTCCGCGCCGAAGAACAGGACACGGTCCAGGTCGACCGCCAGCGCGACGCGTTCGCCCCGGTCGGGCCGCCCGCCGGGCGCGATGCGGAAGACGAGGTCGGACCGCCGGTGGTGGCCCGCGTGCTCCTCGGCCGGCTCCTGCGCCTCGGCCGGCCTGCCGAACAGCGCCCGCACCCGGTCGCGCAGCCCGGCCCGCTCCTCCGCGAGGACCGGGGGCCGCTCGGGACGCCCGACCTCGTTCGCGTCCACCGTGGGGATGCCGGCCTCGGCGTAGGCGAGCCACTCGTGGCCGTGGAACTCGAGCGCGCGGACCTGGCCGGACAGGACGGTCCCGGACGGGGCGGGCGAGCCCGGGGCGATCGGCATCATCGTGTCGGGGCGGATCCCGACGATCACGGGCCGGCCCTGATGGCTGATCAGCGCGGACGCCCGCGGGTCGTCCCAGGGCAGGGTGAGCCGCTGCGGTCCGAGGTCGAGCATCAGCCCCTGGCCCTCGACCGCCCACAGGGTGGCCTGCAGCAGGTTGATCGGAGGCGAGCTGAGGAACGCGGCCACGAACACGGTCGCCGGGTCCTCGTAGATCTGCTCGGGGGTGCCGACGTCCTCCAGGACGCCGTCGCGCAGCACGGCCATCCGGTCGGCCATCGTCATGGCCTCGACCTGGTCGTGCGTGACGTAGACGGTGGTGGTGCCGCTGGAGCGCACCAGCGCGGCGATCTCGACGCGCAGCTCGGTGCGCAGGCCCGCGTCCAGGCTCGACAGCGGCTCGTCCATCAGGAACAGCGACGGCTCGCGGATCAGCGCCCGCCCGATCGCGGCCCGCTGCCGCTGGCCCCCCGACAGGGTGCGCGGCAACCGGTCGATCATGGTGTTGATGCCGAGCGCGCGCGCCAGCTCGACGACCTTCGCGGAGGCCTCGGCGCGGTCGTCCCCGGACACCTCCAGCGGGAACATCATGTTGCCCTTGACCGTGCGGTGCGGGTAGAGCGCGCCTTCCTGGAACACCATCGCCACGTTGCGGTCGCGCGGCGGCAGGTCGTTGGCCACGGTGCCGTTCAGCCACAGGTCCCCGCCGGTGATCTCCTCCAGCCCGGCGATCATGCGCAGGATGGTCGACTTGCCGCAGCCGGACGGTCCGAGGAGGACGAACAGCTCCCCGTCGTTGATGCGCAGGCGGACGTTGCGGACCGCCGCGTGCCCGCCGGGATACACCTTGTCGACGCCGTCCAGCACAACATCCGTCATCGAGTCCGCCTGGGGGTGGGCAAATCTACGGTGGGCCATCTCATCGCGGTGCGGTCCACGTTGTCCAGAGTAAAACCGGGGTTACCCGCCGTTAACCCGGCCGAGTCCGGCCATGATCGTATATTCCGGCGCCGCGGGATGTTTCCCGGCTTCGAGCTGCTCGGAGGCCGTGCCGGGGGGACCGGCGGACCGCCGCCCTGGAGATCGGCGCTCCGCCGTGTCACCTTTGATCACGAAGCCCGTCCGGGGTTCGAAGGAGGAGCTCCCATGCCCGACTCCCCACCCGCCGTCACCCGCCGCGCCTTCCTGCACCGCACCGGCGCGGGCGCCGTCCTGCTCGCGGGCGGCGTGCTCGCCGGCGGAACCGCCGCCGCCGCGCCGGCCGGCCGATCCGCCCTCGCCGGCCCCGCCCGCGGGCCCGCGCCCGCCGACCTCGACCCGCTGGCCCTGCTGAGGAAGATGCTGTCGTTCGACACCCAGAACTTCGGGGAGGGCGGCGCCACCCGTGCCCACGCCGAGATGCTCAAGGCGGTCTGGGAGGCCGCGGGGGTCCCCGCGCAGATCGTCCCCACGCCGAAGAAGGACAACGTCCACCTGATCGCCAGGATCGAGGGCGCCACCGCGGCGCCGCCGCTGCTGCTGCTCGGACATTCCGATGTCGTTCCGGTGGAACGTGACAAATGGTCAGTCGACCCGTTCGCCGGAATCGTTCGCGACGGGGAGGTCTACGGCCGCGGCGCCCTGGACATGAAGGGCGCCAACTCCGCGAACATCAGCGCCCTGCTCAGGCACGTCAAGGAGGGCGCGAGGTTCGACCGCGACATCATCGTCCTCACCGACTGTGACGAGGAGGCCGGGCAGTACGGCTCCCACTGGCTGGCCGAGCACCACTGGGACAAGATCAACGCGGGCATGGTGCTCACCGAGGGCGGCTGGTTCCTCGCCCAGAAGGACCGGCGGACGCCGATGCTCATCACGGTGACCCGCCAGGACAAGGTCTACTTCAACCTCGACCTCGCCGCCGGCGGCACCGCCACCCACTCCTCCAAGCCCAACCCCGACTCGGCCATCGCCCGGCTCTCCCGCGCCGTCGCCGACCTCGACACCTGGCTCGCGCCGGTCGCGCTCACCCCCGTGACGCGGGAGTACTTCGGCGCGCTGGCCAAGGCCACCGACGACCGCCCGTTCGAACGGGCGCTGCGGCTGCTGCTGTCCGCCCGCTCCCAGCAGGCCCGCGAGCGGGCGGCCGCGCTCGTCGTCAGGCGCAGCTCCTACCCGTGGCTCCACCAGGCCCTCCTCCGCACGACGCACGCCTTCGTGATCGAGGACGCGGGCTACAAGGAGAACGTCATCCCGTCCAAGGCCACGCTGCGCCTCAACTGCCGGGGCGTCCCCGGCGGCCAGCGGCCGCGCGACTTCCTGGCCGCGATCCGGCGGCGCCTCGCCGACCGCGAGGTGACCGTCGCGCTCGCGGGCAATCCGGGGGAGTCGGAGGAGGACGCTCTCAAGAGGCTGGACGAGACCTGGGCCAAGGCGCCGTCCAGCCTGGACTCGCCCCTGTTCAGGGCCATCGGCGCCGCCGCCGCCGAGACCTATCCGGACGCGGTCTTCGCGCCCGCCCTGTTCGAGGCCGGGACGAGCCTCTCGCCGTGGACCTCCAAGGGCGTCCCCGGTTACGGCGTCTACCCCTACGTCGTCGACAACGACCAATTGATCGCGATGCACGGCAACGACGAGCGCATCGCCGTCGAGGCGCTCAAGCAGGGCACGGAGTTCATGTACAGGCTCTTCGGCCGCTTCCGGGCGGGCTGAGGTGAGGCGCCCCCGCCCCTGCGGTCCGCGCAGGGGCGGGGGCCCACCCATGCCCGTCGCGGTGCGATGCCCTCGATGTCACGGGCCCGCCGTAGACTCCTTGGTCGTGGCAGGCCGGATTCGCAATGAGGACATCGCACTCGTACGGGAGCGCTCGTCCATCGCCGACGTGATCGGCGAGTACCTGCAGCTGCGCAGTGCGGGCGGCGGCAATCTCAAGGGCCTGTGCCCGTTCCATGACGAGAAGTCCCCGTCGTTCAACGTGACGCCCTCGCGCGGGCTGTACTTCTGCTTCGGCTGCGAGGCGGGCGGCGACGTCATCAAGTTCGTCCAGGAGATCGAGCACCTGACCTTCGGCGAGTCGGTGGAGCGGCTCGCCGCCCAGGCCGGGATCCAGCTGCGCTACGAGGAGGGCGGCGGGCGCGGCCCCCGCCAGGACGGCGGGCAGCGCGCCCGGCTGGTCGAGGCGCACCGGGCGGCCGCCGAGTACTACGCCGAGCAGCTGAACTCCGCCGCCGGCGCGCCCGGCCGCACGTTCCTGTCCGAGCGCGGCTTCGAGGCCGCCGACGCCGAGCGCTTCGGGGTCGGGTTCGCGCCCCGCGAGTGGGAGGGCCTCGTCCGGCATCTGCGCGGGCGCGGCTTCGCCGACCGCGACATCGTCGCCGGCGGCCTGGCCAAGGAGGGGCGGCGCGGCCCCATGGACCGGTTCCGCGGCCGCCTGATGTGGCCGATCCGCGACCTGTCCGGCGACGTCATCGGGTTCGGCGCGCGGCGCCTCTTCGAGGACGACGACGGCCCCAAGTACCTGAACACCCCCGAGTCGCCGCTCTTCCACAAGAGCTCGGTGCTGTACGGGGCCGACCTCGCCAAGAAGGAGATCGCCCGGCGGCGGCAGGCCGTGGTGGTCGAGGGCTACACCGACGTGATGGCCTGCCATCTGGCGGGCGTCCCGACGGCCATCGCCACCTGCGGCACGGCGTTCGGCGACGAGCACATCAAGGTGCTGCGCCGCCTGCTGATGGACCAGGACGAGTTCCGCGGCGAGGTGATCTTCACCTTCGACGGCGACGCGGCCGGCCGCAAGGCGGCGCTGCGCGCCTTCGACGACGAGCAGAAGTTCGTGTCCCAGACGTTCGTGGCCGTCCAGCCGGACGGCCTCGACCCGTGCGACCTGCGCATCCGGCACGGCGACGCGGCGGTGCGCGACCTCGTGGCGTCCCGGCTGCCCCTGTTCGAGTTCGCCGTGCGCAGCGCGATCGAGCAGCACGACCTCGACACGGTCGAGGGGCGCCTCGGCGCGCTGGACGCGGCCGCCCCGGTCGTCGCCGCCATCAAGGACCGCTCCCGCCGCCACATGTACGCGGTCAACCTGGACCGCTGGCTCGGCATCATGGACGAGCAGTTCGTGCTGCGCCGCGTCCGGGAACTGGCCGGCCGGCAGCACGGCCGCGCGCAGGCGGGAAACGGGCGCGGTCAGAACGGGCGCGGCCAGAACGGGCAGAACGGGCACGGGCGCGCGCAGAACGGCGACGGCCGGGGGAACGGCCCGGTCGCGGAGAACGGGCGCGGCGGCGACGCGGAGTCCCGGGCGCCGCGGCGCCCCGCCTTCGACCCCTCCGACCCCGAGGTCCAGCGCGAGCGCGAGCTGCTGAAACTGGCGGTCCAGCGCCCGGCGCTGCTCGGCCCGGCGTTCGACGAGCTCCCGGTCGAGGCGTTCCTCGCGCCCCCGCACACGGCGGTGCGAGCGGTGATCGCGGAGGCCGGCGGCGTCACGGCGGCGGGGAGCGTCGCGGAGTGGGTCGCCCACCTCCTGGACCGGGCGCCGAACGACCAGGTCAGAGATCTGCTCACCAAGCTCGGCGTGGAGCCGGTCCGGTCGGCCCAGGAATCGGATGACCGCTATGCCGCGGAATTGCTGGCCCGAATGCAGGAGCGGCAGCTCACGCACATGATCGCGAACGTGAAATCTAAACTCGGGCGGCTGAATCCGGTCGAGGCGGCCGAGGAGTACAACCGGCTCTTCGGTGATCTTGTCGCGCTTGAGCAGCAGAGACGGGTGTTGCGTGAGCGGGGGCTTGGGTCGCAATAGGCGCCCGTCCCGCGAAAATGGGTCCTGTGATCTAGGCCCCGTTTGACGCAGACTGTCTGCGTGGGCCCTTCGGTGCTGCCAAGCGAGGCGCCATCGGTTGATCAGGTGGCGGACCTCGTCGCACGCGGCAGAGAGCGCGGCGGTGTGACCGTCGAGGACGTCGCTGCCGCGCTCGATCGCTCGGACTTGCCGGACGACTCGCTGGAGCGGGTCGTGCGGATGCTCGCAGAGCAGGGGGTGGACGTTCTCGACTCTCAGCAGGAGACCGAGGACGTCACGCGAGCGGATGAGGGAGACCTCGGCAAGCGGGCGCCGACGAGCGACCTGGTTCGGATCTACCTGAGAGAGATCGGTCGCGTACCGCTGCTCACGGCAGAAGATGAGGTAGAACTCGCGAAATCGATCGAGGCGGGACTTTTCGCCGAGGAGAAGATGGCGCGCACCGCCGTCCTCGCCCGCGGCGAACTGCTCGACCTCGAACTGCTCTCCCGCGAGGGGGCGCGGGCGAAGCAACGGCTGATCGAGGCGAATCTCCGGCTCGTGGTCTCGATCGCCAAACGCTACGTCGGCAGGGGAATGCTGTTCCTCGACCTGATCCAGGAGGGAAATCTCGGACTGATCCGCGCGGTCGAGAAATTCGACTACACCAAGGGGTTCAAGTTCTCCACCTATGCCACCTGGTGGATCCGGCAGGCGATCACCCGGGCGATCGCCGACCAGGCCCGGACGATCCGCATCCCGGTGCACATGGTGGAGACGATCAACAAGCTGGTCCGCGTGCAGCGCCAGATGCACCAGGACCTCGGCCGGGAGCCGAGCCCCGAGGAGATCGGCCTGGAGATGGGCCTGTCGCCCGTCCGGGTCGTGGAGATCCAGCGCATCGCGCAGGAGCCGGTCTCGCTGCAGTCGCCGATCGGCGAGGAGGACTCCGACCTCGGCGACTTCATCGAGGACGCCGACGCGGTCGTGCCGATGGAGGCCGCGGCGTTCATCCTGCTGCAGGACCAGCTGGAGGACATCCTCGCCACGCTGTCGGAACGGGAGCAGCGCATCATCCAGTTGCGCTTCGGCCTGGCCGACGGCCACCCGCGCACCCTCGAGGAGGTGGGGCGCGAGTTCGGCGTGACGAGGGAGCGGATCCGCCAGATCGAGTCCAAGACGCTGGCGAAGCTGCGCCACCCGTCCCGGGCCCAGATGCTCCGGGAGTATCTGGAGTGACGCCGGGGCCCGCCCGGCGGGCCGCCCTCCCGGCCGTCCGCCGGGAGGGCGGCCCCGGGCGCGCCGGCGGCCGCGCCCGGCACGGCGTCCGGCGGTGCGAGAGATACGCGTTACCGCTGTTACGTCGCATTTCGTCCCAACCGTGTCCTACCGTGGTGACCATGCTGATCGTGACGACTGATGGCGTGGCGGGGTACGAGATCAGGAGCGTGCTCGGAGAGGTCCTCGGGCTGGCGGTCCGAGCGGATCAGGGCGCGGTCCACGCGCCCGGGCAGGGCGGGAGCAGCGCGACCTTCCGGGTGACGGGGGAGCAGCCGGGCGCCGGACTGGCCGCGGCGCGCCGCGAGGCGGTGGACCGGCTCGGCGAGGAGGCCCGCCGCAAGGGCGCGAACACGGTGGTGGGCATGAGGTTCGACACCGCCCTGCTCGGCGGCGGCATCGAGGTGTGCGCGTACGGGACGGCCGTCTGGGCGGAGCCGGCGGCGCAGCAGCGCGAGCAGGCGCCCCAGCACCAGCAGCGGCCGCAGCATCCGGGGCACCTGCCCCCGTACGGCGACCCGCAGGCCGGGGGCCCGCCGATGGCCGCGCGCAACCTCACGATGGGCCTGCACGACCGCCCGCGCTGAGCCGTCCCGCCGGACGGCCCGGAACAGGGCGCCACGGCGTGGGATGACTCACTGTCTCCGACCCCACTTGACGTGCTGAGGTTAGCTTTCGCTAATTTAGGTAAGCCTAACCATTTGCACGCCCCTGGAGACCTGATGCGTCCTGTGTCCGTCCTCGCGCTCGCCGGCGCCGCCGCGGTGTCGATGTCCCTTCTGACGGCGTGCGGCGGTGACGGGGACGAGGCGGGCGCGGCGGGCGCCATCGCCGTGACGGCCACCGACGACGCCTGCGAGGTCGCCAAGACCGACCTGCCCGCGGGCAAGACCACCTTCAAGGTGGCCAACAAGGGCTCCAAGGTCAACGAGTTCGAGGTGCTCAAGGCGGACGGCAAGATCCTCGCCGAGCGGGAGAACATCGGCCCCGGGACCAGCGTCGACTTCGTCGTGAACCTGCCCGCCGGGCAGTACAAGCTGCTGTGCAGTGCCGGGCAGACCGGCAAGGGCCCGTCCCAGGACGTCACTGTCACCGGCGGCTCCGCCGTCGGCGCGGACCCGCGCCTGACCAAGGCCGCGGCCGACTACAAGGCCTTCGTCATCGCCCAGACCGACGACACGATCGCCAAGACGGAGAAGTTCGTGGCCGCGGTGAAGGACGGCGACGTCGAGAAGGCCAAGGAGCTGTACGCGCCGTCCCGCGTCGGCTGGGAGACGATCGAGCCCGTCGCCGAGAAGTTCTCCGATCTCGACCCCAAGGTCGACGCGCGCGAGGCCGACCTGAAGCCGGAGGAGAAGAAGGACTGGTCCGGCTGGCACCTGCTGGAGAAGGCCCTCTGGAAGGACGGCTCCGTCAAGGGCAAGGAGAAGTACGGCGACCAGCTGCTGGCCGACCTCGGCACCCTGAAGTCGCGGCTGCCCGGCCTCACGCTCGACCCCGTCAACGACATGGCGGGCGGCGCCAAGGAGCTGCTGGACGAGGTCGCCACCGGCAAGGTCACCGGCGAGGAGGAGGCGTTCAGCCACACCGACCTCGTCGACTTCAAGGCCAACGTGGACGGCGCCAAGAAGATCTACGATCTGCTCAAGCCGGTCGTCCAGGAGCGGGACGCGCAGCTCGCCAAGGACCTCGACGACAACTTCGCGGGCGTCGAGACGCTGCTGAAGAAGCACGAGAAGGGCGACGGCTACGTCTCCTACGACAAGGTCGGCGAGGACGAGCGCAAGGAGCTGGCCGACGCGGTGAACGCGCTGGGCGAGCCCCTGTCCAGGCTCGCCGCCGCCGTCGCCAAGTGATCCGGACGAGAGGAACGGCAGCGGCATGACGGGCGAAGGGACGCAGGAGCGGCCGGGCGTGTCCCGGCGGCGGATGCTGGGGTTCTCCGGCGCGAGCCTGCTCGTCGGGGCCGCCGCCGGGGCGGGCCTCGACCGGGTCGCCTCCGCGGAGGAGGACGACGGCGCGGGCGACGCGATCGCCTTCCACGGCCCGCACCAGGCGGGCATCGCCACCCCGGTGCAGGACCGGCTGCACTTCGCGGCCTTCGACGTCACGACGGGCGACCGCGACCGGCTCGTGCGGATGCTGAAGGAGTGGACGGCCGCGGCCGCCGCCATGACCGCGGGCCGGCCGGTCGGCGACGGTGCGGTCGGCGGCCCCTCGGTCGCGCCGCCGGACGACACCGGCGAGGCGCTCGGGCTTCCGCCGTCCCGGCTCACGCTGACGATCGGCTTCGGGCCGTCGCTGTTCGAGAAGGACGGCAAGGACCGGTTCGGCCTCAGGTCGCGCCGGCCCGCCGCCCTGGTCGACCTGCCGCACTTCCCGGGCGACAACCTCGACCCGGCCCGCAGCGGCGGCGACATCGCCGTGCAGGCCTGCGCCGACGACCCGCAGGTCGCGGTGCATGCCATCCGGAACCTGGCGCGCATCGGGTTCGGCGTGGTCGCGGTCCGCTGGTCCCAGCTCGGCTTCGGCAAGACGTCCTCGACGACGCCGGACGCGCAGACCCCGCGCAACCTGTTCGGGTTCAAGGACGGCACCGAGAACATCGCCGGAACCGAGGGAGACCTGCTCGACCGCCACGTGTGGGCGGCCGGGGGCGACGGGGCCGGCTGGATGGCGGGCGGCTCCTACCTCGTCGCCCGCCGCATCCGGATGCACATCGAGACCTGGGACCGCACGTCACTGCGCGAGCAGGAGGACATCTTCGGGCGGAACAAGGGCGAGGGCGCGCCGGTCGGGCTGAAGAAGGAGCGCGACAGGCCCGTCCTGTCCCGGATGAAGCCGGACGCGCACGTGCGGCTCGCCCACCCCGACTCCAACCAGGGGACGCGCATCCTGCGGCGCGGCTACTCGTTCACCGACGGGTCGGACGGCCTCGGCCGGCTGGACGCGGGGCTGTTCTTCATCGCCTTCCAGCGCGATCCGCGGACGGGGTTCATCCGCGTCCAGAACTCGCTGGCCACCGACGCGCTGAACGAGTACATCCAGCACGTCGGGTCAGGCGTCTACGCGTGCCCCCCTGGCGTCCGCAAGGGCGGCTACTGGGGAGACACCCTCTTCGCCTGACGGGCCGCCTCCGCCTTGGGGCCGGGGGCTAGCCCTGCTGGGCACGCTCCGAGCGTATCCGCGCCACCACGTCGCCGGCGGCCCTCCTGATGGACTCCAGCTCCTGCAGATAGGCCCAGTAGTCGGGGTGGGCGCCGGTGAGCCGCCGTGGCGCCCTCTCCAGCCGCTCGACGAGCGAGTCGAGCACGCGGGCGTGCTGGGGCGGGGCGCCGCCCGGCTGGGCCATGGCGAGCCGCTGGGCGTCGCGCACCGCGAACCGGACGCCCTCGACGGGCCCTTCCGGATCCTCGGCGACCGCTCTCAGCTCCTCCACCCGCCCGGTGACCTGCCCGGCGCGGCGGTCGGCGGCGTTCAGCTCGGTGCGGGCGGCGGTGAGCGCCTGCTGCGCCCGCTTCCACTCGGCGCGGCCCGCGTGCGCGGACGCCTCGTTCAACCGCTCGCGGGCCCGCGTGACGGCCGCCTCGACCGACTCGGGGGCGCCCTTGAGGTCCTGCCAGCACGCCTGCGAGTAGCCGCGCACGAGGACGCGCATCGCCTCCCTGACGGCCCCCGCGCGGTTCGCGACCGCGTCGGCCCGCGTCCGGACGGAGGAGAGCGAGTCGCGGACCTTCTGCGCCTGCCGGGGCAGCTCCGCGGCCGCCTCCCGCGCCCCCTCGGCGATCTCGCGGACCTCGTCGGCCTTGCGGATGGCGCCGTCGAGGCCGAGCCCGCCGAGCCCCTGGGAGCCGAGCTGCGCGAGGACCCGCCTGGCGCGGTCCAGCTCCTCCTCGGGGTCGGCGGCGTCCATCCCGGCGGCCCTGGCCGCCGTCACGGCGGCGTCGGCGGCGGCCACGGCCTCGCGGGCGGCGGTGAGGCGGGGCGGGAGCTGGTCGAGCGCGGACTCCAGCCGGGCCATCTGCGGGGCGAGGCGCTCGGCGAAGCCGTTGAGGTCCCCGGCGGTCTTCCGCAGCCGCTCGGTGGAGGCGACGAACGCGCGCCGCGCCGCGTCGTACTCGGCCGGTGACCGGTCCCGGTCATCGAGGTCGTGGGCGTCCAGGACGGAGATGTAGGCCACCGAGGCGGCGTCGGCGGCCTCGGCGAGCCGGGTGAACTCCCGGCGCGCGGGCTCGGCCGCCCTGGCGTCCAGGTCCTCGAACACGGTGACGCGGCCGTCGATGTACTTCTGCGCCTGGTCCATGTCGTAGAAGGCGGCCGCGGCCGCCTCCCGCGCCTCGACGGCCTCGGCCGCCGCCTGTGCCCCGCGGCCGCCCCGGCGGCGCTGGTCGCCCGGTCCCCGCAACGCAGCCTCCCTTCGTCCGCCCCCCAGTCTGGCGCAACCGGCCCGGGTTTCGTCCATGCGCGCAGGCGGCGGGGCGCGCGACGACGGCCGGGCGGCGGCCGAGTCACAAAGATTGTCGCCATCCCTTCATAAAGGATGGAACGGATAGCATCGCTGCAACGTCGATAAGGCTGGGCGCCCGTTCGGCGTCCGATCCGGCATGCGATCTTGGAGGCCCATCGTGCCCGTCAGCCTGAGCAAAGGCGGCAACGTCTCGCTCACCAAGCAGGCCCCCGGCCTGTCCGCGGTGACCGTCGGTCTCGGGTGGGACCTGCGCACGACGACCGGGACCGACTTCGACCTCGACGCCTCCGCCATGGTCCTGGACGCCTCCGGAAAGATCATTACCGACCAGCACTTCGTCTTCTTCAACAATCTGCGCACGCCGGACGGCGCGGTCGAGCACACCGGCGACAACACCACCGGCGCGGGCGAGGGGGACGACGAGCAGCTCAAGGTCAACTTCGGCGCGATGCCCGCCACGGCCGAGCGGGTCGCGTTCGCCGTGTCGATCTACGACGCCGAGAGCCGCGGGCAGAACTTCGGGCAGGTCCGCAACGCCTTCATCCGGGTGCTGAACCAGGCCGACGGTGCGGAGATGGCGCGCTACGACCTGACCGAGGACGCGTCCATGGAGACCGCCATGGTCTTCGGCGAGCTGTACCGCAACGGGACGGAATGGAAGTTCAGGGCGGTGGGCCAGGGGTACGCGTCGGGCCTGGCCGGCATCGCGGCCGACTTCGGCGTCAACATCTGAACAGTCTGAACAGTCCAGACAGGAAGGGAGTAGCCCGCACATGGGGGTCTCACTCGCCAAGGGCGGCAACGTCTCGCTGACGAAGGCCGCGCCCAACCTCACCGCGGTCACCGTCGGCCTCGGCTGGGACGTGCGCGCCACCACCGGCGCCGACTTCGACCTGGACGCCTCCGCGCTGATGCTGGCGAGCACCGGCAAGGTCATGTCGGACCAGCACTTCGTGTTCTTCAACAACCTGCGCAGCCCGGACGGCTCGGTGGAGCACACCGGCGACAACCTGACCGGTGAGGGCGAGGGCGACGACGAGTCGATCAACGTCGACCTCACCGCGGTGCCGCTCGAGTGCGAGCGCGTCGTGTTCCCGGTCTCGATCTACGACGCCGACAACCGGCAGCAGAGCTTCGGGCAGGTCCGCAACGCCTTCATCCGGATCGTCAACCGGACCGACGGCAACGAGCTCGCCCGCTTCGACCTGACCGAGGACGCCTCCACCGAGACGGCCATGGTCTTCGGTGAGCTCTACCGCCACAGCGGCGAATGGAAGTTCAGGGCCGTCGGACAGGGGTACGCCTCCGGTCTGGCGGGCATCGCGATGGACTTCGGCGTCAACGTCGGCTGACCGCCGGCGCCCCCGCACCCCGGCCGCTCCGCCCGGCCGCCCTTCCTAGCAGAAATACGCGCATGATTCTTCGCACCTTCGGGTGGTCCTTCGGCGTCACGGTCGTCGGCCTGCTCCTCGCCCTGCTCTACGACGGGCCGACCGGGCTCGCCCTGGTCGCCGTTCTGGCCGTCCTCGAGGTCTCGCTGTCGTTCGACAACGCCGTCGTGAACGCCAAGGTGCTCGACCGGATGAGCGCCTTCTGGCAGAAGATCTTCCTCACCGTCGGCATCGCGATCGCGGTGTTCGGCATGCGGCTGGTCTTCCCCCTGCTCATCGTGGGGATCACGGCCAAGCTGGGCCCCGTCGAGGCGTTCGACCTCGCCCTCAACGACTCGCACCGCTACCACCAGCTGATGAACGACGCCTACCCGATGATCGCGGCGTTCGGCGGCATGTTCCTGATGATGCTGTTCCTGGACTTCGTGTTCGAGGAGCGCGCCGACAAGTGGCTGCCGTGGCTGGAGCGTCCGCTCGCCCGCATCGGCAAGCTCGACCAGCTGTCGGTCGTGGTGGCGGGCGGCTCGCTGGCGCTCGTGGCGTGGCTGTCGGCCTCCGACCCGGGCAGCGTCATGATCGCGGGCGTGCTCGGGATGGTGACCTACATCCTGGTCAACGGTCTCGGCGAGCTGTTCTCCGAGGCGGGCGACGAGGACGAGGACGAGGACGAGGCGAAGGACGGCGCGGAGGCCGGGAAGGGCGGCGGGCGGTCCGGGCCGAGCTCCCTGGCCCTCGCCACGGGCAAGGCGGGGTTCTTCCTCTTCCTGTACCTGGAGGTGCTGGACGCCTCGTTCAGCTTCGACGGCGTCATCGGCGCCTTCGCGATCAGCACCGACCCGATCGTCATCGCGCTGGGCCTCGGCATCGGCGCCATGTACATCCGGTCGCTGACGGTGTTCCTGGTCCGCAAGGGCACGCTGCACGAGTACGTCTACCTGGAGCACGGCGCGCACTGGGCGATCGGCGCCCTCTCGGTCTGCATGCTGGTGAGCATCGGCCACCACGTGCCCGAGTGGATCACCGGCGGGCTCGGCGCCGGGCTGATCATCGCCGCGTTCGCCAGCTCCGTCGTCCGCAACCGCGGCGAGGGCGGGGACTCTCCCGACTCGGCGGCGGGCGGCGGGCGGCCGCTGCACTCCAGCCAGGTCTGACCGGCGCGACCGCGTACCCGCGACCCGCGACACACATCGATCACTGGAGGAGCCGACGATGTCCATATCGCTGCAGAAGGGGCAGAAGGTCTCGCTGGCCAAGCCGGGCGGCGGCACCCTGACCAGAGTCAGGATGGGCCTCGGCTGGGACGCCGTCGCCAAGAAGGGGCTGTTCGGCAAGAGCAAGCCGCAGTCCATCGACCTGGACGCCTCGTGCCTGCTGTTCGACGCGTCCGGCGAACTCGCCGACCAGGTGTGGTTCCGGCAGCTGCGCAGCAAGGACGGCTCCGTCCAGCACACCGGCGACAACGTCACCGGTGAGGGCGAGGGCGACGACGAGGTCATCAACGTCGACCTGCAGAGCGTCCCGGCGGGCGTCGCCCAGTTGGTGTTCACGGTGAACTCGTTCACCGGCCAGGACTTCTCCCAGATCGCGGGCGCGTTCTGCCGGCTGGTGGACGAGAGCACCGGCCAGGAGATCGCGCGCTACGAGCTGAGCGGCGCCGGGCAGCACAACGCGCAGATCATGGCCAAGGTGTCGCGGGACGGGCAGGGCTGGACGATGACGGCGATCGGGGCCGCCGCCACCGGCCGCACGTTCCAGCAGCTGCTCCCCGCCGTGGCGGCGCACCTGTGATCCGGCCCGGCCCGTCCGCCCGGGGGCGGCCCCCCGCGCCCCCCGTCGAGAGCACCGTCTGACGAGGGGTAAATGCGGCATTTCGACCATATTGACGCCGCGCGTCGCAAGCACCTGTTCCACCGGCATCCGCGCCCGTTCGGCCGGCACGACGACCCGGACGTGCTGGCGGTCGCGCTCGGCGCGACGCTGTACTGCCCGTCCACGCGCCCGGCCCTCGCCGCCGACATCGAGCGCGCGGCGGGGCGCGGCGTGATGAGCATGGTGGTGTGCCTGGAGGACGCGATCGCCGACGACGAGGTCGAGGCCGGGGAGGCCAACCTCGTGGCGCACCTGCGGACTCTGCACGACCGCTCCGCGCCGGGCGGCGCGGAGATCCCGCTGCTGTTCGTCCGCGTCCGCGACCCCCGGCAGATCGGCGACCTGGTCGGCCGGCTCGGCGACGCGGCGGAGCTCGTCACCGGGTTCGTGCTGCCGAAGTTCACCGCGTCCGGCGGCGGGGCGTTCCTGGACGCGCTGGAGGACGCGGCCGACCGCTCCGGCCTGCGGCTGCTGGCCATGCCGGTGATCGAGAGCCCGGAGGCCGTGTACGCCGAGACGCGCGCGGAGATGCTGCACGACGTGGCGCGGCTCCTCGCCAAGCACCGGTCGCGGATCCTCGCCGTCCGGCTGGGGGCGACCGACATGTCCGCCGCGTACGGGCTGCGGCGCCCGCCCGACCTGACGATCTACGACATCCGGCCCGTCGCGGGCGTGATCTGCGACGTGGTCAACATCCTCGGCCGCGCCGACGGCACCGGCCACGTGGTGACCGGCCCCGTGTGGGAGTACTTCTCCCAGGGGGAGCGGATGTTCAAGCCGCAGCTGCGGCAGTCGCCGTTCGAACGGCAGAGCGCCGCGCCGCTTCGGCAGCGGCTCATCACCTCCGACCTCGACGGGCTGATCCGCGAGGTGCATCTGGACAAGGCGAACGGTCTCACCGGCAAGACCGTCATCCATCCGAGCCATGTGGCGGCCGTCCACGCCCTGTCGGTGGTGACGCACGAGGAGTACAGCGACGCCGCCGACATCCTGGGCGTCGCCGGGGGCGGCGCGATGGCCAGCTCGTACGCCAACAAGATGAACGAGGCCAAGCCGCACCGCGCCTGGGCGCAGCGGCTGATGCTGCGCGCCCAGGTGTTCGGGGTGGCGGCGGAGGGCGTGACGTTCGTCGAGCTGCTGGAAGCGGCGGACAGCCGGTGACGGGTTCCTGGGTGGGTTCGCGTCTGGGCGTTCGCCTCGTGGACGGCGCGCGGCCGGCGGGCGCCGGGCTCTCGTCGCTCGTGGGGCTCGCCGTGCGCCGCAACCCGAAGCGCGCGCATCTGCTGGTGTCCGCGGTGCTGGGCAAGCATGTGCCGACCGACCCGCGCCTGGTGTACGGGTCGGGGCTGCTGCTAGGCGAGCTCGTGCGCGCGCGCCTGCGGGGCGACGAGCCGTCCCGTCCCGGTTCGCTTCTGCTGGACGGGCTGCGGGGCGAGCCGAACGCCGCCGCCGCACTACGTGACCTCATGCGCACTCCCCAGAACCCCGTAGACGCGATCGTGCTGGGTTACGCCGAGACCGCGACGGCCTTGGGGCATTCGGTGGCCGACGCTCTGGGCGGCGCCTACTACCTGCATTCGACGCGGCGTCCCGTTGACGGGTTCGCCACCTACGGCGGATTCGAGGAAGAGCACAGCCACGCCACGAGCCATCTGCTGCTCCCCGCCGACACCGCGCCGCTCGATCGCGACGCGCCGGTGGTCCTGGTGGACGACGAGCTCTCGACGGGCCGGACGGTGCTGAACACCATCGAGGCCCTGCACGCCGTCCGTCCTAGGAGCCATTACGTGCTGGCGGCTCTGGTCGACCTGCGAGACGCTGCCGACCGGGCCCGAATGGACGATCTCGCCGCCCGGCTGGGCACTCGCATAGACGCGGTGGCTCTGGCCGGGGGAAGCGTCGAGCTTCCTGAGGGCATCCTTGAGGCGGGCAGGGCGCTCGTTGCCGGAATCTCCTCCCCGCCCTTCATTCCCGAGGCAGAGCCAGCGTTCGGAGTCTCGCGGATCGAGCTGGAGTGGCCGGCTGCGCTGCCGGACGGCGGACGCCACGGGTTCCTGCCCGAACACCGCACGCGGTTGGAGAAGGAACTGCCGCGGATGGGCGACGTCCTCGCAGCCGGTCTTGGCGGAGACGCCTCCCGTGTCCTCGTCCTCGGGTTCGAGGAGCTGATGTACGCGCCGCTTCGCCTCGCGGAGGCGCTCGCCGATGCCCGGCCGGACGTGGACGTCCGCTACTCCACCACGACGCGTTCGCCCGTCTTGGCAGTGGACGACCCCGGTTACGCCATCAGGACCCGTCTGGTGTTCCCGTCCCATGACGATCCCGCCGATGGGCCGGGGGAGCGGTACGCCTACAACGTCGCCCCTGGCGTCGGACAACGCCGCTTCGACAGGATCGTGTTCGTGGTGGACGACGTCGGTGACACCCAGGCGCTCACTAACGGCCTACTGGAGCGGCTCCGCGCGCTTGCCCCCGTGACGGTCGCAACCGTCCCGTCCTATAGGAGGGCATCGTGAAGCCGCTGTACGGGCCGGCTTTCGGCAGCTACCCGGCGGAAGACGTCGCCTGGCTGCTCAAAGACCTGTCCGACGCACGCCTCGAAGCGCCTACCGAGGAACGTGAGGCGGCGATCCAGTCGGGGCGGGCGCACTACGCCGAGTCGCTCCCGGTCGAGTACCAGCCGGGCCCCGAGTACCTTCGGCTGTTCCACGACGCGCTGGAAGCGTCCGCCGAGCGGCTGGCCTACGCGACCGGGCTGGTCACCGAGATGATCCTCGCCGAGCGCGGCCCGGACGCCGTCCTCGTGTCCCTGGCGCGGGCCGGGACGCCCGTCGGCATCCTGATGCGCCGCTGGGCCCGGTACGCGCACGGCCTGGACGTTCCGCACTACGCGGTCAGCATCGTCCGGGGCCGGGGCATCGACACGGTCGCCCTGCGATATCTCGCCGAGCACCACGACCCGGAGTCCGTGATGTTCGTGGACGGCTGGACGGGCAAGGGCGCCATCACCAAGGAGCTGACCGCCGCCCTGGCAGAGCACCCGTTCCCCGCCGATCTCGCCGTGCTGGCAGACCCGGGGCGGTGCGCGTCCCTGTACGGCACCCGGGACGACTTCCTGATCCCGTCCGCCTGCCTCAACTCGACCGTGTCGGGCCTGGTGAGCCGGACCGTCCTGAACGACTCCCTCATCGGGCCCGGCGACTTCCACGGCGCGAAGTTCTACGCCGAACTCGCCCAGGACGACGTGTCGGACGTTTTCCTCGACGCGGTCTGCGCACGCTTCGGGCACGTGGCCGAACGCGTCGCGAAGGACCTGCCGGAACTCCGCGCCGCCGACCGCGCGCCCGACTGGTCGGGCTGGGACGCCGTCCGGCGCAGCGCCGAGGCCGAGGGCATCGACGACCTGAATCTCGTCAAGCCGGGGATCGGCGAGACCACGCGGGTGCTGCTGCGCCGCGTCCCATGGAAGGTGCTCGTGCGGGCCGACGCGGGGCCGGAAGTGACCCACATCAGGCTGCTCGCCCGCGAACGCGGCGTGCCCGTCCACGAGGTCGAGCCCGGCCGATTCCCCTACGCGTGCATGGGATTCATCCATCCCCGGTTCGACAAGGGGGCCGTGCAGTGACCGTCCTGGTGTGCTCCGACCTGGACCGCACGCTCATCTACTCGACCGCGGCCTTCGCCCTGGAAGGCCCAGACGAGACCATGCCGCGCCTCCTGTGCGTGGAGTTCTACCAGGGCGCGCCGCTCTCCTACATGACCGAGGCGTCCGCGCGCACACTGGAGGCACTCGCGACGTCTTCCACGTTCGTCCCGACGACGACGCGTACTCCCGAGCAGTACCGGCGCGTCCACCTTCTGGAGAAACCGCCCCCGTACGCCATCTGCGCGAACGGCGGCCACATCCTTGTGGACGGCGAGGACGACCCGGCATGGGCGGCGGCCGTCCGGAACCGGATCGCCGGCGGATGCGCTCCGCTCGCGGACGTCCAGCAGCACCTGGCAAGCAACGGCGGCGACTTCGTCCTCAAGCGGCGCACCGCCTCCGACCTGTTCGCCTACACGGTCGTGGACCGGGCCGCGCTGCCGTCGGGCTGGGTCGAGGACCTCACCGGATGGTGCGCCGAACGCGGCTGGCGGACGTCCCTCCAGGGCCGCAAGGTCTACTGCCTGCCCTCCGGCCTGACCAAGGCCGCCGCCGCCGAGGAGGTCGCGGGGCGCGCCGGCGCCTCCACGATGATCGCCGCCGGCGACGCGCTCCTGGACGCCGAGCTGCTGGAGGCCGCCGACCTGTCGATCCGCCCCGCCCACGGGGAACTGCACGACACCGGCTGGACGGCCCCGGCCACCGCCGTCACCGCCGCGCGGGGAGTCGCGGCGGGCGAGGAGATCGCGCACTGGCTCCTGGCCCGCGCCGCGGCGCCGGAGATGTTCACCGGCCGACCTCCCGGCCGGTAGACAACCGTCCCCGCCGCAGGGGTCGCCGAGACGGCGATCTGAGGCGACAATCAGAGAGCACCCTTCTCTCGCCCAGGGGAGGCCACCTGGACCACATGAGCTCCCGTCTCACCGGCGACGAGACCGCGCTGTGGAAGGCCGCGGCCCGGGTCCTCGACGCGAACTGGACGGGCAACGCCACCGCCGCCTCTCCCGGCCTCTACCCGCACCAGTGGAGCTGGGACTCGGCCTTCATCAGCATGGGCCTGGCCCGCCACCGCCGCGACCGGGCCGAGGCCGAGCTGCTCTCCCTGTTCCGGGGCCAGTGGGCGGACGGAATGCTGCCCCACATCGTGTTCAACACGCGCCTCGACCGGCACGCCTTCTTCCCCGGCCCCGAGCTGTGGCGCAGCGACCGGCAGCCCGACGCCCCCCGCGGCGTGCACACCTCCGCCCTCACCCAGCCGCCGCTGCACGCCCTCAGCGCCCTGCGCCTGCACGAGTGCGCCGCCGACGGGGAGGGCAGCCGGGCGTTCCTGACCCGCCTGTACCCGATGCTGACCGCCCAGCACCGCTACCTGGCCCGCTGCCGCGACCTGGACTCCAGCGGCCTCATCGCCATCTGCCACCCGTGGGAGTCGGGCCTGGACAACAGCCCCGCCTGGGACCGGCCCCTCGGCGCGCTCCCGCTGCCCCCGTCCTCCTACGCCCCCGGCCTGCGCCCCCACGCCCTGCCGACCGGCGAGGACTACGACCGCTACGTGCGGCTCGTCGCGCTCATGCGGGAGGCCGCCTACCGCCCCGGCTACCTCCGCGACGCGCACCCGTTCGCGGTCGAGGACCCCCTCGTCAACGCCGTCTACCTCGCCTCCACGCACGCCCTCGCCGCCATCGCCGAGATCATCGGAGCCGACCCGGTCCCGCACCGCGAACGCGCCCAGCGCGTCCACGAGGCCCTCCTGCACCGGCTCTGGGACGCCGACACCGGCTGCTTCCGCGCCCGCGACCTGCGCGACGACCGACTGCTCCCCGTCATCACCGCCGGGTCCTTCGGCCCGCTCCTGGACCCCGAACTGCCGGCCCCGATCGTCCGCAACCTCGTCGACCTGCTGCTGTCGGCCCGCTTCGCCGGCGCCGCCGGCTACCCCGTCCCCACCTGCGACATCCAGGCGCCCGCCTTCGACCGCGCCGGGTACTGGCGCGGCCCCACCTGGATCAGCACCAACTGGCTCGTCTGGTACGGCGCCCTGGGCCACGACCTGCCCGTCGTCGCCGACCTGCTCTACGGCTCCACCATGCGGCTCGTCCGCCAGTCCGGCTTCCGGGAGTTCTTCGACCCGTTCGACGGCACCGGCCGCGGCAGCCACGACTACGCCTGGTCGGCGGCCCTCGTCCTGGATCTCCTCGGGGCCCGCCGCGCCCCCCAGGCGGCCTGATCGCCTACCGTGGGGGCATGCGCCTGAACCGGGGTCCCCTGCCCGCCGCGGTCCGCGACGAACTCGCGCTGGAACGCGGCGAGCGCGTCCTCGCGGCGGCCCCCACCCGCGGCGGCTCGTACGTCACCGCCACCCTCCTCGCCCTGCACCTGCCGACCCCCTCGGGCGGCTTCACCCGCATCCCCTGGGAGCGCGTCGACCACGCCACCTGGAAGGACGGCTGGCTGCACGTCAAGGAGACCTCCGGCGGCGCCGAGCACCACGTCCGGCTCACCGCCCCCGGCTCGGTGCCCGAGACCGTCCGGGAGCGCGTCACCGCCACCATCGCCGTCACCCATCACGCCGCCCTCCCCGGAGGAGGGAAGGTGCGCATCGCCGGCCGGCGCCCCGCAGCCGGCGGCGATGTGCGCTGGACGTTCGTCTTCGACGCCGGGCTGAACCCGTCCGACCCGGGCCTGCGGGCCCAGGCCGAACAGGTCCTCGAAGACCTGCGCCGTCAGACCGGCCTCTAGCCGGGGTACGGCTGCTCCTCCTTGCGGCCTCCCGTGACCTGCTCGGGCACCCGGTCCTTCAGGTGCCCCGCCTTGTCCCGCGCGGCCCCGGCGAACGTCTCGCCCTTCGACCGGATCTTCCCGGCGGCCTCCTGCACGTTCGGGTTCTCCGACACCTGCTTGGAGAGCTGCTTGATCTGCTCGTACCGCTCCCGTCCGGCCTTCGTCCCGAAGACGTAGCCGACCGCGGCGCCTGCCATGAACATCGTGCGAGCCTTCATGTCCAACTCCTACTGACGGCGGAATCGTGACACCCCCTATACCCGCCCTCGCCGCCTCAATCCCCGCGCGTGCGCGAACAGCCCCGGACATGCGCTAACCTAGACCCGCCGCCAGGGGCCGACAGGCCCCAGCGGACGCACGATCCCGCGTAGCTCAATCGGCAGAGCAGCCGGCTGTTAACCGGCAGGTTATTGGTTCGAGTCCAATCGCGGGAGCGGTGCCATAGGTGCATAACTCCAGTTCAGGGCCCGTCTCGCTGTGTCGAGACGGGCCCTGATGCGTTGTGCCTGACCAACTGCCTGACTAGGGATCGCTGATCACGCCCGAGAAGATGCGATCCATCTCGGTGGCGCCGTCCTCCAGCACCGGACGAAGTTCGTGCCGATAGACCATCTCCGTCACGCGCGTGCTGCTGTGCCCGACCAGCCGGGCGATGTTCTCGGTAGGCATCCCGTTGTCCGACAGCAGCGAGACGAAGCTGTGTCGCAGCTCTCGGGGCGTCCAGTCCTCTGGAGTGAGGCCGGCGCGTGCCGCCACCCTCCGGAAGCCGCGTAGGACGCTCATAGGGTCGCGCTCGCCACCCTCCGCTCCCGGGAAGACGAACCGATCCGAAGGCAAAGGGAAGGCGCCTCCAGCGTCCATATGGGCGCCGCCCTGCACGCTGTAGAGGTCATGAAGCGCCAGGATGCATCTGGCTGGCAGCTTCAGACTGCGTCTCGACTTCTCCGTCTTTGTGTCGCCGCCCCGACGAACGGAACGCCAGACGTAGAAGGCGAACTCACGATGGTTCCATCCGGCCTCATCGACCGGAAGCCAAGCCTCTTGCTCGTCGTGGTAGGCAACGACGTGGGACCAGCGCAATGCCCGCAACTCCTCCGTACGTGCGCCGGTGAGCAGTGAGAGCACGATGTAGGCGTGCATGTCGGCCTCACCGCTGGATTCCGCTGCTTCCAGCAACGCGACAGCCTGTTTGAACGAGAGCGATTTCGAGGGGCGACCGCGCTTGCCCCGCGGGACCTCGCAGAGCAGGACGACGTTTCTCTTGACCTTGTCCCGCGCCTGGGCCCGCGCGACGGCCCGCTTGAGTACGGAATGCATCTCCCGGAGCGTTTTCGTGCTGTGGGTCTTGGCCTTCTGTGCAAGCCAGCGGTCTACATCGTCTGCCGATAGCTCGCGGAGCTTTCGCGCGCCCAGATCTGGGATGACGTGGTTCTGTGCGAGGCTCGTCCGGTTCTTCACGGTGTTCTCGTCCCGATCGGGAAGCCCGAATTCGAGCCAGTTCTTCACGGCGTCAGCGACGGTGTATCGGTTGTCTTCGCTCGGCAACCCGTCCTCGCGGTCGCGCAGCTTGGCTTGGAGCTTCTTGAGAGCTTTGGTCTTGCTCCTATCGCTGGCGGTCCGGACGATACGCTTCCCCGCCGGCGTGTAGCCAACGGTGATCTCGGCTATCCATCGCTGGCGTTCCTCACTCCAACGAAGACCGCCGTCACCGCGGGGACGACGCTTGGAGTCTCTGCTATTGGCCAATCCGGGCCCCTTCTCTGATTCGGCTCGTCTGCATGTGGAAGGCAGAGCCTCCTATGACGCCTCACGTTCCAGCAGCGCGATGTACTCGGTGATCGCGGCACCCGGGATGAGGCGGGAACGGCCCTCCTTGACCGATCGCAGGCGGCCGGAGCGGATGAGTTCGAAGATGGTGTTGCGGCCGAGGGACAGCAGGTTCATGGCGTCTTCGACCTTGAACAGGCGCATGTCGGGCGGCACGGTCAGCGGCTGTTCGGACATGATGGGGCGACCTCCATTGATGAGGTAGGCCCCGGCGGGTGTGCTTGGTCGTGTGTCCGCCGGGGCCGTCTGAACGTGGTGAGCGAGGGTCGGCCGCCCCCCGTAGGTGGGGGCGGCCGTTGCGCTATGCGGGAGGGGCTGAAACATCTCGGCATCTCGGCATCTCGGCAGATGCGGACCTGACCTGCGGTGATGGGTGCCGAGTTAGCAATGATCGGGCTTGGGCTATCTCGGCAACCGGGGGTCATCTCGGCAACCGGTGCCTAGATGCCGAGATGGACCTTTGCCGGGTTGCTGTATCTCGGCAAGAGTCCTCGCAGCTCAGTGGCGGGTTTGCCGAGATGCCGAGATGCCGGGATGTTTCAGCGGGTCCCGGGCCGGGTCACTGCTCATGGTGTTCCACCCAGAACACGTTGCGGTTGCCCCGGTCGTGCTTGGCCGAGCGGATGACGTAGTCGCCGCGCCAACGCCCGGCCTGCCCGGTGAGCAGTCGGCCGAGGGACAGGGCGTTGGGCAGGCGGCCGGTGTGGGTGGTGATGAACTGCCCGTCCCACCGGTCGTGTTCGTCCAGGCCGATCCGGTCGGGGTCGCCGGAGCGGCGCAACTCGGCGGCGGTCATGGGCTCGGTGCCGTGCAGATCGTGCCAGCAGGCCAGGAACGCGCGCCAGCGGGTCTCATCCTCGTCGATGCCGCGGACGTCGGCGGCGTTGGCCAGGAACCCCTCGATGCCGTGGTGGGCCAGGAACCCGCCGAGGGCTTGGGCCCACGGGGTGAACTGCCGCATCGAGACGGTGTCGGCGCGCGGCGCTCCGTCGCCGGTCCAGTCCAGGACCAGGACCAGCAGGTGCCACAGCACGGTGAGCTGGTTGCGCGGGTCGGTGATCCACTGGTCCAGGTGCGGGATCCCGAACCGGGATTGGTCGCGCTGCTCGGGCCGCGGCATGTTGGGGTCCAGGTGCACTCGGACGGTGCGGGAGGCCATGTCCCCACCGACTTGGAGGTTGTTGCCGGTGGCCATCCAGAGCCGGTCGTTGACGGTGGCGATGTTGCGGGACGCGCCCAGTTGGCGGTCGGACCAGACGCCGGCGGTGACGAGCAGCGCGAGTGTGGCCGAGTCGATGACGGTGCCTTCGGCGAGGTTGTCCCACACCACCACGCCGACCTGTTCGGCCAGCACCGCGGTGATGGACTTGCGGAGTTCTTCCTCGGTGTAGGCCCAGGGGATGACGCGCTGGCCGTAGAGCATGCCGGGCCCGCCGGTCAGGATGCTCTTGCCAGAGGCGGGCATGGTCGCGTCGATCAGCGCGAACGGCGTCAGGGACCGGGTGAAGTGCCGCAGGATCGGGGTGACCAGCAGCGCGAGGTAGTTCGCCCGGTCGGCCGCACTCGCCCAAGGGAAGTCACGCAGGAACCGGTTCAGGACGAAGTCGCGGGCGGTGTCGACCTGTTCGGCGGTGGGCTGGTCCGGGACGGGCGGCAGCGCCACTTTCGACGCCAGATACAGGCCGGTCGCGGCGTCGTAGCCGGGGCGTTGCAGAAGGGTGCCGTCTCGGCGGAGCACGGGGGCGCCGATCACACCACGCAGCGGCGCCAGGCCCGGCCAGGTCTTACCGGCCAGCACTGAGGCCAGGATGTCGCGCGGCGGGGTGACCTCCTCTTCGAACGTCTCGGTTCCGCCGTTGCCGGTTCGGCGGGACCGGAGCCGGTAGACGTAGGCGTGTTCGGCCAGTAGACCCGCCAGGGTGGCCGGGGTGACCGGGCTGGCGGTCACCGGAAGGGGCGAGTCCTCGTCGGCGGCCGGGGAGGTCTGCCCGCCTGACACGGTTTCCATGTGGACCAGGGACCCTGCCGAGACGTAGGTGTCGGGCAGGGTGCCGCTGGCGAGTTCGGCTTTCAGGACGCGGATGGTCTCGGGGCCGGATCCGGCTTGCAGTCGCGGCAGGTTGGTCATGCGGGCACGCTCCTGGGGCGTTGGGTGCCGGCGCGGAACCCGGACCGGATGGTCCGGCGGGCGGGCATGGGTGCCAGCCCGGCGCGCTCGGCGGCAGCGGTCAGCAGTTGCTCGGTGTCGTCGGGGTCGAGGGCGCCGCCGGCCACGAGTTGGCCGAGGGCTACGGCGGCGCCGTACAAGGTGGCGTTGCGGCGTCCCTGGGGCGCGTCGGCGATCGCGGTCAGGCTGGCGGTGACCGCCTTGTTCAGGTAGGCGCCGCGGTTGCCGGTGGCCACCCGCACCGTGACCGGGCGTTGCGGCGGCAGCGGCGCGGGGCGGAGCCGTTCGGCGAGCCAGCCGGGCAGCGGAGCCGGGGCCGGGGTGTGGATCGGGTCATAAGCGCCGGTCCCGTCCGGCAGGTCGACGAAGGAGCCGGGGCCTACGACGTATCCGCCGTCGCCGCGGGTGTCGACCTTCCACCCCAGCCCGTTCCCGCGGTCGTCGGAGGTGTTGGTCAGCCGGACCCCGTCCGGGGCGGTGAAGTACAGGTGAGACCCGCCGCGCCGGGTCCGGACGTGGAAGGTCTCCAGCGGCAGCGGCTGGCCGGCCTGTTCGCACACCATGGCGAACACGTCGGCCCCCTCGTTGACGCCGGGCACCGCCCACCGGGGTGGCGGGCACTCGCCGGGCTTGGGCATGTCCAGGTCGATCACCAGCAGGCCCGAGGGCCCGCACGCAATCCCGATGTTGTAGGGGCGCCGGGCCCAGATACGCCGGATCACCTCGGGATCGGTGGTGGCGACCTTGGTCCACCGCACCCCGTGGGGCGGTTCCTTGTCGCGGGGGGCCAGCGGGAAGACGTGCCAGCCGCGCGCGGCGGCGGCCAGCGCGTAGCGCGCCAGCGCCGCGGCGTCGGGCCGGGGCGGAACGCGCGACCGGGCGGGAGTCGGGGCGGGTTCGGTCATGCTGCGGTCCTTTCGTGCGGCGTCGGCAGGGCGAACAGGTCGAGTTGCGGTGTTGCCGGGCGGTCGGTGCACAGGCGGGCATGGGAGACGTCCGGGCGGGCCGTTCCGTAGATCTCGGTGAGGCGGTCCCAGACGGCGTCATGCCAGGGGCGGCCGGTGGCGGCGCCGAGCACGGCGGCGGCCATCACCGGCGGTACCGCGTCGGCAATGCGTTGGAACCGTGACGACCGGGATCCGTGCCAGGGGTAGTCGGCCGGGAAGGTCTGCAAGAGCCCGGCCTGGGAGTCGGACAAGCGGCCGGCGACGCTGCCCAGGTCGGTGCGGTACCAGGTTCGGGCGCCGTTGCCGGTCAGCGAAACGGCGGGGCCGTCCGCGCTGAACTCGTTGCCGCCGGCGGTGGTGCGGCTGCCGCGGGTGTTGATGCGCCTGCCGGGCGGCCACCCCAGGGCGGCGGCCATCGTGGTAGCCGGGAACGGCGTGATCGGGTTCGGTGGTCGGTCGGCCGGAGCGGCCCCGAACCGGTCGCAGTCCCAGCGAGCCCGGTAGGGCAGGGCGTCCAGTGCGGGGGTGTGGCCGCGGGTGGCGATCAAGAACACGCGGGTTCGCCGGGTTGCGGCACCGAAGTCGTCGGCGCGCAACGTCAGGACGGTGCAGGTGTCCCACCGGTGCATCGCGGCCAGTTCGGCGGCGAACTCTTGCCAGATCCTTCGCACGGCGGGCACCTGTTCGGCGACCAGCCACCGCAGACCGGGCAAGGACAGAGCGAGTTCGAGGGTCTCCAGGACCAGCGCGGTACGCGGGTCGGTGACCGCGGCGGCGACCTCGTCCAGCGTGCGCCGCGGCTCGGTCGAGTCGGCGAGACGCTCGACGGCGTCTAGAACGGTGGCGTAGTCCGCGCGGCCGGTGCGCTTACCGGAGTCGGCGTAGGTCGGGCACGGCGGACCGGACACCCAGCCTTCGGCGTCGGCGAACGCGTCGGGGTCGAGAGTGCGGACGTCGGCACGCGTTCGGGGGTGCCCGGCGGCGCGTGCGGTGGCGCACGCGTCGCCGTTCACCTCCCATCCCAGCGCGGCGCCCAGGCCGAGCATCCGCAGGCCCTCGGATAGGCCACCGGCGCCGGCGAATCCTTCCAGCACGGCCGCGCAGGTCATGCGGCTTCACCACCCAGCCCTAGGGCGCCGCTCGTGTTCCAGGCGGGTTCGGCGGCGTCTCGGATGGCGGTCTCTGCGCACGTCTTGTGGCAGGGGTGGCCCTTGCGGTCGCGGCAGAACGCGCCGCGACCGCAGTGCACGCATGGGAGGCGGCGGCCGCCGCCCCAATGTGCGGCGGAGTGCCAGTCCAGGCCGGTGCGGGGGCGGGTCATCGACGGCCCCGGCGCTTGTGCTCGTTTTGGGCGTAGGGGCGGTGGGCGAAGGCGCGGTACTCGCGGCCCTTTCCGCCGCAGCGGTCGCAGGCCCGGTAGGCGTGGCTGAACAGGGCGCCGCGGTGGCGGCCCGAGCCGTTGCAGCGGGGGCAGTTCTTGTAGGGGTGGATCCGGATGGAGATCGCGTAGCCGAGGCCGTAGACGGCGGCGGCGAGGATCAGCAGCAGCCACCTGCGCCCGCCGCCGTCGTCCTGGGGGGCGGTGTCGGCGGCGAGCGGGGCGAGGGAGTGCAGCGCGGACAGCGGCATGGACGGGTGCCTTCCAGGTGAGTGCGGGCATGCGAAACACCCCCGGGCGGTGCGGCGTGTGGCCGTGCCGCTCGGGGGTGCGGGCCCGCAGGTTGGTAACGGAGTGTGAGAGTGGTTTTGGCTCTCGCTGTTTTGGCTCTCTTGGCTCGTTGCCCCCTCTGTAGGGGGCGGTGGAGCCAAGTGGTGGAGCCGAGTCGTGGTCCAAGTCGTGGACCAAGTCGGCCCCGGTTTGGTCACTGTGTGTGGTTGTCGGGGTGGTGGTCGGGGAGGTAGTAGCGGGCGGCTTTGGTGCTGCCGTGTCGGGTGATCAGGTCGTGGCTGCGCATGGCGGCCAGCCACTTTTTGACGGTGCTCTCGGGCTTGTCCAGGGCGGTCACCAGTTCGTCGCGGCGGGCTCCGTCCGGGCCGCGTTCGGTGAGCAGGTCCAGGATGGTGCGGGCGGCGTCGTCGGGGACCTTGATGGACTGGTTGGCCTTGACCAGGTCGGCCAGCGGGATGCCCTGTTCGGGCGGTTCGGGCATGTCGCGCAGCCGGGCCTCCACTTCGGCCACCAGCTCACCGGCGAGCCGGTCCACAGCGTCGTGGTCGCCCGGGTCAACCCCGAACCCGTCCCCGCCGGAAGCGGGCCGGGCAGCGGTGGGGCCGGGGTCGTCGTGGCCGGGTGTGTGCCCGCCCGTCCCGCCACCGGTCCGGCTACCGGTGTGGGCGGGGGTGCGGTGCCGGTCGGCGTAGCCGGGCAGCTTGGCGGCGATGGCCGGCTCCAGGGTGGCTACCGGCGCGCCGCGGCGCTTGGCGAGGTCTTCGACGGCGTTCAGGTCGGACAGGTCGCGGACGCGTCCGGCGGTCCAGGTGTTCTCACCGTCCACCACCAGCGCGACGCCCTTCACGCCGCGGGCGTAGGTGGCCATGTTGGGCATCCCGGCGCCTTCCCAGTCCTCGATGGCGTTGCCCATCTCACTGGCGCGCTTCATCCGCAGCACGATCCGGTAGTCGGCGTTGGCGTTGGGGTCCTTGGACCCGGTGTACTGCTGGACGCCACGCTGTGAGGCGGTCAGCAGTTCCACCCCGGCCGAGCGGCCCCGCCGCCAGATCTGCTCGACGTGCTCTTTGGCCTCATACGCGATCGGCGAGTGCATCCCGGTGAGGGTGTCCAGCTCATCGACGAACACCAGGATGACCGGCTCTTCGGGGCTGGGGATGTGGTTCTTGCCGCCGCTGTCCTTTGAGCGTTCCTCGACCACCGTGCGCGCCCACCGCAGGATGGCCAGCGCCTTCTTCTCCTCTCCGATACCAGCGGAGGCGTCCAGGGCCGGGCCCCAGAACCGGCCGATGGTGCCCTTGCCCAGGTCGATCCCCCACACCAGCACATCGGTGCAGGTGGTGGCCTGTTCGATCAGGTTGTTGTAGAGGGTGGTCTTTCCGGAACCGGTCGGGGCCACGATGAACGCGTGGTGACCCCCCTCGTGGTCGAACAGGGTGACCGTCATGTCGGTGCCGGTGTCGGGGTCCATTCCGACCACCAGCGGCGTTCCCTTGATCGAGCGCCGGGCGGCGGCGATCTGTTCGCGGGAGGCGGGCACGGTGGCGCGGTCGGGGTGGGCGGGCATCGCCGGGTGCAGCACGGGGCCTTCCCAGGGGTCGGTCATCTGGACCAGGACGCGGATGATGCCGGCGTGCTTGTCGTCGGTGGTGATGCGGACCCGTTCGGCGGGCAGGCCGATCTGGGCGGCGATGTCTTCGGCCAGGCCCTTGCCGTTCCCGGCCAGCTGGCTGGCGCGCTTGTTGGTGGCGCGGACATCGACGCGGAACCGGACCCCGAGCCGGGTGTCGTCCATGCCGACCAGGCGGGAGCCTTCCAGCCCGGCGGCGGTGGCCAGCTCATCCCACTTGAGTTGTTCGCGGGCCCATGCGCGCCGCTGTTTCAGCACGTCGGACCAGGTGTAGGCCGACCACGTCACGCTGGCGGAGATCGTGTAGGCCAGCAGGGTGCGCAGGTTGACGATGCCCAGCTGGGCGGCGGTGGCCAGCCACGCGGGGATCGCGGCGGCGGTCGCGGCGACGGTGGCCGAGTAGCGGTGGCTGGCGTGCTTTTTGTGGGTGCCGACCCAGGCGGCCAGCGCCGCCGGGGGCGCGAACGCCCCCAGCATGAGCGGGTCGGCGCCGGTCTGGTGGCCGATCTCGCCGAGCGGATACAGCACGGCCAGGGCGTTGGCCAGCCCGCGGGTGTCAGGCGAGCGCGCCACCCATCGGCCATAGCCACGTACAGCGGTCAGCGCGACGGTTCCGGCGGTGGGGCCGCGGCGGGAGTTGGTGCGGTTGCGGTGGGCGACGTCCCGCCAGCTGGTGGCGGAACGGGGCTGACGGGTGCGGCGCGCCATCGAGGCAGCCTCCTCCAGGGTCGAGAAAGGGCACGGCCCCGGCCGGGTGGCCGGGGCCGTGCGAGACACAGCAGGAACACGGACGGGAGCGGGCGGGACCGCAGCGGGGCGCGGCCCCGCCTGGTCAGGCGGCGTCTTCGCCGGTGAACTTCATCCCGCGTGCGGCGATCTCGCGGGGCTCCTCGAACAGGTCGGCGAAGGTGGACGCGGCGCGGTTGACCGCGGTGGCGGCCTCTCCGACGCCTTCGGAGACGGCGTCCAGCGGCGCGGTGACCTGGGTGGGCAGGCCGAGCCCGGACACGTCGGCGGCCCATTCCTCTACCTGCTTGGAGAAGGAGCGCAGCGCGTCGGCCAGGGTCACGCAGGTCTCCAGGAACTCGGCGTCGGTGGTCGGCTTCTCCAGGTCGATGCGGAAACCCGAACGGCTGGTCATGGTCCTCCTTGCGGTCGCGGCGGTCTCGCCGGTGGTGGGCCCGCCGGTCCCGCCGCGGCCGGTGGGGCCGGGGGCGGGGTTGCGGGGCTTGAGCGTGTAGAGGTCGTCGTCGTGAACGACCGAGCCGAAGAACGGGTCAGGAACGTGCGGGTCACCCGGCGCGGAGCCCGCCGCCGGCCCCGGCGTTGGCAGAGGTGCGGGCCCTGGCTGGGGCTGGGGCGGGTTCCCCCAGGCCGGCGGCGGGCCAGCGGGGCCCGGGGCGGCGACGCCGGGGGCGGGCCGGTCGGGCTGGACGCGCCGGATCGGCGGGGTAGCGCCGGGCGGGTCGTCGCTGGTGGCTCGCTTGTTCCAGCGGCGTTCTGCGAGCTTGACCGCGGCGTTGCGGGTCTTGCGGGCGGTGGCGGCGAACGCGGCGCCGGTCTTGTCCCCTGCGCGGCCGGAGTAGTGCACGATCGCGGTCCTGGGCGACTTCCAGCCGGTGGCCTTGTAAGCGGAGGTGCCCGCGTTGCGGACGGCGTCCCGGCCGGTCTTGGTGCCGCCGGTCAGGACCAGGAACATCACGGCCCCGCCGATGATCGGATCGACCATGGGCGATCACTCCCGCACCGTCAGGCCGCGGACGTGCCCGCCGGGGGTGAGGGCGAACCTGTGCCCCTGAGCGCACCTCCACCTGTCCACCCCGCCGGGCTCGGCCTGCTGGTCGGCGAGCTCGCCGTCAGGGTCGCCGTCATGGCCGATGTCGTGGCCGGTCTCCCAGGTGGTGGCGGCGTCGCCGCACACCGGGCACACCGGCACGTCTCCCGCTTCCTCCTGCTCAGTGCGGGCGGCGGGGGTGTGGGTGTTAGTGCGGGGCTGGGGCGCGGTGGCGGCGCTGATTGCGGTGAAGGCGATCGGCAGGCCGGTGATGGTCAGGGCCACCACCAGCCACGGCGCGCCGAGCCACACATGCATGAGCACGCCCGCAGCGGCGTACATGGCCAGGTCTGCCGGGCCAGGGCGGTGCTTCCACATGCGGGCACCGAACCGGCGGGCCCGCGGCCAGGCACCGGGGGTGAACAGCAGCATCCCGGCCGATGCGTTCCCGGCCGCGCCCCGGACGTTGGAGCCCAGGTTCCCCAGCCAGGACGAGATCTGGCCCTTGAACACCAACTGGTCCAGCAGCAGGACGAACGCGCCGGACGCGGCGAACTCCCAGCCCTTGAGCGAGCGGGTCTTAAACCCGACGATGACCACACCGGTCAGGAACGCGAACACGATCCACTTGCCGACTTCCATGAGATGGGTTCCCTTCGATTTGAGACAGACACAGGGGGCATGCGCAGGGCCACCCCGGGGCATGTGCTTCGGCCCGGGGCGGCGACGGATGGGGGGACGGGTCAGACGGCGGCGGGCTGATCGGCCGGGGAGTCGCGCAGCTCTTGGTAGCGGCCGGCGACCCAGCCGATGGACCAGCCGCACCGCTCGGCGGCGTCACGCACCGACAGCCCGGCCGCGAACGCCGCGGCCACGATCTGGCGGGCTTGGGGCTGGGGCAGCTTGTGGGGGGCCGGACCGGCCGCCAGCAGCGCGCGGCGTTCACGCTCGGCCGCTTCGGCGCGCTGCCGCTCGGCCTCACGCCGGGCGTGTTCACGCTCGCGTTCACGACGCTCGGCCTCTGCTTGCTGCCGCTGGCGTTCACGCTCGGCGCGTTCACGTTCCTGGTCGGCGCGTTCACGCTCGCCGCGCCGCTCGCGTTCGGCCGCTTCGGCGCGCTGGCGTTCCTCGCGCTCGGCGCGCTCGCGGCGCTCGGCCTCCTGGCGCGCCATGGCGGCCTCGTGCTCGCGTTCCTCACGGGCCAGTTGCGCCTGCCGCTCGCGCTCCTCACGGGCCCGCTGACGCTCGGCCTCCAGGCGCTCGGCAGCGGCGTGCTCGCGGGCGGTCAGCGCTTTGGTGATGGCCCGCCTGTAGGCCAGCCCGGTCTCGGCTGTCACGATCAACAGCAGCGGCGCCACCGCGTGCACCGCCACCCCGACCATGTCCCTGTCCAGGGCCGATTCGGCGATGTTGAGCGACAGCGTCATGGTGCCGGTCATCCAACGCAGCGCGGCGGGCCACCGGCCGCCGTCCTGGCCCAGGCGGGCCAGGACCGAGTCAAGCCGGACCACGATCACCACGGCGGCGTCCACCACCAGCGGCAGAATCGGCGCCGTCCAGTCCCATCGGTCGGGGGTGTGGGCCCGCATCAGCGGGGTGACCGTCAGCACCGAGTAGAGCATGGCGCCGAACACGATCAGCCACGTTCCCGCCGACAGCGCACGCTCGGCTGAACGGATCTGATCGGTGTTCACCGGACCGTTCATCGCGCCGGGGTCCGGCGTGAACGGGGCGCGGTCGGTCGTGAACGTCTCGCGGGTGGGCGTGAACGGGGCGGGGGTGCGGGGTGAACGCGTCCCGGCGGGTTGGGGGCCGGTGTTCACCCGGGCGGGGGATGTCGGGGCGGCGTTCATGGAAGGGGTCTCCTTTCACCGCACCGCCCCCGGAGCCGGGGCGGCTCGGGGGCGGTGCGGGGCGTTCAGGGGCGCGGGCCCCGCGGATGCCTCACTCGCGTGAGGTCTGATCACCGGGCGGTGTGCGCTCGCCGGACGGGGCGCGGGAACCGGTTAAGGCGGTGTGCCGCGGGCCGGGCGTGTGCCGCAACCGCTTGTGCAGGGCACTGAACGCGGCCAGCGCGGCGAGCCCGGCCAGCATCACCGCGGCGGCCGGGTCGATCGCGGTGAGGTGGGTCAGGACCAGCCACACCACCCCGGCGGCGATACCGGCGAGCATGACCATGTCGATCAGCCCGAGCCGGGCCAGGATCTGCCGGGGGCTCATGCCATCCACCCCGAGCGGTAGCTGGCGGGGGCGGACCGGGCGGCCTCGTTGCCCACGGCGCGCACGATGAACTCGGCGACATCGCGGGAGAACTCGGCGGTGACCTCGATGAACAGGTCGGGTTCGCCTTCGTCGGCGTAGTCGCCGGCCTCGATGACCCACACGCCGGACCGGTGACCGCCGGTGTTGCCGTCGGCGGGCCGGGCGCGCCAGCCGGTCACGTCCAGAGCGACCACCCGATCGACGCCGAGAGGCCGCACGAGCAGGCGGTCTCCGAACTCGGCTTCGCCGAGGTCCTGCGGCGCCCGCAGGGCGGGCGGCTCGGTGGGTCGGGGTGACAGTTCCTCCAGCGGCACCCAGTACGCGCCCCACACACCGGCGGCCGGGTCGGGTTCGGTGCCGTCGTAGACCAGCGCCCACGGCTGGTGGCAGGCCGGATCGTGCACCCAGCCCAGCACCACCAGCGGCGTCGTGCCCCTGACGAAGTCGTCGTACCAGACCAGCGAGCCGGGCGCGTACCAGCGCCGCACGATCCACCGCCGCACACCCGGACCGGTGCCGCTGGCCAGCTCGTAGCGGCGGGTGACCCAGTGCCACGCGTCGCCGAACAGGCCGATGACCTTGACCACGGCCAGCGCCACCACCACAGCGGTGGTGGCCTGGCGGGGCGGGACCTGCGCGGCGACCGGCGCGGTCAACGCCGCACCGATCAACGCGAACCCGACCGCGACCGCGGTACGGGTCCGGGTGCGGCGGCGGTCGGCATCGCACAACGCCGCCAGGTCGTCGGCATCGGCACCGCTGGAGCCGGGGGCCGGGGCGGGGAAGAACGGAACGGGATCGGACATGGGGGCAACTCCCTATGTGGGGAACGGTGGGACGGATCGGAGTCAGGCGGCCCGCACGTCGCCGGGGGCCCCGGCCTTGCGCGCCTGGTGGGCCAGCGCGCGGGCGGTGCTGCCGGACACGTACAGCCGGGCCGCGATGGTGCTCGCGCCGCCACCGGCGGCCAGGATCTGGGCCGCGGCCAGCACCCGTTCGGTGTGGGTGAGATCCACCGGGCGTGAACCGCTCACGGCGATCTCGATCGCGATCGGATCCACGATCCCGTCCTCGGGCAGCACCCGCGGCGCGGCCTTGGCGGCGGTCTTGGGGGCGGCGTTGGTGGCGCCGGCGGTCAGGTCAATGCTCATGGCAAGCCGTCCTTATCGAGTCGCAGGAAAGCAGAGAAAGGGCAGGGGAAAGGGGGCGGGCCCGCCGCAGTGGCGGCGGGCCCGGAAACACGGGGCGGGGAGCGCGGGGGGTCACGCGGCGTCGCGTTCCCAGTCACTGGCGCAACCCAGGCAGCAGCCCAGCCGCCGGGGCAGCACGTAACCCACGTCGGTGCGGCACCGCGGGCAGGTGCGCCGTGCGGCCAGGGCTTTGGCCAGCGCGGCGCGCTGCGCGGGACTCGGGGCGCGCTTGGGCAGCGCGCATCGCCGGTCGTACAGGAAGGCCACCCCCTGGCCGCGCCACCGGTGCCACAGCACTTGCGCCACCACATAACCGCCGGGGCGGAGCCCGGCGGCGGCGAGCTGGCGGCGGGTGGCCAGGTGCGGCGGCGCCTGCCGCCACGGATAAGTGGGAATGCCGTAGCGGTCCCCGCACGGGTCCCAGAACCGCGCCGAGCTACGGCGCGCCATCGGCGGGATGCCCGCTCGTCGGCGGGCTCGTGTGACCAGCGGCCGGGGTCCAGCGGTGTCCGCACCCGCACCGGAACCGCCCGTCGGGCAGCACCCGCACGCTGCGGACACTTCCACAGTTGGAACACCCGCCCGTCACGCCGCTCATGACGCCGGTGGGGTGGGTGGGGCCGGTCGGGATACGGCGCAGGCCGGTCACCGCGACCGGCATCGCCTTGGGGGTCGTCATCGCGCGCAGCGCTCCCTTCTCCCCCTTGCGGGGGATCGGATGACGAGGTGTCCGGGCGTCTGGCACCGGGTGAGACGGCCCCGCCCCGCCGCGAACCACTCGCAGCGGGGCGGGGCCGCCCGGACTCGGGTGTCAGCGGGCCGATGTCAGTGGCTCTCCCGGCAGCGCGCGGCATCGGCCGGGGTGTCGTAGGCCGTGCCGCACGTGGGGCACTCGTTCCACGAACTCATCGCGCGGTCACCGCCCGCCGGGGCACGTGCCGGAGCCCGAGCACACCGGGCACGTCCGGTTGGTGGCGCCGATCTTCTTCGCGCCACCGCAGTAGTGGCAGGCCTGGGCCCTCACCACGTCCGACACGTGGCGGAGGAGACGCAGGTACGTCATGATGGGACTTCCTTCCTGTTGGGAGGGGCCCGGGGCGTCGCTACTTGGCGGTGGGGGCGTCCCGGGCATCAGGGACAGGGGCATGGGCCGTCACATAGACCCGCACCCGGAGGGACTCACCGCGGCACGGCCGCGGCGAAGAGACCTCGATCACCTCGAAGGTCTCGCGCAGCCGGGCGACCCCGGCCACGACGTCATCGGGCAGGCCGATTAGCCGCACACTCAGCACGGCAACGCGACCTGGACGTTCTCCTCATAGGACTGCTGGGCCTTGTGAACGGCCCACGCCGCGTCGTGCACCCGGGAGAACCCGTATTCGACACCGGCCAGCACGAACTCAATCGCCTGGGCATGGTCGGTGTCGCGGCGGTTGAACTCGATCCCCGCAGCGGTCAGCGCCGCCGCGGTTCGCTCGATGGTCTCGGCGGCTTCGGTCTCCGTGCCGTCCAAGGCGAAGTTGAGCCGCCCGTGCTGGTAGTGCGGGATGTCGGGCTGGGCCTCCAGCAAGTCGGCCAGCTGGCGCAGACCGGCAATATAACCGGCACGCGTCAGGTCACCTTCGGCGATGATCGCCATGAGCAGTGCTTCCTCTCGTTCACAGGTGGACAGAAGACAAAGCGCTCCGGCCCGATCGGGCCGGAGCGCCTGCACAGAGACCAGTAAGACCAGAGGTCAGCGGGCGGCGACCTGGACCAGGGCCCGCGCAACGGGCGGCTTCGGCCGCGGGATCACACGCGTGGCGCGGCGAAGGCCAGCCTCCCGACTCGCGTCCGCGAGCCGCTGCCGCCACTCCTGGGCCGACAGGTCAACACGCACCCGCTGACCGCTACCAGGACACCGCGGCGGCGACGGCCGGAACTCCGCCGGCCAGGCGTCCGCGCCCGGCACGTGCGGACCGCGATGCGCGGTCACCATCCCCCGCTTAATCGACTTCCACGTTCCGCACTCCGAGCACACCACCAGCGCGCAACTGCGCTCCGAGACACTGATCAGGCTCGGAGACAGTTTGCTGGCGAGAATGACCGGCTTGCCGTTGTGCCGCATGGGACGGGCCCTCCAGAAGTTGGCGCTTGCCTTCCCCACCCCGCACGGAGACCGACGGGCCCAGACCGGGCCGCCGTCCCGCACGGGACAGGCAGCGCAAGCGCTGCAAGTTGGGTGGCATCACCTGATCAGTGCCGGTCCAGGGACCTCATGAATCGTCAACCCGGACACTCCAGGGCTCCGATCACCGACGCCATGTTCAGTTGGGGACTTCTGGGTACTGCCAGTGACCCACCCGTACCGAACGGGCCACCGGGCAGCAGCGTATACGTAGCTTCGTATACGCACAACCCCTGGGCATACGATGATGCGTATACGTTCGATGAGTGCAGTCGAAGAACGAGGAGTTGATCACGCAGTGACCGAACCGGCCTACGTCCGCATCGCTGGCGAGTACGCCCGACGCATCCGCGGTGGGGACCTCCCCCCAGGCACACAGCTGCCGAGCTACAGCGAGATCGCACAGCAGAACGGCGTGTCGGACATCGTGGTTCGGAAAGCCCTCGAACTACTCCAGAGCCAAGGGCTTGTGCGATCCGTCCGACGGCGAGGCATCTTCGTCGCAGACCGCCCGAACCTCGTCCGTGTGTCTCCCGAGCGCCAGCTGGAGAGTGCTGAACGGTCGTTCCAGAACGAGTCAGATCAGCAGATCCAGGTAGAGCGCGAAGTTCGGCAGATCCCCGCCACGACGGAACTCGCGGAGGCTCTCGACATCCCGGCAGGCCAGGAGATCAACCACGTCACCACCCGGGCGGCTGAGAATGGGCGCCCGATTTCGATCTCGGATACCTACCACCCGCTGGACGTAGCCGACGCTTCAGACACTGCCTTCCTGGAAGAGACACTCTCCGATCAACTGCCGACGGCTACGCATGCTGACTGGCTGCGGACACCCCCCGGCGACCTCGTCAAGACGGTTCGCCAGCGATTCCTCTCTGCCGACGACCGAGTCATCATGATTTCCGACGTCTCATATCCCCGCGATCGCTACGAAGCGTTCGTGTTCCGCATGCCCCTCAAGTAGGGGAAATGGCAAAGGGGGTGCCGAGTAACCGGCACCCCCTTTGCCATGTGTGGATTCAGGCTCGGACCCACCCCTGGGCAACGTCCGCGTCTGTCCACCAGGAGACGAAGTGTGGGTCTACGGATTCGAGCCTCCAGCGAGCGGACAGAGCAGTGAAGAAGGCATCGTTGCCCGTCTTTCCGCCCTTGCGTTCCCCGATGTAGACCAGGCGCTCGCCCCCGGCCTCCTCGAACAGAGTTAGCGCTTCAGAAGACATCGTGTCTCCCCAGCCAGGCGGCCAGCAAAGGACCAGCACGTAGTCCGCTGGCTCGGCACGAATCGCGAACTCGGTAAGGTCCCTGACGGGGTGCCAGACGTCTGCCTGGCCGGCCACTTTAGGGAATGAAGCGTTCCGTGTCTTGTCCGGTGGTTCCGAATCGTACGCATCAACGCTCAGTCCTGCGCGAGCCAACTGCGCTGCCCAATAGCCTCGTCCGGCACCAAGTTCCACGATCGGCCTATCTGTGCAGAAGTTCGCCACCCAGGCGATAGTTTGTGGTGAGGGTATGGCGCACGCGTAACTCGCCTGCAAGAGCAACTGTGCATAGGCAAGTCGGGCACTTCCTTCCGATCGACCACCATTCACCACGCGTCGACCGTGCTCCTCAATCACGAACGGCTCGACGATGTCCCAGTACGGGTTCTGGCTCACGGCGTGGCCACCGGTCATGTAGTGCACGAACCGCAGGTCGAACTGTGCATCGACTTGATCGTCACCTGTTCCCGCCAGGCCAGGCGCCATGTCCAGGTAATCGGCCACCTTGGGAAACTCAGAGCGAAGTCTCTGCTCATCTTGCAGCAGTGCGGTGAGCTCGTCCCATCTACCTGAGGTCATAGTCAGTTCAGCCATGCTTCGAGTGTCTCGCACTGCGCTTAGATGGTCCAGGGCCCTTGCCCCGAGTGCCAAACCCCGCGGCTAGCGCCAGGTAACCGCTGGCGGGCTCCCGCCCCCGTGATAGCCCGGGCCACCGCCCCAAGATCAAAAGATGGGGAGAGCGGCCAGTCTGTCCGCCGGTAATGGAGAAGATCACGAGCGCCACCCTGCTGTGGTGATGCCGTGAGCGCTGCTGATCGCGCCGCAGTGAGGCAACTGACGGAGGGAGGGTGCAACAGGCGTAACCGCGGGATGTTGGTCCGCGACGCTTGGCCTGACCTGCCTGTTTCCCGTTCGCCTGACCTCTCTGCCGTCTCTGGGTTAGCATGCCAGGACATGCCGAACATGCCCACTTCTGTCTAGGTGAAGAGGTTGCTAGGTGGCGAGACAGCCCTATCGTCCCTCAAAAGAGAGCGCGCTATGGGAGCGCTAGAGATTGCAGCGGTACGAGTGGTGTGCTCGATTCTCCCTATAGCGGGAAAAAAAGTTTTCACAAAGAAGCAGCAGACGGCCCTGGCTGCCAAGACTGAAGATCTCAATATCGGCGATGGAACGAACGAGTTCATAAGTCAACTAAGCGCACCGCAATTGCGGAGACTTAAAGAGTTTTTTGAATCTCCACAATACACGCATCTCACGCTTCAAGCTATGACGTGCGCTATCGGCGGCTATCCGGAGGACTGGATAGCGAATCTACGTTTGCAGGTGCGGCTCACCCTCAAGCATCAGGGGCTTTTTGCTGAGGCAGACCTTCTTCAGGCTGTAGATGCCGTACTCGACTTGATGACGACTTCTATTTTTACCGTCCATAGCGCTATCCCTGGCGGCATCGAATCGGCTTACTCTGCAGCGATTGCTGCACAGGTGGCGGCCGCGGCTGCGAGAAATAGCGAGCTACTCACACGGATAGATCGACTCGACGTTCATCACGCGTTCGCGAACCGGCTTCGAGCATTGGTCAAAAGTACTTACGCGAAGATCGCGCTCCCGAGCGTAGTAGCTCACTCGAAGTCTGCGCCATACTCCGGACTCTATGTGCCACCTAGCCTCGAAACAGAGGGAGAGGGTAAGAAAACCCACTCATCGATCAAACTACTGATCGATGAGTGCCAGAGATTCGTCGTGGTAGGCGACCCGGGAGCGGGCAAGTCCACGCTCGCAAGGAAACTTGCCTACGATATATCATCCGACCGGATTGAAAGTCTTAAGGGCCTAGTTCCTCTGGTTCTTATTGTCCGCGAACACACACACTCTCTAAGGACTGACCATAGGACGCTTACGCATTATCTAGAAGCTTCTTGTCGAAAGCCCTTCAATGTCGATCCGCCGAGTGATTCCATTGAGTACCTCTTGCTGAATGGCCAGGCAGTAGTGATCATCGATGGACTAGATGAGCTGGGCGAAGCCCAGTATCGCACCGCCTTCAGTCAGCTTGTAAACTCCTTCGCTCATATGTACCCTCTGGTACGAGTGATTGTTACTACAAGGGCTATCGGGTACCCAGAGGCACCTTTGGACGAAGACCTCTTTCCCGTTGTCGGCGTGAAAAGGTTCAGTCGTGAGCAAATCGCAAGCTATGTCAATAAGTGGTTTCATCTTGACAATAGCCTGACGCGACAACAGCAAGATGAGCTAAGAGACTCCTTTCTAGACGAGAGTTCGGATGTTTCTGAACTCTTGCAAAATCCCCTAATGCTTTCCCTTTTGTGCGCACTCTACTCTTCAGAGCGTTTTATTCCGCTCAACAAGCCAGAGATTTACCACAAATGCGCGGAAGTGCTATTCGACACCTGGGACCGATCCCGTGGAATTGAAGTATCCATGCGGTTTGGCTCTCAAGTCAGGCCAGCTGTACAACGCCTAGCATGGAGATTGTTCACCGATCCAGAAGGCCGCCAGGCAATGCCCCGGTCTGAAATCCGCCGGTTCTTGGTCACTGCCGTACTGGCCTCCAGGTACGAAGATGAAGATGAAGCCTACCAAGCGGCGGACGAATTTCTCGACTTCTGTGCGGGACGGGCGTGGGTGCTTACCGACGTGGGGAGTAACTCGCTTCAGCCGCTCTATGGCTTCACTCACCGCACCTTTCTCGAGTTCTTTGCGGCGAGCCAACTTGTAAAGCAGAACCCACAGCCGAAGGCTGTATGGGAGAAAATACGCACCCATGTGAATGATGGCACGTGGGAGATAGTATCCCAGCTGGCTATCCAGATCCTCGATAGAAACTATGAGGGCGGGGCTGACGCCATTTTGTCTATGATTGTGGACGAGGCTAAGAGGTCATCTAGCGCCGCTACCCGGGCCATTTATCTATCGTTCGCTATCAGAAACCTCGAAACGGTCTTTCCTGGCGCAAATATAATTAAGCGACTCGCGGAGGAATCTGTTCTACTTGCATCCGCTCTTCCGGTAAGCGAGAGGAGACACTTGAAGATTGCCGATATCATGCGTAACGATTTGCCACTGCAACAATTTTTGGAACTGCAATCTCCTGATAACCGCGATCGAGCGGTAAAAGCCTTCGTTACTTCGTTGCAGAATGCAGTATTTCGACCAGAGTTGGAATCGGCGGCCCTACTGTGGGCGAAATTGCGACACTGGGACACTCTCGAGTATCGCACTAGCCATCTACAAGACCATCTTGGGGCTGCCTTGGTCGATATTCCTCTTCCAGAGAGGGTAGCATTCTGGGATCGGGCAATTAATCGTCCAACAGAAGTAGAAATCGCAGAACTTGGAGTGCATGATCTATATTACAATACCGCTATAGGTAGAAGGACGAGCGGTTCTAGCGCGTTGCGATTTATTAATGTCCTTGCTTGCGAAGGCCCGGCACTATCCCCCTCGGAAGACGTCAAGGCTGGGTGCATCGAAGCTCTTGCCGACTTGCACCCTTGCCTGGTTTCTAATTTCTCTGCGTTGCAGAGAATAAAGATCTCTAAGGCAGCTTATTGGGACATATTTTTGGATTTGCCTTTGAAGTGGCGGAAGATATCTTCGCTAGACCCGCCAGAGGTGCGCAGTTCAATACTGATGTTGCTGGTCCCCTTTTTCGAGTTGCCCGACTTTCGGGCAAAGGTGGAGAGTGAGAGTCTTAGATGGATAGCCAATGCGAGATGGAATGAGCCGCAGCGTACGGCGGCAATTCAGGAACTGAATCAGTTGGGTTTGCCTGATGATGCCCACAGCTTGCTGGTGCGGTGGATTATGGGCGAGCAATTTAGAATTGACTCGCCATCTTCACCTCAACGCTAGAAATGTGGCACGGGTGCTCGGACCGCACCCATGGTCGTTCCGCTCCATGTCCTGGCGGGCTTCGCCGATTTTGCAACTGCCAGGGGTGTGTAAATGTCTGCGGGCAACTGTCGTCGAGTGCTTCTTAACTTATCTGAGTACCTCGTGGGTAAGTGGCATGCCTGACGAACTGCCTGACGACCGGTGCGCCTTGGCGTGGACCCCTGCAGACTTGTGAGGACGGTTCGATAGCTGATGGAACGATGCTGCCGCATGGTGAGGCCCGACTGTAGATGCTTCGAGTCCAATCGCGGGAGCTTGATTGGCGGCGTCGCCTGCTCGGGGGCGCCCCCGGAACCCTCCGGTGGAGACTTCGCTCCTGGTCGCGGTTTCGGGGCCTGTTCAGATGGTCAGCCGATTGCGGCCTTTAAAGCACGTTCCAGTGCGCCGATAGATTTACCTTCCCCCTCGGAGATACCCGGCCCACGTCGCCATTTCACCTCTCCAGAGCCGGCAGTCCTCCTCGGATTCGGTGGTGTGGTCAGCGTAGGGAGGCTGCCAGGGCCAGGAGTTCGGCGGTGTCGCCATAGGGGCTGATCAGTAGGTCGGTGGCGCCCGCTTCGGCGAAGCGGCCCAGTTCGCGGGTGATCGTCTTCTCGTTTCCCGCTATCACCGTCTCGTGGACGCCGGAGAGGCCCTGGCGGTCCAGGACCGCCCGGTAGGCGGGGAAGTCCGCCGCGACGCCGAAGCGGTCGGCCAGGTCGCGGCGGACGCCGTCCGGGTCGTCGGTGCGATGACCTCAGTCCGGCCGAGGCGGTCGAGATCCTCAGCACCGCCGTCTGCCGTCCTGGAGCGCAGGAGGACGACGCCGTCACCCGCGTGATGCTCGACGGCCTCAGTGCGCAGGTGTCAGGTCGCTGAGGCCGCATGCCGAGTTCCTCCTAGGGGTCCGCGGATTATCCCAACGAAGTGGATTCCTGGGCAGTCCACCGCGTGGCCATGCGAAGTGCCGGCCGCCCACCCCGGCTCGTCGCTGTCGAAGCGCCGCGCGGCCCTGCCCATACGGCGGGATGGTCGTTTCGGGGGTGATGATCGGGTAAGTGGGAGGCGACGTGCCTGGCGGAGGGGGGCTGCGGCGGCATGCTCGCGCTGGTTCTCGCTTATGCCGTCGTCGCGGTCGCGGTGCCCTGGGCGCTCGGGCGGCGCCGGCGTGTGATGGCGTGTGCCGCGGCGGTGCTCCCGGCGGCGACGGCCGGGTGGGCCGCGGCGCAGGTCGGGCGGGGCGCGGTCACGGCGCGGCTGGACTGGGCGCCGGATCTGGGGCTGGTGCTCGACTTCCGCCTGGACGCGCTGTCCATCGTGATGCTGCTGCTCATCGGCGGGGTGGGGGCCGTCGTCCTGTGCTACGCGGGCTGGTACTTCGAACGTCCCGAGAGGCTGATGATCGGGACGCTCGTCGCGTTCGCCGGGGCGATGACGGGCCTGGTGCTGGCCGACAACCTGCTCGTCCTGTACGTGTTCTGGGAGCTGACAACGGTCAGCTCGTTCGTGCTCATCGGCGCGACCCGGCCGGAGCGTGCCGAGGACCGGCGGGCGGCGGCACAGGCGCTGCTGACGACGACCGCCTTCGGGCTGGTCATGCTCGCCGGGTTCGTGCTGCTCGGGCAGACCGCCGGGACGTACCGGATCTCGGCGATGGTGGCCGATCCGCCGGGCGGCGCGACGGCGACGGCCGGGGTCGTGCTGGTGCTGCTCGGGGCGTTCGCCAAGTCGGCCCAGGTGCCGCTGCACGCGTGGCTTCCCGCCGCGATGGTGGCGCCTACTCCGGTCAGTGCCTATCTGCACGCCGCGGCCATGGTGAAGGCGGGGGTCTACCTGGTGGCGCGGCTGGCTCCCGCGTTCGGCGACGCCGGGGTGTGGCGTCCGCTGGTGGTGGGGGCCGGGTTGCTGAGCCTGCTGACGGGCGGGGTCCTCGCGCTGCGCCAGCATGACCTGAAGCGGCTGCTCGCGTACGGGACGGTGAGCCAGCTCGGACTGCTGATGGTCCTGCTGGGAAACGGGACGCGGACGGCGGCGTTGGCGGGCACCGCGCTGCTGCTGGCCCACGGCCTGTTCAAGGCGCCGCTGTTCCTCACGGTCGGGACGGTCGAGCACGAGACGGGGACGCGCCGTGCCGATCGGCTCTCGGGGGCGTGGCGGAGGCTTCCGGTGCTGGCGGTCGCGGCGGCGGCGGCCACGGCATCGATGATCGGGCTGCCGCCCTTCCTGGGGTTCGTGGCGAAGGAGGCCGCCATGGAGGCGTTCGCTCATGGCGGGATGGACATCGCGGTCCTTGCCGGGGTCGTGGCGGGGACCGCGCTGACCGTGGCCTATGGCGTGCGGTTCTTGGTCGGGGCGTTCGGCGGCCAGGCGGACGTCACGCCCGGGGGCCACTGGGGCTTGGTGGGGCCTGTCGTCGTCCTTGCCGTGTCCGGGTTCGCTCTGGGGGTTGCTCCCGGTGTGATGCAGAAACTCGCCGGGCCCTACGCGGACACGCTGCCGGGAGACGGCGAGTACAAGCTCGCGTTGTGGCACGGCCTGGGATTGGCGCTTTGGCTTTCCGTGCTCGCGCTCGCCCTGGGTGCCGTGGTGTTCGTCCTGTTCGGACGGACGTTCCCCGTCAGGCGGGCGCGGTGGCGGTTCCTGGACGCGCAGCGCGGCTACGACGGGACGGTCGAGGGGATCCTCGCCGGGGCGCACGAGGTCACCGCGCGCGTGCAGATCGGTTCGCTGCCCTTCTACCTCGGTGTGATCGGGACGATGGCGCTGGTGGTGCCCGGGTCGGCGCTGGCGGCGGCGCTGGTCCGCGGGACGGGACCTGCCATCCCGGTGGACCGGCTGCGGGCGTGGGACGACCCGGCGCAGGTCGTCCTCGCGGTGGTCGTGATCGGCTGCGCGCTCGCGGCGGTGCGGGCGCGCCGGAGGCTGACGGCCGCGCTGCTGCTCGCCGGGACGGGCTACGGGGTGGGCGGGCTGTTCGTGGTGCAGGGCGGTCCCGATCTCGCGCTGACGCTCTTCGTCGTGGAGACCCTGTCGCTGATCATGCTGGTGCTGGTGCTGCGGCGGCTGCCCGTCCGGTACCCGCCGCGGCGCCGCACGGGGCCGGCCAGGGCGGCCGTCGGGGCGGTCAGCGTGTGCCTGGGCGGGTTCGTCGCGCTGTTCCTCGTGGTGGCGGCGCTGAGCCGGGACACCCGGCCGGTCGGGAGCGGGTACGCGGGTCTCGCGAAGGAGGAGGGGGCCAAGAACGTCGTGAACGCGATCCTCGTCGAGATGCGGGCGCTCGACACGCTCGGCGAGATCACGGTGCTGGGCGTCGCGGCGATGGGCGTCGTCGGGCTGGTGACCAGCGGGCGGCGGCTGCCGAGCCCGTCCGGCGGCGAGCGCGGGCCGGGGGAGGCGGGGAGCCGCTGGCTGGCGACGCGGGGGCGGCCGCCGCTGGGCGGATCCTCGGTGGTGCTGGAGGCGGCGGCGCGGCTTCTCGGCCCGACGATCCTGGTGTTCTCCCTCTACCTGCTCGTCGCGGGGCACGGCGCCCCGGGAGGCGGGTTCGTGGGCGGTCTCGTGGCGGGCATGGCGTTCGTGCTGCGCTACCTGCCGGGCGGCCGCCGGGAGCTGGCGTCCGCGCTGCCGATGCGGCCGAGCGTCCTGATCGGCGGCGGCCTCGGGCTCGCGGTCGCCACGGGCGCGGCCGGCTGGACGGCCGGCGGGTTCCCGCACGGGGAGTTCCTCCAGGGGGAGGTCTGGCACGGGTCGCCGCCCGTCCTGGGCGAGGTGGACGTGCCGACCAGCCTGTTCTTCGACATCGGGGTGTATCTGGTGGTCCTCGGGCTGGTGCTGACGATCCTCACCACGCTCGGGGCGAGCCTGGAGGACGAACCGGACGAGGAGGAGGCTGCATGACCGGGCCGGCGCTGGTCCTCGTGCTGACCGTCGCCGTGCTGTTCGCGGCCGGGTTCGACCTGCTGATGCAGCGGTCCCTGATCCGCGTCGTGGTCGGGTTCATGCTGCTCGGGCACGGGGCCAACCTCGTCCTGCTGCTGGCGGGCGGGGCGGCGGGGGCGCCGCCGCTGCTCGGCGGGGGATCGAAGCGGGCGATGGCCGACCCGCTGCCGCAGGCCATGGCGCTCACCGCCATCGTTATCACGTTCGGCGTCACGGCGTTCCTGCTGGCGCTGGCCTACCGGAGCCGGCGGCTGCTCGGCGAGGACGAGGTGCAGGACGACGTCGAGGACCGCCGGATCTGCGCCGAGCGCCGCCGCGGGGCGTGGGACGCCCCGCCGGAGCGGCACGACCCGCTGGAGGAGGACGAGTGAACGTCCTGCTCCCCCTGCCGTTCGCGCTGCCGCTGCTGGGCGCGGCGCTCGCGATGATCAGCCGGCGCCGCCGGTTCTGGCTGCGGGTCCTCGCCCCGCTCGTCGGGGCGGGGGCCGTGGCGGCCTCCGTGGCGGTGCTGGTCGCGGTGGCCCGGAACGGGGTCGTCGCCGTCCAGGCCGGGGGATGGGCCGCCCCCCTCGGGATCACGCTCGTCGCCGACCGGCTGTCGGCGCTGCTGCTCGTGGTGTCCAGCACCGTGCTGCTGGCGATCATGCTGCACGCGGTGGCGGAGGGCGCGGGCGCGCTGGACCGCCGGAGCGAGCCGGGGGTGTTCCATCCCGCCTACCTGGCGCTGACCGGCGGCGTCGGCCTGGTGTTCCTCGCCGGCGACCTGTTCAACCTGTTCGTCGCGTTCGAGGTGATGCTCGCGTCGAGCTACGTGCTCATGACCCTCCAGCCGACGGCCGAGCGCCTCCGGGCGAGCATGACCTACACGGTCGTCAGCCTCACCTCCTCGATCATGTTCCTCACCGCGCTCGGCCTGACCTACGCGGCGGCCGGGACGGTGAACCTCGCCGACCTGTCCGAGCGCGTCCCGGCGCTCCCGGCGGGCACCCGCACGGCGCTCGGGCTGCTGTTCCTCGTGGTGTTCGGGATCAAGGGCGCGATCGTGCCGATGCACCTGTGGCTGCCCGACGCCTACCCCGCCGCCCTCACCAAGGTCACCGCCGTGTTCGCCGCGCTGCTGACGAAGGCCGCGGTGTACGCGCTCATCCGCGTCGAGACGCTGGCGTTCCCCCGCGAGCACGGGTCGCGGGTGATGCTCGTCCTCGCCGCCGGGACGATGGTCGTGGGCACCCTCGGCGCGCTGGCGAACGACGACATCCACCGGGTGTTCTCGTTCACCCTCGTCGGCCACATCGGCTACATGCTCTTCGGCCTCGCGCTGTTCAGCGTCGCCGGGCTCACCGGGGCGATCCTCTACCTCGTCCACCACATCGTCGTGCAGGCGACGCTGTTCCTGGTCAGCGACCTGATCCAGGCCCGCACGGGGGAGACGTCGCTGCACCGGCTCGGCGGCCTCGCCCGGCTGTCGGCCCTCATCGCCGTGCTGTTCTTCGTCCCCGCGATGAGCGTGAGCGGGGTGCCGCCGACGTCCGGGTTCGTCGCGAAGCTCGCCCTGTTCCAGGCGGGCCTCGGGTCGGGGAGGCCGCTGGCGTACGCCGTCACGGGCGTCGCGGTGCTCGCGAGCCTGCTCACGCTCATGGCGATGGCGCGGATCTGGGCGCTCGGGTTCTGGCGCCCCCGACCGGAGGAGGCGGGCGAACCGCCCGCCGCCGAGCCCTACACGCGGGGCGGGGTGCGGGTCATGCAGGCCGTGACCGCCGTGATGGTCGCCGGCGGCCTCCTCATCGCCGTGTTCGCCGGGCCGCTGTCGTCCTGGAGCGCGCGCGCCGCGGCCGACCTGGTGGATCCGTCGGCCTACCGGCGGGCCGTGCTGGACGGGAGGGCGCCGTGAGGAGCGCGGTGCGCGGGATCGGCGCGAGGCTGGGCATGGCGGCGTGGCTGCTCGCGGTCTGGGTGCTGCTGTGGGGACGGGTCGACGCCCTCATCGTCGCCGGCGGCGTCGTCGCCGTGGTCGCCGCCTACACGGTGAGCCGGCTGCCCGCCGTCCCGCTCCTCACCAGGATCCGTCCGCTGCGCCTCGCCGAGGCCGCCGCCGAACTCGCCTGGGACCTGCTGGCGTCGAGCGTGGTCATCGGCTGGCACGCGCTGCGCGCCCCGCGCCGGGTCAGGGGCGCCGTCATCGAGGTGAGCGCCCGGACGCGGTCGGAGCTCGTCCTGCTCGCGGTCACGACGAGCATCTCCCTGCGTCCCGGCACCCTGCTCGTCGACCTCGACTGGGACCGGTCGATCCTGCGCATCCACGGCATGCCGGTGCGCGACCGCGGGGAGGCCGACGTCATGCGCGACGGCGTCCTGCGGACGGAGCGCAGGCTGATGCGGGCCCTCGTGGCACCCGAGGACACGGCGAAGGGAGAGGAACAGGGATGACCGTCGTCTACACCGTCACCATGGTCCTGCTGGGCGCGGCGATCCTGATGACGACCGCGCGGCTCGTGCGCGGCCCGACCTCCTTCGACCGGATCATGGCCGTGGACGTCCTGGCGGTCCTTCTGGTCAGCGGCATCGCGGTGCACTCGGCCGTCTGGGGCGAGCCCGCGCTGTCGACGATCCTGGTGGCCGTCGTGCTGCTGGGGTTCGTCGGGTCGGTCACCGCCGCCCGCCTCGCGGCGCAGCGGGAGGAGCGCCCGTGACCGCCGGCGACGTCGTCACCGCCGTCCTGCTCCCCGCGGGCGCCGCGTTCTGCGCGGTGGGCGCGCTCGGCGTGCTGCGCTTCCCCGACCTGCTCACCCGGCTGCACGCCGCGACCAAGCCGCAGACGATCGGGCTGGTGCTCGTCCTCGCGGGCGCCGCCCCGCAGGCGGGCTCCGTCGCGGCCGCCGCCCCGCTGCTGCTGGTCGCGGTCTTCCAGCTGATCACCGCGCCCGTCGCCGCCCAGACGATCGGCGCCGCCGCCTACCGCGCCGGCGTCCTCGACCGGACCGCCCTCACCATCGACGAGACCGACCGCGGCCCCTGACCGCGCTCACTCCTCGGTGGCGGGGCTGCCGCCGGCGACGACCTCGGCGAGCAGGTCCTCCTCGGTGGCGCCGCGCCGCCAGTAGCCGGTGAAGGTGACGGCGCGGCGGTCCAGGCCGCGCTCGTTCACCAGGTGCCGCCGCAGCGCCTTGACCGCGGCGGACTCGCCCGCGATCCACGCGTAGGCGCCGTCCGGGATGGTCGCCGCGCGCACGGCGTCCAGCAGGCCGCCGGGGGAGACCCAGGAGACCTGCGCGGCGGACGCGGTCGGCAGGTCCTGCCGGTCGCCGGGCTCCGGGACGTCGATCCAGACCTGCGCGGGCGTCCCGGCGGGCAGCCAGGCGAGGTTCCCGGCGATGGCGGGCAGCGCGGTGAGGTCGCCCGCCATGACGACCGGGGCGCCGGGCGGCGGCCGGAAGTCGTAGCCGCCGTTGTCGGGGCCGGTCGGGCCGAGGACGGTGACGCGGTCGCCCGGGGCCGCCGCCGCGGCCCAGCGGGCGGCCGGGCCGGACGCTCCGTCCATGTGCAGCGCGAAGTCGACGTCCAGCTCGCCGGGGCGCCTGCCGCGGACGGTGTAGGACCGCATGATGCCGCGCACGGCCGGGTCCAGCGCCCGCCAGTCGGCGAACCAGGTGTCGCCGTCGCTGTCGCGCGGCATCACCGGGGCGTCCTGGTGCGGGTGCGGGAGGAAGATCTTGAAGCGCTGGTCGCGCCCGGCGGTGACGAAGCCGTCCACGGACTCGCCGCCGAAGGTGACGCGGGCCATGGACGGTCCGAGCCGCTCGGACCGCAGGACGCGCAGGTCGAAGAACGCGTACGGGTGCGCCGGGGTCCTCGCCATCGCCGCCTCAGCCCGTCTTCTTCGCCGACCGGATGGACGCGGCGAGCGCTTCGAGGATCGGCGCGCAGCCCTCGTAGGAGAAGCGGGGCTCGGGCTGCCACGCGATGACCTGGTTCGCCTTCACCGCGGGCAGGTCCTTCCAGGACGGCTTGGAGCCGAGGTCCTTGGGCTGGAGCGCCTGCGTGCGGGAGTCGAGCATGATGACGTCGGCCCGGTACTTGTCGGCGTTCTCCCAGCTCAGGTTCTCGAAGTAGCCCTCCTTGCTCACCTTCTCCGGCACGATCAGGTCGACGCCGAGCTCCTTGAAGTAGATGAGGTCGGTGTTCTTGCCCGGGCTGGAGGCGTAGAAGAGGTCGGGGCTCGCGGACGCCGCCAGCACCTTCAGGCCCGGCTTGGCCTTGGCCGCCGCGCGCAGCGCCTCCGCCGCCTTGTCGAACCTGGCCTTGGCAGCCGTGACCTTCGCCGACTTCAGGTCGGCGCCGAGCGCGGCGGCGAGCGCGGCGGTCCGCTCGATGGGCTTCGGCAGCGCGACGGCGCCCGCGGAGATGGCGACCGACTCCGCCAGCGCGAAGATCTTGTCCTTGCTCTCGGCCGGGACGTAGAACAGGTCGCCCGGCAGGAACATGTTGTCGACGAGCAGGTCGGGGCGCAGCGCGGCGTACTTCTCGATGTTGAACTCGCCGTAGGCGTTTCCGATGATCTCCAGCCGGTCGACGGGCAGGTTCCCGGCCTGCGGGTCGGGCTTGCCGTCCTTGAGCTTCGTCGGGCCGAACACGCCGACGATCTGCCGGTCCACGCCGAAGTCGTAGAGGGCGGCGGCGGTGCCGACGTAGCCGACGACCCGCTGCGGGCGCGCCTTGAGCCGCACCCGGGTGCCGCGGTCGTCGGTGAACGTCCAGGCGCCGCCGCCCGGTGAGGCCGTTCCGCTCGCGTCGTCACCGCCTCCGCACGCGCTGATGAGCGCCCCGAGGGCGAGGGCGCCGCCCGCGCCGAGCAGGCCGCGGCGGGTGAGGTGCTGAGCCCCGATGTTCGACATCTCCGACGTTCTCCCAAATCAAGTTGCATGGCCGGATGGTCGGCCGATGGGAGCTTAGGTTAACCTAACCTAAGATCTTGTCCAGAGTGGGGACCGTCACGGTGGTCCCCGGCCGTCCCCCCCGGAGCCCGCCACGTGTTGACGACCAAGTCGCCGCCGGTCACACCGCCCGCGGAGCCGGCGGAAGTCCCGCGGCCGCCGGGCGCGCGGTGGGTGGCCGGACTCGTCGGCGCGCTCGTTCTCCTCCTCGCCGCCGTCGTGCTCAGCCTCGGGATCGGCGCGAAGCCGCTGTCGCCCGGACAGGTGTGGGACGGGCTTTTCCACGCCGATTCGGCCGCGTACACGCTCGTCCGCGAGATGCGCCTGCCGCGCACGATCCTCGGCCTCCTCGCCGGGACGGCGCTCGGCCTCGGCGGCGCGGTGATGCAGTCGCTCACCCGCAACCCGCTCGCCGACCCCGGCCTCCTCGGCATCAACGCGGGCGCCGCCGCCGCGGTCGTGTCGGCCATCTCCTTCCTCGGCGTCACCTCGTTCACCGGGTTCGTGTGGTTCGCGTTCGCCGGCGCGGGCGCCGTCGCGATGCTGCTCTACGCGGTCGGCGGCGGGCGCGCCGCCACCCCGGCCCGGCTCGCCCTCGCCGGGTCCGCGCTGAACGCCGCACTCTTCTCCTACGTGAGCGCGGTGCAGCTGCTCGACACCGCGTCCCTCGACCGGATGCGCTTCTGGACGGTCGGGTCGCTCGCCTCCGCGCAGGGCTACACGGTCGTCCGCGTCGCGCCGTTCGTCCTCGCCGGGCTGGTGGCGGCGCTGCTGCTGGCGCGCCCGCTCAACGCGATGGCGATGGGGGAGGACGCGGCCCGCGGGCTCGGCGCCGACCCCGGGCGCGTCCGGATCGCCGCGATCGTCACCGTCACGCTGCTGTGCGGCGCGGCGACGGCGGCGTGCGGGCCCATCCTCTTCGTCGGGCTGATGGTGCCGCACCTCGTCAGCGCCCTGACCGGCCCCGACCTGCGCCGGCTGATCCCGTTCTGCGCGGTCCTCTCACCCGCACTGATGCTCGTGGCGGACGTCTTCGGGCGCGTCGTGGTGCGCCCGTCCGAACTCCAGGTCGGCGTGGTGATGGTCGTCGCGGGCGGGCCGGTCTTCCTCTACTTCGTCCGACGGTCCGGGAGGTCCCGCGCATGAGCAGGGGGCCGCGTTTCGCGGTAGTCCGGACGCCCGCGGCGTCGTTCCGGTTCCGGCCGCGCGCTCTCGTCGTCGCGGCGCTCTGCCTCGCCGTCGCGCTCGGGACGGGCGTGCTCCTCATCGGCAGCGGCGACTTCCCGATGAGCCCCGGCGACGTCGTGCGGACGCTGGCCGGGCAGGGGTCGCCCGCCGACTCGCTCATCGTGAACGAGATCCGGCTGCCGCGGGTGGCGGCCGGCCTCGCGGTCGGCGCGGCGCTCGGGCTGGCGGGCGCGATCTTCCAGTCGCTGGTCCGCAACCCGCTCGGCAGCCCCGACATCCTCGGCTTCAGCCAGGGCGCCGCGACCGGCGTCCTCGCCGTGATCGTGCTGACCGGCGCCGGCAGCGCCGCGGTCGCGGCCGGCGCGGCCGGCGGCGGCCTGCTCACCGGCCTGGCCGTGTACCTGGTGGCGGGACGGCACGGCGCGCACGGGCAGCGGCTCATCCTCGTCGGCATCGGCGTCGCCGCGATCCTCACCGGCGTCAACGGCTACCTGATCACCCAGGCGGAGATCACCGACGCGGCCCGCGCCGTGCTGTGGCTGACCGGCAGCCTGGACGGCCGCGACTGGTCGGACGCCGCGCCCGTCATCGCGGCGCTCGCCGTGCTCGGCCCGCTCGTCGTCGCCGGCTGCGGCCGGGCGCTGCGGATGCTGGAGATGGGCGACGACGCCGCGCACGGACTCGGCGTCCCCATCGAGCGGGTCCGGGTGCTGCTGCTGGCCGCGGCAGTACTGCTGACCGCGCTCGCCGCGGCGGCGGCCGGGCCGGTGTCGTTCGTCGCGCTGACCGCGCCGCAGCTCGCCCGCCGCCTCACCCGGACGGCCGGCCCCAACCTGCTGCCGGCGGCGTGCATGGGCGCCGCGCTGATGGCGGCCGCCGACTGGGCGGCGCAGCGCGGCTTCCCCGGCCACCAGCTCCCGGTCGGCGTGGTGACCGGGCTGCTCGGCGGCGGGTACCTGGTCTGGCTCCTCGTGACCGAACGCAAGACGGGACGGATGTGATGAAGGACGCGACCGCGCGGCTCGCCGGCGCCGGGCTCACCCTGGCCTACGACAAGCGCACCATCGCCGAGGACCTCGACGTGGCGGTGCCGGAGGGCTCGTTCACGGTGATCGTGGGGCCGAACGCGTGCGGCAAGTCGACGCTGCTGCGCGCGCTGGCGCGGATCCTCAAACCCTCCGCCGGGACGGTCGTGCTGGACGGCCGCCCCATCGCCGACTGGCCCGCCAAGAAGCTGGCGCGCACGCTCGGGCTGCTGCCGCAGTCGTCGATCGCGCCGGAGGGCATCACGGTCGCCGACCTCGTCTCGCGCGGCCGGTATCCCCACCAGAGCCTGCTGCGGCAGTGGTCCCGGGAGGACGAGCGGGTCGTCGCCGAGTCGATGGCCGCGACGGGCGTCGGGGACCTCGCCGACCGGCATGTGGACGAGCTCTCGGGCGGGCAGCGGCAGCGGGTCTGGATCGCCATGGTGCTCGCCCAGCAGACGCCGCTGCTGCTGCTGGACGAGCCGACGACCTACCTCGACATCGCGCACCAGATCGAGGTGCTCGACCTGTGCGCGCGGCTGCACGAGGAGGGCCGGACGGTCGTCGCCGTCCTGCACGACCTCAATCACGCCGCCCGCTACGCCACCCACATGATCGCGATGCGGGACGGCCGGATCGCGGCGGAGGGCGACCCGTCCGACGTGGTCACCGCCGACCTGGTAGAGCAGGTCTTCCGGCTGCCATGCCGAGTGATCGACTGCCCGGAAACAGGCACCCCCCTGGTCGTCCCAGCAGCCCGACCCCGCACCGCCTCCCTCCGTTGACTTGCGGCGTGTTGCCCTTATGAGAGCGCTGATAAGGGCAACACGCCGCAAGTCGACAGAGCCTGGAATCGTTGTAGCCTTCTAATGGTTGTAGGGGTATAACGATTGGAGGCGGCGTGCCCGAACTCAGTTCCCGACGCCGGCTGGGCGTGCTGGCCATCTGCTGTCTGAGTCTGCTCATCGTCAGCCTGGACAACACGATCCTCAACGTCGCGCTCCCGTCGCTGCAGCGCGACTTCCACAGCTCGCTGTCGGGCCTGCAGTGGACCATCGACGCGTACCTGATCGTCCTGGCGTCCCTGCTGCTGCTGTCCGGCTCGACCGCCGACCGGATCGGGCGGCGGCGCGTGTTCCAGACGGGGCTCGCGCTGTTCTCGGCCGGGTCGGTGCTGTGCAGCCTCGCGCCGTCCCTCGGCCTGCTCGTCGCCGCCCGCGTGGTGCAGGCGGTCGGCGGGTCCATGCTCAACCCGGTCGCGATGTCGATCATCACGAACGTGTTCACCGGGCCGCGCGAGCGGGCCCGCGCCATCGGCGTGTGGGGCGCCGTCGTCGGGCTCAGCATGGCGATGGGCCCGCTGGTCGGCGGGCTGCTGGTCGACTCGGTCGGCTGGCGGTCGATCTTCTGGCTGAACGTGCCGATCGGGCTCGCCGCGCTCGTGCTGACCGCGCTGTTCGTCCCCGAGTCGCGCGCCCCGCGCCCCCGCCGCCCCGATCCGCTCGGCCAGGCGTTCATGATCCTGCTGCTCGGCACGCTGACGTACGCGATCATCGAGGCGCCCGGCCGCGGCCCCGCCGACCCGGCCGTCTACGGCGCCGCGATCGTCGCCGCCGCGTCCCTCGCCGGCTTCGTCCTGCACGCGCTGCGCGCCCCCGAACCGCTGATCTACCTGCGCTTCTTCCGCAGTGTCCCGTTCTCGGGCGCGACCGTCATCGCGGTCAGCGGGTTCGCCGCGCTCGGCGGGTTCCTCTTCCTCAACACCCTCTACCTGCAGAACGTGCGCGGGCTCTCGGCGCTGCACGCGGGGCTGTTCCTGCTGCCGATGGCGGCGATGACCGCCGTGTCCGCCCCGCTGTCGGGACGGCTCGTCGGGAGCCGCGGCCCGCGGCTCCCGCTCCAGATCGCGGGGGCGGCGATGCTCGCCAGCGGCCTGCTGTTCGCCGCCTTCGACGCCGAGACCCGCGACGTCACGCTGTTCGCCGCGTACGTGCTGTTCGGTCTCGGGTTCGGCATGCTCAACTCGCCGATCACGAACACCGCCGTGTCGGGGATGCCGCGCGCCCAGGCGGGCGTCGCCGCGGCGGTCGCCTCCACCAGCCGGCAGATCGGGCAGGCGCTCGGCGTCGCGGTGATCGGCGCCGTGCTGGCCGCCGGGACCGCCGCGGCGCATCCCGCCGCGCCGGCCTTCGTCTCGGCCGCCCGACCGGCATACTGGATCCTCGCCGGATGCGCCGCCGCCGTGCTGGTGCTGGGCACGGCCACCACGGGCCGGCGGGCCGCCCGCAGCGCGGCGCGCACCTCCGGCCTGTTCGGCGGCGACGAGGCGGCGCCGGACGCACGCGATGTGACGGGAGCGAGTGCGCGATGACCGAGCCCGCCGTCCAGCACGCCGACGCCGCCGCGCGGGCGTGGCACAACCTGCGGGTGCTGCTGCACGAGCGCGGCGACCGGCGCCGGGAGGTCACCGACGCGCTCGGCATGAGCTTCTTCCGGGTCAAGGCGCTGCGGTACGTCGCCGCGGCGAGCACCCCGGTGACGCTGCGCGACCTCGCCGAGAAGCTGCTCACCGACCGCCCCTACGTCACCCTCGTGGTGGACGACCTCGTCGGGCGGGGCCTGGTCGAGCGGACCGAGAACCCCGCCGACCGCCGATCCAAGATCGTGACCGTGACGGCGGCGGGGCGGGCCGCCGCGGCCGAGGCCGAGCGGATCCTGGACACCCCGCCGCCGTCGCTCTACGACCTCCCGGCCGAGGACCTCGCGGTCCTCGACCGGGTCGCGGCGCGCCTGGTCGCCGAGGGCTGACCGCGGGCCGGGGCCCCCGCGTCCCGGCCGTCCTCAGGCGCCCGCGGGAACCTTGTACCTCTCGGCCGCCTCCGACTCCATGGGCTGCCGCTCGACGACCAGCCCGCCGACGGCCTTGGCGTCCGTCCGCAGGATGTAGGTCTTGCGGGTGCCGGGCTCGTCCACCTTCGAGAAGTCCATCGGCGTGCCGTAGCCGCCGTCGTGGGCGGTGGTGGAGCGGTGCGCGGTGATCAGGCCCTCGCGGGTGAGGTCCTTGGCCGCGCACGCCTTCTTCAGCGCGTCCGCGAAGATGACCGCGCCCGTGTACCCGTTGACGACGGCGCTGTCGCGCGGCTGCCCCGGGTACTTCTTCCCGTAGTCGTCCGCCAGCTTCTTGATCGGCGCCAGGTCGGACGAGACGGGCGCGCCGGCGCTGGCGAGGTAGAAGTCCTTGAGCAGCGCGGGCGCGGCCGCGGTCTGCAGGAGCTGCGGGGAGAACCCGGAGTTGCTCGCCACGATCGGCGCCGCCATGCCCTTGGCACGGGCGAGGCCCGCCAGCGACGCCGACTGCCGCGGCCCGGCGCTCATCAGGATCGCCTTGACGCCCGCGCTCTTCAACGCCGCGACCTGGGCGGACATGTCGTTGTCGGTCGCCTTGATCTTCTGCTCGACGAGCGTCAGGCCGAGCTCGCCCGCCGCGTACTTCGCTCCGGCGAGCGCGCTCTCGCCGTAGTCGCCCTCGAAGTAGACGTGCCCGACCTTGTCGCCCTTCGCGATGCCCTTCTCCCGGGTGAGGAAGTCCAGGGCGTTGATCATGTCGATGTCGTAGGTGGTGCCGGTGACCTGGATGTACCGGCTGCCGAGCAGCGTCGTCGACCAGGCGTTCGGGATGACGAACATCTTGTCGGACGTGATGCGGCCCTTGAGCGCCGTCACCATCGGCGAGCCGACGAACTGGGCGATGCCGATGACGCTCGACTGCATCTCGCTGTACCCGGCGACGGCCTTCTGCACGTCGTAGCCGTGGTCGCGGACGACCAGCTCGACCTTGCGCCCGCAGACGCCGCCCTGGGCGTTGAGCTGCTCGAAGTACATCTGCTGCGCCTGCGTCAGGCTCTTGCCGAGCGGCGCGTACACGCCGGTCAGGTCGGTCTCGACGCCGACGCGGATCGTCCCGTCGGTGACGCCGGGGCCGGTCTTGACCCCGTCCGCACCGGTTCCGCCGGACCCACCGGACGCCTTGCCGCTGCAGCCCGACGCCATGCCCAGGGGCAGGGCCACGGCCAGCGCGGCAGCGGCGAGACGTACCGCCCCGGACCTTGCTATGCGCTTCAAATCGGTTGCTCCTCTTGCTCGAATCGGGTGAGGGGACGGGAGGCCCGGCGCCGGGACGCGGCGGTGCGCAGCCGCGTCCACGTCCCGGCCAGGCCCCCGGGGAGGAAGAGCACGACGGCGACGACGGCGGCGCCGTACAGGATCCGGGCGGCCTCGGCGGGGGAGACGCCGCCCGAGCCCGGCGCGGCGACGAGCGGCAGGTCGTCGCCGTAGCGGGTGAGGAGCTGGGGCAGGACGGAGACGAACACCGCGCCCGCGACGGCCCCGGCCGCGGTGCCGAGCCCGCCGATGACGATCATGGCGAGGTAGTCCAGGGACAGGAACATGCCGAAGTAGTCGGGGACGGTCCGCCGGAACGCCAGCGCGAGCAGCGCCCCGGCCGCGCCCGCGTACATCGACGACAGCACGAACACGCCGGCCTGGTAGCGCGCCACCGGGACGCCCATCACCGCCGCCGCGACCTCGTGGTCGCGGATGGTGTTGAGGGCCCGTCCGGGCCGTCCGCGCAGGATGCCGCGCGCGATCCACACGGCCGGGACCAGCAGCGCGACGGCGAGGAACCACAGCCGCTCCAGCGCGCCGAGCGGGACGGCGAACACCACGAGTTCCGGGGCGTCGTCGAAGCGGAACCCGGCGATCTCCAGGGGCGGGACGTCGCGCCCGTTGAACCCGCCGGTGACGCTCTCGGCGTTGAACAGCAGGTGCTGCCCGATGAAGATCAGGGCGAGGGACGCGATGCCGAGGTAGGTGCCGCGCAGCCGTCCGGCGATGGGGCTGAACAGCCCGCCCGCGACGCCCGCGAGCACGATCGCGCCGAGGAACGCCAGCGGGGTCGGCAGCCCGAGCCCCGCGAGCCGCGGCCCGGAGCCGGACGCCAGGTAGACGTACCCGTACGCGCCGACCGCGAGGAAGAAGGCGTGCCCCATCGACAGCTGCCCGGTGGCGCCGGTCAGCAGGTTCAGGCCGATGGCGCCGATCGCCGCCGACATCGCGAACAGGCCCGTCTGCAGCCAGAACGCGTCCAGGTAGAACGGCAGGACCAGCAGGACGAGGGTGGACGCGGCGGCGGCCGCGAGCCGGATCCGGGGGTCAGACACGCGACAGCTCCCTCGTCCCGAACAGCCCGGCGGGACGGACGAGCAGCACCGCGAGCATCACCAGGAACGGCGCCACGTCGCCGATGCCGCGCCCGAGGAACGCCAGCTCGCCCTGGTACCCCGTCACCAGCGACTCGGTGAGCCCGACGGCGAGGCCGCCGACGAGCGCGCCCGTCGTGGAGTCCAGACCGCCGAGGATCGCCGCCGGGAACGCCTTCATCGCGGCGAACGAGGTGGCGCGGTCGAGGCCGGGGGTGGGGAACACGGTCAGGAACAGCGCCGCCACCGCCGCGAGCGCGCCGGCGATCGCCCACGCGGCGAGCGACACGCGGCCCAGCCGGACGCCCATGAGCGCGGCCGTCTCGCCGTCCTCGGCCGCCGCCCGCATCGCCACGCCCCAGGGCGTGAAGCGGAACGCCAGCAGGAACACGGTGATCAGGGCGGCCGCGGTCACGAACGCGGCGACGCGCGTCTGCGCGACGCCGACGCCCGCGATCTCGACGACCCTGTCCCCCCACGGGTCGCCGAGGGACAGCACCTGGGTGCCGATCTCCCGGGTCAGCGCGGTGGTCAGCACGATGTCGACGCCGATCGTGACGATCGCCAGCACGGACCGGTCCTCCGCCCGGGCGCGCCGGAGCACCAGCAGCTCCACCAGCGCGCCCGCGGCGGCCGCCGCGGCGACGCCCGCGCCGAGCGCCGGCAGGAACCCGATGTCGTCGTGCAGCACGGCCGTCACGTAGCCGCCCGCCAGCAGCAGCGAGGCGTGCGCGAAGTTGACCACCTCGGTGGCCCGGAAGATGATCACGAAGCCGAGGGCGATCAGCGCGTACACCGACCCCGCCGACACCCCGTTGACCACCAGCTCGATGAACGTGCTCAAGGATTTCCCTCCGATTCGGGGGCGCCCGCGGGCGCGTGCGCGGCGCCGAGGTAGGCGCGGATCACGGCCGGGTCGCGCTGCACCGCCGCGGGCGCGCCGCCCGCGATGCGCCTGCCGAAGTCCAGGACGGTGACCTCGTCGGCCAGCCGCATGACCATCCCCATGTCGTGCTCGACGAGCAGGACCGAGAGGCCGAGGTCGGCGCGGGCGCGGGCGATGACCTCGGCCATCCGCCGCCGCTCCGCGCCGTTCATCCCGGCCACCGGCTCGTCCAGGAGCAGCAGCCGGGGCTCCATCGCGAGCGCCCTGGCCAGCTCGACCCGCTTGCGCACGCCGTAGGGCAGCAGGCCCACGGGCGCGGCCAGGTGCTCGCCGACGCCGACGAACGCGGCGATGTCGCGGACGCGGGCCCGGTGCCGCGCGTCCTCCCGGCGCGCCCGCGGCATCCGCAGGCCCGCCGAGGCGAACCCGGCCCGGGTGAGGCGGTGCCGCCCGAGCATCAGGTTGTCCTCGACGGACAGGTGCCGCGACAGCGCGATGTTCTGGAACGTCCGGGCGACGCCGAGGGCCGCGATCCGGTGCGGCGGCAGCGCGGTCAGCTCCGCCCCGGCGAACCGCACGCTGCCCCCGCTCGCCCGGTAGACGCCGGAGAGCACGTTGAAGCACGTCGACTTGCCCGCGCCGTTCGGCCCGATGATCGCGTGGACGCTGCCGGGCGCGACGGTGAAGCCCACCCCGTCCAGGGCGGTCAGCCCCGCGAACCGCACCGTGAGCCCGCTGACGCGCAGCTCGCCCGCCTCCGGTCCGGCCCCGCTCATCCGGACCACCGCTCCAGCGAGGGCCCGTCCCCGGCCTCGGGCGCCTCGGCGTCCTCGCCGCCGACGCCGAGGTAGCGGCGCCTGACCTCGTCGCTCGCCGCCAGCTCCGCCGACGGTCCGCGCAGCGTCACCGCGCCGACCTCCAGCACGTGCGCGGACGACGACAGCTCCAGCGCCAGCGCCGCGTTCTGCTCGATCAGCAGGATCGCCGTGCCCTGAAGGTTGATCTCCCGGACGGTCTCGGCGATGCGCTCGGCCATCATCGGCGCGAGTCCGAGCGTCGGCTCGTCCAGCAGCAGCACGGCCGGGCACGCCATGAGCGCCCGCCCGATCGCGAGCATCTGCTGCTCGCCGCCCGACAGCAGCCCCGCGCGCTGGCGCGCCCGCTCCGCCAGCAGCGGGAACAGCGCGAGCACCCGCCCGCGGGCCTTCGCGGCGTCGGACCTGCTCGGCGCGCCGAGCGCGCCCGCCCGCAGGTTCTCCTCGACGCTGAGCCGGCCGAACACCCGGCGGCCCTCCGGGACCTGCACGACCCCGGCCGCCACGACGGTGGCCGGGTGCAGGCCCACGAGGGACCGCTCGCCGAGCCTCACCGTGCCCGCGTCCACCGCGCCGCGGTGGAACGGCAGCGTGCCCGAGATCGCGCGGAGCAGGGTCGTCTTGCCGGCCCCGTTCGCGCCGAGGACGGCCGTGACCGATCCCGCCGGGACGTCCAGCGAGACCTCGCGCAGGGCCCGCACCGCCCGCCCGTAGCTCACCGACAGCCCGCGGACCGCGAGGGTCCCGTTCGCCATGCGCCCCTCCAGAAGTTCGTGTGACCGGCACCCCAGCACGGGGCCCCGACCTGCGTCCACGGGCCGCGGGCAAGACGGGGCGGGCGTCCAATCGAACGTCGTTCGGGTTGTGCGGGGAGCACAGTGCGGGCCGATTCGGGCGGGTGTTCGTCCCTTCCGGGGCCCGCGCGCGTATGACCCGTCCTCAGCGCCGGTGTGCGGGGGCGAGCGGTTCGAACCCGACAACGCGGCCTACTGCCCGTCCGGCGACTTCGTCACCCGGGACGCCCACCTGATGCGGTCGGGCTACGCGCGCGGCGACGCGTGGGTCTACCTGGTGATCTCCCACGAGTGGGGCCACGCGGTACAGAACAGGCTCCGGCGCGGCCTGGTGTCGCCCGCCGCGGAGCTGCGGGCCGACTGCCTCGCGGGCGCCGCCCTCTACGGCTCGTCCGACGACGGCACGCTGCGCTTCGAGGACGGCGACGAGCAGGAGCTGGTGGACGCCTTCGAGGTCATCGGCGACCGGGCGCCCTGGACCAGGCCAGGCGACCACGGCTCGGCCGTCCAGCGCCTGCGCACCTTCTCGCGCGGCGGCGAGAAGGGCGCGCGGGCCTGCTTCACCTGAGGCGGCGCTCCACCGACTCGACCTTGGCGTCGAGGGCGCCGGTCACGCCGGGCCGGATGTCGGCCTTGACGACGAGGCTCACCCGCGGCGCCCGCGCCGCGACCGCGTCGGTGGCGGCCTTCACCACGGCCATCACCTCGTCCCACTCGCCCTCGATCGTGGTGAACATGGCGTCGGTCCGGTTGGGCAGGCCGCTCGCCCGCACCACCCGGACCGCCTCGGCGACGAGCTCGCCGACCTCCTCGCCCGCGCCGAGCGGGGTGACCGAGAACGCGACGAGCATCGCGCACCTCCGAAACTAGGGTTGGACGACCTGCCGTACCACGATCTCATCCAGCCGCCGCTCGACGACCACCCCCACCGGCCAGTCGCGCACGAGGCAGCGCAGCAGGGCCGCCTCGTGCTCGGCGAAGGAGGGGTCGCAGCCCTGCTGTTCGAGGCTGGAGCGGATGGCCAGGACGTAGTCGGCGTCGGTGAAGCCCGGGATCTCGCGGACCATCGCGGTGGTCGTGGCGCGATGGGAGTTGAGCCCGGCGAAGGAGCGGCCGCACCCGCAGCCGCCGTCGGGGTCGTCGCGGTCGCGGGCGCACACCGTCCCGATGTGGACCAGCTCGCCCTCGACGCACCAGTCGAAGTCGTTGCCGCGGAATCCCTGGCTGGAGTTGGTGGCGGTGAGAAGTTTCAAGGCCATGCCCCCCTCGGCTCGTGGACGCCGGACCACCGTACGACGAGGGTCTGACGTAACGTCGGGAACATGAGCGAAGACGACGACGTCCTCCTTCACCGCGACGGCCCCTTCACCACGATCACGATGAACCGGCCGCGCCGCCGCAACGCGCTCTCCCGCGACTTCCTCCTCCGGCTCACGGGGGCGTTCCGGGAGGCCGGGGGGACCGACGCCCTCGGCGTGGTCCTCGCCGCGAACGGCCCGGTCTTCTCCGCCGGCCACGACTTCGCCGACATGGCAGGCGGGTCCCACGCCGACGTCCGCGACCTGCTGCGGGTCTGCACGGACCTGGTGCGGACGATCCAGTCCGTCCCGCAGGTGGTGGTGGCCCGCGTCCACGGCCTCGCGACGGCCGCCGGCTGCCAGCTCGTGGCGAGCTGCGACCTCGCCGTCGCCGCGCGGAGCGCGGGCTTCGCCGCGCCCGGCGGCAAGGGCGGCTGGTTCTGCCACACGCCCCTGGTGGCGATCTCCCGCAACGTCGGCCGCAAGCGCGCCGCCGAGATGGCCCTGACCGGCGAGGTCGTCGACGCGGCCACGGCCGCGGAGTGGGGGCTGGTCAACTACGCGGTCCCCGACGACGAGCTCGACAAGGCCGTCGACGACCTCCTGCGGCGCGCCACCCAGGGCAGCCCGCGCAGCAAGGCGCTCGGCAAGCAGGCGATGTACGCCCAGTTCGACCGCCCCGAGCAGGACGCCTACGCCTACGCGATCGAGGTGATGGCCGCGTCCAGCCAGACCCCGGAGGCGCAGGAGGGGATGACGGCGTTCCTGGAGAAGCGCCGCCCGGAGTGGCCCGCGTAGGGCCCCCCGAGGGGCCGGCCCCGCTCCCGAAGCGGAGCACCGCCGTGCGTAGGGCGGGCGGGACTCGAACCCGCGACCGGGAGATTATGAGTCTCCTGCTCTGACCAGCTGAGCTACCGCCCCAGGCGTGTCCCCGGACCGGCCGGGGCGTCGCCGGGTGCAATCTTAGCGGCGGGCGTTTCGCGAGGGCCACCGCGAAAGCCGAAGTCCTGGAACCGCGATGTCCTACCTGAGGGGGTGGGATGTCATACCTCCTACCGAGTGACGGGTGCCGGTACCCGTCGGTAGGGTCCCGCGTATGCCCAGACGCATCCTCGCTCTCGTGCCCGTCCTGCTCGCGCTGGTCTTCACCGGCGCCTGTGACGGCGGGTCCGGCGGGCCCGCGAAGAAGGCCGACTTCGACGCCGCGCAGACCCTCCGGCAGGCCGCGCAGGCCATGGGGAGCCTCAAGAGCGTCGCGTTCACCCTGGAGTCAGACGGCAAGACCCCGGTCATGGTGAAGGGCGGCGACATGAAGCTGCTCCGCGGTGGCGACGCGGAGGGGACGCTGGCGGTGGAGCAGCAGGGCCAGAAGGTCGAGATGAAGGTCGTCGCGGTCGGCGACAGCATCTACCTGGACGCCGGGACGGGCGGGTGGCGCAAGCTGCCGAAGGGCCTGGCGGCGAGCGTGTACGACCCGTCGGCGGTGCTGGACCCGCAGCGGGGGATCGCGAAGCTGCTGACGTCGGCGCGGGAGCCGTCGCCCGAGGCCGTGGAGAAGGTGGACGGCAAGGAGGCCTACCGGGTGGCGGCGAAGCTGCCCAAGGAGGAGGTCGCGGGCCTGATCCCCGGCATCGGCGAGGACATGGACGGCCAGGTCTGGGTGGGCAAGGCCGACCACCGGCTGCTGAAGGTCCGGGGGGCGTTCCCCAAGGACCAGGGGTCGGTGACGATCCGGTTCACCGAGTTCGACGCCCCGTACAAGATCAGCGCGCCGCGGTGAGCGGGCGTCGCCGGGTCGCGATCGGCGCCGGCGGTGCGGTGGTGCTGCTGGCCGCGCTCGACGCCTACGTCGTGACGACGATCCTGGTGCCGGTGGTCAAGGACCTCGGGATCCCGGTGAACCGGCTGGAGCGGGTGACGCCCGTCCTGACGGGGTTCCTGCTGGGGTACGTGGCGGCGATGCCGCTGCTCGGGCAGTTGTCGGACCGGTTCGGGCGGCGGCCGGTGCTGCAGGCGTGCCTGGTGTTCTTCGCGGCCGGATCGGTGGTGACGGCCCTGGCGCACGGCGTTCCGGTGCTGACGGGAGGACGCGTCGTGCAGGGCGTCGCGGGCGGCGCGCTGCTGCCGGTGACGATGGCGCTGGCCGGCGACCTCTGGGAGGAGCGGCAGCGTCCGGTCGTGCTCGGCGCCGTGGGGGCGGCGCAGGAGCTGGGAAGCGTGCTCGGCCCGCTGTACGGGGCGGGGATCGCGGCGGCGCTCGACTGGCGGGCGATCTTCTGGATCAACCTGCCGCTGGTGGCGGTCGCGATGGTCGCCGTGCAGGTCGCGGTGCCGGGCGGGCGGGGGTCCGGCCCAGAGATGAGCGAAGCGAACCGGGGGGTGCGGGGGGTCGTCCCCCCACGGGAAGCAGAGACGAGCGAAGCGAACCGGGGGGTCGTCCCCCCACGGGAAGCGCGGCCCGGGGTGGACGTCGTGGGCGGTCTGCTGCTGGCTCTCGGGCTCGGCCTGCTGGTCGCCGCCGTCTACAACCCCGAGCCGCAGGAGTCCGCCCTGCCCCCGTGGGGACCGGCGACGCTGGGCGCGGGCGCCGTCGTCCTGGCGGTGTTCGTGCTGTGGGAGATCAGGTCCAGGACGCGGCTGCTCGACCTGTCGGGCGTGCGGCGGGGACCGCTGCTGGCGACGCTCGGCGTGAGCCTGCTGTCGGGCGCGGCGCTGATGGTGACGCTCGTGGACGTCGTGCTCGTCGCGCAGACCGTCCTGCACAAGGACGCGACGGACGGCGCGCTGTTGCTGACGCGGTTCCTCGTGGCGCTGCCCGTCGCGGCGGTGGCGGGCGGCCTGGTCGCGCGGCGGGTGGGGGAGCGGTGGCCGATGGCCGTGGGGATGGCGGTCTCCGCCGGCGGCTACCTGCTGATCGCCGGCTGGCCCGCCGACCTGGCGGGCGCGTCGTACGGCCCGCTGCCGAGGATGGACGTCGACCTCGTCGTGACGGGGCTCGGCCTCGGCCTGGTGATCGCGCCGGTCTCGTCGGCGGTGCTGGCGTTCGTCCCGGCCGCGCGGCACGGCGTCGCGTCCGCGGCCGTGGTCGTCGCGCGGATGATGGGGATGCTGCTCGGGATCTCCGCGCTCACCGCGTGGGGCTTCCACCGGTTCCACGCCCTCACGGCCGACCTGAGGCCGCCGCTGCCGTTCCTGATGTCCAAGGGCGAGTTCGCGGCGCAGATGAAGATCTACAACGCGGCCCTCCAGGACGCGCTGCGGACCGAATACCGGGAGATCTTCTGGATCACCGCCGGGATGTGCCTGCTCGGCGCGCTGCTCGCCCTGGCCGCCGGGGCACGGCGGGACGCGCGTCCGGCGGTCCCGGCCGACGACCGGATCAGGTCTTCGGCCCCGCATATCGGCCCGGAAAGTGGAGATGATTCGGCCACCGGTGATGTGCCGATCAGCGAGCGCGGGAATATCCTGGGAGAAGATGGCTAAAGGCCTCTTGCCGGGAGGGCACACCCCGGGGAGGTGAACGGAGATGCGCAGGTCCGGCATCGGCCGAGGAGGCACGCCGCTCACCAGGCTGCGCCGGCGTCTCGGCCTGGAGCGCAGCGAGTTGCGCCGCCCGGTGGACCGCGTCCAGCGGCTGGTCGCCCTCGGCCTCCTGCTGCTGTTGCTCGGCGCCGCCCCGCCGCTCGCCGCTTGGACCGCGTCCCTGTCCTACTCCGCGGGGACGCGCGCGGAGAACGCGGAGCGGGCCGGTCGCCACCGGGTCGTCGCCACCGTCACCTCGACCGGTGGCCTCGGCTCCTCCGGCGACCGCTACATCCACGAGACCGTCCAGGCCAGCTGGCCCGGTGCGGACGGCAGGCTCCACGCCGGGTCGCTGCCCGCCTGGAAGGACGCCAGGGTCGGCGGGCGCCGGACGATCTGGGTGGACCGGCGGGGCGAGCCGACCGTCCGGCCCCGCCCGCACAGCCGCACCGTCACCGACGCGGCGTACGCGGCCGGCGCCACCGTGCTCGGCTGCGCGCTGCCCGTCCTGATCGCCTACGCCCTCGTGCGGCGCCGCTGCGACCGGCACCGCGACGAGCTGTGGGAGGCGGGCTGGGCGCGCCTGGACGCCGCCGGCCACAACCCGCGCTCCTGACGCCGGGGTCCGGCGGCGCCTACGGCAGGAGGAGGGCGCGGGCCGTCTGGACGAGGACCGCGTTGTCGGCGGCGGGAGAGCCGTCGGGCAGTTCGAGGGTGTCCTCCAGCCCGATGCGGACGTCGAGGTTCAGCCTGACCGCGAGCCTCAGCACCGGCCACGCGCCGCCGTCCTCGCCGTGCAGCAGGATCGGCCGCGACAGGCGCGTGCCGAGGTCGCGCAGCAGCGCCTTGGCGGTGTCGGTCGCGGTCTCCGCGTCGGTGTCGGTGACCTCCGCGAGGATCCGCAGCACGTGGTGGGCGTGCGGCCAGCGGAGGAACCGCGCCGCCGCGTCGGTGCCGGAGAAGATCCCCGCCTCGATGGCGACGCCGCGTTCGAACAGCGCCTCGGCGACCAGCTCGGCGCCCTCCTCGTGGAAGTTCACCGAGGCGTGGTCGGGCAGGACGGTCCAGGAGCGCACCAGCGCGGCGCGCTCGACCGGGTCGGGCGCGGCCCAGGCGCCGGTGGTCACCCCGACGGGGATCGACGGGGTCGCGGCGCGGACGGCGGCGAGGGTCTCGGCGACCCGGGGCGCCTCCAGGGTGTCGGCGCCCGCGTCGTCCTTGGGATGCAGGTGGACGTCCCGCGCCCCGACGTCGGCCGCGGCGCGGACCGCGGCTGCGATCTCCTCCGGGGACGTCGGAACGCCCTCGGTCCGGCTTCCGTTCGGGCAGACCTGGAGCATGGACCCGATCATCTCAGGTCGGGATCAGGGCGTGATGACGCAGGGTCCCCCGCCGCACACGTCCACGACGGTGCCGGTGGTGAGGAAGACCGCCTTCTGCCGGCGCGCTTCGGCGTTGTTGCGGGGGTCCGAGTGCGGGTCGCGGCCCTCGGTGGGGGGCGTGTTGGTGAGCGGCGGGACGGGTGAGCCGCTGTCCCAGACGACCATGGCGGAGCCGTCGTAGGACGAGCCGAACGTCGGGATGCCCCAGTAGGGCGCCTTGTCCGGGCTGCGGCCCGGGGCGACGGCCGGCGCGTGGACGCGGGCGCCGACCGTGCGCGCCTCGACCTCGGCGGCGACCGGGGCGACCTGGTGGTCGCCGAACGCCACGTGCATCAGCACGCGGTGCTTCGGCGTGCCCGGCAGCGGGTCGTCGGTCATGTGCCAGGCGTACCCGTCGGCCTCCCCCCGGTCCCAGAGCATCTGGATCAGCGCGAGGCCGATCTGCTGGTCGAGCCTGTCCGGGTAGAACAGGTCGAGGACCTTCGCGTACTGGGGGAAGTCGGCGCTGCGGTTGAGCAGCGTGCTGTAGTTCATCGCCGGGACGCCGAGGACGGCGCGGCGCACGTCGGGGGAGACCGCGGTGAGCGCGCCGCCCATGATGCCGCCCTGGCTGTTGCCGTCGTAGGTCAGCTCGGCCCCGGCGTCGATCAGGGGCGCGCCCGCGTCGTTCTGGAACGCCTTGTTCCCGGCGAACCCGCGGGTCATCGCCCGTCCGAGGAAGGTGAAGTTCACGAGGCTCTGCTGGAGGCGGTCGGCGACCGTCCGGAAGCGGGTGAGGTCGGCGAGCGCGGAGACGACGTTCGGGACGTCCTCGTCCGCCATGCCGATCCACTTGGTCGCGCAGAACACGAAGCCGTGCTCGGCGGCCATCGCCTTGACGTTGCCCGCGTCGACCTCGCCCTCGCCGCCGAGCAGCCCGTGCCCGTAGAGGGCGGGCCGCGCGGGGCGGGTGAGCGCCGAGCGCGGGATCTCGCACTGGAACGGCACGGCCTGGGAGTTGCCCGGCAGCCGGGAGGGCATGCCGTCCGCGCCGCGGTGCAGGGCCGATCCGGGCAGCCCGCCGTACTGGTCGAGGTAGCTCGGAGCCCAGACGATCCCCTTCACCTCTCGGGCGATCTTGTCGTCCACGTCGTCGGCCACCCGGGTGACGAGGAACGAGGGGGAGCGGTCGCCGAGATCGCGCAGCGCGTCGTCGCGCATGCGGAGCACGGGCCCGGTGAGGCTCTGCCGGCTCGCGACGGTGAAGTCCCAGGCGAGGTACAGGCCGTCCCGGCCGACCCCGCGGGCCTGGAGCGCGGCGAGGACCCGCCTGCCGTCCCGCTGCCGCGCCGCGAGCGGGTCGGTCGCCGGAAGATCGGGCCCGAGGATCCTGGCGAAGGCGGCGTTCGGCCGGATCGGGTTGCCGGCCTCGTCGCGCAGGTCGCGCAGCGCGACGGCGTAGCGGTGCCCCTCGCGGAAGTTGCGGGCCGGGCGGACGATCAGCGCGCGGCGGTCGGCGGGCGCGTTCGCGTCCAGTTCGGCCCAGTACGGCCAGCGCTCGCCCGTCGCGGTGTCGACGATGACGATCGGGGCGTCGTCGCGCAGTGAGGCGCCGACGTCGGTGACGGGCGCGGCGCCCGTCCGGGCCAGGTCGAGGCCCGGGACGCGGCTGAGCAGCATCGATCCGGGGGAGAAGCCGTCGGCGCGGTTCCACTCGGCCGGGGACACGGGCACCCCGAGCGCGTTCTTCAGCGTCGTGCGCAGGTGGACGCGGCGGCCGGTGGGCGTGCCGCCGTCGGCGACCGTGTAGTAGTCGTTCGGGAACGGCAGCAGGCACGCGGCCGGGTCGATCGGGTCGCAGCCGTCTCCGGCCTGCGCCGCGGCCGGCGGCACGGCGGCCGGGCCGGACAGCAGCGCGAGGGACGCGGCGAGAGCCGCGACTGCCGACAGGGTGCGCTGGGGGAGACGCAACGTCCACCTCCGGAAGAGCCGCGGCGTTAGCGGGATCTTGGTCTCAGCGCACGCTCAGGTCAATGGTTGTCCGGAAGTGGTCAGCCCGCTTGTCGGACGAGGTCGGGCCGTGGGACCGCAGGACGACGGGCGCGCCCAGCGCGTCCTCGATCGTCGCCACCGGGTCGCCGAGCGGGGTGTACACCGGGCGCGCCGCCAGCAGGCGGCGGGTGAGGGCGGCCTGGCGGTCCAGGTCGGGCGGTCCCGCCTCCAGGCGCCCGACCCGTTCGCCGTCCATCTCGTAGGAATGGCAGACACGCAGGTCTGGACGTGCCCCCGCTACGTCCAGGTGCGTGACCGCCAGGCCGTCCACGCCGCCCGTCACCTCCAGCGCGTACCGGAGCGCCACGGCGTCGAGGTGGCCGACCCGGAACGCGCCCTGCCAGCGTCCCGTGCCGTTGTGCGGGTCGGGGAGGTCCGCGGTCAGCGCCGGGTCCTCGGTGACGAACGGTCCGGGGCCGTGGCGCGTCGCGTACGCGCGCAGCACCCCGAGCCGCGCCGCGGACGCGCCCGCCTCGGCCAGCAGGGTCTCGGCGTTGGCGGACGTCGTCGTCGACCACGTCGTGTACGGGTGGAACCCGTGCCATTCGTCCAGCAGAACGCCCTGGGCGCCCTCGAACACGACGTTCCCGGCGCGGAGCAGGGCGTGCAGGTGCCCGGCGCCGACGATCCGCACCCGCTCGGCGAACGCGGTGAACGCCTCGGCGCACGCGTCGGCGCCGGGGACGTCCTCACCGCCGGGGAACGCGTCCCGGTACCAGTCGCGGACGGCGGCGAGCCGGCGCCGCAGCCGAGCGGGCGACAGGCAGTCGGCCGCCCGCGGCGCGTCGTCGTGCGCCAGGGCGTAGGACGCGGTCTCGCCGATGCCCATCCCGCACGACCCGTGCCGGGCCGCGCCGCGCGCCGACTCCCGCGCGCGGTTGGCGGCCCGGTGGTAGGGCGTCGTGAGCAGCGCCTCCCCGTCGACGGTGAGCCGGTCGAGCGCGTCGGGGACGCCCAGCGCGCGCAGGTGGTCGGCCTCGGCCGCGAGCGCCAGCGGGTCGATGAGCACGAACCGCGACAGGTGCGTCCGGACCCCCGGCGTGAACGTGCCCGAGCCGAACTGGGCGAACGTGTGGTGCCGCCCGTCCGGCGCGACGACGTTGTGCGCGGCCTGCGCGCCGCCGTTGAACCGCACGACCACCTCTGCCGCACCGGCGCGGCAGAGGTGGTCGACGACCGTGCCCTTGCCGGCGTCCCCGAAGCCGAGATCGACGACGATCACGTGGCCCATGGCTCAGAGCCGGGTCGTCGCGGACGGGCCGGCGGCGTCCAGGCCGGGCGGCGTGGAGGAGACCGCGACCGGCGCGCGGGCCGCGTCGAGCCGGGCGAGCGCGCGCGACACCGAGGCGCCGGCGTCCGAGCCCGCCTCCGCCAGGTGCCCCAGTCCCTCGCCCAGGTCGATGGCGTCCTCGGCGAGCCCGATCGTCAGCGCGATCGTCTCGCAGACGGCGTCCAGGTCGTCCAGGTAGAGGACGTTCTGGCCGAGCAGCTCCTGCCAGAAGTCCTTCACCTCGCGGTTGCCGGAGTGGTAGGCGCCCTCCGGGATGATGAAGTACACGTCGTACCTGCGCTGGAGCTCGCGGACGAGCTCCGCGATCGGCACGTCCTCGTCCGGCTCGCCGCCGACGAACCTGGCGATCTCGCGCCGCTTCGCCTTCGGGTAGGCCAGCTCGTCCCCGATCATGAACAGGTAGCCGCGCTTGCCGCGCTTGTCGAAGCAGTCGATCGCGGTGTGCCGCGCCATGAAGTACATGGCCAGCTCGTAGGACTCGCGCATCTGGCCGCCGCCCCCGCCCTCCAGGAGGATCTTGCCGAGGTCGTCGTCCATGCGGTTGTCGGCCTCGAACTGCCCGACCTGCAGCGGCGCCCGGTCGCAGGTCGCGTCGCCGACCGCGCCGAACAGGATGTGCGGGTGCTCGACGTATCCCTTGCGCAGCAGCAGCCCCAGCAGGTCGGGGAGCTTGGCCTGGAGCGTCCGCGGGACGGTCCCCATGGAGCCGGTCACGTCGAACAGCACGCCGATCGCGAGCGACTCGGGGTGGTCGGCGGAGTCCCGGCTCTCCCGGACGGTCACGCCGCGCGGGTCCAGGTCGGGGTGGACGGCGGTCGCGCCGCCGTCGGAGTAGGCGAACGCGCTGGCGCCGGTGGACGCGCGGTAGCTCGCGCGCGCGGCGTAGACGTCGGTGGACCAGTTTCCGCTTCCCATGATTCTCTCCTTCAGCGGGTGGCGGGCATGTGGAAGGGGCGGAAGCGGCGCGGGCCGTAGAGCCGCTCCAGCAGCTCGTCGAACTCGGCCAGCAGCCGCCAGGCGTCGGCGGGGCGCCGGTTCGGCGCCGGCGGCATGCAGCCCCGCGCGAACGAGCGCATCGCCTTCGGGACCTTGTCGCCCATCAGTTCGGTCATGCACCGGGCGGCCATGAAGATGTCGGTGGCCGGGCTCGCGGCCTGCCGTCCGGGCACCTCGGGCGGGTACCAGTCGGCGTACCGGTCGACCATCGCCGGGACGCGCCCCGAGGGGTCGGCGTGCGCGAAGCAGCCGGGGACGGAGTAGCACCAGTCGACCAGGACCAGGCCGTGCTCCTCCGGGTGGATCATCACGTGGTCGGGCAGCACCGCGCCGTGCAGGACGCCCGCGCGGTGCGCGAAGCCGAGGCCCGCGAGCAGCCGCCTCCACATCCAGGCCGCGTCGCGCGGGTCGACGCCGTCCGGGAAGGCGCGCCCGACCGCGGCGAGGCTGTGGAAGCCGTCCAGCGCGGCGACCACGTTCACCTGCCGCCGCGTCCCGGTGGCGCCGTCCCGGTGCCGGAACGACTCGACGAGCCGCGGCACGTACGGCAGGAACCGGGCGTCGCCGTCCTTCTGGAGCTGCCGGAGCGCCACGGCCTCGCGTTCGAGCAGGTCGCCGTCGGCGGGGTCGCGCGGCATCTTCAGCAGCACCCCGCGGCCCGGCTCCGGGCGCGCCGCGTACAGCAGCACGAGGTCGCCGCCGATCGGATCGCCCTCCAGCCGGTAGGCGTGGCGGCGCGTGGTGATCAGCGTCTCGTCGCCGCGGTTGTAGGCGCGCCAGAGCGAGGTCAGCCTGGCGAACGCCTCCTCGGTCCGGCCGCCGCCCGCGTCCGGGTGGACGAGCCGGGCCAGCCGCCGGTAGCGCCGCACCGCCTCCGCCTCGTCGCCGCCGAACAGGTCGGCGGGACCGCGGGCCCGGTCGAGCCGCGCCAGCGCGTCCTCCAACTCACTTCCGCTCATCTGTGCTCCCTGTGGGGGGCGACCCCCCACACCCCCCGGTTCGCTTCCGCTCATCTGATCTCCTCCTCCCGGCTGGGCCTCAGCAGGGCGGGGTGCAGGAGGCGGGCGTCGCCCGCGCGGTAGAGCCGGGGGCGCGGGCCGCCGCGCCGGCCGCCGCGGTCGGACGTCGCGCCGGTGCTCTCCACGAACCCCGGGACCGACAGGACCTTGCGGTGGAAGTTGCCGGCGTGCAGTTCCTCGCCCCACACCGCCTCGTACACCGAGCGCAGTTCGGGGATGGTGAACTCGCCGCCGCAGAACGCCGTGGCGAGGGGGGTGTACTCCAGCTTCCCGCGGGCCCGCTCCAGCCCGTCCGACAGGATCCGCGCGTGGTCGAACGCCAGCCGGCGGGTGGTGCCGGGGCGCTGGTCCCCCGAATCCGACAGGCCCAGCGCGTCCACCGGGGCCCACGCGGCGTCGGCCGCGTCGCCGCCCGCCTCGGGGTCCGGCAGCTCGGGCGCGAACGCCAGGTAGGCGACGGAGATCACGCGCATCCGCGGGTCGCGGCCGGGGGAGCCGTAGGTTCCGAGCTGCTCCAGATGGACCCGGCCGAGCGCGCCGCCCTTGGCGCTGAGCCCGGTCTCCTCGGCCAGCTCCCGGACGGCCGCGTCGGGCAGGTCCTCGGCGCCGGTGCCCTGGAGCGGGCCGCCCGCCTGGACGAAGCCGCCGGGCAGCGCCCACATCCCCTCGTAGGGGGCGTTCCCCCGCCGTACGAGCAGGACGTGGAGCGCGTCGTCGCGGATGGTGAGCGCGACCACGTCCACCGTCACGGCGACCGGGTCGTAGTCGCGCGGGTCGTAGGTCGCGAGGAACCCGCTCTCGTCCCGCCTCGGTTCCGGGGCCATCCGTCCGCCTCCCGTCAATCTCGGCCTGAGTAAGTCTCAGGATGAGTTCATCTCGTCCTGAGAAGAACATAACCCGGACCGGGGCCGCTGTCCAGTCCCTTGCTCCGGAGACGAGACGAGGGCGCCGCCCCCGGGGAGGGGGCGGCGCCCTGAGTCGTGCGGCGGGTCGGTGTTCGGCGGAACTTCACAAAACAGAAGTTCCGCGAGGCGGCCTCAGCGGCGGTGCCTGCCGCCGGGCGGCGGCTCCTGGTGCTCTCCGCTCTGGCCCCGCCCGCCCCGGGGGTCGTACGGGGCCGGGACGCCCGGGTCGAGCGTGTACGGATCGTCGCCGGGGGCGGAGGGGGACCGCTCCGGGGCGCGCTGTCCGGGACGGCGGGGCTGGCGGGCGAACTGGCCCCCCGGCTGCCGTCCCGCCGAGTACCGGCCGGTGGGGTAGGGGCTCTCGGGCGCGCCGGGGCGCCGTTCGGCGGGCCAGGCGCCCGTCTCGTAGGGCGCGGGGGAGGAGTGGACGTCCCGCGGGCCGGGAAGCGGCGCCGTCCCCGGGGGCGGCGCCATGCCGGGCGGAGGGGCCGGGGCGAGCCGTGCGGCGACCGGGCGCTCGGGCGGCGCGTCCAGGAGGAGCTTCATCTGGCTCTTGCGGCGCCCGTAGACCATGTAGAGGACGAGCCCGACGCCCATCCAGACGGCGAAGTACCCCCAGGTCTGGACGTTCAGGTTCAGCATCAGCCAGCCCACCGCGATGATCGTCAGGAGGACGACCAGCGGCGCCGCGGGCACCCGGAAGGGGCGGTGCAGGTCGGGCCGGGAGCGGCGCAGCGCCGGCACCGCCGCCGCGACGAACAGGAACGCGAACAGGGTGCCGATCACGACGAGCTGCTCCAGCGTGAGCACGTCGATGGTCTGCGACATGACGAGCGCCGCGCCGCCGGCGACGAGCGTGGCCCGGGACGGCACCTTGTAGCGGCTCATCGCGGCCAGGGGGCGCGGAAGCAGGCCGTCGCGCGAGATGGAGAACACCACCCTGGTCAGGCTGATCATCAGCACCAGGATCACGGTGGTCAGCGCGAGCATCGCGCCCACGTCGACGATCTTGCCCATCGCGCCCGCGCCGACCGAGTCGAAGGCCGCGGCGAGCAGCAGCTTGTCGGGGGTCAGCTTGGCGATGCCGTCCATCCCCATCATGCCGACCAGCGCGAACGCCACCGCCACGTACAGCACGATCGCGGTGACCAGGGCGGTGATGATGCCGCGCGGGACCTTGCGGGGCGCGTCGTCGGTCTCCTCCGAGGCCGTCGCGATCAGGTCGAACCCGATGTAGGCGAAGGCGATCGCGGGCGCCGCCGCGAGCATGCCCCAGGTCCCGAACACGTGCGGGGTGCCGCCGCCGACCGCGCCGAGCACCGCGTCCAGCACCGTCTTGTCGCCCGCCGGAGCGGGCCGGGAGGGCGGCAGGAAGGGGGTGAGGTTGCCGGGGTGGAAGAACTTCAGCGCGGTCGCGATCACGAGCCCGATCACGATGACCTTGGCCAGCACCATGAACCACAGCGTCTTCAGGCTCATCCGGCTGCCGCCCGCGAGCATCAGGGCGACCAGCAGCAGGATGCCGAACGCGAACACGTCCGGCCCCTTCTGCTGGCCGATCAGGTCGCCGAGCCAGCCCGGGATCGGCACCCCGAAGTCGTGCAGCGCCTGCGTCGCGTAGAGGGACCAGACCCGGGCGAGCACCGACGCGGCCAGCAGCAGCTCCATGATCAGCGCCCAGCCGACGACCCACGCCCAGACCTCGCCGAACGCGACGTAGCTGAAGGAGTACGCGCTGCCCGCGACCGGGATGATCGAGGAGAGTTCGGCGAAGGCGAGCGCCGCCAGCACGCACACGCCGCCCGCGATGAGGAACGACACGAGCACGCCGGGCCCCGCCGTCGAGGACGCCTGCTCGCCGGCGATCTTGAAGATGCCGGATCCGATCATGACGCCGAGGCCGAGCACGACGAGGTCGCGGGTCCGGTAGACCACGCGGAGCCGGTGCCGGCCGCCGTAGAGCCTCCCGGTCGCCCGCTCGACCGGCAGCCGGCGGAACATGTTGTTGCGCATGCGCATGTCCAAGGTCATAGGTGATCCCCCAGGGCCTGAACCCGCGCCGCTGTTCGCGAGGTGACGGCTGGCTGAAGTCCCTAAGAATTCACCAAGTATGGGCAGAAAAGCAACGTTTTGTGGGTGATTAGTGTGGTCAGGCGATTGTCGGATCCTGCCAACCCTCGCAGGTCGGCGACGTGTCGCAGCGGATCACTCACGCTCGGCGCGGGGAGGCCGAATCCCTTTCTGATGGAGCGTTCCGAGCGAATACGCCTCATTTCCAATGGGGAAAGCGCTTAATGATCTTTGTGGCGCGCGGCCCGCCCGGACCGGACGCGACCGGACGCGACCGGGGTCGGCCGGAGCGGACGCTGGCGCGGGTCGAAGATCGGTGGCACCGTAGGGGCGCCGCGTTCGTCTGGAGGTCCGGTGTTGCGCTCCCTGTCGCCATCGCAAGCGTTCCCGTCCCGACCCCCGGCGCCGCCGGGACGAACGCGGATCCGCCGCCGCACGGCCGCCCTGGCCGCCCTGACGGTCGCCGCGTCCCTCACCGTCCCCGCCTCCGCGGGTGCCGCGCCCGTCCCGAGGCCCGCGCCGGCCCCGCCGGCCAAGCAGGCCGTCGCGACCGGGTTCGGCGGCGCGGTCTCCACCGTCGACCCGGAAGCGAGCCGGACGGCGCTGGAGGTCCTCAAGCGGGGCGGCAACGCGATGGACGCGGCGGTCGCGTCCGCCGCGACGCTCGGGGTCACCGAGCCGTACGTGTCGGCCATCGGCGGCGGCGGCTTCATCACGTACTACAACGCCAGAACGCGGCGGGTGTACGCGCTCGACGGCCGGGAGTTCGCGCCGCGCCGGATGCGCCAGGACTCCTTCGTCGACCCGGCGACGGGCAGGCCGCTGCCGTTCGACCAGGCCGTCACCAGCGGCCTGAGCGTCGGCGTGCCCGGCACCCTCGCCCAGTGGGACCTCGCGCTGCGCCGCTTCGGCAGCCGCGACCTCGGCACCCTGCTGCGCCCGGCGATCAAGGTGGCGGACCGCGGCTTCGTCGTCGACCAGGAGTTCCACGACCAGACCGCGGTGAACGAGGCGCGCTTCCGCGACATCGTCCCGACCCGCGAGCTGTTCCTGCCCGGCGGGAAGGTGCCCGAGGTCGGCTCGGTGTTCCGCAACCCCGACCTCGCGGGCACCTACCGGGAGCTGGCGAGGCGCGGCACGGACTGGTTCTACGAGGGCGGGCTCGGCAAGGAGATCGTCAGGACGGTCGCCCGGCCGCCGGTGGACCCGGAGGCGACACGCGACGTCCGCCCCGGCCTGATGGAGCGCGGCGATCTCGCCGCCTACCGGGCGGTGCCGCGCAGGCCCACCCACGTCCCCTACCGGGGGACGGACGTGTACGGCATGCCGCCGTCGTCGTCCGGGGGCTCCACGGTCGGGGAGGCGCTCAACATCCTCGGCAACTTCCGGCTCGACCCGCGCGACCCGGTCACGGCCCTGCACTACTACCTGGAGGCGTCCAAGCTCGCCTACGCCGACCGCGGCCGCTACGTCGGCGACCCCGACAAGGTGGAGGTGCCGCTGGAGGAGCTGCTGTCCTCCGGGTTCGCCCGCGAGCGCGCCTGCCAGATCAGGCCCGACCAGGCGGCCGCCGCGCCGGTCGCCCCCGGCTCGCCCGACGGCCGCTACGAGCCGTGCGTCCCGCCGGGCACCCAGACCAGGGCGCTGGCGTTCGAGGGCCCGCAGACCACCCACCTCGTCGTCGCCGACAGGTGGGGGGACGTCGTGTCCTACACGCTGTCGATCGAGCAGTTCGGCGGCAGCGGCATCACCGTGCCGGGGCGCGGGTTCCTGCTGAACAACGAGCTGACCGACTTCTCCTTCCAGCCGCCGGCGCCCGGCCAGGCGCCCGACCCCAACCTGCCCGGCCCGCACAAGCGGCCGCGCAGCAGCATGGCCCCGACGCTGGTGCTCAAGGACGGGCGCCCGCGCCTCGCCGTCGGCACCCCGGGCGGCTCGACGATCATCACCACCGTGCTGCAGATCCTGGTGAACCGCATCGACCTCGGCATGGACCTGCCCGCCGCGCTCGCCGCGCCGCGCGCCACGCAGCGCAACACCCCGCAGGTCTTCGCCGAGCAGGCGTTCATCGACCGGTACGGCCGCGACCTCGCCGCCCGCGGGCACCGGCTGGAGCTGTTCCCCGGCCCGCCGCGGGGCGTGATCGGCGCCGCGACCGGGCTGGAGTTCCTGCGGCCGGGGCTCGTGCAGGCGGTCGCCGAGCCGACCCGGCGGGGCGGCGGCAGCGCGCTCGTCGTCCGTCCGGCCCGATGACACTTGCCTACCCGGGGGCGTGCCCGGACGGCCAACGGGAAGGAGTCGTGCCATGGCGCACTCATACGTGCAGGTGACGACCACGACCGACTCCCGCGCCGAGGCGGCCGAGCTGGCCCGCTCGGCGGTCGCCGAGCGGCTCGCGGCCTGCGCGCAGCTGGTGGGCCCGATCGCCAGTACCTACTGGTGGGAGGGCGAGATCGAGTCGGCGGAGGAGTGGATGGTGCTGTTCAAGACCTCCGCCGACCGGTTCGACGAGCTGGCCTCCCTGATCACCGAGGGGCACTCCTACGACACCCCGGAGATCATCGCGACGCCGGTGGTGGCGGGCAGCATGGACTACCTCGCCTGGATCACCGAGCAGACCGAGCCGGAGGAGCAGGACGAGGCGATCGCGGAGGACGACGGGGATTGATCGTGTGACGGCCGTCATGGCAGGGTAAGTCTCCGATTACGCGGCGCGGGGGCGCGCCCGGCCGCGGCGGCGGAAGGCGGTCGGCATGCACGCGGCGAGCGAGGAGAGGGCGGACCTCGGGCTGTTCGGGCCGGGCTCGGTGACCTGGCATGTCATGGGGGAGCCCGTGCTGATCGTCGGCGGCGTCCGTGCGCTGCTGCTCCAGGCGCTGCACCCGCGCACGATGTGGGGCACCGCGCAGAACTCCGAGCTCATGGACCCCTCCGCGGCGTGGGCGCGGCTCGTCCGGACGGTCGAGTTCGTCCGCGTCCGCACCTACGGCACGCACGAGGAGGTCGAGCGGGTGGGTCGCCGCGTCCGCCGGCTCCACTCCAGGCTGACCGGTCTCGACATGCGCACCGGCGAGACGTTCCCGGTCGACGACCCCGAGAACCTGCTGTGGGTCCACATGGGCGAGGTCGACTCCTACCTGGACGTGGCCCGCCGCGCCGGGGTGCCGCTGACCGCCCGCGACGCCGACGCGTTCGTGGACGAGCAGCGCCGCGCCGCCGCGGTCGTCGGCCTCGACCCGGCGGACGTGCCGGCCACCGTCGCGGACATGCGGGACTACTACGCCGGCATGCGGCGGCAGATCTTCGCGTGCCGGGAGGCGCGCGAGGGGCTGCGCCGTATGTTCAGCCCCGCCGTGCCGCGGCAGCTGCTGCCGCTCAAGCTCGCCGCGCCCGGCCTCGGCGTGCTGGTCGTGTCGACACTGCCGCGCTGGGCCCGCCGCATGTACGGGCTGCCGGGGCTGCCGACCTCGGACCTGGCCGCGACGATGACGCTGAAGGGCCTCTACCGCACCACGCAGGTCGTCCCGGAGCGCTTCCGGTACTCGCCGGACGCCCGGCGGGCCAGGCGCCTCACGCGCGAGCGGGAGACGGGCCTGGCCACCTGGTCGATCGCCTCCTGAGGCTCACACCGGCGGGGGAGCGTCCGGCGCGGTGCCGTGGTCGCGGGCGCCGCGCCGCGGGAGCAGCAGCGCGGGCACGATCAGCACGGCGGTGAGGATGAGCGCGACCCGGAACGTGTGCGCGAACGCGTCGGCCAGCTGGGGCGCGACCTGCTCGCGGATCCGCTCGGGGATCTGCCCCGGCCCGCCCGCGGCGCCGCCGCCCCCGCCCGGCCGCGGGACGCGGTCGCTGATCTGGCGGGACAGGACGACGGCGAGCAGCGCCGTGCCGACCGACCCGCCGAGCTGGATGATGATGTTCAGCGTGCTGCTGGCCCGCGGCACGACCGCCCGGCTCAGCGTCGTCAGCGCCGCCGACATCGTGGGCATCATCGTGCAGCCGAGACCGAGGCCCCGCACGTAGAGGGCGCCGCCGAGCAGCCAGTAGGGGGTGTCGGCGCCCACCGTCGCGAACGGGACGGTGCCGAGCACCAGGACGACGATGCCGACGGGGACGATCCGCCCGGCGCCGAGCTTGTCGGTGACCACCCCGGCGAGCGGCATCGCGGTCGCGGCGCCGAGGCCCTGCGGGGCGAGGAGCAGACCCGCCGCGAACGCACCCTCGCCCCGGGCGATCTGGAAGTACAGCGGGATCAGCAGCATCGAGCCCATCAGCGCGATGCCGACGAAGAACACCGCGACGGCCGCGGTCGCGAACGTCCGGTCGGCGAACAGCCGCACGTCGATCAGCGCGCGCTCGCGGCGCCGCAGGCTGTGCAGCGCGAACAGCGCCACCAGGACCGCGCCGCCGGCCAGCCACGCGATCGTGGACGGGCGCCCGAAGCCGCCGCCGCTGCTCGCCGTGGACAGGCCGTAGATGAGCAGGACGAACCCGGGCGGCAGCAGGAGCAGCCCGCGCAGGTCGACCCCGGGCGCCGCGTGCTCCCCGTGGTCGTGCGGCACCTTCCACCACGCGAGCGCGAAGGCGAGCGCGCCGACGGGCAGGTTGACGAAGAAGATCCAGCGCCAGTCGACGTCCTGGACCAGCCACCCGCCGAGGACGGGGCCGAGCACCGGCCCGAGCAGCATCGGGACGCCGACGATGCTCATCATGCGGCCCATCCGGCGCGGCCCGGCCGCCATCGTCAGGATGGCCATGCCGGTCGGCATCAGCATGCCGCCGCCGAGCCCCTGCACGACCCGGAAGACGATCAGCGACCCGATGTTCCAGGCAGCGCCCGACAGGACCGACCCGAGGACGAAGAGCACGATCGAGGTCATCCACACGCGGCGCCCGCCGAACCGGTCGACGGCCCAGCCGGTGAGCGGGATGACGGTGCCCATCGCCAGCATGTAGCCGGTGATGACCCACTGGATCGTCGACAGGCCGGTGTGGAAGTCGCGGCCGAGCGTCTCCAGCGCGACGTTGACGATCGTGGTGTCGAGGATCGCCATGACGGTCCCCGACACGATGACCAGGCCGAGGACGATCGTCGGCCGGTCGAGCCGGTCGAGCCGGTCGGCGCCGCCGGTCGGCGCCGCCCTCGTGGCCGGGTTCTCGCTCATGGTCGGCCCCCTCGCGTCGGTTCCCGGTCGCCCGTCTCCCCGCCGGCCGGGGCGTGGAGCGCCCCGCCCGGGCCGGTGCCTCAGCCGCGGCGCATGAGCCGCCCGACGGCCGCCATCAGCTCGGTCGACATCGCCTCGCCCTTGCCCTCCTCGGCGCCCTCGGCCACGCAGTGCCGGACGTGCCCGTCCAGCAGGCCGAGCGCCACCTTGTCCAGCGCCGCCTGGACGGCGCTGATCTGCGTGAGGATGTCGATGCAGTAGCGGTCCTCCTCGACCATCCGGTCGATGCCGCGCACCTGGCCCTCGATCCGGGCGAGCCGCGTCTGCAGCTGGTCCTTCGTGGCGGTGTACCCGCGGGTGGGGGTGTCGCTGGTCGCCATCTCCGTCCTCGCAATCCGTCGGGGGCGCTCGCCCGGGTACCCCTGGGGGACATCCCCCAACAGGTACCTTATGCGGTGGGAGGCCTCAGGGTGCGGGCACGTTCCAGGCGCTGACGACGGGCCGGTCGTGCTCGGAGCCGAGCGCCGACACGGTCCCGGTGTCGAGCGCGAACAGCCGCCCCAGCGCCGGTTCCAGGCCGAGCCATCGCGCCGTCAGGACCCGCAGGACGTGGCCGTGCGCGACCAGCGCGACGTCGCCATCGTCCAGCAGCGCCCGCGCCCGCGCGAGCACCGCGTCCGCCCGCGCGCCGACCTGCTCGACGGTCTCGCCCGGATGGCCGGCGTCGCCCGGGACCACCCCGTCGTCCCACAGGAACCAGCCCGGCCGCTCCTCGCGGATCGCCCGGGTGCTGATGCCCTCGTAGCCGCCGTAGTCCCACTCCCACAGGTCGGGGACGATCTCGTCCGCCCGCATCCCGGCGAGCTCGGCGGTCCGCCGCGCCCGCTCGGCGGGGCTGACCAGCGTCCGCGCGAAGGTCCGCCCGGCCAGCGCGCCGCGCAGCGCGCGGGCCTGCTCCTCGCCCCGCGGCGTCAGCGGCAGGTCCGTCCGCCCGGTGTGCCGCCGCGCCCGGCTCCACTCGGTCTCCCCGTGCCGCACCAAGATCAGTTCACCCATGCCCGCCTGTCTACCCGGCGGGCCGCCTCCCAAGAACCCCCCGGAACGGTGAGAGGACGGGTGAGGCCGTCAGTCGAGGATCGAGGTGAGGGGGGTGTACGGCAGGCCGTGGGCCTCGGCGACGTGGTCGTAGACGAGCGCGCCGGCGTGGGCGTTGAGGCCGCGGGCGAGGGACGCGTCGGCGTGCAGCGCCTGACGCCAGCCCTTGTCGGCGATCTGGACGGCGTAGGGGAGCGTCACGCCGGTCAGGGCGTAGGTGGAGGTGTTGGGGACGGAACCGGGCATGTTCGCGACGCAGTAGAACGTCGAGCCGTGTACCCGGTAGGTGGGGTCGGCGTGCGTGGTGGGGCGGGAGTCCTCGAAGCAGCCGCCCTGGTCGATGGCGATGTCCACCAGCACCGAGCCGGTCTTCATCCGGGACACCAGCTCGTTGGAGATCAGCTTGGGCGCCCGCGCGCCCGGGATGAGCACGGCGCCGATGACGAGGTCGGCGGCGCGGGCCTGCTGCTCGATCGTGTAGGCGCTGGACACCAGCGTCCGCAGGCGGCCCTGGTAGACGGCGTCGATCTCGCGCAGCCGGTCGACGTCGACGTCGAGGACGGTGACGTCCGCGCCCATGCCGACGGCGATCTGCGCGGCGTTGAGGCCGGACACGCCTCCGCCGATGACGACGACCTTGGCGGGCGCGACCCCGGGCACGCCGCCCGGCAGGACGCCGCGCCCCCCGTTGAACGACATCAGGTTGTAGGCGCCGACCTGCGGGGCGAGCCGTCCGGCGACCTCGGACATGGGGGCGAGCAGCGGCAGGGAGCGGTCCGGGAGCTGGACCGTCTCGTAGGCGATCGCGGTGACGCCGGCCGCCAGGAGCGCGTCGGTGCACTCGCGGGACGCGGCCAGGTGCAGGTAGGTGAACAGGACCTGGCCCTCGCGCATCCGGTGGTACTCCGGCGCGATCGGCTCCTTCACCTTGAGGATCAGCTCGCCCTCGGCCCAGACCTCGTCCGGGCCGTCGAGGATCTTGGCGCCCGCGGCGGCGAAGTCGTCGTCGGGGATCGCCGAGCCGGTCCCGGCGCCCCGCTCCACGAACACCTCGTGGCCGTGCCGGGTGAGCTCGTGGGCCCCCGCCGGGGTGATCGCCACCCGGTACTCGTGGTTCTTGACCTCTCGTGGGACACCGATCTTCACCGGGAGCTCCTCTGTCAACGCTGACCAGGATGTACGCCTCCAGCGTGCGGGGCGGCGGCGATGCCCGGCTATGCGCACTGTGTCAAGGCATCGAGCCTTTCGACGACACTGTGTAAAGAGCGCCCCAAGGCGGCGCGGGGAGCGCGTCCGTTGGAGCGGTCCGGGCTACGGGGCGCCCCGGGGCAGCCACTCGTCGGCGATCGCGACGGTCAGCTGCTCCAGCAGCGGGCCCGCGCGGCGGACGCGGCGCTCGTCGTCCGGCTCGATGTCGGCCAGCGCGTACGCCGCCTGGATCCGCGCCTTGCGCAGCTGCTCGCCGGTGAGGCCCCGGCGGCCCGCCACCGCGACGACCGGCGCGCCGGCGCGGGCGGCGGCGCGGGCGACGTGCACCGGCGCGCTGCCCCGCAGCGAGCGGGTGTCGAGGACACCTTCCCCGGTGACGACCAGGCGGGCGCCGCGCGCCTTCTCCGCGAAGCCCAGCAGGTCGAGCATCAGGGCCGGGCCGGGCTCGATCGTCGCGCCGAGGAAGGTGAGCGCGGCGAACCCGACGCCGCCCGCCGTCCCGGCGCCGGGCAGGTCGCGGGCCGCCCTGCGGGCCGCCGCCTCGGCCAGGTCGGCCCACCGGCGCAGGCCCGCGTCCAGCAGCCGCACCTCGTCGCGGTTCGCGCCGCGGCGCGGCCCGTCCACCGCGGCGGCGCCGGTGCGGCCGAGGAGCGGGCCCGCGGAGTCGGCCGCCACCACCACCTCTATGCCCGACATGTCGGGCAGGCCGCGCAGGTCGAGGGCGTGCAGCGAGCGCAGCGCCGCCCCGCCGGGCGGCAGGTCCTTGCCGAGCGCGTCCAGCAGCCGCCCGCCGAGCCCCTGGACGAGGCCCGCGCCGCCGTCGGTGCACGCGCCGCCGCCGAGGCCGAGGACGATCCGCCGTGCGCCGAGCCGGACGGCGTGGGCGAGCAGCTGGCCCGTGCCGACGCTGGAGGCGGTGAGCGGGCGCGGGCGGCCGCCGGGTAGCCGCCGCAGCCCGGACGCCTCCGCCAGCTCGACCACCGCGCTGGTGCCGTTCAGCGCCAGCCGCGCCGTCACCGGGCGGCCGGTGGGCCCGCACACCTCGACCTCGACGCGCCGCCACCCGGCGGTCACCGCGGCCTCGACGGTCCCGTCGCCGCCGTCGGCGACGGGAAGCTCCACCAGCGCGACGTCGGGACGCGCACGGCGCAGCCCGGCGGCGAGATGCCGCGCCGCCCGCGCGGCGGTCAGCGCTCCCGGGAACCTGTCAGGCGCCAGCAGGACGTGACTTGGCGGGGACGGGTGGGAGGGAGAGTCCGCGGACACCACAGCCACGCCTTTCACGCCGGGGGGTAAGGCCCTTCCTTCTGCTTACGCCATGCCGACACTATTTGACACCCGCAAGGGCCTCCGGGACCTACAAACGGGCGAGTTGCGTCGCGGAGCGGTCACCGTGCGTCCGTGTTTCCCCGGGGCGCCCGCGCGGGCGCCCCGGGCGGGGGTCATCCGACGCCGAGCCACTCCTCGATGGGGTGGATGGCGAAGAAGACCACGAACAGGGCGGCCACGATCCACAGGGCGGGGGAGATCTCGCGGATCTTCCCGCGCGTGGCCTTGATGACCACGTAGCCGACGATGCCCATGCCCAGCCCGGTGGTGATCGAGAAGGTGAAGGGCATCAGCACGATGGTGAGGAACGCCGGAATCGTGATCTCCAGGTCGTTCCAGTCGACCTTGGCGACCTGCGTCATCATCAGCGCGCCGACCACGACCAGGGCGGGCGCCGCGGCCTGCGCCGGGACGGTCGCCGCCAGCGGGGTGAGGAACAGCGTCACCGCGAACAGCGCGCCCGTGGCGATGTTGGCCAGGCCGGTGCGGGCGCCCTCGCCGACGCCCGCCGCCGACTCGACGAACACCGTGTTCGCCGACGAGCTGGTGAGCCCGCCGAACGCGGCGGACAGCCCGTCCACCGACAGGATCCGGCCGAGGCGGGGCACCTCGCCCTTCTCGCTCACCAGGCCCGCCTCGTCGCTGATGCCGAGGATCGTCCCCATCGCGTCGAAGAACCCCGACAGCACCAGCGTGAACAGCACGACCAGCGCGGTGATCACTCCGGCCCGGGCGAACCCGCCGAACAGGGAGATCTGCCCGAACAGCCCGAAGTCGGGGGCGGCGAAAAGCTTGTCGGGCATGTCCGGGGTGACCACGCCCCAGCCGCCCTTCTTGACGGACGCGTTCTCCTGGATGAGCACGGCCCCGACCGTCCCGGCGACGATGCTGATCAGGATCGCGCCGGGCACCCGCCGCACGTACAGGACGATCATCAGAACCAGGGTGGCCGCGAACACCAGCGCCGGCCACGTCTCCAGCCGGCCGCCCGTCCCGAGCGACAGCGGCGGGCTCGTGGCGCTGGAGGTGACGAACCCGGCGTCGTAGAGGCCGACCAGCGCGATGAACGCGCCGATCCCGACCGCGATCGCGTGCTTGAGCGCCAGCGGGATCGAGTTCATGATCCGCTCGCGCACGCCGGTGACCGCCAGCAGCACGATGACCACGCCCTCGATCACCACGAGGCCCATCGCCTCCGGCCAGGTCATCACCGGCGCCGCCTGGAAGGCCACGACCGCGTTGATGCCGAGGCCCGCGGCGAGCGCCAGCGGCGCGTTCCCCACCAGGCCCATGATCACCGTGGTGACCGCGGCGGACAGCGCCGTCATCGTGGTCAGCTGCGGGATCGACAGGGTCGCCTGGTTGACGTCCTTCGCCCCGCCGAGGATGAGCGGGTTCAGCAGGATGATGTAGGCCATCGCGAAGAACGTGGTCACGCCGCCGCGCAGCTCGCGCGGGACGGTGGTGCCGCGCGCGGTCAGTTCGAACAGCCGCTCCAGCGGCCCGCGCCCGCTCGCCAGTGGTGAATCGTCGGCCGGTTCGGCCTGGGTCTTGGACATGACGGGCGCTCCGCTTTCAGCAGCATGGTGTTCGGAAACGGCGTGCACAGGGTAGCCGTCCGGGACCCGGGTGAGGCCAGAGGGCCGCGCGAAGAGATGTCGGCGGGACGTGATTCGCGGCCTTCGCAGCGTGACGGGGGTGATGCGCCGCCTATAGCCTGCCCTGGTGCGAATGCGAGACTCCGCCGGGGCGACCGCCCTGGACTCCTACGCGTGGCTGCTGGCGTCCGTCCCGGAGCGGACGCGGTCGTCCTTCCGCGCGCGGATGCTCGGCCCCCTGGAGGAGTACGACAGCACCAGGCAGGCCGATCTCGTGCACACGCTGGAGGTCTTCCTGTCCTGCTCGGGCTCCTGGAGCCGCACCGCGACGCGGCTGCACGTCCATGTGAACACGCTTCGGTACCGAATCCGGCGAATCGAGGACCTCACCGGTCGGGATCTCGGCAGACTTGAAGACCGAGTCGACTTCTTCCTCGCCCTGCGCGCGGCGAGCACCTTGTAGGCGGTGGTCAAACGATGGATCGGGAGACACTGGGGCAGCGCATTCGCGCCCTGCGGATCCGGCAGGGCGTGAGCCAGGCGCAGCTCGCCTTCCCCGAGCTGTCCGACAGTTACATCTCGCTGATCGAGAGCGACAAGCGGGTGCCGGCGCCGAGCGTCGTCGACCTGCTGGCGGCGAAGCTGAACTGCTCGGCCACCTACCTCGTCAGCGGCGTCAGCGAGGACGTCGTGGACGAGCTGCGCGTCACCCTCGACTACGCCGAGATCGCGCTCAGCAACGGCGCGGCGGCCGAGGCGCGGGCCCGGTTCGCCGAGGTGCTCGCGAGCGCCGACGCGGTCGCGCTGCCCGACATGCTGCACCAGGCCCGCTGGGGCCACGCGCTCGCGCTGGAGGCCGCGGGCGAGCTGGAGGAGGCGATCTCCGAGCTGACGACGCTGACCGAGCAGGCGTCCGCCGAGGCCGACCTCGACCACTGGGCCAAGGTGCACGTCGCGCTGAGCCGCTGCCTGCGCGAGCGCGGCGACATCAGCGCGGGCGTGGAGGCCGCCGAGACCGCGCTGCGGCACCTCGTCGCCACCGGCGCCGACTCCACCGACGCCGCCGTGGACCTCGGCGCGGCGCTGCTGTCGGCGTTCATCGAGCGCGGCGACCTCGTCCGGGCCCGCCAGCTCGCCGCCCAGCTCGTCGAGCGCGCCGAGCGGATCGGCAGCCCCCGCGCGCGCATGGTCGCCTACTGGGAGGCCGCCTACGTCGCGGAGATCCGCGGCGAGTACGACGACGGCGTCTCGCTCGCCGAGCGGGCCCTGATGCTGGCCGGCGACGGCGAGGACCCCCGCAACCTCAACCGGCTCCGCGTCATCTACGCGGGCCTGCTGCTGCGGGCCAAGCCCGACCAGGCCGCCCGCGCCCGCGAGCTGCTCGCCCGGGTGCGCGGCGAGATCAGCGCCAGCTCCTCCGGCGAGATCGACGTGGCCTGGTGCCTGACCGAGCTCGCCCGCGCCGAGACCGCGCTCGGCCGCCCCGCCGAGGCGGTGGCGCTCGCCGAGGAGGCCCTGGACCTGCTCGGGGACGCCCCGCGCCGCGCCACCGCCGGGGCGCTGACCGTGCTCGGCGAGGCCTCGGTGCGGCTCGGCCGGCACGACCGCGCGGTCGAGGTGCTGACCCGGGCCGCGACCTGCCTGGAGGAGATGGAGTCCTCCCGGGAGGCCGCGCAGGCGTGGTTCGACCTCGCCGAGGTGCTGGCCGGGACGGGGACCTCCGACGGGCCCCGGATGGCCGCCTACCGCCGCGCCCTGACCTGCGTGGGGGTCTGATCGGACCGTTCCGGCCGAACCGTTTCGCGCTCCGCCGCGTCCATGAATAATGCTGCGGTCGGTGTGAGATGGGGGAGTTCTTCGTGTTCGGTGTTGTTCGGCCCTGCCGTCATGTTCTGTGCGGATCCCTGTTCAAGGACTGGATGGCCCACCTGTGCGGGCTGTGCCTGACGCTGCGGGCCGAGCACGGCCAGGCCGCGCGGCTCGTCACCAACTACGACGGGCTGCTGGTGTCGGTGCTGGTGGAGGCGCAGGCCCCGGAGTTGTCGCCGCGCCGCAAGGCCGGGCCGTGCGCCCTGCGCGGGATGAGGACCGCCGAGGTCGTCACCGCGCGGGCGCAGGGCGCGCAGCTCGCCGCGGCCGCGTCCCTGCTGCTCGCCGCGGGCAAGACGCGCGACCACGTGGCCGACGGCGACGGGCCCTACGCGCGCCGGCTCGTGGCCGCCGCGGCCGGACGGACGGCCGACCGGTGGGACGCCGCGGGCGGCCGCACGGGCGCCGCCGTCGGGTTCGACCCGGCGGTGCTGCGCGACGCCGTCGCCCGGCAGCCGCTCCTGGAGGCGGCCCCCGGCCTCGGGCTCCTGGATCTGACCGAGCCGACCGAGACGGCGGTCGCCGCCGTGTTCGCGCACACGGCCGTCCTGGCGGGCAAGGAGGGCAACACCGAGACGCTCGCCGAGGCGGGCCGCTTCTTCGGGCGCCTCGCCCACCTCATCGACGCCGTCGAGGACCTCGCCGAGGACGAGGCGGCGGGCGCGTACAACCCGCTCCTCGCGACCGGCACCACCCTCGACGAGGCCCGCCGGCACGCCGACGACGCGCTGCACGGGCTGCGGCTCGCGCTCGCCGAGCTGGAGCTGGAGAGGCCGCGCCTCGTCCGGGCCCTGCTGGACCGCGAGGCGGGGCGCTCGGTCGGGCGGGCCTTCGCCGCCCCCGCGGACCTGGCCAGGCGGGGGCCGCGGCCCCCGCGCCCCGGCTGGCCGATCCCGTGCTTCACCGGGACGCTCGTCTGCGCCACCTGCGGGATCTTCCAGCCCGAGTGGAGCGACCACCACGGCGACTCCTGCGACGACCGCTGCTGGTGCACCCGGCACCTCGACGGCTGCGACGGCGGCGGCTGCGACGGGAGCTGCTGCGACTGCTGCAACTGCTGTGACTGCTGCGACTCGTGCGACTGCTGCGGCTGCGACTGCGGGTGCAACTGACCGGCGCCGCCCCTCCCGGCCCGCCGCCGTCGCGGACCCGGGACGTGTCATGGCGGCGGGCTCAGTAGGGTAGACGGAGCCCTTCGACTCACTAGAGAACCCGGCCCTCCATGAACATGCTCAAGTCCCGCCGGCCCCTGCGCCGCCTCGGTCTGATCGCCGCCGCCGCGCTCGCCTTCGGCGCCTTCACCGCGCCGCCCGCGATGGCGCACACGAAGCTGGTCGGCAGCACGCCCGAGAAGGGCAAGCCGGCGGACGCGGTCACCGAGGTCACGCTGGTCTTCAGCGACAAGATCAGCCTGGCGAAGGTCGTCGTCAGCGACGGGAAGAAGAAGGAGTTCCAGGCGGGCGCCGCCGAGCGCGCCGGGACCAAGGTCACGCAGAAGCTGTCCGGGCCGCTGCCCGCCGGCTCCTACACGGTCGCCTACCGGGTCGTCGGCGAGGACGGACACCCGATCGAGGGGAACGACCTGACGTTCAGAGTGACCGGTGGCGGCGCCGAGGGCGCCGCGCCCGCGCCCACCGCGGGCGGGGTCGGCGCCGAGGAGCAGACCGGCCCGGCCGCCAACTCCGACGAGCAGCCGCTCAAGGCCGACCAGGAGAAGAACGAGGCCGAGGAGGACTCCGGCTCGGGCATGCTGCTGTGGGTGCTGATCATCGGCGGCCTGCTCGTCGGCGTCGGCATCGGCGTGGCCATCGTGTTCCGCGCCAAGCGCAAGCACCAGGCGGCAACCGGCGGTGAGTAAGGGGAGCCTGGCCGTCTGGCGGGCGGGGGCGGCCGCCCTGGCCGCGTGCGCCGTCCTGCTGGTGGCCGGGCTCGTCCTCGGCGGCTCGGCCACCGAGAAGGTCATCCCCGGCCTCGGCGACGCGGGCGCCCTCACCCGCTGGGGGCTGCCGGTCTCCCGGGCGGCGACGGACCTGCTGTCCGCGCTGACCGTCGGGGCCCTGCTGGCCGCGGCCGCGTTCCTGCCCGTCGAGGGCGGGCGCGCCGCGCCGCGGCTGTCCGGGGACGCCCTCGGCTACCTGAACGCCGCCTCCTGGATCGCCGCCGCCTGGGCCGCCGCCGCGGCGGCAACGCTGGTGTTCACCGTCGCGGACGTGCTCGGCCAGCCGGTCGGCGACGTCCTCACCGGCAGCGAGCTGAGCAGCTACGTCGGCTCGCTGCCGCAGGGCACAGCCCTCATGATCGTGGTGCTGCTGGCCGTCGTGGTGGCGCTGCTGGCCCGCACCACCACCACGCCCGCCGCCGCGTTCGGGCTGCTCGCCCTGGCCGGGATCGCGCTGCTGCCCGCGCCGCTCACCGGGCACTCGGCCTCGGCCGCCAACCACTCCACCGCGACGACCGGCGTCGCCCTGCACGTCGCCGCGGTCGCCCCGTGGGTCGGCGGGCTCGCGATCGTCGGCGCCCACACGCTGCTGCGCCGCGACCGGCTCGCGCTGGTGGCGGAGCGGTTCAGCCGCATGGCCCTCTGGTGCTACGTCGTCGTCGGCGCCAGCGGCCTGGTGAACGTGATCGCCCGGCTGCCGGATCCGCGGGAGATGGTCGAGACCGACTACGGACGGCTCGCGCTCGGCAAGATCATCGCGTTCTGCCTGCTCGGCTGGTTCGGCTGGTGGCACCGGACGCGGACGCTGCCCGCGGTGGCGGACGGCAGGCCGGGGGCGTTCGCCCGGTTCGCGTCCGTCGAGGCCGCCGTGATGGGCGCCACCATGGGCCTCGCCGTCGCGCTGGCCCGGACCGCGCCGCCCGCGCCGGCCGAGCCGGAGTCCGCGGTCAAGTCGCTGCTCGGCTACGACATGCCCCCGCAGGTCACCCCCGTGCGGCTGCTGACGCTGGGGCAGTTCGACCTGTTCTTCGCCGCGCTCGTCGTCGTCCTCGGCGGCCTGTACCTCGCGGCCGTCGTCCGGCTGCGGCGACGCGGCGACTCCTGGTCCTGGGGGCGCACCGCGTCCTGGCTGATCGGGCTCCTGACGATCGTGGCCGTCACCCAGACCGGCGTCGCCAGGTACGCGCCGATCCTGTTCAGCGTGCACATGGCGCAGCACATGGTGCTGAACATGCTGACGCCGATCTTCCTCGTCGTCGGCGCGCCGGTGACGCTGGCGCTGCGGGCGCTCAGGCCCGCCCGCGTGCGCGGCGACCGCGGCCCGCGCGAGTGGCTCACCGCCGTGCTGCACAGCCGGTACCTCGCGGTCATCGCCCATCCCGCGGTCGCGACCCTCGTCTTCGTGGTGAGTACGTTCGTCCTGTACTTCACGCCGCTGTTCGAGGCCGCGATGCGCAACCATCTCGGCCATATCGCGATGATGGTCCACTTCCTGGCCAGCGGGTCCCTGTTCTTCTGGGTGCTGCTCGGCGTCGACCCGGCGCCGCGGAAGCTGCCCTATCCGGCCCGGCTGCTGCTGCTGTTCGTCACGATGCCGTTCCACGCGTTCTTCGGCATCGCCCTGATGAACATGAGCCAGGCGCTCGCCCGCGGCTGGTACACCGCCGTCGACCCGCCGTGGGGCACCACGATCCTGCACGACCAGCACACCGGCGGCTCCATCGCGTGGGGCTTCGGCGAGGTGCCGACGTTCATCGTCCTGATCGTGCTGGCGTTCCAGTGGTACGCCCACGACCAGCGGCAGGCGCGGCGCATGGACCGCAAGGCCGACCGGGCCGCGAGCGCCGGGGGGCGCCCCGAGGACGACGAGCTCGCCGCCTACAACGCGCGCCTGGCCAAGCTCGCCGAGCGCGACCGCGCCGCCGGAGACCGCGCCGCCGGAGAGAAGGACAACGCGTGAGCTCGCCTTCCCCCGTACGGGGGAGTGTCCGGGCCGCCGATTCTGTCAGGATCAGGACGTGCTCCGTGTGCTCCGCCCGCTGATCGAGCGGACGACCTGGCGGCGCTGGTCCCACCTCGTCGTGGGCGGCGCGCTGCTGATGCCGTACTGGTTCCTGGCGATCAGCATGACCCCGCTGCTGCCGATGGGCAACAGCCTGTTCAAGGGCGTGCTGATGCTGGTCGTCATGCCGGCGGCCGCGACGTTCGTCACCGGGCTCGTGCCGACGGTGCGGCTGCTGGAGAGTTCCCTGGCCAAGGAGCTGCTCGGGGGGCCCGCCGCCGGGCTCGTGCCCGGTTCGGCGGGCACCTGGGAGAGCCGCGGCCGCACCGCCGCGTGGTTCACGCTGCACCTCGGCACGGGCGTCGTGGTCAGCGGGCTGAGCCTGGTCCTCCCCCCGGCCGCCGTCGTGATGCTCATCGCGCCGGCGGTGAGCTGGGACACCCGCTTCCTGAAGTCGTGGGGCTGGCAGGACGCCTGGCACCAGTGGCCCGCGCCGCTGATCGGGCTGGCGTCGCTGGCCCTGCTGCTCGCGCTGATCGTGGGGGCGGGCGCGCTGCTGGCCCGGCTGGCGCCGGTGTTCCTCGGCCCGTCCGCCGCGGAGCGGCTGGCCGGGATGCGGGCCGAGGCCGTCAGGCTCGCCGAGCGCAACCGGCTGGCGAGGGAGCTGCACGACTCGGTGGGGCACGCGCTCAGCGTGGTGACCCTGCAGGCGGGGGCGGCCGGGCGGGTGCTGGACAGCGACCCGGAGTTCGCCCGCGAGGCGCTCGCCGCGATCGAGGACTCGGCCCGGGCCGCGCTGGAGGACCTCGACCACGTGCTCGGGCTGCTGCGCGACGACCGCTCCCGGCCCGCCCCGCAGGCCACGCTGAAGGACCTCGGACGGCTGCTGGAGCAGACGCGGATCGCCGGGGTGGCGCTGGACGCCGAGGTGGACCCGGAGGTGGAGCACGTCCCGGCGGCGGTGTCGCGGGAGGCGTACCGGATCGTCCAGGAGGGCCTGACGAACGCCCTGCGGCACGCGGGGAAGGTGCCGGTGCGGCTGCGGCTCGGCACCGACGGGGAACGGCTGGAGGTCGAGATGACCAATCCGCTCGGCGCGACCGGCGGCGAGGGCGCGGGCCACGGCGGCGGCCGCGGTCTCGGCGGGGTCCGCGAGCGCGTCACCGTGCTGCGCGGCGACATGAGCGCCGGGGCCGACGGCGACCGCTGGCGGTTCCGCGTCTCGCTGCCGCTAAGGTCCGGATCATGACGATCAAGGTTCTTCTCGTCGACGACGAGCGGCTGATCCGGGCGGGGCTCGCCGCCATCATCGACGCCGAGGACGACCTGGCCGTCGTCGGCGAGGCGTCGGACGGGACGGAGGTGCCGGGCGAGGTGCGGCGGCTGCGCCCCGACGTCGTGCTGATGGACGTGCGGATGCCGCGGCTCGACGGCATCCAGGCGACCCGCCACATCCTCGCCACCGTGCCGGAGCCGCCGCGGATCATCGTCGTCACCACGTTCGAGAACGACGAGTACGTCTACGACGCGCTGAAGGCGGGCGCGAACGGCTTCCTGCTCAAGCGGACGCGGCCGGAGGAGATCCTGCAGGCGATCCGGATGGTCGCGCACGGCGACAGCCTGCTGTTCCCGGCGGCGATCCGGGAGCTGGCCGGGCGGCACGGGACGTCCGCCGCCGGGGGCGCGGCCTGGCACGCCCGGCTCACCGAGCGGGAGGGCGACGTGCTGCGGCTGATGGCCAAGGGCCAGTCGAACGCCGAGATCGCCGGTGAGCTCTTCGTGAGCCCGCAGACGGTGAAGACGCACGTGGGGAACATCCTCGCCAAGATGCAGGCCCGCGACCGGACCCAGGCAGTGATCTTCGCCTACGAGACGGCCTTCATCACGCCGGGATGACGTCCCGGCCCGCAAATCGGACGGGCCTTACGCCTCATTTACCGACAAGTCGCTACAAAAGAGACAGAAACAATAAAGAGCGACGATCGGGGGATCATGGACGCTGTCACCCTGTCCGCGCTGCGCAAGCCGAGGCCCTACCCCGCGGTGTCGGTGCTGATGCCGACGCACCGCTCCGCCCGGGACGGCCGGCAGGACCGCATCCGGCTGCGGAACCTGCTGGGGGAGGTGCGCCGCCGCCTCCACGACGACCCCCGGGTGGAGCCCGACGCCGCCGACCACGTCGTCCGGGGGCTGGAGCGCGCCGCGGGCGAGGTCGACCCCCGGCACGCCTCCGACGCGCTCGTCCTGTTCGCCGCCCCGCACGGCGAGCACCACGCGTTCACGATCGGCCAGCCCGTGGACGAGCGGGTGGTCGTCGACACCGGGTTCGCCACCCGCGACCTCGTGGCCGCCTTCACCCGCACGCCGCGCTACTGGCTGCTGTCGCTGTCGGACCACCGGACGCGGCTGTGGAGCGGACTCGGCGCGGAGCTGACCGAGTACGCCCGCGGCGGCTTCCCCGTCGAGCCCGAGCCGATCGACGAGGCGAGCGCCGGACGGCAGGCGCGGCGGGCCGCGCAGGGCGGCGAGGGCGAGCGCCGCCGCCAGACCATGCGTGACGTGGTGGCCGCCCTCGAACGCGTCCTCGCCCGGGACCGGCGCCCGCTGGTCGTCGCCGGGGTCACCCGGCACCAGGCGGTCTTCGACGAGGTGGCGGGGCCGCACGTCACCGTGGCGGGACGCGTCGACGGCAGCTTCGACGGCGCCTCGCCGAGCGCGCTCGCCGAGGCGGCCAGGCCCGCGCTCGCCGCCTACGAGGACCTCCGCGAGGTCGGCGTGCTGTCGGAGCTGGAGGCGGCGCGCAGCATCCAGCGGTACGCGGGCGGGCTGTGCGAGGTGACGGAACTGGTGGAGGAGGGCCGCGGCGAGCACCTGGTCGTCGAGCGCGGCTACTACGCGCCCGCGGTGCGGACCAAGGGCGAGCTGATCCCGGTGGAGGGCATGCCCGGCGTGCTCAAGGGCGCGGACGTGGTCGACGACGCCGTCGACCACGTCATCGAGACGGTGCTGGAGTACGGGGGCGAGGTCACCTTCGTCTCGGACGGCTTCCTCATCGACCACGACCGGATCGCGCTGGTGACGCGCTACTGAGCGCTACCGAGCACTACCGGTCGGCGCCCGCGCAGGACGGGTCGTGCCAGGCCACCCAGGACACCGACCAGAACCGTCCCGCGTGCGGCAGCCAGCCCGCCGGGTGCGCGGGCCAGGACGCCTCGGGCGGCGTCCCGTCCGGGAGGGGCACCACGACCGTGCACACGCCCGGGGCGGGCGGCCGTCCGGCGCGGACGTCGAACGCTCCGAGGCGCGTCCACCACACGGGGTACATCAGCGCGGTCCTGACCGCCCAGTTGAGCGACGCGTCCGTGACGACCCCGCCCGAGGCCGGGCCGGGGAGCGGGGGCTCGGCGGGGACGCGCCGAGTGTGCGGCCCCATCGCGAACGTCAGCGCCGCGACGTTCACCCCGGCGATCGCGACGGCCGCCAGGGCCGTCGCCTTCGGCCTGGTCAGCACGAGCAGGCCGCCGAGCAGGGCGAGCGCGGCGAGTGTCGCCTCCTGGAGGTGCAGCCCGCTCCGGTCGGCGGTCAGGAACGTGACCTCGGGGAAGTCGAAGCCGATGAAGATGTGGGTGCGGAGCCGCTCGCCCGCGTAGGCGGTGACCCACAGCGCGGCCCCCTCCAGGAGGAGGGCGCTCGCGGCCGCCAGCCGGATCGCCGGGCCCGCGGTGAGGCGCCCGAGCGCCGCGGCCCCGGCGAGGGCGTAGACCAGCGCCACGCACGCCAGGTAGCGGCCGTAGGCGAAGTTGCCCACCCGGTGCTCGTCGGGCAGCGCGGCCGAGGAGGCGTAGGCGATGCCGCAGGTGGCGGCGAGCAGCACGCCCGCCATGAACCTGTCCGCCGCGGGCGTCCGCCGCCGCGCGAGCACCGCCGCGACGGCCACCAGCCCGGCGCCCGCCAGTCCCCAGGTGGACACGACCAGGTACCAGAGCTGCCCCGCCGCGCCCGACAGCGCCCACTCCTGCCCCGGGACCGTGGTCAGCCGGGACGCCAGGATCCCGGCGAGGTCCCGCGTGCCGCGCGGGTACAGCTCGGCGCGGATGTGCGCGTTCAGCGCCGAGCCCGCCGCGTACCCGGCCAGCGCGACCGCGCCCCCGGCCAGCGCGGCGCGGATCCGCCGGCGCCCGGACAGGGCCATGGCCACCAGGGCGGCGGCGTGGACGGCGAGCAGGATCGTGCCCCGGGTGTGCACGGCCGCCGCGAAGGACGCGGCCAGGCTCGCGAGGGCCGCGTCCCCGGCCCGGCCGTTCCGGACGAACCGGTCCAGCGCCAGCAGCCAGGCCGGCACGAGGGTCGGCAGGACGGCGTCCGCGAGCGCGAAGGCGCCGAAGAACGTCGTCGCGGGCAGCAGCGCCGCCGCGAACGCCAGCGGCAGGGCGGGCCGGCGGGCCAGCCCGAAGCGGCGGGCCGCCGCGTACCCGAGGGGGAACAGGGCCGCCCCCAGCAGCGCGTTGATCGTGATCACGGTCGTGTAGACCGTCGCCGGGGCGGAGGAGAACCAGAAGGCCGGGGTGAGCAGGAGCGGGTATCCGCCCTGGTAGAAGGTGTTCCCGGACAGGTCGCCGCCCGGACCGCCGGCCAGCAGGCGGGCGGCGAGCAGGTAGCCGGTCTCGTCCGGGTTCGCCGCCGGGCCCGTCCGCGACCAGGCGAACCACAGCCGGACCGCCGCCTGCGCGAGCACGCCGGCGGCGAGCAGCCACGGCAGGGCGCGCGGCCGGCGGGGGCCCGGCGGGGCGGGCGGCGATTGACGGCGGGACGGGAGCAGGGCGAGCGACATGCGCTCCACGGTTCCGGCGGCCCGTCATGATCTCGTGCCGAAGATGTCCGGATCTCGTGACACAACCCGGTTGATGATCGCGGACGGCCGATAATGACCGGGTGGCGAGCATTCTGCTGATCGAGGATGATCCGTCCGCCCGGACGGCGCTGGAGCTGGCGCTGACCCGCCAGGGACACGGGGTGACGTCCCGGGCCACCGGCGAGGACGGCCTGGAGGCGCTGCGGGCGCGCCGGCCCGAGATCGCGATCCTGGACGTGATGCTGCCCGGCATCGACGGCATCGAGGTGTGCCGCCGGATCCGCCGGGAGGACCCGCTGCCGGTGATCCTGCTGACCGCGCGGGGCGACGACCTCGACATCGTCCTCGGCCTGGAGGCCGGCGCCGACGACTACGTGGTGAAGCCCGTCGAGCCCCGGGTCCTGGACGCCCGGATACGCGCGGTCCTGCGCCGCGCGGACCAGACCCGCCTCGACCGGTCCGTCTACGGCGACCTCGTCGTCGACCGGACCTCCCTGAAGGTCACCAAGGACGGCACCGACCTGCGCCTCACCCCGACCGAGCTGCGGCTCCTGCTGGAGCTGACGCGCCGCCCCGGCCAGGCCCTCACCCGCCAGCACCTGCTGGCCGAGGTGTGGGAGCACACCTACCCGGGCGACTCGCGGCTCGTGGACGCCTGCGTCCAGCGGGTCCGCGCCAAGATCGAGGACGAGCCGGCCGAGCCGCGGCTGATCGAGACGGTCCGGGGCTTCGGCTACCGGTTCACCGCGCCGTGAGGGGCCCCCTCCGGCTCGCCGCGCCGTGGGTGCGGCGCCTCCGGTTCACCGGGCTCCGGGTGCGCCTCGCGGCCGCGTTCACGGCGGTCGCGCTGCTGGCGTCCGTGCTCGCCTCCGGCATCTCCTACGTGCTGCTGCGGCGGGTGATGCTGCAGCGCGCCCAGGACGCGGTGATCAACGACATCCGCACCACCCTCGCCCAGCAGATCCCGTCCGACCTGCCGCCCGACACCGAGCCGCTGGTGTCCGCGGCGCTGGAGGACGCGCTCGCCGGGGCGCCGGGGCGCCGTGCGGTCGCGGTGCCGACGCGGCCCGACGAGGCCGAACTCCCGCCGCCGGACATTCTGGACGTCCCGGTGACCCCCGAGTTCGCCCGGCGCGCGACGCGGGGCGTGGTCTTCCAGCGCGTCGAGCGGCACGGCACCCCCTACCTGCTCGTGGGCGCCAGCGTCACCGGCTTCCGGACGTCGCCGGAGGAGCCGTGGCGCACGACGCCGCCGATGGTGTTCGTCTCCGCGAGCCTGCGCCGGGAGGCCGCCGACCTGTGGCTGTTCACCCGCACCCTGCTGATCGCGGACGCCGCGGCCCTGGCGGCCGCGCTCGCCCTCGCGCTGCTGGCCACCGGGGGCGTGCTGCGCCCGGTGCGCCGCCTCGGCACCGCCGCCCGCGCGCTCGGCGAGGGAAGGCTGGACACCCGCGTCCGGGTGCAGGGCCGCGACGAGCTGGCCGACCTCGCCCACACCTTCAACCGCACCGCGGAGGCGCTGGAGCGGACGGTGACGGAGCTGCGGGCGATGGAGGCCGCGTCCCGCCGGTTCGTCGCCGACGTCTCCCACGAGCTGCGCACCCCGCTCACCTCGATGATCGCCATGACGGACGTGCTGGCCGAGGAGTCCGCCGAGGGCGGCGGGGGTGGCGACGCCGCCACCCGGCTCGTCGCGGACGAGACCCGGCGGCTCGGCACGCTCGTGGAGCACCTGATCGAGATCAGCCGGTTCGACGCGGGCGCCGCCGCCCTGGTCCTGGACGACGTCAACGTCGCCGACGCGGTCGGCGCGACCCTGGAGGCGCGCGGCTGGCGGGACGAGGTGGCGGTGGAGGGCCCCGCGGACCTGTTCGTCCGGCTGGACCCGCGGCGGTTCGACGTCATCGTCGCCAACCTCGCGGGGAACGCCCTCAAGCACGGGCGCCCGCCCGTCTCGCTGCGCTTCGGCCGTCCGGAGGGGGAGGAATCGGGCGGAGTGCGGGTCGTGGTCGCCGACCGCGGACCCGGCCTTCCGGCCGACGTGGCCACGTCGGTCTTCGACCGGTTCGTCAAGGCGGAGGCGGCGCGCTCGCGCAGCGAGGGCAGCGGCCTCGGCCTGTCGATCGCCAGGGAGAACGCCGTGCTTCACGGGGGCACGCTGGAGGCGGCCAACGGGCCGGAGGGCGGTGCGGTGTTCACCCTGTGGCTGCCCGACGGAGAACGGGACGAGCGCTCATGAGGCGGACGGGCCGGGCGCGGGCGCTCCTGGCGATGGCGGCCTGTGCCGTCCTGGCCGGGTGCGGGATCCGCCCGACGGGGATCATCAGCGCGGGGGAGGGCCCGCGGGCGCGGGCGTACGCCGCCACGATCACCGTCTACCTCGTGCGGGGCGGGGGGACCGCGGAGAGCGGCACCCTGGTGGCGGTGACGAGGCCCGGCCTGCCCGGGCGACCGAACCTGGCCGTCCCGCAGCTGTCCATGCCGCCCACAGCGCGGGAGCGCGCTCTCGGGCTGCACACCGAGATCCACGAACGGCTCTACGCGGACGCCGCCGCCGACGGGGCCGGCCCCACCGGTCACCGCTCCGTGCTGGACGTCCGGGCGTCCGGCCCGACCAGGCCGGCGACGTGGTCGCGGACGGCCAGGGCCCAGATCGCGTGCACCGCGCAGGCCATCCCGGGCATCGAGCGCGTCAACCTGTGGAGCCGCACGGACGAGGAGAGGGACGAGCGGGAGATCCTGACCTGCGGCCAGTTCTCCGACCTGCTCGACTGATACCGCCGCTCCGGCCGCCGAGGCCGCTTCCGATGCGGACGAGGAGCCACGAGCCGATGGCTCGCATGCCGGACGGGGAGGACGGTGCGTTCAGCCGCGCGTCAGCCACTGGGCGGTGAGGTCGCCGAGCACGGAGCGGACGGTCAGGATCGCGATGCCGAGGATCAGGACCGGCATCACCACCCACCGCTCCACCTTGCCGTCCGTCCGCGGGATGACGGGGACGTCGATCCGCCACGGCAGCGGCCAGAACACCGGGCAGCCCCGCGGTGTCAGGCAGTCGCCGGCGACGTGGGCCAGGCAGCCGAGCGTCACCGCGAACCCGACGAAGCTCATATCGATCTTGTGCATGAGCCAGACGGCGATCAGGGCCAGCGCGCAGTCCGCCAGCGCCGACTGCGGCTCGGCGCCCTCGAAGTCCAGCCCGACGCCGCGCAGCCCGAGTCCCACGATCATGAACAGGCAGGCCCACCAGGCCCAGACGTAGTGGGTGGCGAGGGTGTCCATCGCCCAGCCGATGCCGACCGCGAACAGGATCGAGTGGGTCGCCTGCCGGTGCCCGCCCGACAGCTTCCCGATCCACTTGCACATGTGGTTCGTGATCGGCCCGAAGGTGTTGGCGATCCGGCCGTTGTGGTGGTCGATGTCGGGCAGGATCGCGGCGCCGGCGCACACCACGGCGCCCGCCATGATCTGCTCCGGCGACAGCGCCACCGCGTACTCGCCGAGCAGCCGCTCCTGCCCGAGGATCGGGACGGCGCCCAGCCACGCCAGCGCGCCGCTCAGGGCATGCGTCTTGCCCATCATGTGCCGTTCCCCCGCCTTCCAGCGCGTACCGCCGCCCGTCTCAGGGCGGGACTCTAATCCGCTCCTGATCGTTTTCGGCGAAGACGCGCCGAACGCGGCGTCACGTCCTTTTGATGCCCGGAGGCCGCCGCCGGTTCCGCCAGGGGCACGGGTTCTCTCCGCGCGCTCCGGCGCGGATCAGGCGGCCGGGGCGGACCGCGGGCGGGTCAGCGCCGCCTCTTCGGACGGGACGGGACGAGACGCCACGCGCCGGACTCCTCGCCCGGCTCGTAGGGGGAGTCCAGGCGCTTGGCGACCACGCCGGGCAGCCCCTGGCCGCGCGCCGCCTCCAGGACGGCGGCGCCGTCCCCGGGGAACCAGGGGGCCGTCTGCCAGCGGGGTCCCGACAGGCCGAGGTCGTCGAGCCGCTCCCGCCGCTCCCGGTAGGGGACGTCCAGCAGCGGGTGCCCGTCCAGGTGCGGCACGTCGTAGACCATGTAGGTCTCGCGGCCGTCGAGGACGGCCAGTTCCCCGTCCAGCAGCGCGGGCCGGACGCCGAGCTGCGCCCCGAGCCGGGAGCCGAGCCCCCCGGGGCCGTCCACGGCGCGGCCGCGCCCGTCGGTGAACCGGGTCCGGCCGCCCTCGACGTAGGCGGCCAGCCGCCTGCCGCCCCACGCGAACTCGAAGCCCCACGCGTCCGGGTCGCGGGGGAGGCGGGCCCGCTCCTGCGGCCGCATCGGGCGCAGCGACTCCGGGAGCGGCTCGGCGTCCGGGTCCGCGGGCGGGTCCATCCGGTGGATCATCCAGTTCCTGCCGCGCGTCCTGAACAGCACGTAGCGGCCGGACACGCGCGAGCCGTGGATGACGACCTTCACCTCGCGCTCGGACCACTTCTCCGTCTCGTAGGTCCCGCGGTCCCAGATGGTCATCTTCCCGGCGCCGTACTCGCCGCGCGGGATCTCGCCCTCGAAGGCGGCGTACTCCAGCGGGTGGTCCTCGGTGTGCACCGCCAGGTGGTTGGTGTCCGGGCTCCACGGCAGTCCCTTCGGCACGGCCCACGACACGAGGACGCCGTCGCGTTCGAGCCGCAGGTCCCAGTGCAGGCTGGTCGCGTGGTGCTCCTGGACGACGAACGTGTCGTCGTTCCCGCGCGGGAGCGCCTCGTCGCCGGGCACGGGCTCCGGCGTCCGTCCGGGATCGCGCCTGTCCCGGTACTCAGCGAGCCGGTCGCCCTCCCGGGCGGGGGGAGCGGCGTGCTTCTCGGGCTTCTTCGGGGTCACGCCCGCTGCATACCCGCCCTCAGAGGATGAAGACGGCGTACTCGGCCAGATCGCCGGTGAGGGAGGGCGGGAGCCCCGCCACGGCGGACAGCTCCTCGGCCGACACGAACCCGCCCGTCTCGGCCCGGACCCGCTCGATCACGGCCGCCAGCTCCGGAGTGACGCCGGGAAGCAGCGTCAGCGTCTGCGCCGGCGCGTGGTTGACGTCGACGAGCCCGCCGTCGTTGTACTGGTGCGGCAGGTCGGGCCGCCCGATGCGCAGCTCCTTGGCGAGCCCCGGGTCGGACGCGGCGAGGTCCCGCGCCTTCTGCCGCAGCAGCCGCTGCCGCTTGACCCGCTCCACCACGGCCTCGTTGTCGACGCCCGACAGGCCGTGCGGGTCGAACACCTTCCGCCGGATCAGGAAGGCGTGCCCGCAGCCCACCACCGCCAGGACGGACATCAGCATGCCGGCGGCCCGCACGGTGCCCTCGTCCTCGCCGGTGCCGGAGAGCATGAACAGCATCAGCGCGAACACCCCGGCGTACGCGACCGTCGACACCAGCAGGTGCAGGCTCCGCCGCCACAGCAGCGCGGCGGCGAACGTGAACGGCGTCGCGAAGCCGAGGCTCAGGAACGGCAGCGCCGCCCACGTGACGCTCAGCGCCGCCTGCCCCGGCGGCATGCTGTCGGAGGGAACCCTCGGCTCGTACGGCGCTGGGGCGTTCATCTCTCGAGGGTCTCCCGGGCCGGATGTGGGCGAATCGGACTCCAGATCGAGGGATGGGTCACGGCAGGGTGAGGATTTCGTGGCCGTCCTCGGTCACCAGCAGGGTGTGCTCGAATTGCGCGGTCCGCCTGCGGTCCTTGGTGACGACCGTCCAGCCGTCGTCCCAGATGTCGTACTCGTGCGTGCCGAGGGTCAGCATCGGCTCGACGGTGAACGTCATGCCCGGCTCGATGATCGTCGTGGCGGCCGGGTCGTCGTAGTGCGGGACGACGAGGCCGGAGTGGAACGTCGTGCCGATCCCGTGCCCGGTGAAGTCGCGCACGACCCCGTACCCGAACCGCTTGGCGTAGGACTCGATGACCCGCCCGATCACGTTCAGCGCCCGGCCGGGCTTGACCGCGCGGATCCCGCGCATCGCCGCCTCGCGGGTGCGCTCCACCAGCAGGCGCGACTCCTCGTCCACGTCCCCGCACAGGAACGTCGCGTCGGTGTCGCCGTGCACGCCGTCGACGTAGGCGGTGATGTCGACGTTGATGATGTCGCCGTCGCGCAGGACCGTGTCGTCCGGGATGCCGTGGCAGATCACCTCGTTGATGGAGGTGCACAGCGACTTGGGGAACCCCCGGTAGCCGAGCGTGGAGGGGTAGGCGCCGTGGTCGAGCATGAACTCGTGCCCGACGGCGTCCAGCTCGTCGGTGGTGATCCCGGGGCGGACGTGCCTGCCGACCTCCTCCAGCGCCTGCGCGGCGATCCTCCCGGCGACCCGCATCCGCTCGATGACCTCGGGCGGCTTGACGTCCGGCTCACCCGTCCGCGGCCGCTGCTTCCCCACGTACTCCGGGCGCGGAATGTTCGAGGGAACCTTGCGCATCGGGGAGACGCGTCCGGGTCGGAGCAACTGGGTCGTCATAGTGATGGAGTGTAGTCAGCGCGATCCGGGCACACTTCCGTGCCAGCGCATGATCGAGAGGAGCGCCGATGGCCGGTGACGACGGTGACTGGTGGTTCTGCCTGAAGCACATGAAGGTCGAGCACGGGGCCGGCTGCCCCGGCAAGGACCGGATGGGCCCCTACAAGACCGAGGGCGAGGCCGCGGACGCCCTGGCCATCGCCCGCGAGCGCAACGAGGCGTGGCGCAGGCAGAACGAGGACTGACTAGTCCACGACCGGGCCGGAGACGGCGTCGAGGAGCCGGGCGAGGCGGCGCCGGATCCCGCGCGAGCTCCGCGCCGGCTCCCGGCCCGCGGCCGCGCTGACGAGGTGCTGCGCCCCGTCGAACGACATGAGGGCCTCGCCCGGCGGGACGGTCAGCGCCTCGTGGGCGAGGCCGCGCAGTTCGCGGTCGCCGCCCTCCAGCGCGAGGACGGTCGCCCCGGTGCGGCGCGCGTCGTCCACCCGCTCCAGCAGCGGAACGGGCGCCCCCTCCTCGGCGACGACGAACAGCGTCTCGCCGCGCCGGGCCGCCTCCAGCCGCTCCAGCCCGACCCGCAGGTGCGCGGGCGCGTCGGCCGGAGGCCGCCAGCGCACCAGCGTGGGCGCGAGGCCCGGGGCGTCGCCGAGCCGGCTCTCGTCGTCGAGGTGCGCCGCCAGATGCCAGGGGTCGCCGGTCGGCGTGCCGACCAGCAGGAGGCCGCCGGGGGTGCGGGACGTGACGCGCAGCGCCCGGCCGAACTCCTCGGTCCGCTCAAGCCAGCCCGTCGCCGACAGGACCTCGCGCAACATCGATATCTGCTCGGCGTCCACGGGCACCATGGTGCCTCACCGCGCGTCCCGGGCAGGCCCTTTCGGCGATGCGGGAGCCCGGCGCCGGGCCACCGGGGAGCGGCCTGGCAGACTCGGCCGCATGACTGAGCAGCAGCAGAAGACGCCCTACGACCTTCCCGACGCGAGCGGCCTGACCATCGGCATCCTCGGCGGGACGGGCGACCAGGGCAAGGGCCTCGCGCGCCGGTTCGCGCTGGCCGGGCACCGGGTGACGATCGGGTCGCGCAAGGCTGAGCGCGCCCGGGCCGCCGCGGACGAGCTCGGCGCGGACCTGCCCGTCTCCGGCGCGGAGAACCCGGTCGCGGCCGGGGAGTCCGACGTGGTGATCGTGGCGGTGCCGTGGGACGGGCACAGGGCCACGCTGGAGTCGCTGCGCGCCGAGCTGGCCGGCAAGATCGTCGTGGACTGCGTGAACCCGCTCGGCTTCGAGAAGGGCAAGGGCGCGTTCGCGCTGCCGGTCGAGGAGGGCAGCGCCGCCGAGCAGGCCGCGGCCGTCCTGCCCGACAGCCGGGTCGTGGCCGCCTTCCACCACGTGTCGGCCAGGCTGCTGCTCGACCCCGAGGTGGACGAGATGGAGCTGGACGTCTTGGTGCTCGGCAACGACAGGGAGGCCACCGACCTCGTCCAGGCGCTCGCCGGGCGGATCCCCGGGATGCGCGGCGTCTACGGCGGGCGGCTGCACAACGCCCACCAGATCGAGGCGTTCACCGCCAACCTCATCTCCATGAACCGCCGCTACAAGGCCCACGCGGGACTGCGCATCACGGACGTCTGACCGCGTCCCGGACGGCCGGTCCCGGTACCGTGCCAGGATGAACGGTCCGGACGCGGCGCGAAGGCCGCTCGTCCTGCTGCCGTCGGCGAGGACGGGGCCGCTGCGCGCGGTGGGCAGGCGGGTCGGGCTGGCGTTCGTCCTGCTGCTCATGGTGGTGGCCGTCGTCTACGCCGACCGCGGCGGGTACCGCGACACCGGCGACGGGCGGCTCTCGCTGCTGGACGCCTTCTACTACGCCTCGGTGACCATGTCCACGACCGGGTACGGCGACATCACCCCGGTCGGGGACGGCGCGAGGCTCGTCAACATCGTCTTCATCACGCCGGTCCGGGTGCTGTTCCTCATCGTCCTCGTGGGCACGACCCTCGAGGTGCTGGCCGAACGCACCCGCGACGACTGGCGGAGGTCCCGCTGGAGGGCACGCGTGCGCGACCACATCGTGGTGGCCGGTTACGGCACGAAGGGCCGCAGCGCCATCAGGACCCTGCTGAGCACCGGGGTCCCGCCCGAGTCGATCGTGGTGGTGGACCCGGACCCGCGGGTGGTGGCCGAGGCCGCCGAGGCCGGGTTCGCGGGCGTCGTCGGGGACGCGACCCGCAGCTCGGTGCTGAGGCAGGCCTCCGTCGAGCGGGCCCGCGAGATCGTGGTGGCGAGCGCGCGCGACGACACCGCGGTGCTGATCACGCTGACCGCCCGGCAGCTCAACCCGCACGCGGGCATCCAGGCGGCCGTGCGCGAGTCGGAGAACGTCCCGCTGCTGCGCCAGTCCGGCGCCGACCACGTGGTGACCTCGTCGGAGGCGGCGGGGCGGCTGCTCGGGGTCTCCACCACGCAGCCGAGCGTCGGCGAGGTCATCGAGGACCTGCTGGAGCAGGGGAGCGGCCTCGACCTGGTGGAGCGCGAGGTCCACCCCGACGAGGTCGGCGGCCCGCTCGGCGCGGTCCGCGCCCCCGCGCTGGCGGTGGTGCGGGGCGGCCGGCTGCTGCCGTTCGACGACGCCGGCTGCGCGGCCCTCGAACCGGGCGACCGGCTGATCGTGGCGCGGTCCTCCTCCCGGCGCCGCGGCCCGTCCGGGGCGGAGGAGGAAGACGTCCGGGACGGGGCCGGGCAGCCGGACGGCCCCGGAGAGCGCGACCACTGACCGGGCGGGGAGCGGTTCGGGCCTGCCGCGCGTCCTAGTCCTGGCATACCATCGCAGTGGCGACAGGCGGGGTGGAGATGAGAGAGAACCGGTCGGCAGATCCGTGGAGCGCGTTCCTGGCACCTTCCGGGAGGAGCGGCGGCGTCCGGCCGCCGGGTGCGGCGCTCGCCGGTGAGCCGGGCCGCGCCGCCGGGTACGCCGATCCGGCCGCGGAGGACGCGTGCCGCCGCGTGCTGGCGCAGTTGCGGGCGGCCAACGGCCCGCTGTCGCTGGAGCAGATCCACCACTCGACCCGGCTCGGGCTGCTGGAGGTCGCCGACGCCGTGGACCGGCTGCGCGACCGCGGCCTCGTCGCGGTGGAGCGGGAGATCGACGAGGTCGTCCGGCTGACGGGGGAGTGACCGCGGCCCGATGACCGGATACGTCGTCGCCGTCTCGCTGAGCTGCCTGGTCGGCATCGCCGAGCTGGTCAGCCGGTACCGGGACCGGCCCACCACGCTGGTCCGGGTGCCGAGCACCTGGGCGTACGTGCTGATCAATGGGGGAGCGGGCGCGGGCTCCCTGCTGCTCCTGCACACCTTCGGCTGGCGGTTCGGCGTCCAGTCGCCGCACGTCGCCGAGGCGACGCAGGTGCTCGTGGCGAGCCTCGGCTCGATGATGGTGTTCCGCAGCGCGGTGTTCACCGTGCGGGTCGGCGACGAGGACGTCGCCGTCGGGCCGAGCACGCTGCTGACCTCGCTGCTGGCCGCCGCCGACCGGGGCGTCGACCGGATGCAGGCCAAGACCCGCGCGCACGAGGCGGGCGAGATCATGCGGGGGGTCTCGTTCGCCAAGTCGCGGCTCGCGCTGCCGACGTACTGCCTCGGCCTGCTGCAGAACGTGTCCGCCGAGGACCAGGCCGACCTGCGCACGGCCGTGGACGCGCTCGCCGGCAGCGAGATGACCGACGGCCAGATGGCCCTCAACCTGGGGCTGCTGCTGATGAACGTCGCCGGACCCGACGTGCTGCGCTCCGCCGTGGAGACGCTCCGCGACGAGATCACGGCGGACGGCGCGCCACCGCGCCGCCTCCCGCCGCCGCGCGACGGCCAGGACCACGACGGCGGCCGCTCCGGCGGGGGAGCACGGCCCGAACCCGTCCGCTCCAACCCCGACCAGTAGCGGACGCCGCACGTCCGGAAACCGCATACCGCCGGAAACACACACGGCCGGAAGCACACACGGCCGCGCCGGGGGCGGCGCGGCCGTGCGGGGGTGGGCCTGGTTCGGCGCTGGGGCCCGTGCCCGCTAGTGGTAGGTGTGCTCCGGCGCCGGGTAGACGCCGCTGACGACCTCGTCGGCGTAGGCGCGGGCCGCCTCGCCGAGCAGGGTGTTCATGTCGGCGAACTTCTTGACGAACTTCGCGGTGTGCGGGGTGAGCCCGGCCATGTCCTGCCAGACGAGGACCTGTGCGTCGGTCTGGTTGCCGCCGCCGATGCCGATCGTCGGGATGGACAGGGACGCGGTGACGCGGGCGGCGAGGTCCTCGGGCACGCACTCGAGGACGACGGAGAACGCGCCCGCCGCCTCCAGCGCCTTGGCGTCGGCCATCAGCTCGTCGCCGTCCTGGCCGCGGCCCTGCACCCGGTAGCCGCCGAACGCGTTCACCGACTGCGGGGTGAGGCCGAGGTGGCCCATCACCGGGATGCCGGCCGCGACCATCGCCTCGGCCTGCGGGATGATCCGGCGGCCGCCCTCCAGCTTGACCGCGTGGGCGCCGGTCTCCTTGAGGAACCGGGTGGCGGCCGTCAGCGCCTCGGTGACGCCCGTCTGGTAGGAGCCGAACGGCAGGTCGGCGACCACCATGGCGCGCTTGGAGCCGCGGACGACGGCCGCAGTGAGCGGGATGAGGTCGTCGACGGTGACGGGGATGGTCGAGTCGTAGCCGTAGACCACCATCGCGGCGGAGTCGCCGACGAGCAGCACGGGGATGCCGGCCTCGTCGAAGATCCGCGCGGTGAGCGCGTCGTAGGCGGTGAGCATCGGCCACTTCTCGTGCCGCTGCTTCGCCGCGGCGATGTCGCGTACGGTCACCCTTCGCCCGCTCGTACCGCCGTAGAGTGCGGTCGGCTGTGCCGGGGGTGCGACAGATGAAGACATGCAGAACCTCCGCTGGTCTTGAGGCGCCACTGCGGCGTACCCAGACGAAACCGATGGTGCCACCTGACCAACGATTCGGGTACCCCTCCCCATTCCAGATTTTTCTCCGCCGGGCGGGAACAGATTCCGAAACGATACCGTTGCGTATCGACATGGACCCCCAGACGATCCAGCGCCGCCGGTGGTACATCCTCGGCGTCCTGACCGTGAGCCTGCTGGTGGTGGTGCTCGACAACACCATCCTCAACGTGGCGCTCAAGACCATCGCCGACCCCGACAAGGGGCTCGGCGCCACCCAGAGCCAGCTCGAATGGGCGATCAACTCCTACACGCTGGTCTTCGCCGGCCTGCTGTTCACCTTCGGGGTGATCGGCGACCGGATCGGCCGCAAGCGCGTGCTCGCCGGCGGCATGGCGGTGTTCGCCGTCGCCTCGCTGGTGTCGGCCTACGCGCAGTCGCCCGAGCAGCTCATCTACGCCCGCGCCCTGATGGGCCTCGGCGGCGCCGCGGTCATGCCGCAGACGCTGTCGATCATCACCAACGTCTTCGAGCCGCACGAGCGCGCCCGCGCCATCGGCATCTGGGCCGGCGCGGTCGGCCTCGGCGTCGCCATCGGCCCGCTCACCGGCGGCCTGCTGCTCGCCCACTTCTGGTGGGGCTCGGTCTTCCTCATCAACGTGCCGGTCATCGTGGTGGGCGTCACGCTGATCGCCTTCCTGGTCCCGGAGTCGCGCAACCCCGCCCCCGGCCGGCTCGACCCGGTCGGCGTCGTGCTGTCGGTCATCGGCCTGGTCGTCCTGTCGTACGGGATCATCCAGGGCGGCGAGAAGGGCGACTGGCTGGAGCTCTCCGTGCTCGGCCCGATCCTCGCCGGCGCCGCCGTGCTCGCCCTGTTCGTGTGGCACGAGGCGCGCACCGCGTCCCCGGCCTTCGACGTCCGGCTGTTCAAGGACGCCCGCATGTCGGCCGCCGTCGCGTCCATCGCGCTGTGCTTCTTCGCCGCCACCGGCGTGTTCTTCTTCGCCAACTTCTACATGCAGTCGGTGCGCGGTCTGACGCCGCTCCAGTCCGGGGCCATGGTGCTCCCGTTCGCGGTCGCGCAGCTCGCCTTCGCGCCGCGCAGCGCCGCGATGGTCCGCCGCTTCGGCGCCAAGGCGGTCTGCACGATCGGGCTGCTGCTGGTCAGCGTCGCGCTGGCGAGCTACCAGTTCGTCGGCGTCCACACCTCCCTGTGGATCCTCGGCGCGATCTTCTTCGTGCAGGGCGCCGGGATGGCCAACGTGATGCCGCCCGCCACCGAGTCGGTCATGTCGGCGCTGCCCCGCGAGAAGGCCGGCGCCGGGTCGGCCATCAACAACACCGCCCGCCAGGTCGCGGTCGCGATGGGCGTGGCCGTGCTGGGCTCGGTCGTCGCCTCCGTGTACCGGGGCGACCTGCGCGACGAGCTCGCCGCGCTGCCCGCCGGCGCGCGGGAGGCCGCCGCCGAGTCGATCGAGGGCGCGCACGCCGTCGCGGCCCAGATGGGCCCCGCGGGGCAGGGCCTCGTCGGCCCCGCCGACGCGGCCTTCGTGCACGCCATGCACGCGGCGTCCGTCGCCGCCGCCGTGATCTCCTTCGTCGGCGCCCTGGTCGTCCTGAAGTGGATGCCGGGACGCGCCGCGGCGCCGCCCGAGCAGGCGCCGGCCGAGCGGCGGCCGGAGAAGGCCGCCGCGTGAGGGCCGGTGTGGCAGGGTGAGGGGATCATGACCGGGACCGAGCGGCGGCACGCGGGGCGGCCTCGCAGCGAGCGCGCCGAGAAGGCCATCATCGAGGCCACCCTTGACCTGCTGGCCGAGGAGTCGGGGGTGGCGGGCGTCTCCATCGAGGCGGTCGCCGCCCGCGCCGGCGTCGGCAAGACGACGATCTACCGGCGCTGGCCCAGCAAGGAGGCCCTGATCGTGCACGCGCTCGGCGCGGTGAAGGAGCCGCTGCCGGAGCCGTCCGGCCGGTCCGCCCGCGAGGACCTCACCGCGATCGCGCGGCGGTTCGCGGGCGACCGGCACCGCCGGTACTCGCGGTGCTTCTGGAACGTCGTCGGCGGCGCGGAGAAGTACCCCGAGCTGTACGCCCGCTACCGGCAGGAGGTCATCGAGCCGCGGCGCGACGTCATCCGCGAGGTGATCCAGCGCGGGGTCGGCTCCGGGGAGCTGCGCCCCGACCTCGACGTGGAGGTCGCGATGTCGCTGCTGCTCGGCTCGCTGACCGCCAAGCGGCCGCAGGAGACGTTCCCCGAGGGGTACGCCGACGCCGTCGTCGACACCCTCCTCAGGGGCATCGAGAGCGGCCCGCGGAGCCGTCCGGAAGCGGACGGCGGGCGGTTTTCGGCGCGGTAAGCGCGATCTTCTCCCCTTACTGCGGGGTCATGCCCCATACTGTCGCTGGGTAGTGCTGAGACGACCGGCTGTCTGGAGCGCGTCAGGTGAGATCCGTCATGGCGCCGCGAGGCGATGCGCCAGCCACCGATTCGGCGTCCCGGACCCTTGTCCTGGGCATCGACGGTGCTCGGCACATCGTGCAGTGCGGCCCGAATGCCAAGGCCGTCCTCGGCCGTGCCCCCCAGGAGCTGATCGGCCGCCCCGCCACCGACCTGGTCGGCGACGAGGCGAAGGCCGAGCTGGAGACGCTCCTTGAGGCCAACGGCGGCGGGCAGGAGCGCAACGGCGTGATGGGCGTGCTGCGCGGCGACGGCGGCGCCCCCGCCGACGCCCTGGTCACCGTGCAGCCGATGCTCGGCGGCGTCGCGGGCGCGGCGCCCGCCGCGCTGCTGTTCATCCGCGTCGAGCTGCCGCCGAGCGAGCGCTACCAGGACCCGGCCCTCATGCGGCGCGCCCTGATGGACGACCCGCTCACCCGGTTCGGCGCGACGCTCGACCTCGACCAGTCCGCCCGCGGCCTCGTCGACGTCGTCGTCCCGCACTTCTGCAACGTCGCGTCGGTGCTGGTGCTGGAGAGCCTGGTCGCCGCCGACGAGGTGCACGCCGAGTCCGGCTCGGCGGTGCTGCGCCGCATCGCGGTCACCTCCGACGACGGAAACCCGGCCTGGACGTCCACGTTCCCCGTCGGCGAGGTCCTCGTCTTCCCGGAGGGCACCCCGTACCGGCAGGTCATGGAGACCGCCCGGCCCGTCCACCTGCCGCACATCGAGGTGAGCCGCGCGAGCGAGATCGGCCGGCTGTGGCGGCGCGGCCCGGCGGGCGAGCTGCTGTCGGACGTGTCGATGGTGCTGCTGCCGATGATCGCCCGCGACACGCTGCTCGGCTTCATCGCCTGCACCCGCGTCCCCGGCTTCCGCAAGTTCGACGCCTACGACGTCGAGATCGGCATGGAGTTCGCCGCCCGCGCCGCCATCGTGATCGACAACGCCCGGCGCTACAGCCGGGAGCGGGCCACCGCGCTCGCGCTGCAGCGCAGCCTGCTGCCGATGCGCCTGTCCGCGCCGTCCTCGGTCGAGGTCCGGCACCGCTACCTGCCGGGCAGCAAGCTGGTCGAGGTCGGCGGCGACTGGTACGAGTCGATCGCGCTGCCCGGCGCCCGCGTCGCCCTGATCGTCGGGGACGTCGCCGGGCACGGCGTCCGCGCCGCCGTCACCATGGGGCGGCTGCGCACCGCCCTGCACACGCTCGCGAACCTGGAGCTGCCGCCCGCCGACGCCCTGCACGTCATGCACGAGCTGATGATCGAGCTGGGCGAGCAGGAGCCGCACTTCGCCACCTGCGTCTACGCGGTGTACGACGCGACCACCGGCACCATCGAGATCGCCTCCGCCGGGCACCTGCCGCCGCTGCTGGCGAGTCCGACCGGCGACAACGAGTACCTGGAGGTGCCGCCGGCTCCGCCGCTCGGCGTCTCGGGCGGCTCGGCCATCGAGAGCCGCGAGTTCGCCGTCGAGGACGGCAGCCTCTTCGTGATCTACACCGACGGCCTGGTCGAGAACCGGGGCCGCGACATCGACGACGGCCTCGCCCGCCTCCAGAAGATCTTCGGCCGCGACTCGGTCGACCGCTCCATGGAGGACCTCGCCAAGACGACCCTCGCGGGCGTCTACGCCGACCAGCACCGCGACGACATCGCCGTCCTGATCGCCCGGCTGCGCCGCCTCCCGCAGGAGCAGTACTCCTCGTGGACGCTGCCCGCCGACCCGGCCGCCGTCCGCCGCGCCCGCGGCCTCGTCAGCACCCGCCTGGCGGAATGGGACCTCCAGGACCTCGACTACACCACCGAGCTGCTGGCGTCCGAGCTGATCACCAACGCGCTCCGCTACGCCCACGGCCCGATCGAGCTGCGCCTCCTGCTGGAGCGCACCCTCGTCCTGGAGGTCCTGGACCGCTCCGCCGCCCTGCCGCGCCTGCGCCGCGCCGAGGACGACGACGAGAACGGCCGAGGCCTCCTGGTCGTCAGCCAGCTCGCCCACCGCTGGGGCAGCCGCCGCACCGCCGCGGGCAAGGTCGTCTGGTGCGAGCAGATCGTCCCCGGCGTCGACCCCGACGCCTCGGAACAGGTCCCCGCCTGGCCCGAGGAAGCCTGGCCAGGCGAACTCCACCACCGCGAGTAGGAGTGTCTTCCCAGGGGGGTCGCTACCCCTGGGCTGGTTCGCGCCAGCGGTTGGTGATGGGGAGGCGGCGGTCGCGGCCGAAGTTCTTGGGCGTGATCTTGGGGCCGGGCGGGTACTGCCGGCGCTTGTACTCGGCGATGTCGACGAGGCGGATGGCGCGCTCGACCAGGGCCGGGTCGTGGCCGGCCTCGACCAGGGCGTCGCGCCCCATGTCGCGCTCGACGTAGTCGGTGAGGATCGGGTCCAGGAGGGCGTAGTCGGGGAGGCTGTCGCGGTCGCGCTGGCCGGGGCGCAGCTCGGCGGACGGCTCCTTGACGATGATGGCCTCGGGGATGGGCTCCTGCGCGAAGGGGTGCAGGAGCGGCGAGTCCTTGCCCGCCTGGGCGTTGCGCCAGCGGGCGAGGTCCCAGACGGTGAGCTTGAAGACGTCCTTGATGGGGCCGAAGCCTCCCGCGGAGTCGCCGTAGAGCGTGGAGTAGCCGGTCGCCAGCTCGCTCTTGTTGCCGCCGGTGAGGACGAGGTGCCCGTCCTCGTTGGACAGGGCCATCCACACGTTGGCGCGGATGCGGGCCTGGAGGTTCTCGGCGGCGAGGCCGTGCAGGTCGAGCTGCTCCTCGAACGCCTCCACCATGTCGGCGATGGGGACGATGCGCGAGTTGACGCCCTGCCGCTTGACGAGTTCCTCGGCGTCCACGACGGAGCCCTCCGAGGAGTAGCGGCTCGGCAGCAGGACGGCGTGCACGTTCTCCGGGCCGATGGCGTCGGAGGCGATCGTGGCGACGAGCGCCGAGTCGATGCCGCCGGACAGGCCGAGCACGACGGAGCGGAAGCCGTTCTTGCGGACGTAGTCGCGGGTGCCGAGGACGAGCGCCGCGTACACCTCGGCGAGGTCCTCCAGGGGCGGCGCGACCGTCCGCGGCTCGGCGGGGTAGGCGGGCAGCGGGTCGGCGGACAGGACGTGCCGGTCGATGGTGATGGTGCTGCCGTCCCGGGCGTCGACGCGGGCCGGGGCCTCGTCGGCGGCGGGGCCGGCGGCCGGCAGGTCGAGGTCGGTGACGAGGAGGTGCTCGACGAACTGGGGGGCGCGCGACAGCGGCGAGCCGTCCGGGCCGACGATGAGCGAGTCGCCGTCGAAGACGAGCTCGTCCTGGCCGCCGACCAGGTTGACGTAGGCGAGCGCGCAGCCGGCCTCGCGGGCGCGGCCGGCGCACAGCTCGAGGCGGACGTCGTCCTTGTCGCGCTCGTAGGGGGAGGCGTTGATCACCAGCAGCAGCCCGGCGCCCGAGGCGCCGGTGACGCTGACCGGGCCGCCGTCCTGCCAGAGGTCCTCGCAGATGGCGGTGGCGACGTCCACGCCGTGCAGCCGGACGACCGGCAGCCGGTCGCCGCGCGCGAAGATCCGGTACTCGTCGAACACGCCGTAGTTGGGCAGGTGGTGCTTGGCGGAGCGGACGAGCACCTCGCCGCCGTGCAGCCACGCGGCCGCGTTCAGCGGCAGGCGGCCGGTCCGGCCGGAGCGGGCCGCGCCGGCCGGCGGGCGGTCGAGGTAGCCGGTGACGACGGGAAGGTCGCCGAGGCCCTCGTCGGCGAGCCGGCGGGCGAGGCGCCGGAGGGTGGCGCGGGACGCCTCCACGAAGGACGCGCGCAGCGCGAGGTCCTCCACGGGGTAGCCGGTCAGCATCATCTCCGGGAATGCGACGAGGTGCGCGCCCGCCTCGGCGGCGCGGCGCGTCCACGTCACGATCTGGTCGGCGTTGCCGTCGAGGTCGCCGACGGTCGAGTTCACCTGCGCGAGCGCGAGCCTGAGTTGTGCCACGGTCCAAGGGTAGAGCGTCCGGTCCAGTTTCGTCACTGTGACGAGAAGTCGGCGGCGAGCGCGGCGGCGCGCCGCCGCCGGATCGCGGGGGCGAGCGCGAGCTGCGCCGCGGCGGCGGCCAGGGCGAGACCCGCGCAGGTCAGCCACAGTGCCGGCGCCCCTCCGGCGCCGAGCAGCTGGGTGCCGCCGAGGGGCGCCAGCAGGAAGCCGCCCGACCACGCCATCCCGTACAGGCCGCCGTACCGGCCGCGCAGGTCGGCGGGCGCGAGGTCGGCGACCACGGCCTGCAGCACGGACGCGGCGATGATCTCGCCGAGCGTCCACACCAGGATCGTCGCGGTGTAGGCGGCGACGGACGAGGCGAGCGAGGTGAGCCCGTACCCGGCCCCGACCAGCGCGAAGCCCGCCGCCAGCACCAGGCTGTGGTCGCGCCGCGCCAGCCACGCGTTCACCAGCGGCTGGACGATGATGATCAGCGCGCCGTTCGCCGCGATCGCCAGGCCGTAGGACCGCGGGCCGAGCCCGTCCTCCTTCATGGCGAGCGGCATCGTCGTCATGCCCTGCATGAGCACGAACGTGTAGAAGAGGGTGACCAGGACGTAGCCGACCATGACCCGGTCGCGCAGCACGCGGCCGAACCCGCCCGCCCGCTCGGCGCGGGCCTCGCGGGTCCGCGTCTCCGGGATCGCGCGCCACACGAGCAGGCCGAACGCCGCGCAGGTGAGGGCGTCGATCCAGAACAGCCACAGGAAGCCCTGCTGCGCGAGCGTGCCGCCGAGCACCATGGCGAAGGCCCAGCCGAGGTTGATCGCCCAGAACAGCAGCCCGAACGCGCGCGGGCGCTCGGCCGGGGAGATGATGTCGGCCACCATCGCCTGGGCGGCGGGCCGGTACATGTCCAGGAGCAGGCCGAGCACCAGCGCGGCCGCGAGGATCGCGGCGAGGCCCTGGGCGTAGCCGAGCGCGAGCATGGCCGCGCCGGTGCCGACGGTCGCGAGCGTCAGCGTCGCGCGGCGGCCGATGCGGTCGGCGAGCATGCCGCCCGCGAGCTGCCCGGCGAGCGAGCCCGCGCCGAGCACGGCCATCGTCACGCCGGCCTGGGCGAGCGACAGTCCGCGCATGGTCGTCAGGTAGAGGCCGAGGAACGGCTCGACCATGGTCCCGAGGCGGTTGAGCAGGGTGCCCGCCCACAGCACCCAGAAGGGCCGGGGGAAGCCGCCCACCCGGGGGCGGAGGAAAGCCGCGAACCTGCCGGGAGCGGGACCGACGGGAGGTTCTTCCAGAAGGGTCACGTTGACGATGGTGGAGGCGGCCCGCGCTCCGAGATAATCATTTAGCCTGGGCTAAATGATCGAGTTCGTGCTCGCGCCGGACGACGTGGCGCGGGTCCGGTTCGCGTTCTCGCCGCTGTGGGAGATGGTGCGCAGCCTGCGGGTGCTCGCCGACCCGTCCGGCCACGCGCTCCACCTGCCGTGGGTGCGCACCGTCCGGCCCCGCCTGCGCGGTCTCGGCTTCGAGCCGCTGCTGGACGTCGTCCTGCCCGCCGGGTACATCCCGGACTTCCTCACCCCGCCGCCGCGCACGCCGCTTCCCGACCTCGGCGCGGAGATCGCGACCGTCCGCGCCACGCCGCCCGAGGTCGTCGCCGCCGAGCTCAGCCGGGCCGCGCCCGGCGCCCCGCCCCGGCCCACCCGCCGCGCCATGGCCGCCGACCCCGAACGCACCCGGGACGACCTCGCCGACCTGCTCGAACGGTACTGGGAGGTGGCCGTGGAGCCGTTCTGGCCGCGCATCCGCGACCTGCTGGAGGGGGAGGTCCTGCGCCGCAGCGCCGCGCTCGCCGCCGAGGGCGCCGCGGGCGTGTTCGGCGACCTGCACGAGGCGGTCTCCTGGCGTGCCGGGACGCTTTCCGTCGACCGCCACTGGCACTTCCGCGGCGAGCTCGCCGGGCGCGGCATCCTGCTCGTCCCGAGCGCGTACGTGTGGCCGAACGTGTCGGTGATGGTGCCGCCCTACCAGCCGATGGTCAGCTACCCGCCGCGCGGCGCGGCGACGCTGTGGGAGACCGGGCCGCCGGACGAGCCGCGCGCCGCCGCCCTGGCCGCGCTGATGGGACGCCGCCGCGCCGAGCTGCTCACGGCCCTCGCCACGCCCGCGTCCACCACCGACCTCGCCAGGCGGACGGGCGTCACCGCGGGGGCCGTCAGCCAGCATCTGGGCGTCCTGCGCGCCTGCGGCCTCGTCACCGGGCACCGCATGGGCCGCCGCGTCCTCTACGTCCGGACGCCGGCCGGGGACGCCCTCGCCGGCGCTCAGCGCAGCGACGCGAGCGCGTCCAGGCGCGGCGGGACGGGGGAGGCGCCAGGTCCGTAGCGGCCGGACTCGGCGAGCCAGTCCATGTGCGCGCGCGGCGTGTCCAGCAGGACCTTGACGACCTGCGCGGCGGCGGCGCGCTGCGCGACCGTCAGGTCCAGCCGGTCGAGCATCTCCGGCAGCCTGCGCGCCGCCGTCCACGCCTCCTCCAGCCGGTCGGCGATCCGGTCGGCGACCAGGTGGGCCGCCCGCGCCTCGTCCACCCCGTGCGCCCTGGCGAGGACGGAGGGCAGGTCGTGCACGTCGCCGCGCGCGGCCTCCAGGTCGTGCGAGGCGAGGTCGTTGGCCCACGCGACCACGTCGGCGACGCCGTCGGCGAGGGTCTTCCAGCGGGGCGTGCGCAGCAGCCGCGACGGCAGCTCGACGCCGAGGACGGCCTCGACCAGGTCGAACAGGAACGGGCCGCACGCCCGGCGGCGCAGCGCCGGGTACTCCTGCTCGGTCGGGACGTGGCTGATCCGCCGGTTGACGGCCTCCTCGGCGCAGCCGTCGCGGTGCGCCTCCAGGTGCAGCATGAACCGGCGGCGCCAGTCGCGGCTCATGTCCTTGGACGTGGCCTGCCACAGCTCCACCAGAGCCGCCTCCAGCGGCCGGGCGCCGGGCCGGGCGTGGCCGCGCCGCATCGCGCGCAGCAGGTCGTCGTACAGCGCGTGCACGGCGCTGCCGCTGTCGGCGAGCGGCGGGTGGTCCAGCGTGTCGTCCAGCGCGAGGGTCCAGGTCAGCCAGCGGGCGAACAGGTCCACGGCGGCCAGGTCGGCGGACGGCAGCACGCGGGCGGCCAGCCGCTCGCAGCGCGCCCGGCCGAGCGGGGAGGTGTCCGGATCTCCGAGCACCAGCCCGCGGCCGCGTGCCCAGGCCTCCACCTGCGCGCACAGCTGCCACGACTCCGGGTGCATGGCCGACGGGGCGGCCAGCGCGGTCACCCGGTCGGTCATCGAGAGAAGAAGTGAGATGTCCACGACGCGATCCACGCTAACGATCACCTTGCCGGACGACCATGATCGCCACGTCAATTTCCGGGAAACGGATATCCGGGGACGGTCATGGGCGAGTCAGCCTCCCACCCCTGCCCCCACCCGGGCGGACGTGCGATAGTGCGGTGATCGGAAGCGAGCACGATCAGGAGGAAACGTGTCGAGACGGACGACGCGCCGCGCCTTCGGCGCGGGGCTCGCGGCCCTGGCGCTGACGGTGTCGGCGTGCGGCGGCGACAAGGGCGCGACGGTGCAGGGCGTGAAGCTCATCGAGAAGGGCGCGCTCACCTCGTGCACGCACCTGCCCTACCCGCCCTTCCAGTCGGAGGACAAGAAGTCGGGCAAGGTCGTGGGCTTCGACGTCGAGCTGATCGACCTCGTCGCCAAGCGGCTCGGCGTCACCCAGAAGATCGTCGACACCCCCTTCGAGACGATGAAGACGGGTTCGGCGCTGAACGCCGGCAAGTGCGACATCCAGATGGGCGGCATGACGATCAAGCCCGACCGGGTGAAGTTCATGGACGTCTCCGCCCCCTACTTCGACGCCACGCAGTCGCTGATGGCGAAGAAGGGCAGCGGCGTCACCACGCTCGACGACGTCAAGGCCAGGAAGCTCAAGCTCGGCTCGCAGGCGAGCACGACCGGTGAGGACTTCGTCAAGGGCAAGGGCTTCGACCCGCGCTCGTTCGACAACTCCAACGCCGAGCTGAACGGGCTGCGCACCGGCCAGGTGGACGTGATCGTGCAGGACGACCCGGTCGTCAAGGGCTGGCTGAAGGACCCGGCGAACGCCGGCTTCGAGATCGCCGCGAACCTGAACACCGGCGAGCAGTACGGGTTCTGGATGCGCAAGGGCCACAACCCCGAGCTGGTGAAGATCACCAATGACGTGATCGCGAAGGCCAAGGCGGACGGCTCCTACAAGCGGATCTACGAGAAGTGGATCGGTCCGATGCCGCCCAGCGCCGGCGGCGGCTCGTGACCGCCGAACCGGCCGGTGCGGCGGCGCCGGGCGGGCTGTCCCGCCGGCGCCGCCGGCAGCTCTCCCTCGGCGGCCAGTACGGGATCTTCGCGGTCGTCGTGGTGCTGCTGCTGGCGCTCGCCGACTGGGGCACCCTGCGGCTCAACTTCGCCAACTGGGACGTCGCCAAGAGCCTGTTCCCCGACATCATCACGGTCGGGCTGCGCAACACCGCCGTCTACACCGCGGTCGGGTTCGGGATCGGCCTCGGCGGCGGGCTGGCCGTCGCGCTGATGCGGCTGTCGTCGGTCCCCCCGTACCGGTGGTTCGCCACCGCCTACATCGAGATCTTCCGCGGCCTGCCGCTCCTGCTGATCTTCATCTTCGTGGGCGTCGGCGTGCCGCTGGCCTTCCCGGGCACCAACATCCCCGGCGGCGCCGCCGGGCAGGCGGGGCTGGCCCTCGGCCTGGCCGCGACCGCCTACATGGCCGAGACGATCCGGGCCGGGATCGAGGCCGTCCCGAAGGGGCAGCTGGAGGCGGCGCGGTCGCTCGGCATGTCGCACACCCGCGCGATGCGCTCGATCATCATCCCGCAGGCGTTCCGGATCATCATCCCGCCGCTCACCAACGAGCTGGTGCTGCTGTGCAAGGACTCCTCGCTGGTGCTGTTCCTCGGCATCACGCTCGAGCAGCGGGAGCTCACGAAGTTCGGCCGCGACCTCGCGGGCGAGCAGGGCAACACCACCCCGATCATCGTGGCGGGGATCTGCTATCTGCTCATCACGATCCCGCTGAGCCTGCTGGCCCGGCGGCTGGAGGCGCGGCAGCGCAGGGGGCGGCGATGACGAGCCTCGTCAAGGACACCGGGAACCCGGCGGCCATCGAGATCGGCGGCCTGCACAAGTCGTTCGGGGCGAACGAGGTGCTGCGCGGCATCGACTTCCGCGTCGAGGCCGGCGAGGTCGTCTGCGTGATCGGCCCGTCCGGGTCGGGCAAGTCGACGCTGCTGCGCTGCGTCAACCTGCTGGAGGAGCCCTCCGCCGGGACGGTCCGGGTCGCGGGCGCCGACGTCACGGGCCCCGAGGTCGACATCGACGCCGTCCGCCGCCGGATCGGCATGGTCTTCCAGTCGTTCAACCTGTTCCCGCACCTGACCGCCCTCGGCAACGTCATGATCGCCCAGCGGAAGGTGCTGAAGCGGGGCAGGGCGGAGGCCGAGCGGATCGCCCGGGTGAACCTGGAGCGGGTCGGGCTGGCCGACAAGTTCGGCGCCTACCCGGCGCAGCTGTCGGGCGGGCAGCAGCAGCGCGTGGCCATCGCCCGCGCGCTCGCGATGGGCCCGGAGGTGATGCTGTTCGACGAGCCGACGTCCGCGCTGGACCCCGAGCTGGTCGGGGACGTCCTCGGCGTCATGCGCGGCCTCGCGGAGGCGGGGATGACGATGCTCGTCGTCACCCACGAGATGAGCTTCGCCCGGGAGGTGGCCGACCGGGTGGTGTTCATGGACGGCGGCGTGGTCGTGGAGGAGGGCCCGCCCGCCCAGGTGATCGGGGCGCCCGCGCACGAGCGGACCAGGACCTTCCTTTCGCGCGTCCTGGACCCGGCCGCCGCGCGGATCGAGGACGCTCCGGGGTCGGATATGTTCCGATCACCGGCCCCGGACGCGTAACGTCGCGGTAACAGCGTCCGGGCATACTGCAGATACAGCCGGACCGGCTCAGCGCGGCCGGCATGCCGGGCCCGCGTCGTCGACAACGCAGTCTCGCCGACAGGGCAGTACCGAGGGAGAGGGCATTGGACCGTCAGCAGGAGTTCGTGCTCCGCACACTGGAGGAGCGCGACATCCGCTTCATCCGGCTGTGGTTCACCGACGTGCTCGGGTTCCTGAAGTCGGTGGCCGTCGCCCCCGCCGAGCTCGAGGGCGCCTTCGGCGAGGGCATCGGCTTCGACGGCTCGGCGATCGAGGGCTTCGCCCGGGTCTACGAGGCCGACATGATCGCCAAACCGGACCCGTCCACCTTCCAGGTGCTGCCCTGGCGGTCGGAGTCCCCGGGCGTCGGCCGCATGTTCTGCGACATCCTCATGCCGGACGGGGAGCCGAGCTTCGCCGACCCCCGCTACGTCCTCAAGCGCTCCCTGGCGCGGGCCGCCGACCTCGGGTTCACCTTCTACACCCACCCCGAGATCGAGTTCTTCCTCTTCAACGACAAGCCCGAGGACGGCCGCGAGCCGGAGCCGGCGGACGCAGGCGGCTACTTCGACCACACCCCGCACAGCGCCGCGCACGACTTCCGGCGCAACGCCATCACGATGCTGGAGGCGATGGGGATCTCGGTGGAGTACAGCCACCACGAGGGCGCCCCCGGCCAGCAGGAGATCGACCTGCGGTACGCCGACGCGCTCACCACCGCCGACAACATCATGACGTTCCGGCTCGTGATGAAGGAGGTCGCGCTGGAGCAGGGCGTGCACGCGTCCTTCATGCCGAAGCCGTTCACCGAGCACCCCGGCTCGGGCATGCACACCCACATGTCGCTTTTCGAGGGCGACCGCAACGCCTTCTACGAGCCGGGCGCGGAGTTCAAGCTGTCCAAGGTGGGGCGGGCGTTCATCGCCGGGCTGCTGCGGCACTCCGCGGAGATCACCGCCGTGTGCAACCAGTGGGTCAACTCCTACAAGCGGCTGTGGGGCAATGTCGGCTCCGCGGCGGGCCTGGGGGGAGAGGCCCCGTCCTACATCTGCTGGGGGCACAACAACCGGTCCGCGCTGGTCCGCGTCCCCATGTACAAGCCGCACAAGGGCCACTCGACCCGCATCGAGTTCCGGTCGCTGGACACCGCCGCCAACCCCTACCTCGCGTTCGCGGCGATCCTCGGCGCCGGGCTCAAGGGGATCGAGGAGGGCTACGAGCTGCCGCCGGGCGCCGAGGACGACGTCTGGGCCCTCACCGTGGCCGAGCGGCGCGCCCTCGGCATCGAGCCGCTGCCGCAGAACCTGGACGAGGCCATCCGCGCCATGGAGCGCAGCGAGCTGATGGCCGACGTCCTCGGCGAGCACGTCTTCGACTTCTTCCTGCGCAACAAGCGCCAGGAGTGGGAGGACTACCGCCGCCAGGTGACCGAATTCGAGCGGAAGCGGCTGCTGGCCGTCCTCTGAGGCCCGCACCGGATTACGGTTGGTCCTGTGACCGAGTCCTGGACCTCCGACCGCCGTCCCTCGCTCGCCGGACGCCTGGCGCGGCTCGGGTTCACCCACGCCGCGCGGGCGGAGCGGCTGCTCGCGGAGGCCGAGCGGGACGGCGCCGGACCCGGTGACCGGCTGCTCGACGCCCTCGGCGCCACCGCCGACCCCGACCTCGCCCTGGACGGCCTGCTGCGCCTGCTCCCCGCCGCCGGCGGCGAACTGCGCGCGGCGCTGGCCGGCGAGCCGGGGACGCGGGAGCGGCTGACCGCGGTGCTCGGGGTGAGCGCGGCACTCGGCGACCACCTGGCGCGGCACCCCGGCCACTGGCGCGTGCTGCGCGACGGCGCCGCCGGCCCGCTCGCGAGCCCCCGCGCCGACCTGCTGGCCGCCGTGGGCGCCGATCCGGCGGCGCCGGAGCCGGTGGCCCTCGCCGGCGACGCGCTCGTCGCGCTGCGCGTCGCCTACCGCCGCCGCCTCCTGGCGCTGGCGGGACGCGACCTGATCGGCGCGGCGGACGTCGCCGAGGTCGCCGCCGAACTGGCCGACCTCGCCGCCGCCGCGCTGGAGGCCGGCCTCGCGATCGCCCGCGCCGAGGTCCCCGGGCACGAGGCGTGCCGGCTCGCCGTGATCGGCATGGGCAAGTGCGGGGGCCGCGAGCTCAACTACGTCAGCGACGTCGACGTGGTCTTCGTGGCGGAGGCGCGGGACGCCGGCGGGACCGGCGAGGGGCGGGACGAGGACGCCGCGCTGCGCACCGCCACCCGGCTGGCGTCGGCGATGATGCGGGCCTGCTCGGCCACGACCGAGGAGGGCGCGCTGTGGGAGGTCGACGCGGCGCTGCGCCCCGAGGGCAGGTCCGGGCCGCTGGTGCGGACGCTCGCCAGCCACCGCGCCTACTACGAGCGGTGGGCCAAGACGTGGGAGTTCCAGGCGCTGCTGAAGGCCCGTCCCGTCGCGGGCGACGCCGGCCTCGGCGCCCGCTACCTCCACACGATCACCCCGATCGTGTGGAAGGCGGCCGAGGGCGAGAGCTTCGTCGAGGACGTCCAGGACATGCGGCGCCGCGTCGAGGCCGACCTGAACCAGCGCACCGCCGACTCCGAGCGGCAGCTCAAGCTCGGCCCGGGCGGGCTGCGCGACGTCGAGTTCGCGGTGCAGCTGCTCCAGCTCGTCCACGGCCGCGCCGACGAGACGCTCCGCAGCCCCACCACGCTGGACGCCCTGGCCGACCTGTCCCGGGGCGGCTACGTCGCCCGCGACGACGCGGCGGCGCTGGCGTCGGCGTACCGGTTCCTGCGGCGCGTGGAGCACCTCGTCCAGCTGCACCGGCTGCGCCGCACCCACCTCGTCCCGGACGACGAGGCCGGCCTGCGCCGCCTCGGCCGCGCCCTCGGCCTGCGCACCGACCCGGTGGGGGAGTTCACCGCGCTGTGGCGGCGGCACGCCCGGGAGGTCCGCCGCATCCACGAGAAGCTGTTCTACCGTCCGCTGCTGCGGGCCGTCGCGCGGCTGCCCGGGGAGGAGGCCCGGCTCACGCCGGAGGCGGCCCGGGTCCGGCTGGAGGCGCTCGGGTACGCCGACCCGGCGGGCGCGCTGCGGCACATCGAGGCGCTGACCGCGGGCGTGTCGCGGCGGGCCGCGATCCAGCGGACGCTGCTGCCGGTCATGCTCGGCTGGTTCGCCGACGCCCCCGACCCCGACGCGGGCCTGCTCGGGTTCCGGCAGGTCAGCGACGCCCTCGGGACCACGCCCTGGTATCTGCGGCTGCTGCGCGACGAGGTGACCGTCGCCGAGCGGATGGCGTGGGTGCTCGGCTCCAGCCGCTACGCCACCGACCTGCTGCTGCGCGCCCCCGAGGCGGTGGCCCTGCTGGGCAGCGACGCCGGCCTGGCCCCGCGCCCGGTCGAGGCGCTGCGCACGGAGGCGCTCGCCGCCGTCCGCCGCCACAAGGAGGGGGCCGGCGACCGCCCCGCCGAGGAGGCGGCCGGGGTGGTGCGGGCGCTGCGGCGCCGCGAGCTGTTCCGCGTGGCCGTCGCCGACCTGCTCGGCCGCGTGGACGTCCGGGAGGCGGGGGAGGCCCTCACCGGCATCTCGGCCGTCACCGTCGAGGCCGCGCTCCAGGTCGCCGTCAACAAGATCGAGATGGAGTCGCGCGGGCCGCTGCCGACCCGCATGGCGGTCGTGGCGATGGGCCGGTTCGGCGGGCACGAGCTCGGCTACGGCAGCGACGCCGACGTGATGTTCGTCCACGACCCGCTGCCCGGCGCGGACGAGGGCGCCGCCGGGCGGGCCGCGCACGCCGTCGCCGAGGAGCTGCGCCGGCTCCTCGCCCTGCCCGCCCCCGACCCGCCGCTGGTGATCGACCCGAACCTGCGCCCCGAGGGACGGCAGGGGCCGCTCGTGCGCACGCTCGCCTCCTACGCCGCCTACTACGCGCGCTGGTCGGAGCCCTGGGAGGCGCAGGCGCTGCTGCGCGCCGACCCGATGATCGGCGATGCGGGGCTGTGCGAGCGGTTCCGCGCGCTGGTCGACCCCGTCCGCTGGCCGGAGGGCGGCATCGGCGAGGACGCCGTCCGGCAGATCCGGCGGCTGAAGGCGCGGATGGAGTCCGAGCGGCTCCCGCGCGGCGTCGACCGGCGCCTGCACACCAAGCTCGGGCCGGGCGGGCTCGCGGACGTGGAGTGGGTCGCGCAGCTGCTCCAGCTCCGGTACGCCCACGACGTCCCGGCCCTGCGCACCACCCGCACGCTGGACGCGCTGGACGCCGCGGTCGAGACCCGCCTCCTGGACGCCGAGGACGCCGAGATCCTGGCCGAGGCGTGGTGCATGGCCACCCGGGTCCGGGGAGCGCTCATGCTGGTGCGGGGCCGCGCGTCCGATCTGCTGCCGACCGAGCACCACCGCGAGCGCAGCTCCGTGGCCCGCGTCCTCGGCTACCCCGCCACGGGCGACCTCCTGGAGGACTACCGCCGGCACGCCCGCCGCGCGCGCACCGTCGTGGACCGCGTGTTCTACGGGGCCGAGTGAGCCCCGGAGCGGTCCGTGCGCCGTCCGGACCGCTGGTGGAACCGGTGCGCGACGCGGGCCCTGGCGAGCAGGAGCGGCGCGGGGCAGCGCGTGTAGAGGATCCACGAGACCCACAGCGTGCCGCCGATGAGCGCCATGCCCGCCACCGCGTCCAGCACGTAGTGGTTGGCGGTGGACAGGATCACGATCACGGTGGTCGCGGGGTAGAGCACGCCGAGCAGCTTGGCCCAGTTCTGCGACGCCAGCCTGACCAGCACCAGCCCGCACCACAGCGACCACCCGGCGTGCATGGACGGCATGGCCGCGTACTGGTTGGTCAGGCTCCCGGACGCGTCGCTGGCGTACAGGCCGAGCGAGTGCAGCGCGGTCACCGGGTCGACGAAGCCCTCGCTGTGCAGGAACCTCGGCGGCGCCAGCGGGTACAGCCAGAAGCCGATCAGCGCCACCCCGGTGGCGATCATGATGGACGTGCGGAGCCACCGGTAGTGCTGCGGCCGGTAGCGGTACAGCCACACGACGATGGCGAGCGTCACGATGAAGTGCATCGTGGCGTAGAAGACGTTCGCGGTCCGCGCCAGCCACGGCACGGTCAGCAGCGTCTGGTTGAGGTGCAGCTCGATGTCCAGCCCCAGGAAGCGCTCGGCGCGCAGGATCTCGTCGGCGTGCGCGAACGCCGGCCCGGTGCCGTCCTGAACCAGGACGATCCGCGTCAGCGTATAGCCGGTGTAGAACAGGACGACCAGCAGGAGCTCACGCCAGACCGGGGGCGCGGTGATGACCCGGCGCCGCATTCCGGTGGCGCCGGCCTCGCTTCTGCGGGCCGCTGGGGGGGCGGATTGAGCCATGCTACCTATCTTTGCCGCCGGGTCCTTGATTGAGATCACCGCGACGAATGGTCTTCATCTCAGACCTGAGTAGTACGACCCTGATGCGGTATCCGGACTTTCGGGGGAGGGCCTGGGGCACACCGGGGGTATCCCGGCTCCGCCCGCCTCCCGCGCGGAGCCCGTTGAGTTGATCAGGAGTCAGCATAGAGGGCCATGGGTAGGTCCCGATCGCTTCAGGCGATGCGATCGGAGGGACGAATGGCCAGGTACCGGGGGATTGCAGGTGTGGTGCCGTCGGGCGCCACGATCCTGGCCGCCTTAACGCTCCTGTCCCTCTCCGGGGGGACGGGCCTCGCGCGCACGTCGCCCCGCACGGCGACCGTCACCGCTCCCGCGGCGGGCGACGCTCCGGGCGCGCCGGCCGGCATCCCGCCGGGAGCCGCCCCCCGGCTGTCGTGGGGGCGCTGCACCGGCCTGCCGTCCCCGCCGCCCAAGACCAAGCCGCCACGCGGGCTCCGCTGCGCGGCGCTCCCGGTGCCGCTCGACCACGCCCGGCCGTCCGGCGAGAAGATCGAACTCGCGCTGGTCAAGGTGCCGGCGGCCGACCCGCGCCGGCGCATCGGCTCGCTGGTGTTCAACTTCGGCGGCCCCGGCGGGGAGGGCGTCGACACGCTCGCGCAGGCCGCGGGCCAGTACGCCGATCTGCGCGCCCGCTACGACCTGATCGGCCTCGACCCGCGCGGCGTCGGCCGCAGCAGCCCGGTGGCCTGCGCGGACGACCGCCGCATGGACGCGCTCGCCGCCATGGACGACAGCCCCGACACCGCCGCCGAGGAGCGGACGTACGAGGCCGGCCGCGCCGAGTACGTGCGCCGGTGCGAGGCGCGGTCGGGGCGGCTGCTGCCGCACGTCGGCACCGCCGACGCCGCCCGCGACCTCGACCTGGTCCGCGCCGCCGTCGGCGACGAGCGGCTGCACTACTTCGGCATCTCCTACGGCACCTGGCTCGGCGGGAACTACGCGCACCAGTTCCCCGCCAGGGTGGGCCGCGCCGTCCTGGACGGGGCCGTCGACACCAGGCTCGGCCGCACGGGCCTGGCCCTCCAGCAGGCGGCCGCGTTCCAGCGCGCCCTCGGCGGCTTCGGCGCCGCCTGCGCGCGGCTCGGGAAGAAGGGATGCCCCCTCGGAACCGGCGGCCCGTCCGTCGTGGCATCCGTCGGCCGGTTCCTGGCCGGGCTCGACCGGCGCCCGCTCCGCACGTCGTCCGGGCGCGCGCTCACCCAGAGCCTCGGCACGACCGGCGTCGCCGCCGCCCTCTACTCCCGTGACGCCTGGCCGTACCTCGCGCAGGGCCTGGTCGACGCGGTGAAGCGCCGCGACGGGTCGCTGCTGCTGATGCTCGCCGACGCCCAGAACGGGCGGCGGCGCGACGGAACCTACAGCAACCTCTCCGCCGCCAACACCGCCATCACCTGCGCCGACAGCACCGACCGGCCCACCGCGGGCGACGTGCGGCGGCTGCTGCCGCGCTTCCGCGAGGCCTCGCCGGTCTTCGGGACGTCGCTGGCGTGGGGCCTGCTCCAGTGCACGGGCTGGCCGGTGCAGGGCGACCCCGCCGCGCGCGAGGTGTCGGCCCCGTCCGCCGCGCCGATCCTCGTCGTCGGCAACACCGGCGACCCCGCCACCCCCTACGCGTGGGCCTCCGCGCTGACGGAGGCGCTCGGGGGGCGGGCCACCCTCCTCACCCTCAGGGGAGAGGGGCACGGCTCCTACGACACCGGCGACCCCTGCGTCCGCGAGGCCGTGCACGCCTACCTCCTGCGCGGCACGGTGCCCGCCCCCGGCGCGACCTGCGGCTAGCCGCCGGCGGGCCCGTCGTCGGGCCGTGGAACTGCCGCCCGAACCGGGGCCCCTGAACGAGTAATACGGGGCCCTACGGCCCTAGAGGCCCTGTCTTCAGTTTTCCTATCTTCGTGTTGATTCGACCGGAGACAATGAATTCACCGTCCCAAAAAACGGTGACGGGAAGGCGGAAGAATGGCCGAGGGAAACGACAGGAACCGTCCCGCGACTCGACGCCGTGCCGCGCTCGTCGCGGCCGTCGGCGCCACCGCCCTGGGAGGCGTGGCCGCCACCGGGCTGCTGGTGTCCGGCGGAGCGTCCCACCAGGCGTCGGCCGGGCGCGTGGCCGCGCACTCCGGCGTCGCGGCCTCCGCGCCCGTCGCCCAGGGGAACCAGGCCGGCGGCGGCGTCCAGGGGATGACCTCGAAGCGGAAGCGCGAGCAGTGCAGGACCGTTGACCGCTACATCCCGTACCACAGCGCCCTCCACCTGCAGAAGATCCAGTGGCATTCCAGCGTCCGATACTGCTGGACCGGCAAAAAGGTGCGAATCGTCCGGGCGAGCAGTTACCTCAAGCCCGAATCATCCACGATCACGGCCGACCCGAAGCCCAACAGGGTCGTCTACAACAAAAAGCATTCGGCCGTCACCGTGATGGTCAGCTCCGACGTGGCATGGAACACGCCGTGGGGGGCGACCTACAACCATCCCAAGGTGCAGTACCGGATGTGGGCGATCAACGGCGCGCACACCTACAAGCCGATCTCGACCTCCTGAACCGCCGTACTCCAGGTGGGCGTCGACGGCCCCCGGACCCGGCCCGGAGAGGCCGCACGCGCGAAGGCCGTCGACGCCCAGGCCGGCCTGACCACCGGATCCCGGTGGTCAGGCCGGGAAGTCGTCACACGACCTGGTCGACCTTCATCGGCTCCCGCAGCGCGTTGCCGACGGTGCAGTACTTCTCGTGGACGCGCGCGGCCACGGCCTTCAGGACGTCCTCGGCCTCGTCGTCCCCTTCGGGGAGCTCGACGTCATAGGTGACCGTGATCGTTCCGAGCGTGCTCGTCGCGACCTTGTCGGCCTGGACGGTCGCGGCGAGCCGCGCCATCCGGTGCCCCCGCTTGGCCGTCAGCGGCTCGACGGTGACCAGCTCGCAGCCGCCGAGCGCCGCCAGCAGCAGCTCGACCGGCGTGAAGGCGCCCTCGGTGTCCCCGTCGCCGATCGCGACCGCCGCGCCCCGGCCGTTGACGGCCCGGAAGCCGTCCTCGGTGCGCTCCACCCTGACGTCCGCCATGAAATCCCCTTAGTTCGGCTGGTCTCGCCCGCATGAACGCGGACGCCTCCCGCGTTCTTCCCTACGTCCCGAGCCTCTCCTGCTCCTGCGCCACGATCTGCCGGGCGAGATCGCGCTCGGAGATGTCGACCGCGTCGGGCGTCTGCTCCGCCAGGTCGCTGCGCCGCGCGTACTCGTCGAAGAGCATGGTCTTGACGTGCAGGATCTCCAGCATCCGCTCGTCCACGCTGCGGGGCGTCAGCAGCCGGTGCACCTGGACGGTCCGCACCTGCCCCATCCGGTGCGCCCGCGCGATCGCCTGCGTCTCCATGGTCGGCTTCACCTGCGGCTCGCAGAGGATCACCACGGACGCCGCCTGGAGGTTCAGCCCGACCCCGCCGGCCTGGATCTGCGCGAGCAGCACGGCGTGCCCCGGCTCGGCGGCGAACGCGTCCACGATCTCCTGCCGCCGCGCCGGCGGCGTCTCACCCGAGATCGGCCCGCGGCTCCGCGGCCCGAGCGCCTCCCCGACCGCGGCCAGCACGTCCCGGAAGTAGGAGAACACCACGACCTTCAGGTCGTTCTCGGCGGCCTCGTCCACCAGCTCCTTCAGCCGGTCGAGCTTGGCCGACCGCTTCGGCACGGCGTAGGCCGCCCGGCGCATCGCCATGAAGTTCCCCGCCGCCACGGCCTTGCGGTAGGCGGCGGCGTCCGCCCGGCTGAACTCCTCCAGCTCATCCACGTGAACGACCTCGGGCAGCTCGACGAGAACGTCCCGCTGGTTGCGCCGCAGGTACACCGGCGCGACCGCCGACCGGAACGCCCGCGCGCCCATCGCCGCGTCGTGCGGGCGGACCCGCTCGGCCAGGTCGGGCCGCAGGTGCGCCACGAGGCTGCGGAACTCCTCGACCCGGTTCTCCATCGGCGTCCCGGTGAGGAACAGCACGTTCTCCGTCCTGCGGCACCACTGCGCCACGGCGCGGGCGCGGCGCGTCTCGTGGTTCTTGGCGTAGTGGGCCTCGTCCACCACGAACATGCCGATCTCCACGTCCTCCGGGACGTTCAGGCTGTGCAGCGTGGCGAGCGTCGTCACGGCGATGCCGCCGTCGCCGGCCCACTTGCGCAGCGCCGCCGCGCGCCCGGACCCGTGCAGCGGGTGCGCGGCGATCGCGCTGCGGGTCTCGATCTCCCGGACCCAGTTGATCAGCACGCTCGCCGGGCACGCCACCAGGAAGTGCGTCGCGCCCCGCGCCCGCAGGTGGGCCATCGCCGCGATCGCCTGGACCGTCTTCCCGAGCCCCATCTCGTCGCCCAGGATCACCCGCTTCTGGACGAGCGCGAACCGCGCCCCGAACGCCTGGTACCCGCGCAGCGACACCCGCCGGAACTCGTCGTCGAGAGGCTGCGCCTTGACCCGCGCCGCGAGGTCGCCCGGCAGGAACCCCTCGGCGGCCTCCCGCTCCGGGTCCGCCGCCGCGAGCTCCGCGAGGAGGGTCTGGTACTCGGCCGCCCGCAGCTCGAAGTCGATCCACGCCTCGTCCGGCGACACGTGCGGGCGCAGCAGGTCGACCGACGCCTGGGACATCAGCAGCCGGGCGCCGCGCGCCTCCTCGCCGGCGAGGGCCTCCGCCAGCTCGCCGACGGCCGCTCGCGCCCGCTCGCGCCGCGCCGGCGGCGTGAGGAGCCTGCGCCACCACGACCCGGCCGGCCGCGCGTCCTGCACCAGCGGCGCGATCCGCTCGTCCACCTCCTCGGCGGCGGCCCGCGCCCGCGGCAGCTCCGGCCCCGCGTTCACCAGCCGGTGCAGCGCCACGACGGCGGGCGTCATCGCCTCGTCCCGCCGGTCGACGTCGATCCGCACCGTGACCGAGCTCTCCGCCGCCTCCGCGAGGCTCCCGGCCGCCGCGTGGAGCTGCCGCGCCGTCTGGGGCCCGATCCCGGGAAGCAGTTGGAGCTTGTACGGGGTCGAGTCCAGCACGTCCACGACGCTGGTGAACCCGGCCTCTTCCAGCGGCCCGAGCCGGAGCCGCCCGTCGGTGACGTCCTTCAGCCGCGCCAGCGGGATCGACCCCAACTGCTCGCGCGCCGCCTCGGCCCGCAGCGGCGCCAGCGCCGCGTGCACGTCGGCCAGCGCCCGCCGATGGTCGGCGACCAGGTCCCGCGCGGCCTCCAGCAGCGCGAACCCGCCCCTCAGGACGTCCTTGGCCTCATGCGCCATCCCGACCCCTAACCCGCGCGCTCGGCCCACATGATGCCAGCCGCCCACCGGTGCGCCGGCCGCCCCGGCGCAAGCCGACCTCTCACGACCCCCCACCGTAGGCCGCCCCACCGACACCCCCGGCCCGGCGACCCGGAAAGCCGGTTGCGGGCCACCCGCTTCCCCGGACGGTCTCCGGCGACCCGGCTCAGCCGGGTTGTCATGGCAGTTTCGGTCTCACGTAACCAAAGGAGAGCAACACAGATGACTGCTAACCCTTCCGGGCAGAAGCCCGAGGAGCAGGCTCCCCAGGAGAACCAGTCGACCGTGGCCGGTGATTCCGCCTACGAGCAACGACGGGCCGCGGAGCACGACGCGGGCGTCGCGAACGGCACGGTGACCCCGGAGGAGCCGCCGCACCCCCTCTCATGGGGATGATCGGCTGATCCTCTGATCACTGAGCCACGAGAGGCGGCCCCCGGGCCGCCTCTCGTTTTCTTTTCGGGCCGCGCGTCGGCAGACCCGCCGCAGTGAAGAGAATGCGGCCTCGCGGGCGCTCTCATGACACGCGAAGCGCCCCGCGCCTAGCCTGGGAGCGTCGAGTTCTCAGGAAGGTGCAGGGCCTATGAGCGACCGCAGCCTCGATCCGGCCGACCCGAACCTGACTGTCGGGCAGCGCATCCGGTACTACCGGCGCCGACGGGGCATGTCCCGGGATGTTCTGGGCGGGCTCATCGGCCGGAACGGGCGATGGGTGAAGGCCGTCGAGCGCGGCGAGATCCTGCAGCCGAAACTCCCCACCCTGCTGAGCATCGCGGAGGCGCTCAAACTCCGCGACGTCGCCAGGCTCACGGGCGGCGACCCCGTTCCGATGAGCATGTTCCGCGGCCCCGGGCACCCCGCCCTGCCCGCCGTCCGGGACGCGATCAACGCCGTGTCCGCGTCGACGGCGGAGGCGCCCCCGCCGCTGGCGCACCTGCAAGCCCGGCTCGACGCCGCGTGGCGGGCCCGGCACGCGGCCCCCGATCACCGGACCGTCCTCGGGACGCTGCTCCCGGACATGATCCGGGACGCCAAGCGCGCCGTCCGCGCGTACGAGGGCGCCGACCGGCGGCGCGCCCTCGCGATACTCGCCGGGGTCTACAACCTCGCGCAGTTCTTCGTCGCCTACCAACCGTCCGCCGATCTCCTCTGGAGAATCGTCGAGCGGTCCATCATGGCGGCCGAGGAGTCCGAGGACCCGCGCGCGTTCGGCAGCGCCGTCTGGCTCGCCGCGCAGGCGCACCGCGACGCCGGGGATTTCGACGCGGCAGAGGTCGTCAACCGCGAGGGCCTCGACGTGATCCGCCCGCATCTGGACGGCGCCGACGACGACCTGCGCGCCATCTGGGGTGCGCTGCATCATGAGGTCGCCTACACCGCGGCGCGCGCGGGCCAGTCCGGGACGGCATGGCGGTGGTGGGACCGCGCCGACCGCATCGCCCGATCCCTCCCGCCGGGCCATTTCGACCCGATGACGTCGTTCTCGCGGGTCATCATGGACGCCCACAGCGTCACCATCGCCGTCGAGCTCCGGCAAGGCGGCGAGGCGCGCAAGCAGGCGCGGCGGGCCGAGCGCGCGGCCATCCCGTCGCAACCGCGACTAGGGCGGCACCTGATCGAGGTGGCGCGCGCATGGCAGCTGGCGGACGGCCCGGCCGCCGCTCTCGGTGCCCTGGGCAGGGCCTACACGGCGGCGCCGGAAACGATCCGCTACAACGGATACGCGCGGCGTATGACGCTGGAGTTCGCCAAGGAGGGTTCGCCGCAGACTCGCCAAGGTGCGCGAAATCTCGCCGACCGGATCGGCCTGCTCGTCTGAGGCAGGGGACAGGAATCCTGTCCGTTCGGGACACCGCACCCAGCGATCCTGCGATGCATGACTCACTCGAAAGCGCTGATCCCGGAGGATTCCGAGGGGCGGCTTGCCGCGCTGCGCGCGGAGTTCCCCGCCTGGACGATCGAATGCGCCGACACCTCGCCCCTCTACCGCGCCGTCCGGTCGAGCGGTGAGGGAGAGCGTCTCGGCGCGGGCTCGTACTCCGCTCTGCGGCGGCTGCTGTACGAGGCCGACACGGCCGACTGCGAGCGCGCCTTACTGGCGCTGAGCAAGGAGCTTAGGGCGCGCGGCGCCTCGGCCATCCGGCACAGCGCCAGCATCGTCACAAGGACCCGGACCGGGACCGCCCGGACGGTCGGCGCGTCCCGCAGGCGCTTCATCTGGGATTCGGGCCTCGACCTCGGCCCTCTCGACGCCGTGGACGAGGTCGCCGTGAAGATCGTGCGGCTGCTCGGCCTGGGGTTGCACCCGCAGCTCGCCGCGCTGGCCCGGCGCATGGGTGTGCGCGGCTACCGCGTGGACATCGGCGCCCCCGAGATCACCGTGACCGCCGACGGCGGCGGGACGCCGCGCGCCGTGCGGATCACCTGTGAGGCGCGGCCCACCGACGAGGACCGCGACTGGTTCTGGACGCACTGGGGCGACCCGATCGCCGAGGCCATGGACATCACCGGCGCGGAGGTCGTGCTCGTCGGTCTCCTGACGGCCCGGCGATGAGCCGGAACCGGTCCGGGGCACGTACGCCTGGCCCGCCACCGGTCAGGAGGGGGCCTGGTCCTCGTCGGCGAGGCGGACGATGTGCGGGATGCCGACCGGGTTGCTGATCCAGTGGGCGTCCATGCCGGCGGGGAACGGCTCCAGCTCGTCCTGGACGGCGACACCGTGCGCGGCCAGGTGCCTGGTCGCGGCGTCCACGTCATCGGTGAAAAGCTCAAGCCACAGGTCGGCCCGCGCGTAGTTGTCGACGCGGTCGAACCACAGCGTCACCGGGCCGAGCTGCACCTTGGCGCACTGGTCCACGACGCCTCCGCTGTTCTCGTCGGTGACCTCCATACCCAGGACGTCGCGGTAGAAGGCGACGGTGCGGTCGAACTGCGCCTTGGGCAGCTTCATGGCGATGTTGTGGCCGCCGCGGAATGTCGGACTCATATGTCGTTCCCCCTGTTGCGTTCGAGATGGTCGTGCAGTGCGCTGAGGTGGCCGTCCCAGTCGCGCGCCAGCGCGGCGAGGAACGACTGGGCCACGGCCACCGGTCCGGTCTGCAGCCGGTAGCGGATCCGGCGCCGCTCCCCGGCCTCCGCCCGGACCAGTCCGGCATCGGACAGCAGGCCGAGGTGCTTGGCGATCGCCTGGCGCGAGATGGGGAGCCGGGCGGCCAGGTCGGTCGCGGTCGCCGGGCCGCGCGCCGCGAGCTCGGCGAGGATGCCCCGCCGGGTCGGGTCGGCCAGCGCGGTGAAGACCGCCTGGGCGACGGGTTCGGCCTGGTCAGGGTGCGGCATCGAGGTACCCGGCCAGCTCGGCCAGCTCCATCCGCCACCCGTGGGCGTTGCTCTCGTAGGCGCCGGCCAGTTGGTCCGGCAGCTGGGCGAAGCCGCTCTCCACGACCGTCACTCGGGTGCCCGATCCGGTCGGCTCCAATGTGAACTCCACGTAGGTGCGCCGCGGATCGCCCGCCGGCAGCCCTTCGATCGCCCACGTGTAGGCGAACCGGCGGGGCGGCTCGACGACCTGGATCCAGAGGGTGAACTCGCCCTGGCCGTCCCACCGCACCCGGGCCTCGCCACCGGGCCGCAGGTCGTCGATCTCCGCGTGGGAGCCGAACCAGCCGCCGAGCCCTTCGGCGGTGGTCAACGCCGCCCACACCCGCTCGGGCGGGTGGGCGAGTTCGAGCGTCCGCTCGATGCGATCCGGGACGGGCACGGCACCCCCTATGGCAACTAATCGGTTGCCATAGAAGCTATCACAACCGACAGGTTGCGATACTTTCCATCGCGATCGGTTATGGACGCACCGGGGCGACCCGATCGCCGAGGCCATGGAAACACCGGCGCGGAGGTCGGGCTCGTCGCTCGCGTGGAGCAAGGGCCGAAACAGGCGAGGCGCGCTGTCGGATCACTCCGTCAGCGCGCCTCCGCGGCCTAGATGTCGTAGTACAGCTCGAACTCGTGGGGGTGGGGGCGGAGGCGGATGGGGTCGATCTCGAACTCGTTCTTCATCGAGATGTAGGTCTCGATGAGGTCCGGGGTGAAGACGCCGCCTTCCAGCAGGTAGTCGTGGTCGGCCTCCAGGGCGGTGAGGACCTCGGGGAGGCTGCCGGGGACCTGCGGGATGGCGCGGGCCTCCTCGGGCGGCAGCTCGTAGAGGTCCTTGTCGACCGGCTCCGGGGGCTCGATCTTGTTCTTGATGCCGTCCAGGCCGGCCATCAGCATCGCGGAGAAGGCCAGGTAGGGATTGCAGGCCGGGTCCGGGACGCGGAACTCGATGCGCTTGGCCTTCGGGTTCGAGCCGGTGATCGGGACGCGGATGCAGGCGGAGCGGTTGCGCTGGGAGTAGACCAGGTTGACCGGGGCCTCGTAGCCGGGGACGAGGCGGTGGTAGCTGTTCACCGTGGGGTTGCTGAACGCCAGCAGGGACGGGGCGTGCCGGAGCAGGCCGCCGATGTAGTAGCGGGCGTTGTCCGACAAGCCCGCGTAGCCGACCTCGTCGTAGAAGAGGGGCGAGCCGTCCTTCCAGAGGGACTGGTGGCAGTGCATGCCCGACCCGTTGTCACCGAAGATCGGCTTCGGCATGAACGTGACGGTCTTGCCCGCGGCGCGCGCGACGTTCTTCACGATGTACTTGTAGAGCATCAGGTTGTCGGCCGTCTTCAGCAGCGTGTCGAAGCGGAAGTCGATCTCGGCCTGGCCGGCGGTGCCGACCTCGTGGTGCTGCATCTCGACGTGGATGCCCGACTCGATGAGCTGGGCCACCATCTCCGAGCGCAGGTCGGTGTAGTGGTCCATCGGCGGGACGGGGAAGTAGCCGCCCTTGTAGGGGGGCTTGGCGCCGAGGTTGCCGCCGGGCTCCTCGCGGCCGGTGTTCCAGGCGCCCTCGATCGAGTCGAGGTAGTAGTAGCCGGCGTTCTGCTTCGTCTCGAAGCGGACGTCGTCGAAGATGTAGAACTCGGCCTCGGGCCCGAAGAAGCAGGTGTCGGCGATGCCGGTGCCGCGCAGGTAGTCCTGGGCCTTGCGCGCGATGTTGCGCGGGTCGCGGCTGTAGGGCTCGCCCGTCAGCGGGTCGTGCACGAAGAAGTTCAGGATCAGCGTCTTGTGCTGGCGGAAGGGGTCCAGGACGGCGGTGGCCGGGTCCGGCAGCAGGAGCATGTCGGACTCGTGGATCTCCTGGAAACCGCGGACCGACGACCCGTCGAACATCAGCCCGTCGGTGAAGACGTTCTCGCCGAAGCTCTCGACGGGGAAGGTGAAGTGCTGCATCTTGCCCGGCAGGTCCACGAACCGGCAGTCGACGAATCGAACACCTTCGTTCCTGATGTAGCTCAGGACCTCTTCGGCGCTGCTGAACATCCAGCCTCCTCAGGGCGGTTCTCGGCTTCCACGACGCTATGTCCGCGCCGTTTCCCGACCATGTCTCATGTGTTTCCAGTGTGTTACGGGTCACTTCGGGCCTCCCCTCCGGAGCCGCGTCCGAACCTTCGGAAGGACGGGATAGCGTAGGGGCATGAGCGGTGGTAAGGCGGCCGGGCCGCGGTGGACGCAGACATGGCTCGGCGGGGCGCGCTCGGCCGGGGCCGACCTCGGCGAGCCCGGCAAGCGGATCGGCCTGCCCGAGAGCGGCAGCGGCTCCGTCGCGCCCTACGGCCGCCGGCTCCTCGCCCTGTTCGTCGACTGGGGCCTGTCGATGCTGGTGGCGAGCCTGCTCGCGCGCTCGTTCGGGTGGGAGCCCGCCGAGCGCAGCAGCTGGACGCTGCTCATCTTCGGCCTCCAGGCATGGGTGCTCACCGCGTTCCTCGGCACGACGATCGGCAAGCGGCTGTGCGGCATCCGGGTGGTCCGGCTGGACGGCCGCCCCGTCGGCCTCGGCTGGGCCCTCGCGAGGACGCTGCTTCTCCTCCTGGTCATTCCCGCGCTTATCTGGGACCGTGACTACCGGGGCATGCACGACCGGGCGAGCAACACGGTCGTCGTCTCCAATTAGGCGGACGGAAAAGCCGGCCCGGAAACGAGAAAGCGCCCCCGAAGGGGCGCTTTTTTCGTTGGGCGTCAGCGCAGTTTGGGCTTCGGGCCCTTCGGCATCTTCGCGCCCCTGGGCATCGGGCCCTTCGGCATCTGCATCGAGCGGGGGAGCGCCTGGAGGCGGTCGTTCAGCTCGGCGACCTGGCCCTTGGTGAGGTTGCGGGGAAGCTTCATCAGGTGCCGCTGGAGCTTGTCGACCGGGACCTGGCCCTCGTCGTCGCCGACCTGCACGTCGTAGATCGGCACCTGCTGGGCGGCGCGGGAGATGCGCTTCTTCTCCGCGCCGAGCAGCGGGCCGACGCGGCTGCGCGGGCCCTCCGAGACGAGCACCACGCCCGGGCGCCCCACCGCGCGGTGCACCATGTCGAGGTTGCGGTTGCCGCTGACCGCCTCGGTCACCGACCAGTTTCCGCGCATGTTCTTCAGGATCGCGGCGGCGGCGCCGGGCTGCCCGGCGATCACCTTGTACTGCGCGCGCTGCGCCAGCTGCCCGAAGACGATCATGCCGACGGCGAACGCGGCGAGGATGCCCAGCGGGATGAAGAACCACAGCTGGCCGATGAGCAGCCCGATGAGGATGACGACGACCAGCGCCCCGATCGCGGAGGCGAACACGATCGGCAGGGCCTTCGGGTCGGCCTGGCGGAGCACCTGGGCGACCATGCGGATCTGCTTGAGGCGCCCTGGACTCTCCTGGGCCCCGTCCGTGGGCTTTTTCGACATGCGTCCCAGGATAGTCCGGTCGGGCGGCCCTCCCGACAGCCAGGTCGTCAGCCGCGCGCGGAGACGGCCTGCTTGTAGAGGCGGCCGGCGCGGTAGCTGGAGCGCACCAGCGGCCCCGACATCACGCCCGCGAAGCCGATCTCCTCGGCCTCGGCCGACAGCTCGACGAACTCCTCCGGCTTGACCCACCGCTCCACCGGGTGGTGCCGGGGGCTCGGCCGCAGGTACTGGGTGATCGTGATGAGCTCGCAGCCGGCCTCGTGCAGGTCGCGCAGCGCCTGCGAGACCTCCTCGCGGGTCTCGCCCATGCCGAGGATCAGGTTCGACTTGGTGACCAGGCCTTCCTCGCGCGCCCGGGTGATGACCTCCAGGGACCGCTCGTAGCGGAACCCGGGACGGATCCGCTTGAAGATCCGCGGGACGGTCTCCACGTTGTGCGCGAGCACCTCCGGCCGGGACGAGAACACCTCGGCGAGCTGCTCGGGGACGGCGTTGAAGTCGGGGATGAGCAGCTCGACGCCGCAGCCGGGGACCGCGGCGTGGATCCGCCGGACGGTCTCGGCGTACAGCCAGGCGCCGCCGTCCTCCAGGTCGTCGCGGGCGACGCCGGTGATGGTCGCGTACTTCAGCCCCATCGTGGCGACGGACTCGGCGACGCGGCGCGGCTCGTCGCGGTCGAGCGCGGCGGGCTTCCCGGTGTCGATCTGGCAGAAGTCGCAGCGCCGGGTGCACTGGTCGCCGCCGATGAGGAAGGTGGCCTCGCGGTCCTCCCAGCATTCGAAGATGTTGGGACAGCCGGCCTCCTGGCACACCGTGTGCAGGCCCTCGGACTTCACCAGGCCGGTGAGCTCGCGGTACTGCGGGCCCATCTTCATCCGGGTCTTGATCCACTCGGGCTTGCGCTCGATCGGGGTCTGGCTGTTGCGCGCCTCGACGCGCAGGAGCTTGCGTCCCTCAGGTGTCACCGTCGTCACGGGTCCCAGGGTACGTCCCGATCAGCGGTACCGGCACACCGGCGGCCCGCCGCGGGAGCAGCATCGAAGCCGTATCGGACCGATCTCGAACGTATGACGGTACTCCGGCGGTGCGGCCGATTCGCGTGTTTCGGCCATCTCCGTCAATGGATCTCTCTAGGGTGACTCCCTGTCGTCACGCAACAGCTCAGCAGGAGGACCACCGTGGGTCTGGCAATGTCGTACCTCAGGGTGCCGCCCGTGCTGGAGGGAGAGGCCGACCCGGGCCGGATCGCGCGCCACGTCTTCGGCGACGCGAACTGGCGGCGGCGCGGCTCGGCCGTGCTGTTCGAGCTCGGCTGGGCGTGGCAGGCGATGCACTACCTCGTCACCGGCGACCCGTGGGAGGGCCGCCAGCCCGAGGCCGACGTCGTGTGCGGCGGCCGGCTGCTCACCGAGGACGGCGCCGACGAGCTCGGCATGGACGTCATCTACCTCGCCCCCGAGCGCGTCAAGCCCGCCGCCGACCACCTGGCCGCGACGCCGTTCGCCGCGATCGCGGGACGCTACGACCCGCCCGCGATGGTCCGGGCGGGCGTCCAGGACGCGGGGAGGCTGGACGACGCCGCCCGCGAGCGGGTCTTCCAGCCCGCCTACGGGGGGCTGGGCGAGTTCTTCCGGCTCGCCGCGACCGAGGGCCAGGCCGTCTACAAGGTGATGGCCTGACCGAGGATCCCGAGCTGCGCCGTGGTGCGGTGGAACGTCTCCGCCGCGCCCAGCGCCTCCGCCAGGTGCCGTTCCACGAGCGGGACGACCTCGGCGACCGTCACCGCGCGGCCCAGCTCGCGGCTGAGGTTGGTCGACCCGACGTCGCGGATCCCGCAGGCGACGATCTTGTCGAACCAGCCCATGTCGTTGTCGCAGTTGAGCATGAAGCCGTGCATCGCGACGCCGCGCGCCACCCGGATCCCGATCGAGCCGATCTTGCGGTCAGGGGTCCCGCGGACCCACAGTCCGCTGCGCCCCTCCACCGTCGCCGTCTCCAGCCCGAGATCGGCGCAGACGTCCATCATCATCCGCTCCAGCAGCCGCACGTAGCCGACGACGTCCACCGGGTCGGGCAGCCGGACGATCGGGTAGCCGGTGAGCTGCCCGGGGCCGTGCCAGGTGATCTTCCCGCCGCGGTCGACGTCCACGACCGGGGCGCCGGGGTCGCCGAACGGGCGGTCGAGCGCCTCCGTCCGCTTGCCCGCCGTGTAGACGGGCCGGTGCTCCAGCAGCAGGACGGTGTCGGGGATCGCGTCGTCCACCCGCAGCGCGTGGGTGCGCTTCTGCAGCTCCCACCCGTCCTCGTAGGGGACGGCGGCCGCGCCGAACCCCGCGTGCACCACGACCAGCTCGCGTACGTCCACATCGCTCACACGGGCCAGCTTATGCCGTGATCGCCCGGACCGCTCCTCAGAAGGCGGCGAGCAGGCGGGGCTCCAGCCGGTACTCCTTGGCCGTCCCCGGCCCGTCCGGCTCGATCCGGTAGGCGCCCGCCTCCCGCCGGTAGGAGACGGCCTGGACGAACTCGGTGCCGACGTAGTGCAGGCCGACCGCCTCGTCGGCCGCGTACCCGCCCGGCAGGGTGCCCTCGCCGACGAGCTGCTGGAGCAGCGGCCGCCGCTGCGGGTCGCTGTCGTAGTGGACGCCGCACGAGTACGGCAGGAATCCGAGGCCGTCGGTCAGCGGGCGCAGCTGCGGCCCGAAGGAGTCGGTGTTGCCGCCGGCGTGCCAGCACAGCGCGCCCGCGCTCTGCCCGGAAAGCACGACGCCCTCCTGCCACGCCTCCCGCAGGATCTCGTCGAGGCCGTGCAGCCGCCACAGCGCCAGCAGGTTCGCGACGCTGCCGCCCGACACGTACAGCAGGTCCTGGCCGAGCAGGTGCGCCCGGACGTCGGCGACGTTCGGCATCGGGAACAGCGCGAGATGGCTGACCTCGGCGTCCATCGAGGAGAACGCGGCGTAGGAGCGCGCGATGTACTCGGCGCCGTCGCCGACGGCCGTCGTCAGGAAGCAGACGCGGGGGCGGTCCTGGCCGGTCAGGTCGAACGCGTAGCGCAGCAGCGGGCTCGGGGCCAGGCCCTCCCGGCCGTCCGGCAGGAAGGTGCCCCCGCCGATCGCGAGGATGTGCGGCTGTCCGTCGGTGCTCATGCATCCCCCTCGTAGGCCATCCGTCTCATTGTCACCGTATGACTACCGAACGGGATCGGCTGGGATTTTGACGATTCTTGGGACTCACAGGACGGCGGCGATCGCCGACTCGACGTCCTCGTGCGCGAACCGGAACCCGGCGTCCAGCAGCCGGCGCGGCAGGATCCGCTGGCTGACCAGCGGCCCCTCGTCGGCGAAGCCGCCGAGGGCGGCGCGCAGCGCGAACTTCGGGACCGACAGCCGCGCGGGGCGGTGCAGGGCGCGGCCGACCGCCTTGGTGTAGGCGTCGTTGGTCACCGGGTTCGGGGCGGTCAGGTTGACCGGCCCGGCGATCTCGGTGCCGACGAGGAACCGCAGCGCCGCGACCTCGTCGGGGAGGGAGATCCAGCTCGTCCACTGCCGGCCGTCGCCGAGGTCGCCGCCGAGGCCGAACCTGAACAGCGGGAGGGTGCGCCCGAGGACGCCGCCCTCGCGGGCCAGCACGACGCCCGTCCGCGGGTGCACGACCCGGACCCCGGCCTCCCGCGCGGGCGCGGCCGCCGCCTCCCAGTCGCGGACGAGGTCGGCGAGGAAGCCCTCTCCGGCGGGGGAGTCCTCGTCGGCCTCACGGTCGCCGGTGTCGCCGTAGTAGCCGATCGCCGACCCGCAGACCAGCACGCGGGGCCGGGGCGAGGCCGCCGCGATCGCCTCGGCGAGCGTGCGGGTGCCGGTCAGGCGGCTGTCGCGGATCTTCTGCTTGTACGCCTTCGTCCACGGCCGGTCGCCGACCCCGGCGCCCGCCAGGTGCACGACGGCGTCGGCTCCCTCCAGCGACTCCCTGTCGACGCAGCCGTCGGCCGGCGACCAGCGCGCCTCGTCGGGGCGGGACGGCTCCCTGCGCACCAGCCGGACGACGTCGTGGCCGTCCTCGCGAAGGGACCGCACCAGCGCCGAGCCGATGAGGCCCGACGAGCCCGTGACGGTGATCCTCATAGCCCCAGCCATACCCCCAGCGTAGAGGGACGGCACCGCCGGACGCCGACACTCCGCGGCGGGTCCCGCGTTTCCCCGGACGCGCGGGACCCCGCCGGCCTTGCGGGCGCGGCGGGGTCCGGCGGACGTGCGGGAGGGGTCAGAGGCCGAGGTCGGCCTCGAAGTTGCCCTCCTCCAGGCGGTGCTTGACCGTGGCGAGGAAGCGGGCCGCGTCCGCGCCGTCGATCAGGCGGTGGTCGTAGGTCAGCGCCAGGTAGACCATCGACCGGACCGCGATGACCTCGCCCAGCTCCGGGTCGTCGATGACGGCCGGGCGCTTGACGACGGCGCCGGTGCCGAGCATGGCGACCTGCGGCTGGTTGAGGATCGGGGTGTCGAACAGGGCGCCGCGGCTGCCGGTGTTGGTCAGCGTGAACGTGCCGCCGGCCAGCTCGTCCGGGCTCACCTTGTTGGTGCGGGTGCGCTCGGCGATGTCGGCGATCCGCTGCGCGAGGCCGCCCAGGTTGAGCTGGCCCGCGTTGTGCACGACCGGGACCATCAGGCCGCGCTCGGGCACGTCGACGGCGATGGAGAGGTTCTCCACCTCGTGGTAGGTGACCTCGTTGGTCTCGCCGTTGATGACCGCGTTCAGCTTCGGGTGGGTCTTGAGGGCCTCGACCGTCGCCAGCGCGAAGAACGGCATGAACGACAGCTTGACGCCCTCGCGGGCCTGGAAGTCGGCCTTGGCCTGCTCGCGCAGCCGCGCGATCTTGGTGATGTCCACCTCGACCACGGTGGTGAGCTGCGCGGACACCTGGAGCGACTCGACCATGCGGCGGGCGATCGTCTGCCGCATCCGCGACATCTTCTCGGTCCGGCCGCGCAGCGCCATCTGCTCGGCGGGGGCGCCGGCGGGCGCGGGGGCGGCGTGCCGTCCGGCGGGGGCCTGCGCCGGGGCGGGCGCGGGTGCGGCCGGGGCGGCGGCGGGCGCGGCCTGCTGCTGAGCGGCCTGCTGGGCGGCGCGGGCCGCCTCCAGGACGTCCTGCTTGCGGATGCGGCCGCCGACGCCGGTGCCCTTGACCGTGCCGAGGTCCACACTGTGCTCGGCCGCCAGCTTGCGGACCAGCGGAGTGACGTACGGGCCCTCGCCCGGCTCCGTCTGCTGCTGGGCGGGCTGCTGCGCGGCCGGGGCCGGCGCGGGCGGCTGCTGCTGGGCCTGCGGCTGCGGCGCCGGGGCGGGCGCCGGGGACGGCGGGGCCGCGGGCTGCTGCTGCGCGGGCGGCGGCCACGCGGCGGGCGGCGGGGCCTGCTGCTGGGCCTGGGCCTGGGGCTGCTGCTCCTGCTGCGGGGCCTCCTGCTGCGGGGCCTCCTGCTGGGGCTCCGCCTCCTTCTCCTCGGCGACCGGGGCGCCGCCGCCGGACGGCGCCTCGCCCTCGTCGCCGATGACGGCCAGCTCGGCGCCGACCTCGACGGTCTCGTCCTCGGCGACGGTGATGCTGGTGAGGATGCCCGAGGCGGGGGAGGGGATCTCGGTGTCGACCTTGTCGGTGGACACCTCGAGGAGCGGCTCGTCGGTCTCGACGCGCTCGCCCTCCTTCTTGAGCCAGCGGGTGACGGTGCCCTCGGTGACGCTCTCGCCGAGCTGGGGCATGGTGACGGAGACCGGCATGTCTCAGCGACTCCTTCGGAATACTTGTGCGGCTTCTCAGCCGTGCACGTGCAGTGGTTTGCCGGCGAGGGCGAGATGCGCCTCGCCGACCGCCTCGGACTGGGTCGGGTGGGGGTGGATCAGCTGGGCGACCTCGCCGGGCAGGGCCTCCCAGTTGTAGATGAGCTGCCCCTCCGCGATGAGCTCGCCGACGCGTGCGCCGACCATGTGGAGGCCGAGGACGGGGCCGTCCACGGCCGCGATCACCTTGACCTCGCCCTGCGTCCCCAGGATCTTGCTCTTGGGGTTGCCGGCCAGGTCGTAGGTGACCTCCTTGATCTCGTACCCGCGCTCACGGGCCACGGCGGACGTGATGCCGACCGAGGCCACCTCGGGGTCGGAGTAGGTGATGCGAGGGACGCCGTCGTAGTCGATCGGCGGCGGGGTGAGCCCGCTCAGCCGCTCGGCGACGAGGATTCCCTCGGCGAAGCCGACATGGGCCAGCTGTGGGGTCGGGATCAGGTCGCCGACCGCGGAGATGGTGGGGACGCTCGTCCGGCAGTACTCGTCGACCTTGACGTACCCGCGCTCGGTCTCGACGCCGGCCTCGGCCAGGCCGATGCCGTCGGAGACCGGTCCGCGGCCCACCGCGACGAGCAGCAGCTCCGCGTCGATGGTCTTGCCGTCCTCGAGGGTGACCGAGATGCCGCCCTGCGTCGTCTTGGCGCTCTGGAACCGGGTGCCGAGCTCGAACCTGATGCCGCGCTTGCGGAAGGCGCGCTCCAGCCGCTTGGAGCTGGACTCCTCCTCCAGCGGGAGCAGGTGCGGCAGCGCCTCGACGATCGTGACGTCGGCGCCGAACGAGCGCCACACGCTGGCGAACTCGACGCCGATGACGCCGCCGCCGAGGATCACGACCGAGCCGGGGACGTGCTCCAGCCGCAGCGCGTGGTCACTGGAGATGACGCGCTCGCCGTCGATGTCCAGGCCGGGCAGCGACTTCGGCGCCGACCCGGTGCCGAGCACGATGTGCCCGCCCTCGATGCGGCGGGTGCCCTCGGCGGTCTCGACCTCGACCGCGGTGGGGCCGGCCAGCCGGCCGGTGCCGTGCACGACCTCGATGCCCCGGGACTTGATCAGCCCGGTGAGGCCCTTGACGGTCGTCGAGACGACCTTGTCCTTGTAGGCGTTCACCCCGGCCACGTCGATGCCCTCGAAGGTGGCCTTCACGCCGAACTTCGCCGCCTCGCGGGACTGGTCCGCCACCTCGGCCGCGTGCAGCAGCGCCTTGGTGGGGATGCAGCCGCGGTTGAGACACGTCCCGCCGAGCGACTCGTCGCGCTCGATGAGCGCGACCGACCTGCCGAGCTCGGCGGCGCGCAGCGCGCACGCGTAACCGCCGCTGCCGGCACCCAGGACGACGATGTCGAAGGGGCCGTTGTTGGCCACTGGACGCTCCCTTTCCCCGGTTGTGGCGCCGCGTGGATCGCGGCGCCCTGGGCGGGGCGGGGCGCACCGGCAGTCCGGGCCCCCACCGCCACAAGAAAACCTATTCTGTCCTCCGCCCGCTCACAGCGGGCGGGACCCCCGTGGAATTCCCGTGGCCCCCTACAGGACGCCCGCGGCGACGTCCTCGGCGATCTGGACCAGTGTGCGCGCCGCGGCGCCGGTGCCGCCCTTCGGCGTGTACCCGTACGGCTCGCCCTTGTGGAAGGCGGGGCCCGCGATGTCCAGGTGGGCCCACTTGACGCCGTCGGGCACGAACTCCTTGAGGAACGTCCCGGCGACCAGCATGCCGCCCCAGCGCTCGCCGCTGATGTTGGCGATGTCGGCGACCGCCGAGTCGAGGCCCTTGCGCAGCTCCGGGGGCAGCGGCATGCCCCAGGAGGCCTCGCCCGCGCGGTCGGCCGCCGCGACGACCTTCTCGCGCACGCCGTCGTCGTTGGCCATGACGCCGAAGGTGCGGGTGCCGAGGGCGACGAGCTGCGCGCCGGTCAGCGTGGCGACGTCCACGATGAGGTCGGGGGAGTCCTCGCCGGCGCGGACGAGGGCGTCGGCCATGACGAGCCGGCCCTCGGCGTCGGTGTTGAGGACCTCCACGGTCTTGCCGCCGTAGACGCGCAGCACGTCGGACGGGCGCTGCGCGGTGCCGCTCGGCATGTTCTCGGCGATGGCGAGGTAGCCGACGACGTTGACCGCGGGGCGCAGCTCGGCGATGGCGGCGAGCGCGCCGAGCACGGCGGCCGCGCCGCCCATGTCGGACTTCATCCAGTCCATCGCGTCGGCGGGCTTGAGGGACAGACCGCCGGAGTCGAACGTGATGCCCTTGCCGACGAGGGCGAGCGTCCTTCCCGCCTCCGGGTGGGTGTAGGCGAGCCGGACGAGCCGCGGCGGGTTGACAGAGCCCTGCCCGACGCCCGCGATGCCGCCGTACCCGCCCTCGACGAGGGCCTTCTCGTCCAGCACCTCGATGGCGAGGCCGGTCTCGCCGGCGACCCGCTCGGCCTCGCCGGCGAAGTCCTCGGGGGACAGGTGGGAGGGCGGGGTGTTCACCAGGTCGCGGACGAGCTTGACCGACGCGGCGAGGGTGCGGGCGCGCCCGAGGGCGGCCTCCTCGGAGACGGGCGCGACCAGGCGGATCTCCTCGACCGGGCTCTTGTGGCCGTCGCCGGTGCGGAAGGCGTCGAAGGAGTAGGCGCCGAGCAGCGCGCCCAGCGCGACGGCCTCGACGGCCTCGGCGCCGGAGGCGGGGAGCGCGACCGCGACCCGGGCGGTGCCCGCCAGGGAGCGGACGGCGGCGCCGGCGGCGCGGCGCAGGTCCTCGGCGGACGGGTCCTCGCCCAGCCCGGCGGCCACGATGACCTTGGCGGGGACGGCGCCGAGCGAGGGCAGCCGGGTCACCTCGCCGGCCTTGCCGGTGGCGCCGAGCGCGCCGAGCGCGTCCGCGAGCCTGCCGTCCATCGCGCGGTCCAGGGCTTGCGCGCCCTCGGCCGGCGAGGCGCCCGCCGCAGCGGGTGCGACGCCGATCACGATCGCGTCGACGTCGAGGCCGGCCAGGTCTGCGCTGTCAAGGCTGATGCTCGTCACGTAGCCCGATGTTAGTCCTCCTGGTGACCGCTTTCGCCCTTTTGGATCAAGCATTGCCCTCCCGGGGGCGGCCGCCGCGTCGTCAGGGCAGCGCCGCGAGGGCGACCAGCGCGGCCGTCGCGGCGACCTCGACGAGGGCGCCGAGCACGTCGCCGGTCACCCCGCCGAGGCGGCGCACGGCGCGGCGCAGCACCGGCAGGGCGGCGGCGAGCCCGGCGGCCACCGCCGCCGCGCCGTGCAGGGCGCCGCCGGGGCCGCCTGCGGCCAGTCCCGCGGCCGTCGCGGCCACCAGGACGGCGGCCGTGGCGGCCAGCGCCGCGCGTGTCGGCACGGTGCCCGCCACCAGGGCCCCGAGGCCGCCGGGACGGGCGGACGGGACCCCCGTGCGGCACGCCCACGCGAGCGCCAGCCGGCCGGTGGCCGACGCGATGAGCGCGGCGAGGGCGGGATGCGGCGCCGAGGCGAGGGCGGCCACCTGGACCAGCAGCGTCAGCAGCAGGGTGACGACGCCGAACGGGCCGATGTCGGACCGCTTCATGATCGCCAGTGCCTCGGCGGCGGGCCGCCCGCTGCCGAGGCCGTCGGCGAGGTCGGCGAGGCCGTCCAGGTGCAGGGCGCGGGTGACCGCCGCCGCCGCGGCCACCGCGAGCGCCGCGGCGAGCAGGCCGGACAGGCCGAGCGGACCGCCCGCGAGCAGGACCAGCGCGGCGGCCCCGCCCGGGATCAGCCCTGCGGCGGGGGCGAGCAGCATCGCCGAGCGCGCGGCGTCCCGGTCGACCCGGCCCGTGCCCAGCGGGACGACCGTGAGCAGTGTGACCGCCAGCCGCAGGCCGGCGGTCATCGCGGGTCCGGGAAGGTCACGGGAGCTCCATGACGCGGCCCGCGACGACCAGCGCCGCCTCCTCGGACTCGGCCGCGAGCCGCTGGTTGGCCCGGCCGAGGACGTCCCGGAAGGCGCGCCCGGACACCGTCGTCGGCACCAGCGACAGGCCGACCTCGTCGCTCACCGCGACGACCCGCGCCGCCGTGCCCCGCCAGGCCGCGACCAGGCCGTCCACGAGCGGCCCCACCCGCGCCGGCTCCTCCCAGGCGTCCGTCTCGGACATCGCGGCCGCGAGCCAGGTGCCGATGCCGTCCACCAGGACCGGGCCGGCCGCCGACGCGAGCACGCCGGCGAGCTCGGTCGTCTCCACGGTGCGCCACCACGCCGGGCGGCGCAGCCGGTGCGCGGCGACGCGCTCGGCCCATTCGGGGTCGTCGCCTCGGACGGGGCCGGTCGCGACGTAGAGGACGTCCGAACACGCGGCCAGGCGCGTTTCGGCCTCGGCCGACTTGCCCGACCGGCTCCCGCCGAGGAGCAGAGTCCGGAACGGGCCCTGCTCCGGGCGGTTCCAGAAGGCCATGCGCCGGTCCAGCTCGGACGGCGAGGACAGGCGGTGGTCGACGTGGACGGCCATGACCCGCGTCTGCGGCGTCACCGCCCCGATATGGCGCAGGTAACCCAGATGGTCCGGCGACCCGGCCATGTCCAGCAGCACGGCCTCGTACTCGGCGCCCCCGGAGGGCTCCGGCCTGGCCCCCGGGCCCGCCGCCACCAGCGCACGCCCCCCGCCCGGCGCGCGGACCTCGTAGCCGCCGGGCACGTCCGTCCGCGGCAGGTCCTCCAGCGCGGCGCCGTCGACCTCGGCGGCGAACGGCTCGTACCGGACTCCCGCCGCGCGCAGCCGGCCGCACGACGCGCACCGGCATCCCGGCGCCGGCCAGCCCTGTGCGGCGGCGACGCCGCGAAGCTCGATGTTCATCCCACCGCGAACTCTACGGTTACCCTCGCCTGGAAGGATCACGACGTCCCCCTGGAGGATTTCCGGTGGGTAACCCCCCGAACGCGCCCTGGCCCCCGCGACCGGGCCAGGGCGGACAGCAGCCGCCCTACGGCCCGCCTGCCTTCCCGCCTGGCGGACCCGCGCCGGGCCCCCCGCCGGGATGGCGGCCGGGGCCGCCCGGCATGCCGGGAGCGCCCCCGCCGGGCCGCCGCGGCGGTGGCGGCCTGGTGATCGCACTGGTCGGGGCCGGGCTCGTCCTGGTGCTGGCGGTGGCCGCCGTCTTCGTCTTCCTCGTCCAGGGAGGCGACGACGGGGGAGGCGGCGGCGAGGAGCAGCTGAGGGTCGGCAAGATCGCCGGCGGCGCGGAGGCCACGCCCCTCGCGGACGGCGGCCTCACCATGGCCCGGCCGGGCGTCACGTCCCCGGTCGTCGACATCTACGAGGACTTCGCCTGCCCGCCCTGCGGCGCCTTCGACCGCAAGCACGACCCGATGCTCAAGCGGCTGGCCGTCGAGGGCCGCGCCAAGGTCGTCTTCCACCCGATGCTGATCTTCGGTGAGGGCACGCAGCCGGCCCATGACAACTCGCTGCGGGCCGCGGCCGCGCTGCGCTGCGTCACCGACGGCGCCCACTGGCTGTCCTACCAGGACGCCCTCTACGCCCATCAGCCGGCGAACGAGAACGCCACCGGCTACCTGACCCAGGACCTGCTCTCCTACGCGGAACCGCTGGGGCTCACCGGCGACGAGTTCACCTCGTGCGTGAAGAACCAGCGCCACGCCGCGAGCGTGAAGACCGTCAGCCAGGGCTACATATCGTCCGGGATCCAGGGGACGCCCAGCGTGCGGGTCAACGGGCGGACGCTCAGCCAGTCCGACACCGAGAGCCCGGACGCGCTGCGCCGTGCCATAGAGGCCGCCGCCTGACCGGCTAGTCTCACCGCGACGAGGGAGGTCGAGGGCGATGGCGTGGAGCTGGCGGCTGGAGAAGGCCGACGGGCGGACGATCGGCATGTCGGAGGAGACCTTCTCCACCCAGGCGGACGCGGAGAGCTGGCTGGGGGAGAATTGGCGGGGACTGCGCACCGAGGAGGTCGACAAGGTGACCCTCCTGGACGGCGACACCATCGTGTACGGGATGAGCCTGCACGACCCGGAGTGACCGGCGGGGAAGGGAGAGGGCCGCGAAGCGTCGCGCTCCGCGGCCCCCGGGTGCTCGCCGGGCTCAGGGGCGCCTGCGCGGGCTGACGGTCTTGGCCGGGTCCCGGATGACGGTCTCGCCGAGGATCTCGTCGATCCGCTTCATCACGTCGGCGTCCAGCTTGACCCCGGCCGCCCGCACGTTGTCGGCGACCTGCTCGGGGCGGGACGCGCCCACGATCGCCGCCGAGACGTTGGGGTTCTGCAGCGTCCAGGCGATCGCGAGCTGCGCCATCGACAGGCCGAGGTCGTCCGCGACCGGCCGCAGGTTCTGCACGCGGGTCAGCAGGTCGTCGTCCAGGTAGCGCTTGATCATGTCGGCGCCGCCCTTGTCGTCGGTGGCGCGCGAGCCCTCCGGAAGGGGCTGCCCCGGCTTGTACTTGCCGGTCAGGACGCCCTGCGCGATCGGCGACCACACGATCTGGCCGACGCCCTCGCGCTCGCAGAGCGGGACGACCTCCTCCTCGATGACCCGCCACAGCATCGAGTACTGCGGCTGGCTGGAGACGATCCGGTCGAAGCCCATCTCGTCGGCGATCTTCAGGGCGCGCTCGATCTCCTCGGCCCGCCACTCCGACACCCCGACGTAGAGGACCTTGCCCTGCCGGACGAGGTCGTCGAAGGCCCGGAGGGTCTCCTCCAGCGGAGTCTCGTAGTCGAACCGGTGGGCCTGGTACAGGTCCACGTAGTCGGTCCCGAGGCGGCGCAGGGAACCGTGGATCGACTCGAAGACGTGCTTGCGGGACAGGCCCCGGTCGTTCACTCCGGGACCCGTCGGCCAGTAGACCTTGGTGAAGATCTCCAGGCCTTCGCGGCGCTGCCCCCGCAACGCCCGGCCGAGGACCTCCTCGGCGCGCGTGCCGGCGTAGACGTCGGCGGTGTCGAACGTGGTCACGCCCTCGTCGAGGGCGGCCCGCACGCAGGCGCGCGCCGCGTCCTCCTCGACCTGCGAACCGTGGGTGAGCCAGTTGCCGTACGCGATCTCGCTGATCTTCAGACCGCTCCGGCCCAGGTTTCGGAACTCCATGGCCCCGACCCTAGCCCCGCCCCGGCCGTGCGGAGCGCGGCGGACCGCGCCCGCCGGACGGGCCCCGGCCCCGCCCTCAGGCCCCCGTCCTCGTCAGACCTTGTCCTTCTCGCCGAGGCGCACCCGCGGGTTCGGGATCCGCAGCCGGCGGATCTGCATCGCGCGCATGGCGGCGTACATGCCCACGCCCTTGGCGTCCTCGTCGGGGTAGCGCTCGGCGGCCAGCCGCTTGATGCCGCGGCTGAGCAGGAAGCCCTCGGCGAACACCACCACGAGCAGCAGCGGCGGCGCGAACAGGACCAGCAGCCGGGCCGCCGGGATCGGCAGCAGGCTGAGCAGCACGATCGCGAACATCGCGTACATCAGGTACGAGCCGACCGTGCGGCGCGAGTCGACGTAGTCGCGGGCCATCCGGCGCACGGGGCCCCGGTCGCGCTTGAGCAGGTGCTTCTCGTCGCCCTTGGCCATGCCCTCGCGGGCCCGGGCGCGGTCGGTGGCCTGCCGCTCCCGCACCTTCTTGTAGGCCTCCTTGCGGGTCGCCGGAGCCGTGATCGGCTGCCGGCGGCGCTTCTCGGCCTCGCTCCGCTTGGGCGTGGGTCGGCCCTTGCCGCCGGGCTTTACTACCTGAGGAGGATCCGGCGGGGCCTCCGGGGTACGACGCTTGAACACAGGGATCAGCCTACCGGCTGCGAACATCGTGGCTGCCTCGCGCGTTAACGCGTAGGGTGATAAGAACCCCAGCAGTGGTCATTGAGCCCAGTTCATGACTGAGGCGACAGCACGAAGGGACCGGCGCCGCGCGATGAGCGTGATGAAGCGAATGTCGATGATCTTCAAGTCCAAGGCGAACAAGGCCCTGGACCGGATGGAAGACCCTCGGGAGACCCTCGATTACTCCTACCAGCGCCAGCTGGAGATGCTGCAGAAGGTCCGTCGCGGGGTCGCCGACGTCGCCACCTCGCGCAAGCGTCTCGAACTGCAGATCAACCAGCTCGAACAGCAGCAGAGCAAGCTGACCGACCAGGGCAAGAAGGCCCTGCAGGTGGGCCGCGAGGACCTCGCCCGCGAGGCGCTGACCCGCCGCTCCGGCCTGGAGAGCCAGCTGGGCGACCTGCGCGGGCAGTACCAGCAGCTGCAGGGCGAGGAGGAGAAGCTCACGCTCGCCTCCCAGCGCCTGCAGGCCAAGGTCGACTCCTTCCGCACCCGCAAGGAGACGATCAAGGCGACCTACACGGCCGCCGAGGCGCAGACCAAGATCAACGAGGCGTTCTCCGGCATCTCCGAGGAGATGGGCGACGTCGGCCTCGCGATCCAGCGCGCCGAGGAGAAGACCGACACGATGAAGGCCCGCGCGGGCGCCATCGACGAGCTCCTGGCCTCCGGCGCCCTGGAGGACTTCTCCGGTCCGAAGGACGACATCCAGGCCGAGCTCGACCGGATGGGGTCCGGTCCCGGCGTCGACATGGAGCTGGAGCGGCTCAAGGCCGAACTCGGCCAGGGCCCCGCGCCCAAGGAGCTGAACCAGGGCTCGCCGACGGCCCAGCCGCACCAGCAGCAGGACACCCCCCAGCAGGCCCCGTGGCCGCAGAACCCCGGGGGTGCCCAGTGATCGTCCGCCTGATGGGCGAGGGCCAGCTGGACGTGGCCGAGGAGGACCTGTCCTCGCTCAACACCCTCGACGCCGAGCTGGAGGCGGCGATCGAGTCGGGTGACGAGGCCGCGTTCCGCGCCGCGCTGCACGCCCTTCTGGACAACGTCCGCAAGGTGGGCAGGCCGCTGCCGGCGGACAGCCTGGAGCCGTCCGGGCTGATCCTGCCCCCGGCCGACGCGCACATCGACGAGGTTCGCTCCATGCTGGGCGACGAGGGGCTCATCCCGGACTGACCGGCCGGGGTCCCGGGCCGGTCCCCGGGACGTCCCCGCCCGCGCGGGTCCGGGTCGCGTTATGGACATCCGGGCACAAAACCCGCGCCTTGGACGTTCGTCCAAGTGAAGAGCAGTAAGGACTGGGGGTGGCCGGATGGCCAGGACGCGTTACGCCTCCGACCGGGGGCTCACATCGCGGATGCTCGTGACGATGTTCCTGCTGGGGCTGGTGTACGTCGTCTTCGTGGGGGCCTTCTTCGTCTTCGTGCCGAACTGGGCCGGCGTCGCGCTGGTCGTCGCGGTGCTGTTCCTCCTCGCCCAGTACTTCTTCTCCGACCGGATGACGCTGTTCGCCATGCACGGCCGGGTCGTCTCCCCCCAGGAGGCGCCCGAGCTGCACGGCGTCATCGACCGCATCTGCGCGATGTCGGACGCCCCGAAGCCGCGGGTCGCGATCGCCGACACCGACGTGCCGAACGCGTTCGCCACCGGCCGCAACCAGAAGAAGGCCGTGGTCTGCGTGACCACCGGCCTGCTGCGCCGGCTCGACCCGGTCGAGCTGGAGGGCGTGCTCGCGCACGAGATGGCGCACGTCGCGCACCGGGACGTCGCGGTCATGACGATCGCCTCGTTCCTCGGCATCCTCGCCGGCCTGATCACCCGGTTCGGGCTCCAGTGGGGCCTGTGGGGCGGGTTCGGGCGCCGCAGCAACGACCAGAACACCGGGCTGATCCTGCTCGCGGTCGTCGCGGCGAGCGCGCTCGCCTACGCGGTCAGCTTCCTGCTCACCCGGGCCCTGTCGCGCTACCGCGAGCTGTCGGCCGACCGCGCCGCCGCGCTGCTGACCGGCCGCCCCTCCGCCCTGGCCAGCGCGCTGACGAAGGTCAGCGGCGAGATCGCGCGGATCCCGACCAACGACCTGCGCTCCTCGCAGGCGTTCAACGCCTTCTTCTTCACCCCGGCGCTCGGCAGGGGCTTCAGCGTCTCCTCGCTGTTCTCCACCCACCCGTCGCTGGACCGGCGGCTCGCCCAGCTGTCGAAGATCTCCGACCAGCTCAGCAGGGGAGTGTGACCCGTGGGGTTCCTGGACACCCTGCTCGGCCGGTCCAAGCCGGCCAAGCCCGACCTCGACCAGATCTTCGGGCTGTCGACCGCGGCCGTCACCCTGGAGGCGGCGACGGGGTTCACCCCGACCGGGCTCGGCTCGGTGTGCTTCCGCGCGGCCGAGGGCGGCGCGTTCGCGCGGCTCCAGGCCGACGTCCAGGAGCTGCTGGACGCCGACGTGGGCCCCAAGGTCCAGATCAGCACCGACGGCTACGGCTACACGTGGCTGCTCGCCGAGCAGCGCCCCGACCAGCTGCCCGACCTCGTCACCGACCTGCACGCGGTGAACGCGACGCTGGAGGCGGGCGGGTTCGGCCCGCACCTGCTGTGCTCCCTGGCCGGTTTCAAGGGCCCGGACGACCGCCGCCTCGCGCTCGTCTACCTGTACAAGCGCGGGACGTTCTACCCCTTCGCCCCCCTCCCAGGAGACAAGCGCGACAACGCGCTCGAACTCCAGGTGCGCGGGGCGATCGGCGCCGACCTGCCGTTCGAGCAGGACCTCGGCCGGTGGTTCCCCGTCTGGGGCGCCCCCGGCCTGTGATCCCGTCCGTCCGGCGGCCGGCCGCGCCCGGTCAGGGCAGGGCGAGCATCTGGTCGAGGGCGGCGCGCGCGTAGTGCGCGGTCTCCTCGTCCACCTCGATGACGTTCTCCACCTTCCCGGCGGCCAGCGACTCCAGCGACAGCACCAGGTGCGGCAGGTCGATCCGGTTCATCGTCGAGCAGTAGCAGACGGTCTTGTCGAGGAACATCACGTTCTTGTCCGGGTGGGCGTTCGCCAGCCGCCGCACGAGGTTCAGCTCCGTCCCCACGGCCCAGGACGATCCGGGCTCGGCGGCCTCGATCACCTTGATGATGTACTCGGTGGAGCCGATCTGGTCGGCGGCCGTGACGACCTCGTGCCGGCACTCCGGGTGGACGAGGACGTTCACCCCCGGCACCCGCGCGCGGACGTCGTCCACCGACTCCTTCGTGAACCGGCCGTGCACCGAGCAGTGCCCCCGCCACAGGATCATCTTGGCGTCCCGCAGCTGCCGGTGCGTGAGGCCGCCCTCGCGGCGGTGCGGGCTGTAGACGACGCAGTCGTCCAGGGAGAACCCCATCTCCAGCACGGCGGTGTTGCGGCCGAGGTGCTGGTCCGGCAGGAACAGGACCTTCTTGCCCTTGCCGTAGGCCCAGTCGAGGGCGCGCTTGGCGTTGGACGAGGTGCACACCACCCCGCCGTGCCGCCCGACGAAGCCCTTGATGTCGGCGGAGGAGTTCATGTAGGTCACGGGGACGACGTCGTCGGCGACCCCGGCGTCCTCCAGGACGTCCCAGCACTCCTCGACCTGGTCGAAGGTCGCCATGTCGGCCATCGAGCAGCCCGCGCCGAGGTCGGGCAGGATCACCCGCTGGTGGGCGGCGGTCAGGATGTCGGCCGACTCGGCCATGAAGTGGACGCCGCAGAACACGATGTAGGGCGCCTCGGGGCGGCCCGCGGCCCGCTGGGCCAGCTTGAACGAGTCGCCGGTCACGTCCGCGAACTGGATGACCTCGTCGCGCTGGTAGTGGTGGCCGAGCACGAACACGCGGTCGCCGAGCTCCGCCTTGGCGGCGCGGGCCCGCTCGACGAGGGCGGGGTCGGACGCCGCCGGCAGCTCGCCGGGGCAGTCCACGCCGCGCTCGCTCGCGGGGTCGGCGCCGCTGCCGAGCAGGAGCAGCGGTAGGTCGCGCACTGGGGTGGTCACGGCGGTCTCCCTTCGCGACGGGACTTATCGTCGCTTTGACGACTAATGATGGCACACGCCGCGGGGGGTTGGCGGTGTGACGTAGACCGCACCCCCGCGGGGCGTTAAACACGGCCGATAAGCGGAATGGCCATGTAGCGAGGTACGTTGTCCTACGGGAAGAGGCACAGACGTCTTCGAGGACAAGCGACAGTCCGCCGCTAGCGCGGCGCAGCGAGACCCGGGAGCTGAACACATGACGGTTTCAGGCGAGACCACGCAGGAGACCACGCAGCAGGGCGTCGTCCTCACCGACGCCGCCGCCGAGAAGGCCAAGGGCCTGCTTGAGCAGGAGGGCCGCGATGACCTTGCGCTGCGTGTCGCCGTGCAGCCGGGCGGCTGCTCCGGTCTGATCTACCAGCTCTTCTTCGACGAGCGCGAGATGGACGGCGACCAGATCCAGGACTTCGGCGGCCTGTCGGTGCGCGTCGACCGGATGAGCGCCCCCTACCTCACGGGCGCCACCATCGACTTCGTCGACTCGATCGAGAAGCAGGGCTTCACGATCGACAACCCGAACGCGTCGGGCTCCTGCGCCTGCGGCGACTCGTTCAACTGACGGGCGCCCGGCGCGCCGGCGGCGATCGGCGCGGGCGCTCGGGAGGGGCGGTCCGGACCTGTGGTCCGAGCCGCCCCTCAGCGCTGCCCGCGGGCGTTCCACGGTGAACTGTCGTGCGGCGGTGATGTGTGGTGCGATGGTGGGTAGCCTGACGGGTTCGAACAGCCGGTGAAACAGCCGGACGACCACGACGAGGAGAGCGACGCCGTGCGCATCGCCGTGACCGGTTCCATTGCGACCGACCATCTGATGACCTTCCCCGGAAGGTTCACTGACCAGCTCCTGCCCGACCAGCTCCACCGGGTGTCGCTGTCCTTCCTGGTGGACGAGCTGGAGATCCGCCGCGGCGGCATCGCCGCCAACATCTGCTTCGGCATGGGCAGCCTCGGCAAGGAGTCCATCCTCGTCGGCTCCGTCGGGGACGACTTCGCCGACTACCGCTCCTGGCTCGAACGGCACACGGTCGACACCGCCTCGGTGCACGTGTCCGAGATCCACCACACGGCGCGGTTCCTGTGCACCACCGACCAGGACCAGAACCAGATCGCCACCTTCTACGCCGGCGCGATGAGCGAGGCCCGCTCCATCGAGCTGCGGCCCGTGGCCGACCGCGTCGGCGGCCTCGACCTCGTCGTCGTGAGCCCGAACGACCCGGAGGCGATGCTGCGGCACACCGACGAGTGCCGCGAGCGCGGCATCCCGTTCGCCGCCGACCCCTCCCAGCAGCTCGCCCGGATGGACGGCGCCGACGTCCGCCGCCTCATCGACGGCGCCTCCTACCTGTTCAGCAACGAGTACGAGAAGGCGCTGGCCGAGGAGAAGACGGGCTGGTCGGGGGAGGAGATCCTCTCGCGCGTCGGCGTCCGCGTCACCACCCTCGGCGCCAAGGGCGTCGTCATCGACCGCGAGGGCGAGGAGGGCGTGCACGTCCCCTGCGTCCAGGTCGACTCCGTCGTCGACCCGACCGGCGTCGGCGACGCGTTCCGCGCCGGCTTCCTGTCGGCGACCGCCTGGGAGCTGCCGCTCGAACGCGCCGCCCAGGTCGGCAACGCCATCGCCGCGCACGCCCTCGAAGCCGCCGGGCCGCAGGAGTACACCCTCGGCCGCCGGGCGTTCCTCGACCGCTTCGCGGCCGCCTACGGCGCCGACGCCGCGGCCGACATCGAGCCCCACATCGTCTGCCCGACCCCGTGAGCCCGCCCGTGACACGGGCACACTGAGAAGGCCGCGCCGGACCGGCGCGGCCTTCCTCTTCTCTCCGGGCTCTCCGGGCGTTCGGCGCCCGCGCTCCTAGTAGGTGCGGCGGATGTGGAAGCCCCAGCCGCCCTGCTGGAGGGTCTCCTCGCGGACGAAGTCCTGGGACTTCATGCGGCACCAGGCGGGGACGTCGGTGCGGGCGGCGGCGTCGTCGGCGAGGACGGCGACGACCTGCCCGACCGGCACCTCCCGGATCCGCTCGGCCAGCATGATGATCGGAATGGGGCACTTGCGGCCGAGCGCGTCGATGACGAGCACGGGCGGCGGCCCCTCCGGCTCCGCGGGGGGCGGCGGCGCGTCGGCGGGCGGTGTGCCGGTCCTGGCGCGGCCTCGGAACCTCATGGGCGCGACCGCCTCCCTGTCTCGAAGGTGTTCATCGTCGTCCGGCGGAGGCGGGCGACGGCATCGGGGAGCGCGGTGAGGAAGCGGTCGACGTCCTCCGAACCGACGCCTCGCGGCAGCGATACCCGCACGTTCCCATGCGTAATCACTCCCATCGCCTCCAGCACATGGCTCGGACGCAGCGTATCCGCCGTGCAGGAGCTGCCGGAGGAAACGGCGAAACCCAGCCGGTCGAGTTCGGTCAGCAGCGCCTCCCCCTCCACGTACAGGCAGGAGAACGTGACCAGGTGGGGGAGCCGGCGGACCGGGTCACCGATCACCTCGACGTCGGGGACGCTCCGCGGTACCTCCGTCCGGATGCGGTCCACCAGGGCGGAGACGCGCGGCGCGTCCGCGGCCATGTCGGCGCGGTAGGCCGTCAGCGCGGCCGCGGCCGCCGCGATGGCGGGGACGTTCTCGAACCCGGGGACCCGGCGCGCCTCGCGCTCGTCGTCCGGCAGCGGGGAGCGCCACCGGGTGCCCTTGCGGACGGCGAGCACGCCGACGCCGGCGGGCCCGCCCCACTTGTGGGCGCTGCCGGCGAGCAGCGACCACCCGCCGGGGACCTCGGCGCGCCCGAGGGACTGCGCCGCGTCGACGAACAGCGGAACGCCGGCCGCGCGGCAGGCCCGCGCCACTTCCTCGACGGGCTGCAGGGTGCCGACCTCGTGGTTGGCGGACTGCAGGCACGCCAGCGCGGTGTCGGGGCGCAGCGCCGCCGCGAACTCCTCGGCGTCGACGCGGCCGGACCGGTCGACGCCGACGAGGGTGACCTCGCCGCCGTCGCGCTCGTGCAGTTCGGCGGCGTGCAGGACGCTGGAGTGCTCGACGGCGCTCGCCACCAGGTGCCGCCCGGTGCGCCGGCGCGCCTGGAGCCCCCCGAGGACCGCCAGGTGCACCGCCTGGGTGCCCGAGGACGTGAACGACACCTCGTCGGCACGGGCGCCCAGGACGCCGGCGACACGCGCGCGTGCCCGGTCGAGCAGCATCCGGGTGCCGCGGGCCGCCCCGTACAGCCGGGCGGGGTCGGCCCAGGCCGCGTCCAGCGCCTCCAGCAGCGCGGCGCGCGCCGCCGGGTGCGGCGGCTCGGTGGACGCGGCGTCGAAGTAGCCGCCCGGATAACTCGGTCCTGCCACGCGAGAACACTAACCGGGCACCCGATCGGGGGTTCGCGCGACCCTCGCGCTAGGGTGTCCACCACACGTGTAATCACTGATCTCTCCGCCCGGCAGACCGGGCTTCATCCGTGGGGAAGGCATTCCGTGAGTCCGACCCGCTCTAGGGAGCGGCGTACGCCTGTGCGCAGTCGCCGCGCATTGAAAAGCGCCGGCGCGCTGGGGCTGCTGGCGCTCTCCGCCACCGCGTGCAGCGGCAGCCGTCTCGGCATGCCCGAGCCGATCAGCGTCCAGGGCGAGCGCATGCTGAAGCTCTGGCAGGGCTCCTGGATCGCGGCGTTCGCGGTCGGGGCCGTGGTCTGGGGGCTGATCATCTGGGCGGTGCTGTTCCACCGCAAGCGCTCCAACGACCTGCCGCCGCAGGTCCGCTACAACATGCCGATCGAGATCCTCTACACGGCGGTCCCGTTCGTCATCATCGCGGTCCTGTTCTACTTCACCGCCAGGGACGAGAACTTCGTCGAGAAGACCACCAAGGATCCCGCGGTGGTCGTCGACGTGATCGGCTTCCAGTGGAGCTGGCAGTTCGACTACAAGGAGAAGGACGCCGCGGGCAAGGAGAAGACGGTCGCCTCCGTCGTCGGCCAGCCCGTGGCCCCGAACGGGCCCGCTCCCGCCAAGCCGGTGATGACGATCCCCTCGGGCAAGACGGTGCGGGTGCGGCTGCACGCCAACGACGTCATCCACTCGTTCTGGGTGCCGGCACTGATCTACAAGAAGGACGTCATGCCGGGCTACACCAACGAGTTCGAGTTCACGGCGAACAAGCTCGGCACCTATGAGGGCCGCTGCGCCGAGCTCTGCGGCGTCGACCACAGCCGGATGCTGTTCCAGCTCAAGGTCGTGACGCCCGAGCAGTACCAGAAGTTCATCGCCGATTCGAAGCAAGCACTGGCCGCGGGAGGTGCCAAGTGACCGCCACGAGTCACGCACCGAGCGCGCCGATCGCCGCGCCGCGGACGAGCAAGGGGCGCCTCATCGCCTCCTGGATGTCGTCCACCGACCACAAGGTGATCGGCTACCTCTACCTGATCACCTCGTTCGTGATGTTCCTGTTCGGCGGCGTGCTCGCGCTGCTGATCCGGATGGAGCTGTTCGAACCGGGGCTGCAGTTCGTCAGCAACGAGCAGTACAACCAGCTGTTCACCATGCACGGCACGATCATGCTGCTGATGTTCGCGACGCCGCTGTTCGCGGGCTTCACCAACGTCATCATGCCGCTGCAGATCGGCGCGCCCGATGTGGCGTTCCCCCGGCTGAACATGCTGGCCTACTGGCTGTTCCTGTTCGGCAGCCTGATCGTCATCGCGGGCTTCCTGACCCCGGGCGGCGCGGCCAGCTTCGGCTGGTTCGCCTACGCCCCCCTGTCGGACGCGGTCCGCTCGCCGGGCGTCGGCGGCGACATGTGGGTGATGGGCCTGGCGATGTCGGGCTTCGGCACCATCATGGGCGCGGTCAACTTCATCACCACGATCCTGTGCATGCGGGCCCCGGGCATGACGATGTTCCGGATGCCGATCTTCACCTGGAACGCGCTGCTGACCTCGATCCTCGTCCTGCTGGCGTTCCCGGTCCTCGCCGCCGCGCTGCTGGCGCTGGAGGCCGACCGCAAGCTCGGCGCGCACATCTTCGACGCCGCGCACGGCGGGGCGCTGCTGTGGCAGCACCTGTTCTGGTTCTTCGGCCACCCGGAGGTCTACATCATCGCCTTGCCGTTCTTCGGCATCGTGACCGAGATCCTCCCGGTGTTCAGCCGCAAGCCCGTCTTCGGCTACATCGGCCTGGTCTTCGCGACCATCACCATCGCGGGCCTGTCCATCACCGTGTGGGCGCACCACATGTTCGTCACCGGCCAGGTGCTGCTGCCGTTCTTCTCCTTCATGACGTTCCTCATCGCCGTTCCCACGGGGGTGAAGTTCTTCAACTGGGTGGGGACCATCTGGCGAGGGCAGTTGACGTTCGAGTCGCCGATGCTGTGGTCGCTGGGCTTCCTCGTGACGTTCCTGTTCGGCGGGCTCACCGGCGTCATCCTGGCGTCGCCGCCGATGGACTTCCAGCTGTCGGACTCCTACTTCGTCGTGGCGCACTTCCACTACGTCGTGTTCGGCACCGTGGTGTTCGCGATGTTCGCCGGCTTCTACTTCTGGTGGCCGAAGTTCACCGGCAAGATGCTGAACGACACCCTCGGCAAGATCCACTTCTGGCTGCTGTTCATCGGCTTCCACGGCACGTTCCTGCTCCAGCACTGGCTGGGCGCCGCGGGCATGCCGCGCCGGTACGCGGACTACCCGAGCGAGTTCCACGGGCTGAACGAGATCTCCAGCATCTTCTCGTTCATCCTCGGGGCCTCGATGCTGCCGTTCTTCTACAACCTGTACATCACGTGGAAGCGGGGCACGCGCGTCGAGGTCGACGACCCGTGGGGCTACTCCAACTCGCTGGAGTGGGCGACGTCCTGCCCGCCGCCGCGGCACAACTTCAACTCGATCCCGAAGATCCGTTCCGAGCGGCCGGCGTTCGACCTGCACCACCCCCACGTGGGTGCCAAGGGCGAGCTGGCCGGGGCGAAGGGGGAGTAGCCGATGCGCGTCCAGGCGTTCATGTTCTACGGTTGCGCGGTCTTCTTCCTCGCCACCGACGTCGTGTACTGGCTCTGGTCCAACGACTGGACGGGCACGACGGCGCTCGCGCTCGCGGTCGGCCTCGCCGGGCTCATCGGGTTCTACATCCATTTCACGGTCCGGCGCCTCGAGCGCGCCAACGCGGGCCCGCTGTACGAGGACGACCCGGAAGGCGAGATCGCGGACGCGGCCGGCGAGCTGGGCTTCTTCAGCCCGCACAGCTGGTGGCCGCTGTTCGTGGCGCTGTCGGCCACCGCCGTGGCGCTCGGCGTCGTGTTCGGCTGGTGGCTGGTGATCCTCGGTGCCGCCGCGGCGATCCTCACGTCCGTCGGTCTGGTGTTCGAGTACTACCGGGGTCATTTCGCCCACTGATCAGTAAAAGAACCCCATCGGGGGCCGGTGTCCGCTTTCTAGCGGGTACCGGCCCTTTCGAACATACTGGGCGCCTTTCCAGCGACCGGGCTGGAACCGACAGATCGCCCAGTGGAACGACCGGGGGGTCCACATGCGGGTGAGTGGCTCAAGGCCGGGAGACCGGGGGCGGTACACGGCCGTGCTCGTCGTCGGCGGCGTGCTCGTCGGCGCGGGTGCCGCCGCGTGTTCGGGAGGCGCCGGGCCGGACGGCGGGGACGAGGTGAAGCTCGCCGTGTCGCCGGCCGGGGGCGGCGGGAAGCTGCGTCCGGACAGCCCCATCGCCGTCGAGGCGCGGCAGGGCACGATCGAGAACGTGACGGTGGCGACGAAGGACGGCGTGGTCGAGGGGGACCTGAGCGCCGACAGGACGCGGTGGCGGTCCCGGTGGACGCTGAAGCCGGGCACGGCGTACACGGTCGGCGCCACCGCCCTCGGCCGGGACGGCAGGACCCGCACGGTCCGCAGCGGCTTCTCCACGGCCGAGGTGAAGAAGACCAACGACGTCACGATCGAGGCGCCGTTCAACAAGGAGACCGTCGGCGTCGGCATCCCGATCATCATGCACTTCGCCCGTCCGGTGAAGGACCGGGCGGCCGTGGAGCGGGCCCTGGAGGTCACCGCCGACAAGACCGTCGAGGGCGGCTGGAGCTGGTTCGGCAGCCAGGAGGCCGTGTTCCGGACGAAGAGCTACTGGCCGGCGCAGACGAAGGTGTCGTTCCGGGCGCATCTGAGCGGCGTGCGCACCGGGCAGGGCGTGTACGGCGGGAAGGACTACGGCGTCGACTTCAAGGTCGGCGACTCGCACGTCTCCACCGCCGGCGAGGACAGCCACAAGATGGTCGTGAGGATCAACGGCAAGAAGGCCCGCACGATCCCGACGAGCATGGGGAAGGGCGGAGAGCGCAAGTACACCACCACCAACGGCGTCCACCTCGCGATGGGCAAGGAGGACCCGACCATCATGACGTCGGAGTGGGACGGCTGCGGCCCCGGCTGCGCCGGGTACTACAGCCTCACCGTGTACAAGTCGGTGCGGATCTCCGACAGCGGCGAGTACGTCCATAGCGCGCCCTGGTCGGTGGGATCGCAGGGGAGCGAGAACGTCAGCCACGGCTGCATCAACGTCAGCCCGTCCGACGCCAAGTGGTTCTACAGCCTCGCCCAGCGGGGCGACCCCATCACGGTGACCGGCAGCGACCGGGAACTGGAGGCGGAGAACGGCTGGGGGTACTGGCAGGTGAAGTGGCAGGACTGGGTGAAGGGCAGCGCCCTGAAGCGGTCGGTCACGACGGCTGCGCACGTGGACGCGGCGACCCTGTCGGCGCAGCGGGGCGCTCAGCCCAAGGCTCCGGAGAAGCAGCGGGCCGAGGGCGACTGAGCCGCGGCTAGCGAAGCGGCGGCGGGGCCTGGACGCCGTGCAGGCGCGCCCAGTCGCGGGCCATGGCGATCCGGTCGGGGGCCGAGGGGTGCGTGAGCCACAGCACGTACTCGGCGGTGTCGGGGTCCAGGTCGGAGATGTTGCGGACGGACAGCGCGTGCTGCATCGACACGAACGTCGACGGGTCGCGGGTGAGGTCCAGCGCGTGCGCGTCGGCGCGGGCCTCGATGTGGCGGCTCACGAGGTTCTGGACGGGGGCGGCGAGGGTCGTCCCGGCCGTCACGAGCGCGAGGACGAGCGCGATGGACCTCGGGTCGGCCGCCCCGCCGCCGCGGCGCGCGTCCGGTCCCGTCCCGCCGGCGCCGGGCCCGCCGGGGTCGAGCCCGGCGCCCCGCAGCAGGCGCGGGGACGTCATCAGCAGGTACAGCAGGCACATGGCCCCGGCCACGCCGAGCGCGCCCACGAGCGTGCCCCACAGCACGTCGTCGCGCTTGGCGTGGCCGAGCTCGTGCCCGACGATGGACTCGACCTGGGCGGGCGGCGACTTCAGCAGCGTGTCGTAGAGGACGATGCGGCGCGTGGAGCCGAACCCGGAGACGTAGGCGTTGAGCGATGTCGTCCGGCGGGAGGCGTCCGCGACGAGGACGTCCTTGACGGGCACGCCGTCGCGCCTGGCCATCGCCAGCAGGTCGCCGCGCAGCTGACCCGCCGGCAGCGAGTGGAACTTGTTGAAGACCGGCTCCACGGCGAGCGGGTAGACGAACGAGGCGAAGACGACGAGGACGAATCCGCCCGCGGCGGCGCCGGTCCACCAGTAGCGCGGGAAGCGCCGGGTGAGGGCGTAGAGGAGCAGCAGGGCGATCGTGTAGATGACCCACGTGACGGCGAGGGACTTCGCCTGGTCGACGAGCCACGCGGGCCAGCTCTGCGTGGACAGCCCGTACCGGCGCAGCACGGACTCGCCCCAGATGTCGAACGGCAGCCCGGCGACGCGCAGGAGCGTGGTCAGGGCCATCGTCCCGAGGACGATCAGGAACGGCCGGCGGCGGAGCTTCGCGGTGGCCCGGCCGAGGAAGCGGGCGCCCAGCGGCGTGAGGCCCAGCACCAGGATCAGGGCGAGGCCGACGAGGAGCCCGCTGTAGGCGGGCGGGGTGACGGCCGAGTCGAACGCCCGGGAACGGGCGATCTCGGCGGGGGTGAAGTCCAGCGCCGGATCGGGTCTCACGTGCCCGCCGGGGACGTGCCCGGGCAGAGGGTTCCACGGCGTGGTCCTCGCGAGGACGGTCGCGACGCCGGCGAAGAGCACGGCGGCGGTGACGGCGGCGGCGATCCGGGGCCGCCGCGCGGGGACCGCGCCGGACGTCCCGGCGGCGTGCCCGGCGCGGTCCTGGTCGGTCTCCGCCTCGCTCATGCGAGCTCCTCCTTCACGTAGTCGCGCCACAGTGCCGTGAAGCGCTCCCGGGTGAGGCCGAGCACGTCGCGCAGCGCCGCGGCCTCCGGGGCGCGCCCGGCGGCCCGGTAGAGCCGCACCAGCGCCGCCTCACCGTACCGGTCGGCGACCATCCGGCAGGCGAGCCAGGCCTCCTGGTAGGCCTGCGAGAGGCGGGGGGAGCCGCCGGCGAACGCGTCGGCGGACGGCAGCGCGGACGGCGCGCGCCCGGCGGAGACCTCGCGGCGCAGCTCGCCCGCCGCCGACCGGGTGCTGATCTTGACGCGCCGGTAGCCGACGTAGTCCGCGAAGCCCTCGATCAGCCACAGCGGGGTGCGCCCGTCGCGGGCGCCGCCGGTGGCGACGTGGGTGAGCTCGTGGGCGAGGACGACGTCGCGGCCCAGCTCGTTGAGGCGGCCGAAGGTGCCGGGGGAGACGATGACGCGGTCCTCGCCCCGGCCGTTCCCGGCGGCCGGGGCCACGGCGGCGAGCGCGGCGATCTGGCCGAGGCTCTGCCCGGGGCCGGCGAGCGCGGAGGCGAGGGTCGCGTCGGCGGGGACGAGCGCGACGACCCGCTGCGCCCACCCCGTGCCGACCACGGACGTCACGACCGGGACGGCCGCGTCCAGCCGCGCGGCGATGCCGCCGAGGCCGGGGCCGTCGCCGATGACCAGGCTCGTGCGGCCCCTGACCACCGCCAGGGGGCCGCAGTCCCAGATGTCGGTGTCGTCGGCGAGGCCGCGGGACGTCCCGTCGCCGACGATCGTCCACGCGCCGCCCCGCGGGGCCAGCGTGAGGTAGCGGGTGCGGGCCACGTCGCCCCGGTCGAAGCCGCGCAGCCTGTAGCGCACCTCGACGCGGACGACGGCGGTCTCGCCGTCCACGGCCTCGGTGGTGACGACGCGCTCCCGCCAGCCTTCCAGGGGCAGCTTGCGAAGGTTTCCGTACACGCGTGACTGGGTGTCCTGGAAGGCGGCGGGGGCGCTGCCCACCGTGGCGAGGAACGCCACGCGGTCGCCGTCGCGGACGGCGCGGGCGCGGTTGGCGAGAACGGCGGAGGCCATGGCCGAGCTGAACGTCCCGGCGGTGGGGGAGCCGGGAGCGCCGGCGACCGCCGCGCCGCCGCCGGAGCGCCGGCCGGCGAGGCCGGCGCCTCCGGCGAGGAGGGCGGCGGCCCCGCCCGCGCCGAGCGCGAGGACCCTGCGCCGCGTCACGGGGGCGTCCTGCCCGGGGCCTTCCTCCATGGGCGCGATCCTATGCAGGGCGCGGGGCGGGGGGCGCCGTCACGACCGGTAGTCGGGGTAGCCGTAGCCGACGACGACGTCTGTGGAACGTTCCTTTATGCGGACGGCGTTGTCGGTGTTGCCCTCGACGGTCTCGATCGTGCCGTCGTCGACCTTCTTGATCACCATGCCGACGTGCTCGATGTCGTCGACGGACTCGCCGCCGTCCCATGCGAAGAAGACGATCGCGCCGGGCCTCGGCTCGGTGCCCCAGCGGCCGTGCTCCTGGAACCACTGGGCGTGGGCGACCGTCCAGGCGTCGCTGCCGACCTGGTCGCTGAAGCCGATCTGCTCGCCCACCCAGGAGACGAACATGTCGCACCAGTTCGCGTCGCCGTAGCCGCTGAGGGAGCCGCCGTCGCGCGCGAGCGTCTCCCGCGCGCGGGACGTGGCCATGTACCACTCCTGGAACTTGGTCTCGCCGCCGCCGTCCTCCTCGATGCCCACCTGCGACCGGGCGAGCTCGATGGCCTGCGCGGCGGTGGGCCGCGACTTCGCGGGGGCCTTCGCGGCGGCCTTCTGCGAGGTCCTCGCCGCCGGCTGCTCGGGCCGGGCCCTCTTCGCCGGGGCCTTCGAGCCGGTGGTCTCGGGCTCGCCTTCGGACGCCCGCCCCGGTGTGCGCCCGGCTGGGGCGCCGGGCGCCGCCGGGCCGGGGACCAGGTCGGCCGCGGCGGCGGACCTCACCGGGGCGGAGCCGAACGGCAGGACCGACGCCTGCGCGGTGGCCGCGGCGGTGCCGAGCACGGCGGCGCCGACGATCATGCCGCCGGTCGTCCGCCACGTGAGGGACAGGGGATTCGGCTTGCGGTGCCTGCCGGGGTTCTTCTTGCAGTGCGCGCGTGGCACGGGGGGATCTCCTCGACTTCCATGCCGCCTACCGGGTTAGCTGACGGGTTCGGGCGTGGAAGCCGCCCTACGGCCCGCGAAGGCAGGCCGATTCACCCCGAAAAGGACGCAGTGGGTCCCCGGTTCCACGGCGGCCGCGCATGCGGGGCACGGCGGTCCGCGGATTCGGCGGTGACGTGCCCGGGGGCGGGCACGCCGGTTCGGATGGGGAATTCTCGGCGGGCGGAAGCGCCCGCGGAGTGAAGGGGGTGGGGGCGTGGCCGCGTGGCGGCCACGCCCCAGGTAACGCTGCGGGATTCACTCCTTCTCTTCCAGACGCCTACCGGGTTAGCTGACGGGTTCGGGCGTGGAAGTGGCCCTACGGCGGCTCTCGCCGGACTGCCGGGAGAGACGCGCCGATTCACCCCGGGTGCCGGAATGCCCGTCCGGAGGGGTTCTCCGGACTCCGGCGAATATGGGTCCCCGGTTCCGCGCTGAAGCGGATTCGGCGCTGCCGCTGCGATCCTGGGGGCGAGATGGGGCCCGGCGCGGGACCTGTCTCCCGCGTGCGAACGAGCGGCGCCTTGTGTTGTGGGCGGACGGCGGCCCGTCTCCGGGGACCGTCCGGGGCCTGCCCCGTGTACGCCATCGTGGCTGCGCGCTCAGCGCCATGCACGCTGCGGGCGTGCGCACGGTGGACGGGGCCGGCCGGGTCTGCGTCGAGACCGTGCGGCGCCTTCGGGCGCCGCGGGACGGCACGTGGGGCGTGCCGCCTGGGGGTGGGGCGCGTGGCTCGCGCCGCCGTCACGCGGGTGCTGGATGCGCCGCGTGGGACCGGGGCGCCTGGTGGGCGCCGCGGGTCCACGGCGTCTGGAGGGCGCCGTGAGTGGTGCAAAGGTACCAAAACCCCAAAAGAAGGCAAACCCCCCCAAAATCGACAACGGACCAGGTCAAGCCTGGTCCGTTGTCGATGGAGGTCCCGTGACGCCTGTGGAGCAGGGGGTCAGGGGGTGCGTCAGGGGCGCCCGGCGCCGTAGAAGTTGCTCTTGTAGTAGCCGGAGCTGATGTCGCTGATCTTGACGACGTCGCCGGTGTGCGGGGCGTGGATCATCTTGCCGCCGCCCACGTAGAGGCCGACGTGGCCGAGGTTGCTGAAGAACACCAGGTCACCGGGCTGCATGTTGTTCCAGGCGACCCGCTTGGAGCTGGTGTAGGCGTACTGGGTGTTGGTGGTGCGGGTGATGCTGACGCCCGCGGCGGCCCAGGCCTTCATGGTCAGGCCGGAGCAGTCGTAGGAGCTCGGCCCCTCGGCGCCGTAGGAGTAGGGCTTGCCGAGCTGGGCGTAGGCGAAGTTGAGCGCCGTGCGGGCCGGCCCGCTCGCCGGGCCGTTGTAGGTGCCGCCGGTGGGGCCGCCGCCGCCCGGGCGGGAGGGCGTGCTCCCGCCGCCGAGCCGGCGCACGAGCGCCTTCTGCTTCTGCACCTGCTTGTCGAGGTCCTGCTTCTGCTTCTTCAGCTCGTCCTGCTTGGACTTCACCTCGTCGTAGGCCGCCTTCGCCTGCGACTGCTCCCGGCGGAGCCGCTGGGCGGTCGCGAGGAACTGGGTGAGCTGGGAGCTGCGCTCGTGCGACAGGTGCGAGAAGACGGCGGCCTGGTCGAGGATCGACTGCGGGTCGTTGCTGCCGACGAAGCCGGTGACGTCGGCCGAGTCACCGTTCTTGTAGGCGGTGGCCGCCATCTGCGCGATCTTGGAGCGCTGCTCCTCGAAGTCGGCCTGCTCCTGCTTGCTCGCCTTGGTCGCGGCGTCGAACTTCTTCTTGGCGACCTTGAGCTTCTCGCGGTTCTGGTTGAACTGCTCGACCTTCTGGTCCATCTTCTCGTTGAGCTTGTCGAGCGTCTTCTGGGCCTGCGCCCGGGTCGGCCTGGGCTCGGCGTGCGCCACCACCGGGGAGCAGGTCAGGGAGACCGCCACGGTCAGTGCGGCGACGGCCGCCAGGCGACGGGAGCCCGCCCCGCGGCCGGGCCGCTGCGCCGGTGCCCCGATGTGATCATTGGCCACGGTCGGTTTCGCCCCTCTCGTCCACGACGTCAGCGGACGACATTAGCGAGGGGCTACAGCCGTCACAACCGATTCATCACTCTTTGATTGACATCTGTGGATATTGTCCACTTCTAGTGACGGCATGATCACGTACGGCGAAGACTGCCTTATCGGAGCCTTATGGGCGCCTTAGGAGCGGCCCAGCCTGCGCAGCAGCAGGGAGGACGGGCAGGGGCGCGCGCTGGCGCGCCGCGCGGCGTCGGCGACCTCCCGGTCGGACGACACCACGACCACCGACCGGCCCGGCGGCTCGGCCCGCACGAGCTCGCCGATCAGCTCGTCGGCCGTCTGGCCCGGGTGGCTGAACCGCACCCGCACCCCGCGCGGCGCCGCGATGGCGACCGGCGCGTCCAGCTCCGCGCCGTCGAACACGCACGTCACCTCGGCGCGCGTCTGCGCGGCGAGCCCGCCGAGCCCCGACAGCAGCCGGCTGCGCTGGTCGGCCAGCGGAAGCTCCCCGTACCCGGTCTTGGTGACGTTGTAGCCGTCCACCACCAGGTGAACCTGCGGAAGCGTCAGCAGCCGGTCGAGCAGCTGCGGGTCGCTGTCGGACAGGGCCCGGCCGGGCAGCGCCCGGTGCGCCAGCCGGTCCGGCTCCAGCCCGCCGACCGCGTCGGCGGGACGGCCGATGGTGGAGGGCAGGGCCAGCTCCCGGCGGACGCCCTGCGCCGCGTCGACGAGCGCGTCCAGGAGCATCCGCAGCCGCACGTCGTCGACGTTGCGCCCCTCCCGCGCGGCCCGCTTGGCGGCCTCCGCCGCCTCCTCCGCCCGCGCGGCCCGGGCGCGCAGCCTGCGCAGCTCCTTCTCGGACGCGGCGGTCGACTCGCGCGCGGCGGCGAGCTCGCGATCGGTCTCCGCCGCGACCGCGTGGGCGCGCTCCTCCGCCGCCCGGAACCGGGTGCGCGCGTCGTGCAGCTTGCGCCGCAGCTCCGCGACCTCGGCCTTGGTCTCGCGCAGCTCGGCGCGCAGCTTGGCCAGCTCGGCGCCGCGGGCGTCGCGGGTCGCGGCCAGCTCGGCCTTCAGCGCGGCGACGCGGCGCTCGGCCTCCTGCTCCTCCGACGCGCTCGCCGAACGCGCCAGTTCCTCGCGCGCGGCCTCCACCAGCCCGGCCCAGCCCGCCGGACGCAGCAGGTAGGCCAGCACCGCGACGCGCACCGGGTCGGCCGCGGGCGGCACGTGCCCGCCCTCGACCGCCTCCACCAGTTCGGCCTGCGCCTCCCGGAGCGGCACGGCGACCCGGTGCCGGAACTCCTCGTCCTTCTCCAGCACCGCCGCGATGTGCTGGCCCGCGAGCCTGGCGCGCTTGCGGCGCTCGAAGCGCGCGAACCGGCGCAGCGGCAGGGGGATCTCGTCGGAGGGCAGGGACCCGATCAGCTCGGCGGCGGCCTCCACCACGCCCTGCCGCACCGCCTCGGGCAGCGGGCGGGTCGCCTCCTGCGCGGGCTCCCCGCCGCCGGGGGTCGTTTCGGGACCGCTGTCGATGATCCCGCTCCTTCCGGGCTGCGCCGCTGGGCTGTGTGTTCCCGAGCGCGGCCCGCCCCAACCGGGGCGGACGTGCGATCGGACGGATCGCGCCCGGCCCTCGGCGGGATGCCTCCCGCCCGTCCTCACGGCCCCCGCCCGGCGGGACGTCCCGGCGCCCTTCAACCCTAGCGGCAGGAAGTTCTGTCGGTGGGGTCCTCTACGGTCGCGCTCATGACGGCTGCGCACGGTGTCCAAGGGCGCGGAGCCCAGGGGCACGGGGCCCAGGGGCACGGTGTCGGAGGGCACGGTGTCCAGGGCACCCTGGACGACCTCGGCACCCCGCTCCGCGACGTCACCTTCGTGGTGGTCGACCTGGAGACCACCGGCGGCTCGGCGGCCGACTCGGCCATCACCGAGATCGGCGCGGTGAAGGTGCGCGGCGGCCGGGAGCTCGGCGAGCTCGGCACGCTGGTCGATCCGGGCGGCCCCGTCCCGCCGTTCATCACCGCGCTCACCGGCATCACCACGGCGATGGTGACGGCCGCGCCGCGGATCGAGTCGGTGCTGCCGGCGTTCCTGGAGTTCGCGCGCGGCTGCGTCCTCGTCGCGCACAACGCCTCGTTCGACATCGGCTTCCTCAAGGCCGCGTGCGCCGTGAACGGCTACGCCTGGCCCGCGTTCGCCGTCGTCGACACCGTCGACCTGGCGCGGCGCGTGCTGTCCCGCGACGAGGTGCCCAACTGCAAGCTCGGCACGCTGGCCCGCTTCTTCCGGACGTCCAACGAGCCGACCCACCGCGCCCTCGCCGACGCCCGCGCGACCGTGGAGGTCCTGCACGGCCTCATCGAGCGGCTCGGCTCGTTCGGCGTCACCTCGCTGGAGGAGATGCGCGGCTTCGCCAAGGCGCCCACCCCCGAGCAGCGCCGCAAGCGGCACCTCGCCGACGACGTCCCCTCCACCCCCGGCGTCTACCTGTTCGAGGACCACGCCGGCGAGGTGCTCTACGTGGGCAAGAGCGGCGACCTGCGCTCGCGCGTGCGCAGCTACTTCACCGGCTCGGAGACGCGCCGGCGCGTGCGGGAGATGGTCGGCCTCGCCGAGAACGTCCGCACGATCGTGTGCTCCACGGGGCTGGAGGCCGAGGTCCGCGAGCTGCGGCTGATCGCCGAGCACAAGCCGCGCTACAACCGCCGCTCCAAGTTCCCCGAGCGGGCGATCTGGCTGAAGCTGACCGTGGAGCCGTTCCCGCGGCTGTCCATCGTGCGGGAGTGCCGGGCCGACGGCGCCCGCTACCTCGGGCCGATCTCCTCGCGGCGGCAGGCCGAGGAGGCGCGCGCCGCGCTGCACGAGGCCGTGCCGCTGCGGCAGTGCACCCAGCGGCTGACCCTCCGGCTGGTGGAGAGCGGCAGGGCGCGGTCGTGCGCCCTCGCCGAGCTCGGCCGGTGCGGCGCCCCCTGCGACGGCCGCGAGTCCGCCGACGCCTACGCCGTCCACACCGGGACGGCCCGCTCCGTCATGGAGGGCGACGTGCGGCCCGTCGTGGCCGCCGCGCAGGTCCGCATCGACCGGCTGGCCGCCGAGCTGCGCTACGAGGAGGCCGCCGCCCAGCGCGACCGGCTCGCGGCGTTCGTCCGGGCCGCCGCGCGCGGGCAGCGGCTGGCGGCGCTGGCCCGGCTTCCGCAGCTGGTGGCCGCCCGTCCCGCCTTCGACGGCGGATGGGAGCTGTCGGTCGTGCGCTACGGCCGGCTCGCCGCCGCCGGTACCGTCCCGCCGAACGCCCGGCCCCGGCCCTACGTCGACGCGCTCATCGCGACGGCCGAGACGGTGTTCCCGCCCTCCGGGGAGGCGCCCGGCGGCGTCGCGCTCGGCGCGCCCCCCTCGCAGGGCGCGACCGCCGAGGAGATGGAGTGCGTCCTGCGCTGGCTCGACCTGCCGGGCGTCCGCCTGGTCGAGGTCGACGGCCAGTGGACGTGCCCGGTGCACGGGGCCGAGGGTCTGCGCGAATGGATCGACAAGGCCTACGACCGGAGCTACGAGCGGCCCGACGGGGCCCGGCGCGGGCCCGGTCGCCCACTAAGGTGACGGTGTACACCCGGCAACCGGAGGACGACCCCGCATGGCACTGCCTCTCTACGACAGTCAGCCTGCGCGGCGCGTCCCCTGGGTGACGTACCTGCTGATCGCCGTGAACGTGGTGGTCTTCCTCATCACCCCGATGTCGAACTTCGCCGCCTGGTACGGCAAGGGCTCGGTCCGCGAGTGCAAGGCGGCCCACTTCACGTACGAGTACGGCGCCGTGCCGAAGGAGCTGACCACCGGCGACCAGCAGCCGCTGCCGACCGAGGTCGTGCACGACTGCGGGCCGGCGGACTTCCGCAAGGCGCCCTGGACGACGGCGTTCACCTCGATGTTCCTGCACTCCAGCGCCCTGCACCTGCTCGGCAACCTGGTGTTCCTGTTCGTCGTCGGCATGGGCGTGGAGGACCGGCTCGGCCGATGGCGCTACCTGCTCGCCTACCTGGCGTTCGGGCTCGTCGCCGTCTACGGGTTCGCGTGGACCTCGCCCGGCTCCACCGTCCCGCTCATCGGCGCGTCCGGCGCGATCGCCGGGGTGATGGGCGCCTACGTGATCCTCAACCCGCGGGGCCGCGTCGTCAGCTGGGTGCCGCCGGTCATCTTCATCCGCCTGCCGGTGTGGGTGGTGCTCGGCTACTGGTTCGTCCTGCAATGGCTGTCCCTGGGCGACCAGAAGAGCAACGTCGCCTACACCGCGCACATCTACGGGTTCGTGGCGGGCGTGGTGTTCGCGCTCCTGGCCCGCCGCGCCGGCCCGGCCCACCGCCTGGCCGCGCTGAGCCGCGGCTGACCCGCCCGCGGCCGCCCCGGCCCCGCGGGGCGTCCCCCCGCACTCGCGCCGCCGGGCCCCGATAGGGTCGGAGCGTCCGTTTCTCTGGGGAGGGGTGCAGTGGTCACTGCGATCGTGTTCGTCAAGGCCGACGTCGCGCGCATCCACGAGGTGGCCGAGACGATCGCCGCGCTGGACGGCGTCAGCGAGGTGTACTCCATCACCGGCGACCACGACCTCATGGTGATGGTCCGGGTGCGCCGCCACGAGGAGCTCAACGACGTGATCCCGGGCCGCGTCAACAAGGTCCCCGGCATCGTCGGCACCGAGACCCACATCGCGTTCCGCACCTACTCCCAGCACGACCTTGAGCAGGCCTTCTCCCTCGGCCTCCCCGACGCCGACTGACATCCATAAGAGCCTCCCCGGGGCCGCGGCGCGCCGGGGTCAGCCGCCGACGACGAGGGCGATGCGGTCGATGCCGCCCCCGCAGGGCCGGGCGGCGTAGCCGGGCAGCTCGCGGTACACGGCGCCCGGGGGCCAGCTGGCGGTGTTGGAGGCCATCACGCGGCCGGGGGCGTTGACGACGAAGGCGGGCGCGGGGATTTCGCGCAGCGCCGGGACGACCTCGTTCTCGAACGTCCGGGCGAACACGTCGGCGGCCGCGACGCCCGCGAACTCCCCGTCCACGCGCACGGGCGCCGACAGGGTCAGGACGTACTCGTCGCTGCACAGGTAGTCGACGTAGGGGCCGCAGACGGTCTTCTCCGCGCCGCTCTGCGGACCCGTGAACCACTCCCAGTCGGTGTAGTCGTACAGGACGCTGCTCTCGGGGTTCAGATCGCGCAGCAGCTGGGACGGCCGCCCGGCCGGGCCGGTCTGCCACCACTCCATGTACCAGGCGGCGTCGGCGAGCAGGCCCGGCGCGGCGATGAATCCCAGGCCGCACACGAGCGGGCCGAGGTGGGAGAGCAGCAGCGGGCGCAGCGTGGCGAGGTCGTCGCGGGCGGGGGCGCGCCCGGCGCGGCGGACGTCCTCGAGGCGCCGCGCCGCCGCGTCGCGCACCTGCGCGACGGTGGTGAACACGCCGTCCAGGGTGGCGCGGACGTGTGCCGCCGCCGCGCCGACGGCCGGTGGCTCGGCGGGCATGGGTCCCCCTCGGGGTCTCAGAGTGCGAGCCGTCGTTCAATCAGACGTTCTACCGCATTCGAGACGTGACTTTCAGCTACATCGCGCGCCGCGGCGCCGTCGGCGGCCTCGATCGCCCGGACGAGCCGGGCGTGCTCGGCGGCGACGCGCCCGCGCCGCTCGGGCAGCTCGTGCACGGCCCAGACCAGCGGCCCGATCTCGGCCTGGAGCCGGATCTCCTCCCGGGTGAGCCGGCCGGACTGGGAGGCGGCGGCGACCTCCAGGTGGAACCGGCCGTCCAGCCGGCACATCCCGGTGCCGGACCCCGTCCCGGCCATCTCCTCCAGCGACCGCCGCAGCCGCCGGACGTCTCCGGGCAGCGACCGCCCGGCGGCGAGCCGCGCGGAGGCCCCGGCGATGGCGGCGTAGTGGTCGCCGAGGTCGCGGAGCTCTTCCGCGCTGAGCGAACGCAGCCGCTCGTCGAGATCGAACGCCCTGGCAGGAGCCCTGACGAAGCTGCCGCCGCCGCGTCCCCGGCGGGTCTCGATGAGCCCCTGCTGACGCAAGGCCATCAGCGCTTCGCGTAGGGTGACCGTCGAAACACCGAGATATGCCGACAGGTCGGTCTCACTGGGCAGCTGCTCGCCGTCCGCGAGGAGGCCGAGCGCGATCGCGTCGCTCAGGCGCCGCACGACCGCGTGCACCCGCGCGGTGTTGTCGACGGGAGCGAACACGACGAGGTGCGCGCTGTCCATGGGCCCCCTCCCGGTATCGACACAGTGATACCGGAACATCACTTGAACTTAAACCTCTGACTCCATATGTTTTCGGTCATGCCGGTTTCAGCGGTGAGGATCCGCGATCTTCGCAAGACCTTCGGCCCCGTCGAGGCGGTGGCGGGCGTCGACCTCGACATCCGGGACGGCGAGTTCTTCTCGATGCTCGGGCCGTCCGGGTCCGGGAAGACGACCGTGCTGCGGCTCATCGCGGGCTTCGAGCGGCCGACCTCTGGAACGATCGAACTCGGCGGCAGGGACGTGACCGGCCTCGCGCCGTTCGACCGCGACGTCAACACCGTCTTCCAGGACTACGCGCTCTTCCCGCACCTCGACGTGCTCCGCAACGTCGAGTACGGCATGAAGGTGCGGCGGGTGCCGAAGGCCGAGCGCCGCGAGCGGGCGCTGGAGGCGCTGCGCAGCGTCCGGCTCGAAGGGATGCGGGCGCGCCGCCCCGCCGAGCTGTCGGGCGGCCAGCGCCAGCGGGTCGCGCTCGCCCGGGCGCTGGTGAACGAGCCGAAGGTGCTGCTGCTGGACGAGCCGCTCGGCGCGCTCGACCTGAAGCTGCGCGAGGAGATGCAGGTCGAACTGAAGAGCATCCAGCGCAGGGCCGGCATCACCTTCGTGTTCGTCACCCACGACCAGGAGGAGGCGCTGACCCTCAGCGACCGGATCGCGGTCCTCGACGGCGGCCGGGTCCAGCAGGTCGGCACGCCGGCCGAGGTGTACGAGCGGCCCGCCACCGAGTTCGTGGCCGGCTTCGTCGGCACGACCAACCGCATCGGCGAGGTCTGCGTGCGGCCGGAGAAGATCCACGTCCACGTGGACGGCGAGGGCGAGCGGGAGGGCGGGCCGGACACGGGGGACCGGCAGGCGCTCGGCACGGTCGCCGAGGTCGTCTACGCCGGCGCGGTCACCCGCTACGTCGTCGACCTGGAGTCGGGGGAGCGGGTCGTCGCGCTGCAGCAGAACCTGCGGACCTCCTCCATGGACGTGATGGGCCGGCGCGGCGCCCGGGTCCGGATCAGCTGGCACGAGGCGCACGAGTTCCACCTGTCGGGCGCCGGCTCCGCGCCGGCGCCCGCCCCCTGAACCACCCCAACGAACCCCCGAAAAAACCCCCACAATAAGGAGTTCCCCATGTGGTCCAAGCGCATGGCGGCCGCCGCCGCGGCGACGCTGGCGATCGGACTGGCGGCCGCCGCCTGCGGCGACTCGGGCGACAAGGCGACCGCATCCGGGCAGGGCGGCTTCCCCGTTCCCAAGGTGCCGATGCAGAAGTCGCTCGGCCAGGGCGAGGGCAAGGTCAACCTGGTCGCCTGGGCCGGGTACGCCGAGGACGGCTCCAACGACCCCAAGGTCGACTGGGTCACCCCGTTCGAGAAGCAGACCGGCTGCAAGGTCAACACCAAGGTCGCCGGCACGTCCGACGAGATGGTGACCCTGATGAAGACCGGCGAGTACGACGCGGTCTCCGCCTCCGGTGACGCCTCGCTGCGGCTGATCGCCTCCGGGACGGTCGCGCCGGTCAACACCGGGCTCGTGCCGAACTACGCCGACGTCTTCGCCGGGCTGAAGATGAAGCCGTGGAACTCGGTGAACAACGTCGCCTACGGCATCCCGCACGGCCGCGGCGCCAACCTGCTCATGTGGCGCACCGACAAGGTCAAGACGGCCCCCGACTCGTGGGGCGCGGTGTTCGACGCCAACTCCCCGTACAAGGGGAAGATCACCGCCTACGACTCGCCGATCTACATCGCCGACGCCGCGCTCTACCTGAAGACGGCCAAGCCCGAACTCGGCATCAAGAACCCGTACGCGCTCGACCAGAAGCAGTTCGACGCGGCCGTCGAGCTGCTGAAGACCCAGCGCGGGCTCGTCGGCGAGTACTGGTCCGACTACACCAAGGAGGTCCAGGCGTTCAAGAGCGGCGACTCCGTCCTCGGGACGACGTGGCAGGTCATCGCCAACCTCGCGGAGGCCGAGAAGGCCCCGGTCAAGGTGACCCTGCCCAAGGAGGGCTCCACCGGCTGGTCGGACACCTGGATGGTCGGCGCGAAGGCCAAGAACCCCAACTGCGCCTACAAGTGGATGGACTGGATCGTCTCTCCCAAGGCGAACGCGCAGGTCGCCGAATGGTTCGGTGAGGCCCCGGCGAACGCGAAGGCGTGCCAGGAGACCTCGGACAAGAAGTTCTGCGACACCTTCCACGCCACCGACGAGAACTACTTCTCGCAGGTGCACTTCTGGACGACGCCGATCGCGCAGTGCCTCGACGGGCGCAAGGACGTCAAGTGCGTCGACTACTCCAAGTGGACGCAGGCGTGGACCGCGATCAAGGGATGACCGGCTCCGCCCTCACCGGCGGTAAGGACGGCCGCCCGGCGCCGGGTCCCCGGCGCCGGGCGGCGGCCCTGCTGCACCGCCGCCCGCGGCTGCGCCTGTCGCTGCTGCTGTCGGCGCCGCTCGCCTGGCTGGTCGTCGTCTATCTCGGCGCGCTCGCCGCGATCTTCCTGACCGCCTTCTGGACCACCGACGTCTTCACCGGCGAGGTCGTCCGGCAGTTCACGCTCGCCAACTTCCAGACCCTCCTCGACGAGCCGGTCTACCGGACGGTCGCGCTGCGCAGCCTCGGCGTCGCGGCGGCCGTCACCCTCATCGACACCGCGATCGGCTTCCCGATGGCGCTGTACATGGCCAAGGTCGCCAGGCCGCGGCACCGGCCCTACCTGGTGATCGCGATCCTGGCGCCGCTGTGGGCCGCCTACCTCGTCAAGGCGTACGCGTGGCGGGTGATGCTCTCGGAGGGCGGCCTGGTCGACCAGGTGCTGGGGCCGTTCGGGCTCTCCAGCCCCGGCTACGGCCTCACGGCGACGGTGCTCGTGCTGGCCTACCTGTGGCTGCCGTACATGATCCTGCCGGTCTACGCGGGCCTGGAGCGGCTCCCGGACTCGCTGCTGGACGCCTCCGGCGACCTCGGCGCCCGCCCGCTGCGCACGCTGCGGTCCGTCGTGCTGCCGCTGGTGTTCCCCTCGCTGGTGGCCGGGTCGATCTTCACGTTCTCGCTGTCGCTCGGCGACTACATCACCGTGAAGATCGTCGGCGGCCGGAGCCAGCTGCTCGGCAACGTCGTCTACGACAACATCGGCGCCGCCAACAACCTGCCGTTCGCGGCGGCGGTCGCCACGATCCCGGTGGTGGTGATGCTCGGCTACCTCGCCGCGGCCCGCCGCACCGGCGCGCTCAGGGAGCTGTGATGACCCTCTCGCCCGCCGCGCGGATCGCCCTGCGCGTCGTGATGTTCCTCGGCCTCGCGGTCATCTACGTGCCGCTGCTGGTCGTGCTGGTCAACTCCTTCAACGCCGACACCGCGTTCGGGTGGCCGCCGTCGGGGTTCACCGGGCGCTGGTGGTCGCAGGCGCTGCACAACGAGGGCGCCCGGGAGGCCGTCCTGACCAGCGTCAAGGCGGGCCTCGGCGCGACGGCCGCCGCGCTCGTCCTCGGCACCATGGCCGCCTTCGCGGTGGCGCGGCACCGGTTCTTCGGGCGCGAGACGGTCTCGCTGGTCGTCGTGCTGCCGATCGCGCTGCCCGGAATCGTCACCGGCATCGCGCTCAGCAACGCCTTCCAGGTCGTGCTGAAGCCGCTCGGGATCGGGCTCGGCCTGTTCACCGTGATCGTCGGGCACGCCACGTTCTGCGTCGTCACGATCTTCAACAACGTGCTCGCCCGGCTGCGGCGCACGGGCACCAGCCTGGAGGAGGCGTCGGCCGACCTCGGCGCCGACACGTTCCAGACGTTCTGGCACGTCACGTTCCCGGCGCTGCGCTCGGCGCTGCTCGCCGGGGGGCTGCTGTCGTTCGCGCTGTCCTTCGACGAGATCATCGTGACCACGTTCACCGCCGGGCCGGGCGCCCAGACCCTGCCGATCTGGATCTTCCAGAACCTGTTCCGGCCCAACCAGGCCCCGGTCGTCAACGTGCTCGCCGCCGCCCTGATCGTGCTGTCGGTCGTCCCGATCTGGATCGCGCAGCGGCTGTCCAGCGGCGCCCGCGGCGTCGCGTGAGCGGGGCGGGCGCTGAGCGTCAGCCCCGCAGGCGCTGGGAGGCGTCGACCCAGCGGTCCAGGAGGGTGGCGGCGCCTCCCGAGTCGACCGCCGCGGCGGCGCGCTCGTAGGCGGCCCCCAGCGTCGCGGTGAGGTCGGCGGCGGGCGGCGCCCCCTCGTAGGCGGTGATGAGCGCGGCGGCGTTCAGCAGGACCATGTCGCGGACGGGCCCCCGCCGGCCGGTGAACGTCTCGCGGGCGACCCGCCCGTTGAACGCCGCGTCGGCGCCGCGCAGGTCCTCCGGCTTCGCCGGCGGGATGCCGAGGTCGGAGGGGTCGAAGGTCGTCTCGGTCGCCGTCCCGTCGCGCACCACCCACACCGTGGAGGTGCCCGTGGTGGTCAGCTCGTCCAGCCCGTCGTCGCCCCGGAAGACCAGCGAGGAGCAGCCGCGCGAGGCGAACACGCCCGCCATCACGCCCGCCATCCGCGGGTGGAACACCCCGACGGCCTGGGCCAGGGGCCGCGCCGGGTTGGTCAGCGGGCCGAGGAAGTTGAAGACCGTGGGCGTGCCCAGTTCGCTGCGGGTGCGCGAGGCGTACTTCAGGGCCGGGTGGTAGAGCGGCGCGAAGCAGAAGGTGATGCCGACCTCGTCGGCGACCCGCGCGGTGGCCTCGGGGGGCAGGTCGATCGCGACGCCGAGGTGCTCCAGCAGGTCGGCGGCGCCGCACGAGGACGACGCGGCCCGGTTGCCGTGCTTGACGACCCGCACGCCCGCCGCGGCCGCGACCACGGCGGCCATCGTGGAGACGTTGACGGTGTGGCCGCGGTCGCCGCCCGTCCCGACGAGGTCGGCGATGCGGCCGGGCACCTCGATGGGGGTGGCGTTGTCCATCATCCCCTGGGCGAGGCCGGTGACCTCCTCGACCGTCTCGCCCTTGGCGCGCAGCGCCACGGCGAAGCCCGCGATCTGCGCGTCGGTGGCCTCGCCGGACATGATGCTGTTCATGGCCCAGGAGGTCTCCTCGCTGGACAGCGAGTCGCCCGACACGAGGGCGTTGAGCAGTGCGGGCCAGCTGGTGCGCGCGTCCATGTCGCCTACAGGGTCGTGGTGGGTGCGTTGCGGAGAAGCGGTGCGGCCCGCGGGCTACAGGGCCGGGAGGCGGTTCTGGACGCGCTGCCGCATGAGGCCGGCGAGGGCGTTCGCGAGGCCCATCGGGTCGATGGGCAGGCCCACCACGGCGTCGGCGCGCGACCAGGTGGCGAGCCAGCCGTCGTCGCGGCGGCCGATGATCGCCAGGACGGGCGGGCAGTCGTACACCTCGTCCTTGGCCTGGCGGCACACGCCGAGGCCGCCCGCGGGCTGCGCCTCCCCGTCGACGATCAGGACGTCGACGCCGCCCTGGTCGAGCCGCGCGACGACCGCCGGCTGGGTGGCGCACTCCTCGAACTCGACCTTCGGGAGGTCGGCGGCGGGTCGGCGCCCGATCGCCATCCGGATCTCGGCGCGCGTGTTCGCGTCGTCGCTGTAGACGAGGACCTTCATCGGGCTCTCCGGGGCGGTGCTCATGGACCTGAAGGGTACCGGGTCGCGGCACCGGTGACACGCTCGGGGAACCGAAGGAGGGGGGTCATGCGTCAGTCACTGGATAGGGGCGCAATAATGCTGGCGTGACAGCATCCGCGATAGAGACAACACCTCACGCACGGGCGAACCGTCCCAATCTGGTCAGCGTGGGGACGATCGTTTGGCTGTCGTCCGAGCTGATGTTCTTCGCGGCGCTGTTCGCGATGTTCTTCACGATCCGCTCTGTGACGATCGGCCAGTCCGGCCACGACGCGTGGCCGGGCGCCCCGCTGGACCTGCCGCTGTCGGCCGTCAACACGACCATCCTGGTGCTGTCCTCGGTGACCTGCCAGATGGGCGTGTTCAAGGCCGAGGCCGGCAAGGTCGGACGTGACGGAAGCGTGTTCAACGTGGCGCGCTGGGGCCTGCGCGAGTGGTACGTGCTCTCGTTCCTCATGGGCGCCTACTTCGTCGCCGGCCAGGCCTACGAGTACTCCCAGCTGGTCTCCAAGGACGGCCTCACCTTCTCGTCCTCGGCCTACGGCTCGGTCTTCTACCTGGCCACCGGCTTCCACGGCCTGCACGTCATCGGCGGCCTCGTCGCGTTCCTGTTCCTCCTGGGACGCACCTACGCCGCCAAGCGGTGGACGCACGAGCAGGCGACGAGCGCGATCGTCGTCTCCTACTACTGGCACTTCGTCGACGTGGTGTGGATCGGCCTGTTCTCGGTCGTCTACCTGCTCGACATCTGAACGACCCGACCGACCCGACCGACATGACCCGAACGGGGACTTCCGTGAAAAGGATCACCGCATGGCGACGGCGCCCGTGGGCGGGCTACGCCGTCGTGCTGGCGGCCCTGGCGGCGATCGGCGCGATCTACGCCGGCTTCTCGCCGCGGACTGACCGCGCCGAGGCGCAGACCACAGCCCAGGCGGCGCAGGACCTGAAGAACGGCCAGCAGCTGTTCAACAAGAACTGCGCGAGCTGCCACGGGCTGAACGCCGAGGGCACCAAGGACGCCAAGGGCAACCCGATCGCCCCGAGCCTCATCGGCGTCGGCGCCGCGTCCGTCGACTTCCAGGTCGGCTCGGGCCGCATGCCCGCGGCGAACCCCGGCGCTCAGATGCCGCGCAAGACGCCGATCCCCGAGTTCAACACCTCGATCAAGACCGACTACGAGGAGAAGGACAAGCGGGAGGCGGCCGAGAGGCAGAAGGCGCAGGCGGAGAAGAACCTCTCCGACCTCAGCGCCTACGTCGCCTCGCTCGGCGGCGGCCCGGAGGTCCCCCCGGCGTCGGCCGTGGACCCGAAGACCGGCAACGTCGCGCTCGGCGGGAAGCTGTTCCGCACCAACTGCGCGCAGTGCCACAACTTCACCGGCCAGGGCGGCGCGCTGACGGGCGGCAAGTACGCGCCCTCGCTGTCGAACCCCGACGTCACGCCCACCCAGATGTACGAGGCCATGCTGACCGGCCCGCAGGCGATGCCCGTGTTCAACGACACGACGCTCACGCCCAAGGACAAGCAGGCGATCATCGCCTACCTCGTCCAGACGCGTGAGGAGCCGAACCCCGGCGGCAACGGCCTCGGCCGCATCGGCCCGGTGACCGAGGGGCTGGCCGGCTGGCTGGTCGGAATCGGCCTGCTGGTCCTGGCCGCCATGTGGATCACCGCGAAGAAGCCGAAGAAGCTGAAGAAGTCATGAGCGACGACAACAAGGACACGGCGGGCCGGCCCGCCCCGCGCGAACGCGTGATCGGCACGCCGTCCCCGGCGCGCGAGAAGGCCCTGCTCGCCGAGGACGACATCTCGGCGCCCGCGGGCGTGGGCGAGCAGCTCGACGAGGCGTCGGCCAAGCGCGCCGAGCGGATCGTCGCGACGCTCTTCCTGGTCGCGTTCGCCGCCAGCGTGGCGTTCATCGCCTACTTCATCGGCTGGAGCGGCCGCGACGGCGGCATGCACGGCGTCACCCGGGCACGCGAGAGCAACCTGTGGCTCGGCGGCCTGATGGCGCTGTCGTTCCTCGCGCTGGCCTTCGGCGTCACCATCTGGGTGCGCCGCCTGATGACCAGCAAGCCGATCGTGCAGGAGCGGCACGAGATGGCCGCCGACGAGGAGACCCGGGCGGCCTTCACCGAGGACTTCCTGGAAGGCGCCGCCGACAGCGGCATCACCAAGCGGCCCCTGCTGCGCCGCACGCTGCTGCTGGCCGCCGCGCCGCTCGGCCTGGCCCCGCTGGTGCTGCTGCGCGACCTCGGCCCGCTGCCGGAGAAGCGCCTCCGCCACACCTACTGGGGCGAGGCCGTCAAGAAGGCGCAGGCGGAGGGCAAGAAGGGCGCCCGCCTGGTCGTGGACGGCACCAACAAGCCGCTGCGGGTCAGCGACTTCTCCTCCCCGGGCTCGATGATCACCGTCCTGCCCGAGGGGATCGAGGAGGAGGTTCCCGAGGACCAGGTGCTGACCCAGAACGCCAAGGCCGTCACCATCCTCATCAACGTCCCCGCCGACCAGTTCAAGCCCGCCAAGGGCCGTGAGAACTGGCACGTCAACGGGATCGTGGCCTACTCCAAGGTGTGCACGCACGTCGGCTGCCCCGCGGCCCTGTACGAGCAGACCACGCACCACATCCTGTGCCCCTGCCACCAGTCGACGTTCGACGCCACCGACGCGGCGAAGGTGATCTTCGGGCCGGCGGCGCGGTCGCTGCCGCAGCTGCCGCTGTCCGTGGAGGACGGGTACCTCATCGCCACGAGCGACTACCACGAACCCATCGGACCGAGCTTCTGGGAGCGCGGATGAGCGAGGCGACAGCCCCGAAGGCGGTCGAGGCGCCGCTGACGTTCCTCGACGACCGCCTCGGCTCCACCACCTTCTTCAAGCGGAACATGAAGAAGGTCTTTCCGGACCACTGGTCCTTCATGCTGGGCGAGATCGCCCTGTACTCCTTCATCATCCTGCTGCTGACCGGGACGTTCCTGACGCTCTGGTTCCAGCCGAGCATGACGGAGACCGTGTACGAGGGCTCGTACACGAAGCTGCAGGGCGTGAAGATGTCCGAGGCCTACGCCTCGACGCTGCACATCTCGTTCGACGTGCGCGGCGGCCTGCTCATGCGGCAGATCCACCACTGGGCCGCGATCCTGTTCATGGCGTCGATCCTCGCGCACATGCTGCGCGTGTTCTTCACCGGCGCCTACCGCAAGCCGCGCGAGCTGAACTGGCTGATCGGCATCGGCATGTTCACGCTGGGCATGCTGGAGGGCCTGTTCGGGTACTCGCTGCCCGACGACCTGCTGTCCGGCACCGGCCTGCGCATCACGCAGGGCGTCGCGGAGTCGATCCCGGTGGTCGGCACCTACCTCTACATGTTCCTGTTCGGCGGCGAGTTCCCCGGCCAGGACATCGTTCCGCGCCTGTACATGCTGCACATCCTGCTGATCCCGGGGCTGCTGCTCGGCATGGTCACCGCGCACATGATGATCATGTGGGTGCAGAAGCACACGGCGATGCCGGTCAAGAACCAGACCGAGCAGCAGGTGTACGGCTACCCGTTCTACCCGGTCTTCATGGCCAAGACGGGCGCCTACTTCCTGTTCACCTTCGGCGTCCTGGCGCTGCTCGGCGCGTTCGCGCAGATCAACCCGATCTGGCTGTTCGGCCCGTACGACCCCGGCGCGATCTCCTCGGGCTCCCAGCCCGACTGGTACATGGGCGTCCTCGAGGGCGCGCTGCGCATCATGCCGAACTGGGAGGTCTCCGCCTGGGGCCACACGGTCAGCTTCAACGTGCTGATCCCGGCGCTGGTGCCGCTCGGCATCGTGTTCGGCGGTGCGGCGGCCTGGCCGTTCGTCGAGCAGTGGGTCACCGGCGACAAGCGCCACCACCACGTGAACGACCGGCCGCGCAACGCCCCGGTCCGCACGGCGACGGGCATCGCCGCGGTCACGTTCTACGGGCTGCTGTGGATCGCCGGCGCCAACGACGTCATCGCGGACAAGTTCCACGTGTCGCTGTTCGCGACGACGTGGTTCTTCCGGGTCGCGTTCTTCCTGGGGCCGATCATCGCGTTCATCATCACGAAGCGGATCTGCCTGGGGCTGCAGCGCAAGGACGCCGACGTCGCCGGGCACGGCGTGGAGAGCGGCGTGATCCTGATGTCGCCGGACGGGAAGTTCTCCGAGCGGCACGAGGCGCCGCGCGACGAGGAGCGGCACGTCCTGCTCTCCAAGGAGAACGCCCGGCCCGAGGCCCCGGCGAGGGACGCCAAGGGCATCCCCGCGCCCGGCACCAAGGGCCCGATCGGGCACCTGCGCTCGCGCCTCAACCGCGCGTGGACGTTCGACGACGTCCCCGTCGAGGAGCACGAGCACCCGCACGGCGAGCAGGCCGAGATCGAGGGCGGCGCCACGTCGCACGAGGTCCGGCACTGACCGTCCGCGCACCTGGGGCCCGCCACCGCACCCGCGGTGGCGGGCCCTCGCGCGTGCCGGGCGGTACGCGATGACCCGGACGCTGTTCGTCACCAACGACTTCCCGCCCCGGCCGGGCGGCATCCAGGCGTTCGTGCACGGCCTCGCCGTGCGCCGTCCGCCCGGTTCCGTCGTCGTCTACGCCCCGGCCTGGAAGGGCGCCGCGGAGTTCGACGCGGCGCAGCCGTTCCCCGTCGTCCGGCATCCGGGCTCCCTCATGCTGCCGGAGCCGGGCGTGCTGCGCCGGGCCGCGGACGTGCTGCGCGCGGAGCGCTGCGACTCGGTCGTGTTCGGCGCCGCGGCGCCGCTCGGCCTGCTGGCCCCGGCGCTGCGCCGCCGGGGGGCGCGGCGGCTGGTCGGGATCACTCACGGGCACGAGGCCGGCTGGGCGTCGCTGCCGGTGGCGCGCGCCCTGCTGGGCCGCGTCGGCGACGGCGTCGACGTCCTGACCTACCTCGGCGAGTACACCCGGTCCCGGATGGCGCGGGCGCTGTCCGCGGAGGCCGCGGCGCGGATGGCCCGGCTCGCGCCCGGCGTCGACGAGGCGCTCTTCCACCGGGGCGCGGGCGGGGCGGAGATCCGGGAGCGGCACGGGCTGGCCGGCCGCCCGGTGGCGGTGTGCGTGTCCCGCCTGGTCCCGCGCAAGGGGCAGGACGCACTCCTGCGCGCCTGGCCGCGCGTCCTGAAGTCCGTGCCGGACGCCGCGCTGCTCCTCGTCGGCGGCGGCCCCTACCGCGGCGACCTGGAGCGCCTCGCCGCGTCCCTGGACCTCGGCCGTTCGGTCGTCTTCACCGGCGGCGTCCCCTGGGAGGAGCTGCCCGCCCATTTCGACGCGGGCGACGTCTTCGCGATGCCGTGCCGCACCCGCCGCCGCGGTCTGGACGTCGAGGGCCTCGGCATCGTGTACCTGGAGGCGTCCGCGACCGGGCTCCCGGTCGTCGCGGGCGATTCGGGCGGCGCTCCCGACGCCGTCCTTGACGGCGAGACGGGTCTCGTGGTGCCGGGCCGCTCCGTCCCCGACATCGCCGAAGCCGTCGCGGGCCTTCTCGCGGAACCGGACCGGGCCCGCGCCATGGGCGAGAAGGGCCGGGCCTGGGTCGAACGGGAGTGGCGCTGGGACGTCCAGGCGAGCCGCCTGGGAACGCTGCTGGCGCCCTGAACGACGGCGGCCCCGGGGGAGAACCCGCCCCCGCGCCGGTGGCGGATCCTCCCCCCGGGGACACCGGCTCAGTGCCGTCTGAAAGCGCTGATGACCCTGGTGCGTGCCCCGCCCCCGGAGACCGGTTCCGCACGGACCTCCCCTGCCGCCGCCGGCGTCCACGGCCGCTGACGTCTCCGACGCTAGAGTCCCCGGCCGGCGCGCGGCGGCACGGTTAACCCGCCCTTAATGAGCCGATCAGCCATCACTAAGGCGCCGTTCGCGAAAATGAGGATCCGCCCAGGTGAAGAGGCTTCTGCGGGTGCTCTTCCGTAGGCCCTGACCCGGGGTGGTTTCCGCGCGTACAGGCGAAGAAGCGCCGCGGAACAAGGCTCATCGGCCTTTTTTGGCACCAATTAACATCAAGGCGGCTTCAGGGGCGTATGCTCCCGGAGTGGTCGAGCGGATTCGCGGGAATCCGTTCGGGGATCGTGGTGGGAGCGAGCGGGCTCCCGCACCGCGGTCCCGTCATGTCTCAGCGGGACGGCCGCCTGGCGTGCGTCAGGCCCGGCGGCGCGGAACGTGTCGGCGTTCGCCGTGCTCTCCGTCTCCTCCACAGGAGAGGGCATGGCGCGACGCGATTACGGGCGTGCGTCCCGGAGCCAAACGCATGCTTCACCGTGGGCCGAGACGCCCGCGGGCCCTTCCGCGAGGCCCGGGTCCGGGCGGGGGCTCGGGTCCGAGGACCCCCAGTGGCCCGAAGGATCCTGGTGGTCGGAGCAGCCGGACTGGTCCGAGCGGGGACCCGGATCACCGCGGCGCGAGCCGTCGCGGCGCGAGATCAGGCGGCGCGAGGCCAAGGCCCGCGCACGCCGTTCCGGCAAGGCCGCCGAGCGGCCGCGCCCCCGGGCGCGGTGGCCGGAGCCGCCCGAGCGGCGCGACGACGCGGAGACCGAGCGTTTCGACGCGCGCGGCAGCTACGACCCCGCGGGCTACGCCGCCCGGACGAGGCGGGACGCCCGGACGGAGCGCCGGGACGAGTCCCGGGGGCCCGGGGACGGGCGGCGCGATCCCCGGACCGAGCGGTTCGCCGCGCGCGACACGCGGCGGGACGCACGGATCGTGGGTCCCGACACCCGCGGCGGGCGCACCGAAAGGTTCGATGCCCGAGTCGAGGGGCTCGGCGGGCGTGCGGAGCGGTCGGGGAGGGACCGGTCTCGCGAGGTCCCGACGCGGGGCGGGCGCCCCCGCCGCGCGGCGCCGGCCCGCGCCGAGCGGGGCGGCCCCCGGCGGCGGCCCCCTCGGCAGGAGCGGAGGCGCCAGTCGCCGCCGCGTCCCGGGCCGAAGGCGACGCCGCGCCGTGGCAGGCGGCCCGCCGACCGGCTGAGCATCGGCGCGATCGTCCTGTCCACCGCGGTCGGGCTGTCCCTGCTGGGCATCGCCGAGCGGGCCCTGCTCGACGGCGGCCCCATCGGCGGTTCCTCCGGGCCGGTCGGCTCACAGCGCGCGATCAGCCCGCCCGAGCCCGGCACCGGCACGCCCGCGCGACCGCAGCAGCCCCAGCGGCGGCCGGTGGCCGGCGGCGGCGCCGCCACCGCCCCGGCGGGACCCGACCTCGGGGTCCTCGCCACGCAGGTCCGCAAGCTGACTCTGGCGCAGCGGGGCGCCGCGGCGAAGCAGGCCTACGGTGCGGCCCTGACACGGCAGCCGTTCGTGGGCGCCACCCGCCAGAGCGCCGACCGCACCTGGGTCTTCGGCACCAGCGCGATCCCGGTTCCCGAGGCCAGCGCGGCGGGCCCCGAGCTCGCCTTCTACGCCGCCCACTGGACGGGCCGGCAGTGGCAGGTCGGGCTGTCGGGCGCGACGGCGTTCGCCGGGCTCCTCGGAGCCGCCCCCGCGGACCTCATGTCGCCGGCGGAGTCGAGGCTCCTGCGCAGGTACGGCGCGCTCAGCGCCGCGCAGGCCACCACGCTCGTCAACGGGACGCGGGCGGGCGACCGGCTGATGCTGCCGTGGAAGACCGGCCGGGCGTGGTCGATGACGACCTCCGACGACGTCGCGTCCTCGCGTCCGCTGGCGTCGCTGGCGTTCTCCGGCGGCGACGGCCGCGTGCTCGCCGCCGGCGGCGGACGCCTCTACCGGTTCTGCTCCGGCCAGGCGGGCGCGGTGGTCATGGTGGTCCACCCGAGCGGCCTCGCGTCCACCTACTACGGGATGCGGAGCGTGACGGAGCTGCGCGACGGCAGCGTCGTCGAGCAGGGCGACGCGCTCGGCCGCACCGGCGCCGCCCGGCCCTGCGGCGGGGCCGCCGCGCCCCGTGCCGAGGTCGGGTTCGGGCTGCGCCGCGGCGGCGGCGCGGTCCCGCTCGACGGCGCCGAGATCGGCGGCTGGACGTTCCGCGAGCGGGCCAAGCCGCTCCTCGGCTTCGCCGAACGCGGCGTCCTGCAGGTGCTTCCCGGGGGCCTGCTGGCCAACCTCGGCCCGGTACCCGCCGCCGACGACCCTCCGTCGTCATCGCCGTCCCCCGGCAAGAAGCCGAAGAAGGACGGCGCCGGACCGGCCGGCGCCCCGTCGCCGGCCGCCACCTAGAACAGGAGTCCGAGCGGTGCGAATTCGCAGCAGTGATGATCCCGCGGTGCCCGCCTGGGCGCTGCGCGTGGTGCTCGCCGGCGCGGTGCTGGTGCTGGTCGGCGCGGCGACCCCGCAGGGCGCCGTCGCGGTGGCGAACGTGCAGTACTTCCTCAGCTTCTACGCCGGCGTGTTCGCGCTGGTGTCGCTGACCACCGCGGTCATGAGCGGGCTGCTGGCCACCGAGCGCCTCATCCTGAAGATCCGGCACCGGGTGCTCGCCCAGGCGGTGCACCGCGCCTCCGCCGTCGTCGCGACGGCGATGCTGGTCGCGCACGTGACGGTGAAGGTGATGAGCGGCCTCGCGCTGCCCGTGCAGATCGTGGTGCCGGACGGCGGCGCGATCGGCCTCGGCACCATCGCCTCCGACCTGATGCTCCTCATCGTGGTCACCGGGCTGCTGCGGGCGCGGTTCGCGCTCCGCGCCAAGGCCTGGGTGTGGCGGTCGATGCACGCCGTCGCCTACGTGTCCTGGCCGCTCGCGATCGTGCACGGACTGATCACCGGGCGGGCCGCGGCGCCGTGGGTCGTGCTGAGCTACGTGATGAGCGTGGTGTTCGTCGTGCTCGCCCTGGTCACCCGCATGGTCGTGGTGATCAGACCGCGGGAGGTCCACCTGGCCGGCGAGGACGTCGAGGCGTTCTCGCTGCCGGACGGCGCGGGCCGGCGCCGCGACCGGCGCGCCATGGCGGCGCGCGAGCACGAGGAGGGGCGCGCCGCCGCGCGGGCGCGCGCCCGGGAGAGGGAGGCCGGGTTCGACGACCCGCGCGACCTCGACGACGCGCGCGACTTCGGGGGCCGCCGGGGCTTCGGCGGCCGGCGCGCCCTCGATGATCCGCGCGACTTCGGAGACTCCCGGCAGACCGTCGCGGACCCGCGCGGCATGCCCGTGACCGGGTCGGGCCGCGACACCGAGGTGATCCGATGACCTCGACCGTCACCGTCTCCAACATCGGCGGGCCGCGGCTGACGCTCGGGTTCGACCGGTTCGACCGGCTGGACCTCGACCGGCACCTGGCGGTGCACGGCAGGCTCCGCGCACCGGCACTGGACGACCTGGTGCGCATGGCCGAGCAGGTCGACCTGAGGGGACGCGGCGGGGCGGGGTTCCCGTTCGCCCGCAAGCTGATGGCGGTCGCGGCGCGGGTCGAGCACCCGGCCGCCGACCGGACCGCGCTGCTGCCCGGCGAGAGGGGCGACGAGCGCGGGTCCAGCGAGGACGTCGTCGTGGTGGTCAACGGCGCCGAGGGCGAGCCCGGCAGCGCCAAGGACAAGGTGCTGCTCGGCCGGGCCCCGCACCTGGTGCTCGACGGCGCGCAGATTGCGGCGAACGCGCTCGGCACCCAGCGGATCGTGCTGGCCGTCGAGAGCGACGAGGCCGCCCGGTCGGTGCGCGCCGCGATCAGCGAGCGGCGGATGCCGGCCCGGGTGGTGCGGCTGACCGAGCGGTTCATCTCGGGGGAGAGCGGCGCGGTGATCCGCGCGATCAACGGGGAGACGCCGATCCCGCCGGGCGTCAAGGTCCGCGCGTCCGACTCGGGGGTGGACGGCTTCCCGACCCTGCTGTCCAACACCGAGACGTTCGCGCAGCTGGCGGTGCTCGTCTCCCTCGGCCCCGACCTGTACGCCTCGGCCGGCACCGAGGACGAGCCGGGCACCACGCTGCTGACGATCGGCGGGACGCAGGTCGTGGAGGCGCCGCTCGGCACGTCGCTGCGCGCGGTGCTCGACCAGTGCGAGGTGCCGCCGTCGCCGGGGGTGCTCGTCGGCGGGTACCACGGGATGTGGCTCGACCCGGTCGCGGTGTCGCGGGCGGTGCTGTCGCGCGCCGGGATGCGGCGCGTCGGCGGGACGGTCGGCGCGGGGATCATCCTTCCGCTCGCCCAGGGGACCTGCCCGCTCGGCGAGGTGACGCGGATCGCCTCCTACCTCGCGGCCCAGTCCGCCGGGCAGTGCGGGCCGTGCAGGCTCGGGCTGCCCGACGTCGTCCGGTCCCTGATGGCGCTCACCGAGGGGGCCGGGACCGTGGAGGACGTGCGCCGCGCCGCCGGCGTCGGCCGGGGCCGCGGCGCCTGCTCCCATCCCGACGGGACGGCCAGGTTCGTCCTGTCGGCGATGGAGGCCTTCGCCGCCGACATCGACGCGCACCGGTGGGGCGGCGGGTGCGGCCAGTCGACCTACGGGGTGCTGCCGCTGCCGGTGCCGGACGGCACGGAGGGGCGGGTCGCGATCGACTGGAGCCGGTGCGACGGGCACGGCCTGTGCGCCTACCTCGTCCCGGAACTGATCCAGCTCGACCGGTACGGCTTTCCCGTCGTGCTCGGCACCGACATTCCCTCGTGGATGGAGAAGGACGTCCAGAAGGCGGTCGCGATGTGCCCCGCATTGGCGCTGCGCGTCGTCGGCGGAGTTCCCGGGGCGCCCTCGCGGCGCTGAATTCTCCGTGCAGAAAAAAATGTCAACAGGTGGACATCGTTGAACCCGGCGGGCGTCCCGGTGCGTATCTCTGGACGAACCCGTGCCGGGTCCGTCGAGAGATCCTTGAAAGGAGGGACGAGAGCCCTTGAGGAAATCCTACGGAATGGCCGGAAAGCGCACGCTCCCGCGCCTCGGCAAGGGACGCCTGCTGCTGGTGCTGGCGGCCGCGGCCGCCGCCGTGGCGGCCTTCGCGGTCGTCATGAGCCCGGTCGGCACGCCCGCGAGCGGCGCGGCGAACCTCGGCGGCACCGTGAACACCCGCTGGGGCCGGCTCAGCACCCTGGACCGGCAGCTCCTGGTCAAGGTCCGGCAGGCCGGCCTCTGGGAGATGCCCGCGGGGCAGCAGGCCGCGCAGCGCGCGTCCAGCCCCCGGGTGAAGGAGGTCGGCGAGATCATCATGCGCCAGCACATGCAGCTGGACGCCGACACCCGCGCCGAGGCGCAGAAACTGGGCGTGCTCCTTCCCAACGAGCCCAACGGCAGCCAGAAGAGCTGGCTGCGGGAGATGTCGGGAAAGTACGGCGCCGACTATGACAAGACGTTCGTGCTGCGGTTGCGTGCCGCCCACGGGCAGGTCTTCACCGTCATCGCCAAGGTGCGCGCCGCGACCGAGAACACCGAGATCCGCGCGTTCGCCGAACGGTGCCTGAAATTCGTCAACACGCACATGTCGCTGCTGGAGAGCACGGGCCTGGTTCCCAGGCGCGCTCTGCACTGACGTACACCCCGCAAAGGGAGCAGTTTTCCGATGGGACGAAAGAAGAAAGCCTTCGCCGCGTTGATCCCGGCGCTGACCCTGGTCGCGACGGTCTACCAGGGAATCCCTGCCGCGGCGGCGGACCCGACCGCCCAGCCGGCGGACCCGACCGCCCAGCCGACCGACCCTCAGGGCGGTCAGCAGAACGGCGGCCAGATGGGTGACGGCGGTCAGATGGGCGATGGCGGTCAGATGGGTGACGGCGGCCCGATCGACGGCGGCCAGACGACTCCGCCCGCCGACCCGCAGGGCGGCCAGCAGCCCGGCGGCGGGCAGAACGGCGGCGGGCAGAACGGTGGGCAGGCTCCGGCGAATCCGAGCCTGCGCGCCGACCAGTTCGTCGACATCCGCAAGGCGCCGCGCGTGCGGCAGCCCCGCCGCGGCCGCCAGGCCTCGACCGGCGTGTTCGCGTCCAACTGCGGTGTGAACAAGGGGCAGGCCCACAGCAACCCCGACAACGTGCTCGCGGCCCCGGGCGTCGTGAACGGCGCGCACCACATCCACGACTACGTCGGCAACCTCGACACGAACGCGTTCTCCACCGACGAGACCTTCGCGGCCGCCGGGACGACGTGCACCAACGGCGACAAGTCCGCCTACTTCTGGCCGGTGATCCGGCTCCGCGACGGCCAGGACACCTCGGACCGGGCGCAGCAGAGCCAGGCGGACGGCAACGTCGGCGGCATCGTCACCCCGTCGAGCGTCAAGATCCAGTACCTCGGCAACCCGCGCGCCAAGGTGACCGCGATGCCGCGCTTCATCCGCGTGGCCACCGGTGACGCCAAGGCCGTGACGAACGGCCTGAAGAACGCGCACGCGAGCTGGACGTGCAGCGGCTTCGAGAGCCGGGCGTTCACCGACAAGTACCCGCTGTGCCCGAAGGGCAGCAAGGTGGAGCGCGTGCTGAACTTCCCGAGCTGCTGGGACGGCCAGAACACCGACAGCGCCAACCACCGCGACCACATCCGGTTCGCGGACCCGCGGACGGGGCAGTGCCCGCAGGGCACGAAGGCCGTGCCGCAGCTGCGGATGACCCTGGCCTACAACCTGCCGGCCAAGCCGCTGGCGTTCGCGCTGGACAGCTTCCCCGAGTCGGGCCACGACCCGGTGACCGACCACGGCGACCTCATCAACGTGATGGACGACCGGCTGATGGCGAAGGCGGTCAGGGCGATCAACGGCTCCAGGGCCGGGACGCGGATCAAGCGCCGCCGCTGAGCCGGACCCGTCCCGGGGCCCGGGCGCGCGTCCGCGCGTCCGGGCCCCCGGCGTCCTACGATCGCGGCATGAACATCGTGATCGCGGGCGGGCACGGGCAGATCGCGCTGCGGCTGTCCCGGCTGCTGGCCGCACGGGGGGACACCGTGCTGAGCATCATCCGCAATACCGGCCACGCCGGGGACGTCCGGGAGGCGGGCGCCGGACCGGTCGTGTGCGACCTGGAGTCGGCGACCGCCGACGAGGTCGCCGACCACCTGACCGGCGCGGACGCCGTCGTGTTCGCCGCCGGGGCGGGCCCGGGCAGCGGCGTGGCGCGCAAGGACACCGTCGACCGCGGCGCCGCGGTGCTGGCGGCGGACGCGGCCGAGCGCGCGGGCGTCCGCGGCTTCGTGCAGATCTCCGCGATGGGCGCCGGCGAGCCGCCCGCGCCGGGGCGCGACGAGGTCTGGGGGGCCTACATCAGGGCCAAGGGCGAGGCCGAGGACGACCTGCGGCGCCGCGACGCCCTGGACTGGCTGATCCTGCGGCCGGGCCGCCTCACCGACGACCCGCCCACCGGCCTGGTGGCGCTGGCCGAGCCGCCGATCGGGCACGGCGCGGTCACCCGCGACGACGTGGCGGCGGTCATCGCGGCGCTGCTGGACGCCGGCGACGTCCGCCGCCTCACGCTGGACCTGCTCAACGGCTCCACCCCGATCGGGGACGCCGTCGCCGCCCTGCGCTCCGCGCCCGGCGGCTGACCGGCCGCGCGGGACGCCCCGGCTCAGCCGGTGTAGAGGGCGTCGATCTCGTCGGCGAAGTCCTTCATCACGACGTTGCGCTTCACCTTGAGGCTCGGCGTCATGTGGCCGGCCTCCTCGGTGAAGTCGACGCCGAGGACGACGTGCTTCTTGATCGCCTCGGCGTGGCTGACCGACTTGTTGGCGTCGGCGACCGCGGCCTCGATCTCGGCGACGAGGTCGGGGTCGCGGCGCAGCTCGTCCACCGTCATCGCCTCGGGCTTGCCGTGCCGGGCCTTCCACGGCCCGAGCGCCTCCTCGTCCAGGGTGACCAGGGCGCTGATGAACTTGCGGCCGTCGCCGACGACGAGGCACTGGCTGATCAGCGGGTGCGCGCGGAGCCGGTCCTCCAGCGGGGCGGGCGCCACGTTCTTGCCCGCCGCGGTGACCAGGATCTCCTTCTTGCGGCCGGTGATCCGCAGGAAGCCCTCCTCGTCGAGCGAGCCGAGGTCGCCGGTGTGGAACCAGCCGTCCTCCAGGGCCTCCTTGGTGGCGGCCTCGTTGTTCCAGTAGCCGCGCATGACGTTGACGCCGCGCACGAGGACCTCGCCGTCCTCGGCGATGCGCACGTCGACGCCCGGGATCGGCGGGCCCACCGTGCCGATCCTGATGGCGGAGGGCCGGTTGACGGCGGCGGGCGCGGTCGTCTCGGTGAGGCCGTAGCCCTCCAGGATCGTGATCCCGACGCCGCGGAAGAAGTGCCCGAGCCGCTCACCGAGCGCGGCGCCGCCGGACACCGCGTACTGCACCCTTCCGCCGACCGCGGCGCGCAGCTTGCGGTACACGAGCACGTCGAAGACCTTGTGCCGGGCCCTCAGCCCGAGACCGGGGCCGCCGTCGTCGAGCGCCCGGCTGTAGGCCACCGCGGTCTCGGCCGCCGTCTTGAAGATCCTGGCCTTGCCGTCGGCCGCGGCCTTCTGCTCGGCGCCGTTGTAGACCTTCTCGAACACGCGGGGGACGGCCAGCAGGAACGTCGGCCTGAACGAGGCCAGGTCCGGCAGCAGGCTCGGGACGTCGCTGTGCCCGAGCACGATGCCGCCCTCGATGGTGGCGACCTCGATCAGCCGGGCGAACACGTGCGCCAGCGGCAGGAACAGCAGCGTGGAGCTGCCCTCGACGGCGATCTCGGCGATCGCCCCCTGCACGGCGTTGCGGGCGGTCGACACGAGGTTCCCGTGGGTGATCTCGCAGCCCTTGGGGCGGCCGGTGGTGCCGGAGGTGTAGACGAGCGTGGCGATGTCCGCGGCGGTGCGGGACCGGCGGCGCTCCTCGACGACGTCGTCGCCGACGTCCGCTCCGAGCCGGGTGACCTCCGCGACCCCGCCCGCGTCGATGCCCCACACGTGCGCCAGCCCGGGGAGCCGGTCGCGGATCTCCTCGACGGTCGCCACGTGCTCCCCGGTCTCGGCGAACACGGCCTTGGCCCCGGAGTCGCCGACGATCCACTCGATCTGCTCGGCGGAGGACGTCTCGTAGATCGGGACGGAGACCGCGCCCGCCGCCCAGATCGCGTAGTCCAGGACCGTCCACTCGTAGCGGGTCCGCGACAGCAGGCACACGCGGTCGCCGGGCTCGACGCCGGCGGCGGCTAGGCCCTTGGCGACCCCCGCCGCCTCGGCGGCGAACTCCGCCGCGGTGACGGCGCTCCACGCGTCGCCGCTCCTGCGCCGCAGCACGATCCGGCCGGGCTCTTCGACGGCCCGGGTGAAGGGCGCGTCGGTCAGAGTGGCGGAGTCGGGGACCTCCACCATCGCGGGGACGCTGAACTCGCGCACGGCCCACTCCTGTCGTCGGTCTTCGAGGACGGCGGGGAGCCCCGCGGCGCGTCCGGCCGTCCGGCCGGCGGCGCGTGAACTCCTCCGTTGCCGCATGATACCCACGAGTAGCAATACCGCCGCGAACCGCCGCGGTTAACGGCACGGCAAAGACCGCCCGGCGGCCCCCGGCGCGCGCCGCCGGGTCGCCTACCCTTGACCCGGTCGCACAACGCAAACGGGTTCCGGGGGTCGCCATGTCGCTGCTCGAAGTGATCGCGCTGACCGTGGAGGACGCGCGCGCGGCGCAGGAGGGCGGCGCCGACCGCATCGAGGTCGTCGCCGACATGGCCGCGGACGGGCTCACCCCCGACCCCGACCTCGTCGCGGCGATCCGGGCGGACACGTCCGTGCCGATGCGGGTGATGCTGCGCGCCAACGCGGGGTTCCGCACCACCGGGGCCGAGCTCGACCGGCTGCGGCGCGCCGCGGCCGGCCTCGCCGACGCGGGCGCCGACGGGTTCGTGCTCGGCTTCCTCGACTCCTCGGGGCACGTCGACGCGGGCGCCACCGGCAAGCTCGCCGCCGACACCGACCCGCTGCCCTGGACCTTCCACCGGGCGCTGGACCACGCCGCCGACCCCGCCCAGGCGTGGGGCGTCGTCCGCGCCTTCGGCGGCCGCCTGGACACGGTGCTGACGGCGGGCTCGTCCCGCGGCGTGGACGCCGGGGTCGACGTCCTCGTGCGGCGCGCGGCCGAGGACCCCGCCGCGGCCGAGATGATCATGGCCGGGGGCGGGCTGCGCCGCAAGCACGTCGCCGTGCTCGCCGCCGCGGGCGTCACCGCCTTCCACGTGGGCACGGCCGTGCGTCCCGACGGCGACTGGGACGCGCCGGTGGACCCCGTCCTCGTGCGCGAGTGGCGCACCCTCGTGGCGGCCGCCGCCGGCTGACGGCCGTGCGCCGGCCGCGCCTTCGCGCGTTGTCCAAGGAGCGCGCCGGGCTTCATGACCCGCCCGTTCACCGCGGCGGCCGGCGCCATTACATTCGGTTCATGAGGATCCATGTGGTGAGCGACGTCCACGGCCGCGCGGACGCGCTGGCGGGCGCTGCGGACGGTGCGGACGCGCTCATCTGCCTGGGCGATCTGATCCTGTTCATCGACTACCACGACCACGGGCAGGGGATCTTCGCCGACCTGTTCGGCGAGGACAACGCCGACCGCTTCATCGGGCTGCGCACCGAGAAGCGCTTCGACGAGGCCCGCGAGTTCTCCCGGGGACTGTGGGCCTCGCTGGAGGGGGACGCCCGGCCGCACATCGAGCGGGCGGTGAACCGCCAGTACGCCGAACTGTTCGCGGCCATGCCCGCCCCGGCGTACCTGACCTACGGCAACGTCGACGTCCCCCGGCTGTGGGACGCGCACCTGCGCGACGGCCACCACGTCCTGGACGGCCAGACCACCGAGATCGGCGGGCTGCGGTTCGGGTTCGTCGGCGGCGGCCTGCGCACCGAGTACCGCACCCCCTACGAGCTGGACGAGGAGGCCTACGCGGCCAAGGTCGAGGCGGTCGGCGAGGTGGACGTGCTGTGCTGCCACATCCCGCCCGCCGTCCCCGAGCTGCTGTACGACACGGTGGCCCGCAGGTTCGAGCGCGGCAGCGAGGCGGTCCTGGAGGCCATCCACCGCACGCAGCCGAAGTACGTGCTGTTCGGGCACGTCCATCAGCCGCTGGCGAGCCGGATCCGCATCGGCCGCACCGAATGCGTGAACGTCGGGCACTTCCGCGCGCGCGGTGTGCCCTACGTCCTGACGGTGTGAACCATACTTCTCTAGGGACAGCGGGCCCCCAGGGGTTCGGGGCGAGCCGGAGGGAGACGCAGATGGCGGACCGCACGAGTTCCTCCGTCACGGTCAAGGCCGGGAAGGCCGAGATCATGGCGGTGATCGCCGATCTCGAGGCGTACCCGGAGTGGGCGAGCGGCATCCGCGAGTTCACCGTGCAGGAGACGGGCGAGGACGGCCGGGCCGCCCGCGCCCGTCTCACGTTCGACGGCGGCCCGTTCAGCGACACCGTCGGGCTCGCCTACACCTGGGAGGGCGACGACCGGGTGACGTGGGAGCTGGTGGAGCCGGGCACGGTCGTCACCGGGCTGCACGGCGCCTACGGCCTGGTGGAGGAGGGCGGCGCCACCGAGGTGACCTACGAGCTGGCGGTGGACGTCCGCATCCCCATGATCGGGATGGTGCGGCGCAAGGGCGAGAAGCGGATCATCGACTCCGCCCTCAAGGGCCTCAAGCGCCACGTGGAGGGCTGATCCCGCCGCGGGCGGTGGCCTGAACACGGCGCGGAGGCGATACCGTTCACGCCGACGACGGATGGAAGATGGAGACATGAGCGACCAGCCGGGCGACGTCCTGGACGAGGCGGCCAAGCTCGTCGACGCGCTGATCAGGCGGGTGGGCGGCGGCCGGGACGAGCGCGCGCGCCGGGACGAGCCGGCCGGGGACGTGTGGGACCGTGCCATCGCCGACGAGCCCGCGGGCGGGCCGGGCGGGCCGCACATCGCCACCGGCGCGCCCGAGTGCCGCGACTGCCCGGTCTGCCGGGCCATCGCGGTCAAGCGGGAGTCCGGCGGCGACGTGGGACGGCACCTGCGCGAGGCCGGGCGGTCCCTGGTCGCCGCCGCCCTGGACGTGGCGGCGGCGTTCGACCGGACCCGCGCGCCCGACCGGGCGCAGGGGTCCCACCGGACGCGCGGATCCGGCCGGACCGGGCCGCCGGAGGCGCCGGAGGCGTCGGAGGGCGCGCGGGCGGGTACGTCGGATCGGTCGGAACGTCCCGATCCGGGCGACCCGTGGTCGGCCGCCACCGGCGGCCCCATCGACATCGGGTAGAGCGGGAGTGGCTCCAGCCAGGGGCGACGCGAGGAGGAGGAAGGGTTACATGGCCCTGACCATCGGCGTGGATGTGGGCGGCACGAAGGTGGCCGCGGGGGTCGTCGACGACCGGGGGACGATCCTGGAGAAGGTCCGCCGGCCGACTCCCTCGACCAACCCCAAGGAGACCGCCGAGACCATCGCCGAGGTCGTCGACCTGCTGAAGGGCAAGTACGAGGAGGTCGCGGCGGTCGGGCTCGGCACCGCGGGCTTCGTCGACGAGACCCGCTCCACCGTGCTGTTCGCGCCGAACCTCGCCTGGCGCGACGAGCCGATCAAGGAGAAGGTCGAGAGCCTCGTCGGGCTGCCGGTGGTCGTGGAGAACGACGGCAACGCCACCGCGTGGGGCGAGGCCCGGTTCGGCGCCGGGCGCGGCGAGAACTTCCTCGTCCTGGTCGCCCTCGGCACCGGCATCGGCGGCGGCATCATCATCAACGGCGAGCTGTACCGGGGCCGGTTCGGCATCGGCGCGGAGATGGGGCACTTCCGGGTCGTCCCGGACGGGCGCCGCTGCGGCTGCGGCAACCGCGGCTGCTGGGAGCAGTACGCCAGCGGCAACGCCCTCGTGCACGAGGCGCGCGACCTGGCCCGGGTGGCGCCCGCGATGGCGGGGCGCCTGCTGGAGCTCGGCGGCGGGCGGCCCGAGGGCATCAGCGGCCCCGAGGTGTCGCAGGCGGCCCGGGAGGGCGACAAGGCGGCGCTGGAGTGCTTCCGGACGATCGCGCACTGGGCGGGCCAGGGCCTGGCCGACCTCAGCGCGATCCTCGACCCGGGCGCCTTCATCATCGGCGGCGGCCTGTCGGACGCCGGCGACCTGCTGCTCGACCCGATCCGCGCCGCGTTCGAGGACGCCCTGACCGGCCGCGGCCACCGCCCGCTGCCCGACATCCGGATCGCCGAGCTGGGCTCCGCGGCGGGCATCGTCGGCGCCGCCGACCTGGCCCGCGTCCGCCCGTTCCAGGACGTGATCGTCTGAGCGTGGCCGCCGTCCGGCTGCTCTCCTACAACGTCCGGTCGCTGCGCGACGACCCGGCCGCCGTGGCCCGCGTCGTCCGCGCGAACGCCCCGGACGTGGTGTGCGTGCAGGAGGTCCCGCGCTTCTGGGGGTGGCGGCTGCGCCGCCGCCGCCTGGCGCGGGACTGCGGCCTGCGGATCGCGGCGGGGCGGCGGGCCTGCGGGCTCGCCGTCCTCGCCGCGCCGCACGTGCGCCGCGTGGCCCGCGAGTTCCACCTGCTCACCCCGGACCCGGGCCTGCACCGCCGCGCCCTCGCGATCGCCGTCCTGGAGGTCGGCGGCACCCGCCTGATCGCCGCGAGCACCCACCTCGACCTGGCGGACGGCCCGCGGCTGCGGCACGTCCACGAGATCATCGTCCGCCTCGACCGCGCCCGCGACCGCCACGGCGCCCCGGTCGTGCTCGCGGGCGACGTCAACGAGGAGCCGGGCGGGCCGGCCTGGTCGCTGCTGGCGGACCGGTTCCAGGACGCCTACGCGGCCGCTCCGGCGGGCGGGGAGCTCACCTTCACCGCGCGCGACCCGAAGCGCCGCATCGACGGCGTCTTCGCCGACCCCGCCGTGCGGGTCACCGCGTGCGGGGTGCCGCCCGACGACGCCGGCGACCACGCCCGGGCCACCGACCACCGGCCCGTGCTGGCCGAGCTCGGACCTTCCTAGACGACGGCCCCGTCGTCGGGGTCGCGGGGCTCGTCGCCCATGCGCAGGACGAGGGTGACGAAGCCGCCGATGAACGCGGCGACCGCGAGGAAGGCGGCCCAGCCGGGGACCTCCCAGTCGAGGATGACGGTCACCAGCAGGTAGACGGGACCGCCGATCAGCGCGATCCAGGCGCCCTTGGTGAGCGGGTCGGCGCTCGGCAGCGGCGGGGGAGGGGGCGGGACGTAGTGCTCCTCGTCGCCGTCGTCGTCGCCGGCCGGGAACGCCGGCTCCTCGGCCGGCTTGATCACGCGGGCGCGGGGCAGCCGCCCGGTGCGGTCCTCGCCCTCGCGCGGGGGGTCGGCGGGCTCGCGGATGTCCTCCTCGTCGGGCCACGGGACCTCGTCGCCCTCGGGGACGGAGTCGTACCCGGCGACGATCTCGGCCCAGATGGCGTCCTCGTCGCGTTCGGCGGCGCCGCCCGCCTGGCCCGCGCCGGCGAGGCCGGTCCCGGCGCGCTCCGCGGCGTCGAGGCGGTCGGCGTCCGCGCGTTCGGTGCCCGGCAGGTCGGCGTCGGCGAGTTCGGAGGCCTCGCGGTCGCCGTCGGAGCCGCGGGCCGAGGCCTCGCGCAGCCGGGCGAGGTGCACGCGCAGGATGCCCTCGGCGGCCGGCTTCATGTCGACGTCCACGTACAGCCGGTCGAGGACGTCGCCGGCGACCGGCTCCGCCGCCGCCTCGGCGAGCTCGGGAAGGCCGGACGGGGACGCCGCGTACGCCGCGACGCCCGCCTCGCCGAGCGCCGACAGCATCGCGTCCGCGAGATGCGGCGCGAGGTCGACGAGTGGGGCGTAGGTCTCCGCTGACAGTCCATTGCCACGGCGATTCACGGGGCCGGCTCCTTCGACGACTCCGGCGTGACCGACAGCACCGGCATGGCGGCCTCCGCTCCCCCCATTGACATGTGATGCCCGGTCGCCCCCGCGTGGAGGCACTCCCGGACACCCCGAAACGTGTGTCCCACGGTATTCGCTGCGCCGCCCGGGACAAGCCCTCCGGCGCACCCGATTGAGATTTACCGCTCCGAGCCTACGGTTATTCCCGGCCCGCCGCCGTCGCGCGGCCTGGTCCCGGTGACGGGTACCGGCCGGTAGATCGGTGAGACGGAGAGTGGGAGGATGTCCCATCATCCCCGTCGGCCAGGACCGGGGCACGCCCGCGCGGGGGCGTCCGGTCCGAGGGAAAGGTACCCGCATACGATGCTCTGGTTCTGGATCCTGCTGAGGATCGTCCTCTCCCCGGTCATGTACCTGCTGTGGTGGCCGCGGAACCGGGGGGCGCGCAACGTCCCGAAGCGCGGGCCGGCGCTGATGGTGAGCAACCACCTGTCGTTCGCCGACCACTTCTTCGGCCCGCTGCCGCTGATGCGCCCGATCTTCTTCATCGGCAAGGAGGAGTACTTCACCGGCCGGGGGATCAAGGGGCTGGTCAGCAAGGGCTTCTTCACCGGCGTCGGGGTGGTGCCGGTCGACCGGACCGGCGGCTCGGCGGCCGAGGCGGCGCTGCAGACGGGGCTGCGCATCCTCGGCGAGGGCAAGCTCCTCGGCATCTACCCCGAGGGCACCCGGGCGCCCGACAACCGGCTGTACCGCGGCAAGACGGGGGTCGCGCGGCTGGCGCTGAAGTCGCGGGTGCCGGTGATCCCGATGGCGATGGTCAACACCTTCGAGCTGATGCCGCCCGGCAGGCCGTACCCGCGGCTCGGGATCCGGCCGGGCGTGCGGTTCGGCGAGCCCATGGACTTCTCCCGCCACTACGGGCGCGAGGACGACCACGAGGTGCTCCGCGAGATCACCGACGAGATCATGATGGCGATCCAGAGGCTGTCCGGGCAGGAGTACGTCGACCGGTACTCCGCCGAGGTGAAGGCGGAGCTCGCCGGCAAGGAGGTGCGTCCGGTCGAGGAGGACGACGGAGGGCTGAGTGACCGCGGCTGAGCCGCGCGGGACGGGCCTGGAGACCGCGCTGTGGCGGGCCGTGGCCGTCTACCGCGGGCTCGCCCTGGGCTACGCCGCGGTCGTGATCGCCATGAACCACGGCGGCTACGCCCACCCCTTCGGCGGATGGGCCGTCCTCGCCGTCATGGCCGGGTGGACCGGCTACGCGTCGTTCGCCTTCGGCCCCGCCGCCTTCGCCTCCACCGGCCGGGCTCGCCGCGGCCGGCCGCTGCTGGCCGCCGACCTCGCCGTCGCGGCGGGATGCGTGCTGGCGACGGCGTGGGTGGAGGCGTCCGGGAACATCGCCGCCGGGCGCCCCACGCTGCCGGTGTCGTGGGTGGCGGCCGCGGTGCTCTCGTGGGCGGTCGCCGGCGGGCGGCGGGCCGGCGTCGCGGCCGCGGCCGTCCTGGCCGCCGCGAACCTGATGGTGCACGCGGTCGCCGGGACGAGCGGCGGCATCGGCGGCACGACGTTCAACGGCATCGTCCTGCTGTTCCTCGCGGGCCTCGTCGTCGGGCACGTCGTGCGGCTGGCGCGGGAGGCGGAGGCGCGGCTGGCGCGGGCCGTCGAGCTGGAGGCGGCGACCCGCGAGCGGGAGCGGCTGGCGCGCCGCATCCACGACTCGGTGCTCCAGGTCCTGGCGATGGTGCAGCGGCGCGGCGGCGAGCTCGGCGGCGAGGCGGCCGAGCTCGGCCGCCTCGCGGGCGAGCAGGAGGCGGCCCTGCGCGCCCTCGTCGGCGCGGGTCCGGCGGTGCCGCCCGCGGACGCCTCCGGCGCCGGGACCGACCTGCGGCCGCTGCTGGCCGGGCACGCCTCCACCTCCGTGACGGTGTCGACGCCCGCCACGGAGGTGCGGCTGCCGGCCCACGCCGCCGGGGAGGTCGAGGCGGCGGTGGCGGCGGCCCTCGACAACGTCCGGCGGCACTGCGGCGAGGGGGCCCGCGCCTGGGTCCTGCTGGAGGACGGCGAGGGCGAGGTCACCGTCAGCGTCCGCGACGACGGCCCGGGCGTGCCCCCCGGGCGGCTGGACCGGGCGGCCGCGGACGGGCGGCTCGGCGTCGCCCAGTCCATCCGCGGCCGCATCGCCGACCTCGGCGGCACCGTGTCGATCGTCTCGGGTGAGGGCGACGGGACCGAGGTCGAGATGACCGTGCCGCGGGCTAGGGTGTGACCGTGAGCGACGTTCCCCTCCGGCCCCTCCGGGTCATGGTCGTGGACGACCACCCGATGTGGCGCGAGGCGGTGGCCCGCGACCTCGGCGAGGCCGGGCACGACGTGGTCGCGACCGCGGGGGAGGGCCGCGCCGCCGTCCGCATCGCCGCCGCCGCGCGCCCCCAGGTGGCCGTGGTCGACCTCCAGCTGCCCGACCTCAGCGGGGTCGAGGTGACCCGGCGCCTCGCCGCCGCCGACCCGCCCGTCCGCGTGCTGGTGCTGTCGGCCAGCGGCGAGCAGCAGGACGTCCTGGAGGCGGTGAAGGCGGGCGCGACCGGCTACCTGCTCAAGTCCGCCGCCCGCGAGGAGTTCCTGGACGCCGTCCGGCGGACCGGTGAGGGCGACGCCGTCTTCACCCCCGGGCTCGCCGGGCTCGTCCTCGGCGAGTACCGCCGCCTCGCCGCCGCACCCGCCCGCGCGGACGACGACGCGCCGCGGCTGACCGAGCGCGAGACCGAGGTGCTGCGCCTCGTCGCGAAGGGCCTGACCTACAAGCAGATCGCGCAGCGCCTCGTCCTGTCCCACCGGACGGTGCAGAACCACGTGCAGAACACCCTCGGCAAGCTCCAGCTCCACAACCGCGTCGAACTCGTCCGCTACGCCATCGAGAAGGGCCTCGACGAGGAGGAGTAGCGCGGGGCGAACCGCCGCGGCGCCGCCTGCGTCTCACCGGCAAAGGCGAACAGCGACGGGAGCGCGTCATGGCGGACGAGATCCTGGGCCCCGCGCTGGGGTTCCTCGCGGCCCACCTCCTGGCCGGCCTCGCGCTGCTGGCGGTCCTGCGGCGGATGCGGGCCGCGGTGCGGCGGGGCAGCCCCCCGGCGCGCGAGCTGCACCCCTACGAGGTCGCCTACCTGCAGGGCGGGGGGCGCCACGCGATAGCCGCCTCGGTCACGGCGCTGCGGCTGGACGGCGCTGCCGACGCCTACGCCGACGGCAGGCTGCTGGCCACCGAGCCGTCCGGCGCCGGGCCGCGCGCCGCCGGGACGCCGCTGGACGCGGCGGTCTTCGGGGCCGTCGCGCACCTGCGGGCCGGGACGCTCGCCGAGATCACCGCCGAGCCGGGCGTGCGCGCGGCGCTCGACCAGCTCCGCGACGGGCTCGCCGCGCAGGGCATGGTGCTCGCGCCGGCCGGGCGCCGCCGGCTGCGCACCCTCCAGGGGGTCATGTTCGGCTGGATACTGCTCGGCTTCGCCGCCTTCGTCGTGAGCGACGCCTTCAGCGGGTTCGCCGGCAAGGCCGTGCCGATGGCCGGGCTGATCGCCCTCGGCTTCGGAGCCCTCGGCCTCGACTCGGGCGCCGAGCGGACGCGGGAGGGCGAGCTGGCCGTCGAGCGGGCCAAGGAGTCCCGGCCCGACCTCGACCCGGCGAACGAGCCGGCCTACGCCGGGCTGCCGGCGCCCGCCGTGCTGATGGGCGTGGCGCTGTTCGGCACGGCCGCGCTCATGGCGCTCGACCCGGCGTTCGCCCAGACCGTGGGGCTCGGCCGGTACCTGGAGATGGCCGGGGCCGCGGCCTCCTCCGGCGGCTACTCGGGCTCCTCCTGCTCCTCGACCGCCTCGGTGTGCTCGTCCTCGTCCTGCGGAGGAGGCGGGTCGTGCGGCGGGGGGAGCGGCGGCGGCGGGAGCGGCTGCGGAGGGGGCGGCGGCTGCGGTGGCGGCGGCTGCGGCGGAGGAAGCTGAGATGCGGCTGGGCGTGGGGATCGGCTGGCGCCCCGAGATCGCCGGGTTCGTCGGCGCGCTGCCGGGGCTGCGCTTCGCCGAAGTGATCGCCGAGTCGGTGCACCCGGAGGGGCCGGCCCCCGAGCTGCTCGCGCTGCGCGACCGCGGCGCGGCGATCGTCCCGCACGGGGTGCGGCTGTCGCTCGGCGGCGCCGAGCCCGTGGCCGCCGAGCGGGTCGCGCACCTGGCCGCCTGCGCCGAGGCGCTCGGCGCGCCGCTGGCGAGCGAGCACGTCGCGTTCGTGCGCGCGGGCGGCGTCGAGGCCGGGCACCTGCTGCCGGTGCCGCGCACCCGCGCCGCGCTGGACGCGCTGACCGCCAACATCCGCCGGACGCAGGCGGAGCTGCCCGTCCCGCTGGCCGTCGAGCCCATCGCCGCGCTCTTCGACTGGCCGGACGCCGAGTACACCGAGGCCGACTTCCTGACCGAGCTGATGGAGCGCACCGGCGCCCTGCTGCTGCTGGACGTCGCCAACGTGTACGCCAACGCGCGCAACCGGGGCGAGGACCCCGCCGCCCTCCTCGACCGCCTTCCGCTGGACCGCGTCGCCTACTGCCACGTCGCGGGCGGCTCGGAGGAGGGCGGGCGGTACCACGACACGCACGCGGCCGCCGTCCCCGCCGAGGTGCTGGAGCTGGTCGCGGAGCTGTGCGCGCGGCACCGCCCGCCCGGCCTCCTGCTGGAGCGCGACGGCCGCTACCCGCCCGCCGCGGAGCTGCGCGCCGAGCTGGACGCGATCGCCGCCGCCTCCGGACTGGAGCCCGTCACATGAGCGGATCGGGAACGTGAGCGGGTTCGACGCCCGGCTGGCGGCGGCGCAGGAGGCGCTCGTCCGGGCCATGACGGCGGGCGGGCCGATGCCGGAGGGGTTCGACGCCGAGGCGGTGCGGGCCGCCGCGCACGGGATCCTGCTCAAGCGCGCGGGCGAGGTCGCCCGCGCATGGCCGGCCCTGGCCGCCTCGTACGGGACGTCCTGGAAGGCGGTCTTCGCGGCGTGGGCCGCCGAGCGCCCGACGCGCGGCTCCTTCCGCGACGGCTGGGACTTCGCCCGCGGGAACCGGGACCGGCTCGCCGGCGAAGCGGCGCGGGAACTCGCGCTGGCGGAGGCGCGGTGGTCCTATGACGGGCAGGCCCCGCCGCGCCCGCGCAGGGCGGCGGCGCGGCGCGTGCCCGGGGGAGCGGCGGTGGCCTTCCGGGGACGGGTCCGCGTCTTCGGCCGGAACCCGTCCGGCTGAGGGGCGCCGTCGCCGCGAACGAAGTGCCGGGCGCCCCCGCCACGGGCTATGGTCTAGACCAATGGCGGCGCGCCGGGACATCCGGCGAAGCCCCGCGCCGCCGCGTGCGGCGACTAGGCTGAGAACGTGGACCCGAGGGAGGAGCCCGGTGGCGGGAGAAGGTGACGGCATGCGCGTCGGAGTGCTGACCGGAGGCGGGGACTGCCCCGGCCTGAACGCGGTGATCCGCGCGGTCGTCCGCAAGGGCGTCCAGGTCTACGGCTACGAGTTCGTCGGCTTCCGGGCCGGCTGGCGCGGGCCCCTCGAAGGCGACACCGTGGCCCTCGACGTCCAGGCCGTGCGCGGGATCCTGCCGCGCGGCGGGACGATCCTCGGCTCGTCGCGGACCAACCCGGTCAAGGTCGAGGGCGGCGTCGAACGGATCAAGGACAACCTCGCGGGCCTCGGCGTGGACGCGCTGATCGCCATCGGCGGCGAGGACACCCTCGGCGTCGCGCGCGAGCTGTACGCCAACGGGGTCAACGTCGTCGGCGTCCCGAAGACGATCGACAACGACCTGAACGCGACCGACTACACCTTCGGTTTCGACACCGCGGTGAACATCGGCATGGAGGCCGTCGACCGGCTGCACACCACCGCCGAGAGCCACCACCGCGCGCTGATCTGCGAGGTCATGGGCCGGCACGCGGGCTGGATCGCGCTGCACGTCGGCATGGCCGCCGGCGCCAACGTCATCCTCATCCCCGAGCGGCCCTTCGACATCGAGAAGGTCTGCCAGTACGTGGAGAGCCGGTTCAAGACCCGCTACGCGCCGATCATCGTGGTGTCGGAGGGCGCGCACCCCGTCGACGGGCAGATGCAGCTGCAGACCGGCGAGCGCGACGCGTTCGGGCACGTCCGGCTCGGCGGCATCGGGCAGGCCCTCGCCGACGAGATCGAGAAGCGCACCGGCAAGGAGGCCCGCGCCACCGTGCTCGGGCACATCCAGCGCGGCGGCACCCCCACCGCGTTCGACCGCGTCCTCGCCACCCGCTTCGGCCTCCAGGCCATCGACGCCGTCAAGGACGGCGACTACGGCAAGATGGTCGCCCTCCAGGGCACCGACATCGTCCGCGTCGGCCTCGACGAGGCGACGAAGGAGCTCAAGACCGTCCCGCTGGAGCGCTACTCCGAGGCCGAGGTCTTCTTCGGCTGATCGTCCCGCCGGGCGGGAACAGGGAATGCGGGTCGCGGTGTTGGCCTCTCTGGGCCACACTGGAGGTCCTCTCTTTACCCTGTTCCCGCCAGGAGGATCACGCATGACCACGCTCGACACCGCGCCCGGCACCGCGGCGGCGGACGTCCGGGAGCAGTCGCCGGTCGACGGTGAGCCGTGCGTGCTGCTCAAACTGGGCGAGATCGTCCTCAAGGGCAAGAACCGCGAGCAGTTCGAACGCCGCCTCGCCGACAACGTGCGCACCGCCGTCCGGCCGATCGCCCGGGTGGACGTCGTCCGGCGGCACGGCGTCTTCATCGTCCGCAAGCACGATGCTGATCTTGCCACCATGGAGCGCGTCGCACAGCGGATCACCGACGTCATGGGCATCGTGTGGGCGCACCGCGCCTGGCGGGTCGGCAAGGACCTCGCCAGCGTCGAGCGCGCCGCACTGGAGCTCATGGACGGCCGGACCGGCTCCTTCGCCGTCCGGTCCCGGCGCCGCGACAAGCGGTTCCCGATGACCTCGACCGAGCTCGACCGGCACATCGGCACCCTCGTCACCGCCCGCTACGGGCAGCCCGTCCGGCTCAAGAACCCCGACCACACCCTGTCGATCGAGGTCGACCGCGACGAGGTGTTCGTCTACTCCGGCGGCCTGGCCGGGCAGGGCGGCCTGCCCGTCGGGATGAGCGGCCGCGGCCTCGTGCTGATGTCGGGCGGCATCGACTCGCCCGTCGCCGCGTACCGGATGATGCGCCGCGGCCTGCGCGTCGACTACCTGCACTTCTCCGGCATGCCGTTCACCGGCCCCGAGTCGATCTACAAGGCGTACGCGCTCGTCCGCGAGCTGGACAAGTTCCAGACCGGGTCGCGGCTGTTCGTCGTGCCCTTCGGCAAGGCGCAGCAGCAGATCAAGTCGTCCGGCGCCGACCGGCTCGCGGTGATCGCGCAGCGGCGGCTGATGCTGCGCACCGGGGAGGTCCTCGCCCGTCGGCTGCGCGGCTCCGCGCTGATCACCGGCGACGCGCTCGGGCAGGTGTCCAGCCAGACCCTCGCCAACATCACCGCGCTGGACGACGCCGTCGAGCTGCCCATCCTGCGGCCCCTCGTCGGCATGGACAAGGTCGAGATCATGGACCAGGCGCGCCGCATCCGCACCCTGACGATCTCCGAGCTGCCCGACGAGGACTGCTGCACCCTGCTCGCGCCCCGCCGCGCCGAGACCCGGGCCAAGATCGGGGATCTGCGGCAGATCGAGAAGCGCCTCGACGTCGGCGAGCTCGCCGACCAGCTCGCCGCGTCCGTCCAGGAGCACCGCCCCGCCTACGGCGACCCAGTCGCCTGACCCCCGCCTCATGACCCAGTACAACTAGCGGGCGTCGAAGTCCGTCGGGCGGGGCGGCTCGGGGCCGTCCGGGCCCATCAGGGTGATCCGCTCGATGCGGACGATGCGGAAGCGGCGGCCCGCGACGGCGATGCCGTTGCGGCGGCTGCCGTCCTCCATCAGCTCCGCCGCCTCGGCGAACCGGGCGATGTCGGCCTCGGCGGGGCTCTCCACCGCGGGCACCACGTGCCTGAAGTAGGTGACCAGCGAGTCGCGGGCCTGCTGCGGCGCGTCGTACAGCCGTCCCACCGGCCGCCAGCGCCGCTCGCCGCGCTCGGCGACGGTGAACGCGGGCGCCAGCGCGACCGGGGTGAGGAACGCGCCGGACGGCTCGTTCCCCCTGGCGGCCGCGGCGTCCAGCACCTGGCACAGCAGCTCGGCCGTGGCGAGGTCGGACGCCGGGCCGTCGCCCGGCAGCAGCTCGTGCGGCCGGGCGGGCGGGACGCGGCCGCCCGCCGGCACCGGGTCCAGGTCCGTCGGACGGGGCGGCTCGGGCCCGTCCGGGCCGGTGCGGGCCAGCTGCTCGATCCGCGCGATCCGGAACCGCCGCCCGCCCGCGGTCACCTCGTCGGCCGGCTCGCGCCGCAGCGTGCGGGCCGCGGCCGCCAGGTCGCGCGCCCGCGCGCCGGTGCCCGGCGCGGCGCGGTCCTCCAGGTGGTCGGCGAGGAGCTCGCGCGCCCCCTGCGGCAGCGGGTCGAACGGGCACACGATCTGCCAGCCGCCCGGAACGCGCTCGGCGGCGGTGAACACGGCGCCGAGGGCCACCAGCTCCGGGTAGGCCGTCAGGGCGCGGCGGGCGTCCGCCAGCAGCACGGCGGCGACCGGGTCGACGCCGTCCAGGTCGTCCGGGAACAGCCGCCCCCCGGCGTCACCATCTCCCGTCGTCATGCCGGTCATCATCCTCGCCGCGCCCTGCCCGGCCAATGGTTCAGACCAATTCGTTACCGCCCTGTGCGCCTTCTCCGCGGCCCCGCGCGGCCGCGCCGCGGCCGCGGCGGCGGGCGGGCGCCACGAGGACCACCAGGCTCGCCGCCAGCAGCACGAGGCCGCCCAGCGCGGCGCCGCCGAGCCGCTCGCCCAGCAGGACCGTGCCGAGCGCCGCCGCCACCGCCGGCTCCGCGAGCGTCAGGGTCGTCGCCGTCGTCGCGGGCGTGGTGCGCAGGCCCCGGGCGAACAGCAGGTAGCCCCCGCCCGTGGTGACCACGCCGAGGTAGAGCGCGATGAGCGCGCCGCTCCCGGTGAGCAGCCAGCCCGCCGGTCCGGCGATCAGCACGGGGACGAGCGGGACCGCCGCCGCGCCGAACAGCGCCGCGGCGACGGCCCGGTCCTCCTCGCCCCGGGTGATGAGGACGGACGCCACCGTCGCGTACCCCCCGTACGACAGCCCGGACAGCAGCGCGAGCCCGATGCCGAGCGGCTCCGCGCCCGCGTCCCGGCCGCCGCCGACGAGCAGCGCGCAGCCCGCGACGGCCCCCGCCGTGGCGAGCGTCCACCGCCCGGTCGGCGCGGACCGGCCGGCCAGCAGCCCGATCACGCCGGTGAACACGGGCGCGCTGCCGATCGTGACGACGGTGCCGACCGCGACGCCGGTGCGCTCGACGGCGACGAAGAACGCCGTCTGGTACACGGTGACGGCGGCCGCGCCGAGGCCGACGAGCGCCAGGTTGCGGCGGTCCGCCAGCAGGCGGCGCAGCCCCGCGCCGCGCCGCGTGGACGCGGCGAGGGCCAGCAGCACCAGGCCGCCGATGATGATGCGGATCGCGGCGACCGAGTACGGGGACGCGCCGTCCGCGTACGTGCGGACGGTGCCGGTCGTCCCCCACAGGGACGCCGCCAGCAGGACGTCGGCGCCGCCGCGCCGGGCACGGGACCGCGAGGGCTTTTCGGACGCGCGCCTGAGAAAGGTGTTCTGGGACACGGAAAGGGCTCCTGGGCTCGAATCGGGAGGAGGGATCCGGATTCGGGGCGCAGGCCGGCAGCGGCCGGGCGCGTGATCGCGCCGGGCCGTGCGGGGATCAGCAGGGAATGCGGTCGCCGCGCCCCGTCAGGAGCGCGGCGGTCCGCAGTCGGGTGCCCAGTAAGCCATGGTTCAGGACGATACCGGTTCGGGCGCCCCGCGGGACGCCCGCCCGGGTCAGGCGGGCACGGCGTCGGGGTCCTCGCTCCTGGCGAGGGAGCGGCCGACGATCGGGGGCAGGTCGCGGACGAGCTTGGCGAGCTCGCGCAGGTCGCCGTCGACCAGGGCCTGCGGGCCGTCGCACAGGGCGGTCTCCGGGTGCGGGTGCACGTCGATGATCACGCCGTCGGCGCCGACCGCGATCGCCGCGCGGGTCAGCGGCAGGACGAGGTCGCGGCTGCCGCCCGAGTGCGACGGGTCCACGATGACCGGCAGGTGGGAGAGGCGCTGCGCCACCGGTACCGCGGAGATGTCGAGGGTGTTGCGGGTCGCCCGCTCGAACGTGCGGATGCCCCGCTCGCACAGCACGATGTCGAGGTTGCCGCGCTGCGCGACGTACTCGGCGGCCATCAGCCACTCCTCGATCGTGCCGTTCATGCCGCGCTTCAGCATGACCGGCTTGCCCGCCTCGCCGGCGGCCTGCAGCAGCGCGAAGTTCTGCGCGTTGCGGGTGCCGATCTGCAGCATGTCGGCGTAGGAGGCGACGAGTTCGACGTCGCCGGCGTCCACGACCTCGGTGACGATCGGCATGCCGGTCTCCTCGCGCACGTCCGCGAGGATGCGCAGCCCGGCCTCACCGAGGCCCTGGAACGCGTACGGCGACGTGCGGGGCTTGAACGCGCCGCCGCGCAGCAGCGTCGCGCCCGCGGCCTGCGCCATCTGCGCCGCGCCGAGGGTCTGCTCGGGGGTCTCCACCGCGCAGGGGCCGGCGATCAGCGTCACGGTGCCGGGGCCGATCGGCACCCCGCCGACCCGGACGACCGACCGCTCGGCGTGGTTCTCGCGGCTCACCAGCTTGTAGGGCGCCGAGATGCGGATGACGTCGCTGACTCCGCGCATCCCGCGCAGGTTCAGCGAGCCGAACTGCTGGACGTCGCCCACCAGCCCGACGATGGTCCGTTCCACGCCGCGGCTGACGAAGGCGTCGCCTCCCGCCGTCTCAACTAGTGAGACGACGGCTCTGACGTCCGCTTCGCTGGCCTCCGGGGCCATGACGACGACCATGGGTTGCTGCCTCTCCTTCGCGCCCCGGGAGGCCGGCCGGTCCCCGGAACGACGAAAGCCCCGGGCCGGCCGGCCCGGGGCTTTCGCCTTCGTGGTCTGTCAGCGCAGCGTCTGGCAGACCAGCCGTCCGGGCTGGTCGGGCCAAAACAGATACACGACGCTGCGCATGGGGCAAGCGTAGCCGATGTCCGGGCCCGCGGCCCGCACGCACCCCGGATATGGCTCAGCTCACTCCGGATGGCAGGATGGCCGCGTCATGACCAACCCCGAACAGCCCGCGCCGCAGCCGGGCGAACTGCCGCCCGGGCAGTACGTCCCCCGGGGCTGGCCCGTCCTCCACTACGGTCCCGTCCCGAAGTTCCGTCCCAAGGACTGGGATTTCCGGGTCTTCGGCGCCACCGAGTCGGGGGAGCAGCACCGCTGGACCTGGGACGAGTTCGACGCGCTCCCGAAGGCCGCCTCGGTCGCCGACTTCCACTGCGTCACCAAGTTCACCATCCCGGACAACGAGTGGCGGGGCGTCCCCGGCACGGCGATCACCGACCTGGCGCCGCCCGCGCCGGACGTCACGCACGTCATGGTCTGGGCCGAGTACGGCTACAGCGCCAACATCCGGATGAGCGACTTCCTCGCCGACGGGACGGTGTTCGCCACCCACCGCGACGGCGAGCGCCTCACCCCCGACCACGGCTTCCCCGTCCGCATCGTCATCCCGCACCTGTACGCGTGGAAGAGCGTGAAGTGGGTGCGGGGCGTGGAGTACCTGGTGAAGGACCGCCGGGGCTTCTGGGAGGAGCGCGGCTACCACAACGTCGCCGACCCGTGGCGGGAGCAGCGCTACTCATACCAGGAGGACGAGGGCGAGTCGCCCCCGCTGTGATCGGCGGGCCCCGATTGGTCTGCTGGTACGGGCCTTCCGGCGGTTCGAGCGTGTCCCATTCGAGACCTCGGTAAATCGGCAACAGGCGCACCCGCGGCGATGATAGCCATTACCGTAAGTTTCCATGGACCTACCGTCCGTCACAGATGTCGTGGTGTGCGCCGCGGCAGCCGGGGCCAGCGGGGTCTGGGCGCCGCGCCGGTGGTGCCTCCTGCCGCGGCGAGGGCCCGCAGATCCGGCGGAGGCGGCCGCCCTCGCCGCCCTGCACCTGATCGCGCACGCCGCGCCCCCGCTGCGGGCCGGGCTCACCGGCGACGCGGCGCGCAGGGCGGCCCGGCTGCTGCGCTCGCTGCTCGGCGCCGAGGCCGTCGCGATCGTGGCGGCGCGCCCGCCCGACGATCCGGACGGCGCCGATGATCCGGACGGCGCCGGCGACCCGGGCGGCACCGGCGACCCGGGCGACGACGCGCGCGCCGCGCCGCGGCTGCTGGCCTGGGACGGCGCCGGCCGCGGCGCCCACGCGGACGAGGCGGTCGCGCACGCGCTGCCCGTCCTGGCTTCCGGCAGGCCCCGGGTCGTCACGCGGCGGCAGCCGCTCGCCTGCGGCGATCCGCGCTGCGGCGTCCAGGTGGCGATGATCGCGCCCCTCGCCGTCGGGGGCCGCGTCGAGGGCGCGCTGAGCGCGTACTGGCCGAGCCCGTCCACGGCGCGCGTCCGCGCGGTGGGGGAGGCGGCCCGGCTCGTCACCGGCCAGCTCGAACTGGCCGGGCTCGACTCGGTCCGCGTCCGCCTCGCCGAGGCCGAGCTGCGCGCGCTGCGCGCGCAGATCTCGCCGCACTTCGTCTACAACTCGCTGACCACGATCGCCTCGTTCGTCCGCACCGACCCCGAGCGGGCCCGCGGCCTCCTGCTGGACTTCGCCGACTTCGCCCGCTACTCGTTCCGCAACCCGCGCGACTTCACCACGCTCGCCGACGAGCTTCGCTCGATCGACCGCTACCTGCTTCTGGAGCGCGCCAGATTCGGCGAGCGGCTGCAGTGCAACGTCGAGGTCGCGCCCGAGGTGCTGCCGGTCGCCGTCCCGTTCCTCGCGCTCCAGCCGCTCGTCGAGAACGCCGTCCGGCACGGCATGGCCGGGGGCCGCCGCGCGTTCCACATCTCGATCGTGGCCCGCGACTCGGGCGCCGAGGCCGCGATCAGCGTCGAGGACGACGGGATCGGCATGGACCCCGAGCGGCTCGAGGAGATCCTTTCGGCGCCCCTCGGACGGCCCGGGCCCACCGGCTGGGGGAGCGTCGCCACCCACGACCGGCCGGATGGCGGCCCCGGCATAGGCCTCGCGAACGTCGACGCGCGCATGCGCCAGGTCTACGGGGACGAGTACGGCCTCACCGTCGAGACAGCTCTCGGCGCCGGAACCAAGGTCAAATTGCGCGTCCCGAAGTACCGTCCGGGCGTCTTTCCCGACTGAGGCGCGATCCGGGCGACACGCCACTCACTTTTCGGAACCGATTGCGGACAGACGGTAATCGCGGCAAAGTCGCCCTCATGCTTCACGTCCTCGCCGTCGACGATGAACGCCCGGCCCTGGAGGAGCTGACCTACCTGCTCAGGAGGGACCCGCGGATCGGGCGGGTCACCGGGGCCGCGGACGCCTCGGCGGCGCTCCGCGACCTGAGCCGGATGCTCGTCGAGGGCGAGCGCCTCGACGCCGTGTTCCTCGACATCCGCATGCCGGGCCTCGACGGGCTCGACTTCACCCGGCTGCTGACCGGGTTCGCCGCGCCGCCGCACGTGGTGTTCGTCACCGCGCACGACGACTGCGCCGTCACCGCCTACGAGCTGGGCGCCCTCGACTACCTGCTCAAGCCCGTCCGGCCGGAGCGGCTGGCCGAATCCGTCCGGCGCGTGGCGGCGGCCGTCCGCCGGCCGTCCACGCCCGCCGGGGACGCCTCCCCCGACCCCGACGACGAGATGATCCCCGTCGAGCTCGGCGGCCGGACGCGGCTGGTGTCCCGCCGGGCCGTGACCCACGTCGAGGCGCAGGGCGACTACGTGCGGCTGCACACCGCCGACGGCGGCTACCTGGTCCGCATGCCGCTGTCCGCGCTCTCCAAGCGGTGGGAGGGCGCGGGGTTCATCCGGATCCACCGCAGCACCCTCGTCGCGGCCGCGCACATCACCGAGCTGCGCTTCGACGGCGGCCGGGCCGCCGTCCAGATCGGGGACGAGCTGCTGCAGGTCAGCCGCCGCCACACCCGCGAGGTCCGGGACCTGCTCGTCCGCAAGTTCCACCAGCCGGATGACGGCGCCGGTGACCCCGGGGAGGGCCGCGATGACCGATGAACGCCGCGACACGGTGGCGGGCGCGGCGGCCCTCCGCCCCCGCGCGCTGCCGGAGGGCGCGACCCCGGGCACGGCCCAGGGGGCCGAGGCCGCGGCGCCCGCCCCGGCGGATCCCGAACCGCCCGATACCGGCCCGGTCCGGCCCGACCCGCTCGTCCCCGGTCCGCCGATCGGTCCCGCCGAGACCCGCCTCCTCATCCGCGCCCAGCTGCGCACCGCACTCGGCACCGGCGCGTTCGTCATGACCGTGGTGACGGCGCTCCCGGCGCTGATGGCGATCGTCCCGGCGGTGGCGCGGGCCCGCGTGCACGGCGTCCCGCTGCCCTGGCTCGTCCTCGCCTTCGGCATCCAGCCGGTCTGGGTCGCGGCGTCGTTCCGCCAGCTCGGCCGCGCCGAGCGCGCCGAACGCGACCTCACGCGACCGGCGGACCGGCGATGACCGCCGTGGCGGTGGCGGCGGCGCTCCTGGCGCTGCTGCTGGCGACCGCCGCGTTCGGCGCGTGCGACCGCCGCTCCGCCTGCACCGCCTCCGACCTCCTGGTCGCCTCCCGGGGCGTCACCCCCTGGCGGAACGCCTCGGCGATCAGCGGTGAGTACCTCTCCGCCGCCGCGTTCCTCGGCACCGCGGGCCTGGTGCTCGCCTACGGCGCCGACATGTTGTGGCTGCCCGTCGCGGCGACCGCCGGGCACGTCCTGCTCCTGGCGTTCGTCACCGCGCCGCTGCGCCGGTCCGGCGCCTACACCGTCTCCGACTTCGCCGAGTGGAGGCTCGGCTCCCCGGCCGTGCGCCGCATCGTCACCTGCTGCGTCTGCTTCATCGGCTGGTTCTACCTGCTGCCGCAGTTCCAGGGGGCGGGCGTCACCCTGCGCGTGATGACCGGCGCCCCGGTGTGGGCGGGCTGGGCCGTCGTGGTCGCGGTCACCCTGCTGCTCGTCGCCTCCGGGGGGATGTGCAGCATCACCGCCGTCCAGAGCCTCCAGTTCTGGGTGAAACTGGTCGCCATCGCCGTGCCCGCCGCGGCGCTGCTGGCCATGTGGCAGATGGACGGGCGCCCCGATCCCGTCGGCGACGGGCCGGCGCGGTTCGCGCACACCACCCGGGTCCACGTGGCCAGCGAGGTCGCGGTCACCGCGCCCGCCGCCGTCCTCGTCACCGCCCGGGGCCGCGTGGACGGCGTCCGCCACGGCGGCGGGGCGATGACCCTCGCCGCGGGGCGGCACACCATCGGCCCCAGTGCCGAAGTGGTCTTCCCGGCCGGCGCGCCGGTTCCGCACGCCGAACGCCTGCCCGCCCAGAGCGGCGAGACCTGGGCCACCCCCTTCGGCCGCGGGGAGGAACACGGCTTCTACCGCACGTACTCGGCGATCCTGGGCATCCTGCTCGGCACCATGGGGCTGCCCCACATCCTCATGCGCTTCTACACCAACCCGAGCGGAAGCACCGCCCGCCGCACGGCGGCCCTCGTCCCGGCCCTCCTCGCGCTCTTCTACGTCTTCCCCACCATCTACGCGTCCATGGGACGCCTCTACGCGCCCGAACTGCTGATGACCGGCGACACCGACGCGACCGTCCTGCTGCTGCCCCAGCGCATCCCTGGACCGGCCGGCGCGCTGCTCACCGGGCTCATCACCCTCGGCGCCTTCGCCGCGTTCATCTCCACGTCCTGCGGCCTCGTCGTCACCATCGCCGGCACGGTCACCCAGTGCGCCCGCCGCAGCGGCGTCGCCTCCTTCCGCGTCGCCACCGTGTTCGCGCTCGTCGTCCCCCTCGCCCTGCTCCCGAGGATCGGGACCCAGGGCGCCGCCGGACTCGTCGCCCTGGCCCTCTGCGTGTCGGCGTGCTCCCTGTGCCCGCTCCTGCTCCTCGCGATCTGGTGGCGCGGCCTGACCGCCGCGGGCGCCGGCGCCGGCCTGGTCGTCGGCACCGGCCTCGCCGTCATCTCCGGCGTCCTGCACCTGTACGAGGTCCCCCTGACGGGCTGGCCCGCCGCCGCCGTGGCGCAGCCCGCCGCCCTGATCGCCCCCGCCGCGTTCGCCGTCATGGTCGCCGTCTCGCTCCTGACCCGCCGCCGCGTCCCCCGCCGCGCCGACCGGGCCCTGACGAAACTGCACCTACCCGAGGACGTGTTCGTCCGTTGAGCCCCGTTATGAACCGTTCACGACGCCGCCCCGCCCGCCGCGCCACCACCCCGGACCGCTCGTCCCGCCCCAGGGACCGCTCATCCGGCGACTACGCTCCGTACATCTCTGACTACACACCGTTCATCGAGAGGGGCGCCGTCCAGCTGTCCACAGGTGGCGGACCCCCTCTAATGTTCTCAGTGGCACCACACGTCACACCGCCCGAGGAGGGGCGGGCGGCCCCCGGCCGCGAACCCTCCCACAAGAGCAAATCCGGAGATCCGGCGACACACGCCGGATCGTGAGTCGCAGGATCCCGTACCGGGGGGGTGGGATCCCGCGACCTGTGGCTCGGGCGTCGCTGAACAGTCGGGGGGTTGTTCAGCGGCGCCTGAGTCTTTTTTCTTTTGCTTTTTCTCCTCCTTCGGGCCTGGCGGCCCTCCATCGTCGATAAAGCGTGCGATCGCTGGCATCGCTCCGGCTCGCCTTGCGGCTCGCTGCGCGATCAGATTCTCGCTTCGCTTGAATCTGCCTTCGGACGCGATCGCGGTCCCCCGGTTGTTGCAGGGTCGCTGTGGCGGCTGGGGTTGTCGCAGTAGTGGGTGCGGGTCTGCGCGCGGGGCTCGCCTTGCGGGTCGCTGCGCGATTGGATTCTTGCTTCGCTTGCATCTGCCTTTGGGCGCGGTCGCGGGTCCTGGGGTGTTCGACCGCCAGCGTTCGCGGGGCCTTATTGGCTGAGGTGGGCTTGCGTCAGGGGGTATCCCTTAGACGCTTCAGGGTTTTGATGTCTTCGGCGTGGGGGGCGGGGGCTCGGCCTGGGGTTTCGATGATGAAGGGGACGCCCGCTGTGGCGGGGTGGCGGAAGAGGTCGGCGAAGGGGGACTCGCCTATCTGGCCGGCGCCGATGTTCTCGTGGCGGTCCTTGGCCGAGGCGCAGGCGTCCTTCGAGTCGTTGGCGTGGACCAGTTTGAGGCGGCCCTCGCCCACCGCGGCGACCAGGGCGTCGAGGGTGTCCTTGGCGCCGCCCGGGGCCGCCAGGTCGTGGCCGGCGGCGAAGGCGTGGCAGGTGTCGAAGCAGACGCCGAGCTTCGGGTGGTGGTCGAGGCGCTCGAAGAACGGGGCCAGGTCCTGGACCTTGGCGCAGAGCATGTTGTTCTGGCCCGCCATGGGTTCCAGAAGCAGGTCAGGGCCGTCCTCGGGGATCTCGTCGAGGAGCGGGAGGACGTGCTCGCGGACCTGGGCCATGGCCTCGTCGTAGGTCCGGGTGACGGCGGAGCCGGTGTGGACGACGACGCCGCGGGCGCCGATGGCGCGGCCCCGGGTCAGGGAGTGGCGGACCGCCGCCAGCGACTTCTCGAGCGTCTCCGGGGTGGGGGAGCCGAGATTGACCAGGTACGGAGCGTGGACGTAGACGGGGACGCCCTCGTCCCGGAGCTTGGCGTCCTCGGCGGGCCTGCCCTCCGGCAGGGCCCAGCCGCGGGGGTTGGAGACGAAGACCTGGACCGCCTCGGCGCCGATCTCGGCGGCGTACTTCAGGCCGCCGGTGGCGAGGCCGCCGGCCACGGGGACATGGGCCCCGACGGGGCTGATGGGTGAGGTCATGGCGTGTTCAGACTAGCCGGTCAGGGACCCCGGACGATCGTGATGGTCGAGCCCCGCGGGGCCTCGCCGCTGCTGGGCGACTGGAAGCGGACGACGTTGCCGCCGAAGCCCGTCACGTTGACCTCGAAGCCGGAGTCCTCCAGCGCCTTCTTGGCCTCGTTGACGCGGCGGCCGGTCAGGTCCGGGACCGGGACGTTCTGGTTGCCGTCGCCGTCGTCGCAGCCGAACTGGAAGGGGCCCGCGTCGACGATGCAGTCGCGCTTGTTGACGACGATGGTGACCTTGTCGCCGCGGGAGACGCCGGTGCCCTCGGACGGGTCCTGGCTGATCACCGTGTCGGGGTCCTTGCCGTTCACCTGCTTCTTCTCGACGGTGACGTCCAGGCCCATGGAGCGCAGCTGGTTGGCGGCGGCGTCGCCGTTCTGGCCGAGGAGGCCGGGCATCGACATGCCCGTGGAGACGACGATGGAGACGGGCACGTCGGGGGAGTGCTTCTCGCCGGCGTCCGGGTCGGTGCTGATGACGTCTCCCTTGGAGACGGTCTGCGAGGGGCTGCTGCTCGTCCGGCCGACGGTGAAGCCCTTGTCCTCCAGGGTCTTCTTGGCGTCGGCGAGGGACTTGCCCCCGACGTCGGGCACCTCGCGGGGCGTGATGCCCCGGGACGGCGTGAGGGTGACCGTCTGGCCCTTGGAGACGCGCGCCCCGGCGGGCGGGTCGGACTTGGCGACGCCGCCCTTGTGGACGCGGTCGCTGTAGACCGCCTTGGCGGTGCGCACGTCCAGCCCGTCGGACTCCAGTTGGTCGCGGGCGTCGGCGACCTTCATCCCGATGATCGAGGACGGGACGTGCTCGTACTGGCCGGACGTCTGGTACCACACGGCCCAGCCGAGGATGACCGCCGCGACCAGGCCGATGGCGATCAGCACGTAGCGGCCGGTCAGCGCGCCGAGGGCCCGGTCGGTCCTGGTGGGGCGGGCGGCGATCTCGGGCGCCAGGGTCTCGGCGTCCATGACGGCGGTGCGGCCGTGGGCGGGCGGGGCCTCCAGGACGCTCGTCGCGTTGCGGGACGACTCCTCGACGCGGCGGTCGAAGTCGCGGGGCAGGCCGCCGAACACCTCGGCGACCTCGGCCAGGTACTGGTTCGCGTCCTGCGGGCGGCGCACCGGGTCGTGGCTCGTGGCGTCGGTGACCAGGGCGTCCACCCGCGGGGGGATGCCGGGGACGACGCTGGAGGGCGGCGGCACCGTCTCGTTCACGTGCTTGTAGGCAACGGCGAGGGGCGTGTCGCCCTGGTGCGGCAGCCGCCCGGTGATCAGCTCGAACAGCATGATCCCGGCGGCGTAGACGTCGGAGCGGAAGTCGGCGTTGCCGGACAGCACCTGCTCGGGCGCCAGGTAGCCGACCGTGCCGATGATCATGCCGGTCTTGGTCATCTTGCTGGCGGTCTCGGCCCGCGCGAGGCCGAAGTCGGCGACCTTGACCTGGCCGTCCTCGGTGATCAGCACGTTCTCGGGTTTGACGTCGCGGTGCACGAGCCCGGCCCGGTGCGCGGCGCCGAGGGCGGCCAGCACCGGCTGCATGATCTCCAGGGCGGCGCGGGGGCCGAACCGGCCGAGCGAGTTCAGCGCGTCGCGCAGGGTGCGGCCGGCGACGTACTCCATCACCAGGAAGACGTGCTCGCCGTCGGTGCGCTGGTCGTAGACGGCGACGACGTTGGGGTGCGACAGCGCCGCGGCGGCCTTGGCCTCGCCGATGAAGCGGGCGACGAAGTCCTCGTCCGAGGCGAGCCCGGCGTGCATCACCTTGATCGCGATGATGCGGTCGAGCCTCAGGTCGCGCGCGAGGTAGACCGTGGCCATGCCGCCGCGCGCGATGCGGGACTCAATGCGGTACCGCCCGTCGAGCACCCGCCCGACGAGTGGATCTGCAACCGTCGCGTCCATCGGTGCGAGTTTACGGGCGAATCCGCGTGGTTCTCATCCGTCCCGAGTATGAGCATCGATGAGCCCGGAGGGTGACGCCTCCGGGGCGCCCGGTTCGGGAGTGACCGGCGGGACGCGGCGTCGCAGCGACCGCGTGCTGCGGGAGACGGCCACGCCGGCGAGGCACAGCAGCCCGCCGCCGAGGGTGACCAGGCCGGGGACCTCGTCCAGGAACAACCACGACATCAGCACCACCAGGGCGGGCGCCGCGTAGGTGGTGGCGCCCATCTTCCCGGCGGTCGTGCGGGCGAGGGCGTACCCCCAGGTCGTGAAGGCGACCGCGGTCGGGAAGATGCCCAGGTAGACCATGTTGAGGGTGGCGCCCGCGGGGGCGTGCGCGGCCTGCGAGACGAGCTGCCCGGAGAAGGGCAGGCAGGCGACCGTGCCGATCGCGCAGGCGAACGTGGTGAACTGGAGCGCCGACGCGTGCCTCAGCGCGGGCTTCTGGGCGACGACGCCCGCCGCGTAGGTGACGGCGGCGGCCAGGCAGAGCAGCACCCCGCCGACGGACGAGCGGCCGTCGCCGGACATCGACAGCCCGACGACGGCGGCGCCGGTGAACGACACCGCCATGCCGAGCAGCAGCCGGGACGACAGGCCCTCCTTCAGCAGCCAGCCGCCGAGGAGCGCGATGAGGATCGGCCCGATGTTGACGACGAGGGCGGCGGTGCCCGCGTCCACCAGCTGCTCGCCCCAGTTCAGGACGACCATGTAGGCGCCGAACCACAGCAGGCCGGCGGTGGCGATGCCGGGCCAGGCGGCCTTGGGCGGCAGGCCCTCGCGCCGGATGAGCCAGAGCGCCCCCAGCACGACCGTCCCGGACAGGAGGCGGCCGAGGGCGAGGGCGCCGGGGCTGTACTCGGCGCCCGCGCTGCGGATGGCGACGAAGGCCGAGGCCCAGAACACCACCGTGACCGTCGCCGCCGCCACCGCGAGCTTGTTCGCCCGCGCACCGCTTTCCTGATGCATGTCACGAACCTTAGGGAGGGGACGCTTCCATCGACACCGAAGCGATGTGTGCGGTTGCGCCCCGGTATGCCCAGTCTGGTGCCGCGCGACTTTTCAGGTCCAGCGAAAATCTCTACAGCTGTGGCTTTAGCGTTGCTACGAGGTCGCGAGCCCGTCGAACGGGGAGGACGCCTGGGCGTACCGGCGCTTGGGGATGCGCCCGGCGAGCCGCGCGAGCCGCCCGCCCTCGACCGCGTGCCGCATCGCGGCGGCCATCCGCGCCGGTGACTGCGCGCGGGTGACGGCGGTCGCGAGGAGCACGGCGTCGCAGCCGAGCTCCATGGCGAGGGCCGCGTCGGACGCCGTGCCGAGCCCCGCGTCCAGGATCACCGGGACGGTCGCGCGCTCGACGATCAGCTCGATGTTGTGCGGGTTGCGGATGCCGAGCCCCGAACCGATCGGCGAGCCGAGCGGCATCACGGCCGCGCAGCCGATCCGCTCCAGCCGGTGCGCCAGGACCGGGTCGTCGCTGGTGTAGGGCAGGACGACGAAGCCGTCGTCGACGAGCTGCTCGGCGGCCTCGACCAGCTCGATCGGGTCGGGCAGCAGCGTGCGCTCGTCGGCGATCACCTCCAGCTTGACCCAGTTCGTCCCGAGTGCCTCCCGGGCGAGCTTGGCGGTCAGGACGGCCTCGCCCGCGGTGAAGCAGCCGGCGGTGTTCGGCAGCACCCGGATGCCGCACTCGGTCAGCACGTCCAGCACCGAGCCGCGCGCGGACGGGTCCACCCTGCGCATCGCGACCGTGGTGAGCGCCGTCCCGGACGCGGTCAGCGCCTCGCGCAGCACCGCCATGCTCGGCGCCCCGCCCGTTCCCATGATCAGCCGCGAGCCCAGCTCCTCGCCCGCGATGACCAGCCCGTCGGTGTCGCTCATCCTCATCCTCCCTGGACCGCGGTCAGCACCTCGACGCGGTCGGCGTCCCGCAGGCGCGTGGCCTCCCACTCCGCGCGCCGGACGACCTCGTCGTTCAGCGCCGCCGCCACGCCCGTCGCGGCCGCGGTGACGGACGCGACGACCTCGGCCACGCTCGCGCCGTCGGGCAGCTCCCGCGGCTCACCGTTGACGATCACCTTCATGCGCTCACCTCGGGGGAGAAGCGGTCGGGGGCGAACGGCCCGGCGACCTCGGGGACGGGCCCGTCCAGCAGCATCGCGGACAGGATGTCGGCGCTCACCGGCGTGAGCAGGACGCCGTTGCGGAAGTGCCCGGTGCCCACCAGCAGCCCGGGCAGCGCGGTCGGGCCCATCACGGGCGCGTTGTCGGGCGAGCCGGGCCGCAGTCCGGCGGTGACCTCGGCGAACTCCAGCTCGGTGATGCCGGGCAGCAGCTCGCGGGCGTCGCGCAGCAGCTCCCACAGCCCGCCGGCGGTGACCCGGGTGTCGAAGCCCAGCTCCTCCTGCGTGGCGCCGAGGACGATCTCCCCGTCGGCGCGCGGCACCAGGTACACCGACGATCCCCGGACGAGGCCGCGGGCCGGCCGCCGCAGGAACGGCGTGCGGGTGCGCAGCCGGATCACCTGGCCCTTGACCGGGCGGACGGGTGGAACGGTCCCGGGAGGCAGGCCGCCGAGGTCGCCCGACCACGGTCCGGCGGCCAGCAGCACCCGGTCCGCGCGGATCACGGTGCCGTCGTCCAGGCCCACGCCGGCGGCGGCGTCGTTCTCGACGACGATCCGCTCGGCCCGCCGCCGGACGAGCCGGACCCCCAGCCGCTCGCCCGCCGCCAGCAGCGCCGGGGCGAGCCTGCGGGGGTCGACCGAGCCGTCCTCGGGGGCGAGCAGGCCGCCGCGCACGCCGGGCGCGAGCATCGGCTCCAGCCGCCGGCACTCGCGGCCGGTGAGCGCCTCGACGGGGATGCCCAGGCTCTCCTGGAAGCGGCGCAGGTCGTCCAGGTGCCGCAGGTCGTCGGAGTCGAACGCGACCTCGATGATCCCGTCGGTGCGGTAGCCGGTCTCCAGGCCGGTCAGCTCCTCCAGCTCGGCGACGAACGCGCCGTACCGGTCGCGGGAGGCGAGGCCGAGCCGCAGCAGCGGCTCCTCGCCGTAGGTCAGCTCGCTGACCGGGGTGAGCATGCCCGCCGCCACGGAGGAGGCCCCGGACGCGGGCGCGGGATCGACGAGGGTGACGGCGGCGCCGCCGGCGGCGGTGCGCCAGGCGGTGGCGAGGCCGATCACCCCGGCGCCGATGATGACGATCTGCATGCGCGCTCCCTTCGCCGGCATGATCCGGATCAGGTCGTGGCGGTCGGCGGCCCGTTCAGCCGCCCTCTCAGCCCGGTCGCACCGGACTCCCGCGCTCTGTGCTGTTCTGCCCCCACCTTACGACCTCGGCGAACCGGGCAACTGCCTGGACACCTGTCCATCCCCGGATCGGCCCCCGTTAGGGTGACCTTCATGGACAGGGTCATCGTCGTGGGTGGAGGGCTGGCCGGCGTGCGCGCCGTGGAAGCCCTGCGGAGCAAGGGGTACGAGGGCGCGCTGACCCTCGTGTCGGCGGAGCGGCACCGGCCCTACGACCGGCCGCCGCTGTCGAAGGCCGTCCTCGCGGGCGAGTCCGACGACACGACCGTCGACGCCGACTGGGACGCGCTGCGCTGCGAGCTCCTGCTCGGCGAGCGCGCCACGGGCCTGCGGCTGGACGAGCCCGGACGCGGCGGAACGGTGGAGTCCACGGCGGGAGACCTGCCCTTCGACGGGCTCGTGATCGCGACCGGCGCCGCCCCGGTCACGCTGCCCGGGGAGGGGCGCCAGCACGTGCTGCGCACGATCGACGAGGCCCGCGACCTGCGCGCCCGGCTCACCGCGGGCGCCCGCGTCGTGATCGTCGGGGCGGGCTGGATCGGCGCCGAGGTCGCCACCGCCGCGGCCCGCCGGGGCTGCGCGGTCACCGTCGTGGAGGCGGCCGACACCCCGCTGGCGGGCGCGATCGGGCCCGAGGTCGGCGCGCTCACCGCCCCCTGGTACGCCGAGGCCGGCGTCGAGCTGCGGACCGGGGTCAAGGTCGCGGAGGTGCGCGACGGCGGCCTCGTCCTCGCCGGGGGCGGCCACGTCGACGCCGACGAGGTGGTCGTCGGCGTCGGGGTGCGGCCCGTCCTGTCGTGGCTGGAGGGCTCCGGGCTGCTGCTGGAGCGCGGGGTCGTCACCGACGGCTCGTTCCGGACCTACATGGGCGAGGAGGCACCGGCCGCCCTGCGCCCGGACGTCGTGGCGGTCGGCGACTGCGCCGCCTGGTGGTCGCACCGCTACGGGCGGCGGCTCCTCGTCGAGCACTGGGACACCGCCCTGAACGCCCCCGAGGTCGCCGCCGCCGCCCTCCTCGGCCGGGACGCCGTGTACGACGCCGCCCCGTACTTCTGGTCGGAGCAGTTCGGGCGCATGGTCCAGTACGCGGGCGACCACTCGGCGTCCGAGCGGCTCGTGCGCAGGGGCGACCCGTCCGATCCCAGGTGGGCGGTGGTGTGGCTCACCGGCGACCGCCTCGACGCGATCCTCACCGTCGGCCGCCCCCGCGACCTGGTGCAGGCGAGGCGCGTGATCGCCGCCGGGACGTCGGTGGACCCGGAGGCGATCGCCGACCCGGACGTGCCCGTGCGGCAGGCTGTTCGCGCAGAGCGATCAGAGAGGACGTAACGGCTGCGCAGCGGGTTTGAGTCTTCCGAAGGCGTGGTAGCAAGGGGGCGTGACGCAGATGCACGCAACCGTTGACAGCGCACTGGACCCCCGCACCGACGCCCTGGCCGGCGAGTGGCTCACCCTCCGGGAGACCGCCGACAGACTCGGGATCAAGCCCAACCGGATCAAGCAGCTCATCCACGAGCACCGCATCCTCGCGGTGCGCCGGGGCGGGGAGCCGATGGTGCCCGCGGCCTTCATCAAGGACGGCCAGGTCATCAAGGGCCTGCCCGGCACGCTGACCCTCCTGTCGGACGCCGGCTTCGACGACGCCGAGACCATCCGGTGGCTGTTCACGGCCGACGACACGCTGCCGGGAACGCCCGTGGACGCGCTCACCGAGAACCGGGGGACCGAGGTCCGCCGGCGCGCCCAGGCGCTCGCCTTCTAGGCCGCCGCAGGCGGCGTGAGACGCACGTGACACGATCGCGGGGTCGCGCGCGGCGGGTCGACCGCGCGCGCGACTCCGTGGTCATCTGTGGAAAGGACGTTCCCCGGCCGTGTCCAGGCACCTCCCCACCGAGCGCGCCGTCGCGCTGCGCGCCCGGCTGAGCCGCGCCCGCCTCTACCTCTGCACGGACGCGCGGGAGCGCCAGGGCGACCTGCCGGCCTTCCTCGACGCCGTGCTGGCCGGCGGGGTCGACGTCGTCCAGCTCCGTCAGAAGGGCCTGGAGGCCCGGCAGGAGACCGCCTACCTGGAGGTGTTCCGGGCTGCGTGCGAACGGCACGGGGCGCTGCTGGCCGTCAACGACCGGGCCGACATCGCGCACGCGGTCGGCGCGGACGTGCTGCACCTCGGGCAGGACGACCTGCCGGTGCCCGCCGCCCGCGAGATCGTCGGCGGCGACATGCTGATCGGCCGGTCGACGCACTCCGGCGAGCAGGCGTCGGCGGCGGCCGCCGAGCCCGGCGCCGACTACTTCTGCGCGGGCCCGGTATGGCCCACGCCGACCAAGCCCGGCCGCCACGCCCCCGGCCCGAAGCTGCTGGAGTACGTCGCGTCGCAGCGCGTCGCACGGCCGTGGTTCGCGATCGGCGGCATCGACCTCGGCAACCTGGACGAGGTCCTCGCCGCGGGCGCGGAGCGCGTCGTGGTGGTCCGGGCGATCACCGAGGCCGACGACCCGGGCGCCGCCGCGGCGCTGTTCGCGCGCCGCCTGGCCGCCCGGCCGCTCGGCGCGGTTTGACACGGATCACGGTGCGGGCCGCCGCTCCATCGCCGACAATGGGGATCATGAGCGTGGGACCCGACGACGACCGCGTGGTCGACCTCGACGACGACCTTGCCGTCCTGCCCGACCAGACGTCCGACGACACCGATGCCGGGTGGGGCGAGTGGCGCACCGGCGACGACGACGCGCGCCTGCTGGAGGACCGCCCGCCGCACTGGTGAGCGGCGGTCCGGATCAGGTGAGGACGCCGAGGAGGAACCCGGCGGCCACGACGCCGCCGAGCGCGACCATCATCCGCCACCGGTAGCGCGGGATCCGCGTCGGGCGCGGCTTCGGCGCCGGGGCCTGGCCCTCGCGCAGCGCCCGGACGATCTGCGACGCGGTCGGGCGCGCGGCGGGGTTCTTGTCCAGGCAGCGGGCCGCGAGCTCGCGCAGCGGGCCCTGCATGTCGCCGAGGTCGGGCTTGCGGGACGTCACGCGCCGCATGACGGCCGCGCTCGGCCCGGTGCCGAACGGCGGGCGCCCCGTCGCGGCGAACACCATCGCGGCCCCCCACGCGAACACGTCGGCGGGCGGCCCGACCGGCTCGTCCTCGATCTGCTCGGGAGCCATGTAGGCGGGCGTCCCGACCGGGCCGGTGGTCAGCGGGGCCGCGTCGGCGGCGCGGGCGATGCCGAAGTCGATGACCTTGGCGCCGTCCGGGCCGAGCAGCACGTTGCCGGGCTTGAAGTCGCGGTGCACGATGCCGGCGCGGTGGATCGCCGCGAGCGCGGCGGCGGTCCGCAGCGCGAGCTTGCGGAGCCGCGGCGGGGACAGCGGGCCGCGATCGGCGACGACGTGCTGGAGCGAGGGCCCCTCGACGAACTCGCTGACGATGTAGGGGCGGTCGCCGGTCATGTCGGCGTCCAGGACGCGCGCGGTGTGCCGCCCGGCCACCCGCAGGGCCGCGTCCGCCTCCTTGGCGAAGCGGCTGCGCGCCCGCTGCCCGGCCGCCACGCCGCCGCGCAGCAGCTTGACGGTGACGAGTTCGCCGTCGCCGTCCCGGCCGAGGTAGACGACGCCCTGGCCGCCCTCGCCGAGCCGTCCGACCAGCGTGTAGCCGCCGAGGCCGCGCGGGTCGTCGGGGCCCAGCGGGGCGCCGGAGCGGTGGTGCGCGGGCCGGGCCGGGACGCGTCCCGGCCCGGGGTGCGCCTTGGCCGGGCGGTCGGCGTGCGCGCCGTGGGGCTGGCCGGCGTGGGGCTGGCCGGCGCGGGCGGCGCGGCCGGGGCGGTTCGAAGAGGAACGCGGGGGATGGGGATCCGTCCTCCCGCGGGAGGTGTCGTGCGGCACAGGGGGACTCCGACTCGGCGGGGGCGGACGAAGATCTCCCCCTTTGTACCCTGTAATCGGGACGTGCGGCAGTTGAACCGGGATGTTCGCGGTCAGCGGCACGTCCCGAGCGCCGCGGAGCCGGCGATCCGCCGGGACGACTCGCCGACCATGATCTTGTAGCAGCCGGCGGCGACCTTCCACGCTCCCGCCTTCTCGTTCCAGTAGGCGAGCGAGCGCGGCGACAGCGGGAACGTCACCTTCGCGCTGCGCCCGGGAGCGAGGGCGACCTTGGCGTAGCCCTTGAGCTGCCTGGGCGGCTGCGGGACCTCCGCGCCTGGCGAGGGCATGCCGATGTACAGCTGCGGCACGGCGACACCGGCGCGGCGCCCGGTGTTGGTGACGGTCACCTGCACGGACTTGGCGGTCGCGACCAGTCCGCCGTAGGCGAACGTGGTGTAGGACAGTCCGTGCCCGAACGGGAAACGGGGCGCGATGCCCCTCGCGTCGTAATGCCGGTAGCCGACCATGACGCCTTCGGAGAAGGTGGCGCTCCCGCCGAGGCCGGGGTACTGCGCCGGGTTCGCGGACGCGGGCGCGTCGTGCTCGTCGACGGGGAACGTCACCGGAAGGCGTCCGCCGGGATCCACGTCCCCGTACAGGACGCGCGCCAGGGCGTCCCCCGCCTCCTGGCCCGGGTACCAGGCTTCGAGGATGCCCTTCACCTGCCCGGCCCAGGGCGTCAGCACGGGGCCGCCCGTGTTCAGCACGACGACCGTGTTGGGGTTGGCCTTGGCGACCTCGGAGATAAGCCCGTCCTGGTCGCCTCTGAGCGGCTCACCGCAGCGCAGCGTCAGGCACGACTTGTCGAAGAACTCGCCCTGGCTGTCGGTCGCGAACACGATGGCGAGTTCGGCGGAGCGGGCCGCGGCGGCGGCGCCCCCGCGGTCGTCGCCGTCGTGGTAGGTCACCTCGGTCCCGGAACCCGCGCGGCGGGTGATGCCGTCCCGCGCGCTCACGGTCGCGAACGGGACGACCTTCGCCGAGCCGAAGCCGCTCGGGCTCTGCCGGGCGGCCCGCCCGATCAGCGCGATCGACCTCGGGGCCCGGAGCGGGAGGACGCCGTCGTTCTTCAGCAGCGTGATCCCGCCCTCCTCGATGACCCGGGCGGCGTCGCGGCTCGCCGTCCGGTCGGCGCGGCTGAGGTCGTTGGGGTAGGCCTGCCGGTCGAACACCCCGAACCTGAACATCGTCCGCAGGATGTTGCGCACGTGCGCGTCGACGGTGTGCTGCGTGACCTTCTTCTGGGCGAGGGCCAGCTTCAGCAGGAACGCGTTGTACTTCATGCCGAAGGGCAGTTCCATGTCCAGCCCGCCATTGGCGGCGCCGGCGGCGTCCTGCGCGGCGGTGTGGTCGGACGGGACGAACCCTGTGAACCCCCACTCCGACCGCAGTATCCCGTTGAGGACGGCGTCGTCCTGGCAGGCCCATCGGCCGTTCAGCTTGCCGAACCCGCACATCACCGTCGCGGCGCCCGCGTCCTTCACCGCGGCCTCGAACGGCGGCAGGTAGATCTCGCGGAGCGTGCGCGGGTCGACGTTCATGCCGAGCGACAGCCGGTCGGTCTCCTGGGTGTAGACGGCCATGTGCTTGACCGAGGTCATCACGCCCTGTGCCTGGGCGCCCTGGATCCACGGCACGCCGAGGGTCGCCGACAGGTAGGGGTCCTCGCCGAAGCCCTCGAACGTCCGGCCGTTGCGGGGCGTGCGCAGGACGTCCACGGTCGGGCCGAAGACCAGGTCGTTCCCCCGGTGCCTGGCCTCCCACGCGACCGTCCCGCCGTACAGCCGGGCCGCCTTCGGGTCGAAGGTGGCCGCGAGCGCGATCGGCGCGGGCAGCGCCGTCGCCCTGCCCTGCCGGACGCCGGCCGGGCCGTCGGCCATGCGGACCGGCGGGACGCCGAGCCGCTCGATGCCGCCGGCGGTGTCGGCGTGCGCGTTCTCGGAGAAGCCGCCGAGCGGCCCGCCGAACGGATCGTCCGACGCGAGCATCGAGATCTTCTCGTCGCCCGTCATGGTCCGCAGCAGCAGTGCCGCGCGCCGGTCGGGCGCCAGCGCGGCGTCGCACCAGGGCCGCCGGGCGGGGTCCCCGCAGCGCCCGGCGGCCGCCCGCGCCTCCCCGGGCGCGGACGCGGCCGTCAGCACCGCCGTCAGCGCCAGCGCGGAGGCGACCGCGAGCGCCCCCGCCGGCCCGCGTCCCGGCCTCATCCGCCCGCCCCTTCCGCGCGGGGGCCGCGATCCCCGTCCCGGGCGTCGTCCTCGTTCTGGACCCGCAGGGCGTTCAGGGTGAAGGCGACCATGTGGTAGTGGCCGATCAGCATCACCAGCTCGATGAGCTCGCGCTCCCCGAACCGCGTGGCCAGCTCCGTCCACGCGGCGTCGCTGATCGTGCCGCGCTCGTGCAGCTCGTCCGCGGCGGCCAGCACCATGCGGTCGTCGTCGCTCCAGCCGTGCCCGTCCGGGTCCTCGCGGAGCGCGGCGATCTCGTCCTCGGTGAGCCCCGCGTCCAGCGCGACCCGGCGATGGTGGTCCCACTCGTACGCGCAGGACCGGTGGTGCGCCGTGCGCAGGATGGCCAGCTCGCGGTCGCGGGCGCCCAGCGTCCCGTTCATCAGCAGCATCGAGCCGAACCCGATCCACGACCGGAACAGCTCCGGGTGCCGGGCGAGCGTGGTGATGACGTTCAAGGGCCCGATCGTGTCGGTCACGGCCCGGACGACGTCGTCCCACTCCTCCTCCGGGAGCGGGTCGAAGCGCGGGACGCGGTCTCCTGGGGTGGCGGCGCACATGGCGATATTTCTGCCACCGATCAGTGGGAAAGTTCTAGTGCGCCGGGGAAACGTGGCCGGATCGTGTCACGGGGGACACGAAGTCCTGGCGGGTCAGGTGCTGCGCGTGGTGGCCGCCACCGCGAGCTCCGCCAGCGCCTCCCGGGCGCCTTCGGTGATCGGGGCCGTCTCCAGAGCCTTCTCCGCCTCGCGCAGGTAGCGCTCGATCATGGCCTCGCACGCGGCGAGGCCCCCGGTCTCCTCGATGACCGCGCGCAGCTCGTCCACGCCGGGACGGTCCAGCGCCGGGTCGCCGAGCCGGCGCTCCAGCGCCGCGGCCTGGGCCGCGGAGGCGCGTTCCAAGGCGAGCGCGACCAGGACGGTCCGCTTGCCCTCGCGCAGGTCGTCGCCCGCGGGCTTGCCGGTCTCGGCCGGGTCGCCGAACACGCCGAGCACGTCGTCGCGGAGCTGGAAGGCGATGCCGAGCGGCAGGCCGTAGCCGGTGAGCGCGGACGCCACGTCCGGGCGGGCCCCGGCCAGGGCCGCGCCGAGGTGCAGCGGGCGCTCGATCGTGTACTTGGCGCTCTTGTACTCCACCACGCGCAGCGCCGTCGCGACGTTCGCCTGGCGGCGCGCCCCCTCCAGCATGTCGAGGTACTGCCCGCACATGACCTCGGTGCGCATCAGGTCGTAGACCGCCCGGCCGCGCGACCGGCTCGCGCCGTCCAGCCCGGAGGTCTCGAACATCTCGCCCGACCAGGCCAGGCACAGGTCCCCGAGCAGGATGGCGGCCCCGCCGCCGAAGGCCCCGGCGTCGCCCGGCCACCCCTGCGCGCGGTGCAGCGCCTCGAACCGCCGGTGGGCGGACGGCTGGCCGCGCCGGGTGTCGCTGGAGTCCATCACGTCGTCGTGGATCAGAGCGCTCGCCTGGAGCAGCTCCAGGGACGCGGCGGCGGCCACGATGCCGGGCCCGTCCTCGCCGCCCGCCGCGCGCCACCCCCAGTAGCAGAAGGCGGGACGCAGCCGCTTGCCGCCGCCGAGCAGGGCGTCCAGGGCCGACAGCAGCGGTGCGAGGTCCTCGCTGATGGCGCGCAGCGCGGGGCGCCGGCGGTCGACGAAGGCCAGCAGCGCCTCGTCGACCTCCTTGCGGATCCGGGTGGTCGACATGCCGAGATCGTATCCACCTGGGTGCTTTCCACCCTCCATCACAGGCGTGAGATGTCGTTAGATCTACGGAAATGCGGACATAAGGCCCGTGGGGTGTGGCGAGCATCACGCGGATCGGCGGCCCCGTGCGGGGCGATCCGCGCTCCCGCGTTCCGGCTGCTCCGGTCCGCGCAGGGGCGCTTCTGTAGGCTTGGGGGATGCGACCCGTACGCCCCCACAGGCCCCCGACCGTCCGAGAACTGCTCGCTTCGGGCGAGCGCTCGTTCTCGTTCGAGTTCTTCCCGCCCAAGACCGAAAAGGGCGCGCGGAACCTGTGGCGTACGATCCGCGAGCTGGAGTCCCTGCACCCGACGTTCGTGTCGGTCACCTACGGCGCGGGCGGGGGAACCCGCGACACGACCGTCGACATCGTCGAGCGCATCGCCACCGACACCACCCTCACGCCGGTCGCGCACTTCACCGCCGTCAACCACTCCCAGGCCGAGCTGCGCAACCTGATCGGCCGGTTCGCCGCCGCCGGCGTCCGCAACGTCCTGGCCCTGCGCGGCGACCCGCCCGGCGACCCGATGGGGGAGTGGGTCAAGCACCCGGACGGCGTCGAGTACGCCGGCGAGCTGGTCCGGATGATCCGCTCCTACGGCGACTTCTGCGTCGGCGTGGCCGCGTTCCCCTACAAGCACCCGCGCTCGCGCGACATCGAGAGCGACACCCGCCACTTCGTGGACAAGTGCCGGGCCGGCGCCGACTACGCGATCACCCAGATGTTCTTCCGCGCCGAGGACTACTTCCGCCTGCGCGACCGCGTCGAGGCCGCCGGCTGCGACGTGCCGATCCTGCCCGGCATCATGCCGGTCACCCAGCTCAGCACGATCGAGCGGTCCGAGCAGCTGTCGGGCGCGCCGTTCCCGCCCGAGGTCAGGGCCCGCTTCGAGGCCGTCGCGGGCGACCCGGAGGCCGTCCGCCGGCTCGGCATCGAGCACGCCGCCGAGCTGTGCGGCGAGCTGCTCGAGCAGGACGCGCCGGGGATCCACTTCATCACGTTCAACAAGTCGACGGCGACGCGCGAGGTCTACTCGCTGCTGGACGGCGCCGGGTACGGCGCGAGGGGCAGCCGCCCGCCCATCACCGCGTAGCGGGGCCCGCCGCCCGGGAACTCGAAGTCGGTCAGCAGGTCGACCAGGCCGACCGAACGGTAGAGGGTGCGCGCCGGGGTGTCCGGTGTCCTGTCGAGCGTCGACAGCACGACCGTCCGCTCCGGACGCCCGTCGCACAGCGCGTTGAGCAGCGACCGGCCGAGGCCCCTGCTCTGCGCCTGCGGATGGACGTGCAGTTCGGCGACCTCGAAGGCGTCGTCCAGCCACGAGTCGGCGTGGTCGGGCCCCTCGCGGTCGGACAGCGCCTGGTAGACGACGTCGTGCCACCACTGGCCGCGCGCCCCGTGGAATCCGTAGGCGAACCCCTGGACGGGCGCAGGCATGACGGGCAGCGCTCCGCGCCGCTCGACCACGAACGCGCGGAACCCCGGATACGAGGAATGCCGCTCCATGATGGTGTGCCGGCCTGGCAGCTGCTCGTTCGGCGGTTCCATCGCGGCCGCGTACACGTCCAGCATGGGGCTCAGCCTGCGTAGGAAGGCGCGTTCGTCGATCTCGCGCAGCTTCGGGTCCCTCACCCGACAGAGACTAGACCCGCGTGATGGTCCGCTGGGTCGCGGAGAGCCGATCGTAGAGGTCCCAGAGGATCCGGTCGGCGGCCTTGCGCAGCCTTCCGCGGCCGGCGTCGAGCTGCCCGCCCCACTGGCGCGCCTCCGGGCCGAGCCACGCGTCCGTCCCGCCGAGGGTCTTCACGGGCCCGTCCAGCGCCTGGCGGAGCCGGTCGATGCTGCCGTAGGCGTCCGCGTAGGCCTGGTAGAGCTGCTGGTACTCCGGATTGGGCTGCTCGGCGGGCGACAGCCGGGCCGACGCGGCGCCGCTGATCGGCGGGGGCAGGCTGCCGGGAGGCGGTGGAGCGGCCATGGCGACCTCTTAGGCGGTGGCGGTGGACGGGTGCAGGTCGAGCCTGGCGATGGCCTCGCGCGTGCGGCCGCTCATGTCGGCGCCCAGGAGCACCTGGACGGCGACGGGACGGACACCGGCGCGGTCGGCCTCCGCCAGGAAGGCGCGCAGCCATTTCACGTCCATCGTCAGGTGGTGGCTGGACGTGCCGAGGGACTGCCGCACGGCCGCCAGCCTCGCCTCGTCCCCCTGGGCGGCCTCCAGCAGACCGGCGGCGGCCGCCGGGCCGAGGCGCTCGTACAGCTTCTCGGTGTAGTCGGGGTCGCCGGCGTTGGCCTTCAGGTGCCTCCACACGGTGTCCGGGACGGGACGGCCGTGCTGGACGGACGCGGACACGGCCAGTGCGTCGGCCCTGGCGGCCCGCGCGGCGGCCGGCCGGTCGGGGAAGTTCCCGATGTCGCCGGCGCCGTGCGGGGTCGGCTGCGGTGTGGCCTTCGCGGGCGAGGGCCGGTGCGGGGGCGCCTTCACCGGGTGCGGCGTCCCTGCCGGGCCGCCGCCGGTCGTCCGCGGCGCCGGAGCCGGGGTGGGCGCCGGCGGCATGTCGATGCCTCCGCCGGGGGAGGGATGGGTGACCGCGAAGTTGTACCGGCGCGTCAGCATCCCGAGCTGCTCGGCGGCCCACCGCGCCACCTCGTCGGCCTGCCGGTACCCGGCCGCTGAGACGCCGGGCGGCGGGCGATGGCCGTTCAGCCACCCCTGGATCGCGTTCTGCGCGTCCTGGAGCTGCCTGATGACCTGGTTGAGCGCGGGCGGGTCGATCCCCCGGAACTCCGGGTCGCGTGCCGCCGGACCCGTCCGCATCTGCGTCGCCATCACCCCTCCGGTGCTCGACCCGCGCCGTTTCCCGACTCCCCAGAATCACACCGGTGTCACTGGCTGTCGAGGGCCTTGCGCACCGATTCGGCATCGCGCGCCACGACGGCGCTCCCGTCGGCCACGACGATCGGACGCTGGATCAGCACCGGGTTCGCCACCATGACCTCGATCCAGCGGGCCCGGTCGCGTTCGAGGTCCTTGAGCCCGAGCTCCTTGGCGACCGGCTCGTTCAGCCGCGCCACGTCCCACGGCTCGGCGCCGATGCGGGTGAGGACCTCGTCCAGCTCCCGCGCCGTGGGCGGCTCGTCCAGGTAGCGGCGCTCGGTGTACTCCACGCCCGCCTCGTCCAGCGCGGTCTTGGCGGCGCGGCTCTTCGAGCAGCGCGGGTTGTGCCAGAGCTCCATCACTCCACCCCTCTCATTGCCCCGTCCGCCGTCACTCGACCTCGGCGGGGGTTCCGCCGGTGATCCTCAGCAGCTCGCCGTACGACGTGGGGAAGACGGTGTGCGGGTGCCCGCCCGCCGCCCACACTTTGTCGTACCTGTCCAGCCAGACGTCCACCAGCGTGCGGATCGGCTCCGGATGGCCGACCGGCGCGACGCCCCCGATGGGCTGGCCGGTCGCCTCCCGGACGAACTCCGGCGACGCCCGCCGCACCTTGGCCGCGCCCACCAGCGCCGCGACCTTCACCGTGTCCACGCGGTGCGCGCCGCTGGTCATCACCAGCAGCGGGGACCCGTCGGCGTCGAACACCAGGCTGTTGGCGATCGCGCCGACCTCGCAGCCGAGCTGCTCGGCCGCGGCCTGCGCCGTCCTCGCGGAGTCGGGCAGTTCGACGATCGCTCCCGACGCGCCCAGGTCGAGCAGAGCCTTCGCGACGATTTCGGCATTCGGATGCATGGGTAGAACTTTAAGGTCAGCGCATGCGAGGGAGAGCGATCGACGTGCGGAAGAGCGCGGTTCTGCTGATCGCGGCCGTCGTCCTGACGGGCTGCAACGACATCGACACGGCGGCTCCGGCCCCATCGAGGGGGACGCCGAAGGCGACACCGTCCAAGGCGCCGGCGACACCCGCGCCGAGCCCCACGCACCGCAAGCTGAAACCGGGTGCCAAGGGGCCCGACGTGCAGGCGCTCCAGCGCCGCCTCAAGGCACTGCACTACGACCCCGGAAAGGCGGACGGGAAGTACGGGCCGTCCACGCAGACGGCCGTGTGGGCGTTCCAGGCGGTGAACCGTCTCAAGCAGAAGAGCACCCTCTCCGCGTCGTTCTGGAAGGCCCTGGACGCTCCCAAGGAGCCTCGGCCGGTGGCCAAGAAGCGCGAGAACAACCGCGTCGACGTGGATCTGAAGCGCCAGTACCTCGTCCTCTACAAGAACGGCACCCCGCGGCTCATCACCCACGTGTCGTCCGGCTCGGGGGAGTACTACTGCGCCAAGGACCGGGGCGCCACCGTCGCGCGCTGCCGCTACGCCACGACCGGCACGGGCGACTTCCGGACCGGACGCCGCGCCTCCGGCTGGGAGACCTCGCCCCTGGGGCAGCTCTACAACCCCATCTACTTCAACGGCGGCATCGCCTTCCACGGCGCCCTGGACGTCCCCATGCAGCCCGCCTCGCACGGCTGCGTCCGCATGCCGATGCATATCGCCGAGTACTTCCCTGACCTCGTCGGCACGGGCGTCCCCGTCCATGTCAGGCGGCCTCGCTAGCCCTCCTCGCGGGAGCCGCGTCCGGGTCGCCGTCAAGCCCGCTGACCTGCGGGATACGACACGTGTTCGAACACGTTGACGAATCGCCGTCAGGGCGGTTTACTGTGAAGCGCATCGAACTTATGTTCGATGTGGTGCGGGACTCGCGGCCCGCGCCAGGGCGACGTCCCCGCCGATCGCGGTGTTTCGGCGGGACGGACGGCCGGGCGGAGAGAGGGGAAGCTCTCCGCCCGGCCGGCCCGAGCCCCGGAAGGAGGCAGACATGTCCGGAACGATGACCGCACGCGGAGTCCACTCCGCAGCCCAGTCCGTCCCGTCCCCCAGTCCTCGCCCACGCCACCGCCCGATGCCCGCGCCGCGTCCGGCGCACACGGCCGTCGGGCAGTTGCACGCCGCCCGCATGGGCCTCGCCGAGGCGGCCGAGGCCACCTCGCCGGCCGTCCGCTACGTGTGCGCCCACCTGGCGGCGCTGCGCGCGGCCGCCGCCGTCCTGGCGTCCAAGGAGCCTCTGGAGACCCACCGCCGCGGCCGCCCGCGCAGCGTCTGGGTGCTGCTGCCCGAGGCCGAGCCCGCGCTGCGGGAGTGGGCCGCCTTCTTCGCCGCCGGCGCCGACAAGCGCGCCGCCGCCGAGGCGGGCCTGCCGCGCGCCGTCACCCCGCGCGACGCGGAGGAGCTCCTGCACGACGCCGAGGTCTTCGTCACCCTCGTCGAGGACACCCTCGGCGTCGACGGGCAGCCCACGCTGCCCGTCCCCGAAGCAGGCTGAGCCACCCCGGAGGCCGTCCCCCTCCCCGGGGCGGCCCCCCGGAGGCGGGGGGCGCCGCCCCGCCATGGGAGGCGGCGTCCCCCCTCCGGCGGCCGGACGTGCCTCCGGTGGCCCGAGCGATCGCGCCGGCGGGGCCGCAACCCCCCGAGCCGGCCCCGCCGGCGCGGTCCCACCGCGCCCTCAGCGCGCGCTCACCCCGGTCGCGGAGCGGGGGAGGGCTGTTGGTAGACATGGCCGGATGGCCGATCTACCGCCGCTGGACGGGATGCGCGTCATCGAGCTGTCCAGCTTCGTCGCGACGCCGCTGGGCGGGATGACCCTGGCGCAGCTCGGCGCGGACGTCATCCGCGTCGACCAGATCGGCGGCGGGCCCGACATCGACCGGTGGCCGCTCGCGCCGTCCGGTCGCAGCCTGTACTGGGCCGGGCTGAACAAGGGCAAGCGGTCGGTCGCCGTCGACCTGCGGTCGTCCGAGGGCCGCGAGCTGGTCGCCGGGCTCGTCGCGGACGGCGGCGTCGTCCTGACCAACGCGCCGCCGCGGCCGGGGCTGTCCTACGAGGTGCTGAGGGCCGCGCGGCCCGACCTGATCCACGTCCGGCTTCAGGGGACCCGGGAGGGCGGCAACGCCGTCGACTACACGGTCAACGCCGCGATGGGCTTCCCGTCGATCACGGGGCCGGCCGGCCGGGAGGCCCCCGTCAACCACGCGCTGCCCGCGTGGGACGTGGCGTGCGGCCTCTACATGGCCGTCGGGCTGCTGGCGGCGGAGCGGCACCGGCTGCGCACCGGCGAGGGCCGGCGGATCCGGGTCGCGTTGCGGGACGTCGCCCTGGCCACCGCGGGGAACCTCGGCTACCTCGCGGAGGCCCAGCTCGGCGAGCCCAGGGCGCGGCTGGGCAACCACCTCTTCGGCGACTTCGGACGCGACTTCGCCGCGGCCGACGGGCGGGTCATGGTCGCGGTCCTCACGGCCCGGCACTGGCGCGACCTGGTCGAGGCGACCGGCCTCGGTGAGGTGGTCGAGGCCCTCGAACGCGCCCTCGGCGCCGACTTCCGCCGCGCCGGCGACCGCTACGGCCACCGCGAGGCGCTGGGAGGCGTGCTCGCGTCGTGGTTCGCCTCCCGCACCTGCGAGCAGGTCGCGGACGGGCTGGAGCGGACGTCCGTGCTGTGGTCCCGCTACCGCGACTTCGCTGAGGTGGCCGCCGGTCTGCGGGACGAGCCGCTCATGGCGCCGCTCGACCAGCCGGGCGTGGGCCCCCACCTGGCCCCGGGCTCGCCGCTGCGGTTCGGCGACGCCTCGCCGCCTCCGGTCCCCGCCCCCGCCCTTGGCGAGCACACGGAGGAGGTCCTCCGCGACGTCCTGGCCCTGCCCCCCGAGCGCGTCGAGGCCCTGCGCGCCAACGGGACCATCACGGCTTCGTGACGCCTCGGCGGCGGCGGTAGGCGACGGCAAGGGCGGCGAGGAGAGGCGCCCAGGCCACGAGAGGCAGGTAGAGGAACCCGACGACGGTGTGGCCGGTGGGGGTCATGTCGTCCGCGGGCATGCTCCACCAGGCCGCCAGGGGCGTCCACAGCGCGGCGAGGACGGCGACGCCCGCCCACGCGGGCACCAGGACCGCCGCGGGCGGGATCGTCCGGCCTCCGGCGAACGGGACCCAGAGCGGGACGACCTCGCCCCACGGCCGCACGAGTCCGAGGGCCAGCAGGGCGGCGCCCTCGCTGAGGACCGCGAGCAGCACCAGATACCCGGGTCCCCAGAACCCGGGCGGGCAGACGGTCCGGTAGCCCTCCTCGGTGTACCCGAGGTGGAAGCCCAGGGCGAGGCCCAGCCGCCAGACGCCGGACGGCAGCGCGAGCAGGGTGATCGTGTGGGCGGCCAGATGCGCCCAGCGGGGGACGTGCCGTATCGCCGGGGGCGCGGGAGGGGCGGGACGGGAGAGCACGGTCATACAGATGATCATGTCGGCCCGGGGCGCGGCCGCCTTCCCTCCCGTGGCCGAACCGGATCCCCCGCAGGGGGGAGCGGGGTGGTTCGTCCTGGTATGAGATTGTTAGGCAGGCGAACTTCGGGAGGGTGCGGTGGCGGGGCGGGGCGGGCGCGGGCTGGTCCCCCTGCTGGCCTTCCTCGGCGTCATGGCCTACTCGCTCTCGATGGCCGTGGTGACGCCCGCGCTGCCGCAGATCCAGCACGGGCTGCACACGACCCCGGCGGGCGCGGCGTGGGCGCTCACGGCGATGACGCTGTCCGCGGCCGTGGCCACGCCGGTGGTCGGGCGGCTCGGCGACCTGTACGGGGCGCGCCGCGTGCTGCTCGCGGTACTCGCCGTCGCCACCGCCGGCACGGTGGTCGCGGCGCTGGCCGGAACGGTGCCGGTCATGCTCGCCGGACGCGTGCTCAGCGGCGTCGGCGGAGGCGTCTTCCCGCTGGCGTACACGATCATCCGGGACGTCCTGCCGCCCGCCCGGCGGGCCCCGGCCGTCGGGCTCATGTCGTCCATGCTCGGTCTCGGCGGCGCCGTCTCGTGGTGCCTGGCGGGCCCGATCATCGACCTGCTCGGCTGGCGCTGGCTGCTGTGGGTGCCGTTGACCGGCCTGGTGCCCGGCGTCGTCCTGGCCTGGTGGATCGTTCCGGCCGGACGCCGCGGCGAGGCCCCGCGCGGGGCGGCGCGGGTCGACTGGTGGGGCGCCGCGCTCTTCGCCGCCTGGCTGGTGGCCGCGCTCACCGCCCTCACCGAGGGGATGGACTGGGGCTGGACGTCCCCGGGCGTCCTCGGGCTCCTCGCGTTCGCGCTCGCGGCGGCCGCCGCCTGGCTGTGGGTGGAGGCCCGCGTCCGCGAGCCCCTGGTCGACCTGCGCCTCATGCGGGTGCGCGGGGTGTGGACGGCGAACGCCGCCTCGCTCCTGTCCGGCTACGCGCTGATGGCGGGCGGGCTGCTGTTCCCCCTGCTCGTCCAGCTCCCCGAGGGCACCGGGTACGGCTTCGGCGGGACGGCCACGCAGGCGGCGCTGCTCCAGCTTCCCGCCAGCGTCGGCATGACCGTCGCGGGCATGACGGCGGGCCTGCTCGACCGGCGCGTCGGCTCCCGCGCGGTGCTGCTCGGCGGCGCTGCCCTGACCGGCCTCGGCTACGCGTTCGTGGCGGTCGAGCACGGCGCCATGTGGCACCTCTACGTCGGCGGCCTGGCGCGGGGCGTCGGCCTCGGCCTCGCCTACGCCGCCGTGGCGACCCTGGTGGTCGCCGCCGTCCCGCCCGGGGAGACCGGCGTGGCCACCGGCATCAACACGCTGCTGCGCACCGTCGGAGCGTCCCTCGGGACGCAGATCAGCGCGGTCATCGTCGTCGCGGTCCCCGGCGAGGGCGGGTTCTCCGCCGGGTTCGCGGTGAGCGCCGCCGTCGTGGCGGCCGTCCTCCCGCTGGCCCTGCTCGTCCCGCGCCCGGGGAGGCGGCTCGCACGCGGAACGGGGCCCGGCGCGGTGCCGGACCCCGTCACGGTCGTGCGGTGAAACAGGTCGTGCGGTGAATCAGAACGACTCGACGGCGCGGCGCGCCTCCGGGTCGAGGACGCCCCAGCCGATCAGCTCCTCGGTGAGCTCGGTCGGGGACTTGTCATAGATGACCGCGAGTGATCGCAGGTCCTCCTGGCGGATGGACAGGACCTTTCCGTTGTAGTCGCCCCGCTGGCTCTGGATCGTCGCGGCGTAGCGGGCGAGAGGACCGGCCTTGTCTTTCGGAAGCTGCTGCAACCGCTCTAGATCGATCACGAGCTTGGGTGTAGGCCCGAGCGGGCTCGGCGCGGCTCCGCCGGGCAGCAACTCGGAAACCGGCACGCCATAGAAATCGGCGAGCTCGGCCAGCTTCTGAACGGTGACGGCGCGGTCGCCCCGCTCGTACGAACCCACGACGACGGCCTTCCAGCGGCCGCGTGACTTCTCCTCCACGCCGTGCAGGGACAGGCCCTGCTGGGTGCGGATGGCGCGCAGGCGCGCGCCGAGAGCCTTTGCGTATTCAGACGGCATGATGCGGCCCCCCAGGCTCACTTTCGTCGTCGTCGAACCCCGGCTGGTCACCGGGGGGAGACAGATTCGCGAAGCCAGGGGGCCTCAGGACTCTGTCTCCAGGGATGGTTACGGACAGTGACGGTAAAACGGGTACGGCCCCAGGTCAAGCTGATTGGAAAAAAGCGGTCGAATCCGCAGGACTCGATCCGGGCCGTCCGGATCGCGAGAGCCCGTGCCGGCAGGGGTCGGCGGCGCGCCCGCAGGGCCGCGCCGGCCTCCCGAACGCCTCCGAATGTGACCCCTCTCACCTGCGAAGACGAGGGCCGGGCCGGGGTGCGGGGCAGGCGGGGCCGGCTGCTAACGTGTGGGGGACACGACGTCCTTTAAGGCCCGTCCCGTGAGGCGGGGAAGGAGGTTTCGGCGGTGAATGCTGCCTCCAGGCAGGAGCATCGCGTGGCGGACGGTGACCCCCGGCCCAAGGCCGTTCTGGAGGGTCCCGACATCCGGCGCGCGCTGACACGTATCGCACACGAGATCCTCGAGCGGACCAAGGGCGGCCACGACGTCCTGCTGCTCGGCATCCAGACCCGGGGCGTGACGCTGGCCGAGCGGCTCGCGGGCGCCCTGCGCGAGGTCGAGGGCCGCCCGGTGCCCTGGGGCTCGCTCGACGTGACCATGTACCGGGACGACCTGCGGATGCGCCCCGCCCGCGCCCTCGGCCGCACGGAGCTGCCCGCCGAGGGGATCGACGACAGGGTCGTCGTGCTCGTCGACGACGTGCTGTTCTCCGGGCGCACGGTGCGCGCCGCGCTGGACTCGCTGAACGACCTCGGCCGGCCCCGCGCCGTCCAGCTGGCGGTGCTGGTGGACCGCGGGCACCGGCAGCTGCCGATCCGGGCCGACTACGTGGGCAAGAACCTGCCCACCTCGATGCGCGAGACCGTGCGGGTCCTGCTGGACGAGAACGACGGGCGCGACGCGGTGCTGCTCGGCCCGACGGGGGGTACCGAATGAACCGCCACCTGATCTCCGCCGCCGACCTCACCCGCGACGACGCGCTGCTCGTCCTCGACACGGCCGAGGAGCTCGCGCAGATCGCGGGCCGCTCGATCAAGAAGCTGCCGACGCTGCGCGGCCGGACGGTCGTCAACCTGTTCTTCGAGGACTCCACCCGCACCCGCATCTCGTTCGAGGCCGCGGCCAAGCGGCTGTCCGCCGATGTGATCAACTTCTCCGCCAAGGGCTCCAGCGTGTCCAAGGGCGAGAGCCTGAAGGACACGGCGCTCACCCTGGAGGCGATGGGCGCGGACGGCGTCGTCATCCGGCACAACGCCTCCGGCGCGCCGCACCGGCTGGCCGGCTGGGTGCGGGGCAGCGTGGTCAACGCCGGCGACGGCACCCACGAGCACCCCACGCAGGCGCTCCTGGACGCGTTCACGATGCGCAAGCGCCTGGGCGATCTGGAGGGCCGCAAGGTCACGATCGTCGGGGACGTGCTGCACAGCCGCGTGGCACGATCCAACGTCCTGCTGCTGGACACGCTCGGCGCCGACGTCACCGTGGTCGCGCCCCCGACGCTGCTGCCGGTCGCGATCGACACCTGGCCCTGCTCGGTGTCCTACGACCTGGACGCCGTCCTCCCGAAGAGCGACGTGATCATGATGCTCCGCGTCCAGCAGGAGCGCATGAACGCCGCCTACTTCCCGACGGTGCGCGAGTACAGCCGCCGCTACGGGCTGGACGCCGAGCGCATGGCCGAGCTGCCCGAGCACGCCATCGTCATGCACCCCGGGCCGATGAACCGCGGCGTCGAGATCGCCGCCGAGGTCGCCGACTCGGTCCGCTCCACGATCGTCGAGCAGGTCGCCAACGGCGTCAGCGCGCGCATGGCCGTCCTCTACCTGCTGCTCGGAGGCTCCGAGCCCGCCATCGGCCAGGAGGTCCCCCAGTGAGCACCTACGTCATCAAGGGCGCCCGCGTCCTCGGCGGCCGCGCCGCCGACATCCTCGTCCGCGAGGGCGCGATCGCCGCGGTCGGGACCGGCCTCGACGAGACCGGCGCCGAGGTCGTCGACGCCGGCGGGCTCGTGGCCCTGCCCGGCCTCGTCGACCTGCACACCCACCTGCGCGAGCCGGGCCGCGAGGACGCCGAGACCGTCGAGTCCGGCACGCGGGCCGCCGCGATGGGCGGGTACACGGCCGTCCACGCGATGGCCAACACCGACCCCGTCGCCGACACCGCCGGCGTGGTCGAGCAGGTGTGGCGGCTCGGGCGCGAGGCCGGGTACTGCGACGTCCAGCCGGTCGGGGCGGTCACCCGCGGCATCGCCGGCGAGCAGCTCGCCGAGCTCGGCGCGATGGCCGACTCCGCCGCCGGGGTGCGGGTCTTCTCCGACGACGGGCACTGCGTGTCCGACGCGGTCATCATGCGCCGGGCCCTGGAGTACGTGAAGGCGTTCGACGGCGTCGTCGCCCAGCACGCCCAGGAGCCGCGCCTCACCGAGGGCGCGCAGATGAACGAGGGCGAGATGTCCGCGGCGCTCGGCCTGCGCGGCTGGCCCGCCGTCGCCGAGGAGGCGATCATCGCCCGGGACGTGCTGCTGGCCCAGCACGTCGGGTCGCGGCTGCACGTGTGCCACGTCTCCACGGCCGGCTCGGTGGAGATCATCCGGTGGGCCAAGAGCAAGGGCTGCCCGGTGACCGCCGAGGTCACCCCCCACCACCTGCTGCTGAACGACGCCAAGGCCGGGTCCTACGACCCGATCTTCAAGGTCAACCCGCCGCTGCGCACCGCCGACGACGTCACCGCGCTGCGGCACGCCCTCGCCGACGGGACGATCGACTGCGTCGCCACCGACCACGCCCCGCACCCGGTCGAGGCCAAGGAGACCGAGTGGGCCGTGGCCGCCATGGGCATGATCGGCCTGGAGACGGCGCTGCCGGTCGTCCAGGAGGCCATGATCGAGACCGGCCTGCTCGACTGGGCCGGGGTCGCCGACCGCATGTCGGTCCGGCCCGCCCGCATCGGCCGCCTCTCCGGACAGGGACGTCCGCTGGAGGCCGGCTCCCCCGCCAACATCACGCTGTACGACCCGGCGCCGCGCCGCGCCGTCGACCCGTCCGCGATGACCTCCAAGAGCCGCAACACCCCGTTCGCGGGGCTGGAACTGCCCGGCCGGGTCGTCGCGACGTTCCTGCGCGGCAAGCCGACCGTCCTCGAAGGGAAGCTCCAATGAACCCTGCTCTGCTCGTTCTGGAAGACGGCAGGGTGTTCCGCGGGGTCGCGTACGGGGCCGAGGGGGAGACCTTCGGCGAGATGGTCTTCAACACCGGCATGACCGGCTACCAGGAGACCCTGACCGACCCCTCGTACGCGCGCCAGATCGTGGCGATGACGTCCCCCCACATCGGCAACACCGGCGTCAACGCCGAGGACCCCGAGTCGCGCCGCATCCAGGTGGCCGGCTACGTCGTGCGCGAGCCCGCCCGCGTGGCGTCCAACTGGCGCGCCACGGGCTCGCTCGGCTCGGCGCTGCGCGAGCAGGGGGTGGTGGGCATCGCCATGCCGGGCACGCGGGCGCTGACGCGGCACCTGCGCGACCGGGGCGCGATGCGCGCCGGCATCTTCAGCGGCGCGGACGCCGCGCTCGCCGGAGAGGACGCCCTCGTCGAGCGCGTCCGGAGGAGCCCCTCGATGGAGGGCGCCGACCTCGCCCGGGACGTCTCCACCCGGGAGCCCTACGTCATCCCGGCGCGGGGCGAGAAGCGCTACACGGTCGCGGCCGTCGACCTCGGCATCAAGTCGATGACGCCGTACCGGATGTCCGAGCGGGGCTGCGAGGTGCACGTCCTGCCGGCGACCAGCACGGCCGGGGACATCCTCGCCCTCGCCCCCGACGGCGTGTTCTTCTCCAACGGCCCCGGGGACCCGGCCGCCGCGGGCTACGCCGTGGACGCGCTGAGGGGCGTCCTCGACGCCGGGACGCCGTTCTTCGGGATCTGCTTCGGCAACCAGATCTTCGGTCGCGCGCTCGGCCTCGGCACCTACAAGCTGAGGTTCGGCCACCGGGGCATCAACCAGCCCGTCCAGGACCGGACGACCGGCAAGGTCGACGTGTCGGCGCACAACCACGGGTTCGCCGTGGACGCGCCCGCCGACGGGCCGTTCGACACCCCCTACGGGCCCGGCGAGGTCAGCCACGTCAACCTGAACGACGGGTGCGTCGAGGGGCTGAGGCTGCTGGAGCGCCCGGCGTTCAGTGTCCAGTACCACCCGGAGGCCGCGGCCGGCCCGCACGACGCCTCCGGCCTCTTCGACCGTTTCTGCGACCTGATGGAGGCGTCGAAGTAATGCCGCGTCGCGAAGACCTGAACTCCGTCCTCGTCATCGGCTCCGGGCCGATCGTCATCGGGCAGGCGTGCGAGTTCGACTACTCCGGCACCCAGGCGTGCCGGGTGCTCAAGGCCGAGGGCCTGCGGGTCACGCTGGTGAACAGCAACCCGGCCACGATCATGACCGACCCCGAGTTCGCCGACGCGACCTACGTCGAGCCGATCACCCCGGAGGTCGTCGAGAAGATCATCGCCAAGGAGCGGCCGGACGCGCTGCTGCCCACCCTCGGCGGCCAGACGGCCCTGAACACCGCCATCGCGCTCTACGAGGGCGGCGTCCTCGCCAAGTACGGGGTCGAGCTGATCGGCGCCGACGTGGACGCGATCCAGGCCGGGGAGAACCGCGAGCGGTTCAAGGAGGTCGTCGCCAAGGTCGCCCGCGAGCAGGGCCTGAACGCCGAGTCCGCCCGGTCGGTCATCTGCCACTCGATGGCGGACTGCCTGGCGGCCGCGGGCGAGCTCGGCTACCCCCTCGTCGTCCGGCCGTCCTTCACGATGGGCGGGCGCGGCTCCGGCTTCGCCCACGACGAGGACGACCTGCGCCGCATCGCCGGGGCCGGGCTGGACGCGTCCCCGACCGGCGAGGTGCTCCTGGAGGAGTCGATCCTCGGCTGGAAGGAGTACGAGCTGGAGGTCATGCGCGACCGCCGCGACAACGTGGTGATCGTGTGCTCGATCGAGAACCTCGACCCGATGGGCGTGCACACCGGCGACTCGATCACCGTCGCGCCCGCGCTGACGCTGACCGACCGCGAGTACCAGAACATGCGGGACGTCGCGATCGCGGTGATCCGCGAGGTCGGCGTCGACACCGGCGGCTGCAACATCCAGTTCGCCGTGAACCCCGGCACCGGCCGGATGATCGTCATCGAGATGAACCCGCGGGTGTCGCGGTCCTCGGCCCTGGCCTCCAAGGCCACCGGCTTCCCCATCGCCAAGATCGCGGCGAAGCTGGCCATCGGGTACACGCTGGACGAGATCCCCAACGACATCACCCGCGAGACGCCCGCCTCGTTCGAGCCGACGCTCGACTACGTCGTGGTGAAGGTGCCCCGGTTCGCGTTCGAGAAGTTCCCCGGCGCCGACGGCACGCTCACCACGCACATGAAGTCCGTGGGCGAGGCCATGGCCATCGGCCGGTGCTTCACCGAGGCCCTGCAGAAGGCCCTGCGGTCCCTCGAGCAGAAGGGGACCTCGTTCAGCTGGGCGGCCGGCGCCGACGCCGCCGCGCTCGTCGAGTCGGCCCGCCGCCCCCACGACGGGCGGCTCAGGGACGTCCAGCGCGCGCTCTGGGCCGGGGCCACCGTCGAGGAGCTCTACGAGGCGACCGGCATCGACCCCTGGTTCCTGGACCAGATCGCCGCCATCAACGAGGTCGCGGAGGAGATCCGCACCGCCGACGACGCGCTCACCAAGGACAAGCTGCTGCGCGCCAAGCGGCACGGGTTCTCCGACGCGCAGATCGGCGAGCTGCGCAACCTCTCCGAAGAGGTCGTGCGCGAGCTGCGCCACGCCCTCGGCATCCGCCCGGTCTACCTCACCGTGGACACCTGCGCCGCCGAGTTCGAGGCGCAGACCCCCTACCTCTACTCCGCCTACGACGAGGAGACCGAGGTACCTCCGGGCGCCAAGCCGAAGGTCCTCATCCTGGGCAGCGGCCCCAACCGCATCGGCCAGGGCGTCGAGTTCGACTACTCCTGCGTCCACGCGTCGTTCACGCTGGCCGAGGCGGGCTACGAGACCGTGATGGTCAACTGCAACCCCGAGACGGTCTCCACCGACTACGACACCTCCGACCGGCTCTACTTCGAGCCCCTCACGCTCGAGGACGTGCTGGAGGTCGTCTACGCGGAGCAGCAGTCCGGCGAGGTCGCGGGCGTCATCGTCCAGCTCGGCGGCCAGACGCCCCTCGGCCTCGCCCAGAAGCTGAAGGACGCCGGCGTGCCGATCGTGGGCACCTCGCCGGAGAGCATCCACCTCGCCGAGGAGCGCGGGGCGTTCGGACGGGTCCTGCACCGGGCGGGGCTGCTCGCGCCCAAGCACGGCACGGCCACGTCCTACGAGGAGGCGCGGGAGATCGCCGCAGAGATCGGCTACCCCGTCCTCGTCCGCCCGTCCTACGTGCTGGGCGGGCGCGGCATGGAGATCGTGTACGACGACTCCACGCTGGAGTCGTACATGGCCCGCGCCACCGAGGCGAGCCCCGAGCACCCCGTCCTGGTCGACCGCTTCCTGGACGAGGCCATCGAGATCGACGTGGACGCGCTGTTCGACGGCGAGGAGCTGTACCTCGGCGGCGTGATGGAGCACATCGAGGAGGCCGGCATCCACTCCGGCGACTCGGCGTGCGCCCTGCCGCCCATCACGCTGGGGCACGACGACATCCGCCGCATCCGCGAGTCGACGGAGGCGCTCGCGCGCGGCGTCGGCGTGCGCGGGCTGATGAACGTCCAGTACGCGCTGTCCGCGGGAGTCCTGTACGTGCTGGAGGCGAACCCGCGGGCCTCCCGCACGGTGCCGTTCGTCTCCAAGGCGACCGCCGTGCCCCTCGCCAAGGCGGCGGCCCGCGTGATGATGGGCACGACCATCGCCGAGCTGCGCGCCGAGGGCATGCTGCCCGAGTCCGGCGACGGCGGGACCCTGCCGCTGGACGCGCCGATCGCGGTGAAGGAGGCCGTCCTGCCCTTCGACCGGTTCCGCAACGAGCACGGGCAGGGCGTCGACATCGTCCTCGGCCCGGAGATGCGCTCCACCGGCGAGGTCATGGGCATCGACGAGGTCTTCGGCACCGCGTTCGCCAAGTCGCAGCAGGCCGCCTACGGGTCGCTGCCGACCAAGGGGCGCGCGTTCGTGTCCGTCGCGAACCGCGACAAACGGCACATGGTGTTCCCCGTGAAGCGCCTGGCTGACCTGGGCTTTGAGATTCTTGCCACGGAAGGGACCGCGGAGGTCCTGCGCCGCAACGGCGTGCGTGCCAAGATCGTGCGCAAGCACAGCGAGGGTCCGGGCCCGTCCGGCGAGCCCACGATCGTGCGGCGCGTCCTCGACGGCGAGGTCGACCTCATCGTCAACACTCCGTTCGGCAGCCCCGGCCAGTCCGGGCCGCGGCTCGACGGCTACGAGATCCGTACCGCGGCCGTGCTGCGGGGCGTACCGTGCGTGACGACCGTCCAGGGGCTCGCGGCGGCGGTGCAGGGCATCGAGGCCGTCGCGGGCGGCCAGGTCGGCGTCCGCTCTCTCCAGGAGCACGCCGAGCGGCTCAGCGGCGCGCACGGCCGCGGCGGCGCCTCCGGCCCGGACGGCGCGGACGGCGCGGCGGCCCCGGACGGGGACGGCGCCGTGTAGCCCGGCTGACAGGACCGGGCGGGGCCGGGCGGGCACGACGCCCGGCCCCGCCCGGCGCACGCGACGAGGAGAGGGAGACGGGTGTCCGACACGCCGGTGCATACCTCGGCGACGGTTCTGACGGTCCGCGAGGTGCAGGACTACCGCGCGATGACGCTGGTGGCCCCGGCCATCGCCGAACGGTTCAGGCCCGGCCAGTTCGTGGCGCTCGCCGTGGGCGGCGAGCAAACGTCCCGCCTGGTGCGCCGGTGCATCGGGGTGCACGAGGTCAAGTCCGACTACGGCGGCACAGTCGAGCTGGTGTTCGCCGACACCGAGCCCGGCACCGCCTGGCTCGCCGGCCGCCGCTCCCGCGACCAGATCGACCTCGTCGGGCCGCTCGGCCGCCCGTTCCGGCTGCCCCGCGACCCTGTCACCTGCCTGCTCGTCGGCGGCGGACCCGGCGGCGCGGCCGTGTTCGCGCTGGCCGACACGCTGCTGCGGCGCGGCTGCCAGGTGCACTTCGTGCTCGCCGGCGCCTCCGCCCGGCAGGTGTTCGGGTCCCGCATGGCGCAGCGCATCGGCGACAGCTCGGCCGTCGTCACCGAGGACGGGTCGATGGGGGAGAAGGGCGCCGTCCGCGACGTGCTGCCCCGCGTCATCGAGGAGACGGGCGCGGACGTCGTCTACGGCTGCGGCCCCACGGCCCTGCTCCGCTCGGTCACCCAGATCGCCGGCGACTTCGGCCTGCCCTCGCAGGTGTCGGTCGAGGAGTTCCTCCAGCAGACGGGCGCGTGCGGCATCGGCGTGTGCATGACCTGCATGCTCCCCGTCCACGGCGAGGACGGGGTGACCCGCATGGTCCGCGCCTGCGCGGACGGCCCCGTCCTGCGCGGCGACCGCGTCCGCTGGGGCGACCTCGGGACCATCCCGTTCGACGCGCTCGGCGCGCCGCGCGTCCTGAGCGTCTCTGAAGGGGGTTCGCAGTGAGCGACCGGGTCACGACCACACTCGGGCCCCTGGAACTGCCCAATCCGGTCCTGACGGCCTCCGGGTGCGGTGGGACGGGCCGGGAGCTCGCCCAGTTCTTCGACCTCACCCGACTCGGCGCGTTCGTCACGACGTCGGTGATGGCGCAAGCGCGCGCGGGACGTCCCACACCGCGTGTGACCGAGACCCCGAGCGGCCTCCTCACCGCCATGGGCCTGCCCGGTCCCGGCGTGGAGACCTTCCTGGAGCGCGACCTGCCCTGGCTCATCGAGCAGGAGGTCCGCACGATCGTCTCCGTCGCGGGCAGCAGCGTCGAGGAGTACGGCGCCCTGGCGCGCCGCCTGCGCAACGTCCCGGGCGTCGCCGCGATCGAGGTCAACGTCGCCTGCCCCAACGTCGAGGACCGCGGCCGCATGTTCGGCTGGCACCCGGCCGCCGCGGCGTCCGTCGTGCGGGCCGTGCGCGCGCACGCCCGGCCGGGCGTCCCGGTCTTCGCCAAGCTCGCACCCGACGTGACCGACATCGTCACGATCGCGCTGGCGTGCGTCGACGCGGGCGCCGACGGCCTCACCCTGATCAACACCATGGAGGCCATGGCGATCGACCCGCAGACGCTGCGTCCTGCCCTCACGGGCGTGTCCGGCGGCCTGTCCGGGCCCGCCGTGCGGCCCATCGCGGTCCGCTGCGTCTACCAGGTGCACGCCGCGCTGCCCACCACCCCGATCATCGGCGTCGGCGGCATCGCCACCGGCCTGGACGCCCTGGAGTTCGTCCTCGCCGGCGCCTCCGCCGTCGCCGTCGGCACCGCCCTGTTCCACGACCCCATGGCCGGCCCGCGCGTCCTGCGCGAATTGGAGGAGGCGCTCGCGGCCCGCCGCATCGGCCGCCTCGCCGACGCCGTCGGCCTCGCGCACAAGCCCGCCGGGTACGTCCCGCCCCAGGTGCGCCGGCAAGAGCCCGAGAAGGAGAAGCTGTGACCGCCCCCATCGCCGTCGCGCTGGACGCGCCCGACCTGGAGACGGCCGCGCGCTGGGCCACCCTGGTCACGCCGCACGTCTCCACCGTCAAGGTCGGCCTGGAGCTGTACCTGCGGTACGGGCCGGACGTCGTCGCCAGCGTGCGGGGCGCCAGCCGCGTCCAGGTGTTCCTCGACCTGAAGCTGCACGACATCCCCGCGACCGTCCGCGGCGCCGCCCGCGCCGTGGCGCGCCTCAAGCCGGCCTACCTGACCGTGCACGCCGCCGGGGGGCCCGCGATGATCCGCGAGGCGGTGCGGGCCGCCCCCGCCACCAAGATCGCCGCGGTGACGGTCCTGACGTCCCTCGGGGACGCCGATCTCACCGCCCTCGGCCTCGCGGGGCCCGCTCCGGACGCCGTCCGCCGCCTCGCCGTCCTCGCCGTCGAGGCGGGCGCTCAGGCCCTCGTGTGCTCCCCGCAGGAGGCCGCCGCCGTCCGCGCCGAGGTCGGCCCGGACGTCACGCTCATCACGCCCGGCGTCCGCCCCGCGGGCTCCGGCCACCAGGACCAGGCCCGCGTCGCCACTCCCGAGGACGCCCTGGCCGCCGGAGCCGACCTGCTGGTCATCGGCCGGCCCATCACCGCCGCGCCGGACCCCGGCGCCGCCGCCGCCGCCATCGCCGCCGCGTTGCGCCGCACGTCCGCCGGCACCGCCTGACGCGTTCCGGGCACGGCCCGCGCGGGCATGGCGGCCCGCGCGGGGACACGCTCGGCGCGCCATTGGTTCCCGGGTGTGCAGAACCGCTTTGTGCGTGAGTTTTGTGGCACGGGGGATCGCGATTGTGGTTTTAGTCGCATGCGAATGCGGGGACGGAGTCGCCGCTTTGCGATACGCGCCGAACGGCGAACTCGTTCACGCGGAGGAGGGAATCCGGACCGGGGGAGTCTCCGGGCGGGGCGGGCCGGCGTCTCCGCGTCCATGGGGCGCCCTGGCGGCGGGCTGGGGGGAGCTGGTGCGGTGCGGGTGTCCTCCGGGCCGAGCGGACGATCTTGGCGGGTGTTGTCGAGGATGACAGTAACGGTGCCGGGGCGACGTGCGGAACGGCGCGGCGTGACGAGTGTCACTCGGTCGGGATCATTTGTGGGAGGCCCCGCCGCGCCGCCCCGGAGGGCCTCCGGAGGGCGGTGGCGGGACCGTGGCGGCCCGGCCGTCCGGGAGCGCGAACCGCAGCGGCGAGGCGGCACTGGGTGCCGCAAATGCGGTCAGAACGGGCGGTTTTTCACGATCATGCGAAAGTCCCAGCAAGGCAAGGGGATGCGGCTCCGAGGGGGCCGAGTTGGGTACACTCTGTATTCAGGACACTCCGAGGAGTGATTTTCGTGAATTTGTGGCGGGCTAAACGGCACTTCACGTTGCCTTATGGGTGGTGAACTCGCTAGTTTCCCAACCCGTCCGACTCCGTCGAGTGGAAACCTGAGGTGACCCGGCGTGGCTCTTCCGCCCCTAACCCCCGAACAGCGCGCCGCAGCCTTGGAGAAGGCTGCCAAGGCGCGCAAGGAGCGGGCCGAGGTTAAGAACAAGCTGAAGCACGGTGGAACCTCGCTCGCCGAGGTTCTCAAAGAGGGTCAGTCCGACGACGTCATCGGGAAGATGAAGGTGTCGGCCCTTCTGGAATCGCTGCCCGGTGTGGGCAAGGTCCGTGCGAAGCAGATCATGGAGCGCCTGGGCATCGCCGAGTCCCGCCGTGTGCGGGGCCTCGGCGCCAACCAGCGCGCATCCCTGGAGCGTGAGTTCGGCGGAAGTGCGAACCGCTGACGCGCGACTCACGGGCGGGCGCGGCGGCCAGGCCGCCGCGGCCGGCTCGGGGCGACCCGCAGACGGCACCATCCCGCCCGGCTCCGGCGCACCCATCGCTGCGCCGGAAGGCTCCATGCCGCATGGCCCGCTCGCGCGGCGGCTGACGGTCCTGTCCGGGCCGTCGGGCGTCGGCAAGAGCACGGTCGTCGCCGAGATCCGGCGCTCACACCCCCGGGTGTGGCTGTCGGTCTCGGTGACCACCCGGGCTCCCCGCCCGGGTGAGACCGACGGCGTGCAGTACTTCTTCGTCGACGACGCCGGTTTCGACCGGCTCGTCGCCGAGGGGCAGCTCCTCGAATGGGCCGAGTTCGCGGGCAACCGCTACGGCACCCCCCGCCGGCCCGTCGAGGAACGCCTCGCCCGCGGCGAGCCCGTGCTCCTGGAGATCGACCTCCAGGGCGCCCGGCAGGTCCGCCGCTCCATGTCCGAGGCCCGCCTGGTGTTCCTCGCCCCCCCGAGCTGGGAGGAGCTCGTCCGCCGCCTCACCGGACGCGGCACCGAGCCCCCCGAGGTCATCGAGCGCCGCCTCGACGCGGCCCGCGTCGAACTCGCCGCCGAGAAGGAGTTCGACGTCACGCTCGTCAACACGTCCGTGCAGGACGTGTGCGACGAGCTGGTAGCCTTGATGGCTGACCAGTAGCCTGTTCAACCTACGGAAGGCCACCGAGTGGCAGTCAGCAACGAGGGCATCACCAACCCCTCGATCGACGAGCTCCTTGAGGTCGTCGACACCAAGTACGGCCTCGTGAGCATCGCGGCCAAGCGCGCCCGGCAGATCAACGCCTACTACGCCCAGCTGGGCGAGGGCCTGCTGGAGTACGTCGGCCCGCTCGTCGAGACGCAGGTCCAGGAGAAGCCGCTGTCGATCGCGCTCCGCGAGACGCGCGAGGGCCTCCTGAACGCCGAGCCCATCGAGGGCTGAGGCTCCCGAGGCGGCCGGCTCCGCTCACCGGCCCGGGGTCGCCGTCTCCGGCGGCCGCGTCCGCGGCGTCTTCCCGGGGGGCATCACCGGACCCCGGTGCGGATACGCGTACCCCGGGGGCAGAGCGGGCGGCGCCTGATGGGATCGTGGGCGACATGACCTCCCCCAAGCCGCGCGTCGTGCTCGGAGTGAGCGCGGGCATCGCCGCGTACAAGGCGTGCGAGCTGCTCCGGCGGCTCACCGAGTCGGGCCACGACGTCACCGTCGTGCCGACCGAGGACGCGCTCCGCTTCGTCGGAGAGCCCACCTGGGCCGCCCTGTCCGGCAAGCCGGTGTCCCCGCGGGTCTGGGACGGCGTCGCCGAGGTCCCGCACGTCCGGCTCGGCCAGCGGGCCGACCTGGTGTTCGTCGCCCCGGCCACCGCGGACCTCCTCGCCAAGGCGGCCCACGGCCTCGCCGACGACCTGCTGACCAACACCCTGCTCACCGCCCGCTGCCCCGTCGTGTTCGCGCCCGCGATGCACACCGAGATGTGGCAGCATCCGGCCACCCGGGCCAACGTGGCGACCCTGCGGGAGCGTGGCGCCGTCGTCGTCGAGCCCGCGTCCGGGCGCCTCACGGGCGCCGACACCGGGCCCGGCCGGCTGCCCGACCCCGCCGAGCTCTTCGAGGTCGCCCGGCACGTGCTGGCCCGCGGCTCCGCCGGGCGCGACCTCGCCGGACGGCACGTGGTGGTCTCCGCCGGGGGCACCCGCGAGGCCATCGACCCCGTCCGCTTCATCGGGAACCGCTCGTCCGGCCTCCAGGGCTACGCGCTCGCCCGGACCGCCGCGGCGCGCGGCGCCCGGGTGACGCTCGTCTCGGCGAACGTGGCCCTGCCCGGCCCGGCGGGCGCCGAGACCGTCGCCGTCGGATCGGCCGAGCAGATGCGCGAGGCCGTCCTGGCGGCCGCCGGATCGGCCGACGCGGTCGTCATGGCCGCCGCCGTCGCCGACTTCCGCCCGGCCGACTACCGCGGCTCCAAGATCAAGAAGGCGGAGGGGGCGGAGCCCGGGCCGATCCGCCTCGTCAAGAACCCCGACATCCTGGCCGAGCTCGGCAGGAACCGGAGGCCCGGCCAGGTCGTGGTGGGCTTCGCGGCGGAGACCGACGACGTCCTCGCCAACGGCCGGGCCAAGCTCGCCCGCAAGGGCAGCGACCTTCTCGTCGTCAACGAGGTCGGCGAGAACCTGACCTTCGGCCGCCCCGACAACGCCGCGGTCGTCCTCGGCGCCGACGGGTCGCGGACCGAGGTGCCCCGCGGGGCCAAGGAGGCGCTCGCCGAGGTCGTGTGGGACCTCGTCGCCGCGCGGTTGGAGCGCACGTCGTCCGGCGTGCGTCCGGGCGGAGGGCGCTGATCCCGCTAGACTTCTGGGCCTAACATCGTGGGGAACCCATGGCGGGGGGCGGCGTCCCTCGCCGAACTCGACAAAGAATCCGTTCTGCGACGTCAGTCAGCAGCCGCTGCAAGGAGTTCACGTAACGTGTCTCGCCGCCTGTTCACCTCCGAGTCGGTGACCGAGGGTCACCCGGACAAGATCGCGGACCAGATCAGCGACGCGATCCTCGACTCGATGCTCAAGGACGACCCCAAGAGCCGGGTCGCCGTCGAGACGATGATCACGACGGGTCAGGTCCATGTGGCCGGTGAGGTCACCACCGAGACCTACGTGGACATCCCGGGCGTGATCCGGGAGAAGATCCTGGAGATCGGCTACGACTCGTCCAAGAAGGGCTTCGACGGCCACTCCTGCGGCGTGTCGGTGTCCATCGGCGCACAGTCGCCCGACATCGCGCAGGGCGTGGACGACGCCTACGAGACCCGCGAGGGCGAGGGCGTCGACGACCTGGACCGGCAGGGCGCCGGCGACCAGGGCCTGATGTTCGGCTACGCCACCAACGAGACGCCCGAGCTGATGCCGCTGCCGATCACGCTGGCGCACCGGCTCGCCCGGCGGCTGTCGGCGGTCCGCAAGAGCGGCGACGTGCCGTACCTGCGCCCCGACGGCAAGACCCAGGTCACCATCGAGTACGACGGCGACCGCGGCGTCCGCCTCGACACCGTCGTGGTGTCCAGCCAGCACGCTCCCGACATCGACCTGAAGGAGCTGCTGGCCCCCGACGTCAAGGAGCACGTCGTCGACCCGGTGCTCGCCGAGTTCGAGCTCGACACCGAGGGCTACCGGCTGCTGGTGAACCCCACCGGCCGCTTCGAGATCGGCGGCCCGATGGGCGATGCCGGCCTCACCGGCCGCAAGATCATCGTGGACACCTACGGCGGCATGGCCCGCCACGGCGGCGGCGCGTTCTCCGGCAAGGACCCGTCCAAGGTGGACCGCTCGGCCGCGTACGCGATGCGCTGGGTCGCCAAGAACATCGTCGCCGCGCAGCTCGCCGACCGCGCCGAGGTGCAGGTCGCCTACGCGATCGGCAAGGCCCACCCGGTCGGGGTGTTCGTGGAGACGTTCGGCACCGAGAAGGTCGCCCCCGAGAAGATCGAGAAGGCGATCGGGGAGGTCTTCGACCTGCGCCCGGCCGCGATCGTCCGCGACCTGGACCTGCTCCGCCCGATCTACTCGCAGACGGCTGCTTACGGCCACTTCGGCCGCGAGGAGCCCGACTTCTCCTGGGAGTCGACCGACCGCGCCAAGGACCTGGCCTCCGCCGCCGGCCTGTAACCGGTCTTCCATGAGGAAGGGCCCCGGGGTGACCCGGGGCCCTTCCTCGTGCGTTCAGACGCGGGGGAGAGGCGTCAGCGGGCGCAGTGGTTGCCGCGGTGCAGGCCGTAGCGGGCGGCGATGGTGTAGCGGCCGGGGGTGCGCGCCTCCAGCCGGACGAACTCGCCCGCGCGCGCCAGGCAGGCGTCCCCGCCCGTCGCGCTCAGCCAGGGGGACCAGGAGACGCGCAGCAGGGCGGACCCGGGCGAGGGCATGTCGACGACGAGTTCGCCGGAGTTGAGGTTCGTGACGAACGCGGGCGGGGCGACCAGCGGCGTGGGGCTCGCCACGCGGTACAGCCGCCAGTGCTCGTCCCGCCAGATCTCCGTCAGGTACGGCTGGCCGCCTTCGACGAGGGCGGCCTCCTCCTGCGCCGACCAGTCGACCTCCTGCTCGGGCAGGACGACGTACTGCACGGCCCACTTGTGCAGCCAGTCGCGGTACGAGGCGGGCGTCAGCGCGCCCTTCTCGTAGAACAGCTCGTGGCGTTCGGCGTCGACCTGGCGGTTCCAGCCGCGGGCGAGCGTGAAGTGGCGGCTGAGGCCGGAGGACTCCCAATGGGAGCGCAGCGGCACGACCTCGATGCGGGCGTCGTCGGCGCCGACGGCGCCGAGTTCGGCGATGAGGCCGCGGGCGTGGTCGGCGGCGGTGGCCGCGGGCTCGGTGTGGATGAGGTCGTCGACGGGCTTCACGACCTGCCAGGACGCCGTCACGATGAACGCCAGCGACAGCACGGCGATCCGCAGCCGCCCGTGGGCGCGCGCGACGGCCGACAGCAGGAACATGCCGCCGAACAGCAGCGAGAGGCGTTCGACGTTGCTGCCGATGGGAGAGGGGATCAGCCAGGTCAGCACGATCCCGGCCAGGTAGACGGCGGCGCCGGTCCGCACGAACCGCCAGCTCTTCGGCGCGCACAGCAGGATCGCGGCGACGCTCGTGACGGCGGGCAGGACGATCGCGTCCAGGGAGATCGGCTGGACGCCGCTGAACGGGAAGAGCAGGCTGGTGGTGCCGACCACGACGGGCAGGCCCACGGCGACGCAGACGCCGGCGCGGCGGCGCCCGGTCAGGAAGAGCGCGCCGGCCAGGACCAGCAGGAACAGGCCCGCGACGGGGCTCGCGAGCGAGGCCAGCACGCTCAGCACGACCATCGCCGCGGCGCGCAGGGCGGGCGTCCCGCGCGGCGTGAACGCCACGATGGTCGCCATGAGGGCGAACATGAGCCCGAGGCCGAACGTGACGCGCCCTGAGGCGGCGTTGCAGGACAGCGCGAAGGCGGCCCAGAGGGAGGCGGGCAGCGCGACCGGGGCCCGGAACTGCTTGAGCAGGTACGCGGTGAGCGTGGCGCAGAACGTGCCCGTGATCACCGCGACCGTGCGGATGCCGAACACCGCCATCAGGTACGGCGACACAAGGCTGTAGGAGGCGGGGTGCATCCCGCCGTACCAGGCGAAGCTGTAGGCCGCGCCGGGGTGCGTCCAGGCGAAGTCCGTCCACGCGGCCTGAGCGGCGAGGTCGCCGCCCTCGGTCGCGAGGGCCAGGCCCCACACCAGGTGCAGAACGGCGGCCGCCACGGTGGCGGCGACCACGGGGTGGCGCGCCCACTTCTTCCACCGGACGGCGGGCGAGGATCGTGGGGAACGGCGTGACGCCCCGCTGCTGTCCGGGGAGTCCGTCCGCTCATGGGCATGAGCTGTGGTCACATCGCCTGCATGGGCTCGTCGGACGGCGAGGGCGCGGATGGTCGTCGGGCAATGGGCCGGAGGACGCGCACCCGTTCAAACGGACCAACCCTAGCGTGCGAGTCCGGGTGTCGGATCGATCTGGTAGGACGGGGACGTGACGAAGGACGGCGGGGGAACGGACCTGATCCCGGGGCTGGACGCCCTTCCGGGCGCGGCCGCCGCCAGGCCGGGCAGGTCCGGGAAGTCCGCCGCGGCGGGGAAGAGGGCGCCGGGGAAGAAGGGGGCGCGCAGCCCGGCCGCGGAGCTGCCCGTCGCGCGGATCGCGGTCGACATGTCGCTCCCGCACCTGGACCGCCCCTTCGACTACCTGGTCCCCGCCGAGCTGGACGCCAAGGCGGTGCCCGGCTGCCGCGTGCGGGTGCGCTTCGCGGGGCAGCTCGTCGACGGCTTCCTCCTGGAGCGGGTCGCCGAGAGCGGCCACGGCGGCAAGCTGCTGTTCCTGGAGAGGGTGACCTCGCCCGAGCCCGTTCTCGCCCCGGAGATCGTCGCGCTGGTGCGCGAGGTGGCCGACCGCTGCGCGGGCACGTTCGCGGACGTCCTGCGGCTCGCGGTCCCTCCCCGGCACGCCCGCGTCGAAGCCGAGCCCGTGGAGGACTCCGCTCCCGCCCTGCCCGGGGCGCCCGATGCCGGAGTGTGGCGGGAGTACCCGGCGGGGGCGTCCTTCCTCGGTGCGCTGGCCGCCGGGAGGTCACCGCGGGCCGTGTGGACCGCGCTGCCCGGCCCCGACTGGACGGAGGCCATCGCGCGCGCGGTCGCCGCCGCGTTGAGCGGCGGGCGCGGCGCCCTCGTCGTGGTCGCGGACGGACGTGACGTGGCGCGCATCGACGCGGCGCTGGAGGCGGAGCTGGGGGAGGGCCTGCACGTCGCCCTGACGGCGGAGCTGGGCCCCGCGGAGCGCTACCGGAGATGGCTCGCCGTCCGGCGCGGCAAGGCGCGGGCGGTCGTCGGCACCCGCGCCGCCATGTTCGCGCCCGTCGCCGATCTCGGGCTGGTCGTGCTGTGGGACGACGGCGACGACGTCCATGCCGAGCCGCACGCGCCGTATCCGCATCCCCGCGACGTGCTCGCCCTGCGCGCGCACCGGTCGGCGGCCGGCGCCCTGATCGGCGGGTTCACCCGTACGACCGATGCGACGCAGCTCGTGGAGACGGGCTGGGCCCACGCGCTCGCCGCCGACAGGAACCGCGTCCGGGAGAGGATGCCGCGCGTCCGCTACGTGGGGGAGGACGCGCAGCTCGCCCGGGACGCCGCCGCCCGCACCGCGCGCCTGCCGAACGTCGCGTTCGAGGCCGCCCGGCAGGCGCTGGAGAGCGGGCCCGTCCTCGTCCAGGTGCCGAGGCGCGGGTACGTCCCCGGCATCGCCTGCGGGAGGTGCCGCACACCGGCGCGCTGCCAGACCTGCCAGGGGCCGCTGGCGCTCGGCTCGTCGCACGCGGCCCCCTACTGCGGCTGGTGCGGCCACATCGCGGGCGACTGGCACTGCCCCGAATGCGGGTTCTTCCAGGTGCGCGCCGTCGTGGTGGGCGCCAAACGCACGGCGGAGGAGCTCGGCCGCGCGTTCCCCGGTGTGCCCGTGCGCACCTCGGGGCGGGAGGCCGTCCTCGACCGGGTCGGCCCGGAACGGGCTCTCGTGGTGGCGACGCCCGGGGCCGAGCCCCAGGCGGAGAACGGGTACCCGGCCGCGCTGCTGCTGGACGGCTGGGTGCTCCTCGGACGGCCTGACCTGCGCGCCGGTGAGGAGACGCTGAGGCGCTGGATGAACGCGGCGTCGCTCGTCCGCCCGCAGGGCCCGGTGATCGTGGCGGCCGAGGGGGCGCTGCCCGCCGTCCAGGCCCTCGTGCGCTGGGACCCGGTCACGTATGCGGAGCGGGAACTGGCCGAGCGCAGGGAAGCGGGGTTCCCGCCCGCCGCGCGCATGGCGTCGCTCACCGCGTCCCCGGCGGCCATACGGGAGCTTCTGGCCGACACCCGGTTGCCTGAGGGCGCGGAGGTCCTCGGGCCCGTCCCCGTCCCGCAGGCGGGCGCGGAGGCCCGGGAAAGGGAACGCGCGCTGATACGGGTGCCCCGCACCGCCGGAAACGCCCTGGCGCGCGCGCTGAAGGAGGCCCAGGGCGTACGCAGCGCACGCAAGGCGACGGAGACCGTCCGCGTCCAGATCGACCCCCTGGAACTGATCTGACCACCGCGAACCGGGCTGAACGCGGGGAACTCGGCCGGCGCCTCGGAGGCCGACCGACCCCGGGGGACGCGGCCGACCAATAGGGTTCTGGCGTGGCCGACAACTGGGTGGAGACCACCGCGGGCGACCTGCGGCGGTGGTCGGACGAACGCGGCGAGGCGCTGGACGAGCAGGGCGTCCGCATCCTGCTCGACCTGGCGCGGGAGGAGATGGGCCTCGCGGGCCCGGAGGCGCTGGAGCCGCGGCACGTCCGCGAGCTGCTCCTGGAGGTCTTCCCCGAGGCGGTGGTCGCCGGGCGCGACGACGTCCCCACCATCCTGGACGCCTTCCGCCGGATCGTCGCCTACCTGCGCGACACCGGCGCCGTCCCCGCCGCGGGCGCCGACGGGCTGGCGGCGGAGATCGACCGGACGGGCCCCGAGTTCGCCGAGGTCGTCGCCGCCGTCGACGGCGAGGAGCGGCAGGCGGCGGCGGAGGTCGTCGCCGGGCTGATGCAGGCCGACGGGATCGACCTGGACGACCAGGACGCCGTCGACGCGTGGCTGCGCGACTTCGAGGCGCAGCCCGAGGAGGAGCGCTTCGCCCGCACCGAGGAGTACCTGCGGCAGGCCGGGGAACTGATGGTCCTGCCCGTCCGGCTGGCGCCGCAGGCCGAGGTCGCGGAGGCGGCGCGGAGGTCCGGTCTCACCGGGGCGGTCCTGGCCCTGGCCCGCTGGACGGGCGAGCGCCCGCTGACCGAGCACGGCATGCTCACCGAGCCCGACGCCGAGGCGGCCCGCCGCGCCCTCGGACTCGACTCGCCGCGGCGCCACGGGCGGCTGGAGGACGACGGCGCGCTGGAGCGGCTGTGGTGGGCCGCCGTCGAGGCCAAGGTGATCGACGCCGGCGACGGCCGCGCCGCCCCGGGCCCCGCCCTGCCGGGCCTCGAGTCGGGCGACGACGCGGCCCTGCTCACCGCCTGGCTGCCGCTGTTCGACGCCGTCGTCGTGCCCGGCCACGACTACGCCGACGGCCTGGACGCGGTCGAACTCGTCCAGAACGAGCTGACCGGCGTCCTCATGCACCTGTACGAGCAGGAGGAGCCGACGGGGCCCGAGGCCCTCGCCGAGGCGCTGCTGGGCCACATCGAGGACGCCTACGACCTCAGCGACGCCGGCGCCATGCACGCGCTCGTGGCGGACGCCCTCGCGCTGGAGCTGGCGGCCCAGGAGGACTGGGGCGTCATCGGGGTGTCCGGCGCGGGCCGCGTGCTGACGCCGCTCGGGGTGTGGGCCGTCCGGGAGCTGCTCCTCGCGGACGGGTTCACCGCCCCGGTCATCGGCGAGCTGGCCGGCGCCCGCGCGTCCGAACTCATCGAGGGGCTCACCTGGTACCGGCCGGACGCCGCCGACGAGGAGATCGACGGCTGGCTGGCGTCCCACGACCCCAAGGACGCCGCCGCCGACCTGCTGGACGTCATGCGGACCGGCGGCCCCGGCGCCCGCAACCTCGCCGCCGCCGTCCTGCACCGCGTCGGCCCCGAGGCCGCCGCCGTGGTCCGCGCCGCGCAGCAGCACCCGCTCGTGGCGCCCTACGCCGCGATGTGGCTGAACGCTGCGGGCGACCCGGCGGGGCGGGAACTGGCCCGCGAGGAGTACCTCTGGGTGTTCGTCGACACGGTCGCCGGGATGATGGAGACCGCCGAGCCGGAGGAGGCCGTCGCGGCGGCGCTCGTCGACGCGCCGCCCGGGGCCGAGATGAAGACCATGGTGGACGAGCTCTGGCGCACCCACCACCCCGGTGTGGCCGACGTCCTGGAGGCCCTGGGCGCCCACCACCCCGACAAGGCGACGGCCAAGGCCGCCCGTACCGCCGCCTACAAGGCGCGTTCGGCGCGCCAGAGCGCGCACCGCGGTGTGTGAACATGGCGTGAATGTTCCGGGCCCGCGCCTCCGTAGACTTGAGGGCGCGTCCCAGTGGATCGGTGGCACCCGCAGCGATCGGGTGGCACCAGCAGTGATCAGTGACATTCGCAGGAAACGGAGTCCCCGTTGGCCGTCAAGCCCATCCGCCTCTTCGGCGACCCCGTGCTGCGCACGCCCGCGGAGCCGGTGAAGGACTTCGACAAGGAGCTGCGCCAGCTCGTCAAGGACCTCACCGACACGATGATCGACGCCCCCGGGGCGGGCCTGGCGGCCCCCCAGCTCGGCGTCGGGCTGCGCGTGTTCACCTACTACGTCGACGACCGCCTGGGGCATGTGGTCAATCCGACGCTCGACCTTTCGGACGAGCAGGAGACCGACGACGAGGGGTGCCTCTCCCTGCCCGGCCTCGCGTTCCCCACGCCGCGCTCGCTCGGGGTGGTGGCGAAGGGCTTCAACATGCACGGCGAGCCGATCACGCTGGAGGGCACCGACCTGCTGGCCCGCTGCGTCCAGCACGAGACCGACCACCTCGACGGCATCATCTTCATCGACCGGATGGACCCCGAGCAGCGCAAGGCCGCTATGAAGGCGATCCGGGAGGCCGAGTGGTTCGGCGAGCCGGCGCCCGTCGTGAAGGAGTCGCCGCACCGCACCCTCGGGAAGGCGATCTAGATGCGGCTGGTCTTCGCCGGGACGCCGGAGACGGCGCTCCCGGCCCTGACGGCCCTTCTGGGGTCCTCGCACGAGGTCGTGGCGGTCGTGACCCGGCCCGACGGGCGCGCGGGCCGGGGGAGGCGTCTGAGCCCCAGTCCGGTGGCCGAGCTCGCCGCCGAGGCCGGCGTCGAGGTGCTCAAGCCCGCGAAGGCCCGCGACCCCGAGTTCCTCGACCGGCTCCGGGAGATCGCGCCGGACTGCTGCCCGGTGGTCGCCTACGGCGCGCTGCTGCCCCCCGAGGCCCTCGGCATCCCCCGGCACGGCTGGGTGAACCTGCACTTCTCGCTGCTGCCCGCCTGGCGCGGGGCCGCCCCCGTGCAGCGCTCGATCCTGCACGGCGACGACGTGACCGGCGCGGCCACGTTCCAGATCGAGGAGGGCCTGGACACCGGCCCGGTCTACGGCGTGCTCACCGAGCCGATCCGGCCGGACGACACCGCGGGCGACCTGCTGGGACGGCTGGCCGTCGCCGGCGCGGACCTGCTGCTGGACACCATGAACGGCATCGAGGCGGGCGTCCTGGAGCCCCGGCCCCAGCCGACCGAGGGGGTGTCCCACGCGGCGAAGCTGACGCCCGAGGACGGCCACGTCGACTGGAAGAGCCCGGCCCTGCACATCGACCGCCTCATCCGCGCCTGCACCCCCGCGCCGGGCGCGTGGACGAACTTCCGCGACACGCGGGTCAAGCTCGGCCCCGTCCGCCCGGCGCCGGGCTCCGCCGAGCTGGCGCCCGGCGCGCTCAGCGCGGGCAAGAGCGAGGTGCTGGTCGGCACGGCCACCCATCCCGTCGCGCTGGGCGAGGTGCAGCCGCAGGGCAAGCGCCCCATGGCCGCCGCCGACTGGGCCCGCGGTCTCAATCTCACCGGCAAGGACGCGCTGCACTGATGCCTCCCGCCCGCAACCGCCGACGCGTCCCGAACACCCGACCGGGCGGTCCCCGCAAGACGGGCCGCCCCCAGGACCTCGTCCGCCGTACCGCGTTCGACGTGATCCGGGCGGTGGAGACCCGCGACGCCTACGCGAACCTCCTGCTTCCCGCGCGCCTGCGCGACCGCGGCCTGACCGGACGCGACGCCGCCCTCGCCACCGAGCTGACGTACGGGACCCTGCGCGGCAGGGGAACCTACGACGCGGTGCTCGCGCTGTGCAGCGACCGTGAACTGCGCCGTATCGACGCGCCCCTCCTGGACGTCCTGCGCCTGGGCGCCCACCAGGTCCTCGGCACCCGCATCCCGCCGCACGCCGCCGTGGCGACGACCGTGGAGCTGGCCCGCTCTGTCTCCGGCCCGGGCCAGGCCAAGTTCGCCAACGCGGTGCTCCGCAAGGTCGCGATGCGCGACATGGACGCCTGGCTCCAGATCGTGGCGCCCGCCGACGCCGACGCCACGACGCGCCTGTCGATCGCGCACAGCCACCCCAAGTGGATCGTGTCCGCCATGCGGGACGCGGTCGGGGCGGCGGAGATCGGCGAACTCCTCGCGGCCGACAACGCCCGCCCCCGCGTGACACTGGTCGCGCGCCCCGGCAGGGCGACCCTCGAAGAGCTGTACGACGCGGGCGCGGACCCCGCCCCCTACTCGCCCTATGCCGCCGTCCTGGCGGAGGGCGACCCGGCGGGTATCGACGCCGTCCGCGATGGGCGCGCGGCCGTCCAGGACGAGGCCAGCCAGATGGTCGCCCTGGCGCTGGCCGAAGCCCCCCTGGACGGCCCGGACGCACGTTGGGCCGACCTCTGCGCCGGCCCCGGAGGCAAGGCCGGGCTCTTGTCGGCCCTGGCCTCCCAGCGCGATGCCAGGCTTCTCGCCGCGGACGTTCAGCCGCACCGCGCCGGGCTCGTCCGCCGTGCGGTCGACGACCGCACGGGTGTGGTCGCCGCCGACGGCACCGCCCCCGCGTGGCGTCCGGCCTCCTTCGACCGGGTCATGGTGGACGCCCCCTGCACCGGCCTGGGCGCGCTCCGCCGCCGTCCTGAGGCGCGCTGGCGCCGGGGCCCCGAATCGGTCGCCGAGCTCGGGCCGCTCCAGCGGAAGCTGCTCGCCACGGCGCTGGAGTCGGTCCGTCCCGGCGGTGTGGTCGCCTACGTCACCTGCTCACCCCACCTCGCGGAGACCCGCGTGGTGGTGGACGACGTCCTGCGCAAGCGCGACGACGTCGAACGGCTCGACGCACCCGCCGTCCTGGCGGCGATCGCCCCCGGCCTCACCGGGCTGGGGGACGGGCCGTACGCCCAGTTCTGGCCGCACCGCCACGGCACGGACGCGATGTTCCTGGCGCTGCTCCGCCGTACCTGACCGCCGCACCCGACCTCTGGGGAGGCCACGCGACGATGGGAGGCTCTGTGCTGACCGGCTTCATGATCTTCATGTCGTACCTGGGCAGCGCGGCCTTCTACGTCCCGCTGCTCCTGGCGCTGTTCTGGTGCGTGGCGCCGCGGCTCGCCGCGAGGGCGGCCGTGGTGCTGCTGTTCGGCGCGGTCGTGAACGCGCTCCTCAAGCTGGTGTTCCACGCGCCCCGCCCGTACTGGACGGACCCGAACATCCAGGGCAGGCAGTCGCTGTCGTCGTTCGGGATGCCGTCCGGCCACGCCCAGAACAGCGTGGCGGGCTGGGGCTTCTTCGCCGCCCAGACCAGGCGGTGGTACCTGTGGGCGGGCGCCGCCGCCGTGATCTTCCTGATCGGGGTGTCGCGCGTCTATCTGGGCGTCCACTCGATCGGGCAGGTCCTGGCGGGCTGGGGCGTCGGCCTGGCCGTCCTGGTCGCGGCCCTCGGCCTGGAGCCCGTCGCCGTCCCGTGGTGGCGGCGGAGGCATCTGGCCGTGCAGCTGGCGCTCTCCCTCGCGGTCTCCCTGCTGATGCTCGCGGCGTCCTGGGGTGCGGCACGGCCGCTCCGGAACTGGCAGTGGCCTCAGGGATGGGCGGAGGCCGTCAGGGCGGCCGGAGGCGTCGCCGAGCCCGTCACGCTGACCGACTCGGCCCAGGCGTGCGGCGCTCTCTGCGGCCTCCTGATGGGGCTGTCCATCGTCGCCTGGCGCGGCTGGTTCGAGCCGGGCGGCAGGGCCTGGCAGCGCCTGGCGCGGCTCCCGCTGGGCCTCGCGGGGGCGGCGGCCATCGCCTTGTTCGAGGGGGCGGGCCTGGTCCAGGCGTTCGTCGTCCAGGCGCTGCTCGTGCTGTGGGTGACGGCGGGCGCGCCGGAGGCGTTCGTCCGCCTGCGCCTGGCGGCCCGTACCACCCCGGGCCTCACCCGGGCGGGTGACGATCGGGCGGGGCTGCGCCAATAGACTCGGGGCATCATGGCTCCTCAGATCGCACCCAGCATCCTGTCCGCCGACTTCGCCCGCCTGGCGGAGGACGTCGAGCGCATCGCCCGGTCCGCCGACTGGGTCCACGTCGACGTGATGGACAACCACTTCGTCCCGAACCTCACCCTGGGACTGCCCATCGTGGAGGCGCTGCTCAGGAACAGCGCGCTGCCCCTCGACTGCCACCTGATGATCGAGGACCCCGACCGCTGGGCGCCGCAGTACGCCGAGGCCGGAGCCGGGAGCGTCACCATCCACGCCGAGGCGGCGAAGGCGCCCATCCGCACCCTGCGGGCCATCCGCGCCGCCGGCGCGCGCGCGGGGCTGGGCGTCAACCCGGCCACCCCGGTGGACGGCTTCGAGGACCTCCTCGGCGAGATCGACATGCTGCTGCTGATGACCGTCGAGCCCGGCTTCGGCGGCCAGAAGTTCCTGGACGTCGTCCTGCCGAAGGTCCGCCGCGCGCGGGAGCTGATCAAGGGCCGCGACCTCCCGGTCTGGCTCCAGGTGGACGGCGGCGTCAGCGCCGAGACGATCGAGCGCTGCGCGGAGGCGGGCGCGGACGTGTTCGTCGCCGGCAGCGCCGTCTACGGTGCCGACGACCCGGCCGAGGCCGTCCGCAGGCTCCGCGCCCAGGCCGAAGAGGCGACGGCCAAGGCGGACTGGTGAACCGTCCCACCACATTGACTCTGCCTTGCTCCGCCGTGCTGTTCGACGTGGACGGCACCCTCGTCGACTCGACGCCCCTCGTCGAACGCGCGGGCCGCGAATGGGCCGCCGAGTACGGCATCGACCCGGACGTGTTCATGTCGGGCGCCCACGGCCGCCGCACGAGCGACCGCGTGGCCGAGTTCGTTCCGGCCGGACAGGTCCGGGAGGCCACCGCGCGCCTGGACGCGCTGGAGGCGGTCAGCACCGACGGCATCACCGCTTTGCCGGGCGCCCTGGAGCTGCTGTCGGACCTGGGCGGCCTGCCCCACGCCTTCGTGACGTCCATGGACCGGGCGCAGCTCAAGGTGCGCACCGGAGTGGCCGGCATCCCCTCCCCGCCCGTCGTGGTGACCGCCGAGGACGTCCCGGACGGCAAGCCCGACCCGTCCGGCTACCTCCGGGCGGCCCGCCTGCTGGGCGTCGACCCGTCCGCCTGCGTCGTCGTCGAGGACGCCCCCGCCGGGATCGCCGCGGGCCGCGCGGCCGGGGCCACGGTCGTCGCGCTGGTCACCAGCCACCCGGAGGAGTCCCTGGGGGAGGCCCACCACGTCGTCCAGGACCTGAGCCGCGTGACGGCCACCCCGGCCGGCCTGCGCCTCACCGTCGGCTGAACGTCCCGCTCGGAGTTGTGGCGATGGCCACAGGGGCGGGAATGGGAATGCGTGGCACACTGGTTGGCAAAGCATGAACGCGTGCTCCGGGGTCGGTGAAATTCCGAACCGGCGGTGACAGTCCGCGACCCGGCCGAAGCCATCGGCCGGTTGACCCGGTGGAACTCCGGGACCGACGGTGAAAGTCCGGATGGGAGGCAGCGCGCGGTACACCCCTGGCCAGGGGTGTATTCGGACGCACGTACGTCCCCCGGAGCCACTGATCTAGGAGGCCCGGGAGATGTTCACCGGCATCGTCGAGGAGCTCGGCGAGATCGTGGCGATCGACCCCCAGGGGGACTCGGTCGCGCTCGCGGTCCGCGGGCCGCTGGTCGTCCAGGACGCCGTGCACGGCGCGTCGATCGCCGTCAACGGCGTGTGTCTCACCGTGGTGGACGTCAAGGACGAGGTCTTCACCGCCGACGTCATCAAGGAGACCCTCGACAAGTCCAGCCTCGGCGCGCTGGAACCGGGCTCCAAGGTCAACCTGGAACGCCCCGTGCGGCTGTCGGACCGGCTCGGCGGCCACCTCGTCCAGGGCCACGTCGACGGCGTCGGCGCGATCGTCTCCCGCGAGCCGGGGGAGCGGTGGGACGTGGTGACCGTGTCCCTGCCCGCGGAGCTGAGCCGGTACCTGGTCGACAAGGGCTCGATCACCGTCGACGGGATCAGCCTCACGGTCGTCGAGGCGGGCGCCGACCGGTTCAGCGTGGCGCTCATCCCGACCACGCTCGCGCTGACCACCCTCGGCCACAAGCGGCCCGGCGACCCGGTGAACCTCGAGGTGGACGTCGTCGCCAAGTACGTCGAGCGCATGCTGGGAGACCGGTCGTGAACTGGCTCGGCGCCGGTTTCGAGGTCTTCGGCGAGCACATCCTGTGGACCGACCTCGCCGGGAACGTCCTGTCGCTCGCCGTGGTCTGGCTCGCCATGCGCAAGACCCTCTGGACCTGGCCGGTGCAGCTGGTCGGCGCCCTCCTGCTGCTCGCGGCCTCGCTGCACGCGCACGTCCCGGGAAACGCGCTCAAGCAGATCCTCTTCTGCGGGCTCGCCCTGTACGGGTGGTTCATGTGGACCCGCGGACGGCGCGAGGCCGACGGGCTCGTCGTCCGGCAGGCGACGCTCAAGGAGCGCGCCGTGCTGCTCGGCGCGCTCGTGGTCGGCACGGCCGTGGTGGCCCAGCTGTTCGTGCACCTCGACTGGCTGAAGGTCGCCTGGTCGCCGTGGGCGAACGCCTACATCTTCGTCGGCAGCGCGGTCGCGACGTTCGCGCAGAGCCGCGCGCTCGTCGACTTCTGGATCGTCTGGGTGCTGGTCGACCTGGTCGGGGTGCCGCTGGCGCTCAAGTCCGGGCTGTACGTCTCCGGCGCCGTCTACGGGATCTTCTTCGTGATGGTGATGGTCGGGTTCAGGAACTGGCTCCGGGAGTCCCGGCGCGAGCGCAACTCCACGCAAAGGGCGGTGACCGCATGAGCGGCAACGACACGGCGCTGAACGGCACGGGCGGAGAGAAGACGGGGATCTTCGACTCGATCGAGTCGGCGGTCGCCGACATCGCGGCGGGCCTGCCCGTCGTGGTCGTCGACGACGAGGACCGCGAGAACGAGGGCGACATCATCTTCGCCGCGTCGAAGGCGACGCCCGAGCTGCTGACGTTCACGATCCGCTACACCAGCGGCGTCATCTGCGTCCCGATGGAGGGCGCCGACCTCGACCGGCTGCAGATCCCGCTGATGACCGCGCAGAACACCGAGCGCATGCGCACCGCGTACACGATCAGCGTGGACGCCCGGCTCGGCATCGCCACCGGCATCTCCGCCGCCGACCGGGCGCGGACGATCCGCACGCTGTGCGACTCGGCGTCCGAGCCCGGCGACTTCGTCCGTCCCGGCCACATCTTCCCGCTGCGCTACCGCGAGGGCGGCGTCCTGCGCCGGCGCGGCCACACCGAGGCCGCCGTCGACCTCGCGCGGCTCGCCGGGCTGCCCCCGGCGGGCGTCCTCGCCGAGGTGGTGAACGAGGACGGCAGCATGGCGCGCCTGCCCGAGCTCCAGGTCTTCGCGAAGGAGCACGGCCTCAAGCTCGTCTCCATCGAACAGCTCGCCGAGTACCGCAGGCGCACCGAGGCGATGGTGACCCGCGTCGTCGAGACCCGGTTGCCGAACAGGTTCGGGATGTGGCGCGCGGTCGGGTTCTCCAGCGCCATCGACGGCGGCGAGCACATCGCGCTCGTGCTGGGCGACATCGGCGACGGGGAGGACCTCCTGGTCAGGGCCCACTCCGAATGCCTCACCGGCGACGTCCTGCACTCCGAGCGCTGCGACTGCGGAACCCAGCTCGACGCCGCCATGGAGCGGATCGCCGAGGAGGGCCGCGGCATCGTGCTCTACCTGCGCGGCCACGAGGGGCGCGGGATCGGCCTGCTCGCCAAGCTCCAGGCGTACGCCCTCCAGGACAACGGCTCCGACACCGTCGACGCCAACCTGGAGCTCGGGCTGCCCGCCGACGCGCGCGAGTACTCCAACGCCGGCCACATGCTGCGCGAGCTGGGCGTACGCTCGGTACGGGTGCTCACGAACAACCCGGACAAGCTCAAGGGACTGGGCGGTTTCGGGGTGGACGTGCTGGGGCGGGAGGCCATGCCCGTCGTCGTCACCGAGCACAACCGGCGCTACCTGACGGTCAAGCGCGACCGCCTCGGCCACCAGCTCGACCTTGGTCACCAGAACGAGCGCGGACACCAGAACGGACCCGGACACCAGAGCGAGGGACTCTCATGAGCGGCGCGGGACGCCCCGAGGACATCACGGTCGACGCGGCCGGGCTCACGCTCGGCATCGTGTGCACCCGCTGGCACGAGGCGATCACCGACCGGCTGCTGGAGCGGGCGCTCGCCGCGGCGAAGGCGTGCGGCGTGGACGAGCCGGTCGTGGCCCGCGTCGCCGGCGCGCTCGAACTGCCCGTGATCGCCCAGCAGATGGCCCGCGACCTCGACGCCGTCGTCTGCCTCGGCGCGGTCGTCCGGGGCGCCACCGCCCATTTCGACTACGTGTGCGACTCGGTGACCGCGGGTGTGACCCGCGTCGCGCTGGACGAGTCGACTCCGGTGGGCAACGGGGTGCTCACCTGTGACACCATTGAGCAGGCACTGGAACGCAGCGGGCTGCCGGGCAGCTCCGAGGACAAGGGATGGGAGGCGACTGTGGCCGCACTCGACACGGCACTGACCCTGCGAGGTCTGCGGCATCACGGTCACGCCGGGCACGGCCTGGAGCATCTGGGCTCCTAGACAGGGGGCGGCTCCCGCCATAGGGCCATCCACGCTCCTGAAACCCGGTACCCCGTACCCATCCTCATCGAAAGGCTCATCCGTGCTGTCACTCGTACTGCCCAAGGGGTCGCTGGAGAAGGCGACCATGCAGCTGTTCGACGCCGCCGACCTCACCGTCCAGCGCGCCTCGGACCGCGACTACCGCGCCTCCATCGACGACCCGCGCATCGACCGCGTCCGGGTCCTGCGGCCGCAGGAGATCCCGACCTACCTCGAACAGGGCCTGTTCGACCTCGGCATCACCGGCCGCGACTGGATCACCGAGACCGACGCCGACGTCGTCAGCCTCGGCGAGCTGAAGTACTCCAAGGCGACCTCCAACCCGGTCCGCGTGATCATGGCGGTGCCGGACGGCGCGCCCTGGCGGACGGTGGCGGACCTGCCGGAGGGCGTGCGGATCTCCACCGAGTTCCCGGCGATGACCAAGCGGTACCTCGACAAGCACGGCGTCAAGGCCACGGTCGTCCCGTCCTACGGCGCGACCGAGGCGAAGGTGCCCGACATCGTGGACGCGATCGTCGACCTCACCGAGACCGGCTCGTCGCTGCGCAAGAACGGCCTGCGCATCCTCGACACGCTCCTGACGAGCTACACCGAGCTGGTCGCGAACCGCGAGGCCTACGAGGACGCCGAGAAGCGCGCCGCGATGGAGGACATCTCCCTGCTGCTGCAGGGCGTGATCCGAGCCCGCGGCAAGGTGCTGCTGAAGCTGAACGTCGCGCACGGCGACCTGCAGAAGGTCCTGGACATCATGCCCGCGATGGCCTCGCCCACGGTCACCTCGCTCGCCGGCGGCGAGTCCAACGCCGTGGAGTCGGTGGTGGCCAAGCGCGGCGTCAACACGCTGATCCCGGCGTTGAAGGCGGCGGGCGCCCACGACATCCTCGAGATCCCCATCGCGAAGATCGTTGACTGACGTCCCGGCCCTGCCGACGGTGTGGCGCCCCCGCACCACCCGGCTCGTCGCCTACACCACGGCGGGCGTGATCGTGCTCGGCATGATCGCGCTCGCCGTGGTGGTGGCGCCGCAGTTCAAGCTGTTCGACCGGGTCCTGATGGTCGCCTTCGGCGCGGTGGTCGCCTGGGTCCTGCACATGCTGGCCCGCTGCCGCGTCGGCGCCGACGAGTCCGGCCTGACGGTCGTCAACGCCTTCCGCACCCGCCGCCTCGAATGGCCGGAGGTCGTCGGTGTCTCCATGACCACCGGCGACCCCTGGCCCACCCTCGACCTGGCCGACGGCACCTCCCTGCCCGCCATGGGCATCAACGGAGCCGAGAAGGCCCGCGCCGCCCACCAGCTCGCCGAGCTCCGAGCCCTCCTCCACGCCCGAGGCGAAGCCCCCGACCCCACCTGACGTCCTGGACCGTCGGCCGGGGTCACCAGGCGGTGAAGGCGGTGATGGTGCCGGCGCCTATGAGGGCCACGGCCCAGAGGCGGTCGAGGTCGAACCAGGCTCGGCGCAGGACGGCCAGGCCGACGACCTCGTAGACGAGCACGGCGATCACGCCGGCCACGGCGAACATCGACAGGGTGTGGACGGCGGTGACGAACACCCCGGTCGACAGGGCGCTGCCCGAGGACGACGCCAGCCCGTGGTCATGGCCCGCCGGGGCCGTTCCCGACGAGGTGAGCACGGGCAGCAGCATCAGGCCCGCGCCGTGCACCGACGACATCAGGAACGACCAGCCGGCGAGCTGCCACAGCGAGATCCGCATGCCGACCCACCGGAAGTGCCGCCGCGACAGCAGCCGCCACAGGCCGAACCCGACGAGCACGGCCCCGCCGCCGATCGCGACCGCGCGGGTCGCGACGACGGAGCGGGTGAGGGCGACCAGGACGGCGACGGCGCCGACGGAGGCGGCGTGGCCCGCGGCGATGGCCGGGAGCGACTGCAGCACGAGGGACCGGCTGCGCTCCTGGAGTCCGCGGGCCACGGCGAACAGCCATCCCATGGCCGGGTTGAGGCCGTGGAACGCGCCGAGCGCGACGAGCGCGGCGAGCGACCCGTCGTTCACGGGTAGCAGTAGGAGTCCGAGGAGGCGTCGCCGCCCTGCAGGCGCGTCTGGTGCGGGCGGCGGCCGCGGAAGTCGTCGCCGCTCGGGAAGAACCGCTCGTCGAACGAGAAACCGTCCGGGGTGGAGTCCAGTTTGGCCATCCACGCGCCGACGCCGTCGGGGTAGAACTGGTCGTCCCAGGAGCCGTAGAGCGAGTTGGTGACGTAGACGCGCTCGCCGTCGCGGCTGACCTCCACCATCTGCGGCCCGCCGGCGAGGGGACGTCCGGGGTCGGCGGGGTGCGGGGTCCGGCGGACGATGCCGCCGATGCGCACCGAGCCCGCCTCGACCGGGTGGAACGGGTCGCTGACGTCGTAGCGCTTCAGCTCGCCGGTGCCCCAGCACGAGACGTACAGCCACTGGTCGTCCACGGACAGGTCGATGTCCGTCACGAGCGGGGGCACGGCCCCGAACGGCCGGATGACGGGCGGCAGGGCGTCCGGGTCGGCCGGCTCGGCGGGGATCGTGATCACCTTGGTGGCGGCCCACCGGTCGCCGTCGCGGTGCCAGACCCACACCGACGCCGACAGGTCCTCGACGCTGACGACCACGCCCGCGAACCCGTACAGCTTCGTGGGGTCGTGCGCGGGACGCAGCTCCAGGACCATCTGGTGCTCGTCCCCGAGGTCGACCGTCTGGACGTGCTTGCGCTTGCGCAGGTCGAAGAAGTTCAGCGAGTGGCCGTACTCGCGCCCCAGCAGCAGTTCGCCGACCACGCCGTCCTCGATCATGGACGGGGTGCCCCACTCGGACGCGACGAGCACGTCGTGCGCGATGTGCCACCAGGCGTCGTAGGCGAAGTGCTGCGGGCCCCGGTCGACCTCCCAGCGTCCGAGCACCTCGAACGAGGTGTGGTCGAGCAGCGCGATCCCGCCGGGGCCGTCCTCGCCGTTCGCCCCGCCGAGGGCCGTCAGGTAGAGGCCCTCCGGCCCGCAGTGGACGGTGTGCGGGCGCGAGTACCCGGCGCGCTTGGCCAGCTCGTCCGGCTCCAGCGTCTTGACGATCTTCGGGGCGGTCGGGTCGTCCTTGGTGTCGATGACGTACACGCGCGACGACCGCAGCCCGGGGACGATCAGGTACCGGCGCTCGACGTGCGGGTGCGGGGAGCCCGGGCACAGGGCGCTGCTGCACGCGTTCCACCCGAAGTGGTGCAGCTCGTCGCCGAGATAGGGCAGCTCGGTCCACCCCACGACGGAGCCGTAGGAGGCGGAGCCGGGGTCCACGTCGAGCACCGCGATCGCGTCCGGCTTCTCCGCGGCCCGGTCGAACGCCGCGACGTAGGCGAGCTTCTCCGGCGGCGCAGAGGCGGCGTCGCGCGGGGAGGCGTAGAACGTCGGGTCTGGCTTCCACAGTGGCATGGGTGCCCTTTCAGGTGATGGTGACCGGGTGCCGTACGACGGCGCCGAAGAGATAGCCGAGCGTGTTGTAGGGGGCGGTCGCGGGCTGGGTGGTGCCGGTCTCGTCGGTCGCGCGGGCCAGGAGCTCGTACCGGCCCGGCCGTTCGGGACGCCAGGGCAGTTCCCAGCGGACCCACCCGCGGGGACTCGGGTGGCGGTCCCGCAGGCGGGCGCGGCGCCACGTCCTGCCGCCGTCCACGCTGACCTCGGTGTGCCGGATCCGGCCGCTGCCCGACCAGGACCGGCCGTGCAGGACGTGCGGGCGCGCCGGCAGGGACGCCTCCCAGGGCAGCTCGAACGCGGACTTGGCGTTCATCCGGGTCAGGGGCGGCGATCCCTCCTCGGGGTGGGCGGGGCCGAAGAGCCGGTAGTAGCGGGTGTTCCAGGGCGAGAACAGCGGCTCGTCGGCCACCTGGATGTCTCCCAGCCACTTGATGGACGCGATGCCCGCCCACGAGGGCACGACCAGGCGCACCGGGTGGCCGTGGTCGGGCGGCAGGGGAGCGCCGTTCATCTCGTAGGCGAGGAGCGCGTCCTTCATGGCCTTCGCGATCGGCAGGGGACGCCGCACGCGGCCGAGGTTCTCGCCCTTGTCCACGAACTCAGCGTCCAGCCCGCGCGGCATGATGTCCACGGCCTCAGGGGTGACACCTGCGCGACGCAGGACGGTCGCGAGGCGGACGCCGCGCCAGCGGGCCACTCCGACCGCGCCCAGCCGCCAGGGCGTCCCGGACACCTCCTGGCCCTGCTGGGAGGTGTAGAACCCGCGTCCGTTGCCCGTGCACTCGATGAACGCGGTGACCTCCTCCGCCGGGAGCCGGAGGAGGTCCTCGTAGGTGAACTCGACGGGCCGGTCTTCGGCGGGGGCGCCGCGCAGACCGGTTCCCCACAGCCTCAGCCGCCAGGTGCGCGCGTCGATGAGCGGGGTGGCGACGTGGTTGCGGACGAAGAACCGGTCGGCGGGCGTGAGGTACCCCTGCCCGCGCATGGCCTCCCACCGCATCTCGGCGTTCGTGCCCTGCGGGACGAACAGTTCCGGGGGCAGCGGCTTCACGATCCCGGTCGCGGCGCCCGCGGGCCGGGGGCCGAGGGCGGCGGAGAGGCCGGCGGTCAGGCCGGCTCCCGCCGACAGCCGCAGCAGCCCCCTCCGGGACGGGGATCGGACGCGCTCGTAGGTCGCCTCGTCGGTCAGGTCGCCCCCATGGGGCAGGTCACCGGGATCACCGCTTCGCATGGCTCCGATGCTGCTCAGCCCGCGTCCAAAAGTCAACTTTCCCTACTGCTTTAACAGGTTTTTAGGCGGGGGTGGGTTCGCGGCGACGGCGGACCGGCGTACGGCCGAGCCGGATCCGTGGCAGAACCGGGTGTGTGACTTGGGTCTCGGGCTGAGTAGCCTGTGATCCGTGGGGGAGGCGGCGCCGATGACCATGGACCAGGTCGGATCGCCCGCGGAGCTCGCGGGCCTGCTCGACAGGCATGGCTACCTGTGCGACGAGGGGCTCGCCACGGCCTGCTTCCTCGCCCTGCGGATGGGCCGGCCCCTGTTCCTGGAGGGGGAGGCCGGCGTCGGCAAGACCGAGCTGGCCAAGACGCTCGGGCGGGCCCTCGGCGCGCCGCTGATCCGGTTGCAGTGCTACGAGGGGCTCGACGCTTCGCAGGCGCTCTACGACTGGGACTTCCCCCGCCAGCTCCTGCACCTGCGCGCGGCGGAGGCCGCCGGCGTCAGCGACGTGTCGCGGCTGGAGGGCGAGCTCTACGACCGGCGGTTCCTGCTGGCGCGGCCGCTGCTCCAGGCACTGGAGACGTCCCCCAGCGTGCTGCTCGTCGACGAGCTCGACCGCGCCGACGACGAGTTCGAGGCGTTCCTGCTCGAGGTCCTCAGCGACTTCACGATCACCGTCCCCGAGCTCGGCACGATCCGGGCCGAGCGGCCGCCGGTGGTCGTGGTGACGTCCAACCGCACCCGCGAGGTCCACGACGCGCTGAAGCGGCGCTGCCTGTACCACTGGCTGGAGCACCCCTCCTACGACCGCGAGGTCGCGATCATCAGGCGGCGGCTGCCGGACGCGGCGGAGCGGCTGGCCGGGCAGGTGGCGCGGGCCGCGCAGCGGATGCGCGAGACCGACCTGCTGAAGCCGCCGGGCGTCGCCGAGTCCCTGGACTGGACGGAGGCGCTCGTGGCCCTCGGCGTCCGCGACCTCGACCCGGGGACGGCGGCGGTGACGCTCGGCGCCGTCCTGAAGTACCGCGAGGACCAGCAGCGCGTGCTCGGCGGCGACGGAGCGGCCGGGCTGGCGGCCCTGCTCGGCGGGGGTTAGCCGTGGACCGGGACGTCATCGAGACGATGGTCGGCTTCGCCCGGACGGTGCGCGCGGCGGGCGGGGCCGCCGATCCCGAGCGGGTCCAGGCGATGCTCACCGCCCTCGACCATCTCGACGTGCTCGACCCGCACGACGTGTACTGGGCGGGGCGGCTCACCCTGTGCGCCGATCCCGACGACCTCGCCCGCTACGACCGCTGCTTCGCCGCGTACTTCTCCGGCGAGACCCCGCGCCCGGGGCGAAGGAGGCCGCCCGTCGTGGTGCGCCGGATCCCGATGGCGGAGCCGGGCGGGCGCGGCGGAGGGGAGGAGTCGCGGGAACTGGAGGCGGCCACGGCCAGCGGCGTCGAGGTGCTCCGCGACCGCGACGTCGCGCGGCTGGGCGCCGCCGAGCGCGCCGAGGTCGCGCGGCTCATCGCCCTGCTGGACGCGGGCGCCGAGCGGCGCAGGTCGCGGCGGTTCGCGCCGGCGCCGACCGGGCGGCTCGACCCGGCGCGCACCGTCCGGGAGACGCTGCGGCGCGGCGGCGAGACGTCCCTGCTCCGGCACCGGAGCCACCGCACCCGGCCGCGACGGGTCGTGCTGGTCGTGGACGTCAGCGGATCGATGAGCCCGTACGCCGACGCGCTGCTGCGGTTCGCGCACGCCGCCGCGCGCTCGGGCGGCAGGGACGTCGAGGTGTTCAGCGCCGGGACGCGCCTGACCCGCCTCACCCGGGAGCTGCGGCACCGCGACCCGGACGCGGCGATGGCGGCGGCGTCCGCGGCCATCCCCGACTGGAGCGGCGGCACGCGCCTCGGCGAGGAGCTGAAGGAGTTCCTCGACCGGTTCGGGCAGCGGGGGCTGGCGCGCGGAGCGGTCGTGGTGATCGCCTCGGACGGGTGGGAGCGCGGCGACGCCGGGCTGCTCGGCGAGCAGATGGCGCGGCTGCACCGGCTCGCGCACCGGGTGGTGTGGGCGAACCCGCACAAGGCGCGGCCCGGGTACGAGCCGCTCACCGCGGGCATGGCCGCGGCGCTCCCGCACGTCGACGACTTCACCTCCGGGCACAGCCTGGCCGCCCTGGAGGAGCTGGCCCGCCTCGTCGCGGGCGCCGGAAAGGGGAGGGCTCATGCGTGACGTGCTCGGCGACATCGCCGGCTGGTACGGGTCCGGGCGGACGTTCGCGCTCGCGACCGTCGTGAACACCTTCCGCAGCGCGCCGCGCCCTCCGGGGGCGGCGATGGCGGTCTCGCCCGACGGGGAGGTCGCGGGCAGCGTGTCCGGCGGCTGCGTCGAGGGCGCCGTCTACGAGCTGGGGCAGACGGTGCTGGAGACCGGCGAACCCGTCGTCCAGCGGTACGGGGTGAGCGACGACGACGCGTTCGCCGTCGGGCTGACCTGCGGCGGGATCCTGGACGTGCTGGTGGAGCCGGTCAGCCCGGACACCTTCCCCGAGTTCGGCGACGTCGCCGCCGCGATCGGGGCGCGCGAGCCGGTCGCGGTCGCAACCGTCGTGGCCGGGCCCGGGCGGATCGGCGCCCGCCGCGTGGTCTGGGCCGACCGCGCGTCCGGGTCCCTCGCGCCCGGCGCCCCGCACGCGGCCCGCCTCGACGCGGCGGTGGACGACGACGCGCGCGGCATGCTCGCCCAGGGCCTCACCGGCCAGCGGCACTACGGGCCGGAGGGGGAGCGGCGGCTGGACGACCTCACCGTCTTCGTGCACTCCTTCGCGCCGCCGCCGCGGCTGCTGGTGTTCGGCGCTATCGACTTCGCGGCGGCCGTCGCCCGGATCGGCAAGTTCCTCGGGTACCACGTGACGGTGTGCGACGCGCGGCCGGTGTTCGCGACGCCCAAGCGGTTCCCCGAGGCCGACGAGGTCGTGGTGAAGTGGCCGCACAGGTTCCTGGAGGAGACGCGCGGCGCCATCGACGGGCGGACGGCGATCTGCGTCCTCACCCACGACCCCAAGTTCGACGTGCCGCTGCTGGAGGTGGCGCTCCGGACCGATGCCGGCTACGTCGGCGCGATGGGCTCGCGCCGCACCCACGACGACCGGACGGCGCGGCTCCGCGAGGCGGGCCTGACCGGCGCCGAGCTGGCCCGGCTGCGCTCGCCGATCGGCCTGGACCTCGGCGCCCGCACGCCGGAGGAGACGGCCGTGTCGATCGCGGCGGAGCTGGTCCAGCTGCGCTGGGGCGGTTCCGGCCGCCCGCTCACCGACACCAGCGGCCGCATCCACGCCGAGCCGGGCTGACGGCACTACCCTCGCGGGATGACGTTGCGCAGTGAGGAAGCACCGGCCGGCCTGCTGCTGGCGGCGGGGGAGGGCCGCCGCTTCGGCCGCCCCAAGGCGACGCTGGAGCTGGAGGGCGAGCGGCTCGTCGACCGGGGCGTCCGCACGCTGCGGGACGGGGGCTGCTCCCCGGTCCTGGTGGTGGCGGGCGCCGCGCAGATCGAGGTCATCGGCGCCGTCGTCGTGCCCAACCCCGACTGGCGCGACGGCATGGGCTCGTCCCTGCGCGCCGGGATCGCCGCGCTGCCGCCCGGCTGCCCCGCCGTGGTGGTCGCCCTGGTCGACCAGCCCCTGGTGACGCCCGCCGCCGTGGAACGGCTGATCGCGGCGTTCGAGGAGGGCGCGGGCATCGCCGTCGCCACCTACGGGGGAGCGCCGCGCAACCCCGTCCTGCTGGGCGCCGGTCATCTCGCGGGCGTCGCCGAGGCGGCGGTCGGCGACCAGGGCGCGCGCGGCTACCTGCGCGCCCACCCGGAGCTGGTGACGCCCGTCCCGTGCGACGACGTCGCCGCACCCGACGACATCGACACCCCGGAGGACCTGTCCGCGCTCAGTCGCCCGCGGGCAGGACGCTCTCGTCCAGCGCCCCGCAGTCGACCGCGCGGCGCAGCCGGGCGGTGAGCGCCGTGATCGTGGCGGGCTCGTCCAGGACGCCGCTGGCGTTCCCCGCCTGCTCGTGCCAGGCGCGGACCCGTCCGATGACGTCGTCGACGCCGCTCAGGTGGAAGGCGTACACCGCCGCGTACCGGCTCGGCAGGTGCGCGGGATGCAGGTCCCAGCCCTGGTAGAAGCCGTGCGCCAGCGAGTGCCGGACGTGCGCGGCGTGCGCGGCCCACGCGGCGTTGACCTCGTCGGGCCCGTCGTTGCGGGGGATGATGTTGGTGGAGCCGTCCGACAGCCGCACCCCGGTGCCCGCCAGCGACACCTGCATGATGTGCCGGGCGAAGTCGCAGGCGGGGTGGTCGAGCCGCTGCTCGTGCGGCGGCAGCCCGAGCGCGGCGGTGTAGTCGAACACGCCGAAGTGGGCGGCGGTGACGCGGCCCTGCGCCTCGGTGACGAAGGGCTGGAGCCCGATCCGGTTCTCCACGTCGTCCATCAGTGCCTGCGGCGTCTCGATCTGGACCTCGAACCGCAGGATGCCCTGCGGCAGCCCGAGGGAGGTCTCCAGCCGGTCGAGGAACTCCACGAACAGCCTGATGTGATCGACCGAGGTCACCTTCGGGAAGGTGATGGTGAACCCGCCGGGCAGCCGGCCGAGCCGGTCGCGCAGCGCGGTGAGGAACCCGTCCAGCGTCCGCATCGCGCGCTCGTGGCCGCCGTCGGCGAACGACTTGACCCGCAGCCCCCAGTAGTGCGGCAGGCCCTTCACCTGGTACGCGGCGCCGACCGCCTCGACGACCTGCTCGACGTGGGCGTCCTCCTCCGCGTCGTCGCGCACGCCGTAGCCGTCCTCGAAGTCGATCCGGACGTCCTCCACCGGCTCGGCGGCCAGCTTCGCCGCGACGCGCTCCCGCACCGGCCCGGCGAGTTCGGGATCGAGCCCGAACGCCGCGCCGAACGACCCGGCGCCGGGCGTGTGGGTGTTCAGCAGCCGCAGCGCCTCGGCGCCGAAGTCGGCGGGCGTCGACCGGGAGAACCGGTCCGCCGGGACGTAGACCGTGTGGACCGGTTGGCGGCCTTCCGCGCCGCCGGGGAAGCGCTCGCCGTGGGCGTCGCGGACGGCGGCGATGCGCGCGGACAGATCGTCGTACGAGGAGACGCTGAGGTTCACCCTGCCAATGATCCCCCAACCGCCGCCGGGTAGGGAACCGATCCCGGGTGATCAGGACGCCCGGATCCCCCAGGTTCCGCTGAACTCGGCGCCGGGTTCGAGGTCCACGACGCCCTCCCCGGACACGAACGCGTGGGGCGGGCACGTCATCGGCTCGACCCCCAGCCCCATGCGGGGGCGCGCGGAGTCGTCGGCGGTGTAGATCTCCATCCACGGGTGCGTCTCGTCGGCCCAGAGCGCGACCGCGCGGTCGCCCCCGGACAGCGTCGCCCAGGTGCGGCCGTGGCCGTCGCGGTTGAGTCCGGTGAACGCGTTGTCGATCCGCCGGTCGCCGAACACGGGCCCGGTGCGCAGGTCGTACGGGGTGCCGGTGACGTCCAGGGACGGCCCGGACGGGATCGCCCGGTCGTCCACCGGGAGGTACCGGTCGGCGCCCAGCGTGACCGTGCAGCCGTCGATGCGTTCGCCGACCGTCAGGTAGGGGTGCGCGCCGTGGCCGTAGGGCGCGGTCCGCGTCCCGGTGTTGCGCGCGGTCATCCGCACGCGCAGCCCTTCGTCGGCGTCGACGACGTACTCCGCCTCCAGGTCGAGGCGGAACGGGTACCCGGCCGTGCCGAGCAGCCGGTGGGTGAGGCGCACCCGGTCGGGCTCGTGCTCGGCGGCCGTCCACGACACCCAGCGGACCAGCCCGTGGATCGCGCAGTCCAGGTCGGGCTCGGACAGGTCGAGCCGGTGCGTCTCGCCGCCGTACTCGTAGCGGCCGCGGTCGACGCGGTTCGGCCACGGGACCAGAAGGTGCCCGGACGCGCCGGGGGCCGGCTCGTCGGCGCCGTGCGTCAGCACCAGCGGGCGCCCCTGGTGGGTCAGCTCGCGCAGGCTCGCGCCCGCCTCGGTGACGACTGCCTGGTAGTGCCCCGCGCTCAGGGCGAACTGCTCGCCCGTCAGGGCGCGCCCCCCGGTGATCGACTCGCTCATGCGGCGACGTTACCCCCGCCGCGGCGGCCGTACCGCACCGCGACCGCTACACCGTCTCCGCGAGGGCGTGCAGGGCGTCGGTGAACACGTTCGCGGGCGGCTCGACCAGCCCCGCGCCGACCTGGCCCGTGCCGGGCTCCCGCCCGGCGATGCCGGTGTCGATGACGGGCAGGATCCCGGTGCGGACGACGCGGGCGACGTCCACGCCGACCGGGGTGCCGCGGAACGACAGCAGCGGGATCTGCAGCACCGGGTGCTCGGCGAGGGTGATCTCGTACATCCGCTGGGTCGCGGCGACCGCGTCGGGGACCTCGCCGCCCACGAACCGCACGATCGCGGGCGCGGCGGCGAGCGCGAACCCGCCCATCCCGGCCGTCTCGGTGATCGCCGAGTCGCCGATGTCGGGGTTGGCGTCGTCCGGACCGTAGGCACCGAGGTAGAGGCCGTCCGGGACGCCGGCGGGGCCGGTGAACCAGCGGTCGCCCGTCCCCGACACCTGGATGCCGAAATCGGTGCCGTTGCGGGCCATCGCCACGACGAGGCTGGAACCCGGCACGCCGCGGGCCGCGTCCGCGCACGCCTTGGCCGCCGCCATCCCCGCGTTGAGGAAGAAGTGGTCGTTGCCCGCCGCGAACGCCAGTGCCTCGGCGGCCCTCGCCCGGGGCACCTCCTCGGCCGCCGCGAGCGCGGGCGCCAGCTCGCGCAGCAGCAGCGACGTCGCCGCCCGGTTGCGGTTGTGCAGCTCGTCGCCCATCTGCAGGGCCTGCGCGATGAGCGACATCAGGTCGACCGGCCCATGCCGCCGCACGGCCTCCCGCAGCGCCGGGCCGAGCACCTCGCCCATCCACGCCAGCCGCTCGATCACCTCCGGCCCGTACGCCCCGTACCGCAGCACCTTCCCGAGGCCCTCGTTCAGCGAGCAGTAGGACGTCCCGCCGTGCTCGGCGTCCTCGACCACGAGCATCCACATGGACGGGCTGACGACGCCCGCCATCGGGCCGACCGCCGCGTGGTGGTGGCACGGCTCGAACACCGCCGCGCCGCGCTCCAGCCGGCGCTCGGCGCCGCGCGGCGTCTCGGCGAGCCCCTCCAGGAGCATCGCGCCGATGAGGGCGCCGCGCATGGGGCCGGACGCGCGGCCCCACTCCAGCGGCGGGCCGGCGTGCAGGAACGTCCCCGGCTCCAGGCCGAGCACGTCGCGGGCGGGGCGCACGTCCACCAGGTGCGGGCGCGCCGTCACCATCCGCCGGACGGCGCGCGCGTTGGCCTCGGCGTGGCCGGGGGCGCCGAGGACCGCCGCCAGCGCGGCCTCCGTCCCGGCGGGCGGCGGCCGCCAGTCGACGGCCTCGACCGGGACGGCCTGGTCGGCGAGCGCGCTCGCGAGCACCTCCACGCCGGTCGCGACGACGCTCGGCTCGCGGGAGAGCAGCCCGCCCAGCCGGTGCGCGCGGTGCACGTCCCGGTGCGTGCCATGGTGGTCGCTCATCGGGGCGTCCCTTCGGCGATCGGCCCGTCCACCAGCGTGAGGGCGTGCCGGGCCGCCTGCGCGTTGGAGGCGAACACGTCGGCGCCCGCCTCGCACAGCGCGACGGCCTGCCGGTCGCGGTCCTGCGGGTCGGCGGGCGTCCCGCACAGCGACACCACGACGGCGAGGTCGGAGCGGTCCCGCAGCGCCGCGGCGACGGCGGGGGCGAGCGCGGCGGCCGGATCGGGCTCGGCGCCGTGGCCGAGCACCACGTCCAGGAGCAGGACGCCGCAGCCGCCGTCGGCGGCCTCGGCGCGCAGGGCCTCCAGGCGCAGCGTCGGGTCGATCATCGGGTGGGCGCGGCCCCGCGTGTAGGCGTCGTCGCCGAAGTCGGTGAACCGGTGGCCGCGCGCCTCCAGCTCCCGGCCGAGCGCGTCACGCGCGATCATCTCGGCCTCGTCGCGCAGCGTCCCGCCCGCGAACAGGCCGCGCAGCGCCCGTCCGGACACGGGCGCGGCGCCGCGCGGGGAGGTCCAGCGGGGCCACACCGGGACGGGGCGGCCGAGCGCCCTCAGCGCCTTCTCCGCGGCCCGCGTCAGGTCGTCCTCGCCGGGCAGCGGCAGCGCGAACACCACGGGGGTGTCCAGGCGCCGCGCCGCCTCCCGGATCAGGTCCAGCACCTGCGGCGCGGGCGGCTTGGACACCAGCACGATCAGCTCGGTGGCCGGGTCGGCGTCCAGCGCGGCCAGCGCCGCCAGCGCCGACCGCCCGCTCACCTCGGGCGACAGGTCCCGGCCGCCGACGCCGAGCACGTGGCTGACGCCGGCGCCCGCGGCGTCCAGCAGGCACATCAGCTGCTGCGCGCCCGTCCCGGACGCCGCGACGACGCCCACCGGGCCGGGCCGCACCGCGTTGGCGAACCCGAGGCCCGCACCGCCGACCACGGCCGTCCCGCAGTCCGGGCCCATCACGATCAGCCCGCGCCGCGCCGCCGCCTCCTTCAGCGCGATCTCCTGCGCGACCGGCACGTTGTCGCTGAAGATCATCACGTTGAGGCCGGCGTCCAGGGCGTCCATCGCCTCGGGGAGGACGTGCGGCCCCGGCACCGACAGCAGCGCCACGGTCGCCTCGCCGCGGGCCGCCGCGGACCCGGTCGTCCTGGCCGGAGCCGGCGCGCCCAGCAGCCCCTCCCGCGCGGGCGGGCGGGAGGCCTCCCGCAGCAGCCCCTCCAGCGCCTCTCCGGCCTCGGCGAGGCCGGCTCCGCCCGGCCCCTCGTCCTCGACCCGGATCGCCACGACCAGGTCGTCGGGCCCGGCCTCGTCCGGCACGGCGAAGCCCATGCGGCCGAACATCTCGCGGTTCAGCCCGGTGCCCATCGCGACCATGGCCCCGGCGACGCCCGGCCGCTCCGACAGCCGCCGGCTCACCCGCATCAGCGTGACCGAATCGTGGTAGCCCCCCCGCCGCACCTCGACCCAGTCCCTCATACGCGCCCTCCGAGCGCGGCGCGGCAGCCGGCGAGGACGCCGTGCGCCAGGTCCGTGCCCGACGTGTGGCCCACCGCCAGCAGGCGGCGGACGGCGGCCTGCGCGGGCTCGTGGCCCGCGACGCCGCGCAGGACGGCGGCCACCTCGGCGCCCGCGTGGCCCGCCGCCGCGCAGTGCAGCAGCGTCGCGGCCAGCGCGGTCGTGCGGGTGCCCGCGTCGGCGGTGACGGCCGCGCCGAGCCAGTCGGCCAGCCGCACCGCCCCGCCGTGCCGGACGGCGCCGCCGACCAGCCGCAGCGCGACCAGCAGGCCGCACAGGATGTCGTCGCCGGTCGGCGTCAGCCCGGGGCCGAGGCCCACGATCCGCTCGGCCGCCTCCACCGCGCCCGCGAGGTCGCCGGAGGCGCAGGCCGCGGCGAGCGCGCCGGGGTCGGGATGCCCGGCGAGGCCGCCGCCCGACGGCCCGGCCGCGGTGAGCGCGCCCGCCGCGGTCAGCTCGGCCTCCAGGGCGCGCACGCCCCGGGCCAGCGCGTCCGGCCGCAGTGCGCCGAGGGCGGGGGAGGGATCCCACCAGCGGCGCACCTGCACGGTGAGGCCCTCCGCCTCGATCCGGCCGTCGCCGACGAACGCGTCCGCGCCCTCGCGGACGGACCGGAACGGGTGCTCGCGGCGGCCGGCGACGACCACCACCGCGTTCGGCAGGCGTCCGGCGTCGGAGGTGACGACGGCGAGCACGCGCGGCTCGGGGCCTCCCCGCACCTCCAGGTACAGCGCGGCCGGAAACACCGCGATGACGCGGGCCGGGCGGCGCGGCGGGTCGAGCAGCGGCCGCAGCGCGAGGCTCGCGGCGCCGGCGGCGGGGGGCCGTCCCGCGGGGCGGGGACGGGCCGGGAGCCGGATCGGGTCGCGGACGAGAGCGGTCACGGATCCTCCCGAGGCCGGTGTCGGCGGCCGCACGGCGTGCGGGCGGCCCGGCCTCCGGCATGACGGTAGAACGGGCCCGGCATCGGACGTATGGAGAATTCTGCCAAGGATGGTTGTCATCGTTCGTCTTTGTTGTCAGTGTTGATCAGGAATCGGTAGCGATCACGCCGTTACGGGCGATGTACGCACCAAAAGGCGAGGTGACCCCTGGCATGAGTTACACCACTGCGGACCCGGGCCCACCGGCCCTCAGGCTCGCGAGTACCGGAACCCTGACCTACGGCCTCTCGGTCGGCGAGGTCCTCGGCGTCAGCACCCTGAACGGCGCCCGCCTCATCGCCGGACGTGCCGGACTCGAACGCGTCGTGCAGCGGCTGAACGTGATGGAGGTCCCCGACATCCTGTCGTGGGTCAAACCGAACGAACTGCTGCTGACCACCGGCTACCCCCTCCGCAACACCCCCCAGTCGCTCGACAACCTGGTGTCCGACCTGGACGAGCGCGGCCTGGCCGCGCTGGCCATCAAGCTCGGCCGCTACCTGGACTCGCTCCCCGCCGAGATGATCGCGCAGGCGGACCGGCGCGGCTTCCCCCTGATCCTGCTCCCGAACGACGTCGGCTTCGACGACATCCTGAACCAGGTGCTGACCGACATCCTGAACCGGCAGGCGGCCGTCCTCGCCCGCACCGAGGAGGTGCACCGGGCGCTCGTGCAGATCGTGCTGTGCGGCGGCGGCCTCCAGGAGGTCGTGGACGAGGTCGCGACGCTGCTGGACGTGGCGGTCGTCGTGCTGGACGGAGAGCAGCGGGTGCTCGCGGGCGCCGGCCCCGACGAGCACGTGCAGGCGATGCGGGCCTTCGACGCGGGCCGGCACGCGGCGTGCGGCCGCGGCGGCTGCGGCATCGTCGGCGCGCACGGCACCGGCGACCACCTGGTCGTGCCCGTGATGGCGGGCGGCTTCGACCACGGCCGGATCGTCGCGTTCAGCCCCGGCGGCACCCTGCGCGGCACCGACCTCGGCATCCTGGAGCGCGCCGCGACCGTCGCCGCGCTCGTGGTGACCAAGCAGCAGGCCGTCGCGGCCGTGGAGAGCAAGTACCGCGCCGACTTCCTGCGCGACATCCTCGCGGGGCGCGCGGGCGGCGACGACCGGATCGTCGCGCACTGCGGCGGGTTCGGCTGGGACCTGGACCGCCCGATGATGGTGGTCGTCGCCGAGCTGGACGGGCGCCCGCGCGGCGCGGCCGCCCAGGAGGGCGAGGGGAAGGGCCGCGGCAGGGCGGCCGAGCCCGACGGCCCGCGCGGCGTGCGCGGCGCCGAGGAGCGGGCCGCGCAGGAGCGCCTGGCCGCCGCGTGGACGGCGGCCGTCCGGCGCCACGACCGGGGCGCGGCCGTCGCGAGCTTCGCCCACGAGGTCGTGGCGATCGTCGGCGCCGAGGGCGACGACCCCGCCGAGTGGACGGCCGGCCCGGTCCAGGCGATGGTCAAGGAGGCTTCGTCGGTCTTCGCCGAGCACATGCCGGTGCGGCGGACGTTCTCCACCGGCATCAGCCGGACGGTGGCCTCGCCCGCCGCGCTCCCCGAGGCCTACGAGCAGGCGGTGAAGGCCGTGCGGGTCGGGCGCCAGCTCAACGGCGCGGGCGCGCGGGCGCACTTCGACCAGCTCGGCGTGTACCGGCTGCTGAGCCTCGTCTCCGACCCTGAGGAGCTGCACGCGTTCGTCCGCGAGACGCTGGGCGACCTCGCCGCCGACGACGAGCCGGAGCTGGTGGACCTGCGCCGCACCCTCCAGGTGCTGCTGGAGACGAACCTCAACGTCGCCGAGACGGCCCGCCGGCTGCACTTCCACTACAACACGCTGCGGTACCGCATAGGGAAGCTGGAAAGGATGCTCGGAGCGTTCACCGAGGACGCCCATCTGCGACTCAACCTCACCCTCGCCCTTCACGTGCTGCGCATGCGGGGTATCTGAGGGTAGCGGCGGTGTCCCGGCGGTGCCGGGACGCCGCACCGGAACGCCCGGAGGGCCGTCACCCCGGACCGGCCCGCCGGCGCACCGGCCGGTCCTCCCAATCCTGGGCGCGGCATTTGGCAGAAGTCGCCGATGCCCGCCCAACAGGGTAGATCTACCTTGCCCGCATGACAGGCCCGCGGGAACGCGGCCGGCTTGAGCAGGAGGACCCCCGATGGTGATCGGCTGGAAGCTGCACGGGGACGGGCGCACGCCGCCCCCAGGGGAGGTCGTCCGCCCGGACGAGCGGCTGTCGTGGCCGCGGACCGCGGGCATCGGCGCCCAGCACGTGGTCGCGATGTTCGGGGCCACGTTCGTGTTCCCGGTCGTGATGGGCCTGGACCCCAACCTCGCGATCATGATGTCCGGGATCGCGACGATCCTGTTCCTGCTGATCGTGGGCGGCCGGGTGCCGAGCTACCTCGGCACGAGCGCCTCGTTCGTCGGCGCGGTCGCGGCGATCCGCGCGGCGGGCGGCGACAGCGCCACCGTCACCGGGGCGATCTTCGTCGCGGGCCTGGTGCTCGCGGTGGTCGGCGTGCTCATCCACGTCGCGGGCGGCGAGGTCATCCACAAGGTGTTCCCGCCGGTGGTCACCGGCGCCGTGGTGATGCTGATCGGGTTCAACCTGGCCCCGGTCGTCGCCACCGTGTACTGGCCCCAGGACCAGTGGGTCGCGCTGGCGACGCTGGCGTTCGCGGTGCTCTGCGCGGTGCTGCTGCGGGGGTTCTGGGCGCGGATCACGATCCTGCTGGCGCTGGTGTTCGGCTTCGCCCTGTCGTGGCTGCTCGACGCCGCCGCGGGCAAGATCACGTCCGTGCTGCCGGGGCAGAACCTGCTGGACGGGGCGGGCAAGCCGTGCGCGGCCGAGGGCCCCTACTGCGTCGCCACCGCGTTCCCGCACGAGCGGGTGAACCTCACGGGCGTGAAGGCGGCCGACTGGTTCGGGCTTCCCGACCTGCACGCCCCCGACTTCAAGACCTCGGCGATCCTGCTGGCGCTGCCCGCCGTCATCGCCCTGATCGCGGAGAACACCGGGCACGTCAAGGCCGTCGCCGCGATGACGCACGACGACCTGGACCCGGTCCTCGGCCGGGCCATCGCCGCCGACGGCGTCGGAACCGCCCTCGCCACCGCCGTGGGCGGCTCGCCCACCACCACCTACGCCGAGAACATCGGCGTCATGGCCGCGACCCGGATCTACTCGACGGCCGCCTACCTCGTCGCCGCCGTCGTGGCGATCCTGTTCGGGCTGTGCCCGAAGTTCGGGGCCCTCGTCGCCGCGACGCCGGGCGGCGTCCTCGGCGGCATCACCGTCGTCCTCTACGGCATGATCGGGCTGCTCGGCGCGAAGATCTGGATCGAGAACCGGGTCGACTTCGGCGACCCGGTCAACCTCGTCCCGGTGGCGGCCGCGATCATCCTGGCGATCGGGAACGTGACACTCCGGATCACCGACGACTTCCCGCTGCAGGGCATCGCGCTCGGTACCATCGCCGTCCTGGTCGGCTACCACGTCCTGAACGTGCTGCGCCGGCCGGAGGACGCCGGCGGCGGCGTCATCGCCCCGGCGGAGGAGGAGATCGGCGGCCCCGTCCGGCACTCCGGGCAGGAGCCGCCCGAAACGGGTACACCGAGGGACGATGCGAGCTGACAGGACGGCGCGGTGAAACCGCCTCCGTTCGGGTACGCCTCGCCGGGCACGCTCGGCGAGGCCCTGGACGCGCTGGCCGCCGCGCCCGGCGCGAAGGTGCTCGCGGGCGGGCAGAGCCTGATCCCGCTGCTCAACATGCGCCTGGCCGCGCCGCCGGCCCTCGTCGACATCAACCGCGTCGCCGAACTGGACACGCTGCACGTCGGCGACCAGGGCGTGCGCGTCGGCGCCCTCGCCCGGCACGCGCGGGTGGAGCGCTCGGCGGAGGCGGCGGCCGTGCAGCCGCTGCTCGGCCGGGCGCTCCGGCACGTCGCGCACCCGGTGATCCGCAACCGGGGGACGGTCGTCGGCAGCCTCGCGCACGCCGACCCCGCCGCCGAGATGCCCGCGGTGCTGGCCGTCCTCGGCGGGACGGTCGAGGCGGCGTCGGCGCGGGGCCGCCGCACCATCCCGGCCGCCGCGTTCTTCCGCGGGCCGCTGGAGTCGGCGCTGGAGCCCGGCGAGCTGGCCGTCTCTGCGTTCTTCCCGGCCGCGCCGCCCCGCACCGGCACCGCGTTCGCCGAGACGGCGCGGCGGCACGGCGACTACGCGCTGAGCGGCGTCGCCGCCGTCGTCGGCCTCGACGAGGACCTGCGGGTCGCCTCCGCGCGGGCGGGGTTCCTCGGCATCGCGCCGACGCCGCTCGTCCTCGACCTGACCGGCGCGGCCGGTCCCCGCGGGGACTGGGCGGCGGCCGCCGCGCACGTCCGGGAGCGGATCGATCCCGAACCCGACATCCACGCGGGCGCCGCGTACCGGCGCCACCTGACCGGCGTGCTCGCCGAGCGCGCCCTGGCCTCGGCCGCGGCCGAGGCGCTGCGGAGGGCGGAGGACTGATGACCGAGGGCTTCGAGGTCGCGCTGACCGTCAACGGGACGCACCGCACGGCCCGCGTCCCGGCGCGGCGGCTGCTGTCGGACCTGCTCCGGCACGACCTCGGGCTCACCGGCACGCACGTCGGCTGCGAGCACGGCGTCTGCGGGTGCTGCACCGTCCTGCTGGACGGAGACCCGGTCCGCTCGTGCCTGATGCTCGCCGTCACCGCCGCGGGCCACGAGGTCACCACCGTCGAGGGGCTCGCCGCGCCGGACGGGACGCCGTCGCCGGTGCAGCGCGCGTTCCGCGAGTGCCACGGACTTCAGTGCGGCTTCTGCACGCCCGGTTTCCTCTGCACCGTCACCGCCCTTCTCCGGGAGACGCCGCGCCCGACGGAGGACCAGGTCCTGGAGGGGATCTCGGGGAACCTGTGCCGGTGCACCGGCTACCAGAACATCGTCAAGTCGGTGCACCGGGCCGCCGATCTCCTCAGCGGGTCCGGGGGGTGCGGGGGGTCGTCCCCCCGCAAGGAACTGAGCGGGTCCGGGGGGTGCGGGGGGTCGTCCCCCCGCAAGGAACTGAGCGGGCCCGGGGGGTGCGGGGGGCCGTCCCCCCGCAAAGAACTGAGCGAGTGCGGGGGGTCGTCCCCCGGCGAAGAAACGGTCGAGGAGTCGTGAATGGGCACCCGGGTCTTCGGTGAACCGGTCGAGCGGCGCGAGGACGCCAGGCTCCTCACCGGGCGCGGCCGCTTCCTCGACGACCTCGGGCGGGACGCGCTCGCGGCGGCGTTCGTGCGCTCCCCGCACGCGCACGCCCGGATCACCGACATCGACGTGTCGGAGGCGCTCGACGTCGACGGGCTGGTCGCCGTCTACACCTGGGAGGACCTGCCCGGGAAGGTCGGGGCCCCGCTGCCGCTGCTCATCCCGCACCCCGCCCTGACCCACGGCCGCACCGGGTACCCGCTGGCCCGCGACGTCGTCCGGCACGTCGGCGAGCCCGTGGCGATGGTGGTCGCCCGCGACCGCTACCTGGCCGAGGACGCCGTCGAGCGTATCCGCGTCGAGTACGAGCCCCTGCCCCCCGTCGTCGGCATCGAGAAGGCGGCCCGCGCCGAGCACCTCGTCCACGACGACGTGCCCGGCAACGTGGGCGCCGTCCTGGTGCAGGAGAACGGCGACGCCGCCGCCGCGATCGACGCCGCGCCGCACGTGCTGGAGTTCCGGCTGTCCATCGAGCGCAGCGCGTCCATGCCCCTGGAGGGCCGCGGCGTCTACGCCCGGTGGGACGCCGACGACGGGTCGCTGCGCGTGTACTCCTCCACGCAGGCGTCCACCAGCGTGCGGGCGGCGATCGCGGCGCGGCTCGGGCTGCCGAACGGCAAGGTCGAGGTGATCGCGCCGGACGTCGGCGGCGGCTTCGGCGTGAAGATCGTCCACCCGTGGCCCGAGGAGGTCCTCGTGCCGTGGGCGGCGCGGCTGCTGGACCGCGAGATCAAGTGGACCGAGGACCGCCGCGAGCACTTCGTCTCCGCCGCGCACGAGCGCGGGCAGCTCCAGGACGTGCGGGTCGGCTTCGACGGCGAGGGCCGCGTCCTCGGCCTGGACGTGCGGATCCTGCACGACCACGGCGCCTACACCCCCTACGGGATCATCATCCCGATCGTCACCTCCACCCAGCTCCTCGGCCCCTACAGGATCGGCGCGTACCGGGCGGAGGTCGTCAGCCTCTACACCAACACCCTGATCGTCACCCCGTACCGGGGCGCGGGCCGCCCGCAGGGGGTGTTCTGCATGGAGCGGACGATGGACCGCATCGCCCGCCACCTGGGTCTCGACCGCGCCGCCGTCCGCGCGGCCAACTTCATCCAGCCCGACGAGTTCCCCTACGACCAGGGCCTGACGTTCCAGGACGGCCGCCCGCTGATCTACGACTCGGGGGACTACCCCGAGCTGCTCCGCAAGGCCCGCGAGCTGATCGGCTGGGACGGGTTCGAGGCCGAGCGCGCCGCCGCCGCGTCCCGCGGGCGCCGCCTCGGCATCGGCCTCGGCGTCTACGTGGAGGGCACGGGCGTCGGCCCCTACGAGGGCGGGCACGTCGAGATCGACACCGCGGGGCGGGTGCACGTCTCGACCGGGCTGACCTCGCAGGGCCAGGGCCACGAGACCGTGTTCGCGCAGATCGCCGCCGCCGAGCTGGGCGTCCCGATCGAGGACGTCCACGTCACGACGGGCGACACCCGGCGGTTCGGGTACGCGGTCGGCACGTTCGCGTCCCGCGCGGCGGTGATGAGCGGCAACGCGATCGCGCTGGCGTGCCGGAAGGTCCGCGGCAAGGCGCTGCGCATCGCGGGGGAGGCCCTGGAGGCCGACCCGGACGACCTGGAGATCACCGACGGGGTCGTGCACGTGCGCGGCGACCGGTCCGCGGCCGTCCCGCTGCGGACGGTGGCGGTGCTGTCGAACCCGCTGCGGTACGCGTTCGACGAGGAGGCCGCGGCGGCGACGCAGTTCGCGGTGGGGCGCCCGGTCACCGAGCCGCCCGTCGCGTCCGGGGACGAGCCCGGACTGGAGGGCCGCGACTACTACTCGCCGGTGCGCTCGACGTTCGCCTCCGGCGCGCACGCGGCGATCGTGGAGGTCGACCCGGACACGGCCGAGGTCGCGATCCTGCGGTACGCGGTCGTGCACGACTGCGGGCGGCTCGTCAACCCGATGGTGGTGGAGGGCCAGATCCACGGCGGCGTCGCGCAGGGCATCGGCGGCGCGCTGTACGAGCGGATGGTGTACGACGAGTCGGGGCAGCTGCTCAACGCCTCGTTCATGGACTTCCTGATGCCGTACGCGACGGAGGTCCCGCGCATCGAGACCGACCATCTGGAGACGCCGTCGCCGCTGAACCCGCTCGGCATCAAGGGCGCGGGGGAGGCCGGCGTCATCCCCGTGTCGGCGGTGATCGCGTCGGCGGTCGAGGACGCGGAGGGGATCCGGGTGGACGCGATGCCGCTGTCGCCCGACGACCTGTACACGCTGCGGCTGCGCGCCGCCGCCGACCCGTCGCTGCGCGTCCGCGAGGGCGCCGACGCCGTCTGAGGCGGCGCGCGGTCGGGGCGTTTCCCGGGCGCCGGGCGGGGGCGAGGCTGGCGGGGCCGGCTCGGGAAAGCAGGGGACCTCGGCCCCGCCAGCGTGTTGACCTTAGGCACAGACGGCCCGGCCCTCCGGCCCAACCGGGTTTCCTCCGGGAAGGTCGCTTTCAGGCGTGGGACGGCTGGTCAGGGGCATTTCCGCCGAGCGAGCGCGGCAGGTAGTTCTGCACGGCGGCGGGCCGGAACCCGGCCTGCCTGATCCAGCCGAGGATCATCTGGAACTCCTGGGCGAGCCCCTTGCGGTAGTGCATGAGGATGATGTCCCCGGGCTTGAACCCCTTGCCGCCGTCGCCGCGCGCGAAGCCGTTGTAGCCGACTCCGGGCCCGGAGGTGCCGTTGTAGAACTCCGCCGACCACAGCAGCACCGACTTGATGCCGCATTCCTTGGCCACCTGGAGGGTGGTCTGGTTGTAGCTCCCGAACGGGGGACGGAAGATCTGCGGCCGGTGCCCGTACTGCTTCGTGATGGCCTCGGAGGAGTCGCAGATCTGCTTCTTCTGCGCCTCGGCGCTCAGCGTCGCCATGTTGGGGTGCGTGACGGTGTGGTTCTCCATCTGGGAGCCCGCGTTTCGCATGGCCCAGAAGTACTGCCCCTGCCCCTTGATGTAGGTGGAGGTCAGGAACGTCAGGATGGGGACCTTCTCCTTGCGGACGAGGTTCACGAACTCCGAGTCGTAGGTGTACCCGTCGTCGATGGTCAGGAAGACGACGCGGTCCTGCGTCTGGATGCTCCTGATGACGGGCGGCAGGCCGTTCGCGGCGGGCTGCGGCATCGTCCAGGACCCGGGCTTGGGCGTCGCCCAGTGCTGGTCGTCGAGGACGGAGGCGAGCTGCGTCCGCATGGACGGGCCTGACTCGCCGCCCAGCCGGGCGGTCACGATGGGCCAGCCGCCCGCGGCCACGCCGAACACTCCGGCGGCGACCATGGCGATCACGGGCGTCTTCCCTGGCATCGGCCGCGTACTCCGTTCGCTCGGGGGGTCTGCAGTTCTGAGGACGTGCGGTGGGTCCGCATCGGTTGACGCGCGAGCGGCGGTCGGGGTTCGCACCCGCGCGGAACCTGGCGGACATATCTGACCATTCCCAGCGCTCCCGGGGGCGCATCTGCCCAATCCTCGGCGTGTACTCGGCAGAAGTTGCCTTTCGGGGAGGGGCGGGGGTTCTCTAAAGTCGGGTCATGCAGCTCACCGGCAGTGCCAGCGTCGCCGCGCCGCTCGACCGCGTCTGGGACGCGCTCCAGGACCCGGCCGTGCTGGCGAGGACGATCCCCGGGTGCCGCTCCCTGGAGGAGACGGGGGACGGCGCCTACCGCGTGACCGTCACCGCGGGCGTCGCGTCGATCCAGGGAACCTACGTGGGGCGGGTCGAGCTGGCCGACCCCGACCCGCCGCGCGCGTTCACGCTGCGCGCCCGCGGGCAGGGCGCGCCCGGCACGGTGGACGCCACGGTCCGCGTCCGGCTGTCGGACGGCGACGGCGCGACCCGGATCGACTATGACGCGGACGCGGTCGTCGGCGGGATGGTCGGCGGCGTCGGGCAGCGGATGCTCGGCAGCGTCGCCAAGCGCACCGCGGGCGAGTTCTTCGCCGCCGTCGAACGCGACCTCACCGCGCCGGCCCCCGGCCCGGCCCCGGCGGCGGGACCGGTTCCCGCGACCCCGGCGGCCCCGCCCGCCGCCGGGACCGTGTATCCGGGACGCGCCGAGGCCCCGCCCCCGGCCTGGCTCCCGATGGCCGCCGCGTTCGGAACCGGCGGAGCGGTCGCCCTCGCGGGCGTCGCGGTCGGCTACCTCATCGGCCGCCGATCCCGCTGACGCGCCCGCCCGGAAACGACGACGGCGGGCACCCCGGGCGAGATCGCCCGGATGCCCGCCGCCGGATGCCGCTAGCTGACGCCGACCAGGTCGACGACGAAGATGAGCGTTTCGCCGGGCTTGATGGCGGGGCTCGGGCTGCGGTCGCCGTAGGCCAGGTGCGGCGGGATGACGAGCTTGCGCCGGCCCCCGACCTTCATGCCGGCGATGCCCATGTCCCAGCCCTTGATGACGCGGCCGGAGCCGAGCTCGAAGTCCAGCGTGCCGCCGCGGTTCCAGGACGCGTCGAACTCTTCGCCGGTCGACCACGACACGCCGACGTAGTGCATCGACACCTGCGAGCCCTTGACGGCCTCGGGGCCGTCGCCCTCGGTGATGTCGGTGATGTCGAGGTAGGCGGGCGGCTGGCCCTCGGGGAAGTCGATCTCGGGGCGTTCAAGCGCCATGAACGGGCTCCAGCGTCTCGTCAGATGTGAGGACAGAACAGAGCTGCTCAGCCTATCCGCACACCGGTCACGAAAGTACGGCGCCTCCGTTGGCAGGTTGCGACGGTTTCGCAGGTGGCCGGGGTCCGGTAGACCTCTGTGCATGGTGAGGCGGCTGCGGATCGGCATCGACACGGGCGGGACGTTCACCGACGTCGTCGCGCTGGACGGGGACGGGGCCCTCGTCACCACCAAGACGCCCTCGACGCCCGCCGATCCGGCCGAGGGGTTCGCCGACGGCGTCGCGAAGATCCTGCGGCTGACCGGCGCTGAGCCGGCGGACGTGGCGGCGCTGTCGCACGGCACGACGGTCGCCACGAACCGGCTCCTGGAGGACCGGATCGACGACCTCGGGCTCGTCACCACCGAGGGCTTCGAGTCGATCCTGGAGATCGCCAGGCAGAGCGTCCCGGACGGCTACGGCAACAGCTACTTCTGGGTGAAGCCGCCGCGGATCGTCCCCGCGCACCGGGTGCGGGCGGTCGGCGGGCGGCTCGACCACACCGGCGCCGAGCTGCGCCCGTTCGACGAGGAGTCGGCCGTCGCGGCGGCCCGCTGGTTCCGCGACCAGGGCGTCCTCACGATCGGGGTGTGCCTCCTGCACTCCTACGCCGACCCGTCCCACGAGCTGGCGATGCGCGGCGTGCTGGCCCGCGAGCACCCGGACGCGGTCGTGTCGCTGTCGTGCGAGGTGCTGCGCGAGTACCGCGAGTACGAGCGGTCGGTGACGACGCTCGTCGACGCCGCCGTCAAACCCGCGATGAACGGCTACCTCGCGCGGATCGCCGAGCGGGTCCCGGCGCGGCTGCTGGTGATGAAGAGCAACGGCGGCGTCGTGTCGGCGGACGAGGTGGCGCGGCAGCCGATCACGACCGTGCTGTCCGGCCCGGCGGCCGGGGCGCTCGGCGCGGCGTTCGTGGCCGAGCGCGGCGGCCGCGGCTCGGTGGTGACGCTGGACGGCGGCGGGACGTCCACCGACGTCGCGGTCGTCCTGGACGGCGAGCCCACCCTCACCACCGAGGGGTCCATCGGCCGCCACCCCGTCAAGATCCCGATGATCGACATCGTGACCGTCGGCGCGGGCGGCGGGTCGGTCGCGTGGCGCTCGCCCGAGGGCGCGCTGAAGGTCGGGCCGCGCAGCGCCGGGGCCGACCCCGGGCCGCTGTGCTACGGGCGCGGCGGCGCCGAGGTCACGGTGACCGACGCGCACGCCGTCCTCGGCCGCATCCCGCCGCACCTGCTGGGCGGCGAGGTGCCCTTGGACGTGGACGCCGCCCGCCGTGGCCTCGCGGCCCTCGCCGCGGAGCTCGGCCTGCCGGTCGAGCGCGCCGCCGCCGGGATCCTGGAGATCTCCGCGTGGAACCAGGCCAACGCCATCCGGCAGATCACCGTGAAGCGCGGCCTGGACGTGCGCGACTACCCGCTCGTCGCGTTCGGCGGCTCCGGGCCCCTGCTGGCCTGCCGGCTGCTCGACGTCCTCGGCATGCCCGCCGCCGTCGTCCCGGAGAACCCCGGCAACCTGTCGGCCTTCGGGCTGCTCACGGTGGACGTGAAGAACGACTACGTCCGGACCCGCGTCGTCCGCGACGCCGAGCTCGACCCCGCGCTCCTCGCCGGCGTCTACGCCGACCTCGAAGCCGAGGCCGCCGGGGCCCTGGCCCGCGAGGGGTTCCCCGAGGACCGCCGCCGCTTCGCCCGCTCCGCCGACCTGCGCTACTACGGCCAGGCGTTCGAGGTGCGGGTCTCCGCCCCCGCCGGGCCGCCGGACGAGGGGCTGCGCGCCGAGGTCGTCCGCCGCTTCCACGACGCGCACGAGGCCCTCTACGGGTACTGCTACCGCGACGACCCGCGCCATCCGGTCGAGTGGGTCAACCTGCGGGTCTCCGGCATCGGCCCGATCGAGCGGCCGCGCGCAGCCGCGCGTCCGCCCGGCGACGGCGACCCGTCGCGGGCCCGCACCGGTACCCGGGCCGTCTACTTCGACGCGTGGGAGGAGGCGGCCGTCTACCGGCGCGAGAAACTCGCGCCCGGCGACACCGTCGAGGGCCCGGCGGTCATCGAGGAGTTCGGCTCGACGCTCCCGCTGCACCCCGGCTTCACGGCGGCCCCCGACGCCCACGGCAACCTGGTGGTGACCCGATGACCGGCCCCGCGCCCGACCCGATCCTGCTGGAGATCGTCGAGGGGACGCTGGCCTCGGTGGAGCGCGAGGTCGAGACGGCCATCGCCCGCACCGCCCGCTCCCCGATGATCCGCGACGCGCACGACTTCCGCGCCGGGATCCACGACCGCCGCCTCCGCAAGCTGACCGGGCGGTCCTACTCGGCGCTCGTCCAGCCGGTCGCCCGCGACTTCCCGCCGGAGGAGATGCGGCCCGGCGACGTCTTCTTCCACAACGACGTCTACCTCTCCGAGGGCGGCATCGGGCACCTGCCCGACCTGTGCGTGACGGTCCCGGTGTTCCACGGCGGCGAGGTGGTCGCGTTCGTCCAGGCGTTCGGCCACCACGACGACATCGGCGGCGCCGTCCCCGGGTCGATGCCGAGCCACGCCCGCAGCGCGTTCGAGGAGGGCCTGATGGTCCCGCCGATCAAGCTGTGGGACCGGGGCGTGCCGAACCGGGCGGCGCTGGCCATCATGACCCGCAACTCGCGGATGCCCGACTCGCTCGCCGGCGACCTGGACGCCGAGTGCTCGGCGTGCCTGATGGGCGCCCGCCGGCTCGGCGAGCTGTTCGCCCGCTACGGCCGCGCCGACGTCGAGTCCTGCTTCGACGCGATCATCGACCGGACCACCGAGACGTTCCGCCGCGAGCTGCTCACCAAGATCCCGGACGGGGTGTTCGTCTGGGAGGACTACGCCGAGCACGACGGCGTCGACCCGCCCCGCCTGCACGCCCAGCGCATCACGCTGACGGTCGACAAGGCGGCCGCCGTCCCGCTCGTCATCGACTTCACCGGGACGTCCCCGCAGGCCAAGGGGCCCATCAACCACGCCGGGGACTACTCGGGCGGCGTGTTCCTGAAGAAGTGGCTGGCGCCCGTCCTGCGCAACCTCGCCGACACCCCCGAGCGGGCCGCCGAACTCGATGTCAACGAGGGCGTGGTGCCGCTCATCGAGATGCGCTTCCCGGAGAAGGGCACCCTGCTCACGCCCGTGTTCCCCGCCCCGACCAACGCCCGCACGTTCGTCATCCTGCGGCTGCTCGGCGTCCTCGCGGGCGTGCTGGCCAAGGCGACGGGCGGCCGGATGCCCGCCGACCAGGAGACGATCCGCTACACCGGCGTCTACGGCGAGGACGACCGGGGCCCCTACCTGATGCGGGAGGTGCTCGGCGGCGGCTCCGGGGGCCGCTACTACGCCGACGGCGAGGACACCATCCACGTCGTGCCCGACTCCCGCAACATCCCCGCAGAGTTCGCCGAGGCCCGCTGGCCGTTCGTCGTCGAGCGCCTCGGCCTCGCCGTCGACTCGGGCGGGCCGGGGGAGCACCGCGGCGGCCTCGGCTACGACAAGCACATCCGGATGCTCCGCGACGCCCACTACATGTCGATCGCCGACCGCTCCATCCTGTCGTGCTGGGGCGTCAACGGCGGCCGCGCGGGACGCCCGTTCCGCGTCGACATCGACGGCGAGGAGATGGACGGCCTCGTCGACGACCGCCCCGTCCGCGCCGGCCAGGTCATCCGCATCCGCACCACCGGCGGGGGCGGCTGGGGCGACCCGCTGAACCGCGACCCGTCCCGCGTGGCCGCCGACGTCCGCGACGGCAAGGTCTCCACGGCGGGCGCCCGGGACGACTACGGCGTCGTCCTCACCGGCGGCGCCGTGGACGCCGGGGCGACCGAGACCCTCCGAGCGCGCCTGCGCGCGGAACGCGGCCCCCTCCCGTTCTTCGACCGGGGCCCCGGCTACCCGCAACTCTCCGGCGGCGCCACCTCCGCCGAAGTCGACTCCCTCGACCCCTGAGCCCTGGTCAGCGCAGGCGCGGAGCGAAATCAGAATACGATCTGATAACGTGGAGCCATGAGTACCAGGACCCGGCCGGACTCGGTCACCTTCTCCGACCTGTCCCGCAACCCGCGGGCCGTCGCGGAGCGGGCCTCCATGCTGGGGCGGGTGCGCGTCACCCATCGCGACGCGCCGGACTTCTACCTCACGGCCGCCGACCGCGAAGAGCGGCGGGACGAGACCCTGGCCACCGCGTCACGGATCTTCATCGCGCTCATGAAGCACGATCCGGGGGCCCGTGAGCTGCTGCTCGCCATGCCGGACGTGTTCCCGTGGGTGCGTCACCTCAGCACCGAGGAGGTCCGCGCCTTCACCGTGGAGCTCGTCGAGGCCCTCTCGGACGCGGTCGAGCTCGACCTCGACACGTCCCTCAACGAGGTGGTCGCCGGGTGGCGTGCCACCGCGCGCATCAAGGCGGACCCCGAGCAGCACGAGGAAGCGGTGCGGCCCACCAGCGGTGACTTCGGTCCGGTGGAAGTCATCCCATGAGCCCCAAACGAGGGGACAGGGTCACCGTCCCGCCTCCCGCCGACGAGTGGGACTTACGCTTCGGAACGAGCGAGGCGGCGCGCGGCTGGGAGGAGCTCTGCCGGCTCGCTCTGGCCAACACGCGCCGATGCTTCGAGATGCTTCGCTCCGAGCCGCGCTCCCGCGCCAACCCGCAACGGCAGCACCGGCTCCGCGGGGACCTCTCGACCCATCGGCACAACGGCCGGGAACTAGAGCAATGGGAGTACGAGGTCACTAGTGGAGGCCGTGTGCGGTACCTCGTCGATGACGAGGTGGGCATCGTTTGGGTTGTCTACGCGTCACCTCGCCACCCGAAGGACACCGAGAACTGATGCGTGGGCCCACGCGGGCACCGCTCCAGGCGGATTTCGGGGACGGCGGCGTCCCGCCGCTGGAGGCGGCGGGACGCGGAGGAGACGCCCCGGTGCCGGGCCTGTCAGGGAGCCCGGCGCTCCGAGGCCGTCAGGTCAGCAGGCCTGGACGAAGTACGCCGGCCTGAAGTCGTACACGCCGTCGGTGCCCGGAGGGACGTTGACGAGCACGTTGTGCGCGGAGCCCTTGATGAGGGCGTGCGCTCCGCCGGTGTTGGAGTTGTCGTAGAGGCCGGTGCCGTTCCACGCCCGCAGCGCCCAGTCCGACCCGCCGCGACGGCAGTGGAAGAGGGAGAAGACCTTGCCTCCCTCGGCGGCCAGGACGTTGGTGTAGAGGCAGAAGTGGCCGGTCGGGCACGGGGTGCCGCGGGTCGTGTTGATCCACGTCCAGCAGTCGGCGCTCACGTTGATGTTGGCGCAGTACGGGACGCCGACGACCGAGGCGTTGTCGTTGCCGTGGTCCCGCTGGGCCTGCGCGGCGGCGGGAGCGACCCGCTTGCCGTCGGCCCGCACGGCCCCGCCGCCGGGACCCGCCGCGTTGGCGGCGCCGGTGCAGGCGAGGAGGACCGTCAGGCCGACCACCAGCCCGAGTGCCTTGCGCAGTGTTCGTGGTGCCATCAGAGGACAACCTTTCTCGTGTGCCGCGAGGTCGTGCCTCTTGCAGGAGCGATACGGAGCGGGGAGGTCGGATCTTGCAGGGAGCGTCCGGGCCTCGCGTGGTTTCACGAACGAGGGTGCAGGCCGCTGACCTGGCCTGTCGTTACGTGTGCGCGCACTCGCCTGTCGTCTGAGCGCACTGCCGGCGGAACTGGCCGGGGGAGACGCCGTAGGTTCCGCGGAACACCTGGCTGAAGTGCGCGGCGCTGCCGAACCCCCACCGGGCCGCGATCGCGTTGATCGGACGGTCGGCCAGCCGGGGGTCGGCGAGATCGCGCCTGCACCGCTCCAGGCGGCGCTCGCGGACCCAGCCCGCGACGGTGTGGCCCTCCTGGTGGAACAGCTTGTGGAGGTAGCGCAGCGAGATGTGGTGCGCCGCGGCGATCGCGTCGGGGGTCAGCTGCGGGTCGGCCAGATTCCGCCGGATGAAGCCGAAGATCTGGGCCATCAGCACACGCCGCCTCGCGTGGGGCGGCACCGTGTCCTCGGCGTCCAGCGCGGTGGCGAGCGCCGCGGTGAAGACGTCCAGCGTGAGGGTGGCCAGCCGGGCGGTGTCGGAAGGCCCGAGTTCGTGCATGTGCTGGGCCAGTTGCAGGAGGAACTGCGACGAGAGGGCGCCCATGCCCTGGTCCCCTCTGAGGCGGACCCCGGCCAGATGCCGCAGATCCCGGTGCGAGAACGGCAGGAGCGAGCGCGGAAGGCACAGGACCAGCACCTGACCGCCGGGAACGTCCGGCGATAACTCCGCCCGGTAGGGACGCGAGGTGTCGGCCAACATCAGGTCACCGGGACCGAACTCCGCCTGCCGACCGTCCTGTGCCATCACGCCGTGCCCGCGCACGGTGCACACCAGTCTGAAAAGCCCGGGATCGGCCTTGCGGATCAGCCGGGGAGTGCGCTCCGCCGAGTAGGGCGTGGAGGTCATCAACGATGCCTGCACGGGCCCGAATTCGCTGATGTCCATACGAGCCTGGAAGCGACTTTCCAGGTGCGGTTCGCAGCGCAGATCGTAGGGCGCCCACACTTGGGAAGTGACCTCGCGCCAGAAGGCGAATCGCTCCACCGCGGGCACTTCTGCGGTGCTGATCACTTTCATGAACCCACCCGAACACGGTCGTGGCGGGGTTTCGGAACATCGTCCCTCGAAAACCTTCATGAACGCAACCCGCCGTTTCCGCCCTCCCGGCGGGCCGCCGAAATTCGCAATCATTGAGATTCCAGGCCAGTAACTCCTAGGGGATAATTCGGGCCCACACCCACTTGCCGCCGCAGGGGTCGCGCATCGCCCCGCACGCGGCGGACAGGGCCTGGACGATGTGCAGCCCCCACCCGCCGTTGTCGTCGAACGCCTCCTCGGACAGGTCGAGGCGGTCGAGGGTGAGCTCGACCTTCGGCCGGGCTTCGGGGAGGTCGGAGGCCCCGTCCCACACGGCGACGATGACCCCGTGCGCGTCCCTGCTGACCTGGAGCCGCAGCTCCGCGTGCGGCGTCCGGTCGACCGCGTTGGTGACGAGCTCGGAGACGATCAGCAATGCATCGTCGAGAACATGCGAATAGCCCCATTTGTGGAAGCGTGCCTCCGCCAGCGTCCGCGCCAGCCCCACCGCCGCCGCCGATCCCGCCAAGGAAATGATCAAATCCCCGGTCGCCGTCGTCACCCTCATCCCCGCCTTCGCTTCGGTTTTCGATTTCCTGTGGCAAGGGTGACCCAGGGTGCTTACCATTTTGCTGTGTCCATGTGAGTTGAAAACTAGGGAGAGATCATGCCCTCTGTACGAGCGCCCCTGGACCCCAGGGTCTCGGTGTGGCACTTCCTGGCCTTCTACATGCGTTTCATGAGAGAGAGGGCCGGGCTCTCGCTGGCGCAGTGCGGCGAGATCATGGGAGCGGCACGGTCCACCGTTTCCAACCTGGAGGCGGGCAGGCGACGTCCTCAAGATGATCAGATGCGGCTGCTTGACAAGCACTATGGGACGGGGCTGCTTTTTCAGCTCATCCTCTGGTTTGCCCGAATGGCCCACGACCCGGACTGGGCGCGCCAGTGCATGGAGTACGAGAAGCAGTCTCTGGCGATCAAGACGTACCACGGCAAGGCGATCCCTCGCCCCTTCCAAACCGAGGATTACATCCGGGCGATGCTCCAGACGGAAGCGACAAAAGACATCGAGGATGAGGTTGCCGCGCGCGTGGAGCGGCAACGCGTGATCCTGGAGCGCGCAGAACCGCCTACGCTGTGGATGCTCGTAGATGAGGGTGTGCTGGCATGTCCTGTCGGCGGTTCCAAAGTCATGAAGCAGCAGCTGGAGCACCTGCTCAACGTGGCGAGTCAGCCGCACGTCATCATGAGGATCGTTCCTGCGGCGGCTGGCGCCCACCACGGTTTCGACGGGCCGTTCCAGGTCATCAGCCTGCCGGAGCGGGACGTCGCCTACGCAGGCGCCCAGAACGGCGGGCGCTTGATCGAGAGCCCTATTGAAGCGAGGGACTTTTCGACTAAGTTTGAACGTATCGGTGCGAAGGCCCTTCCGGAGGAAGCTTCACTAGCCCTTGTCAAGCAACACTTGGAGCAGTACTCGTGATCGTTAATTGGCGGAAGAGCAGTTACAGCGGCGGCATTAGTGATCAGCAGTGCGTTGAGCTGGGACGTCTTCCTCTCGGCGTCGGGATCGGTGTGCGTGACTCGAAGGACCCGGATGGCGCTCACCTCACGCTGAACGGGGTGGAGTTCGGCGCGTTGCTTGCCCGGCTCAAGCAGGAATAGGACCCGGTTCACGAGCCGTCGGACGCGCCGGGAACTGGGGCGCCGGGCCGGTTCAGCGAACAGGGCCCGGCAGTGGGTGCCGGGCCCTGCGGGTTGGACGGCGCGTCCGTGGACGCGCCGCCCGAACAGCACTTCACCGGTCGTGGTTCGACCGGTGGAGCCCTGCGGATCGGTCGGGCGGCATCGAGCCGCCCGACCGCGCCTGTGCTCCAGGCGTTACGGAACACCTGGTCCCCGCGGTGCGCGGGCCTCTCAGTTCAGGCCGAACAGCGCGGAGACCTGCTGTGCCAGGGTTTCCTTGGTGACCGAGAAGTCCACCTTGAGCCCGTGAAGGCCCAGGTGCCGGATCTGGTCCTCGATCCGGTCGGTGAACATCGCGTCGCGCTGGAGGACGTTCTCCAGCGCTTGCTCCGGGTCACCGGTCTTGGCGATGAATCCCCACTCCAGGCCGCCGCGGTGCTGGAACACCGACTTGCGGAACTCTGGCGTGGGCAGCAGCCACACCGCCTGGTCCTCCCGTGTCAGCAGTGGCCGGACGAGGCCCGGCAGCAGCCGGAAGCCCTCGGCGATCACTGGCCGGTCGTCGGGAAGTTCCAGAAGATCCTTGATGATCTCGGAGAATCCCTCCCCCTGGTACCAGTGGAAGGTGTCGAGCATCACGCGGGGATCCCTGTCCACCCACCGCTCGTTCATGTTCATGGCCTTGAAGCCCCTCAGGTAGGGGGCCTGCTCCACGGGCATGCGACGGGCGTGGACGGGCATGGTCGCGTCTGTGTCGTACAGGTACACCTCTCCCTGGTCGGCGAGGCGCCGGGCGGTGGTCGTCTTGCCGCCGCCGCTGCCGCCGCCGATCCAGCGGACGTGACGCAACCGCTCCCGCACCATGGCGAGGGGAGAGCCGGCGTCAGTGAAGATGGTCTCCGCCGGATCGGCGTGAGTGGTGAGCGGCTTGGTGCCGCCGATGTCTTGCGGAGCGACCCTTGCGCTGTCCATGCGCTGCATAGGGTTGCCTCCCGGTGTGAGTTGGCTTTGTCCAGCTGTTGATCGGCTGGACCTTTCCGCCGTGGACCGCAGGGTCCATGGCACATGATCATCATGATCCACCTAGAGGTGGTTTGTCTAACGCCCCGGTGTTGCATGGGAGGTGCCCCGACTGCCTTCCGGAGCAGGGGCGCAAAGCTCTTTATTCACGGCGGGCCGGGTGGTTGTCCGTAGTCTAGCTACCTTCTTTGACCTGCTGTTTTGTTGGATTCCAGACCGTCGGCCCGCGAGGATGTGGGCGTTGGTGCGACGGTGCGGGTGGAGGACGGAGGGCGGCTTTCGATCTGCCTCTCATCGGCCTGTTATTGGAACGTTCCGAGGCAGATCGTGCCCTCGAAATTCCTCCTCGCCGCCGAAATGTCTCGACCGGCGCCGAAATCCAATCACCAAGTCGGTGTGCTCATTCGCCGTGAATCCGGGCGGCGTCCCGGCGGTCGCCGGCCGGGCTGCTCGGACATCGGGGACGCGACCCGCCGGCATGTGCCGCCGGCCAACGTTGCCTCTCGGGACGGTGAGCCCAGAGTGGCCCAGTGAACCCTTCCAGGCCATATCGCACTAAGTGACACTGCAACTCCGGAGAGACGCCGCGTCCGGCGGCGCGACCCCGGAAGCGCTCGGCCGTCTTCCCGCCGTCTCTGTGCCGCGCCGCTCCGGCGGCGTGGCCGCGGGGAGCCCGGACGACCCTGAGGAGGAAGCTGTGCATCTCACCCCGCACGAGCAGGAGCGCCTGATGATCCATGTGGCCGCCGACGTGGCGGCCGGGCGCCGGGCTCGTGGGCTCCGGCTGAACTATCCCGAAGCGGTGGCGCTGCTGACCGCGCACGTGCTCGAAGGGGCCAGGGACGGCAGGACCGTCCGCGAACTGATGGCCTCGGGACGGGGCGTGCTCACGCGCCGGGAGGTGATGCAGGGCGTGCCCGAGATGATCGAGATGATCCAGGTGGAGGCGACCTTCCCGGACGGGACCAAGCTGGTGACCATCACCGACCCCATCCCGGCGCGGCCCGACGTCGCCGCGCCGGGGCAGGTCGAGCACCCGGAGCAGGCGGAGCCCGTGCGGATCAACGAAGGGCTGCCGGTGACGAGGGTGGAGGTCCGCAACGCCGGTGACCGCGCGGTGCAGGTCGGTTCGCACTACCACTTCTACGAGGTGAACCCGGCGCTGGAGATCCGGCCGGTACCGGTGGCGGCGGATGCGGAACCCGACCGGGAGTGCGCGTACGGCAAGCGCCTGAACATACCCGCGGGCAAGTCGCGGCGCTTCGAGACGGCCTGCCGCGTCGAGGTCGATCTGGTTCCGCTGCGGGGGGAGCGCAAGGTCATGGGGCTTCGCGGGATGGTCGGAGGTGAGCTGCGTGACTGAGCCCGAGGTGTGCCGTCCCCGGCTGGAGCGCGCGGAGTACGCCGACCTGTACGGGCCCACCGCGGGCGACCGGATCCGGCTCGCCGACACCGACCTGTGGATCGAAATCGACGAGGACTGGGCGGGCGGCCCGGGGCACAGCGGTGACGAGGTGGTCTTCGGCGGCGGCAAGGTGATCCGCGAGTCGATGGGCCAGTCCCGCCTGTCGCGCGCCGAGGGCGCTCCGGACACGGTGATCACCGGGGCGGTGATCCTGGACCACTGGGGCGTCGTCAAGGCGGACGTCGCGCTGCGCGGCGGTGACATCGTCGCCCTGGGCAAGGCCTTCAACCCCGAGACCATGGACCGGCGCCACGACGACCACGCGGTCGCCACCGACATCGTGATCGGCCCGGAGACCGAGATCATCGCAGGCAACGGCAAGATCCTCACCGCTGGCGGGGTGGACACCCACGTCCACTTCATCTGCCCCGAGCAGCTCGACGAGGCGCTCGGCTCGGGCGTGACGACGCTCATCGGCGGCGGCACGGGGCCCGCCGAGGGGAGCAAGGCCACCACCGTCACGTCGGGTTCCTGGCACATCACCTCCCTGCTGGAGGCGCTGGACGGCTCGGCCGTCAACATCGGGCTGCTCGGCCAGGGCGCGACGATGTCCGCGGACTCCATGCGAGACCAGCTCGGCGCGGGGGTCATCGGGTTCAAGGTGCACGAGGACTGGGGCGCCACCCCCGCCGTCATCGACGCCTGCCTGCGGGTCTGCGAGGAGTCGGGCGCGCAGCTGGCCATCCACGCCGACACCCTCAACGAGGCCGGTTCCCTGGAGAGCACGCTGGAGGCCATCGCGGGCCGCTGCATCCACGCCTTCCACGTGGAGGGAGCGGGCGGCGGACACGCCCCCGACATGATCGAGATGGCGTCCCGGCGCAACGTGCTGCCCGCGTCCACCAACCCCACCCGGCCGCTGACGGTCAACACCGTCACCGAGCACCTCGACATGCTGATGGTCTGCCATCACCTCAACCCGAAGGTCACGGAGGACCTGGCCTTCGCCGAGTCGCGGATCCGGCCGTCCACGATGGCGGCCGAGGACGTCCTGCACGACATGGGCGCCATCTCCATCATGTCCTCCGACGCCCAGGCGATGGGGCGCATCGGCGAGATGGTCCTGCGGACCTGGCAGACCGCGCATGTGATGAAGCGGCAGCGCGGCCCGCTGGACGGCGACGGGGCCGCCGACAACCTGCGGGCCCGCCGCTACGTCGCCAAGTACACCATCAACCCCGCCATCGCCCAGGGCATCGCCCACCGGGTCGGCTCGGTGGAGACCGGAAAGCTCGCCGACCTGGTCCTGTGGGAGCCGGCGTTCTTCGGTGTCAAGCCCTACCTGGTGATCAAGGGCGGGCAGATCGCCTGCGCGCAGGTCGGTGACGCCAACGCCGCCGTCCCGACCCCGCAGCCGGTGCTTCCCCGCCGCATGTTCGGCGCCCTCGGGCACGCCCCGGGCGGAAACTCGGTCAACTTCGTCACCGAACGGTTCGCCGGGGGCGTACCCGGCCTCCGCAAGCCCTTCGAGACCATCACCAGCACCCGGGGGCTGACCAAGGCCGACATGCGCGAGAACGACGCCCTCCCGCGCATCGACGTCGACCCCGACAGCTTCACCGTGGTGATCGACGGCAGCGGGGGAGCGGCCGAGCAGGACGACCGGAGCCGGGACGTCAGCGTGGAGGTCGGCGAGGACGCGGTCGCGCCGGACTACCGCACCGAACTGCCCATGGCCCAGCGGTACTTCCTGTTCTGACCGGTCCCCACCCCCTGGAGCCACGATGAGCCCGGTGTCGCTTCTGATTCTCGGTGACGGACGTTTCCCCTCCGGAGGCCACGCGCACTCCGGAGGCGCTGAGGCCGCCGTCGCGGCCGGACGCGTCCGCGACGCCGCGACCCTGGAGGACTTCTGCCGCGGGCGGCTGGCCACCACCGGCCTGGTCGCGGCCTCTCTGGCCGCCGCCGCGGCGGCCGGACACGACCCGCTGGTCCTGGACGACGCCGCCGACGCGCGCACGCCCTCCCCGGCGCTGCGCCGGGCGGCGCGCAGGCTCGGACGGCAGCTGACGCGCGCCGTCCGCGCCGTCTGGCCCAGCCCCGAACTGGAGCACCTGGCGGCCGCACGTCCCGCCGGCGCGCACCAGCCCGTCGTGCTCGGCGTCGCCGCGCGCACGGCCGGGCTGACGCCGCGGAACGCCGCCCAGGCCGCCGCCTACGACAGCGTCAGCGCCCCGGTGACCGCAGCGGTACGCCTGCTCGGCCTCGACCCCTTCCAGGCCGCCGCCGTCGCCGCCCGCCTCGCCGGCGACATGGAGGACGTCGCCGCGGAGGCCGCCCGCCATGCCGCGCGGCTGCCGGTGGACGGGGTGGACGCGCTGCCCGCCGCGTCCGCCCCGCTCCTGGACATCACCGCCGAACAGCACGCGGCCTGGCCGGTACGCCTTTTCGCCAGCTGAACACCGTCTCCCGACCACCACACCTGGATGGCCCCATGCACCTGCACCGCACCGACCCGGTCATCGACGACATCATTCCCCCCGCCGCGGCCCGTTCCGGCGGCCGTCCCCGCCCGCTGCGCATCGGCCTGGGCGGGCCGGTGGGCTCCGGCAAGACCGCCACCGTCGCCGCCCTGTGCAGGCGGCTGCGCGACACCCTGTCCATCGCGGTGGTGACCAACGACATCTACACCCGTGAAGACGCCGAGGCCCTGCTGCGCCAGGCGGTGCTGCCCCCCGAGCGGATCACCGCCGTCGAGACCGGCGCCTGCCCGCACACCGCCATCCGCGACGACATCTCCGCCAACCTCGAAGCCGTCGAGGACCTCCAGGAACGGATCGGCTCCCTCGACCTCGTCCTGATCGAATCCGGCGGCGACAACCTCACCGCCACCTTCTCCAAGGGCCTGGTCGACCACCAGATCTTCCTCATCGACGTCGCGGGCGGCGACGACATCCCCCGCAAGGGCGGCCCCGGCGTCACCACCGCCGACCTGCTGGTCATCAACAAGGCGGACCTCGCCCCGCATGTCGGCGCCGATCTCGGCGCCATGGAACGCGACGCCAAGGCCGCGCGCGGCCCCCTGCCCGTCGTCCTCACCAGCGTCAAGGCCGACCACGGCGTCGACCCCATTGCGGACTGGGTCCGCCGCCGCCTCGCCGAGCAGGCCGCGGATCGGGCATGACCGCGGCGCCGCCCTCCCGGACCGCGCCGCGCGCCGCCGACGCGCCGCCCGCTTCCCACTCGCCCGCCTCCTACGGGGTGCATGCCACCGCCCGCGTCAGAGCCGAGGCGGCGGACGGAGTCACCGATCTGCCGCTGCTCCACGGCGACGGCCCGTTCGCGCTCCGCCGGCTGCGCCCGCGCGGCCCGCAGGCGCGCGTCTGCCTCCTGAACACCATGAGCGCCCCGCACAACGGCGACCGCCTGCGCGTCGAGGCCGTCGTCGGGCCGGGCGCCGACCTGCACGTCCTCTCCGCCGCCGCCACGGTCGCCCTGCCCGGCCCGGCGCCCGGGCACGCCGTCCTCGACGTGGCGCTGAGCGTGGCGGACTCCGCGCGACTGCTCTGGCTGCCCGAACCCGTCATCTCCGCCACCGGAAGCGACCTGCGCCAGCACATCCGCGTCGACCTGGCCCGCGGCGCCCGGCTCGTCCTGGGCGAGCAGCAGATCCTCGGCCGCGCACACGAGCCGACCGGACGGCTGGCCGGCCGCGTCACCGTCCGCCACGGCGAACGGACACTGCTGGACCAGCACACCGCCTACGGCCCCGGCGCCCCCGGCTGGGACGGCCCCGCCGTGCTGGCCGGCTACCGCGCCGTCGGCCAGCTCCTCGTCATCGACCCCGCGTACCGAGACCGTCCGCCCGGCACGCGGATCCTCGACGACATCCCGGCGCGCGCACACGGCGTCATCACCCCGCTCGCCGGCCCAGGCGTCCTCCTCACCGCCGTGGCCCCGGACGCCGGCGACCTCCGCCGCTGCCTGGATGCCGCACTCCGCCACCTGATCGACGCTGAACGTTGACTTGCGGCGTGTTGCCCTTAAGCGAGCGCTGATAAGGGCAACACGCCGCAAGTCAACGTAGCGGCGGGGTGCCGGGTTCGGTTGATGATGTTGCCTGGGTTGTCGGTCAGGAACGCGACGCGCTGACCGATCTCCGCCACCGCCATGGGCCCGCCGAGCAACGCCACGCCCAGGTCGCGCAGTTCGGACACGACCGCGTCGAGATCGGGGACGGCGAGGCAGAAGTGGTGCAGGCGCGCCGGGTCCATGCTCGACAGGATGTCGCCGGTCGGTGCCTGGCGGCGAGGACGAGACCGGGATGCGGCCGGCGGCCGTGTCCGGCGTTCCGCCCCCGCCCGCGGCTGAATCCGAGCGGCCACCGCCGCACGTCAACGCCCGCACCGGCGTTCCCGCGAGTCCACGGCATGATGGCGCCATGGCTCATGTCGCGCTGTTCCACTCCATCCTCGGGCTGCGCTCCGCCGAACTCGCCGCGGCCGAGCGACTGCGGCGCGCCGGGCATGAGGTCCTCGCACCGGACCTGTTCGGCGGCCGTACCGCGACCACGCTCGACCAGGGGTTCCGGACAGCCGGCCAGGTCGGCTGGACGACGGTGGTCGAGCGCGCCCGCCGAGCCCTCCAGGCCATGCCGGACGACACGGTGCTGGCCGGCCTGTCGATGGGCGCGGGCGTCGTCGGCGCCGTCTGGCCCGAGCGCCCCGACACCGCCGGGGTCCTCCTGCTGCACGCCCCCGCCGAGATCCCGGCGTCCGTCCGGCCGGGCCTCCGGGTGCAGCTGCACGCCGCCGACCCGGACCACTTCGCACCGCCCGACCAGGTCGCCGCCCTGCGGCGCTCGGCCCGGGCCGCCGGCGCCGAGCTGGAGATCTTCCGCTACCCGGGCGTCGGCCACTTCTACACCGACCCCGGATTCCCCGACCACGACTCCGCTGCGTCCGAGCTGACCTGGAGCAGGGTGCTCGACTTCCTCGCCTCGGCGTGAAGCCGCGCGCGTGCGCGGCCAACGTCGCCCGCGACGGCACCGGACGGGGCCCAGGGCGCTCGTGCCCGGTAGCCGGGGCCGGAGGCGCGGCCCCGTAATCGCCCGGTGGTGACGGCTCGTTAATTGATCTGCATTTCGGGCCACTGGTCTTCCCGGCGCGGGACATTTTCGAGGCGTGGTAAGGACCACGGCAGGGCGGAGGTACGCTCGGTATCCGGCCGCGTGCATTGTGTGGCGGGAAACGATGTCGATTTGCTCTCACCGCAAGGCGTGGCGGCATGAAACGCGTATCCGGGGGGACGCATCCCGGCCGAGCGGCGATCGCTTTCGTGCTTTCGGTGTGGCGGCACGAGTCCGTTGATCGTTGGCCTTGGCATAAGGAGAAGACATCGAAATGACCGTGTCGCAGCAGGAGCCGACGCCCCCCGGAGACGACCTGCTCTCCTCCCCGTCCGACGATCGCGCGCACCGGATCCGCCGCGCTCTGGAGCGGCTGATCGGCGTGGCGGCGACGGAGGGCAACGCCGTGACGCCCATGCGCAACGGGGACGAGATCTTCCCCCGGATGCTGGACGAGATCGCCGGGGCGCGGCGCACCATCGACATGATGACCTATGTGTACTGGCGCGGGGACATCGCCCACCGGTTCGCCGACGCGCTGTCGGAGCGCGCCCGCGCGGGGGTGCGGGTCCGGCTGCTCCTGGACGGCATCGGCGCCTGGCAGATCGAGAAAGACCTGGTGGAGCGGATGGAGCGGGCGGGCGTGACGGTCGCCTGGTTCCGCAAGCCCGTGTACGTGTCGCCGTTCAAGCAGAACCACCGCTGCCACCGAAAGGTGCTGGTGGTGGACGAGCGGACGGCCTTCACCGGCGGGGTGGGCATCGCGGAGGAATGGTGCGGCGACGCCCGGGACGAGAGCGAGTGGCGCGACAGCCATTTCCGGGTCCGCGGCCCCGCGGTGGACGGGATCGCGGCCGCGTTCGCGCAGAACTGGGCCGAGTGCCACGACACGCTGTTCGACGACCGCGACCGTTTCATCGGCCATGAGCCGGCCGGCGACGCCGTGGTGCAGGTGGTGCGGGGGTCGGCCAGCGTCGGCTGGCAGGACATGCAGACCCTTCTCCGCGTCGTCCTGCAGCTGGCCGAGCGGCGGCTGCGGGTGGCCTCGGCGTATTTCGCGCCCGACGACTACTTCGTCAATCTGCTGTGCGGGACCGTCGCCCGCGGGGTCGAGGTGGAGATGCTCCTGCCCGGTCCGCACGCCGACAAGCGCGTGAGCCGCCTGGCGAGCCAGCGGCATTACGAGGACCTTTTGAAGTGCGGCGTGCGCATTAACCAGTTCCAGCCGTCGATGCTGCACACCAAAATTCTCACCATGGACGGAATGGTCTCGCTGATCGGGTCCACGAACTTCAACCGGCGGTCCCTCGACCACGACGAGGAGGTCATGCTGGCCGTGATCGACAAGGATCTGACCGCGACCCTGGACGCCCATTTCGAGGAGGACCTCGCGCGCAGCCAGCGGGTCGACCACGCCCGGTGGGCCCGGCGTTCCGTGACGCAGCGCGCCAAGGAAATGTCGATCATGCCCATTCGCCGTTTCCTCTAGTCCGGCGTTCCGGGAGGGGTCCTGAAGCGGTACGGGGTGAAGGTCGTGCCGTCCACGAGGAGGTCGCAGCGGTCGATGGTGGCGTCGGCGGTGAAGTGGGCCTGCTCGCGGACGGCCCAGTCCTCCCAGGCCCCGGCGTACTCGGGGCCGTCCCGGTCGAGGGCGCGGGCGCGGCGCAGGTCGTACGGTGCGTCGATCCAGATCCGGTAGGCGGCGGGCGCCTTCGCCCACGCGGAGCCGACGCCCTCGATGAGCAGCACAGGCGCGGGCGGGACGCTCTCCTCGGGGCCGTAGCGGTCGTCGTGCCAGTCGTAGCGGCGCAGCACGGCGGGGCGCCCGTCCCGCAGCGGGCCCAGCACCGCCTGCCGGAGGGGGCGCCACCAGGTGAGGGGGTCCGCGTCCCACGGCACCCGGAAGTCGTCCGACCGGACGACCGGGGCGCCGACCAGGACCTCCGCCAGGTGACCCGCGAACGTGGACTTGCCCGCGCCGCTCGGGCCGTCCACCGCGACGATCCGCACCGGGCCGCAGGACGGCGGCAGCGCGAGCAGCCGCGCGGCGAGCGCGGAGTAGGTCACGCTGGAGGAGGCCCCACCGGGGTGGGACGCGGCAGACTGCGGCACGGACGGCATACTTCCAGGTACCGAGCCGGCCTTTGCACGGAGCCGTCCCCCAGGAGCCCCCAGAAGGAGAACGTCCTTTGCCCGGACCGCTCGAAGGCATCGTGATCGTCGACCTCAGCCGTGTCGTGGCGGGCCCGCAGGCCACCATGACGCTCGCCGACCTCGGCGCCCGCGTGATCAAGGTCGAGCGGCCCGGAACCGGGGACGAGACCCGGGGCTGGGGGCCGCCGTTCGCGGGCGCCGACCGGGTGAGCACCTACTACCTGTCGATCAACCGGAACAAGGAGTCGATCACCCTCGACCTGAAGTCGCACGAGGGCCGGGACGTCCTCACCCGGCTCGTCCGGCACGCCGACGTGCTGGTGGAGAACTTCCGGGCGGGCGTGCTCGACCGGCTCGGCTTCCCGGTGGAGCGGCTGCACGAGCTGAACCCGGGGCTGGTCGTCCTGTCCATCACCGGGTTCGGGCACGACGGGCCCGAGGGCGGGCGGCCCGGCTACGACGCGGTCATGCAGGGCGAGGCGGGGATCATGAGCGTGACGGGGCCGCCCGGCACGCCGAGCAAGGTCGGCCTGTCGATCGCCGACATCCTCGCCGCGGGCAACGGCGTGGCGGGCGTGCTGGCCGCCCTGTACGAGCGGACCCGCACCGGGCGCGGGGCCGTCGTCCGCACCTCGCTGCTGGCGTCGGTGGTCGGCGCCCACATGTTCCAGGGGACGCGCTGGACCGTCGCCCGGGAGGTCCCCGAGTCGGTCGGCAACGACCACCCGTCCATCGCCCCCTACGGGACGTTCCGCTGCGAGGACGGGCAGATCCAGATCGGCGTGGCGAACCAGAGCCTGTGGCGCAGGTTCGCGCCGATCGTCGGCCTGGACCCCGATGACGCCCGTTACGCGACGATCCTCGACCGCACGGCCCGGCGCGCCGAGCTGACCGCCGACATCGAGCGGGTCCTCGCGGGCGGCACGCGCGACGCCTGGCTCGCGCGGTTCGGCGAGGCGGGCGTCCCGGCCGGGGCGATCCGGTCGATCGACGAGGTGTACGAGTGGGAGCAGACCCGCTCGCAGGGCCTGGTCGTCGAGGTGGAGCACCCGCGGCTCGGCCCGATCGAGCTGCCGGGGCCGCCGCTGCGCTTCGACGGCGCGCAGCCGCGCGAGCACACCGCGCCGCCGCTGCTGGGCGAGCACACCGGCGCGGTCATGGCCTGGCTGGAGGAACGGGAGAACGAGGAGAGGGGCGAGTGATGGACCTGCTCGGCGGGACGGGCGGCCCGGTGCGGGTCGCCGGACGTGAGCTGCCGCGCGACGAGCTGTTCGGCCGGGCGTCCGCCGTCGCCGCGGAGATCCGGGGCGCCGGCGCGGTCGCCGTGCACGCCACGGCGTCCCTGGAGACGGTCGCGGCGGTCGTGGGCGGGCTCCTCGCAGGCGTCCCCGTGGTGCCGCTGCCCCCCGACTCCGGGCCCGCCGAACGCGCGCACATCCTCGGCGACTCCGGCGCCGAGCTGATCCTCGCGGGCGGGAGGACGGAGGTCTCCGCCACGGAGCCGCCGCTCCTCCCGGTCGACTGGCTGTCGCCGCACGACGGCGGCGTCGACGCCGAGGCCGCCCCCGACGCGACCGCCCTGATCCTCTACACGAGCGGGACGACGGGGGCGCCGAAGGGCGTCCTGATCTCGCGGAGCGCCATCGCCGCCGGGCTCGACGCCCTCGCCGAGGCGTGGGCCTGGACGCCCGGCGACGTCCTGGTCCACGGGCTGCCGCTGTTCCACGTGCACGGGCTCGTCCTCGGCGTGCTCGGCCCCCTGCGGGTCGGTTCGCCCCTCGTCCACACAGGGCGCCCCAAGCCGGAGCTGTACGCGGCGGCGGCGCGGGACGACGGCGGCAGCCTGTTCTTCGGCGTCCCCACCGTCTGGTCGAGGACGGCCGCGGACCCGTCCACGGCCGGGGCCCTGAGCGGCGCGCGGCTGCTCGTCTCCGGCAGCGCCCCGCTGCCCGTGCCCGTGTTCGAGCGGCTCTCGGCCCTCACCGGGCACCGTCCGGTGGAGCGGTACGGCATGACCGAGACCCTCATCACGGTCAGCGCCCGCGCCGAGGGCGACCGCCGCCCCGGCTACGTCGGCACGCCGCTGCCCGGCGTCGAGACCCGCCTGGTGTCCGAGGACGGCGCCGCGGTCCCGCCGGACGGGGAGACGCCCGGGGAGCTGCACGTCCGGGCGCCGCTGCTGTTCAAGGGGTACCTCAACCGGCCCGAGGCGACCGCGGAGTCCTTCACCCCGGACGGCTGGTTCCGCACCGGCGACATCGCCACGATCGGCCCGGACGGCTGGCACCGGATCGTGGGGCGCGCGTCCACCGACCTGATCAAGAGCGGCGGCTACCGGATCGGCGCCGGCGAGATCGAGAACGCGCTGCTCGCCCACCCCGCCGTGCGGGAGGCCGCCGTCGTCGGCACGCCGCACGACGACCTCGGTGAGCAGGTCACGGCCTACGTCGTCGCCGACGGCGTCGGCGAGAGGCAGCTCATCGACTTCGTGGCCGAGCGCCTGTCGGCGCACAAGCGGCCCCGCGTCGTCCACCTGGTCGGCTCCCTGCCCCGCAACGCCATGGGCAAGGTCGTCAAGAGCCGCCTGAGCGAGCTCTAGGGGAGGAGTTCGGTGAGGACGGGCCGGTCCAGGTCGCGGGCGAACGACTCGGGGGCGTCCTCGCCCTCCGCGAAGTACTCCCTCACCCCTCTGGCCCACACGATTCCAAGGAGGACACGATGAAGCTCACGGTGTTCGGGGCGACCGGCGGCACCGGCGTCCAGGTCGTCCGGCGCGCGCTGGACGCCGGGCACGACGTGACCGCCGTCGTCCGCGATCCCGCGGCCCTGCCCGGCGAGATCCGCGCCTGCGCCGACGTCGTCCAGGCCGACGCCATGGACCTCCACGCCGGCCCGGGCGACGACCCGCTCACCAGGTTCGTGGTCAAACCGCTCTTCCTGGGCCCGCTCCTCAAGGCCACCGCGCTCCTCGACATCGCGGGCGACCCGTCCACCATCGGGCATGTCGTCAGCGTCGCGGCCTGAGGCGCCGCGACGGGCAGACACCTGTCATGCCGATCACCTGACGGCGCGCGCCGACCTGCACCTGTCCGAGGGCACCGTCCGCAACTACCTGTCCACCGCGATGGCGAAGATGGCCGAACCCACCCGCGTCCGCGCCGCCGTCGACATGGGCTGGATCTGAGCCGCCGGAAGTCGCCCTGCGGCGCCGCGCACACCGGGCGACGGGGCCTAGGCTTGGGGCCGTGAGCGAGCCATTGGTCGAGCGCATGCAGGGATTCGGCGAGACGATCTTCGCTGAGATGTCGGCACTGGCCGTCCGGACCGGGGCCATCAACCTGGGCCAGGGCTTCCCCGACGAGGACGGCCCGGCCGGGGTCCTGGACGCGGCGGTGGAGGCCATCCGGACGGGCGCGAACCAGTACCCTCCCGGCCCCGGGCTGCCCGAGCTGCGGGAGGCCGTGGCGGCGCAGCGCCTGGAGCGGTACGGGCTGTCGTTCGACCCGGCGACCGAGGTGTTCGTGACGGTCGGGGCCACCGAGGGGATCGCCGCGTCCGTGCTGTCGCTGGCGGGCCCGGGCGACGAGGTCGTCGTGTTCGAGCCGTACTACGACTCCTACGCCGCCGTGATCGCGCTCGCCGGGGCCGTCCGCAGGCCCGTCACGCTGCGCCCGGTGGAGGGGCGCTTCACCTTCGACCCCGATGAGCTGCGCGCCGCCGTCGGCCCCCGCACCCGGGCGATCCTGGTGAACTCGCCGCACAACCCGGCCGGCACCGTGTTCACGCGGGACGAGCTGGAGGTCATCGCGGACGTCTGCCGGGAGCGCGACCTGGTGGCGATCACCGACGAGGTGTACGAGTACCTGACGTTCGACGAGGCCGAGCACGTCCCGCTGGCGACGCTCGACGGCATGCGCGAGCGGACGGTGTCGGTGTCGTCCGCGGGCAAGTCGTTCTCCGTCACCGGGTGGAAGACCGGGTGGGTGACGGCGCCCGCCTCCCACATCCGGGCCGTCCAGACGGTGAAGCAGTTCCTCACCTACGCCGTCAGCGCCCCCTACCAGCACGCCGCCGCGTACGCGCTGCGCAACGAGATCCCGTGGGTGGAGGAGCTGCGCAAGTCCCTCCAGGCCAAGCGTGACCGGCTCATCACCGGCCTGGAGGCGGCCGGGTTCACGACCTGCCGCCCGCAGGGCACCTACTTCGTGCAGGCCGACATCCGCCCGCTCGGCTTCACCGACGGCAGGGAGCTGGCCCGCGCACTTCCGGAGAAGGCGGGCGTCGTCGCGATCCCGAGCCAGGTGTTCTACGACCACGCCGAGGCGGGCGCCCACTTCGTCCGGTTCGCGTTCTGCAAGAAGGACGAGGTCATCGACGAGGCCGTGAGCCGCCTCGCGCGCCTGCGCTGAGGGGCGCCCGCGCCGCGGGCGCGGTGGAGGACCACCGGAACCTGCCGAAGAAACGGCGTCCGTTGGGCGGAATTCGCCCGTGAGGGGCGGCCGCCGCGCGGGTTAGCGTCCGTCCCGTGACCTGGGGCCATGCGGGCGGACGCGGCGGAGGGCCGGCGGGGCCGGGACGGTCGTCGAGGGCCGGCCCCGGGTAGAGACCGGTCAACACGGCAGGTGAGGAGCGATGACGGTGCCCGATCCGATCGAAGTCCGCAAGATCCCCATTGAGAGCGTGGCCGACGCGTCCGGGCTGGCCCGGCTGATCGACGACGGCGTGCTGGAGGCCGACCGGGTCCTCGCCGTCGTCGGCAAGACCGAGGGCAACGGCGGCGTGAACGACTACACGCGGCTGCTCGCCGACCGGGCGTTCCGCGAGGTGCTCCTCGCCAAGGGCACCCGGACGGCGGACGAGGTGGCGCGGGTACCGCTGGTGTGGTCGGGCGGCACCGACGGGGTGCTCAGCCCGCACGCGACCGTCTTCGCCACCGCCGACCCCGCCCGCGTCCCCGCCTCCGACGAGCCGCGGCTGTCGGTCGGCGTCGCGATGAGCGAGGTCATCCTGCCCGAGGACATCGGCCGTCCCGCGATGGTGGAGACGGTCGCCGCGGGGGTCCGCGAGGCCATGAAGACCGCCGGGATCGACGATCCGGCCGACGTCCACTACGTGCAGACCAAGACGCCGCTGCTCACCCTCGACACGATCAACGACGCGAAGGCGCGCGACCGCGACGTGGTCACCGAGGACACCCTCAAGTCCATGGACATCTCCAACTCCACGACCGCGCTCGGCATCGCCGTCGCGCTCGGCGAGATCGAGCCGCCGTCCGCCGAGCGGATCCACAGGGACCTGTCGCTGTACTCGTCGGTCGCGTCGTGCTCGTCCGGCGTCGAGCTGGACCGGGCGCAGATCGTGGTCGTCGGGAACGTGCGCGGCATCGGCGGCCGGTACCGGGCGGGGCACGGGGTGATGAAGGACGCGCTCGACGCCGACGGGATCTGGGACGCCGTCCGGTCGACGGGCCTGGACCTGCCCGACCGGCCCCGCACCTCCGACCTCGGCGACCGGCTCGTCAACGTGTTCGTCAAGTGCGAGGCCGACCCGCGCGGCTCGGTCCGGGGCCGCCGCAACATCATGCTGGACGACTCCGACGTGCACTGGCACCGGCAGATCAAGGCGTGCGTCGGCGGTGTCGCCGCGTCCGTCACCGGCGACCCGGCGGTGTTCGTGTCGGTCGCGGCGGTGCACCAGGGGCCGTCCGGCGGCGGCACCGTCGCGGCCATCGCCGACCTCGGCTGAGGACGCCGCCGACGCGGAGAGTATCCGCGGAGTAGCCCCTCGCGGTCGCCCGAGGCTATAGCCTTCCTGGCGTGTCCGGACTGACCATTCCCGAACCACAGTTCCCCGGGGACGACGGAAGCGCCGACCCCCGGTTGTGCGAGGCGCTCGCCGGGTACGCGTCCGGCCGCGTCGGCGTCCACACGGTGCTGCGGCGGCTCCAGGGAGCGCGGCTGCTGGTGCCGATCGTCGCCGTGCTCACCGAGGAGGAGCCCGCGGCGCCCGGCGAGCTGCGGCGGGAGAAGTCGAGCGACATGGCGCTGCCGACCCTGATCGGCGACGACGGGCGGCGCGGCGTGCTCGGCTTCACCTGCACCGAGACGATGAAGGCCTGGCGCGCCGACGCCCGCCCGGTCGCGGTGCGGGCCGGCGACGCCTGCCGCGCCGCCCTCGACGAGGGGGCGGACGCCCTGGTGGTGGACGTGGCGGGCCCGGTCCCGTTCGCCGTGGACGGGCTGCGCCTGCACCTGCTCGCCGACGGCCGCCCGATCCCGCCGCCGCACGAGGACCCCGACGTCCTCGCCGCGGTCGAGGCCGCGTTCGGCTCCGACCCCTCCGTCAGCGGGGTCCGCGTCGTCGAGGGCACCTCCGCGGAGATCGCCGTCCGGTTCGCCGTCGTGCCCGGGCACGACGAGCGCGGCACCGTCCAGCGGGTCTCCGACCGCCTCGCCGAACTGCTGCGCGGCCGGATCGTCGGCGGCGTCGAACTGAACGTGCTGCGCCGGTAGCGGCCCCGGGCGGACGGCGCCGGAAAACCGTTGGCGCCGTCCGCGGCGGCTCTGCGACGCTGGCGCCATGGTCGATGTCGACGCCTTCCTCGCTGACGGATACGTCCGGGTGGAGCAGGCGTTCCCCCGGGAACTGGCCGCCGAGTGCCGCGACATCCTGTGGCGCGACACCGGCTGCGACCCCGGCGATCCCGCGACGTGGACGCGCCCGGTCGTGCGGCTCGGCGACCACGCCGAGGAGCCGTTCCGCGCCGCCGTGAACACCGGGCCGCTGCACGCCGCGTTCGACGCCGTCGTCGGGAAGGGAGCCTGGCTGCCGCGCGCCGGCCTCGGCACGTTCCCGGTGCGGTTCCCCAGCGACCAGCCGCCCGGCGACGACGGCTGGCACATCGACGCGAGCTTCCCCGGCGACGACCCGGCCGACTTCATGTCCTACCGGGTGAACGCCGCGTCGAAGGGCCGCGCGCTGCTGATGCTGTTCCTGTTCTCCGACGTGGGGGAGGACGACGGGCCGACCCGCATCCGCGTCGGCTCGCACCTGGACGTCCCGCCGATCCTGGAGCCCGCCGGAGAGGCCGGCCTGGCGTTCATGGACCTGGCGGCCAAGGCCGTCCCGGCGACCGAGCACCGCCCGCTCGCCTACGCCACGGGGCGGGCGGGCGACGTGTACCTGTGCCACCCGTTCCTGGTGCACGCCGCGCAGGCGCACCGGGGCACCGTCCCCCGGTTCATGGCGCAGCCGCCCCTGCTCCCGGCGGGCCCGCTGCCCCCGTCGTCCCCCGTTCGGGTCGCGATCGACCGGGCCCTCGCCCGCTCCTGACCCCGAGACGAGGGCGTGACGGTCAGAACCAGGTGGTGGGGAGGCCGTGGGACGGGCCCTCGCCGAGGATCACCGGCTCCCCGCCCGGCCACAGCCGCAGCGTCACGACGTGCAGGACGTTGAGCCGCGAGGCGTCGCGGCCCTCGAACGACAGGTGCGCCACGGGCGCTTCGGGGGTGGCCGCCGCCCCGGCCAGCTCGATGCTCCGGTCGACGCGCGCGGCCTCGTCCCGCGACATGTACGCGCGCATCGTCGAGTGCCACACGACCGTGGCGACGCCCTCCTCGGGAGCCAGCCCCTCCAGGAAGTCGGCGGCGCCCGCCTTCACGACCGTCGCGGGGACCCGCGCGGCTACCTCGAACGCCGCCCGCAGCCGCGCCACCCGGGCCGCCTGGTCGGGCCACACGTACGACAGGAGCCGCCGCTGCCCGGCGGGCGAGGCCGCGTCCAGCGGGTTCGGGTCGCATCCCCGCCGCTCGGCGACGGCGAGCGGCGCGCCCACCGGGGGGAGGCCCAGCCAGGCGTCCGGCAGGACGACCGGCGACTCCGGCCCGTAAGCGCCGCTCTCGTGCCGCAGCCGGAAGCGGTCGGCGCGCAGGTTCAGGCCCGCGCTGGCCCCGATCTCCAGCAGCCTGACCGGCAAGGACCGGTCCGGGGCGCCCGCGGGGCGGCAGGCGTCCGCGATCGCGAGGAGCCCGCCGACGAGCGGGGCCGCCCGCCCGACCTCGTTGGTCTGCGGCGGGTCGAGGAGGCCGTCGCGGATCTCGGCCGCGTGCTCGGCCAGCACCTCCCGGAACGCCGGCCAGGCCCGCAGAGGGTCCCGCGTCCCGCCGGCGGTCGGGTAGTGCGCGGCCAGCTCCGGCGCCCGCCCCTCGAGGACGAGCCGGTGCACCGTCCCGAGCATGCCCAGGATGTAGCCGGTCTGCGTGCGCTCCCCGAGCACGTCCGTCACGACCGTGCCCGGATCCTCCGCCGCCCGCAGGAGCAGTTCGGCGTACATCGGCGACCCCAGCTGGGCGGACGCCCGCGCCTGGCCCAGCAGCGCCCGCCTCGTCTCGGCCCCTTCAGGCCCGGTTCCGCTCATCGCCACCTCCCCGGCGAGCCTCTCAGATGCTGGACGCCCGTCACGGGCGGGCGCGCGAAGTCAATAGGATTCCTCCCATGCTGCGATGGTTGACCGCGGGGGAGTCCCATGGCCCGGCCCTGACCGCGATCGTGGAGGGGCTGCCGGCAGGAGTGCGCGTGACCTCGGGCGACATCGCCGAGGAACTGCGCCGCCGGAGACTCGGCCACGGGCGGGGCGCCCGGATGAAGTTCGAGCAGGACGAGGTCACGATCGTCGGCGGCGTCCGGCACGGGGTGACGCTCGGGGGGCCGGTCGCGATCGAGGTCGGCAACACCGAGTGGCCCAAGTGGGAGACGGTCATGTCGGCCGACCCCGTGGACGCCGACGTCCTCGCGGCCCAGGCCAGGAACGCCCCGCTGTCGCAGCCGAGGCCCGGCCACGCCGACCTGGTCGGCATGCAGAAGTACGGCTTCGACGACGCGCGGCCCGTCCTGGAGCGGGCGAGCGCGCGGGAGACGGCCGCGCGGGTCGCGCTCGGCACCGTCGCCAAGGCGTTCCTCAAGCAGGCCCTCGGCGTGGACGTCCTGAGCCACGTGATCGCGCTCGGCGAGGTCGAGGCCCCCGAGGGCGTCCTGCCCGAGCCCGGCGATCTGGCGCGGGTGGACGAGAGCCCGGTGCGCTGCTTCGACGGCGAGGCCTCGGCGCGGATGGTCGCGCACATCGACGAGACCAAGAAGGCCGGCGACACCCTCGGCGGCGTGGTGGAGGTCCTCGCCTACGGGCTCCCGCCGGGCCTCGGCAGCCACGTCCACTGGGACCGGCGACTGGACTCCCGGCTCGCCGGCATCCTCATGGGCATCCAGGCGATCAAGGGCGTGGAGCTCGGCGACGGGTTCACCACCGCGCGGCGGCCCGGCTCGCGGGCGCACGACGAGATCGACGCGACCCCCGGGGGGATCCGCCGCCGCACCAACCGGGCCGGCGGCGTCGAGGGCGGCATGACCACCGGCGAGGTGCTGCGGGTGCGCGCCGCGATGAAGCCGATCTCGACCGTGCCGCGGCGGCTCGACACGATCGACGTCACGACCGGCGAGCCCGCCAAGGCGATCAACCAGCGCAGCGACGTGACGGCCGTCCCGGCCGCCGGGGTGGTCGCCGAGGCGATGGTCGCGCTCGTCCTCGCGGACGCGGCGCTGGAGAAGTTCGGCGGCGACTCCGCCGAGGAGACCGCCCGCAACCTGCGCGGATACCTGTCCTCTTTGACGATCAAGTGAGCGTTGCGATGCGACCGAAGGCAGTCATCATCGGGCCGCCCGGCTCGGGCAAGTCCACGATCGGCGCCGGGCTGGCCGAGCGTCTCGGCGTCACGCTGCGCGACACCGACGCCGACGTCGAGCGGGCCGCGGGCAAGCCGATCGGCGAGATCTTCATCGACGACGGCGAGGAGCGCTTCCGCGAGATGGAGCGCGCCGCCGTCGCCGAGGCGCTGGCCGAGCACGAGGGCGTCGTCGCGCTCGGCGGCGGCGCCGTCCTCGCGGAGCCGACGCGGGAGCTCCTCGCCGGGCACACCGTCGTCTACCTGCGGGTCGGCCTGGCGGAGGCGATCAAGCGGGTGGGCCTGGCGTCGGCGCGGCCGCTGCTCGTGCTGAACCCGCGCAGCCAGATGCGCAAGCTCCTGGAGGAGCGGCTCCCGATCTACGAACGGCTCGGCACCGTGCACGTCGACACCGACGGGCGCGAGCCCGCCGAGATCGTCGAAGAGGTCGTCCAGGCCCTTGAGGGGAACGCGTGACGCGGGCCCGGGTGCACGTCGGCGGCGCCGACCCCTACGACGTCGTCATCGGGACGGGCGTCCTCGGCGAACTGCCCGCCCTGGTCGGGGAGCGGGCCCGGACCGTCGCCGTCGTCCACGCCGAGGGGCTGCCGCAGATCGCCCGCCCCGTGTGCGGGGCGCTCGAACGGGCGGGGTACGCCGTGCACGCGCTGCCCGTCCCGGACGGCGAGGCCGCCAAGGAGGTCGGCGTCCTCGCCGGGCTGTGGTCGTCCTTCGCCCGCCTCGGCATGACCCGGACGGACGTCGTCGTCGGCGTCGGCGGCGGCGCGACCACCGACCTGGCCGGGTTCGCGGCGGCCTCGTGGCTGCGCGGCGTCCGGGCGGTGCTCGTCCCGACGACGCTGCTCGGCATGGTGGACGCGGCGGTCGGCGGCAAGACCGGCATCAACGTCCCCGAGGGCAAGAACCTCGTCGGCGCGTTCCACCCGCCCGCCGGCGTCCTGTGCGACCTCGCCACGCTGGTGACGATGCCGCGCGAGGACTACATCAGCGGCCTCGCCGAGATCATCAAGGCCGGGTTCATCGCCGACCCGCGGATCCTCGCCCTGGTCGAGGACGACCCGAAGGGCGCCGCGCACCCCGACGGCCCGCACACCCGCGAGCTGGTCGAACGGGCCGTTCGGGTCAAGGCCGGCGTCGTGTCGGCCGACCTGAGGGAGAGCGGCCTGCGCGAGATCCTGAACTACGGCCACACGCTCGCGCACGCCATCGAGAAGAACGAGGACTACCGGTTCCGCCACGGCCACGCCGTCGCGATCGGCATGGTGTACGCCGCCGAGCTGTCCCGCCTCGCAGGCCGGCTGCCCGCCGACGCCGTGCGGCGGCACCGCGACATCCTGGAGGCCGTGGGCCTGCCGGTCTCCTACGCCGCCGACTGGGCCGGCCTGCGCGCCACCATGACCATCGACAAGAAGTCGCGGGGCGCCACGCTCCGGTTCGTCGTCCTCGACGGCATCGCCGAGCCGGGCCGCCTCGAGGGCCCGGACGAGGACCTGCTCGCCGCCGCCTACCGGGAGATCGCCCGATGACCCGCGTCCTGGTCCTGAACGGCCCCAACCTGCGCCGCCTCGGCGTCCGGGAGCCCGACACCTACGGCACGGCCAGCTTCGACGACCTGGTCGCCGTCTGCCGCGACGCCGGGCGCCGCCTCGACCTGCGGGTCGAGGTCCGGCAGACCGACGACGAGGCCGAGATGATGCGCTGGCTCCACGAGGCCGCCGACGAGCGCGTCCCCGTCGTGCTGAACCCGGCCGCGTTCACGCACTACTCCTACGCGCTGCGGGACGCGGTCGCCCAGCGCACCGCCCCGCTCGTCGAGGTCCACATCACCAACCCGGCCGCCCGCGAGGAGTTCCGGCACAACTCCGTCGTCGCCGGCGTCGCCACGGGGACCATCGCCGGCTTCGGCACCATGTCCTACGTCCTCGCCCTCCAGGCCGTGGCCGAGCTGGTCGCCGAGAACTCCTAGCCTGTGTTCACGCGGCAGGTCACGCGTTCGCGCGCGTGGCCGGGGCCACTTCGAGACAGCCCTTAGCCTTCGGCGGCGCCGCGGGCCATGTCCTTGAGCTCGGCGACGACGTCGTCGAGGGGGGCGACGTCGCGGTGGGCGCGGCACAGGATGGTGGCGCCCTCCACGGCCGCGACGATCAGGCGGGCCAGGCGGGCCGCGCGGTCGTCGGGGACGCCGGCGTTGCCGAGCCCGGTGGCGAGGGTGTCCTGCCAGCGCGCGAACGCCGCCGCGGCGGCCGCGGCGAGTTGCGGGGCCTCGTCGTGGGACTCGACGGTGACGGCGACGACGGGGCAGCCGGCGCGGAACTCGCTCTTGATCAGGACCTGCCGCCACCAGCCGGTGAAGGCGTCCACGGCGGACGCGGCGTCGCCGCCCTCGGTCGCGGCGAGGATGCCGGCGTTGAGGAACTCGCCGGCGTAGCGGACGGCCTCCTCGGCGAGCTGCGCCTTGCCGCCGGGGAAGTGGTGGTAGATCGACCCGCGCGGGGCGCCGCTGTGCGTGATGACGTCGCGGAACCCGGTGCCGCTGTAGCCGCGCTCGCGGAAGAGGTAGGCGGCGCTGCGCACCATGCGTTCCCTGCTGTCCGTCCCCATGGGACGATTATGACATTCATCATACGGTTCTCGTGTTGAGCATGACGATCGTCATGGAGAACTTCGGCCATGCCGGACGTCACAGCGGCTACCCGCGAGTAGGGTCACCTCAGGCACGCGATTCAGGCACGGCTCCGGCAGCGGGCCGGGCAGGGGAGAAGGAGACGTTCTTGATCGACCTCCAGCGCGACGGAGACGTGTACGTCCTGCGGTTCGACGCGGGCGAGAACCGGTTCGGCCCCGACTTCCTCGACGCCGTGGAGGGGGCCCTCGACTCGGTGGCGAAGAACGAGGGCCCGGGCGCGCTCGTCACCGTCGGCACCGGCAAGTTCTACTCCAACGGCCTCGACCTGGAGTGGCTCGGCGCCAACCAGGGCAGGTTCGAGGAGTACCTGCGGCGCGTGCACGCCCTGTACGCGCGCGTCCTGTCGCTGCCGATGCCGACGGTCGCGGCGCTGAACGGCCACGCCTTCGCGGGGGGCGGCATGCTCGCCCTCGCCCACGACTTCGCCGTCATGCGCACCGACCGCGGCTACTTCTGCCTCCCGGAGGTGGACCTCGGGATGAGCTTCACCCCCGGGATGAACGCGCTGATCACCGCGCGGCTGCCGAAGGCCACCGCCCACGAGGCGATGATCACCGGCCGGCGCTACGCCGCGGAGCAGGCGCGCGAGGCCGGGATCGTGCAGCGCACCGCGTCCGAGGAGGAGGTGCTGCCCGCCGCCGTGGAGTGGGCGGCGTCGCTGGCGAGCAAGAACGGGGCGGTCGTGGCGACGATCCGCACCGCGATGTACCGGCGGGCGCTGGACGCGCTGAACGGCCCCGCGCTGCCGTGACCCCTCCTCCCGGCCGCGGACGGGGAGTAGGTTACGTTCGACTGGAATCGGATTCGGTTTAGGAAGGGGCGCGGGACACCATGCGCATCGGTATGGCGCTCAGCTACTCGGGCGGTTTCAAGGAGACCGTCGAGGAGCTCGCCGACTACGAGAAGGCCGGCCTCGACATCGTCTACGTCGCGGAGGCCTACAGCTTCGACGCGGTGAGCCAGATGGGCTACATCGCCGCCAGGACCGAGCGGGTGGAGATCGCCTCCGGCATCCTCAACATCTACTCGCGCACCCCGACCGCGATCGCGCAGACCGCCGCGGGGCTGGACTACGTCTCCGACGGGCGGTTCACGCTCGGCATCGGCGCGTCCGGCCCGCAGGTCATCGAGGGCTTCCACGGGGTCCCCTACACCGCGCCGCTCGGCCGCACCCGGGAGATCATCGAGATCTGCCGCAAGGTGTGGCGCCGCGAGCGCGTGCAGCACGACGGCAAGCACTACCACCTGCCGCTGCCGGAGGGGCAGGGCACCGGCCTCGGCAAGGCGCTCAAGCTCATCAACCACCCGGTTCGCGCCGCTATCCCGATCATGGTCGCCGCGATCGGCCCGAAGAACGTCGAGCTGACCGCCGAGATCGCCAACGGCTGGGAGCCGATCTTCTACATGCCGGAGAAGGCCGCGGAGGTGTGGGGGCCCTCGCTCGCGGCCGGGAAGGCCAAGCGCGACCCCGCGCTCGGCGAGCTCGACGTGGTCGGGCAGTCCCCGCTCGCCATCGGCGACGACGTGCAGGGCTTCCTGGAGTTCGGCCGCCCGATGGCCGCCCTCTACATCGGCGGCATGGGCGCCAAGGGCAAGAACTTCTACAACGACCTCGCCCGGCGCTACGGCTACGAGAGGGAGGCCGAGGAGATCCAGGACCTGTACCTGGACGGCAAGAAGGACGAGGCCGCCGCGAAGGTCCCGCAGGAGCTGCTGGAGAAGATGTCCCTCATCGGCTCCGAGGGGCACGTCCGGGAGCGGCTCGCCGCGATGAAGGAGTCCGGCGTCACGACGCTCAACGTGGCCCCGATCGCCGGCGACCACAAGGGCCGGCTCGCGCTGATCGAGAAGGTCAAGGAGATGGCGGCCGGACTCTGACGGACCGCCGCCGGCGGCGGCGGCCGAGCCACAGGCCCCTTCCGGGCCCGAGCGGCGGGACGTTCAGCTCGAACAGCACGCGGAGCAGGACACCGCCGCCGAACAGGGCCGCCCCCCGTTTCAGGGAGGTGCCCGGATCGCCCACCGAGCCCGCGGGGCGCGGGTCGAGGCGGCCGCGCGGGTCGTACACGACCTGGACGCGTTCGCCCCGGCCCGCGACCCTCGACCCGGTCGTCATCGTCCGCACCCGCGGCTCGGCGCAGGCGAGGTCGTGGTCGTAGTAGACGTGCGTGGTCGTGTTCCCGTCGCTGTCGGTGCTGGTGACCTCGCGGCGGTCGACCTTCTGGACCGTGCACGCCGTGGTCCGGCCGCGCTCGCGCAGAGCCTGGTCCGACACCGCGCCCGCGACCATGGACGCTCCGATGACCAGCAGGAAGAAGGCGCCGAAGAAGACCAGGAGGTTCGCGTAGCGCAGCTGCGTGAAGACCAGCAGGGCGTATCCGGCCATCATCATCACGAAGAGCAGCGCCGTGCCCGCCCAGTTGCCCGCCAGCGTCGACGGCCCGTAGGCGTTCAGGGCGGCCTGGGCGACGATCAGCGCCAGCCCGGCCAGGGGGGCGCCGACCGCCAGCAGTGCCGCCGGGGCCCACTCCGGCCGCTTCCCGTACCCCGCCATCGGAACCCGTTCCGTCGTCCATCCGTGTCCCTGGATGAGACGCACGGATCGGCCGACCGGATCGCCACCTGATCCTTACTTCTCGCGACCGGCGGAACCGCGCGGGGAACGGCCCGGGAGGGGCGGGCTCAGAGCGCCGCGTCGACCTCCTCGGCGACGCGCTCGCCGGAGCGGACGGCGCCGTCCATGTAGCCCGTCCAGTAGCCGGACGTCTCGGTGCCCGCCCAGTGGATCGGGCCGCACGGCTCCCGCAGCGCCGGGCCGAACGCGGTGAGCGCGCCCGGCGGGGCGACGCCGACGGGGCCCCCGCCGCTCCACGTCTCGTTGTCCCAGCGCTGGAAGGCGGTCAGCTTCGGGTTCGCGGCCTTGTCGCCGAACAGCCTGGTGAACGAGGCGAGACCCGCCGCCCGGACGTCCGCGGCCGGTGCGCCGTCCAGCCTCCTGATGTTGGCCTGGTTCATGAAGCCCATCAGGATGCCCCGCGACCCGTCCGGGGGGCTGTTGTCGAACGTCGCGTCGATGGCGCCGCCGTCGGCCACGGCCTGCCCGGTCAGCCCGTCCGCCCGCCAGAACGGCGTGTCATAGACGGCGACGAACTTGGCCACCGAGCCCATCGGGTAGCGCTGCGCGAGCTGCGCCCGGCTCGCGGGCAGCGCGGGCGAGAAGTCGATCCTCCCCGCGATCGCCGGGGACATCGCGACCACGACCCGCTTGGCCGACACCGTGATCCCCTCGGCGGTCACCGTCGCGCCGCCCGCCCCGGTGGCGATCGACCGGACCGGCGCGTTGTAGTGGACGATGTCCCCGAGCCGCGCCGCCAGCCGGATCGGCACCTCCTGCGAGCCGCCGGCGAACCGCGACTCCTGCGCCCCGCCCCTGGTGTTGATCAGCCGGTCGATCGTCCCCGGGTTGGCCTCGTTGCCCGCCGAGGCCGCGTAGTTCAGCAGGTAGAGCAGCGAGACCTCCTGCGAGCGCATCGACAGGGTGGAGGAGGCGAACGCGTCCATCAGGAACCGCGCGCCGCTGCTCAGGGAGTTGGACCGCGACCAGGTGTAGAACGTCTGCGCGTCCCATTCCTCGGCCCTGGCCGCCTTCCACGGCTCGCCGACCGGCACCTCCTTGACCATGGCGCCGAGCTTCAGCAGCGCCAGCTCCAGGTCGACCACGCCCCAGTCCGGCGGAACCGCGCCGAGCAGGCCGTCGGTCGCGTACAGCGACCGCTTGCCGTCCCGGTAGTAGACGTTCTTGCCCTCGTTGTAGGTGGCGTAGGTGTCGACGCCCATGTCCTTGGCGAGCGCGGCGATGCGGTCCTGCGTCGGTCCGATGAACTCGGCGCCGCCCTCGTTGGTGGTGCCGTCGCCGAGCGGCATCCCGTAGACGCGGCCGCCGGGGCGGTCCCGCGCCTCCAGCACGACCACGGACCGGCCCGCCGCGACGAGGTCGCGGGCGGCGGTGAGGCCGGAGAGCCCGGCGCCGACGATCACCACGTCGGCGGTGAGGGGCGCGGCGAGGGGCGCCGTGCGGGCGGCGGCGGAGGGCGCCGCGGCCGCGGTGACGACCGCTCCCGCGGCGGTGAGCGCGCCTGTGCCCAGCAGTCTTCTACGGCTGACTCGGGTCAAGGGGAATCACTCCTGGAGAAGTCCAAGGGGTCGGACGTTCGGGGGGACGGAGCACACGCCGGGTCACGCTAGGCCAGCTCTCGACCAGAAGTCGAGGGTTCTTCATGTTCGTGACCGCGTTGAGACGGCCGTCTCGCGATGATCTAGAGTCCTGGCCATGGGGGAGACTCACTACGCGCGGCGCCGCCGGCTCGCCGCGCTCGTCGCCGACCGGGGCGCCGCCGCACTGCTGGTGACCCGCCTGGTCAACGTCCGCTACCTGACCGGCCTGGACAGCTCGCGGGCCGCGCTGCTCGTCCCGGCCGACGGCCCCGCCGTCCTCGCGACCGACGGCCGCTACGCCGGGATGGCCGCGCAGGTCTGCCCGGAGCTGCCCGTCGTCGTCGACCGCCAGGTTGCGGAGGCGCTGGTGAGGCGGGCGGCCGAGGACGGCCACGGCCGCGTCGGCTTCGAGGCCCACGACCTGACCGTCGAGCACCACACGGCCCTGCTCGGCATCGAGCGTCCCGGCGGCGCCGCCGCCGAACTCGTCCCGCTCGGCCATCTCGTCGAAGAACTGCGCATGGTGAAGGACGAGGAGGAGATCGGCCTGCTGCGCGAGGCGTGCGCCGTCACCGACCGCGCGTTCGAGGCCGTCCTGCCCGAGATCCGCGCGGGGGTCACCGAGCGCGCCGTCGCGATCGCCCTCGAACGGGCCATGGTGGACCACGGCGCCGAGGGCCCCGCGTTCGACTCGATCATCGCGTCCGGCCCCAACGGCGCCGTCCCGCACCACCATCCGGGCGGCCGCGAGCTCCAGCGCGGCGACCTCGTCACCATGGACTTCGGCGCCCTCTACGGCGGCTACCACGCCGACATGACCCGCACCGTCGCGATCGGCGAGCCCGCCGCCTGGCAGCGCGACCTCTACGACCTCGTCCACCGCGCCCAGGCGGCCGCGCTGGCCGCCGCGCTGCCCGGCGCCGGCACCAAGGACGTGGACGCCGCCGCCCGCGACGTCATCGCGGAGGCCGGGCACGGCGAGGCGTTCACCCACGGCCTCGGGCACGGCGTCGGCCTGGAGATCCACGAAGCGCCGCTCATGGGGTACGACAAGACCGGTAAGCTGATGGATCGGGTTCCGATCACCGCGGAGCCGGGGGTCTACCTCACGGGCCGGGGCGGGGTCCGCATCGAGGACACGCTGGTGGTCCGCGCGGGCGGGCCGGAGCTCCTCACCACAACGACCAAGGACCTGCTCGTCCTGTAGGACGCGCGGGCCCGCGACCGGGAGAACAACGCAGTGGCGACGACGAACGACCTGAAGAACGGCATGACGCTGAACATCGACGGCCAGTTGTGGACCGTCCAGGAGTTCCAGCACGTCAAGCCCGGCAAGGGCGGCGCGTTCGTCCGCACCAAGCTCAAGAACGTGCTGTCGGGCAAGGTCGTCGACAAGACCTTCAACGCCGGCACCAAGGTCGAGGTGGCCAGCGTCGACAAGCGCGAGATGCAGTACCTCTACCGCGAGGGCGAGGACTTCATCTTCATGGACACCGAGACCTACGACCAGCCGCACATCCCCGCGACCGTCGTGGGCGACGCCGCGAACTACCTGCTCCCCGAGCAGAACGCCGTGATCGCCTTCAACAACGAGAACCCGCTGTACGTCGAGCTGCCCGCCGCCGTCGTGCTGGAGATCACCGAGACCGAGCCCGGCCTGCAGGGCGACCGCTCCACCGGCGGCAGCAAGCCCGCCACGCTGGAGACCGGCGCGCAGATCCAGGTCCCGCTGTTCATCACCACCGGCGAGAAGGTCAAGGTCGACACCCGCTCCGGCGAGTACCTCGGCCGCGCCTGAGATGGCAGCGCGCACCAAGGCCAGGAAGCTCGCCCTCGACATCCTGTTCGCCGCCGAGCTGCGGGAGGAGGAGCCGACGGCGGTGCTCGCCGCCCGCGGCCGCCCGAACCAGGACGAGCTCGCCGAGTACCCGCACGCCGTCCGGCTGATCGAGGGCGTCCAGGAGAACCGGGAGCGCATCGACGAGCTGCTCGCCACCTACGCGACCGGCTGGACGCTCGAACGCATGCCCGTCGTCGACCGCAACATCCTGCGGATGGGCGCGTTCGAACTCCTGTGGGTCGACGACGTCCCCGACGGCGTCGCGGTGAGCGAGGCGGTGGGTCTCGCCACCGAACTGTCCACCGACGAGTCCCCCCGCTTCGTCAACGGCCTCCTCTCCCGCCTCCAACAACTAAAGCCTTCGTTGAGTCTGTAACCGCGCAGGTCTGATCGCGCAGCGAGCCGCAAGGCGAGTCGGAGCGATGCCAGCGATCGCCCGCGGTGATCGACGATGGAGGGCCCTCCGGGCCCGAAGGAGGAGAGCACTGCAATGAACTCGAAGCGGGTGAGGGGCGGCAGCCGGGTGCGCAGTGCCGTCCTGTGGGACGCTCTGCGCGCGGTCCTCGACCGCATCACTCCCGAGGCCGGCCTGAGCGATGTCGTGGACGTCGGCGGGGGAACCGGCGGGTTCGCCGTTCCGCTCGCCGAGCTGGGGCACCGGGTCACCGTGGTCGACGCCAACCCGGACGCGCTCGCCGCGCTGGAGCGCCGGGCCGCCGAGGCCGGGGTGCGGGTGCGCGCCGTCCAGGGCGACGCGGTCGACCTGCCCGACCTGCTCGGCCCGGACGCCGCCGACCTCGTGCTGTGCCACAGCGTCCTTGAGTACGTCGACGATCCGGACGCGGCGGTGGCGGCGCTGACCGGCGCCCTCCGCCCCGGCGGCTCGGTCAGCGTCCTGGTGGCGGGGCAGATCGCGGCCGCGCTGCACCGGGCGGTGTCCGGGCACTTCGACGACGCGCGGCGGGTGCTGACGGACCCGTCCGGGCGGTGGGGCGAGGGCGACCGGATGCCCCGCCGGTTCACCCGCGAGTCGCTGTCGGAGCTGGTGGGCGGCGCCGGGCTGCGGGTCGCCGAGCTGCACGGCGTCCGGATCTTCGCCGACCTGGTGCCGAGCGGCCTGCTGGACGGCGACGCCGACTCCGCGGACGCGCTGATCGCGCTGGAGTCCGTCGCGGCCGTCCATCCCGTCCTGCGGGACCTCGCCACCCAGCTGCACCTGGTGGCGGACAAACCGGCCGGCTAGCACCGTGAGCCGCAAGCAGCAGCTGCACCGGCCCGGGCCGCAGCCGGGCCCGCCCGCCGACGACACCGGCTGCGCCATCCTGCACGTCGACATGGACGCCTTCTTCGTCAGCGTCGAGCTGCTGGAGCGGCCCGAACTGCGCGGGCGTCCCGTCGTCGTGGGCGGAGCGGGGCCGCGCGGCGTGGTGTCGGCGGCCTCCTACGAGGCCCGCCGGTTCGGAGTGCACTCGGCGATGCCGATGACGCGGGCGCGGCGGCTGTGCCCGCAGGCCGTGGTGCTGCCGGCGAGCCACGGCAAGTACGGCCGCGTGTCCGCCGCGGTGTTCGAGATCTTCCGCTCCGTCACGCCGCTGGTCGAGGGCCTGTCGCTGGACGAGGCCTTCCTGGACGTGGCGGGCGCCCGGCGGCGGCTGGGCCGCCCCGCCGAGATCGCGCAGCTCATCCGCGACCAGGTGCGCGACCAGCAGGGCATCACCTGCTCGGTCGGCGTCGCGAGCACCAAGTTCGTCGCGAAGCTGGCCTCGACCCGGTGCAAGCCCGACGGGCTGCTCGTGGTGCCGGCCGACGGCGCCGTCGGCTTCCTGCATCCGCTGCCCGTGGCGTCCCTCTGGGGCGTCGGGGAGCGGACGGAGCAGGCGCTCGCCCGGCTCGGCCTGCGCACCGTCGGGCAGCTCGCCCAGGTGCCCCTCGCCACGCTGCGGCGCGAGCTCGGCAACGCGCTCGGCGCGCACCTGCACGAGCTGGCGTGGGGGCGCGACCCGCGCGAGGTCGTCCCGCACACGCCCGACAAGAGCATCGGCGCCGAGGAGACCTTCGACACCGACGTCGACGATCCCGAGGTCATCCGGCGGGAGTTGCTGCGGCTGGCGGAGAGGGTCGGCGCGCGGCTGCGCGAGAGCGGGAACGCCGGCCGGACGGTCAGCGTCAAACTGCGGATGGCCGACTTCAAGACGATCACGCGGGCGCGCACGCTGGCCGAGCCGACCGACCTGGCTCGTGTGATCTATGTCACAGCCCGCGAGCTGTACGAGGCGTCGGGCCTGGAACGGGTACGACTCCGTCTGGTCGGGGTGCGGGTCGAGAACCTGGGTCCCGCCGGCGAGGCCCCCCGTCAGCTCGCCCTCGACGAGCCGGAAAGCGGCTGGCGTGAGGCCGAGCGAGCCATGGATCAGGTCGCGCACCGGTTCGGGCGCGGCGCGGTGCGCCCCGCCGCGCTGGTTCGGCGTGCGGCGGAGGGTGACGCAGGGGACGGCAGGGACGGAAGACAATGAAAGAAGGCTGTGAGGCGACCGGCGTCGGGCCCTCGGCGGGCCGTTCGCTTTCGTACGCTCGAGAGTCCTCGTATTCTGGGCATATCACCGTTGACGTTCGCGTCCCGCATCGGATACTCCGTCGCGGAGCTGTCGCTGGGAGGTGCCGTGCCGCTGTCTGAGCACGAGCAGCGCATGCTCGAACAGATCGAATCGGCCTTGTACGCCGAGGATCCCAAGTTCGCTCACGCGGTTCGCTCGACCAACCCCCAGGTCCATTACAAGCGCCGGATCGTCAAGGCTGCCCTCGGCTTCGCGGTGGGCGTGTGCGCGCTGATGGCCGGGCTCGTGATCAACGCCGGGACCGTCACGATCGCCGTGAGCGTGACGGGCTTCCTGCTGATGGTCGTGTGCTGCGTCTGGGCGCTGACGAGCTGGAAGCGGATGACGGGCATCGGCAACGAGCCCGCGCGCGGAGGCGGCCGCCAGGCGCGTCCCGCCAAGGCGGGCTTCATGGAGCGCATGGAGGAACGCTGGCGCCGCCGCACCGAGGGTGACTGACGGAGGCTGGGGGCGCCCCCAGTCTCTGTGACTGAGCCCCCTCAGCGCCGACGAGACGACTCGTCCCGGCCGTGCGCGGGTCTTCCGCGGGGCCGGGACGAACGCGTGTCCGGGGCGCGCCTACCTGCGGCGCAGGCGGGACGGTAGCTCGTTCAGGCGGGCGGTGGCGTCGAGGGCGCGGTCTCCGGCGGTGCGGAGCGCGGTGCGGGTCTGCGCCACCGTCGACGGCGGCAGGAGGCGGGCGCGCCACCGGGCCGGGCGCCCCACGGACGCGGCGAACGCCTCCCGGACGGTCCGCACGTCGGCGCGCAGCCGGTCGGCGGGCTCGACGGCGCGGGTCCGCGAGTAGCGCGCCAGTTCCTCGGCGCGGGCGATCCGGGTGAGGGCCTGGACGCTCGGCGCGTCCATCTCCAGCAGCTCGCCGAGCCGGCGGGCGGCGGCGCGCGGGGAGTCGCTGGCCCGCCATTCCAGGCCGTGGTCGAGCGCGTCCGCGCGCATCTCCTGCCAGGCGGCGTGCGCCACCCCGGCCGGGTCGAGAGCCCGCGTCCCGTTCGCGGGTTCCGCCGGTTCCGCCGGACGCGGCGACCGCTTCGGCCCGGGCTCGGCCTTCCCGGCCGGGTCGGAGCCGGGTCCAGGCCTTCGCCGCGGGGGCGACGGAGTCCCGGCGGGCGAGGCGGCCCGGACCGCCGCCCAGCGGCGCCACCGGGTGAGGAGCCGCAGCGTCATCGGCGCGGCGGCCAGCAGCAGCGCCAGCAGGGCGCCGAGGAGCCATCCCGCGCCGGAGAACCCGCCGTCGTCGCCTTCCTGGACACCGGTCGCGGCGTCCGCGCCCTCGTCGTTGCGGTGCCGGGGGCCGGTGGGCGCGGCGGTCGCGCCCGCGTCCGGGGACGAGGCGTCCGGCGCCTGCGTGACCTCGTCGTCGGGCCCGCCGCCGGTGCTGACCGCGGGCTGGCTGTACGCGGGGGCGAGGGCGGTGCCCTGCCCGGCGGCGCCGCTCGGCGTGGGCTCGAAGCGCACCCATCCCGAGCCCTCGAAGTACAGTTCGGGCCAGGCGTGCGCGTCGCGCGACCGCACCACCCATTCGCCGGGCTTGACCTCGCTGCCCGGCGTGTAGCCCATCGCGACCCGCGACGGGATCCCGAGGATCCGCGCCATCAGCGCCATCGCGGCGGCGAACTGCTCGCAGTAGCCGCGCTTGCTGTGCAGCAGGAAGTCGACGAGGTCGCTTCCGTGCTGCGGCGCGGGCGCGCCCAGGTCGTAGGTGAAGCCGCCGGACAGGGTGAACCAGCGCTGGAGCCGGACGGCCTGGCCGAGCGCGGTCGTCGAACCGGCGGTGATGTCCGCGGCGAGCTTCCTGACCTGCGGCGGGACGTTCTTGGGCACCGCCGTGTAGTGCGCGACGACCTCGGGCGGGTAGGGCCCCGAGGCGGCGAGCTGCCCGGCGGTCGGCTGCGGGACCAGGCTCCGCACGGTGTAGGAGCGCCCGCCCGCCGAGTCGCGCAGCGAGTAGATCATCAGCGACGGGCCGTGCACCCGCCAGTCGCCCTTGATCGACACCTTGGCGGGGGCGTACGGCACCGGAAGGAACGTCATGTTCCTGACCTCCGGCCGCACCCGCACCTCGGTCGTCACCTCGCGCGAGGGCGCGACGGTCAGCCCGGGCGGGGCGGGGAGGGCGCGCTCACCGGTCAGCCGGTCCTTGGAGCTGCTCTTGAGCGGGCTGTAGGTCCACCGGTCGCCGTCGAACCGGTCGAGGGCGTAGAGACGCAGGTAGCCGGGGCTCTCCGGAGCGTCGCTGCGGTAGGTCAGCACGGTCGAGTCGTCCAGCCGGGTCAGCTCCCGCTTCAGGCTGACCAGCGGGTCGGGCGTCGTCACGGTCTGCGTGCCCGGGCCGGAGCCGCCGCCCACGCCGAACACGCCGCGCGGGTGCAGGCCGGGTATCGCCGCCGGCAGCAGCACGGCGACGGCGACGGTGCCGGCCGCGATCCGGCGGCCGCTGGCCGCCAGGGCCGAGGCGTCGGGCCGGTCCGCGGGGTCCGCCGGCGGTGGCTGCGCCCCCGCCAGCGGCACCTCGCGGGGGCTGCGGCGCGTCGTGACCGTCCGGCCCCAGCCGCCGACCTGCTCGCGGGCGTCGGCCATGAGCAGGGCGAGGAACCCGAACGCGCCGATGCCGAAGGCCAGCCAGCCGACGCCGTCCTCGCGGATCGCCGCGGGCACGCTGTACATGGCCAGCAGCGGCAGCCCGGCGGGCGCGGCGCGGCGCAGCCGCACGGCCAGCAGGTCCACCAGGACGGCGACCAGGCCGATCCCCGCGGCGGCCAGCATCGCGATGCCGGGGACGAGCGGGACCGGCGCCGCGTACCGGTTGGCCGCCCGCCAGCCCTCGTCCGCCAGCTCGCCGAGGCGCCGCACCGACTCCGGTGACGGCACGACCCCGAGCCACGCCTCGCCGCCGGCGAACGCGAGGTCGAGGTAGAGGAAGAGCGCCGCGAGCCCGAACAGCAGGCCGACCGGAGCGGGCGTGCGCAGGCGCCGCGCGAGCAGGCCGCCGCCGGACACGGCCAGCACCGCGCCGAACCCGGCCCAGAACCAGCTCGTCCTCTCGAACAGCGGGTACAGCCCGAGTGAGCCGGCGAGCGTCGCCAGCCCGGCCATCACCGTCATCCGGACTCTCATGCCCCGCCCCTGCTCATGCGCCGCCCTCAGTCATGCGCCGCCCCTGACACGAAATCCCCGCCGGCCTTGCCTGCGCGCGCCCACGCCCCGGCGAGCTCCGCCGCGGACCGGACGGTCACCACCCGCCAGCCTCCCGCGCGCAGCAGCCCCGCGGCCGTTCCGCCGTCCTGCGGCGTGCCGTCGTCGGGGCCGCCCCGGAGCAGGACCGCGACGCAGGTGCCGGTGCCGCGCCGGGCCGCGGAGACCGCGCGGGCCTCCTCGTCCGACAGCGCGCCGAACACCCCGACGACCAGCCCGTCGCCCTCCCGGCCCGCGCCGTGCCCGCGCAGCGCGGCCAGTCCCGCCGACAGCGAGCCGCCCTTGGACCGGCGGGCGACGGCCAGCGCGTCGAGCAGCAGCCCCTCGAACGCGCCCTCGGAGGGCCCGGCCGGCAGCGCCTCCCCGCCGTCGGTGACGTACCGCAGGCTCATCCCCGTCCGGACGAGGTGCACGCCGATCGACGCGGTCGCCGAGACGGCCTGCTCGAAGGAGCCGGACGGCCCGTCGCCCCAGTGCGCGGAGCGGCGGGTGTCGAGGAAGAGCGTGCCGCTGCTCTGGAAGTGCTGCTCCTCGCGCCGCACCATCAGCTCCCCGTACCGGGCGGTGGACCGCCAGTGCACGCGGCGCAGGTCGTCGCCGTGCCGGTACTCGCGCGGCGCCACGTCGTCCTCGCCCGCGGCGGAGACCGCGCGGGCCACGCTGTCGCCGCCGCCCGTCCACGCCCCCGACAGCCGGCTCGGCGGCAGCGGCACGATCGACGGCGTCACCGTGAGCGTGTCGGACAGGCTGAACGAGCGGACCAGCTCCACCATCCCGAACGGGTCGGCGAGCCGGACGGTCAGCGGCCCCACCCGGAAGCGCCCGCGCACGTCCGAGCGGATCCGGTAGCCGAGCTCACGGAACGCGTGCGGCTCGATCCGCTCCAGCACGAAGCGGGCCCGCCCGCCGAGCGCGTAGGGGACCCGGTCCTCCACCATCAGCAGCCCGCTCGGCAGCCGCGACACGTTCTCCAGCCGCAGGTCGACGCGGGACTCGTGGCCGACCGGCAGGCGCGCCGGCTCCAGCCGCCGCGCGCAGGCCAGCCGGTAGCGCGTCCGCGCCACCGCGATCGTGCACAGCAGGGGGAGCGCCAGCACGAGCACCCCGGCGCGCAGCAGGTCGCGCTCCCCGAGCGCCACCGCGCAGACGATCGCGGTCGCCCCGGCGGCCACGAACGACCGCCCGCGTGTGGTGAGGCCGGCCAGCGCCCGTCGCACCCGTCACCTGCCGGGGGAGGGCACCGGCAGCCGCTTCACCAGGTCGGCGACCACCTGCTCGGGACTGCGGCGCTCCACCTGCGCCTCGGCGGTCGGCAGCAGCCGGTGCGCGAGGACGGGGACGGCGAGGTCCTGGATGTCGTCGGGGACGACGTAGTCGCGGTCGTCGAGCGCGGCGTAGGCCCGCGCGGCCCGCACCAGGTGCAGGGTCGCCCGCGGGGACGCGCCGAGCCGCAGCTCCGGATGCCTGCGGGTGGCGGAGACGAGGTCGATCGCGTACTGCCGCACCGCCGGCGCGACGTGCTGGGCCCGCACCACCTCGATGAGGTCGCGGACGTCGGAGGCGTGCGCGACGGGCGCGAGGCGGTCGAGCGGGGACGTCTCGCCGTGCGTCTCGAGCATCTCCAGCTCGGCGGCGGGATCGGGGTAGCCCATCGAGATGCGGGCGGTGAACCGGTCGCGCTGCGCCTCGGGCAGCGGGTAGGTCCCCTCCATCTCCACGGGGTTCTGCGTGGAGATCACCATGAACGGCGGCTCCAGCGCGTAGGTGGTGCCGTCGACCGTGACCTGGCGCTCCTCCATGCACTCCAGCAGCGCGGACTGCGTCTTCGGGGACGCCCGGTTGATCTCGTCGCCGACCAGGATGTTGGCGAACACCGGGCCCGGCTTGAACTCGAACTCGCGCCGTTCCTGGTTGTAGGCGCTGACCCCGGTGATGTCGCTCGGCAGAAGGTCGGGCGTGAACTGCACGCGCCGCACCGAGCAGTCGACCGAGCGCGCGAGCGCCTTGGCGAGCATCGTCTTGCCGACCCCGGGCACGTCCTCGATGAGCAGGTGCCCCTCCGCCAGCAGCACCGTCAGCGCGAGCCGCACGGCCGAGGGCTTGCCCTCGATCACCGACTCCACGGCGTCGCGGATCTTGTTCGCGACGTGGGCGAGCCCGTCGAGCCCGCCTCCTCCGTCACGGCCCGCGTCACGGCCTCCCGCGTCCGCGCCGCCGGCGTCACGGCCGCCGCGCCGGGCCGGGTGGGATGCCGGGGGGTCGGTCTCCATGAACGACTCGCCGTGCGTGCCTACTGCCACCAAACCCTCCTCAGCCGTTCCAAACGACAGTACGTCTTTGGAACGCCCACTGCGATGTTCATGTGGAACGCGAGCCAATTGTGCTCCACGGAGACGACGACAAACGACGCGCGCGGCGCGCCACACCGCTCCACCCCGTCCCTCACGACCGTCCCGCGCCCCCGTGCGGGGGTGTTCTGAACGGGCTTGTGCCGATGCGGCGCGCTGAGGGGCCCCCGCTGGGCTCCACTCCACACCACCCCCGTTGACCTGCGATTTCGTCGCGGAAAACGGCGCGTGGACGGTGTTTTTCTTGTTGACGGTGGGGAAGAGTGGAGTAGAGTGGGGCGCCGTGGGGGGCGGTAGCGCCCCATGCGGCGCGGGAGGTGGGGCCCGGTGTTTCTCGGCACCCACTCACCGCGCCTCGACGACAAGGGACGACTGTTCCTGCCGGCGAAGTACCGCGAGGAGCTGTCGGGGGGATTGGTGATCACGAAGGGCCAGGAACGCTGCCTGTACGTCTTCCCCATGGCGGAGTTCCAGCGGATAACCGAGGCTCTGCGTGCCGCGCCGGTCACCGAGAAGGCGGTCCGGAGCTACAGCCGGGTCTTCTTCGCCAGCGCCTCCGACGAGGTGCCCGACAAGCAGGGCCGCGTCACGATTCCCCCGCCGCTGCGCAAGTACGCGGGGCTGACCCGCGACTGCACGGTCATCGGGGCCAACACGCGTCTGGAGATCTGGGACACCCAGGCCTGGGAGACCTACCTGGAGCAGGAGGAGCAAACCTTCTCCGACGTCTCGGAGGAGGTGTTGCCAGGGATTCTCTGAGATACGACTCGTCGGTCCGTTGACCGGCACTGGCCCACGTTCGGCCAGGTCTCCAGCCGCTCTCCAGTCAGCTGGCGCAGCTTCCCCGGTGCCAGACGGCGACCCCCCGCGGGCAACGCGGTGATCTTCCTCCAGGGCAGCGGATGGGGACCTGGCCGGGCGAGGCCGCCGCCGGGGGCGCGGGACGGTCCGGTCCGGCGATGCCACACAGTCCGCGAGCGAGGTGGCAGTACAGGGGGTGACGCATGAACGGCCTGGAGAACGGAGCGGGGAACGGCGCAGGCGACCACGCGGCGCACGACCAGGGGCCCGGCAGCGGCCACGTCCCGGTCATGCTCGACCGCGTTCTCGAACTTCTCGTCCCCGCCGCGGAGGCCGTCGCCGGCCGCGCTCCCGTGTACCTCGACGCCACGCTCGGCATGGGCGGTCACGCCGAGGCGATGCTGCGGGCCGTCCCCGCGCTGCGCCTGATCGGCCTCGACCGAGACACCACGGCGCTGGAGCGGTCCGCGCGCAGGCTCGCCCCGTTCGGCGACCGCGTGACGCTGGAACACGCCGTCTACGACGAGATCCCCTCCGTGCTGCGCCGGCACCGCGTCCGGGCGGTCGACGCCGTCCTGTTCGACCTCGGCGTGTCCTCCCCGCAGCTCGACGAGGCCGACCGCGGCTTCGCCTACTCCTACGACGCCCCCCTCGACATGCGGATGGACCGCACCCAGAGCCTGACCGCGGCCGAGGTCGTCAACGGCTACCCGCCCGCCGAGCTCGCCCGCATCCTGCGCGAGTACGGCGAGGAGCGGTTCGCCCAGCGCATCGCCGCCGCGATCGTCCGCGAGCGCGAGCGCGCCCCGCTGGAGTCCACCCGGCGGCTCGCCGACCTGGTGCGCACCTCCATCCCCGCCGCCACCCGCCGCACCGGCGGCAACCCGGCCAAGCGCACCTTCCAGGCGCTGCGCATCGAGGTGAACGCCGAGCTCGACACCTGGCGCCGGGCGCTGCCCGCCGCCCTGGACGCGCTCCCGGTCGGCGGCCGGGTGGTCGTCCTGTCCTACCACTCGCTCGAGGACCGCATCACCAAGCAGGTCCTCGCCGCCCAGGCGGCCGACACGACTCCGCCGGAGCTGCCGGTCCCGCTGCCCGAGCACGAGCCGAGGTTCCGGCTCCTGACGCGCGGGGCCGAGGTGGCGTCCGACGAGGAGACCACGACCAATCCACGGGCCGGATCGGTGCGGATGCGCGCCGCGGAGCGCGTCCGGGAGGCGACATGACCACGACGAGCAGGCGGCCGCCGACCAAGGCGCCGAAGAAGAGGGCCCCGGAGCGCCCGGACGGAGCCGCTCCGGCCAGGCCCGCGCCGCCGAAGAGCAGGCCCTCCGGGGCCGCTCCGGTCACGCCGGCGCGCGCGAAGGCGGCGCCCGCGAAGCCGGCCGCGGCCAAGACGGCGCCCGCCCCGACGCGGACGAAGGTCTCGCCGGCCAAGAGCACGAAGGCCGCGAAGGAGACGAAGGCCGCGAAGGCCGCCGTCAGCGCGCCCGCGAGCACCAAGGCGGCGACCGCGTCGCGGCGCGGGACCGCGCCGCGGGCCCCGTTCGTCCTTCTCATCGTCGGCCTGCTCGGCGGCGCGCTGGTCAGCCTGCTGCTGCTCAACACCGTCCTCGCCAAGGACGCGTTCACCCTGACGCGGCTGCAGCAGAGCAACAAGCAGCTCGAACAGCAGCGCCAGGCCTACGAGGAGGAGATCGCCCGCGAGGGCGCCCCGCAGCAGCTGTCGAAGAAGGCCGAGGGGCTCGGCATGAAGCAGGGCAAGGACCCGGCCTTCTTCTCCACCGAGCCCGGCCGCCCCGGCGGCACCATCCGCCCCGTCCCGCACTCGGCCGCGGCGTCGGCCGGCGCGGCGGGCGTCCTCGGCGTGCCCGGCACCGTGATCCCCGGCGACGGCGTCCCGCTGTCCGACGCCCGCACCAACGGCGCGGGCACGCGGAACGGCCAGGGTGCGGGCGCGCGCAACGGCAACGGCACTGGAGCACGGAGCGGCACAGGGACGCGGACCGGGCACGGGGCACCGTGAGCGGGCGCGGTCACGGCGGGGAGCGGGTGGAACGGTGACGAAGGGCCCGGGACGCGGTACCGCGGGGCCGCCCTCCGGCCGCGGACGCGGCCCGGACGGGCGCGGCCCCCGCGGCGCGGCCGGGCGGGACGACAAGAGCGGCCCGGGCGCGGCGCGCGCGTCCGGGCGTCAGACGGGGAACACGCCGCGCCCGCCCGCGGGACGGGCGGACGGCGCCGGACGGCCGGGCAGGAAGGGCGGCGGCGCCCGCCGTCCCGCGCGCAGCGGCACGGTCCCCGCCTCCCGCAAGGAGACCCCGGGCAAGGACACCCCCCGCAAGGACACCCCCCGCAAGGACACCGCGCGTAAAGACACGGCCCGTAAGGACACCGGCCGTAAAGGCACCGCGCCCAAGGAGAAACCGGCCGGGCGGACGGGCGGCGCCGCGACGGCCATCAAGCGCTCCGCGCGCAGGAAGGCGCCCGCCAAGAGCGCGGCCGCGGAGAGCCGCACGGCCCGCAACGCCCAGGGCGCGCGGCCGAAGACGGACGGCGCGGGCCCGCGCGGCCCGCGCCCCGGCGGCGGTTCCGGACGGCGCCCGCCGCCCGGCCGCCCCCCGCGGCCCCGGGTCCCCTTCCACCGGCGCGACCCGCTCAAGCGGCTCAACGTCGGGCTGCTCGTCGTCGCGTTCGTGCTGTCGCTGTTCGCCGGGCGCCTCGTCCAGCTCCAGACGATCGACTCGGGGCAGTACACCGAGCAGGCGATGCTGCAGCGGATGCGGGAGCTCACGCTGCCCGCCGTCCGCGGCGACATCACCGACGCGCAGGGCAACCCGCTCGCCATGACGGTGGAGGCCCGCGCGATCTTCGCGGACCCCTCGCTCATCAAGGCGGACAAGCGGCAGCCGATCGTCAACGCCCTGGCCCCGACGCTCGGGCTGAACCCCGCGACGCTGCTGAAGCAGATCAGCAGGCCCGAGACGCGGTTCGTCTACCTCGCGCACGGGGTCCGCCCCGACCAGGCCCGCCTGGTGAGCTCGTGGAACTTCCTCGGCATCGGTACCTTGCCGGAGTATCGCCGGGAATATCCCAACGATTCGCTGGCCGCCAGCGTCATAGGTTTCGTGAACGACACGGGGAGCGGGGCCGCCGGTCTGGAGAGCTCGCTGAACGGCGTGCTCGCCGGCAAGGCGGGCTGGCAGCGGGTCGAGATCAGCCCCGAGGGCCAGCACATCCCCATGGGCGAGGACCAGAAGCGCCCGTCGGTGCCCGGCCGCGGGGTCCGCCTGACGCTGCAGCGCGACCTGCAGTTCAAGGCGCAGCAGGCGATCGAGCGGCAGGTCCGGGCGAGCAGGGCCAAGAGCGGCACCGTGATCGTCATGGACCCGCGCACCGGCCGGCTCCTCGCGATGGCGTCCGCGCCGGGGTTCGACCCGAACGACTACGCCGACTCCGACCGGTCCCGCTGGGGCAGCCCGCTGGTGCAGGACGCCTACGAGCCGGGCAGCACCGGCAAGGTCGTCACGGCCGCGGCCGTCATGGAGCACGGCGGCGTCACCCCGCAGACGCCCTACACCGTGCCAGACAAGATCAAGAAGTACGACGTGGTGTTCCACGACTCGCACCCGCATCCGCCCGAGCGGCTCACGTTCGCCGGCGTGCTCGCCAAGTCGAGCAACGTCGGCACGATCATGGCCAGCGAGAGCATCGACTCCCAGCGGCTCTACCAGACGCTGCGCGACTTCGGGTTCGGCCGCCGGACCGGCCTGCCGCTGCCCGGCGAGACGCCGGGCCTGCTGGTGCCGCCGGCCAAGTGGTCGGGCACCGACCGCTACCCGATCGCATTCGGGCAGACGGTCTCGGTGAACGCGGTGCAGATGGCGAGCGTGTACTCGACGATCGCCAACGGCGGCGTCCGCGTCGCGCCGAACCTGGTCGCGGGCACCGTCGGGGAGCACGACAGGTTCACCCCGGCGCCCGAGCCGGAGCGCAGGCAGGTCATCAGCGCGAAGACCGCCCGGCAGATCAGCGACATGCTGGAGGGCGTCACGACGAAGGAGGGCACCGCCCCGAAGGCCCAGATCAAGGGTTACCGCGTCGCGGGCAAGACCGGTACCGCCGAGGTCGTCAACCCGCGCTGCGGCTGCTACGACGGCGGCGGCTACACCGCCTCGTTCGCCGGGTTCGCGCCCGCGGACGACCCGCGGCTGGTGGTGCAGGTCGTCCTGCAGGATCCGAAGCGCGGGAGCCACTATGGTGGCGATGCGGCGGCACCGGTCTTCAAGGACGTGATGAGCTTCGCGCTTCAGTCCGAGAAGATCCCGCCGACGGGGAGCAGGCCGCCGATCATCGAGATCCGCGCCCGCGACTGATCGCAGCGAGTACCCTCCTCGCCTGTGAGTCCACCATCCGTGTTCCACCCGTCCCGTACCGTCAGCAACGAAAGAAACGCCATGCGTCCCACCACCAACCCGGCTCGTCCGCTGAGCGGACTCGCGGCGCTCCTTGGAATCGGATCGGACGAACAGGGCGGGCAGGGCGGGCGGGACGGATGGGACGCGGTGTCCGCCACGGGGATCACCCACGACTCGCGGGCCGTGCTGCCCGGCGACGTCTACGCGGCGCTGCCCGGCGCCCGCGCGCACGGCGCCCAGTTCTCCGCCCAGGCCGCCGAGGCCGGCGCCGTGGCGATCCTCACCGATGCCGACGGCCACGACCGGGCGGCGGCGACGGGCCTTCCCGTCCTGGTGGCGAGGGACGTCCGGGCGCGGCTCGGCGACGCGGCGGCGTGGGTGTACGGCGAGCCCGGGCACGACATCACCCTGATCGGCGTGACCGGCACGAGCGGCAAGACCACCACGGTGTTCCTGGTGGAGGCGGGCCTGCGCGCCGCCGGGATCGAGACGGGCCTGGTCGGCGGCGTGGAGATCCGGGTGGGCGGCGACCGGGTGCCGAGCGCGCTCACCACGCCGGAGGCGACCGACCTGCACGCGCTGCTCGCGACGATGCGCGAGCGCGGCGTCGGCGCCGCCGCGATGGAGGTGTCCAGCCACGCGCTGGTGCAGGGCCGGGTCGGCGGCGCCCGCTACGAGGTCGCCGTGTTCACGAACCTGTCCCAGGACCACCTCGACTACCACCCGACCATGCAGGACTACTTCCTCGCGAAGGCGCGGCTGTTCACGCCCGAGTACTCGCGGGTCGGCGTGATCAACCTCGACGACCACTACGGCCGCGAGCTGCTGGAGATCGCCACGGTGCCGGCGACGACGTTCTCCCCGAGCGGGGACCCGGCGGCCGACTGGCGGGCCGAGGACGTGCGCGTCGGCGCCGACGGCAGCGTGTTCCGCGTGGTCGGCCCCCTCGGCATCGAGGCCGACGGCGAGGTCCGCCTCGCCGGGCCCTTCAACGTCGCCAACGCCCTGGCCGCGATCGTCGCGCTCGTGGAGGCGGGCATCCCGCTGCAGGCGGCGGTCCGCGGGGTGGCGTCGCTGCCCGGCGTCCCCGGGCGGCTGGAGCGGGTCGACGAGGGGCAGGACTTCACGACCCTCGTCGACTACTCGCACAAGCCGGGCGCGGTCGAGGCCGTCCTGAACGCGCTGCGGCCCGTCACCGAGGGCGACCTCGCGGTGGTGATCGGCTGCGGCGGCGACCGCGACCGCGGCAAGCGGCCGCTCATGGGCGAGGCCGCCGCGCGGCTGGCCGACATGGCGTACCTCACCAACGACAACCCGAGGTCGGAAGATCCACTGGCCATCCTTGCCGCTATGGTCGAGGGCGGGCTCAAGGTGCCGCAGCCGGAGCGCGCGCACATCGTCGTGGAGCCCGACCGCGCCGCCGCGATCGACCTGGCCGTCGGCCGCGCCCGCCGCGGCGACGTGGTCGTCGTCGCGGGCAAGGGGCACGAGCAGGGCCAGAACGTGGCGGGCGAAGTACATCCGTTCGACGACCGCGAGGTCGTGCGCGCCGCGCTCCGGCGCCGTGCGGACGCGCTCCGGCGCCAGGGACAAGGGACAAGAGGGGACGGGACGCAGGCGTGATCCCACTTCCGCTGTCGACGATCGCGGAGATCACGGGAGGGACCCGGCACGGGCCGCCGGACCCGGTGGTGGACGACCCGGTGGTGCACGGCCCCGTGGTGATCGACTCCCGCGCGGTGGAGCCCGGGGCGCTGTTCGCGGCGCTGAAGGGCGATCGCGCGGACGGGCACGACTTCGCGGCCGGGGCCCTCGCGGCCGGGGCGGCGGGCGTGCTCGCGCAGCGCCCGGTGGACGGGCCCTGCGTGGTCGTCGACGACGTCCAGGAGGCCCTCGGGCGGCTCGCGAGGGCCGTCCTGGAGCGGCTGCCGGACGTGACCGTCGTCGCGGTCACCGGTTCGGCAGGCAAGACCTCCACCAAGGACCTCATCGGGCAGGTGCTGAGCGGCGCGGGCCCGACGGTCTACCCGCCCGGCTCGTTCAACAACGAGATCGGGCTGCCGCTCACGGTGCTGCGCGCCGACGCCGCCACCCGGCACCTCGTGCTGGAGATGGGCGCCCGCGGCATCGGCCACATCGCCTACCTCACCGGCATCGCGCGCCCGGACGTCGGCGTCGTGCTGAACGTCGGCACCGCGCACGTCGGCGAGTTTGGCAGCCGGGAGAACATCGCCCTTGCCAAGGGCGAGATCGTGGAGGCGGTCCCGCCCGGCGGCACCGCCGTCCTCAACGCCGACGACCCGCTGGTCAGCGCGATGGCGTCCCGGACGCGCGGCGAGGTCGTCATGTTCGGCCGCTCGCCGGGCGCCGCGGTCCGCGCCGAGGACGAGACCCTCGACGAGCAGGGCCGGGCCCGCTTCACCCTCGTGACGCCGGAGGGCGCCGCGCCGGTCGCGCTGCGCCTGCACGGCTCGCACGCCGTCCCGAACGCGCTGGCCGCGGCCGCCGCCGCGCGCGCGGCGGGGCTCGCGACCGGGGCGGTCGCCGAGGCGCTGTCGGCGGCCGTGCCGGTCAGCCGGTGGCGGATGGAGGTCACCGAGCGGGCCGACGGGGTGACCGTGGTGAACGACGCCTACAACGCCAACCCCGACTCGACCCGCGCCGCGATCGACGTGCTCGTCCATCTGGCCCGCGGCCGCCGCGCCTACGCGGTGTTGGGCGAGATGGCCGAACTAGGTGACTCGTCCGTAGCGGAACATGCCAGTATCGGGCAGCATGTCGCGCGCAGCGGGATCGCCGGGTTCGTGGTGGTCGGCGCGCACGCGGCGGCGATGGCCGAAGGGGCCGGGCAGGTTGCGTCATGGACGGGAGAGTGCGTACAGGTGGATGACGTCGGCGCGGCGGTTACCGTGCTCAGAGAGCGGCTGGCGCCGCGGGACGTCGTGCTGGTGAAGGGCTCCCGCGTGGCCGGCCTGGAACGGGTGGCCGAGGCGATCCTCGCGGAGGACGGCCGATGACCAACATCATCATCGCCGCGGGGATCGCGCTGATCTTCGTCGGCGTCGGCACGCCGGTGTGGATCCGCATCGTCAACCGGCTCGGCTACGGCCAGATGATCCGCGACGAGGGCCCCGAGGCCCACCTGAACAAGCGCGGCACCCCCACGATGGGCGGGACGGTCTTCATCGTCGGCTCGCTCGTCGGCTACGCGGCCGCGCACCTGTTCACCGGGGAGGCCCCCACCATCTCGGGGATCCTGGTGCTGTTCCTGATGACGGGCCTCGGCCTCGTCGGGTTCGTCGACGACTACATCAAGGTGTTCAAGCAGCGCAGCCTCGGGCTCCGCAGCGGCGCCAAGATGATCGGCATCGTCCTCGTCGGCGTCGTGTTCGCGGTCGCGTCGCTGAACTTCCCCAACGGCTACGACGTCACCCCCGCCGACCCCCACCTGTCCTTCCTGCGCGACTTCGGCCCCTCGATCGGCCCGTACCTGTTCGTGGTGTGGGCGCTGCTGCTCATCGCGGCCATGTCGAACGGCGTGAACCTCACCGACGGGCTGGACGGCCTCGCCGCCGGCCCGGCCGGCATGGTGCTGGCCGCCTACGTCATCATCGGCAACTGGCAGCTGCGCAACAGCTGCGCCGCCGCCCTCGCCCCCAACTGCTACAGCGTCCGCGACCCCCTCGACCTCGCGGTGGTCGCCGCGGCCGTGCTCGGCGGCGTGTTCGGGTTCCTGTGGTGGAACGCCCCGCCCGCGAAGATCTTCATGGGCGACACCGGCTCGCTGGCCCTCGGCGGCGTGCTGGTCGGCCTGGCGATCCTCACCCGCACCCAGCTGCTGCTGGCGATCCTGTGCGGGCTGATCGTGATGATCACGCTTTCGGTGATCATCCAGGTCGGCGGGTTCAAGATGACCGGGAAACGCGTGTTCAAGATGGCCCCGCTGCAGCACCACTTCGAGTTGTCGGGCTGGGCCGAGACCACGATCGTCGTGCGCTTCTGGCTGATGTCCGCGCTGTTCGTGGCGATCGGCATCGGCCTGTTCTACCTGGAATGGATGCCGAAGAAGTGAACGAGCGCCCCTGGGAGGGCCGCCCCTCGGACGGCCGGAGCGTGTGCGTGGCCGGGCTCGGCGTGTCCGGCCGCGCCGCCGCCCGCGTCCTGGCCGCGCGCGGCGACCGCGTCACCATCGTCGACGCCCGCGACGGCGAGGAGCAGCGCGGGCACGCCGCCGAGCTGGAGGCCCTCGGGGTCACGGTCCGGCTCGGCGACGGCGAGTCCCTCCCGGCGGACGCCGGCCTCGTCGTGACCTCGCCGGGCTGGCGGCCGGACGCGCCGCTGCTCGCCGCGGCCGCCGCTGCCGGCGTCGAGATCATCGGAGAGGTGGAGCTGGCGTGGCGGCTCCGCCCCGAGGGCGCGGCACCCTGGCTGGCCATCACCGGGACGGACGGCAAGACCACCGTCGTGCGGATGCTGGCGTGCATGCTCACTGCCGCCGGCCACAAGGCCCTGGCCGTCGGGAACGTCGGCACTCCCATCGTGGAGGCGGTGAGCCGGCCTTACGACGTGCTGGCGGTGGAGCTTTCGAGCTACCAGCTGCACTGGTCCAGCTCGCTCGCCCCGTACGCGGCCACGGTGCTGAACGTCGCGCCCGACCACCTCGACTGGCACGGCTCCATGGACGCCTACGTCGGCGCCAAGGCCAAGATCTTCACTCCGGGGTGCGTCGCCGTCTACAACGCCGACGACGACACCTCCTCGGCGCTCGCCGAACGCGCCGGGGGAGTGTCCCGGCGGATCGGCTTCACCCTCCGGGTGCCGCGCGCCGGGGAGCTCGGCGTCGTGGAGGAGCTGCTGGTCGACCGGGCCTTCACCGACGACCCCGCGAGCCAGGCCGCCGAACTCGCCGCGCTCGGCGACGTGCGGCCGTTCGCGCCGCACAACGTCGCCAACGCGCTCGCCGCCGCCGGGCTGGCCCGCGCGTTCGGCGTGCCGCCCGAGGCCGTCCGCGAGGGGCTGCGCGCGTTCGTCCCCGACCCGCACCGCATCCAGCACGTCGCCGACGTCGCGGGCGTCTCCTACGTCAACGACTCCAAGGCGACCCAGCCGCACGCCGCCGCCGCGTCGCTCGCCGCCTACGACAGCGTCGTGTGGATCGCCGGCGGCCTCCTCAAGGGCCTGGACGTCGACGACCTGGTGCGATCGTGCGCCGGCCGGCTGCGCGGCGCCGTGCTGATGGGGCGCGACCGGCACCGGATCGCCGAGGCGCTCGCGCGACACGCCCCGGATGTCCCCGTGGTGGACGTCCCCGACACCGACACTGGGGCCATGGACCGCGTCGTCGCCCACGCCTCCGGCCTCGCCCGGCCCGGGGACACCGTGCTCCTCGCGCCCGTCGGGGCGTCCTTCGACATGTTCGCCAACTACCCGGCACGCGGGGACGCCTTCATCGCGGCGGTGGAGCGCCTCTCCCGGGACGCCCGGTAACGATGACCACCGCCGCCGGGGAGGACGGCGCCGCCCGGCGCCCGGGGCCGCGGGAGCAGGTGGTCGCCGCCGTCGGGCTGCTCGACCGGCCCCTCACCTCCTACTACCTGGTGCTGGGCTGCTCGGTGATGCTGCTCGCGCTCGGCCTGACGATGGTGCTGTCGGCCTCCAGCGTGAAGCAGCTCCAGGCGACGGGGTCGGCGTACACGCTCTTCCAGAAGCAGGCCGTGTGGGTCGCGATCGGGCTGCCCGGCATGTGGCTGGCGTCCCGGCTGCCGGTGAAGACGTTCCGCGCGCTCGCCTACCCGCTGCTGCTGCTGTCGGTCGTCGCGCTGGCGCTGGTGCTCGTCCCCGGGCTCGGGCGCAGCGCGGGCGGCGCGACCCGCTGGGTCGACCTCGGCCCCGTGCAGATCCAGCCGTCCGAGCTGGCCAAGCTCGCCCTCGTGCTGTGGGGCGCCGACCTGCTGGCCCGCAAGGACCGGCTCGGCCAGCTCACCGAGTGGCGGCCGCTGCTGGTGCCGCTGATGCCGGGCGCCGGCGTGCTCGTCCTGCTGGTGATGCTGGGCAGCGACCTCGGCACCACGCTGGTGCTCCTCACGATCTTCCTGGCGCTGCTGTGGGTCGTCGGCGCCCCCGGCCGGCTGTTCGTCGGCATCGCGGGGCTCGTGTGCCTGCTCGTGTCGATCCTCATCGTCGTCGAGCCGTACCGGATGCAGCGCCTCACCGGGTTCCTCGACCCGTCCGGCAACCAGCTCACCACCAACTACCAGGGCACGCAGGGTCTGTTCGCGGTCGCCTCGGGCGGCCTGTTCGGCACGGGCCTCGGCGAGGGCCGCGCCAAGTGGGACTACCTGCCGCACGCCGAGACCGACTTCATCTTCGCGATCGTGGGGGAGGAGTTCGGCCTCGTCGGGACCCTCGTCGTGCTCGGCCTGTTCGGCATGCTCACCTACGCGGGCCTGCGGATCGCCAGGCGCGTGAAGGACCCGTTCACCCGGCTCGCCGCCGCCGGGGCCACGGCATGGCTGGTGGTCCAGGCGATCGTGAACATCGGCGCGGTCATCGGCGTCCTGCCCATCACGGGGATCCCCCTCCCACTGGTGTCCTACGGGGGCTCGGCGCTCATCCCGACCCTGTTCGCGCTCGGCATGCTGCTCGCGTTCGCCAAGCGCGAGCCCGGCGCGCGGCAGGCACTCTCCGCACGGGGTCCCGGACCGGTCGTGAGGGCTCTAAGCTGGCTGGGTCTGGCACGGCGTTGAATTCCCCCTTCGAACCACGCTGAGGAGTTGTCAACGGACATGAGGGTTGTCCTGGCCGGCGGCGGCACCGCCGGACACATCGAGCCCGCCCTGGCGCTCGCCGACGCGCTGCGCCGCAACGACCCGAACACCGGGGTCGTCTGCCTGGGGACCGAGCGGGGTCTGGAGACCCGTCTCGTCCCGCAGCGGGGCTACGAGCTCGCCCTGATCCCGCCGGTGCCGCTGCCGCGCACGCTCACACCGCAGCTGCTGTCGGTGCCCGGCCGGCTGCGCGGGGCGATCAACGCGGCCGCCTCCGTCCTCGACCAGGCCCAGGCCGACATCCTCGTCGGCTTCGGCGGCTACGTCGCCACCCCGGGCTACCTCGCGGCGCGCAAGCGCAAGGTGCCGATCATCGTGCACGAGGCCAACCCGAAGCCCGGCCTGGCCAACAAGCTCGGCGCCCGCTTCACCGAGCACGTCGCGGTCTCGCACGCCGACTCGCCGCTGCCGAACGCCCGGTTCGTGGGCATCCCGCTGCGCCGGGAGATCGCGACGCTGGACCGGCTCGCGATGGGGGACAAGGCCCGTTCCTACTTCGGGCTGCTTCCCGACCTGCCCACGCTGCTGATCTTCGGCGGCTCGCAGGGCGCCCGCTCGCTGAACCAGGCCGCCGTGGCCGCCGCGCCGTACTTCCGGCAGGCGGGCATCCAGGTGCTGCACATCGTCGGGCCGAAGAACACCGAGGAGCCCGAGCCCGCGGCCGGCGGCCCGCAGTACGTCACGATCCCCTACTGCGACCGGATGGACCTCGCCTACGCCGCCGCCGACATGGCGATGTGCCGCGCGGGCGCGATGACCTGCGCCGAGCTGGCCGCGGTCGCGCTGCCGGCGGTGTACGTCCCGCTGCCGATCGGCAACGGCGAGCAGCGGCTGAACGCCGAGCCGATCGTCGCGGCGGGCGGCGGCATGCTGGTCGACAACGCCGAGCTGTCGCCCGACTGGATCGCCCGGCACCTGCTGCCGGTGCTGGCCGACCCGGCCCGCGTCGCGCACATGTCGGAGGCCGCCGGCCGGATGGGCCGCCGCGACGCCGACGTCGCGCTCGCCCAGATGGTCTACGAAGTGGTCCGCTCCGCTGGCGCCGCCCGATGAGCCTGATCGACCCGGGGGACGTGGTGCCGGCGGCCGAGCTCGGGCGGGTCCACTTCATCGCGATCGGGGGCGCCGGAATGTCCGGCGTAGCCCGCATCATGCTGCGGCGCGGCATCGCCGTGTCCGGCAGCGACGCCCGCGACTCCGAGCTGCTCACGCAGCTCGGCGACCTCGGCGCCAAGGTCTTCGTCGGGCACGACGCCGCGCACGTCGGCGACGCCGACACCGTCGTGGTGTCCACGGCGATCCGCGACACCAACCCCGAGCTGGTCGCCGCCCGCGCGCGGGGGCTGCGCGTCCTGCACCGCTCGGCCGCGCTCGCGTCCCTGATGGCGGGCCGCCGGGCCGTCGCGGTCGCCGGCACGCACGGCAAGACCACCACCACCTCGATGCTGACGGTGGCGCTCCAGCACGCCGGCGCCGATCCGTCCTACTGCATCGGCGGGCAGCTCGTCACCACGGGCCTCGGCGCCGACGAGGGCGGCGGCGACGCGTTCGTCGCGGAGGCCGACGAGAGCGACGGCTCGTTCCTCATGTACACCCCGAGCATCGCGGTCGTCACCAACGTCGAGGCCGACCACCTCGACAACTACGGCGGCTTCGAGAAGGTCAAGGAGAACTTCGCCCGCTTCGTCGACCGGATCGAGCCCGGCGGCACCCTCGTCGCCGGCGCCGACGACCCGGTCGCGATGGAGCTCGCCGAGCGCGCGCGGGCCCGCGGCCTGACGGTGCTGACCTACGGGGAGGCCGAGGGCGCCGACCTGCGCGTGACCGGGTTCACGCCGCGCGGCCTCGGCTCCCGGTTCGAGATCGAGGGCGACGGGGAGTTCACGCTGGCCGTGCCGGGGCGGCACAACGCGCTCAACGCCGCCGCCGTCATCGCGGTCGCGCGGTCCCTCGGCGCGGACGACGCTCCGGTGCGCGACGGCCTCGCCGCGTTCGGCGGCGCGATGCGGCGGCTGGAGCGCAAGGGCGAGGCGGGCGGCGTCGAGGTGTTCGACAGCTACGCCCACCACCCGACCGAGCTGACCGCCGACCTGGACGCCACCCGCGACTACCTGGGGGAGAAGGGCGAGGGGCCGGGCGGGCGGGGCCGCATCATCGCCGTCTTCCAGCCGCACCTGTACAGCCGCACCCGGTTCTTCGCCGCCGAGTTCGGCGCCGCGCTCGGCCTCGCCGACGTCGCGGTCGTCCTGGACGTCTACGGCGCCCGCGAGGACCCCGAGCCCGGCGTCACGGGCGCGCTGGTCGCCGATGCCGTCCCGCCGGGCACCGCGACCGTCTACGCGCCCGAGCGGGACGAGGTGCCCGGTATCGCGGCGTCGACCGCCCGTCCCGGCGACGTCGTCATCACGCTGGGCGCCGGGGACGTGACCCAGCTCGGCCCGCTCATCCTGGAACGGCTCGCCGGGGCGCAGGGTCCGTCGGGGCGATAGGACCCGTCAGGGGATCGGGCTTGCCGAGAGGATCGGGCTTGTCGGGGCGTACGGTTTTCCGGGGAACGGGGCGTGACACGCCGTCGCCCGCGCGGTCTGCGGCCGGGGCGGGGATCACTGTCAGGCTTGGGGCATGACCGAGGCGCAGACGGGCCGCCGCGCGTCGCCGGAGCCGGAGCACGATCCGGATCCGGAGGCCGCGGCGCCGGACGGGCGCGGCCGCGCCAACCGCTGGAAGGTGGTGTTCGTCACCCTTCTGGTGGTCGGCGCTCTCGGCGCGGTGTCGTGGGTCCTGCTCGGGTCGAGGCTGCTGGTGGTGCGGCACGTCGAGGTGACGGGCACCCGTCTCGCCTCCGCCGACCAGGTGGTGGCCGCGGCCGGGATCGATCTCGGCACGCCGATGGTGCGGCTGAGGACGGGCGCGGTCCGCGACCGCGTCGAGCGGCTGCGCGAGGTCGAGTCGGCGGTGATCGAGCGGCGCTGGCCGGGGACGGTCCGGGTCGTCGTGCGGGAGCGCGAGCCGATCGCGGTGTTCCGCGACGGCGGCGGCTACCACCTGCTCGACCGGCACGGCGTGACCGTCGCCGACGAGGGGGCCCGCCCGGAGGGGCTGCCCACGCTCACGGTCGCCTCGCCCGGGCCGTCCGACCGGGCGACCCTGGCGGCGCTCTCGGTGCTGTCCGCGCTGCCCGAACGCCTCGGCGGCAAGCTCACCGAGGTGGAGGCCAGCGGCCCTGAGGAGGTGACCCTCTACATGGCCGGCGGCCAGACGGTGGTGTGGGGCGCCGCCGAACGGGCAGACGAGAAGATCAGGTTGCTGGACGCCGTGCGGCGGACGGCGGCGGGGCGCGCCGTCCGCACCGTCGACGTCAGCTCGCCGGAGGTCCTCAAGACGAAATGAGCCCGCCCGGGCGACCGGGCGGGGGACCTGCGGAGGCGGGCGTTCCGCGACACGCCGGTCGAGTTCGGGGGAGGTTAGTTGACCCTGGCGGTAAGGCCGCCCTACTGTCCGTATCAGTCCTCAGGTTGACATAACTGTAAGCCTCAAGTTGAGGGTGAGGGTTTACCCCGCCCGTGAACGGCTTCGCGGCAGGGCTTCACAAACCAGCTCGAAGGCACGGCTCGAACACACAGCTCGAAACACAGCGCAAAGCACAGTCGGAATACAGGTCGGGAATACCGCGACGGCACGGTCGGCAGACCGGGCAGGGCGGTCGGAGAGAGCGGAAAGGCCCCTCGTCGTGGCAGCACCGCAGAATTACCTCGCGGTCATCAAGGTCGTCGGAATCGGCGGCGGCGGCGTCAACGCCGTCAACCGGATGATCGAAGAGGGACTCAAGGGCGTCGAGTTCATCGCGATCAACACGGACGCCCAGGCGCTGCTGATGAGTGACGCCGACGTGAAACTGGACGTGGGCCGCGAGCTCACCCGGGGTCTCGGCGCCGGGGCGAACCCCGACGTGGGCCGCAAGGCCGCCGAGGACCACCGGGAGGAGATCGAGGAGGTCCTCAAGGGCGCCGACATGGTGTTCGTCACCGCCGGTGAGGGCGGCGGCACCGGCACCGGCGGCGCGCCCGTGGTCGCCAACATCGCCCGCTCGCTCGGCGCCCTGACCATAGGCGTCGTCACCCGCCCGTTCAGCTTCGAGGGCAAGCGCCGCGCGATGCAGGCCGAGGCCGGCATAGAGACGCTGCGCGACGAGGTCGACACCCTCATCGTCATCCCGAACGACCGGCTGCTGTCGATCTCCGACCGGCAGGTCAGCGTGCTGGACGCCTTCAAGGCCGCCGACCAGGTGCTGCTGTCCGGTGTCCAGGGCATCACCGACCTGATCACCACCCCGGGCCTGATCAACCTCGACTTCGCCGACGTCAAGTCCGTGATGTCCGGCGCCGGCTCGGCGCTGATGGGCATCGGCTCGGCGCGCGGAGACGACCGCTCGGTCGCCGCCGCCGAGATGGCGATCTCCAGCCCGCTGCTGGAGGCCAGCATCGACGGCGCGCACGGCGTGCTGCTGTCCATCTCCGGCGGCTCCGACCTCGGGCTGTTCGAGATCAACGAGGCGGCGCAGCTGGTGTCCAACGCGGCCGCGCCCGACGCCAACATCATCTTCGGCGCGGTCATCGACGACGCGCTCGGCGACGAGGTCCGGGTCACGGTGATCGCGGCGGGTTTCGACGAGGGGCGTCCGTCCAAGCCGGTCCCTGAACCGGAGAGCAAGCGGCTGCCCCCGCCCCCGCGCCCCGTCCCGCCGCCCGCGTCCCCGTCCGCCCCGGCCAACCCGATCCCCAGCCGGGTCGGGCGGTCCGAGCCGCCGGGCGCGCAGCCGACCGCGCAGCAGCAGTCGGTGGCGCAGGCCGCCGCCGCGCCGCAGCCCCCGGCCCCGGCCCCGCGGCCGGAGGGCGACCGGGCGCAGCAGCCCGCGCGGGCCCAGGACGACGGGTCCGCCGGGCGCGGTGAGCAGGCCCGTTCCGAAGTGGCGGCGTCCGGGCAGCCGGGCCCGCCCGCCGACCGGGACGCCGGCGCGTCCGGCGGCGAGCCCGGCGGTTCGCGCGCCCCCGCGCCCCGCCCGCCCTCCGAGCAGCCGTCCCCCCGCGTGCACGCGGGCGAGACCGACGGCGGCCCCGCCTCCGGGCAGCGCCGCCGTCCCGTGGTGTTCGACGAGGACGACGACCTCGACGTGCCCGACTTCCTGAAGTGATCACCGCCGTCGCCCTGGGCGACGGCGTCGGCGCCGGCTTCACCGGCCGCGCCGGCGGCGTGAGCGGGCCCCCCTTCGACTCCCTGAACCTCGGCGGCGCGGTCGGCGACGACCCGGCCGCCGTCCTGGACAACCGGCGGCGCGCCGCCGCCGCGCTCGGCACCGACCCCGACCGCACCGTCTTCATGCGGCAGGTGCACGGCGCCGACGTCGCGTTCGCCGCCTCGACCGACCTGCCCGGCCCGGTCGACGCCGTCGTCACGACCGTGCCCGGGCTCGCCCTCGCCGTCCTCGTCGCCGACTGCGCGCCCGTCCTGCTGGCCGACCCGGCCGCCGGGGTCGTCGGCGCCGCCCACTCCGGCCGTCCCGGGACGGCCGCCGGGGTCGTCCCGGCCCTGGTGAAGGCGATGTGCGAGCGGGGCGCCGACCCGGCCCGGATGACCGCGGCCATCGGACCCGCCGCGTGCGGCCGCTGCTACGAGGTCCCCGCGGAGATGCGGGACGAGGTCGCGGCCGTCGTCCCCGCCGCGTACGCCACCACCTCCAAGGGAACTCCGGGCCTCGACATCCGCTCCGGCGTCGCCGAGCAGCTCGCGTCCGCCGGGGTGGCCCGCGTCTCCCGCGACGGCCGCTGCACCATCGAGGACCCGGGCCTCTACTCCTACCGCCGTGAGGGCCGCACCGGCCGTTTCGCCGGTTATGTCTGGTTGAAGGAAGACACGTGACCGACCGGGACGACACCCCCGCCGTCGCCGACGGCCCCGCGGCCGAGCGGCGCGCCGAGATCGCCGAGGGCCTGGCCGCCGTCCGGGCGCGCATCGCCGCCGCGTGCGCTTCCGCCGGCCGGAGCGAGGACGAGATCACGCTGATCGCGGTGACCAAGACGTTCCCCGCGTCCGACGTGCGGCTGCTGGCCGGGCTCGGCGTCACCGAGGTCGGCGAGAACCGCGACCAGGAGGCCCGCCCGAAGGCCGCCGACTGCGCCGACCTCCCGCTCACCTGGCATTTCGTCGGACGGCTCCAGACCAACAAGGCGCGCGCCGTGGCCGGCTACGCCGACGTCGTGCACTCCGTGGACCGCGCGCGGCTGGTCGCGGCGCTCGCGGAGGCCGCCGCCCGCACCGGCCGCACGCTCCGCTGCCTCGTGCAGGTCTCCCTGGACGAGGCGGGGAAGAAGGGCGAGGTGGGGGAGAGGGGCGGGGCCGTGCCCGCCGACGTCCCCGCGCTGGCGGACGAGATCGCCGCCGCCCCCGGTCTCGAACTCGGCGGCGTGATGGCCGTCGCGCCCCTCGGCGCGGACCCGCTGCCCGCCTTCGACCGGCTCGCGGAGACGGCGGCGCGGATGAGGCGGAACCATCCGGACGCGCGGATCGTCAGTGCGGGTATGAGCGGCGATCTGGAGCAGGCGATCGCGTGCGGCGCGACACACCTGCGGGTCGGTACGGCGTTGCTCGGCGGCCGACGGGCAATCGTCAGGTAATGTCCCCCCAGTGGTACCTGCCCGAACACGGGAAGCCACGACGGATCAGTCCAACGGCGGGGCCGGACGCGCCCGGCGCCGAGGCCACAGGACACGGAGGGACGTATGGCCAGCGCGATGCGCAAGATGGCGGTCTACCTCGGCCTTGTGGAGGACGATCGTTACGACGACAAGTACGGCGACTACGACGAGTACGAGGTCTACGACGAGGAGACCGACACCGGGCAGGGACGCCGTCGCGATGACGAATCCGGCGGTCAGCTTACCCGAGCCGAAGAGGCGTCGGACCGCGATCGCGACCCTCACTCCACGTCGACCATCGAGCGACGGTCCGTGGCGCTCTACGAGTCCGGTACCACCGACCTTGCGCGTATCACTACGCTGCATCCGAGGACCTACAACGAGGCCAGGACGATCGGGGAGCACTTCCGGGAGGGCACGCCGGTGATCATGAACCTGACCGAGATGGTCGACAGCGACGCCAAGCGCCTGGTCGACTTCGCGGCGGGTCTCGTGTTCGGGCTGCACGGCAGCATCGAGCGTGTTACCAACAAGGTGTTCCTCCTGTCGCCCGTCAACGTCGAGGTGACGGCGGAGGACAAGGCCCGGATGGCAGAACGTGGGTTCTTCAACCAGAGCTGAGAGTCGCATGCGAGAGTATCCGTGAACATCGTTGGATCCGTCCTGCAGGGCATCCTGTACCTCTTCCTGCTGTTCCTGATCGGCAGGCTGGTCCTGGAGGTCCTGCAGTCGTTCGCCCGGCAGTGGAAGCCGACCGGAGTGGTGCTCGTGATCGCTGAGGCGACCTACACGGTCACCGATCCGCCACTGAAACTCCTCAGGCGTTTCATCCCGCCCATCCGGCTGGGTAACGTTGCCCTGGACCTCAGCTTCACGGTCCTCATCCTTGTGGTCTGGGTCTTGATCGTCTTCGTCGGTTCCATATTCGGCGGAGGTTAGGTCGATCGGATACCGTCCTTCGGGGACAGACTCCAAGCGCGCCAAGGAGACGAGAACATGCCGCTGACACCCGCCGACGTGCGGAACAAGCAGTTCAGTACCACCAGGCTGAGGCCGGGGTACGACGAGGAGGAGGTGGACGCCTTCCTCGACGAGGTCGAGGCGGAGCTCGACCGCCTCATCCAGGAGAACGAGGAGCTGCGGGCCAAACTGGCCGAGTGCCTGCGCGGCAAGGTTCCCGCCATGGCCGCTCCCATCGTGGAGCCCAAGCCGGACATCCAGAAGATCCCCGAGCCGCCGCGCCCCGAGCCCCAGCCGCACCCCGAGCCGGAGCCCGTCCTCGGCGGCCTCGGCATGTCCTCCCCCGCCCCGAGCGGCGAGGACAACATGGACACCGCGGCCCGCGTGCTCGCGCTCGCGCAGCAGACCGCCGACCAGGCGATCGCCGACGCCCGGCGCGAGGCCGACGAGACGCTCGGCCGCGCCCGCCGCGAGGCCGAGGAGATCCTCGGCAAGGCCCGCCGGCAGGCCGACCAGATCGTCAGCGAGGCCCGCTCCCGCGCCGAGGCCCTCGACCGCGACGCCCAGGAGCGGCACCGCCAGGTCATGGGCTCGCTGGTGCAGCAGCGCGAGGAGCTCGAGCGCGAGGTCGACAACCTGCGCGCCTTCGAGCGCGAGTACCGCAGCCGCCTGAAGGTCTATCTGGAGGGCCAGCTGCGCGACCTGGAGGCGGGCAGCACCGAGACGGGCGCGTTCGCCGCCGTCCCGGGCGCGGCCCCCGTGCAGACGCAGCAGCAGAACACGCCCCAGAACGGTCCGCAGACGGGCCCGCAGAACGCCCTGCCCCACGCCGACAACCGCAACGGCGGCGGCGCGCCGGCACCGGGCACCTTCCCCTCGCCTGAGCACGCCCAGCAGGTCCAGCACTCGGCGACGGGCGCTTTCCACTCCGGCGGCGACAACCCGCCGCACGACAGGCGCTGACACGGACGCCTCAGGCGATAGTGTCGTTCCGATCGCCGCGCCGGGGATGGCGCGCCGCCATCCCCGCGGCGCCGGGCGGTCGTGCCCTGGGCCGGCCGCCGGCTTTCTCGCGCGGCCCGGAGCCTAGCGGTCTGAACGAGTGGGAGTGACCCTGTGATCATCCTGAGTGGCGTTCTCGTGGTGGTGGCGATCGCCCTGCTGGTAGCGGGAATCGTCGCGGGCAACGGAGACAGTGCACAGGTCTTCGGACTGGACGCCCTGGTGGTGATCTACATCTCGATCGCCGTCAGCATCGTCTCCGCGGTGTGCCTGGCCATCGGGGTGTTCCTGCGGCGCAAGGAGCTGTTCGGCCCGGGTGCGTCCCCGGGCCCGGTCCGTCCGAGCAAGAAGGCGCAGAAGGCCAAGAAGGACAAGCGCGCCAAGGGCAAGGTGAGCGCCCCGGCCGCGTCCGCTCCGGCCAAGGACGCGCAGGGCGCCGCGGAGGCCAAGCCCCCGGCCGACCCGGCCGAAGCCGAGGTCGAGATCCCCGCCCCCGCCGTCGACGTCCCCGACGACGCGCTGGTGTTCGTCGTCCGCGGCCGCAAGCGCTACCACCTCGACACCTGCCGGCAGCTCGCCGGCCGGGACACCGAGGAGCTCACCTACGCCGAGGCCAAGGAAGAGGGGTTCAGCCCCTGCACCGCCTGCCTGCCCGACACCGCACTGGCGGCGCGCGCCGCGGCGTCGGCACCCGCCTCCTCCGACGCGAGCAAGGCGGAGACCGCACCCGCGGCCCGCAAGTCCGGCGCCGAACGATCCGAGAACGTCCTCGCGGGCCTCGCCAAGCCCGCGCCGACCTCGTTCGACGAGCCGACCTCCTTCGACGAGCCGACCTCCTTCGACAAGCCCAGTGCCTTCGACAAGCCCGGCGCGTTCGACGAGCCGGGCGCCTCTGACGAGCCCGGCGCCTTCGGCAGGACCGCCGAGATCCCGCGGGCCGGCGAGCAGGCCGACGACGACGCCGAGGACACGGGCGCCCCGAAGCGGGGCGCGGCCGCTCCCACACGCACCGACATGCCCGTCGCGGGGCTGTTCGCGTCCGGCGACACCGCCGAGGAGGCCCCCAAGGCGCCTGAGGCGGCCGATCGCCCCGGCATCGAGACCGAAGACCGGCGAGGCGCGGGGCAGGGCGCTGCGGCCGAATCCGCGCCGCCGGACGTCACCGTCGACCTCGGCTCCGCACCGTTCGGCGGCCCCGAGCCGGAGGACGCCCCGGAGCCCGAGCCCGAGTCGGCCGCCGCCGATCTCACCGGGGAGCCCGAGCCCGAGCCGTCCGCCCGCGACGCCGCGGACGAGCCCGGCGACGACGGCACGCAGGTCCGCATCCTGAGCGGCACCAAGCGCTACCACCGCGTCGACTGCGCCCTCATCGAGGACATCGGCGACGAGGCCGACGACCTGGAGTCGCTGTCGCGCACGGAGGCGAAGGCCCGGGGCTGCACGCCCTGCCTGGTCTGCCAGCCCGACCGCGAGCACGCCCGCGACTGACCCGCCCCGGCTCGTACGGGCCCGGCTCGCAAAGGCCGGCTCGTACGGGCCGGAACGGTCTGCACCCGGAACCGTCTCCACCTGCGCCCCGGGCGGCTGGAGCCGTCCGAGGTCAGCGGCCGTGGTGTCGTTCGTCGCGCAGTTCGCGGAGGCGGTCCCGGCGCGCGTCGCGCCGCTCGCGGTGCAGCCGCCGCACCTCCTCGTGGTGCTCGCGGTGCAGCTCCTGGTGTTCGCGGTGGAGCTGGTGATGGTCCCGGTGCCGCGAGCGGCCGCGCTTCTCGCCCACGGCCCTGCGCTCGACCGAGACGCCCCCGAACAGCAGCATCCCCGTCAGCCGGATGACGGGCGCGTCCGGGTCGACGGTGTCGTCCTCCGGGAGGTCGGTGCCGCCGAAGATCGTGACATTGGAGCCGATGACCCGCACGCCCGGCGGCACGATGATGTTCACGCCGCCGAACACGCAGTTCACCGAGAGGGTGACCTCGCTCTTGCTGAGGACCGCCTGCCGGAAGTCGAGCTCCACGCCGCCGAAGACGCAGGTGACCGTGGTGGTCGCCTCGACCAGCCAGCGGCCCTTGCGCTCCGCCCCGCTGAACACCGCGACGACGTGCGGCGTCTGCGAGGGCGGGGGCGGGAGCGGTGACGCCTCCTCCTTGCGCAGGTCGACCCGCGGCCGCGGCGTGTGCTGCGAGGGCAGGTCGCTGAGCACGGGCTCCAGCTCGGCGTAGGTCCTGGCGCTGTAGACGACGTCGATGCGCTCGGCGTGCTCCTCCGGCGTGATGCGCCCCTCGGCCAGGGCCTCGCGCAGGCGGTCGGCGACCTCGTCGCGGTCGGCGTCCGACGCGCGCATGCTCGCGGGGGACGGACGCGCGGGCGGTTCGGAACCGGACGGCTGCTCGGGAAGATTCACGGATCCATCATCGCAAACGCGATGTGTCGCGAAGAACCCCATCGCGAAATTTCTCCGGACACCTCCGCCGCGACCCGGCCTGTCCGGGCCTGGTCGCGGCGGAGGAGCCCGCCCTCCGGGCTAGATCACGCCCTGCGGAGGTAGTAGGTGAGGCCGAGGTCCTCGTCGCGGGTCGCGGTCAGGCCCTCGGGGCGGCCCTCGGTCACCGAGGCGGCGAGGACCTCGGCGGCGACCTCGTCGCCGTGGGCGCGCAGCGCCTCGGCGAGGTCGGTGCCGGTGGCCTCCCACCACAGGTCGATGCGGTCGGTCACCTCCAGGCCGGCGGCCTTGCGGCCCTCCTGGACGAGCCGGACGGCCTCCCGCACCAGCCCCGCGCGGCGCAGCTCGGGCGTGACGGTGAGGTCGAGCGCGACCGTCTCGCCGGCGGCGCTCTCGACGGCCCAGCCGCTGCGGGGGCGCTCGGTGACGATCACGTCGTCGGGGCCGAGCGGCACCGCGCCGACGCCGTCGGCCTCGACCTGCGCCGATCCCGCGCGCAGCGCCCGGACGAGGCCGGCCGGGTCGGCGGAGGTGATCGCCTTGGCGACCTTCGGGGTGTCCTTGGCGTAGCGCTTGCCCAGCTCGCGGAAGTTGGGCTTGACCTCGTACTCGACCAGGTCCCCGCCGATCGAGGACAGCTCCTCGAACCCGAGGACGTTCAGCTCCTCGGAGATCTGCGCGCGCAGCTGCTCTGGCAGCGCGGACCAGCCGGGGGCGCCGACGAGCGCGCGGCCGAGGGGCTGGCGGGTCCGCACGCCGCTGGCGGCCCGCGCGGACCGGCCGAGCTCGACCAGCCGCCGGACGAGCGCCATCCGCTCGGTCAGCTCCTCGTCGAGCAGGCCCTCGTCGACGGCGGGCCACTCGGCGAGGTGCACCGACTCGGGGCCGTCCTCGGGGCGGATCACGTCCCAGACGTGGTCGGTGATGAACGGGACGATCGGCGCCATCAGCCGGGTGAGGGTCTCCAGGCACTGGTAGAGCGTCGCGAACGCGGCCGAGCCCTCGGCCGTCTCCGGGCCCTCCCAGAAGCGCCGCCGGGAGCGCCGCACGTACCAGTTGGACAGGTCGTCCACGAACTGCGAGAGCCGGCGTCCCGCGCGGGCGGTGTCGAACTCCTCCAGCGCGGCGTCGACCTCGCGGACGGTGCGGTGCAACTCGGCGAGCGCCCAGCGGTCCAGGAGCGGGCGGTCGGCGGGGGCGGGCGCCTCGGCCAGCCGGTCGGGCGTCCACGCGCGCCCCTGCGCCTGCGCCGCGTTGGCGTACAGGACGAAGAAGGACGCGGTGTTCCAGTAGGTGAGCAGGACCTTGCGGACGATCTCCTCGAGGGCGCCGTGCCCGACGCGGCGGGACGCCCACGGCAGCCCGCTCGCGGCCATGAACCAGCGGACGGCGTCGGCGCCGTGCTGGTCCATCAGCGGGATGGGCCGCAGCACGTTGCCGAGGTGCTTGCTCATCTTGCGGCCGTCCTCGGCGAGGATCAGGCCGAGGCACACGACGTTCTCGTAGGAGGACCGGTCGAACACCAGCGTCCCGACGGCCATGAGCGAGTAGAACCATCCGCGGGTCTGGTCCTGGGCCTCGCAGATGTACTGGGCCGGGTAGGCGTCCTCGAAGACGTCGTTGTTGCGGTGGGGGGCGCCCCACTGCGCGAACGGCATGGACCCGGAGTCGTACCAGGCGTCGATCACGTCCGGGACGCGGCGCGCCTCCGCCCCGCACCGGGGGCAGGGGAGGGTGACGTCGTCCACGTACGGGCGGTGCGGGTCGAGCGCGGACAGGTCGCGGCCCGCCAGCTCGCCGAGTTCCTTGAGCGACCCGACGCAGGTGACGTGCTCCTCGTCCTCGCCGCAGACCCACAGGGGGAGCGGCGTGCCCCAGTAGCGGCTGCGGGACAGCGACCAGTCGACGTTGTTGCGCAGCCACTCCCCGTACCGGCCGTGCTTGACGGTCTCCGGGTACCAGTTGGTCTTCTCGTTCTCCTCCAGCAGCCGGTCCTTGATCTGCGTGGTGCGGATGTACCAGGCCGGGAGCGCGTAGTAGAGCAGCGGCGTGTGGCAGCGCCAGCAGTGGGGGTAGCTGTGGTCGAAGTGCCCGCCGCGGAACAGCAGCCCGCGCGCGCGCAGGTCGTCGGTGAGCGGCTCGTCGGCGTCCTTGAAGAACTTGTTGCCGACCAGGGGCACCTCGCGCAGGAACCGCCCGTCCGGCCCGATCGGGTTGACGATGGGCATGCCGTAGCGCTTGCAGACGGTCATGTCGTCGCCGCCGAACGCGGGGGCCTGGTGGACGAGGCCCGTGCCCTCCTCCACGGTGACGTAGTCGCCCAGGACGACGTAGTGCGCGTCGGGGATCTCGACGAGGTCGAACGGCCGCCGGTAAGAAGTCCGCTCCAGCTCGGTGCCCTGGTACGTGGCGAGCCGCTCGGCGCCCTCGCCGAGGACCTGGTCGACCAGGGGCTCGGCCACCACGAGGACCTCGTCGGAACCCTGCGGCCGGGCCGCCACGTACGTGACGTCCGGGTGGACGGCCACGGCGGTGTTCGACACCAGAGTCCAGGGGGTCGTCGTCCAGATCAGCAGCGCGGCGCCCATCTCGGCCAGAGGACCGGACGTGACGGGCATCCGCACGAACACCGACGGGCTGGACACGGTCTCGTACCCGCCCGGCTGGCCCAGCTCGTGGTCGGACAGGCCGGTCCCGCAGCGCGGGCAGTACGGCGTGATGCGGAAGTCGCGGAACAGCAGGTCCTTGTCGAACACCTGCTTCAGGGACCACCAGACGGCCTCGACGTACTCGGGGTCCATCGTGCGGTAGGCCTGGTCGGTGTTGACCCAGTAGCCCATCCGCTCGGTCATCTCCTCGAAGGCGTCCACGTGGCGAAGGACCGATTCGCGGCAGCGGGCGTTGAACTCCGCGACGCCGTACTCCTCGATGTCCTTCTTGCCGGTGAGGCCGAGCTCCTTCTCCACGGCGACCTCGACGGGGAGGCCGTGGCAGTCCCAGCCGGCCTTGCGCGGGACGTGGTGGCCCTTCATGGTCTTGAAGCGCGGGAAGACGTCCTTGAAGACGCGGGCCTCGACGTGGTGGACCCCGGGCATCCCGTTGGCGGTCGGGGGCCCCTCGTAGAACACCCACGGGGTCCCGGACGCGGTGCGCTCGAGCGACCGCTCGAAGACCTTGTTCTCCTGCCAGCGGCGCAGCATGTCCCGCTCCAGGGCGGGCAGATCGACCTGCGCGGGCAGCGGCCGAAAAGCTCGGCTCACGATGGCGGACCTCCGGATCGACGCGAACACGTTGACCGGAGGGACGAGGCGGCTGCCCCGCGGTACCACCCTCCTTGACCGTGCCGGTACGGCGCGGTCCGCTTCGTTCCAGTCTGGCGGCCGGGTCTACTGGGCCCCTCGGCGGGGCGGTTCTTCCGGCGGCTCCGGGGTGATCAGACCGCCGGGCTCGCCCCCGGGCTCGCACCGTCCCCGGGTCGCTCATGGCTGCGTGCGGCGGCAGGTGTCCCCATCAGTACCTGCCATGCGACTGCTCGTCCCGACTTTAACGCACGCCGGGCCCCCTCTCTTCCCCTTTTCCGTCCCCGGGGACACGGTTCCTTTGCGATCTCGTACGCAGCCGGGGAGTTTCCATGCGTTCGGCGACCGGGCATAAGCGGTCGGTAACACGGCCCAGGTTGTTTACCGTGCCCGAGAGAGGGGACCAATGCTGCCCGCACTGCCCGTTGAGGCGACCAGCGCGAGGGAGGCCGACATGGCCGGCGCGATGAGGGGCACGACGCCCGCAGCCAGCAAGAGCCCGGGCACGGCGCGGCCGTCCCGGGCCAGGAAGCCCGCCGCGGGAACGGGCGCGAAACCGGGCTCGGCGGGGAAAGGCGCTGCGGGAAAAGGGACGGCTGAGAAAGACGCCCCGGAAAAGGGCGCCGCCGGAAAGGGCGGGGCGGGAAAGGACGCCGCCGAGCCGGGCGCCGCGAAGAACGCCGCGAAGGGCACCGCCGTGAAGCCGGGCAAGGCGGCCCGGCGCGGGTCCGCGAAGCCGGCCGGGGCGGCGGCGCCGGACGTGCGGGAACCGGCGAGGACGGCGGCCGCGGTGCTGCCGGTCCGCGAGGGGGAGCACCAGTGGACGCCGGCCGAGCTGGCCGAGGTGCGGGCGGGCCTGGAGGAGCAGATCGAGGGGCTGCGCAGAGAGATCGCCGCGTCCGCCAGCCAGATCGCCGAGGGCGACGCCAGCGACGGGGCCGGCGACGACCAGGCCGACGCGGGCGCCAAGACCTACGAGCGCGAGCACGAGCTCGCGCTGGCCTACAATTCACAGGACCTGCTCGCCCAGATAGAGCGGGCCGTCCAGCGGATGGACGCCGGCACGTACGGGATCTGCGAGTCCTGCGCCAGGCCGATCGGCAAGGCGCGCCTCCAGGCCTTTCCGCGTGCGACCCTGTGTGTGACATGCAAACAACGCGAGGAACGTCGCTGAGCGACTCAACGAACCCAGAGCGGCAGGCCGGGGAGACCGCGGTGTCTCCCCGGCCGCGCCGCGTCGGCGTGCTGGTCGCCGTGGCCCTGGCCGCGCTCGCCGCCGACATCGTGTCCAAGATCATCGTGGTGTCGACGCTGCAGGACCGCGAGCCGGTCCGGCTGCTCGGCGGCCTGCTGACGCTGCGCGAGACCCGCAACAGCGGCGCCGCGTTCTCGATCGGCACCGGTTACACCATCGTGTTCACGCTGATCGCCTGCGGGGTGGTCGTGGCGATCCTGCGGACCGCCCGGAACCTGCGCAGCGCACCGTGGGCGGTCTGCCTCGGGCTGCTGCTGGGCGGCGCGGTCGGCAACCTCATCGACCGGCTGCTGCGGGCCCCGGCCCCGCTGAAGGGCCACGTCGTCGACTGGATCCAGCTGCCGCACTGGCCGGTGTTCAACCTGGCCGACTCCGCGATCGTCTGCGGCGGCGTGCTGGCCGTCCTGCTGGCGGCGCGCGGCCTCCAGGTGGACGGGACGCGCCTCAAGGACGAGGGCTCCGGCGCGGACGAGGCCCCGGACGAGGGTGGGAGCCCGGACCCGGAGCCTTCCTCCGGCAAGGGGGACGCCCCTGAGGGCGGCGCCACCGAGGACGCCGCCGCCGGTGAGTCCGAGGGGCAGGCCGAGGTCCCGGCGCCGGAGGAGAAGTCGTGACCGGCGACGTGCGCAGCCTCCCCGTCCCCGACGGCCTGGAAGGCGAGCGGATCGACGCCGCCCTGGCGCGCCTGTTCGGGCTGTCGCGCGGCATCGCCGCCGACATCATCGCCGCGGGCGACGTCGCGCTGGACGGCGCGCCCGTGGCCACCAAGTCCGAGCGGCTGCACGCCGGCGCCTGGCTGGAGGTCACGCTCCCGCCGCCGCCCGCGCCGCCCGCCCCGGTCGCCGAGCCCGTCCCCGGGATGGGCGTGCTGTTCGAGGACGACGACATCGTCGTGGTGAACAAGCCGATCGGCGTCGCCGCCCACCCGACCACCGGCTGGACGGGCCCGACCGTCCTCGGCGGGCTGCTCGGGGCCGGGCACACGATCGCCACGAGCGGGGCGTCCGAGCGGCAGGGGATCGTGCACCGGCTGGACGCCAACACCACCGGCGCCATGGTCGTGGCGAAGAGCGAGGTCGCCTACTCGCGGCTCAAGCGGGCGTTCAAGGAGCGCCGCATCGACAAGCGCTACCAGGCGCTCGTGCAGGGCCATCCCGACCCGTTCCGCGGGACGGTCGACGCCCCCATCGACCGGCACCCCTCCGGCGACGGCCGGTTCGCGGTCGTCGCGGGCGGGAAGCCGTCCGTCACCCACTACGACACCGTCGAGGCGTTCCGGGCGGCGTCGCTGCTCGACATCGACCTGGAGACGGGCCGCACGCACCAGATCCGCGTCCACATGTCGGCGATCCGGCACCCGTGCGTGGGCGACATGGCCTACGGCGCCGACCCGACCCTGGCGGAGCGCCTCGGCCTCCGGCGGCAGTGGCTGCACGCCGTCCGGCTCGGGTTCGAGCACCCCACCAAGGGCGAGTGGGTGGAGTTCGAGAGCCCCTACCCGGACGACCTGGCCCGCGCTCTGGAGATCGTCGCGGCCGAGTCCTGAGCCCGGGCCCCGGGCGGGCCGTCAGAGACCGAGCAGGCGCAGCCCCGCCGCGACTCCGGCCGCGACGACCAGTACCACCAGGAACGGCGCGCGCAGCAGGAGCGCGGCCACGGCGGCGCCCAGGCCCGCCAGCCGCGCGGCGTCCAGCTCCAGCGTCCGGCCGTCGGTGAGCGTCTGGACGGCGATCAGCGCGGTGAGCAGCGCGACGGGGACCAGCTCGGTGAACCGGCGCACCCGGGGGTCGTCCAGCATCCGGCGCGGGGTGACGAGCCCGCCGAGCTTCAGCGCGTAGCAGCCGAGCCCGGTGGCGATGACCGCGATCCAGACGCTCACGGCGCGGCCCTCCGGCCGAGCAGGGCGGGCAGCGCGGCGACGGCGGCCAGCATGACCGGCACGCCGGGCGGCAGCACCGGCGTCGCCGCCACCGCGACCACCGCCGCCGCGACGGCGACGCGGACCGCCGCCCGCCCGCCGGTGAGCCGGGGCCAGAGAAGGGCGAGGAACGCCGCCGGGCCGAGGACGTCCAGGCCCACGGCCTCGGGGTCGCCCAGCCTCGCCGCGCCCACCGCGCCCAGCAGCGTGGTGAGGTTCCACGCCAGGTAGAGGGTGATCGCCGTCGTGTAGAACCCGGCGCGGGCCGCGGCCGGCCCGCGCTGCGCGGTCGCCACGGCGGCCGTCTCGTCGATGACCACGTGCGCGGCGGCCAGCCTGCGCCGGCCGCGGACGCCGAGCGTCGCCGCGAGCCGCATCCCGTACAGGGCGTTGCGCCCGCCGAGCAGGACCGCGCCGAGCGTCCCGGCGACCAGCCCGCCGCCCCCGCCGATCACCCCGGCCAGCGCGAACTGGGACGCGCCGGTGAACGCCAGCAGGCTCAGCGCGCACGCCTGCGCGACCGTGAGCCCCGCGGTGATCGCCGCCGCGCCGAACGCCAGGCCGGACACCCCCACGGCGACGCCCACGCTGAGCCCGTCGCGCACCGCGGCGGCCCGCGCGGCCTCGTCGGGGGCGGTCTCGTCCGGGACGTCCCCGCCGGCCGCGCGCCCGGTCCCGGGCGCGCTCACCGGCCGGACTCGGCCGCGTCCAGCCCGGCCTCGATGATCGCGTTGACGATGGGGGCGAGCCGGTCCGGGCCGAGGGACGGGGCCCGCGCCGCCATGGCCTCGACGATCCGCCGCTCGCGCTCGGGGTCGCGGCCGGCGAAGCCGCCGACCGGCTTGAGCCGCTGGACGACGGCGGCGACCGCGGCGCGGTGCTCCAGCAGCGTCGCGAGGGCGGCGTCGAGGGCGTCGATCGCCTCGCGGGCCTCGGCGAGCGTGGTGACGGTCGCGGCCGACGGCAGCGCGACCCGCATCTCGGCGGACGGCTCGCGGACCGGGCGGCCCGCGTCCTCGGCGACGGGGTCGATCACCTGGTCGTTCATCTCGGATCCCCTCTCGCGCGGCCCGTCCGGGCGAGGGGAGCGGGTGCCCCCGGGCCGCGCCTGATCAGCGAAAAGGCTGCTCCACACGAAAGGCGGAGTCCGCTGGGACTCCGCCTCGGCCGGCTCCGGGGTCGTCGCTAGGTCGCGGCCGCGACCGGCTCGCCCGGAGCCGGCCGCGTAAAGCTGGGATGGCGACGTTCCACGGCCACGATCGTATGCCGTGCCGACCGGCGGGCCAAACTCCGGACATCCCGTCCCGCGTTCCGAGACGGCGGGACGGGGCCGCCCGGGATTGGGCGAGTCGGGGCGCGAGTGACCAGGGATGCGGGTTAGGCTCTCAGAGCCGCGTCGTTCCGGCGCCCGCCGGCCCGACGACTTCCCCCGGTACCGATGCCGCGACCACGTGCCGAACCCTGCACGTGGGCGGTCGCATGCGACGAGCAGGAGGCGCAGCACGCATGGCCGACTCTTTCGTTCACCTGCACGTTCACACCGAGTACTCCATGCTCGACGGAGCCGCCCGGTTGAAGCAGATGTTCGAGGAGGTCGGCCGGCAGAAGATGCCGGCGATCGCGATGACCGACCACGGCAACATGCACGGCGCCTACGACTTCCACAAGCAGGCGACCGCGGCCGGCGTGACCCCGATCATCGGCATCGAGGCCTACATGGCGCCCGAGTCCCGGTACCACAAGAAGAAGGTCCACTGGGGCGAGCCGAGCCAGAAGCGCGATGACGTCTCGGGCGGCGGCCTGATCAACCACATGACGCTGTGGGCGCGGAACAGGGCCGGGCTGCACAACCTGTTCAAGCTCTCCAGCCGCGCCTACACCGAGGGCTTCGTCTTCAAGTACGCCCGCATGGACGAGGAGCTGCTCGCCGAGCACTCCGAGGGCCTGATGGCCACCACCGGCTGCCCGTCCGGCAAGGTCCAGACCCGGCTGCGGCTCGGCCAGTTCGACGAGGCGCTGAAGGCCGCCGCGAACTTCCAGGACATCCTCGGCAAGGAGAACTACTTCCTGGAGCTGATGGACCACGGCCTCGAGATCGAGCGCCGCGTCCGCGACGGCCTCATCGAGATCAGCAAGCGGCTGAACATCCCGCCGGTCGTCACCAACGACTCCCACTACACGCACGAGTCCGAGGCCACCGCCCACGACGCGCTGCTGTGCGTCCAGGTGGGCAAGCAGCTCGCCGACCCCGACCGGTTCCGGTTCGACGGCAGCGGCTACTACCTCAAGACGGCCGAGGAGATGCGCGCCATCGACTCCTCCGACATCTGGGCAGAGGGCTGCCGGAACACGCTGCTGATCGCCGAGCGCGTCGACCCCGCCGGGATGTTCGAGTACCGCGACCTCAGCCCCCGCTTTCCCGTCCCGGCGGGCGAGACCGAGGAGAGCTGGTTCCGCAAGGAGGTCTGGAAGGGCCTCGAGCGCCGCTTCCCCGACGGCCTCCCGGACGGCTACAAGGAGCAGGCCGAGTACGAGATGGGCGTCATCCTCGGCAAGGGGTACCCGTCCTACTTCCTCGTCGTCGCCGACTTCATCATGTGGGCCAAGGAGAATGGCATCCTGGTCGGCCCGGGACGCGGCAGCGCCGCGGGCTCGCTGATCGCCTACGCGATGGGCATCACCGACCTCGACCCCATCCCGCACGGGCTGATCTTCGAGCGGTTCCTGAATCCCGAGCGCGCGTCCATGCCCGACATCGACATCGACTTCCCTGAAGACCGGCGGGCCGAGGTCATCAAGTACACGACCGAGAAGTGGGGCGCCGACAAGGTCTCCTTCATCGCCACGTTCGGCACCATCAAGGCGAAGGCCGCCATCAAGGACGCGGGCCGCGTCCTCGGCTTCCCGTACGCGCTCGGCGACAGGATCTCCAAGGCGTTCCCGCCCGCCGTCATGGGCAAGGACATCCCGCTGTCGGGGATCTTCGACGACAAGCACCCGCGCTACGGCGAGGCGGGCGAGCTGCGCAAGCTGTACGAGGAAGAGACCGACGTCAAGCAGATCATGGACCTGGCGCAGGGCCTGGAGGGCCTGATCCGCCAGACCGGCGTGCACGCCGCCGGGGTCATCATGTCCGGCGAGACGATCACCGACCACATCCCGATCATGCGCCGGGACGCCGACGGCGCGATCATCACGCAGTTCGACTACCCGACCTGCGAGTCGCTCGGCCTGCTGAAGATGGACTTCCTCGGCCTGCGCAACCTGACCATCATCGACGACGCGCTCCAGGGCATCCGGAAGAACAAGGGTGTCGACGTCGACCTGCTCGCCCTCCCGCTGGACGACCAGAAGACCTACGACCTGCTCGCCCGCGGCGACACCCTCGGCGTCTTCCAGTTCGACGGCGGCCCCATGCGGTCCCTGCTGCGGCTGATGAAGCCGGACAACTTCGAGGACATCTCGGCCGTGGGCGCCCTCTACCGGCCGGGCCCGATGGGCGCGAACTCCCACACCAACTACGCGCTGCGCAAGAACGGCGCCCAGGAGATCACCCCGATCCACCCGGAGCTGGAGGAGCCGCTCAGGGAGATCCTCGACACCACCTACGGCCTGATCGTCTACCAGGAGCAGGTCATGGCGATCGCGCAGAAGGTGGCGGGCTACTCGCTCGGCAAGGCGGACCTGCTGCGCCGCGTGATGGGCAAGAAGAAGAAGGCCGAGCTGGACGCCCAGTTCGTCGGGTTCGAGCAGGGCATGATCGACAACGGCTTCTCCAAGGAGGCCGTGAAGACCCTGTGGGACATCCTCGTCCCGTTCTCCGACTACGCCTTCAACAAGGCGCACTCCGCCGCGTACGGCCTGGTCTCCTACTGGACGGCCTACCTCAAGGCGAACTACCCGGCCGAGTACATGGCGGGCGTGCTCACCTCCGTCGGCGACGACAAGGACAAGAGCGCCCTGTACCTGTCGGAGTGCCGCCGGATGGGCCTGAAGGTGCTGCCGCCCGACGTCAACACCTCCGAGGCCGACTTCACCCCGCTCGGCGACACCGAGATCCGGTTCGGCCTGTCGGCCGTCCGCAACGTCGGCACCAACGTCGTGGACGGGATCGTCGCGGCCCGCCGCGAGAAGGGCGCCTACACCGACTTCAACGACTTCCTGAACAAGGTCCCGCCGCCGGTGTGCAACAAGCGGGTCGTGGAGTCGCTGATCAAGGCGGGCGCGTTCGACGAGCTCGGCCACCAGCGCAAGGCGCTGCTGATGGTGCACGAGCAGGCCATCGACTCGGTCATCGACATCAAGCGCAAGGAGGCCGTCGGCCAGGACTCCCTGTTCGGCGCCCTGGAGGAGGACGGCGGCGAGGACGCGTTCGCCGTCGCGATCCCCGAGGGCGAGGAGTGGGACAAGACGACCCTTCTCGCCTTCGAGCGGGAGATGCTCGGCCTCTACGTGTCGGACCACCCGCTCCTCGGCGTCGAGCACATCCTGGAGCGGGAGGCCGACTGCACGATCGCCGTCCTGAACGGCGGCGAGCGCCCCGACGGCCAGGTGGTCGTCGTGGCCGGGCTGCTCTCCGGCCTCCAGCGCAAGGTCACCAAGCAGGGCAACTCCTGGGCCATGTTCCAGCTGGAGGACCTCGGCGGCTCGATCGAGGTGATGTGCTTCCCGTCGTCCTACCAGCTGTGCTCGACCCTCCTCGCCGAGGACGCCATCCTCGTCGTCAAGGGCCGTCTGGACCGCCGGGAGGACGTCGCGAAGATCATCGCGATGGAGGTCGTCCAGCCCGACCTCAGCGTCACCGACGCGACCGGCCCGCTCTCGGTCACCTTGCCGCTGGGCCGGTGCACGCCTCCGACGGTCTCCCGCCTCAAGGAGGTGCTGATCACCCACCCCGGTACCGCCGAGGTGCACCTCCACCTCCAGAACGGCCCCCGCACGACCGTGGTCCGCCTGGACGACCGACTCCGCGTGGCCCCGTCCCCCGCCCTGATGGGCGACCTCAAACAACTCCTGGGCCCAACCTGCCTGGGCTGAAGACGGCCCCGCCGGCCGTAGCGGCGCGCCCCGCCCAGGCGCGCCGCCAGCCCTGTCCCCGGGCCGCACGCGCTCGTGCCAACGGCGGATGACGGGCGCGATGCCAGTGATCGCACTGCGGTTTCTTCGTTTTTCGGGCCCCCAAGGTCCGAAAAACTAAGAAACCGCAATAAGTTCAGCTCTCCAGTCGACGAAGCGGCCGATTCCGTCGAAGTGGGCGCGGGCGGTGCCGCCGCCGGGGAGGGCGACTTCGGTGAGGACGTCGCTCTGCCGGTAGGGGACGCGGTGGTGCGACAGGAACCCGGCGAGGGTGAGGCGCGGCTCGTGGGGGAAGAGGCTCGCGGCGTTGGCCAGCAGGCGGGGGAGGGGGACGGGGTCCCATTGGGCGGGCGGCGCCTTGGGATCGTCGACGTGCAGGTAGGCGGAGCCGCCGTCGTAGCCCGCGCCGATGTATCCGGCGCCGCCGAGGACTCCGCCGGCGGCCATCGCGATGAGTTCGCCGCCGTGCCCGGCGGGGCCCTCGTACCAGGACAGGTCGACTTCGGGGGTGGTGAACTCGGTGATGCCGAGGCGTTCGCCGATGGCCCGGATGACCAGTGTCGGGGCGACGGCGGGGTGCGCGTCGCCGAACTGGGGGTTGGCCCAGCCCCACAGCCAGGTGCGCTCGCGGGCGGCGTAGCTGCCGAGCAGCGAGACGCGGACCGTGACGCCGCCGCTGGTGTAGGTGCGGGCGGTCAGGTCGGCGCTCCAGTCCTCGCGCGGCAGGAACTCGGCGAGCGTCTCCTGCTGCTGCAGGACGACGGCCGCCAGTGCGGCGCCGAGGCGTTCGAACGCGGGGCTGAATCCGGACATGTCGGGCACATTATCCCAGTAATCGGGGCTGCCGTGGGCGGGAATCGGACACCCTTCGAGAGTCGATCGGTTGACCTGGGCAGGCTAGGCTTTCGCTGTCGGACGACTTGCAACTAGGAGCGTACGAGGTGCGGCGACCCACCGGGAGGCTCTTGGCGATCTGGGCGGTCACCAGCGCCGTCGTCACGCTGCTGGGGCCGTTCGCCGGCCTGCTGTGGGCGGCGGTCGCCCCTGAGGTGACGTACGTGGTCGTGCAGGGTGAGCCTTTTCTGGCCGACCCGGAAGGGCAGGGTCCGATCGGCATCGACGTCCGCTTCGCCTTGATCGCGCTCATCGCCGGGATCGCGTGCGGCGCCGGCGCCTACCTGGCGGGCGGGCGCGGCAACGACTCCGCGCTGCTGCTCGGGCTTGCCGTGGGCGGCGCGGCGGCGGCCGTCCTCGCCTGGCAGACCGGCCACCTGGTCGGGCTCGGGCACTACGAGGACGTCGTCCGCCACGGCCGCGACGGCACCACCGTCACCGGCGTCGCCGACCTGCGCGCCAAGGGCGTCCTCGTGTTCTGGGCGCTGCCGGCGGTCGCCGCCTACGGGCTGCTGGAGCTGGTCGTGCGGCGGCTACCCGCGGGCGATGGCGCCGACGCGGGCGCCGGTGAGGCGGACGAGGTCGGCGGGGACGAGCTCGATCTGGAGTCCGCGCCGGCCGGCCGAGACGTAGACGGTCGCGAGCCCTGACACCGACGCGTCGATCACGGTCGGCAGCCGCCTGCGCTGCCCGAGCGGGCTGATCCCGCCGACGACGTACCCGGTGGCGCGCTCGGCGTCGCGGGGGTCGGCCATCCGCGCCTTCTTGCCGCCGGCCGCCGCCGCGAGCGCCTTCAGGTCGAGGGTGGACGACACCGGGACGACGCCGACCGTGAGGGTCCCGTCGACCTCGGCCAGCAGCGTCTTGAAGAGCCGGTCGTGCGGGACGCCGAGGGCGTCCGCGGCGGCCTCCCCGTAGGACTCGGCGTTCGGGTCCACCTCGTAGGCGTGCAGCGTGAAGTCGACGCCGGCCTTCGCCGCGGCGATCGTCGCGGGGGTGCCCTTGCCGCCCTTGGCCTTGGCAGTGCTCATGGGGGAAGTCTGCCGTGAACGCTCAGTTCGGCGTGAACGACCCGTCCAGGAACTGCCCGGCGGGGATCATCGGGAGCACGTCCAGGATGCGGTTCTCCCTGGCCAGCAGGTCGCCCTCCGCCTCCAGGCGCAGCGCCGCGTCGTCGTGCTCCAGCAGGCGCTGCTTCTCGTGCCCGTCCAGGACGAGCGACGCCGCGACCGCGTAGGACAGCGCGACCGGGTCGCCCGGCGGCTCGGCCTCCTCCAGCGGTCCCGCGCCGGCGGCGCTGAGGCGCCGCCGGTAGAGCCGGAGCAGCCGCAGGACCCGCGCCGCGGCGGGCTCGGGGTCGGCGCCGGGCTCCTCGGGCAGGAACTCGACCTCGCCCCGCAGGTAGGGCCGCGAGCGGTCCAGCTCCTTCACCCGGAACCGCCGGGCGCCGACGGCGACGATGTCGTACCGCCCGTCCGGGTGCGGCGTCACCTCGCGCAGCTCGGCGACGCAGCCGACCTCGGCGAGGCGGTGCGCCGCGCCCTCGCCGACCTCGTGGCCGAGTTCGATGCCGACGACGCCGAAGCCGCGCGGCTCGGGCTGTTCGAGGAGGTCGCCGACCAGCCGGCGGTAGCGGTCCTCGAACAGGTGCAGGGGGAGCACCAGGCCGGGGAACAGCACGGTGCCCAGGGGGAACAGGGCGAGCCGCTCGGTCACATCTTCTCTCCCGCGTTCCTGGGCGCAACCGGAAACGCCCGTGACGCCAGGGTACGTCGCGAATGATGATCTTGGTAAGGGGTGATTTTTCACAGCGTGAAGCAGGTGTAGCGTCGGCGCCATGAGAATGCTCGTCGTCGACGCCTTCACCGGCCGCGCGTTCGCCGGCAACCCCGCCGGGGTGTGCCTGCTCACCGAGGCCGCCGACGCCGGGTGGATGCAGCGCGTCGCCGCGGAGATGAGGCATTCCGAGACGGCGTTCGTGCGGCCGGTCCAGGACGCGGACGCCGACTTCGAGCTGCGGTGGTTCACCCCGAGGACGGAGGTCGCCCTCTGCGGGCACGCCACCCTCGGCACCGCCCACGCCCTCTACGGGACGGGGGCGGCCGCGGCGGGCGCCCCGATCAGGTTCCGCACGCTCAGGAGCGGCGTCCTCACCGTCACCGCCGAGGAGGACGGCGCGCTGGCGATGGACTTCCCCGTGATGCGCGCCGACCCCGTCGAGCAGCCCGAGGGGCTCGCGGAGGCCCTCGGCGCCACCGTGCTGCACACCGGCCGCAACGCCCAGAACGACCTGCTCGCGGAGGTTCCGGACGAGGCCTGCGTGCGGGGGCTGAGCCCCGACGTCGGGGCCCTCACCGGGATCGACGCCCGCGGCGTGATCGTCACGGCGGCCGCCGACCCCGGCCGGGAGCACGACTTCGTGTCCCGGTTCTTCGCGCCGCGCGTCCTGCCCGGCGACGCCGAGGACCCGGTGACCGGCTCCGCCCACTGCGCCCTCGCGCCCTACTGGGCCGAGCGCCTCGGCCGCGATGCCCTGACCGGCTACCAGGCGTCGCCGCGCGGCGGGCACGTCCGCGTGGCCCTGCACGGCGACCGGGTGGTCCTGGCAGGCCGGGCCGTCACCGTCCTGGACGGGACCCTGCGGGCCTGACGCCCCGGCCGGTACGGGAGCGCCGCGGCCCGCGGCCGTGACGACACGGCGTCTCGCGACGTGAGACGGTGCGCGAGGGGCGGAGGGCACTCCGTAGACTGGACGGGTGATTTCCCGTATCGACCTGCGCGGCTCGCTTCCAGGCGACCTGCGCTCCGTGCTGCCCCGCGCCGAACTCGACGTCGAGGCCGCCCTGGACAAGGTGCGGCCCATCTGCGAGGACGTGCGCCATCGCGGCTCGGCGGCGGTACGGGAGCACACCAGCCGGTTCGACGGGGTCGAGCTGGAGCGCGTCCGGGTCCCGGTCGACGCCGTGCACCGGGCGCTCACCGAACTCGACCCGGTCGTCCGGGACGCGCTGGAGGAGAGCATCCGCCGCGCCCGGGCCGTGCACCGCGCGCAGCGCCGCACCGACGTCACCACGCAGGTCGTGCCCGGCGGCACCGTCACCGAGCGCTGGATCCCGGTCGGGCGCGTGGGCCTGTACGTGCCGGGCGGCCGCGCCGTCTACCCGTCCAGCGTGGTCATGAACGTCGTCCCCGCGCAGGAGGCGGGCGTCGGCTCCCTCGCCGTCACCTCGCCCGCGCAGAAGGACTTCGGCGGGCTGCCGCACCCCTCGATCCTCGCCGCGTGCGCGCTGCTCGGGGTCGACGAGGTGTACGCCGCGGGCGGCGCGCAGGCGATCGCGATGTTCGCCTACGGAACCGAGGAGTGCCCCCGCGCCGACATGGTCACCGGGCCCGGCAACGTCTACGTCGCCGCCGCCAAGCGGCTGCTCAAGGGCGTGATCGGCATCGACGCCGAGGCCGGCCCGACGGAGATCGCGATCCTCGCCGACGGCACCGCCGACCCGGTGGAGGTCGCCGCCGACCTGATCAGCCAGGCCGAGCACGACACGCTCGCGGCCGCCGTCCTGGTCACCGACTCGGCGCGGCTCGCCGACGAGGTCGAGGCCGAGCTGAAGGCGCAGGTCGCCCGCACCCGGCACATCGAGCGGATCACCGAGGCGCTGTCCGGGCGGCAGTCCGGCATCGTCCTGGTCGACGGCGTCGAGGACGGCCTGAAGGTCGTGGACGCCTACGCCGCCGAGCACCTGGAGATCCAGACCGCCGACGCCGCCGCGGTCGCCGCGCGCGTCCGCAACGCCGGGGCGGTCTTCGTGGGCCGGTACGCGCCGGTGTCGCTCGGCGACTACCTGGCGGGCTCCAACCACGTCCTGCCGACCGGCGGGTGCGCCTGCCACTCCTCCGGGCTGTCGGTCCAGTCGTTCCTGCGCGGCGTGCACGTCGTCGAGTACGACCGCGACGCCCTCGCCGGCGCCACCGCGCGCGTCGTCGCGCTCGCCGAGGCCGAGGACCTGCCCGCCCACGGCGCCGCGCTCCAGGCCCGCTTCGACTGGGAGACCCCTTCGTGACCTCGCTCAACGACCTGCCGCTGCGGGACGACCTGCGCGGCCGGGAGCCCTACGGCGCGCCCCAGCTGGACGTCCCGTACGCGCTGAACACCAACGAGAACCCCTACCCGCCGTCCGAGCGGCTCGTGAAGGCCCTCGGCGAGGCCGTCATGGACGTCGCCGGCACGCTGAACCGCTACCCCGACCGGGACGCGGTCGCTCTCCGCGAGGACCTCGCCGCGTTCCTGAACACCGACACGCCCGGCGCGGGCCTCACCGCGGCCCGGGTGTGGGCCGCGAACGGCTCCAACGAGATCATCCAGCAGATCCTGCAGGCGTTCGGCGGGGCGGGCCGCACCGCGCTCGGCTTCGAGCCGTCCTACTCGATGCACCCGATCATCACGGGGGTGTCCGGCACCCGCTGGGTCGACGCCTTCCGCGACGAGGACTTCGGCCTCGAACCCGAGCGCGCCGTCGCGGCCGTCGAGGAGCACCGGCCCGACGTCGTGTTCCTGACCTCGCCCAACAACCCGACCGGCACGGCGCTGCCCCTCGACGCGATCGAGGCCGTCCTCGCGGCCGCGCCCGGGATGGTCGTCGTCGACGAGGCCTACGCCGAGTTCCGGCGGGCGGGCACCCCGTCGGCGCTGACGATGCTGGACGGCCACCCGCGGCTGATCGTCACCCGGACGATGTCCAAGGCGTTCGCGATGGCCGGGACCCGGCTCGGCTACCTGGCCGCCGACCCCGCCGTGATCGACGCGCTGCTGCTCGTGCGGCTGCCCTACCACCTGTCGGCCGTCACCCAGGCCGTCGCGCGCACCGCCCTCGCCCACGGCGAGGAGCTGCTCGGCGGCGTCGAGGCCCTGCGCCGCGAGCGCGACGACCTCGTCGCGTGGCTGCGCGCCGAGGGCCTCCGGGTCGCCGACTCCGACGCCAACTTCGTCCTGTTCGGGACGTTCCCCGACCGCCGCCGCGTCTGGGAGGAACTGCTGGAGAGCGGCGTGCTGATCCGGGAGGTGGGCCCGCCCGAGTGGCTGCGGGTCAGCGTCGGGACCCCGGCGGAGATGGCCGCCTTCCGCACCGCGCTCCGCCGGGCGCGGGGAGCCGGCACCGAGAACAACGAGGAGAGTCTGTGACGCGCAAGGGACGAGTCGAGCGCGGGACCGGGGAGACCCAGGTCCTCGTCGAGATCGACCTCGACGGCACCGGGCAGGTCGACGTCGCGACCGGCGTGGGGTTCTTCGACCACATGCTGGCGCAGCTCGGCAAGCACGGGTCGTTCGACCTGACCGTCAAGACCACCGGCGACCTGCACATCGACAGCCACCACACCATCGAGGACACCGCGATCGCGCTCGGCGCGGCGTTCCGCGAGGCGCTCGGCGACAAGGCCGGCATCCGCCGCTTCGCCGACGCCTCCATCCCGCTCGACGAGGCGCTCGCCCAGGTCACCGTGGACGTCTCCGGGCGCCCCTACCTCGTGCACGTGGAGCCGGACGGCATGGCACCGATGATCGGCCCCGAGTACGACACCACGATGACCCGGCACGTCTTCGAGTCGTTCGTGTCGAACGCGCGGGTCGCGCTGCACGTCCACGTCCCCTACGGCCGCAACGCCCACCACATCGTCGAGGCGCAGTTCAAGGCGCTCGCCCGCGCGCTGCGCGACGCGGTGGCGTTCGACCCGAAGGTGCACGGCATCCCCTCCACGAAGGGGGCCCTGTAGCCGTGGACATCGGTGGCCTGCACCTCACCTACGGCACCGTGGTGATCTTCGCGGTCGCGGTGTTCCTGCTGGCGGGCGTGTACAGCTTCGTCAAACAGGGCCTCAAGATCGCCGCACTGCTGCTGCTGGTGCTCGCCGGGTTCGCGGTCGCCGGGGGAGTGATGTGGTCGTGAAGAGGATCGTCATCCTCGACTACGGCTCGGGGAACCTGCGCTCGGCCGAGCGCGCCATGGCCCGCGCCGGCGCGGAGGTGACCGTCACCGCCGACCGGGACGCCGCGCTCGCCGCCGACGGCCTGGTCGTCCCCGGCGTCGGCGCGTTCGCCGCCTGCATGGCGGGCCTGCGCTCGGTGCGCGGCGACCAGATCATCGGCCGCCGCCTCGCGGGCGGACGCCCCGTCCTCGGCATCTGCGTCGGCATGCAGATCCTGTTCTCCAAGGGCATCGAGCACGGCGTCACCACCGAGGGCTGCGACGAGTGGCCGGGCACGGTCGACCGCCTGAACGCCCCGGTCGTCCCGCACATGGGCTGGAACACCGTGGACGTCCCCGAGGGCTCCGCGCTCTTCGAGGGCCTGCGCGACGAGCGCTTCTACTTCGTCCACTCCTACGCCGCCCGCAGCTGGGACCTGGAGTCCGACCCGAACGGCACCATCCCGGCGCCGCTGGTCACCTGGTCCGAGCACGGCGACCGCTTCGTCGCCGCGGTCGAGAACGGCCCCCTGTGCGCCACCCAGTTCCACCCGGAGAAGTCCGGCGACGCCGGCGCCCGGCTCCTGCGCAACTGGCTCGCCACCCTGGCCTAGGCACTCGTTCCCTCTGCATCGATAGGGTTTCCGCATGACTTTGACGCTCCTTCCCGCCGTCGACGTCGCCGACGGCCGGGCCGTCCGGCTGGTGCAGGGCGAGGCCGGCACCGAGACCTCCTACGGCGCGCCGCTGGAGGCCGCGCTCGCCTGGCAGGGGGCGGGCGCGGAGTGGATCCATCTCGTCGACCTCGACGCGGCGTTCGGGCGCGGCTCCAACCGGGAGCTGCTCGCCGAGGTGACCGGGAAGCTGGACGTGAAGGTGGAGCTGTCGGGCGGCATCCGCGACGACGCGTCGCTGGAGGCGGCCCTCGCCACCGGGTGCGCCCGGGTCAACATCGGCACCGCCGCGCTGGAGGACCCCGCCTGGTGCCGCAAGATCATCGCCTCGCACGGCGACCGGATCGCGGTGGGGCTGGACGTGCGGGGCACGACGCTGGCCGCGCGCGGGTGGACGCGGGAGGGCGGCGACCTGTGGGAGGTCCTCGCGCGGCTGGAGGACGACGGCTGCCCCCGGTACGTGGTCACCGACGTCACCAAGGACGGGACTCTGCGCGGCCCCAACACCGAGCTGCTGCGCGAGGTCTGCTCCCGGACGGACAAGCCCGTCGTCGCCTCCGGCGGCGTCTCCTCGCTGGACGACCTGCGGGCGCTGGCCGGGCTCGTCCCCGACGGCGTCGAGGGCGCGATCGTCGGCAAGGCCCTCTACGCGGGGGCGTTCACGCTGGAAGAGGCCCTGGAGGCCGTGAAGTGACCGTCGCCGTGCGGGTGATCCCGTGCCTGGACGTCGACGCCGGGCGCGTGGTCAAGGGCGTCAACTTCCAGAACCTGCGGGACGCCGGCGACCCCGTGGAGCTGGCGCGCCGCTACGACGCCGAGGGCGCCGACGAGCTGACGTTCCTCGACATCACCGCCTCCAGCGCCGACCGCTCCACGACCTACGACGTGGTGCGGCGCACCGCCGAGCAGGTGTTCATCCCGCTGACGGTCGGCGGCGGCATCCGCACGGTCGAGGACGTCGACCGGCTGCTGCGCGAGGGCGCCGACAAGGTCTCGATCAACACCGCGGCGATCGCGCGGCCGGAGTTCCTGCGGGAGGCCGCGCACCGGTTCGGGTCGCAGTGCGTCGTGCTGTCGGTGGACGCCCGGCGCGCCGCGGGGACGCCGTCCGGCTTCGAGGTCACCACGCACGGCGGCCGCAAGGGCACCGGCATCGACGCGATCGAGTGGGCCCGTCAGGGGGCGGAGCTCGGCGTCGGGGAGATCCTGCTGAACTCCATGGACGCCGACGGCACCAAGGCCGGGTTCGACCTGGAGATGCTGCGCCTCGTCCGGGAGGCCGTCACCGTCCCGGTGATCGCCAGCGGGGGCGCGGGGGCGGTCGAGCACTTCGCCCCCGCCGTGGAGGCGGGCGCGGACGCCGTCCTCGCCGCCAGCGTCTTCCACTTCGGCCAGCTCAAGATCTCCGACGTCAAGGCCGCGCTGGGCGCCGCCGGCAGGCCCGTTCGCTGAAGAGGAAATCCCCCCGTATGAACATCGCTCTCGCGACCTTCTCGCTGCTGCCCGACGGAAGCGACGACGTCCAGGACCTGATCGGCGCCCTGGCGGCGGAGGGCGCCGCCGCCGAGCCCGTCGTCTGGGACGCCGATGTCGACTGGTCCCGCCGCGACCTCGTCGTCATCTGCTCCACCTGGGACTACACCGCCCGGCGGGACGAGTTCGCGGCATGGGCGGAGAGCCTGCCCCGCGTCCTCAACTCCGCCGCGATCGTGCGGTGGAACACCGACAAGCGCTACCTGCGCGACCTCGCCGACGCGGGCGTCCCGGTCGTCCCGACCCTCTGGGATCCGGACGACATCCCCTCGCAGTGGCCCGAGTACGTCATCAAGCCCGCCGTCTCGGTCGGCGCGGGCGACACCGCCCGCTGGGGCCCCGGCGAGGAGGACGCGGCCCGCGCCCACCTGCGCTCGCTCCGCGAGGCGGGCCGGACGGCGATGGTCCAGCCGTACCTGTCCGCGGTCGACACGGCCGGTGAGACGGCGCTGGTCTTCCTCGACGGCGAGTACAGCCACGCCGGGCGCAAGGCGCAGATCCTCACCGCCGGGGCGGGCGTCCAGGGCTCGGTCTGGGGCGACCCAACGCGCGGGAAGGTCACCGCGTCCACGGCGACGGAGGCCGAGCTGGAGCTGGCCGCCCGCGCCCTGGCCGCCGTCCCGCACGGCGACGATCTCCTCTACGCCCGCGTCGACATGATCCCCGGCCCGGACGGCGCCCCGATGCTCATCGAGCTCGAACTGACCGAACCCGCCCTCTACCTCCGCCACGCCCCGGGGAGCGCGGAGAGGCTCGCGAAGGCGATCATTTCCCGGGTGCGCTGAGCCGTCTCCGGGGCGCGGTCACGGGGCCTCCTCCTCGGGGGCCGGGGCCGCGGCCTCGGGGGAGCGCGCGGCGACGGGAAGGATGATCGCGGACGGGTGGTCGGGGTCGTGCAGGACCTCCTGCCGGGCGGTGACCATTCTCGTCGCGGCGGTGGCGAGGGGCTCCCCGGTGCCGGGGTTGGCGGCGACCTTCGGGTGGGCGCCGCTGGTGACGTGGACGCGGACGCGGTGGCCCTGCTGGAACCGGTGGCCCGCGGGCCACAGGTCGACGGCGAGGCGGAGCACCCCGCCGGTCCCGACGGGCGCCGCCGAGGCGGAGGGCAGGCGAAGGCCGCCTTCGCAGACGTTGCGGGACGTCCCGTCCGGGGAGACGTCGCAGAGCCGGACGACGAAGTCGGTGTGCTCGCGGTCGGAGCGGACGAACAGGTCGGCGCCGACCGGGCCGATGACGTCCAGGTCGGCGTCGAGCGGCGCGGAGGTGAACACCAGCACGTCCGGCCGCCGCTCCAGCGGGCGGTTGTCGACGGGGCGGGAGCTGCCGAGCAGGGTGGGGCCGCCGAGCGCGGGCGTCGGGCGGGCGGGGTCGAAGCGGTAGGCGCTGGGTTCGGCGCCGCGCGGGCCGTCCTCGCCGAGGCCGCCGCCCGCGTGCAGGTGCCAGCGCGCGCGCCGCGTGCCCGGCGGGGGCCAGTCGCGGTAGTACCGCCACTCGCGGGCGCCGGTGACGTAGACGCGGACGGGGTCGCGCCGCAGCCCGGACGGATCGCCTTGCAGGTGGGCGCGGAACCAGGCGAGCGACTCGCGGATCGCCGGGAGGCCGTGCCGCGCGTCGGTGTGCCACCAGGGGCCGATCGTCAGGTACGGGACGCGCCCGGCGGCGCGCAGCGCCAGGTAATCCTTGATCATCCAGGGCAGGAACACGTCGTACCAGCCGCCGAGGAGGGTGGCGGGCGCGGCGACCTCGCCGACGGTGGCGCTGAAGTCGCGGGTGTCCCAGTAGCCGCTGGCGGCCCCGTGGCTCGCGAGCAGGTCCTGGTAGAAGCGCATGGGCTCGCCGCCGGCCAGCACGTCCAGCTCGGCGAGCGGGCGGCCGGAGCGGGCGGCGCGCACGGCGCGGCGACGCGACGTCAGCGGCGCGGTCAGCATGCCGAGCCGCCGCTGCTGGCGGTGCGTGAGGCCGGTCCAGGTGAGGGTGGACTCCAGCGCGAACGACCCGCCCACGTAGGCGGCGTCCCGGAAGGTGGACGCGGTGATCTGCAGGGACATCGCCTTCAGCTCGGGCCCGGCCTCGGCGGCGATCGCCCAGGCCGCGTAGCCGAGGTAGCTCGGCCCGAACGTGGCGAACGAGCCGTGGAACCAGGGCCGGCGCTTCAGCCACTCGACGGTGGCGAGCCCGTCGGTGCGCTCGCTGCCGAGGGGGTCGAACTCGCCGCCGGACCCGGAGGTCCCGCGGGCGCTCTGCACGACCAGCTGGAAGCCGAACGGGACGAACAGCAGGCCGTTGGCGAGGGCGGCGGGGCCGCGGCGCCCGTAGGGGGTGCGGACGAGGATGGTGGGGGGCCGCTCCACCCCGGCCGGGACGTACCGGTCGGCGAGGAGGACGACCCCGTCCGGCATGGTCGCCGGAAGGTCGCGCTCGACGGTGTAGGGGGCCAGGCCCCACGGCCACGGCAGACCCGCCGGCCAGGAAAGCCCCGCCGGCCACGGCAGGCCCTTCGGCCGGGGCAGCCTGATCGGCGGGACGGGCAGTCGGTCCCAGGGCGCCATGCTGTCTCCGAACGCGGTCCGCTACTCCTAGCGAGGTTACCGACCCGTCCCGCGGCCCCGGTGGTCAGGTGCCGGTGACGAGCGCCCACGGGTCGGGGGCGGCGGCGAGCGCGGCGCCGAGTTCGTCGGCCCAGGCGGTCTCGCCGCCGTACTCGTCCCGCCACGACCACAGCCGCAGGGTGACCCGGCGCAGGGGGTGCTCCTCGGTGGCGCCGAGCGCGCCGTGCACCTGGTGGGCGATCGCGGCGACCGCGCCCGCGGCCCGCGACGCGTTCGCCTTGGCGGCCGCCACGGCGACCGGGTCGCCGGGGGCGCGGACGGCGGCCCGGACCGCGACGTCCGCGACCGTCGCCTCCCCGGCCAGCTCCGCCAGCATCTGCTGGACGGCCTGGAACCGCCCGATCGGCCTCCCGAACTGCTCGCGTTCGCCCGCGTACCGGACGGACAGGTCCAGCGCCCGGGCCATCGCCCCGGTCAGCTGGACGGCCCGCGCCAGCGCGCCCCGCCGCAGCAGCTCGGCCGCGTCCACCGCGCACGGCGCCGCCTCCCGTGCCGGGACGCCGGACAGGACGACGTCGTCGCGCGGCTCACCCGCCACGTTCGCGCCCGCGGTGATCTGCGCCCGCGCCGGATCGACGACGGCGACGAGACCGCGGCCCAGGACGACCAGGGACCGCGCCTCGCGTGCCCGGGGGACCCGGCGGAACGTCCCGCTCAGGACGGGGCCGTCACGGCCCTCGACCGCCTCGACGTCGCCGGACATGGCCGTGAGAGCGCCGGGGGCCGCCCGCAGCCCCGCATCGGCGAGCAGCCGCCCGGCCAGCAGCGTCTCGGCCAGCGGCACGTCCGCGGCGTGGTACCCGGCCGCGCGCAGGACGGCGGCGGCGTCGGCGAGGCCGCCGCCGCTGCCGCCCGCCTCCTCCGGCACCCCGGCCAGCGCCAGACCGGACTCCTCAAGCGCCCGCCACGGGTCGTCGCCGGCGAGGATCTCGTTCGCGGTCTCTTCCAGCAGCCCCATCAGCGCACTCCCAGGCCGCGGGCGACGATGCCCCGCAGGATCTCGTTGGTGCCGCCCCGCAGCGTGAACCCGGGCGCCTGGACGACCGACTCGGCCAGCGCGCGGGCCAGCGGGTCGGGGGAGCCGGGGTCGGGCTCCACGCCCGCGTGCTCGCGCGCCGCCTCGACGACCTCGCGCTCGAACCGCGTCCCGAGGTCCTTGACCAGGGCCGCGGCCAGCTCCGGCGTCTCGCCCCGGGCGAGGGCGCCCGCCACTCCCAGCGACGCCTGCCGCAGCGCCCACAGGCGCGCGGTCAGCGCGCCGAGCGCCCGCCGCGCCGCGGGCCCCGCGGCGCGGCCGTGCAGGAGCCGGATGAGCAGGAACGTGCTGAGCAGCCGCTCGGGGCCGCCGCGCTCGTAGGCCAGCTCGGCGGTGACCTGCCGCCACCCGTCCCCGGCGCGGCCGAGGACCAGCGCGTCCGGCACGAACACGCCGTCGAGGACGACCTCGTTGAAGTGGTGCTCGCCGGACAGGCCCCGGATCGGCCTGATCGCCACGCGGTCGTCCGGCAGGGGCACGATGAACTGGCCGAGGCCCGCGTGGCGGTCCTGCGAGCGGGGCGCGCTCCGGGCCAGGACGAGGATCGCGTGGGCGATGTGCGCGCCGCTCGTCCACACCTTGGTGCCGTGCAGCCGCCACCCGCCGCCGTCGCGCTCGGCGCGGGTCCGGACCGATGCCAGGTCGGAGCCCGTGTCGGGCTCGCTCATCCCGATCGCGAAGAAGCACTCGCCGCGCGCGATCGGCGGCAGGAACCGCCTCTTCTGCTCCTCGGTGCCGTGGGCCAGGATGGACGGGCCGGTCTGCCGGTCGGCGATCCAGTGCGCGCCCACCGGGGCCCCGGCGGCCAGCAGTTCCTCGACCACCACGAACCGCTCCAGCGGTGAGCGCCCGTGCCCGCCGTAGCGCTCGGGGAGCGTCATGCCCAGCCAGCCGCGCTCGCCCAGCAGCCGGCTGAAGGCGGGGTCGGCGCCGGTGAGCCAGCTGTCGCAGCGGGCCGTGAAGGGCGTCTCGGCCAGGAACTCCCGGACCCGGGACCGCAGCGCGGCGGTCTCGGGCGGGAGCGTGCCGGGGGTCAGGCCGGGCAGTGCCGCCACGTGCACCTCCTCTGTCCAGGGGGACGTTACAGACATTCCCCAACCTGTCGGTCAGCGGCCCCTTACCGGAGGCCGCCTGGCGGGGCGGTCGGTTCTCTGGGATCGTGGTCGTTCGGCACAGGCGTTCCGCAGGGGGAGAAGACATGTGGCCCGGGTCCAACCCACCGATGGGACCGCCGCCCAGGGGACCGGGCCGACCGGGCCCGGGAGAGGGCTGGACGCCGCAGCGGCGGCGCGTCGGCCCGAGCGCCGGGTGGTACGCGCTGCCGATCGCCCTGGTGCTGGTCGCCGTCATCGGGTTCGCCACGGTGCTGGCGTTCCTGTGGGACGACTCGGAGGTCGCCGGAGGCCCTGCGGCCGTGGGCGACCCGGCGTCCGGGGTGACCGTCCGGCTCACGGAGGGCTACGGCTACTTCGTCTACGTCCGGGAGGGCGGGCCGTCCCCGTACGCGTGCCGGGTCGAGGCGGGGGAGCGGTCCGGGCCCGTCCAGCTCACGCGCAAGAACTCCTGGAGCGCCTCCGACCACGCGTCCTACCGCTACACCGCCACGTTCAGGGCGCCGGTGTCGGGCGACGCCCGGCTGACGTGCCGGGGCGCCGAAGGGCCGATCCTCGTGACGCCGGACGACACCGCCGACGGCTACCTCGGCCTCAGCCTGCTGACCGCGCTCGGCCTCGGCGGCCTCGCCGCCGTCGCGTTCATCGTGACCATCCTCAGGCGCAGCGGCGCCGGCCGCCGGGCCGTGACCGCCGAGGGCCCCTACTACTGACGGCCCGGCCCCGGCCGGGGGCCGTCGCGAGCCGGGCCCCGGCTCATGCCGTCAGCTCGCGCTCCAGCGGGGTGCGGAACCGGGGGATGGCGCGGACGTCGCCGTACCACTCCGCCATGCGGGCCGCCTCCCGCACGACGGCGGCCCGCGCGCCGGCGCCCACGTCCTCCAGGAGGCGGAAGACGATCTCGCCGTCCCTGCGCTGCGCCCACCCGCCGACGATGCGGCCGTCCCACCAGACCGACGGCCCGATGTTGCCGTTGCGGTCGAACAGCAGCGGGCCGTGGGCGCCGAGGAACCAGCCGCGCTCCTGCCAGCCCATCGGCGTCGGGTCGAGCGCGGGCAGCAGCGCCGCCCACGGCTCCGGCGCGGGCGTGGGCTCCAGGTCGTCGGACAGGACGAGGCCGGTGGCGCCGCCGAGGTCCACCTCGGTGACGTCCAGGAGCGCGAGGGCCTTCTTGACGTCGCCCGCGCTCCAGCCCGTCCACCACTTCAGGTCGGCCGCCGGCGCGGGCCCGAACACGCGCAGCCAGCGGCGGACGAGGTCGGCGCGGGCCTCGGCGGCCGGGAGCGCCTCGATGCCGCCGGGCAGCCACGTCTCCATGGGCGACCACACGTACTGGCTGCTCGTCCACGACCCGTTCGGCCGCCCCCGCACGATGCGGCCCTCGCAGCCGAGCGTGACCAGCACCCAGGTGGTGATGTTCGTGGCCCGCGAGTAGGACTTGCCGGGCGCCATCTCGACCTGGGTCCGCAGCATGGGCACGTCAGCGCTGAGCTGGGCGCCCGTCGCCCGGCCGCGCGCCAGCAGCGCCTCGTGGGCGGCCTCCTCGGCCCGGACGAACAGGGCCGGCCCGTCGGTGACGTCGCTGCCGCGCTCGATCATCCGCGCGTAGGTGGCGCGCTGCCTGGCCGCCAGCGCGTTCGCCGTGGACGCCTGCAGCACCGGGACCAGGTCGGTCGGCGCGACGAACATCGTCCGGCGCATCGCCAGCATCCGCAGGAGCGTGCGGTCCTCGTACAGGGCCTTCTCCATGGCCGCCGGGACGGCGTGGACGCTGCGGGCCGCGACCGACAGGTGGACGGTGGCCGGGTCCGTGGCGTGCAGGACCAGCACGGACCGGACGATCTCGAGGACGTCGTCGGTCCTGGCCGGCGCGCAGAGCCGGTGGCGGAGCGCGAGCCGGGCGCGGCGCTCCGCCGTGTTCATCGAACGCATGAGCGAATACTAGACCGGTCAGCCGTTGTTGGAGATCTTCACCACCACCTGGTCCTTGGTGACGGACTGCACCGAGATGTCGAAGCCCTCGGCCTGCTGCCCGTCCCCGGCCGGCACCGTCACCGTCTGCCCGCCGATCTTGAGGGTGACCATCTCGCCCTGCACCCTCACCAGCTCGGCCTTCACGCCGAGGATGGACGCGCTCGCCTCGACGCCGCGGTCGAAGGTCACCGTGCAGGAGTTGACGTCGCAGGAGGTCTTGCTGTTCTCGCCGCCGCACGCGGCCGCGGCGCCGAGGGGCAGCAGGACGAACGGGAGAACGGCCAGCTTCCGCCGAAGGGGAAAGGAGGTCGAGGTCATGCCGGGGAGTCTAGGCGCGCGGGGCGGCCTTCCGCGCCCTCCGCGAGGCGGATCCGCGCCGCGCGGATCCGGCACCTCGCGACGAGCGGAGGTCGCACTGCGCGGTGAGCGGAGGTCGCACCGAGCGGTGAGCGAATGTCGCACTGCGCGGTGATGGCGCTGGATCTCGGGATGACCTCGTGTTTCGCTGGGCGGGTGAACTTCACCGAAGGGGCCGGCGCCGCCGGAGGGGCGGGCTGGGACGACGCCGTGGACGCGCCGATGCTCGGCCCGGTGGTGTGCGCCGCGCTCGGCATGGAGGCGCGCGCGGTCCGGCGCGGCCTCACCCGGACCCCGGTCGTGGTCGTCGGCTACCGGGCGCGGCGCGCCGACCGGCTCCCGGCAGCCTGCGCCGCCCTCGTCGTCGCCGGGTTCGGCGGGGCGCTCGACGAGCGGCTGCGGCCCGGCGACGTCCTGGTCGCCGAGGAGATCCGCGGCGTCGGCGCGGGCGGGAAGGCGGTGCCGTGCGCCGCGCCGCGCCTGCTCGCCGAGGAGCTCATCCGGGACGGGCTGAGCGCGCAGGTCGGCCCGCTGGTCACCACCGACCGCGTCGTCAGGGGCGCGGAGCGGGCCCTGCTGGCGGCGCAGGGCGCGCGGCTGGCGGACATGGAGTCGGCGCTCGTCGCCGAGCGCGCCGGACCGCTGCCGGTCGCGGCCGTCCGCGTCGTCGTCGACGGCCCGCGGCATCCGCTGTGGCACCCGGGCATCGTCCGCCGAGGGCTGGCGGGACGGCGCGTCCTGGCCCGGATCGGGCCCGCGCTGGAGCGCTGGAGCGCCCTGCTCGTGCGGGGCGAGGAGGGCACCAGCGAGGGAAGCGCCGCCGGCCGCGCCTGACCACCGCTCAGCCGTGCCCCGCCCCGTGCCCGGGACCGTGGGCGTCGCCCTGGACGATCCTGCCGCCGAGATCCCCGCGCAGCGACTCCAGCGTCTGCTGCTGGCTGACCGCCACCCAGCGCGCCCCGACCAGATACGTCCCGCCCCACGGCTTGGCCTCCTCCAGCCAGGCGTTCATGCCGTTGTCGGAGGTGAAGCTGAGCAGGACGTAGCGTCCTCGCGCGGTCTTGCAGTTCCCCTGCTCCAGATCCTCGACCTTGCGTTTCCCCGTCAGGGAGCAGTCCGTCCGCTGCGCCAGCTCGGCCAGGCTCGCCGGTTCGGCGGCCTTCCCGCCGGACGCGTCCGGCCCGGCGGAGCAGCCGGCCGCCGGCGGCACCGCCAGCGCGGCCGCGCACAGCGCGACCGTCTTCAACAAGCCGAGATGGTGTCGGGAACCCATCGCTCTTCCTCTCCGGGGTGGGACGCGCGATTCGAGGGAGGAATACGCGCCCCGCCCCGGAGAGGTTCATCCGGGCTCAGATCACCGGGGGCTCAGGGCATCATGCGGGCGCCGGCGGCGGCGCGGACGCCGGGGTCCTCGGCGTCGTCGTGGTGGAGCCGCTGCAGCCGAAGCGACGTCTCGCCGGTCAGCGGCGCGGTCCGGGCGGCCTCGGCCCGGACGCCCTCCTCGCAGTCCCACAGCCCTTCGACGGCGTAGGACTCGGCGGTGTGGGGGGCGGTTCTCGTCAGCGCGGTCAGGATGCGGGGTCTCAGATAGGCATAGGTGGATTCGGCCCAAGCGGTCTTCAACAGCGGGACGGCCTCGCCCGCGCGCAGGCGCCCCAGCCCTTCGATGGGGCTCGCGGCGTCGGCCCAGTCGCGCCGGGCGACGGCGGCGTTCAGCTCGTCCATCAGCAGGGGGATGTCCTGGCGGGTGCCGTAGCGGGCGAGGATGCGCAGCCCCATGTCCGCGCAGCCGCCGCGCTGCGCCGCCCACATCCGCGCCCGCGGGAGGGTCTCCGGCCCGTACTCGCGCAACGCCCGGCACACCGCGCCGCCGAACCTGCTCGGCCGCTGGGGGAGCAGTTCCTCCGCGAGGTCCAGCAGGGCGAGCGTCCGGCGGCGGCCCAGTTCGAATATCGCCGCTATGGAGCCCTCGCCGCGCCGCCGCGCCAGATCCAGCAACTCGGCCTCGCTCTGCGCGTCCTTGCCGGGGGCCGGCACCATCGCGCGCCGCGCCGCCCGTCCCGCCTCCCGCTGCCGCGCCAGCGCGTCCGCCACCCGCGGCTGCCGCGCCGCCCACGCCTCGATCACCGGGTTGTGGCGGCCCGGCACCAGCAGCGCCAGGTCCGCGTCGTCGCACCGCGCGGCGACCAGGGCGTCCAGCCCCACCGCCAGCGACGGATCCTCAAGATCGATGAGCTCGGCCACCGCGTCGAACCACTGCGCGCCCTCCTCGGCGTACCGGCGCAGGGGCCCGGCGGCCTCCCGCCGGCTCAGCCGCACCAGGTCGGCCAGCACGCCCAGCGCCAGGTCCACCCGCCACTCGTCGGGGTCGGTGTGGTCGGACGGAGCGAACAGATGCTCCGCCACCGGCCCCACCGGCAGCTCCAGATCCACCATCAACCGGGCGTAGTACAGCCGCCGCGACTCGCACTGCCGATCCCAGCGCGGATCCCTCCGGACGCACGCGTACACGTACTCGCCCGCGCCGGGCTTGTCCGCCGCGCGGCGCGCGGCCCTCCCGAGCCCGCGCTGCAGCTGACCGTGCAGCGTGCTCGCCGATTCCAACATGACGTCGTTGCTCACCTCAGCAGAATGCGCACTGGACCAGATATCGGGCAAGTGCTTTAGCGTGCGTTTACCCAGCGAGTGGCCCTGTGGAACCCGTCACAGGCTCCGCTGGGCGACCCAGGAGGCGTGCAGATCGGCGTACACGCCCGGCTCGGCGACGAGTTCGGCGTGCGGGCCGCGCTGCACGATCCGCCCCGCCTCGAAGACGATCACCTCGTCGGCCGCCTCGGCCGTGGACAGCCGGTGCGCGATCGCGATCGCCGTGCGGCCCCGCGTCACCCCGTCCAGCGCCCGCTGGATCCGCACCTCGGTGGCCGGGTCCACGGCGGAGGTCGCCTCGTCCAGCACGAGCAGGTCCGGGTCGGCGATGTAGGCGCGGGCCAGCGCGACGAGCTGGCGCTCGCCCGCCGACAGCGACTCGCCCCGCTGCCCCACGGGCGTGGCGAGGCCCTCGGGGAGGCCGTCCAGCCAGTCGGCGAGGCCCAGCTCGGTCAGCGCGAGGACGAGGTCCTCGTCGGAGGCGTCCGGATGCCCGTACCGGATGTTGTCGGCGAGCGTCGCGTCGAACAGGAACCCGTCCTGCGGCACCATGACGATCCGCTCGCGCAGCGACGAGAACCGGACGCGGTCCAGCGGCACGCCGTCCACGAGGACGCGGCCCGACACCGGGTCCATGAGCCGGGTGAGCAGCTTGGCGAACGTCGTCTTGCCCGACCCGGTCTGCCCGACGATCGCGACGCGGCTGCGCGGCGCGATGGCGGCGCTCACCTCGTGCAGGACGGGCGGACCGCCCGGGTAGGCGAACCCCACCGACTCGAACCGCACCTCGATGGGACCGCGCGGCAGCGTCACGCCCGCCTCGCCGGGGTCGGCGACGTCCGGGGCGGTGTCCAGCACGCCGAGCACCCGCCGCCAGCCCGCGATCGCGTTCTGCGCCTCGTTCAGGACCTCGGTGGCCGTCTGCATCGGGCTCACGAACAGCGTCACCAGGAACAGGAACGCGATGAGCCGCCCGGCCGACAGCTCCCCGGCGACGCCGAGCAGCGTCCCGGCGATCACGACGGCGGCGGTGGCGAGCGCCGCCACCAGCTCGCTGACCGGGAACGTCAGGGCGACCATCGCCTGAGCCCGCGTCTGCGCCGAACGGTAGGACTCCACGGTCTCGTCAACCCGCCGGCCGGTGCGCTCCTCCGAGGCGTAGGCGCGGATCACCGGGGCGCCCACCACCGACTCGCTGACCGCCGCCAGCAGGTCGCCCATCCGCTCCCGCACCCCCATGTACGCCCTCGACAGGATCCGCTGGAAGCGGCGCAGCGCGAACGCCAGCGGCACGAACGCCGCCCACACCAGCAGCGCCAGCGGCCACGAGTAGACGGCCATCAGCACGCTCGCCACGACCAGCTGCCCGATCGACACGATGAACATCAGCCCGCCGGACTGCATGAACTGGCTGATCTGGTCGACGTCGCCGGTCACCCGCGACACCAGCGCGCCCCGCCGCTCGCCGCTCTGCGTGAGCATCGACAGGTCGTGGACGTGCCGGAAAGCCCGCACCCGCAGCGACGCCAGCCCGCCCTCGGACGTCCTGTACAGCCGCACGTTCATCAGGTACGCGCACACGGCCGTCACCAGGACGGCCGCCGCGCACAGCAGCACCGCCGTCCGGATGAAGTCCAGGTCGGGGCCGTCCGGGCGGCCGAGCCCCTTGTCGATCGTCTGCTGGACGGCCACGGGCACCACCACCCGCCCGGCCGTCGACACCAGCGCGAGCACCAGCGTCCCGGCCAGCCCCGCCCGGAACTCCGGGGTCAGCCGCAGCCCGCGCCGCAGCGTGCTGATCGCACCCTCCGCCGCGGTGTCGCTCAGTCCCGGCGCGCTCCCCGGCTTCGGGGCCGCCGTGTCGGTCACCGTCGTCATGCCATGGCCTCCTCGCCGCCCTCGACCGCTTCCTGCTCCGCCTCGGCCCGCTCGTAGGCGTTGACGAGGTTGCGGTAGCCCTCCGAGCCGTCCAGCAGCTCGGCGTGGGTGCCGCGCGCGATGACGCGGCCGTGCTCCATGTAGACGACCTCGTCGGCCAGCGCGATCGTGGCCTTGCGGTACGCGACGACCACGACGGTCGCGCCGCCGGCCTCCTCCGCCTGCGACTCCCGCAGGCTCTGCAGGATGCGCGCCTCGACCTGCGGGTCGACACTGGACGTCGCGTCGTCCAGGACCAGCAGCCGGGGCCGCCGCACCAGCGCCCGCGCCAGCGCGAGCCGCTGGCGCTGGCCGCCCGACAGCGTCGCCCCGCGCTCGCCCACCTTCGCGTCGAGCCCGTCGGCGAGCGCCGCGACGAACCCCTCGGCCTGGGCGAGCCGCAGCGCCTCCCAGACCCGCTCGTCCGGGACGTCCAGGCCGAGCGTCACGTTGCCGCGCACGGTGTCGTCGAACAGGAACGTCTGCTGCGGGACCAGGGCCGCCGTCGCCGCGACCCCGCCGCGCTCCACGTCGCGAAGGTCGACGCCGTCCAGCAGGACCGACCCGTCCTCCGGGTCGACCAGCCGGACGAGCAGCGAGGTGAGCGTGGACTTGCCCGACCCCGTCGGCCCGACGACCGCGATCGTCCTGCCCGGCGCCGCCGCGAACGACACGTCGTGCAGGACGCGGCGCCGCGCGCCCTCACCGGCCGCCTCGTAGGCGAACCTGACCTCCCGCACCTGGAGCTCGGTCGCCGCGCCCGGACCGTCCAGTGAGCCGTCCCCGAACGGCAGCGAACCCGTCGCGTCCAGGACGCCGCGGACCCGCTTCCACCCGACGACGCTGCGCGGCACCTCGCCCAGCACCCAGCCCAGCGCCCGGATCGGCCACGACAGCAGCGTGAACAGGTACGCCACGTTGACCAGGTCGCCCGGCGACATCGCGCCCGAGTCCAGCCGCACCGACCCGATCAGCAGGACGGCCAGCACCCCGAGGTTCGGCAGCGCCTCCAGCACCGGGTCGAACAGCCCCCGGATGCGGCCGACCGCGATGTTGGCGTCCCGCAGCTCCCGCGCCCGCGCGGCGAACCGCTCGGTCTCCGCCGCCTCCCGGCCGAGGGTCTTGACCACCAGGCCGCCCTCGAAGCTCTCGTGCGCGACCTCGCTGACCTCCGCGCGCAGCTGCTGCGCGCGGGTCGCCACCGGGGACAGCCGCCGCTGGTACACCACGTTGATGAGGGCGACGGCGGGGAACACCAGGAATCCGACCAGGGCCACGACCACGTCGGTGACCAGGATCGACACCGCGGCGATCAGCAGCATGAACACCACGCCGACCGCCATCGGCAGCGGCGCGATCGGCGCCCACACCGCCTCGACGTCGGCGTTGGCGTTCGACAGCAGCTGCCCGGTCGGGTGCCGGTGGTGCCACGCCAGCGGGAGCCGGAGGTACTGCCTGGTCACCGCGCGGCGGTAGGACGCCTGGAGCCGGTACTGCATGAGGCCCGCGTAGAACCGGCGTCCCGCGACGCCGAGCGCCTTCATCAGCGCCACCGCCAGGATCAGGGCGGCGGCGCCCGCCAGCGCCCCCGCGGTCGTGTGCCCGGCGTCGAACGCCGGCAGCACGACGTGGCCGGTCGTCCAGCCCAGCACCTGCGCGGTCCCCACGGTCATCGCCGCGTACAGGGCGCTCGCCAGGACCGACAGGGCGAACACCCGCGGCTCCGCCCTCACCGCCACCCACAGGACGCCCATGCCCTCCCTCAGGACGGGCGGGCTGACGCGTCTGGACGCAGGTGGCACGGCGACTCCTCGATCACGGCGGACCCCAGGAAATATCCCGTTGCGGCTGCGGCGGGGGGTTTGTGGGGCTGGATATTCCCTACCATCCGGCCGGGGCGCTTATTCCCGGCCGCCCGGCCCCGGCCTACCATCGGTCGATGAGCACGCCCGACGACGGCCCCGTGCCGTCCGCCCCGAAGCAGGACGGATCCGGCCCGGCGGACCCCGGCCCGGTCCGCCGCGAACGGCTGCTGCTCGCCGCGGCGCTGGAGGAGGCGGGGCCGGAGGCCGCCACCGAGTGCGCCGGCTGGGACGCCCGCGACCTGGCCGCCCATCTGGTCGTCCGCGAAAGGCGCCCCGACGCCGCCCCCGGCATCCTGCTGCCCCCGCTGGCCTTCTACACCGAGCGGGTGCGGCGGCGGACGGCGCGCGCCGTTCCGTTCGAACGGCTGGTGGAACGGTTCGCGCAGGGTCCGCCGAAGTTCTCCCCCTACGCCCTTCCGGGAGTCGACAAAAACGCGAACGCCGTCGAGTTCTTTGTTCACCATGAGGACATCCGGCGTGCGCGTCCCGACTGGGAGCCCCGCGACATCTCGCCGGAACTAGAGGAACTACTCTGGCGACGGATAAAAATTGCCCGCTTTGTCCTAAGAAAAGTTCAGGTCGAGGTAACCTTCGTCCGCCCCGACGGCCGCGCCGCGCGCGTGTCCGGCGGCGGTCGCGGAGCCGTGCGCGTGCACGGCCCCGTAGGTGAACTCCTCCTGTGGGCACTGGGCCGCCGGGACGTCGCGAAGGTGCGCCTCACCGGCGCGACGGACGCTGTCAAGACCCTGACGGAGACCGGTTGGAGTCTTTAACGGGCAGGTAACGGCATGGTTCGCCGAGAGGAGAAACGCAAGTCTTGCGGCTCCTCCGCTTTACGCGGAACCGGTGATACGGTGGGGCGGTCGGTTGCAGTCGTGGTTCTCGATCGTTCAAGACGCCCGCGAACTGATGGCAGCGGGCGTTTTGGCTTTTCCGGGACCGTACCGGGAGGCGAGAGCGTTCCGCAGCGACCGCACGGGCCCGCGAGGTGTGGGCCCAGGTTTTGCCGCAAGGAGAAAGACATGCCCCAGCAGGGCACCGTGAAGTGGTTCAACGCCGAGAAGGGCTTCGGCTTCATCGCCGTGGACGGCGGCGGGCCGGACGTCTTCGTGCACTACTCGGCCATCCAGAGTTCCGGCTACCGCAGCCTGGACGAGAACCAGCGCGTCCAGTTCGAGGTGACGCAGGGCAACCGTGGCCCGCAGGCCGACCAGGTCGTCCCCCTGTAACGCCCGCTAGCCGTACGTGGCAGAGCCCGCCCCCCACCGCCAGGGGGAGGCGGGCTCTGTTTAATTGCGTTTTTCTCCTCCTTCGGGCCTGGCGGCCCTCCATCGTCGAGAAACGCGGGCGATCGCCGGCATCGCTCCGTCTCGCCTTGCGGCTCGCTGCGCGATCAGGTTCTTGCTTCGCTCGAACCTGCCTTTGGACGCGATCGCCATCTCTCAGGCTGTCGCGTGGTTGCTCCGCCGGTTGAGGTCGCTGCGCCCGCTGCGCGCCGGGGCGCCCTTCGGGCCTGGCGGCCCTGGGGCTCGCGTCCGGTGAGTGGTGCTGCCTTGCTCGGCGCTCGGTTCTCGCAAGCTCGAACCCGGCTCTGGAGGCTTGCCGTCACCTCCTGGTTTGTGTTGCTGGCTGCGGTGGTCGGTGCCGCCCTTCGGGCCTGGCGGCCCTAGGGCTAGGCCGTCTTGCGTCGGGCCGCCCCGCATCGGCCCGTGAGCTCGGATTGCCTTTGGGGACCGGTGACCTTCTGTCTGGGGGTTGCTGCCTTGGTGAGGGTGCGGGGTGGGGGTGGGGGGTTGGGAGGCTGCAATAAACTCGGGGGCATGTCCGTGGGAACGTCTGGTTTGGTCGCCTTGATCGCTGCGGTGGTCGACTGGCGGCGCGGCTCATGACGCCTGGGCGTGAACGTGGGCTGACGGCGGTGGTGTGCGCCGCGGGGGCAGGGCTCGCGCTGCTCGCCGCCGGGCGTACCTGGGCCACCGTTCGGGCGCAGGACGCCATCACGCCGTTCACTCAGCAACTGACCGGCGGCGACCTGGGGGGTGCGGCCGGTGCGCTCGGGTGGGCGGGGCTGGCCGGGCTCGCCGCGCTGCTGGCGACCCGGGGACGGGTCCGTGCGGGTGTCGGGATCCTCATCGCCTTGTTCGGCGTGGGGATCGCCTACGCGTCCACGGCGAGTGTGCAGCGGTCCAGTGTGCTGGCTGCGGCCGGGGACAAGAGCGCTCTGCTGAGGCTCGGCGGGCATCCGGTGCTGGACGTCAATCTTTGGTGGCTGGTTTCGGTCACCGGTGGGGTCGTCCTCGCCGTGGGCGGGATCCTCACCGCCGTGCGGGGGTCGCGTTGGCCCGGCATGTCGGCGCGCTACGAGCGAAGCGCGCCGCGCAAGGCGGCGGAGGACGATTCGTCCGCCCTGTGGAAGTCGCTCGACCGCGGCGAGGACCCGACCGCGCACGAGCGGTCGTGAGCGGCGACGGTGGCGGGGTCGTGCTCGTGGTCGAGCACGACCCCGCCGTCGCCGAGCTGGAGCGCCGCTACCTCGCCCGGGAGGGCTTCGACGTCGAGATCGAGGCCGACCCCGCGCGGGCGCCCGCCGCCGCCCGCCGCCGGCGCCCCGACGCCGTCGTCCTGGACCTGTCCACCTCCGCGCTGCCCGTCGACCTGTACCGGCGCGTCGCCGACGCCGCCCGGCCCGCGCCCGTCGTCGCCGTCACCGGGCCCCTCGACATGTTGATCGCGCGCGCCCTCGGCGACCACCGCGTCGAGCGGCCCTTCGGGCCCCGCGTCCTCGTCGCCGCCGTCGCCGAGGCCCTGCGCGACGGCGGCCCCGCCGAGGCGCCCGGCCCCCTGCGCGCCGGCCGCGTCGCCCTCGAACCCCGCGACCGGGCGGCCCTCGTCGGCGATCGCCGCGTCGCCCTCACCGTCACCGAGTTCGACCTCCTCGAGTTCCTCATGGCCAACCCCGGCCGCGTCTTCACCCGCGAGCAGCTGCTCGACGCCGCGTGGGGGCCGGGCGCCGGCGCCGGAAGCCGCACCGTCGACGTCCACGTCGCCCAGCTGCGGGCCAAACTCGGCGACGGCAGCCCCATCAGGACTGTGCGCGGCGTCGGCTACGTCCTGGACGCCTAGGGTGGACGGCGTGACTCGCGCGCGCTCACAGGCGTTCCTGCCGCACGCGGCGGTGCTGGCCGGGGTCACCGGCGCGGCCCTCGTGATCGCGTTCCGGGCGGACCCCAACGAGCCGGGCCACTACCCGGGCTGCCCCTTCCTGGCGCTGACCGGCTTCTACTGCCCCGGGTGCGGGATGACGCGGCTCGTCTACGCGCTCGCGCACGGCCACGTGGGCACCGCGTTCGGCCTCAACCCGCTGCTGTTCGTCCTGCTTCCGGTCTTCGGATACCTGTACGCACGGTGGACGGTCAGGACCGCGCAGGGGCTGCCCATGAGGTCCGCCCTGTTCAAGCCCGCCGTCGCGTATTCGTTCGTCGGCCTTCTCATCGTCTACTGGATCGTGCGCAACCTGCCGTTCGCGCACGTGCTCGCGCCCTGACACGCGCGGCCCGGCCGGCGGGGACCCCGCACGGGCCTCCCGGGTGCGGGACGCGTCGGAGGGGGCGGCTACGATCGGTGCACGGAACGACCTGAAATAGGGGGCCTGCGACCTTGAGCGTTTTGGACGAGATCATCGAGGGCGTCCGGGCCGATCTCGCCGACAGGCAGCGCGAGGTCCCGCTCGACGCCCTCAAGGAGCGGGCAGCGAAGGCCCCGGCCCCCAGGGACGCGCTCGGCGCGCTGCGCGGGCAGGGCGTCTCGGTCATCGCCGAGGTCAAGCGCAGCAGCCCGTCCAAGGGCGCGCTCGCCGCGATCGCCGACCCCGCCGCGCTCGCCCGCGACTACGAGGCCGGCGGCGCCAAGGTGATCAGCGTGCTGACCGAGCGGCGCCGGTTCGGCGGCAGCCTCGCCGACCTCGCCGAGGTCCGCGCCAACGTCGACGTCGCCCTCCTGCGCAAGGACTTCATCGTCACCTCCTACCAGCTGTGGGAGGCGCGGGCCGCGGGCGCCGACATGGCGCTGCTGATCGTCGCCGCGCTGGAGCAGGACGCGCTGGTCTCGCTGGTCGAGCGCGCCGAGTCGATCGGGCTCCTCCCGCTCGTCGAGGTGCACACCGAGGAGGAGGCGGCCCGCGCGGTCGACGCGGGCGCCAAGGTCATCGGCGTGAATGCCCGCGACCTGCGCACGCTGCAGGTCGACCGCGGCGTGTTCGCCCGGGTCGCCCCCCTCATCCCCAAGGACGTCGTGAAGGTCGCCGAGTCCGGGGTGCGGGGCCCGCACGACCTGCTCGCCTACGCCTCCAGCGGCGCCGACGCGGTGCTGGTCGGGGAGAGCCTCGTGATCGGCAAGGACCCCCGGGCCGCGGTCGCCGACCTGGTCGCCGCCGGGGCCCACCCGGCGCTGCGCCAGAGCGGCTGAGACACTCCCGCGACGAGTGGATAGGGTTACGGGCATGCAGGTCGAACCGCTCCGGGAGCGATGGCGGGGCTAGTCCAGGACCCCAGTGACCGGATCAGCTTTCTCCCACGACAGGACGCGTTTTCTCATGACCATGGACACCGCCGCGCGCGGTGCTGGAGCCATGCCCGACGCCACGGGCCACTTCGGCCGCTTCGGCGGGCGGTTCGCCCCCGAGGCGCTCATGGCGGCCCTGGACGAGCTCGCCCACGAGTTCGAGACCGCCAAGAACGACCCCGCCTTCGTCGCCGAGCTCGAGGACCTGCTCGCCGGCTACGCGGGCCGCCCCAGCCTGCTGACCGAGGCCAAGCGCTTCTCCGAGCACGCGGGGGCCCGCGTGCTGCTCAAGCGCGAGGACCTCAACCACACCGGCTCCCACAAGATCAACAATGTGCTCGGCCAGGCGCTGCTCACCCGGCGGATGGGCAAGTCCCGCGTGATCGCCGAGACCGGCGCCGGCCAGCACGGCGTCGCCACCGCCACCGCCGCGGCGCTGCTCGGCCTCACCTGCACCGTCTACATGGGCGAGGTCGACACCGAGCGGCAGGCCCTCAACGTCGCCCGGATGCGGATGCTCGGCGCCGAGGTGGTCCCCGTCCGGACCGGCTCCCGCACCCTCAAGGACGCCTGCAACGAGGCGTTCCGCGACTGGGTCGCCAGCGTCGAGGACACCCACTACTGCATCGGCTCGGTGATGGGCCCGCACCCGTTCCCGGTGATGGTCCGCGACTTCCAGCGCGTCATCGGCGTCGAGGCCAGGCGGCAGTGCGTGGAGATGACCGGCGCCCTCCCGGACGCCGTGGTCGCGTGCGTGGGCGGCGGCTCCAACGCGATCGGCACCTTCCACGCGTTCGTCGGCGACGAGTCCGTCCGGCTGATCGGGTTCGAGGCGGGCGGCGACGGCGTCGCCAGCGGCAAGCACGCCGCGACCCTCGTCGGCGGCTCCCTCGGCGTCATCCACGGCATGCGCACCTACCTGCTGCAGGACGACGACGGCCAGACCATGGAGACCCACTCGATCTCCGCCGGGCTCGACTACCCCGGCGTCGGCCCCGAGCACTCGTGGCTGCACGACACCGGCCGCGCCGAGTACCGCGAGATCACCGACGCCGAGGCGATGGAGGCGTTCGCGCTGCTGTGCCGCACCGAGGGCATCATCCCGGCGATCGAGTCCGCGCACGCGCTCGCCGGCGCGCTCAAGGTCGGCAAGGAGCTCGGCCCCGACGCCACGATCGTCGTCTGCCTGTCCGGGCGGGGCGACAAGGACATGCACACGGCCGCCGCCTTCTTCGGCCTGATGCCCGAGGGAGAGAACGCGTGAGCGCCCGGATCGCCTACGACAAGGCCAAGGCCGAGGGGCGCGCCGCCCTCGTCGGGTACCTGCCCGCCGGGTTCCCCACCTACGAGGGCGCCGTGCAGGCGGCCAGGACGATGGTGGACGCCGGCTGCGACGTCATCGAGATCGGCCTGCCCTACACCGACCCGATGATGGACGGCCCCACCATCCAGGACGCCGTCCACCGGGCGCTCGCCGGCGGCGTCCGCGTCGCCGACGTGTTCCGCACGGTCGAGGCCGTCGCCGCCACCGGCGTCCCGGTCCTCGTCATGACGTACTGGAACCCCGTCGACCGCTACGGCGTCGACCGGTTCGCCCGCGACCTCGCCTCCGCCGGCGGGTCCGGCCTGATCACGCCCGACCTCACGCCCGAGGAGGGCGGGCCGTGGCTGGAGGCGTCCGACGCCCACGGCCTCGACCGGGTGTTCCTCGTCGCGCTCAGCTCCACCGACGAGCGCATCGACACGATCACCCGGGCGTGCCGCGGCTTCGTCTACGCGGCCTCGCTGATGGGCGTCACCGGCGCCCGCAACGCCCTCGACACCGGCGCCCCGCGCCTGGTCGAGCGGACCCGCGCCGTCCTGGACAAGGCCGGCTCGGCCCTGCCGGTCGGCCTCGGCCTCGGCGTCGGCACCGGCGCCCAGGCGGCCGAGGTCGCGGGGTTCGCCGACGGCGTGATCGTCGGATCGGCGTTCATCCGCCGCCTGCTGGACGCCCCCGACCTCGCCTCCGGCCTCGCCGGGGTCCGGGAGCTCACCGAGGAGCTCGCCGCGGGCGTGCGCAGCGGCCGCTGATCATTCCGGACGGCCCCGGGCGTCCGCGCGGGACCGGCGAAACCCGGCTCCGCGCGGACGTTCCGCCAGGTCGCGGGAACTCGCCGCACCCCCGGCCGAGTTGATGGCTTGTGGGGCCGCCGGCAGCCAATAGGGTGTGGTCGCCGGCACAGGCGGTCCCGGGAGGATCACGATGACGCAAGAGATGACGGTGAAGAGCCGGGCCGGGGCCGCGAGGCAGCCGCTGCCCCCCGCGTGGCTCCAGATCACGGCGTGGGCGCTGACCCTCGCCGGGTTCGCCATCTCCGTGTACCTCACGATCTCGCACTACGACGAGGGCGCCCTGGTGTGCTCGGCGTCCCGGACGGTCGACTGCCACGCCGTCACCACCAGCGAGTACTCCACCCTGGCGGGCGTCCCGATGCCCCTGTACGGCCTCGCGTTCTTCGTGGCGTTCGGCGCGCTGATGACGCCGTGGGCGCTGCGGTCGACCTGGCCTCCGCTGCGCTGGGGGCGGATCGCGTCCGTCGCGGTGGGCGTGCTGTTCGTGGTCTACCTGGTGACCGTGGAGCTGGCGCTCCTGCACAAGATCTGCCTGTGGTGCACCGGCGTCCACGCCATCACCGTCCTGCTGTTCCTCCTCGTCCTGGCCGACGAATTCCGGCGGGTCGGCCAGGTCGACTAGTCTCGCCGTCGTAGCGCGCCGCACTGTGCCGGCGCGGGTCCGCACGCTTAGGAGAACCAATGAGCAAGGCCGCACGAGAGCGGTCCGCGAGGGACCGCCTGGCCGCAGAGCGCAAGCGGCAGGCGGCGCGGGAGAAGCAGCGGCGGCTGCTCGCCATCGTCCTCGGGTCGGTGGTGGCCGTGGCGGTGATCGTGGTCGCGACCGTCCTCATCGTCGACCAGAAGAACAAGAACGGCCGGGCCGAGGTGCACCAGGGCGCGCTCGCCCCCGTCAGCCGCCAGGCCGACGGCTCCATCCTCATGGCGCAGTCCGGGGTGAGCAAGCCGGAGCTGGAGATCTTCGAGGACTTCCAGTGCCCGATCTGCAAGCAGTTCGAGGCCGCCACCGGCAAGACCGTCCAGCAGCTCGCCCAGCAGGGCAAGGTCAAGGTCGTCTACCGGCCGTTCCACCTGTTCGGGCAGCAGAAGGACCCCGTCCGGATCAACTCGCTGCGCTCCGCCGAGGCGGCGCTGTGCGTGCCGGCCGGCCAGTGGGTCTCCTACCACGACGCGCTCTTCAAGTTCCAGCCCCCCGAGGGCGAGAAGGGCTTCTCGCCCGACGACCTCGTCAAGTGGGGCAAGGACGTCGGCGTCACCGACCCGAACTTCGAGAAGTGCGTGCGCGACGAGCAGAAGAAGTCGACGGTCGACGCGATGACCAAGTACGCCCTCCAGGACCGCGGCGTCCAGGGCACCCCGAGCGTCTTCCTGAACGGCAAGCCGCTCGACCAGACGCAGTTCATGAACCCCGCCGCACTGCGCGCCTCGATCGACGCGGCGGCCGCCGCCAGCAAGTGACCGGCCGCGTCCAGGACGCCTGAACGCCGAAGCGCCGCGCCGCCCCCTCCCGGGACGGCGCGGCGCGGCGCTTTTCCGCCGCCCGGCGGGGCCGTGCCCGCTACGCTCGTAGACGCTCACCAACACGCAGAGTGGCGATCGGGGGATCGATGAGCGAGCAGGGCAGGGAACCGTCCGCGCGCGGGCGGCTCGCGGAGGAACGGGCGCGGGACGCGGTCCGGCGCCGGCGCCGGCGGGCGCTGCTCGTCGTCCTCGGCGCCGTCACCGTGGCGGCGGTCGCGGTCGTGGTGGTCGTCGTCGCGCTGTCGCGCAGCGGCGAGGAGCCGCTGAAGAACTCCTACAAGGGTGCGCTGGCGCCCGCCGCACGCCAGCGGGACGGGTCGGTCGCCATGGCGCAGCCGGGGGTCTCCTCGCCGGTCCTGGACGTGTGGGAGGACTTCCAGTGCCCCGCCTGCAAGGCGATGGAGGAGCGGGTCGGCGCGACGATGAAGGAACTCGCCGCGCAGGGCAGGGTCAAGGTCGTCTACCGGCCGTTCCAGCTCTTCCAGCAGGACCCGCTGATGTCCAACTCGCGGCGCGCCGCGAACGCCGCCGCCTGCATGCCCGCCGAACACTGGGTCGCCTACCACGACAAGCTCTACGCCGAGCAGCCGCCCGAGGGCGACACCGGCTTCTCCACCGGTGACCTCGTCAGGTGGGGCGAGCGGCTCGGGGTCACCGACCCCTCCTTCGCCGCCTGCGTCCGCGGCGACCAGAAGATCGGGACGGTGAACCAGGCGAGCGCCCAGGCCGGCCGGGCGGGCGTCGACGCGACCCCGTACCTCGCGCTGAACGGCAAGAAGGTCGGCAACGACGCCCTGGCCTCGCCGAACGACCTCAAGAAGGCCGTCGCGGAGGCCGGCGGCGGCGCGCCCGTGCCGGGGAGCACGCAGTCCAGCGGCACGGCGGGCGGCTCCGGCGCGGCGGCCGCGAAGATGACGATCTCGTCGCGGTCCTAGAGGAGGCGCGCGCTGTGCCCCGGAGGCGGTAACGTCAACGGTCATGCACCCGGTCGCCTACATACCGAGTCCCTCGCAGGGCGTCTGGCACCTCGGCCCCGTGCCGCTGCGCGCCTACGCCATCATGATCATCCTCGGCATCGTCGCCGCGGTCTGGCTGGGCGAGCGCCGCTGGGCCGCCAAGGGCGGCACCCCCGGCGTGATCATCGACGTGGCCGTGTGGGCGGTGCCGTTCGGCCTGGTCGGCGGGCGGCTCTACCACGTGGTCACCGACTACCAGCGCTACTTCGGGGAGAACGGCGACCCGATCCGGGCGCTGGAGATCTGGAAGGGCGGCCTCGGCATCTGGGGGGCCGTCGCGCTCGGCGCGGTCGGGGCGGTCATCGGCTGCCGGCGGCGGGGGATCTCGGTGCTGGCGCTCGGCGACGCGGTGGCCCCGGGCATCGCGCTCGCGCAGGCGATCGGCCGCTGGGGCAACTACTGGAACCAGGAGCTGTACGGCCGCCCGCTGGACACCTTCTGGGCGCTGAAGATCGATGAGAACCACCGGCCGATGCTGGACGGCGGCCCCGGCCTCGACCCCAAGTACGCCGACGTCGCGACCTACCACCCGACGTTCCTGTACGAGTCGCTGTGGTGCGTCGGCGTCGCGATCCTGGTGATCTGGGCCGACCGCCGCTACAAGCTCACGCACGGGCGCGCGTTCGCCCTCTACGTCGCCGCCTACACCGTCGGGCGCGGCTGGATCGAGGCGCTGCGCATCGACGACGCCCACCACGTCCTCGGGCTGCGGCTCAACGACTGGACGTCCATCGTCGTCTTCGTCGGCGCGGTCGCCTACCTGTACCTTGCGCGCGGGCGCACCGGCCCGGAGAACGTCGGCGCCCCCGCGGACGCGCCGTCCGCCGCCGTCCCCGCCGCGGTGGAGCCCGAGGCGAAAACGGAGGCGCCGGACGACACCGCCGCCGTAGCCGCCGCGGACCACACGGACGGGGAACCGGCCGGGGAGCCCCCTGTGCCGGACGAGCCCGCGCAGGACGAGCCCGCGCAGGACGAGCCCGCGCAGGACGCGGTGACCGAGGCCGAGGCCCCGGAGACCGGGGAGCCTGCGGTGGCGGCCGGGGAGCCGGAGGCAAGGCCCGCCGGTGAACCCGAGTCCGCCCCCGAGGCCGCTGAGGAGGCTCCCGCACCGGAGGCGGAGGCGGGCGGGGTGGCGGAGCCCGGAAGCGAGACCGATCCGGAGCCCGAGGTCGAGACCCCCGGCGCCGAGGCGGCGGACTCGGCCGGGGAGAATGAGGTTGACGGTGCCGCCGGCCACGACCAGGTGGAGAAGGGGGAGCCCGTCAAGGACGGGAAGTAGGAAACGGCGACTGTGTCCGACACAGACGAGAAGCACGGCGTGCGGCCGGAGCAGCATCACCAGCACCGCGACGTCACCGGCGGCTGGCTGCGGCCGGCGGTGTTCGGCGCGATGGACGGGCTGGTCTCCAACTTCGCCCTGATCGCCGGGGTCGCGGGCGGCCAGGCGACCCAGAAGGTCGTGCTACTGGCGGGCCTCGCCGGCCTGGCGGCGGGCGCGTTCTCGATGGCGGCGGGGGAGTACATCTCGGTCGCCTCCCAGTCGGAGCTGGCGCAGGCGGAGATCGAGGTGGAGCGGCTGGAGCTGGCCCGCCACCCGGTGGCCGAGCAGCGGGAGCTGGCCGAGGTCTTCGAGGCGCGCGGCGTCGACCCCGAGACGGCCGCCGAGGTCGCGCGGCAGCTGTCCCGCGACCCCGAGGAGGCGCTGGAGGTGCACACCCGGGAGGAGCTCGGGGTGACGCCCGGCGACCTGCCCTCGCCGGTCCTGGCGGCGGGCTCGTCGTTCCTGTCGTTCGCGGTCGGCGCGCTGCTGCCGGTGCTGCCGTACCTGCTCGGCGCGACCAGCCTGTGGCCGGCGGCGGGCATCGCGGCGCTCGGCCTGTTCTTCGCCGGCGCGCTGGTGTCGCGCATCACGGCCAGGGCGTGGTGGTTCGGCGGATCGCGGCAGCTGCTGTTCGGCGCCGCCGCGGCGTTGATCACCTACGGGTTCGGCGCGCTGATCGGCAGTAACGGGCTGTAGACCAAGGAATCTGGGCGAAACACCCTTTTGGCCGCGCGAGGGGGACCGGGACCGCTAAGCTCCGGGGCTGTGATCGAGGCTTCTGACACCGGTTCCGCCGAGGCCGCCGAGGGCCGCCGGCGGGACTTCTGGCCGGAGGACAAGTCCGGCCGCAGGCTCCCCAGTCCGAAGCTGCTGCTGGGCGCGGCCGCCGCGCTGGTCGCGGTGGTCGTCGCGGTGGTCGCGGTGGTCATGCTGACCGGCGGCGGCGACGAGGCGAAGCCGCAGCGGCGCGCGGTGCCGACCGCCTACGCGCCGGACTACCTCGGCGAGGGCTTCGCCAAGCTCGCCTCCCGCTCGAACGACCCCCGTCCGATCACCGAGGGCGAGGCGTTCTCCGCCAAGACGCTCAAGTCGGGCAAGTACACCTTCACGCTGGCCGAGTCCCAGCTGAGCTCCGACTGCAAGGCCGCCACCTGGGGCGGCCGGCTGCAGGGCGACCTCGCCAAGTACCAGTGCAGCCAGATCGCCCGCGCGGCCTACGTCAGCGCCGACAGCAAGCACGTCGGCCAGTTCGCCGTGATCAACCTCGTGAGCGAGGAGGGCGTCAAGCAGATCCTCCGCGACCTGGAGCCGGCGACCGCCGCCGGCTGGGTGTCCCCGCTGCAGCCGAAGGGCACCCCCGCGTTCGGGCCCGGCTTCACCGCCGCCTACACCAAGACCTACGGCCACTACGCCGTGGTCACCTGGGTGGAGCGGGCCGGCGGCGCGCAGCCCGCCTCGCTGAACGAGATGATCGATGTGAGCCTGGCCATCGAGAACGCCGCCGACTTCCTGTACGGGCGCCTCGACCTGGTCTCCGGCGGGAAGACCGGGCAGTGACCGGGCCGGGTACGGGCGCGCCGCCCGCCCGCGGCGAGTAGTCTGCGCGGTCGTGGACCCCGATGAGCACCGCCGCGGCGGCTCGGGGCGGCCTCCGGTGAGCCGCCCGGGCCGCCGGCAGCAGCCCGCTTCGCGCCGGACCGCGCAGTCCCGGTCGGGCGGCACGCGCCGGACCCCGCCGCCCCGCCGCTCCGCGGCGCGCCGCGAACGCCCCTCCCCGCCGCCACCGAGGCCACCCCAGGACGACGCCCAGTACGGGGACGCCCAATACGGCGATCCGCAGTACGGAAATTCGCAGTACGGGGACCCGCAGTACGGCGACTCCCAGTACGGGGGCTCCCAGTACGGGGACGCCCCGTACGGGGACGGTGTCCAGGACGACGCGTTCGCGTCGGAGGATGGCCGTACCGACCTCCCGGCTGAGGGCCGCACCGGCGGCCGGGGCCGCTCCAGGCGGCCGGACAAGCGCGGGAAGGGCAGCGGCAAGACCGGTGGCAAGACCGGTGTTAAGGCTGGCGGCAAGGGCGAGCGCGGGCCGGCGAAGAACCCGGGGAGGCCCTCGGGACGTCCAAGCGCGCCGGAGCGCGGGCCGGCCGCGGCACGCGGCGCGGGCGGGCCGGGCCCGAAGCTGTACTTCGGTGCGGCGGCCGTCCTGGGCGTGCTGGTGCTGCTGGGCCTCGGCGTCGTCGTCCTGACCGGCGGCGACTCCGACCCGAAGCCCCCGAGCGCGACCGGCGCGAAGATCGGACGGCCCGCCGGGACGGGCCCGTCGCCGACCTCCTACTCCAGCTCGCCGTCCAGCGCCGCCTACGCCGGGATCGCGGCCCGCGGTACGGACCCCCAGGCACTCACGGAGGGCGAGGCGTTCCCGTCCTCGGCGGCGAAGCTGCCCCTTCCGGACGGGACGGTCTCGGTGAAGCTGCGCGCCAAGCGGCTGGACGGCGACTGCGCCGCCGCCGTGTGGGGCGGATCCGTCGGCGAGGAGCTCGCCAAGGGCGGCTGCACGCAGGCGGCGCGCGGGATCTACTCCGACACCGAGCACGGCTACGCGCTGGCCGTCGCCGTGTTCAACCTCGCCGGCTCGGCGGACGCCGACCGGTTCGTCGCCAGGCTGGAGACCACGATCGGCGCGGGTTTCGTCCGGCCTCTGGAGGCGCCCGCCCCGCTGGACCGGTTCGGGCGGGGCTTCGGAATGGCGCGGGGCCTCGCGATGGGGCACTTCGCGGTGGTGTCGTGGGCGCAGCGCCTGGACGGCAAGGGCGACGAGAAGGACGAGACCCTGCTGTCGCTGCTGATCGAGGGCGGAAAGTCCCCGGCGGTGCTCGGCCGCGCGGCCCGCGGGACCGGCTGACACTCCTCCGGCTGACACCCGTCCGGTCGAGCCGCCTACGGCTGAGCCGCATCCGCCCGGATTCGGGCCGGTCGCGTCCGGTTCCGGCGAGGCCCGTCCGCCCTGGGTCCGCCCCGGGTCTGGGCGAGGGCCTGTTTCGGTAGGTCTTCGGCGTGTTGCCGTAAACATCGCGTACCGGTGATGAGTTTCACCGAGGTCACGGCGCTCCGCTTCCGGACCCAGCCGGTAACCTGGTCTAAACCAATCTGAGATGACGCGCACCCGATTCGTCCGAAGAAGTTTCGCGATCCGGTGCAGTCGGGCATGATCCCGGCAGTGATGTAATGTCATCTCACCGCAGCAGGGCCAACGTCGTCCCGTGCCGCACTGACATCGAACAGTGACACGACGACGGGAGGGTTGATGGCTTCTGCTGCCCTCACACCTGATGGCCGTGTACCGGGCCGCCCCCAGGCGCAGGGTCTGTACGACCCGGCCAACGAGCATGACGCCTGCGGCGTCGGCATGGTCGCCGACCTGCATGGACGCAAGAGCCACGACATCGTCCAGAACGCCCTGGACGTCCTGAAGAACCTCGACCACCGCGGGGCCGTCGGCGCGGAGCCGGACGACGGCGACGGCGTCGGCATCCTCGTCCAGATCCCGGACGCGTTCTTCCGCGAGGTCTGCGACTTCCCGCTCCCCGAGGCCGGCGGCTACGCGGCCGGCGTCGCGTTCCTGCCCGCGGACGGCGACGAGCGCGCCGCCGCGGTCGCCCACATCGAGACGCTGTGCGTGGAGGAGGGCCTGACGGTCCTCGGCTGGCGCGAGCTCCCGCACGACCCCCGCTTCACCGGCCCGGCCGCCCGCCGGGTCATGCCGCACTTCGCGCAGCTGTTCGTCGCCCCCGCGGCGGGCGGCCCGCACGAGGGCAGGACCGGCCTGGAGCTGGACCGCGCGGTGTTCTGCATGCGCGAGCGCGCCGAGCAGGACGTGCGGGTCTACTTCCCGAGCCTGTCCAGCCGCACGATCGTCTACAAGGGGATGCTGACGACCCCGCAGCTGGAGCCGTTCTTCCCCGACCTGTCGGACCGCCGCTTCACCAGCGCGATCGCGCTGGTGCACTCGCGGTTCTCGACCAACACCTTCCCGGCCTGGGAGCTGGCGCACCCGTACCGGTTCATCGCCCACAACGGCGAGATCAACACGGTGAAGGGCAACCGGAACTGGATGCGGGCCCGCGAGGCGCTGCTGAAGTCCGACCTGCTGCCCGGCGACATCTCCCGGATCTTCCCGGTGATCGACATCGAGGCGTCCGACACCGCGTCGTTCGACGAGTGCCTGGAGCTGCTGCACCTGGGCGGCCGGTCGCTGCCGCACGCGGTGCTGATGATGATCCCGGAGGCGTGGGAGAACCACACCGAGATGGACGCCGAGCGCCGGGCGTTCTACGAGTTCCACTCCACGCTGATGGAGGCGTGGGACGGCCCCGCCAGCGTCAGCTTCACCGACGGCACCGTCGTCGGCGCGGTCCTGGACCGCAACGGGCTGCGCCCGGGCCGGTACTGGGTGACCGACGACGGCCTGGTCGTGCTGGCCAGCGAGGCCGGCGTGCTCGACATCCCCGCCGCCAAGGTCGTCCGCAAGGGCCGCCTCCAGCCCGGCAAGATCTTCCTCGTCGACACCGCCGCCGGGCGGATCGTCGAGGACGACGAGGTCAAGGCCGAGCTGGCCGCCGAGCACCCCTACGGGGAGTGGCTGCACGAGGGCCTGGTCCGGTTCGAGGAGCTGCCGCAGCGCGAGCGGGAGATCCCGACCCACGAGACGCTCGTCCGGCGGCAGCAGACGTTCGGCTACACGCTCGAAGAGCAGCGGATCATCCTGACGCCGATGGCGCAGACGGGCGCGGAGCCGATCGGGTCGATGGGCACCGACACCCCGATCGCGGTGCTGTCGGAGCGCCCGCGGCTGCTGTTCGACTACTTCAAGCAGCTGTTCGCGCAGGTCACGAATCCGCCGCTGGACGCGATCCGCGAGGAGCTCGTCACCTCGCTGCAGTCCACGCTCGGCCCGGAGGGCAACCTGCTGGAGCCCGGCCCGGAGTCGTGCCGCCGCCTGGTGCTGCCGACCCCGATCCTGGACAACGACGAGCTCTCCAAGATCATCCACATCGATGACGAGGGGTCGCTGCCGCACCTGGCCGCGTACGTCGTGCACGGCCTGTACGACGTCGCCGGCGGGGGAGAGGCCCTCCAGGCCCGCCTGGAGGAGATCGACTCCGAGGTCAGCCGGGCCATCGAGGCCGGCGCGCGGATCATCGTGCTGTCGGACCGCGGCGCCGACTCGGCCCGTGCCGCGATCCCGTCGCTGCTGCTGACCGGCGCCGTGCACCACCACCTGATCCGGGAGAAGACCCGCACCCAGGTCGGCCTGGTGGTCGAGACGGGCGAGGCCCGCGAGTGCCACCACATGGCGCTGCTCATCGGGTACGGCGCGTCCGCGATCAACCCGTACCTGGCGATCGAGACCGTCGAGGACCTCGTGCGCGGCGGCGCGATCGAGGGGCCGGACCCGGCCAAGGCCGCCCGGAACCTGGTGAAGGCCTACGGCAAGGGCGTCCTGAAGGTCATGTCGAAGATGGGCGTGTCCACGGTCGCGTCCTACACCGGCGCGCAGATCTTCGAGGCGATCGGGCTCGGCGCGGACGTGGTGGCGCGGTGCTTCACCGGCACCACCTCGCGGCTCGGCGGCGTCGGCTTCGACGTGCTGGCCCGCGAGGTCGCCGAGCGGCACGCGCGCGCCTACCCGCCGGGCGGCAACGACCTGGCGCACCGCACCCTGGAGGTCGGCGGCGAGTACCAGTGGCGCCGCGAGGGCGAGCCGCACCTGTTCAACCCGGACACGGTGTTCAAGCTGCAGCACGCCACCCGCACCCGCCGCTACGAGATCTTCAAGGAGTACACCTCCAAGGTCGACTCGCAGGCCGAGAAGCTGATGACGCTCCGCGGGCTGTTCCGGCTCCGCGAGGGCGACCGGCAGCCGGTGCCGATCGAGGAGGTCGAGCCGGTCTCGGAGATCGTCAAGCGGTTCTCCACCGGCGCGATGTCCTACGGCTCCATCTCGGCGGAGGCGCACGAGACCCTCGCGATCGCGATGAACCGCCTCGGCGCCAAGTCCAACACCGGCGAGGGCGGCGAGGACCCGGCGCGGTTCGTCCCGGACGAGAACGGCGACCTGCGGCGCAGCGCGATCAAGCAGGTGGCGTCCGGCCGGTTCGGCGTGACCTCGGAGTACCTCACCAACGCCGACGACATCCAGATCAAGATGGCGCAGGGCGCCAAGCCCGGCGAGGGCGGCCAGCTGCCCGGCCACAAGGTCTACCCGTGGATCGCCAAGACGCGGCACTCCACCCCGGGCGTCGGCCTCATCTCGCCGCCGCCGCACCACGACATCTACTCGATCGAGGACCTGGCGCAGCTCATCCACGACCTGAAGAACGCCAACCCGGCGGCGCGCGTGCACGTCAAGCTCGTCTCCGAGGTCGGGGTCGGCACGGTCGCGGCCGGGGTGTCCAAGGCGCACGCCGACGTGGTGCTCATCTCCGGGCACGACGGCGGCACGGGCGCGTCCCCGCTGACGTCGCTGAAGCACGCCGGCGCGCCGTGGGAGCTCGGCCTCGCCGAGACCCAGCAGACGCTGCTGCTGAACGGGCTGCGCGACCGCATCGTCGTGCAGACCGACGGGCAGATGAAGACCGGCCGCGACGTCGTCGTCGCGGCGCTGCTCGGCGCCGAGGAGTACGGTTTCGCGACCGCGCCGCTGGTGGTGTCGGGCTGCATCATGATGCGGGTCTGCCACCTGGACACCTGCCCGGTCGGCGTCGCCACCCAGAACCCGGTGCTGCGGCAGCGGTTCTCCGGCAAGCCCGAGTTCGTGGTGAACTTCTTCGAGTTCGTCGCCGAGGAGGTCCGCGAGTACCTGGCGGCCCTCGGGTTCCGGTCGCTGGACGAGGCGATCGGCCACGTCGAGATGATCGACACCCGGGAGGCGGTCGAGCACTGGAAGGCCGCCGGCCTGGACCTGGCGCCGGTCCTGCACGCCCCGGCGCGGGCGGAGGGCGCGGCCCTGCACCGGATGGTCGAGCAGGACCACGGGCTGGAGAAGGCCCTGGACAACACGCTGATCCAGCTCGCCGAGGGCGCGGTCTCGTTCGGCGACCCGGTGCGGCTGGAACTGCCGATCCGCAACGTCAACCGGACGGTCGGGACCATGCTCGGCCACGAGGTGACCAAGAAGTGGGGCGGCGGCGGGCTGCCCGACGACACCATCGACGTCACCTTCACCGGTTCGGCGGGCAACTCCTTCGGCGCGTTCCTGCCGCGCGGCGTCACGCTGCGGCTGGTCGGCGACGCCAACGACTACGTCGGCAAGGGCCTGTCGGGCGGGCGCGTCACGCTGCGCCCCCCGCGGGACGCCGGGTTCGCCGCCGAAGAGCAGATCATCGGCGGCAACGTGATCCTCTACGGCGCCACGTCGGGCGAGCTGTTCGCCCGCGGGGTCGTCGGCGAGCGGTTCTGCGTCCGCAACTCCGGCGCCACCGCCGTCGTCGAGGGCGTCGGCGACCACGCCTGCGAGTACATGACCGGGGGCCGCGCGGTGATCCTCGGCCGGACGGGCCGCAACCTCGCGGCCGGCATGTCCGGCGGCATCGCCTACGTCCTGGACCTGGTGCCCGAGCGGGTCAACGGCGAGATGGTCGACCTGGAGCCGCTGGACGCCGCGGACGCGGAGTCCGTCCGGGCGCTGACCGAGCGGCACCTGGCCGAGACCGGCTCGGCGGTGGCCCGGCGGCTACTGGACGACTGGGACGCCGCCGCCGCCCGCTTCACCAAGATCATGCCGCGTGACTACCGGCGGGTCCTGGACGCGATGGCCAAGGCGGAGGCCGAGGGACGCGACGTCGACGAGGCCGTCATGGCCGCGGCGCAGAGCTGAGAGAGGGGGACTTCCAACATGGCTGACCCGAAGGGTTTCCTCACCGTCCGGCGGGAGCTCCCGAAGCGCCGCCCGGTCGACGTGCGGATCAGGAGCTGGTCGGAGGTCTACGAGGACTTCGGCAAGGACCGGCTGGAGAAGCAGGCGAGCCGCTGCATGGACTGCGGCATCCCGTTCTGCCACCAGGGCTGCCCGCTCGGCAACCTCATCCCCGAGTGGAACGACCTCGTGTACCGCAAGGACTGGCAGGAGGCCGTGGAGCGGCTGCACGCCACCAACAACTTCCCGGAGTTCACCGGGAGGCTGTGCCCGGCGCCGTGCGAGAGCGCCTGCGTCCTCGGCATCAACCAGGACCCGGTCACGATCAAGCGGGTCGAGGTCGAGATCATCGACCGGGCGTTCGCGGAGGGCTGGGTGCGGCCGCAGCCGCCGTCCGTCCAGACCGGCCGGAAGGTCGCGGTGGTCGGGTCGGGGCCCGCGGGCCTCGCCGCCGCCCAGCAGCTCACCCGCGCCGGCCACGACGTCACGGTGTACGAGCGCGCCGACCGGATCGGCGGCCTGCTGCGCTACGGCATCCCCGAGTTCAAGATGGAGAAGCGGCACCTCGACCGGCGCCTCGCCCAGATGAGCGCCGAGGGCACCGCCTTCCGGACCTCGGTGGACGTGGGCGTGGACATCACCGCGGAGGACCTGCGCGCCTCGCACGACGCCGTGGTGCTGGCGGGCGGCGCCACCGCGTGGCGCGACCTGCCCGTCCCGGGACGGGAGCTCAAGGGCGTCTACCAGGCGATGGAGTACCTGCCGCCCTCGAACAAGGCGCAGGAGGGCGACTACGACGTGTCGCCGATCTCCGCCGAGGGCAAGCACGTCGTCGTCATCGGCGGCGGCGACACCGGCGCCGACTGCATCGGCACCGCGATCCGGCAGGGCGCCGCGTCGGTCACCCAGCTGGAGATCATGCCGCGGCCGCCGCAGGCGCGCCCCGACGGCCAGCCGTGGCCGACGTACCCGATCCTGTTCAAGGTGGAGAGCGCCCATGAGGAGCTCGCCGACATGGGCGGCGACCGCGTGTACGCCGTGTCCACCACCGAGTTCCTCGGCGACGAGGACGGCAACGTCCGCGCGCTGAGGCTGGTGGAGGTCGGCGGCCCGCAGACGGGGTTCGCGCCCGTCGAGGGCACCGAGCGGGAGATCCCCGCCGAGCTGGTCACGCTGGCCATGGGCTTCCTCGGCCCGCAGCGCGAGGGGCTGCTGGAGCAGCTCGGCGTCGAGCTGGACCAGCGCGGCAACGTGGTCCGCGACGGCGACTACCGCACGTCCGTGGACGGCGTGTTCGCCGCGGGCGACATGGGCCGCGGCCAGTCCCTGATCGTCTGGGCGATCGCCGAGGGCCGCGCCGCCGCGCACGGTGTCGACGCCTACCTCGGCGGCCGGACGGACCTGCCGTACCCGATCCCGCCGACGGCGCGCCCGATGGCCTGACCCGTACAGCGCGGAAGCGGGGCCCTGGAGGTTCTTCTCCAGGGCCCCGCCGCTGCGCGGGAACGCGGCCCGGCGGCCCGGCCTCCTGTCGGAGCGGTGTGCCAGCATCGGGCCATGGGAAACGTTCGGACGGGCACGCCGCCCACCCTGGACACCGGTGTCCTGCGCCGGATGAGGCTCGCCCGCGACGCCATGGACCGCGAGTGGGCCGAGCCGCTCGACGTCTCCGCCGTCGCCGCCCGCGCCGGGTACTCCCGCTACCACTTCGTCCGGCTGTTCCACGAGGTCTACGGGGAGACGCCCGGCGCCTACCTCACCCGCCGCCGCATCGAACGCGCGCAGGACCTGCTGCGCACCGCCAACCTGACCGTCACCGAGATCTGCGTGCAGGTCGGCTTCACCAGCCTCGGCACGTTCTGCACCCGTTTCAAGCAGCAGACCGGGGCGACGCCCACCGAGTTCCGCAGGCGCGCCCGCGCCGGCGCCACCTCCGCCATCCCCGGATGCTTCGTGATGTTCTGGGCGGGCGGCTTCCGCAAGCAGCAATAACGGAGAAGCCCGAGCGGATCGCCGCGCCCTAGCGTGAACGCACCGACCCCGTTCACCGAAGGAGACACCGGCATGATCACCAACCTCGGGCTGGCCACCGTCTGGGTCCTCGACCAGGACTCGGCCAAGGAGTTCTTCACCGGCAAGCTCGGCCTGGAGGTCCGCGACGACATGACGCTCGGCGAGGGCGGGATGCGCTGGATCACCGTCGGCGCCAAGGACCAGCCCGAGCTCAGCCTCGCCCTCATGATCCCCGGCCCGCCCACCATGGACCCCGACTCCGCCGCCCAGATGAGGGCGCTCATCGCCAAGGGCGTCCTCGGCGCCGGCGCCTTCAACACCGACGACTGCCAGGCCGAGTACGAGCGCCTGTCGGCCCGGGGCGTCGAGTTCGTCCACCCGCCCCAGAAGCGCCCCTACGGAATCGAGGCGATCTTCCGGGACGACTCCGGCTGCTGGTACAGCCTCACCCAGACCTTCGACGAGCTCGACGAGAGCGTGCCCTGGAACGGCTGAGCGGACTCGGGGGAGCGGATCAACCGGTCAGGCGGGCGCCGAGCTCGCGCAGCACGTCCACCAGCCGCTCCACGTCGGCCCTCGTCGTCCGCCAGTTGAGCGGCGCCGGACGGAACACCGTCATGCCACGGTAGGTGCTGGTGCCCGCGTAGACGCGGCCGTCCGCCAGCAGCGCCGCGCCCAGGCGCGCGTTCAGCTCGTCCAGGTCCTCCTCCGGGACGCCGTCCGGGCGGTACCGGAAGCACGCGACGCAGAGCCGCACCGGAGCGAGCAACTCCAGGTCGGGCGCCGCCTCGACGAGCCCGCCCAGATGGGCCGCCACGTCGAGGTGGCGCTCCACCATCTCCCGGTACCCGTCCCGCCCGTACGCCCGCAGCGTCGCCCAGATCGGCAGCGCCCGCGCCCGGCGCGACGACTCCGGGCCGAGCATGTTGTAGTTGACCCGCTCCTCGTCGGCGTCCGGCAGGTACGCGGCACCCCACGCCCCGAACGCCCGGCTCAGCGACGCCGGATCGCGCACGAAGGAGAACCCGCTCTCGTACGGCACGTTCAGCCACTTGTGGCCGTCCGCCGTCACCGAGTCCGCCCGCTCGACGCCCCGCGCGAGATGGGCCGTCCGCGGGCTGAGGGCCGCGAACAGCCCGAACGCGCCGTCCACGTGCAGCCAGGCCCCGTGCCGCTCCGCGAGCTCCGCCATCTCGGCGACCGGGTCGCTGTCGCCCGTGTTCACCTCGCCGAGGTTCGCCACGATCACCGCCGGCCCGCCCGCCGCGGCCAGCGCGGCGTCCATCGCCTCCAGATCGACCCGCCCGGCGTCGTCGCGGGCGAACGTCCGCAGGGTGTCGCGGCCGCAGCCGAGGATCTGCAGCGCCTTGCGGGTGCTGACGTGCACGAGCCCGCTGGTGAACACCGGCATCTCCGGCAGCCCCGCCAGGCCCCGCGACGCGACGTCCACCCCGTGCCCGGCCGCCCACCAGTGCCGCGCCGCCGCGAGGCCCGCCACGTGCGCGAACGTGGCGCTGGGCGTCAGCACGCCGCCGAAACCCGCGGGCAGGCCGAACAGCTCCTTCAGCCACCGCAGGACCACCGTCTCCGCCCGCGCCGCCAGCGGCGACGTCAGCCACAGCCCGGCCGCCTGGTCGAGCAGCGACGCCGCCCAGTCGCCCGCCATCGCCGCGGGCGTCGACCCGCCCACCACGAAGTGGAAGAACCGCGGCCCGGACGAGTGCGTCGCCGCCCGGGTGCCGATCCGCACCAGCCGCTCGACCGCCGCCACCGCGCCGTCCCCCGTGTCCGGAAGCGGCCCGTCCAGCTCGTCCAGGAGCGGGTCCTGCGCCCGGTCGTGGACGGGACGGTCCCGCAGGCTCGCCAGATACGGCTCCGCCGCCCGCGCCACCACCGCGAGCGGGGCACCGGCGATGTCACGTTCCCCAAGCGGATCGCTCATGGCGCAAGGAGATCACAACGGCGGCGCCAGGGGGAACGCCGGGAAACATGAGAAAGAAGGTAACTTGTGGTCTTCGTGCTGGTCGGCTACGGTCCCGCCTGGGTTCGTCCTGCGACGGCCCGCGCCGGCTGCCACCGCTGCGCCCGCGGCCGCCACCGAGGACCGCCCGCTCCCGCACACCGCGACGCGGGACCTCAGGGGCCCGGCCACCCACCGCTGGGGTGGCCGGGCCCACCGCGCCGGTCCCCGCGCCCGCGTCCGATTCCTACAAGACGCCCGACCGCCCGCGCCCTAGCGTGAGAGCCATGAAGGTCCTGCACCGAACCGGCCTCCCACGCGCCGCGGAGTTCCTGCGCCTCAACGGGCGCCTCATCGACCGGCACCGCTTCGCCCTCCACTTCCGCGCAGGCCCCGCCGCACCCGTCCTCGCCGCCCTCCGGCCCTACGAGAACCCCGACGGCGGATACGGGCACGCCCTCGAACCCGACCTGCGCGGCGAGGACAGCCAGCCCGTCCCCGCCCAGCACGCCCTCCAGATCCTGCACGAGGCGGGAGCCGACGACGACCCCGCCGTCGAACGCATCGCGGGCTACCTGGCGTCCATCACCGCGGACGGCGGGGGAGTGCCGTTCGTCCTGCCGACCGTCCGCGACGCCCCCCACGGCCCCTGGTGGCGGACACCCGACGACCCGCCCGGAGCGATCAACCCCACCGCCACCCTCGCCGGCATGCTCCACAGGGCCGGCGCCGACCATCCCTGGCTCGGACCCGCCACCGACTTCTGCTGGCGCTACCTGGAGACCCCCGGCGCCGAACCCGGCCCCTACGACGTCCTCGCCGTCCTCACCTTCCTCGACCACGTCCCCGACCGCGACCGCGCCGAGACCGCCTTCGCCCGCGTCCGCGACACCCTCGCCGCCCACGCCGCCAGCGACCACCAGGGACCGCTCGACTTCGCGCCCGCCCCCGGCGGCTACGGCCACCGGCTCTTCGACGCCGCCGACATCGACGCCCGCCTCGACGCCCTCATCGACGAGCAGGCCGACGACGGCGGCTGGGACGTCGCCTTCCCCATCTGGACACCCGTCACCGGCCCCGAATGGCGCGGCCACATCACCGTCGAATGCCTCAGGACCCTGCGCGCCTACGGACGCCTCAAGCCCTGACCGGCCCGGAGGCGGTCACAGCAGGTTCCGGACGGGCTCACCCGCCAGCGCCCTCACCTCATGCGCGAAATGGGCCTGGTCGGCGTACCCCGCCGCATACGCGACCTCCGCCAGCGGCCCGCCCGCCCGCGCCAGGCCCAGCGCCCGCTGGAACCGCAGCACCCGCTGCAGCGTCTTCGGCCCGTACCCGAACGCCGCCACCGACCGGCGCCGCAACTGCCTCTCACCCATCCCGAGCGCGTCCGCCACATCACGGACCGAGCCCTCCGCCAGACCCCCCGCCATCGCCGCGACGAGCGGATCCGCGGGACCCATCCGCGCCCGCAAGGCCGCCACCAGCGCCGCGCGGCGGTCGTCCGCCGCCGCCACGGCCTCCGCCAGCCGGTCGGCCTCCCCGCCCCACAGCTCCCGCAACGGCACCCGCCCGTCCCGCAGCGCGTCCGCCGGGACGCCCAGCACCGGCGGCGCCGCCCCCGGAGCGAACCGCACCGCCGCGATCTCCTCGCCCGGCCGCATGACCGCCGGCATCGGACCCGTGTCCGGACCCGCCACCACGATCCCGCCGCCCGCCCAGATGACGTCCACGCAGCCGTCCGGAAGCACGCGCTGCACGTACGGCTCGGCGCCAGGCGGCAGCGCCGCCGTCCAAGAGCAGGCCAGCCCCGGCGTCCGGTACTCGCGGTAGCCCGTCGGATTCACCCTTCCTGCATACCACCCGAGTTCACGGGCAGGGGTCCCAGAACACCGACCAACGGAGGAGACCGATGCCGAACAACGATCTTCAGGGCAAGACCATCGCGTTCCTGTGCGCCCCGGAGGGCACCGAGCAGGTCGAACTGACCGAGCCGTGGAAGGCCGTGGAGCAGGCCGGCGCCACCCCGCGCCTGGTCTCCACGCAGTCCGGCCGGCTCCAGGCGTTCAACCACCTGGACAAGGGCGACACCTTCCCCGTCGACACCACCGTCGACGCCTCCGACCACACCGAGTTCGACGGCCTCGTCCTGCCGGGCGGCGTCGCCAACCCCGACTTCCTGCGCACCGAGCCCGCCGCCGTCGCGTTCGCCCGCGCGTTCTTCGACGCGGGCAAGCCCGTCGCCGTCATCTGCCACGGCCCGTGGACCCTCATCGAGGCCGACGTCGTCCGGGGGCGGACCGTGACGTCCTGGCCGAGCCTGCAGACCGACCTGCGCAACGCGGGGGCCACCTGGGTGGACGAGGAGGTCAAGATCTGCGAGGACGGCCCCAACGTCCTGGTCAGCAGCCGCAAGCCCGACGACCTCAAGGCGTTCTGCCAGGCCGCCGTGGAGGCGTTCAAACGGTGACGCGGCCACATGTGGTCTAGACCTCTGACCTAGACCACTGGGTGAACCCCGGGGGACCATATCCTGCACGAATATCCGTACCGACAAGTAACTAAGTACGGTTGTTGACGTGACCCGTCGAGCGAAGATCGTCAGCACCATCGGTCCGGCCTGCTCCAGCAGCGAGCAGATCAACGCCCTCGTCGAAGCCGGCATCGACGTCGCCCGCCTCAACATGAGCCATGGCGACTACGCCGTCCACGAAGAGGTCTACCACCGGATCCGAGCCGCCGCCGACGCCACCGGACGCGGCGTCGGCATCCTCGCGGACCTGCAGGGCCCCAAGATCCGAATCGGGCGCTTCCCCGACGGCCCCGTACGGCTCACCCTCGGCGACGAGTTCACCATCACCACCGACGACGTCCCCGGCACCCGCCGCGAGGTGTCCACCACCTACCAGGGGCTGCCAGGCGACGTCAGCCCCGGCGACAGCGTCCTCATCGACGACGGCCGCGTCGCCCTCAAGGTCACCTCCGTCGAGGGCACCCGCGTCCACACCACGGTCACCGTCGGCGGCATGGTCTCCGACAACAAGGGCCTCAACCTGCCCGGCGTCCCGGTCAGCGTCCCCGCCCTCACCGAGAAGGACGAGCGCGACCTGCGCTGGGCCCTGCGCCTCGGCGTCGACCTCGTCGCCCTGTCCTTCGTCCGCACCCCCGCCGACGCCGACATCTGCTACCAGATCATGGAGGAGGAGGGCGTCCGCGTCCCCCTCATCGGCAAGATCGAGAAGCCGCAGGCCGTCGAGCGCCTCCCCGAGATCGTCGCCGCCTTCGACGGCATCATGGTCGCCCGCGGCGACCTCGGCGTCGAACTGCCCCTCGAACAGGTGCCGATCGTCCAGAAGCGCGCCATCGAGCTGTGCCGCGAGAAGGCCCGCCCGGTCATCGTCGCCACCCAGATGCTCGAATCCATGATCTCCGCGCCGCGCCCCACCCGCGCCGAGACCTCCGACGTCGCCAACGCCGTCTTCGAGGGCGCCGACGCCGTCATGCTCTCCGGCGAGACCAGCGTCGGCCAGTACCCCATCGAGTCCGTCCTCACGATGAGCCGCATCGTGCAGACCGCCGAGCAGGCCTCCCTCCAGGCCACCCACACCCTGGAGCGGATGCCCGAGACCGTCGGCGGCGCCATCGCCCGCGCCGCCGCCGAGGTCGGCGCGATCGTCGGCGCCGAGGCCCTCGCCGCCTTCACCATGTCCGGCGAGACCGCCCGGCGCCTGTCGCGCTACCGCTCGCCGATCCCCCTGCTCGCCTTCACCTCCGTGCCCGCCGTCCGCGGCCGGCTCGCCCACGTCTGGGGCGTCGAGACCTTCATCGTCCCCCAGGTCGACCACACCGACACCATGGTCCGCCAGGTCGAGCAGGCCCTCCTCGAACTCGGCCGCTTCCAGAAGGGCGACAAGATCGTCGTCGTCGCCGGTTCGCCCCCCGGCACCGCCGGCTCGACGAACGCCCTGCGCGTGCACAGCCTCGGCGACGCCATCGCCATCCCCCACTGACCACCACCCCTGCCGGGCACCGCGCGACCCGCACCCCGCGCGGTGCCCGGCTCCTTCTTCCCCCCTTCCACGGCCGAACCCGGCGGCCCTCGCGCTTGCGCGCCCCAATCACCGCCCGGTCTCAATTCCGCGACGCTCCGGAAACCTGCCGCGCCCTAGTACTTGGGCCCGACGAACGCGTCCAGCCGCGCCACCGCCTCCCTTTTCGCGACCGAGATGTTCTTCGCGTTCATCTGCGTCCACGCGACCCCGAGCCGATCCAGCGCATCGGTGAACAACCTCTGGATGTCCAGCGAGACGTTCGCGAAGTTGTAGCGGGGGTATTCGTACCAGCGGTCCCCGTCTCGGAGGCGTTTGCGCACGCGGTTCGTGACCCGGCATCCGTCCGAGTGGATCAGCCCGCGGACGAACTCCTCTGTTCGCTCCTCGACGATGTCCTGCTGCCACCCCGCCAACTCGATCGTGCGTGTGTGCTTCATCCCCGGCCCGTGCTGGGGGAACAGGCAGGGCCAGTGGGCGGAGTACGACCCCACCATCGTGCAGCCGGGCTTCTGGCGGCGTCCGACACGGGACGACAGGACCGCGCCGACCGCCTCGGCGGCGGCGTCGATCAGACCGGGCCAGGTGTCCGAACAGGCGATCTCCAGGCGGTAGACGCCGTTGGGCTGCCGAGCGAGATGTCCATCGCCGAGGTAGAGACCGAGAAGGTAGGAGTAGGCCGCGGGATCGAGTACCCGGTCGTGGCAACGCGGGCATGACGGGGGAGTGTGGCTCGCGGCCTTTTCGGGATGTTTCTTCCAGTTGCCCAGTGTGGATGTCGGGATGCCGGTCTGGCGGTGGACTTCAGCGATCGTGAATCCCGCCGCCAGCAGTCGTAACGCCAGTGGGCGCTGTCGCGGATCGTACATGCCCACAGTCTGGCGACCGCTGCTGACGGTTCGCACATGATCACTCTTTGTGAGGCATCTCGCTGACTGCCGCTGACCTTGAGGCCGTGTTCAAAAGGGGTTCAGCGATTTCCCTGGCGTGGGGTGACGTATTCACCAGTACAGCGCCTCACTGACGAGTGTGAAGGCATTGCCGGTCCCAGGAGGAGATCTCTGCTGCAATGCGCGACGCGCGACGCTTGATGAAGAAGGGATAATCAAAAGTGCCGGGAGCGGGACTCGAACCCGCACGCCCTTTCGGACAAATCCTTTTGAGGGATTCGCGTCTGCCTATTTCGCCATCCCGGCATATTTATCCGGACATGTCCCTTGGTGTCCGTATCGCCCTGCATGAGGCGGGGCGACGGGGACCAGGGTAGCGGGTTTCGGTAGGCTCGTGGGCGTGGAGAGCGCTCGGCGGGTTGTGATCGCGGAAGACGAAGCCCTGATCAGGCTGGACCTGAAGGAGATGCTTCAGGAGGACGGCTACGAGGTGGTCGGGGAGGCCGGTGACGGTGAGACGGCCGTCCGGCTCGCCGGGGAGCTGAAGCCCGACCTCGTGATCCTCGACGTGAAGATGCCGGTGCTGGACGGCATCTCGGCGGCCGAGCGGATCTCCGCTGAGCGGATCGCGCCGGTGGTGATCCTCACCGCGTTCTCCCAGCGCGAGCTCGTCCAGCGGGCGACGGACGCGGGCGCGATGGCCTACCTCGTCAAGCCGTTCTCCAAGACCGACCTCACGCCGGCGATCGAGATGGCGGTGAGCCGGTACACCGAGCTCCGTGCGCTGGAGGCGGAGGTCGCGGGGCTGCAGGAGCGGCTCGACACGCGCAAGGTGGTCGACCGCGCCAAGGGGCTGCTTCAGAAGGCCCACGGGTGGTCCGAGCCCGAGGCGTTCCGGTGGATCCAGAAGACCTCGATGGACCGGCGGCTCACGATGCGGGCGGTCGCCGAGGCGGTCGTGGCGGGCGCCTCCGGAGGCCCTGACGAGTCCGCCGCGGGCTGACTCCTCAGCGCGGTCGAACCCCCGGTTGTCAAGGTCCAAAGCGCAGGTACCGGACCGGGCCGTTGACGTCACGTTTCGTAATCGTCCCAGGCAACGCCCGGTATCAGATGGGCACAGGGGAGTAACGAACGAGTAACCCTTCGATCCGGGGGTCCTGTTCTGGGGTGGGTCGACGGTGTACGACATACCTGGTCCCCGAGTGACCGGTTTCCTCCTTTGGAGGGGTCGGCGTCGGGGCTTCACTCGTACCCGATCCACCCGGATCCGGATGGAAAGGTTGGGCACCTTGCGGCGCAACATGATGAGGATCACCGGCGCGGTTGCGGTGAGCGCGGCGCTCGCGCTCAGCGCCGTGGCGTGTGGTGACGGCGATAGCGACTCCGGCAACGGCAACGAGGTCACGATCGGGTTCATGGGTGACCTGACCGGTGAGAACTCGGGCCTGGTGATCCCGCCCAAGCAGGGCGCGCAGCTGGCCATCGAGCAGTACAACGCCACGAACCCGAAGGTCAAGATCAAGTTCAAGACCTACGACAGCCAGGGCAAGCCGGAGCAGGCGACGACGCTGGCGCAGGGCGCGATCAAGAACGACAAGATCGTCGGCCTCATCGGCCCCGCGTTCTCCGGTGAGTCGCAGAGCGTCGCCCCGATCCTCGAAGAGGCCAAGGTCCCGAGCGTGTCGCCGTCGGCGACCAACATCACGCTCGGCGAGAAGGGCTGGAAGTACTGGCACCGGGTGGTGGCCGACGACGCCGTGCAGAGCGACGGCGCCGCGAACTTCCTGGTGAACTCGGTGAAGGCGAAGAAGCTCTTCACGGTGTCGGACAACCAGGACTACGGCAAGGGTCTCGCCGACGCGATCGGCAAGGCCGCCGGCGCCAAGGGCGTGCAGACCCAGACCGACGCGGTCGACGACAAGGCGACGGACTACTCCTCGACCGTCAACAAGATCAACCAGTTCAAGCCGGACGCGGTCTACTTCGGCGGCTACTACGCGGTGGCGGGCCGGCTGTTCAAGCAGCTCCGCGAGGCGGGCTACAAGGGCAAGATGATGTCCGGCGACGGCTCGCTGGCGACCGGCCTGATCGAGGGCGCCGGCCAGGCCAACGCGCAGGGCGCGCTGCTGAGCTGCGGCTGCCTGATCGACGCCGAGGGCAAGACGAACCCGAAGGCCAAGAAGTTCGCCGACGACTACAAGGCGAAGTTCAACTCCGAGGTCGCCATCTACTCGACCGAGGGCTTCGACGCGGCGACGGCGTTCATCGAGGCGGTCAAGGCCGGCAAGACCGAGCCGGAGGACATCAACAGCTTCCTGAAGACCGAGGACATCCAGGGCGTCGGCAAGCAGATCAAGTTCGCCGAGAACGGCGAGCTGGCGGCGAAGGACATCTTCATCTACGAGGTGAAGGACAACAAGCTGCCGCTGCTCGGCAACAGCAACGAAGCGAAGGTCTCGTAGGCGTCACCACGCCCCGGACCGACCGCCCCCTTCCCGGGGGCCCCTGATGGCGCGGGAGCGGGAGCGCTACAGCGCTCCCGCTCCTTTTGACGAAGGCGACCGAAGGTGCTCGACGACTTCATCAATCAATTCTGGCCGTCGACCGTCGACGGGCTGGCGCTGGGCGCGATCTACGCGCTGCTGGCGCTGGGCTACACGATGGTCTACGGCGTTCTCCGGCTGATCAACTTCGCGCACGCCGACATCTTCATGGTCGGCACGTTCGCGGCGCTGTGGACGGTGCGGACCCTGGACGTGTCCGCGGTGGGCGGCGTCGCGCTGATCGGCGTGGTGGCGCTCATGGCGGTCGTCGGCGGCGCGGTCGCGGGCGGCGGCGCGATGCTGCTGGAGGTGGCGGCCTACAGGCCGCTGCGCAAACGGGGCGCGTCGAGACTGGCGGCGCTGATCTCGGCGATCGGCGCGTCGATCTTCATTCAGCAGCTGATGGGCACGGTGCTGATCCACAAGGTGTTCGGGACGTCGAAGGAGGGCGGCAAGCTCGACGTCAACGAGCACTTCAAGAAGCTCTCGGACGTCGTGGACGTCGGGCCGATCCTGATCCGCAACGACCAGTTGATCGTGTTCGTGGGCGCGGTGGTCATGATGGTCGCGCTGGACCAGTTCGTGAACCGCACGAAGCTCGGCCGGGGCATCCGCTCGACGGCGCAGGACCCGGAGACGGCGGTGCTGATGGGCGTGAACATCGACCGGGTCGTGCAGGTGACGTTCCTGGTCGGCGGGGTCATGGCCGGCGTGGCCGCGGCGCTGTACTTCCTGCGCTTCGAGAGCACGAACTACTTCGTCGGCTTCCTGCTCGGCATCAAGGCGTTCACGGCGGCGGTGCTCGGCGGCATCGGCAACCTCCGGGGCGCCCTGGTCGGCGGGTTCACCCTCGGGTTGCTGGAGATGTACGGTTCGAGCTTCTTCGGTTCCCAGTGGCGCGACGTGGTCGCGTTCTCGGTGCTGATCCTGGTCCTGATGTTCCGTCCCACCGGCATTCTCGGTGAGTCCCTCCAGCGGGCGCGCGCATGAACCTCACGAAGAACGCAAACGGAAACGGCGGCGCGGGCGGCATCCGCTCGGCGCGTGACAAGTTCTCCCTGGACCCGCTCCGCGACTGGTGGGCGTCGGCTCCCGGCGCGGTGCGGTGGGTGGTCTACCTCCTGCTGATCGTCGGGGCGCTGCTGCTGCCGAGCGAGGCGATCGGCTCGTTCATGGCGCCGAGCGGCAGCGACTGGCCGTCGATGCTGAGCAGCCAGATCGCGATCTACGTGCTGCTGGCGATCGGGCTGAACGTGGTGGTCGGCATGGCCGGCCTCCTCGACCTCGGATATGTGGCGTTCTACGCGGTCGGCGGCTACACGATGGCCATCTTCGCGACGCGCTACGAGTGGAACTTCTGGGAGTCGCTGGGGCTGGCGATCGGGTTCTCGGCGCTCGCGGGGGTCATCCTCGGTGCGCCGACGCTGCGGCTGCGCGGCGACTACCTGGCGATCGTGACGCTCGGCTTCGGTGAGATCGTCAAGCGGACGGCGAACAACAGCTCGTACGTGAACGGCCCGCGCGGCGTGCAGGGGATCCCGCACCCGCCGTCGCTGTCGGAGTTCGAGATCCTGGGCGTCCAGCCGCTGAAGTACGGGCTGCTGGACGCGCGGCCGTACTACTACCTGCTGGTCCTGTTCATCATCGTCGCGATCGTTTTCGTGAAGCGGCTGGAGCGGTCGCGGGTGGGCCGCGCGTGGGCGTCGATCCGGGAGGACGAGGACGCGGCGGAGCTGATGGGCGTGCCGACGTTCAAGTTCAAGCTGGCGGCGTTCGCGATCGGCGCGGCGATCGGCGGCAGCGGCGGCGTGGTGTTCGCGGGGCAGATCACCTCGATCAATCCGCAGAACTTCGAGTTCCTGGTCTCGGCGCTGATCCTGGCCGGCGTGGTGCTGGGCGGGTCGGGCAACCTTCCGGGCGTGATGCTGGGCGCGGCGGTGCTGGCGTGGCTGCCGGAGCGGTTCCGGTTCCTGCACGACTACCGGATGCTGATCTTCGGTGCCGCGCTGGTGGTCATGATGATCTTCCGTCCGGAGGGCCTGTGGCCGTCGCGGCAGCGGAAGGCGGAGCTGGCCGAGGGCACCGGCGGCATGGGCAGCATGGGCGCCGAGGTGGCCGGTCCGGGCCAGTCGGACGCGGCCGCCGTGGAGGAGGGCAAGTGAGCGAGGCTAAGGGCGCGTCGCCCGTCCTGGAGCTGCGGGACGTCGTCATGCGGTTCGGCGGCGTGGTCGCGCTCAACAAGGTGGACATCACGATCCGCGAGGGCGAGATCTTCGCGCTGATCGGCCCGAACGGGGCGGGGAAGACGACGGTGTTCAACGTGACCACCGGCGTCTACCGGCCGACGGAGGGGCAGGTGGTGTTCCGCGGGAAGCGCATCGACGGCAAGAAGCGCTACGTCGTGACGAAGCTGGGGGTGGCGCGCACGTTCCAGAACGTGCGGCTGTTCCACAACATGACGGCGCTGGAGAACGTCATGGTGGGCGCGGACGCGCACCACCGGACGGGGTTCGTCGGGGCGGCGCTCGGGCTTCCGTGGCATCGCCGCGAGGAGCGCCGCGGGCGTGAGCGGGCGCGGGAGCTGCTGGAGCTGGTGGGGATTCCGCACCGCGGCGAGGAGGCGGCGAAGAACCTGCCGTACGGCGACCAGCGGCGGCTGGAGATCGCCCGGGCGCTGGCCACCGAGCCGAAGCTGCTGCTGCTGGACGAGCCCGCGGCGGGCATGAACCCGGCGGAGAAGGTGGCGCTGCAGCAGCTGATCCGCGACATCCGGGACACCGGGGTGACGGTGCTGCTGATCGAGCACGACATGAGCCTGGTCATGGGCATCAGCGACCGGGTCGCGGTGCTGGACTTCGGTCAGAAGATCGCGGACGGCCTGCCGGCCGAGGTGCAGAACGACCCGCGGGTCATCGAGGCGTATCTGGGGGCTCCGGCCGATGCTTCTTGAGATCAGTGACATCCACGTCCACTACGGGAAGATCGCGGCGCTGAAGGGCATCACCGCGGAGGTCGGCCAGGGGGAGATCGTCACGCTGATCGGCGCGAACGGCGCCGGGAAGACGACGACCCTGAAGACCATCTCGGGGCTGCGCGGGCTGTCGTCGGGCGCGATCCGGTTCGACGGCGAGGACATCAGCAGGATGCCCGGGCACAAGCGGGTGCTGGTCGGCATCGGGCAGGCGCCGGAGGGCCGGGGGATCTTCCCCGGCATGACGGTGGAGGAGAACCTGCTGATGGGCGCCTACGCCCGCAAGGACGACCCCGCCAAGGAGCTGGCGGAGGCGTTCGAGCTGTTCCCGCGGCTGGCCGAGCGCCGCAAGCAGCTGGGCGGCACGATGTCGGGCGGCGAGCAGCAGATGCTCGCGATCGGGCGGGCGCTGATGGCCAAGCCGAAGGTGCTGCTGCTGGACGAGCCGTCGATGGGTCTGGCGCCCATGCTCGTCCAGCAGATCTTCTCGATCATCCAGGAGATCAACCGGCGCGGGACGACGGTGCTGCTGGTGGAGCAGAACGCGCAGCAGGCGCTGCAGATCGCGCACCGGGCGTACGTGCTGGAGACCGGCCGGGTGGTCAAGTCGGCGGCGGCGGCGGACCTGCTGGACGACCCGGAGGTCCGGGCCGCCTACCTGGGCGGCGAGCTGGGCGACGGCGCCGCTCCGGCGGCCGGGGACGCCGGCCCGGCGGCCGAGGGCTCGGCCGAGGGTTCCGGTGGCGGCTCCGGCGAGGAGACCGCGAAGTAGGGGCGCGTCGGCGCGTGTCAGGCCCGCTCGGCCCGGTTCGTCCGGGGCGGGCGGGCCTCGCGCGTGTCGGGGGTCACGGCAGTGCGATCTCGGCCGGGGCGGGGTCGGTCGTGGCGCCGACCGGCGGCGAGCCGTACAGCCGGACGGCCTTGGTCCTCGCGCCGCGGGGGACGTCGAACCACAGGTCGAACTCGACGCGCATGGACGCCCCGACCGAGAGCCGCTCCGGCTGCCTTTTGATCATGGTGGCGTTGACGTCGGGGGAGTAGGTCCTGCCGTCGGTGGTGACGAGCCGCTGCTGCCAGGTGTCGAAGACCTGGATGTCGCGTCCGGTGTTGACGGCGAGGACGCGCACGCGGGTGAAGGCGCCCTTGGCGTTCATCGAGGCGTGGGTGCCCATGACGTCGGTCATGGCCTCGCGGAAGCCGACGACGGTGAACCGCATGTCGGCGCTCTTGCCGGTCCTGCCCTCGGGGACGGCCTCGCCCTCCCGCGCCTTCTCGGCCGGGATCTTGTAGTCGGGGAGCGAGGTGTCCTGCCCGGAGCCGGAGCAGCCCGCGGCCGTGAGGGCCGCGGCGAGGGCGAGCGCGGCGCCCGCGAGGGCGGTGCCCGCGAGGGCGGTGCCCGCACGGGCGGTGCCCGCACGGGCGGTGCCCGCGCGGTGCCGGGTGCGCGGGCCGGGGGTGCGCGTGTCAGCGTGGCGCATGCTCGGACGGTACGTCCGGCGCCCGGGGCGGGTGAACGGGCGGGATCGTTTCGCAACGCAACCGCAACCGGTGATGAACCTACGCCGGTGTCGGGGCGGGGCGGCCGTCCCCGGACATGCGTTGACCCGGGGTCACCTTTGGGGCCGTACGAACCTTGCCCAGGCGCGTACGTTGTCTACTCGGTGACCCCGGGCCGGTTGATCCACGCTACAGACCCGAGGGCGCCCATCGCAAAGAAAGCGCGGGTCACGCCGTGTCAGCGCCCTCCCGGCCGGCCGGGAGGGGCGTCGCGCAGCATGCAGGTGAGGCGCGCGGTGCAGACCCGCCGGTCCTGGTCGTCGGTGATGACGATGTCGTAGGTGGCGAGGGTGCGGCCCCCGTGCGCGCGGGTCGCCACGCCCGTGACGTACCCCTCGGTCGCGGACCGGTGGTGGGTGGCGTTGATCTCGATGCCGACGGCGATGCGGCCCGGGCCCGCGTGCAGGGCCGAGCCGACCGAGCCGAGGGACTCGGCCAGCACGCAGGACGCGCCGCCGTGCAGCAGCCCGTACGGCTGGGTGTTGCCCTTGACCGGCATGCGCCCCACGACGCGCTCGGCCGAGGCCTCCAGGTACTCGACGCCCATGGTCTTCGCCAGGTCGCCGTGCGGGTCGAACTCCTCCCCCGCGAGGATCTTCGCGCCCAGGTCCTCCGGGCTCGCGCCGTCGGTGTCAGTCACTTACGCCTCCACAAAACTGTCGTACGCGCAGACTAGAGTCCTGGTGTGGCGACCTCACCGACGACCCCTGACAAGCGCGACCGGCTTCTGCTGCTCGACGGCCACTCCCTGGCCTACCGGGCGTTCTTCGCATTGCCCGTGGAGAACTTCTCGACGACCGACGGGCAGCCGACCAACGCCGTGTACGGCTTCACCTCGATGCTCATCAACGTGCTGCGCGACGAGCAGCCGTCCCACATCGCGGTGGCGTTCGACCGCTCCGAGCCGACGTTCCGGCACGAGCAGTACGTGGAGTACAAGGCGGGCCGGCAGAAGACGCCCGACGAGTTCCGCAGCCAGGTCAGCCTGATCTTCGAGGTGCTGGACGCGCTGCGCATCCCGCGGATGTCGGTCGCCGGGTTCGAGGCCGACGACATCATCGCCACACTGTCCGTCCAGGCCACCCGCGCGGGGATGCAGACCCTCATCGTCACCGGCGACCGCGACGCGTTCCAGCTGGTCGACGACTCGGTGACGATCCTGTACCCGGTCCGCGGCGTGTCGGAGCTCGCCCGGATGGACCCGGCGGCCGTCGAGGCCAAGTACGGCGTCCCGCCCGAGCGGTACCGCGAGCTCGCAGCCCTCGTGGGGGAGAGCAGCGACAACCTGCCCGGCGTCCCCGGCGTCGGCCCGAAGACCGCCGCCAAGTGGCTCACCAAGTACGGCGACCTCGACACCCTCGTGAACCGGGTCGACGAGATCAAGGGCAAGGCCGGCGACAGCCTGCGCGAGCACCTGTCCGGCGTCCTGCGCAACCAGCAGATCAACAAGCTCGACTGCGAGGTCGGCCTGGAGCTGACGCCTCCGCAGCTGACGATGGGCCAGTGGGACCGCGAGGAGATCCACACCCTGTTCGACTCGCTGCAGTTCCGCGTCCTGCGCGAACGGCTGTACTCCTCGATCTCGGCGGCCGAGCCCGAGGCCGAGGAGGGCTTCGACGTCGAGGTGGAGGCGCTCGAACCCGGCGCGCTCGGCGCCTGGCTCGACGCCAACACCGCCGAGCGGATCGGCGTCGCCGTCACCGGCACCTGGGGCCGCGGCACCGGTGAGATCACCGCGCTGGCGCTGGCGTCCGCCAAGGGCCCCGCCGTCCACCTCGACCCGGCCGGGCTGATCGAGGACGACGAGCGCGCCCTCGCCGCCTACCTCGCCGACCCCGCCCGCCCCAAGGCGATCCACGAGGCCAAGGGCCCGATGCTGGCGCTCGCCGCGCGCGGCATGCGGCTGGAGGGCGTCACCAGCGACACCGCGCTCGCCGCCTACCTCGCGCTCCCCGGACAGCGCACGTTCGACCTCGCCGACCTCGTCCTGCGCTACCTGCACCGCGAGCTGCGCAGCGAGACCGAGGACACCGGCCAGCTCACCCTGGACGGCTCCGGTGAGGAAGAGGCCGCCGAAGCCCTCGCCGTCCGCGCGCGCGCCGTCACCGAGCTCGCCGACGTCCTCGACAAGGACCTCGACAAGCGCGGCGCCACCCGCCTCCTGCACGAGGTCGAGCTGCCCCTGGTCGGCGTCCTCGCCGCCATGGAGCGCGCCGGCATCGCCGTCGACGCCGACCACCTGGCCGGCCTGTCGGCTTCCCTGGGCGGCCAGGTCAAGGAGCAGGAGCAGCTGGCCCACGCCGCCGTCGGACGCGAGTTCAACCTCGGCTCGCCCAAGCAGGTCCAGCAGGTCCTGTTCGACGAGCTGAACCTGCCCAAGACCAAGCGCACCAAGACCGGCTACACCACCGACTCCGAAGCCCTCACGACCCTCCTGGAGAAGGACGGCCACCCCGTCCTGGAGCACATCCTGCGGTGGCGGGAGGTCGCCAAGCTCAAGAGCATCGTCGACTCCCTGATCCCCATGGCCGACGACGCCGGCCGCATCCACACCACGTTCAACCAGATGATCGCCGCCACCGGCCGGCTCTCCTCCACCGACCCCAACCTGCAGAACATCCCCATCCGCACCGCCGAAGGCCGCCAGATCCGCGAGGCGTTCGTCGTCGGCGACGGTTACGAGTCCCTCCTCACCGCCGACTACTCCCAGATCGAACTGCGCATCATGGCGCACCTGTCGGAGGACGAGGCGCTGCTGGAGGCCTTCGGCACCGGCGCCGACTTCCACACCATCACCGCCTCCCGCGTCTTCGGCCTCCCGCCCGAGCAGATCGACTCCGAACTGCGCGCGCGCATCAAGGCCATGAACTACGGCCTCGCCTACGGCCTGTCCGCCTACGGCCTCTCCCAGCAGCTGCGGATCTCCCCCGACGAGGCGCGCGGCCTCATGGAGGAGTACTTCGAGCAGTTCGGCGGCGTCCGCGACTACCTGCGCGACATCGTCGCCAAGGCCCGCCAGGAGGGCTACACCGAGACCATCCTCGGCCGCCGCCGCTACCTGCCCGACCTCAACTCCGACAACCGCCAGCGCCGCGAGATGGCCGAACGCATGGCCCTCAACGCCCCCATCCAGGGTTCGGCCGCCGACATCGTCAAGGTCGCCAGCCTCAACGTCGACCGCGCCCTCCGCGACGCCGGCCTCACCTCCCGGATACTCCTCCAGGTCCACGACGAACTCGTCTTCGAAGTCGCCCCCGGCGAACTCGACGACCTGAAAACCCTCGTCAGCACCCAGATGGCCGCCGCCTACGAACTACGCGCCCCCCTCAGCGTCTCCATGGGCACCGGCCGCACCTGGCAGGACGCTGCTCATTGAATTGCGTTTTTCTCCTCCTTCGGGCCTGGCGGCCCTCCATCGTCGATAAACGCGGGCGATCGCTGGCATCGCTTCGACTCGCTGCGCGATCAGATTCTTGCTTCGCTTGAATCTGCCTTCGGACGCGATCGCGAGCCCCAGCTTGTCGCGGGGTGCTGCGGCGGCTGAGGTGGGCGCAGTAGTGGGTGCGAGGTCGTTTGCCGGGGTGGGTCAGCGGGCCACTGCTTGGCGGTAGGTGGCGTCGGTGGCCAGGAGGTCGCGGTGGGTGCCCTCCCTGGTGATGACGCCTTCGTCCAGGACCAGGACCTGGTCGGCGGCGTCCAGGAGGGCGGGGCTGCTGGTGATCAGCAGGGTGGTGCGGCCCCGGCGCAGGGCGGCGATGTTGCGCGCTATGAGCTGCTCGGTGACGGCGTCCACGGCGGTGGTGGGGTCGTGCAGCACCAGGACGGGGGCGTCGGCGGCCAGGGCGCGGGCGAGGGACAGGCGCTGGCGCTGCCCGCCGGAGAGGTTCGCGCCGCGGTCGCGGACGGGGTGGTCGAGGCCATCGCGGTGGAGGGCCACGACATCGGTCAGCAGGGAGGCCTCGACGGCCTCGGAGACCAGGCGGGCGGTGCCCGACGGGTCGATGTTCGAGCGGAGGGTCCCCGCGAAGATCTCCGCGTGGGACGGGTTCACCAGCAGGTGCTCGCGGAGCGCGCCGACCTCCAGGTGCGCCGTCTCACGCCCGCCGACCCGCACCGCCCCGTCGAACGCGCTCGGCGGGGCGTCGCCGGCCAGGACCGCCACCAGGTCGGCCACCGAGCGCTGCCCGTAGGCGGCGACGGCGACGAGCCGGCCGGCGGGTACGTGGAATTGCAGCTTCCGCAGGGAGCCGTACTGGACGCGGTCGACCTCCAGGCCGCCGTCCGCGGCGGGACGGTCAGAGCCCGGGACCGCCACCGGCGGCGCGGCCAGCACCAGGGCCATCCGCTCGGCGGACGCGCGAGCGACCATGACGTACTTCGGCATCTCCGAGAAGAGCTTGAGCGGCTCCATGACGAACTGCGCCAGGCCGACGGCCATGACGAGTTCTCCGGTGGTGATCCGGCCTTGGAACGCGAGCCGGCCGGCCAGCAGCGTCACGGCGGTGGCGAGGAGCAGGTTGAGGGCGACCGCCGTGCCCGCGTAGGCGCCGTTCGCCCTGGCGACGGCGATCGCCTGGTCCCTCGCCTCCCCGCTGACCCCGCGGTAGGACCGGAGCGCCGCGCGGTTGCCGCCGAAGCCGTGCAGCGGGCGCAGGCCGGCGATCAGGTCGGCGACCTTCGCGCCCGCCCGCGCCACCCGGGCCTGCTGCTCGCGGGTGCGGGAGCCGATGCGCCTGGACAGCACGCTCAGCACCGACAGGATCCCGACGGTCCCCACGATCACCAGCAGGCCGAGGCCGGCGCTGGCCGTGCCGAGCGCGACCGCCGCGACCAGCACCGCGACGAGGGAGCTGACCAGCAGCGGCACCACCTCGATGATGTCGGCGGTCTGGTCGGCGTCCTCGGTGGCGATCGCCAGCACCTCGCCCGACTTGAGGTCGACGTCCCTGGCCACCGGCTGGAGCCCGCAGGCCGCGACCCGCACCCGCCACCGGTGCGCCTCGGTCGTGTTGGCCCTCTGCAGGACGCGCATCCCGAACCGCCACGAGAACGACACGGTCGTGATGATCGCGGCGAGCGCGGCGAAGGACAGGCCGAGCGCGCCGAGGCTCCGGTCCCGGAGCGCGTGGTCGACGATCAGGCCGAGCGCGATGGGGAAGGCGGTCTCGCCCGCCTGGTACATGCCCATGAGGACGGTGCCCCCGGCCATGGCGCGGGCGTTGCGGCGCAGCGCGGACCGGAGGATCCCGGCCCCCGTGCGGGGCCCGTCCGGGGTCGTCATCGTGAGCTCAGCCTCCCGCCCGCCAGGCCCGCCACAGCCGCGCGTACCCGCCGCCCCGGGCCACCAGTTCCTCGTGCGTGCCCTGCTCCACGACGCGGCCGCCGTCCAGCACGGCGATCCGGTCGGCCATCCGCGCCTGGGTCAGCCGGTGCGCCACGAGCAGCGTCGTGCGGCCCCGGCATGCGGCGAGCACGGCCCGCTCCAGCTCGGCGGCCCCCTGGCTGCCCGCCTCCGCGGTCGACTCGTCCAGCACCACGACCGGGGATCTGCTCAGGACCAGCCGGGCCAGGGCCACCTGGGTGACCCGGGTGGCGTCGAGGCGCTCGCCGCCCTCGCCGACCAGGGTGTCCAGCCCGCCGGGCAGCGCGTCCACCCATCCGTCCGCGCCGACCGTGCGGAGCGCGTCCACCAGTTCGGCGTCCGTCGCCTCCGGCGCGGCCAGCCGCAGGTCGGCGCGGAGCGGGCCGGAGAAGACGTGCGTCTCCTGCGTCAGGATGCTCACCAGTGCGCGCGCTCCGGCCTCGTCCAGGCCGGCGAGGTCCGTCCGCCCGATGCGCACCGATCCGGCCTGCGGGGTCCCGATGCCCGCGACGAGCGCGGCCAGGGTCGACTTTCCCGCGCCGGTCGCGCCCACCAGCGCGAGCGAGCCGCCCGCGGGGATCGCCAGGTCGACGTCCCGCAGGACCGGCTCGCCGGTTCCGGGATAGGCGAACGTCAGCCCCTCGACCACCACCGGGTAGGCGGCGGCGTCAGCCGGCTCGGCGGAGCCCACCAGCCGCCCGTCCCCGGCCTCCCCGAGCACCCCGACCAGCCGGGTCAGGCTCGCGCCCGACTTCTGGGCCTCGTCGAAGGTGAACAGGATGGCGCCCAGGGGGTTGAACAGGCGGTGGAACAGCAGGGGGGCCGCCGCCACCTCGCCCAGGCCGGCGGCGCCGGCCTCCAGCAGGGCGTACCCCACCGCGAGGATCAGGACCAGCCCGATGAACTCGGCGCGGTTCTCCCTGCCGACGAACCGGCCGAAGAGGCGGAACACCTCGATGCCGATCTCGCGCACCCGCCACGACTCGCGGGCGACCTTCGCCTGGAAGGCGTTCTCCAGGCGGTACGCCCGGACTGTGCCGATCCCGTCCAGGCCGCTGATCAGCTCCTGCGCCCGGTCGGCCTGGGCCGCCCGCTGCCTCGTGTAGAGCGGGGCCGACCTCGGCAGGTACCAGCGCAGCGCCAGCGCGTACGCGGGCAGCGCGCCGAGGCCCGCCAGGCCGAGCCGCCAGTCGAGGCCGAACATCCCCGCGGTGGCGATGGCGACCAGCACCCCCGCCGAGAAGACCGTGGGGACGGCCGTGCGGATGCCCTTCGACAGGACGGCGACGTCGTCGCCGACCCGGGAGAGCACGTCGCCCCGACCGGCCTGCTCGATCCGCGCGCTCGGCATGGCGAGCACCGCCCGGACGGCGCCCTCCCGCAGCCGCGCGAGCAGGTCCGCGCCGAGCCGTCCGATCAGGTGCGTCGACGCCGCGGAGGCCGCCGCGGCGAGCGGTGCGCCGACCGCCATCAGCACCCCGATGGTGATCAGGGTGGATTCCGATCCGCCGCCGGCGGCCTCGTCGACCACCCGGCCGAGCAGGAGCACGGGCAGCACCTGCAGCGCCGCGCCGGCCACCGTGGTGAGGACGGCCGCGGCCGTCATCCACGGCGCCTCGCGGCAGCGCGCCGCGACCCATCGGGTGGCCTCGCGCCCGGTCGCCGTGCGCAGGGCGGCCGGGTCGGGGCGGGTGCCCGTGGCGGTCACGCGGTCAGCCGGCCGACTCGACGATCGCGTCGATCGCGTACGGCAGGGACGGCAGGGTGCTCTGGGAGAGGGCGGCGCCGACCGCGGGTCCCTCGCTGTCCAGCAGGTAGGAGACCTTCCCGCCCTTGACGGCGGAGAGGTTGGCGAACAGCTCGAACTTCTTCAGCGCCTCCTGGTCGGCCCTGTCGTTGATGACGAAGATCCGGTCGACGTCGACGAGGTCGACGCGCTCGGGGGACAGCACGGTGAAGAACTTGCCGTCCGCGATCTTGTCGATCTCGGTGGCGCCCTTGAATCCGATGCCGGACACCAGCTGCCCGCGCACGTCGGTGGTGGTGAAGGGGGCGACCGAGTTCTTGTACCAGGACAGCACGACGGCGGTCTGGCTCCCGAACCCCGGGTTCGCCTTGCGGGCGGCGTCGAGCTTGGCCTGGATGCCGGCGACCTTCGTCCTGCCCTCGGCCTCCCTGCCGAGGGCCTTGGCGATGTGCACCGCGTTGTCCTGCCACGGCGCGCTGAACGGCTCCTTCTCGGCCTTGGTCCGGCCCACCGTCGGGGCGATCTTGGAGAGCTTGTCGTAGGCGGCCCTGTCGATCTCGGAGTAGACCGCGATGATCAGGTCCGGCCGCAGGGCGGCGATCTTCTCGAAGTTCGGTCCGGAGTCGCCGTTGTTCATGACGACCTCGGGGCGGGCGCCGCCCCACTTGTCCTTCACCCAGGGCCACTGGGTGTTGATGTCGGGGGACCGGCCCGGCGGGTTGGGGTACTGGTCGACCATGCCGACCGGCCTGACACCGAACTCCAGGATGGTCTGGTCGTCGGTGTAGCCGACGGAGACGACCCGCCGCGGGGCCTTGGTGATCTCCGTGGAGCCGAAGGCGTGCTCCACGGTGACCGGGAACACGCCGCCCGCGGCGGCCTGGGCGTCCCCGCCAGGCTCGGCCGAGTCGGAACCGCATCCGGCGAGCAGGCCGGCGCCGAGGACCGCGGCGCACAGCGCCGCCGCCAGCCGCCGCCGGGAACTCGTGAACGTCGTTCGATGGGGGGTCATGCGAAATCCTCGCTTGTGCGCTTTCCGGCACGACCTGGTGCGGGGGGCCGGTCGTGACGTGGGTAGGTAAGGAAAGGCTAACCTAACTTACTGTTCGGGCCGGTGGACCGCCGGGTCCCGGCCGGGCGTGGGCGCGGCCGATCGGGACGATGAGCGGCCGGTCGCCCACCGGGTCGTCGATCACCTCGGCGCGCAGCCCGAACGCCTCGTCCAGCAGCCCGGCGGTGATCACGTCCCTCGGATGCCCCTGCGCCAGGATCGACCCCGCCCGCATCACGATGAGGTTGTCGCTGTAGCGCGCGGCCAGGTTGAGGTCGTGGAGCACCATGACCACGGTGCGCCCCGCCTCGTGCAGGTCGTCCACCAGGTCCAGGACGTCGATCGCGTACGCCAGGTCCAGGTACGTGGTCGGCTCGTCCAGCAGCAGGAGGTCGGTGCCCTGCGCCAGGATCATCGAGATCCAGACGCGCTGGCGCTGCCCGCCCGACAGCGTGTCCACCGGGCGGTCCGCCAGATCCGACACCCCGGTCATGGCCAGCGCGCGCTCCACGATGCCGGCGTCGTCCGACGACCACTGCCGCAGCCAGCTCTGGTGCGGGTGGCGGCCCCTGGCGACCAGGTCGGCCACCGTCAGCCCCTCCGGCGCGACCGGCGCCTGCGGCAGCAGGCCGAGCCTTCTCGCCACGTCCCTCGTCCGGAGCCCGGCGATGTCGGCGCCGTCCAGCACGACCGTGCCCCTGGCCGGCCTGAGCAGCCGCGCCAAGGTCCGCAGCAGGGTCGACTTGCCGCAGCCGTTGGGCCCGATGATCGTGGTGATCACTCCGGACGGGATCCGCACGTCGAGCCCGTCGATGACCGTCCGCCCGCCGTACCCGACGGCGACGCCGCTGGCGGCGAGCCGCGCCGCGCCGTCGCCGGGCCCGTCCGGCCGGCCGGCCGCGAGATCCGGTTCGCCTCTGCTCCGCCGCGCCATCATGCCGCCTTCCTCAGATTCGCCCGCACCAGCAGATAGACCAGGAAGGGGCCGCCGATCGCGGCGGTCACCACACCGACCGGCAGCGCCACCGGAAGCGCGGTGCGCGCCGCCAGGTCCGCGCCGGTCAGCAGCGACGCCCCCACCAGGCCGGAGGCCGCCAGCGGCGGCGTCGGGCACCTCGCCAGCCGCATCGCCGCCTGCGGCGCCACCAGCGCGACGAACGGGACCGGGCCCGCCGCGCTCACCGCCACGCCCGCCAGCAGCACCGCGCACAGCAGCATGACCGCCCGCACCACCGGGTACCTGACGCCCAGACCGGCGGCGACCTCGTCGCCGAAGTGCAGCGGCCTGAACTGGAACGCCGCGCCCGCCACGACGGCCAGGAGCGCGAGCGCGCAGCCGAGCGCGGTCCAGGCATGGCCCGGCGACCGGCCGTCCAGCGAGCCGACCAGCCACACCTGGGCCCGGGCCACGTCGGTGATGTCCGCCGTGACCAGCAGCCAGGTCGTGACCGCCTGCATCACCGCGCTCACCGAGACGCCGATGAGGACGAGCCGGAAACCGTCGACACCGCGGCGCCACGCGAGGAGGTACACCAGCAGACCGGTGCCGAGACCGCCCGCGAGTGCCGCCGCGGGGAGCCCCACGGCCCCGGTGACCGCCGCGGCGGCCCCGCCCGACGCCGTCAGCAGCAGCACCGCGACCGCGCCGGCGCCCTGGGTGATCCCGAGGACGTCCGGGCTGGCCAGCGGGTTGCGCGCGACGGACTGCGTGATCGCGCCCGAGACCCCGAGCGCGACCCCCGCCACCAGCCCGGCCAGGGCGCGCGGCAGCCGCAGATCCATGATCACGAAGGTGTCGAACCGCTCCCCGCGGCCGGCGATCGTCGCGACGACCCGGGGCAGGCCGATGGGGAAGTCGCCGGCGCCGACGGACAGGCAGAACACCAGGAACGCCGCCGCCGCCAGCAGCAGCGTGACCAGGACGGGCCAGGGCCGCCAGACGAACGACACCCGGCCGAGCCGCACGCCCGGCGCCACCGGCCGCTCCAGGTCCGTCCCGCTCATGCGTTCCTGAGCTTTCCGCGCCACACCAGGGCCGCGAAGAACGGGGCGCCGACCAGCGCGACGACGATGCCCGCGTCCAGCTCGCCCGGCCGCGCGACCAGGCGGCCCGCGATGTCGCAGACCAGGAGGACGGCGGCGCCGAGCAGCCCCGCGTACGGAACCAGCCAGCGGTAGTCCGGGCCGGTCGCGTACCGCGCCACATGGGCCACCATGAGCCCGAGGAAGGCGATGGGGCCGCACGCGGCCGTCGCCGCGCCCGCCAGCAGGGTGACGGCGACGATGCCGACCGTCCGGGTGAGAGCGGTGTTCACCCCCACGGCCCGCGCGACGTCGTCGCCCATGCTGAGGAGGTTCAGGGCGGGCAGCGTGGTCAGCGCCAGGACGAGCCCGACCGCGACGAACCCGGCCACCGGCCAGATGACAGGGAACTTCACACCGGCCACCGACCCCGCGTTCCAGAAGCGCAGCGCGTTCAGCGACTGCCGGTCCGACAGGGCGACCGCCGTGGTCATCGCCGCCAGGAAGACCGTGACGCCCTGCCCGGCCAGGGCGAGCGTCAGCGGGTTGCCGGCCCCCCGCCCGATGCTCGCCAGCCCGAACACCACGCCCCCGGCGATCCCCGCCCCGAGGAAGGCGAACCAGACGTACTGGAACGGGTTGGTGAACCCGAAGACCGACACCGCCGACACCACGGCGAACGAGGCCCCGGAGTTCACCCCCAGCAGGCCCGTGTCGGCGATCGGGTTGCGCGTGCACCCCTGGATCAGCGCCCCGCCGACCCCCAGGGCGGCGCCCGCCACGATCGCGAGCACCGTCCGGGGCACCCGCACCGTCCGCACGATGAGCCTGATCTGGGTGAGCCGCTGATCGGAGTCCGGCCCGGCGAACAGCCCGTCCCAGACCTCGCCGGGGCTCAGCGCCCGCGCGCCGACGGCGAGCGACGCCGCCCCCGCCGCCGCGAGCACCGCGACGAGTACGCCCACCCCCGCGAGGCGACTCCTGCGCGCCGCCGCGGCGCCGGACCCGGGACGCGACGCGGGCGGCGTCCTCGTGACCGCGCTCATTCGCGCCTGCCGAGCACGGTTGGCACTGCTTTCCTCCGACATCGACCGATGAGTGAGGGAAGCCTAACCTAACCGGCCACGGCCGGCCGCCTCGCTCCGGAGTCGGGCGCCACGTCGACCGGTTGGACGTTTCCTGCCCGGCCGAGGTGATTTCTGCCTATTTGCGGCTTTCATCGCCCTTTCTCCTGCTGATGTGCGCTGTTTCGCCGCCGCCATTCGCGGGCCGAGGAGCCGGGATTTCTCAGGCGGTGCTTTTCGGAGGTGGGCGGGTTTTACCGGGGGTTTTCGGACTTTGGTTGATGTCGGGCGAGGCGGGGGTGGTGGGGGAGGGTCATATGGGTACGTCGGTTGGTGTCCGTAGATGTCCGGGGGGTCGTACGCTGTCCCCCTGGTCCTGTTCGGGTCTACCGGCGGGGGTACTGTGCCTCTCCTTCACAAGATCGCTGGAGTTGTGGTCGTCTGTGCCGTGGTCCTGGGGCTGACGCTTCCCGGGGGGCGGAAGGAACATCGCAAGGAGAACGTGGCTCGGCAGGCCGGGGCGGCGTCCGAGGCGACGCACGCCGCGCGGGCGGCCAAGGCCGGGGTCGCGCCCCTGCCGGGGGCTTCTGGGAGCGCCACGCCCACGGTGACGGCGTCCGCGCCCATTCCCGCGGCGGCGCCCGGGGCGGCCGCGGCCAAGGCGAACGAGCTGGGGCAGATCCCGGTGCTGATGTACCACCGGATCATGAAGAAGGCGGAGCTGTCGCTGGACCGGTCGAGCAAGGAGCTGTACGACGAGCTGACCGGGCTCGCCAAGGACGGCTACTACCCGATCACGGCGGCGGAGTTCGTCAGCGGGCGGATCGACGTCCCGGCGGGCAGGCATCCCGTGGTCCTCACGTTCGACGACAGCACGCCCGGGCATTTCGGCCTGGACCCGCAGGGCAACCCCGTGCCCGACACGGCCGTGGCGGTGATCGAGCAGGTCGCGCGGGAGAACCCGGGGTTCCGGCCGGTCGCGACGTTCTACCTGAACAAGGAGCTGTTCGGGATGGACGAGACGCGGGCCGCCGCCGGGCTGACATGGCTCCGGCAGCACGGGTTCGAGCTCGGCAACCACACCGTGTCCCACCCGAGCCTGTCCGGCATGTCCGAGAAGGGCGTGCACAACGAGATCGGGGACATGGAGGACCGGATCGTCCGGCTCACCGGGGCGCACGCGACCACGTTCGCGTACCCGTTCGGGGCCGTCCCGAAGAAGAAGGCGTGGGCCGAGAAGCAGGACGGCCGGTACGCCTTCCAGGGGATCTTCCTGGCCGGGTGGCGGCCGTCGGTCTCGCCCTTCGACACCGGCTTCGACCGGTGGAACATCGACCGGGTGCGCTCCGAGGGAAAGATCAAGGAGAACGACTGCGCCAAGTACTGCTCCACGGCGTGGCTGGAGTACCTGGACAAGAACCCCGACGAGCGGTACACCTCCGACGGAGATCCGAACACGGTGACGTTTCCCAAGGCGGCCGAGGACCGGATCGCCAAGCCGTACCGGGCCTACGCGCGGACGTACTGATCGCGGCGCCGCCGGGCGGATTGACCACGGGACTTCGGTCCCATATCCTGATCGCTGCGCTGTGGGCCTGCGCGCGCTTCGGACGGAGCAGGCTCGCGCTCGGTCAGGTCGGCGACATCGGTTCGGTTCTTTTGCGCGGCGTTTGCCCGCGTTCCCTTCCGGTCTTCGGCAGGGCGGATAACGGCCCTCCGCGCATTGCCCATCACGACTTCCATGTCCGTACCGGAGCCAGCCGACACATGACGAGCAGCACCGAGGCCACCTCGACCACCCCGCAGGTAGCGGTCAACGACATCGGGTCCGAGGAAGCCTTCCTCGCGGCGATCGATGAGACCATCAAGTACTTCAACGACGGCGACATTGTCGAAGGCACTGTCGTCAAGGTCGATCGTGACGAGGTCCTCCTCGACATCGGCTACAAGACCGAGGGCGTCATCCCCTCGCGTGAGCTGTCCATCAAGCACGACGTGGACCCGAACGAGGTCGTCTCCACCGGAGACCACGTCGAGGCCCTCGTCCTCCAGAAGGAGGACAAGGAGGGCCGGCTGATCCTGTCCAAGAAGCGCGCCCAGTACGAGCGCGCCTGGGGCACGATCGAGAAGATCAAGGACGAGGACGGCATCGTCACCGGCACGGTCATCGAGGTCGTCAAGGGCGGTCTCATCCTCGACATCGGGCTGCGCGGCTTCCTGCCGGCCTCGCTGGTCGAGATGCGCCGGGTCCGCGACCTGCAGCCCTACGTCGGGCGCGAGCTCGAGGCCAAGATCATCGAGCTGGACAAGAACCGCAACAACGTGGTCCTGTCCCGCCGCGCCTGGCTGGAGCAGACGCAGAGCGAGGTCCGCCAGACCTTCCTCAACACGCTGCAGAAGGGCCAGGTCCGCAAGGGCGTCGTGTCCTCGATCGTCAACTTCGGCGCGTTCGTCGACCTCGGCGGCGTCGACGGTCTGGTGCACGTCTCCGAGCTGTCCTGGAAGCACATCGACCACCCCTCCGAGGTCGTCGAGGTCGGCCAGGAGGTCACGGTCGAGGTCCTGGACGTCGACATGGAGCGCGAGCGCGTCTCCCTGTCGCTCAAGGCGACCCAGGAAGACCCGTGGCAGCAGTTCGCCCGGACCCACCAGATCGGGCAGGTCGTCCCGGGCCGGGTCACCAAGCTGGTGCCGTTCGGCGCGTTCGTCCGCGTCGAGGAGGGCATCGAGGGCCTGGTGCACATCTCCGAGCTGGCCGAGCGGCACGTGGAGATCCCCGAGCAGGTCGTCCAGGTCGGCGACGAGATCTTCGTGAAGATCATCGACATCGACCTCGACCGGCGCCGGATCAGCCTGTCGCTCAAGCAGGCCAACGAGAGCGCCGCAGGGATCGAGGAAGAGGACTTCGACCCGACCCTGTACGGCATGCCGGCCGAGTACGACGACCAGGGGAACTACAAGTACCCCGAGGGCTTCGACGCCGACACCGGCGAGTGGCTCGAGGGCTTCGACGAGCAGCGCGAGACCTGGGAGCGGCAGTACGCCGAGGCCCGCACCCGCTTCGACGCCCACCGCAAGCAGATCGAGGAGGCCCGCAAGGCCGAGGCGGAGGCCGGTGCCGAGCCCACGGGCGGCGGCGCTGCCGAGACCTCCTACTCCGGCGGCGGCGAGAGCGAGTCCGGCGGTGGCGCCCTGGCCACCGACGAGGCGCTCGCCGCACTGCGGGAGAAGCTCTCCGGCGGGCAGTGACGCCCAGCCGACGCGCCGTCCGCGCGCGGCCGCCCCGGCGGCCCGCGCGGCGGCCGGTGAGACCCTGAACACGGCCGGAGAACGATCTTTCGAGATCGGCCTCCGGCCGTGCTGCGGTTGCGCCACCATGACCTTGAAGGCTCGCGCCGGTCCGCGGCGCGCCGCAGCATCCGCACGTCCCGAAGGTCCGCTCGTCCCCCGGGAGCAGTCGTTCAATTGGCCAGCACAGACGTAGGCACCAGGACCGGCGGCCCGGCCGCGGCCGGCCCCCCGATCGTCCCGCAGGGCCCCGCCAGACTCGCGCTGATCGCCGTGACCGTCGCGGTGCTCGCGCAGACGCTGCGGTTCTCGCTGCCGCAGCTCGACCACTTCGCCGACCAGGCCGGGACCGCGGCCGCCGGCGGCGCGGTGCTCGCGGTCTACCTCGCCGGGTTCACCGCCCCGCTGATCCGCCGCTTCGCCGGCCCGCGCGGGCTGCTGCTCGCCGGCGTCGGCGGGCTGTTCGCCGTCCGGCTCCTCGCGCAGGCGCTCGACCCGCGCACCGGGCTCGCGTTCGCCGGCACCGCCATCGGCATGATCGCCGTCGCGGCGCTGTACGAGGGCGCCCGCGGCCTGTCCGGCGTCGGCTTCGCCACCGCCACCGTCGCGGGCCTGTCCATCGACGGCGCCGTCCGGATGTGCTTCGCCACCTGGGACCCGGTGTGGCGCGACGGCCTCGGCCCCTGGCTGGCGTGCCTGGCGTTCGTCGGGGTCGGCGCCGCCGCGCTGTACCGCGAGCTCGCGTCCGGCCCCGTCACCGCGCCCGGCGTGTCCTGGCGGGACGCGCTCGGCGCCGCGGCGTTCGGGCCGTTCCTCGCGCTGCAGATCCTCGTCCTCGCCAGCCCCGCCTTCGTGGCGTCGTCGGGGTGGCAGTCGCTGACCGGCGCGCACGTCGCGATCGTGATCGGGCAGGGCCTCGCGCTGGCGTTCCTGGCCTCCGGGCTCGCCGTGCGGGCCGTGCCGGGCGGCGTGTGCGTGCTCGGCGGGACGGTCCTCGGCGTCGGCGCGGGCGCCGTCGCCGGGACGTACGCGGTCTCCGGCATCGAGGTCGTCCCCATCGTGATCGTCGGGCAGGTGCTGTCGGCGTGGCTGCTGGCCGTGGCCTGCCGTGCGCCGCTGCGCCGCGCCGGGACCGGCGGGCCCGTCTGGCGGGTGGACGCCGGCGCCGCCGTCGGCGGGCTGCTCATCGCCGTGATCCTCATCCCGTACCAGGTCAGCGCGGTCTCGCCGCTGCCGGTCCCCAACAACCTGCTGCCCGGCCTCGCCGGCATCCTGCTCGGCGCGCTCGCGGCGATCGCCGCGGCGCGCGGCGGCCCGCTGCCCGCCCGCGCCCCGCTGCGGGCCCTCACCGCCGGGGCCGCCGCGCTGGTGCTGCTCGCCGGCACCCTCGTGTTCACCGTGGCCGCGCCGGACGGCGAGGCCTCGGCGGCGCCCGCCCCGGGGCAGGTGCGGGTGCTCAGCTACAACATCCACGACGCGGTCAACCAGTCCGGCCGCCTCGACCCGGAGGGCGTCGCCCGCGTCATCGAGGGGCAGCGCGCGCAGGTCGTCCTGCTGCAGGAGGCCGGGCGCGGGTCGCTGCTGTCCGGTACCACCGACGTCGCCGTGTGGCTGTCGCGGCGCCTCGGCATGCAGCTGATCTGGGGGCCCGCCGCCGACGGCCAGTTCGGCAACGCGATCCTGACGTCGCTGCCGGTGCGCAGCTCCGGGACGGGCCGAATGCCGAAGGGCGACTGGTCGCAGATCCGCGGCTACGTGTGGGCGCGGCTCGCCGTCGGCCGGACCACGGTGGACGTGTGGTCGACGCACCTGGAGGGCGGCGACGACCGGGGCCGCGAGCGGGCCCGGGAGATCGCGGCGCTGCTGCGGGCCTGGGGCGGCGCGCCCCGCACGATCATCGGCGGCGACTTCAACGCGGGCCCCGGCAGCCCGGAGCTGACCGCGATGACCGACGGCACCGACCTGCGCAACACCGCGATCGGCGGCGAGCAGTACCCGACCAGGTCCGACGGCACCAGCACCGACTGGGTCTTCGGGTCGGACGGCGTGCTCGTCACCGACTACGACGTGCCCGTGTCCGACGCCTCCGACCACTACCCCGTCGCGGTGACCGTCCGGATCGGGCGGTGAGCGGACGCCGGCGGCGCCCGACGCTAGGGTCCCCAAATGAGCGGAGCGAACCGGGGGGTGCGGGGGTCGCATCCCGCGAGGTGACTGCGCATGAGCGATGAGACGGTCGAGATCGAGCGAGCGGCTCCCGGGGACGCCGGGGAGATGATGACCGTGCAGCGGGCCGCCTACGTCGCGGAGGCCCAGCTGTACGGCGACCCGTTCATCCCCCCGCTGGTGGAGTCGGACGAGCAGCTGCGCAAGGTGCTGGCCGGCGACGCCGTGGTGCTGAAGGCGGTCATGGGCGGCCGCCTCGTCGGCGCCGTCCGCGCCCAGTTCAGCGACCGCACGTGCCTGGTCGGGCGGCTCGTCGTCGTCCCCGATCTGCAGCGCCGCGGCATCGGGCGGCGCCTGCTGACGGAGCTGGAGGGCCAGATCGCCGGGCGCGCCGACGCGTGCGTGCTGTTCACCGGGCACCTCAGCGAGGCGAACCTGCGCCTGTACCGGCGGCTCGGCTACGCCGAGACGCACCGGGAGCGCGTCGCCGCGCACCTCACCCTCGTGCACATGCGCAAGGCCCTCGTCCCCGCCGGATCCGCCCAGTAGCCGCGCCGCTAGGGTGAGTCCCGTGCTGAAAGTGGGACTCACCGGCGGGATCGGTTCGGGCAAGAGCGAGGTTTCGAGGCGGCTGCGCGAGCACGGCGCCGTCGTCATCGACGCCGACAGGATCGCCCGCGAGGTGGTGGAGCCCGGCACCCCGGGCCTCGCCGCCGTGGTGGCGGAGTTCGGCCGGGACGTCCTGCTGCCGTCCGGCGCCCTCGACCGGGAGAAGGTCGGCCGCATCGTGTTCGCCGACCCGGACCGGCTCGCCGCCCTGAACGCGATCGTCCACCCGCTGGTGGGCGAGCGGATGCAGGAGCTGATGGACGCCGCCCCCGCGGACGCGGTCGTCGTCTACGACGTGCCCCTCCTGGCGGAGAACGGCCTGGCCGGCATGTACGACGAGGTCGTCGTCGTGGACGCCCCCGAGGAGACGCAGCTGGACCGCCTCGTCGCCCGCCGCGGCATGACCGAGGAGGACGCCCGCGCCCGCATGGCCAACCAGGCGTCACGCGCCGACCGCCGCGCCGTCGCCACCCACGTCATCGACAACTCCGGCACCCTCGCCGACCTGAAGACCCAGATCGACGCCCTCTGGGCCTCCCTCACCCGCCGCGCCTCCTAGAAGGGGGCGTCGAGGGGGAGGCGGTGGACCTCGGGGAGGTAGGCGTCGAGTTCGCCCGGCTCGAAGCGGCACATGCCCACGGCGTACCAGAACTCGGCGGTGGCGTTGCCCTCCCACTTGTAGCGGCCGTCGGGGGCCAGGGCGGCCCAGCCCTCGGCCAGGCCGAGGAGGGTGGCGCGGCGTTCGGGGGCGGTGCGGTCGGTGACGTCCCACAGGATGACGGCGCCGTCGTCGCCCGCGGTGGCGAGCAGGGAGCCGTCCGGGCTGAACGCGGCGGACCAGACGCGGCGGGTGTGGCCGGTGAGGGTGTGCAGCAGCCGCCCGTCGGACGGGTCCCAGAGGCGCACGACCAGGTCGTCGCCGGCGCTGGCGAGCATCTCCCCGGACGGGTGGAACGCGGTCGTCCACAGGCGCCCGGTGTGCTCGGTGAGGGTGTGCAGGAGATCGTCCGTGGACGGGTCCCAGAGGCGGACGGTCCCGTCGTTGCTCGCGCTGGCGAGCGTGTCCCCGGACGGTGAGAACGACACCTGGTACACGCGGTCGCCGTGGCCCCGCAGCGCGGCGGCGAGTTCGCCCGTGGCGGGGTCCCAGAGGCGGACGACGCCGTCGTCGCAGCCGGTGGCGACCAGGGCGCCGCCGGGCTGGAAGTCGATGGAGCGGACGCGGCCCCGGTGGTCGGCGAGGTTGACGGTCTCGCGGCCGGTCGTCCAGTACCAGAGGCGGACGGAGTCGTCGTCGTTGGCGGTGGCGAGGACGTCGCCGGACGGTGCGAACGCCTGCGCCCAGACGTGGTCGGTCTCGACGTTGAGTTCGCGTTCGAACGTGCCCGTGCCGGCCTGCCACAGGTGGACGCCGCCGTCGTTGGTGGCGGTGGCGAGCTGGGAGTTGCCGGGGCTGAACACGGCGGAGGTGAGGTTGTCGGCGACGCCGCGCAGCTCGCGGATCATCCGGCCGGAGCGCGGGTCCCAGAGCCGCACGAGGCCGTCGTTGCCGCTGGCGGCGAGCAGGCCGCCGTCGGGGCTGAACGCGACGCCGGTGACGCGGCGGCCGTGGCCGCGGAGCACGGCGCGGCACTGCCCGGTCTCGGCGTCCCACAGCCGGGCCGTGCCGTCGTTGCTGCTGGTGGCGAGCTGGGCGCCGTCCGGGCGGAACGCGAACGGCCACACGGCGCCGCGGTGCCCGGCGAGTTCGAGGCGCTGCCGGCCGGTGACCGGGTCCCACAGGCGGACGGACCCGGCGCTGTCGGCGGTGGCGAGGCGGCCGCCGTCCGGGCTGAAGCCGGCCTGGTAGATGCCCCCGCTGTGGCCGGTGAGGGCGCCGCGCTGCCGCCCGTCCTCCCAGAGGCGGACGGACCCGTCGGTGTCGCCGGTGACAAGGAGGCCCCCGTCGGGGTGGAACGCGATGGCGTAGACGCGGCCGGTGTGGCCGAGGAGTTCCTGGCGGATGTCGCCGGTGCGGATGTCCCAGAGCCGGACGACGCCCGCCTCGTCCCCGGCGGCGAGCAGGGAGCCGTCCGGGTGGAACACGGCGCGGAACACCGCGCCGTGGTGGCCGGCCAGCTCGCGGCGCAGCGCACCGGTGGCGAGGTCCCAGACGCGGAGCGTGCCGCCCGCGTCGCCGGTGACCATGAGCGAGCCGGCCGGGTCGAACACGGCGGTGTAGACGGGGGCGGTGTGCCCGGGCAGCTCGTGCAGGAGCAGGCCGGACACGGTGTCCCACACCCTGATGGTCCCGTCGGCGGCTCCGGCGGCGACGAGGTCGCCGCCGGAGGGGGAGCGGCCCCCGACCACCAGGGGCCACACGCCGTCGGGGTGGACGGCGAAGGTGTGCGTGGTGTGGCCGGTGGCGAGGTCCCACAGCCGGACGGAGCCGTCGGCGGACCCGCTCGCCAGGAGGCCCCCCGCGCCGTCGAAGGCGACCGCGTAGGCGCGGTCGGTGTGGCCCTGGAGGTTGCGCAGGGGCGTGCCGGTGACGGCGTCGCAGACCAGGACGCCTCCGTCCTCGCTGCCGATGGCGAGGACGGAGCCTCCGGGGCTGTAGGCGAGCGGCTGGGGGAGGCGGCTGGTCTGGAAATGGAAGCCGTAGGGGACGCCCACCGCGGCCGGCGCGACCTGGATGTCGATCGGGCGGCCCGGCGCGATGGCCGCCTCGCGCAGTTCGGGGGCGGCCGCGACGCGGTCGGGGAGCGCGGCGTCGACGAGGGCGGCGCGGGTCCAGCGGCTGCCCTCCACCGCGACGTCCCGCAGGTCGGCGCGGGCCAGGCGGGCCCGGGACAGGTCGGCGCCGCGCAGGTCGGCCCCCGTGAGGGTGGCCTCGTCCAGGCGCGCCCCGGCGAGGGAGGCGTCCCGCAGGACGGCGCGCGAGAGGTTCGCGCCCACGAGCTGGGCGTCGGTGAGGTCGGCGCCGGTGAGGTCGACCTCCTGGAGGTCGCGGTAGGACAGGTCCTCGCCCTGCAGCCGGGCGCCGCGCAGGTCGGTGTGCGCGGGGGTGCGCAGCCGCGTCGTGATGCGGATCGCGTTGGCGCGGGAGATGTCGTCGGCCTCGGGGTCGGCGAGCACCCGGGCCGTCCATTCCTGGCAGGCGCGCGTGTCGGCGAGGTCGCACAGGAAGTCGACGGCGAGCTGGGTCAGGGCGCGGCGGCCGAGGGCGGCCGGTGCCGCGCCCTCGGCGAACTCGTCCGCGATGTGCCGGGCGACGAGCCACTCCATGACGGACGTGTGGATGAAGCCGAACAGCCCTTCGGGGGTCCGCACGAGCAGGCTCCCGGCGCCGACGGCGTGGGTCACCTGGTGCGTCGACATCCGGCCCCCGGCGAGCCCGGTGAGGGCGTCGGCGACGTCGGCGAGCTCGGCGAGCCGCAGGAACTGCTCGTTGCCCTCCCACAGCCGCAGCGCGAGCGTGCCCACGGCCTGCCACATGTCGTCGGCCTCCAGCCCGGACGGGCCTCCCGCGCCGCCGACCCGCTCGGCCTCGTACGCGAGCCAGGACGACAGGATCTCCTGGTAGAGGTCGGCGGGGCTGACGGCGCGGCGCGCCCGCGCCACCGCGCGCAGCCGCTCCTCGGGCAGGTCGGCGATGAACGACAGCATCCGCGGGTTGGACGTCAGCGCCAGCAGCTCCTCGATCCCGGCGAGCAGGCTCAGCCGGTCCTCGGCCGCGTCCTCGTCGCCGTACCGGTTCACCAGGTACGAGCGGACCTGCGGGGGCGTGAACTCCTCCAGGGAGAGGACGCGCCGGTGCGGCAGCACGCCGACCTTCTCGCCGAGGGCGGTCAGCACCTGCGCCTGCGACTTGAAGTGCTGCGTCCGGCTCGCCACCACGATCTTCGCCTTGTCCTGGGCGGCTTGGAGCAGCGTGTCGAGGTGGTCGGCGGCCCGGTCGTAGGTCATCCGCGTGACCAGCTCGTCGAACCCGTCGAAGAGCAGGACGATGCGGCCCTGGCGGAGCATGTAGTGGAACGCCTTGAGGTCGATGAGCTCCTCGCCGTGGTTGGCCAGGTGCGCGGCGACCAGGCCGTCCACCGAGTGCGCCTTGTCGAGCGCCCGCAGCTCGATGAGGATCGGGACGACGTGCGGCAGCTCCTGCGGGATGCGGCGGGCCAGCTCCCGCAGCGCGAAGGTCTTGCCGCGGCCGAAGTCGCCGAGCAGCAGCAGGAACCGCCCGTGGTCGGCGGCCAGCAGCCGCAGCATCTCGCCGACGACGTCGTCGTGGACGTCCGCGCCCGGCCGCCGCCCGTCGCCGGAGCCGCTCTCCGGGAGGAACCGGTCGAGCTCCCGGTAGCGCTGGGGGACGTACAGGGACGGCGGGTAGAGCCCGCCGGCGGACAGCCGCCCCGTCTGGGCCGCCACGTACTCCGACAGGTCGACCAGGCCCTGGAACTCGGTGAGGCTGCGCACCCGGATGCCGCGGCGCAGCGCGTCGTCGCGCACCGACCGCGCCGGGGCCGGCCCCAGGTACACCAGTTCGGAGCCGTGGTCGGTGCCGTCGGCGTGGACGTGCCGGACGAACGCGTCCACGTCAGCCTCGGTCACCTGCCCCACGTGGGCGCCGATGCGGTACTGGCGGACGAAGCCGTCCTCAAGGTGGGTGAGCAGCAGGTGCGGCGGGTCGGCGCGGCCGTCCTCGCGCGCGGGCGGGACGACGCGCCGGATCGTGGCGCGCTCGAACCGCGTCTCGCACGCCTCCGTCAGGCGGTCCAGCAGGCGCCCCGTGGGGTCGGGGACGGGGTCGGCGGTGCCGTCCCCGCCGGGGCCGAGTTCCGGGGACGGAGGGGCCGGAGGGGTCTGCGCGAGGGCAGGCGGGAACGTTCCGCCCACGGCCGTCCAGGACCGTTCGAGGCGTTCCGGGCCGCGCCTGGCGGCGTCCTCGGGGATCCAGCGCTCCAGCCCGTCCCCGCGCACGACGACGAGCTGGTGCCGGCCGGGACCGAGCGCCGGGACGCAGGGGACGTCGCCGCCGGCCAGTACGGGGACGGCGCCGTAGTCCGACTCGGTCCCCTGGAAGAACACGTTGATGTGGGCGGCGAGGAGCGTCTCCACCGTCTCGGGGTCGCGCATGGCGCCGGGCTCGCCCGCGATGGGCGTGTGCTCGACGGCGCCGAGGCGCAGCCAGCCCTCGTCCTCGAAGTGCCGCAGCCGCTGGTTGAACCAGGCGGCCTGCGCCTGGCCGACGCGCCCGTAGCGGTCCTCCTCCCGGTGGGACTGCGGCAGCGTCGAGTTGAGCCCGGCCACCACGACCTTCAGGTCGGGGACGGGGAACAGCGTCCACGGCTGGGCGCTGTCGAAGACGAGCGCGTCGATGCCCTGGTAGAACTCCTTGAACAGGCCCGCGTAGTGCCGCCATTTGGGCCAGTAGGGCGGCTGCGGCTCGATGTCGTCGGCCTCGCAGCTGGAGAAGTAGGCCTGGCAGGCCGCGCGGGTGACGTCGTGGGTGCCGGGCACCACGACGACGCGCTGCGCCTCCAGGCCCAGGAGCGCGCGCAGGCTCGTCAGGAACGACAGCGCCTCGGCGAACTCCTTGCGGCTGCCCGAGTGGGTGATGTTCCCGGTGACGACGAGCAGGTCGGGGCGCGGCACGCCGGCGTCGGCCAGCCGGGTCACGTCGCTCCAGATCCGGTCCTGCAGCTCCACCGCGGTCGTCGGCTCGCCGGGCTCGGCCAGCGTCCGCCCGAACCGGGGGCCGGAGACGTGCAGGACGGTGAGGTGCTCGCGCGGCTCGTGCCCGGCGTCCGCCGCGGGGAACGCCGGCGCGGCGACGGGCGCCCGCCGGGCGGGCCGCTCTCCGGCGGGCCCCGGCCTGCCGCTCCCGCCTCCGGGCCCGTCAGCCTCCTCCAGACGCCCTATCAGCGGTTCCCGGCCACCGGGAAGCGGCCCGGGGCGGTTCTGCCCCGCTCCGGGGAAGCCAGGGCCGTCGAGGGGGCGCGCGTGTCCGGCGAGGGCCTCCTGGATGCGGCGCATCAGCAGCCGCCGCGCGTCGTCCGGGTCGTCCACCCCGACCAGGTCCACGTAGGTGATCGTGGAGAGCAGGCCGTCGATCGGGCAGTCCTCGATGCGGACGGTGACCAGCTTGCGCGCCGGGTCGTCCGGGTCGGCACGCAGCGCCGCCATCCACTCCAGCCGCCCGTAACGCGAGCGCAGGTAGTTGCGCGACAGCACCGCCACCACCACCTTGGCCTCCGACAGGCCCCGGTCCATGTAGTCGATGAAGTTGGTCCCGGGCACGAAGTCCCACGCCTGCATCATCGTGCGGTGCCCGGCGGCCTCCAGCTGCCAGGCGATCCAGGACGCCCACCGTTCGTCGGCCGGCGAGTAGCTGATGAAGAAGTCGGTCGGGCGCTCCTGGGGGTGGCCGGGGGTCGTCATGGCGCCAGTATCGCGCGGAGCGCGGCCGCGACGCAGGGCCTCGGCCGCCTGTGGAATCATGACGCGCGTGCCGCCCCCTCCGACCGAGGCCCTGCGCCGTGCCGCCGGCTCCTTGGGCGTTCTCGACTGGATCCGCATCGCCGTCCTGGGGCTCGGCGCGGTGTTCGTCGCCACCGGTCTGCTGCCCGCCGACACGGCCCGCTCCAGCGTCGGGCGGATCGCGCCTCTGCTGCTCTTCCTGTTCAGCGTCATCATCCTCGCGGAGCTGACCAAGGAGGCGGGGGTCTTCGACGCGATCGCGCAGCGGATGGCCCAGGCCGGACGCGGCAACTACGCCGCGCTGTTCCTGCTGTGCGTGGCGTTCGCGTCGCTCACCACCGTCTTCCTCAACCTGGACACGACCGCGGTACTGCTGACCCCCGTCATGCTGGCTCTGGCGGCTCGCGCGCGGATCGCGACCCTTCCACTGGCCATGACGACGGTGTGGCTGGCCAACACCGCGAGCCTGCTCCTCCCGGTGTCCAACCTGACCAACCTGCTCGCCGCCGACCGCGTGGCGCTGGAGACCCGGGCGTTCGCTGCGCGCATGTGGGTGCCGCAGTTGGCGGTCCTGGCCGTGACCATGGTGCTGCTGTGGGTCTTCTACTGGCGGCGGCGGATGCGCGGGGAGGAGACCTACGACCCGCCCGCTCCGGTGCCCGTCCAGGACTGGGTGCTGTTCTCCGCCACCGGCGCCGCGTGCCTGCTGTTCATCGGGGCGATCCTCGCCGGCGTGCACACCGGGATCCAGCTGGGCGTCGCCGCGACCGTCGCCGCCGTCGTGGCCGTGGCCGCCTTCGCCGTGCGCGACCGGTCGGTGCTGCGTCCCGCGCTCATCCCCTGGCAGCTGATGGTGTTCGTCACCGGGCTGTTCCTCGTCGTCCCCACCCTGGAACGGTTCGGGCTGGCCGACGCCATGCGCGCACTGATCGGCGACGACGGCGGCACGGCCGGGGCGGTGCGGGCGGCGTTCTCGGGGGCGGGGCTGTCGAACGTCCTCAACAACCTCCCCGCCTACGTCGCCGGGGAATCGGCCGTGCCGGCCTCCAACCAGGACCAGCTGCTCTCACTGCTCGTCGGGACGAACGTGGGGCCTGTCATCACGCCCTGGGGGTCGCTGGCCACGCTCCTGTGGTTCGAGTGGTGCCGGCGATGGGACGTGCGCGTCCCGATGCGCACGTTCGTCCTGGCGGGGACGGTTCTGGCCGTGACCGGCTCGGCCGCCGCCGTCGGAGCCCTCCTGCTGACCGGCTGAGCCTCCCGTGCAGAGGGCTCAGCGGGCGAAAGAGGCGCGCCCGTCCCGCGGGTCGATCTTCGCCGTGGTCTCCAGCAGCCGGTCGAGCAGTTCCGGACGCGCCGCCACGAACCCCAGCTCGGACGCCGGGCGGTCGATGCCCAGCTCGTACGGGGCGCCGTCCAGGCGGCGCAACTCAGCACCCGCCTCGGCCGCCACCAGCATCCCGGCGGGCAGGTCCACGATCTCGGGCAGGTAGCCGACGATGCCGTCGATGTCGCCGCGCGCCAGCATCGTCCACGCCACCAGCGGCGCCCACAGTTGCAGCATGCGCGCGCAACGCAGCTCCAGGGCCGAGCGCATGGCGAACGCCACCGGATCGCCCGCACCGACCTGGTGGCCCTGCGTCCAGGCCAGCAGCGGGTTCCGCTCCCGCCCCGGCCGGGGGTGGTCGGCCAGCGTCAGGGGACTCCCGTCCGGGCCGAGGGCGCCCCGCCCCCGCACCGCCGACCACGTCCGGCCGCTCACCGGATCGTGCACGACGCCCAAGACCGGCTCGGCGCGCGCGCACAGCGCGAGCCCGACCGCGTACACCGGCATGCCGATCGCCACGTTGTTGGTGCCGTCCAGCGGGTCGACCAGCCAGACCATGTCCTCGCCGGGCGCGCCGTCGAGGATCCCGGACTCCTCGGCGATGATCCTGTGCCCCGGGTACGCGGCCCGCAGCCGCCCGACGATCAGGTCCTCGGCGGCGGTGTCCAGCTCGGTCACCACGTCCCCGCCCGCGCCCTTCGGCCGCACTCCGAGGGGGCCGTCCACACGGGCGCTGAGCAGCGCGCCCGCCGCCTCCGCCGCCCCCACCGCCACGCGGCGGGCCTCGGAGAGATCGACCGGAAGGGCCGCTGACGGGGTCGTGGGTCTCATCGGGCCTCTCCAGGGGGATCCGGCGTCCGGCTACCGGCGCGGTGAGCAGTGGGCGGCGGCGATCCTGCGGGCCGAGCGCCGCAGGGCCCGCAGGGTGTCGGCGTGGTCGGAACGCGAGCGGCGCACCTTGTGGCTGGGGACGTCCAGAGGGCCGAGGGACAGGTCGCCCCCGCCCGGCGTCTGCCGGCCCAGGGCGACCGTGGCGGCGTCCAGGCCGTCCTCTATGAGCGTGCTGTGGAAGACACCGGCGGGCAGGGTGTAGGACTCCCCGGTCCGGTGCGTGCTGGACTTGGCCGGGGCGCAGTGGACGGCCCGCCCGGTCGCCCTCAGCTCGTCCAGGTCGCCCCGGCTCACGACCTCGAAGACCTGGTGCGTCCCCGTGGCGGCGGCCTCGCTGACGTCCATCCGCACGTTCCGGACCGTCCCGTACAGGACGAAGCTGAGCAGCTCCCAGCTGTGGCAGTGGACCGGCGACGTGGTGGACGGCGCCGGGCGCACCTCCGGCGTCCAGATGTGCAGGCACACCCCGAGGTCGCTGCTGCGCTCCAGGGGAAGGCACAGAAAGCCCAGCGGATGCCGTACCGCGGGCACGGAGGAGCGGCCCGCCGCCGCCTCCTCCAGGACTCCGCCGAGGATCCGCCCCGCCCACGGCGGCAGCGTCCGCGCCGCGGTACCGGCGCGGATCTCCTCGCGGATCTCCTCGTACTTCACTCCGGCGGCCTCACCTTCGCCGACACCCTTCTTCCCCAGCCCCGTCTTCCGGGCCCCGCCCCATCGCGTCCGGGGTCATTCGTAGGGGTCCTTGGCCCGCAGGGCCTTTCGTATGATCTCGATGACGTCGCGGTCGGTATAGCCCTGCGCGAGGTCGATTCCGATGACCTCGAAGAGCTTGCGCGCTTCCTCCACGGTCGGCTCGTCGTCCAGGGGCGCCAGCCTGGCCTGCTCGACCGGGACGCGTCGCGCCTGGTCCAGGCTGGTCTGCAGCTCCGCGCTCACCCAGCTGTAGTAGAACTTGGCGCTGTCGACGACCAGGGCCTCGCCGCGCGGGTCGTCGCGGGTGACCACCACGCGCGAGGAGGCGAGGTCGTAGCGCAGCGTCGTCATCGTCTGCGCGAGGCCGATGTCGATGTCGAGCATCGCGAACCGCTGCTTGTGCCAGCACGCCGCCAGGATCGTGGCGTAGGCCTCCTTGCGGGTGCGCTCCAGCGTCCACGGCTCGCCCGTGGCGTCCGGGCCGTCCGACACCGAGCGGCGGTGGCGCGCGTAGGCCTCGCACACCTCCACGTTCGTGGGGTCGAGGATCTCCAGGCGGAACAGCAGCGTCCGCCGTTCGCGGCGCGCGGCGGCCACGCACTCGGGCAGCGTGCGCGCGCGGATGTAGGTGCCCGTCCCGCCCTTGAAGAACCACCGGTCGGTGTCGCGGCGGGCCTCCGCCAGGACCTGCGCCACCTGCGCCCCGCTGATGACCCGCACGACCGTGGTCTCGTCCAGCGTGCGCTTGGTGTCGGCCAGGACGCCCGCGAACCCCTCGATGTGGGTCAGCTTGGCGTCGAGTTCACTGAGCGTGGTCGACGAGGCGCGCAGCGTGTCGCGCACCTCGGCCTCGACCGGGATCCGCCGCCCGCGGTCGCGCAGCACCGACGTCGCCAGCAGGCCGATCACCGCGAGGATGCCGCTGTTGGTGATCTCGGTCTCGTTCGGCAGGTTCACCCCTAGGCCGAGCACCGCCACCACGATCGCCAGGACCAGCGCGATCACTGCGTCGGCGTTCTTCCCGAACCAGTCGGCGAATCGGGCCATGGTGCGGTTTCCCCGTCCTAGTCGGCGCCGGGGCCCTGGGGACGCTGTGGGCCCGTCCCCTCGAACGGCACGACCGGCGCGGTCATCGTAACCACAGCGTCCATTCGCTTTGAAAGCCCTGCAGGTAAGGGCTTCGCTCAGGTGTGCGACAGGTGCCCTTCCGGTCGCTATAGGCTCGTCGCCATGCGCGTACGGGGCTGGTGGTCGGGGGCATGGCCCACCCGGCGTTCCCGTGCCTTCGACGTCGCGATCGCCGTGTCGTTCGCGGGGCTCGACGGCGTTTTCATGTGGTTCGCCGACCAGAAGTTCTGGCTGCCCCCGCCCGTCGTCTCCGCCTGCAGCGTCGTGCTCGGCCTGGCCCTGATCGTGCGGCGCACCCATCCGGTGGCGCTGGGCGTGTTCGCGGTGGTGTTCGGCACCGTCACGGGCGCCGGAGCGTTCAGCACCCTCATCGTCCTGTACTCGCTCGCCGCCTACACCGCGTCCCGCCGCACGGTCGTGGCCATCGCCGTAGGCTGCTACGTCGCCAGCCTCGTCTTCCCGGCCCCGACCGCGGCGACGGAGTCCTTCCTCGCCCAGTCGATCTTCGGGATCGCGTTCGTCGGGGTCCCCGTCCTGCTGGGTCTCTACATGGGCGCGCGCAAGCAGCTCCTGGCCTCGCTCCAGGAACGCGCGGCGAGACTCGAACGCGAGCAGCACCTGCTCGCGGAGCGCGCGCGGGGAGAGGAACGCACCCGCATCGCGCGGGAGATGCACGACGTGGTCGCCAACCGCATCAGCGTGATGGTCGTCCACGCGGGCGCGCTGAAGGCGATCGCCGTCCGCGACCCGGCGCGGGCCGCCGAGACGGCCTCGGTCATCGGCGACATGGGGCGGCAGGCGCTGGAGGAGCTCCGCCACGTCGTCGGGGTGCTCAGGCAGGGGGAGGAGGCCCTCCCGCAGCAGGTCGTGACGCTGGCCCACCTCCGCGAGCTGGTCGGCCAGTCCGGCGCCGCGGGCCTGCGCGTGGACCTGACGATCCGCGGTGAGGAGCGCCCCATGCCCGCCGCCGTCGGCCGGACGGTCTACCGGCTCGTGCAGGAGGCCCTCACCAACGTCCACAAGCACGCCGGCGCCGCCGACACCCGCGTTGACCTCGGCCTCCTCCCGGAGGCCGTCGAAGTGGAGATCGCCAACGAGCCGCCCACGGCCGGGCCCGAGCACCGGCTGCCCTCCGGCGGGAACGGCCTGGTGGGGCTGCGCGAGCGCGTCACCGCCCTCGGCGGCAGCTTCGACGCCGGCCCCCGCGGCGGCGGCTACGCCGTCCGGGCCCGGCTCCCCCTGCCCGCCTCCTGAGCCGGGGCCGCGCCGCCCGCGCGGCCGCGGAATGTCGGAGGCCCTGCATACAGTTGGAGAGCAGGGAGTACGCCGGATCCAGGGGAGTGTCGATGCGCCCAGTCACGGACCTGCGGCGCCGGGTGGCGCCGTTCGAGGTCGTCACCGAGATGACGCCGTCGGGCGACCAGCCGCAGGCGATCGCCGAGCTCGCCGCCCGGGTGTCGAACGGCGAGAAGGACACCGTGCTTCTCGGCGCGACCGGCACCGGCAAGACCGCCACCATCGCGTGGCTGGTGGAGAAGCTGCAGCGGCCCGTCCTCGTCATGCAGCCGAACAAGACCCTCGCCGCCCAGTTCGCCAACGAGCTGCGCGAGATGCTGCCGAACAACGCCGTCGAGTACTTCGTGTCGTACTACGACTACTACCAGCCCGAGGCGTACATCCCGCAGACCGACACCTACATCGAGAAGGACTCCTCGATCAACGACGAGGTCGACCGGCTGCGGCACTCGGCGACCAACTCGCTGCTCACCCGCCGCGACACCGTCGTCGTCGCGTCCGTGTCCTGCATCTACGGCCTGGGCACCCCGCAGGAGTACGTCGACCGGATGGTCCGGCTGAAGGTCGGCCAGGAGATCGACCGCGACGACCTGCTCCGGCAGCTCGTCGGCATGCAGTACACCCGCAACGACCTCGCCTTCACCCGCGGCACCTTCCGCGTCCGCGGCGACACCGTCGAGATCATCCCGCAGTACGAGGAGCTCGCCGTCCGGATCGAGATGTTCGGCGACGAGATCGAGAAGCTCGCCACCCTGCACCCGCTCACCGGCGAACTGATCACCGAGGACGAGGAGCTGTACGTCTTCCCCGCCTCCCACTACGTCGCCGGCCCCGAGCGCATGGAGCGGGCCATCGGCCAGATCGAGGCCGAGCTGGGGGAGACCCTCGCCGTGATGGAGCGGCAGGGCAAGATGCTGGAGGCGCAGCGCCTGCGCATGCGCACCACCTACGACATCGAGATGATGCGGCAGGTCGGCACCTGCTCCGGCATCGAGAACTACTCCCGGCACATCGACGGCCGCGGCCCCGGCACCGCCCCCAACACCCTCCTGGACTACTTCCCCGAGGACTTCCTCCTCGTCGTCGACGAGTCCCACCAGACGGTCCCGCAGATCGGCGCCATGTACGAGGGCGACGCGTCCCGCAAGCGGATGCTGGTCGAGCACGGGTTCCGGCTGCCGTCCGCCATGGACAACCGCCCGCTGAAATGGGAGGAGTTCCTCGACCGGATCGGCCAGACCGTCTACCTGTCGGCGACGCCCGGCACCTACGAGATGAACCGCGTCAAGGGCGACGTCGTCGAGCAGGTCATCCGCCCCACCGGCCTGATCGACCCCGAGATCGTCGTGAAGCCGACCAAGGGCCAGATCGACGACCTCATCCACGAGATCCGCGAGCGCACCGAGCGCGACGAGCGCGTCCTCGTCACCACCCTCACCAAGAAGATGTCCGAGGACCTCACCGACTACCTCCTCGAACTCGGCATCCAGGTCCGCTACCTGCACAGCGAGGTCGACACCCTGCGCCGCATCGAGCTGCTGCGCGAGCTGCGCGCCGGCGACTTCGACGTCCTCGTCGGCATCAACCTGCTCCGCGAGGGCCTCGACCTGCCCGAGGTCTCCCTCGTGGCGATCCTGGACGCCGACAAGGAGGGCTTCCTGCGCTCGGAGACGTCCCTCATCCAGACGATCGGCCGCGCGGCCCGCAACGTGTCGGGCCAGGTCCACATGTACGCCGACACCGTCACCCCGTCCATGGAGCGGGCGATCGACGAGACCACCCGGCGCCGCGCCAAGCAGCGCGCCTACAACGAGGAGCACGGCATCGAGCCGCGGGCGCTGCGCAAGCGCATCGCCGACATCCTCGACTCCCTCGCCCGCGAGGACGCCGACACCGAGACCCTGATCGGCGGCGCCGGCCGCCAGCAGAGCCGCGGCAAGGCGCCCGTCCCCGGCCTCGCCTCCCGCACCAGGGAGGCCGGCCGGCACGCCGCCGACCTGGTCGGCGAGCGCCCCCGCGAGGAGCTGGAGGGCCTCATCGAGCAGATGACCGCCCAGATGCACCAGGCCGCCACCGACCTGCAGTTCGAACTCGCCGCCCGACTCCGTGACGAGATCAAGGAGCTCAAGCGCGAACTCCGCGACATGAAGGAGGCCGGCGTCAAGTAGCCCCGGGGTCGGAGGCCCCTGGCCTTTGGACCGCCCGGGGTGGTGTGCCTGCGGCTCGGGTGGCCGGACGGTGGTCTCGGTCCGGCGCCGCATGTTCACGGTGCGGTCAGGGCGGTCGGGGACGGGCGCTGCCTGCGGCGGAGGCAGTAGGCGACGGTCGCGGCGGCGAGGAGCGGGCCCCAGGCGATGAGGGGGCCGTAGGAGACGGCGAAGAGGATGAGCCTCCAGCCTTCGAGCCGCACCGCGGTCCCGTCCGGCGCGGTGAAGTCGTTGAAGCCGGGGAGGGCCGTGAGCGTTCCGACGGTGAGGGCGGCGGCGCCCATGCCCGCCGGGGCGGCGGCGGCCAGGACGGGGATCCTGCGTCCGGCGAGGCCCGGGACCCAGCGCGGGACCACCTCGCCCCACCGGGAGACGAGGCCGACGGCGAGGAAGGCCAGGGCTTCGCTGAGGACGCTGAGGAAGATCGTGTACCCCCACATCGGGACCCAGGCGGGGACGTCGCCGCGCGCGTCGCTCATGTCCCCGCGGAGCGGGCCGATCGGAGCGCCGAAGCCGAGCGCGATCCGCCAGAGGCAGGACGGCAGCACCACCAGGCTCGCGGCGTAGGCGGAGACGACCGCCCACCGCGGTGCGTCCGCGACGGTATGGCCGTGCGTCCGGCGTACCACCGCCCTTGCGTTCCTCAGCATGTTCGCCCTTTCGATCGTGCGGTCGCCTGCACGGCCAGTGAAGTGCCTGGGCCCGCCGGGGAACCTCCCTCCCGCGCGTGATCCGGCTCCCCTCCGGGAGGGAGCGGCCACCCTGCCGTTAGAGGACCGCCGGGGAGGACGAGGCCCGGCTGCGGGCGGTGCGACGGCGGTACCGTTTCCCGCATGGCGGACATGACAGGCGATCGGATGCTGGGGTGCCTGTTCGGCGGGGCGGTGGGGGAGGCGCTCGGACGTCCGGTGGAGGGAATGTCGATCAGCGAGATCCGCGCGGCGTACGGGCCCGCGGGCGTGACGGGGCTTCCCGGCCGCGCGGAGATCGGCGAGGCGACGCAGCTGAGCCTGCTCACCGCGCAGGCGGGCGTCCAGGCGTCCATCCGGGCCCGGGCGAGGGGGATCGGCGGCGCGTACTTCGGGCTGGTGCAGGCGAACTACCTCGCGTGGCTGCGCGCCCAGGGCGAGCGGATCCCGGAGCAGGACTCGCTGGTGAGCGGTCCGGCGCTGCGCGATCCGGCGGTGACGGCCCGGCGCGGCGCCGGCCGCACCACCCTCGCCGCGCTGCGCATGGCGGCCGAGCGCGGAAAACCGGGGTGGCCGCTCGGCACGGTGGACGAGCCCGTCAACGACTCCAAGGGCTGCGCCGGGACGGTCCGGGCCGCGCCGTGCGGCTTCGGGTATCCCGATCCCGGGGCCGTCTTCACCCGGGGGCAGGGCGCGGCGGCGCTCACGCACGGCCACCCGTCCGGCCGCCTCCCCGCCGGCGCGCTCGCCGTGGCGGTGTCGGCGCTCGTGCATGGCGCCACCCTCGCCGGCGCGCTGGAGCGCGCCATGGCGGAACTGCGCGAGCATGAAGGGCACGAGGAGACGGCGGCGGCCCTGGAGAAGGCGCTGGCACTGCCGCGCGGAGGCCCGGCGCCCGAGCGGCTGGAGAGCCTCGGCGGCGGATTCACCGCTCCGGAGGCCCTCGCCGTCGCCGTCCACGCCGCGCTGGCCGCGGAGGCCGAGGGCGGGTACCCGCTGGAGATCGTTCCGCGCGGGATGCTGCTGGCCGTCAACCACTCCGGCGACAGCGACTCCACCGGCGCCATCTGCGGGAACCTCCTCGGCGCCCGGTACGGCTCGCGGGCCGTCCCCGAGCACTGGCGCGCGGGCGTGGAGGCCGCCGGCGCCATCGCCGTCCTCGCCGAGGGCAGCGCCGTCGAGTTCGGCCCGAACCCGCCCGCCGACTCCTACGGCGAGCCGCCGATGGACTGGCACCTGCGCTTCTACGCCTGAGCGGGGGCCGGATAACCGGAGGACGGGGCCCGGGGGAGCGCCTACGATCGCGGCATGGAGCATGAGGTCCGTACGGCGCGGGGGGAGGACCTGGCCGGGCTGGCGGAGATCGAGAACTCGGGCGACGCGATGTTCCAGAGGATCGGCATCGTGTTCCCGCCCGGTCCGACCGTGGTCGAGCAGATGATCGGCAAGGGCGCGGACATCGTGGTGGCCGGGGACCCGCCGGTCGGGTTCGCCGCCGTCGAGGAGGTCGACGGGGCCGCGCACCTGGAGCAGATCTCGGTGCGCGGCGACCTGGTGGGGCGGGGGCTCGGCGTCCTGCTGCTGGACGAGGTGAAGGCGCGGGCCGCCGCGGCCGGGTGGCCCGGGGTCAGCCTCCTGACGTTCCGGGACGTCCCGTGGAACGGCCCCTGGTACGCCCGGCACGGATTCGCGGAACTGCCGCGGGAGCGGTGGGGGCCGGGGATCGCGGCCTACTGGGACGCCGAGATCGAGGCCGGCCTGCACGGGCTGGGCCCCCGGCTGGTCATGTGGGCGCCGCTCGGACGGCCCAGTTAAAAATCTACAATGTAAAGGCGGGAACCCGGGGCGCCGTCCGGACGTCTGGCCCATGGACGTCCGGCGCGTGCACGAAGGAGAACGATGATCAGCCCGGTCGCATGGGTGCGGGGCCGTCTCGGCGAGCGGGGCACCGCGCTGGCGCTCCTGGCGCTGCTGCTGGCGCTGGCGGTCGTCCCGCTGGTGGCGATGCCGGCGGCGCGGTGCGAGGTGTTCGGGAGCGGGTGCCGCACTCCGGACCCCGAGCAGCGCTCGGACCCCGTCGCCGCGGCCACCCGGACGATCACCCCCGTCGAGGTGGCGACGCGGGGCGCCTACGTCGCGCTGGGGGACTCGTACTCGGCGGGCGTCGGGGCGGAGGCGACCGTGGGCGACCAGAACCCGCTCGACCGGTGCCACCGGACGTCGAAGGCGTACTACCACGAGGTCTCGCGGACGTTCCGCTTCGCGAAGGGCACGGAGTTCTGGGCGTGCTCCGGCGCGACCACCGCCGACGTCCTGGACGGACGAGGCGGCGAACCCCCGCAGATCGGCCGCGTCGGGCGGGACACCAGCCTGGTCACCATCAGCATCGGCGGCAACGACGTCGGGTTCTCGCGGGTGCTCGCCGGCTGCGTGGTCAAGCTGCCGTGGGGCCGGGGCTGCTCGGCGCAGGGCGAGGAGATCGCCAAGCGGATGGCCGAGCTCCGGCGGAGCCTGCCCGCCCTGCTGGCCGAGATCACCGCGCGGGCGCCGTACGCGCGGGTGGTCGTGATGTCCTACCCCAAGGCGTTCTCCGAGATCAGTGGCGTGGACGGGGACAACATCACCCTGCCGGACCAGCGCTGGCTGAACGCGCGGGCCTACGAGCTGGACGGGGTGATCCGGCAGTCGGTGACGGAGGCCGACGCGCGCAAGGCGGCCGGGCACCGGCCCGGCAGCGTCGAGTTCGTGGACGCCTACGGCGCGTTCGCCGGCCACGAGGTCGGCAGCCGCGACGCCTACATGAACGGCCTGACGCTGAACCTGTCGGCGCTCGAAGCGGAGCCGCGCAGCTACCACCCGACGGCCGCGGGGCAGCAGGCGCTCGCCCGGCTCTTCGTCGACCAGATCAAGAAGGGCCCGGGCCGCGCGCTCTCCTGACCGCGCCGTCTGATCTCGCCGCGACCGGTGAGAGCGGTCCCCGGACAGGGCACGACTGTCCTGGGGGTTCTGCGATGGCCATCACGATCGCGCTCGCGGGGGACACGATGCTGGGACGCGGCGTGGCGGAGGAGATCGCCGCGTTCGGTCCGCACGGGCTGTTCTCCGACGGGGTGCGCGAGGTCTTCCGCGAGGCGGACCTCGCCCTGGTGAACCTGGAGTGCTGCGTGTCCGGGCGCGGCCGGCGGTGGGACGCGCCCGGCAAGCCGTTCCACTTCCGCGCGCCGCCGGCCGCGGCCGAAGCCCTCGCCGACCTCGGCGTGGACTGCGTGACGCTCGCCAACAACCACGCCTTGGACTACGGGCCGGACGCGCTGGCGGACACGCTCGACCTCCTGCGGCGGGCGGGCGTCCGGACCGTCGGCGCCGGCGAGGACGCCCGGCGGGCGCGGGAGCCCGCCGTCCTGGAGGCCGGGGGAGTGCGGGTCGCGGTCGTCGGCGTCACCGACCATCCGGCCGACTTCGCCGCGGGGCCGGACCGGCCGGGTGTCGCCCACGCCGACCTGGAGGACGGCGTCCCCGGGTTCCTGCTGGAGGAGATCCGGCGGCTCCGCGGCGGGCACGACGCCGTCCTGGTCATGCCGCACTGGGGCCCGAACATGATCCCGGCGCCGCTGCCGTACGTGCGGCGTGCGGCGGGGAGGCTGGTGGACGCGGGCGCGACGCTCGTCGCCGGGAGTTCCGCGCACGTCTTCCACCCCGTGGTGTGGCCGGTCGTGTTCGACATGGGCGACTTCGTCGACGACTACGCCGTCGACGCGCTGCTGCGCAACGACCTCGGGCTGCTGTTCCTGGTGACGCTGGGCGCCGCCGGGCCGTCGCGGATCGAGGCGGTGCCGATCCGGCTGGACTTCTGCCGCACCCGCCTGGCGGACGGCGACGACCGCGCCTGGATCATCGACCGCTTCGCCAAGGCCTGCGCCGCCTTCGACACGCCGGTGACCGTCCGGGACGGCCGGCTCGTCGTCGAACGGCTGTAGGGGGCATCAGCGCAGCACGGCCGCGACGACCCCGGTCACCGCCCTGCGCACGGCCTCGTCGTCCGGCGGCGCGGCGGTCCGGTCGGCGAACAGCAGGTGGGCGGTGCCGACCAGGGTGGGGGCGAGCAGGTCGACCTCGGCGTCCGCCGCGACGCGGCCGAGTCCGCGCTCGGCGGCGAGGTAGGAGGCGATCATCTCGACGGCCTCGGTCAGCACGGGTACGCCGGCCGGCCAGGTCCGCCGCAGCCGGGCGCGCAGCTCGTCCCGGAAGGTGATGAGGGGGACGATCGCGACGGCGACCGACGTGAAGACGGACGTCAGGGCCGCGGAGAGGTTGCCGGTGACGGTGCCGGTCCCGGCGGCGCCGCGCAGGGCGGCGGCCTCGGCGTCCATCCGGCCCACGCGGTCCAGCACGAACTCGGCGAGGAAGGCGTCGAAGTCGGCGAAGTGGCGGTGCAGGACGCCCTTGGCGCAGTCCGCCTCCGCGGTGACGGCCCGGCTGGTCAGCGCGCTCGGCCCCTCCCTCAGCAGGACGCGCTCGGCGGCGTCGAACAGCTGCCCGCGCACGTCGCGCATGGCGACCCCGGTCGGCACGAAGGATCTCCCTTGACGAGTGGGCAAGCGCCCATTCATAGTGGGCGCATGCCCATTATAGCGACCGACCCTCCCCCCGAGCCGCACCGCGCCCGCGAGGTGGCGGAGTCCTTCGGCACGGACCCCGAACGCTACGACCGCGCCCGGCCCCGCTACCCCGAGGCTCTCGTGGAGCGGGTCGTCGCCGCGTGCCCCGGCCCCGACGTCCTGGACGTCGGCTGCGGCACGGGCATCGAGGCCCGCCAGTTCCAGGCGGCCGGCTGCACCGTGCTCGGCGTCGAGCCCGACGCGCGGATGGCCGGGTTCGCGCGGCGCGGCGGCCTGGAGGTCGAGGTCGCGACGTTCGAGGCATGGGACCCCTCGGGCCGGGACTTCGACGCCGTGGTCGCCGGGACGGCCTGGCACTGGGTGGACCCGGTCGCCGGAGCGGCCAAGGCGGCGCGGGTGCTGCGGCCGGCCGGACGGCTGGCGGCGTTCTGGCACGTGTTCCAGCTCCCGCCGCGCGTGGCGGACGCGTTCGCCGCCGTCTACCGGCGGGTCGTGCCCGACTCGCCGTTCAACGTCCACGCGGACAAGCAGGCCATGGACATCTACCAGATGATGTTCGCCAAGGCCGCCGACGGTATCCGGGCCGCCGGCGGCTTCGGCGAGCCGGAGCAGTGGCGGTTCGACTGGGAGCACACCTACACCCGCGACGAGTGGCTGGACCAGATGCCCACCCACGGCACGCTCACCAGGCTCTCGGACGCCGAGCGGGCCCAGGTGCTGGAGGGCGTCGGCGAGGCCGTCGACGCCATGGGGGGCGCCTTCGTCATGCCCTACGCCACCATGGCCGTCACCGCGTTGCGCGACACCGGCCAGGGGTGACGCGCGGCCTCTCGCGCCTGCGGTCAGGTCAGGTCTGCTCGACCGGGTCCACGCGGACCCGGGTGTCGATCCCGGTGGCGTTGCGCGGGTCCCGGCCCGGCAGGTGAACCTCGTATCCGGTCGCGTCGGCGTGGTAGAGGCGCAGCGGGGCCTCGCCGCTGAGCTCGTCCGGCCGGAAGGCCACGCCGTCCGGACCGGCCTGGGCGAACGCCTCGGCGCAGCGCCGCGGCAGATCCTCGTCCGTAACGAGGGAGGCCACGGCGTCGACGTAGACGGCGCGACCCTGCCCGATCTCCACGGACGTGTCGTAGATGACGATCGCGACCTCCGGGCGCGCGGCGACGTTGCCCGAGTGCCGCGCGTCCGGGGAGGACACCCAGTAGAACGTGCGGTAGCCGGCATGCGTGAAGTACACCGGCGACAGGCGGGGCCGGTGATCGGCCTCGCTCGTCCCGAGGGTCATGTACCGGTTCTCGTCGATGACGGACCGTGCCAACTCGTCCAGATTCTCTGGCAGGCTCATGGGACAGAAGTCTCGCGGATGGGACTGACATCCGCGGCCCGGAAGGACGCGCATGAACAAGCCGACCGAGGACCCCGGCATCGCCGTCAGGGCCATGCGCCCGGACGATGCCGACCGGGTGCTGGCGATCTACCAGGAGGGCCTGGACACCGGCGAGGCCAGCTTCGAGACCACGGCCCCGACCTGGGCGGCGTTCGACGCCGCCAAGCTGGAGCGCCACCGGTACGTGGCCGCCGACGCGACCCCGTCAGGCGAGGTCCTCGGCTGGATCGCCGCCGGATCCGTCTCCGGCCGCTGCTGCTACAGCGGCGTGGTCGAGCACAGCGTCTACGTCAGCCCTCGTGCGCAGGGCCGGGGCGTGGGCGCCGCGCTACTGGCCGCTCTCATCGCCTCCACCGAGGAGGAGGGCATCTGGACGATCCAGTCGGGCGTCTTCCCCGAGAACGCCTCCAGCCTGCGGCTCCACGCCAAGGCCGGGTTCCGCGCCGTGGGCGTCCGCGAGCGCCTGGGCCGACTCCACGGCCGCTGGCGCGACGTCGTCCTCCTCGAACGCCGCAGCCCCCTCGTCCTGTAGCGGGAACCGCTGGTCCTGCTCCCGGCCGGCCGCGGGCACCCGGTGAGGGGGCCCGGGCACCGGAGTGATCAATCGCCCTGACGGCCGAACCGTACCGGCACGCCCGGCGAGTACAGTACGCTCGCCGGCTCTCCGAGCGGCCCCGGCAGACCCGCCGCCGCCACGAGGTTCTCCTCGCAGCGCAGGAGCGACGCGCGGTGCAGCGCCCACCGCGGATGGACGTTCGGCAGGAACGCGACACGGCCGAGAAAGGCGTTGTGCATGCCCCAGCGGGCGGTCAGGAAGTGCTCCAGTTCCGAAGGCTCCTCCACCCGTTCGCCGATCCGCACGGTGATCCGGCTGTGGGCGCCGCGCGGGCCCGGCCAGCGTCGCGAACCGGCGTAACTGATCACGTCGCCCCGGGCCCGGATGGCCATGCGGGACCACTGGTACGGCAGTCGGAGCCCCGCCCGTGCGATCACCACGGGCAGCAGCCGCGAGGCGTCCAGCGACCGGAAGACCACACCGCGCCGTCCCTGCGCGTCCACCGAGTACAGCCGCACGTTGGTCTCCGGGAACGTCCCCAGGTACGGGACCCCGGGTAGCCGGAACCACCCGACCCGGTCCATCCAGAATGGGATAAGCCCGACATAGGTGGCCCCGTGCAGTGTGTCGGGCACAACGCCTTTCGGCAGCAGCGGCGCCACCCGCTTCGGCTCCACGGCCCAGTGGATGAACGCGAGGTCACGCCACCACTGCGTGAGCCACGGCCTGGGGACCGCGCCAGGCGGATCGGCCGCGATCGGCTGGGGAACGGGCACCGCGCCATCGTCCCACACTGTTGATCATGTCCCCGGGATGCGGGCGGTCCGCCGTCCGAGGACGGGAGGGGCCCGCGGACCGGCGGCGCGCGGAGCCCAGGTCCGGTCGCGTCGCGAGCCGCCGGGCGAGCGGAGTGGGCCGGGACTGTGAAAGACGGCCTAGTTCCGGGCCGGGAGCACGGCGCGGGCGACGGCGTCGCGTTCGGCCTCTTCGCGTTCGGCGGCCTGCCGTTCGGCGGCCGTGCGCTCGTCGTACGCGGCGCGGGCGGCGGCGATGGCGTTCTGGTGCTCCTCCGTCCAGACGACCAGGGCGCGAATGGTGCTGTGCAGGGTCGCGCCCATGGGCGTCAACCGGTAGTCCACGCGCGGGGGGACGGTCGCGTGCACCGTGCGGCTCACCAGGCCGTCACGTTCCAGATGCCGGAGCGTTCGGGTCAGCATCCGCTGGCTGACGCCGTCGATCGCGCGGCGCAGTTCGGTGAAGCGGAGGCTCCGCTTGTCGAGCAGCGCGATCACCAGGAGCGACCACTTGTCGGCGACGCGGTCGAGGATCTGCCGCACCTCGCAGTCGGCGCGCTGGTCCCACTGGAGAACGTCCTCGTCGATGCCGGTATCCGCGCAGTAACCGAGGGACTCGAAAGTGCCGTCTTCCATGCTCACCGACAGTGCCAGACGATGTTGCCGGTTACAAGAGGGAACCGGCACTCACAAGGGGAACCGCCCCGCCCGGTTCCCGTCGAAGGAGGCGGGCGACGATGTCCGATTCGAGCGAACGAACGAACGGGCGCGCATGGGGCGTCCTGATGGTGCTCTGCGGCGCGATCTTCCTGGAGGGGATCGACGTCGCGATGCTGAACGTCGCGCTGCCGTCGATCCGCGCCGACCTCGGCCTGTCCACCGGGATGCTCGGCGGCGTGGTGAGCGCGTACGTGCTCGGCTACGGCGGGTTCATGCTGCTGGGCGGCCGGGCCGCCGACCTGCTGGGGCACCGGCGGATGTTCGTCCTGTGGCTGTCGGTCTTCCTGGTCTTCTCCGGCGTCGGCGGATTCGCCACCGGGGGCTGGATGCTGCTGACCGCGCGCTTCCTCACGGGCGTCGCGGCCGCGTTCATGGCGCCCGCCGGCCTGGCGCTGGTCACCTCCGCCTTCCCGGAGGGGCCGGCGCGCACCCGGGCACTGGGCGTGTACGCGGGTACCGCGGCGGGCGGGTTCTCGCTGGGCCTGGTGGCCGGGGGCGTGCTCGCGTCCTTCGGCTGGAGGTGGGTGTTCTTCGCGCCGGTCATCATGGCGGCGCTGATCCTGGTGGCGGCGCTGGCCCTCCTCCCCGGGACGGGCGCGGTGCGGAGCCCGGGCGGTTTCGACGTCGCGGGGGCACTGGCCGTCACGGGGGCGATGCTGCTGCTGGCGTACGGGGTCGTCCGGCTGGAGGACCTCGGCGAGGGCTCCCTCCTGACCGCCGGCGTGTTCGCCGCGGGCCTGGCGCTGCTCGGGCTGTTCGCCGCGGTCGAGCGGCGGTCGAGGTCGCCGCTGGTGCGGCTCGGCCTCCTGCGGACGGTCCCGCTGGTGCGCGTGAACGCGGCCGCGCTGCTGTTCCTGAGCGCGTTCGCGGGCTTCCAGTTCCTGGCCACCCTGTACTTCCAGGAGGTGCGCGGCTGGAGCACGATGCAGACCGGCCTCGCCATGCTGGTGATCGGCGTCGACACCGTGCTGGCGCCCACGCTGACGCCCCGCCTGGTGGAGCGCTTCGGCAACATCCGCGTGCTGTTCGGCGGGATGCTGCTCGCGGCGGCCGCGTACGCGCTGTTCCTGCCCGTCGGGGCGGACTGGACCTACGCCGCCATGCTGCCGTCGCTGGTCCTGCTCGGCCTCGCCTTCTCGCTGGCGTACGGGCCGCTGACGATGGCGGCGACCGAGGGCATCGAGGAGGACGAGCACGGCGTGGCGGGCGGCCTGCTGTACACGGCCATGCAGTTCGGGACGGCGCTCGGGCTGTCGGCCGTCACCGCCGTCAGCGTCGCCGCCGGAACGGGCCTGGACGGCCTGCGCACCGCCCTCGCCGTCCCGGTCGCGGCGGCGGCGCTGGGCGCGGTCGTGATCGCGTTCGGCCTCCGCGCGCCCGCGGCCCCGGACGGTGCGGCCCCGGATGACGCGGTCACGAAGGCGACCCCGGCCGCCGAGCCCGCCAAGACCGCCATCTGATCTGGAAGGGAGACGACAATGGCCACGAAGGTGAAGTCGTTCACCGACATCAAGGACCAGTTCGACGCCTACATCGGCGACATCGTGTACGCGACCATGACCACCGTCGATGCGAAGGGCCGGCCCCGGGCGCGCGTGCTCATCCCCGTCTGGGAGACCGTCGACGGCCGCCCGCTGGGCTGGCTCGCCACCTACCGGACGCCCGTGAAGGCCGCGCATCTGGCCGGTAACCCGCACACCACGTTCTCGTACTGGACGCCGAGGCAGAACGCGGTGAGCATCGACGCCGTCGCCGCCTGGGACGGAGACCCGGAGACCAAGCGCCGCGTCTGGGACCTCTACCGGCGGACGAGTCCGGAGGGGGCAGGGTACGACCTGGGCCGGTTCTGGCGCGGTGGGCCGGAGGATCCGGAACTGCACGTCCTGCGGCTGGAGCCCTGGCGCGTCCAGGTGATCAGGGGGACCGACCTCCGCAGCGCGATCTGGGACGCGGAAGCGAAGCGCTGACCGGGCGCTGCGGACGGCGATGCGGATGCGGCGCCTCAGGGCCGGCCGGCCGGCTCCTCGCCGGTGACGCGGTTGAGGCGGTCCACGGCTTCGGCGAAGTCGGCGACCATGTCGTAGACGACCTGGCGGGCGGGCTTGACGGTGTTCATCAGGCCGACGCACTGGCCGACGAAGTAGTTCGCCAGGGCGCGGGCGCCCGGATTGCCGGACTCGGCCACCTTGGTGATCTGCCGCATGGCGCCCTCCGCAACGATCATCTGGAGCGGCATGCCGAGCGCGCCGGGGCTGTCCGGGCCCTCCCACTCCTGCGTCCACGCGGACCGCAGCTGCCGGGCGGGCTTGCCGGTCCGCGACCGCGACCGGATCGTGTCGCGGGACGTGGCGGCGAGCAGCTTCTCCTTGACCGGCGGGGACGTCTCGGCCTCCTCGGTGGTGAGCCACACCGAGCCGCACCACACGCCGGACGCGCCGAGCGCCAGGGCCGCGGCCATCTGGCGCCCGGTGGCGATCCCGCCCGCGGCGAGGACGGGCACCGGCGCGACCGTGTCGACCACCTCGGGGACGAGCACCATCGTGGAGATCTCGCCGGTGTGCCCGCCGGCCTCCCCGCCCTGCGCGACGACGAGGTCGACGCCGGCGGCGACCTGGCGGCGGGCGTGCTCGGACGTCCCGACAAGGGCGGCGACGGGGATCCCGGCGGCCTTGGCCTTGTCCACCATCAGCGGCGGCGGGGTGCCGAGGGCGCTGGCGATGAGGCCGATGGGGTGGGCGAGCGACACGTCGATCAGCTCGGTCGCGCCCTCCCTGGTGACCTGCGCGCCGCCGCGCGCGTTGGACCGCTTCGCCTTCTCGAAGTCGGGCAGCGGGACGTCGTACCTGGCGAACAGGCCGACGAGGAAGCTCCAGTGCTCGTCGGGGACGGCGGCGAGCAGGGTGTCCAGGCCGCCGCCGCCCTCCGCCGCCTTGTCGATCCTGCCGGGGACGAGCACGTCGACGCCGTAGGGGCGGCCGCCCACATGGTCGTCGATCCAGCGCAGCTCCTCTTCGAGCCGGTCCGGGGTGTACGCGACGGCGCCGAGGACGCCGAAGCCGCCGGCGTTGGTGACGGCGGCGACGACGTCGCGGCAGTGGCTGAAGGCGAACAGTGGGAACTCGATGCCGAACCGTGCGCAGACCTCGGTGTTCATGGGCCCCGACGCTAACGGACCGAACCGCGTTCGGTCCAGGGGCGGAACAGGACGTACGACTCGCCCTCGTCCGGATGCTCGAACTCCGCGCGCAGCGCGAGCCCCTCGCGCAGGTCCGCGCGCTCCACGCCGTCCAGGCGGGCGTGCAGCCACGGACCCTCGGCCAGCTCGACCAGCGCCAGGAACACGGGGGGCTCCTTGGGCAGGACCGTCCAGGTCACCAGGGTCGCCGCGCCGCTCGCCTCGGCCCAGCCGAGGTCCTCCTCGCCGCAGCCGGGGCAGCCGCTCGCGTCCGGCGCGAACCACCGGTCGCACGCCTCGCAGCGCCGGACGACGAGCCGGCCGGCGGCGGTGCCGTCGAAGAACGGGTCGGTGCGGCCGTCCCGCCGCAGAACACCGACGTCCATGGCTAGGCCCCCTTCTCGTGCGGGCTGACGACCAGCGTGGAGTGGTGGTCGAGGATCCCGCCGTTCCCGCTGACGAGGATCACGTCGGTGGAGGGCGCCTGCCGCTCCCCGCCGTCCCCCCGCGCCTGGATCACGGCCTCCGACAGCGGTGTCATGCCCCACATGTAGTACGCCGACAGCTGCCCGCCGCCGGTGTTGGTCGGCAGCGACCCGCCGGGCCCGAGCGCGCCGGACGCGGCGAACGCGCCGCCCTCGCCCTTGGCGCAGAACCCGTAGTCCTCCAGCGTCACCAGGACCGTGTAGGTGTAGCAGTCGTAAAGCTCGCACACGTCCACGTCGGCGGGGGTGACGCCGGCCATCTTCATCGCCGCCGCGCCGGACGCCGCGGCGCCCGTCGTCAGGCCGAAGTCGCTGCCGCGCTCCTTGCGGTCTCCCGGGTGCCCCTGCCCCCAGCCCCACAGGTGCACGGGCGGGCGCGCCAGGTCGCGGGCCCGGTCGGCGCTGGTCACGATGACGGCGACGGCGCCGTTGGACACCAGGCAGCAGTCCAGCAGGTGCAGCGGCTCGGACACCCAGCGGGAGCGCTGGTGGTCCTCGATCGTGATCGGCTCGCGCATCTGGGCGAGCGGGTTGCCGGCGGCCCACTTCCGGGTCGCCACCGCGATCGCGCCGAGCTGCTCGCTCGTCGTGCCGTAGCGGGCCATGTGCCGCTGGGCGGCGAGGGCGTAGTGCGAGTTCACGCTGCGCAGGCCGAGCGCCGCCGTCATCCCCCCGAACCCGTACCACTCCGCTTTCCCGGGAGCGCCCCCGGTTCCCCCGCGGGCGCCGCGGTCGTAGGCCGAGCCCGCCGACTGCCTCGGCTTCAGCGGCGCGTCCGCGAACACGCACGCGACCGTGGTCGCCGACCCGTTCAGCACCGACATCGCCGCGTACGACACCATCGCCCCGGCCGTCGCGCCGAAGGAGTTGACCAGGGACAGCATCCGCAGGTCGCGCAGGCCGAGCGTGTCGGCCAGCTCGATCCCCGGCGAGCCGCCCAGGCCGTGGCTGACCAGCAGGCCGTCCAGGTCGGCGAGCGCCAGGCCCGCGTCGGCGGCGGCCAGCCGCACCGCGTCGGCGGCGAGCCTGCGCGGGCTGCGCCCGTACACCCTGCCGAGCTCGGTCATGCCGAGCCCCACGATCGAAGTGCCCATCGCCTCGCTCTCCTCATCCGTCGGCGCCACGGTACCGAATCACGTTCGGTAGGGGAGCGGCGGGGTGATCGCACGCCCGGACGCCGCCCCGCGCGGACGGCCCCGGAAAAGGAGTCGCCCGCGTCCCCGGGGCGACGGGGACGCGGGCGACGCGGGGGACGCGGTCACGGCCGGCGGGCCCGGACCGGTCAGGAGGCGAGGACGGCCTGCAGGAAGTCGCGGGTGCGCTGCTCGGCCGGCTCGCCGAAGATCTTGTCCGGGGGCCCCTCCTCGACGATCTGGCCCTGGTCGAACATCAGGACCCGGTTCGAGATGTCCTTGGCGAAGGCCATCTCGTGGGTGACGCAGAGCATGGTCAGGTCGCTCTGCCGGGCGATGTCGCGCAGCAGGTCCTGGACGCCGACCACGAGCTCGGGGTCGAGCGCCGAGGTGACCTCGTCCAGCAGCAGCACCCTCGGCTGCATGGCCAGCGCCCGCGCGATCGCCACCCGCTGCTGCTGGCCGCCCGACAGCTGGGTGGGGTGCGCGTTCTCCTTGTCGGCCAGGCCGACCATGTCCAGCAGGCCGCGGGCCCGCTCGACCGCCTCGTCCTTGGACACCCCGAGCACGCGCACCGGCCCCTCGGTGAGGTTGCGCAGCACGTTCATGTTCGGGAACAGGTTGAACTGCTGGAACACCATGCCGACCTGCTTGCGCATCTCGTGCAGGTGCTTCTGGTTCGCCGGGACGCGCTTGCCGCCGCGGTCCATGTGCCACAGCGTCTCGTCGCCGATCCAGATCAGCCCCTCGTCGAGCTTCTCCAGCGTCATCAGCAGCCGCAGGATCGTGGTCTTGCCCGACCCGCTCGGCCCGATGAGGGTCACCCGCTCGCCGGGCGCCACGGTGAAGTCGAGCTCGCGGAGCACGACGTTGGAGCCGAACCGCTTCACCACCTTCTCGAAGCGGATGCCCGGCGCCTCGCCGCGCGGCAGCGCCGCGGCCGGGTCGGCCTTCGTGGCGGTGCCCTTCCGCGTGGAGACGCCCGCGTCGGCGGCCGCCTCGCCGGGGGCGGGGTCCTGCGCCGCGTTGGCGCCTTCCGAGGGCGGGCGGTCCGCCTCGCCCCCGGGGTCGACTGCGTCGGTGTCAATTGGTGGCATAACGCCTCTCCAAGCGGCGGACGAGTATCGAGGATATGACGCTGACCAAGACGAACAACAGGCCGACCATGGTGATCGGCTCCAGGAACTGCAGGGTCTTGGACCCGACCTGGTACGCGGAGAACAGCAGCTCCGCGACGTTGATCGCCAGCAGCAGCGGCGAATCCTTGAACATCGCGATGAGGTAGTTGCCGAGCGTCGGGATCACCCGCCGGATCGCCTGCGGCAGGACGACGTCCAGCCACACCCGCGAACGCGGCAGGTTCAGCGCGGTGCACGCCTCCCACTGCCCCTTCGGGACGTCGGCGATGCCGGCCCGGTACACCTCGGCCGTGTAGGTCGAGTAGTGGACCCCGAGCGTGATGGTGCCCGCGGTGAGGGACCCGATGGTCACGCCCCAGGCGGGCAGCACGAAGAACACGAAGTAAAGCTGCGGAATCAGCGGCGTCGACCTGATGAACTCGGTCACCCACCGGACCACCTGGTTGAAGACCCGGCTCGGGGAGCGGCGCAGCAGCGTCCACACCAGCCCGAGGACCAGGGCGATCACATAGCCCAGCAGCGTCGCGGTCAGCGTGTAGCGCAGCCCGTCCAGCAGGTCGGGGAGGATCTCACCGGAGTAGTGCCAGTCCCAGCTCATCAGCCCACCCCCGCGCCGGGCGCGCCGGCCGCGATCGTCCCGAGGGACGGCTCAGCGGGCAGCCTCCGGCCCAGCATCCGGTCCACGCGCCGCTCGGCGTAGCGGACGAACAGCTGCAGAACCTGCGCGATCACGAAGTACAGGACGAGCACGACCGTGAACGCGGCGACGGTCTGGCCGGTGCTGCCCTGGATGTTCTTGGAGACGCGGGTCAGGTCGACCAGGCCCACCAGGGACACGATGGCGGTGCCCTTCATCAGCTCGATGATCAGGTTGCCGAACGGAGGCAGCATCAGCGCGAACGCCTGCGGCAGGAGCACGCGCCGCATGCGCTGGAACGGGGTGAAGTTCAGCGCGATCGTCGCCTCGTACTGCGCCTTCGGGACGGCGTTGATCGATCCGCGCACCACCTCGGCGCCGTAGGCGCCGACGTTCAGGCCGAGGGCCAGCACGGCCGCGAACATCGTGGAGAACCGCAGACCGATCAGAGGAAGGGCGTAGAAGAACCAGTAGAGCAGCACCAGCGTGGCGTTGCCGCGGAAGAACTCCACGTACACGCGGTTCAGCCCGCGCACCCACGCGTGGCGCGACGTGCCCGCCATCCCGAAGACCAGCGCGAGCACGAGCGCCAGCGCGCCGCCGAGGAGGGTGAGCCTGATGGTGACCCACGCCCCGTCCAGCCACTGGGGATAGCTGTCGAGGACCTCGGACACGGGTCAGCCCTGGCAGAACTTGGCGGCGGTGTCGTCCGGGCCGGGCATCTCCGCCTGGGTGAAGCCGAACGGCTGCAGGATCGGCAGCAGCTTGCCGCCCTGCTGGAGCTTGGCGAGCTCGCCGTTCCAGGCGTTCACCAGGTCCGTGTCGGCCTTGCGGAAGGCGAACGCGCCGGCGCCGAGCTGCTCCTTGCCGTCGATGACGGGGGTGAACGCGTCGGTGACCTCGAAGCCCTCGCCCTTGTGCTTGGTCAGCAGGTCGGCCAGCGAGATGCGGGTCAGCCAGATGCAGTCGATGCGCCCGGCCTTCAGGCCCTCGTAGGCGCTCGCCTGGTCGGCGAACGTCTTGATGTCGCCCTTCTTGACGCCGGTCTTCTCGGCGTACTCGGCCTCGACGGCGCCGGTGAGCACGCCGACCTTGACGCCCTTCTTGCCCGGGTCCTCGGCGGCCTTGAGGCCCTTCGGGTTGCCCTCGGGCACCATGAAGGCGCTCTTGGCGACGTACTCGGGGTTGGCGAACGCCGCGGAGGCGCACCGCTCGGGCGTGATGAACATGCCGGCGGCGATCGCGTCGAAGCGCTTGGCGTTGAGCCCGCCGATGAGCCCTCCGAAGTCGACCTGGACGCCCTTGATCTCGTCGATGCCGAGGTTCTTGAAGATGGCGCGCGCGAGCTCGGGCGCCTCGCCGGTCAGCTTCCCGGACTTGTCGGTGTAGCCGTAGGGCGCCTCGTTGGCGAACCCGACCGTGATCGTCCCGGAGTCCTTGGCCTTCTGCAGCGTGCCGCCGCCGGCCTTCTCCTTCTCCGGATCCGTCGTGGAGCAGCCCGCCGCGGCCAGCGGCGCCGCGGCGGACAGCAGCACGGCGGTGCGGAGGAAGTCGCGTCTCGAGGAAGTCATCGTCGAACTCCTGGTGATGGGTGAGCTCCGCGCCCGCAGGGAGGCCGGACGGCCCCCTTGCGGGCGCGGAGCGGGGTGGATCGGGTTATCGAGTTATGGGGCTCGGTCTCAGGCGCCTGCGGTCCCCTCCGCGGAGGTGTCGGCTCCGACGGGAGTGAAGTCACGGGCGCCGATGAACGAAGGACGGGGCGCGGGAGCGGAGAACGGCTCGACGCACGTGTTCTCCACGCTGTTGAACACGATGAACACGTTGGAGCGCGGGAACGGGGTGATGTTCCCGTTCGAGCCGTGCATGCAGTTGCAGTCGAACATGGTCGCCGAGCCCGCGGGACCGGTGAACAGCTCGATCCCGTGCTTGTCGGCCAGAATCGACAGGCTGTTGGGGTCGGGCGTACCGATCTCCTGTCCGCGCAGGGACTCCTTGTAGTGGTCGTCCGGGGTCTCCCCGACGCACGCCACGAAGGTCTTGTGCGAGCCAGGCATGATCATTAGCCCGCCATTGTGCACGAAATTCTCGGTGAGCGCGATGGAAATGCTCACCGCGCGCATCCGGGGCATACCGTCCTCCGCGTGCCAGGTCTCGAAGTCCGAGTGCCAGTAGAAGTCCTTGCCAGTGAAGCCTGGCTTGTAGTTGACCCGGCTCTGGTGCACGTAAACATCCGAGCCGAGGATCTGCCTGGCCCGGCCGACGACGCGGGGATCGCGGACGAGTCCGGCGAACACCTCGCTGATCTTGTGCACCTCGAAGATGGAGCGGACCTCGTCCGAGCCGCGCTCGGTCACCGTGCGCTCGTCGGCCAGGACCTGCGGGTCGGACGACAGCCGGCGCAGCTCGGCCCGGAAGTCCTCGACCTCCTCCGGCGCGAGCAGCTCCTCGACCGACAGGAACCCGTTGGCCTCGTAGGAGTCGAGGGTCGCACCGTCGATGGGCCCGTCCGCCGCCCCGCCGTGCACGACCGGGTCCTGGCGGTACAGCAGCGCGGCCTCGGAGGCCTTCCGGGTGGGGTAGGCGTCGTCGATCGTCGGATGGGACTCGATGATGCTCATGCGTCCTCCTCGGTCAGCAGGGGGTAGACACCGTTCTCGTCATGGACCTCCCGGCCGGTGCAGGGCGGGTTGAACACGCAGACGGTCCGCACGTCGGTGTGGGCGCGCAGGGTGTGGTGCTCGTGGCCGTCGAGCAGGTACATCACGCCCGGCTCGATCTTGTGCTTCTCGCCCGTCTCGTCGTTGGTCAGCTCGCCCTGGCCCTCGACGCAGTACACGGCCTCGATGTGGTTGGCGTACCACATCCTCGTCTCGGTGCCCGCGTACAGGATCGTCTCGTGCAGCGAGAACCCGACGCCCTCTTTGGCCAGCACGAGGCGGCGGCTGCACCAGGTCGGCGCCTGCACGTCGCGCTCCGTGCCTATGATCTCTCCGAGGGAACGAACGATCATTGAAACTCCTCTGCTGTGTCGGTGCCGGGCGGGCTCAGGCGGTGACCTTCTGGCGGACGGCCTCCACCGAGTCGGCGATGATCTCCAGGCCGGTGGCCAGCTCGGACTCGGTCGTGGTGAGCGGCGGCAGCAGCTTGACGACCTCGCCCTCGGGGCCGGAGGTCTCCATCAGCAGCCCGCGGGCGAACGCCTCGCCGCACACCTGCGTCGCCGCCTCCGGGTCCTTCATCACCAGGCCCCACGCCAGGCCGCGGCCGCGGACGGTGCCGATGGCGCCGGCGTGCGCGATCGCGATCTCGTTCAGCGCCGCCTGGACCTGCTGCCCCTTGGCGAGGGTCTGCTTCTCGAAGTCGTCGCCGGTCCAGTAGTCCTCCAGCGCGGCGACGGCGGTGACGAACGCGGGGTTGAAGCCGCGGAAGGTGCCGTTGTGCTCGCCCGGCTCCCACACGTCCAGCTCGCGCTTCATCAGCGTGACCGCGAAGGGCAGCCCGTAGCCGCTCAGGGACTTGGACAGGCAGACGATGTCCGGGGTGATCCCGGCCTCCTCGAAGCTGAAGAACGGCCCCGTGCGGCCGCACCCCATCTGCACGTCGTCGACGATGAGCAGGATGTCCTGCCGGTGGCACAGGTCCTGCAGGCCGCGCAGCCACTCGGCGGTGGCCACGTTGATGCCGCCCTCGCCCTGCACGGTCTCCACGATGACGGCGGCGGGCTTGTCGAGGCCGCTGCCGCTGTCGTCCAGCATCGTCTCGAAGAGCAGGAAGTCGGGCGTCCTGCCGTCGAGGTAGTTGTCGTAGGGCATCGCCACGCCGTGCCCGAGCGGCACGCCCGCGCCGGTGCGCTTCATCGAGTTGCCGGTGACGGCGAGCGCGCCGAGCGTCATCCCGTGGAAGGCGTTGGTGAAGCTGACGATGGTCTCCCGGCCGGTGTACTTGCGCGCCAGCTTCAGCGCCGCCTCGACCGCGTTGTTCCCCGCGGGGCCGGGGAACTGGACCTTGTAGTCGAGGTCGCGGGGCGCCAGGACGTACTCGTTGAAGCGTTCCAGGAACTCCCGCTTGGCCGTGGTGTACATGTCGAGCCCGTGCACGACCGCGTCACTGGCGAGGTAGTCCATCAGCCGGCGTTTCAGCTCCGGGTTGTTGTGCCCGTAGTTGAGGGTTCCGGCGCCGGCGAAGAAATCGAGGTAGCGCTTGCCGTTCTCGTCGGTCATGTGGCTGCCCTGCGCGGTGGTGAACACCGTCGGCCAGCTTCTGCAGTAGCCGCGGACTTCCGATTCCATGCGGTCGAAAACGTCCATGTCTGCCTCCAGGCAGGGTCGGAGAGGAGCGGATGAGGGCGTGGAGCGTAGGTCAGTTCGCGGCGGCGATCGGGCCGATCCTGAAGAGCACCTCGGGCTCGTGTCCCCCCTCGGGGAAGTGCTCCGCGGCGAACAGCGGGCTGCGGGCGAGCTCGCACCCGCGTGCCCTGGCGAAGGATTCGAACATGGCGGTGGACGCGGCGTTGTCCGGCGTGACCGTGGCCTCCATGTACCGCAGCCCGCGGGGGCCGAGGCGGTCGGCCAGGCTGTCGAGCATGCGGCGGGCGAGGCCCTGGCCGCGGTGGTCGCGGTCGACCGCGACCTGCCACACGAAGAACGTGTCCGGACGGGACGGGCGGACGTAACCGGTGATGAAGCCGCACGGGCCCGCGCCGTCACGCGCCACGACGGAAGTGTCCGCGAAATCGCGGCACCAGAGCGTGTAGCTGTACGGCGAGTTGACGTCCAGCACCCGTGAGTCCCGGGCGAGCCGCCAAAGTGCGGGTCCGTCGGCGAGGCTCGGCTCCTGGAGTTGCACTTCCGCGTTCGTCTCGTTCTTCCCGGGGCGTCGGGTCGGTGATTCCAGGGGTTGCGCTGCCATGTCCAGGCAATTTAGCGAATCTCGCGCGGTGATCGCAGATAGATGTTATCGACGAGATGTTTAGCCCGGCCGCGGGTGGGTATGATTGAAGGCTTTCGCGATTCGGGTGCAATTCGGGCGGTCTTCTTGCGGGCCGCGATCCGCTTTTCCCCGGTATACGCAGGAGGTACTTCCGGGTGCGCCGGAGATGTTGCCGGCATGCTTCCTGAATGCGACCTTAACGTTTCGCCGCGTGGTCGGGAGCGCTTTTTGGTATCGGTTGTGTGAGGTAAGTCACACAGACCGGGTGTCAACGGGGCGGGTGCGGCGGGCGTCACTCCGCATCACGGGAGGTCGTGCCGGGCGCGGGCGGGGTGGGGCGGTTGTGGGTCCAAGCGCTCCACGAGGCCGTCTGTACTGCCCCCTGGGGGCAGGTGTGCTGTCCAAAGGGGTAAGGCTCGGCTTGCTAACGGGTTAGAGAATGTGGATTTTGGTCCGCTTCCGGGTGGCGGGGGCCGGGCGGGCGAACCGGACCCCGACCCGGTTACGGACAGGTTGAAGCTCGATGTCGGCCAGGCCGATTCAGATCCGGCCGCCCACCGCTCGATGACGCGATGCTATCAAGCGGTGACGAAGGGTCACGTCTTCCCGGCGAAGCGGTCGGTCGCCTCGATCAGACGGTGCAGGATCCCCGGCTCACTGTAGGCGTGCCCCGCGTCGTCGACGATGTGGAAGTCCGCCTCGGGCCACGCGCGGTGCAGGTCCCACGCCGTCGCGACCGGCGTGCACACGTCGTAGCGGCCCTGCACGATCACGGCGGGGATGTGGCGGATCCTGTCCACGTCCCGGATCAGCTGGTCCTCCTCCAGGAAACCCTCGTTGCTGAAGTAGTGGTTCTCGATGCGGGCGAACGCCACGGCGTACTCCGGCTCGCCGAAGCCGCCCGCCATCTCCGGGTCCGGCCGCAGGGTGAGCGTCGAGCCCTCCCACGTCGCCCACGCCTTCGCGGCCGTGATCCGCACCTGCGGGTCCGGCGACTCGAGCCGCTCGCGGAACGCCGAGATGAGGTCCTCGCGCTCGTCCTCGGGGATCGGCTCGACGTACTTCTCCCACAGGTCGGGGAAGATCAGCGACGCGCCCTCCTGGTAGAACCAGTACAGCTCGAACGGCCGCAGGGTGAAGATGCCGCGCAGCACCAGCTCGGTCACCCGGTCGGGGTGCGTCTGCGCGTACGCCAGCGACAGGGCGCTGCCCCAGCTCCCGCCGAACACGAGCCAGCGCTCGATGCCGAGGTGCTCGCGGAGGCGCTCCATGTCGGCCACCAGGTTCCAGGTGGTGTTGCTCTCCAGCGACACCTCCGGGTCCTTCGCGTGCGGCAGGCTGCGGCCGCAGTTGCGCTGGTCGAACAGGACGATCCGGTACGCCTCCGGGTCGAACTGCCGGCGGTGCGCGGGGCTGCACCCGCCGCCCGGCCCGCCGTGCAGCATCACCGCGGGCTTGCCGTCCGGGTTCCCGCAGACCTCCCAGTAGATACGGTTTCCGTCGCCGACGTCGAGCAGCCCGGAGTCGTAGGGCTCGATCGGCGGGTACAGCGTGCGAAGCTCCATGGTGCGCGATTGTTCCATCCGGCCCGCGCCCGGGCCGGATGTGACCCACGGCACCTCGCGGACGGGCCGCGCGGAGGGCGATCAGGGGTCCTGCGTGCGCGAACGCCGGGCGGGTGGCGAGAGGGCAAACCCCAAACTGGGCAAACGTTCCGCTGGTCGGGACTAGAGTGCTCCTAGTGAGCGAAGCGAGGAGCCACAGGGCCGGCAGCGGAGCGAGCGAGATGTGCACAACGACCCCCGCGAACGCGGCCGCGCGCCGCCGGGCGAGGAGACACGTGAGCGAAGTGACGAGCCGTCGGGCCGGGAACGCTGCGAGCAGGGCGAGCGGCGTGCCGCCGGTCGGTCCGCTCCCGTCCGGGAGGCGAGGAGACCGGTGAGCGAGCTGAACGGATCCGGCGGTTCCCGAGGAGTCCCCGACGCGGCGACTCCCTGGCCCGCCATGGGACGCGACCCGGGCGGGCAGCAGTCGCTGCCGTCCGCCCAGCAGCCCATCCAGATGTCCAAGCCCGCGCAGCCGGGTCAGGCCGCGCAGCAGGGCCGCCACGGGCAGACGGGGGAGATCGTGCGCCCCGACGTCGAGCAGGCCGAGGCCCAGCCCTGGGACATCGTCGAGCGCCTCCGCCAGATGGCCGACCTCATCGGCGACGCGCTCGCCGCCGGCGAGCGCAAGGTCAACGAGGCGCAGACCGAGACCGCGGCGCAGATCGCGGCCGTCCAGGCGGAGAAGGAGTCGGCGCAGCGCGACGCGGCCGCCGCCTGGGGCGAGGTGCAGCGCGCCCGCGGCCAGGCCGAGCAGGCCGACCGCCGCGCGGTGGAGGCCGAGCGCCGGGTCAACGAGGCGCAGGCCGAGACCGCGGCGCAGGTCGCGGCCGTCCAGGCGGAGAAGGAGTCGGCGCAGCGCGACGCGGCCGCCGCCTGGGGCGAGGTGCAGCGCGCCCGCGGCCAGGCCGAGCAGGCCGACCGCCGCGCCGTGGAGGCCGAGCGCCAGGTCGCCGACGCCGAGCGCCGCGCCGCCGAGGTGCAGAACGAGGCCGTCACGCAGATCGCGGCGCTCCAGACCGAGAAGGAGAACGCCCAGCGCGACGCGGCCGCCGCCTGGAACCAGGCCCAGCAGGGCCGCGTGCAGGCCGACCAGGCCCGCGGCCAGGCCGAGCAGGCGCGCGTCCAGGCCGACCAGGCCCGCGCGCAGGCCGAGCAGGCCCGCGCGCAGATGGAGCAGTTCCAGGCCCAGGCCGAGCAGGCCGAGCGGCGCGTGGTCGAGGCCGAGGCGACCGTCCGGCAGGCCATCCAGCAGCGCGACGCCATGAGCGAGGCCCGCGACGACGCCCTGCGCGCCGTCGAGGACGCCGTCGGCGGCCGCCGCGCCGCCGAGGCCGAGCGCGACCGCGTCGCCGAGCAGGCCGGGGAGCTGTCCCGCGCGCTGGAGACCGCGCACGCCGAGCTGGCGGGGCTGCGCGCCAAGGTCACCGACGCCGAGATGACCGCGCAGAACCTGCAGCACGCCGTCGTCGCGGCGGGCAAGGAGGCCGACGAGTCCCGTCGCCGCGCCGAGGTCGCCGAGCGCCGCGCACAGGAGAACGAGCGCCGCGCACAGGACTCCGAGCGTCGCGCCCAGGAGGCCGAGCGTCGCGTGCAGGACGCCGAGCGGCGGATGCAGGACGCCGAGCGCCGCGCCCAGGAGGCCGCCGGCCGGGCCGACGTCGCCGAGGGCGAGCGGCAGCAGGCGCTCGACACGGCCGCCCAGTCGCTGGAGGCCGCCAAGAAGGCCGAGCGGGAGCGCGACGGCAACGCCAAGGCGCGCGAGGCGGCCGAGCGGGCCCGTGAGGGGGCCGTCCAGGCGCAGGCGCGCGCCGAGTCCGAGCTCACCCTGGCCCGAGGCCGCGCCGACCAGGCCGGCCGCGAGCGCGACCAGACCGTCGCGGCGATGCGGCAGCTGGCCGCCGAGCGCGACGCCGTCGCCGAGAAGCTCGCCGAGCGCGACCAGTGGGTCGACCAGCTCGCGCAGGCCGTCACGGAGCAGCGCGCCCAGATCGCCGAACTGTCCCAGGAGCGCGACGCCGCCCGGCAGGCCGCCGACCAGGCCCGCTCGCTGATCGACGAGCTGACCCGCCAGCTACGCACCATCATGCCCACCGCCGCCACCCCCCGCCTCTAAGGCGGGGGCGCCCCGCCCCAACAGACGGCGCGCCCACCAAAGGCGACGAGGCGCCACCGCCCGTGACGCCCACGCCCACAAGTGAGGCGAGGCACCCCCAGACGTGGGTGGCCTCAGCGGCCCCGACCGCCCAGCGGCAGTGACGGTCACGCCGGCGGACGTGGCGAGGGGCGGATGGGGGTGTCGCCGGACGGGGCGGCCGGGATCCTGCCGCCGTGGCTGCCACGCCGGGGGATGAGGCGATCGCGTCACCGAAGGGCGCGCCACCGCGTCGACGGACGCGCCGACCGATGGGGCCGGCGCGCTGACATCGGCCGGCGGCGCAACCACGCGACGACCGGAAGGTTGCGATCGCGTCCGAAGGCAGGGACGAGCGAAGAAGTCCCTGATCGCGCAGCGAGCCGCCAGGCGAGACGGAGCGATGCCGGCGATCGCCGCGTTTCTCGACGATGGAGGCCCCCCGGGCCGAAGGAGGAGAGAAATGCAATAAGCTAGAACCCCGTGGACAGTGCGGTACCGTCCGCCTCGTAACGACCACGGGAGCGCCTTCTTGCCTTCGGCAACCACGGGTAGGTCACGTCCTACCAAGCATCTCTTCGTCACCGGCGGTGTCGCCTCAAGCCTCGGCAAGGGTCTGACGGCGTCGAGCCTCGGGCGGCTTCTCGCCCTCCGCGGCCTCCGGGTCACCATGCAGAAACTCGACCCCTACCTCAACGTCGACCCCGGCACGATGAACCCGTTCCAGCACGGCGAGGTCTTCGTCACCGACGACGGCGCCGAGACCGACCTGGACATCGGCCACTACGAACGGTTCCTCGACACCGAACTGCACGGGTCGGCGAACGTCACCACCGGCCAGGTCTACTCCAACGTGATCGCCAAGGAGCGGCGCGGGGAGTACCTCGGCGACACCGTGCAGGTGATCCCGCACATCACCAACGAGATCAAGGACCGGATCCGCGGGATGGCCGACGACGGCGACGTCGACATCGTCATCACCGAGGTGGGAGGGACGGTCGGCGACATCGAGTCGCTGCCGTTCCTGGAGTCGGTCCGGCAGATCCGGCACGAGATCGGCCGGGAGAACTGCTTCTTCCTGCACGTGTCGCTGCTGCCCTACATCGGCCCGTCCGGTGAGCTGAAGACCAAGCCGACGCAGCACTCGGTCGCCGCGCTGCGCTCCATCGGCATCCAGCCCGACGCGATCGTGTGCCGGTCGGACCGGCCGATCACCGACGGGCTCAAGCACAAGATCAGCCTGATGTGCGACGTCGACCGCGAGGCCGTGGTGTCCGCGGTGGACGCCGCGAGCATCTACGACATCCCGAAGGTGCTGCACTCCGAGGGCCTGGACGCCTACGTGGTGCGCCGCCTGGACCTGCCGTTCCGCGACGTCGACTGGGGCGCCTGGGACGAGTTGCTGCGCCGCGTCCACAAGCCCGCCCGCGAGGTCACGATCGCGCTGGTCGGCAAGTACATCGACCTGCCCGACGCGTACCTGTCGGTCACGGAGGCGCTGCGGCACGGCGGGTTCGGCAACGACGCCAAGGTGCACATCCGCTGGGTGAAGAGCGACGACTGCGAGACGCCGGAGGGCGCCAAGCGGGAGCTGGACGGCGTCGACGGCGTCCTCGTCCCCGGCGGTTTCGGCGTCCGCGGCATCGAGGGCAAGCTCGGCGCCATCCGCCACGCCCGCGAGAACCGCGTCCCGCTGCTCGGGATCTGCCTCGGGTTGCAGTGCATGGTCATCGAGGCCGCGCGGACCCTCGGCGGGCTCGCCGACGCCGGCAGCTCCGAGTTCGACGCCACCACGGCCCACCCGGTGGTCGCCACCATGGCCGACCAGCTCGACGTCGTCGCCGGGGAGCGGGACATGGGCGGCACGATGCGGCTCGGGCTCTACCCGGCCGACCTGGCCGACGGGTCGGTCGTCCGGGAGCTGTACGGGGAGGCGAAGGTGTCCGAGCGGCACCGGCACCGCTACGAGGTCAACAACTCCTACCGCGACCGGCTGGAGCGGGCCGGGCTGCGGTTCTCGGGCCTGTCGCCCGACGGCCGCCTGGTCGAGTACGTCGAGCTGCCCCGCGAGCAGCACCCGTTCTTCGTCGGGACCCAGGCGCACCCGGAGTTCCGGTCCCGCCCGACCCGCCCGCATCCGCTGTTCACCGGCCTGGTGTCGGCCGCCCTCGCCTACGCGGAGGCCCGCGCGGACGAGGGGGCCGCCACGTGAGCGGCGAGGAGCTGGGCCCGGACGACGTCCGCGACGGTCCCGACCGCTGGAAGGTCGTGGAGTCCTCCACGCCCTTCCACGGGCGCGTCTTCAAGGTCCGCAGCGACCGGGTCGAGATGCCGCGCGGCGACGGCACCGAGGCCGTGACGCGCGACGTCATCGAGCACACCGGCTCGGTCGGCGTCATCGCCGTCGACGACCGCGACCGGGTGCTGCTGCTGCGGCAGTACCGGCACCCGGTGGCGCGGCGGCTGTGGGAGGCGCCCGCCGGGCTGCGGGACGTGGAGGGCGAGCCCCTGCACAAGCTCGCCGAGCGGGAGCTGCTGGAGGAGGCCGGGTACCGCGCCGAGCGCTGGGACACCCTGATCGACGTGTTCCCCTCGCCCGGCATGGCCGACGAGCGCATCCGGATCTTCCTGGCGCGCGGCCTCACCGAGGTCCCGGCCGACCAGATCGACTTCGAGCGCGTCCACGAGGAGGCCGACATGCCGGTCGTGTGGGTGCCGCTGGAGGAGGCGGTCCGCAAGGTGTTCGCCGGTGAGCTGCACAACATGATCGCGTGCATGGGGATCCTCGCGGTGCGCGCCGCACGCGACTCGGGTTTCGCGGGCCTGCGCCCCGTCGACGCGCCGGAGGACTGAGCCGGATGAGGCCCCCCTCCGGTCGCCGGAGGGGGCATGATGGGCGGGTCCCCGGAGCCCACGGCCGGAAGAGGTGCCGCCCTGTCCCCGAGCCCGTCCTCCCGGAGCACCGAGAGGCGCCCCGCAGGCGACGCCGGCGCGGGGTCCGCGCTCGACTCGGCCGTGCGCGCCTACCTGGGGCACCTGGCCGTCGAGCGCGGGCTCGCCGCCAACACGCTCAGCTCCTACCGCCGCGACCTGCGCCGCTACGCGCGGGTGCAGGCGGGGCGGGGCCGGGAGGCGGTCGGGGAGATCGCCGAGGAGGACGTCCGCGCGTTCCTGGCGGGGCTGCGCGAGGGCGACGGGGACCATCCGCCGCTGTCGGCGGGTTCGGCGGCGCGGGCGCTGGTGGCGGTCCGGGGGCTGCACCGGTTCGCGCTGCGCGAGGGCCTCGCCGCCGGTGACCCGGCCCACGACGTCAAGCCGCCCACGCCGCCGCGCCGGCTGCCGAAGGCGATCTCGCTGGAGGACGTCGAGCGGCTGCTGGCCGCGGCGGCGGGCCCGTCCGGCGACCCCGGCACCGCGCGCGGCCTGCGCGACCGCGCGCTGCTGGAGCTGCTCTACGGGTCGGGCGCGCGCATCTCCGAGGCCGTCGGCCTGGACGTCGACGACCTCGACCTGCGGGACGGGTTCGCCCGCGTGGCCGGCAAGGGGGGCAAGGCGCGGGTCGTGCCCATCGGCGACTACGCCCGCGAGGCCGTGGACGCCTACCTGGTGCGGGCCCGCCCGGAGCTGGCCGGGGCCGGGCGGGGCGGTCCGGCGCTGTTCCTGAACGCGCGCGGCGGCCGGCTGTCGCGGCAGGGCGCGTGGATGGTGCTGCGCGCCGCCGCCGACCGGGCGCAGCTGTCGGAGGTGTCCCCGCACACGCTGCGGCACTCGTTCGCCACACACCTGCTGGACGGCGGAGCCGACGTCCGAGTCGTCCAGGAGCTGCTGGGGCACGCCTCGGTCACCACGACCCAGGTCTACACGCTCGTCACCGTCCAGTTGCTGCGCGAGGTCTACGCGACCTCGCATCCGAGGGCGCGGAACTGACCCGCCCCGAGGGCGCAACGGACACGCATGAAGGGACGAATCGGGCTATCCGGCACATCGACAAATCGCGACGTTCGTTGCGCGTCGGCTTGAGCGACGGGGTCGACGGCCCTAGAGTCCCCGTTCTGGATGGCATTTCCAGGCCGCCGGGGAGGGATCTGGTGACCAGCACTAACAGTGCGGATGGAGTCCTCTCCTCCGCCACCATAGAGACCGACCCGAGCCGAGCCCTCGGGCCCACTCAGCGACCCGTGCCGGTGTTCCCGGAGCCGGAGCCGCTGGCCGAGCACGGGCCCGCGCGGATCGTGGCCGTGTGCAACCAGAAGGGCGGCGTCGGCAAGACCACCACGACGATCAACCTGGGCGCCGCGCTCGCCGAGTACGGCCGCCGCGTCCTGCTCGTCGACTTCGACCCGCAGGGCGCCCTGTCGGTGGGCCTCGGAAAGGGAGACCCGCGCCAGCTCGAGGTGACGATCCACAACCTGCTGCTCGAACGCGACACCGAGTGGGAGGACGTCGTCATCGAGACCGGCGTCGACGGGATGGACCTGCTGCCGAGCAACATCGACCTGTCCGGCGCCGAGGTCCAGCTCGTCCACGAGGTCGGCCGCGAGTACATCCTGCAGGGCGCGCTGAAGTCGGCGGTCGACCACTACGACTACATCCTCATCGACTGCCAGCCCTCGCTCGGCCTGCTCACGGTGAACGCGCTGGCCGCCAGCGAGGGCGTGCTGATCCCGCTGGAGTGCGAGTACTTCGCGATGCGCGGCGTCGCGCTGCTGATGGAGACGATCGAGAAGGTGCAGGGCCGGATCAACCCGGGCCTGGTGATCGACGGCGTCCTCGGCACGATGTACGACTCGCGGACGCTGCACACCCGGGAGGTCCTCGGGCGCATCGTCGAGGCGTTCGGCGACAAGGTGTTCCACACCGTGATCAACCGGACGGTGCGGTTCCCCGACGCCACCGTCGCGGGAGAGCCGATCACCTTCTTCGACCCCAGCTCGATGGGCGCGAACGCCTACCGCAGCCTGGCCCGGGAGGTCCTCCTCCGGTGGGCCGAGTTCGAGTGAGGCCGCCCGGCCGCCGCTGACCCCGAGGGAGCGCACCATGGGCCACCCCCCGCCCGCGCCGTACGGGCCGCCGCCCGGCGCCCTCCCGCCGCCCCCGCCCTCCCGGGGGCGGGGCCCGCTGGTCATCGTGCTGATCGCTGTGACCGCCGTGGTGCTGGTCGCGGTCTGCGGCCTCGGGGCCTATCTGGTCCTGCGCGAGGACGGCGGCTCCTCGGCCGCCGCCTCGTCCGGCCCGGTCGACCTGCGCGTGCCGCTGACGTTCCGGCTCGTGGCGAGCGTGTCCGCTCCGCCGTGCGCGGGCGGCGCCGTCACCGTCGCGGGCGCCTCCGAGTGCTACACGCTGGGTCCGGACGCCCTGGCGGTGCGCCGGCTGGAGAAGGTCGAGGCCGTCCCGCCCGACCCGGCGCGCGGCAGCCCCGGATGGTCCGTCGCGCTGACGCTGACCTCGGCGGACACGCCCCGCTTCGCCGAGCTGACCCGCGGGGCCGCCGCGGCCTTCGCCGCCCGGGAGCCCGGCGGGCGGATGGCGATGCTCGTCGGAGGGGCCCTCGTGTCGGAGCCCGCGCAGGTGATGCAGGCCATCACCGGCGGCGAAGTGGAGATCAACGGGCCGGCCGCCACCTTCACCCGCGCCTACGCGGAAGGCGTCGTCCGGCGGATGACGGGGCGGTAGCGCCGCCCGCGGCCGCGTCACCGCCGGTGACCGCGGCTGGTGCGAGCGCGCGCCGGGGCATGGGACGATGGGGCCGGTGAGCACAGCGCACGAGGAGCTCTCCGCTACCGTGAGCGACGTGGACGCGACGTCGCCCGAGCCGGGGCGCGAGACCGAGGAGGAGCAGGGGTTCCGCGTCCGCCTGGACAACTTCGAGGGCCCCTTCGACCTGCTGCTCGGGCTGATCTCCAAGCACAAGCTCGACATCACCGAGGTGTCGCTGCACAAGGTCACCGACGACTTCATCGCCCACATCCGCTCGCACGGCGCGGAGTGGGACCTCGACCAGGCCAGCCACTTCCTGCTGGTCGCCGCGACCCTGCTCGACCTCAAGGCCGCGCGGCTGCTGCCGTCCGGCGAGGTCGACGACGAGGAGGACCTGGCGCTGCTGGAGGCCCGCGACCTGCTGTTCGCGCGGCTGCTGCAGTACCGGGCGTACAAGGAGGTCGCGCGGGTGATCGCCGCGCGGGTCGCCGACGCGAGCCGCCGGTTCCCGCGCCTGGTCCCGATGGAGCCGAAGTTCGCGGGCCTGCTGCCGGAGGTGCTGCTCGGCCTCGGCCCGCAGGAGTTCGCCCGGCTCGCCGCCAAGGCGCTCGCGCCGAAGGCGCCGCCGTCGGTGTCGGTCGAGCACATGTACCAGCCGAAGGCCAGCGTCAAGGAGCAGGCCGCGATCGTCGTGGAGCTGCTCCGCAAGCTGCGCCGGACCACGTTCCGCGTCCTGGCGGCCGACGCCGAGGGCACCTACGAGGTGGTCGCCCGGTTCCTGGCCCTGCTGGAGCTGTACCGGGAGCAGGCGGTCACGTTCGAGCAGCACGAGCCCCTCGGTGAGCTCCACGTCACCTGGACCGGCGCCGACGACGGCGACGTGGAGGTCGGCGACGACTACGAGGGCGCCCCGGGGAAGGACCCCGCGGAGGGCGCCGCCGGCGACGCCGCCGCACCCGACGAGAAGAGCCGGAAGGACGAGAAAGACGATGAGTGAGGAATCCGGCGCGGACGCGCCGGAGCTTCCGGGGCTTCGCGCCTCGATCGAGGCGATCCTGCTCGTGGTGGACGAGCCGGTCACCGAGATGACGCTCGCGCAGCTGCTGGAGCGGCCCCGCGGCGAGGTCGCCGGGACGCTGCGGGAGCTGGCCGCGGAATACACCGAGCAGGGCCGGGGGTTCGATCTCAGGGAGGTCGCCGGCGGCTGGCGGTTCTACACCCGGGACGTCTGCGCCCCGGTGGTGGAGCGGTTCGTCACCGACGGGCAGCAGGCGCGGCTCACCCAGGCCGCCCTGGAGACGCTCGCCGTCGTCGCCTACCGGCAGCCGGTGAGCCGGGCCCGCGTGTCGGCGATCCGCGGCGTCAACAGCGACGGCGTCATGCGGACGCTGACCCTGCGCGGCCTCATCGAGGACGCCGGGCAGGACCCTGAGTCGCAGGCCCACCTCTACCGGACCACCGGGTACTTCCTGGAGAGGCTGGGGCTGCGCGACCTCGACGAGCTGCCCGAGCTCGCCCCCTACCTTCCCGATGACCTTCCAGACGAGATAGTTGAGGACGCGTGAGCGAGAACGAGGGCGTACGCCTGCAGAAGGTCCTGGCCGAGGCCGGGATCGGCAGCCGCCGCCACTGCGAGGAGCTGATCGGCGAGGGCCGCGTCACCGTCAACGGGCACAAGGTGTTCCGCTTCGGTGAGCGCGTCGACCCGCGGAGCGCCGTCATCCATGTGGACGGCAAGCGGGTCGAGACCCGGTCCGAGATGCGCTACTACGCCATCAACAAGCCGCGCGGCGTGGTGTCGACCATGGCGGACGAGCGGGGCCGCAAGTCCTTGGCCGACTACGTGGAGGTGCCCGAGCGGCTGTTCCACGTCGGGCGGCTCGACACCGACACCGAGGGCCTGATCCTGCTCACCAACGACGGTGAGCTGTCGCACCGGCTGACCCACCCTTCCTACGGGGTGTTCAAGACCTACCTGGCGGAGATCCACGGTCCGATCCCGCGCGACCTGGGCAAGCGGCTCAGGGCCGGGGTCACCCTGGACGACGGACCCGCGAAGGCCGACAAGTTCCGCATCTTCGACCAGGTCGGCCGGCGCGTGCTGGTCGAGATCACCCTGCACGAGGGGCGCAAGCACATCGTCCGGCGGCTGCTGAAGGAGGTCGGCTTCCCCGTCCAGCAGCTCGCCCGCGTCGAGTTCGGGCCGATCAAGCTGGGCCAGCTGAAGCCGGGCGGCATGCGGGCGCTCACCGTCCACGAGGTCGGCGAGCTGTACAAGGCCGTGGGGCTGTAGAGGCGCCGCACACGGCGGGTACGACCGGACACGACGAGGACACGGGACACGACGAGGGGATACGACTGTGACGGTACGCGCGGTCCGTGGCGCGACGCAGATCGACGCGGACGACCGGGACCAGATCCTGGAGGCGACGACCGAGCTCGTCTCCGAGGTCATGGCCCGCAACGAGCTGACCACCGACGACGTCATCAGCGTCATCTTCACGGTGACCCCGGACCTGACGGCCGAGTTCCCGGCGCTCGCCGCCCGCAAGCTCGGGTTCCACGAGGTGCCGCTGCTGTGCGCCACCGAGATCGGCGTCCCCGGCGCGCTGCCGCGGGTCATCCGGCTGATGGCGCACATCGCGACGGACCGTCCCCGCTCCGACGTCCAGCACGTGTACCTGCGCGGCGCCACGGCGCTCCGGCTGGACATCGCACAGTAGGGTTTCGGACGTGAGCGAGGACGTGGTGGCGCGGCGGATCGTCGTGGTCGGGACGGGCCTGATCGGGACGTCGATCGCCCTGGCGATGCGGGAGCGCGGCGCCGAGGTGCTGCTGACCGACCGGGACCCGGCGGCCCTGGCCCTGGCCGTGGAGCTGGGCGCGGGCGAGGCGCTGCCGGACGGGGCGCGGCGGGAGCCCGCCGACCTGGCGGTCCTCGCGGTGCCGCCGGCGGCGGTGGCGGTGACGTTGCTGGACGCGCAGAAGCGCGGTCTGGCGACCGCCTACACCGACGTGGCCAGCGTGAAGGCGCTGCCGCTGGCCCAGGCGGCCGAGCTCGGCTGCGACCTGACCACGTTCGTGGCGGGCCACCCCCTCGCCGGGAGCGAGCGGTCCGGGCCGAGCGCGGCGCGGCCCGATCTGTTCCTCGGCCGCCCGTGGGCGCTGTGCGCGACGCCGGAGGCGACGCCGGAGACGGTCGAGGTCGTCACGGGCCTGGCGCAGGCGTGCGGCGCGATGCCGGTCCAGGTGGACGCCGCCGAGCACGACCGGGCCGTCGCGCTCGTCTCCCACGCCCCGCACGTGGTGTCGGCCGCGGTCGCCGCCCGCCTGACGGGCGCCGACGACGTGGCGCTCGGCCTGTCGGGGCAGGGCGTCCGGGACGTCACCCGGATCGCGGCGAGCGACCCCCGGCTGTGGATCGGGATCCTGTCGGCCAACTCCGCGCCCGTCGCCGACGTGCTTGAGGCCGTCGCCACCGATCTCGCGGTGGCGGCCTCGCTGCTGCGCGACGGCAGCGAGGAGGCCGCCACGCACGTCGCCGACCTGCTGCTGCGCGGGAACGCGGGCCGGTCCCGCATCCCCGGCAAGCACGGCGGCGACCAGCCCGCCTACGCGACGGTCCAGGTGGTCATCCCCGACCGGCCGGGAGAGCTGGCGATGATCTTCCAGGCGGCGGGGATCGCGGGGGTCAACATCGAGGATGTGACCATCGAGCACTCCCCGGGCCGGCCGCTCGGCGTCCTGGAGCTGTCGGTCGTCCCGGAGGCGGCCGAGCGGCTGGCGGAGGAGCTGCGCGCCCGCGGCTGGTCGGTGCCCGGCTAGGCCGCAGTGGTACCGGGAGGCCGGTAACCTGGGGCGCCGAATACTTGTTCCGGGGGACCTCCGCACGCCGGCGCGGCGACGCGCGCCGCCCGCTTCACGACGACAGAGAAGGAGCGATCGTGCCGCTCGTCATCGCCATGGACGGTCCGTCCGGGTCGGGGAAGTCCAGCGCGTCCAAGGGCGTCGCGCGGACGCTCGGGCTGCGCTACCTGGACACGGGCGCCATGTACCGCGCCATGACGTGGTGGATGCTGGAGAACGGCGTGCCGGTCGAGGACGGCGCCGCGGTCGCGGCCCGCGCGCAGGACCCGGTGATCGAGTCCGGCACCGACCCGGCGGCGCCGACGATCATGGTGGACGGGACGGACGTGTCCGGTCCGATCCGCACCCGCGCGGTGACGAACGCGGTCAGCGCCGTCAGCTCCGTCCCGGCGGTGCGCGCCCGGCTCGTGGAGCTCCAGCGCGAGATCATCGGGGCCGGCGGGATCGTGGTGGAGGGGCGCGACATCGGGACGGCCGTCGCGCCGGAGGCGCCGGTCAAGGTGTTCCTGACGGCGAGCGCCGAGGTCCGCGCGGCGCGCCGCGCCAAGGACCTGGCCGCCGACCCGGGCGCGTCGGTGACGGTCACGCGGGCCGAGCAGGAGCGGCGGGACCGGCTGGACTCGACGCGCAAGGCCTCGCCGCTGGCCAAGGCGGCGGGCGCGCACGAGATCGACTCGACCGGGCTGAGCCTGGACGAGGTCATCGAGGCGGTCGTCCGCCTCGCCAAAGAGCATGAGTGAGCGGGCGGCCTGACGGCTCCCGCCGGGGAATGTGACAGTGAGCGATTTCGAGATCGAAACGGTGGACGCCGTCGAGGACGTCGACCAGGACGTCGACCAGGACGCGGGCCTGGCGCCGGTCGTGGCCGTGGTGGGGCGGCCGAACGTCGGCAAGTCCACCCTGGTCAACCGGATCATCGGCCGCCGCGAGGCCGTCGTCGAGGACGTCCCGGGCGTGACCCGCGACCGGGTCGCCTACGACGCGACGTGGAGCGGGCGCCGGTTCACCGTCGTCGACACCGGCGGCTGGCTGCCGGACTCCTCCGGCCTGGCCGCGGCGATCGCCGAGCAGGCGCGGCTGGCGGTCGACCTGGCCGACGTGGTGATGTTCGTGGTGGACGCGACCGTGGGCGCCACGGACGTGGACGAGGCCGTGGTGGAGATCCTGCGCCGGTCCGGCAAGCCGGTGGTGCTGGTCGCCAACAAGGTCGACGGCGTGGGCGCCGAGTCCGACGCGGCGCTGCTGTGGTCGCTCGGCATCGGCGAGCCGCACCCGGTCAGCGCCCTGCACGGGCGCGGCAGCGGCGACCTGCTCGACGCGGTGCTGGACGCGCTGCCCGAGGAGCCTCCGGCGGAGACGTTCGGCGAGGCCGGGGGGCCGCGCCGGGTCGCGCTGCTCGGCCGCCCGAACGTCGGCAAGTCGAGCCTGCTCAACAAGCTGGCGGGGGAGACCCGCGCCGTCGTGGACTCGGTGGCGGGCACGACCCGCGACCCGGTCGACGAGCTGATCGAGCTGGGCGGTAAGACGTGGCGGTTCATCGACACCGCCGGGATCCGGCGCCGGCACCGCGAGAACCAGGGCGCCGACTTCTACGCGACGCTGCGCACGCGGTCGGCGCTGGAGCGCGCCGAGGTCGCGGTCGTGCTGGTGGACGCCGACCAGCCGCTCGCCGAGCAGGACCTGCGGATCATCTCCATGGTGATCGAGTCGGGCCGGTCGCTGGTCATCGCCTACAACAAGTGGGACCTGCTGGACGAGGAGCGCCGCCACTACCTCGAACGCGAGATCGACCGGCAGCTGCACAACGCGCGGTGGGCGCCGCGGGCGAACATCTCCGCCAAGACCGGCCGGCACATGGAGAAGCTGGTGCCGGCCATCGAGACGGCGCTGGAGGGCTGGGGCACCCGCGTCCCGACGTCCAAGCTGAACCAGTTCTTCGCCGACCTGGTGAACTCGCATCCGCACCCGGTGCGGGGCGGCAAGCAGCCGCGCGTGCTGTTCGCGACCCAGGCGGGGGTGCGGCCGCCGCGGTTCGTGCTGTTCACGTCGGGCTTCCTGGAGGAGGGCTACCGGCGGTTCATCGAGCGGCGGCTGCGGGAGGAGTTCGGGTTCGACGGGACGCCCCTCGACATCACGATGAAGATCCGCGAGAAGCGCGGCAAGGGCAGGAAGTAGCCGGAACGCCGCGCGCGGCCCGCCGGAGAGCTTCCCCCGCCGGGCCGCCTCGTGGCAGGATGCACCTGCGGGATGAGTAAGTCTTCCATTACTCGCTGATCCCGCGTCGGACGCGTTCGCACGTCCGGGCGGCCGGGTCCTCCGTCGCCGGGACGCGGTCGAGGGGTGTGACGTGAAGCTCTTGGTGCTCATCGCCGTCGCCGTCGCCTGCGTGGCGCTCAGCTTCGCATGGCGGGAGCCGTGGATCGGCGGCGTCGGCCTGCTGGTCGCCTTCGTCGCCATGTTCACCGACCGCGACGACGTGCGGCTCGACGACGAGCGCGGCAGCTACGAGACCACCAAGTCGGTCCGGAACATGCGCCGGCGGGGCCGCTAGCTAGCGCTCCCAGCGCGTGTCGCCCGCGACGTGCTGGTCCCCGGTCGGCGGCGGGCCCTGGCCGGGCTGGTTCTCCCGCGCGTAGCGCCCGTAGACGAGCGGTTGCGTGGTGTTCGACCCGGGCGGCTCGGGTTCGTCCAGCCGCCGTTCGCGGACGCCGACCACCGCGAACCTGCCGAGCGCGAGCGCGGCGAGGAACACGATCACGACGCCGAGGCCGGTGAAGCCGGCGAGCTGCTCGGCGATGCGCCGCCCTTCGCTCGCGCCGAGCGGGGCGCCGACGCCCGGTACGTTCCACAGCGTGGCGAGGGTCGGCCCGACGGCGAACCAGGCGCCGGCGAGCGCGGCCAGCCAGCCGCCGAACATCCCGACGACGCGGTTGGCGCTGAACAGCAGGATCAGCCCGCCCAGCGCGGCGGCGGCTCCGGGGGCGATGCTGAGCTGCAGGCGGTCGGTGTTGTAGACCCAGGTGTCGTCCGGCGTGAATCCGAAGTGGAAGTAGGGGCCGACGAGGGGCAGCAGCGCGCCCCACAGCCCCAGCAGGATCAGCAGGATTCCGCTGAGGACGCCTCGGGTGCGCGGAACTCGCATGGTCCCAGCCATGATCGATTCCTCCTGACCGGGAGTGTGATTCTGTTATCAGCAGCGTTTACCCGTTAGTAGGCGGTCCACACGACTGGAAAGGAGGCGCCGCATGGACGACGGCGTCACCCTCGTCCACGCGTGGGAGGAGCCACCGGCCCGCTGGGACGCGGCGGTGTTCCTCGCGGGCCCCACGCCCCGGGCGCCCGGCGTCGCCTCGTGGCGGCCGGACGCCCACGCCGAGCTGCGGGCCCGCTGGCGCGGCGGCGGGCGGCTCGTGGTGTTCGACCCCGAGCACCGGGAGGGCCGCTACGACGACTACGACGGCCAGATCGAGTGGGAGGAGCGCTGCCTGCACCTGGCCGACGAGGTCGTCTTCTGGGTGCCGCGCGACCTGGAGGCCATGCCCGCCTTCACCACGAACGTGGAGTGGGGGATGTGGCACGACAGCGGCCGGGTGGTGTTCGGCGCGCCGCCGGAGGCGCCGAGGAACGGCTACCTGCTGCACTACGCGGAGAAGTCCGCGGTGCCGACGGCCCCCGGCCTGCCGGAGACGGTCGCGGCGGCGCTGCGCCGGATCGGCGCCGGCGCGCCCCGGGCCGGCGGGGAGCGCGAGGTCCCGCTGCTGCTGTGGCGGGACGCGGCGTTCCAGCGCTGGTACGCGGGCCAGCGGGGCGCGGGCAACGAGCTGCTCGGGGCGCGGGTGGTGTTCCGCTTCGGGGTGTGCTGGGGCCTGCACGTCCGGGTCCGCGTGGCCGCGGAGGGCCGGGTCAAGGACAACGAGATCGTCATCGGGCGGCCGGACATCTCGGCGGTCGTGCTGTACCGGCCCGGGGCGGTGCTCGACGAGACGCAGGTCGTGCTCGTCCGGGAGTTCCGGAGCGCGGGCGCGGACGGGGCCGTCCACGAGCTGCCGGGCGGCTCCGGGCCGGGCGGCCCCCGCGAGGTGGCGGTCGCGGAGGTCGCCGAGGAGACGGGGCTGGCGCTGGAGCCCGGCCGGCTGCGCGAGCACCGCTCCCGGCAGGTGAACGCGACCCTGTCGGCGCACCGCGCGCACCTGTTCTCCGCCGAGGTCACCGCCGGCGAGCTGGAGCGGATCCGGGGGTCGGGACCGCACGGGGTGGCGGAGGCCGGCGAGCGCACCCACGTCGTGGTGGCCCCGTTCGGGCGGATCAGGCGGGAGGGGCTCGTGGACGCCGCCAACCTCGGAATGATCGCCGAGGCGCTGCTGGAGGCGCGCTGACTCAGCCGTCCAGGGCGTCGCGGACGAACGCGCCGAGCGCGGCGATCGCGGCGCGCGACTCGGGCAGGTAGGGCCCGAACATCTGGAACACGTGCAGCTGCCGGTCCCACACCTGGAGCGTCACCGGCACCCCGGCCTCGGCGAGCCGCCGCGCCATCAGCTCGGAGTCGCAGTACAGCAGCTCGGTGGACCCGGCGGTGAGCAGGACGGGCGGCAGTCCCGCGAGGTCGGCGCGGACGGGGGAGACCGCGGGGTCGGCGAGGTCGAGATGGCCGAGGAACCCCTCGACGAGGCGTTCCAGGAGCGCCCCGGGGTCGGAGGGGTCGAGGCCCATGTTGGCGTGCGCGAGCTTGCCGGCCAGGTCCATGTCGAGCATGGGGGACAGGGCCGCGAGCGCCGCGGGCATGGGCAGCCCCTCCTCGCGGACGCGCAGCGCCGTGGCGAACGTGAGGTGCCCGCCCGCCGAGTCGCCCATGACCACGATGCGCCCGGGGTCGATCCCCCGCTCCTCCAGCAGCCACCGGTAGGCGGTGACGCAGTCCTCGACCTCCCGCTCGAACGGAACCGCCGGGATCATCCGGTAGTCCACCGACAGCGCCGTGGCGCCGGACGCGGCCGCGAACGAGGCGACCATCCGGCGGTGCGTGTTGAGGCCGCAGGAGATCCAGCCGCCGCCGTGCAGGTAGAGGATCGCCTTGTCGCGCGGCGGCGCGGCGCCGGGCGCGGACACCCACTCGGCGCCGAAGCCGTCGAAGCCGACCTTCTCCACCCGGATGCGCCGCGGCGTCCCGGCCCGTGCCGCGAGCCGGTCGAGGAGGGCGGCGCGGCGCAGCGCCCGCTCGTCGAACGGCCGGCCCGCGAGCCGGGCGAGGCCGGGCCGGACCAGCCGCCGCACGCCCGCCGAGACCGCCCGGGAGCGCAGGCTCGCCGTCCCGTGCCGTTCGATCACCAGGGTCGCGGGGCCTTGTGCCGTCACGGGTCCTCCTCGCCTCGGGGGATGTAAGTAGATGGTGACATCCGCGGCGTGCGGCGGGGAAGGCGGGGCGCTGCTCACCGCAGCTGCGAGGGGATACGAGGAAAAGGTGTCGCCATATCGAGTTACTTGTCGCCCTTCCCCTTGCATATGCGACTGTCTAGGCTTTGCAGGGTGACGACGTTCAGGATCAGCGAGGCCGCCGCGCTCCTCGGGGTCAGCGCGGACACCGTCCGCCGGTGGGTGGACGGCGGCCGGCTCCCGGCGTCCCGGGACGAGCACGGGCACCGGCGGGTGCCGGGGGCCGCGCTGGCCGCCTTCGTGCGCGGCCAGGCGCGTGGCAGCGGAGCCTCCGACCAGGCCGAACGCTTCTCCTCGGCGCGCAACCGCATGCGGGGGATCGTCACCGAGGTCATCCGGGACGGGGTGATGGCGCAGGTCGAGATCCAGGCGGGGCCGTTCCGCGTCGTGTCGCTGATGAGCCGCGAGGCGGCCGACGAACTCGGCCTGGAGGCGGGCGTGGTCGCCGACGCCGTCGTCAAGTCCACCAACGTCGTCGTCGAAGTGCCGGACCAGGGCTGAGGGAGGCACCGTGATGAAGCGCACCGCGGCCGTGGCGGCGCTGTCGCTCACCGTTCTGGCCGGCTGCGGCGACGTCGCCGGCGAGGGCTCCTCCGGGACGGGGAGGGCGGGCGACGGCGCGACCCTGACGGTGTTCGCGGCGGCCTCGCTCACCGAGGCGTTCACCTCGCTCGGGAAGACGTTCGAGAGCGCGCATCCCGGCGTGAGGGTCAGGTTCCAGTTCGGCGGCAGCTCGACGCTGGCCCAGCAGATCACGCAGGGGGCGCCCGCCGACGTGTTCGCGGCCGCGAGCCCCGCCACCATGAAGACGGTGACCGCCGCCGGGGACGCGTCGGGGCCGCCGCGGGTGTTCACCCGCAACCGCCTGGTCATCGCCGTCCCGAAGGGGGACCCCGGCAAGGTCGCGAAGGTGGGCGACCTCGGCAGGCCGGGGCTGAAGGTCGTGCTGTGCGCGGTGCAGGTGCCGTGCGGCGCCGCGGCCGAGACGGCTCTGGCCGCGGCCGGGGTGAAGGTCGAGCCGGTGTCGCGGGAGAAGGACGTCAAGGCCGTCCTGACGAAGGTGGGGCTGGGGGAGGCCGACGCCGGGCTCGTCTACCGCACCGACGTGAAGGCCGCCGGCGGCAGGGTCGCGGGCATCGGGTTCCCGGAGGCGGCCAAGGCGATCAACGACTACCCGATCGTCGAGGTCGCCCGGGCGCCGCACAGCGCGCTCGCCAGGGAGTTCATCCGGCTGGTGGTCGGCGAGCAGGGCAGGTCGGTGCTGAGCCGGGCGGGCTTCGAGGGGCCGTGAGGCGACCGCGGAGGGCGTCGCGGGAGGCGGACCGGCTGCCGGGCGGGCCGCCGTGGGTCCTGCTCGCGCCCGCGCTGCTCGGGCTCGCCTTCCTGGTGCTGCCGCTGCTCGGCCTGCTCGTCAGGGCGCCGTGGTCCACGCTCGGCACGCGCCTGCTTCAGGCGCAGGTCATGGAGGCGCTCCGGCTCTCGCTGCTCACCGCCACCCTCGCCACCGGCCTGTGCCTGCTGCTCGGCGTCCCGCTCGCCTGGACGCTCGCCCGGGTCCGGTTCCCCGGCGTCCGGCTCGTCCGGGCCCTGGTGACCGTGCCGCTGGTGCTGCCGCCGGTCGTCGGCGGCGTCGCGCTGCTGCTCGTGCTCGGACGCCGCGGGCTGGTCGGCGGGTGGCTGGACCGCGCCTTCGGGCTCACGTTCCCCTTCACCACCGCCGGCGTCGTGCTCGCCGAGGCGTTCGTGGCGATGCCGTTCCTGGTGATCAGCGTGGAGGGCGCGCTGCGCGCCGCCGACCTGCGCTACGAGGAGGCCGCCGCCACGCTCGGCGCCGGCCGCTGGACGGTCTTCCGGCGGGTCACGCTGCCGCTGGTCGCGCCGGGCGTCGCGGCCGGGGCGATCCTGTGCTGGGCGCGGGCGCTCGGCGAGTTCGGGGCGACGATCACCTTCGCGGGCAACTTCCCCGGACGGACGCAGACGATGCCGCTCGCGGTGTACCTGGCGCTGGAGACCGACCCGCAGGCGGCGATCGTGCTCAGCCTCGTCCTGCTCGCCGTCTCGGTCGCCGTCCTCGCCGCGCTCCGGGACCGCTGGGTGGGCGGCGCGCGATGAGCGGTCCCCGGGGCCTGGACGCGCGGCTCGTCGTCCGCCGGGCCGCGTTCGACCTCGATCTCGCGCTCACCGCGGGGCCGGGCGAGGTGGTGGCCCTGCTCGGCCCGAACGGCGCGGGCAAGAGCACCGCGCTGCGCGCCCTGGCCGGGCTCGTGCCGATGGCGGGCGGGCACGTGCGGGTGGACGGCGCGGACCTGCGGCCGCTGCCGCCCGACCGCCGCGGCATCGGCATGGTCTTCCAGGACTACCTGCTGTTCCCGCACCTCACGGCGCTGGAGAACGTCGCGTTCGGGCCGCGCTGCCAGGGCGCCGGGCGCCGCGCCGCCCGGCGGACCGCCGCGGACTGGCTGGAGCGGGTGGGCCTCGCCGAGCACGCGTCCGCGCGCCCGCGGGCCCTGTCGGGCGGGCAGGCGCAGCGGGTGGCCCTCGCCCGCGCGCTGGCCGTCGACCCGCGCCTGCTGCTGCTGGACGAGCCGCTCGCGGCGCTCGACGCCCACACCCGGCTGGAGATCAGGGCCGCGCTGCGCCGCCACCTCGCCGGCTTCGGGGGCGCCGCCGTGCTCGTCACCCACGACCCGCTGGACGCCATGGTGCTCGCCGACCGCCTCGTCGTCGTGGAGGGCGGCCGGCTCGTCCAGCAGGGGACCCCCGCCGACGTCGCGCGCCGCCCCCGCACCGACTACGTCGCGCGGTTGGTCGGCCTGAACCTGTACCGGGGCAAGGCCGAGGCGGGCACGGTCGCCCTGGGGGACGGTGCCGCGACCCTCGACACTGTCGACCCACTCGAAGGTGAGGTGTTTCTCGCCTTCGCGCCATCCTCGGTGGCGCTGTACCGGAGCCGTCCCGACGGAAGCCCGCGCAACCTGTGGCGCACGCGCGTCGGCGCGATCGAACGGCACGGGGACCGCGTCCGGGTGCGGCTTCCGGGCCCGCCTTTCGACGCCGTAGCGGACGTCACTCCGGCGGCGGTCGCGGAGCTCCAATTGTCGGAGGGCAGCCCCGTATGGGCGGCCGTGAAGGCCACCGAGACCCACGTTTACCCAGCTTGAACGCCTCCTCGCCGGGCGGCGGGCGGTCGCGGGCGGTCGGTGCCGCCGACCAGTGATATCCCTCACAAAACCGGGCATCATCCCCCAAAAGCGGACGTGATTGGTCCAGACCAAATGGCAAAAACGACGGGTCTTGTTCATCATGCAAAGATCCTGCGAACAGCTGAAGGAGACGCCCGTGTCCAACCAGGTCCCCGGCCTCGACCAGGCCCCTACCGGCCACACCGAACTGATTGAGTGGGTACGCGGGATCGCCGAGCTGACCGGGCCCGAGCGGGTCGAGTGGTGTGACGGCTCGGAGGAGGAGTGGGAGCGGCTCACCGGCCTCCTCGTCGAGCAGGGCACCCTGACGCGGCTCGACCCCGCCAAACGGCCCAACAGCTTCCACGCGGCCTCCGACCCCACCGACGTCGCCCGCGTCGAGGACCGGACGTTCATCTGCTCCGAGAAGCAGGAGGACGCCGGTCCCACCAACAACTGGATCGCGCCCGCCGAGATGCGCGAGACCCTGGGCGGCCTCTTCGAGGGCTGCATGAAGGGCCGCACCATGTACGTGGTGCCGTTCTGCATGGGCCCGCTGGGAGGCAACATCTCGCAGCTGGGCGTTGAGATCACCGACTCCGCCTACGTCGCCGTGTCCATGCGGATCATGACGCGGATGGGCGAGGGCGCGCTGCGCCTCATCGAGGAGCGCGGGTCGTTCGTCAGGGCCGTCCACTCCGTCGGCGCCCCCCTGGAGCCGGGCCAGGAGGACGTCAAGTGGCCGTGCAACTCCACCAAGTACATCACGCACTTCCCCGAGACCCGGGAGATCTGGTCCTACGGGTCCGGGTACGGCGGCAACGCGCTGCTCGGCAAGAAGTGCTACGCGCTGCGCATCGCCTCGACGATGGCCCGCGACGAGGGCTGGATGGCCGAGCACATGCTCGTGCTGAAGCTGACGCCGCCCACCGGTGAGACCCGCTACGTCGCCGCCGCGTTCCCCTCGGCGTGCGGCAAGACCAACCTCGCCATGCTGGAGCCGACCATCCCCGGATGGAAGGTCGAGACGATCGGCGACGACATCGCCTGGATGCGCTTCGGCGACGACGGCCGCCTCTACGCCATCAACCCCGAGGCCGGCTTCTTCGGCGTCGCGCCCGGCACGGGCGAGAGCACCAACGCCAACGCGGTGAAGACGCTGTGGGGCAACAGCATCTTCACGAACGTGGCCCTCACCGACGACGGCGACGTGTGGTGGGAGGGCCTCACCGACGAGCCGCCCGCGCACCTGACCGACTGGAAGGGCAACGACTGGACGCCGGACTCCGAGAGCCCGGCCGCCCACCCGAACGCCCGCTTCACAACCCCGGCCGGCCAGTGCCCGATCATCGCCGACGAGTGGGAGGACCCGAAGGGCGTCCCGATCTCGGCGATCCTGTTCGGCGGCCGCCGCGCCTCCGCCGTCCCGCTGGTCACCGAGTCGTTCGACTGGCAGCAGGGCGTGTTCCTCGGCGCCAACGTCGCGTCCGAGAAGACCGCCGCCGCCGAGGGCGCCGTCGGCGAGCTGCGCCGCGACCCGTTCGCGATGCTGCCGTTCTGCGGCTACAACATGGGCGACTACTTCGGCCACTGGCTGGAGATCGGCAAGGCGACCGACCCGGAGAAGCTCCCGCGGATCTACTACGTCAACTGGTTCCGCAAGAACGCCGACGGCGAGTTCATCTGGCCCGGCTTCGGCGAGAACAGCCGCGTCCTGAAGTGGATCGTCGAGCGCCTCAACGGCAAGGCCGACGCCGTCAAGTCCCCGATCGGGCACCTGCCGACGAGGGAGGCGCTCGACACCGAGGGCCTCGACCTGGACGACGCCGACCTGGAGACGCTCCTGTCGGTCGACACCGAGGTGTGGAAGCAGGAGGCCGCCCTCGTGCCGGAGTTCTTCGAGAAGTTCGGTGAGCACACGCCGAAGGCGCTGTGGGACGAGTACCACGACCTGGTGCGCCGCCTGGAGCACTGACGCGCGGGCGGCGCCTGCCGCCGCCCGGACCCGCGGCCGGTCGCGAACTTTGCGAAGTTCGCGACCGGCCTTTGCGTTTCCCGCAGGGGACGGAGACGGACACTGGAGGAGGTTCCGTCCCCGGGAGGCCGGCATGTTCGACCTGATGACCCGCCACTGGTGGGTGCTCGCGCTGCGCGGCACGTTCGCGATCATCTTCGGCATCGTCGCCTGGGTGTGGCCGGGCATCACCGTCTGGGCTCTGGTGGTGCTGTTCGGCGCGTACGCCCTCGTGGACGGCGTGTTCGCGGTGGCGCAGGCGATCCGCGGCACGTCCGGCGGGCCGCGCGGCCTGCTGGCCCTGTCGGGGGCCGCGGGGGTCGCGCTCGGCATCGCCGCCCTGGTGTGGCCGGGCATCACCGCGTTCGTCCTGCTCATGCTGATCGCCGCCTGGGCGGTCGCCACCGGCGTGCTGGAGATCGGCGTCGCGCTCGCGATGCGCAAGGAGCTGAAGGGCGAGTGGGCGTACGTGCTCACCGGCGCCGTCTCGCTGATCTTCGGGATCATGCTGTTCGCGTGGCCCGTCTCCGGCGCGATCGCCATCGTCTGGCTGATCGGGCTGCTGGCCGTCCTGACCGGCGCCGCCATGATCGGCGCGGCGTTCCGGCTGCGCCGGCTCGGGCAGGCGGCCGAGCGCCCCGGCGGGCCGAGCCCGGCCGCCCACTACCGGCCGGGCCCCCACTACTGACCGGGGCCCGGGCCGTCCGGCGCGACCTCAAGCGCGGTTGAGGAACGCGTAGGATCCGGTGCATGACGCGGCTGGAGCACCGGGTGCACGAACTGACCGTCGGGCAGCTCGCCGAGCGGAGCGGGGTGGCCGTCTCGGCGCTGCACTTCTACGAGGCCAAGGGGCTGATCAAGAGCCGGCGCACGGCGGGCAACCAGCGGCGGTTCAGCCGGGACACGCTCCGCCGGGTCTCGTTCATCAAGGTCTCGCAGCGCGTCGGGATCCCGCTCGGCGAGATCCGCGACGCGCTCGCCACCCTCCCGGAGGAGCGCACCCCCACGGTGGCGGACTGGGCGCGCCTTTCGGAGAGATGGCGCGGCGACCTCGACGCGCGCATCCGGCAGCTCGAGCGGCTGCGCGACGACCTCACCGACTGCATCGGCTGCGGCTGCCTGTCGATCAACAAATGCGCGCTCGCCAACCCCTACGACCGGCTCGGCGACGAGGGGCCGGGGCCGCGCCGTCTGCTCGTGCCGGCCGGCGCCGGGGAACCCGCGCCCCGCCCGGCGGGCGGGACGCGGGCCTCCGAGGCGGACGGCTGCGTCCGCGCCTGCGCTCCGGGGAGCGACCCCGCCTAGATCGTTGATGGGAAATCGTTGAACTGGGTACGGACACGGCGAAGGGCGCCCATGGTCGGTGTGTGAAGACTGACTTGGACGCCCTTCTGACCGCACTCTACGTTCATCTGGACGATCACGTCCTGCCTTCGCGGCGACAGCGGCGGCGGGGCCGTGCCCGGCTGCTGAGCGATGCCGAGCTGGTCTGCGTGGCCGTCGCGCAGGTCCTGCTGGGATGCGATGCCGAGCACCGGTGGCTGCGCCTGGCCCCGGCCCGGATCGGTCACCTGTTCCCGCGTCTTCCCTGCCAGTCCGAATACAACCGGCATCTGCGCGGTGCCGCCCCGCTGCTGCTGGCCGCGGCGGCGTGGCTGGTCCGTCAGACGCCCTCCTGGCATGAGCGGCTGCGGCTGATGGACGGCACCCCGGTGCGCTGCGGCGCCTCGCGCACCACCGTGCACCGCTCGGGCCTGGGCGAGATCGCCGGCTACGGCATGGACAAGTCCCACCACGCCTTCTACTGGGGCGCCAAGCTGATGCTGGTCACCACCGCCGAGGGCGCGGTGTGCGCCTTCAGCCTGGCCCACCCCAAGGAACTGGACGAACGGCTGCAGGCGATCCACCTGCTGCACGTCCAGCCGCCCGCACCAGGACCATGCCCGATCGTGTGCGACAAGGGGTTCGCCGGCGCCGGAGTGGAAATGGCCGCCGCCGACCTGGGCCATGTGCTGATCCGGCCACCACGCGCCGACGAGCCCCATCCCCCGGTGGCGGTGTTCCCCGGCTGGCTGCGCCAGCGCATCGAGGCGGTCATCTGGACACTGAAGAACCAGCTCGGCCTGGAACGCCACGCCGCCCGCACCCCCGAAGGCCTGTGGACACGCGTCTGCCAGCGCATCTGCGCCCTCAACGCCGCCATCTGGCACAACTGGCTCATCGACGCACCCGTCAAACGCTCCCTGATCGCCTACGACCACTGACCAGCACCGATATTTCCCATCAACGATCTAGCGGCGGCGGGGAACGCGCCCGTGCGGGTCGATGCGCCGCGGGGCCGGCTCCCGCCCCGCCGGCTGCGTCACCGGCGGGCGCACCGGGATCTGCTCGATCGGCAGCTCGACGGGCTCGTCGGCGAGGGTGAACCGCTCGCCGTGGTGCCACAGCGTGAGGCCCCGGCCGTCCAGCAGCTCGTAGCGGGCCGCCTCACCGGTCATGCTGACCTTGATCCGGTTGCCCCGGTACCGCATCCGGAACGCCAGCCGGCTGATCCCGCCGGGCAGCCGCGGCGCGAACCGCAGCGTGCCCCTGCCCGCCCGCATCCCGCCGAACCCGGCGACCAGGCCGCTCCACGCGCCCGCCATCGAGGCGATGTGCAGCCCGTCGCGGGTGTTGTGGTTCAGGTCGTGCAGGTCCATCAGCGCGGTCTCGCCGAGGTAGTCGTGCGCCAGCTCCAGCTGCCCGACCTCGGCGGCGACGACCGCCTGCGTCTGTGCCGACAGCGAGGAGTCGCGGACGGTCAGGCCCTCGTAGTAGGCGAAGTCGCGCTCCTTCTGCTCGTCGGTGAACGCGTCGCCGCACAGGTGCAGCGCGAGCACCAGGTCCGCCTGCTTGACCACCTGCTTGCGGTAGAGGTCGAAGTAGGGGTAGTTCAGCAGCAGGGGATAGTGGTCGGGTTTGGTGGCCGAGAAGTCCCAGCGGGCGTGGTTGGTGAAGCTCTCGCTCTGCGGATGGACGCCGAGCCGCTCGTCGTAGGGGATGAGCATCGCCGCCGCCGCGTCCCGCCACGACGCCGCCTCCTCGGCGTTCACGCCGAGCCGGTCGGCCACGTCCGGGTGGCGCATCGCCGTCTCCGCGGCCTCCTGGAGGTTCCGGCGCGCCATCAGGTTGGTGTAGACGTTGTTGTCGACCACCGCGCTGTACTCGTCGGGGCCGGTGACCCCGTCGATGCGGAACACCCCGCCCACGTCGTGGTGGCCGAGGCTCCGCCACAGCCGGGCCGTGTGGACCAGGATGTCCAGGCCGATCTCCCGCTCGAACTGCTCGTCCTGCGTGGCGTCCACGTACCGGACGACGGCGTCGGAGATGTCGGCGTTGATGTGGAACGCGGCGGTGCCGGCGGGCCAGTAGCCCGAGCACTCGTGCCCCCGGATCGTCCGCCACGGGAACGTCGCGCCCTCCAGGCCGAGCTGGTTGGCACGGTCCCGGGCCAGCGGCAGCGTCATGTGCCGCCAGCCGAGGGCGTCCGCCGCGGCGCCGGGGGAGGTGTAGGTGAGGACCGGCAGCACGAACGTCTCGGTGTCCCAGAACGTGTGCCCGTCGTAGCCCGGCCCGGTCAGCCCCTTGGCCGGGATCATGCGGCGCTCCGCGCGGGCGCCGGCCTGCAGGACGTGGAACAGCCCGAACCTGACCGCCTGCTGGATCTCCGCGTCCCCGTCGACCTCGACGTCCGCGCCCTCCCAGAACTCGTCGAGGTACGCGCGCTGCTCGTCCAGCAGGCCCTGCCAGCCGGTCTGCCGCGCGCCCGCCAGCGCCCCGACCACCTGGTCGTGCAGCGCGGGACGCGACCGCCGGCTCGACCAGCCGTAGGAGATGTACTTGACGATGCGCAGCCGCTGCCCGGGCTCCAGCCGCGTCGCGACCGTCAGCCGCCCGACGTCCTTGGAGCTCTCGGTGTCGATCGCCATCGACTCCGGGCCCTCGATGTCGTGCGACATCCCGGCGGCCATCCGCAGGCCGCTCTGCCGCGTCCGGTGCAGCAGCAGCACCTTGGTGCCGTTGGCGACGTGCTCCTCGCCGACGAGCGGGCTGCTCAGGATCGCCGACTCGCGCGGGTCCTTGCCGCCGCCGGGCAGGGCCTCGTTGGCCACCAGCTCCGACTGGGCGACGACCCGGACCGCCTCGTCCACCGGCTCGACCTCGTAGCAGATCGCCGCGACGGCCCGCTGGGTCAGCGACACCATCCGGACCGAGGTCACCTTGATCGTCCGGTCGGCCGGGGAGGTCCACTCCACGTGCCGGGTGAGCGTCCCCGCGCGCATGTCGAGGATCCGCTCGTGGTGGTGCAGGCGGCCGTAGCGCACGTCGAGCGGCTCGTCGTCGACGAGCAGCCGGATCACCTTCCCGTTGGTGACGTTGATGACCGTCTGGCCCATCTCGGGGTAGCCGTAGGCGGTCTCGGCGTGCGGCAGGGGACGCTGCTCGTAGAAGGAGTTCAGGTAGGTGCCGGGGAGACCGTGGGGCTCGCCCTCGTCGAGGTTGCCGCGCATGCCGACGTGCCCGTTGGAGAGGGCGAACACCGACTCGGTCTGCGCCAGCCGGTCCAGCCGCAGCTCCGGCTCCCGCACGCACCACGGCTCCACCGAGAACACGGGCCGGTCGGCGCCCGCCTGGCCGTCGTGCGTGCTCACGGCGCCTCCAGCAGCTCGGACAGGTCGTCGACCACCACGTCGGCGCCCTGCTCGGCGAGCGCCTTCGCGTGCTCGTCGCCGACCCGGTTGACGCCGACGACGTAGGCGAACGCCCCGGCACGCCCGGCCTGGACGCCGGCGAGGGCGTCCTCGAACACCACGGCCTTGTCCGCCGGGACGCCCAGCTCCTCGGCCCCCGCGAGGAAGGTGTCGGGGGCGGGCTTGCCGGGCAGGTTCCGCTCCGCCGCGACGACGCCGTCGACGCGCGCGTCGAACAGGTCGGTGATGCCGGCCGTCCGCAGGACCTGGACGGTGTTGGCGCTGGAGGAGACCACGGCCGTCTTCAGCCCCGCCTCCCGCGCCTTGCGGACGTAGTCGATCGACCCGTCGAAGGTCTCGACGCCCTTCTCCTCGATGAGCTTCAGGACGAGGGCGTTCTTGCGGTTCCCGAGGCCCCTGACGGTCTCCTTCTCGGGCGGGTCGTCAGGTTCGCCCTCGGGCAGGGAGATGCCGCGCGACTCCAGGAACGAGCGCGTCCCGTCCTCGCGTCTCTTGCCGTCGACGTAGCGGCCGTAGTCGCGCACGGGGTCGAACTCGGTGAACGCCTCACCGGTCCGCTCCGCCCGCCCGCGCAGGTAGCCGTCGAACATCTCCTTCCACGCCGCCGCGTGAACGGCCGCGGTCCGGGTCAGCACCCCGTCGAGATCGAAGAGACACGCGGCCGCCTCGTCCGGCAGTCCCAGCATCGCACCCCCAGGTAGATGGCACTATCGATAGTGATCCTCAACGCGCGGCCCGTTCCCGCGGCGAGCGCGGACATGCGGGGCCGGGCGCTCGAACGGGGGGATCATGAGTCGCGTACAACCCCTTGGTCAGGGTCGCACACGAGGAGGAGTGAGCCAATGCAGAAGGCGCGAATCGGTGTCACCGGACTGGCGGTGATGGGGCGGAACCTGGCCCGCAACCTCGCCCGGCACGGGCATCCCGTGGCCGTGCACAACCGCACGTCCGCCAGGACCAAGGCGCTGGTGGAGGAGTTCGGCGGCGAGGGGACGTTCCTGCCCGCGGAGACGCCGGAGCGGTTCGTGGAGTCGCTGGAGCGGCCCCGGCGGCTGGTCGTCATGGTGAAGGCGGGCGGCCCGACCGACGCGGTCATCGACGAGTTCGCCCCGCTGCTGGAGCCCGGCGACATGATCGTCGACGGTGGCAACGCGAACTTCGCCGACACCCGCCGCCGCGAGGCCGCGCTGCGCGAGCGCGGGATCCACTTCGTCGGCACCGGCGTCTCCGGCGGCGAGGAGGGCGCGCTGCTCGGCCCGAGCATCATGCCGGGCGGCTCCGCGGAGTCCTACGAGGCGCTCGGCCCGCTGCTGGAGGACATCTCCGCCAAGGTCGACGGGACGCCCTGCTGCGTGCACGTCGGCCCCGACGGCGCCGGGCACTTCGTGAAGATGGTGCACAACGGCATCGAGTACGCCGACATGCAGTTGATCGCCGAGGCCTACGACCTGCTGCGGCACGCCGCCGGGCTCGCGCCCGCCGAGATCGCCGAGGTGTTCCGCACCTGGAACACCGGCCGCCTGGAGTCCTACCTGATCGAGATCACCGCCGAGGTCCTCGCGCACACCGACGCCTCGACCGGCAAGCCGTTCGTGGACGTCGTCCTGGACCAGGCCGAGCAGAAGGGCACCGGCCGCTGGACCGTGCAGACCGCCCTCGACCTCGGTGTCCCCGTCGGCGGCATCGCCGAGGCCGTGTTCGCCCGGTCCGTCTCCGGCCACGCCGCGCTGCGCGAGGCCGCCCGCGGCCTGCCCGGGCCGTCGCGCACGGTCATGGCCGGCTCCGGCTTCGCCGACGCCGTGGAGAAGGCCCTCTACGCATCCAAGATCGTGGCGTACGCGCAGGGGTTCCACGAGATCCAGGCGGGCAGCGCCGAGTACGGATGGAACATCGACCTCGGCGCGATGGCCACCATCTGGCGCGGCGGCTGCATCATCCGGGCCCGCTTCCTGGACCGCATCCGCGCCGCCTACGAGGCCGACCCGGAGACGCCGACGCTGCTGACCGACGACCACTTCGCCGAGGCCGTGGGCGACGCCCAGGGCGCCTGGCGCGAGGTGGTCGCCGCCGCCGCGCGCATCGGCGTCCCCGCGCCCGGCTTCTCCACCGCCCTGGCCTACTACGACTCGCTGCGCGCCGACCGCCTGCCGGCCGCGCTCACCCAGGGGCAGCGCGACTTCTTCGGCGCCCACACCTACCGCCGCACGGACCGCGACGGCTCCTTCCACACCCTCTGGGGCGGCGACCGCACCGAGGCGGGCGCCTGACGGTCAGCCCTTCCGCCACTCCGGGGATTCCAGGGCCCCCGCGGCCTGCGGCCCCATGAGCCCGAGGCCGCCGTCGACGAACAGCGACGCGCCCGTCACGTAGGACGACTCCGGGCCCGCCAGGAACGCGATCGCCTCCGCGACCTCCCGGGCGTGCCCGGGCCGCGCCAGCGGGTACCCCGCCCGGCTCTCCGGCTCGGGCGGCCGCTCGTGCTGCCCGGTCATCGGCGTCGCGATCTCTCCGGGCGCCACCGTGTTGACGGTGATCCCGTGCTCGGACAGCTCCAGGGCCAGGACCCGGGCGAGCATCTTCAGACCGCCCTTGGCGGCGCAGTACGGCCCGGCCCCGACCCGCGGGTACTCCTCGTGGACGCTGGTGACGTTGACGATGCGGCCGCCCTCGCCCCGGTCCGCCATCCGCCGGGCGGCCCGCTGCGAGCACAGGAACGCCCCGTCGAGGTCGACCGAGACCACCTCGCGCCACTCCTCGAAGCCCATGTCGAGCAGGTGCCGCATGCTGCCCGTCCCGGCGTTGTTGACCAGCACCCCGAGCCCGCCGAGCTCGTCGGCCAGCTCGTCGACGGCGCCGGCCGCCCGCACCGGGTCGGTCAGGTCGTGCCGCCGGACGGCCGCCCGCCGCCCCTCGCCCTCGACCTCCCGCGCCGTCCCCGCCGCCCCCTCCCGGTCGGACCGGTAGGTGATGCCGACGTCGAACCCCCTGCGGGCCAGAGCGACCGCGGTCGCCTTCCCGATCCCCGAGTCGGCCCCCGTGACGACGGCGACGCGGTCGTAGCTCACGGCTCCTCGTCCGGGTCCAGCTCCACCCCGGCGATCGGGTCGCCGCCGCGGGTCCCGCTCTCGGCGTCCCCCTCGTATCCCTCATCGGCGCTCTCGCTGCCCGGGACGACCCGCTCGTGCGGCTGGTCCTCCAGCCCGGAACTGGCTCCCGGGCCCCGGTCCTGCGGCTCCTTCTTGTCCATCCGCTCGGCTCCTCTCGCGTTCCTCGATTCGTCCAGCCCTTTGTTGCCGCACGCTCCGTCCCTAATCACCCGCGGGCGCTCCGGCCTCTAAGGTCGTGGGGTGGAGATACCGGGGGACGACGAGATCCGGGCGCTGCACGAGCGGTACGCGCCGGGGGAGGCCGCGTTCGAGGCCGTGTGGACGCACTGCGTCATCGTGAGCGAGATCGCCGAGCGGATCATGGACGGGGCGGGGCTCGCGGTCGACGCGGACCTCGTGCGGGCCGGGTGCCTGCTGCACGACCTCGGCGTCTACCGGCTGTACGGCCCGTCCGGGACGATCGACTACAGCCGCTACGTCCGGCACGGTGTGCTCGGTCACGAGATCCTCCGGGACGAGGGGTTCCCAGAGGAGATCTGCCGGTTCTGCTCGTGCCACACCGGGGTGGGGCTGACCAGGGACGACATCGTCCGGCAGCGACTCCCCGTGCCCGCCGGCGACTACGTGGCCGTGACCGGCGAGGAGCGGCTCGTCATGTACGCCGACAAGTTCCACAGCAAGACCGATCCGCCGACCTTCGTGTCCGCCGCGGCCTACGCCGGCCGCGTCCGGCGGTTCGGGGAGGAGAAGGTCTCCGTGTTCGAGGCGATGCGGGAGTCCTTCGGCGAGCCCGACCTCGGGCCCCTCATGGAGAAGTACGGCCACGCGCTGGCCTAGGACGGGGTCGGCGTCCGGCGCGGGCAGTGGGTGATCGGGGGCAGGATGGAGGGGTGAGCCTTATCGATGAGCTTCCCTCCGGAAACGACACCGACGCCGACTCGCTGTTCGAGGCGTTCGAACGGTGGGTGTCGGGGCGCGGGATCACGCTGTACCCCGCCCAGGAGGAGGCGCTCATCGAGGTGGTGTCCGGCGCGAACGTGATCCTCTCCACGCCGACCGGGTCGGGCAAGAGCCTGGTGGCGGCGGGAGCGCTGTTCGCCGGGCTCGGCCGGGACCAGGTCGGGTTCTACACCGCGCCGATCAAGGCGCTGGTCTCGGAGAAGTTCTTCGACCTGTGCGAGATGTTCGGGCGCGACAACGTCGGGATGATGACCGGCGACGCCAGCGTGAACGCGGACGCGCCGATCATCTGCTGCACGGCCGAGGTGCTGGCGAACATCGCGCTCAGGGACGGCGCGGACGCCGACATCGGCGTGGTCGTGATGGACGAGTTCCACTTCTACGCCGAGCCCGAGCGGGGCTGGGCGTGGCAGATCCCGCTCCTCGAACTGCCGCAGACCCAGTTCCTCCTCATGTCGGCCACCCTCGGGGACGTCTCGTTCTTCCAGAAGGACCTGACGCGGCGGACGGGACGGCCGACGGCCCTGGTGACGTCGGCGGAGCGGCCGGTGCCCCTCATCTACGACTACCGGGTGACGCCGCTGCACGAGACGATCGAGGAGCTGCTGGCCGAGCAGAAGGCGCCGATCTACCTGGTGCACTTCACGCAGGCGGCGGCGATCGAGCGGGCGCAGGCGCTGATGAGCATCAACGTGTGCACCAAGGCGGAGAAGGCGCGGATCGCCGAGCTGATCGGCAACTTCCGGTTCACCACGAAGTTCGGGCGCAACCTGTCGCGGTTCGTCCGGCACGGCATCGGGGTGCACCACGCCGGGATGCTGCCGAAGTACCGGCGGCTGGTGGAGCGTCTCGCGCAGGCGGGCCTGCTGAAGGTCATCTGCGGGACCGACACCCTCGGGGTGGGGGTGAACGTCCCCATCCGGACGGTCGTGTTCACCGCGCTCAGCAAGTACGACGGGCACCGGGTGCGGCGGCTCAGGGCGCGGGAGTTCCACCAGATCGCCGGACGGGCGGGACGGGCCGGGTTCGACACGGTCGGGTTCGTCGTCGCGCAGGCGCCCGAGCACGTGGTGGAGAACGAGAAGGCGCTGGCCAAGGCCGGCGACGACCCGAAGAAGCGGCGGAAGGTCCAGCGCAAGAAGCCGCCGGAGGGGTTCGTCGGCTGGGACGAGGACGTCTTCAACAAGCTCCAGGAGGCCGAGCCGGAGATGCTCCGGTCCCGGTTCCAGGTCAGCCACGCGATGCTGCTGTCGGTGATCGCGCGGCCGGGCAACGCGTTCCAGGCCATGAAGCGGCTGCTGACCGACAACCACGAGGAGCCCGCGGCGCGGCGCAGGCACATCTCCCGCGCCATCGCGATCTACCGGTCGCTGCTCGCGGGCGGTGTCGTCGAGCTGCTGCCGGAGCCGGACGACGCCGGCCGGTACGCGCGCATCACCGTCGACCTCCAGGAGGACTTCGCGCTCAACCAGGCGCTGTCGACGTTCGCGCTCGCGACCTTCGAGATCCTCGACCCCGCGTCGCCGTCGTACGCGCTGGACGTGCTCTCGGTGATCGAGGCGACGCTGGAGGACCCGCGGCAGATCCTGGCCGCGCAGGTCAACCGGGCGCGGGGCGAGGCCGTCCAGGAGATGAAGGCCGAGGGCATCGAGTACGAGGAGCGGATGGAGCTCCTCCAGGACGTCGACCACCCGAAGCCGCTGGAGGACGTGCTCGGCGCCGCCTACGAGGTGTACCGGGCCGGGCACCCCTGGGTCGGCGACCACCCCCTGCGCCCGAAGTCGGTCGTGCGCGACATGTACGAGCGGGCGATGACGTTCACCGAGTACATCGGCTACTACGAGCTGGCGCGGGGCGAGGGGCTCGTTCTGCGGTACCTGTCGGGGGCCTACAAGGCGCTGCAGCAGACCGTCCCGGAGTCGATCAAGACCGACGACCTGATCGACCTGATCGAGTGGCTGGGCGAGCTGGTCCGGCAGGTCGACTCCAGCCTGCTGGACGAGTGGGAGCAGCTCGCCAACCCCGCCGCCGAGGACCTGGACGAGCCGATCGAGGAGCGCGTCACCAGGGTCACCGCGAACGCGCGGGCGTTCCGGGTACTGGTGCGCAACGCGATGTTCCGCCGGGTGGAGCTGGCGGCGCTGGAGCGCTACGGCGAGCTCGGCGCGCTGGACCCCGACTTCGGCGCCGACGGGTGGGCGCAGGCCATGGACCGCTACTTCGAGGAGCACGACGAGCTGCTCACCGGGCCCGACGCGCGGGGGCCGAAGCTGCTGCAGATCGAGGAGGTCCCGGAGGACGCGCTGTGGCGTGTCCGGCAGGTCTTCGACGACCCTGAGGGGCATCACGACTGGGGTGTCACCGCCGAGGTCGACCTCGCGGGCTCCGACCAGGAGGGCGAGGCCGTCCTCCGGGTGACCGGCGTCGACAGGATGTAGGAGGGACGTATGGTGCGGGTCGCGGTGGCGCAGTTCGCGCCCGGAACCGACAAGGACGCGAACCTGGCGGCGATCGGCGGCCTGGTCGCCGAGGCGGCCGGGCAGGGCGCGCGGGTCGTGGTACTGCCCGAGTTCGCCATGTTCACCGCGCCGAGGATGGACCGGCGCTTCGTCGACTCGGCCGAGCCCTTGGACGGCCCCTTCGCGGCAGGGCTCGGCGAGCTGGCTCGCCGCCACGGCGTCCACGTCGTCGCGGGCCTGAACGAGCGGCTGGACGAGCGGCTGGACGAGCCGGACCGCATCTCCAACACGCTCGTCGCCGTCGCCCCCGGCGGGGGCGTCGTCGCCGAGTACCGCAAGATCCACCTGTACGACGCGTTCGGGTACGAGGAGTCGGCGCTGGTGCGGCCGGGGGAGATCGGCGAGCCGCGGACCTTCGCCGTCGACGGCGTCACGTTCGGCATGCAGACCTGCTACGACGTCCGGTTCCCCGAGGTGACGCGGCGGATCGTGGACGCGGGCGCCGACGTCCTGGCGCTGCCCGCCGAATGGGTGCCCGGGCCGCTCAAGGAGGACCACTGGCGGACGCTGGTGCGGGCCCGCGCGATCGAGAACACGATCTACGTGGCGGCCGCCGACCAGTGCGCCCCGACCGGCGCGGGCAACAGCATGGTCGTCGACCCGATGGGCGTCGTCGTGGCCGCGCTGGGGGAGGGGACCGGGGTCGTGTCCGGGGACGTCTCGCCCGAGCGCGTCAAGGCCGTCCGCGCGAAGAACCCGGCGCTCGACCTGCGCCGCTTCACGGTCGCCCCGGCCGGAGGCTGAGGAACCTCGCCGCGAGGCCCGGCGTGATCGCGAGACCTCCGGCGCGGCCGCGGGCGGCGGGTGTCGGCCTTCTCCGCGTTCGTCGAGAACATCGCTCCGCTCGCGCGGCGAAGCCTCTAGCCAAGGTATCGAGGTGGCAACGGTTGCGGCGCGTCTCCGTGTCCGGACGGCCGCACAGCGTGACTATCATGGGGTGCGCCTTTCCTCCAGCCTTCCGCCCGCCGGGTTCACCCGCGGCGAGCCCCGGCCGCCCGTCCGCCGTCCGAGCCGCCTGTCGGTGGTCGCCGCGGCGCTCGCCCTCGTCGCGGGGCTCTTCCTCGTCATCGCCTACGGGACGACGCGGGTCGCGCCGGCCCGCCCGGCGGACGGCGTCTCCACTCCGGCACCGTCCGCCAGTGCCGCGCCCGCCTCCTCGCCGCCGCCGGGGCGGGACGTGGCCGAGCCCCGCGTCAATCCGTCCCGCCACCACGCCGGGAAGAAGAAGCGGGCCCACCGCCGCGAGCACGCCGCCGTCTCGCCGCGCCGGCACCACCGCCCCGTGCGGCGGCACCACCGGCCCGCGGCGCGCAAACCGCCGCGGGCCCGCCACGCGCCCTCGTGGGTCTCGGGCGAGTGCAAGCGGCGCTTCCCCTACGATCCGGCCCGGGGCGCCGCCTGCGTCGGCGCCCTGACCGGCGCGTTCGGCTGACCGCCGGGTCAGGCCGCCTTCGCGGTCAGCAGGCGGCGCACCTCGGCGCGCAGTTCCTCGACGTCCACCCCGGCCTCGGTGGCGAGCCGCGCCGACAGGAAGCCACCGTCGTGCAGGACGCCGAGCAGGAGGTGCCCGCTGCGGATCTCCTTCTGGCCGAGCCGGATCGCGTGCCGCAGGCTCAGTTCCAGCGCCTTCTTGGCCTGGGGCGTGAAGGGGATGTGCCCCCGGCGGAACCGGTCGCTCTTTCCGGCCGGCACGTCGAGGGCGCCCTCGCCGAAGCTCTGCTCGGTGGCCTCGCGGACGGCGTCCAGGTCGATCCCGATGCTGCGCAGGGCGTCGGAGTCGAGGACGTCGCCGCCCGCCCGGTTGGCGCGGACGATCCGGGCGCGCAGGTCGTCCGGGGCGAGCCCGTGCTCGCGCAGCACGCGTCCCGTGGCGTCCTCGGCGCCCGCCAGGACGAGCAGGACGTGCTCGGTGCCGATGTGGCGGTCGCGCAGCGCCCGCGCCTCCGCCTGGGCCCCGGTGACCGCCTGCCGCGCGTCCGCGGTGAAACGCTCGAACATCCTCTACTGCTCCTTCTTGAGTAGGCGGCGGCCGGAGCCGTGCTTCTTGTGGACGGCCTGCCGGCTCACGCCGAGGCAGACCGCGATCTCCTGCCAGGACCAGCCCTGGTCGCGGGCGCTGGCGACCTGCAGCGCCTCCAGCCTCTCGGCCAGCTCGCGCAGCGCGCGCACCGCCCGCAGCCCCACCGCCGGATCCCGGCTGCTCGCCTCCTGGGCGAGCGTCACTCCATCGCTCATGCTGTCAATGTAGGTTGACACTGGGATCGTGTCAACCAATGTTGACGCCTTCGAGGGTCAGCGCACGGCCAGCAGCGTGGTGAGCAGGTCGTCCAGGCTCACCAGGCCGGCGACGCGGCCGTCCGACGCGACGGCGAGGCCGAGGTGGCTGTGGCTCGCCTTCAGGACGGCGACCGCCTCGCCGACGGGTGTGCCGACCGGCAGCGCCGGAACGGGGTGCGCCAGGTCCCCGGCGGGGGTGGCGCGGCCCCGCGCGCGGGCCACGAAGGCGTCCCGGACGTGCACCATGCGGGCCTGCCCGGGCCGCCCGGCGCCCCGCAGCATGAGCCGGATGTGGCCGGTTCGGGCGGAGGCGTCGATGACCTCCTGCGGCGTCGCGGACGGCGGGACCGACACGATGTCGGATACCGGCACGACCAGGCCTGCCAGCGGGGCGCGCGGCGCGTCGAGGGCGGCGGTGAGCAGCGTCAGCTCGCTCTGGCCGATCAGCCCCAGCCGCCGCGACTCCTGGGCGATGCTGCGCAGCTGCTCGGGGGTGCGCGACACCTCGCGCGAGTCGGCGGGGCGGACGCCCACCAGCCGCAGCAGCAGGTTCGTGGCGCCGTTCAGCGCCGCCAGCACCGGCCGCACCACGGTGGCGAACGCGCGGAAGGGCAGGCCGAGCACGCTCGCCGAGCGCTCCGGGTCGGCGATCGCCCACGACTTCGGCGCCATCTCGCCGACGACCATGTGCAGGAACGTCACGAGCGCCAGGGCCAGCACGAACGCGACGGCGTGCGCCGCCCCCTCCGGCAGCCCGGCGGCGTGGAACAGCGGCGTGAGGGTCCCCGCGAACACCGGCTCGGACACCAGGCCGAGGCCGAGCGAGCACATCGTGATGCCGAGCTGCGCGCCCGCGAGGGTCAGCGACAGCTCGTCGATCCCCGCGACCGCCGCGCCCGCGCCCCGCCCGCCGCGCGCGGCGGCCCGCTCCAGCCGCGGCCTCCGCGCCGCCACCAGCGCGAACTCGGTGGCGACGAAGAACCCGTTGCCCGCCAGCAGCGCCAGCGTGACCGGTGCGCCCAGCCCGAGGTTCACCCGTCCTCCTCCACGGTGCGGATGCGGATCAGCTCCGGCACGTGCCGGTGGATGGTCAGGACCTCCACCACGGCGGTGCGGGCCGGTTCGTCCAGCCGGGTCGGCGCCAGCCCCACCCGGACGACGTCGCCCGGGCGCGCGACCCGGCCGAGCCGCTTCATCAGCAGCCCCGCGACGGTCTCGTAGTCGCCCTCGGGCAGCGCGATGCCGGTCTCGTGGGCGACCTCGTCCATCCGCAGCCCCGCGTCCGTCGTCCACCACTCGCCGCTGCGGATCGCGAGGTCCTCGCCCGGCTCGTTCTCGTCGGCGATCTCCCCGACCAGTTCCTCGGCGACGTCCTCCCAGGTGAGAATGCCGGCGAAGCCGCCGTACTCGTCCACCACGCAGGCGAGGGGCTCGCCGGCGCCCCGCAGCCGCAGTACCACCTCCGGCAGCGACAGCGACGAGGGCAGCAGCAGCGCCGGCCGGGCGAGCGCGCGGACCTCGGTGCGGGCGGCGGCGTCCGGGCCGAGCGCGACCAGCTCCTTCAGCCCGACGACCCCGACCACGTCGTCGACCCCCTCGCCGAGGACGGGGTAGCGGGTGTGCCCGCTCGCCGCGATCACGTCGCCCAGCTCGGCGGCGCGCGCCGCGGCCGGCACGGTCACCACGTCGACGCGGGGCACCATGACCTCCTCGGCGTCCCGCTCGGAGAACGCCAGGGCCCGCTCCAGCAGGTCGGCGTGGCCCGCCTGGAGCTGCTCCCCGGACTCGCCGATCATGTGCCCGAGCTCCTCCAGCGTCGCGCCGTGCCGCAGCTCCTCCACCGGCTCGATGCCCACCGCGCGGACGAGCCGGTTCGCGGACACGTCGAACAGCCTGATCAGCGGGCCCGCCGCGGTCAGGTAGACCAGGGTGGACCCGGCCAGCGCGCGGGCCAGCCGCTCCGCCCGCGCCAGCGCGAGGTTCTTGGGGAACAGCTCGCCCAGCAGCATCTGGATCACGGTGGCCAGCACGAACCCGAGCGCGACCGCCACCCCGCCGGACGCCGCGTCCGGGACCCCGCCCGCGCGCAGCACAGGCGCGAGCAGGTCGGCCAGGGCCGGTTTGGCGATGAAGCCCACCACCAGCGCGGTGACCGTGATGCCGAGCTGCGCGCCCGACAGCATGAACGAGAGCCGCCCCATCACCCGGACCGCGCGCCCCGCGGCCCGGTCGCCCTCGGCCGCCCGCTGGTCGAGCGCCGGGCGGTCCGCGGTGACGAACGCGAACTCCTGCGCCACGAAGTAGCCGGTCGCGGCGGTCAGCACGAGGACGGCCAGCAGTCCGAGCGCGGCGTTCAACCGGGAATCCTCCTCACGCGCGGCGTCTTCGAGGTCCCTCCTACCCCCGCCCGGGCCGTCCCTCCCCGGGGCGCGGGACGGTTATCGACCGCTCTGTGTGGAATGAACCACAGTGCAGGCGAATCACAGTGCAGGCCGAACCACAGTGCAGGCGAAGAGGCCGGGGCCACGACCGCGAGGGGGCGCCCATGCCGAGACCGTTCGCGTCGTCCGCGGACCTCAGCGGCAAGACGCAGACGCTGGAGGTCCTCGCCGACGGGGTGTACGCGCTGACGGCCGAGGGCGACCCGAACGTGGGAGCGGTCGAGGGCGAGGACTTCCTCGTCTGCTTCGAGGCCCTCGCCACGCCCGCCGCAGCGCGCGACTGGCTCGCCGTGCTGCGCGAGCACACCGACAAGCCCATCCGCTACCTCGTGCTCTCCCACTACCACGCCGTGCGGACGCTGGGCGCGAGCGCGTTCGGAGCCCCGGTGGTCGTCGCGCACGACCTGACGCGCGCGCTCATCGCCGAGCGCGGCAAGCAGGACTGGGAGTCGGAGTACGGCCGGATGCCGCGGTTGTTCAAGGACCCGGACGGCATTCCGGGGCTCACCTGGCCGACCGCGACGTTCTCCGGCACCCTCACCATCGACCTCGGCGGCGACCGCGGCGACCTCGACCTCGCCTACTGCGGGCGCGGCCACACCGAGGGCGACATCGTGGCGTGGCTGCCCCGGCACCGGATCCTGTTCGCCGGCGACCTGGTGGAGACCCAGGCCGCGCTCTACACCGGCGACGCGTTCCACCGCGAGTGGGCGTCCGGCACGCTCGACCACGTCCACTCCTTCGGGGCCGAGACCCTCGTCGGCGGGCGCGGCGCCGTCGCGCACGGCCGCGACGCCGTGCGGGCCGCCGTCGGGCAGACCCGCGACTTCCTCACCACGATGATCGGCGAGGTCGAACGGGTCCGGCGGGAGGGCGGCGCGCTCAGGGACGCGTTCGCCGCCGTCCACGCGGCGCTCGCCCCCGCCTACGGCGGCTGGCCGATCTTCGAGCACTGCCTGCCCTTCGACGTCTCCCGCCTCTGGGACGAGCTGGACGGCGTCGAACGCCCCCGCATCTGGACCGTCGAGCGCGACCGCGAGGTCTGGGCGGAGCTGCAGGACTAGCCGGTACCAGGGGAGGGATGCCCAGCGACGGCAGGAAAGTCCGGATCTCGTGACGAAGCCGAGAGGGCCGGGCCCGCGTGGAAGGCTCGTAACCGCCCGGCACAGGGTTCCCGACGCGGAGGGGAGTGGCGATGACCGAGCGATACCGTCCCCGCCCGGTGTTCGATCCCGGCATCGGCGACGAGGAGCGCGCCCTGCTGGCCGCCGCGCCCGAGCGGCTCGTCCCTGCCTGCCTGCCCGCCCCGGCGCCCCCGCGGCTGCGCACCGCCACGGTCGCGGCGCGGCTGGTATGGATCCCCGCGTTCGCGCTGTTCTACGGCGTCCTGCCGGGCGGATGGCTGCGCGTGTGCTTCGTCGGCTCGCTGGACGACGACGAACTGGTGGGCGGCGCGGTGCGCTGGGGGCGGCTTCCCGTGCTCGCGATGATGCTCACCCCGGCCGTGCAGGTCCTCCTGCTGCTGCTCGGCCAGGTGGAGGCCGCCCTCGCCCTCGCGGCCGCGAGCTTCGCCGCCTGGGTCGCCGGGGCGCTGCGCTACGTCCGGGAGCCCGCCGCCGCCCGCGCCGCGCGCGAGCACCACGGCCGCTACCTGCTGCCGGCCGACTTCGACCAGGCCTCCCGCGGGCTGCTCGTCCGCGCCCAGCATGCGGTGGACGCCGTGCTCGGGTCGCGGGCGCACGGCGCCGGGCTGCTCGACGACATCAACAACTCGGTCGTCCTGCCGCGCCAGGAGTGGGCGATCGCGGGCGCCCTCGCCGAGCACACGCGGCTGCGCCGGGAGCGCCGCGCCCAGCGGCCGGAACGCCTCTCGGCGCGCGTCCGGGCCCTGCTGGAACCGCAGGACCGCGCCCTGGAACTGTCGGTCCGCTCGGTCACCGGGCGGATCGAGGCGCTGGAGGCCTACGCCCGCCGGGCGGGCGAGGCCGACGACGCCTACCACGAGGCCGGCGTCCTGCAGGGGCTGCCCGAGCAGAACGCCCGCTACCGGGACCTGCTCGCGAGCACCGTCGGGGACGCGATGGCGGGCGAGGAGATCCGCGGGATGGCCGAGGACGCCCGCCGGGCCGAGCTGGCGCTGCGCGAGCGCGTCGCCGGCGCCGTGCGGGCCGGGCACGAGCTCGGCGCGCCGCCCGCCTGATCCCGCTCAGCTCTCGGCGAGCACGATGACGCGGTCGTCGGCCGAGAGCGTCAGCGGCGCCGTCTTCTCCGGGTTCAGCACCACCCCGTAGCCGGGCGGCTCGTGGAACCGCTCCGTCAGGCGGTAGCCGAGCGCGACCTCGCCGCGCCGCCGCGCGGCCTCGATGAGCGTCGCGAAGTCGGCCTCGGCGCCCGGCGCCAGGTAGTCGCAGGCCGGCTTGAGGTAGATCTCCGAGCCGGCCGGGTCGAGCAGGTCGGCGAACACCTCGTACAGGTGCCGGTTCTCGCTCAGCTGGGTCAGCATCAGGCTGATCAGCTTCTCGCTGACCACGAAGTCGTCGGCCTTGGTGACCTGCGCGATCTCCCGGTTGGCGTCATCGTTGATCTCGCTGACGATCGCGAAGGGATCGCCGAGCCCGTCCTCGATGTCGCGCAGGTGCAGCAGCGTGACGAGGGTGCGGGCGTCGGCGTGCTCCCGGTCGCGCCGGGCGTCCGACAGCACGATGACGCGCTGGAACGAGCCGAGGTCGAGGGACTCCAGCGCCGGCCGCTCGGTCGGCTCCGCCCGGATGAAGTCGATCTTGAGATTGGTCGCCGGGGGCAGCGCCCCGGTGGGGTCCTCGCGCGGCGCGGCGACCACCAGCGCCGAGTCCGGGGCGAGGAACTCGTCCAGCAGCTCGATGATCTTCGGTGCGCGGTGGTTCCAGCCGAGCATCAGCGTGCGCTCGGGCACCAGGGGCCGCGGGGTCGCCGTCGTGATCGCCGCCTCCCGGACGGGCGGCGCGGGTCCGGTGGCCAGCCGGATCAGCAGGTCGTCCTCCGCCAGGAGGATGATCTCGTCGTCGGCGCGGATCACGGTGTCCATCGGCGGGTTCAGCAGGACGGCCCCGTCCGCCCGCCGCAGTCCGGACGGGACGCCGAGGTCGTAGGCCGACAGCGACTCCCCGAACGTCATGCCCGCGAGTGCCGGTTCGGCGCGCATGTAGAACTCGTGGCCGACGAAGTCCAGCAGCTCGGTGCAGACCTGCGACAGCCCCGACTGGCGGTGCGACTGGACGATCAGCCGGATCGCCACGTCGTCGGCGTCGATGACGTGCGCGGAGGGGCCGCCCGCGAGCCGCGCGGCGGGCAGGTTGGCCGAGTCGTGCACGGCGGCGACCACGTGCGGGCGGCGCCGCCCCCAGGAACGGGCGCCGAGCGACAGCAGCACCTTGATGATGCGGGCGTCGGCCTCGTCGACCTCGGGCGTGACCACCATGATGGACCGCGCGGTGCCGGGGCTGACCAGCTCCACGTCCGCGACCTTCAGCGGGTCGCCGGTCCGGCACACGATCCTGGTGCGGCCGAGGTCGCCGACCCTCGCGCGGATCGCGTCCTCCATCTCGACCTTGTCGCGGTCGGCGAGGATCGCGACGCACGACCTGCGCCGGCTCTGGTTGGCCTCCACCAGCTCCGCCACCACGGTGAAGACCTGCTCGGACCAGCCGAGCAGCACCGTGTGGTCGTGCTCGACGATCCGCGACCGGCCCTTGCGCAGCTCGGTGATCTTCGATTCGAGGCCGGTGGTGAGCACGCCGATGAGCGAGCTGACGATGAAGATCCCGCCGATGGTCGAGACCAGCATCAGGCCGAGGTACGGCGCGGTGCCGGTGTCGTCCCCCATCGTCCCGGGATCGAGCGTGCGCAGCAGGCTGCGCCAGACCATGCCGGGCCAGTGGCCGTTGGACTCGCTGTCGCCGGGCGCGATCACGACCGCCGCGGTCGCCACCACCAGCACCAGCGCCCCGGACGCGAGCCCGAGCCAGCCGATGAGGGCGGGCGTCCCTTTCGACATCGTCCGGTCGAACCAGTACCGGACCCTGTCCCGCCGCGTCACGCGTGTCAACGGGCCGCCCCCTCCGCCGTCGCCCCCGGCGCCAGCTTATTGTGTTGTCTCGCGCCATTACTGGCATTCTCTCCCGCAATGGGGGGAGGATTTGCCCGATGCGCACGCAAGAGGGGCCGGGACGCGGATAAATCCGCCCCGGCCCCTCGCCGCGCGCCGGAACACCGCCGGCCGCGCGGCGTCCGCTAGTGCGCGGCTTCGTACTGCTCGATCACATTGGCGGGGATACGGCCCCGCTCATTGACCTTGATGCCGCGGTTCTTCGCCCACTCGCGAATCTCGGCGGAGCGCTCGCGGCTGCCCGCGGTGCGCGTCCCGCGGCCGCCCCGGCCCGCGGCCTTGCGCGCCTTGCGGGCGCCGGCCACGAACGGCTCCAGGCCGCTGCGGAGCTTGGCGGCGTTCTTCTTGCTCAGGTCGATCTCATAAGACGTGCCGTCGATGGAAAAGCTGACGGTCTCGTCGGCCTCTCCGCCGTCGATGTCGTCCACGAGAAGGACTTCGACCTTCTGTGCCATGCGGGGACTCCCTCTAGCTATGCGTCCGGCTTGGCGTCCGGATGTGCCTCGATGAATGCAGCATAGACCTCATCCGATATCTTGCCACGTTCGGAGACTTCGATGTCCTCACGCAATGCCCACGCCCGGACATCGCCGTTCGTGTAGCCCTTGATCTTCGCGGTGCGCGACTTGCGGCCCTTCCCGGCCTGCTTCACCTCGGCGGCGTTCTCGATGAAGGGCGCGAGGGCGTCCAGCATCTCGTTCAGCCGCTTGTAGTTGTCATCGTTCAAGTCGATCGTGAACGTCCGGTCCAGGACTTCGAAGTCCCGCTTTGCGACATCGGCTCCTTCGGAGCCGTCGATGTCGTCCACCCGAATGACCTTCTCGGCCATGTGTTCTGTGTCTTCCTTCCCCTCGCCGACGCGGCGACCTTGACCGTAGCGGATTCCGGGGGCGGACATGGTGGCGGGACGCGCGGGGAGCACGGAAGTCGGCGCCGCCGCGGTGCGCCGCCGGGTGTCGTCCCGCCGGCCTCGCGCCGAGGCCGGTCCAGGGACCGGTGACCGGGGGAGGGGCGGACGGGACCCAAGTTCCGGTCAAACAGCGCATGCCGCGGAGTTCCCGGGGTAGCCGCCACATCACGGGCGCAGCCACCACCACCACCGAAGTCATGACCTGAGGAGCCAGAGCATGGGCGACCGCACCGGCGGCGACGACCGGAAGCAGCAGCAGCTGGACCATCGGCGGGTGAGCCCGGAAGGGGCGAGGCTCACCACCGACCAGGGGCTCCGGGTCGACGACACCGACAACTCGCTGTCCGCCGGGGAGCGCGGGCCCTCGCTGATGGAGGATTTCCATCTGCGCGAGAAGATCACCCATTTCGACCACGAGCGGATTCCCGAGCGGGTCGTGCACGCGCGCGGGTCGGGAGCCTACGGCCATTTCAGGCTGCACGAGTCCCTCGCCGAGTACACGACGGCCGAATTCCTGACGGACACCTCGCTGACGACGCCGGTGTTCGTGCGGTTCTCCACCGTCGCCGGGTCCCGCGGCTCCGCCGACACGGTCCGGGACGTCCGCGGCTTCGCCACGAAGTTCTACACGCGGCAGGGCAATTTCGACCTCGTCGGCAACAACATGCCGGTCTTCTTCATCCAGGACGGCATCAAGTTCCCCGACTTCGTGCACGCGGTGAAGCCCGAGCCGGCGAGCGAGATCCCGCAGGCGTCCTCCGCGCACGACACCCTCTGGGACTTCGTGCAACTCCAGCCCGAGACCATGCACATGATGATGTGGCTCATGTCGGACCGGGCGCTGCCGCGCAGTTACGCGATGATGGAGGGCTTCGGCGTCCATACTTTCCGGCTCGTGAACGCCCAGGGGCGCGCGACGTTCGTGAAGTTCCACTGGAAGCCGAGGCTCGGAACCCACTCGCTCGCCTGGGACGAGACCCAGAAGATCGCGGGGAAGAACCCCGACTTCAACAGGGCCGACCTGTGGGAGCGGATCGAGTCCGGCGTCTTCCCCGAGTACGAGTTCGGGGTCCAGCTCGTCCCGGAGGAGGACGAGCACGCGTTCGACTTCGACCTGCTCGACCCGACCAAGATCATTCCGGAGGAGCAGGTGCCGGTGCGGCGGGTCGGCACGCTGGTGCTCGACCGCAACCCCGACAACTTCTTCGCCGAGACCGAGCAGGTCGCCTTCCATCTCGGCAACGTCGTGCCCGGCATCGACTTCACCAACGACCCGCTGCTGCAGGCGCGGCTGTTCTCCTACCTGGACACGCAGCTGATCCGGCTCGGCGGCCCGAACTTCCCGCAGCTCCCGGTGAACCGGCCCGTCGCGCCGGTCCGCAACCACCACCGCGACGGCTACCACCAGACGGACCTCCACCAGGGGCGGGCGAGCTACCACAAGAACTCGCTGTCGGGCGGCTGCCCGGCGGTCGGCGGCGAGGGCTCCTACACCCACTACCAGGAGCGGGTGGACGGCCACAAGATCCGCAAGCGGAGCGAGAGCTTCGCCGACCACTACTCCCAGGCGACGCTGTTCTGGAACAGCATGTCCGACTGGGAGAAGGAGCACATCGTCGGCGCGTTCCGGTTCGAGCTCGGCAAGTGCGACCACCGGCACATCCGGGAGGGCGTCGTCGAGCAGCTCGACCGCGTCGACCACGACCTCGCCGTCCAGGTCGCCGAGGGCGTCGGGGTGGAGCCGCCGCGGAAGGCGGCGACGGCCAACCACGGCCGCACGTCGCCCGCGCTGAGCCAGGCGAACGCCCGCGCGGACTCCGTCCAGGGCCGCAAGATCGCCGTGCTGGTGGCGGACGGGGCCGACTCGGCGGCCGTCGCGGCGGTCGGCGACGCGCTCACCGAGGCCGGGGCGGTGGTCGAGATCCTCGCCGCGAAGGACGGCTTCGTCCAGGCGGCCAACGGGGGCCAGATCGAGGTGACCCGAGCCATGTCGACGGTCGCCTCCGTCCTCTACGACGCGGTGTTCGTGCCGGGCGGCGAGCAGAGCGCGCAGGCGCTGGCGGGGGACGGCGACGCCGTGCACTTCGTCGCGGAGGCCTTCGTGCACTGCAAGGCGATCGGCGCGCTCGACGCCGGCATCGGCCTTCTGGAGCGTGCCGGCATCGACGGCGTGCGGTTCTCCGACGGCGACACCGTCAGCGACGCCGGCGTCGTCACCGGGCGCGGGGCGGGCGGCGGCTTCCCCGCCGAGCTGGTCGAGGCGGTCGCGGCGCACCGGCACTGGACGCGCAAGAAGGCGCACGTGCCGGCCTGACGCGCGGCCGGGGGCCGGCGTCCCGCCCGCGGGCGGGACGGATCGGGGGACGGGGCCCGGCGCGGCGGACGCTCACAGGAGCCGCCGCGCCGGGCCCCGCCGCACTGGCCGCATTCTGCCAATCATTTGTGGGCAAGGTCACAGGAGTGCGGCCGTCCGGTCAATTGAATAATAATTTGAAAATATACCTTGTGCGATTTCCGCGAAAGTGCGCGGCGCCGCTCGGACGGAAACGCGCGGGGTCCGGCCCGCCGGTGCCCGGGTGACGTGCGAGATCCGTGCCGTCGCGGCCGCCCCCTCCCCGCAAGCGGACGCTGACATGCGGTTTCCGAGGCGCCGGTGCCTGTCGCGGAGCGTGTCCGCGTCGCGCCGGTCGCCGGACCGGGCGGCCTGGCGCGCCCCGGACGGCCCGGGGGGCGCGGTTCAGAAATTCGCATTCATGTAGCAAGATGACGGCCGTCCGGTCGGCTGGTCCGCCCTTCCCGGAAGGGCGGTCGGCGCCGTTTCCCGCGCGGCCGGCGAGCATCCGGGCTTCGTCCGGGAGCTGCACCGGGTGGTCGACGGGACCGCCGGCCACCCGCCCGGGCTTCCGCTGGCGGTGAGCTAGGCGAGGCCCATCTCGCGCCTGACGGCCTCGAACTGCACCGCCATCGCGTCCGAGAGCGCCTGCGCGCCCGAAAGCGGCCGGACCATGACGCAGAACTCGTCGATGAGCCCGGCGTCGTCGTGGTGCAGGAAGTCGCAGCCGTGCACCTCGCGGTCGCCGATCCGCGCCTTGAAGACCAGCGCGTGGTCCCGCCCGCCGCCGATCTCCCGGACGTAGCGGAAGTCCTCGAAGACCCGGGTCACCGCGCGGAGGATCGCGGTGACCGTCGCACGTCCCTCGTACGGCGCGAACGCCACCGGGCTGAGGAACGTGACGTCCTCGGCCAGCAGCGCCGGGAGGGCGTCCAGGTCGCCCTTCTCGGCGGCGGCGCGGAACGGGTGCATCGGGTCCACCTCCAGAGCCACGGTTCTCGGCACGCCCGAAGACGTGCCGGAAAGCCTAGAGCGGGCGGCCCCGGTCCGCGATCACCCCGCGGGCGGCGTCACGTGCCGGGCTGCAGCAGCACCTTGATGGCGCCGTCCTGCTTCTTCTGGAACATCTCGTAGGCCTGCGGCGCCTTCTCCAGCGGCCAGCGGTGCGTGGCGAGGTCCATCACGCCGAGCGGGTCGGCGTCGTCGGCGACGAGCGGCATCACGTCGTCGATCCAGCGCCTGACGTGGGCCTGGCCCATGCGCAGGGTGATGCCCTTGTCGAACATCTGCATCATCGGCAGCGGGTCCGTCATGCCTCCGTACACGCCGCTGAGGGAGATCGTCCCGCTCCGCCGGACGACCTCGATGGCCGTGGTGAGCGCCGCGAGCCGGTCCATCCCGACGCGCGACATCAGCGGCGCGGCGGAGTTCCCCGGCATGAGCCCGGTGAGGGTCTGCGCCAGCTTGGCGCCGGGGGAGCCGTGCGCCTCCATGCCGACCGCGTCGATCACCGAGTCGGTGCCGCGCCCGCCGGTGAGCTGCCGGACCGCGTCCGGCACGTCGTCGGTGTCGGAGGCGTCGATCACCTCGACGCCGTGCCGGCGCGCCATCTCCAGCCGCTCCGGGACGAGGTCGACCGCGATGACGCGGTGGCCGAGGTGGCGGGCCACGCGGGCCGACATCTGCCCGATGGGGCCGAGCCCGAGCACGGTGACCGAGCCGCCCTCGGGGATGTCGGCGAAGGCCACCGCCTGCCAGGACGTGGGGAGCACGTCCGACAGGTAGAGGAACCGCTCGTCCGGCGGCCCGTCCGGCACCTTGATCGGCCCGAACTGGGCCTGCGGCACCCGCAGGTACTCGGCCTGCCCCCCGGGCACCTGGCCGTACAGCCGCGTGTAGCCGAACAGGGCCGCGCCGGTGCCCTGCTCGCGAACCTGCGTCGTCTCGCACTGCGCGTACAGTTCCATGCCGCACATGTGGCAGTGCCCGCACGCGATGTTGAACGGGATGACCACGCGGTCGCCGGGCTTGACGTGGGTGACGTCGGGCCCGGTCTCCTCGACGACGCCGATCGGCTCGTGGCCGAGGACGTCGCCCTCGCTCATGAACGGCCCGAGCACCTCGTACAGGTGCAGGTCCGAACCGCAGATGCCGGACGAGGTGACCCGGATGACCGCGTCGTTCGGCTCCTTGATCTTCGGGTCGGGGACCTCCTCGACGCGGACGTCGCGCTTGCCGTGCCAGGTGACAGCCTTCATCGTGCTCCTCCGGTGGGACGGGCTCCGTCCCAGGCGGCCCTACCCGGGCGGCCGGGGCGAAACGTCCGCGCCCGCCGTCAGGGGCAGCGGTGGGCCCGCGCGACGGCCCGCACCGCCGCGGTCCGGGTCGACCAGAGGGAGGGCATGGCGGGCGGGTACGCGTCCGGCCCCGGTTCGGGGCGCAGCCGGAACCCGCGTGCGTCGTAGGCCTCCCAGCCCGTCCTGCGGCCGCGCAGGTTCAGCACGTGCGTCACGATGCCTGCGGCGTGCCCGTCGTGCCGCAGATGCCAGCGGTGGGCGTCCCGGTCCGCGGTCGTGAACTGGTACAGCCGCCAGCCGGGCCCGACGCGGTGGGCCAGGTCGAGCGTCACGAGCGGCTCGCCGCCGCCGGGGCGCCTGGTCCTTTCCCGGGTGCCGGCGCCGGCGGCGGCGCGCCGGCCGGAGTCGCGGACGAGCCGGGCGAGTTCGCGTGCGGCCTCCGCCAGGGCGTGCGCGGCCTCCGCCAGCCGCCGCTCCTCGGCGGGCGGCGGCGCGCCGGCGCCGGTCTCGCGGCGCGCCCGCGCCGTCCTCCTGCGCGCGGCGTCCAGCCGGTCGAGCGCGCGTGCGGCCTCGTCGCGCGCGGCCGCGACACCGGCCTGCCCGTCGACGTGCTGCGGGCGGGCGGGTTCGGCGGGCTCGCGGGCCCGGGGGGTGAGCTTCTCGTCTCGCACGGGGGGCTCCTTCGATAGTGCCTTCTCCGGCGCTTTCCCGAAGTTCGCGCCTTCATCCCCCGCACGAGCCGCAGGTCAACGACATAGAGGCTTTTTGGAGGAAATGTCGGATTGCAGGCCGCCTCCGGCCCCTTCCCGCCGCGTTTGAAACCGGCGTGCGCGGCAAGTGGCCGAGTGGGGTCGGCGGGGGGAGGGGAGGGCCGGGATGACGACCGTGCAGGGGCGGGAGGACACAAGCGTCGCCGACGCGCTCGCGCGGCACCGCAAGGGGACGAGGGTCGGCCATGTGCTGGCGACGACCGACCACAAGATGGTCGGCTACCTCTATCTCGGGACGTCGTTCGCGATGTTCCTGGCCGCCGGGCTGATGGCCATGGTGATGCGGGCCGAACTGCTGGAGCCCGGCAAGCAGGTGGTGAGCAACCACACCTACAACGAGATGTTCACCATCCACGGCACGATCATGATGCTGCTGTTCGCCACCCCGCTGTTCGCCGGGTTCGCCAACGTGCTCGTCCCGCTGCAGATCGGGGCGCCGGACGTGGCCTTCCCGCGGATGAACGCCCTCACCTACTACCTGTTCCTGTTCGGCGCGCTCATGGTGCTGGCCTCGTTCATCATGCCGGGCGGCGCCCCCGGCTTCGGCTGGTTCGCCTACACGCCCCTGTCCACCCAGACCTACACGCCGAACCAGGGCGGCGACATGTGGGCCATGGGACTGATCCTGTCGGGATTCGGGACGATCCTGACCTCGGTGAACATGATCGCCACGATCATCGCGATGCGCGCCCCGGGGATGGTGATGTTCCGGCTGCCGATCTTCACCTGGAACGTGCTGCTGACGAGTCTGATGGTGCTCATCGCCTTCCCGGTCCTCACCGCGGCGCTGTTCGCGCTGGAGGCCGACCGCAGGCTCGGCGCCCACATCTACGACCCCTCCAACGGCGGCGCGCTGCTCTGGCAGCACCTGTTCTGGTTCTTCGGCCATCCCGAGGTCTACATCGCCGCGCTGCCGTTCTTCGGGATCATCACCGAGATCCTCCCGGTGTTCAGCCGCAAGCCGCTGTTCGGCTACCTCGGCATGGTCGGCGCCACCATCGCGATCACCGGGCTGTCGATGACGGTCTGGGCGCACCACATGTTCGCCACCGGCGGCGTGCTGCTGCCCTTCTTCTCCATCACCTCCTTCATGATCGCCGTGCCGACCGGCCTGAAGTTCTTCAACTGGGTGGGGACGCTCTGGAAGGGGCACCTGACCTTCGAGACGCCGATGCTGTTCGCGCTCGGGTTCCTGGTGACGTTCCTGTTCGGCGGTCTGACGGGGGTCATCCTCGCCTCACCCCCCATGGACTTCCACCTCACCGACTCCTTCTTCGTCGTCGCCCACCTGCACTACGTCCTGTTCGGCACCGTGGTGTTCGCGATGTTCGGCGGGTTCTACTTCTGGTGGCCGAAGATGACCGGCCGGATGCTGAACGAGACCTGGGGGAGGATCCACTTCTGGTCGCTGTTCGTCGGCTTCCACACCACCTTCCTCGTCCAGCACTGGCTGGGCGCCGAAGGCATGCCGCGCCGCTACGCCGACTACCCCGAGCAGTTCGCGACCCTGAACCTCGTCTCGTCGATCGGCTCGTTCGTCCTGGGCGCCTCGACGTTCGCGTTCCTCTGGAACGTGCTGTGGTCCTGGCGGCACGCCGAACGCGTCGAGACGGACGACCCGTGGGGCGCCGGCGCCTCGCTGGAATGGGCGACCTCGTGCCCGCCGCCCCGCCACAACTTCACCTCGATGCCGCGAATCCGCTCCTCGCGCCCGGCGTTCGACCTCCACTACCCGCCGAAGGAGCCGCCCCAGGAGGCCGAGCCGGCGCTGCCGCCGCCGGGGTCGCCCGGCTGACCGGGCGCGCTCACCCGCCCTGGCCGTCGTCCGGGGAGCCCTCCCGCAGGTCGCCCTGGCCGCCCCCGTGCGACTCCGCCTGGTAGTTGAGATAGAACCGGTTGACGCGGGTCCGGACCTGCGTGCGGGCCCGGTCCGGCGTCGGCAGCGGGATCAGGTGGTGCGGGTAGGGCGCGACCAGCTCGCCGGGCCGCCGCACCTCCATCAGCGCCACCGCGTCCTCGGACGGCTGCTCGTGCCGCTCCCGGAACCCCCCGTCCGGCGTCAGCGAGACCAGGCCGCTCTCGACGCCCTCCTCGCGCGTGCGCAGGTCGCGGCGCTGCAGGCTCAGGCAGACCCGGCGGGTGACGGCGAAGGCCGCGATCGGGAAGACGAAGAAGCCGGCGCGGAAGAACCAGGTCGTCCAGAACAGCGGGATCTTGAAGACCGCGGAGATGTAGTCGTTGCCGCCGGCCGCCAGCAGGTTGCCGTACCAGGCGATGACGGCGGCCCCGATCGCGGTCCTGGTCGCGGCGTTGCGCGGCCGGTCCAGCAGGTGGTGCAGGCGCTCGTCCCCCGTCGCCCAGCGCTCCACGAAGGGGTACAGGCCGATGAGCGTGAAGAACAGACCCGGCAGGATGACGGCCGGGACCAGCACGCTCCAGGAGACCGTGTGCCCGGCCACGGTCGTGGACAGGCGCGGCATGATGCGCAGCGAGCCTTCGAGGAACCCGACGTACCAGTCGGGCTGGGAGCCGAACGACACCTGGTCCGGATCGTAGGGGCCGTACAGCCAGACCGGGTTGATCTGGAAGAACGCCGCCAGCGCGGCCAGGACGCCGAACGTGAAGAGGAAGTAGGCCGTGCTCTGCGTGGCGAAGTGCGGGAAGGTCGGCTCGCCGGTCACCGCCCGCTCCCGCCGCCCCCTCCCCGGAAAGATCGTGTGGGTCTGGTGCCACAGGATCATCAGGTGCGCCGTGATGAGGGCCAGCAGGATGCCGGGGATGAGCAGGATGTGCACGGTGAACAGCCGCGGGATGAACTCCTCGGCGGAGGGGAACTGCCCGCCGAAGGCCCACAGGGCCGCGTACGTCCCGACGAGCGGGACCGACAGCAGGATGCCCTGGAAGATCCGCAGGCCGGTGCCCGACAGCAGGTCGTCCGGCAGCGAGTACCCGGCGAACCCCTCGGCGACGGCAAGTGCGAACAGCGTCGTGCCGATCACCCAGTTGATCTCCCGCGGCTTGCGGAACGCGCCGGTGAAGAAGACCCGCAGCAGGTGGACGGAGATCGCCGCGACGAAGACGTTCGCCGCCCAGTGGTGGATCTGCCGCATCAGCAGCCCGCCCCGCACGTCGAACGACAGGTGCAGGGTGGAGGCGTACGCCTCGCTCACCCTGACGCCCTTGAGCGGGCCGTACGAGCCGTCGTAGACGATCTCTCTGCCGCTCGGGTGGAAGAAGAGCGTCAGGTAGACGCCGGTGAGCAGGAGGACGACGAACGAGTAGAGCGCGATCTCGCCGAGCAGGAACGACCAGTGCTTGGGGAACGCCTTGCGGAGGTTCTTGTCCAGGAACTCGGTGGACCCGAGCCGGTCGTTGACCCCCCAGAAGAGCTTCTGCACCCGCTCGGCCTTCGCGGTGCCGCTGCCGTTTTGCCCTGCCATAGCGTTCTCCCCTGCCGAGCAGTGGTGTCCCTTGGGCGGCTACCCGGGGCGGGTAGGGGCAAACGCTCCGCATCGGCGGCGCGAACGGGTCAGGCGCCGGCCGCGTAGAGCACCTCCCGCATGCCGGGGAGGGCCTCCCGGTCGGCGCGCCAGACGAGGCGGAGGCCGAGGTCGGGGGCGTCGAACGCGAGCCGGGCGAGGGTTCCGGCCGCCAGCCGGTCGCGGACGGCGAACTCGGGGAGCAGCGCGATGCCGAGGCCCTGCTCGGCCCAGGACGCCATCACGGTGACGCTGCCCGCCCTGACCCGCTCGACCGCGGAGCCGAGGAGCCGCTCGCCGGCCATCCAGAACGAGCACGCCGGCACGTTGACCAGCAGCCTCTCGCCGCGCAGGTCGCCGGCGGCCAGGCGCGGCGCCCCGGCGAGCCGGTGGTCCGGCGCGGCGACGAGGGCGAGCGGCACCGGCTCGACGTCGACGAAGTCCAGCGGCGCCGCCGGGGGCGGGAAGCCGAGGCCGCCCACGTCCTCACCGGCGTCCAGCAGCAGCGCGGCCTCCAGGTCCCCGGCGGCGACCGCGTCCAGGAGCCGGTCGCGGGCCGCGTCCGACCGGACCTCGACCCGCAGCCCGGGCCGCCGCCCGGACAGCCTGGCGAGGACGCGGGGGACGTGCGTGGCGGCGATCGACTCCAGCGCGCCGAGCCGCAGCACCGGCTGCTCCCCGGTCACCTCGCGGCGGGCCTCCTCGGCCTGCCGCAGCAGGAGCCGCGCCCATTCGCGCATCCGCTCGCCCGCCTCGGTCGGCCGCATGCCCTTCGGGCCGCGGTGGAACAGCGGGACGCCGAGCGACGCCTCCAGCGCGCGGATCTGCTCCGACACCGACGACGGCGCGAGGCCGAGCGCGTTGGCGGCGTCGGTGACGGTCCGGTGGGCGACGACGGCCTCGAACGTCCGCAGTTGGCGCAGTTCCATGCCGGTGGCAACCCCGGCCGCGCGTTCGGATATTCCGAACGCGGCGTGCGGCCCCGCCGGTGGAGCCCTGCGCCGCGGATTCCCAGACTGGGGCGCCATGACCCCGGTTCTCTCACCCTCTCCGGCGCAGACGCCCCCCAGGAGGCGCGGCCTCGCCCTGCTCGGCATCTCACTCGGCTACTTCATGGTGCTGCTCGACACGACCGTCCTGTCGGTGGCCGAACCCGACCTGGCCGACTCCCTGCACGGGACGGTCGCGGGACTCCAGTGGGCCGTCACCGGCTACACCGTCGTGTTCGGGGCGCTGCTGCTGTCGGCGGGCGCCGTCGCCGACCGGTTCGGCGCGCACCGCGTCTTCCGCGCGGGCGTCGCGGCCTTCGGCGCCGGGTCGCTGCTGTGCGCCGCCGCGCCGGACCTGTGGACGCTCACCGCGCTGCGCGCCGTCCTCGGCGCCGCCGCCGCGGCCTGCGTGCCCGCGTCCATGGCGATGATCGTCCGGCTGTACCCCGCGCCGGCCGAGCGCGCCCGGGCCGTGGCGGCATGGGCGGCGACCAGCGGCGCCGCCCTCGCGGCCGGCCCCGTCGCGGGCGGCGCCCTGGTCGGCCTCGCCGGCTGGCGCGCGATCTTCCTGATCAACGTCCCGCTCGCCGCCGCCGTCCTCGCGCTCGCGGCGGGACGGTCCGTGCGCTGCCCGCGCGGGACCCGGCGCATCGACCCGGTGGCGCAGATCCTCGCGTGCGCCGCGCTCGGACTGCTGACCGACGCCCTCATCGCCGTGGGCGGCGGCTCCGGCGTCCACGCGGCCGCCTCGGCGGCCGGAGCGGTCGCGGCGGGCGCGGCGTTCGCGGTCCGCGAGCGCGGGAGCCGGGCGCCGGTCCTGCTCCCGGCGGTGCTCCGGGCGCCGGGGATGGGCGCCGCACTGGCCGCCGGCGCCGCGGTCAACTTCGTCATGACCGGGGTGCTGTTCGTGCTGCCGCTGGTGTTCCGGCAGGCCCTCGGCCTGACGCCGTTCCAGACCGGCCTGGCGTTCCTGCCGATGACCCTGCCGTTCGCCTTCAACCCGCTGCTCACCGGGCGCATCGTCGCGCGGACCGGTCCCCGCCGTCCCGTCCTGGCGGGCCTGGCCCTGCTGAGCGCCGGGGGAGTGCTGTTCGGTGCCGTGCTCCTGCACGGCGCGTCCTATCCGCCGCTCGTCGCGGGCCTGCTGTGCACCGGGTTCGGCGTGTCGTTCGCGCTGCCCGCCCTCGCGACGATGGTCGTCGCCGCGGCCCCCGAGGGGACGGCGGGCGCGGCGGGCGGCCTGCTGAACGCCGTCCGCCAGCTCGGCGCCACCCTCGGTGTCGCGATCATGGGGGCGTTCGCGCCGGTCGGCGCCGGGGGCGGCCCCCGCGACCCCGCCTACGCGCTGTTCGCGGCCGCCGCCGTCTGCGCGTGCGTCCTGGCCGCTACGCCACGCGCACGTTCGCGCCGGACGCCTTGAGGTCGCCGCGCAGCGCGCGGATGTCGGTGCGCAGCCGCTCGGCGGCCAGCGGGTCGGGTTCCAGGCCGCCGAGGCCGTCCTCGATGAGGGCGAGCTCGGCGGCCCGGAGCCGGTCGAGCAGCCGGCGCGTCTCCCCGGCCGGCACGCTCCACTGCTCCTTCCTGCGCCACTTGCGGAAGGCGAGCACGTGGCCCTCGCCCGGCACGAGGACGCCGCCCCGCGTCTCGGCGTGCACGGTGCGCCGGAAGTGGGAGAGGTAGCGGCGCCTGGCCAGGCGGTAGGCGACGACCGCCGCCAGCAGGATCGGCGCGCCCTTCACCGGCATCAGCACCAGCCCGGAAAGGACGGGCGCGTCCCACCACGAGTGCAGCGCCATCGCCAGGACGAACGCGCCCACCGCGACGGTGAGGTGCGCCTTGGAGGCGCGTCCGATCAGAAGGCCGAGGCCCGCGCCGCCGACCGCGGTCATCGCCCAGTGGCTCCACCAGGCCCCGCAGACCACCCGGGTGCCGAACGAGAAGAACGCCGCGTTCGCGTCGTGCGTGGCGCCCGTCAGGACGATCGTGTTCAGGACGTACAGGAAGTTCTCCGCGAACTGGAAGCCCAGTCCCGACAGCGCGCCGTAGCCCCACCCGTCGAGCGGCCCGCGGACCGCGGCCGGCGCCATCAGCGCCAGGGCCGCGACGCCGAGCAGCTTCAGGATCTCCTCGTTGACCGGCGCGGCGATCGACGCGCCCCACGCCGCGTTGAACTCCGGCCCCGCCGTCTTCCCGACGATCGCCTGGAACGCGGCGTTGGCGGGCAGCGCCGTCCCGAACGCGGCCAGCCCGCCCCACGCCACCGCGATCAGGGCGTAGCCGAGCGGCGGCGAGCGGACGGGGTGCAGCCGCCGCAGCAGCCACACTCCGCCGGCCAGCGCCGGTGCGAGCAGCACGGCCCCGGCGATCGCGCCGCCGGGGAACGCCTCGACGTGCGCGCCGATCCCGCGCAGCGCGATCCAGGCGCCGAGCAGGCACGCCGCCGCCCACAGCCAGAACGCGGGACGCGGCGCCGGGCCGCCGCGGTTCACCGCCATGGCGCGGTGATCCTGATCGTCCGCACCATCGCCTCGATCTGCGGGGCCGCGTCCCCGTAGGCACGCGGCGGCCCCGTCGCCGTGACCGCCGCGCCGAGCGTCCCCTTGGCGAAGACGGTGGCCGTGCCGACGCGCTCCCGCCCGGCGAGCCGCCCGGTCAGCCCGGTCAGGCCCTGCGCGGTCGTGAACGGGACGGGCCCGGTCCCGAGGCGCGTGCGCCCGCCCGCGGCGACGATCCGCCCGAGGCCGCCCCACAGCGCCCGCGCGTCCGCCGATCCCAGCGGGACCACCACGCTGAGGTCGAAGACCACGTCGCCGCTGAGCAGCTCGGCGCCGCTGGCGAGGGAGGTGGCACCCGGGTTCAGGGCCCAGCCGGGGGAGGTGACCGAGAACGTCACCGGGCGGACGCCGCCGCGCTCCGTCCCGACCGATACCACCGTGCCCGGTTCCAGCGGCCGCCCGCGTGTCCCGAGGGCCCGGTCGAACAAGGGAAGCCCGGCACCGAGGACCAGCAGCACGAGCGCCACGACGCCCGTTCCCCACCATGTGACCCGCACCACGCGACCCCCCGACGTGCGCTGCGGAAATGCCCTTTGACAGGCGAAAATGCCCCTTGCCGGAGCGGCTAAACAAGATCAGGGCGCGGGGGGCGCCCAGTGCGCGGGCCGGGAGAGCGCCGCGGGCGGCCGCGTCGCCGCGTCGCCGCGCGCGGAGTCGAGCTGCGCCTGGGTCAGGAAGAGGCACCCGGTGAGGTCGGCGCCGCGCAGGTCGGCGTCCCGCAGGTCCGCGCCGGTCAGGTCCGCGAGCCGCAGGTCCGCCCCCCGCAGGTCGGCGGCGATCAGGTACGCGCCGCGCAGATCGGCGCCGCGCAGGTCGGCCCCCCTGAGCCTCGCCCCCATCAGGTCCGCGCCCCGGCGGTTCTTCCGTCCGGGGACACCGGCCCTGGCGAGCTCTCCCGCCCGCGACAGCAGGCCGTTCACCCTCTCCCGGACGGCCCGGACGTCCACCTCGGCGAGTTCGGCCGGGCCGCCCCCGGTGAGGCGGTCGACCTCGTCGGACGCCCGCCGCAGCTCGTCGCGGACCGGGCCGGAGGACGGCATCGCCGCGGCCTGGTCCAGGTACCAGAGCAGCTCGTGGAGCTGCCGCATGACGGGGAACACCGCGAACATGCGGCTCGCGACGTCCGGATGCCCGCGCCAGTCCTCGCCGGAGAAGGTCTCGCGCGACACCTTCTGGCCGGCGCCGAAGCAGTCGAAGACCGTGCAGCCCGGAAAGCCGCGCCGCCGGAGGTCGGTGTGGATGCCGCAGCGGAAGTCGGCCAGGAGGTTGCGGCAGGGCTCGCCCGCGTCCTTGTCCATGGCGAAGTCGGTGGACCTGGCGAACGGCAGCGCGACGCAGCACAGCCCGAAGCAACTGGCGCAGTCGGCCCTCAGATCCGATCTGTCCGACACTCCCCGACCCCCGGCTCGTGGACGACGCTCCATTGTCGCGCCGGGTCGGCCGTGCCCTGAACATCCGGTACGGCGCGGTGCCGGATACAGTTGCGGACTCTTATGACAGCACCCCTCACCGAGCCCGCCATCGTCTCCAGGCTCCGCGCCGCGGGCTGCGTCTTCGCGGAGGACGAGGCGCGTCTCATCCTCTCCGCGGTCCGCACCCCGGACGCCGCCGCCGCCATGGTGGAGCGGCGCGCGAACGGCGAGCCGCTCGAACACGTCCTCGGCTGGGCGATGTTCTGCGGTCTGCGGATCGCCGTCGAACCCGGGGTCTTCGTACCCAGGCCCCGCACCGAGTTCCTCGTCCGGCGGGCGCACGCCCTCGCGCCTCCCCGCCCGGTGGTCCTCGACCTGTGCTGCGGTTCGGGCGCGCTCGGGGCCGCGCTCGCCTCCGGCATGGACGAGTGCGTCCTGCACGCCGCCGACATCGAACCCGCGGCGGTGCGCTGCGCCCGCGGCAACATCGCGCCGTACGGCGGCACGGCCCACGAGGGCGACCTCTTCGAGCCCGTGCCCGCCGAGCTTCGCGGACGGATCGACGTGCTTCTCGCCAACGTCCCCTACGTCCCTACCGGGGACGTAGCGCTGATGCCGGCGGAGGCGCGCGACCACGAGCCGCGCTCGGCGCTCGACGGAGGCCCGGACGGCCTCGACGTGCTGCGCCGCGTCACCGCGGAGGCGTCGCACTGGCTCGCCCCGGGCGGCCGCCTGCTGTTCGAGACGAGTGAGCGGCAGGTCGCCGCGGCCGTCGCCGCCGTGGAGGGCGGCGGCCTCGCGGCCTCGGTCGCGACGTCCGAGGAGTTCTATGCCACCGTCATCGTCGGCGCAAAGCCGGTGTAAAACTCCACAGGCGGGTATCGGTCGGTCAGGACCGAACCGAAGGAGTGAAGCCAGATGCGCCGCATCAGCGCAGCGATCAGCGCCATTGTCGGGACGATCGTCAGCGTCGTGACCCTTCCGTTCCGCGTTCTGGGGCGGCTGCTGACCCCCGGTCGCGGCCGTAGCCGCCGCGGGGCGGCGTGACGCATTTCCGACTCGCCCCGGGCCGTTCTCCCCGAACGGCCCGGGGCGGTCGCATGGAAAAGGCGTTGCGAGTCCGGCCGGCGACCCGCACCATAGGAGCAAGGCACTGATCGGAAACGAACGGGAAGGAGCGGCGGCCATGGTCACGACCATCGTCCGGCAGGCCCGGCAGCCCCTCGGGGCCCGTGCGGGTCAGGGTCCCGCCTTTATCGGAAACGCCTCTGGATAGGGCCGTCAGGCTCAGCCGGAGGCCGCCGGGGAGAGATCCCCGCGGCCTTTCGTTTTCTTCGGGGTCAGTAGCTCAATTGGGAGAGCGTCCGCCTTGCAAGCGGGAGGATGCCGGTTCGAATCCGGCCCGATCCACGGCCTTCGAGTGGAGCCTTCCCGGCTCCGCGCGCCGCACAGGCCTGAATGGTGAGGCGGCTGACTTCCAATCAGCGGAACCGGGTTCGATTCCCGGGTGCGGTTCTGGACTGGACCGGCGGGAGTAACGACCCCCGGCCGGTCCTGCCCGTGCCCACGGGCGGGCGGACGCCACCGCCCGCCGGCGGGCACCCGTGCTGGATCATCCAATGGCAGGATGCGTGACTCTGGATCACGTCATGCAGGTTCGACCCCTGCTCCAGCAGCTCGTGCGGCGGCGCGGCGGGCGGACGGGGCCGGTCGGCCGGCTCCCGCTACGCGGGCGTGGTGTTCCGGCCCGTCGACCTGCCGGACCCGGCGCCCGTGGAACTGAGCCCGGCCTGGCGGCGCGGCAACGACGACCCGGCGCTGGCCTGCTGCTGCGCCACCTGTGACCACCTGCGACGCCTTGACGGCGTCCGCGGGCTCGCTTATTTTGGCGTCCAAATATTGGCCGTCAAAATATCGGCCCGGATCCCCGCCATCCTGGAGGAACGATGAGCGACTTCCCCGCGTACGCGCCGTCTGAGGAGCATGAGCTGCTGCGGAGCTCGGTGCGTGAGCTGGCCGAGGCCAAGATCGCTCCTTTCGCGGCGGAGGTGGATGAGGAGTCGCGGTTCCCGCAGGAGGCGTTGGACGCGTTGGTGGCCGGCGATCTGCATGCGGTGCACGTGCCCGAATCGTACGGGGGTGCGGGGGCCGATGCGCTGGCGACGGTGGTGGTGATCGAGGAGGTGGCGCGGGTGTGCGCTTCTTCTTCGTTGATTCCGGCGGTGAACAAGCTGGGGACGGTGCCGGTTCTGCTGGCGGGGTCGGAGGGGTTGAAGGAGCGGTTTCTGGGGCCGGTGGCGCGTGGGGAGGCGATGTTCTCGTATGCGTTGTCGGAGGCCGAGGCGGGGTCGGACGCGGCGGGGATGAAGACGCGTGCGGTGCGTGAGGGTGATGGGTGGGTTCTGAACGGGACCAAGATGTGGATCACCAATGCGGGGGTGTCGCGGTTCTACACGGTGATGGCGGTGACCGATCCTTCGGCGGGGGCGCGGGGGATCTCGGCGTTCGTGGTGGACTCCGAGCAGGACGCGGGGGTGTCGTTCGGGCCCAAGGAGCGCAAGCTGGGGATCAAGGGGTCGCCGACGCGTCAGGTGGTGCTGGAGGGTGTGCGGGTTCCGGCGGATCGGATGATCGGTGCGGAGGGGACGGGGTTCAAGACGGCGCTGGCGACGTTGGACCATACGCGGATCACGATCGCGGCGCAGGCGCTGGGGATCGCGCAGGGGGCGCTGGACTTCGCGGTGGGGTATGTGAAGCAGCGGCGGCAGTTCGGCAAGGCGATCGCTGATTTCCAGGGTGTGCGGTTCATGCTGGCGGACATGGCGATGCGGCTGGAGGGGGCGCGGCAGTTGACGTATCACGCGGCGGTCAAGTCCGAGCGGGCGATGGCGGGGGAGCGGGTGCCGGACCTGACGTTCGTGTCGTCGGCGTGCAAGGCGCTGGCCTCGGATGTGGCGATGGACGTGACGACCGACGCGGTGCAGTTGCTGGGCGGGTACGGGTACACGCGGGACTTCCCGGTGGAGCGGATGATGCGCGACGCCAAGATCACCCAGATCTACGAGGGCACCAACCAGATCCAGCGCATGGTCATGGCCCGCCAGCTCCTGAAATAGCGGGGCCGCCGGGGAGCCGGTTCAGACGGCCGGCAGCCGCACCTCGAACAGCGCGCCGCCGCCGGGGGCCTCGCGCACGGCGAGGTCCCCGCCGTGCGCCAGCACCAGGTCGCGGACGATGGCGAGCCCGAGGCCCGCGCCGCCCTCGTCCCGGCTGCGCGCGTCGTCAAGCCGCACGAACCGCTCGAAGATCCGCTCGCGGTCGGCGGGCGGCACCCCCGGCCCGTCGTCGGCGACCCGCACCACCGCCGTGCCCGCCTCCTCGGCCACCGACAGGCGGACCGCGGAGCGCGCGTGGCGCTGGGCGTTGTCGAGCAGGTTGCCGACGACCCGCGACAGCCGCCCCGGCACCCCCATGACGCGCGGATCGGCCTCGATCGACGCCCGCACCGCGATCCGGTCGCCGGGGGCGCGGCGCTCCAGCTCGTCCAGGACGAGCCCGCCGAGCGGGACGGGCCTGGCCGGTGGACGGTCCCCGGCGTCGATGCGGGCGAGCAGCAGCAGGTCGGCGGCGAGCCGCTGGAGCCGCAGGACGTCCTCGGTCAGACCGCCGACGTCCAGCAGCTCCGGATGCGCGGCGGCGACCTCCAGCTGGGTGCGCAGCGAGGCGATGGGGCTGCGCAGCTCGTGCGAGGCGTCCGCGACGAACCCGCGCTGCCGCGCCACCGACTCCTCCAGCGCGGCGAGCGTCGCGTTCGTGGTGGCGGCCAGCCCGGCGATCTCGTCCCGCGCGCCCGGCACCGGTACCCGCCGGGCCAGGTCGCCGGAGGAGGTGATCTCGGCCAGCTCCGCCCGGACCGCCTCCACCGGGCGCAGCGCGCGCCGCGTGACCAGCCATGTCACCCCCGCGACGACGGCGAGGAGCGGCGGCAGCCCGGCGAGCATCGCCCGGACGGCGGTCCCGACCGCGTCCCGGGCGGCGGCGAGGTCGGCGCCCGCGTAGACGGTCACGGTCTCGTCCCGCGGCGTGGTCACCTCGACGGCCGCGAACCGGTAGTCGGCCGTGCGGTCGTCGACGGTGGCACGGCCGGTGGAGAATTCCGGGTCGCCGCCCGACACCTCGCCGCGCGCCGGATCGTCGTCACCGCCGTCGTCATCGTCGCCGCGCGGCGGGGGCTGCCCGGCCCGCACGCCGGGGGAGCCGGTCCCGTGGATCCGCCGCAGGTCCTCGCTGGCCGCCCGCACCCGGCCGTCCTCGTCCACGACCTGCACGGGGTGGTCCTCCCCGTCCGGCAGGTCGAGCGCCGCGAACGGGATGCCGGCGGCGAGCTGCGAGGCCACCTCGCGGGCCGCCACCTCGGCCCTCAGGTCGGCCTGCCCGCCGAGGTTCGAGCGCAGCAGCAGCACCACCGCGAGCCCGGCGGCGACGAGCGCGACGGCCACCACGGCGGTCGCGCCCAGGGTCGTCCTGGCGCGGACGGACGCCGGGCGGCGGGCCATGTCAGGCGCCCCCGTCCCGGGCCAGCCGGTACCCGGCGCCGCGCACCGTCGTGATCGACCGGCGGCCGAAGGGGACGTCGAGCTTGCGGCGCAGCGCGCTCACGTACACCTCGACGATGTTGGGGTCCCCGTCGTAGGCGAAGTCCCAGACCGCCTCGATGATCTGAGCCTTCGACACGACGCGCCCCGCGTTCGACGCCAGGTGCTCCAGCACCGCGAACTCCTTGGCGGTCAGCTCCACCTCGGCCTCGCCCCGGTACACGCGCCGCGCCGCCGGGTCGACGGTGAGGTCGCCGAGCACGATGGCGGGCGCCGCGCCCCGCGTCCGGCGGCGCAGCAGCGCGCGGACGCGGGCCACGAGCACCACGTAGGAGAACGGCTTGGTGAGGTAGTCGTCCGCGCCGGTGTCCAGGCCCTCCGCCTCGTCGTACTCTCCGTCCTTGGCGGTCAGCATGAGGATCGGCGTCTCGTCGCCCGCCGCGCGCAGCGCCGCGCACACCCGGTAGCCGTTCATCCCGGGCAGCATGATGTCGAGGATGATCAGGTCGTACCCGCCGCCGAGTGCCCGGTGCAGCCCCTCGGCGCCGTCGTGGACGGCCTCGGCCACGAACCCCTCGGCCGTCAGGCCCCGCGCGAGCGAGGCGGCCAGGCGTCTCTCGTCCTCGACGATCAGCAGGCGCATCCCCACAGCCTGCCAAACCGCACCTGAAGAAGGCTTCAGGTTGCTTCAGCGGCGCTACAGGAACGCCCGGCATCGTCCAGGGCGGAAGGTGCGGCCGGAGAGGCCGGCACGCACCCGGAGACGGGAGTTGCGATGAGGTTCGACGCACGGCGCATGGTCGCGGGCCGCGGCCTGCTGGTCACGGTGGTCGCCGCGGGCGCGCTCGCGGCGGGAGGGGCCACGGCCGCGATCGCCGCCGCGGACGGCGGCGACGGCGACTCGCCCTCCGGCGGGACGCCGGCGAGGACGGCCGTCTCGCTGGCGCAGGCCGCGGACGCGGCGCTGAAGGCCGTACCCGGGAAGGTCCAGGAGATCGAGCTGGACGGCGAGCACGGCACGAGCGTCTGGGAGGTCGACGTCACCGGTGCCGGCGGCAGCGAGCACGAGGTCACCGTGGACGCCGCGACCGGCAAGGTGGTCGCCGAGGTGACGGACGACGATGACTGACCTCCCCCCGTAGCGGGAAGGGTTCGGCCGAGGGGGTGGCCCATGAGCGACCAGAGGCCCGGGCCCGGCATCGACACGAGCGTCCCGCATGTGGCGCGCATCTGGAACTACTGGCTCGGCGGCAAGGACAACTATCCCGTGGACCGCGAGGTCGGGGACCAGATCCTCGGGATGCTGCCGGACGTCGCGCGGCTGGCACGGGCCTCCCGGCTCTTCCTGAACCGGGTGGTGTGGCACCTGGCCGCCGAGGCCGGGATCCGCCAGTTCATCGACATCGGCACGGGGCTGCCCACGGTGGACAACACCCACGAGGTCGCCCAGCGCGCCGCCCCCGAGTCGAGGATCGTCTACGTCGACAACGACCCCTCGGTCCTGGAGCACGCGAAGAGCCTTCTCACCAGCACGCCGGAGGGGAGCACCGCCTACATCCACGCGGACGTGCGCGACCCGGACGCGATCCTGGAGGGCGCCGCCGAGACGCTCGACTTCGGCCGTCCGATCGCGTTCACGCTGATGGGCATCCTGGAGTTCGTGACGGACGACGACCAGGTGTACGGGATCGTGCGGCGGCTCATGGACGCGGTCCCCTCCGGCAGCTACTTCGCCATGTACGACGGGACGAACGTCGTGCACGGAGAGGCGTCCGACCGGATCGTGGACGTCTGGAACGCCTCGGGCAACGCGTCCCTCGTCCTGCGGACGCCCGAGGAGATCGGGCGCTTCTTCGACGGGCTGGAACTCGTGGAGCCGGGCATCGTCCCGGTGACGCACTGGCGGCCGGACTCGGCCGAGCCGGAGGCCGTGGACGCCTACGGCGCCGTAGGCCGCAAGCCCTAGCCCCTCAGGCCCCCTGGAGCAGGACGCGATGACCGGGAACGAGTTCGTCTACACGATCTACATCAAGAGCACGCCCGAGGGGCTCTGGGAGGCGCTCACCGACCCGGCCTTCACGCGCCGCTACTGGGGCGTCGCCTTCGAGACCGACTGGCGGCCCGGGTCGGCCGTCACCTGGCACGAGGAGGGCGCGACGACGTCCGACCCCGAGCAGGTCGTGCTCGAGGCCGTCCCGGGGCGGCGCCTCTCCTACACCTGGCACACCTTCACGCCGGAGTGGGCGCGGTCGGCCGGCGTGGACGAGGGGACCCGCGCCCGGCTCCTGCGGGAGCCCCGCTCCACGGTGACCTGCGAGCTCGAACCCGTCGGGGAGACGGTGCGGCTGACCGTCGTCCACGAGGGCGGCGAGACGCTGCTGAGCATGTCCCGGCACGGCTGGCCGCACGTCCTGTCCGGCCTCAAGACCCTCCTGGAGACGGGCGCTCCCCTCCCCACCACGTAGCCGGCCGCGCGCTTCGGAACGATCCACCACCGCGTGCCCGGTCACATGCGCATGCTGCTGCCGCCGGACTCCTCTTCGCCGTCGGTGGTGTGCTCCAGCTCCAGGTACTCGTCGTCGGGCCAGAGTTCGTCGGCCACGAAGGCGAGGTACTCCTCGTCGCCCGGGTCCAGCTCGGCGGTCATGGACTCCGGGTGGCCCGGGGGACCGGCGGCGGGGGGCGGGACGGCGTGCGGCGCCTCGGAGGCGGGATGCCGCGGCTCCGGGGCGGGCCGAGGCGGTTCCGGGGCGCGTCGCGACGGCATGGGGTGGAGGAGGTTCGGCAGGAAGAGGCCGAACAGGGCGACCAGGGACGCGAGGACCAGGACTGTGACCACACCCACACCGTCCTTTCGCGGTCGAGTTCCGCATGATTGTTGCGTAAGTAGCAAAACAGTTGAACGCTACCGGGATCGCCCGTCGGATGGGAGCCCGACATGCGGATCTGCAGAGACGGACAGCGCGTGGCGTCTCATGCGGACGCACGCGAACGGGCGGGGTCCACCTGGGTTCGCCCCGCCCCTGGCCGGTCTCCTCTCCAAGGCTGAGCGCGATGCTCGCCCGGGGGCGCCACGACACGCGGGCTTTCGTCGCACGCTGCCAGGGTTTGGCTCGCGGGTTGGAGTCCGGTGGTGGTCGCCTCACGAAGGCGCTGAAAAGTGGCCTCGGCATGGGCCGGAGCCGGGAGAACGGCACCGGGCGGCGGGGGCTGCCGGAGAGGCGCGGCTTCGCGCGGCGTCGCGGCCTTTCCACGGTGGGTCGTGGAGCCATGACGATCAGAGCGCGGTGGCGGCGGCCCGGGGCGAGTGGAGGGTCTCGGTGGCCGGGGCGCGGGCCGGCGCGTTCGAGGACGAGCGCCGGTTCAAGGACTCACGCGGGGGACCTGCGGCGGATGGCCGTGTCCGGGGGAGCGTGCTGCGCGGAAGCCGCGATGGGGCGCCCGCAGTGTCCCGGGCCGCGGGAGCGGGCCCGGCGTCGGGAACGACCGGCACGCGACGGACGATCGTGCCGGGACGGGGCGGCGGCTCTAGGCGGCGGTGGTGGGGCGGTGCGGGGCGATGATCCGGCCGTCGGGAAGGAGTTCGCCGGTGTCGTCGAAGACGACGACGCCGTTGCACAGAAGGCTCCACCCCTGCTCGGGGTGGGCGGCGATGATCCGCGCGGCCTCGCGGTCGAGGTCGTCCGGCAGCGGACAGGACGGCTGGTGCTGGCAGATGGTGTCGTGCTGGGCGGTCACAGGGTTCCTCCACGGGTGTCCCACGTGATTAAGGACATATTGCAGCCTGCCGCGCCGCGTCCGAAATATGCAAGTGGCTGGCGAATTTTTTACCCTCGTCCGCGTGTGAACACGTCCAAGCTCGGGCAATCAGGGGCGATTCAGTACAAGATGCCACCGTCGGGTTCGCCGCCGTGGTCCACGTCCAGCCCGACGACGGCCGTGCAGCCCGTGCAGATCCACTCCGCGACGACCGCCTCGGAGTTGGTGCCGTGCGTCCGGTAGGGGCGCTCGACCGTGCGGCGCCGCATTCCGTGGCCGCAGGTGGAGTGCAGGAGCCTGCCGCAGGCGGGGCACGGCCAGACGTCCTCGCGGCGCAGGTCGCACCGGGGGCACAGCGGCGACTCGTAGTGGCCGGCCGGCTCGCCGAACTCCAGCTCGATCCGCCACTCGTGCTCCAGGTCGAGGTACTCGTCCGCCGGCCAGTGGTGGTCGGCCAGCCATGCGAGGTACTCCTCGTCCCCCGGGTCGAGGACGGCCGTCAGCGACTCGGGGTGCCCGTCGTCCGAGCGGTCGGGGCGCCTGCCGCGCCGCGCGGTGGCCAGGAGCGTCAGCAGGCCCACGAACGCGGCCGCGGCCAGGCCTGTCGCCAGGGGCATCGCGGCGTCCTCACATGATCTTGCGGCGGGAAAGTCCGATCATGAATGCACTTCACAAAACGCTGCGAACGCTACAAGAAAGGCTCTAAACGGAAAAGTCGATCAAAAAGATCCTTTGCCTGGATCATGACCCGGCTCTGGTCCGAAACCGGGAGGCGAGGCCGTCCGTAACCGCGCGGCCTGCGGGAACCGGGCCTCCGAGGCTCCTCCTCAGCCGGCCGGCGGCGGAACCGGTTTCACTCTCCGCTGAATCCGCCGATCAGTCCTTCTTGCCGAGCACCGCGACCATCTGCGTGTGCAGCGGGTGCTCCAGCGGCCCGGCGGGGCCGGCGGGCCGCCACTCGGTCACGTGGGCCACCCCCGGTTCCAGGATCGTGAGGCCCTCCATGAACCGCTCGACCTCGGAGGAGTGCCGGAAGTAGGAACCGCCGAGCCCCGACTGCAGGATGCGCTTGGCCTCCTCGACGCGCGGGTCGTCCCCCGAGTCGTGCAGGTGGGTGAGCACGACGTGGCTGCCGCGCGCCAGGAACGGGAGCAGCGATCGGACGACCCCGGCCGGGTCGCGCTCGTCCGGCACGTGGTGGATGATCGCGGCCAGCACGACGCCCACCGGGCGCGAGAGGTCGAGCAGCCGGGTCAGCGCCGGGTCGGTGAAGATCTTCTCGGGCTCGTACAGGTCGCCCTGGATGAACGTCGCGACGCCGGTCTCGGTCAGCAGCGCCCGCCCGTGCGCCAGCACGATCGGGTCGTTGTCGACGTACACCACCCGCGCGTCCGGGTTGGCGGCCCGGGCGAACTGGTGCACGTTGGACGACGTGGGCAGCCCCGACCCGATGTCGACGAACTGGTCGATCCCGAGGTCGCGGGCCATGTAGGTCACCGCCCGCTCGATGGCGACCCGGTTGCCCTGGGCCACGACGGGGGCCTCCGGCACGAGCTGCATCACCATGTCGGCCACCTCGCGGTCGGCGGCGAAGTTGTCCTTGCCGCCGAGGAAGTAGTCGTACACGCGCGCGAAGGTGGGCGTGGTGGGGTCGATGCCCGGAGGTGCGTTCTCGGGGAGGTCGTCGGCCACGCGCGCGGCTCCTTCTGTTGTGCGCCCTGATCCCGTGAACGGGCGACGGCGGTGATCCAACAGTAGGCCGGATCCCCGCTTCCGTCCGGGTTTTCGGCGCGGCCGGGGTGCGGTTTTCCGCAGGGGCCGGGGTGCGGTGCGCGGCCGGACGGATCGGCGGTGCGCTCCATGGCGGCGGGGGCGCTCGGGTTCCTAGCGTCGTTGAAATGATCGAAACGATGTACGCGGCGGCCGGGACCGAGCCCTCGGGAGGCGTCGCGGGGTGGGCGACGGACCTGATGGACAAGCTCGGCGCGCCGGGGGCGGGGCTGGCGATCGCGCTGGAGAACCTGTTCCCGCCGCTGCCGAGCGAGGTGATCCTGCCCCTGGCGGGGTTCGCCTCCGCGCAGGGCCGGATGAGCCTGGTGGCGGCGCTCGCGTGGACGACGGCCGGCAGCGTGGCCGGGGCCCTGGCCCTGTACGGGATCGGCGCGCTGATCGGGCGGGACCGGATCCGCGCGATGGTGGCCCGGCTGCCGCTGGTCAAGCTCGACGACCTGGACAGGACGGAGGCGTGGTTCGTCCGGCACGGCGCCAAGGCCGTGTTCTTCGGCCGGATGATCCCGATCTTCCGCAGCCTGATCTCCGTGCCGGCCGGGGTGGAGCGGATGAGGATGGCGACGTTCCTGCTCTACACCGCCCTCGGCAGCCTGCTGTGGAACACGGTGTTCGTGCTGGCCGGGTACGGGCTCGGGGACAACTGGCGGACGGTGGAGGAGTACGTCGGCGTCTACTCCAAGGCCGTGGTCGCGCTGGTCGGGCTGGCGGCGCTGGCGTTCGTCTCCGTACGTATCGTGAAGTCCCGCCGGTCGGGGCGGCGGCCCGGGCCGGGGGCCCATCGGGCGGAGGCGGGCGGAGGCCATCGAGCGGAGGCGAGAGAGCTCACACGTGATCGCGACTTTTGAGGTGCCGCGCGGCGGGCCGCGCGGCGGGCCGCGCGCGGTGGCGCGCGCCGCCGCGGGCCTGCTGCTCGGCGCGCTGACGGCCGGGGCTGAGCTGGTGCTGCTGGCGGTGGCGGCGCTGCTGATGGCGTACTCGATGGCGTTCTCGCGCGGGCGCCGGAAGGTCCCCGGAGCCGTCGCGGACGGCGCCGAGCTCCTGGCCGAGCTGGAGCTCTGGAGGCTCCGGGCGTTCCTCGGCGAGGACCGGGCCGTCCGGTACGGCCCGTTGAAGGCGCTCGCCTACCTCGTGCTGCGGGTGCCGGTGGGCCTGCTCGGCGGTGTGATCCTGCTGCTGCTGGCCTACGGGGCCGCGGCGTCGGTCCGGCTGGCGGTGGGCTGGTGGATCACGGGCGACTACATGGACGGCATCCCGCCGGCCTGGTGGATCGTCCTGTACACGGCCGTCGCGGGCGTGGTGTTGCTCTTCCTCGCGGTGCAGGGCCTGGTCGGGGTCGCGGCGATGGAGCGGAGCGTGGCCAGGCGCTGCCTCGGGCCGAGCCCGCTGGAGGAGTACGAGCGCCGCATCGCGCAGCTGTCGGTGACGCGGGCGCAGGTGGTGGACGCGGTGGACGACGAGCGGCGCCGCATCGAGCGCGACCTGCACGACGGCGTCCAGCAGCGGCTCGTGGCGCTCGGCATGCTGATCGGGCGGGCCCGTCGCGCCGGCGACGGGGAGCGGGCGGCCGAGCTGCTGAGGCAGGCCCACGAGGAGTCGCAGCGGGCGCTCGCGGACCTGCGGGAGGTCACCTGGCGGGTCTACCCCGCAGCGCTGGACGGCGAGGGGCTGCGGGCGGCGCTGGAGACCGTGGCCGAGCGGTCCGCGCTGCCGGTGGCGATCGAGTACGACGTGCCCGGCCGGCCTCCGCACGCGGTCGAGACGGCGGCCTACTTCGTCGTCTGCGAGGCCGTCACGAACGCCGCCAAGCACTCCGGGGCCGCGTCCGTGCGGGTGGCCGTGGCGGGATCGGCGACAATGATCGGCGTGCGCATCGAGGACGACGGGGACGGGGGAGCCGACCCGGGCGGCGGCGGGCTCGCCGGGCTGGCCCGCCGGGTCGCCGCGCTGGACGGGACGTTCGCCGTGGACAGCCCGCGCGGCGGCCCGACCGTGATCACCGCGGAGCTGCCATGCGGGTGATGCTGGCCGAGGACTCCACGCTGCTGCGCGAGGGCCTGGTGCGGCTGCTCGCCGAGGAGGGCCATCGGGTGGAGGCGGCGGTCGGCGACGGCGACGCGCTGATCGCGGCGGTGGCCGCGGGACCGCCCGACGTCGTGGTCGTCGACGTCCGGATGCCGCCCAGCCACACCGACGAGGGGCTGCGCGCCGCCCTGGAGATCCGGCGGCGCTGGCCGGGCGTCGGGGTGCTCGTGCTGTCGCAGTACGTGGAGAAGCGCTACGCCGCCGAGCTGATCACCGCGGACACCGCGGGCGTCGGCTACCTGCTGAAGGACCGGGTCGCGCAGGTCGACGAGTTCCTCGACGCCCTGGAGCGGGTCGGCGCGGGCGGCGCCGCGTTCGACCCGGAGGTGGTGCGCCGGCTGCTGGCCGCGCACGGCGCGCAGGGCGACCCGCTGGCGCGCCTCACCCCGCGCGAGCGGGACGTCCTCGACACGATGGCGCAGGGGCACACCAACGCCTCGATCGCCGCCCACCTGCACATCTCGCAGAGCGCCGTAGAGAAGCACGTCAACGCGATCTTCGACAAGCTCGACCTGTCGCACGCGACCGGGTACAGCCGCCGCGTCCTGGCCGTCCTGCGGTACCTGGGCTCCTGACGGCGGCGCCTACCCGATCCCGTCGGCGATCCGCAGCGCCATCGCCATGATGGTGAGCTGCGGGTTCACCTCGGGGCAGGTCGGCAGGACCGACGCGTCGGCCACGTGCACGCCCCGCACGCCGCGCAGCCGCCCGGACGGGTCGACCGGCGCCCTCGCGGCGTCGGCGCCGAGCTTCGCCGTCCCGGTCGGGTGGAACCCGGCCAGGTGCAGGTCGCCGCCGGACGCCGTCGCCGCGGCGCGCGTGAGCTCGGCCTCGTCGCGGGCGACCGGGCGGCGGGGCAGGCCGGTGAGGACCTCCTCGGCACCGGCCGCGAACAGGATCCGGCCCATCGCGACGAGCGCCCGCCGCAGCCGGGCCGCGTCCTCGCGGGCCAGCCCGTAGCGGACGAGCGGGCGGTGCCGGGCGCCGTGCACGCGGCCCGAGGGGGCGTCGGCGATCATCGCGCCGAGCACGGCGAGGCGGTCGGCGCCCCGCAGCGCGCGGCGCAGCTCCCGTCCCGCGCCCGGCAGCGGGAACGAGCTCATGCCGGGCGGGCTCGCGGTCGCCTCGATGAGGATCCCGTCGCCGTGCAGTTCCTCGACGCCGACGCTCTGCATCACCCCCGACCAGGACACGACCGGCTCGGCGAACCGCCCGGCGATGTTCGTCGCGGGGTGGACGGCCATGCCGCGTCCCAGCCCGGGATGCGCGCCGATGCCCGACCGCCTCAGCAGCAGCGGCGTCTCCAGGGCGCCGGCCGCGACGACGACGCGGGGCGAGAGGATCTCGAAGGCCGTGCCGTCCGGGCGGCGCGCGCGCACGCCGGTGGCCGTGCCGCGCTCGACGAGGACGCGTTCGACCCGGGCCAGCGAGACGATCCGCGCCCCCGCCTCGCACGCCTGGGGGAGCGCGTTCAGATGGACGCCGTACTTGGCGTTGTGCGGGCAGCCCGCGGCGCACTGGCCGCTGCCCACGCAGTCGGGCGCGTTGCGGCGCAGCGGCCCGGCGCGCCAGCCGAGCCGCTCGGCGCCCTCCAGCGCGATCAGCCCGTTGCGGCCGAGGGGTCCGATCGGCTGCCGCGCGACCCGCAGCGTGGCCTCGACCTCGTCGAGGCGGTCGCCGAAGTCCCCGACCGGGGCGCCGAGGTCCGCCCACCGCCGCAGGACGCGCTCCGGCGTCCGGTAGCAGGTACCGCTGTTGACGACGGTCGTCCCGCCGACCGCGCGGCCCTGGGGCAGCAGCACCGGCGGGCGGCCGAGCGCGACGGTGGAGCCGCCGTCGCGGTACAGGTCGAGGAACCGGTCGAGCGGCGGCCGGTCGCGGAACTCGGCGACGGTGAACCGCCGCCCCTCCTCCAGGACCACCACCGACATACCGCGCCGGGCGAGGGTCCGCGCCGCCATCGCGCCGCCCGCGCCCGATCCGATCACGACGGCGTCGGCGGTCGAGCACGCGGGCCACCCGTCCGACGGCGTGCAGTCCAGGGGTGCGTCGGGGCGCGGGTCGCCGGAGGTTCTGGGCGGCGGCAGCAGCTCGGTGCCGGCGGCGAGGAGCAGGGGGATCTTCAGCGCCTCCACGAGCCGCGCCGCCGGCTCGCGGGAGGTCAGCAGGGCGCAGAACGCCTCGCGGCGGTCGGGGTCCAGGCCGTCCAGCGGGTGCCCGGTGGCGAGCCGGGACAGCGCGTCCAGCGTTCCCGCGCCGGCGCGCAGGCCGAGCCGCGCGGGCGCCGGGAGCGCCCGGCCGATGGCCTCCGCCCGGGCGGACACCCGCGCCAGGTCGCCGGCGTCCTCGATGCCGAGCAGCGCGGCGACCGTTCCGGTCATCGCGCTCACCGCAGCCCCACCTCCGCGTGGCCGGTGCCGTCCAGGCGCCATTCGCGCTCGGTCTCCCAGCCGCGTCCCGCACGCCTGGCCAGGGCGATCCGGACGTCGGCGCGCTCGGAGTTGTGGCAGACGGCCGGGGCGCCGTCCGGGTCGGTGTAGTCGACCGCGACGGTCTCCCCGGGCGGCAGCGACACCCGCACGTGGACGCGCCGGTCGCCGATCCGGCCGTGGACCGTCCAGACCGGGAGGCCGATGCGGGCGCGCAACCGCAGCGCAGCGAGCAGCGGGTCGCCGGAGGTCAGGTCGGCGCCGTCGATCCGGAACCGGACGAACGGCAGCGGGGGAAGGCGGTCCATTCCCGGGCGCGTCGAGACCGCCGCCACGATCTCGCACACGTCACCGCCGCCGAGGTCGGCGTGCAGCCACGCCCAGCGCCGCGCGTTCCCGTGCCCGTAGACGCGGGCGGACGCGCCGGGCGCGGCGGCCAGGTCGAGGACCCCGTCGCCGAACCGCACCACGCCGTCGTACAACGCGGCGGGCCTCGGGACGATCTGCGCGGCGGGCAGCAGCTCCGACTCCCACGCCCAGCGCGGGAACGTGTAGAGGGGCCGGCCGCCGCCTGACTCGCGCAGGTCCCAGGCGAGGGCTCCGGCCTCGCCGGTGAGCCGCCCGCCGGCCTGCGCGACGGACCCGGCGGCGAACGCGGCGTCCCGCGGGGGGCTCCACGTCTCCGGGCCGAACCGCGCGAGCACCGGCGCCTCGCCGGGCGGGAAGACGGCGGCCCAGCCGTGCGCCCGCGCCGCTCCCGCGTCCGCCGCGCCTTCGGCCGGCGCGACCAGCTCGTGGTGGATCCAGACGCCGGTCCCGGTCGCCGGGTCGGTCAGGGTCGTGTACCAGACCTCCAGCCGCCCCGCCTGCCCGCGCCAGCGCGACCGCAGGGGGTCGGGCCCGGGGAAACGGAAGCCGCCGAGGAAGCGGGCGAGGTCGCGGCGGAGGTCGAAGCGCAGCCGCGCCTCACCCGCCACGGCCCCGTCCTCGCCGGTCACCGTGAGCGGCAGGAACGTCATCGACCGGACGGGGCGCCGCGGGCTGGCGGTCTTCCATCCGTCCAGGCGCAGCCGCCGTCCGTCGCCGGCGGTGAAGGCGAGCGTGTAGCGGATCCGGCGCGCCGCGAGCGGAGCCACCCGCAGCCGCCCGGACGCCGCCGGGTCGTCCGCCCAGCCCGGTACGCGGACCCGCCCGGTCAGCGCCCCCTCCGCATCGCCCCAGGGACGCAGCACGCCCGGCAGGTCGGCGGCCAGCTCCAGCCGCATCGGGCGGTCGCGGTCCTCCCCGGCGAGCCGCAGCGTCCCCTCCATCACCTCGGTGAAGACCGTGCGCCGCGCGCTCACCGCGTGCCCCGCATGACCGACTCGGTCTCGGTGAAGTAGGCGCCCGCCGCCTCGCGCGCCCGCGCGGCGTCGCCGTCGCACAGGGCGTCGACCAGGGGCGCGAGCCGGTCCGCGGCCGCCACGGGGTCGGCGAAGGCGTGCGTGAAGCCCTCCCGGACGGCGAGGTAGGCGTTCAGCAGGGCGTTGACCATGAACCCGTAGACCCGGTTGCCGGTGGCCGCCGCGATGACCCGGTGGACCTCGCACTCGGCCAGCTGGGCCTCGTCGGCTCCGGCCGCGTTCCTGACCCGCGCGGCCAGCTCCCGCAGCCGGGCCCGCTGCTCGGCGGTCGCGTGGATCGCCGCCTTGGCCGCGACCTGTGCGCCGACCTCGCGCCGCACCTCGAAGATCTCCGCCATCCAGGCCGTGCCGACGGTGCTGACCAGCATCGGCAGCAGTTCGGGCCCGCCCAGCCGCTCGTAGTCGCGCACACGCGTCCCCACGCCGTGGCGCGTCTCCAGCAGGCCGGCCTGCGCGAGCCGGACGATCGCGTGCTTGAGCGACGTCCGGGTGACGGCGTAGCCGGCGGCGAGGTCCCGCTCCGGCGGCAGGTAGGAGCCGGGCGGGTAGCGGCCGCCGAGCACGTCGTCGCGCAGCCGGTCGACGAGCGCGTCGACGACCGTGTCGCGGGGGATGGGGGACGACGGCACCGGTGACCTCCAGAGGATGAGTGGATGAGCCACTGGACCACGACGGCGGCCCTGCCGTCAAGACCGTGGCAGGGTGGGGGCATCACGAGAGGGGATGGGGACATGGCCGGCACGCTCGACTGGGGACCCGCGAACGAACGGCGCGACCTGCTGGCGGACCCGGTGGCCGCGGCGATCGGCGGCCTTCCGGGCGCCGAGGCCGCCGAGATCGACCCGGACCTCGCCGACACGGCGGCGTTCTGCGAGCGCTACGGCGTCCCCCTCGACGCCAGCGCCAACTGCGTGGTCGTCGCCGCCAAGCGCGGCGGCGAGGTCGCCCACGCCGCGTGCATGGTCCTCGCGACCGGCCGCGCCGACGTCAACGGCGTGGTCCGCAAGCACCTGGGCGCCCGGAAGGCCTCCTTCGCGCCGATGGCCGACGCCACGTCCCTGACCGGCATGGAGTACGGCGGCATCACCCCGGTCGGCCTCCCCGCGGGCTGGCCGGTCCTCGTGGACGAGGCCGTCGCCGCCGCCCCGCACGTCGTCATCGGCAGCGGCCTGCGCAGATCGAAGATCCTCCTTCCGGGCAGGGCCCTCGCCGGGCTCCCCGGAGCGGAGGTCATCGCGCTCGCACGGTGAGACGCCGGGCCACGTGCTGTTCCAGTCGCCTACCCCGTGGCCGGCGGGACGGAGTCGACCGCGTAGCGGACGCCGCCGACCGCCTCGGCGCGGTCGAGCAGCCGCCGGTTGGCCGCGAGCATCTCCGCGACGGACGCGCACCCCGGTGAGGCGGTGCGCAGCACCCCGAACAGGACGGGGTCGTCCGGCGCCCGCAGCATCGGGACGTGGCCGACGCGCAGAGCCTTGACCACGATGACGCCGCCGAGGCCGATGTCCGCCGCGGTCATGCCGGCGACCGTCGACGCGATCACCGGCGCGGCCGCGCGGCCGGGCAGCAGGACGATGCCCCACGGGTGCGGGCGCGCCCACTCGCCGAGCGCGATCAGCTCCTCGACGTCGGGCCGCATCCGGTCGGCGAAGTCGGCGTAGGAGAGCTCCTCGGTCTCCGCGGTGCCGGGAGGGGGCTCGCCCTGGCCGTACAGCACGGCCTTGGCCTCGTACGCCCAGCCCTCCTCCGATGGCTTGACCTGGCCCGAGATGTGCTCGGCGGGCGTCTCGCGCTGGACGCGCAGGAGGTCGGCGGCGTCCCGGCACGGGACCGTGCAGCTCAGCACCCGCCCCGGCGCCGGGACGAGCCGCAGCGTTGCCGCGGTGATGACGCCGTGCCGCCCCAGCCCGCCGCGGACCGTGTCGAAGACGTCGGGGCGGACGTCGGGGGAGCAGGTGACGAGTTCCCCGTCCACCACGGCCTCCAGCGCGAGGACGTTCTCGGCCTGGACCCCGTGCCGGTGGGACGTCCCGCCGATCCCGCCCGCGGAGATCGTCCCGCCGACCGTGACGTCGAGGTGGTCGGTCAGCACGGGCGGCGTCAGCCCGAGCGGCAGCGTCGCGGCGAGGACCGCGCGCCAGCTCGTCCCCGCGCCGGCGACCGCGCGGTCCGGGCCCACCTCGCGCACGCCCGCCAGCCCGCCGAGGTCGAGCGAGACGCCGGCGGTCAGGGACTGCCCGTAGGTGGAGTGCCCGAGGCCGCGCGGCACCGCCTCCAGGCCCCGCGCGACGGCCCCGCGAACCGCCGCCGCGGCCTCCGGCGCCGACGCCGGCCGGACGACCCGCGCGGGCGAGCGTTCGACGATCCCCCCGAAGTCACGCAATGCGATGCCCTCCACTGGCGGTCTCCGCCTCCGGTGACGTCAGCCCGCCGCAGCCGTCACGCGGTGATTCTAGATTTCCTCGAAGTCGAGGAGGGCTCACCCGGGGCGCCGCGGCGCCCCGGAGGGGCAGTGTGATCTGGGTCACTTCTGCGACGCGCCGTGCGGGCCGTGTGACCCGCGGATCAACAGGGGTCACCTGCCGGGAAAGGAATATGGCCCGATCCAATCCCTCCTCCGGGCCGCCCCGCCCGCCTGACATCCCCCTTTGCGGGCGTGGGGTCCTTTGCGTCGAAATGACAAGATGTTCTCGTTGACCGTATGTGGGCATGAGTGAGCGCTGAGAGTTTCCTGGAGAGGCGGGTCGCAGAGTGTCGCGCGGTAGTGAGTTCGTTGTGGTGGCCAACCGGTTGCCGGTGGACCGGAATGTCGGAGCCGACGGCGTCCCGCGCTGGCGGCGCAGTCCGGGCGGACTGGTCAGCGCGATCGCCCCGGTGATGAGGCGCAGGAAGGGCACGTGGATCGGCTGGACGGGCGCGCCGGACGAGCAGCTGGAGCCGTTCGAGGAGGACGGCATGTCGCTCCACCCCATCGCGCAGTCCGCGCAGGAGGTGGAGCTCTACTACGAGGGCTTCTCGAACGCCACGCTGTGGCCGCTCTACCACGACGTCGTCGCCACCCCCGTCTACGACCGGGCGATGTGGGACGCCTACGTCCGCGTCAACCGGCGCTTCGCCGAGGCGGCGGCGAAGGTCGCCTCCAAGAACGCCATCGTCTGGGTGCAGGACTACCAGCTCCAGCTCGTGCCGCAGATGCTCCGCGAGCTGCGTCCCGACCTGCGGATCGGCTTCTTCCTGCACATCCCGTTCCCGCCGGTGGAGCTGTTCTGGCAGCTGCCGTGGCGGCGCCGGATCCTCGAGGGGCTGCTCGGCGCCGACCTGGTCGGCTTCCAGCTCCCCGGGGCCGCGGCGAACTTCGTGCGGCTCTGCCGGCGGCTTCTGGACGCCCGATTCTCCAAGCAGGACGTGTTCTGGGACGACCGCGTCGTGCGAGCCCGCGCCTTCCCCATCTCCGTGGACGTGGGCGAGCTGAACGACCTGGTCGGGCGCGAGGACGTCCTGGAGCGGGCGCAGGAGATCCGCACCGACCTCGGTGACGCCACCGTGCTGCTCGGCGTCGACCGGCTCGACTACACCAAGGGAATCACGCAGCGGCTCCAGGCCTTCGGTGAGCTGGTCGAAGAGGGCCACATCAAGCCGGGGCAGGCGGTGTTCGTGCAGATCGCGACGCCGAGCCGGGAGCGCGTCGAGCAGTACCAGCTGCTCCGTGAGGAGATCGAGCAGCTGGTCGGGCGGATCAACGGGGAGCACGGCGAGATCGGGTTTCCGGTCATCCACTACCTGCACAGCTCCTACGACCGCGCCGAGCTGGCCGCGCTGTACCTCGCCGCGGACGTGATGGTGGTGACCCCGCTGCGCGACGGCATGAACCTGGTCGCCAAGGAGTACGTGGCCTGCCGCAAGGACCTGCGGGGCGCGCTCGTGCTCAGCGAGTTCACCGGGGCCGCCGCCGAGCTCAAGCGCGGCGCCTTCCAGGTCAACCCCTACGACATCGACGGCCTGAAGGGGACGCTGATGGCCGCGCTGAACGCCGAGCCCGCCGAGCAGGCGCGGCGCATGCGCGTCATGCGCCGCCGCGTCATCGAGCACGACGTGGACCGGTGGGCCCAGGAGTTCCTCAGCGAGCTGGAGAATCCGGCGCGCCCGTCCGCCGTGGAGCAGGCTCCTAGCGGACTGGAGAGCTGAACCGCAGGTCGAAGGCGGCCCAGACCGCCTTTCCTCCGGTCGCCAGGCGCGCCCAGCCCCAGGAGTCGCTGACCGCGCCGACGACGACGAGGCCCCGGCCGCCCTCCGCGCAGCGGTCGGGCTCGGTCGGCACCGGCTCGGGCGCGCGTGCGCCCGGGTCGGTCACCGACACCACGAGCCGCCTCGGGTGACCGATCAGAACGAGCTGGATGGGGCACAGCGGCAACGGCTGGGAAAGGCCCTCCAGGCCGTGCCGCAGCGCGTTGGTCACCAGCTCCGACACGGCGACGACCACGTCGCCGGCGTCGCCGGCCAGACCCCACGCGTCCAGTGTGACCTGGGTGAACTCGCGTGCGGACCGGGGTGCGGTGATCTCCGCCGGGAGCACCCGGCGGGCCGTGCGCGGCGTGCCCGCGTGCGGGGCCGGCCAGAGCCCGGCGAGTCCGGGGGCCGGGGCCGGGCCGCGCGCGGCCTCCCCGGGGGCGTTCGGGCCGAGCGTCATCGGCGGAGCGTCCGGCCAGGGCGTGCGGACGGCCGAGAAGTGCCGAGGCCGCCCGCTCCCCATGGCGGCGGGGGCTGCGACGTCGTCTGCCTGGTCAACGGTCATGGTCAAACCTCAGAGGCGTGCGGGTTGGTCACCGGCGAGCGTTCGCTATCTTGCTCCCCAAGCCGTGCAGATGCAAGACCGTCTGCATGAACCAATGCAAGAACGAATGCACGTGCATCTCGTACCATGGTGTGGGGTGGGGCGAGATCGCGGTCCTCCGGGACAGGGGACCGAGACGCCTAAAGGGGGCGATGATGGACGGCCACCAGATGTCGGACGTCCGGTGCGGCGGGCTCGTCTGGCAGAAGAGCCGGCGAAGCAACCCGTCCGGCAACTGCGTCGAGATGGCGGAACTCCCCACCGGGGAGATCGCCGTGCGCAACTCCAGGGACCCCGAGGGAGCGATCCTCGTCTACACGCGCGAGGAGGTGGAGGCGTTCGTCGGGGGAGCCAAGGACGGTGACTTCGACCACATCCTCATCTGACCCCGCGGCAAACCGAACGGGATTCCATTTACCGGTCCGGCCAGGTAGGTTGCGGCCATGCACCTGGGGCAGATCGCTGCTCGGACGCCCGACAAGCCCGCCGTGGTCATGGCGGGCTCCGGGCGGGTCGTCACCTTCCGGGAACTGAACGAGGAGTCCAACCGGCTCGCGCAGCTTCTCCGCTCGGAGGGGCTGCGCCCGGGGGACCACATCGCGTTCATGCTGGAGAACCATCCGTTCTACCTGGCCATCGCCTGGGCCGCGCAGCGGTCCGGGCTGTACTACACCGCCATCGGCTCGCGCCTCCAGGCCGACGAGCTCGCCTACATCGCGGGCAACTGCGAGGCGAAGGTCTTCATCACCAGCGCCTCCATGGAGACCGCCGCGCAGTCTCCGCCGGACGTGCCGCTGCGCCTGATGCTCGGCGGCACGGCCCCCGGCTACGCCTCCTACGAGGAGCGCGTCGCCCAGCACCCGCCCACGCCGATCGAGGACGAGTGCGAGGGCGCGGACATGCTCTACTCCTCCGGCACGACCGGCCGCCCCAAGGGCGTGAAGCCGGCCCTGTCCAAGGCCCCGATGGGCGAGGGCGGGACGCTGTACCAGCTCCTGGCGTTCCTCTTCCAGCCCGACGCCGACTCGGTCTACCTCTCGCCGGCCCCGCTCTACCATGCCGCGCCGCTGCGGTACTCGCTCAACTTCCACCGGTTCGGCGCCACCGTCGTCGTGATGGAGAAGTTCGACCCCGAGCAGGCCCTCGCCGCCGTCGAGAAGTACCGCGTCACGCACAGCCAGTGGGTGCCGACCATGTTCATCCGGATGCTCAAGCTCCCGGAGGAGACCCGCGCCCGCTACGACGTGTCGTCGCTGCGCTGCGCCGTGCACGCCGCCGCGCCCTGCCCCGTCCCGGTCAAGGAGCAGATGATCGCCTGGTGGGGGCCGATTCTGCACGAGTACTACGCCGGCACCGAGGGCAACTGCTTCGTCTACACGAACTCCGAGGACTGGCTGGCCCACAAGGGCACCGTCGGCCGTCCCATCCTCGGCGAGGTCCACGTCTGCGACGAGGACGGCCGGGAACTGCCGCCGGGGGAGTCCGGCACGCTCTACTTCGGCGGCGGCCCCGAGTTCGAGTACCACGCGGACGAGGCCAAGACCGCCGCCTCCCGCGACCCCCGGGGCCACGGCTGGACCACCCTCGGCGACGTCGGCCACGTGGACGATGACGGCTTCCTCTACCTCACCGACCGCCGCGCCTACCTGATCATCAGTGGCGGGGTGAACATCTACCCGCAGGAGGCCGAGAACGTCCTCGCGGTGCATCCGAAGGTCGCCGACGTCGCGGTGTTCGGCGTCCCGGACGCCGAGATGGGGGAGGCGGTCAAGGCCGTCGTCCAGCCGCTGTCGATGGACGACGCGGGCCCCGGGCTGGAGGCGGAGCTGATCGCGTACTGCCGCGACCGGCTCGCCCACTACAAGTGCCCGCGCTCGGTCGACTTCCGTGGCGAGCTGCCCCGGCACCCCACCGGCAAGCTCTACAAGCGGCTGCTGAAGGACGAGTACTGGGCGGACAAGCGCTCTGCCACGGCCTGAGACGTCCCTGAACGGCCAAACCCCGGCCGGGGCCCCTTGAGGGGTCGGCCGGGGTTTGGAACGCGCCAGAGGTGTTCTAGTGCATCGGCATCGGCGCGTCGACCATGGGGGTCTGCGGCTTCTTGCGCGGCAGCAGCAGCGCCGGCAGGAAGGCCAGCAGCAGCAGCCCGGCCGAGTACCAGTAGGTGTGCTGGAACGCGTCCGCCATCGGTCCGGCGATCTTCTGCATGATCGCAGGCGGCACCTTCTCGGCGCTGCCGATCTCGCCGCCGGCCCCGCCGCCGAGCTCCGAGACCAGCCGGTTGGCCAGCAGGACGGAGATCAGCGCGGTGCCGATGGACGCGGACACCTGCTGGATGATGTTCAGCATCGTGCTCGCCCGCGGCACCTCGTCGTGGACGAGCGTCTGGATGGCCGCCGCCATGGTCGGCATCATCGTCATGCCCATGCCGAGGCCCATCACGAACAGCGTCCCGCCGAGGGCCCAGTAGGAGGTGTCGGCCTCTAGGATCGAGGCGAAGCCCGACACCGACAGCACCACGACGACCATGCCGACCAGCACGACCCGGCCGGGGCCGATCCGGTCGGTCAGCTTGCCGCCGATCGGCATCGTGATCATCGCGCCGAGGCCCTGCGGGGCCAGCAGCAGGCCGGACTGGAGGGCGCCCTCGCCGCGCACGGTCTGGTAGTACAGCGGCAGCAGCAGCATCGCGCCCATGAACGCGGCCATGAACAGCACCATCGTGCCGGAGGCGGCCGCCACCGAGCGCCGCTTGAGCAGCCTCAGGTCGATCAGCGGGTTCTCGGCCTTCAGCGCGCGGACCACGAAGCCGAGCATCAGCACGGCGCCGACCGCCCAGAAGGCCAGCGATCCGGTCTTCAGGAAGTCCTTCATCTCGGCGCCCTTGGCCACACCGTAGATCAGCGAGGCGAGGCCGGGGGAGAGCAGGAGGAGCCCGATGAAGTCGAGGCGCTCGGCCGGCTTAGGCTCGTCCTTCTTGAGGATCCGCGCGGCCAGCGTCAGCGCGATGATGCCGATCGGCAGGTTGATGAAGAAGATCCAGCGCCACGACACGTCGTCGACGAGGTAGCCGCCGATGATCGGGCCGAGGATCGGGCCGAGCAGCATCGGCACGCCGACGATGCTCATCACCTGGCCGACCCGCTGCGGCCCCGCCGCCTGGGTCAGGATCGTCATGCCGGCCGGCATGATCATGCCGCCGCCCAGGCCCTGCAGCACCCGGAAGGCGATCAGCGACTCGGCGGACCAGGCCAGGCCCGCCAGCATCGAACCGGCGACGAACAGCCCGATGGAGATCATGTAGAGGCGCTTGGTGCCGAACCGGGCCGAGGCCCAACCCGTGATGGGGATCACGGTGGCGAGCGCCAGGGTGTAGCCGGTCGCGACCCACTGGATCGTCGCCAGCGAGGTCTCGAACTCCTTCGCCAGGTCGTTGATCGCGACATTGACGACCGTCACGTCCAGGATGGACATGATCGCCCCGAGGACGACCACCATGGCCGTGGCGAGCACACCGCGGTCCAGGCCTCCTCCGGTGCCGGGTTCCTCCAGCGGGCCGTCCGCCACCTTGGGAGATGCGGGAGCGGTCAACTCTCTTCCAATCGTCAGGCCCGCATGTGGGCACGCGGGGGCCGTGGTCACGTTGCTCAGGGGGATGTCAGGGCTCGCTCAGGAGCTCGCCTGGGTACTGCCGCAAAAATACTGCAGTGACTGACACTTTCGCGAACGATTAAACTTCGAGCGCTCCGGGAGTATTCCAGCGGGGTCCGACAAATCCGCCCTGCTCCGCGCCGTCCGACCTTCCGGGTCCATCGCGCCCGAGGCCGACCAAGTGTGACAGACGCGACACCCGAACGTTCCCTCGGCCGCACGCCCCTGAACGGAACCGCTCCGGGGTCCGGTGTCTCGCCGCTACTTCGAGGGCAGGGACAGAGCGTACGCGAGCCCTCGGTCCACCCACGCGGCGACGTCGGAGGGCTCGGTGCAGGCTTCCGGCGAGACCGTGATCCATCCCCTCATCGGATGACCGCGCATGGCCGTCGTGGCGGCGCCCGGCTCGGCGAGCAGCGCGTCGTGGTCGTCCGGGGAGACCCGGACCATCAGTCCGCCCTTGCCCCTCACCACCACGGCCATGTTGCCGTTCACCATCCAGGCGATGCCGCCGAACATCCGCTTCGGGGTCGCGTCCCGCCTCACCCCGAGGAGATCCTCCACGCGCTCGGCCAATCGCTCGTCGTAGGTCACCACCCCATCTTCTCTCTTCCGGTCCCCGCAGATCTTCCCCGCCCCTGCCCGCGACGACCGGCCGCTTGTCAGCGGTGGCGCAGGAGAACGGGTCCCGAAAAGGGCGCCGCGCCGGGGAGCCGCGCGCCGCTAGCATGATCGGATGTCGCAGACGGTGGGGATCGCGCAGTTCGTCCGGGAGTCGAGTGACCTGGGCGAATGCCAGGGCGGAACGGACCTGATCGGCCGGGACGAGGTGCAGGCGTTCCTGGGGTCCATCACCGACGTCGATGCCGCGATGGCGAAGCTGGCCGCCTCGCTGGAGGCCGGTGACGTCTTCCGCGCGGGGATGATGGCCTTCGTGTGCGGGGTGCTCGTCGAGCGCGGCGGCTCGGTGGCGGTCCCGGTCGACGCGGTCATGCAGGTGACCGAGCGCTACCTGCACCTGGCGAAGGAGTTCACGGCGCGGGGCGGGGCGGGCGCGCAGGACGAGCTGTTCCGGGAGTCCCCCGACCTCGTCCGGGCCCACCACGTCCTGCCCTTCGTGCTCCTGGCGGCCATGACGATGCTCAGCCGCGACGAGGGCGCGCGGCGGCGCCTGCGCGCCCGGCCCCACGTCGCGCCGCTGGTGGACGAACTGGAAGACCACTACGAGACGCTCTACTACATCCGCGAGGTGCTCGCCCTCCTCGACGGCCGGGAGATCCTGCTGCTCGACCCGCGCGGGCGGCGCGGCTTCGTCCTCGGGCTGACCGGGGTCCAGGACCGGATGTACCACTTCTTCGCCCTCGCCCAGGACGCTCTCGAACGCCACGCGGGCCCCGGTTATCTCGGAGCCGAGCCGGCCGACCCCGCCGTCGTCCGGTACGCGCGGAACCGGGGCCTGACCCCGCAGGAGCACCAGCGGGCGGCGGAGCTGATCGATCACCAGCGGATCGGGTTCCACTACCCGGGCGCCGACGCGAAGCCGGCGCTGTTCTTCCCCGGTTCCGCTCCTTTCGAGGCGGTCCCCGTGTTCGACGGCCTGCCCACCCTGTTCCTGGACGAGAAGTCCATCAGCGCCCAGTGGTCTCCCGCGAACATGTATCCGGTCCTGCACGAGGCGCTGGAATCGCGGGTCAGCCTCCGCGAGCTGGCCCCCGGCGACGTGGAGGCACGGCTCGCGGCCTTCGCCGGCTAAGAGCCGGAGGGGGTCGTAGGCGTTCCCGTCCCGACCTGGCGGGTGACGGCGGATGCCGGGTCGTGACCCAGCCGGGCGGCGAGCCAGTCGAGCGTGTCGGGAAGCCAGGCCCAGCGGCAGTTCTCCAGGAGATGGTTGCCCTCGGGCAGCAGGACGTACTCGCCGTCCGCCGCCCGGCGGGCCAGCTCCGCGCCGTTGGCGACGCCCGGGATGACGTCCAGCCCGCCGTCCAGGACGCGCAGCGGCTGCGGAACCGGGGGAGCGGTCACCCGGCCGGCGAACGCGCGGGCGGCCGCCTCCCCGCCCATGCGCAGTACGAACGACTCCGTCACGTACGGCGGGAGCTCGTCCCAGGTGAGGGCGGTGGGCCCGCTGACGGTGACGACGGCGTCGATCCGGGGTTCGTGCCGCGCGGCGACGGAGGCGAGGAAGCCGCCCATGCTCAGCCCGACCAGTCCGATGCGGGCCGGCAGGCCGTCCACGGCGTCGAGGGCCTGCCTCACGATCCGGTGGTAGTCCGGGGTCCAGGGGCCGCGGACGGCGAGCTCTCCCTGACCGGGTCCGTCGATGGCGAGCACGGCCAGTCCGCGGTGCAGGAGGGCCTCGGCGATCGGCATGAACTCGACCTTGCCGGAGTTCATGCCCGGCACCAGGACGACCAGGGGGGCCTCCGGGGACGGACGCCGCAGGACGCCGGTGAGATCAGGGGCCGTGAGGTGCTCGGCGTCCGGCGCGAGGCGGGCGAGCGAGCGGCGCAGGGCGTCGGCGGACGCGGCGGCGGCCCGCCCGTGCCCGGCGAGGTCGGGGTTCGGCAGCACCGTGGCGAAATGGAACCACAGCGCGGCGTCGCGGAACGCCTCGCCCGCCGAGCGCGGCAGCCGTGCCTTCCCGGCGCGGGCGAGATGCTCCCGCCCGGTCCGCGTGAACGCGTCCGTCCACTCGCGCAGGGAGTCCAGGCCGGCGGTGACCGCGTCGTACTGGCAGGGGTCGACGCCTGCGGCAATGGCACGGGACCGGTTGACGGCGGCGAAGGGGGCGACGGGCTCGTCGAAGAAGGCGGTCATCGGTTCTGCTCCAGGGTGAGGACGGCGTTGCCGCGCACGCGGCGTTCGCGGAGGTCGGTGAGGACGGCGGCGGTCTCGCTCCAGTCGGCGACGCGGCCGAGTTCGGGGTGGAGGCGCCCGGCCGCCGTCAGCCGGACGAGCGTGGCGAGGTCCTCCCCGTACGGGGCGCCCGCGTAGTGGAAGTGCCTGATGGACGCGGACTCGGGGCCGTCGAAGAAGTCGAAGAAGTCCAGCGTGACGGGCCGGCGGCTCGCCTGCCCGAACCAGATCAGCGTGCCGCCGGGCGCCACGCGCGCCAGCGCGAGCGGCAGGTCGTCCCCGCCCGTGGACTCCAGGGCGACGTCGAACGGGCCGGCCGCGTCCCGCACGCCGTGCACGACCGTGGCGCCCAGCTCGGCGAGCCGCCGCCCGCGCTCGGGAGTGGCCGTGACGGCGGTGACCTCGGCTCCCGCGGCGGCCGCGAGCTCGACGAAGCAGTGCCCGACTCCGCCGGACGCGCCCGTCAGCAGGACGCGGGTCCCGGCCGTGGCGCCGGACGCGCGCAGCAGGCGCAGCGCGGTGAGCCCGGCCAGCGGCAGCGCGGCGGCCGACCGCACGGGCACGGAGCCGGGGATCTCGGCGAGCGACGCGGTGGGGACGGCGGCGTACTCCGCCCAGCCCGCCGACGGCGGATGCCCCACGACCCGGCTGCCGGCCGGGGGCCCCGACCCGTCGGCCGCCGCCTGGACCACGAGGCCCGCGACGTCCTTGCCGGGCCGCCAGCCGGGCCGGTCGGACTCCAGCTGGAACGTCTCGCCCCGGTTCACCGAGAACGCCGCGACCTTCACCAGCGCCTCGTCGGGAGCGGGGACCGGCTCGTCGGCCTCGCCGAACGACACCGATCCCGCTTCGGGAAAGAGTGCTTTCACGCACCGCAGGAAACCGGGCGAGCGGCAGTCCGGTCCAACAGCCGCCGGGCGATGTTGACAACCATCGGTTGTCGCCCACGATGGGAGGCATGGACCTCGACCTCGGCCAGGTGCGCGCGTTCGTCGCCGTCGCCGACCACCTGCACTTCGGGCGGGCCGCCGAGGAGCTGGCGATCAGCCAGCAGGCGGTGTCCAAGCGGCTGGCCAGGCTGGAGGCGGCGCTCGGGGTCCCGCTCCTCACCCGCGGGAACGTGGAGCCCACCGGCGCGGGGCGCCGTTTCCTGGAGCCGGCGCGGGAGCTGCTGCGGGCCGCGGACGCCGCGGCCGGCGCCGTCCACGCCGTCGGCCGGCCGCTGCGGATCGACCTCTGGGGCCACCTGTACGGCCCGGCCCGGACGGTCGCCCCGGTGATCGGCGCACGACCGGAGCTCGACGTCGAACTCGGCATGAGCCGCGACCTCCCCGCCGCTGCGGCGGCACTGCTGCGCGGCGACATCGACGCCGCGTTCGGGCGCGTGCACCCGCCGCTGCCGGACGGGGTGGCGCACCGCCTCGTCCGGCTCGAACCCGTGGACGTCCTCGTCGCCGCCGGGCATCCGCTCGCCGCCGCGTCCAGCGTCCGCCCGTCCGACCTCGCCGGACGCGACCTGTGGTTCCCCGCGGCCGTCGACCGGCTCGACTTCATCAGCCGGTTCTGCGACGAGTTCGGCGCCCGCGCCGTGTCCGGCGGCGCCAACCTCGGTGTGGAGCACCTGCCGGCCGGCCTGCTCGCGGAGCCGGGACGGATCACGTTGTTCCCCGCCGACGCCCGGCTGCCCGGCACGCCGGAAGTCCGGGCGATCCCCCTCGTCGACCCGGTCCCGCTCTACGCCTGGTCGCTGATGTGGCCGCGGCAGTCGCCGCACCCGATGATCCCCGCGCTGGTCAAAAGGTTCGCCGAGCACGGGCGGCGGCACCGCTGGCTGGAGTACGACCCGGCCCGCGACTGGCTGCCCGGCGAGCAGGCCCCCGCGGACTGACCCCGGTCAGGGCTTGCGGGCCAGGCCTCCGTACATCGACACCAGGGAGTCGTCGATCGCGCGGGCCCCGGCGTCCGGGCGCCAGCGGTGCAAGGGCGACCCGGACCATGAAGTCGCGGTCGGCCCCCACGGAGGTGCGCATGTACGGGGCGGCCCTGACGACCTCTTCGGCGGTGGCCCGGTCGGCGGCGTAGTGGTCCTTGCCTGGCACCCAGCGATTTTCCCGGCGTTACCGGCCGGATGCCCCGAGACGGGCGTAGATGTCGCCGGACCGCCCGCGCGGACGGATCCGCTCCAGCCGCCGCCGCAGCTCGGCCGCGTCGAGCCAGCGGGGACTGGCCAGCCGCATCGTCTCGATGGGGGAGTAGTTGTAGACGTAGCCGCCCAGCCGGTCGACGAGGTCCAGTGCCTCCAGTGAGGCGTCGTGCGCCGACGGCACGTACTCGAACGACAGGGCGGGCAGCGGCCGGGACAGCCCCGCCAGCACCTCCGCCTCGAAGCCCTCGACGTCGATCTTGCAGAAGGCCGGCACGCCGTGCAGGGCGATGAGCTCGTCCAGCGTGGTCACGTCGACGCCGATCGAGCGGTCCCAGCGGACGCGGGCGAAGCCGCGGTCCGTCGTCACCGCCCTGATCCAGCCGGGAGACATCGAGGACACCGTCGGCGTCGCGGTGGACAGGGCCAGGTGCGCCCGCCCGGGCTCGGCGCCCGCGGCGCCCGGCACGAGCGTGACGCCGCGGTCGCGGCCGAAGAACAGGCGCAGGACGCGCAGGCAGTCGGGCTGCGGCTCCACCGCGACGACGCGCGCTCCCAGCCCCCGCCACACGCGCACCCGGCCGCCCACGTGCGCGCCGATGTCGAACGCCAGGTCGCCGGGCCCGAGGAACTCCCCGTAGAGGCGGGACGCGCGCCGGTGCCTGCCCGGAATCCCGTGGTACATGACCAGTGAGCGAGCGATCCCGTAGGCGCGCAGCAGCATTCGCCGACCTTACCGCGCCGGGCTTCGCGCCCGGCGGGGACCCGGCGCCCCGCTCGGCGACACGCTCGCGCCCGGCGCCCGGCGGCGGGCGGCGGGGGCCGCCGGGCCGGGCGGGCGTCAGGACGGCGGGAGGCCGAGGGCGCGGGCGATCAGCATGCGCTGCACCTCCGAGGTGCCCTCGCCCACTTCCAGGATCTTGGCGTCGCGGTAGAACCGGCCGACGGCGTACTCGTTCATGAAGCCGTAGCCGCCGAAGACCTGCGTGGCGTCGCGGGCGTTGTCCATCGCGGCGTTGGAGGCCACCAGCTTGGCGATCGCGGCCTCCTTCTTGAACGGCTCGCCGGCCAGCATCCGCGCGGCCGCCGCGTAGTAGGCGAGCCGGGCCGTGTGCGTCCGGGTCTCCATGTCGGCGATCTTGAACTGGATCGCCTGGTAGCGGCCGATCTCCCTGCCGAACGCCTCCCGCTCGCGGACGTAGCGCAGGCACTCGTCCACGCAGCCCTGGGCGAGCCCGACCGACAGCGCGGCGATCGCGATGCGCCCCTCGTCCAGGATCCTCAGGAACTGGGCGTACCCCCGGCCGCGCTCGCCGACGAGGTTCTCGGCCGGGACGCGGACGTCGTCGAACGACAGCTCCCGCGTGTCGGACGCCGACCAGCCGACCTTGGAGTACTTGCGCCCGACCGTGAAACCCGGGGTCCCGGTCGGGACGAGGATCGTGGAGATCTCGCCGTCGCCGGTGAAGGCGGTCACGGTCACGAACGCGGTGATGTCGGTGCCGGCGTTGGTGATGAACGACTTGGACCCGTTGATCACCCAGGAGTCGCCGTCCAGCCGGGCCGTGGTGCGCATGCCGCCGGGGACGTCGGACCCGCCGCCCGGCTCGGTCAGCCCGAAGCCCGCGAGGCGCTCGCCCGAGGTGAGCCGCGGCAGCCACCGCTCCTTCTGCTCGGCGGACCCGAACCGGTAGATCGGCATCGCGCCCAGCGACACCCCGGCCTCCAGGGTGATCGCGACGGACGAGTCGACGCGCGCCAGCTCCTCCAGGGCGAGGCAGAGCGTGAAGTAGTCGCCGCCCATGCCGCCGTGCTCCTCCGGGAACGGCAGCCCGAACAGGCCCATCTTGCCCATCGCGGCGACGATCTCGTAGGGGAACTCCCCGCGCTCGTACAGGTCCCCGATCACCGGGGCGACGCTCTCGCGGGCGAACCGCTCGACCGTGCGCCGCAGCTCCTCCTGCTCCTCGCCGAGCGTGAAGTCGATCATTTGCTACTCCGATCCAGGTGACAGGGCCTGCACTACGCGGGACGGGCTGGGACGGCCCAGCCGGTCCGCCATCCAGCGGCTCGTGGCCGCGAGCCCGTCGAGGTCGACGCCCGTCTCGACGCCGAGGCCGTTCAGCATCCAGACGAGGTCCTCGGTGGCCAGGTTTCCGGTGGCGCTCTCGGCGTACGGGCAGCCGCCGAGTCCGCCGGCCGAGGAGTCCACGACGGTGACGCCCGCGCGGAGCGCGGCGAGGGTGTTGGCCAGCGCCTGCCCGTAGGTGTCGTGGAAGTGGACGGCGAGGCGGTCGGTGCCGATGCCCGCCCCGGCCAGCGCCTCGATGAGCGCGGTGACCTGGCCTGGAGTGCCGACGCCGATGGTGTCGCCGAGGCTGAGCTGGGAGCAGCCCATGTCCATCATGCGGGACGCGACGGACACGACCTGCTCGACGGGGACGTCGCCCTCCCACGGGTCGCCGCACACCATCGACACGTAGGCGCGCACCCAGAGCCCCTCGGCGCGCGCGCGTTCCACGACCGGGGCGAACATCGCGAGGGACTCGTCCACGGTGCGGTTGAGGTTGCGGCGGGCGAACGTCTCGGTGGCGCTGCCGAAGATCGCGATCTCGGTGACGCCGTTGGCGAGCGCCCGGTCCAGGCCCCGCTCGTTCGGCACCAGGACGGGATACCGCAGCTCGGGGGAGCGCGGCAGGATGTCGAGGAGCTGCTCGGCGTCGGCGAGCTGCGGCACCCACCTGGGGTGGACGAAGCTGGTCGTCTCGATCGTGCGCAGCCCCGCGTCCGCCAGCCGGGTCACGAACTCCGCCTTGACCTCGGCGGGGACGACCGCCTGCTCGTTCTGCAGCCCGTCCCGCGGCCCGACCTCGTAGATCGTGACCCGCCCGGGAAGGCCGGAAAGGGGTACCGGCACCGTCATGCCTCCTCGATCATGGCCAGCACCGCGTCCAGGGCGACCTGCGCGCCCGCGCGGACCGGCAGCTTCGCCACGACGCCGGCGAGCGGCGCGGTGACGGTGTGCTCCATCTTCATCGCCTCGACGACCACGAGAGGCTGCCCGGCCTCGACGCGGTCGCCCTCGGCCGCCTTGACCGCCAGCACCGTCCCGGGCATCGGGCTGCGCAGCACGCCGTCGCCCGCGGCCGCGGCGTCGGCGCCGCCCTCGGCGCGGACGTGCTCGCTCAGCGCCCACGCGTGCCCGTCGCGCCCGAGCCACAGGGTGCGCCCGTCCCGGGCGCCGGCGAACGAGGTCGTCCTTCCCCCGTAGGTCAGGGTGAACGGCCTGGTGAGCGACGCGGCGACCGGAGGCTCACCGCCGACGGCGACGCGCGCGGACGCCGCCCTGCCCTGGACGCGGACCTCCACCGGGTCGCCGCCGGACGGGGTGATGATCCACGGCGCCCAGGCGTGGGCGCCGGGGCGCCAGCCGTCCGGGACGTCCCACGGGTCGTCGCCGGACTCCAGGTCGAGCATCCGCTCCAGCGCGGCGGCGGCGAGCACCTCGGGCGGCACGGACGCGCCCGCGACGAGGTCGTCCAGGGAGCGCTCGACCAGGCCGGTGTCGAGATCGCCCGACACGACCGAGGGGTGCCGCAGCAGCGCGCGCAGGAACGCGACGTTCGTGGGGACGCCGAGCAGCGTGTAGGACGCGAGCGCGCGGTCGAGCCTGCGCAGCGCCTCGGCGCGGTCGGCGCCGTGGACGATGACCTTGGCGAGCATGGGGTCGTAGGAGCCGCCGACCTCCGTCCCGACGTCGAGCCCGGAGTCGACCCGCGCGGTCGCGGGCTCGTCGAGGGCGAGCACGCGCCCGCCGGTGGGCAGGAATCCGCGCGCCGGGTCCTCGGCGTAGACGCGGGCCTCGATGGAGTGGCCGTCCAGGCGCACCCCGTCCTGCGTGAACGGCAGCGGCTCTCCCGCCGCCACCCGGAGCTGGAGCTCGACCAGGTCGAGTCCCGTGACGAGTTCGGTCACGGGGTGCTCGACCTGGAGCCGGGTGTTCATCTCCATGAAGAAGAACTCGTCGGGGCGGTCGGCCGAGACGATGTACTCGACCGTCCCGGCGCCCACGTACCCGACGGCCTGCGCGGCGGCGACGGCGGCGGCGCCCATCCGCTCGCGCGCGGCGGCGTCCAGCAGCGGGGACGGCGCCTCCTCGACGATCTTCTGGTGCCGGCGTTGGAGGCTGCACTCGCGCTCGCCGAGGTGGACGGCGCCGCCGTGCGCGTCGGCGAAGACCTGGATCTCGATGTGCCGCGGGTTCTCGACGAACCGCTCCGCGAGCAGCGTGTCGTCGCCGAACGAGCCACGCGCCTCCCGCCGGGCGGACGCGATCGCCTCCGGCAGGTCCGCGGCGTCCCGGACGAGCCGCATGCCCTTCCCGCCGCCGCCCGCGGACGGCTTGAGCAGCACCGGCAGCCCGACCTCCAGCGCCGCGGCCTCCAGCTCGGCGTCGGACAGGCCGGGCTCGTCGCGCCCGGGGACCACCGGGACGCCGGCGGCCGCGACGGTCCGCTTCGCGCGGATCTTGTCGCCCATCGCCTCGATCGCCCCGGCCGGCGGGCCGACGAACACCAGCCCCGCCTCGCCGCAGGCCCGCGCGAACGCCGTGTTCTCGGCGAGGAACCCGTAGCCGGGGTGGACGGCGGACGCGCCGGCGCCGCGGGCGGCCTCGACGACCGCCTCGATGTCCAGGTACGACGGGATCAGCAGGGCCTCGTCCGCCTCCCGCACATGGCGCCCCAGGGCGTCGGCCCGGGTGTGGACGGCCACGGACCGGATGCCGAGCCGCCGCAGCGTGCGGAAGACGCGGACGGCGATCTCCCCGCGGTTGGCGACCAGGACGCTGTCGAACATCAACACCCTCACATCCGGAAGACGCCGTAGCCGACCGGCTCCAGCGGTGCGTTGGCCGCGACCGACAGCCCGAGCCCGAGCACGCGCCGGGTGTCGAGCGGGTCGATCACGCCGTCGTCCCACAGCCGCGCCGTCGAGTAGTACGGGTTGCCCTGCGCCTCGTACTGCTCGCGGATCGGCGCCTTGAACCCTTCCTCGTCCTCGGCGGGCCACTCCTCGCCGCGCGCCTCCATCTGGTCGCGGCGGACGGTGGCGAGGACGCTCGCCGCCTGCTCGCCGCCCATGACCGAGATGCGGGCGTTCGGCCACATCCACAGGAAGCGCGGCGAGTACGCCCGGCCGCACATCGCGTAGTTGCCGGCGCCGAACGAGCCGCCGATCACGACCGTGAACTTCGGGACGCGGGCGCAGGCGACGGCGGTCACCATCTTCGCGCCGTGCTTGGCGATGCCGCCGGCCTCGTACTCGCGCCCGACCATGAACCCGGTGATGTTCTGCAGGAACACCAGCGGGACGCTGCGCCGGTCGCACAGCTCGATGAAGTGCGCGCCCTTCTGCGCCGACTCGCCGAACAGGATGCCGTTGTTGGCGACGATCCCGACCGGGTGCCCGTGGATGCGCGCGAAGCCGGTGACGAGCGTCGCGCCGTACTCCTTCTTGAACTCCTGGAAGCGGCTGCCGTCGACGATGCGGGCGATCACCTCGCGCACGTCGTAGGGGGTGCGCGAGTCCGGCGGGACGATCCCGTACAGCTCCGACGGGTCGGCGGCGGGCTCCTCGGGCGGGGCGACCTCCCACGGGCGCGGCTCGCGCGGGCCCAGCGTGGCGACGATGTCGCGCACGATCCGCAGGGCGTGCGCGTCGTCCTCGGCGAGGTGGTCGGTCACGCCGGACGTGCGCGAGTGCAGCTCGCCGCCGCCGAGCTCCTCCGCCGTCACGACCTCGCCGGTGGCGGCCTTCACCAGCGGCGGCCCGCCGAGGAAGATCGTCCCCTGGCCGCGGACGATGACGGCCTCGTCGCTCATCGCCGGGACGTAGGCGCCGCCCGCCGTGCACGACCCCAGGACGGCCGCGATCTGCGGGATGCCGCGGCCGGACATCGTGGCCTGATTGTAGAAGATGCGGCCGAAGTGCTCGCGGTCGGGGAACACCTCGTCCTGGCGGGGCAGGAACGCGCCGCCGGAGTCGACCAGGTAGAGGCAGGGGAGGCGGTTGTGCAGCGCCACCTCCTGCGCCCGCAGGTGCTTCTTCACCGTGACCGGGTAGTACGTGCCGCCCTTGACGGTGGCGTCGTTCGCCACGATGACGCATTCGCGTCCGGAGACCCGCCCGACGCCGGTGATGATCCCCGCGCCCGGCGCCTCGTCCCCGTACATGCCGTTCGCGGCCAGCGGCGACAGCTCCAGGAAGGGCGAGCCGGGGTCCAGGAGCGTGTCGACCCGGTCGCGGGGCAGCAGCTTGCCGCGCGCCGCGTGCCGCTCGCGGGCGCGCTCGGGTCCGCCGCGGCCCGCCCGGTCGACGCGGTCGCGCAGCTCCGCGACGAGCGCCTCGTTGTGCGCGGCGCTCGCCTTGAACGCCTCGCCCGCGACGTCGGCGCGCGAGCCGATCTCGGGTCCGCTCATGACCCCCCTTCCCGGTTAACGTTCATTAACAATGCTGATGTTAACGGTCGTTAACAACTCTAGTCTAGACTGGGCCGCATGACGTCCCACCCCGCCGAGGCGCCGCCGGGCCCGCCCAACCCGCGCCGGGCCGAGATCCTCGGCGCCGCCGCCGAGCTGTTCGCGCGCCGCGGCTACCACGGGGCGTCGATCGGCGACCTCGGCCGGGCCGTGGGGCTCACCGGCCCCGCCCTCTACCGCCACTTCAGCGGCAAGGAGGCCGTGCTCGCCGAGATGCTCCTCGACATCAGCGAGCGGCTCCTCGCCGAGGGCCGGTGCCGCGCCGCCGGCCCCGACCCCGGGCGCGCCCTCGACGCGCTGCTGAACTGGCACATCGCGTTCGCCCTCGACAACCCCGCGCTGATCACCGTGCACGAGCGGGAACTGGACAACGTCCCCGAGCCGCAGCGCCACCGCATCCGCCGGCTCCAGCGCGCCTACGTCGAGGAGTGGGTCGCCGTCCTGCGCCGCCTCGACCCCCGGCCGCCGGACGAGCGCGCCCGCGCCGCGGTCCACGCCTGCTTCGGCCTTCTCAACTCCACCCCGCGCAGCGCCGCGCAGGGCCTGGACCGCGCCGCCATGGCCGCCCTCCTGCACGGCATGGCCCGCGCCGCCCTCGACGGCGCCGCCGCGGACTCTCCCCTCCCGGACGACACCTCTCCGGACGCCGGTCCGGAGAGCGTGTCTGAGGAGACCCGGCCCGCCGGCCGGGGCTAGCAGGAGGCCGTCTGGCCGTCCAATGAGCGGCGCACCGCGCGGGCGAACGTCCGGGCGCCGACGTCCTCATTGTTGATCATCTTGACGACGCAGCCGCGGAACGTGCGGCTGAACGTGCTGTAGTGCGCCGTCACCGGCCGCGGTGACGCGTTCGGCAGAGCGGTCACGATCGCCTGGCCGAGCTCCCGAAGCTGGTCGTGGTCGAGGACATTCGTCTCATCCAGGCCGGTCTTCTTCTCGTCGAGTTCCGAGCATTTGGCGATCTGCCAGTTCTCGGGCACCGCCTGGCCGGGGCGCAGGCGGAGCGCCGAGTAGCGGGCGGGGGCGAGCCCGCCGCACGCGAAGAGCTCCTGCTGGCTCTTCTCTTCGGTGAGGAACTCGACCAGCTTCTCGGCGTCGGCGGCGTGGGGGGAGCGCTTCGCGACGGCGAGGTTCTGCCCGCCGAGGACGGTGCGGCCGGGCAGGGCGCTCACCTCGAATCTCAGGCCCCCGTCCCGCTGCATCTGCGGCTCGGCGGCGAGCGTCGAGAACGCGTAGGGCCAGTTGCGCATCAGGCGCTCAGTCGGGGAGCCGCCCTTCTGCGTACTGGAGGAGAACGCGTCGATGCTCTCTCGCTCGTGATACTCCCGCGGGTCGGGACGGAGCCCCCTGACCCTCGTGGCGAATTCCTTCAGCGGCTGGTAGACGTTCTCGATGAGATACCCCTCGTCCCGGCCGCCCTCTCCCATGAAACCGTCGCCTCCGCTGTTCCACACACTTTCGAGCGCGTTCACGGTCAGGCCTTCGTAGTCGGCGAGTTGCATGATGACCGGAGAGTCGATGAGACGAGCCCATGAGCGAGGCCGTGCCGTGTTCGTCCGCATGTCGGTGCGGCGGTAGAGCAGCCCGACGTCCACGTTGAACGGGACGGCGTAGAGATCGCCGTGCCACATACCGGTCTGGAGCGCGTTGGGGAAGAAGTCCTTCAGACCCTTGAGATCGTCGAGGCGACGCAGGTATCCGCTTTCGGCGAACTGCGCCGTCCAGGTGTTGTCCATGATCAGGACGTCGTAGGCGCAGCCGCCGGACTCCTCCATGGCCTTGATCTGGCTGTGCTGCAGGTCGGTGGAGTCCGACACCTCGACGAGCGTGGCGTGCCGATGCGACTTGTTCCATTCCGTGATGAGCGCGCGCCTCTGGTAGTTGAGGCTGATGTCGGTGCCGCCCACGACGAACAGTTCGCTGTGCTCGCACTTCGCGGGGAGCGGAGTGTAGGAGGAGACCGGGTCGAGGAGTGCCGCGGCTCCGATGATCAGCGCGACCACCGCCCCGACGGTGAAGAAGATCCAGGAGGGGCGGTCGTGCGGCCGGACGCGGAAGCGCGGCCAGGAGGTCATGGTCGTGCCCCCCTCATGCCCGCCTTCCCCATCTGAGGTCCGACAGGATTCTCGCGGCCTGGGTCTCCTCCGGCGTGTCGTCGAGCTCGACGCAGGCCCCCGCCCGGTGCGGGCGGAGCGAGGCGACGATCTCGCGGACGGGGGTGTCCTCGCACGTCGCCGGGCCCGTGAGCACCACGGTCAGCCGCAGCCGCCCGTCCGGACCCTGCCGGCGGAAGAAGTCGGACAGGCGGGCCGTGCGGGAGTCGAGGCCCGGGGGCCTCTTCGGGGCCTGGCCGTCGGTGAGCAGGACGATGTCCTGCTGCCCCCTGTCGAGATCGGCCGCCTCGACGATCTCGTCGAGCGGCTCGTCCCTGCCGGTCGCCGACATCGCCTGCAGGTTCCTCATCACCGTTTCCTTGTTCGCGGAGGCGGCGTCCTGCTCGACCCGGAAGTCGCCGAGCCTGATCGAGGGGGACGCGGCCGAGAACCGAAGGTCCACACGGTCGGTCGACTGGAGCTGCGACACCAGGCTCTGCAGGACGGCCGCCCCGCGACCGAGCCGCGAGCCGCCGTTCCCGCCGGAGGCGCTGCCCATCGATGTGGACGCGTCCACCATGAGATGGATCGAGCTCTTGGGACGCGCGTCTTTGATCCGATCCAGGGTCTCCTGGAATCCCGTCCGTCCGGGGGACGGCACTCGCTCCGGCAGCTCACCGTCTTCCAGGAAGGTCCGAAGACGGGGCAGGAAGTCGTGTTCCCTGTCCTCCGCGGGCGCCGAGGGCAGTTCACCGAAGCGGTCCCTGAACCCGCGCATGGTCAGGGGATTGTCCTTCAGCCAGCGCCGGAACTCGTTGACGGCGGAGTTCCGCTCCTTCGAGTCCTGCCCCTGCCAACGGACCTTGACGAAGGGGTAGTCGAGCAGCGGCAGGTCACTTGAGTAGTGCGGGTACAGCTGCCATTTCCTGTACTCCGGAACCCGATCGATGTGGTCGACCCTGTGGCAACGGTCGTCATCTCCGAGCGCGAGGCCCATGTTGTAGTCGTAGAGAACCTGCTCGGGGGCGAGCACCGCGACGTCGTCCGGGGGCCCGTCGCCGGACGCGGCCGTCTGGAGCCGGAAGCGGCACAGCAGCGACACCGCGTCCGGCGTGACGAGGTCCGCGGGCTCGGCGAACCGCTCGGCCTCCGCGGCCCTCGCGTCCCCTGGACGTCTCGGACCGTACAGCACGGGCGTCACCGCCAGGGCGGCTCCCGAGGTCTCCGGGACGGGGCGGGCGATGTTGCGGAGCCGGACGCCGGCATCCGCGATGCGCTTCAGCAGTACTTCCGTCGAAGACCTGGTGGAATCCGTACGCGGGTCGGCGACGGGCGCGTTGGCCTTGGGGAACAGCGCGAGCACCAGCGGCGACGTTCCGAGCGAACCGCAGAGTTCCAGGCTGTGGGTATCGTCATCGGACTGCTTCGCCGTAGGCGGACAGGACTGGGTCAGGCGTCGCCTCTCGGAGACGGCGGCGTGCGCGACGTATTCGTATTCGGCCGTCGATGACGGGATCCAGATATCGGGCTGCGGGCCGAACAGCCGCTCGTTCTCCCTCGATTCGCTGCTTCGCCACAGGCGGGCGAATCCTTCGGAGAGCGCGAGTGGGCCCGGTTCCGGGATGACGGTCACGCTGTACTTGCGGCAGCCCCGCTTTCCCGTGTCGGACTCGAACTCCTCGGCCGCCCCGCGCAGCGGGGTCAGCGCGTCCTGGGCGGTCAGCATGCGCAGTTCCAGCGGCTGGCCGCACGGCTGCGCGCCGTCCCACAGGCTGTACGCGCCGTAGCCCGCGAGAAGGACCAGGGACATCGTGGCCGCCCCGGCGAGCGTCCACGCGGTCGCGGTCGCACCCAGGCGCAGCGCCTTCCACGTCCATTCGAGGACGCCGTGCATCGTGCCGGGAAAGGCCACGAGCAGCAGGACGGTCGTGAGCATCACCGTGGCCATCGCCGCGAGGGCGTTCCACCAGGAGAACGCGTCGAAGATCCTCAGGCCGCCGCTGATGAGGAGGGTGCAGCATAAGTCGATCAGCAGGCCCTGGAGTATCCGCTCGGGCCACTCCTGCGTCTCGTCCCGGCGCTCGGGATTCCGGGACCCGTCACCGTCGTCCGGTCCGCTCATTCGTGCCCCATCGCCGCGCAGGTATTGACTTGTCGCCCCCCGGCAATCGCGACCTCATGATACGCAGCGCGATGCGGGGCGTCATGGGAAGTGACTGACCGAGGTCGGCCGATCTTGGTGGACCGTCGCCGGCGTCCCCGGGACGGCCTTGACGGGGGCGCCGGAGGGCCGGTCAGATGGAACCGAAGACCATTCGGTCGGCGGGTCCGGACCAGAGGAGAGCCGCATGGGCGTCGAGGGTGTCGGCTTCTACGAGATCGCGCGCAACGACCCGGACCGTCCCGCCGTGCTCGCCCCCGGCGTGCCGATGTCCTACGGCGAGCTGCACGCCGAGGTGAACCGGCTCTCCGGCGCACTGGCAGGGATCGGGGTGCGTCCCGGAGACACGCTGGCGACCGTGCTCGGCAACCGTCCCGAGTTCCTCACCGTCCTGCTCGCCGCGGTCCAGTCGGGCCTGTACCTGGTCCCGGTGAGCCGCCACCTGACCGCGCCCGAGATCGGCTACATCCTGGCCGACAGCGGCGCCAAGGCCGTCATCACCGAGAGCGTCCTGGCGGAGGCGGTGTCCGGCGCGGCCGACGAGGCGGGCGTCCCGGCCGGGGGACGGGTGAGCGTCGACGGCGGCGACGGGTACCGGTCGATGGCCGCGCTCTGCGCGACGGGCAGCGCGGAGCCGCCCGCCGAACGGCGGATGGGCTCGGTGATGCTCTACACCTCCGGGACGACGGGACGGCCGAAGGGCGTCCGGCGGCCGATGCTCGACATCGCGCCCGAGGTGCTGATCGACATCATGCGGCGGACGCTGGGGCGGCACCTCGGGCTGGAGCCCGGCGACGAGGTGCACCTCGCCGTCGGGCCGCTCTACCACTCCGCGCCATGCGTCCACGCGATGATGGCGCTGAACCTCGGCCACGCCGTCGTCGTCGCCCCGCGGTTCCACCCCGAGCACACCCTGGAACTGATCCAGCGGCACGGCGTCACCAACACGTTCATGGTGCCGACGATGTTCCACCGGATGCTGGCCCTGCCGGACGGCGTCCGCGCCCGGTACGACCTGTCGACGCTGCGGCAGGTGTACCACAGCGCCGCGCCCGTCCCCGTGGAGACGAAGCAGAAGATGATGCAGTGGTGGGGGCCGGTCCTCTACGAGTACTACGGCTCCACCGAGAGCGGCCCGGTCGTCGTCGCGACCCCGCACGAGTGGCTCGCCCGTCCCGGGACGGTGGGACGCGCGGTCGACGGCGTGCGGATCAGGATCCTCGACCCGGAGGGCGCCGAACTGCCGCCGGGGGAGACCGGCCTCATCTACGCCTCGGGGCAGCCGGGGTTCGAGTACCACGGCGACCCGGCCAAGACCGCCGCCGCCATGCGGGGCGACTACTACACCCCCGGCGACCTGGGCCGCCTCGACGAGGACGGCTGGCTCTACATGAGCGACCGCCGCACCGACCTCATCATCTCCGGCGGCGTCAACGTCTATCCCGCCGAGATCGAGTCCGTGCTCCTCCAGCACCCGGCGGTCGCCGACGTCGCCGTCATCGGCGTCCCGGACGACGACTGGGGGCAGCGCGTCGTCGCGCTCGTCGAGCCCGCCGAGGACGCCGGCCCGGGGGAGGGGCTCGCCGCGGAACTGCTCGCGCACTGCGAGCCCAGGCTGGCGAAACTGAAGCACCCCCGGCGCGTGGAGTTCCGCGAATCGCTGCCGCGAACGCCGTCCGGCAAACTCAGCCGCCGCCGCGTACGGGACGACTACCTGCGCGAACACGCGGACTGACGCCGCCGGGACGGACGGCCGCGATTCGTCGCCGCGAACGTCGAACGCCTCCTGGCCCCCACGCGTACAACGGCACATGGAAGACCAGAAGGTCGCCCCGTTCGACAACGTCGCCCCGCCCCCCGCCGCTCCGACGCAGATCGACCTTCCCGTCGTCACCGACCCCGCCGCCTATGCCGGAGGCGGCGACCCGGCGGACCCGCGCGGGCCCTCCGGCGCGCTGCCGGACGTTCCGCCGACCGGCCCAGGGGAGATGCCGGACCCCGAAGACGACCGTGCCGGGACCGCACGCCTCGGTGACCCGGTCGCGGTCTGGCCGTGCGCCGGCTGCGGACGGCCCGTGCCGCAGCCGGCGCGCGGCGCCCGCACCGTCCGCTACTGCCGCGACGGCGACGGCGCGTGCGAGCGGGCCGCGCGCGAGAGCCGGGAGCGCGGGCTGGAGTCGCCCGGCCTCACCGGCCAGGTCGCCTGGACGTGGGAGGTGGTCGACCGGCTGGAGGGCCTCGCCGACCGGCTCGCCGGATCGCTGGCCTCCGAGCTGAGCGTCGCCGGCGTCGAGCGGCGGATCGCCGAGGCCCGCGCCGACGCCGCCGGGCTCGTCGCGATCGCGCAGCGGGAGCGCGACGCGTCCCAGCGGCAGGCCGAGGCGGCGTGGCGCGAGACGGCCACCGCCCGCGCCCGCGCCGAGGCCGCCGAGCAGGAGGCGGCGTCCGCCCGTGCCGAGGCCGAGCGGCTCGCGGCCGAGCGGGACGCCGCGCGGCGGGAGCGCCGGGAGGCCAGGGACGACGCCGACGGCGCGGGCGCCGCCCGCCTCGCCGCCGAGCGCGAACGCGACCGGGTGGCCGCGCGGGAGGGCGAGCTCCTGGCCTCCCTGGAGAGCGCCCGCGCCGAACTCGTCGCCCTGCACGGGCGGCTGTCGGAGGCCGAGACCCTCGTCGAGGGGCAGCGCGTCGAGGCCGCCGCCGCCACCCGCGCCGCCGAGGACCTGCGCTCGGCCGTCCGCGACGCCGAGGCCAAGCGGGGGCAGGCCGTCGCCGACCTCGACCAGGTCCAGGCGCGGGCCCGCGAGCTGGAGCGGCACAACTGGCAGCTCGCCCGCGCCGCCGAGGAGCTGCGCGCCGGGGTGCGGGCGCTGACCGCCGAGCGGGACGCCGCGCGTGCCGAGGCCGAGCGCGCGCGCCGCCGCGTCGACGCGCTCACCGCCCTGTCGGAGGGGCGCGCGGATCCGGGCCCGGCCGGTCCGCGGCCGGTCGTCGACCGGGAACCGCCGACCGGGGTGCACTCCCTGCCGCCGGTGAACGGTTCCCTGCTGGACGGCGGCGACCCGCTCGCCACCGATCCCCTGCGCCGCACCGGCGGCGGCGGACACAACGGACATCGCCTTCCCCACGCCGGCTGACCGTCATGCCGGCCGCACGACGCACGTGAAGGAGGTGAGGCACGACCCCGCACTGCACTGGCCCTGAGGCCGGCCGTCGTACCGCACCGGGGTGGTACGGCGGCCGGCTAGCCGCGTGCCTCCAGCCGGGCGGCGTAGTCCAGGGCCCCGGCGCGGACGGCGGCGTGCACCGTCCGCGCGATGCGCGCACCCCAGGTGGAGCGGGGCCCGGCGAAGACCTCCGGCGTCCCCCCGGTCGCCGCCGCGACGCAGATCGCGTCGGACGCCGTGCCCGTGCACGGGAAGCCCGCTTCGAGCAGCGCCTGCGTCTTGGCCTCGGTCGCGGTGACGACCGCGTTCACCAGCGCCGCGTCGCTCATCCCGACGGGGACGGCGACCACGATGTTGATCGTCCCGGGCCTCCGGGCGGGGGTTCGGTCCCCCTCCAGCGGGGCCAGCTCGGGATCGGGCGTCCCGGCGGGCGCGGCCGCCCAGGTCGGGACGCGCAGCCCGACCGTCGCCGACACGCTCACGCCCTCGCCGTCCCGCCGTACCGTGCGCGCCACCGACGCCGCCGTGAGCATCCCGACGCCGGGGCCCTCCAGCCCGTTCGCCGCCGCGAGCTCGGCGAGGTGCGCGACCGGGTCGGTGCGCGCGTAGGCGCCGGGCACCTGGGCGTTCAGCACCCAGCGGGCCGGGCCGATGCCGCCGCCCAGCATCGCCGAGGAGATCATCCGATGGCCGGGGCCGGCCCGCCACACCGTCGAGGCGAGCCGCCTGCCGTCCTCCACCCGCCACACCGTCTCGAGGTTCACGGACGCTCCAGCGACAGGATCGGCCGGCCGCCCGGCCCGGGGGCGACGCTCACGCGGGCGCCGAAGTGCTCCTCGACGGCGTCGCGGGTGAGGACGAGATCCGGCGGGCCCGACGCCGCGACCCGTCCGCCGGAGAGGAGGACGAGCCCGTCGGCGTACTGCCCGGCGAGCGTCAGGTCGTGGATCGTGGTCACCACCGTCAGCCCGTCCGACAGCCGCAGCCGGTCGATCAGCTCCATCACCTGCTGCTGGTGGCCGATGTCGAGCGCGGTCGTCGGCTCGTCCAGCAGCAGCACCGAGGTCTGCTGCGCGAGCGCGCGGGCCAGCACGACGCGCTGCCGCTCACCGCCGGACAGGTGGTCCAGGGGCCGGGCCGCGAAGGGGGTGAGGCCCAGCCGGTCGAGGACCTCTCCGGTGATGGCCCGGTCGCGGGAGCTCTCCCGGCCCAGATGCGGGACGTAGGGGGAGCGTCCCAGCAGGGTGTAGTCGTACACCGTCATGCCCACCGGAAGGTTCGGGCTCTGCGGGGCGTAGGCGACGAGCCGGGCGCGCTGCCTCGGCTTCAGCGACTGCAGGTCCGCGTCCGCGAGGGTGATCTCGCCACGGGACGGGACGAGGCCGAGGACCGCGCGCAGCAGCGTCGACTTCCCCGCGCCGTTCGGCCCGATGACCGCCGTCCACGACCCGGCCGGGACCTCCAGCGAGACGCCCCTCAGCACCGGCCGCCCGCCGAGCGCGACGTCCAGGCCCCGCACCGCGACGGTCACGTCTCCACCTGCCGGCGGGACGCGCGCAGCACCGCGACGAAGAACGGCCCGCCGACGAACGCCGTCACCACGCCCAGCGGGAGCTCCCCGGGCCTGATCAGCGTCCGCGCCACGAGGTCGGCCACCTCCAGGAAGGCCGCGCCGCCCAGCAGCGACAGCGGCAGCACGATCCGGTACGACCCGCCCGCCAGCCGCCGCACCAGGTGCGGGACGACGATGCCGACGAACGCGATCAGCCCGCTCACCGCGACCGCCGACGCGGTCGCCAGCGACGCCGCCACCAGCACCGTCAGCCGGACCCGCGCCGCCGACAGGCCGAGCGAGGCCGCCTCCTCGTCGCCGACGCTCAGCACGTCCAGGAGCCGGCCGTGGGCGAGCAGCACCACGGTGGAGACCAGCGCGTACGGGAAGACGAGCGCCAGCTGGTGCCAGTCGGCCGACCCGACCCCGCCGAGGATCCACGAGTAGATCCGCTGCAGCTCCTCCGCCTTCATCTGCTGGATCAACGTCTGCACCGCGGCGAGGAAGGACGACACCGCGACGCCGGCCAGCACGAGCGTCGCCGTCCCGTTCCCTCGCCCCGTCGCCGCGCTGCCCAGCAGGTAGGCGAGGGCCACCCCGCAGATCGCGCCGGCGAACGCCGCCAGCGGCACCCCGTAACCGGGGTCGCCCGGCACCAGCGCGATGACCAGCGTCGCCCCGACCCCCGCGCCCGCAGCCGCGCCCAGCAGGTACGGGTCGGCGAGGGGGTTGCGGAAGACCCCCTGGTATCCGGCGCCCGCGACGGCGAGCATCCCGCCGACCAGCGCCGCCATCAGCGCCCTCGGCACCCGCAGCTGGAACAGCACGTTCTCGTCGATGACGCCGAGCCCGCTGTCGGCGTGCACGAACGGGATCCGGTCGGCCAGCGCCTTCAGGACCCCGCCGACGGGCAGCCCGGCCGAGCCCACCAGCACCCCCGCCAGCAGCGCGGCGAGCAGCAGCCCGACCGCCACCGCCAGCGGCAGCGGGCGCAGCCTGGCCTGGCTCCCCGGGCCGGGCGGTGCGCCGTCAAGGCCCGAACCTGCGAGATCGCCGGAGCGCCTTCCCGCCTCGGAGGGCGCGTCGTCGCGTCCGCCTGCGACCTCGGGCGCCTGCTCACGCCCGGAGACGTCTTCGGGACGCGTGCGGACGTCCGGGGACGTCCCGGCCGCGTCCTCGGTGGCGGCCGGGACGTCCCCGGTGTGCGGTCGACGCCTGCTCACGGGCGGGCGTCCTCGGCGGCAGCGGTCACTGAACCTTCTGCACCGCGTCGCCGATCGCCTTGACGAACTCCGCCAGGCGCGGCCCCCAGCGGGAGGCGATGTCGTCGTCGAGCTCCACCACGCCGCCGTGCCCGACCGCGTCCAGGTCCGACCAGCCGGGGCGCTTGGTGAGGGCGGCGGCGTTCTGCCCGCAGCACTTGGTGTCGGCCAGGAAGATCAGGTCGGGGTCCTGCTTGAGCAGGTACTCGCGGGACAGCTGCGGGTAGCCGCCGGACGCCTTGTCGGCCTTGTCGGCGATGTTCTGCAGGCCGAACATCCCGTACACCTGGCCGACGAAGGTCTTGGACGACACCGAGTGGAGCTGGTTGTCCAGCTCGTGGTAGTACGTGAGGCTCTTGGCCTTGGACGACGCGGCCACCGTCTTCTGGATGTCCGCGCGCATGCCGTCGGTGACCTTCTTCGCCTCGGCCTGGTGCCCGGTGGCCTGCCCGAGGTCCCCGATCTCGTCGTAGGCCTCGTCGAGGTTCTTCGCCGCCGGCTCCAGCAGGACCGGGACCTTCACCTTCTCCAGCGCCTTGACGATGCCGTCCATGTCGTCCGACAGCACGACGAGGTCCGGCTTGTAGGCGATGATCGCCTCGGCGTTCGGCTTGAAGCCCGACAGCTTGGTCCGCGGGGCGGCGGCGGGGTGGTTGGAGTAGGCGTCCACCGCGACCACCTGCGGCCCGGCGCCGATGGCGAAGAGCGTCTCGGTGTGCGTGGGGGACAGGGAGACGATGCGCTTCGGCGCGGCCGGGACGGACACCGCCCCGTTGGCGGCCTGGACGGTGACGGTCTTCGCGTCCGGCTCGGCGCCGGACCCGCCGTCGTCGCCGCCGCATGCGGTGGCGAACGTGACGATGCCGATCGCCATCACCGCGCCCAAGGTGCGTACGGGTCTCAAAGGAGCCTCCTGGCTGGTGCAGGGAAGCCGCGGCCCGTCATGACGGATCGCCCTTCCACGAGGTCGACAATCGTCGGCGCGCGAGGAGGCGACCTGGCTCGGCCACTTCGAGAGGGGCACCACAGTTGCGGGACAGCGCCGGATTTTCCACCGGACTTCGCTCCTGGCGCGCAGCATCGCAACGGTATCAGCCACCGAATGCTGATCTGTCGGATTGTGCGGAGTGAGCACTCACTTCGGTCTTGACGGAGTGAGTACTCACTCCGTACCGTGGCGGCCATGGAGGACAGAAGCCGCCGCCGCGCCCCCGGAATGAGCCCGGAGCAGCGCCGCGAAATGATCATCCGGACGGCGCTGCCGCTCGTCGCCGAGCACGGCATGTCCGTCACCACCGCACAGATCGCCCGCACGGCCGGCATCGGCGAGGCGACGATCTTCCGCGTCTTCGCCGACAAGGACGAGCTGCTGGACGCCTGCGTCGCCGAGGCGCTGCGGACCGACCACGTCCTCGCGGAGATCGGCGCGATCCCGCTCGACCAGCCGCTGCCCGCGCGGCTCGCCGAGGCCGCCGCCGCGATCGACGCCTACCTCGCCCGCATGGGCCTGGTGATCGGCGCCCTGCACGCCTCCGGACGGCGCGCGCGCCGCGAGCCCGGCGACGGCGAGCCGGGCCCCGACCGCGCGGCCGCCATGACCCGCACCCGCGAGGCGCTGGCCGAGCTGTTCGAACCCGAACGCGACCGGCTGCGCCTGCCCGTCGAGCAGATCGCGGGCCTGTTCATGGGCTTCGTGTTCAGCCGGGCCCGGCCCGCCGCCGGCCCCGACGCGCCGCCCCTGTCCGTCGAGGAGTACCTGGACGTCTTCCTGCACGGCGCTCTCAAGGAAGGAACCGCCGCATGACGATCACCCTGAACCACGCGAGCGTGACGGCCGCCGACAACGACGAGGCGGCCCGCTTCTTCGCCGCCGTCATGGGCCTGGAGTACACCGGCCCGCACCCGCACGCGCGGCACTTCGTCCCGATCCGCGTGAACGAGGGGCTCACCCTCGACTTCATGACCGTCGCCTACCCGCAGGGCCACCACCTCGCCTTCGACGTGGACGCGGCCACCTTCGACGCGGTCGTGGACCGCCTCGACGCCCGCGAGATCCCCTACGGCGACGACCCCGCCCACGCCGACAGCGGCCGCGTCGCCGAGAACCACCCGCTCGGCGGCCGCGGCCTGTACTTCTCCGACTCCAGCGGCAACCTCTACGAGCTCATCTCGCCGTGACCGTCTTCAGGAACGCCCGCGTGCGCCGGTCGCCCGGCATGTACTCGGCGGCGACGAAATCGGTGACGCCCGCCTCGGACAGCTCCGCCAGCCTCGCCGCCACCGCGTCCTCGTCCCCGACGACGGCCATGTCCTTCGGCCCCTCCACGCCTTCCCGGTCCATCATCGCCCGGTAGGACGGCAGCACCCCGTACACCTCGAAGGTCTCCCCGGCCTGCTCCCGCGCGCGCTCCACGTCACCGGTGACGCACACGGGCAGGACGCACACGACGCGCGGCGCGTCCCGTCCGGCCGCCTCGGCCGCCGCCGTGATGGTCGGCACGATGTGCTCGCGGACGGTGACGGGGCCGGTCATCCACAGCACCGTCCCGTCCGCCCGCTCCGCCGCCAGCTTCAGCATCTTCGGGCCGAGCGCGGCCAGCAGCAGCGGCACCCGCCCCTCGTTCGGCACGCTCAACCCGATGTTGCCGCTCAGCGTCTCGCCCGTGAAGGAGGCGTTCTCCCCTTCGAGCAGCGGCGCCAGCACCGAGAGGTACTCGTCCATGTGCCGCAGCGGCCTGCCGAAGTCGTACCCGTACATGTCCTCGATGACGATCTTGTGGGACAGCCCGACGCCGAGGGTGAACCGTCCCCGCAGCGCCAGCGCGGTCGTCCTCGCCTGCTGCGCCAGCACGGCCGGATGCCGCGGATACGTCGGCACCACCGCCGTCCCCAGCTCGATCCCGGACACCCCGCTCCCCGCCACGGCCAGCGCGGTCAGCGCGTCCACCCCGAAGATCTGCGACATCCACGCCGAGGAGAACCCGTCGTCCGCCGCGCGCCGCACGTCGTCCGCCAGCTTCCCCAGCGCCTCGACCCCGCCCCGCTCGTTGAGCAGCACACCGACCCGCACCAGGACCTCCCAGAGAGATAACCAGACCCTTACACGACCTTCTCCCTACCTAAGCGCCCCGCCCCGGCCGCCACAAGCGGGACACCCGGCAGGCCGGAAGCCCGGCACCCGGGAGGTGCCGGGCTTCCGGCCCGCTGTCAGGACCGGGCGGGAAGGCGGTCGGCGACCTCGACCCGCAGGACGGTGGTCTTCACCTCTCCGGCGCCGCTCTCGGCCGTGCCGATCCAGTCCCCGCCGCCGGGGCGGGGCGTGACTGGAGGGACGGCCCGTCCAAGCTTCCATTGCTCTACTGCAACTGGCGCGCACAATGCGCATGCGTCGTGCCGTCTACCGGGTGCTGTCGGCACTGCCAGGGCACCGCCTTCGCAGCCTGTGTTCAGCTGCCTTCGGGGTCGCCGGCGTGGGGGGCGTGTTCCCGGGCCAGTTTCCGGTCGTTGTCGGCCCACCTGCGATGGCGGGCGGCTGACTGGAGGTGCAGTTCCGCCTCTTCGGGGTGGACGGTGGCCATCTCCTCCAGGAGCAACGCGGCGCGGTCGTGGGCCCGCGCCGACGAGACCATCGCCTGCTGCGCGTACTCCTCGGCCTCGCGCCTGCACTCCGAGGCCGACGCGGAGGCTTCGGGACCGTCCGGCAGCCGCGTCGCCGCGCCGCGTTCGCCGGCTCGCCGCGCACGGCGCGCCTTCACCCCAAGCGTGCGGTCTTCGCTGTCCATACCAGCCAATCCGACGACAAAGCCCGTCGACCAACCAGCCCACCAGACACGCTTGTCTTCTACCCGGCACCATGTCCTTTCAGCCCACTCCGGGGGACACATACCTAATCCGTCATTTCCCTATGGACGGCCATGGGGGCACGGAGGTCCGGGACAACGTGCCGGACGAAAGACGGGTCGAGGGGGCGGCAGTAAAAGTGTTGACGTTCGCGGCATCTTTGTGACCTTGAGCTGGGAAGGAAGGGAGTCGTCTTTGGTGCGGGCGTCATTTCCGGCCGGGAAACAGTGGCCTCCTTGGCCGTCCGTGACCATGGAGCCGGTCCGCGGTCGGCTTCGCCGACGCGTCCGGGAGGGTGCTCCTCCGGACATCGCAGCCGATGAGCGATCATTGAAGCGTGGTGACTCCCGAACCGCTCACCCTCTACACCGCCGACGGTGTCCGGATCGACGCGGGCCACACGCCTTTCGACGGCGAGGTCTGCTTCGTCCTGGCGCACGGCTTCACCTGCTCGTGGCGCCAGCCCGCGCTGCGCCGGATCGCCGCGGCCCTCGGCCGGCACGGCGGAGTGATCGGGCTCGACCTCCGCGGGCACGGCCGGTCGGGCGGCCACTCCACGGTCGGAGACCGCGAGGTGCTCGACGTCGACGCGGCGGTCGCGGCGGCCCGCCGGCGGGGATACGAGCGGATCGTCACGACGGGGTTCTCCATGGGCGGCGCCGTCGTCGTCAGGCACGCGGCGTTGCACGGCGGGGTGGACGCCGTGATCTCGGTCAGCGCGCCCGCACGCTGGTACTACCGCGGAACGGTGCCGATGCGGCGCGTGCACTGGGTGATCGAACGGCGTGCGGGGCGGATGGCGGTCCGCCTGGCGCGCGGCACGCGGATCGCGCCCAAGGGCTGGGATCCCGTACCGGAGGCACCGCACGAGGTCGCCGGACGGATCGCCCCGGTGCCGCTGCTGGTCGTCCACGGGGCCTCGGACGCGTTCTTCCCCGTCGAACACGGCCAGCAGCTTTACGAGGCGGCGTCCGACCCGAAGGAACTGTGGATAGAACCGTCCTTCGGCCACGCCGAGGTCGCGGCCGCTCCTGACCTGATCAACCGCATGGCCGTATGGGCGGCGAAGGCGGTCTCCGCAATGCCGGCTCCGCCGGTCCCGACTGGTGAACCGCCCGAGCGCCGAACTCGCGACTAGCGTTTCACCTGGGAAAACTCGAAGTTATCCACATTCTCGGGGCCGCCCGCCCCGGAACCGCCGGGCGAGGCATCATCCATTCCATGGACGGATTCACCCTCACCTGGAAGCGAACGGCCGCCGGCACGATCATTCCCATCGGACCGGACGCCTACTTCGTCCCCGTCAGAGGCGCCGGGCTTGCCGCACGCGCCGCGGCGTTGAGCGGCGTCCTTCCCCCGGAAGTCGTCATCGCTCGGCGTACGGCCGCATGGATTTGGGGTCTGGACGTATTGCCCCCGGGAGTGAACGAGCTCGACTGGGACGTCGATCTCATCAGTTCACGAGCCCGCGAGGGGCCGCCGGCCCCCGTCCCGGTCACCGCCGACAACGTCGAACTGCCGCCCGACCATGTAGTGAAGGAATCCGATGTACGCCTCACGTGCCCGGTCCGCACCGCACTCGACTGCGCCCGCTGGCTCCCCCGCTACGAGGCGGTCGCGGCCCTCGACCAGTTCCTGCGGCGAGACGTCGACGCCGGCGAACTCACCGCGATGGCCCGGACCGGCTACCGCGAGTTCCGCGTGGGTCTCGAATACGACGGCGAACGCCACCACACCGGCCGAGAGGCCAGGGCCCACGACGCGCACCGCCGAGACTGGCTCGCCAAGGAGATGGGCTGGGAGGTCATCCCCATCACCAAGAACTTCTTGACCCGCCCCGCCCCCTACCTGGGGGCCCTCCTGACGGCGCTGCACCAGCGCGGCTGGCGACCCGACAACGCCACGATGGAGCACATGGCCGCCCGCCTGGCGCACCTCGAACGCCGCCCGCACTGAACGTCAAGAGTCTCCGATGTCGGACGGTTCTCCGTCGTCGAGGAGATGGACCAGCCGCTTGGGGGCGATGAGCCGGTAACTGTCCTCGATCAGCTCGGCCATCTCATCCCAGTCGTGGTCGACGTCGAGCCGTGCGCCGACCCAGCCCTTCGCGCCCACGTACTTCGGGACGAAGAAGCGCTCGGGCGCCTCCGCGCCCAGAGCCTCCTGCACGCCTGCCCCGGCCTTGAACGTCAAGGACAGGCCGTCCTCGGAGGTCATCGCGAACAGCTTGTCGCGAACACGGAAGGAGGGAGCCGTGTGACCGCCGAAAGGCTTCTCCGTCACCTCCGGCAACGACATGCAGATCTCTCGAATCCTGGTCACGGCGTCAAAGTCGTTCATCGCCGATTCCTCCTTCTCCAGGCGACATGACCGCGGGGCGGCTGCTCGATGAGGCAGGCGTGACGCCGCAGCACACAGAACTCGTTCCTTTCGGCTCCGCGAGCACGATCCACGGCACGTCGGCGGACGGGCCGATGTCGGCGCGGCGGGCACCGAGGGCGAGGATGCGCCGCACCTCTGCCTCTTGGTCGTCCGGGTCGAGGTCTATGTGCAAGCGGTTCTTCGCGGGTCTTCGTGCCGTCGTCCCGGATGAAGCACAACCCGGGATAGGCGTGCGGGTCCGCGCCGCCGATGACCTCGTCGTCCGATCGGTAGAGGACCGGCTGGTTGAGGACGGCCGCCCAGAACCCGGCGGGCGCCGACGGCTCACGAGGGTCGATGACCAGGTGAGAGAAGCGCGATGCCATCCCCAGAGGCTAGCCGCAGGGTGTGACGCCGCGAAGAGGGCGAAAGCGCTGGCATGTCCGGTGATGGACGCGGCCCTGGGAAGCGGAGGGCGTCCACTCCGGCGGCGCCGAAGCCTGCTCCTCACCGGATCCTCACCGCCCCGGCAATACGGCAGAGCCCAGTCCTTCCACTCTGCGGAAGGAGACTTCTGAACCAAACTGCTCGCAAGGTTCCGAGAGAACGCGTTGATGGCCTGAGGCCAGGTTCGCTCCCCTGGGCGTGCACGGCGTCTCAACGGGCGTGCGCGCTTGGCGCGCCCCCTTGGCGTCCGCGGTTGGCATGTGGGTGGGGGTTGTGGGTGGTTTGTGGGGGCGTTTGGGTGTTACGGAGTGGGGTGTAGGGCTTGGTGGAGGGCGGCGGTGCGGTCGGCGGTCATGCGTTGGGTGATGGGGGCTTCTGTGATCATGGTGGAGCCGTGGAAGGTGCCGGGGTAGTGGTGCAGTTCGGTCGGGACGCCCGCCTGGATCAGGCTCTGCGCGTAGGCCAGGCCCTCGTCGCGCAGCGGGTCGAACTCGCAGGTCGTGACGTAGGCGGGCGGCAGCCCTGACAGGTCCTCGGCGCGGGCGGGGGCCGCGTAGGGGGAGACGCCGTCGGTGCCCCGGACGCCCTTGCCCAGGTAGTAGTCCCAGCTGAGCTCGGCGTTGGGGCGGTGCCAGATCGGTGTGTCGGTGAAGGCGCGCATGGACGGGGTGTCGAGCCGGTCGTCCAGTTCCGGGACGCCGAGGAACTGGAAGCGCAGCGGAGGGCCGCCCCGGTCGCGGGCGAGGAGGGCGACGGCCGCGGACAGTCCGCCGCCCGCGCTCTCGCCGCCCACCGCCAGCCGGTCCGGGTCGATCCCGAGGCCGGCGGTGTTCGCGGCGGTCCAGGTGAGGGCGGCATAGCAGTCTTCGAGTCCGGCCGGGAAGGGGTGTTCGGGAGCGAGGCGGTACTCGACGGAGACCACCACGGCGCCGACCTCTGCAGCGAGAGCGGTCGCCTCGTCGGAGGACATGTCGATGCCGCCCAGGACGAATCCGCCCCCGTGGATGTGGACGAGCCCGGGGAGGACGCCGGTCCGGTTCGCCGGCGCGTAGACGCGAAGCGCGATGTCCGGTGCGTTCCGCGGCCCGGGAATGGTGAGGTCGCGGGTCTCGACTGGTGCGGGAGGGACGTATTCCGGCGTACCGGCGAACAGGTCCTTCTCGTCCCGGCGGGTCTGCTCGATGTCGACGATCGAGAGGCGCGGGATCCGTGCCATCCACGGGAGGAGGTCCGGATCGTAGGCGTAGGGCACCTCGGGGCTCCTTTCGGCAGGGGCGCCACCAGTGTCGGACGATTCGCGCCTCCTGCCCAGCCGGCTTCCGAGCACCGGTCTCACCGATCCGTTATTGCCAGACTGATCATCCGTAGGCAGCCTCTGAGGTATGGGAGACGCGAACCCCACCGTCCTTGCCCGGGCTCCCGCCGCCGCGCGCGGTGACGGGAGGCGGCGATGAGCTTTTCCGAGTACCTCTCCGAACGCTGGCCCGAGATCGCCCGGATGATGGGCGAGCACGCCGAGGTGGTCCTGATCGCCGTCGCCGTCGCGGCGGTGGTCGGGATCGGGCTCGGCGTCGCGGTCGAGGGGCGGCCGAGGGCGAGGGGGCTGGCGCTCGGCGTCACCGGCACCATGCTGACCGTCCCGTCGCTCGCGCTGTTCGGGCTGCTCATCCCGCTGTTCGGGCTGGGCCTGGCCCCCACGATCACCGCGTTGGCGCTGTACGCGGTGTTCCCGATCCTGCGCAACACCATCACCGGGCTGGACGGTGTGCCGGGCGCGGTGGAGGAGGCGGCGCGGGGGATGGGGATGAGCCCGCTGAGCCGGATGGTGCGGGTCAGGCTGCCGCTGGCCTGGCCGGTCGTGCTCACCGGCGTCCGGGTCGCCACGATCATGACGGTGGCGATCGCGGCGATCGCCGCCGCCGTGGCCGGGCCGGGGCTGGGCGAGCTGATCTTCGGGGGGCTGTCGCGCATCGGCGGCGCCAACGCGCTGAACGACACCCTCGCCGGAACGCTCGGCGTCGCCGTCCTGGCGCTCGCCCTGGACGCGCTGTTCGTCCTGCTGTCCCGGCTCACGACCTCCAGGGGGCTGCGATGACCGAACCCGCCGCGACCGAGACCACGCGCGCCGCCCCGGCCGGACGGGAGATGATCCGGCTGGAGGGCGTCACCAAGCGGTATCCCGGGCAGGACGCCCCGGCCGTCGGCGATCTCACGCTCAGCGTCCGGGACGGGGAGATCGTCGTGCTGCTGGGCCCGTCCGGCTGCGGCAAGACGACCACGCTGCGCCTGATCAACCGGCTGATCGAACCGACCTCGGGCCGCATCCTGCTCGACGGGGAGGACGTCACCCGGGCCGACCCCGACCGGCTGCGCCGCCGCATCGGCTACGTGATCCAGCAGGTCGGGCTGTTCCCGCACATGACGATCGCCGCGAACGTCGGGGTCATCCCGCGGACGCTCGGCTGGGACGGCGGGCGCGTCCGCGCCCGCGTCGACGAGCTGCTCGACATGGTCGGGCTCGATCCCGGCACCTACCGCGGCCGGTACCCGAAGGAGCTGTCGGGCGGGCAGCAGCAGCGCGTCGGGGTCGCCCGCGCCCTCGCCGCCGACCCGCCCGCGATGCTGATGGACGAGCCGTTCGGCGCACTCGACCCCGTCACGCGGGAGCGGCTCCAGGACCACTTCCTGGAGCTCCAGGCCCGGATCGGCAAGACGATCGTGCTGGTCACGCACGACCTCGACGAGGCGCTGAAGCTCGGCGACCGGATCGCGATCCTCGGGCAGGGGGCGAGACTCGTGCAGTACGACACGCCCGCGGCGATCCTCGCCGAGCCGGCCGACGGGTTCGTCGCGGAGTTCGTCGGAGCGGGCGCCGCGATGCGGCGGCTGCGGCTGGTGGAGGTCGGCTCGATCGGGTTGCTGCCCGCCGGGGAGGGGGCCCCGGCCGCGACCGTCCGCGCCGGCCAGTCCCTGTACGAGGCCCTCGACGCGATGCTCCGCGCCGGGGCGGAGACCGCCACCGTCCTGGACGAGGACGGCCGCCCCGCGGGCGCGGTCTCGTGGTCGGCGATCGTCCGGCAGACCCCGGAGCCGAGGCCGTGACCGTCACGGCGGTGCCGGAGCGGACCGGCGACGAGACCGCCGGGCGCTCCCTCGCCGGGCTCCTCGTCACCCCCGTGTTCCTCGCCGCGGTGTCGGCGGCGCTCTACCTCTACGTGCGCGGCCTGGACCTCGACGCGATCGAGCGCAGGTCCCTCGGCCGGTCCGAGATCACCCACCAGTTCCTCCAGCACGTCAGGCTGGTCGCGGTGTCCACGGCGCTGGTCCTCGCGATCGCGGTCCCGCTCGGCGTGCTGCTGACCCGGCCGCCGCTGGACCGGCTGTCGGCGCCGTTCCTCGCGCTCGCCAACGTGGGGCAGGCCGTCCCGTCCATCGGGGTGCTGGTCCTGCTCGCCGTCACGGTCGGCATCGGCTTCCAGAAGGCGGTGGTCGCGCTCATCCTGGTGTCCGCCCTGCCGGTCCTGCGCAACACGATGGTCGGCCTCCGCGGCGTCGACCGGTCGCTCATCGAGGCGGGGCGCGGCATCGGCCTGTCCAGGGCGGCGGTCCTGTTCCGCGTCGAGCTGCCCCTCGCCGTCCCGGTGATCCTCGCCAGCGTCCGGGTCGCGGTGATCCTCAACGTGGGCAGCGCGACGCTGGCCGCGTTCACCAACGCGGGCGGTCTCGGCGACCTCATCAACACCGGCATCTCCCTCAACCGGACCCCGATCCTGCTCACCGGAAGCGTCCTGACCGCCGTGCTCGCGATGGCGGCCGACTGGCTGATCGGCATCGTCGAGCTCGTCCTGCGCCCCCGCGGCCTCTGAACACCCGAGGAGAGTCACCATGCGCAAGCTTTCCGCCGCCGCTTCCCTCGCCGCCGTCGCCCTGACCGCGGGCTGCTTCAGCTCCACCGGCACCGACGCCAAGGCCGGGAGCCTGGCCGAGGGCAACTCCCTGAAGGGCGTCACCCTCACCGTCGGGTCCAAGGAGTTCACCGAGCAGCTCGTCCTCTGCCAGGTCACCGCCCTCGCGCTGCGCTCGGCGGGAGCGACCGTCAAGGAGAAGTGCGGGCTCCAGGGCAGCAACACCACGCGGGCCGCGCTGACGTCCGGCAGCATCGACATGTACTGGGAGTACACGGGCACCGCGTGGGTCAACTACCTCAAGCAGACCGAGCCGATCGGCGACCCGGCCCGGCAGTACGCCGCCGTCGCGGAACAGGACCTCGCGAAGAACAAGGTGAAGTGGCTGGCCCCGGCGCCCGCCAACAACACCTACGCCCTCGCGGTGAAGACGACGACCATGCGGCGGCTCGGGATCGCGGACCTGTCGGGCTACGCGCGGCTGGCGAAGAGCGACCCGTCGAAGGCGTCCACGTGCGTGGCGAGCGAGTTCGCGGGACGCAGCGACGGGTGGCCAGGCCTGCAGAAGGCCTACGGGTTCAGCCTTCCGAAGTCCGACGTGGCGACCCTGGCCGAGGGCGCCATCTACGACGCCGTCGGGAAGGGCAAGCCGTGCGCGTTCGGCGAGGTCGCCACCACCGACGGGCGCATCAAGGCGCTCGGCCTGACCCCGGTACCGGACGACAAGAAGTTCTTCCCCGTCTACAACCCGGCCCTCACCGTCCGGGAGTCGGTCTACAGGGACGACCCCGCCGTCGAGAAGATCGTGAAGCCGATCGCCGCGGCGCTCACCGACGCGGTCCTGCGGGAGCTCAACGGCGAGGTCGACATCAAGGGCGAGCAGCCCTCCAGGGTCGCCGAGACGTGGCTGAAGTCGAAGGGCTTCATCGGCGGGTAGCCGCCCGGCGTCACACCATGTACTGGTCGTGGCGCCGGTACAGGTCCGTCCACTCCTCGTCGCCGAGCCGCCGGCCCGTCGCGGCGATCTCGGCGAGCTCCTCGAAGTAGGCCTCGCGGGGAGCGCCCGGAGTGAAGAGCAGGAGCATCGCCGCCGGCTCGCCCGACTCGTTGCGGAACCCGTGCACGCCGCCCTCGGGGACGAAGAGGAAGTCGCCGGCCGAGGTGTCCTTCCAGCCCGTCCCGTCGTGCAGCCGGACCGTCCCGGACAGGATGTAGAACGACTCGGTGATCGTCCGGTGGTAGTGCGGCATCGGACCGGAGGGCCTCGGCCCCATCTCCCAGCGGTAGAGGCCGAACGCGCCGTTCGTCGAGCCGCCGGTGCCCAGGTAGTGCACCCGCGTCCCGCGGTGGACGCCGTCGGTGTCGGCCGCGCCGATGAGCAGGTCGGGCTCCGCCCCGCCGGGGCGGAGCGTCGCGCTGCTCTCGCCGCCGTCGCCGAAGTAGCGGGCATCGGGATAGGTCATGGCTACACCACCAGGTTCAGTAGGAGGACGAACACGAGGCCGCACACCGAGATCACGGCCTCCATCAAAGACCACGTCCTGATGTTCTGCCCGACACCGAGCCCGAAATCTCCGTGACCTGCCAGAAGCCGCGTCGAGCCGGTGTCGACGGCGGCTCCCGCCGGACGCTTCTGGAGGCGCCCGGCAACGTGATGGCAGGCGCGCTGGGCGGTGATGCCGGAGCCCGGCCGGGCGGTCAGAACAGCGTCGGAGGCTCCGCCGGGACGGGCTCGGGCAGCGGCTCCAGTCCGGGCACGCGGGCCCTGACCTCGTCGTGGAAGCGCCGGGCGAGCTCGGGCGCGTCGGCGTTGTCCGGCGTGTGGACGAACACGGTCGGCGAGCGTCCCTCGGCCAGCCATCCGGCGACGCGGCCGACCCAGAAGCGCCAGCCCTCGACGGTGCGCTCGGTGTCGTCCCGCCCCAGGTAGCGGACGATCGGACGGTCCGTGAGCGCCTCCGCCCTGCGGGGCACCCGCGGCTTCTTCGTCCAGGCGTCGCGCTCGGCGTCGCTGGTCGGCCGGCTCTGGAAGAACGCGGTCGTGTCGAACGGGACCCACTCGGCCCCGGCCTGGGACAGGACCCGCTCAAGGTCGCGCACGGATCCCGCGTCCTCGAAGAACGCGCGGTGACGCACCTCGACGGCGTACCTGTGCGCCGGGGGCAGCCCGCGCAGGAACGCCGCCAGTGTTCCGAGGTCGCCGGGGGCGAAAGAGCCGGGGAGCTGCACCCACAGTGCGTGCGCCCGCGACCGGAGCGGCTCGATCGCGTGCAGGAAGGCCCGCAGTTCCTCCCCGCCCCCGGCGAGCCGCCGCTCGTGTGTGATCGTTTTAGGGAGTTTGAGCACGAACCGGAAGCCGGGCCCGGTCTGCTCCGCCCACGACTCCACGGTGCTCCGCGCGGGCGTCGCGTAGAAGGTGGTGTTGCCCTCCACCGCGTTGCACCAGCTCGCATAGGCGCGCAGCCGCTCGCCCGGAGGCAGCGACGGCGCGACGAACCGCCCCTGCCACCGCGCGTGAGTCCACATCGCGCACCCCACATGAAGCCGCATGCCCCGACGCTACCGGTGATCGAGGCCCCTGGATCCCGGCCCCGGAGCGCGGGCGCCCGTGCTCGCGGCGGTACTCCAGGGCCGGCGGCCGAGGGGTCCCCCCAGACTCTTCGGCCGCCGGGCCGGCGGACCGCTGGGGAACGCCGGCGGACGGGGTCCGGGCCGCCACGGAATCGCGGGAGCCGCGCGCTCACCCTCCCGTCCGTGGGACGAGATCCCCCCGCGAGACGGACCTTCCCCCCGTCCGGTGATCCGGTGGAGCAGCGCCTCCCTCGTCCGCAGGGCGAGGTCGAGGTCGGACTCCATGGCGGCGCGGTCGGGGTGTCGGGCCAGCCTTCGACCGCGGTCCGCCCGGCCTCGATCGCGGCGTCGAGGTCCGGTTCGCCGCCGAGGTACTCGAACCGGGTCAGCAGGGTGTTGCCGAGGTTGGACAGGCAGAGGGCGCCCTCGGGGTCGCCCGGCCCGGCGGCCGCCACCGCCGCCCGGCCGAACGTGATCGACTCCTCCAGGTCGGACGGTGCTCCCGTCCGCTCGAACCGGGTCAGCAGCGCGCTGCTGAGGTTGGTCCGGCAGCGGCCGTACTCGGCGTGGCCCGGCCCGGTGGCGCCGGCCGCCAGCCGGAACAGCTCGACGGCCCGGTCCAGGTCGCCGGCGTCCCGCGAAGCGAGCGCTTCCCGGTAGAGCATGCGGCCGAGGCGCGCCAGCGGCCCGCCGCGGTGCAGATCAGGTCCACCGCGTCGGCGACGGCCCCGGGGGCCAGGACCAGAGTCGCATCACCCTCGGCGTTGAACCGGTCGACCCGCTCCCGCACCTGTGCGAGCAGACGCGTTCGCACCACCGACGCTCCAACCATTTCGACAGCCGGGGAGAAGCAGTGAGGAACCATAGCCGTTCGGCGGCGGGGAGTTCAGGGGAGGGCGGCGGCCAGGCGGGTGCGCAGGACGGGCATGCGTTCCGGGGCGGCGGCGAAGGTCGTGGGGACCTCCCGCTCGGCCAGGATCTCGAGGAGGATCGCGAGGTCCCGCGGGTCCTCCTCCGCCAGGAGTTCGTCGGCGCGGGCCACGGTCAGGGCGGGCTGGTCGAGGTCGCGCAGGCAGTCGAGCAACGCGTCCCAGTTGTGTCCGAAGTAGTCCGGGAGGTCCAGGGCCCGCGCCGCCTCATGGAAGAAGGCGGCGCGGGTGCGGCACGCGTGCCCGTCGACGGCCCCGGGCACCGGATCGCTGGTCAGTGTCAGCCAGTGCGGCGGCGAGGTCATCGGACGGGTCCGTTCCTAGGAGAGCTTGTAGAAGTTGGAGTAGTGGTCCGGCGAGAAGTAGACGGTGCCGGTGCTGCTGTGGACGATCCGGTAGGCGTCGCGCGAGGCGCCCTTCGTCCGCGAGTAGACGTCGTACTCGTGGTAGGACACGCCGGCCGGGAGTTGGCCGTCGTAGTTGTGGTAGACGCCGCCGGTGTAGTTGTACAGGCCGTCCGGCCAGGAGTACCAGCCCGAGCTGGACGGCCAGCCCTTGCCGGCCCACACCGAGGCGGCGTACCGGCCGTCGGAGCAGCGTGAGATCGTGCAGGAGCCGTGGACCGCGGCGCCTGCCGGGACGGTGGCGGTGACGCCTGTCGCGCACGTCGCGGCCACCAGGGTGACGGCGGCTCGTTTCGTCCAGGACGGCCGGGAGCGCTGCCTGAGCACAGGTACCTCCTACGAACGAGTGCGTCCCGAAGGGGACGCTTCCCTGGACCCGGACCGCGCCCGGATCGAGGGCGACCAGCCGCCATGATGACCTTGCGGATGGGCGTAGTCGATACAAAGCCGTCAAGTTTCTATGAACAGGATCTGACGCCACAACTGGGACTTAGTGTCCTTGACCGGACGGCACGCGGGTCCGAGGCCGTGGTTCGCCAGGGTCAGCGCAGCTCCTGGATGCGGATCAGGTTGCCCGCGGGATCGCGGAACGCGCAGTCGCGCACCCCGTACGGCTGCTCGATCGGCTCCTGGACGACCTCGGCCCCCGCGGCCTGCACCCTGTCGAAGGTGTCGTCGAGGTCGGGGGAGGCGAGCAGGATCCAGCCGTAGGTCCCCTTGGCCATCATCTCGGCGATGGTGCGGCGCTCGTCGTCGGTGATGCCGGGATCGGTGGCCGGCGGCGCGAGCAGGATCGAGGTGTCGGGCTGCTTGGGCGGCCCGACCGTGATCCAGCGCATCCTGCCGCCGCCCACGTCGTTGCGGACCTCGAAGCCGAGCGCGTCCCGGTAGAAGGCCAGCGAGGCGTCCGGGTCGTCGTGCGGGAGGAAGCTCGTGTGGATGGTGATGTCCATGCCGCTCACGCTAGCCGCGGCTTCTTCACGCGCGCTTCTCGATTCCTGACCGGTCTCGCCCGCGGGCCGCAAGGGCATCGCAATGCGCCCGCGACGGCGCTCCCGGGCGGACGGCGATCGCCCGCCTGCCTCATGCGCCGGTCAGCAGGCCCCTGCGGAGGCGCTCCAGAGTCTGGGCCAGGAGGCGCGAGACGTGCATCTGGGAGATGCCGAGCTGCACGGCGATCTGGGACTGGGTCTTGTTGCCGAAGAACCGCAGCAGCACGATGGTGCGCTCCCGTTCGGGGAGGCCGTCCAGCAGCGGACGGAGCGCCTGGGCGTCGACGATGCCCTCCAGGTCGGGGTCGTCGGCGCCCAGGCTGTCGCCCAGTGTGCCGACGTCCTCCTCCTCGGAGCCGCCCGCGGGGGCGTCCAGGGACAGGGGGCGGTAGGCCTCGCCCGCCAGCAGCGCGTCGACCGTCTCCTCCAGGTCGAGGCCGAGCCGTCCGGCGAGTTCCGCGGGCGTGGGGGAGCGGCCGTGCGCGACGGTGAAGTCGGTCATGGCCCGGCGCAGCCGCGGGCGCAGCTCCTGCATGCGGCGCGAGACCCTGACCCCCCAGGTGCGGTCGCGGAAGTGCCGGCGGACCTCCCCGGTCACCACCGGGTAGGCGTAGGCCAGGAACCGGATGCCCCGGGTCGGGTCGAACCGGTTGATCGCGGAGACCAGGCCCACGTAGGCGGCCTGCTCCAGGTCCTCCACCGGTTCTCCGCGGCCGGCGTAGCGGCGCGCGACGCTGCGCACGAGGGCGGTGTTGAGCGTCACGATCTCCGCGCGGAGCCGCTCGCGGTCGGGGTCGTCCGGGGTCAGGCCGTGCAGCCGCTCCAGGAGGACATGGGTGCGCCGGTCGATCGATCGCTGCCTGTCGTCCGCCAAGGGTCGCCTCCCCCTTGCGGCGCACGGCGCACGGCCCGCAAGCCGCCCTCGGACGGGGGAGACGCCCCGCGCGACCGCCCTGATCTTTGCACTAGGCAATAATCTGTCGGTGGCGTGCTTACCCCGTCACGCCGGGCTCACACGGCACGTCGGGCACCTGTCGAGGGGGCCGGTCCGCGTCCGGCGCTAGCGGATGTGACGGTCGAGGAAGGCGCCGATCGCCCGGGCCACGGGCTCGGGGGCCTCCTCGGCCATGTGGTGGCCGGAGTCGATGGGGCCGCCGCGGACGTCGTCGGCCCACGCCCGCCAGATCTCCACCGGATCGCCGTAGATGTCCTCCAGGTCGTCGCGGGCCGACCACAGCACCAGCACCGGGCACCGGACGCGGCGCCCGGCACGGCGGTCGTCCTCGTCGTGCCTCCGGTCGACGCCCAGACCGGCCCGGTACTCCTCCAGCATGCCGTGCACGGTCGCCGGGTCGTGGACGGCCTCGCGGAAGTCGGCCCAGGCCTCCGGGGCCATGTGCTCGCCGGTCGTGGCGTACCAGGCGTCGGGGTCGGCGCTGATGATCCGCTCCGCCGGTTTGTCCGTCTGCCCGAAGAACCACCAGTGCCACCACCGCGCCGCGAAGCGGGCGTCGCAGCGCTCCAGGTGCTCCACCACCGGCAGCCCGTCCATGGGGACCAGCGCGGTGACGGCGGCGGGATGGTCCATCGCCGTCCGGAACGCCACGAGGGCTCCGCGGTCATGCCCCGCGACGGCGAACGCCTCGTGGCCGAGCGCCCGCATCAGGGCGACCATGTCCCCGGCCATCGCGCGCTTGGAGTAGGGCGAGTGGTCGGCGTCGGTCGGCGGCTTGGACGACTTCCCGTATCCGCGCAGGTCCGGGCACACCACAGTGAACCGGTCCGCGAGGAGCGGCGCGACCTTGTGCCAGGTGGCGTGCGTCCGGGGATGGCCGTGCAGCAGCAGGACGGGCGGTCCCGTCCCGCCGTGCCGCACCCTCAGGGTGACCTCGCCGACGTCGACGTGGTCGAGAGCGAAGCCGTCGAAGAACACGGGTCAGCGGCGGGTGGGGAGGCGGACGACGGTGACGAAGAAGTCGTCGATCTGCCGGATGGCCTTGATGAACTGGTCGAAGTCGACGGGCTTGGTGACGTAGGCGTTGGCGTGCAGCTTGTAGCTGCGCAGGATGTCCTCCTCCGCCGACGACGTGGTCAGCACCACCACCGGGATGGAGGCCAGCTCCGGGTCGGACTTGATCTCTTCGAGGACCTCGCGGCCGTCGCGCTTGGGCAGGTTGAGGTCGAGCAGGACCAGGTCGGGCCGGGGCGCGTCGGCGTGCTCCCCCCGCTTGTACAGGAAGTCCAGGGCCTCCGCGCCGTCGCGGACGACCTGCAGGGTGTTGCCGACCTTGTTGTGCTCGAAGGCCTCGCGGGTCATCAGTTCGTCACCGGGGTCGTCTTCGACCAGCAGGACGGTGATGGGCTGGACGGCGGTGCTGGTCACGAACTGGCTCCTTGGAGGTCGTCGGTCGGGGAGGGAACGTCGCCGCCGGGCGCGCCGCCGGCGGACGCTTCGGCGCCGTCCGCGGTCCGGCCGTCCGGGGCGTCATCGGAGGCCGCCGCGCCGGAGGGCGCGGCGGGCCGGTCGTCGGCCGCGAGGGTGAAGTGGAACCGGGAGCCCTCCTCGCGGTCGGGGTCGAGCCAGATCCGCCCGCCGTGGTACTCGACGATCTTCTTGCACAGCGCCAGGCCGATGCCGGTGCCGGCGTAGGCGTCGCGGCTGTGCAGCCGCTGGAAGATGACGAAGATCTTGTCGGCGTACTCGGCGGGGATGCCGATCCCGTTGTCGGTGACGGTCAGGTGCCAGTGGCCGTCCTCCCGCTCGCAGGTGACGCGGATGACCGCCTCGCGGTCGGGGGAGCGGAACTTGACCGCGTTGCCGATCAGGTTCTGCCACAGCATCACCATGAGCGTGGGGTCCGCGGTGAGCTCCGGCAGGTCGTCCGGCCGCTCGACGCTGGCGCCGGACTCCGTGAGGGGGCCGTCGAGGTTGGCCAGCGCCTCGTCGAGCGGTTCGCCCAGCGAGAGCGTCCGCTGGTGCTGGTGCAGGCGGCCGACCCGGGAGAAGGTCAGCAGATCGTTGATCAGCACCTGCATGCGCTTGGCGCCGTCCACCGCGAAGGCGATGTACTGGCGGCCGCGGTCGTCGAGCTGGTCGGAGCAGCGGCGCTCCAGCATCTGGCAGAAGGAGGCGACCTTGCGCAGCGGCTCCTGCAGGTCGTGGCTGGCGACGTAGGCGAACTGCTCCAGTTCGGCGTTGGACCGGCGTAGTTCCACTGTCTGCGCGTCCAGTTCGGCGGTCCGGCTCTGGAGCAGGCGCTCGCGCTCGGTGGACTGCTCCAGAGCCATCGTGATCCGGCCGCGCATCGCCTCCACGGCGTGGGCCACGTCGCGCACGTCGGCGGGGCCGTGCGCGCCGATGACATGGGTGAAGTCGCCGTCGGCGACCCGGCGTGAAGCGGAGCGGAGCATGCGCAGCGGACGGTCCACGGCGTAGTGCAGCAGGATCGCCAGCAGTGCCGCGGTCACCAGCAGGGCGATGAACAGGGCGGTCAGCGTCCAGTCGCGCATCGTGCGGGTGTGGCGCAGGTCCGTGCGGCTCTCGGCGCGGACCTGGCTCAGGTGGCGGTTCTGGGTCGCCCAGGTGGCGCGGACCTCGTCGAAGGCGGGCTTGCCCCGGGCCGCGGTCGCGGCCGCCTCGCCGCCGGGCCCCTTCTCGCGGACCTGGTCGATGACGACGGCGCCGTAGTCGCGGCGCCACGCGCCGACCGCCCGCAGGGTCGCGTCGAGGTCGGCGCGCAGCCGGGGCTCGTCGGCCAGCAGCCGCCGCAGCCGCGCGGAGGACTCCTGCTCGGTGGCCAGCCCGTCGGTGTAGGGCTGGAGGAACTGCCGGTCTCCCGCCAGGGCGTAGCCCCGCACGCCGGTCTCCTGGTTGAGCATGGCCACCTGCATCCGGCTCGCCTCGACCTGCGCCGGCGCGATCCTGTCCACCAGCCGGTCCGAGGCCCGGGCGGTCTCCTCCAGCAGGCTGTGGACCACCGCGGCGCCGGTGACGGTGAGCGCGACGATCAGCAGCGCGGCCAGCATGAACCATGTTCGGACGGTCAGTCCCCGCCGCGGCGGGGGACCGCTCGCCGGCGGCGGCGCGGCGGGACCGGCGGCCTCGGCCGTCTCGGCGTCCCGCACCGTCAGGGGCGGTGTGCTCATGTGGGCGCCCATCCAAGATGTATGACGGCGACGTCGTCGGCCAGGCCGCCGTGCTGGAGCGAGGCCGCCTCGACGTCGGTGATGAGTGTGTCGACGAAGTCGCCGGGGGGAAGCGCGCGGTGGCCCTGGGCGAGCCGGAGCAGGCCGGTCAGGTCGAGGCGCCGGCCTTCGGCGTCGATCTGGCCCTCGAACAGGCCGTCGGTGAACAGGACGAGCGAGGCCCCCGGCGGCAGCGGGATCTCCTGCTCGCGCCAGCCGGCCAGCCCGGGCACCATGCCCACGCCCAGCCCGCCCGGCGGCTCGACGAGCCGCACCTCGCCGTTGCCGTGCATCAGGAATCCGTGGTGCCCGGCGCGCACCACCCGCGCCACGGGGCGGTCGGGGTACAGCGTCGCCGTGATGAGGGTGACGAACATCTCGGAGCCGCCGTGCTCTCCGGCCAGCAGTTCCTCCAGGAGTTCGACGACGTGCGCTCCACGGGTTCCGGCCAGCACGAACGACCGCCACGCCACCCGCAGGCTGACGCCCAGGGCCGCTGAGGCGGGACCGTGTCCGGCCACGTCCCCGATCACCGCGTGCACGAGGCCGTCGCCGGTCTCCACCACGTCGTAGAAGTCTCCGCCCAGCAGGGAGTGCGCGCGTCCGGGCCGGTACCGCGAGACGACCCGCAGGCGCGGGTTGGACACCCTCGGACGGGGCAGCAGCCCGCGCTCCAGCCGGGCGTTCTCCGCGGCCCGCATCTGCTGGACCTGCAGCGCCGCGACCGCCTGCTGGACCTGGCGCCGCTGCACCGCGTACCGGATCGCCCGCCCGAGCCGATCCGCCTCCAGCTGGTCCTTGGACAGGTAGTCCTGCGCGCCCGCGGCCATCGCCGCGGTGCCCGCCTGCGACTCCGCGAGCCCGGTCAGCACGACCACCGCGGCGCCCGGCGCCCACTCCAGCACCTGCCGGAGCACCGCCAGGCCCTGCGACTCGCCCAGGTGCAGGTCCAGGAGCACGCAGTCGGGCATGGGGTTCGCCGACAACGGGCCCCGCGCTTCGGGGAGCGAGCGGACCCACTGCAGCGACGCCCGCAGCCCGGTGTCGGCGAGCGTGTCCTCCACGAGGAGCGCGTCGGCCGAGTCGTCCTCCACCAGCAGCACCCGCAGCGGCCCGAGCTCCGGCCCGCCGTCGGCGGCGCCGGTGATCGCGATCGGCACGCGCGGTCCGGGCGGGGCGGAGGAGGCCGCGCCGAGACCGGCCGCGCCGAGATCCTGCGACATCAGTCCGTCCACCGCCCTTCCCCCCTCCGACCCGCCGGTGCCGCGCCGATAGTAGTTGCCTTATGGCAAATATGCATCCGCGGCGCACCGCCCCGCGGCGCATCCGGGTCCCGCGTGACCTGCCCGACCGCGACCGTAACGCACCGGCGCCCGTGCCACGTCCGGCCGGGCCCTCTCCCGCGGCGCACCTTCTACCGGCTCCGCGCCGGCGCGGGAGCGCCGGTCGCGCCGCGCGGAGGCCGGGCCGCGCCGGGCGATGCGCCATCGCCCGCGAACAGCCCGATGAGGGCCTGGACGTCGTGGTCGGCTTCGGCGGGGTGCCGGAACGGCCGGTCGGCGTTGACGGTGTAGCGGTTGCGGCGTCCGATCCGGGTGCGGGTGAGATACCCCGCCTCCTCCAGATCCGTGATGATCAGCTGGGCCGCGCGCTCGGTGATGCCGATGGCCTGGGCGACGTCGCGGACCCGCAGCCCGGGGTCGCGCGCGATGGCGATCAGAACCCGCGCGTGGTTGGTCAGGAACGTCCACGGCTTGTCGTCGCGCCGCCTCGGTGCACTCTCCATCCGCCCGCCTCGCCTTCCCGCGTCCGCCTTCCCCGCCGCGGGAGCGCGGTGGCGCCGGTCGGGGGGACCGGCCGCCCGGGAGGGGGAGGGCCGTGCTCAGAGCGTCATCATACGAGAAATCTTTGCGGAATAATATTTCCTGAAACAGGCAGGCACGCCGCGGTTCCCGGCCCGCCTCGCGGGCTCAGCCGTTCCGCGGGGCGGGGCCCGGCGGCGGCGACTCGGCCAGCGCGGCCTCCAGGGTCGGGTGGATCGTCAGGCGCTCGTCGACATGCGTGATCTGCAGGACGCGCCGGACCGCGTCCTGCAGCGGGCCGGCCAGCACGGCGCTGCCGCCGCGTCCCTCGGCCGCCAGGTAGAACCGCATCAGCAGGCTGAGGCCCACCGAGTCCAGGTACCGCAGGCCGCTCAGGTCGAGCACCAGGTGCTCGCCGTGCTCGCTGCGCAGCCGGCGCATCCGCTGCTCGGCCTGCTGCGCGGTGTCCAGTGCCAGGTCCCCGGTCATCGTGATCACTGTCCGGCCGTTCCGCGCGCGCCCGGTCACCTCGGCCATGGCGTTGCCTCCACGTCGTTCCGCTTTCTGTGGGTCGGGGTCCCGCGCCGCCGGGGCGCCGGGGACGTCAGGTGTGGTCGGTGCCGGGCCGTGCGGCGCCGGGCGGGGCGAGGCGGACGGTGGCCAGCTCCGGGAGCCCGGAGAGGGTCAGCACCGGTTCCAGGAGGTGCGGAGCGATCAGTTCGAGATGGTCGGCATGGGCGAACAGGACGCTCAGCCCCGCGCTGTCAAGGTACTCGACCGCGGTGAGGTCCAGGACGAGTCCGCCACCGCCCTCGCGCGCCGTGTCCAGCGCGGTGGCGAGTGCCCCGCTGTTGCTCATGTCGATCTCGCCGACGGCCGTCACGAGCGCCCTCCCGTCCGGGCGCCGGGCGGACGTCAGGGTCAGGGGTGTGCTCATGAGCCAATCCTGGTGTGCATGTGGACGGTGGTGCCGTCCGGGCCGGGCGTGATCGTGAGCTTGCTCATCAGCGCGCGCATCAGGGCGGTGCCGCGCCCGCGGTTGAGGTCGGCGCCGGCCCCGCCGGGCGGCTTCCACCGGCCGGTGTCGGCGATGGTCAGGTGCAGCTGGTCGACGTAGGCCTCGGCCCTCAGCCGCACGGTGTGCACGCCGGTGCCGGCCCGGCCGTGCTCGACGGCGTTCGCGCAGGCCTCGCCGGCTGCGACCAGGACGCCCTGGGCGGTGCGGCGGGGGAGCTGGCACTGGGCGAGCCAGCCGCGCAGCGCCTCCCGGAGCGGGGCGAGCTGCGAGGACTCGGCGGGGAAGCTCACGTCCAGCGGCGCGGGGTGCCGGTACAGCATCAGCGCGACGTCGTCGTCGTAGCCGTCCGGCGGGGCCAGACTCGTCATGATGTGGGTGGCGAGCTCGTCGACCCCCCGCTCGCCGCCGTCCTTGACGGCGCGCCCGACCCGCGCGATGCCCTCGTTCAGGGAGCGGCGGCGGCGTTCGACGAGGCCGTCGGTGTACAGCAGCACGGTGGCCCGCGCGGGGATGGTGGTCGCGGCGTCCGGGCGGGGCCGCGGGGAGCCGACGCCGATCGGGACGGACCTGCCGCCTTCGAGCAGCTGGGTGGTGCCGTCGGCCCGGGCGAGGATGGCGGGCGGATGCCCGGCGCTCGAATAGGTGAAGTCGCCGGTCGCGGGGTCGAGGACGCCGCAGAACACGGTGGAGCACCGGGCCCCCGGGATGCCGGCGGCGAAGCGGTCCAGGGCCGTGAGGGTCCCCGCGGGGCCCGCGTCCTGGAGCAGGAGCGCCCGGCAGGCGCTGCGCAGCTGCCCCATCACGGTGGCCGCCTCCAGCCCGCGGCCGACGCAGTCGCCCACGATGATGCCGATGCGGCCGTCGGGAAGGGCGAAGATGTCGTACCAGTCGCCCCCGACCTCCAGCGGTCGCGCCGCCGGCTCGTACCGGACGGCGAACCCGTCGGGCAGCTCGGAAGGACCGAGGATGGCGCGCTGCAGGGCCAGGGCGGTCTCGCGCTGCTTGTCGATCAGGTTGGCGCGGGACAGCCCCTGGGAGAGGCGCCCGGCGAGCAGGGACAGCAGCAGCCGGTCCTGCTCGGTGAACGGGCGCCGCTCGGCCAGGTCGATCCACAGGACGAGGGTCCCGCGGGGGTGTTCGAGCGTGATCGCGGTGGCGTGGTCGGCGACGGGGGAGAGCGTCGGGTGCTCGCGCAGCGCGGCCAGCTCCCCCCGGTGCTCCTCGGACAGGTCCTGCCAGGTCTGCCCCGGCTCGGTCGAGGTCAGCTCCGGCGGCCCGGCGCCGAAGACGGCCGCCAGCACCCGCTCGGCGTGCCAGAGGTCCCGCAGCTCCTCCAGAGCGCCGGCCAGGGTGTCGGGCAGGTTCACGGCCTCGGTGAGGCGCATGCTGAGGGCCGCGAGGGCGCTCTCGCGCTGGATGGCGTAGTGGTCGGCGGTGACGTCCCGGAAGGTGCCGACGATGACCCGCCGCCCGGTCTCGGGGGCGTGGACGTGGTTGAAGGCGACGCTGACCCAGACGCGATGGCCGTCACGGTGCCGGACGGGGACGTCGAAGGTGCCGCGCTCCCGCGCGAGCATGCCCTCGAAGGCCTCGGCGACCTGCCGGCGCGCCTGCGGGTCGGTCTTCTCGTCCGGCCACCAGGGCGGATTCGGGGGGTAGGGCAGCCCGGCGGCGTCGTAGCCGAGGATGTCGGTGAAGGCGGTGTTGAACTCGACGACGAAGCCGTCCTCGTCGCAGACGAAGAACGCCTCCTGCAGGGAGTCGACCAGCGCGGTCCGCCACCTGGCGTGGTGCCCGCGCAGCCGGGCCAGCTCCACGTTCGCCCGCACGCGGGCCAGGAGGTCGGCGGCGGCGAAGGGCTTGAGCAGGTAGTCGTCGGCGCCCGCCCGAAGGCCCTCGATCGAGGCCTCCTGGCCGGCGCGTGCCGACAGCAGCAGCACCGGCAGGGCGGCGGTGCGCTGGTCGCCGCGCAGCGCGGCGACCAGCTCCAGACCGTCCACGTACGGCATCATGACGTCGCTGACCACCATGTCGACCCCGCCCTCGCGGACCGCCTCCAGGGCCGCCCGGCCGTCGGCGACGGCGTCCACCTCGTAGCCGGCGCCGCGCAGCAGCCGGGTGAGGTACTCGCGCATGTCGGCGTTGTCGTCGGCGACCAGCAGCCGCGCCGGGACCTCGGGCGCGGGGACCGGGACCGGCTCGGCCGGCGTCGGGTCGGTCGAGTTCGGGTCCCCTCCGGGATGCTCGGCGGGCAGCCAGCGCAGCGCCTCCTGCACGTAGGGGTCGGCGGTGACCGACGCCGCCGTGGAGGAGCGCGGCGGGGCGACCGCGTCGGCGGGCAGGTGGTCGCTCCCGAACGGCAGCCGGACGGTGAAGCGCGTGCCCTCGCTCTCGCTGCTCGCGGCCTCGATGGTCCCGCCGTGCAGGCCGACGAGCTCCTTGACCAGGGCCAGGCCGATCCCGCTGCCCTCGTTGGACCGGGCGCGGGTGTTCTCGACGCGGTGGAACCTCTCGAACAGCCGCGGCACCTCGTCCTCGGCGACCCCGACCCCGGTGTCGGCCACCGTCACCAGCGCCCGGCCGTCCTCGACACCGACCCGGACGTGGATCGCCCCGTCGAAGGTGAACTTCAGCGCGTTGCTGAGCAGGTTGAGGATCACCTTCTCCCACATGTCGCGGTCGACGTACACCGGCTCGGGGAGCGGCTCGCACTCGACGACGAAGGCCAGGCCGGCCCTGTCCACGGCGGAGCGGAAGACGCTGGCCAGCTCGGCGGTGACCTCGGGCAGGTCGACCGGCTCGTAGCGCGCCTGCATCCGGCCGGCCTCGATGCGGGAGAAGTCCAGCAGGGAGTTGACGAGCCTGCCGAGGCGCAGCCCGTTGCGGTGGATGACGTCCAGTTCCCGGTGCACCCGCTCGCCGGCGCCCTCCAGGGTCGCGCGCAGCTCCTGCACCGGGCCCATGATCAGGGTCAGCGGGGTGCGGAACTCGTGGCTGATGTTGGAGAAGAACGTCGTCTTGGCGCGGTCGAGCTCGGCGAGCTCCTCGGCGCGCCGCCGCTGGGCCTGGTAGCCGCGGGCGCTGCCGATGCCGGCCGCGACGTGCCCGGCGGCCAGCTCCACGAAGCCCCGGTAGGCCTCGTCCAGCCGGCGGTACGGGTTCAGCCCGGCCACCAGGAACCCGTACGGCGCGCTGCCCTGCCGCAGCAGCGGCACCACCAGCGCCTGGTCGGGGGGCTGGGGCCAGTCCCCGGTGGGAAGGACCCCGAACTGAGGATCATCGAGCCGCATCAGCACCGATTCTCCCCGCGCGAGCGCCGCCGCGGGCCAGATTCCGTCGCGTCCGTCCGCCGCCAGCTCGGCGGGGGCGGCCGGATGGCCGGGGGAGACGCCGGTCGTCCCGGCGAGCCGTGCCGTCCAGCCCTCGAACAGGTAGGTCAGCGTGAAGGGGAGGTCCTTGCGGTTGCGGCCGAGCTGCCGGTCGGCGAAGGCGAGCGTCTCCTCCTCCGTCCGGATCATGCTCGGGTCGGACCCCAGGTCGCGCAGCGTCGTCATGCGCCGCTCGCCGATGACCCGCTCGGTGTCCTCGTTGACCACGCACAGCATGCCGACCACGTCGCCGTTGTCGTCGCGCAGCGGGCTGTAGGAGAAGGTGTGGTAGGTCTCCTCCGGGTATCCGGACCGTTCGAGGAACAGCAGCAGCCCCTCGTCCCAGGTCGCCTCTCCCGTGCTGAGCACGGTCTCGATCCTGTGGGAGACGTCGTTCCACGCCTCGGCCCACACCTCGCTCGCGGGCCGGCCGAGGGCCCACGGGTACTTGCGGCCGAGCGTGTCGCGGCGGTAGGAGGCGTTGCAGAAGAACGTCAGCTCGGGGCCCCAGGCCATCCACATCGAGAACCGGGAGGACAGCAGGATGTCGACTGCCGTCCGCAGATTCTGCGGCCAGGCGTCGGGGTGGCCGAGCGGCGTCGCCGTCCAGTCCACCGCGGCGAGATCGGGCCCGACCTCCCCGTCGGCGGAGAACACGCCGGCCCCCGCCCGCGGCTCGCGTCCGGCCTCCTCAGAACGCTCGGCGTCCTCCGAAAGCGCCACCGCACCCCTCTTCCACTCAGGCGATCACTCACCGCATCCGGGAGACGCTTGACGCGTCCGCGCCCCGCACGGCCCTGGCTTTACCCCGGATGACCGGGACGCAACAAGCGGTTCCACAGGACCTGGGCGGCCGCCATTCCGCGGTGCGCCGCCACCCTTCACCGTCGCGCATTCAGGTCATGGTCACGTGATAAGCAGTACAAACAGGGTAAAGCCCTCTTTCTGGCGGGACTGCCGCCGCCCGATCCCGACCAGAGGAGGTGACGGTGACGGAGCCCGCCCGCCACCTCGAAGCCGTGCCCGCCCCCGACGCCGAACGGGAGCGGCTCGCGGCCGTCCGCCGCTACCGGATCCTCGACACCCCGCCCGACGCCACGTTCGACACCATCGCCTCCCTGGCCGCCCGCAGCTGCGACGCGCCGATCGCCACGGTGGCCATCGTCGACGGCGACCGTATCTGGTTCAAGGCGACCCACGGCCTGGAAGGCGTGTCGCAGATCGACCGGGAGCCCGGGCTGTGCGCCTCCGCCATCCTGCGCGACACCCCGTATGTCGTCACCGACGCGCTCACTGACCCGAGGACGGCCGCCAACCCTCTCGTCCACGGCGGGCTCGGTGTGCGCTTCTACGCGGCCGCGCCCATCACGACCGCGGACGGGCACCGCCTCGGCACCGTCAACGTGCTGGACACCCGTCCCCGTGACGTGTCCGAGGAGCAGCTGGCCATCCTGGCCGACCTGGCGGCCTTGGTCGCCCAGGAGCTGGAGCGGCGGCTGTCGTCGATCTGCACCATCACGGCGGAGCGGACCATGCGCACCGGCGCCGAGCGTCTGGTGCGCACCCTGCAGCGCACCCTGCTCCCGCCCGCCCTGCCGAAGGTGCCCGGTCTCGACGCCGCCGCCGCGTACCACCCGGTCTCCCCGGACGAGGTCGGCGGCGACTTCTACGACCTGTTCCCCCTGGACGACGGCCGCTGGGCGTTCTTCCTCGGCGACGTGTGCGGCAAGGGCGCCGAGGCCGCCGCCCTGACCTCGCTCACCCGCTACACCCTGCGCGCCGCCGCCATCTACGAGCCCGACCCCTGCGCGGTGCTCGGCAACCTCGACGCCGTCCTCAAGGGGGAGTACCAGAGCGACCCCCGTTTCTGCACCGCCCTGGTCGGCGTCCTCGCTCCGGAACCGGACGGTTCCTTCGCCGTCACGCTGGCCGGGGGCGGCCATCCGCCCGCCCTGGCGGTCCGCGCGGACGGCACGGTCGAGGCCGTGGAGACACCGGGCGGGCAGCTCATCGGGATACTGCCCGAACCGCGCTTCGCGCAGGCGGACGTGCGTCTCGCCCCCGGCGACGCCCTCCTGCTGTACACCGACGGCCTCACCGAGGCGCGCGCTCCGGACGGGACGATGCTCGGCGACGAGGGCCTCACCGCACATCTGACCAGCACGCCCTTCGAAGGAGCGGATAATCTGCTGGCGAACGTCCATAAACTGCTCACGGAACTGGGCGCGGGGGTCAGCGACGACACGGCGCTGCTGGCCTTCTCCGTGCCCCGCCGACCCGAACCGTCCGGACAGGAGCCTTCTCGGTGACCGAGCCCACCTTCACCGTCAACCTCCCGTCCGAGGAGGCCGAGGTCCCCGTCCTGCGGGTCGCGGGGGACCTCGACTACCACACCGCCCCCCGCCTGCGGGAGGCCCTTGAGGCGCTGACGCTGGCCCCGGGCGGCGGCGCCGTGCTCGACGTGACGGAGCTGAACTACTGCGACTCCACCGGCATCACCGTGCTCATCGCCGGGTACCGCCGGGCCCAGGCGGCCCAGAGCAGGATCGTGCTCGCCGGGCTGAACCCCGACCTCACCCGGGTCTTCGAGATCACCGGGCTCGACCAGGTCTTCGCCTTCCACCCCACCGCCGAAGAGGCCGTCAAGTCGCTGCGCGAGGCGTGAGGCCGCCGGACGGCGTCAGCCGCGCCGCGGGGTGACGAGGCCGGACTCGTAGGCGAACACGACGAGCTGGGCGCGGTCCCTGACGTGCAGCTTGGCCAGCACCCTGCTGACGTGCGTCTTCGCGGTGGCCGGACTGATCACCATGTGGGCGGCGATCTCGTCGTTGGACAGGCCCCTGGCGACCAGGACGGCGACCTCCCGCTCCCTCCTGGTGAGCGTGTCGAGCCCCTCGGGGGCGGGGTCGGGGCGGCGCGCCACGTACTCGCCGATCAGGCGGCGGGTGATCGCGGGGGACAGCAGCGCGTCGCCGCGGGCCGCGACCCGGACGCCCCGCACCAGGTCCTCCGGCTCGGTGTCCTTGACCATGAACCCGCAGGCCCCGGCGCGCAGCGCGTTGAAGACGTACTCGTCGAGGCCGTAGTTGGTGAGGATCACGACGTGGACGCCGCTCAGCCGGGGATCGGCGGCGATCAGCCGGGTCGCCTCGATGCCGTCCATCACCGGCATCTGGATGTCGACGAGGGCGACGTCGGGCCGGTGCTCGGCGGCGAGCGCGACGCCCAGCTCGCCGTTCGCGGCCTCGGCCACCACCTCGATGTCGTCCTCGATCTCCAGCAGGGCCCGGAAGCCGCCGCGGATGAGCGCCTGGTCGTCCACGAGCAGCACGCGGATCATGAGGGGCCGCCCAGGGGGAGTTCGGCGCGCACGGTGAAGCCCCCCTCGGGGCGGGGCTCGGCACGCAGCCGCCCGCCGAGCGCCGCGACGCGCTCGCGCATGCCGAGCAGGCCCGTGCCGGGCACCGGCGGCGCGTCCGGGTCGGCCCCGCCGTCGTCGTCGACCTGCACGACCAGCTCCCCGCCCGCGTAGTCGACGCGCACCGCCGCGGAAGCACCGCCCGCGTGCCTGGAGACGTTCGTCAGCGCCTCCTGGACGATCCGGTAGGCCGCCCGGTCCACTTCGGAGGGCAGGTCGCGCCGCGTGCCGGAGATCGTCACCGTGGCCGGCAGCCCGATGGAGCGGGCCCGCTCCACCAGGTCGTCGAGCCGGTCGAGGCCGCTGGCTAGGGACTCGCCCTCGGCGTGGTCGGCGTCGCGCAGCACCTCCAGCGTGGCGCGCAGCTCGCGCATGGCGTCGCCGCTGGCCTCCTGGATGGCCAGCAGGGCGGGCGGGACGTCCTCGCCGCGCCTGCGCGCCAGGTGGACCGCCACCCCCGCCTGGACCTTGATGATCGAGATGCTGTGCGTGAGGGAGTCGTGCAGCTCCCTGGCGATGCGCAGGCGCTCCTCGCCGGCGCGGCGCCGGGCGGCCTCCTCGCGGGTGCGCTCGGCCTCGGCGGCCCGCCGCTCGGCCTCCTCCAGGTAGGCCTGCCGGTGCCGGGTCACCGTCGCGGTCACCCCGGCCGCCACGAACCACCCGACCAGCAGCGAGAGGCTCTGGAGATCGCGCAGGGCCCCGTCGGCGCTCGGCAGCCGCACCATCAGGCCGGCGCCCAGGAAGGCCGTGCCCACCAGCGCCGTCGCGAGCCGGTGGCCCGCCCTGAACGCGGCGAACACGGCCACGATGACGGGAAAGGCGGCCGAGGGGCCCGGCCGGACGTGGGCGGCGAGCGCGAGCATGCAGCCCGCGCTGACGACCAGGGCCGCCAGGGGCGCCCGCCGCCAGGCGACGAGCGCGAGGGAGCCGGCCAGGGCGGCGGCGAGGTCGAGCGCCCCCGCGTGCGGGGTGATGGCCACGACGACCGACAGGAAGAGGGCCATCGCCACGGCGAGCAGGCCGTCCTGGACGAGCGGCCGCCACCGGTTCATGGAGCTCATCCGTGCAGATTAGGGCCGTTTCCACCGGGATTCCTCGGCGGAACGGCGGAGAAATCGCTACATCTCGCGGTGTAGTGGCAGTGATCGTACGCCCGGGGCGTCAGCGAAAAAGGGCATCCTCGGCGCGATGTGCGCCGACCTGCTCGAACATCACGATGTCAGGCATGCACACGATCGAAGACAGAGGCGGGATCGGCCCCGGGCGCACGCTCGCCGCGGTGGCCGTCGTGCAGTTCATGGTGTCGCTGGACCTGTCGGTGGTGAACGTCGGGCTCCCGCGGATCGCCGCGGGCCTCGGGTTCAGCGCGGCCGGGCTGACCTGGGTCATCCACGCCTACGCGCTCTCCTTCGGCGGGCTGCTCCTGCTGGGGGGCAAGGCCGCCGACCGGTACGGCCGCAAACCCGTCCTCCTGCTCGGGCTCGGCCTGTTCGGCCTGGCGTCCCTCGCCGGCGGCCTGGCCCAGGAACCCGGCCATCTCGTCGCCGCCCGCGCCGCCCAGGGCGTCGGCGCGGCGGCGCTGGCCCCGGCGGCGCTGGCGCTGCTGACCGCGACGTTCCCCTCGGGCCGGGATCGGGTCCGGGCCTTCGGGATCTGGAGCGCGACGAACGCCGCCGGAGGCGCGCTCGGCGTCCTGATCGGGGGAGTGCTCACCGAGTACGCCGGCTGGCGCTGGGTGATGCTGGTGAACGTGCCGATGGCCGCCGGCGCGCTGGCACTGGCCTGGCGCGGGGTCCCCGCCGGCCCGCCCCCGGACCGCAGCGGCCGCCCGGACGTCCTCGGCGCCGTCCTGGCCACCGCGGGCATGAGCCTGCTGGTGTTCGGGGTCGTCCGCACGGACCGGCACGGGTGGAACTCGCCCGCCACCCTGGCGACCCTGGCCGTCGCCGCCGTCCTGCTGGCAGCGTTCCTCTATCTGGAGCGGACCACCTCACGCGACCCGCTGATCAGGCTGGGCCTGTTCTCCAACCGGTCGGTGGCCGGGGCCAACGCCTTCAACCTCCTGGTCGGCGCCGCGATGACCTCGTCCTTCTACTTCATGTCCCTCTACCTGCAACGGGTCCTCGGGCACGGAGCGGCGCTGACCGGGACCATGTTCCTGCCGTTCGCGCTGGGAGTGGTCGCCGGATCGGTCCTGGCCGTGAAGCTCGGCTACCGGCTGGCCCCGCGGACCCTGCTGGTCGCCGGCGGGCTGCTGACGGCGGCCGGGTTCGCCTGGTTCGGCATGATCAGCTCGGACGGCTCGTTCGCGACCGACGTGCTCGGGCCCTCGATCGTCGCCAGCGTGGGCTTCGGGCTCTGCCTGGCGCCGCTGGTCTCCATCGCCACCGCGGGCGTCGCGGCGCGGGAGACCGGCACGGCATCGGCGCTGCTCAACAGCTCGCGCCAGATCGGCGCCTCTCTCGGCCTGGCCGCCCTCGGCACCGCCGCGCAGCACCGCACCGGCGGCGCCTCCACGCCCCGGGCCCTCAACGAGGGTTACGCGCTCGGCCTCGGCCTCGGCGCCGCGCTCCTGGCGGCCGCCGTCCTCGTCGCCCTCGCCGTGCTCCGCCGGACCGCGCCGCCGTCGCCCGCCCCGCAGGCCGGTGAACGCGATCTGCTGGCCGTCCCGGACTGAAGCGGACCGTCAGCCGGCCTCGTGGCCCGGTTCCAGGTCCGGCAGGGTCCGGAAGGTGAGCGGGGCCGCCTCCGCCTGGACCGTCACGTCGATCGGAGCCAGGAGGAACCCGGCGTGGTCCCCGAGCTCGGCGCGCTCCACGATCCGGCCGACCATGCGGCGGGGGGCGCCGGTGAGCAGGGGCACGCCCTCGGGGCCCGGCCGCCAGGCGCAGCGGGCGAACTTGTCGATCTCGTCGCCGGTCCGCTCTCCGAACAGGGCCGCCAGTTCCCGCTGGTCCTCACCGCGTCCGAGGACGTGCACGGCCAGGACCGCCGCCGCCTGCGCCGCGCGGTAGGTCCGGTTGCGGCGGGACAGGCACACCAGGAACCGGAACGGCTCGATGCTGGTCTGCGTGGTGAATCCGACCAGGCAGCCCGCCCGCGTCCCCGTGCCGGGATCGGCGGCGGTCACCACGAACATCGGGTAGTCGAATCCGGCGACGAACCTATCGCTGTCCACCGCGCCAGCCTACGGTGATGAACCAGTCCAAGGCGGAAGGGAATCATCACGATGGGCACGTACGTCGTCGTCGGGGCGGGCCTCGTCGGGGCCGCGACCGCCTGGCAGCTGGCCCGGCGAGGGCATGAGGTGACGGTGCTGGAGCGTCGCACGCCGGCCAACGCCGAGGGCAGCTCGCACGGGTCCGCGCGGATCCTCCGCTACGCCTACGCCGACCCGTTCTACGCCCAGATGGTCGTCGACGCACGGCGAGAATGGCGGGAGCTGGAGCGGCTGTCCGGCGAGCGGCTCGTCATCCGCACGGGTTCCCTGGACGCCGGGGCGGCGCGGGATCCCGCGGCGCTGGCCGCGGTGCTCGCGAGGGTCGGCGTCGAGCACGAGCTGCTCGGCGCCGCCGAGGCGGCCGCGCGCTGGCCGCAGTTCCGCTTCGGTGACGGCGGAGGCGAGGTGCTGTGGCACCCGGACGCCGGCGTGGTCGACGCGGAGGCCGCGGTGTCGGCCATGCTGCGGTTGGCGCGGGACGAGGGCGCCCGGGTCGAGACCGGCCGCCCGGTGGCGTCGGTCGAGCGGGTGGGCACCCGCCACCGGGTGGTGGGCGTGGACGGGCGGGTGGAGGAGGCCGAGAAGGTCGTCGTCGCCGCGGGCGGCTGGCTGCCCGACCTGCTCGGCGGCATCGGGCTGCCGGACTCGCTCCTGGCCGCGTTCCCGCCGCTCCAGGTGATGCAGGAGAACGCCTACCACTTCCCGTACCGCGACGATCCGGGCGGAGCGTGGCCGACGTTCATCCACAAGGAGTCCGACGCGCTCGTCTACGGCCTGCCCGGCGGCCGCGACGCCGCCCTCCCCGGCGGCCGGAGCGGCCAGAAGGTCGCCGAGTTCAACGGCGGACGGCCGATCCGGAGCGCGGCCGCGCGGACCGGTGCGATCGACCCGGCCAACCGCGAACGGATCGTCGCCTACGCCCGGCGGGCCCTGCCCGGCGTCGTCCCCGAACCGTACGCGGAGACGACCTGCCTGTTCACCAACACCCCCACCGAGGACTTCGTGGTCGACGGCGCCGGCGGGATCACGGTCGCCTCGCCGTGCTCCGGGCACGGCGCCAAGTTCGCGCCGCTGCTCGGCCGCATCGTCGCCGAGGCGGCGTCGGACGAGCGCCCGGCCCCGGACCGCTTCCGGGTCGGCGCCGGCCGCACGGCCCCGCCCGCGCGCTGATCCGCGGCTTCCGCCCCGGTACGGGCGAAGATCGCCTAGCCTGCCGGGGTGACGGACATGCCTGAGGAACTCGCGCTGCCCACCGCTCTCGCCGAGGTGGCCGCGATCGGCTTCGAATGGGAATGGGACGACGAGACCGACGAGGCGCGCGGCTGCGACTTCGAGATGTACGACCGCTTGGAGGACCCCGCGAAGACGACGTGGTGGTTCCGCCTCTGGACCGGCAACCCGGACGCGGACGGCGGCGTGTTCCGCTTCTTCGGCTCGACGGGGGCGGGCGACTACGCCGGCTTCTGGCTGGTGCGGCCCGGCGTACCGGTCACCGGCCAGCCCGTGGTCTACATCGGTTCCGAGGGTGACCGCGGCGTGATCGCGCGCGATCTCGGCGACCTGCTGTGGCTGTTCGCCGCCGGCCTCGGGCCCGGGGAGGCGTTCGAGGACCCCGAGTCCCCCGAGGAGCCGAACGACGCCTTCCGGGCGATCGCCGAACGCCACGCCCCCGGCCGTCGTTCCCCCACCGACATCGTGACCGCCGCGCGCGCGGAGTTCCCGCACTTCTCGGACCACATCGACGCGATGTGCCGCTGAACGCGCGCCCCTGAGCGATCGGGACCCCGACCTTGGTCCCTGAGGGGTGCGGACGTTCCTCCCTACGCCGCCGCCGCGCGGAAGCCGACCGTGGTTCTAGGAGACGCCCGGTGGCACCGGGCCGCCGGGCGCTCGGCTCAGGGGAGGGCGAGATGGACGGCCGAGACATGCCGGTCCACGTGGAGGGACGGCTGGAGGAGCCGTTGTCGCGGTGGCTCTGGCTGGTGAAGTGGCTGCTGCTGATCCCGCACTACGTCGTGCTGTTCTTCCTCGGGATCGCGTTCACCGTGCTCACCGTGATCGCCTTCTTCGCGATCCTGGTGACCGGCCGCTACCCGCGGTCGATCTTCGAGTTCGACGTCGGGGTGCTGCGCTGGGCGTGGCGGGTGGCCTTCTACGGATACGGCGCCCTGGGCACCGACCGGTACCCGCCGTTCACCCTCAAGGACGTCCCGGACTACCCGGCCCGCCTGGACATCGGCTATCCCGAGCGTCTGTCGCGGGGGCTGGTGCTGGTGAAGTGGTGGCTGCTGGCGATCCCGCACTACCTGGTGGTCTCGCTCTTCACCGGCGGCGGCATGGGCGGGGAGAACTGGAACTCGCCGGGCGTGGTCGGCCTGCTGGTGCTCGTCGCCGCGGTCGCGCTGCTGTTCACCGGCGGCTACCTGCGGGGCGTCTTCCCGTTCGTGATGGGGATGGACCGGTGGGTCCTGCGGGTGGCCGGCTACGCCTTCCTGATGACCGACCGGTACCCGCCGTTCCGGCTGGACATGGGCGAGGCGGAGCCCGGCGCCGCGCCGGTCCCCGCGGCGCCCGAGCCGCCCGGCGCGCCGGGACGTTAGGCCCCCGCCCCGGGACGTTAGGCCCTGCCGACGGCGTCTCCCCGAGATCGACTCTGGTAGCGAACCTGAGGACCGATGAGGGAGGCTCGCCATGCGAGCGCTGGTGTACCACGGGCCCGGCCGCAAGTCCTGGGAGGACGTGCCCAAGCCCGAGATCCTCGCGGACGGGGACGCGGTGGTGCGGGTGGACGCGGTGACCATCTGCGGCACGGACCTGCACATCCTCAAGGGAGACGTCCCGGCGGTGACCGACGGGCGGATCCTCGGGCACGAGGCGGTCGGCACGGTCGAGGCCGCGGGTTCGGGCGTCCGGACGGTCAAGCCCGGCGACCAGGTGCTGGTGTCGTGCATCACCGCGTGCGGGACGTGCCGGTTCTGCCGCGAGGCCCGCTACGGGCAGTGCCTGGGCGGGGGCGGATGGATCCTCGGCCACAAGATCGACGGGACGCAGGCCGAGTACGTCCGGGTGCCGTTCGCCGACACCTCCGTGCACCCGCTGCCGGCCGGCGTGCCAGCTCAGGACGTGCTGATGCTGGCCGACATCCTGCCGACCGGCTACGAGGTCGGCGTGCTCAACGGCGCCGTCCGCCCCGGCGACGTCGTGGCGGTGGTGGGCGCCGGCCCGATCGGGCTCGCGGCGATCATGGGGGCGCGGCTGTTCAGCCCGAGCCACGTCGTCGCCATCGACCTGGCGGACAGCCGGCTGGAGGCGGCCAAGCAGTTCGGCGCCGACGCCACGGTCAACAACTCCCGGCAGGACGCCCTTGCGGCGGTCCGCGACATGACCGGCGGCCTCGGCGCCGACGTGGCCATCGAGGCCGTCGGCGTCCCGGAGGCCTTCGAGCTGACCGTCGCGCTGGCCCGCCCCGGCGGGCACATCGCCAACATCGGCGTGCACGGCGCTCCGGCCTCGCTGCACCTGGAAGAGCAGTGGATCCGGGACATCACCATCACCACCGGGCTCGTGGACACCTTCTCCACGCCGACCCTGCTCCGGCTCGTCGCCGGGCGCCAGCTGGACGCCGGCCGGTTCGTCACCCACCACTTCTCGCTGGACGAGTTCCCGAAGGCCTACGACGTCTTCTCCGACGCCGCCCGCACCGGCGCCCTCAAAGTCGTCCTGACCCGCTGAACGCGCGCGGTCGTCCGCGACCGCCGCGCCGTCCCGGCGAGCGGCGAGACGACCCGGAAAGGAGAGGCCATGCCGACCCAGATCATCGTGGGCGTCGACGGCTCCGCCCACGCCTGGCGGGCCCTCGACTGGGCCGCGGACTACGCCGTCCGGCACGGCCGGCCCCTGGAGCTGGTGCACGCGTCCCGCGCGCTGGTGGACGACGGGGTGATCCCGAAGGACGCGCTGGGCCGGCTGGTCGCCGAGCGGGAGGACCTGCTCGCCGAAGCGCGGCAGTACGCGCTGAAGGTGCATCCCGGTCTCGACGTCGCGACGCGGCTGGACCGGACGGACCCGGGCGGCGCGCTGGTGGAGGGCAGCGAGCACGCGGCGCTCGTGGCCGTCGGCTCGCGCGGCCTGGGAGGGTTCGAGGGACTGCTGTTCGGGTCGGTCGGGCTGTACACCGCCGCGCACGCCCGCTGCCCGGTCCTGGTGGTGCCGCGCGAGGCGCCCTACCCCGCCGAGGCCCCGGCGCGGATCGTGGTCGGGGTCGAGGACCGGCCCGGCGAGAGCGCCATGGCGGGCTGGGCCTTCGAGGAGGCCGCCTCGCGCGGCGCCGGGATCCTGGCGCTGCACGCCGTGGGCGGCGAGTTCGGGTCCCCCCGGCGGCGGGTGATGGAGGATCTGGAACTGTCGGAGGCCCTGGCCGGACTCGGCGAGCACCATCCGGACGTCCGGGTCGAGCAGCTCGTCTCGGACCGCGCGGTCGCCGACGCCCTCGTCGAGGCGTCGCGGACGGCCGCCCTGGTGGTGGTCGGAGCCGCCCGCCGGACGGGCCGGATCGGCATGGCGCTGGGCCGGGTCAACCACGCGGTGCTGCACCACGCGCACTGCCCCGTGGTCGTGGTGCCCATCGACCGGTGACCGGCGCCGCCCCGGCGGGACGTCCGGCGGGGAGAAGCGAAGAGGAGTTGACCATGTCCGATCCGATCATCGTCGGAGCCGACGGCTCCGTGCCCTCCGAACGGGCCGTGGCCTGGGCGGCGGACGAGGCCGCCCGGTACGGGCGCGCCCTGAAGATCCTGCACGCGGTGGAGCGGTGGGGGTTCGACGTCCCGCTCAACACCGCCCCCGGCGAGGTGGTGTCGCTGTCGCTGCGGGGCGAGGAGGTGCTGGCCGCGGCCGAGCGCGTCGCGCACGCCCGGCGGCCGGAGGTGCCGGTGAGCCTTGAACTGGCGTCCGCGCGCACCGTCCGGGCCTTGGCCGAGCACTCCGAGGAGGCGTTCGAGCTGGTGGTGGGGTGCCGCGGACTCGGCGGGTTCGCCGGTCTGATCCTCGGCTCGGTCGGGCTGGGCGCGGTCCGCCACTCCGCCTGCCCGGTCGTGGTGGTGCGCGGCGAACCGGCCGCCGAACGCCGCGAGATCGCCGTGGGCATCGGTCTCGGCGACGACTCCGCCGTGCTGGGGTACGCCTTCCGGGCCGCCGTCGTGCGGGAGGCGAGGCTGCGCGTCGTGCACGCCTGGCCGTTCCCCGCGGCCCTGGACGAGGCCGGAGCGGGCCTCGACCTCCGCCGCGTCGAGGAGCGGGCCCGGTGGCGCGTCATCGAGGCCCACGCGCCCCTGCGCAAGAGCTTCCCGGGGGTGGAGGTCGTGGAGGACATCGTGCGGGACAACCCCGCCGCCGCGCTCGTCGCCGCGTCCCGCGACGTCGATCTGGTGATCGCCGGCTCGCATCCCCGCGAGGGTCTGACCGTTCCGCGCAGCCGCGCGGTGACGCACGGCCTCCTGCACCACGCGCACTGCCCGGTCGCCGTCGTCCCCGCCGCGGAGCCCCCCGCGCCGTGAGCGGGCACCGGACATGGTCGCCGCACCGCGGAAGGCCCGGCGAACCGCCGGGCCTTCCGCGATGGGAACGGGGACGAACGGGCGGCGTGGGCCGCCGCGCCGTTCAGGCCGCGGTCTCGCGGTCGCCGACCGGGACGGCCCCGACGCGCTGGCCGGTGACCCGCCCGCAGGAGACCAGGATGAACTCCGCGCCCGTCCAGGGCCGGAGGGCCTCGCGGGCGCTCTCCCCGGGATCGCGGACGACCCGGGCCCGTCCGACGACGGTGACCGACCACCCGCTGCGGCCGGCGGCGTCCAGATCGTCGGCCTGGAAGGCAACGATCGCCCCTCGGGTCGCGGCGAGCAGCCTGGAACCGGGCGGCACCGGGATGACGACGTCCTCGCCGTCGACGACGAAACCGACCGGCGCCACGGCGGGCAGCGCCTGCTCGGTGAAGACGATCCGCCCGACGGCGGCCGTGCTCATGAGGCGCAGGCACTCCGCTCGCGTGAGGCCCGCCGCCTCCTCCGCGCTCCCCATGGTCTCCTCCCTCATGACTCCATGCTCCGTCTCGGCCGCGGCGGGCGGGAGAGGGCCAAGGTCACCTCGCCGGACGCCGTCCGTCCCGTTCCGGCCGGGCCTTTCGAATGGTCCGGCTCAGCCCCCCGCCGGCGGGGGGCTTCCGGCCGCCAGGGGGCTCTCCCAGGACGCGCCGGGCTGGATCTCGACGTTCTCGGCGCCGTAGGAGATGCGGACGGGGGAGGCCGCTCCGGGCCCTCGCTTGGGCACTCCCGCCAGCCACGCTGCCATCGGCCCCTCGCCTCCCGGCAGTACCGGACGACCCGGCGCGGCGGGACCTTCGGCCCGTGCCCCGCGTGTTCCGACCGGCCGAAACTGGAGGCGGGACCTCTGCACGATGAGGGGGCGGACGGATGGCCGCGCTGACGAAGGCCCAGAGGTCGAACGTCTTGTTCGGCTACGACGGGACCAAGGAGAACGACCCCGCACTGCGCTGGGCGGTGGAGGAGGCGCGGCTGCGCGGGCTCGACCTGATGCTGTGCCACTGCTGGCACTGGCCGTACCCGAGCGGTCACGTGGACCCCGGCGTGCAGGCGGTGCTCCAGCGGGCGGGAGAGAACCTCCTGCGCAAGGGGGCGCGCCGCGCACGCGATCTGGGCGGGGGGAAGGTGCGGACGCTGCTGAGGCGGGAGCCCGCCTGCGACACGCTGGTGTACGAGTCCGACGACGCGGAGCTGATCGTGGTCGGCTCGCACGAGCGGCACCGGCTGCCCGCGGGCTCGACGGCGATGGAGCTCCCGGCGCGGACCCGCCGTCCCGTGGTGGCCGTCCGCGGCGCGGGCGGCGGCCACGGCGCGGACGGCGGTCACGGTCTCATCGTGGCCGGAGTCGACGCGTCGGAGGGCGCGGACGCGACGATCGGCTTCGCCATTGAAGAGGCCGCGCTGCGCGAGTGCGACCTGCGGGTCGTGCACGGGGCGTGGGAGCCGGGCGCCGTCCCCCAGAGCGACCTGCCGCTGTTCGCCGACAAGGCCAGGCTGTTCCAGGCGCGGGCCGCGATGCTGGAGCGGGTCGTCCACCCCTGGCGGCGGCGGTACCCGAAGGTCCACGTGGACGTCTCGCTGCTGCTGGAGCGTCCCCGGGAGACGCTGCTGAACGCCGCCGACGGCGCCGACCTGCTCGTGGTGGGCGACCGCGGCACCGGAAGCCTGGATCCGCTGCTGCTGGGGGCGACCAGCTCGGCGATGCTGCACCACGCCCCCTGCTCGGTGGCGATCGTCCCGGCGCCCCGGTACGCCGCCCAGAGCGTCGCCTGAGAGGGGCCCCGCCCGCCGTTTTTCAGTCAGGGGGGATGTTGCTGCGGCCCGGGTGAGGGGCCGGGGTCTCGCGGGGGAGCACGGGCTCGATCCGGTACAGCGACGGCATGCCCCCGGTCCGCGCAGGGATCTCGCGGTGCACTCCGGCGAGGGCGCAGACCAGGTCCCGCGCGGTGACGAGGCCCGCCAGGGCGCCGTGCTCGTCCGTCACCGCCACGTAGTCCCGGTCCGACTCCAGCATGGCCAGCGCCGCTTCGGCGACCGTGTCCGACGGGCGCACCGTCGCGGGCGCCTGAGGGGGCAGGAGGGCCGTGACGGGGCGGCGGGCCTCGCGGGGGACGGCGGCGTTCCAGGTGGAGGTGAGGGTCTGGGCGTCCAGGACGCCGAGGAACCCGCCCTCGACGTCGGTGACCGGCAGGTGGTGGATCTCGGCCCGGCACATCAGCTCCCAGGCCATGAGCACGGACTCGTCCGCGGCGATGGTGAGCAGGTCGCGGCTCATCAGCTCGGCGACGGCGCGCTGCTCCAGCGGTGGGCTCGACGTCATGGCTCCTCCTCCGGGCTGGACGGCTTGCCTCCGGCTCCAGACTCCTCTTGGGCGCCGGCCGCGGGCAGGGGCGAACGTCCCCCGCTCGGTTGCCGGAGGGCCGGATCGGCGCGCCACTGGACGTACTTCAAGATCTCGATCACCACGTAGGAGACGGCGGCGATGACGACGATCCGCGCCCAGGCGCCGGCGCCGAGCGGGGCGGAGTGGAACAGGCCGTTCATGAAGGGCGCGTAGGTGTAGAGCGCCTGGATGGCGACGAGGGCCAGGACGCTGGCGCCGACCCAGGGGTTGCGGCGGACGCCGCGCCACAGCAGCGGGCGGTCCAGCGACAGGCAGTTGAAGAGGTAGGTGAGCAGCGTCAGCGCGAAGACGTTGACGACGATGGTCTGCGCCACCTGCGGTGTGGCGCCGTGGGCGCGTTCCCAGTGCTGGAGGCCGAACGCCCCGGCGAGCAGGATCGCCGAGACCGCCAGGATGCGCAGCGTCATCGCGCGGGTGAGCAGCGGCAGGGACGGGTCGCGGGGCGGGCGGCTCATGATGTGCTCGTCCTTGGGCTCGACGGAGAACGGCAGGCCCAGCACGAGCACCGCGGTCATGTTCAGCCAGAGGACCTGCAGCGGCAGGACGGGCAGCGCCGTGCCCGCGACGATCGCGGCGACCAGCACGAGCCCGAGCCCGATGTTGGACGGCAGCGCCCAGACGATGAACTTCACGAGGTTGTCGAAGACGCCGCGCCCCTCCTCGACGGCCTTCTCGATCGAGGCGAAGTCGTCGCCGGTCAGGACCATGTCGGCCGACTCCTTGGCGGCGTCGGTGCCGGCGCGTCCCATGGCGACGCCGATGTCGGCCTGCTTCAGCGCGGGCGCGTCGTTGACCCCGTCCCCGGTCATCGCGATGACGTGCCCGCGGTCCTGAAGGATCTGGACGAGGCGGAGCTTCTGCTCGGGGGAGACGCGGGCGAAGACGGTGGTGGCCTGGACGCGGTCGGCGGAGACACCGGCGGTGAGCTCGGCGCCGGTCATCACCTCGCCGTGCAGCCCGACGCGGGCTCCGACGGCGCGCGCGGTGGCGGCGTGGTCACCAGTGATCATTTTGACCTGGACGCCGGCGTCGTGGCAGGTCCGGACGGCCCGCGCGGCGTCCTCGCGGGGCGGGTCGAGCATGGCCTGCAGGCCGAGGAAGGTCAGCGGGGGCGGTTCGTCCAGGCCGGAGCCGCCCGCGCGTCCCCGGGCGAAGGCGAGCACGCGCAGTGCCTGGCCGCCGTAGGCCTCGGCGCGCGCGGTGACCGCCGCGCGGTCGAGCGGGACGGGCGCGCCGTCCGGGCCGGCGGCGTCCTCGCACAGCTCCAGGATCCGCTCGACGGGGCCCTTGACGTAGACGGCGCCGTCCTGGTGCAGGGTGGCCATGTAGCGGCGCTCGGCGGTGAACGGCAGGGTGGCGACGCGGTCCGGCACGCCGTCGAGGCCGGCCTTGGCCGCGCTGGTCAGCAGGGCGCCTTCGGTCGGGTCCCCGGTGATGTGCCAGCCGTCCCGCCGGTGCAGCTGCGCGTCGTTGCAGCCGAGACCGGCCAGCAGGGTCTCCCTGAGCGCGGGGTGGGCGGCGGCGTCGACGTCGCGGCCGTCCCGCCGGATCGTCCCGGTGGGCGCGTAGCCGGTGCCGGTGACGGTGTAGTCGCGCCCGCCGGCGGTGACGGCGGTGACGGTCATCTGGTTCTGGGTGAGCGTGCCGGTCTTGTCGGTGCAGATGACGGTGGTGCTGCCGAGCGTCTCGACGGCGGGCAGGTGCCGGACGATGGCGCCGCGGCGCACCATGCGCGAGACGCCGAGCGCGAGGGTGATCGTGACGACCGCGGGCAGGCCCTCGGGGATCGCGCCGACCGCGAGGGCGACCGCGGCGGTGAGCATCTCGGTCGCGCCGCGCCCGCGGAGCACGCCGATGAGGAAGGTCAGCGCGGCCAGCGCCAGGATCGCCACCGTCACGATCTTGCTGAAGTGGGTGATCTTGCGGGTGAGGGGCGTCCGCACCGCGCCGGTGCCCTGCACCAGCCGGTTGATGCCGCCGAGCTCGGTGTCCGCGCCGGTCGCCACCACCAGGCCCGCGGCGCTTCCGGCCGTCGCCAGCGTGCCGGAGAAGGCCATGCCGGCGCGGTCGGCGAGGGCGGCCTCGTCCTGCGCCGCGGTGCCCTTGGCGACGGGCACCGACTCGCCGGTGAGCGCCGACTCGTCCACGGCGAACTCGTCGGCGCGCAGCAGCCTCAGGTCGGCCGGGACCTTGTCGCCCGCCTCCAGCCTGACCAGGTCGCCGCGCACCAGTTCGGCCGACGGCACGCGCCGGGCCGCGCCGTCGCGGACGACCAGCGCCGCCGTCTGGGCCATGGCGGCCAGGGCGCCCAGCGCCTTCTCCGCGCGCGACTCCTGGACGAAGCCGACGACGGCGTTGACGACCACCACACCGAGGATCACCAGCGCGTCGACGTGCTCGCCGAGCAGCCCGGTCACCGCCGCCGACGCCAGCAGCACGTAGATCAGCGGGCTGTTGAACTGGAGGAGGAAGCGCACGACGGGGCCGCGTCCGCGCGCGGCGGGCAGCGTGTTGGGCCCGTCGCGCTCCAGCCGTCGCGCCGCCTCGCCGGAGGCGAGCCCGTGGGAGGCGTCGCCTCCGAACTCGCGCACGACCTCTTCGGCCGTCCTGCGGTAGGGCGCCGGAGCCGTCGTCATCGCGGCCCGCGCCCCCGGCCGCCGGGGTCGGCGACCGCGGGGTCGCAGCGAACGTCCATCGTCGCACCTCCTGCCGCCACCAGCTTGGCCCGGCGCCGCGGCGAAGATCAGGGCCGAAGGTCCCTGCGTCGGCGGACCCACGCCCCTGACAGCCTCGCGCCCGGGTTGTGAGGCTGGGGAGCCTGGAGGTGGAAGACGATGGACGGACCACATGTCCTGGTCGGGTTCGACGGTTCCCCCGCCGCCGGGCGCGCCCTGCGCTGGGCGGCGGCGGAGGCGGCCCTGCGGGCCGTGCCCCTGCGGGTCTGCCACGCCTGGAACTGGCCCTACCCCGCGGGGCCGGAGGGCGACGAGGCACTGGAGATCGTCCGCGGCATGGGCACCATCGCCCTGGAGGAGGGGCTCCGGATCGCGCGGGAGACCGCGCCCGGTCTGGACGTGCGGCCGCTGCTGTCCAAGGGCACGCCGCCCGCCGCGCTGCTGGCGGCGTCGCGGGACGCCGAACTGATCGTGGTCGGCGCCCGCGGGGCCGGCGGGTTCGACCGGCTGCCGCTGGGCTCGACCGCCGTCCACGTGCCGGCGCACGCCGACCGCCCCGTCGTCGTCGTGCCCTCCCACGAGCCGGCGCCCGCCGGCAAGAGGATCGTCGTCGGCATCGACGGGTCGCCCGCGAGCCAGGCCGCGCTGAGGTTCGCCCTGTGCGAGGCCGCGCTGTGGCAAGCCCCGGTGACGCTGGTGTGCGCGTGGTGGGACCCCGCCTCGCTCCCGGCCCCGGACCGGCTGCCGTTCAGCGATCCGCAGGGGCTCGAGGAGCAGGCCAGGGCGCGGTTCGCCGCGGCGGTCGCGCCCCTGCTCGCCGCGCACCCGCAGGTCGCCGTCGAACGGCGGTTCGTCCTGGAGCGGGCCGGTCGCGCCCTCGCCGACGAGGCCCGGGACGCACGGCTGCTCGTGGTCGGCGACCGCGGCATCGGCTCGTCCCCCAAGACCCTGCTCGGCGCCGTCGCGAGGTTCGTGCTGCACGAGGCGCCGGGACCGGTCGCGGTCGTCCACGACCGCGACCCCCACGCGAAGGAGCCGTCATGATCCGGGTACTGGTGGCGTACGCCTCCGAGCGCGGAGGAACCGCCGAGATCGCCGAATGTCTCTGCACGTCGTGTACGTGGTCACGCCGTGGCTGTTCGACGTCCCGGCCGATCCGGGCGCCGCCCGCGTGCGCGAGCGGCTGCTGGACGGCGGCCGGGACATCGTCGAGCTCGCCGTGGCCCGCGCCCGCGACCGCGTTCCCGGCCTGGAGGTGACCGGTGGCGCAAGCCTGGCCCGGCCGCCCCCCCAAGGACCCGGCCGGGCCAGGGCTCAGTCGCGCCCCTGCCTGGCCCGGGCGCCGTCGGCCTTGAGCTGCGCGGCCAGGGCGGCCGCCTGGGTGCGGCGGCTCATGCCGAGCTTGGCGAAGATGTTCGAGATGTAGTTCTTGACCGTCTTCTCGGCCAGGAAGAGGCGCTCGCCGATCTGCCGGTTGGTCAGGCCCTCGCCGATGAGCTCCAGGATGTGGCGCTCCTGCTCGGTCAGGCCCTTGAGCGGGTCGCTCTTCTCCTGGCGGGTGCGGAGCCGTTCGAGCATGCGGGCCGTGCTCCGGGGGTCGAGGAGGGACTGCCCGGTGGCGACGGTGCGGACGGCGCCGACCAGGTCCGAGCCGTGGATCTGCTTGAGGACGTAGCCGGACGCCCCCGCCATGACCGCTTCGAACAGGGCGTCGTCGTCGTCGAAGGAGGTCAGCATCAGGCACGCCAGCTCCGGCAGCTGGGAGCGCAGCTCGCGGCAGACGCTCACGCCGTCCCCGTCGGGCAGGCGGACGTCGAGGACGGCCACGTCGGGCCGCACGGCCGGAATCCGCGCCAGCGCCTCGGCCGCGGTGCCGGCCTCGCCGATGACCTCGATGTCGTCCTCGGCGGACAGCAGCGCGGCGACTCCGCGGCGGACGACCTCGTGGTCGTCCATCAGAAAGACCCGGATCGTCCCCGCGTTCCCTGGCGTCTGGGCGGTCATGGCTCTCGTTTCCCTCGGTCCAGTGGTGACGGATTGGACGTTACCCCGACCCCGGACCTGTCCCCAGTCAGCGGAGGTCCCCCGCCCCCGGGACCTACGTCCCGACTCGGAACACGTCCCTGCGCCCCTTCGGGACGGACCTTCGGCCCTGCCGCGGGTGCGGGGGCGGCTGGTGAGGTGAAGGGTGAGGGAAGGAGCGACCCATGCAAACCAGGTACAGGACTTCTGCGGACATCGCGGACGACATAGGGCGTGCCGTCGAGGACGCCCTGTGGGCGCCGTCGGTCCACAACACCCAGCCGTGGCGCTTCGGCGTGCGCGGCCCGCGCGTCAGCCTGCGCGCCGACCCGGACCGCCGCCTGGGCATCGCGGACCCGATGGGCCGGGAGATGCTGATCAGCTGCGGCGCCGCCCTGTACGACCTCCGGCTGTCGCTGCGGGCCCAGGGCTACGACCCGCTCGTGCGGCTGCTGCCCGATCCGGACCGCCCGCACCTGCTCGCCGACGTGGTCCTGGAGCCCGGCGACCCGGCGGACCGGCAGACCCTGCGGGAACACGAGCAGATCCGGCGCCGGCGCAGCCACCGGGGCGCGTTCCGCCCCGAGACCGTCCCCGCCGGGGTCCTGTCGGCCATGCGCTACGACGTCGAGCGCGAGGGCGCCCGGCTGATCGAGGCGGTCGACCCGCACGTCAAGGGGGCCTTGGCCGCCCTGACCGACGCGGCCGAGCACATCCAGCGCCGCACCCCCGCCTACTCCACGGAGATCGGCCGCTGGGCGCCCTCGCCCAGGACGGCCCGCAGGGACGGCGTCCAGGAGGGCGCCTACCCCAGGCAGACTCCCGAGACCAGCCCGAACTTCCCCGCCCGCGACTTCGCGCGCGGCCAGGGATGGGGCGCCGAGCCCGCGCACCCGGAGGGGAAGGCCGCGGCCGGAGTGGCGCTGCTCCTGGTCTCCGACGGCGACGGCCCCGCCGACTGGCTGCGCACCGGCCAGGCGCTGCAGCGGGCGCTGCTGAGGGCGGCCGAGAGCGACCTGGCGGCGGCCTTCCACACCCAGGCACTCGAAGTTCCGGAGCTGCGCGCCTTCGTCCGCACCCACTTCTGCCGGGACGCCTACCCGCAGATGCTCCTGCGCATCGGGGCGCCGGAGGGGGAGGCGCTGGAGACCGTCCGCCGGCCCGTCGCCGACGTCATGATCGTGGAGCCCTGAGCGGGACGCGGTCGGGGCTGCGGCGGCCGGTGATGAGCCGGGGCCGGACGACGATGAACTGGTCGCGCTCGCCCGGCGCCCAGCTGCGCAGCGGGAGCGCGGAGAGCCGGGCGATCTCGTCGGGCTCGGTGACGCGCCGGGCGGGGCCCACGGTGACCACCGACCAGCCCCGGCCGGCGTCGGCGTCGATGTCGTCGACCTCGAAGGCGACGATCGTGTCGGAGGCGGCGGTGGCCAGCCGGGAGGCCGAGGACGTCTTCACCACGATGAGCTCGCCGTCGAGGACGAAGTTGACCGGTTGCACGGTGGGGAGCGCCTGGAGGGTGAAGACGATCCGGCCGATCGTCGATCGGCGGAGCAGGGCCCGGCATTCCCCGTCGTCGAGGATCTCCATGCCGCTCTGGTCGAGATGCATGCCCTCAGGGTCGGGCATCGGCGGCCCGGAGCATCAGGGTCTAAGGTCCCTGACCTGACTTCTCTCCCCGGACCGGGTAATACTGGACCTGTGGCTCATGATTCGGGGGCCGGCCATGACCGGGCACGGCTGATCCTGCCGCAGTTGCAGTTGGACGATCTGCTGTCTGAGCTGCAGTCGAGGCTGGAGGCGGCGCGGTCCACCCGCGACCGGGTGCACGCGCTGCTGGAGGCCGTGGTCTCGATCGGCAGCGAACTCGACCTGGAGTCGGTGCTGCGGCGGATCACCGAGGCGGCCACCACCCTCGTCGACGCCCGCTACGGCGCGCTCGGCGTCATCGACGAGGAGGGCGAGCACCTGGTGCAGTTCGTCACCGTGGGCGTCGGTGACGAGGAGATCGAGGCGATCGGCCACTGGCCGCACGGGCACGGGATCCTCGGCCTGCTGATCCGGGATCCGCGCTCGCTGCGGCTCCCGGACCTCGGGGACCATCCCGCCTCCAGCGGCTTCCCCGCCAACCACCCGCCGATGCGGACGTTCCTGGGCGTCCCGATCCGCGTGCGGGACGAGGTGTTCGGCAACCTCTACCTGACCGAGAAGGTCGGTGGCGGCCAGTTCGAGGAGGAGGACGAGGTCGTGGTGATCGCGCTGGCCACGGCCGCCGGCGTCGCGATCGAGAACGCCCGCCTGTACCAGGAGACGCGCCGGCGCGAGCGGTGGCTGGAGGCGTCGGCCGAGATCTCGACGGCGCTGCTGTCGGGGACCGACCCGCACGAGGTGACCACGCTGGTGGCGCAGCGGGCACAGGAGATCGCCGAGGCCGACCTCGCTGCCGTGGCGCTGGTGGAGGAGGGCGACTCGCACTTCGTGGTCGAGGCCGCCCGCGGGGAGGGCGCCGAGCGGCTGGAGGGTCTGCGGGTGCCGCTGGAGCACTCGGTGGCCGGGCCGGTGTTCACCGAGGGGACCGCCCTGCGGCTGTCCGACGGGGAGAAGGCGGCGCGCGAGGCGAACGTGCCCACGCGGGTGCCGATCGGTCCGCTGCTGGTCGTGCCGCTGGGGCTCGGGTCGGCGGCCCGCGGCGTGATCTCGGTGGTCAACCCGCCCGGCGGGGCACTGTTCTCGGAGGGGACCCAGCGGTTGCTGGAGGCGTTCGCGGGGCAGGCGGCGGTGGCCCTGGAGCTGGCCGAGCGCCGCCGGGACGCCGAGCGGCTGGCGCTGCTGGAGGACCGCGACCGGATCGCCAAGGACCTGCACGACACCGTCATCCAGCGGTTGTTCGCGACCGCGATGGGGCTGATGGCGGCGATGAAGATCACACAGAAGCGGGAGGTCGCCGTCCGGGTGCAGCGGGCGGTGGACGACCTGGACGACACCATCCGGCAGATCCGCTCGTCCATCTTCGCGCTGCAGGGCCCCGAGACCGACGAGGCGTCCCTGCGCAGCCGGGTGCACGCCCTGGCCGACAGGGCGGCCGAGCATCTGGGGTTCGCGCCCTCGGTGCGGCTCGACGGGCTGCTGGACACCTCGGTCGACGAGGAGATTGGCGAGCAGCTCCTCGCGGTCGTGCGGGAGGCCCTGTCGAACGTCGCCCGGCACGCGCACGCCACCGAGGCGGCGCTGAACATCGAGGTCGGGGACGACGTCACGGTGCGGGTGGAGGACAACGGCGTCGGCATCACCGAAGGCGGCCGCCGCAGCGGGCTCCGGAACATGGAGGCCCGTGCCGGGGGCCTGGGCGGCACGTGCTCCGCCGAACGGCGCCCGGAGGGCGGCACGGTGCTGGTCTGGTGCGTTCCACTCAAGCCCGCCTGATCTTCCGCCCGAACCGGCTCCACCGGGGTCAGGGGCCGATGCGGTGGTTGTCGAGGCGCGCCCACTCGGCGTCCCACGACCGGAACCGGCACCGGTCGCACCGCGCCCGGACGAGCCAGTAGAGGCAGAGCACGGGCAGTCCCGTGGCGAGGACGACGCCCGTCCCGGCGACCGCGGTGTGGACGACCGTCTGCGCGTGCCGGCGGGGCGGTGTGATCGAGACGCCGTCCGGCCCCGCCCACAGGACGAGGCGCTCCCCGACGCCGGCTCCCCGCCACGTCGTGTAGTCGCCGGTCCGCCGCGTCCCGTCGGGGTCGGTCCAGGCGACCGTGACCGTGCGCCGGCCTCCCGGATCGCGCACCTTCACGATGGTGGCCTCGACGCGGTGCCGGGTGGCGGCCTGCTGCCGCTCGGCCCTGACGCCTGAGCCGTAGGCGGACTGGACGGCATGGGCGAGCAGCGGCGGCGCCGCGCTCATGAAGACGATGAGCAGGAGGAGTCCGAGCCGCCACTGGACCCGGTCCACGTTGCGCCGCAGGTCGTTGCGGTCGAAACCGCAACCGCGACGCCAACGGTCGATCCGTGCTGTCACGCGTCCGGTCCGTGCTCGCATGGTCGTCGCTCCCATGACGCCGTCCCTTCACCTTTCTTCCACCACGACGCTACGCACCGGCCCTGGACGGCTGCAGAGGCGGAAGCCCCTCGCGGGAGGGACCCTCCCGGGCCCTCCTTCCCCCGGAACACGGGACCTTGGTCCCGCCGATCATGCGCCGAACGTACCTACAGGCCAATGCCGATCCACGGTTGAGTCATGGGTGACGAGATCATCGATGCGATGGAAGGTGAGTGGCGATGGCACTCTCCGAGCACAAGACCCACATGGGCCGGGACACTCTGATCCGGGTGGTGACCCCCAAGCCGCTGACCGAGTCGCACGCCGCCCGTTACGCGTGGGCCGCCGCCCGCCTCGCGCTCGGCTGGATCTTCCTGTGGGCGTTCCTGGACAAGACCTTCGGGCTGGGCCACGAGACCCCCGCGGCCAAGGCGTGGATCGACGGCGGCAGCCCGACCGACGGGTTCATGGCGCACGCGACCGCCGGACCGCTCGCCGGCTTCTACCACGACATCGCGGGAGCGGCCTGGGCCGACTGGCTGTTCATGCTCGGGCTGGCCGGCATCGGCGCCGCCCTCGTCCTGGGCGTGGGCATGCGGGTCGCCGCCGCGGCGGGAGCCGCCCTGCTGGTGATGATGTGGTCGGCGGTCCTCCCCCCGGAGAACAACCCCTTCATGGACGACCACCTGGTCTACGCGATCCTGGTCATCGGGCTGGCCCTGGTCAGCGCCGGTGACACCCTGGGCCTCGGCCGCTGGTGGGGCGGTACCCGCCTGGTCAAGCGCCTCCCCTTCCTCAAGTGACCTGATCCGCGACACGAGGGGCGCTCCCCGAGAGCGCCCCTCGTACGCGTGTCCGGCGGGAGGACGGACGGCGGGAAGGACGGACGGCAGGACGGGCCCGCGCGGCCGGGCGGCCTGGCGGTCAGGCAGGACGGGGTGCGGGAGAACGGTCCGGCGGACCCGCGGGGTCCATGGCGGCGAGGGCCTGGTCGACGGCGCGGGGGAGGGGCCCACTGGTGTCGACGGTCGCCGATCCGGGCCAGGGCGCGGAGTCCGCGCGCATGGCGGCGGCGATGTCCGCGTCGGCGTCGGAGGCGCCCCGGGGGCGGGTCCGCATCCGCTCGGCGCAGACGGCCTCCGGCGCCTCGCAGCGCAGCGGCGTCAGGTGCGCGTGCTCCTGCTCGGCGACGGCGGCGAGGAGTTCCCGGTTGGCCTCGGACGTCCAGGAGGCGTCCAGGACGACCGTCTCGCCCATCCGGAGCAGGCTCGCGGCGCGCGCGGCCATCTCGCGGTGGGTGCGCCGGCCCCATTCCGGCGTGTAGATGCCGGAGCCGTAGGGGGCGCCCGCCGGGTCGGCGGGCGCCAGCCCGGCGAGCTCCTTGCGGATCCGGTCGCTGCTGAGCACCGTGCAGCCGAGCCGGTCGGCCAGCGCGCCGGCCAGGGAGGTCTTCCCGGTGCCCGGGAGCCCGCCCACCATGATCAGGCCGACGCGGCCGGCGCGCAGATGGCGCAGCGCGACGTCGGCGTAGGCGCGGGCGTCGGCGGCCGCGTCCGGGGCGCCCTGGCCGTGGCGCAGGCACGCCACCTTGGCGCGGACGAAGGCGCGGTAGGCCACGTAGTGGTGGCGCAGCGAGGACGGGGCCGGGTCGGCGGCGTACTCGGCGTACCAGCCGAGGAAGCGCTCGGCGAGGTCCGGGGCGCCCAGGCGTTCGAGGTCCATCGCCAGGAACGCGGCGTCGTCGAGACCGTCCAGGAAGCGGAGCCGGTCGTCGAACTCCAGGCAGTCGAGGATCCGCGGGCCGTCGTCCAGGCAGAAGACGTCGCCGGCCAGCAGGTCGCCGTGCCCGTCGACCACGCGCCCGTCGGCGATGCGGGCGTCGAACAGGGGCTCGCGGCCGGCGAGGAACTCGTCCGCGAGGGCCTCGGTCTCGGCGGCGGCCGCGGCGTCCAGGACGGCGCCGCGGAACGGCCCGGTCTGCTCGAAACTGTCGTGCCAGCGGCCCCGGACGGCGTCGCGGGTCTCCTCGGCCGCGACGCGGGGACCGCGCGGCGCCCTGGAGTGCCAGGCGGCCAGGATCCGGGCGGTGTCGCGCAGCGCGTCCCGCACCGGCGCGCCCGCCCTGACCAGGGTGGACAGGCGCCGGTCGGCGGGCATCCGCCGCATCACGACCAGATGGTCGCAGACGTCGCCGCCGGGCCCGTGCACGTCGGCGACGCCGAGGTACACGTCGGGGGCGAACCGCCGGTTCAGCCGGACCTCCTCGTGGCACGCGCGCTCGCGCAGCTCACGGGTGCTGAAGTCCAGGAACCCCAGGTCCACCGGCTTCTTCAGCTTGTAGGCGCGGTCCCCGGCGAAGAAGACCACGCCGATGTGGGTCTCGGCGACGGCCGCGGCCTCCACGGGCCTCAGACCCCCGGGTGGGGGGCGGCGCTGGTGTCGGCGTAGTCGTAGCCGAGGTTCTGGACGACGTCGACGACGCCTTCCGTGGCGGCGGTCATGCGCACGACGACCGGGACCAGGCTCTTGCGCTCCACGCGCCCGGTGAGGTGGACGACCCCCTCCTGGACACGGACGTGCACCTCGGCGGGGTCCTGCCAGTTCCTGGTCATGACGTCCCCGACCGTGCGGCGCTTCATGGCTCTCCTCCCCGGTCCGCCGCGGGCCTCAGAGGCTGTCGCCGGCGGCGGCCCTCTGGTCCGCGCAGATCACGACCTCGCAGCGCGCCCGCTCCCGCACGACCGGGACGGTGTCGCCGCCGAGCGGATTGCCGTGCTCGGAGTGCGACCGGGCGCCGACCACCAGCAGTTCGGCGCGCCCCGCCGCCTCGGCCAGCACCACGCCCGGCTCGCCGTGCAGGACGCGCAGCCGGGTGGTCATGTGCCGGGATCGGGGGATCACACGGGCGACCAGGCGGCGCAGCCGCAGCCACTCCTTGACCGCCTGGAACGGGCGCCGCGCGGGGCCCTCGCCGGCCTCCATGACGCGGACCACGTCGAGCCGCGCGTGGCGTTCGGAGGCCTCGCGGGCGGCGCGGCGCAGCGCGGCCATGGAGTTGGGGGAACCGTCCACCCCGACGACGACGGACCGTTGCTCGGGCACGACCCACATCAGCGACCTCCCTCAGTCACCTCCACCTTCCCGCCCGGGGCGTTCCGCGGGTCAGTGCCGAGCGTCCCCCCGAATCGGGACTTTCGGCCCGATCCGGGCGTCCGTCGGGAGGGGGCGCCGCCGGGTCATCCGGTCGCCCCCGGGTGGAGGACGGCCTGCGCGGCGACGAAGGCCGCGACGGCGAAGACGAGGTAGGCGAACCAGCGCCGCAGCCGGTCGGCGTCCAGGCGCCGGGCGAGGCGGGCGGCGGCGAGCGATCCGGCGACGGCCGCCAGGGTGAACGCCGCGATGACGCCGTAGTCCAGCGTCGCGTCCCCGGCGTGCGCGGCGAAGCCGGCGACCGAGTTGACCACCACGATGACCAGGGAGGTGCCGACCGCGGCGGCCATCGGCAGGCCCAGCCCGACGACCAGGGCCGGGATGATCAGGAAGCCGCCGCCGACGCCGAACAGCCCGGTCAGCACGCCGACGGCCGCGCCCGCGCCGATCGACTTGGGCAGGCAGGAGCGCCAGTCGACGCCGCCGCCGGGAAGGGCGCACGCCCCGCCCAGCCGGTCGCCGCCGGCCAGCATCCGCCAGCCGGCCGCCACCATGAGCGCCGCGAAGCCGAGCAGCACGGCCTGGTCGGGCATGAGGCGGTTCAGGGCGGCCCCGCCGAAGGCGGCCGCCGCCCCGGCGGCGCCGAAGACGCCGGCGATCCGCCAGCGCACCTGCCCGGCGTGGACGCGGGGCAGCGCGGCCGTGGCCGAGGAGATGCCCACGACCAGCAGGGACGCGGGAACCGCCGAGGCCAGCGGCAGGCCCGCGCCGTAGACGAGGGCGGGGACGGCGAGGATGGAGCCGCCGCCGCCGAGCAGCCCGAGCAGGACGCCGATGAGGGCGCCGAGGACGAGTGCGGTCAGCATGTCCTCACCTCCAGGGCGGACGTGGGCGGCGCGTCATGGGCGGTCCGAGGCCAGGGCGCCCAGGACGGCGGCCATGTCGCATTTCGGGCCGCGGTTGTAGGGCAGCTTGGACAGGGCCATCCCCATGGCGCAGGTGTTGGACAGGGCGGCGAAGGTGAGGCCGCCGCCGATGGCCGCCGCGAGCCACTTGGCGCGCGGGACGGCCGTGCTCGCCAGGACCGAGCCGAGCACGACCGAGCCCGCGACCAGGCGGACCTGGCGCTCCAGGTCCCAGCGGGGGCGTCCCGCGGCGACCGGTTCGCCCGCGGCCTGCCAGGCGCCGATGCCGCCGTGCAGGACGCGCAGGTTCGGCAGGCCCGCGCCCGCCAGCGCCTGGGAGGCCTGGCCGGCCCGCTGCCCGGACCGGCAGACGAGCACCACCTGCTCGTCGAGGTGGGCGCGCAGTTCGGCGCGGTGCTCGCGCAGCAGGTCGAGCGGCACGTTGTAGGAGCCGGGGATGTGCCCGGTCTCGAACTCGCCGGGCGTCCGGACGTCGATGAGCCGCGGCCGGTCGTCGGACTCCAGGAGTTCGCGCAGGGCGGGGACGTCCACGGTGGACGCGGTGGGCGGGGTGGTCACTGGGTCTTCTCCCTGTCGTGGTGGTGGGTCGCCGGTCCGGTCGGTCCGGGTCAGCGGTCGGTGATGGTGAGGCCCGCGGGCGCGGCCTCGGAGTAGGCGTCGTCGATGTGCACGGCCCGCACTCCGGCCCGCTGGAGCAGGCTGGTGGCGGCGGCGGCCCGGTAGCCCGAGCCGCAGTGCACCCAGACGGTCCCGGCGGGCAGTTCGTCCAGCCGGCCGGTCAGCTCGGGGAGGGGGATGTGGACGGCGCCCTCGACGTGCCCGTCCCTCCACTCGTTGGTCATGCGCACGTCCAGCACGGCGTCCGGCGCGGGCAGGTGCCGGGGGACGCGGCCGGAGCGGGCGGCGGCCAGGTCGGCGAACGTCGCGACGAGGGTCTCGCGCAGCCGGTCGGCGTCGCCGCCGGCCCACCGCTCGGGCTCCCCGGAGGACGCCGCGGCCGGGCGGTCGATGCCGATCCGCGCCAGCTCCCGCTGGGCGGCGGCGATCTGCTCGGGGCTGTCGCCGAGCAGGGTGAGGGGCGCGCCCCACGGCGCCAGCCAGCCGAGCCACGTCGACATCGCGCCGTCCAGGCCGAAGCTGAGGGTGCCGGCCAGGTGCCGCTGGGCGAAGGCCTTGCGGGAGCGCAGGTCGACGACCCACTCCCCGGCGGCGATGCGGTCGCGCAGCTCGGCGGGGTCGGCGGTCCGGGCGGGGGTGAGGTCGAGCAGGTCGGCTCCGGCGCTGTTGCGGACGCCCATGTGCGCGTAGTAGGCGGGGTAGGCGTCGAGCCCGTCCAGGGTCTCGGTGACGAAGTCGTCGGCCTCCAGCCGCAGCGCCGGGTTGGCTCGCCGCTCCTGGCCGATGGTCGAGGACTCGGCGTCGGACTGGCTCGCCGAGCAGAAGCTGCCGAACCCGTGCGTGGGCCAGACGTGCGCGCCGTCGGGCAGCAGGTCGGCCAGCCGCCGCGCCGACGCGTGCTGCCGCTGGGCCAGAAGGTGGGCGTGCTCGGAACCGAGGAGGTCGGTGCGGCCGGTGGTGCCGAACAGCAGCGATCCGCCGGTGAAGACGCCTTCGGGCCCGCCGGGGCCGGACAGGACGTAGGACAGGTGGTGGAAGGTGTGCCCCGGGGTGGCGACGGCGCGGATGCGCAGCGCGTCGGAGACGGCGATCTCGTCGCCGTCCGCAAGGGCGGTCCGCTCGAAGGCGACGTCCTCGTCGGCCGAGAGCAGGTACGCCGCCCCGGTCGCCCGGGCCAGGGCCAGTCCGCCGGAGACGTAGTCGTTGTGCAGGTGGGTCTCGGCCACGTGCGTGATGCGGACGTCCAGCCGCCCGGCCAGGGCCAGGAAGCGGTCGATGTCGCGCTGCGGATCGACGACCAGCGCCACCCGCCCGTCGTGGGCGAGGTAGCTGCGGTCGCCCAGGGACGAGGTCTCGACTACCTGGACATGTGCCATCTGCGTTCACTCCTTATACCCCGGGGGGTATGCGTCGGTCAGATCGCGGCCATGGTCGTGTCCCCTCGTCGACCGATGAGGGGAGGGTCCGCCGCGGCCCTCAGGAAAGGGCGAGGAAGAGCTTCTCCAGGCGCTCGGCGCTGATCGGCGGCTTCTCGCCCCGGTCGGCCGCCGCCTGGCAGTGCCGCAGGCCGGTCGAAATGATCTTGAATCCGGCCCGGTCGATCGCCTTGGACACCGCCGCCAGCTGGGTCAGCACCCGCTCGCAGTCGTCGGCGTTCTCGATCATCGAGATCACCCCGCCCAGCTGGCCGTGCGCCCGCCGGAGCCGGGTCAGCGCGTCCGCCAGGGCGGTCGCGTCCATCTCCAGATGCTCCTCCATCGTCCACCTCCGGCGCCCACCATACCCCCTGGGGTATCCGTTCGCGCGTGAGGTGCCTCACCCCGCCCCGGGACTTCCGGTAGGACCTTCGGCTCTACCTGCGAAGACTCCCGAATCCAAGACTTGGGGCAAGCGAGGAACCGGCAGCAGAGGAGGTGGCACCGATGAGCGAGATGCTGGTCGTCCACCGGGAGGACGACGCCTTCGCGGTCATCGTCCGCGACCACGTGATCCACGTGGACCAGCCGTACGCGGGGGGAGGCATGGACGCCGGCCCGACGCCGGTCGAGCTGTTCGTGGCGTCCCTCGCCGCGTGCACCGCGCACTACGCCCGGCGCTACCTGAAGGCGCGCTGCCTGCCCGCGAACGGGCTGGAGGTCGCCGCCGACTACGCGATGAGCCCGGAGGGCCCCGCCCGGGTGTCGCGCATCGACCTGCGCCTGCGCCCTCCCGTCCGGCTGCCCGACCGGGACGTGGGGGGACTGATGGCGGCCGTCATGGCCTGCACGGTCCACAACTCGATCCTCGCCGCGCCGCGCGTCGGCGTGCGCCTGGAGAGCGAGGTCACGGCCGCCTGAGCGGCGCCGGAGGTCCCGGCGCCGAGGGCCGTTCGGCCCTGGGGAGCGGGCGCCCCGGGCGGTGGAATGGAGGCGGACCGAGGAGGAGGGCGTCATGAGCCACGTGGTCGTCGGCTACGACGGAACGAGCGAGAGCGAGCGCGCCCTGCGCTGGGCGGTGGAGGAGGCCCGGCTCCGGCGGCTGCCGCTGACGGTGTGCCACGCGTGGCAGTGGCCGTATCCGATCGAATTCATCGACCGCGAGGGCGTGGCCATCGTCCGCCGGATGGGGGAGCACATGCTCGACCAGGGCGTGGCGCTGGCGCGCGAGCTGGCACCCGGCCTGAAGGTGCTCAAGCGGCTGGACACCGGGGGGCCCTACCTGGCGCTGCTGAACCAGGGGCCGGACGCGGAGCTCATCGTCGTCGGCTCGCACCCGCCGGAGGAGATGTCCGTCGGGTCCACGGTGCTGCGGGTGGCGGCCCGGGCCGACATCCCGGTCGCGGTCGTGCGCTCGGGCCCCTCTCGCGACGGACTGGTGGTCGTGGGCGTGGACGGCTCCCCGGGCGCCGACGCGGCACTGGCGTTCGCCTTCGAGGAGGCGGCGCTGCGCGGCTGGCGGCTGCGCGCGGTGTACGGATGCTGGGAGCCCGGCGCCGCCCCCGACGGCGACCTGTCGCTGTTCGGCGACGAGGACAAGCTCCGCCACGTGTGCGGATGCGTGCTCGAACGGGCGGTCGCGCCCTGGCTGGTCAAGTACCCCTTCGTCCAGGCGGTGACCTCGCTGGTGCTCAGGCCGCCCCGCGAGGTCCTGCTGGAAGCGGCGGAGGGCGCGACGCTGACGGTGGTGGGCTCGCGCGGCGCCGGCGCCGTCGGGCCGCTGTCGGTGGGCGCGACGAGCGACGCGCTGCTCAAGCACGCGCCCTGCACGACCACGATCGTCCCGCGGCGGGTCGGATGACCCCGGACGGCGCAGAGCACCGAAGGTAGGCGAGCCAAGTGAGCATGGTGACCGCAGCCGATCTGGCCCGCGAGCCGTTCTTCGACGGTATGCGGAGCCTGGATCTGACCAGGCTGGCGAAGGCGGCCCGGCACACCGACATCCCCGCGGGGCGGCGCATCTTCGCCGAGTCCGCCGCGGCGGAGCGGTTCTGGCTCCTCCTCGACGGGAGCGTGGCCGTCGACATGAACCTCCCCGAAGGCGGGACCCTCGTCGTCGACACCTTCGGGCCCGGATCGGTGGTGGGCTGGTCGTGGCTGTTCCGTCCGCACCGCTGGCGGTTCGGCGCGGTCGCGAGCACACCCGTCCAGGCGATCGAGTTCGACGGCCGGCTGGTGCGGACGCTGAGCGCCGTCGACCCGTCGCTCGGCTACGAGCTGACGCGCCGCCTCGCCGAGCAGGTCGTGGGCCGCCTGGAGGCGGCCCGGACCCGGCTGGCCGATGCCGCCCCCGGCTCCCTGGGCCGCGCGGTGTGACCCTTCGGGCCGGTCAGGCGGCCACCTCGTCGCGCTGGAGCGGGCGGCTCATGCACCGGGGGCCGCCCCGGCGTCGGCCGCCGGGGATGGTGACGACCTCGCCGCGCCGCGGGGTCAGTCGCGGGGTCAGTCGCGGGGGCGGACGACGGCGACGGGGCAGTGGGCGTGGTGGATGACGCCGTGGCCGACCGATCCGAGCGGGAACGACCGGCCCCGGGACCCGACCACGACCAGGTCGGCCTCCGCGGAGGCCCGCGCGAGCGTCTGCACCGGGTGGCCGATGACCACGTCCTCGCCGACCTTGAGGTCCGGGTCGCGCCCGCGCCACGGCGCCAGGACCGCGGCCAGGCGGTCGCAGCGGCCGTTGGTGGCGAGCTGGACGTCGGCCCCCGAGCCGGCGGCGGGCCGCCAGGCGTGCAGCACGCGGAGCCGGGCGCCCCGCGCGGCGGCCGCGGCGAACGCGTGGTCGAGCGCGGGGGCGGGGTCCTCGGCCAGGTCCAGTCCGACCACGACCTCCCCGATGGGGGTGTCCGAGTGGCCGCGGACGATGACCACGGGGCCCGGGTAGTGCCCGGCCAGGTGCAGGCCGGTGGAGCCGAGCAGCAGCGAGGCGAAGCCGCCCCGGCCGCGATGGCCGACGACGACCTCGGCGGCCTCGCCGGTGTAGTGCCGCAGGCCGCCCGCCACCGTCCGGTCGTGGACGAGCATCGTCTCGACCTTGAGGCGGGGGTGCCGCCGCAGGGCCGCGTCCCGTCCGGCGCGCAGCACCGGGTTCCAGGCGTCCACCAGTGACGCGGCGTCGCCGCCCGTGTTGCCGGGCGCGGTCTTCGTGGGGGTCTCCAGGACGTGGAGGATGTGCAGTTCCTTGCCGTGGCGCGCGGCCTCGTCGGCCGCCCAGCCGATGGCGCGGTCGGAGTGGGCGGACCCGTCGGTTCCGACCAGGATCGCCGTTCGCTGCGTGGACATGTGCTTCTCCTGAGGGGATCGGGGGTCAGCGCCCGGCGGCGGGCGTCAGCGGCGGGAGCAGGAGGAGTTCCTGCGCCTGCCGCGCCGTCGGCGCCGCTTCGCCGTGGCCGGTGTCCAGGGGGGCGCCCTCCAGGGCGGCGGCCAGCAGCCGGGCCGCCTCGGCGAGCGCGGCCACCTGCCGCTCCAGCACCGCGACGCGATGTTCCAGAGCCGGGACGGACGAACCATGGGAGATCTGCCTCGCCCTCGCGAAGCTCCTTAAAGCTCGGCGAGCCGCCCCGGTGGCGGCCACGGTGCCGACTCAAGCGTCGTCCGCGCGCCTTCCCGTCTGTAGGGACCTTCGTCCCCGCCTCGATCGGCGACGGTCCTCTCGTCCGGGAGCGGACCTCAGATGCGGCCGGAGGGGAGCAGGGCGAGGTCCTCGAAGCCGGGCGTCCACCACAGGCCGCCTTCGGGCGTCACGCCGAGCGCCTCGATATCCGGCCGGGCCTCCGCCCAGGCGCGGGCCGCGCCGCCCATGGCGAAGGCCGCGGTGGCGAGCGCGTCGACGTCGGTGAGGTGGCGCCCGACCAGCGTCACGGAGGCCAGGCCCGCGGCGGGACGCCCGGTGCGGGGGTCGAGGATGTGCTCGCCGCGCTCGGCGGTGCCCGAGGTGGCGACGGCGATGTCGCGCCCGGACACGACGGCGACGAGCCCGCCGCGGTCGCGGGGGTCGGCGATGCCGATCCGCCACGGTTCACCGGGCCCGGTCTCGCCGCGCGCCTGGACGTCGCCGCCGCCGTTCACGCAGTGGTCGTGCGCGCCGGCGTCGTGCAGGATCGTCGACGCCCGCTCGATCGCCCAGCCCTTGACCACCCCGCTGGGATCGAGCCAGCCCCCCGGCTCGCAGGTGAACGCGCCGCCGGTGGATTGTTCGAGTTCCGCGCCGAGGCGCAGGACCTCGGCGACCTCGGGACCGCACTCGCCGAGCGCGGCGCGGCCGTCCGCCAGGCGCGACACCTGGCTGTCGGGGCGGTAGGGGGAGAAGACGCGGTCGACGTGGTGCAGCCAGGCGACGGCCTGCGCGAGGGCCGCGGCGATGGACGGCGAGCGCGCCGTGCGGACGTCGAAGGAGAACACCGTCCCCATCGCGTGCTCCACGTGGCGGATCCCCTCAGGCACGGGCACTGTCCAGGGCGCTCTGAAGGGACGTGATGTACCCCTCGCTGGTGTAGGTGGCCCCGGACACGGTGTCGATGCGCGCGCTGCCCGCCGCGAGGGCCTTCTTGGTGAGCTTGGGGAGGGCGATGGAGGCGATCTCGCGGTCGCGGCCGTTCTCCGATGGAGAGCGCAGGACGCGGACGGCGGTGAGGTGGCCGCCCGACATCGTGATCTCGACCTGGACGGGCCCGTAGCGGGTGTCGACGCTCTGGCCCCGGTACGTCCTGCTCACCGGGTTCGCTCCGCTGCCCGCGGCTCCGCTCGTCCCGTCGCCGGTCCCGCCGCCCGCGGTGGAGGGGGGCGGCACGGCGGTGTCGTGCTGGTGCGGTTTCAACGACAGCAGCAGCACGACTCCCGCGATCGTCGCGCTCGTGGTGAACACGGCTCGGCGCATGTGGTGCGGTCCTCTCAGAACTCGAAGGATTCGGATCGGACGTGGCGGCGTCGCACGCCGGCCTGCTTGAGCGCGCCCTGGGCGGCGGCCATCATGCCGGGAGGCCCGCACAGGTAGACGTCCCGGTGCCGGATGTCGGGGACGAGGTCGCGCAGCGCCCGGCCGTCCAGCGACAGGGAGTAGTGGGACGGCTCGTCGACGAAGTAGTGGACGCGCGCCCCCCGGACGCGGGCGATGTCGTCCAGTTCGCCGCGCAGGGCCAGGTCCTCGGGCCGGCGGGCGAGATAGACGAGGGCGACGTCGCCGGGCAGGGTCTCGAACAGCGTCCGCAGCGGGGTGATGCCGACGCCGCCGGCGATCAGCAGGGCCCGGTCGTGGTGCGGCCGCGCCCCGGTGAACCCGCCGTAGGGCCCCTCGGCCCAGACCCGCGTCCCGGGGCGGAGCCGGGCCAGCGCCCGGCTGTGGTCCCCGGCCTCCTTGACGGTGATGCGGAGCCGGTGCCCGCGGGGCGGCTCGGACAGCGAGTAGGGGTTGGCCGTCCACCAGAAGCCCGGGGCGAGGAACCGCCAGCGGAAGAACTGGCCCGGCTCGGCGCGCAGCTCGTCCAGGTGGCGGCCGCTCATGTAGACCGACACGACCCCGGGCGCCTCGGCGTGGACGGCGGTGACCCGCAGCCCGTGCCGGATCCCGCGCACGGCGGGCATCAGGAACCGGAACCAGGCGAGGGTGACGGCGACGCCGATGTACAGGGTGTACCAGGCCGCCTTCGCCCAGGGCGATCCGGCGAACTGGGCGCCGCTGGCGAGCTGGTGCGAGAACGCCAGGAAGATGGCCAGGTAGGTCGCGAAGTGCAGGTAGTGCCAGGTCTCGTAGCGCATCCGCCGCCGCGCCGCCCGCGCGGACGTGATCCCGACGCCGAGGAGCACCAGGAACCCGGCCGTGCCCTTGAGCATCTCGGGGTAGTCGACGACCACCGTCGCCGTCTCGTGGACGACGTCGGTGCGGGCCGTCACCGCGTACCCCCAGATGATCAGTAGGGCGTGCGCCAGCACGAGGCAGACGGTGTACCGCCCGCCCATCGCGTGCCAGCGGGCCAGCCGGTCGGTGCCCACGCCCCGTTCGAGCGCCGGCACGCGGGCCATCAGGGCCAGCAGGACGGCGCAGCCGTAGCCCGCCAGCAGCCCGGTGACGCGCCCGGCCTCGGTCAGCCAGCCGTCCAGGCCGGTGATCGAGTCGGTGGTGCGCCACCACAGGGCCAGCACCGCGACCGCGCCGGCGTAGATCAGCACTTGCGGCCACCAGTGCGGGACGCGCCACGACGGCCGCCTGACCCTCGGGGCCGGCCGCATGATGTCGTACCTGGTCGTCGTCATGGCAGCCACCCTGCCAACGCAGTTTCTGAGTTCCCTCTGACAGCATGGGGAAAGGCGCCTCTCAGAGCCTTTTCAGAGGGAAGGCAGAAGTTGGGGAGGGATGCTGGGCCGACCATGACAAAGGACGAACCCGCGGTGGCGGGCCTGCGGCGGGCCGACGGGACGCCCGTGCGGGTCCTCGTCGTCGACGACGAACCGGACCTGGCGGAGGTGCTGTCGCGCGTGCTGGCCTCGGAGGGCTGGGCGGTGCGGACGGCCGGGGACGGCGCGGGCGCGCTCGCCGCCGCGCGCGACTTCCGCCCCGACGCCGTCGTGCTGGACGTGATGCTCCCCGACATCGACGGCCTCCAGGTGCTGCGGCGGCTGCGCGCCGGCTCTCCCGACGTGTGCGTGCTGTTCCTGACCGCCAAGGACGCCGTCGAGGACCGCATCGCCGGCATCACCGCGGGCGGCGACGACTACGTGACCAAGCCGTTCAGCCTGGAGGAGGTGCTGGCGCGGCTGCGCGGGCTGCTGCGCCGGGCGGGCATGGCGCGGCCGGCAGACACGGGCCGGCTGCTCACCGCGGGCGCGCTGACCATGGACGAGGACGCCCGCGAGGTGACCCGCGACGGCGAGGTCGTGGAGCTGACCCCGACCGAGTTCGAGCTGCTGCGGTTCCTCATGCGCAACCCGCGCCGGGTCCTCAGCAAGGCCCAGATCCTCGACCGCGTCTGGGACTACGACTTCGGCGGGCAGGCCCACGTCGTCGAGCTGTACATCAGCTACCTGCGCAAGAAGATCGACGCCGGCCGGTCACCGATGATCCACACGGTGCGCGGCGTCGGGTACGTGCTGAAACCGGGGACCCCGTGAGGGGCCCGCGGACGCTGCGGGCCCGGCTCACCGCCGGGCTGCTCGTCCTGCTGGCGCTGAGCTGCCTCGCCGTGGGCATCGCCACCGCGACGGCGCTCGACCGCTTCCTCGTGGGGCGGCTGGACGAGCAGCTGACCGCGTCCGGCGGGCGGTTCCCGGCGAGCCTGGAGCACGAGCGGCGCCATGACGCCGACGACCGTCCCGACACCCGAGGGCAGGCGCCGGGGACGTTCGGCGCGCGGCTGTTCGGCCGGACGGTGACGGAGGCCGCGGTCGTGCGCGACAGCTCCGACGTGCCCGTGCCGCTCGACGCCGCCGACGGGCGCGCCCTCGCCGCCCTCCCGCCCGACGGCCGGGCGCGGTCCCTCGACCTGTCGGCGCTGGAGGAGTACCGGGTGATGGCGCTGCGCGGCGACGACGGGGACGTCCTGGTCACCGGGCTGCCGCTGCGGCCCGCCGAGGAGACGCTGCACCGCGTCATCCTGGTGGAGGCGATCGTCTTCGCGGCCGTGCTCGCCGCCGCCGGGATCGCGGCGGCGGCCTGGGTCGGGCTGGCGCTGCGCCCGCTGCGGCGGGTCGCCGCGACCGCGTCCCGGGTCACCGAGCTGCCGCTGGCCAGCGGGGAGGTGGCGATGCCCGAGCGCGTCCCCGACACCGACCCCCGCACCGAGGTCGGGCAGGTCGGCGCCGCGCTGAACCGGATGCTCGGCCACGTCGAGAACGCGCTGGCCCGCCGGCACGCCAGCGAGGAGCGGCTCCGCCGGTTCGCCGCGGACGCGAGCCACGAGCTGCGCACCCCCGTCGCCGCGATCCGTGGCCACGCCGAGCTCGCCCTGCGCACGGCCGAGCCCGTTCCGGCGGGGGTGCGGCACGCCCTCGGGCGGATCGAGGCCGAGTCGGTCCGGATGTCCGAACTGGTCGACGACCTGCTCCTGCTCGCCCGCCTGGACGCCGGCCGCCCGCTGGAGACGGACCGGGTGGACCTGACCCGCATCGTGCTGGACGCCACCGCCGACGCCCGCGCCGCCGGCCCGCGGCACCGCTGGGAACTGGTGCTCCCGGAGGAACCGGTGACCGTCACGGGCGACGCCCGCCGCCTCCACCAGCTGGTCGCCAACCTGCTCGCCAACGCGCGCGCCCACACGCCCCCCGGCACCCACGTCACCGTGCGGCTCGCGGTCCGGGCGGACGCCGTCCTCCTCGACGTGGAGGACGACGGGCCCGGCATCCCGGACGGCCTGCGCGAGGAGATCTTCCAGCGGTTCGTCCGCGCCGACCAGAGCCGGTCCCGCAGCGCGGGCGGCACGGGCCTCGGACTGGCCATCGTCCAGGCGGTGGCCGCCGCCCACGGGGGCCGCGCCGAACTCGTCGAGGGCGAGCACACGCTGTTCCGCGTGACCCTGCCGCACTGAGCCGGCGTGCCGCCCGCCCGGCAGCGGCCTCCGGGCGCCGGGCTCAGCCGAGGGCCAGGATCCGCGCCACCAGGCGAGCGGTCCGGCCGCCCTCCTGCTCCGCCACCTCGAGTGCCGTCCGCACGTCGAGGTCGTCGAGGAGCGCCCCCGTCACGGCGGCCTCCGCCGCGGGGGAGGAGCGGCCGCCGCCCGCCGCCGTGAGGAGGCGGTCCAAGTCCGCCGCGGCGCGGTCGAGGGCGCCGGGGGTGTACTCCCACTCCCGCGCCCAGGGCTCGGCGAGGAGCATGAACCGGACGGCCGAGGCCGGATGGTCCTGGACCAGGTCGGAGACCAGCACCAGGTTGCCGGTGGACTTGGCCATCTTGGCGCCGTCCCGGCGGACCGTCCCGACGTGCAGCCAGGCCCGGGAGAACGGCCGCACGCCGGTCAGCGCCTCGGCCATGGCCGCCTCGTAGGCGTGGTGGGGGAACCGCAGGTCGACGCCGCCGGCGTGCAGGTCCAGCGCCGGGCCGAAGGTCGTCATCGCCATCGCGGCGCACTCGGCGTGCCAGCCGGGCCGCCCCGCGCTCCAGGGACTCGGCCAGGCCGGCTCGCCCGGCCGCGACGGCCGCCAGAGCGCGACGTCGAACGGGTCCTCCCTGCCGGGGTCCTCGGGCGCGTCGCCGTACTCGGCGAGGAGCGCGCGTGCCCGCCCGGCGTCGAGGCCGGCGCGCCGCGGGACCCCGCCGCCGCGGAAGTGGACCGCGCCGCCCCGCACGTAGGCGTGGCCGGAGGCGAGAAGGCCCTGGGCGAGCGCGACGACCTCTCCGACATGGTTGTGCGCGCGGGGCTGGTGGTCGACGGCGTGGACGCCGAGAGCCTCCAGGTCGCGTTCGAAGTAGAACTGCTGGACGGCGGCGAAGCTGTCGTACGGGCTGCCCGCGCGGTGCGCCGCCTGGTCCAGCACGTCGTCGACGTCGGTGACGTTCCGGCACACGCGCACCTCGCCGCCGGCGTGCCGCATGACCCGGGCGGCGACGTCGGCCCAGACGAACGTGCGGGCATGACCGAGGTGGGTCGCGTCGTACGGGGTGATCCCGCACACGTACATGCGGGCGGGCCCGACGACCGGGAGGGGGCGGCCGCCGATCCGCAGTGTGCGGCCGGGCGAGTTGAGGTCCACGAGAGCGCCGCTCCTCGGTGTGGTGGAACCGGTGTTCCCCCTCTGCCCTACCCGGCGGGCCCCGCCGGGCCGGGGGACGAAGGTCCCGATGACCGGTGACCTTGGGAGTCATCCGCACCGACAAGACCGGCACCCTCACCCGGAACCGGATGCGGCTCCAGGCGTACTGGACGGCGGCCTGGCCACGGCGTCCGGCGAGCCGCCGCCGGCCGAGCTGACGCGGGCGATGACCGCCGTCGCCCTGCGCGGCGACCGGCTCGCCGTCCAGACCGGGTGCGCGAGGTGGAGCGGGACCGTCCGGACGCGCTGGCGGCAGCGGGGCGCGAACCGGAGCCTGGCGAAGATCTCCCGCACCAGCTCCGCGTGGCCGGGCGCGGGGCCCTCGAACACGGTCACCGTGCCGATCTGGAGCGGGGTCGTGTCGTTCTCGGCGAAGAACATCCCGGCGTCCAGCGCGTTCATCCGCCGCATCCTGCACCCGGCGTGCGGTCTCGGGTCCTATGGCGAACGGGAGCGGCGGTCGAAGTCGGCCCACTCCTCGTCCCACTGCCGGTACCGGCGCCTGTCGCAGCCCAAGCGGACCATGAGGTACACGGTGAGCAGCGGCAGGCCCGTCACCGCCAGAACCGCCACGCCGGCCGAGACGTCGTCGCCGACGGTCCGGGCGTGCTTGCGCGGGCCCATCTCTCCCAGGCTGTGGTGGGGTCCCGTCCAGAGCACGCGGTGCTCGCCGATCGCGGTCGCGCGCCAGCTGGTGTACCGGCCGGTGTGCGGAGCGCCGTCGGCGCCGGTCCAGATCACGTTGACCTCGCGCCCCGACTCCAGCGGCGTCACCCCCACCACCGTCGCGTCGACCCGGTGGCGTGTCGCGGCCTCGGACCGTTCGGCGCGGACTCCCGCCGTATGGACCGACCAGACGACGTGGGCGCAGGCGATCGGGGCGATGACCAGGAAGAGCAGGAGCAGGAGCAGCCCCGCGCGCCACTGGATCCGGTCCACTCTCCGGCGCAGGCCGTTGCCGTCGAACCCGCAGCGGCGCCGCAGGCGGTCCGCGCGTGTCCTGGCGTCCGGCTGCTTCATGCCTCCTCCCCGGGTCGATGACCGAACGACTTCGGAAGTCGCCCGGAAGGCTCATACCTCCAGCCTTGCCCGGGGACGCGCCGGGCGCCACGGACGGATGTCCCCGCCGTCGCTACCCGAAGGTCCCTTTTCCGGTCGGCCGACGGCGCGTCCGGGCAGAGGGGACGAAGGTCCCTTGCCGACGTGGCGAAGGCCTCTACGGCACCGGTTCCACGCTCGCGAGCGTGGAACCGAGCGGTCATCGACAGGGGAGGACTCGTCATGAGCATGAGCGTTCGCGGCGCCGCGCTCGCCTGCGGCGCGGCCGCGGCCTACGCGGCCGCGATCCGCCCCGCGCTGCTGTCCTGGGGGGCCACGGACACGGAGGCGGCCGCCTCGTATCCGAGCGACGGGCTCATCGAGGACGCGACGAGCCAGTCCACGATGGCGGTGTCGCTGCCCGCGCCGCCGGAGGCGGTCTGGCCGTGGCTGGTGCAGATGGGGTGGGGGCGGGGCGGCTGGTACAGCTGGGACCTGCTCGACAACGGCGGGCGGCCGAGCACCGACCGCATCGTTCCGGAATGGCAGGACCTGGCGGTGGGCGACCGCGTGCCCACGGTCCCGGGCGGGACGACCTACTTCCGTGTCGAGGTCCTCGACCCGGGCAGGACCCTGGTGCTGCGGAGCGACGTCATGCTGCCGTCCGGACGGTCGTTCGACCCGCGCGGACCGAGGCCGCGGGCGTACGCGGACGGGATCTGGGCCTTCCACCTCCACCGGCTGCCCGACGGGTGCACGCGTCTGATCGTGCGGACGCGCGGCCGCGGGGTGCCTTCGGTGCCGGACCGCCTGTTCACCTGGGTCCTCGGTGAGCCGGCGCACTTCATCATGCAGCACAGGCAGTTCCGCGAGCTTCGCCGCCGCGTCGCCCGGCGCGGTCTCGCCGGGGTGGAGGGCGCGGAGCCCGCCCGGGGCCGCCGCGGGGACCTCCGGCTCCTCCGGTGATCGTCGAGGTGCACGGGCGGGACGGCACCCCGCGCACCCGTCCCGGGCCTGAGGGACCGAGGGACCTTCGTCCCTGCCCCAGGCGCCGGCGGCGAGGTGGAATGGAATCGGGCGAGAGAAGTCGAGCGGAAAGGGACGGAGAAGTGGGAGACCACGCACCGTCCATCTCGAAACGCTGCCTAAGCGGCGGAGGGCTTCTCCCGCCCCGTTCACGTTCCGCGGAGGCCGTTTCCCGGCCGTTGGCCGGGAACGCCTCGCGCGGACGCACCGGGTCGGGGACGGAGGTTCGCGATGGCTGACGAGAGCGGCGCGTGCGAAGTGGTCGTCGGTTTCGACGGATCGGTCCACGCCATGCAGGCGCTGGACTGGGCGCTGGACGAGGCGGAGCTGCGCGGGTCGCCGCTGGTGCTGTGCCACGCGTGGCAGTGGCCCTACCAGGGGGTCGCCCCCGAGCTGGAGGAGGCGGGCCGGCGGTCGCTGCACGAGGCGGCGCAGCACGTGCTGGCCCACGGCGCCGAGTGCGCCCGGCAGCGCACGGCAGGGGTCGCGGTCAGGCCGGAGTCGCAGGAGGGATCGGCGGCGGAGCGGCTCACGGAGCTGTCGGCCGGCGCCGAGCTCCTGGTGCTCGGGTCCCGTGGGCTCGGACGGCTCGCGCGGGTGCCGGTCGGCTCGGTCGCCGCGCACGTCGCCATGCACGCGCGATGTCCGGTCATCGTGGTCAGGGGCGCCGGCGCGCTGCCCCGCCCGGCGGAGGCGACGCCGGTCGTGGCCGTGGTGGACGCCTCGCCGGCGGCTCAGAGCGCGCTCTCGTTCGCCGCGCGCGAGGCGGAGCTGCGGCAGCTGCCCCTGAAGATCGTCTATCCGGGAGCCGAGGGCGAGGAGGCGCCGGGTGCGGTGCTCGGGCGCTCCTCGGCCCGCGATCCGGTGGAGCGGGCCGCGGCGGTGGTACAGGAGCGGCGCCCGGACGTCCTGACGCATCCGGAGAACCCGCTCGCGCCTCCGCCCGAAGCGCTGCGGGAGGCCGCGCAGGAGGCGCGCCTCCTGGTGGTCGGGGCCGCGCATCCCGCGTTCGGCTCGGTCGCGCAGTGGCTGCTGTACAACGCGGTCTGCCCGATCGCCGTGGTGCCGCCCGCCCGATGACCGGGCGGTTGACGAGAGGGCCGAAGGTCCCTGTTCCTGCGGACCCTCGCCCCTCCTGCCCGGTGTTCCGGCAGGCCAAGCTGGGGTCGACCAGGCAGGAACCCTGAAGGGGAGTTCTCCATGAACGATGAGCCGATCACCGGTGTGGTCGTTGGCTACGACGGCTCCACGAGCGGTGTGCAGGCCCTGGAATGGGCCGCCGCCGAGGCCCGCACCCGGAAGCTGCCCCTGACCGTCCTCCACGTGTGGGACGTCTACGTCGGGGGCGGCCCGATCGCGATGCCGGTCGTCGACCTGCGGACCATCGCGGAGGACAACCTCAACAACGGGGTCGCGCACGTCCGGAAGGCGGCGCCGGAACTGAGCGTGCGTGGGGTGCTGGCCCGGGGGCAGGCGGCCGCCCGGCTGATCGAGGCGGGGCACGGCGCCGACATGATCGTGCTCGGCCCGCGGGGGCTCGGCGGGTTCGTCGGGCTGGTGCTCGGCTCCGTCGGCGCGCAGGTGGCCGCGCACGCCCCCTGCCCGGTCGTGATCGTCCGGGGCGAGCTCGTCCCGCCGCCGGAGCAGGTGCACGGGCACGTCGTCGTGGGCGTGGACGGCTCGCCGGCGTCCCGCGAGGCGCTGGCGCTGGGCTTCGCCGAGGCCGGCGCGCACGGCTGGGACGTGCGCGCGGTGGTCGCCTGGGAGGCGGTGCCGGAGAAGGAGGTCCCCCCGCTGGTGGACGAGGCGGGGATGCGGGACGCGGCCGCGGCCAGGATGGCCCGGCTGATGATCCCGGCGCGCGAGCTCCACCCCGACGTGAAGGTCCAGGTCGACATCGTGACCGGGGCGCCGCGCGAGGTCCTGCTGAGCGCCGCGGAGGAGGCCCGCCTGCTGGTCGTCGGCTCGCGGGGCCTCGGAGGCTTCCGCGGCCTGCTGCTCGGCTCGGTCAGCCATGCCCTGGTTCACCACGCGCCCTGCCCGGTCGCGGTCGTGCACGCGACCTGAGCGGGGGCGGGCGTCCCGGCCCGGCCTTCCGGACGGGCTCCGCGGGGCCGCCTGCGGCGGCCCCGCGGATGTGTCCCGGTCAGTGCCCCGGGGCTTTCTCGTGCTCCGACCGCGGCGCGGGCGCGGGCGTGCGCTCGGGGCGCGGGGTGCGCAGGGTCACGGCGGCCAAAGCCGCACCGGCGAGGGCGACCAGCGCCGCGCCGGTGAACGCCGCCGAGAAGCCGTCGGTGAGCGCGGGCAGGTCGCCGACCCGGTCGGCGCCGAAGGAGGCGGCGATGGCGGTCATCGCGGCCAGGCCCAGGGCCGAGCCGACCTGGTAGCTGGTGTTGACGATGCCGGACGCCAGGCCGCCCTCCTCCGGACGGGCGGCCGAGAGCGCGGTGCCCAGGGAGGGGATGAAGGCCAGCGACATGCCCAGCGCGGCCACCAGCGAGGCGGGCAGGACGTCCACCCAGTAGTTCCCGTCCGGGCGGATCAGCGCCAGCCAGCCCATGCCGGCGGCCAGCACCAGCAGCCCGGTGACGACGGCGCCCTTGGGACCGAGGCGCCCGATGGCCCGCGGCGCCAGGACGATCATCCCGAGCATGATCAGCGCGGTCATCGGGACCAGCGCGGCCCCCGCGGGGAAGGCGCTGTAGCCGAGGACCCGCTGCAGGTAGAGGTTCAGGAAGAACCACATCGGGATCCAGGCGCCGCCGAGCAGGAGCTGGGCGAGGTTCGCGGCGCCCAGGTTCGGCGCACGGAAGATCGACAGCGGCATCAGCGGGGTGCGGCGGGACGCCTGGACGGCGAGGAACGCGCCGAGCAGGACGAGCCCCGCGGCCAGCACGGCCCAGGTCGCCGGGGCGCTCCAGCCGACCTCGGGAGCGCGGACGACGGCGAAGACGAGGGCGCCGAGCCCGGCGGTCACGCTGAGCGCGCCGACCACGTCCACCGAGCCGCGGGCGCCCCCGCCGCCGCCGGGCATCAGCGCCGGCGCGGCGGCCAGCGCCAGCACGGCGATGGGGATGTTGATGTAGAAGACCCACGGCCAGGCCGCGTACTCGGTGATGACGCCTCCGAGGAACACCCCGGCGGTGCCCCCGGCGGGAGCCGCGGCGCCGTAGAGCGACAGCGCCTTGGTCAGCTCGCGGGGCTCGGAGCCGAACAGCATCATCAGCAGGGTGAGCGCGGCGGGTGCGATGAGCGCGGCGCCGACGCCCTGCAGGGCGCGGCCGGTCAGCTCGACGGCGACGGTGCCGGCGGCCCCGGCCACCGCGGAGCCGGCGAGCAGGACCACCCAGCCGGCCGAGAACAGCCGGCGGGCCCCGAACAGGTCCGACAGCCGGCCGCCGAGCAGGAGCAGGCCGCCGAAGGCGACGACATAGGCGTTGAACACCCAGGACAGGCTCTCCTGGGAGAAGTCCAGGTCGTCCTGGATGCGGGGCAGCGCCACCCCGATGATCGACGTGTCCATGATCACCATGAACTGGGCGGTCGCGATGAGTGCCAGCGCCCACCACCGGCGGGTGGCGGGCGGCACGGAACGAGCGGACATGACCCCTCCATTTTTACCCCTAGGGGGTATCTTCGAATCCGGCTTACCCTAGGGGGGTATATGCGAAACCGCAAGACCTGGAGGTGTGTTCCGTAGCGTGACGTGACGTGCCGCACCGTCCGTGCGGTCGGTGCGTTCGTCAATACGGGGTACGGGTACCTGTGGCTGCCCCTTGAACGTCCGGGGCCCCGCGGGGCCGCCTCAGCGGACGGGCGTGCGGGCCGGCGCGAACCGGTGGTCGAGGCCGGTGAGCCGCAGGATCTTCGCCATCTGCGGACGGGGCGAGGCCAGGGTGACGGCCCCGCCGTGGCGGCGCGCGAGGTCGTCGGCGGCGACGAGCGCCGCGAGGCCCCGCGCGTCGCAGAAGGTCAGGCCGGAGACGTCGACCACGACGTCGGGCCCCCGCTCACCGATCAGCCTCGCCAGCTCGATGCCGAAAGCGGCGGACGAGGCGATGTCCAGCTCGCCGCGCGCCGTCACGCGCGCCACCTCGCCGTCATCGTCGTCGACCGACGTCACGAGCTCCCCGAACGCCTCGAATCGGATCCCCTGCGTACCCATGCCTTGCCTCCAGGCCTTTCCCCGATGCCTCAAGGCTCCTTCGCCGGGCGGCCCGCCGCCAGGGACCTAGGTCCCCGCCCCGCCCCGCCAAGGTCCGCCGGGCCTCCGGTGGTTCGAGCGCGCGGCCTCACCGGGGACACCGGGGTCGTGGACGTCGGCGAGGACGAAGTAGTTCTCCTCCTCCTGGGCCGAAGTGGAGCCGGAGCACGGCGTAGAGCTCCTGCGCGGTCCGCCGCAGGTCGTCCGCGGGCTCCGGCGCCCCCGGCGCGGTGCGCAGTTCCGCTGTCAGCGCGCCGATCCGGCGCGCCAGCCCGGCGATCTCGGTGTGCCCGCGGATCGCCGCCACGTCGGCGGGACGAGGGGGTGTGCCTGAGATCGGGACCTTCGTCCCTAGGGACACGCGTGACCTGCGATGGAGCGTGGACAGGAGCGGCCGTGCCGTTCTGCGCGCGGGTCGCGTGGAAGGAGGCGGCAGCCGCTGAGCCGGGAGGAGATCCGATGTCCGAGCCGATCGTCGTCGGGACCGATGGTTCCGACGAGGCGGCGGGCGCCCTCGACTGGGCCGCCGCCGAAGCAGCCACGCGTGAGCGCCCCCTGCACATCGTCCACGCTGTGGAGAGCTGGCCCTACAAGACGCCGCTCTTCGCGCCGCCCGAGACCGCCGAGCGCATGACCCGCGCGGGGCGCACGCTGCTGGCGGCGGCGCGCGAGCGGGTCCAGGAGCGGTGGCCGGACCTGGAGATCGCCACCGAGCTGGTGGCCGAGGAGGCGTGGCAGGCCCTGCGGGCGCAGTCGGAGAAGGCGTTCGAGCTGGTGGTGGCCAGCCGCGGCCGGGGTGGGTTCTCCAGCCTGCTGCTGGGGTCCACCAGCCTGCGCCTGGCCGGCCACTCCGCGGTGCCGGTCGTGATCGTGCGCGGCGGGGGCGCCGACCGCGGCGAGGTCGTCGTGGGGATCGACCTGGCCAGGCAGATGGACCCGGTCCTCGACTACGCCTTCGAGGCCGCCGCGCTCCACGGCGCCCGGCTCCGCGTCGTCCACGCGTGGCAGACGTTCGCGACGCTGATCGAGGCGGGCTACGCCGTGGACGCCGACCAGATCGAGGACGACCTGCGCAAGGAGGTCGTCGCGGCCTACCAGCCCGTCCGGCGCACGCATCCGGGGGTCGACGTCGCCGACGAGATCGTCCTCGAGCACCCGGTGACCGCGCTGGCCGACGCCTCGCGGAGCGCCCGCCTGCTGGTGGTCGGCGCCCACGACCGGCGCTGGAGCGCTCCCCAGCTCGGGTCGACCTGCCACGGGGCCATCCACCAAGCGCAGTGCGCCGTCGCCGTCGTTCCCGCCCACTGACCCGCCCCTGCCGATCCCGCCGGCGCCTCATGCGGCCGGCGGGATCGGCGCTTCCGGGTGAGGGCCCGGGGCTCAGGCGGGGGCGGGGCTGCCGCGGCGGAGCCGGGTCTGGCGCATCATCCGCTGGAGGTCGTCGGTGGTGACGATCCCGAGCAGGTGGTGGTCGGCGGCGACGGCCGCGACGAGGCCGCCCGCCACGGGGGCCATCTGGAGCAGGACGTCCACGGGCTGCTCCGGGTCGACGATCCGGTCGGATCCGAGCGGGACGCTCAGGTCGCCGAGGGTGGCGCCGGTCTCCCGCTCCGGGACGCGGGCCAGCCGGTCCAGCGTGACGGCGCCGACGGGGTCGCCCGCCACGCCCACGACCGGGAACACCGTCTGGCGGGACCGCACGGCCACGTCCTGGACGAACGCGGCCGCGGGCTGCCATGCCCAGCCGTGGTCGGGGTCGCGCGTCATGACGTCGGCGACCCGCAGGTCCTTCGCGGCCTCGCGCAGGTCGGTGAAGCGCGCCTCCGCCCGCGCCGAGCCGGCGATGAACCAGCCGACCACGGCCAGCCACAGCCCGTTGAACCAGCTCCACAGCAGCAGCGTCAGCAGACCCGCGCCGATCATGACCTGGCCGAGCACCATCCCGGCGCGCTGGGCGCTGCGGGTCGCGCTCGCCCGGTCCCCGCCGCGGCCCCACAGCAGCGCGCGCAGGATCCGCCCGCCGTCCAGCGGCGCTCCCGGAAGCAGGTTGAACACCGCGATCAGGACGTTGGTCGCCGCCAGCCAGCTCAGCGAGGCGGTGACGATGACGGGGGCGCCGAGCGCGTGCCCGGCCGCCCAGGCCCCGGCGAACACTCCTCCGGCCAACGCGCTGGCCAGCGGGCCGACCCCGGCGATCTGGAGATCGGCGCGGGCGGTGCCGGGTTCGCCGTCCAGCTCCGCGAGGCCGCCCAGCGCCCACAGCGTGATCGAGCCGACCCGCACGCCGTGGCGGCGGGCGACGAGCGCGTGCGCGAACTCGTGCGCGGCCAGCGAGCCCATGAACAGCACCGCGGCCAGCACGGCCGCCGTCCAGCGCGCGCCGGGGGACGCGCCCGGGTCGGCGGTGGGCAGCACCGAGCGCGCGAGGATCTCGGCGATCACCAGCATGATCACCAGAACCGACCAGTGCATCCCGACGGGGATCCCCCGGAAGGTGCCGAATCTGAACGTCTGCTTCATCGCGAGCCTCCTACCGATACCACCAGGCTCGCGCGGGGAACCGTCCGACGCTCAGGGGCGAAATTCCCCTAATTGTGGGCCTTTGGGCCTCCCGGGGCGGCTGCACCGGGGCCCTCTCCGGCGGCGAACCGCAGGGTCAGGTCGTAGCCGAGCCGCAGGTCCGCCGGCCAGCGTCTCGGGCGTGACGCCTTCCGTACCTCCACCCGCCGTGACCTGCCCCTGCGGCGGCCGGCGCATACCCGTGGGAACGGTCAAGATCAGGATCGGGCCGGGGCGCCGAAGGTCCCCGGCGCGGCGGACCAAGGTCCCTGGCCCGCGCCGGCCACGCCCGCGAAGGCTGGAAGGAGGCCGTGGGATGACGTGATCGCCGGAGGAGCCATGTCCGCACCGATCGTCGTGGGGACCGACGGGTCCGCCGCCGCGGACCGGGCCGTCGACTGGGCGGCGGGCGAGGCGGCGCTGCGGCACCGGCCGCTGCGCATCGTCCACGCGGCGGAGATCTGGCCCTACCAGGTCCGCCGTTTCGACCCGCCGGACGAGGCAGGGCGCTCCTCACCGGCCGGGCACGCCGTGCTGCTGGAGGCCGAGAGCCGCGTCCTGGAACGCCGGCCGGACCTGCGGGTGACGACCGCCCTGGCCGTCAACGCGACGGCGGACGCGCTGCGCGACGAGGCGGACAAGGCGTTCGAGCTGGTGCTCGGGCACCGCGGCCACGGCGGCTTCGCCGGGCTCCGGCTCGGCTCGGTCGGCCTGCGCATGGCGGGGCGGACCGCCGTCCCGCTGGTGATCGTGCGCGGCGCTCCCGGCGGCGGCGAGGTCGTGGTGGGGTACGACGTCGCCGAGGAACCGGGGGAGGCGCTCAGGTACGCCTTCGAGGCGGCCGCCGTCCGCGGCGCGCGGCTGCGGGTCGTGCACGCGTGGCGGCTTTCCGTGGACCTGGCCGAGGCCGGCTACGCCATCGACGAGGAGCGCCTCAACGACGAGCGGCGGGCGCGGGTCATCGAGGCCTACGCCCCGCTCCACGAGAGGTATCCGCTGGTCGATGTGGCCAACGACGTCCTGGTCGGGCACCCCGTCTCCGAACTGACCAGGATGTCGCGGACGGCGGCTCTCGTCGTCGTCGGCGCGCACCCCCACCGCTGGGGGCTGTTCCGGCTCGGCTCCGTCGGCCACGGGGTGATCCACCACGCCGAGTGCCCGGTGGCCGTCGTCCCCGCGCCCCGGTAGGGCGCGGGCCGGATCCGGCCGCGCACCTGCGGCGGCCCGCACGCAGCGTGCGGCCTTGGTGGCCACCGTGGACTGCCGGACGTCCTCAAGGGCCGTCCGATCAGCGGGTTCGGGACTTCCGCCCCTAGGGGCGCCCCGGCCGGGTTCCGACGATGGGGGGTGAACGGCCGAGCGAAGGAGGATCGTCATGAGGGCCAAGGAGTGGAGCGTCGAGCTCTACATCACCGAGGAGGGCATGGACACCGTCGCGCACGCGGTCCTGTCCACGGGCGGAGAGAAGAGGACCACCGGGCGCGGGCACGCGCGCCGCAACCCGGCCGACCGCGAGGTTCCGGAGATCGGCGACGAGCTCGCCGTGAGCCGGGCGCTCGCCGATCTGGCCGGCCGGCTCCACGGTGTCGCCGACAAGGACATCGCCCAGTTCGCGGGACGTTCGTGAACGTCGCGGATCACGCTCTTCTCCGACGAGGTGAGCCGCATGGGCTGGGATCACATCACCAAGGCCGGGCGCCGGGGCCTCCCGCCGAACCTGGACGACTACGAGAAGGTCTACGAGCGCTTCGGCTGGGACGAGGCGCGAGCGAGGTGGGGCTATGTACTCCGATCGGCAGGACGCGGGACGGCAACTCGTCGCCAACCTGAGGCGGTGCACGGGTGGGGACGCCCGGGTCCTGGGCCTGCACGGGGGCGGAGTCCCGGTGGCGGCCGAGGCCGCCGCACGGCTCGGATGCGCGCTGGACGTGCTCGTCGTGCGCGAGCTCGTCGTCCCGGGGCCTCCCCGCGTCCTGGTGGGCGCGGTGGCGGAGGGGCCGGCGCTTGTCCTGGACGAGGAGGCCGCCCGGCGCGCCGGTGCCGGGGACGCGCGGCTGGAGGAGCTGGAGCGGGACGCCCGCGTCGAGGCGCGGGCGCTCGGGCTCCGGCTGCGCGGGCGGCGGCCCGGCCTCCCGCTGGCCGGCCGCGACGTCATCGTCGTCGACGACGGCGTGGCCGGCCGCCTCGCCGCCGAGGCCGCGTGCCGCGACGCCCGGGCCCGGGGCGCCGGCCGGGTCGTCTTCGCCGTGCCCGCGGCGTCGCCCGCCACGGTCGACCATCTGTGGACCGTCGCCGAGGAAGTGGTGTGCCCGCTCTCGCCGACGTTCTTCGTCACCGCGAGCGACTTCTACCTGGACTTCCCGCCGGTCTCCGAGGTCGAGGCCGGCGGGCTGCTCGAACGGGCGTCCGAGCGCACCGCGTGAGCGCGTTCCGCTCCGGCAGCGGGGCCGCTGGTGTCGGTGACCTATACGGTCATCCACCGGTGCCGCTGCCCGGTGCTCATCGCGCGGCCCGCCTGACGGCCGCCCGGCGGGGCGGGCCTCGCGGGCCTCACGCCGCCCAGGTCTCCAGCGCGAGCAGGTCGCGCATCGACACCATGCCCACCAGCCGGCCGTGGTCGTCCACCGGCAGGTGGCGGATGCCCGCCTCCAGCATCCGGCGCGCGACGTCCCCCGCGTCCTCGTCCAGCGCGGCGGTCTCCACGCGCGCCGAGGCGTAGCCCGCCGCCTCCTCCGCGGCCGGGTCGGGCGACGAGGCGAGGGCCCCGGCGAGGTCGCGCTCGGTGATGATCCCGGCGACCCTGTCGCCGTCGAGCACCGCCAGCGCGCCGACCTTCCTCTCGATCATGCGCCGCGCGACGTCGGCGAGCGGCTCGTCGGCCCGGCAGGCGAAGACCGTCGGCCGGTAAACGTTGCTGACCAGCATGTTCCCTCCCCGTTGGATCGATGGTTCCAGCCGTCCGGACGGGTGCCCGGACGCCCGCGCCCTCCTCAGCCCGTGCCGCCGCGCGCCGAGGCCCCCGCGGTCTCGGCCGGCCCGCGCCGCCCGGCGCCGTGGGCGGGCACCACCACCACCGGGGAGGGCGCCTCCTGCAGCGCGGCCTGGGTCACGGGCCCCAGCAGCGTCTGGGGCCCCGAGCCGATTCCGCGCGCGCCCAGCACCAGCAGCGCCGCGCCTCGGGCCGCGCCGATCAGGGCCTGCCGCGGAGTGTCGACCACGAACTCGGTCTCCAGCGACACCCGCGGGTACCGGCTGCGCCAGGGGGCGACGTCCTCCTCGAACCGCGCCATCGCCTCGCGCCGGATCATCTCGGGATCGCTGAAGGGGACGCGGTCCGGCCCGCGGAACGCGGCCGGGTCCCACCAGCTGCACACGGCCGTCACCGACGCGCCGCGCAGCGCGGCCTCCTCGAAGGCGAAGCCGATGGCCGACTCGCCGCCCGTGGAGCCGTCCACGCCCACCACGAGCCGCTCGCGACCGCGGGGGGAGGACGGCGGGTCCGGGCGGACGACGACGACCGGGCGGTCGGCGTGGGACGCCACCTGGACCGCGGTGGACCCGACCGACAGGCCCTCGAACCCGCCGTGCCCACGCGAGCCGAGCACGACCAGGGAGGCGTCGCGCGACGCCTCCAGCAGCACGGCCGAGGCCCACCCCCGCTCCAGGCGCCAGCGGACCTCCAGGCCCTCGGCGAGGCCGTGGGCCTTGCGCACGCCCTCGTCCGCCACGATCGCGCCCGCCCCGCGCAGGACCTCCAGCGTGTCGTTGTCCGGCTGGCGCAGCGGATAGGGCCAGTGCCAGGCATGGCAGACGGTGAGGGGCAGGCGCCGGAGCCGGGCCTCCCGAACCCCCCAGCGGAGCGCGTCGTCCGCGACGGGCGACCCGTCGTATCCGACCAGGACGGTCCCAGTCCTCTCATGATCGTTCATGGCCGATCCCTCCCCCTGTCGGTGAGTTCAGCCTCCCTCGGGCGGAGAGGCGCGGGCAGGGGCCGCTGTCCCTGGTTCCAGGGCCGAAGGTCCCTCCGACCGGCCTCACAAATGCGAACAGAACCGACAAAATGCCTGCAAATCCGCGCCTCGCGGGCGTGGATCGAGGCGCGGTCCGGGGAATGGTTCCGTTTGTACCGTTGGCTCCCCGTGCAGAGGGCAGAGGGATGACCCATCCGTCACCTGCGCTCAGGCGCGAGCAAGGAGCGCGTGATGCGCAGTGCATCGCCCACGACCTGGCCGACCAGATCACACGCCGACTGTTCGGCATCGGCCTGGAACTGCACGGCGCCCTGGCCCGGATCCAGGATCCCCATGCGGCCGAGCGCGTTCTGGCGGCTCTGACCGGGATGGACGACGCCATCGACGACCTGCGCCGTGTCGTCTTCGACCTGCACGCCGCCGCCCGGGACCAGGGCGCCCCCGACCGCTGAGCCCGCGCCCGCCCGGCGGTCGGTTACGTTGGAGCGGTGCGCGCACGAGACCTCGCCGTCGAGTACCCGACCGTCACGCCGGACAGCGATGCGCTGGACGCGGCCCGGCTGGTGGCCGAGCACCGGCTCGCCGGGCTGATCGTGGTCGACCCCGGGCGCCGGCCCGTCGCGGTGATCCCCGCTTCGCAGCTGCTGCGGTCCATCATCCCGCCGCACGTCCGCGACGACCCCGCCCTGGCCCGGGTCTACGACGAGCGGCACGCCGACATGCTGTGCGCCAGGCTCGGTGAGAAGAGCGTCGCCGACCTGCTCGGCGAGGATCGCAAGGCGCTGCCCGTCGTCGACGCCGACGCCACCGTCATGGAGATCGCCAGCGTCATGGCGGCCGACCGCAGCCCCGTCGTCGCGGTGAGCGGCGAGGCCGACCGCACCGACGCGCCGATGATCGGCGTCATCACCGTCGCCCACCTCCTCGACCGGCTCCTGCCCGACCGGCCGCCGGGCTGAGCCGCCGAGCCCCCGCCGGCGGCTCCGCGCCGGTGCTCAGCGCAGGGTGAGCGGGGTCTCGGACTCGACGCGGGTCAGCTTCTCGGGATTGCGGACGTAGTAGAGGCCGGTGATGCGGGCGCCTTCGACACTGACCGCCAGAACGCCGTCGAGCTCGCCGTCCAGCCGCATGAGGAGCGCCGGGTTGCCGTTGACCATGGTCTGGTCGACGGTGACCGTGTTCGGCACCCTTCCGGTGCCGCCGATGATGTAGCGGGCCACCTTCCCGGCCCCGGTGACCGGCCGGAGCGCCGCCTGCTTGAGGCCGCCGCCGTCGCCCACCATCACGACGTCGGGGGCGAGCACGTCGAGGAGCCCCTGGAGGTCGCCGGTGTCGAGCGCGCGCCGGAACGACTCCAGGACCGCCCGGGTCTCGCTCTGCGAGACCGCCTCGCGGGGACGGCGGGCGTCGACGTGCCGGCGGGCGCGGTGGGCGATCTGTCGGACGGCCGCGGGGCTCTTGCCGACCGCGGCCGCGATCTCCCCGTAGCCGACGTCGAAGACCTCGCGCAGCACGAAGACGGCGCGTTCGGTGGGCGCCAGCGTCTCCAGGACGAGCATCAGCGCCATCGACATGTTCTCGGCGAGCTCGACGTCCTCGGCCACGTCGGGCGAGGTGAGCAGCGGCTCGGGCAGCCAGGGGCCCACGTAGGACTCCTTGCGGCGCGTCATCGTGCGCAACCGGTTGAGCGCCTGCCGGGTCGTGATACGGACCAGGTAGGCGCGCCGGTCGCGCACCTGCCCCAGGTCGACCTTCACCCACCGCAGCCAGGTCTCCTGGAGGACGTCCTCGGCGTCGGCGGCGGAACCGAGCATCTCGTAGGCGACGGTGAACAGCAGGTTGCGGTGGGTGACGAAGTCCTCGGTCGCCGGATCGGCGGCGTGGTCGCTCACGGATTCATCCTTTCCCGCGCGGGTCGTCCACAGGACACCGCGGGCGGCCCGTCCGTGACACGGGCGCGCGTGTGCTCCGTCACAGCCGCGCGTGCGGCCGCCTCAGCGGACGGGCTGCCCGGAACCGGACGCCGGACGCGCGGCGGGGTGCGTGTGCCGCATGCCCCGCGAGCGGTACACGATATACGGCCTGGCCAGGTACCCGTCGTTCACGCCCTTGGACGTCATGCCGTCGCGCTCGGCGACCGGGCAGAGCGCGGCGATCGTGCGCACGTGCGCGGCCGCCGCGATCACCAGGGCCTCGTCCCAGCCGATCCGCACCAGGCCGCCCTTGCCGCGCGCCCGCCGGCGGCGCCGCCGGCGCGACCGTCAGTGGAGGCGGTGGTGGAGGGGCGCGGCGAGTTCGGCCGTGCTCAGCGTCAGCGCGACGGTGTAGTCGATCAGGTGGTCGCGATCGACGTCCAGGCCGCCGCGGAACCAGGTGGTGAACAGCTCCCAGAGCCCGGCCGTGAGCGTCAGGCCGGTCAGCTCCACGTCGGCGTCGGAGAGCGGGACCTGGTCGAGGGTCTCGTGGGTCTGGACGGCGAAGATCGCGGCCATGGTCCGGATGATCTCGATCCGCCGGCGCTGGAGCAGGGGGGAGGACGGGAAGGCGTGGGTGAGGATGTGGGCCCGGCGCGGGTCGGTGGTCAGGAAGTCGAAGACGGCGGTGACCACGGCGCGGGTGCGGGCCTGCGGATGGCGGGGCGCCCGGCGGGCGGCGGACAGGATCACGTCGGTGCCCTGGGCGACCTGGTCGTCGACGATCGCGAGGAGGAGGGTGTCGCGGTCCGTGAAGTTCTCGTAGAAGTAGCGGTCGTTGAGGCCGGCCTCGGCGCACACCTTCCGCACGGTCGTGGCGGCCCATCCCTGGGTGCCCAGCAGTTCCAGCCCGGCGGCCAGCAGCGCGGCCCGGCGGCGGGCCCGGCGCTCGTCTGCGGGCACGCCGCCGTAGGGGCGCGCGCGGGGGTTCCGGGACGTCACAGCCCCGATTGTGCCGCATCCCTTGACTTCCTCCGCAAATCTGGAGACCGTACACACCAGATATTTCTGGTGCGCGACTTCACCAGAAACTCGGTCACGACGAGACGGGAGCGTGAGGCCGGTGGCCACGGAGATCCCCCCGCAGCCGGCACTGGCGGACATCGACCTGAGCGACCTGCGGTTCTGGGCCCGCCCGCTGGAGGAGCGGGCGCGGGCGTTCGCGCTGCTGCGCGCCCAGCCGGGTCCGGTGTTCTTCACCCTGCCCAAGCTCCCCTTCCTCCGGCAGAGCCCGGGGTCCTGGGCGCTGGTCCACCACGCCGACGTGACGGAGGCCAGCCGCCACCCGGAGGTGTTCAGCAGCGAGCCGAGCGCCACCAGCCCGGCCGACATGCCGCGCTGGATGGACGGCTACTTCAACTCGATGATCGACATGGACGATCCGCGGCACGCCAAGATCCGCCGGATCGTCTCCCGGGCGTTCAGCCCCAGGATGCTCGCCAAGGCCGAGGACGACATCGCCCGGCGGGCCGCCCGGATCGTGGACGAGCTGGTCGAGGCCGGCGGCGGCGACTTCGTGTCCGGGGCGGCGGCGCGGCTGCCGGTCGAGGTCATCTGCGACATGCTGGGCATCCCCGCCCGGCACCACCGGCGGGTCGTGGAGCTGACCAACATCATCGTCGGCTACAGCGACCCCGAGTACGTGGGCGCCACCATCGAGTACAGGGACGGCGCCGCGAAACCGGGCCGGCTCGGCACGCTGCGCATGCTGGGCACGGTGGCGTCGGCGGGGTGGCGGCTGCACCGGCTGGCGGCCCGGCTCGGACGGGAGCGCAGGGCGGTCCCCACCGGCGACCTGACCTCGGCGCTGGTGAACGCCAACGTCGACGGCGAACGGCTGACCCCGCGCGAGTTCGCCACGTTCTTCCTGCTGCTGGTGGTGGCCGGGAACGAGACCACCCGCAACGCGATCGCGCACGGCCTGAAGCTGTTCACCGAGCATCCCGACCAGCGCGAACTGCTGCTGGCCGACTTCGACGGACGCATCGCCGGGGCCGTCGAGGAGATCGTTCGCTTCAGCAGCCCGGTCATCTTCATGCGGCGCAACCTCACCCGCGACCACGAGATGAACGGCCACACCTTCCGCGAGGGCGACCGGGTGACGCTGTTCTACTGGTCCGCCAACCGCGACGAGGCGGTCTTCGCCGACCCCGACCGCTTCGACATCACGCGCTCGCCCAACCCGCACGTCGGGTTCGGCGGCCCCGGCCCGCACTTCTGCCTGGGCGCCAACCTGGCACGGCGAGAGATCACCGTGATGTTCCGCGAGCTGTTCACCCGCCTGCCCGACATCGCCGCGGGAGAGCCCGACCGGCTCATGTCCGGCTTCATCAACGGCTACAAGCGCCTGCCCTGCACCTTCACCCCTCCGCGGACCACGCGCTGAAAGGCCGGTGCGCGGTTCAGTGCTGGCCGGGCACGGGCGGCCGCCCTGGGCGCTCCACCTCGTCCCGCCCGTCTTCCCGGGAGTCGGCGGGGCCGGCGGGCGCCGGGACCTCCTGCTTCCGGCGTGCGCCCGGCCGGGTGCGGGACGGCCGGATGCCGCGCCAGCGGATGAAGGGTTCGACGCCGCGGGCGATCAGCGGCCCGGCGATGGCCAGCATCAGCACGTAGGCGGCGGCCAGCGGCCCGAGCCGGGGATTGATGCCGTCCGACACCGCCAGCCCGGCGATGACGATGTTGAACTCGCCGCGCGGGACCAGCGCCGCTCCGGCGCGCAGGCGCCCGCGGGAGGCCACGCCCGCCCGGCGGGCGGCCAGCCAGCCCGAGGCGAGCTTGGTGGCGATCCCGGCCACGGCGAGCAGCGCGGCCACGCCCAGCACGGGAGGCAGCTGGCCGGGATCGGTGTGCAGGCCGAAGAACACGAAGAACACCGCGGCGAACAGGTCCCGCAGCGGGGCCAGCAGCTCGCGCGCTGTGTGGGCCAGCGGGCCCGACAGGGCGATGCCGACCAGGAACGCCCCGACCGCCGCCGACACCTGCAGCTGCTGGGCCAGGCCGGCGACCAGCAGGGTCAGGCCCAGCACCTTCAGCAGCAGCACCTCGTCGGTCGGGCTGGCCACGAACCGCTCCACCAGCCGGCCGTGCCGCAGCGCGATGAACAGGATCAGGGTGATGGTGGCGGCGGCGATGCCGAGCGTGGTCGCCCCGGCGACCAGCGAGGCCCCGGCGAGAAGCGCGGTGAGGATCGGCAGGTAGGCGGCCATCGCGAGGTCCTCGAAGACGAGGATCGACAGCACCGCCGGGGTCTCCCGGTTGCCCAGCCACCCGAGGTCGCCCATGACCTTCGCGGTGATCCCGGACGAGGTGACGTAGGTGATGCCGCCGAGCGCCACCGCGGCCACCGGCCCCCAGTCCAGGATCAGCGCCACCGCCACACCCGGAGCGGCGTTCAGCACCAGGTCCGCAAGTCCTGCCGGGGCCGAGGTGCGCAGCGTTCCGACCAGTTCGCCCGCGGTGTACTCCAGCCCGAGGGTGAACAGGAGCAGGATGACCCCCACCTCGGCGCCGAGCGAGACGAACTCCTCGCTGGCGCCGAACGGCAGGATGCCGCCCGAACCGAAGGCCAGCCCGGCCACCAGGTACAGGGGGATCGGCGAGATGGAGAAGCGGACCGCCACCGCGCCCAGCAGGCCCAGCGCCAGGACGATCGCCCCTAGTTCGATCAGTTGTGTGGCAGCGTGCATGGTCCTCTCACCCGCCGTGCAGGATGGTCGCGACGGCGGCGGTGCCCTCGTCGGTGCCGACCACCACCACGACGTCCTCGGCGCGGAACTGAAAGTCGGGGCGCGGGCTGGCGATGACCTCGCCGTCGCGCACCACCGCCACGATCGAGGCGCCGGAGCGGGTGCGGGCCCGGGTGTCGCCCAGCCGGCGGCCCGCGAACGGCGAGGCGGCGGTCAGCAGGATCTGCTCGGTGACCAGCCCCTCGACCTGCCGGTTGAGCTCGGCCAGCCGCTCCACCACCCGGCCGGTGCCGAGCAGCTCGGCCAGGGCGTTGGCCTCCTCGTCCGCCAGCGCCACCGACACCACGCAGGTGTCGGGGTCGTCCTTGTCGTAGATGACCAGGTCGCGGCGGCCCGTGCGGTGCGACACCACTCCGATCTGGCGCCCGCGCCCGGTGGTGAACACGTGCCGCAGCCCGATCCCCGGCAGCGATGTCCGCTCGACGTCCATGACCCTCTCCCGCCTTCTCCATGATCTTCTCGGCCGCCCGAAGCGCGCCCCGGCATGCCCGCGTGCCGGCCCCGGCCGTCCTTGATCGCCGTCCTTGGGGTTTTGGACACGATTTCAAAACCGACCGGAACACGACCCTAGGCGAAACCCACCCATGTGAGCGCACCCGCGGGGGCGCTGCCGGCGGGCGCGAGGGCACTACTGCCCGACCTGCGTCCGGTGCCGGCGCAGAGCGGGGTTGAGGAGGCCGACGGAGACGACCGCGGCCGCCGCGGCCAGGCCGCCCGCCAGGAGGGCCAGGGGCGCGGAGGTCGCGGACGCGAGCAGCCCTCCGCGGAAGTTGCCGATCTCGGGGCCGGCGACGCCGATGACGTGCTCGACCGAGGAGACCCGCCCCCGGAACCGGTCGGGGGTCTCGACCTGGATCAGGGCGCCGCGGGTGATCACGGCCACGGTGTCGGCCGCCCCGGCCGCCGCCAGGCAGGACAGCGCGAGCCAGAGAGGCCCGGCCAGGCCGAAGCCGGCGAGGGCCAGGCCCCAGGCCGCGGCCGCGACGAGCTGGACCGCGGCGCGGCGGCGGAGCCGGGTGACCGTCCCCGAGAACAGGCCGGCGCCGAGCCCGCCGACCGCGATCGCGGACAGGAACAGTCCCAGCGTCCGGGGATCGCCGCCGAACCGGAGCTCGTTGACCATGGGGAAGGTCGCGACGGGCATGGCCAGGACGGTGGCGGCGAGGTCGACGCCGAAGGACCCCCACAGGAGCGGGTGCCGCAGGACGATCCGCCAGCCTCCGGGGAGCGGCCCGCGGCGCTCTTCTCCCGCCGGCCGCTGATCCTCGCCGCGCCGCACGGGCACCGCGGGCAACCGGATCACGGCGACCAGCGACGCGGCGGTGGCCAGGGCCTGGACCGCGTACGCGGCGGGGTGGCCCCACCGCGCGAGCACGAGCCCGGCGACGGCCGGTCCGATCAGCAGGGACGCCTGGAACGCGACGCTCTGCAGGACGAGCCCAGCGGCGACCTGGTCGGAGGGCAGCAGGCGGACGGGGAAGGTGCGCCGGGCGGGCGCGCCGAGCGCCGCGCACCCGGACTCGGCGGCGACCAGGGCCAGCAGCAGCGGCACCGACCGGGCCCCGGCGGCGGCCTGCGCCATCAGGCCCAGGGCCGCCAGCGCCTGGCCTCCGGTGGCCGCGCGGACGAGGCTCCGGCGGTCGACGGCGTCGGCCAGCGATCCGCCGACCAGGCCGAGGACGAGCATCGGCACACCCGTGGCCAGCCCGATGGCCCCGGTCCACAGCGGGCTGCGGGTCAGTTCCCAGACCTGCTGCAGGACGGCGACGACGGCGATCTGACGGCCGATCGAGGCGAGCGACGACCCGACCCACAGGTCGCGGAACGGCCGGCTCCCGCGCAGCGGGCGGACGTCGATGAGCCCTTCCCGTAGGGCCACGGCTACGGCTCGGCGGGGGCGTCATGCGCCCGGGCGGCGGAATCGGGAGGCGCGGCGTCGAGGTGGGAGAGGATCCGGTCCTTCATCGGCCGCCGGGCCAGCGCGCGCTCCAGTTCGGTGACGACGGCGCTGAGCGGATGCGGCACCTCGTCGTCGAGTTCGGCGACCGCCGCCTCGGTCGCGCGCCACTCGGCCTCCAGGAACGGCACCAGGGCGCGGCCGCGGTCGGTCAGGGTGACGCGCCGTGTGCGCGCGTCGGCGCCCGGCTCGGAATCCACCAGCCCCTCTCGGCGCATGGCGGCGATCGTCTGGCTCATCGCCGAGTGGGAGCGGTCCAGCGAGGCGGCCAGTTCGCGGATCGTCAGCGGGCCGGTGTGCGCGAGCCGGATCAGGGGGTAGGCGAAGCGGGGGCGGACCCCCCGGATGCCTCGCTCGGTGTACAGGGACTCGATCTGGGCGTCCAGGCCGGCCAGCAGGGTGTGCAGCGCATGCCACCGCCCCGGTGCGGCGGTCGGGTCCGAAGATGTCACAGCGCTAATATAACAGCGCTAATACGTGTCCCGGCCTCCGGAACACGCTCAGCGGGGCTGTGATGGGTAGGAGAGCAGGCAAGGAACACGAGACCCCAGGGGCCGTCTGCGATGAGCTCACCATCCGAAATCGACACCACCGTGCCGCATTCGGCCAGGATCTGGAACTTCCTGCTGGGCGGTACCGACAACTACCCCGTCGACCGGCAGGCCGGAGAAAGGATCTTCGCGGTCTTCCCCGGGATGGTCGCCATGGCCCGGCAGTCCCGGCGGATGCTGCGGCGGGTCGTGCGCCACCTGGCGGGGGAGGCGGGCGTCCGCCAGTTCCTGGACATCGGGACCGGGCTGCCCACCATGGACAACACCCACGAGATCGCCCAGCGGCTCGCGCCGGCCTCCCGGATCGTCTACGTCGACAACGACCCGCTGGTGCTGACGCACGCCCGGAAGCTGCTGACCAGCACGTCCGAAGGCGCCACCGACTACATCGAGGCCGACGTCCGCGAGCCCGAGGCCATCCTCGCCGAAGCCGCCCGCACCCTCGACTACGACCAGCCGGTCGCGCTCATGCTCATGGGCATCCTCGGGCTGGTGAGCGACTACGACGAGGCCCGTTCGATCGTCGACAGGCTCATGGCGGCCCTGCCGTCCGGCAGCTACCTGGCCGTCTACGACGGCACCGACAGCGACCCCGCCTACACCGCGGCCATCCGGACCTACAACTCCGCCAGCGGCGCCGTCTCCTACATCCCCCGCGCGCAGGAGCAGATCGCCGGCTACTTCGACGGCCTGGAGCTGCTGGAGCCCGGCGTCGTGCCGGTGACGCGCTGGCGGCCCGACCCCGGCCAGGAGGACGTCCCCGAGGTGTCCTGCTCAGGAGGACTGGCCCGCAAGCCCTGAACCGCCGCGTCATCCGCGGGACGGCCCCGCCCCTGCTCCTCGCGGGCGAAAATGTGGCCATCTCATGGGATGCCATGCATTTCATTAAAGAATGGACTCGCATATCGCCGGGGTACCGGCAATGCGGGGGGCCCGACGTGATCGTGTGTTCAGATGAACGCGGAAGAGAGATCGCTTCGGACCTGCGTGAGGAGTCAACGGCATGAGGCATCGGGGAGCTTGCGTCACGGCGGCGGTCGGTGTCGCCGCGGCCGTCGCGTCGTTCGGGCACGCGTCGGCGGCGGACCGTCGTCCGGGACCGCTGCTGGTCCGCGAATCGTTCACCGGGGCCACCGCGGACTCGCGCTTCATCGGGTACGGGGCGGCCTGCCTGACGGGCGCGCCGCGAGGGAACCCCCCGGCGGAGGCCGCGAACCATCCGCTCGCGGGCTGCCGCCGGGACCCGGTCGGCCCCGTGCCGCCGGGCGGCGCCGCGCCGCGCGGATATCTCCAGCTCACCGACGCCCATGTCGAAGCGACCGGCGCCGCGCTGTTCGACTCGCCGATTCCCGCGCGAGGCGGCCTGGAGATCACCTTCGAACAATGGCAGTACGGCAACACCACGCGGGCTCCGGCCGACGGGATCTCGTTCTTCCTGACCGACGGCGCCCGGAGCCTCACCACGCCGGGCGCGTTCGGAGGAAGCCTCGGCTACGCCCAGAAACTCCCGGGCGGCAGGGCCGGCGGGCAGTTCGTCCCCGGAGTCGACGGCGGGTACCTCGGCATCGGGCTCGACGTGCTCGGGGACTACTTCGGCGACGGTGAAGGGCGCGGAAGCGGCTGCGAGCGGCGCTCCCCGGCCGGGACGGCGTTCCGTCCGCCCGCCCCCGGCCCCAACGTCGTGACGGCGCGCGGCCCGGGGAACGGCACGACCGGATACTGCCTGCTCGCCGCGACGACCAAGAACAAGACGACCAGGGGCCCCTGGCGGTCGTCGCTTCCGGGACGGCTCCACGGCGACCTCAAGAAGATGCCCGCCGACGTCACGCCGAGCCGGGCCGAGAGGCTGCTCGAACCGGTGAAGCGAGTCGTCCGCGTGGCGGTGTCGCCCGGATCGAATCCGGTGGCGACGGTCGACATCGACTTCCGGGACGGCGCCGGCTTCAAGCGGGTGCTGAAGTTCACCCCTCCCGCGCCCGTCCCGAACACCGTCAGGTTCGGCTTCGCCGCGTCCACGGGTCCGCTCACCGACGTGCAGCTCATCCGCCGCGTCACCGTCCGCTCCCAGCGCGGCTGAGAGGAACGGCGGCCCGCGGCTCGGCGGGCCGCCCGGCGGCGAGCAGGACTCCGGCACCGCCGAGCGCGAGGCCGCCGATCACCAGGGGGTGCAGCGCCTGGCCGGTGACCAGCCAGGCCAGCACGGCCGTCACCGAGGGGGTGAGGAAGAACACCGTGCTCACCCGGGTCGCCGACGAGCGCGACAGCATCCAGTTGAGCAGCAGGAACGCCGCGATGGAGTTGACGAGGACCATCCACGCCACCGACCCGCCGAACGCCGTCCAGTCCGACACGCGCGGGGTCTCCAGGACCAGGCTGAGCGGTCCCACGGCCGCCGCGCCGACGAGGACCTGCGTGGCGGTCCCGGTTCTGACGTCCATCACGGGGACGAAGCGCTTCTGGTAGAGGGTCCCGAGGCTGAGTCCGCCGAGGCCCGCCAGGCACAGCGGGATGCCCCAGGCCGACAGGCTGACCCGGTCGGCGACCGCGAGCACCACCCCCGCCGCGCCGAGGGCGAAGCCCAGGGCCTGCCGCCGGGTGACGGTCTCGCCCAGCAGCCGGGCCGCCAACGCGATCACCACCGGGTTGAGGCCCTGGACGAGCGAGATCACGGCCGCCGGGTAGTGCAGGGCGAGGGCGGTGTAGAAGCAGCCGAACTGCACCGCCTGGACGAGCAGCCCCGTGACGGCGACGTGCGCCAGCGCCCGCCCGCGCGGCCATCGGGCCCCCGCGAGGAGGGCGTACGCGGCGAGCAGCGCCCCGGCGACGGCGAACCGCGCGAACATCAGGAGCAGGGGCGGGGCCGCCCCGACGCCGGGGACGCCCGCGACGAACGCGCTGCTCCACAGAACGGTGAACATCGCGGGCGCGAGCACCGCGCCCGCCCGCGTCCCGCGGCGGCCGCCCCTGTCCGGGGCGGGGGCGGCGGGCTCGCGAGCGCCGGTCGGCGGGGGAGGGGCGGGCGTCCCCGGCTTCATCGAGGGTCCTTCCGTTGCGAAGCGGGCAGGCGCGACCGGCCCGCCCCGCCGCATGGCGGCGCGGGTGGGCGGGCCGGCGCGTCGGCCGGAGGGAGAGGGGTCAGGACGCGCGCAGGGCGGACCTGCGCAGATCCCACAGGGCGTCGTCGGAGGTGCAGACGCCCGCGGCGCCGTGGCGCAGCGCCTCGGTGACGTCCGCCTCCTCCTGGACGAAGCCGGCGGCGAGGTACGGGACGCCGAGCTCCCGGGCCTCGCGCTCCACGTAGCGCAGCATGACCGCCGGCATGAGCTGGACGAGGTCCGGGTGGGACCGTCCGATGGACTGCACGCTGCGGTGCAGGTTCGACCGGTCCGTGACGAAGACCTTCTGCATGGTCAGCAGGCCCAGCCCGCCCGCGCGCTCGATGATCGCCGCGCGGGTGGAGCAGACGCCGATCGCCCCGATCCCCTTGAGGTAGGTCAGGGCGCCCGGATCGTGCCCGAGGCCCGGCGTCGAGTCCATGTTCACGAAGACGATCTTGCGCGCGGCGAGCGTCGCCGCCACCGTGGCCTCCAGCTCCCCGAGCGGGACGGACGCGAGGATGCCGAGCGGCGCCGACCGGGAGGCGAACCGGCCGGCCATGGCCACCCCGACGATCGAGGCCATCACCGGGTGCTCGGCCAGCGCGGCCAGCAGCCGCCGATCAACGGGACGTTTAGGACGAAGACCCATTAACTCACCCTATTTACGCTCAGAGGTCCTCGGAGAACCCGGGCAGGCCCAGCTTCCCCGGGTTCATGATCCCGTTCGGGTCGAGGGCCCGCTTGACCGCCGCCAGGGTGCCGAAGCCGCTGCCCAGCGCGGGCCGCACGTAGGGGGACCGGAGCAGGCCCACGCCGTGGTGGTGGCTGATCGCGGCCCCGTGCCGGATGAGCACGTCGTTGGCGGCGTCCCAGGCGGCCCGGTACCACTCCCGCCGGCGGGAGCGTTCCACGTCGCCGCGCAGGGAGAAGTACAGGCAGGCCCCGTCGGTGTAGGCGTGGGACTGGTGCGCCGAGGCGCGCAGCGTCCCCGGAACGGACTCCACGGCCGCGATCACCTCGTCGTAGAGGGCCGTGAGCGACGACCACGGCGCCGCGATCTCGCAGGTGTCGGCGACGAAGCCGGGCCCCTTGGCGAACCCGTCGCCCGACTTGCCCACGATCATCCGCTCGTCCAGCCAGCGCGCCAGGACGGCGTCGCCGTCCAGCGTCACCGGGGCGCGGCCCGCGCAGACCTCCTCGGCCACGGCCATCGCCGCGTCCACCAGCGCCGGGTCGCCCTCATCGGCGATCAGCAGCAGGTTGGTGTCCGGCTCACCGAAGTGGGTGCCGCTCTCGTGCGCGTCGTACAGGCGCAGCACCGCCGGGGTCGCGCCGCGCTGGAGGATCTCCCGGCAGGCGTCCAGCCCGTCGGAGAAGGTGGCGAACCCGTACGCCAGGCCCGACGCGTACGCCGGCAGCCGGTGCGTCCGCAGCCGCAGCCGGGTGATCACGCCGAGCGTGCCCTCCGAGCCGATGAACAGCTGCCGCAGGTCGGGACCCACCGCCGCCCGGGGATGGGTCCCGAAGCTCGCGGACGAGCCGTCGGGCAGGACCACGTCCAGCCCCACGACCATGTCCTCGATCTTGCCGTACCGGGTGGAGAGCTGGCCCGCGCCGCGGCAGGCCGCCCAGCCGCCGACCGTGGAGATCGCGAACGCCGACGGCCAGTGCCCCGCGGTGGCGCCGTGGACCTCCTGGAGCTCCTTCTCGAACAGGTCGCCGAACATCCCCGCCTGCACCTCGACGATCATCGATTCGGCGTCGAAGGACAGGATCCGGTCGAGCCGGCAGACGTCCAGCACGACCCCGCCGAACACCGGGAGCGCCGCGCCGAGGACGTTGCTGCGTCCCGCCGACACCGTCAGCGGGACGCGGTGCGCGGCGCAGATCCGGACCACGGCGGCCACCTGCTCCTCGTCGGCCGCCTCGACGACCACCGCGTCGGGGGTGGCCGGGCGGCCGTCGGTCTCGCCGATGGACGTGCCCGCCCACCAGTCGCGGGTCCGCCGGACCACCTCGTCCCGGCCGGTGTGCACGGCGGTCGCGGCCGCGCGCAGCTCGGCGAGGACCGCCTCGGGCACCGGGACCGCGCCCTCCTGGAGGCTCGCCTCGCCGCCGCCGGGCGGGCAGTCGGCCGCCCAGCGCGGCGGCGTGGGCGCCCCGACGACGTAGTCCCCGCGGTTGAAGGGGTGGGTGATGGTCTGCCTGCTGATCAACTGTTCTCCTCCATCAGTACGGTCCGCTCCCGCTCGACGCCGGAGACGTAGTCCTCGATCTGCCGCCCGGCCTCCTCGTCGGACAGCCCCAGCTCCCGCTGCAGCAGCCGCGCGACCTCCGGGGCCGCCTTGACCGACAGGTCACGGGCGAACAGCCGCATCCGGGTGCGGCGCGACAGCACGTCGTCGACGGTCCGCGCCAGCTCGCACCGGGCCGCGTACACCACCTCGGCCCGCAGGTGGCCGCCCCCCTCGACGACCGGCTCGGCCAGGGAGGGGTCCTCGGCGATGAGATCGGCGACGAAGCGGGCCTCGGTGCCGTACCGCTCGCCGAGGTGCGCGCCCAGCCCGCCGGTCGCCGACGTGGCCTCCGCGTCGTAGCCCGCCCCGCCGAGCAGCGGGAGGTGGACGGTCCGGCAGCGCGCCCTGCGGCCGAGCTCCCTCAGCGCCTCGTCCACGACCAGCTCGCCCATGTGCCGGCTGGTGGTGAGCTTGCCGCCGGTGACGGTGACCAGCCCGTGGGCGTCGGTGGCGATCCGGTGGTCGCGGCTCATGTCGAGGGTGGCGCCCTCCTTGCCGCCGACGAGCGGGCGCAGCCCGGCGATCGATCCGACGACGTCGTCCGCGCCCAGTCCGGCGTCGAACGCGGTGTTGGCGCCGTCGAGGAGGTACTGCATCTCCTCCCGCGTGCACAGCACCTCGTCCAGCGGCCCGTCGTAGTCGGTGTCGGTCGTGCCGACCACGACCACGTCGCCCCAGCGGGTGCACGTGGCGCGGCGGGCCCGCCCGGGGACGGGCACCGTCACGGTCCCGTCGATCGGCAGCCGCTTCCACGGCACCACGATGTGCACGCCCTTGGCGGGGCGGACGCGCGGCCGGTGGCCGGAATCCGACAGCGCGTCGAGCGTGTCGGACCAGACCCCCGTCGCGTTGACGACCACCCCGGCGCGCACGTCGACGTCGCGGCCGTCGATCCGGACGGTGGCGCCGCGCACGCGCCCGTCCTCGCGGATCAGGGCGCGGCAGGCGGCGCCGTTGAGGACGGTCGCGCCGAAGTGCGCGGCGGTCCGCGCGATGGTCAGGGTGAGGCGGGCGTCGTCGGTGCGGCTGTCGTAGTAGAGCAGGCCGCCCCTGAGCCGGTCGGCGCGCAGCCGGGGGGCGCGGACGAGGACCTCCGGCACCGTGAGCCGCCGGTGGAGCCGCCCGATGCGCCACCCGCCCGCCAGGTCGTAGGTCCACAGCAGACCCTCGAACGCCTTCGCGACCCGCGGGTCGAAAACGCCGTCCTGGGTGAGCACCGGGAACACGAAGGGGAGCCGCTGCACCAGATGGGGGGCGTTGCGGCGCAGCCGCTGCCGCTCCAGCAGGGAGCGCCGCACCAGCGGCAGGTTGCCCTGCTCGATGTAGCGCAGGCCGCCGTGCACCATCTTCGAGGACTTGGAGGACGTGCCCGAGGCGAAGTCGTCCCGTTCCACGAGAGCGACCCGCAGCCCCCGGCTGACGGCGTCCAGCGCCGTGTAGCAGCCGGTGACGCCGCCGCCGACGACGAGCACGTCGAACCGCTGGGCGGCGAGCCGTTCGGCCTGCGTGCCGCGGTCCAGCGCCAGCGGAGTGCGGCGGATCGCGTTCCTCGTCTCTGACCTCGCCTTGCGTTCGGTAAGCCGGATCACGACGTCGATTCCTTCGTTGAGTGGTCGGGGATATGGCGGGCCAGCAGGTCGCGCCACGCGGCGCGGGCCTCCCGGCGGTCGCCGTCGGGGAGCGAGGGCTCGAACACCGGAGCGGTGCCGAGCCCGGCGACCGCCGAGGCGAGATCGGGCCACAGTCCCGCGCGCACGCCGCCGAGGTAGGCGGCGCCGCGCAGGCTGGCGGTCTCGTGGGCGAGGGCGCGGCGCACCGGCCGCCCGATCAGGTCCGCCTGGGCGGACATCAGGACGTCGCTGGCCGCGAGACCGCCGCCGCAGACGAGGTCGGTGACGGGCCGCCCCATGGCCTCCTCCACGCCTTCCAGCAGGTCGCACACCGAGTGCGCGAATCCGTCGAGGACGCCCCGCGCGAGCTCCGCCCGGGTGGTGGACAGGCTCAGCCCGGCGAGGAGCCCGGTGGCCTCCGGCGCCCAGACCGGCGTGCGCAGTCCCGCGAGCGCGGGCACGAACCGCACGCGGGACGGCCCCGAGTGCTCCGCGGCCAGTTCGGCCAGCCGCCGGGGCGACTCGAACAACCCGATCTCCTCGCAGAGCCAGCGCACGGCGGAGCCGGTCGTCGCGGCGTACCCCTCCAGGCTGAACAGCGGCACGCCCCGCGAGCGCCAGGCGACCAGCGTGAGCACGCCGGGCACCCGGTCGCGGTGGCCGGGCGGCCGGTCGCCCGCGACCGCGTCCAGGAAGGTGCCCGTGCCGTGCACGCACATCGCCTGGCCGGGCCGGTGCGCGCCGAGCGCGACCATCGCCGCGTGCTGGTCGCCCATGACCGACAGGATCGGCAGCCGCACCCCGAGGACGGACGGGTCGGTGAAACCGAAGTCCCCGTCCTCGTCCACGACGGACGGCAGGATGTCGGGCGGGCACCCGAGGAAGTCCGCCCAGGGCCCGTACCAGCCGCCGGTCCGCAGGTCGTAGGCGCCGGCGGCGACCGCGTTCGTCGCGGACATGACGTGCCGGGCGCCGCGGGTGAGCTTCCAGACCAGCCAGGTGTCGATCGACCCGAACACCAGCCGGCCGCGCTCGTGCGCCCGCCGCGCCTCCCGGTTCCGGGCGACCTCCTCCGCCGCCCACAGCAGCGGGGCGCGGGACCCGACCGGCCGCCCGGTGCCCTCGGCGAGGCGCTCGTCCCAGTCCGGCTCCCACTCCCGCAGCCGTTCGGCGTAGCGGCGGTCCTGCCACACCACGGCGGGACTGAGCGGCTCCCCGGTCACCGCGTCCCACAGCAGCACGGTCGCGCGCTGGGTGGAGACCGACACCCCCGTGATCTCCACCCGGTCCGCGGCCGCCCGCTCCAGGGCCGTCCGGCAGACCCGGACGGTGTTCGCCCAGATCTCCGCCCCGTCCTGCTCCACGCGCAGGTGGTCGGGGGAGCGCACCGAGATCGGCAGGTACGCGGCCGGTGCCGCGCCGCCGTCGTCGAGGACGACGGCGGCGCGGGTACCGGTGGTGCCCTCGTCGATGCTCAGCACGCCGCGCCGGCGCTCTCTGATCATCTGTTGAACATTCCTCTCGTCAGCGCGCGCTCAGGCCGGCACCGTCTCGCGCCGCTCCAGCCGGATCGGCTCCTCCTCCAGGTTCACCGCGGCGCGCGTCGGGTCCCACTTGACGATCACGCAGGTGACCAGGCCGAGCAGCGGCACGGCCGACAGCACCATCAGGCTGGCGCCTACCCCGAAAGCGGCCTGGAGCTGCGGGAACACGTACAGGCCCGCGACGGAGCCGAAGCTGCCGAGCATCCCGGTGACGCCGGTGCCGAGGGTGCGGATGTCGCTGCGGTACGACAGCGCCGCGATCGACTTGCCGTTCGGGCCGGGGCCGGCGGAGTGGAAGAAGATGAACAGCACCGGCAGCGCCGCGGCCAGCGCGATCGGGAGCTGCTTGAACGTCGCGCCCATGACCAGCAGCGCCACGAACACCACGGCGTACCCCGCCGCCGAGCTCACCCGCAGGCCGAGCCGGCGGCCGAAGTAGGCCGACAGGCATCCGCCGGCGATGCCGACCGCGTTGAACGCCATCGAGCCCGCGGTCGCCTTCTCGAACTCCCGGCCGAACAGCTCCAGGCTGATCACCGGCAGGTACCAGCCGACGGCGAAGTACTGCATGGACTGGGTCAGGGAGATCACCGTCGACAGCACGGTCCGGGGCAGGTACGCGCCGCGGAACAGGACCCCGGCGTCCCGGATGCCGACCTGGTGCCGCGCCTCCCGGACCTGCGGCGTCTCCGGCGGGCCCTCCTCCGCCCGCATCCCGTACATGCGGCGCAGGTTCGCGGCGCTCTCCCGCAGCCGGCCCTTGGACGCCAGCCAGGTCGGGCTCTCCACCAGGAAGGCCATCTGGAGGACGAGCAGCGCGGTCGCGAAGACGACCGCCGACCCCACCGACCACCGCCAGATGTCGGAGCCGACGTCCAGCTTGTAGAACACCAGCGTGAGCGCGAGGTTGGTGGTCGTCGCCATGTACCAGACGCCCTGCCAGAAGTTGAGCCTGCCCTTGAGCGAGGACGGGGTGTACTCGGCGAGCAGCGCCATCGCCACGGCGAAGTCGATGCCGTAGGCGACGCCCACCAGGGCCCGCCCGGCGAAGACGGTCTGGAAGTCCGAGCCGACCGCGGTCAGGACCGCGCCGACCCCGAAGATGACCTTCGTCATCAGCAGGGGCCGGATCCGGCCGATCCGGGCGGCGAGCCAGCCGCCGAAGGGATTGGAGACGATCGCGATGGCCGGGGCCATCGCGGTGAGCACGCTGACCTGCGTGGGCGACAGGTCCAGCTGCTCGACCATGGGGGACAGCCCCGCGCCCAGCGCCGCGTTGGAGTAGGCGTCCAGGAACAGGCCCGACAGGGCCAGGAACCAGATCCAGTTCGCCCGGCCGCGCAGACCGGTGAGGGTGTCGATGAGACCGGCCGCGTCCGCCGCGTTGCGGATGACCGCCGTTCTCGTGCTCGCAGGGCCGTCGTTCATGCCCGCCGCCTTTCGGGGGTTGAAACCCTTGCCAGCGGTCCGGGAATGACAAAAGGCACAGACGAAGACCACTGACAGGGGTGTCTTCGTCTGTGCCTGTCGGTTGACGGGAGGTTAGGCGGGCCCGATCCGATGTGTCAAGCGCCACAACGTCCGTCCCGCCCGGCGTGAACCGGCCGCGAACCCGCAGGCCAGCGGTACCCGAAGGCGTCGCGCTGGGTTCCCGCCGGGCCGAGAGTCCTCATTGTGGCCTCGCGGACGTCGACCCCCTCCGGCGCCCATTGACAGCCGGCTCGTCGAAGAGGTCGTCCACGGCGAGGACATCCGCCGGCCCTTGGGCATCATCCACGCCTATCCGCTGGAGGCCGTCGTCAGATCGCTCCGCTACCAGGCCCGCACACCGGTGTCGTTCGGCGGAGCCAAGGAGTTGACGGCCCGCCTCCGCCTGACCGCGACGGACGCCGGTCTCTCGATCGGTGACGGCCCGGAAGCGAGCGGAGCCGCGCTCTCCCTGCTCCTGGCGATCTCCGGCCGCCGCGCGGCGATGAACGATCTCTCCGGACCGGGCGTCCCCGCGCTGGCGACGCCCGTCTGACCGGGGGCCCGCCCTCCATGATCACGACTCGGCGACGACTGCCGGAAATGCCGGTTTCATTGAGTATTCGGGCTTTACGGTTCCGCCGTGACCACGCCACCTCCCTCTGACGACGTTCCGAACGACTCGGAGCCGTCCCCCGCCTGGGCTCCGCCCGATGCCGCCGCATCCCCGATCATTCCGCCCGCCCCTGCGCCGGACGTGGTCCCGCCCGCCCCCGCCGGGCGCCGGACGAACCGGTTCGCGGTCATCGCGCTGGCCACGGGGCTGCTCGGCCTGGCCCCGGTCGCGGTCGGCTTCGTCATCGCCGCGCTCGTCCAGACGGGCCGCCGCGGCGAGAAGGGCAAGGGCCTCGCCATCGGCGGACTCGTCGCCTCCGTCGCCTGGGCCGCCGCCGTCGCCCTGACGCTCGCCCTGCTGCCCGCGGACGTGAACGAATCGTCCGTACGCGAGGACGGAAAGGTGGCGGTCATCGCCATGCGGCCCGGTGAGTGCTTCAACGAGTTCGAGGAGGGACCTGCCGGCATGTTCGTGCGGCGGTCACCCTGCTCCACGCCTCATCAGGGAGAAGTCGGCGCTGAGGGGGAGCTGCCGAACATCCCGTATCCGGGGGAGAAGGAAGTGGCCGCAGGGGCGTTGACGGTCTGTCAGGAGCGCACCGACTTTCTACTGGGAAGCCAGTACGGCCCTGATCTGAAGCTCCATGTCGCGCCACCGGACGAGAACGCATGGAAGAACGGAAGGCGGGCCGCGAAATGCGTCATGCTCTACGCGGGCTCTGGGCGGCTTCCGACGTCCCTCGACCAGACCCTGGAAACGAGATCGAAAGACACTTCCGAGCTCTTGCCGGGTGACTGCATCAGGAAATGGGAAGACTACGGCATCCATCCCCTCGTCCCCTGCAACAGGGTGCATCAGTACGAGGTGTTCGCCGTCTACACGATGCACGGCGACGAGTACCCGGGGGAGGAGGCCGTGGAAGAAAAGGTGAGCGAAGGCTGCACCAAGCGTGCCCGCAAAGTCTGGGGGGCGAATCCCCCCAATGACATCGACGACACCGCCTACGTGGCCCCGACCGAGCAATCCTGGGGTTACGGGCGCCGATTCGTCATCTGCCTGGTCGAGGGCAGCCCTGAACCTCTGAAGCGTTCAGTGGTCCCGCACTGACCCGTCCCCGGGGCGGGCACCAGATCCCTGAGGCGACAGAGCCGTGCACCGGCGATCACAGCAACGGCGCGGCGACCTCACCGATCTCGGGGCCTGTGACGAGGAAGGTCTGCAGGTCGTGGCACCAGGATGGCGTGGGGTTGGCGGGGACGAGGGTCGGCAGCAGGCGGCGCAACGCCGCGGCCCAGTCCCGCTGGCTCTGCGTGCGAGCGCTGCTCTCCAGCTCGGCCAGCGGGTGCGGGCGGCGCGCCGACTCGGCGTTGCCGAGCAGAGCGATCAGGTGAGGCCAGCGGATCGCGAACGCGGCCAGCTTCGCGACCTGCTCGCCGGAGGCCGCCGGCTCACCGTGCAGGCGACGGAGTTCGTTGATGAAGGTGTAGAAGCGGAAGAGGTTGATGAAGCGCTTGATCTCACGCGGGTTGCGGGTGGCCAGGACCGACAGCGCGGAGGTGATGGCCTCGTGCGCGGCCGCGTCGCTGTAGAGCTCGGCGAAGATCTCCTCGGCGGCCGAGAGGGTGTCCGGCAGCAGCGGCTCGCCGACTCCGGTGACCTCGCGTTGCGCCTCGATCGCGGCCTCCCGCAGCGTGCCGGGAGTCGGCGCTCGATCGCGTATCGCCCGGGTCAGCCGCGCCGCCTCCGCGGTCGTGAGGCCCGGCCCGGCATCGGATCGCGACGGCGTGGAAGGCCGGGCTCCGCGACCGTCGCCGCCCCGCTCCCGGGCGGCACTCTGCTGGGGCCCGGCCCCGGCGGACACGGAGCCGCTCGGTTCGGCCGCGGACGGCGACGCCGCGGGGGCCGCGTCCGGGACGGGCGGGCCGTCATCCGTTCCTGACGGTACGAAGCCCGGTCCGGCGGCGCTCCGGGGTGGCGGGTCCTCGGCTCCCAGCTTGAGCAGGGTGCGGACGTACCGCGGAAGCTCCGCGTCCTCGCGGGGGGCCGGAAGGCTGACCGACAGCTGAACGATCTTCTCCAGGAACCGCCAGCCGAGCGTGGACCAGTCACCGGGCAGCCGTCCCTGCTGATGGGCGCCGGCCAGATCCTGATAGGCCACCTCCACATGGGCGGCCACGGCTCCGGGTTCCATCCCGAGCACGAAGACGCAGTTGGGGAACTCCCCCGCGAGGAACAGGTTGATGGCCTCGATCACCTGGGCGACCGTGCCCGGAGAGCAGCGGTCCAGGTCGTCGACGAAGACGACCAGCGGCCGCTGCGGTGTGGCCACCAGGTCGAGGACGCGCTTCATGTCCGTCTGGACCAGGTGCAGGAAGCCCAGCCTGGACGCGTAGCCGGGTTCGGGCACCAGCTTGTCGAACGAGCCGCTGAGCTCGGCCGACAGCAGCTTGTGGCCTCCGGCGAGCAGATCGGGTTCCTTGACGAGCCTGGCCGCCGGCCCGGCCACCGCGCTCCGCAGGAATCCGGCCACTTTGGCGGCGGCCATACCGATGAGCAGAAGGGTCCCGCCGCCGAGCACGCTCCCGGACGCGAACCGCACCGCCTCCTCGATGCCCGGCAGGACCGGTGCCAGGAGCAGGCCGCAGACCCCGACCACCACACCGATCGCCCAGACGGCCAGCAGCGGGAGAAGCCGCTCGAACAGGACACGGTGGCAGCGGCGGCGCACGGCCTCGCGATCCACGCGGCGGAGATTGAGCCGCAGCCAGAAGCGTTCGCGGTCGCCGACGGCCATGCGGGAACTGACCTGTGTGATGATCTCGTGCGCCAGCCCGGCCCAGACCTGCTCGCCGTTCTGGTAGATCCACGGGTTGAACCAGACCGTGGGCCGCCACTGCCGCTCGGCGATCCGGTCGCTGGGCGCCGCTTCGGCCCGCAGGGCCTCGTCGGCGCCTCCCGGCGCCCCGGCCTCGCCGGTGCCGGGCCGCGCCGTTTCGGGGGACGGGGCGTCCTCGTCCGGTCCGGCCGCCCGGTCGAGCACCTCGCGGTTGGTCACCCGCGCCTCGGACGCCTTCGCGGACCTCCTCCGGCGGCCCCGCCGGAGGGTCCCGACCATGCGCCGCGACTCCGGGGTGAGCCGGATATCGATCGGGTCGGCGCCTGCGCCGGGGTCGAGGTTCTGCTGGACCATCCTCATCAGCGAGGTCTTGCCCGCGCCCCACGGGGCCTTGACGCCGATCGTCAGTGGGGGGCGGGTGTCGGCGTGGCGGATGAAGGCGGCGATCGCATCCGCGTACGGGCGGTACGCGAGCCGGTCGTCGGTGGTCCAGAAGTCCCGGGTGACGAACGCCTCCGGCATGGCGTCCCGGCGGACGAACTCCACGTACCGGTGGACGGCCGCTCGCCGTGACGCCTCGCCCTCCTCGGCGCGCACCTCGTCCTTGGCGTAGCTCAACAGGAGCGGGTGCATCCGGTAGCGCCCGGGGTTGACCGACTCGATGAGGTTGGACTTGGCCAGATCGTCCAGCAGGCGTTCGGCCTCCGCCACCCCTCTCCCGAGCAGCGCCGCGGTGGCCTCGCGCGTGAAGTCGAGTCCCTCGACGAGGCTGAGCAGCCGGAAGGCCCGGCGGACGTCGTCGTCCAGACTGCGATAGGAGACGCCGAACGCGGACCGTACGGTGTTCTCCCCGTCGCGGTCGCCGCCGGCCTCCTCCTCGATGAGCGCGCGGACGGCATCGGAGATCCGGTCGCCCTGGTACAGCTGCAGATTGGCGGCGGCGATGCGGAGCGCCAGAGGCAGGTATCCGCACCGGCGGACGAGTTCGGCGGCCGCCTCCGCATCGGCTTCCACCCGGCCCCGACCCAGGATCGACTCCAGCAGGGCCACGCCCTCGTCGAGACCGAGCACCCCCAGCCGTATCACCTGGGCTCCGCTCCGGACCAGCAGACCGCGCAGGCTGTTCCGGGTGGTCACGATGGTGACCGACGACGATTCGCCCGGCAGAAGCGCGTGGACCTGCGCATCGTCGCCGGCATTGTCGAGGATGACCAGCACGCGCTTGCGATGCAGCATCGTCCGGTACAGGCGGGCCCGTGCCTCAAGGCCTTCGGGGACGGCCTCTCTGGCCACGCCCAAGGCCATCAGAAAGTCCCCGAGAACCTGTTCGGAGTCGGCGGTCTCCGCATCCGACGCAGTACCGCCGAGGTCGGCCCATAACTGACCGTCAGGAAACCGGTCGCGCACCTGGTGGGCCCATCGGAGGGCCAGTGCGGTCTTGCCGACTCCCGCCATCCCCTCGATCACCACGGTCGCCGGTTGCCCGTCCAGGACCTGGGCGAGCGCCGCGTCGAGACCGGCCAGAGCTTTCTCGCGCCCTACGAAGTCAGGAGTCGGGGCCGGCAGTTGAAAGGGCACAGGCACCTGGGGACCGGCCTGTTGGGCGTAGACGTTGATGTCACCGACACCGACATGCATGTCGCTCGCCACCGCGGAGCCGGCCGTGGCGCCGCGCTCTTCTCCGTAGACGCGCATCCAGGCGGTGCTGTTGTTCTCCTTCACCCGGACCGCGATCCGTTCGAAGCCGCGGGTGTCGAGGTCCGCTTCCACCTCTTGGAAGAGAGCATCGGAGGTGACCAGGACGAGGTCGGCCCCGCGGTCCCGGGACGCGGTCTTGACCGGCGCGGAGTCGATCATCCGGAAGACGGAGTTCACCATGCTCCCGACCACGCCGTGCTGGTCGTGTGCGACCTCACCTTTGTCCACTGCCACCCGCAGTTGCAGTTTCCCTAGGGAACTGGTCCGCGGGCCGTTGCCCCGGATACCGGCCCACAGCAGTTCGGGTAGCCGCCGGAGGAGCACTTCACCGTTGAAGTGCGCGGGTGCGATCACCAGTGCGCCGTCTCCGCGGTCCTCCCGGCGGCATTCCTCAAGGGGGATGCCCGCGGAAGTCAAGGCCTCGAGGAGGACGCCTTCCATCGCAGACCGCACGGTCCGATGCTCGCCCGCGTCCAGGCGGGCGTAACCCACCATGTCCACGGCGATGATCGATGCGAGGCTGGAAAGAGGCCACTCCCAAAGCTCCATTGTGGGATGTCCCTTTCGCTCTCCATGGGGTAGCGGGTCCAGGTGATTATCCCCGCGCCCAACGGACTCTGCTCAGCGTTTGGGGCCTATGCCGCCGTACACGTGGACGTGGGCGTCCGGGACTTCGGACGCCGCGCGGTCGGGGTCGAGGAGGGCGGCGTCCAGGTAGGTGGTCCTGCCTTCGTAGACGATCCGCGACTCCGGCGCGACGGACTGGGCCACCTGTGCAGGGTGGGCGAGGTGGGCAGGCCCGTGCCGATGTCGAGGAACTGGCGGACGCCGAACTCGGCGGTGAGACGACGGGCCGTCCGCGCCATGAATTCCGGTTGGCGCGCATGGACTTCGGCAGGTGGGGCCAGTCGGCGACGATGTCCGCCGCGGCCTCGCGGTCCGCCGGATAGTTGTCCTTGTCGCCGAGAATGTGGTCGTAGACCCTGGCGGAATGGGGGATCCCGGTATTCAGGTCCACCTGGTCCTCGGTCATTTTCGCCATCGCGGACTCGCGGCCATCCTCGTCATTGCATGCAGTGTCGCAGTGATTCTTGCTCGGGGGAGCAATTCTTTCGATTTTCTGACCTTGTGCACTCGGGCTTCCGTGAATGCCGTCGGTCATGCGGGGACGCCTGGATCGTCTCGTGCCTCACCCGCGCCCCGCACGCGACATCGCATCCTCTTGCCAGGTCAGAGGTGATGATCCTTGTCATCGCGATCAACGGTTGCGTGGCCGCAAAACCGGCATGGTCGACTCGTCTGGCGAGACGTCCAGCCGGGACAAGAAGAGCGAACGACGCAAATTGAACACACATTCAGGGGCGGGGTGCCGCGAAGGCGCACTCGGTCCGGATTTCAGAGAACTGCACCCCGAGGATCTCGCAAGAATCTACCTGTGGCCTGTCATTGATCGGTTTCTATTGGCTATATAGAAGAGAGTCCGCGCGGTTCTCGGAAAGGAGCGAAGCCGGATCTTGCGCACGCGCCTTCCCGGCCGGGGAGGCCCCGACGCGTCGCTCACCACCGATTTCCAGAGGCGTGACGGCCACTTCCGGCAGCCGAGCGAGGCGAGGGAGGCGAGGCCGCCGCCCACCAGGAAGGACACAACCCCCTATGACCCGTATCCCCATGCTCCTCGGGGCGCACGGCGCCGGGCGGCGCGTCGCCCCTGTCCGTGGCCGGCCGCGGGCCGAGTCGGCCGCGCCGCCCGCTCCGGACGGGCCGACAGCGGCCGGAAAGCGGGGCCAGGGAACGTGACCGCCCTCGAAGCCGTCAAGGTCCGCGCCCGCGAGGTCGAACCGAACCACCGGCTCGGCGGCAGCATCCGGATGCTCCTGTCGCCGGGCACGGCCCGGTCGACGGCCGGCCTCATGGCGCTGCTCGAACTCCAGCCGGGGGAGTGCGTGAGCGAGCACTACCATCCGTACACCGACGAGCACGTCTACGTCTCCGACGGGCGCCTCGTCCTCGCGGTCAACGGCGCCGAGCAGACCGTGGACGCCCGGGAGTCGGTGCTGATCCGGCGCGGTGCCCGGCACCGCTACGAGAACCGGAGCGACCGGCCGGTGACGGCCGTGCTGTTTCTCGGGCCGCTGGCCCCGAGCCCCGACATGGGGCATGTGGAGACCGCGGAGCCGCCCGGCGGCGGGCCACCGCCGTCGGTGGACGTGCGGCCGTCCGCGGCCGCGGACGCGCGGGAGCCGGCATGAGCGGGCGGCCCGCCCGCCCCGTGGCGATCACCGGGATCGGGGTCCTGACGCCGGGCGCTCCCGGGACGAGCGGCTTCTGGGAGACCGTCACCGGCGGCAAGCCCACCTTCCGCACGATCACCGTGTTCGATCCGGGGCCGTACCGGTCCCGGATGGCGGCGGAGATCGACTTCGACGCCGGAAGGCACGGGCTGACGCCCCGCCAGCGGCGCCGGATGGACCGCGCCGCCCAGTTCGCCGTCGTCACCGCGCGGGAGGCCATGGCCGGCTGCGGGCTCCGGCCCGGCGACCTCGACCCGGCCCGCACGGGCGTGGTCGTCGGCAGCGCGGTCGGCTGCACCGTCTCGCTCGAACGCGAGTACAGCGTGGTCAGCGACAGCGGCCGCCTGGCGGTGGTGGATCCGTCCTACGGCTCTCCGCACCTTCCCGACTACCTCGTTCCGACGTCCCTGGTCCGCGAGGTCGCCTGGGACATCGGCGCGGAGGGGCCCGCCTGCGTGGTGTCGACCGGATGCACCTCCGGCCTGGACGCCGTCGCGCACGGTGTCGAGATCATCCGCGAGGGCGCCGCGGACGTGGTGCTGGCGGGGGCGTGCGAGGCCCCCATCTCCCCGATCACGGTGGCCTGCTTCGACGCGATCCGGGCGACGTCCCCGGACAACGACGATCCCGAGCGGGCCTGCCGCCCCTTCGACGCCACCCGGGCGGGGTTCGTGCTCGGCGAGGGCGCGGCGATGCTGGTGCTGGAGGATGCCGCGGCGGCCCGCGCGCGGGGTGCGCGCGTGCACGCGGAGATCCGCGGGTTCGCGTCCCGGAGCAACGCCTACCACATGACCGGGCTGCGGCCCGACGGGGCCGAGATGGCCGCCGCGATCAGATCGGCGCTGGACGAGGCGGAGATCCCCGCCGAAGGCGTCGACTACGTCAACGCGCACGGGTCGGGCACCAGGCAGAACGACCGGCACGAGACGGCCGCCTTCAAACTCGCGCTCGGTCCTGAGCACGCCTACCGGCTGCCGGTCAGCTCCATCAAGTCGGTGGTGGGCCACTCGCTCGGGGCGATCGGCGCGATCGAGGTGGCGGCGAGCGCGCTGGCGATCGAGCACGACCTCGTCCCGCCCACCGCGAACCTGCGGGAACGCGACCCCGAATGCGACCTCGACTACGTCCCGGGGACGGCACGCGAGCAGCGGGTCGACACGGTGCTCACGGTCGGCAGCGGGTTCGGCGGCTTCCAGAGCGCGATGGTGCTCAGCGCCCCGGGAAGGTGGCCGGGATGACGGGGGCCGCGGCGGCCGCCGAGGACGACCAGGCGGTCATCACCGGGATCGGCGTGGTGTCGCCGAGCGGCCTGGGCGCCGAGCGGCACTGGGAGGCGACCCTCACCGGCCGCGTCGCGATCGGTCCCATCACCCGGTTCGACCCGACCGGCTACCCGGCGCGTCTCTCCGGCGAGGTGCCGGGATTCGTCCCGCGCGACCACCTGCCGGGGCGGCTGCTGCCGCAGACCGACCGCCTCACCCAGCTGGCGCTGACCGCCGCCGAATGGGCGATCACCGACGCCGGGCTGTCGCCGTCCCCCGAGGAGTCGCTGCGGTACGGCGTGGTGCTGGCCAACTCGGCCGGCGGTTTCGAGTTCGGTGAGAACGAGCTGCGCAAGCTGTGGTCGATGGGCCCGAAGAAGGTCAGCGCGTACCAGTCGTACGCCTGGTTCTACGCGGTCAACACCGGCCAGATCTCCATCCGGCACGGGCTGCGCGGCCCGTGCGGGGTCCTCGTCAGCGGCCAGGCCGGGGGGCTGGACGCGATCGGGCAGGCGTGCCGCGTGCTGCGCAAGGGCGCCGAAGCCGTGCTGACCGGGGGGTTCGAGGCCCCGGTGTGCTCGTGGGGGGTGACCGCGATGTCGGCCGGACGGGACGCGCCGACCGCTCCGCGGCTGTCCGCCGGCGACGACCCGGCGACCGCCTACCGCCCCTTCGCCGCCGACGCGTCCGGCCATGTGATCGCCGAGGGCGGCGCGATCCTCGTCCTGGAGCGCGAGGGCCATGCCCGCGCCCGCGGCGCGAGGCACAGGTACGGGCGGGTCGCCGGGTACGCCGCCACGATGGACCCGCCGCCGGGGTCGAGCCGCCCGGCGACGCTGCGCAACGCCGCCGCGCTCGCCCTCGCCGACGCCGGCCTCGCCCCGGAGCGGATCGACGTGGTGTTCGCGGACGCCGCGGGCGCCACGATGCGCGACCGCGCCGAGGCGGAGGCTCTCACCGGGCTGTTCGGCGCCGGGGGCGTGCCGGTGACCGCGCCCAAGGCGATGACCGGGCGGATGTCGGCGGGCGGCGCCGCCGTCGACGTCGCGACCTGCCTGCTGGCCATGCGCGACGGGATGATCCCGCCGACCGCCGACGTCCGGCCCGACCCGTCCTACGGGCTCGACCTCGTCACCGGACGGCCCCGGCCCGCCCGCATCGGCCATGCGCTGATCCTGGCGCGCGGCGAGGGCGGGTTCAACAGCGCCCTCGTCCTGGCCGCCTGCCCCCGCGAGTCCCCGCCCGCGGCCGGACCACCTGATGAACGGGCTCCCCGCGCCCTTACCGGAAACGACCCGAGGAGCTGACATGGCCCAAGACGGCCCGATAACCCTGACCGACCTGGTCGCCGTCCTCCGCGACTGCGCCGGCGAGGACGACGGCGTCGACCTCGGCGGCGACATCGCCGACCGCGCCTTCACCGACCTCGGCTACGACTCCGTCGCGATGATGGAGGTCTCCGCGCGGATGGTCGAGCGCTTCGGCCTGCGGCTCGACGAGGCCCGGCTGTTCGAGCTGGGCACCCCCGCCGAGATGCTCCGCTGCCTCAACCAGGCCGCGGCCGGGGACGGGGAGGTCCGGTCGTGACCGCGAGCACCGACAACCAGATCCTGGTCGACGCGCCCATGGAGCTGGTGTGGGAGCACACCAACGACGTGGCGGGCTGGCCGGACCTGTTCACCGAGTACGCCGCCGTGGAGATCATCGACCGGGACGGCCCCTCGGTGACGTTCCGGCTCACCACCCACCCGGACGAGCAGGGCGACGTCTGGTCGTGGGTGTCGCGGCGCACCCCCGATCCCGAGACCCGCACCGTTCGCGCCCACCGGGTGGAGACCGGGCCGTTCGCGTTCATGAACATCTGCTGGGAGTACCGCCGGCAGGAGGCGGGCGTGCTGATGCGGTGGACGCAGGAGTTCGCGATGAAGCCGGACTCGCCGATCAGCGAGGACGCGATGCGCGACCGGATCAACCGCGGCACCGTCGAGCAGATGGCGCACATCAAGTCCGTCCTGGAGGAACGTGCCCGCAAGGCCTCCGGCGGCGAAGGTTCCGGCGGGTACGGGCCCGGCGGCCTCCACGCGCAGCGCCTGCTGTACCTGACATGCGGGATGCGGCTGGCCGCGGTGGTGGGCACGCTGGCGGAACTGGGCGTGGCGGATCTGGCCGCGACCGCGCCGCGCTCCGTCACCGAACTGGCCGCGGCCACCGGCACCGTGCCGGACGCGCTCTACCGCCTCCTGCGCTGCGCCGCCTCCGTCGGAATCCTGGAGGAGCAGCCGGACGGACGGTTCGCGAGCACACCGCTGGGCGACGGGTTGCGCGCCGACGACCCCTACAGCCTGCTGCCCCTGGTCGAGCACAGCGCGCGGTCGTTCGTGACGAAGCCGTTCGGGGCGCTGGCGCACAGCGTCCGCACCGGCGAGCCCGCCACGGTCCCGACGCTGGGTACCGACATCTGGCGCTATTTCGAGGACAACCCCGAGGACGGTGCCCGCTTCGACCGCACCATGACGACGCTGGGGCGCTGGGAGACGGAGCGGCACCTGGACGTCGTCGGGCCGGAGCGGTTCGGCCGGATCGCCGACCTCGGCGGCGGGCAGGGCCACTTCCTCGCGGCGGCGCTGCGGCGCGCGCCGGACGCGACGGGCGTTCTGTTCGAGCGGCCGTGCGCCGTCAAGGCCGCGGGGGAGGTGCTCGAAGCGCAGGGGGTCGCCGAGCGCGTCACCCGGATCGCCGGCGACTTCTTCACCGACCCGCTGCCGGACGACTGCGACGCCTACGTGCTCAAGGCCGTCCTGCACAACTGGCCGGACGAGCCGGCCGCCGAGCTGCTGACCGCCGTGCGCGGGGCGATCGGGGACCGCCGCGAGGCGCGGCTCTTCGTCGTCGAGCACGTGGTGGCGGAGGGGAACGGGTGGGACCACGCCAAGTTCCTCGACCTCGACATGCTCGTGCTGTTCGGCGGCCGCGAGCGGGGCCCGCGCGAGTGGCGGCGGCTTCTCGCGCGATGCGGGTTCGCGCTGGTCGACCGCCCCCGGGAGGGCCACTGGACAGTTCTGGAATGCCGCCCCGTGGAGGCCGCGTGACCGGGCGCCGGTGACCCGGGCCCGCCGATCCCGATGTCAAGGAGGACGAGCATGCTTCCCCAAGCCCCGCCGCCGACCCACCGGGCGGTCATGATCCGGAGGATCGCGCCCGGCGACCGGGACGCCGTCGCGGCGGTGTTCCGCGAGCACGACCGCACCGACCTGCCCCGCCGCATCGGCGTCACCCGCCGCACCCTGCTGACCTTCCACGACCTGTACATCCACCTGGTCGAAGGTGACGCCTCGTTCGAGAAGGCCCTGTACGCGGCCGGCGACGACCCCGGGTTCCGCGACATCAACGCCAGGCTCGCGACGCTCCTCGTCCCCTACGACAGGAACCGGCCGGCCATGCGCCAGGCCCAGGCGGAGGAGTTCTACCACTGGTCGGACGACCGGCCGCAGGCGACGTACCGGCTGCTGCTGGAGATCAGCGTGGACGAGGCGCGCGGCGCGGAGTTCGAACGGACCTGGCGCCAGATGGCCGCCGTCGCGGCCCGCCATCCCGGGCACGTCGCCCAGTCGCTGTCGCGCGACCTCGCCGACCCCGGCACCTTCCATCTGGTCAGCGACTGGACCGACGAGGACGCCCACGAGCGCTTCCTCGCCTCGTCCGGGCACCGGGCCCTCGCCGCCGCGCTCCGCGGCCTGGACGCCAAGGTCCGCGCGACCCGCACGCGCGTCAGCGCCCACCACGCCGGCCCGGCCGAGGACGACCGGACCGCAGAGCCGTCCGAGACCGGGAGGCGGCGATGAGCGAGCCGACCGGCACGGACGAGGCCGGCGGCCCCTCGCCGGCGCCGCCGCCGATCAACGACGTCCGCACACCCGGCCCGGTCGTGCGCGCGCGGATGCTGTCGGGCGACGTCGGCTACGCGGTGACCCGGGCGGCCGAGGCGCAGCACGTGCTGTGCGACCCGGCCTTCAGCAGCGCCGCGACGTTCCTGCCCCGCGCGCCCGCGGAGCCGCGGGAGCCGGTCGGCTCCAGCAGGGTCCTGTTCGAGATGGACCCGCCCGAGCACACCCGGCTCCGCCGTGCGGTCGCCCAGGCGTTCAACCGCCGCCGCGTCGAGGCCATGGGGGCGGGGATCGAGGAGGTCGTCGACGGGCTGCTGGACGAGACGGCCGCGGCGGGTCCGCCGGCCGACCTGGTCCAGACCCTGTGCGCGCCGCTGCCGCTCACCGACATCTGCGAGCTGCTCGGCGTGCCGCGCGAGGACCGCTACTCCTTCCGCGGCTGGGCCGAGACGATCATGGCGCTGCGCGGCCACTCCCCGCGGGAGATCGACCGGGCCCGGGCCGCGATCCAGCGCTACTTCGCCGACCTGGTCGCGGCCAGACGCGCCGACCCGGCCGACGACCTGGTCAGCGAACTGCTGACGGCCCGCGACCGGGAGGAGCGGATCACCGAGGCGGAGCTGGTCAGGCTCGCGATCACACTCCTGATCGCCGGGCACGGGCCCACGATGAACCAGCTCGCCCGGAGCGTGTACGCCCTCCTGACGCGCCCGGAGATGTACGCCGCGCTGCACCGCGACCCGGAGCTGGTGACGACGGCGGTGGAGGAACTGCTGCGGACGGTGCCGTCGGTGCCGGTCGCCACCCCGCGCCTGGCCCTCCGGGACGTGGAGATCGGCGGTGTGCCGATACCCGCCGGAAGCACGGTCGCGGTGTCGTCGCTCGCGGCCAACCGCGATCCCGCCCTGTTCACCGACCCGGAGGTGACGGACCTCGGCCGCACCGAGAACAGGCACCTGACGTTCGGTTACGGCCCCCACTTCTGCGTCGGCGCACAGCTCGCCCGGACCGAACTGCGGACGGCGCTCGCCGCCCTGACACGTCGCTTCCCCGACCTGCGTCTGGCCGTCCCCCCGGAAGCCGTCCGGTGGCGGACGGACTCACTCTTCCACGGCCCCGTGGAGCTGCCCGTGACCTGGTGACCCGGTGGCCCGCCCGGTGCGCGGAGACGGCTCGCGCGGCGGGGTCAGGGGGCGCGCCCGGTCAGCCTCGCGACCGTGTCGTCCAGTGCCCGGACCTGCGACGACTCGCCGGCGTAGGCGTGGACCAGCGAGAGGAACTCCTGGAGGCCGCCGGGGAACTCCGAGCACGTGCGGACGATCGAATGGACGTCCAGATGGGGCTGCGCGCGGCGCGGCACGCGAATCGCGATCTCCTTGCGCAGGGCGTCCACGATCTGCTGCCGGCCCTCGGCCGTCGTCAGCAGCGGAATGTCCATGAGCCGGTCGACGATCTCGAAGAGGGCGGGGAGACCGGCGGACTGCTCCTGATCCGGTGGGAGGCGCGCGTCCGAGCCCGGGGCACGCGGTTCGGTGCCGCTGGCCGGAAGCGGCCCCACCTGAGCGGGGGAATTGGCGGCGTCCCCCGCCGGTGCCGCCGGGCGCGCGCCGCGGATGCAGAGCCAGGCGGTCGTGTCGGTCTCCTTGAGACGCACCTCGATCGGCCGGAACTCCGTGGGGTCGACGGCGCCGCGGCCCTCCTGGATCACCGTGCGGTAGAACTCGTCGGACGCCAGGACCCCCAGGTCGACCGGCACCGCGGCGAGCGCCTCCTTGAAGGACGGCGCGTCCAGGAGCCGGTTGACGTGGTTGACGGAGGTGCCGACGATCCCCTCGGCGTCCGATTCGAGCGGCCCGCCGTGCAGCGCGATCCGCAGCCGCATCCGGGCGTGTTCGGCGGCCAGCCCGTTGTGCCTGCGCAGAGCGCCGCGCAGGTGGTCGGGCAGCGGATGGGCCAGGCGGGACGGGTCGTAGGACGGCGGCAGCACGACGATGACACCGTCGCCGCGGTCCTCCTGGTAACAGCCTTCGAGGGGGATGCCCGACGCCTCGAAACAGCTCCGGAGAGCCTCGTATAAGACGGTTCGCAGATGGCTTTGCACGTGGTCAGCGCGTTTGCTGAAACTGATGATGTCGCAGACGAAGAGCGTGCAATGACCGGTCGGGGTCCAGCCTGTCCCCGCTTCGCCGGAGCCGTTCCGCATGACCTCTGATGCCCCTTGAACGATTAGATTGCCCCCAAGGGTGCACGCATGGTGCTCACTCCGGCAAGTAGGGTTCCGATCGACCGCTCCAGCGAATGGGCGCCCCTTGTGGGGGTGTGGTAAATCCCATTGTGTCCGGCGACGCAGAACGACCGGGCGGTCGCGGCCTACATTGACTGGCGGAACGGCCGGGGGCGGGGAGGCGGTGACGGAGCATGGCGGACGAGGAGTCGAGGTGGCCCGCCCTGGTGCCGTCGGCTCCGCTGTCGCTGGGGCACGCGCAGGAGCAGGTCCTCGCGGAGCAGACCACCGCCGACATCGTCGCGCTGCTCTTGGACATACCGGATATGCGGGAGGCCACCGCCCGCTCCATCGTCCTGCATTACATCAGCGAGCACGTGCGCGCACCGGTGCTGCTGCCGGATCTGCCGCAGCCGAGGTATTACCTCTACCACCTCGTGCTCGCCTGCCGGGAAATACCCGACGGGCTCCAGTTGCTGGTCCGCGCGATCGAGTTCGTGGCCGGCCCGACCGCGGCCGTGGCGCACCTGAAGCGCATGCTGAGCCCGGTCCGCGCCCACCTGGAGCCGGTCGTCGAGACCCAGATCGAGGACCTGCTGACCGGCCTGCGGATACCGTCCCTCACTCGCCTCTACGTGGCCGCCACCGGAAACAGCATCGCCACCGTCCCGTTCCGACTCACCGACGCCTGGGACGCGTTCTCGGCGCTGCTCGACCACAACACCGCCTCCGGGAAGCCCTCTCCGCACCTGATATTCGTCGCGATGCTGCTCCAGACGATGCAGACGCGCCAGACCGCGGGAAGCGCGGGGACCGAGGAGGCGTGGCGGCTCAAAAGGCTGCGCGAGTGGCTGGCCCTGCAGACCGAGCAGTTGCGCGGCGCGGGAGACGTCGCCCAGGCCGATTACCTCGATCGTATGCGCGACCGTTCCGGGGTGCTTGCGACGCGTGCCGACAAGCCCATCTACCTCATCATCCAGCTCGAACCGCTCCCGGATCTCGTCGAGGACGAGGTCGTGTTCCGGCTCTCGCATTGGCGGCAGATTCACCCGCTCGAATGGCGCCCTGAGCCGGGGGAGGACGAGTTGGTCCCCATGAGTTCGGTGCGTGAGCGCGTCGGTGCCCTGATCCACGAGGCCGAGCGCGGCTGGGCCTACGACCTCGACGACTCCCTGGTGCTGGAGTTCGTGCTGCCGCTCGACATGATCAACCTCGATGTGGACCAGTGGACACGCGATGCGTCGGAGATGCCGGATCCGCCGCCGCTCGGCGCGGAGTACGAGATCCTCGTCCGGAGCCAGGAGAGGCTGCGCGCGTTCGGTTTCCACCGCGCCTGGCGCCAGCGCTGGCAGGTGCTCGTCGACGCCGTCGACGGCCTCACCTACTGGGCCGCTCCGGGGGAGCCCGCCCATCCGCGTCCGATGGGCGATCGGCTCCTGAGCCGCCGCGAGATCGTCGCGTGCGTGCTGAGCGGTCCGCCCGATCGCGAGCCCGGCCGCAGCGAACTCTGGAAGGCGCTGCGCGCGGGGGTGCCCGTGGTGCTCTGGCACAGGGCGGAACGGCTCGCCCCGGAAATGCGGGAGGCGGTGCGGCAGGTCGTCGACCGTCCCGACATCAGAGCCCTGCCGACCGAGATCAGACGGCTCCGTGGAAACACGCCGTCCGATGACCGCAATGGTCGCTCCGCGCTGGAACTAACCCTCCTATGGGATGACCCGAATCACTTCCTGGACGATGCCAGTGCACTTCGGGCTCCTGCATCGCGGATGTGACGTTTGACGCGATGTGACTGGTAGGGCCACAACGTCGTTCGCGGACCCAGCGAGTCTTGCGAATCCTCGCCCCGAAGGGGATGCTCGACCTAAGGTGGCCCTCACCGGTTCTGCCCGAGTTCGATCTTCCATCGCAAGAACCTATAGCCACACCAGAAGGGGACGTCGTCGATGGCCGCTGACGAGCCGCCCGAGGTCCCTTACCCTCGTGACGCGCCCATGTCCGCCGATCCGGGGGACGTCGCCCCGGACGCTCGCGCCGCATGGTGGATCTATCGCGGCACCGGGCGCCCCCTGCCGGACGGACGGTTCGCCGAGGAGCTGCCCCCGCCGCCCCCGTGGCGCGCCTTCGACGGGGGTCCGACGCTCCCACCACCGCCCGGCGACGAGCGCGACCTCGTCCGCAGGCTCGGTCCCGTCAGCGCGCGGCCGCGCCCGGCAGACCCCGCGGAGGTCGACGCCGTCAACGCGGCGCTGTTCCTGCGACGGCCGCTTCTGGTCACCGGGGATCCGGGCGTCGGGAAGTCGACCCTCGCCTACCGGATCACCCGCGAACTGGGCCTCGGCCGGGTGCTGCGCTGGCCCATCGGCAGCCGGAGCACGCTGCGCGACGGGCTCTACGAATACGACGCGATCGGACGGGCGCAGGACGCCGCGACCGGCCGCAGGACGCTCGCGCGCCAGGCGGGGGGGTTACCGGAGGCGCCGGTCGAGGGCGATCCGGACGTCGCCGCGTTGTCCGACGCCGGAGTGGGGCACTACCTCCGGCTCGGCCCGCTGGGCACCGCGCTGCTGCCCTATGAGCTGCCGCGGGTCCTGCTCGTCGATGAACTCGACAAAAGCGACATAGACCTACCGAACGACCTTCTCGACGTCTTAGAGGAGGGCGAATACGGAATCACCGAACTGTTCCGCGTGAGTGCCCGCGAACCCGTGGTGAAGGTCCACACCGCCGATCCTGACGGCACGGCCGACATCGTGCGGGGAAGAGTGCGGTGCCGGGCGTTCCCCATCGTGGTGATCACCAGCAACGGCGAGCGGGAGTTCCCGCCCGCGTTCCTGCGCCGGTGCCTGCAGTTCTCGATGGGAGAGCCCGACGAGACGCGGCTCGCCGACATGGTGGCGGCGCATTTCGCCGAGCGGTCCGACGAACGGACCCGGCGGCTGGTCCGCAGTTTCCTGGAGCACCGCAGCAACCACCGCGGGCTCGCTGCGGACCAGCTGCTCAACGCCGTCTACCTCGCCACCTCCGGCGCGCGGGATCCCGACACCGGCTGGGAACGGCTGCTGGATCTCATCTGGCAGCGGTTGGAAGTGGCGCCTGAGTGAGCGAGCGGACCGGAGACCCACCGGCGCGAGGCGCGGGACGTTCCGACGCCCCGGCCGGTCCTCCCGTTTGGTACCAGGTCTCCGACGCCATCTGGTTGGCCGCGCAGATGAACGCGGCCGCCCAGGCGGCGGGCCGCGCGGGCGAGCCTGCCGAGGCGCGCGTACCCCGGACGGAGCACCGGCGGTCCGCGACCGGTGCCTCCACCGCCGCCGATCGCGCCGAGCCTCCAGAGGGCGACGGCCCGGACGGCGTCTCGCGCGACTCCTCGACCGGTGCGGGGCAGGCGTCGCCGCCCAGTGCGGCCGGGACGGCGCCGGCGTCGGGTCTCGAGACGCCCGGAGGCGAAAGCCCACCGGATCCGCCGCAGCACCGGGCGGCCGGGCTGAACGGACACGCCGCGCCCACTCGCCTCCTCTTCCCCGTGCGGAGCGACCCCTTCGCCGGAGTGCGGCCCCTGACCGATCGCCGCCGCCTCGAACAGGCGCTCCGCCCTTTCAAACGGGCGGTCGAGTCTCGCCGGGGCGATGTGGAACTGGACGACGAGGCGACGGCGATCCGCGCCGCCCAGGACGGACTCTGGCTGCCCCAGACGCGTCCGGTCCCCGAACGGTGGCTCGATCTCGACGTCGTCGTGGACGACGGGCGCCTGGCCGCGCTCAACCGGCCGACGACCGACCGGTTCATCGACTGCCTCGGGGCCGTCGGCGCCTTCGGGATGATCCGTACGCACCTGCTCGACACCGACACCGACACCGAGACCGGCGAGAGCGGGCCGCTGGCCTTGCGCGAGCCGGGTCCGCTGGCCGCCGCGCGCCCGGCCGAGGGGCTCACCTCCCGGGGGGGCCGCGACCGGCGGCTCATCTTCGTGCTGACGGACGGGATCGGAGACGCCTGGCACTCGGGCGCCGCCCAGCGACTGCTGGCCCGGTGGGGTCGGCAGGCCCCGATCGTGGTGATCAATCTGCTCGCCCGGCGCCAGTGGCGGCGCACGGGCCTCACCACCCGGCCCGCCAAGCTCTACGCGGCGCGACCCGCGATCGCCAACCGCCTCTACCGAGCGCGCTACCCCGCCGCACCGCTTCTCGGCGACCCCGCCGCCGAGCCCCGGCGCGCGGATCGATCGCACGTCCATGTGCCCGTGATCGAGCTGGATCCGGGGCAGCTCGCCGGCTGGGCGGGCTTCGCGGCGGCGCGCCGTGGTGACTGGTACGGCGCGGTCGCCGTCTGCGGAGCGCCCCCGGAGCCCTCCTGGGCGCCGGACACAGCGGACATCGAGGAGGCCCCGCCCTCGGAGGCGTCGGCGTCCGAGAGGGTCCGGCGGTTCCGCGCCGCGGTCAGCCCGACCGTGTACGCGCTGGCGGTGCACCTGGCCGCGGCGCCCTTGAACGCTCCCGTCATGCGGCTCGTGCAGCGCACCATGCTCCCGGAGTCGCGGCCCTCGGACCTGGTCGAACTGGTCGGCAGCGGGCTGCTGCACCGGGTCGGGCCCGAGCCGGGGCCGGCGGCCGACGCGCGGGACGAGGTCGTCTTCGACTTCGCTCCGGGAGTCCGCGACGAACTCCTCGCCGGGGGACGCCGTTCCGACACGACCCGGGTGCTGACGACGGTGGCCCGGCACCTGGGCGACCGCGTCGCCGGGCTCCGCGATCTGGCCGGATTGGTCACCGCCCCTGAGCGGGGTGAAATACCGGAATTGACCGCTGAGCTCGTGCCGTTCGCCGTTCCGGTCCTTCATGTTTTCCAGGCCCTCGCGGGCCCCTATCTCAGGCCGGCGAAGGCGCTGGACGCCGAGCTCCGCGGCCGGGTTGACCACTTCTATGAACGTACACAGGATAGAGCCGTGCGGGATGCGGGAAGGACTGGCTCCATGCAGTCGCTGGACATCGCCGCTCTCGACGCGCTCACCACACCTGGAGACATTGTCAAGGCCCCCCACCTTGGAGTTGGTGTGACAGTTCGAGATATCCCGGAGAAAGTCGGGCGCAAGGCGGACGAGCCGCCGCCTGTCTGGGGAAACGTGCCTCCCCAGAACATCAGTTTCACCGGGCGGGAAGAGCTGCTGGAGCAATTGCATGAGCGGCTTTCCCAGGGAACGACGGCTGTCCTGCCCCAGGCGCTGCATGGAATGGGCGGGGTCGGCAAGTCCCAGATAGCCATTGAATATGTTTACCGCCATATGGCGGATTATGACGTTATTTGGTGGGTCAGATCGGAACGGCCCGGTCAGATCCAGCAGGACCTCGCCGAGCTGGCCGCCGAGCTCGACCTGCCGGTCAGCCAGGAGGTGAACGTCGCGGTGCCGGCCGTCCGCGAGGCGCTGCGCCTCGGCCGCCCCTACCGCAACTGGCTGCTGGTCTTCGACAACGCCGAGGAACTGCAGGACGTCCGCGACTTCTTCCCGACCAACGGCCCGGGCAAGATCCTCGTCACCTCCCGCAACCAGGAGTGGACCAAGGTCGCCAACTCACTGGAGGTCGACGTCTTCGCCCGGGAGGAGAGCAAGGCGCTCCTCCGCCTCCGGGGGCCCGAACTCGCCGACCCCGAGGCGGACGAGCTCGCCGAGGTGCTGGGCGACCTTCCCCTGGCGATCGCCCAGGCCGGGGTCTGGCTCGCCGAGACCGGCATGCCGGTCGACGAGTACCTGCAGCTCTTCCGGGAAAAGCACGAGAAGGCGACCGAGCTGCTGGCGGACGCCGCGCTGATGGCCAACGAGCTGCCGGTCGCCGCGGCCTGGAACGTCTCGCTGGACCGGCTGCGGACGAGCGACCCCGCGGCGCTGCAGCTGCTCCAGGTCTGCGCGTTCTTCGCACCGGAGCCCATCTCGCTGCGGATGCTGTCGGGCGCGCGCAACGTCGACGGTCCCCGCGAGCTGATCGAGGCCCTGGGGGACCCGGTCAGACGAGGGCGCGCGATCCGCGCGATCAACCGCTACGCGCTGGCCAAGATCAGCCACAAGCACAACACGATCATGCTGCACCGCCTGGTGCAGCGGGTCCTCGTCGGGCAGATCCCTCCGGAGGAGGCCGAGGAACTGCGCCGATGCGGTTACCAGTTGATGGCCAACTTCGATCCGCGCGACCCGGCGCTGCCGGCCAACTGGCGGCGCTACGCCGACCTGCTGCCGCACGTCCACTACTCGGGCATCGTCGGCTTCGACGACCCCTGGACGCGCCGGCTCGTCCTCAACGAGATCGACTTTCTCTTCCAGTGGGGCGACCACCGAGGTTTCCTCGAACTGGCGGAGTCCGCGGTCAAGACCTGGACGGAGACGCTGGGCGAGGGCGACGAGCAGACACAGGAGGCCATGCTCCACCTCGGCCGCGCCCTGCGCCTGCACGGGCGGTTCGAGGAGGCGTACAGCCATCATCTCCGAGTTCGCGACCTGCGAGCTGAAGCGCACGGTGTGGATGACGAACGCACGATCGAGGCGCAGCGCTTCGTGACGGTCGACCTGCGTTATCTGGGGCAGTTTCAGCAAGCTCTCGCTGACGACAAGCGCTCCTTCGAGGCACTGCGCCGCATGTACGGCGAGGACGACCCGATCACGCTGCAGCAGGCGCACCTCTACGCGATCAGTCTTCGGCTCAACGGCGCTTTCCAGGCGGCGTGCGATCTCGACCGGCAGACCTATCGGCACCTGATCAATATCTTCGGGGAGAACCACGGCCGGACCCTGTCGTCGCTGGCGGCGATCGCCGTGGACGAGATGGAGCTGGGTCACTTCGACGTGGCCAGGGAGCTCACCCGGCAGCACGCGCAGCGTCTCGAGTCCGCTTTCGGCAGCAGCTTCGCCGGCCTCGCCGAGAGCCTGACGTCGTTCTCCGTCATGGAGCGCAAGGCCGGTGACCACGAACGTGCGCTCGACCTCTCCACCGAGGCGCTCGAACGCTACAACGAGCGGTACGGGGGCTACCACCCCGGCTCGATCTCCGCGGCGCTGAACCACGCGGTGAATCTGCGCCAGGTCGGCAGGCTCGGCGACTCGATCCACCTCGCGCGCGTGACGGCGCAGAACTTCATGCGGATGTTCGGCCCCGACCACCCCAACACGCCGAGCGCCAACGTCAATCTCGCGGTCGCGCTGCGGTTGAACGGGCAGCTCGAAGAGGCCAAGAAGCTGGACGAGGCGGCGCTGGAGGTCCTGACCCGGGTTCTCGATGTCGATCACCCGCGCAGCATCGTCTGCGCGATCAACCTGGCGAGCGACCACTACGCGATCGGCAATTTCCACGAGGCCATGGAGAGGGACCGGAACACGCTGGAACGGGCACACCGCGTTCTCGGAGAGGAGCATCCCACCGCGCTCGCATGCTTGTTCAACCTCGGGCTCGATCTGCGCGCCTTGGGCGAGGAGCAGGAGGCCGACGCGTTGACGGCGCGGGCCATCGACGGCATGCGCAGGGTGCACGGACCGCAGCATCCGGCCACCATCGCCGCGCAGGAGGGGGCCCGCGCCGACTGCGATATCTATCCGATTCCGGTCTGATCGGAAACCGAACGGGTGCCCGGGAAAGCGGCGGCCTCGCGGCGGACGGCCTCTTACCGGAACCTGTTTCAATGCCGGTCAAGTTGGGTAGGGATAAAGGCCGGTGGTCAGTCTTTCCTGGTGCCGAGACATTTAGTTCTTGATCTAGACACAGGTAAGCTCCCCACGTATAGTAGGGGAGCGAATTTCTGTGCCCGCACGGATTGTTTATCTTCGGTAATTGTCGGCGACCACGTGAGCGTCGCGGGAATCCAGCCGATCCGGCCGCCGAGGGATCGGGCTCGCGGACACCGCCGTCCTCTCTCGCTGAGAACCGCTGCGATGCTCTGCAGGACGGAAGAGGTAATGGGCGGTCAAGGAGACTGGAACAAGGCGTCTTGGCGCAAGAGCAGGCGATCTGGCTCGGATGGGACGGGATGCGTCTCCATTGCGGTCTCCGCCTCGTGCGGAGCCATCCGGGACACCAAGAACCCTCGCCGGACGACCATCGTCCTCCCCAAGTCCGTCTTGCGCAGGATGCTGGAAGAGATCAAGAGTGGAGCGTTCGACCTGCGGTGATGTGACGGCGGCACTGGTCGGAGGCGCGGCGGCCACGGGTGCCGCTCGCGCGGCCCGCTGCGGGATCCGCGCCCCCTTGCGTCTGCTCAGGCCTGGAAGCCGTCTGACTTGACCGCGTCCATGAACGTGCGCCAGGAGTCCATGGACAGTGACAGCCGCGGGCCCTCAGGGTCCTTGGAGTCGCGGATGGCGCGGACGCTGCCGATGGACGCCACTTCCACGCATACCGCGAGGTCGGGGTCGCTGCTCCGGCTGCTCTTCCTCCAGACCGGCGCGGACGCATTAGTGTGAGTCATGAGTGAATGCTCCTTGTGAACTGTTTTCGACGCCGCCAGGAAGTGCGCATGGGCGTTCCCCATGACACCTGGTAGGAATTAATCTACCGCATGGATCGAGTATTCTCGTCGATCCGAGTTCGAATTCAAGAGCGCACAATAACGGCTATATCTGACAAAGGGCCTATAGTCAGCATTTAGACTAAAAGGCAAACGGTGAGCGAAGTTGCATTTCTCGGTCGGGGTGTTCAGGCGCCCTGGTCGGCGGGGCGTGCTCGGGCATGCCGGCCGCGGGTGCGCGCATCTGCCGGTCCGGCCCGTCGGGCGTGCCTCCGGAGAGGTGTGACCGCTCCACCGGTGTGATCTGCGTAACCGTTGCGGCGGTTCGCGGTCGGCGGCGTCTCCGGAGTATTCCCAGGTAAAACGGTAGGTTTTGTCGGAAAGTTGGCCTCGTGTGGGCGTCTTCGCAGGTGGAGGCGGCTTCTTGGGGGCTTCACAGGGGCGGATGCCGAGTGCATGCTGTGGGCATGAACGCAGCGAAGGTCCTGGTGGCGAGGCGCCACGTCGACCTCCTTCGCGTGTGCAGCGCGTCCTGTTGAGCCGCTCTTTCGTGCTCCGACGCCACTGACCGGCGACCCCCCCTCTCACACCGGCTGCCCTCCCGCGGCCGAGCCCCCTGCCGCCGTCCTTCCGTTCCCCTCTTCCGGAGGTGCCCCGTGTCCACCCATCTGCTCGATCCGCCCCGCTCCGCGATTCCCGAAGCGGCGCGGCCCGCGGCCGCCGCCCGTTCCGGGGCCGTGCTGCTGTCCCTGCTGCGCCGGGCCCGCAAGGTCAGCGGGCTCGTCGTCGTCCTCGCCCTGTGGGAGGCGGGCGCCCGGGCGGGCTGGCTCGGCAGCACGACCCCGCCGCTCAGCGACGTCGCCGTCCGCGGCTGGGAGATGGCCTCGTCGGGCGAGCTGTTCCAGAACCTCGGGGTCTCGCTGGCGCGGGTTCTGAAGGGCCTGGCGGTCGGGCTGCCCGCGGGGCTCGTCCTCGGCCTGCTGTCCGGGCTGTTCAGGATCAGCGAGGACGTCATCGACGCCCCGGTCCAGGCGGTCCGGATGCTTCCGCACCTCGCGCTGGTCCCGCTGTTCATCATCTGGTTCGGGATCGGCGAGACGTCCAAGGTCGGCCTGATCGCGGTCGGCGTCGTGTTCCCGCTCTACATCAACGTGTTCCACGGCATCCGGGGCGTGGACGAGCGGCTGGTGGAGTCGGCCCGCACCTGCGGGCTCGGCCGCCTCGGCCTCATCCGGAAGGTCATCCTGCCCGGGGCGCTCCCGCAGATCCTCGTCGGCCTGCGCCTGTCGCTCGGCGTCGCCTGGCTGACGCTCGTCGTCGTGGAGCAGTCCGCGACGGCCAGCGGCATCGGCTTCGTCATCAACCAGGCCACCCAGTTCCTGCAGATGGAGACGGTCTTCCTGGTGCTCGTGGTGTACGCGCTGCTCGGCGTGTCGACGGACCTGCTGGTGCGGCTCGTCGAGCGGCGCGCCCTGGCGTGGCGGAGGGGGCTGGTGGCGCGATGACGGCGACGGTTGCGGGCGGCGTCCGCGTCCGCGGGCTGCGGCGGGTGTTCGGCGAGCGCGCCGTCCTGGACGGCGTGGACCTCGACATCGCGCCCGGCGAGTTCGTCGCCCTCCTCGGCGCGAGCGGCTCCGGGAAGAGCACGATGCTGCGCGCGCTGGCCGGGCTGGACGGCGAGGGGGGCGGCGAGATCGACGTCCCCGGCCGGCGCGCCGTCGTCTACCAGGAGCACCGTCTGCTGCCCTGGAGCCGGGTGTGGGACAACGTCGTCCTGGGCCTGCGAGGGCGCGACCTGCGCACGCGGGCCGAAGCGGCCCTGGCCGAGGTCGGGCTGACGGCCCGCGCCGACGCGTGGCCGCTCACCCTGTCCGGCGGCGAGTCCCAGCGCGTCGCGCTGGCGCGGGCGCTGGTGCGGACGCCCGACCTGCTCCTGCTCGACGAGCCGTTCGGGGCCCTGGACGCGCTCACCAGGCTCAACGCCCAGGCGCTCGTCGCCGACCTGTGGGCCGAGCACCGGCCGGCGGTGCTGCTGGTCACCCACGACGTCGAGGAGGCGCTCCTGCTCGCCGACCGCGCGCTGCTGCTCGCGGACGGCCGGATCGCGCGGGAGTACGCCGTGGACCTTCCCCGGCCGCGGTCGCTGGACGATCCGAGGTTCATCGCGCTGCGGCGCGACCTGCTCGACGGGCTCGGAGTGCGAACCGTCCTCCAGCCCCCACCCGCCGCCATTCAACCGACGAGCTCCGCTCGACGGACCGTCCTCCAGCCCCCGCCCACCGCCATTCAACCGACGAGCTCCGCTCGACGGACCGTCTGACCGCCAAGGAGGCATCATGACCGACCTGACCGCCGACGTGCTCGTCGCGGGCGGAGGCCCCGCCGGAGCGTGGGCCGCGATCAAGGCGGCGGAGGCCGGCGCCGACGTCGTCCTCGCAGACAAGGGCTACCTCGGCACGAGCGGCGCGACGGCGTCGGCGGGCACCGGGGTCTGGTACGTCGAGCCGGAGCCGGCTGCCCGGGAGGCGGCCATGGCCGGGCGCGAGGCGCTCGGCGGGTACCTCGCCGACCGCGGGTGGATGGCCCGCGTCCTCGACCAGACGTACGCGAACATGAACGAACTCGCCGAAGTCTCCAGGTACCCGTTCCCGGTGGACGGGGACGGCCGCCAGATCCGCCGCGGCCTCCAGGGCCCCGAGTACATGCGGCGGATGCGCGTGCGGGTCCGCCGGTCGGGGGTGCGGGTCCTCGACCACAGCCCCGTCACCGAGCTGCTCGCGGACGGCGCCGGGGCGGTCGCCGGCGCCGCCGGGTACCGCCTGCGGGACGACCGGCCGTTCCGGGTCCGGGCGGGCGCGGTCGTGCTCGCCACCGGCGGGTGCGCCTTCCTCAGCAGGGCGCTGGGCTGCGACGTCAACACCGGGGACGGCGCCCTGTTCGCGGCGGAGGCGGGCGCGGAGCTGTCCGGCATGGAATTTTCCAACGCCTACGCGATCGCCCCGGCCTTCACGTCCGTGACCAAGACGGCGTTCTACTCGTTCGCCACCTTCTACCACGCGGACGGGACGGTCCTGGAAGGTGCGGGCAGCCGGCGGGGACGATCGGTGATCGCCCGGACGCTGCTCAGCGAACCCGTCCTGTGCCGTATCGACCGGGCCACGCCCGAGGACCAGCGGGCGATGCGGCTGGCGCAGGCGAACTTCTTCCTGCCGTTCGACCGGCAGGGCATCGACCCGTTCACCGACCTGTTCCCCGTCACCCTGCTCGCCGAGGGGACCGTCCGCGGCACCGGCGGAATCCGGATCACCGGCGCCGACTGCTCCACCACGGTGCCCGGCCTGTACGCGGCGGGGGACGCCGCCACCCGCGAGCTGATCTGCGGCGGCTTCACCGGCGGCGGGAGCCACAACGCCGCGTGGGCGATGTCGTCCGGCACCTGGGCCGGGCAGGGCGCGGCCCGGTACGCCGCCGGACTGGGCGGACGGGCCGGAGCGCGGACCGTGCACGCCCTCGGCGAGGCGGGCGTCCGCCCGGAGGGCCCGGCGGCCGGCGGCCACGCCGACTACGTCGCCGCCGTCCAGGCCGAGGTGCTGCCCTACGACAAGAACCTGCTGCGGCACGGCGGGCGCCTCGCCCCGGCCCTGGACGTCCTGGACCGGACGTGGCGGGACCTGCGCGGCACGCTCCGCGAGGAGGGCGCCGGGGTCGTCCGGGCGCGGTCGGCCGCGGCGATGACCGCGCACGCACGCTGGATGTACCGCGCCGCGCTCACCCGCACCGAGACGCGGGGCATGCACAAGCGCCAGGACCTGCCCGACCAGGACCCGGCGCAGCACCGCCGGCTCCTCACCGGCGGCCTCGACGAGATCTGGACGCGTCCGGAGACCGGGGCGGTGGCGTCGTGATCGAGATCGTCTCGCGGGGGCGGTGCATCGCCTGCGACAAGTGCGTGGACGTGTGCCCGACGAACGTCTTCGACCGCGGCGCCGACGGCGTCCCGGTCATCGCCCGGCAGAGCGACTGCCAGACCTGCTTCATGTGCGAGGCGTACTGCCCGGTCGACGCCCTGTTCGTCGACCCGCGCTCGCACGCGCTGCCGGAGCCCCCGGACGAGGCGGCGCTCGCCGCGGACGGGACGCTCGGCGCCTACCGGGCGCAGATCGGCTGGGGCCGCGGACGCACGCCCGGCGCCGGCCGCGCGATCGGCCCGTCGCTGAACCCGGCGGGCGCCCCCCTCACCTCCTGACCCTGACCCGACAAACCCCCATGAAAGGCAACGACGTGAGATTCCCCCGAGTTCTGGCCGCCGGCCTCCTCGTCCTCGCCGCGACGGCGTGCGGCTCCTCCGAGGCCGACAGCGGCTCCGGAACGCTCCGGATCGGAGTGATCGGGGCGGGGGCCGGCAACAAGCTGACCCGCGCCGTCGGGTTCCTCGACCAGCGCGGCGGGCTGCTGCCGGAGCTGAGGGCCGCCGGCATCACCAAGATCAAGGTCGCGACGTTCCCGAACGGTCCCGACCTGAACCAGGCCCTCGCCGGCGGCTCCCTCGACATCGGCCAGTACGGGGACACCCCCGCCCTGATCGGCCGGGGGCAGGGCCTGCCGACCCGGCTGCTGTCGCTCAACTCCGTCCGGCTGGACGCCGCGATCGTCGCCGGGAAGGACGGCGGGCCCGCGTCCCTCAAGGACCTGGAGGGCAAGCGGATCGGCGTCCAGACCGGCTCCTACATCCACCGCTACCTGCTCGGCGCGCTGGAGCAGGCCGGGGTGAGGCCGAAGGAGATCATCCACATGTACACGCCGGCGATCATCGCGGCGCTGGAGAAGAACTCGATCGACGCGGGCGGCCTGGTCTCCGCCGACCAGGTCGCGCAGGAGCAGAAGGGCTTCACGTCGATCGACATCGCGTCCCGGGACCATCCGGACCTGCTCGGCACGTCCGTCACCGTCGTGACGGAGAAGTACCTGGCGGGACACAAGGACATCGTGCGGGTGTGGCAGAAGGCCGAGACCGAGGCCGCGCGGGCCGCCAAGGCCGACTGGCCCGGCTACACCGCGTACGTGGCCAGGACCGGCGGATACGCCGCCGACATCTCGATCAAGACGACGCTGAAGGACCAGCTGCCCGACGAGCCCTTCCCGGCGGAGGGGCTGAAGCTGCTCGAAGGGACCAAGGCGTTCCTCGTCCAGCAGGCGCTCGTCAAGAAGGACTACACGCTCGACTCCTGGCTGGCGCCCGGGGCCAGGCCGTGAACCGGCCGGACACCGACGTCCTCGTCCTCGGCGGCGGGCCCGCCGCGGCGTGGGCGGCCCTCGCCGCGGCCGGCGCCGGGGCCAGGGTCGTCCTCGCGGACAAGGGCTACTGCGGCACCAGCGGGCCGACCGCGTCGGGCGGCAACAACCTCTGGTACGTCCCGCCGGACGCGGAGGCGCGGGCGCGCGCGGTCGGCGAGCGCTTCGAGCAGGGCGGACGGCTCGCCGACCGCCGCACCATGGCGCGCGTCCTGGACGAGACGTACCGCCGGGTCGACGACCTCGCCTCCTTCGGATACCCGTTCCCCGTCGACGAGGACGGGGTCGAGCGGCGGGCCAGCCTCCAGGGGCCCGAGTACATGAAGCGGATGCGGCGCCGGGTGCACAGATCGGGCGTGACGATCCTCGACCACCACCCCGCTCTGCGGCTGCTCGTCGACGACTGGGGCGTCGCGGCCGGCGCGGCCGGCATCGCCCGCCAGAAGGGCGGGGAGACCTGGACCGTCCGCGCGGGCGCGGTGGTCCTCGCCACCGGCGGCTGCGCGTTCCTGTCCGGCGCGTTCGGTACCAACGTCGACACCGGAGACGGGCACCTGATGGCCGCCGAGCTGGGCGCGGAGCTGTCGGGCATGGAGTTCTCCAGCGCCTACGCGTTCTCCCCGGCGCACGGTTCGCACACCAAGGGCCTGATGATGCAGTTCGCGACGTACTACACCGAACAGGGCGTCCCGATCGACGTGCCGGATCCGCTCGGCGCCAGGGTCCGCGTCGCGGAGCGGCTTGCGGCGGGGGAGAAGGTCTACGCGCGACTGGACAAGGCGCCCCCGCGGCTCCACGAGGCGATGCGGCACGCGCAGCCGAACTACTTCCTGCCACTGGACAAGGCGGGGATCGACCCTTTCCGCGACCGGTACGAGCTGCGCATGGTGCTGGAGGGCACGGTCCGCGGGACGGGCGGCCTGCGGATCACCGGCGACGACTGCGCGACGACCGTCCCCGGCCTGTACGCCGCCGGTGACGTCGCGACGCGGGAGCTGGTGTCCGGCGCGGTCAGCGGGGGCGGTGCCTACAACGGGGCATGGGCGATCTCATCGGGCACCTGGGCCGGCCGCGGCGCGGCCGGGTTCGCGGTGGGGCGGGCGCGTCCGCACGCCGTCCCCGCCGGGCGCGCCGGCCTGCGGCCCGGACTGCTCGACGCGGCGACCGTCATCCGGGCAGTGCAGGACGAGATGCTGCCGCTCGACCGCAACCTCTTCCGGACACGGGACGGGCTTCGCGGCTCCCTGGCCTCCCTCGACGCGCTATGGGAGCGGATCACGTCCCAGGGCATCGCCGGAACCGGCCGCGAACGCCTCCGCGCGAGGTCGGCGGCGGCGATGACGGCGCACGCCCGGTGGAGCTACCGCGCCGCTCTGGCCCGTCCCGAGTCCCGGGGCATGCACCGGCTGGAGAACCTTCCGCAACTGCCGCGGTACGAGCACCGGCGCCTCGTCGGCGGCCTGGACGAGCCATGGACGGCCGTCGAGCCCGAGGAGGCGCCGGCATGATCGAGGTGGTGAGCGCGGCGCGCTGCGTGCGGTGCGACGTGTGCGTGAAGGTGTGCCCGACGGACGTGTTCGAGCGGGGCCCGGACGGGGTCCCGGTCATCGCCCGGCAGAGCGACTGCCAGACCTGCTTCATGTGCGAGGCCCACTGCCCGACGGACGCCCTCTACGTCGCGCCGTTCACCGGCCCGGCCCCGGAGGGCTCCCGCCACACCGACGAGGGCGCGTTGGCCGACGCGTTCGGCGACTACCGGCGCATCGTCGGCTGGGGCGGCGGCCGCACCCCGGGCAGCCGCGTGGACCGCAACCACATCTTCACCGAACGCCTCAGTCCGTCCTCCCGACCTGCGGGCACGGCCACCAGGGAGGCCTAACGCGTACGGGCCGCCGCTCGGCCGCGAACCTCCGGGACCGGGGTTCGCGGTCGGCGGCGACCTTCTAGTGGGCGGCGACAGGATGGTCGTCCTTGGCGAGGGTGAGGAAGAAGTCCCGGACGTCCTCGGCGAACAGCTCGGGCACCTCCATCGCCGCGAAGTGGCCGCCGCGTTCGAACTCCGACCAGTGCCTGATGTCGTACAGCCGCTCGGCCAGCGGCCGCACCGACTGCGTGATGTCGTGCGGGAGGACGGCCACGCCCATGGGCGCCTGGCACGGCTCGGTCCGCCGCGGGGCGTCGTGGTGCAGCCGCGCCGAGGAGGCCGCGGTGGCGGTGAGCCAGTACAGCGAGATGTCGGTGAGCATCCGGTCGTCGCTGATCTGCGAGCGGGGGTCCGTCCACTCCGCGAAGCGCTCGGCGATCCAGGCCAGCTGGCCGACCGGCGAGTCCGTCAGCGCGTAGCCGATGGTCTGCGGGGTGAGGGCCTGGAGGGCCTGGAAGGGCGGACGGTTCGCCATCAGCCGCCTGACCTTGTCCAGCCGGGCCTCGTCCGACTCCGACAGCTCGATGCCGGCGTCCGGGTCCGGGCGGGTCGGCAGGTAGTTGACGTGGACCCCGACGACCCGCTCGGGCTCCACGGTACCGAGCGCCAGCGAGACGCCCGACCCGAAGTCGCCGCCCTGCGCGCCGTAGCGCTCGTAGCCGAGGCGGCGCATCAGCTCGGCCCAGGCCCGCGCGATCCTGACGACGTCCCAGCCGCGCTCGTGGGTCGGGCCGGAGAAGCCGTAGCCGGGGATGGACGGGATCACCAGGTGGAAGTCGCGGGACAGCGGCTCGACCACGTCGAGGAACTCCAGGAACGAACCGGGCCAGCCGTGGGTGAGGACCAGCGCGAGCGCGTCCGGCCTCGGCGACCGGACGTGGACGAAATGGATGTTCTGCCCCTCGATCTCGGTGGTGAAGTGCGGGAGCTCGTTGAGTCGCGCCTCGTGCTCGCGCCAGTCGTAGCCGGTGCGCCAGTGCTCGGCCAGTTCCCTGAGCCGCGCCAGCGGGAAGCCGTAGTCCCACCCGGCGTCGGCGACCTCGTTGGGCCAGCGGGTGCGGGAGAGCCGGTCGGCCAGGTCGTCGAGGTCGGCCTGGGGGACGTCGATGCGGAACGGCTTGATCATGCTGTGCTCCCGGGTTCGCCATATCGTTGGCGATGCCAACGTTGGTAGACCCAATCGTATCCGAACTCGTTGGTTATGCCAACAATTTGCGGCGACCCGGCTCCTCCAGATCGAAGAGGGGAGTGGCTCTACCTCGATCGAGACGGTGCGAACCTTTCACGCTCGGGCGCAATCAGACAGACGCGTGTTTTTTCAGTGTCCGTCCGTTGTCACCTCTTCCCGGAGCTCCCCGTGACCAAGACGATCGCGATCCGCCTGGCCGTCAGCGGCCTGCTCCTCATCGGCGCCGCCGCGTGCGACGGCGACGGCGACAACCCGGCGGCCGGCCCCTCGTCCACGCCCGCATCGGGCACGCCCTCCGCGGGCACCGCACAGGCGGCGACGCCCCCAGCGGCGCCGCCCACAAGCGCCAAGCCGGCCCCGACGCGGGCCACGCCGTCCGACCCCAAGGTCACCAACAGCAAGCAGATCGTGATGATCGACCCGGACGGCAAGCGCTACACGTTCACGACGATGGCGCAGATGGCCGCGGGCATGCGCGTCACCATGGGCGAGAACGCTCCGTCGGACTTCTGTGAGAAGTCCTACCGGCAGGGCGTGGAGGGAGGCGGGTCGTTCCCGGCGGGACGCGACGCCTTCCTGGCCGCCTGCCGGGAGGGATGGCGCAAGAGCGAACGCTGGATGCGGCAGCGGTAGCGACCGGGCGAGGCGCGGCGGTGTTCCACGAGTTCACGGCCATCACCCCGGATGTCCGGCGGCCGCTCCGGCCGCCCCGTCCTCTGCCGTTGCGATTCTTTCGAGCACGGTGGTGTAGAGGTGCCGTTTGTCGGGGCGCGCCCTTCCGGCGGTGTGCTTGAGGGCGGGGATCGCCGGCGCCCCGAGGAGGACGAGCCCGTCGGAGGCGGCCCTCCGGACGGCCGGGTGGGAGTGCGCCAGCAGGCCGACCAGTGCCGGGACGGCCGGCTTCCACGCCGCGTGGCACAGGGTCTTCACCGCCGAGCGCACGATGTCGGGTTGCCGGTCGTCCAGCAGCGGCAAGGTGTGGTCGAGGTAGTCCTCGCGGTCCATCACCTTGCGGGAGATCCGGTGGGCGTGCAGCCGGACTCTGGCCTCGGGATGGCCGAGAGACTCGGCGAGCAGCTCCCTGAGCTCGAGATCGGGGTGTGAGAGCCGGTCCGCGCCGTGCCGGCGCATGTGGGCGGGATCGTCCTCGTGACGCTCGGCGAGCAGGGTCAGCGCCCGGCGGATCTGCTCGGGCCCGCCCGTGCGGGCCAGTCGGAACAGCTCCGCTCGGGACGGCCGCGCGGCTTCCGGGACCCGGGTCCGGCTCCGAAGCGCCGAGAGGGCCGCGTCGTCCCGTTCGGCCGCGTCGGGGGCGCGCAGCGGTCCGTCCACCAGAATGATCTTGGTGGCGAGGTCGTGGCGTCCCTGCTCGCGTAGCCGCCGGTGGGCCCGCACCAACGTGGGGGTGCGCAGCAACGCGACGCCGGAGACGAGATCGAGCAGGCCCCAATCTCCGTTTTCGAGACGGCTGGACAGGGCCTCGGCCAGAACGTCGGGATTCGCCCTGCGCAAGGCTCGACCGGCTGAGGCGTGAAGGGAGGACCCGCCGTGCTCCCACCATGCCGACAACAACGGGACGAACCGTTCGACGTCCGAGGGGTCCAGATGGGAGGCGAGGCGGGCGATCCGTTCGCGCATCGCGTCGCCGTCAGAGCCGCGGTCCCCGGCCTGGCGCAGTTCGGTCTCGCTCACAAGCGTCAGGGCCTGCGCGAGGTCCGTGGAGACGGCGAGGTCGACCCGGCCGTCGAGGAAGGCACGCAGCACCGTGAGGCGGAACTCGGGCTCGGGCCGGCTCAGCAGGGCGCGGGCCGCGGCTTCGCGTTGATCCTGCGCGGGATCCTCCAGCAGCCTCAGGAGACGCCCGAGCGACGCCGCCGAACGCGGCCGGCCGCGATCGCCGGGACGGGACGCGCGGTCGTTCGACGCGGGCCGGTGGGCGTCCTCCGCGATCGTCCACGATGGTGCGTCGAGGGGCTGCAGCTCGACCATCCAGTCCAGCAGATGCTCGCGGACCTCCGCGTCGGCGCCGACGAAAACGCCGATCAGCGCGTCGAGCCGGTCCCGCGAACCGATCGGGTGGTCGCCGAGGCCGCCGGACCGGTCCGCGACGCGGAACCGCCGGAGGGCGCCGGGCGTGCGGGCGGCCGCGGCGAGATCGTCCCGCCATCGGCCCACGGCGGCACGCCCGGACGTCTCGGCGCGGCCGCCCGGTGCGGCGGCGGTGACCGGTTCCGGCAGCCCGAACGCCTCCCGCAACACCTCCGCCTCCGCCGGGCACGGGTTCGCCCCCGCTCGGGCGGCGGCCAGCGCCCGCCCGAGATCGGCGCGGGTCAGCACCGCGCCGCACCGGCGCAGCAGCACCAGCATGGATCGGCCTCCCGCGGCCTCGCGCGGAAGCGCGCGAATCCGCGCGGTGAGGTCGACCCTGCCGGCGGGGGACAGGCGCGCGACCGTGTCCTCAAGGAGCGCGAGAAGACGGCCGCGGTGGGCGCCGCCGACGTCGGCCAGCCCCGCCACCAGCGTCCGTGCCGACCGGGTGAAGGCCTCCGTCTCACCGGACGTCCACGGCGGTGGGCAGAGCCGCAACGTGAGCCGCAGGACTCGGCCGCGCCGCTCCGGCTCGTCGGCGGCCAGTTCCAGCCAGCGTTCCAGCATCGGCCGGAGCCGGCTCAGCCGTTCGGCGGTCGGCTCGCCGGAATCCCGATCGAACCTCTCCGCGAGGCGCCGTGCGATCTCGGGGTTCCAGCCGCGGTCCGCCAGGGCGTCGAGTTCGGCGTCCGTCCGGGCGGCCGGGCGTCCTTGACGGCTCGGCTGCGTGATGCCGCGGGCCGCCATCCGGTCCGTCAGCTCCGCGACCGCGCCCGCCCCGAGGGTGAGCCGGCGGGCGGCGACGAGCGAGAGCAGGGCCCGCCCGGCCGGCGACCCCTGGTCGGCGAGGGCGCCGACGGCACGGGCGGACAGCGCGCGGTCGAGTCCGGCGAGCAGCAGGGCACGGGTGCGGTCGTCGGCGGCGTGGTCGGCCGCGGCGACGACGGTGGCGGCGTAGGCGTCGCCGAGGATCGCCCGCAATGCCTCGACGAGCGCGGTGCGCAGGCCGGGGTTGTCGTGCCTGCCGAGCCAGAACAGCAGCTTCGGCACCGCCGCGGGCGCCCCGGCGTGGATCAGCGCGTTCGCGGCGGTCTTCTTGACGTTCATGTTGGGGTGGTCGAGGCGGGCGGCGATCGCCGCCGCGGCCCAGCACGCGCGCGCGTGCCCGAGCGCGAGCAGCGCCTGCCGCGCGGTCTGCGCATCGGGGGCGGTGGCGAGCGGGATCAGGCTCGCCGACAGCGCCTGGGCGTCCCCGCCGTCCGCGTCGCGGGCGAGTAGCGCGATCACGTGCTTGCGGACATGGCGGTCACTGTGGCGCAGCAGCGGATGCACCCGTGATCGGATTCCGCGGTAGGACGTCTGCAGGAGGAGGCTGAGCAGGACCATCTGTTCAGCCGCCGCCAGGTCAGGGCGGTCCAGCAGATCGAGCGTGATGCCGGCGACGAGCGCGTCGCCGGCCTCCCGCGCGTCCGCGGCGTCCAGAAGGCAGCGCGGCCTGATCCTTCCTCTCTCGTGGAGTCGGCGGCCGAGGTCGCGGAGGGCCGCGACGACCTCCTGCGGCACCGCCGGTTCGCCGGCGTCCCCGGACGCGCCCGGCGCCCAGGACGCCGCGAGATCGGACACGACCCGCAGCAGAAGGTCGGCGATGGCCGGAACTGTGCCGGAGCCGGCGTTTCGCGCCAGCCTGCACAGGGCGGCGGCGGGCGCGTCCGGGTCGAGGCCCGCGCGGAGCAGCGCCAGTTCCCGTTCGTCCGGTCCGCCGAGATCGGCGGCGATCCGGCGGGGCAGATCCCGCGGGTCGAGCCGGACCAGGATCGACCTCCGCCGGTCGGGGTCCTCGGTGAGATGCCACAGCACTTCCAGGGCCCGATGGCGTACGGGCCGCAGGTAGGACGCGACAGCGCCGCCGCCGTCGGGCACGTCCAGGCCCAGACCGTCTCGCAGGGCTGCGACCGCCCGGGCTCCGCCCACGGCTTCGAGGGCCTCGACCGCCGCGGCGGGCGACCGCGGCAGCGCGGCGATGACGGCCTCTTCGGCGGCCGTATGGCGCAGCGCGCGGATCGCCCGCAGGAACGGCCGGGCGTCCGGCGCGGAGCGCAGCAGGCCGGTGACCTTCTCACCCACCGGCAGAGTCCCGGTGCCCTGGGCGGCCAGAGCGACCAGGAGTTCCAGCCGCCGCGGCCAGTGCGGATCGTCCGGCGCCGCGTCGATCAGCTCTTCGAGTGTCTCGTGCCGGGACGTGAACAGGATGGTCGCGACCTCGTCCGCGGGCACCGAGTGGTCGGCGACGGCCAGGCGCACGATCGCCGGGGCGGCGCCGCCCGCCGGGAAGTGCCCGCGCCGGTGCAGCCCGCGCAGGCACCGGATGACCGGCCCGGCGAGCAGGAGCGGGTCGGTGGCGGCGACGCTCACGAGACCGGCGATGTCGTCGCGGCCCGCGAGGTCTCCGAGCAGCTCCAGCGCCCGTTGCCGGAGCCCCGGGGGCCGGTCCCGATCGGCGGCCACGTCGAGGAGCAGGTCCTGATGCCCATGGCGGGCCGCGGCCTCGATCGCCGCGGCGGCCACCGCGGAGCCGGCACCGCCAGGCCCGGCTTCGAGGAAGCGGCAGAGGTGCTCCCGCGGCAGCGGATCCAGCGCCGCCCAGGGCTCGGACAGCTCACGCAGCGCCGCGGCGGCGACGCCTGCCGCGGCCACGGTCGTGGGGGGTTCCCCGGCGATCGACCCGGCGAGCTCCACCACGAGGGCCCGGGCTCGCCGCGGTGCCAGCAGCCCGGCGTGCAGGGCCTCGCGAGCGATTCGCAGAGCCTCCGACCGCAACACGGGGTCGGCCCCTCCCAGCAGCTCCCGGGCGAGGCTCTCGGGTCCGTCGACGTCGGTCGCGCCGATCCCGCGGACGGCCTGGTAGAGCAGTTCGCCCGGGGGCTCGTCCCGCACCGTCTCCGGGCGGTCGGCGATCTCGGCGGTCAGCCAGGCGATCCGTACCCGGGCCGGAAGATCCGCCTCCCGCCACCGCGGCCAGGACCGGGACCGCACGTGGGAGCGCAGGCGGAGACGGAGGCGCGCCAAGGCCAACGACGCCTCCGGTGAACCACCGGGTGAGCCCGGCAGGGCCGCCGCGAACTCGGCCAGCTCGGAACGGTCCTCGTCTCGCCCCGCCTCAAGGCGTTCGGCGAGGCACACGAGGCCCAGGTCCCGCAGGCGTGGATCCTCGTGCCCGACAAGAAGCCGCAGTACGGCGGGGGAGCACTCCAGCGGATCGAGGACGGCCGCGAGCCCGTCCGCGTCGGCGCAGCGTATGGCGGTGAGGACGGGATCGTCGGCCGACGTCATGCGCTCCCAACTCCAGCAGATCACGGATCGACGCCAAGCGTAGCGAGGTCTTCATCGAGAACCCCGCTGAGCCAGGAACGTGCGATCCGTCTACAAAGACCTCGTGTAACGCCTGTGATCAATGATGGCCGCTGCGCAGAATGGCCAAGGCCCAGGCAGGTGAGGACGCAGGGGTCGCGCTGCGGCGCTTCAACCGGACGATCACCCTCGGGCAGGGCCCGTCCTCGAACAGACGATGGCGCTTGACGAATCTGGGGCAGGTGGGATGTCCGGCACGGGACTCAGGACGCTCGGGGCCGCCGATCCGGAACGGGTGGGGCCGTACCGGCTGCTGGCGCGGCTGGGAGCGGGCGGGATGGGGCAGGTCTATCTCGGCCGGTCCCAGGGCCGGCGGCTGGTGGCGGTCAAGGTCGTCCACCCCCACTTCGCCGGCGACGCGGTGTTCCGGCGCCGGTTCACGAAGGAGATCGCGGCGGCGCGCCGCATCAGGGGCTTCTACACGGCGCAGGTGATCGACGCCGACTCCGACGCCGACCCGCCGTGGCTGGTCACGGAGTACATAGCCGGGCCGTCGCTGCAGGACGCCGTCGACGAGAACGGCGCGCTGCCCGAGATCTCGGTGGCGGCGCTCGGCGCGGGGCTCGCCGAAGGGCTGCGGGCGGTCCACGAGCGGAACGTGATCCACCGGGACCTCAAGCCGGGGAACGTGCTGCTGGCCCAGGACGGGCCGCGGATCATCGACTTCGGCATAGCGCGGGCGATGGACGCGCCCACCCAGAGCCTGACCCTGGTGGGCACGCCCGGGTACATGTCGCCCGAGCAGTTCCTGGGCGGCGACCTCGAACCGGCCAGCGACGTGTTCTGCCTGGCGGCCGTGCTGGCCTTCGCCGCGACCGGCCGCCACCCCTTCGGCGAGGGGCCGCCCGAGGCCCTCGGCTACCGGGTCCGCCACCAGGACCCCGACCTGGCGGGCGTCCCGGCGTCGTTGAGACCCCTGATCGCGGCCGGTCTGGAGAAGGAGCCGGGCCGCCGCCCGGCGACCGGGGAGTTCCTGGACCGCTGCTCCGCGCTCGTCGCGGACGAGGGCATGCCCCTGCCGGACACGTTCACCACCATGATCGCCTCGCGGGTGGCCGAGACCGAGGTCTTCACGGGGAAGGCCGGGACGGGCGAACACGGGGCGAGCCCTCCGCAGGACGTGCAGGCCCAGCCACCTGCGGACCGGCGCCCGCCGTCGCCGCGCCCGGCGCCGGTACGGGGAGGGCGTCCGAAAGAGCGTCCACCGGCCAGGCCGGCCGCCGTGGTCCTGGCCGGGGTCGCGGGCGTCGTGCTCATGGCCCTGCTCATCGTCGCCGGCAACGGAGGCTCAGAAGGATCGAACAACGGCGACGCCGCGTCGACTTCACCGAGGAGCCGCTCGACCGGCATCACGGGCGAGGAGATCGCCGACCGGCCGAGTCCGACCCCCGACCGGACCTGGAAGGCGTTCGACGACATCTCGGTCAACGACTGCTTGAACGCGTCCGGTAACCCCTGGAACCCCGGCGGGTGGCTCGGGGACATGCCCCGCGCGGTCTCCTGCGGGAACGGCGATGCCTACCTGAGGGTCACCGGGGTGGAGAAGACGGGCAGTGCGTGCGGATCCAAGCCGCTCGACGGCGAATCGTACTGGGAGTCCCCCGCCCACGAAGGCCGCAAGAACTATCTCTGCGTAGAGCGGCGGTTCAGGAAGGGCGAGTGCTTCCTGGGCAAGAGGGGCAGCAGGCCGGGCTCGGCGGCCATCAGCGGCTACGGTCTGATGACCTCGTGGAGATGCGGCAAGAGCGGCCTCCCGAACGAATACGCCCACGTCCTCCGCTTCACCGGCTACCACAAGAGCAGATGCCCTCGCGGTTCGCTGACATGGGACTTCCGGCGAGGCGTCCTCTGCGCCGAGATCGTCGTCTGACGTGGAGAGCGCGCCCGGGGCGGGGGAGGGGGCGGCCGCCTGTCGGTGGCATCGCGTTTAATCGAGGCGTGGACGTTGGAGAGCGCATCGCCGAGCTGACCGCACAGGTCAAGCGACTGAACGATCTGTACTACGGCGCCGGCGACAGCCCGCTGCCGGACGCCGACTACGACGCGTTGAAGGACGAGCTGGCGGCGCTCGTCGCCGAGCATCCGGAGCTGGAGCCCGCCGACAGCCCGCTCGGCAAGGTCAACGCGCCGGCGGAGCTGACCGGCCCGACCGTGCGCCATGCCCGCCCGATGCTCTCGCTGGCCAAGGCGACGAGCGAGGAGCAGATCCGCACGTTCTGCGAACGGTTCGGCGGCCAGGTCTTCCGCGTGTCGGAGAAGCTCGACGGGCTGTCGCTCAGCGTCGTCTACACCGACGGCAGGCTCGACTACGTGGCCACGCGCGGCACCGGCACCGTCGGCGAGCTGGTGACCGAGAAGGTCCGCCACGTAATCCCGGGCCTGCCGGCCGAGATCGACGCGCCCGGGCGCGTCGAGGTCCGCGGCGAGGCGGTGATGCTGAGGTCGGTGTGGGCGGCCTACAACGAGGCGCACCCGGAGCGGATCCTGACCAATCCGCGTTCGGGAGCCGCCGGGACGCTGGTGCTGAAGGACCCGGAGGCGGCCGCGCAGGCCAAGCGGGTGCTGCGGTTCTTCGCGTTCGGCGCCGACCGCGGCGGCGACGCGATCGATGTCCCGGCGGGCTTCGAGTCGGTCGCCCAGTACGTCGGCACCGGCGCCGAAGAGGTCATCGACGCGATCCATGAGATCGGCGGCCGCCGCGACGATCTCGACTACGACATCGACGGCGCGGTCGTGCGGCTGCACGAGCCCGCGGCGTTCGACGCGGCGGGTTTCAACAGCGCCGAGCCGCGCGGGGCGATCGCGTTCAAGTACCCGCCGGAGGAGAAGCTGACGACGCTGCTGGCGGTCCAGTGGCCGGTCGGCAAGATCGGCCGCGTCCCGCCGCGCGCGAAGGTCGCGCCGGTGTTCGTCGGCGGCGTGACGGTGGAGAACATCACCCTGCACAACCCCCGGCTGATCCGCGAGCGCGATCTGCGGATCGGCGACACCGTGGCGGTCGTGCGGCGCGGCGACGTGATCCCCTTCGCGGGCCGCTCGCTGCCGGAGATGCGCGACGGGAGCGAGGTCGAGATCGTCCCGCCGACGCACTGCCCGTCGTGCGAGTCCGAACTGGAGGTCCGCGGCACCGGCGAGGAGCGCTGGTGCGTGAACCTGCAGTGCCCGGCGCAGGCGACGCGCCGGCTGATGCACTGGGCCTCGCGCCAGGCGGCCGACATGGAGGGCGTCGGCGACGTCTGGATCGAGAAGCTCGCCGAGGACGGCGTGCTCAAGCGCCGCAGCGACTTCTACGACCTCACGACCGAGCAGCTGCTCGGCTACGAGCGGATGGGCGAGGTCAGCGCCCAGAACATGGTCGACTCGATCGCGTCCTCCAAGGACGTGGGCTTGCGCCGCGCGCTGATAGGCCTGGCGATCCCGATGGCCTCCGAGGGCACGGCCAAGCGCCTGTGCCTGGCCGGCTACGAGCGCGTCGAGGACGTCGCGGCGGCGACCGCCGAAGACCTGGTGGCGATCCGCGACATCGGGCCGAAGGCCGCCGAGAGCATCGTGGCCTTCTTCGCCCGCCCGGAGGTCCGGGAGGAGATCGCCGCGCTGCGCGAGCGCGGCGTGAACCTCGACGTCCTGGCCGAGGACCGGCCGGTCGACACGGCCGCCGCGGGCGACTCGCCGCTCAAGGGAAGGTCCGTCGTCATCACCGGCGCGTTCACCGACCCGCGCTCGGGCGCGAAGATCAGCCGTCCGGACGTCACGCGCCTGGTCGAGCAGGCGGCCGCGACGACCGCCTCATCGGTCTCGGCCAACACCGACTACCTGCTCGCCGGAGCCAACGTCGGCGCCGCCAAGACCGGCAAGGCCGAAAAGCTCGGAGTCACCGTCGTCCGCCAGGACGAACTGTGGCGCTGGCTCGCCGAAGCCGGCGTCATCTGACCGCAGCCGGCTGACCAGGGCGGCCCGGCCGCCACACCGCCGCGGTTCGGCCGCGCGGTAATGACTGCGCGGCCGAACCCTGCGCCGTCCTGCCGGCCGCACCGCGGCGCGCGCACCGGCCTCCCGCGAACGGGGCGGCCGCGCGCAGCATCCGGCGCGCTCACGTTCGGCCCCGGGCGCAAGGAGGCTCATTGGTTCTGGGAAAGCTCGCGTTATGCATTCCTGGGACCCGCTCCACGGCAGCGGTCGGGCTGGTTGAGGCTTCGCCCTGGCGGCGGGACTGCTTTCGCCCGCTTTCCAACGCAGATGGTCTCCTCGCGGAAATGTCGGTCCTGATCTGTACTGTCAACGACATCCGGGCCAACGGGTTCGCACTTCAGGTGATCGAGAGGCTGGAATGGCGGAGCACCGCACGTACCTTGAGTTGTCCGAGGACAACGCCACCGCGCACAAGTTCTACGAGGTGGTCCGTTCCGGCACTCGAGTCACCATTACCTACGGACGGATCGGCAGTTCCGGCCAGACGAAGGTGTCCGATTTCGCGACCGAGGCCAAAGCCGACGCGGCGGCCGCCAAGAAGATCGCGGAAAAGGCCAGGAAGGGCTACGCGCCGGCGGTGCGGGGCGTACGGCAGGCCCGCCCGGTCAGCAGGCGCCCCATGGTCAGCAGCAGGTCGACCGCGCGCCAGGCGCCGGTGCTGTGGCGGTTGGCGACCGGCGCCGCCGCGTTCGGCATCTTCGTCGACCAGGACCGGTGCTGGGTCGGCAACCAGAACGGCGACGTGTACACCGTCACCGGCGACGGCACCGTGACCGGCCACTACCGCCTGCCCGCCGGGGTGAAGTGCATCGTCGCCGACGACTTCTGGATCTACGCCGGCTGTGACGACGGCAGGGTGTACGACATGAGCGGCAAGGTCCCGCACGTGGCGTACGAGATCTCCGCCGACGTCGACATCTACTGGCTGGACATCGACGACGCCATCCTCGGAGTGTCCGACCGCAACGGCCGGGTCACCGCCGTCGACCACGAAGACGAGTACCAGTGGTCACGCGACGTCGACGGCGACTCCGCCTGGATGGTGCGGTGCGATGCCGGAAGCAACGCCGTCTTCCACGGCCATTCACGCGGTGTGGCCTGTTATTCGGCCGCCGACGGCAGGCCGGTCTGGAATGCGCCGGTCGGCGGCAGCGTCCTGTTCGGCTGGCAGGAAAACCGTTCCGTGTACGCAGCTACCAGCAATAACAACGTCTACCGGCTGGCTAAAAGCAACGGTGACGTCGAAGCGGTGTACCGCTGCGACGCCGCCGTTTTCTCCTGCGCGGCCTCGCCGGACGGGCGTTATGTGTTCGCCGGCGACAACCACTCCTCCGTCTACTGCTTCGACGAGGACGGCACCCGGCTGTGGAAACTCGGAACGGGGCACGGCTCCGCCTACTCGATGCAGTTCCTGGACGAGCGGGTCTACATCGTCACCACCGACGGCTCGCTGGTGTGCATCGACGCCTCCGAAACGGCCATCCACGCGGCCCAGCAGGGGTCGGTCCCCAAGCCCGTTGATGTGAAGGTCGCCGCGTCGCTGCCGACGGCCGAGCCGGCGGCGGTACTCGAAACCACCTCCCAGCCCGGTGACGCCGTCATCCTGGAGTGCTACCAGGACGGCACCCGGTACCGCGTGCGGGTCATCAGCGAGGGCTACGAGCAAGGGTGGAACGTGCAGTTCCCCAAAGAGATCCGCCAACCCGGCGCCCGCTACGCGGTCGAAGGCGTCCGCACGTCCGGGCGGGGCGGCTTCTACCGGACCTACGGCGAGATCAGACGTCTCCTCTGACGCGCATCCGAGGTCAGTGCGTATGTCGTTCCTGGATTTTCCGCGGTCGTGGCGAATCTCGCCGAGCGACTACGGCCAGCCGTTCGAGAAGCAGAATCGGGACGTTCCGCAATCGTCTTGCGCCGTAACTGGCGATGCGTAACGCTGGCTGTACAGGGCGTTGAGCATCAACCGAGAAAGCTCACGTCCCGAACGGCGTGGGGGAGCAGTTCCTCAACAGTTTCGAGCGCGACTGGTCCGGTGGGCGCCGGGACGATGGTGGCCCAGGAGTGGAAAGCGGCCCCGCCAGTGAGGCGGGGCCGCTCGTGTTCTCCGAGGCGCCAGGCAATGGTCCGAGAGTGAGCGCGCCGCCTCCCGGTCCGAGGAGTCGGCCCGCCCGGATGCCGACGGCTGCGCGCCAGGGCTCGCTCCGGTCACCGGCGGCCGCGAACTCCTTGCCTCTCGCGGTCCCCTGTGGACGGTCAAGCAGTGAGATCGTCTCGTTCCGAGCGTCTCGCGGGGTGCCTCATCAGAGCCACACCTCGGAAAAAACCAGATGAAAGGAGTCCGGCTCTTGCTCGGACTTGTGCGCGCCTTCCTGTACCTGTTCCTCCGGTTCGCCGCGATCGGGTTCTTCCTGCTCGTGATCGCTGAGGTCGGGTTCGACGTGATCTGGAACGCTGCCGTGGGGATCTTCCCTTCCTGGGGCGGCTTCATCGTCTTCGTCGTGGCCGTGGCGGCGCTCTCCGGTGCCGTCGCCAAGAAGAGGAAGAAGTCCTAACCGCGCTCCGGGCTTGACGCCTGGAGTGAGAACACGGAATGGGGTCCGCGCACCTAGGTGCGCGGCCCCGTTCTCTTGCCTTGTTGGGGGAGCGGCCTTTATCGGCAGTGGTGGCGGTCGGTTCGCCCAGGTCATCGGCTCCGTGTCAGCGCAGGGTGCGGCTGAGGAAGTCGCGGATGCGGGAGGCGATCTCGGGGCCGTGGGTCTCGAGCGCGAAGTGACCCGCGTCGAGGATGTGGATCTCGGCGTCGGGCAGGTCCCGGGCGTAGGCGCGGGCGCCGTCGGGGCCGAAGATCTCATCGTTGCCGCCCCAGGTGACCAGCACCGGCGGGCGGTGGGTGCGGAAGTACTCCTGGAAGGCCGGGTAGCCGTCGAGGTTGAACTGGTAGTCCCAGAAAAGCTGGAGTTGGATCTCCTTGTTGCCGGGACGGTCGAGGTAGGCCTGGTCGAGGGTCCAGGTGTCGGGGGACAGCCGGTCCGCCCGGTCGGCGGGCACCCCGTGCGTGTACTGCCACCTGGTGGCGTCCGGCTCCAGCAGTTCACGGACGGCGGGTTCGTTGGTCCGGCGGTCCTTGGCGTGCGCGAACAGGACGTCCCAGAACGGGGTGAAGCCCTCCATGTAGGCGTTGCCGCTCTGGGAGATGATCGCGGTGATGCGTTCCGGGTGCCGACTGGCGATGCGCAGCCCGATCGGTGCGCCGTAGTCCTGGATGTAGAGGGCGAAGCGGTCCAGGCCCAGCGTGTCCAGCAGCTCCAGTGTGATCTCGGTGAGCTTCTCGAAGCCGTAGTCGAACTCGTCGACCGGGGGCGTCGCCGACTGGCCGAAGCCGATGTGGTCGGGGGCGATCAGGTGGTAGTCGTCGGCGAGGTCGCGCAGGAGGTTGCGGAACATGGCCGAGCTGCTGGGAAAGCCGTGCAGGAGTACCAGCGTGGGGTTCGCCGGGTCGCCCGCCTCCCGGTAGAAGACGTCGAGGCCCTGAATGCCGATGGTGTGGTGCCGGGTGGTCACTGTGCTGTTTCCTTTCGCGGTGTTCAGCGGGATTGCGTGGCGGTCGCCACGGGCTTGGGGGCCGCGGGCGCGATCAGCGCCGCGGCGGCGAGGCTGAGCAGCACACCGAGGGCGAAGCCGCCCCGGTAGCTGCCGGACAGGGCGTGGACGGCGGCGGCCACGGCGAGCGCGGCACCGGCCGAGAGCTGGTGGATCAGCCATGCCGGGGCCAGCGTCCGACCGAGCCGGGCCCGGTCGAGACCGCGGGTCAGCAGCGTCATGGTCAGCGGGATCACCGTGAAGGATGCCGTCCCGAAGATCACCGCCACCGCGATGAGGACGGCGGGCTCGGTGGCCGTGGCCGCCAGCACCAGCGCCACGGCTCGGACCAGGTGCAGCGTGCGCAGGAGCGGCTCGGGGCCGAACGGGCCCAGCAGCCGAGCGGTGGCCAGTGAGGTGAGCCCCGCGGTAAGAGCGCTGAGCATGATCAGCCGTCCGGCGTGCGCGGCCGACCAGCCCAGTTCGGTCGCGTACTTGGGCAGCAGAAGGACCAGCATGTACAGCGATGCCGAGTGCAGGCCGAAGGACGTCAGCACGCGGCCTCTGCCGCGCAGGGCGGTGGCGGCGACCGGCGCGGGGCCGTTCCGTCCGCGGCCGTCCCGGGGCAGGACCGTCGCCAGCGCGGCGGTGACCACCAGGCCGGTGAGGCCGAGCGCCAGGTATGTCGCCCGTACCCCGGCCGGCTCCAGGAGCATGGTCGCGGCCAGTGGGGCGAGCAGTTGGCCGAGGTTGATGCCCACCGAGGCGCGGGCCAGGGCCGGACCCGCCCTGTCGCCGTACCGGTGGGCGATCAGCGCGGTGACGGCCAGGCTGGAGGAGGCCGCGAAGCCCAGGCCGCCGAGGACCACGTAGGCGGCGACGAACTGCCAGGCCTGCCGGACGGCCGCCATCGCCACGTAGCCGCTGGAGATCAGAGTCAGCCCGGTCAGGAGGACCGGTCTCGCTCCCACCCGGTCGAGCAGCGAACCCACCAGCGGCTGCGCCAGGCCGGTCAACGCGATGGCGATTCCGGCGGCGATCGCCGGCGTCGCGGCGGACAGCCCGTAGGAGGCGGCGGCCGGCGCGAAGAAGACGCCTGCCGAGAAGTTCAGGCCGAAGGAGACCGCCTGCCCCGCGAGCACCGCCCACACCACGCGATCTCGCCGCATCTCTGTCCCCTAACCGACTCGCCGACTTTTAACGGTTAGAAAGATGGCATAGAGAATCTAACCTGTCAAAGCAGCTACAGGGGTTAGAATGGAGCCATGGTGCGCAGACCTCTGACCGGTGAGCGGTTGCCCCGGGCCTGGTCGACATGCGGTGGCCGGTCCGCACCGGCGACTGGGTCTGGCCAGGTCCTCGGCCAGTGGTCAGGTCACCGCGGATGTCCGGGACGTGTCCGCGGGCGGCGCGGCGGCGCGGCCCGGACGCGACGGTCCGAGACGGATTGGCGTGACGGCCGGGTATCGCGGACGGTTCGTCCATCGGGTGCGCGGTTCCGCGACGATGCGTTCAGGCGCGATTGCGCGAGCCGCGGAACCGGGCACGATGACAGCGTGAACGAGAATGATCTCTTTGATCTGGATGGCCGCCGGTTCGCGATGGTCAGCTCCACCGCGAGCCGTGTGGACCCTGACGCGCCCACGCTGTTCGCCTACACGGAGGCCGACGGCGTGGTGTGGGGCAGTTACGAGGGCGACACCGTGGTCCACGGACGGTTCGTGGGGGCCCGGCGCGGAGCCGAGGTCCGGCTGAACTACGTGCATCTGACCAAGCGGAGCGCGGATCCGGTCGCCGGCTCCAGCACGAACCGGATCGAACTGCTGCAGGACGGCCGGATCCGGCTGGTGGAGGAGTTCCGGTTCGACGGGGACGACACGCCCCAGGTCAGCGTCTGCGAGGAGATCGTCAGGGAAGGTCTTTGAGCTCGGCCCGCCCGGCGTCCGCGCGGATGAAGCGCATCCGTCCCAGGGCGACCGGGCCGGGGCCGGGCTCGGCCTCCGGCTTCGCCGGGGCGTAGTCGGACGGCAGCACGAACGGACGGCGGATCACCTCGTCGAGGATGAGGACCGTCTCGGTGGCCTTCACGGCCGGGATGCCGGCCAGCCTCTCGGAGACCAGGCGGTGCACGGCGGCGACATCGGTGGCCCGGACCTGGATCATCGCGTCGTGCTGGCCGGTGGTGATCGCGCAGTACTCGACCTCGGGCATCAGCGACAGCTGGGCGCGGAACTGCGGCCACATCTGCTGCCGGACGGTGACGAAGATCAGTGCGCAGATGCCGAGGCCGGTGCGGACCGGGTCGACCTGCACGGTGAACCGGCTGATCACGCCGCTGGCGCGGAGCGCCTCGAAGCGCATGTAGGCGTTGGCCCGGGAGATGCCGACCCGCTGGGCGAGGGCCGCGATGGAGATCCGGCCGTCCTGGCGCAGGACCTCCAGCATCTTCAGGTTGATCGAGTCCAGCTCGGTGCGGATCTGTCCAGGTTCGGCCCCCCTTTGAGGTGGTCCGTGCGACGGTTTGACCATGAATCCGTGTCCTTCTCTCGCTTTATCTTGACTTTCACTGGTTGCGTAGACGTTCCGCCGGAAGTCTCGCACTATCGGACTTCGTCGTCCAGACGCAGAGAACCGACCTGACGGAGCCCCGGAGGCCACGATGCCGATCACGAGTGGAACCACACGGTGGGCGGCGTTGCCCGTCCTCGTGGCCGCAGCACTCAGCCTGACCGCCTGCTCGGGCGGGGACGGGACGTCCTCGTCGTCCGGGGCCGGCAAGGCCCTGGTCATCGACACCTCGTTCAACCTCAAGACCGCGGACCCGGGACGGATGTACGAGCAGACCGGCCTGCTCGTCGACCGGGCCCTCTACGACACGCTGCTCAGCTTCAAGGGCTCCGACGTCAGCACGCCGGTGCCGGCGCTGGCGGAGTCGTACGAGCTGTCCAAGGACGGCAAGAAGCTCACCCTCAAGCTGCGCCAGGACGCGGTCTTCTCCGACGGCAGCCCCGTGACCGCCGACGACGTGGTGTTCTCGCTCGACCGGGTCCGCGACCTCAAGGGCAACCCGTCGTTCCTGCTCGAAGGCGTGACGGTCGAGAAGACCGACGACAAGACCATCACCCTGGTGTCGGCCAAGCCCAACCCGTCGCTGCCGTTCATCCTGCCGAACCCGGCGCTCGGCATCCTGAACTCCAAGGTCGTCAAGGCCAACGGCGGTGCCGCGAGCCCCGCCGACAAGGCGGAGAAGTACCTGAACGGCCAGTCGGCCGGATCCGGCCCGTACATGCTGGAGTCCTTCAACGCCGCCACGCAGGTCGTGCTCAAGGCCAACCCCAAGTACTGGGGCGCCACCAAGCCGGTCTACAAGCGCGTCGTGCTGCGCAACGTCCAGTCGCAGACCCAGAAGCTGAACGTCCAGCGCGGGGACAGCCAGATCGCGGTGGACCTGACGGCCGACCAGGCCCAGGGCATCGGCGGCGGCACGCAGACCGTCAAGGGCGCGTCCGCCAACGTGTTCTTCCTGCTGACCAACCGGAACCCGTCCGTCAGCAAGATCACCTCCAATCCCCGGTTCACCGAGGCCGTCAGCAAGGGCGTGGACTACCCGGGGCTCCTGGAACTCGCCGGCGAGGGCTCGGTCCAGGCGGCCGGCATCGTCCCGTCCATGATCAACGGCTCGCTGCCCGCGGCGCAGGCGCCCAGGCGCGACGTCGCCGGCGCCAAGGCGGCGCTCGCCGCCGGCGGGATCACGAACCCCAGGGTCAAGCTGGAGTTCCCCAGCGACTTCACGCTCAACGGCCTGTCCTTCCAGCCGCTGGCCGAGCGCATCCAGGCCAACCTGAAGGAGGTCGGCATCACCGTCGACCTCGCCCCCGCGCCGATCGCGACCGCGCTGGAGAGCTACCGCGACGGCAAGGAGGAGATGGGCCTGTGGTGGTGGAGCCCCGACTACCCGGACGCCAGCAACTACCTCGCCTTCCTGCCCGGCGGCCTGATCGGCGAGCGCGCCGGCTGGAAGAAGGGCTCGGACAAGGCACTGGAGGACGCCGGCGCCAAGGCCGCGAGCACCATCGGCGATGACCGGTTCGCCCAGTACCACCAGATCCAGACCCAGCTGAACGCGCGCGGCCCGATCGTGCCGCTGATGCAGCCGAGCCAGCGCCTGGTCACCGCCGGATCGCTGACCGGCCTGGCGGTCAACCCGGTGTGGACCTTCGAGATCGCGGCGCTCGGCAGCAAATGAAGTCCCCTCACCCGTCGGACGAGCGGACGCCCGAAGGCCGCCGGCCACCCGGCGCCCGGTGGTGGTCGCGGCATCCGCTGATGCGATTCCTGGCCCGGCGCCTGGCGGTCTCCGTACTGCTCGCCGTCGGCGTCACCCTGGTCACCTTCGTCCTGACCAACATGGTGCCCGGTGACCCGGCCACCGCGAACCTCGGCCAGCAGGCGCTCTCCAACCCGGCGATCGTCCAGCAGTTCCGGGAGGAGCACGGCCTCGACAAGCCGCTGCCGGTGCAGTACGCGACCTACATGGGCGACCTCGTCCGCGGGGACCTCGGCGAGTCGCAGCAGAGCCACCGGCCGGTCGCCGACGACCTGCGGGAGTTCGTCCCCGCGACGTTCGAGCTGGCCGGCACGGCGCTGCTGGTGTCGCTGCTGGTCGGCGTCGCGTTCGGAGTGATCGCCGCGCTGCGCCGGGACCGGCTCGTGGACCAGTTCCTGCGGGTGACCAGCCTGGCCGGCGTCTCGGTGCCGACGTTCTGGCTGGCGCTGCTGGCCTTCTACCTGTTCTTCTTCAAGTTCGGGCTCGCGCCGGGCTCCGGCAGGCTCTCCCCGACGATGTCGCCTCCTCCGCGGACCACCGGCCTGTACACGGTGGACGCGGCGCTCGCCGGCCAGTGGGACGTCTTCGCCAGCGCCGCCGGCCACCTCGTGCTGCCCGCGCTGGTGCTCGCCGCGTACACGATCGGCCTGCTCACGAGGTTCACGCGGTCGGCCGTGCTGGAGGTGCTCGGCCAGGACTACGTGCGGGCCGCCAGAGCCAAGGGTCTGCCCGGCCGCACCGTCCTCTTCCGGTACACGCTGCGCGCCGCGCTGGTGCCGGTCATCACGGTGGCGGGGCTGGCCTTCGGAAGCCTGCTGTCCGGCACGGTGCTCGTCGAGGCGATCTACGCCTGGCCCGGCATCGGCGAGTACGCGTACAAGAGCGCGACCACCCTCGACCTGCCCGCGGTAATGGGCGTCGGTCTCGTGGTCGGCGTGATCTACGTGGTGGTCAACCTGGTGGTGGACATGCTGTACGGCGTCATCGACCCAAGAGTGAGGCACACGTGAGCCGCAGGGTGCCGGAGGCGTGGCGCAAGCCGCTCGCCGTCGTCGGCCTCGTCATCGCGGCGGCATGGCTGGTCGTGGTGCTCGCCGCGCCGCTGCTCGCGCCGCACGACCCGCTGAGCCAGGCCTTCCCGCGGCTCCAGGCGCCGAGCGGAGCGCACTGGTTCGGCACCGACGAACTCGGCCGCGACGTCCTCAGCCGGGTGCTGTACGGCGCGCGCCTGTCCATCCCCCTCACCCTGCTGCTGGTCGTGATGTCCGTCGTCATCGGCGGGCTGCTGGGGGCGTGCGCCGGCTACTTCGGCCGCTGGCTGGACGAGACGATCATGCGGGTGGCGGACCTGGTGTTCGCGTTCCCGACCGTCATCCTCGCGATGGCCGTGGCCGCCTCGCTCGGCGCGAGCCTGCGCAACGCGGTGCTGGCCGTCCTCGTCGTGTCCTGGCCCGCGTACGCCCGGGTCACCCGCGGACTGGTGCTCGGCGTCCGGTCCCGCGAGTTCGTGATCAGCGGGCGGCTGCTCGGGTTCTCCGCGTGGCGCTCGCTGCGCACCGACGTGCTGCCGAACGTGACCGGCCCGGTCCTGGTGCTGGCCACCCTCGACATCGGCACCCAGCTCCTGCTGCTGTCGGGACTGTCGTTCCTGGGGCTCGGCGCCAAGCCGCCCACCGCCGAGTGGGGCTCCATGGTGGCGTCGGCCACGCACGTGTTCGACAAGTGGTGGGTCGGCGTGTTCCCCGGCCTGGCCATCCTGACGGTGGTGCTGGCCTTCAACTTCCTCGGTGACACGATGCGGGACGCGCTCGACCCGCGCACCGCACGGGCGATCAAGGAGCGGGCGCTGTGACCGTACTGGACATCGAGGGGCTCACCGTCGAGCTCGGGGGACGGGAGATCATCCGGAGGATCGACCTCGCACTGGAACCGGGGCGGATCCACGGGCTGGCGGGCGAGAGCGGCTCCGGGAAGACCATGACCGGGCTGGCCGTCATGGGACTGCTCCCGCACGGCGCGCGTACCGGCGGGCGAATCCTCTTCGACGGGACCGACCTGCTGTCCCTCCCGTCCAAGAAGATGAACGCGCTGCGCGGCAGCGAGATCGGCATGGTGTTCCAGGACCAGTCGACGAGCCTGCACCCCATGCTCTCGATCGGCCACCAGCTCACCGACCACATGCGCCACCACCTGGAGCTGGACAAGGCCGAGGCGCGCCGCCGTGCGGTCGAACTGCTGACGAGGGTGCGCATCCCGGACGCCGACGGCGCGCTGCGGCGGTACCCCCACCAGTTCTCGGGCGGCATGCGCCAGCGCATCGCGATCGCGGCCGCACTGGCCTGCGACCCCAAGGTCCTGATCGCGGACGAGCCGACCACCGCGCTCGACGTGACCGTCCAGGCCGGCGTGCTGCGCCTGCTGCGCGGCCTGTGCGACGAGCTCGGACTCGCCGTCCTGCTGGTCACCCACGACCTGGGCGTCATGTCCGCGGTGGCCGACACGATCAGCGTGATGCGGGCGGGCCTGCTGGTCGAGACCGGCGCGCGTGCCCAGGTCATGCGCGAGCCCGCCGACCAGTACACCCGAATGCTGCTGGACGCGCTGCCGGAGCGGAGCACCTCATGAAACTGCTGGACGGCGCCGAGCCGGCGCCCGCCTCATCGCTGCTGGCCGTCGAGAACCTGGTGGTGGACCATCGCAGCCCGGACCGGCCCCCCGTCCGGGCGGTGGCGGGCGTCGACCTGTCCGTCGCGCCCGGGGAGGTCGTCGGCCTGGTCGGCGAGTCGGGCTGCGGGAAGTCCACGCTGGCCCGCGCCATCTGCGGGATCGTCCGGCCGTCCAGCGGCTCCATCGGGTTCGAGGGGCGCCCGGTGACGCCGCTCGGCCTGCGCCGCCGCGATCCCGCGCTGACCCGCATCCAGATGGTGTTCCAGGACCCGTTCGCGTCGCTGAACCCGCGCCGCCGGGTCGGCGGCCAGATCGCCGACGGCCGGCGCGGCGGCCCGACCCCGGGCGAGCTGCTGGAACGGGTCGGGCTGTCGGCCGACATGGCCGCCCGCTACCCGCACGAGTTCTCCGGCGGGCAGCGGCAGCGCATCGCCATCGCCCGCGCCCTGGCCGCCCGCCCCTCCCTGCTGATCGGCGACGAGCCGATCTCCGCGCTGGACGCCTCCGCCCAGGCGCAGGTCGCGGGGCTGATGCGGTCGCTGACCGTCGAGTCGGGGGCGGGGCTGCTCTTCATCAGCCATGACCTGTCGGTCGTCCGGATGATCGCGGACCGGATCGCGGTCATGTACCTGGGCAAGATCGTCGAGATCGGCCGTACCGCCGAGGTCTGGGCCGACCCGCAGCACCCCTACACCCGGGCCCTGCTGGCGGCCATCCCCTCGCCGGACGGTGCGGGCACGCTTCCCGCCGAGCTGCCCGGCGACGTGCCGGACCCCGCGGCGCCGCCGTCCGGCTGCCGGTTCCACCCGCGCTGTCCCCACGCCATGGACGTCTGCTCGAAGCGCGAACCGGTACAGGAGCGCGGGGTGGCCTGCTGGCTCTACGACTCGGCGCCGGAATGAGCGACGATCGCATGGAGCGGGTGCGGGCCCGCATGATCGAGCACGGGGTGGACGTCCTCGTCCTGCGGCCCTCCTCGAACCTGCGGTACCTGGCCGACTCGGCGCGGCACGGCTTCCTCGTCATCACGCCGGACGGGCCGCCCGAGCACGTCCGCGACGCGTCGCCCCTCATCCCGAAGGGCGCGCGGGTCGCCATCGACCCCCAGATGCCGGCGCGCGAACTGCTGTCGATCCAGGAGCGGCTCGGCCCGCAGACCCTGTTCGCCTCGGCGGAGCCGCTCCTCGCGCCGCTCCGGATGCGCAAGTCCGACGCGGAGATCGCGGCCATGGAGCGCGCGGCCGTCGCCGCCGACCGGGCCGTGGCGATGGCCGCCGAACTGCGCTGGTCCGGCACCACCGAACGGGAGATGGCGCGGCTGCTGCGCGTGCTGCTGCTGGAGACCGGCCACGACGAGGTCACGCTCGTCACCGTCGCGGCGGGGGAGCACTCCGCCGCCCCGTACCACCGGCCCACCGAACGGGTGATCAACCCGGGCGACGCGGTCCTGGTCAACATCGGCGGACGGCACGAGGGCTACTGCTCCGACATCACCCGGATGTTCGTCGTGGCGGAGCCGCCCGAGGACTTCGAGGCCATGTACTCCGTCGTGCTCGCCGTCCACAGCGCCGCCTGCGAGGCGGTGCGCCCCGGCGTCACCGCCGCAGAGATCGACGAGGTCTGCCGCACCGCCATCGCGGCCAGCGGGTACGGGGACTTCTTCGTCCACCGGACGGGCCACGGCGTCGGCCTCGACCAGTTCGAACCGCCCTACCTGACCTCGGCGGACCGGACCGTCATCGAGCCCGGCATGACCATGTCCGTCCAGCCCGCCATCTACCTTCCGGGGCTGTACGGCGCGCGGATCGAGGACGTCGTCGTCTGCACCGACATCGGAGCCCGCCGCCTGAACCAGAGCCCGCGCCTGCTCATCGTCACCGACCGCTGACGGCTCTCGGGTCCCTGGTGCCCGTACGGCCGCGGTGACCCGTGTGGACTCGGCCGCTGATGACGGGATGCTCCGAGGGTGGGATCGGATCCGGACGAACTGCGGGCGGCGGGGGTGACGCCCCGTGAGCTGGAGGTCTTCTGGCTCGTCGGGGACCGACTGCACAACCAGGAGATCGCCGATGCCCTGCACGTGTCGGAACGGACCGGGCGGTCGGCCCGGCGTCGGCGCGGCGGAGCACGGCGGCAGCCGTGTCCGCGTCGCTCGCCTCGGCCAGCCGGGACCCCCAGGCCAGTGCGCAGTAGGAGTCGCCGGCGGCCGAAGCGCACGCGGCGATGAGGACGCCGCGTTCGCGGAAGCCCAGCCCGGCCGCCGTGCCGGCCTCCCGGAGCAGCTCGAAGAGCCGGGCGTAGAGGTCGGGCCGGTGGCCCCACAGCCTGGAGGTGTTCATGACGTGACCGGAAGCGGCGATGTCCTCGTCGAACATGCCCTGCGCCTCGCCGGTCAGGGGAGGGGCGGCGAGGAATCCGCTCCCGTTCATGGCCCTTCCGCCGCGAAGGTGACTGGCCGCCCCTGCTCCTTCCACGCGGCCAGTCCGCCGTCGAGGTGTGCGACGTCGGTGTAGCCGAGCGCCTGCAGCGTCTGCGCGGCCAGCGCCGACCTGCCGCCCGGATCGTCCGCGCGGAGGGGACGAACTCCTCGCGGTGGTACGGACTGGCGGGGTCCGCCCAGAACTCCAGCATTCCGCGGGGCGCCGGTACCGCGCCCGGGATGGCGCCCTCGCGCCGGACCTCATCGGGCTCACGGAGATCGACGAGCGTCACCCCGCCGCCTTCCAGCGCGCCGGCGACCTCCGGCACCGACATGTTGCACACCTCGTCTCGTGCGCGGGTCACCAATTGCCGGACGGAACTGCTCATTGCCTCACCTCGAACGCTCGGGTGTCCTTGCCCTCCATCTGACAGGGGACCGGCAGAGCGCACATCCGTGCTCAGTACGGAGACAGCGTCCGGGCCGCCACGCCCGCCCCGCCCTTGCCGAGGAGGCGGAGAGTCCGGCCGCTTCGCCTGACTTGGCCACTGTTCTGTCCGGGGCCCGCAGGGCTTGGCCGAGCCCACGAACGCCGGCAGCGCGAGGCGGCTGGCAACTCCTCGCCCCCGAGGTCTCTGCGGCGGCCGAGAACACCTAGTCGGCGCGCAGGGCGCCCAGCAGGGTCTGCACGAGGGCCTCGCCGGCCTCGACCTGGTCGAAGCGTCGCGCGGAGACCTCCTCCATCGCGGCGTGCAGCAGTGCGTAGACGGTGCTGACGAGCCACTCCACGGGCAGATCGGTGCGGAACACTCCGGTCTCCCGCCCTTGGAGGATCAGCTCCCGGACGTGCGCCATCGGCGGATCGTGCAGCTGCCGGACCTCCTCGGCCGGAAGCGTCCGCCGCGCGGCGTTGTACAGGCGGCCGAAACGGCCGATGAGCGGCCAGGCCGTGCGGATGAGGTGGGCGAAGGCGTCCGCCGGAGGCTCCTCGGCGCTCCGCGCGCCTTCGAGGATCTCCGTGCTCTGGTCGATCACCTGCCGGAGGACGGCCCGGATGACGTCCTCCCTGGACGAGAAGTGCGCGTAGAGGGTGACCCTGCCGACGCCGGCGGCGCGGGCGATGTCGGTCATGCTCGCGTCCGGGTCGCGGGCGAAGAGGTCCGTCGCGGCCGTGATGATCGCGGCGCTGTTGCGTTCGGCGTCCGCCCGGCGGCGTCCGCCGGTCTCCGACTCCGCCCTCGCCCGGCCGCCCGTCCTGCCTCCCATGACCGACAGCCTACGTCAAATCGAACACCGCCGTTCACTTTAGGTCCGGGCGGGTATACGTTAACCCGAACATAGCTGTTCGGTTTATCGGCGGCGCCCTGGCGCCCGCCGGGCCTGGAGGCCCCTCATGGCTCACGGTTCGTCCACCCATCACCACGCCCCGGCTTCCGCGGCGCCACCGGATCCGCGACGCTGGACCGCGCTCGCGCTGATCAGCGTCGCGCAGTTCATGCTGATCCTGGACGTCACGGTGGTGAACGTGGCGCTCCCCGACATCGGCACCGACCTGGCGCTCAGCCGCACCGGCCTGACGTGGGCGGTCACGGCCTACACGCTGTTCTTCGGAGGCCTGATGCTGCTCGGCGGACGGCTCGCCGACACCTTCGGCGCCCGGCGCACGATGTTGGTCGGCCTGTCCGTCTTCACCACCGCCTCCCTCGCCACGGGCCTCGCCCAGAACGAGGCGCTGCTGCTCGGTGGCCGGATCGCGCAGGGTGTCGGCGCGGCACTGCTGTCGCCGGCGGCGCTGTCCACCGTCGCCACCACCTTCCACGGATCTGAACGCAACAAGGCTCTCGGCATCTGGGGCGCGCTCGGGGGAGCGGGCTTCGCCTCGGGCGTGCTGCTGGGCGGCGTCCTCACCGCCGGACCCGGCTGGCGATGGGTGTTCTTCGTCAACGTCCCCGTCGGGCTCGTCCTGCTGGGAACACTGCCGATGGTGGTGCGCGGCCACTCCGCACGCCCCTCCGGGCAGCGGCTCGACCTGCTCGGCGCCGGCACGGTCACCGCCGCCACGGCCGCGTTCATCTACGGAATGATCAACGCCGGTGACGACGGCTGGTCCGCCGCCGGGACCCTCGTCCCGCTGGCCGCCGCCGTCCTGCTGTACGGGGCCTTCGGCTGGATCGAGCGCGCGGTGAAGGCCCCGCTGATGCACGTGACCATGCTGGCCCGCCGTCCGGTGGCCGCCGGAGCCTTCCTCATGCTCGTCGCGTCCGGACTGCTCATCTCCCTGTTCTTCCTCGGCTCGCAGTATCTGCAGCACGCGCGCGACATCAGCGCCCTGGAGACGGGCCTGCTGTTCCTGCCGGCCGCACTCGGGACCGGTGTCGGAGCGCATGTCGCCGGACGGCTCGTGGGTTCCCTCGGCACGCGCCCCGTCGCCGCGGCGGGCCTGGCCCTGGTCGCCGCTGGCGCCGGCCTGCTGACCGGCCTGTCGGCGGACGGCCGAGTCGGCCTGGAACTGCTACCGGGCATCGTGATCGCGGCCGCGGGCGTGGGGCCGGTCTTCGTCGCGGCGAGCACCTCCGCCCTGGCCCACGTCGAGCACTCGGAGGCCGGCCTCGCCTCCGGCGTGATCAACACCTTCCATGAGCTGGGCGCGGCGATCGGCGTGGCGGTGGCGTCCACCATCGCCGCGACGGGCCTCGCGGACGTCCCCTCCATCGACGGCTTCACCACCGCGTTCACCGTGTTCGCCGTCACCGCGGCGGCCGCCGCCCTCGTGTCCCTCTGGCTGGTCCCGCCGGGCAAGCCGCAGATGACCGTGGGCCCGCACGCCCATTAGGCCTCGGGCCGAGAAGGCAGCCGGTGTCGACGTGGACCTCTACATCCCCCTGGGCGCGCTCGTGTCAGGAGCCGACCGCCGCGCGTTTGCGGGCGCCCCGGACCGCCGCGGAGAGGGTGGCGATGTCGTAGGCGCCGACGTGGCGCCGTCCGTTGACGAAGAAGGTCGGGGTTCCGGAGACGCCGCTCAGGTCGGCCGAGTCGACGTCTTCGGCGATCCGCCCGGCACCGGTGTGCCGGCGCAGGTCGGCACGGAAACGGTCGACGTCGAGGCCGAGGTCGCCGGCGTAGCGGACCAGGTCCCGGGGTCTCAGCGCGTCCTGGCGGTCGAGCAGCAGGTCGTGCATCTCCCAGAACCGGCCCTGCGCGGCGGCCGCCTCGGCGGCCTCGGCCGCGAGTTGCGCCTGGGGGTGGATGTCGTTGAGCGGCAGGTGGCGCCACACGTACCGGACGTCCCCGTGGTCGGCGAGCAGTTCCCGGACGACGGACTCCGCCCGTCCGCAGTACGGGCACTCGAAGTCCCCGTACTCGACCACGGTGACCGGCGCGTTCGCGGGACCGCGGACATGGTCGCGCTCGGGCTCGACCGGCGCGGCGAGGTCGATGATGCTCTCCGCCGTCCCGAGCAGCGCGCGCAACCGCCTGCGCGGCGGCAGCAGCGCGGTCGCGCGGACGACGACCCAGGTCACGACCGTGGCGCCCAGCGCCGCGGACAGCACGCCGATCTTGGCCTCCTCCAGCCGCGCACCGGTGAAGGACAGCGTCGCGATCAGCAGGGCCACCGTGAAGCCGATGCCGGCGATCGCGCCGCCGCCGCCGACCGCGGCCCAGCCGACCGGCGGACGCAGCCGGCCCCGGCTCGCCCGGGTCACCAGCCACGAGGACCCGAGGATGCCGAGCGGCTTGCCGGCCACATAGCCGATCACGATGCCGAGCGTCAGCGTCGAGGTGAAGGCGCGGCCGAGGAACCCGGCGGTGATCGTGACGCCCGCGTTGGCCAGCGCGAACAGCGGCACGACCGCATAGCTCGTCCACGGGTGGATCAGCAGCTGGAGCCGCTCGTTCGGGGAGATCGCCGCAGCCACCCCGGTCCGCGCCGACCGGGCGAACTCCGGGGTGGGCTGCTCCCGGAACAGCCGGAAGACCTCGGTGGCGCGCTCCAGGTCGTCGCGCGCCGCCGGGTGGGCGTACGTCAGCAGTCCCATGACCAGGCCGACGACCACCGGCTCCACCCCGGCGGACTGGACCGCCGCCCACGCGGCGACGCCCAGCACGACGTACACCGGGATCTGCCGCACCCCGAGGGCGCGCACCAGCACGGTCACCGCGAGGATGCCGGCCGCCAGCAGCAGCGGAGGCAGCGCCACGTCGCCGCTGTAGACGGTCGCGATCACCGCGAGCGCGATGACGTCGTCCACGACGGTGGCCGTGAGCAGGTACGTGCGCAGACGCGCGGGGAAGTTCCGTCCGACCAGCGCGAGCACGCCCAGCGCGAAAGCGGTGTCGGTCGACATCGCGATGCCCCAGCCGTGGGCGGCCGGACCGCCCGCGTTGAAGGCGAGGTAGACGGCCACGGGCACGACCATCCCGCCGACCCCGGCGGCCAGCGGCAGCGCGAACCGCCGCCGGTCGCGGAGCTCTCCCATGTCGAACTCGCGGCGCGCTTCGAGCCCGACCACGAAGAAGAACACCGTCATCAGGCCGCTGTTGACCCACTCCCGCAGCCCCTGGGAGAGGCCGGCGCCGCCGAACCGGACGGACACCTGCGTCTCCCATACCCGCTCGTAGGAGGACGCGTCCGCGTTCGCCCAGACCAGCGCGGCGAGCGTCGCGGCCAGCAGGACCACGGCGCCGCCCGTCTCGGTGCGCATGAACTCCCGCAGCGGCGTCCGCAGGTTGCGCGCCCACGCGGTCCGGTCGGCGAACGATCCGGAAGGCGGGCCCGCTCGGCGCTCCGTCATCGCTGGACGCTCATCCGCGCCCCTCCTCGTCCCCGTCCGGCAGCCGGACGCGCAGGGAGACCGTCCCGGTCAGGTCGATCCAGGCCGAGTCCGGCGTCCGGACGTAGCGCAGGAGGACGTGGCCGCAACCGGGGCAGCGGGCGACCAGACCGGGCGCCCGGTCGTACACCCGCAACTCGGCGACCGGGCCGGTGAGCCCGCAGTTGACGCAGCGGCCGGTGGCCGCCGTGATATCCACGGCGAACAGCTCGCTCAGCGGTCCCGCCAGGGCGTTGCCGTCCACGTGATCCATGGGACGCCGCCCCGGGGCGCCCTCCCGATGAGGCACGTTCATTTCGCTGAGCCTCCGTTCAGCCGAACCGTTCGGTCTTGATGCGCCGCGGGTCGTGGCCGCGGGCGAGCAGCATGTCGGCGGCCGACTCCACGAATCCCGTCGGCCCGCAGACGAAGCAGTCACGGTCGGGCGGGCCGTCCCCGAGATCGTCCACCGTCAGCCGACCGGGCGGGCGGGGCCAGCCGTCAGGGGCCGCCCGGGTGTAGACGTGCGTGACATCCAGCCCAGGTTCGGGACGCCGCAGCTCATCTGCATAGAACACGTCTCCGGGCGTGCGCGTGGAATAGACCAGCCGGAACCGCGTCCCGCTCCCGGCCAGGCGGCGGGCGCGGACCATGGCCATCAGCGGCGCGATCCCGGAACCGCCCGCGATCAGCAGGACGTCCGGTCCCGCACCGGGCCGCCACACGAACCAGCCGCCCACCGGGCCCCGGATCTCGACCGGATCGCCGACGCCGAGCACATCGGTGAGATACGGGGAGACCTCCCCGTCCGGGATCCGCTGCACGGTGAGCTCGACCCGGTCGGGCGCGGAGAGCGAGTAGCTGCGCTGCGCGGCATAGCCGTCCGGCGCGGTCAGCCGCACGTCGACGTGCTGACCGGCCAGATGCCCCGGCCAGCCCGGCACATCGAAGACGAGCGTGCGGGCCGTCCCCGTCTCCCGGCGGGTCTCGGCCAGCCGCGCCACGCGCCACGCTAGTCGCCCTGGTACCGCTGCTCGCGCCATGGGTCCCCGTAGTCGTGATAACCGGCGGTCTCCCAGAAGCCCGGCTCGTTCTCGGTCAGCAGGTCGATGCCCCGCAACCATTTCGCCGACTTCCAGAAGTACAGGTGCGGTACCAGAAGCCGCACCGGCCCACCGTGCTCCGGCGCCAGCTCCTCACCGCCATAGCGGTAGACGATCCATGCCTTGCCGTCGAGCAGATCCTCAAGCGGCAGGTTGGTGGTGTACCCGCCGTAGGAGGACACGAGCGCGAAATCGGCCGCGGTCTCCACGTCGGCCAGCAGAACGTCCAGCGACACCCCCTGCCAGTCCGTGCCGAGCTTGGACCACTTGGTGACGCAGTGGATGTCCACCCTCGGCGTCTCGAACGGCAGATCCAGCAGCTCCCGCCACGTCCACCGGTGCTGCCGCCCCGTCTCCGTGGTCACCGTGAACTCCCACTCCTCCTCCGGGATCCGCGGCGTCGGACCGGCCGACAGCACGGGAAAGTCCTCGGTCAGGTACTGCCCGGGCGGCAACTGGACCGCGGACTCGCGCCGCCGCCCATGGAACCCGGGCGAAACGATCCCCATCACAGCCTCCCCTCGTCAGGCCGAACGGACCCCGCCCTCTGGGCCTACCTTCCCCAACACCACGACCCCGATGCGACCCCACCCCGCGCCCCCGAACCCAGCTACCCCCTTGAGACGACCCGGGCTCTACTCAGACGAACCATCGCCGGGTCGCCGGCTTCGGCAGCGGCCGCCTGAACCGGCTCCCACGCCAACAGAACGTGCTTTTACAACCACGCCCGCGGCAACGGCCCGGCAGCCGTCCGGCCAACGCCGCCACCACCGACGCCATGGGCACGCCGCACCAAGTACGCGCTGAGGAATCATTCCCGCGTACGCGTGCCGTGTTCGGGGCGAGTCTGCTCATATGGGCAGGGCCCGGCTGACGCCGGGCCCTTGGTCGGATTCCTTGTTGGTTGTGTGCTGAGTCGGCAGCGTGCCGACGGTGTCGTTCAGGCCCGCGGTGTTGTTCCGCGTGCGAGCAGTCCTGTGGCCACCGGCGTCATGAAGACGAGGGTGCCCACCACTGAGGCCAGGGACGCGAGGCCGCCGATGACCAGGGTCGAGCGTGGCCCGAAGGTCTCGGCCAGCCAGCCGACCAGGGGATAGCCGATGAGGGAGCTCCCGGTGATCACCAGCAGGTAGAGGCCCATGACGCGGCCGCGCATCTCCTCCGGGGCGCTCAGCTGCGTGATCGAGTAGGCCGCCGTGGTGAACGTCATCATCGCCATGCCGGTCGGCAGCTGCATGGCCGCGAACGCCCAGTAGGCCGGCATGAGTCCGCTCGCGGTCACGAGCGCCCCGAAGGCCGCCGCTGCGACCAGCATGTCCCGAATGCTCGGCTGCCTCCGTCGGGCGGAGAACAGCGAGCCGACCAGCCCGCCCACGGCCATCATCGCCGTGACGACGCCGAAGGACGAGGCTCCGGTATGGAAGACCTGTCGGCTCATCAGGGCATCGGTCACCGCGAAGTTCATACCGAACGCGGAGACCAACAGCATGACCGTCATCAGCATGACCAGATCGCGGCGCTCCCGGACATAGCGCAGGCCCGCGCGCAGCTGGCCCTTGGTCCGCCGCACCGGTTCTCTGACATGCAGCTCGTCCTCACGCATGAGGTAGAGCCCGAGTTCCATAGCGCCGAACGACACGGCGTTGATGAGAAAGACCGGACCGGTGCCGACGGCGGCGATCAGTACGCCGGCGACGGCCGGCCCGAGGATCATCGTCGTGTTGAACAGCGCGTTGTTCAGGCCGATGGCATTGGACACGTCACGCGGCCCCACCACCTCGAAGGTGAACGCCATCCGGGCCGGGGTGTCCAGTGTCACGGTCAGGCCGAGGCCGAACGCCAGGGCGTACACATTCCACACGGTGACGGTCCCAGTTACGGTAAGCAGGCCGAGCACCAGCGCAAGCGTGCCCATCACCGCCTGGCTGACCATGAGGATGCGTCGCTTGGGGTACCGGTCGGCCAGGACGCTGCCGTAAAGGCTGAACAGCAGCGCCGGCAGTATCTGCAAGCCGGCCGTGATGCCGACCGCGGCGCCGCTGCCGTGCGTCAGGTCCAGCACCAGCCAGTCCTGGGCAGTCATCTGCATCCAAGCGCCGATACTGGAGACGCCCTGAGCCGGCATGAGCAGCCGGTAGTTGCGGTGGTTCCGCAGTGAGCGGAACAGCTTGAGGTCCTGCTGAGCGGCTTCAGGATCGCTGCTCGGCGGGCCCTCCCTGGCGGAATCGGCTCCACCTGCGCCCGAGATGTCGGACATCGTTGTTCCTTTCGTTTGTGTGGTCTTGCCGTGGCGCCCTGAGAGCGCCACGGGAGGACCGTCCGGCCGGCACACGGCCAAGCAAGAGGCCGGCCGGCAGAGTGAGAATTGCGACATCGGACGTGTTGGACGACTCCGACCTCGCCCAAGCGCTCGACTGTCCGCGCGGAGAACGCCTTCGCCCACCGGTCGCGGGCCCTGACCAGCACCTTCTCGATTCGGATGAGGCCCGGAGGCCGATAACCCTCACCTGGCACTCGACCAGCGGGGCCTCCGCTGCCGGTCCTCCACGAGCTCGACCGGGCACACCTCCGCGACCAGTCGTGCGGTCAGCCGCTCCTCGTCCTCAAACGTCGCCGGGCGGAACCCAGCGCCTCCCGGACCGGCGCGCGGTCGTACTCAGCAGTCGCGTCGTCGGGGAGTACTTCGCGAATTCGACGGCTGGGATGTTTCAGCACGACGTAGCAGCGGCGAAGCACCGGCCATCGGGACGGTGGCCCCTCAGTCGTTCATAGGCCTCGCGCGTCGCATCAGGCAGGGAGCTGGTGTCGGGACCAGCGACTTGCCGTCCGGTGGTCAGGTGGAAACGCCGCCTTGGCATGGACGCGAGGCCTCGCGTACCGCCGGGTGCGTCACTTGGGAGGCGGGCCCATCTCATGGTCCAAAAGACGAGAGAGACAAGGCCGCTCGAAGTTGTTCGGACAACGCCTCGACTTCGGTCTCGCCTGGCATTGCTCCTTCCCGGAACATCGCCATCTGCAGTGCCGGGCCGAACGCGTCGAACCGGGTCATGTCAGACTTCACTGCGGGCTGGACCACGAAATGCAGGTGGCCAGGTACAGCATTCGCATGGGACCAGAGGCATACGTAGACCTGCTCCGGCTGGACAACCTTCGTCACCGCTGCGGCCACCCGCTGCAGCAACGGACCCAACGCCGCACTCTCGGCCTCTGTCAACTCGGCGACATGGACGACGTGCCGCACCGGTTTGACCACCAACGTCCCCAGGCCGAGCGGGCCCACCGAGTGCTCGACGACCCAACCCGGTGACTCCGCCAGACGACCTCCGGGAAGAGGGCGGACTCCGACAAGAAGGTCACACGCGAGACACCCAGCGACAGGTTCCATGGCAGCGATTCTCCAGGCGTCAGAGCCCAAACGTTGCCAGAGATTCGCAAGTGTCGTTCGCCGACTTCACCTGGTGCGACATGCGCCCGGCCAACCGCCGTTGTCGTCGTCACCGTGGCCCTTTGGTGTTGGGGGTAGGACTGTCGGTGGCGCCCGCCGCTTGAATACCATTCAGTTTCCGGGGGTTGACCTGGAAGCGGATGTTCTCGATGCGGCCATCGTGGATGTCGTAGGTGAGTGCGCCGACGAGGTCGTCGCCCATCATGCCGACGACGCTCAGCTCGCCGTTGACGACCGCCGGTTCGAGGCGGATGCCGGCGGAGAGCGGTTTGGCCATGACGCCCAGGATCCAGCGCGCCACATGGTCAGGGCCGTGCAGCGGTCGGCGGGCGGCGGTGACGATGCCGCCGCCGTCGTTCCACAGCGTCACTTCCGGGGCGAGCAGTTCCATGAGGGCGTTGAGGTCACCGCCGTGGCAGGCGGCCATGAACCTCTCGGTGACCTCCTGTCGCGCCTCGTCGTCCGCTTCGAAGCGGGGGCGGCGGGCCTGCACGTGCGAACGGGCGCGGCGCGAGATCTGGCGCACGGTGGCCGCGGGGCGATCGAGGAAGCCGCCGATCTCGGCGTAGGAATAGCCGAAGACATCGCGCAGCACGAAGACGACCCGCTCGGTGGGGTTGAGGGTTTCGAGGACGACCAGCATGGCCGTCGACACCGTCTCGGCCATTTCGGTCTCCTCCACGGCGTTCGATGGGGTGATCAGCGGTTCGGGAAGCCAGGGGCCCACATAGGTCTCACGGACGGCCCGGGCGGAGGTGAGACGGTTCAATGCCAGGTTGGTGACGGTGCGCACCAGGTAGGCCTTGGGATGCTCGACCAACTCCTGGTCCACCGCATGCCATTTCAACCAGGCGTCCTGGAGGATGTCCTCGGCGTCGACGACGCTGCCCAGCATGTGATAGGCCGTGCCGAACAACAACCGGCGGTGTTCGACGAACGGATCGGTCGCCGCCTTTCGCGGGTCGGGCACCGGGGCCGGCCGGCCGGTCTCGTGATCATTCATCGGAACCATGCCTAGCGGTCGGAAGGTCGGGAGTCCAGCCGGCCGGGGGACCTGGTGAATGCCGACCCGAGTCCTGGAACATCATGCGGCCTTACGGGTGGCGCGGCCGCCCTTTGACAGCTGCACCGGTATCTTCACGTAGCGGGACATCTTGGCGGCCACCGGCGGGGTGCCGCTGACCTGCTCCTTGTAGATGACCGCGGCCTTGCCCTTGAGGTACCACCGCCTCGGGGTGTCATCGGCTTTGGTGAACTGGACGACCGCGTCCTTGCGGCCCAGGCTCACCGGCTGGTGGAAGTAGCCGAACCGCAGAGGCTTCACCGGCTTCCCTCGCAGCAGCCGGGCGATGACGTCGGCGGTGTAGTCGGCGGTGACCACCCCGCTCTGGCATGTGCCGTGGAGCTGTCCCCAGGACTGCCGCACCAGGGCGGCGTCTCCGATGGCATGGATCTCCGGGTGCGAAACCGAGCGCAGGGTGGAGTCGGTGACGATGAGCCCCCTCCCGTCGGTGGCGATTCCGGCCTGGGCAGCGAGCTGCGGCACCCGCACACCGGTGGTCCACAGGGTCAGATCCGAGGAGACGAGCTCACCGGTGTCCAGACTCACCGCGTCGGGCAGCACTTTGGTGACCTTCACCCCGACCATGCGCACCACGCCCAAGCGGTTCAGGACGCGGTTGAGGTGGGCTCGGGCCTTCTCGCCCATCATGGACCCGGGTTCGGTGGCACAGACCAGGTTGACGGTCAGCGCCGGGTGCGCCTCGGCGATCTCGGCGGCCGCCTCGATGCCGGTGAGCCCGCCACCGCAGACGGTGACCGTGCCGCCCGCAGCGGCGATCCCGGGCAGCTGCCGCGACAGGCGGTGCGCCAGATGGGGGTCGTTGAGAGTCCAGGCGTGGTCCGCCGCACCTGGGACGATGCTCGTGTCGGTGGCGCTGCCGAGGGCGTAGACCAGCGTGTCGTAGTGAAGGAGAGCGCCATCGTCGAGGGCGACGGTCCGGTCAGCGGTACCGATGGTGGTCGCGGCGGCCTGGTGGAATCGCACGCCGGTGCCCTTCAGCAGGTCCGGGATCTGGAAGTCGGTCAGTTCCTGGCCCGCGGCGACCTGGTGCATGCGCAGACGCTCGGTGAAGCGAGGCGAGGGGTTCACCAAAGTGATGCGGGCGTTCAGCCTCCGCGTGTAGCGGGCCAGCCGAGCTGTCGCGATCAGGCCGGTATAGCCGGCGCCGAGGACGACGATCTGATGGGCGGTGCTTGCGTTCATCGCTCGCTCCCATGGGGCTCGTTCGTTCGGGACGGCCATGGGACAGGACGCCTCAGGAGAACGTGACACTCGGGATTGTGACCTGCACCACAGGAATCCGGCCCCAGGCCTGCAAGGGCACGGTTCGAAGTGCCGCCGGCACAGCTGCGCCCCTCTTGCCCAGCCGGTAGCCGCAGCCTGCATCAGCGCCCAAGCCTCCGCCGCCTCTTCCACCAGCCCCTCTCCGTCCGTTCGGGCGACGCGCAGGCCCGAGCCCAGTGACTCCTGGCCGCCGCAGCCGCGAGCGGCCAAGGGCCGCAGTTCGTGGAGACCGCCGGCGGCGCCGTGCACGTGGTGGCGTCGCAAGGGGAGGAGGAGCACTTCGACGTGACCGACCCGGACGGCGCGGACAGCCGGGGCGCCGACCACGTCCTGGAGGTGACCGGCTCATGACGGCCGCAACCCGCACGCCCTTCGACCCGCGCGTGCACGCGCTGACCGAGGACGGCGACATCCTGCAGGACTTCCTCATCCCGCAGGCCCGCGCGTTCCAGCGGTGGAACCGCAAGCTCACCTGCGACAAGGCCTCCGGGCAGAATCGTCTGTCGTCCGGACGTGGTGCACGTCACAACCGCAGAGGTCACAGAAGGCGAGCGGCGATCTCTCTTAGGGGTGACCGGATCCACGGACTCTAGGGAGAACGCACCATGATCTTGATTACCGGAGCGACCGGCGTCGTCGGGCGCCCGACGGTGGACCTGCTGCTCGGGGACGGCGCCGACGTCGTGGCGGTCACCCGCGCGCCTTCCACGGCCGCGCTGCCCGCCGGTGCACGGACGGTGGACGGCGACCCGTCGCGTCCGCACACACTCAGCGCGGCGCTGCCGGGGGTGGAGGCGATGCTGATCAGTCCGCGCGCCACCGGGTCAGGGCTGCGGGAACTCCTGCGGCTGGCCGCCGGGCACGGCGTGCGGCGGGCGGTGCTGCTGTCCGCCACCACCGTCGCGTACCCGGCAGGGGAACCGCGGTTCGCCGACCAGTTCATGCACGCCGAGGATCTCGTGACGGGCTCGGGCCTGGAGTGGACGGTGCTGCGGCTGGCCGACTTCGCCGCCAATGCGCTGGCCTGGGCGCCGCAGATCCAAGCCACCGGAACGGTGAGAGGCGCCTTCGGCCGGGCCGCCACCTCCCCCGTTCACGAGCACGACATCGCGGCGGTGGCCGTACAGGCGCTGCGGACGTCCGAACATTCAGGGGCCACCTATACCCTCACGGGGCCGCAGTCCCTCGACCAGCCCGCGAAGGTCGAGATGATCGGTGAGGCCATCGGACGGGACCTCAGCTTCCAGGAACTGCCGGCCGAACGGATCCGCGAAGCCATGCTCGCACAAGGGCTGCCCGACGAGGTCCCCTCCCGGCTCCTGGGCTCGCTGGCCGACTACGCCGACGTCCCGGGCCCGACCACCAAGACCGTCGAAGAGCTCCTCGGGCGCCCCGCGCTCACCTTCGGCGAATGGGCACGCGGCAACGCCGAAGCGTTCAGCCACTGACCAGTTCCGCTCGCTGGCGCTCGCGGTCGGCGTCCAGGAACTCCCGGGTCGTCTGGCCGGGCTGAAGGACCCTGGCGCCCGGACTCGCCCTCGCAGCCTCGCTCGGCGTCTTCGGGTTGCCAGGCGCCGAAGATCTCCATATACCGTAGGGGGGTAGGGCATTTTTTGAGAGGAGCGCAGCCATGGGTGACCACACTCGGATCGTTGTCGTAGGGGCCTCGCTGGCGGGAATCCGCGCCGTCCAGACTCTCCGCAGCGAGGGGTATGCCGGTGAACTCAGCCTGGTCGGGGCCGAACCCCACCTTCCGTACAACCGGCCGCCGCTGTCCAAGAACGTTCTCACCGGTGATGATGACGTCGCCCTTCCCGGCGGCGACCAGTTCGACGCCGCATGGCTGGGCGGTCGCCGCGCGGTCCGGCTGGACACCACGGGCCGGGCGGTCGTCCTGGACGACGGCTCCGAGCTCGCCTACGACGGCCTGGTCATAGCGACCGGGGCTCGGCCGCGGCGGTTGCCCGAGGACCAGATGGCCCTGACCGGAGTCCACGTCCTGCGCACCATCGATGACGCCAAGGCGCTCCGGGCCGCTCTCGCGCGCGACCCCCGGCAGGTCGTCGTCATCGGGGGCGGCTTCATCGGCGGCGAGGTGGCTTCCGCGGTACGTGCCCAGGGCATGGACGTGACGCTCATCGAGAGCGGGCCGCTCCCCATGATCGGAGTCGTCGGCCGGGAGGTCGCGGAGTGGCTCGCCGAGCACCATCGCCGGAACGGCGTCGATCTGGTGACCGGGGTCCGGGCGAACCGGCTGGAAGGCGGTCCCGACGGCCGGATCGCGGCCGTCCAGTTGAGCGACGGACGGTCGATTCCGGCCGACCTGCTCATCGCCGGCCTGGGGGTCGAACCCAACACCGAGTGGCTGGACGGCAGCGACGTGCAGGTTCAGGACGGCGTCCTCACCGACGACAAACTGTTCGCGCTCGGCTTCCCGGACATCGTCGCCGCGGGTGACGTCGCCCGCTGGCCTCATCGGATCTTCGGCGACGAGCCGGTCCGGGTCGAGCACTGGGCGAACGCCAACGAGCAGGGAGCCTCGGCCGCGCGCAACCTGCTGCGCGGGCCGGCCGGCGCGGAACCGTTCGTCGAGGTGGCCGGACTCGGCACGCGCGTGCACGGCAAGCGCGTCCAATGGGCCGGCTTCCCGAGCCTCGCCGACCAGGGCACGATCGTCGCCGGCTCGGTCGAGGAATCGAAATTCGCGGTCGCGTTCTCACGGGACGGCGTCCTCGTGGGTGCGGCGACCGTCAACTACCCCAAGGAACTGAACCGCCTCCGCGGCATGATCGCGGCCGGCGCCGACCAGCCCGCTCCCGCATGACCAGGCGGGGAGGCGGACCCCGGGCCAGATCCGCCTCCCCGCGTTTCTTCGGTCACCCAGCGCCTGAGTTCGGTCAGCGAGGTGCGCGCCGGGTCGAACGCGACCGTGGCGGTTTGGGAGACGAAAGGCGTCCCAAGACCGACACGACGACGTTCTGTTCCGATGCCCAGTTCAGACCGCTCACATCGAGAACGGCGACGCTGCCTTCGGCGTGGTGCATGGCAAGCCTCCCCGACTTTGCGCTCGCCGTCCTCTCACGCGGCGGATGGGCATGCGGCGGATGGGCATAGCGCGGTGAGCGGCATCGCCAGGACCGCCTCATGCGCTGCGCGAGGTGACTTCGACGACCCTGTCCAGGATCCCGCGTGGTCCCAGGACTGGGCGGGGACGGAAGTCTCTCCAGCGCCGGGCGAAGGTCCCTGGTCGGTCGGTGCAGGAAAGCCCGCAGCCGTTCCAGGTCTTCTCCTGCTCCCATTCGGCCTCCCCGCCTCGCGCCCACGCTAGTCGAGCCCTGCACATCTGGTCCCCCGTATCCAGGACGCTCGGAGGCGGCGCCAAGCTCCGGGCTGAGAGCGGTCGATGAGGGGTGGCTTGATCACAAGCCGGAGACACCCGCAGTGCGACTCGCCGCGCCACGTCAGCACGGCAATGGCATGGGGCGGGTCGACCGAGGAAAAGCAGCGGGCACTCGATATGACATTTCTGCGTCTGACGCCGATGACGGTTCGGTGGGGGTGGAGACCCCGGTCAGAGCCGAACGCCGTGAAGATGGCGAATCACCGCATCAGGACTTCACCTCGTAGGCGCGAATGAACGTCTGGGTCACGGTGTTGCCGTCGGCATCGGTCGCCTTGATCCGCAGGGAGACGAACCCGGGGGCGTCCGGGTTGCTCACGGTCGCGGTCCAGGTGCCGTCCTCTTCGGCGGACGAGGCCGTCTGCCAGGTGTTGCCGTCGTCGTCGGACGTCTCGACCGACATCGAAGTGATCTCGGGCGTCGGCAGGTCTTGAACCGGCTGCACCTTCACGGGGATCCGCAGTTGGGAACCCGGCGCGGCGGCATTCGCGTCGTTCAGACCGGCGATCGCGAGCCGCAGCAGGTGCAGCGGAAGGGTCTGCTCCTCCCAGTCGATGTGGTGCGACTCGAACGACCACTCGGTCTTGGTCGCGGTGGAGAACTTGGCGATCTCGGTGTTGGCGGTGCGGTCCCAGGTGAGGGTGTAACGCTTGGACTCGGGCGGAAGGTCGGCATGCAGCTGCCCTGTACCGGTGGCGATCGTCTGGCCGTCGGCGGCGAGGGTGAGCTCGTTGGTCGTGCGGTCCATCGAACCGGTCCGCCCGGACGAGTCGACGTACCCTCCTGGGGCGATCACCGAGAGCTGGCCGCCAGAGGTGCGCCGCGGTTCCGCTCCCACGCCGAAGTCACCCGTGGTGAGGACCGCGCCGTTCCAGACGTCGTCGCGTTCCCCCTGTTGTGCGGCGGTCCGGTAGTCGGCGATCTGCGCCCAGTTCCCGTAGCCGATTCCGTAGCCCAACTCTCGGCTGTAACTCAGTCCGGGCTCGATGTAGGTGGTGACCGTCTGCGGGAAGGTCACGTTCATTCGCATCTCGTCGACGTAACCGCCCGTCACGTTGAGGCCGCCGGACCTGGAGAGATTCACCGAGCGGAAGTGATTGCGGGTGACACTCAGCTCGCCCGGGCTCGGGTGCCACACCGTGGCCGGCGGTATACGGCCCGCGAAGTACCGGCTCAAGATGTAGGCCGCGCCCGGCCCATCGGTCGCGTCACGCTTGCCCCACCCCGTGACCTGGAAGCCGACGTTCTCCTCGACCTCGTCGGGACCGTGCCAGACGGCGAAGACCGAGCCTTCGGGGCCCTCGGCGGTGAACCGGTACCACGGGGTGTCGTACCAGGCCTCGACCATGCCGGGAACGCCGATGCCCTGCGGACTGAGCTCGACCGGCTCGCCCTCGCGGGCGTCCATCCTCAGGTCGAAGTCTCGGTCATCGACCGTGATCCGGTGGTTGATCAGGGTCTGGCCCGCACCGGTGGCGATGGCGGTGGTGACGTCGTAGGTACCGGGCGGCAGCTCGAAGACGCCGCTGCCGTTCTCGACCTTGCGCTCCCAGCGGCCGCCGTCCGAAATGCTCCAGGCGTAAACCCAGGTCGGACGCGTTGGAGCGGTGCCGTTGCGGTCGATCAGATTGACCGCAACGTTGTATTGCTCCTGGCCGACCTCGGCCACAAGCGTGGTGGTCACCTTTGTTGCGCCGTCGGTCCCCGTGGCCACCAGCGCCCCGAGATAGCGGCCTTGGGGAATCCCGGCACCCCGAAAGGTCAGTGTCACCTGCGCGCTTCCCTGGGCGGGAACGGTTACATGGTCAGGCACCTCGAAGAGCCCGGCGGGGGCCTTGGTCGCTTCCCCGTCGGGACCGTTCAGGGTGGCGGACAACCGCAGTCTGACAGCTGTGGTCCCGGTGTTGCGGTAGGTGAGGGTGTGGCGCCGTGTCAGGTCGGGGATGCCGGGCGAGGCCAGGTCGGCGTTGACGGAGTCGGCGGAGGCGGTGACGGACCCGACCGGAGGAGCGGGGGCGGGGGCGGGGCCATGGAGGTCGACCGATACCGCCGTGGAGCCCAACGGCTGACCTGCGGCGGAGGTGACCTGGACGGTGCCGTGATACGCGCCGGGTTTGACCCCGTGGCCGCGCAGTTCCAGGTTCGTCCTGGCCTCTCGACCGGCGCGCACGGTCACGGAACCCGCCGACAACTTCGCCAGCGCGGCAGGGGCCGCGTGTCCGGAACGGTCTCGCAGCGCGATCCTCAATCGGATTCTTAGGGTACTGCGTGTGTTGTTGCGGTAGGTGATGGCCCGGCTGACCGGCTCGACCGTGGTTCCGGACCAGGTCAACGGGACGACCATGCGACGCGGAGCGACCGTGAACGGGGCCTTCGAACGTTCGGAGGTCACTTCGTACGGTCGCGGCGTACGGTCCGTGGAGGTCGTTCCCGCGACGGCCGGACTCGCTCCGGAAACGGCCGCCAACGTGTTCACCACCAGGGTCAATGTGACCGAGACGGTAATGCTGGCACGACTTTTCACGCCATCACCTCATCGGGGGAAAGAAGCCCAAATGATCAACGTACAGAAAGCAGGACGCGTGAGTGAATACTCCGGTTTACAGCGGATTTGCCCTGCTTCCAGGTGGCCTGTTAGGGCGCGATGAAACAGGCGTCCCCAGGCACCTGGCGGCGGGCTTGCGCTGGTGTTGCTCCGTTCCTGACAGGCCGCAGCCTGGAGGCCTGGACGAGCTATGGTCCGGCGCATGGCATCTCGCTGCTCGAATGCCCGCCAAGCCCGGTCAGCGCCTACCTAGGGAAAGCGGGCCTCTTTGCCCTGCTGCCCTACGCCAGCGCGTGACACTTCGTTTCGGAACCGCTCAGCCGACAACGAGCCGACACTGACCGTCGACGACCTTATGGCTTCATCTCCAGCGACCCGACCTGAGCTGCGTGGACGGAGTCTTTCGGCATGCGCGGGCTTCGTAGGGCCGCTCGTCTGCGTGCGCGGGGGTGCTGCCGCGCTCGTCCTGGTGACAGCAATGATCCCGCGTCCAGGCGAGACTCCGAACAACTGGTGAGCGAACAGCGGGCCGCTCCGCCCCGCGAATCCCCGCCGGCCCGGCCTCAGCCCTGATCTGGGCGCCGGACGCTGTGGATGTGCGGCGGCGGCGGGCAGAGTCAGGCGGTCGCTCGCGAGCGGGCTTCGGCGGCCCAGTGGGGTGCGTTCCATTGGTCGGCGATGGCGGCGGCCTGGGCGAAGTGGTCGGCGGCCTCGTGGTCGCGGCCGAGGAGGACGGCCAGCTCGCCGAGGGTGTGGGCGACCGGTCGCAGCGCCACCGCCGTGCTCTCGGCGCCCGCGGGGGGACCGTTGCGGTGTGGAAGCAGCGTCGCGTAGACGTCCTCGGCCGCGTCGCGGTCGTTCAGGGCGACGATCGCCATCGCGCGCAGCGTTGTGAGGAAGGTGAAGAAGAAGTCGGGGCGGATCGGGCCGGATGACGCGCGGACCTCGCGGGCTTCGGTGTCCAGGCCGTTGGCGTGCAGGGCGAGGGCGAGCAGGTCGGTGGTCATGGGGTCGAGCACGGCGTGGACGGCGCGCACGTCGTCCAGATGCGCTCCGAGCGTGCCGTCGTTCAGCCAGATGACGGCCAGGGCGAGCTGGAGAAAGCCCGCGGCGTGCACCGATCCGGTGCGCCGCATGCCCTCGCCGGCCTTGTTGTAGAGGTGTGCGGCGTCGGCGAACCGGCCTTCGATGACCGCCAGGGCCGCCAGCGTGATCTCGGCGACGGCGATCGCCTCGGGCATCCGGTAGGTGTGTGCGAGCTCCAGGGCCTCGGCGGTCACCCGGCGCATGGTCACCGGGTCGTTGGCGGCGGCGGCGACGGCGGCATGGTTGAGCCGCCCGGTGACGCGGTACACCGGCAGGTCGTGCTCCGTGCCGATCTCCACGAGCTCCTGGGAGAGCTCGGCGTCGCCCTGGACTTCGGCCAGGATCTCGAGTGCCGCGGCCCGCAGGTGGGGGCCGGTGGCGAGGTCGAGGGCCTCCTGCGCCGCCTCCAGAACGGTCGGGTCGTCCTCGCCGATCAGCTCGTTCGCGTACGCCGTCAGGAGGCGGGACCGCACCGACGGGGCCAGTTCGCGCTCGAGCAGGCGGCTCAGGCGGTCGACGATGGGCCGGTCCACCGTTCCGTACGTACGGGCCTGCCAAGGGGTCGGCTCCGTCCACGCGGTGAATGCGGCGATCATCAGGTCGTCGCGGCCCAAGGACTCCGCGTACTCCACGGCTTCACGGCGTGTCTCGCGGGCGGCCGCGATCGCTCCCGCCCTGATCTGCGCGCGCAGGAGCCTGCCGAGCAGTCCGACGTGTTCGTCCGGTCCGGTCGAGTTGGCGACGGCGTCGCTGAGGAGGCAGGCCGCCACGTCGTGGGCGTAGCGGGCCTCGGCGAGTTCGGCGGCTTGGACGCAGTAGCCGACGGCCTTGGGCGAGCCGGCGCGCGCGTAGTGGTGGGCCAGCGCCGCGATGTCGTCGGTGCCTTCGAGAGCGGCGGCGATCCGGGAGTGCATCCGGGCTGCGCGGAGGCGGCTGAGGTCGGCGACGAGCGTGTCCCTGACGAGGGCGTGGACGAAGCGGACGAGGCCTGGGCGGGGCTCGTCGAGGAGCCCGGAGATGACGCCCGCGTCGAGCGCGTCCAGCACGCCGTCCTCGTCGGTGTCGGCGGCCTTGACGAGGACGTCCACCGGGCTCTCCCGGCCGGCGACCGCGGCGAGCCGGAGGATGGACACGGCTCCCTCGGGCAGGCGCGCGAGCCGGCGGCGGAGGACGTCCCGCACGCCTTCGGGGACCTCGGAGAGGGCGACCAGCGCCCCTTCGCCGTTCAGCAGCCGGGCGCTTTCGCGCACGTAGAAGGGGTTGCCGCCGGTGCGCTCGGCGATCCCGGCGATGGTCTCCTCGTCCGCTTCGCATTCGGTCCGCACGAGCTCCGCGACGGCCTCGTCGCTCAGACCCGGCAGCGCCAGGCGGAGCGGTGCGGCACGCGCGAGCGAGGCCAGCATTTCGGTGAGGTGCCCGCTCTCGTCCGCGCGGTACGCGGCGACGACCAGGATCGGGGCCCGCAGGCCGAGGCCGCCGCCGAGCAGCTCCAGCGTCGCGGCGTCGGCCCAGTGCAGGTCGTCCAGCACGACGGCGACCGGGCGTTCCGCGGCGACCTCCGCGAGCCACTTCCATATGGCCTGGCGCAGGCGGAACCGTCCGGCGGTGGCGTCGGCGTTCACCGGTCCGGTGTCGGTGAGCAGCGGCGAGAGGTCGTCGGCGAACTCGCCCGGGGCCGTGGTCGCGGCGACGGCTCTCAGCGCCTCGGTCCAGGCCCACGCGGGCGGCGCGCTGTCGACCTCGAGGCAGCGGCCGGCGGCGACCAGCCACCCCTCCCGTTCGAGCCGCTTGCCCAGGTGCTCCAGCAGCGTCGACTTGCCGAGCCCGGCCTCGCCGGTGACGAGGGCGACGCGGGCGCCGTCGGTGACGGCCTGCGCGGCAGCCGTGACCAGCGCCGACAGCTGTGCCTGGCGTCCGACGAACGGAGCCTCGCCGATCGGTGCCGGCTCCGGGGGAGGGGCCGTCCGCGGCAGCGGGGCGGCGAGCGGTGGTGTGGGCGCCGGCGGTGTCCGGGGCACGATCGCGCGCAGGACGTCGGTGCGCTGGGTGAGGATCGCCTTTTCCAACGCCGTAAGGTCCGGGCCGGGGTCGAGCCCGAGCTCCTCGGCCAGGACACCGCGGGCGCGGCGGAGAGTCGCCAGCGCGTCGGCCTGGCGGCCGCTGCTCCACAGTGCCAGGGCGTGCAGCCGCCAGCCCTCCTCGCGCAGCGGCTCGTCGCGGGTGAGCCGCTCGGCCTCGGGAACCATCGCGGTGGGGTCGCCGATGCGCAGACCCGCCGCGACGTGCAGCTCGGTGGCGGTCAGTCGCAGCTCGTTCAGCCGGGCCGTCTCGGCGGCGGCCCACGGCTCGTCGGCGACCTCGGCGAACGCCGGTCCCCGCCACAGCCCCAGCGCCTCGGCGAGCCGGGCCTTCGCGGTGCGCGGGTCGGTGTCGGTCCGGGCACGGTCGAGTAGACCCTCGAACCGCCATGCGTCCACCGACTCCGGGGGAAGCCGCAGCGCGTACCCGGGTGCGGCGCTCACCAGCAACCGGGCCGGTGTGCGCGGCGGACGTCCGGGCTCCAGCAGCCGGCGGAGGTTGGACACGTAGGCCTGCAAGGACATCAGCGCCCGCGCGGGCGGCTCCCCCCGCCACAGATCCTCGATCATCCGGTCGACCGGCACGACCTGCCCGCGAGCCGCCACCAGCAGGGCCAGCACGCCCCGCTGCCGCGGGCCGCCGAGGTGGACGGACTCACCGTTCACCTCGGTCGCGAACGCGCCCAGCACCCGGATGAAGACCATGACCCGCACATCGTACGGGGACCGCTCCAAGCCGGCTCCAAGTCCCCTCCAAACGCTCGGGAGCAGCCTGGACACCTCGCCACCGGCCGGGTGCGGCCGGTGGCGAGGCCCGTCCGAACATCAAAGGAGAAGAACGATGTCACTGAAGCGCATCAACACCGTCCTGGCCATCGCCGTCGTCCTGTTCACCTTCTACCTCGGGGTGTCCTTCCTCCTGTCCCCCGAAACGCAGGCGCCGGGCTTCGGCCTGCCGAGCTGGCCTTCCGGCGACGGCGGCGGCTTCCTCGTCGTGAAGGGCAACCGCGAGAACGCGATGGGCCTGGCCATGGGCATCCTGCTGGTGACCGGTCACCGCCGTGCCCTCGGCCAGGTCCTGTTGATGGTGGCCGTCGCCCCGTTCAGCGACATGATCACCGTCCTGGCCCACCACGGCTCCACGTCCGCCGCGTTCGGCATCCACGGCCTGACCTCGGCACTGATCGCGACCACCGGCCTGTTGATCCTCCGCGAGACCGGCAAGGCCCGCAAGGTCCCCGAGAGCGCCGCGGTCCCCGAGGCCGTCGTGCCGGTGCCCGCCGCGCACTCCGTCTGACGCCTGCACGTCGCCCACCACGCCCAGTCCCGTCCCTGAAAGGGAGCCACCATGACCGTGGAGCTGATTCACACCATCGTCCCCGCCCGTGATCCGCAAGTTTCGGCGCAGTTACTGGCCGACATCCTCGGCCTGAGCATCGAGCCGCCGGTGGCGCACTTCACGCCGGTCACGCTGGCCAACCAGGCCACCCTGGACTACGACCGGTTGGACGACTTCGAGCCGCACCACTACGCGTTCATGCTCAGCGAGCAGGAATTCAGCGCCGCACTCGCCCGCATCCGCGGAACCACCCACTAAGACGTCCCTCTGACAACTGCACCAAGACCCTCTCCAATACGCACTGAGAAATCGAAGAGGAAGACGACAATGACGATCAACGATGTGCGCGGCGTGCTCAAAGGGCGCGTGCTCCTGCCTGATGACGACGGCTTCGAGCAGGCGGCCACCGCGTGGAACCTCACGGTCAGGCAGCCGGTCGCGGCGGTCGTGGAGGCCGCGGACGCCGACGACGTGGTGGCGCTCGTACGTTACGCCCGGCGGGCGGGTTTGACGGTGGCCGCGCAGCCGACCGGGCATGGCGCCTCGGGCGATGTGGAAGGCCTGATCCTGCTGCGTACCGGTCTGCTGAACGAGGTGGTGGTACGCGCGGAGAAGCGAGTGGTCCGGGTGGGCGCGGGCGTGCGATGGGGGCAGGTGCAGGCGGCGGCCGGTCCGCTGGGGCTGGCCGGCCTGTCGGGCAGCGCGCCGGGGGTCGGTGTGACCGGCTACACCCTGGGCGGCGGGGTCGGCTGGTTCAGCCGCAAGTACGGCCTCGCCTCCGGCAGTGTGCGGGCCATCGACATCGTGGACGCCGACGGCGAGCCCGGCCGGGTGACCGCCGAGTCCGATCCCGAGCTGTTCTGGGCGCTGCGCGGCGGGGGCGGGGACTTCGCGATGGTGACCGCCCTCGAACTCGAGTTGTATCCGGTGCCCACCATGTACGGCGGGCGCGTCGCCTGGCCCGAGCACCGGACCAGTGAGGTGTACGACGCGTTCCTGGAGATCACCGCCGAGGCACCGCGTGAGCTCAGCGTCTGGTTCAACCGGTTCCAGCCGCCTGGCGCACCGCCGATGGTCACGCTGGATCTGGCCTACCTGGGTGAGGCGGCTCCGGCGAAGGACCTGCTGGTGCGCCTCGACAAGATCGAGGGCGCGGTCTCCGACAGCCGTGGTGTCGTCCCGGTCGCCGGCCTGGGTGCCATCTCTCCCGAGCCCATCGACCCGACCCCCTCCATCAGCCGCGTGGAGCTCCTCACGGGCCTGGGCGCCGACGCGGGGGAGCTCCTGCTGTCCAAACCGGTCGAACCGCTCATCAACCTGCAGATCAGGAACCTGGGCGGGGCGCTCGCCGAGCCGGGCGTCGGAGCCGGGGCGAGCGGCGCGGTGGCTGAGCCGTACCTGCTGAGCCTGGTGGGGCTCGGCCTGCCGCACATGGCCGACGCGACGCGTGCCAAGCAGGCCGAGGTCGTGGCGGACCTGAAGGCCCGCATCAGCGGCCGCAAGCCGTACACCTTGCTGTCTCCCGGTGAGACGGCGGCCGAGTCCTTCTCCGGCGGCGCGCTCGCGCGCCTGCGAGAGATCAAGCGGGCCCGCGACCCGCATAACGTGTTCCGCGCCAACTACCCGGTGCTCGGATAGACCGGTTCCCAGCAGGTCACGGCTCTTCCGCCCTCCGGGGCGGAGGAGCCGCACCGAACCCGCGCGACCGGCGCCGCCCTGTGCTTGCCGAGAAGTACGTCCGCGCAGCGGCGCGGAATGGATATGGAGGACGTGGGTCGCCCAGCCGTGGATCACACGGGGAGTTGGTACACCATTCCGCTGGACGTGCCCGGGGAAGACCGTTTGACCGGAATGCGACAGGCTCCTCCGCCATGGCCTGCGCCTTGACTGCTTGCGACACGAGGAGGCGCTCCGGGTCGTCCGCGGGCGCCTGCAGGTGGATCGGCAGTTCACACGCCGCTTCGGACTCCTGGACCGGCTGGAGTGCCGCTACGACGATCGCAGCGGCGACATCGATGACAACCGTCTGTGCGCCGCCGCACTCCAACTCGCCGCTCGCACCGCCCAAGCCGAGCAGCACTGACGACCTCCTGATCCGCAGCGCACCTATCTCTCTTCGGAACCGACATGTCGGTTCCCGACCCCAGTGTCGGTGCTCCGGGTTAATCTTTGCAGCAACCCCCGACCGACCGTCAGGCCCATGGAACGACACGAACGACAGCAGTTACGTAACATCACCGACGAGGTCACTGGCTGGGTCGATCAGGCCCAGTTCGCGCTGGCGCACCGTGACGAGGTCACGAGGGGGGCCGACGAGGCCGTCGAGTCACTGCGTCGTGCCGTCGTCGCTCTCCGGCGAGACGGCACGGTCGACTGGGGGGCGCGATGCCGCTGAGCCCCGGAGACGGCCGGCTCCTGGGGCAGGTCGCGAGGCGTGCGCACCTGCCCTCCCTCGCCCCCGCGGAGGACCACACGCTGAGGCACCTGACCACGCGGGTCGCCAGATCGCTGCACGACGCCAGGTCGGCGATCGGTGCTCGGCGCTTCCTCGCCGGCCGCGCAAAGCGCGACGCCGGCCAGGCCGCCGCGCAGTTCGTCGCCGATTTTCGTGAGTGGGGCGTATCGTCCGGACTGCCACAGCTTCTGCACCACCTGACCAGCCACAACGACAGGATGTTCGAGGTCGGTGTCGCCGATGTCCTCAGCGACTGGGTCGGCTTCGGGGCGCGGGTCGCCGATCTGGGACGAGCGGCGGAGGTCATCCCCAGTGCGGTCGTCGCCGATCTCCCGGCCTCGATCAGGAAGATAGAGAAGGCGCTCCAGGAAGAGGTCCGTTACCGTGCCGCCGCCCTGTCCGCCGGTCAGGCCGTGCGGAACTGTGAGGTCCGGCGGATGCTCGTCGAAATGCCGGTGGAGCGGCTCAAGGAAGCCACCCGGGACCGGCTCCGTATCGGTCCCCTGACCGATTCGGGCATCACCACGGTCCAGGCCGTTCTCTAGGGGGCTATTCAGTGGTTGCGGATAAGTATCGTGGTGATAGTGCTTGAATGGTCGACGCGCTGGTGGAGCATGTCAGGTCCTGGCTCGACGATGCGTGCGGGTCGGCACGATGCACCGCATGAAAGAACTGGAGTTCCGCCGCGTCGCGGTGACCGGGGCAGACGCCGAGGCCCTTCCCGCCGCAGCCGCGCTCACCGACAAGGACGAGGATCCGACGGCGCACGCCCACGACCTCCAGCGGGAGCGCTGCTTGTTCTGCGTCGCCTCCACCCGGGCACGCGACGCGTTGTACGTCTCCTATACCGGTGCACCAAGCCCGTTCCTACCCCACCGTGGCGTCTGAGCGGGCCGGGCGCGCCGGTTCCGGTGAAGGCTGACAAGAGCCATATCGGCGGAAGGGGGAACTGATGGCGCCGCCGCGCATCCCAGCGGAGATGTTCCAGTTCACCACTACTGAACGCAGCGATCTGCACACCGCTGTCATGTACGCGTTCGGAGACGCCAACGAGCGTCTGGAGACCTTCCTGACCTTCGACCAGGTCCGCGAACGGTTGCGGGCGATCGGCTGGTACGCCCCGTTGGACGATGCCGGACTGAACCGGACGCTCGGGCAGCTCGTCCAATGGAAGCTCCTCGACGTGGTGCAGAACCACGCTGGCGCCTACGCCACCGCCGAGGAGTACGAACGCAAGAACCTGCAGTACTCGCTGACCCGCCGCGGAGAGGCGGCGTTCGCAGGAGTCCAGCACGCCCTCACCGTCCTCGAGTCCTCCGGTGCCCTGCAGACGGCCGTCCTGGACGCGATCGCCGACCGGCTCGGCGAGCTCGACACGCTGCTCGGTACAGCCGACGCCGCGATGAACCGCCGGATCTTCACGACGCTCCAAGAACTAGAGGGCCACCTGGACGCGCTGCGCAACAACACCAAGCAGTTCAACGGAGAACTGCAACGGCTGATGCGGGCCGAGGGAGCCGACCTCGCCACCTTCCACGAGGTCAAGAGCGCGACCATCGTCTACCTCCAGGAGTTCGTCATCAACCTGGACTCGCGTGCCGAAGCGGTCAGGGCCGTTCTCGCCCAGGTCGAGCTGCGGGGCGTCAGCGTCCTGCACCAGAGGGCGCTCATCGGAGCCGAGCTGCCGCCCAGTCCGGGAGCCGATCCGGCGGTGCCGTGGCTGACCGCCCGCCGAGCCAAGTGGGACGGCCTGCGGCTGTGGTTCCTGCCCGAGGGCGACGGCGTCCCGCGCGTCCGCCAACTGCACGACGTGGCACGCCGGGCGATCGTCTCGCTGCTCCAGGTGCTCGACCGCATCACCGAGTCGCGACGGCGCTCGTCCAGCGCGGCCGCGGACTTCCGGGCGCTCGCCCGCTGGTTCGCCAACGCCCCGTCGGAGCAGGACGCGCACCGGTTGTGGGGAACGGCCTTCGGACTGGCACCGGCCCGGCACGCCCACCTCGCCCACGAGGACGCCGAACTGATCCCCACCGGCGCCCCGTGGGCGGAGGCGGCGCCCGTTCATGTCTCCGCACATCTGCGCACGAGCGGCCGGACCGAGCACATCGGCCGTACCGCGAAGGTGCGCGATGTGGCCGCGGTCCGCGCCGCGCGGAGGGAACGCGCCCGCCGCGAACGGGCGGAACTCGAGACGGCGTGGCGGCGGCTCTCCACCGGCGGGCGGGTGAAGCTGTCCGCATTTGGCACGCTCGAGCACGACACCTTCCGGCGGCTCCTCGATCTCCTCGGACGGGCCCTGGCGGCACGCCCCGACGCGAGCGGCCTTCGCCGCGCCGTCACCACAGACGGACGAATCGAGGTCATGCTCTGGCCGGCTCCCGACGGTCCCGGCGTCGAACTGCACACCGTGCGGGGACGATTCACCACCCCGGACTACCCGGTCGAGATCCGCTTCGTCGGTGGCGGCCCTGCAGCGGCACGGGAGGCGTCCCGCGCATGAGCACTCTGGCGAACCAGCTCGTCAAAGCCGAGAAAGAGGAACTTTCCAGGGCGATCCGGGTCCTGCTCGGGCGGCCACTGGTCTCCCTGCACACCGACCCCGAGGACTTCGACCTGATCCGCAGGCGCCACCAGGCTCTCGCCCGCTGGTTCGACTACTACTGCGGATGGCGGCTGCTCGTGGAACCCCGCCTCGGCTACGCGCGGCTGGTCAAGGTGAGGGAGACGGCGGACCCGAGCCGTCCGGCCAGACGACGGCGCTCGACCCGGGCCCCGTTCGACCGGCGCCGCTACACCCTGCTCTGCCTGATCGCGGGCGAGGCCCTCGCCGCACCCGTGACCACGATCGGGATGCTCGCGCAACGTGTCGTCCAGGCCGCGGCCGCCGATGAGCACATCCCCGGGTTCGATCCGGTGCGAGGTGACGAACGCGCGGCGTTCGCGGACGCCTTGCGGCTGCTCGAGCACTACGGGGCGGTGACGGCCGTCGACGGCGCCACCGACTCCTACGTCGACAGTGCCGAGGCCAAGGTGCTGTACAGGGTGGACACCACCCGCCTGCTCCGCCTGCTCGCGGCGCCGGTGGCACCATCGGCTGTGGCGGAGTCCTCAGACGACCCCGTGGCCTGGCCCGACCTGCGGGACCTGACCGTCGAACGCAGGTACGGGAGCGCCGCGGCCCCCGGTTTCGCCGACGGAGCCTCGGAAACCCAGCGCAACCTCTGGGCCAGGCATTCACTGCTGCGCAGGCTGCTCGACGACCCGGTGGTGTACCGGGCCGACATGACCGCCGCGCAGCTCGCCTACGCAGGCTCACTGACCGGCCGGCAGATCCTCCGCCGCGCGGCCGAGGAGGCGGGCTTCGAACTCGAAGAACGGGCCGAGGGCTACCTCCTGATCGACCCGGACGCACTCGCCTCCGATGGCAAATTCCCCGACGAGGGCGCCCACGCCAAGGTGGCCGCGCTGCTCCTGCTCGACGTACTGGCGGCTTCGTCCGGGACCCGCGCGTTCAACGGCCTGGTCGAGGAGTCCGGCCGGCTCCTTGAGCGCTTCCCGAGGTGGGCCAGGGCGTACCAGTCGGACGGGGGAGCCGGACGTCTCACCGACGACGCGGTCGCGGTGCTCTGCGATTTCGGGCTGGCGCGCCACTCGGGCGGGGCTACCGGATCCGTCCAGCTGCTGCCCGCGGCCCTCCGCTATACCGTCGACCGCGAGGAGACATGATCGTTACCGTATCCGGGGAGGACGAGGCGAGCCCCGCCCGATGGCAGCCCACGCGGGCCGGCATCCTCAATGTCTGGCGCTACTACGACGAGGTCTTCGAGTTCCACCGCGGGCGCCTGCTTCTGCGCGGCCCGAACGGGAGCGGGAAGTCCAAAGTCCTGGAGCTGCTACTGCCCTACCTGCTGGACGCCAGCCTCAAGCCCAACCGGCTGTCCACGTTCGGCGGCAGCGAACGGACCATGCACTGGAACCTCATGGGCGACGGCCATACCGGCAGTACGAGAGTCGGGTATGTCTGGCTGGAATTCGCGCATCCAGGAGGCGACGGGGAGGAGCCGCGCTGGTTCACCTGCGGTGCCCGCCTGCAGGCGACGGTCAACACCAAGAGCGTCACCGCCGCCTATTTCACCAGCGGGCAACGGGTCGGAGGCCACGGCGGCCTGAGCCTCACCGGTGAGAACGGTCAGCCTCTCACGCGAGCCGCGCTCGATGAAGCGCTCGGCACCCTCGGAACGGTTCACGGGGCGGCCGACGAATACCGGACGGCGGTGCGTCGGACCCTCTACCGGGGGCTGACCGAACAGCGCTACGACGCATTGCTGACGGCACTGCGGCAGCTCCGCACGCCCAAGCTCTCGGAACGGCTCGATCCCGGCCTGCTCTCCCAGCTGCTGTCCAGTGCCCTGCCACCGCTCGGCGAGGGCGAGATCCACGAGATCGCCGAGGGCTTCGAGCGGCTGGACCGCCAGCGGGAGGAGCTACGCCGGCTCGACGAGCACGTCGCGGAGGCCGGACGGCTCGCAGCGCGGCAGCGAACCTACGCTCAGCGAGTGCTGCGCGCCGCGGCCGCATCCCTCATCTCGGCGACGACGACCATGGACCGGCTCACCGGCACGGCCCGCGTGGACAAGGAAAAGCAGGCCCATGCCGTCGCCGAGCACGCCGCTTCCAGCGCACGCCTGGAAACGGAGGAGCACCGGGAACAAACCCTCGGAGCCCGGATCGAGGGGCTCCTCGCGAGCCCGGCCTACCAGGCCGGTCACGAGCTCGATGAGCTGCGGGAGAACGCGCGCAAGGCCGAGGACGCTGCCGGGGAGGCGCGCAAGATCGCTGAGCGTCATGCCGCCGACGCGCGACGCAGGCGGGAAGAGGCCGAGCAGGCCGCATCCGATGCGTCCCACCGACGGGCACTGACCGAGAAGGCCCGCGAAGAAGCCGCCCGCGCCGCGGAGCGCGCAGGCTTCGCCGCCGCGCACCAGGAGGCGGCGGACTGTCTGGCTCCGCTCGTACGCTCGCCGTCCACCATTGATCCGGACGATGCCGCAGGCGCGACGAGCCGGGCACGCGAACTCCTGCGCGCGGCGACGACCAGCCGCGAGAAGCAGATCGCCGAAGTGCGGAAGGCGATCGAGGCCCACGAACGCGCCCGCGAACGCCGCGCCGAGGCCGAGGCCGAGCGCGACCGGAGCGGGACCCGGCTGGAGAGATCGGTAGAGGCGCGCGAGACGGCGCGAAGCGAGTACACGGCGATCCGGAAGGCCCTGGCGGCCGAACTGGCCCGGTGGGCGAGCGCCTGCCGGCACCTCGCCCCGCTCGACCCCGAGGCGCTCGCGTCCGCCGTCGAGAACGAACGCGACTGCGACGAGATCATCTTCACGGCCCGCGCGTCCGCGATCGAAAGGAGGGCCGCGGAGGAGAACGCGCTCCGAACCCGACGGGGCGAGGAGGCCAAGGAGTTGGACGTCCGTGTTCACCGCCGCGCCGTTCTCGCGGGGCACACGGCGGTCGCACCTGAGCTCCGGTACACGCACACCGCCGACCGAATGTCGAGGCAGGGCGGTCCGCTCTGGCGGCTCGTGGCCTTCGCCGACGGGGTTCCACTGCCGGCCCAGGCCGGAATCGAGGCCGCCCTGGAGGCCTCAGGGTTGCTGGACGCATGGGTGATGCCGGACGGTGCCGTCCTGACCGACGAACCGGACACGTTCCTGTCCGACCGTCCAGCTGCCCCCGCCCCCGGCATGAGTCTCGCCGACGTACTCGTCGCCGAACCGGACACCGCCGTCGCACCCAGGGTGTTGCGAACCGTACTCTCCGCCGTCGCCCTGGAGATCAGTGCGCCGGACATCGATCACCCCGCCGTCGTGGGGACGGACGGGTCCTGGCGGCTCGGTCCCGCGTCGGGCCGGTGGAACAAACCCGAGCCCGCGTTCATCGGGGCGACCGCCCGGGAACGGACGCGGCGCCGCCGCATCCAGGAGCTCGACGCCGAGATCGAGGAGCTGACCGCGCGGATCACCGAGATCGACGGGCTCCTCGGGCGCCTGCAGGAGGCCAAGGCGGCGCTCGGCGCCGAGCTCGGCGACAGGCCCTCCCACCGGCCGCTCAACACAGCAGCCCGGGCGTTGGCCGAGAAAGAACGCAAAGTCGCCGACCATGGCGACCAGCTCAAGCGAGATGAGGAACGGCTCGGCGATCGGGAGGCGTGCCTCAAGTCGGCGCTGAACGCACTCGCCCTTCTGGGCGCGGAGCACGATCTGCCCGTCCAAGCCGGCGTCCTCGACGGTCTCGCCGACGCGGTGCGCGACGCGCGCGAGGGCGGCACCGTTTGGATCGAGCACTGCACGGCTCTGCTGACCGCCGATGCCAGAGCACGCTCCACGTCCCAAGCGTCGGACGACTACGCGCATACAGCCGCCGAGTCCGCCGAGAGGGCTGCGGAAACGGCCGCACGAGCCGAGGCGCTCGCCGAGCGGGTCGCCACGATCGACGCGTCGATAGGGGTCGAGCACCGTCAGGTCCTCGAACGGCTCACGATGACCAGGCAGGAGCACGGCGAATGCCGCCGCACCTGCCAGAGCATCCGGACCGAGCTCTCTGACCTGCGCGAACGCATCGGCGTGTTGAAGGAGTCGGTCACCGCCGCGGAGCAGGCACGCGACGACGCCGTGGCCGCCAGGGACCGGGCGGCCGCGCGTTACCGCCATCTCGCCGCAGGGCACCTGGCCGCCGATGCCGGCCTCGGCGCGAAGCCGTCGCCCGACGGTGGTGTCAAAGCGACCTTGGAGAACGCCCGCGCGGTCGCGGCGACGCTTGAGCGGACGCCGCACGAACCCCAGCATGTGAGAGATGCCGGAGCTCGCCTGTCCGAGGCCATGCACCATGCCCGGGACGTCCTGGCGGACCAGGCCGACCTGGAACTAGTACCGGACGAGGGCGTTCAGATCCTCACGGCGACGATGAGCGGGGTCCGCGTCGGAGCGGCCGAGCTGAGCACCGCCCTGTCCGAGGAGCGAGACCGGCGACGCACCGACATCACGGACAAGGAACGCGACCTGTTCGACCGCACCCTTGCAGGTGACACCCGGCGCCATCTTGCCGACCGGATCCGGCAGGCCGGTGACCTCGTGGACGGTATGAACCGCCGCCTCTCGCGCGTGCGGACCGCGTCCCAGGTCGCCGTGCGACTCGTCTGGGAGGTCGACCCGCAGCAATCGGCCGGTATACGCACGGCCCGGCAACTCCTTCTCCGCGACCCGGCCGGGCTGGGAAACGAGGACAAGGAGGCCCTGTACCGTTTCTTTCGAGACCGGGTCGAAGAGGCGAGAGCAGCGAACACCGCCGCGAGCTGGGAAGAGCAGCTGATGCAGGTGCTCGACTACACCGCCTGGCATCGTTTCACCGTGCGTCTCGAACGCGCCGATGGGAAAGGCTGGCAGGACCTGACCCGCAAACTCCACGGAGCGCTCTCCGGCGGAGAGAAGGCGATCGCGCTCCACCTGCCGCTCTTCGCCGCCGTGGCCGCCCATTACCAGACCGACCCCCGCTGCCCGCGGTTCATCCTGCTCGACGAGGTGTTCGTCGGCGTGGACACCACCAACCGCGGTCAGGTGTTCGACCTCCTGGTCAGCCTGGGCCTCGACCTGGTCCTGACCTCGGACCACGAGTGGTGCGACTACCAGGAGCTCGACGGCATCGCGATCCACCAGCTCATCACCGGCGCCGACGGCGATGGTGACAACGCGGTCACCACCGCCCGTTTCATCTGGGACGGGCACCGCACCCTGCCCGCCGACGACGGCCTGTTCCCGATCGAGGACCTCGATGGCGATTCCTGATCGGCTGCGCTCCTCCGACCTCCTCCCGTTGTGGAAGGAACTGCACCGGCGGTTCTCCTCAGGCGCCGCGGTGAGCAGAGTCACGCTCAGCGGGCTTGGCGAGCATCACCGTGCCGCGCTCGCGGACCTGCTCGGCATGGACAGGTACCCGCCGTCCACCCTGACCATCGCGGTCGTCCGGCTGGACGCCGTGCTGGGCGAGGCCGCCGGCTGCGACACCCGGACCGCCACCGAGGCGATCATCGGACCGATCGGAGACCGGGCGGCCGAGCGCCGTGACCGGGAACGGGAGCGCGCCGCACTCTGGAGTTGGCTGGCCGGACATCCGGTCGTCGCCGCCGAGCCGGCGCTCCTCGACTGGGTCGCCGACGTCCGGCGCCGCGGCCTCGTCGCGGGCTCCCTCGAAGACACCCGTAGCATGCTGGAGCAGGTCCTCTCGGTGCTCGTCGCGCTGCCCGCCGACGGCCGCCCGCTCGCCGCCTTCGCGAACGACGCACTCGGCGATCCGCACGCGCTGGACGCCGGCCGTCGCGTGTCCGGTGCCGTCATGAAAGCGCTCGCCTCCCTGTACGGCATCGCCCCTCCCGGCGACGCGTCCGAACGCCGGGCGCTTTGGGAAAGGGCCGGGGTCGCCTGTGACTCCTTGTCCACCACGGTGCTCGTCGCAGGACTGCGCCCGAGCGGCTCGGGTCCTCTCGCGCGCTCGCTGAACCTCTGGGCGGATGCCGGACAGGCCTCCGTTGTCACGCTCGCGCAACTCGTCGAGGCACCCGGCCTGGAGGGCGTCGGATCTTCCGTGTGGGTGACGGAGAACCCCACGATCGTCGCCCTTGCCGTCGAACGCCTGGGCGAGCGATGCCCGCCGATGGTGTGTTCGTCGGGCTGGCCCAACAGTGCTGCCGTCCGTCTCCTCCGAGGCCTCGCCGCCTCCGGCCACACGCTCCGGTACCACGGGGATTTCGACGGTGAGGGCCTCCGCATCGCCGCTTATGTCATGGCCAGGACGGGCGCGCTGCCCTGGCGGATGTCCGTAGCGGACTACCTGACCGCCCTGGCCGACGCGTCGGGGCCCTTCTCTCCGGCCGGCCGTGTCTCGGACAGTCCCTGGGACACCGAGCTCGCCCGGTCTCTCGCCACTCACGACGTCGCGATCGCGGAGGAGGCCATGGCCGAGTGCCTCCTGGGCGATCTGGAGAGAGCAGCGGGCAACGTCGGGAACCCAGCGTGATCAGCGACGGAGGTCGCCGCCGCGGAGGCAGTCGGTGACCGGCCCATCGCCTCAGCAGGGCCGGCGACCGGACGGAGTTTTTCGGTCCGGCCGGGGGCCGCGGTCATCGGTGCTCTGCCCCTGCCAGCGACCACTCGAACCTCGTCCCGCCGCCCCGCAGGCGGCGGCGCCCGGCCCGGCGGGTGCCCTCCAGCGTCTGCACGTGGTGTGACTCCATGAGGAAGTTGCGCGCCTCGTCGGCCTCGACCAGGTCGCGGCCGACCGCGATGGGAGCGAACCCCTGCTTGGGGATGTAGACCCATCGGCCGCGATCCCAGTCATAGGGATCGAACCAGTGGTGACGGACCGTTCCCGACACCCGAACCTGCGCCCCCGTCCGGGTCACCACGAACGAGCCCCGCGAGCGCAGCAGGCTCACCCTGCTGACGTAGAACAGCTCGGTGCCGATGAACGCGTTGATCCGCACGTCCCAGCGGTCGTGCACCCACGACGAGGCGCCGTCGCCCAGCCGCCTCGCCGCCCGTTCGATCTGCCGCTCGAACCGCCGCTGGTTCTTGCGCTCGGCCCGCTGGATCGCCCTGAACGAGCGCAGCCAGCGCAGGGACATCCTCCTGGGGGCCCCGGCGCCGTCCATGAAGTGCTCCAGGAAGTCGCCGGCGACCGGGTGCACCTTCCTGCCCTCGGCGATGATCGAGCGGAACAGTGTGACCAGCTCCGGGGCGGACATGCCGGTCCGCCGCCGGAAGCCGATAAGGAACAACCTCGTCCGTCCACCCATCAGCGGTCCCGCCCCCCTGTCAACCGCATGACCGTGGATATGGCCGCGCCTCGGGCGTAGGAGCGTCTTGCCGCGCCGCGACGGCGAGGATGGCGGCGGTGACGGCGAGGACCAACAGCACCGCCATGCCTCCTATGACGAGGCCGCGGCGGCGCTTCGCCTTCCGGGCGGCCTTCGCCGAGGCCGCGACGAACTCCATCACGGTGGGGCCGGGAGTAGGGAAGCTGTCGGGATCGCGTTCCCAGCGTGGCCCGGCTTCCTGGACCGCCAGCAGCCGGGCGCCCCGGTAGAGGAACGCGGAGTCGCGGCCGTGGTCGGCCCACCGTCCGGCCTCCTCGACGAGCCCGTCGTACAGCGCCTGCGCGGTCAGGTCGGGTTCGAGCCACTGGCGCAGGGGCGGCCAACCGGAGAGCAGCGCGTCATGGGCGATCTCGGCGCCGTCCTCGTCCAGCGTGAGCAACCGCCGCCCGGCGAGCACCGACAGCAGCGCCCCCACCCGCTCCCGCCGCTCCGCCGAGCCCGCCGCCGCGGCGGCGTGGATCTCCGCCAGGGTGGCACGGCGCCGCTCCGCCCGCCCGCCCGCCGTGAGGACCATCAGCCGCCGGAAGACCCTGAGCGCCATCTTGCGGTCCTCCGGCGGTAATCCGGCGAGGACCTCGTCGGCCGTCCGCCGCACCGAGTCGCGAACCCGGCCCGACTCCTCGTAGCCGCGGATGGTGAGCCGGCCGTTCTCGCGCCTCTCCCACGTGCCGAGCAGCGCCCGCGACAGCCACGGCAGCGCTCCGGGCTCGTAGCGGCCGTCCGCCGCGCGGCCCTCGCCTAGCTCGCTCAGGGCGAGGTCCACCAGGCCGGGCTCGATCTCCAGCCCCGCCGCGGCCGCGGGACCCGTGACGGCCAGCCGCAGGTCCGAGCCCGTCATCGGCTCGACGATGACGTGACCGTCCTGGAGGGCCTCGGCGAACTGCGGGTAGGCGGCGCACCGGTCCCGGTGGGCCGCGCGCACGCCGATCACCACCCCCGCGCCGCGTGGGCCGTCGGCCATGGCGTGCAGGGCGTGGACGAACACCTGGCGCTCCCGCTCGTCGTCCACCAGGGTGAACAGTTCCTCGAACTGGTCGACCACCAGGATGAAACGCCCGTCCGGTGCGTCGGTACCGGAGAGCTCGGACGGCAGATCCCGGGGATCGCGGCACAGCCGCTCACGCACCGCCTCGACCTGGCCGCCGAAGGCCCGCACCCAGACCTCGGCCAGGGCTCGCAGCGGGTCCGCCGTCGGCGTCATGAGCAGGCACGGCCAGCGTGCCGATCCGGTGAGCGGCGGCGCCCCCTCCGCCAGGGCCGGCATCAGCCCCGCTCGCAGCAGCGATGACGTGCCGACTCCGGAGGAGCCCGAGACCAGCAGGATCGTGCCGCGTTCCTCCAGCCGCGGGCCCAGACGGCCGAGAAGGTCGCGGGTGGCCTGCGCACGCCCGAAGAACACCTCGGCCTGCTCGGGCTCGAACGGCGCCAGACCTTGATAGGGGGAAACGTTCACCTGACCCATCGGTCCATTCTTTCACCACCCGCCGCACCTGATCGATAAAGGTCCGAATTCCGACCGGAAATCGACGTTGTCGACCAGCGTGAGCGCGGCCACGGATTCGCAGGTCACCGACCATTTCCACGAGGTCCGGCCCGTACCGCACCGCCCGATTCCGTGCCCTCGCTGCGCCAGGGCCGGCGAATCGGAGGGAAGGGCGGCCGGCGCGCGGGAGCGCCGGCGTGTCACGGTCTGACGAGCTGGGCGGTGACGGTCGTGGGGAGGCGGGTGACGTCGGCGAGACGGACGGCGACGACGGCTCTGTCGTCCGCGAGCAGTTGCAGGATCAATGCGTCCTTCACCTGCCGGGCCGCTGCCGCCCCGGGCGGCGTCCATCGGATCGTGACCCGGTCGCCCTGCCGGACGAGGAGCTGGTTTCCCTTCGCGCAGGCGATCGTGGTGATGAGCCGGCCGCTGAGGGCACCGGCAGGCAGCTTCGGCCCGAGCGAGCCCCTGTCGACCTCCGCTCCCTCAGGCAACGCCTTCAGCGTGTAGCGCTGCGTCAGCTCCCTGCGGTCCCGCTTCAGGTCGTCGGCGGTGACCTGGTGGAACGGCGGCAGTGCCCGGCTGGTCTCGGCCGGCTCGGCGCGGACGCTCTGCCAGGTGCCGGTCACCGCCGCCGTGACCAGCAGCGCCACGGCCAGCACGAGCCCCAGGTCCCGGCCGAGCCGGGGCAGCCGCTCGGTGCCCGACGTCGCGGTGCCATCGGGAGCCTGGCGACCGGCCGGCGGGGCGGTTCCGGTGGACGCCGGGGCTCCGGGAGCGATCCGGGTCTCGGGGGCGGGCGGAGTGCTGCTCGCAGGCGGGACGGGCTCCGGCGGCCGTTCCGGTGCGGGTCCAGATTCCGGCGGAGCATGGACCAGCGTGATCGTCTGAGGCGGCTCATCCGACGGGTACCGGAGGGAGTCACCGCGGTCCGCGTCCGGCCCGGCGCCGACCCACAGCTTGCGGAGCTGGGTCCACTGGGCCCGTTCCTCGTCGTAGCTGGTCGGCAGGCGCAGGCCCGCCGCCTCCAGCAGCCGCCAGCGATGCACGTCGAAGGCGGCGCGTATCTGGTTGGCGTAGGGGACCGCCGCGCGGGTCGCGGCCAGGCAGCCGAGCCAGAAGACGGCGGCGCCCGCCAGCAGGACCAGTGGCGCGACGTACCAGGGGAGGAGGAGCGCGGCGAGGACGGGGCCGGTGACCGCGAGAACCAGGCCGAGGACGCTGATGGTGATCATCAGTTCGAAGTCCGCCGCGACGGCGCCGAAGGTCGCCCGGAACGCTTCCGGGAGCGTCCCGTACAGCCGCGGCCAGACGATGGCGGCGGGCAGCCCGTACTGGCGCAGTGGATGTTCCTCAGCGGCGCGCAGGATGTTCCCGAGACGGGTGGAGCGCACTCTGCGCGCGAGGCGCGGGTAGTCGAGCGGCCAGGGCCCTCCGGCCGTGTCCAGCTTGAGGCGTGCGTGGACGCGCAGGTGGTGCCGGACGTAACGCCGCTCAAGCCGTTCCGGCCAGTAGCCCTCGTAGAGGCGCACGATCTGCGGGCGGACGGCGTTCAGCAGGTGGGCCAGCATCGTCGTGGCCGCGAGTAGAGCGAGCCCGGCCAGAACACGCAGGTCGGCGGGTACCGAGTCCCATGCGTCGGTGACCGTGGTCCAGCCGAGTCCGGCCGCCGCCAGCGCGAGCAGCACCGCCAGCAGCACGAACAATGGGATCCATGTCGTGATGACCAGGCGACGGCTCAGCAGCCCGGCCGCGCCGTCCACGAGTCCCGCCATCCCGCTACTCCGGCCTGAGCACGTCGCCGCAGTGAACGCATGCTGTCTCACCGGGCTCGACGTCGTCGTAGTGCTCGATCCTGGAGCAGGAGGCGCACCGGACGGCCGACGGGCCGACCCGGCCTTCGTGCGGCCCGGGAATCTCCGTGTCGCTCCTGACCGCGCCCAGCTCCACCAGGGCCGTCGCGAGGTGGTCGGGGGAGACCACGTGCTTGACCCTCTGCGCCTGGTCCACCAGCACGACGAGTATCTGCTTGGCCGCCGCGCGCAGCGTCACCTGCGGATCGGCGCGCACGTCCGCGAGCGAGGCGGACTCCGCGAGGACGTGCAGCGGTAGGGCGCCCGAGGGTCCGGTGGCCGTTTGCGGCCGCCCTTCGGAATCCACCCTGACCGTGATGCCGGGACCGGCATTGTCGTCCTTCAGGGCCAGAATGAAGTCGTCGGTGGCGAGTGCGGAAAGCGGTGGATTCTGCAAGGGCCGTGAACCTTTCCGGGAAGGAATCTCAGCATAATGGGCTGAAGGCGGCGGAGTTCTTGCCGTCGTGTCGACCGGTCGATCGAGGAACTCGGTGAAAACAGACAAACGTGATCCGGTCGCCCGGACTTCACCGAAGGGCAGAACGAACTGGATGCGCTGAAGTCCGCGATCATTGCCCGGCTCGACCGGGTCACCGAGTCGCGGGCCCTGGCCCCGATGCTGGAGCCCGAGGCCGAAACGCAGGCGCGCCGGCTGGCGGAAGCGGTCGGCACCGCGGCCGGGGAGGATCTGCACGCCCGGTTCCTGCTCGGCTGGTTCCACACGTACCGGTACCAGGCCACCCCCGAAGTCCCTTCCTGGGCGGACCTGCCCACGGCGGTGGCGATGTTCGCGCCATGCCTCCTGGCCGGGATCGATCCGGAGCGACTGCCGGAGCCGCTGCTGCCCGCGATCGTCAGGGAGGTCGTTCCCACCGCCGTCGAGCGGCTCGAACGAGCACTCGCCTCCAGCGACCTGGACCTCATCACGGCCTGCGCGACGCTGTTCGAGCGGATGATCGCGGCCACCCCGGACGACCGTCCCGAACAGGCGGTCTTCGTCTCCTGCCTCGGCAGCGCACTCGTGGCACGCGCTACCCGCACGGGGACGACCGAGGATTTCGACGAGGCCGTTCGTGCGGCCGAGAAGGCGCTGGAGGCCGCCACTCCGGGGCACCCCCATCGGGCGCTGCTCGCCTCTAACCTCTGCGACGTACTCAGGATTCGCCACGAACAGACCGGGACGAAGGCGGATCTGGCACGGGCGGTGCGAGTGGGCAGGCTCGCGCTCGCCGCGGCCTCCCCGGACGCCCCGCACTGGCCCGCCCACGCGTCCTCCCTCAGCAACGCGCTGCGCATCCTGGCCCAGGAGACGGGGTCGGAGGCAGACTCGGCGGAGGCGGTGCGGTGGAGCCGCGAAGCGCTCGGACACGCCCAGGCCGGTGATCCCCGGAGACCGGGGCTGCTGTCCAACCTCGCGGCGGCGCTGATGACCCGGGCACAGGTGGCCGGCTCCACCGCGGAACTCGACGAGGCCGTCCTCCTTCTGGAGGAGGCCGGAGCCGCCGCCCCGCCCGGCCATCCCGACCACGCCGGTGTCCTGTCGAACCTGGCCACCGCCGTCCGGCTCCGCTTCGACCGCACCGGAACGGTCGCGGATCTCGATGGTGCCGTCGACCGGCTCACCGCGCTGCTGGGATCCCTTCACTCCGACCACGCCGACCGGGCCCTGTTCTCCCTCAACCTCGGCGGCGCCCTGCTGGACCGGTTCGAACGCGGCGGTGCGCCGGACGACCTCGACGCCGCGACTCGTCACCTGAGAGCGGCGCTGACCGAGATGCCTCCCGGTCATCCGAGGAGAGCCCTCGTCGCATCCGAGGTTTCCGTCGCCTTGCGGAGGCGGTTCGAGTGGACGCGCTCCACGCGGGACCTCGACCTCGCGGTGGAGGCGGCGGAGCAGGTGCTGGCCGCCCTTCGACACGGCGAATCGCACCCGCTGTCCCGTCTCGCCTCCTCCTACGGCCTCCTGCACCTGCGTTTCGAACGGACGGGAGACGCCAGCGGGCTGGACGAGGCCGTCACCGAGTTCGCGCGCATGGTCGACGCGACTCCCGGCGGCCCCGACCGTGCCGGGTACTCCTCATCGGTGAGCATGGCCCTGCTGGCGCGGTTCGAACGAACGGACGCCCTACCCGATCTCGACGAGTCGGTGCGCTTCGGCAGGGAGGCCACCGCCCACCGGGACCATCCGAAGTTCGCCTCGCACTCCGCCGATCTGGGCTTCGCGCTCCAGGCCCGCTACCAGCGGACAGGCTCGCCGGCGGACCTCGACGAGGCGGTCTCCTGCTTCGAACGCGCCGCAGCCGCCTGCCCGACGGGTGGCCTGGAGTGGATCGTCCATACCACCGACCTCGGCAATGTCCTGCGAAGCCGTTTCGAGGCCACCGGGATGTCAGCCGATCTGGACGACGCGGTGCGTCTCTACCGTGAGACCCTGGCCGCCGACGCCTCCGGCGACTGGTCCCGGTCCCTGCACCTGGTCAACCTCGGTACCGCCCTGGCCGTCCGCTCCGCGCGGACCGGCGACGGCGCCGACCTGGAGGAGGCGGTACGCCTCAACCGGGAGGCGCTCGACCTGACGCCCGCCCGCCATCAGCGCCGGGCCCGCCGGCTCGCCGTCCTCGGCCGCGTCCTCGGCACCCGGTTCGAGCGGACGGGACGGCCGGAGGATCTCGACGAGGCCATACGGCTGTTCCGCGAAGCGCTGGCGGTCGGCGGCGAGAGCGCCGCCGAACGGGCCGCCACCATGTCCGGCCTGGGCACCTTTCTCCAACTGCGGTCCGAGGAGCGGGCCGACGCGGCGGACTTCGGCGAGGCGCTCCGCCTCCATCGCGAAGCGCTCGCCCTGACGCCCGCCGACCACAGGGAACGGGTATGGCGGTTGGGGGATCTCGCCGCCGCACTCGAAGACCAGTCCAGGCGGAGTGGTGATCCGTCCTGCCGCGAGGAGGCGCTCGACGCCTGGGGGGCCGCAGCCCGGCTCGCCGAGGCGCCTCCGTCCGCGCGCATCCGCGCCGCCTGGAGCGCCGCGCGGCGCTCGGCGGGGGCCCGGCCGTCGTGGGCCGCGGAGTTGCTGGCGGAGGCGGTGGAACTGCTGCCCACGGTCGCGCCCCGCGAACTGGCGCGCGGCGACCAGCAGCATCAGCTGGGCGGGTTCGCCGGGCTGGCCGCCGACGCCGCGGCTCTCGCGCTCGCCGATCCGGCCGTGCCCGTCCACGAACGGCCGGCCCGGGCGTTGCGCCTGCTGGAGGCCGGGCGCGGTGTCCTGCTCAGCCAGGCACTAGAGGTCCGCAACGACCTCACGGAACTGGCCCGGGTGGCTCCCGGCCTGACGGCCCGGTTCGTCTGCCTCCGCGATCGGCTCGACGACGTCCCGTCCCCTCTGGAGACCGCCGAATCCGCCAGGACCGTGAGCGGACGGGAAGGAGTGGACCGCCGGAGGCTGGCCAGGGAACTCTCCGCCGTCATGGACGAGATCCGGTCCCTGGAGGGCTTCGGCTCGTTCGCCTTGCCGCCGTCGGTGCGGGAGCTGCGCGAGCAGGCCCGGCACGGCCCGGTCGTGGTACTGAACGTCAGCCCTCTCCGCAGCGACGCGCTCCTGCTCACACGGGACGCCATCACCAGCCTCCCCCTCCCCGGGCTGACCCCCGATGCCGTCCGAGATCAGGTCGTGTCGTTCCACGAAGCGCTCGCCGTGATCGCGTCACCGGGCACGGCGCCGGACGAGAAGAAGAAGGCGGAAGAGCGGCTCACGGGGGTCCTGCGATGGCTCTGGGACGCCGCCGCCGGCCCGGTCCTGGACGCTCTCGGGTACGACGGCCCTCCCGCCCGCGGGGAACGGCCACGGCTGTGGTGGGTCCCCGGAGGGCTGATGAGCCTGCTGCCCCTGCACGCCGCCGGCCACCCCACCGACGGTCCTGGCGGGCGAATGGTCCTGGACCGGGTGGTGTCGTCCCACACGCCGACTCTGACGGCACTGCGCCATGCCCGCCGCCGCACCCATCTCCAGCCCGCTGGAACCGAAGCTCTGATCGTCGCGATGCCCACCACTCCGGGCCTGCCCGGGCACGGACGGCTCGGCTTCGTCCGCGAGGAGGCGCGGATGCTTGCCGATCGCCTGGAAGGGGCGACCTGCCTGACCGAGCCCGAACCCGGGTCGCACTCGGACGCGACTCCCACGCTGTCCACGGTCATCGCCCACCTGGCGGACCATCCCGTCGTCCACTTCGCCTGCCACGGCATCACCGACGCCGCCAATCCCTCCCGCAGCCGTCTGCTTCTGCACGATCACGAGAGCGCCCCGCTCACCGTGGCATTACTGGGTTCCCTGAATCTCCACCGAGCCCGCCTGGCGTACCTGTCGGCTTGCGAGACCGCCGCCACGGCCAGCATCAGGCTCGCCGACGAGGCCGTCCACGTCGCCTCCGCCTTCCAGCTCACCGGCTATCCGCACGTCATCGCCACTCTGTGGGCCGTGAACGATATGGTCGCCGCCGGAATCGCGGACGCCTTCTACGCCACGCTCACAGCGGGCGGCCCTCTCGACCCCGCCCAGGCCGCCTACGCCCTGCACCAGGCCGTACGTGCCGTACGCGACGCCCATCCCACGAGGCCGAGCCTGTGGGCGGCGCACATTCACACCGGCGCCTGACCGCCGAGAATGGCCGACCGTCGGAAATGCGGTTCTTCGTGAACCAGGTCCACGGATTGCAGGAGGGTGATGTTGCCCCCGTTTGACGGGCGCGGATGTTGAGAGAGGTAGGGTTCGGCGATCTTGTGAAGGAGATCGTTTTCGTGCCCAAGCCTTACCCGCCAGAGTTTCGTCGGCGTGCCCTGGATCTGCTGGAGTCGGGACGATCGGTGCGGGACGTGGCCGCGGCGCTGGGCATCGCGGAGTCGTGCTTGCACCGCTGGAAACGGCGGGACCTGATAGAGCGTGGCCTGAAGCCGCTCAGCCCCGCAGAGGCCGAGTCCGCTGCCCTGGCCCAGGCCCGGGCACGGATCGCCGAGCTGGAGAACGAGGTCAAGATCCTGCGGAAGGCCGCCGCGGCGGTCGAGCAGGTGGTGCCCCCAAAAGCCCGGTTCGCCCTGGTAGCCGAGCTGGCCGTTGAGGGCGTCCCGGTCAAGCAGGCATGTCTCGCGCTCGGAGTGTCCCGGTCGGGCTTCTACGACGCCCGCACCCGACCCCCCTCGGCGCGCGCCATCCGTCAAGCGTGGCTGACCGACCAGATCACTGCCATCCACCAGGCATTACGACAGACCTATGGATCGCCCCGAGTGCGCGCCGAGCTCGTCCAGGGCCAGGGCGTGGCCGTCTCGCGCAAGACGGTGGCGGTGCTGATGCAGCGGGCCGGCCTGGCAGGGCTGCCCCTGCGGCGTCGCGCCAAGCGGGTCCCCGCCGCGGCAACGGTCACCGACCTGGTGAAACGCGACTTCCACCGCGATGGCCCCAACCAGCTGTGGGTCACCGACATCACCGAGCACCCCACCCGCGAGGGCAAGCTCTACTGCTGCGTGGTCCTGGACGCCTACTCCCGCCGAGTGGTCGGCTGGGCCATCGATTCACGGCAACGAGCCGACCTGGCCACCTCCGCTCTCGGCATGGCAATTGACTCCCGCGGCACCGCCGGACAGATCCCTGACACGATCATCCATGCAGATCACGGCACCCAGTTCACCTCATGGACCTTCACCGAACGCGCACGCCGAGCCGGACTCCTACCCTCCCTGGGCACCGTCGGCGACCCCTACGACAACGCCGTGGCCGAATCGTTCTGGGCACGCATGCAAACCGAGCTACTCGACCGGCAACGCTGGCGGACCCGCGTCGAGTTCGCCAACGCGATCTTCGAATACATCGAAGGGTTCTACAACCGCCGCCGACGACACTCCGCCCTGGTCCACATGAGCCCGATACAGTTCGAAAGCACCCACCCGCTGAACCTGATCTCCTGACCAGCGAGTCCGTGAAACCGGGGCAACATCAGTCTGGTTGAACGAGGGCTGGGGCCACGTGGAGGTCTCAGGGGCGTTCGTCGCGGAGCCACTCGGGGAAAGACATGCCGGTCACTGCCTGCCAGCCGGTCCGCGTCTCGGCAGGTGCGTGGGCGTGTGCCCGACGCAGGGCGTTGATCGCCAGGTCGATGTGCTGGTCAGGGCCGTCATCGGGAGCGCGGAGAATGGCCTCAGCAAGCGTTCTGGCCGCAGCATGGTAGTCCTCGGTCATGACCTGAACTGAGCCCAAGGTCGCGAGCATTCCGCTGAACTCGCGCTCGTAGCGTCCCGGCTGCAGATCGGCAAGCTCTCGATAGATTTGGACCGCGTCAGTCGCTTCCCGGACCGCGTCGTGGAATTGCCCGAGGGTGGCAAGGCGGGCGGCATAGTTCGCGCGACACCTGGCGAGGCCAGCGAGGTGCACCGCCGATTCGGCGGCGAGAGCAATCATCAGCTCTACTGCCCGCCGACAAGCCTCTGCCGCCTTCTCGGGACGGTGGAGGGCCGCCAACCGGTTTCCGAGATTGCTGAGTGTCTGAGCCTCTCGGGAGAGGAATCCTTTACGAACGTCATCGGGAAGCTGCTCGTAGATCTCCATGGCCTCCTGAAGAGACCGCAGGGCCTCCTGATGCCTGCCGACGCTGCCGAGATGCCCGGCGAGGTTGGCCAGGGCACCTGCCACACGGGGAAGGTTGCCGCGAGGATTGGTCTTGGCCAGCGTGCGGTAGAGACGGACCGCCTCAGCTGCCGCCCCGAGAGAGTCACGACCAGCGCGCCGGAGATGGGCCGAGTAACTGTTCAGCGTCGTTGCGAGCAAGTACACATGGGCATCTCGGTCGTGCTCTGAGAGCCGCCGGGCGACCGTCACGGCCTCTTCCCCGACGGCAACGGCATGGTCGTGAAGTCCGTTCTCGCTCAGGCGGGCGCCCAGTGTGTTGAGTGCCTGGGCGAGGCCATCAAGGTGGGTACCGGGATCAGAGGCTTCGATGGTGCGATGGATAGCCACTGCTTCCTGACACGCAGCTAGTGCTTCATCGCCGCAGTTGAGTTGGGCGAGACTGATCGCGTACGAATTGAGCGCCATGGCGAGGTCGGGAAGATGAGCGCTCGCATCGTGCTGGGCCATTGCCCGGTACTCCTCGATCGCCTCGGCGTGGGCCTGGAGGGCGTCGCGGGGCTGGCCAGCCTCGTTAAGGTGTGCAGCAAGGTTGTGCAGGACCTGTGCGCGGAGGTCTCGAGCTCCACCTGGCAGAGCATCGGATAGGGCATTGAGCTCCTCGAGTGCACGGCCAGCGACCACTGCAGCGTCTTCGTAGAGCCCGATGGCTGCCAGGCGGTTGGCGAGATTGTTCCTCGCCGTCGCGAGAGCCTCCATGTGGGACGGAGATTTTTCTTCGACTTCGTCCAAGGCTCTCGCGAGGTCGATCCAGACTTCGACCGCCTGTTCGGCAAGTCGTTGAGTGTGATCGGGGATCGCTGTTGCCACCGCCATTAGGGCGTCAGTTGGTGGGGCCGGGGATCTAATGAACTCGGTCAGCGCCCGCACCAGGGCGGCTGGGTCCTCGCTCTGGGCGACGATGGGGATGGCGAGTGGGGCGAGGTGGTGGAACTCAAGCAGCAGCGGTGGAAGGAGCTCTCCGACGTCATCTTGGTGGACCGACGTACGGGAGAGGACTGTAAGCGCATACTGGGCTTGCTCGGCCGAGGCGGACGTGAAGAGTGAGCCCAGCACGCCTGAATCCCGACGCAGCACGCGAGCGATGTGATGCTCACCCAGAAGGTCGGGCTCCAGGCCGCCCCATTGCTGGTCATCCACCGAGGGATAGAGGTCGCGCCACCAGCTGGCGGCGCGGAGACGCATATCATGCGGCTGATCGGATAGGCCTGGGACGGAGGTGAGTAGGGCGAGGGCCTCCTTTCGGCTCGCCGCACCGAACAAGGTGGCGGCTGCAATGGCGAGGTCGAGCGTCTCCCGGTGGATGGTGACCCCGTAGGGTGACGCTGCGGTCATCCAGTAGCGTCGCTCGTGTTCGAGTAGGACCTCTTCGTAGGGGGAAGACGGGGGTAGATCAACCGGCTGCGTCACTTGCAACAAGGTGGCCAGGGCTGCGATCTGCAGCGCGAGCGGTGACTTGTACCTGGGATGGGATAGGTCACTGGGCGGCGGCAAAGACTTTGCGGGCCGGTGCTTGCTCGGGAGCGCATCTCTGAGATCGGAGAGAGCTTCCTGGAAGGCATCGTGGCGCCCCTCCACAGTCTCCTCGAGGGCCGATAGCCGGAATACACGAACCTCGTCCAGGAACATGCCTGCGTCCGGGGCGAGATCATCCTTGAGCTGTTGCCACCATTCGCCTTCCGACCGAGCAAGAGCCAGGATCCGAAGCGCTGGTCCGCTATGCGCCACTGCAGCCAAGACAACATTACGGAGCTGCTCCGTTCGCGTCTCGGCATAGTCGATCACGACAAGCACCGGCTCCTCGTTGTCGCGGAGAGGCTCGTAGGAATCGATGGCCCGTTGCCGGAGCCAGATGGTTTCCCAGCCTTGGGCGCGGAGCCGAGATGCCAGCTCGCGAGCCAGCCGGGTCTTTCCTCGTCCGCCCGGCCCGGTGAGCAACTGCATCCCCGGCCCTACCCCTTCTCACCATCCAAGAAGGGTCTCGAGCTCGCCGGATCGACCCCGGAACCGCACCACCTCAGCTTCGGCCCGCAACAACGACGCGGGGGAGCTCTTTCGACTCGGCCGGCGGTAAGGCGTTCCCAAGTCAGCGAGTTCGACTGACTCGGCGACCGGAGGCATGCCTGTCTCTTCCGACCACAGCTCGCGGAAGCCTTCGTCCGGCAGGAGCCGCGTGACGGGTTCGGCGGTTAGCCTGTCGCGTGCGAACCTAGGTGTCTCGTCGGCGATCAGTCCAACAACATGCTCGCCAGAGACCACCGCGGCGCCGGACATTCCAGCCCAGGCCAGGCCTGCTGCGGGCGTGTCCGGCGCACCGCTGGACACAGAGATCTGATAACGGCCGTCAAGAAGTCCGGTCCCCAGGTTGATTTCCCCGCGCAGGTGCTCGGTGTCGCGCCTGCCATCCGGTTGCTCCTGAGACCACGGAAAACCGATCGCTTCGCATGGAACCGAGTACTTCATCGTGATGAGACGACCCCAACGGACGGGGGTGAGTCCCTCGGGCGGAACCCAGGTTGAGTCGATGATCCGCAACAACGCGGCGTCGACATCAGATCCCCACCACACGAGCTCGACCCGCAGTTGACGTCCGTTGGAGAGAGTACGCACGTAGGCGTCCTCCCCAGGACGGACAACGTGCTTGGCTGTGAGTACGAGTCGATCGGTGACCAGGAAACCGGACCCGAATCTGGATCCGTGGAGCACATCCACCACCCGGTGCGCGATCCTCACCGCAGCCGTCCCCCAGTCGTCAACGCCTTCGGTCCTGCCACCGGTGCTACGTCACCGGGGCGGCGTTGCTCGTACGGTGTCAGACACTTGCGGCGACCGGCCGGTGTGCATATCGCGGGGCTTAAGGGTCAACTTCACTCGGTGGGCGGCTGCGGTGGAGCTCGCAGTGGAACCTCCAGCATTGAGGACCCAGACCTTAACCCCACCGTCAATCTTGGCCTCGTCAGTCAAGGTTACGGTGAACTCAATCTCGATGTCGCCGAGCTCGAACTGAAGCCGATGAGCTTCGGCGCGCTCCATCGCCTCGGAGAGCTGACCCCGGATAGCCTCCACCGCACTAGCGAGCTCCAAGCTGCCTTCCGGCACGATTGCCCCGACCGATTCGGTGTCGTTCTGCTCGGAAGCTCTGCTCATCGACCACCACTCCTCGCACTGTCGTTCGAAGACGTCCCCGACCGACCTGGGCGCTGTGGGAGAACGTGCATAGAGCGTAGCCGCCAAGACTGACATCGGATGTACATACAGGGCGGTCGGGGGCTGAGGGCAGGCAATCACTGAGCCTTTTTCAGCGTGATGCGGTCTCGCGGAGTTGCAAGGTGTGGATGGCCTTGGCGAGGCGGCCGGCGCGGTGGGGTCAGCAGCGCAGCTTCCGCAGGATTCGCCATGACTTGAGCTGCGCGTTCGCGCGTTCGCCGGGTCCGCGGAGCTTGGCATGTGCGCGGTTGGCGTCCTTCTGCGGCCCGGGCTTGTCACGTCCCTTGTAGGGCGTGAGGATGTGCGCGCCGGCGCCCTGGTAGGCCTTGTCGGCCAGCACGAGCAGGCCGGTGGCGGCCAGCGCCCGGATGACACCCCAGATCCGGGCCGCGGTCAAGTCGTGGACCGAGCCGCGCAGCGGTCCCGACACCCACAGCAGTGTCCCGTCCGGTGCGGCGATGACCTGGAGGTTCATGCCGTGGCGACGATGCTTTCCCGAGTAGTAGGGCCGGTCGGCGGCGACCCGGTCGATCGAGATCAAGGTGCCGTCCAGCACCAGGTACGGCAGCCCGGCTTTGACCGCTTTGGCCAGGGCGGCGCCGAGTTTGGGCGATCGGGCGGCGAGCAGGTCGACGGTCTCGTTGACATAGCGCCACGCGGTGGTGGTCGACACACCGAATCCGGCGCCCAGTTCGGCGTAGGTCTCGCCCTTACGCAAGTAGACCAAGGTCATCAGAGCCTGCATGCCCGGAGGTAGGCGCCGGCCCTTGCTCCCGTTGACCTGGCGGCGGACGACACCGGTGGCGTAGGCCAGGGTTCGGCGCGACAACGGCAGCGAAGCACGGTACAAAAGCATGTGAGGCCTCTGGTGGGGACGGGACGTTGTGAGTGAAGCGCCCCGGGTTCGGTAGAGGCTTTAGGTTGTGGCTGTGACCTGTGGTTCTGTGTGGTTCTGGCGGTAGTAGAGGGCCTCGTATTCGTCGGGTGGGACGTGGCCGATCTCACCGTGGAGCCGGGTGGTGTTGTACCAGTCCACGTACTCGGCGGTGGCCAGCTCGACGCCGGTCAGGTTCTTCCACGGCCCACCAGGTTTGATCAGCTCGGTTTTGTACAAGCCGATCGCCGACTCCATCAATGCGTTGTCGAGCGCGTCGCCGACGGTGCCGATGGAGGCGTCGATCCCGGCGTCGACCAGGTGCGTGGTGAACCGGAAAGAGGTGTATTGCGACCCCGCGTCGCTGTGGTGCACCAGGCCGGGCCCGACGGGGCGGCCGGCGCGGTCGCGCCGCCACAGCGCCATGTCCAGCGCATCCAGCACCAGCCGAGTCCGCTTGGTGGTCGCCGCCGCCCAGCCGACGATGGCGCGGGAGAAGATGTCGACCACGAACGCGACGTAGACCACGCCGGCCCAGGTGGTCACGTGGGTGAAGTCGGCCACCCATCGGCGGTTCGGGCTGCTGGCGGTGAAGTCGCGGCGCAGCAGGTCGGTGGCCCGCTCATGCCCGTCGTCGCGGACGGTGGTACGGATCTTGCGGCCGCGGCGGGCACCGTGCAGGCCCAGCTCGCGCATCAGCCGTTCCACCGTGCAACGGGCCACGACATGGCCCTCGCGCTGGAGCTGCCGCCAGATCTTGCGAGCGCCATAGACCCGGTAGTTGTCGGTGTAGATGCGGGTGATCTCGGTCTTGAGCCACTCGTCACGGACCGCCCGGGGCGAGGCCGGACGCGACCTGGCGGCGTAGTAGGTGAACGGTGCGATCTTGGTGCCGTGCGCAGACAGCACCCGGCAGATCGGCTCGACCCCGAACACCCTCTTGAACGCGTCGATGAACGCGATCAGTACCTGGGTGGCCGGTCGAGCTCGGCCGCGAAGAAACCCGCCGCCGCCTTCAGGATCTCGTTCGCCCGCCGCAGCTCGGCGTTCTCCCGCTTGAGCCGCTTCAGCTCGGCTGATTCCTCGGTCGTGGTCCCCGGCCGGGCACCGGCGTCGACCTCGGCCCGACGCACCCAGCTGCGCACCGTCTCGGTCGAGGTGACTCCCAGCTTGGCCGCGACGGCCTTCATCGCCGACCACTCACTGGGGTAGTCCGGGCGGACCTCGGCCACCATGCGGACCGCGCGCCTGCGCAGCTCAGGGGGATAGGGGGACGGACGTGCCATGACTCGATCCTCTCAGGGAAACGAGCCTCCATCCGACCCGGGGCGCTTCACCGGGGCGCTCAAGCGGCTTGCTGTGCCTCTGGCTGGCACCGATGGGGACCAGCGGGGGGGACCACCGATCAAGCGCTGTGGCTGTACTTCGTAGCTGTACGAACGGGAAAAGGCCGGATCCGTGGGATCGGATCCGGCCTCTGAGCTCTGTCGGGACGGCGGGATTTGAACCCACGACCCCTTGACCCCCAGTCAAGTGCGCTGCCAAACTGCGCTACGTCCCGGTGCCCGTTTGAGCGGGCGTGATTACTGTAGCGCAGTCTGCGGGGTCGTGCGTACCGAGATGCGGGGGCGCGGATCTCTGGTAGGCAGGCCTGATGGTGCGTTTGCGGGCGGTGCTGGCCGGGGTCCTGGGCCTTGGGCTGGTGTGCGGGTGCGGGGACGGCGGAGGAGCTCGGTCGGTGAGCGGGAGTCCTGAGCCGGAGGGGTCCGTGCCGCGGGTTTCGGAGGTGCCGTCCAAGGCGCCGGTCGTGCGGGTGCCGGCGGGGGTGCGGGCCTCGTACGTGGTGTTCGACCGGGCCGCGGGGCGGGTGGTGGTCGCGCGGGCGGCGCGGCGGACGTTCCGGTCGGCCTCGGTCGTGAAGATCCTCATCGCGTTGGACTACATGGACCGGCATGAGGTGTCGGCGGCCGATCGCCGGTTGCTGGTGCCGATGCTGCGGTCGAGTGACGACGGGGCCGCCACGGAGTTCTGGCGGCGGGGCGGGCGAAAGCAGATCATCGAGCGGATGGTGCGCAGGATGGGGCTGGAGGACACCGCGCCGCCGCCCGCGGAGAAGCCCGGGTTCTGGGGGTACACGGCGCTCAGTGCGCGGGACGTGGTGCGGATGTATCGGTATCTGCTGGAACGGGCGCCTGAGGGGCAGCGGGAGTTCGTGCTCCAGCAGTTGCGGAGGTCGACGCCCTGCGGGACGGACGGGTTCGACCAGACGTTCGGGATCCCGCGGGCGGTGAAGCGGCCTTGGGCCGTCAAGCAAGGGTGGTCGGGGTTCGGGGAGACGCCGTCGGAGCCGTGCCGTGTGCGGCCGGCGGCGTGGCGGCCCGATCTGGGGCTGGGGCGGCCCGTGCTGCACACGACGGGGGTCGTGGGGGACAAGATCGTGGCGGTGTTGACGCTGCATCCGGCGGGGACGCCGTTCGGGACGGCGGCGGCGCGGATCACCTCGCTGACGCGACAGGTGACGCGGGTGACGTAGGTCACAGGGCGAGGAAGGGGTCCGTCTTGAGACGGTCACCGGAAGCGGTCGAGTTCGGGCGTGGAGGGAAAACCCGGGCAAAGATCTAGGCTCTTTGCATGGGCATGGGCGAATAGTCCCTCGCTGACGTATGTAGCTTTTTTCTCCCAGGGGCAGGTGACGCCGAACGGGGGACGGGTTGGCGGAAGCGGAGGGCACCCAGCCCGGGGTGCACGTTGCGGACATGGAGGACCTCCGGGGCGCGGCGCACGACCGGGCGGTGCTGGCGGAGGCGCGGGTCGTGCTGGCCCGGCGTCTCGGCGTCCCCCCGGGCGAGGCCCTGCAGCACCTGATCTGGCTCGCGCGCGATCTGGACATCGAGATGGCCGAGGCGGCGTCGCTGCTGGTCAAGGACGGGGGCGGCGGGCCGGTGGGGGCCGTGGTGGCGGGGCGCCGGGCGCCGCGCACCGAGGAGGTCCCCGCGAAGCGCCAGGCGGTCCTGTCGGACGCCGAGGACGTGCTGCGCCGGGTGACGGCCGAGGACACCGGGGGGGACGCGGAGCTCCTCGTGAGGGTGCCCGACGACCCGGCGGCGACGGCGGTGCTGGAGGGGGCGCTCGACTCGGCGGCCCACCTGGTCCCGGTGCGGGGGCCGGACGGCAACGTGGCGGACTTCCTCTTCGCGGAGCTCAACGGCGTCGCCAGGGACATGTTCGGGCGGGGCCGGGAGGAGCTGACCGGGCTGCGGCTGCTGCGGACGGATCCGGGGGCGGTGCTCAGCGGGCTGTTCGACGACTACGTCCGGGTGCTGGACACCGGGACGCGGTTGGAACGTTCCTCGATCCAGTACTCGACCGCGCAGCGCGGGCTGTCCCGCTCGTCGCGGATGAGCGTGCGGTGCGTGCGGGTGCCGACCGGGGTCTGCGTGACGTGGCGGTACCACCTGGCCGAGGACCGCATCGCGCGGCGGCTGGAGCGGGTCGAGCGGCTCGCGCTGATCGGGTTCGGGGAGTGGGACCTGGCCACCGGTGAGGCGGACTGGACGCCCCAGATGCTGGCCAACTACGGCCTGTCTCCCGACGAGGTGCCGCCGATGCCGCACGACCTGCCGAAGGTCGTGGCCGACGACGACCTGCCCCTGGTCGAGGAGGCCGTCCAGACGATGTTCTCGCGCCGCGAGCCGGTGGAGGCGGAGCACCGCGTGATCGGCCACGACGGAACACCCCGCCACCTGTGGGTCTTCGCCGAGCCCGTGCTCGGGGAGTCCGGGCTGCCCGTCTCGATCAACATCGTGTCGCAGGACATCACGCGGCGGCGCGGGGTGGAGCGCGCGCTGGCCGAGACCCGGCGGCAGATGCTGCGCCAGCAGGCGCGGACGGCGCAGGAGCGGCGCGTGGCGGTGACCCTGCGGCGGGCCATCCTGCCGGACGAGGACGAGCTCGAGCAGCTGCCGGGCATGTGCACCTCGATCCGGAGCATGGCGGCGGAGAGCACGGCCCGCATCGGCGGCGACTGGTTCGCGACCAAAGCGTTCCAGGACGGGCGGGCGATGTTCGCGATCGGGGACGCGGCCGGGCACGGGCTGCCGGCGGCGGCGGCGATGGCGCGGACCCGGAACGGCCTGCTGGGCCTCACCTGTACGGGGGAGCGCCCGGGACGGCTGGTCGGCTGGCTGAACGAGCTGATCGGCGCGATGGACCCGCCGGCGACGGGCACCGCCATCGTCGCCCACTACGACCCGGCCCGGCACCTCTTGGAGTGGACGTGCGCGGGCCATCCGCCGCCGATCCTGGTCCGGGACGGGCGGGCGGCCCCGCTAGAGGTGGTCCGCGACCCGATGCTCGGCGCCATGCCCGGCTGGGAGTACACGACGATCACCACCGGGCTCAAGTCGGGCGACATGCTCTTCCTCTACACCGACGGCCTGGTGGAGCGCCGCGACGCGGACCTGGACGAGCGGATCGTCCGCCTGACCCACATTCTGCGTGACTCCTCCTCGCGTCCCGAGCGGGTGCTGGACGAGGTGCTGGCGCGGATGGAGCACGACCGGGCGGCGGACGACACCACGCTCTTCGCCCTTTACATGGAGTGACCGCCGGGGCCTCGCGGTGACGAAGGGCACGCCCGGCCAGCGAAGATCGCCGAGTGTGACGTGTGCCTCACCCCGCGGGGCGGGCGAGTGGCGGGCCGGCCGGGCGGAGAACGCCGCCCGCCCCTAATTCGATCTTCTTTACCTTTTCCCGAAGGCCCGGTAAGTACGGCGGGCAAGGGCTTCAGGGGCACTTCGGCAAAGATCGGGAAGACGCGGAGGGGCCCCGGTGTTGGGAGTCTCTTGAGAGGGCTTTGAGCAGGCAAGACTTTACTTTATGCCTGGTTTGCTTTTCTTGAGAAGGTTGGTACCTTCGATCCCGAATCACGCAACGCGTCCCATGCGTTGCCACCGGCCGCACCATGCGCGGCCGAGGATCGCGGAGCGGTATCCGCACGCGATGCGCGCCAATCGACGCGCGCCCCCTCATCAAGATCTGCCAGAGAGAACATCCGTATACCTGCACCGCTCGCGCGGTGCGAGGCCGAGTCCGTCCGGTCGGTGACCGGAACGGAGCCGGGGACCCACGTTTCTGGGGTGAATCGGCGCGCCCGAGAGTCGCGCCGTAGGGCTGCTTCCATGCCCGAATCCGTCAGCTAACCCGGTAGGCGCCATGGAAGACAAGGAGATTCCCTGCATGTCCGGTCTTTTCGATCGACTTTCGCTCAACCGCCTCTCGCCCGAGGACAAGGCCGTCGGCGTCGCCGTCGGCGCGGTCCTGGCGGGTGCGGTGGGGCTCTCGGTGGTCAACCCCCTCGCCGGCGGCCGTGCGGTCGCCGACACCTCCTCCGCCCAGGCGGCGGTGGTCGCTGAGAAGGGCACCGCCGTTCACACCAACTCCTCCCACGCCAAGACGGTGAAGGCCCAGAACGTCGCGGCCGAGGCGCGGCGCGAGGGCTTCAAGGTCCCCCCGCACGCGGTCAAGCCCGCCGAAGTGATCAAGCTGGCGGAGAAGCAGGTCGGCGTCCGTGAGGGCAAGGGCGGCCAGACCAAGTACCACAAGTGGTTCGTCTCGACTCCGCAGGCCAAGGCCACCGCCAAGCGCGACGGCGGCTTCTCGGTCAAGGAGTACAACGGCGCCCAGTGGTGCAACATGTTCGTCTCCTGGCTCGGCGCCCAGACAGGCGTCAAGAACATGGGCTGGGACGCCTATACCGTCCAGCACGCGAGCTGGTTCAAGCAGACCGACCGCTGGGGCCACACAGCCAAGCCCGGTGCCGTGGTGTTCTTCGACTGGCAGGACGGTTCCAAGGCCGGCATCGGTGACATCGACCACGTCGGCATCGTCGTCAAGGACAACGGCAACGGCAGCATCACCACCATCGAGGGCAACACCGACAATGCGGTGCAGAAGAAGGTCCGCGAGAAGTCGCAGGTCGTCGGCTACGGCTACCCCGACTACGCCCGCTGACCCGACACCGCCCGAGAAGGCGCACGCTTCACGAAGGCGCCCGGCTCCCGCCGGGCGCCTTCTGGCGATCCGGGGTGCCGTGCCCAATGCCTCCGTTGACGGTGGGTAATGCTAAGCGTTGACAGCCTTTGATCCCTCTTGGACCTCAGTGCGGAGTTCCTGGAAAGGAATCCAGGACGCCGGAGTCTGCGGAGGGGGATGCCCATGGCGGTGCGCCCGGATGTCAGCGTGGTGGTGATCGCTTACAACGACGCCCGGAGGCTTCCACGGGCGGTGGCCTCGACGCTGGCGCAGTCGCTGGGCGGCGTCGAGACGGTGATCGTCGACGACGCGAGCACCGACGGGACGGGCGAGGCGGCCGACCGGCTCGCCGCGGCCCACCCGGGGCGGATCCGGGCCGTCCACCTGCCGGTCAACTCCGGCGGCTGCGGCCGTCCCCGCAACACCGGGATCGAGGCGTCCACCGGCCGCTACGTGATGTTCCTCGACAGCGACGACCTGCTGGACCGGCACGCCTGCCTCAACCTCCTCGCCGCCGCCGAGGACACCGGCGCCGACATGGTCTCGGGGCTCTGCGACCGGATCTTCCTCGACCTGCCCGAGGGCGCCAAGGGGCGGGTCCGGCCCTGGTACCCGTGGCTCTACCGGCACAGCGCCGTCTACGGGTCGTTGAGCGAGAACCCCGATCTCCTCTACGACACCCTCTCGACGAACAAGGCCTACCGGCGCGGCTTCCTGGAGGAGCACGGCCTGCGGTTCGTCGAGGGGCTGCACTACGAGGACCTGCTGTTCACCGCCGAGGCCTACCTGGCGGCGGGACGGACCGCCCTGATCCCGCACCGCGTCTACAACTGGCTGGTCAAGGAGCGGACGCCGGCGCCGTCGATCTCCAACCGGCGCTCCGAGCTGGCCAACTTCGCCGACCGGCTGGAGATCCACCGCCGCATCGACATGCTCTTCGCGCTGCGCGGCGCCTACGACCTGCAGCGGGCCAAGGACGTCAAGTTCGTCAACCACGACCTGGTGCTGTACCTGCGCGACCTGCGCGACCGCGACCCGGCCCACCAGGCGCGCTTCCTCGACCTGGCCGCCGGCTACCTGGCCGAGCTGGACCCGCGGGTCTTCGAGCAGGCCAACCCGCTGCCCGCGATCGCCGCGCACCTGATCCGCGAGGGCGACCACGCGGGGGCGCTCGCCGCCGCCGAGTACGACCCCGCGAAGCGTCCCGAGCTGCGCGCCCGCCTGGTGGAGCGGGACGGGCGCGTCTACTGGGGGGCCGGGCGCCCGCGCGGGACGCTCGGCCGCCGCGTCCGGGACGTCACGTCCTTCGGCTTCCATGTGCGGCCCCTGCGGGAGCTGCGCCCGGCGAACACCGTCACGCGGCTGGAGACGCGCGGCGGCCGCGTGCTCATGGCCGGCTACGTGCTGAACCCGCTGGAGCGGATCCCGCGGGGAGCCGAGCTGGCCGGGACGCTGGAATTCCGCGATCGGCGCCGCCGATCACGGAAGGGGCGGGTCCGGGCGGCCGTGCGGCACGAGGGCGACCGGCTCACCTGGCATGCCGAGTTCGACCCCGCCCGCAGGATCCGCCCTTTCGGGTTCGTCGACCCGGTCTGGGACGTCCGGCTGCGCCTCCGGGTGGACGGCGAGGAGGTGGTCACCCGGCTCGGGGAGGGGCGCGGGTCGCCGTCGCTCGGCGGGGTCTCGCTGCCCGTCCGGCCGCGGCTGACGCGGTTCGCGGGGGACCGGCTCCGCTCGTACGTGACCGAGGGCGGGCACCTGGCGTTCGCCCTGGAGACGGAGGGCCCGTGGGCGCGGCTCACCCGCGCCGCCGCGCGCCGCGCCGCCCTGTCCCGGCCGGTCCGGCTGGCCCGGCACTGGGTCTGGGCGCTGGACAGGGCCGTGCGCCGGACGCTGACCGGCCGGAACACCAAGATCATCGTGTTCAACCGGGTGCTGAGCCGGCTGCCGGTCCGGACCGGCCTGGCGGTATTCGAGAGCCAGCTCGGCCGCCACTACTCCGACAACCCGAAGTACATCTACCGGGAGCTGCGCAGGTCCGGCCGCCCGGTGACGGCGGTGTGGTCGTACGCGTCGTCCCCCAAGGGGTTCCCGGGCGACGCCCGGCTCGTCAAGCGCGGATCGTGGGCGTACTACCTGGCGCTCGCGCGGGCCCAGTACTGGATCGACAACCAGGGCTTCCCGGACCGGCTGCGCAAGCGTCCCGAGACCACCTACATCCAGACCTGGCACGGGTCGGCGTTCAAGCTGATGGGGCTGGACCAGCCGCGGCTGAAGTCGGGCCCCCTGGGAGACCAGGCGCGGCTGCGGCGGATGGTGGAGCGCTTCGACTGCTTCCTGGTGCGTTCCGGGCACGACACCGAGACGCTCTGCAGCGGCCTCGGCGTGCGCTCCGAGCTGCTCCCGGTGGGGTACCCCCGCAACGACCCACTGGTCAACGGGGTGGACGGCGATCCGGAGCTCGCCGCCGAAGTCGAGGCCCTGCGCGCCTCGCTCGGTCTGGACGACGGGCGCCGCGCCGTCCTGTACGCGCCCACGTACGTCACCGGGCCGAGGGGGCGTCCCGTCCGGCTCCAGGACCCGCCCGTGGATCCGGCGGTCTTCGCGCGGGAGTTGGGGGAGGAGTACGTCCTGCTCGTCCGGCCCCACTACCTGTGCCGGGCGAACGTGCCGCCGGGCGCCCGGGCCGTGATGCGGGACGTCGGCGCGGTGCCCGACGTGACGCCGCTCCTGCTGCTGGCGGACGCCCTCGTCACCGACCACTCCTCGATCATGTTCGACTTCGCCCTGCTCGACCGGCCGATCGTGCTGCACCTCCCGGACGGCAGGGACCTGGCCACCGGCTACTTCGACCTGGAGCGGCACGCCCCCGGGCCGATCACCCGCACCGAGGACGAGCTCGTCGCCGCGCTCGCCGGCCTGGACGCGGCCGAGGGCGAGCACGCCGGGCGGCGCCGCGCGTTCGCCGCGCGCTTCGGCGAGCACGAACGCGGCACCGCCGCGCGCAGGGTGGTGGACCGCTACTTTCCGGCCGCGCCGAGCAGGAGGGGGAAACGCCATGGCCACGCCGCGTGACGTCTTCATCGTGTGCAACAACGCCGACGACATGGGCGGCCTCCAGCGGTGGGCGCACCACATGGCGCGGCTGCTGGCCGGGCGCGGCGACCGCGTCACCCTCGTCGGGATCAGTCGCGGGCTGGAGCCGTACCACCACGGCCGCGACGGCTCCTACGCCGTCGAGGTGCTGCACGGGGAGTGGGGCCCGCCCGCGTTGGCGTGGCGCCCGCGCAGGGCTCTGCAGCGGCTCGACCCGGCGGCGCGGGCCCGCGACCTGTGGCGGACGGCCGCCCAGCGGCGCGGCGCCGCGCGCCTGTCGGAGCTGTTCGCCGCCGCGAGACCGGGGGCCGTCGTCATCGTGGCGCAGGTGTGGGCGATGGAGTGGGTGCGGCTCGCCGACACCTCCGGGCTGCGCGTCGTGGCCATGAGCCACGAGTCCTACCAGGCGACCCGCGCGTCCTCGCGGTACCGGCGGGTCAAGGAGCACTACGCCCGCGCGGACCGGATGCTGGTGCTCACCGCCGAGGACGCCGACGCCTGGGCCAGGGACGGCATGACCAACGCCGACCACATTCCGAACGCGCTGCACGTCACGCCCGGCGTGCGTCCCACGCTCGACCTGCCCGTCGTCGCCTGCGTAGGCCGCCTGGCCTACGAGAAGGGCGTGGACCTGCTGCTGGAGGCGTGGGAGCGCGTCGCCGGACGGCATCCGGGGTGGCGGCTGCACGTCTACGGCGGCGGTCCGGACGAGCAGGACCTGCGGGCGCGGGCGGACGCCGCCGGGCTGTCGGGCTCCGTCGAGTTCCGGGGCGTGGTGTCCGACGTCGAGGAGGCGCTCGTCGAGGCGTCGGTGTTCGCCCTGCCGTCGCGGGCCGAAGGCTTCCCGATGTCGGTGCTGGAGGCCATGGCGTACGGGCTGCCCACGGTGGCGTTCGACTGCGCGCCGGGCGTCCGGGCGCTCATCGAGGACGGCAGGGACGGTCTGCTGGCCCCACCGGGCGACGTCACCGCGTTCGCCGCCGCGCTCGGCCGGCTGATCGAGGAACCGGAGCTGCGCCGGTTGCTCGGGTCCGGGGCGCGTGCCTCGGTTTCGCGGTTCCGCCCGGACGCCGTCCTCGCCCGGTGGGACCGCCTGTTCGACCTGCTCCACCGGGGGGTGGCGGCCGCGCCGGCCCCCGCGCCGGTCCGGGCCGCGGCGCCCGCCGCGCCCCCCGTCGCGGGGCGGGTGGCCGCGCGGGAGGCCGAACCCGCCCTGGGGGGTGATTCTTTCTAACAACTGTTTGGTAGAGTCCGGGGTGTGAAGCAGAACGAGTCCCCCGCGGACCGGGCCTTCCGCGCCGAGGTCCGCGACTGGCTCCAGAGCAACCTGTCGGGCGAGTTCGCGCACGCCCGCGGGCTCGGCGGCCCCGGCCGCGAGCACGAGGCCTTCGAGGAGCGCCTGGCCTGGGAGCGGCACATGGCCGCCGCCGGCTGGACCTGCGTCGGCTGGCCCCGCGAGTACGGCGGACGCGGCGCCACCGTCGAGCAGCAGGTGATCTTCCACGAGGAGTACGCGCTCGCCGACGGGCCCGCCCGGGTCAACCACATCGGCGAGAACCTGCTCGGACCCACGATCATCGCCTTCGGCACCGACGAGCAGCGCGCCCGCTTCCTGCCGCCGATCGTGGCGGCGCGGGAGCTGTGGTGCCAGGGGTACTCCGAGCCGAACGCGGGCTCCGACCTCGCCAACGTGCAGACCCGCGCCGCCCTCGCCGGGGACCACTGGCTGGTCGACGGGCAGAAGGTCTGGACGTCGCTGGCCCTCGAAGCCGACTGGTGCTTCGTCGTGTGCCGCACCGAGCCGGGGTCGTCCCGCCACAAGGGCCTGTCGTACCTGCTCGTCCCGATGCGGCAGGACGGCGTGGACATCCGGCCGATCGTCCAGCTCACCGGCACCTCCGAGTTCAACGAGGTGTTCTTCGACGGCGCCCGCACCGACGCGCGCAACATCGTCGGCGCGCCCGGCGAGGGCTGGAAGATCGCGATGGCGACGCTCGGGTTCGAGCGCGGCGTCGCGACGCTCGGCCAGCAGGTGGGGTTCCGGCGCGAGTTCGAGGGCGTCGCCGACCTCGCCCGCCGCACCGGCGCCATCGACGACCCCCTGCTGCGCGACCGGCTGACCCGGTCCTACATGGGCCTGGAGATCATGCGGCTGAACGCCGTGCGCACCATGGCGGGCGTCGCGTCGGGCGCGCCCGGCCCCGAGTCGTCGATCTCCAAGCTCGTCTGGGGCACCTGGCACCGCGAACTCGGCGAGCTCGCCATGGACGTCCTCGGCGCCGCCGGCCTCGTCGCCGACGGGGCCCCGGGCGCCGGCCCCGACGGCGGGACCGCGCAGCCGCGGCCCTACGACCTGAACGACTGGCAGCGGCTGTTCCTGTTCTCCCGCTCCGACACGATCTACGCCGGGTCGAACGAGATCCAGCGCAACATCATCGCCGAGCGCGTGCTCGGACTGCCCCGTGAACCGGCCGCCGACAGGAAGGCACGCGGATGACCCCGCCCCCCTACGTCCCCGGGCACGGCCTGCTCGCCGGCCGCGCCGTCGTGATCACCGCGGCGGCCGGAGCCGGCATCGGCGGCGCCACCGCCCGCCGCTGCCTGGAGGAGGGCGCCCGCGTCCTGGTCTCCGACGCGCACGAGCGGCGGCTCGCCGCGACCGCGGCGGAGCTGGAGAAGGAGTTCGGCGCCGACCGGGTCGAGGCGCTGCCCTGCGACGTCACCTCCGAGGACCAGGTCCGGGCCCTCTACGACCGGGCCGTGGAGCGGTTCGGGCGGATCGACGTCGCGGTCAACAACGCCGGCCTCGGCGGGACGGCCGACCTCGTCGACATGACCGACGAGCAGTGGGGCCGCGTCCTCGACATCACCCTCACCGGCACGATGCGCTGCACCCGCGCCGCCCTGCGCCTCATGCGGGACCAGGGCTCCGGCGTCGTCGTCAACAACGCCTCGGTGATCGGCTGGCGGGCGCAGAAGGGCCAGTCGCACTACGCCGCCGCCAAGGCCGGGGTCATGGCGCTCACCCGCTGCTCGGCGCTGGAGGCCGCCGACTTCGGCGTCCGGGTCAACGCCGTCTCCCCGTCCCTGGCCATGCACCCGCACCTGGTCAAGGTGACGTCCGAGGAGCTGCTGGAGGAGCTGACGCGCCGGGAGGCGTTCGGCCGCTACGCCGAGCCGTGGGAGGTGGCCAACGTTATCGTCTTCCTGGCCAGCGACTACTCGTCGTACATGACGGGCGAGGTCGTCTCCGTCTCCTCCCAGCACGCATAGGAACACCGGTACATGAGGAACTGCGCATGAGTCCACGACGGCGCGACGCCGAGGGCACCGCCGCCGCCCGCGCGGGGCGGCGGGCCGAACTGCTCGCCACGGCCGCCGAGGTGTTCGCCTCCCAGGGCTACTCAGCCACCACGGTCCGGAAGGTGGCCGACGCCGCGGGAATCCTCGGCGGCAGCCTCTACTACCACTTCGACTCCAAGGAGTCGATGGCCGACGAGATCCTGTCGACTTTCCTGGACGACATGTGGACCGCCTACGGCCGCGTCCTGGACGCCGGGCTCAGTGCGCGCGACACCCTGGAGGGCATCGTCGTCGAGTCGTTCCGCTCGATCGACAAGCACCGGCCCGCCGTCGTCCTCTACCAGAACGAGTCCAAGCACCTCGCGACCAGCGAGCGGTTCCACTACCTCCTGGACTCCCAGCGGCGGTTCGAGGAGATGTGGCTGTCCCTGCTGGACCGCGGCGTCGAGGAGGGCGCCTTCCGCGCCGACCTCGACCGGACCCTCATCTACCGCTTCATCCGCGACACCGTCTGGGTCGCGGCGAACTGGTACCAGCACGGCGGGCGGCTGTCCGCCGACGACATCGCCAAGCAGTACCTCGCCATGTTCCTCGAAGGGATCCAGGCGAGCCAGGCCCCGTAAGAAGGAGACACCCCCATGGCCGAGGCTTACATCGTCGACGCGGTCCGCGCCCCGGTCGGGCGCCGCAACGGCGGGCTCGCCGGAGTGCACCCCGCCGACCTCGGCGCGCACGTGCTGACCGCCCTCATGGACCGGACGAAGATCGACCCGGCCGCCGTCGAGGACGTCGTCTTCGGCTGCGTCGACACCCTCGGCCCGCAGGCCGGCGACATCGCCCGCACCTGCTGGCTGGCCGCCGGGCTCCCCGAGGAGGTCCCCGGCGTCACGGTCGACCGGCAGTGCGGCTCCTCCCAGCAGGCCGTGCACTTCGCGGCCCAGGCCGTCCTGTCCGGGACGTCGGACCTGGTCGTCGCGGGCGGCGTGCAGAACATGTCGCAGATCCCGATCGGCTCGGCGATGACCGCCGCGGCGCCGCTCGGCTTCACCGAGGGCCCCTTCGCGGGCTCGGCGGGCTGGGCCCGCCGCTACGGCGACGCCGAGGTGTCGCAGTTCAACGGCGCCGAGATGATCGCCCGCGACTGGGACATCTCACGCGAGGAGATGGAGGCGTTCGCCTACGAGTCGCACCAGCGCGCCATCCGCGCCATCGACGAGGGCCGCTTCGAGCGCGAGACCGCTCCCATCGAGGGCGTCACGGCCGACGAGGGCCCGCGCCGCGACACCTCCCTGGAGAAGATGGCCGGCCTGAGGACCCTGGTGGAGGGCGGCCGCCTCACCGCGGCCGTCTCGTCGCAGATCTCCGACGGCGCCGCCGCGCTGCTCATCGCCTCCGAGCAGGCCGTCAAGGACCACGGCCTCACCCCGCGCGCCCGCGTCCACCACCTGTCGGCGCGCGGCGAGGACCCCATCCGGATGCTGTCGGCGCCCATCCCCGCCACCGCGCACGCGCTGAAGAAGACCGGGATGACGATCGGCGACATCGACGCCGTCGAGATCAACGAGGCGTTCGCGTCCGTCGTCCTCGCCTGGCTCAAGGAGACCGGCGCCGACCCGGCCACGACCAACCCCAACGGCGGCGCCATCGCCCTCGGCCACCCCCTCGGCGCGACCGGCGCCCGCCTGATGACCACCCTCCTGCACGAACTCGACCGCACCGGCGGCCGCTACGGCCTCCAGACCATGTGCGAAGGCGGCGGCCAGGCCAACGTCACCATCATCGAGCGGCTGGGCTGACCGGGACGGCGAGGAGGCGGAACGTGGAGGTCTTCGAACCGGCGCGGCTCGGGCCGCTGACGCTGCGGAACCGCGTGATCAAGGCGGCCACGTCCGAGGGGATGACGCCCGACGCCCTGGTGACCGACGACCTGATCGAATACCACCGGCGGCCGGCCGCCGGGGGCGTGGGCATGACCACCGTCGCCTACTGCGCGGTCGCGCCCGAGGGGCGGACCGAACGGCGGCAGATCTGGATGCGGCCGGAGGCCGTCCCCGGGCTGCGGCGCCTCACCGACGCGGTCCACGCGGAGGGCGCCGCGGCGTCCGCGCAGCTCGGGCACGCCGGCCCGGTCGCCGACGCGAGCTCCAACCGGGTGCCCGCCGTCTCGGCCGGGCGGTTCTTCAACCCGCTCGGCATGGCCTTCACCAAGGTGGCCACGGCCGAGGACATCGAGCGCATCACCCGCGCCCACGCCGGGGCCGCGCGGCTGGCGGTCGAGTCCGGCTTCGACGCCGTCGAGATCCACCTCGGGCACAACTACCTGGCCAGCGCCTTCCTCAGCCCCCGCCTCAACCACCGCAAGGACGGCTACGGCGGCCCGATCGAGAACCGGGCCAAGGTCGCGCTCGGCATCGCCCGCGCCGTCCGGGACGAGGTCGGCGACCGCATCGCGATCACCGCCAAGCTCAACATGCGCGACGGCGTGCGCGGCGGGCTGGAGATCGACGACAGCCTCCACGTCGCCCGCGGGCTCCAGGACGAGGGCACCGTCGACGCGCTGGAGCTGACCGCCGGCAGCTCGCTGCTCAACCCGATGTACCTGTTCCGCGGCGAGATGCCCATCCCCGAGTTCGCGGCCAGCTACAAGCTGCCCATGCGGATCGGCCTGCGGATGTTCGGCAAGCGGTTCCTGCGCACCTACCCCTACCAGGACACCTACCTGCTGGAGCACGCCCGCAGGTTCCGCGCCGAGCTCGACCTGCCCCTGATCCTGCTGGGCGGCGTCACCGACCGCGCGACCATGGACACCGCGATGGCGGAGGGCTTCGAGTTCGTCGCCATGGCCCGCGCCCTCCTCCGCGAACCCGACCTCGTGAACCGGATCGCCGCCGACCCGTCCACGCCGTCCTTGTGCGTCCACTGCAACCGCTGCGTCCCGACGGTCTACCGGGGCACCCACTGCCCGCTCGTCCCGGAACGGGATTGACCTGGAGCGCGCTCCAGCTCGTAGCGTTCCGGGCATGACCACTCCACAGCACACGATCGGATCGGGGTTCGGCTTCGCGAGCACGGCGAGGGACGTCCTCGCGGGCATCGACCTCTCGGGGAGGCTCGCCGTCGTCACCGGCGGCTATTCGGGCCTCGGTCTGGAGACGACGCGGGCGCTGGCGGGAGCGGGGGCGCGGGTGGTCGTCCCCGCGCGGCGGCCGGAGGCCGCGAAGGAGGCCGTCGGCGGCGTCGACGGCGCCGAGGTGGACGAGCTGGACCTGGCGGACCTGGAGAGCGTGCGCGGGTTCGCGGACCGGTTCCTCGCGTCCGGGCGCGGCATCGACATCCTGATCAACAACGCGGCGGTCATGGCCTGCCCGGAGACGCGCGTCGGACCCGGCTGGGAGGCGCAGTTCGCCACCAACCACCTCGGGCACTTCGCGCTGGTGAACCGCCTGTGGCCGGCCGTCAGCCCCGGGGCCCGGGTCGTCGCGGTGTCGTCGCGCGGACACCACTTCTCCCCGATCCGGTGGGACGACGTGCAGTTCGAGCGCGGCTACGACAAATGGGAGGCGTACGGGCAGGCGAAGACGGCCAACGTGCTCTTCGCCGTCCACCTGGACGCGCTCGCCAAGGACGCTGTGCGGGCCTTCTCGCTCCACCCGGGGAGCATCCTGACGCCCCTCCAGCGCCACATCCCCCGGGAGGAGAAGGTGGCGAACGGCTGGATCGACGAGGACGGGAACGAGATCGGCCAGGGGTTCAAGACGCCGGAACAGGGCGCGGCGACGGCGGTGTGGGCGGCCACGTCACCGCGGCTGGACGGCATGGGCGGCGTGTACTGCGAGGACTGCGACATCGCCGAGCCGGTCCCGGAGGGCCGGGTCGTCGGCCGAGGACGGGCCGGCGACCCCTCCACCGGAGTGTGCTCCTACGCGACCGACCCGGAGCAGGCCGGGCGGCTGTGGGAACTGTCGGCGGAGCTGACCGGGGTGAACGCGTTCGCGTAGCACCTGCGACGATGGGCCCGTGATCGACATCGCCGGGTGGGCCCCGGAACCGCGGGAGACGACCGAGGTCGTCGGCGCAGCGCCGTCGGAGGCGCTGGCCGGGATGCTCGACGTCGAGCCGCCGGGGGAGGAGCTGCCGCCCCTCTGGCATTGGCTGCACTTCCTGGAAAGGCCCGCGCAGCGCGAGCTCGGACCGGACGGGCATCCGCGCGAGGGACGGTTCCTCCCACCGCTTCCCGAGCGGCGCCGCATGTTCGCCGGCGGGCGGTTCCGGATCCATGAGCCCCTGCGTGCCGGGGACGCCGTCACGCGCCGGACGGAGCTCGCCTCCAGCGCGGTGAAGCAGGGGCGCAGTGGGGAGATGCTCTTCGTGACCGTCCGGCACACGTTCGCGCGGGACGGCGCCGAGATCGCGGTCGAGGAGCAGGATCTCGTCTACCGCAGCGGCGACACGGCGTCCCGTCCGGAGCGGGCGGCGTTCCAGGCGCCCGTCGTGGACGCCCCGTGGACGCTGAGGGCCACCGCCGATCCGGTCATGCTGTTCCGGTTCAGCGCCCTCACCTACAACGCCCATCGCATCCACTACGACGAGGCGTACGCGACCGGGGTCGAGGGTCACGCCGGGCTCGTCGTCCACGGTCCGCTGCTCGCGATCCTCTGCCTGGAGCTGCCGCGCCGGGCGGGCCTGAAGGTGCGCGAACTGTCGTTCCGCGCACGCAGGCCCGTCTACGCGGGGCAGCCGTTCGTGGCGGCCGGGTCCCCGGACGGCACCCTCTCGATCCACGCCCCGGGCGACGTTACGGCGATGACCGCCACCTTCGCGTAGGCCCCGGTGTTCTCGCCTAGGCGGCGGTGACGGGCTCCTCCCGCACGGCCGGGCCGCCGCGGCGCTCCGCCGCGACCTGCTGGACGTACCGCTTGGTCTCGCCGCTGACCCGCTCGTCGTCCCAGCCGAGCCAGGGCGCGACGAGCTCGGCGACGCGGGCCGCCGCGGCCGCGCCGCCGTCCCATTCCTCGATCGAGACGCGCAGCCGCCGCGCCAGGACGTCCTCCAGGTGCAGCGCGCCCTCGTGCGTCACCGCGTAGACGGCCTCGGCGCACAGGTAGTCACCCGCACCGGGGATGGGGGCGCCGAGCGCCGGGTCGTCGGCGACCATGGCCAGCACCTCGCGGGCGCACGACCCGTACCGGTGCAGCAGGTGCTCGATCCGCGCGACGTGCAGACCGGACTCGGCGGCGAGCCGGCGCCGGTCGTTCCACAGCACCTCGTACCCGGTGGCGCCGAGGATCGGCAGTCGGCCGGTGACCGACGCGGGGACGGAGTCGTCGAGGCCTTCGGCGACCACGTCGACCGCGTCCCGCGCCATCACGCGGTAGGTGGTGAACTTCCCACCGGTCACGACGACGAGGCCGGGCACCGGCTCGGCGACGGCGTGCTCGCGCGACAGCCGCGTGGTGTCGTCCATCTCGCCGGACAGCAGCGGCCGCAGCCCCGCGTAGACGCCCTCGATGTCGTCGTGCGTGAGCGGCGTCCGCAGGACGGCGTTCGCCTGGTCGAGGAGGTAGCCGATGTCGGTGTGGTCGGCGACGGGATCGTCGGGGCCGTCGGCGTGCGGGGTGTCGGTGGTGCCGACGAGCCAGTGCCGCCCCCACGGGATGATGAACAGGACGCTCCTGGACGTCCGCGTGATCAGCCCGGTGGCCATCGGGATCCGGTCGCGCGGGACGACCAGGTGGACGCCCTTGGACGCCCGCACGGCGAACGCGGGCCGGGACCCGGTCATCGCCTGCGCGCCGTCCGTCCACACCCCGGTCGCGCACACCACGCGCCGGGCCCGCACGGCGATCTCCCGGCCGCCCTCCAGGTCCAGGACGCGGACGCCGGTCACCCGCTCGCCCTCGCGCAGGAACCCCGTCGCCTCGGCGCGAGTGGCCACGCCGGCGCCGTACTGAGCGGCGGTGCGGGCGACCATCATCGTGTAGCGCGCGTCCTCGACCTGCGCGTCGTAGTACTGGACGGCGCCGACCAGCGCGTCCGCACGCAGGGCGGGCGCCTCCCGCAGCGCGGCCCGCCGCGTGAGCTGCCGGTGCCGGGGCAGCGACCGCGCGCCGCCCATCGTGTCGTACAGGGTCACGCCCGCGCTGACGTACGCGCGCTCCCAGACCCGGTTGCGCAGCGGGTAGAGGAACCGGACGGGACGCACCAGGTGCGGAGCGAGCCGCTGCAGCAGCAGGCCGCGCTCCCGCAATGCCTCCCTGACCAGCCCGAAGTCGCGCTGTTCGAGGTAGCGCAGGCCGCCGTGGATGAGTTTGCTGGACCGGCTGGACGTGCCGGCCGCCCAGTCCCGCGCCTCCACGAGGGCGACGGACAGCCCCCGCGAGACGGCGTCGAGCGCCGCGCCGGCGCCCACGACGCCGCCGCCGACGACCACGACGTCGAACTCGGTCTCCGCCAGTGCGCGCAGGGTCTCCTCGCGGTACTGGGGGCCGAGGGCTACAGATGTCACCGCATGCTCCCGAAGAGAGGTCAGATCCAGTGTCGTGCGGCCGGGTTGCGGCGAGCCGTCGCCCGGAGAACCTCCCGGCCAACAACCCGCCGCATCCCGGCGAAGGCCCGCTCAGTCGTTCAGGTCGACCCAGTCGAGGGTCCGCTCGACGGCCTTCTTCCAGCCTGCGTAGCCCTGGTGGCGTTGGTCGTCGTTCCAGGTGGGCTGCCAGCGTTTGTCCTCGTTCCAGTTCTGGCGGAGTTCGTCGGTGTTGTTCCAGAATCCGACGGCCAGGCCGGCGGCGTAGGCGGCGCCCAGGGCGGTGGTCTCGGCGACGACGGGGCGCGAGACCGGGACGCCGAGGATGTCGGCCTGCAGTTGCATGCACAGTTCGTTGGCGGTGACGCCGCCGTCGACCTTGAGGACGTCCAGGGAGACTCCGGAGTCCTCGCGCATGGCTTCGACGACGTCGCGGGACTGGTAGCAGATGGATTCGAGGGTGGCGCGGGCCAGGTGGGCGTTGGTGTTGTAGCGCGACAGGCCGACGATGGCGCCGCGGGCGTCCGATCTCCAGTAGGGGGCGAACAGGCCGGAGAAGGCCGGGACGAAGTAGACGCCGCCGTTGTCGTCGACCTGCCGGGCCAGCGCCTCGCTCTGCGCGGCGCCGGAGATGATGCCGAGCTGGTCGCGCAGCCACTGCACCGCCGACCCCGTCACCGCGATCGACCCCTCCAGCGCGTACACCGGCTTCTCGGAACCGAACTGGTAGCAGACGGTCGTCAGGAGCCCGTTCTTCGAGCGGACGAGTTCCTCACCGGTGTTCAGCAGGAGGAAGTTGCCGGTGCCGTAGGTGTTCTTGGCCTCGCCGGGGGAGAAGCACACCTGCCCGACCGTGGCGGCCTGCTGGTCTCCGAGCGCGGCGGTCAGGGGCACCTCCCCGCCGAGCGGGCCGTTCGCGCGGGTCGTGCCGTAGGCGTCGGGCGCCGAGGACGGCTTGATCTCCGGAAGCATCGAGCGCGGGATCCCGAACAGAGCGAGGAGTTCGTCGTCCCAGGAGAGGGTCTCCAGGTCCATCAGCATGGTGCGGCTGGCGTTGGTGGGGTCGGTGACGTGCACGCCGCCGTCCGTCCCGCCGGTGAGGTTCCACAGCACCCACGAGTCGGTCGTGCCGAAGACCGCGTCGCCTTTCTCGGCGGCCTCGCGGACGCCGTCGACGTTCTCCAGGATCCACTGGATCTTCCCGCCGGAGAAGTACGTGGCCGGGGGGAGGCCGGCCTTGCGGCGGATGAGGTCGCCCTTGCCGTCCCGCTCCAGGGCCGCGGCGATGCGGTCGGTGCGGGTGTCCTGCCAGACGATCGCGTTGTAGTAGGGGCGCCCGGTGCGCCGGTTCCACACCACGGTCGTCTCGCGCTGGTTGGTGATCCCGAACGCGGCCAGATCGCCGTGCGACAGGTTCGCCTTGTTCAGCGCGGACTGGATGACCGAGCGCGTCCGCTCCCAGATCTCGGTGGGATCGTGCTCGACCCAGCCGGCGCGGGGCAGGATCTGCTCGTGCTCGAGCTGGTGGCGGGCGATCTCGTTGCCGCCGTGGTCGAAGATCATGAATCGGGTGCTGGTCGTGCCCTGGTCGAGGGCCCCGACGAAGTCAGCCATGCGTGCGTTCTCCTGGAGTCGTGGTGGGCGGGACGGGGCGGTTCACGCCGCCTCGTACTCGGGCTCGGGTTTCGTGAGCCCCTGCGGGTCCTCCTCGGTGGGGGGCAGGAACCGTCCGATCAGGACCTTGTAGAGCCCGACGCCGAGCACGCCGCCGATGAGCGGGCCGATGATCGGCACCCAGAAGTAGAGATCGCCGTTCTGGTCCCGCCAGGCGGTGCCGTAGCCGGTCAGGAACGAGGCGAGCCGGGGGCCGAAGTCGCGGGCCGGGTTGATCGCGTAGCCGGCGTCGGTGCCCCACGCCATGCCGATCGCGACGACCAGCAGACCGATCATGAACGGGGCGAGGTTGGCCAGCGGCGGGGAGTTGCGCACGTCGGTGAGCGCTTTGATCACGAAGAGCAGGATGGCGGTGCCGATCACCTGGTCGCGGAACGCGCCCCAGGTGCCGACCGGGAGCGTGCCGTTGCCCGGCAGGGTGGAGAACACGCCCTGGGTCTTGATGGTGTGGCCGGGGTCGACCTTGGCCAGCACCTCGCTGTAGTTCCAGCGGACGATCAGCGCCGCGACGAACGCCCCCGCGGTCTGCGCGGCGATGTAGGGCGCCGTCTTGCGCCAGGAGAACTCCCTGAACGCGGCCAGCGCGACGGTGACGGCGGGGTTGAGGTGGGCGCCGCTGATCCGGGCCGCGACGTACACGCCGAGCGTGACGCCGAGGCCCCAGGCCCAGGCGATGCTGTCGTGGTCGCCGATCTCGGCCCCGGCGACCTGGGCGACGACGCCGACGCCGAACAGGATGAGGATCAGGGTGCCGGCGAACTCGGCGGCGAGCTCACCGGCCAGCGCGGGGATTCGGGTGCGTTCCGCCATGGGTACTCCTCGGCAGGTGGGGTGGACGCGAGCCCCGTGAGGCTGGCTGGACGGTAAGCCGGGACGGACCGCCTGACAACGGGAGCCTGCCGACAATGTCGAACACTTTCGTCCCAGCCCGGCGGCGGTTACCCTCCACCCTGTGCACCAGATCACAGAATCCGGGCAGTTCAGGGCACACGGGACGATGATCGCGGCGGCTGCCGACATTGTCGGCACGTCGCCGGTGGACCTACCATCGGCCCCATGCCCGGACCTGTGCAGTCGATCGAGCGGGCGGCCGCGATCCTGCGCCTGCTGGCGGCGAGCTCGGGCCGGCTCGGGGTCGGCGAGATCGCCAGTTCGCTGGGCCTCGCCCGGGGCACCGCGCACGGCATCCTGCGCACCCTGGAGCGCGTCGGCTTCGTCGAGCAGGACGGCGGTACGGGCAAGTACCAGCTCGGCGCCGCGCTGCTGCACCTCGGCACCAGCTACCTGGACGTCAACGAGCTGCGGTCCCGGGCCATCAACTGGGCCGACGCGCTCGCCTCGCGCAGCGGCGAGGCCGTCCGGATCGGGACGCTCCTGGAGGGCAAGGTCCTGGTCGTCCACCACGTGTTCCGCCCGGACGACACCCTCCAGGCCATGGACGTCGGCTCGCTGCTGCCGCTGCACGCCACCGCGCTCGGCAAGGCGCTGCTCGCGCACGACGCCAACGCGGCGGCGTCCATCCGCGACACCGTCCTGGAGTCCTACTGCCGGCGCACCATCACCGACCCCAAGGAGCTCGCACGGGCCGCCACCCGCGTCCGGGAGAACGGCTGGGCCGCCGAGACCGAGGAGCTGTCCATCGGCGAGGCCGGGATCGCCGCCCCGATCCGCGGGCACGGGGGGCTCGTCGTCGGCGCCATCGGCATCTCCGGCGCGGTCGAGCGGATCTGCGACTCCCGCCGCGTCCCCGACCCGAGGCTCGTGGCCTACGTGCGCGACGCCGCCCGCGCCGTCTCCCGTGACCTCGGCGGCTCGCGCTGGTGACGCCCCGCCGCCCGTCCCGACGCCGCCGCGGCGGCACGGCCGGGTGCGTCCAGGGGGAGGGGGCCGACGGTGACCGAACGGTACGTGATGTCGATCGACCAGGGCACCACGTCCACCCGGTGCATCCTGTTCGACCACGGCGGCCGCCTGGTGTCGGTGGCGCAGCGCGAGCACCGGCAGCACTTCCCGAGGCCCGGCTGGGTCGAGCACGACCCGATGGAGATCTGGCGCAACCTGGAGCGGATCGCCCCGGAGGCGCTCGCCCAGGCGGGCGCGACGCCCGGCCAGGTCGCGGCGGTCGGGATCGCGAACCAGCGGGAGACGACCGTCCTGTGGGACCGGCTGACCGGCGTCCCGATCGGCCGCGCCATCGTCTGGCAGGACATGCGGACCGGCCCGCTCGTGGACGAGCTGGCCCGCGCCCCCGGCGCCGCGATGGTCACCGAGCGCAGCGGGCTGCCGCTGGCCACCTACTTCTCGGCCCCGCGGGTGCGCTGGATGCTGGACCACACGCCGGGCCTGCGGGAGCGCGCCGAGCGCGGCGAGGTCCTGTTCGGCACGATGGAGAGCTGGCTGATCTGGAACCTCAGCGGCGGCGTCGACGGCGGCGTCCACGTCACCGACGTGACCAACGCCAGCCGCACGCTGCTGATGGACCTGCACACGCTGTCCTGGGACGACGGCCTGCTCGACTTCTTCGGCGTGCCGAAGGCGATGCTGCCGGAGATCCGGTCGTCCACCGAGACCTACGGAACGGCCCGCCGCGTGTTCCCCGGCGTGCGCGTCGGCGCCGCCCTCGGCGACCAGCAGGCCGCGCTGTTCGGGCAGGCGTGCTTCTCCCCGGGCGAGACCAAGTGCACCTACGGGACGGGCGCGTTCCTGCTGATGAACACCGGCACCATGCCGGTGAAGTCGGACAACGGGCTGCTCACCACCGTCGGCTACAAGATCGGTGACGAGCCCGCGGTGTACGCGCTGGAGGGCTCGATCGCGATCACCGGGGCGCTGGTCCAGTGGCTCCGGGACGGCCTCGGGCTGATCACCACGGCGCCGGAGATCGAGACGCTCGCCCGCACCGTCGGCGACAACGGCGGCTGCTACATCGTCCCGGCGTTCTCCGGGCTGTTCGCCCCGCACTGGCGCAGCGAGGCCCGGGGAATCATCGTCGGCCTGACCTCCTACATCACCAAGGGTCACCTGGCGCGGGCCGTGCTGGAGGCGACGGCCTGGCAGACCCGGGAGGTCGTGGACGCGATGAACGCAGACTCCGGCCTCTCGCTGCGGGAGCTGAAGGCCGACGGCGGCATGACCTCGGACAACCTGGTCATGCAGATGGTCGCGGACGTGCTCAACGTGCCGGTGGCGCGCCCGATGGTGGTGGAGACGGTGTCGCTCGGCGCCGCCTACGCCGCCGGGCTCGCCGTCGGGTACTGGGCGGGGCTGGAGGGGCTGCGCCGCAACTGGCACCGCGCCGCCCGCTGGGTCCCGGCGATGGAGCCCGCGCGGAGGGCCGCGGAGTACGACAACTGGAAGCGCGCCGTGGAGCGCACGTTCGACTGGATCCGCGCGGGGGAGGACCCGGCCGCGGCGCCCTAGGCCCGGTGGCGCTCGACGAGCTGCCGGACGATCACGTTGCGCTGGATCTCGTTGGTCCCCTCGCCGACGATCATGAGCGGGGCGTCCCGGAAGTAGCGCTCGACGTCGAACTCGGTGGAGTAGCCGGCCGCGCCGTGGATGCGGACCGCGTTCAGCGCGATCCGCATCGCCGCCTCCGAGGCGTACAGCTTGGCCATCCCGGCCTCCATGTCGCAGCGCCGGCCCGCGTCCAGCCGCTCGGCGGCGTCGAGGGTGAGCAGCCGGGCCGCCCGCAGCTCGGTGGCCATGTCGGCCAGGTAGTTGCCGATGGACTGGTGCTGCCAGATCGGCTTCCCGAAGGCCTCGCGCTGCTGGGCGTAGCGCAGGGAGTCCTCCAGGGCGGCGCGGCCGACGCCGAGAGCGCGCGCCGCGACCTGGATGCGGCCGACCTCGAGGCCGCGCATCATCTGGGCGAAGCCGCGCCCCTCGTCGCCGCCGAGGACGGCGTCGAGCGGCGCCTCGTATCCGTCGAAGGACAGCTCGCAGCTCTCCACGCCTCTGTAGCCGAGCTTCGGCAGGTCGCGGGAGACGGTGAGACCGGGGCCCTTCTCGGCCAGCAGGATGCTGATCCCCCGGTGCCGGGGCGAGGCGGCGGGGTCGGTCTTGCACATCAGCGCGATGAGACCGGACGTGCGCGCGTTGGTGATCCACATCTTGGCGCCGTCGACGCGGTACCGGTCGCCCTCCCTGCGCGCGGTCGTGCTCATGGCCTGGAGGTCGGAGCCGCCGGACGGCTCGGTGAGCGCCATCGTGGCGCGCAGCTCTCCGGTCGCCATCCGGGGCAGGTAGCGGGCCTTCTGCTCCTCTGTGCCGTACACGGCGAGCAGGTGGGAGACGACAGTGTGCCCGCCGAACGCGCCCGCGAGCGTCATCCAACCGCGTGCCAGCTCCTCGGTGACGAGGGCGTAGCAGGCCTTGGAGACGCTCGCCTCGCCGTACGGTTCGGGCACGGCGAGCCCGAAGACGCCCAGCCCCTTCATGCGGTCGATGAGGTGGGCGGGATAGGTTCCCGCGTGCTCCAGGTCGCGGGCGACCGGGCGGACCTCCTTGTCGACGAAGTCCGCGACGACCTCGACGATGGCGCGCTCCTCGTCGCTCAGCGTGAACACGGCTCCACCCCCTTCCTCCCCTGAGTCTCATATATTTGATAGGAAAATACCGGTACCCACCACCAGGCGCACGGGAGACGATCAGAATGGCACCCTCCGGTGACCGGGCCCTCGGCCGGCGCCGCCAGCTGAGCGACGAGGTCGCCGCCTACGTCCGCGAACTCATCATGTCGGGCCAGGTCGGGCACGGGGAGTTCCTCCGCCTCGAGCGCATCGCCGACGACCTCGGGATCAGCGTCACCCCCGTCCGGGAGGCCCTGCTGTCGCTGCGCGGCGAGGGCTTCGTCACGCTGGAGCCGCGGCGCGGGTTCATGCCGGCCCCGCTCACCCGGCAGGACGTCCAGGACCTGTTCGAGGCGCAGGCGTACTTCGCCGGCGAGCTGGCCGCCCGCGCCGCCGGGAAGATCACCGAGGCGGAACTGGAGTCGCTCGACCGGACGCAGGCGCTGCTGGAGGAGGCGTCAAAGGCCCGCGACTCGGCGACCATCGAGCGCGCCAACCACCAGTTCCACCGGACCGTCAACCTGTGCGCGGACTCGCCCAAGACGTCCTGGCTGCTCCAGCTCGTGGTGCGGTACGCGCCGCGCCGCTTCTACTCCAGCATCGAGGGCTGGACGCAGGCGTCGGTCGACGACCACCATCTCGTGCTCGCGGCGCTGCGGGCCGGGGACGGCGACGCGGCACGGCAGGCGATGCGCGCCCACATCCGGCACGCGGGGACGCTCCTCGTCGTGCATCTCGAGGCGCAGGGGTTCTGGAACGGGCAACCCGGCTGACGGCGCAGGGTCCCTTTCCCCGGCCCGAGAGCTCGCATATCGTATAAAAAATTTCCAGGAGGGCTGATGGACGACCGGGACTCCGGACCGGCGCGCGGGGCCGTGGTCGCCGCCGCCGACCACGGCGCGACACGGGTGCTGACGCTGAACCGGCCCGAGGCCCGGAACGCGATCGACATCCCCATGCGCGTGCTGCTCGCGGAGGAGGTGCGGCGCGCCGCGGACGACCCGGGCGTCCGGGCCGTCGTGCTGACCGGCGCGGCGGGGACGTTCTCGGCGGGCGGCGACGTCCGCTCGATGGAGGGCGCCGGACCGGACGCCGTCCGCGCTCGGCTCGACCCCGTGCACGAGACCGTCCGGCTCATCGCGACCTGCGGGACCCCGTTCATCGCGGCGGTCGAGGGCGCCGCCGCCGGGCTCGGCGTGTCCCTCGCCGCCGCCTGCGACCACGTCGTCGCCGCCGAGGACGCCCGGTTCGTCGCCGCGTTCGGCAAGGTCGGCCTCGTCGCGGACGGCGGGCTGCTCTGGACCCTCCCGCAGCGCGTGGGCATGGGCCGCGCCAAGGAGATGCTGGTCTTCGGCCGGACCGTGCCCGCCCCTCGCGCCTACGAGATCGGGCTGGCCGACTCCCTTGCACCGCCCGGTGCGGCGCTGGACGCCGCGCTGGAGCGCGCCGCCGAGGCCGCCGCGCTCGCCCCGCTGTCGGTCGCCGCCGCCAAGCGCCTCCTGGCCGGGACCGGCCGGAGCCTCGACCGCCTGCTGGAGGCGGAGCGGGAGGAGCAGACCGCGCTGTTCGGCAGCGCCGACTTCGCCGAGGGCCGGGCGGCGTTCGCCGAGCGCCGCCCGCCGCGCTTCGAGGGCCGCTAGGGAGGACCGGGACGTGAGCAGGCTGCAGCAGACCCACGGGTTGACGGACGAGCAGCGGGAGATCATCGCGACCGTCCGGGCGTTCGTCGACAAGGAGATCCTCCCGGTCGCGACCGGGCTGGAGCACGCCGACGCCTACCCCCAGGCGATCGTGGACGGCATGAGAGGGCTCGGGCTCTTCGGCCTGACGATCGGCGAGGAGTACGGCGGGCTCGGGGAGTCGCTGCTGACCTACGCGCTGGTCGTGGAGGAGCTGTCGCGCGGCTGGATGAGCGTGTCGGGCATCGTCAACACGCACTTCATCGTCGCCTGGATGATCGCCCAGCACGGCACCGCCGAGCAGCGGGCGCACTACCTGCCGAGGATGGCCGCCGGCGAGATCAGGGGCGCGTTCTCGATGTCGGAACCGGACTGCGGGTCGGACGTCTCGGCCATCAGGACACGCGCCGTCCCGGACGGGGACGACTACGTGATCGACGGCCGGAAGATGTGGCTGACCAACGGCGGCTCGGCGAACCTGGTGGCGACGCTGGTGAAGACCGACCCCGCCGCGGGCCACCGCGGCATGACCGCGTTCCTGGTCGACAAGGAGCCCGGCTTCGGCGAGGTCGCGCCCGGCCTCACCGTCCCCGGCAAGATCGACAAGATGGGCTACAAGGGCGTCGACACCACCGAGCTGATCTTCGACTCCTACCGGATCCCGTCCGCGCAGGTCCTGGGCGGGACGCCCGGACGCGGCTTCTACCAGATGATGGACGGCGTCGAGGTCGGCCGCGTCAACGTGGCGGCGCGCGGCTGCGGCGTGGCCCGCCGCGCCTACGAGCTCGCCCTGGACTACGCGCGGCGGCGCGAGACGTTCGGCAGGCCGATCGCCGAGCACCAGGCCGTCCTGTTCCGCCTGGCCGAGATGGCCACCAAGGTCGAGGCGGCGCACCAGATGACGGTGATGGCGGCGCGCCGCAAGGACTCCGGCGAGCGCAACGACCTGGAGGCGGGGATGGCCAAGTACCTGGCCGGCGAGTACTGCAAGGAGGTCGTGGAGGACGCGTTCCGCATCCACGGCGGCTACGCCTACTCCACGGAGTACGAGATCGAGCGCCTGTACCGGGAGGCCCCGATGCTGCTGATCGGCGAGGGCACCGCCGACATCCAGAAAATGATCATCGGCCGAAGGCTGCTGGAGGAGCGGTGACCGGTGCGGGCGGCGGGCTGCCGCTGGAGGGGATCACCGTCGTCGCCCTGGAGCAGGCGGTCGCGGCGCCGTTCGCCACGCGGCAGCTGGCCGACCAGGGCGCCCGCGTCATCAAGGTCGAGCGCGTGGACGGCGGCGACTTCGCCCGCGCCTACGACACGGGCGTGCGCGGCGGGCTCGGCACGCACTTCGCGTGGCTCAACCGGTCCAAGGAGTCCGTCGCGCTCGACCTCAAGCGGGACGAGGGCCGCGCGGTCCTCGCCGACCTGGTCGCGCGCGCCGACGTGTTCCTGCAGAACCTGGCGCCCGGCGCGGCCGCGCGACTCGGGTTCGGCGCCGGGGAGCTGCGCGCCCGCGACCCCCGGCTGATCGTGGTCGAGATGTCCGGCTACGGGACGCGGGGACCGTACCGGGACAAGCGCGCCTACGACATGCTCGTCCAGGCCGAGGCGGGACTGGTCTCGGTCACCGGCACGCCCGAGACCCCCGTAAAGGCCGGGTCGCCGCTGGCCGACATCGCGGCCGGGATGTACGCCTTCTCCGGGACGCTCGCCGCGCTCGTGCGGCGCGGCGCCACCGGTGAGGGCGCGACCATCGAGATCACGATGTTCGACGCGGTCGCCGAGTGGATGGGCCAGGCGATGTACACGACGCTCTACACCGGCTCCCCGCCGCCGCGCACGCGGCTGAGCCATCCCGTGATCGCTCCGTACGACGCCTACCCGACGGCCGACGGCGCGGACGTGGTGATCGGCGTCCAGAACGACCGCGGGTGGGCGGCCCTGGCCACCGGCGTGCTGGAGCGGCCCGACCTCGTGACCGACCCCGAGTACGCGACGAACCGGGCGCGGGTCCGCAACCGGGAGGAGGTGGACGCGCTCGTCGCGGGCGTCACGTCCCGCATGGGACGGGAGGAACTGCTGCGGCGGCTCGACGAGGCGGGCGTGCCGAACGCGTCCCTGAACGACGGGCACGGCCTCGTCGCCCACCCGCAGCTCGCCGAGCGGGACCGGTGGCGGGAGGTGGGCTCGCCGGTCGGCGGCATCCGGGCCCTCCTGCCGCCGATCACGTTCGCCGGCGCCGAGCCGCGCATGGACCCGATCCCGGCGCTCGGCGAGCACACCGACGCCGTGCTGCGCGAGCTCGGTCGCGACGACGCCACCATCGAGGCGCTGCGCTCCTCCGGCGCGGTCGCCTGACCACCGCGACCGCCGGCGGCGCCGCCCCCGGGCCGGCGGATATCGTGGCGGCATGGCCAGCCAGACCCCCGCCTCAGTCCCCGGCCGCCGCAGGGAGGAACTGCGCGACTTCCTGCGCACCCGCCGCGCCCGCCTCGCCCCCGCCGACGTCGGCATGCCCGACGGGGGGCGGCGCCGGACGCCGGGCCTGCGCCGGGAGGAGGTCGCCGTCCTCGCGGGGGTCGGGGTGTCCTGGTACACGTGGCTGGAGCAGGGACGCGACATCAAGGTGTCCGGGGACGTCCTCGACGCGATCGTCCGGGCCCTGCGGCTGGATCGCGCGGAGCGCGAGCACCTGTACCTGCTCGCCGGGCTGAACCCGCCGCAGGCGGAGGCGGGTCCCGCCCTGCCGATCACGCCCGAGCTGCGCCGGGTGCTGGACGCGTGGTCCCCGCGCCCCGCCTACGTCCGCGACCGGCACTGGAACTTCGTCGCCATCAACGACGCGGCCCGCGAGGTGTTCGGGTACGGCGACACCGACCACAACTGCCTGGTCACCTACTTCACCAACGTCCGGTACCGGTCGATGCACACCCACTGGGCCGCCGCCGCGCCCGACGTCGTGGCGCGGTTCCGCGCCGACGCCGCCCGCTACCCCGACGACCCGGAGTTCGGCCGGATCACCGCGGACCTGCTGGCGGTCAGCCCCGAGTTCGCCGAGCTGTGGCCGCGCCACGAGGTGAGCGCGGGCGCCCAGGCGGTCAAGGGCATCAGGCACCCGGACGCCGGCGAGCTGGTCTTCGAGGGCACGCTGCTGCCGCTCGCCGACCGTCCGGGCCACCACCTGGTGCTGCACAACCCGCGCCCCGGGACCGGCACGCAGGAGCGCCTCGAACGGCTGATGGCGCGCCGCGCCCTCGCCGCCGCCGGCTGACGCGGCCTCCCCGCCGCCGACCCCCGGGCCCAGGGTGGTGGTGCCACACCCAGGATGAGCGGAGTCTGTTTACCCTGCGGCCCGTCCAGCACGATCGTCCACATGAGGAACGAAGGAGACATCATGAGGACGCGGGACTTCGCCGGTACGCCGGTGGGCGCCGTCGGGCTCGGGTGCATGGGCATGAGCTGGGCCTACAGCGAGTCGGAGCGCGACGACGACGCCTCGGTGGCGCTGATCCGGGAGGCGCTCGACCTCGGCGTGACGTTCCTGGACACCGCGCAGCCCTACGGCGACGGCCACAACGAGGCCCTCGTCGGGCGGGCGCTGGCGGGACGCCGGGACGGGGCGGTCGTGGCCACCAAGACGGGCCTGGTCGTGGAGTCTCCGGCCACCCGGAAGCTCGTCCGGAACGGAACGCCGGAGCACGTCAAGGCGTCCGCCGAGGACAGCCTGCGCCGCCTCGGCACGGACGCGATCGACCTGTACTACCTGCACCGGGTCGACCCGCGGGTGCCCCTCGCTGAAACGTGGGGCGCGATGGCCGAACTGGTGGCCGAGGGCAAGGTCCGCAGGCTGGGCCTGTCGGAGGTCAGCGTCGCGCAGGCCGCCGAGGCGCACGCGATCCACCCGGTCGCCGCCGTCCAGTCGGAGCTGTCGCTGTGGACCCGCGACGCCATGGGCGAGCCCGGGGGGATGGCCGGCACCATGCCGGGCGACTCCACCGGGACCGGGGACGGGCCGGGCGACGTGGTCGGCTGGTGCGCCGCCAACGGCGCGGCGTTCGTGCCGTTCTCGCCGCTCGGCCGCGGCTTCCTCACCGGGACGCTCACGTCGGCCGACTTCGAGGACACCGACTTCCGCGGCGGCAACCCGCGCTTCCAGGAGGAGGCGCTGAAGGCCAACCTGCGCATCGTCGAGGTGGTCAAGGCGGTCGCCGCGCGGCACGGCGCCACGCCGGCCCAGGTCGCCATCGCCTGGACGCTGGCGCAGGGCGAGCACGTGATCCCGATCCCCGGTACCAAGAAGCCGAAGTACCTGCGTGACAACGCCGGCGCCGCCGGCCTGGACCTCACCGAGGCCGACCTCGCGCAGCTGGACGGCGTCCCCGCGGCCGTCGGGGGGCGTTACTGATGCGGGCCGTCACGATCCCCGAGTTCGGCGGCGCGGACGTGCTGCGCCAGGCCGAGGTGGATGTCCCCGAGCCCGGGCCGGGGCAGGTGTCCATCGACGTCGCGTACGCGGGCGCGAACTTCGCCGAGGTCCTCTACCGGCGGGGCGTCGTGGACGTGCCGCTGCCGTTCGTCCCCGGCATCGAGGTGTCCGGGCACGTCCGGGCGGTCGGGCCGGACGTGGAGGGGCTGCGCAGGGGCCAGCCCGTCGCCGCCCTGACGATCGTGGACAGCGGCGGCTACGCGGACGTCGTGGTCACCTCCGCCGACCTCGTCGCACCGCTCGACGGCCTCGGCCTCGGGCTGGACGTCGCGGCGGCCGTCCCGTCCAACGGGGCCACCGCGTTCCTCGTCCTGGACCGGGTCGCGCGCATCGAGCCGGGCGAGACCGTCCTGGTGCATGCGGCCGCCGGGGGTGTCGGGAGCCAGCTCGGCCAGGCCGCCCGGCTGCTCGGCGCGGGCCGGGTGGCCGGCACGGTCGGCGGCCCCGCCAAGATCGAGACCGCGCGCGGGTTCGGCTACGACGACGTGGTCCTGCGCGACGCGCTGCCGGGCGAGGTCGCGGGCCTCACCGCGGGACGCGGGTTCGACATCGTCGTGGACATGGTGGGCGGCCCCGCCCGGCGCGCGAGCCTGGACGCCCTCGCCCCGATGGGCCGGATGGTCGTGATGGGCAACGCGTCCGGCGCCGACGACGTGGGCGTGTCGGCGAACGAGCTGTGGTTCACCAACAAGACGGTGTCGGGGTTCAACCTCGCGGCGTTCGCGGGGGTCGCGCCGGCCGACGCCGGACGCGCCCTGCGCCGCGCGGTCGCCGCCGCCGCGTCCGGCGACCTGCGGGTCCAGGTCGAGGAACTGCCCCTGGAGCAGGCCGCCGAGGCGCACGAGCGCATCGAGTCGGGAGCCACCACCGGCAAGCTCGTCCTGGCGGTCGGGGGATGACCTCAGGAGGCGGCCCCCGGCCGGAAGGCGGTCATCTCGCCGCCTTCCGGCCCGGGGCCGGGGCCTGGGCGGCCAGGGCCAGCAGCTCGTCGACCGTCCACTGGTCGTAGGCGTGCTCGCCGTACCCGGCCGCGACGATCCTGCCGTCGGAACCGATCAGGAAGTCGGCGGGCAGGCCGAAGCGGCCGCCGTCGGGCAACAGTCTGGGGGCTCGCTCCCGTCGCCGCAGGATGTCCCAGGTGCCGCGGGTGACGGCGCGCAGGACCGTCCCCCACGCGCGCGGGGCGAGCAGCGCGCGCCGCGCCGACTCGACGCCGAACTCGGCGTACAGCCGCTTCCTCGGGTCGCCGACCACGGGGAACGGCAGGCCGTCGACGTGCTCGCGCAGTTCCTCGGCGGAGGAGTGGAAGACCACGACCTCGCGGATCCCGGCGGCCTCGATCTCGTCGTGCCGCCGCACGATCGAGCGCAGGTGCAGATTGCAGATCGGGCAGCCGGCGAACCGGCGGAACTGCAGGTGGACGAGGTGGCCGGGGTCGGGGACGGGAACCGGCGGCCCGATGACGGGGGTCAGCTGCCGCGCGGGGACGTCGGAACCAGGTGCCAGTCGCATGGGGCGGTCCTTTTGGAGTATGTCGTACGCCTACCACTGTAAGTGTATGCCGTACGCTGTCAGGCGCCATGCCTCGACCACGCTCGCTCAGCACCGAGCGGCTCGCGGGAGCCGCGCTCGCCGTCATCGACCGGGACGGCCTCGCCGGGCTGTCCATGCGCGCCGTCGCCCAGGAGCTGGGCATGAGCACCATGGCGCTCTACCGGTACGTGCGCGACCGCGAGGAACTGGAAGGGCTGGTCGTCGACATGGTGTACGCCGAGGTCGATCCGGCGCCGCCGCCCGCCGGCCCCTGGGAGGCGCGGATCGAGGCCATGGCCCTGCGGCTGCGGGACGCGTTCGGCGCGCACGCCGCGATCATGCCGCTGACGCTCACCCGAAGGCACGCCTCGGCGGGATCGCTGTGCTGGGGCGAGACGGTCGCCGGAATCCTCACAGACGCGGGCTTCACCGGCCCGCGCGCGGCGATCGCGCTCCGCGCGCTGATCGCCTACATCGTCGGCGCGATCCAGCTGGAGCACCTGGGCGGGCTCGACGGGGAGGGGACCGCGGTCATCGCCGCGCTGCCCGCCGACGAGTTCCCCCATCTGACGCGGACCGCGCGGCACGGCCGCCGGATCGGCCCCGACGAGGAGTTCCGCGGGGGCCTGGCGGCCGTACTGCGCGGTCTGGGCGAAGGCGCGTCCTAGCCTCTCGGGGCCCGGCCGCCCGCCAGGTACGACTGCTGCGCGGCGATGGCCTCGGCCGCCTGCCGCACGATGGAGCCGATCAGGTCGGCGCAGTCCGGCAGGTCGTCGATCACGCCGACGACCTGCCCCGACGCCATCACGCCGAGGTCGGGGCGGCCGTCCACCATGGCGGCCTTCAGCAGCATGGGCGTGTTGGCGGCCATCAGGACCTGCGACCACGACAGGTCCTTGCCGTGCTTCATCGCCTTCCCGTCGGCGATCATCTCCCGCCACGACATGCCGGAGAGCTTCTTGAACCGGGCGCCGTTGCGCAGCGCCCGGACGAGCCCGCCGACGCGGCCGGAGTCCTCCAGCGCGTCGACCAGCCCGCTGCGCAGCACGCGGTGCGGCATGCCGTCCACCTGGCGCGTCACCACGGTCTCGCCGGTCTGGAGGTAGACCCGCTTGACCGCGTCCGGAACCGAGCTGTCGGACGTCAGCAGGAACCGGGTGCCCATCGCGACGCCCGCCGCGCCGTAGGCGAGCGCGGCGGCGAGGCCCCGCCCGTCGAAGAAGCCGCCGGCCGCGATCACCGGGATGTCGACGGCGTCCACGACCTGGGGGAGCAGCAGCGTGGTGGCGACGGGGCCGGTGTGCCCGCCGCCCTCGCCGCCCTGCACCAGGACGGCGTCGGCCCCCCAGCCCGCGACCTTCTCCGCGTGCCGCCGCGCGCCGACCGACGGGATCACCACGAGCCCGGCGTCCTTCAGCTTGGCGATCAGCTCCCGCTTGGGCGCGAGCGCGAACGAGGCGACCCTCACGCCCTCCTTGATGAGCAGGTCGATGCGGTCGCCCGCGTCCCCGGCGTCGGCCCGCAGGTTGACGCCGAACGGGGCGTCCGTGCGCTCCTTGACCTCGTGGATCGCGTCGGCGAGCTGGTCGAGCGTCATCGTCGCCGACGCCAGCACGCCGAGCCCGCCCGCGTTCGCCACGGCCGTGACGAGCCGCGGGCCGGCGACCCAGCCCATTCCCGTCTGGACGACCGGGTGCCGCACGCCCGTCAGGCGGGTCAGCGGCGTGTCGAGCACCTGCCCGTTGCCCGCTTCGCTCATGCCTGCTCCTTGCGAGGGGGCGACCCCCCGCACCCCCCGGCCCGCTTCGCTCATGCCTGCTCCTTGCGAGGGGGCGACCCCCCGCACCCCCCGGCCCGCTTCGCTCATGCTGGGACCTCGCGCTCGCGCAGGCCCTTGGGGTCCAGGACGTCGCGCATGATCCGCAGTTCCTCGGCGTCCGGCCGCCGCGTCTCGGGCACCTCGTCCGGGACGGCGAGTTCGAAGCCGGTCGCCTCGACCACGTCCTCGACGCGCACGCCGGGGTGGACCGAGCGCAGCCGCATCCGCCTCTCCGGGGTCTCGAAGTCGAGCACCGCCAGGTTGGTCACCACGGCGCGGATCTCGTGCGCGCCGCGGTCCCAGCCGACGCCGCTCACCATGTCGACCTTCTCGGTGAACACGCGGGTGGAGTGCTTCGGCACCCAGTAGCTCGTCGTGTTCAGCAGCGTGTTGCCCGGCCCGCCGCGCACGCCGAGGAGCTGCCGGGAGGGCTGCTTCCAGTCGCCGATGCAGGAGATGTTGGTGTTGCCGTGCGCGTCGATCTGGCTCGGCCCCATCACCACGTGCCGCCGCCCGTTCAGGACGAGCCACAGGTGGTCGCGGAAGGGCAGCCAGCCCTCGACCGTCCCGGCCGGCGCGCCGAGCGGGACGGGCTCGGCGCTCAGCGACGGCCCGCCGTCGGTGGTCAGCAGGTCGGGCGCGAACGTCGCGCGCGCCAGCCGGGACCCCAGCATCGGGACGAACCCCGCCACCGCCGCCGCGACGATCTCCCCGTCGCCCCGGAACAGGTCCGCGCACGCGGCCGCGCACACCTCGGCCCTCGTCGCCTCGCTCATCGCGCCTCCTCCCGCCAGACCCGGACCGCGTCCTGGTAGGCGGCCTCGTCGCCGGAAAGGAACCGCTCGCTGAAGGCCGACCACCGGTCGGGATCGGCCGCCGACTGCGCGTACAGCTTCTGGAACGCCTCGTCCCGGCCGAAGTCGGGCAGGCAGTCGGTGAAGTGCGCGCCGTTCGGCGTCTCGACCACGCCCGCCACCTGCGACCGGCTGATCAGCAGCGACTGCACCGGCCCCTCCTTCGCGAAGTCGGCGGTGTCGACGAGCCGCTCGCACGACACGTACGTCCGGTCGGCCGCCTTGGCGAACAGGTCGTCCATGTACGGGTCGGGGCCGAGGTACTGGGCGTTGCCGCGCGCGTCGGCGCGGTTCATGTGCACCAGCGCCGCGTCCATCCGCAGCGCGGGGACGGCGACGAGCTCCTGCCCGTCCTCGTAGGGCGACCGGACCGTCCGCAGTTCCGGGTTGACCCTCATCACGTCGGAGCCGAGGCCGACCGGGGTGGGCAGGAACGGCAGCCGGTGCGCCGCCGCGTACAGCCCGAACATGAACATGCCCTCGTCGTACTCGGTCAGCTCGATGGCCCCGGACTGGCGCGCCTGCCGGAAGTGCGGCTCCAGCGGGATCGAGTCCATCGTCACGAACGCGGTGACCAGCCGGCGGACCTTGCCCGCCGCGCACAGCAGCCCCACGTCCGGCCCCCCGTAGGCGACGATGGTGAGGTCGGTGACCGGGGAGCGCAGGATCGCCCGCACCAGCGCCATCGGCTTGCGCCGCGAGCCCCAGCCGCCGATCCCGATCGTCATGCCGCTCTCCAGCGAGCCCGCGACCTCCTCGACGGACATGACCTTGGAACTCATCGTGCCCCCTTGGCGACGAAGGCGTCGCGGTGCTCGTCGCCCGCGCCGACGAGGTTCAGCTCGAACGTGAACCCCTGCTCGTAGCGGTAGCTGCGTTTGACGTCGACCGGGTCGATGCCGTTGAGCGACTCCTTGGCGCGCCGGATCACGTACCGGTCCTTGGCGGCGATGCCCGCGGCGACCTCCATCGCCTTGGCGCGCAGCTCCTCGGCGGGGACGACCTCCAGCACCGAGCCGTGGTGGCGCAGCTCCTCGGCCGTGACGTTGCGGCACGTGTAGACCATCGCGCGCATCAGGTGCTGCGGGACGAGCCGGGCCAGGTGGGTGGCGGCGCCGAGCGCGCCCCGGTCCACCTCGGGCAGCCCGAAGTAGGCGTCCCGCGAGGCGATCACGATGTCGGCGTTGCCCGCCAGGCCGACGCCGCCGCCGAGGCAGAAGCCGTGCACGGCGGCCACGACCGGGACCTCGCAGTCGTAGACGGCCGCGAACGCCGCGAAGCAGCCGCGGTTGGCGCCGACCAGCGCGGCGTGGCCCTCGGTGCTCTGCATCTCCTTGATGTCGACGCCCGCGTTGAAGCCCCGGCCCTCGGCGCGGAGCACGACGGCGCCGACCCCGGGGTCGCGGCCCGCCGCGAGCACCGCGTCGGCCAGCTCGTACCAGCCCGCGACGGTCAGGGCGTTGACCGGCGGCGCGTCCACGACGATCTCGGCGACCCCGTCCAGGGTCGTGGTGGAGACTCCCATGCGCTACCTTTCCACCAAACATTTGTTAGAACAGACGGTAGCAGAGCCGTCCGGAGGAGGCGGAATGTCATCGGAGCCGGAGGCGGCATGTCACTGACGCTCGACCTGGGGGGCAGGACCGTCGTGGTGACGGGGGGCGTCCGGGGGGTGGGCGCCGGGATCAGCCGCGCCTTCCTGGAGGCCGGAGCCGAGGTGGTCGCGGTCGCCCGCCGCGAACCGGAGGCGGTGCCCGAGGCAGAAGGACGAACCGCGCGGTTCGTCTCGCTGGACGTGCGCGACCCCGACGCCGTGCAGGAGTTCGCGGACGGCCTCGACCGCGTGGACGTGCTCGTCAACAACGCGGGCGGCGCCCCGTACCTGCCGGTGGCCGACGGCGCCCTGCGCACCCACGTCAAGATCATGGAGCTGAACCTGACGGCGCCGCTGATCATGGCCCGCGCGCTGCGTCCGCGGATCATGGAGGCCGGGGGCGGCTCGGTGATCAACATCGGCAGCGTCAGCGGGGTGCGCCCGTCGCCGGGAACCGCCGCCTACGGCGCCGCCAAGGCGGGGCTGCACAACCTCACCCAGTCCCTGGCCGTCGAGTGGGCGCCGCACATCCGGGTCAACACGCTCGTCCTCGGCATGGTCCGCACCGAACTGGCGCACCTGCACTACGGAGACGAGAACGGCGTCGCCGCGGTGGCGGCGACCGTCCCGCTGGGGCGGCTCGCCGACCCCTACGACATCGGCGCCGCCTGCGTGTTCCTGGCGTCCGACCTGGCGTCCTACGTGACCGGCTCGTCGATGCAGGTGCACGGCGGGGGAGAGCGGCCCGCCTTCCTGGACGCCGCCACCGTCAACAAGGAGGAAACGCGATGATCTGCAAGGACCGGGTGGTCGCCGTCACCGGCGCCGGACGCGGCCTCGGCCGCGCGCACGCGCTGGAGTTCGCCCGGCAGGGCGCCCTCGTCGTCGTCAACGACCTCGGCGTCGCGCGCGACGGCACCGGCGACGCCTCCGAGGGCCCCGCCCACGACGTCGCGCGGGAGATCGAGGCGCTCGGGGGGCGGGCGGTCGCCAGCACCGACGACATCGCCACCGACGAGGGCGCCGCCGCGCTGGTCGCCGCGGCGACCGGCGCGTTCGGGCGGCTGGACACCCTGGTCAACAACGCCGGGTTCCTGCGCGACCGGATGCTGGTCAACCTCGGTGAGGACGAGTGGGACGCCGTCATGCGCGTGCACCTCAAGGGCCACTTCCTGCCGCTCAAGCACGCCGGGCGGTACTGGCGGGCCGAGAGCAAGGCCGGCCGCGCCGTGGACGCGCGCGTCGTCAACACCTCCTCCGGCGCCGGCCTGCTCGGCAGCGTCGGCCAGGGCAACTACTCCGCCGCCAAGGCGGGCATCGTCGGGCTGACCCTCGTGGCGTCCGCCGAACTCGGCCGGTACGGCGTGACGGTCAACGCGATCGCGCCCGCCGCCCGCACCCGGATGACCGAGGAGGTCTTCGCGCAGACGATGGCCGCCCCCGCCGAGGGCGAGTTCGACGCCATGGCGCCCGAGAACGTCTCGCCGCTCGTCGTCTGGCTCGGTTCCGCGCAGTCGCGCGACGTCACCGGGCGGGTCTTCGAGGCAGAGGGCGGCAAGATCTGCGTGATGGACGCCTTCCGCCACGGCCCCGCCGCGGACAAGGGCGCGAGGTGGGACCCGGCCGAGGTCGGCGACGTCGTCAAGAACCTCCTGGCGAAGGCTCCCGCTCCAGAACCGGTGTACGGAGCGGGCTGACCGGCACCCGCGCCTCGGCGCGCCGGGCGCTCGTCAGCGCGGCCGGTAGTCGTCCATGTACCGGCGCACCTTCTCGGCGTAGGGCCGGACCCTGGCCGGGACGCCGCCCGTCTTCACGACCGTCGTGGCGGAGGTGCGGTAGGCGGCCGCCAGGTTCAGCGCCGGGTCGCCCGGCACGCTCTTCAGATCCTTCCCCCAGTAGCACAGGAACCGGCCCATCGCGGGGATCGACAGCTCAGGGGTGATCTGGGCGGGCCTCGGCTCAGGGTTGTCGAGGCCGCCGGGCTGCCAGAACGCCAGCACGCGCGGGGTCCACCGGGCGATGCCGTACTCGTCGCTCGCCGGGTCGGCCAGGCGCGGGTCGAAGCCGCTCTCCGCCTTCAGCATCGCCGCGATCAGCGCCGGGCTCAGCCCGCGCAGCTCGCACCACGTCCCGGCCTGGACGATCAGGTCGCGGTAGCGGGCGGGGACGTCGGATCCCGCCCGCAGCCACTGCCGGTTCCGCTCCTGCGGCGGGGCGCCGCCGTCGCCCCGGTGGGGGAGCCCCGCGAACGCCACGGCGGCCACGGCCACCGCGGTGGCCGCTCCGGCCGCCGCGACCGCCCGCCGCCGGCCGCGCGGGCGCTCGCCCGGTGGACGCCTCCTCCGCGCGGGCGCGCCGGTGCGCGTCTCCTCGGAGGCCCGCGCCAGCGCCTCCCCGAAGTCCGCCGCCGACGCCCAGCGCCTGTCGCGGTCGGGGTCGAGCGCACGCGTCACGGCCGCGCCGACCCCGGACGGGATCGCGGCCCGGGTCTGCCCGAGCGGGCGCGGCGGCACGGCCGGCGGCTCGCCGGTCAGCAGGTGGTGGGTCAGCGCGCCGAGCCCGTAGACGTCCGCGCGGCGGTCGGGCGCGCCGTCCACCTGCGTCTGCTCGGGCGCCATGTAGCCGGGCGAGCCCGCGGGGAGCGTCAGCCTCGACAGGTGCTCCCCGGTGCGCGCGATACCGAGGTCGGCGATCATGATGCGCTCGCCGCCGCCGGCCGCCGACCTCAGCAGCACGTTGGACGGCTTCAGGTCGCGGTGCACGATGCCGAGGTCGTGCAGTTCCTGCACGCCCCGGATGATCTCCTGCGCGGTGCGCAGCGCCTCGTCCGGCGGGAGCGGCCCGCCGGCGAGCCGCTCGGCCAGCGTGCCGCGGTCGGCGTAGGTCATCACGAAGTAGGGCCGGCCGTCCGGCAACTCCCCGATGTCGAAGACCTGCACCAGCCGGTGCGAGTCGGCGCGGCGCAGCAGCCGCGCCTCCTGGACGAACCGGTCCCGCACGTCGGTGCGCAGCGTCCAGTGCCCGGCCAGGACCTTGATCGCGACGGGGGAGTCGAGGTCGGGATCGTGCCCCAGCCAGACCGAGGCGAAGCCGCCGGATCCGAGGTGGCTGTCGATCCGGTAGCGTCCGGCGGCGATCGGGGTCTCCACGTCTCCCAATCATGAATGACGGGCCGGTGCCCGCGCAGTGGCTTTCGGTGAAGGATCAGGTGCGGATCGTGGCCGGGGCGGGAGGAATGCGCCTTCCCGGCACGGCGTTGTAAGACCGGATAATGGATCGCCCCGACCGGGTCGTTCCGGCTACGGTGCGAAGGTTGTGGGGTGAGCGGGGCCCTGGGGGCCTGGAACCCTATCCTTGTCGATGGTTATGGGGACGAGTGTGGAATCGCCGCTCGCCGGCCTGCGCGCGCGCCTGCCGCAGTTGATGCTGCGCGACCAGCACCGGCTGCGCCGCAGGATCGACGGCGCCCAGAAGACGCGCGACGCCGCGCGCCGGGCGAGGGTCGCCGAGGAGATCGCCGCCGACGTCGAGGCCGCCGAGCGGCGCGTCGAGCGGCGGCGCCTCGCCGTGCCCGAGATCACCTATCCGGCGCAGCTGCCGGTGTCGCAGAAGAAGGACGACATCCTCGCCGCGATCCGCGACCACCAGGTCGTGATCGTCGCGGGCGAGACCGGCTCCGGCAAGACCACCCAGATTCCCAAGATCTGCCTCGAACTCGGCAGGGGCGTGCTCGGCTCCATCGGCCACACCCAGCCGCGGCGGCTCGCCGCGCGGACGGTCGGCGACCGCATCGCCGAGGAGCTCGGCACCGAACTCGGCCAGACCGTCGGCTACAAGGTGCGCTTCACCGACCGGTCGAGCGACGACACGCTCGTGAAGCTGATGACCGACGGCATCCTCCTCGCGGAGATCCAGACCGACCGGCTGCTGCGCCAGTACGACACGCTCATCATCGACGAGGCGCACGAGCGCAGCCTGAACATCGACTTCCTCCTCGGCTACGTCAGGGAGATCCTGCCCCGCCGCCCCGACCTCAAGGTGATCATCACCTCCGCGACGATCGACCCGGAGCGGTTCTCCGCGCACTTCGGGGACGCGCCGATCGTGGAGGTGTCCGGGCGCACCTATCCGGTCGAGGTCCGGTACCGGCCCGTCACCGACCCGGACGACCCGTCCGCCGACCCCGACCGCGACCAGGTCCAGGCGATCGTCGACGCGGTCGACGAGCTCGGCCGCGAGGGGCCCGGCGACGTCCTGGTGTTCCTCAGCGGCGAGCGGGAGATCCGCGACACCGCCGACGCGCTCACCAAGCACTTCACCCGGCAGCGGGGGACGACCGAGGTCCTGCCGCTGTACGCCCGGCTGTCGTCGGCAGAGCAGCACCGGGTGTTCCAGGCGCACCGCGGGCGGCGGGTCGTGCTCGCCACCAACGTCGCGGAGACGTCGCTGACCGTCCCCGGCATCAAGTACGTCGTCGACCCCGGCACCGCGCGCATCTCCCGCTACAGCCACCGGCTGAAGGTGCAGCGGCTCCCGATCGAGCCGGTGTCGCAGGCCTCGGCGAACCAGCGCAAGGGCCGCTGCGGCCGCGTCTCCGAGGGCGTGTGCATCCGGCTGTACTCCGAGGAGGACTTCGAGTCCCGCCCGGAGTTCACCGAGCCGGAGATCCTGCGGACCAACCTCGCGTCGGTCATCCTGCAGATGACCGCGCTCGGCCTCGGCGACATCGCCGCGTTCCCGTTCGTGGAGCCGCCCGACCGCCGCAACGTCAAGGCCGGCGTGGACCTCCTCCACGAGCTCGGCGCGATCGACCCGGCCGAGAAGGACCCGCGCAAGCGCCTCACCCCGCTCGGCCGCCGGCTGGCCCAGCTGCCCGTCGACCCCCGCCTCGGGCGCATGATCCTGGAGGCCGACCGGGGCGGCTGCGTCCGCGAGGTGCTGATCATCGCGGCGGCGCTGTCCATCCAGGACCCGCGCGAGCGCCCCGCCGAGAACCAGCAGGCCGCCGACGAGCGGCACCGCCGCTTCGCCGACCCCGGCTCCGACTTCCTCGCCTACCTGAACCTGTGGAACTACCTGCGCGAGCGGCAGGCGGAGCTGTCGGGCAGCGCGTTCCGCCGCATGTGCAAGAACGAGTTCCTGCACTACCTGCGCATCCGCGAGTGGCAGGACCTGCACGGCCAGCTCAAGCAGGTCGCCAAGTCCCTCGGCGTCACGCTGAACACCGCCGACGCGCCGCCCGACCGCATCCACACCTCGCTGCTCGCCGGCCTGCTGTCCCACATCGGCCTGATGGACGTCGACAAGAAGGAGAAGCAGCGCCGCGGGCAGGAGTACCTCGGCGCCCGGGGCGCGAAGTTCGCGGTGTTCCCAGGGTCGTCGCTTTTCAAGAAGCCGCCGCGCTGGGTGATGTCGGCGGAGCTGGTCGAGACGTCCCGGCTGTGGGGGCGGATCAACGCCAGGATCGAGCCCGAGTGGGTCGAACCCCTCGCGCAGCACCTGGTGAAGCGCAACTACAGCGAGCCGCACTGGTCGAAGAAGCAGGCGGCCGTCATGGCGCGCGAGAAGGTCACCCTCTACGGGGTCCCGATCGTCGCCGACCGCCGCGTCAACTACGGCGCCATCGACCCGGCCCTGTCGCGCGAGCTGTTCATCCGGCACGCGCTCGTCGAGGGCGACTGGGAGACCCACCACTCGTTCTTCCACGACAACCGCGCCCTGCTGGACGAGGTGGAGGAACTGGAGCACCGCGCCCGGCGCCGCGACATCCTCGTCGACGACGAGACCCTCTTCGACTTCTACGACGCGCGGATCCCCGAGGACGTCGTCTCCGGGCGGCACTTCGACGCCTGGTGGAAGAAGGCCCAGCGCGCCGACCCCGACCTGCTCGGGTTCGAGAAGTCGATGCTCATCAACGAGTCCGCGGGCGGCGTCAGCGAGGCCGACTACCCGGACGTGTGGCAGCAGGGCGCGCTGCGGCTGAAGCTCACCTACCAGTTCGAGCCGGGCACCGACGCCGACGGCGTCACCGTGCACATCCCCGTCCAGGTCCTCAACCAGGTGCGGCCCGCCGGCTTCGACTGGCAGGTGCCGGGCCTGCGCACCGAACTGGTCACCGAGCTGATCCGGTCGCTGCCGAAGCAGCTGCGCGTGAACTTCGTCCCGGCGCCCGACTACGCCCGCAAGATCCTCGACCGCGTGGCGCCGCGCACCGAGCCCCTGCTGGACGCCCTGGAGCGCGAGCTGACCGCGATGACGAGCGTGCCTGTCGCGCGGGAGGCGTGGGACCCGTCCCGGCTGCCCGCCCACCTGCGCATCACGTTCCGCGTCCTCGACGCCGCGGGCCGGACCCTCGGCGAGGGCACCGACCTGGACGAGCTGAAACGCCGCCTCGCCGGGAAGGTGCGCGGGACGCTGTCCAAGGCCGCGTCCACGATCGAGCGGTCCGGGCTCACCGAGTGGACGATCGGCGAGCTGCCCCGCACCTACGAGCGCAACCAGGCCGGCTACGACGTCAAGGCCTATCCCGCGCTCACCGACGAGGGCGGCACCGTGGCCGTCCGCATGTACGAGACGGAGGCCGAGCAGCGCCGCGCGATGTGGCTCGGCACGCGGCGGCTGATCCTGCTGAACGCGCCGTCGCCGGTGAAGCTCATCCAGGGCCGCCTGACCAACCAGGGCAAGCTGGCGCTCAGCCACAACCCACACGGATCGGTCGCGGCGCTGTTCGACGACTGCGTCACCGCCGCCGCCGACCGGCTCATCGCCGAGGCGGGCGGGCCCGCGTGGGACGAGGACGGCTTCCGCGCCCTGTACGACCGGGTCCGCGCCGGCCTGCACGACGCGACCGCCCAGATCGTCGGCCTGGTCGAGCGGATCCTCGCCGAGGCGCACGAGATCGACCGGCGGCTGCGCGGCACGGCGAGCCTCACCCTCGTGCCCGCGCTCACCGACGTCCGCGGCCATCTCGGCACGCTCGTGCGGCCGGGGTTCGTCACCGCGACCGGCTGGGCCCGGCTGCCGGATCTGCCGCGCTACCTGCGCGCCCTGCAGGTGAGGCTCGACAAGCTCCCCGAGAACCCGGGGCGCGACCGCATGCTCGCGCACCAGGTCGAGGTCCTGGCGCAGGAGTACGACCAGACCCTGCGCCGGCTCCACCCCGCCCGGCGGGAGGAGGAGCCGGCCCGGCAGATCCGCTGGATGCTGGAGGAGCTGCGGGTCAGCCTCTTCGCCCAGCAGCTCGGCACCCGCTTCCCCGTCTCCGACAAGCGCATCCGCAAGGCGATGGCCCAGCTCTAGCCGGGCGTGCGCGCGAACAGCTCCAGGTGCCCGCACCGGCGGCACCGCAGGGCGTCGATCTGCCAGCGAGGCCGGCCCATGCGCTTCGCGCCGCCGAGCAAGCCCTTTTCCAGCGGGCCGAGGATCCAGCGGGCGTAGCCCTTGGAGTGCTCGCCCGCGTCCTCGATGAAGCCCTGTTCGAGGTCGTCGCCCTCGCATTGCGTGCACGTCGGCTGGGTCATGCGGGGAGATTAGCGGGTCACGCGGGCGAGAGAGCGGCGGTCCTGGTTGATCGAATACGGGTGATACTGGGCCATGGCCTTGCGGGAGTACTACCCACCGATCGAGCCGTACGACTCCGGGCTGCTGGACGTCGGCGACGGCGACCGCGTCTACTGGGAGACCTGCGGCAATCCCGACGGACTGCCCGCGGTGTTCCTGCACGGCGGGCCCGGAGGGGGACTGCTGCCCGACCAGCGGCGGTTCTTCGACCCGGCCCGGTACCGCATCGTCCTGTTCGACCAGCGCAACTGCGGCCGGAGCCTGCCCTGCGCCGGCGACCCTGCGGTGCCGCTCGACCGCAACACCACACCGCACCTGGTGGCCGACATGGAGCGCCTGCGCGAGCACCTGTCGATCGAACGCTGGCTCGTGTACGGCGGCAGCTGGGGGAGCACCCTCGCGCTCGCGTACGCGCAGGCGCACCCCGACCGGGTCGGCGCGATGGTGCTGCGCGGCATCTACCTCGTCCGCCCCTGGGACGAGGCGTGGGGGCTGGCCCCGACCGGCGCGGCGCGCCTGTTCCCGGCCGAGTGGGCGGCCTTCCGGGACGCGATCCCGCCCGCCGAGCAGGGCGACCTGCTGTCCGCCTACGGCCGCCGGGTCGGCCACCCGGACCCGGCCGTCCACGTTCCGGCCGCCCGTGCCTGGGCCGCGTGGGAGCTGGCGGCCAACACGCTCCTGCCCGTCCCGCCGCCGGAGCTGGACGTCGCGGTGATGGTGGCCTTCGCCCGCATCATGAACCACTACATCGCGAACGGGGGCTTCCTCCCGCCCGGGGGCCTTCTCGCGGGCGTGGACCGGATCCGGCACATCCCCGCCGTGATCGTGAACGGGCGGTACGACGTGAAGACGCCGCTGGAGCAGGCGTGGGACCTGCACCGCGCGTGGCCGGAGGCGGAATTCCACATCGTCGAGGACGCCGGGCACGGCGGCGGCGAGCCCGGCACGCGCGACCGCCTGATCGAGGCCACCGACGCCTTCGCCGCTCACTTTCCCGCGAAGTGGGCGCCCCCACATGTACCACCCAAGTCACTGCAGTGACGGGCGGGGGTGCGTAAGGTTCATTCCATGCCTAACAGCGAAGAGCGCGACAATAGCGGCCCGGAGGAGACGGCCGCGGCTCCCCAGGGCGCGGTCTCCGAGGGCTCGGCGTACGAGGGCACAACGTACGAGAGCGCGGTGTACGAGGGCACGGGGTCCGGGGCGCCCGTCGAGACCGCGGTCGCGCGCATGGGCGACCCGGTCACGGTCTGGCCGTGCGCCAACTGCGGGCGTCCCGTCCCGCAGCCGGTCGGCGCCGCCCGCACCGTCCGCTACTGCCAGGACAACGACGGGGCCTGCGCCCGCGAGGCGCGCGAGCGCCGCGACCGCGGCCGGGACGCGCCGGGCCTCACCGGGCAGGTCGCGTCGGCGTGGGAGATCGTCGAGCGGATGGAGCGGGCCGCCGACGCGCTCGCCGACTCGCTGACCTCCGAGCTGAGCGTCGCCGGCGTGGAGCGCCGCGTCGCCGAGGTGCGGGCCGAGGCCGCCCGCGAGCTCGCCATCGCGCAGAGCGAGCGCGACGCCTCCCAGCGCAAGGCCGAGGAGGCGTGGCACGAGGCCGTCTCGTCCCGCAAGCGCGCCGAGGCGGCCGAGGGGGAGGCCGGCCGCGCCCGCGAGGAGGCCAGGCTCGCCACCGCCAAGCGCGACGCCGCGCAGCAGGCGTGGGAGGAGGCCCACCAGATCGCGCAGCAGTCCATGACGGCCAAGCTCGCCGCTGAGAGCGAGCGCGACCGGGTCGCGGCCCGGGAGAGCGAGCTGCTCGCCGCGCTGGAGGCCGCGCGGGCCGAGCTCGTCGGCCTGCACGCCAAGCTCGCCGAGGCGGAGGGCGCCGCCGAGGCGCAGCGCGTGGAGGCCGCGGTCGCCAAGCAGGGCGCCGAGGACCTGCGCAACGCCATGCGCGACACCGAGGCCCAGCGGCAGCGCGCCATGCAGGCCGCCAGCAAGGCCGAGGCCGAGCGCACCACCGCCATGCGCGCGCAGTCCGAGGCCGAGGCGGAGGTCGTCCGCGCCAACGCCCGCGCCGACGAGGCCGCCAAGGAGCGCGACGCCGCGCTGGCGCAGGCCGCGGCCGCGACGTCCGAGCGGGACGAGCTGAACACCAAGGTCAACGACCAGGCGGTGCAGCTAGGGCAGCTGTCGCAGTCGGTCGCCGAGCAGCAGGCGGCGCTCACCGCCCTCGCCGAGGAGCGCGACGCCGCCCGCGCCGAGGCCGACCGCGCCCGCCGCCAGATCGACCAGCTCACCCACAACACGCTGTCGTCGAACTTCCCGCCCGGCGGCCGGATGTCCGGCGGCGGCCACCCCGGGCCCCCGCCCGGCGCGCCGCCCGCCGGAGCACCCGGCCCCGCCCCGGCTCCCGGCATGCCGCCGGGCCCGCCCCCGATCGGCGGCCCCTTCCCGGGCGGATCCCCCGCCCGTCCGGGCGCGCCGGCCCCCCTCGGGCTCCCCGTCCCGAGCCCGGCTCCCGTCCCGAACGGGACGCCGGCCTCGGCCACCGGCGGCCACCCCGCGCCGGGCGGCCACCCCCCGAACCACGGCCGCCCCCTCAACGGCGCGGACCGGGAGGACCCCCTGTTCACCGGCCCCTGACCGCCGAGGCCCGGGCGGCCACGCCGTCCGGGCTCAGCCGAGGCCGGCCACCAGGACCAGCGCCAGTGCCAGCGCCGCCACCGAGGCGGACATCAGGACCCGGGCGCGCTCCCTCGCCGCGGTGCGCCGCGGCGTGAGGACCCTCCGATGGCCCCGCGCCATGTCCACCGCGGCGCGGCGGGCGTTCTCCCAGTAAGCCCCCGTGTACAGGGCCAGCGCCGCCAGCCCCACGATGAGTAATCCGTCTCCGCGCATCGATCCGCCTCCCGTTTTCCGCGGAAGCTCAGATTGAACAGCGGATCCGGCGCGAGTGACAGTGTCGGACGACACAATGCGCCGAAACAGGCAAACTCCGGCGGCTCCGCCGTCGGAACGTCGGCCGGACGGTCAGCGCCCGAACGTCTCGGGATCGACCTCGATCCATATCTGCTCGGCGCGGCCCAGCAGCCGCCCGCCCGCCCCGTACAGGGCGGTCGCCGCGTGCATCTTGCGGCCCTCGCGGCTGCGCGCGAACCCCATCACCACACACCGCTCACCGGCCCGCGGAACGTCCATGACCTGCGCCGTCATCGTGCCGAGGACCGCCGGGCGGCCCGCCACGTCGAACGACCAGCCGCCGGGGCAGTCGAGCGCCGCCCACACCAGCTCACGCTCGGGCACCCGCTCGGGGACCCACGGCGCCGCGACGGTGCCCTCGGTGACGGGGCCCGGTTCGAGCCGCAGCCCGTCGCCGGGCTCGCGGTCCGGCCCGCACACGAAGCAGCCGGGGAACGGGTGGTTCTCCGCCGCCCGGTACTTCTCCGCCGCCTTGAGCGCCTCCTCGAACGGGACGGCCGCGATGGGCGGCACCACGATCGCCCCCGCCAGCGCCTCGGCGATGAGCCGCTCGCCGTCCCACAGCCGCGCGCTGTGCCCGCGCTCGTCCTCCACCGTGACGGCGAGCTCGGTCTCCAGCGGCGGCGGCCGCCGCAGCGTCACGGTCACCGTGTCGATCGGGACCCTCCCCGCCAGGCGTCCCGCCACGTATCCGCCGTTCCCGGACCCCTCCGGCCCGTGGAACCGCCTCTCGATGATCATTTCTATGTCCCCCGTGCTCACGTACGCCAAACCAAAACGGGACCGATCATATTGAGCCCCGACGACAACCCACCCCCCGGGGGTAGCCGGGCGCCGCGCGCGCTACACGGCCCGGGAGGGCTGCGGCCTGCCCGGACGGGTGGTGAAGAAGACCGAGAGGGAGCCGCGCAGGCGCGCCCGGACGGTCTCCTCGTCGACGGGGCCGTCGGCGGGGACGGGGGTCCGGTCGAGCGCGCGGGCGATGAGCAGGTCGACGTTGCGGTCGGCGACGAGGACCGAGCACGTGTCGCACCCGTACCAGGGGTAGAGCATGTTGAGGACGGCCACGGCGGTGTCGTCGTCCGACAGGTGCGTGGTGTCGAGCTCGACCTCGAACATGTCGGTGTCGTCGGGGTCGAGCGTCGGGTAGTAGAGCCACTGCGGCGCGGCCACGCCGCAGAAGTCGCATACCTGGTCGAGCGGGGCGGGCTCGCCGACCGCGAGCTCGAGCTCGTGGTCCCACGGCTCCACCCGCCGGTTGTGGCGGTAGCCGACCCCGTCGAGCGAGCCCTCGCGGTTGTGCGTCACGTCGTGCACCTCGCCGCCGCAGCGGGCGCACATGAAGCCGAGGTCCTCCATGTCCCTCCCCGATCGCTGAGGCACCGGCTCTCACATTATCCGGCCGGACGCCTCGCTCGTACCAGGCCGCGGCGTTCGGGTACGTTGAGGGTCCTTCACCGACGCAACCGCCCCGGCGACCCCGGTCTCCCGCGTCCGCACGCCGCACATCCCCCCGCGTGCCCGCATTCCGTGCTTTCGAACGGGAGGTCCCGTGCCCGACGTCGTGCTGAACGCCGACAAGATCGATCTGGTCCGCGAGCGGCGGTCGCTGCTCGACCGCGTCACGCTGACGGTGCTGCGCGGCGAGCACTGGGCGCTGATCGGCCCGAACGGCGCCGGCAAGAGCACGCTGCTCGGCGTCCTCGGCGCCTACACCCATCCGACGCGCGGCACGGCGGAGATCCTCGGGCGCCGGCTCGGCCGCGTGGACGTGCAGGAGCTGCGCAGGCTGATCGGGCAGGTCAACCCGCGCCACCCCCTGGAGTCGGCGCGGACGGTCCGCGAGATCGTCCTGACCGGCGTGACGGGCACCATCGAGCTCGTCCCGCGCTGGACGCCGGCCGAGGCGGACCTGCGCCGCGCGGACGAACTGATCGCGCTGATGGGCCTCACGCCCCGCACGGACGCGCGCTGGCCGAACCTGTCGCAGGGGGAGCGGGGCCGCGCGCTGATCGCGCGGGCGCTGATGCCCGACCCGCCGCTGCTCCTGCTCGACGAGCCCGCCACGGGCCTGGACGTCGCCGCCCGGGAGCGGCTGCTCGCCGCCCTCGACCGGCTGCGCGCCGAGCGCCCCGGCCTGACCACCGTGCTCGTCACGCACCACCTGGAGGAGCTGCCGCTCAGCACCAGCCACGCGCTGCTGCTGCGCGAGGGCCGCGTACTCGCCTCCGGACCGGCCGGCGAGGTGCTCACGACCGAGCTGGTCAGCGCGTGCTTCGACCATCCGATCACCATCAGCCGAAGCAACGGGCGCTGGGCCGCGACAGCCGGACGGATCTGACCGCCCGTCCCGCGCTCCGAGGGCCCGGCTAGCCGCCGGCGACGCGGTGCCGGGCCAGATGCGCCAGGACCGCCTGGTTCGCCTCCCACCCGTCCGGGAACTTGACCGGCACGCCGAGGTGCACCGGCTCGGCGGACGGATGCGCGTCCAGCAGCTCGGGGATGCCCGCGCGCGCCACCACGACGCACGCGTGCCGGTGCCGCGACGCCAGCACGCACAGCCGCCCCGACTCCAGGTGGAACGCGGTCGCGTCGCGGCGCCCCGACAGCGGGTGCAGCATGACCGTCACGTCGTACTCGCGGCCCTGGAGCCGGTTGGCGGTGTCGACGGTGATGCCCTCGCCGTGCGGGCCGAGCGCGGCGCGGATCGCGGTGACCTGGTCGCGGTGGGCCGCGCCGATCGCGACGCGCGCGGCGTCCACCGGCTCCGAGCCCCGTTCGGAGTGCGCGACGGGGCCGCGCTGCAGCAGCCGGACGGCGAGCGCCGCCGTCGCGCGGACGGCTTCGGAGTCGGTGCGCAGCGTGTGCCGGGCGGGCAGCTCGTAGAAGGCCCACCCGGTCGCCGCCGCCTCTTCGAGCGCGTGGTCGTAGGTGGTCCCCATGCCGCGCGCGGCGAACTCCAGCGTCCGGTCGCCCGGCCCCGTCCCGGCGCGGAACCCGGTGAACGGGTAGAACGCCTCCGACACCACCGGCGCCGCCGACGCGGGCAGCCGCCAGGACACCGGCAGCCGGTGGACGGGAAGCTGCGGGTTGTGCGCGAGCAGGACCGACACGGCGCTGCGCATCGGGTCCCAGGTGAGGCCCGCCCAGCGTTCGACCTCGACGGTGGAGAACGGGTCGAGCTGGCCGGGGTCGCCGACGAACAGCGCCCGCTCGAACCGCCCGGCGATGCGCAGGAGCAGGTCCGAGCGCATCTGGTACGCCTCGTCGACGATCGCCCACGGCCAGGACCCGTCCGAGAGCGTGGCCCACTTCGCGCCCGTCGCGATGACGACGGTGCGCTCGGCGAGGTCGTCGGCCTTCTGCGCCACCCGCACGGACGGATGCGCCATGACCCGCTCGGACGGCACGTAGCCCGACGCCGACAGCCGCCCCAGCGTGATGCCGGGGTGCTTCGCGGCGATCCGGTCGATGAGGTCGTCGACCTGCTCGTTGGTCTGCGCCACGATCATCAGCCGCTCGCCGGCCTCGGCCAGGTGCGCGGCCGCGCGGACCACCAGCGTCGACTTGCCCGCGCCCGGCGGGGAGTCGACCACCACGCCGCGGTGCCCGCCGCCGAGGTCGGCCAGGACCGCGTCGACGACCCGCGCCGCGGCGTCGCCGGGATCGAGGGACGGCTCCGGGTCCATCGTCGCCACCGGCGACAGATGACGGCCCGCCTGTCCGGTCACGACCATTCCTCTTCGGCGTCCTCGTCGGTCGGCACGTACTCGACGGGCGGCCCGCCGTGCGTCCACGGCGTGTCCTCCCGGTCGGGGAACCTCGCCATGCCGAACGAGCCCTCCGTCAGCGAGGTGAAGCACACCCGGTCGCCGACCTCGGGGACGGCGCCCGCCTCGGGGGTGAGCTTGCGGCCCATCCCGCCGGTCAGCTCCAGCAGCACGCCGCCGTCGTCCAACTCCACGATCCTCCCCTTGAGGGCCGGTCTGGCCGCGCTGCACACGGTCGCGCCGACGTCGAGCCGCACCGGGTCCCGCGTGCCGACCCGCAGCAGCGGGCGCAGCTTCGGCCGCTTGCCCGTCTCGTCCAGCCGGGCGGGGTCGCACTCGGTGACCGTCCCGCCGAACGCCTGGCCGGCCAGCCGGTGCTCGGCCATCACCAGGGGGTCGTCGAACGCCCGCTGCGCGTCGTAGGCGTCCTGCGCGCGTTCGAGGTCGTGCAGCCGCCGCGCCGCCCGGACGGGCGGGTCGCGGCGCGCCTGAGGATACGCCTCGCCGAACGTCTGGTGGTAATAGGTGAAGGCGTCCCGGTCGCGCTCCCAGCGGCGCGGGACGCTCGCGCCCTCCGGCAGCGCCCGCAGCAGCCCGACGGCGCGCCACATCAGCTCCCAGGTCGGGGTGAGCTGGCTCGCGACCGCGGCGCGCAGCCGCTCCTCGGCGGCGGGGGCCCCGCCCGACCGGTCGTAGCCGGCGATCGCGGGCGCGAGGACCTCGTTGTCGAACGTCGGGTCGGTCGTCGGGCCCGCGGGCGGGCAGACGACGGGGTCCTCGGCGCGGGCCGCGGCGGCCGGCCCGTCGAGGCCGTCCGGAGGGGCGATCCAGCCCAGCAGGGCGGCGAGGTTGCCGTCCTCGAGAGAGCTCTGCCCGGTCGCCCAGTGCAGCCGCAGCAGCTCGGTCACCGCCCCGAGCAGGGACGAGCCCGGATGGTCGTGGCGGTCGGCGAACCACGTCAGCCACCGGCCGAGCACCGGCACCGCCGGGTCCACCGCGTACGGGCCCTCGGTGCTGCGGAACCGCGTCGACCGGCCCACCATCCGCAGGAACGCGACGCCGCCCCGGTTCGGTACGAGCAGCTGCGGCGCGTCCCCGTACCGGATCCGCTCATCGCCGTCCTTGCCGGGCGGCAGCTCCTCCACCGGGCCCCGGCTCGTCTCGATGTGGTTCAGGACGAGCTTGGCGAGGCTCGCCGCGAAGGCGAACCGCAGGTCGCGGTTGCGCGGCTGCGGGACCACGAGCAGGGTCGCGTCGTCCGGCGCGCTGCCGAGCATCACGGCCAGAGGCGCCGCCGCCTCGCCGGCGAGCTTCAGCGGGACGAGCACGAGCGGGTCGGCGGAGACGTGGCAGTGCCGCACGGTGGCGAGCGGCTGCGCGATCCCGGCGGCCGCCGCCTGCAACCGCGCGAGCGAGGACAGCGCGCTCATGGGCGGATCACGCGGCCCCGTGCAGCGCCTCGTCGCGCAGCCGGGCCGCGGCGCGCAGCTGCTCGGCCGTCTCGGCCAGGTCGTCGGAGGGACGCAGCGACCCCTCCGCCAGCGCGAGCGCGGCGCCGATCGTGTCGACGCCGCCGAGGTCGTCGCGGACGGACCGGCCGAGCGCGCCCGTCGAGCCGCACGCCCGCGCCTCGTCCCGGCAGAACAGCGCCATCTCGCAGCCCGCCATGCACTCGGGCGCGTACCGCGCCTCGACGGCCCGCACGGACTCCGCGAGCGCGTCCCCGGGCTCGAACGTCAGGTCGTCCGGCAGCTCGGCGAGGATGTCGTCGACGCGGGTGAGGCGCGCGAGCTGCCGTTCCAGGACGGCGAGCTGGGGACGCACGTCCAGCGGCGTCGCGGTAGGCCGGTTGGAGAAGTTCTCCGGGCAGACGAGGAACACCTCGTGCGAGACGCGCGCCGGGTCGTGCCCGAGCTCGGCCGCCAGCCGCCGCAGCGCCAGCACGTACACCGCCGACTGGCGCGCCGCCGCCGCGACCTGCTCCGGCTCGGCCTGCCCGTCCACGACCGCGAACGACTTGATCTCGATGACGTGCATCCGGCCCTCGAGCTGGAACGCGATCACGTCCGGCTCCAGGTAGGCGGGCCGTCCGGCGATCTCCAGCCGCAGCAGCGGGTGGTCGAACAGCGTCCCCTCGCCGGTCTCCAGCGCGCGGGCGACCAGCCGCCGCGTGCGCGAGTGCCGCAGCTCCCGGCCCTCGTTGCCCGCGACCACCTCCAGGTCGTCGTAGGCGACCTCGGGGACGGCGAGGCCGAGCCGCTCGCGCAGCAGGGTCAGCAGCTCCGCGCAGCCGTCCGCCTTCACCTGCGCCTCGAACGCGTTCCCGCGCGTGATCGCGAACTGGGACTGGCCGAACGGCGCGGGGAACCCGAGGGCCCGCGCCACCGCGTCCTTGTCGACCCCCGCCGCGTCCATCACCCCGCGGCGGGCGCAGCCCGGATTGGACGTGAGCGCGGCGATCGTGCGGGCGTCGTGGTTGCGCGGGGGCGCGTCGCCGCGCAGCCGGTCCAGGTCCGGCGCGGTGTCGGTCATCGGTCCGTCTCTCCGTTGATGGCGGGGCGCCGGCCGGGATCCCGCAGGGCCCGCAGCCGGCTGCCGAACAGCCGTTCGGCGTCGTCGAGCCGCTCCCGGGCGCGTGCCGCGGCCGACTCGCGCCGCCGCCGGTCCGGGGCGCGGTGCACGTCCAGCTCGGCCCGGGCGGCCTCGGCGAGCACGGCCGGATCGACTGTACCGACCGTACCGGTGACCGCACCGGGAATGTTGGACGCGAAACGCCACAGCAGCCGCTGCACGTCCGGCGACGGCGTCCCGCGCCCGGCGTGCTCGGCCAGGCGCAGCGCGCAGGTGAGGAAGTCGGTGCGCGGGCTGAGCGGCCCGACGACGCGCTGCTCCAGCGGCCACGTGCTCACGGTGAGGAGCCCGCGCGCGGGCGCGAGCAGGTCGGCGGTCAGCGCGGCGCACAGGTAGTAGGGGCGCGCGTACGGCGCGGTGCGGAAGGAGCGCTCCTCGTCGCGGCGCAGGCTCGTCAGCCGGCTCCCCGGGATCTCGCCGGGGAAGAACGCCGCGTACACCGACCCGATCAGCTTCGGCGCGGCGGGCGCCCCGAGCAGGGTGAGCGCCTGGTGGACCTGCTCCCGGACGGGCAGCAGAGCGCGCGGGCCCTCCTCGTCGCGGCGGGCGCCGGGCCCGGCGGTGTCGCCGAGGACGGCGTCGTCCCACGCGGCCTCGGCCCGGCGCAGTTCGCCGCGCAGCTCGCGGGCCCGCGCCCGGTCGCCGGAGGCCATGGCCCGGCGCACGGCGGCGCGCAGCTCGGCGATGCGCGTCTCCAGCTCGTCGGGGGTCGGGACGCCGGGGGACCGGGACATGCGGCAGACAGTACAGGTGCTTCCCGACACTTCCAGTGTTTTCCAGTTTTGTGCGGTCCGGGCGGGGTCAGCGCGGCTTGCGCCACACGAGGGAGTAGCGCCACAGCAGGTGCTTGCGGAACGCGGCGCCGGGAAGCAGCCGCAGCGCCTCGTCCCGCACCTCGCCCCACGTCATGTCGGGGTCCATGACCGGGGCGTCGGGATCGCCCGCGCGCCGGCGGTTGCGGAGCCGGTGGAAGTAGTGCGCCGGCAGGCCGGCCGCGGCGTGCGCCCGGTCACGCGGCCCCCCGTTGTTCGCCAGCCCGATGACCACCAGGGTGCCGCCGGGCCTGACGGCGCCGCGCATCGCCGTCAGGCCCTTGGCGAAGTCCATGTGGTGGATGGCGGCGACGCTGCAGACGAAGTCGTAGAAGTCCTCCGGCAGGTCGTATTCGAGGAGGCCCGCCTCGACGAAGTCGACGTTGCCGACGCCCCCGCTCGACCGCGCCGCCTCGGCGACCATGTCCGGCGACCGGTCGAGCCCGGTGACGTGCGCCGCGCGGGGCGCGAGGCGGCGCACCAGCAGGCCGTCCCCGCAGCCGACGTCCAGCGCCTCACCGCATCCCCGCGGCACGTTGCGCAGCACGACGCCGTGGTAGTGCGTGTTGTGGTTCCAGTAGTCGCCGGTCATCGTCACCACCGGGTCAGGAGCGCGGGTCGCGGCGGAGGGGGTGCCCCTCCGGCACCTCCACAATAACGATCTTGACGCCGTCCGGGTCCTCGATCCACATCTCGACCAGTCCCCAGAGTTCCTCGCGCGGCTCCCGCGTGACGCGGGCGCCGGCGGCCGCGAGCCGTTCGTGCTCGGCCCGGACGTCGCGGACCTGGAGCCAGAGCATCGGCGACGACCCGGTGCGGCCGCCGCCGTGCCCCGACACCTCCAGGAATCCCGGACCGAGGAAGAACACCACGCCGGGGGAGTCGGCCGGGCCGAACTCCCGGTACACGGCGAGGCCGAGCACGTCGCGGTAGAAGCGCCGGGTGCGCGCCGGATCGGCGGGGCGAAGCAGGATGCGGCTGCTCAGTACGTCCATGGCACCATCCTGACCCCGGCGCCCGCACCGGCGCGCCCGCTGCGAGCGCGTGTCGGCCCGGTGTCCGCCCGGGTCAGTCCGCGAAGCTCGCGCGGTAGGTGGCGGCCATGTCCTCGTCGCCGTGCCCCTGCTCGATGGCGCGCCGGAAGCGCTCGCCCGCCGCGTCGTTCACGTCGACGCGCACGCCCGCGGCCTCGGCCGAGTCGTGGATGAGCCGGGTGTTCTTCTCGGCGTTGCGGACCGCGAAGCTCGGCTCGAAGTCGCCGTCGAGCATCGCCTTCATCTTGGCCTGGAGGTAGGGGCTGTCGAGCGGGCCGCCGGTGAGGACCTCGCCGAGCAGGGACGGGTCGAGCCCGAGGCCCTTCGCCAGCGCCACCGACTCGGCGACGACCGAGGTCAGCGAGATGGCGTAGCTCACGGCGGCCAGCTTGAGCCGGGTGCCCGCGCCGCCCGCGCCGTCCTCGTCCAGCCACACCGTCTTGCCGCCGACCGCGCCGAAGACCGGCTCCAGGGCCTTGCGCGCGTCCTGCGGCCCGGCCGCGAGGATGATGAGCCTCCCCTGCTCGGCGGGCTGCTTGGTGCCCTGCACGGGGGAGTCGACGAACGTCAGCCCGTGGCCGGCGGCGAACCGGGCCAGCCGGGGCACGTCCGCGACGCCGACCGTGCCCATCTGCGCCCAGATCTGCCCGGCGCTCAGCGCTGGGCCGGCGTCCTCCATCACCTCCAGGGCGGTCTCCGCGTCGTTCAGCATGGTGATGACGACGTCGGCGCCCCGGACGGCCTCGGCGGGGGAGGCCGCGACGGCGGCGCCGTCGGCGGCGAGCGGTTCCGCGCGGGCGGCCGTGCGGTTCCAGGCGGCGACCCCGTGGCCCTTCCGCAGCAGGTTGCGGGCCATCGCGGCGCCCATGATCCCTGTGCCGAGCACTGCGACCTGAGTCATCTGCCCCTCCTTTTGGACCGTTTGATACATATTTGTGCGGGGACGACCTTCGCACATCGCGGTCTGATCCGCATCCGCAGGGTCCTTACCCGCCGCGGGGCCGGGATGCGCCGCCGGATCGGCGGGGCGGCCGGTCAGCCGTAGGCGGGGCTGTCGCCGGGCGCGTCGGCGTAACCGGCGGTGTAGGGCACGGCGAAGGCGTCGAGGGTGCGGTCGAGATGAGCCGACCACCAGCCCACGAGCGTCGCGGGGCCGCGCTCGCCCGCGCCGTCCTCGCCCAGGTAGCGGTGCCGCAGCGGCGCGACGTCGCAGAGCCGCTCCCACCATTCCCGGTGCACGGCCGACTGGATCTGCCCGGCGTCCAGCGGGAAGGCGGAGCGGTGCCCCCGCACGAACGCCTGGACGCGGTCGAGGTCGAGGCCGCGCTCGTCCTCGCAGGCGAACAGCCGTGCCGCCGAGCGCACGACCTCCCCCGCGACCGGGCCCGTGGTGAGGCCGCCCCAGCCGAGCACGGCGGTGACGTTGCCCGACCCGCCGTAGCGGAGGTGCTCGGCGTGGAAGGAGCCGTGCAGGTGCCCGACCGTGCTGACCTCGATGTCGGGCGGCTGGTGCCCGGCGAACTCGGTGAGCAGGGCGCGGCGCTCCCGCAGGCGGCGCGCGGTCAGCGCGTCGAAGTCGGTGCCGTCCCCGCCGTCCGGGACGTCGCGCAGCATCGCCTCGACGGCGGCGGCCGCGTCGGCGGCTCGCGCGGTCGGCACGAGCATGCTCTGCTGGACGGGCGGCGTGAGCTCGTCGAGCGCGGCGTGCAGCCGTCCGAGCAGCTCGCCGAGGGCCTCGCACTGGGTGAACGTCAGCTCCAGCCCGCCGCGGCCGCGGCCGCCGACCCACGGGTACAGGACGTATCCGCGGCCGGCGGCGGTGACCAGCGTGCGGCCGCCCCGCGCCGGCACGGGCGCGAGCACCGGAAGGCCGGCCGCGTCGAGCGCGGCCGTGACGCCGTGCTGGAACAGCACGCGGCGCCGGTCGGCGCCGGTGTGCTCCCTGAGGAAGAACGCTCCGCCCGCCGCGTCGACGCGCCAGCTCCGGTCGCCCGGGCCCGCGGCCAGCGGGGCCACCGCGTCCGGCGCGCCGATCTCCCAGCGCTTCAGCAGCCGCGGCGGGAGCGGTGGCGCGTCGTCCGCCGCCTGCCCGCCGCCGTCGGCCCGGTGTTCGGTGTCAGCCCTGTCTCTGGCGTCGGCACTCTCGGACGTCGGCACCTCGGCACCTCGGCTGCTTCGGACGGACGGCGGTCGAATGGGTGTTCTACGCCGACGCTACACGTCCCGGCCGCGGCGCGGAAGCGGACAGCGCCGTCCGGCGCCTCAGACGCGTTCGAGGACGACGACGGGGATGTCGCGGTCCGTCTTCTTCTGGTACTCGTCGTAGTCCGGCCAGGTGGCGGTCATCTTCCGCCAGAGTGCGGGCTTCTCCTCGGGCGTCGCCGTGCGGGCCCGCGCGGTGAACTTGTCGCCCTTCACCTGCACCTTCACCTCGGGCCTGTCCTCCAGGTTGCGGTACCAGAGCGGCGGCTCGTCCGCCCCGCCCTTGGACGCCACGACGAGGTAGGCGTCGCCTTCCGTCTGGTAGATGAGCGGTGTCGTGTGCTCCTTGCCGCTGCGCCGCCCGGTGGTGGTGAGCAGGAGGGTGACGGTGCCCTGCCAGTCGTGTCCCTCCGCGCCGTCGGTCGCCTGGTACCGCTCGACGTGTTCCTTGCCGTACAGCATGGTTTTCTCCTCACTTTGCCCTGGCCATATGGGCGCCCTTCTGTAACCCGCGGGTCGGGGCCGCCCTTCCCGGGATCACTACCCTGGCGTGGTGGATGATGCGGCGGAGGTGGCGCGGCGGTGCGCCGAGACGATGTACGCGCAGGACAAGGTGGCGCAGGACCTCGGCATGCGGATCACCGAGATCGCGCCGGGGCGGGCGCGGCTGCGGATGACGGTGGCCGGAACCATGGTGAACGGGCACGGGATCGCCCACGGCGGCTACCTGTTCCTGCTCGCCGACTCGGCCTTCGCCTACGCGTGCAACACCTACGACTCCGTGACGGTCGCGGCGTCCGCCGACGTGGTGTTCGTCGCGAGCGCGCGCGCCGGGGACGTCCTGGAGGCGACAGCGGTCGAACGAACCCGGTACGGGCGGAGCGGCGTCTACGACGTCACGGTGCGCCGCGTCCCCGGCGGGGAGGTCATCGCGGAGTTCCGCGGCGGAAGCCGCAGCCGGGACCAGCGCGTCCTGGACGGCGGCGCGCCCTGAGACGCGCGGGTCACAACTCGTTCAGGACCCGGGTGAGGTAGCGCGACGTCTCGTCGGGACGTTCGGCGGTGATGCACAGGTTGTTCATCGCGCGCATGTAGGTGTCGACGTCGGTCGGCTTGTCGAGGTAGAGCGCGCTGGTGAGCTGCTCCAGGTAGACGACGTCGGACAGGCCGGGCTCGGCGAAGCGCAGGATGGTGAACGGGCCTCCCGCGGCGGCGTGCCCTCCCGCGCCGAACGGCACGATCTGGAGGGTGACGTTGGGCAGTTCCGACACCTCGATCAGATGCCGGATCTGGTCGCGCATCACGTCGCGGCCGCCCAGCGGGCGGCGCACGACCGCCTCGTCCAGTACGGCCCACAGCGTCGGCGCCTCGGGCGAGGTGAACCGCTCCTGCCGGGTGGTGCGGATCTGGACGCGGCGCTCGACCTCCTCGTCGCTGGCGTCGGAGTACCCGAGCCGGATGACGGCGCGCGCGTAGTCCTCGGTCTGCAGGAGGCCGGGAACGAACTGCAACTCGTAGGTGCGCAGGAGGGAGGCGGCCTCCTCCAGCCCCAGGTACACCTCGAACCAGCTCGGGAGGATGTCGCCGTAACGGTGCCACCAGCCGGGGGTGTTGGCCTCCTTGGCGAGGGCCAGCAGCGGGGCGCGCTCCGCGGGGTCGGAGACCCCGTACAGGGTGAGCAGGTCGGCGACGTCGCGCTCCTTGAAACCGACCCTGCCCAGTTCCATTCGGCTGATCTTGGAGTGCGAGCCGCGGATCTCGTAGCCCGCCTGCTCGGTGGAGATGCCGCGCGACTCGCGCATCCGCCGCAACTGCGCGCCGAGGAGAATGCGCAGGACCGTGGGCCCGCCGCGGCGCGGATAATCGATCAGCCGTCCGGCCGGATCACCTTCGGACGGAGGTGTTGGCGCAGCTGAATCCTGGGGCAAGGGGTCACCAGCCAGTCGACGGGTCTGCTCGCGGGCGGAACGGCACCGCACTATGTTAGAGGATGCGCGGACGTTTTTGGGAAGCAGGAATACCGCCTTGCGGCCCGGGTGCGCCCGAACGGCGGCTGACGTGCGCGAAGGCGCCGTGACGTCCCCGTGACCAGTGCTGTCGGTGGCGGTGCGGCTGCGGAACGTTGCAGATTCGTTGCATCTGAGTCGGCCCGGTGGTCATTTTTCCCCGTGTCGGCGCCCCTGGGTTGGCGCAGAATTGCGGATCGCTCTCCGGCAATGCGGGTGACCAATCCTGACAGGCCAATTCGCGGACTGTCGTCGTCCCCGTGAATGTCCCTGACCACTTATTTGGCGAACATTCCCCGGGGTACGTGCCGCCCCGGCGGCGCGACGAGTGATGAAGCTCTCGTCCCGCGCGGGCGCGATCCGGGACTCCCGCGGCGTTCACACTTCAGAGCGGCGGCCCCGGCCGCCGGCTCGGGACAGGTGAGCACACTTCGCGCAACTGGGAGGACAGATGAACGTGACCCGTGAACGGCCGGAGATCCGGTTCCTGACCTCGGGCGACGTCTCGGCGCACGAGCGCGCGGCGGCCGAGCGGGCCGTCCGCGACGCGCTGGCCGGCGCCGGCGGCGTCACGTCCGTCCAGGTCACGCTGAGCGTGGTGGCCGACCGGTCGCTGCCTCGCCCCGCCCTGGCCCAGGCCGTCGTCGAGTTCGGCCGCCGGCGGGTGCGCGCGCAGGCCGCCGCGCCCCGCATCGACGAGGCCGTCGACATGCTCCGCGAGCGCCTGGCGATCCGGGCGAGCTCGCTTCAGGCCGGCTGAGCCTCCGGACGAGCCCGCGAACCGAAGGAACGGCGGCGCCCCGCACGGGGACGCCGCCGTCACTGGTCTCAGGGTCTCAGGCGTCTCGCCCGGCGAGGACCAGGGCGGCCAGACCGAGCGGTACGAGCGCGTACGCGAGCAGCAGGGCCGTCGCCGCGCCGGGGGACAGCAGGTCGCCGTAGACGGAGTTGTCCGCGCTGAGCCCCGCCATCTGGGCGGGCAGGCCGCCGGGCATGACCGAGCCGATGCGCTCGCTCCACGGCCGCGGCAGGTGGAAGACGAGCAGCGGCAGGACGTGCCACAGGAACACCACCGACACGAGCGTCCCCGCCGTGGAGCGCAGCAGCACGCCCAGTGACAGCCCGAGCAGCGCGAACATCGGCACCGCCGTCCCCTCGACGAGGAAGCCGGGCAGGTCGTGGGCGATGGACGCGTGCTGGTCCGGGAACGGGCGGTCGCCGATGACCAGCCGGACGCCGAGGAACGAGCCGACCGTCGCGGCCTCCCCGGCGACAAGGGCGACCGTCCCCACCACTGTCGCCTTGGCCGCCAGCAGCACGGGGCGCCTCGGGAGCACGGTGAAGCTCGCGCGGATCATCCCCGTTCGGTACTCGGACGTGACGGACAGCGCGCCGAGCACCGCCAGGCACAGCGACGCCGCCCACGTGCTGAGCTCCTGCAGCGGGCGCAGCAGGAGTTCTTCACGGCGATCGGCGGACAGACCGTCCCACACGTGCGCCATCTGGACCGCGAGAAGCACGGTGAACCCTGTGAAGGCCGCCGTCGCGGCCAGCACCCAGTAGGTCGAGCGGATCGAGTTCAGCTTCCGCCACTCCGCGGCGACCGCATGGGCGATCACGCGTCCCTCCGAGTGAACGAGAGGGCGCCGCCCGCGAACGCGACCACCGCGTACGCCGCCAGCAGCGCGATCGCGGCGGACGGTGCCAGCACGCCGTGGTCGGTCGGCGAGCCGGGCGCGGCCGCGATCTGGTTGGACAGGCTTCCGGGAAGCGCCGACCAGATCCGCTCGTCCCACGGCGACGGCAGCAACTGGGCGAGGCCGGGCGCCACGAACAGCACGGCCATGCCCGCGGTGAGCGTCGTGGCCGTGGAGCGGAGGACGGCTCCCAACCCGAAGGCGATGACCGTGATCGCCGAGGTCGTCAGGCCGAGCCACAGCAGATGGACCGCGACGTCCGGCACAGATCCCTGGAACGTGGCCACGGGACGATCGCCCACGATCGCGTTCCCGGCGGCGGTTCCGGCGGCGAGCGCCGTCAGCGACGCGGCGAGCACCGTCGCCGCCGCCACCCCGCCCTTCGCCGCGTACAGGGCCAGGCGGTTCGGCAGGACGGCGAGCGTCGTCCGGACCATGCCGTGCGCGTACTCCGACGTGACCGTCAGCGCCCCCAGCAGGACCGCGCACACCGGCAGAGCGACGGCCAGGGGCTGCTCCGCCGGGGCCGCCGTCGCCGTCGCCTTCCTCGCGGCCGGCAGACCGTCCCAGTAGCGGGTCACGTACCAGGACCACACGACACAGAGCAGCATGAACGCCGCGACCGTCCCGAGCAGGGCGAAGGTCGAGCGGATGGTCCGGAGCTTGTACCACTCCGCGGCGAGGGCGTCGATCACCGCGCCACCGCCCCGAACTCGGTGCTCTCCGCCGTCAGCTCCATGTAGGCCTCCTCCAGGGAGGCACTGAGCGACGCGACCTCGTACAGCGGGATCCCGTGCGCCGCGGCGGTGTCGCCGATGGCGGCCACGTCCATCCCGGTGACCGTGAGCGCCCCGCCCGGCGCGGACTCGACGAGGCCCCCCGCCGCGGCGAGCACGGCGGTCAACTCCGCCGGACGGGGCGAGCGGACCAGCACCCCGCGGCGGAACCGGTCCGCCAGCTCCCGCACCGACGTGTCCGCGATCAGGCGCCCGCGCCCGATGATGACCAGCCGGTCGGCCGTCAGCTCCATCTCGCTCATCAGATGGCTGGAGACCAGGACGGTCCGGCCCTCGGCCGCCAGCGCCCGCATGAGCTCGCGGATCCAGCGGACGCCGTCGGGGTCCAGGCCGTTCACCGGCTCATCGAACATCAGCACGCCCGGATCGCCCAGCAGCGCCGCGGCGATCCCGAGCCGCTGCCGCATCCCGAGTGAGAAGCCGGCGACCCGTTTGCGCGCGACCCCGGCGAGTCCCACCTGCTCCAGGACCTCCGCCACCCGCCGCGTCCCGATCCCGTTGCTGCGCGCCAGCCAGCCGAGATGGTCGAACGCCCGGCGCCCGCCCTGCACCGCCCCCGCGTCCAGCAGCGCCCCCACCTCGCGCATCGGCCGCTTGAGCGCCGTGTAGGACCGCCCGTTGACCAGCGCCTCACCGGACGCCGGACGGTCCAGCCCCAGCACGATCCGCATCGTCGTCGACTTTCCGGCCCCGTTCGGGCCGAGGAAGCCCGTCACCGACCCCGGCCTCACCGTGAAGGACAGGCGGTCCACCGCGGTCGTGCCGCCGTAGCGCTTCGTCAGCTCGCGTACCTCGATCATGCGGTCGAGGGTCGTACGCGGCCACCCCCGCGCACATCGGAACCCGGGCGGGAACCGCGCGTGCGACCGTGCTCCGAGAACACCGCGCCGCCTCCGCCCCAGGTATGACGGCCCCCGGCCCGAGGCGCGGGCACCGGCCGTGCCGCTACCTTTCCCCACGTGGACGAATCCGAGCTGCGCTCCCCGCTCCCGCGGCTCAGCCGGCGCGGCCTCATCGGCCTCGACGCCGGGGCCGCGCTCCTCTACGCCCTCGTGCTCCTGATGCTGCCGGCGGACACCGGCGCCCCGCCGCTCCTCGTCCTCCCGCTCGTCGCCGCGGCGGGCCTGCCCCTCGCGGTGCGGCGCCTGTGGCCCGTCCCGGTCTTCGCCGCCGTCCTGTCCGCCTCGACCGCCTCGCTCCTCCTCGGCCTGCCCTGGGACACCTACGCCGCCGCGGGGTTCGCCCTCTACCAGGTCGCGCTCACCCGGCGCCGCCGCCGCTGGGTCCCCACTCTGTTCATCGGCGTCGTCAGCGCCGTGTTCATCTTCGGCGGGGCCGTCGCCGGCCCCGTCGGAGCACAGGCCGAGATCCTCGGGAGGGTGCTGCTCGGCGCCTCCGTCCTCGGCGCGTCCTGGACGCTCGGCCGCGTCGTCCGCGAACGCCGCGCCCACGCCGCGCACGCCGCCCGCCGCCTCGCCGACCAGGCCGTCTCCGGCGAGCGGCTCCGCATCGCCCGCGAACTCCACGACGTCGTCGCGCACAGCATGAGCCTCATCGCCGTCAAGGCCGGCGTCGCCGTCCACGTCGCCGAGGCCCGCCCCGAGGAGGCCCTCGACGCCCTCCGGGTCATCGAGACCACCAGCCGCGGGACGCTCGCCGAGATGCGCCACCTCCTCGGCGTCCTGCGCACCGGCGCCGCCGACGCCGACCTCACTCCGTCCCCGGGCCTCGCCGACCTGGCCGGCCTCGCCGAACGCGCCGCCATGGCCGGCGTCCGCGTCGACTTGGACGTCGACGCCGCGGAACTCCCCGACGGCGTCGCGCTCTCCGCCTACCGCATCGTCCAGGAGGCGGTCACCAACGTCGTCAAGCACGCGGCCCCCGCGCGCTGCCGCGTCCGCGTCAGAGCCGACGGACTCCGCCTGCGCATCGACGTCACCGACGACGGGCCCGGCGCCCGCGTCCTGCCGGGCGGCGGTGGGCACGGTCTCATCGGCATGCGCGAACGCGTCATGATGTACGGCGGCGAGTTCACCGCCGGGCCGCGCCCCGAAGGCGGCTTCGCCGTGTCCGCCGCCTTCCCGTACGAGTCCTAGGAACCCCGTTGGATCTGAGCGTCCTCGTCGTCGACGACCAGGCCCTGCTGCGCGGCAGCTTCCGCGTCCTGATCGACACCGCGCCCGGCCTGCGGACCGTCGGCGAGGCCGGCACCGGTGCGGAGGCCGTCGAACTGGCCGCCCGGGAACGCCCCGACGTCGTCCTCATGGACGTCCGCATGCCCGAGATGGACGGCATCGAGGCCACCCAGCGCATCTGCGCCGGCCTCCCGGGCGTCCGCGTCCTGATCCTCACGACCTTCGACCTGGACACCTACGTGTACTCGGCGCTGCGGGCCGGGGCGAGCGGCTTCCTGCTGAAGGACACCCCGCCCGCCGACCTGCTGTCGGCGATCCGCGTCGTCGCGGCCGGCGAGTCGCTGCTGTCGCCGTCGGTGACCCGGCGGCTGATCGCCGAGTTCGTCCGCCGGCCCGGTCCGGCGCAGCCCCCGCCGGCCGGCCTGGACGCCCTCACCGACCGCGAGCGCGAGGTCCTGACGCTCATCGCCCGCGGGCTGTCCAACACCGAACTCGCCGAGCACCTGCACCTGAGCCCCGCCACCGTGAAGACCCATATCGGCCACCTGCTCGCCAAACTGCACGCCCGCGACCGGGCCCAGCTGGTCATCGCCGCCTACGAGACCGGCCTCGTCCGCCCCCGCTGACCTTCGCCCGGGGCGGTGGACGGAAGTCCACCCGAGGCACGGGACGGCTCACCGATCGGCCCCCAGGCGCCACGATGTGGAGTCAGGCCGGTCATCGGCATCGCGCCCGCCCGAGCGGAGCGGCCGCCGATCGTCGTCGTCCTGCCGACCTGAAGCCGTGATCGCGCCGCGTGGTGGTCAGAGGAGAGCCGGGGCCAGGCGTTCGTACTGGTCGGCGGCCGAGGCCAGGTCGGGGGCGAACACCGTGACGCAGACGTGGTCGGCTCCCGCGTCGAGGTGCCCCCGGATCTGCTCGGCTATGGCGGTCTCGTCGCCCCAGCTGAAGCAGGCGTCGATGACCTCGTCGGAGCCGCCGCCGGAGACGGCGCCGTCGTCGTACCCGAGCGTCTTGAGAGAGCGGACGTAGGGGGACTCCGGGAGATTCAGCATCCGGGTCCCTCTCGCGAGTGCGCGCGCCTTCACCGGATCCGTCTCAAGAATGGCGGTCTGCATGACGACGAGCAGCTTGTCGGCGCCGAGCCTCTCCCGGGCCTGCCTGGTGTGCTCGACGGGCATCGCCGCCGGGAGCGCTCCGTCCGCGCGGTCCCGGGCCAGCTCCTGCATCTTCGGACCCAGGGCCGCCAGCAGGCGCGGGAAAGGCTTCTCGGGCACCGGTGCCGCTTCGACGGCGGCGTCCATGCCGTCGAGGTACTCCCGCATCCGGTTCAGCGGGCTGGTCCACTTCTGCCCGCTCTGCTCCACGATCGCCCCCATGCTGACGCCCACGCCGAGTGCGAGGCGTTCGGGGTAGGCGTCGGCCAGGACCGACGCGGCGCCCTGCATGGCGGCGGGATGCCGCGCCCACAGGTTCGCGACCGCCGAGCCCGCGACGATCCGCTCCGTCGCGGCGAGCATCACGCTCAGCTGCGTGAACACCTCCCGGCCGCCGATGGCCTCGTTCACCCATATCGCTCCGTAGCCCGCCTGCTCCACGCGCTGCGCCGCATGCCGCCATTCGCCGGCCGGCGCGATGGGCGTCACGAACCCGACGCCGATCCTGCCGAGCCCGGCTCGCGCCGCGTCCACCGCCGTCATCGGTCCTCCTATAATCGGAACGAGTAACCCGCTTAGGACGCTACCGGAACGTCCGCCCCGCTTGTCAACCGACCAAGGAGGCCCCGGATGAGCGGACGTCCCCAGCGCGCCGACGCGCGCCGGAACCGCCAGCGCATCCTCGAAGCCGCCTTCGAGGCCTTCGCCGCGGACGGCCGCCTCGCCCCGCTCGACGAGATCGCCCGCCGCGCGGGCGTCGGCGCAGGGACCGTCTATCGGCACTTCCCGACCAAGGAGGCCCTGTTCCAGGCGGTCGTCACGGACCGCATCGAGCGCATCGTGGACGAGGCGCAGGCCCTGGTCCGATCGGAGGAGCCGGGAGAGGCCTTCTACGGCTTCCTCATGTGGGTCGTGGAGCGCGCGATGTTCAACCACGCCCTGTGCGACGCGTTGGCCGCTGACCTGCGAACGCTCGACGCCCACGACCTGGACGAGCAGTTCGCCTCGGCTCTGGACGAGCTTCTGCGGCGGGCGCAGGCCGCCGGCGAGGTCCGCCCGGACGTGGACGTGCACGACGTCCGCACCCTCATGGTCGGGGCCATGTTGATGGAACGCCGGCAGCGCCCCGAGGGCGGTCCCGGCCGGATGACGGCGCTCACCTGCGACGCCCTCCGCCCCGTAACGAAAGGCGACGAAACAGTGCCCGTGGAGCGTAACGAAAGGCGCTGCGAGGTGTGCGGCAAGCCGCTCACCTCGGCGCCGACGGGACGCCCCGCCCGGTTCTGCGGCACCGCCTGCCGCCAGAAGGCGCACCGCCGCCGGAAAACCGCTTGAGGCGCGGCGCGCCTCCGCGCCACGCTGGCCAGATCATGCGCACACGCGAGATCCGGGCCCGTTACGACCGCGACTCGATCACCGTCTACCAGGCGTACGCACCGGAGATCGGCGTTCCGGCGGCCAAGGCCGGCACGTTCGTCCCGCCGTTCTCCCGCAACCGTATGACCTGGATCAAACCGTCGTTCCTGTGGCTCATGGCCCGCAGCGACTGGGGGCGCAGACCCGGCCAGGAGACGATCCTCGCCGTCCGGATCAGCCGGACCGGCTGGGAGGAGGCGCTGGGGCTGGCCGTCCCGACCGATCCGGACCGCCGCGTCTTCCGGAGTTCCGAGGAGTGGCGCCGCCGGTTCGCGGAGGCGGTCGTGCACGTCCAATGGGACCCTGAACGCTCACTCGACGGCCGGAAACTCGAAACGCGCAGCATCCAGATAGGCCTCAGCCGCCACATCGTCGACCGCTATGTCGACGACTGGGTCCTCGGCATCGACGACCTCACCCCGCTGGTCCGCAGGATCAACGGACTCCGCAAGGCCGGGCGGCTTCCGCAAGCCCGAGCCCTGCTCCCCACGGAACGCCTCTATCCCCTCACACCTGCCTTGGCCGACCGCCTAGCCGCGTCCCAGCAGCCGACGTCCCCACCTCGCGCATAAGCCAAGCCGCGACAGCCCCCGGGCCGGCAGCCAAGACCGGGCAACGTTCAACGGTGCACCGGCCGAAGCGCCTCAATGCCAACGCCCAAGACATGCCGGCCAGCGGCAGGCGCTCCGCGTCACCGCGTGCGATAAGCCTCCAGGCGGTCGGCCAGTTCCCCAGGCCGGCTCAGCGCGACACAGTGCCCCCCAGGCATCTCGTCCACGCTGATGCCGAGCCGTTCGCCGACCACCCGCCGCTGGAACTCCAGGGGAAACAGGCGGTCGTCGCGTGCTTGCAGGAACACGGTCGGAGTGCTGGGCCACTTGTGGAGTGGCCATGGCTCCGCGAACGGGGTGGACGACTGCGCGGACTCCTGCGACAACGCCATGGCCGTCACGTCGTCCGGGACATCGTGGAAGAAGCACTCCTCGACGTCGAACTCCGCGGACGGCGTCCGTCCCTCTCGGACCGCCTGGTCGGACATCGCCTTCGCCTGCCCGGTGTTCCGCCACCAATCACCACCCGTCTCGCCCGGCGACGGGACCATGGCGTTGAGCAGCACCAGCAGGTCGACCGGTAGCCGCTCGCAGACGAGCGGTGCTGTGAGGCCGCCCATCGACTGCGCCACCAGGATGACGTCCTTCCGGTCCCCGATCGCCTCCACGACCGTGTCGGCGTACTCAGAAAGGCCCGCGGCGTCATCCCCGGCCGGAAGCTCGACCGCGATGGCATCGTGCCCTCGCGCGCGCAGCTCCGGCACCAGGCGGTGCCAGAACCAGGCCTGTCCGCCCGCGCCCGGGATGAGTGTGTACGTCGCCATGTTCATCGACCTCCGTAGTGCGGCGGCAGCGACACTAGCGAGCCACACCGACATTCCCTTCCCGCGAAGTCCTGATCGGACGCCCGAATGCGGAGACCGCCCCGGCGCGTCGCTCGCTTCGAACGTGTGTTCGTATTAGCTTGTCGTCTCGTGCTGATCGATGAACCGGTCTCGGCCGAGACCACGCCCACGGGCCGCCCCTGCCACATCACCGGCCCCCGAGGCCGCTACGACGTGCGCCGTGTCCTCGAAGAATGGCAGGCCCCGGGCCAGGCGAGGTTCTACCGCCTCCAGGTGGCGACCCCGGACGGCCCCGCCATCGCCGAGGTCATCGCCCCACACAAGCCCGGCCCCTGGACTCTCCACCAGGTATGGCCCTAACCGACGAACCCCAGCACGCCGCCCGACACCCCTCCGCACAAGCACCACCCCAAGGCGCGACCAGCGCCATCCGAGATCGCGCTTGCCGCCAAGGACAGTCCGCGGCAGTTCAGCGCAATAACCCAATCCCTCTCAGCCGTCAGGTCAGAACTAGGTAAACGTGCGTATACCGTCTGCTCCTCGTCGGCCCTCAACCTGGCCACTTCGACTCGGACTTCGAGTGCCGGGCGGCGGGGCCGGCCGGGGGGCAGGGGCGCGGGCAGACCAGGCCGCGAACGGCCGTGGCATCGGCCGTCGCCACGCCGACAGGTGCTGCCTCTGCTGGCCTCGCGCTGCCGTGATCGACAGATCTTGGTCGACCTTCTTGTACGAACCGGGCCTTGGCGCGGCGAGCGCAGGAGGCGAGGATCGGCGCCATGGACCTGCTGGAGACTCTGGTCGGCAAGGGATTGCGCCGTGAGCCGCTGTCCCGGGCCGAGGCGCACGCGGTGCTGGAAACCCCCGATGACGAGCTGCTCGACGTGGTGGCCGCCGCCGGCAAGGTACGCCGGCACTGGTTCGGGCGCCGGGTCAAGCTGAACTACCTGGTCAACCTGAAGTCGGGGCTCTGCCCTGAGGACTGCTCGTACTGCTCGCAGCGGCTGGGGTCGAAGGCGGGGGTCCTCACCTACACCTGGCTGAAGCCCGACGAGGCGGCCGCGGCTGCGGAAGCGGGCGTGGCCGGCGGCGCCAAGCGCGTGTGCCTGGTGGCCAGCGGTCGCGGCCCGACCGACCGGGACGTCGAGCGGGTCGCCGGCATCATCTCGGCGATCAAGGAACGCGACGAGGAGGTGGAGATCTGCGCCTGTCTCGGACTGCTGTCCGGCACGCAGGCGGGGCGGCTGCAGGAGGCCGGCGTCGACGCCTACAGCCACAATCTGAACACCGCCGAAGCCGCGTACGCGGACATCTGCACCACGCACGAGTTCGGCGACCGGGTCGACACCGTGCGGCAGAGTAAGGCGGCAGGCCTGTCGGCCTGCTCGGGGCTGATCGCCGGCATGGGGGAGAGCGACGCGGACCTGGTGGACGTGGTGTTCGCGCTGCGTGACCTGGACGTGGACTCGGTCCCGGTGAACTTCCTGATCCCGTTCGAGGGGACCCCGATGGCCGGGAAGTGGGCCCTCACCCCGCAGCGCTGCCTGCGGATACTGGCGATGGTGCGTTTCGTCTGCCCGGACGTGGAGGTGCGTCTCGCCGGCGGGCGGGAGATCCATCTGCGGACGCTTCAGCCCCTCGCTCTGCACGTGGTCAATTCGATCTTCCTGGGCGACTACCTGACCAGCGAGGGGCAGGCAGGCAAGGCCGACCTCGACATGATCGCCGACGCGGGCTTCGAGGTCGAGGACACGGCCACCACCACGCTGCCCGAACACCGGAGGCGGCCGCAGACCTTCACGTCCGATGACGAACCCGACGGAGGACACGGCCACGGCGACGGCGCCGCCCACCTCCCACGAACTCCCCAGCCTCCCCGAGCCGACCTGGTGACGGTACGCCGCCGCGGAGCCGGGACCACTCTTCCCCCCAACGCCTGACCCTGTCCGTCCTCGGCGACACCTTGCCTCCCGCCCCGCCCCGCCGCGTCCACCGGCGTGCCCCGGCGCGTCCACCGGCGTTGCTGGGCGGTCCTGATTGCGCGGAGGTCAGCGGGGGAGGCGAAGGACCAGGCGAGCGGAGAAGCCTCCTCGTTCCGCCGCTTTGGCGGCGCGTTGCTCCTCCAGTTGCTCGGGTGAGAGGCCGTGGAGGGCGGCGAGGGCGTGGAGTACCTCCAGAAGGTCGGAGAGCTCCGCGGGATCGTCGGTCGCGATGTACTCGCCGGCCTCCTCGTAGAGCTTGTTGCGAAGCAGCGCCCCTTGCTCCCCAGGGGCCGCGGTCCGTGTCTCCGGGGAACCGCCCGCGTCCCGGATGATTTCGGGGATCCGGTCGCGGACGAGTTTCTCGGATCGGCGTCCGTCCCCGGTCCGGTGCACGGTCCCGCCGTGGCGCCGGTCCAGGGACTGGACCCACTTGAGGGCGACCGCCGCCGTCTGGATCAGTTCGTTGCGGAGGCTTAGCGGATCGGATTCGGCCAGCGCCTCGTAGAACTCCTCGGTGAGAATGTGACGCCATGTCAGCTCGCCGCGTGACCATGCCGCGGCGCACTCCTGTTTCGCCTCTTCGGCGCGAGCGGTGAAACCCGGGCCGGTCCCGTCAGGGAACTCCTGGACGCCCCACTTCCGGTCTTGGGCTTCGCGTTCTGCCGCCACATCCGCCAGTGCCCTCGCGAGCGATCCCGGTGCCTGCTCGGTCTCCATGCTCGACGACGTTAGCCACTCGGATGGCCGGCCATGGCGTGGTCCGGTTCGCAGCTGAGCAGTTCGTGCAGGATGGGTGGGAGTTCGTCCCACAGCCATTCGTTCAGCGTGCCCGGAAAGTCCGCGGGCGGGCGTACTGCCAGGCGGCGAGGTGTCACCTCGATGAGGCGGACGGCGAGAGGGCCGTCGTCCCACATGGGGTCGCGGTTGCCCCAGTACGCGGAGAAGTCGGAGCTCGTGAGCAGCAACTCCGCGGGCAGGGCGTGCTCTCCCGGATGTCTGCCGAGTGGCAGCAGCCGTTGGGCGGCGGTGCGCAGGACGTTGAGCGCGGCCAGGTCGTGCGGGCAGGCGACGCTGGTGATCTGCAATTCGGGCAGGCCGAACCGGCACAGCCCCCGGGTCGTGAGGTGGACGCAGGAGCAGCCGTCGATGTCGTCCTCGTCGGCGGTGCAGTGGCCGGAGTTCCGGTAGGGCGGCAGGGCGGCGCCGAGCCAGTCGTCGGCGAGGGCGAACTCGTCGAACCTCCCGAAGGGAACGACGGGCAGGACCTGCCTCGAGACGGGGTCCACCAGGACGCCGCAGACGGATTCGGCGACCGCCTTCGCCGCGGCGCGCGCGAGGTGAGGCCCTAACGGCAGATCACCGGCCGGCAGGACCGATGTGACGCCGATGTGCTGCGTTGCTTGGCGGAGCCTCTCGGTGTCGTCGGCGTCTTGGCCGGTGATGCCGGAGAGGCCCCACGGCGAGTTCGCGGCGGGGTGGCAGGCGAGCGCGAGCCGGGGAGAGCCGAGCCTCTCCGAGATCGCCGCGGCGAAGGAGCCCGAGAATCTCTGAAGAATCGCCGCCGACAGGTCGCCGGGGTCCCTGTCGGTCGCGACGACGAAATCGGCGGTGGTCTCTTCGGGGACCGTGATGGTGACGCGCATTGCAGCCTCCTCGTGGCCGGTGGACCGGCGTGCGAGGTCCAGCCTCGGGGAGGCCGCCGGGCGGGCCGAGGCGAACGGGATTCTGTGGATAAAGGGCGGCCGAGCTCCGGCGTGGAAGGCTGGGGGAATGGACGCGATACGCCGGCTCGGAGTCGGGCTCGCCGCGCTGGGGCGGCCGGCCTACATCAATGTGGGAAGCGCCGGGGAACTGCCGCCCGGACGGAGCGTGGAGGCGATGCGCGAGGCGACCTGGAGCGTCCTCGACTCTGCGTATGCGGCAGGCGTTCGGTGGGTGGACGCTGCGCGTTCCTACGGCAGGGCAGAAGAGTTCCTTGGCGGCTGGCTGGCGGCACGTGCCCCCGAAGGGGTCCGTGTGTCGAGCAAGTGGGGCTATGCCTACGTGGCCGAGTGGAAGACCGACGCGAAGGTCCACGAGGTCAAGGAGCACAGCCTCGCCCGTTTCAAGACCCAGTATGAGGAGACGCGCAACCTTCTGGGCGTGCACCTGGCGGTCTATCAGGTGCATTCACTCACCGACGAGAGTCCGCTGTTTCAGGACCTCCGCCTACAGGAGGCTCTAGCTCAGTTGGCCGGTGAGGGTGTTCGCGTTGGGTTCTCTACGTCGGGGCCACGGCAGGCGGACACGATCAGACATGCCATGGGGTTGGAGGTGGCCGGTCAGAGACTGTTCAGCACAGTCCAGTCGACGTGGAATGTCCTGGAGACCTCAGCTGGGGACGCGCTACGCGAGGCCCACGAGGACGGACTGCATGTCCTTCTCAAGGAAGTCCTGGCCAACGGCAGGCTCGCTGTCCGGCCGCCCTCGGAGGTGCAAGACCTCGCGTCCAAGCACCATGCGGGTCCGGACGCTGTGGCTCTGGCGGCGGCGCTCAGCAGGCCTTGGGCCGACACCGTCCTCATCGGTGCGGTGAGCCCTCCCCAGTTGCAGGCCAACCTCGCGGCGACGGAGGTGCGACTCGATGAAGGCGACCTGGAGGAACTGGCGGGGCTGAACGTCCCGGCGGAACGCTACTGGGCCGAACGGAGCGCGCTTTCCTGGACGTGAGCGGTCGGAAGAACCCGCGTGCCGTGGCACGATTTGAGCACGCCCCACCATGATCGGATAGCCGTGTCCCCGCAGCCCGAACCTCCCCAGATGATCGGCCCGTACCGCGTGGTCGCGCGGCTCGGTTCCGGTGGCATGGGAGAGGTGTTCCTCGGGGCGTCGCCCTCCAGGCGGCTGGTCGCCGTGAAGGTCATCAGGTCGGAGCTGCTTGACGACCCCAGGTGGAGGGAGCGGTTCCGCCGCGAGGTCACCTCGGCTCGCTCCGTGAGCGGCTTCTACACGGCACCCGTCGTCGACGCCGACCCGGACGCGCCGCAGCCGTGGCTGGCGACGCAGTACATCCGCGGGGTGAGTCTCTCGGCGGTGGTCCAGGAGAATGGGCCGCTCCAGGAGCAGACGGCCTGCCGGCTAGGAGCCGGATTGGCGGAGGCACTGATAGCGATCCATGGGGTGGGGATCGTCCATCGCGACCTGAAGCCGTCCAACGTGCTGCTCGCCTCGGACGGTCCGCGGGTCATCGACTTCGGCATCGCCCGGCCCCTGGACGCGCTGCCGCTCTCGCGCACGGAGATTCTGGGGACCCCCGCGTACATGTCACCGGAACAGGCTCTCGGCGATCCCGTCCATCCGGAAAGCGACGTGTTCTCCCTCGGTTCGACGCTCGTCTACGCGGCGACCGGTGCGGCGCCGTTCGGTGGCGGGCGCAAGGTCCGCGGACGGATCGTCTACGGCGAACCCGACCTCGCACTCCTGCCGGCTCCCATGCTGGGGCTCGTCACGCGCTGCCTGGAAAAGGACCCGGGCGAACGTCCGACACCCGAGCAGATCCTTGTCGCCCTGAGCACGTTGCTGGATGCGCACTACGGCGAGGAGTGGCCTCCCATGGACGTCGAGCAATTGATCGATGTCCGGGAACGGACACTGGTCGAGTTGACGGCGGAGCAGCCGACACTGCGAGAGCCGCACCAAGAGGGTGTGCAGGGGCCGATATGACCGGTTGGCCATGCGGAACGGGCTGAGATTCTTCTCACTTTCCCCGGCCTCGCCGGCGCGGTACGGAGCGGCCGCCGTGGCATCCGCTTCCGTTGCGCGAGATCATGAGAAGCTCCCCTGCCGACCGGCCGGGGAGAGACCGGTGGGGAGGGCGAAATTCTGGTCGATCGCTGCTGACCGTCCAGCTTTCTGCCCAGGTAAGCCGGACCAGGCGCTTCGGGTCGAATCGTCCTGTTTTCGTAGACGGGGGAAACGGATCGGGTCGCCGCGTCCGCGCGTACCGGTGGAGCGGGCATGACGAGTGAGAACGGCTCGCGCGCCCGCGCGACCGGTGGGTCCGCCGTCAACGGAGACGGCCCGGATCAGCCCCTGTGATCACGTGGATACGATGAAACCGGAACGTCTACGCAGGTGTGGACGCAGTTGGGAGTGAGCGAGTATGTCGGATTTCGAGCTCGACCACGCGGGCGGCCGCATGCCTCTGGAGGTCAGCGAGGCGACCGAGGGCCCCTCGGGGCTGGTCGTCGGCAGCCTCCTCAAGGAGACGGGCCATGTCACGCTCGATCCGGGTTTCACCAACACGGCCTCCACCACGTCGGCCATCACCTACATCGACGGTGAGGCGGGGATCCTGCGCTACCGGGGCTACCCCATCGAGGAGCTGGCGGAGAAATCGTCCTTCCTCGAAGTCGCCTACCTGCTGATCTACGGCGAGCTGCCGTCCGCCGACGAGCTGAGCTCGTTCACCGACAGCGTGCGCCACCACACGCTGCTGGACGAGAAGTTCCGCGCGTTCTTCTCCGCCTTCCCGCGCCGCGCGCACCCCATGGCCGTGCTGTCGTCCGCGGTCAGCGCCCTGTCGACGTTCTACCAGGACAGCCTCGACCCGTTCGACCCGGAGCAGGTCGACCGGTCGAGCATCCGGCTCATCGCGAAGCTCCCGACCATCGCGGCCTACGCCTACAAGACGTCCAACGGCCAGCCGCTGCTCTACCCGGACAACTCGCTCGGGTACGTGGAGAACTTCCTGCGCATGATGTTCGGCCTGCCCACGCAGCCGTACGAGATCGACCCGGAGATCGCGCGCGTGCTGGACATGCTGTTCGTCCTGCACGCCGACCACGAACAGAACTGCTCCACCTCCACGGTGCGGCTGGTGGGCTCCAGCCAGGCGAACCTGTTCTCCTCGGTCTCCGCGGGCGTCGACGCTCTGTTCGGCCCGCTGCACGGTGGCGCCAACCAGGCCGTCCTGGAGATGCTGGAGCGGATCCACAACAACGGCGACGACATCGACTCGTTCGTTGAGCGCGTCAAGAAGAAGGAGCCCGGCGTCAAGCTCATGGGCTTCGGGCACCGCGTCTACCGCAACTACGACCCGCGCGCCGCCGTCGTGAAGAAGGCGACGGGCAAGGTCCTGGACGCCCTCGGCAAGTCCGACCCGCTGCTGGACCTGGCCATGCGCCTCGAAGAGGTCGCCCTCAGCGACGACTACTTCATCGAGCGCAAGCTGTACCCGAACGTGGACTTCTACACCGGCGTCATCTACAAGGCGATGGGGTTCCCGACGAACGCCTTCACGGTCCTGTTCGCCCTGGGCCGGCTCCCCGGCTGGATCGCCCAGTGGCGCGAGATGATGAACGATCCGTCCACAAAGATCGGGCGTCCGCGCCAGGTTTACGTGGGCCCGGGCGAGCGCCACTTCGTAGAGCTTTCCGCGCGCTAGCGGCGGTTTCCGGGGCGCGGCCCCGGGACGGCGGGCACGCGTGTGCGGCGGGCGGGGTCTCCACCCCGCCCGCCGCATGATCATCTTTGGGGAGGCCGCGGGGTTAGCCTGTGGGCGACGACTCCCCAGCGGAAGGCGCTCCCACCCATGCCCTCCATCGCCGCGAGCAGCCTCGTCAGCCTGGACTTCTGGTCGAAGCCGCAGGACGAACGCGACCAGTTGTTCGCCTCACTGCGGGCAGCGGAAGGGCCGCTGTTCTGCCCCGTACCGGACGAGCCGGGGTTCTACGCGATCGCCCGCTACGAGGAGGTCGCCGAGGCCAGCCGGAACCCCCAGGTGTTCAGTTCGCAGCCCACCGCGGTCAGCCTGGTCGACCCGCCTCCTCAGGTGGCCCCCTACAGCGGGTCCATGATCAGCATCGACGATCCGCGGCACGCGCGGCTGCGCCGGATCGTCTCCCGCTCGTTCACGCCGCGCCTCGTCCAGCGTGTCGCGGGGGACGTCGCCGTCCTGGCCCGGCACATCGTGGACGGACTGGCCGAGCGCGGCCCGTGCGACTTCGTCGAGCACGTCGCCATGCCGATGCCCCTGCAGATCATCTGCTCGATGATGGGCATCCCGGAATCCGCGTACGACGACGTCATCGACGCCACGAACGTCATCATCGCCATCGGCGACCCCGACTACGTCAGCCCTGACGGAGCCGACAGGGCGGCGGTCCTCACCGAGAAGTTCTCCTTCCTGCACGCGCTCATGGCCGACCTCGGCCGACTGCGCCGGGAGAACCCCGCCGACGACCTTGTCACCGCGCTGACACGTGCGAACGTCGACGGGGAGGCCCTCGACGACCTCGACCTGGGCCGCTTCTTCTCGCTGCTGGTCGTGGCGGGGAACGAGACGACGCGCAACGCGCTGTCGCACGCCCTGACCCTGCTCACCGACAACCCTGGGCAGCGGGACGTCCTCCTGGGGAACCTGGACGTCCGGCTCCCGGCCGCCGTCGAGGAGATCGTCCGCTACTCCACTCCGGTGACGTGGATGCGCCGGACGCTGACCCGCGACCACGAACTGGGCGGCCACGTCTACCGCGCCGGCGACCGGGTGATCCTCTACTACAACTCGGCGAACAGGGACGAGAGCGTCTTCAAGGACCCGCACGCGTTCGACGTCGCGCGATCGCCCAACCCGCACTTCGGTTTCGGGGCCCCCGGACCGCACTTCTGCCTCGGCGCGCACCTGGCCCGTCGCGAGATCACGGTCCTGCTCCGCGAGTTGTACACGCGACTGCCGACGTTGCACGCCACCGCGCCGCCCGTCCGTCAGAGGGCGAGCTTCATCAACGGGATCAAGTCCCTGCCCTGCGCGTTCTGACGCCATCGGCGGGCGTCGGCCTGCCATAGGTCCCGTCTGCCCCGAAGCCTCGGTTATCCACAGAACCGTGTTCTAGCCGCCGTGGCGGCATCCGTGCCTGAGGCTGAGTCGCGTCCACACCAACGCGACAAGAAAGGCCCGGCCATGCCTGAGATGACGCGCGCCGATCACGGTGCCAACCAGCTCGCCGCACTTCTCGGTCTCGCACGTTGGCAGTTGCGCCTCGGCCTGGAGCACGGGCTGCTCCCGAAACCCGACCTGGCGGGTGACCGGTGGTCCGCAGCGCTCGCCGAGGGGGCCCGCGGCCGGGGCGAGGGGGTCGTCGCCCGGTTCGGCGACGAGCCCCCTGTCGGCTCGGCGAGGGCCGCCGCCCGGCTGGCGTCCCGGGTGGGCCTCGACGTCGAGCGCGGGGACGTCGAGGTTCTGGTGGCCCAGGGCGACCTCGACGTCATCAGCACCTTCCGCGGATTTCCCGTCTACCTGCTCCGCGACCTGGACCGGCTCGATTCCGACTCCGTGCGCCGAGTGGTCGCCGCCAGGAAGGGCCCGCTGACCGACACCGTCGACGCCGGCGGCGCGGCGACCATCCTCGGTTGGCACCGCAAGACCTTCGACCGGATCGCGGGCGAACGCGGCCTGGAGACCGACAGGCTCGGCCGCTTCGCACTCTCCGATGTCCGGGCACTGAGCGCGGACGAGCAGCTGGCCCGTCAGGTGGGGGAGGAGCGGCGGAACCTGGCCCTTGCTCGAACACGCCGGTCCGAGACCCGCGCCGAAGACGTGATCCGCGCCTGGATCCTGCGGTGCTCCGCCTTCCTGGACGGCGATGCCGACCAGCCTCCGGACACCGCCCCTTTGGGGCGAGCGCTGAGAAGCCTCACGACGATCAGAGCCGATATGGCGAAACAGGTAAACCCCATGCCCTAGGGCCCGACCAGAGGCTCCGCCGCAGCAGAGGGCGCCCGGACGGGTCGAGGGCAAAGCTATGGCGGCTCGGAAGCGTCGCTCGGTGTGTCCGCCCTCGAAAGTCGCAGCCGAGAAGATTGACGTGCGATGTAGAAGTCTGTCTAACCGCGTCGGGAGGTCGATCGGCGGCGGGTCGATGGCTTCTGGGTGTCCTTCTGCTGGGCCAGAAACCTCAGGAGGCGGTCACGGGCTTCCATGCGGGACATCGCCGGAAGGCGGGAAGGGAAGTTGGACGCCACGGCGGGAGGCGCCTCGACCAGCCCCTCGTCGTCGATCGTGGCCTGGTCGCCCGTCCAGTGGCCGAGCAGGACCGCGAACACGGCGTCCGGGTGGTGGGTGAGGAGTGCCGCGATCCGCTCAGCCTCCTGGGTGCAGTCGGCCACCAGCAAGAGGCGGCGCCCCTCGGTGACGCCGCCCTTCTCGCGGATGGCGAGTTCGGTCTCCAGGTAGGCGAGCGCCGCGTCGAGGTTCCCGGGGATGAAGAGCCCGGCCGTGTTGTCGTCGAGGAGCTCATCCTCGGCCAGCCCGAAGAGGGTGATGGCGTCGGGCCGCGGAACCACGACCAGCGAGTCGTCACCGTGCACGTCGAGCGCGGTCAGCGCCAGTACCCGCGCGGTGGACGTTGCGCCCGGGCCCGTCAGGCCCGCGGTCGGCGTGGCGAACGGGTTGAGCGCAGGGCGGTAGACGAATCGCACGGCCTCGGGGCCCTGGGCGCTGGGCGCGGGAACGGGGGACAGCCCGGCGGTGGCGGCGGTGTAGATGCGATGCCGGAACGGATAGCACATCGCCGCTGCGACGGGGAGCAGCAGGCCAAAGAGCAGTACCGGTTGCAGCGAGGAAGGACGTGAATCGACCTCGTCGGCCTGTTCGCGCGCTTGTACTGGGGCGGAGGTCGTGGATGTGCGTGTGGGGGTGCTCTGGGAAGGGGTTGGAAGTGGTGGCGCGCTTCTCGGACGGGGCGGCGGAGCTGGACGGGGGGTGGTGTTCTCGCGCGGGTGCGGCGATAGCACCGTGTGTTCCTTCTTGGGTTTCCGGTCGTTCCGGTCGCCCCAGCGAGGAAGATCTCGGCCGTGTCCCGAACGTCTCCGAGACCTCTCGTGCATCGCCACCCATGCCTCCTTGCACTTGTGCGCGGCGTACCGGTCGCCGACGGCGTGGCGGCAGACGGGCGGGACGGGTCTGCGCGGCTCCGGCCCGGTCCCGGCGGCCGCGTCGGACGGAGCCGCCGCACCGATACTGATGGCGCCGGCCATGGCGGTACACCCCAGGAACCCGCAGGTGCAGCGGAGCCATTCGCCGAAGGCGACGGCGAGTCTGGGATTTGCCAGGAAACGGTTCATCTTCGCCCCGGGGGATCGCGTCGGTCACCGTGTGAATGCCGATCGTAGCCACTTTGGCTACGGAGCGTTGAACAATGCCCACAGTCGGCTCCCGTGATCAGGGCGAGTCGGTGCCGCGACGCCGGTGACTGATATGTAAGGCATGTCCCGGATCATCCTGGAATATCGCTCAGCGGCCTCGTCAGGCCGTGCGCTGGGTTGTCAAAGTGCTGAATTCCCGTGAATCCAAAGGGATGTGCGAGGAGGGGGATCGGTGATAGGACATCCCCAAGCTCCGAAACCCGCGTGATCAGTACGGGATCGGACTCTCTGAGGAGCCCCCGAAGTGGCACGCTCGGGTGACGAGGTGGTCCCAAAACTGTCACTCGCTGTCACTGAGGTCAACGGCCAAACTCTCCGAGTTGCCCCACCTTCCTGACCCGCCCAGGAACGCCAAGAGCCTGCCCCTCAGAGAAAGACGGAGCCGCGCGAATTCGATCGCTCGCCAGGCTGAACCGGCGGCCCGGGCAACCTTCACCGTGATCGACTCGGCGCCGCACTTTGTTCGCTTTCCCACCACAGCCCCCACCAGACCGCCGATGGCGCGCCGGCCCCCACACCCAGCCGACCACACGCGCACAGCGCCGGCACCCGCGCAAGCGCAGCGAGCAGGGCCGAGGGGCGGAGGCCACCGAACGGCACGTCTTTGATCCCGCCTCTGGCGGACGCGGACGCGCTCACGGCGTAACAGGGGCACCGTGCCGCCCCGTGCCGTGCCGCCCCGTGCCGTGCCGCCCCGTGCCGCGGTTAGGCGGCTGTGGGGAGGGGGCGGGGTGTGGGGGTTTCCTGGGTGTCGTGCAGGCCGAGGGGGAGGGTGTCGCCCCAGAGCCAGTCGTTGATCGTGCCTTCGAAGTGGGCGGGCGGGCCTACGGCGATGAGGCGGGAGGTCATGGGGGAGAGGTGGACTTGGAAGGGCGACGGTGGGGTCAGGGGGACGCGGCGGGTGGTGCCCCAGAAGTCGTTGAAGTCGCCTTGGGTCAGGTCGAGGACATCGGGGATCGTGCGGTCGCGGACGGCCGGGCCGGTCGCCAGCCAGGACCAGTGGTCGGTCAGGAGGCGGCGGGCGGTGGCGCGCAGGACGTTGAGGGCGGTGAGGTCGTGCGGGCAGGCCACGTCGGTGATCTGGAGTTCGGGTAGGCCGAAGCGGCGCAGGCCGCGGGTGCGCAGCCGGAGGCAGGCGCAGCCGTTGACGCCCTCTGGGTCGACGCCGGGGTCGACGGCGGTGCAGCGGCCGTTGGCGCGGAACGGCGGCAGGACGTCGCCCAGCCACCGGTCGGCCAGGACGAAGCGCGTCCTCTCCCGGGCGGACGGCGTCAGGACGTGGCCCGTGACCAGATCGGCGACTATCCCTCCGGTGGCTTCGGCGATGGCGTACGCGGTGGCGCGGGCGACCTGGACCGCTCGGGGCTGGTCGGTGATCGGGGCGAACGCGGTGATGACGGCGAACTGCTCGGCGTCGTTGAAGGCGCGTGCGAGCTGCCTGTCCTCGGGGCGGGCAGCTTTGATCTGCCCCGGGTCCCAGCGGAGGCGGGCGAGATCTTCGCGGGCGACCTGGAGCTGACGTGTGCCCAGGCGCCCCGCGATGTGGGCGAGGTAGGGGCCGTCGCCGGTTTTCAGAAGCTCGACGGGGGCGTCCGGGATGGTGGTGGCGGCCACGGCGAACCGTGACGTGGTGGTGGACGGGACTTGGAACGTGATCGTGGCCATGAGGCTCCTCCTCGCTTTTCGGGATGCGCCCAGCTTGCGTGGCCGTCCGGGCGGGCGGCAGTAGAACCGGGTTCTGTGGATAACCCGACCGTCTGGGGCGGCTGGGAGAGGGGTGTCCGGCGTGTGCGGTGAAGCGGACCGGCCCCGTGGGGGAGGCGAGGTTCCGGTCTTGGGGCCACCGGAGCGGGTGATCCGGTGGATCGGCCGGGAGGTGGGGGTCACAGACACGTCTGTCTAGCTTCGACACGCCGTTCGCCAGGGAAAAGACCAGCTTCGGCCGAATTCGCGGTGATTCGGGCGGCATCGACGGCGCAATCGGGGGGAATGTGTACGTTGGGGAGATCAACACTGCTGTGAGCTGCGGGGACGGGCCCCGCCGCCCAGCCTCGGAATCAGGAGGTCCCCGTGGCTCGAACACTGTCGAGGGGCACCCGTGTCACCGGTGCCGAACGCACCAGGCTCGCCGCCGAACTCGCTCCGCGGTACGCGGCGGGCGAGAGCATCCGCGACCTGGCCGCCGAGACCGGCCGGTCGTACGGGTTCATCTACAACGTCCTGAAGGAGGCGGGAGTGCCGCTGCGCGGCCGGGGCGGCAACACCCGGCGCAAGAAGGACTGACCCGCTCCCGAGCCCAGCGAGACAAGGAAGAAGCGAGCACATGGCCGGACGTCCCCCTCGCCCCCCGGGGGGACCCCGCGCGCTACGGACCGCGGAACGCCACGGCGACCTCGAGGCGCCCGTTCAGGCTGGCGAGGTCGGCGGCCGCCCGCCCGGCCACCCAGCCCTCATAGTTGGACACCGAGCCCGCCCGGCCCTTGGCGAGGTCGGGGAACATCGTGTCGACGGCATGATCGACGGCCTGGTCGCGCGCCGCCAGGACGGGAAGCAGATCCTTCCCGCCGGCGCCCGCGGCCGCCCTGTCCGCCGCCCCCCGCAGCCGCTCCCCGATGCGGACGGCGTAGGCGTTGAGGAACGCGTGGCGGAACGAACGCGTCCGTGACCGTCCCCGCGCGTCGCGTCTGGGCCCCGCGTGCACCATGGCGGACGTCGCCTGGACCAGCAGGGACGTGAACAAGATCTCCACCGCGGCCAGGTCGGCCGGGAACCCCAGGACGGTGGAGAACCCCAGCTCCCGATGCCAGATCGCGCGGCAGTGGTTGGCCTCGGCCACCACCGTCAGCAGGACCGCCTTCGGCGCCTCGTAAGGACTGTCCACCGCGATACGGCGCCCGTCCGGGCCGCTCATGTCACCTGTCTCCGCGGCGAGCAGGGCGTGGTCGATGCTGTGCCGCGCCATCAGCTCCTGGGCGCGCGCGCTGAGCGCCTCCGCCTCCTCGGGGAACTCGGTCGACTCGGCCTTTGCCAGAAGGGCCCGGACCCGTCCCAGAATGCGCTGATCAGCCTCCGCTCGCCCGTCGCCGCCGACACTGGACTCCCTGGGTGACCCACTCTCCGTTTCAGGCCGGGACGTCCTCGTGGAACCCCGGGCATCGGACGCGCCTGGGCCGGAACGGCTCTTGCTGGAGGCCCCTTCGCCAGGCTTACCGGTACCAGGGGGCGGGGTGATGGAAGGAAGCTTGGGGAGGGCCTCCAGGAGATGGATGAGTTCGACGGCGCAGGTGACGTAAGTCGCGCGTTCGGTGCCTTCGCGGCGGCACCAGTGGGACGGCTGGGAGCCGTCCGGCCACCACACGTCGGCCCGGATGGCGGCCAGCCGTTCGCGCCAGCGATCGTCGACCGCGCCGGGGGAGTAGGTGCGCGCCTCATCGGCGATCGCGTCGGTGGCCAGGCGTGCGTGGCGGGCCGTGTACCGGCGGGTCGCGAAGCGCACCAGGTCGGCCGGTTGCCAGCCGCGCTGCCAGGCGGACGTGATTCCGTGCCGCAGCCGGTCGGTGAGGCAGCGGTCGACGGCGACCGTCCGGCCGGGGGTGTCGCGATCGCCGGCCAGCTCGGCCACGAGCCGCCGGAACGCGGCGCGGTCACCGCGAGCGAGCGATCGCACCGCCTCGTCCGCGGCGAGGGCGGCCGAGGCGTCGAACGCCCGGCCGCGCCGCCCGGTCTTCCGCACCGCCACTCCCGCCGTCCGCCGTCGTCCGGGGACGATCCTCTCATCCGGCGGTGACGAGGCTCGCCGCCGCGCCGGGAGAAGCGAAGGCCCCGGCGAGCCGCTCCGGCCGCGCGACGGGCGAACTCGTCCGAATTAAGTTCGGTTTCAGTCGGCGACCGCGGCGGACCGGACGTGGACAACGAGAGGATGGACCGCCGCCACATGCGGACATGACACTACGAGCGTGGACAACTTCGAATAGTGATCAATCCGATATCTTGATTGATTGAAAGATCCACGAGAGAGGCGCAAGCTGTCCCCGACGTCTGGAATGCCCCGCCCGTTCCTTCCGACCGACCGCCGACAGGACACGACTGATGTTCGAGATCTGGGAGACGAGTGAGCCCGCGCGGCTCATCAGTGACGCGGGGAGCCTGAAGGTCGCACTGGAGAAGGTCGACACCATGTGCCGGCTCAGGCATGACCAGGCCGCGGCGCACCTGAGCGAGACCGGAGAGGGCTACCACTTCGAGATCAGGGACCACGAGGGCAAGGCACTGGCGCGGCTGAGCTACGTCCCGGACACCTCCCGCGCTTACCAGAGCGTCGTGGTCGAGGAGATGCGCGGGCAGGACGGCGCGGGCTAGCAGCGGTCTCTCCGACGGCCCCCGGCATCGTCCGGGGGCCGTCGCATGCGCGGCCGGAGACGCTTCATCAGTCCTCGACGGTGACGACCGTTTCCTTGGCGTCCGGCTCCATGAAGCGCAGCATCGCTTCGCCCTCGGTGCTCAGCTCCTTGACGGCCGTCCGGGGGAGAGCCTCGAACGGGCGCATCCGGAGCGTGGCGACCTTGCGTTTGTACTCGGTCTCCCAGATGCCGCGCGCGAACCCGTCCCAAAGGAAGACGGCGCGGACACGCAGGTTCTTGGTCGTGAGCATGGGGCGGTGCTCGTCGGCGATGATGCGCCTGCGGTCGGCGTGTGCGAGGACGAGGCTGTCGAACTCGGGCAAGAACCGCGCGGGGGCGGGGCCGTCCTCCCCAGGGCGTGGCGCATCCGGTAGGTCGAACAGTTCTCGGCCCTTGTCGTCGGTGAAGGTGCGCAGGCTTGGGCGAAGGCGTTCCAGAGCCTCACCGGTCGAAGACAGGCCGGACCACGTCTGAGCGTCCGCGGCGGACGCCGGCCCGTAGGCGGCGAGGTAGCGCAACATCAACTCGTCGACGGCGTTCTCGGCGTTCGGTCCCGACCCCAGCCACGTGTCGGCCAGAGCGAAGCGCGACGTGCGCGCGAAGCCCCACCTGTCCTCGGTGGGCACCATGACCAGCGGTACGCACAGTCGGACGGCGTAGCCGAGAGCACGGTCATTGACGTCGGGGAACTGCTGCTGGAGTAGCGCGCGTATCTCGTTGAACGTCAGCGGTCCCGTCTCCAGGAGAGAACGTGCGGCGGGGACCACCTTCTCCAGATCGAGTCCCTTGGCGCGGTCACCCAGCACACGCAGACCACCGTCCAGCATCGGTTGCATCGCCGTGCGGAACGCCGTGTAGTCCGCGCTCGTCACCAGGTGCAGCGTGGCGCGCATCATGGTGGCGCGGACCAGCGATCGATCGTGCAAGGCGGAGCCCAGGTCGGATGCCTGGAACCCTTCGAGACGGGTCCACAACCCCAGGAACGGCGGCTTAGGTTCCTGGGCCTGCATCCCGCACAGCCTTCCCACCGCTTCGGAAACGGGGATCGCTTCCCGTGCGAGCAGCATCTGCCGTGCCAGGGTGGCCCGATTGAGGGCCCGAACGCTCAGGGTTTCTGTCATCCGTCCAGGATGCCGTGACCGCGTCCCGCGTGGAGAGCTCCGGCCAAGCGACAACACGGGGAGGCGAGCCGGACGGGGTCGCTCACTGCGGCGGGCCGGCCGGCGCGCGGTGTGATTGAGATCTCCGTCCCTGAATCTTCTCCATGAGCCGGGGTGCGCCTGCGTGGCGAGGAGAGCACGCACCGTGCAGGACGCCCTGCGGGCCTCCGGTGGAGTAGCGGGCCGACCGCGCGGATCGGTGCTGGTCAAGCCACTGCCGACGCCCGGCGGGGACGTGATCGCGTGATCGATAACGATCGACCGACCCGGGAGTTACGGCGTGATTTTTCTTGAAATGCACGTGCATCAGCTCTTGCACCTGCACGCCATCCCTAGCAGGATTGCCCCGGACCCCCGCACGTGAACTCCCCGGAGATCGCGATGACCGCACACTTGAACGACAGTGACCGACAGGCGCTGCGGCTTGCCCAGGATCTCCGCGAGGAGATGCGGGCGGCTCTGCCGCACTCGCCTGCCCCGCCCTCGGTATCCCCCTTCGTCGATCAGGGCGGGATGCCGAGCGTCCTGCTGAGGATGGACGCCGAGACGGCCCGCGCCCTCATGGCCGTGCTGGCCGAGCGTCGCGGCGCGGCGGCGGAGCAGCGCCGGGCGGACGGCTCGCACGTCCCGCCGCCCGTTCCGCCGCCAGCGGCCCAGGCCGTTCCGGCGGCGCAAGGGCCCGTGGTGGCGGCCCTGCCCTACGGTGAGCCCGCCTATGGGCAGGCCCCGTATGCGGAAGCCCCCTATGTGGAAGGCCCGTATGCGGAGGCCCCGTACGCGGAGTCGCCGTACGCGGGGGCTCCCTATGCGGGGGCTCCTTACGCGGAGTCGCCGTACGCGGAGTCGCCCTACGTTCCGCCGCAGCCGAGCCCCGCCGTGTTCACCGGCGGTACCGGCCCGACGCCCCTCGTGCCCTCGGTCTACCCGACGCACTGACCGGCTGACGACGACGTCCCCCGCGCGGCGCACGGCCGTGCGGGTACGCGGCTGCACCGTGCCGGTGTGCTGCGCTGTGCGGCCCGATCATGCGGGTCGCCCTCCCTCTTGCGTTCACGCTTACGCTGTGACGGTTCCAGCGTGTGCGTGTGCCGCCACCCGGTGCCAGCGCCATGCGCCCCAGGGCTGTTCCCGTGCCCGCGCCCGAGAGGGCAGGCGGGCCGGAACGGGAGCCGAGCCCATCGAAGTAAAGATCTTTCTTGGTGCGGGTACGGCACCCGGCGACTGGCCCTCAGCCCCGACGGGAAAGGCGCTCCGCCCCAGTTCGGGGTAAAAAGATCTACCTTGTCAAAGGTAAAGAAATCCCCCGTTTGGCGAAAGCACGGTAATGCCGTATATAGTCATCCCCAGGTCAGGGTCAAAGAACCGTTGACCTGGCCAATCGCATAACCGCCGCTTCCCGCCCGCCAGGCGGGATCACTTTCGCCGAACGCAGCCGTACCATGCAGCGGCCGCGCACCGTGCTGGGCCCGTGAGCCCCCGGTCGGCATCCTTCCCGCTTCACCCGAGCCTGTGTCACCACGCACGTCCGAGACCGGTCGTGCGCGGCTGAACGCGGGTGCGGTCCACCATGCCCGTGGACCGTTCCAAAGCGGGTCGCTCCCGCGGCGGCATCTCCCGAGTGTCGAGTCTCGGAGCCGTTCACCCCTGCCCGGAAACAGGCGCGTGACCTGCGTGTCCTTCCGTGCGGAACGGCAGCCCTGTACCCCGAACGAAGGATCCCCATGCAGCAGCGAGCGATCAACGTCATCTTGACCGGCGTCACCGGCACCGCCCTCGCGGGCATGATGGTGGCCGGTGTCGCCGCCGCGAGCGATGACTCCGCTCCCAAGAAGCAGTTCCTGCCGCAGCAGGCCGTGGCCGCGCAGGAGCACAAGTCCCCCGAGCGGCTCGCCGACAAGGGCGCGCTGGGCGGGTTCACCGCGCCGAAGGCCACCGCGAAGAGCGAGGCCGACGCCAAGGCCGACTCCAAGGCTCAGCCCAAGAAGGCCGCCAAGCCCGTGAAGAAGGGCCCGAAGGCCCTGCTCAGCGGCAAGACGACCGCGTCCTACTTCTGGGACGACGGGTCCGGAGTGAACGGCGACACCGGCGCCCCCGCCGGTGGCAAGCCGATGCAGAAGGGCCTGTTCGCCAGCCCGAGCTGGCCCATGCACACCAAGGTCAAGGTGACCTACAAGGGCCGCAGCATCACCGGCTTCGTCGGCGACCGCGGGCCGGGCGAGCCGTCCCACCGGGGCGTGATGCTCGACCTCGACACCTACACCTTCCGGTACCTGCTGGACGGCAAGAAGCCGCAGAGCAAGTACAACGCCGGCTCCGGCGAGGGCCACCTGAAGGGCGTCAAGTGGGAGGTCCTGTCCTGGGGCTCCGGTGCCGGGAAGAAGGGCATGCCCAGGCCTTTCGGCTCATGACATGAGGCCGGCGGACCATTCGTGAAACGGCTCACAGCGCGAATGTGAGCCCACTCACGCCTGGTTCGCAGGGCCTCTCCCAGACCCCGGCGCAGGGCTGCCGGTGCATGGAAAACGGGGATTCCCCGGTATCGAAAGATCACCGGGGAATCCCCATTTTCAGCGTGCCCGCGTTCCCTCTCGCCGGCTTCCACGCCAGCACCCGCCGCGAGGACGGGCGCCACGGCGGAGACCCCGGCCTCCGCTTCCTTCCGATGACCCTCTAGGAGGCCAGGAGGGGGATGACGGGGGCGAACGCCTCCATCGCCGCGTCCGGGACCTGGTAGTAGGTGAAGCCGAAGCGGTCGCGGCGGGCCAGCATCTGGTCGGCGACGTGCTCGGGAGGCCCCACGAACTGGGACGGCATGCCGAGGACGAGCTCGGTCGACGAGGTGCCCCAGCCGCGCGTCACCGCGACCTTCGCGGCGGCGCGGAGGGGGTCGGGACCGAACGTGGGCGTCACCATCATGCTCAGCTCCACGTCCCGGTTCCCGGCGGCCTCGCGGACCCAGTCGACCTTGCGGGCGATGGTGTCGGGGAGGCGCTCGGACACTTCGTCCGAGATCGTGCCCTCGGGCAGGGCGCGGGGGAGGATCCCGACGGTGTCGGCGTACCGCCCGGCGATGCCGAGCATGCGCCGGCTTCCCGCGCCGACGACGAGCGGCGGGCGCCGCTCCGGGCGGGGGAAGACCGTCAGGCCGTCGATCGCGTAGTGCTCGCCGGTGAACGAGGTCTTCTCGCCGCCCAGCAGGCCGCGCAGGATCTGCAGCGACTCCGCCAGCCGCCCGACCCGCGCGCCGGGCCGGTCGAACGGCATCCCGGCGGCCTCGTACTCCTCGCGCAGCCAGCCCGCGCCGAGGCCCAGCTCGAACCGCCCGCCCGACAGGTGGTCGAGGGTCGCGGCCTCCTTGGCGAGCATGACCGGGTGCCGGAAGTCGTTGGACAGCACCATCGTGCCCAGCCGCAGCGCGCTCGTCGCGGACGCGGCGGACGCCAGCGCCAGCATGGGGGCGAGCTGGTCGCCGAACGGCTCGGCGACGAAGTGGTCCCGCAAGGTCAGGACGTCGTATCCCAGCTCTTCGGCGCGGCGGGCCGTGGCGGCGAGTTCCGCGCCCGAGCGGATCGACTCGCCCACCACGCCGAAGCGAAAGTTCCTGTGCATCTCCCCAGCGTGCCCCGTGGCAGGACCGCGGGGCTGGCAGGAATGCGACATGAGGTGTCGACCGGCGGAACGAGGCGAGCGGCTCGGTCGCCGTCCGTGCGGCGTAAGGGCGTCACCGACTGCCCCGTTCGCGCCGGTCACTTCCAGGCTGCGACGCGCGGCGCGGATTTTCAAGCAGCGGGCCGCCTACCCGCCGACACGCTGGGACAGGACCCGTCCCGGCCAGTCGCCCACGGTGAAGGCGGCGTCCGTCTCGAAACCGTTGCTCCGGTAGTACTCCACCAGCCGCCCGTCGTCGCCGGCGTAGCAGTCGACGCGCAGCAGGCCCACGCCCGTCGCCCCGGCCTCGTCCCTCGCCTTGGCGATCAGCGCGCCGCCCACCCCGTGCCCGCTGAACGCGCGGTCGGTGACCAGGAGGGTGATGTACAGCTCCGGCTCGCCGGCCGGCTCGACGTAGTGCGGGGGCCCGGTCGCGACCGCCATGACGCCCGCGGGCCGCCCGCCGACCCGCGCCACCCAGATCTCGTCGTCGCGGGCGATGCCCGAGACGCGCTCGACGCGGCGCGGATCCCTCGACCACGGCTCGCTGCCCCACTGCCCCGTGCGGCCGTTGGCGGCGAGCCACGCGACCGCCCCGTCCAGCATCGCCAGCATCATCGGCGCGTCGCCGGGCCCGCCCTTGCGGATCTCCATCGCACCTCCTCGTGAGGGAGATCCTGGCAGTTCCCGGTCACCGGGGCGAGGGCTCAGGAGCCGATGAAGCCGTGCGCGCGGGTGAAGAGGCCGAGGGTGATCGAGTGGAGGAGGTCGCCGGTCTCCCTGGGGGCCTTGCCCGCGAACGCGCGGGCGTGCGTGCCCTCCAGGACGATGCCGAGCTTGAAGCACGCCAGGACCGCGTACCAGGTGATGGACGCCAGGTCGCGCCCGTCGACGGCGTCCGCGCGCTCGGCGTAGACCTCGACCAGCTCCTCGGCGGTGGGAAGGCCGCCCGCGGCGCCGAGCGGTCCGGCCAGGGCGGCGCTCTGGTCGGCGCGGTCGGGCCAGGTGGCCAGCAGCCAGCCGAGGTCGAGCAGCGGGTCGCCGATCGTGCACATCTCCCAGTCGACGATCGCGGCGACCTGCGGGCCGTCGAAGGAGTACATCAGGTTGGCCAGGTGGTAGTCGCCGTGCATGATCCCCGGGCGCCACGCCTTGGGACGGCGCTCCTCCAGCCACCGCGCGACGTCACCGAGGCCGGGGATGTCCGGTCCGGGATAGCCGTCCAGCGTGCTGTAGGAGTCGAGCTCGGACATCCAGCGGCCCACCTGGCGCTCCAGGAAGCCCTCGGGCTTGCCGAAGTCGCCGAGACCGGCCGCCTCGTGGTCCACGGCACCCAGCGCGGAGAGCGCCCTCGCCGCGTTCAGGCCCATCTCGCGCCGGACGGACGCGTCACGCGCGTGCAGCTCGGGCAGCGTGACCGACGCGTTGAAGCCGTCCACCGGGGTCATCAGGTAGAAGACGGCGCCGCCCATGACGGTCTCGTCGGGGCAGGCCGCGATGAGGCGCGGCGCGGGGACGTCGGTCCCGTCGAGCGCCCCCAGCACGCGGGCCTCGCGCCGCAGGACCTCGTTCGTCCTCGCGCGCAGGTGGCCCGGGCCGCGCCTGAGCACGTAGTCGCGGCCGCCGCGCCGGAACCGGACCAGCGTGTTCTGGGTGCCGCCCGCCAGCCGCTCGACGTCCTCGAACGGGCCGCCCGGCAGGCCGCGGCCTTCCATCCACCCGGCCAGGACGTCGAAGTCCACGAGGGCGCGGTCGATCTGCTCAGGCTGCACGGCGGTCCCTTTCCGTCGCTCGATGTACCGGAGAGTAACAGTCATGCACTTGCATTACATACTCAGGTGAGCCGATTATCGGGGGACACGACCGAGGAGGCTCGCCATGGCTTGGGACTTCGAGACCGACCCCGCCTACCAGGAACTTCTCGACTGGGCGGACGCCTTCGTCCGGGACGAGGTCGAACCCTTGGACCTGGTGCTCGGCGACCCCTACGACAAGGCCGACCCCCGCCACAAGCGGCTCGTGCGCCCCCTCCAGGACCAGGTGCGCGAGAAGGGCCTGTGGGCGTGCCACCTGGGGCCGGAACTGGGCGGCCAGGGGTACGGGCAGGTGAGGCTCGCGCTGCTGAACGAGATCCTGGGCCGCTCCCGCTGGGCGCCGTCGGTGTTCGGCTGCCAGGCGCCCGACTCCGGCAACGCCGAGATCATCGCCCATTTCGGCACCCCCGAGCAGAAGGAGCGCTACCTGCGCCCCCTCCTGGACGGCGAGATCTCCTCCTCGTACTCGATGACCGAGCCGCACGGGGGAGCCGACCCGACCCTGTTCACCACGCGCGCCGTCCGCGACGGCGACGGCTGGGTCCTCAACGGCGAGAAGTGGTTCTCCTCCAACGCCCGCCACGCGACCTTCCTGATCGTGATGGCCGTGACGAACCCCGACGTCTCCGCCTACGAGGGCATGTCGATGTTCATCGTGCCGGCCGACGCGCCCGGCCTGGTCACGGTCCGGAACGTGGGCGTCGGCGGCGAGCGCGAGGGCTCCCACGGCTACCTGCGCTACGAGGACGTCCGGGTGCCGGCGGAGAACCTCCTCGGCGACGAGGGCGGCGCGTTCGCCATCGCCCAGACGCGCCTCGGCGGGGGCCGGATCCACCACGCCATGCGGACGATCGCGCAGGTCCGCAAGGCGTTCGACATGATGTGCGAGCGCGCGGTCTCCCGGCGGACGCGCTTCGGGCCGCTGGCGAAGATGCAGATGACCCAGGAGAAGATCGCCGACAGCTGGATCGAGATCGAGCAGTTCCGGCTGCTCGTGCTGCGCACCGCCTGGCTGATCGACAAGCACCGGGACTACCGGGTCGTCCGCAAGGACATCGCCGCGGTGAAGGCCGCGATGCCGAAGGTGTACCACGACGTCGTGCAGCGCGCGATGCACCTGCACGGCGCGCTCGGCGTGTCGAACGAGATGCCGTTCGCCGCCATGATGATGGGGGCCGAGGCGATGGGCATCGCCGACGGCCCCACCGAGGTCCACAAGATCACCGTGGCCCGGCAGCTGCTGCGCGACGTCGAGCCCGTCGAGGGCCTGTGGCCGTCCGGCCACCTGCCCACCCGCCGGGAGGCGGCCCGCGAGCGGTTCGCCGAGGCCCTGGAGCATGCGATCGGCAATGAGTGACACACGGGAACGACTGCTGGACGCCGCCGAGACCCTCTACGCCGCCCGCGGCGTGGACGCCGTCAGCCTCCGGGAGATCCTCCAGGAGGCCGGCGCCCGCAACGCCACGGCCGTCCAGTACCACTTCGGGGACCGCGCCGGAATCCTGCGCGCGATCTTCGCCCGGCACGCGCCCGAGGTCGAGGCCCGCCGGCACGCCCTGCTCGACGCCTACGAGGACGGCGAGCGGGGCGTCCGCCCCCTGGCCGCCGCCCTGGTGAGGCCCATGGCCGCACGCCTCTCCGACGCGTCGGGCCGCGCCTACCTGCAGATCTGGGCGGACGTGCTGAACCGTCCCGACCCCCTCGTCCCCGTGGCGGTCCTGGACGACCCCCGCGACAGCCTGTGCCGCTGGCGCACCCTGGTGGAACCCCTGCTGGAGGAGGACGCGGCCCGGCTGCACCGCCGCTTCACCGCCATCCTGTACGCCGCGATCGAGCTGGCACGCCGCGCCCGCTCCGGCCCCCGCACCGACGACCGCCTGTTCACCAGCTACCTGGTCGACGTCGTCGCGGCGATCCTCGGCGCCCCCGTCTCCCCGGAGACCCGCCGCCTCGCCGCCGAACGCGACGCCGCCCGGCGCTGATCGCCGGAAGCCCAGGTCACGTTCGTCCAAGACGGCTGGATCGGCCTCCCGCAGACTGGGCATCCCAGACCTCAGGGAGGGACGATATGACCAGCGAGATCCGCCGCACCTTCTACCCGTTGATCCGGGCGGTCGACCCGGCCAGGACGCTCGAATGGCTGGAGAAGGCGTTCGGCTTCGAACCCGTCGACGTGCACAGGGACGACAAGGGCGCCATCGTGCACGCCGAGATGCGCTACGACACGGGCCTCATCATGTTCGGGCCCGCCTCGACCGCCAGGGCCGCCGTCTATGTCGCCGTCGACGACCCCGACGCCCACCACGCCCGCGCGAAGGCCGCCGGGGCCGATATCTTCCGCGAGCCGACAGACCAGGACTACGGCTCTCGCGACTACGCGGCCCGCGACCCCGACGGCAACGAGTGGTACTTCGGCACCTACCGCCCCTGACCCCTCGAAGGGCGGCCGGAAACGCGGGTCGCTCCGGCCGGGCATTCTGGCGATTAATGGGGGGCTTCGCGAGGAAGGCGGTGCTACCGTGCGGGAGCCGGCCGCGGGACTTCGGTGCGACTTCCGGAACTTGCCTATTAAGCGATGCTTCGCTGCTCGTGCCCCCATTCCCCGGCCGGCGCCTTCGACCGACCGGGGGAGTGATGAGCGAGACGTTCGCCGACCTCGTCGCGTGCGAGGACGTGCTGATGTTCGTGAACGCGGCGATCACGTCCACCGGGCAGCGGGAGTTCCACCACGGCTCGGGGGAGCAGCGGCTCAGCCTGGAGTTCCTCCACGAGTACATGCTGGAGAACTACCGCGACATGTACGCGGCGGTCCTCGCGCTGGACGTCAACGACCACAACGCCGCGATCATGATCCGCAACCTGCTGGTGCGCGCGGGCGACGTGGGGGTCGAGCGGCGCCGCGAGGAGGGGCGCCTGATCGCCCGTCGTCTGGAGAGGATGCCGCCGCAGCGGGTGTACCGGCTGTTCCGCGACCTGCGGCGGCTCGGCGTGAACAACCGGCGGACGCGCGCCGTCATCCGCGACTGGATGGCCGGGCGCCGGGACCCGGCGTTCGACTCCGTCAAGTACCGGACGGCGGTGAAGGACGCGGTGCGGCACGCGCATCTGCGGCTCCACGGCGAGCAGCCGTCGTTCCTGTTCGCTCCGTCCGGTGTCAAGGCGTTCCAGACGCCCCTCTACGAGCAGTGGCGGCGGGCCCACTACGAGCAGGCCGCGATCTACGAGCTGCCCTACACGGTCGCGGAGGGCTTCGCCGCCAAGCACAAGATCCCGCGCGAGGTCTTCCTGGAGCGGATCCAGCACCGCATGACGCGGCTGGAGCGGCTGCGCATGCAGGAGAGCGCGCGGGAGGCGAAGGTCGAGGCCGTGCGGGCCGACCTGGGCGAGATGCCGCTGACGAGGCTCGCCTCGTACGTGCTGGCCCTGCCGCTGGACGACCGGGCCCGGCGGCGGGCCGAGCTCACCCTGGCGCTGCGCACCGCCGCACGGCGCGTGGCCGGGGCCGCGCGCGGCTCGTGGGGACGGGTCACCGCCGTGCTGGACGACAGCTACTCCACGCTCGGCTCGGGGGAGAAGCGCAGGCGCCCGCTGGCGGTCGCGCTCGCCGCGCACTACCTGCTGGAGGCGCTCGCGAAGGAGTACACGCCTCTGTGGACGTCGGGACGCACCGACGAGCTGCTGGTCTACCCGTCCGGCCCGACGCCGCTCGGCCACCGGATCATCGACGCGCTGGAGACGGGGCCCGAGCGGCTCCTCATCGTCTCCGACGGGTGGGACAACGCGCCGCCGGGGCTGGCCGCCGACGTCCTGCGCGTCTGGCGGACGCGCCTGGACCCCGGGCACCGGCGCGCCCCCGGGCAGCGGGTCATGATCGTGCACCTGAACCCGGTGTACGACGCGGACGGCTTCGACGTGCGGCGGCTGGCGCCGGGCGTGCCGACCGCGGGCGTCCGGGACGCCGAGGACCTGCCGACGCTGGTCGAGTTCGCCCGGTTCGCCGAGGGGCGGGTCGGCCTGCCGAAGCTGCGGGCGCACCTGTCCGACCGGACCGCCCGCTTCCTCGGGGAGCCCGCATGACGACCACCCTGGAGGGGCTGGAGACCAGGCCCGCGCAGGCGTGGGGCTCGATCCGGCTCGTCCCCCTCGTCCGGGACGAGCCCGTGCCCCGCCTGCGGCTGCACCGCAGGGCGTTCGAGGAGCCGGTGACGGTCGTGGACGTGGGCGACGCCGCCTACGTCTCGTTCATCCCCCACGCCTTCGTCGCGACGTGGAGCGACGACGACCAGGCGCAGGCGGCCTCGTACGGGGCCCGCCTTCTCGAGCGCGACACCCGGGCGGCCCCGCCGCGCATGCCCGTGCGGTTCACGCGTCGGATGGCCAGGAAGGTCGGCAAGGACCGGCTCCGGTTCCTCCCTCTGCACCTGGCCGTCGAGGGCTACCTGGCGCTGCACTTCGGCGGCCCGGAGATCGCCTGGGAGGAGTGGTCGCGCAGGGCGGTCGCGCACGGGCTGTCGCCGCGCTGCGAGGAGTCCTACCTCGGCCGGCAGGTGCGCGGCCTGGAGGACGCGCTGCGCATCTTCGAGATCCATCCCGGCCAGTGCGGCGTGCTGGTGTACGTCGCCGACACTCTGGCCAGCGCGTTCGTCGTGCCGCATTCCGACGACTACCGGGCGCTGCACCCGACGCTGGTCGAGGATCTCTTCGGCGAGCTGATCTACATGTACGGCCTGCTGGGAGCGCCCGCGCGCGACCTGTCCGCGCCGATCGACCCCGCCGGCGTCAGGACGCTCGGCGACCTGCGCGCCGCGGCGGAGACGCGCGAGGCGGAGTGGGCCGCCTTCCACGACGAGGTCATGGCGGGGCGGCTCTTCGACGAGGCCGGGTCGCGCCAGGCGGTCCAGTCGCTGCACGGGTTCGAGCTGACGCGGTTCCTGCCCTCGTTCGCGCTGGGCAGGGAGAACCACATCGGGGAGATCATCACCGGCGGGGACGGCGAGGTCGCCTACCTCAAGACGTTCCGGCTCTCGGAGGCGCAGGTCAGGCGCGGGTACCTGCTCAGGCGGCTGGCCGAGCACGACTGGCGGCTGGACGCCACCGCCGCCGCTCTCGGCGCCGACCCCGCGGGCCTGGCGCTGCGCCTCGAACGGGCCGGCTTCGGCTACCTGCTGCGCCAGGACGTCCTCGACCACTTCCGGGCGCAGCGCCGCGCTACCTCAGGCCCGCGAAGAGGTCGTCCTCCCGGCTCGGCGCCTCGATCCGGCTGAAGCGGCGGACGAACGCCTCCGACGAGAACGCCGCCTTCTGCATCTCCTCCGGCAGCTTCAGCAGGAAGATGTTCTCGCCCTGGCTGGCGTGCGCCAGCAGCGCGTCGCGCTTGGCCTCGAAATGGGCGGAGACCTCCAGCGTGCTGGTGATCAGCTCGTCGGGGGTGCCGAAGTCCTCGGGCGGGTCGAAGCCGAGGTCCATGCCGGCGGCCCGGGCGGCCTCGAACATCTGCCTGATGCCCGACCGCGGAATGGCCGTGTAGTAGAGCTTGTCGGGAATGCCGGTCTGCTCGGCGGCGGCGAGCGCGATCCGGTGGGCCTGGATGTGGTCGGGGTGCCCGTAGCCGCCGTTCTCGTCGTAGGTGACGACCACCTGCGGCCGGTAGCGCTCCATCAGCGCGGCGAGGCGCCCGGCGGACTCCTCCAGCGGGACGTTCGCGAACGCCGCCGGGTCGTCGTTGGTCGACCAGCCGTCCATGCCGGAGTCGCGGTAGCCCAGCAGCTCCAGATGGCCGATGCCGAGCAGGGAGGCAGACTCGCGCAGTTCGCCGAGGCGGCGCCGCGCCACCTCTTCGGCGTCGTGCCCGGGCTCACCGGGCTTCACTCCGCCGGCGCCATCGCCCTGCTCACCGTTCGTGCAGGTGACCAGGACCGTGTGAACGCCCTCGCCCGCGCTGCGGGCGAGCAGGCCGCCGGTCCCCAGCACCTCGTCGTCGGGGTGGGCGTGGACGGCCATCAGCGTCAGTTCTCGTGTCATTCGGGGCTCCTCGGCAGGTTCGGCCGTCCACTCTATGTCGCGGGTGTGACAGTCGATCATGCCTGCGAGGTGGACTCGGCTCCCGACAGGTCGGCGGCCGTCAGCGGGTGCGCGGGCGCGTCGAAGGGGAACACCGAGGACGCCTCCATGCCGTCCAGCACGAGCAGCTCGCCGGGGTCGAGGAGCCGCCAGCCGGGGTCGTCGTCCAGGCGCTCGCTGGCGAGGACGCACGCGGGCGTCGACTCGCGGTGCCGGGCCACCTTCACCTGGCCCTGCTCGCGTCCCGCGCCGAGGTGGCGTTCCGCGCCCGGCTCGGTCAGGTGCGGCGCGATCACCCACAGCTCGTGGGTGTCCGGGTAGCGCAGCGCCCAGAGGCGCCCCGACTCGGCCAGCAGGATGTTCAACGCGAAGATCGGCAACTCGGCCGCGATGCGCCGGACGGCCGCGATCAGCCCGGACGCCGTGTCGCCCTGCCGCCGGATCTCCGCCGTGATGTAGGCGAACACGAACTCCGAGTCGGTCTGCCCCTGGATCGGCGCCCGGTCCACGTCCGTGAGCCAGGAGTCGAGGACGTCGACGCCCCGGACCACCCCGTTGTGGGCGAACAGCCGGTCGTCCATGACGAAGGGGTGGGAGTTGTGGACGTCGGGAGCGCCGGTCGAGGCGTACCGGACATGCGAGATGAAGGTGTGCGACACGACGTGCCGCGCCTCGGAGTTGAAGTCGGCGTCCTGGAACGCGGCGACGGGGGCGCGGTCGCGGACGGGCTCCCCGCCGAGCGAGAACCAGCCGAGGCCCGTCCCGTCGGGCATCCGGCGGCTCTGCGAGCGAAGGCTGTCCGGAGCGTCCAGCAGCCAGAAGGTGGCGCGGACTCGGGGTCCTCCCGTGGTCATCCCGAACAGGCGGCACATGCAGGGACGATGCCCGCCTGGCGGCGGCCTAAGACTCCGCGCGGCAAATGGCCTTCGACGGGCGGCCCCGGATGCCGTACGGTCCGTGTATGGGGTCGCCGGTGGTTCTGCTGGACGTTGACGGAGTGCTCAACCCGTTCGAGCGGCCGCACCGCGGCTTCCAGCGGCACGAGTGCTCCCCGAACGGCATGACCTACAAGCTGTGGCTCTATCCCGGGCACGGCGCGGCGCTTCTCGATCTGGCCGAGTCCACGGGCGCCGAGCTGGCGTGGGCGAGCTACTGGTGCGACAGCGCCAACGAGTGGATCGCGCCCCGCATCGGGCTTCCGGACCTGCCGTTCGTGCCGATCCCGCGGTTCCCCGGCATCACGGAGGGCCGCACGCTCGGCGCCTGGAAGGCCCGGCACGTGGCCGCGTGGGCGGAGGGCCGGCCGTTCGTCTGGTTCGAGGACGAGCCGGACGCCACCGAGTGCATCGCGGGGGAGCCGGACGTCGCCGACCACCTGCTCGTGGAGGTCGACCCGCTGACCGGCCTGACCGGTGACCACGTCGAGGTCGCCGCGGCCTGGCTGCGCGCCCGCTCCGGGTGATCGGCGGGCGCGGACGGCCCGAGGTGCCAAACGTCCAATACACCGCTTCCGGGGGCCTCCTAGCGTCGTGGGGGACAAGGAAGGGGACTGACCATGCCCAGATCACCGCTGATGGACCTGGCCTTCGGGTTCATGCCGGCCCAGATGATCCACGTTGCCACCGAGATCGGGGTGGCGGACGCCTTCACCGACGGCGGGCCGAGCACTAGCACCGAGCTGGCGGAGGCGACCGGCGCCCACGCGCCGTCCCTGCGCCGGCTGCTGCGCGGCCTCGCCGGCCTCGGCGTGGTGGAGCAGAAGGAGCCGGACCTGTTCGCGCTGACGGAGGAGGGGAGGCGGCTGCGCGCGGACGCCCCCGACTCGATCCGCTCGCTGATCAGGCTGTTCTGCGGCCCGCAGGTGTGGCGGACGTGGGGTGACATGGCCGAGACGGTCCGCACGGGCGAGTACGCGTGGGAGCGGGTCACGGGCAGTACGCCGTTCGAGTACTTCGCCTCGGACGCCGAGCTGTCGGCGACGTTCAACCGGGCGATGGCCGAGCACACCCGCGACGTCGCGCCGGCGTTCGTCGAGGCGCACGACTTCGCCCGCTACGGGACGGTCGCCGACCTCGGCGGCGGGGACGGCACGCTGCTCGCCGCGATCCTGCGGGCCCACCCCGGCCTGCGCGGTGTCCTGTTCGACCTGCCGACGGGACTGGCCGACGCGTCCGGGCCCCTGGCCGACGTCGCCGACCGGGCCGAGATCGTGCCGGGCGACTTCTTCGAGGCCGTCCCCGCGGGCCCCGACGCCTACGTACTCAAGAGCGTCGTCCACGACTGGGACGACGAGAAGGCCACCGCGATCCTCCGGAACTGCCGCGCCGCGATGGGCCCGGACGACCGAGTTCTGCTTCTGGAGCAGGTCATGCCGGAGATGGTCGCGCCGGAGTCGGCGGGCATCGTCCGCAACGACCTCAACATGCTCGTGGCGACCGGCGGGCGGGAACGCACCGAGGCCGAGTTCCGGGAGCTGCTGGACGGCGCGGGGCTCGGGGCCGTCTCGCTGACCGGGCCACTGCGGGAGACCGCCTACCACGTCATCGAGGCGGAGATCGCGGACTAGCCTGCGTCAGGGGCCACTTACGGCGGGGGCGCGCGGCCGGGCAGGATGGGAGCGCCGCAAACAGCCCGACGAAGGAGTGTCGCGTGAGTTCTCTCCACGGCCGTACGGCCCTGGTCACCGGAGGAAGCCGGGGGATCGGCCGGGCCATCGCCCTGGCGCTGGCGGCGGACGGCGCCCGGGTCGCCGTCGCCTACCGGCGCGACGACGAGGCGGCGCGCAAGACGGTCGCCGACATCGAGGCCGCCGGGTCGCGGGGCAGCGCTTTCCGCGCCTCGGTCGACGACCTCGACCAGTGCCGTTCCCTCGCAGCGCAGGTGGAGGCGGAGCTGGGCGGGCTGGACATCCTCGTGCACAGCGCCGGGATCGCCAGCCGCGGCAACAGCGTCGCCGACACCGATCCCGCCGAGCTGGAGCGGGTGATGCGCGTGCACGCGTTCGGCCCGCACCACCTCAGCCAGGCGCTGATCCCGCTGATGCGGCGCGCCGAGCGCAGCGACATGGTGTTCGTGTCGAGCGTCGCCACGGACATGATGCCGCCCTTCGGCGGGCCCTACGCGATGGGCAAGGCGGCCATGGAGGCGCTCGCCCAGGTGGTCGCCAAGGAGGAGCGCGGCAACGGCATGCACGTCAACGTCGTCGCGCCCGGCCTGGTGGACACCGAGATGGGGCGCCGGCTGGTCCGCGCGACGGCCGGCGTCGAGGACATCCGGCAGCAGGACGCCGTGTCCCCCTACGGGCACGTGTGCACGCCCGAAGAGGTCGCCGACGTGGTGCGGTTCCTCGTTTCGGACGCGGCGTCCTATGTGACCGGGCAGCGCGTCGTCGTGGACGGCGGGACGTTCTGACGCTCAGTGGCGCGTCCAGTCGGGCTGGGTGAAGTCGGCGACCCTGGCGGACCGGCCGAACAGCACCACCTCGCGGAACTGCCACAGCATCGCGCCGGTCGGGGCGTGGACGCGCCACTGGGGGCCCAGTCGCATCTGCAGCATGCGCCCGCCGCCCGGCTGGGGGACCCAGACGGGGGTGTCGTCGGCGGCGAGTCTGCGCAGGCTCGTGTGATGGACGGAGTGGACCTCGTCCGGGCTCGGCGCGAGGGGGCCCGGGGCGTCCAGCGCCACCACGACCGGCGTGATCGCGAAGCCCGAGGCGGCGGGGAAGTCGTCGAGCCTGCCGAGGACGTCGGCGGGACCGGCGGCCAGGCCGATCTCCTCGTGCAGCTCGCGCAGCGCCGCCTGCTCGGAGGTCTCGCCGTCCTCCAGGCGGCCGCCCGGCAGCCCCCACTGGCCCGCGTTGCGGCCCCGGTCGGCGCGCTTGATGAGGATGACCGACGGGACGCCCTCGTGCTCGACCGCGCACAGCACCACCCCGGCGCGGCGCAGGCCGGGCGTGTCCGGAACGCTCGTGTGCTCGAACGAGCCGAGCCGTCCGGCGGCGAGCGCCCGGAACGCGGCGAGGTCGTCGAAGGGGCCGGCGGAGGGGGCGCTCATGTCTCGATCCTGCCAGGCTCCGCCTCCGCCTCCTGCTCCGACTCCCGCGCGTACCGCCCCGGCGAGGTCCCCACGGCCGCGGTGAAGTCGCGGGTGAAGTGCGCCTGGTCGGCGTAGCCCAGCTCGGCCGCCAGCTCCGCCCAGTCGACCCCCGTCCCGGACGCGGCACGCTCGGCGGCCTCCTGCATCCGGAACCGCCGGATCACCCACTTCGGGCCGATGCCCACGTACTCGTGGAACAGGCGCTGCAGGCCGCGCGCGCTCAGCCCGACGTCCTCGGCCAGGTCGCCGACCCGCACCAGGCCCGGCCAGGCCGCGATCCGCTCGACGACCGCGGCGGCCTTCTCGGCGGACGGGTCGGGCTCGGGGTGCCGGGCGGACAGGAACGCCGCGAGCCGGCCGATCGCCTCGTGCGCGTCGGCGGTCGCGAACACCTCCCCGGCGAGGCCCAGGCCCTCCTCGCCGAAGACCTCGTCAACCCCCGGGAACCGGCCGGTCAGCGTGGAGACCGGCGCGTCCATGAACGGCCTGAACCCGCCCGGCCGGAAGGCGGCCCCCACCACGCGCCCCTCGCCGTGGATCTCCTCGACGAAGTCGTCCCGCACGACGCCCGCGATCCGCGCCCGCGTCGTCCGGGTGGTCAGGTAGCTGGTGAACGTCATGTGGACCGACGGCCGCGTGAGGACCCGCTGGCGGTGCGGTGGACGCCCCCGCAGGTCCCAGCGCAGGACCCAGAAGTCCGCGACGAAGGGAGCGAGCGCGGCGGGAGGTTCGAGCCGCTCGATCCGGAAGCGCTCCAGCCCCGTCCGCGCGTGCAGGATGCCCCGCGTCCCCTCGGGTAGGGATCGTTCCACCGGCTCAGGCTAACCGGTGTCGCGTTTTTTCAAGACCGGCGCCGCGGCGCCGTTCTACCGTGCAAGTGTGTTCGAACGGATGAGCGAGGAAGAGGCCATGGAGATCCGGAGCCAGATGACGCCCGCCGCGGAGGCCGCGGCGCGGATCGTCCTGGAGATCCCCGAAGAGAAGATGGACGCCCCCACACCCTGCCCGGACTGGGACGTGCGGGCGCTTCTCAACCACCTGATCTTCTGGACCTCGCGGGGCGAGAGCGCCGCGCGCAAGGCGCCGCCCGCCGGACCGGCGGAGGACCACGACTTCACCGCCGAGCCCGGCTGGGCCGAGCGGTTCGCGGAGCAGGCCCGCCGGACCGCCGAGGCCTGGCAGGACCCCGCCGCCTGGGAGGGGAACACCAGCCTCACCGGCAACAAGGAGGGCATGCCCGCCGGGTTCATCGGCGGGATCGTGCTCGGCGAGTGCGTCCTGCACGGCTGGGACCTCGCCGTCGCCGCCGGCCGCGAGCCCGCCTTCCCGGAGCCGGTGCTCCGGGCCGCCTGGGAGCAGGTCGTCTCGACGGCGGAGATCAGTCGCCAGTACGGCGCGCTCGGCCCGGAGGTGGCCGTGCCCGAGGACGCGCCGCTGCTCGACCGCCTCCTCGGGATGTCCGGCCGCGACCCGTACTGGAAGCCCTGAAACCCTGGCCCGCGCGCGGGTCCCGGCGCGAGCGGGGGCCCGCGCGCTCTACGCTGGTAGGCATGTCTTCGACCTCTTCGATCCGCGTACGCTTCGCCCCGTCACCGACCGGCATGTTCCATGTCGGCGGCGCCCGCTCGGCGCTGTTCAACTGGGCGATGGCCGCCCAGTCCGGCGGGACGCTCGTGCTGCGGATCGAGGACACCGACGCCTCCCGCAACAGCCCCGAATGGACCGAGGGCATCATCCGCGCCCTGGCGTGGCTCGGGATGGACGGCGGGCAGTACGAGGGCCCCTACTTCCAGTCCGCCAACGCCGACAAGCACGCCGAGGCCGTCCACACGCTGAAGGACGCCGGGCGCGCCTACTACTGCGACTGCTCCCGCGAGGCCGTGATCGCCCGGACCGGCGACCAGCACAAGGGCTACGACGGCTTCTGCCGCGACCGCGGTCTGGAGTCCGGCCCCGGACGCGCCCTCCGCTTCCGCACCCCGGACGAGGGGCAGACCACCGTGGTCGACCTCCTGCGCGGCAAGCCGGTCTTCGAGAACGCCGTCCTCGAGGACTTCGTCATCGCCCGCGCCGACGGGTCCGTCACGTTCCTGTTGGCCAACGCGGTCGACGACATGAGCCAGGGCATCACCCACGTGGTGCGCGGCGAGGAGCACCTGTCCAACGCGCCCAAGCAGCAGCTGCTGTGGGAGGCGCTCGGCGCCGAGCCGCCGGTGTGGGCGCACGTGCCCGTCATCGTGAACGAGAAGCGGCAGAAGCTGTCCAAGCGCCGCGACAAGGTCGCCCTGGAGGACTACCGCGCCGAGGGCTACCTCGCCGAGGCCATGCGCAACTACCTGATGCTGCTCGGCTGGGCGCCGTCCGACGACCGCGAGATCGTCCCCTGGGACGTGATGGTCGACGAGTTCCGCATCGAGGACGTCAACACCTCGCCCGCGTTCTTCGACGTCAAGAAGCTCCGCGCCATCAACGGCGAGTACATCCGGGCCCTGGCGCCCGAGAAGTTCATCGCCGAGTGCCTGCCGTTCCTGCAGGAGGCGCCGTTCGACGTCGACGTCGCGGTGTTCGCCGAGCTGGCTCCGCTCGCGCAGACCCGCGTCGCGCTGCTGTCGGAGATCGTCCAGATGATCGACTTCGCGTTCCTGGACGAGCCGCCGTCCGACGAGCAGTCCTGGAACAAGGCCATGAAGGAGCCCGCCGCCGCCATCCTCGCCGCCGCCGAGGCCGCCTACCAGGACGCGCCGTGGAACGCCGCCGAGCTGAAGGACCGGCTGGAGCGGGTCGGCGCCGAGCACGGGCTCAAGCTCGGCAAGACCCAGGCGCCCGTCCGCGTCGCCGTCACCGGCCGCACGGTGGGGCTGCCGCTGTTCGAGTCGCTGGAGATCCTGGGCCGCGACCGCACCCTCGCCCGCATCGCCGCCGCCCGCGCCCGGCTGGAGGCCGGCGCCTAGCCGCCCGCGCGGGCGCCCGGAGCGGTCAGTCCGCGGCGGGCGCCCGCCCGTCCAGGGCCTCGCGGAGGAGGAGGATCCTGCGGCTGAGCTCCTCGTACTCGTCGCGCAGCGTGGCCGGGACGTGCTTGCCGAGCACCTCCGCCTGCTCCTCCACCGAGGCCAGCCGGTCGCCCGCGGAATCGCCCGCGGAATCGCCGGCGGGCGCCTCCTGCGGCGCCCCCGCCGGACGCGCCTTCAGCAAGGCCGTCTGGTCCCTCAGCAGGGCCGCCTGCTCGCGCAGCAGCGCCGTCTGGTCGCGGAGCTGCTTGTTCTTGTTGTGCAGCTCCACGAACACCGAGACCTTGGCCCGCAGGACCCACGGGTCGAACGGCTTGGAGATGAAGTCGACCGCGCCCGCCGCGTAACCGCGGAAGGCGTAGTCGGGGTCGCTGTTCACCGCCGTGAGGAAGATGATCGGCAGATCGCGGGTCTTCTTGCGGCGCTTGATGTCGCGGGCCGTCTCGAAGCCGTCCATGCCCGGCATGACGACGTCCAGCAGGATGACCGCGTACTCCTCGGTGAGAAGCGCCTTCAGCGCGTCCTCGCCGGACCGCGCCCGGACCAGGTCCTGATCGAGCGAGCTGAGGATGGCCTCCAGCGCGATCAGGTTCTCCTCGCGGTCGTCCACGAGCAGGATCTTGGCCTTGTCGTCCACGCGCGTTTCTCCGATCCCGGTCCCCGCCAGCGCCGCACCCCCACGGCGACCCTACTGTCCGGCTCCTCTCCTCAGCGGACGATGGAGGGCTGCAGCCAGTTCCTCATGACATCTAGGAGATGGTCCACGTCCACGGGCTTCGGCACATAGTCCGACGCGCCCGAGGCAAGGCTCTTCTCCCGGTCCTCCTTCATCACCTTGGCGGTGATGACGATGATCGGCAACTCGGCGAACTGCGGCATCTCCCTGATCGCGGCCGTGGTGGCGTAGCCGTCCAGGCCGGGCATCATGATGTCCATCAGCACGACCGCCACATCCGGGTTGCGGTGCAGGACGTCGATCCCGGCCTGCCCGTCCTCCGCGTAGAGGACCTCCATGCCGTAGCCCTCCAGCACGCTGGTGAGCGCGAACACGTTCCGCACGTCGTCGTCGACGATCAGGACCTTGCGGCCTGACAGCACCGTGTCGAGGAAGTCCGTGGGCGGCTCCTGCAGCATCCCGTTCAGGGCCTGCTCGGACTTGCCTGCGCGCCGCCCGCCGGACCGGCGCCGCTCCACCGGAAGCGCGCCCTCCGCGACCGGGGCCCCGGCACCGCCGTTCCCGTGCGGGCCGCCGGAGACCGCCCCGGGCGCGGCCTCCGCCTCCGCGCCGACCGCCTCCTCCGGCAGCGCCGAGCGGCGCCGGCCGTCGCGGTCGCTGTACTGGGCGGGCAGGTAGAGCGTGAACACGCTGCCGCGGCCCGGCTGGCTCTCGGCGTGGATCTCGCCGCCCAGCAGCCGCGCGATGTTCCGGCTGATCGACAGGCCGAGCCCGGTGCCGCCGTAGCGGCGGCTCGTGGTCCCGTCCGCCTGCTGGAACGGCTCGAAGATCTCCTGGAGCTTGTCGGCGCTCACGCCGATCCCGGTGTCGATCACCCGGAACGCGATCACGTCGGGGGTGTTCCACAGCGCGGGCAGCGTGAAGTCGATGTCGCCGGCCCGTTCGATCAGGAGCCGCACCTCGCCCTCGGCGGTGAACTTCACCGCGTTCGACAGCAGGTTCCGCAGCACCTGCTGCAACCGCTGCTCGTCGGTGTTGAGGGCGGCCGGGACGTCCGGCGCGACCTCCACCCCGAACTGCAGGCCCTTGTCGACCGACAGCGGGCGGAACGTGGCGTCCACGTAGTCGACCAGCGCCGACACCGAGAGCCGCTGCGGGTGCGCCTCCATCTTCCCGGCCTCGACCTTCGCCAGGTCCAGGATGTCGTTGATCAGCTCCAGCAGGTCGGTGCCGGACTCGTGGATCGTCCGGGCGAACTCCACCTGCTTGTCGGTGAGGTTGCCGTCCTGGTTCTCCGACAGCAGCTTGGCCAGCACCAGCAGGCTGTTCAGCGGCGTGCGCAACTCGTGCGACATGTTCGCCAGGAACTCCGACTTGTACCGGGAGGAGATCGCCAGCTGCTCGGCGCGCTCCTCCAGCGTCCGCCTGGCCTGCTCGATCTGGAAGTTCTGGATCTCGATCGCGCGGTTCTGCTGGGCCAGCAGCGCCGCCTTCTCCTCCAGCTCGGTGTTGGAGTGCCGGAGCTCGCCCTGCTGGCGCTGCAGCTCGTCCGAGCGCTCCTGCAGCTCCTGCGCGAGCCGCTGCGACTCGCCGAGCAGCGCCTCGGTGCGGGTGTTGGCCCGGATCGCGTTGAGCGTGACCCCGATCGTCTCGATCAGCTGGCTGAAGAACGCCAGGTGGACGTCGGTGAACCGGCCGAACGAGGCGAGCTCGATCGCGCCGAGCACCTCGTCCTCGAACACGATCGGCAGGACGATGATGTTGACCGGGGACGCCTCGCCGAGACCCGATCCGATCTTGACGTAGTCGGCGGGGGCGTCGGCGATCAGCAGCGGCCGGCGCTCCTGCGCCGCCTGCCCGACGAGGCCCTCGCCCAGACCGAACCGGACGGCGCCGCCGCGGTGCCGCCGCGTCCCGTACCCGGCGATCAGCACGAGGTCGGTGTCCTCGCCCGCGTTCTCGGCCAGGTAGAACGCGCCGTACTGGGCGCTGGCGGTCGGCGTCAGCTCACGCATGATCAGGTCGGCGACCTGCTGGAGGTCGCGGTGGCCCTGCATGAGCCCGCCGATCCGCGCCAGGTTGGTCTTGAGCCAGTCCTGCTCCTCGTTGGCGCGGGTCGTCTCGCGCAGCGTCGCGACCATCAGGTTGACGTTGTCGCTCAGCTCGGCGACCTCGCCGCGCGCCTCGACGGTGATCGTCCGGGTCAGGTCGCCGGTGGCGACCGCGCTCGCGACCTCGCCGATCGCGCGGACCTGCGTGGTCAGGTTGCCGGCCAGCTCGTTGACGCTCTCGGTGAGCCGCTTCCAGGTGCCCGAGACGCCCTCGACCTCGGCCTGGCCGCCGAGACGGCCCTCGATGCCGACCTCCCGCGCAACGCGGGTGACCTCGGACGCGAACGACGACAGCGTGTCGACCATCGTGTTCAGCGTGGTCTTCAGCTCCAGGATCTCGCCCTGGGCGTCCACGTCGATGCGCCGCGTCAGGTCGCCGTGCGCGACCGCGGTCGCGACCTGCGCGATGTTGCGGACCTGGTAGGTCAGGTTGGACGCCATGCCGTTGACGTTGTCGGTCAGGTCCTTCCACATGCCGCCCGCGCCGGGCACCCGGGCCTGGCCGCCGAGGCGGCCCTCGGTGCCGACCTCGCGGGCGACGCGGCTGACCTCGTCGGCGAACGCCGACAGCGTGTCGACCATCGTGTTGAGGGTGGTCTTCAACTGCAGGATCTCGCCCTGCGCGTCGACCTCGATCTTGCGGGTCAGGTCGCCCTGCGCCACAGCCGTGGTGACCTGCGCGATTCCGCGCACCTGGTTGGTGAGATTGTTCGCCATCGAGTTGACGTTGTCGGTCAGGTCGAGCCAGACCCCGCCCGCGCCGGGCACGATCGCCTGGCCGCCGAGCCGCCCCTCCGTGCCGACCTCCCGCGCGACGCGGGTCACCTCGGAGGCGAAGGCCGACAGCGTGTCGACCATCGCGTTCACGGTGTCCTTGAGCTCCAGGATCTCGCCCTGCGCGTCGACCGTGATCTTCTTGCCGAGGTCGCCCTCGGCGACCGCGGTGGTGACCTGCGCGATGTTGCGGACCTGGTAGGTCAGGTTGGACGCCATGCCGTTGACGTTGTTGGTCAGGTCCTTCCACACGCCGCTCACGCCGGGCACCCGGGCCTGGCCGCCGAGGCGGCCCTCGGTGCCGACCTCGCGGGCGACGCGGGTGACCTCGTCGGCGAACGCCGAAAGGGTGTCGACCATCGTGTTCACGGTGTTCTTGAGCTGCAGGATCTCGCCCTGCGCGTCGACCGTGATCTTCTTGCCGAGGTCGCCCTCGGCGACCGCGGTGGTGACCTGCGCGATGTTGCGGACCTGGTAGGTCAGGTTGTTGGCCATCGCGTTGACGTTGTCGGTCAGGTTCTTCCAGACGCCGCTGACGCCCGGCACGTTCGCCTGACCGCCCAGCTGCCCCTCCGTGCCGACCTCGCGGGCCACGCGGGTGACCTCGCCGGCGAACGCCGACAGCTGGTCGACCATCGTGTTCACGGTGAGCTTCAGCTCCTGCAGCTCACCGGTCGCCTCGACCGTGACCTTGCGGGTCAGGTCGCCGCGCGCCACCGCCGTGGTGACCTCCGCGATGTCGCGGACCTGCGAGGTCAGCCGCGACGCCATCACGTTCACCGACGCGGTCACGTCCCGCCAGCGGCCGGTCATACCGCGCGCGGGAGCCTGGCCGCCGAGCCGCCCCTCGGTGCCGACCTCGCGGGCGAACTGGGTGACCTCCCAGGTGAACTGGTCGAGCAGCTCGACCATGCCGTTGACCGACCTGGCCATGCGCAGCAGCTCCCCGCGCATCGGCCTGCCCCGCACCCGCAGCTCCACCCGCTGGCTCAGGTCGCCGGCGGCCACCGCCTCCACCACCTGGCTCATGCCGGTGGCGAGGTCGGTGAGCTTGTCGATGATCGCGTTGGCGTCCTCCACCGCGCCCGCCCAGGTGCCCCGCAGCGTCCCCGGCGTCAGGCGGCCCCGCAGCTGCCCCTCCCGGCCGATCTCCTTCCGGACGCGGCTCAGGCCCGAGGCGAGCTCCATGCCGTTCTCCCGGATCTCCTCCAGGACGGCGGCGGCCTCCGCCACGGCCCCCTCGCCCGGCACGTTCAGCTCCGACCTCGCCTTGCCGTCCCGCACGGCGACCAGCGCCTTCAGGAGCGGTTCGAGGTCCGCGTCGCTGTAACGCGGGGTGGTGTCGCGGTACCCGCCACTGGGGCGGGCACGTGACGCGGTACGCGGCATGCTGTTCATCCTCCTGGCCCGCGATTCGTCGGTTATCCGGATACCACGGACTCCTGGCTGCTCTGGGGGCCTCATCGGCCGCACCTGTACTCTACGTCGCCGCGCGGCGGCGGACTTTCTTCCGCGTGGTTCCGCCGCCCGGGCGGGAGTGGGCGCGCGTCCGCCCTCGTAGCCTTCGTGTTACGGTCTGTCGTGTTGTGGCGGGATCGTGAAGGCCCAGGCCGGACGCATTACCGGGCGGGTTCACGGCTCTCGGTGCCGGGCGGCCGAGCAGTCTGCCACGATAGCCAGGCCCGGGTGGAAAACGCTTCGAACGAGGGACGACAGTTGGATCGGCAGACGGCGACGGCGACCTTCCCGTCCGCCGCGGCGGCGGTGGCGGACGCGCGCCGGTTCGTCCGCAAGGTGCTGGCCGACTGGGGCTTGGACGAGGTGGCCGACGACGCCGTCCTCGCCACGAGCGAGCTCGCCACCAACGCGATCGCCTACGCGGGGACCTCGTTCGAGGTCTCCTGCCGCCTGGCCGGCGGCGACGTCGAGATCGAGGTCCGCGACCGCCACCCCACCCGGGGCATCGAGATGCCGGGCGTCACCGCCTCCAGCGGGCGCGGCCTCCCGTCGATCGCCCGCCTCGCCGACTCCTGGGGCGTCTCCTACGACCGCCGCACCAAGGGCGTCTGGTTCCGGCTGCCCCGGCCCGGCGCCACCGGGGCCGCGGCCCCGGCCGAGGGCGCCGCGGCGGACGGCACGGAGGCCGCCTTCACCGCCGACATCGCCGGGAGCGGTTCCGTGCGGGGCGAACTCGGCGCCCGGGCCCGCGACGCGGCCGAGCCGGTGCGGGACGCCTCCGGCGCCGGCGGTCAGGGCCGGGAGGGCGAGCTCGCCGGGGGCGCGGGCGAGCTGCCCGTGGCCGGCGACCGGCTCCTGCGTTCCCCGGCGGCCGTGGAGGCCATGGAGGACGGCGTCGCCACCGCCCGGGAGGTGCTCGGCGCCGAGGGCGCCGCCGTCCTGCTGACCGAGCGCGACGGACGGCTGATCATGGGGTCGGCGGCCGGGACGGCGGCCGAGATGCCGCTCGGCGAGCTGTCGGTCGCCTCTCTCACCCCCGCCGCCCGCGCCGGTTCCGCCTGGGTCGCCGCGGACACCTCCGACCCGACCGCGGCGGCGCTGCGGGCCTCCTCCCTGGCCGCCGCCCCGCTGGAGTCGCAGGGCCGCCTGACGGGCCTCATCGTGGCCGTCTCGTCCCTGTCCGGCCGTTTCGACGAGGCCGACGGAGCCCGCCTCGGCCGGCTCGCCGACGAGATGTCGCTCTCCCTGGAGAAGGCCAGGGTGGGCGAGTTGGAACGATCCTGGCGCGGCTGGCTGAGCTTCGTCGCCGAGGCCAGCGACCTGCTCGCCGGCACCCTCGACCAGGAGCGCACGATGGCGCTGGTCGCCCAGCTCGTCGTGCCGCGCCTGGCCACCTGGTGCGCCGTCTACACCGTCACCGAGGCCGAGCCCGACCGGCTCGCCTACGTGTGGCACGCCGACGAGGAGCGCTCCGACGGCCTGCGCGAGCTGCTCGAACACGCGGGCGCCGCCCCGCCCACCGACGCCCCCGGGGCCTGGAACGGCCTCGCCACCGCGCCCGAGGACGTCCGCGCCGCCGTCGGAGACACCGCCACCGACCAGGTCTACGCCTTCCCGCTGATCGCCCGCGGCCGGCGCATCGGCACCATCGTGATCGGCCGCCCGGCGGGGGACCGCTTCCCGCGCAGCGCGATCGAGCTGGCCGAGGAGTTGAGCCGCCGCGCCGCCCTCGCCGTCGACAACGCGCGCCTGTTCTCCGCCCAGACCGCCATGAGCAGCGCTCTGCAGCGCAGCCTGCTGCCGCCCGGAATCCCCGAGATCCCCGGCCTGGAGGTGGCGGTGGTCTACGAGCCCGCCGGGGAGGGCAGCGAGGTCGGCGGCGACTTCTACGACGTCTTCGCGAGCGGGACCCGGCCCGGCGGCCCGGCCCCCGCGTCCCGCTGGCGGTTCGCCATCGGCGACGTGTGCGGCACCGGCCCCGAGGCCGCCGCCGTCACCGGCCTGGCCCGGCACGCGCTGCGCATCCTCGCCGCCGAGGACCTGTCCGTCCCCGCCGTCCTCGCCCGGCTCAACCGGCTCATCCTCGGCGAGGGCGAGCGCGGGCGGCTGCTCACCCTGCTGCACGGCGAGATCGCGGCCCGCCGGCGCCGCGACGGCGTGACGATCAAGCTGACGAGCGCGGGGCACCCGCCCCCGCTGGTGCTCGACCCGGAGGGCGGCGTCCGCGAGGCCGCCTCGCCCCAGCCGCTGCTGGGAGTCTTCGACGGCGTGGAGTTCCACACCGACACCGTCGAGCTGCGGCGCGGAGAGGTACTGCTCTGCGTGACCGACGGCGTCACCGAGCGGCGCTCCGGCAACCGGCTGCTCGGCGACGGGCACGGACTGGAGCGGCTTCTCGCCGACTGCACCGGACTGAGCGCCGGGGCGGTGGCGGCGCGCATCCAGCGCGCCGTCCGGGACTTCGGCCCGGAGCCGTCGAACGACGACGTTGCCCTCATCGTTCTGCGGGCGTCATGATGGAGACCAACAATCGGTAAGGTGGGGTGGCGTGGGGCTTGCCTTGCACACGACACGACAGGAAGGCCGTGCGACGATCGCCGCGCGCGGCTCAATAGACCTGCACTCCTCCGACGAGCTGCGCGCTCGGCTGACCGAGCTCGTGGACGCGGGCGAGCGGTCGGTCGTCGTCGACCTCGCGGCGGTCGACTTCTGTGACTCCTCCGGCCTGAACGTCCTCGTCCGCGCGTACAAGCACGCGCGCGCGCAGAACGCCACGCTCACCGTCACCGGAGCTTACGGCCGCGTCGAGAACGTGCTGCGCACGACCGGGCTCGACCGCTTCCTCATGGAGGACCCGGCGGAGGAGGCTCCGGCCGATGGGCGGTGAAGGGACACGATGAAGAACGGCGAGCGGGCGGAGTGACCGACCCGATGACCGAGACCACGCTGCGCGCGGCGCCCCAGACCGAGGCGGTCGAGTACGCCAGGCGGCTCGCGGCCCGGACCATGCGCACCTGGGCGCTCATGGACCGCGAGGAGCTCGTGACGGCCATCGTGGCCGAGCTCGTCGCCAACGCCGTCCGGCACGCCGGGACGGCCCTGGAGCTGCGGCTGCTGCGCGGCAGCGGCCGTATCCGTGTCGAAGTCCGCGACCGCGCGGCCCAGCTGCCCCGGCTGACCGTCCCCGGCCCCCTGGACGAGTCGCACCGCGGCCTGTTCATCGTCGACCGCTTCGCCAACTCCTGGGGCGCCGACCCGGTGACCGGCGGAAAGGTCGTCTGGGCCGAGGTCGACATCTGAGCGGTCGACTTCTGAGAGATCGACCTTCCAGAGGTCGGTCTCTGAGCCATGGATCTCTGAGCGGTCGAGCTCTGAGAGAGGTCGGCATTTGAGGGCCGACGGCTGACATGCGCTCTCGCCCGGTTCGCGCTCCTGTGCGGGGCTCCGACCGGCGGCGCGCGCCCTCCGCACACGGTGGGGGGGCGCGCGCGCCGATCGGGCCGAGCGGATCAGAGGGATCTGATCAGACCGACTTGCGGTAGAGCTCCGCGACCATGAAGGCCAGGTCCAGCGACTGGCCGCGGTTGAGCCGGGGGTCGCAGGCCGTCTCGTAGCGCTGGTGCAGGTCGGCCTCGGCGAGCCCCTGGCCGCCGCCGACGCACTCGGTCACGTCGTCGCCGGTGAACTCGATGTGGATGCCGCCCGGGTGGGTTCCGAGGGCCCGGTGGACCTCGAAGAACCCGGCGACCTCGTCCAGCACGTCGTCCAGCCGCCGGGTCTTGTGCCCGCTCGGCGCCTCGAACGTGTTGCCGTGCATGGGGTCGCAGATCCACGCGACCGGGGCCCCGCTCTGGTGCACCTTCTCGATCAGCGGGGGCAGCGCGTCGCGGATGCGGTCGGCGCCCATGCGGGTGATGAAGGTGAGCCGGCCGGGCTCCCGCTCCGGGTTCAGCCGCTCCATCAGGGCCAGGGCGTCGTCGGCGGAGGTCGTCGGGCCTAGCTTCACCCCGATCGGGTTGCGGATGTGGCGCAGGAACTCCACGTGCGCCCCGTCCAGCTGCCGGGTCCGCTCGCCGATCCACAGGAAGTGCGCGGACACGTCGTAGGGCCGGCCGCTCAGATGGTCGATGCGGGTCAGCGCGCGCTCGTACTCCAGCAGCAGCGCCTCGTGGCTTGAGTAGAACTCCACCCCGTGGAACTCGTCCGGGTTCGCCCCGCACGCCTTCATGAACGTCAGCGCCCGGTCGATCTCGCCCGCCAGCTGCTCGTAGCGGCGGCCCGCCGGGCTCTGCGCGACGAAGTCCTGGTTCCAGGCGTGCACCTGGCGCAGGTCGGCGTAGCCGCCCTTGGTGAACGCCCGGCACAGGTTCAGCGTGACCGCCGAGCAGTGGTAGGCCTTCAGCAGGCGATGCGGGTCGTTGCGCCGGGAGGCGGCGTCGAAGGCGAACCCGTTCACCGCGTCGCCCCGGTATGCGGGCAGCTCCACGCCGCCGCGGGTCTCCACGGGCTTGGAGCGCGGCTTGGCGTACTGGCCCGCCATCCGGCCGATCTTCACGACGGGAACGCTGGCTGCGTAGGTGAGGACGACCGCCATCTGCAGCAGCGTCTTCAGCTTGTTCTTGACCGCGTCGGCGTTCGATCCCTCGAACGTCTCGGCGCAGTCACCGCCCTGAAGGACGAACGCCTCACCGCGGGCGACGTCCGCGAGCTGCGCCTTCAACTGGTCGCATTCGCCGGCGAAGACGAGCGGCGGCTGGGCGGCCAGCTCGGCGGCCACTTCGCCGAGCTCGGCCGGATCGTCCCAATCGGGCTGCTGGAGAGCGGGGAGGGCGCGCCACGCGTCGAGGTCCCCGATGACGGCGGAATTACTCACCCTGAAAGGCTATGGCACGGCCCGCCCTGCGTGAACGGAATGCCAAGCGCGCCGGGGTCCACGTCCCCGACGCGAACGGGCGGCCCCGTTTCCGGGACCGCCCGTTAGCCGGTCGTTCGGCGGGACGCCGCTTCAGGCGCCCGGTCAGGCCGCCCTGAACCCCGCGGCGGCCGGTTCGGGCGCCGTGCCGTTGCCGTGGCCGTGGTCGTGGCCGAGCGCCCGGCGGCCGCTCAGGTCCGCCTCGCCGGCCAGCTGCCGCAGCCGCCGCAGCGAACGGTCGGTGATCTGCCGGACGCGGTTGTGGCTCAGCCCGTACCGGGCGCCGATCTGCGCGTACGACAGCGGCTGCCCGCTGTCCATCCCGAACCGGGCCCGCAGGATCGCGGACTCGCGTTCGGGAAGCCGGTCCAGCAGCCGTCCGAGGCCCTCGATGTCGTCCAGCGCGAGGATCTCCGCCTCCGGGGTGACGGCGTCGGGATCCTCCAGCAGGTCGCCCATCGGCGTCTCGCCGGCGTCGTCGACGGTCGCGTCCAGGCTCGCCGGGTCGCGCCGCCATCTCAGCAGTTCGTCGACATGCTCGGCGGCGGCGCCGACGGCGCCCGCGAGCTCCTCGCGGGTCGGCTCCCTGCCGAGTTCGCGGCTGAGCTGGCGCTCCGCGCGCCGCAGCCGGGACAACTCCTCCTCGACGTGGACGGGCAGGCGGATCGTGCGGGCGGTGTGGCTCAGCCCGCGGCCGATCGCCTGCCGGATCCACCAGGTGGCGTAGGTGGAGAACTTGAAGCCGCGGCGGTAGTCGAACTTCTCCACCGCACGCATCAGCCCCAGGTTCCCCTCCTGGATGAGGTCGATGAGGGGCAACGAGTCGGTCGGGTACTTCCGGGCGATCGAGACGACCAGCCGCAGATTGGCCTCGACGAAGCGCTGCTTCGCGCGCAGCCCCGCCGCGGCCAGCTCCTCCAGCTCCTCGCGGGACGCGCCCTCGGGCACCGCCCCCTCGTCGAGCAGCTGTTCGGCGTACAGGCCCCCTTCGATCGCCTTGGCCAGATCGACCTCCTCCTGCGCGTCGAGCAGGGGAGTACGGCCGATCCGGTCGAGGTACGCCCCGACAAGATCCTTGTCGGGGACTTCGACCCTGTCGCCCTTGGTACGGGTTCCAGCCATCCTGACCCTTCTCCGGTGCGATCTCCCTAGGAGGACAACGCCAATTACCGCTCTGTGATTCCCACGTGGGGAATACTGCGAGGCTGTAAGCCGCTCTACGTCGTGATACCCCGACTGAGGAGAAACCGACATGGCGACGGTCACACTGACCGCTGAGAACTTCGACGAGGTGGCTCAGGGCGACGGCATCGTGCTGGTCGACTTCTGGGCCGAGTGGTGCGGCCCGTGCAAGCGGTTCGCGCCCGTGTTCGAACGGTCGGCGGACAAGCACGAGGACATCGTCTTCGGCAAGGTGGACACCGACGCCGAGGCCGAGCTGTCGGAGCGGTTCGGCATCCGGTCCATCCCCACGCTGATGGCGATTCGCGACGGCATGATCGTGTTCGCGGAGCCGGGCGCGCTGCCCGAGTCGGTGCTGGAGAACGTGATCGAGCAGGTCCGCGGCCTCGACATGGAGGACGTCCGCCGGCGCGCGAAGGCCTGACCTTCAGCGCCGCCGGGTTGCGCGGACGAGACGCGCGGCGGGCGCCGGGGAGGCGCGCGGGCAAAGAAGCGGACGCCACCGCCCCTTCACCGGTCGGCATGGTCGATGATGGACGGATGCTCGCCGATGTCGTCCGATACCTGGTGTGCCCCGTGTGCGGAGCCGACCTCGAACTGGCCGACCGCCGCCTGGTCTGCCCGGGCGGGCATGCCTTCGACGTCGCGCGACAGGGATATGCGAACCTCCTGCCGGGCAACGCCCGTCCGGGAACGGCCGACACTCCGGAGATGGTCCGCGCGAGGGACGAGTTCCTGACGGCCGGCCACTTCGCGGCTCTCGCGGACAGGCTCGCCCGGAGCGTCTCGCGCGCCGATCCGTCCGTCGTCCTGGACGCGGGCGCCGGGACGGGGCACTACCTCAGCCGCATCCTCGACCGAGCGCCGGACGCCGTCGGCCTCGCCCTGGACATCTCCAAGCACGCCGCCCGGCGCGCCGCGAAGGCGCACCCGCGCTGTGGCGCCGTGGTCGCGGACCTCTGGCGCCCGTTCCCGCTGCGCGACAGCGCGGCCGACGTCGTGGTCAACGTCTTCGCCCCGCGCAACGCGACCGAGTTCCACCGCGTGCTCCGAGACGACGGGCTGCTGCTCACGGTGACTCCGTCACCCCGGCACCTCGGCACACTCGTGGAGCCCCTGGGCCTGCTCTCGATCGACAAGCACAAGACCGAGCGCATGGACACCGCGCTCTCCGGCTACTTCAAGCTGGACTCGCGCGAGGAACTCGAAGCCGAGGCCGTCCTGACGCACGGCGAGGTGTTCACGCTCGTCGGCATGGGCCCGAGCGCGCACCACGTCCCGCCGGAGCCGCTCAGGGAACGGCTGGCGAAGCTGCCCGAGCCGCTGACCGCCCCGCTGTCGTTCGTCCTGTCCACCTACCGGCGGCTGGAGTAGGCGCGGACCCGGCCTGCGTGATCTCCAGCAGCACCTGCGGGGTCTCGCCGGGCTCCGTCACCTCTTCGGCACCCGGCATGTCGAGCGTCTCGTAGCCGAACGACGCGGCGAGCGAGCGGCCCGCCGCTCCCAGGAGGAGACGCTGGAGAGCCTGTCCGGCGCGGAGCCATTCGGCGGGCGAGTCGCCTCGCGTGGTCAGCACCGCGCGCTGTCCCGCCGAGTGAGGCGCCGGGGGGAGTCTCCGAAGCACGGCTCCTTCCAGCCTCGCCTCCCCGGCCAGCTCGTCGACGACGGACGGGGGAGGGCAGGCGCTCGTCGCGATGGTGCGGCCGGCACGGAACGGCCGGAGCGTGGCGGCGTAGAGAAGCCGCTCCTCCCGGGATGTGCGGTGCCGCCCGGCCAGGCGTACGGAGGCGAGGACGGATGGACGTCCCGCATCGGGAAGCAACCGAACGATGGCTTCGTGACCGAGTTGCGTGGCGGCCAGGCGCAGGTTCACGAGCGCGGCCCCGCTGCTGAGGTGGAGGCCCCGGCCCGCGGGATCGTGCTTCGGCCGGTACCTGTCAGGGTCCGCGTGCACCTCGATCAGGCCGGAGACGACCTTGAACCGCCAGGCGTGCACGTCATGGACCGTGGGCCCCATCGTCGCGGCGACCACGAGACGCTCCGCCGATGCGCGAGTGGCGGCGTGCACGTTCACGGGGTTCCTCCTGACCTCGGGCGACAGCCGACCCGGGAGCCACCACCCGCCCAGAGGACGTTTCCCCGGGGGAGAGCGGTGAGGGCACCGTACCCCACTGTGACCCGACGCACGTAGTACGTGAACAGCGAGGTCAGCGCACCTGATCGGGTGGGCGGACGACAAGGCGGGCCGGGTTCGCGGGCCCGCGATTTGACGGCTCTGGCGGGGCGTCTTAATGTCTTCCTCGCCCCAAGGAGACGCGGGACGCCGAGAGGCGGCCGGCCCTGGGGAGCAGCCGCTGAAAATGGTTCGAGCGCCACTCGGACCGGTGTACGATGGGCTGCACAGCCTAGAACGGGATGCAGGACGCCGAGAGGTGGCCGGCCCGCAGGGCGCCTCCCGCAGAACGATCTCTCCGAGTCTTCGGCTTGGTGCGGTGTCGTCGCGGGGGGGTAGGCAGACCTTCGACTCGTCAAAAAGATCTTCGCGGATCGGCTTGACAGCGAAGATGAGTCTGGTAAGTTAGCAGGGTTGCCCCGGAGCCGGGGACCGCGAGAGCGGGGTCCGGCGCGGTGGGTGTCCGTTTCTTGAGAACTCAACAGCGTGTTAAAAGCCAGTGCCTTTATCGGCTCGGCCATGTTTTGGCCGGGTCGCCCCGTGCCGCTCCACTTTGTGGGGTGGTGGGGATTTCTTTGAGGCAATGCCATCCCGTTGGGGATGGTGATGCCGGGATTGTTTCCTGAGGTTTGGCCGGCTGGGGTTCGCCCCCTGGTTGGTCGTTGGACCTTGATGGAGAGTTTGATCCTGGCTCAGGACGAACGCTGGCGGCGTGCTTAACACATGCAAGTCGAGCGGAAAGGCCCCTTCGGGGGTACTCGAGCGGCGAACGGGTGAGTAACACGTGAGCAACCTGCCCCTGACTCTGGGATAAGCCCGGGAAACTGGGTCTAATACCGGATATGACCACTGGTCGCATGATCGTGTGGTGGAAAGTTTTTCGGTTGGGGATGGGCTCGCGGCCTATCAGCTTGTTGGTGGGGTGATGGCCTACCAAGGCGACGACGGGTAACCGGCCTGAGAGGGCGACCGGTCACACTGGGACTGAGACACGGCCCAGACTCCTACGGGAGGCAGCAGTGGGGAATATTGCGCAATGGGCGGAAGCCTGACGCAGCGACGCCGCGTGAGGGATGACGGCCTTCGGGTTGTAAACCTCTTTCAGCAGGGACGAAGCTAACGTGACGGTACCTGCAGAAGAAGCGCCGGCTAACTACGTGCCAGCAGCCGCGGTAATACGTAGGGCGCAAGCGTTGTCCGGAATTATTGGGCGTAAAGGGCTCGTAGGCGGTTTGTCGCGTCTGTCGTGAAAGCCCACGGCTTAACCGTGGGTCTGCGGTGGATACGGGCAGACTAGAGGCAGGTAGGGGAGAATGGAATTCCCGGTGTAGCGGTGAAATGCGCAGATATCGGGAGGAACACCGGTGGCGAAGGCGGTTCTCTGGGCCTGTACTGACGCTGAGGAGCGAAAGCGTGGGGAGCGAACAGGATTAGATACCCTGGTAGTCCACGCCGTAAACGTTGGGCGCTAGGTGTGGGGTCCTTCCACGGATTCCGCGCCGCAGCTAACGCATTAAGCGCCCCGCCTGGGGAGTACGGCCGCAAGGCTAAAACTCAAAGGAATTGACGGGGGCCCGCACAAGCGGCGGAGCATGTTGCTTAATTCGACGCAACGCGAAGAACCTTACCAAGGCTTGACATCGCCGGAAAACCATCAGAGATGGTGGGTCCTTTTGGGCCGGTGACAGGTGGTGCATGGCTGTCGTCAGCTCGTGTCGTGAGATGTTGGGTTAAGTCCCGCAACGAGCGCAACCCTCGTTCCATGTTGCCAGCACTTCGGGTGGGGACTCATGGGAGACCGCCGGGGTCAACTCGGAGGAAGGTGGGGATGACGTCAAGTCATCATGCCCCTTATGTCTTGGGCTGCAAACATGCTACAATGGCCGGTACAGAGGGCTGCGATACCGTGAGGTGGAGCGAATCCCTTAAAGCCGGTCTCAGTTCGGATCGAAGTCTGCAACTCGACTTCGTGAAGTCGGAGTCGCTAGTAATCGCAGATCAGCAACGCTGCGGTGAATACGTTCCCGGGCCTTGTACACACCGCCCGTCACGTCACGAAAGTCGGCAACACCCGAAGCCCGTGGCCCAACCACCTTGTGTGGGGGGAGCGGTCGAAGGTGGGGCCGGCGATTGGGACGAAGTCGTAACAAGGTAGCCGTACCGGAAGGTGCGGCTGGATCACCTCCTTTCTAAGGAGCACCAACTGGCCGGAGCTGCTTCCTCTCGGGGAAGGCTCAGGTCGGTGGCTGCCGTTGACAGCGAATGTCTGTCAGGTGGCTGCTCATAGATGTGGAGCACTGGCTACTCAGTCTGCTGGCCGTGCGGCTCAGCTAGTACCGCTTCGAGGGTGACCTCGGGGAGTGGGAAAGGTGAGCTCCGGGCGGTTGGGAGGCTGAACACGCTGTTGAGTCCTGAGGGAACGGGCGCGAGCCCGGGTGACCTCGGACTGCGGGACCAGGACCGCATCACCGGAAGGTGGTGGGGTTTTGGTGGGCCCGGTTGTTTTTTGAGAACTGCACAGTGGACGCGAGCATCTCTGGTGAACGATGAGAGCCGCTTTGAAGGGACCCTTCTTCGGGAGGGTGTCTTCGGGTTGGTCTTGTTGTTTATCTGCGATTTGTTCTGATCGTTTTGTGTGTTCAAGTTTTTAAGGGCATACGGTGGATGCCTTGGCATCAGGAGCCGATGAAGGACGTGGGAGCCTGCGATATGCCTCGGGGAGTCGGCAACCAGACTTTGATCCGGGGATTTCCGAATGGGGAAACCTGGCACCCGTCATGGGGTGTCGCCGCCTGCTGAATGTATAGGCAGGTTGGTGGGAACGCGGGGAAGTGAAACATCTCAGTACCCGCAGGAAGAGAAAACAATAGTGATTCCGTGAGTAGTGGTGAGCGAAAGCGGAGGAGCCTAAACCGTGCGCGTGTGATAGCCGGCAGGCGTTGCGTGTGCGGGGTTGTGGGATCACCCGGTCGTCTCTGCCGAGACGGCGAGGAGTTATAAACCGCTGGGATAGTCGAATGGCTTGGGATGGCCGACCGTAGACGGTGAGAGTCCGGTAGACGAAATTTCAGTGGCTTCTGGGTGTGTTCCCGAGTAGCACGGGGCCCGTGAAATCCCGTGTGAATCTGCCACGACCACGTGGTAAGGCTGAATACTTCCTGATGACCGATAGCGGACCAGTACCGTGAGGGAAAGGTGAAAAGTGCCCCGGTGAGGGGTCGTGAAATAGTACCTGAAACCGTGTGCCTACAAGCCGTCAGAGCCTCCTCAGTTACCTTTCGGGGTTTCTGTTGGTGATGGCGTGCCTTTTGAAGAATGAGCCTGCGAGTTATGGTGTGTGGCGAGGTTAACCGGTGGCGGGTAGCCGTAGCGAAAGCGAGTCTGAATAGGGCGTTTTTAGTCGCATGCTGTAGACCCGAAGCGGAGTGATCTAGCCATGGGCAGGGTGAAGCGCCGGTAAGACGGTGTGGAGGCCCGAACCCACCAGGGTTGAAAACCTGGGGGATGACCTGTGGTTAGGGGTGAAAGGCCAATCAAACTCCGTGATAGCTGGTTCTCCCCGAAATGCATTTAGGTGCAGCGTCGCGTGTTTCTTGCCGGAGGTAGAGCTACTGGATGGCTGATGGGCCCTACCAGGTTACTGACGTCAGCCAAACTCCGAATGCCGGTAAGTGAGAGCGCGGCAGTGAGACTGCGGGGGATAAGCTTCGTAGTCGAGAGGGAAACAGCCCAGATCATCGGCTAAGGCCCCTAAGCGTGTGCTAAGTGGGAAAGGATGTGGAGTTGCTGTGACAACCAGGAGGTTGGCTTAGAAGCAGCCACCCTTGAAAGAGTGCGTAATAGCTCACTGGTCAAGTGATTCCGCGCCGACAATGTAGCGGGGCTCAAGCACACCGCCGAAGCCGTGGCATTGACACGTAAGTGTTGATGGGTAGGGGAGCGTCCTGTATCCGGTGAAGCCTCGGGGTGACCCAGGGGTGGAGGGTGCGGGAGTGAGAATGCAGGCATGAGTAGCGAATCACACGTGAGAAACGTGTGCGCCGGATGACCAAGGGTTCCTGGGGCAGGCTAATCCGCCCAGGGTAAGTCGGGACCTAAGGCGAGGCCGACAGGCGTAGTCGATGGACAACGGGTTGATATTCCCGTACCCGCTGGTATGCGCCAACGCTGAATCCTCTGATGCTAACCACCCGAACCATTCTTGAGGCCTTCGGGCCTGTTGGATGGGGAGCGTGGGACCCGAGGGGGTAGTAGGTGAGTGATGGGGTGACGCAGGAGGGTAGCTCAGCCCGGGCGATGGTTGTCCCGGGGTAAGGCTGTAGGGAGAGAGACAGGTAAATCCGTCTCTCGCGTATCCTGAGAGCTGATGCCGAGCCGTTTTAGGTGAAGTGAGTGATCCCATGCTGCCGAGAAAAGCCTCTAGCGAGTGTACCGGCGGCCCGTACCCCAAACCGACTCAGGTGGTCAGGTAGAGAATACCAAGGCGATCGGGTGAACTGTGGTTAAGGAACTCGGCAAATTGCCCCCGTAACTTTGGGAGAAGGGGGACCTCGCTCGGTGATGGCACTTGCTGCCTGAGCTGGGTGGGGTCGCAGAGGCCAGGGGGAAGCGACTGTTTACTAAAAACACAGGTCCGTGCGAAGTCGTAAGACGCTGTATACGGACTGACGCCTGCCCGGTGCCGGAACGTTAAGAGGACCGGTTAGGGGGACTTGTTCCTTCGAAGCTGAGAATCTAAGCGCCGGTAAACGGCGGTGGTAACTATAACCATCCTAAGGTAGCGAAATTCCTTGTCGGGTAAGTTCCGACCTGCACGAATGGCGTAACGACTTCCCCGCTGTCTCAACCACAGGCCCGGCGAAATTGCAGTACGAGTAAAGATGCTCGTTTCGCGCAGCAGGACGGAAAGACCCCGGGACCTTCACTATAGCTTGGCATTGGCGCTTGGAGCGTCTTGTGTAGGATAGGTGGGAGACTGTGAAGCTCAGACGCCAGTCTGGGTGGAGTCGTTGGTGAAATACCACTCTGGTCGTTTTGAGCGTCTAACCCGCACCCGTGTATCCGGGTGGGGGACAGTGCCTGGTGGGTAGTTTAACTGGGGCGGTTGCCTCCCAAAATGTAACGGAGGCGCCCAAAGGTTCCCTCAGCCTGGTTGGCAATCAGGTGGCGAGTGCAAGGGCACAAGGGAGCTTGACTGTGAGACGGACGTGTCGAGCAGGTGCGAAAGCAGGGCCTAGTGATCCGGCACCTACGTGTGGAAGTGGTGTCGCTCAACGGCTAAAAGGTACCCCGGGGATAACAGGCTGATCTTCCCCAAGAGTCCATATCGACGGGATGGTTTGGCACCTCGATGTCGGCTCGTCGCATCCTGGGGCTGGAGTAGGTCCCAAGGGTTGGGCTGTTCGCCCATTAAAGCGGCACGCGAGCTGGGTTTAGAACGTCGCGAGACAGTTCGGTCCCTATCCGCTGTGCGCGTAGGAGAATTGTGAGGGTCTGTCCCTAGTACGAGAGGACCGGGACGGACGAACCTCTGGTGTGCCAGTTGTCCCGCCAGGGGCACGGCTGGTTGGCTACGTTCGGTCGGGATAACCGCTGAAAGCATCTAAGCGGGAAGCCTTCCTCGAGATGAGTTCTCCCACCCCTTTGTGGGTGTAAGGCCCCCGGTAGACGACCGGGTTGATAGGCCGGAGATGGAAGCGCGGTAACGTGTGGAGTCGACCGGTACTAATAGGCCGAGTGGCTTGAACACACTGAACGTTCAGAGTGAGTCGCTGCGAGACGATGTTCGCGTCCCTGTGTGGTTCCCAGGAAACAACTGGGTGACCGCTGTTTTGATAAGTGAATTCTGAGCCGAATGGTTCGGACGTGGATTTGCACGCCCTCCTGGTGTTTGTGGGGGTGGTGCGTTGAGACGTTCGGTGGTTTTGGCGAGGGGGAAACACCCGGTCCCATCCCGAACCCGGAAGTTAAGCCCTTCAGCGCCGATGGTACTGCATGGGAGACCGTGTGGGAGAGTAGGACACCGCCGGACACATATTGCAGAAAGGCCCCGCCGTCACGGCGGGGCCTTTCTCATTTCACCAGCATTGAACCTGACCGCATATTTCGAGATCGATTCTCGAGAATCATTGCGGTAAGAACGAACCCATGAGGTACGGAGGCCGGCCGCGCGGTGGCGTGCTGCCCGTCCTCGCTGACCTCGCCGTGAAGGCGGGGGTTCGAATGTCGGCGGAACTGGATGGGGATCCGTGCGAGGGCGGTTACCAGGTCCAGACCAGCGTCCGGTACAACAGGCCGTGCCGGTGCCCGGGCTTGAGATACAACACCCTTGAGATGGAGACCTTCTCGAAGACCCGCCACGCACCAAGGATGGCCGGTGGGCAACCGCGGGCCAGGCGGCTTGCTCTGGTTGCGTCAGCTGTATCTCCAGGGTGCCGCGAAGCGCGGCGAGTGGTGAGCGCAGCTGGTGGGAGGCGTTCGCGACGAACCGACCGCTGTCGGCGCAGCAGGGCCTGTTCGATCCGGTCGAGCCTGTAGACGGTCAGCTGCTGCGCGTTCCGCACGTCCAGGCCGGTGACCTTTCCGAGCCGGGCTGGGGACAGGACGTCGGTGGTGCCGACGACGAACCTTCGGATGTTGCTCACGCCGTTCTCCGCATGTGGGAACCGCACCTTCTGGACGCTCCAGCCGACCGCAGGCGCCAACCCCCGCCAAGCTGGCTCTCCCATGTCCGCGTCCAGACCGAGGCCGCCGCCGGCCGCGACCAACCGCCGTCGGTCGACACCGCGACGTAGTCGCTGTCGCGGCCGACGAGGCCGACCGGGTACCGTCCGCTCTTCAGTGCGGGGGTCACCTGGGCGGTGTCCTCGATGGCCGGGTTCCTGGCCTCTTCGGCCCACTGGTCCCTAGCGGCCTCGCGGGCCCACATCATGCTGAGGCCGAAGACGACGGCCGCTGCGACCGTCGCGCCCCCGCGTTCCTCGCTGCCGGACTCGTCCCCACCGCGATCGGGTTGCGACCCCTCGGACAGCTCATGGACCCTAGCCTCGCCCGCCTTCCCCGCCCCCTCCGGCCGGGGGGCCCTCGTAGGCTTACCTGCTGCCCCGAGGTCCATATTGGGCTTCATTCCGGAAGGGGCCGATGTCGCTGCGTCCAAGTGCCTCGCCCCGCAGGTCACCCGCCGCTGCCGCGTCTTCCGTATCGCCCGGCCATGCCCGTCCTACGGCCGGAATGGGCGGTCACCGAACTCCCCCGGTCCGTCCGTAGCGTCCCTGGGCTCGGAGCGCGGGACCGTCCGACCACTCGCGCTGTGGGGCTATCGGGCGGTGGTGAACGGCGGCGGGATCATCCTCCACCACCTTCCGCCCCTTGTGATCGCCCTGGTATGACTGCACGGTCTCGATCCACCGGAGGGCACCACCCACCGAATTGAACTTCTCTGGTCCTGAGCAACCGCGCTTCAGGTTCGGGGGGCGGGGGTCTCGGCCTTGCGGATGCGCGCCACCTCGGGAGTGCGGGTGTCCAGACGGATCTTCGCAAGGGCGTGGCGGCCGAGATCGGCCGTCCTGGAGTGCTTGGTCTCGTCGTGGGTCAGGTAGACGGTCAGGTCCGGGAAGGTGACCAGCCATCCGCCGTCGCCGGCTGGGGCGGTTCGGAAATCGCGCGCGTCGCGCGGGGCCGCCAATCTTTCCTTGGCGAAGCCGGTCGCCGAGTCGGCCTCGCGGGTTCCGGCGGGGACGAAGGTGCCGTTGCGGAAGTAGACCATGGTCTGGGCCTTGTCGCCGAACGCCAGGGCGGCCTCGGACACGATGGCCGGCGGTTCCGGTGGGCGCCGGGTGAGCGCGCGTCGAGTGCTCCGCCGCCGGATCCGCCAAATCCTGGCCAACGCCCAGATGAGCAGCGCCGGCCAGAGGACCAGCAGCCCTACGAGCAGGCTGGTTCCGGGCGCGTCCACCTTGATTCGCAGCGCCTCGTTGGACCGGTCGCAGGAGACCGCGACGTAGTCGGTGGCGGGGGCCCGGAAAGCCCCGACCCATCGGTATCCCTTGATCTCCGCGGAGTCGCCGGAGTGCCGGACGCGGTCCAGGGTCAGCGGATAGGTGCGGTTCTGCCCGGCCAGCGCGCACGATCCCGGATCGGCGGCGCTTCCGACGACGTGGACGCGGTAGCGCAGACCCTCGTCCACCCAGAGCACCGGGCGGCTGTCGCTCGGGACGTTTCCGGACCGGACGGCGTCGACCGTGCTCGCGGTGAGGAGTGCGTGGTGCGTCCCCCAGAAGAGCGCGGTGAGCAAGGCGAGCAGGACCACGGGACAAGCCGGGATCAGATACGTGCGCCAGGACGGGGCGAACGGCACCTGATACCGATATGAAACCTTTTTCGCCACCCGCGAATTGTACGATCTTGCGGCCTGGAGGGGGAGATCATTTGGACGTTACGCGTACCGACATCGACGGCGTTCCCGTGTTCTGGAGCAAGGGCGCGCCGGGCGATGACGAGCATCGAGCGGCGCTGGTGTTCCGGGTGGGACGGGCCGACGAGACCCTGGCAAGGGGCGGGCTCACCCACCTGGTGGAGCATCTGGCGCTGCACGCGGTCGGCGATGCCGACTATCACCACAACGGCGTTGTGAACGCCGTGACCACCATGTTCGTCACCCATGGCGAGCCTGCGGAGATCGCTTCATTTCTGACGGCCGTGTGCGAATCGCTGTGCGCGCTTCCCATGGATCGCCTGGAGGCGGAGAAGAACATCCTGCGGACCGAGGCAGAGGGGCGCGACGCCGGGCTGCAAGGCCAGCTGCTCCTGTGGCGTTACGGAGCGGCCACCTATGGCCTGCCCGCCTACGACGAGCACGGTCTCACCGCCTTAACCCCCGAGGACGTCCAGGAGTGGGCGGCGCGCTGGTTCACCAAGAACAACGCAGCGCTGGCGATCGTCGGTGGCCCTCCGCCCGAGGGGCTGGCGCTGCCGCTTTCCGAGGGCGAACGGCGGCCGGTCCCGGAACCGACGAGCGCCCTGCCTCGGACACCCGCCTACTTCAACGCCGACGTCAACGGTGTCGCGATGAGCGCGATCGTGCCGCGCTCCTCCGCCGGCCGGGTCTACGCCGACGTCCTCGGCCGCCGCCTTCACCGGGTGCTGCGGAGGGACAACGCGCTGAGCTACACGACGAGCGTCGACTTCTCATGGAGCGCCGGGGACGGCGTGGAGCTGCTCGCGTTCGCGGACGGGCTGGCGGAGGTGCGTCCGGAACTGGCGGAGCGGTTCTGCGGGGAGATCGGGCGCATCGCCGCGGAGCCGGTCGGCGCGGCCGAACTCGCGGAGGTCGTCGCGGCGCGGCGCGCCCGCACGGGCTCCGACGAGGCCCGCGCCTCGCAGCCGATGAGGCGGTGCCTTGCCGAACTGCTGGGGGCCCCGCCGCGGACGACGGACGAGGCCCTGGCCGAACTGGACGCGGTGCGGCCCGAGGACGTCCAGGAGGTCGGCCGCGCCGTCGTGGACACCGCACTCCTGATGCTTCCGCACGGTGAGGAGCCGCAAGGGGCGCGTTTCGCCCCGGCCCCGACCCGTTCCATGGTCGCGGTCGAGGGCCGTGTCCACACCCGGACCGGCGACGTCCAGCAAGGGCTGATCGTCGGCCGCGAGGGGGTCACCTTGCTGACCGGCCCGAACATGGCGACCGTCCGCTTCGACCAGTGCGCCGCGGTGTTCGCCTGGCCGGACGGGGCCCGCGCACTGATCGGCCTGGACGGCGTGACGGTCGGTGTCGAGCCGAACCTCTGGCGCTCCGGCGCGGCCGCCGTCGCGGAGATCGATCGGTACGCCTCCGCCGAGTCGGTCGTCCGCAAGCCGGCCCGCCCCGATGACCGCATCCCGTCTCCGGGCGACGACGCCTCCTCGGCCGATCCGGAGGAGGCCGGGACGGCATCGGCCGGCGTGGTGGCCGCCCTCTCCGGGCTGCCCGGCAAGATCAGGTCGCGGCGGCGACGGCCGGCCTGGCGGGACGAGGCGCTGGCGGCGGCGCTGCCGAAGGTGCGCCGCGGGGACCTGCGCGCGGGCCTGGAACTGCTGGCACGCACCCGGGACGACGCCGAGACCCGCGCCCTCTACCTGGATAACCTCACCGACGCCGCGCTCGGGCAGGCCAAGCGGCTCACGCGACTGCACGCGGACGATCCCGCAGACCCGGACCTGTGCCTGTGGCTCGGAGCGACCCGTGTCGGCGAGGCGTGGGAGGCGCGCAGCGCCCAACGCGCGGAGTATGTCGAGGCGGAACGGTTCGGCCGGTTCTGGCGGCTGCTCGCCCTCGCGGGCCCGCCGCTCTACCGTGCCGCCGAGCTGCTGCCCGCGGACCCCGTCCCCTGGAACAGCCTCCAGTGGTACGGCATCGGCATGCAGCTCGGGCGGGACGAACTGGACCGGATCTGGCGGGAACTGACGGAGCGCGACCCGTTCCTCTACGCGGGCCACATCTCACGTGCCCAGGCCCTGTGCAAGAAGTGGTGGGGTTCGGAGGCCGAGGTGCTGGACTTCGCCGAGGCGGCCGTCGCCGCGGCCGAGCCGGGCGACCCGGTCACCGCGGTGCTGGCGGTGGCGCACCTGGAGATCGGTGGTGAGATCGGCACCTGGGACGATCTGAACCGCTACCTGGCCCGGCCCTCGGTGCACGCCGCGCTCGTGGCGGCCGCCGACCGGTGGCTCGCCGGGGACCGGCGGCATCCGAGGAACCTGGAGGCCCACCACGTCTTCGGTGCGGTGTTCTACCGGGCGGGCGACCACGACCGGGCCCGGCGCCATCTCAGCCAGGTCGGCCGCACCAGCCCGCCCGAACGCGCATGGGGCTACGCGCCCGACGCCGAGCGGCTGCTGGCGCGGGCCCGGCGGGACGTCCGCGCGAAGCGTGAGGGGCCGCCGTACTAAGGGCGCCGGCCGGGGCCGTCCTGTGTCAGGGCATTCGCGTAGTTGGAGAGCGAGCGGTTGTATCGGGGGAGGTGGCGGGACAGGGCGCCCAGCGCGAGCCCGGCCGCCTCCCGCTCGCGTCCGACGTCGGTGAGCGCGAGGGCGAGGAACGCGGTGACGGCGTCGTCGAGCTCGTCCGAGCCGGCCTCGCGTTCCGCGGTCAGCAGCGCGACGCTCTCCTCGGCCCGGCCGAGATTGCGGAGCGTGCTGGCGTACTGGATCACGGCCTGCCGGCGCCGCCCCTCGGGGAGCCCGGCGGCGAAGGCCCGCCGGTAGTGGTCGGCGGCCTCGGCCTCGTTGCCGATCGAGTCGTGCGCGGACGCCAGCTCGTACTCGCCGACGGCGTCGCCGGGCGGAAGCTCGGCGGTCAGGGCCCGGACCTTCGCGAGGAAGTCGGCGGGCTCATGGTCGTCGAAGGCGTCCCAGAGGCCCGCCATGCGCCGTTCCCATTCGGGCACAGGGTCGATCATGGTCGTCAGGATACGGTCACCGGTTCCGAGCCGCGGGGGGCGAGGGCGAGCCTGAGCGTGGCCCGGAGTGCCGGCTCCTCCAGGCCGCTCTGCCGGGCGGACGGCGTTTCCGACGCTCATGGAGAGGAGCCCGGGAGGAGATCGGTGTGGCGATAGTGACATTGGAGTCACTCGCAACTCGTGTGCAACGTGGGATGCGGCAGGATTGGACTGTCCGGCCACGGCCGGAATCGGGGTCGCGCCGGTGCCAACCCACACCTCTCGTACCGGCGCGGCCGCCGGGCCGCAGGTCAGACGTTCGCACCGCGGTTCCTGGCGGCACCGAGCCCGTTCTCCGGGACGGATCTCGACGTGCCGCGCCCGGCGAGTCCGAACATTCCCAGTGCTCCCAGTGCGCAGGCCGCCGCGGCGACCGGTAGGGAGCCCGGCCCCGCAGTGCCGAGCAGCCAGCCGCCGAGGCCCGCGCCCAGCGAGGCGCCCACGTAGACCGCGCTGCTGCTGAGCGCCAGCGCTTGCGGGCCTGTCTCCGCGCCGGCCAGCGCCAGAACGCGCGTCTGGACGGGCGGGGGCACCGCCCAAGCCGCCGCCGACCACACCAGGAGCAGGGGGAGGACGAACGCCAGGTGCGCCGGGCGCAGCGACCAGGCCACCGCCAGCCCCGCCATCGCCGCGGTGAAGGCGGCGACGGCGAGCGCGAACGTCCGCACCGGGCCGAAGCGGTCGACCAGGGAGCCGCTGAGCCGCCCGCCCGCGATTCCCGCGATGCCGGTGAGGACCAGGAGACCGCCGAGGCCGGAGGGGGTCACGCCCGCGACGCCGTCCAGGAACGGCGCCAGGTACGTCTGGATCATCAGGTTGCCGAGGACCGCGGCGACGGCGGCGAGCAGCACGCACAGGACGGCGGGGCGGGCCAGGGGACTGAGGCGTTCGCCCAGGCCGGCCGAGGGCGGCGGTGCCGTGTCCGGCACGGCGGCACGCAGGAAGGCCAGCGCGGCGAGGCCGAGGAGCCCGCCCGTCACGAACGTGGCCCGCCAGCCGAGCGCCGCGCCGACCCACGTTCCGAGCGGGACGCCTGCGACGACGGCGCCGGTCAGCCCGGCCATGACGGTGGCCAGGTCGCGGCCCTGGCGTTCCGGTGCGGAGAGGGCGGCGGTGACCGCGAAGACCGTGGGCAGGACGACCGCGGCGGCGAGCGCGGCCAGGACCCGCAGCGCCATCAGCGCCGGATACGACGCGGCGAACGGGACGGCGAGGTTGGCGGCGCAGAACACCAGCATCCCGCCGGTCAGCAGGCGGCGCCGCGACCAGGACGCCGTGGCCACGGCCGCGACGGGCGCGATCACGGCGCAGATGACGGAGAAGACGGTCACGAGCTGCCCGGCCTCGGCCTCGCCTACCGACAGGTCGTGCGCGATGGACGGCAGCACGCCCACGATCACGAAGTCGTCGGTCTGGAGGGCGAAGGCGGTCAGCGCGAGCGCGGCGAGCCGGAGCCCGCCGCGAGGGCGTCGGATGAAGGGCATGCGATTAAGGTAACACTCGTTACCCTATAGGCTGGACGCCCCGACCACGGAAGGGAACCGCCAGTGCCGAGGCCGCGCGACCCCCACCGCCGCACCGAGATCCTCGACGCGGTGCTCGACCACCTCGCCGAGCACGGGATGTCCGGCCTGTCCATGCGTCCGATCGCCCAGGCCCTCGGGCAGAGCACGCGCGTCCTGACCCACCACTTCGCCGACAAGGACGCGCTCCTCGCCGCCCTGCTGTCACGCCTGGACGAGGTCCAGCACGAGCAGCTCCACGCGACCGAGGGCTGGGACGACACCGCACGCGGAATCGGAGCCGTCGTCCGCGACTCCTGGGACCGCCACCTCGCCCCGGAGAACATCGCGCGGACCCGGCTCGTGCTCGAGATCGAAGGACTCGCGGCGGCCGGCCGTCTCGGCGACAGGGTTCCGGCGTTCCTGGCGGATCGTGCCGATTTCGTCGCCGGAGCCCTCACCGCCCGCGGCCTCGCCCTTGGCCCGGCCCGCGTCAAGGCGACGTTCCTCAACGGCGCCTACTCCGGTCTGCAGGCCGACTTCCTCACCACCGGCGACCGGGAGCGCGTCGAGGCGGCGCTTGAGGAACTGTGCGCGCTCGCCGACTCCTGGACCGAGCGCCCCGCCTCGACGTCCTGATCTGCCGCCGCGCCTGGAACGGAATGGCACCGGCACCAGCACAAACCTCGCCAGTGTGCGGGTCCGCGAACGGGCGATGCCCGACAGACTTGGACACGGCATGGATTGGACCTGTTCCCGGACAGGACCTGGCCATACCGTCCGCCCATGCGTAACACACGACGTTTGGCCCTGGCGGCCGTGGCCGCGTTTCCCCTCATGGCCGCGCTGCCGGCGGCGTCCGCCGCGGACTTCGGTGCGACCGCCACCGGGACCGCCTTCTCCCCCAATCCCGTCCAGCAGCTCGGCGACCAGTCCCTCACCGACGCGAAGGACGCCGACTACGCCGCCCTCGCGCCCGCCTACCGGCAGTCGACCCTCACCGATCTCGACGGGTCCGGCTCGCTCACCGGCCGGTACGTCCGGGTCAAGAGCGACACCGGCAAGGCCGCACGGATCGACGGCGGCGCCCTGCCCGCCTACCACCGCGACTCCGACCAGTTCGAGCAGGTGATGGGCTACTACTGGGTGACGACCGCGCAGCGGTACCTGCAGCACCTCGGGTTCGGGTCCGGTCTGCGCCCGGTGAACCAGCGGCAGATCGAGCTGCGGATCAACCAGTACGGCGGTGACAACTCCTTCTTCCGCCCTGACAAGGCGAACATCACGCTCGGCAAGGGCGGGGTGGACGACGCCGAGGACGCCGAGGTGATCGTCCACGAGTACGGTCACTCCGTTCAGGACGGGCAGGTCACCGGATTCGGCACGAACCTGGAGTCGGGCGCGATCGGGGAGGCGTTCGGCGACTACCTGGCGGTGGCGGTCACGAGCTGGGCGACCGGCACACCGGCGAAGACCCCGGAGCCGTGCGTCGCCGACTGGGACTCGGTCTCCTACACGTCCGGGCCCACGCACTGCCTGCGGAGGCTGGACGGGACGAAGCACTACCCGGAGGACGTCCGCGGTGAGGTCCACGCCGACGGCGAGATCTGGTCGCGAGCCCTGTGGGACATCCGGCAGGCGCTCGGCGACGCCCGGGCGAGCACGCTGATCGTCGAGGCGCAGTTCGCGTTCGCGCCGGACACCTCGTTCAAGGCCGCCGCCGAGGCGACCGTCGCGGCGGCGCAGCGCCTGTACGGGGCGACGGCCGCGCGGGCCGCGACGGACGCGTTCGCCGCGCGGGGCATCCTGTGACCGCATGATCGTCGGGGGCGTGGCGCGGCCGTCAGGGGCGTCGTAGCATTCGCTCATGATCACGGCCGCGCTCGCCTTCGCCGTCGCCGCGATGATCGTCAACGTGGTGCCGGGACTCGACACGTTCCTGGTGCTGCGGACCTCCGTCGCGGGGGGACGCGGCTGCGGGCTGGCCGCGGCGCTCGGCGTCATGGCCGGATGCGCGGTGTGGGGCCTCGCCACGGCGGTCGGCCTGACCGCCCTTCTGACCGCCTCGCACGTCGCGTACACCGCGGTGCGCGTCTGCGGCGCCGCCTACCTGGTCTGGCTCGGCGCGACGGCTCTGTGGCGCGGCAGAGGGAAGACCGAGGCCGAGCCCCCGGAGCCCTCCGTGGCCGCGGGACGGCGTGCGGCCTTCCGCGCGGGGCTCGCGACCAACCTGCTGAACCCCAAGGCGGGCGTCTTCTACATGAGCCTCGTCCCGCAGTTCATGCCGCGGGGCGCGCCGGTGTTCGGCACGACGGTCCTGTTCACCGCGATCGACGTGGTCGAACTGGCGGTCTGGTTCTGGCTCGTGTCGGGCGCGGCCGCGGCGATGGGGGAGCGGCTCCGGCGTCCGTCGTTCCGGCGGCGGATGGAGCGGTTGAGCGGGGTGGCCTTCCTCGGCTTCGCCGCGAACCTGCTGGCCGACCGGCCCTGACCGGGGTGACCGTCACGGCGAACGCCATCATGCGGGAGCCCAGGTGGGCTCTTAACGGCCGGTCAGCTTGGCGAAGCCCGGGAGAGGCGGTCCAGACCGTGTGGCGTTCGCGCAGCTCCTCGCCGGACAGGCACTCCGCGCTCACCAGCGCGTCGCCGCATCCGGAGTCGGCGTCACAACGCGCAACGCCAGCCGAGCATGGAAGCGGGCGAGCCGTCTTCTGGTCGACGCGGCCCGCACCTTCTAGCGGCCGGTGCCCCGCTTGATACGGGCGAGGAAGGCCGCCCAGTCGTGGGCGCCGAACTGGAGGACGGGCCCCTCCGGGTCCTTGGAGTCGCGGGCGGCGCGGGTCCGGGTGGAGCTCACGGACGGCGGAGGAGGGAGGCCGCGGGTGCGGGCGCCCGGGGACGAGGAGGAGAGCGGGCGCGGGCTGATGATCGTCACGGCGGTGGCCGAGCGGTGGGGCGTGCGGCGCGCGGGCGGCGGCACCTGCGTGTGGGCGGAGGTCGTCCGCAAGGACCGGAGCGCGCCGGGGTTGCGGCGAATTCTGGGGGGCCGCCGTCCTGGACGCCGTAGGCTGCTCGGGTGACTGAGAAGTTGTGGCACATCGAGCCGTCGGGCCCGCTTCGCGGGGACGTCACCGTGCGCGGGGCGAAGAACGCGGTCAGCAAGCACATGGTCGCCGCGATGCTCGGGGACGGGCCGAGCACGATCGGCAACGCGCCGGACGTCGGCGAGGTCGGCATCACGGCGGGGATGCTGGAGCACGTCGGGATGACCGTGGAGCGGTCCGGCGGCGACGTGACCGTCGTGCCGGGACCGGTGTCGGACCCGAGCGTCGGCAAGGCGTTCACCGGGCTGAACCGCATCCCGATCCTGATGCTGGGCCCGCTGCTGCACCAGGCGGGCGAGGCGTTCGTGCCGCTGGTCGGGGGCGACCCGATCGGGCGGCGGCCGGTCGACTTCCATGTCGAGGCGCTGAGGGCCTTCGGGGCGGAGGTGTCGCTCGCGGCCGACGGGATCCACGCGCACGCCACGCGGCTCGTCGGGACGCGCATCGAACTGCCGTACCCGAGCGTCGGCGCCACCGAGACGGTGCTGCTGGCGGCGGTTCGGGCCGAGGGCAAGACCGTCATCCGCAACGCGGCGACCGAGCCGGAGATCACCGAGCTGGCGCTGTTCCTGCAGCGGATGGGCGCGCGGATCTCCTTCGCCCCCGACCGGCGCATCGTCGTGGAGGGCGTCGAGCGGCTGAGCGGCGCGCAGACGCGGCTCGGCGGCGACCGGATCGAGGCGTTCTCCTACCTGGTCGCGGGCCTGGTGACGGGGGGCGAGGTGCGGGTGCACGGCTGCCCGCAGGACCGGCTCGTCACCGCCATCACGACGCTGACCAGGATGGGCGCCGAGTTCGAGATCACCGACGACTGGATCATGGCGTCCGCGCCCGGCGGCCTGCGTCCCGCGGCGGTGCAGACCGACACCCACCCCGGGTTCGCGACGGACTGGCAGACGCCGCTGATGGTGCTGTTCACCCAGGCGGACGGCATGTCGGTGCTGCACGAGACCGTGTACGAGAACCGGCTCGCCTACGTCCCGGCGCTGCAGAGCATGGGCGCGGAGATCGAGGTCTACGACACGTGCCTGGGCGGCCCCGCCTGCCGGTACCACGACACGGCGGCGCTGCACTCGGCGGTGGTGCGCGGGGTGACCAAGCTCCGCGGCGGCGACGTGACCATGCCCGACATCCGGGCCGGGTTCTCGGCGGTCCTGGCCGCGGCGGTCGCGGAGGGTCCGTCCACGCTGCGGGGCGTGCACCACATCGAGCGCGGCTACCACCGTCCGGTCGAGCAGTTCCGGGCGCTGGGCCTGTCGCTGCGGGCGGGCTAGGACGGGCCGCCGGAGGCCGGAGCCGTCCGGGGCCAGGTGAAGGTGAGCGACCCGCCGACGGGCAGGTGGTGCCAGAGCGGCGCCAGCTCCTCCAGCCGGGCCAGGACGCGGTCGACCGCGGGCCTGTCCTCAGGCGGGATCGGCCGGCGCTCGGCCCACGCGGGGGTCCGGGCGCCGGCGCGGCGGCGCCAGGCGAGGTCGCACAGGCCCGCGAGGTACTCCGACCTTCCCATGTCGCCGGGGTCGGACCGGTTGAGGAAGGCCTCCCGCCTCTTCAGCCGGCGCTGCTCCCTGGCCCGCCGCCGCGCGTCGCCGGGCGCCTCGACCGTCTCGTTGAAGCCTTCGCCGCCCCCCGCCGCGGCACGTCCGAACACGCCGGACGTGAGGCCCATCTCCGCCTCGACCAGGTAGTGGACGAGATCATGCGGGATGTGGTCGTCGTAACCGGGGGCAGGGTCCATCCGGCGCGGTTGCCGGCCCGGGAGGCTGACGACGGTCGCGTACCGGCGCTCACCCGTCCGCTCGAAGCTCACGTCCATCCGGCCAGGCTAGGCCGGAGCCCTCCCGCGCCGCATTTTCTTTTCCTACGGTGGTGATCAGACGCTGGAGGGGGTGCCGTGGAGTTCGACCGGACCGATCCGTACCCGTTCTACGCCCGGGCGCGCGAGGCCGAGGGGCTGACCTTCGTCCCCGAACTGGACGCGTGGCTCGTCGCCCGGAACGCCGACGCGCGGGCGGTGCTGCGCGATCCGGAGACGTTCTCCTCGGCGAACGCGCTGCGGCCGGACGTGGTGCCGGGGCCCGAGGCCGTCGCCGTGCTGCGGCCGCTGCCGCAGGGCCGCCCCGTCGTGCTCACGGCGGACGGCGACGACCACCGGCGGGTGCGCGAGCCGCTGACGCGCGGCCTGTCGCCGAGGCGCGTCGCCGCGGCCCTCCCGTTCATCACCCGCCGGGCCCGGGAACTGGTCGCGTCCTTCGCCGGCGACCACCGCGTCGAGCTGATGGGGCGGTACGCGCGCGTCCTGCCGGGCGAGGTGATCGGGCACATGCTCGGCATCGACCCGGGCGAGGTGCCCGCCCTCGTCGAGGGCAGCTACCGGGCGGAGGATCTGGTCTTCCGGCCGATGACCACGGACGAGCAGGTCGCCGCCGCCGAGCGGGTCGCGGGGATGAAGCGGGTGCTGGACGCGCACGTGAGGGGCCGGGAGCCGGGGGACGACCTGTGCGGCGAGATGGTGCGCGCGATCGAGCCGCACGGCACGCTGATCTCCAACCTGCAGAACCTGCTGCTGGCCGGGCACCTGACGACGACGGCGCTCATCGGGACGGCGGTGCTGCACCTGCTGCGGAACCGGGAGCAGTGGGAGCTGCTGTGCGCCCGGCCCGACCTGGTCCCGGCGGCCGTCGAGGAGGCCGCGCGCTTCGACACGGCCATCCAGGGGTTCCGCCGGGTCACGACCAGGCCGGTGCGGGTGGCGGGTACCGACCTGCCGGCGGGCGCCGAGGTCTTCGTCGCCTTCGCGTCCGCCGGGCGCGACCCCGAGGCTCACGAACGTCCCGACGAGTTCGACATCACCCGCGCGCCGGCGCGGCACCTGGCCTTCGGGCACGGAGTCCATGCCTGCCCCGGCTCGCAGCTCGCCCGGGAGCAGGTCCGCGTGACGCTGGAGGAGCTGACCGCGCGGCTGCCGGGCCTGCGCGTGGAGGAGCCGGTGGAGATGCTGCCGAGCCTGATCCACCGCTCGCCCAGGGAGCTGTTCCTTACCTGGTGATGGCCGAAACCTACAAGACGGGCGCGCCCGCCGCGGCCAGGCTTGGGGCATGGACCTGACCAAAGCCTCCGACTTCATGGCCCTGCACGCGCGTCCCCTGGACCGTCGCCGCTTCGATCTGCTGACCGGGGAGGGCGACCGGGACGCGCTGCTCGCCGCGCTCAACGCCTACCGGAACCCCGACGGCGGATACGGCCACGGCCTTGAGCCCGACCTGCGGTCGCGGACGAGCCAGCCGGGCCCCGCGCTGCACGCGTTCGAGGTCTTCGAGGAGCTGGCGCCGGTGACGGCACCGGAGGCGGCCGCGCTCTGCGACTGGCTGGAATCGGTGACGCTGCCCGACGGCGGTCTTCCGTTCGCCCTGCGCATCCCCGACCCCGCGGGCTGTGCGCCGTTCTGGGCTGGCGCGGACCCCGGGACGTCCTCTCTGCAGATCACCTCTGTGGTCGCCGCCACGGCTCAGCGCGTCGCCGTCCACGACCCGGCGGTCGCGGAGCATCCCTGGCTCGACCGCGCCACCCGCTACTGCCTCGACTCGCTCCGCGGCAAGGACACGCTGCACGCCCTGGAGGCGCAGTTCGCCATGTGGCTGGCCGACGCCGTCGAGGACACCGAGGCCGTCGCCCTGCTCGGCGGGCACATCCCGGACGACGGCCTCGTGCACGTGGAGGGCGGCCTCGAGGACGAGACGCTGCGCCCGCTCGACTTCGCGCCTTTCCCGGGGCGCCCCGCCCGGTCCCTCTTCAAGCCGGACGTCGTGGCCGCCGAGCTCCGGCGGCTCGACGGCATGCAGGAGGACGACGGCGGATGGCGCGTCGACTTCGCGTCCTACTCGCCCGCCGCCGAACTGGAGTGGCGCGGGTACGCCACCGTCAGGGCCGTCTCGGTCCTGACGCGCAACGCCGAGCGGTAGCCGCCGCCCCGGTGCGGGGCGGGTGCGCGTGGGATCCTGGGGAGGCAGGCCACATCCGACGGCACCGGAGGCTCCCGATGGACAACGGCCCGGGTCACACGGCGCTCACCCCGCTCGCGTTCCTCGAACGGTCGGCGCAGGTGTTCCCCGGCAAGACCGCCTACGCCTACGGGGACCGGCGCGCCACCTACGCCGAGTTCGCCGCCGAGACGACCCGGCTGGCGAACGCGCTGCGCGCCTCGGGAGTCGAGCCCGGGGACCGGGTCGCCTACCTGGCGCCCAACATCCCCGAGCTCCTCGCAGCGCACTTCGCGGTGCCGCTCGCCGGGGCCGTGCTCGTCGCGATCAACACGCGGCTGGCGCCGGACGAGATCCGCTACATCCTCGACCATTCGGGCGCGAAGGCGCTGGTCGTGGACGCGGGGCTGTATCCGTCGGTGGCGCCGCTCGCGGGCGGCCTGCCGCTGCTGGTCACCATCCCCGCGGACGGCGCCGACCCCGACCCGGCGGTCGGCGGCATCGGCTACGCGGAGCTGATGGCGCGCGGCTCGGACGACCCGCTGCCCTGGGCCGTCAGGGACGAGGACGCCGCCATCTCGATCAACTACACGTCCGGCACCACGGGACGGCCCAAGGGCGTCGTCTACACGCACCGCGGCGCCTACCTCAACGCGCTCGGCGAGGTCGTGCACTCCCGGCACACGCCCGAGAGCGTCTACCTGTGGACGCTGCCGATGTTCCACTGCAACGGCTGGTGCACGCCGTGGGCGCTCGCCGCGATCGGCGGGACGCAGGTGTGCCTGCGCGCCGTCGTCGCCGCAGAGATCTGGCGGCTCGTCGACACCGAGGGCGTCACCCACCTCAACGGCGCCCCGACCGTGCTCGTGGCGATCGCGAACGCGGCGGAGGCGCACCCGCTGGAGCGGCCGCTGACCGTCACGACGGCGGGCGCGCCCCCGAGCCCGACGATCATCGGGCAGATGGAGGGGCTCGGCGCGGCCATCGTGCACGTGTACGGGCTGACGGAGACCTACGGGCCGTACTCGGTGTGCGAGCCGCAGCCCGGCTGGGCGGCGCTGCCCGCCGGGGACCGGGCCCGGCTGCTGGCCAGGCAGGGCGTCGGCATGGTCCAGACCGACGGGCTGCGGGTCGTCGACGACGGCATGAACGACGTTCCGGCCGACGGGACGACGCTCGGTGAGATCGTCATGCGCGGCAACAACGTCATGAAGGGCTACCACCGGGACGAGGAGGCCACCGCGCGCGCGTTCCGCGGCGGCTGGTTCCACTCCGGCGACCTCGGCGTCCGGCACCCCGACGGGTACGTCGAACTGCGCGACCGGTCCAAGGACATCATCGTCTCCGGCGGGGAGAACATCTCCACGGTCGAGGTCGAGCGGGCGATCGACTCGCACCCGGCGGTGCTGGAGGTCGCCGTCGTCGCGGTGCCGGACGACAGGTGGGGGGAACGCCCCAAGGCGTTCGTGGTCCTGCGCGACGGGCGCACCGCCACCGAGGCCGAACTGGTCGAGCACGTCCGGGCGAGCCTCGCCCGCTACAAGGCGCCCGACACGGTGGAGTTCGTGGCCGAGCTGCCCAAGACGTCCACCGGCAAGATCCAGAAGTTCCAGCTCCGCGAGCGGGAGTGGGCGGGGCACGACCGCCGCGTCCAGGGCTGAGAACCCTGCCACCGCAAGGGCTGCCGCCGTGTGAGGCGCGGCGGTTCGCGGGAAGTGTCCTGTGCGCCGGGCATCCGGGCCTCCGGGTGCGAGCGAGAGGGGAGCATGATGCCGCCCACAGACGGACCGACCGGGAACGTGCTGATCGTGGGGGCGGGCCCGACGGGCCTCCTGCTGGCGGGGGACCTGGCTGCCGCCGGGGTCGGGTGCACGGTGCTGGAGAGCCGGGCCGAGGAGACGACCGGCCTGACGCGGGCGTTCGCCGTGCACGCCCGCACCCTGGAGCTGCTGGACGCGCGCGGCGTCGCCGACGAGCTGGTCGCGACGGGGACGCGGGCCGGGCGGCTGCGGCTGCTCGGTTCCACCGACCTCGACATGTCCCGGCTACCGGGCCGCTTCCCGTACGTCCTCGTCACGCCGCAGTACGAGACCGAACGCGTCCTGAAGGAGCGGGCCGTGGCCGCCGGCGCGGAGATCGTGCACGGTGCCGAGGCCGTGGGGCTCCGCCAGGACGCGGCGGGCGTCGACGTCGACGCGCGGATCGCCGGCGGTGGGGCGCGGACGTTCCGCGCGTCCTACGCCGTCGGCGCCGACGGCGTCCGCAGCACCGTCCGGCGGGCGCTCGGGCTTCCGTTCCCCGGCCGCGCGGTGGTGCGGTCGGTGATGCTCGCCGACGTCCGGCTGGACGACGCGCCCGCGGACGCGCTCACCGCGGGAGCCGTCGGCGACGCGTTCGCGTTCGTGGCCCCCTTCGGGGAGGGCTGGTACCGGGTGATCGCGTGGAACCGCCGCCACCAGGCGCCCGACTCCGAACCGGTCGACCTGGAGGAGCTGCGCACGGTGACCCGGCGCGCCCTCGGGACCGACCACGGCATGCGGGACGCGCGCTGGACGTCCCGGTTCCACAGCGACGAGCGGCAGGTCCCGCGCTACCGCGTGGGACGGGTCTTCCTCGCCGGGGACGCCGCGCACGTCCACTCGCCGGCGGGCGGCCAGGGCATGAACACCGGGATGCAGGACGCGGCGAACCTCGGGTGGAAGCTGGCCGCCGAACTGCGCGGGTGGGCGCCGTCCTGGCTGCTCGACAGCTACCACGAGGAGCGGCATCCCGTCGGGAGGCTCGTCCTGCGCAGGAGCGGCGCGCTGCTGCGGTTCACGCTCGCCGAGCCCCGCGCGGTGCGGGCGGCCCGCGCCGCGGCGGCGTTCGCGGCGACCCGCGTCCCGCCCGCCGCGCGGCGGGTCGCGGCCGCGGTCTCCGGTATCGACATCGCCTACCCGGCACCGCGCGGGTCGCACCCGCTGACCGGGCGGCGCGCCCCGGACGTTCCGCTCGCGGGCGGCGCCGGCAGGCTCTACCGGCTGCTGGGGGACGGGAGGTTCGTGCTGGTCGTCGCCGCCAACGACCCCGCGGTGACCTACCTGGCGACCAAGCGGTGGGCCGGGCGCGTGCACTGCGCCCTCGCCGGCGGCGCCACGCGCACCACCGCCCTGGTGCGCCCGGACGGATACATCGCCTGGGCGACCGACGAGACGGCCCCGGACCAGCGCGCCGCGGCGATCCGCGACGCGCTGGTCCGGTGGTGCGGGCCCGGCGCCGAGGTCAGCGGCGCCGACCGTTAGAGGCGGTCAGTAGCGCCGCTCCTCGCGGCCGTAGCCGAGCTCCTCGGCCACGTCGGCGACGTTCTCGTACTCGCGTTTCGGCAGCGTGCGCAGCTGGTCGAGCGCCCCGTCCGGGGCGCCGCCCTCGGCCGCGTGCCGGACCAGCTCGTTCGGGCGGGCCGGGTAGCGGACGCCGCTGAGCATCCGGGCCAGGGCGCTGCGGCCCTCCACGTCCCGCGCGCTCATCCCGGGCGGGGAGCCCTCGCGGTCCCCGGCGGTGGCCCCCGCCGGGTCGGCGGGGTAGTCGTCGGAGAACGGCTCGGTCTCCTTGAACTCCTCGGCGTGGGTGGGGTGGCCGCCGCTGACCATGCCCTGGGTCTCGCGGCCGATCTCCTCGTCCAGCTTCGGGCCGTGCTTGTCGCTCTTGTCTGGCATCTCTTCCTCCCTGCCGTCTACCGGACGGAACGTTCCCAGGCGCGCGTGTCCAAACATGCGGGCGGTCGCGCGGCGGCGGCGCGGTACGGTGTGGCGCATGCTGCCGGAAGAGGGCGTGAACGCGGTCCGGGTCGTGGTCGGGCTGCTGGTCCGCGGCGACTACGAGGAGCTCGAGACCCTCACCGAGGGACGCAGATTGAGCGCCTCGCAGATGGCCGGCGCGGTGACCGCGTCCGGGCGCGAACTGATCAGCCCGCCCGACGGCGCCTTCGCGGACCTGGAGGTGACCGCGGTCGAGCAGGTGGCGGACGGCGAGCGCGCCTTCCGCGTGGCGCTCCCCCTGTGGACCGCGCAGGAGGGACGCTCCGCGCTGGCGCTGCGGCTCACCCTGACCGAGGTCATGGACGGCGTGTGGACCGTCGAGGTGGACGGCATCGGGGAGGCCGCCGCCGGGTGAGCCGGCGCTTTCCGCGGACGGTGCGGCCGGTCAGGACTGCGACAGCCGCATCATCCGCAGGACGCGCCGCACCAGCGAGGTCTGCCCGCCCTCGTCCGGGTCCTCCTGCCCGGCCGCCTCCTCGGCGGCGGGGGAGGGCCGCGGCTCGGGCGGGTCACCGGCCAGCTCGTAGGTGACCGGCAGCGACCGCAGGCCGCGTATCAGCGGGGACGAGCGCCACACGAGCTGGTCGGCGGGCAGCGCGAGCCGCAGCCCGGAGAAACGCTCGAAGAGCCGCTCCACCGCGATCGTGGTGATGGTGGTGGCGAGGTCGCGGCCGAGGCAGGCGTGCGGGCCGGCGCCCCACGCCAGATGGGCGCGCGAACTGTAGATCGAGTCGGGCCCGCCGCCCGCCGCGAACGCCGGGTCCTGGTGCGCGGCGGCGGGCGAGACCATGACCGGGTCGCCCGCCGCGATCTGGAACCGGCCGAGGCGCACGTCGGCCTTCGCCCACCGGAACGCCAGGTTCGCCATCGGCGGGTTGGCGGCCGCGGCGCGGTTGATCGCCTCCTGGAGCATCCCGGCCGACAGGCTGTCGCCGGCGCCGGTCTCCCCGATCAGCACCTCGCTGATGGTGTTGCTGATCAGCGTCGCGGTCACGTCGCCGACGAGGCCGGTCATCATCGCCATCTCGGCGGTGAGCTCCTCGGCGGTCAGGTCGGGCACGGCGGCGAGCATGAAGGACGGCAGGTCCTCGGCGGGGGCCGCGACCCGCGCCGCGCACAGGTCCGCGACCCGTGCGATCAGCCGGGCCGACGCCTCCTGGGCGTCCGGGCCCGCGTCCATCACCCGCCACAGGTCGAGGATCAGCTCGTCGCCGTCGTCGGCGCCCGATCCGAGAAGCCGGCCGATCACCATCAGCGGCAGCGGCCGCGCGTACCGCGCCGACAGGTCCGCCTCCCCGGACCGGCCGCCGCTCTCGGCGATCAGCGTGAGCAGCTCGTCGGCGTACCGCCGGACGGCGAGCTCCAGCGCCTTCGCCTCGGGCCTGCTCCGGTCCTGGAACGGCCGCAGGCCCTCGCTCCAGGCGCCGCGCAGCCGGGTGGAGTCGGCGCCGTCGCGGAAACCGCAGTTGTCCGACTCGACCACCGGCAGCATCGGCCAGTCGGCCGGGACCGCTCCCTCCCGGTACGCGCGCCAGGTGCCGACCCTCCGGCTCCAGTTCCCGCGGTGGTCGCGCAGGATGTCGAGCGTCTGGGCGTAGCCGATGACGAGCCAGGCCGGGACCCCGAGGACGTCCACCGGCGCGACCGGACCGTACTCCGCCCGCAGCCGCTCGTAGAACGCCGCGGGACGGGTCTCGTAGTCGCGGTTCAGCAGCGGCTGGACGGCGATCGCCTCCAGCGGCGGATGGGCGGGGGCGGGTTCGGCCTGCGGCGTCTGGGGCTCCACGTGCACAAACCCTAGGAGAGAACGATTGTCGATGGCCGGTTTATGCTGGAATCTCCCACGGCGATCTTTCGGCGTGCACGGGCCCGCGGCCACCGCGGGGTGTGTGACGCTAGGGGTGCCCATACAAGAGCTGGAGGTCCGCATGGCCGACTCCGCAGGAGCGCCCGAAGACGGCGAGGACGAGGTGAAGCGCAGGTTCCGGGAGGCCCTGGAGCGCAAGCGCGGCGCGGAGAGCAAGAACGCCGGCGCAGGCGGCCGGAGCGGCTCGAAGGTGCGCGGCACCCACGAGCGCGCCGACCACCAGCGGCAGTTCCGCCGCAAGAGCGGCTGATCCGGCCGCACCACCGAAGGACCCCCGCGCGGATCGCGCGGGGGTCGTTCCGTTCCTCGCCCTCCCCCGGGCGCCGCCGTATCAGGCCTGGTAGAGCTTCTTGCTGTAGTTCGCCTCGCTGTAGTACTCCCGGAGCTCCTCGACGCTCTCCTCGGTGTACTGGACGTCCTTGACGATCCGGGCGTGCGGCGGCAGCGCCTCCGGCTCCCACGACTCCGGCAACCACAGTCGGGAGCGCATGAGCGCCTTCGCGCAGTGGAAGAAGATCTGCTCGATCTCCACGACGAGCGCGAGGGCCGGCCGGTGGCCCTTGACGACCATCTCGCCGAAGAACGGCGCGTCCCGGACCAGCGTGGCCCGGCCGTTGATCCGCAGGGTCTCGGTGCGCCCCGGCACGAGGAAGATCAGGCCGACGTGCGGGTTGCTCAGCACGTTCATGAACCCGTCCGCGCGGCGGTTGCCGGGGCGGTCCGGGACGGCGATCGTCGTGTCGTCGATCACGTGCACGAAGCCCGGGGGGTCGCCCTTGGGGGAGACGTCGCAGTTCCCGGCGGCGTCACTGGTGGCGATCAGGCAGAGCGGGGACCGGGCGAGCCACTCGCGGTCCCAGTCGTGCAGCGCGACCCGCTCCTTGTCGACCGCCCGCCGCATCGGTGTGCCGAGGAGTTCGCGCAGCTCCGCCGCGGAGGTGATCGCTGTGAACTCGGGGGCGACCGTCATCGCCGCTCCTTCCGCCGGAGAATCCGAAGATCAGCGTAACCCGGGAGGTTCCGGTCCTCCGGCGGCGGTGGCGGCGGTCCGCGAGGGGTGTACCCGTCCGGGCGGGGGAGTCAGCGCCGCGCGGCGTAGCGGCGGACGCCGCCCTCCTCGTGGGCGTCGAGGACGCCGCGGTCGGCGAGGACGTCCAGGTGCGCCTCGATCTCCAGCACGGCCAGCATCCGGCTGAACGCGTCCAGGTCGCCGAGGCTGCGCCTGCGGCGCGTCCACGGCATCGCGGCCGCCACCTCGAAGGCCGTCGCGCGCCCGGCGCGCACCTGCGCGGCGGCGGCGTCCAGCCGCTCGGCGTGGTGCTCCAACAGCTCGTCGATCCGGGTGTGCACGCTCGGCCGCACGGGGCCGTGCGCGGGCAGCAGCACGGTGTCCGGCATGTCGCGGACCAGTCGCAGCGACTCCAGGTAGCTGCGCAGCGGCTTCGGCTCCGGCTCGGTCTCCAGCCCGATCGACGGCGTGATGTGCGGCAGGATGTGGTCGCCCGCGAACAGCAGGCCGGCCGCCGCGTCGCGCAGGACGATGTGGCCGCGCGTGTGCCCGGGGGTGGCGAACACGTCCAGGCCCCGCCCGGCCAGGGCGACGCGCTCCCCGTCGTCCAGCCACGCGTCCGGCATGGTGTGCGGGACGTCCCGTTCGGAACGCTCCACGGGCCGGCCCGCGATCTCGTCGGCGATCGCGTCCGCGCCGCACCGGCGCAGCAGCTCCACCTGCCGGGGGTGCAGCCCCCGGCGGGTGTCGAACGCCTCGATCGACGGCCGCTCGCCCCGCCCGATCCGCACCCGCGTCCCGAACGACTCGCGCAGCGCCAGGGCCTGCGAGTAGTGGTCCCAGTGGGCGTGGGTGACGAGGAACTGCGCCACGTCGTCCAGCCGGTGCCCGAGGGTGGCGAGGGCCCCTTCGAGAGAGGACTCCGTGTCGGGCATGGCCCAGCCGGAGTCCACGACCACGAGGCCTTCGGCGTCCTCGATGACGTAGACGTTGACGGCGTGCAGCGAGGGGATCGGCAGCGCCAGGGGGACCCGGTGGACCCCCGGCGCCACCGGGTGAGCGCCCGGCTCGGTCCAGTCAGTCGGCTGCTCCACGACCGGTGCCGCCACCGCGTGCCCCCTCTATTGTCGAATCTCGTTCGGGACGAACCTACTTCATCCCGGACATCCCCTTTATCCCCGCCCCACCCCCGTCGCGGGCCGCCCTTGGTGGGGATCGCGGGCGGCCGCGCGGCGGGCCTCGGCGGCGGCGTCGCGCGCCTCGCGAACGGCCTCCTCCGCGCGGGCGCGGTTGTCCTCGGCGCGGTCCGCCCTTCTGGAGGCGGCATCCCGCTCGGCGATCGCCCGTTCCAGTTCGTGCCGGAGATGCCCCACTCTGGCGGACGCCTCCCGCAGTTCGCGCCGGGCCGCGCCGGCGCGCTCCTCGCGTTCGGCCAGCTTGTCCTCGGCCTGCTCGGCGCGCTTGCGCAGCGTCTCCGCCCGTTTGGCGCGGGCTGCGCTCGTGCGCGTGACGTTCGACCTCGCCGGCTCCGCCTTCTTCCCGGGCGGCGGCTTGCGCTCGGGGGGCTCGTCCGCGGGCTTGGCTTCCGCGGGCTCTCTGCGGTCCGCGGGCTCTCTGCGATCTGCGGGTTCTTCGCGGTCCGCGGGCTCCTCGCGCTCCGCGGGCGCCATGGAGAACCCGGCGGGGACGAAGCCGGAGTGGCTGCGGGGCTGCGACAGCCGTCCCTCGCGGACCTCCTCGGCGACACCGGCGTCCACGGTGGCGGCCTGGAGGGTGTCCTCCACCTCGCGGACGGCCTGCTCGCGCAGCGTGTTCCCCGCGTCCTCGGCGAGCCGGCCGGCGGTCCGCACCAGCGATCCGACGAGCCCGGCGCGGCGGCGCTCCAGGTCCCCCAGGCCGCGGCCGGAGCCCCAGGCCGCCCGCATCTCCTCGCCGACGTCCAGCAGGCCGGCGAGCTCGTCCGCGGCCGAGCGCGCGAGAAGGTTCACCGCCCATGCCGAGAGCGTGGGGCGCCGCAGCGCCCCGATCCGCTTCGCGAGCGCGGCGTCGCCCTCCCTCTTGGCCTCCTGGGCGAGGCGCTTCCGGGTCTCCACGAAGTCGGCGGGCAGGACGCCGTACAGGTCGTCGGCCGCGCTGGAGAAGTCCACGTCCGATCTCTACCCGCACCGCGTGCGCGTGCATCGGGGGTGGACGGAGGTGGTGGCGGCTGTCATACTCGTCCGCGAATACTCGTTCACGAGGAGGCTGAGGTGGCCAAGCGGCGCAAGGTGGGCAACCTGCTGGGGCTCGCCGTGCTGTCGACCGTCACCGCCAGGCCGATGCACCCCTACGAGATGGCGTCGCTGATGCGCGCCCGCGGCAAGGACCGCGACATGGACATCAAGTGGGGCTCGCTCTACACCGTGGTCGGCAACCTGGAGAAGCACGGGTTCCTGGCCGTCGAGGGGAGCGTCAGAGAAGGGGCGCGGCCCGAGCGCACCGTCTACCGCATCACCGACGCGGGACGCGACGAGCTGGCCGACTGGGTCCGGGAGCTGATCGGGGTGCCCGAGCGCGAGCGGCCGCGCTTCGAGGCGGGGCTCTCGGTCCTCGGCGCGCTCGGCCCCGACGAGGTGGCGGCGCTGCTGCGCGGCCGCCTCGACTCCATGGACCGGGAGATCGCCGCGGACCAGGCCGCCCTGGACGGCGAGAAGGAGGTGCCGCGCCTGTTCCTGCTGGAGGCCGAGTACGACCTCGCGATGCGGCGCGCCGAGGCCGCGTGGGTGCGCGGCCTCCTCACCGAGATCGAGGACGGCACGCTGCCGCACCTGGACCTGTGGCGCTCCTTCCACGCGACCGGCGAGATGCCGCCCGAGATCGCCGAGCTGGCGGAGAGGGGAGCCCCGGAGGACTAGCGAGCGGAAGGCCCGGCGGCGGTGCTGCAACACCTCCGCCGGGCCGGGACCCACCACCGAGAACCCGCGCGAGGCGGGCCCTGGCGGCGTGACGCGACACCAGCCTATCCGGGGCCCTTCGTGCGGAACGTTTCCTGGCACGGAGGAGAACATGGCGAACGCCATCGAGGCCGAGGGCCTCGTGAAGAACTACCCCGGTGACGTCCGGGCCCTGGACGGCCTGTCGGTCACGGTCGGGCCGGGCGAGATCCTCGGGCTGCTCGGCCCCAACGGGGCGGGCAAGTCCACCACCGTCAAGATCCTTACCACGCTCATCCGGCCGGACGCGGGCACCGCGGCCGTGGCCGGGCACGACGTGCTGCGCAGGCCCGACCGGGTCCGCCGCGCCATCGGCGTGGTGTCGCAGCGGTCCGGCGCCGACCCCGAGGCCAGCGGCCGCGACAACCTCGTCCTGCAGGGCCGCCTCCACGGGATGGGCGGGACCCGGGTGCGCGGCCGCGCGGCCGAGCTGCTCGCCCGGTTCGGGCTGGAGGACGCGGCGGGCAGGAAGGTGAAGACCTACTCCGGCGGGATGCGGCGGCGGCTCGACGTCGCGCTCGGCCTCGTCCACCGGCCGCGCGTGCTGTTCCTCGACGAGCCCACCACCGGCCTCGACCCGGAGGCCCGCGCGTCCATGTGGGCCGAGATCGCGCGGCTGGCGGGCGACGACGCGCTCGCGATCCTGCTGACCACCCACTACCTGGAGGAGGCCGACCGGCTCGCGCGGCGGCTGGCGATCGTCGACCGCGGCCGCGTCGTGGTGGAGGGCACCCCCGACTCGCTCAAGGGCGAGCTGCGCGGGGACGCCGTCCACGTGGAGTGGCGGGAGGCGCCGTCCGAGCCGGCGGTGCGGGAGGCGCTCGGCCGCCTGCCCGGCGTGCGCGAGGTCGTCCTGGACGGGCCGCGCCTGAGCGCCCGCGCCGACGACGGCGCGGCGGCCGTGCCCGCCGTCCTGGCCGCCCTCGACCAGGCGGGCGTCCCCGCGTCGGCGGCGACCGTCGCGCGGCCGTCCTTGGACGATGTGTACCTGCGCCACGCCGGACGGCGGTTCGCCGGGGCCGGCGTCCCCGACCGCGCCGAGACCGCCGCCGGAGGTGCCCGATGACCGCGCTCGTGACCGGGACCTGGTGGATGACGCACCGCCGGCTGACCGCGCTGCTGCGCAACCCGGCCGTCGTCGTCATGACGCTGACGCAGCCGATGATCTGGCTGTTCCTGTTCGGCCAGCTGTTCAGGAAGGTGGCCGAGCTGCCCGGCTTCGGCGCGCAGTCCTACCTCGACTACATCGTGCCCGGCGTGGTGGTCATGAACGCGGTGTCGCTGAACTCCTTCGCCGGGATGGCGACCATGGACGAGATCGAGCGCGGCACCCTCGACCGGTTTCTCGTGACGCCGGTGCGGCGCGGCGCGATCGCTAACGCGGGCGTCGTCGAGCAGGCTCTCAGCACGGCGTTCCAGTCGATCGTGATCATCGCTCTGGGCGGGGCGGCGGGCGCGCACTATCCGGGCGGCGCCGCGGGCGTGGCGGTGCTGGTCGCCGCGTCGGTGCTGATCGGCGTGGTCCTCGCCGCGCTGTCCAACACGCTCGCGCTGCTCGTGCGCGACCGCAACACCATCATCGGCCTGAACGTGATGCTCCTGCTGCCGCTGACGTTCCTGTCGTCGGCGTTCATGGCCGAGGGCCTGATGCCGTCCTGGATGCGGCACGTGGCGGCCGGCAACCCGGTGAGCTGGGCCCTGGACGCGTCGCGCGGCGCGCTCGCCGACGATCCCGACTGGGCCGCCGTCGCGGCGCACGCCGGATGGCTCCTCGTGCTGACCGCGGCCGCGGTCGGGCTCGCGGTCCACTCGCTTCGGAGCTACCAGAAGTCCCGGTGACAGGGGAGAGGCCCGAGGGGGTTCCGGCGGCGCGCACGCACCGGAGCCCCCGCCCGCGCTAGCGGGTGTCGAGGAAGCGGTCCAGGACGCGGGTCCCGAAGGCGAGACCGTCCAGCGGGACCCGCTCGTCCACGCCGTGGAACATCCCGAAGTAGTCGAGTTCGGGGCCGAGAAGCAGCGGCGCGAAACCGAAGCTCGTGATGCCGATGCGGTGGAACGACTTCGCGTCGGTGCCCCCGGCCATCACGTACGGGACGGGGCGGGCGAGCGGGTCCTCGGCGCGGAGCGCGCCCGCGAGCGCGGCGAAGGTGGGGCCCGCCGGGTCGGCGGCGGGGGCCTCCTCGTAGTTGATGAACTCGCGGGTCACCTTCGGGCCGAGCAGCCGGTCGACCGTGGCGAGGAACTCCTCGCCCGTGCCGGGCAGGTAGCGGCCGTCGACCTGCGCGGTCGCCGTGCCCGGCACGACGTTGACCTTGTAGCCGGCGTCGAGCCGGGTCGGGTTCGCCGAGTTGCGGATCGTCCCGGCGAACAGGTGCCCGGCGCGGCCGAGCCGGGCCGCCTCCGCGTCGAGGCGGTCGTGGTCGATGGACGTGCCGAGGGCGTCCGCGAGCGCGTCCAGCAGCGCCCGCACGCCCGGCGTCAGCCGGACGGGCCACTCGTGGGAGGCCAGCCGGGAGACCGCGTGCGCGATCTCGGCGACCGCGTTGTCGGGCGCCGGCTTGGACCCGTGCCCGGCGGTCCCGCGCGCCGTCAGCCGCATCCAGGTCGTGCCGCGCTCGCCGGTCGCGATCGGGTAGATCCGCGCCCCGCCGGCGTCCACGCTGAACCCGCCGGACTCGCTGATCGCCTCCGTGCATCCCTCGAAGAACCCGCGGTGCTCGCGCGCCACGTACCGGGATCCGAGATCGCCGGTGGACTCCTCGTCGGCCAGGAACGCCAGGACCAGGTCGCCGCGCGTGCGCCGCCCCTCGCGCAGCCGCGCCCGCACGGTCGCGAGCGTCATGGCGAGGCTGCCCTTCATGTCGACGGCGCCGCGCCCCCACACGTACCCGTCCCGCACCTCGCCGGAGAACGGCGGAACGGTCCACTCCGCCGGATCGGCGGGGACCACGTCCAGATGGCCGTGGACCAGGAACGCCGGATGGGACGGGTCGGTGCCGGGGAGGCGGGCGAGCACGCTCGCCCGGCCCGGCGCCGACTCCACGATCGTCGCCTGGACGCCCACCTCGTCCAGCAGCCCGGCGACGTGCTCGGCGGCCGGCCGCTCCGGCTCGGCCACCCCCTCGCCCCGGTTCACGGTGGCGAACCTGATGAGGTCGGCGCAGATCGCCGCCGCCTCGGCGCCGGCGCGGCCTCCGCCGGTCCCGCCGCCCGCCGTGTCGCCGCCGGCCGTGTCGTCCACCGTGCCGCCGGCCGTCCCGCCCGCCTGATCGAACCGCACCGCTGCCCCCCCGCTCGCCTTCCGCGACGAGGCTTCATTCTGCTCCCTCGCCGACCCGTGTCAACGAATGATCAAGTTCGTCTCGATCCGGTTGCGACTCGGTCAGCGCCGTATCAGAACTGCCACGCTGAGTACGACGCTGCGAACGTTCCAGGGACGGCGGGCGGCGAAGCGCCCGTCCGCCGAACGACACGGCCGAGGAGGAGCATGACCAGCCTGAGGGGTGCCGGAAGGGGTCTCCGCTTGAACGCCGCGGGTCTCGCGGCGGTGGCGCTGGCCGCGTCGCTCGGCCTGTCGGCCTGCGGCGGGGACGACGCCAAGGCGAGCGACGGTACGTTCACCGTGGGCCACTCCGAGCCGGACCACCTGATGCCGGCCAACACGACCGGCAGCTACGCCTTCGACGTGATCACCGAGCTGTTCGACAACCTGATGGACCTGACCAAGGACGGCAAGGCCGTCCCGCTGGCGGCCGAGTCGGTCACCTCCGACGACCAGAAGGTCTGGACGATCAAGGTCAGGGCCGGCCAGAAGTTCCACAACGGCGAGCCGGTGACGGCGCAGAGCTTCGCCGACGCGTGGAACAACGCCGCCTACGGGCCGAACGCGATGGGCGCCAACGACTACTTCTCGTCCATCAAGGGGTACGCGGACCTGAACCCCGAGGACGAGAACGCCAAGCCGAAGGCCGACAAGCTCTCCGGCATCGAGGTCGTCGACCAGAACACCCTCAAGGTCACGCTGAACGACCCGTTCAGCCAGTTCCCGCTGCTGCTGACCTACCCGGCGTACGCGCCGATGCCCAAGGCCGGGCTCAAGGACCCGAAGGCGTTCGACGACCACCCGATCGGCAACGGCCCGTACATGATGGACGGCAACTGGGAGCGCAACAAGCAGGTCAAGCTCGTCGCGTTCCCCGGCTACACCGGGACGCGCAAGGCGAAGAACAAGGGCGTCACCTGGAAGAGCTACTCCAGCGCGGACACCGCCTACACCGACCTGCGTGCGGGCCGGATCGACGTGCTGCAGACCATCCCCTCGGCCAAGGTCCCCGAGGCCAAGCGGCTCCTCGGCGACCGGTTCCTGGCCCGCAAGATGAGCACGACCGACTACCTCGGCCTCCCGTTGTTCGACAAGCGGTTCGCCAACCCCGACCTGCGCAAGGCCATCTCGATGGCCATCGACCGCCAGGGCGTCAACAAGGCGGTCTTCAACGGCTCGTACTTCCCCGCCGACTCGCTGATCCCGTCGATCATCCCCGGGCACCGTGCCAACGCCTGCGGCGAGCTGTGCACCTATGACCCCGCCAAGGCCCGGCAGCTGTTCGACAAGGCCGGCGGATTCTCCGGGACGCTGGAGCTGTACTTCTCCAACGCGCAGCCGACCTACGCCCAGTGGATGCGGATCGTCGCCAACTCCCTGCGCGACAACCTCGGCATCAAGGACATCCAGTTCCGGCAGGTTCCCGCGTCCGACTACTTCTCCCTGCTGAGCGACCGCAAGGAGAAGGGCCCCTACCGGCAGAACTGGGAGGCCGACTACCCGAGCCCCCAGAACTACCTGGAGAACATGTGGGGCTCGGCGGGCAACCGCATGGGCTGGAAGAGCACCGAGTTCGACGACCTCATCGCCAAGGCCAACAAGTCGCCGGACCAGGCGCAGGCCAACGCGCTCTACAACCAGGCCGAGGACGTCGCCATCCGCGAGATGCCGATGATCCCGCTGTGGACGTGGGCGGGCGAGGGCGGCCGCTCCAAGCGGGTGGACAACGTCACGATCACCCCGTTCTCGACGGGCCTGATCGCCACCGAAGTGACGGTGAAGTAGCCGGCGATGTGGCGCTACGTCCTCCGGCGGCTCCTGCAGGCGATCCCGGTCTTCATCGGCACCACGCTGCTCATCTACGCGATGGTGTTCGCGCTGCCGGGCGATCCGATCCAGGCGCTCGCCGGGGACAAGCCGGTCCCGGACAACGTCCTGGAGACCCTCCGCGACCGCTACAACCTGAACGACCCGCTGCTGGTGCAGTACGCGAAGTACATGTGGGGCCTCTTCCAGGGCGACCTCGGCGAGAACTACACGGGCCAGAGCGTGTCGGAGATGCTCAGCGGGCGCTGGGCGGTGACGGCGCAGCTCGCCGTCACCGCCTGGGTCTTCGAGCTGGTCCTCGGGATCCTGCTCGGCATCTGGGCGGGGCTGCGCCGCGGCCGGTTCGCCGACACCCTCGTCCTCAGCGGGACCACGCTGGTGATCGCGGTGCCGGTGTTCGTGCTCGGCTACGCCGCGCAGCTCGTGTTCGGGCTGCACTGGCAGATCTTCCCCACGGCCGGGACGGACGACGGCTGGCCGATGAGCTACCTGCTGCCCGGGATGGTGCTCGGCTCCCTCGGCCTGTCGTACGTGGCGCGGCTGACCCGGACGAGCCTGTCGGAGAACCTGCGGGCCGACTACGTGCGCACCGCGAACGCCAAGGGGCTGTCGCGGGCGCGGGTGGTCGGGCGGCACGCCCTGCGCAACTCGCTGATCCCCGTGGTGACCTATCTCGGCGTCGACTTCGGGAACATGATGGCCGGCGCGGTCGTGACCGAGGGCATCTTCAACCTGCCGGGCATCGGGGGGCAGGTGTTCGAGTCGATCCAGCTGAAGGAGGGCCCCGTCGTGGTCGGCGCGGTCACCCTGCTGGTGCTGATCTTCCTGCTGGTCAACCTGGTCGTGGACCTTCTGTACGGGGTGCTCGACCCGCGGATCAGGTACGAGTGAGGAGCGCATGACCATCAAGCAGCCGGACGCGGGGCCGCCGGGCGCGGAGCCGGAGCCGGTGCCCGGCCCCGGGGCCCCGGGGACGAGCGCCGCCGCGGTCGCCGTCGCCGGCGGGGCCATCGGCAGGGCCTCGCTGTGGGACGACGCGTGGCACGAGCTGCGGCGCCGCTGGCTCTTCTGGGGATCGGTGGCGGTCCTCGCGCTCGTGACGGTCATGGCCGTGGCGCCGCGGCTGTTCACCGCCACGGCGGTCAACGAGGGCTGCGACCCCAACGATGCCAAGCTCGGGCCGTCCGGCGGCCACTGGTTCGGCACCGACCTCGCGGGCTGCGACTACTACGCGCACGTCGTGCACGGCGCCCGCCCGACGCTGCTGATCGGCGTCGCCGTCACCGTGTTCGCGCTGCTGATCGCGCTGCTGTTCGGGCTGCTCGCCGGGTACTACGGCGGGATCGTCGACGCGCTGATCGCCCGGCTGACCGACGTCTTCTTCGGGCTGCCGTTCGTGCTCGGCGCCACCGTGATCCTTGTCGCGTTCCCCTCGCACGGCGTGTGGGCGATGACGCTGGTGCTGGTCCTGCTCGGCTGGACGACGATGATCCGCATCATGCGGGGGCAGGTGATCTCCGTCCGCGACGCGGACTACGTGCAGGCGGCGCGGCTGCTCGGCGCGTCCGACCGGCGGATCATGCTGCGGCACATCCTGCCGAACGCGATCGCCCCGGTGATCGTGGTGGCCACCCTCAACGTGGGCCACGTGATCGTCGGCGAGGCGACGCTGGACTTCCTCGGCGTCGGCCTGCAGTACCCCGAGGTCTCCTGGGGGCTCCAGCTCAACCAGGCGAAGGACTCCTTCGTCGACCACCCGCACCTGCTGATCTTCCCCGCGGTGTTCCTGTCGGCGACGGTGCTGAGCTTCCTGATGCTCGGCGACGCCGTCCGCGACGCCCTCGACCCCAAGCTGCGGTGACCGAGACATGACCACGGACCTGAAGGACGACCCGGTTCCCGCTCCGGAGCCGCAGCCGCCCCTGCTGAGCGTCGAGGACCTGCACGTCCGGTTCCGCGTGCGGGACCAGGACGTGCACGCGGTGAACGGGCTGTCGTACACCCTCGCCGAGGGGGAGACGCTCGCGATCCTCGGCGAGTCGGGGTCGGGAAAGAGCGTCGCGGCGCAGGCCGTGATGGGCATCCTGGACGTTCCGCCCGCGCGCGTCGAGCGCGGGTCGGTCCGCCTGCGCGGCGAGGAGCTGCTCGGCCTGCCCGAGCGGCGGCGCCGCGCCTACCGCGGCGACCGCATCTCGATGATCTTCCAGGACGCGCTGACCGCGCTGAACCCGGTCTTCACGGTCGGCGACCAGCTCCGCGAGATGTTCCGGGTGCACCGGGGCCTCGGCCGCAAGGAGGCCACGGGCAGGGCCGTCGAGCTGATGGAGCGGGTGCGGATCCCCTCGGCCGCCGAGCGGCTCGGCGACTACCCGCACCAGTTCTCCGGCGGCATGCGGCAGCGCATCATGATCGCGATGGCGCTGGCGCTGGAGCCGGATGTGCTGATCGCCGACGAGCCGACCACCGCGCTCGACGTGACCGTGCAGGCCCAGATCATGCGGCTGCTGGCCGGGCTCCAGGACGAGCTGCGCATGGGCATGGTGCTGATCACCCACGACCTCGGCGTCGTCGCCGGCGTCGCCGACCGGATCGTCGTCATGTACGCGGGGTCGGTCGCCGAGCAGGCGCCCGCCCGGGAGCTGTACGCGCGGCCCGCCCACCCCTACACCCGGGGCCTGCTGGCCTCGGTCCCGCGGCTGGACCGGCGCGGTGGCCCGCTCGTGCCGATCAAGGGGGCGCCGCCGAACCCGGCCGCGCTCCCGCCGGGCTGCCCCTTCCAGCCGCGCTGCCCCCGCGCCGAGGCGCTCTGCGCGGCGGAACGGCCGCCGCTCGTCACCGTCGCGCCCGGGCACGAGGCCGCCTGCCACTTCGCCGAGGAGGTGCACGGTGCCGGAGCCGAGTGAGGACCCGATCCTGCGGGTGGAGGGGCTCGTCAAGCACTACCCCGTGACCCGCGGCGTCGTGGTCAAGCGCGCGGTCGGCCAGATCAGGGCCGTGGACGGGGTGGACCTGGAGCTGCGGCGCGGCGAGACCCTCGGGATCGTCGGCGAGTCCGGCTGCGGGAAGTCGACGCTGGCCAAGCTTCTGCTCGCGGCCGAGCGCCCCACCGCCGGGACGGTCCGCTTCGACGGCCGCGACATCTTCGCGCTGCCGAAGCCGGAACTAAGGGCGCTGCGCCGCCGCGTCCAGATGGTGATGCAGGACCCCTACTCGTCGCTCAACCCGCGGATGACGGTCGGCGACATCGTGGGGGAGCCGTTCGCCGTCCATCCCGAGGTCGCGCCGAAGGGCGAGCGGCGCGGCCGCGTGCGGGAGCTGCTCGAGCTCGTCGGCCTCGACCCCGAGCACGTCAACCGCTACCCGCACCAGTTCTCCGGCGGGCAGCGCCAGCGCGTCGGCATCGCCCGCGCCCTGGCGCTGCGGCCCGACGTCATCGTGTGCGACGAGCCGGTGTCGGCGCTGGACGTGTCGGTCCAGGCGCAGGTGATGAACCTGCTCGCCGAGCTGCAGCGCGAGCTCGGTCTGGCGTACGTGTTCATCGCGCACGACCTGGCCGCCGTCCGCCACATCTCCGACCGGATCGCCGTGATGTACCTGGGCAAGGTCGTCGAGACCGGCGACGAGGCGCAGATCTACGAGCACCCCACCCACCCGTACACGCAGGCGCTGCTGTCGGCCGTCCCGGTGCCCGACCCGGACGCGCCCGGCTGGGCGGAGCAGATCAGGCTGGAGGGCGAGCCGCCGTCGCCGCTGGACCCGCCGTCCGGCTGCCGGTTCCGCACCCGCTGCTGGAAGGCGCGCGACGTCTGCGCGGAGCAGGTGCCCGCCCTGGAGGAGCGGGACGGCTCCGCCCACCCCAGCGCCTGCCACTTCGCGGCGGAGGCCGCCCTGACGGACCTGACGGAGCAGGCCTGAGGTGTCGCCGGCCGCGCGTGCCGGAGTCCGTAGGGTGGGGGCCATGGCACGCAAGGGCAGGCACGGCCCCCGTCCGCGAACCTACGAGATCGCCGGCGGGGAGGCCGAGCTGCTGCGCGACGCCGACCGCGACGGCGGCTGGATGCTGCTCGTCGACGGCGTCCCCCAGTCGTACGTGGACCTGTCCGACCCCACCTACCTCGACTTCGAGTACATGCGCCTGATGGGCGACGTGGTCGACTCGCTCGGCCTGGCCGGGGAGGCGTTCGACGCGGTCCACGTCGGCGGCGCCGGGTGCACGCTGCCCCGCTACATCGCCGCGACCCGGCCGGGCTCGCGGCAGGTGGTGCTGGAACCGGACGCGGAGCTGGTGCAGGTCGTCCGGGAGCAGCTGCCGGTCAAGAACGTCCCCGGCCTGCGGATCCGGATCACCGACGGGCGCTCGGGGATCGCGGCCCTGGCGGACGAGGCCGACGACCTGGTCGTGATGGACGCCTTCGCCGGGGCGTCGATGCCGCCGGAACTGGCGACCCGCGAGTTCGTCCTGGACGCCGCGCGCGTGCTGCGCCCCGGCGGCGTCTACCTGGCCAACGTCGCCGACGGCTTCCGGCTGCCGTTCGCCCGCAGGGTGACCGCGACGGTCCGGTCGGTGTTCCGGCACGCGCTGCTGATGGGCGACCCGGGCGTGCTGCGGGGCCGCCGCTTCGGGAACCTGATCGTGGCCGCGTCCCGGGAGCCGCTCCCCGCGGCCGAGCTCACGCGCCGCGCCGCGGGCGGCGGCGTGCGCGCCCGCGTGCTGGACGGCGGCGACCTCGCGGCGTTCTGCGCCGGCGCCGCGCCGCTGCGCGACGGCGAGGAGATCGTCGCGCCCGTCCCGCCGCCGCAGGTCTTCGGGAGGTCCTGACCGAGCGCGGCCCCCGGACCCGACGACCGACAAGGAGCAACGATGATCCTCGTGACCGGGGCGAGCGGCACGCTCGGCCGGCCCGTCACCCGCCTGCTGGCCGAGGCCGGCGCGGACGTGCGCGCGCTCAGCCGCCGCGCCAGGGAACCGGAGGCCGCGGTGACCTGGTGCAAGGGCGACCTGGTGACCGGTGAGGGCGTCGAGGACGCTCTCGCCGGCGTCGAGACGATCGTGCACTGCGCCAGCGACCCGCTGCACGCCAAGCGGGACCTGCCCGCCGCGCGGACCCTGATCGAGGCCGCGCGGCGGCAGGGCGCGCCGCATCTGCTCTATATCTCGATCGTCGGCGTCGACAAGATCCCTTACAGGTATTACCGGATCAAGTACGCGGTGGAGCGGGCGATCGAGGAATCGGGCCTGCCGTACACGATCCTGCGGGCCACGCAGTTCCACACCCTGCCGGCCGCGGTCTTCGCGGCGCTCACGAAAATCCCGGGCGTGGTGCTGCTGCCGAGAGGGCTGCGGGACCAGCCCGTCGACGTCGGCGAGGTCGCCGGGCGGCTGGCCGAACTGGCCCTGGCCGCCGGGCCCGCCCGGCGCGTCGACGACATGGGCGGCCCGGAGGTGCTCACGGTCGAGGAGATGATGCGGGACTACCTGAGGGCGCGGGGGCTGCGGCGTCCCGTCCGGGTGCCGGTTCCGCTTCCGGGCCGGGCCGCGCGGGGCTTCCGGGAAGGCCATCACCTCGTGCCGGACCGCGCCGTGGGGAAGCGGACCTGGCATCAGTTCCTGACCGAGACCGATACGCAACGGTAAGGGACGGATTCCCGGCCCGTATCGGCCTCATCGGGCCCCGCCATGTCCCATAATCGAGCGATGGAGTCGTCCACCCGAATTCTCATTCTCGGCATGGATTCGTCGGGGATAATTCTCCAGTTCGACCGCAACGCCGCCGCGGTTCTGTGCCCGAATGGGGACGCCCTGCTGGGCGCCAGGCTGGACGAGGTGATCCCCGGCGCGCGCAGGCCGCTGCTGGAGGCGCTGAGGGCCGGGCGGGAGCGCACCGCCATGCTCGCCGTGGAGTCCCCGGTCGGCGGCATGCTCGACGCGGTCGTGACCGTCCACCCGATGAGCGGCAGCGCGCCCGAGATCGCGGCGCTGGCCGTGGTGAAGGTGCCGGTTCCGCTCGCGGACCGGTTCGTCGACCCGGCCGTCATCCGCCGAGCCCTGCTGGACGACGCGCTCCCGCGTATCGGCTCCACGCTCGACCTCGAATTGCTGGCGCGCGGACTGATGGACGTGCTCGTCCCGCACTTCTGCAATTCCGGCGCGCTGATGCTGCTGGAGAGCCACATCGACGCCGACGAGGGGCCGCAGGGCCCCGACGGCCCGCAGCTGCGCCGGATGGCGATCGGGTTCGACGACCGGGACCCGGCCTGGGACGCGACGTTCCCGACCGGCGAGTCCCTCGTCTACCCGGAGGGGACCCCGCACGCGCTGTGCCTGGAGTCCGGCGAGCCGGTGCTGCGCGCGCTCGGCGGGGAGGGCGCGGCGCGGCTCGCCTCCTCGTGGCGCCGTCCCCCGGTCGCCGAACTGCTCAAGGGCGCCTCCATGCTGCTTCTGCCGATCACCTCGGCGGTGGGCGTCCTCGGCTTCTTCGTCTGCACCCGCAACGTCGCGCACCGCCCCTTCGACGCCTACGACGTCGAGATCGGGATGGAGTTCGCCAGCCGGGCGGCCATCTTCGTCGAGAGCGCCCGGCAGTACTCGCGGGAGCGGGCCACCGCGCTGACCCTGCAGCGCAGCCTCCTGCCGACCGGGCTGTCGGCGCCGTCGCCGGTGGAGGTGCACCACCGGTACCTGCCGGGCAGCCGGCTCATCGAGGTCGGCGGCGACTGGTACGAGTCGATCGCGCTGCCGGGGGCGCGGGTCGCGCTGGTGGTCGGGGACGTGGCCGGGCACGGCGTGAAGGCCGCCGTCACGATGGGGCGGCTCCGCACCGCCATCCACACCCTCGCCGGGCTGGAGCTGCCGCCCGCCGAGGCGCTGGAGCGGCTCGACTCCCTGATGCGGACGCTCGGCGAGCGCGAACCCCACTTCGCCACCTGCGCGTACGTCGTCTACGACGCGGTCAGCGGCCGGTGCGAGGTGGCGAGCGCCGGGCACCTGCCGCCGCTGCTGGTCCCGCCCGGCACCGCCTCGGAGTACCTGCCGGTCCCGCCCGCGCCGCCGCTTGGCGTCGGCGGCCAGGGACCCATCGTCAGCCGCGAGTTCACCGTCGAGGACGGGACGCTGCTGTTCCTGTACACCGACGGGCTGGTGGAGAACCGGGCCCGCGACATCGACGACGGCCTGGCCCGGCTGCGCGCCACCTTCGGGCCCGGCGCAGCCGCCCGCCCCCTGGAGGACCTGTGCCAGGCGGCCCTCGACGGCGTCTACGACGACCAGCACCGCGACGACATCGCCATGCTGGTGGCGCGGCTGGCGCGGATCCCGGCCGACCGGCACGCCTCCTGGGAGCTGCCCGCCGAGCCGGCCGCCGTGCGCCGGGCGCGCGGCCTCATCCGCGACCGGCTCGCCCGCTGGGGCCTGGAGGACATGGCCTACACCACCACCCTGCTGGCCTCGGAGCTGATCACCAACGCCATCCGGCACGCGGGCGGCCGCATCGGGTTGCGGCTGGTGCGCGAGGGCGGGCTGGTCTGCGAGGTGTTCGACTCCTCCGACGGGCGCCCCCGGATCCGGCACCACGACGAGGAGGACGAGGCGAGCGAGTCGGGCCGTGGCCTGCACGTCGTGGGGCGGCTCGCGCAGCGCTGGGGCGTGCGCCGCACCAAGAACGGCAAGGTGGTGTGGTGCGAGCAGCCGCTTCCCTGAGGGGCGGCTAGCGCAGCACCGAGATGTGGACGTGGTCGTAGTGGTTCTGGGTGATGCTTCCCCGGTCCTCCATCGGCCGCCATCCGCCGCCACGGACGTTCCAGATGTGCTGCTTCCAGATGACGTAGGAGATCCCGAGCCGCCGGGCGTTCGCGACGGCGTACCGGGCGACCTGGTCGCCGTGCCGCTGGGCGCCGGCGCTCGGCGCCCGGCCGCCGGTGCTCTCCATGAAGTCGCAGGCGCGGCCGTCGCCGTGGTCCTGCGGATCGCCGGTGGAGCGGTGGCAGCCGATCACGGGGAAGGGCCCGAACATCCCGGCGATCTCCAGCAGCGCGGTCCGCATCGTGGGCGTCATCGCGTTGCCGGTGATGGGGGAGCGGTCGCCGGACGCGCCGTCCGGCCGCCCGGTCACCCGCGGGGGGCTCTTGCGCGGCGCACGGCCGGTGGTCTTCGGCGCCGCCAGCGCCGCCACCTTCGTGCCGCGCGGGAGGATCTTCCTCAGGCGTCTCGCCAGCGCCGCGGTGTCGGCCTTCGGGGCGCTGATGACGAGGCCGTTCCCCTCCGGCAGCCCCAGCGCGCGGGCCTGGGCGCGGGACACGACGGCGTCGACGTCGCCGATGCCCATGGAGGCGTAGGCGCCGACGCGGATTCGCGCCGGGTCGGCACTGCGTCCCGCCGGGACCACCGCGCCGAGCGGCAGCGCCCCGTCGCGGCCCTGCTCGAACGACACCGCCAGACCGCCCGACGCGACGGTCTGCCAGAGCTGGTCGGAACCGGCGGTGGGCTCGGGCGCGAACGCGCGGAACCCCGACGGGTCGACGCCGAGCAGGCCCATGCGGCGGCCGCCGACCCTCGCCCGCGCGGCGTCCACGACCGCGACCCCGGCGACGCCCTTCAGCCCCTTCGCCCGCTCGACGGCCTGGGGCGGCAGCGAGGACGTCCCGGCGACCAGCAGGTGCGGTGTGTAGCGGCGGGTCAGCGGCGCGACGGACGGCGTCCGCGGCGCTTCGGGGACCGACACCAGGTTCCCGGGCCGGCGGGGCCCGCCGGCGGTCCGGTCCCGCGCGAGCACGGTGACGTCGGCCGCGAGGGTGAGCACGATCCCGGCCGCGATGACCGCGGAGAGCGCCCCGCCACTGCGTCGCATCCGTTCCCGCCCCCGTCTCCGGTCAGTCCCACCAGAACGACCAGTTGGTCTTGCCGCGGATCTCCTCGGCGTACCCGGCGAGGGTGCCGGGCCCCTGGAACAGGATGTCGGGGCAGAAGGCCCAGTGCTCGGCCGCGACGTGCACGGCGTGCCGGGTGCTCACGGGCGGCGCGGCCACGCTGAGCTCCAGGGTGTTGAAGCCGAGCGCGACGACGCGGGCGCCGAAGCGGTCCTCCCAGCTGCGCAGGACGGCCGAGAGCGGCGCCGTCCACTCGTTGTGGTTCAGGGCGCCCTGCCAGCCGACGGCGGCGAGCGCGTCGGCGCCGCGTTCCACCGCGACCAGGCCGAGCGACAGGCCGCGGGCGGCCAGGGCGCGGGCGTGCCGGTCGGCCATGGCGCCGGGGTCGTCGAGCGGGACGCCGGCGGGCGCGGGGCCGGGGCAGTGCCGCCCGTAGGGGGCGAGGTCGTCGTGGTCGTCGTCGGCGGCCTGCTCGGCCCAGTCCGCCCACACCTCGTACATGAACGCGTGGGGGTGGTAGTTGCCGATCTCGGCGACCGGCTCGGGGGCGATCTGGCCGGCCGCCCAGGGCTGGTCGGACTCGTCCATGAGCAGCGGCCACAGGCCGGAGCGGGGGTGCTCGGCGCGGAACCGCGCCCACGTCTCGCCGCCGGCGGGCTCGTCGCTCAGCCAGAACGCGGGCCGCAGGAGGACCTGCCGTTGCGGGTACCCGGGATCGGGCCAGACCAGATCCCCGTCGGGCAGCGGAACCGACAGCGTCCGGACGGGCGCGCCGTCCCCGGCGCCGCCGTCGAACAGCTGCGGCAGATCGCCCGGCAGGTGCCGGACCTCCACATCATCCATTTCACGCCGTTCCGGTACAGAGCATGCCAGTGGCGATCGTAACGGCGGCGGGGGCCGCCCGGGAGGTGAGCCGTGCGGTTCGGCCGTCGGGCCGGGCGGCCCCGTGGGGGTCAGGGCTCGCGGCGGCCGCGGAGCAGCAGGTCGATCAGGACGGCCACGGCGGCGAGGCCGGTGACGGCGCTGACGGCGATCTGGATCCAGCCGTCCCCGAGGACCGGGTTCGACAGGACGTTCACGCCGATGAGGATGCAGATCAGGGTCCAGCGGGTGGAGTTGCTCACGGGAGGCGCCTTTCAGGTGAGGGAGGGAGGGGGTGCGCCGGCGCAGCACGGCGCGCGCCGGGAGGAGGATCGCGGCGGCGCCGGATCCGGCCACGCCGAGGAGGATCACCGCGCACGTCACGGGCGGGACCGAGGGCAGGGGGAGGCCGGTCACGCGGGCCGCGAACGCCGTCAGGGTCACCGCCGCGATGAGGGCGCCGGCCGTGATCCCGGTGCCGAGCACGATCGCGGCCTCGAAGCGGAGCATCCGGAGGACCTGGCGGCGGGTGGCGCCCACCAGCCGCAGCAGCGCGAACTCGCGGCGCCGCGCCGCCGTCGCCAGCGCCAGCGTCGTGACGAGGCCGATGAGGATGAAGCCCGTGATCGCCGCGACCACCAGCAGGCTGACGAAGCCCTGGAGCCTGATCTCCTGGGAGAGGCCCGCCTGGAAGGCGTCGGGGCTGAGAACCGTGGCCCCGGCGTAGGCGGCGGTGACCGCGCTCAGGTCCGCCCGTCCGCGGACGAGGACGCGGTCGTCGAGCGGCGAGGCGGAGTGCGCCGCCACGAGGTCGCGGGGGAGCAGCACGTCGCCGAAGCCGAGGCCGCGGTCGTAGACGGCCACGACGCGGGCCCGGATCCGCGTCCCGTCCGCGAGCCACAGCGACGCGGTCGCGCCGACGCGCAGGCCGCCGGCGACGTCCCGGCTGAGCGCGACGGCGTCGCCGCGCAGGTCGCCCAGGCGGCCGGACGACACCCCCGGGTCCAGCGCGGCGGCGGCGTCCGCGCCGACGCCGCTGCCGTTCAGTGAGCGGAGGTTCTTCTCGCCCAGCTCCTTGACCGCCATGACGACGGTGGTGCGCTTGACCGGCGTCGCGGCCGTCACGCCGGGGACGCGGCGCGCCGCCTCGGCGACGCCGGACGGGAGCCCGGGGCCCGCCGCCACGACGATCTGGTCGGCGCGGTTCCCGTCCTGCGCCTGCGTCCGCGCCGCGTGGGCGACGGTGGACTGCGCGAAGAGCTGGACGCCCGCGAACGCGACGGCCAGGGCGACCGGGGTGATCAGCGATCCGGCGCGCAGGGCGGCGGCGCCGGCCGCGTGCTGGGCCATCCTCCCGGCCACCGGCGAGGCGGCCCGGGCGGCGCGGCCGAGCACCCGGTTCCCGGCCCGCGCCACCAGCGGCCCGAGGAAGGCCGTGGCGACGACCAGCGAGATGACCAGGCCGCCGATCGAGGCGTTCGCGGCGGCGCCCGTGGCGCCCGCCGAGAAGCCGAGCGCGTTGAGGCCGGCGACGAGGAAGGCGGCGCCGGTGACGACGCGCCAGCGGGGCAGGCGCGGGTTCTCGGCGGCGGCCTCGCCGAGCGCCTGCACGGGCCGGATCCGCGACTGCCGCAGGGAGGCGAGGAACGCGGTCGCGGTGGCGGCGACCAGCGTGACCGCGACCGCCGCGAGGACGGGCAGCGGTCCGAGCGCGAGCCCGAAGCCGTCCGGCAGGACGCCCTCGCGGACCATCGCGGCGTGCATCGCGGCGCCCGCCCCGAGGGACAGCGCGCCGCCGGTCAGCGCGGCCGGCGCCCCGACCCGCAGCGTCTCGCGCAGGAGGCGCCCCCGCACCTGCCCCGGCGTCGCGCCGACCGCCCGCAGCAGCGCGAACTCGCGCGCCCGCTCCCGCACCGACAGCACGATCAGGCCGCCGACGACCACGAGCGCGGTCAGCACGGCGACGCCGCCGAGCGAGGCGGACAGCTCCACGATGTCGGGGCGCGCGGCGGCGACGGCCGGGTCCTCGGCGTCACCGCGCGCCGCGCCGGAGGAGACGGCGAGCCCGGGAACGGCCCCGCGGAGCGCGTCCTCGTCGGGGTCGCCGAGCACCGCGAGGGCGTCGGCGAAGCCTGGGCGCCCGTCGAGGGCCGCCGCCGTCGCCCCCGTGAAGAACGCGGCGTCGGGGCCCTCGGCGACCAGCCCGGACACCCGGTAGGGACGGGCCGGCCCGTCGACCTGGACGCGGACCACCGCCCCGGGCGCGGCGCCCGACGACCGGCTCAGCACGACCTCGTCCGGCGCACGCGGAGCGCGGCCCGCGCTCAGCCGGTAGGGCCGCAGCGCGGCGGACTCCCAGCCGTGGCCCGCCACCGGCCGCCCCGAGGAGAGCACGGCGGGGAAGGACACGTCCGCGACCACGTCCCGCACGCCCGGAACGGCCCGCAGCCTCGCCGCGGCCGCGACCGGCACGGGGGCGGGCTCGGTCAGGGGCCGGCTCTGCTCCTCCGGCTCGTCCGCGAACCTCCCCAACCGGTCCGTGACGCTCCGCGGGCCGGTCACGACCGCCGCGGCGGCGCCGAACCGCTCGACCGGCGCGTGCGCCCGCAGCGCCGACTCCAGCAGCACCCCGCACGCCCCCACGAGCGTCGCCGCGAACGCCAGCGCCACGAAGATCCCGGCGAACGCCCCTCCGCCCTTCCCTGCTCCGCGCTTCACAGCGTCTCCCAGCGGGACATGACCGCGGACGCGGTCGGGGAGGCCAGCTCGTCGACGATGCGGCCGCGGCTGAGGAACAGCACCGAGTCGGCCCACACGGCGGCCATCGGGTCGTGGGTGACCAGGACGACCGTCTGGCCGGTCAGGTCGGCGGCCTCGCGCAGCATCCGCAGGACGTCGCGTGCCGTGCGCGGGTCGAGGGCGCCGGTCGGCTCGTCGGCGAAGACGACCTCGGGGCGGGTGATCAGGGCGCGGGCGAGGGCGGCGCGCTGCTGCTGCCCGCCCGACAGCTCGGCGGGGCGGTGCCGCAGCCGGTCCGCAAGGCCCACCCGACGGACGATCTCCTCCAGCCGGGCCGGGTCGGGCTCCGCGCCGCCGAGCCGCAGCGGGAGCGTGATGTTCTGCTCGACGTCCATGGACGGGACCAGGTTGAACGCCTGGAACACGAACCCGATCCGCTCCCGGCGGAGCCGCGTCCGCTTCGCCTCGCCGAGCCCGCCGATGTCCACGCCGCCGATCCGGACCGTGCCGCCGCTCGGGCGGTCGAGTCCGGACGCGCAATGGAGGAACGTGCTCTTGCCCGACCCGGACGGCCCCATCACCGCGGTGAACCCGCCGCGGCGGAACGTCCAGGTGACGCCGTCCAGGGCCCGCACGGCCCCGTAGGACTTGGTGACCGCGTCCAGGCCCACCGCCTCCGCGGTCGCCTCGGCCGTCATCGTGGTCATGGTTCCCCTCCGTGGAATGCCGCCTCTCACCTGGACGAACCTAGGTTCCGCGGGGGTCCGGGCACATGGGCGCGCACTCCCTAAACGGTGGTGTAGCGGGCTACACCACCGGCCTGGGGGCGCACCCGGGTGCGCGGGGTGCCGACGTCGCTTACGGTGTGCTGCGAGGTGAGATGAACAGACTGCTGAGACGCAGCGCGGAGGCGACCGCCGAGCTGGTGGGCGCCCTGCGCACGGGCCTGCCCGCGATGGCCGGGCTCGTCCCGCTCGCGGCGGGGCTGGTCCTGTCGTTCCTCCTGCTGCCGTGGCTTCCGTCGGCCGTCAAGCCCCTGCGGGCGCTCGCGAACGCCGAACGGCGGCGGGCCGGACGCGTCCTCGGCCGTGAGATCCCCGAGCCGTACCGGCCGCCCTCCGGCGAGGGGTTCGGCGAGGCGCTGCGCCTGCTGCGGTCGCCCTCCACCTGGCGGGACGCGGCCTGGATGGCGGCGCACGGGCTCACCGCGCTCGCGGCCGCCGCGGTCGCGGTCGCGGTGTGGCCGGCCATCCCGTTCACGCTCTCGCTGCCGCTGTGGTGGTGGGCGGCGCCCGAGGGCTCCCAGGCGGCGTTCATCACCCTGGACAGCTGGCCCAAGGCTCTGACGATGCCGTTCCTCCAGGGGGCGCTCGACCTGGGCATCCTGCTGTGGCTGGTGCCGCGGCTCCGGCGCTGGCAGGCCGGGCTCGCCGAGGCCCTGCTGTCGCCCACCCGCCGCACGAGCCTCGCCGAGCGGGTCGAGGAGCTGGCCGAGACCCGTGCCGAGGCCCTGGAGGCGCACGGCGCCGAGCTGCGCCGCATCGAGCGCGACCTGCATGACGGGACGCAGGCCCAGCTCGTCGCCGCCGCCCTGCGGCTCGGCCTCGCCGACCGCCGCTTCGACGCCGATCCCGGCGCGGCCCGGACGCTGTTCCTGGAGGCCAGGGAGGGCGTCGAGGAGGCGCTCACGCAGCTGCGGACGGTGATCCGCGGCATCTATCCGCCGATCCTGTCCGACCGCGGCCTGGCCGGGGCGCTGCGGGCGCTCGCCGCCGGGCAGCCGATCCCCGTCGAGCTGGACGTCGAGGACGGCAGGGCGCCCGCCGCCGTCGAGGCCGCCGCCTACTTCGTCGTGGCCGAGGCCCTCACCAACATCGCCAGGCACAGCGGCGCCCGGCACGGGTGGGTCGCGCTCCGGCGCGAACCCGCCCGCCTCACGATCAACGTGCGGGATGATGGCAAGGGCGGGGCCGACCCGGACCGGGGCAGCGGCCTGGCGGGCATCCGCCGCCGGGTGGCGGCGCTCGACGGGACGACCCGCCTCCACAGCCCCGACGGGGAAGGGACGACGCTTCAGGTGGAGCTGCCGTGCGGATCGTGATCGCGGAGGACAGCGTCCTGCTCCGCGAGGGCCTGGCCATGCTGCTGGACGCGGGCGGCCACGAGGTGGTCGCCGCCGCGGGCAGCGGCCCCGACGTGCTGCCCGCCCTGCTGGAGCACCGCCCGGACGCCGCCGTCCTCGACGTGCGGCTGCCGCCCGGGTTCCGCGACGAGGGCCTGCGCGCGGCGATCGAGGCGCGCCGGCGGCTGCCGGGCCTGCCGGTGCTGGTCCTGTCGCAGTACGTCGAGCAGACCTACGCCGCCGAACTGCTCGCCGGCGGCGCCGGCGGCGTCGGCTACCTGCTCAAGGACCGGGTCGGCCGCGTCGACGAGTTCCTCGACGCCCTCGACCGCGTCGCCGCCGGCGGCACCGCCCTGGACCCCGAGGTCGTGTCCCAGCTGATGACGTCCCGGCACGACCCGCTCCAGGAGCTCACGCCGCGCGAGCGCGAGGTCCTCGGGCTGATGGCGCAGGGCCTGGACAACGCCACGATCGCCGCGACCCTCGTCATCACCGAGCGGTCGGTGAGCAAGCACATCGGTGCCGTGTTCGCCAAGCTCGGCCTCCCGCCCACCGACAGCGGGCACCGCCGCGTGCTCGCGGTCCTGGCCTATCTGAACTCGTGAGGGTCCGCCGGGGCGCCCGCGCCCTCCTGCTGGACGGCGACGCGCTCGTCCTGCTGCGCCGCACCGTGCCCGGCCGTCCCGTCTATTGGACGACCCCGGGCGGCAGGATCGAGCCCACCGACGCCTCCGCCGAGGCCGCCCTGCGCCGCGAGCTGGACGAGGAGCTCGGCGCGACCGCGGGGCCGGTCCGGCAGGTCTTCGCGTGCGCGGAGCAGGGCCCCGGGCCGCACCGGCTCAACACCTTCTACGTCTGCCGCCTGGTGACGATGGACCTCTCGCGCCGGCACGGCCCCGAGTTCGACGACCCCTCCAAGGGCCGCTACGACGTCGACCGCTTCCCGTGCACGCCCGCCGCCCTCGGGAACCTGGACCTCGTCCCGGAGACGCTCACCGCCTACCTGGGCGACCACGCCGGCGACCTCCCCGGCCTCGTTCCCTGACGGCCGTGCCGCCGGCGAGACCGCGAAGGCCGCCGGCCGGTATGGCGAAGGCGTGATACCGCGAGGCCGGGAAGGGTATTTGATCCTCTCCCGGGCGGGCGCGAGGCTTGCCACGAAGCGGAGGTGCGTTCGTGGACTCTCTGGACGACTGGCCGGGCAGTCGGCTGAGCGACGAGGAGCTCGACGTCGCCTACAACGTGCGGAGGAAGGCCGGGCCCGAGCTGTTCGACCGGTACATGGCCCGGTACCGGGCCATGTCGGAGGCGGCCGTCGAGGGGCTGCCGGGGCACCCGGGGATCGTCTACGACGAGGCGAGCGGGGAGCGGCTCGACGTCTGGGGCACCGGTGAGGGGCTGCGGCCGGTGTTCGTCTTCCTGCACGGCGGCTACTGGATGGCCCTGTCGCGGGACGTGTCGTCGTTCATGGCGAGGATGCTTTACGAGCAGGGCGTCGCGACCGTGGTGCCCGACTACACGCTGGCGCCGAAGGCGTCGCTGGAGGAGATCGTCCGGCAGGTGCGGGCGACCGTGGCCTGGGTGCACCGGCACGGGCGCGAGCACGGCCTCGACCCCGAGCGGATCGTGGTGGGCGGCAGTTCGGCGGGCGGGCACCTGACCGGGATGACGATGGTCGGCGGATGGCAGGAGCCGCTCGGGCTGCCCGCCGACGTCGTCAAGGCCGCGATGCCGTTCAGCGGGCTGTTCGACATCCGCCCGATCACCCGCGTCTACGTCAACGAGGCCGTGCGGCTGGACCTGGCGCGGGCCGCGGCGCTGAGCCCGGCGCTGCTGCCGGCGCCGTACCGCTGCCCGGCCGTCATCGCCGTCGCGGAGGACGACGGGGAGGGGTTCCTCACGCAGTCCCGGCTGTTCCATCCGCGCTGGGACGCCGGGGACCTGATGGTCGTGCCCGGCCGCGACCACTTCGACGTGGTCCTCGACCTCGCGGATCCGGACTCAGCGGTGGGCCGGGCGCTCGTCGGCCTGGTCCGCGCGGTGTGATCAGCCGGCGGTGATCTCGGCGGCCGCGCGGCGGAGGTGCTCCAGCATCAGCCGGGCGGACGGCGTCGGGGCGCGCCGCGCGGGCAGGGTCACGCCCACCTGGCGGCGGACGGTCTCCAGCGGCACCGGGAGCGGCGCGATCTCGGCGTCGGCCCGCGCGACCAGCTCGGGAAGGGCGGCGATCATGTCGGTGTCGCGGACGAGGGTACGGACGGTCAGCACCGAGGTGCACTCGACCAGGTTGCCGGGCGGTTCCAGGCCGGCGGCGCGGAAGACCTGCTCCAGCTCCGACCGGAGCGCCGTCTGCTCCAGGGGCAGCACCCAGGGGTAGGCGAGCAGGTCGGCCAGGCCGAGGCCCGCGACGGAGCGCGCGGGATGGCCCTGGCGGGCGACGAGGCGGACCGGCTCGCCGTACAGGGTGATCTGGCGCAGGCCGCGCAGGTCCCCGATCGGGTTGAGGCGGCCGAGGATCAGGTCGATCTCGCCGTCCAGCAGGCGGGGGACCTGCGCGTCGAAGGTGGCCTCCTGGACGATCACGGTGACGCCGGGGCGGTCCCGCTTCAGCGCCGCGATCGCCCGGGGGAGCAGGACGCTGGAGCCGGCGAGCAGGGTTCCGATCGTGACCGTGCCGACCTCCCCGTCGGCCAGGCCGCTGATGCGCTCGCCGGCGCGGCGCAGCTCGGCCAGGACGGCGCGCGCGTGCTCGACGAACGCGTCGCCGAACATCGTCGGGGTCATGCCGCGCGGGCCGCGGGTGAACAGCTCGACGCCGAGGAGGCCCTCCACCTCGCGCAGGCTGCGCGTCACCGCGGGCTGCGCGAGGCGCAGGTGCTCGGCCGCGCGCAGGACGCTGCCGTGGTCGGCGACGGCGACGACGAGCACCAGGTGCCGCAGCTTGAGCCGTCCGTTGAGCAGGTCGATCGCGCGCATGACGACTTGGTATCACAGATCGGTCATATCTGGCGGCTTCCGGGGTCACCGCCCGGGTATGGGGGCCGGGTCGAGACGGAGGAAGGGGGGCGGGTCCAGCGGGCCGGTGCCGCGGGTCATGACAGCGGGCCTCCCGGAGATCACCGGCGATCACAAGATCAAAGTGACATGGATCACGGGCTCGGCAAGCCGCGGTCCTGTTCGTATCCGGCCAGGGGCGGCGGGGTGTGGCATAGCCGTTCCGTCATAGCAGCCGGGGAATTTGGTATTTGCCAGGCATAGCTTCGCGGGCAGAGTATCGGGGTGTCGAGCCACGCGGGAGGGGACCGGATGAAGGCTGAGCACTACGTCGGCGGGATGTTCCGTTCGGACGGTCCGGCCTTCCCTCTCATCGCCCCCGCGGACGGCACGGAGCTGGGCACCGTGCCCGAGGCCACGCGGGAGGTCGTCGACGACGCCGTGGCCGCGGCCCGATCCGCGCTGAAGGGCCCCTGGGGCGCGACGTCCGCCGAGGAGCGCGCCGCGGCGCTGCGGCGCGTCGCCGACGGGATCCAGGCGCGGTTCGAGGAGTTCGTTGACGCCGAGGTCGCCGACACCGGCAGGCCGCGCGCGTTCGCCGAGACCGTCGACGTGCCGCGCGCCGTCGGCAACTTCCGCGCCTACGCCGACCTGCTGTACGGGCGACCCGAACGCGCCTACACCACGCGGGTCCCGGGGTGGAGCTCCGGGACGGGCGAGGCGCTCAACTACACGGTGCGCCGGCCGCTCGGGGTGGTGGCGGTCGTCTCGCCGTGGAACCTGCCGCTGCTGCTGTCGACCTGGAAGATCGCGCCCGCGCTCGCGTGCGGGAACGCCGTGGTGGCCAAGCCCTCGGAGGAGACGCCCTCGACCGCGACGCTGCTGGCCCGGGTGATCGACGAGGCGGGCCTGCCCGCCGGGGTCTTCAACGTCGTGCACGGGCACGGCCCCGGCGCGGCCGGGGAGTTCCTCACCGGGCACCCCGGGGTGGACGCGATCGCGTTCACCGGCGAGTCGGCCACCGGCGCCGCGATCATGCGCAACGCCGCCGACCACGTCACCCCCGTCTCCTTCGAGCTGGGCGGCAAGAACCCCGCGCTCGTCTTCTCCGACGCCGACCTGGAGGCCGCCGTCGACGGGACGGTCCGCTCCTCCTTCACCCACTCCGGGCAGATCTGCCTGTGCACCGAGCGCGTCTACGTGGAGCGCCCCGTCTTCGAGGAGTTCGTCGCGAGGCTCGGCGAGCGGGCCCGCGCGCTGGACGGCTACGGGCCGATGATCTCGGCCGGGCACCGCGACAAGGTCCTGTCCCACCTCCGGCTCGCCCGCGAGGAGGGCGCCGAGATCGTCGCCGGCGGCGGCGCCCCGCGGTTCGGGGACGCCCGGGACGGCGGCTTCCACGTCGAGCCGACCGTCCTCACCGGGCTCCCCGAGACCGCCAGGGCCGTGCGGGAGGAGATCTTCGGGCCGGTCTGCCACGTCGCGCCCTTCGACACCGAGGACGAGGCCCTCGCGCTCGCCAACGACAGCCGCTACGGGCTCGCCGCCACGGTGTGGACGCGGGACCTGTCGCGCGCGCACCGGGTCGCGCCGCGCGTCGAGACCGGGATCGTCTGGGTGAACTGCTGGAACCTGCGCGACCTGCGCACCCCGTTCGGCGGCGTGAAGGCGTCCGGGATCGGCAGGGAGGGGGGAGAGTACTCCCTGGACTTCTTCTCCGAACCCGTCAACGTCTGCGTCCAGATCTGAGAGCGAGCCCAGTGACCACGAACATCGAGGCCGCCGCCGAGCGGCTGCTCGGCGCCCACGCCGGCGGCGCGCCGTGCGCGCCCGTCCGCGACCTGATCACCACGGCGGACGAGGCCTACGCCGTCCAGGAACTGCTGACCGACCGCTGGCTGGGGGAGGGCCGCCGCCTCGCCGGCCGCAAGATCGGCCTGACGTCGCGCGCCGTCCAGGCGCAGATCGGGGTGGACAGCCCCGACTTCGGAATGCTGTTCGCCGACATGGCAGTCCCGGACGGGGAGGAGATCCCCGCCGGCGCCGTGCTGCAGCCGCGCGCCGAGGCGGAGGTCGCACTCGTGCTGGAGCGCGACCTGACCCACGAGCGGCACACCGCCGCCGACGTGATCCGCGCGACGGCGTTCGCGCTGCCCGCCATCGAGGTGGTCGGCAGCCGCGTCCGCGACTGGGACATCACGCTCGCCGACACGGTCGCCGACAACGCCTCCTCCGGCATGTACGCGCTGGGCAACCGCCCCGTCCCGCTCGCGGACGTCGACCTGCGCCTGTGCGGGATGGTGATGGAGCGGCGCGGCGAGCAGGTCTCGACCGGCAACGGCGCCGCCTGCCTCGGGCACCCGCTGAACGCCGCGCTCTGGCTCGCCGACACGCTCGTCCGCGTCGGACGCCCGCTGCGGGCCGGCGACACCGTCCTGACCGGCGCGCTCGGCCCGGTGGTCCCGGCCGGTCCGGGCGACGTGTTCGAGGCGCGCATCGACGGACTCGGCGACGTCCGCGTCGCGTTCGGCAAGGAGGAGTCCTGATGGCGGACGTGCACGCGCTCGCGGCGGCGCTCGACGAGGCCACCAGGGACGTCCGGGCGATCCCGAAGCTGACCGGCCGGACGCCGCTGGACGTCGCGACGGCGTACGCGGTGCAGCGCGCCGGGATCGAGCGGCGGCGCCGCAGGGGCGAGCGGCTCGCCGGGGTGAAGATGGGGTTCACCAGCCGCGCCAAGATGGTCCAGATGGGCGTGGACGACGTCATCTGGGGCCTGCTGACCGACGGCATGGCGGCCGGGCCGTCGGTGGACGTGTCCCGGCTCGTCCACCCGCGGATCGAGCCCGAGATCGCCTACCTGATCGGGCGGGAGGTCCGCTCCGCCGCCGAGGTCGAGTCCGCCGTGGCCGGCGTCGCCGTCGGGTTCGAGGTGCTCGACTCCCGCTACGAGGACTTCGCGTTCACGCTGCCGGACGTCATCGCCGACAACGCCTCGGCGGCGCGGTTCGGCGTCGGCGCCTGGCACGCGCCCCGCGACCTGTCCAACGCCGGGCTGCTGCTGGAGATCGACGGGAGGCCGGTGCAGACGGGCTCGTCCGCCGCGATCCTCGGGGACCCGGCGCGGTCGCTGCGGGCGGCGGCCCGGCTCGCGCTCGGCGCCGGGATGACGCTGGAGCCGGGCTGGATCGTCCTCGCCGGCGCCGCGACGGCGGCGGTCCCGCTTCCGAAGGACGCCCACGTCCGGGTCGTCGGCGCGGGCCTGGGCGCCGTGGAGGTGACGACCTGATGAACGACGCGATCCTCGTCGAGGGCAAGGCCGCGCCCCGAGGCCGGTTCCCGCACCTGCGGCGGGCCGGCGACCTGGTGTTCGTGTCCGGGACGAGCTCGCGCCGCCCGGACGGGACGTTCGCCGGGGCGAGCGCGGACGCGATGGGGGTCACCGACCTCGACGTCCGGGAGCAGACCCGCGCCGTCATCGAGAACATCCGCGACCTGCTGGAGGCGGCCGGCGGCGGCCTGTCCGACGTCGTCAGCGTCACCACCTACCTGGTGAGCATGAACGACTTCGGCGGCTACAACGAGGTCTACGGCGAGTACTTCGACGAGACGGGGCCCGCCCGCACGACCGTCGCCGTCCACCAGCTCCCGCACCCGCACCTGCTCATCGAGATCTCGTGCGTCGCGCACATCCCGCGGGCGACGCGGACCGGAAAGGAGGGCGGAGCATGACCCTGCCCCAGCTGTCGTTCGGACGGCCGTTCAACTTCGACGCCTGGATCGAGGAGCACCGCGACCTGCTGAAGCCGCCGGTCGGCAACGTCCAGGTGTTCGAGGACGCCGGGTTGATCATCATGGTGGTCGGCGGGCCCAACCAGCGCACCGACTTCCACGACGACCCGACCGAGGAGTTCTTCTACCAGCTCAAGGGCAACATGGTGCTGCGGGTCATGGAGGAGGAGGGCCGCCCGCCCACCGACCTTCAGATCAACGAGGGCGACGTGTTCCTGCTGCCCGCGCACGTCCGGCACTCGCCGCAGCGGCCCGAGCCCGGCTCGATCGGCCTCGTCGTGGAGATCCCTCGCCCCGAGGGCCTCACGGAGGCGTTCGAGTGGTACTGCACCGAGTGCCACCACCTCGTCCACCGCGCCGAGCTCCAGGTCCGCTCGATCGTGGACGACCTGCCGCCCGCCTTCGAGGGCTTCTACGGCAGCGACAGGAAATGCCCGAACTGCGGCGCGGTGCATCCGGGCCGGCGGTGGCCGCGGTCCATGACCCCGACGACGGCGCCCCGTGTCTGACGGGGCCTCGGTGACGGTCTTCGACGTCCACACGCACGTCTTCCCGGTGATCGGTCGCGACGAGGGGCGGATCCTCGCCGACGAGGGCCAGCCGTGGCTGCGCGTCGACGGCGGCGGCGCCGGCATGATGATGTGCGGCGACGCGGAGTACCGCCCCGTCGGGGAGGCGCTCTGGGACGCCGCGCGCCGCGTGGCCGACATGGACGCCGCCGGCGTCGACCGGCAGGCCGTCTCCTCCACGCCGCTGATGTTCGGGTACGCGGCCGAGCCGTCCCGCGCCGCCGACTGGTGCGACTTCGTGAACGACCGCATCCTGGCGTTCTGCTCGGACGCCCCCGACCGGCTCCTGCCGCTCTGCCAGGTGCCGCTCCAGGACCCGCAGCTCGCCTGCGAGGTCGCCAAGCGGGCGGCCGCCGCGGGGCACCGCGGCGTTCACATCGGCAACCATGTCGGCGACCGCAACCTCGACGACGAGGGGATCACGGCGTTCCTCGCGCACTGCGCGGAACTCGGCCTGCCCGTCCTGGCGCACCCGTGGGACATGCTCGGCGCCGACCGGATGCGCGGCCACATGCTGCCGTGGCTGGCGGGCATGCCCGCCGAGACGCAGTTGAGCATCCTCGGGCTGATGCTGTCGGGCGCGTTCGAGCGGCTCCCGGAGTCCCTGCGGCTGTGCTTCTGCCACGGCGGCGGCAGCTTCGCCTTCCTGCTCGGGCGGGCCGACAACGCCTGGCACCGCCGCGACATCGTGCGCGCCGACTCGCCGCGCCCCCCGTCGGAGTACGTCGGCCGGTTCCACGTCGACTCGGCCGTGTTCGATCCTCGCGCGCTGCGCCTGCTGGTGGACGTGATGGGCCCCGAACGGGTCATGCTCGGCACCGACTACCCGTTCCCGCTCGGCGAGAAGGACCCCGGCGCGACGATCCGGGCCTGCCCCGGCCTGGACGACGCCGAGCGCGCCCTGCTGCTCGGCGGCAACGCGGAGGCGTTCTTCGCGCCCGCCCTCGATCTGGTGACCACCGAAGGAATGACGCAGTGACCCTGGAGGACGAGGCCCGGCGCCTCGACGAGACCGATCCGCTGCCCACGCTGCGCGGGGAGTTCCTCGTCCCGCCCGCGCCGGGCGGGCCCCACGCGGAGGCGGCCTACTTCGCGGGCAACTCCCTCGGGCTCCAGCCGAGGAGCGCGGCCGTGCTGCTCCGCGAGGAGCTTGACGACTGGGCGCGGCTCGCGGTCGAGGCCCACACCCAGGGGCGCCGTCCCTGGGTGGCGTACCACGAGCTGCTCCGCGAGCCCGCCGCCCGCCTCGTGGGCGCGCTCCCGCACGAGGTCGTCGCGATGAACTCGCTGACGGTCAACCTGCACCTGATGATGGCGAGCTTCTACCGGCCCGCCGGGACGCGCACCCGCATCGTCATCGAGGACGCGGCGTTCCCGTCCGACTCCTACGCGGTGGCGAGCCAGGTCGTCCACCACGGGCTCGACCCGGCAGCGACGGTCGTGCGGCTCAGGCCCCGCGACGGCGAGGACGCCCTGCGCACCGAGGACGTCCTGGCGTTCCTCGACCGCGAGGGCGGCACGGTCGCGCTCGTCCTGCTCGGCGGGGTCAACTACCTGACCGGACAGCTGATGGACATGGAGGCGATCACCAGGGCGGGCCGGGCCGCCGGCGCCGTCGTCGGGTGGGACCTCGCCCACGCCGCCGGGAACGTCCCCCTGCGGCTGCACGACTGGGACGTGGACTTCGCCGCCTGGTGCACCTACAAGTACCTCAACGGCGGTCCCGGCGCCGTCGCGGGATGCTTCGTCCACGAGCGGCACGTCCGGGACTCCGCCGTTCCGAAGCTGGCGGGCTGGTGGGGCACCGACCCCGCCGTCCGGTTCCGGATGGACCCCGACATCGCGCCGCCCGCCTCCGCCGACGCCTGGCAGCTGTCCAACCCGCCGATCATGGCGCTGGCGCCGGTGCTGGCCTCCCTGGAGATCTTCGACCGGGTGGGGATGGACGCGCTGCGCGCCAAGAGCGGGCGCCTGACCGGCTACCTGGCGGACCGGCTCGCCGGGATCGGCGCCGAGGTCGTCACGCCGTCCGACCCCGCGGAGCGCGGCGCCCAGCTGTCGGTGCGGGTGGCGGACGCGGGCGGGCTCGTCCGGAGGCTCGCCGAGGCCCACGGCGTCGTCGCCGACGCGCGCGAGCCCGATGTCGTCCGGCTGGCGCCCGTGCCGCTGTACTGCACCTTCCACGACTGCCATCGCGCCGCCGCGGCCCTTGCGGATCTTCTTTAGGTGTGTCGGTGCATGGGCTCGCCCGGCATCGGGTAAGTTCGTCTGCGTTGCACGATGGCACCGGCCCGGCCGGCCGGCGCCAAGCAGTCTCGAAGCGTTTTCTCCGGGTGACCGGCGGGCGTGAGTGAGTCCGCTTGCAGCCCGGCCCCGTCGACCGGCGGGCCGGAGACGTTTTACCCGGAAGGGAAAGACCATGGCCGAAGGCACCGTGAAGTGGTTCAACGCTGAGAAGGGCTTCGGGTTCATCGCGCCCGACGGCGGCGGCCCCGACGTGTTCGTCCACTACTCGGCGATCACGACCAACGGCTACCGCAGCCTCGACGAGAACCAGCGCGTCGGGTTCGAGATCACCCAGGGCCAGAAGGGCCCGCAGGCCGAGGGCGTCTACCCGCTCTAAGGTCCTGCCGGATCTCAGCTGAGGCCGGGAGCGCTCGCGCGTTCCCGGCCTTTCGCACGTCCACCGGCCGTGCGCCCGCCTGGGGCACCGCCTTCTCCACGCGGCCGGAGGTCTCGGCCGCGGGTCGCCCGGCCGCGCCGCCGCCGCGCGGGTTGAGGGCCCCGGCCGTCACGGTCATGACCGCGACCACGCACGTGATGAGCGCGAACGCGGCCGGGTAGGACAGCGCCCCGGCCGTCCAGCCGGTGACGGCGGGCGCGGTCAGCCCCGATAGATAGGTGATCGTCGCGACGCCCGCGACGCCCTCGCCCGGGGTGGCGCCGGCGTCGCCGGCCGCCGCGAACACCAGAGGCACGACCGTCGCCACGCCGACGCCGAGCAGCGCGAACCCCGCGATGGCCGGCCCGGGTGCGCGGGACGCCACGACGAGCGCGCCGCCGAGCACCGCCACCACGCCGCCGCACCGGACCACCCGGGCCGGGCCGAGCCGCCGCACCAGCCGGTCGCCGAGAAGCCGCGTGCCCGCCATGCACGACATGAAGACGGTGTAGGCGGCGGCGGCCAGTCCTGGGCCCGCGTCCGTCACCTCGGTCAGGTAGACGGCCGTCCAGTCGGCGCTGGCGCCCTCGGCGAACGTGGCGCAGAAGCCGACGACGCCGATGGCCAGCACGGCCCGCGTCGGCCTCTACGGCCTGGTCGCCGACCGCGCCCACGTCGCCGGGGTGGACCTGCGCCGCGACGCCGTGCACGTCAGCGTCGCCGACATCGCGGGGAACCCGGCGGGATCGGCGTCCCGGCCCCTGCCCCCGTCCTCCGACCTGTGCGCCCTCGTCGCCGACGCGGTGACCGAGGCGGCGGGCGGCCGCGCCCTGCACACGGTCGTGCTGGGAACCCCCGGGCTGATCGACCCGCGCACCGGGCGCGCCACCGACAGCGGCGTCCCCGGCGGCCGGCCCGACCTCGGCGCGGCCCTGCGCGACCGGCTCGGCACTCCGGTGCGGCTGGAGAACGAGGTCAACCTCGGCGCCATCGCCGAGCACCGGGAGGGCGCGGCGGCGGGCCGCGACGACTTCGCGCTCCTCTGGCTGGACGACGGCGTCGGCGGAGCGCTGGTGCTGGACGGACGGCTGCGGCGCGGCGCGTCGGGCGGCGCGGGCGAGGTGGGCCTGCTGAAGGTCGGCGGCACGGACTTCTGCGCCCTGCTCGACGAGGCGGCCGTCGCGGGGCTGGACGAGGAGGTGGTGGCCGGGCGCATCGCCGAGGCGGTGTTCGTGCTCGTCGCCGTCCTGGACCCCGGGCTCGTCGTGCTCGGCGGGACGCTCGGCCGCGCGGGCGGCGACCGGCTCGCCGGCCTGGTCGCCGCGCACCTCGGCCGCCTCAGCCCGGCCGCCACCGAGGTGCGGCCCGGCCGCGTCGAGGGCGACGCCGTGCTGCGCGGCGCGGTGCTGACCGCCCTCGACCTCGTCCGCGACGACGTCTTCGGCTAGAGGCCCGACGGCGGGAGGGCGCCCGGGCGGGCCCCTACTCCTTCGGCAGGCGCTCGCCGGCCCGGAGCCGGTCCAGGCCGAGCCAGATGAACTCCACGGCCATCTGCTCGGCGCGCTCGCGCGGCGTGTCGGGATGCTCCAGCCACCACGACACCATCGACAGCATCGACCCGTACATCAGCGGGACGAGCAGCCGCGCCCGCCGCTCGTTCACCGCGAGCGCCGCCGGGGACAGCGCCGGGTCGGCGCGGCGGCGGCGCAGCAGCAGGTCGGCGAACGCGGTGCCGAGCCGGTCCCGCAGCTCCCGGAGCTCCAGGCCCACCTCGGGCTTGTCGAGGTGCCGGACCACGAGGGCCCACGCGTCCGGCTCCTCGGTGGCGTAGTCGAACAGCACCCGGATCATCGCCCGGATGCCGTCCGCCGAGCCGTGCGCGGCGAGCACGGCCCGGTTCAGCCGACCGGTGATCTCGGCCACGATCGCCTCGGTGACCTCGGCGAACAGCTCCTCCTTGGAGGTGAAGTGCTGGTACAGCAGCGCTTTGGACACCTGCGCCTCCGACGCCACGTGCTCCATCTGGGTCAGGTGGTAGCCGCGCCGGCCGAACTCCGCCAGCGCCGCCTGCAGCAGCTGCTCGCGCCGCCGGGCGTGCGGCATGCGCCGCCGCGCGCCCGGCGCCGCCTCCCCCGTGCCGTCCGTCATGTGCCGAGGTACCGTCCGAGCTCGGCGCGGGCCACGCTGCGCACGTGGACCTCGTCCGGGCCGTCCGCGAGGCGCAGCGTGCGCAGCCCCGCCCACATCGCGGCGAGCGGGGTGTCGTCGCTGACGCCGGCGCCGCCGTGCACCTGGATCGCCCGGTCGACCACCTCCAGCGCGACGCGCGGCGCGATCACCTTGATCGCCGCGACCTCGGAGCGGGCGGCCTGCACGCCCTGCTTGTCGATCAGCCAGGCGGTCTTGAGGGTGAGCAGCCGGGCCTGCTCGATCGCCATCCGCGACTCGGCGATCTGCTGGCGCACCACGCCCTGCTTGGCCAGCGGCCCGCCGAAGGCGACGCGCGACACCGCGCGCTCGCACATCAGCTCCAGCGCCCGCTCGGCCATCCCGATCGCGCGCATGCAGTGGTGGATGCGGCCGGGACCGAGGCGGGCCTGCGCGATGGCGAAGCCGCCGCCCTCCTCGCCGACCAGGTTCTCCACCGGGACGCGGACGTCGGTAAGGGTGATCTCGCAGTGGCCGTGCTGGTCCTGGTAGCCGAACACGGGCAGCGGCCGGACGACCTCCACCCCGGGGGCGTCGAGCGGCACGAGCACCATCGACTGCTGCCGGTACGGGTGCCCCTCCGGGTCCGTCTTGCCCATCACGATCATGATCTTGCAGCGCGGGTCCGCGGAGCCGCTGATCCACCACTTGCGGCCGTTGACGACGTAGTGGTCGCCGTCCCGCTCGATGCGGGTGGAGATGTTCGTGGCGTCCGAGCTCGCCACGTCCGGCTCGGTCATCGCGAACGCGCTGCGGATCTCGCCGTTCAGCAGCGGTGCGAGCCAGCGCTCCTTCTGCTCGGGCGTGCCGAACAGGTGCAGGACCTCCATGTTGCCGGTGTCGGGCGCCGCGCAGTTGATGGCCTCCGGCGCGAGGTTGGGGGAGCGCCCCGTCACCTCGGCGAGGGAGGCGTAGTCGGTGACCGACAGGCCGTGGGCGGGGTCCTCGCAGTCGGGAAGGAACAGGTTCCAGAGGCCGCGCCCGCGCGCCTCCGTCTTGAGGTCCTCGACGACCTGCGGGACGTGGTGCTCGCGGCCCGCCGCGCGCAGCTCGGCCCGCTGGGCCGCGTAGACCGGCTCGGCCGGGTAGACGTGGGAGTCCATGAAGTCCTGGAGGCGGCCGAGGTGGTCCCGGGCCCGCTCGCTCAAACCGAAGTCCATTCCGCTAGAGTAACTGACGAGTCAGTTACTTCGGGAGGAGTCCCCCATGGCACCCTTCGACGGCACCGGCAAGGTCGCACTGATCACGGGCGGATCCAACGGCATCGGGGCCGCGGTGGCCCGCCGCCTCGCCCGCGAGGGCGCGCGCGTCGTGCTCGCCGACGTCGACGCGGCGGCCGGGGACGCGCTCGCGAAGGAGCTGGACGGCGCGTTCGTCCGCTGCGACGTGCGCGACCCCGCCGACAGCGAGGCCGCCGTCGCGGCCGCCGTCGACCGCTTCGGGGGCCTGGACGTGGCGTTCCTCAACGCCGGGGTGGCGGGCGGCGGGGGCGTCGGCGACGACTTCGACCTCGCGGCGTACCGGCGGGCCATGGGGATCAACCTCGACGGCGTCGTGTTCGGCGCGCACGCCGCGCTGCCCGCGCTCCGCGCCCGGGGCGGCGGCGACATCGTGGCCACGGCGAGCATGGCCGCGCTCACCGCGACGCCGTTCGACCCGGTCTACGGCGCCAACAAGGCGGCCGTGGTCGGACTGGTCCGCGCCCTCGGCCCCGCGTTCGCCGAGGAGGGCATCCGCGTGAACGCGCTGTGCCCCTCTTTCGCCGACACCGACATCCTCACCCCGTTGAAGGGGCACCTCCAGGAGACCGGCTTCCCGATCCTGGAGGTGGGGGACGTGGTCGAGGCGTTCATGCGGATCCTGGACGCCGACGGCGCCGGCGAGGCCTGGTACGTGGTGCCGGGGCGCCCGTCCGAGCCGTTCCGCTTCCGCGGCGTCCCCGGGCCCCGCTGAGCATCCGAGAGCTTCTGAGGAGAGTCATGCGCGCGATACAGATCACCGAGTTCGGCGGTCCCGAGGTCCTGACCGTCGCCGACCTTCCCGATCCGGCCGCCGGGCCGGGGCACCTGCTCATCGACGTCTCGCGGGCCGGCGTCAACTACGCCGACACCCACCAGGCCGAGAACAGCTACCTCTCGGAGTCGACGCTGCCGATGGTGCCGGGCGGCGAGGTCGTGGGCACCACGCCCGACGGCCGCCGCGTCGTCGCGCTCGTCGGCACCGGCGGCTACGCGGAGAAGGCCGTCGCGCCCGAGGCGCTGGCCTGGGACGTTCCGGACGCGATCGACGACCTCACCGCCCTCGGCATGATCGTCCAGGGGGCGTCGGCGTGGGTGCTGCTGCGCCGCAGCGTCCATCTGGAGCCCGGCGAGTCCGTCGTCGTGCACGCCTCCGCGGGCGGCGTCGGGACGATCGCCGTGCAGCTCGCCAAGGCCTGGGGCGCCGGCCGGGTCATCGCCACGGCCTCCTCCGAGCGCAAGCGCCAGCTCGCCCTCGACCTCGGGGCCGACGTCGCGATCGACGCGGGCGTGCCCGACCTCACCCGGGCACTGATCGACGCCAACGAGGGCAGGCGCGTCGACACCGTCCTGGAGATGACCGGCGGGACGGTGACCGACCAGAGCCTGCGCGCCCTGGCCCCGTTCGGCCGCCTCGCCTTCTACGGCATGGCGTCGCGCAAGGAGCCCTCGCCCGTCCGGCCCGCCACGCTCATGTCGCACTCCACCACGATCTCCGGCATGTGGCTGGCGCACGTCTTCCAGCTCCCCGGCAACGTGATGCGCCGGGCGCTGGACGAGCTGTTCGCCCTCGCCGCGGACGGCGGGATCCGCGTCGTCGCGGGCGGCGAGTACGGGCTGACCGAGGTGCGGCGGGCCCACGAGGACCTGCGCGCCCGCCGCACCACCGGCAAGCTCGTCCTCGACCCGTCGCGCTGAGCGGCGGCCGCCGCTAGCCGACGAGCCCGTTCTCGTAGGCGTAGACGACGGCCTGGGTGCGGTCGCGCAGCCCGAGTTTGGTCAGCACGTGCCCGACGTGCGTCTTCACCGTCTGCTCGGCCAGCACCAGCTCGGCGGCGATCTCGGCGTTGGACAGGCCGCGCGCCATGAGCCGCAGCACGTCCAGCTCGCGCGGCGTCAGGCCCGCGGTCGCCTTCGGGCTCGGCCGCTGGTGGCGGCGCCGGCGCGCGAAGTCGCCGATCAGCCGGCGGGTGATGGACGGGGCGAGCAGCGCGTCGCCCGCCGCCACCACCCGCACGCCGTTCACCAGGTCGGCCGCCGAGGCGTCCTTCAGCAGGAAGCCGCTGGCACCCGCGCCGAGCGCCTCGTAGACGTACTCGTCGAGGTCGAAGGTGGTCAGCATGAGCACCTTCGGCCTCGCGCCGGCCGGGTCCGCGTCCGGGTCGGGGGAGCCGGCCAGCTCGGCGGTGGCGGCCAGGCCGTCCATCTCCGGCATCCGGATGTCCATGACGACCACGTCCGGGTCAAGCCGGCGGGCCATCTCCACCGCCTCGCGGCCGTTGCCCGCCTGCCCGATCACCTCGATCCCCGGATCGGAGGACAGCAGCGCCGCGAGCCCGTCGCGGATCATCACCTGGTCATCGGCGATCAGCACCCGAATCGTCACGGCACAACCCTACGGGCCGGGCGATCCGCCCGCGCCGGGCTAGTCCGCGTCGCCATAGGGGAGCTCGGCGACGACCGACCAGCCGGCGTCCTCGCGCGGACCGGCGTCGAGGCTGCCGCCGAGCATCGTGGCGCGCTCGCGCATGCCGACCAGCCCGTGGCCGCCGCCGTGCGACTCCTCCGGGGTGCTGCGGGCGCCGTCGTCGGTGACCGACACCGTCAGGGTGTCGGCGCCGTACCGCACCTCGACGTGCACCCGGGAGCCCGGCGCGTACCGGGAGGCGTTGCTCAGCGACTCCTGCACGATCCGGTACGCCGACAGGTCGACCCCGGCGTGCAGGGGGCGCGGCATCCCGACGACGGCGCTCGCGACCGACAGCCCGGAGCGGCGGGCCGCGCCGACCAGGTCGTCCAGCCGTTCCAGGCCGGGCTGCGGAGCGCGCTCGGCGCCCTCGTCGTCGGAGCGCAGCAGCCCGACGACCCGGCGCGTCTCGGTGAGGGCCTCGCGGGCCGCGTCCCGGACGACCTCGAACGTCTGCCGCGCCGCGTCCGGCAGCTCGGGGATCTTGTAGGGGGCGGCCTCCGCCTGCATCGCGATCACCGACATGTGGTGGGCGACGACGTCATGCAGCTCGCGGGCGATGCGGGCCCGCTCCTCCAGCACCGCCTGCCGGGCGAGGTCGCGCCGGTGCTGCTCCTCGCGCCACCGCAGCTCCTCCACGGCCGAGTGGCGCCCGCCGACCGCGTCGCCGAAGGTCAGCGTGACCGCCGCGATGGCGGCGAGGATCATGCCGAACCAGCCGGGCATCCCGAACAGCACGGCGGACGCCAGCACGCCCGCGATGGTCACCGCGCCGACGCCGACGGTGGTCTGCCGGGCGGCGCCGACGCCGACGAAGAACAGGATGACGATCAGGGCGAGGATCGCCGTCACCGGCCACGGCATGAAGCCCTCGCCGTGCCGGACGAAGACCGTCAGCAGCAGCCCGGCCGCCGCGACCCGCCAGGCGGCCAGGGGCCAGCGGGCCGCGAACAGCAGCGGCATCGCCTGCAGCGCGCCGAGGGGCCAGGCCAGCTGGGCGTTGACCCGGTACTGCGTGATGGAGATGGCGATGGTCCCGGCGGTGAAGCCGACGGCCATCAGCGTCAGGACGAGCAGGATCGGGATGCGCAGCGCGGGGTGGCCGGGCAGCAGCGTGACGGCCGGCTCGTCGTGGCCGGGCACGAGGGCGGCGCGGACGCCGGCGGCCAGCCGGGTGCGGCCCGCGGTCGCGGGGCGGTCTGGATCGTTCATTTGGCTGCGAGCCTAGAACGCCCGGCCCCCCGGCGGCCTGACCCCGGGGAGGGAGATCCGATCCAGCCCCTGGGTATCAGCCCTGGGCAGCGCCTTCCGCGGACGGGGAGGGGCAGTAAACAGCTATTTCCGATTGACTTTATAGGGAATCTGGGCCACGCTGGTCCCCGTGCCGATCACCGGACTCCGCCACGAGCGCCTGCACGTCGACCTGCGCCGCCAGGCCAGCGCGCTGTGTCGCCGCCCGTCCCGCCGAACGCGACGAGGAATGGCAGCACACCGCTAGGAGAGCGACCGCATGACCGCCACCACGACCGGCCTCACCGTCCCCGCGCCCGAAGGCGCACCCTTCACGCCCCGAAGCCTCGCCGAGCGGGCGCGGGGCCTCGCCGCCGACCCGGGGGAGTGGCTGCTCCGGGTCCGGCTCGACCCGCGAGGACGCTGGTACGAGCGCGTCCACCAGGACGCCGACCACGAGATATGGCTGATCAGCTGGCTGCCCGGACAGTCGACCGGCTTCCACGACCACGGCCGCTCCGCGGGCGCGTTCGCGGTCGCCCTCGGGACCCTGGAGGAGCAGCGCGTCAACGCCGCGCGCCGGATCGGGACCGCCCGCGGCGTCGGCGCCGGGCAGGCCCACTCCTTCGGGCCGGGCTACGTCCACGACGTGCGCAACACCTCGGACGCGCCCGCCGTGAGCGTCCACGTCTACTCGCCCCCGCTCAGCGCGATGCGCCGGTACGACGTGGACGCGGGCGGCGCCCTGGTCCGGCTCGCCGACGAGTCCGCCGCCGACTGGTGAGGCCCGCCCGCCCCGGTCCGCCGATCTTGCGGTGATCGCCGGGGCGGCGGAGACTGCGGGAATGACCGACCTGAGCCATCCGATCTTCGCCCGCCTCTATCCGCGGCTGGACGCCGGCTGCGCCAAGGCGGGCGGTGACGCGTGCCGCGCGGAGCTGCTGGCCGGGGCGTCCGGCCGCGTGGTGGAGGTGGGCGCCGGATACGGCGCCAACTTCCCGCACTACCCGCCCGAGGTCACCGAGGTCGTCGCCGTCGAACCCGAGCCGCGGCTGCGCGCGAAGGCCGCCCACGCCGCGCGCAGCGCGCCGGTCCCGGTCACGGTGCGCCCCGGGCTCGCCGAGGACCTCGACCTCGACGACGCGTCGTTCGACGTGGCGGTGGCGTCGCTCGTGCTGTGCTCGGTCCGGGACCCCATCCGGGCGCTGGCCGAGCTGCGGCGCGTCCTCAAGCCGGGCGGCGAACTGCGCTACTACGAGCACGTGCGGGGCGACACCCCCGGCAAGGTGCGGTTCCAGCGCTACGCCGACCTGCTCTGGCCGTTCTTCGCCGCCGGCTGCCACGTCACCCGCCCGACGGGCGAGTGGATCGCCGGCAGCGGGTTCACCGTGCGCGGCGAGCGGCGGTTCGAGTTCCCCGAGCCGAGCCGGGCCAACCCGGCCTCGCCGCACGTGCTGGGAACCGCCGTGCGCGACTGACCGGACGCGCCCGCATAAGGTCCGGCTCCCGGGGAAGATCGGGGTCCATGACGGCAGCGGGCAGCGGACCGAGGCAGGCGGACGAGCACCGCGACGAGGGGACGTCGCACTCCGCGGCGGTGGCGGCGCTGCTGGCGGGAGCGGCCGCCCTCGGCGGGTTCCTGTTCGGCTACGACTCCTCGGTGATCAACGGGACGGTCGACGCGCTCAAGCGGGAGTTCGGCCTCGGCGGCTTCGCGGTCGGCTTCGTGGTCTCCTCCGCGCTGCTCGGCTGCGCGGCCGGGGCCTGGTTCGCGGGGCCGCTCAGCGACCGGATCGGCCGGGTGCGGGTGATGCTCATCGCCGCCGGGCTGTTCCTGGTCAGCTCGCTCGGCTCCGCGCTGGCCTTCAGCGCGGTGGACCTCACCGTCTGGCGGCTGGTCGGCGGCCTCGCCATCGGCGCCGCGTCGGTGATCGCGCCCGCCTACATCGCCGAGATCGCCCCGGCCGAGCTGCGCGGCCGGCTCGGATCGCTGCAGCAGATGGCGATCGTGCTCGGCATCTTCGCCGCCCTCGTGGTCGACTACGTCATCGCGCGGGTGTCCGACGGCGGCGCCACCGGAACGTTCCCCTGGGGCGGCGGCGCGTGGCGGTGGATGTTCGCCAGCGCCGTCGTCCCGGCCGTGATGTACGGCGTGATCGCCACCACGATCCCCGAGTCGCCCCGCTACCTGGTCAAGAAGCACGAGACGGCCCGCGCGCGGCAGGTGCTGCGGCGCGTGATGGGCCGCGGCGACGTGGACGTGAAGATCACCGAGATCACGCGGTCCATCGCCTCGGACCGGCCCGTCCGGCTCGGGGACCTGCGCGGCGGCAGGCTCGGCCTGATGCCGATCGTGTGGGCCGGGATCCTGCTGTCGGTGTTCCAGCAGTTCGTCGGCATCAACGTGATCTTCTACTACTCCTCCTCGCTGTGGCAGGCCGTCGGGTTCTCCGAGAACGACGCGATGCTCACCTCGGTGATCAACTCGATCGTCAACGTCGCGTTCACGCTGGTCGCGATCGCGCTCGTCGACCGGATCGGGCGGCGCCCGCTGCTGCTGGCCGGAGCCGCCGGCATGGCGGTCTCCCTCGGCACCCTCACGGTCTGCTTCGCGACCGCCCCCGTGGTGGACGGAGCACCGAACCTCGGCGGCGTCGCCGGCCCCGTGGCGCTCGTCGCGGCGAACGTGTTCGTCGCCTCCTTCGCCGCCACGTGGGGGCCCGTCGTGTGGGTGATGCTCGGCGAGATGTTCAACAACTTCATCCGGGCGTCCGCGCTGGCCGTCGCCGCCGCCGCCCAGTGGCTCGCCAACTGGGTGGTCACCACGACGTTCCCCGGCATCTCCGGCTTCTCCCTGGGACTGGCCTACGGCCTCTACACGCTGTTCTCGATCCTGGCGTTCCTGTTCGTGCTGCGCGCCGTCCCCGAGACGAAGGGCCGCGAACTGGAGGACATGGACGACCTCACGGCCCCGCGGGCAGCGCGCGCGAAAGGACGGGCCGCGCGTCCGCCCATCGGCTAGAGTGGATCCATGCCGCACGTGTTCGCAGAGACGACGACGCCGGGTCACTCCCGGCGCGACTGCGGCATGTACTGACATTGCACGCGGAAGGGCCCCGGGAGCGATCCCCGGGGCCCTTCCGCCGTCCGGGGACGCCGCGGGCCCTCCGCCGACCGAGAGGAGCGGCCGATGGAGCCGGACGCGTCCGGGGGACACCCCGAGTCGATAGCATCGAAACCCGTTCACCCCGACCCATCATCGCGAGGAGTACCCGTGTCCACCGTGTCCGAGCTGCGCATCACCCTCGACGGGAGCGAGCGGGCGGTGCCGGCGGGCACCACCGCGGGCCAGGCGCTGGAGGCCGACGGCCGCACCGTGATCGCCGCCCGCGTCAACGGCGAGCTGCGCGACCTCGCCGGCGAACTGCGCGACGGCGACGCCGTCGAGCCGGTCGAGATCGGCTCGGACGACGGCCGGGCGATCATGCGGCACTCCGCCGCGCACGTGATGGCGCAGGCCGTCCAGGAGCTGTTCCCCGAGGCGAAGCTGGGCATCGGCCCGCCGGTGGAGAACGGCTTCTACTACGACTTCGACGTCGCCGAGCCGTTCACCCCCGACGACCTCAAGCGCGTCGAGAAGCGGATGCGCGAGATCGTCAAGCAGGGGCAGCGGTTCTCCCGCCGCCCCGTCTCCGACGAGGACGCGCGCGCCGAGCTGGCCGGCGAGCCCTACAAACTGGAGCTGATCGGGCTGAAGGGCTCCGGCCCGGACGCGGCCGACGGCGCCGAGGTCGAGGTGGGCGGCGGCGAGCTGACCATCTACGACAACCTGGACGCCAAGTCCGGCGAGCCGCGCTGGAAGGACCTGTGCCGCGGCCCGCACCTGCCGTCCACCCGGGTCATCCCCGCCTTCAAGCTGATGCGCTCGGGCGGCGCGTACTGGCGCGGCAGCGAGAAGAACCCGCAGCTCCAGCGGATCTACGGCACCGCCTGGGAGTCGCGCGAGAAGCAGGACGAGTACCTGAGGTTCCTGGAGGAGGCCGAGAAGCGCGACCACCGCCGCCTCGGCGCCGAGCTCGACCTGTTCTCCTTCCCGAACGAGATCGGCAGCGGCCTCGCCGTCTTCCACCCGAAGGGCGGCGCCGTCCGCAAGGTGATGGAGGACTACTCGCGCCGCCGGCACGAGGAGGAGGGGTACGAGTTCGTCAACACCCCGCACATCACCAAGGGCCACCTGTTCGAGACCTCCGGGCACCTCGGCTGGTACAAGGACGACATGTTCCCCGCCATGGAGGTCGACGGCGGCGACTACTACCTCAAGCCGATGAACTGCCCGATGCACAACCTGATCTTCCGGGCGCGCGGCCGGTCCTACCGGGAGCTGCCGCTGCGGCTGTTCGAGTTCGGGTCGGTGTACCGGTACGAGAAGTCGGGCGTCGTGCACGGCCTCACCCGCGTGCGGGGCATGACCCAGGACGACGCGCACATCTACTGCACCGAGGAGCAGATGGGCGAGGAGATCAAGCGCCTCCTCGACTTCGTCCTCGGCCTGCTGCGCGACTACGGCCTGAACGAGTTCTACCTGGAGCTGTCCACCCGCGACGAGTCCGACAAGTTCATCGGCTCGGACGAGATGTGGGAGAAGGCCACCGCCGCCCTCCGCGAGGCCGCCGAGTCCACCGGGCTCGACCTCGTCCCCGACCCGGGCGGCGCGGCGTTCTACGGCCCCAAGATCTCCGTGCAGGCCAAGGACGCGATCGGGCGCACCTGGCAGCTGTCGACCATCCAGGTCGACCCCAACCAGCCCGAGCGGTTCGGCCTGGAGTACCAGGCGGCCGACGGCACCCGGCAGCGGCCCATGATGCTGCACCGGGCGCTGTTCGGGTCGATCGAGCGGTTCTTCGGCGTGCTGCTGGAGCACTACGCGGGCGCGATGCCGCCGTGGCTGGCGCCGGTGCAGGCGGTCGGCATCCCGATCGGCGACGTCCACGTCCCGCACCTGGAGAAGCTCGCCGCGCGGCTGCGCGAGCGCGGCCTGCGCGTCGAGGTGGACGCCTCCTCCGACCGGATGCAGAAGAAGATCCGCAACGCGCAGAAGCAGAAGGTCCCGTACATGCTGATCGCGGGCGACGACGACGTCGCCAAGGACGCGGTGTCGTTCCGGTACCGCAGCGGCGAGCAGAAGAACGGCGTCCCGGTCGACGAGGCGGTCGAGGAGATCGTCGAGGCCGTGCGGACCCGCGCGCAGGTCTGAGCCGGTACCCTCATCGATCACGTTCGAGGACCGGGGAGACAGCGGAGATGAAGGGCAGGAGGCCGGGGCGGCGGGGGCGGTCGCTCTGGCTCCGGATCGCCGGTTACACCGGCACCCTGGCGCTCGTCGCGGCCGCCGTCATCGTGCTCCTCATGCCCCTGATGGACGAGGGCACGAAGGGCGCCGCCGGCTTCGGCGGGACGGCGGCGCCGTCCGCGCCGGGAGGGGTGACGGGCCTCCCCGGAGGCGTGGGCCTGCCCGTCACCCCGACCGATCCCGCCCCGCAGCAGAACCGGAGCGGCCAGCCCTATCCCGGGTCCGGCGGGTCCGGCGGCCAGAGCGGCGGACCGCAGATCCCTCCGCAGAACGGATCGAGCGGCGGCGTCGGCGCCTGCCCGAAGGGGACGGCGTCCTACCGGGCCACCCCCACGGGCGTGGACGTCGTCGTCGCGGTGTCCGCCAGCGGCGCGATCCGGGCGGAGCTCTCACTGCGGGGGCGGGAGCCCACCGCCCAGCAGCGGACCGTGCGCAGCGGCGGGCCTCAGACGTTCCACTTCACGGGCGTCGCGCCTCAGCTGGTCGAGCGCGTCAAGGTCACCACGATCTCGGTGGGGGGCGGCATGGAGAACTGCTACGCCCGCCCCGCCTGACGGACGTCCTCGACCGACACGTTGACGGCGGCGACCCGCGTCCCCAGCATCATGCCCGCGACCCGCGCCACGTTCGCCTTCACCTTCGTCGCCACGTCCTTGATCACGAGGCCGTACTCGACGGCGATGGCGACGTCCAGCGTGACCTCGTCGTCGTTCTGGACGACGCGCACGCCCGTGGCGGCGGGCTCGTCCCGGACGGTGAGGCCGGCGACGCCCTCCACCTCCAGCGCGGCGAACGCCGCGATCTTCCCGATCACCGCGTTGCCGATCGTGATGCGGCCGTCGACCGGCGCGCTGAGGTCGCCGGACGATCCGTGCATCGTCATCGGCACCGCGTTCGGCCCGGACGACAGCACCCCCCGCGGGGGCGGGACCGACTGCTGGGCCGCGGTCGCGGGAGGCGCGGACAGCGGCGCCCCCTGCGGCATCCCCGGAAGGGGCGGGCCCTGGGACGGCAGACTCTGGGACGGCGCGACCGGGGACCCCGTGCCCTGCGACGGCGTGACGGGGGGAGGGTCCGTCTCCGGGCGGCCGGCGGGCGCCCCGGGGAACCGCGGTCCGGGCCCGGCCCCCGGCCCCTGCTCGGCGTTCCCGGTCTGGCGCTTGTCGAGCCCGGTCATGATCGCTCCCTGCGGTTCGGTCGGGTGACCATGGTGTCGGAGCGACGCGCGGAACGTCACGCAGGCACCGGATCGCGGGCGCGTCCGAAGACCCGCCGACGGGCCATGCTAGGGGATCCCGGCTACAGCCCCGGGGGCGTCTCTCTCTATGCTGCTGGTCAGGCCGTGAACAAAAGGAGACCGCCGCCTTGACCGCAGAGCCGGAGGAGTCCGTGGTGCAGCAGGGGCGCGAGGACGCGCCCGGGGCCGGCGCCGGGAACGAGCGCACGCCCCGCTTCGAGGAGGAGAGGGGCGGCGCCGGCACGCCCGACAACTTCCAGCGGCTCTGGACCCCGCACCGGATGGCCTACATCAAGGGCGAGAACAAGCCCACGGGCGCGGGCTCGGGCGACGGCTGCCCGTTCTGCGAGATCCCGAAGATGACCGACGAGGACGGGCTCATCGTGGCCCGCGGGGAGTCGGTCTTCACGGTGCTGAACCTCTACCCCTACAACTCGGGGCACCTGATGGTCGTCCCGTACCGGCATGTCGCCGACTACGCCGACCTCGAAGAGCCGGAGTACGTGGAGCTGGCGACGTTCACGCAGCGGTCCCTGACGGCGCTGCGCAAGGCGAGCGGCGCGCAGGGCTTCAACGTCGGCATGAACCTTGGCCTCGTCGCCGGCGCCGGCATCGCGGCCCACCTGCACCAGCACGTCGTCCCGCGCTGGGGCGGCGACACCAACTTCATGCCCGTCGTCGGGCACACCAAGGTGCTGCCGCAGCTGCTGCGCGACACCCGCCAGATGCTCGCCGACGCCTGGCCGCACGCCTGACCTTCCGGCGCGGTGCCGGCGGACCGGCGCCGCCCGTCCTAGGCGGGGGGCACGGCCCGCCGCAGGCCCCCGTCGCCCGGCGCGCGCGGCGGGGCCTGCGAGACGCTCACCAGCTCCGACATCGTGACGAACTCGAAGCCCTTGGCGCGCAGGCCGCGGATCATGGGGGCGAGGTTGCGCAGCGCGACCAGGCGGTCGTGGTTGCCGGTGTCATGGGCGAGCAGGATCGTGCCGGGCCCGGTGTTGCCGACGATGTAGTCCACCAGCGCCGGCGGGTCGTCCTCGTAGGTCTTCTCCAGCATCTTGATCGACCACAGCGCGATGTCGTACTCGAACCGGCAGGCGGCGCTCAGCGTGGTCCCGCCCAGATGGCCGAAGGGGGGCCGCAGGAACCGGGGCTCCTTCCCGACGATCCGCCCGATGGCGTTGTGGGCGCGCCGCAGCTGCTCCAGGGCGCGCTCGTCGGACAGGCGCGACAGGTCCTTGTGCTGCCAGGTGTGGTTCCCGGCCTCGTGCCGGTCCATCCGCCCGTGCACGAGCCGCGCGTGCCGGACGAGCCGCTCTCCGACGAGGAAGAACGTGGCCTTGACCCGCTCGGCGTCCAGGATGTCGTGCACCATGGGCGTCCAGTTGGGCATCGGGCCGTCGTCGAAGGTCAGGGCGACGAGCTTCTGGGCGGTGTCGACGCCCCAGACCACGTCGACGTGCGCGCTCCCGGGCCGCCACGGACCGGCGATGGGCACCGCCATCGCCGACGAGGGCGGGTTCCCGGAACCGACCACGGCGCCGACCGCCTCCGCCCCCGCGCCCAGCGTGACCGCTCCGGCGGCCGCCAGGCCGAACCCCTTGATGAACGCCCGGCGTCCGGGGGCGGCCGGATGCCGGGGGTCGTCCACGTTTGTCATTGTGCGACCACGATGCCACCGCGGACCAGGCCTGATCATCGGCCCTGCGGCCGAATCGCGGGTCACCCTGCGGGATGAGCCCGGCTCCCCCCGAGGTCCCGTCCGCGGGTGCCGGAAGTCACCGCGGCGGAGGTGGGAGACGGGGCGGGGCCCGGCCCGCGCCGGACCCCGCCCGCGGGCGCGCGCGGTCAGCCGTCCTTGGCGTCGGCGGCGACCTTGTCGGCGAGGTGCGGCGGAAGCGGCTCGTACCGCAGGAAGCCGCGGGTGAACGTGCCGGTGCCCTGCGACATCGACCGCAGGTCGATCGCGTACCGGACGATCTCCAGCTGCGGTACCTCGGCCTTGATCATCGTGCGTCCGCCGGGCACCGCCTGGGAGCCGAGCACCCGGCCGCGCCGCGAGGTGAGGTCGGACATGATCGGCCCCACGTACTCGTCGGCGATCAGCACCTCCACCTCGTCGACCGGCTCCAGCAGCAGGACCGGCACCTGGCCCGCCGCGTCCTTCAGCGCGAGCGCCCCGGCGGCCTGGAACGCCATGTCGGAGGAGTCGACCGAGTGCGCCTTGCCGTCGTGCAGCGTGACCTTGATGTCGACCATCGGGTAACCGGCCGAAACGCCGCGCTCCATCTGCTGCCGGACGCCCTTCTCGACCGACGGGATGAACTGGCGCGGGACGACCCCGCCGACGATCTTGTCGACGAACTCGAAGCCCTCGCCGGAGGGCAGCGGCTCCACGTCGATGTGGCAGATGCCGTACTGGCCGTGCCCGCCGCTCTGCTTGACGTGCCGGCCGAGGCCCTTCGCCGTCCCGCCGAAGGTCTCCCGCAGCGGGACGCGCAGGTCCACCCGCTCGACCTCGACGCCGTACCGGGCGCGCAGCCGGTCGATCAGCACGTCGGCGTGGGCCTCGCCCATGCACCACAGCACCAGCTGGCGCGTCTCGGCGTTGTTCTCCAGCCGCAGCGTCGGGTCCTCGGCGACGAGCCGGCCGAGCGCCTGGCTCAGCTTGTCCTCGTCGGCCTTGGACTTCGCGCGGATCGCGACCGGCAGCAGCGGGTCCGGCATGGACCAGGGGGCCATCACCATGGGAGCGCCCGGATCCGACAGCGTGTCGCCGGTCTCGGCGCGGCTGAGCTTGGCCACCGCGCAGATGTCGCCCGCCCCGCACGACGACACGGTGCGCTGCGTCTTGCCCAGCGGCGAGGTGAGCGCGCCGACGCGCTCGTCGACGTCGTGGTCCTCGTGGCCGCGGTCCTCCATGCCGTGCCCGGAGACGTGCACGGTCGTGTCGGGGCGCAGCGTCCCGGAGAAGACGCGGACCAGCGAGATCCGCCCGACGTAGGGGTCGGACGTGGTCTTGACGACCTCGGCGACCAGCGGCCCGTCCGGATCGCAGGAGATCTCCTTCGGGGGCCCGCCCGCCACCGGGGTCACCGGCGGGATGCCGTGCTCCAGGGGGGAGGGGAAGGCCTGGGTGATGACCTCCAGGAGTTCCAGCATGCCGACGACCGGGCCGGGGTGGTCGCCGTGCGGCACCGAGGTCGCGAGGACGGGGTAGAAGCTGCCGCGCGCCACCGCGGTCTCCAGGTCCTCGATGAGCGCCTTGACGTCGATCTCCTCGCCGGACAGGTAGCGGTCCATGAGGGTCTCGTCCTCGCTCTCCTGGATGATCCCCTCGATGAGCGAGGCGCGCTGCTCGGAGATCTGGTCCAGGTACCGGGGATCGGGGTCGCACTCGGTGCGCTTCCCGGTCGAGTAGTCGAGGCAGCGCTGCGACAGCAGCCCGATCAGGCCCTTGAGGCCGCCGTCGCCCTGGGCCGGGAAGTACAGCGGCGCGACGCCCTCGCCGAAGACGTCCTGGCAGGTCAGGACCACGTCGTCGTAGTCGCCGCGCTGCTGGTCGATCTTGGTGATGACGACCGCGCGGGGCATCCGCACCGCCGCGCACTCCTCCCAGATCATCCGGGTGAGCCCGTCGATGCCGTCCACCGCCGAGATCACGAACAGTGCCGCGTCGGCGGCGCGCAGCCCGGCCCGCAGGTCGCCGACGAAGTCGGCGTAGCCGGGGGTGTCGATGAGATTGACCTTGATGTCGCCGTGCGTCAGCGGTGCGAGCGCGAGGTTGACCGAGCGCTGCTGGCGCATCTCGATGTCGTCGAAGTCGCTGACGGTGGTGCCGTCCTCGACCTTCCCCGCCCGCTGCAGCGTGCCCGTGGCGGCGAGCAGCGCCTCGACGAGCGTGGTCTTGCCGGCCCCCGAATGGCCGACCAGCGCGACGTTGCGCACCCTGTCGCACCCGCCGGCCTCCGGTGCCCTGCCGGGGGCTCCCGGGTGGCCTCCCTTGTCCGCCATGACTACCTCCTCGGACGGGCCTCTCGCGGAGGCCCGCGTGCGGCTGGGGCCCGGCCCCACGGGCCCGGCCCTGACGTCCGAGTGCGGCGTCCGACCTCGTCCAACGCGCGTGACCGACGTCACACCCGTGTCAACAGCCTTTCCCGTGAGGGCCGGGATCACAAGGGGTGAACGGCAAACAACCGCGATCCGTCCGGACTGCGCGGCGGCGGGCCGGGCGCCCGGCCGCGCGTCCGCGGCGTGCGCACTACGATGGGCGCGCCGCGCGGGCGCCGGTCGCCCGCGGCGGGGCCGCTCCCGGTGAGGCAGACTCCCGGTGGCCGCGACTCCCGATGATCACGAGAACGGACGTCGATGCTCAACAAGATCAGGCCCGCGCTGGGGCGAGTCCTCACCCCCGTCGGACAGGCGGTCGCGCGGACCGGGGTCTCGCCGAACGCCATCACCGTCATCGGGACGATCGGCGTCGCCGCCGGCGCGCTCGTGCTGTTCCCCCGCGGGGAGTTCTTCTGGGGGACGATGGTCATCACCGCGTTCGTCCTGTTCGACATGCTCGACGGCGCGGTCGCCCGGGTCACCGGGAAGATCTCCGCGTTCGGCGCGTTCCTGGACTCCACCATGGACCGCGTCGCCGATGCCGCGATCTTCGCCGGGCTGATGATCGGGCTGTACCGGGCCGGCCAGGAGCCGCTCGCCGCGGTCGCCCTGTACTGCCTGGTCTCCGGGGTCGTGGTCTCCTACGCCAAGGCCCGCGCGGAGGGCCTCGGCTACACCTGCAACGTCGGCATCGCCGAGCGCGCCGAGCGCCTCATCGTCGCCCTGGTCGCGGCCGGGTTCGACGGGCTCGGCGTCCCCTACATCCTCGCCGTCGCCCTGTGGGGCCTCGCCGTGCTGAGCACCATCACGGTCGGGCAGCGGTTCGCCGCGGTGTACGCCCAGGCGAGCGCCGGCGCGGGCGCCGGGGCCGGGAACGGCGCGCAGAACGGGGCCGAGAAGACGCCGGAGCCTCGTCCATGACCACGCCCCGCCGCGCGGTGGCGCCGCCGTCGCTACGTGACGAGGTGACCGACGCCGTCTACGCCCTGGGCTGGACGGTCGTCCGCAAGATGCCGGAGAGCGCGGCGCGCGTGGTGTTCGCCGCGCTCGCCGACCGCACCTGGCACCGCCACGGCGGCGGGGTCCGGCAGCTCGAGAAGAACCTGTGCCGCGTCCTCGGCAAGGACGCCGTGGACGACGAGGTCCGCATCCTCAGCAAGAAGGTCCTGCGCTCCTACTTCCGCTACTGGCTGGAGGTCTTCCGGCTGCCCGAGTACGACCGGGCGCGGATCCTCGGCCGGATGCGGGTCACCGGCGAGAAGAAGATCTTCACCAACCTCGACTCCGGGCGCGGCGTCATCCTGGCGCTGCCCCATATGGGCAACTACGAGCACGCCGGCGCTTGGCTGGTGCACAACGGCCATCCCTTCACCACCGTCGCCGAACGGCTCGAACCCGCGTCGCTGTTCGACCGGTTCGTCGAGTTCCGCGAGAGCCTCGGGATGGAGGTGCTCGCGCACAAGGGCGCCGCCGCCTACGGGCGGATGGCGCAGCGGCTGCGCGCCGGGCGGCCGGTGTGCCTGGTCGTCGACCGCGACCTGACCGAGACCGGCGTGGACGTCCGGTTCTTCGGCGCCACCGCCCGGATGCCCGCCGTGTCGGCCGCCCTGGCCCTCCAGACGGGCGCCGCCCTCATTCCCGTGACACTCTGGTATGAGGGCGAGTACTGGGCGGCGCGGGTCCACGAGGAGATCCCCGTCCCGGACGGGGGCACCAGACAGGAGAAGATCCAGGCCATGACCCAGGACCTCGCGCGCGCCTTCGAGGAGGGCATCGCCGCCCACCCCGAAGACTGGCACATGCTGCAGAAGGTCTGGGTGGACGACCTCGCGGACGGCCGAAGATGAGGGCCGCCCGATGAAGGTGGGACTCGTCTGCCCCTACACCTGGGACGTGCCCGGCGGCGTCCAGCAGCACATCGGCGACCTCGCCGAGGCGCTGATCGCGCTCGGCCACGAGGTGTCGGTCATCACGCCCGCCGACGACGACGCCGACCTGCCGCCCTACGTCGTGTCGGCCGGGCGCGCCGTCCCCGTCCCCTACAACGGCTCGGTCGCGCGGCTGGCGTTCGGTTTCCTGTCGGCCGGCCGGGTCCGGCGCTGGATCCGCGAGGGCGGGTTCGACGTCCTGCACGTCCACGAGCCCGCCGCGCCCTCGCTCGGGCTGCTCGCCTGCTGGGCGGCCGACGGGCCCATCGTCGGGACCTTCCACGCGTCCTACGAGAGGTCGCGGGCGCTGTCGGCCACCGCGCCGATCCTGCAGAGCGCCCTGGAGAAGATCACCGGCCGTATCGCGGTGTCGGAGGCGGCCCGCACCACCCTCGTCGAGCACCTCGGCGGCGACGCCGTGCTGATCCCCAACGGCGTCGCGACCGAGCGCTACGCGATGGCGGAGCCGCTGCCCGGCTGGCGCGGCCGCACGGACGCGCCGCCCGGGGGCGGCGACGGCGGAGCGCTCGGCTTCCTCGGCCGGATGGACGAGCCGCGCAAGGGCCTGCAGGTGCTGCTGCGCGCCTTCGAGATCCTCGGCCGGGCGCGCCCCGGGCTGCGGCTGCTGCTCGCCGGGCCCGGTGACGCCGGCGACGTGCTGGCCCGGGTCCCGGCCGACCTCCGCGACCGCGTCGTGGTGCTCGGCCTGGTGAGCGAGGCCGACAAGGTCCGCGCCTACCACTCGGTGGACGTGTTCGTCGCGCCCAACCTCGGCGGCGAGAGCTTCGGCATCGTCCTCGCCGAGGCCATGGCGGCGGGCGCGCCCATCATCGCCAGCGGCATCGAGGCGTTCGACCGCGTCCTGCGCGGCGGCCGGGCCGGGGTGCTGTTCCCGGTCGGCGACCACGAGGCGCTCGCCGCGGCGGCCGGGGACCTGCTCGACGACCCGCCCCGCCGCAAGCAGCTGTCGGCGGAGGCGCGCGCGGCCGTGCGGACCTACGACTGGTCGTCGGTGGCCCGCGACGTGCTGCGGGTGTACGAGACCGTCACCGGCGGCCGCGCCCGCGTGGTCGAGTCCGGGCTCGGGGCGTAGGGGCGGCATGTCCTACGACTGGGTCATCGACGTCCTGTTCTGGGTCGCCATCGTCTTCCTGATCGCGGTGTACGTGTCGTGGCGCGCCACCCGGCTCGACCGGCTGCACGTGCGGGTCGAGACCGCCCGCGCCGCGCTCGACGCCGCGCTCGTCAGGCGGGCCGCCGCCACGCTGGAGCTGGCCGCGTCCCGGTTCCTGGACCCGGCCACGAGCCTGGTGCTGGCCACCGCTGCCCACGAGGCCCGCACCGCCGACGCCGAGGGCCGCGAGTTCGCGGAGAGCGACCTGTCGCGGGCGCTGCGCGCCGCCGTCGACCAGCCCGGGTTCGTCGACGCGCTCGACGCCCGCGGCGACGGCGACGGCAGGGCGGTCCTGGAGGAGCTGTCCTCCGCCGCCGCGAAGGTCGCCTACGCCCGCCGCTTCTACAACGACGCCGTCTCCCAGGCCCGGATCGCGCGCCGCAAGCTGCTCATCCGCGTGCTCCCGCTCGCCGGGAGGGCCCCGCTCCCGGACTTCTTCGAGATCGACGACGACCCGCCCGGGATCTGACGGCCGCGATCGGCCGCGTCCGCGTCGATCCGCGGAGTCCCGCGCGGCCGTACCACCGGGCGGGCGAGCGCACCGGACCGCGTTCGCTACCCTCGGGCAGATCGTCCAAAGGAGGGGTAGATCGTGCGATCTGTCTGGGACACCACCGTCCGGGGGCGCGCGGCCGCGGGGATGGGCGTCGTCGTTCTCGGCGCCGCGCTGTCGGCCTGCTCGGGCTCGGACGGCGCGAAGCCGGCGCCGCCGCCGTCGCGCGGCACGGACGCGCCCCAGGCCGGCGTGACGCCGACCCCCGCGACGCATCCGTTCACCGGCGGCGCCAAGGGCCTGGCCAACCCCGTCCTCGCGGTCAAGATCGAGAACACCCGGCCCGCGCTCCCGCAGAGCGGCGTCTCGGCCGCCGACATCGTCTACGTCGAGCAGGTCGAGGGCGGCGAGACCCGGCTGATGGCGGTCTACTCCTCCAGGCTGCCGAAGAAGGTCGGGCCCGTCCGCAGCGCCCGCATCTCCGACCTGCACATCCTTCCGCAGTTCGGCCGCCCCGCCTTCGCGTTCTCCGGCGTCCAGAGCAAGATGAAGAAGTACATCCGCAAGGCGCCGGTGTACGACATCTCCCAGGAGAGCGCGGGCGCCGCGTACTTCCGCTCCGGCGACAGGCGCATCCCCTACAACCTCTACGCCGATCCCAGGAGTCTGCTGAAGCGGGCGCCCAAGGCCGCGAAGCCGCGCGACATCGGATTCCGCTTCGGGGACGCCCCCGAGGGCGGCAAGCCCATCCGGTCGTTCACCGCCCGGTGGCCCGCCGCCACCATGGGGTTCACGTGGTCGGCCAAGCAGAAGCGGTGGCTCGCCAGCTGGGGCGGCAGCCCCGACCGCGCCGCCGAGGGCGGGATCCTCGGGGGCCGGACCGTCGTCGTCCAGTACGCCAAGACGACCCGCTCGAAGTTCCACGACTTCCTCGGCAGCTACACCCCGCTGATCCACACCACCGGCACCGGGCGCGCGGTCGTCCTGCGCGACGGCAAGGCCTACAGCGCCAAGTGGTCGCGCCCCTCCGAGAGCGGCGGCACCGCCTACACCACCGCCGACGGCAAGCCGATGAACTTCGCCCGCGGCCAGGTCTGGGTCGTGCTCGTCAACGACGGAAAGCCCTACACCCCCTAGACGGGCGCGCCCGGCGGGCCGCGCCCGTCACTCCGTAAGCGGCCGGCGCCCCCTGCTGACACTCTGCCGGGTCGAGAGGTCGTACGAGCAGGCAATATCATGGGATAAGACCTGTCGTCCGTCCACGTGAGGAATGCCCGTGTCCACTTCCACTCCCGCCCCTGACAACGCCGCGCCCGAGACCGGGACAGCCCGCGTCAAGCGCGGCATGGCGGAGATGCTCAAGGGCGGCGTGATCATGGACGTCGTCACGCCCGAGCAGGCGAAGATCGCCGAAGACGCGGGCGCGGTCGCCGTCATGGCCCTGGAGCGGGTGCCCGCCGACATCCGCGCCGAGGGCGGCATCTCCCGGATGAGCGACCCCGACATGATCGACGGGATCATCGCCGCGGTCTCCATCCCCGTCATGGCCAAGGCCCGCATCGGCCACTTCGTCGAGGCGCAGGTGCTGCAGGCCCTCGGCGTCGACTACATCGACGAGTCCGAGGTGCTCACGCCCGCCGACTACGACAACCACATCGACAAGTGGGCGTTCACCGTCCCGTTCGTCTGCGGGGCCACCAGCCTGGGCGAGGCGCTGCGCCGCATCACCGAGGGCGCGGCGATGATCCGCTCCAAGGGCGAGGCCGGCACCGGCGACGTCTCCAACGCCACCACGCACATGCGCAAGATCCGGCAGGAGATCCGCCGCCTGCAGAACCTGCCCGAGGACGAGCTCTACGTCGCGGCCAAGGAGCTCCAGGCCCCCTACGAGCTGGTCAAGGAGGTCGCGCGGGCGGGCAAGCTGCCCGTCGTGCTGTTCACCGCGGGCGGCATCGCGACCCCCGCCGACGCCGCGATGATGATGCAGCTCGGCGCCGAGGGCGTCTTCGTCGGCTCCGGGATCTTCAAGTCCGGGAATCCGGCCCAGCGCGCCGAGGCGATCGTGAAGGCCACCACCTTCCACGACGACCCCGACGTGATCGCCAAGGTGTCCCGCGGCCTCGGCGAGGCCATGGTCGGCATCAGCGCCGCCTCCCTCGGCGAGGACCAGAAGTTCGCCGGCCGCGGCTGGTAGCACGGGTGCGTCCGCCCGGCCCGGGTGGCCGGGCGGATCGGCGGGTACCCCCTCCACACGGGCCGCCGAAAGGGTTTACGCTGACGGCGCGGCCGGAGGGGCGAGCCCTGGCCGGCGCCCGGCCGCGGGAGGGAAGAGCATGGCTTGGTCGGTCGCGCTGGCATGCGCGAGCGCGGGTGAACCCGCCGAGGTGTTCCGGCCGGGCCTGGTGCCCGATCCGGACGCCGCCGCGAAGATCGCGCGCCGCCTCTATCCGGCGGCCACCCTCACCGAGACCGGCGACACGGTCCTGGACTTCGCGCTCTGGCCCTACGACGACGAGCTGTTCGTCGGCGCCTTCGAGCGGGCGCTGCTGCTGTGCGATCGGCGGCTGTTCTGCCTTGACGACGACGCCCGCCGCATCGCCGACACCGCCGCGGCGGCGCTCCCAGGCTCCCGCTGCGGCGTCCTCGTCCTGCACAACGTGATCCGCAGCTGCTGGTTCCGCTGGTACGAGGCGGGCGTGCTGCTCCGCGACGTGTACGTCACCGCCGAGGACGGCGTGGTCGTCGACCAGGGCGAGCGGCTGGCCGCCGAGCGGCCCTTCTGGCGCGCCGTAGACGCGGGCGCCCCGGACGTGCCGCTCCCGTTCGACCCGGAGGAGTTCGGCCTCGCCCTCGCCGAGGAGTACATGTTCGGCCGCGGCATCGCCGACCGGGGCAAGGACGGCTTCCTCCCCCTGGAACTCCCGGTCCGCCGTTTCCGGCATGCCTGACTCTCACCCCGCCCCGAGCGCGGCGGGGTCTGGGAAGATCAGCCAGGTCGTGGGGCGTTGTAAGGAGCGTCTAGGGTTGAGACGTCTCCTGTGCCCCCGGAAGGTTTCCACGTGACTGCTGTGCCCACGATCGGTGTCCTCGCCCTGCAGGGCGACGTGCGCGAGCATGCGCGCGCGTTGGAGGAGGCCGGGGCGCGCACCGTGAAGGTGCGCCGCCCCGACGAACTGGAACGGGTCGACGGGCTGGTCCTGCCCGGCGGGGAGTCCACCACCATGTGGCGGCTGGCGCGCTCGTTCGAGCTGCTCGAACCGCTGCGCAAGCGCATCGAGGCGGGCATGCCCGCCTACGGCTCCTGCGCGGGCATGATCATGCTCGCGGACCGGATCCGCGGCGGCGCGGCGGGCCAGGAGACCGTCGGCGGGATCGACATGACCGTGCGGCGCAACGCGTTCGGCCGGCAGGTCGACTCGTTCGAGGCCGCCGTCCCGCTGACCGGTATGGGTGACACGCCGTACCACGCCGTTTTCATCCGCGCACCCTGGGTGGAGTCCGTCGGCGACGCCGTCGAGATCCTCGGACGCGCGGAGAGCGGGCCGAACGCCGGTAGGATCGTCGCCGTCCGCCAGGGGCGCCTCATGGCGACCGCGTTCCATCCGGAGTTGACAGGCGATTTCCGCGTGCACCACTACTTCGCCGATCTGGTGCGCCGGACGACAGAGGAGGATTGACAGATGTCCGGCCATTCCAAATGGGCGACGACCAAGCACAAGAAGGCGGCCCTCGACGCCAAGCGGGGCAAGCTCTTCGCCAAGCTGATCAAGAACATCGAGGTGGCGGCCCGCACGGGCGGCGGCGACCCCGACGCGAACCCCACCCTCTACGACGCCATCTACAAGGCGAAGAAGAACTCGGTCCCGAACGACAACATCGAGCGCGCCCGCAAGCGGGGCGCCGGTGAGGAGGCCGGGGGCGCCGACTGGCAGAACATCACCTACGAGGGCTACGCCCCGGGCGGTGTCGCCGTGCTCATCGAGTGCCTGACCGACAACCGCAACCGGGCCGCCTCCGAGGTCCGGGTCGCCCTGACCCGCAACGGCGGCTCCCTCGCCGACCCGGGCTCGGTCTCCTACATGTTCAACCGCAAGGGCGTCGTGATCGTCCCCAAGGCGGGCACCAGCGAGGACGACGTGATGATGGCCGTCCTGGACGCCGGAGCCGAGGAGGTCAACGACCTCGACGAGGAGAACTTCGAGGTCGTGAGCGAGGCCGGCGACCTGGTCGCGGTCCGCTCGGCGCTGGTGGACGCCGGGATCGACTACGAGTCGGCGGAGAGCAAGTTCCTGCCGAGCGTCACCGTCCCGCTCGACGAGGACAACGCCAAGAAGGTGTTCCGGCTGCTGGACGCCCTGGAGGACTCCGACGACGTCCAGGAGGTCTACGCCAACTTCGACGTGAGCGACGAGGTCATGGCCTCCATCGACGCCTGACGCGCCGTCGCACCGCGAACGCCGCCGCCGCCCGCCCGGGTGCGGCGGCGTTCCCGTCGGCGCCGTCGCATACGGTCTGGATCATGGAGATTCGCGCTCTCGCACCTGACGAGGCGGACACCGTCCGCGACATCCGGGCCCGCGCCTTCGGGCCGCTGCCCGACGAGGTGTGGGCGCGGCGGTCCCGCCTGGTCCGGCAGTCGGCGGAGGCGGGGAGGCAGTTCGCCGGCCTCGACGGCGGCGCGGTCGTCGCCACGGGGGCCCTGCTCGACATGACGCAGTGGTGGCACGGGCGGGCGGTCCCGGCGGCCGGCGTCAGCGCGATCACGGTGGCCCCCGAGGAGCGCGGCCGGGGGCTCGGCCGACGCCTGATGTCGGACCTGCTGGAGCGGTGCGCCGATCTCGGCCACCCGCTCGCCATGCTCTATCCGGCCACGACGCGGCTCTACCGGTCGCTCGGCTGGGAGCACGCGGGGGGCTGGCACCACGTCGACCTGTCCACCGAGGCCCTGCGCACGATCGCGGCCGAGCGGGTCCCCGTCCGCAGGGCCGGGCCCGGCGACGCCGCGGAGGTGGCCGCCGTGGTCGGCGGCACGCACCGGACCGCGCTCGACTCCGGCCCGGTCGGCTGGCCCGAGGCGAGGTGGCGCGTGCTTCTGGACGACCCGGACGCCTACCACTACCTGGCCGAGGACGGGTTCCTCTCCTACCGCTGGGCGGAGGGCAACGCCGGGCTGGAGGTCTCGCGACTCGTCGCCTCGTCCGAGAGGACGCTGAGGGCCCTGTGGGCCATCGTCGGGTCCGGTTCGTCCACCGCCGAGTCGGTGCGGGCCTGCGTGTCGCCGATGGACCCGGTGCTGTGGCTGCCGCGCGAGCGCGAGCGCGAGGCCGTCCACCGCTCCCAGTGGATGCTGCGGGTGGTCGACGCGCCCGCGGCGATCGCGGCGCGCGGCTACCCGGCCGGGGTGGCCGCCGGCGTGCCGCTGGAGATAGACGATCCCCAGCGTCCGGCCAACTCGGGCCACTGGCGCCTGGAGATCGAGGACGGACGGGGACGGCTGGAGCGCTCCGCCGCCGGCTCCGGCGCCGTGCGCCTCGGACCGCGCGGCCTGTCGGCCCTCTACTGCGGGATCCCGGTGCCGACCCTGCGCCGCGCCGGGCTGCTGGAGGGCGGCGACGCGGAGGCGCTCGGGGCCGCCTTCGCGGCCACGCCGTTCTCACTGGATTACTTCTGACCGGCCGCGCGGATTGATAGCGTTGGCGGCCGAACAGATGATCGAAGGAGCGGCCGTGCGGGTGATGGGGGTGGACCCCGGGCTCACCCGGTGCGGGGTCGGGGTCGTCGAGGGCGCCCCGGGGAAGCGGCTGCACCTGGTGCACGTGTCGGTCGTGCGGACCGCCCCCGACGAGGACCATGCCCTGCGCCTGCTGGGCGTCGAGACGGGCATCGCGGCCGTCATGGACGAGCTGCGCCCCGACGCCGTCGCCGTCGAGCGCGTGTTCTCCCAGCACAACGTGCGGACCGTGATGGGCACGGCCCAGGCCGCCGGGATCGCCATGCTGCTGGCCGCCCGGCGGGGCCTGCCCGTCGCGCTGCACACGCCCAGTGAGGCCAAGGCCGCCGTCACCGGGAACGGCCGCGCCGACAAGGCGCAGGTGACCAGGATGGTGACCCGGCTGCTGTCCCTGGAGACGGCGCCGAAGCCGGCGGACGCCGCGGACGCGCTCGCCCTGGCGATCTGCCACGTCTGGCGTGGGGGAGCGCAGCGGCGGCTCGCGCACGCGCAGGTGTCGCGCGTCGAGGAGGCGGCCAGGGCCGAACGGGAGCGGCTCGCCGCCCGGAGCAGAGGAGGAAACGTCCAGTGATCGCCTTCGTCAGCGGCCGGGTGGCCGCGGCCGGTCCCGACGGGGCGGTGATCGACGTGCACGGCGTCGGCCTCTCGCTGCAGTGCAGCCCCGCCACGCTGGCCGGCCTGCGGGTCGGGGAGCAGGCGCGGGTGCCGACCTCCCTCGTCGTCCGCGAGGACTCCCTCACGCTGTTCGGCTTCGCCGACGACGACGAGCGCACCGTCTTCGAGCTGCTCCAGACCGCCAGCGGCGTCGGGCCCCGCCTCGCCCTGGCGATGCTGGCGGTCCACTCGCCGAACGCGCTGCGCCGCGCCGTGTCCACCGAGGACGTGACGGCGCTCACCAAGGTGCCCGGCATCGGCAAGAAGGGCGCGCAGCGCATCGTCCTGGAACTGCGGGACCGCCTCGGCGGCCCGGTCGGCGACGACGGCGGCGACCTGCGCGCGCCCGCGCGCGCCGAGCCGTGGCGCCAGCAGGTGCAGATGGGCCTGGTCAACCTCGGCTGGTCGGCCAAGGACGCCGACTCCGCCGTGGACGCGGTCGCGGCCGAGCTCGACGGCGGCGAGACGCCCCCGGTCGCGGCCCTGCTGAGGTCGGCTCTGAAGAAGCTGAGCAAGCAGTGATGGATCCCGGGGAGGCGCGGGGAGCGGGGATGAGCGGGCCCGACGAGACAGGGCGGCTGGTGTCGGCGGACGCCGACGGGGTCGAGGAGCAGCAGATCGAGGCCGCGCTGCGGCCGAAGAAGCTGGACGACTTCGTCGGGCAGGAGCGGGTCCGCGAGCAGCTCTCGCTGGTGCTGCACGGCGCACTGGGGCGCGGCCGGACCCCCGACCACGTGCTGCTCTCGGGCGGGCCCGGGCTCGGCAAGACCACCCTCGCCATGATCATCGCCACGGAGCTGGGGCAGCCGCTGCGGATCTCCTCGGGTCCGGCGATCGAGCGGGCCGGCGACCTCGCGGCCGTGCTGTCGACCCTCGCCGAGGGCGAGGTGCTGTTCCTGGACGAGATCCACCGGCTGGCGCGGCCCGCCGAGGAGATGCTCTACATGGCGATGGAGGACTTCCGCGTCGACGTCGTCGTGGGCAAGGGCCCCGGGGCGACGGCGATCCCGCTCGACATCGCGCCTTTCACGCTGGTGGGGGCCACGACGCGGGCGGGCATGCTGCCCGGCCCGCTGCGCGACCGGTTCGGCTTCGTCGCGCACATGGACTTCTACGAGCCCGCCGAGCTGGAGATCATCGTCCGCCGGTCGGCCCGGCTGCTGGACGTGGAGATCGCCGATGACGCCGCCGCCGAGGTCGCCGGGCGCTCGCGCGGCACGCCCCGCATCGCCAACCGGCTGCTGCGCCGCGTCCGCGACTATGCCGAGGTCCGCGCCGACGGCGTGGTCACGCGGGAATCGGCCCGCGCGGCCCTGGCGTTGTACGAGGTGGACGAACGGGGCCTTGACCGGCTCGACCGTTCCGTCCTGGAGTCGCTGATGCGCAAGTTCGGCGGCGGGCCGGTGGGCCTGTCGACGCTGGCCGTGTCAGTGGGGGAGGAGCCCGAGACCGTCGAGGTCGTCGCGGAGCCGTTCCTCGTCCGGCAGGGGCTGCTCGCCAGGACCCCGCGCGGAAGGGTCGCCACCGCGGCGGCGTGGGCGCACCTGGGGCTTCCCCAGCCGCCGACGGCGCCGATGGCGGGCACCCTGTTCGACCTGGACAGGGACGCCGGCCGGACGGAATAGTGATCATCTGATAACGGGTTGGGAACTTCCCGGCGTCACCGATCGTCGCCTCGTTGCCGGGGTCTCGCGTACTCTCTAGACTCCGGGACTTGGTTCACCGTCTCCAGCCGGCGGTCCCGTTGCACGTGACCGGTCTGGTCACAGGCTGGGCAATCGACATCGGAAGGATGCCCCAGTAATGGGCAGCGACATGATTCTCGCGGCGAACTCCGGCGGTAGCGGGGCTTTCAACCTGCTCCTGCTCCTCGCCGTGCCACTGGTCTTCTACTTCCTGCTGATCCGGCCGCAGAGCAGGCGCCGGAAAGAGCAGATGCAGATGCAGAACGCCATGGAACCGGGCGCTCGCGTCCTCACGACCAGCGGCATCCGCGCGACCGTCGTGTCGGTCGACGACGACGGCATCGTTCTGGAGATCGCCGACGGCGTCGAGGTCCGGTTCGTCAAGCAGGCCGTGATGCAGGTCCTCAAGGACGACGAGCCCGAGGAGCTCGACGACGAGCACGACGGCGACGACGAGCCCGCCGAGGAGGAGGACGGCGACCGCGTCGACCTGTCCAAGGACGGCTCCGAGGTCGACCTGTCCAAGGACGGCTCCGAGGTCGACCTGTCCAAGGACGGCGACGACGAGGCCGCGGACACCGCGGGCGAGGACGGCGAGCCCGAGTCCAAGCCGAAGGGGAAGGCGAAGGTCGAGGCGGGCGACAAGCCCGCCTGACCCCTCTCACGGCGACGATTACGACGGGAAGTACGACGACAAGTGGCTCCGCCCAAGAATGCTCCCAAGCCCGGGCGCACGCTCCTCGCGCTCTTCGCGATCATGGTGGTCATGGCCGGTCTGGCGGTCTGGCAGGGGCAGACGAAGCCCAAGCTGGGCCTGGACCTCGCCGGCGGGACGACCGTGACGCTCACGGCCAAGACCGTGAACGGCAAGAACCCCCCGGCGAACCAGATGGACCAGGCCGTCAAGATCATGACGAAGCGCGTCAATGGTCTGGGGGTGTCCGACGCCGAGGTCGCCAAGCAGGGCAGCAACAACATCGTGGTGAACGTCCCCGGTGAGGGGCAGGGCCGCGTCGTCAACCTGATCGGGACGACGGCCAAGCTGCAGTTCCGCCAGGTGTTCGCGGTGGCCGACGGGAAGCCGTCGACCGGGGCGGCGCCCGCCCCGTCCCCCAGCCCGTCGAAGAGCGCGGGGGAGAAGAAGGACGGGAGCAAGAGCCCGTCGCCGTCCGCGTCGGCCTCCCCCTCGGGGGGCGCGTCGCCGTCGGCGTCGTCAACTCCGCGCGGCAGGGCCCTGTCGGGGGCGATGACGGCCCCGACGCCCAAGCCGTCCGGGTCGGCCGCGCCGTCCGCCGCGCCGTCGGCGTCGTCGCCGCTGGGCCAGCCGTCCGGCCGGCCCACGGCTCCCACGCAGGAGTACCCGGGCGTCACCGACAAGGCCGTGATCAGCCAGTTCGAGGCGCTGAACTGCTACGGCGGCGACCGGCGGGCCCCGGGGTCCAACGACCCGAACCGCAAGTTCGTCGCCGCCTGCGACCAGGACGAGGAGAGCGGCCAGGCCGCCAAGTACATCCTCGGCCCGGTCCGGGTCCTGGGCGAGAGCGTCTCCTCGGCGAGCGCGATGCCGCCGAACGCGCAGCAGGGCCAGGCCAGCTGGTCGGTCTCGCTGAAGTTCAACGGCACGGGCGCCCGCCAGTTCGGCGAGGTCACCACCGCCGCGTCCCAGGCCTACCAGCAGAACCCGTCCTCCCCGCAGGCGCAGGTCGCGATCGTGCTGGACGGCCAGGTCGTCTCCGCGCCCAGCATCCGCGAGGGCGCCATCACCGGCGGCACCGCCAGCATCGACGGTCCGCCCGACAGCTTCAACGAGCAGTACGCCACCGACCTCGCCAACGTGCTCAAGTACGGGGCGCTGCCGCTGGAGTTCAAGCAGAGCTCCATCGACGAGGTGTCGTCCACGCTGGGCTCCGACCAGCTGACCGGCGGGCTGATCGCCGGCGCGATCGGGCTCGGCCTGGTGGTGCTCTACTGCCTGTTCTACTACCGGGGCCTCGGCGTGGTGGCGGTCACCAGCCTGGTCGTGGCGTCGGTCATCACCTACGAGGCGGTGGTGATCCTCGGTGAGGGGATGGGCTTCCGGCTCTCCCTGCCGCACATCATCGGCCTGATCGTGTCCATCGGCATCACCGCCGACTCGTTCATCGTCTACTTCGAGCGGCTGAGGGACGAGCTGCGGGCCGGGCGCAAGCTGCGCTCGTCGGTGGAGAACGCCTGGAAGCGGGCGCGGCGCACGATCCTCGTCGCCGACGCCGTCACCTTCCTCGCGGCGCTGGTGCTGTACTTCCTCGCGGTCGGCGGCGTGGCCGGGTTCGCGTTCGCGATGGGCCTCACCACGCTCATCGACGTCGTCGTGGTGTTCTTCTTCACCAAGCCGATGGTCGCGCTGCTGGCGCGCACGAGCTTCTTCGGACGCGGGCATCCGATGTCCGGACTCGATCCGAGGCGCCTGCACAAGCCGCAGGACACCTCCGCCCCAGCCGCCCGCACGACGAGCCAGGAGGCCTGAGCATGGGAACGCGTGCGGCCATCTCCCGGATCTACCGGGGCGAGATCAGCGCGGACATCGTCGGCCGGCCGAAGATCTGGTACACGATCTCCGGGCTGCTGCTGGCGCTGTCGATCGCGGGCCTGCTGGTGCAGGGCCTGAACTTCGGCGTGGAGTTCAAGGGCGGCTCCGTCTTCACCTTCAAGGCGCCGAGCGCCTCGATCGAGCAGGTGCGCGGCGCCGTCACCGACGGCGGCGCCCACCAGGTGATCGTGCAGAAGGCGGGCGGCGACTGGCGGGTCACGACCGAGAGCCTGTCCTCCGACCAGGTCACCGAGGTCAAGACGAGCGTCTCCAAAGAGCTGACCGTCCCCGCCGACAAGGTCAGCACGCAGGTCGTCGGCGCCTCGTGGGGCGGTGAGATCCAGAAGAAGGCCTGGCAGGCGCTGCTGGTCTTCATGGTCCTGATCATCGCCTACCTGTCGGTGGCGTTCGAGTGGCGGATGGCCGTGGCCGCGGTCGTGGCGCTCGTCCACGACCTGGTGATCACGGCGGGCATCTACGCCTGGTCCGGCTTCGAGGTGACCCCGGCCACGCTGCTCGGCTTCCTGACGATCCTCGGCTACTCGCTGTACGACGCGGTCGTCGTCTTCGACATGATCAAGGAGGTCACCAAGCCGCTCGGCCCGACCTCCAGGACGACCTACAGCGAGGCGGCCAACCAGGCGCTCAGCAGCACGCTGGTCCGGTCGCTGAACACCTCGCTGGTGGCGATCCTGCCCGTCGGCGCGATCCTGTTCATCGGCACGACGCTGTTCGGCGCCGGCACGCTGAAGGACCTGTCGCTGGCCCTGTTCGTCGGCATGATCGTCGGAACGTACTCCTCGATCTGCGTGGCGACGCCGCTGCTCGTCCAGTTCAAGGAGCGCGAGCCGAAGTACAAGCAGATCCGGCAGAACATCGCCCGGCGCGAGCAGAGCTCCAAGCGGACGTCGAAGGCCAAGGTCAGCGCCGGGGCCGGCGCCTCCTCGCCCAGCGCGGGGGAGAACGGCCCGTCCGACGACGACGGCGGCGGAGACCAGCAGGGCACCCCCGAGATCCGCAGCACGGTCACCGTGCGGAAGGTCGTGCAGAGCGGGTCGCGGCAGCAGCCGAAGCGCGGGTCGCGGCAGCAGCGCCGCGGCGGCAAGTAGGGCGGGGACGCAGTGGACCTCGGCAAGCTGATCCAGGAGCGGATCCGCGACATCCCCGACTATCCCAAGCAGGGGGTGATGTTCAAGGACATCACCCCCCTGCTGGCCGACCATGTGGCGTTCGCCGGGGTGGTCGACGCCGTGGTGAACCACCACGGCCGCGGCACCATCGACAAGATCGTCGGTATCGAGGCCCGCGGGTTCATCCTCGCCGCGCCCGTCGCCTACCACTTCGGGGCGGGCTTCGTCCCGGTGCGCAAGAAGGGGAAACTGCCCTCGGCGACGGACGCGGAGACCTATGATCTCGAGTACGGGAGCGAGACGATCGAGATCCACCTCGACGCCTTCGACCCCGGCGACCGGGTACTGATCGTCGACGACGTCCTGGCCACCGGGGGCACGGCCAGGGCCGCCGCCGAACTCGTCCGGCGGGGCGGCGGAGAAGTCGTCGGGCTGTCGGTCCTCCTTGAGCTGTCGTTCCTGCACGGACGCGACAAGCTGGGGAATCTGGACGTTCACTCCCTGGTTACGGTCTAGTACGAAATAGGGCCGGATACACTGACGCCATCAGGGTCCGGCGGGAACGGGCGCGGCCCGCGCGAACGAGCGGTGCGGCGCCCGGGTGGACTAGGGAGGCTGGGTGCCAGGTGAGGTGGTATCGACCGACGCGGTGAACACCGCCGCCGAGGAACGGCGCGCGCCTCCACCGCCCGACGTCCGGCCGCCCGAGCCCGACGAGCCCGCCGTGCGGACGCCCGCGTCCGCCCCGCCCGCCCAGCCCTCGTCGGGATCCGATGTTCCCCCAGCCCCAGACCCAGGCCCCGGCGCCCCGGACGACGATGACGCGTCCGGGTCCGCCGCCCCGTCCAGGCCCACGCAGGCCACGATTCCGCCGTCCGCCGCCCGGGTGCGCCGCAGGCTCGCCAGGCTGGGCGCCCAGCGCGGTCCCGCTATGAACCCGGTACTCGAACCACTGATCAAGACGGTCCGCAACACGCATCCCAAGGCGGACCTCCGGCTCATCGAGCGCGCCTACGACGTGGCCGCGCACTACCACCGGCACCAGAAGCGCAAGAGCGGCGACCCGTACATCACCCATCCGCTCGCGGTCGCCACGATCCTCGCCGAGCTCGGCATGAACACCGAGACGCTCTGCGCCGCGCTGCTGCACGACACCGTCGAGGACACCCCCTACACCCTCGACCAGCTGAGCGCCGAGTTCGGCGACGAGATCGCCGCCCTGGTCGACGGAGTCACCAAGCTCGACAAGGTCAAGTACGGGGAGGCCGCGGAGGCCGAGACCGTCCGCAAGATGGTCGTGGCCATGTCCCGCGACATCCGCGTCCTGGTGATCAAGCTCGGTGACCGGCTGCACAACATGCGCACGCTGCGCTACATGCCGCGGCACAAGCAGGAGAAGAAGGCCCGCGAGACCCTGGAGGTGTTCGCGCCGCTCGCGCACCGCCTCGGGATGAACACGCTGAAGTGGGAGCTGGAGGACCTCGCGTTCGCCACGCTGTACCCCAAGCGGTTCGACGAGATCGCCCGCCTGGTGTCCGAGCGCGCCCCGCGCCGCGACGTCTACCTGCAGGAAGTGATCGAGAACGTCTCCACCGACCTGCGCGAGGCCCGGATCAAGGCCACCGTGACGGGCCGGCCCAAGCACTACTACTCGATCTACCAGAAGATGATCGCGCGGGACGTCAGCTTCGACGACATCTACGACCTGGTCGGCATCCGGGTCCTCGTCGACAGCGTCCGCGACTGCTACGCCGCCCTCGGCTCGATCCACGCGCGATGGAACCCGGTCCCCGGCCGGTTCAAGGACTACATCGCGATGCCGAAGTTCAACATGTACCAGTCGCTGCACACGACGGTGATCGGCCCGGAGGGCAAGCCCGTCGAGCTGCAGATCCGCACCTGGGGCATGCACCGCCGCGCCGAGTACGGCGTCGCCGCGCACTGGAAGTACAAGGAGGAGACGGTCGGCGGCCGCAAGGCCGGCGACATGCAGTGGCTGCGCCAGCTCCTCGACTGGCAGAAGGAGACCGCCGACCCGGCCGAGTTCCTGGAGTCGCTGCGCTTCGACCTGTCGGTCTCCGAGGTGTTCGTGTTCACGCCGAAGGGCGACGTGATCGCGCTGCCGCAGGGCGCCACGCCCGTCGACTTCGCGTACGCGATCCACACCGAGGTCGGGCACCGATGTATCGGCGCCCGCGTCAACGGGCGCCTCGTCCCCCTCGAATCGACCCTCGACAACGGCGACACTGTCGAGGTCTTCACCTCCAAGTCGCAGGACGCGGGCCCGAGCCGCGACTGGCTCGGCTTCGTCAAGAGCGCCCGCGCCCGCAACAAGATCAAGCACTGGTTCTCCAAGGAGCGCCGCGACACCGCGATCGAGTCCGGCAAGGACGCCATCGCCCGCGCGATGCGCAAGCAGAACATGCCGCTGCAGCGGATGATGTCCGGCGAGGCCCTCCTCGCCCTCGCCCGTGACATGCGCTACCCGGACGTGTCGTCCCTGTACGCGGCGGTGGGCGAGAGCCAGGTCTCCGCGCAGCACGTCGTGCAGCGCCTCGTGGACGCCCTCGGCGGTGTGGAGAGCGCCGAGGAGGACCTCGCCGAGATCGCGCTGCCGACGCGCCGCAAGCGCAGCCGCCCCGCCGGCGACCCGGGCGTCGTCGTCGCCGACGACCCCGACGTGTGGGTCCGGCTGTCGCGCTGCTGCACCCCGGTGCCCGGCGACGACATCGTCGGCTTCGTGACCCGCGGCCACGGCGTCTCCGTCCACCGCTCCGACTGCGCCAACGTCGAGAGCCTGAGGTCGCAGCCCGACCGCCTGATCGACGTCAAGTGGTCCCCGGGCGAGGACTCGGTCTTCCTCGTCGCGATCCAGGTGGAGGCGCTCGACCGTCCCCGCCTGCTGTCGGACGTGACCCGCGTCCTGTCCGACCAGCACGTCAACATCCTGTCGGCGTCGGTCACCACGACCCGCGACCGCGTCGCCGTCAGCCGCTTCACCTTCGAGATGGGCGACCCGAAGCATCTCGGGCACGTCCTGAAGGCCGTCCGCTCCATCGACGGCGTCTACGACGTCTACCGGGTGACCAGCGGCGCCACCAAGTAGGGGCACGCACGCGAAAGGGCGGCCGCGGGCGCGGCCGCCCTTTCGCGTGCGGGTCAGCTGTCGGCGGGCTCGTCCTCGGGGACGAAGTCGACCCCGGCCTCCGCGCGCTGCTCGGGGGTGATGGGGGTCGGCGCGGCGGTCAGGGGGTCGTAGCCGGAGGCGGCCTTCGGGAAGGCGATCACGTCGCGGATCGACTCCTGGCGGGCGAGGAGCATGACCACCCGGTCCCAGCCGAACGCGATGCCGCCGTGCGGGGGCGGGCCGAACTTGAACGCCTCCAGCAGGAAGCCGAACTTGGACTCCGCCTCCTGCTTCGACAGGCCCAGCACGTCGAAGACGCGCTGCTGCATCTCGGCGCGGTGGATACGGATGGACCCGCCGCCGATCTCGTTGCCGTTCAGGACGAGGTCGTAGGCGTCGGCGAGGGCGGTGCCGGGGTCGTCCTGGAAGGTGTCGGCGTACTCGGGCTTGGGCGCGGTGAACGGGTGGTGCACCGACGTCCAGCCGATCTGCTCGCCCTTGTCGTCCTCGACGGGCTCGAAGATCGGCGCGTCCACGACCCAGACGAACTTCCAGGCGGACTCGTCGATCAGGCTGCGGCGGCGGCCGATCTCCAGGCGGGCGGCGCCGAGGAGCTCCTGCGTGGAGTGCCGCTTGCCGGCGCCGAAGAAGACCGCGTCGCCGGGGGAGGCGCCGGTCTTGGCGGCGAGGCCCTCCTTCTCGGCGTCGGAGAGGTTCTTGGCGACCGGGCCGCCGAGGGTGCCGTCCTCCTGGACGAGCACGTAGGCGAGGCCGCGGGCGCCGCGGGCCTTCGCCCAGTCCTGCCAGCCGTCGAGCTCCTTGCGGGTCTGGGACGCGCCGCCGGGCATGACGACCGCGCCGACGTACGGGGCCTGGAACACGCGGAACGACGTGCCGGCGAAGTACTCGGTCATGTCGGTCAGCTCGTTGCCGAACCGCAGGTCGGGCTTGTCGGAGCCGTAGCGGGCCAGCGCGTCGGCGTAGGTGATGTGGGGGATCGGGAGGGGGATCTCGTACCCGGCGATCTCCTTCCACAGGCGCGCCACGAGGGCCTCGCCGACCGACAGGACGTCGTCCTGCTCGACGAACGACATCTCGATGTCGATCTGGGTGAACTCGGGCTGCCGGTCGGCGCGGAAGTCCTCGTCGCGGTAGCAGCGGGCGATCTGGTAGTAGCGTTCGAGGCCGCCGACCATGAGCAGCTGCTTGAACAGCTGCGGCGACTGCGGGAGCGCGTACCAGTGGCCGGGCTGGAGCCGGACGGGGACGAGGAAGTCGCGGGCGCCCTCCGGGGTGGACCGGGTGAGGGTGGGCGTCTCGACGTTCACGAAGCCGTGCGCCCGCATCACCTCGTGCGTCAGGAACGAGGCCTCCGACCGGACCTTCATCGCCCGCGCGACGCTCTCGCGGCGCAGGTCGAGGTAGCGGTACTTGAGGCGGATCTCCTCGTTGACGTTGACGTCGCCCTCGATGGGGAACGGCAGCGGCGCGGCGTCGGAGAGGACCTCGATGCGGGCGGCGGCGACCTCGACCTCGCCGGTCGGAAGCTCGGGGTTCTCGTTGCCCTCCGGCCGGACGCGGACCTCGCCGACGACCTTGACGCAGTACTCGGCGCGCAGGTCGTGCGCGGTGTCCTCCTCGCGGAAGACGACCTGCGCGGTGCCGGAGGCGTCGCGCAGGTCGATGAACGTGACGCCGCCGTGGTCGCGGCGCCGGCCGACCCAGCCGGCCAGCGTCACCTGCTGCCCGGCGTGCTCCTTGCGGAGCGTCCCCGCCTCGTGGGTGCGGATCATTTCGAGAGCCTTTCCTTCAACGTCGTGGTGAGGTCGGTGAGCGGGACGGCGGTCTGCTCGCCCTCGGCCAGGTCCTTGACCTGGGCGACGCCGTCCGCGATATCTCGCTCCCCGAGGATCACGGCGTACCGGGCGCCCGAGCGGTCCGCGTCCTTCATGGCGCCCTTCAGCTTCTTGCCGCCGAACGCCATGTCGGCGGCGATCCCGGCGCGGCGCAGCTCGGCGACGAGCGCGAACAGGCGCCGCTCGGCGGTGTCGCCGAGCGGCACGCCGAACGCCTCGCAGCGCGGCTTGGCGGCGAACGCGGGGCCCTGCCCGCCCGAAGACTCGGCCTCCAGGGCGAGGATCGTGCGGTCGAGCCCGAGCCCGAACCCGATGCCGGGCAGCGGGGGGCCGCCGATGTCCTCCGACAGCCCGTCGTAGCGGCCGCCGCCGCCGATGCCGGACTGGGCGCCGAGCAGCGGGTGGTCGAACTCGTAGGTGGTGCGGGTGTAGTAGTCCAGGCCGCGGACGAGGGTCGGGGTGTCCTCCCACGCGATGCCGAGGTCGCCGAGCAGCTCCCGGACGCGGTCGTGGTGCGCCTTGCACGCCGGGCACAGGTGGTCGGCCATCAGCGGGGCGCCCGCGAGCTGCTCGCGGACCTTGGGGCGCTTGTCGTCCAGCACCCGCAGCGGGTTGATCTCGACGCGGGCCCGGGTGTCCTCGTCCAGGTCGAGGCCGCGCAGGAAGTCCTGCAGCAGGGCCCGGTAGGCGGGGCGGCACTCCTTGCAGCCGAGCGAGTTCAGCAGCAGCCGCACCCGGGTCAGGCCGAGGGACCGGTACCAGTTCCACGCGATCGCGATGGTCTCGGCGTCGACCTGCGGGTCCTCGCTGCCGATCGCCTCCAGGTCGAGCTGGTAGAACTGCCGGTAGCGGCCCTGCTGCGGGCGCTCGGCCCGGAACGCGGCCCCGGTCGTCCACACCTTGACCGGCAGCGGGCCCTTGTGCAGGTTGTTCTCCAGGACGGAGCGCAGCACCGACGCGGTGAACTCGGGGCGCAGCGTCAGCGACCTGCCGCCCCTGTCCTCGAAGGTGTACATCTCCTTGGACACCACGTCGGTGGACTCGCCGACGCCGCGCCGGAACAGGTTGGTGTCCTCGAACACCGCCAGTTCCAGGTAGCCGTAACCGGCCAGCCTCGCCTGCTCGGCGAAGGCCTCCCGGATGGCGTAGAAGAGGTCCGCGCGCGGCGGAACGTATTCGCTGACCCCCTTCGGGGCCCGGAAACTCGAACTCATGGTCTTTTAGATCAGAATCCCTTGTCAGGTCCGTCCGCGGGGACCAGTTCCGAGAGGAACGGATTGGTCGCGCGCTCGCGGCCGATTGTGGTCTGCTCGCCGTGGCCGGGCAGGACGGCCGTCTCGTCGGGCATCGTGAGGCACACGCGGGACAGGCTGGCGAGGATCTCCTCGTACGATCCGCCCGGCAGGTCGGTGCGCCCGATGGAGCCGGCGAACAGCAGGTCGCCGCTGAACATCACGTCCGGGACCTGCTGGGCCTTCGGCGTCCGGAACGTCACCGACCCGGGCGTATGGCCCGGCGCGTGGTCGACGGTGAAGCTCAGCCCGGCCAGCTCCAGCACCGCCCCGTCGGCCAGTTCCCGCACGTCGTCGGGCTCGGACAGCTCCAGGCCCCCGAACAGCTGCTGCCCGGCGCCCAGGGACAGCCCCTTGGCCGGATCGGTCAGCAGGTCGCGGTCGTCCGGGTGGACGTAGGCCGGGACGTCCTTGGCGCCGCAGACCGGGGCCACCGACCAGACGTGGTCGAGATGGCCGTGCGTCAGCAGCACCGCGACCGGCTTCAGCCGGTGCTCGCGCAGGATCTCCTCGATCCCGCCCTCGGCGTCCTGGCCGGGATCGATGATCACGCACTCCTCACCGGCGGCGGGCGCCACGACATAGCAGTTCGCGGCGAACGATCCAGCGGGGAACCCGGCGACGAGCACGGTCGTCCTTCCTTAGAACCATCTCGGTGGGCGTGTCCGAGGGTACCGGCGCGGCCGCGGCCACCGCGAACGAGTTGGCGCGGCCGACGTGTCGCGGGGCGCGGCCCGCCGGGGCGCGGCCGGGCGGGAACGCGCTCCCTGAACGCGGAGGCGCTTTTACTCCCGGGTACCGCTACTATGCGCTGCACGTTCACCTGATCACACCGGAAGGCGAGGCACGTGGCGGCGAAGGACCGCAAGAAGCAGCTCGCGCGGCAGCGCTACGAGCGGCAGCGGCAGCGGCAGGCGCAGGAGGCGGCGCGGGCGCGCCGACTCAAGATCATCACTGCCGCGGCGGTGGTGGCGGTCATCGTCGTCGGCGGCGCCGCGTTCATGGTGCTCACCAAGGACGACAAGTCCACCGCCGCCGGGCCGCAGTGCACCTACAAGGCGGCCCAGCAGGACGGTGCGCCCAAGGGCGTCGGCACCCCTCCGGGCAAGCCCGCCTACACGGACGTCGTCCAGACGACGATGAAGACCAACCAGGGCGACGTGGAGGTGCAGCTGTACGGTGGCAAGGCGCCGTGCACGGTGAACTCCTTCGCGTACCTGGCGCAGAAGAACTTCTTCGACAAGACCTCGTGCCACCGGTTGACGAGCGGCGGGCTCAACGTCCTGCAGTGCGGCGACCCGACCGCGAAGGGCACCGGCGGGCCGGGCTACCAGTTCGCGAACGAGAACACCGACGGCGCCATGTACACCGAGGGCACGCTCGCCATGGCGCACAGCAGCCTGCCGGACTCCAACGGCAGCCAGTTCTTCATGGTCTACAAGGACTCCCAGCTCCCGCCGGACTACACGGTGTTCGGAAAGATCACCAAGGGGCTGGACGTGCTGAAGAAGATCGCCGACGCGGGCTCGGACCCGAAGGGCGACGGCAAGCCCAAGAAGAAGGTAGAGATCCAGGACGTCACGATCGCCGGGAAATAGGCGAACGGGACACTAAGGTGTGGAGGGTCCGGTCGCCGTGAGCGCGTCCGGACCCGCGATTCAGGAGGCAAGGGTGTCCAGCGCGACCGATCCCTGGGGCCGGGTGGACGAGGACGGCACCGTCTATGTCAGGACGGCCGACGGCGAGCGGGTCGTCGGGTCCTGGCAGGCCGGGGCGCCCGAAGAGGCCCTGGCCTACTTCAAGCGCAAGTACGACGCGCTCGTCACCGAGATCGGCCTGCTCGAGCAGCGGGTCCGCACCACCGACCTGCAGCCGGCCCAGGCGCAGCAGGGCATCGACCGGCTGCGCGAGGCCGTCACCGACGCGCACGCGGTCGGCGACCTCGACGCCCTGCTGCGCCGCCTGGACGGCCTGTCGGAGCGGGTCGGGCGGCGCCGCGAGGAGGTCAAGGCCCAGCGCGAGCAGCACCGGCACGAGGCCCGCGACACCAAGGAGCGCATCGTCGCCGAGGCCGAGCGCATCGCCGTCGAGGAGACGCACTGGAAGAACGGCGGCGAGCGCCTGCGCCTGCTGGTCGAGGAGTGGAAGGCCGCCGACCGCATCGACCGGCCCACCGAGACCGCGCTGTGGAAGCGGCTGTCGGCCGCCCGCAACGCCTTCACCAAGCGCCGCAAGGCCTACTTCGCCACCCTCGACGACCAGCGCGATGAGGCCCGGCGGGAGAAGGAGCGCCTCGTCGCCGAGGCCGAGGCGATGTCGGGTTCCACCGACTGGGGCGACACCGCGGCCGCCTACCGCGACCTGATGCGCCGCTGGAAGCTCGCCGGGCGCGCCTCCCGGGACGTCGAGGAGGACCTGTGGGCCCGCTTCAAGGGCGCCCAGGACACCTTCTTCCAGGCCCGCAGCGCGGCGTTCGCCGAGCGCGACGCCGAGTTCCGCGGCAACGCCGAGGAGAAGGAGAAGATCCTCGCCGAGGCCGAGCGGCTGCTGCCGGTGCGGGACGTCCGGCAGGCCCGCCAGTCCCTGCGCGCGATCCAGGAGCGCTGGGAGGCCGCCGGGATGGTGCCGCGCGACCAGCGCGACCGCCTCGAGGGGCGGCTCCGCAAGGTCGAGGAGGCCGTGCGCTCAGCCGAGGAGAACGAGTGGCGCCGCACCAACCCCGAGGCGCGCGCCCGCGCCGAGGCCACGGTGGGGCAGCTGCGCAGCTCCATCGAGCAGTTGGAGAAGCGGCTCGGCAAGGCCCGCGAGGCCGGTCGCCAGAAGGACGTCAAGGAGGCCGAGGAGGCCCTCAGCGCCCGCCGCGCGTGGCTGGAAGAGGCCGAGCGCACGCTCGCCGAGTTCTCCTGACCCGCGGCTCTCAGGCCGAACGGCCCAGGAAGGCGAGCATGCGGGTCTGCTCGTCGGCGCCGCGCGGAGCGGGCAGGGGCGGCGCCAGATGCCCCTCGGACCGCAGTGAGGCGGCGACCACCTGGGCCGTGGCGAACGCGTGGTGGACGAGGTCCGGGTCGAGGCGCGACGGCTGCCCGGTCGCCCGGGCCAGGTCCCAGGCGTGCACCAGCGGCTCCAGGATGTAGCCCTCCAGGAAGTCGCCCAGCGGCAGCTCGCCCAGCCCGTCGAAGGGGATGAGGCGGTCGAGTGCGTCGGGGGTGAGCGCGGCCGCGCACTCCTTGCGGGCCGCCCGCCAGCTCATCAGGACGTCCCCCGCGACGAACCGCGCGGGGTCGGCGTTGACGTCCGGCTCGGGCTGTCCCGAGGCCAGCGCCCGGACCAGGAACTGGCCGCCGGTCACATGGCCGGCGACGTCCCGGGCGGTCCACCCCGCGCAGGGCGACGGCGCGTCCCACCCGTCGCGGTGGACGCCGGCCACCAGGCCCTCGAAGAGGTCGAGGGCCCGGTGGTAGCCGCTGAGGTTGTGAGCCATGGTGGTCAGTGACGCGCGATCCGGCGGCGCTGTCAAGCGCTATCGGGAACCTCGCGGGGACCGGCTCACACGGCGGGGGAGCCGCGCTGCCGGAGCATCGCGTTCATCTGCGCGATCTCGGACTGCTGCCCTTCCGCCATCGTGCGGGCCAGCCGCCGCACCCGGTCGTGCCGGGTGCGCTCCAGCACCGCCCGCGCCATGCCGACGCCGCCGCGATGATGCGCGATCATCAGCTTGAGGAACAGCACCTCGGCGGCGCGGCCGGACGCCTTCTCCAGGTCGGAGAGCTGCCCGCGGGTCGCCATCCCCGGCATCGGGGCCCCCTCGCCGCGGTGGCCGCCGTGCCCGGACATCCAGCGCATGCGGCCGGACGGGTCGGCCTTCGGCAGGCCCCACTCGTCCAGCCAGGCCGTCATCATGCCGATCTGGGCGGACTGGGTGTTGATGATGTCGTAGGCCAGCAGCCGGGTCTCGGGATCGTCCGTGCGGTCCCTGACGATGAACGACATCCGCACCGCCTGGGCGTGGTGGACGCTCATGTCGCGGGCGAAGCCCGCCTCCGGACCGTCCGTGCCGGGCCGTTCCGAGCGGGAGATGGCGAGCGCGACCAGGACGGCTCCCGCGACCAGGACCAGGGCCGCGAGGACGGCGGTGGCCCGCCGCCCCCGCGGCGCCGCGGGGCCCTCGCTCACGGGGTGTCCTTGCCGCCGGAGCAGGCCGCGCCCGGCTCGGGGGTCTGCGGGCCCTTCACGAAGGCCCGCAGGAACTGGTCCACCCGCGCGTCGGCGGCCTGCTGGAGATTCACCTGCCTGCCCCATGCGGTGAGGATGACCGGAGAGTCCTGGTCCGGGTAGGGGCTGAGCAGGGTGTAGTCGGTCGCGGCGACCTTTCCCTTGAGCGCGTCGAGCTGGTCCGCGGGAAGGCCGGGCCGGTAGGTGATCCAGACGGCGCCGTGCTCCAGGGAATGGACGGCGTGCTCGTTCAGCAGCGGCGTCTCGTAGACGCGGCCGTCGCAGTTCTGCCACACGGGGTTGTGGTCGCCGCCCATCGGCGGGCCGGCGTCGTACTTGACGCTGCCGCCGACGTGGCCGCGGCCGAGGCCGTCCTTGGTCACGAGGCCGCGGATGGAGGCGGAGCCGTCGGCGGACGACGACCTGGTCTGCATGAACGTGAAGCCGATGGCGACGACCGCCACCAGGCCGATCACGGCGAAGAACGCGATGCCTCCCCATGGGACCTCGCGCCGCGTCAGCGCGTTCTTCGTGGCGGCCTTGCCGCGCGGGTTCACGTTCCGGGCGTTCTTGTTGCGGGCGCTCTTGGACATGCGGGCGTCCTCTCAGGTGCTGTAGGTCAGAACGGACAGGGCAGCGCCGCATCCGGCTTCGGTGTGGACGCGGGCGGTGCGGACGGCCGGAGGGCCGGTCCTTCTACAGCCGGAGAACCTGGAGGGAGGGCGAGGACCCGGGGGCGAGCCGGGTGCAGGGCGGAGGGGCGAACGTCCAGCCGAGACGGGCGGGCAGGCGCGAGACGGGCCGGCGCGGCACGGCGGCCAGGCCCAGCAGGACGAGGGTGAACAGAACGGCCAGGCACAGGCACGCGTCCATGGGGACGTGCGCGGGCGCCTTCGTCGGGGAGGCGGCCGGCATCAGGGATGCGGCCGGCGCGCCCTGCGCGGGGCCGTGAGAGCCGCTGAGCGGCGCGGCCCCGGCGTCCGGCTGTTCGTGGCCCGTGGACGCAGCCACGGCGCCGACGGGAACGCTCACGGCGTGCTGGGTGCACACGCGCGGCGGGGGTGCGTGGCCCAGCCCGTAGCTGAACACCAGCCCGCCCACGACGAACAGCGCCACGAGCAGCCCTGCCAGCCCGTGGCGTCGACGGGGGGCCGTACCGGACACCGTCACGCTCCTGGTCATGTCTTCCGGGGTGGTCCAACGCCGCAGCCGCCCCGCGGGTTCCCGCCCGCGCGGGCCTGCGGGGCCGTCCGGGGCTGTCAGCGCCGCGAGATAGTGTCGGAGCGTGGCCAGCAGGGTGGAATCGGACGAGCCGGAGGGCCTTTTCGACGCTCCGGAGCGGGACGGTGCGGCCCCGGCGGACGTGCGGGCGGAGCCGCCGGCGGCGCCGGCCCGGGGCGGCGCGGAGCAGCCCCTCGCGGTCCGCATGCGTCCCCGCGCCCTCGACGAGGTCGTCGGGCAGGGGCACCTGCTCGGCCCCGGCACGCCGATCCGGCAGCTCGTCGACCGCGACGTGCCGATGTCGCTCGTGCTGTGGGGGCCGCCGGGCACGGGCAAGACCACCCTCGCCACCGTCGTCAGCCACGTCACCTCCCGCCGGTTCGTGGAGGTCTCCGCGGTCAGCGACGGCGTCAAGCGCGTCCGCGCCGAGATCGACCTGGCGCGCCGGGAGCTCGGCATGACGGGCCGGCAGACGGTCCTGTTCGTCGACGAGGTGCACCGCTTCAACAAGGCCCAGCAGGACGCCCTGCTGCCCGCCGTGGAGAACCGCTGGGTGTCCTTCATCGGCGCCACCACCGAGAACCCGTTCTTCTCCGTCATCAGCCCGCTGCTGTCGCGGTCGCTGCTGCTCACCCTGGAGCCGCTCGGCGAGGACGACCTGCGCGAGGTCGTCCGCCGCGCCCTCACCGAGGAGCGCGGGCTGAACGGGGCGGTCACCCTCGACCCCGCCGCCGAGGACCACCTCATCCGGCTGGCCGGCGGCGACGCCCGCCGCACCCTCACCTACCTGGAGGCGGCCGCGCTCGTCGTCGACGACGGCGGGGTGATCGACGCCGACGTGCTGGAGAAGGCCGTCGACCGGGCCGCCGTCCGCTACGACCGCGAGGGCGACCAGCACTACGACGTCATCAGCGCGTTCATCAAGAGCATCCGCGGCAGCGACGTCGACGCCGCGCTGCACTACCTCGCCCGCATGATCGAGGCCGGCGAGGACGCCCGGTTCATCGCCCGGCGGCTGATCGTGCACGCCAGCGAGGACGTCGGCATGGCCGACCCGACCGCGCTGCAGACCGCGGTCGCCGCCGCGCAGGCGGTGGAGTTCGTCGGCCTGCCCGAGGCCCGCATCAACCTGGCCCAGGCGGTGATCCATCTCTCCCTCGCGCCGAAGTCCAACGCGGTGATCACGGCGGTGGACGGCGCGCTCGGCGACGTCCGCAAGGGGCTCGCCGGGCCTGTGCCGGGCCACCTGCGCGATGCCCACTACCAGGGCGCCGCGAAGATCGGCCACGGGCAGGGCTACAGGTACGCGCACGACCACCCCGGCGGCGTGGTCCGCCAGCAGTACGCGCCCGACGCGGTCGACGGACGGGAGTACTATCGCCCGACCAGGCACGGCGCGGAAGCCCGGTTCACCGAGGTGCTCGCGCGGATCCGATCCGTCCTGCGCGGCACCGCGGACCGGCGGTGATCGTTCTTCGCCGGCCGTTGCTCCCGCCAAGCGGCGTGGTGGACCGGTAAGGTCTGTCAGGCCATGCCCGGCCCCGTGCCGACCTCACGCGAACGGAAAGCCCTGATGCTTAGTGGTGGACAGCTAGCAGGCCTCATCGTGGCCGTGTTCTGGGCGGTGCTCGTCTCGTTCGTCGCGCTCACCCTGCTGAAGCTCTCCAAACTGCTCGACGAGGCCGGCGAGCTCGTCCGCGACATCGGCGAGCAGGCCGGCCCGCTGATGGAGGACATGACCCGGACGGTCAAGCGCGCCAACGAGCAGCTCGGCCGCACCGACGTCATCACCCGGCAGGTCGCCGGCGTCACCCAGAACGTCTCGGCCGTCACCACCGTGATGACGTCGGTGGTCGGCGGGCCGCTGGTGAAGGCCGCCGCCTTCTCCTACGGCGTCCGCAAGGCCCTCGGAAACCGCGACGGGGAGGAGCGCGCCGCGTCCGGACGCCCGGAGCTTCCGGCCCGCTCCCCGGGTAGGGGGCGCAGATGAGGCGGCTGTTCTGGATCTCCGTCGGTGCGGGCGCCGGCGTCTACGCCACGCACCGCGTCAAGCGGCGCGTGGAGCGCTTCACCCGCGCCCTGTCGCCCGAGAGCGTCGCCGCGCGGGCGGTGTCGAGCGGGCAGAGCGCCGGCGAGCGGCTGAGGCTTTTCGCCTCCGACGTCCGTACCGAGATGCGGGCCCGCGAGGAGGAGCTGCGCGAGGCCGTCCGCATGGACCAGGCCCCGCCGGACGGCGGGGGGCCGCAGGCCCGCCGCGTGCTCAAGGCGAGATACACGATCATCGAGAACGACAAGGATGGCCACTGATATGGAGTCGGCAGAGGTCGCACGCCGCTTCCTCGGGTTCTTCGAGGAGCGCGGGCACACGGTGGTGCCCTCGGCCAGCCTGGTCGCCGAGGACCCGACCCTGCTGCTGGTCAACGCCGGCATGGTCCCCTTCAAGCCGTACTTCCTCGGCCAGCGCACCCCTCCCTCCCAGCGGATGACGAGCGCGCAGAAGTGCGTGCGCACGCCCGACATCGAGGAGGTCGGCAAGACCACCCGGCACGCCACCTTCTTCCAGATGCTGGGCAACTTCTCCATCGGCGACTACTTCAAGGAGCAGGCGATCCCCTTCGCCTGGGAGCTGCTGACCCGGTCGCGGGAGGACGGCGGCTTCGGGTTCCCCGAGGAGAAGCTCTGGGTCACCGTCTTCAAGGACGACGACGAGGCCCGCGGCATCTGGCACGAGAAGGTCGGCGTCCCCCTCGACCGCATCCAGCGGCGCGGCATGGAGGACAACTTCTGGTCGATGGGCGTGCCCGGCCCGTGCGGCCCCTGCTCGGAGATCTACTACGACCGCGGCCCCGAGTACGGCCGCGAGGGTGGCCCGGTCGCCGACGAGGACCGGTACCTGGAGGTCTGGAACCTCGTCTTCATGCAGTTCGAGCGGGGCCCCGGGGAGAGCAAGACCGACTTCCCGATCCTCGGCGACCTGCCGGCCAAGAACATCGACACCGGCATGGGCCTGGAGCGCATGGCGGCGATCCTGCAGGGTGTCGACAACATCTACGAGACCGACACCCTCTGGCGGGTCCTCGACCGCGCCGCCGGGCTCACCGGCACCTCCTACGGCCGCGACCACCGCGCGGACGTGTCGCTGCGCGTCGTCGCCGACCACGTCCGCAGCGGCACGATGATGGTCGCCGACGGCATCCGGCCCGGCAACGAGGGCCGCGGCTACGTGCTGCGCCGCATCCTGCGCCGCTCCATCCGCAACCTGCGCCTGCTCGGCGGGCAGGACGCCGGGCTCATGCACGAGCTGACCGCCGTCTCGATCCAGGCGATGGGCGAGCAGTACCCGGAGCTGGTGCGCACCGCCGCGAACATCCACACCGTCATCGACGCGGAGGAGGAGTCCTTCCTCCAGACCCTGCGCACCGGCACCGCGATCTTCGACACCGCCGTCGACGACACCAAGCGCTCCGGCGGCGCGACCCTGGCGGGCGAGCAGGCGTTCAAGCTGCACGACACCTACGGCTTCCCGATCGACCTCACCCTGGAGATGGCGTCCGAGCAGGGCCTCCAGGTGGACGAGGAGGGCTTCCGCCGGCTCATGAAGGAGCAGCGGGACCGCGCGAAGAAGGACGCCCGCGACAAGAAGACCGGCAACCTCGACGTCTCCGTCCTGGACGAGCTGCTCACCGGCGCCGGCGGCAGGGTCGACTTCACCGGCTACGGCAGCCTGGCCGGCGACGCCCGCCTCGTGGGGCTGCTGGTGAACGGCGCCAACGCGCCCGCCGCCGGCGAGGGAACCGACGTCGAGGTCGTCCTCGACCGCACCCCGTTCTACGCCGAGGGCGGCGGCCAGCTCGCCGACCACGGCCTGATCAGGTTCGGCAACGGCGCCGTGGTCGAGGTGACCGACGTGCAGGCGCCCCTCGCCGGGCTCATCGTGCACCGCGGGCGGGTCCGCAGCGGCGAGGCGCAGGCCGGCGACACCGCCTACGCCGAGGTCGACGTGGAGCGGCGCCGGGCGATCTCCCGCTCGCACACCGCGACCCACCTGGTGCACGCCGGGTTCCGCCGCGCGCTCGGCGAGTCCGCCGCGCAGGCCGGGTCGGAGAACTCGCCCGGCCGGTTCCGGTTCGACTTCACCGCGTCCGGCGCCGTCCCCGCGAGCGTGCTGCGCGACGTCGAGGACGAGGTCAACGAGGTCCTGGTCGGCGATCTGGACGTGCGCGCCTTCCACACCTCGATCGACGAGGCCCGCGCGATGGGCGCGCTCGCGCTGTTCGGCGAGAAGTACGGCGACGAGGTCCGGGTCGTCGAGGTCGGCGACTACTCCCGCGAGCTGTGCGGCGGCACCCACGTCGCCCGCAGCGGGCAGCTCGGCCTGGTCAAGGTGCTGGGCGAGTCGTCCATCGGCGCCGGCGTCCGCCGCGTCGAGGCGCTCGTCGGCATCGACGCCTTCCGCTTCCTGGCCCGCGAGAGCGTCCTCGTGGCGCAGCTCGCCGAGCAGATGAAGACCCGCAAGGAGGAGCTGCCCGAGCGCGTCTCCGGCGTGGTCGCCCGGCTGCGGGACGCCGAGAAGGAGCTGGAGAAGCTCCGCTCCCAGCAGGTCCTCGCGATCGCCGGGTCCCTCGCCGAGGGCGCCAAGGACGTGGCGGGCACCGCGTTCGTGGGGCACCGCGCCCCCGACGGCACCGGCGCCGACGACCTGCGCAAGCTCGCCGTCGACATCCGCGGCCGCCTCACCTCGCGCCCCGCGGTCGTGATGGTCGCGGGCGTGCCGAAGGACCGCCCCGTCGTGGTCGTCGCCGTCACCCAGGGCGCGCGCGACCGCGGCCTCAAGGCCGGCGCCCTCGTCGGCCTGGCCGCCAAGGCGCTCGGCGGGGGCGGCGGCGGCAAGGACGACCTGGCCCAGGGGGGCGGCGCCAACCCCGCCGCGATCGGCGACGCCCTCGCCGCCGTCGAGCAGGCGGTAGGGGCGGCGTGAGCCCGGCACGACGGGACAGGAGAAACGAGTCTCGCCGCCGAGCGGAGGCGAGGCGATGAGGCCCGTGAGGAGCGCGGCGCCGGGTGGACTGAGGAGCGCGCGGAGCGACGGAGGAGTGAGCACGCGACGAGGGAAGCCGGTGCCGGGTTGCGCTCCGAGCCGCCGAGCGGAGGCGAGGCGATGAGGCCCGTGAGGAGCGCGGCGCCGGGTGGACTGAGGAGCGCGCGGAGCGACGGAGGAGTGAGCACGCGACGAGGGAAGCCGGTGCCGGGTTGCGCTCCGAGCCGCCGAGCGGAGGCGAGGCGATGAGGCAGGGCGTGCGACTGGGGGTCGATGTCGGGAGCGTGCGCGTCGGGGTCGCCCGGTGCGATCCGGGCGGGATCCTCGCTTCTCCCCTGGAGACCGTGAAGAGCGGCAAGGGCGACGTCGACCGGCTCGTCGACCTGGTCGCCGAGCACGGGGCGATCGAGGTCGTCGTGGGGCTGCCGACGTCGCTGTCGGGCCGGGAGGGGCCCGCGGCGCGGTCGGCCCGCAGGTTCGCGGCCAGGCTCGCCGACCGCCTCCCCCCGGAGACCGTGCGGCTGCACGACGAGCGGCTCACCACCGTCACCGCCGAGAGCGGCCTGCGGGCCGGCGGCGTGCACGGCCAGGCCCGGCGCAAGGTGGTCGACCAGGCCGCCGCGGCGGTCCTGCTCCAGGCGGCCCTCGACGCCGAGCGGTTGACCGGACGCCCCCCGGGCGAGATCGTCCAGGGGAGCCCATGAACGACTTGGACCTCTTCTCCGACCCGTACGGCGACGGGCCTCCGTCCGAGGAGCCGCGCGGCAGGCGGGACCAGCGGCGGCGGCGCAAGCGCCAGAAGCGCCGCAAGCGCAGCGGGCGCGCCGCCGCGCTGTTCGCGATGGCGTTCCTCGTGGCCGTGTTCGGTACCGGCGGCGTCCTCGGGTACGCGTGGCTCGACAACAAGTGGCATCCGCCGGACTACGACGGCGCGGGGTCCGGCAAGGTCACCGTCCAGATCAAGGACGGCGCGACCGGGTCGGTGATCGGGACGACGCTGGAGCAGCACCAGGTGGTCAAGAGCTCCGAGGCGTTCGTGAAGACCTACAACAAGGAGACGCGCGCCTCCAGCATCCAGCCGGGCTTCTACCAGATGCGGCTGCGGATGTCGTCGGCCGCGGCGGTGGCGCTGCTGCTGGACCCGAAGTCGCGGGCCGGGAACCAGGTCGTGATCCCCGAGGGCCGCCGGGCCGTCGAGGTCTACGAGCTGCTGGCGAAGAAGACCGGCATCTCCGTCAAGGAGTTCCAGGCGGTGGCGAAGCGGCCGAAGAGCCTCGGGCTGCCCGCCTACGCGCGGGGCAAGGTCGAGGGGTACCTGTACCCGGGGCGCTACGACCTTGACCCGAACGGCACCGCGGAGCAGATCCTCAAGGAGATGGTGGGGCGCTTCAACAAGGAGGCCGCCGGCGTCGACCTCGTCGCCGAGGCGCGCAAGGCGAACATGAACCCGGCGACGGTCATCACGCTCGCCAGCCTGGTCCAGGCCGAGGGCGGCAAGCCCAGCGACCTGCCGAAGATCTCCCGGGTCATCTACAACCGGGTGGAGAAGGGCATGAAGCTGCAGTTCGACACCACGGTCCTGTACGCGCTGAACGAGCGTCGGCTCACCGTCACCGAGAAGGACCTGCTGACCCCCTCGCCCTACAACACCTACCTGCACGCGGGTCTGCCGCCCGGCCCGATCTCCAATCCGGGCCCGGACGCGATCGAGGCGGCGCTGGCCCCGGAGGAGGGGACGTGGCTGTACTTCATCGCCACCGACCCGACGAACAAGGTCACCAAGTTCGCCACGACGGAGCAGCAGCGGCTGGCGATCGAGAAGGAGTTCCGGGCATGGCAGAAGGCGCACCCGGGCCAGTGACCGGCGGGGCGGGCCGCCGCGCGGCGGTGCTGGGGTCGCCGATCGCCCATTCGCTGTCGCCGGTGCTGCACCGGGCGGCGTACGCGGCGATGGGGCTGGACGACTGGTCCTACGACGCGGTCGAGTGCGGCGAGGACGGCCTGGCCGCGGTGCTGGAGGGGCTCGGGCCCGAATGGGCGGGCCTGTCGCTGACCATGCCGCTCAAGCGCGTCGCGCTCGGCCTCGTGGACACGGTCTCGGACCTCGCGGTGAAGGTCGGGGGCGCGAACACGATCGTTCTTCGGGACGGGCGGCGGCACGGCGACAACACCGACGTGCACGGCATCGAGACCGCGCTCGCCGAGGCGGGGCTGAAGGCTCCGGCCACGGCGCTGGTGCTGGGCGGCGGCGCGACGGCCGCGTCCGCGCTGGCGGCGCTCGCCCGGCTCGGCACGCGCGAGGCGGTCCTCGCGGCGCGCACCCCGGAGCGCGCCGCGGGCGCGGCCGGGGTGGGGGAGCGGTTCGGGCTCGCGGTCCGGGTCGTGAAGCTCGACGAGGCGCCGGCGCACCTCCCGGCGGAGCTCGTGGTGTCGACGCTGCCCGGGCGGGCCGCCGACGCGTTCGCCGCCCCGGTCGCCGAGTCCGGCGCGGCCGTCTTCGACGTCGTGTACGCGCCGTGGCCGACGGCGCTCGCGGTGGCCGTCGAGCGAGCGGGCGGCACGGTCGTCGGCGGGTTCGCGATGCTCCTGCACCAGGCCGTCCGGCAGGTGGCCCTGATGACCGGCCGCGACGACGTGCCGGTGGAGGCGATGCGCGCCGCGGGCGAGGCGGAGCTCGCCCGCCGCGCCTGACCCGCCTCAGGGCGGGGCGCGCTGGGCACGGCGCCGCTTCACCGACTCGTCGATGCTGGTGAGGACGATGGGCAGGATCACGCTGAGCCAGAAGTCCTTCCAGCCCCACACGCCGGCGGCGACGCCGAGCGCGCTGCCGGCGCACACCAGGCTCAGCAGGCACGCCGCCCAGTGCCGCTGGACCATCCCGACCGGGTCGACGATGGGGCGGTGCGGGAGCAGGTCGGCCAGCGGACGCTCCCGGGCGTGGGCGCGCTGCACGACCATCGCGTCCGGAAGCCAGTGCAGGACGTCGGCGTTCCCGGCGAGCGGGACCCGGGAGAGCGCGACCAGCGTCTCCAGCCGCCACCACAGCGTCCACAGCGACGTGAGCCCGCTGCCCGGGTAGCCGTTCCAGCGCGGGTCGGCGACCTCGCCGCGCACCAGCGTCCGGAACGCGCGGGCGACGGTCGGCCCGTGCGGTCCGCGCGGGTCCCGCAGCAGCGCGGTGAGCGCGATCGGCAGCCCGTAGTGCCACAGGGCGAGCCGCCACACCGGCTCCGGCCCGGCGCCGCGTCCCGACAGGGTGCTCGGCGAGACGCCGTAGGTCTCTATCCAGGTGTGGTCGTCGTCGGGGTCGAGGTTCCTCAGCAGCCAGTCGTAGGCGTCCATCAGCCGCTCGGTCCTCAGGTCCGGGCGCGCCTCGGCCAGCGTCACCAGCGCGAACGCGGTGTGCGTGACGGTGGGCCGGGACGCCTGCGTCGGGCCCCAGGCGGGACGGTGCGCGGTCCGGTCCGCCGTCAGCCACTCCACGCCGCGGTCGACGGCGGGGTCGTAGGGGTTGAGCGCGCTGAGCGCGCGCAGCGCCAGGCAGGTCAGCCACACCCGGGACGGGCAGCCGTGCAGCGAGCCCCATCCGCCGTCGGGGTTCTGGTTGTACAGCAGCCACCGGTAGGCGCGCTCCAGGTCGGGAGCGTCCTCGCGCAGGCCGCAGCGGGCGCGGGCGAGGAAGCGCGCGATCCAGCCGGTGGCCTCGACCACCGGCATGCCGAGGCTGGTCTTGGTGGCCCAGCCGCCGTCGCGCAGCGGGTCGTCGGACCGGGTCTGCCGGGCGGCGAGGAGTTCCAGGCCGTCGTCGAAGTGCTCGAACGGCCGTCCCGCCTCGGCGAACGCCATCAGTCCGAGGGCGGTGGCGGTGGTGCCGGGCTCCGGCCGGGCGAGCTCGTGGTACCAGCCCCCGCCGGCGCCGAGCGCGGGGGCGTAGGTGTCGCGCAGGACGTCCAGGGACTCGTTCAGGCGGGCGTCGAGGACGGCCAGGTCGATGCCCGGGGCGTCGGCGCCGCGGCGCCAGGCGGCGGAGCGGGCGGCGCGGGGCGCACGGGGCGCACGGGAAGGGAGCGGGGGTGTCTGGTTCACGTTCTTGCCTTCTGCTCTTGTTATTCCCGGCGGGCCAGGATTTGTACCTCGCCCGTTCCGCGTCTGTATCCGCCGCCGCAGCGAGCGCGGGGGTGCGGTACCGGGCACGCTTGAGGAAGACCGCTCCCACGTTCCGCGATGCTGGAGGTGGCTTGGCCGAACCGACCGTCCAGAACGAGCCCGATCACGACTGCGTCCTGTGCCCCCCGCTGCGGTTCCGCTTCAACGCCATGGCCGGCCTGCCCGGCGAGGCGGGCGTCATCGCCGGTGACCGCGACTTCTTCCTGATCCCGGACGTCGCGCCGCTCGCCGACGGGCACCTCCTGCTGGTGACGCGCGAGCACCACCAGTGCGCCGGAGACTTCTCCGGGCCGATGTGGGAGCGCGCGCTGGGGTGGCGCGACCGCGTGGCCCGCCTCTACCGGGAGGCGTACGGATCCGGTGGCCTGCTGCTGTTGGAGCACGGACCGGCGAGCTCCCAGGGCGGCGGCGCGTGCATCGACCACGCGCACTGGCACTTCCTCCCCGGCATGACGGGCGTACGCGCGGTCGTGGAGGGGCAGGGGCACCCGGGTGTTCCGGCTGATCATGCGGCTCTCCGGGCCCGCTACCGCGCCGGTCGCTCCTACCTGCTGATCGAGGAGGACGGCGTCGCGACCGTCCACCCGGGCGACGGCGTGCCGAGCCAGTTCCTGCGCTGGGCCGTGGCGTCGGCCGACCCGGGCCGGGCCTGGCGGTGGCAGGAGACCTTCGGGCTGCCCACCACCAGGCGACGCTTCCTGCGCACGCTGCGGGCGATGCGGGCGGCGGCCGCCCCGTCCGGCACGGATCAGCCTCCCGACAGCCACCAGTAGAGCTCGCACGAGGTCAGCCGGTCCCCGTACCCCGCCCGCGGCGCCCCGTCTCCGTAGCCGGTGGAGTACACCACCGGCGGCCGTCCCCGCTGGTGGGCGAGCACCCGTTCCAGGGACGTCGGACCGAACCGCAGCAGCCACAGGGGGCCTCCGGGGACGGCGCGGTCGAGGACCGGCAGCAGATCCCGCGGTTCCCGGCCGCCCTCCGGCGGCGGCTGCCCGAGCAGGCGCGCGAGGGTGTGCGCCTCCGAGACGACGAGATCGGCCCGCCGCAGGACCGGCAGTACGCAGGACGCCGGGACCCGCGCGTCCATGTCGTGGGGGACGACGTCGAACGCGACCCGCGTGCCCGCCGCGCGCGCCGTGCGCACCGCCTCGTGGACCGCCTCCCGGGACCCGGGGGCCAGCAGCGAGTATCCGTCCACGGCCAGCACGTCGGCGTCCTCGATCCCGTCCGCGGCCGCGCGCACGTCCGCCGCGGTGAGCCGCCGGGCGGGCGGCTCGTCCTGGACGACCAGCAGCCGGACGCCGGGTCCGCCGCCGTCCGCGGCGGAGCCGTCGAGCAGCATCACCGACACGCCGTTCGGGACGCCGGGCTCGACGACCAGGCGGTGGGCCGCGCCGATCCGGCCCAGTTCGCGGCGGATCGCCTCCGTGTAGTCGTCGTCGCCGACCTTGGCCAGCACGCCGACCCGGCGGAAGTGGCGCACCGCGCAGCGGGCGAGGTTGACCGCGGTCCCCGCGGCGAGCACGCGGGCCGGCGCGTAGCAGAGCCGGTCGGCGTCGAGTTCGGCGAAGCGGACGCCCGACAGGCTCGCGCGCACCTCGATCACCGCGTCCCCGATGACGAAGAGCGCGAAGCGGCGCTCGGCGGCGCCGTCGAGACCCGGCCATTCGAGGGGCGATCGGAACGGCGCCGTCACCCGGCTCAGCCGATCGGAAGCAGGAAGGCCCGCATCACCGGGCGCAGGCTCGGGATGAGGTCGTACCCGCCGGCCTCGCGCAGCGGCACCCAGGCGCACCGGTCCAGATGGTCGCTGACGTCCTGGTTCTCCAGGGTGGCGTCCAGGGTCACGGGCCGGCAGCGGCGCGCCGCCGCCACCACCCGGATCTGCCCGCCGGGATGCCCGCGGTCGGGCATGAACCACTGCCACAGGTGGAACGGCGGCCCCGGATCGATCTTCAGACCGACCTCCTCCCAGACCTCGCGGCGGATGTGGTCGTCGAGATCGAGGTCGGCCTCCTCCTCCAGCCGCCCGCCGGGCACCTCCCAGCGGCCGGGGTGGAACGGGTCCGTGGCGGCCTTGCGGACCAGCAGCAGCCGCCCGCCCGAGACGATGAACGCCTTCTGCGCGAACTGGAGCCGGGCCGGCGGCGTGGCGGTGAGCGGGCCGGCGGCGCCGGCGTCGACCGAGGGCATCGCGGGGAAACCTCCCTGGTGCCGGCCCCACCGGGCCGTCTCGGCTCTACCGTAACAATCGGCGGCCCGCGCGCCGAGACGCCCGCCCGGCCAGAACACTCTCACTTGTCCGCGGGCCGCGGGCACCGGGAATGGCGCCGCCTCCCTGCCTGTTGTACCGGAAGGCGTACCCTCATCCGGGCTCTCGCGCGGTATGCGGCGGGAGAGCGTCCGGCATGACGCACCCGGCCCCACTGGGTGGTATTCTTGGTGGTCGACCGGCCTTGTGCGCGCGACCAGATGGTGGCGCGTGCCGGGCGCTCAAGCGGAGGCCACCTCCCACCTGACCGGCTGCAAGGCCGGTGGGTCTCGGTCCGGCGAACGGGCGCTGAGCCCGTCCCGTCGTCGTTTCCGGGCGGCGTGTCCGTCCCGGGAGACCGAAGGTGGCCCCGTGCGTGAGTCGTGCGGGGCTTTTCTCGTGGAAGCCTCGGGGTACGACCGGTCCAATGAACTTGCGAACGGCCCCTAGGAGGTCCCATCAGCGCCGAACCGCGTATCAACGACCGCATTCGCGTGCCCGAGGTCCGGCTCGTCGGCCCGAACGGCGAACAGGTGGGCATCGTGCCCATCGCCAAGGCCCTTGAACTCGCGCGTGAGTCGGACCTCGACCTCGTCGAGGTGGCGCCCACCGCGCGTCCGCCCGTCGCGAAGCTCATGGACTACGGCAAGTTCAAGTACGAGTCCGCGATGAAGGCGCGTGAGGCGCGGAAGAACCAGGCGCACACGGTCATCAAGGAGATCAAGCTCCGCCCGAAGATCGACCCGCACGACTACGAGACCAAGAAGGGTCACGTGGTGCGGTTCCTGAAGGCCGGGGACAAGGTGAAGGTCACGATCATGTTCCGTGGTCGTGAGCAGTCCCGTCCCGAGCTCGGTTTCCGGCTGCTGCAGCGGCTCGCCGACGATGTCGAGGAGCTCGGCTTCGTCGAGTCGCGGCCCAAGCAGGACGGCCGAAACATGATCATGGTGCTCGGTCCGCACAAGAAGAAGACGGCCCGCGGGCAGGAGTCGGAGACCACCGTCTGACGGCCGTTTCCGGGGCCGGCCTCGCGGCGGTCCCCATCGCGGCCTCGCGGTCGAGCGAAGTCGCGGCGTACGTACATTGAAGCCTGACCTGGCGCGTCCACGCATCGTCGTGCGATGCGCCGATCAGGCGCGCCTCCGTGCCGGTCGGCACGGAGGCCGGAAAGAGGGAGACGACGGCGACCATGCCGAAGACCAAGACCCACAGCGGTGCCAAGAAGCGCTTCAAGCTGACCGGCTCCGGCAAGGTGATGCGCCGCCGCGCCAACAAGAACCACCTGCTCGAGCACAAGCCGACCAAGCGGACGCGCCGGCTGTCCGGCCCCGCCGTGGTGGCCGACGCCGACGCCAAGAACATCAAGAAGCTGCTGCGCAAGTAGCACTCGACCAGGAACATCAGCCGACCGGCCGAGGCCAGCACGGCCCCGGCCCCCACGAAGGAGTCAGCACGTGGCACGCGTGAAGCGGGCGGTCAACGCCGCCAAGAAGCGTCGGGTCGTCCTGGAGCGGTCGAGCGGCTACCGCGGGCAGCGCTCGCGCCTGTACCGCAAGGCCAAGGAGCAGCAGCTCCACTCGATGACCTACGCCTTCCGGGACCGCAAGGACCGCAAGGGCCAGTTCCGCCGGCTGTGGATCCAGCGGATCAACGCCGCGGCCCGCGCCAACGGCATCACCTACAACCGGTTCATCCAGGGCCTGAAGGCCGCCGAGGTCGAGGTCGACCGGCGCATGCTCGCCGAGCTCGCCGTCAACGACGCCCCGGCTTTCGCCGCCCTGGTCAAGGTGGCCAAGGACGCGCTGCCGGCCGAGGGTTCGGAGGCGGCCTGAGCCGGGGGGCCGGCACACGGGCGATCACAGCGACATGGCGGGCCGCGAGCTGACCTCTCTCCGATCACCACGGGTGAAGGCCGCTCGGCGGCTCGCCAAACGCGCGTTCCGGCGCCGTGAGAACCGGTTCCTCGCCGAGGGGCCGCAGGCGGTGCGGGAGGCGCTGCGGATCCCCGGCGGGCTCGCCGAGCTTTTCACCACGGCCGAGGCGGAGGCCCGCCACCCCGAGCTGGTGCTCGCCGCCGAGCGCGCCGGCGCGCCGGTGCTGCGCGTCAGCGGCGAGATCATGGCGGAACTCGCCCAGACCGTCACCCCGCAGGGGCTGCTGGCGGTCTGCGAGTTCGTCGACGTCCCGCTGGAGCGGGCGCTGGAGAACGGCCCGCGGCTGGTGACCGTGCTGGCGCACGTCCGCGACCCCGGCAACGCGGGAACCGTCCTGCGCACCGCCGACGCCGCGGGCTCGGAGACGGTCGTGTTCACCGACGCGTCCGTCGACCCCTACAACGGCAAGTGCGTCCGCGCCTCCGCGGGCAGTCTGTTCCACCTGCCGGTCGTCGTCGGCCCCCGGTTCGACACGCTGATCCCCGAGCTGAAGGGCGCGGGCCTGACGGTCCTCGCCGCCGACGGCGCGGGCGACCGCACCCTCGACGAGGCGATCGACGAGGGGGTGCTCGCGCGCCCCACCGCCTGGGTGTTCGGGAACGAGGCGTGGGGGCTGCCCGAGGAGATCCTGCGGCATGTGGACGAGGTCGTCCGCGTGCCGATCTACGGGCATGCCGAGAGCCTGAACCTCGCGACGGCCGCGGCCGTATGCCTCTACGCGTCCGCCCGCGCCCAGCGCGGCTCCCAGGGTGAGGGCCCGCGCCGTACGTGACGCACGGCGAGGTCGCGGTGTTTCACTGCATTCTGTGATCGAATGGCCGCATGCGGTCGCCATTGGCGCCGCCTCGTGACAGGTGAGCTGGGAAGATGGTCTCCGCGTGGACGCGGGGGCACGGGGGCCCGCCGCCGCGCGGGGCTCGTCCGCGGGTAGGAGCGAGAACCGCGACCGGCGGGGGATCACGCCGTCGCGGAACCGCGCCTAACGTGTTGATCAGTGGGTTGACCAGGGCGGCGATGGGGCCGCACAGAGTGGGGGCGAGCGTATGACCGAGGACAGCAGGCGGGCCGGAAGGGCGGGCCGGCGTCCACCGGCGGTGCGGTGCCGGGCCGGAGCGGTCCGGGCCTCCGCCGTCCCGGACGCCGCCCCCGGCGTTTCCGGCGCGCACGCCGGCGACGGGCTCCGCATCGAGACCTCCCGGGTCGCGGCCGGCACGGCCGTCGTCGCGGTGGCGGGGGAGATCGACCTGCGCACGGCCGGCCCGCTGCGCGACCGGCTCGTCGAGACGCACGGGCGGCTGCCGGGGACGGGGCCGCGCCGCCTGGTGGCCGACTTCGCCGCCGTCCCGTTCTGCGACGCGGCCGGGCTCGGCGCGCTGGTCGCCGCGCACAACCAGATCTCCGCCGACGGCGGCGAGATCGCGCTCGCCGGTGTGCGGCCCGCCCAGCTGCGGCTGCTGAGGATCACCGGCCTGCACCGGCTGTTCGCGATCCACCGCGACGTCGAGGCCGCGCTGTCCGGTCATGACTCGCCCACGAGGTCCGGATGAGGGCGCGAACCGCTGATGAGGCCCTCCGGGGGAGACGGCGACACCCGGCCGGGAGGCTACACATGCCTTGCCGCGAGGCGGTTTCCGGGTCCCGTTAGGGGCCCGACTCCGGCTAGAGTCTCTTTCCGACAGGCCGCGTTCCCATCGGTGTCTGGAGGCCGCTGTGGGCGGAGAGGAATCCCCTCTCGTGGCCGCGCGCGGACCCGGGACGGGGTCCGGGCCGGGCCTCGAGGGGGGCGGCCCGGACGACCTGCCCGACGGGCTGATGGTCGCCGGCCGGGACGCCCGCGTCATCGTGTTCAACGCCGCCGCCGCGCGGATCACCGGGGTTCCCGCCGGATCGGCGGTGGGCCGCGACTTCCGCGACGTCCTGCCCCTGCACGACGCCGAGGGCCGCGACTGGTGGAAGTGCCTGGCCCCCTACGACGGCCTGTCCACCCGGACGCGCCATCCCGAGCGCGTGCTGTTCCTCCCCGGCGGCACCGAGGTGCTCGTGACCGCGGCGTACCGGCGCGACGCCGACCGCCGTGTGGAACGCTTCACCGTGTGCCTGCGCGACGCCCTGCACCGCGCCCGGCAGGAGCGCGACCGCGCCGACCTCGTCTCCACCGTCGCCCACGAGCTGCGCTCCCCGCTCACCAGCGTCAAGGGGTTCACCGCGACGCTGCTGGCCAAGTGGCACCGCTTCAACGACGACCAGAAGCGGGTGATGCTGGAGACCGTCAACGCCGACGCCGACCGGGTCACCCGGCTGATCACCGAGCTGCTGGACGTGTCCCGCATCGAGTCGGGGCGGCTGGAGATGCGCCGCCAGGTCGTCGATCTCCCCGACGAGGTCCGCAAGGTCATCGCGGGCCGCGTCGCGGCCGGGGAGCCGGAGGACCGCTTCCGCTTCGAGACGCGCGGCGAGCTGCCCGAGATGTGGCTCGATCCCGACAAGATGGATCAAATCCTCGGCAACCTCGTCGAAAACGCGGTGCGCCACGGGGCGGGCACTGTCACCATTGTGGTGGAGCCGGACGCACACAAGGAGGGGGCGGCCGTGTCGGTGCGCGACGAGGGCGAGGGCATTCCGCCCGAGGCCGTCCAGCGCGTCTTCCGGCAGTTCTGGCGCGGCCCCGGCGGCAGCCGCCGCGGCGGCACCGGGCTCGGGCTCTACATCGTCAAGGGGCTGGTCGAGGCGCACGGCGGTGTGATCACCGTGCGGCGGGCGCCCGGCGGCGGCGCCGAGTTCCGATTTACCGTGCCCGCAGGGGCCCCCGACTACGCCGGCTGACCCGCGGTCCACGCCGCGGCACGGCATCGGGCCCCTGGTCGGGCCAGCGCGTCACGCGCACGCTTTCCGGATGTTCTCCGCCCGCGCACTAGACTGCGGGCGTCCCACGCCGACCGGAGTCGATCACACCACATGTCTGCACCCAACAAGTCCTATGACCCCGTCGAGGTGTCCGCGCTGCAGCCCGATGAGCTGGAGCGGGCCCGCGCCGAGGCGCTCGCGGCGATCGCCGCGGCCGCCGACCTCGACGCACTGAAGCAGGTCCGGCTGGCGCACGCCGGCGACCGCTCCCCGCTGGCCCTGGCCAACCGCGAGATCGGCGCGCTGCCGCCCGCGGCACGGGCCGAGGCCGGCAAGCGCATCGGCGCCGCCCGGGGGGCGGTGGCGAAGGCGCTCAAGGAGCGCCAGGCCGAGCTGGAGGACGAGCGCGACCGCCGCGTCCTCGTCGAGGAGACCGTCGACGTCACCCTCCCGTGGGACCGCGCTCCGCGCGGCGCCCGCCACCCGCTGACCACGATGCAGGAGCGGATGGCCGACGTCTTCGTCTCGATGGGCTTCGAGGTCTCCGAGGGGCCCGAGGTCGAGGCGGAGTGGTTCAACTTCGACGCCCTGAACTTCCTGCCCGACCACCCGGCCCGCACCATGCAGGACACCTTCTTCGTCGAGTCGGAGGACTCCGGGCTGGTGATGCGCACCCACACCTCGCCGATGCAGATCAGGTCGCTGCTGTCGCGGCCGCTGCCGGTGTACGTGGTGGCGCCGGGCCGCACGTTCCGCACCGACGAGCTCGACGCCACGCACAGCCCGGTGTTCCACCAGCTGGAGGGCCTCGCCGTCGACGAGGGGCTGACGATGGCCGACCTGCGGGGCGGCATCGACGCGTTCGTCACCGGGATGTTCGGCGAGGGGCTGAAGACGCGGTTCAGGCCGTCGTTCTTCCCGTTCACCGAGCCGTCCGCCGAGGTGGACATGCAGTGCTTCGTGTGCCGGGGCGCGTCCGCGGAGCCGGGCGGCGACCCGTGCCGCACCTGCGGTTCGGAGGGCTGGATCGAGCTCGGCGGCTGCGGCATGGTCAACCCGCGGGTGCTGGTGGCCTGCGGGGTCGACCCGGACCGCTACAGCGGCTGGGCGTTCGGGCTGGGCGTCGAGCGGACGCTGATGTTCCGGCACGGCGTGGAGGACATGTACGACATGGTGGAGGGTGACGTCCGGTTCACCCTCCCGTTCGGGACGGAGATCTGATGCGGGCCCCGCTTTCCTGGCTGCGCGAGCACGTCGAGCTTCCGGCCGACGTCACGGGCCGCGCGCTGGCCGCCGAGCTGATCGCGGCGGGCCTGGAGGTCGAGACGGTCGAGTCGCCCGGCGCCGACATCGCCGGCCCGCTCGTGGTCGGCGAGGTCCTGGCGATCGAGGAGCTGACCGGCTTCAAGAAGCCGATCCGGCACTGCCAGGTGGACGTCGGCGACGCCAACGGCACGGGGGAGCCGCAGAGCATCGTCTGCGGCGCCGTCAACTTCTCGGTCGGCGACCGCGTCGTGGTCATCCTGCCGGGGGGCGTGCTGCCCGGCGGTTTCGAGATCGGCGCCCGCAAGACCTACGGCCGGATGTCGGCGGGCATGATCTGCTCGGTGGACGAACTCGGGATCGGCGAAGACCACGGCGGGATCCTCGTCCTGCCGCCGGACACCCCCGTCGGCACGGACGCGATCGAGCTGCTCGGGCTGCGCGACGACGTCCTCGACATCGCCGTGACGCCCGACCGCGGCTACGCGCTGTCCATCCGCGGCATCGCCCGCGAGGCGGCCATCGCCTACGGCGTGCCGTTCAAGGACCCGGCGGCCGTGGAACCGCCCCCCGAGGACGCGCCGAGCTACCCGGCGAGCATCGGCGACCCGTCCGTGTGCGACCGGTTCGTCCTGCGCGAGGTCAGCGGCTTCGACCCGGACGCGCGGACCCCGGTGTGGATGCAGGTGCGCCTGTACCGCGCGGGGATGCGGCCGGTGTCGCTGGCGGTCGACATCACCAACTACCTGATGCTGGAGCTCGGGCAGCCGCTGCACGCGTTCGACCGGAACAAGCTGACCGGCCCGATCGTCGTGCGGCGCGCCGAACCCGGCGAGCGGCTGGAGACGCTGGACCACGTCAAGCGGACCCTCGACCCCGACGACATCCTCATCACCGACGCGTCGGGGCCGATCTCGATGGCCGGGACGATGGGCGGCCTCGCCACCGAGATCGACGACCGGTCGACCGACATGGTCGTCGAGGCCGCGCACTTCGACGCCATGGGCACCGCCCGGATGAGCCGCCGGCACCGGCTGCACAGCGAGGCGTCCCACCGGTTCGAGCGCGGCGTCGACCGCGAGCTGCCGCTGTACGCCTCGTACCGGGCGGTGCGGATGCTCGCCGAGCTGGGCGGCGCGAAGATCGTGGCCGGTGTCACGCACGCCGAGGCGCCGGTCGAGCGGCCCGTGGTGACGATGCCGGCCGGGCACCCCGACCGGGTGGCGGGCGTGGTCTACGGCCGCGACGCGGTCGTCCGGCGCCTGGAGCAGGTCGGCTGCGCGGTGTCCGGCGACGACGTGCTGACGGTGACGCCGCCGTCCTGGCGTCCCGACCTCACCGCGCCCAACGACCTCGCCGAGGAGGTCATCCGCCTCGAGGGGTACGAGGACATCCCGGCCCGGGCGCCGCGCCCGGCGGCGGGCAAGGGCCTGACCGCCGAGCAGCGGCTGCGCCGCCGGGTCGGCCGCGCGCTCGCCGGCGCCGGGTACGTGGAGGCGCTCGCCTTCCCGTTCGTCGCCGAGAAGGACCTGGACGGCCTCCAGCTCCCGGCGGACGACGCGCGGCGTCGGACGCTGCGGCTCGCGAACCCGATGTCGGAGGAGGAGCCGCTGCTGCGCACCACGCTGCTGCCGGGCCTGCTCAAGGTGCTGGCGCTCAACACGGGGCGCGGCTTCGGCGACACCGCCCTGTTCGAGATCGGTGTGGTGTTCCGCCCGCGCCCGGACGCCCCGGAGCGGGCGCCTCGGCTCGCCGTGGACCGCGGCCCGACGGCCGAGGAGGTCGCCGGGCTGGAGGCCGCGCTGCCCGACCAGCCGTACCGCGTCGCGGTGGTGCTGTCGGGCGACCGCGAGCCGTCGGGCTGGTGGGGCGGGGGCCGTCCGGCGCTGTGGGCGGACGCGGTGGAGGCCGCCCGCACGGTGGCCCGCGAGGTCGGCGTCGAGCTGGCGGTGAAGGCCGACCAGCACGCGCCCTGGCATCCCGGCCGCTGCGCCGCGCTGTACGCGGGCGACACCCTCGTCGGGCACGCCGGCGAGCTGCACCCGCGCGTCACGAAGGCGTACGGGCTGCCCGCGCGGTCGTGCGCGATGGAGCTGGAGCTGCGCCGCCTCGGCGAGCCGGCGACCGTCCGCGCGCCGCACGTGTCGTCCTACCCGGTCGCGATGCAGGACGTCGCGCTGGTCGTGGACTCCGCGGTGCCGGCCGCGGAGGTCGAGGCGGCCCTGCGCGACGGGGCGGGCGGGCTCCTGGAGGCGATCCGGCTGTTCGACGTCTACACGGGCGAGCAGGTGGGCGAGGGCCGCAAGTCGCTGGCGTACTCGCTGCGGTTCCGCGCCCCGGACCGGACGCTGACGGCCGAGGAGGCGTCGCAGGCCCGCGACTCCGCCGTGGCCGCCGCCTCCGAGCGGACCGGAGCCGCCCTGCGCGGCGCCTGACGGAACGCGGGCGTGCCCCGGATCCTCGCGCGGGGTCCGGGGCACGCTCGCGTCCCGGCCGAGACCAAGTCCTAACGCTACTTGTGTTGCGATAGGCCGTCGGGTAGTCTCGACCGCGTCACATCGCCGCCCGGTAGGGGAGTCCATTGAGGATCTGAGGTCCGACACCGCGCAGTGGCCGCTCTCCGGCCCGCGCACGTGACCTCAGTGCGGACTCTTCCCCGCCGGGCTTTGCCATGCCCGCCGGCGCGTCGCGCGTTCCGCGGTGTCTCCATGCGTTCCGCATCTTTTTCACCACCATGGAGGCCGCCCAATGTCATTCGCCATCGTGTGCTCGGACCTGTCGTTCGCGTGGGAGGACGGCACCGTCGTGCTGGACGGGCTGGACGCCGCGTTCGGCACCGGCAGGACCGGCCTGATCGGCGTCAACGGCTCCGGCAAGTCGACCCTGCTGAGGATCATCGCCGGCGAGCTGCGCGCCGGGTCGGGCACCGTCAGCGTCGACGGGGAGACCGGCTACCTGCCGCAGAACCTCGTCCTCGACGACACCGCCACGGTCTCGGACCTGCTCGGCGTCACCGCGACCCGCGCGGCCCTGCACGCGATCGAGCGCGGCGAGGCCACCGAGGAGAACTTCGCCGCCGTCGGGGACGACTGGGACGTCGAGGAGCGCGCCGCCGCCGAGCTCGACCGGCTCGGCCTCGGCCACCTGGGGCTCGACCGCACGGTCCCCACGCTGTCGGGCGGTGAGGCCGTGATGGTCGGGCTGGCCGCGCGGTTCCTGGCCCGCCCCGACGTCCTGCTGCTCGACGAGCCGACCAACAACCTGGACCTGGACGCGCGCGACCGCCTGTACGAGGCGGTGGAGACCTGGACGGGCGTGCTCGTCGTCGTCAGCCACGACCGGGAGCTGCTCGACCGGGTCGACGAGATCGCCGACCTGCGGGAGGGCTCCGTCCGGTCCTTCGGCGGCAACCTGTCGGGCTACGAGGACCTGCTCGCGGTGGAGCGGGAGGCCGCGGAGCGGACGGTCCGGGCCGCCGAGACCGACCTGCGCCGCCAGAAGCGCGAGCTGGAGGAGGCGCAGGTCAAGCTTGCCCGCCGTAAGCGCTACGGCAACAAGATGCAGGAGAGCAAGCGCGAGCCGAAGATCGTGATGGGCGAGCGCAAGCGGCAGGCGCAGGTCTCGGCCGGCAAGCACCGCATCATGCACGAGGAGCGGCTCGCCGGCGCCCGCACGCGGCTCACCGAGGCCGAGGGGGCCGTCCGCGAGGACGCCGAGATCCGCGTCGAGTTGCCCGCCACCCGCGTCCCGGCGGGGCGGACGGTGCTCACCGTCACGGGTCTCGCCGCCCCCGAGCCGGAACCCGGCACGCTGGAGGAGCTGATCGTCCGGGGACCGGAGCGGATCGCGCTGGTCGGGCCCAACGGCTCGGGCAAGACCACGTTCCTGCGGATGCTCGTCGGCGACGGCGTCCCCGAGGGCGCGGCCGTGAAGATCGGGGTGGACGGGGTGCGGTATCTGCCGCAGCGGCTGGACGTCCTGGACGGTGACCTCAGCGTGGCCGAGAACGTCCGGGCGCAGGCGCCGTCCGCGCCGCCGGCGCGGATCCGGGCGGGGCTGGCGCGGTTCCTGTTCCGCGGCGCGCGGGCCGACCAGCCGGCCGGGACCCTGTCGGGCGGCGAGCGGTTCCGCGCCGTGCTGGCGTCGCTGCTGCTCGCCGAGCCGGCCCCGCAGCTGCTCCTGCTGGACGAGCCGACGAACAACCTCGACATGGCCAGCGCCGCGCAGCTCGGGCAGGCGCTCGCGGCCTACGAGGGGGCTCTGATCGTGGTCAGCCACGACGTGCCGTTCCTGCGCACTCTCGGCATCACCCGCTGGTTGCGGATGGACCGCTCGTGCGGCCTCACGGAGGTCGAGCCGATGTAGCGCACACGGCGGCCCCCGCGCGGAGGGTTCCGCGCGGGGGCCGCCGCGGTGCCGGTCAGGTCAGCACGCGCTTGGTGAAGGTGCGGGTCGCCCCCCACGTCAGCAGGACCGTCCCGCCGACGATGGCGAGCATGAACGCCCACACCGGCATGTGCGGGATCTCCGGCGTGAGCGCGCTGCGCAGCCCCTCGCTCACGTACACGAGCGGGTTGAACAGGCTGAGGATCTGGAGCCAGCGGATGTTGTCCAGCGCCGACCAGGGGTAGTAGACGCAGCCGAGCATCGTCATCGGCAGCAGGACCATCGCGAACAGCATCTGGACCTTCTGCGGGTTCATCAGCGTTCCGAGGAGCAGCCCGCCGGACGCCGACATCAGCGCCCCGACCACCATCACGGCGATCAGCACCGGCCAGTTGTCCACGTGCACCTCGGGCGACTGCCCGTCGGCGTGGATGAACAGCACCGCGGGGAACACCAGCAGCCCGCCGATCAGGCCCTGCACCGCCGCCGCGATGATCTTCTGGACGGCCAGCAGCGGCACCGGGACCGGCGCCAGCGCACGGTCGGTGATCGACTTCTGCCAGTTCAGCTCCATCATCAGCGGGAAGATCACCGCCATCATCGCCTGCATGATGATCGACGACCCGACGAGCCCGGGCAGCAGGATGGTGGAGAACGTGGGCCCGCCAGGCCCGCCCGCCATGGCGCCGCCGCCGAGCTTCGGCAGCACGTAGGCGAACACGAACACGAACATGACCGGCTGCACCAGCACCCGGACGAACGTGGACAGGAAGTTCTTGCGCATCACCCGCGCCTCGCGCGCCATCATCGCGGCGAACGTGCGGGGGACGGTGGCCCGCGCCGGCGGCGGCGGTGCCAGAACGGTGACGCTCATTGCTTTCCTCCATCGCGGCCACGAATCGTGGCAGGAGTGATGCTTCTGGTGACGCCCGGTCGGTGAGAACTGAACCGACCGGGTCTACCGCTGGGCTGGGTTGAAACCCGTTGCTTGGGCAGGGACGGGGTCAATCGCGGTAGTCCCTTCCGGTGAGGGAGAGGAAGACGGTCTCCAGACTGGGACGCAGTTGGCTGGCGTCGGTGACTCCGACGCCGGCCACGGACCCGATTTCCACGAGCTCGCCGAGGATCCCCTCGGGCTCGGCGGCGAACACGCGCACCTGGCCGTCGTTGACCTCGACCTTGCTGATGCCCTCCCGGTCGGCGAGGGCCTTGATCCCGTCGGGGGCGGGGGAGTCGTAGGCCACGGTGATGACCGTGTCCGCGCCGGCGCTGGACTTCAGCTGGTCCACCGTGCCGCTGGCGAGGACCTTGCCGTGGTCGACGACGGCGACCCGGTCGCAGAGCGCCTCGGCCTCCTCCATGTAGTGGGTGGTGAGCAGGATCGTCTGCCCGCCCGCCTGGAGCCCCCGCAGAACGTCCCAGAGGTTGGTGCGGGTCTGCGGGTCGAGCCCGGCGGTCGGCTCGTCCAGGAACAGCACCTCGGGGCCGTGCATGAGGGCGCGGCAGATCATCACGCGCTTGGCCTGCCCGCCGGAGATCTCGAACGGGTTGCCGCCGCGCTGCTCGGTCAGCCCGAACAGCTCCAGCAGCTCGGCGGCGCGCTTGCGGGCGTCCCGCGCGCCGAGCCCGAAGTACCGGCCGCGGAACTCCAGGTTCTCGGCGACGGTGAGGTCGCTGTCGAGCGTGTTGTTCTGCGAGACGACGCCGATGCGGCGCTTGATCTCGACCGCGTCGCGGACCACGTCCAGGCCGGACACGCTGGCGGTGCCGCCGGTCGGGACGACGAGCGTGGTGAGCATGCCGATGGTGGTCGACTTGCCCGCGCCGTTCGGGCCGAGCAGGCCGAAGAACTCGCCGCGCGGGACCTCCAGGTCGATGCCCTGGACGGCGGGCACCGCCGGACGCGGGCCGGACGCGGGATAGGTCTTCTTCAGGTCGACTGTGCGAACGGCGGTTTCGGGGGGATTGGTCACGCGCCGTCTCCCTTTCCTTCTTCGTCGGGGGAGTAGTTCTCGAACTTGTGGATCAGCTTGAGCAGGAACCGGCGGACGGCCGCCTCGTCGTCCTCGCCGACGACGTCGTAGAGGCCGGAGAGGTCGCGGCCGATGGGGCCGGACTTCTCGGCGAGGAACCGGCGGCCGGAGTCGGTGATGAGCAGCATCACGCCGCGCCGGTCACGGTAGGAGCGCTCGCGCCGGACGTGGCCGTTGCGCTCCAGCGTGTCGACGACCGAGGTGACCGTGGCGGGGGTGACCATCAGGCGCTTGGCGACCTCCCCGGGGCGCAGGCCGTCCTCGACGATGAGCAGGCGGAGCAGGAAGAAGCCCGCCGGGCTGATGCCGTGCCGCTCGATGATGCGCCACACGATGGGGCCCGACAGCCGTGAGGCGGCGCCGAAGAGCCGCCCGATCGGCCACTCCTCCACGGGACCGAACGTCTTCAGGTCGTCGAGGCCGGGGTTCTCCATGCGAGCGATGTTAGGGCCCTGATGTTTAGATAGCAAATCATTAGATACCTAACTACCTCTCACTGTGGCGCTCGTCTCAACGGTGTGAAAGACGTTACCCGTCGTTGAATAGACATCCAGCCTCATGCATACTCTTGCTTGACGTCAGCGAAGGGCAGAGTGGACATGGGAATCCGGACGGCGGTCGCCGGCGCCAGCGGTTACGCGGGCGGCGAGGTGCTGCGCATCCTGGCGGGGCATCCAGAGTTCGAGATCGGCGCGCTCACGGCGGGCTCCAACGCGGGCACCGAGCTCGGCGCGCACCAGCCCCACCTGCGATCCCTGGCCGGACGCGTCCTGGAGGAGACCACCCCCGGCACGCTCTCCGGCCACGACGTGGTGTTCCTGGCGCTGCCGCACGGCCGGTCCGGGCCGCTCGCCGAGCAGCTGGGCGGGGACGTCCTGGTCATCGACTGCGGCGCCGACCACCGCCTCGCCGACCCCGGCGACTGGGAGCGGTTCTACGGCACCCCCCACGCGGGCACTTGGCCCTACGGCCTGCCCGAACTGCCCGGCCGGCGCGACGCGCTGCGCTCCGCGAGGCGCGTGGCGGTCCCGGGCTGCTACCCGACGGCGGTCTCGCTCGCGATGTTCCCCGCGCTCGCCGCGGGCCTCGCCGAACCCGACGTCGTCGTGGTGGCGGCCTCGGGCACCTCCGGCGCGGGGCGGGCCCTCAAACCGCACCTGCTGGGCAGCGAGGTGATGGGCTCGGTGTCCGCCTACGCCGTCGGCGGCACGCATAGGCATACGCCCGAGATGATCCAGAACCTCAGCGCGGCGGCGGGGGAGCCGGTCTCGGTCTCCTTCACCCCGACGCTCGCGCCGATGAGCCGCGGAATCCTCGCCACCTGCTCGGCGAAGGCGCGTCCCGGCGTCACCGCCGCCTCGCTGCGCGCCGCCTACGCGCAGGCGTACGCGGGCGAGCCGTTCCTCGGGCTGCTGCCGGAGGGGCAGTGGCCCGCCACGTCCATGACCCTCGGCGCGAACACCGTCCTCGTCCAGGTCGCACTGGACGAGGCGGCCGGCCGCGTCGTCGTGGTCGCCGCCGTCGACAACCTCACCAAGGGCACCGCGGGCGGCGCGGTGCAGAGCGCCAACCTCGCCCTCGGCCTCCCGGAAGAACTCGGGCTGACCACGATCGGAGTGTCCCCTTGAGCGTCACCGCCCCCCGGGGTTTCCGCGCCGCCGGCGTCGTCGCCGGGCTGAAGGACAGCGGCAACCGCGACCTGGCCCTCGTCGTCAACGACGGGCCGTCCCGCGCGGCCGCCGGCGTCTTCACCCGCAACCGCGTGCGGGCCGCGCCCGTGCTGTGGTCCGAGCAGGTCCTCAAGGGAGCCCGCGTCCGCGCCGTCGTGCTGAACGCGGGCGGCGCCAACGCCTGCACCGGCGCCGCCGGCTTCCAGGACACCCACGCCACCGCAGAGAAGGCCGCCGAGGTGCTGGAGGACTCGGCGGGCGAGATCGCCGTCTGCTCCACCGGGCTGATCGGCGAGCGGCTGCCGATGGACCTGCTGCTGTCCGGCGTCGACAAGGCCGCCGCCGAGCTGTCGCGCGGGGACGGCGGGCTCGCCGCGGCCGACGCCATCCGCACCACCGACACCGTCGCCAAGATCTCCTTCCGGCAGGGCGCCGGCGGCTACATGATCGGCGCGATGGCCAAGGGCGCGGGCATGCTCGCCCCGTCGCTGGCCACCATGCTGTGCGTCGTCACCACCGACGCCGACCTGCCCGCCGACGCGCTGGACCGGGCGCTGCGCGCGGCCACCGGCACCACCCTCGACCGGCTCGACGCCGACGGGTGCATGTCCACCAACGACACCGTGCTGCTGCTCGCCTCCGGCGCCGCCGAGGTCGTCCCGGACGAGGAGGAGTTCACGGCGCTGCTCACCGAGGTGTGCGGCGACCTCACCCGGCAGCTGCTCGTGGACGCCGAGGGCGCCTCCAAGGCCATCGCGATCGAGGTCGTCGGCGCCGCCTCCGAGGACGACGCGGTCACGGTCGGCCGCTCCGTCGCCCGCAACAACCTGCTCAAGTGCGCCATCCACGGCGAGGACCCCAACTGGGGGCGGGTGCTATCGGCCGTCGGCACCACCGACGCGGTGTTCGAGCCCGACCACCTCAACGTCGCCATCAACGGCGTGTGGGTGTGCCGGAACGGCTCGTTCGGCGACGACCGCGACAAGGTCGACCTGCGCCCCCGCGACGTGACGATCACCGTGGACCTGTCCGCCGGGCCGCACAGCGCCACCGTCTGGACGACCGACCTCACGGCCGAGTACGTCCACGAGAACTCGGCGTACTCCACATGAGCGCCGTCACCCCGGGCGCGCAGATGCGCAAGAACCGGCAGGGCGTGATGGGCAAGGCCGAGACCCTGATCAAGGCGCTGCCGTGGCTGGAGCGCTTCCACGGCACGACCGTCGTGATCAAGTACGGCGGGCACGCGATGACCGACGAGCGGCTGCGGCACTCCTTCGCCGAGGACGTGGTGTTCCTGCGCTACGCCGGGCTGAGGCCGGTCGTCGTGCACGGCGGCGGCCCGCAGATCAACGCGGCGCTGGCCCGCAACGGCATCGACTCGACGTTCACCGCCGGGCTGCGGGTCACCACCCCGGAGGCCATGGAGGTCGTCCGGATGGTGCTGACCGGGCAGGTCCAGCGCGACGTGGTCGGCCTGATCAACCGGCACGGCCCGTTCGCGCTCGGCATGTCCGGCGAGGACGCGCACCTGTTCACCGCCGAGCGCAAGCACGCGGTCGTGGACGGCGCGCCCGTCGACATCGGCCAGGTCGGCGAGATCGTCGAGGTGCAGGTCGGGGCCGTGCGGGCGCTGCTGGACGACGGCCGCATCCCCGTCATCTCCAGCGTCGCCCGCGGCGACGACGGCGAGGTCTACAACGTCAACGCCGACACCGCCGCGGCCGCGCTGGCCGTGGCGCTGGACGCGGCGAAGCTCGTCGTCCTCACCGACGTCGAGGGCCTGTACGCGGACTGGCCGGAAAGCGACGACGTCATCGACCGGCTCACCACCGACGAGCTGGCCGTCCTGCTGCCCGGCCTGTCGGCGGGGATGGTGCCCAAGATGGAGGCCTGCCTGGCGGCCGTGCGCGGCGGCGTCCCGCAGGCCCACGTCCTGGACGGCCGGGTCCTGCACTCGCTGCTGCTGGAGATCTTCACCGACGAGGGAATCGGAACGATGGTGCTGCCCAGCCTCCCCGGAGCCCCGGCGGAGGAGAAATGAGCGCGGCGGACCAGGGGGTCGCGGACGGGCGCCCCCCACAGGGAGGAAGTCTCATGAGCGGTCTCGGAGAGCGGTTCGAGGCGGCGTTCATGCCGAACTACGGCGTCCCGCCCGTGGCGCTCGCGCGCGGCGAGGGCTGCCGGGTGTGGGACACCGGCGGCCGCGAGTACCTCGACCTCATCGCGGGGATCGCGGTCAGCTCGCTCGGGCACGCCCACCCCGCGCTCGTCGAGGCGGTCTCGTCCCAGGCCGCCGCCCTCGCGCACACGTCCAACCTGTTCCTGAACGAGCCGGAGGTGCTGCTCGCCGAGCGGCTGCGGGAACTGCTGGGCGGCGACGGGAAGGTCTTCCTCGCCAACAGCGGCGCCGAGGCGAACGAGTGCGCGCTCAAACTCGCCCTCAAGTACGGGAAGGCGAACGGGCGCCCGTACTTCGTCGCGGCCGAGAACGGCTTCCACGGCCGCACGCTCGGTGCCCTGAGCCTGACGGGCAAGGCCGCGATCCGGGAGCCGTTCGGGCCCTTCGCGATCGACGTCCGGTTCGTCCCGTACGGGGACGCGGACGCGCTCGACGCCGCGGTGGACGAGCACTGCGCGGCGGTGTTCCTGGAGCCCACGCAGGGCGAGGCCGGGGTCGTCCCGCCACCGGACGGGTACTTCGCCGCCGTCCGCCGGATCTGCGACGCGGCGGGCGCGCTGTTCGTCGCCGACGAGATCCAGTCCGCCATCGGCCGCACCGGCACCTGGTTCGCGTTCGAGCACGAGAACGCCAGGCCCGACGTCATCACCCTCGCCAAGGGCCTCGGCGGCGGCCTGCCGGTCGGGGCGTGCGTCGCGTTCGGCCCGCACGGCCGCCTGTTCGCCAAGGGCGACCACGGCAGCACGTTCGGCGGCAACCCGGTCGCCGCGGCGGCGGCCCTCGCGGTCCTCACCACCATCGAGAAGGACGGCCTGCTCGCCAACGCCGCCTCCGTGGGGGAGGCCCTGGCCGCCGGGCTCGACGCCGTCGACCACCCGCTGTTCGCGGGCGTGCGGGGCCGCGGCCTGTGGCGGGGCGCCGTGCTGACCGGGCCGCACGCGGCCGCCGTGGAGGCCGCCGCACGCGACGCCGGGTTCCTCGTCAACGCGGTCCAGCCGGACGCGCTGCGCATCGCGCCCCCGCTGATCCTGACCGCCGAGCAGGCGGGCTCGTTCGCCGAAGCGTTCCCCGGTATCCTCGACGCCGCCTCCCCCGAGCAGGAGAACTGACCGTGACCAGGCACTTTCTGCGGGACGACGACCTCAGCCCCGGCGAGCAGGCAGAGGTCCTCGACCTCGCCGCGCGGGTGAAGAAGGACCGCTTCGGCCACCGGCCGCTGGAGGGCCCCCGCTCGGTGGCCGTGCTGTTCGACAAGCCCTCCACCCGGACCCGGCTGTCGTTCGCCGCCGGCATCGCCGAGCTCGGCGGCAACCCCCTGGTGATGGACGCGGGCACCAGCCAGCTCGGCCGCGGCGAGACCATCGCCGACACCGCCCGCGTCCTCGAACGCCAGGTCAGCGCCATCGTGTGGCGGACGGGCGGGCAGGAGCGCATCGAGGAGATGGCCGCCGGCACCGCGGTCCCGGTCGTCAACGCGCTCACCGACGAGTTCCACCCCTGCCAGATCCTCGCCGACCTGCAGACCGTCCGGGAGGAGAAGGGCGGCCTCGCCGGCGCCACCCTCGCCTACTTCGGCGACGGCGCGAACAACATGGCGCACTCCTACCTGCTCGGCTGCGCCACCGCGGGGATGCACGTCCGGATCGGCGCCCCCGCCTCCCAGCCGCCCGACCCCGCGGTCGTCGGGCGCGCGGAGGAGATCGCCGCCGCCACCGGCGGGTCCGTGACGGTCACCGCCGACGCCGCCGGAGCCGCCGCCGGAGCCGACGTCCTCGCCACCGACACGTGGGTGTCGATGGGCCAGGACGGCAAGGACACCTCGCTGTACGAGCCGTACTCGGTGACCGAGGACCTGCTGGCCCTCGCCGATCCCGAGGCGGTCGTCCTGCACTGCCTGCCCGCCTACCGCGGCAAGGAGATCGCCGCGTCCGTCCTCGACGGCCCGCGCAGCCGCGTGTGGGACGAGGCCGAGAACCGGCTGCACGCCCAGAAGGCGCTGCTCGTGTGGCTGCTGGAGCGCGCCCGGTGACCACCCCCATGACCAAGGCCGCGCGGCACGCCCGGGTGATCGACCTGCTGACCCGGCACCCCGTGCACTCGCAGGGCGAGCTCGCCAAGCTCCTCGGCGACGAGGGCGTCGAGGTCACCCAGGCCACGCTCTCCCGCGACCTGGTCGAGATCGGCGCGGTGAAGCTGCGCGCCGACGACGGCAGCCTGATCTACGCCGTCCCCGGCGAGGGCGGCGAGCGGATCCGCCGCGCCCGCACCGGCGCCGCCGAGACCTTCACCGGCCGGCTGTCCCGGCTCGCCGCCGAACTGCTCGTGTCGGCCGAGGCGTCGGCGAACCTGGTCATGGTGCGCACCCCGCCGGGCGCCGCCCAGTACCTGGCCTCGGCGATCGACCACGCCGAATGGGCGTCCGTCCTCGGCACCGTCGCGGGCGACGACTCGATCCTGGTCATCGCCCGCGACCCGCACGGCGGGGAGGACCTCGCCCAGGCGCTGCTGCGGCTGGCCGGCACGCGCGAGCGACGAACCCAGGGGCCGCCGGGCGGCCCCGACCCCGACCCGTCCTGATCCGCGGGACGAGGCGGATCCGCCGTACGCTGTTGCGGACGACGGCACCGCCGTGTTCCCCCCGCGGGGGCGTCCGTGCCGTGCCCGGCAGAGGGCGGCATGGTGAGATGGCAGTTGACCGAACGACCAGTGGTGGGAAGTAGAGGATTCTCCGTGACCAAGGCACCGACGCGGCTGTGGGGCGGCCGGTTCGAAGGCGGCCCGTCGGACGCGCTCGCGAGGCTGTCGGTGAGCGTCCAGTTCGACTGGCGGCTCGCCCCGTACGACCTGATGGGATCGCGCGCGCACGCCCGCGTCCTCAACCGGGCGGGCCTGCTCACCGACGACGAGCTGGAGCGCATGATCGGTGCCCTGGACGACCTCGAGGAGGCGTGCCGCAGCGGCGAGTTCCGCCCCACGGTCGCCGATGAGGACGTCCACACCGCCCTTGAGCGGGGCCTGCTGGAGCGCCTCGGCGCCCTCGGCGGCAAGCTGCGCGCCGGCCGCAGCCGCAACGACCAGGTCGCCACCGACCTGCGCCTGTACCTGCGCGACCACGTCCGCCAGATCGTGTCCCGGCTGGTCGAGCTGGAGACCGCGCTGATCGCGCAGGCCGAGCACAACCTCGGCGTCGCCGCGCCCGGCATGACCCACCTGCAGCACGCCCAGCCCGTGCTGTTCTCCCACCAGCTCCTCGCGCACGTCCAGCCGCTCACCCGCGACATCGACCGGCTGCGCGACTGGGACCGGCGCGCCGCGGTCTCCCCGCTCGGCTCCGGTGCCCTCGCCGGCTCCTCCCTGCCGCTGGACCCGCAGGCCACCGCCGCCGAGCTCGGCTTCGACTCCGCCGCGCCCAACTCCATGGACGCCGTCGCCGACCGCGACTTCGTCGCCGAGTTCCTCTTCGCGGCCGCGCTGATCGGCGTGCACCTGTCCCGCCTCGGCGAGGAGGTGTGCCTCTGGGCCTCCCAGGAGTTCCGCTGGATCGAGATGGACGACACCTACGCCACCGGGTCGTCGATCATGCCGCAGAAGAAGAACCCCGACGTCGCCGAGCTGGCGCGCGGCAAGGCCGGCCGCCTCATCGGGCACCTGGTCGGCCTGCTCACGACCCTCAAGGGCCTCCCGCTCACCTACAACCGCGACCTCCAGGAGGACAAGGAGGGCGCGTTCGACGCCGTCGAGACGCTGCTGCTCGTGCTGCCCGCCGTGTCCGGGCTCATCGCGACGATGCGGGTCAACACCGAGCGGCTGGAGGCCCTCGCCCCGGACGGCTTCGCCCTCGCCACCGACCTCGCCGAGCTGCTGGTCCGCCGCGGCGTGGCGTTCCGCGACGCCCACGAGGTCGTCGGGCACCTCGTCGTCTGGTGCCAGGTCAACGACAAGGACTTCGACGACCTCACCGACGAGGAGCTCGGCAAGGTGTCGCCGCACCTGACGCCGGACGTCCGCGAGGTGCTGAACGTCCAGGGCGCCCTCGCGTCCCGCAAGGCCTACGGGGGGACGGCGCCCGACCGCGTCCGCGAGCAGATCGGCGCGCTGCGCACGCTCGTCAACGGCCACGCCGCGTGGGCCGCCGGCTCGGACTCCTGACCCGGCGGGACGGGGGCGGCCGCCGCGGTGCGGGCCGCCCCCTAGGCTGGTCGACCGGCGGAGCTGTCCCCTAGACCACGGTGAGGCGATGGACGGAGCGTTGCTGCCCCGGGCGTTCTTCGACGGCCCGGTGGAGGAGGTCGCGCCCGCGCTGCTCGGGCACGTGATCAGCCACCGCACCCCGGAGGGGGAGGTGGCGGCCCGGCTGACCGAGGTGGAGGCCTACGCGGGCCCGCTCGACCCGGCCTCGCACGCCTACCGGGGCCGGACGCGGCGCAACGAGGTCATGTTCGGGCCGCCCGGGCACGTCTACGTCTACTTCACCTACGGCATGCACTTCTGCATGAACCTCGTGTGCGGGCCGGACGGGACGTCCATGGCGGTGCTGCTCCGCGCCGGTGAGATCATCGCGGGGGAGGATGTCGCCCGGGCGCGCCGCCCGCGCTCGACCGTCCGCGACCTGGCCCGCGGCCCGGCCCGGCTCTGCCAGGCCCTCGGCGTCGCCCGCGAGCAGAACGGCCTGGACGTGTGCGCGCCGGGGGGACCGATGACGGTCCGGAGAGGCGAGCCCGCCGACCCCGCGCTGATCCGCAACGGTCCCCGGACCGGCGTCAACGGCGCCAAGGAGGTCCCGTGGCGGTTCTGGATCGACGGCGACCCCACCGTCTCCCCCTACCGCCCGCACGTCCCGAGGCGGCGCGGGAAGATCACCGCCGAGGGCTGACCCGCCGCGGCCACCCTGGTCGGCCGGTAGCCGCCCCGCCACGGCGGACGTTGAATATCGTTGGCGTGACAGCCGCCCGCCAGTGCAGCCTGGGGGCGTACACCGAAAGCAAGCCGGAGACGAGGGAGACCGTGACCGACATTTTGGATGATCTCGCGTGGCGCGGCCTGATCGCGCAGTCCACCGACCTGGACGAACTGCGGGCCATGCTCGCCGCGGGACCGGTCACCCTCTATTGCGGCTTCGACCCGACGGCGCCCTCGCTGCATCTCGGCAACCTCATCCAGATCCTCACGCTGCGCCGCTTCCAGAAGGCCGGGCACCGGCCGATCGGCCTGGTCGGCGGCGCCACGGGCCTGATCGGCGACCCGAGCGGCAAGAGCGCCGAACGCGTGCTGAACTCCGAGGAGACCGTCGCCGGCTGGGTCGAGCGGGTCCGCGGCCAGGTGTCGGCGTTCCTCGACTTCGACGAGGGCCCGACCGCCGCGACGATGGTCAGCAACCTCGACTGGACCGGCCCCATGTCGGCCATCGAGTTCCTGCGCGACATCGGCAAGCACTTCCCGGTCAACCGGATGCTGGCCCGCGAGACCGTCAGGGCCCGGCTCGACTCCACCGGGATGAGCTACACGGAGTTCAGCTACGTCCTGCTCCAGTCCATGGACTTCCTTGAGCTGTACCGGCGCCACGGGTGCCGGCTTCAGACCGGCGGAAGCGACCAGTGGGGCAACCTCACCGCGGGCGTCGACCTGATCCGCCGCGTGGAGGGGGGAAGCGCGCACGCGCTGACCACGCCGCTGCTGACCAAGGCGGACGGGTCCAAGTTCGGCAAGACCGCGGGCGGCGAGACCTACTGGCTCGACCCCGAGCTGACGTCGCCCTACGCGTTCTACCAGTTCTGGATCAACGCCGACGACCGGGACGTGGAGAAGTTCCTGAAGTTCTTCAGCTTCCGTTCCCGCGAGGAGATCGAGGACCTCGCCAAGCAGGGCGCCGACCGCCCGGCCGCGCGGGCCCCGCAGCGGGCGCTCGCCGAGGAGATGACCACGCTCGTGCACGGGGCGGACGAGACCGCCCGGGTCATCGCGGCCTCCCGCGCCCTGTTCGGGCAGGGCTCGCTGGAGGAACTGGACGAGCGGACGCTGCACGCGGCCCTCTCCGAGGTGCCCCGCGCGGAGGTGCCCGTGGGAGAGCTGCCTTCCGTGGTGGACCTGCTGACGGCTTCCGGCCTGTGCAAGAGCAAGTCGGAGGCCCGCCGTGCCATCGCCCAGGGCGGCGCCTACCTCAACAACGCCAAGGTCGAGTCGGAGGAGGCGGTACCGGCGTCCGCCGACCTGCTCCACGGCCGCTTCCTCGTCCTGCGGCGCGGCAAGCGCAACGTGGGCGGCGTCGAGGTGACCGCGTCCTGAAGCGCCTTCCGACCGCCCGCCCGGACCCTTCCGGGCGGGCGGTCGTCATGAGGACGGCAAACTTCGGTAGATACACGTCACAGTGCGGTTACGACGGCCGGTGACCGGGCATGGTGGGAGGACTGAAAACAGCAGATGACCTGCGGATTCATGCCCCGCCCCGGCTGATTTGACGGTCCTGGCGGCGGGACCTAGTGTTCTACACGCCCCACGGGGGAGCGGGACGCCGAGAGGCGGCCGGCCCCGAGGGGAAACCTCCACAGACCCGGATGGGTGCACTACGTTGTGCGCAAAAGGGACTAGCGAGGCCGAACCGCCCGAAGTTGGTTAAACCGGGATGGATCGGGTAAGCTGGAGGGGTTGCCCCGGAGCCGGGGACCGCGAGAGCGGGTCCGGCGCGGTGGGTGTCCGTTTCTTGAGAACTCAACAGCGTGTTAAAAGCCAGTGCCTTTATCGGCTCGGCCATGTTTTGGCCGGGTCGCCCCGTGCCGCTCCACTTTGTGGGGTGGTGGGGATTTCTTTGAGGCAATGCCATCCCCTTGGGGATGGTGATGCCGGGATTGTTTCCTGAGGTTTGGCCGGCTGGGGTTCGCCCCCTGGTTGGTCGTTGGACCTTGATGGAGAGTTTGATCCTGGCTCAGGACGAACGCTGGCGGCGTGCTTAACACATGCAAGTCGAGCGGAAAGGCCCCTTCGGGGGTACTCGAGCGGCGAACGGGTGAGTAACACGTGAGCAACCTGCCCCTGACTCTGGGATAAGCCCGGGAAACTGGGTCTAATACCGGATATGACCACTGGTCGCATGATCGTGTGGTGGAAAGTTTTTCGGTTGGGGATGGGCTCGCGGCCTATCAGCTTGTTGGTGGGGTGATGGCCTACCAAGGCGACGACGGGTAACCGGCCTGAGAGGGCGACCGGTCACACTGGGACTGAGACACGGCCCAGACTCCTACGGGAGGCAGCAGTGGGGAATATTGCGCAATGGGCGGAAGCCTGACGCAGCGACGCCGCGTGAGGGATGACGGCCTTCGGGTTGTAAACCTCTTTCAGCAGGGACGAAGCTAACGTGACGGTACCTGCAGAAGAAGCGCCGGCTAACTACGTGCCAGCAGCCGCGGTAATACGTAGGGCGCAAGCGTTGTCCGGAATTATTGGGCGTAAAGAGCTCGTAGGCGGTTTGTCGCGTCTGTCGTGAAAGCCCACGGCTTAACCGTGGGTCTGCGGTGGATACGGGCAGACTAGAGGCAGGTAGGGGAGAATGGAATTCCCGGTGTAGCGGTGAAATGCGCAGATATCGGGAGGAACACCGGTGGCGAAGGCGGTTCTCTGGGCCTGTACTGACGCTGAGGAGCGAAAGCGTGGGGAGCGAACAGGATTAGATACCCTGGTAGTCCACGCCGTAAACGTTGGGCGCTAGGTGTGGGGTCCTTCCACGGATTCCGCGCCGCAGCTAACGCATTAAGCGCCCCGCCTGGGGAGTACGGCCGCAAGGCTAAAACTCAAAGGAATTGACGGGGGCCCGCACAAGCGGCGGAGCATGTTGCTTAATTCGACGCAACGCGAAGAACCTTACCAAGGCTTGACATCGCCGGAAAACCATCAGAGATGGTGGGTCCTTTTGGGCCGGTGACAGGTGGTGCATGGCTGTCGTCAGCTCGTGTCGTGAGATGTTGGGTTAAGTCCCGCAACGAGCGCAACCCTCGTTCCATGTTGCCAGCACTTCGGGTGGGGACTCATGGGAGACCGCCGGGGTCAACTCGGAGGAAGGTGGGGATGACGTCAAGTCATCATGCCCCTTATGTCTTGGGCTGCAAACATGCTACAATGGCCGGTACAGAGGGCTGCGATACCGTGAGGTGGAGCGAATCCCTTAAAGCCGGTCTCAGTTCGGATCGAAGTCTGCAACTCGACTTCGTGAAGTCGGAGTCGCTAGTAATCGCAGATCAGCAACGCTGCGGTGAATACGTTCCCGGGCCTTGTACACACCGCCCGTCACGTCACGAAAGTCGGCAACACCCGAAGCCCGTGGCCCAACCACCTTGTGTGGGGGGAGCGGTCGAAGGTGGGGCCGGCGATTGGGACGAAGTCGTAACAAGGTAGCCGTACCGGAAGGTGCGGCTGGATCACCTCCTTTCTAAGGAGCACCAACTGGCCGGGATCGCCTCGCAAGAGGGATCGTGGTCGGTGGCTGCCGTTGACAGCGAATGTCTGTCAGGTGGCTGCTCATAGATGTGGAGCACTGGCTACTCAGCTCACCGCGTGTGTGAGCCGGCAAGTACCGTCCTGCGGCTTCGGCTGGAGGAAGGGGAACGGCGGTTTCAGGCAGGCGGGGGGTTGGACACGCTGTTGAGTCCTGAGGGAACGGGCGCGAGCCCGGGTGACCTCGGACTGCGGGACCAGGACCGCATCACCGGAAGGTGGTGTGGTTTTGGTGGGCCCGGTTGTTTTTTGAGAACTGCACAGTGGACGCGAGCATCTCTGGTGAACGATGAGAGCCGCTTTGAAGGGACCCTTCTTCGGGAGGGTGTCTTCGGGTTGGTCTTGTTGTTTATCTGCGATTTGTTCTGATCGTTTTGTGTGTTCAAGTTTTTAAGGGCATACGGTGGATGCCTTGGCATCAGGAGCCGATGAAGGACGTGGGAGCCTGCGATATGCCTCGGGGAGTCGGCAACCAGACTTTGATCCGGGGATTTCCGAATGGGGAAACCTGGCACCCGTCATGGGGTGTCGCCGCCTGCTGAATGTATAGGCAGGTTGGTGGGAACGCGGGGAAGTGAAACATCTCAGTACCCGCAGGAAGAGAAAACAATAGTGATTCCGTGAGTAGTGGTGAGCGAAAGCGGAGGAGCCTAAACCGTGCGCGTGTGATAGCCGGCAGGCGTTGCGTGTGCGGGGTTGTGGGACCACCCTGGTCCAGCTGCCGCTGGGCCGAGGAGTTATAAACCGCTGGGATAGTCGAATGGCTTGGGATGGCCGACCGTAGACGGTGAGAGTCCGGTAGACGAAATTTCAGTGGCTTCTGGGTGTGTTCCCGAGTAGCACGGGGCCCGTGAAATCCCGTGTGAATCTGCCACGACCACGTGGTAAGGCTGAATACTTCCTGATGACCGATAGCGGACCAGTACCGTGAGGGAAAGGTGAAAAGTGCCCCGGTGAGGGGTCGTGAAATAGTACCTGAAACCGTGTGCCTACAAGCCGTCAGAGCCTCCTCAGTTACCTTTCGGGGTTTCTGTTGGTGATGGCGTGCCTTTTGAAGAATGAGCCTGCGAGTTATGGTGTGTGGCGAGGTTAACCGGTGGCGGGTAGCCGTAGCGAAAGCGAGTCTGAATAGGGCGTTTTTAGTCGCATGCTGTAGACCCGAAGCGGAGTGATCTAGCCATGGGCAGGGTGAAGCGCCGGTAAGACGGTGTGGAGGCCCGAACCCACCAGGGTTGAAAACCTGGGGGATGACCTGTGGTTAGGGGTGAAAGGCCAATCAAACTCCGTGATAGCTGGTTCTCCCCGAAATGCATTTAGGTGCAGCGTCGCGTGTTTCTTGCCGGAGGTAGAGCTACTGGATGGCTGATGGGCCCTACCAGGTTACTGACGTCAGCCAAACTCCGAATGCCGGTAAGTGAGAGCGCGGCAGTGAGACTGCGGGGGATAAGCTTCGTAGTCGAGAGGGAAACAGCCCAGATCATCGGCTAAGGCCCCTAAGCGTGTGCTAAGTGGGAAAGGATGTGGAGTTGCTGTGACAACCAGGAGGTTGGCTTAGAAGCAGCCACCCTTGAAAGAGTGCGTAATAGCTCACTGGTCAAGTGATTCCGCGCCGACAATGTAGCGGGGCTCAAGCACACCGCCGAAGCCGTGGCATTGACACGTAAGTGTTGATGGGTAGGGGAGCGTCCTGTATCCGGTGAAGCCTCGGGGTGACCCAGGGGTGGAGGGTGCGGGAGTGAGAATGCAGGCATGAGTAGCGAATCACACGTGAGAAACGTGTGCGCCGGATGACCAAGGGTTCCTGGGGCAGGCTAATCCGCCCAGGGTAAGTCGGGACCTAAGGCGAGGCCGACAGGCGTAGTCGATGGACAACGGGTTGATATTCCCGTACCCGCTGGTATGCGCCAACGCTGAATCCTCTGATGCTAACCACCCGAACCATTCTTGAGGCCTTCGGGCCTGTTGGATGGGGAGCGTGGGACCCGAGGGGGTAGTAGGTGAGTGATGGGGTGACGCAGGAGGGTAGCTCAGCCCGGGCGATGGTTGTCCCGGGGTAAGGCTGTAGGGAGAGAGACAGGTAAATCCGTCTCTCGCGTATCCTGAGAGCTGATGCCGAGCCGTTTTAGGTGAAGTGAGTGATCCCATGCTGCCGAGAAAAGCCTCTAGCGAGTGTACCGGCGGCCCGTACCCCAAACCGACTCAGGTGGTCAGGTAGAGAATACCAAGGCGATCGGGTGAACTGTGGTTAAGGAACTCGGCAAATTGCCCCCGTAACTTTGGGAGAAGGGGGACCTCGCTCGGTGATGGCACTTGCTGCCTGAGCTGGGTGGGGTCGCAGAGGCCAGGGGGAAGCGACTGTTTACTAAAAACACAGGTCCGTGCGAAGTCGTAAGACGCTGTATACGGACTGACGCCTGCCCGGTGCCGGAACGTTAAGAGGACCGGTTAGGGGGACTTGTTCCTTCGAAGCTGAGAATCTAAGCGCCGGTAAACGGCGGTGGTAACTATAACCATCCTAAGGTAGCGAAATTCCTTGTCGGGTAAGTTCCGACCTGCACGAATGGCGTAACGACTTCCCCGCTGTCTCAACCACAGGCCCGGCGAAATTGCAGTACGAGTAAAGATGCTCGTTTCGCGCAGCAGGACGGAAAGACCCCGGGACCTTCACTATAGCTTGGCATTGGCGCTTGGAGCGTCTTGTGTAGGATAGGTGGGAGACTGTGAAGCTCAGACGCCAGTCTGGGTGGAGTCGTTGGTGAAATACCACTCTGGTCGTTTTGAGCGTCTAACCCGCACCCGTGTATCCGGGTGGGGGACAGTGCCTGGTGGGTAGTTTAACTGGGGCGGTTGCCTCCCAAAATGTAACGGAGGCGCCCAAAGGTTCCCTCAGCCTGGTTGGCAATCAGGTGGCGAGTGCAAGGGCACAAGGGAGCTTGACTGTGAGACGGACGTGTCGAGCAGGTGCGAAAGCAGGGCCTAGTGATCCGGCACCTACGTGTGGAAGTGGTGTCGCTCAACGGCTAAAAGGTACCCCGGGGATAACAGGCTGATCTTCCCCAAGAGTCCATATCGACGGGATGGTTTGGCACCTCGATGTCGGCTCGTCGCATCCTGGGGCTGGAGTAGGTCCCAAGGGTTGGGCTGTTCGCCCATTAAAGCGGCACGCGAGCTGGGTTTAGAACGTCGCGAGACAGTTCGGTCCCTATCCGCTGTGCGCGTAGGAGAATTGTGAGGGTCTGTCCCTAGTACGAGAGGACCGGGACGGACGAACCTCTGGTGTGCCAGTTGTCCCGCCAGGGGCACGGCTGGTTGGCTACGTTCGGTCGGGATAACCGCTGAAAGCATCTAAGCGGGAAGCCTTCCTCGAGATGAGTTCTCCCACCCCTTTGTGGGTGTAAGGCCCCCGGTAGACGACCGGGTTGATAGGCCGGAGATGGAAGCGCGGTAACGTGTGGAGTCGACCGGTACTAATAGGCCGAGTGGCTTGAACACACTGAACGTTCAGAGTGAGTCGCTGCGAGACGATGTTCGCGTCCCTGTGTGGTTCCCAGGAAACAACTGGGTGACCGCTGTTTTGATAAGTGAATTCTGAGCCGAATGGTTCGGACGTGGATTTGCACGCCCCCTTGGTTTTGTGGGGGGTGGTGCGTTAAGACGTTCGGTGGTTTTGGCGAGGGGGAAACACCCGGTCCCATCCCGAACCCGGAAGTTAAGCCCTTCAGCGCCGATGGTACTGCATGGGAGACCGTGTGGGAGAGTAGGACACCGCCGGACACATATTGCAGAAAGGCCCCGCCGTCACGGCGGGGCCTTTCTCATTTCCGCGGTTCCTTATCGTCCCGGGCGAGCCGGCACCTCGGTGGCCTTCTTCAGGGGTGCGTCGCGGGCTTGGCGCTCGGCGTCGAGCGCCGGCCTGTTCCGCGCGATGGCGCGTTTCTGGTGAGCGGCCTCCACGCCGGCCCAGACGTCCACGAGGCGCACCTCGCGTTCGCAGTGCACATCGGCCACGGCCGTCGCCGTCTCAAGAGGGCCGACCCGGTGTTCGGGTCTGTCCAGGAAGCGCCGGTCACGGGTGGCATCTCTCGGATTCGCGTAGAAGCGGCCGGCGCGCTTCATACAGGCGCTCCACCGCGCGAACGCGGCGCCGACGCGGCGGTCCTTCGCCGACATCTCCAGGGTCGTGAGCGAGCCGATCGGCGAGATTCCCGCTCGTCTGGGCGCGGAGCGGAGCGTCCGGGCCGCTTCGGCCACGCACCCGCCGTCTGGCACGTCACGCCCGTGAAGTCTGGCGGGGCCCTCTCCCCAGGCGGCCTGCCGTGCCTTCGCCGGCAGGCCGGGCCTCGCCGGACGCTTGCTGATCTCCGGCGTGCTGTAGCCGAGCCTCCTCGCCCGGGACTCGTCGGCGAGGCCGTAGCGGCGGGTGTTCTGCCCGAACGGGGGAGAAACCGCATCGGGCACATGTCGCCTGAGGCCGATGGCTAGGCTCGGTGGATGGCGTCGCTCTCACCCCGGCTTGCCGAGATCGTGGACGCGTTGCCGCTCGCGGCCGGCATGAGGGTGCTGGAGATCGGATGCGGACCGGGCGCGGCCGCGCGTGCCGTCGCCGCCCGCCTCGACGGCGGGCACATCGTCGCGATCGACCGCTCGCCCAGGGCGGTCGCCCAGGCGGAGGCGGCCTCGGCCGGAGAGATCCTTGCAGGGCGGATGAGCGTCCGGCAGGCCGCCGTCGAGGATTTCACGCTCGACGCCGGCGAAGCACCCTTCGACCTCGTCTTCGCCGTCCGGGTGGGGGCGCTCGACGGCCGCCATCCCCGAGCCGGCCGCGACGCCCTGCGGCGCATCGCCGCGGTCCTCGGTCCCGGCGGCCGCGTCTTCATCGACGGAGGCGACCCCCTGCGGGAGATCACCCCCTGACTTCGGGGAGGGGGCGGATCAGCGGCCGAGCGCCCGGTCGAGCGTGGCGGCCCACTGGCCGAGCAGACGGGCGCGGCGTGCCGAGTCGTCGGTGAGGAGATCGGCCAGTCCCAGACCGCGGACCAGGTCGAGCGTCGCCTGGACCGTTTCCCGGACACCGGGTACCGACTCGTCCGCGCCCAGGGCCTCCACGGTGAGGCGGTGGGCCTCGCGCCCGACCCGCGCCTCCAGGGGGACGACCTGTGCGCGGAGCTGCTCGTCCGAACTGGCCGCGACCCACAGCTGGAGCGCGGCACGGAAGAGCGGGGTCGTGTACATCTCGCCGAGCAGCGTGACGACGTCCAGGGTGGAGGGGCGGCGGTCGGCGAGCGCGTCCAGGCGTTCGCGCATCTGCGCCATCCGCACGTCCGAGCCGTACTCGACCGCCGCCGTCACCAGTTCCTCGCGCGTGCGGAAATGGTGCTGGGCGGCGCCCCGGGAGACGCCCGCTCGCTCGGCGACCACCGCCACCGTCGTGCCCGCCCAGCCAACGGAGGCCAGGCAGCCGATGGCGGCCTCCAGGAGGCGCCGCCGCGTGGCGCGGCTGCGGTCCTGCTGCGGTTCGCGGGGGACTGCCTGGGCGGTCATGAGGTCCTCGAAGTCGGTGGCCCTCCAGTCAACCAAACGATCAGGCGAAGAAACAATCATGCACGATTGATTTTTTAGAGGCGGGCTGGCAGGGTTCTGGCCATGAGCCAACCGCTGCGGGTCGGTAACGCCTCGGGCTTCTACGGCGACCGCTTCTCCGCGGTGCGGGAGATGCTGGAGGGCGGGCCGCTGGACGTCCTCACCGGCGACTACCTCGCCGAGCTGACGATGCTGATCCTCGGGCGCGGGAGGATGAAGGACCCGGACGCCGGGTACGCCGCGACGTTCCTGCGGCAGATGGAGGAGTCCCTCGGCCTGGCCGCGGAGCGCGGCACCGCGATCGTCGCGAACGCCGGCGGGCTCAACCCGCGGGGGCTGGCGGACCGGCTGCGCGAGCTGGCCGCCCGGCTCGGGATCGACGTGCGGATCGCCCACGTGGAGGGCGACGACCTGCTGCCCAGGGCGAAGGAGCTCGGCCTGGCCGACGGCCGCCGCGGAGGGCCGCTCACCGCCAACGCCTACCTGGGCGCCTGGGGGATCGCCGAGTGCCTGCGGGCCGGTGCGGACGTGGTGGTGACCGGCCGCGTCACCGATGCTTCCCTGGTCGTGGGCCCCGCCGCCGCGCACTTCGGCTGGGCGCGCGACGACTGGGACGCGCTCGCGGGCGCGACGGTCGCCGGGCACGTCCTCGAGTGCGGCGCGCAGGCGACCGGCGGCAACTACGCCTTCTTCCAAGAAATCTACAATGTAAAGGCGCCGGGCTTTCCGATCGCCGAGATCCGTGCCGACGGGTCCAGCGTGATCACCAAGCACGACGGAACGGGCGGCGCCGTAACGGCCGAGACCGTGACGGCCCAGCTCCTGTACGAGATCGGCGCGCCGTCCTACGCCGGACCCGACGTGACGACGCGGTTCGACACGATCGCCCTGGCGCAGGACGGGCCCGACCGGGTGCGGATCAGCGGCGTCCGGGGCCTCCCGCCGCCGCCGACCACCAAGGTGTGCCTGAACCACCTCGGCGGCCACCGCAACGAGATGACCTTCGTTCTCACCGGACTGGACATCGAGGCCAAGGCGGAGCTTGCGAAGGCGCAGCTGGAGGCAGCCTTCGCGGACGCCCGGCCGTCCCGCGTCGAATGGACGCTCATCGGCGCCCCCCGGCCGGACCCGGCCACGCAGGGGGAGGCCACCGCCCTGCTCCGCTGCGCCGTCCTCGACCCGGACCCGGAGAAGGTCGGCCGCGCGTTCAGCGGCGCCGTCGTGGAACTCGCCCTCGCCGGCTATCCGGGCTTCACCATGACCTCCCCGCCGGGGAAGGGCGGCCCCTACGGCGTCTACACGCCCGCTTACGTCCCGAACGAGGCCGTCGAGCACGTCGCGGTGACCCACGAGGGCGAGCGCGTGACCATCCCGGCCGCGCCTCTCGTATGCGAACTCGACACCCCCGGCGAGTCTCCACCTGCCGGGGGAGTTCCGCCGGGCGCCGCCGTTCGCGCACCGCTCGGCCGTGTCGCCGGGGCGCGGAGCGGGGACAAGGGCGGGGACGCCAACATCGGCGTGTGGGCCCGGACCGCCGCGCAGTGGCACTGGCTGGAGCCCTTCCTGACCACCGAAAGGCTTCGCGAGCTGCTGCCGGAGACCCGCGAGCACACCGTCCGCCGGCATGTCCTGCCGAACCTCCGTGCGGTGAACTTCGTGATCGAAGGGCTGCTGCAGGAGGGTGTGTCCGCCTCGACCCGGTTCGACCCGCAGGGCAAGGCCCTGGGGGAGTGGCTGCGGTCCCGCCTCGTCGACATCCCGGAGGCAGTCCTGTGACCCTGAGGAGCACGCTGGACACGCGGAGCCCGGAGTACCGGGAGCGCCGCGCGGCCATGCTGGAGAAGCTGGCGGCCCTGGACGCCGAGCACGCCAGGGCGCTGGAGGGAGGCGGCGAGAAGTACGTCGAGCGGCACCGCCGGCGCGGCAAGCTGCTGGCGCGCGAGCGGATCGAGCTGCTGCTCGACCCGGATTCGCCGTTCCTCGAACTGAGCCCGCTCGCCGCGTGGGGCAGCGACTTCCCGGTCGGCGCGAGCGTCGTCACCGGCATCGGCGTCGTCGAGGGCGTCGAGTGCATGATCGTGGCGAACGACCCGACGGTGCGGGGCGGGTCCAGCAACCCGTGGACGGTGAAGAAGAGCTTCCGGGCGTCCGACATCGCGCTGGAGAACCGGCTGCCCGTCATCAACCTGGTCGAGTCGGGCGGCGCTGACCTGCCGACGCAGAAGGAGATCTTCATCCCGGGCGGCCGCATGTTCCGCGACCTCACCCGGCTGTCGGCCGCGGGGATCCCCACGATCGCGCTCGTGTTCGGCAACTCCACTGCGGGCGGCGCCTACATTCCGGGCATGTGCGACCACGTCGTCATGGTCAAGGAGCGCGCGAAGGTGTTCCTCGGGGGGCCGCCGCTGGTGAAGATGGCGACCGGCGAGGAGGCGGGCGACGAGGAGCTCGGCGGCGCCGAGATGCACGCGCGCGCCTCCGGCCTCGCCGACTACATGGCCGCGGACGAGGCGGACGCGCTGCGCCTCGGGCGCCAGATCGTCGCGAACCTCAACCACCGCAGGCTCGGCCCCGCGCCGGGCCCGGTCGAGGAACCGCTGTACGACGCCGAGGAGCTGGCCGGGATCGTTCCCGAGGACCTGAAGGTCCCCTTCGATCCGCGCGAGGTCATCGCGCGGATCGCCGACGGGTCGCGGTTCGACGAGTTCAAGCCGCTGTACGGGACGAGCCTGGTCACCGGCTGGACGCGCGTCCACGGCTACCCGATCGGGATCCTCGCCAACGCCCAGGGCGTCCTGTTCGGGGACGAGGCGCAGAAGGCGGCGCAGTTCATCCAGCTCGCCAACCAGAGCGACACCCCGCTGCTCTTCCTGCACAACACGACCGGCTACATGGTCGGCAGGGAGTACGAGCAGGCGGGGATCATCAAGCACGGCGCGCTGATGATCAACGCGGTGGCCAACAGCGGGGTCCCGCACATCTCGATCGTCATGGGCGCCTCGTACGGGGCGGGCAACTACGGCATGTGCGGCCGCGCCTACGACCCGCGGTTCCTGTTCTCGTGGCCGAGCGCCAAGTCGGCGGTGATGGGGCCGCAGCAGCTCGCGGGAGTGCTGTCCATCGTCGCGCGCCAGGCGACGCAGGCGCGCGGGCAGGCCTACGACGAGGACCAGGACCGCGCGATGCGGGAGATGGTCGAGGCGCAGATCGAGGCCGAGTCGCTGCCGTTCTTCCTGTCCGGGCGGCTCTACGACGACGGGGTGATCGACCCCCGCGACACCCGGACCGTCCTCGGCCTGTGCCTGTCCGTCGTCCACAACGCGCCCGTGCGCGGCGCCGAGGGCTTCGGCGTCTTCCGGATGTGAGTGTCGAACAATGATCAACAGAGTACTGGTCGCCAACCGCGGCGAGATCGCCCGCCGCGTCCTGCGGGCCTGCCGGGACCTCGGCGTCGGGACGGTCGCCGTCCACTCCGACCCCGACGCCGCCGCGCCGCACGTCCGGGAGGCGGACGTCGCCGGGCGGCTGCCCGGCGCGTCCCCGGCGGAGACCTACCTGTCGGTGGAGCGGCTCCTCGCCGTGGCGAAGCGCGCCGGGGCCGACGCCGTCCACCCGGGCTACGGGTTCCTGTCGGAGAACGCGGACTTCGCGCGGGCGGTCGCCGACGCCGGCCTGACCTGGATCGGCCCGCCCCCCGAGGCGATCGCCGCGATGGGTTCCAAGATCGAGGCGAAGAAGCTGATGGCCGCGGCCGACGTCCCGGTGCTGCCCGAGATCGATCCCGCCCGGGTCGGGGACGCCGACCTGCCGCTGCTGGTCAAGGCGTCCGCGGGCGGCGGCGGGCGCGGCATGCGCGTCGTCCGGACGCCCGAGGAGCTGCGGGACGCCGTCGCGGGGGCGCGCCGGGAGGCGGAGTCGGCGTTCGGCGACCCAACCGTGTTCTGCGAGCCGCTGCTGGAGGACGCCCGCCACATCGAGGTGCAGATCCTCGCCGACGCGCACGGGACGGTCTGGACGCTCGGCGAGCGCGAGTGCTCGATCCAGCGCCGCCACCAGAAGATCATCGAGGAGGCGCCGTCCCCTGCCGTCGGCCCCGAGCTGCGCGCGCGGCTGTGCGGGGCGGCGGCGAGCGCCGCCCGCGCCATCGGGTACGCCGGCGCGGGCACGGTCGAGTTCATGCTGGCGCGCGACGGCCGCTTCTACTTCCTGGAGGTCAACACCCGGCTCCAGGTCGAGCACCCGGTCACCGAGTGCGTGTACGGGGTGGACCTCGTCCGGCTGCAGATCGAGGTCGCCGAGGGCGCCCGCCTTCCGGCCGCGCCGCCGGAACCGCGCGGCCACGCCGTCGAGGTGCGCCTCTACGCCGAGGACCCCGCACAGGACTGGCGGCCCGCCAGCGGGACGCTGCACACCTTCGAGGTGCCGGATGCCGACGCCGAGTTCGCCGTTCCGGCGGCGTACGGGCTGCGGCTGGACAGCGGCGTGGAGAGCGGCTCCGAGGTCGGCGTCCACTACGACCCGATGCTCGCCAAGGTGATCGCGTGGGCGCCGTCCCGGGCGGCCGCCGCGCGCCGGCTGGCGGCGGCGCTGCGCGGCGCCCGCATCCACGGCCTCACCACCAACCGCGACCTGCTCGTCCGGATCCTGGAGGAGCCGGGCTTCCTGGACGGCGCCACCGACACCGGATACCTCGACCGCGTCGGCCTGGACACCCTGGCCGCGCCGCTGGCGGACGAGGCGGCGGTCCGGGTCAGCGCGCTGGCGGCCGCGCTCGCGCAGGCGGCCGCGAGCCGGGCGGGCGCCGCGGTGCTCGGCGGGCTCCCGTCGGGCTGGCGCAACGTGCGGTCCCAGCCGCAGCGCCGGACGTTCCAGGGGCCCGGCGGCCCGGTGGACGTCGACTACCGGCTGGACAGGAACGGCCTGACCTCCGAGCTGTGCCCGGGAACGTCGCTGCTGTCCGCCGCGCCGGACGGCGTCGTCCTCGACCACGACGGCCTCCGCGAGACCTTCACCGTGACCGCCGCCGGGGACGCGGTGCACGTCGACTCCCGCCTCGGCCCGGTCACGCTCGTCGCCGTCCCGCGGTTCGCCGACCCGAGCGGGCGGATCGCCCCGGGCTCCCTCCTGGCCCCCATGCCCGGCACCGTCGTCCGCGTCGAGACCGAGCCGGGCGCGGAGGTCGCCGAAGGGCGGACCCTCGTCGTCCTGGAGGCGATGAAGATGGAGCACCGCATCGCCGCGCCGTCCGCCGGGACGGTCGCCGAACTGAACGTCACCGCGGGGCAGCAGGTCGAGTCCGGCGCCGTCCTCGCCGTCATCGAAGGGACCCCCGAATGAGCTTCGTCGAGACCGAGGAGCGGCGGGCCCTGCGCGCCGCGGTCGCCGAACTGGGCGGCAAGTACGGCTCCTCCTACTACGTGGAGAAGGCCAGGTCCGGGGAGAAGACCGACGAGCTGTGGGCCGATGCCGGGCGGCTCGGCTACCTGGGCGTCAACGTGCCGGAGGAGTACGGCGGCGGAGGCGGGGGCATCGGCGACCTCGCCGCCGTGTGCGAGGAGCTGGCCGCCGCGGGCTGCCCGCTGCTGCTCATGGTCGTGTCCCCGGCGATCTGCGCGACGATCATCGCCCGGTCCGGCACCGGGGACCAGAAGAAGCACTGGCTGCCGCGCTTCGCCGACGGCTCGGTGAAGATGGCGTTCGCCATCACCGAGCCCGACGCCGGCTCCAACGCGCACCGCATCACCACCACGGCGCGCCGCGACGGCGACGGGTGGGTGCTGAACGGGCAGAAGACGTTCATCTCCGGCGTGGACGAGTCGGACGCCGTGCTGTTCGTCTCCCGCACGCAGGACCAGAAGGGCAACCTGCGGCCGTCGCTGTTCATCGTCCCGACCACCGCGCCCGGCTTCACCTTCACCCCCATCGACATGGAGATCGTGTCGCCGGAGAAGCAGTTCGTCTGCCACCTCGACGACGTCCGGCTGCCCTACGACGCGCTCGTCGGCGACGAGGACGGCGGCCTCCTCCAGCTGTTCGCGGGCCTCAACCCCGAGCGCATCATGGCCGCCGCGATGGGCGCCGGGATCGGCCGCCTCGCGCTCGGCAAGGCGATCGGCTACGCCGGGTCCCGGCAGGTGTTCAGGACGCCGATCGGCGCGCACCAGGGCATCGCGCACCCGCTCGCCGCCGCCAAGATCGAGCTGGAGCTGGCCCGGCTGATGGGGCAGAAGGCCGCCTGGCTCTACGACGAGGGCGACGACACCGGCGCCGGCGAGGCCGCGAACATGGCCAAGTACGCCACCGCCGAGGCCGCGATCCACTGCGTCGACCAGGCCATCCAGACCCACGGCGGCAACGGCCTCACCACCGAGTACGGCGTCGGGATGCTCGCGGGGGTCGTCCGGCTCATGCGCATCGCCCCGGTCAGCCGCGAGATGATCCTGAACTACGTCGCGCAGCACTCCCTGGGGCTGCCCAAGTCCTACTGACCGGTCCGGTGGCGGCGGCGGGGCCGGGCGGCCTAGACTCCTGCCGTTCCCGCGCTTTGATCAAAAATGAAGATCGCGACCAGAGGGACTCACGTGTACGGTCCGCCGCCCGTTCCACCGCCCGCCGCCGAGCCCGTCCCGTCCGCGCCGCCGCCCGCCGCCGCCCCGCGCGGCCGCCGCCTGGCGGCCTGGGGCATCGACACCGCCCTCCTCGCCGGCGCCGCGATCCTGCTCGGCATGATGACGTGGGGACGGCTGAACGGCCTCCTCGGGGACGGCCTCTGGGGCGACGCGCTGTCGGCGGCGGGCGGGCTCCTGCTGTCCGGCGGCGACGTCCGGCAGGCCGCCGAGAACTTCGGCACGGGCATCTGGAACACGGCCGTCAGCGCCGTCGAGCAGGCGCTGCTCCTGCTCATCCTGATCGAGTTCCTGCACCAGTTCGCGGGGCAGGCCTTCGCCGGCCGGACCGTCGGCAAGGCCGTGCTCGACCTGCGCGTGGAGAACGCCAGGTCCGCCAAGTCCAGGGCGCTGCGCCGTTCCCTGGTGACCACGGCGGGCGGCACCGGCCTGTACTGCACCGCGTGGATCCTTCTCCTGCACGGGCTCTTCCTCCTGTCCCTCGTCACGTGGCTGGCCGCCGTCGCGGTGTTCCTGGCCAACAGCGCGCCGACCCTCGTCGGCGCCCGCCGCCGGGCCCTCGCCGACCTCCTGGCGGGGACGTCCCTCGTCCGCGCGGACGGCTACCGCCGCGCCGCCGAGGCCGCGCGGACGGGCGCCGTCATGGCCTGGGACGGCACGCACGCGGCCGGCCAGATCGCGGGACAGGCCGTCCGTGACAACGCCGCCCGCATCGCGCAGGCCGAATCGATGCAGCGTGCCCTCCAGTCGGAGCGTGCCCGGCAGATGCAGGAGCTCGGCCGGCGGTCCGCCGCCCGCATGCAGGACGCGATGCAGAGCGAACGGGCGCAGCAGGTCGGCGACGCGGGCAAGCGCGTCGGAGGACGGCTCAGGAACGCCTACCAGGATCGCCGGGCCGCCCGCCGGCAGCCGCTGCCTCCACCGCAGGAGCAGCCCGCGCTCCCGCCGCCCGCACCCCACTACGACCCCTACGCGCAGCCCGGGCAGTACATTCCGCCCGGCCAGCACATCCAGCCCGGCCAGCCTGGCCGGTACGAGCCGCCGCCGCAGTACATGCCGCCGCAGCAGTAGTCACCGAGGGCCCCGGAACTGCCGAAGTCCTACTGAATCACCCAACTCCGTCCTTTGCTCACTGTTAGCAGTCATTACGTTACATAGGGCAAGTGGCGGGGAGTATCGCTACGCAAGTACCGGATGCCGGAGCGAAAGGGATGATCATGAAGAGGTGTCTAGCGGTTCTGGTTCTCGCCGCCGGGACGACGGTGGCCGGGATGACCGGCCTGTCCGCCACGGCGTCGGCCGCCACGGCGTCCGGCGAGCCGATGAAGGGCCACGACCACCACTGCTGCTGTGAGCACAACGTCAACAAGAACGTGAACATCAACATCAACGGCTGACGGCCGTTCCCGTCCGGCGGTCCTCCGCCGGGCGGCCATCTGGCGGAGACCGCGCGGTCTCCGCCAGACCGTCACTCGGCCAGGGCGTCCAACTGCGCCTCCAGCGGCACGGGCGCGCCGAGGCGGTTGTCCACGGCCGTGTGGGGCACCGGGGGCGGCGTGCCGGGCAGCATCCGGGCGACGAAGGCGTCGAACGCCGCCAGTTTGCCGGTGTCGCGGGGCGAGCCCCGCCGCTCCAGCCGGTGCCGGAGAGTCTCGGGGTCCGTCCGGATCCAGACGAGACGCACCGGCGGCCCGCCCAGGCTCGCGACCCACTCGGTCCAGCGCGCCACGTCCCGGATGTGGCCGGTGAACGGGCCGCTCAGCAGCACCGGGCAGCCGTGCGACCGGATCTCCCGCGCCGTGGCGGTCATCCCCGCGTACTCGTACGGCTTGACGTGCTCGTCGTACCAGGGGCCCTCGCGCTCGCCCGGATCGCGGGAGGACGCCGCGAGCGTCGCCTCCACGAACGGCCCGAACATCGTGTCCTTGTCCAGCAGCGCCGGCACGGGACGCAGCCGCCGCAGCAGCAGGTCCGAGACCGTGGTCTTGCCGGAGCCGGGCGGCCCCGCCACCACCCAGGCCGGGGCGGGCGTCACGTCGACAGGCGCAGGCGGCGGGTCGCCAGCCGCTCGATGCGCGCCTCGTCGATCTCGTGTCCGAGGCCCGGCTGCGTGAGCGGGACGCCGACGACGCCGCCGGACGAGCGCACCGGCGGCGTCACGAACACCGGGCCGCCGGCCGGGTCGGACACGTCGCTGGGCAGCGTGCACCCCGGCAGGGCCGCGAGCGCCACCGCCGCGGCCTGCCCGATGCCGAACGCGCCGGAGCCGCTGCACCACACGTCCCATCCCGCCGCGTAGGCGAGGTCGTGGGCGCTGCGGGCCGCGGTCAGCCCGCCGAGCCGGTCGAGGCGCAGGTGCAGCGCGCGGCCCGCCTCCAGCGACAGGGCCGCGTCCAGCGTCTCCAGATCGCCCACGTCCGGGGCCACGGCGGTGCCCACCCGCGCCTGGAGCCGGGCGTGCGCGGCCAGGTCGCCACCGGGGAACGGCCGTTCGATCGCCGCCAGGCCGTAGGAGTCCAGGGCCTCCAGCACCGCCAGGTGCTCCGGCGACTCGGTGTAGGAGTGGCCCGCGTCGGCGACGAGCGCCAGCGCCGGGTAGGCCTGCCGGATCGCCCGGACGGGCTCGACGTCCCATCCCGGCCGTACGTCCAGCGTGACACGGGTGTGGCCCGCTCCAACGGCCTTGTTGACCCGGGCCGTGACCGTGTCGATCGCGGGCTCGGGGGAGATCCGCGCCCCCGTCACGATCGAGGTGCGGGTGCCGCCGAGCGCGTGCGCGAGCGGCAGCCCCCGCGTCCGGCACCACAGGTCCCAGCAGGCCGTGTCGACGGCCGCCGCGGCCTCGCGCGCGCCGAGGTCGGCGGCGGCGGACACGTCCTCGGGGCGGTCCCAGTCGAGCCCGATGAGGGCCGGCCCCATGCGCGTCTCGATGTCCGCCCATGCCGCGCCGGGGTCGCCGGCCCCGTTCCGGACGGCCATCTCGCCCCAGCCGACGGCGTCGCCGCCGGCCAGGCGGACGAGGACGCTCTCCGGCCGCCGCCCGCGCGGCATCGTCACGCGGAAGGCGTCGCAGCCGTGGATCCGAGGCACCGCACCAGCCCTTCCCAGTAGGGGTCGTTCCTCAATGATCCCCCCTCCCCGGAGCAGGGAGGACAAACCACGCGGGCCAGGGCCGCCGCGGCGGGACGGACGCCGGCCGCGGGCGTGGCCGCCCCGTCAGGGGCAGCTGCTCTCCAGTGACACCGGCTTGGAGCTCGGCTTGGACGGCTCGCCGCCGTCCTGCCCGTCGGGCGACTCGGTGGGCGAGGCGGTGGGCGAGGCGGTCGGGGTGCCGCTCGGCTTGGCGCTGACCTGGCGCGGCTCGCTGTTGACGGCGTCGGCCGCCAGGCTGCGGATCTTGTCGAAGTCCGGGTTCCCGGTGTAGATCAGCGGCGGGACGAACTGCAGGCTCCTGATCTGCGCGCCGTTCTTGACCCGGTTCGACAGCTTCATCAGCGCGGGCAGCAGCTCCTGCGGGATGTCGGTCGACAGCGTCCGCTTGGCCGCCGCGGCGAGCTTGTCGAAGCTGGTGAGCACGGTCTGCGGGTCGGCCTGCTCGGCGATCGCCCGCATCAGGCACTTCTGCCGGCTCATCCGCACGTAGTCGCTGCTGTTGGTGCGGGACCGCCCGTACCAGAGGGCCTCCTTGCCCTTCAGCGTGCGGTCCCCGGGCTGCAGGACGCCCCCCTGCAGGCCGTACGGGATCGGCTCGGTGATCTTGAGCTTGACGCCGCCCATGGCGTCGACGATGTCGGCGAAGCCGAACATGTCGACGAGGATGTAGTAGTCCACGCGCAGGCCGAGGACTCCGGCGACGGTGGCCTTCAGGAGTTCGGGGCCGCGGCGCTTCTTGGCGACGCCGGGCACCACGTCGGGGTGGTTCTCGGCGTACTCGTAGACCTCGTTGAGCAGGCCCGGGTTCTGCGGTCCGTCGCCGGTGAAGCCGTAGGGGAACCGGTCGCGGGCCGGGCCGGGAGGCATCGGGAACCGCTCCAGGTTCCGCGGCAGGCTCAGCAGCACCGTGTCGCCCGTCTTGGTGTCGACGCTGGCGAGCGTCACGCTGTCGGTGCGCACGCCGGTGCGGTCGGCGGCGGAGTCGCCGCCGAGCAGCAGGATGTTGACGCGCGACTCGCCGTTGAAGGGGTCCTTGGCGTCGACGGGCTTGCCGTTCTCACTGCCGGTGCGGAAGATGCTGGTCAGCGCGTCCCGGTACACGTAGGTGCTGTGCGCCGACCATGCCACCGGCACCGCGACGGCGAAGCACATCACCGCGACGGCGGCCGCGCCGAGCGTCCGGGCGCCCGCGGCGAGGCGGACCGGGCGCAGCAGCAGGTAGGAGCGGACGACGACGAGGATCCACAGCACGCCGAGCGCGATGATCGCGGCGGAGGTCCGCTGGAGCACCGCGGGCTGGACGGCGTAGTGGACGAGGTCGGAGCGGTAGAGCGTGGCGGCGCCCGCGAGGGCGGCGACGATCGCCACGTACAGCGCGAGCAGCAGCCCGCCGGCGACCCGGCGGCCCGTGACGAAATGCGCGACGCCCCAGACCAGGGCGGACGCGAGCGTCAGCGCCAGCGCGCGGGGAAGGCCCCCGGCTCCGCCGGAGGTACCCGCATCGTCCCTGTTCCGGGTACGCCCACTCGGCGACCGACCCATGTACGCTCCGATTCCCACCCACAGTGAATTAAGCCTCGGCTCACATTATGGACGCGTCGAACCGGGCAAAGGTTGCGTAAGAGTCGATCGCATGCGAGCGGGTGTGGCCTTTGGTGCAGATCGTCAGGATAGTGAATCCGCCGCCGTCCGGGGGCCCGTACGGATGATCACGTAGCGGGCAGGGCGCCAGCGCGTGGGCGGCCGACAGCGGCGGGACGATCACCAGCAGGCAGAGGACCGACACCGTGGTGCCGCCCGCGAGCCGCCACAGCGGCGCCAGCCCGGCCGGGAGCAGCACGGCGTAGGAGTGGACGATCAGACCCGCCCACAGGGCCGCGACGACCACGCAGCCGGCCGCCATCGCCGCGGGCCACGCGGGCCGCGCCGCCGCCTCCAGCAGGAGCGGGCGCCCGTACCCGGCGGCGAGGGCCGCCGCGGTCAGCGCCAGCGCCTGGACGGTCAGCAGCGCCGCCCCGAGCCGGACGCGTCCGGACCGCAGGTGCGCGATGCCCGGCAGGGCCGGGGAGACCGCGGCGATCACCAGCGCCTCGGCCAGCTCCCGCAGCGCCGCCTTCCGCGCCCGGCGGCCCCGTTCGCGGTCCCGGGCCGCCGGACCCGTCGCGCCCTCCGCCGGCGGCCGCGTCCCGGCCCCGGTCGGCCCGCCGTCGACCATGCTGCGCCCCCTTCGGGGGACGGAGACCCCTCTCCGTTCCCGACGTAAGAGAGTGCAGGTCAGCGGGCTGAACGGGGGGCGAAGGCGGCGGCGTGTCGCGAAATGCGGCGACGCCTGGCGCTGTGGAGGAGGCGCGCTTTACCAGCTGCTGGACAGCGGCTTGCCCTCGGCGTAGCCGGACGGGCTCTGGATTCCCACCAGGGCGCGCTCGTGGAACTCCTCCAGGGTCCGCGCGCCCGCGTAGGTGCACGAGCTGCGCAGCCCCGCCACGATCGAGTCGATCAGGTCCTCCACGCCGGGCCGCTGCGGGTCCAGGAACATCCGGGAGGTGGAGATGCCCTCCTCGAACAGGGCCTTGCGGGCGCGGTCGAAGGGGGAGTCCTCGGCGGTGCGCAGCCGCACCGCTCGGGCAGAGGCCATGCCGAAGCTCTCCTTGTAGAGCCGCCCGTCCGCGGCGCGCTGCAGGTCGCCCGGCGACTCGTAGGTGCCGGCGAACCACGAGCCCACCATCACGTTCGCGGCGCCGGCCGCGAGCGCCAGCGCGACGTCGCGCGGGTGCCGGACGCCGCCGTCCGCCCACACGTGGCGGCCGAGCCGGCGCGCCTCGGCGGCGCACTCCAGCACCGCGGAGAACTGCGGGCGGCCGACGCCGGTCATCATCCGGGTGGTGCACATCGCGCCGGGGCCCACCCCGACCTTGACGATGTCGGCGCCCGCCTCGATGAGCTCGCGGGTGCCCTCGGCGGTCACCACGTTCCCGGCGACGACCGGGACGGCGGGGTCGAGCGCCCGGACCGCGGCGAGCGCGCTGATCATCTTGTCCTGGTGGCCGTGCGCGGTGTCGACGACGAGCAGGTCGGCGCCCGCCTCCAGCAGCGCCTTGGCCTTGCCCGCGACGTCGCCGTTCACGCCGACCGCCGCGGCGACGCGCAGCCGGCCGGCGGCGTCCACGGCCGGGCGGTAGAGCGTGGCGCGCAGCGCGCCGGTGCGGGTGAGGACGCCGGCGAGGCGGCCCTCGGCGTCCACGACGGGCGCGAGCCGGTGGCCGCGCTCGTGCAGCCGGTTGAACGCCTCCCGCGGGTCGACGCCGGCGGGCAGCGTGACCAGGTCGCGGGACATGATGTCGCGGAGCTGGGCGAACCGGTCCACGCCCATGCAGTCGGCCTCGGTGACGACGCCCACCGGACGGTCGTCCTCGACGACGATCACGGCGTTGTGCGCGCGTTTCGGCAGCAGCGCCAGCGCGTCCCCGGCCGTGCTGGAGGGGTCGAGCCGGATCGCGGTGTCCACCACCAGGTCGCGGCCCTTGACCCACTCGATGACCTCGGCGACGACGTCGACCGGGATGTCCTGCGGGAGCACCGCGACGCCGCCGCGCCGGGCGGCGGTCTCGGCCATCCGGCGGCCGGACACGGCCGTCATGTTGGCCACCACGAGCGGGATGGTCGTCCCGCTGCCGTCCGCGGTGGCCAGGTCGACCTCGAGGCGCGACCCGACGGAGGAACGGCGGGGGACCATGAAGACGTCGTTGTAGGTGAGGTCGTGAGCGGAACGCTCACCGTTCAGCAGGTGCACGGCAGTACTACACACCAATCGCGTTCGCAGTGGCTGGGCCACCGTACATTCTCGGCGATACCCGGCCGTGCTCCCGCCATGGCCGGCGGCCGGACGCCCGGACCGCCCCGTCGCCGCGGGCAGAGCCCGTGACCAGGGGTGATGACACTGTGTCCCGGGAGGGCGTCGAGTGTCGTCTCCGCTCGTCTTCCCCCCTCCTTCCAGGGATAACGAAAGTGAGCGCGTGCACCTGATGCAAAACGGTGCAACGTGAGGCTTGGCTCTCTGTAAAGTTACCTCTTGACGTAACTGCGCCCCCGATGCACTTTTCTTACATGTGCCTCGCGCGGACGGCGGATCCGCCGTAGGGGGTGGGTCAGAAGAACACCGGGAGAAGCGCATGCAGGTCACGCACGTCGTCCCGGTCGGCCATGCCCGCCCGCGCCGTCGGCCGCCCCGGCCGGGCGGCGATCGCCGGAGCGGTCACGGCCGTCCGGCGCGTCCACCGCCCGCGCCGCGCCGCGCCGCGCGCGCGGCGCGGGCTCGGCAGCGTTGCGCTTTCGTACCGGTTTCTGCGGCATTTAAAACGTCGCCGCCCGGAACCGGTCACCGACGCTTCGACGGTCGTCGGGCATGGCGAACACGAGCAAGATCAATATTTGACGTCATACCGTCCTGAAATGGAATGATCTTGCAGTTGCTGGCAAAACGATTCATCACATGTCGAGGAGGAGAGCCGTGCTGGATGCGGTCGACGCCGTGCTCGTCCGCGAGCTCCAGCGGGATGGCAGGGCGACGTTCCAGGCGCTGGCCGATCGCGTCGGGCTTTCCCGCACGGCTGTGCGGGCACGGGTGCAGCACCTTCTCGAAACCCAGGTCGTCCGCGTCGTCGGCATCGTGCACGCCGCCGTCGTCGGCGCGGAGGCGATCGGGCACGTCTCGGTCACCGTGGCCGGTTCGGCGAGGGAGGTGGCCGAGACCGTCGCCGAACGCGCCGCGGTCAGCTTCACCGCGCTGACCGCGGGCCCGTACGACCTGGTCGCCCAGGTGCGCACCCGCGACGACGCCGCGCTCGCGGCCGAGGTGGACCACATCAGGTCCGTCGCCGGCGTCCGCGCGGCCGAGGTGTTCCGGTCGGTGTCCACCGTGCGCGACACGCACGCGGTGGTGCGCGAGCTCGGCGAGGTCACCCTCGACGACATCGACTGGCGGCTGCTGCACGAGCTGCAGCGCGACGGCCGCGCCCCCTACACCCGGCTCGCGCACGTCATCGGCCTCTCGCAGGCCGCCACCCGGGCCCGGGTGGTCAGGCTCATGCGCACGGGCGTCATCCAGGTGACCGGGCTCGCCGACCCCCTGGCGCTCGGCGCCGCGGAGCTCGGCGGGTTCGGGCTGGTGGTGACGGGCGGGCTGCGCAAGGTCGCCGACGCGGTCGCCGCCCAGGACGGCGTCCGCTACCTGGCGACCGGCTTCGGCCGCTACGACATCGTCGGGCAGGTCGAGGCGGCCTCCCGCGCCGAGCTGGTGGCCGTGTTCGACGCCATCCGGTCGGTGTCCGGGGTGACGGTACGGGAGTCCTGGCACCACCTCGACGTGGTGAAGGAGTCCTACGCCGTCCAACTGCCCGAGCAGCCCCTCAACGGGGCGGTCTGAACGCGGCTCGCTCCCCGGCCACGGCACGACCGTGGCCGGGGCGCGGCGCCCGCTAGTCGCGGCTGAGGGCGACCTCTTCCAGGTCCAGCTCGTGCATGACGCGGGCCAGGACCTCGTCGTCGATGCGGCGCTCGTCCCGCATCCGCACGAACACCCGGCGCTCGGCCATCAGCATCTCCCGCCGCAGGCGCCGGTACGTCGCCGTCGGCACCTCCTCGCCCTCCGGGCCCGTCCCGCCTCCGAGCCGCTCCCAGGCGCGCAGCTGCCGGTGCTCGGCGAGCTGCCGGAGCCGCTCCACCACCGACGCGTCGAGCCGCTCCTCGGCGTTCAGCTCCTCCAGCCGCTCCAGCGCGGCCTGCGCGGCGGCGTGCTGCGCGCCCGCCAGAGCGACGGTGTCGGCGTAGCGCTCCTGGTCCCCGCCGATGCCGAGCGCGCGGATCAGAGCCGGGAACGTCAGCCCCTGCACCAGCAGCGTCCCGAGCACGGTGGTGAACGTCAGGAACAGGATCAGGTCGCGCCCCGGGAACGGCCTGTCGCCCGAGGCGACGAACGGGACCGCGAACGCGGCCGCGAGCGAGACCACCCCGCGCATCCCGGCCCACGACACCACGACCAGCCCGCGCCAGCCGACGTTCGGCAGCGCCCGCTCCCGCCGCGACAGCAGCCGCGGAACCTGCGAGGCGGGGAACACCCACACGAACCGGGCCGCGACCGTGACGGCGAACACGGCGGTCGACCACCAGGCCAGCTCCTGCCAGCTCCGTCCCGACATCTCGTGCACGATCGGGGGCAGCTGGAGGCCGATGAGCAGGAAGACCACCGACTCCAGGAGGAAGACCATGACCTTCCAGAAGGAGTGCCCGATCAGACGGGTCACCGCCGCAGACTCGGTCTCCCGGTTCCCCAGGTACAGGCCGCTGACCACCACGGCGATCACCCCGGAGGCGTGCACGCTCTCGGCGATGAGGTAGGCGGCGAACGGTGCCACCAGCGCGACGCCGTTCTCCACCAGGGGGTCGTTCAGCCGGGTCCGCAGCCAGTGCAGCGGCGGTCCGAGCAGCAGCCCGACCGCCGCGCCCACGACGGCGGCGAACAGGAAGCGGCCCACGCCGTCCAGGAGGGTGAACCCGGCGCCCGTCGCCGCGATCAGCGCCACCCGGAACGCGGTCAGCGCGGTCGCGTCGTTGAACAGGCTCTCCCCGACCAGGACCGTCACCGTGCGGCGCGGCAGGCCGAGGCGCTGCGCGATGCTCACCGCCGCCACCGCGTCGGGCGGCGCCACGATCGCGCCGAGCACGAACGCCGCCGCCAGCGGCAGGTCGGGGACGATCAGGTGCGCCACGTATCCGACGGCGAACGTCGTGAACAGCACCAGCCCCACCGACAGCAGGCCGATGGACCAGCCGTTCTGCCGGAGGTTGGTGAACGAGCTGTTCCACGCCGCGGAGAACAGCAGCGGCGGCAGGAACACGAACAGCACGAACTCGGGTTCGAGCTCGAACTCCGGTACCCCCGGGACGAAGGAGAAGGCGAGCCCCGCGATCACCAGGACCAGCGGTGCCGACAGGCCGAGGCGCCGCGCCGCCGCGGCCACCATCAGGGCGCCGACCGGTACGGCCAGCAGCCAGAGTGCGTGCGTCGTTCCCACCGCCGAATCATGGCATGACCGGGCAGGACGGGCGTCGCGCGGCCGGTCCGGGGCGCGGTCAGCGGGGGTGGTCGTCGCGGGGCGGCGCCTGCTTGGCGAAGGTCAGGAAGTCGCGGGCGGCGGGCGGCAGCCGGCGGTGCGCGTGCACGAGGCCGATCATGCGGGTGAGCGGCGGCATGAACGAGCGGACCGTCACCCCTTCGGTGTCGTCGATCTGGTTGCGGTACCAGAGTAAGGAGCCCCGTCCGGCGCGGACCCAGCCGAGCCAGGCGCCGCGCTCGTCGGACTCCACCGCGGCGACCGGCCGCGCGCCGATCCGCCGCAGCATCGTGTCGATCTCCGCGCGCCGGGCGCCGCCGCGGGCGGGCAGCACGAGCCGCATCCCGTCCAGCGCGGCGGGCGGCACCGGTTCGCGGACCTTCAGCGCGGGCGGGGAGATCAGCACCACCTCGCGCTGCTCGAACGGGTGCGCGGTCATGTCGCCGGGGACGGGGAGGTCGGTCAGCGCCAGGTCGGCGCGGCCCGCGCGCAGCACCGCGGCGATCTGCTCGCGGGCCGCGCAGCGCACCACCCGGACCCGCACGGTGGGCTGGTCGCGCGCGAAGCGGGGGATGAGCCCACCGGTCAGCTCCGGCTCCAGCGACGCGGTGACCGCGATGCGCAGCTCCGCGCCGCGCCCGTCGGCGCGCGTGACCGCCAGCCCCTCGATGGCGTCGACGGCGTCCAGGGCGACCCTGGCCTGCCGGACGACCTGCTCCCCGGCGGGGGTGAGGACGACCCCCCGGCCGGACCGCGCGAACAGCTCCAGGCCGAGCTCGCGCTCCAGTTCGCGCACGGCCCGCGAAAGCGCGGGCTGGGCCACGTAGAGGGCTTGTGCCGCCGACGTCATCGTGCCATGGTCGGCGGTCGCCACGACATAGCGCAGCTGCCGCAGATTCATGCACCGACCGTATGCCAACGAACCGCTCCGGTCCTGGACATAGCCGGATTAGGACCGGGAATCAGCGGACCGGTCCGGCGGTCAGGCTCCGGACTCGCCCGGAGCCCTCCCGGCGCGCTCGGCCGGAACGGTCTCCGGCTCGGGCTGCAACTGCGGCGCGCCCACCCCGCACTGGCGCCGGCACTCCGGCTCGACCGCCGCCCCGGACGGCGTCCGCAGCGCGTCGTCGCCGACGGTGAGGAAGGACAGCACGGCCCCCGCCGCCAGGAGCGCGGCACATGTGATCATCGCGAGCCGGAACCCGTGCGAGAAGTCCGCGGGGTTGTTGAACGCGTCGCCCGTCAGCCCCGCCAGCGGCGGGATCGCCGCCACCGCCAGCAGCCCGGCGGCCCGCGCCACCGCGTTGTTGACGCCGCTGGCCACCCCCGCGTGGCGGACGTCGGCGGTGGCCAGGACCGTGGCGGTCAGCGGCGCGACCACCGCCGCCAGCCCCAGCCCGAACACCACCACGGCCGGCAGGACGTCCCGGACGTAGGAGGCGTCCGCACCGATCCGGCCCACCAGGAGCATGCCGAGGGCCGCCACGAGCAGGCCCACGGTCATCGGCAGCCGAGGGCCGATCTTCTGCGCGAGCGCGCCCGCCCGGGCCGAGAGCAGCAGCATCAGCACGGTGACCGGCAGCAGCGCCGTCCCGGCCGCGATGGGCGAGAACCCGGTGACGACCTGGAGGTTCAGGACGAACAGGAAGAACATCACGCCCATCCCGCCGTACATGATGAACGTGACGACGTTGACGGCCGAGAACTGCCGCGAGGAGAACACGTCCAGCGGCAGCATCGGCTGCGGCGCCTCCCGGCCGGCCCGCCTGCGCGGCCGCCCGCGCAGGCGTTCGAGCAGCACGAACGCGACGGCAGCCGCCAGGCCCCCGATCGCGGCGGCGGCGATGACGGGCGCGGGTGCGCCCCCGCCCGGCGCCTCGGTCAGCGCGTACGTCGTCCCCGCCAGGGCCAGCGCCGCGAGGGCCGCGCCGGACACGTCGAAGCGTCCGTGGGCCTGCGGGTCGACGCTCTCCGGGACGTGCCGGACCGCGACCAGCACCACGACGGCGGCGAGCGGCACGTTCAGCAGGAACACCCACCGCCATCCGGCCGCCTCCACCAGCCAGCCGCCCACGAACGGGCCGATCGCGCCGGCGACGCCGCCGAGGCCCGACCAGGCGCCGACGGCGCGGGGGCGGTCGTCGGCCGCGAACGACGCCTGGATGATCGCCAGCGAGCCCGGGGTGAGCAGCGCCCCGCCCACGCCCTGCAGCGCCCGCGCCATGACCAGCGTCTCGACGTTCGGCGCCGCGCCGCACAGCACCGAGGCGACCGCGAACCACACCACGCCGACGAGGAAGATCCGGCGGCGCCCGAACCGGTCCCCGAGGGAGCCGCCCAGAAGGATGAACCCCGCGAGCGTCAGCGTGTAGGCGTTCACCGTCCACTGCAGGTCGGCCATGTCGGCGTTCAGGTCGCGGGCCAGCCTGGGCAGCGCCACGTTCACGACGGTGGAGTCGAGGAACGCCACGCTCGACCCGAGCACCGTCGCCAGCAGGATCCAGCGCCCTGGGCCGGTGCCCAGCCGGACGTCCGGCATCAGACGATCAGCTGGTCGACGAAGCACCAGCGCCAGTCCTCGCCCGGCTCGAACGACCGGACGACCGGGTGCCGCTCCTTGTCGAAGTGCGCGCTGGCGTGCCGTCTGGGCGAGGAGTCGCAGCATCCGACATGCCCGCAGCCCAGGCAGAGCCGCAGGTGGACCCAGCGTGTGCCCTCTCGGAGGCAGTCCTCACACCCCTGCGGTGTGTTGGGGGAGGGGTCCTCCACCGGGAGGGACTGCACGTGCTCACATGTGGCCATACCTGAATCGTGCCACGGCCGCCGTAAGCGGATTACCAATGGTCGGGGCTGAACGGCTCGTCCTCGGGGCGCGCGGACCGCGACAGCAGCCGCAGGTCCGACTCGACCATCATGGTCACCAGCCCCTCGAAGGTCACCTCGGGCTCCCAGCCGAGCTGCTCGCGGGCCTTCTTCGGGTCGGCGCACAGCAGGTCGACCTCGGCCGGGCGCGTGTACCTGGCGTCCAGGACGACGTGTTCCTGCCAGTCCAGGCCCGCGGTGCGGAAGGCGAACTCCACCAGCTCCCGCACCGACTGGGTCTGGCCCGTCCCGATGACATAGTCCTCCGGGGAGTCCTGCGCCAGCATCATCCGCATCGCGCGGGCGTAGTCGCCCGCGTAGCCCCAGTCGCGGCGGGCCTCCAGGTTGCCGAGGCGCAGTTCGGTGGCCAGGCCCAGCTTGATGCGGGCGGCGCCCAGCGACACCTTCCGCGTCACGAACTCCGCGCCCCTGCGCGGCGACTCGTGGTTGAACAGGATCCCGCTCACCGCGAACATCCCGTAGGACTCGCGGTAGTTCTGCGTGATGTAGTGGCCGTAGCTCTTCGCCACCCCGTAGGGGCTGCGCGGGTGGAACGGGGTCTTCTCGTTCTGCGGCGTCTCGCGCACCATCCCGAACATCTCCGAGGACGACGCCTGGTAGAAGCGGATCTGCCCGTCGCCCGGCGTGCGGGACGGGCTGATCCCCGACACCACCCGGATGGCCTCCAGCATGCGCAGCACGCCCATCCCGGTGACCTCGGCGGTCAGCTCCGCCTGCTGCCACGACATCGGCACGTAGGAGATCGCGCCCAGGTTGTAGACCTCGTCGGGCCGCACCCGCTCCACCGCCGAGATCAGGCTGCCCTGATCCAGCAGGTCCCCGGTGGTGATCTGCACGTCGCCGATGTGCTTGCGCAGTCGCGACACATGGGGGTTCGCCTGCCCCCGCACCAGGCCCCAGACCTCGTATCCCAGCTCAAGCAGATGCTCGGCCAGATACGAGCCGTCCTGTCCGGTGATGCCGGTGATGAGTGCTCGCCTGGACAGCGGATCCTCCATGGCTGAAATAGGTCCGACGCGGGCCCACCACGGGCCGAAACCCGCAACGAGCGTGATTTATGAGGTTACCGACCAGGCCACGTTCATGACGAGGGAGGGCACCGTTTGAACCGAATTCCCTTCTGGTCCGCCCGTCCCCGCCCGACCGGTACTGGTCACAGCGTCCAACAAGGACCTCGTGCGGCGACCCTTCCCCTCTTCGCGAAGCGAGCCCTGCGGGCGAGCCGGAGCGATGCAGCGATCGATTCAACCCGCCTCGCGTTGGCGGGCGCGGTAGGCGGCGACGTGCATGCGGTTGCCGCAGGTGCGGCTGTCGCAGTAGCGGCGGCAGCGGTTGCGGGACAGGTCCACCAGGACGCGTGAGCAGTCCGGCGCCTCGCAGGTGCGCAGCCGGTCGAGTTCGCCCGCCGCGACGACGTAGGCCAGCGCCATGCCGCAGTCGGCGGCCAGATGCTCGCCGAGGGGCGCGCCCGGCGCGAAGAAGTGCACGTGCCAGTGGTAGCCGTCGTGGTCGGTCAGGTGCGGCGTCGGGCGGACCTCGCCGACGATCTCGTTGATCCGCCGCACGGCGGAGGGGACGTCCCCGGAGCGGAACACCGCGTGGAAGCGGCCGCGCAGGTCCAGGACGCGGGCGAGGTCGGCGGCGGTGAGCTCGCCCACGTCGCTGAACGAGTTGCGTTCCACGAACTCTCGCAGGCCGGGCAGCCCGCCGAGCTCCTCCGCGCCGGACGCCGCCTCGCTCGTGTTGATCAGGTCGACGACGACGGCGAGCGCGTGCTCGGTGTCATGAGTGAAGATCACGATGACTCCAGTCTCGGGGGACCCGGGCGGTCGGGTGCCCGGCGGCGTCGCCGGGGCCGGAACGCGGCCCGTGGCCCCCACCATATGACGGGAACGGCGCACGTCGGCGCCCACCCCGCCAGGACACGCTGGCGCCCACGGCGCCCGCATCCGAGCGGAACGTTCCATACCGTGGGCCGCTCCCGCGACTACCCCGCCGCTTTCCGGCAAGGACCACCGCCGTGGAGGAGGACCGGCTCTTCATCGTCTTCCTGGCCGTCGCCGTCGTGGTCCTGCTGGCCCGCGGGCTGGCCGGGCGGCTGCGCGTGCCGGACGCCATCGTGCTCGTCCTGCTGGGCCTGGCGGCCGGGTTCGTGCCGGCGCTGCCCGCGGTCGTCGTCCCGCCCGAGGTGGTGCTGCTCGGGTTCCTGCCGCCGCTGCTCTACCACGCGGCGTTCTTCACCGCCCCGCGCGAGGCCCGCGACGACGCCGTCCCCATCTTCGCCCTGGCGTTCGGACTGACCACCGTCACGACCGTCGCGGTGGCCGCGACGCTGCACGTCCTGGTGCCGGACGTCGGCTGGACCGCCGCGCTGGCGTTCGGCGCCGCGGTGTCGCCCACCGACCCGGTGGCGGCGACGGCGGTGATGCAGCGGCTGGGCGCGCCCCCGCGGATGGTCACCATCCTGGAGGGCGAGAGCCTGATCAACGACGGCGCCGCGCTGACGATCTTCGGGCTGGCGGTGGAGGCGCTCGGCACCGACTTCACCGTGGCGCACGGCGCGGCCCGGGTGGCGCAGATCGTGCTCGGCGGCGTGGCCTACGGGCTGGTCGTCGGCATCGTCGTCCGCCGGATCCGGCGCTGGATCGGCGACCCCGTCAGCCAGATCATCGTCTCCCTCGTCACGCCCTACGTCGCGTTCATCCCCGCGGACCGGTTCGGCGCGTCCGGAGTGCTCGCGACGGTCGTCGCGGGGTTCTCCATCGGCACGCACGGGGAGGGCTTCCTGCAGCCCGCCTCGCGGCTCGCCGGCACCACCTTCTGGCGGATCCTCACCTTCCTGCTGGAGTCGGCGCTGTTCGTCCTGCTCGGCCTGGAGATCCGGGAGATCGTCCGCGCCCCGGGCGGCCGGACGTGGGGGACGGTGGTGGCGGTCGCGCTCGCGGTGTCGGCCGTGGCGATCGGCGTCCGGCTGCTCTGGCAGCTCGGCAACGGGCCGCTCGCCCGGCTGGTGCCCGGCGGCCGGCGCAGCCGGGCGGACCTCGGCCCGCGGGAGCGGCTGGTCATCGGCCTCGGCGGCATGCGCGGCGCGATCTCGCTGGCCATCGCGCTGTCGCTGCCCGTCGGCCTCGGGAACGAGCGCGGGCTGCTGGTCCTGCTCGCCGCGCTCGTCGTGCTGGTGACGCTGGTCGGGCAGGCGCCGCTGCTGCCGCTCCTGCTGCTCCGGCTCGGGCTGATCGAGCCGGAGCGGCGGCGCACGGAGTCGATGCTCGCCCGCAAGGCGGGGCTCCAGGCGGCCCTGGCCCGGCTGGACGAGCTCGCGGAGGAGGAGGACGTCGACGAGCAGACCGCCGAGGCCTTCCGGCAGATGCTCGAACTGCGGCTCGAACGCGTCCGGTACTTCCTGGACCGGGAGGGCGGGGAGGGGCGGCGCCCGCCCGACAGCGGCCGCGTCCGCAGCGAGCTGGTCAGGGCGCAGCGCGCCAGGCTCCAGGTGCTCTACCGCAAGGGCAGGATCGGGGCCGAGACGCTCCGCGAGATCGGCAGGGAGCTCGACTTCGAGGACCCCGTGGCGGTGAGGAGGCCGCCCTCCTGAGATCCGTTACGCCGCCCCCGCCGGGCGTCAGCGCTCGTAGTGGGGGTCGGCGACGACGGGGTAGTAGGCGTCGGTGTGCTGGATGCGCATCGTGACCGCCGAGCCGTCAAGCGCGTAGTCGGCCTTCACCTGGCGGAACATCGAGTCGCTCGCCCACGGGTTGTAGAGGCGCCCCACCGTGGCGCCGTACCGCAGGTGCACGACGTCGTAGCCGCCGGACGGCATCGACTCCAGCGCGAGCCCGTCGGCGAGGGAGACCGCGAACCGGAACTCGGTGGGCGCGTCGGGGCCGTGGATCACGGTGAGCAGGCGCACCCCGCCGGCCGTCGTCTGCGCGACGATGTCGGTGTCGACGTCCACTCCGACGAACACCCGCAGGCTCGGGCGCAGCACCTGGGCGACGGTGTCGGCCGCGGCGACGTCGATTCCGAGGTGGATCCGCTGCCCGTCCCTGGTCGGCACCCACACTCCGTCACGGGCGCGCTGCCCCCAGGCGACGTCGGGGTTCTCCATCTCCTGGGGCTCGTTCTTGCCCCGCGCGACCAGAATCCTGGAAGCGGCGCTCATCGCCGCGGCAGCCCCGTCCCGTGCATGCCTCATGGCGGGCCCCCTCGCCTTCTTCCATCACCGCGTGACTTCGCGCTCGTCCTGGGTTTACCACGGGCGAGGCGGACAGGACCCCCGATGGCCTGCCGCTGGTCGATTCGCGACGTTCGCCCCGTGCGTCGTTGGACCTTACACCACGCTTATACGCGCCGGTCGGGCCGGGCGCTGATCCTTTTCCCGCCCCGGACGAGGCGCCGTGACGGTGCGCGCCCGGCGCCTCACGCAGCGGTCCGCGGGCCGCCCGGCGACCGGGCGGCCCGCGGACCGTGCTCCCCCCTCAGACGAGCGCCGGCTCACCCACCGTGGCGCTCGCCGACAGGTCTGCGAGCACTTCGCTCAGCCGGTCCAGGGACTCCGCGATCCACGGCAGGGTGGCCGGGGCGGGGGAGGCCAGCGCGGCGAGGCGCTGCTCGTCGTCCTCCCCGTAGAGCAGGCTCGGCGCCACCCGCATGCGCAGCGCCGCCGGGGCGTCGCCGAACGAGCTGCCGGGCAGCACGCCCATTCCGTACCGTTCCAGAAGGAGGTGCGTGAGGTCGGCGCCCGTGCGGATGCCGTGCGCCGCCTCCAGTTCGTCCCGCATCGGGCCGAAGTCGGGGTAGAGGTAGAAGGCCGCTTCCGGCCGCACCACCCGCGCGCCGGCCGCGGCGAACCGGTCGGCGACCGCGCCGGCGACGGCGCCGTGCAGGCGCCTGCTGCGGTCGACGTGCTCGACCAGCTCGGGGGGCTCGGCGAACGCGAACGCGGCGGCGTGCTGCATCGGGGCCGGGGCGCTGGACCAGATCTCGCTGGCCACGCCCAGCAGGCTGTCGCGCAGTGCCCGTCCGAACGGGCCCTCCGGCAGCCGCGCCACCCCGATCCGCCACCCGCCGGCGGCCAGGCTCTTGCTCAGCGCGGTCGTCACGACGGTCCGCTCGGGCGCGTACCGCGCCGGGCTCGGCACCGTCACGCCCGGCGCGTGCACCAGGTCGCGGTAGATCTCGTCGGAGATGACGACCAGGTCCTGCTCGCGCGCGACCGCGCACAGCCGCCGCACGGTGGCCTCGGAGGCGATGGTCCCCGTCGGGTTGTCCGGCAGCGTCACCACGACGGCCCGCACGTCGCGGCCCCGCGCGCGGGCCCGGACCACCGCGTCGGCCAGCAGCGCCGGGCTCGGGACGCCCCCCTCGCCCGGAGGCGTCGCCACCCGGATCGGGTCCACGCCCGCCAGCGACGCCTGCGCCGCGTAGCTCACCCAGCTCGGGGCCGCCACGACGACGTCGCCGCCCAGCGCGGTCAGCAGGGCGAACAGCAGCGGCTTGCTGCCGGGGCCGGCGACGACCGCGGCGGGGTCGGTGGGCAGCCCGCGGCGGGCCCAGTACCCGGCCGCGGCGGCGCGCAGCGCGGCGCTTCCGGCCACCGGCCCGTAGCCGCCCCGGCCCGCGGCCGCGCCGAGCTCGCGGGTCAGGGCGGGATGTATCGGTATACCGGCCTCTCCGAAGCCGAGGGGAAGCACGCGCTCACCCCGCCTGCGTTTGGCCGCCAGGGCCTCGTTGACCGCGAGCGTTGCGGACAGGGGGATGGGGCGCGGCTCGAACGACAGCGGCCGGACGGCTGAGGGCAGGTTCTGGGGCATGAGCACTCCAAAAGGGCATGGCTGAATCACGGAGGGTGATCGTGGAATCCCCGTGTGTTGCGACCCGGCCGGGTTCGACTAACTCTTGCCCCCATCGAGCATCATTACAAGCGAGTCTCGCCGATGCTGACCGTAAGATGGGCTGATGCTAGAGCTGCGCCGCCTGCGGCTTCTCGCCGAGTTCTCCCGCCGCGGGAGCATCGCGGCCACCGCCGCCGCCCTCGGCTATACGCCCTCGGCCGTCTCCCAGCAACTGGCCGCCCTCGAACGGGAGGCCCGCGTCCCGCTGCTGGACCGGACGGCGCGCAGCGCGGAGCTGACCGACGCCGGGCGCCGCCTCGCCGAGCGCGCCGAGGAGATCCTCGGTCTTGTGGAGACGGCCGAGGCGGAGCTGTCCGCCCAGGCCGACGCCCCCATGGGCCGGGTCGTGGTGACCGCGTTCCCGACCGCGGCCGTCGCGTTCGCCCCCGCGCTGGCGCAGAGCCTCGGCGACCATCCCGGGCTCACGTTCGTGCTGCGCCAGACCGCCCCCGGCACCGGTATCCGCCAGGTGCAGAACGGCGAGGTCGACATCGCGCTGATCGACGACTGGACGGGCAAGGTCCCGGACCAGTCGCCCGCTGCGCTGGAGTTCTTCCACCTGCGCCGCGACCCCCTCGTCCTGGTCGTCCCGGACACCCACCCCATGGCCCGGCCGGACCGGCCGGTGGAACTGCAGCGGCTGCGGGACGAGCCGTGGATGGCGGCGCCGGCCGGGGAGCCGTCGCGGCAGGCCGTGGAGCGGCTTCTGGACACGGTCGGCGGCGCCCGTCCTGTACCCTGGGAGTTCGAAGGCCTCCACACGATCCTGAGCCTCGTGGCCCGCGGCATCGGTATCACCGCGGTGCCGGCGCTGGCGCTCGCCGCCGGCGACCAGGGAGTGGCGGTCCGGCGCATCCCCGAATGCACGCTGGCCCGAGAGGTCTACGCCGTGACTCGCACCGCCAGCGTACGCAGGCCGTCCGTGGCGGTCACGCTACGCGCGATCTACGCAGCCGCGAAAGAGGTCCAGATCACCGCGCCCGAGTCCTGAAAAGGGTTTGGGGATACCCGGAAGCGTCCCGTTGTGACCTCTGCGGAAACTCGGCAATAAGCCGAGGAGACGGGATTCGGACCTGGCCGCATGCGGCCTTGAGGCGCACCACACGGGCGTCGGGGCCGAACTAACAGGGGAACGGCCGTGCGGGGACGAATCCGTCTAAACCAGACGGACGCGCGCGGATCATCACGTACGGTGGGGCGAATCGTGAGCACATCCGAGACCATGAACACCGATCGGGGAGCGCAGCGCTCGATGGAACGACCGGGGACCATGAACGCGGAAGAACCGCCAGGCCTGGTGCGGGCACCGAAGCCGCAGGACGGCCAGCACGCGGGCGGCCACCACATCTTCGAACTGCCGCGGGTGACCGCGTTGCTGATGCACGCGCTCCCACGCTTCATCGAGGGTGTCATCGCCCCCGTCGCGGTCTTCTACGCCGCCCTCATGATCCTCGGTCTGAACGGCGCGCTCGTCGCCGCCGTCGCCTGGGTGTACGGCGGGATCGTCTACCGGTACGTGCGCGGGCACCCGGTCTCGGGGATGCTCATGCTCGCCGCGGTCGGCGTCACCGTCCGCGCGGCCCTCGCCGCCGCGACGCACAGCGCCGTCATCTACTTCCTCCAGCCGACCCTCGGCACGCTCGCCGTCAGCATCGCCTTCCTCGCCTCGGTACCGCTCCGGCGGCCGCTCGCGATGAAGCTCGCCAAGGACATGGCGCCGATCCCCGACGCGTTCTACAAGAACGCCCGGGTCCACCAGTTCTTCCTGCGCATCTCGCTGCTGTGGTCGGCGGTGCTGCTCACCAACGTGGCCGTCAGCCTCTGGATGCTCTTCAACGAGTCGATCAGCATGTACCTGTGGATCCGCACCGGCATCGTCGCGGGCCTCGGAGCGATCGGCATCGCGATCTCGGTCTGGGGCTTCAAGCGCGTGGTGGGGCACGTCAACCGCGAGCCCGCGACGGCCCCCGCCCCCGCCGCCGGCGTCTGAACTGCCAGGCCTTGACCCCCGTTCGTCCCCTCTGCCCTCCTCTGACCCTCTCTGAGCAGCGAATCTTCGCTGATGTCCGAACTTGGGCGTGATTCAGGGCGTCTCCATCCTTAGATAGATTTCACCTATACGGGGTGAATGTTTGAGGTTGGGGGAGTCAGTGGTGACAAAGGGTCGGTTGGGACCTGTGGTGGCCGGCGGGACGGGAGCGCTGGCGCTGCTCGTGACCGGCTGCTCGATCGGGGGCGAGGGCAAGCTCGCCTCGGGCGGGTCGGACACGACCGTGACGATCACGCCGGCGAACGGGACCGCCCAGGTCAAGCCGGACGGCACGATCGAGGTCAAGGCCTCCGGCGCGAAGCTGCGCGACGTCACCGTCCAGGGCGGGGGCGCGGCGATCTCCGGGAGCTACGGGGACGGCCGCAAGACGTGGCGGTCCACCCGCACCCTGACCCCCGGGACGTCCTACACGGTCACGGCGCAGGCCGGCGACGGCGGCAAGACCCGCACGGCCACCAGCTCGTTCACGACGCTGAAGCCCGCCCAGACGCTGTCGATCGCGGACGTCACGCCGAACGTCACCGGGGAGAAGGTCGGCGTCGGCATGCCGATCTTCGTCCGGTTCAACCGGCCGGTCACCGACAAGGCCGCGGTGGAGCGGACGCTGCGCGTCACCCCGGAGAAGCCGGTCGAGGGCGCGTGGCGCTGGGTCGGATCCGACCAGGTCATCTACCGGACGAAGACGTACTGGCAGCCGCACCAGACCGTCCGCTTCCAGGCGGACCTCGCCGGGGTGAACGCGGGCGGCGGCGTGTACGGGGCCAAGGACGCGCAGGCGACCATCAGCATCGGCGCCGCGCAGATCACCACCGGCGACATCGGCGACCACCACATGACGGTGACGCGGGACGGCAAGAAGCTGCGCACCGTCCCGTTCAGCGCCGGCAACGGCCAGACGCGGGAGTTCACCACCACCAGCGGCGTGCACCTCCTGATGGAGAAGGGCAACCCGGTCACGATGACGTCCCCCGGGCGCAAGGAGGGGGACCCGGGCTACTACAAGACGGTCGTGAACTACGCGGTCCGCTTCTCCAACAGCGGCGAGTACGTGCACTCGGCGCCGTGGTCGGTCGGCTCGCAGGGCTCGACGAACGTCAGCCACGGCTGCCTGAACGTCAGCCCGGCCAACGCCAAGTGGTTCTACGACGTCATGCAGCGCGGCGACGTGATCGACCTGACCGGGACCGACCGCGAGGTCGAGTGGGACAACGGCTGGAGCGTCTGGCAGCTCTCCTTCGACAAGTGGCGGGAGGGCAGCGCTCTCCGCTGAGACGGCTGCCGGGGGCGGGGGAGGGGCGACGAAACCTCCGTCTTGCAACGCTTTGATCTCAGGCACCTGCAAAAACCCCGGGACATGGCATGATCGTCGACTTTTGTCGCTAATGTCGCTCTGGTAGACGGCGGGGTTCTGGAGGTCAACGGTGCAGCGGAGGCTTTCCGCAGGGGTTCGGGCTGGCGCGGGAATGGCGGGGGTCGTCCTCCTCTTCACGACGGCCTGCAGCGGAGGAGAGAAGGACTCCGGCGTCACCGTCGGAGAGAAGGGCGACGCGAGCGCCCCGCAGGTGACGATCAACCCGGGCAACGGCAACACCAAGGCCAAGCCCGAGGACGGCGTCGTCGTCACCGCCGCGGGCGGGACGCTCGAACAGGTCTCGGTCACGCTCAAGGGCAAGCCCGTCGACGGCGCGATGGCCGCCGACAAGACCAGCTGGAAGTCGCGCACGCTGCGTCCCGGGGCCAAGTACCAGGTCACGGCGGTCGCCAAGAGCCCCAAGGGCAAGACGGCCACCGTCAACGCCGCGTTCGCCACGCTCAGGGCCGCCAGCGAGCTCAGCATCGTCGACATCACGCCGAGCAAGAACGAGAAGGTCGGCGTCGGCATGCCGATCCAGGTGGTCTTCAACCGCCCGGTGGCCGACAAGAAGGCCGTCGAGGGCGCCCTCGAGGTCAAGTCGACCACGCCCGCCACCGGCGCCTGGTACTGGCTGAACGACACCACGGTGATCTTCCGTACGAAGAACGGCACCTGGTGGGGGCCCAACCAGAAGGTGATGTTCACCGCCAAGCTGGCCGGCGTGAGGTCGGGCAAGAAGACCTACGGCGTGACGGACTACACCCGCGGGTTCCGCATCGGCGACGCGCACATGGTCACGGTCAGCACCAAGAAGCACAAGCTGGTCGTCACCAAGAACGGCAAGAAGGTCCGCAGCTGGCCGATCAGCGCGGGCCGCGGCGGCCGCGTCGTCAACGGCGTCGACACCTACCTCACCACCAGCGGCATCCACCTGACCATGGGCAAGGAGAATCCGGCGATCATGACGTCGGAGTGGATGGGGGTCAAGCCCGACGACAAGAAGAACGGCGGCTACAAGGAGGTCATCCCGCACGCGGTGCGGATCTCCAACAGCGGCGAGTACATCCACTCGATGGCCGCCACCACCTGGGCGCAGGGCCGCCAGAACGTCAGCCACGGCTGCGTGAACTCCCCGCCCGCCGACGCCCGCTGGTACTACGAGTGGTCCTACCGCGGCGACCCGGTGGTCATCACCGGCAGCAAGCGGAAGCTGGACCCGCTCAACGGCTGGAGCTACTACCAGATGTCGTGGGACCGGTGGGTCAAGGGCGGCGCCCTCAACCGAACCGTGACCACCGGCTGACCATGACCGGGTCCCGCTCCGGGAACGGCCCGGACACGGCCGTCGGCGAACGGGGACCCGGTGAACGAGCCAGCTCACCCGCTGCGACTGCGGCGCCGCGTCCGGCGCAGGGCGCACCGCGTCCTGCGCCGGACGGCGCTCACGGCGCTGCGCCCGCTGCGGCGACGGCGCGTCCCGCCGCCCGGTGACCGGCTCCGCGTCCGCGTCCTGCTGCAGAACGCGCACGGGACGGGCGGGACGATCCGCACGGTCCTGAACCTGTGCGGCCATCTGGCCCGCGATCACGACGTCGAGATCGTCAGCGTGCTGAAGCGGAGCAGGAGGCCGTTCTTCGCCCTCCCCGCCGGGGTCACGGTCACCTACGCCGACGACCGCCTGGCTCCCAAGGGGCGCTCGGCCCGCCTGCTGGCCGGGCTGCCGAGCCTCCTGACGCCCGCGGACGAGGCGTCGTTCCGCCACATGAGCCTCTGGACGGACGTGTGCCTGCTGCGCCGCGCGGTCTGGCGTGCGGCGCCGCCCGACGTGCTCATCGGGTCCAGGCCGTCCCTCAACCTCCTGGCGGCCGAGCTGGCGCCGGCCGGGGTCGCGACGATCGGCCAGGACCACATGCACCTCGGGGCCTACCGGCCCGCGCTCCGGCGGCAGATCGTCCGCGCCTACCGCCGGCTCGACGTCGTCACCACGCTCACCGAGGCCGACCGCGCCGAGTACGAGGCCGCGCTGGCGGGATCCCCCGTGCGCGTCGTCCGCATCCCGAACGCCGCGCCGGCGCTGCCGGAGCGGCCGTCCCGGCGCGCGCACAAGGTCGTCGTGGCCGCCGGGAGGCTCGTGCACGCCAAGGGCTTCGACCTGCTCCTGCGCGCGTTCGCGCCGATCGCCGCCGAGCACCCCGACTGGACCCTGCGGGTCTTCGGAGGCGGGCCCCGGCGCGACCGGCTCCGCGCGCTGATCGACGACCTCGGCCTCGGCGGGCGGGCCGAGCTGTGCCCCCGCACCCGCGACCTGCACGCGGAGATGGGGCGGGCGTCGGTCTACGCGCTGTCGTCGCGCCGCGAGGGCATGCCCATGGTCGTGATCGAGGCCATGGGCATGGGGCTGGCGGTCGTGGCGTTCGACTGCCCCACCGGGCCGGCCGAGATGATCGCCCACGGCCGTGACGGGCTCCTCGTCACCGCCGGGGACGTGGACGCCCTGACCGCGGCGCTCCGCGCGGTGATCGCGGACCCCGGCCTGCGGGACCGGCTGGGCGAGGCGGCCCTGCTGTCCGCGCGGGCCCATGACCTGGACCGCATCGGCCCCCGGTGGTCCCGCCTGATCCGCGATCTCGTCCCCGCGGGCCCGCCCCCGGAACGGGCCCGGCCGGCCGAGGTCAGTCCCTGAGCAGGCCGCGCACGTAGGCGGCCTGCCCCGCGTGCTGGAGGTCGTCGGAGACCACGCTGACCAGCCGTACCGCCAGCGTGACCGGCGGATCCCACGCCCGGTCGACGATCCGGGAGAGGTCGGCGTCGGTCAGCGCGGACACGTACCGGACGGTACTGGCGTGGACGGCGTCGTGATAGCCCGTGAGCAGGTCCGCCGAGTCCACCCGGACGGCGGCGACGTCGTCCGGAGTGTGGCCGTACCCGGTGTCGGAGGCGTCGAACGGAAGGGCGAACCGGTCGGCCCAGCCGTCCCGCGTCCACACCTGGTCGGTGCCGGCGGCCCCGGCGACGTGGTCGTCCTGGATGCGGGTGAGGTGCCAGACGAGCCACGCGATCGAGTTGGCGCCCTCGGCGGGCCGGCGGGCGAGCTGCGGCCCGCTGAGGCCGCCGACCGCCCCGTGGACGACGTCGCGGATCCGGTCGAACGCGTCGGTGAGCAGTTCAGCACTGGTCATTGGTCCGACGCTACCTTGGTCCGGCCCGGGTTTCAGGCCCCCGCGCCTCCGCATCCGGACGCGACGGGAAGGGTGTTTCGATGTTCGGCTTGATACTCCCTGTGATCGATACGATCCTGACTGTAGTCGATCGGCAGGTCATCCGCCGCGGCGACGCCCCGCCCCCCGGGGCGTGCCCGCGGGCCACGGCGTAACGGCACGCACCGGTGCCGTTGGAAGAGGGGGACCGGGGGTGGACGGCTCCGCGTTCGTGCACCAAGGCTGCGTCTACTCCAGCGACGACGACGGCGGCGCCGGTGCCTGAGCCCGGCCCCCGCGCAGTTGGCGGGCCGCCGATTGGGTAGGCGACCGGCATGAGCACTCGCGCGCCCGACCGGCGTCCGCCCGACCGCGGGTTCGCGGCCGAACTCCGAGACGCGGTGACGCTGCGCGCGTTCGCCCTGATCACCGGGGTCATGCTGCTGCAGTTCGGGTTCATCCTTTCCTACATCGGCGCGTTCCACTCGCCGGCCCCGCACCGCGTCCCCGTCGCGGTGGTCGCGCCGCCCGCGGTCGCGGGACAGGTCGTCGCGCGGGTGAACGCGCTGGAGGGCGCACCGCTGAAGGCGCGCACGTCGCCCGGCGCGCAGCAGGCCCGCCGGGACATCCTGCGCCGCGACGTCGACGCGGCGATCATCGTCGACCCGCGCGGCGGCACCGACACGCTCCTGGTCGCCTCCGCCGCCGGCCCCGCGCTCGCCGGCACCGCGACCGACGTGGCGCACCGTCTGGAGACCGCCCAGGGCCGGCAGGTGAGGGTCGTCGACATCCGGCCGCCGGGCCCCAAGGACGGCCGGGGCCTGTCCTCCTTCTACCTCGTCATCGGCTGGGTCGTGGGCGGCTACCTGGCCGCCGCGATCCTCGCGGTCGCGGGCGGCGCCCGCCCGGCCAACGCGCGCCGCACGGTCGTCCGGCTGGGCGCGCTCGCCCTGTACGCGGTCGTGTCGGGGCTCGGCGGCGCCCTCATCGCCGGTCCGCTCCTCGGCGCGCTGCCGGGCCACTTCTTCCCGGTGTGGGGGATCGGCGCGCTCGTGGTCTTCGCCGCGGCGGCCGCCACGGCCGCGCTCCAGACCCTGTTCGGGCTCATCGGGATCGGTCTGGCGATCCTGCTGTTCGTCGTGCTCGGCAACCCCAGCGCCGGCGGCGCCTACCCGGTCGCGCTGCTGCCGTCGTTCTGGCGCTCGATCGGCGGCTGGCTGCCGACGGGCGCGGCGACGACGGCCGTGCGCAACACCGTCTACTTCTCCGGCAACGCCACGGCGCACGCGCTGTGGGTGCTGGCCGGGTGGGCCCTCGCCGGGGCGGCCGTCGCCCTGGCGGTGTCCGCGCTGCGCCCGCGCACGACCGCCCCGGCCGAGGCGACCGCCTCAGCCCGGGGAGGCTGACGCCGGCAGGCGGACGGTCACCACGAGGCCGCCTCCCGGGCGCGGCGCCGCGGTCACCGTGCCGCCGTGGGCCGTCGCGGTCGCCCGGACGATCGACAGCCCGAGACCCGAGCCGCGGTCGGAGCGCACCCGGTCGTTGCCGAGCCTCCGGAACGGCTCGAAGATCGTCTCGATCTCGTAGGCGGGGACCGGGGGACCGGTGTTGGCGACGGTGAGCTCGGCCCAGCCGTCCCGGCCCCGGGTCGCGACGCGCACCTCGCCGCCGTCGCGGTTGTGCCGGATCGCGTTCTCCACCAGGTTCTGCACGAGCCGCTCCACCAGCACCGGATCGCCGGAGGCGGGGGCCGGGCCGAGCAGGCGGTCCGCGGTCACGCCGCGGGCCTCCGCCTCGGCGGCGGCCTGCCGCAGGACGTGCCCGGCGACGTCCGCCAGGTCGAGCGGTCCGGCGTCGACCACGGCGTTCTCGGTCCCGGCGAGGGTGAGCAGCCCGTCGATGAGCCGCTCGTGCCTGCCGTTGACGACCAGCAGCGACTCGCCGAGCCGCTTGACGTCGTCGGTGGCGTCCGGCCGCCGCACCGCCACGTCCACCAGCGTCCGGTTGATGGCGAGGGGGGTGCGCAGCTCGTGCGAGGCGTTCGCGACGAACCGGCGCTGCCCGTCGAACGCCCGCGCCAGCCGGCCGAGCATGGTGTCGAAGGTGTCGGCCAGCTCCTTGACGTCGTCGCGCGGGCCCTCGTAGGCGATCCGCTCGGTGAGGTCGTGGCTGCGCGCGACGCGGCGCGCCGTCTCGGTGATCGCGTGCACGGGGCGCAGCGCCCGGTCGGCGAGCAGCCAGCCGAAGCCGAGCCCCGCCGCGCCCACCAGCCCGAGCGCGATCCCGCCCTGGGTGAGCAGCGCGTTGAGGGTCTTCCGCCGGTAGTCCTCGCGGCCCTTGATCAGCGCGCCCTGCACCCGCTGCACGGTGAGCTCCGACGCCTCGCCGGGCATCGGCGCCGTCCCCTTCAACGCGGGTCCCGCGGCTGTGAAGACGCGGTCGTCCGCGGGTTCTCCCTGCCTCTGCAGGTTGTTCTGGACGAGGAGATAGGTCAGGCCGAGCAGCACGATGCCCGCGCCGAGGAACAGGCCCGTGTAGAGGATGGTCAGCCGCAGCCGGATCGTCGGCCGCAGCCGGCCGGCGAACCCCGCGGTCCTCGCAGCGCTCATGGGATCCGGTACCCCACTCCCGGGACGGTCTCGATGACCGGGGGATCGCCGAGTTTGCGGCGCAGCTTCATCAGCGTCACCCGGACGGTGTTGGTGAACGGGTCGGTGTGCTCGTCCCACACCTTCTCCAGCAGCCGCTCGGCGGACACGATCGTCCCGTCCGCGCGCAGCAGCTCGGCCAGCAGCCCGAACTCCTTGCGCGCCAGGTGCACGTACCGCCCGTCGCGGTACACCTCCTGGCGGGACGGGTCGGCCCGGATCCCGGCGCGCTCCAGTGCCGGCGGCGCCGCCGGGCGGGCCCGCCGACCGAGCGCGAGGATCCGCGCCACCAGCTCCTCGAACGCGAACGGCTTGGTGAGGTAGTCGTCGGCGCCGAGGCGCAGCCCGTCGACCCGGGCCGGGACGGTGACGGCGGCGGTGAGCATCAGCACCCGCACGAGCGCGCCGGACTCCACCACCGCGCGGCACACGTCGTCGCCGTGCACGACCGGCAGGTCCCGGTCCAGGACGACCACGTCGTAGTCGTGCACGCCGAGCCGCTCCAGCGCGGCGTCCCCGTCGTAGACCACGTCCACGGCGAGGGCCTCCGCCCGCAGCCCCTCGGCGATCGAGTCGGCGAGCATCCGCTCGTCCTCGGCGACCAGTACACGCACGTGCCCCACCCCTGCCGCTCCCGCGGGACCCGCCCTCCTGCGCGTCCCGCCGCCCCAGCTTCGGGGAACGGGCGTAACGCCGGCATAACGCGATCCGGTTACGCCGGGGTTACCGGCCGACGGCTGGACTTGCGGTCGCCGCCGGAGCACCGTCCGGCGGGGACGACGAGGAGACGACCCGATGCGACGACGTACGCTCGCCGTGCTGGCGCTCGCCCCTGCCCTGGCCCTCGGCCTGCAGGGCTGCGGGGACGAGGGCGCCGGCGGGGGCGGCACCGCCAAGGCCGCCAGCGACGACCAGAAGATGCGGGAGTTCGCCCGCTGCATGCGCGCCAACGGGGTGGACATGCCGGACCCGAAGAACGGCCGGATCGAGATCCGGGCGTCCGCCAAGCCGGGCGGCCCCGGCAAGGATGGACCGGAGGCCGACGGCGGTGTCCAGGCGGCGCAGAAGAAGTGCGCGCACCTGATGCCGAACGGCGGGAAGCCGCCCAAGCCCAAGCCCGAGGAACTGGCGAAGATGCGCGCGTTCGCCAAGTGCATGCGCGACCACGGTGTCGGCGCGTTCCCCGACCCCGAGCCGGACGGCGGCATCAAGATCAAGGAGGGGAAGGGCACGGGGCCGGACCCGGAGAGCCGGACGTTCAAGAGCGCCCAGAAGGCCTGTGCCAAGCTCTCGCCCGGCGGCGGAGGCTTCGCGGCGACGACCCGGGGCGGCGACTAGTGGCCAGGACGCGCACCGTCGTCCTCGGCGCGGCCGGGGTCGCCGTGGCCGGCGGCGCGGGGCTCGCGACGGTCGGGCTCGGCGGCGGCGCCGATCCCGCCGCCGCACGCGGAGCCCTGCCGCCCGCGACGGCGGCGGTCGAGCGCACCACGCTCACCGAGACGCAGGACGTGGACGGCACGCTCGGCTACGGCGGGACCCGCACCGTCGCCGGCGCCGGGCGCGGCACCATCACCTGGCTCGCCGGGCCCGGGGCGGTCGTCTCCAGGGGCAGGGCGGTGTACCGGGTCGACGACAGGCCGGTACCGCTGCTGTACGGCAGCCTTCCGCTGTACAGGACGCTCGCCGAGGGGACGAAGGGCGCCGACGCCCTGCAGCTGGAACGCAACCTGCGAGCCCTCGGCTATACCGGTTTCACCGTCGACAGGACCTACGACGCCGCCACCGCCGCGGCCGTGCGGCGCTGGCAGGACGCGCTCGGCGTCGACGAGACCGGCCGGGTCGCTCCCGGCGCGGCCGTCGTCGCGTCCGGCCGCATCCGGGTCGCCGAGCGCAAGGCGAACGTCGGGGACCGCGCCGGCGGCCCTGTCCTCACCTACACCGGCACGACCCGGGTCGTGTCCGTCGACCTGGACGTCGAGTACCAGCGGCTGGCGAAGAAGGGTGCGCGAGTGGAGATCGAGCTGCCATCCGGCGACACCGCCACCGGGCGGGTCTCCTCGGTCGGGAAGGTCGCCAAGGAGGGGGCGCAGGATCAGCCGACCACCGTGGAGGTCGAGATCGCGGTCGCCGGGCGCGTAAAGCTCGGCTCCTACGACAAGGCGCCCGTCGTGGTATGCCTCACCGCGAACCGGCATCCCGACGTCCTCGCCGTGCCGGTCGGCGCGCTGCTCGCCCGGGGCGACGGCGGCTACGCCGTCCAGGTCGTCCAGGACGGGCGGGTCCGCACGGTGCCGGTGGAGACCGGCGTGTTCACCGAGGGCCGGGTCGAGGTCTCCGGCCCGGGCCTCGCGGAGGGCATGAAGGTCGGGGTGCCGTCATGAGCCCGGTAGTGGAGCTCAGGGAGGTCACCAAGACCTACCCGGGCGGGGTCACCGCGCTGGACGGAGTGTCGCTGACCGTCGGGGAGCGCGAGCTCCTCGCGATCGTCGGGCCGTCCGGATCGGGGAAGTCGACGATGCTGCACCTGCTCGGCACCCTCGACCGGCCGAGCGCCGGGACCGTCCTCGTCGAGGGCGGGGACGTGTCGCGGCTCACGGACCGGCGCCTGTCCGCGCTGCGCGCCCGGCGGATCGGCTTCGTGTTCCAGCAGTTCCACCTCGCGGCGGGCGTCAGCGCGCTCGACAACGTCGCCGACGGGCTCCTGTACGGGGGCGTGCCGCTGCCGCAGCGGCGCCGCCTGGCCCGCCGCGCGCTGGAGCGCGTCGGGCTCGGGCACCGCCTCGGCCACCGGCCGCACCAGCTGTCGGGCGGCGAGCGGCAGCGCGTCGCGATCGCCCGCGCCGTGGTCGGGGAGCCCGCGCTGCTGCTGGCCGACGAGCCGACCGGCGCGCTGGACTCGGCGTCGGGCGCGGGCGTCCTCGACCTGCTGCGCGAGCTGTCCGGCGGCGGCACGACCGTCGTCCTGATCACGCACGACCGGGACATCGCCGCGCTGCTGCCCCGGCAGGTGCGGATGCGCGACGGCCGGATCGTGCACGACGACGCACGGGTGGGGGCGCCGTGAGCGGGAGGAACGCGTCCCTGGACGCCGCGGCGAGGCTCGGCCCCGGCGACGTGCTGCGCGTCGGTGCCGCCGGCCTGCGGTCGCGGCCGACGCGGGTGTTCCTGTCCGCCCTCGGCATCGCGATCGGCATCGCCGCGATGGTCGGCGTGGTCGGCATCTCGACGTCGAGCCGGGCGCAGCTGCAGGCCGCCCTCGACCGGCTCGGCACGAACCTGCTCACGGTCGGACCGGGCCGCGACCTGTTCGGCGGGGACGCCGAGCTGCCCGAGGAGTCCGTCGCGATGGTGGCGCGGATGCCGGACGTGCGGTCGGCGTCGGCGACGGCGAAGCTGGAGGACACCGCCGTCTACCGCAACGACCACATCCCGGAGGGGGAGAGCGGCGGCATCAGCGTCCTGGCGGCCCGCCTGGACCTGCCGCGGACCGTCGGCCTCACCATGGCCTCCGGCACCTGGCTGAACGCGGGCACGGCGAAGTACCCGGCCGTCGTCCTGGGGTCGGCGGCGGCCGACCGGCTCGGCGTCTCGACGCCGAACGCGCAGGTGTGGCTCGGCTCCCAGTGGTTCACCGTCGTGGGCGTCCTGGAACCGAACGGGCTGGCGCCGGAGCTGGACTCGGCCGCGCTCGTCGGCTGGGACGCCGCCGCGTCCCGCCTCGGCTTCGACGGCCACCCGACCACCGTCTACACGCGGGCCCGCGAGGACGCCGTGGCGAAGGTGCGGGACCTGCTCGCCGCGACCGCGAACCCGCGGGCGCCGAACGAGGTCGAGGTCAGCCGGCCCTCGGACGCGCTGGCCGCGCGGCAGGCCGGCGACCGGGCGTTCACCGGCCTGCTCCTCGGCCTCGGCGGCGTCGCGCTGCTGGTCGGCGGCGTCGGCGTCGCCAACACGATGGTGATCTCCGTGCTGGAGCGCCGCGCCGAGATCGGCCTGCGCCGCAGCCTCGGCGCGACCCGGGGCCAGATCCGGCTCCAGTTCCTCGCCGAGTCGCAGATGCTGGCCGTGCTGGGCGGCGTCGGCGGCGTGGCGGCGGGCATCGCGGTCACCGCCGTCTTCGCCGTGATCCAGGGCTGGCCGACCGTCGTCCCGGTCTGGGCGATGGCGGGCGGCATCCTCGCCACTCTCCTCATAGGCGGCGTCGCGGGCCTGTACCCCGCCCTACGCGCAGCCCGCCTGGCCCCCACCGAAGCACTGGCGGCCCCGTAGGGCAGTGAGGAGGCAGCTGTCCTCCCAGGGACGGCCCCTGGGAGGACACGCCTACCGCACGCCGTAGAGGTGCTCCAGGGCGAGCTGGTCGAGATGCTCGAAGGCGGTGCGGCGGGCGCCGAGGGCTTCGGCGTCGACGGTGGTGTCGCGGACGGAGCGCCAGTCCTCGCCGTCGGCCAGGGTCGGCTGGGCGAGCTCCTCCAGCTTGGCCTCGCGCAGGGCGTCCTGGACGTCGGGGTCGGCGCGGAACGCGCGGGCCTTCTCGCGCAGGATCAGCCAGTTGCGCATGCACGCGGCCGCCGACTCCCACACGCCCCGGTCGTCCTCGGTGCGGGGCGGCTTGAAGTCGAAGTGGACGGGGCCGTCGTAGTCGCTCTGGTCGATCAGGTCGACGACCCAGAAGGCGCCGCGCGCGTTGCCGGCGCCGAAGCGCAGGTCCTGGTCGTAGCGGGGGCCGTGCTGCCCGTTGAGGTCGATGTGGAACAGCTTGCCCTGCCACAGCGCCTGGGCCAGGCCGTGCGCGTAGTTCAGCCCGGCCATCTCCTCATGCCCGACCTCGGGGTTCAGGCCGACGGTGTCGGGGCGCTCCAGGGTCTGGATGAACGCGAGCGCGTGGCCGATCGTGGGGAGCAGGATGTCGCCGCGCGGCTCGTTCGGCTTCGGCTCGATCGCGAAGCGCAGGTCGTAGCCCTGGTCGGCGACGTAGGCGCCGAGGACGTCGAACGCCTCCTTGTAGCGGTCCAGCGCCGCCTGGACGTCCTTGGCCGCCCCGGACTCGGCGCCCTCCCGCCCGCCCCAGCACACGTAGGTGCGGGCGCCCAGTTCGGCGGCCAGGTCCAGGTTGTCCATGACCTTGCGCAGCGCGAACCGGCGGACGTCGCGGTCGTTGGCGGTGAAGGCCCCGTCCTTGAAGACCGGGTGGCCGAACAGGTTCGTGGTGGCGGTGGTGACGACCAGGCCCGTCTCGTCCAGGGCCTTGCGGAACGCGTCGATCGCCCCCTGCCTCTCGGCGGGCGTGGCGTCGAAGTCGAACACGTCGTTGTCGTGGAAGTTGACGCCGTAGGCGCCGATCTCGGCGAGCTCGCGGACGGCGCGGTCGGCGGGCATCGGCGGCCGGGTGCCGGGGCCGAACACGTCGACGCCCTGCCAGCCGACCGTCCAGACGCCGAACGAGAAGCGGTCCTCGGGCGTGGGCGTGTAGTCGCTCATGGGTTCCTCCTCAGATCTCCGGGGCGGTGTCGCGCAGCGCCGCGTAGCGTGCGCGGACCCCGGCATCGGTGCGGTCGGCGGTGTGCTCGGTCGCGGGCGGCGCCGGCCAGGCGGGCGGCTCCGGCGTCCCGGCCAGGGCCCAGGCCGCCTGGCGGGCGGCGCCGAGCGCGACGTACTCGGCGGGCTCGGGGACGGTCACCGGCGTCCCGAGGATCGCGGGGGCGAGGGCGCGGACGGCCCCGGCGCGGGCGCCGCCGCCGATCAGCAGGACGCGGCGCGGCCGGACGCCCTGCGCGGCGAGGTGGTCGACGGCGTCGGCGAGCGAGCACAGCAGCGCCTCCACGGCGGCCCGCGCGAGGTTCTCCCGCGTCGCGTTGGACGTGGTGAGCCCCGCGAGCACGCCGCTGGCTCCCGGCCGGTCGGGGGTGCGCTCGCCGTCGAGGTAGGGGAGCAGCGTCAGGCCGCCCGCGCCGGGTTCGGCGGCGAGGGCCAGCGCGGACAGCTCCTCCAGCGAGGCGCCGGTCATCGCCGCGGCGGCAGACAGGATCCGGGCGGCGTTCAGCGTGCAGACCAGGGGCAGGAACCGGCCGGTCGCGTCGGCGAACCCCGCGACCAGCCCGGAGGCGTCGGCCGCGGGCTCCCCGGCGACCGCGAAGGCCGTCCCCGAGGTGCCGATCGACACGACGACGTCGCCGGGCCCCAGCCCGAGTCCGAGCGCGGCGCCCATGTTGTCGCCGGTGCCGGGGCCGAGCGCGGCGCCCCAGGCCGTCTCGCCGACGCGCTCCCCGGGCGCGGCGACGCGGGGCGTCGCGGCGTCGTGGCCGAGCGCCGCGCGCAGCAGGTCCGGCAGGTAAGCGCCGGTCGCGGGGGACCAGTAGCCGGTTCCGGACGCGTCGCCGCGGTCGGTCACCGGCTCGGACGCGCCGAGCCGCAGCGTCAGCCAGTCGTGGGGGAGCACGACCTGCTCGGTGCGGCGCGCGTGGCCGGGCTCGTTCTCGGCCATCCAGCGGAGCTTGGTCACCGTGAACGACGCCAGCGGGACGCTCCCGGTCCGCTTCGCCCAGGCCTCCGCGCCTCCGAGCTCCTCGACGAGGGCGCGGGCCTGCGGCGCCGAGCGCGTGTCGTTCCAGAGCAGGGCGGGCCGGACGGGCTCGCCGGCGGCGTCGAGCGCGACCATGCCGTGCTGCTGGGCGGCGACCGCCACCGCGTCGGCGCGTTCGAGCAGGTCCCGGACCTGCCCCAGCGCGTGCCACCAGTGGTCGGGGTGGCATTCGGTGCCGTCCGGATGCGGGGCGGAGGCGGTCGCGACCACGGCGCCGTCTCCGGCGCGGCACAGCACGACCTTCGTCGACTGCGTCGAGGAGTCGACGCCCGCGACCAGGCTCTCGGGCATCCGCGTCCCGCCTTTCGTAAAGAGCTTGGACTAATTAACCTAGCAGAGGGCTTCCGCCCTGCCTATACACGTGATTCATTTAGGGTTCTTCCATGACGAACTCCGCCAACGCCCCCGTCCGGCACGCGACGATGCGCGAGCGGAACCTCGCCGTCGTCCTGGAGCACGTGGCCCGCCACCAGCCCGTGACGCGGGCGCGGCTGGCCGAGCTCACCGGCTTCACCAAGACGACGGTGTCCAACCTCGTCTCCCTGCTGGAGGGCGCGGGCCTGGTGCGGGACGGCGCGCCGGTGCGCGAGGGGGAGCGCGGACGTCCAGGCGTGGGCGTGTCCGTCCACGGCGACGGCGCAGCCGGGCTCGGGCTGGAGGTCAACGTCGACTACCTCGCCGCCTGCGTCCTCGACCTCGCCAAGCAGGTCCGCTACCGGCACGTCGTCAGCTCCGACAACCGCGGACGCGAGCCCGGCGCCGTGCTCGCCGCGCTGTCCGCGCTCGCGGGCGAGGCGGTCGCCGCGGCCGCCGGGCAGGGCCTGACCGTCGCCGGCGCCGCGGTCGCCCTGCCCGGCCTGCTCGACCGCGAGAACGGGGTGGTGCGGCACGCGCCGAACCTCGGCTGGACGGACGTCCCCGTCACGGGGGCCCCCGGCCTCGCCGCGGCGCTGCCCGCCGAATACGACAACGAGGCCAACCTCGCCGCCCTCGGCGAGCTGTGGTTCGGCGGCGGCGCCCGGTTCGGCGACTTCGTGCACGTCTCGGGCGAGATCGGGATCGGTGCCGGGATCGTCGTGGACGGACGGGTCTTCCGCGGCGCCCACGGCTTCGCGGGCGAACTCGGGCACCTGGTCGCCGACCCGTCCGGCCCCGCCTGCTCCTGCGGCGGGCGCGGCTGCCTGGAGCAGATCGCCGGCCAGGAGGCGATGCTGCGCGCGGCGGGCCTGCCGGTGACGCGGCCGGCCGCCGGGCCCGAGGGCTCGGTGGGCAGGCTGGTCGAACGGCTCAGCGCCGGCGACGCGGCGGCGCTCGACGCGGTGGCCCGGGCGGGCCGGGCGCTCGGCGGCGCGCTGGCCTCGGCCGTCAACCTGATCGACCCGGACACCATCGTGCTCGGCGGCGTGTTCTCCCCGCTGGCCGCCTGGATCCGGCCCCCGCTGGAAGGCGTCCTCGCGGAGGGGCCGGGCTCGCTGCGGCGCGGCGTGCCGCCGGTCGAGGTCTCCGGCCTGGCGGAGGGCGCCGCCGTCCTCGGCGCCGCGGGCCTCGTCGTGGAACGCGTGATCGCCGACCCCGCGCTGCTCCTCTAGAGCGGGCGGTACTCGAACCAGGCGAAGTCGGCGTGGCCGCCGCCCGCCCGGCCGTTGGACGTGGCGTAGAGGCCGACGTAGACGCCGGTGAAACCGCCCGCGACCTGGCTGCTGAGGACGTCGCCGTCCACCGGGCCGCCGAGCGGCGTCCATTCGCCCGGCGCAGACCCGTGGTACGCCTGGTACCAGCGCCCGTGCGCCTCGAAGCCCAGCCTGACGGGCCCCGAGACGGCGGGGACCGCGGCGAGCACGGTCTCGACCCCCTGCTCGCGTTTGACCAGTTGCAGCCCTTGGCCCGTCGACACGAGCAGGACGTGGAAGTCGTTGTTCTGCACGAGGGCGAGCCCGGCCCACTCCTCGTCGGCCGGTGCGAAGTCGAGCGAGGTGAACGCGGCGAAGTCCGGGTGCTGCTGGCGCCGCCCGAGGAACGACGGGTTCGCCACGTCCGCGAGGGTCTCCGGACGGGCGCGCAGCCGCAGGTGCCCGGGGCGCTCCGTCAGGCTCCACCAGCGTTCGCGCGGCGTCCGAAGCATGTTCCACGCCGGGTCCAGATCGGGCCCGTCGAAGTGGTCGCACGCCGGGGCGGCGGGCCACGGGTGCGGCGGCGGCGACGGGGCGGGATGGACCGGCTCGATCCGCCCGCCGGTCACCGGCCAGCCGTCCTCCCAGGCGACCGGTGCCAGGAACGTCTCCCGCCCGAGTACGCACCGGTCGAGGTGATGCGGGCGCATCGCGAGCAGCACCATCCAACACTCGCCGTCGGGCGTGTCGACGAGGTCGGCGTGCCCGGCGCCGACGACCGGGTGCCCGGCCCCGAGGTTGCGGTGGGTGAGCACGGGGTTGCGCGGGTTCCCCTCGTAGGGGCCCGTGACGGCGCCGGCGCGGGCGACCATCACCGCATGGTCGTGGGCGGTCCCGCCCTCGGCCGTGAGCAGCACGTACCGGCCGTCGATCTTGTAGAGGTGGGAGCCCTCCGACCAGATCGCGCCCTTCACCGCCCCGTCCCAGATCACGTGCTCCTCGCCGGTCAGGGCGAGGGCGGACGGGTCGAACTCGCGCAGCCAGATCTCGGTGTGGCCCTCGTAGCGCCCCGTCGGCCGGGTGCCGGTGCACCACGCGCGGCCGTCGTCGTCGAAGAACAGGGACGGGTCGATGCCGTCGCCGTCCAGCCGGTGCGCGTCCGACCACGGCCCGGCGGGATCGGACGCGGTCATCACGAAGTGCCCGGACCACCGCGTCCCGTCCACCAGCGTGCAGACCAGGTAGAAGGTGCCGCCGTGGTGGCGCAGGGTCGGCGCGTACAGGCCGCCGGAGGCCGGGACGCCGTCCAGCGGCAGCTGGCCGGCCCGGTCCAGCGCGTGCCCGACCTGGCGCCAGTGCACGAGGTCGCGGCTGTGGAACACCGGCAGCCCGGGGAACCACTCGAAGGTCGAGGCCACGAGGTAGAAGTCGCCGCCCACGCGGCAGACCGACGGGTCGGGGTGGCAGCCCGGCAGCACGGGATTGCGGAACGCGGTCACAGCGGCGTGACCCCCACCGGGACGGTGAGGACCCGGTCCGGGCCGAGCTCGCGGACGGGCCCGTCGAGCGTGAACGCGCCGCGCAGCGGCAGGTCGGCGCTCGACCGCCCCACGGAGACCTCGACGACGCCCGGCTCGACGATGCGCCGCAGGTCCGGGCCAGTGAAGGAGGTCCGGTCGGCGTGCACCCGGAACGCGACCCGCGCCGCCTCGCCCGGCTCCAGCCGGACCCTGGCCCACCCGGCGAGCCAGCGGGCGGGCCGCACCACCGAGGCGACCGGGTCGGACAGGTACAGCTGCGCCACCTCCGTTCCGGCGTGTTCCCCGGTGTTGCGGACGACCGCGCTGACCGTCACCGTCCCGTCGGTCGCCGCCCGCTCGTCCGCACGCAGGTCCTCGTACTCGAACGACGTCCAGGTCAGGCCGTGGCCGAACGGGTAGAGCGGGACGGGGTCGACCACGCTCCAGTCGTGCCCGCCGTCCATCAGCGACCGCAGGTAGGTGACCGGCGGCCCGGACGCGCGGCGCGGCACGCTGACCGGCATCCGCCCCGACGGCTCGACGCGGCCCGACAGGACCCCCGCGACGGCCCCGCCGCCCTCCTCGCCGGGGAAGAACGCCTGCACGACGGCGGCGGCCCGGTCGGCGAGGGACTCGATCGCGTACGGGCGCCCGGTCAGCATCACGATGACCGTGGGGGTGCCGGTGTCCAGGACGGCCGCGGCCAGCTCGGCCTGCCGTCCCGGCAGCGCGAGCGTCTCGGCGTCGCAGCCCTCGCCGGACGTGCCGCGGCCGAAGAGCCCCGCCCGGTCGCCGAGGGCGAGCACGCACACCCCGGCCTCGCGCGCCGCCGCGACGGCGGCCTCGATGTCGGAGTCCTCGTCGACGAGCACGTCGCGGGAGCCCGCGACCCGCACGCCGGGAAGCTCGGCGCGCAGCGCGTCCGCCAGCGTCGGGATCGGCACGCCGAGCGGCATCTCCGGATGCCGGCGGCCCACATGGCTCGGGAACGTGTAGCAGCCCAGCATCGCGAACGGGTCGTCCGCCAGAGGCCCGGCCAGCACGACGCCGTCGCCGGAGCGCAGCGGAAGCACGCCGTCGTTCGCCAGCAGGACGACCGACTCCTCGGCCAGCCGCCGCGCCAGCGCCCTGTGCTCCGGCGGGTCGAAGTCCGGCTCCGCCCCCTCGCTCCCGGCGGGCGTGCCGTCCAGCAGGCCGAGCTCGGCCTTCAGCGTCAGGACGCGGCCGGCGGCGCGGTCGAGCAGTTCCCCGGGCACGTCCCCCCGCAGGATCATCTCGATCAGCGGTGCGCCGTAGCAGCGGACGGTCGGCAGCTCCATGTCGATCCCGGCGCGCAGCGCCAGCGCGGCGGCCTCGCCGCGCGACCCGGCGACGCGGTGCCGGCTCTCCAGGAACGAGATGCCGAAGTAGTCGGCGACGACGACGCCCGCGAAGCCGAGCTCCTCGCGCAGCAGGCCGGTCAGCAGGCGCTCGTCGGCGGCGGCGGGCATCCCGTCCACGTCGGTGTAGGAGTGCATGACCGAGCGGGCCCCGCCGTCGCGCAGCGCCATCACGAACGGCTCCAGCACGATGTCGGCGAACTCGCGCGGGCCGATCGGCGTCGGCGCCATGTTCCGGCCGGCGCGTGAGGCGGAGTAGCCGGCGAAGTGCTTGAGCGTGGCGACGACGCCGGATTCCTCCAAGGCCCTCACGTAGGCCGTGCCCAGGACCCCGACGAGGTACGGGTCCTCGCCGATGCACTCCTCCGTGCGGCCCCAGCGGGCGTCGCGGACGACGTCCAGCACCGGCGCGAGCCCCTGGTGGACGCCCGCCGCCCGCAGGCTCGCGCCGATCGCGGCGGCCATCTCGCCGACCAGCTCGGGGTCGAAGGTGGCGCCCCACGCGGGCGGGCTGGGGAACACGGTGGCGCCCCACGTCATGAAGCCGTTGAGGCACTCCTCGTGCGCGATCGCCGGGACGCCGAACCGGTTGCCGGCGGCGACGCGGCGCTGCAGCTCGCGGAGCCGGGCGGCTCCCTCGGGCGCCGTCACCGGCAGGGTGCCGAACACGCGGGTGAGCTGGCCGAGGCCGCGGTCCAGGATCTCCTCCAGGCGCGGGGCGGACTCGCGGGAGTCGTCCTCCATCGGGGCCACGGGCTCGCCCGGCTCGGCCGGCATCGCCCAGAAGCCGGCGAGCTGCCCCGCCTTCTCCTCGGGCGTCATCCGGGACAGCAGGTCGGCGACCCGCTCGGCGACCGGCAGCCCGGGGTCCTGCCAGGGCCCGCGGATCGCGCTCGGGGCCGGAACGGCTTCGGTCATCGCTCCTCCGTGGGGGACGGCGAGGTGCGGGACGGCGGGGTCGTGGGCGGCGGCGCGGTGGAGGCGCGCACGCGCAGGTCGGTGGCCAGTTCCACGCGGGGGGTCAGCGGCGGCCGTCCGTCCAGCAACTGGAGCAGGGTGCGGGCCGCGACGCGGCCCATCTCCTCCAGCGGCTGCCGGACGGTCGTCAGCGGAGGTGACAGCCACTCGCAGGTCGGCAGGTCGTCGAAGCCGACGACGCTCAGGTCCTCGGGGATGCGCAGCCCGGCGAGCCGGGCCGCCTGGTAGGCGCCCATGGCCTGCTCGTCGCTCCCCGCGAAGACCGCGGTGGGCGGCTCGGGCAGCGCCAGCAGCTCGCGGGTGCGGGCGTACCCGCCCCGGTGGTGGAAGTCGCCGTACCGGACGAGGTCGCGGTCGACCTCGATCCCGGCGCGCTCCAGCGCGGTCCGGTAGCCGTCCACCCGGGCCTGCGTGCAGAGCATGTCGGCGGGGCCGCCGATCATCGCGATGCGGCGGTGGCCGAGCCCGATGAGGTGCTCGGTCGCGGCGAGCCCGCCCGCCCAGTTGGTGGCGCCGACGCTGGCGATCTCGGCGTCAGGCAGGTTCACCGGGTCGACCAGGACGAGCCCGACGCCGGCCCGCTCCAGCTGCTCGCGCTGGCGCCGCGTCATCCGGGACGTCACCAGGATGACCCCGTCGCTGTGGTGCAGCGCGGGCAGGTTCTGCCAGCTCGGCGGGCGGGCGTCGTCCTCGCGCACCAGCGAGACGACGACGCCGGTGCCGTGCTCGGCGCACTCGGCCTCCACCCCGCGCAGGATCTCCACCGCCCACGGGCTGTCCAGCCCGGCCAGGACCAGGTCGATCAGGCCGGACCTGCGGGCGCGCCGGGACCCGCCGGGGCCCGGGTAGTTGTGGGTGCGCAGCAGCGCCTCCACGCGCTCGCGGGTCGCGGCGGCCACGTCGGTGCGGCCGTTGAGGACCTTGGAGACCGTGGCGGGGGAGACCCCCGCCTCGGAGGCGATCAGCGCCAGGGTCGGCCGGGACGGCGGGTCCGGCATCTCGTCGGTGGTGCGCACGGGCACGCTTCTCTCCTCCCCGAGGAAACGATTGCGAACAGTATCGCAATGTTTCGCTAGGTCCTAGTCCCCGTCCATGGCCTCCCGGCCGTTTCATTTAGGTCACTCGCGGCAGAAGTCTTGACCGTGAAGGGGCCCTTTCTTAGAGTTCCACGGCAACGGCAAGCCCGAAGAATTTCGAAATGTTTCGAGAGGAGCGGTCCCGCCCCGCCGCTCCAGGCCGAGCCCACCCCCCGATCCAGGAGGCCATCATGGGCATCCCACCGCTGTCGCGCCGTTCCCTCCTCACCGCGGTCTCCGCGGGCACCGCGCTGGCCGCCGCCGCGCCCCTGCTCGCCGCCTGCGGCGACGGCGACTCCGGCTCGGGAGGGAGGGTGACCGTCGAGTGGATGGACATCGCGACCACCGAGCCGTCCAAGACGCTCTATCCGCAGATCGCCAAGGCCTACGAGGCGGCGCACCCCAACGTCAGGATCAAGCTCACCAACCTGGAGAACGAGGCCTACAAGTCGAAGATGACGGCGCTGGTCGCCTCCGGGAAGCTGCCGGACGTCTTCGTGACCTGGGGCGGCGGCGTGCTCAAGCAGCAGGTCGACGCGGGGCTGGTGAAGGACCTCACCTCCGACGGGTCGAGCCTGCTCGGCACGATCACACCGGTGTCGCAGAAGGCGTACCAGTTCGACGGCAAGACCTACGCCATCCCGTACGACATGGGCATGGTGGGCTTCTGGTACAACAAGCGGCACTTCACCAAGGCCGGGATCAAGGACACCCCGAAGACCTGGGCGGAGTTCCTGGACGCCGTCCGCAAGCTCAAGGGCGCCGGGGTCACTCCCATCGCTCTGGGCGGCAAGGACAAGTGGCCAGGCCACTACTACTGGGCCTATCTGGCGATGCGCGTCGGCGGCATGCCCGCGATGGAGCAGGCCGCCAAGTCCGACGACTTCACCACCCCGGCTTTCGTCCAGGCCGGACAGCACCTCAAGGAACTGGTCGACCTCCAGCCCTTCCAGAGCGGCTTCCAGAACGCCGGCTATGACGCGCCGGGAGGCCAAGCCGCGACCATGGGCGCGGGGAAGGCCGGCATGGAGCTGATGGGGCAGTGGGCCCCCTCGGTGGAGAAGGACGCCTCCGGCAAGGGCATCGGCGACGACCTCGGCTGGTTCCCCTTCCCGACCGTCGACGGAGGCCAGGGCACCATCACCGACGTGTTCGGCGGCGGCAACGGCCACTCGCTCAGCAAGAACGCCCCCAAGGAGGCGCTGGACTTCCTCAGGTTCCTGATGAACGACGAGAACGAGCGCAGGCTCGTCTCCTCGGGGGCCTTCATGCCGGTCGTCAAGGGCGCCGAGAGCGCGCTCGACGACCCGAACCGCAAGCAGGTCGCCCAGGCGCTGGACGGCTCCAGCGGATTCCAGCTCTACCTGGACCAGGCCTTCCCGCCCGCCGTCGGGCAGCAGGTCAACGACAGCGTCGCGGCCCTCGTCGGCGGCAAGGGCACCCCGGAAGAGGTCGCCCAGCAGGTGACCAAGGCGGCCAAGAGCCAATGACGCTGTCCGCCACGACCGACGACCGGCCGCGGCCCGCCGTGAGGGCCCCGCGGGGGCGGGCCCGCGGCGCGCCGGCGGGGCGGCGGCTGCGCGGCTGGATGTCCGCCACCTGGTTCCTGCTCCCGGCGCTGCTGCTGTTCCTCTTCTTCGTCCTGGTCCCGATCTTCGTCGCGTTCTACACGAGCCTCTTCACCTGGGGCGGCTTCGGCCGGCCCGAGGACTTCGCCGGCCTGGACAACTACCGGAAGCTGGCGGGCGACCCCGTCTTCCGCGGCGACCTGTGGCGCGGCCTGGTCCTCGTCGTGCTGTCGATCGCCGTCCAGCTGCCGGTCGCGCTCGGAACGGCCGTCCTGCTGAACCAGCGGATGCGCGGCCGCGCGGTCTACCGGGCGGTCTTCTTCGCGCCCTACATCCTGTCCGAGGTGATCGCCGGTGTCCTGTTCGGCATCATCTTCCTGCCGGGCACCGGGCTCGCCGACACGCTCGTCGGGGACCTGCCGCTCGTCGGCGGCCTCGCCGGGAAGTGGTTCTCCGACCCGAGCACCGCGCTGCCCACCCTGTTCGCCGTCATGACCTGGAAGTACTTCGGCTTCCACATGATGATCTACCTCGCCGGGCTGCAGGGCATCCCCGCCGAGGTGCTGGAGGCGGCCTCGATCGACGGGGCCGGGCCGTGGCGGCGGTTCCGCGGCGTCACGCTGCCGCTGCTCGCGCCGACGCTGCGGATCAGCGTGTTCCTGTCCGTCATCGGCGCGATCCAGCTGTTCGACCTCGTGTGGGTCACCACGACCGGCGGGCCGACGAATTCCACGGAGACGATGGCCGTCACCATGTTCCAGTTCGGGTTCAAGCGGTACCAGATGGGCTACGCGGGCGCGATCAGCGTGGCCATGTTCCTCATCAGCATGGTCTTCTCCCTGCTCTACCAGCGCTACGCCCTGCGCCGCGACCTCCAGGGCGCCGTCACCTCCGCGGGAGGCCGCCGATGAGGGCGGGCCTCGCGCGGAGCGCGTCCCGGCACGCGCTGGTGTGGGCGCTCGGCTCCTTCATCGTCGTCCCGCTGCTGTACGCGGTCGTCTCCGGCTTCAAGACCACGGGCGCCCTCACCACCGACCCGGTCGGGCTGCCCTCGCCGTGGAAGGTGTCGAACTACACCGGCATCCTGTCGTCCGGCGACTTCTGGCGGCAGATCGGCAACAGCGTGATGATCGCGGTCGCCACCACGCTGCTCACCGTCGCGGCGTCGGCGCTCGCGGCGTTCGCGTTCGCCCGCTACGCCTTCCGGGGCCGGGAGTTCTTCTTCACGCTGTTCGCAGCCGGGCTGATGTTCCCCCCGGCCGTGGCCGTGCTGCCGCTGTTCGTCCTCCTGCGCTCGTTCGGCCTGCTGGATCACCCGCTCGGCGTGATCCTGCCGCAGGCCGCGTTCGCGCTGCCCATCACGATCATCATCCTGCGATCGTTCTTCCGGACGATCCCGGCAGAGCTGGAGGAGGCCGCCATCATGGACGGCTGCAGCCGGTTCGGGTTCTTCTGGCGCATCCTGCTGCCGATGGCGAGGCCGGCCCTCGGCACCGTGTCGGTCCTGGCGATCGTGACGAGCTGGAACAACTTCTTCCTCCCGCTGCTGGTGCTGGCCGATCCGAAATGGCAGACGATCCCCGTGGGGATCCAGCAGTTCCAGGGGCAGTACTCGACGAACTACGCGCTCGTCATCGCCTACATCGTGCTGGCGATGGTCCCCGCCATCGCCTTCTACGCGGTGGCCGAGCGCCAGCTGATCGGAGGCCTCACCGCGGGCGCGACGAAGGGCTGAACCCCTCGCCCGTGCCCGCCGCCCGCGCCCGCGCCCCTCCGCCCCGGCGGCCGATGAAAGCCTGAAAGGCCCGTTCACGAGCCGTCCGCGGCGGAGTTAGCTTCCGCTGGAAAGCACTCTCCTCGGACCGGTGACGGGAGGAACATGGGCGAGCGAAGGCGACGGGCACTGGCCGCGGGGGCGGTGCTCGGCCCCGCGATGATCGCCGGTGCGCTGCTGACGGCCGCGCCGGCGTCCGCGCACGGCGCGATGATGGTGCCCGGCAGCCGCACCTACCTGTGCTGGAAGGACGGCCTGAGCCCGACCGGGCAGATCGTCCCGCACAACCCGGCCTGCGCGGCGGCGGTCGCGCAGAGCGGCCCCAACTCGCTCTACAACTGGTTCGCCGTCCTGCGCTCGGACGGGGCCGGCCGCACCCGCGGCTTCATCCCCGACGGGAAGCTGTGCAGCGGCGGCGCGGTCGTCTACGACTTCGGCGGCTACGACCTCGCCCGCGACGACTGGCCGGTCACGCACCTGACCTCCGGCGCCGACATCGAGTTCCGGTACAACAAGTGGGCGGCCCACCCCGGAACGTTCCGCACCTACGTCACGAAGGACGGCTGGAGCCCGACCAGGCCCCTCAGCTGGGACGACCTGGAGGACCAGCCCTTCTACAGCGTCACCGACCCGCCGAGCGTCGGCTCGCCGGGAAGCGAGGACGCCTACTACCACTGGAACGCGAAGCTGCCGTCCGGCAAGAGCGGCCGCCACCTCCTGTACACCGTGTGGCAGCGCTCGGACAGCAGCGAGACGTTCTACGGCTGCTCCGACGTGGTCTTCGACGGCGGCAACGGCGAGGTGACGGGCATCGGCGAGGACGGCGGCGGCCCGACCGCCCCGCCGACCGACCCGCCCGGCGACCCGGGCAAGGTCTGCAAGGCCGGGTACCGCTCCGTCGGCAGCTGGAACGGCGGCTACCAGGGCGAGATCACCGTCACCAACACCGGGACGCTTCCGCTCGCCGGCTGGATGGCCCACTTCACCTTCGCCAACGGTGAGACGGTCGACAGCCTGTGGAACGGCGGCTACACGCAGTCCGGCCCGGACGTCACGGTCAAGAACGCGAACTACAACGGCGCCCTCGCCGTGGGCGCGTCGACCACGTTCGGGTTCACGGTGAAGGCGCCGGGCTCGCCCACCGCACTCGCACCGCACTGCATGACCTCCTGAGGCCCGAGCAGCACGCGGCCCGCGGCGTCCGACAGGGGACGCCGCGGGCCGCGCTCTTTCCGCGCCTCCGCCGCCAGGACGGGAAGAGGCCCCGTGACCGGAGCGGGTCACGGGGCCGTTTCCGTGGTGGCCGGTTACCGGACGGGCGGGTTGGCGTTCTTGAGCAGCTCCTGGAACTGGGCGGAGAACCAGTGCCCGGACAGCGGGGCGTCCGCCAGCGCGCCGCTCATGTTGTTGTTGTTGCGCGGGTTGCCGGTGTACGTGGGGTCGCACATCCGGTCGAAGCCCTTGCCCTCGTCGTTCGGGATCTCCTTGCTGGCGCCGTCCGACTCACCCGGGGGCTTCATCCACACGTAGGCGTCGATGCCCGCCGCGGGGGCCGCCTTGGGCCGCTCGCCGAGGCCCGCACCCGCCTGGTTGCACCAGTTGCCGAGGTGGATGCGCCGGTCGGTCCGGCTGCCGTCCACGTAGGCGTCCACGCCGGTCTTCGGGCCGGGACCCGTCGGGCGGTCCGCGCCGCCCCAGCCGTTGCGGCTCGTGTCGACGAGCATGCCGATGCCCGAGTCGAATCCGTCCTTGATGAGTTCCTGGCGGAACGCCTGCGCGTAGGACAGCTCGTCGACGTACCGGTTCCAGTCGACCCACTTGGACTGCCGGACGGACGTGCCGTTCACGGTGTCGTTGATGGTGAAGTAGGGCTCCTGCAAGGCCCCGTAGTTGGCGGTGTTGGTGATGAACCCGGCGACGTTGTTCTTCGAGCCGGACGCCTGCGCGACGGTGGCGAGCAACTGGGCGGTCGGGGCGAAGTTGTCGTCCCAGCCGATCCAGCCGTGGTGGCCGACGTCGAGGTAGTTGTAGACGTTGGAGATGGCGCCGAGCTTCTGCAGCGCGTACGCGATGCCCTTCTCGTAGTTGCCGTTGGCCTTCATCGTGTCGCAGTCCGGGGTGGCGGTCGGCCGGCCCCCGGCGTTGGTGATGAGGTTCGGCAGCGAGTCGATCTCCACGACCGTGACGATGCGCAGGCCGGCGTACTTGGCGTCGCCGAGGATCTGCGCGATCGGGTCGATGAACTGCGCCTTGTACTTGTCGAGGTCGTCCGGCCCGAGCTCGCCGTTGGACGCCAGCGCGGAGCAGTCGCGGCCGGGCAGGTCGTAGACGACGAGCTGGACCACGCCGGCGCCCTGTTCGAGGGCCTTGTCGAGGTGGGCGCGCAGGCCCATGGAGCCGTTCGCTCCCTGGATCGCGGCGATCCTGTCCAGCCACACTCCGGTCGGCTGGTTGGAGACCGCGCCGCCGCCGGGCTCGGCGGCGGCCTTGGCCGACCACTCGGGGTTCACGTACGCCTTCACCCCGGCGTAGGGGTTGTCGACGCGGTTGCCCGGAGGCGGATCGGTGGGCGGGTCCGTGGGCGGGTCGGTCGGTCCCGCCGACCCGGTGCAGACGGTCCCGTTCAGCTTGAACTGGGCGGGTTTCTGGTTGGTGCCGGAGTAGGTTCCCTGGAAGCCGGGGTTGGCCGTCGCGTTGGTCGCCAGCGTCTGGGCCCAGCTCGGGCTCTTCACGGTGACGTGCTTGCCGGACTGGGAGAACGTCCCGTTCCAGCCCGAGGTCACCTGCTGGTCACCGGCGAAGTCCCACTCCAGCGTCCAGCCGCCGCTGATCGGGTCGCCGAGGTTGGTGACCGTCACGGACGCGGTGAACCCCGTGCCCCAGTCATTGGTTGTGTAGTCGACCTTGCAGCCGGCGGCCGCGCTGGCCTGGGCCTGGGCCAGCGCGACCATGCCTGAGGCGAGCAGCACGGCCGCCGAGGCGGCGGCCGCGCCGCGGCGCCGGGCGCCGCGGCCGCTGCGCGCGGGGGGGTGTTTCATCCGGATTCCTCCATCTGGTTGGGGTGGGCTTCTCGCGGGGGGTCAGGGAGCGGAGCGCAGGTGGTCGCGCAGTCCGGCGCCGTACGCGGTCGGGGTGCCGTCGTAGGAGCTGATGAGCGACGGACCGCTGGAGCAGTCCCAGGTGTTCCACGTCCAGCCGAGGTAGGACGCTCCGCGGGCGTCCAGCCAGGTCATGAGCGAGTCCACGTAGGAGTGGCCGCAGGTGTTCTCACCGATCTCGCCCGCGACGAGCGGGACCTGCGCGGCGACGGGTGCGATCTGCTGGTCCCAGCAGGACGCGTCCTTGCAGTAGTTGAAGTTGTAGGAGTGCCATGCGGCCGCCAGGTTCCCGGTGGGGTCGGACGGCTTCTGCGCGAGCCACTGCCCGAGGTCGTTGGAGTAGCTGCTGCCCGCGACCATGACGACGTTCTGCGCGCCGGTCGAGCGGACGGCGTCGAGGAGGTCCTGCATCCCGGCCGCCTCGTAGGTGAGGCCCGTGCAGGCCGGGCCGCCGTCACGCCAGCACTTCCACGACTGTGCGTAGTCCATGACCTGGAGGTTGTTCGGGTACGGCTCGTTGAACAGGTCGAACACGACCGCCGTGTCGCCCTTGTAGGCGGTGGCGAGCTGCTTCCAGAATTCCGGCGCGTACTGGGCGTCCGGCATCGGTTTCTGGCATTCCGCGGCCGCGGTCTGGCAATGGCTGTCGTAGCCGGTCCACGATCCGCGGCTCCAGTGCAGTTCCAGAATGGGCGTGATGCCGTTCTCCTCGAGCAGCCCGACGTAATTCTTGACGGCGTTCCGGTAGGCGGTTCCGCGGTAGGCGGGATCGACGTTGTCCAAGCCCAGCCAGCAGTCGGAGTTGAGCGGGACGCGTACGGCGTTGACATTCCATTTCTTGATCGCGGCCACGGAGGCGGCGTCCATCGGGCCGTCCCAGATGCCGTTTCCCTGCACGCAGGCGAACTCGCCGCCGGATCGGTTCACCCCGCGCAGGCGCACCGCCGCGCCGGCGGCGTCCACGAACCTGTTGCCGGAGACCTTCAGCGTGGGCGCCGGGCCTCCGGGCGGGGGAGTCGTCGGGGGCTCGGTGGTGGGCTCGCCGCCGCCGTTGCAGGCCGTCCCGTTGAGCGTGAAGGCGGTCGGCGCGGCGTTCGTGCCGCTGTAGGCGAACTGCGCCCCGGCCTGCACGGACGCGCCCGTGGCGAGGGCCGCGTTCCAGCTCTCGCCGGTGACGGTGACGGTCTTGCCCGACTGCGTCCACCGGCCGTTCCAGCCGTTGGTGAGCTGCTGGTTCCCTGTGTAGGAGTAGGTCAGCGTCCAGCCGTTCACGGCGGGGCCCCGGTTGGTGATCGTGACGGCGGCGGTGAAGCCGGTGCCCCAGTCGTTGGTGGTGTAGCCGACCTCGCAGGCGACGGCGGCGCGGGCCGGCGGCGCGCCGAACACGGTCCCGGTGCCCGCGGCGAGCGAGCCCGCGGCGCAGATCGCGCCGGTCAGCGCGGCCACCGCTGCGGTGCGCGGGGAAAGCGATCTCATGGATCTCCGCCTTCACGTCGGAAGATTGGGCTTGGGAGCGCTCCCACTCCTGGACTGCGGTGAACGTAGAACGCCTCGGACGCGGGAGGGAAGCCTTGTTCCATTCCTTTCACGAACTTTCACGGCGCCTTGCGCGCGCGGTGAGCGGCGGGTGGGGGCCGCCCCGAATTCGGTTTCGCCGCGACCCTTGACACGATGCGCGTCCGATCAGATTCTTGGGAGCGCTCCCACTACTCCCGACCCGGTCCGCCCCCTCGAAAGGCCGGGAACCCCCGAAGGGAGTGCCGCAAGCGTGACCGTCACCCACCCCCCGCACGACCCCGCCCTCCCCGACCGACCGCCCACCCTCGCCCACGTCGCGCAGCTGGCCGGCGTGTCGCCGGCCACGGTGTCCCGCGTGCTGAACGGGTCGGCGCGCGTCAGCAGGGCGGCCCGCCTCCAGGTCGAGGCGGCGGTCGAGCGGCTCGGCTACGTCCGGCGCCGCAGCGGCCCTCCCGACCGGGAGTCGTCCGGCACCGTCGCCACCGTCGTCTGCGAGGACGGCTGCCGCGTCCTCGGCGACCCGTTCTTCGCGCGCCTGCTGTGGGGCGTGCGCCGCGAGCTCCGCGGCCGCGCGCCGCTCGTCGTCCTCATGGCCGGCCGGGCCGACGAGTGGCGGGCGACCACCGGCTACCTGCGCGGCGGGCGGGCCGAGGGCGTGCTGCTCGTCGGCGCCCGCCGCGACCAGGTCGCCCCGCTCGTGCAGGCCGCCGCCGGTGCTCCCGTGGTGCTCGCCGGGCGCCCCCTCGACGAGGTGGCGCTGCCGTACGTCGACGTCGACAACCGGGGCGGCGCGCACGCCGCCGTCCGGCACCTGCTGGCCTCGGGCCGCCGCCGGATCGGCACCATCGCCGGGCCCGCCGACATGGGCGCCGCCGTGGACCGGCTCGCCGGCTACCGGCTCGCGGCGCGCGAGGCCGGGATCGGCGTCAACGGGCTGGTCTGCCAGGGCGACTTCGGCCGGCTGTCCGGCGAGCGGGCGATGCACCGCCTGCTGGAGCGCCGGCCGGACGTCGACGCCGTGCTCGCCGCGTCCGACCAGATGGCGGTCGGCGCGCTGAGCGCGCTGCGCCGGGCGGGACGCCGCGTCCCCGACGACGTCGCGGTCGTCGGGTTCGACGACGCTCCGGTGGCCCAGCAGGTCCGCCCCCGGCTGACGACCGTCCGGCAGCCCGCCGAGGACCTCGGCGCCCGCCTGGCGCGCGAACTGCGCGCCTGCACCGGAGGCAGGCCCAACACCGAGCGCGGCGTCGTGCTGCGCACCAAGTTGATCATTCGGGAGTCCGGCTGACGGACCGGGGCCGGCGCGGCCCCCGCCCTCCCCGTCACCACCGCCGTGCTCCGCCGGTGGTGGAGACCGCCATGCCCGGACATCGGGCGCGACAGGAAGGAACACAGGTGAGAAGACAGCAACGATGGCGCGGCTTAACGGCAGTGGGCGCGACGCTGGCCCTCCTATGCGGCGGCCTGGGCGTGATGGCCCCGGCGCACGCCGCAGCGGCGGCGTGCAAGGTCGTCTACAAGAAGAACGACTGGGGCAGCGGCTTCACCGCGAGCATCGACATCACCAACCAGGGTGACGCGCTCGACGGCTGGAAGCTGACCTACTCGTACTCGGGCGACCAGAAGCTGGCGAGCGGCTGGTCGGGGAAGTGGTCGCAGTCGGGCCGGCAGGTCACCGTCGAGAACGAGAGCTGGAACAGGACGCTCGCGTCCGGTGCCTCGGTCAACGTCGGCGCGCAGTTCACCTACAGCGGGACGAACACCGACCCCACCGCGTTCAGCCTCAACGGCACGCCGTGCAACCGGAGCTCGTCCGCCCCGACGGTGGCGCTGACGAGCCCGTCCGCCGGCGCGACGTACTCGGTGGGCGCCGCGGTGCCGATCGCCGCCACCGCGGCGGCCGGCTCCGGCGCGACCGTCTCCAAGGTCGAGTTCTTCGACCAGGACGGGTCGCTCGGCGCCGCGGACACCACCGCCCCGTACGGGCTGACCTGGACCCCCGCCGCGGCCGGGTCGTACTCGGTCTACGCCAGGGTGACCGACAGCACCGGCGCGACGGCCGAGTCCGCGCCGGTGGGCGTGACGGTGACGGCGGCGGCGAGCGTCGTGGCGAGCCCGGCCGCGCTGACCGTCGCGCAGGGCGCCAAGGCGACGTACGCGGTGAAGCTGTCGCAGGCCCCGTCCGCGACGGTGACCGTGACGACGACCCGCACCGCGGGCAACTCCGGGCTGTCGGTGACGGGCGGCGGCACGCTGACCTTCACGCCGCAGAACTGGTCCACCGCCCAGAACGTGACGATCAGCGCGGACGCGTCCGGGACGGGCCAGGCGACCTTCACCTCCGCCGCGCCCGGCTACGCGGCGGCCAAGGTCACCGCGACCGAGGTGGCCACCTCCGGGGACGCCTACACCCAGCGGTTCCTCGACCAGTACAACAAGATCAAGGACCCGGCGAACGGCTACTTCAGCCCCGAGGGCATCCCGTACCACTCGGTGGAGACGTTCATGGTCGAGGCCCCCGACCACGGGCACGAGACGACGTCGGAGGCCTACAGCTACCTCATCTGGCTGGAGGCCATGTACGGCAAGGTCACGCAGAACTGGGCCCCCTTCAACGCCTCCTGGGCGCTGATGGAGAAGTACATGATCCCGACGCACGCGGACCAGCCGACGAACTCCTTCTACAACGCGTCCAAGCCCGCCACCTACGCCGCCGAGCACCCCGCGGTGAGCGACTACCCGTCGCTGATCGACGGGAGCGTCCCGGTCGGCCAGGACCCGATCGCGAGCGAGCTGAAGTCCGCCTACGGGACCGACGACATCTACGGCATGCACTGGCTGCAGGACGTGGACAACGTCTACGGGTACGGCAACACGCCCGGCGGCGGCTGCGAGCAGGGTCCGGGCGCGGACGGCCCCTCCTACATCAACACCTACCAGCGCGGTTCCCAGGAGTCGGTGTTCGAGACCGTCCCGCAGCCGACGTGCGACAAGTTCGCCTTCGGCGGCACCAACGGCTACCTCGACCTGTTCATCAAGGACTCCTCCTACGCCAAGCAGTGGAAGTTCACCGACGCTCCGGACGCCGACGCGCGCGCCATCCAGGCCGCGTACTGGGCGAACGCCTGGGCCAAGGACCAGGGCAGGTCCGGCGACGTCTCGGCCACCGTGGCCAAGGCGGGCAAGATGGGCGACTACCTGCGCTACTCGTTCTTCGACAAGTACTTCAAGAAGATCGGCGACTGCCACTCGCCCTCGTCCTGCCCGGCCGGGACGGGCAAGGACAGCGAGCACTACCTGCTGTCCTGGTACTACGCGTGGGGCGGCGCGAACGACACCAACGCCGGCTGGGCGTGGCGCATCGGCGACGGCGCCTCGCACTTCGGCTACCAGAACCCCCTGGCCGCCTACGCGCTGGTCAACGACGCCGCGCTCGCGCCCAAGGGCGCGACGGCCAAGGCCGACTGGGGCAAGAGCCTCACCCGGCAGCTCCAGCTCTACAAGTGGCTCCAGTCCGCCGAGGGCGCGATCGCCGGAGGCGTCACCAACAGCTGGGAGGGCAGCTACAGCACGCCCCCGGCCGGCCTGACCGAGTTCTTCGGCATGGCCTACGACTGGCAGCCCGTCTACCACGACCCGCCGAGCAACCAGTGGTTCGGCTTCCAGGCGTGGTCGATGGAGCGCGTGGCCGAGTACTACCAGGTCACCGGCGACGCGTCCGCCAAGGCGATCCTCGACAAGTGGGTCGCCTGGGCGCTGTCGCAGACGACGGTCGACCCCTCCACGGGCGGGATCAGGATCCCCTCCACCCTCAAGTGGACGGGGCAGCCGGACGCGAACTGGGCGACCGCCACCGGGATGCCGCCCGCCAACACCGGTCTGCACGTCTCCGTGCAGGACTACACCGACGACGTCGGCGTGGCCGCCGCGTACGCCAAGACCCTGACGTACTACGCCGCCAAGTCCGGTGACGCCGGCGCCAAGCAGGCCGCGAAGGACCTGCTCGACGCCATCTGGAAGCACACCGACGCCAAGGGCGTCTCGGTCCAGGAGACCAGGTCCGACTACAAGCGCCTCGCCGACCCGGTCTACGTCCCCTCCGGCTGGAGCGGCAAGATGCCGAACGGCGACCCGATCAACTCCAGCTCGACCTTCATGTCCATCCGCTCCTTCTACAAGAGCGACCCCGATTACGCGCGTGCGTGGGCGTACGCCAGCGGCCAGAGTTCGACGGCGCCGGTGTTCACCTACCACCGCTTCTGGGCCCAGGCAGACATAGCCCTGGCCATGGCCGACTACGGCCGCCTCTTCAACGAGTGACCCACCCGCCCGAGGGCCCGTCGCGACGTCTGCCGCGGCGGGCCCTCCGCGCGTCCGCGGGGCCCGCCACCAGGAGCGACCCCCGTGTATGCGAACATATGTTCGTGTCCGCCGGTGCGACGATCCTGCATGCCGACCTGGACGCGTTCTACGCGTCGGTCGAGCAGCGGGACGACCCCGCCCTGCGGGGGCGGCCGGTGATCGTCGGGACGGGCGTGGTGCTGGCCGCGAGCTACGAGGCCAAGGCCTGCGGCGTGCGGACGGCGATGAGCGGCGGGCAGGCCCGCCGGCTGTGCCCGCGGGCGGTCGTCGTCCGGCCGCGGATGAGCGCCTACAGCGCGGCGAGCAAGGCGGTCTTCGCGGTGTTCCGGGCCACGACGCCGCTGGTGGAGGGGCTCTCGATCGACGAGGCGTTCCTCGACGCGCACGGGCTGCGCCGCCCGCCGGCGGAGGTGGCCGCCCGGCTGCGGCGCGAGATCGCCGAGGAGGTCGGGCTGCCGATCACGGTCGGGGTCGCGCGCACCAAGTTCCTCGCCAAGGTCGCCAGCGGCGTCGCCAAGCCCGACGGGCTGCTGGTGGTGCCGCCGGACGGGGAGCTCGAGTTCCTGCGCCCGCTGCCGGTGCGGCGGCTGTGGGGCGTGGGGCCCGCGACCGCCGCGAGGCTCGCCGGGTTCGGCGTGAGGACGGTCGGGGACGTGGCCGGCATGCCGGAGTCGACGCTGGTGTCGGTGCTCGGCCCGGGGGCGGGCCGCCACCTGTACGCGCTGGCGCACAACCGCGACCCGCGCCCCGTGCGGACGGGCGTGCGGCGGCGGTCGATGGGGGCGCAGCGGGCGCTCGGCCGCCGCCCCCGGTCGGCGGCGGAGCTCGACGCGATGCTCGTCGGGCTGGTCGACCGGCTCGGCGGGCGGCTGCGCAAGGCCCGCCGCGTCTGCCGGACGGTCACCCTCCGGCTCCGGTTCGGCGACTACGCCCGGGCCACGCGCTCGCACACGCTGGCCCAGGCCACCGCCGAGACCCCGGTGGTCCTGGCGGCGGCGCGGGGCCTGCTCGCCGCCGCCGGGCCGGTGATCGACGAGCGCGGGCTCACGCTGATCGGCCTCTCGCTCGGCAACCTGCACGACGACGGCGCCGTCCAGCTCACCCTGCCGTTCGACCAGGCGATGGCGGTGGACGGCGCCGTCGACGACGTCCGGGACCGGTTCGGCTCCTCGGCCATCACCCGCGCCGTGCTGCTCGGCCGCGACCAGGGCGTCTCGGCACCGCTGCCGCCCGACTGAGCCGTCCCGGCCGCGCGGTCAGGACGGCTCGACGATCCCGAGGCCGTCCGCACCCGGTAGGCGATGTGGTCCAGGGCGGCGACGGGCCCGGACCGCAGGACGAGGGAGTGGTGGGTCAGCTCGTCGGTGCCGCGCAGGCACAGCGCGCCCCGTCTCGCCGGATCCCGCGGCGGTCACCGGAAGGCCTCGCGCATCGATCGGATAACGCCGGTGCGGGGGAGCGCCCCGCGTCGGGAGGATGCCGGTGCGTCCGCCGACGGGCGCGCGGCCGCCGCGGCCCGGGAAAGCACGGGGTCGCGTCCCGTGGGTTCGCGGTGGCGGTGAGCGGGCCGGGGCCCCAGCATGGAAAGGATGGTCGTGGTGATTTCCGCGCCACGCAGGCGCAGGTCGCCGCCGTGGTTCGGGACGGAGACGAGGCGCGCCCTCGTCGCCGGCGCGGCGGTCGCGGGGCTGGCGCTCCTCGCGGGCTGGCCGTACTGGCGCGACCACCCGGCCGCGGCCGCCGCCACGATGGCCAGCTGCGCCGCCATCGCCGTGGTGGGCGTGCTGCTCGCGACCGGGCCCCGCACCCGCCGCACCGGGCTGCTGTTCGCGGCCGCGTCGGTGTTCTGGGCGGTCAACTGGGCCGCGAGCTGGGACGCGACCATCGGACCCATCATGTCGCCCTACGCCCAGGCCGACTTCTACCTCGCCCTCGCCGTCGGAGTCCTGCTCTACCCGGGCGGGCGACTCGAATATCTGGGCGACCGGATCTGGACGGGCATGGCGTGCCTGGTCCTGTGGGGCTGCCCCACAGCGCTGTGGGTCACCTCCGAGCCGGAATGGGCGGCGTTCCGGGGCGAGTCGGTGTGGTGGCCCGCCCTCTACCCCGACCTGGAGGTCTTCAAGGCCGTCCTTCAGGTGTCCGCCGCGCTGTACCTCCTCCTCGCCCTGTCGTTCGCCGTCGTCCTCCTGCTGCGGCTGCCGCGGATGGGCCGGCTGCGGCGCGTGCTCGCCCTGCCCGTGACGGTCGCGATCGGGTTCGTCGGCGTCTCGGCGGCGTTCACCCAGAAGCCGATCATGGAGGCGTCGATACCGCTGGACGACCTGCTGCATGTCTACGTGATCCAGGGCGCGGTCGTCGTCCTGGTCCCGCTGACGCTGCTGGCGTCCGGGCTGCGGGTCCGCATCGCCGAGCTGACCGTCGCGGGGCGGATGCTCCGGCTGACCGCCCCGGTGTCGGTGGAGAGGATCCGCGACGCCCTGCGCGACGTTCTGCACGACCCGACCCTCGAGCTCTGGTTCTGGGCGCCGGCGGAGGGCGGCTACGTCGACACCTGCGGGCGCCCCGTCGACCTCGGCCCGGAGACCGGCGGCGCGGACGAGGCGGCGCCGGACGGTCCCGCGGGGGAGGGCGGGCGCTGGCGGCACCGGGTGCGCGGCGCGTCCGGGGAGCCGCTCGCCGTGGTCGAGCTCGGCGGCGCGCTGCGCGACCACGGCTCCCTCGTGGAGGCCGCGCTCGTCGCGGGCGGCCGGGCGCTGGAGACCGCGCGGCTCCAGGTCGGCGTGCAGGCGGGCCTCGAACAGGTCAGGGCCGCCTACCGGCGCCTCGTGCGGGCCGAGGCCGCCGAGCGCGAGCGCCTCGCCCGCGACCTGCACGACGGCGCGCAGCAGCGGCTGCTCGCGCTCGGCGCGATGCTCGGCACGCTGGAGGCCGTCACCGGCGACCCGGCGGTCAAGGAGCACGCCCGCGCCTGCCGCGCCGAGCTGAAGGAGGCCCTCGCCCAGCTGCGGGCGCTGGCCCGGGAGGTGCAGCCGGCGCTGCTCGTCCAGGACGGCCTCGGCCCGGCGCTGGAGGTCGTCGCCGAACGGCTCGGCACCCGGGTCGCGCTCGACATCACGTCGCGCCGCTTCTCCCGCGAGATCGAGTCCACGCTTTACTCCGCGCTGTGCGAGACGCTGTCGTACGCTGTCGAGGGCGCGCGTGCCACCCGGATCCTCGTGCGGGTCGGCGAGGAGGGCGGACGGGTGGTCGCCGAGGTCGGGCTCGACGGCGCCCGCCCCGGTGCCCCCGCCGCGGATCCCGCCGCCGATCTGGCCGGTCCGTCCGGCCGGATCAGGGCGCTGCGCGGTGAGATGGAAGTCGGCGGCGGCCCCCGCGCGGGCCTGACGGTAAGGATGGACCTGCCATGCGAGTAGCCGTGGCGGAGGACAGCGGGATCTTCCGGCAGGCTCTGGTCACCCTCCTCACCACGGTCGGGATCGACGTGGTGGCGTCCGCCGGCTCGGGCGAGGAGCTGGTGGCCCGCGTCGCGGACGACCCGCCCGACGTCGCCATCCTCGACCTGCACATGCCGCCCACGTTCACCAACGAGGGCGTCGTCGCGGCGCGGCGGCTCCTGGAGCGCCACCCCGGCCTCGGCGTGCTGGTCCTGTCGGCCTTCAACGAGACCCCGCAGGCGATGGAGCTGTTCCGCGGCCGTCCGCGCGGCGTCGGGTACCTGCTGAAGGACCACGTCACGGACGTGGAGAACCTGCGCTCGGCGCTGGAGCGGGTCGGCCGCGGCGAGGTCGTCATCGACCCCGACGTGGTGACCAGGCTGGTCGAGGCGCGGCACCGCGAGCAGGAGCTGTCCCGGCTGTCGGGGCGCGAGCGGGAGGTCCTGGCGCTGATGGCGGAGGGGCACTCCAACGCCGGCATCGGCAAGCGGCTGCACCTGTCGGCCCGGACGGTCGAGGACCATGTGCGGGCCATCTTCGCCAAGCTCAAGATCACCACGCCCGGCGGGCCGCCCGGCCCCCAGGACAGCAACAAGCGCGTGCTCGCCGTCCTGACCTGGCTGCGCGCCGCCGAGACCCGCTGACCACGACCGGGCGCCGCGGCCCGCGGTCCTCGCGTGCGCCTCGTCCCGCGCATCGATCGGGTAACGGACCCTCGCGCCGCACGGCGGCGGTGGGGAAAACTGCCTGTGCGAGTCCGGTCGCGTCAGGTGACCCGGTGGTGGCCCCCGCACGCCACCGCGAGGCGCCCCGGGCCCGTCCGCGGGCTCGTGACGCGGCCGTTCCCGGCACGGTCCCATGCTCCCTGCGCCGCCCTGCGCGCGCATCCGGGAAAACCCCCGGCCCGGACGGTGGTTTCCCGGGACGACACGGAAGGATCGCGGTGAGGCCCGTTCCCCGGTGGCCGCCGTGGCTCGGCGCGCGGGTCCGCCGCGCCCTGGCCGCGGGCGCGGCGGTCGCGGCCGCGGCGCTGGCCTTCGGCTGGCCGCACTGGCGCGACCAGCCCGCCGCCGCCGCCGTCACCCTCGTCTGCTGCGGCGGATTCGCCGTCGCGGGCGGGCTGTTCGCGGCGGGGCGGACCGCCCGGCGCACCGGCGCGGCGTTCGTCGCCGCCGCCGCGGCGTGGGCCGTCACCTGGGCGGCGGCCTGGAACACCGGCGCGGCACCGCTGGTGTCGGTGTTCGCCCAGTCGGTGTTCTTCCTCGCCGTCGGCGTCGGCGTGCTGCTGTACCCGGCCGGGCGGCTGGAGGGCGCCGCCGCGAGGCTGTGGACCGCCGCCGCCGTTGTGATCATGGTCGGCGGGCAGGCGCTGCTGTGCGCCGTCTCCCGTCCGGCCTGGAACGGCTTCGCGGCGTCGGCGGCGTGGCCGGTGCTGCGCGCCGAGCACGAGGTGTTCCACGGCGTCCAGCGGGGCCTGGCCGGCGCGATGACGGTGCTGGCCGGCGCCCTGGTGGTGATCCTGGTGGCCCGGCTGCCGCGCACGGGGCGGCTGGACCGTGCGCTCATCGTCCCCGTGGCCGTCGCCGTGGCGTTCGGCGTCTCCGGCGCCCTGGCGGTCCAGAGCACGCTCATCGGCAGCGACGCGGACCTCGCGGACGTGCTGGACGTCTACCTCTTCCAGGGCGTCTTCGCGACGGTGCTGCCGCTGGCGTTCCTCGGCACCGCGCTGCGCGCCCGGCTGGCCGAGCTGACCGTCGCCGAGCGGATGCAGCGCCTGCTGGTCGCCCCGGTCTCGGTGGCGCGCGTCCGCGACGCGCTCCGCACCGTCCTGGGCGACACCGCGCTGGACCTGTGGATGTGGGCGGACGGCGGCTACGTCGACGTGGACGGCCGCCGCGTGCGCGACGCGCCCGGAGGCGCGGCGGACCGCTGGCGGCACCAGGTCCGCGCGTCCGGCGGCGAGCCCCTCGCCACCGTCGACCTCGCCGCCGCGCTCCGGGGCCACGAGCCGCTCGTCGAGGCGGCGCTGGTCGCGGGCGGCCGCGCGCTGGAGACCGTGCGGCTCCAGGCCGCCGCGCAGGCCAACCTGGAACGGGCCCGCGAGGCGCGCGAGCGGCTGGTGCGGATCCAGGCGGCCGAGCGCGAGCGGCTCGCCGCCGACCTGAAGTACAGCGCGCAGCGGCGGCTCCACGCGCTGGAGGAGATGCTCGCCCGGCTGGAGGCCGCGGCGGCGGACCCGCGGGCCCGCGAGCAGGCCCGGACCTGCCGCCGCGAGCTGGCCGAGGCGGTCGCCGAGCTGGAGGCGCTGGCCCGCGGCATGCACCCGGCGATCCTCGCCGACGCCGGGCTGGCCCCGGCGATGCGGCTGGTCGCCACCCGCACGCCCGTGCCCGTCCATCTCGACATGCCCGCGGGCCGGTTCCCGCCCGAGATCGAGTCGACGCTCTACTTCGCGCTCTGCGAGGCGCTCACCAACGCCGTCAAGCACGCCCGGGCGGACGCGATCCACCTGAGCGTCAGCCCGGGGCCCGACGGGATCGCCGCCGAGGTCCGCGACGACGGCGTCGGCGGCGCCGCCCCGGACCCGGGCGGCGGCCTGGCGGGCCTCACCGACCGCGTCCGCGCGCTGCGGGGCCGGGTCACCGTCGACAGCCCGCCCGGTGAGGGCACCTCGGTGCGCATCGTCCTGCCGTCCGGAGAGGGCGCCTGACTCCGCGGTCGTGGGCCGCGCGGTCAGGAGGGGGCGGCGGCTGCTGGCGGAGAGCCGCCGGTGGGCAGGCTGCGAGGAGCGGGAGCGGGAGTGGGGGCCTTGGCTCGGCCGGCGGGTTCAGCGTGCGGAGAGCGCGTCGAGGGCCTGCTCGGTGGTCGGGTGGGCGATGAGGTGGCGGTCCAGGCCGCTGCGTTCGATGATCGTGCGGAACCGGCGCTCCGGACGGGCGAGGACGAACTCGCCCCCGGCCGCATGGGCGGCCTTCCAGAGAGTGATCATCGCGTTCAGCCCCGAGGAGTCGCAGAAGCTCACCTCCCCGACGTCCAGGACGATCAGCGGTGGCCGGCTCATCGCCCGCATGTCGGCCAGGACGTGCTCGCGCAGCGCGTCGGCGGTGAGGATCGTGAGCTCCCCCTCCGCCTCCACCAGCAGGCAGGGGCCGCGGACGTCGCTGCGGACCCGCAGCGGATCGATGGGGGTTCCCTCCGGCGTCTGGCCGGCTCCGATGGACATGACGATCACCTCCCGTAGTCGCAAGGTTGCGGAGTACCCGTGAAAGGGGAGGTCATGCGGGTTCCCGGGCGGGCCCGCAGGCGCCCGCCCGGGAACCCCTGGCAGGGCGCGGATCAGGGGGTGTCGCGGCGGCGGAAGGCGGCCAGCCCGGCCGCGGCGAGCGCGGCCGCCGCCGCGGTGAGCACGAGGAGGGGGAGCGGGTCGGCGTCACCGCCGGGCAGCTTCGGGGTGTGGGTGAAGGGGGACAGGTCCATCACCGCCTGCGGGAGGCCCAGCAGCGGTCCCACCTGGCCGAGGAGCAGGAAGACGGCGAGGACGCCCCACCCGGCGGACGCCGCGCGGGGGAGCGCGCCGAACAGGAGCACCGTGGTGGCGGCGACGACCCAGACCGACGGGAGCTGGGCCAGTGCCGCGCCGAGCTGGCGAGGCAGCTGACCGGCCAGGTCGTCCGAGCGTGCTCCGTGGACCAGGCCGACGGCCAGGCCGGTGGCGGTGAGCATGACCACCGTCCCCGCGACGGTGTTCGCCAGGGCGGCGACGGCCCAGCGCGTGCGGCCGACGGCGGTCGCGAGGACGGGCTCCAGGCGCCCGCCGCTCTCCTCGGCGCGCAGCCGCAGGACGCTCTGCACCGCGTAGGCCGCGGTGAACAGCGCCATGAGGCCCATGGCGGTGGCGAGGAACGCGTCCGCGATGTCCTGCTGGCCGCCCATCTTGCGGATGTCGTTCAGCACGGCGTCGCTGCCGTTGACGAGATCCCCGACGCCGTCCGCGACGCCGCCGATCGCCAGCCCGTACACCAGGAACCCGGCGGACCAGCCGAGCGTCGTCCCGCGCTGCAGCCGCCACCACAGGGTGAAGGGGCCGCGCAGGGACGGCGGGGCGTGTGCGGGGCCGAGGGAGGGGGCGATGATCCCGGCGCCGAGGTCGCGGCGCCCGGTCAGCAGGTGGGCGGCGGCGACCAGCACGGCGGACGCGAGGAGGGGGAGCAGCAGGACGGCCCACTGCTCGTCCGCGCACGGCCGGACGCGCTGCGCCCAGCCGATCGGCGACAGCCACGACAGCCAGTGCGCCGAGCCGGCGTCGGCGACGCCGCGCAGGAGGTAGGACGCGCCGAGGACGGCGAACGCCAGGCCGTTGGCCAGCCGCGAGGTCTCGGCGAGCTGGGCGGTGAGCGCCGCGACGCCGGAGAACACCAGCCCGGCGCCGAACCAGGACAGCCCGAACGCGACCGAACCGGCCGCCGGCATCCCGAAGAGGATCATGACGAGCGCGGCCGCGGCCGCGAGGGTCCCGGCGGCGGTCGCGGCGGTCAGCAGCGCCGCGGTGAGCGGCGCGCGGCGCCCGACGGCGGCGGCGCCGACCAGCTCCAGCCGGCCGGCCTCCTCCTCGGCGCGGGTGTGCCGGACGACCAGCAGGACGCACATCACCGAGGTGAGCGCGGCGCCGGTCGCGCCGATGCGCCACGCGCTGAGCCCCGCGACGCTGCCGTCGTTCAGGACGGGTCCGTAGAGCGCCCGCGTGGACGGGTTGCCGTTGATGCCGCGCGCGAAGCCCGCGAGCGCCGAGGGCGTGTCGTACTCGTGCTCGAAGCTGTAGACGGTGCTGGAGACGAGCGCGGTCAGCCCGTAGATCCACGCCGGCATCATGACGCGGTCGCGGCGCAGCCAGATCCTCATCAGCGTGCCGGTGCCCGCGAGGCCGACGCCGCGTCCGGCGGCGCGCGCCGGGGCGCGCAGGGTCGTGGCGGTCATGACGCGGTCTCCCCGGCGAGGTCGTCCTCGTAGTGGCGCAGGAACAGCTCTTCGAGCGTGGGAGGCCTGCTGGTCAGGGTCCGCACCCCGATCCTCGTGAGCTCCTTGAGCGCGGAGTCCAGCTCGGGGGTCTCCACCTCGAACGTGATGGTGGTGCCGTCGATACGGACGTCGTGCGCCCCGGGCAGCGGGACGCCGTCCGGGGCGGCGGCGAGTTCGGCGTGGATGGACGTGCGGGTCAGGTGCCGCAGTTCGTCGAGCGTGCCGGTCTCGACCGTCCGGCCCTTGCGGATGATCGTGACGCGGTCGCAGAGCACCTCGACCTCACTGAGGATGTGGCTCGACAGCAGGACGGTGCGCCCGCCGCGCCGCTCCTCCCGGACGCACTCCTGGAACACCTCCTCCATGAGCGGGTCGAGGCCGGAGGTGGGCTCGTCCAGGATGAGCAGTTCCGCGTCGGACGCGAACGCCGCGACGAGGGCGACCTTCTGCCGGTTGCCCTTGGAGTAGGCGCGGCCCTTCTTCTTCGGGTCGAGCTCGAAGCGGCCGAGCAGTTCGTCGCGCCGGTTCCCGTCGAGCCCGCCGCGCAGCCGTCCGAGCAGGTCGATGACCTCGCCGCCGGACAGGTTCGGCCACAGCGTGACGTCGCCGGGGACGTAGGCGATGCGGCGGTGCAGGGCGGTGGCGTCGCGCCACGGGTCGCCGCCGAGCAGGCGCGCGGCGCCGGAGTCGGCGCGCATCAGCCCGAGCAGGATGCGGATGGCGGTGGACTTCCCGGCGCCGTTGGGGCCGAGGAACCCGTGCACCTCGCCGGGCGCCACGCGCAGGTCGAGGCCGTCGAGCGCGCGCGTCGGGCCGAACGTCTTGACCAGGCCCTCGGCCCGGACCACGTCATTCATCGTCGTCTCCCTTGAGACCGGTCTCGTACCGGTCCATCGCCGCGTGGGCGCGCGCGACGGTCTCCCGGTCGAGCAGCCGGTCGTCGAAGATCTCCAGGACCGCGCGGCGCAGCCGCAGCGACCCCTCGGGGGTGAAGGTGTCGACGCCGAGGACGCGGCTGAGGTGCTGGTGCAGCACCTCGATCCCCGTTGTCATCGCGACGGTCGCGGCGGCGTAGGCCCGGGCGTCGCGGGTGGTGGGCGGGAGGGTTCCGGGCGGCGGGTCCGCCATGTACCGCTCGGTCACGGCGACCAGGTCGTCGAACATGCGGGCCGCCGCCGCCGAGCCGTCGACGAGCGCGCGGGCCAGGTAGCGCCGGACGGGCAGGTCGGCCTGGACGGCCGCGGCCAGGAAACCGGGGTCGCCCATCGCCTCTCCGGCGGCCGTCGAGCTGAGCCGGCGGACCGTGTCGAGCGCGTAGGCGTCGCAGGCCTCGCGCAGTTCCTCCTTCGAGCCGAAGTGGTGCTGGACGAGCCCCACCGAGACCCCGGCGGCCTCGGCGATCCCGCGGAACGTCGCGCCCTTCGTGCCGTGCTCGGCGAACTGCAGCAGCGCCGCGTCCCGGATCTTGGCCCGCGCCGTCAGGTCCTCGGATGCCGGGCCCGCGGCCCGGCCGGTCCTCGCCATGCAAGGCTCCAATACAAGCGTCCAATTTCCAATATGGATGTATAGCATACGCTTGTATTGTCGCTGGGCGGAAGAGAGGTGGGCGAGGCCGTTGAGCGGGTGAGTTAGCTTAGGCTAGCCTTACCTGGTGCTTCCCCTCGCGCGAGAACGCCCGCCGAGATCCCCGGAACGGCGGGGGCTGCCGCGCGGCGCGCATCCGTGGTGGCTCGCCCTGCTCGCGGCGGTGCTCCTGCTGACGGTCGGGGCGAGCCTCGCGATCGGCGCCGGAGATGTCCCTTTCGGGGACGTGCTTCCCGGCGTCCTCTCCCCGGACGACGGCTCCCGGGCGCAGCTGATCGTCCACGAGCTGCGGCTGCCCCGCACGCTCCTCGGCCTCGCCGTCGGCACGGCGCTCGGACTGGCGGGCGCCGTGATGCAGGCGCTCACCCGCAACCCGCTCGCCGAGCCGGGCCTGCTGGGCGTGAACGGCGGCGCGGCCCTCGCGGTCGTCCTGGTCATCGGCGCGTTCCGTGTGGACGACCTGCTCGTCTACGTGTGGGCGGCCTTCCTCGGAGCGGCGGGCGCGGCGGCCCTGGTCTACCTGATCGGCGCCCGGGGGCGCGGCGGCGCCTCCCCGGCGCGGCTGGTGCTCGCGGGCGCGGCCGTCAACGCCGTCTTCAGCGCTATGACGGCCGGCGTGATGCTGTTCACCCCGCGCACCTTCGGCGGCTTCCGGTTCTGGCAGGTCGGCTCGCTCGGCGGCCGGGACGTGCAGGTCTTCCTGCGCGTGCTGCCGTTCGTCGTCGCCGGGACGCTGCTCGCGCTGGCGCTCGCCCGCCCGCTGAACGCCCTCGGCCTCGGCGACGACGCGGGCCGCGCCCTCGGCTCCCGCCCCGGCCGGACGCGGGCGCTCGGGGCGCTCGCGGTGGTGCTGCTGTGCGGGGCCGCGACGGCGGCGGCCGGGCCCATCACGTTCCTCGGGCTGGCCGTCCCCTTCATCGTCCGGACGGCGGTCGGCCCGGACCAGAGGCTCGTCCTGCCCTACTCGCTGCTGCTCGCGCCCGTCCTGCTGCTCGGCGCGGACATCCTCGGCCGCGTCGTCGCGCCCGGAGAGCTGGAGACCGGCATCGTCACCGCGTTCCTCGGTGCGCCGCTGTTCGCGGTGATGGTCCGGAGGGGGAGGACGCGCGACCTATGAGAGTCGTCCGTGCGGCCGGGATGTCGCTGCGATGGGAGCCGCGCGCGGCGGCGGTGTGCGGGGCGCTGGCGGTGGTCGCGGTGTGCTCCGCCGTCCTCGTGGTCGGCTCGGGGGAGTTCCCCATCGCGCCGCCGGACGTGGTGCGCGTCCTGCTCGGCAGGGGCGACCAGGCCACCGAGTTCATCGTCACGACCCTGCGCCTGCCCCGCGCCGTCACCGGACTGCTCGCCGGCCTGGCGCTCGGTCTTTCCGGGGCCGTCTTCCAGAGCGTCTCCCGCAACCCGCTCGGCAGCCCCGACCTCATCGGCTTCACCACCGGCTCGGCGACCGGCGCGCTGCTGCAGATCCTGGTGTTCGGCGGCGGCGCGGTCGCGATCACCGCCAGCTCGGTCGCGGGCGCGGTGCTGACCGCCCTCGCGGTCTACCTGGTCGCCTACCGCCGGGGCGGCGGTGTGCACGGCGTCCGGCTGGTGCTGATCGGCGTCGCCGCGGCGGCGATGCTGGAGGCGCTCAACTCCTATCTCATCACCCGCGCCGAACTGCGCGAGGCCTACGAGGCCGCGTTCTGGCTGACCGGCAGCCTGAACGGGCGGGACTGGGACCAGGCCGTCCCGCTGGCGCTCGCGCTGGCCGTGCTCGTCCCCGCGGCGCTGCTGCTGGCCCGGCCCCTCGGCATGGGCGAGCTCGGCGACGACGCCGCGCGGGCGCTCGGCGTTCCCGTCCAGCGCACGCGGGCGCTGCTGACGGTCGCCGGGGTGGGCCTCGTCGCGGCGGCGACCGCGGCGGCCGGGCCCGTCCCGTTCGTGGCGCTCGCCGCGCCGCAGCTCGCGCGGCGGCTGACCAGGCGCCCCGGCGCGCAGCTGCTGCCCGCCGCGCTGACCGGCGCGGCCCTGCTGGCGAGCGCGGACCTCGTCGCCCTGCACCTGCCGGTCGCGGTGCCGGTCGGCGTCGTCACCGGAGTCCTCGGCGGGGTGTACCTGGCGTGGCTGCTGTCGGTCTCCGGGCGGCGTTGACGGAGCGGATCATCGCAATTAGGTTAGCCTTACCTAAGTTGAGAGGAGTTCCGTGCTGACCTGGGATGAGCTCCACGCCGCGCTGACCGAGGTGCTGGGCGAGCGCGCGGAGGCGGACGACAACCTCATCGAGCTGGGCATGGACTCGATCCGGCTCATGCAGCTCACCGGCCGGCTCCGGCGCAGGGGAATCGAGATCCGCTTCGCCGAGCTGGCCGAACGTCCGACGCTCGCCGGGTGGTGGGAGCTGCTCGCCGAGAAGGGCCAGGTGGAGGCTTCGGCCGGGCCCGCCCCGGAGACGGGCGCGGAGACGGGCCTGGAGAACGGCGAGGCCACCGCCGAACCGGACGGGCCCTTCGCGCTCGGGCTGATGCAGCACGCGTACTGGATCGGCCGCGACTCCGGCCAGGAGCTCGGCTTCGTCGCCGCCCACCTGTACGTCGAACTGGACGGGCGCGCGATCGACCCGTCCCGCTTCGAGTCGGCCGTGGGCGCGCTGGTGCGGCGGCATCCGATGCTGCGCGCGGCCGTCCGCGACGACGGGACGCAGCGGATCCTGCCCGAGCGTCCCGGTCCGCTCGTCACCGTCCACGACCTGCGCTCGTCGGACGACCCGGACGCCGAGCTGGAGCGCCTCCGGGACGAGATGTCGCGGCAGCGGCTCCCCATCGCAGACGGCCGCGTCTTCGACGCCCGGCTCAGCCTCCTCCCGGACGGAGCCGCGCGCCTCCACCTCGACGTCGACATGGTCGCCGCCGACGCGATGAGCTACCGCGTCATGCTGGCCGACCTCGCCGCGCTGTACGAGGGCGAGACCCTCGCGCCGATCCGCTACGGCTACGCCCGCTACCTCGCCGACGACCCCCGCGCGGGGGCCCGCGCCGAGGACCGCCGCTGGTGGGCCGAGCGGCTCGCCGACCTCCCAGGACCGCCCGAGCTGCCGGTCGTCCCGCGGCCGGGGAACCGCGTCGAGCGCAGGCACCACTGGCTGCCGCCGGACGGCAAGGACCGGCTCATCGCCCGCGCCCACGCCGAGGGCGTCACCCCTGCCATGGCGCTCGCGGCGGTGTTCGCCGAGGTGGTCGGAGCCTGGTCGGCGACGCCGCGGTTCCTGCTCAACCTGCCGCTGTTCCACCGCGAGCCCGTCCACCCCGACGTCGACAAGGTCGTCGGCGACTTCACCGGGTCCCTCATGCTGGAGGCCGACCTCACCGAGGACCTCCCGTTCGCCGAGCGCGCCCGCGCGCTCCAGGCGAACCTGCACACGGCCGGCGCGCACAGCGACTACTCGGGGCTCGAGGTGCTGCGGGACCTGTCGCGGCTGCGCGGGGAGCAGGTGCTCGCCCCGATCGTCTACACCAGCGCCCTCAACCTCGGCGAGCTGTTCGGCGACCGCGTCCGCGAGTTGTTCGGCGAGCCCGGATGGATCATCTCGCAGGGTCCGCAGGTGCTGCTGGACGCCCAGGTGACCGAGGTGTCCGGCGGCCTGCTGCTGAACTGGGACGTGCGCCTGCCCGCCTTCCCGGACGGCGTCGCGGAGGCGATGTTCGGCGCCTACACCGCCGCGATCGCCCGTCTCGGCGCGCCCGGCGCCGACTGGGACGCGCCCCTCGCCATCGCCGCCACACCCGCCCAGCTCCGCGTCAGGCACGGGCTGAACGCCACGCCCGCGCCGCCGCCGCGCACGCTGACCGAGGGCTTCTTCGCGCACGCCGCGCGCCGCCCCGGGGCCCCGGCCCTGCACTGGGGCGGCGACGGGACGATGACCTACGGCGAGCTCGCCGGCCGCGCCCTGCGGATCGCGTCGGCGCTGGCGGCCGGAGGCGTCCGCCCCGGCGACCGGGTCTCGATCGAACTTCCGAAGGGCCCCGGCCAGGCCGCCGCCGCGCTCGGGGTGCTGGCGGCCGGCGCCGCCTACGTCCCGATCGGCCCCGAGCAGCCGGAGGCGCGGCGCGCGAGGATCCGCGCGATCGCCGGCGTCGCCGCCTCGCTCACCCCGGACGGCGTCGCCGAGGCCGACCCGCTGCCCGGACCGGTCCCGGTGCGTCCCGACCAGGCCGCCTACGTGCTGTTCACGTCCGGTTCGACGGGCGAGCCGAAGGGCGTGGAGGTCTCGCACGGGGCGGCGATGAACACCATCGGCGACCTCGTCGAGCGGTTCGCGATCGGGGAGGACGACGTCACGTTCGCCGTGTCGGCGCTCGACTTCGACCTGTCGGTGTTCGACCTGTTCGCCGCCTGGCACGCGGGCGGCGCGGCCGTCGTCCCGGACGAGGACGAGCGGCGCGACGCCGCACGGTGGAGCGAGCTGGTGCGGCGCTGGTCGGTGACCGTGCTGAACTGCGTCCCGTCCGTCCTGGAGATGCTTCTGCGCGCGGGCCGGGCCGAGAGCCTGCGGCTCGTCCTGCTCGGCGGCGACTGGGTGGGGACGCACCTGCCCGGCCTGCTCCGCGAGCGCGCCCCGGGCTGCCGCTTCGCGGCGCTCGGCGGCACGACCGAGACGGCGATCCACTCGACGGTGCAGGAGGTCGCGGGCGACGTCCCGGCCGACTGGCACGCCGTCCCGTACGGGGTGCCGCTGCGCGGGGTCGCGTGCCGGGTGGTGGACGAGCGGGGCCGCGACCGCCCCGACTGGGCGACGGGAGAGCTGTGGATCGGCGGTGCCGGCGTCGCGGACGGCTACGTCGGCGACCCCTCCCGGACCGCCGACCGGTTCGTCGTCCGGGATGGCACGCGCTGGTACCGGACCGGCGACCTGGCCCGCTACCGCCCGGGCGGGACGATCGAGTTCCTGGGCCGCCGCGACCACCAGGTCAAGGTGCGCGGTTTCCGCATCGAGCTCGGCGAGGTCGAGGCCGCGCTGCGCGACCATCCCGCGGTGGAGCGCGCGGTCGCGCTCCTCGCCGACGGCCGGCTCGCCGCCGCCGTGGCGGCGCCCGCGGGGACCGACCGGGACGCCGTGCTCGCCCGCGTCCGCGACCTGCTGCCGCCGCACATGGTCCCGGAGCTGCTCGTGCGCGTGGACGAGCTGCCGCTCACCGCGAACGGCAAGGTCGACCGCAGGGCGCTCACGGCCCTCGCCGCCGCCGAGGCCGGCGAGGCGGCCGCCGACGACGCCGAGCCCGGAACGTCCCTGGAGAAGGTGCTGGCCCGGATCGTCGCCGAGGTGCTGGGGAGGGAGCGCGTCGGCGCGGACGCCGACTTCTTCGCCCTCGGCGGCGACTCCGTTCTCGCCACCACGGTGATCGCGCGGCTGCGCGAGGCGCTCGACACGGCGGCGCTGCCCGTCCGCGTCCTGTTCGCCGAACGGACGGTCGCGCGGATCTGCCGCCGCCTCACCGAGCTGGAGGAGACGCCGGGACGCCTGGAGGCCGTCGCCGCCATCCGGCTGGAGGTCGAGGCCCTGACGGAAGAGGAGCTGACGGCGCGCCTCGGGTGAGGCGGGTCAGCCGGGCTCGGGCTCCGGCCGCAGCGTCGCGGTCCGGAGCCCGGTGAGGGTGAGGGCCAGCGCCAGGGCGAGGACGGCGCTGACCGTCCCGTACAGGACGATCGCGGCGCCCGGGGCGAGGTACCGGCCGAGCGCGCCGGCGCCGAGCGAGCCGATGGCGCCGCCGCCCGTCTCCTGCGCCGACCACAGCGCGTTCACCCGTCCGAGGTGCGAGTCGGGCGTGTGGGACTGGATGAGCCCGTACCGCAGGATCTCCTCGATCGACTGGACGAACCCGTACACGAACAGGATCGCGACGGCGAGCGCGGGATGGCGGGCGAGACCGAGGCACGCGAGCGCCGCGAACCCGGAGACGGACGCGGCGAGCAGCGCCAGGCCCGGCGCCCGGGCCTGCCCGGCCCAGCCGCTGGTCAGGGAGGCCAGCACCGCGCCGCAGGCGGGCGCCGCGAACAGCAGCCCGACCGTGGTGGCGCCTCCGTCCAGGCTCCGGTTCGCGAACGCCGGCATCAGGACGGGGATGCCGCCCGCGACCATGAACAGCAGGCCGAGGAGCATCAGCGAACCGACGACCCGGTGCGAGGCGACGAAGCGGAACCCGTCCCAGACGGCCTTCAGCGGACCGGCGTCCGTCTCCTCCGTGGCGGCGGGCCTGAGCTGCGGCAACCCGGTCAGCAGCGCGAGCGTGCCGAGCGTCCCCGCGGCCGCGGCCGCGTAGTTCCAGCCGACGCCGAACGCCGACACCACGAGCCCGCCGAGCGCGGGGGAGGCCATCGACCCGAGCCGGACGGTCAGCGCGTTGAGCGCCCCCGCGGCGACGAGCTTGTCGGGTGCGACCAGCGCGGGCGTCGCGGCCAGCAGCGCGGTGATGCTGACGCCGGTCATCAGCCCGTCCCATGCCGCCAGCGCGTACAGGGCGGCCAGCGAGGGGGAGGGCAGGAACGCGTTGAGCGCCAGCAGGACGAACCCGATCCCGGCCGCCGCGCGCGCCCGCAGCATCAGGCGGCGCCGGTCGTGCCGGTCGGCCAGCACGCCGCCCCACAGGAACCCGGCGAGGAGCGCGAACCCCTCGGCGGCCGAGACCCCGCCCACGTGCACGGTGGAGCGGGTGAGGCCGTACACCTGCACCGGGAGGGCCACGGCCAGCATGCCGATCCCGAAGACCGAGACGGTGCGGGCGATGAACACGTTGCGGAACGGCCTGCTGTCGCGCAGCGGCCCGACGTCGATGACCAGTCGCCGGAGCATCCTCGGGGTTCTCCTCTGCCGATCGAGTAGCTAAGGTTAGCCTAGCCTTAGTTGATCGTGAGAAAAGGGGAGCCGTGCAGCGGACGCTGATGAACGGGAAGATCCACCGGGCGACCGTCACCCAGGCGGACCTGCACTACGTGGGCTCGCTGACGATCGACGCCGACCTGATGGCCGCGGCCGACATCGTGGAGGGCGAGCAGGTCCACCTCGTCGACATCGACAACGGCGCCCGGCTCGTCACCTACGCCATCACCGGCGAGGCGGGCAGCGGCGTCATCGGCGTCAACGGCGCGGCGGCCCGCCTCGTCCAGCCCGGCGACCTGGTGATCATCATCACCTACGCGGGCGTGGAGGACCCCTCCCGGCACGAGCCCCGCGTCGTCCACGTCGACGCCGCGAACCGCGTCGTCGCCCTCGGCTCCGACCCGTCCGAGCCGGTGCCCGGCGCCCCCGCCCAGCTCGCGGGGCGGTGACCGTGGACGGCCTCACCCCCTGGCCCGCCGACCTCGAAGCCCGCTACCAGGCCGAGGGCTACTGGACCGACCGCCTCCTCGGCGGCGTCCTGCGCGGCGACCCGTCCGACCTCGCCCTCGTCGCGGGCGGCGACCGCCTCACCTACGCCGACCTGGACGCCCGCGCCTCCCGCACCGCCGCCGGCCTGCTCGCCCTCGGCCTCCGCCGCGGCGACCGCGCGGTCGTCCAGCTCCCGAACACCACGGGCTTCGTCGTCGCGTTCCTCGCCCTCGTCCGCATCGGCGCCGCGCCCGTGCTGGCGCTGCCCGCGCACCGGGAGAGCGAGATCCGCTACCTCTGCGAGCTCTCCGAGGCCCGGGCCTACATCTGCGCCGACCGCGACGGCGACTTCGACTACCGCGAGCTGGCCCGGACACTCCCCGTAGAGCACGTGATCGTCGAAGGCGAGGCCGAGGAGTTCACCCCGTTGGCCTCCGTCGAGGCCGATCCGGTGGCGGCCCCCCGCCCCGATCCCTCCGACGTGGGCGTCTTCCTCCTGTCCGGCGGGACCACCGGCCTCCCGAAACTGATACCCCGGACGCAGCGCGACTACGTCTACAACCTGGAGGCCAGCGCCGGACTGTGCGGCTTCGACCGCGACACCGTCTACCTGGTCGTCCTCCCGGCCGCGCACAACTTCGCCCTGGCCTGCCCCGGGATCCTCGGCGTCTTCGCCACCGGCGGCACGGTCGTCCTCGCGCCCTCCGGTTCCCCGGACGAGGCGTTCCCCCTCATCGAACGCGAGCGCGCCACCGTCTGCGCGGTCGTCCCCCCGATCGCCCTCCTCTGGCTGGACGCGGTGACCTGGTCGGACGAGGACATCTCCTCCCTCGGGCTCCTCCAGGTCGGCGGTGCGAAACTCGCCGCCGAACGCGCCGCCGAGATCCCGGACGCCCTGGGCTGCCAGGTCCAGCAGGTCTTCGGCATGGCCGAGGGCCTCCTGAACTACACCCGCCTGGACGACCCGCGCGACCTGGTCGAACGCACCCAGGGCCGCCCCCTGTCCCCGGCCGACGAGATCCGTGTCGTGGACGAGGACGGCAAGCAGGTGGCTCCGGGCGACGTGGGCGAACTCCTCACCCGGGGCCCGTACACCCTGCGCGGCTACTACCGGGCCCCCGAGCACAACGCCCGCTCCTTCACCCCCGACGGCTTCTACCGCACGGGCGACCTGGTCAGGCGACTGCCCTCAGGCCACCTCATCGTCGAGGGCCGCGAGAAGGACCAGATCAACCGGGGCGGTGACAAGATCTCCGCCGAGGAGCTGGAGAACCACCTCCTGGCCCACCCGGCGGTCCACGACGCGGCCGTGGTCGGTGTCCCCGACGCGGTCATGGGCGAGCGCACCTGCGCCTTCCTGATCATCAGAAAGGGCGAGAAGACCCCCGGCCTGCGCGAGGTGAAGGACTTCCTCCGCGTGCGGGGCGTCGCCGCCTACAAGCACCCCGACCGGCTGGAGACGGCCGCCGCGTTCCCCCGGACCCCGGTCGGCAAGATCAGCAAGAAGGCGCTCGCCGCCCGCCTCCCCTGAGGCCGTCGCCGGCTCGTCGCCCGGTGTTCACCGTTTCACGCGAACACCGCCGGAGGAATCGGCATCCTAATAGACAATTATGTCTATTAGGTGGGGGAGACGTCTGTGGCACCCGATCCGCTGGGACCCGGTGATCCGACGAGGCTCGGCGACTACCTCCTCGCGGGGCGGCTCGGCGCCGGCGGCCAGGGGGTCGTGTACGAAGGGTACGGGCCGGACGGCGCGCGGGTCGCGGTCAAGGCCCTCCACGGCGACTACTCCGCCCTGCACCGCGACCTGTTCGCCCGCGAGGTCGAGGCGGTGCGGCGCGTCGCGCAGTTCTGCACGGCGCGCGTCCTCGCCGTCGACCTGGACGGTCCGCTCCCGTACGTGGTCAGCGAGTACGTCGCGGGTCCGAACCTCCAGCAGGCGGTCGACGCGGACGGCCCCCACAAGCCGGACGACCTCTACCGGCTGGCGGTCGGGATCGCGACCGCGCTGACCACCGTCCACCGGGCCGGCGTCGTCCACCGCGACCTGAAACCCGCGAACGTGCTGCTGGGCCCGGACGGCCCCCGCGTCATCGACTTCGGCATCGCCCGTACCGAGGACATGTCGCAGAGTGCGACCGGGATGAAGGGGACGCCCCGGTACATGGCGCCCGAGGTGTTCCGGGGGAAGACCCCCGGGCCCGCCGTGGACGTCTGGGCCTGGGGCGCCACGATCCTGTTCGCCGCGTCCGGCCGCACACCGTTCGACGGCGAGTCCCTGCCCAAGCTGATGCACGCCGTGCTGAACACCGAACCGGACACCTCGATGGTGCCCGAGCGGCTGAGGCCGATGGTCGAGGCCGCGCTGTCCAAGGACCCGGGGCGGCGTCCCGACGCGCCGGAACTGCTGCTCGACCTGCTCGGCGGGCCGCCCGACGCGGACCTCCTGGAGCAGGGGGAGCGGGAGGCCGGCGCCGTCCGGGCGCCCGAGGCCGCGTCCCCGCCGCTGGGCGAGCGCGCCGAAGCGGTGTTGCGGAGCCTCGATCCGGAGGCGCGGCAGGCCGTCCCGCAGATCCTGCTGCGGATGGTGGCGGCCGGAGACGACCTCGTCCGCCCGGCGGCGCGCGCCGAGTTCAGCGACGGCCGCACACCGGAGCCCGTGATCGACGCCGTCCTGTCGGCGTTCACGGGAGCGGGGCTGCTCGCCTGGGACGGGCGGCGCGCCATCCTCGCCTCACCGGCGCTGCTGCGCGCCTGGCCCCGGCTGCGCGACTGGGCCGCCGCGGAAAGTCCGGGCCTGGACGTCCACCAGGAACTCGCCGAAGGGGCGCGGCTGTGGGACGCGCACGGCCGCAGGACCGGCGACCTCCTCCAGGGGACCCGGCTCGAACGCGCGATGACCTGGGCCGTCGGCGGCGGCCGCGCGCTGCGGCCGAACACGCTGGAGCAGGCGTTCCTGGACGCCGGGCGCGCGTCCGTCCGCCGCCGCTCCACCCTGCGGACGGTGGTCTCCGGTGTGCTCGCCGTCCTGCTGCTGGCGACGCTCCTGGCGGGCGTGCTCGTCTACCAGCAGGGCCGCACGGTCGCGCGGCAGCGCGACGACGCGGAGGCGCGGCGCCTGGCGGCCGTGGCGACGGCCGTCCGCAAGAGCGATCCGAGGACCGCCCGCCGGCTGGCCATCGCCGCCGGTGCCCTCTCCGACACCAGGGAGACCAGGGAGGCGCTGGTCGCGCTGCGGTACCAGTGGGAGAGCGACGTCTTCATGCCGCCCGGCGTGAGCGCGACGACCCGGCGCCAGCCGTCGCCGGACGGCCGCGTCCTCGCCGTCGTGGACGGAGGAAAGGCCAGCGTCTGGAACATCGACACCCACGCGAGACTGCACGCCTTCGGCATCACCGGCGCCGGCACCATCGATCTCGTCGTCACCGACGACGCCCGCACCATGGTCACCTGGGCGGACGACGGGACGGCCCGCGTCTGGGACACCGCGTCCGGCAAGGAACGCGGCAGGCTCCCCATCGGCAAGGCCGGTCCCAACGCGACCGTCTTCGACGGGATCGACCTGAGCCCGTCCGGGCACCTCCTGCTCGCCGGCAACCGCGACGCCCGCACCGTCTGGGACCTGCGGACCCTCCGGCAGGTACCGCTGAGCTGGACGCGCCCCAAGGACGGCGTCGAGATCCTGGCGACCGACGCGGGCGACCAGCTCATCGCGGGCGTCACGCCCGAGGGAGCGGTGCACGTCGACCAGCTCGCGGCCAAGACGACGATCGCGCTGCCCCACCTCAACAAGGCGCTCAAGGGAAGATACGTCAGCGCGGCGAAGATGAGCCCGGACGGATCGCTGCTCGCCGTCGCGGCCACCCCGGCCACGGGCAGGAAGGCAGAGATCCTGCTCTGGAAGCTGGGCGCGGACGAGCAGTTCCTCAGGCTCGCGCCCGCGAACGCCTACTCCGCCCTCGCCTTCAGCCAGGACGGCCGCTTCCTTGCGCAGTCCAGGACCATGTGGCGGCTCAAGGACGGCGGCACCACCCAGTCCACCCCCGCCGAACCCGTGATCCGCTACGCGCCGAACGCGGACTGCGCCCTGGTCCGATTCGTGGAGAAGCGGGCCCTGCGCTGCATCGAACCGGCGACCGGCCAAGTGTCGTCCCTCGACATCAGCACCTTCCTGAGCACCCAGGTCATCCAGGGAAGCGGCCTGGTCCAGAACACGACCATCTCGGCGGACGCCTCGACCATGGCGTACCGCGGCGGAGGCTCGGTGCACTTCTGGGACGTCCGGCGCAAGCGCGCCGTCAACCGGGGCTTCGGCCTCTCGTCCGGCTACCTGTACTCCGGCAACGGCAACGATCTCGCCCTCAGCGCGGACGGCGGGCGCCTCGCCGTCTACAAGGACCCCCGCACGGTCACCATCACCGACGCCGAGAAGTTCACGAAGCTCGGCGACGTGACGCTGCCCCAACCCGCCGACAGGATCCAGGCCATGGCCATGTCACCGGACGGCCGCGGCCTGGCCCTCCTGGTGCGTCGTGGCACCGCTGCGGAACTCCAGTTCTGGGACGCGAAGACGTTCCGGCAGATCCGCGCGCTGCCATCGTCCGCCGGCACCTTCGTCAAACGCATCGTCTTCCGCCCGGACGGCAAGGCGCTGATAACGGACGGCAGGTCCGGTCTGATCGAGTACCCGTCCGGCCGGGTCCTCGCCAGAACCGACGACACCTTTCTCACCACCGTTCTCACCACGAGCCGGGACGGACGCACGATCGTGAGCGCCGAGGGAACCGAGGCGGATCAGAAAGTCCTCCTCACCGACGGCAGGACGCTCCGCTCGCGCGGCCTGATCCTGCGGGGCCACAAGAGCTACGTCAGGACCGCCGCCCTCTCTCCGGACGGCACCCTCCTCGCCACCGGCGACGCGCTGGGACAGATCCGCCTGTGGGAGGTCGAATCCGGCCGCCCCTACGCCCTGCCCCTGACCGGCCACCAGACCGAGATCGGCGCTCTGGCGTTCTCCCCGGACGGAAAGACCCTCACCAGCGCCGCCGAAGGCGGCACCATCCTCACCCACGACCTCGCCCCCGCCCTCACCAGGGCGGCCCTCTGCCAGAACACCGGCGGCGGCCTGACGGAGAAGGAGTGGAACCAGAACCTCCCCACCCTCGACTACCGCCCCACCTGCCCCCACTGAGCCCCGGATGACCAGGGCGCGTGCGGGTAGAGACGGCTGGGGACGCCCGGCGATGAGTCCGCCGGCGCCCGCAGGTCTACCTCCCGACCCGCACCACCACTCGGCCGATCTTCGGGAGCACTACATGGGCCTCATCCACATAGAGCTGTTCGCGACCCTGGACCTCGTCGGGCAGTCGCCCGGCGGGCCCGACGAGGACCCGGCGGGGTTCCCGTTCGGCGGCTGGCAGGCGCCCCTGCTGGACGAGGTCACCGGCGCGCAGGTGGGCGCCGCGTACGAGGGCACGGACGCCCTCCTGCTCGGCAGGCGGACCTACGACATCTTCGCCGCCTACTGGCCGCACCAGCAGGGCGGCGGGGACGACGAGATCGCCGCGATCTTCAACCGCGTCCCGAAGTACGTGGCCTCGCGCGGCAGGCCCGAACTCTCCTGGGCCGGGTCCACGCGGCTCGGCCGGGACCTGGCCGCCGCGGTGCGCGAGGTCCGTGACCGGCACGAGCACGTGAAGGTCGTCGGGAGCCTGAACCTCGTGCAGACGCTTCTGCGCGAGAAGCTCTTCGACCGCCTCGACCTGTGGGTGCACCCGATCGTGCTCGGCGTCGGCAAGAAGGTCTTCGACGGCGGCGAGGTCCCCACGAACCTCACACTCCTGGAACCACCGTCGGCCGCCCCGAACGGCACCGTCCACCTGCGCTACGGCTTGGCCGACGGCACCCCCGCGACGGGCGACATGACCGCCCCCGACCCCGGCGTCGCCCGCGGTGACTGACCGCCGTCCGCTTCGGAGACGATCGAACGGCGGGGAGGGGGCCTCCCCGCCGCCAGGTCACGCAGAGCCGGACTTCCGGTTCTGGATGCTCACCGTCCCGCAGGAGGCGATGAGGATCAGGCTGATCGCCGCCAACCCGAAGGGGCCGGGGGCCGTTAGCGCCACGAGCATTCCCACCGCGGTCCCGAGGAGGTTCCGCAGCGGTAGGAGCATCGCGTTCGTGGAGGCAAGGAGCCCCTGCTCATAGGCCTTCACCAGAACGACGCCGCTGAACAGCGCACCGATGATCCCGCCGGCCGCGCAGAGCAGCAGATACGGCCAACGGCCGGCGGTCATGCCGTCCCAACCACCTTCCAGGGTCCACGCGCCCACTGCGAGGATGCCGAAAGAGGGAATCCCGGAAAGGGTGTTCGCCTTTGCCTTGATCCCCTCATCGAGCACCTCCATTCGCTTCTGCAAGAAGGCGTACGTGGCCGCCGTGGCGGTCAGGACGCCGAAACCCGGGATCCAGCCGGGAATCCGCTGCCCCAGGACACGGAACCGCGGGATGGAGTCCGAGAAGAACCCTCCACCCCAGCCGCCGGTCGTGTCCCTCGCGAGGATCCAGGTTCCCAGCACGGCGAGAACCGGCCACAAGGCGGTCGAGTAGGTCTTCTCCCGGATGTCCCGGTAGACCACGCCACCGAGCGTGAAAGCCGCGCTGAACAAGAACGAGAGCGGTTGCACGACCTCCAGCCGAACCCATCGGAGAACGAACTGGAAGGTCATGCCGTTCGCTCCCAGAGCGGCGCCCAGCAGGATGGCCTGCTTCCAGATGGCCCAGCGACTCCACAACGACGGCCTGAAGAAATACCAGGAGACCATCGTCCCGGAAATGGACATCACAAGCGCCGCCGTCGTCGGTCCGACATGCTCGGTCACGCCGACGGCCACCAGCAGATAGCCGTTGACAGCGCCCACCGAATTGGCGAAGACCGCCATCCTGAGCACTTTTCCGTCCGCGCCGCGGAGATCGCTTCTCAGCGACCGCCCACGCGCGCGGAGCGCCGCGAGCGAGACTCGCAGGCGCCCTTTCTTGTTATTCACGAGATCCCCTTGGTCTGTGGGGCGCACCAAAGGATCTCGAGGTGTTCGCCCCGGTCCTCGGTTGCGCCCGCTATGCGGAGCAACTCAAGAGCCGGGACGGCTCTTCAGTTTGAAGGTTTCGCCATTATCCTACCAGAGAAGATTCAGGCCTATATCAAATGTCATATCGGGGGATCAAGGTCGCTGATCGCAGAATGCGAATGTTTCTGGCTCTGGATCAGGTCGGATTCAGCGGATGTAGCCGTTCACGACCATCGGCAGCGACGCGTCCAGGCCCGCCATGTTCAGCACGCCCTCGTCGCGGGGGTCGCCGACGGTGTGCCCGTTCGCGGCCATCGCCGCGAGCACGACCCGCACGTCGCCGTTCACCGCCTGGCGGTAGGCGGCGAGCGCCTGCGACGGGTGCCGGCGTCCAGCCCACGTCTCGTTGTCGGTGAGCACCACCGTCCCGTCCACCGCGAGCCCCTGCCGCTGCGCCCACTGGAACGGCAGCGACAGATCCGTGCCGCCGCCCGAGGGCCGCCACCGGGAGATCTCCCGCAGGTTCGTGCGCGCCGTCACCTGGGACGCGTGGACCTGGGTGTCGACGTCGATGACGTGGCAGTTGCCGCGCTCGATCCGCTTGAGGATGACCGCCATCGCGTTCGCGACCTCGTAGCAGGATCCGAGCGGCGCACCACCCGAGGTGACGTGGCGGAAACTCATGGACCCCGAGGAGTCGACCGCCACCAGCAGGCGCCGGCCGGACGGCTCCATGTGCCCGAACGACAGCTCGTACGCCTCCTCGAGCGCGTCGGCGATGGCCGGGACCGGCGACCAGTGCTGCGGGTCGGCGCGCGGGTGCGGCTGCGCGCGACCGGACCCGTACACGCGCAGGGCGAGGAACAGGTCCATCGGGTGGACCCGCGCCTTCGCGAGCGCGCCCGCGTCCGTGAGCCGCGCCGCGGCGCGCCGGGTCGCGTCACCCATCGGCGTCAGCGTCCCGATCCGGGTCATCCGGGACAGGTTCCGGAGCAGCGCGGTCATGCCGATCGTGTCGACGAGCTCGTCCCACACGCCCGGCTCGGTGAGTACCGCGTCCGGGAGGAACTCCCACGGCACGCCTCGATCTCGCACCACGCCGATCGCGTCGGCCGGGCCGGTGACGGCCCGCGCGGTGAGGAACGCGTCGACCGCGGGCACCTGCGCGCGGGCGGCATCATCGGAGACATTCCCGGCGATCCACCCGAAGAGGGCGCGCCGCGCGGGCGAGTCGGCCTTGGGGTGCGCGACGCGGAGCGCGTCCCGCAGCGCGAACGCCTCCCCGGCCGGGGTCCTGCGCTGCCGGGCCTTGCAGACCCGCCACGCGACCTGGTCGACGTCGCCGTTGAGGAACCATGACGCGAGCGCGGTCCGCATCGCCCGCCCGATCACCGGCGCGGTCCCCCTGGCGGTGGCCTTGCCGCCGAGGTTCTTCCAGTATCCGAAGAACGACGCGAGATGGTCCGTGGTCCGCGCGACCTGTGCCAGCGACGCCTTCACGGCCTGCCGCGTCTCGGCGTCGCCATGCGCCGCAGCGGCGGCCAGGACGAACAGCGCGGGACGGTTCTTCGGAGCGCGCGGCGGACGCGCCGTGGAGACGTCCGTCGCGAGCTTGACCGCCCGGACGCCGTCCGCGGCGACCGCCTCGAACACGACCTGTGCGTTGTCCGCGGTGAGCGTGTCTTCACCGACGTAGTAGGTGCCGCCGGTCGTGCCGAGGATAAGGAAGTCCTCCAGCCGGGCCCACAGGTCCTTGGCGAACCCGTAGCCGCCGGCGTTGTTGCGGACCTGCTCGGTCTCACGGCCGGGAATCGGTCGGCTCTGCGGCGTCCGAATGCTGGACACCGCGGCAAGAGGGTCACGGGCCATCGAGGGCCTCCAGGAATATCGACCCGCCGCTGGGGCGGATGTGAGGGGAGCGGCCGGCGCGCCCGGGGAAGGGCGGATGTGGTTGTGCCAACCGGGCTTTTTGTCCAATGCGCTACCTGGCTGCGCTACCACCCGACTATGTCGGCTGGGCAGGAATCGAACCTGCGACCTTTGGATCCGGATAACCGACGGGCTTCGACCCGCCCTTCCCCTGAGCGTCCAGCTCGACCCGTAGGGCCGGGTACTCGCACGGATGTGGAGACGACCACCGGGTCGCATCTATTCGAAAGAGATAACCGATGGCCTTCGACCCGTGCGCGCACCGAACCCGACGCGCTGATCAGAACCTAACCTGCCCCGGGGCCCTCCGCACCTGAATATCGGTGGCACTACTCGCGCGGGTGCCCGGCCCAGCCGACCAGGTTGTGGAACAGTTCTGCCTGCTCGATCGCATCGTCCAGCGCGTTGTGCGTGTGCGGTCGATCGGACAGCAGCGCGGCGGGCATCTGGCGTTTGGTCGACCGGGTGATCGGAGCGCCGGCCTTGGTGGCGTACATGCTCTTGAGATCCAGGTGCCGGGAGTGCCCGAACGGAGCCCCGCCCTGGGCGAATCTCGTCCAGTACCAGTACAGGAACATCCAGTCGAAGCCGAGCGGATAGGCCACCAGCGCCGGCGTGGCTTCCAACGCGCCCGCCACCGCTGCCACCCAGGCAGCGGCGGCGTTCATCGCCTCCCCCGGATCACGCCCCTCGACGGCGAGGCGGTCGCGATCGAGACCGCTGACCGCCAGCGGTCACGTCAACGTCGCGTTCGGGTTAGGCCTGCTTCTGATCGAAGGGTCCGTGGCGACCAGGACAGAGGGACGAGACCCCAGACGGCCATCCTCCTTGAACACGACGGGAACGCCCCCTGCGATCGCGTACGAGATGTCCCCGCCAATAATGAACTCACGCGCCCCGACGCCGAAAACATAGAATTCATCATTCTCGACTATCAGGCGATCGTCGAGACAGAATGTCCCGTGTGTCCACCCGGGCTCGAAATGCGCAAGGATGAGTTCGCGAGCCTGCTCATAGGTCACGGCCATGGCCTGTCTCCATATGTCGGCGAGTAAATGATCCGAGAAACGGATGTGTCTGCTTGCAAGGCGGGAGGGGAAGCCGCGCCTCCGGGATGCCGCAACCCATGCGAGCGCACCGAGTGGCCCCCGCTGGACACCGGCACGCTCGCGACCAAGTCCCGCGACTACCAGGGAGGCGCTCTTGGGTGCGGATTGACCAACTTCTACAGGTTGAGGACAGTTGATCGCCCGGGGCACGTAGGCCTGCGCCCACGCGACCTGGCGAAGTATTTGCCCACTTTCGAGTCCTCCTCTATTTCCGTATGACCCATTCGGCGGTGTGGTGGAAGAGAGCGATGCGGCAGAGGCCTCTGCGAAGGGTCATTCGCGATGCCTGGACGATTCAGACCGGTACGGGCCGTCGAACGTGTGTATCTCGGTCCTCCTACCCATTCCGCTCACCGTCGGGCTTTGCGGGCTGTGCTACTCGGAGCGCTGACCCTGCTTCTCGCAGCGCTCATCATCGCTCCCTTGCTCACATCGCCGTCCCAGCGAGCGCAGCACCAGGGTCAAACTCCCTCTGCTGCTTCGTCTGGATCGCAAGGTGAGTCTCCGACGAGCGCCGCTCCCAGTGGTCTGCCGCAGCCGAAAAGGAAGGCCACCGTCCCTTCTACCAGTTCAGCATCGACCGCGCCCGAGGGGCCGCGCACGTCCCGCAAGGTGGCTTCACCGCGCCCCACGACTGAAGAGCCACCGGTCACTCAAGAACCGAGTCCAACGGAGACGCCGCCAGCGGAAGGCCCACGAGCCGGGGGGTCGTCGGGCGAGGAGACGCCCAGTGAAGAGCCGCAGCCAAGCAAGCAGCCGGACTCGGATCTCGATCCCCGGTTCGGCACCTGCAAGGAGGCCAACGCCCACGGCTACGGCCCGTACGTGAAGGGAACCGATCCTGAATACCACTGGTACACCGATCGAGATCAGGACGGGATCGACTGCGAACCGGCCCACAGCCGGATGCCCTGAAGAGATCAGTTGGGTTGGCACGTCGGGCACCAGAGCGTTCGGCGGGCGGAGAGGCGGTGGGCTTCTAGGGGGGTGCCGCAGCGGGGGCAGGTAGGGGTCTGCGTGTCTCGGGCTCCGGTTAGCCAGGTTTTTCTGGGTGGGACGCGCTCTGCCTTGATGGACGCGCGGAGGACGCGGTGCATCGCTCGGTGGAGGGTGGTGAGCTCGGAAGCCGTCAGGTCGCGGGCCGGGCGCAGGGGGTTGATACGGGCTCGCCAGCAGATCTCGTCTGCCAGGAGGTTGCCCAGGCCGGCGATGACCGTTTGGTCGGTGAGGGTCGTCTTGAGACGGCCTCGGTGGGCGCCGAGGGTGGCGGCCAGGTCGTCGCGGGAGAGGTCCAGGGCGTCCGGGCCGAGGTCTCGGAGGGTCTCGTCCGCCTCCTCGCGGTCGGCGGCCAGGTGGACGCCCTGGAGTTTGCGCATGTCGCGGAAGCGGAGTTCGCCGTCGGGGAGTTCCCAGACGACACGGTCGTGGCGATGGCGCGGCTCGTCCGGGTCGTGCCAGGTGAGCGAGCCCGTCATGCCGAAGTGCAGCAGGACGACCGGGCCGTGCGCCGGGGCGAGGAGCCACTTGCCGCGGCGGTGCGGCTGTTCGAAGCGGTGGCCTCGCAGCGCTGTGCTCAGGCGCCGGGCGGTGACTCCGCGCAGGACGCCGGGGTCGAGCACCGACACTGAGGCGACCGGCTCGCCGGTGTGCTCGGCGAGCACCCGGCGGAAGCCTTCGACGTCGGGAAGTTCGGGCATGGCGGGTCCTTACCCGCCGGTGCCTCAGGTTCGCGGGACGACGTGCGGCGCGATGCTGGAGAGCTTCTCGCAGGTCTCCTCGTATTCGCGGTCGGGGGTCGAGGCGCTGACGATTCCCGCGCCGGCGCGCAGCCATGCCCGGCCGTTCTCGGCGTAGAGGGCGCGGAGGACGAGGGCGGAGTCCAGTGCGCCGTCGTGGGAGACGGTGACGACGGCCCCCGAGTAGAGGCCGCGGCGCTCCTCCAGGCGGGTGATGGCGTCGATCGCCTCGGGCTTCGGGATGCCGGACGCGGTGACGCCGGGGAAGAGTGCGTCCAAGGCGTCCCACGCGGTGCGGCCGGGGGAGAGGGTGCCGCTGACGCTGGAACCCAGGTGCTGGACGCTGCCTCGCTCCTTCACCGTCATGAAGCCGGTCACGCGGACGCTGTCCTGTTCGCAGACCCGGTAAAGCTCCTCCTGGGACGTCCTGACGGAGACGGCGTGCTCGTAGATCTCCTTGGGGTCGGTCTCCAGGTCGTGGCGGGTGCGTGCGTCGGTGTCGGGGCCGAGGCCGAAGGCGCGGGTGCCGGCCAGGGGCTGGGTCATGACGCGCCCTGCGGAGTCGACGCTGGCGAGCACCTCGGGGCTGAATCCGGTGGCCTCGAATCCGCCCAGGTCGAGCAGGAACGAGCGGGCCGGGGTGTTGGCCTCGCGGCCCCGGACGTAGGTCGAGACGACGTCGACCGGGTGGGGGACGTCCAGGCGGCGCGACACGATGACCTTCTGGTAGAGGCCCGCGTGGATCTCGGCCACGGCCTCGGCGACGCGCGCCCGGTAGGGGGCGCCGCCGACGCTGACGTCGACCGGCGAGGGCTCGCCGACGGGGTGGCCGCCGGGCTTGGCCAGGAGTTCGGCGACCTGCTCGATGTCCGTTTCGTCTGTCCCGGTGACGGTGACGCGGCCGTTCTCGGCCCGCACCTCGGTGCGGGGGACGACCAGGTGCGCGAGACGTCCGGAGGGGCGGGCCGCGGCGCACTCGAAGGCGATCCAGCCGTAGGCGTTCCAGGCGGGCAGGGGCGCGTCGGCGAACGCGCGGCGGAGCGCGTCGGCGGGGCGTCCCGTCCAGGGGCGGGTGACCGGAGCCTGGCCCGGCCAGTGGGCGCGGACGGCGCCGGCGTCGAGGACGACCTCGGCCAGCACGCCCCCCGCGAACGTCCATGAGCCGGGCCGCTCATAGACGACGTAGTCGCCGAAAAGGCCCGATCCGGCCAGGCGGGCCATGAGGGCGAGCGGCGCCGAGGCATGCTCGACGACCAGCTCGACGGGGTTCGCATCGGTGCGCAGACCAGTGGACAAGGCAGCTCCCTTTCGCGGCCGGAAGGTCAAACTTAGGTAAGGCTAACCTTGCATGATTTTTATAGGCAAGGCTAACCTAACTCGCGGTGGCGAAGCCGACGACGAAAGAGTTGAGCGTGGAGCAGACGACGGCGGCGCGGCGGCGCGAACTGATGCGGCGGATGATGGCCGAGGCCGGACTGGGCGCGGACGCCGCCCGGCTCGCCCCCCGAGGATCGGACGGACCGGCTCCCCTGTCCTACGCGCAGCAGAGCATGTGGCTGCACCACCGCGCCTTCCCGGACAGCCCCGCCTACAACGTCTGCCTGCTCGTACGCATGTCCGGCCCGCTCGACGCCGAGGCCCTCCGCGAGGCGCTGCGGGCGCTGATCCGGCGGCACGCCGTCCTCCGCACCGTCTACGCGGACGGGCCCGGCCAGCGGGCCGTGCAGATCGTCACGGAGGACGACTCGCTCGACCTGGCGCCGGTCCGGTGCGCGGACGCCGACGCGCGGGCGGCGGAGTTGGCGGCGCTCCCGTTCGACCTGCGCGCCGAGCGGCCCGTCCGGCTGGAGCTGCTCAGGCTCGCCGAGGACGAGCACGCACTGGTGCTCGTCGTGCATCACATCGCCTGGGACGGTATGACCTGGGGTTCGCTCTCGCGCGACCTCTCCGCGCTCTACCGCGCCGCCCTCACCGGTGCCCCGGACGGGCTGCCACCGCTCGGCGTCCAGTACGCCGACTACGCCGAGTGGGAGCAGCGGCGGCCCGTCGCAGAGGACGACCTGGAGTACTGGCGGAAGCGCCTCGATCCGCCCCCCGCCCCGCTCGACCTGCCCGCGGACCGTCCGCGCGGCGCGGTCGTGTCCGAGCGCGGTGGACGGCGGGCGCGCCGCTTCGGAGACGACGTGACCGAGGGCATGCGGAAGCTCGCCGCCGAGGAGAACCTCACCCCGTACATGGTGATGACGGCCGCGTACGCGGTCCTGCTGCACCGCTACACCGGCTCCGGCGACGTGGCGATCGGCTCGTCGGTGATGAACCGCGAGCACGCCGAGGTGGAGCGGCTCGTCGGAAACTTCGGCAACACGCTCGTGCTGCGCGCCGACCTGTCCGGGACGCCGACGTTCCGGGAGGCGCTGCGCCGGGTGGGCCGCACGGTCACCGAGGCCTTCGCGCACCAGGCGCTGCCGTACGACCGGCTCGTCCAGGAGCTGAGGCCCCCGCGCGGACGGGGGCGCTCGGCGTTCTTCGACACGATGCTGCTGTTCCTCGCCCAGGAGATCGGCGAGCTGGACCTGCCGGGCGTCGCGTCGGGCTGGACGCACGTCCACAACGGCACCACGCACTTCGACCTGTCGCTGGAGGCGTTCGTCCGGCCGCATGGGATGACGGTCGAGGCGACGTTCCGGCGCGAGCTGTTCGAGCACGAGCGCATCGACGCGCTGCTGGCCCACCTGGAGACGCTTCTCCGCGAGGCGCTGGCCGACCCCGACCGGCCCATCGGCGCCCTGGAGGTCATGACCGCGGACGAGCGCGCCCTGATCGGTCAGGCGAACGCCACCGACCGCGCCCTCGCGCCGACCGACGTCGTCGCGCTGTTCGAGGAGCAGGCGGCCCGGACGCCGGACGCCAAGGCGGTGGAGGCGGGCGGCGCCGCCCTCACCTACGCCGAGCTCGACGGGCGCGCGTCGGCGCTGGCGGCAGAGCTGCGGGCCCGTGGCGCGGGGCCGGAGAGCGTCGTCGCGCTGGCGCTGCCGCGGACTCCCGATCTCGTCGCCGCTCTCCTCGGCGTCCTCAAGGCGGGTGCCGCCTACCTGCCGCTGGACCTCGACCACCCCGCCGGCCGGCTCGCCTCCATGCTGGACGACGCCCGGCCGCTCTGCGCGATCGTCACCCGCGACACCGCGCCGCTGATCCCCGAGAACGTCGAGCGCCTCATCCTCGACGACGTCCGGCGCGACGGCGGAAGCATCCGCACGGTGCCCCCGCGCCCGGACGACCTCGCCTACGTCATCTACACCTCCGGGTCCACCGGCCGCCCCAAGGGCGTGGCGATCCCGCACGGCGCGCTCACGAACTTCCTGCTCACCACGCGCGCCCGGCTGGGCCTCGGTACCGGCGACCGGCTCGTCGCCGTCACGACCGTCGCGTTCGACATCGCCGCCCTGGAGCTGCTGGTCCCGCTGACCAGCGGCGCGACGGTCGTCCTCGCCGGCCGCGCCGCGGTCCGCGACCCGGCCGCCCTCGCCGGGCTCCTGGCGGACGCGACGATCGTCCAAGGCACCCCGTCGCTGCTCGGCACCCTCGACCCGCGGGCGCTGAAGGGCCTGCGCGTCCTGGTCGGCGGTGAGGCGCTGCCACCCGCCCTCGCCGCGTCGCTCGCGGAGTCGGCGTCGCTCGCGACCAACATGTACGGGCCGACCGAGGCGACGATCTGGGCGACGTCCACCGACCTTCCCGCGGACGGCATCGGCACCCCCTTCTGGAACACGCGCGCCCACATCCTGGACGCCGCCCTCCGCCCGGTCCCGCCAGGTGTCCCGGGCGAGCTGTACCTGGCGGGCGCGCAGCTCGCCCGCGGCTACGTCGGCCGCCCCGACCTGACCGCCGAGCGCTTCGTCGCCGACCCCTCCGGCCCGCCCGGGTCCCGCATGTACAGGACGGGCGACCTCGCGCGGCGCGCCCGCGACGGGTCCATCGAGTACCTCGGCCGCACCGACGACCAGGTGAAGATCCGCGGGTTCCGGATCGAGCCCGCCGAGGCGCAGGCCGTGCTGTCCGCGCAGCCCGGCGTGGCGCAGGCCGCGGTCGTCGTCCGCGAGGACCGCCCCGGCGACCCCGGGCTGGTCGGCTACTACGTCCCCGCCGAAGACCTGGACGACGCGGCCCTGCGCGACGCGCTCGCCCAGGCACTGCCCGAGTACATGGTTCCGTCCGCCCTCATCGCCCTGGAGGAACTGCCCCGGACGGTCAACGGCAAGCTCGACCGCGCCGCGCTGCCCGCGCCCGAGGCCGGGGTGTCGGGACGGGCGCCGCGCGACGCCCGCGAGGCGGCCCTCTGCGCGATCTTCGCCGAGCTGCTCGGCGTCGAGGGGGTCGGCATCGACGACGACTTCTTCGCGCTCGGCGGGCACTCTCTGCTGGCGGCGCGCCTCGCGGCCAAGGCCCGTACCGTCCTCGGCGCGGAGCCCTCCATCGCGGACGTCTTCGAGGCGCCGACCGTCGCCGCGCTCGCGCCCCGCCTGGCCGCGACCGACGCCGTCCGCGTCCGCGACGTCGCGCGGCCCGAGGTCGTCCCGGCGTCGGCGGCGCAGCGCGGCCTCTGGCTGGAGGAGCGGCTCCGCGGCCCGTCCGCCTCCTACTCGCTGCCGCTCGGGATCCGCCTGCGCGGCCCGGTCGACGAGGCGGCCCTCGACCGGGCGTTCGCCGACGTCGTCGCCCGGCACGAGGCGCTGCGCACGCTCCTCGTCGAGGGACCCGACGGCCTGCCCGTCCAGCGCGTCCTCGCCCCGGACGTCCCCGTCCGCCTCGCCGTCGTCGACGCGCGAGAGGAGACACCGGAGGGGCGCGCGGCCATCGAGAAGGCGGCCACGGCGCACGTCTTCGACATCGGACGCGACCTCCCCGTCCGCGGCACCCTCGTCCGGACGGGCGACGCCGAGTGGTCGCTGATCCTGCTCCTGCACCACGCCGCCGCCGACGAATGGTCGTTCACGCCGCTGCTGGCCGACCTCGCCCGCGCCTACGAGGCCCGCCGGGACGGACAGGCCCCCGGCTGGGAGCCGCTGCCCGTCCAGTACGCCGAATACGCGGCCTGGCAGCGCGAGGCGGCCCCCGGCACGGCGCCGCAGCTCGACTTCTGGGAGGAGACGCTCGCCGGGCTTCCCGAGGAGACGGTCCTGCCGTTCGACCGGCCCCGCACCGCCGAGGCGAGCCGGCGCGGCGGGCTGGTGCCGTTCCGGCTTCCGGCGGCCGGGGCGCGGCGCCTCGCCCGCGACACCGGCGCCAGTGTGTTCATGGTGCTGCACGCCGCCGTCGCCGCGCTGCTCCAGCGGTCCGGCGCGGGCGACGACATCGCCCTCGGCTCCCCGATCGCCGGACGCACCGACGAGGACCTCGCCGACCTGGTCGGCGTCTTCGTCAACCCGCTGGTGCTGCGCACCGACCTGTCCGGCGACCCGACGTTCGCCGAGCTGCTCCGGCGCGTCCGGGCCGCCGACCTCGCCGCGTTCTCCCACGCCGGCGTCCCGTTCGAGCGGGTCGTGGACCGGCTCGCCCCCGAACGCTCCCTCGCCCGCAGCCCGCTGTTCCAGGTGATGATCGTCCACCAGCGGCTGGACGACGTGCGGCTCGCGCTGCCCGGCGTGCGCGCGGAGCCGTTCCTGCCGGAGACCGGCGGCGTGAAGTTCGACCTCGACCTCTACTTCGCGGAGGGCGGCGACGAGGTCGAGGGATTCGCCGCGTTCGCCGCCGACCTGTTCGACGCGTCGACCGTGGAGCGGCTGGTGGACGACCTCGGCGCGCTGCTCGCCCGGGTCACCGCCGATCCCGGCCTCCGGTTGTCCTCCCTCGGCGCGCCCGTCGAGCACCCCGACACCGCGCGAGAGCTCCCCGTCCGGACGGCCGCCGGGCTCATCGAGGCGCAGGTGGCGCGGACCCCGAACCGGACCGCCGTGATGTTCGGCGACACCGCCCTCACCTATGCCGACCTCGACCGGCGCGCCGAGGCCCTCGCCGACCGGCTCGCCGCCGCCGGGGCGGGCCCCGAGCAGGTCGTGGCGCTCGCGCTGCCGCGCTCGGACGAGTTCGCCGTGGCGCTGTACGCCGTGCTCAAGACGGGCGCCGCCTACCTGCCGATCGACCTGTCCTACCCGCCCGCCCGCATCGCCGCGATGCTCGACGCCGTCCGGCCGCTGCTGGTGCTCGGACGCGACGAGCCGCCGCCGGACGCGCCCCGCCGCGAACGCCCGGCCGTCCACCCCGACCAAACGTCCTACGTCGTCTTCACCTCCGGCTCGACAGGCACGCCGAAGGCCGTCGCCGGCACCCAGCGCGCCCTGGCCAACCGGCTCGCGTGGGGCGCCGGGCTCGCCGCGCCCGGCATCCGCGCCGCCAAGAGCTCGCCCGCGTTCATCGACGGGACGACCGAACTGCTCGGCGGCCTCGTCGCGGGCGACACGGTCGTCATCGCCGACGCCGAGACCGCCGCCGACGCCGTCGCGCTCGCCGACTTCATCGACCGCCACGGCATCGGCACCGTCACCCTGGTCCCGAGCCTGCTGGCGGTCCTCGCCGACAACGGCCTGCCCCCCTCGGTCACCACGTGGATCAGCAGCGGCGAGGCGCTGCCCGGCGCGCTCGCCGACCGGGTGCCGGCGCGGCTGGTCGACCTGTACGGGTGCTCGGAGGCCGCCGGGGACAGCCTCGTCGCCGAGGAGGGCGGGCTGCGGCCCGTCGCCAACACCCGCGCCCACGTCCTGGACGCCGCGCTCCGCGAGGTCCCCGTCGGGGAGCTGTACCTCGCGGGCGACGGGCTGGCGCGCGGGTACCTCGGCGACCCGGCCCGCACGGCCGAGCGTTTCGTCGCGAACCCGTTCGGCCCGCCCGGCTCCCGCCTCTACCGCACCGGGGACCGCGTCCGGCGCCGCCCGGACGGCGGGCTGGACTTCCTCGGCCGCGCCGACGAGCAGCTCAAGATCCGCGGCTTCCGGATCGAGCCGGGGGAGGTCGAGTCCGCGCTCGCCGCCCAGCCCGGGGTGCGGCGCGCCGCCGTCGCCGCGCACGGATCCCGCCTCGTCGGCTACGTCACGGGCGACGTCGAACCGGAGGCGCTCGGCACCGCGCTGCGCGCGCTGCTGCCCGACTATCTCGTCCCCGCCGAACTGGTGGTGCTGGACGAGCTCCCCCTCAGTCCCAACGGGAAGGTCGACCGGCGCGCCCTTCCCGCGCCCGGGCTCCCGGCGGGCGGGCGGGCCCCCGCCACCGGGCCCGAACGCGTCCTCGCCCGCCTCGCCGCGACCGTCCTCGGCCGCGAGGCCGTGGGCGCCGGCGACGACTTCTTCCGCACCGGAGGCGACAGCATCAGCGCGGCGCTCCTCGTCGCCCGCGCACGCCGCGCCGGCCTGTCGTTCACCGTCCGGGACGTCTTCCGGCTGCGGACCGTCGAAGCCCTCGCCCGCACCGCGGCGCCCTCCGAGGAGAGGGACTCCGCCGAGACGCCGGACTCCGCCGGCGGGCTCCCGCTCTCGCCGCTCCAGGAAGGCCTGCTCTACCACCTGATGCTGGCCGGCGAGGGCCGCGACGTCTACGTCCAGCAGGCCGTGGTGACGCTGTCCGGCCCGGTCGACCCCGAGCGGATGGCGCGGGCGGTGCGCGCCACGCTGGAGAAGTTCCCCAACCTCCGCGCCGGGTTCCGGACGGACGGCGACCGCGCGGTCCAGTTCGTCCCGGACGACTTCGAGACGCCATGGACGCACGCCGACGTGGCCCCGCGGGACCTGGAGGCGTTCGTCGACGCCCAGCGCGCCGCGCCGTTCGACCCCGCCGCGCCGCCGCTGATCCGGTTCGCGCTCGCCCGGCTGGCCGAGGACGACCACCGGCTCGTCCTCACCTCCGAGCTGATCCTGCTGGACGGCTGGTCCGGCGGCCTGCTCGTCACCTCGCTGCTCGGCGCCTACACCGACGCCGCCGCCGAGGCCCGCCGCCCCGTCCCGCCCTTCCGCGCGTTCCTCGACTGGGTGAACGGCCGCGACAGGGACGCCGCGGCGGACGCCTGGCGCCGCGCGCTCGACGGCTTCGACGAGCCCGCCCTCGTGCGGCCGGGCCTGGCCGGCGCGCCCGCCGACCTCGCGGGCGCCGGAGAGGTGCACCGGGCGCTGCCCGCCGGGCTCGCCGAACGCCTGGACGAGGTCGCACGGGACCGGGGCGTCACACCCGGAACCCTCTGCCAGACCGCGTGGGGCCTGGTCCTCATGGGCCTGACCGGACGCGACGACGTCGTCTTCGGCGCCTCGGTCTCCGGACGCCACCCCGACGTGGACGGCGTCGAGTCGATGGTCGGCCTGCTGTTCAACACCGTCCCCGTCCGCGTCCAGGCGGGCCCGGCGGACGCCCTCGCCGCGGTCCTCGACCGGGTCCAGGCGGCGCAGTCCGACCTGTTCGACCACTCCTTCGTCGCGCTCGCCGACGTCCAGCGCGCCACCGGGCTCGGCACCCTCTTCGACACGCTGTTCGTCTTCCAGAACTTCCCCGGCATGCCGACCGGCGGCGCCTTCGGCCCGGACGGCGACCTGCGGGTCCTCGGGCGCGAGGTCCGCGACGCCACCCACTACCCGATCACGATGGTCGTCGAGCCGGACGCCGGGCTGCGCGTCATGTACCGGGGCGACGCGTTCACCGAGGCCGAGGCCGAGCGCGTCACCGACCGCTACGTCCAGGTCCTCGGGCGGCTCGCCCAGGCGCCCGAAACCCCCTGCAACCGCCTCGGCCTTCTCCTCCCGCAGGAGCACGACCGGCTCCGGCGCGACTGGGACGAGGCACGGCACCCCGTGCCGGAGCTGACGGTCGCGGAACTGCTCGCCGAGCGCGCGGCCGAGCGGCCCGGCGCCCCCGCGCTCGTCTCGCTCCCGGACGTCCGCCTGACCTACGGCGAGCTGAACGCCGAGGTCAACCGGCTCGCGCGGCTCCTGCTGGCCAACGGCGCCGGTCCCGAGAAGGTCGTCGCGCTCGCCCTGCCGCGCACGGCGCGGATGGTCGTCGCGCTGTTCGCCGTCCTGCGCACGGGCGCCGCCTACCTGCCGCTGGAACTCGACTACCCGGCCGACCGGCTCGACTACATGCTCCAGGACGCGGCACCGGTCTGCCTCGTCTCGCACCGCGACATCGCCGCCGGCCTCACCCACTCCGGGACCACCCTGGCGCTGGACGACCCGGCGACCGCGACGGCCCTCGCCGCGCAGCCCGCCCACGACCTGGAACCAGGCGAGGCTCCGGGCTTCGCGCCCGGCACGCCCGGCAGGCTCGACCACCCCGCCTACGTCATCTACACGTCGGGCTCCACCGGACGGCCCAAGGGCGTGGTGACGCCCTACCGGGGCCTCACCAACATGCAGTTCAACCATCGCGCCAACATCTTCGACCCGGTGGTCGCGTCGGCGGGACGGCGCCTCCGCATCGCCCACACCGTCTCCTTCTCCTTCGACATGTCGTGGGAGGAGCTGCTCTGGCTCATCGAGGGCCACGAGGTGCACGTCTGCGACGAGGACCTCCGCCGCGACGCCCAGGCCCTCACCGCCTACCTGCGGCGGCACGAGATCGACGTCATCAACGTGACGCCGACCTACGCCCAGCAGCTCCTGGAGGAGGGACTCCTCGACGGCGGGCACCGGCCGTCCCTCGTCCTCCTCGGCGGCGAGGCCGTCCCGACGGCGGTGTGGGAGCGGCTCGCGCGCGCCGACGGCGTCCTCGGCTACAACCTCTACGGCCCGACCGAGTACACGATCAACACCCTCGGCGGCGGGACGGAGGACAGCGCGACCCCGACCGTCGGCAAGCCGATCTGGAACACCCGCGGGTACGTCCTGGACGCCTGGCTGCGCCCCGTCCCGCCTGGCGCGCCCGGCGAGCTGTACATCGCGGGCGACGGGCTGGCGCGCGGCTACCTCGGCCGTGCCGACCTGACCGCCGAGCGCTTCGTCGCCGACCCGTCCGGCCCGCCCGGATCCCGCATGTACCGGACGGGCGACCTCGTGCGCGTCCGCGGCGACGGGAACATCGACTTCCTCGGCCGCACCGACGACCAGGTGAAGATCCGCGGCTACCGGGTCGAGCTGGAAGAGGTCGAGTCCGCGCTCGCCGCCGAGCCCGGCGTCGGCCAGGCCGCCGTCGTCGCGGCCGAGACCGATGTCCCCGGCGTGAGGCGCCTCATCGGCTACGTCGTCCCGGACGGCTCCCGCGAGGGCGCCGCCGCAGAGCAGCTCGCCGAATGGCGGCAGATCTACGACACCGAGTACACCGAGGTCGGCACGGTCGTCCACGCCGAGGAGTTCGCGGGCTGGGACAGCAGCTACGACGGCGCCCCCATCCCGCTCGACGACATGCGCGAGTGGCGGGAGACCACGGTCGAGCGCATCCGCGCGCTCCGGCCCCGCCGCGTCCTGGAGATCGGCGTCGGCGCGGGCCTCCTCCTCACCCGCCTCGCGCCCGGCAGCGAGGAGTACTGGGGGAGCGACTTCTCCGAGCCGGTCATCGCCAAGCTCCGCGCGGACCTCGGCGGCGGCGCCGCGGAGCCCGCGCCCCGGGACTGGCAGGCGGTGGGCCCCGGCTCGCCCGTCCGCCTGAGCTGCCGGCCCGCCCACGACACCGGCGGCCTGCCCGAAGGCCACTTCGACACCATCGTGATCAACTCGGTGGTGCAGTACTTCCCCGGCGCCGCCTACCTGGAGGACGTCGTCGCCAAGGCGATGCGCCTGCTCGCCCCCGGCGGCGCGCTGTTCGTCGGGGACGTCCGCGACCTGCGCACGGTCCGCCTCCTGCACGCCGCGGTGCAGCTCGGACGCGGCGGCGGCGACCTGGACGCGATCGAGCGCGCCGTCCGCCTGGAGAAGGAGCTCCTCCTCGACCCCGCCTTCTTCGCCGCGCTGGACGTCCCCGCCCGCGTGGACGTCCTCATCAAGCGCGGCACCCGCCACAACGAGCTGACCCGCCACCGCTACGACGTCGTCCTGCGCAAGGGGGCCGCCTCCGCCCCGCCGACCCCCGCCGTCGACTGGACCACCCTCGACGATCTCAGGAGCAGGCCGGCGGGACCGCTGCGCGTCCGGGGCATCCCCGACCCGAGGTCGTCGGGCGAGGCCGCGGCGCTGCGGGCACTGCGCGCGGGGGCCTCGGCGGACGAGGCGCGCGCGGCGCTGGCCTCGGCCCCGGAGGGCATCGAGCCCGAGACGCTGCACGAGCTGTTCCCGGACGTCGTGCTCACGCCGTCCGACCGGTCCGGCCGCTACGACGCCGTGTTCGGCGGGGGAGCGGCGTGCCCGCCAGCCGAGCCCGGACGCGCGCCCGCCTCGTACGCGAACGATCCGGTCGCCGCGCGCGACCACGGCGTGCTGGCCGCGCGGGTCCGCGAGAGCCTGAAGGCGCGCCTGCCCGGGTACATGGTGCCGAGCGCGATCATGACGCTGGACGCGCTGCCGCTCACGGTGAACGGCAAGCTCGACCGGCGCGCCCTGCCCGATCCCGGGCAGGACGGAACGCGCCGCACGGGGCGCGCCCCGCGCACCCCCGTGGAGCGCCTGCTGTGCACGCTGTTCGCCGAGGTCCTGGACGCGCCGGGCGCCGGGATCGACGACGACTTCTTCGACCTCGGCGGCCACTCGCTGCTCGCGACGAGGCTCGTCGGCAGGGCGCGGGCGGTGCTCGGCGCCGAGCTCGCCATCCGCGACCTGTTCGAGGCGCCGACCGTCGCGGAACTGGCCGGGCGCCTGCACCGCGGCGCCGAGGCGCGGGCCCGGCCCCGCCTGGAACCGAGGGACCGGCCCGAGCGGGTGCCGCTGTCGTCCGCCCAGCGGCGGCTGTGGATGCTCGACCAGCTTCTGCGCGAGGACGACGGGCCCCGCGACGCCTACCACCTGCCGCTCGCGGTCCGCCTGCGAGGCGACCTCGACCTCGCGGCGCTGGAGGCGGCGATCGGCGACGTCACCGCCCGGCACGAGAGCCTCCGGACGGTCTTCGCCGAGCACGACGGGGTGCCCTGCCAGCGGATCCTCGACCCGGACGAGGCGCGGCCCGTCCTGGAAGTGGCGGCCTGCGCGCCCGAGGACGTCATCGCCAGGCCGTTCGACCTCGCCGAACAGATCCCCCTGCGGGTCGCCGTCTTCCCGGAGGGCGAGCGGGAGCACCTGCTCCTCGCCGTCTTCCACCACATCGCGTTCGACGAGTGGTCGTTCGGGCCGTTCGCCCGAGACGTGGCCGAGGCGTACGCGGCGCGGCTGGACGGCGAGGCGCCCGCCTGGGAGCCGCCGCCCGTCCAGTACGCCGACCACGCCCTGTGGCAGCGGGAGCTGCTCGGCGACCCGGCCGACCCCGGCAGCGTCCACGCCCGGCAGCTCGCCCACTGGGCGCGGGTCCTCGCGGGCCTGCCCGAGGAGATCCCCCTGCCGGTGGACCGGCCGCGGCCCGGCTCGGTCGGGCAGCGCGGCGGCACCTTCGCCGCCGACCTGCCGCCCGGCCTCACCGGCCGGCTCGGGCGCCTCGCGCGGGACGCGAACGCCAGCATGTTCATGGTCTGCCAGGCCGCCGTCGCGGCGCTGCTGCACCGCACGGGCGCGGGCGACGACATCCCCCTCGGCAGCCCCGTCGCGGGACGCGCCGAGGAGGCCGCGCGGGACCTCGTCGGCTTCTTCGTGAACACGCTCGTCCTGCGCGCCGACGTGTCCGGCGACCCGGCGTTCGCCGAGCTGCTCGCCCGCGTCCGGGAGGCCGTCCTCGCCGGGCTCGCCCACCAGGACCTGCCGTTCGAGGCGGTCGTGGAGGCGCTGCGCCCGCGCCGCGTGCCGGGCCGCAACCCGTTGTTCCAGGTGATGGTCGGGTACGAGAACCAGGGCGTCGGCGACGTGCGGTTCCCCGGCCTGGAGCAGCGGGAGGCGCTGTTCGGGCCGGGCGCGGCGAAGTTCGACCTGGACTTCATCTTCCGGGAGGGCCCGGACGGGCTGCGGCTCGTCGTCGACTACTCCGCCGACCTGTTCGACCGCGCGACGGTCGCCGCGCTGGCGGAAGGCCTGATCGAGCTGCTCGCCGACGTCGCCGACGACCCCGGCGTCAGGGTCGGCGCGCTGCCGGCCGTCCTGACCGCCCGAGCGGTGACCGCCGAGGCCTCCCCGGAGCCGGCGCGCCGGGACGACGACCGGGAGGCGGCCCTGTGCCGGATCTTCGCCGAGGAGCTCGGGGTGCCCGAGGCCGGCCCGGACGACGACTTCTTCGACCTCGGCGGGCACTCGCTGCTCGCGATGCGGCTGGTGCGGCGGCTCCGCCGGGAGCCCGGCTGCGCCGACCTGAAGATCGCGACTCTGATGGCCGCGCCGACCGTGGCGGGCCTGCTCGCCCGGCTCGCACCGGCCGGCGGGGGAGACCCGGCCGGTGGAAGTGAGACGGCTTCGCGCGAGTGAGGCGGCTCATACCCGTCCGGCCATTGCCTAGTTAGGCAAGGCTAACCTAATATTCCTGATCAACACTCCCCGGCTTCCCCGCCCCCCAACCATGGAAGGTCCGCCATGCGCACCACGATGCGGCGCCTCACCGTCGCCGCCGCGCTCGTCCTGGGACTCGCCACGGCCGCCGCCTGCGGCGACGACGAGCCCGCCGGCGGCTCCGGCGGCTCCGGCGGCACGACCGGGGCGTTCCCGGTCACCGTCGCCCACAAGCTCGGCTCGGCCGAGGTGAAGTCCGCGCCGAAGCGGATCGTCGCGCTCGGCGAGGTCGACCAGGACGCGCTGCTCGCCCTCGGCGTCACGCCCGTCGGCATGGCCGAGCTCACCGGCGTCCAGCCCGACGGCCTGGCCCCTTGGAGCGCGCCGAAGCTGACCGGGGGCAAGCCCAAGCTCCTCAAGGAGAACGAGGCGGGCTTCAACCTGGAGGAGATCGCCGCGCTGCGGCCCGACCTGATCCTGGCCGCCGGCGACTTCGCCATCGACAAGGAGTACGACAAGCTCTCCAAGCTCGCGCCGACCCTCGCCTACCAGAACGGCCCCGCCGAGGACTCCTGGCAGCAGATCACCCAGCAGGTCGCCACCGCGATCGGCCGTCCCGACGACGGCAGGAAGCTCGTCGCCGACGTCGAGACGAAGATCGCGGGGGTGAAGGCGAAGCACCCCGGGCTGGCCGGCAAGGAGTTCGCCTTCACCAGCGTCTTCCCCAACGGGAACGTCGCCGTGATGAAGTCCGGCGACGACACGAGCGTGAAGCTGCTCCAGCAGTTCGGCATGACGCTGCCCGAGTCGCTGAAGAAGCTGCCCGGCGACGGGTTCGCCGCCGAGCTGAGCATGGAGAAGGTCTCCGTCCTGGACGTGGACGTCCTGCTCAGCCACTACAACGACGACCCCGCCACGCAGAGGAAGATCGAGGCGAACAAGCTGTTCGCCGGGCTCGGCGCCGTCGAGCGCGGCTCCTACGTGCCGCTGGACCTCAAGTCGTTCTGGCCGCTGCGCACCCCCACCCCGCTCGCCGTCCCCTACGTGATCGACCAGGTCGTCCCGCGGATCGCCAAGGCCGCGGGCGCGGCCGGGCCCGCCTGATGCCGGAGGAGCGCATGAACACCCCCGTCCGCGACGTGGTCGGCATCGGGTTCGGCCCGTCCAACCTGGCGCTCGCCGTCGCACTGGAGGAGGAGCACGGCGGCGCGGACGCGGTGTTCTTCGAGAAGCAGCCCGCGTTCGGCTGGCACCGCGGCATGCTGATCGACGGCGCCACCATGCAGGTGCACTTCCTCAAGGACCTCGCGTCGCTGCGGAACCCCGCCAGCCCGTACTCGTTCCTGGCCTACCTGCACGCCCGGGGCCGCCTGGTCGACTTCGTCAACCACAAGACGATGTTCCCGACGCGGCTGGAGTTCCACGACTACCTCGAATGGGCCGCCGCCGCGTTCGAGAACCGCGTCCGCTACGGGACGGAGGTCGTCGCGCTCCGCCCGCACGACGACGAGGCCCTGGAGGTCGTCGTGCGGCGCGGCGACGAACTGGAGACGCACCTCGCCCGCAACGTCGTCATCGGCGCGGGGCTCGAACCCTTCCTGCCGGAGGGCGTCCAGGCGGGGGAGCGGATCTGGCACACCGAGGACCTGCTCACCCGGCTCGCCGAGCGCGGCGACTGGGACCCGCGCCGCGTCGTCGTGGTGGGCGCCGGGCAGAGCGCCGCCGAGGCCGTCGAGTACCTGCACCGCACCTTCCCCCGCACCGAGGTGTGCGCGGTCTTCGCGCGGTACGGGTACTCGCCCGCCGACGACAGCGCGTTCGCCAACCGCATCTTCGACCCCGAGGCGGTCGACCACTACTACGCCGCGCCCGGCGACGTGAAGCGCATGCTGTTCGAGTACTCGCGCAACACCAACTACTCCGTGGTGGACCTCGACCTCATCGACGAGCTGTACCGGCGCGCCTACGCCGAGAAGGTCGCGGGCGCCGAGCGGCTGCGCATCCTCAACGTCTCCCGCGTCCTGGACGTCGCCGGCGGCGGCGCCGGCGGGGCGCGGGTCCGGGTCGCGTTCCTGCCGACCGGAGAGGTCGCGGACCTGGACGCCGACGCCGTCGTCTACGCCACCGGATACCGCGAACGCGACCCGTTCGACCTGCTCGGCGAGGCGGGCGCGCACTGCCGCACCGGCCCGGACGGGCGCCCCGTCGTCGAGCGCGACTACCGCATCGCCACCGAACCCGGCCCCGAGTGGGGCGTCTACCTGCAGGGGGCGACCGAGCACAGCCACGGGATCGCCTCCTCGCTGCTGTCCATGACCGCCGTGCGCACCGGGGAGATCGTCCGGTCCATGGCGCGGCGGTCCGCCCGCGTCACCCCCGGCGTCTAGAGGAAGGAAAGAGCATGACGACCAACCCGTTCGACGACCCCGACGGCACGTTCCTCGTCCTCGCCAACGCCGAGGGCCAGCACTCCCTGTGGCCCGCGTTCGCCGACGTCCCCGCCGGCTGGACGACGGTCCACGGCCCCGAGTCCCGGTCCGGCTGCATCGGGTACGTCACGGACAACTGGAAGGACATCCGCCCGCGGAGCCTGGCCGCCGAGGCGCCGTGAGCCCGCCGCCTCCGCCATGGAGACCAGGATGTTGGCCCTGACCGAGGCGGCGGTGATGTTGTTCAGCGCTCTGCAGCGGGCCGACTTGAACTGAACGGAGATCAGGTCTTCGGCAGGGACGGCCTGTCCGCGAAGAACCTGGCCATGAGCTCGCTGGCGTAATCCGGCCATTCGTGCCCGCCGCGCTGCCTGGTGCACAGCGCGACGACGACGGGGCCCGGTCCCGTGCCGACGCAGTCGTCCGGCCCGTCCGGCACCGGCTGCGAGAGCGCGGGAAGCCTGTCCACCCACCTCCAGAACTCCATGAGGAACTTGACCGGGATGAAGGGGAAATGGACGTCCGCGTCCATGTTCCCGCCGCCCTCATAGGGGACGGACGGGTCCCACGTCCCGTGGAAGGCCAGTACCGACACCGGCTTTCTCGGCGTGCATCCGATCGCGAGCGCCCCGGACACCACGGCTATCCCGGCGATCCTGTCCGACCGTTCGCACGCGTACCGGTACGCCATGCCGCCGCCGTTGGAGAAACCGGTCACGAAGACCCGGCGGGGGTCGGCGACGCCCTGCCGCACCAGCGTGTCGATCAGCTTGTCGAGGAACGCGACGTCGTCGACGCCGGTCCAGCGGGCGAACCAGCAGCAGGCCCCGGCGTTCCAGGTGCCGAGGAGCCCGTCGGGGTAGGCGACGGCGTAGCCGTGGCGGTCGGCGACCTCGTCGAGCCCGCTCTGCCTGCGGACGTACTCGGAGTCGTTCAGGCCGCCGTGCAGCGCCACGATGAGCGGCGGCGGCGCGCCGCCCTCGCGTCCCGGCGGGACGTGCAGCAGGTAGGGGCGGTTCCAGTCGCCCATGGGAATGGTGTGCTTCGACGTTCCCGGGGCGTCGTCGGACGCTCCGGCGGGCAGGGGGTGGGCGATGAGCGTCGCGAGGAGCGCCACGATCATCGCCGCCCGCACGGCGATCTTCATAGCGTGATCTAACGCCCGCCGCGCCCCGCCGGGCTACGCACCGGCGCGCAGAAAAGTCCGGCCCTTTTTGGCGGCGGGCGCGCACGGCGGCCCGCGCCGCGGCCGGCTCGGGGCCCCGTCCGCGGGCGGAACGCGGCGCCGCCCGGGCCGCCCCGCGATGGATCATTGACTGCGGGGCGTTGTCGAAAATATGGTGAACCGACCGGTCGGTATGTGCACAATTCCATGCGGCCGGCCGTTCCTGTCGCCGCCGCGGGCCTCTCGGAGAAATGCCATGATCCTCAGCACGATGCAGGACTTTCCGCTGTCCGTCGCCGCGATCCTGCGGCACGGGGCGCGCGTCTACGGGCGCAGCGAGTGCGTGACGTGGACGGGCGGCGGCGCGCCCCGGCGCGCGACGTTCGCGCAGATCGCCGGCAACGCCGAGCGGCTCGCGTCCGCCCTGGCCGGGCTGGGCGTCCGTCCCGGCGACCGGGTGGCGACGTTCTGCTGGAACAACCAGGAGCACCTGGAGGCGTACTTCGCGGTGCCCGCCATGGGGGCGGTCCTGCACACGCTGAACATCCGGCTGTTCCCCGAGCAGCTGTCGCACATCATCAACCACGCCGACGACCAGGTCGTCATCGTCGACGACACCCTTGTCCCGCTGCTGGCGCGCGTCGTGCACGAACTTCCCGCCGTCGAGGCGTTCGTCGTCGTCGGGGACGGCGACGCCTCGGCCCTGGAGGCCAACGCCAACGGGGCGCCCGTCCTGCGCTACCACACGCTGCTCGCCGCGGAGGAGCCCGGTTACGCATGGCCGGAGGTGGACGAGCGCTCCGCCGCGTCCATGTGCTACACCAGCGGCACCACGGGCGACCCCAAGGGCGTGGTGTACTCGCACCGCTCCACGTTCCTGCACGCGATGGCCGTGCAGTCGGCGTCACTGGTGGGCATCACCGAGGCCGACCGGGTCCTGACCATCGTGCCGATGTTCCACGTCAACGCCTGGGGCCTTCCGTACGGGGCGTTCCTGTCCGGGGCGACGCTGCACATGCCGGGGCCGTTCATGCAGCCGGAGCACCTCGCGAAGTTCATCGCCGCCGAGCGGAGCACGCTCGCCTCCGCCGTCCCGACGATCTGGAACGGGATCCTGGCCCTCGGGGAGCGGGAGGAGATCGACCTGTCGTCGCTGCGGGCGGGCACCTCCGGCGGCGCCGCCGCGCCCCGCGTCCTGCTGGAGCGCTTCGAGCGGCGGTACGGGCTGCGCATCATCCAGGGCTGGGGCATGACGGAGACGAGCCCGCTCGGCGGCATGGCGTTCCCGCCGCCCGGCGTCGAGCCCGGCACCGACGAGGACATGTACTGGCGGCTGAAGTCCGGCCGCGTCGCCGCGGGCGTCGAGATGCGCATCGTGGACGACTCCGGGGCCGAGCTGCCGTGGGACGGCGAGTCCGTCGGCGAGATCGAGGTGCGCGGCCCGTGGATCACCGGCGCCTACCACCGCGACCCCGCGCCCGGGAAGTTCGACGACGGCTGGCTGCGCACCGGCGACATCGGCACGATCGACGACCGCGGCTTCTACCAGATCACCGACCGCGCGAAGGACGTCATCAAGTCGGGCGGCGAGTGGATCTCCTCGGTGGAGCTGGAGAACCACCTCATGGCCCATCCCGCCGTGGCGGAGGCCGCCGTCATCGGCGTCCCCGACGCCCGCTGGGACGAGCGCCCCCTCGCCTGCGTCGTCCTGCGCCCGGAGGCGTCCGCAGCCCCCGCGGAACTGGCGTCGTTCCTCGCGGACAAGGTCGCCCGCTGGCAGGTCCCCGAGTACTGGACGTTCCTGGACGAGATCCCCAAGACCACGGTCGGGAAGTTCGACAAGAAGCCCCTTCGTGCCCGGCACAGGGACGCGGCGCTCGAGATCGAGCACGTGGAGCGCTGACGGCCGGCCCGCCGGCCGCTAGTTCTCCAGGCCGTGGAGGAACAGGTCCACGTAGTGCTCGCTGATGGCGGCCGTCTTGAGGCGGCCGCCCGGGCGGTACCAGGCGCCGATCTGGTGGACGGTGCCGAAGAAGAAGTGGACCGCGATGTCGGCGGGCGTCTCGGTGCGGAACGTGCCCTCGCGCTGGCCCTCCTCGACCAGGGCGCGGAAGCGCTCGTGGTAGCGGCGCCGTTCGGCGCGGACGGCCTCCCGGCGGTCGCGGGAGAGCAGGTGCGTCGAGCGGAAGAAGACGGTGAAGTCGTCCAGGTAGAGGAACGAGGTGTTGAGGACGTCGACGGCGGCGGCGCGGAGCCGCTCGGCGGCCGTCCCGGGGCCGCCCGCGATCTGCTCCAGCCGGGACGTCTGCAGGCCGAGGAGCCGGTGGTAGATCTCGTAGAGCAGGTCGTCCTTGGAGCCGAAGTAGTGGTACATGGCGCCCTTGGTCACCCCGGCGGCGTTCACGATCTCCTGCACCGAGGTGTTCTCGAAGCCCTTCTCGGCGAACATCCGCGTCGCCACGGCCAGCAGCCGGTCGGGCAGGGGCAGGGTGCCGGCGGTCCGGCTCGCGGGCGCCCGCGCCATCACTCCACCTCCGTCCGGGAGACCCCCGCGGTCCCGTGCCGCCCCGGCGCGGCCGCCCGCAGATCGGCGATCAGCCTACCTCCCGGCGGGGATCGGGCGCGGTGCGCGCCGGGAGCGCGCGAATCCGGCTGTTGACCGGAGCGCCCGGTGATTCTATCTTCGGTTAATCCGACCAGTCGGTATGTGCATTTGGGCCTCGGGGGATTCGCGCTGATTCATCGGCGAGGTGAGGCGACATGTCCGGCTCCTCCGCGATCCTGGAACTTCGAGAAGTGACCGTCCGCTTCGCCGGGCTGGTCGCATTGGACGGGGTGTCGCTCACGGCGCCCCAAGGGCGGGTCACCGGCGTGATCGGCCCGAACGGCGCGGGCAAGACGACGCTCTTCAACGTCGTGTGCGGATTCGTCCGGCCGGAGTCCGGTGAGGTGCGCTGGCGGGGCCGGGTCCTCGGCCGCCACCGGCCCCACGACCTGACGCGGCTGGGAATCGCCCGGACCCTCCAGGGCCTCGGGCTGTTCCCGGGGCTGACCGTGCTGGAGAACGTGATGGTCGGCGCGGACCCGCACGCCAGGGCCGGGTTCTGGAGCGGCCTGTTCGCGCTGCCGCGCGCCGACCGCGACGAGGCGGCCCTGCGCGAGCGGGCCATGGCCCGGCTCGCGGAGCTGGGCGTCGCCGGCGAGGCCGCGCGGCCGCCGGGGGAGCTGCCCTACGGCGTGCAGAAGCGGGTCGCGCTGGCCCGCGCGCTCGTGGCCGAGCCCGACCTGCTGCTGCTGGACGAGCCCGCCGCCGGGCTGTCCGCGGCCGAGATCGACGAGCTCGCCGGGCTGATCCGCGGGCTGCGCGGCGGGCCCGCCGTCGTCCTCGTCGAGCACCACATGGACCTCGTCATGGGCGTCTGCGACCAGGTCGTCGTGCTGGACTTCGGCAGGGTCATCGCGAGCGGCCCGCCGGAGCGCGTGCGCGACGACCCGGCCGTCCTCGACGCCTACCTCGGCGAGGAGGTCGGCGGTGCTTGAGGTGAAGGACCTCACGGTCTCCTACGGCGCGGTCCGCGCGCTCGGCGGCGTCGATCTGGCGGTCGAGGAGGGCTCGCTCACCGCCGTGCTCGGCGCGAACGGCGCGGGGAAGACCACGCTCCTGCGCGCCGTCTCGGGCCTCCTGCGGCCCCGCGCGGGACGCGTCGAGCTGGACGGCGCGGACATCACCGGGCGGGCGGTCGAGGAGATCGTCCGGCTCGGCGTCGCGCACGTCCCGCAGAGCGGCGGCGTCATCACCGAACTGACCGTGCGGGACAACCTGCGGCTCGGCGGGCTGTGGCGGCGCGACCGGGCGGCGCTCGGGCGCCGCGTCGCCGAGATGTACGAGCTGTTCCCGCCGCTCGCGCAGCGCCGGTCCCGCGCCGCCGCCACCCTGTCCGGCGGCGAGCGGCAGATGCTCGCGCTGGCCCGGGCGCTCACCGGGGCGCCGCGGCTGCTGCTGGTGGACGAGCCGTCCCTCGGCCTCGCGCCGCGGGTGGTCGCCCAGCTGATGGCCGTGCTGCGGCGGCTGTGCGACGAGGACGGCCGGACCGTGCTGCTCGTGGAGCAGAACGCGCGCAGCGCGCTGTCGGTCGCCGACCGCGCCGTCGTCCTGGACCTCGGCCGCGTCGTGGCGGACGAGACCGCCTCCGCCATCGCCGCCGACGACCGTCTCCGCCACGCCTACCTGGGGTTCTGATGGTGCGCTTCCTCAATCTCACGCTCGCCGGGATCACCTCCGGGGCGGTGTTCGCGGCGGTCGCGCTGGCCCTGGTGCTGATCTGGCGCTCCACCCGCGTCGTGAACTTCGCGCAGGGCGGCATGCTGATGTTCACGACCTTCCTCGCCTGGAGCGTCATCGACGCGGGCGGCTCCTACTGGCTCGCGCTCGGCGCCGCCCTGGCGTCCGGGCTGGTGCTGGGCGCCGTCGTCGAGCGGGTCGTGGTGCGCCCCGTGGAGGACAAGCCGCCGCTGAACGCGGTGATCGTCACCCTCGGCCTGCTGGTGCTGCTCCAGGCCGCCGCGGGCATGATCTGGGGCGACACGCCGCACTCCTACCCGCCCGCCTTCACGATCAAGGGCCTGTCCGCCGGCGGGACGCGGCTGCTGCTGTCGCCGTTCGACCTGTTCGTCATCGGCGCCGTCGCCGCGGTCATGGTGCTGCTGACGCTGCTGTTCGTCCGCACCGACCTCGGGCTGCGGCTGCGGGCGTCGGCGTTCGCGCCGGAGATCGCCCGGCTGCAGGGCGTCCGCGTCGGCCGGATGCTGACCCTCGGCTGGGCGCTCGCCGCGCTCGTCGGCTCCCTCGCCGGGGTGCTGATCGCCCCGTCGGTGTTCGTCGGGCCCGCGCAGTTCGACGCCATGCTCGTCTTCGGGTTCACCGCCGCCGTGATCGGCGGGCTGGACAGCCCCGCGGGCGCCGTGACCGGCGGGCTCCTGCTCGGCTGCGCCCTCAGCTACGTGTCCGGCTACCTCGGCTCCGAGCTGGTCGCCCTCGGAGCGCTCGCGGCCCTCATCGCCGTCCTGATGGTCAGACCGAACGGCCTGTTCGCGGCGAGCACCGGACGGAGGGTGTGACCCCGTGACCGCCTTCGCGCGACGCGTCCAGCAGCGCTCCACCCTGGCCCGGCACGCGTCCGGCGCCGTCCTCGCGCTCGCCGCGCTGTACGTCCTGACGACGGCCGCGGGCCCCTACCGGGACCTGCAGATCGCGCAGGCCGCCTACCTCACCTGCGCGGTCGCGGGCCTGACGGTGCTGACGGGCCTCGGCGGGCAGATCTCCCTCGGGCACGGCGCGTTCATGGCCGTCGGCGCCTACACCGCCGCGCTGGTCATCGGTCACTGGGGCTGGCCGCTCGCGGCGGTCCTGCCGGCGGCGGCCGGGGCCACCGCCCTCGCGGGCGCGGTGGTCGGCGCCGTAGCGGCCCGGCTGCACGGCCCGTACCTGGCGGGCGCCACCCTCGCCTTCGCCGTCGGGCTGCCCGGCCTCGCCAACTACAAGCCGCTCACCGGCGTGCTCGGCGGCCAGAACGGGCTGACGATCGTCCCGCCGGTCCCGCCCGCCGCGCTCGGCGAGACGTTCCCGCTGGAGCGCTGGCAGGCGTGGATCTGCTGCCTCGGCGCCGTCGCCACCCTGTTCCTGCTCGCCAACCTGACCCGCGGCCGGTTCGGGCGGACGCTGCGCGCCAGCCGCGACGACGAGATCGCCGCGGCGCTGAGCGGGGTCCGCGTCGCCCGGCTGCGGATCGCCGCGACCGTCGTCTCGGCGGCCTGCGCCGGGCTCGCCGGCGGGCTGCTCGCCCTGGTCGCCACGCTGGCCGCGCCGGGCGCGTTCCCGCTCACGCTGTCCCTCCAGCTCATCGCCGCGATCGTCATCGGCGGGCTCGGCAGCCTGGCGGGGGCCATGTGGGGCGCGCTGATCCTGGTCTACGTGCCGACATGGGCGGCGGACCTGTCGTCCTCGTCCGGCCTCTCGCACAACATCGCGTCGAACCTGCCCCTCGCCGTCTACGGGCTCGTGCTCATCGCGGTGACGCTGGCCTTCCCGCGCGGCGTCCAGGGTGGGCTGCGCGACATCGGCGGCGCCGTCCGGCGCCGGGCGCGCGGGAGGCGCGACCGGGCTCCCGGGTCGCGCGGGCCCGCGCCGAGCGACACATCGGGGCCCACCACAACGCACGCAGGAGGAGCAGATGAAGCGACCCCGGACGATGCGGGCGCTCGCCCTGACGACCGCGGCGACGCTGGCGGTCGCGGCGAGCGGCTGCGGCGGTGACGGAGGGGGCGGCGGGTCGGCGGCGCCCGGCGTGACCGCCACCACCGTCACGATCGGCAGCCACCAGCCGCTGACCGGGCCGGCCGCGCCCGGCTACAGCGCCAACTCCGCGGCCTCCAAGGCGTTCTTCGACTACGTGAACGCGAACGGCGGCGTGCACGGACGAAAGATCGTCTACAAGTACGTGGACGACGCCTACAACCCGACGCAGACCGTGAGCGTGACGCAGAAGCTCGTCCTCCAGGACAAGGTCTTCGCGATCTTCAACGGGCTGGGCACGCCCACGCACTCCAAGGTGGTCGACTACCTGAACGCCCAGCGCGTCCCTGACTTGTTCGTCGCGTCCGGCTGCGGCTGCTGGGACCAGCCGGGCAAGCACCCGCAGACGTTCGGCTGGCAGGTCGACTACATCCGCGAGGGCAAGATCCTCGGCGATCACGTCAAGAAGGCCTACGCGGGCAGGAAGGTCGCCTACTTCTTCCAGAACGACGACTTCGGGCAGGACGGGGTGAAGGGCCTCGACAAGTACATCCCGAAGGACCAGGTCGTCTCCCGGCAGTCCTACCAGCCGGGCAGCACCGACATCGGCGCGCAGGCTCAGGCGATCGCGCAGTCCAAGGCCGACGTCGTCGTGCTGTTCAGCATCCCCACCTACACGGCGCTGTTCCGCCTGGCCGCGCTGAAGCTGAACTACAAGCCGACGTTCGTCGTCAGCAACGTCGGGTCCGATCCGATCACCCTCACGGGGCTGCTGGAGAGCTTCGCCAAGAAGGGCGGCAGCGAGGTCGAGGGCAGCCCGCTCATCCAGGGCATGGTGACCGACGGCTACCTCGCCGCGCCGGGCGACGCCTCCAACAGCTGGACGGCGCTGTTCAAGAAGATCCATGCCCAGTACATCCCGAAGCTGCCGTTCAACGGCAACATCGTCTACGGGATGTCGGTCGCCTACACCTTCGCGCAGGCGCTGCAGGCGGCCGGGAAGAACCCGACCCGCAAGGGCGTCGTCGAGGCGCTGGAGAAGTCGCGCTTCACCGGGCCGGGCGTCGTCCCGTTCGCCTACGGCGCGGATTCGCACGCCGGGTACACCGGAGCGGTCATCGGCACGGTCAAGGGGCAGAACGTCGTGCCCCAGGGGCAGCCGCTGACCACCGACGACGGCGACGGCCCGATCCAGCCCTACACGACCCCGCAGCCGCAGGCGCCCGCCAACGGCATCCCCGCCGCGGGCTGAGGAGTCCCGCCGTCCCGCGCGTCCCCGGCGCGGGACGGCGGCCGGGTACGCGCCGACCGCTCCCGGCCACCTGCGGCCTCCTTCCGTTCGAGTTCGCGTCCAGGTCGCGGGCGGGCGGCCGGCCATGGTCGTCTCGTCCGATCACGGGAAGGATGATCTGTGGCGGGCGGCGGGCGGCGGGCGGCGTGAGGGGGCGGTGTGATGGCCTGGGCGGTCTGCTTCAGCCTGCTCGCGGCGTTCCTGTTCGCCGCGGCGGCGGCCCTGCAGTACCGGGCCGCGAGACGGGCCGTGCACGGCGTCTCGGACGCGTCCGCCGCCCACGGGCTGACCCGCCGGCTGGTCCGCGATCCCGTGTGGCTGACCGGGTGGGGGGTCAACCTCGGCGGGTTCTGCGCGCAGGCCGTCGCCCTGCACTTCGGCTCGACGGCCGTCGTCCAGCCGCTGCTGGTCACCCAGCTGGTCTTCACGATCGTGCTCGGCACGATCGGCACGGGACGCCGGCCCGCGCGGCTGGACCTGTTCGGCGGCATCGCCGTGACCGCCGGCCTCGCCGTCCTGTTCACGGTTCCGGGAGCGATCCCGCCCCAGGGGGAGCCGTCCCGGCCGCGGATCCTGCTCGCCGGGCTCATCGCCGCGCCGGTCATCGTCGCCCTGTCGCGGGCGGCATGGCTGCGCAAGGGGCCCGTGCGGGCCGCGCTGCTCGGCGTCTGCGCCGGCCTGTGCTTCGCCGCGACCGCCGTGCTCATCAAGCTCACCACCGCCGACCTGGTCGACCGCGGGGTCGCGGCCACCGCGGTGGACTGGCCCGGCTACGCGCTGGCGGGCAGCACGCTGCTCGGCCTGGTCATCGAGCAGCGGGCGTTCGCCGCCGGATCGCTGCCCGCCGCCATGACCGCGATGACGATGACGAACCCCATCGCGTCCTACCTGGTGGCCGCCTTCGCCTTCCAGACGCTGCCGCCCCGGACGGCCGCGGCGCTGACGGCCCTGTCGTTCAGCGTGCTCCTGCTCACCGGGGGAGTCGCGCTGCTGTCGCGGTCCGCGCACGCGTCCCGCGAGGGCGATACGGTGCCCGGACCCTCCTGAAAGACATCCCAGGAGCGTAGATGTCAAGCTGCGACGTTCTCGGTGTGATGGGACCAAGCGGTCGTCTCGTCATAGGACGTACCGGTTTTAAGGCATCCGTGAAGGATGCCGACGAGTCGGTTGGCGAGTTGGCGCAGGGCAGCGTTGTGGCTGCTGCCGCGGGCTCGTTGCCGGTCGTAGTAGGCGCGTGCGCCGGGCGATCTGAGCAGGGCGCAGTAGGCCTGGGTGAGGAGGGCGTCGATGAGCCGGTCGTTGTGGACGAACCGGGCCAGGGCGGTCTTCTTCTTCCCGGACGCGCGGGTGATGGGGGATGTTCCGGCGTAGTTCTTACGGGCCTTGGCCGAGGTGTAGCGGTCGGGGTCGTCGCCGAATTCTGCGAGTACCCGGGCGCCCAGGACCTGTCCCAGCCCGGGCTGGGACAGGATGATCTCAGCGGCCGGGTGCTGCCCAAAATGAGCTTCGACCTGCTTTTCCATGGTCTTGATCTGCTGGTTGAGGACGGTCAGGACAGCGATGAGCGCCTGGACGGACGCGGCGTAGGCGGCGGTGACGACCTCGGGTTGGTCGAGGTGCTCGGTGCGCAGCGCCGATTGGAGGGCGGCGGCCTTGCCGGCGATGTCGCGGCGGTGTGCCCGCCTGAGCGCGGCGCTGATCCGGCCGATGGTCAGCCGGGCCGCCTGATCGGGGGAGGGGGCTTTGGCCAGCAGCTCCAGGGTGTCGGCGGCGTCCAGGTCCTCGAACGCGGTCAGCGCGGCGGGGAAGTAGTCGCGCAGCGCGTGCCGCAGCCGCTGGGTGTGGCGGGTCCGTTCCCAGATCAGTGTCTTGTGGGTGCGGGCCACGACCTTGATCGCCTCGGCCAGGGCGCTGTCGCCCGCGACCGGCCGCAGCTGGTGGGCATGGGTACGGACCATATCGGCCAGCACATGAGCGTCTCCGGCGTCGCTCTTGGCGCCGGAGACCCCGAGCCGGTCCCGGAACCGGGCGGCCTGCAGCGGGTTGACCGCCAGCACCCGGTAGCCGGCCGCGACCAGCGCCCCCACCCACGGCCCGCGGTCGGTCTCGATCCCGACCACCACCTCGACCTCGTCGGCGTCGTCTCCCGCCAACTCTCCAAGGACCGCGTGCAGCCGGGCCATACCGGCCACCCCTTTCAGGCAACCGGGCTCTGGCCAGTCCACCAACCCAGGAGTCTGCCGGATGGCTTACTCCCAGAACTGATTAGGACCCTCTTTGATCACCCGACGCGCCCTCGTCCTCGGCGGGCTCGGCGGCATCGGCGCCGCCGCCGCCGCGGGCGGCACCGGCTACGCGCTGGTGGAGAGCGAGGTGCTCCCCGGCAAGGTCCCGCTGGACCGCGCGCTCGGCAGGTGCGGGGACGTGCCCGCGCCGCCGCCCGCGTCCGTCCGGACCGAGACGATGACCTGGCGTTCCGCGCACCGCCGCGCGACCGTCACCGCGACCGTCGTCCCACCCGCCGCGGACCGGCCGCCGCGCGGCCTGCCGGTGGTCGTCGCGCTGCACGGCACCGGTGAGGACGGCGCCTCCCTCGTGCGGAAACTGGCCCTGGACCACTACCTGCCCGACGCCGTCGCCCGCGGCGGCGTCCCTCCGTTCACCCTGGTGAGCGTGGACGGCGGGCCCGACACCTACTGGCATCCCCGCGCCTCCGGCGACGACCCCCTCGGCATGATCGTGGACGAGCTGCTGCCGCGGCTGCGCGACCGCGGCGCCCGCACCGGCCGCGTGGGCGCCATCGGCTGGTCGATGGGCGGCTACGGCGCCCTCGTGCTGGCCCGCCGCCTCGGCCGCGCCCGCACGGCCGCCGTGGTCGCCTCGTCCCCGGCCCTGTTCGCCTCCTACGAGGACGCGGTCGCCGCCAACCGCCGCTCGTTCGACGGCGCGGCGGACTACGACCGCCACGACGTCTTCGGCGCGCTGGAGGAGCTGAAGGGCGTCCCGCTGCGCGTCGACTGCGGCACGAGCGACCCGTTCGCCGACCGGGTGCGGGAGTTCCGCGACAGGGTCCGGCCCGCGGGCGGGCTGGAGGGCGGATGCCACGACGCGGCCTTCTGGCGGCGGCAGCTCCGCCGCGAACTGGCGTTTCTCGGGCATCGCCTGGGCACCGGCTGACCGCCTGGGAACGTCGGTGGGACCAGGCATGATGTCGTCATGAGCGACACCCCGGCCAGCACCGAGATCGGCGACCGGGCGGCCTACGCCGCCGCCGTCCAGACCGCGGTCGCCGCCTCCGCCGCCTACTACGGCGAGGGCGACTCGCCGCTCGACGACGACGCCTACGACCGGCTGGTGCGCGGCATCGCCGCCTACGAGGCCGGCCATCCGGACGACGTGCTGCCCGAGTCCCCGACGGGCAAGGTCGCCGGGGGAGCGGTGGTCGGCGACGTCCCGCACACCGTCCCGATGCTGAGCCTGGACAACGTGTTCTCCGCCGAGGGCCTGCGGACGTGGGCGGCGCGCCTGGCCCGCAGGCTCGGCCGCGAGGTCGCGGCGTGGAGCGTGGAGCCGAAGCTGGACGGCATGGCGATCTCCGCCCGCTACCGGGGCGGGCGGCTCGTCCAGCTGGTGACGCGGGGCGACGGCGCCGCCGGGGACGACGTGTCGCACTGCACCGGCATGATCCTCGGCCTGCCGGGTCGCCTCGCCCGCCCGCTCACCGTCGAGCTGCGCGGCGAGGTGCTGATGACGCGGGCCCAGTTCGAGGCCGCCAACGCCGCCCGCACCGCCGCCGTGGGAACGACGTTCGCCAACCCGCGCAGCGCCGCCGCCGGATCCCTGCGCACCAGGGACCACCCCTACGAGGTGGAGATGACCTTCTTCGCCTACGGGGCGCTCCCGATGGACGGCACCGACGGCGAGACGGCCGCGCGCCTGCGCGGCCTGCCGCACAGCCAGATCATGGAGCTGGTCGCCGGCCTCGGCGCGAACACCACGGCCGCGACGTCCGCCCCGGGGATCACCGCGACGTCGCTGGAGCGGGTGCTGGAGCGGGTCGAGGAGATCGCCGCGCTGCGCGCCGGGCTCGACTTCGGCATCGACGGCATCGTGATCAAGGCGGACGCGGCGGCCGACCAGGCCGACGCCGGCCTGTCCTCGCGCGCCCCGCGCTGGGCGGTCGCCTACAAGCTGCCCGCGGTCGAGAAGATCACCCGGCTGCTGGACGTCGAGTGGAACGTCGGCCGCACCGGGGTCATCGCGCCCCGCGCCGTCCTGGAGCCCGTCGAGGTGGACGGCTCCACCGTCACCTACGCGACCCTGCACAACGCCGCCGACATCGAGCGGCGCGGACTCATGATCGGCGACCACGTCACCGTCTACAAGGCGGGCGACGTCATCCCGCGCGTGGAGGCGCCCGTCACGCACCTGCGCACCGGGCGGGAGCGGCCCGTCGAGATCCCCGCGGCCTGCCCGCGCTGCGGCGACGGCATCGATGCCTCCCAGCAGCGCTGGAGGTGCGTCCGGGGCCGCGCCTGCCACGCCGTCGTCTCCGTCCGCTACGCGGTGGCCCGCGACCAGTTCGACATCGAGGGCCTCGGCGAGGGCCGCATCGACCAGCTCATCGCCGAGGGGCTGATCACCGACTTCGCCGACCTGTTCACCCTCACCTACGACCAGGTCATCGCCCTGGATCGGATGGGCGAGACCAGCACCACCGCCCTTCTCGCCGCGATCGAGGGCGCCAAGGCCAAGCCGCTGAGCAAGGTGTTCTGCGCGCTCGGGGTGCGCGGCACCGGCCGGTCGATGTCGCGCCGCATCGCCCGCCACTTCGGCACGATGGACGCGATCCGCGCCGCGGACGCCGAGGCGCTCCAGGAGGTCGAGGGCGTCGGGCCGGAGCGCGCCGCGGTCCTGGTCGCGGAGATCGCCGAGCTGGCCCCCCTGATCGACAAGCTCGCCGCCGCCGGGGTCGCGATGACCGAGCCGGGCGCCGGGGTCCCCGCCGGGCGGGAGGCCGGGCAGGCCGCCGGGGCCGGCGCCGCCGACCCGCCCCTCGCCGGGATGTCCGTCGTCGTCACCGGAGCGATGTCCGGCCCGCTCGACGGCCTGTCGCGCGGCCAGGTGAACGAGCTGATCGAACGCGCCGGGGGCACGGCGTCCTCGTCGGTGTCGTCCCGCACGTCCCTGCTGGTCGCGGGGGAGAAGGCCGGGTCCAAGAAGGCCAAGGCCGAGCGGCTCGGCATCGAGACCGTCACGCCGGAGGAGTTCGCCGCCCGCGTCGCGGCGTTCCTGTGAGCCGCGGCTACGCCGTCGTCCCGTCCCGTCCCGTCCGGTCGGCGCGGCCCGTCCGCACCAGCCAGCTCAGCATCAGCATGAGGTCGAGCCGGCCGTCCGGCTCGGTGAATCGGCCGCCCGTCAGCTCCGTGATGCGGCGCAGCCGGTACCGGACGGTCTGCTCGTGGATGTGCAGCCGCTCCGCGGCGATCACCGCGTTGTCGCCGCACTGCAGGTAGGTCAGCAGCGTCTCGGCGAGCGGCTGCCGCCGCGCCGGGGGCAGCTCCAGCAGCGGCCCGAGGAGGGCCTCGGCGGTCGCGCCGACCAGTTCGTCCGCCGCGAGCGTGGCCAGGGACGCGACGTGGTCCACGCACCGGACCGGGCCCTCGCCCGGCAGCAGCCCCCGTTCCGCCAGGGTCAGGGCGTGCCGGGCCCAGCGCAGCGAGAGCGCGCCCTGCCCGATCGGGACGGTCGGGCCGAGCGCCGAGGTGCCGAGCCTGCGCAGCGCCGGCCACAGCCGGTCCTGGCCGGGGCCCTCCGGGTCGGGCACCACGAGGAAGGGGACCGGCGCCTCCCAGTCGGCCAGCACCGCGGGCGGCAGGATCCGGGCGCCGGCGGGCGCCCCCGCCGGCAGCGCCACCAGCGCGATGCTCCTCGGCAGCTCCCAGCGGGCCGCGACCGCCAGCTCGGCGACCGCCTCGTGCCCGGGCGGGGGCTCGGCGACCAGCAGGTCGCGGAGCCGGTCGCGGCGGCGCTCCCGCTCGGTCGCCAGCTGGCCCTGCTCGCGGGCGTACCCCTGCGCGGCGGCGTCGGCGGCGCGCGCCAGCAGCAGGAACAGCGAGTCGGTGAGCCGGCCGAGCGTCTCGCGCGACCAGCCGAGCCGGTAGGCGTCCTTGATGAACCTGCGGCAGGCGACCTGGCTGCTCACGCGCATCGCGTTCTGCAGCGCGGCCAGGCTCCCGCCCTGCCGCGCCTCCTCCTCGCCGAGCCGCATGTACAGCTCGGTGATCTTGCGCGCGTCCGCGGTCGGATGGTCGACGGAGTCCACGAAGAACGCGACGGTGTCGCTGACCGTCCGCTCCACCTTCCGGGCGTACTCGCCGCCGTCGGCGCCCGCGTACTCGGGGACCTGGTCGCGGATCTCCCGCTCCATCTCGTCCACGGCGGCCTGGAGGTGCTGCCGCAGAACGTCGGGCACCTCGGCGGGCATCGGCCCTTCGGTCATCCGTTGTCCGATCGGCGGGGTGGGCTCGGGCGAATCACCCTAGGCAAGAAAGCGAACCCTGTCATCACCCCCCGGACCGGGCGGTCAGGGATGCGCGGGCTGCGGTGCGGAGGCCGCGGAGGGCGCGGGGGCCGCGGAGGAGCGTCGGCGGGCCGTCAGGCGGCGGCCGAGGTTCTGCGCGGGCCGCTCGACGTAGCGGTGCGCCAGCGCCGCCGAGGTGAGGACGGTCGCCAGCAGCACCACGCCCCAGACCGCCCGGACCGGCGCCGACAGCCCCCAGGTGTCGCGTCCGGCGGCGTGCCAGATCGCCTGGATGACCAGCGGGTGCAGCAGGTAGACCGAGTAGCTGACCAGGCCCAGCCACACGAACACGCGCGGCATGGAGCGGTTCCGCAGGGCGAGCCCGGCCAGGAACGTCAGCCATGCGGCGCCCACGGCGATGGACCAGTCCAGGCCGAGGGGGTTCGGGTTGGCGTGCAGCGCCCAGCTGGTCGGCGCGCGCAGGCCCGCCGCCAGCGTCAGGGCGGGGACGATCGCCACCATCGCCGCGGCGGGCCCGGGCCGGAGCCGCCCGTCCTGGATGCCGCGGATCGCGGTCCCGGCGAACATGGTGGCGATGATGCACAGGCTCTCGATCGCGCCGATGCGGCTGTTCAGCACGAGCAGGACGAGGGCCAGCGCGGCCGCCACCGCGACGCCCGTCCGCCGCAGCCCGCGGTTCCGGCTGACCATGGCGGCCAGCCCGCCGGCGAGCAGCAGCGCGGCGGCGAGGACCGTCCCGCCCGGCCACCGGGAGGCCAGCAGCCCGGACGGCAGCGCGACCCCGAGGATGGCGGCGCCCACGCCGAAGCCGAGGGCGACCCGGGCGCTGGCGCGGTGCACGCCGGCGACGAACATCGCGGTCACGAGCAGGTAGAAGACCATCTCGTAGGACAGCGTCCAGAAGACGTTGACGACGTTCGGGACGCCCAGCAGGTCCTGCAGCATCGTCAGGTGCGCCAGCGCGGACGCCCAGGGCCGGTCGCCGATCGCCGCGGGCACGCCGTAGGACAGGCCGGCCGCGCCGAGCAGCAGCGCCAGGACCACCGACACGCCCCACGCCGGGTACAGCCGGAAGAACCGCCCCAGCCAGAACTGCCGGACGCTGCCGCGCCGCTCCAGGGAGAACGGCACGACGTAGCCGCTGACGAGGAAGAACACGAAGACCCCGTACCGGCCGAAGTCGAACCACGGGCCGGTCGCCTGGCGGACCTCGGGCAGCAGCACGTCCAGGGAGTGCTCGAACACCACCACCAGGGCGGCGAGGCCGCGCAGCGCGTCCAGCCACCCCATGCGCGGTGCCTTCGCCGGGGGAGCGCCGATCGTCGTGTCAGGCGGAGTCAGGGTGTTCGTCGGCATCCGGGCCACGATAGGGGCCGAACCGTTACCGTTTCTAACGGGCAAATGAGATTTCTCTTAACAGCGCCAGCCGTCGGCTGACGCAGCGTCACGGGACGCGGACGCCGGATGAGCGGCGAGACCAGGGCGGGCACGGCGAACCGGAGGACCTCGCCGGAACGCGGCTTATCGGAGAAATGTGATCAACCCCACATCGGCGTCAGCGGACGCCGACGGCTCCGTACATGACCGGCGCGTCGCCGGGGCCGGCGGGTCCGCCGGCGGTGAGCGGCGTCACGCCGGGCGGCAGCGGGCGGAACGGCCCGAGGAGCCGCGCGATCTCGGCGCCGCCGCGCGGATGCACCGGGACCGAGGTCGCCTCGCCGTAGAGCCGCGCGGCCTCGGTGACGGAGCCGGGGGCGAAGTCGGCCGTGGCGTGCGAGACGACCAGCGCGCTGCCGGGCGCGGTGGCCGCCGCGAGGTCGGCGACGAGGTCCCCGGCGCCCTCCACGAAGTGCAGGACGCTGGAGAACACCAGCGCGACCGGTTCGGCCGGATCGATGAGCCGCCGCACCTCGGGACTGCCCATGACGGCGGCCGGGTCGCGGATGTCGGCCCGCAGCGCCGCGACGTTGCCGCCGTCGATGAGCAGCGCGCGGGCGTGGGCGATGACGAGCGGGTCGTGGTCGACGTAGACGACGCGGGCGCCGCCGTCGCGGCCCGCGGCCATCTGGTGCAGGTTGGCGGTCCGCGGCAGGCCGCAGCCGAGGTCGACGAACTGCCGCACGCCGCGTCCGGCGAGCAGCGCGGCCGAGGCGGCGAGGAAGCGGCGGGCGGCGCGGGCGGCCGCCGCCGCCTGCGGCAGGACCCGCAGGATCCGCTGGGCGAGGTCGCGGTCGGACGCGTAGTTGTCCTTGCCGCCGAGGAGGTAGTCCTGGACGCGCGCCGAACCCGGCCTGTGCAGGGCGAGAGGGGTGGTCTCCGGCGCCCTCGTGCCGGCCATGGGCATGGTGCTTCACCTGTCGCCTTCACCAGAGGGGATCGGTGCAATGGCTCGCTTACGACGGTAGGCGGCCGCGGCGGGCCCGGAGACGGCGGCGTCCGGTAGGCCGTCCGAAACCCGCCGGACACATGGCCGCATGGGGACAGCCGGGTTTGGCCCATCATCGTCCGGTACTGCGACGCACCGCCGGGGCGCGGGCGCGCCCGCGCGCGGGCACCGGCCTGCGACTGGCCTTTTCCGGCCATGACAAGCACTTAACCGAAGACGCCGTTTCCCGGTGGAGGCGGGTCACCCCTCGGGGTCGCGCCACATGAGCCAGACCGCCGGGCACCCCCTGCCCGGCAGCGGCAGTTCGCGCGTCACCCGGAAGCCGAACCGCTCGTAGTAGGGCACGTTCTGTTCCTTGGACGACTCCAGGTAGGCGGGCAGGCCCTCGGCGTCGCAGCGGTCGAGCCGCGACCGCAGCAGGGCCGCGCCCAGGCCGTTGCCCTGGGCCGGGGGATCGGTGCCGAGCACGGCCAGGTACCAGTGCGGCTCGCGCGGGTGGTGCTTCTCGATCGCGCTGAGCGTGCGGAGGGTGGCCGGCGTCCTGGCGCCCAGGATGCGCAGCAGCGGCACGGCGTACGCGGCCTGCAACCGCAGCGGCACGCTCCACAGACCGGGCGGGTCCCACAGCGCGGCGGCCTCCGCCCCGTCCCCGCGCCCGGTGGTCTCGGTCGCTCCGTGGGGGAGGTGCACCCTCCGCAGCAGGATGTCGAACAGCGCGGTCATCCGCCGCACCCGGGAGGCGTCGTCGGGCAGGAGCCAGCGCCAGACCGGGTCGTCGCCGAAGGCGCGCCCGAGCACGCCCGCGAGCGGCGCGGTGTCGGCGTCGTCCGCCACGCGGACGAGGGGGGACGGACGGGGCTCGGACGTCATGGCGCGGTCTCCTCGGGGGACGCGCCGATCCTCACCGGGGCCGCGGCCCCGCGTCAAGGACGGGTCACTTGCGGCCGCGGCGCTCGGCGCGCGACCTGGCCAGTTCCTCCAGCACGAGCGAGGCGCCGATCCCGACCAGCCAGGTGTCCTTGGCGAGCGGGATGCCCTGCGGGGAGGGGCGCAGCCCGCCCTCCTGCCGGGTGCCGGGCAGCCGCAGGTACAGGCCGGTCAGCCCGGCCGAGAACGCGGTGAGCGCCGCGCCCGCGACGAGGGAGGGCACCAGCGGCACCAGCAGCACGGTGCCGAGGGCGACCTCCGCCCTGCCGAGGTTGCGGGTGAAGTCCCGCGGGTCCTGCGAATCCAGGAACGGGTAGGCGGTCTTGGCCGTCCCGTGGATCTCGTCGGCCGCCTCGTCCAGCCCCTGGAGCTTCGACAGGCCCGAGTTCAGGACGAACGCGCCGACGGCCAGCCGGACGGGCATCTGGTGAGCGCGAGCAAGAAGACGCATCGTGTCCCCAAAGCGATCGGAAGACGGGCGAAGGGCATCATTCCCCCCGATTCGCCTCTTCATCTGATCGCCAGGTCAAGTCTCGGCCTGCCGGAGCGGAGGCGGGATACCACGCGGGGAGCAGGCGCCCGGCGGGCGCCTGCCCCGGGCGGGGCGGCCACGGCCGGGCGGCAGTGGGGGCAGGTGGCGCCCGCCGAGGCGATCGCCGGGATCGGACGGGCGCTCAGCTGAGGCCGGGGCTCAGGGTGCGCATGTAGACGCGGATCGTGGTGCCCTCCGGTCCGGTGTGGACGCGGACCAGGTCGGCGAGGTGGTTGACCATGAGGATGCCGCGGCCGCCGTTCGGGCTCATGTCCGCCGGGCGCCGCCCGGCGAGCGGGTCGCTGATCGTCCCCGCGTCGCTGACCTCGCAGACCACGTGCTCCTTCTCCGCCCAGAGCCGCGCGGTGCCCGTGCCGCCGCCGTGCAGGCAGGAGTTGGCGGCCAGCTCGTTCACGGCGAGCTCCAGGTCGCCGACGGCGCCGGCGCCGAGGCCGAACCGAGCCCCCCAGTGGCAGGCGAACTCGCGGACGAGGGGGAGCGCGTCGATGTCGAAGCTGATCGCGACCGCACCGGCGGCCTCGGCCGGCTCGGGCAGCGGCAGGTTGTAGTCGCCGATGACGCGGTGCGGGGCGTAGTCGCCGCTCGGGTGCGCCCCGAAGCGGTCGATCACGACCGGATGGGTGGCGCGGGCGTCGGCGATCGCCACCGGGTCGAGCCGGACCACGTCGTAGGGGCACAGGATGGTCGCCTCGCGCCCGGCGAAAGCAAGGTTGATCAGGGCCTCGTGCTGCGCGCAGGCCGGGTACTCGGTCGCCGAGCGGCCGGGCCAGATCGGCTCGCCGATGATCCGCACCCGGCCTCCGGTGTGCCGGTCGGCGAAGTGCCGCAGCACTCCCGGGATGATGCGCCCGGGGTTGCGGCCCGCCTTCGCCATGTCGATCCAGCTCACCCGGTCGGCTGCCGCGCCCAGGGCGTCGCTGAGCTGGGCCACGCGCACGCCGGGCACCGCCACGGCCACCGGCTCCCTCGCGTCGAGCCCGGCGCGGATGAACGGCAGGGTGCCCGCCAGGTACTCCTCGTCGCCGCGGTAGAAGAGCGCGGGGTGGACGAACGCGTCCTCGCGTGCCTCGCCCCCTCCACCGCGCCTGAGGCTCATCGTTCGGTCGCTCCGTCCGGTGCCGCTGTCCCGTGCATTCGATCGAGAATACGCGCCGGAGGGAAGCCGTACGAGCAGGCCCATGCGGACATCCCCCGAGGTCAGCCGATCTGATGTTCCGAACCAGCGGTACCCGCGAGGCGCCCTCCGAAAACAGACAATATCCGGACCAATTGGGGACGAGAGCCTCGCGCCGCCCGTCCGCCGTCAGGTGACCGGGGGGTCATTGGCCGGGCAGCAGGACCGCGTCCACGACATCGGTCAGCCGCCCGCGCCTGCGGTGGGCGCCGCGCTGGAGGTCCGCGCCCGTCCCCCCGGCGACCAGGCGCCGGACCCCGCGGGCGACTGCGTCCAGGTCGCCGGTGCCGCGCAGCGCGGGCCGCACGTGCGCGAGCAGGTCCCCGGCCTGCGCGCCGAAGGTCGCGGGCCGGCCCGTGCGCACGTCCAGGCCCCGCCCGGCCAGGCCGTGCCGCGCCGCCATCCAGTAGGCCGCGCGCAGCATCTCCGGGGGCGGGTCGGGCGCACGCTCGCCGGCGTCCACGGCGTCGGACGACATCTGTACCAGCGCCCGGACCAGCGCGGCGAACACCGACGCCTCCCCGGCCGTCGGGGCGACGTCCGCGAGCCGGACCTCGATCGTGGGCAGCCGCGCCGACGGCCGGACGTCCCAGAAGATCGTTCCGGAGTCCATCAGGGCCCCGCATTCGAGCAGCGCCCCGACGAGGTCGTCGTAGTGGCCCGCGGACGCGAAGTAGGGCGGGGGCCCCGCCACCGGCCACCGGGCCCAGGCCAGCGCCCGCCAGCAGGCGTGGCCTGTGTCGCGTCCCACCCAGTACGGCGAGTTCGCCGCGAGGGCCAGCAGCGTCGGCAGCCAGGGGCGCAGATGGTTGCTGACCTGGACGGCGCGCTCGCGGTCCGGCATCTCCACGTGGACGTGGCACGAGCAGATGCTCTGCTCGTCGTCCAGGCCGCGGTAGAAGGCGAGGCTCTCGGCGTAGCGGGCGCCGCGGGTGATCGGGGCGGGCACGAGGTCCCCCAGCACGGGCGTCCCGGTCGCGGCGAGCCGGACGCCCTCGGCCGCCGCGGCGGCGGCCATCACCGCGCGCATCGAGCGGATCTGCTCGCCGAGCTTGTCCAGGTCGTCGCAGGGCGAGGTCTTGGCCTCGGCGAGGTAGGCGACGAGTTCGGTGGAGGCGCGCTCGCCCAGCGCAGCGCCCGCCCGGCGCACCACGGCGGCGGCACGGGGGACGACCTCCCGGGAGACGGGATCGACGACGAAGTACTCTTCCTCGATTCCGAATCGCAGGGCCATCCCACCACCTCGGGCTCGGGACTTCGAAGCTACGTCGCCGCCGCGCCGCGCGCACCTGCCGGACGGCCCGAATGGGTAGTAAAGGATCTTCTTGACCCTCTTTTGACCCGCCGCGCAGCGGGCACCGTCCGGGGAGACGCAGTGGAAGGGAAGAGGTGAGACTCGGTGCCTGGCTCGACTCCGATCGGCGTGCTCGTCATCCTGGTGGCCGTCGCCGTGTTCGTCCTGGCGGGGCTGTTCTACCTCGGTGACAAGCGGAACGGCCCGCCCAACGGCTCCGATCGCGGCCGCTGAGGCGGGCCGCCGGCGCGTGCCGCGCGGACCCCCGGCCGCCCTCAGGGACCGGGGTCCACGAAGTACATCGACAGCGCGATGATGTGCGTGACGACGACCACGCCGATGCCGAAGAAGAACAGCATCTTGGCGGGGCCGTGCGGGAAGACGGTCCCCGGCTTGAGGGGTCCGCGCTCGCGCTGGCGCGCGGCGATCCGCTCCTCGATCGGAGGCCGGCCGAACACCGCTACGCCCGGGGCTCGTCGACGACGACGTCGGTCATGATGTCGACGGCCAGCGCGATGACGCCGCCGATCGCGACGAGCGCGGCGCCCACTCCGAACACGACCCAGTCGGGGCCCAGGGTGATGCCGACGCCGCCGATGGCGAAACCGATGAAGATGATGGCCACGGCGACCCAGGACTTGGGGCGCCCGGCGTGGCTGCCAGTCGACATGCGTTCGTCTTCCCTTGCGTGGTTCGGGGGCTGGGGGCTACGACGCCGAACTCTAGCAACGCCCCTAGCCACGGGGCCTTCGGGGGTACCCGAAGATCAGCCGTGGCCGGGGAGGGCGGCCGCGAGGCGGGGACGGATTAGACGAACGCCCCCATACCGGTCGCGGCGCGTCCGACGATCAGAGTGTTGATCTCCCGTGTGCCCTCGTAGGAGTAGAGCGCCTCGGCGTCGGCGACGAACCGGCCGATGCCGTAGTCGAGGACGATCCCGTTGCCCGCCATCAGCTCGCGCGCCCAGCCGACCGCCTCGCGCATGCGGCTGGTGCAGTAGGCCTTGGCGAGCGCGGAGTGCTCGTCGCGGTAGAGGCCCTCGTCCTGGAGCTGGGCGAGCCGCACCACCATGCCGAGCGAGGCGGTGGCGTTGCCGAGCATCCTGACCAGGAGGTCCTGGACGAGTTGGAACTTGGCGATCGGCCGCCCGAACTGCTCGCGGCCCACCGCGTAGTCGCGGGCGATCTCGTAGGCGGCGAGCATCACCCCGACGGCCTGCCACGCGACGCCGCTGCGCGTCTGGCGCAGGATCGCGGCGGTGTCCCGGAAGCCGTTCGCCCCGGCCAGCCGGTCGGACTCGGGGACCCGGCAGTCCTCCAGCACGATGTCGGCGTTCTGCACGGTCCGCAGCGCGATCTTGTTCTCGATCCGGGTCGCGCTGAACCCGGGCGTGCCCTTCGCGACGACGAACCCCTTCACCTGGTCGTCGGCCTCGTCCCTGGCCCACACGACGGTGTGGTCGGCGAAGGTGGCGTTGCCGATCCAGCGCTTGGCGCCGTTCAGCACCCAGTGGTCGCCGTCGCGCCGCGCGGTGGTCCGCAGGCCCAGCGCGACGTCCGAGCCGCCGTCCGGCTCGGTCAGCGCGAACGCGCCGATCTTCTCCATCCGCCCCATCGCGGGCAGCCACCGCTCGCGCTGCTCCGGGGACCCGCACCGCCCGATGCTGCCCATCGCGAGCCCGGCGTGCACCCCGAAGAACGTCGCCATGGACGGGTCCACCCGGGCCATGTCCATCGCGAGGAACCCGGTGAGCAGGCTGCTCGGCCGGTCGCCCGGGCACTCGTCGTAGGCCAGGCCCGCGATTCCGAGCTCCCCGTACTGCGGGATCAGGTCGAACGGGAACTCCGCCCGCGCCCAGCAGTCGTTCGCGATCGGCGCGACCTTCGCCTCCAGGAAGCCGCGCACCCTCCCGAGGATCTCCTTCTCCCGCCCGTCGAGGAGTTCCTGCATGTGGTAGAGGTCGCCGGGGAGTGGGTCCAGGGTCATGACCACCCCTCTTCCCGGACGGCGCACCGCTAACCCGCGCCCCGCGCGCCGCGCCGCGTACTGGTCAGCGGGACCCGGTTCCGAGCCGGATTCGGCCGCTCACCTACCATCCAGGACATGACGGTGCCGCCTGAAGAACTCGAACTGGCCGCCGCCTTCCCCGCGGCCGACCGCGACCGGTGGCGGGAGATGGTGAAGGGGGTGCTGCGCAGGTCCGGCGCGGCGGGCGAGGACACCCCCCTCGGCGAGATCGAGGGTCTGCTGACCCGGGAGTCCTACGACGGAGTGCCGATCGCCGCGCTCTACACGCGCGACGACGCGCCGCCGGGACGTCCCGGGCTGGCCCCCTACGTGCGCGAGGTGCGCCCCGACGGCGAGGGCATCGCCGGATGGGACGTCCGCCAGCGGCACGCCCACCCCGACCCGGCCGTCACCCGCGAGGCGATCCTCGCCGACCTGGAGAACGGGGCCACCTCCGTCTGGCTGCGGCTCGGCGAGGGCGGTCCGCCGGTGGCCGCGCTGCCCGAGGCGCTGCGCGGCGTCCTGCTCGATCTGGCCCCGGTGGTGCTGGACGCGGGCGCGTCGGCGGGCGAGGCCGCCCAGGCGTTCCTGGCCCTGGTCGCCGAGCGCGGGAACGCGGCCGAGGCGTCCGGCAACCTCGGCGCCGATCCGCTCGGCCTCGCGGCGCGCACCGGCACGCCCGGGTCACTGGACGAGGCCGCCGAGCTCGCCGTCCGCTGCGTCCGCGGGTTCCCCCGGCTGCGCGCGGTCGTCGCCGACGGGACCCCGTACCACGACGCGGGCGGCGGCGACGCCGAGGAACTGGGCGCCGCCGTCGCCGCCGGCGTCGCGTACCTGCGCGCCCTGACCGGCGCCGGGCTGAGCGTGGACGAGGCGTTCGGGCAGATCGAGTTCCGCCTCGCCGTCAACGCCGACCAGTTCTCCTCGATCGCCAAGCTCCGCGCCGCGCGCCGCCTGTGGGCGCGGGTGGCGGAGGTCTGCGGCGCCGCCGAGGGCACCGCCGCGCGCGTCCACGCGGTCACCTCCTCGGCGATGATGACGCGGCGCGACCCGTGGGTGAACATGCTGCGCACCACCGTCGCGGCGTTCGCCGCCGGGGTCGGCGGCGCGGACGCGGTCACCGTCCAGCCGTTCGACGCCCGCCTCGGCCTGCCCGACGGCTTCGCCCGGCGCATCGCCCGCAACACCCAGACGCTGCTGCTGGAGGAGTCGAGCCTGGCGCGCGTCGTCGACCCGGCGGGCGGCTCCTGGTACGCCGAGAGTCTCACCGAGGGCCTCGCCCAGGCCGCCTGGGCGTGGTTCACCGAGATCGAGAAGGCCGGGGGCCTGGCCGCCGCCCTCGACTCGGGCCTGGTCGCCCGCCGCCTCGCCGCCACCTGGGAGCGGCGCCGCGAGGACATCGCCCGCCGCAGGGCGCCGCTCACCGGCGTCAGCGAGTACCCCGACCTCGCCGAGACGCCGCCGGCCCGCGACCCGGCGCCGCCCGCGCCCGGCGGCGGCCTCCCGGTCGTCGCCTACGCCCAGGACTTCGAGGCGCTCCGCGACCGCTCCGACGCCCACGCCGAGGCCACCGGAGCCCGTCCGAAGGTCTTCCTCGCGACGCTCGGGCCGATCGCCGTCCACACGGCGCGCGCGTCCTTCGCCGCCAACCTCTTCCAGGCGGGCGGCATCGAGACGGTCACCGGCGCCCCGGAGGAGTTCGGGGCGTCCGGCGCCGCGGTCGCCTGCGTCTGCTCCAGCGACGCCCTCTACGAGGAGCAGGCCGCGGAGGCGGCACGGCTCCTGCGCGACGCGGGCGCGGTGAAGGTCTGGCTGGCGGGTAAGGGAACCTACGAGGGGGTCGACGCCCGCGTGCACGCGGGATGCGACGCGGTCGAGGTGCTGGAGACCACCCTCCACGATCTGGGAGTGAACGAATGATCCCCGACTTCACCGAGGTGGACCTCGGGACGGCGCCCCCCGCCGACGAGGCCGCCAAGCGTTGGCGCGCCGCGGTCGCCGACGCCACCGGAGCCGACCCCGAGGCCCAGACCTGGGACACCCCGGAGGGCATCGGCGTCAAACCCCTCTACACCGGCGACGACCTCGCCGGGCTCGACTTCCTCGGGACCTATCCGGGCATCGCGCCGTTCCTGCGCGGCCCCTACCCCGCGATGTACGCGACCCAGCCGTGGACGATCCGGCAGTACGCCGGCTTCTCCACCGCGGAGGAGTCCAACGCCTTCTACCGCCGCAACCTCGCGGCCGGGCAGAAGGGCCTGTCGGTCGCCTTCGACCTGGCCACGCACCGCGGCTACGACTCCGACCACCCGCGCGTGGCCGGCGACGTCGGCATGGCCGGGGTCGCGATCGACTCCATCTACGACATGCGCCAGCTGTTCGACGGCATCCCGCTGGACAGGATGAGCGTGTCGATGACCATGAACGGCGCCGTCCTGCCCGTCCTCGCGCTCTACATCGCCGCCGCGCAGGAGCAGGGGGTGGAGCCGGAGGCGCTCGCGGGGACGATCCAGAACGACATCCTCAAGGAGTTCATGGTCCGCAACACCTACATCTATCCGCCGCAGCCGTCCATGCGGATCATCTCCGACATCTTCGCGTACACCTCGCAGCGGATGCCGAAGTACAACTCCATCTCGATCTCCGGCTACCACATCCAGGAGGCCGGGGCCACCGCCGACCTGGAGCTCGCCTACACCCTCGCCGACGGAGTCGAGTACATCCGCGCCGGGCGCGAGGCGGGCCTCGACATCGACGCGTTCGCGCCGCGCCTGTCGTTCTTCTGGGCGATCGGGATGAACTTCTTCATGGAGGTCGCCAAGCTCCGCGCCGCGCGGCTGCTGTGGGCGCGGCTGGTGAAGACGTTCGAGCCGCGCAACCCCAAGTCGCTGTCGCTGCGGACGCACTCGCAGACGTCCGGCTGGTCGCTGACCGCGCAGGACGTGTTCAACAACGTCGCCCGCACCTGCGTCGAGGCCATGGCCGCCACGCAGGGCCACACCCAGTCCCTGCACACCAACGCGCTGGACGAGGCCCTCGCGCTGCCGACGGACTTCTCGGCCCGCATCGCCCGCAACACCCAGCTCCTCCTCCAGCAGGAGTCCGGGACCACCCGGACCATCGACCCCTGGGGCGGCAGCGCCTACGTGGAGCGGCTCACCTACGACCTCGCCCGCCGCGCCTGGGGCCACATCACCGAGGTCGAGCGGGCCGGAGGCATGGCCAAGGCGATCGACGAGGGGCTGCCCAAGCTGCGCATCGAGGAGGCCGCGGCCCGCACCCAGGCCCGCATCGACTCGGGGCGGCAGCCCGTCATCGGCGTCAACAAGTACCGGCCCGACGTCGAGCAGGAGATCGAGGTCCTGAAGGTCGACAACGCCTCCGTCCGCGCGCAGCAGATCGACAAGCTGCGCCGGCTGCGCGAGGAGCGCGACGAGACCGCCACGCGGGCCGCGCTGGAGGCGCTGACCCGCGCCGCCGAGGCCGCCGAGGACGGCACCCGCCCGCGGGGCCTGGAGCACAACCTGCTCGCGCTCGCCATCGACGCCGCCCGGGCCGAGGCGACCGTCGGCGAGATCTCCGACGCCCTGGAGCGGGCCTACGGGCGGCACGCGGCGCAGATCCGTACGATCTCCGGTGTGTACCGGGAGGAGGCGGGGCGGGTGGCGAGCATCGAGAAGGCGCGGGCCGCGGCCGCCGCGTTCGAGGAGGCCGAGGGCCGCCGGCCCCGGATCCTCGTGGCCAAGATGGGGCAGGACGGGCACGACCGCGGCCAGAAGGTGATCGCGACCGGGTTCGCCGACCTCGGCTTCGACGTCGACGTGGGCCCGCTGTTCCAGACGCCCGGCGAGGTGGCCCTGCAGGCCGTCGAGGCCGACGTGCACGTCGTCGGCGTCAACTCGCTCGCCGCCGGGCACCTGACGCTGGTCCCCGCGCTGCGCGAGGAGCTGGCCGCGCTGGGCCGCGACGACATCATGATCGTCGTCGGCGGCGTCATCCCGCCCGGCGACTTCGAGGAGCTGCGCGCGGCCGGCGCCTCGGCGATCTTCGGGCCCGGCACCGTCCTGGCGGACGCGGCGATCGGACTGCTGGAGGAGCTCACCGCCGCGCTCGGGCACGGCGCGCCCGAGCGCGCCTGAGGGCGGCGCGGGATGACGAGGGAAGACGGCGCCGCGGGGCGCCCGGCGGGCGCGCGGACGGCGCCGTGAGCGCGCCGGGCCTCGACGACTACGCGGCCGGGGTGCGGGACGGGTCGCGGGCGTGGATCGCGCGGGCGATCACGCTCGTGGAGTCGGCGCGCCCGGACCACCGGGAGCTGGCGCAGAAACTGCTGGTCGAGCTGACCCCGCACGCCGGGAACGCCCGCCGCGTCGGGATCACCGGCGTGCCCGGGGTCGGCAAGTCGACGTTCATCGACGCGCTCGGCACCCGGCTGACGGGGGAGGGCCACCGGGTCGCGGTCCTCGCCGTGGACCCGTCCTCCACCCGGACGGGCGGCAGCATCCTCGGCGACAAGACCCGCATGCACCGCCTCGCCACCGACCCGGCCGCGTTCATCCGCCCCTCGCCCACCGCCGGGACGCTCGGAGGCGTCGCGAAGGCCACCCGCGAGGCGATGGTGGTCATGGAGGCCGCCGGGTACGACGTCGTCCTGGTCGAGACGGTCGGCGTCGGGCAGTCCGAGACGGCCGTCGCCGAGATGGTCGACTCCTTCCTGTTCCTCACCCTCGCCCGCACAGGCGACCAGCTCCAGGGGATCAAGAAGGGCGTGCTGGAGCTGGCCGACGTCATCGCGGTGAACAAGGCCGACGGGGAGCACCGCGGGGAGGCCGAGCGCGCCGCCCGCGAGCTGGCGGGCGCGCTGCGGCTGCTGCGCAGCGACGAGCGCGTCCGCGGCACCCCGGTCCTGACGTGCAGCGCCAGGGAGGGCACCGGGCTGGAGGAGGTGTGGGGCGCGCTCGCCGAGCACCAGGACCGGCTCCGCGAGTCCGGCGAACTGGAGGCCCGCCGGCGCCGCCAGCAGGTCGGCTGGACGTGGGAGCTGGTCCGCGACCGGCTGCTGTCGGACCTGCGCGGGCATCCCGGCGTCCGGGCGGCGGCGCCCGGCCTGGAGCGGGAGGTCGCGGAGGGGACGCTGACGCCCGCTCTGGCCGCCGAGCGCATCCTGGAGGCGTTCTCGCGGGACCGCTGAACGGGGTTCCCGTATGCCCGAAACCTTGGGTTGTCCCAGGTCCCGGTCACGGCGCGCGGGGATCAGGTACAAAAGTCGGATGGACGTCATCGCACTCGATGATCCGACGGACGCGCAGATCCGGGAGTGGCACTCGGTGCTCGCCGCCGTCCACGCCGCCGAACCGGACGGCGAGCCCGCGCCCGATCCGGAGCGGACGGCGCGGCTGCTGCTCGGCGCGGAGGCGGGCGCGCGGCAGCGGCTGTGGGCCGCGGCCGCCGGCGGGCCGGGGGCCGGCGGCGCCCTGGTCGCGGTGGCGGCGCTGCGGCTGCCCGGCGAGCCGGGCGCCGGGCGTCCCGGCGAGGTCGACATCCAGGTCCGCCCCGAGCACCGGCGCCGCGGCCTCGGCGGCCGGCTCCTGGCCGCGGCCGCGGAGGGCCTGCGCGCCGACGGCCGCTCCAGCGTGATCGCCCAGGTTCTCGCGGGCACCCCGGCCGTCCCGTTCCTGGAGTCGCACGGCTTCGAGTGCGTGCTGACCCTGCGCGGCATGCTGCTGCGGCTGGACGACGTCCCCGCCGAGCGCGTGGCGCGGCTGCTGGCCGAGTCGCCCGCCGGGTACCGGCTCGTGCGCTGGCGGGGCGTGGTGCCGGACGAGCACGCCGACGCCCTGGCCCGCGCCAAGCACGCCATGGCCGATTTCGCCGAGTACGAGGGGACGCCCTGGGACGCGCTCCGCGTCCGCGAGATGGCCGAGATCGTCGCCAAGCGCGGCGACGACCTCTACACGGTGGCGGCGCTGTCCGGAGGCGTGATCGCCGGGTTCACCGAGGTCGTGGTGCCGGCGGGGTGCGCCGGGCGCGCGGCGCAGTACGACACGGCGGTGCTGCCCGAGCACCGCGGCAGGCGGCTCGGCATCTGGGTGAAGGCGGCGATGCTGCGCTGGCTGGGGGAGGAGTGCCCCGGCGTCCGGGAAATCGAAACGGACAATTCCGGCGACAACGCCCACATGCTCGCCGTGAACGAGGAGCTCGGCTTCCGCCTGGAGCGCGAGTCCCTGGAGTACCAGGCCGCCGTGTCGGCTCTCCCCGCCTCCGGTCGCTGACCGGAAAACACGTTGCCCCCGCGGCCCGCCGCTGGGCATTCTCATGGAGGTCTTCCGGGAAATGCCCGGAAGGCGGAGAATTGCCGAAGCATTTCCTTGTAGTTCAACGGCAGAACGCCGCACTGTTAATGCGGATATCCAGGTTCGAATCCTGGCGGGGGAGCGGCACGGGCTAGGGAGGTGACCCGGTGAACGTGCTCGTCCTGAACGCGTCGTACGAACCCATGCAGAGGGTCGATCTGCGGCACGCCATCCGCATGCTGGTGCGCGAGGTGGCCGTGGTTGAGGAGGCGGAGGAGGGGCGCACCTTCGGCAGCTTCCCGGTCCCGCGGGTCCTGCGGCTCGTCCGCTACGTCGCGATGCGCTGGAGGCACGGCAGGCGCCCGCCGTGGAGCAAGCGCGGCGTGTACCTGCGCGACGGGGGCCGCTGCCTCTACTGCGGGAAGCGCGGCAACACGATCGACCACGTCCACCCGCAGTCCCGCGGCGGCGCGGACACCTGGGAGAACACCGTCCTGGCGTGCGGCAGGTGCAACAACCGCAAGGGCGACCGGACGCTCGCCGAGGCCGGGCTGCGGCTGCCGTCGCCGCCGCGGGTGCCGCGCTGGGAGGAGCTCGTCGGGACGTGACGCGCCCGCCGGGTTCGCCCGGCGGGCGCGGGGGAGGGGCCGGACCGCAGCGGGGCGGTCCGGCCCCTCGGCCTCTGGCGGACGGCGCCGTCCGGTAGTGCGGGTGTGACGGTGCGTGTTTTGTGAAGCTTGTGAGGTAAATAGGGCGATTGTGGTAATGTGCCGCCAATCTTGAGCTTTGTTATCTAGGAGAGATCTGTGGCGGCCCTCGATCCCCCCGGCAGGAATCCCCGCCCCCCGCGCGGGCGCGGGACGGCGAAGCGACTCGCGGCGCTGGCGCTCGCGGCGGGCGTCTCGGCGGCGCTGCCGCCGGTGTCGGGCAGCGCGGCGGCCCTCCCACAGCAGCCGAAGGACCTGAAGAAGGAGTACGCCAAGCTCAAGGCGCGCTCGGAGAAGCTCTCCAAGGAGTACCGGGGCGAACTGGTCTCCCTGGAGGAGGCGAAGAAGGCCGCCGAACGCGCAGGCGCCGACGCGACGAGGGCCGGCCGCGAGTACGACGCCGCCCGCGTCGACGTGGCCCGCCTGGCGTCCACCACCTACATGACCGGCCGCCTCGACGTCATCCCGATGATGTCCTCGGCCGAGCCGGGCGCCGCCGTCCGCGACGCCGCCGTGATCGAGCACATCACCCGCAACAACGGGCGCCGCATCCAGAACCTGGAGGCCCTGAACACCAGGGCGGTCCAGTCGAACGCGACGGCCAGGAAGAAGCTGGACGAGGTCAAGAAGGAGATCGACGACCTGGAGGGCCAGCGCGCCCGCGTCAAGAAGCTGCTCGCCAAGTACAAGCCGGAGACGACCCGCACCACCGCCCCCGCCGGCGGCGGACGCCCGGACGGGGCGAGCGGCACCAAGTCCCCGATCGTCGGCAACTCCATGACCGCGCGGATGCGGACCGCGCTACTGGAGATCGACGGCAAGTTCGGCGCCTTCCCCACCATCGGCTGCGCGCGCCCCGGCGACCCGCAGGACCACGGCTCGGGCCGGGCCTGCGACTTCATGGAGAGCACCGGCGGCAAGATGCCGAGCGCGTCGGCCCAGGCGCACGGCGACCGGGTCGCCCAGTACGTGATCGACAACGCGTCCCGCCTCGGCATCAAGTACGTCATCTGGAAGCAGCGCATCTACGACATGCGCGGCAGCGGCGGCTGGAGCCAGATGGAGGACCGCGGCAGCGTCACCCAGAACCACTTCGACCACGTCCACGTCTCCGTGCTCTGACGGGTCCGCGTCCGCCCGCCCCTACTCTCGCCGCTCGCCGGGTTCGACGACGGCGGACTCGCGGGCGGAGCGGGCGGCGGCCTCGATGACCTCCAGCCCGGTGATCGCCTCGGCGAGGGTGACCGGGGGCGGCGCGCCGTCCCGCAGGGTGCGCAGGACACCGGCGTAGAAGTCGTGGTACGCCCCGGCGGCCGTGGGCTCCGGCGCCTCGTGCCCGGGGGCGCCGAGCGTGCCGCTGGACCCGGGCGGGGCGATGCCGTAGCCGGGGTCCTTGGGGGTGAGGCCCGCGCGGAGCTGCTCCTCCTGGACGTCCATGCCCGAGACCGCGTACGCCGCGCCGCTGCCGAGCACCCGGAAGCGCGGCCCGGGGGCGGCCGCGGTGGCGCTCATCCAGAGATGCGACCGGGCGCCGCCCGGGTGGGTCAGGGCCACGAACACGTCGTCGGCGGCCGTGGCTCCCGGGCGGCGGGTGTCGATCTCGGCGTAGACCCGGTCCGGGGGGCCGAGCAGCGCGATGGCCTGGTCGACGAGATGCGACCCGAGGTCGAACAGGATGCCGCCCGCGTCGCGGGGGTCGGCGCTCTCCTTCCAGCTCTCCCTGACCCGCGGCCGCCAGCGCTCGAAGCGGGACTCCAGGCGCAGGACGTCGCCGAGGGCGCCCGAGGAGGCCAGCCGCCGCACCGTCTGGAAGTCGCCGTCCCAGCGGCGGTTGTGGAAGGGGAAGACCGGCAGGCCCCGGACGGCGCTCAGCGCGGCGAGGGAGCGGGCGTCGGCCGAGGTGGCCGCGACGGGCTTGTCCACGACGACGGGCAGGCCCGAGGTCAGCGCGGTCCGGGCCAGCGGCACGTGCTGCCGGTTGGGGGCGGTGACCACCACCAGGTCGCAGGCGCCCGAGGCCCCCCACAGCCGGTCCACGCTGTCGAGGACCTCGGCCTCGGGGTACCGCTCGCGCACGGCCCGCTGCCGCTCTGGGGCGCCGGTGACGACCGCGGCCAGCCGCATCCCCGGCACGGACGAGATCAGCGGGGCGTGGAACACCGAGCCGCCGGTGCCGTATCCGATCAGAGCAACACGCAGGTCCATGTCCCGATCATGACCGATGGCGCGGCGGCGGCCGGGCGGCGGGGCCCCGATCGGCGGTTCCGGCCCCGCGCGGCCGGGGCCGGATCCACGTAGGCTTTCGTATGGGTTGGTCCGGAACGAGGGGGACATGTTGTCCAAACCAGTGCTGCTGACGGTCGACGACGACCCGGGGGTGTCCCGGGCCGTGGCGCGGGACCTGCGCCGCCGCTACGCCGAGGCGTACCGGATCGTGCGCGCCGAGTCGGGCGGTCAGGCCCTGGAGGCGCTGGGCGAACTGCGGCTGCGCGGCGACGACACGGCCGTGCTGCTCGCCGACTACCGGATGCCCGGGATGGACGGCGTGGAGTTCCTGGAGCGCGCCATGGACCTGTTCCCGTTCGCGCGCCGGATCCTCCTCACCGCCTACGCCGACACCGACGCGGCGATCCGCGCCATCAACGACGTCGACCTCGACCACTACATGCTGAAGCCGTGGAACCCGCCGGAGGAGAAGTTCTACCCGGTGATCGACGAGCAGCTGGACGCCTGGGCGCGCGTCGACCGCCGCCCGCCGGGCGAGCTGCGGGTGGTGGGGCACCGCTGGTCGGCCCGCTGCTACGAGGTCCGCGACTTCCTGGCCCGCCACCAGGTTCCCTACACCTGGCTGATGGACGGCGACCCCGAGGGCGCCGAGCTGGTCGCGGCGGCCGCGTGCCCGGAGCTGCCGCTGATCGTGACCGCGGACGGGGGGACGCTGTCGGCCCCGTCCGACGCCGAGCTGGCCGCCGCGGTCGGCCTGCCGAGCACCCCGTCCACCGGCTTCTACGACCTGATCGTCGTCGGCGGCGGCCCGTCCGGGCTCGGGGCGGCCGTGTACGGGGCGTCCGAGGGCCTGAAGACGGTGGTCGTGGAGCGCCGCGCCCTCGGCGGCCAGGCCGGGCAGAGCTCCCGCATCGAGAACTACCTCGGCTTCCCCGACGGGGTGAGCGGCGCCCAGCTCGCCGACCGGGCCCGCCGCCAGGCCGACCGGTTCGGCGCCGAGCTGCTGCAGGCCGGCGAGGTCACCGCGCTGGAGTCGCGGGGCACGGCCCGGGTGGCGCGGCTGTCGGACGGCACCGAGATCGCCGCGCACGCCGTCATCCTCGCCACCGGCGTCTCCTACCGGCGCCTCAACGCGGAGGGCGTGGACGACTTCGTCGGGCGCGGCGTGTACTACGGCGCCGCGCTCACCGAGGCGCCGTCCTGCGCGGGCGAGGAGGTCGCCGTCGTCGGCGGCGCCAACTCCGCGGGCCAGGCGGCCGTGCACCTGGCCAAGTACGCGAAGAAGGTGCACATCATCGTCCGGGCCGACGGCCTGGAGAAGTCGATGTCGCACTACCTGGTCGAGCAGATCGCGGCGACGCCCAACATCGAGGTGCACACCGGCAAGACGGTGTGCGCGGCGGAGGGCGCCGACCGGCTGGAACGGCTCACCTTCGCGTGGCCGGGCGGCAGGAAGACCATCGACGCGCACTGGCTGTTCGTGTTCATCGGCGCGGAACCGGGCACGGGGTGGCTGGACGGCTTCGTCGAGCGCGACGCGCGCGGGTACGTCGTGACCGGGCCCGACCTCGTCGGCGGGGGCCGCCGCCCCGCCGGGTGGCCGCTCGCCCGCCAGCCCTACCACCTGGAGACCAGCGTCCCCGGGGTGTTCGCGGCGGGCGACGTCCGCTCGGAGTCGATGAAGCGGGTGGCGTCCGCGGTCGGCGACGGCGCCATGGCCGTCGCGTTGGTCCACCGGTATCTGGAGCAGTCATGAGCACCGCGTCACCGGAGCAGCTGCGGGAGCTGTTCCTCTTCGAGGACCTCGACGACGAGAAGCTCGGCTGGCTGTCTGCCTGCGGGACGGTCGCGGAGTACCCGCGGGACGCGATGATCTGCGCGCAGGGTGACGCGGCCGAGTTCCTCTACGTGCTCCTCGACGGCGAGATGGTGATGACCCAGAACGTCCGGGGCCACGTGGCGCAGGTCAGCCGGACCGACCGTCCCGGCACCTATGGCGGGGCCGTGCAGGCGTACCTGGGCGACAAGATCGATCAGAGGTACCAGCACTCGCTGCGCGCGACGTGCCCCACGCGGGTCTTCGTGCTGCCGGCCTACAAGTTCGGCAAGATGGTCCGCAAGTGGTTCCCGATGGCCACGCACCTGCTGGAGGGCGTCTTCTTCGGGATGACCAACGCGCGGCGCGTCGTCGACCAGCGCGAGCGCCTTACCGCGCTCGGCACGATCACCGCGGGCCTCACCCACGAGCTGAACAACCCGGCCGCCGCCGCGGCACGGGCCAGCGCCGAACTCGGCGACCGGCTGATCGGCGCGCAGAAGAGCCTGGCCGGCCTCGCCGCGCAGGGCGTCGACTGCACGCATCTGAGCGCGCTCGTGTCGCTGCGCCCGGTGCTGCCCGCCGCGCCCGGCGGGCGCCGCAGCCCGCTGGAGGTCAGCGACGCCGAGGACGAGCTGGGCGACTGGCTGGAGGAGCACGGCGTCGACGACGCCTGGGACCTCGCGCCCGGCCTGGTGGCCGCCGGGATCGGCATCGAGCAGGCGGAGGAGGTCGAGCGGGCGGCGGGCGGCCATCTGCCGGGCGCGGTGCGCTGGCTGGCCGAAGTGCTGGAGGTGACCCAGCTCCAGGCGGAGATCTCCGAGGCGATGGGCCGCATCACCGCGCTGCTGGACTCGGCCCGCCAGTACTCCCAGCTCGACCGCGCGCCCTACCAGCGCACCGACCTGCGCGAGCTCCTGGACAGCACGCTCACCATGCTCAAGCGCAAGTTCGGGGACGGCGTGACGGTGAAGACCGTCTACGACGAGACGCTGCCGCCCGTCCCGGTCTACGCGGCCGAGCTGAACCAGGTGTGGACGAACCTGATCGTGAACGCGCTGCAGGCGATGCGGGGCAGCGGCACGCTGACGATCCGCACCGCCCGCGAGAACGACTACGCGCTGGTGGAGATCGCCGACACCGGGACCGGCATCCCCGAGGAGGACCTCGACCGCATCTTCACGCCGTTCTTCACCACGAAGCCGGTGGGGCAGGGCACGGGGCTCGGCCTCGACATCTCCTGGCGCATCGTCGCGGGCCGGCACGGCGGCGACATCCGGGTGGAGTCGCTGCCCGGCGACACCCGGTTCCAGGTCCTGCTCCCGCTCACCGAGCCCGCCGAGGAGCCGGCAGAGGAGCCCGCTCAGTAGGACTGGAGCTCCAGCAGGTTGCCGCCGGGGTCGCGCAGATGGGCGGTGCGCAGCCCCGGCCCCCACTCGGGGCGGTCCCGCGGCCCGGCGACCTGGACGGCGCCGAGCCCGCGGAGCGTCCCGGCCGCCGCGTCCACGTCGTCCACGCGCAGCACGAGCATCGAGCCGTCCTGCCCGGACGGCGCGGGCAGATCGGCGGTGCCGACGGCCTCCGCCATCCGCGCGCGCCCCATCACCGACAGCGCGGCCTCGCCCCGCAGGTCCCAGTTCGCGTACGCGGCATCCGGGACCAGCTTGACCGGCTCGATCCCGAGCAGCGCGCGCAGCGCCGCCTCGTAGAAGCCCGCGCAGGCTTCGAAGTCGTCCACCAGAAGGCGCGGATACAGCGCGTCCATGCCGTCCTCGATTCATGGGTGTTCACCAATGATTGGGGCAACCCTACAATAGGCGGATGCACGACACCGCCGGGCCGCTGCCGCCCCGCCTGCTCGGGATCACCACGTTCGTGCTCGCCCAGGTGGGGCGGGCCGGACGGGCGCGGATGGGCCGCATGATGGACGAGCACGGCCTCGGCCTCTGGCACTTCGCCGTCCTGTCCGCGCTGGACGACGACGCGCCCGCCTCGCAGCGCGACCTGGGCGTCCGGCTGCGCATCGACCCGAGCGACCTCGTCGAGGTCGTGGGCCGGCTGGAGGGGGCCGGGCTCGTCCGCCGCGAACGCGACCCGGCCGACCGCCGCCGCTACGTGGTCGAGCTGACCGCCGAGGGCCGCGCGGAGCTGGACGAGGTCACCCGCCGCGCGGCGGCGCTGGACGCCGAGATGCTGGCGCCGCTCGCCCCGGACGACCGGGCCGCCCTCGAGCGCATCGCCCGCGTCCTGCTCGCCCACCACGATCCGCGGGCGCGGCCGGGGCACGCGAAGGCCCCGGCGCCGCCGAGCGCGCCGGGGCCGGGGGAGGAGCGGCCTACTCGAACAGGTCGGGCTGCTCGCGGGTGATCTGGTCGTAGAGGGGCTGGTAGTTGATCCAGCCGACCAGGTCGTTGCCGATCTGCTCGTGGGTCAGGACGGCGTTGTCGTGCTCGATCGGGACGACCTGCCCCGCGGCCTTGGCCAGCAGCTGCACCTGGCAGGAGCGCTCCATCGTGATGAACCACCACGCGGCGGCGTCCACGGTGTCGCCGACGGTGAGCAGGCCGTGGTTGCGCAGGATCACGGCCTTGTGGCCCCCGAGGGCGGCGGCGATGCGCTTGCCCTCCTCCAGGTCGGTGACGACGCCGGTGTAGTCGTCGAACAGGCCGTGGTCCTGGTAGAAGGCGCACACGTCCTGCGTGATCGGCTCCAGTTTCTGCCCGAGCGCGGAGATCGCCCGCCCGTAGGTGGAGTGGCTGTGCGCGGCCGCGACCACGTCCGGGCGCGCCTGGTGCACCTGCGAGTGGATCGCGAACGCCGCCTCGTTGACCGGGTAGCGGCCCTCGACGACCTTGCCCTCGTGGTTCACCAGGATCAGGTCGCTGACCCGGATGTGCTTGAACGACATGCCGAACGGGTTCACCCAGAAATGGTCGGTGCGCTCGGGGTCGCGGGCGGTGATGTGCCCGGCCACGCCCTCCTCGAACCCGAACTTGCCGAAGATGCGCAGCGCGGCGGTGAGCCGCTCCTTGCGGTGCCGGCGCTCGTCCGCGACGTCGTCGAACGTGGGCGGCAGCCGGAAGATCAGGTCGGTCGGCAGCTTCTCCAGGAACTCTTCCTCGTCGGACATCGCGTACTCCTTGACTCGTCTCCCGACCACCGAACACCAGGGCCGGCCCTCCCGGCTAGACCGGCGGCGCCCAACGCCCAGGGGCCGGGTTGTCCGGAACGGACAACGAGGCCGCACAATGAAGGCATGGAGCCCAGCGCGGACGACCGCTTCCTGCGGTTGCTGATCGAGCACACCGACGACCCGGTGCTGCTGGAGGCGACGGTCCGCGCCGCCCGCGGCCGGTCGGAGCTGGTGGCCGCGCTCCCGGAGGAGGAGACCAGGCGGCACACCCGCGCCCTGGTCCACGGGGTGCTCGCCGCGCTGGAGGACGGCGAGCCGAGCGAGGAGGTGCTCGCGGCGGCGGAGCGGCTCGGCTCGGACCGGGCCCGGCAGGGCGTGCCCGTCGCGGCCTTCCTGGACGGCTTCCAGGCCGGCCGGGCCCACCTCGTCCGGGCGCTCGTCGCCGACGGCCGCCGCCGGGGCGTCCCGGACGCGGCGCTGCTCGACGGCGTGACCCGCATCGACGAGATCACCACCGCGCTGGTGCGGCGGATGGTCCACGCGCACCGGGTCGCCGAGCTGGAGATGGCGCGGACCGTCCGCGAGGGGCGCCTCCAGATGCTCCGGCAGTTGCTGCACGGAGAGTCCGTCCCCGTGCTCGCCCCGCTGGACCCCCGCGCCGCCTACCACTGCGTGGTCTCCGACCTCAGCGACCCCGCCGTGGCGGGACGGCTGGAGGCGGCGCTGACGGCCGCCGGGCCCGGCCTGTGCGGGCTCGTCGACGGGCGGCTCGCGGCCCTCGTCGCCCGGCTGCCCGGACCGCGGGAGCCCGCCGCCGGGCCCTCCGGCCCGCTGCTGGTGGCGGCCCCGCCCGCCCGTCCCGGCGAGGTCGCCCCGATGTACGCGCTCGGACGGCGGGCGCTGCGGGCGGGCGCCGCCGCCGGGCTCGCCGGGATGCGGGAGCTGGCCGACCTCGCGCTGCTCACCGCCACCGAGGCCGAGCCGGAGCTCGGCGGGCTGCTCGCCGGCGCGCTGCTGGCGGGCCTCGACCCCGGAGAGCCGTTCCACCGGGAACTGGCCGGGACCGCGCTGGCCTACCTCGACCACGGCGGCCGGATCGAGCCGACGGCCGCGGCGCTGCACGTCCACGGGAACACCGTGAAGTACCGGATCCGCCGCTTCCAGGAGCTGACCGGGCGGCCGCTGTCCGACCCCGGCGCGGGCGCGGCCGTGTCGCGGACCGCGAACTGGTGGTGGGCCCTGCACCGGTGGCTTGCGCAGTCCGGTGCGTGAAGCGCCGCGGCGGCATGTATCAATTGGTGGAGGCGTTCAGCGAGGGGCGCCGGAGAGAACGGAGGAGCCGGTGACCGCACCGAGGATCGGCGCCGTGATGTGGCCCATGCGGTCCTGGCCGGAGGCCGGGGAGCCGTGGCGGCGTGCCGAGGACCTCGGGTTCCGGCACGCGTGGGTGTACGACCACATCGCCTGGCGCGGCACGACGCCCTGGTACGACGCCTACACCACGCTCGCCGCCGCCGCGGCGGTCACCTCCCGCGTCCGGATCGGCACGCTGGTGACCTCGCCGAACTTCCGGCATCCCGTGCCGACCGCGCACGCCATCAAGACCATCGACCACGTGAGCGGCGGGCGCCTGACCGTCGGCGTCGGGGCGGGCGGCACGCGCCGCGCGTCCGACGCCGGGATCCTCGGCGGCGACTGGACCCCGGGCGAGCGCGCCTCCCGCTTCGCCGAGTGGGTGGAACTGCTGGACCGCCTGCTGACCGACCCCGAGACCTCCTTCGAGGGCGAGTACTACACCGCGCGCGAGGTCGTGCAGGAACCGGGCTGCGTCCAGCGCCCCCGCGTGCCGTTCGTCATCGCGGGGGACGGGCCGCGCGGGATGCGGCTCGCCGCCCGGTACGGCACCGGCTGGGTGACCAGCGCCCACGGCGAGGGGGACGAGCCGTACGGCATCGTCCGCTCCCGGCTGGAGGCCCTGCGCGCCGCGTGCGACGCCGAGGGCCGCCGCGTCGACGACCTCGTTCTGCTGACCGGCTTCAACGAGGAGCCCTGGCTGGAGTCGACCGGCGCGTTCGCCGACCTGGCCGGCCGCTACGCCGAACTCGGCATCACCGAGATCGCGCTGCACTGGCCCCGCCCCGGCTCGCCGTTCGAGGCGGACATGAAGGTCTTCGAGGCGATCGCCGCCGAGCACGGCGAGGCCCGCTGATGCCGTTCGTCCTGCTCGGCCTGGCGATCGCCTTCGAGGTCACGGCGACGCTGGCGATGCGCGCCTCCGACGGCTTCACCCGGCTCGCGCCCTCGCTGATCGTGGTGGCCGGGTACCTGATCTCCTTCGTCTTCATGGCCAAGGCGCTGACGTCGCTGAACGTCGGGCCCGTCTACGCCATCTGGTCCGCGCTCGGCACGATCGGCGCCTTCGCGGGCGGCGTCCTGCTGTTCGACGAGCCGGTCAAACCGGTGACCATCGCCGGCGCCGTCATCATCGTGCTCGGCGTCGTCGTGATGAACCTGGGCGGCGGCGTGCACCAGAGCTGACCCGGGGGCCGCTCAGGCGGAGGCCCCGGCCGCCGCGGAGGCGCTCCGCCGCTGCGGCCGTCCGCCGACCAGCTCGGTGGGCGTGCAGCCCGCCAGGGTGCGGAAGTCGCGGTTCAGATGGGCCTGGTCGTAGTAGCCGCAGGTGAACGCGGCCTCGGCGAGCCCGGCGCCGCCGCGCAGCAGCCCGACGGCGCGCTGGAAGCGCAGCACCCGCGCCATCACCTTGGGCGGCAGCCCGGCCTGCTCCCGGAACCGGTGGGTCAGGTGCTTGCGGCTCCAGCCGACGTCGGCGGCGAGGTCGGCGACCGACAGGCCGGGATCCCCGTCCAGCAGCCGCCACGCCCGGGCCACCTCCCGGTCGGGGACCGGGCCGGTGCCGAGGCGGCGCAGCAGGAAGGCGTCCAGGACGGCGAACCGCGCGCCCCAGGTCCGCGCGTCGGCGAGCCGCTCGACCAGCGTCCGCGCCTCCCGGCCCAGCAGGTCGGGCAGGTCGGCGGCGGTGTTGGTGAGCCGCGCCATCGGGACGCCGAGCAGCGTGTAGGCGCCGAGCGGCGTCACGTCGAGCTGGATGCCGCGCTGCCCGCCGGGGCTGAGGTACAGGCCGTGGCCGTCGTGCATCCCCGCGACGAACGACCCGTACGCGCGGTCGCGTACCCCCGGGTCGGGGACCTCCAGATGGAGCGGCGGGCCCAGGTTGAGGATCACCACGGTGGTGCGGGCGGGGAGGGTCCTCATCCGGGACGGCACCGCCTCCGTCTCCCAGTAGCCGTCGTAGGAGCGAAGGAACGGGCGCAGCGCGGGGTGGGGGCGGGCACGCGCCAGGCACCAGCCGCCCCGGTCGCTGAACTCGACCGGCCTGTCGCTCATGGTGCCAGTCCTACCACGTGGCACCGACAGGACGGACTACTCGTACATCTGCCCGCAGACCGCGATGCGGGCCAGGTCGGCCCAGCTCATCGTGGTGATCGTGCGGACATAGGAGCGCGCAGGCGGCTCGCCGGGGCCGGCCGGCAGCGGCACGCGGGCGCCGTCGTCCGCGTCCCACCCGCCGAGGCTGCCCGCCACGGCGCACTCCAGGTAGGTCGCCGGGTCGAAGTTGTACCAGCGGGCCGGGGTGGCGCGGGCGCCCGAGCCCGGCGGCCGGGGCGCCTCCACGCCGAACCGGGCCCGCGGGCCCGGGGGAGCGGCCAGGAAGTCCTCCAGGTCGGCGATCTGGGAGAGCAGGACGCGCTCCCAGTCGGCGTACCCCTCCGGCCGGTCCCCGGGCAGCGACAGGTCCTTGCCGCTCCAGGCGGGATCGAAGGCGGCGGGCGGCGTGGCGGCGGCCGCCGCGAACACCGCCGCCACGTCGTCGGGTTCCAGCCGCGCCCGGTCGGCGAGCACGGCGCCGACCTTCCACAGCGAGCGCAGGAACGCCGACAGCGACCAGGAGGCCGCCCTCGCCTCCTGCCCCAGCTGGAGGAACACCAGGTACAGGTCGCGGTTGGTGCGCACGGCGGGGCCCGGCGGGCCGTCCACCCAGTACGTCTGCCCGTGCCGGGCGCCGCTCTCCAGGACCATGGCCTGGGCCAGTGCGGAGACGCGGGAGTCGTGCGCCGCGACGCGGAAGACGTTGCCGAGGTCGTCCTGCCGCATGACGTCCCAGGTGTGCATCCGGGTCCTCCAGGGTCGGTGCGGTGATCCACGCCCCCCGTCCGGAGAGTGTCCCACGTCCGGCGGAGGCCCGCCGGGCCCCCGCCGGACGTGCTCAGCCCTTCGAGCGGTGGATCACCTGGAGCTCGGTGAACCCGTACAGGCCCCACGGGCCGTTCTCCACGCCGACGCCGCTCCACTTGAAGCCGCCGAACGGCTGATGGGGGGCGAGGGCCAGGTGGGTGTTGACCCACGCGGTGCCGCACTCCAGCCGCCCGGCGACCTCCGCGGCGCGGTCGGCGTCGGCTCCCCACACCGATCCGGACAGCCCGAAGTGGGTGCCGTTGGCGCGCGCGACGGCGTCCTCCAGGTCGGTGTACTTGATGATCGGCAGTGCGGGGCCGAACTGCTCCTCGTCCACGATCCGGGCGCCGTCGGGGACGTCGGCGAGGATCGTCGGCTCGAAGAAGTAGCCGGGCCCGTCCATCGGCCCGCCGCCCGCCGCCGCGCGGGCGCCGCCCGCGAGCGCGTCGGCGACCAGCTCGCCGACCCGCTCGTACTGCGGCCGGTTGTTGATCGGCCCGTACTGGACGCCCTCGTCCATCCCGTTGCCGACCCGCGCGGCCCGGGCCCGCTCTGCGAGGGCGTCCACCACGTCCCCGTAGAGCGCCTCGGGGACGTACACGCGCTTGATCGCCGAGCAGACCTGCCCGTTGTTCTGGAACGCGGCGCCGAACAGCCGGTCGGCGACCGCGGCCGGGTCGGCGTCGTCGAGCAGGATCGCGGGGTCGTTGCCGCCGAGCTCCAGCGTGACGCGCTTGAGGTCGGGCGCCGCCGCGGCCGCGACCCGCTTGCCGGTCGCGACGCTGCCGGTGAAGCTGATCTTGCGGGGGGTCTGGTGCCCGGTCATCCAGGCGCCGAGCCCGTCGCCGCCGGTGACGACGTTCAGCACGCCCGGCGGCAGGACGTCGCGCAGCACCTCGCCGAGCTTCAGGCTGGACAGCGGGGTGAACGGGGACGGCTTGAGCACCATCGTGTTGCCCGCGAGCAGCGCCGGGGCCAGCTTCCAGACCGCCAGGAGCAGCGGGTAGTTCCACGGTGTGATCGCGGCGACCACGCCCATCGGGCGGCGCACGACCTCCACCCGGGCATGGGCGTCGTCCTGGATGACCTCGCGGGGCAGTTCGAGGTCGGCGAAGTACTTCAGCCACACGCCCGCGCCGACGACCTCCATGGTCGCGTCGGCCAGGGGCTTGCCCTGCTCCAGCGTGAGGATCCGGCCGATCTCCTCGGACCTGGCGAACATGACCTCGGCCGCCGCGAGCAGGGCCTTGCGGCGCGCGGCCTCGTCGCGGCGCCATCCGGTGAAGGCGGCCTGGGCCGAGGCCATCGCCGCGTCGAGCTGCTCCCGGGACGCGTCCGGCGCCTGCTCGGCCACCTCGCCGGTCGCCGGATCGATCACGCCGAAGGTGCCGGGCGCCGCCACGGCCCGGCCGTCGATGGTCATCGAGAAGTTCTCCGACACCTGGATCCTCCGCTCACGGGATTACCGAACGGGATTCAGTATTCACCCTCGGCGCCCTCCTGACGAGAGCGGCCGGGGTGCCCCGGCGGGGCGGGCGGCCCGGGACCGGCGGCGGCGACATGACCGGTTCCGCTCGACCACCGCGACCCCCGGGGACGGTCTACAGGTTCCTGAACGGCTGACCCCGGACGGCGACGGGCGCCCCCGCGATCCCGCGGGGGCGCCCGTTTCGAGGGGGTCAGGCGGCGAAGATGCGGTCCAGCAGGTCGCGGTAGCCGCGCAGCGCCAGCCGGAGGCGCTCGGTGTCGGCGGCCTCGCCGCCGTCCAATGCCTCGGTGAGCGTCCGCCGGTGCGCGGCCAGCGCGCGCCCGAGGGCGTCGACCGCCTCGGAGGCCAGGCCGTCCGCCTTGCGCACCGACTCGCCGGGGTCGTCGACGAAGGCGGCCTGGACCTCGTGCCACCGCTCCCGGAACCGCTCGGCCTCGGCCGAGGCGATCAGCTTCTCCTGAACGCCGCCGGACGCGGTGCCGGGGGCGCCGGGGGCCGCGCCCTGCCGCTGCGGAGCGGCATGCCGGGGCTCCCCGCCCTGGACGGGGGTACCGATGGGGTCGGTGTCCCGGCTGGAGGCCTTGACCTGGTTGGCCTCCTGGCTCGGGGTCTTGATCGCGCCCGCGTCCTTGACGGGGGTCCTGGCGCGGTCCGTGCCGCGGTGGGCCGGAACCGCGTCGGGGACCGTGTCGGGCACGGTCTCCGGCGCCTGCCCGCCGGGGGCGGCCGGGGCGGCTCCGGCGACGTGCCGGTCGTCGGTGGTCCCGGGTTCCGCCGTCCCCGCGGCGCGTGCGCGCTCGCCGGTGAGCGGCCCGGCGGCCGCGGGCGCTCCGGTCTCGGGTCGCCTGTGCTCCATCGGGTCAGCTCCTCATGGTTCGGTCGTCGCCGCGGTGCCCGGCGGGCGGGCCGGCGGGCGCGGCGGTGTGCTCGGCGGCGTGTTCGTCGGTGCGCTCCGCGGCGTGCCGCTCGGTGTGCGGAGCGGCGTGCCTGGCGGGGTTCCCCGTGGTGCGCTCCTCGCCCCTGCCGGGGTGGGCCTCGCCGTGCGGGGCGAGCAGCTCCTCGAACAGGGCGCGGTAGTGGACCATGGCCTGGCGCAGGTCCTCGGTGGAGGCCTCCTTGGTGGCGGCCTTCCCGCTGATGGTGTGGGCCCGCCGGTAGTGGTCCAGCGTGCGGCCGTGCTCGACCGACAGGTGGGCGACCTTCTCCTCGAAGCCGTGCGTCGGGTAACCGCGCTCGCCCATCACCACCGTGACGAGCTGGTCGGCCTGCTCGACCGCCGCCTCGGGGGCGTCGACGAAGCGTTCCTGGACGCGGACCCACTGCTCGCGGTACTCCTCGCGGCGCCGGGGATCGAGGTCGCGCAGCTCCAGCTCCTGGTGCCGCTCCTCGCGGGAGCGCAGCTCCCGCTCGGCGGCCGCGCGGCCGCCCTGGCGCTCCAGGACCCGGTCGTACTCGGGGCCGAACCGCCGCCTGAGCCGCGCCGTGCGGGACCGGGTCATGGCGAGGTACCCGGCCGCGGCGAGAACGGCGACGACCACCAGGGCGACGACGACCCAAATCGCGGTCGACATTGTTTCCTCCAACTGCTGTCGGATCGAATGAGACCGCGATGCCCAGCCAAAGGCGTTCAAAACGAACCACCATAAAACGGTACGGATTTCCTGCGGCGTCCCCGGCCCCCGTGTTCTGATTGGGGCGCTACCGGAACCCCGCGCCCCGCGGCGGGCGCGTTCGAATGGATGTGATGCGCGGTGCGCCACGCGTTCGGCCTCGTCCTCGGCGTCCTGCTCACCCCCGCGCTGGTGTACGGCGCCGCCTGGGGGTACGTCCAGGCCGGCCGGTCCTTCGACGGCACCGGGCAGGAGATCACCGACCGCACGCGCATCTACGGCGCGTTCGCCCTGCTCGCGGCCGTGGGCCTGGTGACGGGCGCGGTCATCGTCGCGCGGTGGGCGTCGCCGCTGGTCTCGCTGGTGCCGGCGCTGGCGCTGCTCGGCGCGTCCGCCTACTTCCTGGCCGACCCCGGCCGCGCGCTCGACCTGCCCGGCAGCGTGCCGCCCGCGGGCGAGATGGACATCGGCCTGCGCATGCTGCTCGGGTCCGGCGTGTACGGGATGATGGGGCTCGCGCTGCTGGTGCCCGCCTGGACGCCGCGGCGCTGGGGCTCGGGCCGCCGGGAGGACCCGGCCGACGCGGACTTCTCCTCCATCGCGGGACGCTGACGGGCCGGGCCTCCGCGCGGGGCCCGGCCCGCGTCACCGCGTCCGGCCGGGTGCGGCAGGGCCGGTCAGCCCTGCTTCGCGTTGACGGCGAAACGCGTGGTGTAGGTCTCGGCCAGGTCGATCTGCCCCTTCTTCTCCGCGACCTCCGGGGAGAACTGCGCCAGCACCTTCAGGACGTTCTCGGCGGCCTCCGGCTTCATCACCCCGTCCCCGTTGAACATGCTGATCGAGTCGCCGACCGCCTTCTCGTACAGAGCCGGGTCGCCGCCCGCGTAGTCCTTCGGCATCTTCGCCGCGATCTCCGCGGGCCTGTGCGCCCGGATCCACCCGAGCGTCTTGACGAAGGCGTCGGCGAGCTTCTGCACGGTCTCGCCGTGCGACTTCACGTACGCGCAGTCCATGTAGAGCGAACTCGACGGATACAGCCCTCCGAGCGCCCGGCGGGTGCCCTCCTCGGTGCGCATCTCGACCATGACCTTGGCCTTGCCGGTGCTCACGAGCTTGGCGATGGTCGGGTCGGTCGTCATGCCGGCGTCGATGCCGCCGTTCTCCATCGTGGAGATGAACGTCTGGCCCGCACCCGCCTTCACCGTCGTGTAGTCGGACGTCTTCACGCCGTTGCGCACGGCCAGCGCGCGGGTGATGAAGTCGGTGGACGACCCCGGGCTGGTCACGCCGAGCTTCTTGCCCTTGAATCCGGCCGGGGAGGTCAGGGAGCCCGCCTTGGACGCCGAGACCATCTCCGCCTCGCCGGGCACGTCCGCCATCTGCACGACGCTCTGCACGCACTTGCCCTTGGTCTGCAGGTGGATGGCGTGGTCGTAGAAGCCGACGACGCCCTGGACGTCCCCGGAGATGAGCACGTTCTCGGCCTGCGCCCCGGCGGGCTCGGTGAGCAGCTGGACGTCCAGGCCCTGCTCCTTGAAGTACCCGAGCTGCTCGGTCAGCTTGGCGGGCAGGTAGATGACCTTGTCGATCCCGCCGACCATGATCTTGACTGTCCCGTCCGAGCCGTCCGCCCCGGACCCGGAACGGGAGTCGCGGCAGGCGGACAGGGACGACAGTGCGGTGAGGGCGGCGAGCGCGGCGGCGCCCGCCCGGACGGCGGTACTGGACATGACGGATCTCCTGGTGGGGCTGGTGGGGGTGGGAAGGCCCGGGAGCGGGAACCGGGCGGGGCGGGTCAGAGCTGGACGTCGTGCCCGGCCGCGGCGGGGCGCCAGCGCAGAAGCCGGCCCTCCAGCAGCGTGAGCAGGTACTCGGCGAGCAGGGCGAGCACGGTGATGATGATCATCCCGGCGTAGATCCCGGCGGCGTCGAAGGTGCCCTGGGAATGGTTGATGAGCAGGCCGAGGCCCTTGTCGGCGCCGGTGTACTCGCCGACGATCGCGCCGATGATGGCGAACCCGAACGCCGAGTGCAGCGAGGCGAGGATCCACGAGGCGGCGCTCGGCACCACGATCGTCCACAGCACCTGCGTCCGGCCCGCGCCGAGGATCCGCGCGTTGTTCACGAGGTTCCGGTCGACCTCCCGGGCGCCCTGGAAGGCGTTGAAGAAGACCGCGAAGAACACCAGCACGAACGCCGTGGCGATCTTGGACTGCATGCCGAGCCCGAACCAGATGATGAACAGCGAGGCGAGGATGATGCGCGGGATCGCGTTGACGGCCTTGATGAACGGCGCGCACACGTCCGACAGGAACCGGCTCCGGCCGAGCACGATGCCGAGCACGACGCCGCCCGCGGCGCCGAGCGCGAAGCCCGCGACCGCCTCCTGGAGCGTGACCGAGATCTGCTCCCAGATCGACCCCTGCGAGGTGCCCTCGGTGAACCAGTCGACGAGCCGCTCCCAGATCTTCGACGGCATCGAGTAGTAGAACGGGTCGATCCAGGTGCGCGCGGCCAGCTCCCACGACGCGAGCCAGACCGCCACGAGCGCGACCCGGACGGCGGTGATGCCGAGGGTGCGGCGCAGCCCGGCGCTGCGCAGCCGCGCGATCGCGGCCCGGTCGCCGTCGTCGCCCCGCCGGTCCGGCGCGGCGGCGTCCGGCGCGGCCGGGGCCCGGCCGGCCGCGGCCGGGGCGGTCTCCGCCTCGCGGGTCCTCGTCTCACGCCGCATGGCCGGCTCCTCTCTCGCGGGTGATCTGGACCTCTTCGCGCAGCGACTCCCACACCTCGCGGTAGATGTCGAGGAACCCGCCGGTGAGCCGGACCTCCTCGGCGTCGCGCGGCCGCTCCAGCGGTACCTCGAACACGCCCTTCACCGTCGCGGGCCCCGCGGTCATGACCACGACCCGGTCGGACAGCACGAGCGCCTCCTCCAGGTCGTGCGTGACGAACACGACGGCGGCGCCGGACCCCGACCACAGGCGCAGCAACTCGTCCTGCATAAGGCCGCGGGTCTGCACGTCCAGGGCGGAGAAGGGCTCGTCCATGAGCAGCACGGAGGGCTCGTTGACGAGGGTCTGCGCCAGGGCGGCGCGCTTGCGCATCCCGCCCGACAGCTGGTGGGGGTAGTAGCCCTCGAATCCGGCGAGGCCGACCCGCGCCACCCAGTCCCGGGCGCGGTCGCGCGCCTCGCGCCTGGAGGCGCCCCGGTAGCGGGGGCCCGCCGCGACGTTGTCCAGGACGGACCGCCACGGCAGGACGGCGTCGTTCTGGAACATGTAGCCGACCCCGTCGGGGATCCCCTCCACGGGCCGGCCGTGGACCAGGACCCGGCCCGCGGACGCCGGCTCCAGTCCGGAGACCAGGGACAGGGTGGTCGACTTGCCGCAGCCGGTCGGGCCGACCACGGCGACGAACTCGCCCGGCCCCACGGTCATGTGCAGGTCCCTGACCGCCGTGTGGACGCCGCCCGCCGACCGGAAGCGCTTGGTGGCGCCGTCCAGTTCGATCACGGGCCCGGCGGGCGGCCCGGCGCTGTCTCGCTTGGGTGATGCTGATGTGGACACGGCGGCACCGTACGGATGTGGCGCGCGTCACCGGAACCCTTGCCCGCGATGTGCTCGCAAGCCGCGAATTCCCACGTTAAGCGCGATACCCCGGGTTCTGCGCGTTCTGCTCGCACGGGGCCTGGGCGGGCGGGCCGGCATGGTCTACGGTGCACGTCATGTCCGTCCGGCCCCGCATCACCTTCGCCCGCCAGGTGCTGATCCTGCAGGTCGGCGTGGTCGTGGTGGTGGCGGTCCTCGGATACGGGCTGGTCGCCTGGATGCTCGACGGCCGGCTCCGCGACCAGTACGGCCAGCGGGCCCTCACGGTGGCGCGCAGCGTCGCCGCCGATCCGGGGGTCGCGGCGGCGGTCGCGGCCGACGATCCCGGCGGGCTCGTGCAGGACCGCGCCGAACGCGTCCGGGCCCGGACGGGGGCCCTGTTCGTCGTGGTGACCGACAACCGCGGCCTGCGCCTGTCCCACCCGAACCCGCTGGAGCTCGGCAGGCACGTGAGCACCGACCCCTCCGACGCCCTGGCCGGGCGGGAGGTCGTCCGCGTCGAGCGCGGCACGCTCGGGCTGTCCGCGCGCGGCAAGGTGCCCCTGTACGGCCCGGACGGGCGGATCCTCGGCGAGGTCAGCGTCGGGTTCGACGCCCGCGCCATCGACCGGGAGCTCGGCCGCGTGCTGCGCGAGATGTCGCTGTTCGTCGCGGGCGCCGTCCTGCTCGGTGTGGTCGCCTCGGCGGCGATCGGCCGCAGGCTGAAGCGGCAGACGCTCGGCCTCGAACCGTACGAGCTGGTGGAGCTCGTCCACGAGCGGGAGGCGGTGCTGCACGGCGTCGGCGAGGGCGTCGTGGCCGTCGACGCCGCGGGCCGGATCGCGGTCTGCAACGACGAGGCGGCCCGGCTGCTCGGCGTCGCCCTGGAGCGCGGCGCCCCCGCCGGGGGCCTCGCCGCGGAGGGGACGCTGCGCGACGTCCTCACGGGACGGCGCGACGCCGCGAACCTGTTCGTCACGGCCGGGGAGCGCGTCCTCGTCGTCAACCGGCGTGAGGTCCGCAGGCACCGCCGCGACCTCGGCGCCGTCGTCACGCTGCGCGACCGCACCGACCTGGAGACCCTCGCCCGCGAGCTGGACTCGGTCAGCACCCTCTTCGACGCCCTCCGCGCGCAGCGCCACGAGTACGCCAACCGGCTGCACACCCTGTCGGGCCTGCTCCAGCTCGGCCACAGCGAGGAAGCCGCCGACTACGTCGGCACCCTCATGGAGGACGCCGCGCGCCGCGCGCCGGCCCCCGACACCCTGCCCGACCCGCTGTCGGACCCGTACCTGCGCGCGTTCCTGTCGGCCAAGTCCGCCGTCGCCGCCGAGAAGGGCGTCCGGCTCGACATCGGCGCGGGCAGCTACGTGCCGGGCCGGGTCGCCGACGCCCTGGACGTGACGACCGTCGTCGGCAACCTCGTCGACAACGCCGTCGAGGCCGCGCGGCTCGGGCGGCGGCGGCCCGCCCGCGTCGAGGTCGAGCTGCTCGGCGACGGCCGCGACCTGCACGCCACCGTCACCGACTCCGGCGACGGGCTGCCGGACGGCCTGCGCGACGCCGTGTTCGACGACGGCGTCTCCACCCGGGACACCGCGGGGGGCCGCTCGCGCGGCCTCGGGCTCGGCCTGGCGCGCCGCACCGCCCGCGCCCGCGGCGGCGACGTGACGTTCGTGGACGCGGGGACGGGCGGTCCCGCGGGCTGCGGGGCCGTGGCGGTCGCCCGGCTCCCCGGGGTGCTGGGCGCGGAGGCGATGCGATGATCGACGTGCTCGTGGTGGACGACGACTTCCGCGTGGCGCAGGTCCACGCCGGGTTCGTGGCGGCGCTGCGGGGGTTCGCGGTCGCCGGGCTCGCGCACTCCGCCGGCGAGGCCAGGTCCATGGCCGCCGAGCTGCGGCCCGCCCTCGTCCTGCTGGACGTCTACCTGCCGGACGCCTCGGGCCTCACCCTGCTGCCCGAGCTGGACGCCGACGTCATCATGGCGACGGCGGCCGCCGACCCCCGCGCCGTGTGCGAGGCGTTCCGGCACGGCGCCCTGCACTACCTGATCAAGCCGTTCACCGCCGCCGCGCTGAACGAGCGCCTCACCGCCTACGCCCGGTACCGGGACGCGCTGTCGGGCGGGAGCGAGCTGTCCCAGGCGGACCTCGACGGCGCGGTCCGAGCCCTGTACGCGCCGCTGCACGCCGGCGCCCCCGCGCCCAAGGGCCGGTCGCCGGTGACGACGCGGCTGGTCGGCGACGCGCTGCGGCGGGCGGACGCGCCGCGGTCCGCGGCCGAGATCGCCGACGAGGTCGGCATCTCCCGCGCCACCGCCCAGCGCTACCTCGCGGCGCTCGCCGAGGCCGGGCGGGTCGTGGTGACGCTGCGCTACGGCGCCACGGGCCGCCCCGAGCACCAGTACGCGTGGTCGCCCCGGTAGAGGCCGGCGAGGACGTCCTCGATGCCCGCCTCCCGCAGCGAGATGTCGCGGATGTCGTGGTCGCGCGCCAGCGCGGCGACCACCGCGGCCGCGTTCGCCGCGTTCGGCAGCCGGAGCCACTGCCGCGGCCCCTCCACCCGCTCGGCCTCGATCCCGTCCAGCGTGATCGGCGGGGCCGGCCGCGCGAGCTCCACGACCAGCATCCGGTCGGCGTCCACGGTGCGGCGCAGCTCCTCCAGCCCGCCGTCGTAGGCGAGCCGGCCGTGGTCGATGATCAGGACGCGGCGGCAGAGCCGCTCGATGTCGCCGAGGTCGTGCGTGGTCAGCAGGATCGTGGTGCCGCGCTCGGCGTTGACGCGTGCCAGGAAGTCGCGGACGGTCGCCTTGCTCACCACGTCCAGGCCGATCGTCGGCTCGTCCAGCACGAGCAGTTCCGGGTCGTGCAGCAGCGCCGCCGCGAGGTCGCCCCGCATCCGCTGGCCGAGGCTGAGCTGCCGGACCGGGGTGTCCAGGAACGGCTCCAGCTCCAGCAGCGCGGTCAGCTCCGCGAGGCGCGCCCGGTGCGCGGACGCCTCGACCCGGTAGAGCCGCCGGACGAGCGCCAGGCTGGCGCGCAGCGGGAGGTCCCACCACAGGGTCGTCCGCTGCCCGAACACCACCCCGATGCGGCGGGCGAGCGCCGTGCGGCGCCGCGAGGGGTCCAGCCCGCACACCCGCAGGGTGCCCGAGGACGCGGTGAGGATCCCGGTCAGCATCTTGATCGTCGTCGACTTCCCCGCCCCGTTCGGGCCGAGGTAGCCGACGAACTCGCCCCGCTCCACCGTGAACGACACGCCGTCCACCGCGCGCACCGGCACGCGCGCCCGCCGCAGGACGCCCGAGCGCGCCCGCACGGTGAAGGTCTTGGCCACGTCCTCGGCCTCGATCATCGGCACCGGCATCAGCTCCCTGTCGATCGGTAGTGCCGCAGGCCGGCCCGCCACGCGGCCGCCGCCGCCGCGCACAGCGCCGCGGCGACCGCCGGGGAGGCGAACCGCGCCGCGCCCGGCAGCCCGAGCGGGTCCGGACGGTCCAGGACGTACAGCGCGGGCTGCCAGTTGACGAACGCCAGCGGTACGGCGAACGTCACCCCGCGGACGAGGTCGCGGGCGAAAACGGTCATCGGGTACTGGGTGAGGAACGCGCCGCCGTAGGTGACCGACTTGCTCGCCCCGTGGCTGTCGACGAGCACGAACTGCACCGCGGCCGTCAGCACCCACAGCCCCCCGAAGATCGCGGCCCCGGACAGCACCATGACGGGGACCATCGCGAGCCGGCCCGCGGTCCAGTGGACGTCCACCCGGCCGATCGCGTACCCGAGCACCAGCACCGCCGGGACGAGCTTGCCGAGCCGGCGCGGCGTGAAGCCCTCCGTCGCGATCTGGACCAGCGGGCTCACCGGGCGCACCAGCATCGCGTCCAGCGTCCCCTCCCGCACGTGCGCCCCGAGCCGCTCGGTGGACCCGAGGACGATGTCGGAGAGCGCGAAGGACAGGGCCGAGGTGCCGTAGAGGAACAGGACCTCGGACACGCCGAACCCGGCGATGCGCGGCGCCCGCGAGAACAGCACCATGATGGCGACCGCGTCCAGGACGGAGACGACCGCCGTGGCCAGGCCGAGCAGCACCATCGACACCGGGTACTGCGCCGCCGCCCGGATCCACGTCCAGGCGAGCAACCCGTACACGCGCAGCGCGCCGGGCGCCGCGGGCTCAGCCACCGTGCACCACCAGCCTGCGCCGGGCCGCCCGCGTGGCCAGCGCGCCCGCCCCGAGCAGGACGGCCGCCCACCCCGCCTGGAACGCCAGCGCGCCGGCCAGGCCGGCGCCGCCGTACCGGCCGAGGAACACGTCCGCCGGCACCTGGATCTGCGCCGCCCACGGCAGGAGCTCGGCGGCCCGGCCGAGCCGTCCGGGGAACACGACGAGCGGAAGGATCATCCCGGAGAAGAACAGCGACATCACGAGCGTGACGGCGCTGAGGCCCCGGTCGTCGTGCAGCCAGAACATGCCCATCGCCACCAGGTAGCGCAGCCCGAAGCTCACCACCGCCGCGAGGACCAGCGCCACCGCGAACGCCGCCAGGTGCGCCGGGGCCGGCCACCGGAAGGGGAACGCCAGGGCGCCGGCCAGCAGCGGCGGTCCCGCGCGCAGCACCAGCGAGCTCGCCGCGCGGCCGAGGTCGTGGGCCAGCCACCAGCTCTGCAGCCCGGCGGGCCGGTGCAGGTCGATCGCGACGTCCCCGTTGCGGATGCGCTCGGTCAGCTCCATCCCGCCGAAGATCTGCACCGGGCCGATCAGTGCCTGGGTGACGAAGCAGAACGTCACGGCGTCGGCGGCCGCGTACCCGCCGAGCGACGGCCGGACGTCCCAGAGCGCCAGCAGGACGTAGGCGCGCAGGAAGCCGAAGATCGTGTTCGTGAGCGACTCGGTCAGGGATCCGAACGGATAGGCGGTGTGGCGGCGGAACCCGTACCACCACACCCACGGAAGAACGCCCACTCGCCGGAAGCCTAGACCTGCGGCCCGCCTGCGACCACGTACTTTCGCACACAGGCGGCCCCCGGCGGGTCGCACCGGGGGCCCGGCCGTGTGCGGGACGAGCTCAGTCCTGGGGGATGTCGGGCTTGACGGGGGAGTAGAGCCAGTCCTTGAAGAACCCGCTCAGGTCCTGCCCGGCGGTCCGCTGCGCCAGCGCCGTGAACTGGTCGGTCCTGGCGTTGCCGTACTTGTGCTGCGCGTACCACGTCCGGAGGAGGGTGAAGAACCTGTCGTCACCGATCTTCTCCCGGAGGAACTGCAGCATCATGCCGCCGCCGCTGTACACGCGGTCGTTGAACATGGTGTCGCGCTGCGGGTCGGCGGTCAGCACCGACCAGTACGGGCGGCCCTCACGGTCGGGGAACGGGCGGGCGGCGTAGGTGGCGCGGGCCGCGTCGTGCACGGAGCGGCCGCCGTGCACCTCGGTGTAGTACCACGCGGCCCAGGTGGCGAAGCTCTCGTTCAGCCACACGTCCTTCCACTGCGCGGGCGAGACCGCGTCGCCGTACCACTGGTGCGCCAGCTCGTGCGCGATCGTGCCGGTGCTGCGCACGGCCGAGTAGACGGGTTTGCTCTGCGTCTCCAGGGAGAACCCGAGCGGCTGGCCGTTGAAGCGGGCGTCGTCGGCGATCGCGCCGGTGCTGCCGAACGCGTACTCCCCGAACGTCTTCGACCAGAGGTCGGTGACCTCGCTGGTGGTGTCGTAGAAGAAGCTCACCGCGTCCGGCTGGGCGGCGAGCAGCTCGGGGTCGACGGCCGTGTAGTTGAGGACGCCGCGCGGCGTCCTGCCCTGCTTCACGTCCCACTTGCCGATGTCGATCGTGGTGAGGTAGCTGGCCATCGGGCTGTCCTCGCGCCACCTGAACACCTCGGCGCGGGTCTTGGACGCGCGGCGGCTGAAGTTCGCGACGGCGGAGCGGTGCCCCGCCGGGCGGCCGTTGGCGACGGCCGTCAGGCCCTTCGGCACCGTGATCGTGTAGTCGTAGGTGGCCTTGTCGCTCGGGTGGTCGTTGACGGGGAACCAGGTGCTGGCACCGTTCGGCTCGCCGCCGACGAACGCGCCGTCGGGGGTGTGCAGGAAGCCGTAGGGGGACCCGAAGACGATCGGCGAGCCCACGATGGTCTGCGGCACGCCGCCGTACCTGATGACCGCGGTGAAGGTCCGGCCCTTGCGCAGCCCCTGCCGCGGCGTGATGACCAGCTCCTGGCCGCGCCGCTGGTAGCCGGCCTGGCGCCGGTCGACCCAGACCTTGTCGACGTCCATCCCGGACAGGTCGAGGTTGAACCGCGACAGGTTCTGGGTGGCACGCGCGGTGACGGTCACGGTGCCGTCGAGCTGGTCGAAGTCGGGGTCGTAGCTCAGGTTCAGCGAGTAGTGGCGGACGTCGTAGCCGCCGTTGCCCTCGAGCGGGAAGTAGGGGTCGCCGACACCGGGGGCGCCGGGGGTGAAGCGCCCGTGGTCCTGCCCGTCCGCCGAGGCGGCGGGCGCGAGCGCGACGACGCTCACCGCGGCGACGGCGAGCGGCAGCATCCGGCCGGGGATCGCCCGGGACCGGATGAACCGGGGGTGACGCGCCATCAGGGGTCCTCTCTCGCAGAGATCGACTAGCGGGCTCACGATGCGCCCCTCCGGCGGCGTTTGTCGAGATCCATTGCCAAATGTGGCCGGAACGTGAGGGGCGGACGAGGGAGGTGGGAGGGGCGGCGCGGGGTGTGCCGGGACGCCGTAAGGCCCCCGCGGGTGTAGGGACGCGGGGGCCTTAGGGGTCCTGGGGATCAGGCCGGAGAGCGGGGCCGGCGGCGCCGGCCGGCGCGGGTCAGTGGAACTGGCCCTCTTCCGTCGAGCCCTTCAGGGCGGTGGTGGAGGAGTCGGGGTTGATCGCGGTGCTGACCATGTCGAAGTAGCCGGTGCCGGCCTCGCGCTGGTGCTTGACCGCGGTGAAGCCCCTCTCGGCCGCCGCGAACTCGCGCTCCTGCAGCTCGACGTAGGCCGTCATGCCCTCGCGGGCGTAGCCGTGCGCCAGGTCGAACATCCCGTAGTTGAGCGCGTGGAACCCGGCCAGGGTAATGAACTGGAACTTGAAGCCCATGTGGCCGAGTTCGCGCTGGAACTTGGCGATGGTCGCGTCGTCCAGGTGCGCCTTCCAGTTGAAGGAGGGCGAGCAGTTGTAGGCCAGCATCTGGTCCGGGTACTCGGCCTTCACGGCCTCGGCGAACCTGCGCGCCTGCTCCAGGTCCGGGGTGCCGGTCTCCATCCAGATGAGGTCGGAGTACGGCGCGTAGGCCTTGGCGCGGGCGATGCAGGGCTCGATGCCGTTGCGGACGCGGTAGAAGCCCTCCGCGGTGCGCTCGCCGGTGGTGAACTCGCGGTCGCGCTCGTCCACGTCCGTCGTGATCAGGGTCGCGGCCTCGGCGTCGGTCCGCGCGATGATCAGAGACGGCACGTTCGAGATGTCCGCGGCGAGGCGGGCGGTGTTGAGGGTCTTGATGTGCTGCGAGGTCGGGATGAGGACCTTGCCGCCGAGGTGGCCGCACTTCTTCTCGGAGGCCAGCTGGTCCTCCCAGTGCACGCCCGCGGCGCCCGCGGCGATCATGCCCTTCATCAGCTCGAAGGCGTTCAGCACGCCGCCGAAGCCGGCCTCGGCGTCGGCCACGATCGGGGCGAGGAAGTGCGTGTCGCCCTCGCCCTCGGCCCACTGCACCTGGTCGGCGCGCAGCAGCGCGTTGTTGATCCGGCGCACGACGGCCGGGACCGAGTTCGCCGGGTAGATGCTCTGGTCGGGGTAGGTCTGGCCCGCCAGGTTGGCGTCGGCAGCGACCTGCCAGCCGGACAGGTAGATGGCCTTCAGGCCCGCCTTGACCTGCTGGACGGCCTGCAAGCCGGTCAGCGCGCCGAGCGAGTGGACGTAGTCCTCCTCGTGCAGGAGGGTCCAGAGCCGCTCGGCGCCGAGGCGCGCGAGGGTGTGCTCCTCCTGGACGGATCCGCGGATCCGGACGACGTCCTCGGCCGTGTAGGTCCGCTCGACGCCATTCCAGCGCGGGTCGGACTCCCACTGCCGCTGCAGCTCCTCGGCTGCGCCCTTGAGGCGACTGTCACTCATCATCTCGCCCTTCCGTGTCGTCCCCTGGGTGCTTGTTCACGACTATGCCCCCGGGGCAAGCCGGTTATGAACTGACGAGTAACAGAAGAAGTGCGAAATTTCCGCTACGATGAAGCCGTGACGACCTTGCGGGCAGAAGAACCCCTTAACTTGACGACTGACGTGGACCTCGTCACGTTCGGGCAGCGGCTCCGCCATCTGCGGCGCGCCCGCGGCCTGACGCTGTCGGAGCTCGGCGAGCGCGTGGGCCGCGCCCCCTCCCAGCTCTCCCTGCTGGAGAACGGGCGGCGCGAGCCCAAGCTGTCGCTGCTGCAGGCCCTCGCCGGCGCGCTGGAATGCCCGGTGGAGGAGCTCCTGCGCCGCCAGCCCCCCAGCCGGCGCGCCCAGCTGGAGATCCAGCTGGAGGAGGCGCAGCGCGACCCGCTGTACCGGACGCTCGGCCTGTCGCACCTGAAGGTCGGCAAGCGGATGCCGAACGAGGTCATCGAGCACATCCTCGCGCTGTACGGGGAGCTCAGGCGCAGCCGCACCAAGCCCACCGCGAGTCCCGAGGAGGCCCGCAAGGCCAACGCCGAGCTGCGCCGCCAGATGCACGAGCGCGGCAACCACTTCGCCGAGATCGAGCACGTCGCGTCCCAGACCCTCGACGCCGTCGGCTACCGTCGCGGCGCGGTCTCGCAGGGGCTGCTGATGACGCTGGTCGGGCACTTCGGCTTCAGCCTCCAGTACGTCCAGGACCTGCCGCGCTCGGTCCGGTCGATCACCGACCTGCGCAACCGGCGGATCTACCTGGAGCGCGAGCAGCTCGGCATGCACACGCCGCGGACGATCCTGCTGCAGACCCTCGGGCACATCGCCCTCGACCACGACCAGCCGCGCGACTTCGCCGACTTCCTGCGCCAGCGCGTCGAGGCCAACTACTTCGGCGCGGCGATCCTGATGCCCGAGCGCAGCGTCGTCCCGTTCCTGCAGGAGGCCAAGGCCGCCCGCGAGCTGTCGGTGGAGGACCTGGCCGACGTCTTCTCCGTCTCCTACGAGATGGCCGCGCACCGCTTCACCAACGTCGCGACCCACCACCTCGACCTGCAGCTGCACTTCACCAAGAACGACGAGAACGGCACGATCTACAAGGCGTACGCCAACGACGGCCTGGCCTTCCCGCAGGACGAGGACGGCGCGATCGAGGGCCAGCGGATGTGCCGGGAGTGGGCCGGGCGGCACGTGTTCGGCGCCGCGGACCGCTTCTCCGTCTACTACCAGTACACCGACACCCCCAACGGGACCTACTGGTGCCTGTCGCACATCGACCCCAGCCACGAGCGCGACTTCGCGATCACGCTGGGAGTCCGGTTCGAGGACTCCCGCTGGTTCCGCGGCCGGGAGACGACCCGGCGGGTGAGGTCGGCATGCCCGGACGGCGACTGCTGCCAGCGGCCCCCGAAGGCGCTGTCGGACCGGTGGGAGGGGATGGCGTGGCCGTCGGCGCGCGCCCATTCGCACGTCCTGTCGGTGCTTCCGCCGGGAGCGTTCCCCGGCGTCGACGAGGCCGACGTCTACGAGTTCCTGGACCGGCACGCCGCCGAATGACGGGCCGTGCCCGCGCGTCCCTCCCCTGGACGGCGGTGTTCGCGGCGCCGGCCGCCGCGAACGCCGCCCCGCGTGTTACCTGTGGTAACTCCGGATGGTGCTACCGTTGGTAACACGCGATATTGGAGAGAGGGTCAATTAATCATGACGAGCGCGGAGCAGACGCCGTTCTCGCTGGAGCCCAGCGAGGACGTTCGCGAGGTCAGGGACTGGGTGCACGAGTTCGCCAAGGACGTCATCCGTCCCGCCGCGGAGGAGTGGGACGAGCGCGAGGAGACCCCCTGGCCGCTGATCCAGGAGGCGTCCAAGGTCGGCATCTACTCCCTCGACTTCTTCGCCACCCAGTGGCTGGAGCCGACGGGGCTCGGCATCCCGGTGGCGTTCGAGGAGCTCTTCTGGGGCGACGCGGGCATCGCCCTGTCGATCGTGGGGACCGGCCTCGCCGCCGCGTCCGTCGCCGCCGTGGGCACGCCGGAGCAGGTCAGCGAGTGGGTGCCGCAGATGTTCGGCACCACCGACGACATCAAGCTCGGCGCCTTCTGCGCCTCCGAGCCCGACGCCGGCAGCGACGTCGGCTCCATCCGCACCCGCGCCGTGTTCGACGAGGCCAAGGACGAGTGGGTGCTGAACGGCACCAAGACCTGGGCGACCAACGGCGGCATCGCCGACGTCCACGTGATCGTCGCCTCGGTCCACCCCGACCTCGGCAGCCGCGGCCAGGCCAGCTTCATCGTCCCGCCGAACACCCCGGGCCTGCGGCAGGGCCAGAAGTTCAGGAAGCACGGCATCCGCGCCTCGCACACCGCCGAGGTGATCCTGGAGGACGTCCGGATCCCGTCCCACCTGGTCGTCGGCGGCAAGGACCGGTTCGACGAGCGCATCGCGCGCAGCCGCGAGGGCAAGAGCTCCAAGGGCCAGGCCGCGATGAAGACCTTCGAGACGACCCGCCCGGCCGTCGGGGCGATGGCCCTCGGCGTCGGCCGCGCCGCCTACGACTACGCCCTCCAGTACGCGCGGGAGCGCGAGCAGTTCGGCAGGAAGATCGGCGACTTCCAGGCCGTCGCCTTCAAGCTGGCCGACATGAAGTGCCGCCTGGACGCCGCCCGCCTCATGGTGTGGCGGGCCGCCTGGATGGCCCGCACCGGCAAGGACTTCGAGAACGCCGAGGGCTCGATGGCCAAGCTGATGGCCAGCGAGATGTCGGTCAACGTCACCGAGGAGGCCATCCAGATCCTCGGCGGCAACGGCTACACCCGCGAGTACCCCGTGGAGCGCATGCACCGCGACTCCAAGATCTTCACGATCTTCGAGGGCACCTCGGAGATCCAGCGCCTGGTGATCGGCCGCACCGTCACGGGCCTGCCGGTGCGGTAGTACCCGGCCGGCGGGACGGTCCCCGGTGCACCGGGCGGGGTTCGGGCGACGGCCGGCGGCCGGTCGTCGCCCGGAGTGCGCCGAGCAGATCTCTGAGAGCGGGGTGCCCGGCTCAGGCCGCCGCCCCCAGCGTGCCGTGCGGGTCGAGGATGTACTTGCGCGCCGCGCCCCGGTCGAACTCGGCGTAGCCCTGCGGCGCCCGCTCGAGCGGGATGACCGACGCGTTGACGTTCTGGGCGATCTGGGTCCGGTCGTGCAGGATCGCCATCATCAGCTGCCGGTTGTACCTCATGACCGGGCACTGGCCCGTGACGAGGTACTGCGACTTGGCCCAGCCGAGGCCGATCCGCAGCCCGAGCTGCCCCTCCTTCGCGTTCTCGTCCGCCGCGCCCGGGTCGCCGGTGACGTACAGGCCGGGGATGCCGAGCCCGGCGGCGGTGCGGGTGACGTCCATGAGCGTGTTGAGGACGGTCGCGGGCTGCTCCGTCCTCGCCCCCTCGTGCCCCTGGCCGCGCGCCTCGAACCCGACGCAGTCGACGGAGGCGTCCACCTCGGGTACGCCGAGGATCTGCTCGATCTGCGCGGCGACGTCGGCGTGCTCCGACAGGTCGATGGTCTCGCAGCCGAAGCCGCGGGCCTGCTCCAGCCGCTGCGCGTTCATGTCGCCGACGATCACGACGGCGGCGCCGAGCAGCAGGCTCGCGCTCGCGCTCGCGAGGCCGACCGGTCCCGCGCCCGCCACGTACACGGTCGACCCGGTCGTGACGCCCGCGGTGTAGGCGCCGTGGTAGCCGGTCGGGAAGATGTCCGACAGCATGGCCAGGTCGGGCAGCTTCTCCATCACGGTGTCGCGGTCGGCCGGGAACTTCAGCAGGTTGAAGTCGGCGTACGGGACGACCGCGTACGCGGCCTGGCCGCCGTGCCAGCCGCCCATGTCGACGTACCCGTAGGCCGCGCCCGGCCGTTCCCGGTTGACGTTCTCGCACACGCCGGTGTGGCGCTCCTTGCAGTTGCGGCAGCGGCCGCACGCGATGTTGAACGGGACGCTGACGAGGTCGCCCTTTTTGATGAACTCGACGTCCCTGCCCGTCTCGATCACCTCGCCGGTGATCTCGTGGCCGAGCGTGAGCCCGGCGGGCGCGGTCGTCCGGCCGCGCACCATGTGCTGGTCGGAACCGCAGATGTTGGTGGCCAGTACCTTCAGGATGACGCCGTGCTCCAGCTTGCGCCCGCCCTGTTCGGCCAGTTCGAGCTTGGGGAAGTCGAGGTCCTCGACCGTGACCTCGCCCGGTCCCTGGTACACGACGCCTCGGTTGGTGTCCGCCACGTCCTCTCCCCTCATAGAGAGTCGGCTCGCAGGCGTCCGGAACGGCGGCCCGTGCTCGTCGCCCCCGTCCTCGGACGTCACGGGTGTCCATGATGCGTATGTCTGAGATGTACCCGATTTCGTGCTATTAGTCCGGTTCGGACGAGGCCTCTTCCCGGCCGCGGGCGGTCGCGCGGGCGGCGCGCCGGCGGGCGGCGGAGGCGGGAACTCCTGATGAGCCTTGAGGCTCGTCGCGTCCGGGGTCTTGACGGGTGAAATGTTCGCGCTCACAATCGGCCGTACGCATCAAGCCGGGCACCGGCGCGAGCGCGGAGGAGGAGACGGTGGCGGACCACGGCTCGTCGAATCCGCCGATCATGGCCGACGTCGCCCAGCTGGCGGGGGTGTCGCACCAGACGGTGTCGCGGGTGGTCAACGACCATCCGAACGTCTCGGCGCGGACCCGCGCCCGCGTGCTGGCGGCGATCGCCGAGCTCGGCTACCGGCCGAACTCGGCGGCCCGGACCCTGGTGACCCGGCGCTCCAGGACACTCGGCGTGGTCAGCTTCGAGTCCACGCTCTACGGCCCGGCGTCGATGCTGCACGGCATCGAGCAGGCCGCCCGGAACGCCGACTTCTTCGTCAGCATCGTCAGCCTGCGGGCGATCACGCAGCGCGCCCTGCTGGACGCGGTCGGACGGCTGGCCGAGCAGGCCGTCGAGGGCGTCGTGGTGATCGCCCCGCACACCTCGACCAACGACGTGCTGGCCCAGGCCGGCCGGCTCGTACCGCTGGTGGGGGCCGGGTGCGGCCTGACCGCGGGGGTTCCGATGGCGGCCATCGACCAGCGCGCCGGCGCCGTGGCGGCCACCCGCCACCTGCTCGACCTCGGGCACCGCACCGTCCACCACGTCGCGGGGCCCGCGACCTGGCTCGACGCGGTCGGCCGGGCCGACGGGTGGCGCGCGACCCTGGCCGAGGCCGGGGCGGCGGTTCCGGAGATGCTCACCGGTGACTGGAGCGCCCGATCGGGGTACGAGGCCGGCCGACGGCTCGCGGAGGACCCCGCGGTCACGGCGGTGTTCTGCGCCAACGACCACATGGCCCTGGGCGTCCTGCGCGCCCTGCACGAGGCCGGCCGCCGGGTCCCCGAGGACGTCGGCCTGGTCGGCTTCGACGACATCCCGGAGGCCGCCTACTTCGTCCCGCCGTTGTCCACGGTGCGCCAGGACTTCGGCGAGCTCGGCCGCCGCTCGCTGGAGCTGCTGGTGCAGCGCCTGGGCGGATCCCCGGGGCCGCCGGGGAATGTGCTGATCCCGCCGGAGCTGGTGGTCAGGTCCAGCGCCCGGCCGGCCCCGCGCTCCTGACCTTCCGATGCCCCCGTATCCCAGCGATGAGGAAATTGTGAGCGCTAACATCGACCGGGACGCCTGCGTCGTCGGCGTCGACTTCGGCACGCTGTCGGGCCGGGCGGTCGTCGTCCGGGTCGCCGACGGCGCCGAGCTCGGCGGCGCCGTCCACGACTACGCCGACGCGGTGATCGAGCGGGCCCTGCCCGGCACGGGGGAGCCGCTCCCGCCCGACTGGGCGCTGCAGAACCCCGCGGACTGGCGGGAGGTGCTGCGCACCGCCGTTCCCGCGGCCCTCGCCGAGGCCGGGGTGGATCCGGCCCGGATCGTCGGGATCGGCACCGACTTCACGTCCTGCACGGTGCTTCCCGTCCGGTCGGACGGCACCCCCCTGTGCGAGCTCCCGGAGGGGGCCGCCCGGCCGCACGCCTGGCCGAAGCTGTGGAAGCACCATGCGGCGCAGCCGCAGGCCGACCGCATCACCGCGCTGGCGCACGAGCGCGGAGAGAAGTGGATCAAGCGGTACGGCGGGCGGGTCTCCTCGGAATGGCAGTTCGCGAAGGCGCTGCAGGTCCTGGAGGAGGACCCGGACACCTACCGGCGCTCGGAGCGCTGGATCGAGGCGGCGGACTGGATCGTCTGGCAGCTGACCGGCCGCGAGACGCGCAACGCCTGCACGGCCGGCTACAAGGGCCTCCACCAGGACGGCGGCTACCCCTCCGCCGGCTACCTGGCCGCGCTGCACCCCGGCTTCGCCGACTTCGCGGCCACGCGGCTGGCCCATCCGCTCTCCCCGCTGGGGTCGCGGGCCGGGGCGCTGACCGCCGAGGCGGCCCGCCGGACCGGCCTGCCGGAGGGCATCGCGGTGGCCGCCGGCAACGTCGACGCCCATGTGACCGCGCCGGCCGCCCGCGCGGTCGGGCACGGCCGGCTGCTGGCGATCATGGGGACGTCGACCTGCCACGTGGTCAACAGCGCGGTCCTCGCCGAGGTGCCGGGGATCTGCGGCGTCGTGGACGGCGGCATCACCGCCGGGGCCTACGGCTACGAGGCCGGGCAGAGCGCGGTCGGCGACGTCTTCGCCTGGTGGACGCGCATGACCGGACGGGACCACGACGAACTGGCGGCGGGATCGGCGGACGCGCCCGTCGGCTCGCACGGGCTGGTGGCCCTGGACTGGATGGGCGGCAACCGCTCGGTCCTGGTCGACCACCACCTGTCGGGCGTGATCGCCGGGATGACCCTGGCCACCCGGCCGGAGGAGGTCTACCGCGCGCTCATGGAGGCGACGGCCTACGGGACCCGGATCATCGTCGAGGCCTTCGAGGCGGCCGGGGTCCCGGTCGAGGAGTTCGTCGTCGCCGGCGGGCTGAAACGCAACGCGGCGCTGATGCGGACCTACGCCGACGTCCTGCGCCGGCCGGTCTCCATCGCCGCCTCCGACCAGGCTCCGGCGCTCGGCGCCGCCATCCACGCCGCCGTCGCGGCGGGCGCCCACCCAGACGTGCCGGAGGCCGCGGCGGCGATGGGCCGGGTGGTCACCGCCGCCTACGTGCCGGATCCGGCCCGGGCTGACACCTATGACCTCCTCTACGCGGAGTACCGCGAACTGCACGACCACTTCGCGGCCCGGGGCGGCGCGAGCAGCGAGGTCCTGCACCGGCTGCGCCGGCTGCGCAACGACGCGCTCGGCTCGGAAGGGAGCCTGTGATGCCCGGCACGACCGACGAGCGGGTCCGCGCGCTGCGGCGGACCGTCAGCGACCTGCACGCCGAGCTCGTCAGGTACGGGCTGGTCGTGTGGACGGCGGGCAACATCTCCGCCCGGGTGCCCGGCCGCGACCTGATGGTGATCAAACCCAGTGGCGTGTCCTACGACGAGCTGTCCCCGGAGGCGATGGTGGTCTGCGACCTCGAAGGGACGGTCGTCGAGGGCGGCCTGCGTCCTTCGAGCGACACCGCCGCGCACGCCTACGTCTACCGGCACATGCCCGAGGTCGGCGGAGTGGTGCACACGCACTCCGCCTACGCCTGCGCCTGGGCCGCCCGCGGGGAGCCGGTGCCCTGCGTCCTGACGGCCATGGCCGACGAGTTCGGCGCGGAGATCCCCCTCGGCCCGTTCGCGCCGATCGGCGACGACTCGATCGGGCGCGGCATCGTCGGCACGCTCCGCGGCCACCGCTCGCCCGCGGTGATCATGCGCAACCACGGCGTCTTCACCATCGGCGCGGACGCGCGGGCCGCGGTCAAGGCGGCGGTGATGTGCGAGGACGCGGCGCGGGCGGTGCACCTCGCCCGCCAGCTCGGCGACCCCGTCCCGCTGCGGCCCGAGGACGTCGACCGCCTGTACCAGCGCTACCAGAACGCCTACGGACAGCGTCCGTGACCCGCGAAGGGAGCAGCCCCGCGATGGCACCGACCATCTGGTTCCTCACCGGAAGCCAGTCCTTGTACGGCGAGGACACGCTCCGCCAGGTCGCCGAGCAGTCACGGCGGATCGCCCGGGCCCTGGACGAGGATCCGGGCATCCCGGCGGCAGTGCGGTGGCGCCCGGTGCTCACCGATGCCGAGGCCATCCGGCGGACGATGCTCCAGGCGGGCGCGGACGACGACTGCGTCGGGGTCATCACCTGGATGCACACGTTCTCGCCCGCCAAGATGTGGATCGCCGGGTTGAACGCCCTGCTCAAGCCGCTGCTGCACCTGCACACCCAGGAGAACGTGGCGCTGCCGTGGGCGAGCATCGACATGGACTTCATGAACCTCAACCAGGCCGCGCATGGGGACCGCGAACACGCCCACCTCCAGACCCGGCTCGGCATGGCGCGCACCACGGTGGCCGGGCACACCACCGATCCCGCGGTACGCGCGCGGATCGCCTCGTGGGTCAGGGCCGCCCGCGGTCGCGCCGAGCTGCGGACGCTGCGGCTCGCCCGGTTCGGAGACAACATGCGGGACGTCGCCGTCACCGAGGGCGACAAGGTCGAGGCGCAGATCCGGTTCGGCGCCTCGGTCAGCGCCTTCGGCGTGAACGACCTCGCCGCGGCCGTCGGCGCGGTGCCGGACCACCGGGTCGGCGAGCTCGCCGAGGAGTACGAGCAGACGTACTCCGTCGTGCCGGAGCTGCGGTCCGGCGGCGAACGGCATCCGGCGCTGCGCGACGCCGCGCGCATCGAGCTCGGGCTGCGCGACTTCCTCGCCGCCGGGTCCTACCAGGCGTTCACCACCAACTTCGAGGATCTCGGCGGGCTGACGCAGCTGCCGGGCATCGCCGTCCAGCGCCTGATGGCCGACGGCCACGGCTTCGGCGCGGAGGGCGACTGGAAGACGGCCCTGCTGCTGCGGGCCCTCAAGAGCGCCGCCGCGGGACTGCCCGGCGGCACCTCCTTCATGGAGGACTACACCTACCACCTCGTCCCGGGCCGGGAGCTCATCCTGGGCGCCCACATGCTGGAGGTCTGCCCCTCCATCGCCGCCGGCGTGCCCCGCTGCGAGGTGCACCCGCTGTCCATCGGGGGACGGCAGGACCCGGTCCGGCTCGTGTTCGACGCGGCGCCGGGACCGGGTCTCGTCGTCGGACTGGCCGACCTCGGCGACCGGTTCCGGCTGGTCGCCAACGAGATCGACCTGGTGGCGCCCCCCGAACCGCTGCCCCGGCTGCCGGTGGCCCGGGCCGTATGGGCGCCCCGCCCGGACTTCCGTACCTCCACCGAGGCATGGCTGTCGGCCGGGGGACCGCACCACACGGTGCTGTCCCAGGCGGTCACCACCGAGATCCTGGCCGACCTCGCCGAGATGACGGGCGTGGAACTGCTCGTCATCGACGGCGACACCGAGGTCGCCCGGTTCCGCCGCGAGATGCGCTGGAACCAGGCGTACCACCGCCTGGCGCAAGGCTTCTAGCCGCCAGGACACCCCACCCCCGAGATCTGTGAGGAAACCCGTCCCATGACCAGATCACGCTTCGCAGTAAGGCTGGTCGCGCTGGCCGTGCTCGCCGGCGCCGCGATCGGCGGATTCGCCCCCTCCTCCACGGCGTCCGGCCGTCCCCTGAAGCCCGGGGTCGGCAAGGACCTGTTCGGCACGATGCCCGACGGCACCAAGGTCTGGCGCTACACCCTGACCAACGGCTCGATGCGCGTCCGGGTGATCACCTACGGCGGCATCATCCAGACCATCGAGACGCCCGACCGGCACGGCAGGCTCGCCAACGTCACGCTGGGCTTCCCGACCCTGTCCGACTACCTCACCAAGAACAGCACGTACTTCGGGGCGCTCATCGGCCGGTACGGCAACCGCATCGCCAAGGGCCGGTTCGCGCTCGACGGGCACGAGTACCAGCTGACCACCAACAACAACGGGAACACCCTGCACGGCGGCACGACCGGCTTCGACCAGCGCGTCTGGTCCGCGACCCCGATCACGGGCGGCGGCGGCGTCGCGCTCCGGCTGTCCCACACCAGCCCGGACGGCGACCAGGGCTTCCCCGGCACCCTCAAGACCGACGTGACCATCTCCGTCACGCGGCACAACGCCATCCGGTTCGACTACGGCGCCACCACCGACAAGCCGACCGTCGTCAACCTCACCAACCACTCCTACTTCAACCTGTCGGGCGAGGGCAGCGGCACGGTCTACGACCACCGGCTCCAGATCAACGGCTCCCGGTACACCCCCGTCGGCTCGTCGGAGCTGATCCCGACCGGCCGGATCGCCCCGGTGCGCGGCACCCCGCTCGACTTCACCCGGCCCGCCGCGATCGGCGCCCGCATCCGCACCGGCTTCGACCAGCTGCTCTACGGCCAGGGCTACGACCACAACTTCGCCCTCGACGGCTCCGGCTGGAAGGTCGCCGCGCGCGTCCATGACCCCGCCAGCGGCCGCACCCTCGCCATCTCCACCGACCAGCCCGGGCTCCAGTTCTACTCGGGCAACTTCCTCGACGGGACCCTGGTCGGAACCGGCGGCCGCGTCTACCGGCAGGGCGACGGGTTCGCACTGGAGACCCAGCACTTCCCCGACTCGCCGAACCACGCGGACTTCCCCTCGACGGAGCTGGACCCCGGCCGGACCTACCACTCCACGACCGTCTACCAGTTCGGAGCCTGACATGGAGCGCATCGATCCGGCGGTCGAAGAGGCCGTCGACACTCTCGGCCTGAGCGAGCCCACCCGGCGCCGGCTGCTCAGCGGCGCCGGCCTGGTCAGCGCGACGGCGGCCGCGTCCGCGCTGCTGGCCGCCTGCTCCTCGGACAACAAGAGCACGTCCTCGGCCAAGGGCGGGCCCGGGCACTTCCCGAAGACGCCGAACTGGAAGTTCGTGTTCGTCAACCACGTCACCACGAACCCGTTCTTCACGCCGACGCAGTACGGCGCGCAGGACGCCTGCGCCCTGCTGGGCTGCTCGTTCCAGTGGACGGGCTCGCAGAACTCGGCGGTGCCCGAGATGGTCAGCGCCGCCAACGCGGCCATCTCCGGCAAGGCCGACGGGCTCGCGGTCGCCGTGGTGGACAAGACCGCCTTCCGGCAGCCGGTGGACAAGGCGCTGGACGCCGGGATCCCCGTGGTCTCCTACAACGCCGACGGCGCCAAGGACGACCCCGGCACCAACCGGCTCGCCTACATCGGCCAGGACCTGTACACCTCCGGCTACCAGCTCGGCGCCAAGATCGCGGCGCTGATGACCGGGGGAGACGCGGTCGGCTTCATCGCCACGCCGGGCTCGCTCAACATCCAGCCGCGCATCGACGGCGCGCAGGACGCCATCAAGGCCTCCGGCAAGCCGATCAAGTTCACGTCGGTGGCGACCGGCGCCGAGGTGCCCAAGGAACTCTCGACCGTCGACGCCTACGCCCAGGGCCACAAGGACGTCAAGGGCATGTTCGCGGTGGACGCGGGCTCCACCGAGGCCATCGGCAAGGTCATCCAGAAGTACGGCCTCAAGGGCAAGGGCGTGGCCGCGGGCGGGTTCGACCTCACCCCGGGCACGCTCGGCGCCGTCAAGTCCGGCGACCTTGACTTCACCATCGACCAGCAGCCCTACCTCCAGGGGTTCCTGCCCGTGATGGCCCTCTGGTTCTACAAGCTGTCCGGCGGCCTGGTCTTCCCCCCGGTGACCAACACCGGCCTGACCTTCGTCAACAAGCAGACCGTCGGCCCGTACCTCACGACCAAGACCCGGTACGAGGGCTCCAGCCCGGCCCAGCAGCTGGTGCCGCGGTCCGGCGCCATCGCTCACGTCTGACGAGGAGGAGCGGAGTGAGCGAAAGCACCGTACGGGACAAGGCGGCAACCCCCGGCACGCCACCGCGGCGTGCCCGGGGGCTGCCCGGCCTCGCCACCGACGCGTTCCTGCGCCGCCGGGAGGCGACGATCCTCCTGGTGGCGCTCGGACTGCTGATCTACTTCCAGACCGCCAAGTCGGTCTTCCTGTCCCACGACAACCTGGTCAACGTCTCGCAGGGCACGGCGCCGTACGCCATCATCGCGGTCGGCGAGGTGTTCCTGCTCGTCAGCGGCGAGATCGACCTGTCGGTCGGGATGGTCTTCGCGCTGGCGCCCTTCCTCATGCACTACATGGTCGACTTCTCCGGCGTCTATCCGATCATCGCGATCGTGCTGTCGGTCCTGGCCGGCGCGCTCATCGGGCTCGGCAACGGACTGGTGACCGTCGTGCTGCGGGTGCCGTCGTTCGTCGCCACACTGGGCTCGATGTTCCTGGTGCAGGGCATCATGCTGACCACCTCCCACGCCTACCCGGCGCAGACCCCCGAGGCGGCGGACGGCCTGGCCGGCTGGTTCGGGCGCGCCCCCTGGGCGGAGCTGACGTGGTGCCTGGTGATCGTGGTCTTCTTCCACCTGGTGCTCACCCGCACCCGGTGGGGACTGCACACGGTCGCGACCGGCGGCAACCCGCTCGGTGCCGCGGAGGCGGGCATCCGCACCGGCCGGATCAAGATCGGCAACTTCATGCTGACCGGAGCGCTCGGCGCGTTCGCCGGCATCCTGGAGGCCTTCCGGGTCGGCTCCATCGACCCGAGCTCGGGCGGGTCGAACGCGATGTTCTTCGCGGTGTCGGCGGCGGTCATCGGCGGCACCGCCCTGGCCGGGGGCTCGGGGACCGTCGTCGGCGCGCTGCTCGGAGCGCTGGTGCTGGCCGAGATGCAGAACGGCTTCAACCTCATCGGGATCAGCGCCAACCCGTTCAACATCATCCTCGGGTCGGCGATCATCATCTCGATGGTGCTGAACGTCCACCTGGCCCGGTTGCGAAGGGCGGGGCGCTCATGAGCGAGGCTCTGCGGGTGGAGGGCATCAGCAAGCGCTTCGGCGGCGTGGAGGCCCTCGCCGACGTCACGCTGCGCCTCGGCAAGGGCGAGGTGCTCGGCCTCATCGGCGACAACGGCGCCGGGAAGTCCACGCTCATAAAGATCATCAGCGGCTTCCAGCGGCCGGACTCCGGACGCATCCTCATCGACGGCGCCGAGGTGAGCCCGCGCTCGGTGGACCACGCCCGCTCGCTCGGCGTCGACACCGTCTACCAGGACCTCGCCCTGGTCAACGAGCTCAGCGTCTACCACAACATGTTCCTCAACCGGGAGCTGGTGCGCTGGCCGCTGCTCAGCAACCGCGCGATGCGCCGGCGTGCCGCCGAGCACCTCGCGGACATGGGGGTGCGGATCCCGTCGGTGGACGTCGAGGTCGCCAAGCTGTCCGGCGGCCAGCGGCAGGCCATCGCGGTCGCCCGCTCGGTGTACTCCGACGCCCGCATCCTGCTGCTCGACGAGCCGCTGGCGGCGATGGGCGCCAAGGAGGGCACGATGATCCTCGACCTGGTCCGCGACCTCAAGGAGCGAGGCGAGGTCTCGATCATCATCATCGCGCACAACTACGCCCAGGTCCTGGACGTCTGCGACCGGGTCAACCTGCTGCAGCACGGCCGGATCTCCTTCGACAAGCCCACGTCGGAGACCTCTCTCCAGGAGCTGACCGACCTGGTCGTGGCCGACTACCGCCGCAGCCGGGGCCTGTAGGAGCCTTCGGGCCGGGCCGGGCCGGACACGCCCGGCCCGGCCCGAGGAGGCCGACGGCAGCAGGCTGATCCGCAGCCAGGGCGACATGGAGACCGCGCAGCCGGGTGGGCGGATGACCGGATGCGGGCCCCGGCGTGCGCCGCGCCGGCCGCTACCGGGCGCCTCCGGCGATCTCGCGCAGGGGGAAGCGCTGCAGCTTGCCGGTGGTGGTGCGGGGGAGTGCCCGGACGAACCGGACCGACCTCGGGTACTTGTACGGGGCGATCGTCCGCTTGGTGAAGGACTGCAGCTCGGCGGCCTTGTCCGCGTCGCCCTCGACCCCCTCGCGCAGCACCACGAACGCCGTCACCACGGCTCCGCGGTCGGGGTCGGGGGCGCCGACCACGCCGCATTCGAGCACGTCCGGATGCTCGATCAGCGCCTGCTCGACCTCGGGACCGGCGATGTTGTAGCCGGACGAGATGATCATGTCGTCGCTGCGGGCCTGGTACCAGAAGTAGCCGTCGGCGTCGCGGACGTAGGTGTCGCCGGTGATGTTCCACCCGTCCTGGACGTAGGTCTTCTGCCGGGCGTCGGCGAGGTAGCGGCAGCCCGTCGGGCCGCGGACCGCGAGCTGCCCGGGGGTCCCGTCCGGCACCGGCCGGCCGGCGGCGTCGACCACGGCCGCCCGGTAGCCGGGGACCGGGACGCCCGTCGCGCCCGGCCTGATGTCGTCGTCGGCGGCCGCGACGAAGATGTGCAGCATCTCCGTCGAGCCGATCCCGTCGATGATCCGCACTCCCGTCTGCTCGTGGAACGCCCTCCACACCGCGGCCGGAAGGTGCTCGCCCGCCGAGACGCAGCGCCGCACCCCGGCCAGCCGCCCGGCCAGCCCGGCGGCCAGGATCGCGCGGTAGGTCGTCGGCGCGGTGGACAGCACCGTCACGCCGTGCCCGGCCGCTATCTCGGCGAGTTCGGCCGGGGTCGCCTTCTCGATCAGCAGGGCGGAGGCGCCGGCGCGGAGCGGGAACACCAGCAGCCCGCCCAGCCCGTAGGTGAACCCCAGCGGCGGCGACGCGGCGAAGACGTCGTCCGGAACGGGCCTGAGGAGGTGCCGGGAGAAGGTGTCGGCGATCGCCAGCACGTCGCGGTGGAAGTGCATCGTGGCCTTGGGGCGTCCGGTGGTGCCGGAGGTGAACGCCAGCAGCGCGACGTCGTCGGCCGCGGTGTCGACGTCCTCGAAGACGCCGTCCTTGCCCGCCGCCCGGGACACCAGGTCGCCGGCGTCGTCCGAGCCGTAGGGCACGGTCCGCATTCCGGGGGTCCGCGCCGCCGCCAGGTCCTCCAGGTAGCGGTGGTCGCACAGCGCCAGGCTCGGCTCGGCCAGCTCGGCGATGGCGGTCAGCTCCCGGGCCCGCAGCATCGGCATGGTCGTGACCACCACGCCGCCCGCCTTCAGCACGCCGAGCCAGGCCGCGGCGAGCCACGGGTTGTTCGGCCCGCGCAGCAGCACCCGGTTGCCGGGCACCAGCCCGAGGTCGTCGACCAGCACCCTGGCCACCTGGTTCGCCCGCCGCAGCACGTCGCCATAGGTCCACAGGAGGCCGCCGGGTGTGCGCAGGCAGGGCCGGTCGGCGCCCACCGCCTTCGCCGTCTCGTCCAGCAGGACGTGCGCGCAGTTGAGCCGCTCGGGGTAGGCGACCTCCGGAAGCGCGAGGTCGAACTCGGGCCATTCGTCGTGGGGAGGCAGGTTGTCGCGGCAGAACGTGTCGACGTGCGCGGAGGCGCTGAGCTCCATCGGGCCACCTCTCCATCCAAGGCGGGCGAACGCTCCGGCCGGTGTGCCGGAGGTATCGCGCTGGAATGAGCGCGGTCAGAGAGTGCGCTACAAAAAAATATAGCTGCACCCGGGCATGTGGTGGTAGTGACCCGCGCCCCGGCCCGCGGTGTCCCGTGCCGCCGGCCCTGGCCGCTACCGGCCTCCGGCCCGGCCGCGGGGCGAGGGGCGGCGCGTTGTTTAGGCATTGACTTATATAAGTCACGTCGAAATAATGGCGTGATGCACGTGTTCGATGTCCTGGGGGACCCGGTGAGGCGCCGGATCCTGGAGCTGCTCGCCGACGGCGAGCAGACCTCCGGAGCCATCGCCGCGGTCATCCAGGCGGAGTTCGGGATCTCCCAGCCGGGGGTGTCCCAGCACCTGCGCGTCCTGCGGGAGAGCGGGCTCGCGACGGTCCGGGCGAGGGGCGCGCACCGCCTCTACGCCGTGGACTCCGCGACCCTGCGGGAGATCGACACGTGGCTGGAGCGCTTCCGCAGGTTCTGGACCCAGCACCTGGACGCGCTGGGCGCGGAGTTCGAGGACAAGTGAACCCGCTACGCGCCGAGGAACTCGCCGCCGTTGAGATGCAGGATCGCCCCGGTCACGTGCGGGTGGGAGACGAGGAAGGAGACGGCTTCCGCGCACTCGTCCATCGAGAGGGTCCGCTCCAGAAGGGAGGCGTCGCGGTGGCGGGCGCGGAAGTCGGGTGTCATGCGCCGGGCCACGGGTGAGTCCTCGACGATGCTGGGGGACAGCGCGTTGACGCGCACGTCCGGTGCGAGCTCCTTCGCCAGCGTCCGGGCGAGAGCGTTCGTGGCCCCTTTCGCCGCCGCGTAGCACGGGTCGTAGCTTCCGCGGCAGGCGGCCGGGGACGAGAGGAAGACGATGCTCGACCCCTTCGCCAGCAGATGACGCGCACTCCGGATGAACAGGAGCGGTCCGGTGACATGCGTGGCGAACATCGCCGCCGCGTGCCGGCCGGTCAGCTCCGAGAGCGATGCGCTCGGCTCCAGATTGGTGGCGATGACGAGCGCGTCCAGCGGCGGGCACGCCGCCGACGCCGCCACGACCGACGCCTCGTCCCCGATGTCGAGGACGATGTCGGCGCGCGGCGACCGGGACGCCGACAGGCACTCCCAGCCGTCGCTCCCCAACCGCCGGACCACGGCGCCGCCGATCGCTCCCAGCCCCCCGATCACGAGCGCCCGCCGCGGGTTCCCTTCCTGGTCCTGCACCGTGCGGGCTAACGCGCGACCGCGCCCGGGGGCGGCGCGTCGGGCACTGACGTGGACTCGGGCACGCCCTTGAAGGTGAACTTGGCGTTCTCGGCCGAGTCGGTGTTGTCGGGGTCGAAGCCCTCGGTGCCGACGATGACGATCTGGCCGGGCTTGAGCTCGTTGTAGAGGATCTTCTCCGACAGGTTGTCCTCGATCTCGCGCTGGATGGTGCGGCGCAGCGGCCGGGCGCCCAGCACCGGGTCGTAGCCGCGGATCGCGAGCAGGTCCTTGGCCTCCTGCCGCAGCTCGATGCCCATGTCGCGGTCGTGGAGCCGCTGGTCGACCTTGGCGATCATCAGATCCACGATCTGGATGATCTCCTTGGGCGTGAGCTGGTGGAACACCACCGTGTCATCGACACGGTTGAGGAACTCGGGCCGGAAGTGCTGCTTGAGCTCCTCCGACACCTTGGCCTTCATCCGCTCGTAGGAGCCCTGCTCGTCGTTCTGCCGCGCGAACCCCATCGACACGCCCTTGGAGATGTCCTTGGACCCAAGGTTGGTCGTCATGATGATGACGGTGTTCTTGAAGTCCACCACCCGGCCCTGGGCGTCGGTGAGCCGGCCGTCCTCCAGGATCTGCAGCAGCGAGTTGAAGATGTCCTGGTGGGCCTTCTCGATCTCGTCGAACAGCACCACCGAGAACGGCTTGCGCCGCACCTTCTCGGTCAGCTGACCGCCCTCCTCATACCCGACATAGCCGGGCGGAGAACCGAACAGCCGCGACACCGTGTGCTTCTCCATGAACTCCGACATGTCCAGCTGGATCAGCGCGTCCTCGTCACCGAACAGGAACTCCGCCAGCGTCTTGGACAACTCGGTCTTGCCCACCCCCGACGGCCCCGCGAAGATGAACGACCCACCCGGCCGCTTGGGGTCCTTCAACCCCGCACGCGTCCGCCGGATCGACTGCGACAGCGCCCGGATCGCGTCCTCCTGCCCGATCACCCGCTTGTGGAGCTCGTCCTCCATCCGCAGCAGCCGGGTCGACTCCTCCTCGGTCAGCTTGAACACCGGGATCCCCGTCGCGGTGGCCAGCACCTCGGCGATCAGCTCGTCGGTGACCTCGGCCACCACGTCCATGTCGCCGGCCTTCCACTCCTTCTCCCGCTGCGCCTTCTGCCCCAGCAGCTGCTTCTCCGAATCACGCAGCGCCGCCGCCTTCTCGAAGTCCTGCGCGTCGATCGCCGACTCCTTGTCACGACGCACATCAGCGATCTTCTCGTCGTACTCGCGCAGGTCCGGCGGCGCCGTCATCCGCCGGATCCGCATCCGCGACCCCGCCTCATCGATCAGATCGATCGCCTTGTCCGGCAGGAACCGATCGGAGATGTAGCGGTCGGCCAACTGCGCCGCGGCCACCAGCGCACTGTCGGTGATCGACACCCGGTGATGCGCCTCGTACCGGTCCCGCAACCCCTTCAAGATCTCGATCGTGTGCGACAACGACGGCTCGGCCACCTGAATCGGCTGGAACCGCCGCTCCAGCGCCGCGTCCTTCTCCAGATGCTTGCGGTACTCATCCAGCGTCGTCGCGCCGATCGTCTGCAGCTCACCACGCGCCAGCATCGGCTTCAGGATCGACGCCGCGTCGATCGCGCCCTCCGCCGCACCCGCACCCACCAACGTGTGCAGCTCATCGATGAACAAGATGATGTCACCGCGGGTCCGGATCTCCTTGAGCACCTTCTTCAGACGCTCCTCGAAATCACCCCGATACCGCGAACCCGCCACCAAAGCACCCAGATCCAGGGTGTAGAGCTGCTTGTCCTTGAGCGTCTCGGGCACCTCACCCTTGACGATCTTCTGCGCCAGCCCCTCCACCACCGCGGTCTTACCCACACCCGGCTCACCCACCAGCACCGGATTGTTCTTGGTACGCCGCGACAGCACCTGCATGACCCGCTCGATCTCCTTGTCCCGGCCGATCACCGGGTCGAGCTTGCCCTCACGCGCCGCCTGCGTCAGATTCCGACCGAACTGATCCAGCACCAACGACGTCGACGGAGCCGCCTCCGACGGACCACCCGAAGCCGCCGGCTCCTTGCCCTGGTACCCGTGCAGCAACTGGATCACCTGCTGCCGCACCCGGTTCAGATCCGCACCCAACTTCACCAGCACCTGCGCCGCGACACCCTCACCCTCCCGGATCAACCCCAGAAGAATGTGCTCGGTACCGATGTAGTTGTGACCCAGCTGCAACGCCTCACGCAGCGACAGCTCCAAAACCTTCTTCGCCCGCGGAGTGAACGGGATATGACCAGAGGGAGCCTGCTGCCCCTGACCAATGATCTCCTCGACCTGCTGACGCACGGCCTCAAGACTGATCCCCAGACTCTCCAGAGCCTTGGCCGCAACACCCTCACCCTCGTGGATCAGACCCAGGAGGATGTGCTCGGTGCCGATGTAGTTGTGGTTGAGCATCCTGGCCTCTTCCTGAGCCAGAACGACAACCCGCCGCGCGCGGTCGGTGAACCTCTCGAACATCTCCTCGCTCCTCCCGGGGGTGCCGGTTACTATCAGATTCTAAAGTGAATTGGCGAGGATCGGCGGCTGTTCGCAATGGGCGTAAGAGCCGGGGAGGCCCCGGTCCGGCCGGCCGTCCGCATGCCGGCCCCGACCTGGAAGGGACCCATGTCTCTCGAAAACCACCCCATGGTCGACGCGCTGGTTCCGGGGCCCGCCGATCGGCCCGACGGCCCGCACGAGTACCGGCGGAGCCGGCCGGGGCTCCGCCCGGCGGCGTCGCGGTCGCCCCGCGACCGGGGCCGCCGCGCGGCCCCGTCCTCCCTCGGCGCCGGGTGGGCGCCGGGCATGAGCGTCCCGAGCGCGGTCAGTCCCGTTTGCGGATCAGCGTGACGCCGTCCCCGATCGACAGGATGACCGCCTCGACCCGGCCGTCTGCGGCGACATGGGCGTTGAACTCGCGGATCGCCCGGGTGTCGGCGTCCCTCGCGCGCCTGGTCGCGGAGAGCTCCGCGGGGGGAGCGTCGACGACGGGGTCGACGACGTGGCCGCGCCACAGGACGTTGTCGGCCAGGACGGCGCCGCCCGGACGCATGCGCGGGAGCAGTTCCTCGTAGTAGGCGACGTAGTTCTCCTTGTCGGCGTCGATGAAGGCGAGATCGACGACCGGGTCCGGGGCGAGCGCCCGCAGCGTCTCCAGCGCCGGGCCGAGCCGCAGCTCGATCCGGTCCGCCACGCCTGCCTGCGCCCATGCCTCGCGGGCGATGCGGCCCCACTCCTGGTCGACGTCGCAGCACAGGAGGTGGCCGCCGGGGGCGAGCCCGCGGGCGATGCACAGCGACGAGTAGCCGGTGAAAGTGCCGATCTCGATCGCCCGGCGGGCGCCCATGAGCCTGGCCAGCAGGGTCAGGAAGGCTCCCTCGTCCGGGCCGATCTGCATCCGCGCCACCGGGCCGAGCCGGGCGGTCCGCTCCATGAGGCGGCGCTGCGCGTCGTCCGCCGGGAGGCTGTGAGCGGTGAGGTAGTCGTACAGTTCCGCCGTCACCGGCGTGGTCTTGAGCGCGCACATGGCACCGGCCTCTCCGTGATGCTCCCAGAAACTTTAATAAATTGTAGCAACATCCTTCTCATTTCCAAGGCGTCCGCACGGCCTCCGCCTCTTCGTCTTGCTTGCTTTGAGCTGGTCAGTTAAGTGGCCACTGAAATCCTCGGCCGTCCCGAGGCTCGGAGAGGTGCGCGGAGGAGGGGTTGACGGTGGCGAATCGCTATATAAAACTTCAGCGACAGGGCCCCGTCATCGATCCGCGGACCAGGCAGTGGCCCACCACACGTTCTCGACAGACGCTGGAGGTGTCTGGTTTGAGCTCTCTCCGTGAGACGTACGAGTCCCTCAACCTCGAACCCAAGCCGATTCGTCCGCACATCCTCGCCGCGGCCACCGTCGTCTTCGGCGACGACTACTACGCCGGCCGGCGGGAGACCATCAACCTGTCCGGCTTCGTCCAGCTGAACAAGTGGCCGATGCCGGGCTTCGAGCACCGGGTGGACGAGAAGGGCCACGCCGAGCTGGAGACCGAACTGATCAGCGCGCCCGAGGTCGGCATCAAGGGGTACAGCTACGAGCTGGACGACCGCATCCAGGTCCTGTCCAACCCGTTCCTCCCCAACTCCGGCCACGTGCGCCAGATCGTCCCGGGCAAGAACTTCCCGGCCGAGTTCTACATCCGGCGCTTCGGCATCCTGGAGACCAGCACCCTGCGGCTGGCCCACCGCAACGTCATCGACATCTACGGCGTGGTGGACAGCATCCCGCCCTACAAGAAGCCGCTGACCGGCCCGTACCTGGGCAGCCCGCGCGGCGACGGCCCGTTCGACGTGGTGCAGGCCCCCAACGTGGTCCGCGGGACCACCCTGCCCGAGGCCTGGTACCCGGCCAACGACCAGAACGAGCCGGTCGGCCTGACGCCCACGGTGTTCTTCGCCGCGAGCGCTGGCCCCTGCATGTCGATGCTGGTCGACCCCTCCATGATCATGCAGGTCTCCCTGGAGGGGCAGATCGAGGTCGAGGTCAACGGCAAGACCGAGGTCATCGAGCTGGAGGGCGACTACCGCAAGGCCGCCGGCACGGAGATCCTCCTGTTCGGCCCCGACAAGCACGACGAGGGCCAGGGCGTGCTCGCGCAGATGGCGCGGGTCGCCATGGTCGGCCACAACGAGGCCCTCGGCGGCCGCGTGATGCTGCGGGCGAGCTGGCCGCGGCCGTCGGGCGGCACGCTGGGCGACGGCACCGAGGACAGCCTCAGCCGGGTCAGGTTCCCGAGTGAGCTGAACATCGACGCCGAGTTCGAGCTCGTGACGCCGCACGGCAACCTGTACGCGGCCAGGCCGGCCCACGTGTCCGGCAAGCTCAGGGACCTCGAGGCCACCGGCAGCGAGCTGCGCATGGTCGGCGCGGACTCGCCGCTCGTCACCACCGACGGCACGGTCAAGGCACGGCTGACCGGCGTCCGGCTGGCGATGCGCGACGCCCACGTCGGCGAGACGGCGGCGGTCAACATCTGAGGTTTCCCGCGAGCCTCTTGACGCGACCGGCGGGACTGGATCTGATGGAAATTCCACTAGTTCCGGTCCCGCCGGGACGTGCCTGCGGCCCGCCCCGCCGGCCGTTCCGGGTACCTGCGAAGGGGGAGGCGTCGTGGACCAGCGACTGCTGCTGATGCACCAGGCCATGCTCGCCGACCGGCCCCGGCTGGAGGCCTACGAGCGGGCGCTCGAGGACGCGATCCCGCCCGGCGGCGTCGTGGCCGACATCGGGGCCGGCGCGCTGGCGCTGTCCATGCTCGCGCTGCGGTGCGGCGCCGAGCACGTCTACGCCGTCGAGGCCGACCCTGAGATGGCCCAGGTCGCGGCCAGGATCGCCGAGCAGAACGACCTCAAGGGCAGGCTCACCCTCGTCCACGGCGACGCCCGCCGGGTCCGGCTGCCGGTCAAGGCGGACGTCGTGGTCTCGGAGATGATGGGCAACCTCGGGCCGGAGGAGCAGATGATGGAGGTCCTCGGCTCCTTCGCGCGGCGCAACCTCGCTCCCGGCGGAAGGATCGTCCCGGAGCGGCTGGTCACCCGGCTGGCGGCCATCGAGTTCGACGGCGAGGGCTGGGGGATCTGGGACGAGGACTTCCTCGGCTACCGGCTGGACGCGGTTCAGGAATGCGTAGCCCCCGCCGCCCAGCTGCACTTCTTCCAGCGCCCGCCCGCGATGCTCAGCGAGCCGGCGGCCATCGCCGACCAGCGCGGCGCCAAGGGGGAGCAGCAGCGGCCGAGCCGGCGGCTGACCATCAACCGGGCCGGCCGGCTGCATGCCATCGCCGGATACTTCACCGCCACCCTCGCACCCGGCGTGACGCTGTCGAACCTCCCCTCGTACCCGGGCTGCAACTGGGCGGTCTGGATCTGGCCGCTGCGGCACACCGCGGTGTCGGCGGGAGACGTGCTGCACGTCCGGATGCACCGGCCCGAAGACGTACGGGTGGCCACCGACTGGCGGCTTGAGTGCGGCCTCAGCAGGAAGGGAGGGCGCTGATGCCTTACGCGGCGGGGTCGGTGCGCGACATACCGGTTCGCGGCGGCCTGAAACTGTGCGGGCTCACCTGGACCGGGCAGTACCTCTGGTACTCCGAAGCCGTGCAGAACCAGATCGCGGCGATGGACCCCCGGACCGGAGAGGTGGTGCGGAGGATCCCGTGCCCCGGCGTCCGCACGGACCTGACCACGCTCGGCGGCAGCCTCGTCCAGGTGGTGGGCGAGCGGCGGACCCTGCGCGTCATCGACCCCGAGTCCGGGGACGTCGTCGGCGAACTGCCCAACCCGCGGCCCGGCCGGCAGCTGTGCGGGCTGGAGGCCACGAGCCAGGGCGTGTGGACCGGATACGAAGACCTCCAGGTCGTCGACCTGCGAAGCGTCGAGGACCTGCGGCTGATCGCCAGCTACCCGGTGCACCGGCCGGTCGCCGGGGTCACCGTCTCCGACGACTACCTGGCGTACGCCGACTACCGCGGATGCTCCATCAACCTGGTCGATCTGAACCAGGGGCGCGAGGTGGCGTCGATCACGGTCAACGGCAGTCCCACCGGGATCGCCTGGGACGGCCAGCTGATCTGGTACTGCGACCACGCGACCCTCCAGCTGCGGGCGATCGAGGTACCCGGAATCACCGGAGGCAGGCAGACCGATGACGACGACAGGCGCTGAGCGGCGGATCCGCTCGACCCCCGCCGGACGTGAGGCCCCCGCCCCGCTCGCGCTCGCGGGCCGGGGCGCGCGCGTGGCTGCGATCGTCGCCGTGACCCTGGTGCCGGCCGGGATCGCCGGACTCGTCCGGACGGTGCTGCGCGGCCGCGCGGAGGGACGCCGGTACCTCTACCGGCGGACGGCCGTCCTGCTGATGAGGCTCGGCCCCACCTTCATCAAGGCCGGCCAGGTGCTCGGCACCCGGCGGGACGTGCTTCCCGCGGCCCTCTGCGACGAGTTGTCCGTCCTCCAGGACTCGGTGGCGCCGCTGAACCGCGCCGAGACCCGCCGCGCCTTCGCGGAGGCCTACGGCATGCGGGCGGCCGAAGGGCGCTTCGCGCACGTCGAGGAGCGGCCGGTCGCCAGCGGGAGCGTCGCGTCCGTCTACCGGGGCACGCTCGAGTCCGGCGGCCAGGTGGCGATCAAGCTGCGCCGGCCCGGCATCGACCGGGTGATGAGGCAGGACCTCGCGCTGATGAGGGCGGGCGCCGCGCTGGCCGCCCGCCTGCCGGTGTTCCGCGGCGTGCCGGTCACCGCCGTAGTGGACAGCATGTGCGCCGCCGTCCTCGGGCAGCTGGACTTCGCCCGCGAGGCCGACAGCCTGACGCGGCTGCGCGACAACCTGGCGCCCGTGCCCAGGGTGTGGGTTCCGCAGGTGCACCAGGCCGAGTCGCGGCCGCGCTGCATCGTCATGGAGTTCATCCCGGACCTGGACGTGGGCGCCGCGGCGAAATGCCCGCCGGCGATGCGCAGGCGGTTCGCGGTGTCGGCGCTGACGGCGATCTACCAGATGCTGTTCGTCGACGGCTTCGTGCACTGCGACATGCACCCGGGGAACCTCTACTTCACCCGCCAGGGGCAGGTCGTCGTGCTCGACGCCGGGTTCAGCGTGCGGCTGACCGAGCGATTGCGCCGCCTGTTCGCCGAGTTCTTCATGAACATGTCCACCGGCCGGGGCCGCCGCTGCGCCGAGATCGTCATCCAGAGCTCGGCGGGGGTGCGCGACGACGCAGACCTCGACGGCTTCATCGTCCGGATGGCCGACCTGGTCGAGCGCAGCCACGGACTGCCGGCCAAGGAGTTCAGCCTGATCGCCTTCGCCACCGAGATGTTCGACCTGCAGCGCCGGTTCGGCATCCACGCGGCGCCCGAGCTGATCTTCCCGCTGCTGTCCCTGCTCGTCATCGAGGGGACGATCCGCGAACTCGATCCGGAGATCGACTTCCAGGAGACCGCGAAGCCCGTCCTGAACCGCGGCCTGTTCGGCGCCCGCTAGCTGTACTGGGTCATGAGGTTGGTGTCAGGCCCGGGCGCGCGCCCGGTCGCCGGCACGCGGCCGAGGCCGAGTTATATAAGTTTGCTATTATTAATTCGTGCACGCGTTCGATGTTCTCGGCGATCCGGTCCGCCGCCGCATCCTGGAGCTGCTGTCCGGTGGCGGACACTCCTCCGGGGAGATCTGCGCCGTCATCCAGGACGAGTTCGGGATCTCCCAGCCGGCGGTGTCGCAGCACCTGAAGGTGCTGCGCGACCACGGGTTCGCCTCGGTCCGGGCCGAGGGGACGAGGCGGCTCTACGCGATCGACCCCGCGCCCCTGCGCGAGGTCGACACGTGGCTGGAGCAGTTCCGCCGGTTCTGGTCCCAGCCCCTCGACGCCCTGGCCACGGAGGTCGCCAGGGGCCGGCGCGAGGCCCGCGGCACGGTGGGGGACCAGGCGCCGCGAAAGGCGTGAAACCGCCGGACCGCCCGCCCGCCCGTTCCGGGGCCGGCGACGGGCGGGCGAGCGGACGGGCTACAGGCGCGCGACCAGGCCGGACAGCTCGGCGGCGACCGCCGTGGGCGACGGCAGGCCCGCGACCTCGGTGTGGACCTCGGCGGTCGCCGTCCGCAGCGTCCCGTCCTCCAGCAGGCGCTCCAGCATCGTCGCGGTGATCTCCTCCGCGGGCGCCGTGAGGCCGATGCCCCGGTCGCGCACGTCCTGCCCGATGGCTTCCGAGGCCACGTCCTGCGGGTCCAGGGCGACCATCTGGGGGATGCCGGCCTCGACCGCGGACATGACGGTGTTGGCGCCGCCGTGGTGCACGACCGCCGAGCACGTCCGGAACAGCTCGCCGAAGGGGACCCAGCCGTCGGCGGGCCGGACGTTCGGCGGCAGCGTCCCCAGGGCGGAGGTGTCGACGTTGCCGAGCGCGAGCACGAAGTCGGCGTCGACCTTCGACGCGGCCTCGATGACCGGCGGCAGGGTGCCGAGGCCGAAGAACCTGGCCGAGAAGCCGCCGCCGAGCGAGAGCACGACTCTCGGCCGCTGCGGCCGCTCCCGCCACAGCCCGCCGAGGACGCCGCCGCCGTCGTAGGAGTGCCCGCCCATGAACCCGCCCTCGGGCCTGGCGTGCAGCATGCTCGGCGGCAGCCGCTCCAGGATCATCGCGGGCCGCGGGATGGCCGGAACCCCGTACTCCTCGCACAGGTCCGACAGCAGTCCGGCCGTCAGCTGGTGGGTCCGCCCGGTGGTGAAGGGCCCCAGGTTCCGCTGGACGGCCGGGACGCCGAGCCTGGCCGCCGCCATCGCCCCGACCGTGGTCGTCTGCTCGTAGACGACGAGGTCCGGGCGCCACTGGTCGACCACCTCCATGGTCCCGGGGACCAGCGGCCGGTTGAACCCGGCGAACATGGGCGCCCGGGGGGAGATGTCCCTGTCCGGCCCGACGCTCCGGAACCACGTCTCCGCGAACCCGGGATCGTCCTCGAGTACCTTCTGCGCGATCGTCACGGCGCTGTAGCCCGGCGCCACGTCGACCACGGGCAGCCCTGCCCCGGCCGCCCACTCGGGGCGCTCCGCGAGCGCCACGAGCACCTCGTGGCCCGCGGAGCGGAAGGCCCATGCCAGGGGCACGAGCGTGAAGACGTGGCCGGCCGCGGGAACGGAGATGAACAGCACGCGCATGGTGGGATCCTCCCGAGGGCAGGGACCGAGCGCCGGCGAGGCGTTCCCCGGTCTACTCCTGCAGGAGATTACTATATATAGTTCAAGTGTCTAGCGAGCTGGAGGGGTTCGTGACGCCGCCGATCTGCCCGCCCGACCTGTCGGCCAGGCCGTACCGCGCGATCGTGGACCATGCCGCGGACGCGCCCGCCGGCGCGGTGTTCCGCGCCTGGACGGAGCGGTTCGACCGGTGGTTCGCCGAGCCGGGTGAGATCGTGATGAGGGCCGAGGTCGACGAGCCCTACTTCTTCCAGACGTTCCACGAGGGGCGGAGGCATCCGCACTACGGCCGGTTCCTGAGGGTCGTCCCGGACCGGCTGATCGAACTCACCTGGCTCAACGAGGCGGGTACCCGCGGGGTCGAGACGGTGCTGACCGTCGAGCTGGCACCGCGCCCCGGCGGCACCCTGCTGCACCTGACGCACGCGGGCTTCCCGGACGACAGGACGAGGGAAGAGCACGAGACCGCGTGGAGATCGATTCTCCTGAACCGCCTCGATCCCGTGCTGCGGGAGGGGCGGGCCTGACCGGTGGCGACGCGCGCCGCGCGTCCCCGATCCGAGGAGTGTTCCGCATGGCCACTGCAGAAGAGTACGAGGCGCTCTTCAAAGCTTTCGACCACGACGGCGACGGCGTCATCGAACAGGCCGACGTCGACCTGCTCGTGCAGCGGTGGTGCCGCGCGCTGCACGTACCGCCCGGCTCGCCCCAGTGGCTGGCGATAACGCGGCCGTCCAACAGGCTGTGGCAGCGGTTGGAGGGGACCGTCGACGAGCCCGGGGACAAGAAGGTGACCAGGCGGGAGTGGGTCGACTCCCACGAGCAGCCGGGCTTCATCGAGGACGTCGCCATCCCCTGGGGCGTCGCGGTGTTCGACATGGGCGCGGACGCCGACAGGCGAGTGTCCCTCCAGGTGTGGATGACGACCCATTCGGCGACGGGCTACCCGCAGATGGAGAGCCTGGAGGGGTTCCAGCGGCTCGACGAGGACGGGGACGGCTACCTCGACAGGGACCCCTTCGTGAAGTACATCGAGGACTTCTACCACCGGGACGGCGCCTGACCGGGACGGCGCCTGACCGGGACGGCGCCTGACCGGGACGGCGCCTGACCGGTCCGGCGGCGGGTCCGCGGGGCGGGGCAGGTCATTAGACTTGCCTTATATAAGTTGCGGGTTTATTATTTGCCCTGACTGCTCGAGCGCGGAGTGAGGAGGCGGGCGAGATGACGACGTCCCAGCCGGTGGCGGGCGAGAGAGTGCGCGGACCCCTGCTGGCGCCCGGCGAGCGCCCGCCGAGGGCGGGCGTGCTCTCGGCGTCGCTGACCTTCGCGTCCCGCTCGCTCCTGAAGATCAAGCGGGCCCCCGAGGGGCTGTTCGGCGCCCTGCTCCAGGCGGTCATGTTCACCCTGCTCTTCACCTACTTGTTCGGCGGGGCGATCGCGGGGTCGCCCGGTGAGTACCTGGACTTCTTCCTGCCCGGGGTCTCGGTCATCGCGGTCGTGCTCGCGAGCATGAACACCGGGTTCGTGCTGAACGTGGACATCGACCAGGGGGTGTTCGACCGGGTGCGGTCGCTGCCGGTGTGGCAGTCGTCGGTGCTGGTCGGGGCGATGCTGGGGGACGTGGTCCGGTACGCGGTGGCGTCGGTCGTGCCTCTGATGCTGGGGCTGGCGCTGGGGTTCCGCCCGGACGGCGGCGTGGGCGGCGTGGTGCTGGCGCTGCTGTTCCTCCAGCTGTTCGCCTTCAGCCTCGCCTGGATCTGGGCCCTGGTCGGCGTCGCGGTGCGGACGGCGGCGTCGGCGCAGATGCTCATCATCACGCTGGACTCGGTCCTGCTGTTCGGCAGCAACATCATCGCCCCGCGCGAGACCATGCCGTCGTGGCTGCAGACCGTCATCGGGTTCAACCCGATCACGCACGCGGCGACGGCCGTGCGCGGGCTGATGCAGGGCACCGAGACCGCGGGCCAGATGGGCCGGGCGTTCCTGGCCTGCGCGATCCTCGTCGCGGTCTTCGCGCCGCTCACGGCGTACGCGTACGCGCGGCGCGGCCGCGGCTAGCGTCGGCGGGCTTATGCTACTTTAATTTAAAGTGATCTCGGTGGAGCGGTGGCGCGACCGCACCCGGTTGCGGACGGAGGGTCATGGCCGGCGAGCACACATCGGATTCCGCGCCCGTCACCGAGGAGCCCGGCGGGCCCCGGTACGTCGCCGCCTACCTGGAGCGCCTCGGCATCGGCGACCCGGGCGAGCCCTCGCTCGGCGGACTCTTCGCACTGCACCGGGCCCACGTCGAGCGGGTGCCCTACGAAGTGCTGGAGATCCAGCTGGGGCGGCCGACCACCGCCGACCCGCGTTACGCGGCCGGTCAGGTGCTGAAGGGACGCGGCGGGTACTGCGTGCAGCTCAACGGCGCGTTCTCCACTCTGCTGGGCGCGCTCGGATACGACGTCACCTGGCACCGGGCCGGCGTGCACGCCGCCCGGAAGCTGCCGCCGGTCGGCCCGGCCGAACCGGCTCCGCACCTGGTTCTCACCGTCAGCATCGGCGGCGAGGACTGGATGGTGGACGTCGGCCTCGGCGACGGCCTGCACGAGCCGCTGCCGCTGCGCCCGGGGGCGTACCGCCAGGGGCCGTTCACCTTCCACCTGAGCCCCTCGCGGTTCGAGTCCGGCGGCTGGCGCTTCGACCACGACCGCGGCGGCGCGATCGCCGGGCTCGACTTCTCCACGGCGCCCGCCGGCCCGGCGGACTTCGCCGAGTGGCACCCCTACCTGGCGACCGACCCCGAGTCGCGCCTGGTGCGGACGGTCGCGGTCATGCGGCGCGACGCGGTGAGCGTCGACGGCCTCACGGGATGCATGCTGCGGCACGTCGACGACTCCGGCACGACGACCAGGGAGCTCGGTACCTCCGAGGAGTGGTACGAGGCGCTCGCCGAGGTCTTCGGTCTCCCGCTGGCGGATGTTGGCCCGCGGGAGCGGACCGCGTTGTGGGAGAAGGTCCGGGGCGCCCACGAGGCCTGGCTCGAGGCGAGGGCCCGGCGGTCCGCCGCCCGGGCCTGAGAGCACGGCCCGAGCCCGCGAACACCGGCCCGGCCCAGCGCGCGTCGGCCGGGCTAGGCCGGAATCTCGACGCGCGCGTCGTCGCCGATCACCAGCCTGGGGCGGGCCGAGGCGCTCACGCTGGCGTTGCGGCCGATGATCGAGTCGTGCAGCCCGGCGAGGCCGGAGACGGACGCGTTGTCGAGGACGATGGAGCCGGCCACGCCGGCGCGCCGCAGGACGCAGCCCCGGCCGATCGACGTGCGGGGGCCGATGTGGCTGTCCTCGATGATCGAGTCCGCGCCGACGATCACGGGGCCCTCGATGCGGGAGCGCACGACCCGCGCTCCGGCCTCGACGACGACCGCGCCGTCGACCACGCAGTCCGCGCCGACCTCACCGGCGATCCGGGGCTCCAGCGACTCCAGGAGCCGGCGGTTGCAGTCCAGGACGTCCTCCGCGCGGCCGGTGTCCTTCCAGTAGCCTCCGTACTCGCTGGCCCGCACGTCCGCGCCCCGGGCCACCAGCCACTGGACGGCGTCCGTGATCTCGAGCTCCCCCCGCGCGCTCGGCTCGATCGACGCCACCGCCTCGTGGACGGCCGGGGTGAAGAAGTACACCCCGATCAGTCCGAGGTCGCTGCGGGGCTCCTCCGGCTTCTCCACCAGCCGCTCGACCCGGCCCTCGACGTCCAGCTCCACCACCCCGAAGGCGCGCGGGTCCGCCACCTTGTGCACCAGCACCTGGGCGTCGGGCCGCCGCGCGGCGAAGTCCTCGGCGATGTCGGCGACGCCCTGGGGCAGCATGTTGTCGCCCAGGTACATCACGAAGTCGTCGTCGCCCAGGAACGGGCGGGCCAGAAGTACGCAGTGCGCCAGACCCAGCGGCCTCTCCTGGTGGATGTAGGTCACCCGCGCGCCGAAACGGGAGCCGTCACCCGCGAAATCGATGATCTCCTGGGCGCGGTCGCCGACGATGATGCCGATCTCCGTGACGCCGAGGGCGCGGATGTTGGCGAGGACGTACTCCAGGACCGGCCTGTTGGCGATCGGCATCAGCTGCTTGGCCATGGAGTGGCTGAACGGACGCAGCCGCATTCCCGATCCACCCGACAGCACCAGAGCTTTCATCGGTTGCTTCCTCACAGGCGCGTAGAAGGAGCGCCGGCCTCCCGCCAAGGGGACAGGAGGCCGGCGGAGACGGTTTCGGCCAGGGTGGGCGCCGCCGCGTCCCCGTCGGAGAGCAGCGGGGGCTCCGTGATGCCCCAGGGCAGCGCGAGATCGGGGTCCAGCGGGTCGATGGAGATCTGGGCTTCGGGCGCGTAGGTGCTGGACAGCGCGTAGCAGACGCATGTGTCGTCGGCGAGTGCCAGGAAGGCGTGACCGGCGCCTTCGGGGATGTAGACGCTCCGGCCCGATCCGGCGTACAGCTCGTTGACCGCGTGGTGCCCGAAGGCGGGGGAGCCGATCCGCAGATCGACCACGATGTCGCGTACCGCGCCGCTGACGCAGGTGACGTATTTGGCCTGCCCGGGCGGGACGGCCACGCCGCGGATGCCGCGGAGCGTGTTGCGCCGCGACGTGGAACAGTTGATCTGACGCGGGACGAAGGGGCGCCCCAGCGCGGCCTCCAGGACGTCGGCGCGCATGGCCTCGAAGAAGCCGCCCCGCCGGTCCGAGTTGTGGTCGGACGTGAAGAGGTAGGCCCCGGGAACGGCCGTCTCACTGACGCGCATGGTGCGCCGATCGTGGCAGTCGCATGGCGGGGCCGTCCTCAGCTCCGGTCGGCGCGGTACGCCGCACGCAGGGTGGTCGTGGGGGCCAGCCAGGCCATGTCGGCGACGTTGGCGCGCGCGTGGGTCCAGTTCGCCACCAGCCGCCAGCCGCGGGCCTGCATGAAGGCCGCCACGGCCTGCCGGGTCGCCCCGCGGCGGTAGCGGGCCTCCGCGCTGCCCTCGATCACGGCCAGGTCCAGCCGGTCCAGGTCCGCGCCCGCCAGCACGTCCAGTTCCGCGCCCTGGGCGTCCACCACGAGCACGTTGCAGCCGTCCTGGACCTCGCGCACCGGGATGACCTCGGTGGTGTCCAGCCGGGTCACCGTCATCGGCGGCAGCGGCGCGAGCAGGCTGGCCTGCTGGTCGTACTCCGTGACGTGCAGGGTGGCCGTTCCGCGCTCCCGCCCCGCCGCGGCCATGACGACCTCCTGGGAGGGCCGGCCCCCCTCCGGCTCCGGCCGGCCGGCCAGGTGGCGCCCGAGCTCGCGGGCGAGCGCCGCGGAGTGGTCGCGATTGGGCTCGACCATGACGAGCCGCCGGAAACCGCACCGGACGAGCGCGGGGACTTCCTGTCCGACATGCGCCCCGACCTGCACCACTCCCACCGGTGCGACGCCGAGCCGGTCCATCAGTCCCGGGAGCTGTCGCTCCCACCTGACGTACACCGGGGCGGCGGACCGGTCGATCTCGGTCAGGGCGGGGCCCCGCGAGGCGGGGGAGGACCCGTGGGACATCGACGTACCTCCAGAGAAGACGGACACCACCGCGCTGTTAACTTTAGAAGCATATAGTACAGTGAGGTGCCTTGGCGGGCCCGGGCGGTCCCCAGGGCCGCGTCCGCGGCGGGCGGCGGCGGTGAGTCCGCCGGCGGAGCGCGGGACGCACGGGACGCCGTCGGTTGAGGAGTCACACATGGCCTTGCGTGATGTACGTGTCCTGCTTCTGTACCCGCCGAACCAGAGCGCCCCGGGGACGGTGTGCAAGCCGAACGGGTCGCTCGCCTACCCCAACCTCGGCGGCGCCCTGCGCGACCACGGCGTCGACGTGCGCGTGTTCGACGCGTGCGTCGGCGACGACTCCGACGAGCTGGAGGGGATATTCGGCCGGCCCGCCCAGCTGCCGAGCGGGTTCCTCCGCACGGGCGTCAGCGACCAGCGCATCCTGGAGGAGGCGGCGGCGTACGACATCGTGGGGATCACCTCGATCTTCACCGACCAGGAGACGATGGTCCTGCACTGCGCGCGGCTGCTCAGGGCGGCCTTCCCGGAGAAGATCCTCGTCTCGGGAGGGGTGAACGCCCGGTCGCGGCTGCCGCAGTTCTTCCGGGCCGGCTTCGACGTCGTCTGCCTCTCCGAGGCCGAGGGGACGATCACGAAGATCGTCGACGAGGTGCGCAGGTCGGCCAGGCCGGACTTCTCGGGGATCGGGGGCGTCGCGTTCCAGGACTCCGGCGGGATCCGCGTCAACCCCGCGCGACCGGACGACGTCGTCTGGGATCTGGACGCCCTTCCCATGCCGGCCTGGGACCTGCTGCCGAACGAGCGGTACTGGACCCTCGCCCGGCCGCACTCGGGGGTGTGGGAGTCCGGCGTTGAGCTGCGCTACGCGGACATGATGACCTCGCTCGGCTGCCCCTTTCACTGCGCCTACTGCCACATAGCGGGGGAGCAGGAAGGGAGCATGAGCGGCCCGATCGGGCGCTACCGCACCAAGTCGGACGATCGCGTGCTGCGGGAGCTGGACGTCCTCACGGGGCTGGGCGTGGAGCACGTGATGATCGAGGACGACTCGCTCCTGGGGAACAAGAAGCGCGCTCTGCGGCTGCTGAAGAAGATCCAGGGCGCCGGAGTCGACATCTGCGATCTGAACGGCATCAACATCATCCACCTTCTCAAGCGGTGGAAACCCGACCACGAGGTGCTGGAGGCTTTGGCCGAGGCGGGCTTCACCCAGCTCAACCTTCCCTTCGAGTCGGGCAATCTCCGGATCCTGCGCAAGTACGCGAGCAACAAGCTGAACATCGAGATGGCCGACATCGAATCGCTGATCGTGGCGTTGAAGGACTACGGTTTCAAGATCTTCGGCAACTACATGATGGGTTACCCGGACGAGACCCTGGAAGAGATCGAGACCACGATCAGGATGGCCCGCGACCACGTCTCCTTCGGTCTGGACGCCGCGAACTTCTTCATCGTGGTCCCGCTTCCGGGGACGCCGCTGTTCGACACCGCGATTTCCGAGGGGCATCTCCGGAGCGACTTCGATCCGGACACGATGAACATCTACCGCGCGAACATGTCGGGAACGGTCGTGCCGGCGCACGTCCTCGAGGAGTTGCGCGGCCGGGCGTGGGAGGAGGTCAACTCCCCGACGTGGAAGAACGCGAAGAAGGCGTGGGCCGCGACGGAGAGCTGACGGGCCTCGCGCGGTGCCGGCCGCCCGGTGGTCCGCCGTGGGCGGGGCGGCGGCGGAGAGGCGCCGCCCCCGCCCGGCCGAGGTTCCGCGACGCGCGGCCAACTGGGTATACACTTCTAAAGTGAACCTGGGAGGCGGTACGGGCACGTGAATCAGCGTCGGAACTACGGGCAGTACTGCGGCCTCGCCGGTGCGCTGGACATCGTCGGCGAGCGCTGGACGCTGCTGATCATCCGGGAACTGCTCACCGGCCCCTGCCGCTACAACGAGCTTCTGGCCAACCTGCCCGGCCTCGGGACGAACCTGCTGGCGGACCGGTTGAAGTTTCTCACCGAGGTCGGGATCATTCGACAGCGGGCTCGCGAGGGTTCGAAAGTCCGGGTGTACGAGCTCACGGAGCAGGGGCAGGGCCTGCGCGAGGCGGTGCTCGTGCTCGCGCGCTGGGGCCTCGGCGTGCTCACCGAGCCCAAGGCCGAGTACATCGTGCGCCCCCGGTGGGCGGTGCTCGCGGTGGAGGCGATGGCGGCCCCGACCGTGGACGGCCCCGACGAGCAGTACGAGTTCCGCATCGACGACGACGTCTTCCACATCACGGTGCTGGAGGGCAAGGTCTCGGTCGCCCATGGGAAGGCGACCGCCGAACCGGCGCTCGTGGTCCACACGGACGCCGTGACCTTCGTCGACATCGGTGCCGGGCGCCTGGACCCGCTGGAGGCGACGCTCACCAAGCGCATCGTCATGGAGGGCGACGAGGACGCGATCATCCGCTGCTCGCGCCTGCTCGGCCTGGTGGCCTGAGAGAGCACCCTCCCCGGGACGCCGGCGGCCGCGCTCCGCTCTCCAAAGGCAGATCTCGATAGCCCGCACCCAGTGCCGGTAATAACGCCTGCGACCGGAGACCCGGTCCTCGTTGCCGCGTTCTACGGCGGATCTTACGCCGGCGCGCCGCCTGCCGCGCGCCGGACTTGGACGTCCTATCTTGACGCCGTCGCGGCGATAGCTTTTACTGGCGGCGGGCGCCTCTAATTCCGTGACGGCATGACGAGGGCGTTGCACCGGCACAGAGTGATGAGACCACTACGTGATCGCCATCGACATGAAACCGCCAGCCGATTCTGAGCGCCGATGGGACAGAAAGTGAAGAGCGCGGACGCGGCCGTCATCGGGAAGGTGCCATCAGTGGAGCATGCGCGCATGACCAGGCCGGTTCGTCCGAACCTCGGTGCGGGCGCCCTGACCTCATACGGCTTCGCCATCCAGGCCGCGATCGGTCGCAGGCCCATGCGCTATCTGGTCGGCCGCCGCTTTATCGACCACTCGGCAGTGACGGCTCTATTTGTTCTCCAACCGCAGATACTTGCCGGAAGTCATGTGTGGATAACCGAAGACTCCGCTCGGCGGGAATGCGATGTGGAAACACACATACCGACGATGAGGAATTCGGTACGCCTGGTCGAACGCTATCTGTTCGACTGCCTTCCGCTGACCGACATCGGATATCTGGATCTCATGGCCTGGCGCTATCCCGGACTGGGCGCCACACCCGAGGACGTCGAGGTCGACATGTCCTGGAGCCGGTGGCCGGCGGCCGAGCCGCGGTGCTATCTGGGGCCGGTCACCACGCCCGGCCTCACCGTCACCGAGGCGGTCGACCACGAGACCGGCATGGTCGTCGCGCGTGCCGTCGAGCGTCTCCGCCAACCGCTTCGCCGCTGGGAGGTCGTGGAGATGGGCGGTCCGGAGGTGGGCGGGCTGCCCGAGCGGGTCCGGGCCTCCCGCGTGCGCAACGGCGGCTGGACGGACTTCCGCCGTGTCGGGGAGCCGGTCCCCGTCCCGCAGGAGGCCTTCGACGCCGGGCCCGCGCGACTGAGGGAGACCCTCGAGCGAGGGCTTTCCGGAAAGGCGGCCTGACCGTGGTGGATCGTGCCACTGCGCTGTCCCTGGCGACCCGGACCTTCCGGATGGGCGCGTTGGGAGGAACGGCCGCGGTCCGCATGGCGGCCATCGCCGCGACGTCTCCCGGAGGCGCCCGCGGGGTGCGGCTGGCAGCCGAGCTCGCGCGCCTCCTGGAACGGCTGGGCGGGGCCTTCGTGAAAGCCGGGCAGATTCTCGGAACCCGCGTGGACCTCGTGGGGGAGACGGTCGCGACCGCGCTCGGCAGGCTGCACGACAGCGTGGAGCCGATGACCCCCGCGGAGGCGCTGCGGACCATCCGCGCCGGGCTCGGCCCGATCCCGCCCGAGTTCGTGAGGGCGGTCGGGGGGCCGTCGGTGGCCGGCGGGTCGATCGCCTGCGTGTACCGCGCGCAGGTCGGGGGCCGGGCGGTGGCGGTGAAGGTGCGCCGCCCCGGCGCGGGCGCCGCGATCGCGGCGGACCTGGCCGTGCTGCGGTTCGCCGCCGGCGTCGCCGCACGGATCCCGGCGCTCCGCCGGGTGCCGTTGACGGAGATCGTCGACCAGGTCGGCGACTGCCTCATGGCCCAGCTCGACTTCGGCGCGGAGGCGGAGAACCTGCGGCGCCTGCACGACGACCTGGCCGACCTTCCGGACGTCGTCGTTCCGAGGCCCGTCCCCGAACTGAGCGGGGACGGGGTCATCGCCATGGAGTTCATCGAGGGCCTCGATCGCGGCGCGATCGAGGCCGTCCCCGCGCGGGTCCGCGAGGAGCAGGTCACCTCGCTCGTGCAGGCCGTCTACCGGATGCTGTTCGTCGAGGGCTTCGTCCACGTCGACCTGCATCAGGGGAACACCTATTTCATGCCCGACGGCACCGTGGTGATCCTGGACGCCGGCCTGGTCTTCCGCATGAGCCGGGAGGCCCGGGAGAGGTTCACCGGGTTCTTCGCCGGCATGATCCAGGGGGACGGGGAGGCGTGCGCCGACATCCTGCTGTCAACGGTGCGGCGCAGGGAACCGGAAACGGATGTCGCGGCCTTTCGCTCCGAGGTGTCCGAGCTGGTCGTGCGAAATGTTGGAATGGTTGCCCGGGATTTCGATCTCCCCGCGTTCTGCCTGGACCTGTTCGACCTCCAGCGGAAACACCGCCTCTATGCCGAGCCCGAGTTCATCTTCCCCATGCTCAGCCTGCTCACATTGCAGGGATTGGTCAAGCGTCACCATCCGATGATGGACTTCCAATTGGAGGCCGCGCCTTTCGTGATGCACGGCCTCCTCGTGACGAGCGGCGCGACCGGCTGAGGCGGCCGTCGCGGCGGGCGCACGCGGGGTGAGAACCCGCTGGTGGCCGTCCAGGGCCCTTCCGCGTCGCGCGGGCCGCACGGGTCCGGTCGTGAATGGCATGCCACTGCGGCGTCATCTCACCCACTTTATGTTCGCGGATCGCCGGTCACGGTAGGTGCGGCGGCGGGCATTGGCGGCGGTGCGCATTCTCTCCCGGGCGAGGCCGCCCTTTGAGCGGAACCAGGTGGTCCGGCGGAGGAATTCGTGGTCCGTCCCGAGGCGGCCCGCGGCCCGCCGCCATGGGTCTGGCGCGACACCGGCATCGGCCGCCGGGGCAGGTCCGCGCCCCGGCGGCCGGCCCGAAGGCCGGCCCGGCGGTGCCGACCGCGCCGGGCCGGGCTCCGGAGCGCACGAGTTCTCGGGGGAGATCGCGCATGGGCGCGATGAGCGGGATCACGCAGAGCCGAACGCCATTGAGCTGATCTTTTGTGGTGAAGCAACTTCATAGCGTGGCTTCGCGCTGTTCGAGCCGACGTGAACCGCCCGCGCCGCTTCCCGGGCCACCCTGTTCGAGACTACTAAGAGCATGTCTCATGTGGATCGGCTGCGGATGGGGCATGATCGGTGTTCGTGTCCTCGGACCTTTCGATCCGGCTGGTGCCGGATGAGCTGTGGGAGATCGTCGGCCCCCTGATCCCGGAGTTCGCGCCGCGGCGGCAGGGCGGGGGGACCGCGCCGGTGGACGATCGGACGGTGTTCACCGCGATCGTGTACGTGCTGACCAGCGGGTGCGCCTGGCGGCACCTGCCGGCCGGGTTCGGCGTCAGCGTGCCCACCGCCCATCGGCGTTTCGCGGCGTGGACCAGGGCGGGGCTGTGGCCGCGCCTGCACGGCGCCGTCCTGGCGGAGCCCGGGGCGAGCGGGCAGCTCGCCTGGGCGTCCGCGATCGTTTCGGCCGCCATGGCCCGCGCCGGAGAAGCGGCGACCTGACCGCCGCCGTCCGCGTGGGAGAACGTATCTTCCACATGAGACACGCTTGAAAGGTCAATGTCCGGGGCGCATCTCGGTGAGATCACCCCGGCAAGGCGTTAATAACCGATACGCCCTATTGACAACCTGCTGAAATAGTTTGACGATGACCATCATTGCCGCTCACTCCGACGGCTGGAGACGATCGCAGGCGGGCGGCCGACGGGCGTAAGGCGGATCGAAGGGGGGCGGCCGGCGGTGGCGGGCGATCCGAGGGGGCCGAAATCAATTCTGTCGGAGAATTCGCATCGCCACGGCCCGGGAGATCCGCGCAGGCCGTGGTCGGAAGACCCATCTCCACCCAGTGACTTGATTCGGCATAACTCAGCGTCTCGCGACGGTTCGGGAGGATATTCGTGTCCGGCTCCGAGAATGGGCAGCATTACACCTCGCCTCATCGGTCCCCGATTGAAGAGGCGAATCGGGTCTCCGCGGCAAGAATGGTGCTCGACCAGTCGGCGAGGCCGCGGCGGAGCGGTTTGGAGCTGCCCCCTCGACTCCCCTTCGAGACATGGCAGCGGATCGGACGCCAGATATCCCTTATTTCGGACTGCTCGCGCTGGTGGCTCGGCGACTGGCTCATCTACGGGGAGCGGCATTACCCGAACCGGTACCGGATGGCCATAGAGGCCACCTCGCTCGACTACCAGACACTCAAGAACTACGCTTGGATCGCGCGCCGCATTCCGAGGTCCCGCCGGCGGGACCAACTCAGTCTCCAGCACCACGCCGAGGTGGCCGCCCTCCCGCCGTCCGAGCAGGAGCACTGGCTGCGCCAGGCGGCAGAACTGGGATGGACGAGAAGAGAGCTCAGAAAGCGCCTGCGGGAAATCCGTAACGGCGGCGAAGACAGGAAGCCCGATGAGGCCACCGTCCGCATCGATGTGCTCGCTGAGCGACAACGCCGCTGGCAGGAGGCCGCCGAAGCGGCGGAGCTCAGCCTGGCGGAATGGATCGTGGTCATTCTCGACCAGGCTGCGGGCCAGGCCGCCGGGGACGTCACGGGGAACGAAGAAGAGGCGTGACTTTTCGCCGGGCCGAGTGTATGAGTAGAAGGGGCGTAAGGCCCCTCACGCGCACTGCGCAGTAGGCGAGAGGGCGTCGGCCGGTCGACTTTCGACCGCGAAGCGCCACGCACCGCATTGGCCGAAGGCCATGACGGTCCTCGCTGGTACGAAAGAAAGTCATTGGCTGAACGCCACCGGTCGGTATTGCCACTGTGGGGTTGGAATGGCCGCTGTAGGAAATCTGCTGACGCCGCCGTTGCGCGGCTTTCTGGAAATCGATCCCAAAACCCTCGACGTCGATCGCCTGGGCTTCCCGCCGGGCGACCCGCGGGCTCGCGCCCTGCTGGCGGACGTGGTCCAGAGCTTCGCTACCGGTTTCAATACCGCTCTTGGCGCGGATCCGGCGAGCCTGGATTTCGGGACGCTGCCGCACGAGTTACGCGGGTTCGCCTTCGAGGGCGCGGCCATGGGCGTGGCCCTGGTCGACCTGGCCACCTTCTCCGGAGGCCGCCGAGTGCGCGCGCTGGCCGAGGGGGCCGGCGCACGGTACGTCCACCTGATCCATGTCGGGGTGGGGTGGGCGTACGCGCGCACGCACGTGCACCCGTGGACGGGCATTCGCTTCGGGCGGCCGCTGCTGCGCTGGCTCGCGTGGGACGGCTGGGGATTCCACCAAGCTTTTTTCAAGTCCCAGCGGGTCCTGGTCCGGCACTGGGTCGAGCGGCCGGCGCGCGGGAACGTGCGCACGATCCGGGACCAGGGCGTCGGGCGGGCGCTGTGGTTCTACGCCGGCGGCGACCCGGCCGGGGTGGCCGAGAGGATCGGCGCCTTTCCGGCCGCCCGGCGGTCGGACGTGTGGGCGGGCATCGGGCTGGCCGCCGCGTACACCGGTGCGCTGCCCCCGGAGCGGTTGGGCGAGCTGCTGGACCGGGGCGCGGGCTTCGAGGAGCACATCGCCCAGGGCGCCGCGTTCGCGGCGAAGGCGCACGTGGTGTCGCAGGAGGTGCCGGAGCGGTCGGCGGCCGCGATCGAGGTTCTGACCGGAGCCGCTCCCGCGGTCGCCGCGGCGTGGACGGACGAGGCGGCCGTGACCGCCGAGCGCTGCGGCAGCGGTCCTGAGGGTTACGAGGTGTGGCGCGCGAGGGTGCGCCAGGCGTGGCGGAAGCACAACGAGGGGTGAGGGCATGACCAGGAGGATTCGGGTGCTGCTGGCCCCGATCTGCGCGGCGCTGCTCATCGTGGCGGGCTGGTACAACGCCCGGCTTCCGTCGGTGGCGCAGGCGGAGAACGAGCGCCTGGCGAGCGGGTTCGCGTTCCAGCGGCAGCCGCTGAACGGTACGGCCTCGCCGCGCGACATACGCACGGTCGCCCCCGCCTACAAGGGAATCGACCACTGGATCTCCTCGGTCGGCGCCGCGGTGGCGCTGGCCGACATCGACGGCGGCGGCCGTGCGGACGACGTCTGCCTGGTCGATCCGCGCGACGACAGCGTCATGCTGAGCCCGGCGCCGGGCACCGGGGCGCGGTTCCCGGCGACGAGCCTGGCTCCGCACGGACTCCCGTACGACAGGACGATGGCGCCGATGGGGTGCGTGCCCGGCGACTACAACGAGGACGGCCGCATGGACGTCCTCGTCTACTACTGGGGCCGTTCGCCGGTGCTCTTCCTGCGCACTCCGGCGGCTCTCGGCAGGAACGACGCCTTCGCTCCGCAGGAGCTGGTCCGTCCGTACAAGGTGTGGAACAGCAACGCCGTGTCGCTCGCCGACCTGGACGGCGACGGCCACACCGACATCGTGGTCGGGAACTACTTCCCGGACCGGGCGCGGGTCCTCGACCCGACGGCGAGCCAGAGCGAACTGCAGATGCAGAGTTCGATGTCCGCGGGGTACAACGGCGGCGTCAACCGGGTCCTGCGGTTCCGGTCCGCGCAGGGCGGCTCCCGTCCCTCGGCGGTCTACGGCGAGGAGCTCCGGCCCTTCTCCGACCAGGTCGCCAAGGGCTGGACGCTGGCGACCGGGGCGCAGGACCTCGACGGCGACGGGCTGCCGGAACTGTACTTCGCCAACGACTTCGGCCCCGACCGCCTGCTCTACAACGAGTCCCGCCCCGGGAAGATCAAGCTCCGCCTGCTCAAGGGCGTGCGCCACCTCACGACGCCCAAGTCGATGCAGCTGGGCAGGGACTCCTTCAAGGGCATGGGCGTGGGGTTCACCGACATCAACGTCGACGGCGTGCCCGACATCGTGGTCAGCAACATCACCCAGGAGTACGGGCTCCTGGAGAGCAACTTCGCCTGGGTGAGCACCCGCAAGAAGGTCGTGGGGCCCGACGGGCGCGCCTACTACGACGACCACAGCGAGCGGCTGGGGCTGTCCCGGTCGGGCTGGGGCTGGGACATCAAGGCCGGCGACTTCGCGGGCGAGGGGCGCGACCAGATCATCCAGGCCACCGGGTTCGTCGAGGGCAAGGACAACCGCTGGGCCCAGTTGCAGGAGCTCGCGATGTCCAACGACGAGGTCCTGGCGCACCCGCGCCTGTGGCCCAACGTGCAGAAGAAGGATGATATTTCGGGCAACAACCCCAACCGGTTCTTCGTCCGCGGCTCGGACGGCCGGTACCACGACGTCGCGGGCCGGCTCGGTGTCGGCGACCGCGGAGTGTCGCGGGGCATCGCGCTCGCCGACGTGGACCACGACGGGCGGCTCGACTTCGCCGTCGCGAACCAGTGGGGGCAGTCGTCCTTCTACCGCAACGTCCGCAGCGCGCAGCGGCCCTACCTCGGGCTGAGGCTCCTCCGCTCGCCGGAGGGCTGCGGTGCGCGGCCCGGCGATGCCGGCGCGGCGCGGCCGGCGGCCGGCGGAGTACCGGCGATCGGCGCGAAGGCCGTCGTGGACTCCGGAGCCAAGGGCCAGCGGACGGGCCAGGTCTACCCGGCCAACGGCCATGCCGGCGTCTCCTCGCCCGAGCTGCTGTTCGCGCTGGACGGGGCCGCGGCGCCGGTCCCCGTCACGGTCACCTGGCGCGACTCCTGCGGACGCCGGCACACCGGCAAGGTCCAGGCGACTCCGGGCTGGCACAGCATGCTGCTCGGCGCCGACGGTTCGATCAGGGAGATGGGCTCGTGAACTCGGCGAACGTGGAATCCACGACCAACCCGGCGTCCGCCGCCCCGGACAGGCCCGCCAAGGATCCGCGGATCATCGCGCTGCGCCGGTTCGCGATCTCGATCACGGTCTTCAACATCCTCGGGCACACGGTCCTCGGGTTCGAGCCGTCATGGGCGACCCCCCTTGCCGCGATGGCCGTCGCGTACGTGATGGAGCTGGGGCTGGAGACCCTGGACGCCTGGGCGACGCGACGGCCGGTCAAGTACGCGGGCGGCCCGGCCGCGCTGGTGAACTTCCTCATGCCCGCCCACATCACCGCGCTGGCCTGCGCGATGCTCCTGTACGCCAACGCGCGGCTGGGGCCGGTCATCTTCGCGGTCATCGTGGCCGTCGCCTCGAAGTACCTGATCAGGGTCCGGATCGGCGGGCGCCCGCGGCACGTGCTGAACCCCTCCAACTTCGGCATCGCGGTCGTCCTCGTGCTGTTCCCCTGGGTCGGGATCGCGCCTCCCTACCAGTTCACCGAGTGGGTGGGCACACCGCTCGACCTGGCGATCCCGGCGCTCATCCTCGCCGCGGGGACGATGCTGAACGCCAAGCTCACCAAGAAGATGCCCCTGATCCTCGGCTGGATCGGCGTGTTCGCTCTCCAGGCGCTGGTCCGGACCCCCATCGAGGGGACGGCGACGCTCAGCGCGCTGCTGGCCATGAGCGGCGTGGCGTTCGTCCTGTTCACCAACTACATGATCACTGACCCGGGGACCACGCCGGTGCGGCCGCGCAACCAGTTCCTCTTCGGCGCGTCGACCGCCCTCGTGTACGCGCTCCTGGTCCACCTCCACGTGGTGTACGGCCTGTTCTTCGCGCTCGTCATCGTGTGCGTGCTGCGCGGCGCCGCCCTGGCGGTCATGGACGTCCGGCAGCGCGCCGCCGCGCGGACGGTGCCCCTGGCCGAGCCCAAGGCCGTGCCCCGCCCGGCGCCCGCCCGCGGCGGCGTGCTGGCGACCGGCGAGGAGGCGAAGTGACCGTCGCGAGCGACGCGATCGCCGTCGTCGGCCTCGGATGCCGCCATCCCGACGCCTCCACGCCCGAGCAGTTGTGGGAGACGGTCCTGGCGCGGCGGCGCGCCTTCCGGCCGCTCCCGCGCGAGCGCCTCGACCTCGCCGACTACGGAGACCCGGCGGCGGGCCCCGACGCGACCGACCTGCGCTACGCGGCGGTCCTCGACGGCTGGTCCTTCGACCGCTCGCGCTACCGGGTGCCCGGACCGGCGTACCGGGTGACCGACCTCGCGCACTGGCTCGCCCTGGACGTCGCCGGCGACACGCTGGCCGCCGCCGGCTTCGCCGAGGGGCACGGGCTGGACCGGCGGCGCGCCGGCGTGATCCTCGGGAACACGCTGACGGGCGAGTTCAGCCGCGCCGCGCTGATGCGGCTGCGCTGGCCCTACGTCCGCAGGAACCTGGTGGCCGCCCTCGCCGCGCGAGGCTGGGAGGCCGAGGAGCTGGGCGGCCTGCTGCGGGAGGTCGAGGAGTCCTACAAGGAGCCGTTCGCCGAACCCAACGACGAGAGCCTCGTCGGCGGTCTGGCCAACGCCATCGCGGGCCGGGTGTGCAACCACTTCGACTTCCGCGGCGCGGGCTACACGGTCGACGGCGCCTGCTCGTCGTCCCTGCTCGCCGTCATCACGGCCTGCACCTACCTGCGCGACGGCGACCTCGACTTCGCGCTCGCGGGCGGCGTCGACCTCAGCCTCGACCCGTTCGAGCTGGTGGGGTTCTCCCGGCTCGGCGCGCTGGCCGGCTCGGCGATGCGGGTGTACGATGCGCGGCCCACCGGCTTCCTGCCCGGTGAGGGCTGCTCGATGGTCGCCCTGATGCGCGCCCGGGACGCCGTCGCCGCGGGGCGGCGGCCGATCGCCCTGATCAGGGGCTGGGGCATGTCCTCGGACGGCAACGGCGGGCTGACCCGGCCGGACGTCTCCGGGCAGCGGCTCGCTCTGGAGCGCGCCTACGCGCGCGCGGGCTTCGGACCGGAGACCGTGGCGCTGTTCGAGGGCCACGGCACCGGCACCGAGGTCGGCGACCGCACCGAACTGCACGCGCTCGCCGAGGTCCATGAGGGACGGCGCAGGCAGCGCCCGGCGGCGCTCGGATCCATCAAGGCCAACATCGGGCACACGAAGGCGGCCGCCGGCGCCGCCGGGCTGATCAAAGCGGTGCTGGCGCTGCGGCGGCAGGTCATCCCGCCGACCACCGGCTGCGACGAGCCCCACCCGCTCCTGCGCGACCCGGGCGCGCCGCTGCGCATCGTCCGCGAGGCCGAGCCCTGGCCGGACGCCCCGCTGCGGGCCGGCGTCAGCGCGATGGGGTTCGGCGGCATCAACACCCACGTCGTCCTGGAGGCCGCGAGCGTCCGCCGCACCACGGCGCGGCTGGCGGCCCGGGACCGCCGGGCGGCGCGGGAGCCGCTCGACTGCGAGGTCTTCGCGCTCTCCGCCGGCACGGACGCCGACCTCGCCGCCGTCCTGGAACGCGTGGCCGTGCGGGCGAGGACGATGTCGCTCGCCGAGCACGCCGACCTGGCGGCCGCCCTGGCGGAGCGCGCTCACGGTGACGCGCCGGTGCGGGCGGCCATCGTCGCCCGCGACCCCGCGGAGCTTGCCGCGCGCGCGGAACGGGCGGGCGAGCTCCTCGCCGGGCTCGGCGCGTCCGGGTTCGCCGCCCGGCCCGGCGTCTACGTCGGCCGCGGCGCTCCGGGCCGGGTCGGGCTGCTGTTCCCGGGGCAGGGCGCCCCCGTGCGGGAGCGCGCCGGTGCCCTCGGCGTGGTCCTCCCGGAGGCGGGGGAGTACTTCGAGGAGGGGCTCGCGGCGGACCCGGTCGACACCGCCGTCGCCCAGCCCGCCGTCTTCCGCGCCTCCGCGGCGGCGCTGCGCTGGCTCGACCGGCTCGGCGTCACGGCGGCCGCGGCGGTCGGGCACAGCCTCGGCGAGATCACCGCCCTGCACTGGGCCGGCGCGCTGAGCCGCCCGGACGCCCTGCACCTGGTGACCAGGCGCGGGCGCATCATGGCCGACAACTGCGAGGCGGGGACCGGGATGGCCTCCCTCGCCGCGCCGGCCGCCGCCGTCGCCGGCCTCATCGACGACGCCGACCTGGTGATCGCCGCCGACAACGGCGCCGTCCAGGTCGTCGCCGGCCCCCTCACCGAGGTCGACCGCGTCGTCAAGAGGGCCCGCGCGAAGGGGATCACCGCGGGCAGGCTGAGGGTCAGCCACGCCTTCCACTCCCCGGCTGTCGCCGCGGCCGAGCCGGTGCTCGCGCGCCACCTCGGCGACCTCGCGGTGGCGGCCCCCGCCGGGCGCGTGTACTCCACGGTCGCCGGCCGGGAGCTGACCGCCGCCGACGACGTCCGCGCGCTGCTCGCCCGGCAGCTCACCGCGCCCGTGCGCTTCCGCGAGGCGCTGGAGCTCCTCGCCGCGGACTGCGACCTGCTCGTCGAGGCCGGCCCCGGCCACACCCTCACGGCGATGGCCCAGTCGGTCACGGGCGTGCCGGTCCGCACGCTGGACGCGGGCGCGGAGTCGGCCGCCGCCCTCGGCGACGCCACCGCCGCGCTGTTCGCCGTCGGCGCCGTCTGCGATCTCACGGCCCTGTCCGCCGAGCGGTTCCACCGCCCGTTCGACCTCTGGCGGGATCCGGAGTTCCTCGCCAGCCCCTGCGAGAGCGCCCCGGCGGGTGTCCTCGACGATCGGCTCGGCCGTGCCGCGGCGGCCGCCGCGGCCCCGGCCGCTCCCGCCGGGGCCCCGGCGCCCGCGGCGGAGCCGCGGCCCGAGGCGGACTCCGACGTGCCCGCCGTGGTGCGCGGGCTCATCGCCGAAGCCCTGGAGCTGCCGCCCGACGTGATCGGCGACGGAGACCGGCTCCTCGGCGACCTCCATCTCAACTCGCTCCGGGTCGTCCAGCTCGCCGCCGAGGCCGCCGAACGGACCCGGCGGGCCGTACCGGCCGCCCCGCCGATCTTCGCCGAGGCCACGGTCGCCTCGTTCGCCCAGGCGATCGAGGAGCTGCCCGCCGCCGAGGGCGGGGCCGGTTCGCACGGGCCGCCGGAGGGCGTCCGCGAATGGCATCGCGTGCTGGTCGAATACGCCCGCCCGGTCGAGCCGGCCGCCGAAGCCGCGTCCCGCGCCTGGCACGTCTTCGGCGGCGGGCGGTTCCGCGCGCTTGTCGAGCCGCGCCTGACCCCTCCGCCCGAGGGGGAGGCGCGCCCGGCGGTCGTCGCGTTCCTCCCCGAGGACCCGGACGACCGGGCGGTCGACGCGCTGATCGAAGCCGCCCGCCTCGCGGTGGACACCGACGCGCCCTTCACCGTCGTGGACTCCGGCGACACGGCGTCGGGCTTCGTCGGGACGATCGCCGCCGAGTACCCCTCCCTGCCGGTCCGCTGGGTCCGGGTGCTGGCGGACGCCCCCCCGGACGCGGTCGGCGACGTGCTCACGGCCTCGTGGGACGGGCATGCCGAGCTCGTCGTGGACGAGGAGGGCCGCACCCGCGTCCCCGCCTACCGGGCCGCCGGCCTGGGCACGTCCGGCAGGGCTCCGGACACCGCCGAGCCCCCGCTGTCTCCCGGCGAAGTGCTCGTGGTGACCGGAGGCGGGAAAGGCATCGGCTTCGCGAGCGCCCACTTCCTGGCACGGCGCTGGGGGGTGCGGCTGGGACTGATCGGACGCAGCGCGCCGGACACCGACGCCGAGCTGCGGGACAACCTCTCCCGGCTGCGGGAGGCCGGCGTCGACTTCTGCTACCAGGCCGCGGACGTCACCGATCCGGAGTCGCTCCACCACGGCGTCGCCGCGATCGCCGGCCGGCTCGGACCGGTCAGAGGAGTGATCCACGCCAGCGGCCTGAACCGCCCGGCGCGGTTCAGCGAGATCGGTGACGCCTACGCCGAGCACGCGGCGCCGAAGCACCACGGGCTCCGCGCGCTGCTGGACGCCGCCGGCGCGGAGGGACTGCGGCTGGTCCTCACCTTCGGCTCCGTGATCGGCCGGTTCGGCCTCGCCGGGGAGGCGCACTACGCCCTGGCCAACGGCCGCATGCGGGAGCTGGTCCGGATCCTCGCCCGCGACCTGCCGGACTGCCGCGTCGCCAACCTCGACTGGACGGTCTGGTCGGGTGCCGGCATGGGGGAGCGCCTCAAGGTGCTCGACGACCTCGCCCGCGCGGGCGTGTCACCGGTGCCCGCCGACCGCGGGACCGAGCTGCTCGCCCAGGCGGCCGAGGCGCGGCCGCCGTCGCACTCCATGGTGATCAGCGGGCGGCTGCCGCAGCTCGGCCGCGCGGGGGAGCCGGTCCTGGACGGGCACCGCTTCCTGCGCCGGGTGCGCGCGTGGACCCCGGGCGTCGAACTGGTGGCCGAGGCCGAGCTGAGCCTGTCCGGCGATCCGTACCTGGACGACCACCGCATCGACGGTGTGGCCGTGCTGCCCGCGGTGTGCGTGCTCGAGGCGATGGCCCAGGCGGCGTCCGCGCTGACCGGCCGGCCCGCGGCGGGGGTGGCGGACTCCCGCTTCGACCGCCCCGTGGTGGTCCCCGAGCACGGGACCCGTACCGTCCGGGTGTGCGCGCTCGTCCGCGAGGACGGGGACGTGGACGTCGCGGTGCGCAGTGACGAGACTGGCTTCGCGGTCGACCACTTCACCGGGACCGTCACCTCGGCGGACGCCGAGCCCCCGGAGAACCCGGCCGCGACGGCGCGGATACCGGCCCACACCGGGGACGACATGTACGGGCCGCTGTTCTTCCACGGCCGGCGCTTCCGCAGACTCCGCGGCTACACGCACCTGGAGGCCACCGCGTGCACGGCCGTGCTGGACGGGGACCGGCACTGGCGCTTCGGGGACGGCCTCCCGGCGAACCTCCTGTTCGGTGACCCCGCCCGCAACGACGCCTCGATCCACGTCCTCCAGGCGTGCGTCCCCCACCGGCGGCTGCTGCCGGTCGGGTGCGCGCGGTTCACCGTCCACCAGGGTGGGGCCGGGGAGGGCGAGCTGACGCTCGCCGCGGTCGAACGCGAGCACTCCGGCGCCGACTACACCTACGACGTCGCCGTGCGGGACGGCTCCGGCCGGCCGGTCGTGAGCTGGAGCGGCCTCCGCCTTCGCGACGTGGGCCCGCTGCCGGTCACGACCCTGCACCCGGTGCTCGTCGGGCCCTACCTGCAGCGCACCCTCACCGCCCTGCTCCCGGAGCGCGACATCCGGTTGACCGTCGAGGCCGGCGGGCCCGGCGACGGCCTCGCCTCCGGCGGCCGGGCGAACGGCAGACCCTGGGCCGTCCTGGTGGAGGGGGAGCCCGTCGCCTGCGCGCGGACCTCTGATCCGGCGCCGGAGCCGCCCACGCACTGGACCGGCCTCGCCGACCGGCTCGGCCGCCTCGTCGGTGAGCCGGACCGGCTGGTCCGGACGCGGCTGCGGGCGGTCGGCGCATGCCTGTCCGGGCCGCCGGGCCCGCCCGGGCTCGCCGTCCAGGGCGTTTACGAGAACGGATGGGTGGTCCTCCAGGCCGGGGGATCGGACATCGTCTCCGTGGTCCTCTCCGTCGACGGGGAAGCCGGGCCGACGGCGATGGCGATCCCCGTCAAGGGGGCATCGTGAGGGCGTACTTCGAATACCGGCACCTCGTCACGTTCGCCGACACCAACCTCGTGGGGAACGTCTACTTCACGAACTACCTGTCGTGGCAGGGCGCCTGCCGGGAGCGCTTTCTCGCGGAGAAGGCACCGAAGACCGTGGCGCGCCTGAACGACGACCTCGCGCTCGTCACCTCGTCGTGCTCGTGCGAGTTCTTCTCCGAGCTCTATGCGCTCGACACCGTGTCCGTGCGGATGTCCCTGGCCGGAATCGACTTCCATCAGATCACCATGGGCTTCGAGTACTACCGGGTGACCGACGGGCCGGCGCGGCTCGTGGCGCGCGGCGAGCAGACCGTCTCCTGCACGCTGCGGGAGGAGAACGGCGGCCTGACCCCCGTCGAGGTCCCCGGCGAACTCCGGACGGCCCTCGACGCCTACGCGCCGGACCCGGACGGGGCCCTCCCGCCGCGACCGGAGACGCCGCCGCGATGAGGCCGGGCGAACCCGCCGCGGGCGGGCGGGCCCGCGCGCCGGTGGTCGGCGTCGTCGGCTGCGGGCGGATGGGCACGGCGCTCGCGGAGGCCCTCGCGGCGCAGCGACGGCCGGTGCTGCTGGCCAGCCGGGGCGGCCGTTCCGCGAGCGGCCTCGCGAAACGGCTGCCGGACGCCCGCGCCGCCACCCTGGAGCGGGTGGCGCGCGAGGCCGACATCGTGGCCCTGGCCAGCCCCCTGGACGCCGTCCACGCCGAGATCGCACCGCGCATCCGCGCCCATGTGGCCGGCAAGCCGATCATCGACATGTCCAACCCGTGCGGGCACGACCTGCTCGGCCACGGCTCCGCCGCCGAGCTGGTCGCCCGCCTGCTGCCCGGCGGCGCCGTGGTCAAGGCGCTCAACTGCGTCTCCGCGCGGCAGCTCGCCGGCGTGGCGCGCGACGGCCTCTCGCTGACGGTCCCCATCGCCGGAGACGACCCCCGCGCCAAGCAGGCGGTCCGGTCGATCATCGAGCCCGCCGGGCTCGACGTCGCCGACGCGGGCGGCCTTCCCGCCAGCCGCTGGATCGAGGCCCTGGCCCGGCTGCTCATGCGCCTGGAGAAGCAGCCCGGCCTCGGTGACGCCGTGGGGTTCCGGCTGCTCCGCCTCACCGCGTGCGAGAGCACCTGGACGACGCCTTAGTCCCGGCGGAGGGCCGAGAGCCGGGGCGGGCGCGGGGCTAGTCGACCGCGATGGGGAAGTGGTCGATGCCGCGGCCCACCCACGAGTCGCGGCGGACGGGCTCCCCGGCGGGCCGGATGCGGGGGAAGCGGCGCAGCAGCCGGGGAAGCGCGATCCGGGCCTCCAGGCGCGACAGCGGCGCCCCGAGGCAGAAGTGGCCGCCGGCCCCGAAGGTGAGCGGCGCGGTGTAGGGGCGGTCCGGGTCGAAGCGGCCGGGCTCGCGGTAGCGGCGGGGGTCGCGGTTGCCGGCGGCCAGGATGGCGACGACCTTCGTGCCCGCCGGGATCGTCGTCCCGAGGAGCTCCACGTCCGCCCCGGCCCAGCGGCTCGTCGCCTGCACCGGCGGCTCGAACCGCAGCACCTCCTCGGCGTAGGCGGAGGCGAAGCCGGGCTCGGCGCGGAGGCGGTCGGCGAGGCCGGGATGCTCGAAGGACAGCAGGAGCGCGTGCGCCATGAAGAAGTTCGTCGTCTCGAACCCGGCGGTCAGCAGCAGCATCATGTTGCCGACCAGCTCGTCGCGGCCGAGCCCGCCTCCGCCGTCGTGCACCCCCACCAGCGAGCTGACCAGGTCCGCCTCGGGGCAGCGGCGGCGCCGCTCGATCAGCTCGTCGAAGTACACCGCCAGGTCGTCCATGGCCGCGTCCGCCGGGGCGAGCCGGGAGGCGTTCGTGATCCCCTCCAGTGCCGTCGTCACGTCCGCCGCGATGGCCCGGAACCACGCCTGGTCGCGCTCGGGCACCCCGAGCAGCCCGCTGATCACCGCGATCGGCAGCCGCGAGGCGAACTCGGCGATGAAGTCGACCGCCGCGCCGCCCGCGCCGGCCTCCGCCAGCGAGTCCAGGAGCCGGTCGGTGATCTGCTCGATCGCCGTCTCGTAGCCCGCCACCCGCCGGGGCGTGAACTCGCCCCGCAGCAGCCGCCGCAGCCGGGTGTGCGCCGGCGGATTGCTGTAGAGCATGGAGTCGGTGTAGGCGCGCAGCGAGGAGTGCGCCCGCCACTGCGGGTAGAAGAGGTCGAAGCTGTCACCGTCCTGGACGCGCAGCCGCGGATCCCGGAGCACCCGGTCGCACTCGTCGTACCCGACGGCGGCCATCACCCCCGGTTTGATCCTGACGAGGTCGCCGTGCGCCCGTATCTCCTCGTACAGGGGATACGGATCCCGGAGTCCCTCGCCCACCAGCGCCGCGAGCGCCTCGCGCGGCTGCATCGTCCCCGTGGCCATCGCCTCGTCCCTTCCGCGATATTCCTCGTGGTCGCCGCTGCGCGGGGCTCTTCTGCCCGCCGCGGCCCGCCGCGTTCCGCCGGTGGTCACCCGCCGGGGTGTAGCTCGACGATCGACACCGCTCCCGCGGGGTGGACGGAGGCGACGCCGAGCCCGGCCTCGGCGGCGAGCGCCGACAGCTCCGGCAGCGACCGCACCTTCCCCCCGCAGTACGCGAGCATCCGCAGGTCGAGCCCGGTCGGCCCGGCGCCGTCCGGGCCGACGTTCTCCACGACGAGGACCGAGCCGGCCGCGCCCGCGGCCTCCGCGCAGCGCGCCAGGATGGCGCGTGCCGGGTCGTCGCCCCAGTTGTGGACGACCAGGGACAGCACGTAGCCTCCGGCCCCCGGCGGGAGCGGGCCGAACATGTCGCCCGTCTCGACCTGGGCGCGGTCGGCGACGCCCGCCGCGGCCAGCGCCTTGCGCGCCGCGTCGGTGGCGGGAGGCCGTTCGACGAGCACGCCCCGGAGGTCCGGATGCGCGGTGAGAAGCGCGGCGAGGAGTGTGCCCTCCCCGCCGCCGACGTCCACCACGCTGCCGAGGGACGCCCAGTCGTACGCCGACGCGATCCGGCGCGCCCGGTCCACTCCGCCCGGGCGGAGCATCGCGCGGAAGGCGGCCTCGTGCCGGGGCTCGGCGGCCAGGTCGTCCCAGAAGGAGAGGCCGAAGCGCCGCGGGTAGGCGGGCCCGCCCGTGCGGACGCTGTGCAGCAGCTCGACGTAGCAGAGCTCGGCCCGGCCGCCCTCCTCGACGTCGAGGCAGGCGCGCAGACCGCCCGGGTGGTCGTCGCGCAGCGCCTCGCCCAGCGCGGTCAGCCCGTACCGGTCGGAGCCGTCCCGGCGCAGCACCCCGCGCACCGCGAGGTAGCGCAGCAGGCGGGCGAGCCCGTCGGCGTCGGCGCCGGTCGCCTCCGCCAGTTCGGGCACGGTCCGCAGCCCGGACGCGATGTGGTCGGCGACGCGCAGGGTCGCCGCCGCCCGCACCGCCATCGGGGTCGCGAGCTGCGCCATCGCCCACAGCGCGGGGACGGCGTCGTCCGCCGCCGCCGACACGAGTCCCGCGTCGTGGCGCGGTCGGGCGGGGCCCCGGGAGCGGCGGCCGTGCGGCTCGTCGGACTCGGCCATTCGGTTCATCGGTCTCCCCGGTGCGCGGCTACGGACGGAAAAGTTCGGCGGCCATGGTGGTGACGCCGGCGGCGGTACGCACCGGGAAGCCGATCTGCCCGAGGACGTCCCGCCGGACGTCGACGCCGGGCGCCACCTCCGTCAGCACGAGTCCCTCGGAGGTCATCTCGAACACGGCGCGCTCGGTGACGACGACGGCGCGCTGGCCGCGTTGCAGACCGGAGCGGACCGCGTAGGTGACGTGGTCGGCCTCGGGCACGAACTTCTGGATCTCGCCTTCGCGCAGGATGTCCAGCCTGCCGTCGTCGCAGGAGACCTCGAGCCCCCCGGTGGTGAGGGTGCCTCCGAGGACGATCCGCCGCGCGTTGTGCGCGATGTCGACGAACCCGCCGCCGCCCGGGCTCGTGCCCGCGAACCGGCTGACGTTGACGTTCCCCGCGGCGTCGAGCTGGGCGAAGGACAGCGCGGCGAGGGCGCAGCCGCCGCCGTCGATGAAGTCGAACTGGTAGGTGCCGTCGACCAGCGCCTCGGGTGAGTAGTTGGCCGAGAACTGCCAGCCGCCCATGACGACGCCGCCGAAGGAGCCGTGCTCGGTGGTGAAGGTGTAGTCGCCCAGCCGGCCGTCCTGGAAGGCGCCGTCCTCCGCCATGGCCAGGATCGCGCTGGACGCCGCGCCGAACCCGAGGATCGTGGTCTCGCCGGGGCGGATCTCCCGCGCGACCCGGCGCGCGATGACCTTTCCCGGCCCGGGCCGCAGGCGCGGCAGGCGCCCGACCGGGTCCGCCACCGGCCGCAGGTAGCCGGGATCGTCGCGCACCTCCGTCCCGACCAGCTCGCTCGGGGCGACCACGACGCGGTCGACGAGCACTCCGGGGACCTGCACGTCGCGCGCGGGGCGGGAGCCGCGCGGCACGATCCGCGACACCTGGGCGATCACGGTGCCGCCGCTCGCCTTGACGGCGAGGGCGAGGGCGAGGGCGGCGGAGGTGATCGGCAGGTCCTCGAAGGACAGGTTGCCCTGGGCGTCGGAGCTGCTGGCCCGGATGACCCCCACGTCCAGCGGCCAGGTGGGGTAGAGCAGGAGCTCCTCGCCGCGGAGCTCGACCACCTCCACCAGGTCCTCCTTGGCCCGCCCGGTGAGGCGGCCGCCGCCGTGGCGCGGGTCGGCGAAGGTGCCGAGGCCGATGCGGGTGAGGTAGCCCGGGCTCCGCCGCGCGACCTCCCGCAGCCAGTGCATGGCGGCGCCGATCGGCCAGCTGTAGGCCTCGACGAGATCGTCGCGGATCAGTCCGGTGAGCGCGGGGCGGGCGCCGGTGCGCGGATGCCGCGGATTGATGTAGGAGCCCGCGACGACGCGGCGCATCAGCCCCTCGCGCGCCACGCCGTCCATGCCGCGGATGTCCATGGCGTCGCCGGTGGCGCACGGGAAGAAGAAGGTCAGGTCGCGGGGGGAGCCGGACCGCTCGAAGCGCTCGCCGACGGCGCGCAGGACCGCGTCCGGCGTGATCCACCCGATGACGCCGGTGCTGGCGACGGCCTGCCCGTCCTCGACGAGGGCGGCGGCGGTCGCCGCGTCGCAGACCTTGCCCCCCACGGCAGCAGCCGCGGCATCGTCCATCGCGTCCCCTCGGCGTCGCACCGGTCCCGGTCGTCCCGTGGCGGACCTGGTTCCCTCCGCACCGGACGCCGTCGACACTAATGCTATCAAAAACTATAGTTATCGCCCAGATCGGCGGATTGAGTTCCCCGAGCAGGCGCGTGAATCGGAGTCCGCGGCCGACCTTTTCCACCGCGAGGCAATATGTTTTTCTAGTAGGACGTGCCCGGCGTGGAAAGTGAGGCAGCGTGCGACGTGGAATGGACGCCTCGTTCTCCGCCCTCCCGCTGGAATCCCTGGCCGACGCGGCGCTCGGCCGCGCGGCCGGGCTGGGGGCCGGGCACGCGTCCTTCCGCCTCGACCGCGTCCGCACGGCGCGGCTGCTGCTGCGCGACGGCGTCCTCGGCGGCGGGCAGGACACCACGGAGACGGGCCTGGCCGTGCGGCTGTGGCACCGCGGCGTGCCCGGCTTCGCCGCCGCCCCCGAGCTGACGCCGCGCGCCGCCGCCGGGGCCGCCGAGCAGGCCGTGGCCGTCGCGCGCGCGTGCTCGGCGGTCGGCGGCGGCTCCGGTGAGCCGGTCGGCGAGCCGGTGCACCGCGACACCGCGTGGATCTCCTCGTACCGGGTCGATCCCTTCGAGGTGCCCGAGCGGGACCGCATCGCGCTGCTGGCCGACTGGAGCCGGCGGCTGCTGGCCGCGCCCGGCGTCGAGCACGTGCTGGCCTTCCTCACCCTCGTCCGGGAGAACAAGTTCTACGCCGATCTCGCGGGCACGGTGACCGCCCAGCAGCGGGTCCGGGTCCACCCGCTGTTCTTCGTCCAGGGCGCGGACCCGCGCGGCGGCGGGACGGCGACGCTGCGCACCCTCGGACCACCGACGGCCCGGGGCTGGGAGTACCTGGGCGGCGACGGCTGGGACTGGGAGCGCGAGCTGGCCGAGCTGCCCGCGCACCTGGCCGCCAAGCTCCGCGCCCGCCCGGTCCGGCCGGGCCGCTACGACCTGGTCATCGACCCGTCCAACCTCTGGCTGACCGTGCACGAGTCGGTCGGCCACACCACGGAGATGGACCGCGCGCTGGGCCACGAGGCGTCCTCGACCGGCACGACGTTCCTCACCCCGGACGGGCTCGGCTCCCACCGGTACGGCTCGCCGCTGATGAACGTCACCGCGGACCGCACGGCCGAGCACGGCCTCGCGACGGTGGGCTTCGACGACGAGGGCGTCGCGGCGCAGTCCTGGAGCCTCGTGCGGGACGGGGTGCTCACCGGCTTCCAGCACGACCGGCGCACCGCGGGGCTGGCGGGCCTGGGGCGCTCCAACGGCTGCTCGTTCGCCGAGTCCGCGATGCACGTGCCGCTGCCGCGGATGCCCAACGTCGGGCTCCGGCCCGCGCCCGGCGGACCGTCCACCGGCGACCTCATCGCGGGGATCGAGGACGGGATCTACCTCGCCGGCTCCGACAGCTGGTCGATCGACATGCGGCGCCAGAACTTCCAGATGACCGCCCAGCGGTGCCACCGGATCCGCAACGGCAGGCTGGACGGCCAGCTGAGCGGGGTCGCCTACCGGGCCTCCACGACGGAGTTCTGGTCGGCGCTGACCGCGCTCGGCGGCGAGGACACCTACCGGCTCTTCGGCGCCGACCTGTGCGGCAAGGGCCAGCCGATGCAGGTGGCCGCGGCCAGCCACGGCTGCCCCGCGGCCGTGTTCGAGGGGATCGAGGTCGTCGACACCGGCGCGGAGGGGCTGTCGTGAGGCTCGCGGAGCTGGCCGTGGAGGCCGGGAAGGACGCCGACGCCTACGTGGCGGTCGTCGACGAGGCCGCCACGGCGCACGCGCGGTGGGCGGGCAACGCGCTGACGTCGAGCGGCCTCACCGCCGACACGAGGCTGACGGTGATCGCTGTGACCTCGGACGGGAGCGGCACCGCGGCCGGCGTCGTCACGCACCGCGGCGCGGTGGACGAGGACGCGGTGCGGGCCGTCGTGGCGGCGGCCGAACGGGCCGCGCGCACGGCGACGCCCGCCGCCGACGCCCGTCCCCTGCTGACCGGCGACGCCGTGCCGCCCTCCCCGGACTGGGGTGAGCCCGCGCCGGCGCCCGCGGAGTCGGCCGGCGGCCTCGCCCGGTTCGCCGGCGGCCTCGCCGCGACGTTCGAGCGGGCCCGCGCGGAACGCCGCCTGCTGTACGGCTACGCCGAGCAGCGGCAGCACACGACCTGGCTGGCGTCCTCCACCGGACTGCGGCTGCGCCACGTCCAGACCGCGGGCCTGGTGGACCTGACCGCCAAGTCCGAGGACGGCGTCGCCTCGACGTGGAGCGGCACCGGGGCGGCCGACCTCGGCGGGATCGATCCACTCGCCGCGTACGAGGGCCTGGGCGAGCGTCTCGGCTGGGCGCGCAGGCGCGTCGAGCTCCCCGCCGGACGCTACGAGGTGCTGCTGTCCCCGTCGTGCGTCGCCGATCTCATGCTGCGGCTGTACCGCGCGGCCGGGGCGAAGGACGCCGTCGACGCGCGCACCGTGTTCCGCGGCCCTGACGGCGGGACCCGGATCGGCGAGCGCCTGACCGGCGCGCCGCTCACGCTGCGCAGCGACCCGGGGGAGCCGGGCCTGCGCTGCGCGCCCTTCGTCGCCGCCCGGGGCTCCGCGGACGTCGCGCAGGTGTTCGCGGACACCGTCTCGGTGTTCGACAACGGGTTGCCGCTCCGGCCGACCGAGTGGATCCGCGACGGCGTCCTCACCGGCCTGGTCCAGACGCGCCACTCCGCCGAGCTCACCGGGCTGCCGGTCACGCCGCAGGTCGGCAACCTGGTGCTGGAGGGCCCGGGGGAGGGCCGGGCACTCGCCGACCTCGTCGCGGCCACCAGGCGCGGGCTCCTGGTCACGTCGCTGTGGTACGTCCGCGACGTCGACCCCCGGACGCTGCTGCTCACCGGGCTCACCCGCGACGGCGTCTACCTGGTGGAGGACGGCGAAGTGGTGGGGGAGGCGAACAACTTCCGCTTCGACGAGAGCCCGGTCGGCGTGCTGGGCCGGGTGGCGGAGATCGGCCGCACCGAACCCGCCCTGCCCAGGGAACGGGACGACTCCACCCCCCGGACCGCCATGCCCGCTCTCCGGGTGGACGGCTTCACGATGTCGGCGGTCAGCGAGGCGACCTGAGCATCGGCCCCGGCGTCTTCCGGAGACCGGCTTTCAGCGGTTCCCACCAGGCGCGGTTCGCGCGGTACCACTCGACGGTCGCCTCCAGCCCGTCCTCGAAGCGCACGCGCGGAGCAAAGCCGAGCCGTTCCTCGATCTTGGTGGTGTCGAGCGCGTACCGGCGGTCGTGGCCCTGCCGGTCGGGGACGTGGTCGACCATCTCCCATCCGGCGCCGCACGCCTCCAGCAGCAGGGACGTCAGGTCCTCGTTGGACAGTTCCTTGCCGCCGCCGACGTGGTACACCTCGCCCGGACGGCCGGACCGCAGCACCAGGTCGAGCGCGCGGCAGTGGTCCGACACGTGCAGCCAGCCGCGCCGGTGGCGCCCGTCGCCGTACAGCGGCACCCGCCGGCCGTCGAGCAGGTTGGTCACGAACAGCGGGATCACCTTCTCCGGGAACTGGTGGTGGCCGTAGTTGTTGGTGCACCGCGTGACCACGACCTCAAGGCCGCGGGTCCGGTGCCAGGCCAGCGCCAGCAGGTCCGACCCGGCCTTGGCCGACGCGTAGGGCCCGTTGGGCAGCAGCGGGGCGTCCTCCGTCCACGACCCCTGGGCTATCGAGCCGTAGACCTCGTCGGTGGACACGTGCACGAACCTGCCGACGCCGTGCCGCTGGGCCGCCTCCAGCATGTTCTGCGTGCCCAGCACATTGGTCCGCACGAAGGGCGTGGCGGTGTCGATCGAGCGGTCCACGTGCGATTCGGCGGCGAGATGGACGATCGCGTCCTGACCGGCCACGGCCGCGTCGACCGCGTCCGGATCGCAGGTGTCGCCGTGCACGAACTGGTAGCGGGGGTGCCCGGCGACCGGGGCCAGGTTCTGCGGGTTCCCCGAGTACGTGAGCGCGTCCAGCACGGTGACGTGCGCGCCCGCCGTGCCCGGCAGCTCGCCGCGCAGCGTCGCCCGCACGAACTCCGAGCCGATGAACCCGGCGCCCCCGGTGACCAGGAGTCTCATCGCCCCGCCTCCTCGGCGTTCCCTGGTGGTCTGCGCGCCCGCGGCGGGCGGGACGGGCCGGGGCGCCGTCTCACCCGCCGCGGGCGTCGGTCAGGCTTGCGCGTCCCGGGGGGCGCGCACCGCGCCCGCCTCGGCGGGCGCCGCGGCGCGCGCCTCGGCGGGCGTGCTGACGGCGACGCTCAACTCGACCGGCGCCTTGCCCAGCCGCGGCCGGAGCATGTGGAACGGCTTCTCGACCACGATGTAGCTCGCGTAGCCGACCATCACGCACAGCGCCAGTTCGACGCCCAGGACTTCCCAGTAGCCGCCGATCTCGGGTGCGAACAGCGGCCCGACGAACTTGGCGTACACGAAGATGTGCCAGAGGTAGACGCTGTAGGAGATCCGGCCGAAGAACCGCAGCAGCGAGTTGTCCAGCATGGCGCCCGCCACCTTGAAGCGGACGCCCGGCACGGTCAGCGGCGCGAAGACGGCCACCGAGAACGCGAGGAAGAGCCAGTAGTCGGCGGCCGCGGCCGGCGCCGGCACGTAGTCCACCAGGCGGTAGTCCGCGAGCGGGGAGAGGCAGGCCAGGACGAAGATGCCGAGGGCCCCCAGCCAGAGCTTGCCCGGATGCCGGCCGATCAGGCGGTACACCCGCGGCACCGCGTCGGGGCGCGTCTCCGCGGCGGCGGACAGCACGGCCAGCATCATGCCGACGGAGAGCCAGCCCATGTAGCTCATCGGCCAGAAGTACTGCGTCGGCCACAGCTTCATCGGGTCGTCCCGGAACTGCGGGAAATGGAGCCAGGTGAAGAAGCCGAAGCCGATGAACACCGGGACGGCCAGCGGCACGAGCAGCCGCCGTATGCGGGCCTCGTGCGTCTCGGCGCGCCGCGCGTACCGGTGGAGGAGCCAGGCGAACACCGGCATGGCCAGGTAGAACAGGAAGTCGTTGGCGTTGCTCCAGGTGTGCATCATCCCCATGGGAATGGCGCCGTGCTCCCAGATCTGGAGCAGGAGCAGCGGGCGGATCACTTCCCAGGCGCCGTGGATGCTGTCCCGGTTGAGCACGAGGAGAGCGGTGATCGTCAGTACCCAGTAGGCGGGCAGGATCCGCAGCGCCCGGCGCCAGAAGTAGCGCTTGACGTTCGGCCTGCGCTCACCGGTGAGCGTGTACAGCGCGAACGCGCGGTACAGCAGGTAGCCGGTCATCACGAACCAGATCGGGAAGGCGACGGCCACCCGGTTCAGCATGATGGCCCAGATGCCGTTCCCCGTGGAGTGCATGTAGCTCCAGCCCTGCACGCTGGTCGCCACTCCGGTGTGGCCGAGGACGACGAGCAGCACGACGGCGCCGCGCAGTCCTTCGAGCTCCGGGATGAACTTCCGAGGCCGGTCCGATGCCGGATCGGGTGCGGCGGCTCCCACAGCATCCCCGCTGGATGCCTTCGTTACCATGGGCGTTTCTCCCATCTCGCACGACCCTGGATCGTCGGGTCGAAGCGAAGAGCGGATCGGGTCGGACGGTCCGTCGAGGCCGGCCGCGGTCTCGCACCGGCGGATGTCGGGCGCGGTCCGGCGGCGCGCGGGGACGATCAGAAGGCCGGCGCCGCCGGGAACGGCCGCGCGCTCCCCGTCACCGTGCTGTCGTCACGCGTGGGTTGCCGTCGGAGTCATTGACGATCCCCACCCCCCGGTTTCCTCGGCGGGGTCACCGAGGATCTGTCGCCGGACACGCTCGGCGGGTCGTCCGCCGTGGACCGGATCGCCGTCCCGCGCCGATGCGGTACCGCCCTCGGGGCCATGTGGACCACCTTTACCCGCCAAAGGTCCTACACTTGAGAAAACGATAGCATTGACGTCGCAGGACGCGATAGTAGGGGACATAGGGGAATCTGACTTGAATAACTAGTATCGTGAAAGCCGTTCGAGAGCCTGAGGAGGCGGTCGATGCCCCATCCCGGAGAGTTCCGCGTACCGCTGGGTTCCACCGATCTGCGGATCGGCCGCCTCGGCCTCGGCACCGTGAACTTCGGCGGCCGCGTCGACGGGGCGGACGCCCGCCGCCTCATGGACCACGCGCTGGCGAGCGGGATCAACCTCGTCGACACCGCGGACATCTACGGCTGGCGCGTCTACAAGGGGCACACCGAAGAGGTGATCGGGAACTGGCTCGCGGCGCGTCCGGACCGCCGGGACGAGGTCGTCGTGGCCACCAAGGTCGGGGGCCCGATGAGCGACGACCCGGGCGACCGCGGCCTGTCGGCGCGGCACATCGTCGCGGCGTGCGAGGCCTCCCTGCGCCGGCTGAACACCGACCGGATCGACCTGTACCAGATGCACCAGGTGGACCGGTCGGTCCCCTGGGACGAGATCTGGCTGGCCATGGAACTGCTGCTCGGCCAGGGGAAGATCCGCCACGTCGGCTCCTCCAACTTCGCCGGCTGGGACATCGCCCTCGCCCAGGAGACCGCCGCCCGCCGCCGCGTTCCTGGGCTCGCCTCGGAGCAGTGCGTCTACAACCTCGTCACCCGGCACGCGGAGCTCGAGGTGATCCCCGCGGCGACGGCCCTCGGGCTCGGGGTGCTGGTCTGGTCGCCGCTGCACGGCGGCCTGCTCGGCGGCGTACTGCGCAAGAAGGCGGAGGGAACCGCGGTCAAGTCCGCCCAGGGGCGCGCGGTCGAGGCGCTGCAGGAGCACGCGGCGGCCATCGCCGAGTACGAGCGGTTCTGCGCGGACATCGGGCGGGACCCCGCCGAGGTCGGCCTCGCCTGGACGCTGTCCAGGCCGGGGGTGACCGGAGTCCTCATCGGCCCGCGCACCCCGGCCCACGTCGACGGCGCGGTCCGGGCCCTGGAAAAGCCCCTGACCGAGGAGGAGACCGACCGGCTGGACGTCCTCTTCCCGCCCGTCGGCCGGGGCGGACCGGCGCCCGCCGCGTGGATGAGCTGACCCCCCGTCTGGACGCGATCTCTGCCGCTGGAGGACGAGACAGGTGACCTCGACGAACCACAGGGACCCGCGCTCGCTGGCACGCGAGTCGGACCAGGAGCGCGACGTGCGCGAGCGGCTCACGCGGCTGCTGCGCGACACCCCCATCCCGCCCGAGTACCTGATCGACAACCTGGCCCTGTACCTGCGGCGCCACCAGCTCACCGATCTGCTGTGCATGGACGCGCTCTACCGCATGATCCTCGACGTCCCCGGCGTGATCATGGAGTTCGGCGTGCTGCACGGGCGGCACCTGGCCACGCTGACCGCGCTGCGCGGCTGCCACGAGCCCTACACCTCGGTGCGGAGGGTCATCGGGTTCGACACCTTCACCGGCTTCCCCGACGTCGCCGACGTCGACCGGGCCGGGCCGAACGCGGTGGCCGGCCGGTTCGCGGTGGGCGAGGGGTACCCCGACCACCTGCGCGAGGTGCTCGACGCGCACGAGTCGGGAGAACCCTTCGCGCACGTCCGGCGGACCGCGGTGGTCGAGGGCGACGTCCGCGAGACCCTGCCGCGCTACCTCGCCGACAACCCGGAGACCGTGATCGCGCTGGCCTATTTCGACCTCGACCTCCACGCGCCGACCCGCGCCGCGCTGGAGGCGATCCGGCCCTACCTGACCAAGGGCAGCGTGCTCGCCTTCGACGAGATCGCCTATTCCAAGTGGCCGGGGGAGACGGCCGCGCTGCGCGAGGCCGTCGGCCTCGACGCGGTGACGCTGCGCACCCTTCCCGGCCGGGAGCCGCCCGTCACGTACCTGCGCTGGGGCGAGTAGCGCCCCCCGGCGCCCGGCCGCGGGTCAGCCGCGGCGGACCCCGACGAACAGGCCGTAGCCGTTCAGGCCGGCCTCCTCGTGCTCGACGCCGCATCCGGCGTCCTCGAACGCCGCGGTGAACTCGTCCGCGGTGAACATGGTGAAGGCCTCCAGGGTGCGGAACTCGCTGACGCCCGCGGGGCGTCCCACCAGCCAGCGCACGTCCATCAGCGCCGCGCGGTCCCGCCGGGTCGAGTGGGAGACCCGCGCGACCACGGTGTCGCCGTCTCGTACCAGGTCGGCCCCGACGTACCCCTCGATGAACCTCTCCGGCGGCCACCAGGGTTCGACGACGAGCACCCCGCCGGGGAGGAGATGGCCCGCCATGGTCCTGACCGCGGCGCGCATGGCGGCGACGGTCGGCAGATAGGCGATCGCGGTGTAGAGGCACGTCACGGCGTCGAAGGCGCGGCCGAGGGCGAAGTCCCGCATGTCGCCGCCGTGGACGGCCACTCCCGGCAGCCGCCGCACGGCGCGCTCGCGCATCGCGGGCGAGAGCTCCAGGCCCTCGACGTGGTCGAAGCCCGCCCGGAACGCCTCCAGGTGGGCCCCGGTGCCGCAGGCGACGTCGAGGAGGGACCGCGCGCCGGGGCGGCGCGCCCGGATGCGCCGCGCGACCGCCGCCGCCTCCTCGCCCCAGTCCTTGCCGCGGTGCCGGTACGTCAGCTCGTAGACCTCGGCGTGCTTCGGGCCGAAGGCGGCGTCGCGCTCCGAGGCGGACACGGGGTCTCCCTTCCCGGCTGCTAATGCTATATGTAATTTAAGTAGATGATACAGCCGGGCGTGAACGGCAGCCGGATCAGGCGGCCGCGGACGGAGGCGGGCATGGCGGGTGCGAACGCGGGCTCTGCGCTGAGGGCGGCGCCGAGCGAGGAGTCCGAGCTGGGCCGGCGGCTCGCGGCGTCGGCCGAATGCCGGCACCGCCCGGCCGAGGACGTCCTCGAATGGCTGGACGAGCGCCGCCGCCGCGTCCCGGTCCAGGTGACGCGCATCCCGTTCGAGCGCATGGCCGGATGGTCGTTCGCCCCGGAGTCGGGCGACCTCGTGCACGAGAGCGGCCGCTTCTTCACCGTGGGCGGCATCCACGCCCGCACCGACTACGGCGCCACCCCCGAGTGGCGGCAGCCGATCATCTACCAGCAGGACGTCGCGATCGTGGGCATCCTCGCCAAGGAGATCGACGGCGTCCTGCACTTCCTGATGCAGGCCAAGATCGAGCCCGGGAACGTGAACACGGTGCAGCTGTCTCCCACCGTCCAGTCCACGTCGAGCAACTACCTGCGCACGCACCGCGGCGCCCGGTCCCGGTTCGTCGAGTACTTCACCGAGCCCGGGCGGGCCCGGGTGCTGGTCGACGTCCTGCAGTCCGAGCAGGGGGCGTGGTTCTGGGCCAAGCGCAACCGGAACGTCGTCATGGAGGTCACCGGCGAGGTGGAGCCGCACGAGGACTTCGCCTGGATGACGCTCGGCCAGATCCTCGACCTCCTGCACCACCCCAACATCGTGAACATGGACTCCAGGACCGTCCTGGCCTGCCTGCTGTCCGCGGCCCCGTCCATGGGCGCGCGGCCGGACGACGGAGCCTCGGCCGTCTTCGCGGAGGCGTACGCCTCCGGCGGCGACCCCCTCCTCTCGCCGGCGCAGGTGAGGAGCTGGCTCACCGAGCGCAAGTCCGCGTACACGCTCACGACGCGCGCGGTCCCCCTCGACTCCGTGGACGGATGGGAGCGGGGCGCCGAGGCGATCCGCCGTCCCGACGGCAGGTACTTCAGCGTCGTCGGGGTGGAGGTCCACGCGGGCAACCGGGAGGTGTCGGACTGGTGCCAGCCGCTGCTCGAACCCTGCGGTACCGGGCTGGCCGCCCTCGTCGTCCGCCGCATCCACGGCGTCCGGCACCTTCTCGCCCGCGCCGACCTGCGCCCGGGATGCCGCGACACCGTGGAGCTCGGCCCCACCGTGCAGTGCACCCCCGAGAACTACGCGGAGGCGCCCGCCGAGCGGCGCCCCCGGTATCTCGACCTCGTCCTCTCCAGGGCCGTCCAGGTGAAGTACGACGTGGTGCAGTCAGAGGAGGGCGGCCGGTTCCGGCGGGCCCTGACCCGCCACCTCGTGGTCGAGGTCGGCGGCGGCTTCCCGCTCCAGCCGCCTCCCGACTTCTGCTGGCTCACGGTGCCCCAGGCGATGGCGCTGGCCCGCCAGAGCTACCAGGTCAACATCGAGGCCCGCAGCCTGCTGCTCTGCCTGCACGCGATGTGAGGGCGCTCAGTGCCGGCCGCGGCCGTACCGGTACATGGTCAGGGGCGCGAAGACCGCGACGAGGACGGCGCAGGCCAGGAACGCCCAGCCCATCTGGCCGGCGGTCGCGGTGCCGTCCATCAGCCCCCGCATGGCGGTCGTCGCGACGCTGATCGGATTGACCTTGATCAGCCCCTCCAGCCAGCCCGGCATCGTCTGCTGCGGCACCATGACGTTGCTGGCGACGACGAGGATGAACAGGAGCGTCCAGCTCAGCGTCTGCGCCGCGGTCGGCGTCCGCACGCTGACCCCGACGAAGGTTCCGATCCAGGCGAGGCAGAAGGCGAACAGCTGGAGGAACAGCAGCGCCAGCACCACGCCGCCCACGCCGCCGTCCGGGCGGAACCCCAGCGCCAGCCCCAGCAGCAGAGGCACGACCGACGCCACCGCGTACCGGACCACGTCCCCCAGCATCGCCCCGACCAGCACCGACGACTGCCACACCGGCAGCGACCGCACCCGGTCGAACACCCCCTGGTCGACGTCCTGGTTCAGCACGATCCCGGTGTACGCCGTCGTCAGGGCCACCGCCATGACCATGACGCCGGGCAGGAAGAAGTGCAGGTAGCGGCCGGGCGACCCGGCGATCGCGCCGCCCACCAGATAGGTGAACGAGAGCGTGAAGATGACCGGGAGCATCAGGGCATCCACCAGCTGGTTCGGTGAGTGCTTGATCTTCAGCAGCGCGCGCCACCCGAACGTCATCGACGCCGACAGCGCGCCGGCCCTCGGGGGACGCTCGCCGGGCGCCGCCAGCGGCCCCCGCGCGCGAGTCATGGGCTGGGACGTCGTCATCTCGCCCGCCTCCTCACTTGACCGTCTGCGGCTGGTCGTCCTCGGCCCCGTCCTCGGCCCCGTCCTTCGCCGCTCGCCCGTCGTCCGCCACCGGGTGGCCGGTCAGGGCGAGGAAGACGTCGTCCAGGCTCGACTGGGCCATCGAGAAGTCGTCGAGGGCGATCCCGGCGTCGGCCAGCGCGGTGACGGCCCGCGCCGCCTGCTGGGCGTCGGAGACCCGCACCGACAGCCTGTGCGGATCGGAGTCCGCGCCCGGCTCCACGGTCAGTTCGCGGGAGAGCGTCTCCGCCGCCACGGCGCGCTGCCCGGGGTCCTGGAGCCGCAGCTTCAGCGCGCCGGTGCCGACCTGGGACTTGAGCTTCCCGGGCGCGTCCTCCGCGATGACCCTGCCGTGGTCCAGGACCGCGACCCGGTCGGAGAGCCGGTCGGCCTCGTCGAGGTACTGCGTCGTGAGCAGCACGGTCGTGCCCCCGGCCACCAGTGTGCGGATGATGTCCCACACCTGGTTCCGCGCACGCGGGTCGAGGCCCGTGGTCGGCTCGTCGAGGAAGAGCAGATCCGGGGTGACGATGATGCTCGCGGCGATGTCGATCCGGCGCCGCTCGCCGCCGGAGCAGGTCTTCACCGGGCGGTCCGCCACCTCCGACAGCTCGAAGGCGTCCACCAGGTCGTCGGCCCGCCGCCGCGCCGCGGCCCCGCGGTGCCCGAGCAGCCGCCCCACCATCGCGAGGTTCTCCCTGCCGGTGAGGTCCTCGTCGATGGAGGTGGACTGCCCCGTGACGCTCACGCGCGACCGCACCGCGTCGGCCTCCCGCACCACGTCGTGGCCGAGCACCCTGGCCGTGCCCTCCGTCGGACGCAGCAGCGTCGTCAGGATCCGGAGGAGCGTGGTCTTGCCGGCGCCGTTCGGCCCCAGCAGGCTGTGGACGATGCCGGTGGGGACGGCCAGGTCGACACCGTCCACCGCCCGGGTCTCGCCGAAGGTCCTGACCAGCCCGGACGTCTCGACAGCGAGGGTCGAATTCGATCCCACGGTTATGCCTCCCGTCGCCACCAGAAGATCAAGCTCATCCTAAAGCAGCAGCTTATATAAGTCAATGCCTAAGGACCTCGTCCGGCGGGGGCGGCGCGAGAGGCGCCCCTAGCGCGCCGGGCGGCGGCTGCGCGCTGATGATCACTCCCTTGTCAACTTGAAAAAGCCATAGTAGTGTCCGTTTCCATGGCTCATCTCGCTCGGTCCGGGGAATCGTGATGCGACCACACCACATTCTTTTCGCCGTCACCGGCGGGTCCGGGCACATCCGCCCGACCTACGGCGTTCTCGACGAACTCTCCGCCCGGGGACACCGGATCAGTTTTGTGACCTCCGGCGACTACGTCGACGACCTCGCCGAGGTCGGGGCCCGGCAGATCCGGCACCGGTCGATATTCGAGGACGGCGTCGACCTGCCGGAGATCGTCGAGCAGGAGGACGCCGAGGCGCTGACGGTGAGCGCGTTCATCAACGAGAACCTCGCGATGCTCAGGGCGGCGGAGAGCGCACTGGACGACGACCCGCCGGACCTGGTCGTCTACGACATCTTCCCCCTGATCGCCGGGCGCCTGCTGGCCGCCCGGTGGCAGCGCCCGGCCGTGTGCATCAACGGGGGCTTCGCCTCGAACGAGCACTACTCGGTGTGGGAGGCGCTCAGCGCGGTGCACGGGCACCGGCCGATAGTCGAGACCGAGACCTTCCAGCGGATGATGTCCGAACTCCTCCCGGAATACGGCATCGACCGGTCCCCGGCGGAGTTCTGGAACGCGATCGAGGATCTGAACGTCATCTTCCTGCCGCGATCGTTCCAGGTGAAGAACGAGACATTCGACGACCGTTTCGTCTTCGTCGGGCCGAGTTTCTCGCAAGGGCGGCTCCGGCCGGGATGGAGTCCTCCCAGCGAGGACGGCGACGTCCTGCTCATTTCGCTGGGCTCGACGTTCAACGGGCATCCGGAATTCTTCCGCAGCTGCGCGCGGGCGTTCGCGGGCACCCCCTGGCATGTCGTCATCGCGACGGGCAGCGGCACCGACCCGAAAGCGCTGGAGCCACTGCCTCCCAACGTCGAGGCGCACCAGTACATCTCGTTCATGGAGGTCCTTCGCCACGCGAAGGCGTTCATTTTCCAGGGCACCCTCGGCGCCACCATGGAGGCGGTCCACTGGGGCCGCCCGATGCTCTTCTTCACCGAGTACGCGGTCGAGGCCAGGCCGTTCGCCGAGCGGTCCGTCGAACTCGGCCTCGGCCATGTGCTCCGGCCCGAGCAGGTCGACGGCGGCGGCCTCGTTTCGGCGGTGGAGGACCTGGTCGCCGACGACGCCGTCCGGCGGCGGATCTCGCGGATGCGCGACGAGGCCCGCGACGCCGGAGGCGCCGCCCGGGCCGCGGAGGCGATCGACTCGTACGCGCGGCGGGCCGGGTCCCGGCCGGGCGGCGCGTTCGGCGCCGTCCGCTGACAGGACGGTGGCCGCCCCGTTCCGGGGCGGCCGTAGCGAAGGGCGGATGACCGATGGCGGTCGTGGTCACCGGCGGCTGTGGCTTCATCGGCAGCCACCTCGTGGAGCGCCTCGCGCGCCAGGGTGAGGACGTCGTCGTCTACGACCCCGCGGCCCTGCCGCCCGACCTGGACTGCGGCGAGACCCCCGTCCGCCACATCAGGGCCGACATCCGCGACGAGCGGGCGCTCGCCGGCGCCATCGGCCCGGACGTGCGCACCGTCTACCACCTCAGCGCGATGGTCGGGGTGGACCAGTACCTCGACGACCCGCTCGAAGTGATCGACGTCGCCGTCTCCGGCACCCGCAACGTGCTGCGCGCGGCGGCGGACGCCGGCGTGAAGGTCGTGGTCTCCAGCACCAGCGAGATCTACGGCAAGAACCCCGACGTCCCCTGGGCGGAGGACGCGGACCGGGTGCTGGGCAGCGTCACCGCCGACCGATGGTCCTACTCCGCGAGCAAGTCCGTCGCCGAGCACATGGTCGTCGCCTACGCCCGCCACCGGGGCCTGCGCGCCTCGGTCGTGCGGTACTTCAACGTCTACGGGCCGCGGCAGCGCCCGGCCTACGTGATCAGCAAGACCGTGCACCGGGTGCTGCGCGGGCTGCCGCCGCTGCTGTACGACGACGGCGCCCAGACGCGCTGCTTCACCTACGTCGAGGACGCGGTGGACGCCACGCTGCGGGTGGGCGCCGCCGAGATCGCCGACGGCGAGTGCTTCAACGTCGGCAGCGACCGGGAGACCTCCGTGGCCGACGCCGTCCGGCTGGTGACCCGGCTGGCCGGGACGGAGTTCGCCCCGATCCGCGTGAGCACGGACTCGGCGCTGGGCAGCGCCTACGAGGACATCCCCCGGCGCGTCCCGGACGTCGGGAAGGCCGGGGAGCTGCTCGGCTGGCGCAGCCGCACCCCGCTGCGGGCCGGCCTCGGCAGGACGATCGCGTGGGCGAGGGAGAGCCCGTGGTGGCTGGACGCCGTCGCGGGCGCGCCCCGGCGGTCGCTGGTACCCACAGGCGTCACGACGGCCGCGGACGGCCGGAAAGCGAGGGGACATGACATCGGGTGAGACGGCGGCGACGGCCGCGGGCACCGGCGCCCTGCCCGCCCCTGCCGCCTACATGTGCGGGCTGACCTGGGACGGCGCCCTGCTGTGGCACTCCGACCAGGACGCGGAGAAGATCTTCGCGATCGACCCGGCGACCGGCGGGGTGCGCAGGACGTTCGCGTGCGAGAGGGTGCGGGCGGACCTGGCCTACGACGGCGCCCGCCTGTGCCAGGTCGGCGGCCGCCCCAAGCGGATCGTCCTGATCGACCCCGAGGACGGCCGGATCACCGGGGAGAAGGAGGTGCTCCCCGCGAGCGGCAGGCTGACCGGGATCGAGTACGGGCCGGAGGGCGTGTACATGTGCCTGCGCGGTCCGACCGTGGTGCAGGTCCGCGACCGCGACACCATGACCGTTCTGCGGGAGTTCCCGGCGGGCGGGGAGTCGCCTTCCGGCCTCACGTACGCCGACGGGGTGGTCGTCTACGGCGACTTCGACGACGCCGTGCTCCGCGCCATGGACCCGAAGACGGGGGAGCATCTGGGGGCCCTGCCCGTCCCCGGCCGCCCCACCGGGCTGACGTGGGACGGCCGCCGTCTCTGGTACTGCGACTTCCCCGCGCGCGCGATCCGTCCCCTGGAGCTGTCGGCGGTCCTCGCCGCCTGAGCGGGGCCCGGAGGCGCGGACCTCCTACTTCCCCTTCTTCCTGCCCACCACTTCGTTGATCCAGATGGGCACGAAGGGAGACGTGCAGTTCGGGGGAGTGGGGTAGTCCTTGAGCACCTCCAGGCGCTCGCCGATCTCGATCGCGCGGGCGCGGTGCTCCTCGTGCTTGATCCCGATGTTGCCCAGGCAGTCGTTCATCGCCCACTGCAGGCGGTCCGGGGCGTCCTTCATCTCCGCCTCGATGACGTCGAGCAGCTTGCCGAGGTCGAGGCCGTCGGGCCTGCGCATCACGCGCTCGGTGGTCAGCGCCCAGCCGGCGCTCGCGACCACCGGATCCGCGTCGTCGAGCCACGCCAGGCGCAGCTCCTCGGCGTGCGGGCTCTTCTTCACCACGTAGTTCACGAGCCAGTCCTGCACCTTGGGGGTGCGCGACTCGCGCAGCATGGCGTCCAGCTCGTCGCGCTCGAACTCCTTGGGGCGGCAGACCAGGGTCGCCAGCAGCCTCGCCGAACTGTCATCGGTCTTCCAGAGCTCGCGCGCGAGGTCCTGCTGCGTCTTCAGCCGTTTCGCGAGCGCGCGCAGCTTGCCGAGGTTCACGGCGTGGTCGTCGCCGCGCTTCTCGTTCACCTCGCGCGCCTTGGGGTCCTCCAGTCCGGCCAGCTCGGCCATCACCTCGGCCACCGCGGTCCCGGCCATCCCCGCCTCCTGTGCCTCGCATTCGGGCGTCTGAGAATATTGGCTTAGTCGACAATTGTCGTAATAGCGAGCTTAACATCCAGTGCGTTTCCCTTCAACTCTCCCGGGCCCTGCCGAGAGGCATTCCGTGGTGGTTATGCGAACCAGTTGCTTTGTCGCAGTTCGCGGCGTATCGGCGGATCCTGTCCTGTATTAGCCGCGCCGGGGCGGCCGGGGCGGCGTGTTCCGCTCGGCCGCCTCGCCGCCGGATGGGACGGAACCGCGCGCGCCGGCGGGCTCATTATCGTAGAGTCCGATGTCGAATTGACCCTTGCCGCCGACGGACTCGAAGGGGCCAGTGATGAGCGACGACGAGCCGGAGATCGCGCCGATGTGGCCGGTCGGGACGAGCCGGGAGTACATCGACGCGCGGGTCGAACTGGCGAGAGCCGAAAGGCTGCTGCGCGACCGGGTCGAGGAGGTCGCCGCCGCGCGGCGCCGGATGCCCCGGGGCGCCGTGCTCGGCGACTACACCCTCACCGAGGGCCCTGCGGACCTCGAGAAGGACGAGCCGGCCGAGCCGGTGTCCCTCCGCGACCTGTTCGGCGACCACGAGACCCTGGTCGTCTACCACCTCATGTACCACCCCGACGACGAGGCCGCCTGCCCGATGTGCTCGATGTGGGTGGACGGATTCAACGGCGTCGCCGCGCACCTGGCGCAGCACACCGCCTTCGCCGTCATCGGCAAGGCGCCCCTGCCGAAGCTGCGCGCCTGGGCCCGGCGGAGGGGGTGGGGCGACGTGCGCGTCCTGTCCAGCCACGGCACGTCGTTCAACGCCGACATGCAGGCCGAGCGCCCGGACGGCGCGCAGCGGCCCATGATCAGCGTCCTGGCCCGCGAGGACGGGGAGGTCCGCCACTTCTACACGCTTCCGGCCGACTTCCTCGACGGCGCCCAGCGCGGCATCGACCTGCTCTCCCCGGTCTGGAACGTGCTCGACCTGCTTCCCGGCGGACGCGGCGACTGGTACGCCGGAAACGCCTACGCCGGGCGCGACTGAGCCCGACCTCTCCGCACGGTCGATCGGGTTCCGCACCCGACTCCGGAGCCCACTCGGTATATATTTTCATAGTACCGAGTCGATCGGGGGTTCCGATGACGACCGAGCCCGCGGCCGCCGGCGGCGTCTTCCCCGTCCCGCGCGCGTGCCCGTTCAACCTGCCGCCGGAGTACGAGCGGCTGCGATCGCACGGGCGCGCGGTCCGCGTCCGCATGGCCGGGGGGAACTCGGCGTGGCTGGTCGCGCGGCACGAGGACGCGCGGCGGGTCCTCGCCGACCCGAGGATGAGCGTCGACCGCCGCCGCGAGGGCTTCCCCCGGTTCGCCCCCGTCACCGAGGAGGAGCGGCAGGCGTCCTTCCAGGACTTCCGGCCGCCGATGAACTGGATGGACCCGCCCGAGCACACGGCCGCCCGGCGGTCCGTCCGCGCCGAGTTCTCGCCCGGGCGGACGGAGGCGCTGCGCCCGCGCGTCCAGGAGATCGTCGACCGGCGGCTGGAGCTGATGGCGGCCGCCCCGCGCCCGGTCGACCTGGTGCGCGAACTCGCGGTCCCGGTGCCGTCGCTGGTGATCTGCGAGCTTCTCGGGCTGCCCTACCGCGTGCACGGCCACTTCGAGGAGCGCACCGGGCGGATGTTCAGCCACGCCACCCCGGCCGCGGAGCGCACCCGGGCGGCGCACGAGATACGGTCGCTGCTGGCCGAGCTGGTGGCCGACAAGGAGCGCGATCCGCCCGACGACCTCCTCGGCCGCCTCATCCTCCGGGGGCGACGGGAGGGCGCGCCCGACCGCGAGGCGGTCGTGAGCATGGCGTTCGTGCTGCTCGTCGCCGGGCACTCCACCACCGCCGACATGATCGCGCTCGGCGCCCTGACCCTGCTGGAGCATCCGGACCAGCTCGCGTGGATGCTCGCCGACCCCGCCAGGACGCCGCTCGCCGTCGACGAGCTGCTGCGGTACCTGACGGTCGTCAACGCCTCGACCGCGCGCACGGCGCTGGCGGACGTCGAGGTGGGCGGCGTCACGGTGCGGGCGGGGGAGGGCGTGGTCGTGGTCGGCCCGGCCGCCAACCGAGACCCGGAGGTGTTCGAGCGCCCCGACGAGTTCGACCCCGGGCGCGGCGGCGGGCGGCACCTGGCGTTCGGCGTCGGCCGGCACCGGTGCCTCGGGCACCGCCTGGCGAGGATGGAGCTGCAGATCGTCTTCGACGCCCTCTTCCGGCGCCTGCCGGGCCTGCGGCCGGCGGTGCCGTTCGGCGCGCTGTCGTTCAAGGAGAAGGCGAACATCTACGGGGTGCGCGAGCTCCCGGTCACCTGGTGAGCGGCCCCCGTGCCGCCGCGGATATTGAACCGAGGAAGATCGTAGTTTAAATTCATGTAGTAAGTCCGCGTTGCCACGGTACCCGGGCGCCGTCCGGTCCCGTCGGGGGCGGGGGCACGGGGCAGAAGGGATCTTCCGAATATGCGCGTGATGTTCTGTTCTCACCCAGGTCTCGGTCACTTCTTCCCGCTCGTCCACCTCGCCTGGGCGTTCCGTACGGCGGGCCACGAGGTGATCGCCACGATCGCGGGGCCCACCGAGGGCGCGGCGGGCTCCGGTGTGGAGATCGTCGACGCCGCGCCCGGCTTCAGCATGGAGGCCGTCAACGAGCGGCTGGCCCGCGAGCACCCGGAGTTCGTCCGGACGGTCGCGACCAAGCCGGCGATCGACCTCGACGAGTGGGGGCCCGGGTTCGCCGCGATCAACCGGCCTCTGATCGACGGGATCATGGCGTTGACCGACGACTGGGGCCCGGACCTGGTGGTCTACGACCAGGGCACCACCGCCGGCCTGTTCGCGGCGGCGCGCGCCGGGGCGCCCGCCGTTCAGCGGAACGTGAGCGCCTGGCGCACCCGGGGCATGCACGAGGCGGCCGCGGCCTACCTGCCCGACGTCTGCGAGCGGTACGGCGTGTCCATCTCCAAGCCCGCCGTCACCATCGAGGAGTTCCCGCCCAGCATGCTCGCGGGGGAGCAGCCGGAGGGCTGGTTCATGCGCTGGCTGCCGCACAGCGGGGGGTCGGTCGTCGGAGACCGGCTGCTCCGCCGCCCGGAGCGGCCGCGCGTCGCCGTGAGCATGGGCACGGTCGAGTTGCAGATGCTCGGCACCGGGACCATGCGCACGATCATCGACGCGGCCGCCGGCGTCGACGCGGAGTTCGTGCTGGCGCTCGGCGGGGTCGACATCGCCTCGCTCGGCCCGCTGCCGGACAACGTCAGCTCCGTCGGCTGGATCCCGCTGCACTTCCTGCTGGGCACGTGCACCGCCATCGTCCACCACGGCGGCGGCGGAACGGCCCTGACCGCGATCGACGCCGGCATCCCGCAGCTCATCACCCCCGACCCCAGGGACCTGTTCCAGCACACGACCCTGGAGGCGGTGCGGAAGCGGGGCATCGGGTTCGTCAGCGAACGCGAGGACGTCGACTCCGCCCTGCTGACCCGGCTGATGACCGACGAGGGCGTACGCGCCGCCACGGCGGAGGTACGGCAGGAGATGGCGGCGCTGCCCACCCCCGCCGCGACCGTTCAGCGCATCATCGAGCACCTGTTCTGACGCCCGGGGGGTCCGCGGCCTCCAGGTCGGCGCGCAGATCGGACGGCAGCAGCGGTTCGTCCAGGAGCCTCCGGTACCGCTCGACGAGGGAGGTGCCGCCCGTCCCGGCGTCGAGCCACGCGCCCACGAGCCGCGGGCCCTCGATGTACGTCACCGAGTAGGCGCGCCAGAGCGGGTCGGTGAGGAACCGCGTCATCCGCCGGGCGTGGTCGGGAGGCACCAGGAGCCACCGTTCCAGATACCCGGTGACCTCGTCGGGGTCTGCTCCGCGGTCGTGGAGCATGAGGGCCGCGTCCTGGCGGGCGGGCATCAGCAGCCGGATCAGCCGCAGGACCTCCTCCACGAGCTCTCCCTCGACCCGGACGCCCGCGTCGGCCAGGATGCCGGCCGTCCAGCGGCCCCAGCCCGGGCCCGGCACCGCCGCGTCGGCCATCTCGGCCGTCCCCTCGGCCATGAGGCACTGCGGGGTGTTGACCAGCGAGATCAGGTGCTCCCCGTGGCCCGCGCCGTCGACGAGCCCGGCCTCCTTGCGGCAGTGCTCGGTGTGGTGGCCGGGGTAGGCCTCGTGGATCGCCAGCAGCGGCAGGGCGGCGATGGTGCGCCCCGCCTCCGCGTTGAGCTCCACCCTGGAGCGGAAACCGCCGAGGTAGCGGTTGTAGGCGTTCCAGGGCTTGTCGCGCACCACCACGTATTCGACGCTCTCCCGCTCCGGCAGGCCGAACACCGTGCGGGTCATGGCGCGCAGTTCGTCGGACACCGCCTGGACGGCCCGCGCCAGCCGCTCCGGGGGGACGGCGTTGCGCTCGTAGAACGCCGCGGTCCGGGCGCGCAAGTCGCCCGGCCCCGGCAGCAGCGCGCCGATCGCGTCGTGGATCTCCGCGTAGCGGTCGGGTTCGCCCGGTTCGATGTCGACCTCGAAGTAGGTCCGGACCTCGTCCCGGAACGGGATCTCCTCCCCGGCCATCCGGCGGGCCGCGCAGTTCAGCGCGGCGAGCTGCGCGGACAGGAACCGGCGCCGCGGCTCGGCCAGACCGCTGTCCGCGAGTGCGGCCAGCAGGTCGGCCGACTGCGCGGCCAGCCCGGACGCGTCCGGCCTCGGTTCGGCGTCCACCCGGCGCGACAGCTCGGGGTCGCCGTACCAGGAGTCGACGAACCCGTCGGCGAGCCTGCCGAACCGCAGCCCGAGGCTGAGGTACTCGGTCACCACCTCTTCACGCATTCCGTGCTCCCTGGTCGCCGCCGTTCGGTCCGCCGCCGTCACTCCGCGGGGTCGTCCGGCGGGTCGTCCGGCGGGTCGAGCCAGACGCCGGCGAGGTCGTAGGCATGGCCGAGCGCGGGCATCGGGACCGCGCCCCGAACCCGCGGGCCGCGCAGGCCCGGGACGGCCGGCCGCTGGAACAGCACGGGCACGACCGCGGCGTCCTCCAGCACCGTCCGCTCGGCCTCGTTCCACGCCGCGGTCGACCGCGCCGGCTCCTCGATCGTGGCGAGCGCCCGCTCGATGAGGCTGTCGACCTCCGGACGGCGGTAGCGGCCGCGGTTCGCGGAGTTGCGGGAGTCGCTCGACTGGAACATCGGCTGGAGGAAGACCCGGCCGTTGGCCGGGTACCAGTCCGGCGACCACGCCGCGGCCGCGACGTCCCACTCGCCCGCCGCCGCCCGGCGCGGATCCCCGAGGAGAGCGTCGCGGGCGTCGTGGTCGAGCGCCACGAGCCGGACGGCGACGCCCGCCTTCTCCAGGTCGGACGCGTACGAGCGCGCGACCGCGGCGTCCAGGCCGGTGTCGAGATGGACCGCGGTGAGCGCCAGGCCGCTCCCGTGGCCCGCCTCGGCGAGCAGCGCCCGGCACCTGGACGCGTCTCCGCGGCTCCCGGGTGTCGCGTAGAGGTCGAGCTCCTGGTGCGCGTCGTTGCCCGGCGGCACGACGGAGCCCGCGGTCCGCACCAGCGCGCCGCGGCCGGACCGCCGGTACAGGTCGGCGATCGCCGCCTTGTCGATCGCGTACGACAGCGCCCGGCGCACCCTGACGTCGGCCAGCGCGCCGCCCGCGGCGGGACTCCGCAGGTTGAAGACGAGGTAGGGGTCGAGGGAGAGGCCGAGGCCGTCGCCCGGATCGGCCGGCTCGGCGCCGTGCGGCTCGGCGACCCGCACGCCCCACGGCAGGTCGGCCGCGCCCGACGCGACCCGCGCGGCGACGTGCTCGGGCGCCGCGTCCTCGACGGCGACCTCGATGCCGTCCAGGTACCGGTGCCGGAGCGGATCGGACTCCTGCCGCCAGACGGGATTGGGTTCGAGCCGCAGCTCACGGCCCGGAACCAGGCGGACCGGCCGGTACGGCCCGTTGCTCCGGAGGTTGCGGTGCAGCTCCGGGCTGCCGGGCAAGAACGCGTCGTACTCGACCGGGGCGGGCGATGCGCACGGCAGGGCCATGATGGCGGCGAAGTCGATGGCGGGCCGCACGAGCTCGATGACCAGCGACTCGTCGTCCAGGACGAGGACGCCGGGGATGTCGTGGGAGTTCTGGAAGGCGGCGAGTTCCTCGGCGGTCGGGTCGTCGCGGCGGATCGCCGCGGCGTAGTCCTCGCAGTATTGCGCCATGCCCCTGATCGTGCTGGTGAAGTAGGGCAGGGCGGCGGGCCTCGTGAGCGGGTTGGCCAGCCGCTTCAGCCCGCGCACGACGTCGTGGGCCGTGACCTCCCGGGCGGGCTCGGTGTCCCAGAACACGCCGCGGCGCAGGTGGACCACGTAGTTCGTGTGCCGCGCGCCCATCCCGGTGTTGTAGGTGGACGGGACGTCGGTCGCGAGGTCGGGCGCCGGGGCGATGGCCCGCCAGTCGCGCAGGTCGGGCGCGGGCGCGTAGCCGAACAGCTGCCGGGCGAAAAGCCTGATGACCTGGTCGGCGGGCGCCTGGTGGGAGGCCGAGGGGTCGAGGCGGTGCACGGGGGCCGGGCCGCGGAGGCGGAGCGTTCCGCCGACCCGCGGCCCGTCCTGGCTCCGGAGGGCGGCCTGGGGGCGGTCGGAGACGGTCATGACATCTCCTCGCCGAGGCGGGCCATGATGCCGATCGCCTGGTCGATCTCCTCGCGGGTGTTGAACAGGTGGGTGCAGACCCGGGCCGCGTAGTGCTGGTGCGGCGAGCCCGGGACGTCGAACTCGGTCCACCGGATCCAGATGCGGTGCTCGCGCTCCAGCCGGTCGGTGAACGCGGTGAACTTCTTGATGTTCCAGGCGGCCTCGGGGTCGCGGAACGGGTTGAAGGCGATGAGGGGGGACTTCAGCAGCGGATCCTCCCCGGGCGAGAAGATCGATTCCTTGCCGAAGGCCTCGACGAGGCGCCCCCGGGCGTGGTCGCCGAGCTCCATCGCGCGCCTCTCGATGCGGTCCCGGCCGATCTCGTCCCAGATCTCGCAGGCCCGCGCCAGCGCGGCGCCCCTGGCGATGCTCGCGCTGCCGGCGCTCTGCACGTACAGGGCGGTGTCGTCGCTCTCGACCGACGTCCTCGTCCGCGGTGGGGGACTGCCGATCATCGGGTACCAGGTGGAGATCACCGGCCAGAACGTCGGCAGCGGTAGCGGGTTGTACTCGGGGAAGACCTTGTTGCGGAGGTAGAGGATGCCGGTGCCCAGCGGGCCGCACTGGAACTTCGACCCCGAGCACGCGATGAAGTCGGCGCCGAGCGCCCGCATGTCCAGGTTCACGAGGCCGGGGAGCAGCGCGCCGTCGATCACTGTGGTGAGGCCGTGCCGCTGCGCCAGCTCGCACAGCCTGCGCATCGGCATCATCGTGCCGGTGAACAGGGTGATCCCGGCGAACGCGAGCACCTTGGTGCGGGGGGTGATGGCCGCCTCGAAGAGCTCGACGATCTCGTCGGCCGTGACGTCGTAGCCGGTCGGCATGGTCAGCGTCTTGATCGTCAGGCCGTACCGGTTCCGGACGAGGTTGAAGTTCGAGAGCACCGAGTAGCACTCGTGGCTCGTGGTGACCACCTCGTCGCCCTCGTGCAGGTCGAGCCCCTGGATGATGCGGGCGACGCCCTCGGTGGCGTTGTGGCAGATCACGATCTCGTCCTGGTCGACGCCGAACGCCCGGCCGATGAGGGCGCGGTGCTCGTAGTAGCCGGACGGCTTGTAGACGTCGGCGAGCCCGCCGGTCCACTCGCGGGTCACCCGGTCCATCGTGTCGAGCACCTCGTAGGGCATCGCGCCCACGGTGCCGGTGTTGAGGTGGGTCGTGGTCGGATCCAGCGCGAACAGCTCGCGGATGCTCTCCCATGGCGCGTCGCGGAGCCGCCGCGGCGATCCGCCGTTCGCCGTCGCGGCCGGGCCCGGGACGCTGCGCTCGCCGGGCTTCACGGACTGTGTCACGAGTGACCCCCTCCACGTGCGGATGACCAGTCCCCCTCACAATACAATATGTTTTTGAAGTTACTTGGCCATTGGGTCCCGGATGAGGGCATTCCGGCCGCCGACGCCGGAACCGTGCACGGGGCCCCGCCCGACGGGCGGTCCGCTGCCATGGGCCGAGGTGTGCGCGGTGGCCGGCGGCTGCCGGGAAGGGCGACCTGCCTGTCCGCGGGGGAGTCGCGGGCTGGGCCGGCAGGGGCACGGCGTCCCTATGGAGCTTTAAGAAACGATGGTAATCTCCGGCGTGGGACAGGTGGGGCGCCGGCTGCCGCGGGGCCCGGCGACGTGCGGGAAGGGGATCGGTGTGGAGCCTCGTTACGGCGGTGTACTCCGCTACTTCGGACCGGGCGGAATGGACCATGTCGATCCCGCGTGCGCCTATTACGCCTTTTCGCATCAGATCATCAGGCTGTTCGCCCGGCAGTTGTTCGGCTACCCGACGGCGGTGGACGAGAGCGCCCTGACCCCGGTCCCCGACGTCGCCGCGGAGTCCCCGACGGTCGCCAACGGCGGCAAGAGCCCGGACGGGCTCGTGTACCGCATCCGCCTGCGCGAGGGCGTCATGTGGGACACCGACCCGCCGCGCGAGGTGGCGGCGGAGGACTTCGTGCGCGGCTTCAAGCGGATGTGCAATCCGGTGGCCGGCGCGGGAGCGATCGCCTACTACACGAGCACGATCAAGGGGATGGCCGAGTTCGCCGAGGGCTACCGGCGGGAGTTCGCCGGACGCATTCCCTCGGCCGCCGACCTGGCCGGCTACCAGAACGCGCACGACATCTCCGGACTGCGCGCCGACGGCGACCGCACCCTGGTCGTCGAGCTGGTGCGGCCCGCCAACGACCTGCTGAACCTCCTGTCGATGATGTTCGCGTCCGCCGCGCCGCGCGAGTACGACGCGTTCGTTCCGGACAGCGCCGAGTTCGTCGCGAACATCCGCTCCAACGGCCCCTACCGCCTCACCGGCTACGAGAACGGCCGCTTCCTGACGATGGAGCGGAACCCGGTGTGGCGGCAGGACACCGATCCGCTGCGGCACCAGTACGTCGACGGCCTGGACGTGCGGATGGCGCGCGTCGACGACGACCGGGTGCGGGAGGCGATCCGGAGCGGCGAGGCCGATCTCTCGTGGGGCGCGCCGGTCATCAGCGAGGACCGCCGCCCCCCGGACGCGGACCGGCATCTCGGGTACGCGATGAACCCCTATCTGGTGTTCAACATGAGGAGCCCGAACGAGGGCGGGGCGCTGCGCGACGTCAGGGTGCGCAGAGCCGTCGCGTACGCCGTCGACAAGGCGTCCATGGTCAGGCTGCTCGACGACATGGACCTCGGGACGGTGACCCGGACGGCGCACACGGCGATCCCGCCGGGAAACTTCGGGCACCGCGAGTACGACCGCTATCCGACGCCGGGCGACCACGGCGACCCGGCGAGGGCGCGGGCGCTGCTCGCCGAGGCCGGGTACCCCGACGGGCTCACCCTCAAGGCCCTCTACCGTGCCGACGCCCCCCACGCCGACATCGCGCGGTACTACGCCGCCGACCTGGAGAAGGCGGGGTTCACGGTCGAGCTGCGGTTGATCAGCCAGCCCGACGAGTACTACCGGTTCCTGCAGAACCCGGCCATGGCCGAGGCGGGCGAGTGGGACATCACGGCGGCGGCGTGGACGCCCGACTGGTTCGGGAACAACGGCCGCGCCTACGTCCAGCCGATGTTCCAGTCCAACTTCGCCGCCGGCACCAGCAACTACGGCGGGTACCGCAACCCCGAGGTCGACCGGCTCATCGAGGAGGCCCTGTCCGAACAGGACCCGGTGCGGGCGGAGGAGCTGTGGCACCGGATCGACCGGCAGGTCATCGAGGACGCCGCGATCGTGCCCGTCCTGGCCTGCGAGCCGACCATCCCCCACATGACCAGCGCGCGCGTGCGCAACGGCCTGCCGCTGCCGCAGGTGGACCGCTGGCTCGACGCGGCCTGCATCTGGCTCGACCCGCCCGACTGACCGGCCCGCCCGCCCGGGCGGCGGTCAGCGCGGCACGCCCTCGGCGATCGACATGACCGAGGCGGTGGGCACGACGCGGGCGAGCCGCAGGCCGGCGGCCTCGAAGAGCGGGTGCAGTTCCGCCTCGGTGCGCTCCTGCCCGGTGCGCGCCGCGAGCATCATGAAGTCCATCGGCTTGCTCTGGTGGGCCCCGTTGCCGGCCGGGATGATCGCGTCGACGGCGAGGACCCGCCCGTCCGGCTTCATCGCCCGGCGGCAGTTGCGCAGGATCGACACGCACTTCTCGTCGTCCCAGTTGTGCAGGATCCGCTTGATCAGGTAGACGTCCGCGGCGGGGACGGAGGAGAAGAAGTCCCCGTCGGCGATCTGCCAGCGGCCGGCGATGTCGTCGCCGCCCAGCAGGTGGTGGCCGAGCACGTGCTCCTCCCGGTCGAGGAGGACCCCGTGCAGCCCCGGGTTCTCGCGCAGCACGGCGCGCAGGAACCCGCCCTTCCCGCCGCCGACGTCGACGACCGTGCCGGTCGAGGGGAACGCGTAGCTTCCGGCGACGAGGGCGTTCTCGGCCTCGGAGACCGTCGCCATGCCGTCGTAGAAGAGCGCCTCGGTGTCGGCGTTCTCCGCGAAGTACCCGCCGATCGTCGTGCCGAAGAGCTGCTCGAACGTCGTCGCCTCGTCCCGGGCGACGGTCGCGGCCTCGTGGGCGACGGTCCAGAACATCCGGTCGGTGAACATCAGGATCCCCGCGCGGGCGGACATCGGCGCTCCGGCGCGCAGCGCGTCGCCCCTGGCGGTCAGCCGGAACCGCCTGGGCTCCTCCTCGCGCACCACGTCCCGTGCGGCGAGCAGGCGCAGGATCCGGTACAGCGCGCCCTGCGCCGTCCCGGTTGCGGCGGCGAGCTCGGCCGTCGTGCGCGGGCCGTCGGCCAGGTGGTCGGCCACTCCGAGTTCGGCCGCCGCGCGCAGCGCGGCCGAGTAGGTGAACCCCATCGCCTCCTCGAAGAGGAAGAGCGCGGACTGCTGCGCGTCCATCGGCCCCTGCTCCCTTCCGGCGGCAGCCCGCCGTGGTCCGGCCCGGCCGGAGAGTTACTCTATGAATATAAAGTACTTTGGGGTGCATGCAACGGGGGGTGGATCAAGGTTGACGCCGGGAGGCCCGCCGATGAGCTACGGAGCGGCGCACGCCGAACTCTACGATTCCGTGTTCCGCAGCCGCGGGAAGGACTTCGAGGCGGAGGCCGAGGGGCTGAACCGCCTGGTCCGCTCCCGGTTTCCGGGAGCGCGGTCCCTGCTCGACGTCGCGTGCGGCACCGGCGCCCATCTGGAGAGGCTCGCCGAGCACTTCGAGCACGTGGAAGGGCTCGACCACTCGCCCGCCATGCGGGACGTCGCGCGCGGACGGCTGCCCGGCGTCGCGGTGCACGCCGGCGACATGCGGGACTTCGAGCTCGACCGGACCTTCGACGTGGTCGTCTGCATGGGCAGCGGCCTCGCCGAGGCGGAGTCGCCCGAGCAGGTGGCCGGCTCGGTCGCCAGGATGTCGGCGCACCTCGCCCCGGGCGGGGTCCTCATCGTCGAACCGTGGTACTTCCCCGACAACTTCCTCGACGGGCACGCCGCAGGGCATCTGTTCAGGGAGGACGGGCGGGTGGTCTCCCGGCTGACGCACTCGGCGAGACACGGGGACAGGAGCCGGGTGGAGATCAGGTTCACGATCGTGGACTCGGCCGGGTTCCGGGAGTTCAGCGACGTCGTCGTCAAGTACCTGCTCACCCGGGAGCAGTACGAGGCCGCCTTCGAGCGGGCCGGCTGCACCGCCGAGTTCGTGCCCGGCTTCTCGCTGGCCGACGGCCGCCCGAACAGCCCCGGGCTCTTCGTCGGCGTCCGCGCGGGTTCGCCGACCAGAGCGGACCTCAGTACTTGACTTAGATATAGTTGTCGCTCGATGCTACCGCCATGCGGAGCGCAGCGCCCTACCGGATCGTCCTTGCCAACGTCGCCAATCACGGCAGCGTGCTTCCCACCCTTCCCGTGGTGTCGGAGCTGGTCCGGCGCGGGCACGGGGTCGGGTACGTGACATCGCCGGAGTACGCGGAACTGGTCGAGCGGACCGGTGCGGCGGTCATCCCCTACGAATCGGGGGCCTCCGGCGCGGCCGAGGCGTTCGCGGACGACGACCCCGCCCGGCCGCACCTGCTGTACCTCGCCGAGAACGAGGCGATCCTGCGGGCGGCGCACGCGCACTACGGCGAGGACGCGCCGGACCTGGTGCTGTACGGGGAAGTGCCGATCATCGCCGGCCAGGCGCTGGCGGCCGTCTGGAAGCGCCCCGCGTGCCGGATCAACCCGGGCTTCGCCTCCAACCACGCGTACTCCTACTCCCGGGAGATGATCGAGGAGACCGGCGGCGTCGACGAGCGCACGCGGGGCGTCGTCGACGCGAGGCTGGCCGGCCTGCTCGCCGAGTACGGCCTGGGGGACCGGGCGGGGGAGTTCGCCGACCGCGTCGAGGACCTCAACCTGGTCCTCGTGCCCCGCGAGTTCCAGATCGCGCAGGACACCTTCGACGAGCGCTTCGCGTTCGTCGGGCGCTCGGCCGCGCGGGAGGAGCGGCCCGGCACGTGGCGGCCCCCGCGGGACGGCGCGCCGGTGGTGGTGATCTCGCTGGGGACGACCTTCAACGACCACCCCGACTTCTACCGGCAGTGCGCGGAGGCGTTCGCGGGCACGCCGTGGCACGTGGTGATGGCCCTGGGGGACCGGGTCGAGACGGGCGATCTCGGCCCCCTGCCCCCGAACGTCGAGGCGCACCCGTGGGTCTCCCTCCCCGCCGTGCTCGAACACGCGCGCCTGCTCGTCACCCACGGGGGCATCGGAGCGGTGATGGACGCGCTGACCGCGGGCCGGCCCATGGTCGTCGTGCCGTTCACGTTCGACGTCAAGCCGATGGCCCGGCGGGTGGGGGAGCTCGGGCTGGGGACGGTGGTCCCCGCGTCGGAGTTCACCGGCGCGCGGCTGCGCGAGGCGGTGGAGGAGCTGGCGGGCGACCGGGCCACGCGGGAACGGGTGCGCCGCATGCGGGAGAACGCGGTCCGGGCCGGCGGCGCCGCCCGCGCCGCCGATGTGCTGGAGGCCTATCTCGCACGGGAGCGTTGACCGGGAGGAAGGCCGCGCCGTAACTTTAAAAAAAGGTACTAAGATCGGCCGGGCGTCGCCCCGACGAGAGGGAGTCCGCGATGATTCCGCTGTTCAAGGTCGCGATGGCGCCGGACGCCCCCGGCCGCGTCTCCGAGGTGCTCGGCAGCGGCCGCCTGGAGCACGGACCCAAGGTGGTCGAGTTCGAGAAGGCCCTGGCGCTGCGCCTCGGCAACCCGCGCGTCCTGGCCGTCAACTGCGGCACCTCCGGTCTCCACCTCGCGTTCAGCATGGTGGCCGACCCCGACCGGTTCCCCGCGACCGTCCAGCCACCCGGCGGCGCCGGCGGGCCGGGCGAGGTGCTGAGCACGCCGCTGACCTTCGAGGCCACGAACTGGCCGATCCTGGCCCACGGGCTGCGCGTGCGCTGGGTCGACGTCGATCCGGCCACGCTGACGATCGACCTCGACGACCTCGCCGCGAAGATCTCGCCGGCCACCCGCGCGATCGTCGTCGTCCACTGGCTGGGCTATCCGGTGGACCTCAACCGGCTGCGCGAGATCGTCGACCGGGCCGAGGAGGCCCACGGGTTCCGTCCCGTGGTGATCGAGGACTGCGCGCAGGCCTGGGGCGCCACCTACCGGGGGGCGCCGCTCGGCAACCACGGGAACGTCTGCGTGTACAGCTTCGGCGCCATCAAGGTCCTCACCGCCGGAAGCGGCGGGCTGATCGTGCTGCCCGACGACGACCTGCACCGGCGGGCCCGGCTGCGCCGCTGGCTCGGCATCGAGCGGCAGGCCGACCGGGTGCACGGCGACTACGACGTCGCCGAGTGGGGCTACCGGTTCCCGATGAACGACATCTCCGCCGCGATCGGGCTGTCCAATCTGGAGATCGTCGACGGCCTGCTCGCACGGACGCGCCGGAACGCCGCCTTCTACGACAAGGAGCTGTCGGGGATCGCGGGCGTCGAGCACACCGAGCGGGCCGACGACCGGGAGCCCTCGTTCTGGGCGTACCCGCTGAAGGTGGCCGACCGCGCGTCCTTCATGCGGAAGATGGCCGACGCCGGGATCATGACGAGCGTCATCTCCCGGCGCAACGACGCCCACAGCTGCGTCGCCGCGGCCCGGGAGGAGCTGCCGGGCCTGGACGGCGTGCACGACCGCGTGGTCTACGTGCCCGTCGGCTGGTGGCTGTCCGAGGAGGAGCGCGCCCACATCGCGGACACGATCAGGTCGGGCTGGTGACCGCCGCGGCGGGCCGGGCCCGGCGGGAGGCCTAGCCTCCCGCCAGCGGCGGGATGATCTCGACGCGGCTGCCGGGCGCGAGCGCGACGTCGCCCGGCGGCGTCGCGCGGGGCACCTGCTCGCCGTCGACGAGGAACAGGTGGTAGGGCAGCAGGTCGCCGGCCGGGGAGTAGAGCCGGTAGCCGGCCTCCGGGTGCGAGCGCACGAACGTCTCCAGGAGCTCGCGCAGGGTGGCCGCGGGCAGCTCCGAGCGCACCTTGCCGGAGGTCACGTTGTGCCAGCTGCCGGGGACGATGAGGTGGGGCATGGGGCATCCTCACGGGTCGCGGACGCATCGGAAACCACTGGCGAAGCAGGCCCATCCGGTCGGGTCGCCGTGCAGGCGCTCGCTGGTGCGGGCCTGGAAGCGCAGGTTCATCCAGGAGCCGCCGCGGATGACGCGGAAGCGGCCCATCACGCTCAGCAGCGACTCGTCGCAGTCGGGCGACGGGCCGTAGAGCCGGCTCGGCGAGGCCGTCCACTCGTAGACGTTGCCCGCCATGTCCGCCACCCCGTAGGGGCTGTCGCCGTGCGGGCTGAAACTCCCGACGGGGGTGGTCAAAGGGACCGGGCCCCGCTCGTCCTGGAGCTCCCTCCACCACGCGCGCCATTCGGCGGCGCTGCGGGTGGCGTCCCCCAGCCGCAGCTCGGTGGTGTTGGTCCGCTCGCGCGACCACTCGTCGCCCCACGGCCACAGCCGGTACCCGGGGCCGCGCGCGGCGAGCTCCCACTCCGCCTCCGTCGGCAGCCGCCCGCCCGCCCACGCGGCGAAGGCCTCGGCGTCCTCGACCGCGATGTGGACGGCGGGGTGGTCGTCCGGCGGGACGTAACCGGTGTCCCGCCCGGCCGGACGGCGCCAGGACGCGCCGGGAGCCGCCTGCCAGTAGTCGGCCCCGTAGACCAGGCTCCAGCCGCGGCGCTCGGCGACCGTCCGGTACCCGGTGGCCTCCACGAAGGCCGCGTACCGGCCGCAGGTGACCGGGTGGCGGTCGATCACGAAGGGCGCGACCTCCACGAGCGCCTGCGGTGTCTCGTCGCGGAACCAGGGCGTGGGGAAGGGCTGGTCCTGCTCGGCCAGCCAGTCGAGCACCCACTCCGGCGATCCGAGCCGGAAGGCCGCCCCTTCGACGAGGACCGACTCCCCGGTCTCCGCTCCGCCGCGCAACGCCGTCTCGTGGTCCGCCACAGCGCCATCCCGTAGACGATGGTTCTCATCGAGCAGAAACTATATAAAAACATAGCATTGGGGCGGCGTCCGCGTCACGGCTCACCGCCCGATCCCGCGGTAGCCGAACCCGAGGTCGCGGAGCCGCTGGATCGTCTCCGCCCGGTAGTGCATGCGCCCGTCGAAGACCAGGCACGGCATCGCGACCAGCCGCCGCAGCCTCTCAAGGTCGATGCGGCGGAACTGCCGGTGCCCGGCGAGGAAGGCGACGGAGTCGGCGCCCTCCACCGCCTGGTCGAGGTCGTCGGCGGGGGAGCCGCCCACCTCCGCCCGGATCCGCTCCCTGTCGGCGAGCGGGTCGAAGACCCGTACCTCCGCCCCGGCCGCCTGGAGGGCCTGGACCACCCCCCTGGCGGGGGTGTTGCGCAGGTCGCCGGTGTCGTTCTTGAAGGCGGCGCCGAGAACGGCGATCCTCGCCGACGCCAGGTCCTTGCCCATCTTGGCGAGGCCGTCCCTGATGACCTCGTAGGCGTACCCGGGCATGGCGTCGTTGACGTGCCGCGCCGTCTCCACCGTCCGCAGCCGGACGCCGCGGTCCCGGGCGGTGCGCCAGGTCATCCACGGGTCCTTGGTCAGGCACGGTCCGCCGACGCCCGCGCCGGGCCGCAGGATGTTGACCCGTCCGTCCCCCTTGGGCAGCGAGTTCGCCGCCGCGATCACCTCCATCACGTCGACCTCGAACAGCGCGCAGAACCGGGCCAGTTCGTTGGCCATCGCGACGTTCGCGTCGATCCACCAGTTGTTGGCCAGCTTGACGATCTCGGCGATGTCGGCCGTGGGCACGATCCGGACGGGCACGCCCAGCGCCGCCTTCCAGAACCGCGCCGCCGCCGCCGTGCCGGCGGGTCCGCACCCGCCGACGACGACCGCCAGTTCGCGCAGCTGGGCGAGCGCGTCCCCCTCGGCCAGCCGCTCCGGGCAGTAGGCGAGGCCGAAGTCCCGGCCCTCGACCAGTCCGCCGCTCTCCAGCAGCGGGACCACCAGCGTGCGCGTGGTCCCGGGGGCGACGGTGCTCTTCAGGATGACCAGCTGGCCGGTCCGCAGCCGGAGCGCGAGCTGCCGGCACACCTCCTCCAGCTGCGCGGTCAGCAGGGCGCCGTTCCCGTCGACGGGCGTGCCGACCGTGATGAGCACGACGTCGGCGTCCGCGAGGACGCCGTAGTCGGTCGTGCACGCCAGCCGCCCGCTCGCGACGAGAGGGGCCAGCGCCTCGGCCAGCCCCGGCTCGGGGATCGCGCAGCGGCCGGCCCGCAGCTCGGCGACCATCGCCGCGTCGCTGTCGATGCCGACGACGCTCATCCCGCGCCCCGCCAGCGCCACCCCGAGGCACGAGCCGATGTAGCCGAACCCCAGGATCGCGATCCGCGGGCTTGGAGAATCTGACAAGAATTCCATGGTCGCCTTCCTCGTCGTTCTCCGCGCCTTCGGCGCTGCCGGGCTTAGTTACAATATATTAGTAAAGTGATGTTGTCCCGGGCTGGCCTGCGACGCCAGCCGCTCGCACGGGTGCCGACTGCCCGTCCTTGAGGGAGCTTCCCGACATGGCCGTTGGAGTCGCCCGATCACTTGCTATATGATAGTTAAGTGAGTGACCTCGCGCTCGTGACCTCCGGAACGGGAGATGGTGACCGAGGAACGCCCTGCCGGCGTCGACCTGTCCTCGCTGGCGCAGCGCTATGCCGACCAGTGGGCCCCCGCGGGCGGGCACGGCCCCTCGATCGCCCGGCTGGCCCGCACCGCCGTCCGGCTGGACGAGGACTACTGCCGGGCCGTGGCGGCGTACTACGACCGCGCGCCCATGCGGGGCGGCGACGCGGGCCTGCGCCGGCGCTACGACCGGTTGAAGCGCCAGAACCTCCGGCAGTTCCGGTCGATCGTGGAGGCCGGCATCGAGATCGCCCCGTGGCTCGGGGAAGGGCAGCCGTACGAGGGGTCGCGGCACCTGCGCGAGAGCGTGCACCGGACCGGACGGCTCCACGTCTACCTGACCAGCGCGGGCCACGGGCCGTCCCCGGCCGCCGGCGACCACCCGCTGTCCGGGCCGTCGGGCGTCGTGGTCGACGGCGTGGAGTTCTGCCACAACGACCTGTTCCGCGCCGTGCACGACATCTTCGGGCACGTGATGCTGGGCAACGGCTTCGGCCCCAAGGGGGAGTTCCTCGCGGCCTTCTGCCACATGCACACGTACTCGCGGGACGTGCGCCCGATCCTGTTCACCGAGCAGATCGGTCAGATCTGCTGGTTCTTCTACGGCCCGCACCTCCTGGACGGCGCGGGCCGGCTGCCGGCCCCCGGCGACCCCGGCCACCTGCCGCCGGCCCGCCGCCCGTACCCCGAGCAGAAGGTCTTCGCGTTCCCGGCGCGGTTCCTCGACGCGTTCACGAGCCTGTTCCAGCCCGAGAGGAGTCCGGATGACTGACGTGATGCCGCAGGGAGGGGGATCTCCGGCACGGCTCGCGGAGCAGGCGTTCCTCCCCAGATCCATCAGGGACGACTTCCCGATCCTGGCGACCGCGCAGGGCGGCGAGCCGCTCGTCTACCTCGACAACGCCGCGACGGCGCAGAAGCCGCGGGCGGTCCTCGACGCGCTCGTCGACTACTACTCGACGGCGAACAGCAACGTGGGCCGCGGGTACTACCGGCTGAGCATGGCCTCCACCGACCGCTACGAGGAGGCGCGCGAGACCGTGCGGCAGGCGCTCGGCGCCGAGCACGCCGACGAGATCGTGTTCACCCGGGGCACCACGGACGCGGTGAACCTGGTCGCGGACGGCTTCGGCGCCCGGCTCGTCGGCCGGGGGGACCAGGTCGTCGTCACGGGCATGGAGCACAACTCCAACCTGCTGCCGTGGCGGCGGCTCTGCGAGCGGGCGGGGGCGGAACTGGTGGTCGCCCCCGTGGACGAGCGGGGCGCCGTCGACGCCGCGGCCTTCGCCGCCGTCCTCGGCCCCCGGGTCCGGATCGCGGCCGTCGCCCACGTGTCCAACGTGCTGGGCACCGTCAACCCGGTGCGCGCGATGATCGCCGAGGCGCACCGGCGCGGTGTCCCGGTCGTTGTGGACGGCGCCCAGGCGGTGCCGCACGCGCCGGTGGACGTGCGCGAACTCGACGCCGACTTCTACTGCTTCTCGGGGCACAAGGCCTACGGCCCGATGGGCACCGGCGCCCTGTACGGCAGGCGGGACCTGCTCGCGGAGCTGCCGCCCTACCAGGTCGGCGGAGGGACGGTGAAGGGGGTGAGCCACACCGAGCCCGTCCGCTACGTCCCCGGGCCCGCCCGCTTCGAGGCGGGTACCCCGAACGTCGCCGGAGCCGTCGGCCTGGCCGCCGCGCTGCGGTACGTCCGCGATCTCGGCTGGGACGCCGTGCGGCGGCACGACGAGGCGCTGGTGCGGTACGCGGTCGAGTCGCTGCGGCGGATCGGCGGCGTGCGGGTCGTCGGCGACCCCGCCGCGGAGCCCAGCGGGATCGTGTCGTTCGTCGTCGACGGCGTCCACCCCTACGACGTCGGCGGGCATCTGGACGGCCACGGCGTGGCCGTGCGCAGCGGCGTCCACTGCGCCAGCACCTTCCTGGACGAGATGGGCCTGCTCGGGACCGTGCGGATGTCCTTCGCCGTCTACAACACCGCTCACGAGATCGACGTCGTGGCGGAGGCACTGCGCACGGTGCGGCCCGGCACCTGGACCACCGACCACCCGACCACGCGGTTCCTGTGACATGCGCTTCGACACCAGGCTGGTCCACCTCGGCCAGGAACCCGACGGCGTCACCGGAGACGTGGTGCCGCCCGTCCATGTCGCGGCCACGTTCGAGCGGCGGGTCCAGGACCCGCTGCGCTACTTCTACTCGCGCGGCGAGAACCCGACGCGGGAGGCCCTCGAACGCTGCCTGGCGGGGCTGGAGGACGCGCGCTTCGCCCTCGCCTTCAGCTCGGGGCAGGCGGCGGGGACCGCGGCGCTGTCCCTGCTCCGCGCCGGCCGGAGGCTGATCGCCTCGGACGACGTGTACGGCGGCACCCGGTCCCTGTTCGCGCTGCTCGGCCGGTACGGCATCACCGTGGACCACGTCGACCTCACCGACGCGCGCGCCCTCGACGCCGCGCTCGGCGACGACGTGGACATGATCTGGGTGGAGGCGCCGACCAACCCGCTGCTCAAGGTCGCCGACCTCTCGGTGGTGTGCGAGCGGGCCCGGCGGGCGGGCGCCCGCGTGGTGGTGGACAACACCCTCGCCGGGCCGGCGCTGCAGCGGCCGCTGCGGTTCGGCGCCGACATCACCCTGTACAGCACCACCAAGTCGATCGCCGGCCACTCCGACGTCGTCGGCGGCGCCCTGGTCTACGACGACGAGGAACTGCACCGCGAGCTGTCGTCCCACCGCACCACCACGGGCGGCGTGCCCGGCGGCTTCGACTGCTTCCTGGTGCATCGCGGGCTCAAGACGCTGTCGCTCCGCACGGCGCGGCAGGTCGGCAACGCGGAGGCGATCGCGGAGGCCCTGCGGGGGTCCGCGCGGGTGGGCGCCCTCCACTACCCGGGGCTGCCCGAGCACCCGCAGCACGAGGTGGCGGCCCGGCAGATGTCGGCGCCCGGGTCGATCCTGAGCTTCGAGTACCTCGGCGATCCGGAGAAGCTCCTGGACCGGGTGCGGCTGTACGCGTGCGCGGTCAGCCTCGGCGGCGTGCGCTCGCTCATCGAGTGCCCCGCCATGATGACCCACGCCTCCGTCCCCCGCGAGGTCCGGGGGCGGCTGGGCATCTCGGACGACCTCATTCGGGTGTCGGCGGGCATCGAGGACCCCGCCGACCTGGTGCGGGACCTGATGGACGCGCTCTGAACTGCGGAGGGACGGACACATGAACGAGCTATCCGGCGGACGCCGGTCCGGAGGCGGCGGGCCCCTGTGGCTGGACGGCGCGACCGCGACCGAGCTGCAGCGCGCGGGTATGAGCGTCGACGGCCCCTGGTGGACCAACCGGGCCATGAACACCGAGGCCGACCGCACGCGGCTGCGCGGGATCCACCAGGGCTACCTGGACGCCGGAGCGCAGGTGATCACCGCCAACACCTTCCGGTGCAACCTGCGGGCGCTCACCCGCCTCGGCCTCTTCGACGCCGGCCTGGCGTGGATGGTGCACGCCGCCGTCGGCGTGGCCCAGTCGGCGGTGCGCGCCGTCCAGGACGGGCGGGCGGACGGGCCGCGGGACGCGGGCGGCCCGCTGGTCGCGGGTTCGGTGGGGCCGGTCGAGGACTGCTACCGGCCCGACCTGGTCCCCTCCGACGACGAGCTGCGCGCCGAGCACCGCTGGCTGGCGACGGAGCTGATGCGGGTGGGCGTGGACCTCGTGCTGATCGAGACGATGAACTCCGAGCGCGAGGCGCGCATCGCGCTGGAGGAGGTGCGGCGGGCGGGCGCCCGCGCCTGGGTCGGCTTCGTGTGCGACGCCGACGCCCGGCTGCTGTCGGGGGAGAAGCTGGCCGAGGCGGCCGCCGCCGCCGAACGGGACGGCGCCGAGGCCGTGCTCGTCAACTGCACCGCTCCCGCGGGCAGCGAGACGGCGCTGCGGGCGCTGCGGGACGCCTGCTCCGGCCCGATCGGCGCCTACCCCAACATCGAGGACCGCGCGGGCATCCCCCGTTCGGCGCACGTCGACCGGCACGTCCCCGCCGCGCTCGGGCCGGACGAGTTCGCCGACCTGATCGCCCGCTGGGACGCGGAGTTCGCCCTGGACGTGGTCGGCGGCTGCTGCGGCACGACGCCGGAGCATCTGGCCGCGGCCCGCGACCGGCTGGCGCGGAGCGGGCGGTGAGGGTCCGCGGCGCCCCCGGCCGGGCGCGGACCGGCTCATGAGGATCCTCGTGACCGGCGGCGCCGGCTTCGTCGGGTCCCACTACGTGCGCCGGCTCCTCGGCCCGGGGCGGGCCGGAGGCGGCGCGCACCAGGTCACCGTCCTGGACAAGCTCACCTACGCCGGCAACCCGGCCAACCTCGACCCGGTGCGCCGCGCGCCGGGCTTCGCCTTCGTCCACGGGGACGTCGCGGACGCCGCGGTGGTCGACGATCTCGTCGCCGGCCACGACGCGATCGTCCACTTCGCCGCGGAGTCCCACGTCGACCGGTCGATCCGGTGCGCGCAGGACTTCGTCGTCACCAACGTCCTCGGCACGCAGACGCTGCTGGAGGCGGCGCGGCGCCACGGCACCGCCCCGTTCGTGCACGTGTCGACCGACGAGGTGTACGGGCCGATCGGGACGGGGCGCTGGAGCGAGCGGGACCCGCTGTCGCCCGGGAACCCGTACGCGGCGTCCAAGGCCGCGGCCGACCTCGTCGTGCTCGCCTGCCACCGGACCTTCGGGATGGACGTCCGGATCACGCGGGGCTCCAACACCTACGGCCCGTACCAGTTCCCCGAGAAGATCGTCCCGCTGTTCGTCACCGAGCTGCTCGACGGGGGGAAGGTCCCGCTGTACGGCGACGGGCTCCACGTCCGCGAGTGGCTCCACGTCGACGACCACTGCCGCGCCGTGCACCTGGCGCTGACGAGGGGCCGGGCGGGCGAGGTCTACAACGTCGGCGGCGTCCCGCTGACCAACCGCGAGCTGACCGGCCGGCTGCTCGCCCAGTGCGGCGCGGGCTGGGACGCGGTGTCGTACGTCCGGGACCGCAAGGGGCACGACCGCCGGTACGCGATGGACTGCACGAAGATCGCCAAAGAGCTCGGGTTCCGGCCGCGCCGGGACCTCGGGGCCGGCCTCGCGGAGACCGTCGCCTGGTACCGGGACAACCGCGAGTGGTGGGAGCCGCTCACGATGCACGTGCCGCGGGACGTGGAGGTGAACTCGTGACGGCCGCGGACATCGACCCGGCCGCCGTCAAGCAGGGGCAGCGGGCCTCCTGGGACGCCCTCAGCTCGAACTGGGCGGCGGCGCAGGACAGGTTCGAGCTCGGGGCGGCCGCGGTGACGCGGCTGCTGCTCGACCTCGGCGGCGTGCGGGCGGGCCACGCGGTCCTCGACGTCGGGACCGGCCACGGGGAGCCCGCTCTGACGGCGGCCCGGCGGGTGGGGCCCACCGGGAGGGTGACCGGGGTGGACATCTCCCCGGCGATGCTCGACCTGGCCAGGCGCCGGGCCGAGGGCACGCCCAACATCGGGTTCGCCGAGGCGGACGTGGAGTCCATCGACCTGCCCGCGGGCTCGTTCGACGTCGTGCTCAGCCGCTGGGGGCTGATGTTCGCGGTGGACCGCGTCGCCGCCTTCCGCGGCCTCGCCCGGCTCCTGGTCCCCGGCGGCGTGCTCGCCGCGGCGGTCTGGAGCGAGGCGCCCAGCGCGCCGGCGATCTCGCTGGGCTTCCGGGTGCTGAGCGAGCGGCTCGGACTGCCGCCCCCGCCGCCGGGCATGCCGGGCCCGTTCAGCATGGCCGACCCGGAGCGCCTCACCGCCGAGGTCGCCGCGGCGGGGTTCACCGACGTGTCGGTGACCGAGTTCGCCGTGCGGTTCCCGTTCGACTCCGTCGAGCAGTGCGTCGCGTTCACCAAGGCCGTGACGCCGCCGATGCTGCTGGGGAAGGTCGCGGAGCGCTTCGGGTCCGCGGACGACCCCGGCACCTGGCAGGCCTTCGCCGACGCCACCAAGCCCTACCGGTCCAGCGGCGGCGCGTTCGCCCTGCCGTCGACGGCCCTGATCATCCGGGCCGTCGCCCCGGCCCGGGACTAGCCCGCCGGCTCCGCGCCGGGGCCCGGCGGCGTCACGGTGCGGGCGGCGGGCAGCGGCGGGGCAGCGCGACCCTGCCCGGGCCGTGCTCGAAGCTCGACATCACCAGCCACTCGTCCAGTTCGGGGTCGTACAGGTTCTGGAGGCCGAACTGCAGCACCTGCCAGAAGGTCGTCGGATCGCGTTGGTCGACGTAGACGTCGCCGAGCGCGATCGGGAACCTGAGGTGCTTCCCCGGAGGCAGTTGCGGTGCGACGACACCGACCCGCCAGTGGTCGACGTACCGCTGCGGCCTGCGCTGCAGGATCTCCCGCCCGACGAACCGCGCCGTCCTGAGTTTCCGGTTGAGGACGCCGAGGTCGAATCCCGGGATCCGCGAGCACCGGTGGTCGCTGAGGCCGGGCCATTTATAGGTCAGGGTGTAGAGGGAGTTCTCGTAGATGAGGTTCGTGAACCAGATCGGGTATCCCGGGCCGCCCGCGATCATCTGGCTGTTCCCGTCCCTGCCCGCCCAGGTGAACGGGACCGTGATACCGAGATCCCGGACGATCCATTCGCCGGTGCCGTGGAAGTCTCGCGGGAGTCGAGGCGGCGGGGGCGTGCGCGGGCCGGCCCCCTTCGCGGCCGCGGCGTCGCCTGACGGTCGAGGCCCGACCGGGGAGGCGTGGGCGGGCCCCGCGGCCGCCGGGGCCACGGCGACCGATCCGGCGAGCACCCCCAGCGCGGCCGTCCGGCGCGATCGTGTCCAGTTCATGGTTCTCCCGGCGCCGCGTCGCGCGCGGGTTCCGGCGCGGCGTGTTGAACGCGGCGATCATCCTGCTCCCTCCCCGGCGCCGGGTGGGCGAAGACCACAGGCAGGTCAGGGTCTGTTCTCGACCCGGTGAGGGGGCATCGGCGTCGCGACGAGCGGTGGCCGGGCCCGGTCAACCGGTCGGGCGGTCGCGGCGGCCGTGGCCGACCGGGGGCGACCAGGCGCCTGACGTGGGATTTTCGAGGAAACGGCGGTGTCAAGGGCGAAGACCGCCGCACGGCGACACGTCGTAAATGTGGTGATTCGCCATAGGTGAGTGGTGTGAGCGCTGCTTGTCTCTAGATCGGCCGGGTGTCCCCCCGGCCGATCCCCCCGAGACCGGGCCCTTCGGCCCGCCTCCAGGAGGCAATGGTGCCCAGGAAGCGCTGGACCACCGTGACCGCTCTGGCGGCCACCGGAACACTCCTCACCGCCGCCCTCGCGGTTCCCGGACGGGCCGAACCGCCACCTCCCCGCCCGCGCCCGCCGGGAGAGGGCACCGAACCGGCCGACAAGGACGCCCGGCCGGGGCGGCTGGCCCCGACGAGCCGCCAGGTGGGCGCCGCCCGCGGCGTGACCGTGCGGTGGAACGGGCTCGGCACCCCCGCCTCGGTGACCGATGCCGAGCCCCTGGCCGGCGGGCTGCCCGGGGATCCGGAGAAGGCCGCCCGCGCGTACCTGGCCGGGCACCGGGACCTGTTCGGCCTCGACGCCGCCGCCGTCGGCGCCCTGGAGAAGGTCGCCGTCAACCCGGTCGGCGGCGGCGCGGCCGTGCTGCTGCGCCAGCGGTTCGGCGGCCTTCCCGCCGGCTACGACGGGCTGGTGGCGGTGGGGGTGGCCGGCGGCGAGGTCGTCTCGGTCACCTCGACCCTCTCCCGGGACGGCGCCGCCCCGGCGCCCGCCGTGCTCTCCCCGAAGGACGCGGTGGCCGCGGCCGGGCGGGACGCGGGCATCTCCGCCTCGGCCGGCGACCCCCGCAAGGCGCGGCTCGTCGCGGTGCCCACGGCCGAGGGCGTCCGCAGCGCCTACCAGGTCACGCTGATGGACGCCTCCGGGGCGGAGCCGAAGGCCGTCACCTCCTACGTCGACGCCCGGACCGGCTCGGTGCTCGTCCGGGAGAACCTCGTCGACCACGACAGCGACAACCCGCGCTGGGCGGTGTTCCCCGCGACCCCGTCCGGCGACTACTCCTCCCGCGACACCCGGGAGACCTGGTGCTTCGCGCCCGCGGCGGGGTGCCGCGCCGTCGGCGGCGACCCCTCCAGCGGACGGCCCTGGGACGTCGACCCCGCGACCGGCGCGCCCAGCGCGACGACCGTGGGCAACGCGGCGAGGTCGTACGAGAACCGCGCGAGCAGCGACCCCTTCACGGTGGGGACCCGCACCAGCGCGCCGAAGCCCGACCGGAACTACACCTACCCGTGGACCAACCAGTGGCACACGGGCAAGTGCGACCCCGCGACGTTGGACAGCCCGCAGGAGGCGGACCTGGAAGCGGCCATGTCCAACCTGTTCGTCCAGCACAACCGGATGCACGACTGGTCGTACCGGCTCGGGTTCACCGAGTCGGCCTGGAACATGCAGGCCGACAACGGTGAGCGCGGCGGGCTCGGCGGCGACCCCGAGCAGGGCAACGCGCAGGCCGGGGCGCGCTTCCCGACCGTCCGCGACAACGCCAACCAGATCACCCCGCCGGACGGGACGCCCGCCATCACCAACATGTACCTGTGGCAGCCGATCGCGGGCTCGTTCTACCCGCCGTGCGTCGACGGCGACTTCGACATGAGCGTCATCGGCCACGAGTACACCCACGCCATCTCCGGCCGCATGATCGCCGGACCGGACGCCGGGTGGAGCGGGCCGCAGGCGGGCGCCATGAACGAGAGCACCTCCGACCTGTTCGCCATGGAGTACCTCAACGAGTACGGGCTGCGCCAGCCCGGCCGCACGCCGTACGTCATCGGCGGGTACGTCACCGGAGACCGGCGCGCCGGGATCCGCAACTACGACATGAGCCGGAGCCCGCTGAACTACGCCGACCTCGGATACGACCTCGTGGGCACCCAGGTCCACGCCGACGGCGAGATCTGGACGGCCACCCAGTTCGACCTGCGCCAGGCGTTCGTCCGGAGGTACGGCGACGGCAGCGCCGCGTCGCAGCGCGGGTGCGCCGACGGGACGGTGCCGGTGGCGAAGTGCCCGGGCAACCGGCGCTGGGCGCAGCTGTCGTTCGACGCGCTGCTGCTCATGGCCGGCGGCGCGGTCAGCTACGTCGACCACCGCGACGCCCTGCTGGCCGCCGACACCCTCCGCTTCGGCGGCCGAAACCACGAGATGATGTGGAAGGTCTTCGCCGAGCACGGCCTCGGGAAGGACGCCGCCAGCAACGGCCCGGCCGACGCCGACCCGGCGCCGAGCTTCGCCTCGCCCCTGTCGCGCAACGCCCAGGTCCGGCTCACGCCCCTCGGGGACGCCAAGGGCGGCAAGGTGCGCCTGTACGTGGGCGACTACGAGGCCCGCGCGGTCCCGGTCGCCGACACCGACCCGGCGACCCCGCTCGGCGACACCGTCGCGCTCACCCCGGGCCGGTACTCCTTCGTCGCGGTGGGCGCGGGCGTCGGGCACCGGAGGTTCACCGCCGCGATCGGCGCGTCGCAGCGGACCCTGCCGGTGGCGATGTCCCGCAACGAGGCCGCGGGCGCCAACGGCGCGACGGCGGCCGGCGACGGCGCGTCGCAGGCCGCGCTGCTGGACGAGACGGAGGCGACCAACTGGCAGTCGGTGACGGCTCCGGTCGCCGGACGCCAGGTCACCGTGGACCTGGCAGGCGACCGCCCGGTCAGGGTCGGCCGGGTGCAGGTGAGCGCGCTGCTGCGGCCAGCGGTGGCGGGCGACCCGGAGGGCGCGGGCGGCACGCAGAACCGGTTCACGGCGCTGCGCGCCTTCCGGCTGCTGGCCTGCGACGCCTCCAAGGGGGACTGCGCTCAGAACGCCTCGTACCGCACCGTCTACACCAGCCCGTCCGACGCCTTCCCGGCCGACCGGCCGCGGCCCACGGCGCCCGACCTGATCATGCGCTCGTTCGACCTGCGGGACGTCACCGCGACGCACCTGCGCCTCGAGGTGGTCTCCAGCCAGTGCACCGGCGCGCCGGCCTACGCGGGGGAGCAGGACGCCGACCCGCGGTCGGCCACCGACTGCGGCACCGCGAGCCCGAGCGCGGGCATCGTGCGGACCGCCGAGCTCCAGGCGTTCGCCCGGTAGGAGCGGCCGGGCGAGGCGGGGGGCGGCGAGCGTCCGCCCCCCGCCTCGCCGTGTGCGGCGGGGGAGGCCCGCGGCTTTGCGATGCCTGCCAGGGGCTTGTCTCCGCGTGCCGGGACCCGACCGGTCCGGTTGACGGAGCGGGAGGGCGCCGCGATTTTCTAAAAGGAAGGTTTCCTTAGAGTTAGCCTCCGGGCCGGCTCCCCTCCGCCTCCAGGTACGCCGTACCTCCCCCGCCAAGGAGAAGCAGGATGCCAAGGAAGACCAGCCTCGCCGTGGCCGCCGCCGTGACCGCCGGGCTGCCGCTGGCGCTCGCCGTGCCGGCCTGGTCCCACGGGTACACCACCTCGCCCCCGAGCCGCAGCTACCTGTGCGGGACGCACCAGGTCCGCAACTGCGGCCAGATCCAGTGGGACCCCGACGGCGTCGAGGGCCCGAAGGGGTTCCCCAGCGCGGACCGGGCGACGGGAGGATCTGCGCCGGCGCCGACGGGCGCTGGGCGCCGCTCGACGACCAGCGCGGCGGTACCGGGTGGCCCGCGACGAGGGTGACCGCCGGCCAGTCGTTCGCCATCAGCTGGCAGTTCACCGCGGCGCACGCCACCACGTCCTTCCGCTACTTCCTCACCAAGGACGGGTGGGACGCCACCAGGCCGCTGACCCGGGACGCTCTGGAACTCACGCCGTTCCTCCAGCAGAACTACAACGGGCGGCCGCCCTCCGGCCAGACCACCCACACCGGGACGCTCCCGCAGAGGCACGGACGGCACCTCATGCTCGCCGTGTGGGACATCGCCGACACCGGCAACGCCTTCTACCAGTGCTCTGACCTCGACTTCGGCTGACCCGCCCGCGGGCGGCCGGCCCGCGGCGGGCGCGCCTCCCCGCCCGCGGGCCGGCCGGTGTTGTCACCGGGTAACACCCCCGGATACCGTGCTGTCATGACGAGTGCGGCGGGCCGGCCCGGACCACGGCGCGACCCCGGCCGCCGCCGCGCCCTGCTGGAGGCGGCCGACCGGGTCATCCAGCGCGAGGGGCCCGAGGCGTCCATGGCCGCGATCGCCGCGGAGGCGGGGATCAGCAAGCCGATCCTGTACCGCCACTTCGGCGACAAGAGCGGCCTCTACCAGGCGCTGGCCGAGCGGCACACGCGCAAGCTGATCGAGGGCATCCGGGACGAGTTCTCCCGCGGCGACCCGATCCGCGACCGCACCCGCACCACCATCGACACCTACCTGGCGACGATCTCCAAGAACCTCAACCTCTACCGGTTCCTCATGCACCGGGCGAGCGCCGAGGACACGGCCACCCACAGCGCGATGAGCACCATGATCCGGGACGTGAGCCGGGAGCTGGCCGAGGTGATGATCGCCGAGGGGGAGATGGCGGACCGCACCCGCGCCTACGTGTGGGGGCACGCGATCGTCGGCATGGTGCAGACGGCCGGCGACTGGTGGCTGGACCACGCCGACGACGTGCCGCGCGAGGCCGTCGTCGACGGCCTCGTCGACCTCGTCCTCGGCGGGCTGCCCGCCGCCGCGTCCGAAGCCCGCGGTCTCCGGCCGCCCGACGACCCGCGACCCCCGAGGTGACCGTGCAGACCGACGTGCCGACCGGCGCGCAGACCAGCGCGCAGACCCAGGCCCGCGGCGGCCCGCGGCCCGAGCCGGCCGTGCGGACCGAGCGGCGGCCCTGGGGGCGCTTCGAGCGCTTCACCCTCAACGAGCCGTCCACCGTGAAGATCATTCATGTGGAGCCGGGGCAGCGGCTCAGCCTGCAGCGGCACCGCGACCGCGACGAGCTGTGGGTCGCGCTCGACCCCGGCGCGGTGTTCGAGGTGGCCGGGCGCCGCATCCTCCCGGAGGTGGGGGAGCGGGTCCTGATCCGCGCCGGCGACGCCCACCGGCTCGGCTCCGACGGCCCGGCCGTGCGCGTCATGGAGATCGCCTTCGGCCGGTTCGACGAGGACGACATCGAGCGCATCGAGGACGCCTACGGCCGCGCCTGACCCCCGCGGGCGCCGTCGTCCGGCGCCCGTCCCCCCGCGGGCGGGGCCGTCGTCCCGGCGCCGTCGGCGAAGTGGCAGGCCACCGCCTGGGGCAGCCCGTCCCGCGGGACGAGCGCCGGCGTCTCCCGCTCGCAGACGTCGGCGGCCATGTAGCAGCGGGTCCGGAACCGGCACCCGCCGGGCGGCTCGGCCGGCGACGGCACCTCCCCGCGCAGCACGATCTCCCCCGCGTCGTCGCCGGGCCGGTCGTGGACGGACGGCGCCGCCGACAGCAGCGCCCGCGTGTAGGGGTGCTGCGGGTCCCCGAACACCTCGGCGGCCGGCCCCTGCTCCACGATCGTGCCCAGGTACATGACGGCGACGTCGTGGGCGATGTGCCGGACGACGTCCAGGTCGTGGGAGATGAACAGGTACGCCACGCCCAGCTCGGACTGCAGGTCGGCCAGCAGGTTGAGGATCTGCGCGCGGACCGACACGTCCAGCGCGGACACCGCCTCGTCGCACACCAGCAGCTTCGGCCGCAGCGCCAGGGCGCGCGCGATCGCGACGCGCTGGCACTGGCCGCCCGACAGCTGGTGCAGGTGCCGGGGGCCGTGCTCGGGGCCGAGGCCCACGAGGTCGAGGAGCCGGGCCACCTCGGCGTCCTCCCGGTCGCGCGGCACGATCCCCGGATGGACGCGCCAGCCCTCGGCGACGACGTCGGCGACGGTCATCCTCGGGTTCAGCGACGTGTAGGGGTCCTGGAACACCATCTGCAGGTCGCGGCTCATGCGGCGGCGCCGGCGGGGCGGGACGGACGCCAGGTCCGCGCCCGCGAACTCGATCGACCCCGCGAACGCGGGGCGCAGCCCCACCACGGCCCGCGCGAGCGTCGACTTGCCGCAGCCCGACTCGCCGACGACGCCGAGCGTCCGCCCGGCCCGCACGGTCAGGTCGAGCCCGGCGACGACGGGCACCCGCCGCCGCCCGAACCCGTGGCGGCCGGGGCGCTCGTACCCCGCCTCCAGGCCGCTGACCCTGAGCACGACCTCGGTGTCCTGCGCGGTGGCCGTCATCGGGGCTCCTCGCTGTGCTGGGAGGCGACGACCTCCGCGGAGTGGTGGCAGGCGACGGCGCGGTCGCCGTCCCCGGTGAGCGGCGGGTCCTCGGTGCGGCACCTGTCGGTCGCGAACGGGCAGCGCGGGTGGAACGCGCAGCCGCCGGGACGGTTCCGCGGGTCCGGCGGGACGCCGTCGATCGGCTTGAGGCGCCCGCCGGACCCGGCGTCCGGCATGGCCTCCAGCAGGCCGAGCGTGTACGGGTGGGCGGGACGCGTGTAGACGGCGTCCAGCGGGCCCCGCTCCACGATCCGTCCGGCGTACATCACCGCGACGTCCTGCGCGACCCGCGCCACGACGCCGAGGTCGTGCGAGACCAGCAGCGTCGCGAGGTCCGCCTCGCGCTGCCGCCGTGCCAGCAGCCGCAGGATCTGCGCCTGCACCGTGACGTCGAGCGCGGTGGTGGGCTCGTCGGCGAGCAGCACCGACGGGCCCAGCGCCAGCGCCATCGCGATCACGGCGCGCTGCCGCATGCCGCCGGAGAACTCGTGCGGGTGGTCGCCGTAGCGTGACTCGGCACCGGCGATGCCGACCTCGCGCATCAGCGCGACCGCCCGCTCCCGGGCCTCCCGCCGGCCGAGGCCGAGGCGCCGCCGGAAGGGCTCGGCGATCTGCGGGCCGACGGCGAAGCCGGGGTTCAGCGCCGCCATCGGATCCTGGAAGATCATCGCGACGCGGCTGCCGCGGGTCTCGCGCCAGCGCCGGGCCGAGAAGCCGCCCGTGTCCTCGCCGTCCAGGACGACGGCGCCGGAGGTGACGCGCGCGCCGGGCGGCAGCAGCCCGATGAGGGCGAGGGAGGTCAGGCTCTTGCCGCTGCCCGACTCGCCGACCAGGGCGAGGACGCGGCCGCGCCGCAGCCGCAGGTCGACGCCCCGCACGACCGGCGTGACGTGCCGGCCGGAGCGGAACCCGATGTGCACGTCGCGCAGCTCCGCGGCCACGTCCCCGGACGCCGGGGCGTGCGCGTGATCGACGGCTTGAACGGTCATGTGCGCCTCCAAGGGATGTGCGCCATCAGATCTGCGAGCGCGGGTCGGACAGGTCGCGGAAGGCGTCGCCCACGAGGCCGACGCCGGTGACGACGGCGGCCAGCGCGATCGCCGGCATCGTGGAGATCCACCACGCCGAGCCGAGGTAGTCGCGGCCCGCCGAGACGGTCGCGCCCCACGACGCCTGGTCCGGCGGGATGCCGAGGCCGAGGAAGCTCAGCGACGCCTCCGCCACCATGACCAGGCCGATCTGCACGGTCGCGGCGACCAGCAGCGGCTGCCAGCACGACGGCAGCACGTGCCGGAACAGGATCCGCGCGTGCCCCGCGCCGAGCACCCGCGCCGAGTCGACGAACTCCAGGTCCCGGGTCGCGAGCGCGGACGCCCGCACCACCCGGGCGAAGATCACCCAGCGGGTCACCGCCAGCGTGATGACGATGTTGGTGACGCTCGGGCCGAGGACGCCCGCGATGAGGATGGCGAGCAGGATCGACGGGAACGCCAGCTGCACGTCCCCGAACCGGGACAGGACGGCGTCGGTCCAGCCGCCGAAGTAGCCGGACACGAGCCCCGCCACCAGTCCCGCGGCGCCGCCGATGAGCACGGTGGCGGCGCCGACCAGCAGTGACACGCGGCTTCCGGCGAGCAGCGCCGACAGCATGTCGCGCCCGACCTGGTCGGTGCCGAGCCAGGCGACCGACCCGTCCCCGAGCCGGGCCCCCGGCGCCAGCAGCCGGTGCGGCAGGTCCGTCGCGGCCGGGTCGTAGGGCATCAGCAGCGGCCCGAACACGGCCGCCAGGACGAACAGCCCGACGACTGCGAGGCCCGCCCACGCCCGCGCGGGCAGCCTCCTGCGCCGCCGGGCCGCGGGGACCGCGACCGCGGCGGGAGCGATGGCACTCATGCTTCCTCCTTGTGGGGGACGATCCCCCACGCCCCCTGGTTCGCTGCGCTCATGCGTTCTCCGGGTGGGGGGGCGACCCCCCACGCCCCCTGGTTCGCTGCGCTCATGCGTTCTCCGGGTGGGGGGGCGACCCCCCACGCCCCCCGGTTCGCTGCGCTCATGCGTTCTCCGGGTGGGGGGGCGACCCCCCACACCCCCCGGTTCGCTGCGCTCATGCGTTCTCCGGAGTGAGTCGTGGATCGAGGGCGACGCACAGGACGTCCACGAGGAGGTTCAGCGCGATGTAGGAGACGGTGATCGTCACGATCGCGGCCTCGACGACGGCGTAGTCGCGGTTGGTGATCGCGTCCACCATCAGCGAGCCGATGCCCGGCCAGGAGAACACGACCTCGATGATCACCGCGTTGGCGATGAAGTTGCCCATCAGCAGCCCGAGGACGGTGACGACGGGCAGCGCGATGTTGCGCGCCACGTGCACGTACATCACGGCGCCCTCGCCCGTCCCCTTCGCGCGGGCGGTGCGGACGTAGTCCTTCCCGCTCTCCTCCAGCGCGCCGTTGCGGACGAGCCGGGCCAGCCATCCGACGAACGGCAGCGCCAGCGTCACCGAGGGCAGGATCACCGCCTCCGGGCCGCCCCCGGCCGTGCTCGGCAGCCAGTTCAGCTGGCGGGCGAACAGCAGGATCAGCACGATGCCGAGCCAGAACGACGGCACCGCCTGCCCGACCAGCGAACCCGTGGAGACCAGCAGGTCGAGGATTCTGCCGGGCCGCCGCGCGCACATCATGCCGAGCGGGTAGCCGGCGGCGAGGGTGATGACCAGCGCGAGGGAGGCCAGCGTCAGGGTGGCGGGGAACCGGTCCAGGACGGCGCCCATCGCGCCGCCGCCGAGCCGCCACGAGTCGCCGAAGTCGCCGCGCAGTATCTCGCCCATGTGCGCGAGGTACTGCCGCCACAGCGGCTCGTCCAGCCCGAAGTCGGCACGGACGGAGGCGAGCTGCGCCGGGCTGGCGTCCGGCCCGAGGATCAGCGTCGCGGGGTCGCCGGGGACGACGCGCACGACGAGGAAAACGACCGTGATGGCCCCCCACGCCACGATGAGGGCCTGACCGGCGCGCCTCAGCAGGAACCGTCCCATCAGCCGCCTCCGTTCGCGGTCCGCGACGAGGCGCGGACGACCAGTTCCGCGGGCAGCAGGGTCTGCCGCGGGGAGCCCGCGCCGGACTCGCCCGACATCCGTTCGAGGAGCCGGTCCACCGCGGCGGCGCCGACGTCCGCGGCCGGCAGCCGCACCGTGGTGAGCGGCGGCGCGAGGTAGGCGGCGAACGGGTGGTCGCCGTGCCCCGCGACGCGGACGTCGCCGGGGATGCTCAGCCCGTGCTCGGTGAGCGCCCGGTACACGCCGAGCGCGAAGTAGTCGTTGCCGGCCAGGACGGCGGCGCCCGGCCCGACGCGGGCGGCGAGCCCGCGCCCGATCTCGTAGGAGTCCACCGGGTCCCACGGCTGCGAGCTGGCCTCCCGGCGCCGGGTCGGCACCTTCACCATGTGGTCGTCGCGGACCGCGATGCCGTGCTCCTCGAGCACGGACCGGAACCCCCGGACGCGTTCCGCGACCGGCGAGATGTCCAGGTCCTCCTCGACCAGGTACAGGTCGCGGGCCCCCTCGGAGACGAGGTGCTCGGTGGCGCGCCGCGCGCTGTCGTAGTAGTCGACGCCGACGAGGTCGGTGTCGAGCCCCGGCAGGTCGCGGTTCACCAGGACGACGGGCGTCCCGGACTTGCGGAGCCGGTCCCAGTGGTCGATCCCGTGCTGGACGGGCACCGCCAGGACGCCGTCCACGCCCCAGCGCATCAGCTCGTCCACGACGCGCCGCTCGTTGTCGACGCTGTCCTCGGTGACCATCAGCATCAGCGAGTAGCCGCGGACCCGGCCGCGCTCCTCGATCGCACTGATCAGACGCGTGTAGAAGGGGTTGGACGGGTTGGTGATGACCAGCCCGAGGGTCATCGCGTTGCCCTGGACGAGGGACCGCGCCATGGTGTTGGGCACGTACCCGAGGCGCTCGGCCTCGGCCCGCACCCGCTCGCGGGTCTCGGGGCTGACCGCGTCCTTGCCGGCCAGGGCGCGGGACACCGTGTTGACCGACAGGTCGAGGGCGGCGGCGATGTCCCGCAGGGTGGCCCTGCGGCGGGGTGTCATGGGTTCCTCCTGACCGCGGACAGGTCCGGCTGGTTGTTCGCCGCCGGGGTGAAGCCGGAGAGCCCGGTCCGCAGCCCGTAGGCGGTGGTGAGCGCGGCCGGGAAGACCCCGACCGCGTCGTCCCAGATCGTCTTGCAGGCCCGCGCGTACAGCTCCTCGCGCCGCCCGGGGTCGGCGGCCTGCCCGGCCTCGGCGAGCACCGCGTCCAGCCCGGGGTTGCGGTAGCCCATCCGGTTGGCCTTGGAGGTGTAGAGCCGGCCGAGGGTGAACGCGGCGTCGCCGGTCGTCACGGTGTTGGTCTGCAGCTCCATGTCCCAGTCGAGGGAGTTGAGGCGCTGCAGCCACTGGGCCTTCTCGATGCTCTGCGGCCTGACCTCGACCCCGATCCGCGCCCACGCCGAGATCATCGACTGGGCCAGCTCCCGGGCGAGGGGACCGGTGGCGTCGAACCACATCATCGTGGTCTCGAAGCCGTCCCCGAGACCGGCGGCGCGCAGCGCCGCGCGGGCCGCGGCCGGGTCGTACCGGTAGGGCGCCTGCTCGGCGTAGCCGAAGACGGTCGAGGGAATCGGCGCCCGCATCCGCTCGGCGCCCGCGCCGAACAGCTTCCCGACGATCTCCTCCATGTCGAGCGCCTGCCACATCGCCCGCCGGACCCGCGGATCGGTGAACGGCTTGCGGCCGCAGTTGAACCACGTGAGGTAGTAGGTCCAGCTCGGCACGGTCTGGACCCTGACGCCGCGCCGTCCCCGCACCTCGCCGAGCTGGTCGGACGGGACGGGCCACAGCAGGTCCACGTCCCCGTTGCGCAGCGCCGTGATCGCGCTGGAGGTCTCGGCGATGAACGGCATCGAGATGCCGGGCAGCCCGGCGCGGCCTCCCCAGTACCCCTCGAACCGGGCCAGCTCCACGTTGGTCGACGGGGTGAACCCCGTCACGCGGAACGGGCCCGATCCCACGGGTCGGCGCTTCTGCGCCGGGTCGGCCACGCGCCGGGCCGGCACGATGAACAGCAGCGTCAGGTTCACCGGCAGGGTGCCCATGGGGCCGTCCGTCACGAACGTGACGCGGTGGTCGCCGTCCGCCCGCGCGGACTTCACCGTGGCCCACAGCGCGGACTGCGCCGACTTCACGGCCTTGGTGCGCTCCACGCAGGCGACGACGTCCCGCGCGGTCAGCGGGCTCCCGTCGTGGAAGCGGACGCCGGGGCGCAGGTCGAACACCCACGTCGTGTCGTCCGTCCGCCGCCACGACGTCGCCAGGCCGGGCGCGAGCCGCCCGCCCTCGTAGCGGACGAGCGTGTCGAACACCAGCCGCTTGACGATCAGCGACGCCTCGTCGACCGCCGTCCCCGCGTTGTAGGGGTCGAGGTCGGTGACCGGCTGCCCGAACGCGGCGCGCAGCGACCCGTCCGGCCCGGCCGCCGCACCGGGCGCCGCGCAGCCGCCGAGCGCCACGGCGGAGGCGGCCAGACCGGTCAGGGCGAGGAACTCGCGCCTGCGCACGTCCATGACGGCTCCTCTCTCAGCTCTTCAGCGCGAGGTAGATCATGACCTTCGCCGACGCCTCGCCGCCGGCCTCGCCCTCGACGGCGCCCTTCAGCCGCAGCCAGCCGCCGAAGCCGGACGACTCCCAGGTGACGAGGTCGCCGGTCAGCTCCCGCTCGGCGTCGAGGTCGCACCAGTGCAGGCCGTCGGGGGAGACCTGCGTGGTGACCCTCATCAGGGCGCCCGTCCCGGTCCGCTCCAGCGTCCGGACGAACCAGCGGGCCTCCGCGGCCCACGCCACCTCGTACGGTTCCGTGGCGAAACCGCCCGCGAGGGTGCGGTTGCGTTCCAGGACCGCCGTGAACGACTCGCGCATGCTCTGGGGGCTCCTCACCAGTCGACCGAGATCAGGACGGAGTCCAGGTACAGGAAGTTGCGCACGTCGGTGTGCGTCCTGACCGAGACGTAGAAGTTCAGCAGGTTTCCGAGGGAGCCGTACTCCTCCTCGTACGGCGGCACCGGCACGTCGCGCATGTCGTAGACGGTGTCGTTGACCTGCAGTTCGACGTTCGAGCGCGTGCTGGTGTCGATCACCCAGCGCACGTAGTGCCAGTTCACCTTCGTGGGCACTTCGTTGTAGCAGAGTTCCTGGGGACCGCCGAACGGCTTCCAGTCGTCCGGGTCCGGGGCGGTGAAGTCGGCCGTCGGCGGCAGCTTGAGCTTGCCTTCGAAGTGCTCGCGCGGGGTCGGCTCGGGCACCGTCGGGTACACCCACTCGCGCCGCATCCGGTTGTCCAGGTCGGTGTTCAGGTAGCGGGCGACGCAGTGGTAGCGGACGCCGTCGCAGATGTCGGTCGCGATGGTGAAGGCGCCGAACTGCTGCTCGGACGGGTGCAGGTTCGCGTCCCACTCGCCGGCGCCCGCCTTGTGCGCCGCCTGGTTCTCCTCCGAGGCCGCCTCGGTCTTGAACGTCAGGTACGCCTCGAACTGCACGCGCCCCCGTCCGGCCATCGTGAGCCGCCGGATCGCGACGCCGGTGTGCCCGGCGACCGGTCGCGTCGCGACCTTCAGCGCGTACGTCCCGGACATCGCGCCGTGCGTGCCGACGTCGAAGAAGTTGCAGGAGCTGAGCTGCGGCGGCCGGAAGTCGCGCATGTGGTCGTCCACGGTGTCGAGGTTCCCGTGGCCGTCGTAGTTGCCGAGCAGCTCGATCCAGCCGTGCGTGCCGGTGTTGAACTCGTCGTGGACGAGGATCCGGTCGAGCGGGTTGAAGCGGGACAGGGCGGGGTCGGCCCGGCGCAGTTCGGCGGCCAGCGACCGCTCGCTCGCGGGGGTGCTCATCGGGTGGGCTCCTGAATCCTCACGGTGGCGTGCACCATGTTGTGGTCGGACCGCAGCAGGTCGCGGGGCTCGCCGGCCTGGGCGGCGGTCTGGGGGACGAGCGTCCACTGCAGGACGCGCGTGCCGTTGCGGACGAAGATGTGGTCGATCTTGTCCTCGGACCTCGGCAGCGGGATCTTGCCGCCGTTGAACGAGGCGTACTCGGCTCCGCTGCGGCGGTTCGCGGGCGCGGACTCGAACGAGTCGGCGTAGCCCACGTCGGAGAAGGCGTCGTAGGCGCTGTGGCCGTCCTCCTTGGACGCCGAGTTCATGTCCCCGGCGAACACGATCGGCAGCTTCCGGGTGTAGGCGTTGTCCCGGGTGAGGTACTCGGCCGTCCGGCGCGCGTCGAGGTAGCGGACCTCGTCCCAGTTCTTGGTCCAGCCGTTGGGGTCGGTCGCGCCGTTCTTGCGGTACTCCAGGTGCATGTCGACGACCACGAACCGCAGCCCGGAGCGCAGGTCGCGCAGGGTGTTCCAGGTCATCGTCTTGCCGTAGATCTCGGTGGAGTCCGGCAGCCACAGCAGGTCGTGGGGGAGCGCGCGGCCGCGCTCGTCCAGGTGGGAGAACCTGCGGGCGTCGTAGTAGGTGAAGCGCCCGGCGCCGGACTTCAGCGGGTAGCCCGCCTGCGGGTGCCTGGTCCCGGCGTAGTCGGCGGGCGCCTCGGCGTACCCGCGGGCGCTCATCGCCTTGGTCAGCGGGGCGCGGAACGACTCGACGTCCACGCCGGGCTGCGTCGGCGTGGGGTTGTTGCCGATCTCCTGGGTGACGACGACCCCGGCGCGCGCCCGGACGATGTCGTCGGCGACCCGCGCGGCGCGCCCGTCGGCCCAGGGCTCCAGCTTGGTGGCGCAGTCGCGCCCGATCGTGTCCACGCAGGCCTGCGTGGTCGGCAGGCATCCGTGCCCGCAGGTGTTGTAGGTCGCGATCCGCAGGTCGATCTTGCGGTGCGGGCCCTGCGCGGCCTGCGCGCCCGCGGCGGGGACGAGCAGCGCCGCGGCGGCGAGGCCGGCGGTCAGGGCCGCCAGGGGGCGGGCGGGGGGACGCGGTGGCCTCATACGAGGAGCCCTTCCGTTGTCGGGGGCGTCACATTAACGTTAACGTGATCGTTCACACACCATGGATGTTCACCTATCCGCCTGTCAAGAGCCGAAAAGAAAACGACCCGACCGTCCGCGTGAGCGGACGACCGGGCCGTCGCCATGCCGGTCGGAGGTGCGGGCGGCCACCGCGGAAGGCGCGGGCGGCGCCGCCCGTCCGCTCCCGGTCAGTCCGGGGAGCTTGACGCGGCGGCGCCGCCGGTGGCCTGCCGGATCAGGTGCTCGCCTCCAGTTCCAGGTCCTTGACCCGGGGGTCGCCCTCGTCCGCGAGGTAGTCCGCCGCGCGCGTCGCGTCCTTGCCGTCCGCGAGCTTGGCGGCCCTGCAGACCAGGGTGCCGGCGACCGCGACGACCACGTTGACGGCGAGCGCCAGCATGCCGACGTACACCGTCGTCTTGGTGTCCAGGCCGAGGTCGCTCAGCGGGTAGGCCGAGCCGCCGAAGTGCTCCTTGCCCTTCACCGGGTTCGGGATCCGGTACAGCATCCACAGGCCGGCCGCCATGCCGGCGGCCCAGCCGCCGATGAGGGCGCCGCGGTGGAACCAGCGCGTGACCAGGCCCAGCCCCACCGCCGGGAGGGTCTGCAGGATGATGACGCCGCCGATGAGCTGCAGGTCGATGGAGAACTCGGGGTCGAGCGCGAGGATGCACACGACCGCGCCGGCCTTGACGATCAGCGAGACGAGCTTGCTGACGGTCGCCTCCTCCTTGGCGTCGGCGTCGCGGCGGATGTACTCCTTGTAGATGTTGCGGGTGAACAGGTTCGCCGCCGCGATCGACATGATCGCCGCCGGGACCAGCGCGCCGATGCCGACGGCGGCGAACGCCACGCCGGCGAACCAGTCGGGGAACATGTGGTCGAACAGCATCGGGACCACGGTGTTGGTGTCGGGCTTGCCGTCCGTGCTGACCGGCTTCACGCCCGCCGCGATGGCCATGTAGCCGAGCAGCGCGATGAGGCCGAGCACGAAGCTGTAGGCGGGCAGCGCCGCCATGTTCCGCTTGATCACGTTGCGGTTCTTGCTGGCCAGCACGCCCGTGATGCTGTGCGGGTAGAGGAACAGCGCCATCGCGGAGCCGAGCGCCAGCATCGCGTAGTTCAGCTGGCCGCTGCCGGCGATGGTGATGCCGTCGCCGGGCGCGGGGGTCTTGTCGAACTTGGCCTTGGCCGCGTCGAAGATGTCGCCCCAGCCGCCGAGCTTCGCCGGGATGTACAGCACCGCGACGATGATGACCAGGTAGATCAGCACGTCCTTGACGAAGGCGATCAGCGCGGGCGCGCGCAGCCCGGACTGGTAGGTGTAGGCCGCGAGGATCACGAACGCGATGATGATCGGCCAGTGCCCGTTCACGCCCATCGTCTTCAGCACCGCCTCGATGCCGACCAGTTGCAGCGCGATGTAGGGCATCGTGGCGACGATGCCGGTGACCGCGATGACGAGCGCCAGCGTCGGGGAGCCGAACCGGGCCCGGACGAAGTCGGCCGGGGTCACGAAGCCGTGCACGTGCGAGACCGACCAGAGCTTGATCAGTACCAGGAACACCAGCGGGTACACGACGATCGTGTACGGGACGGCGAAGAAGCCGGCCGCGCCCGCGCCGAACACCAGGGCCGGGACGGCCACGAACGTGTAGGCGGTGTAGAGGTCGCCGCCGATCAGGAACCAGGTGACCCAGCTGCCGAAGCTCCGGCCGCCGAGGCCCCACTCGTCCAGGCTGTGCATGGAGTCGGGTCGCCGCCACCGGGCGGCGACGAAGCCCATCCCGCTGACCAGCAGGAACAGGACCGCGAAGACGATGATCTCGGTGAGGTGGTCGCGTGCCATCGGCTCAGCCCCGCTTCTTCGTCATCTGGTACACGAGGACGGTGCAGGCGACGCCCAGCGGGATGAAGGCCAGCTGGATCCAGTAGAAGGCGGGGAAGCCCGCGAGGCGGGGCTCGTCGTTGTTGTAGAGCAGCGTGAGCAGCGGGAGCGCGACGGGAACGATCAGGAGCCAGTTCCAGGGGCTCCGGTCGGTGCGGTCGGCGTCCGGCGGCGGGGGCTGGGTCGGAGTCGGTTCCCGGGAGTCGTCGGGAGTCATGGGGTCCTCCTCGTTTCGCCCGCGCACGGTCCGCCCAGGTCGTGTGACGGAACCGTGCCGGGGGTGCGGCCGGGCGAGCCTACACACGCCCTGGTCACAGGCGGATATCGGCCGCGGCACGACTTCGGTGGATCGCTCCACGCCGGGAAGCGCCAGGTAGGGAACGGTGCGCCCGTGGTAATCTCCCCGCATGCGAACCGCAGCCTCCCGGTGGTGGTGGCGCCGCTGAGGCGGTGCCGGTTCGCGCGTGTTCACGACCAGGCGACCGCCCTCACCGGCGGTCGTTTCCTGTTCGCGACGCCCGGTGGGGGCCCGACATCGAGGGGCCACCGCGGTGGAGACCGTCTCACGACAGCCGCTGACCAGCGAGTTCGTCACGGCCGGGGGCGTACGGGTGACCCGTACCGCCGTCCCGGTCGACTCCGAGCGCAAGTCCGACGCGCTGAACGTCCTCGTCGCCGCCGTGGGGGAGCGGCGCGGCGGCGTGCTCAGCTCCGGCATGGAGTACCCGGGCCGCTACAGCCGCTGGCACATGGCCTACGTCGATCCCTGCCTGGAGATCGTCGCGCGCGGCCGGACGGTCGCCGTCCGCTCCCTGAACGGGCGCGGCCGGGTCGTCCTGCCCGCGCTGGCGGGCGCGCTGCGCGCCGTCGGCGAGGTGCGGACCGACGAGCCCGGCCTGTTCGAGCTCTTCGTCCCGGCGGCCGAGGGCTTCTTCGCCGAGGAGGAGCGCAGCCGCCAGCCGACCGTCTTCACCGCGCTGCGCGCCGTCGTCGACCTGTTCCGCTGCGACGACCCGCACCTCGGCCTGTACGGGGCCTTCGGGTACGACCTGTCGCTGCAGTTCGAGCCGCTGCGGACCAGGCTGGAGCGGCCCGGCGACCAGCGCGACCTCGTCCTGCACCTGGCGGACGAGATGGTCGTCGTCGACCGCAAGCGCGAGACCTCGCACCGGATCTCCTACGAGTTCGAGGTGGACGGGTCGGGGACCGCGGGGCTGCCGCGCGGCACCGGGGCGACGCCGGTCCGGCGGCGGGCCGGCGTCCCGGCGCAGCCCGTCCCCGGTGTGTACGCGCAGATGGTGCGGGACGCCAAGGAGAAGTTCGTCAGGGGCGACCTGTTCGAGGTGACGCCGGGGCACGCGATGTACGGGCGCTGCGACGCGCCCGCCGCGTTCTTCGAGCGGCTGCGGGAGTCCAATCCGGCCCCGTACGAGTTCCTGTTCAACCTCGGCGACGGCGAGTTCCTGGTCGGCGCCTCGCCCGAGATGTTCGTCCGGGTCAGCGGCGACCGGGTCGAGACCTGCCCGATCGCCGGGACGATCAGGCGCGGCGCCGATCCGCTGGAGGACGCCGAGCAGATCCGCACGATCCTGTCCTCGGCGAAGGACGAGTCCGAGCTGACCATGTGCACCGACGTGGACCGCAACGACAAGTCCCGGATCTGCGTGCCAGGCAGCGTGCGCGTCCTCGGCCGCCGGCAGATCGAGATCTACTCCCGGCTCATCCACACCGTCGACCACATCGAGGGGCGGCTGCGCCCGGGCTTCGACGCCCTCGACGCGTTCCTCACCCACATGTGGGCGGTGACCGTCACGGGCGCGCCCAAGGCGTGGGCGATGCAGTTCATCGAGGACCACGAGGACTCGCCCCGCCGCTGGTACGGCGGCGCGGTCGGCTGCGTCGGCTTCGACGGCTCGATGAACACCGGCCTGACGCTGCGGACCGCGCAGATCCGCGACGGGGTGGCGACGGTGCGGGCCGGCGCGACGCTGCTCTACGACTCCGACCCCGACGAGGAGGAGCGCGAGACGCACCTCAAGGCCAGCGCCCTGCTGAGCGCGCTCGCCGCCGTGCGCAAGGGCGCCGGGGCCGTCCCGCAGGAGGCGCCGCTCCCGGCGCAGCCGGGCGAGGGCGTCCGGGTGCTGCTCGTCGACCACGAGGACTCGTTCGTCAACACCCTCGCCGACTACTTCCGGCAGCACGGCGCCTCGGTGGTGACCCTGCGGCACGGGTTCCCGGTGCGGCTGCTGGACGAGCACGCGCCCGACCTGGTCGTGCTGTCGCCCGGCCCCGGTCGCCCGGAGGACTTCGCCACCCGCGCGCTTCTGGACGAGCTGGACGCCCGGAGACTGCCGGTCTTCGGCGTGTGCCTCGGTCTGCAGGCGATGGTGGAGCACGCCGGCGGCGAACTGTCGCTGCTGCCCGAGCCGTCGCACGGCAAGCCCGGCCGGGTGCGGGTCACGGGGGGAGAGCTGTTCGAGGGCCTGCCCGAGGAGTTCACCGCCGCCCGCTACCACTCGCTGCACGCCACGCCCGAAGGGGTGAAGGGGTTCCAGGTCACGGCGCTGACCGGGGACGTCGTCATGGCGATCGAGGACCCGGCGCGGCGGCGCTGGGCCGTGCAGTTCCATCCGGAGTCGATCCTCACCGCGGCCGGGGACGCCGGGCACCACATCGTCGCCAACGTCCTGCGGCTGTGCCGCGGCGGGGGCTGACGGCCCCCCGGCCGGGGGCGCGGGTGATCGCCGTCTTCCGGCGGAGGGGGGAGGCCCGGCCTTCCCCCTCTGTAACAAAACGGGTAATTCGGTCATCCGCAACGAGATTGTGGTTTCTTGGGTTTCCCTGGGGGGACGCCGGGGGCCATGATGACAATCCTGTGGCTCATCGCGGTCATCCTGGTGATCGCCGGCATCTACGTGATCCTCGCGCGGCGCGACCTGCTCTGGGGCATCGTCCTCATTGTCGTCGGCCTCCTCGTCGGCCCGGGCGGGGTGAGCATATTCACCTGACCGAAAACCCGGCCGACCGGGGAGAAACCCTGACGTGACCTGTCAGGTTTCGGTGCCAGCATCGTCCCCATGAGTCGTGCACTGACTGGAAAGATCGCACTGGTCGCGGGCGCCACGCGCGGAGCGGGACGGGGAATCGCCGTCGAGCTCGGCGCCGCGGGCGCGACCGTCTACGTGACGGGACGGTCCACCCGGACCCACCGGTCGGAGATGGACCGTCCCGAGACGATCGAGGAGACCGCCGAGCTGGTCACGGCCGCGGGCGGCGAGGGCGTCGCCGTCCAGGTCGACCACCTCGACCCGGCGCGCGTCGCCGCCCTCGTACGCCGCATCGACGAGGAGCGCGGGCGGCTGGACGTCCTCGTCAACGACGTCTGGGGCGCGGACCGGCTCTTCGAGTTCGGCAGGCCGCTGTGGGAGCAGTCCCTGGACGACGGCCTGCGCATGCTCAGGCTGGCCGTCGACACCCACGCCATCACCAGCCACTGCGCCCTGCCGCTGCTGATCCGCGAGCCCGGCGGCCTGGTCGTGGAGGTGACGGACGGGACCGCCGAGTACAACGCGGCGTACCGCAGGGAATGCGGCTACTTCTACGACCTCGCCAAGAACGCCGTCCTCCGGATGGCCCTCGCCCAGTCGGAGGAGATCGCCTCCCACGGCGCCACGGCCCTCTCGCTGACGCCGGGATGGCTGCGCTCGGAGGCGATGCTCGACAACTACGGGGTCACCGAGGAGACCTGGCGCGACGCCACCGGGACGACGCCGCACTTCGCGATCTCCGAGTCGCCGGCGTTCGTGGGACGCGCCGTCGCGGCCCTCGCCGCCGACCCGGACCGGGCGCGCTGGAACGGGGCGTCGCTGTCCAGCGGCGGGCTGGCCCAGGTCTACGGCTTCACCGACGCCGACGGCAGCCGCCCCGACGCCTGGCGCTACATCGTCGAGGTGGTGGATCCGGGCCGCCCCGCCGACGTCGACGGCTACCGGTAGCCGGCGGGCCGGGCGCACCGGTTTGAGCGCGCGCTGACCGGTTATCCGGCGTGGTGACTGGTGAGAGGAGGAGCCATGCCGATGACGGACAAGAGCGGCGAGCCGCGGAAGGACGAGCTTCCCGGCACGCTTCAGCGCTCCCCGAAGGAGGCCCAGGAGACCTTCGCCAAGGCCCACGACTCGGCTGTCGAGACCTACGGCGAGGGCGAGCGGGCGCACCGCACCGCGTACTCGGCGCTCAAGCACAAGTTCGAGAAGCGCGGGGACCGGTGGGTGCCCAAGGGGCACAAGGGCCCGTCCGACCCGCGGGCGAAGAACCCCGACGCCCGCCGCGGCAAGGGCAGGAGCTTCGGCGGCGTGGACGTCGAGGGCAACAGCAAGCGCGAGCTGTACGACCGCGCCGCCGCCCTCGACGTCCAGGGCCGCTCGAAGATGAGCAAGGAGGAGCTGGCCGAGGCGATCGCCCGCAAGCAGGACTAGCCGGGCGGCCGGTCCGCCGTCCGGTACAGCTCCGCCAGCCGGGCGGCGCTGCCCGCCATGCGCTCCCGCAGCTCCGGCGGGGCGAGGACCTCGACCTCGGCTCCGAGCCGCATCAGCTCGGACGCCGCGACGGCCGCCGACTCCACGGGCAGCGTGGTCACCACCCATCCCCGGTCGTCGGGCTCGCCCGCGGCGGCCGCCGCCTGGCGGGCCGCGTACGGCTCCACGGCGTACCGCAGGATCCGCATGCCGGCGGGGGACAGGCGCACCACGGCCTCCTCGCGCAGCACCGACCGCACGAAGGCCGCCGCCTGCCCGCGCCAGTGCCCGGCGAGGTCGAAGTCCTCGTCGCGGTGGAAGAACTCCCCGGTGGGACGGACGGAGGCGACGCGGTCCACCCGGTACGTGCGGGGCCCGCCCCCGGTCCGCGCCACCAGGTACCAGACGCCGTTCTTGAGGACGAGCCCGTACGGCTCGGCCGTCCGGGTGACCTCGGAGTCCTTGCGGCGGTAGCGCAGCTCCACGGTCTCGTCGTCCCACACCGCGCGGGCGAGGTCGCGCAGCAGCGGCGGCGGCCCGCTCTCGCCGAACCAGCCGGGCGCGTCGAGGTGGAACCGCTGGTTCGCGCGGGCGGGCGCGTCCCGCAGCGCCTTCGGCAGCGCGGCGAGGACCTTCAACTCAGCGGCCGCGAGCGCGTCGGCGCGCCCCATGTCCCCGGCGGGGCCGGGCAGCCCGGACAGGAACAGCGCTTCGGCCTCCTCCCGGGTGAGCCCGGTGAGCCGCGTCCGGTAGCCGCCGACCAGCCGGTACCCGCCGCCCCGCCCCTGGTCGGCGTAGACCGGCACCCCGGCAGCCGACAGCGCCTCCATGTCCCGGTAGACGGTGCGCTCGGACACCTCCAGCTCGCGGGCCAGCTCGGCGGCGGTCATCGTCTCCCGGGACTGCAGAAGGAGCACGGCGGAGATCAGTCGGGCGGCGCGCACGGTGCCCATCCTGCCGAACGGGGAGGGTTCCTGACAATTTCGTGGGAGGTTCGCCTCGTTCGCCTGTCCCGGTCGGCCGGATGGCTGTTAATTTCGCGGCGTGCCTACCGACAACACGAGCATCGCGGCGTTCATCGACGCCCTCCCGAAGGTCGAGCTCCACGTCCACCTCGTGGGCTCCGCCTCCGTCCCGACCGTCCTCGAACTCGCCCGCCGCCACCCGGACGGCCCCGTCCCCGTCGACGAGCGCGAACTGCGCGCCTTCTACGAGTTCCGCGACTTCCCGCACTTCGCCGAGGTGTACGAGTCGGTGTCCAGCCTCGTCCGCACCCCGGAGGACGTCGGCACGCTCGTCTCCGGCATCGCCCGCGACCTCGCCGCGCAGAACGTCCGGTACGTCGAGCTGACCGTCACGCCCTACACCCACCAGCGGGCCGGGATGCCGATGCCCGCGGTGACCGAGGCGCTCGACCTCGCCGCCCGCGAGGCCCGCGACGGGTTCGGCCTCGGCCTGTCCTACATCTTCGACATCCCCGGCGAGTTCGGCGCCGAGGGCGCCCGCGGCACCCTCGACCACGCGCTGCGGCACCCGCCGGAGACGCTCGTCGGGTTCGGGATCGGCGGCGTCGAGCAGAGCCGCGCGCCGTTCCGGGACGCCTTCCGCGACGCGTTCGCCGCCGCCCGCGCCGCCGGCCTGCGCAGCGTCCCGCACGCGGGGGAGATGACCGGCCCGGAGACGATCTGGGAGGCCGTCGAGGGGCTCGGCGCCGAGCGCATCGGCCACGGCACCAACTGCCTGCGCGACCCCCGCCTCGTCGCCCACCTGCGCGAGACGCAGCTGCCGCTGGAGGTGTGCCCGACCTCCAACGTCTGCACGGGCCAGGTCGCGGACCTCGCCGCCCACCCCCTGCCGCGGATGCTGGAGGAGGGGCTGTTCGTCACCCTGAACAGCGACGACCCGCCGATGTTCAACACGACCCTCACCGGCGAGTACCGCGTCGCGGCCGAGGCGTTCGGGCTCGGCCGCGCCGAGCTGGCCTCCCTGGCCCGCAACGCCGTGACGGCCTCGTCGCTGGACGAGGAGGGACGCAAGGCGATCATCGCCGAGATCGACGCGCTGGGCTGAGCCGGACGGTCAGCCCCAGGCCATGCGCCGCCACGGGCTGCCCGGGTCCTCGGCGAGGACGCGGTGGCCGGTGAGGGAGCGTTCGTACCATTCGCCGAACTCGCCCTCGTCGAACCGCAGCATCCGGCCGAGGACGTACCCGGCCGAGAACTCCTGCCACGACGCGTAGACCTGGTGGGCGCGCTGCCCCGCGGTGAGGACGGACTTCTCGGCCTCCTCGGCGTCGCAGTACCCGGCGTTCAGGCCCCAGCGGGCCATGTTCACCGCGCGCCCGAAGTCGTAGCCGAAGACGCTCTCGACGCGGCCGTCGGGCGGGAGCAGGCCGTCCGCCCGGAACCGCGCCTCGTAGCGCAGGACCGCCTCGGACAGGTCCACGACCTCCCGGACGGTCTGCTCGGAGATGTCGCGCTCCCCGCACCAGGCGACGATCGCGTCCTGCCAGGCCCGCCTGCCGGTGCCCCTGCCGCGCCGGTCGAGCACCATCTGGATCGCCGGGTCGCTGTTTCGGGCGTCGAGCAGCGCGTCCATCTGCTCGCGCCAGCCCTCGGAGTCGGTGACGCCCCAGTCGCGCTCCAGCAGGACCCGGTCGTCGCGGGCGCCCTCGTGGTCGGCGAGGCTGTTCCATGCGACGCCGTTCCCGACGGCCAGGTGGGCGCCGCCGGCGAGGGCCGCTGCGAGCCGTCCCCACGCGGCCCCCCGGTCCAGGACGTCGAGGACGCGCTGCGCCTCGCCGGTCCTCCCGGCGGCGGCGAGTGCCCGCGCGTACCGCGCCCGCGCCGCGGCGGCGGACGCCAGGTCGCCGCGCGCCTCCAACGCCTCGGCGGCGTTCGCGTAGGCGGCCGCGGCCTCCTCTGCCCGCCCCTGCCGCTCGTACCTCCTGGCGCGGTCGAGCACGGCGCCGGTATCGGCCTGATACGTCATCGATCCCTCCAGGCCACACCGTACCGCCCACAAGATCGTGGATCCCGTTTCCGCCTCCACTGACATCGCCGTCCCGACGGAATATCACCTCCGGCACCGTGCACCCGGGGCGTTCTGCTCATCCGCCGGGGAGGTCGGAACCACCGGCGGCCGGGTCCGCGTCTGCGAGGGGCCCGGCCGGGCGCGGTGGCGCCGGCAGGGCGGTGACCTCCACGCGGGTGTCGTGGAAGACGGGGCCGCCGCCGAGGTCGGTGTCGCGCTCGTCGACCACGGCGTTGGCGTTGGAGCCGCCGGAGAGCTTGGCCCAGTGGCCCTTGGTCGTCACCGCGACGCCCGGCCGGACCTCGTCGGTGATCCTCAGGACGGCCTCGAAGGAGCCCCGGTCGTTGCCGACCGCCACCCGCTGCCCGTCGACCAGGCCCCGCGCCCTCGCGTCGTCCTCGTGGAGGCGGACGGTGAGTCCGCCCGAGCGGCGCCGGAGCTCCGGGTTGTTGGCGAACTGGGTGTTGAGGAACTCGTGGGACGCCGCCGAGACCAGGGCGAGGGGGTACCTCCCGGCCCGCTCCTCGTCGGCGACCTCAGCGGGCGGAACGTACCCGGCGAGACCGGCGGCGGGGGAGCGGAACTCGAACCGGCCCGACGGCGTGGGGAAGCCGTCGGCGTAGGGCAGGAACGGGTCCGGAACGGACATGCGCACGAACCCCTCCTTGCGGAGCCGGTCCAGGGTGACCCCGGCCATCCAGGGGTGGTCCGAGGCCAGCAGTTGTTCGGCGAGGCTCTCGTCGGAGTCGTAGAGAGCCGGCTCCTGGAGGCCCATCCGGTGCGCCAGGCGGCGGAAGGTCTCGGTCGTCGGCAGGCACTCTCCGGGCGGCGCCACCGCCGGCTCGTTCCAGGTGAGGTACAGGTGCCCGTAGCCCTCGTGCAGGTCGGCGTGCTCGTGCTGCGCCGTCGCGGGCAGCACGATGTCGGCGTAGTCGACGGTGTCGGTCGGGAACTGCTCAAGGACCACGGTGAACAGGTCCTCGCGGGCCAGGCCCCGGCGGACCTTGTTCTGGTGCGGGGTGCTGCCCGCGGGGTTGGCGGCGATGACGAACAGGGCCTTGACCGGCGGGTCCTGGACGTCCAGCAGCCCCTCGCCGAGGCGGCTCATCGACAGCGTCCGCACCGGACGGGGGCGCAGGTCGTCGCGCCACAGCGCGGCCTTGTCCAGCTTCACGTGGCCGGATGTGGAGAACGCGACCCCGCCGCCGCGCCGTGCCCAGTCGCCGGTCACGGCGGGGATGGCGGCGATCAGGCGCAGGGCGGCCCCGCCGCCGGCGTGCCGCTGGAGCCCCTGCGTCGCGCGGATCGCGGTGGGGCGGGTGCGGGCGATCCGCTCGCCGAGCGCCACGACCCGGTCCGCCGGGACGCCGGTGATCCGCGCGACCCGGTCCGGCGGGTACTCGGCGATCCGGTCACGGAACTCCCTCCACCCGAGCGTGCCGCGGTCGAGGAAGCCCTCGTCCTGAGCGCCGAGGCCCACGATGACGTGGAGCAGGCCGAGCGCGAGCGCCCCGTCGGTTCCCGGCAGGGGCGCCAGGTGCTCGTCGGCCTGCCGCGCCGTCCGCGTCCGCACCGGGTCGATCGCGACCAGGTGCGCGCCCGCCTTCCGCGCGTCCTGGACGAACTTCCACACGTGGTGGCCGCTGGTCAGGGGGTTCGTGCCCCACAGCAGGACGAGCCGGGCGTGCGCGAGGTCCTCGGGGTCCATGCCGCCCGGCGAGCCGACCGCCTCGGCCATCCCGGCGCTGCCCGCCGCCGAGCAGATGTTGGCGTCGTGCGCCGAGGCGCCCAGCACGTTGAAGAACCGCCGGCCGGAATACCCTTCGAGGCCTTGCAGGTAGCCGAGCGTGCCCGTCCCCCAGTAGGGCCAGACCGCCTCGCCGCCATGCTCCCGGACGACGTCCTCCAGCCGCGCGGCGATCTCGTCGAGCGCCTCGTCCCACCCGACGCGCTCGAACCGTCCCTCCCCCTTGGCCCCCACCCGGCGCAGCGGGTACTGGATGCGGTCCGGCTGGGCGGCGCGCTCCAGCCAACGGTTCACCTTCGCGCACAGCGCTCCGCGCGTGTACGGGTGTGCGGGGTTGCCGCGCAGCCGGACCGCCGCCCCGTCCCGCACGGTGACCACCCACGAGCAGCCGTCGGGGCAGTCCAGCGGGCAGGCCCCCAGCACTGTCAGCTCCGATGGCATAGAACCTCCCCTAGCTGGACGAACCTCTCCAGTGTGCGGCATGACACCATGAGCGTCATCCAGGACGTTCATTACCCTCGATGGCCGTGCCCCGGGTCGCGGCCGGGGTGCCGGGGTGGTTTCCTAAGGGGCGACGGAAACGACCCGTAGGGGGAACGAGAGTGAAGAGCGTCGAGCCCGAGGTGTTCCTCGTTGCGCGGCCCGAACTGGACTACGACGAGGTCGCCCGGTACCTGCGGGACGTGGGCGGGGAGGGCTGGCTGGAGCGGCTCGACCGCGGGGAGCTCGACGAGGAGCTGAACGACCCGCAGAACCTCGCCGAGTTCGCGGGCCGGCTCTGCTACCGCTCCTGGGAGCCGGGCCTGAACCCCAACGTCACCAAGATCCGCACCGACTCCGGCCAGTACCTGGAGAATATCCTGCGCAGCCTGCACGGTTCGGTGCTGGAGCACGTCAGCTTCAGCTTCGTCCTGCACAACGTGAGCCGGGTGCTGACCCACGAGCTCGTCCGGCACCGCCCCGGCGTGGCCATCTCGCAGGAGTCGCTGCGGTTCGTCCGGCTGCAGGACATCCCCTTCTGGTTCCCGGAGTGGGCCCGCGAGGACCCCGAGCTGATGAAGCGGGCCACCGCCATGCTGGAGCAGATGGAGGAGTTCCAGGGCTGGATGGCCGCGCACTTCGGCCTGGACGACGAGGGCGTGCCGTTCAAGGAGAAGAAGCACAAGACCTCGTTCATGCGCCGGTTCGCCCCCGAGGGCGTCGGCACCGGCCTGGTGTGGACGGCCAACGTCCGCACCCTGCGCCACACCCTGGAGAACCGCACCGCGCCCGGCGCCGAGGAGGAGATCCGGCTGCTCTTCGGCAAGATCGGCGAGGTGATGCTGGCGGAGGCCCCGGACCTGTTCGGCGACTACGTCGTCGAGGACGGCTCCTGGGTGCCGAAGTGGCGCAAGGTCTGATCCGGCGGGGCCGGTAGGGGGCTAGGCGCGCCCGGCCTGTCTGGGGAATTATTGGACGTTATGTCTGACATCTCCATTCCGGTGGGCGGCCGCGAGCTGCCGGCCTACCTCGCCGTCCCCGAGGGGGAGGGGCCCTGGCCGGGCGTCGTGATCGTGTTCGAGGCGATGGGCGCGAACGACGACATGCGCGCCCAGGCCGACCGGTTCGCCGCCCACGGGTACCTCGCCGTCCTGCCCGACCTCTATGACGGGGCGCCCTGGCTGCGCTGCGTCGCCAAGGCCATGCGCGACATGCGCGCCCAGCGCGGGCCGACCTACGACCACATCGAGGCGGCCCGCGCGTGGCTCGCGGGCCGGGACGACTGCACCGGCGGCGTGGGGATCTGCGGGTTCTGCATGGGCGGCGGGTTCGCGCTGGTCGCGGCGGCGAAGTACGACTTCAGGGCCGCCGCGGCCAACTACGGGATCCTGCCGCGCAGACCGGAGGAGTCCCTGCGGGGCGCGTGCCCGGTCGTCGGCAGTTACGGCGCCGCCGACCCGTCGCTGCGGGGGGCCGCCGGCAGGCTGAAGCGCGCCCTCGCGGCCGCGGGCGTGCCGCACGACGTGAAGGAGTACCCGGGAACCGGGCACGGTTTCCTCACCGGGCTCACGCCGCCGCCCCCGCTCGGCCCGGTCGCGAAGATCGTCATGGGGTTCGGGAAGGGGCGCGAGAACGCCCCGGACGGCTGGGGCCGCATCCTCGCCTTCTTCGCCGAGCACGTCGCTAAAAAATCTACAACGTAAAGGCGCCGGGGCCTCACCGCGTCCATTACCCCGCACGTAATCGTGGCCCTGACCTGGATGCCGCTACCGTCGTTGCGTGACGACGATGACGACGGGACTGAGCGACGTGCGGCCGATCGGGGACCAGCTCCGGGCGTGGCGGCAGCGGCGCAGGCTGAGCCAGCTGGAGCTGGCGTCCGAGGCGGACGTGTCGACGCGGCACCTCAGCTTCGTGGAGACGGGGCGCTCGGCGCCGAGCCGGGAGATGGTGCTGCGGCTCGCCGAGCACCTGGACGTGCCGCTGCGCGACCGCAACCTGCTGCTGGTGTCGGCCGGGTACGCGCCGGTGTTCGACGAGACGCCGATCGAGGAACCGAAGATGGACACGGTCCGCGCGGCGCTCCGGCAGGTGCTGGAGGGCCACGAGCCCTATCCGGCGGTGGTCGTGGACCGGTTCTGGAATCTGATCGATGCCAACGGCGCGGCGGCGTTCTTCATGGAGGGCGCGCCGCCGGAGCTGCTGGAGCCGCCGCTGAACGTGCTGCGGCTCAGCATGCACCCGGATGGGATGGCCAGGAACATCCTGAACCTGGCGGAGTGGCGCGCCCACATGATCGACCGGGTCCGGCGGCATGTGGCGCTGACCGCGGACGCGGCGCTCGCCCAGCTGCACAAGGAGCTGCGGAGCTTCCCCGGCGACGTGGGGGAGGCGATCGCCCCGCCCGCGAGCCACGAGGTCTTCGTTCCGCTGCGGATGCGGGTGGACGGCCGGGAACTGTCGTTCTTCAGCACGATCGCGACCTTCGGGACGCCGGTCGACATCACGGTGGCGGAACTGGCGATCGAGTCGTTCTACCCGGCGGACGCGAAGACGACCGAGTTCCTGCGCGAGCGCGCCGGCTGGTGACGCGCCTCAGTCGCCGGCCGTGAGCAGGTCGTGGTGGAGGCGCGTCAGCGGCACCCCGAGCCGCTGCAGGGCGCCGACCGCCGCGCGGACGAGCGGGGCGGGCCCGGCCACGTAGGCATCGTGGCCGCCCGCGCCGTCCAGGAGCTGGGGGAGGACGTCCGGCACGCGGCCGGCGAGGGCCCCGGCGGCGGGTTCGCGGGACACCACGGGGACGACCCGGAGCCGGGAGTGGGCGGACTCCAGCCCCCGCAGCGCCGGGAGGTCGTAGAGGGCGCCCTCGGTGCGGGCCGCGACGACGAGCAGGACGTCGCGGCCCGCGTCGGAGGCGAGGGCCTGCTCGGCCAGCGCCTTCACGGGGGCCAGGCCGGTGCCGCCGCCGATCAGCAGGAGCGGGCGGCCCGAGGCCGGGTCGAGGGTCATCGCGCCGTCCGGCGGGCCCAGCAGGACGCTGTCGCCCGGACCGGTGTGCCGGACCAGCGCGCCGCTGACCCACCCGGCGGGACGGGCCCGGACGTGCAGGCAGACCGTCCCGTCCCGGCGGGGCGCGTTCGCGATCGAGTACGGCCGCCAGACCCGGGGCCAGCGGGCCGTCTGAACGCTCACGTGCTGCCCCGGCGCGAACGCCAGGGGCCGTTCGGGGCGCAGCGTGAGGACGGCGAGGTCGAAGGCGCGGCGCTCGTGCCGCACGACCTCGGCGACCCACCACGGCGGGGCGCTCGCGGCGTCGCGCTCCGCCGCGCCGGCCATGGCGTCGGCCGCGGAGCGGTAGGCGGCGCGCCAGGCGGCCTCGGCCTCGGCCGTCCAGACGTCGGCGGCGAAGGCGCGCAGCGTCGCGGTCAGCGCCTCTTCGACGGCCGGGTAGTGCTCGCGCAGGACCCCGTACTTGCGGTGGCCGCGGCCGAGGCCTTCCAGGTGGCGGGCGAGTTCCTCGGGGTTGTCCTGGCTCCACACGATCCGGCTGAGCGCGTGGAAGAACCGGTCGTGCTGGCCGCCCATCGCGGGGGGGAACAGGGTCCGCAGCCGCGGCCGCGCCGCGAAGAGGCGGCCGTAGAAATAGCTCATGGCGCCGGCGGGGTCGGCCTCAAGGCGTGCGAAGCATTCTTTGATAACGCGAGTTTCCGATGACATTCGTTCGGCTCGCCTCCCCAGGGGGCTTTTATCGGCGGTCGGACGGCAGGGCTGACGGACGATCCGGGCGCAGTTGCTGCCCGAGTTGGTGAGATTCTCTCACCCATCTCCGCAGGTGTTCAATAGATTGCTCCGACCTCTATCCAAGATCGCTACTTAGTGTAATTACAGATCAATTTCGAGTGACGGACGGTAAGTGCCGCGGTCAATGCATACTGATCAGTATCCGAGCGCGAGTCGAACGTTCGGGAAGAACCACCCGGAAGGGGAGAAAAAACCTGTATCAGGGAAGAAGATTTCAGAATTCTTCGGTGTTTCCGGCCGCGGGCAGCCCTCCGGCCGGCGCGCCGCCCCGGCACCGCGTTGGGTCGATCTCGCCATTTCCGGCGGCGGAGCCGCGCGCTGTGCGGCAAGCTGACCCGAGGAGGGCCGGGGCGGACGGCGCCGGGGGGCGGGTGTCGCGCGGTGACGCGCGGCCGGCAGGCGGATCGCCCGTGCCGGCGGCCGCCCGGGGCCGGGGTCCAGCACAGGGGGGAGACACGTATGTCAGGAGCCGTGCGCGGAGCGCCGCATCCGGCGGCCGGTGAGGGCGGGCCGCCGCTCATCGGCATCACCACCTACCAGGAGCCGGCCCGCTGGGGGTTCTGGGTGCGCGAGGCCGCGCTCCTGCCCGTGCCGTACGTGCGCGCGGTCGAGCGGGCCGGAGGCGTCCCCGTCCTGCTGCCCCCGGCCGCGACCCTGCGCGGGCTGGACACCATGATCTCCCGGCTGGACGGCGTCGTCCTGGCGGGGGGCTGCGACCTCGACCCGGAGCTGTACGGCGCCGCCCGGCATCCCGAGACCGGGCCGCCGCAGCCGCAGCGCGACCGGTTCGAGCTGGCCCTCGTCCGCGCCGCCGTCGACGCCGACCTGCCGTTCCTGGCGATCTGCCGGGGCATGCAGGTGCTGAACGTCGCGCGCGGCGGAGCCCTCGTCCAGCACCTGCCGGACGCGGTCGGCCACCGCGGGCACGCCCCGGCCGCCGGGGTCGTCGGCTCCCACCGGGTGCGGACCGGCGAGGGGAGCCGGATCGGCCTGATCCTCGGGGCCTCGTCCGAGGTCCCCACCTACCACCACCAGGCGGTGAGCCGGCTCGGCAAGGGCCTGACCGCCGTCGCGTGGGCCGAGGACCAGGTGGTGGAGGCCCTGGAGCTCCAGGGCCACCGCTTCGGGCTGGCCGTCCAGTGGCACCCCGAGGAGGGCGATGACCGGCGGCTCTTCGAGGCCCTCGTCGCCGAAGCCGCCGGACGCTGACGCGGGGGATTGGCGGCCCGGCCATCGGGCAGGCCGAGAGGTGGATTTCCGCCGATGCCCCCCACCGGAGGCCGCCGCATGCCCCTGCACCCGCAGACCGTGAGCTTCCTGGAGCAGCTCGCCTCGTGGACCGCCGTCCCGCCGGGGCGGGACGGGCCCGCCGAGCCCACCATCGCGGAGATGCGGGAGCGGATCGGCGCGGACTTCCCGGTCGTGCGGCGCGAGCTTCCGCGGGTCCGCGACGTCGAGGTGCCCGGCCCGGGGGGCCCGGTGCCGGTGCGCCTGTACCGCCCGGCGCCGCCCGAGCGGGGGCCGCTGCCGGCCGTCGTGTACCTGCACGGCGGGGGATGGGTGCTCGGCGGCGTCGACAACGTGGACGCCTTCTGCCGCGACCTGGCGGCCGCGGCGGAGTGCGTCGTGCTGAACGTCGGGTACCGGCTGGCCCCCGAGCACCCGTTCCCGGCGGCGGTGGACGACGCCTGGGCCGCGGTGTCCTCGGTGGCGCGCGAGCCCGGCCGGTACGGCGTGCTGAGAGGTGCCGTGGCGGTCGCCGGCGACAGCGCGGGCGGGAACCTCGCCGCGGCCGCCGCGCTGCTGGCCAGGGACGCCGGGGTCCCCCTCGCCCACCAACTGCTCGTCTACCCGGTGACCGACACGGCCAGGGACACCCCGAGCTGGCGGGAGTACGGGACGGGCTACGGGCTGGACGCCGGGTCGCTCGCCCGGTTCATGGACCTCTACCGCGACGGCGCCGACCCGTCCGACCCCCGGCTCGCGCCGCTGCGCTCCCCGGACCTGGCGGGCGCCGCGCCCGCCACCGTGATCACCGCCGAGTGCGACATCCTGCGCGACGAGGCCGAGGCGTACGCGCGCCGGCTCGCCGAGGCCGGCGTTCCGGTGCAGCTGCGCCGCTACGACGGCGTCGTGCACTCCTTCTTCCTGCTCCCTGAGATCTTCGACGCCGGTGCCGAGGCGGTGGAGTTCGCTGTGCGACGATTGCGCGCGGCATTCGACGACCACTCGCGGCAGGGGAGTGCGGCATGACGCGGTACGAGGCGTACGAGCGGCTGAAGATCGACTGGGCGTCGGACGGGGTGCTGCGGGTCGTGATCAGCACGCCGGGCAAGCTGAACGCGGTCGACGCCGCCGGGCACCGCGAGCTGGCGGAGATCTGGCGGGACGCCGACGCCGACGACGAGGTCCGCGTGGTGCTCGTGCGGGGGGAGGGGAGGGCGTTCTCCGCCGGCGGCGACCTCGCCATGATCGAGGAGATGATGACCGACCACGCCGCCCGCCGCCGGATCATGCGCGAGGCCCGCGACATCGTGATGAACGTGCTGAACTGCTCCAAGCCGGTGGTCAGCGCCGTGCAGGGCCCGGCGGTGGGCGCCGGTCTCGCGGTCGCGCTGCTGGCCGACGTCTCCGTCGCCGGCCGCACCGCGAAGATCATCGACGGGCACACGCGGCTGGGCGTCGCGGCCGGCGACCACGCGGCGATCGTGTGGCCGCTGCTGTGCGGGCTCGCGAAGGCCAAGTACTACCTGCTGCTCAACGACGTCCTCACCGGTGAGGAGGCCGAGCGGATCGGCCTGGTCTCGCTGTGCGTGGACGACGAGCGGGTGCACGAGCGCGCGCTGGAGATCGCCGGCCGGCTCGCCGCCGGGCCCGCCGAGGCGCTGTCGTTCACCAAGCACGCGCTGAACAACTGGCTGCGCCTCGCCGGGCCGACGTTCGACGCCTCCCTGGCGATGGAGTTCTTCGGGTTCACCGGCCCGGACGTGCGCGAGGGCGTCGCGGCCGTCCGGGAGAAGCGCCCGCCCCGGTTCGGGTGAGCCGCGCCCGGGCCGAGCCCCGGCGCGGCCCGGATCAGTACGACTTGGGCAGTCCCAGCTCGTGCTGGGCGATGTGGGCGAGGACGAGCTCCTCGGCTACCGGGATGTTCTTGGCGATGCGGGCGTCGCGGAACATCCGGGCGACCGGGTACTCCAGGGAGTACGCCATGCCGCCGTAGGTCTGGAACGCCCGGTCGGCCGCCTGCCAGGCCGCGTCCGCCGCGGTGAGCTTGGCGATGTTGGCCTCCGAGCCGCAGGGCCGGCCGCGGTCCCACAGCCAGGCGGCCTTGTAGGTCATCAGCCGGGCCAGCTCCAGCTGCGCCTTGATCCGCGCGAGCGGGAACGCGACGGCCTGGTTCGCCCCGATCGGCTTCCCGAAGGGGGCGCGCTCGCCGGCGTACTCGCAGGCGATCCGCAGCACCAGGCCGCCGGACCCGACGCCGCCCGCGGCGGCCAGGATCCGCTCGGGGTTGAGGATGTCCCACAGCACGGCGAAGCCCTGGTCGGGCTCGCCGAGGACCCGGTCGGCGGGCACGCGCACATTGTCGAGGAAGACCATGCTGGAGGCGACGGTGTTGGTGCCGAGCTTCGGGATCGGCCGGTAGGTCAGCGTGCCCTCGGCCACGGCCTCCTTGACGTCCACCAGCAGGACGGTGAAGCCCGCGGTGCGGGGGCGGGCCTGCGCGGCCGGGGTCGTCCGGGCGACCAGGACGAGGAGGTCGGCGCGCTCGACGCCGGAGATCCAGATCTTCTGGCCGCTGACGACGAAGGCGTCGCCGTCGCGGCGCGCCTGGGTGGAGATCTCGATGGCGTTGCTGCCCGCGTCCGGCTCGGTGATGGCGAAGCACGTCTCGATCCCCCCGGAGGCGATCTTCGGCAGCAGTTCGCGCTTCTGCTCGGCGGTGCCGTGCCGGGCGATGGTCAGGCCGCCGAACGCGGGCGTCAGCAGGTACATGAAGGACGCGGCGCCGCCCGCGCCGCCCTCGGCGAGGGCCTCCAGGGCCACCGCCAGCTCCAGCAGCCCCTGGCCCCCGCCGCCGTACTCCTCGGGGATCGCCAGGCTGTGCCAGCCGCCGTCGACCAGCTCCCGCCAGACCTCCTCCGGCCAGCGTTTGTCCGCGTCGCACCGCCCCCAGTAGTCCTGGTCGTACTTCCCGGCGACCGCCAGCACGCCCTCGCGCACCGCGGCCGCGCCCTCCGGCAGGTCGAAGTCCATCGCGCCTCCTCGCACGTTCTCGCCTGGGCTCACGGTAGCCGACGCAGTAAGTGCTCACTGACGATGGGGCGGGTCATTGAAGCGCTCCCCGCCGGGTAGGCGACCCGGGGAGCCGACACGGAAGGGGAGGCCATGCGGCCGCGTGACAGGTGGATGCTGGCCGGCGGACGGTGGAGCCAGGGCACCGGGGACGAGACGTTCACGGTGACCGATCCGGCGACCGGCGAGCCGCTGGGGGTGGTGGCCGCCTCCTCGGCGGCGGACGTGGACACGGCCGTGGCGGCGGCCCGCGGCGCCGCGCCCGGCTGGGCGGCCACGCCGGCGGCCGAACGGGGCGCCGCCCTGCACGCGGCCGCGCGCGCGGTCGAGGAGCGCATGGACGAGCTCGCCGCCCTGGTGACCGCGGAGATGGGCAAGCCGACCGGTGACGCGCTCGGCGGCGTGGAGGCCGGGATCGGCACCCTGCGCCAGTACGCCGAGCTGGGCCCGCTGCACGGCGGGCGCAGCCTCCAGGGCGGACGGGACGCCGCCGACTTCATGGTCCGCGAGCCGTGGGGCGTCGTCGCCGCCATCACTCCGTGGAACGATCCGGTCGCGATCGCCTGCGGCCTGGTGGGCGCGGCCGTGGCGACGGGCAACGCCGTCGTCCACAAGCCGTCCGAGCGCACCCCCCACACCGGCGCGATGCTCGCCGAGCTGGTCGCCGGATGCCTGCCCGACGGAGTCCTGAACATGGTCACCGGCGGCGGCGCGGTCGGCGAGGCGCTCGCCGGGCACGCGGGCGCCGACGTCGTCGCGCACGTCGGCTCCACCCGCGCCGGCCGCCGCATCGCCGAGCTGGCCGCGCGGACCGGGGCGAGGACCCTCCTGGAGAACGGCGGCGCCGACCCGCTGATCGTGGACGCGGGCGTCGACCCGTCCTGGGCGGCCGGGCAGGCCGCGCTCGGGTGCTTCGCCAACGCCGGGCAGATCTGCACCTCGGTCGAGCGGATCTACGTGCACGAGGCCGTCGCCGAGCCGTTCCTCGACGCGCTCGCGGCACGCGCCCGGAACCTGCGCACGGGTCCGGGCGCGAGCCCTTCCACCGAGCTCGGGCCCCTCGTCGACGAGCGCCACCGCACCAGGGTCCACCAGCAGGTGGAGAAGGCCCTCGCGGACGGGGCGCGGGCGCTGGCCGGCGCGCGCCTGCCCGAGGGCCCCGGCTGCTTCTACCCGGCGACGGTCCTGGCCGGCTGCGCCGACCACATGGCGATCATGGCGGAGGAGACCTTCGGTCCCGTGGCGCCCGTCCGCACCGTGGCCGGGTTCGAGCAGGCGCTGGAGGCCGCGAACCGGTCCCACTACGGCCTCGCCGCGACCGTCCTCACCCGCGACATGGCGCACGCCCAGGCCGCCTGGCGCACGCTGGAGGCCGGCACCGTGAAGATCAACGCGGTGTTCGGCGGCGCCCCGGGAGGCGCCGCGACCCCGCGCCGCGCCAGCGGCGGCGGATTCGGCTACGGCCCCGAGCTCCTGGACGAGATGACGGCCGTCAAGGTCGTCCACGTCCAGGCCGCCCCCTGACCCTCACCCGGCGCCCGGGCCGGGGGCGCCCGCGGAGGCGGCCAGGTAGCGGGTCACCATGCGCGCGACGAAGTGGGCGAAGGCCTCCGGGGGCCCGGACGGGAGCATGATGTGGCTCATCGTCAGGCGCACGGCCGCGTCGGCGATCTCGGTGAGCGCGGCGCGGTCCAGATCCGGCCACTGGCGCAGGGCGTGCTCGGCGATGCGGGCGCTGGCGGAGAACAGCACCGGCTCGGCCTGCGTGGTGAGCAGCGGCAGCATCTCGTCGCCGCCCGCGCCCGTCAGCACCGCCTTCTTCAGCTGGTCGTCGGCGGAGGTCTCCATCGTGAACGTGACCGCGGCGACCACGGCCGAGTACAGGTCGGCGTGCTGGGACAGCACCGCGTCGATGCCGTCGAGGTAGCGCTCGTTGTCGCGGATCACGACCGCCTGCGCGAGCCCCCACTTGTCGCCGAACTCGTTGTAGACGGTCTGCCTGCTCACCCCGGCGGCGGACGCGACGTCGCGCATCCGCACGGCCCGGTAGCCGCGCTCCACCAAGAGGTCCGCGGCGGCGTCCAGCAGGGATTCGCGCACGGAACGGCCGGCGGTGCCCATGTGTCGTCGCCCTCCAGGGTGCTGGTCAGTACGCCATTATCCCCCGGGTGCCGCCGCCGGGCCATCGCGCGCCCGCCGGGTCGCCTCCGTCGAGCAGGTGCGCCAGCGGGAGGGTGGCCGCGCCCACGGCGACCGCCTCCGGCCCGAGGCGGCACAGCTCGATCGAGGTCCGCGCGAACGGCCGCCGCAGAGCGTAGGCGGCGGCGGCCGCGGTGACCCGGTCCAGCATCCGGCCGCCGATCAGCAGCCCCGCCCAGCCGCCGATGATGACCTTCTCCGGGCCGAACAGGTTGACCAGGTCGGCGATGCCCGCGCCGAGGTGCTCGGCGATCTCTTCGCGCAGCGCGGCCGCCGCCTGCGACGGGTCGGCCAGCAGCCCGGCGAGGGCCGCCTCCTCGTCCGTCCCGGCCGGGCCCCCCGCGGCCCTGTAGCGTTCCAGCAGGGCGGTGGCGCCGACATAGGCCTCCAGGCAGCCGCGGGAACCGCACCGGCACGGCGCGCCCCCGACCCGCGACGTCGTGTGGCCCCACTCGCCCGCGCCGCCGGCCGCGCCCCGGTACGGCGCGCCGTCGATCATGACGGCGGCGCCGACGCCGGATCCGACAAGGGCGACGACGGCGTCGCGGTGCCCGCGCCCGGCGCCGAACCACATCTCCGCCTGGCCGAGCGACGCCGCGCCGTTGTCCACGAACAGCGGCAGGCGGGTGCCCTCGCGCAGCATGCGCTCCAGCGGAACGCCGTCCCAGCCGGCGGTCTGGCGGTGCACGACCGCGTCCGGGGCGCGCTCGATCACGCCGGGGACGCCGACGCCGACGCCGATGACGGACGCCGGGTCGGCCGACGCGCCCTCGATGACCGCGGCCAGGCCGTCCAGGACGCGCCGGACGACGGCGCGCGCGTCCCGGCCGCCGTCGCCGAGGGGCAGGTCGGCCCTGGCGAGCCGGGTCAGCCCCAGGTCGAACAGCTCGACCGTCACCCGCCCCTCGCCGACGTCCACGCCGACGAGGTGGCCGTAACCGGCTGCGGTCTTCAGCAGCACGCGCGGGCGCCCGCCGTCGGACTCGACGCTGCCCGCCTCCGCGACGAGCCCGGCCCTGATCAGCTCGCCCACCACGTTGCTGACCGACGCGGGGCTGAGGCCGGTCTCGCGGGCCAGGTCCTGGCGGCTGAGCGGCCCGTCGAAGTACAGCCGCCTCAGCAGCACCGACCGGTTGGCGCGGCGCAGGTCGCGCACGGTCCTCCGGCGCCGTTCCGGCATCGGCCCCCCTCATCCCGCGGCCCGGGCCGGGCCGCGTCCCCGCGGGTTCCAGGTCTTGGCCCGCATCATGTCACCGCTCGGACCACGGGCCGGGACACGGGCCGGCCGGCTTCGCCGCCCGGGAACGCCGCGCCGGGGACGGCGGGCGCCGGCGCGCCGAGACGGGCCGCGCGCACCGGGACTCGTCCCTCGCCCGGCCCACCGGCGAGATCGGCGGCATGGGGCTGGAGGGCGCCGTGCGGCTCGGGTTCCGCCAGGAGCCGGAGGCCGCCGAGGACCCGTGCGCGATGTTCGAGCAGATGGTCGCCGCGGCCTACGAGCACGGCACGGCGCTCCACGCGGCCACCGTGTTCGAGCTGGACGACGTCATCGACCCCGCCGACACGCGGCGCTGGATCACCGCGGTGCCGGCCGCCGCCCCGCCACCCGGCGACCGGCCCCGCCCGTGGATCGACACGTGGTGACGCGCGGGCCGGCGCGGTAGGCGTCGCGCACCCGGGGATCGGCCCGCACCTCCGCCGGGGGCCCGGCCGCGATCACCCTGCCGTCGTCCAGGACGTGCAGGACGTCGCAGACGCCGAGCACCGGCTCGATCTCGTCCTCGACGACCAGTACCGCCAGGCCCTCCCCGGCCAGGTCGCGCAGCAGGACCTCCAGCGCCCGCGCGTGCCGCACCGGCAGGCCCGCCCACGGCTCGTCCAGCACGAGCACGGCGGGTTCGGTGGCCAGGGCCCTCGCCAGGTCCATCAGCCCCGCGACGCCGGGCGGGGCGTCCCGGACCGGCCTCTCGGCGTACTCCTGGATGCCGACCCTGGCCAGGAGGGCGTCGGCGGAGGCGCCCGCGTCGCGGCGCGCCTCCAGGCGGCGCCGCCACCGGTCCCGCGCCGTGCGGCCCGGCTGCTCGCCCGTCATCGCGTGCCGGGCGGCGGCGGCCCGGACGGCCTCCCGGACGGTCGCCGGCCCCGCCGCGCCCGCCCGCTGGAACGTGCGGGCGATGCCGCGCCGGGCCCGCTCCCGCGCCGCGCTGCGCGTCAGGTCGGCGTCGTCCAGCAGGACGGCGCCCGCCGCCGGGCGCCGCAGCCCCGTGATCACGTCGCACAGCGTCGTCTTCCCGGCGCCGCTCGGGCCGACCAGCCCGGTGACCGTTCCGGGCGGGGCGGTCAGCCCGGCCCCGTCGACCGCCGTCAGCGGGCCGAACCGGACCGTCACGTCCCGCACCCGCAGGCCCTCCGCAGCGGCCATGGCCTCCGCCCCTCCGCGCCTCGTGTGATGTGGATCACTGGCGGGTCCACACCCTACTGAGGCGCGCGGGCGGCGGCAACGGGCCGCCGCGGGGGACGGGCCCGGGGACGGTCAGGGCGACGGGGGCGCCAGCCGGTCGCGGGTCCACTCCTTGACTCCGGCGACGAACGCCTCGACGTCGGCGGCCTTTCCAGAGGCCATCTCGCCGAACCAGTCCGGCACGTACCGCTCGAACCGCCCGCTCTCCAGGACCTCCAGGACCGCCTCCGCCACCTCCCGCGCCGGCAGGGCGTCCGACAGGTCGCTGAGCGGCGGCTCGTTGCCGGGACGGGTGAACAGCTCGGTCCCGGCGACGAGCGCGGGCTGGATCACGTGGACCCGCACGCCCGTGCCGTCCAGATCGACCGCCATGCTCTCCCAGAACGCCGTGAGCGCCGCCTTGGACGCGGCGTAGGCGGCCTCGTGCGGCGGGCCGAGCCGCGCCGCGACCGACCCCACCGCCACCAGGTGCCCGCGCCCGCGCGCGGCCATGCCGGGCAGAAGCGCCAGCGTGAGCCGCACGGGGGACAGGTAGTTGAGGCGCATCACCTCGTCGGCCTCGGCGGGGGACAGGTCCTGGACGCGGCGCCGCTTCGGCATGCCCGCGTTGTTGACCAGCACGTCGACGCCGCCGAGTTCGCGTTCGGCCTCGGCGGCGAGGTCGGCGACCGCGTCGGGGTCGGCGAGGTCGGCCGCCCACATCGCCGAGTCCGGGGCGTGCTCGCGGCACCGGGAGAGCACCTCCGAGAGCCTGTCCTTGCGCCGCGCCACCAGGCCGACGCGCGCTCCGGCGGCGGCGAGCGCCTCCGCCACCGCGGCGCCGATGCCCGACGAGGCCCCGGTGACCAGAGCGGACCGTCCGGTGAGAGTCGCCATGCCGACCAACGTCACACAGCCCGGCGCCACCGGCAAGGCGCATCGCCGCCGCCCCCGGAAGGGCGGGGTGCCGGAATGTCCGGCGGCGCCCGTGCCGTGGCGGTAAGGTGATGAGTTTCGCCCCCGCCACCCTCGCAGCCGGAGGTCTGTCCGCATGCCCGCCGAGTCCGCCGACCCGTCCGAACCCGCGGTGCTGGCGGCCGAACGCGCCCACCTCGCCGAGTCCCGCGCCGCCCTGCGCCGGATGCGCGAGCACGCCGCGAGCCTGTCCGCCGACGTCGCCGCCGACTGGGTCTCCAAGCAGTTCCTGGAGTCGCTGCTCGACCAGCGGGTCGAGGCGCTCGCCGACCACCCGGACACCCCGCTGTTCTTCGGCCGCATGGACCGCGACGGCGCGGCCGGCCCCGACCTGCCCGCCGTCATGTACGTGGGGCGGCGGCACGTCCACGACGGCGACGAGGGGCGCCCCCTCGTGCTCGACTGGCGCGCTCCCGTCTCCCGGGCGTTCTACCAGGCCGGGCCCGCGGACCCGATGGGCTGGCGGCTGCGGCGGCGCTTCGGGTTCCGGGCCGGGGAACTGACCGCGTTCGAGGACGAGCCCCTGGACGGCGGCGACATCGGCCCCTCCCGGATCCTGACCGAGGAGATCGAGCGCCCCCGGACCGGCCCGATGCGCGACATCGTCGCCACCATCCAGCCCGAGCAGGACGAGATCGTCCGCGCCGACCTGCCCCGGAGCGTCTGCGTCCAGGGCGCGCCCGGCACCGGCAAGACGGCCGTCGGCCTGCACCGCGCCGCCTACCTGCTGTTCACGCACCGGGAGCGGCTGTCGCGGTCCGGCGTGCTCATCGTCGGGCCGAACCGCGCGTTCCTCGCCTACATCTCGGCGGTGCTGCCCGCGCTCGGCGAGGTCCGGGTGGAGCAGGCCACCATCGACGACCTGCTCGGCGCGCCGCTCGGCGACGAGCCCGCGGCGACGGCCGCGCTCAAGGGCGACGCCCGGATGGCCGACGTGCTGCGCAGGGCGCTGTGGCTGCACGTCCGCAAGCCGGAGGAGGGGCTCGTCGTCACCCGCGGCGCGGCGCGCTACCGGCTCGCCGACCACGAGATCCGCGAGATCGCCGCCGCGCTGCGCGGCACCACCCGGTACGGCAGCGGGCGCGCCGCGTTCGCGCAGCGGCTCGCGCACCAGATCCTCGTGCGGATGGAGCGGCGCGGCGAGGCCCCCGACGACCGCGTCCAGGACCAGGTCGCGCGGAGCAGGCCGGTCAAGCAGGTCCTCGACGCCGTGTGGCCGAAGGTGAGCGCCGAGCAGGTCCTGCACCGGCTGCTGTCGGACGCCGACCTGCTGCGCGCCGCCGCCAAGGGCGTGCTCGACGAGGACGAGCAGGCCGTCCTGCTGACGGCGAGGCCCGCCCGCTCGCACCGCTCCGCCAGGTGGACCGCCGCCGACCGGGCCCTGCTGGACGAGCTGAACGACCTCATGGAGCGCACCGCCTCGCTCGGCCACCTGGTGGTGGACGAGGCGCAGGACCTGTCCGCGATGCAGCTACGGGCGCTGGGGCGCCGCTGCGCGACGGGCTCGGCCACCGTCCTCGGCGACCTCGCGCAGGGCACGACCGCCTGGTCGGCCCGGACGTGGAAGGAGGTCCTCGCCCACCTCGGGCAGGACGGGGAGGTCACGGAGCTGACCCTCGGGTTCCGCGTCCCGGGCACCGTCCTCGACTTCGCCGCCCGCCTGCTCCCGCACGTCGCGCCCGGCCTGGAGCGGCCGCGCTCGCTGCGCGCCGGCGCCGGGGCGCTCACCGTGCGGCGCGTCGCCGACCCGGCCGCCGCGGCGGCCGAGGCCGCCCGCGCCGCCCTCGCCCGCCCCGGCTCGGTCGGCCTGATCGTCCCGGACGCGCGGGCGGGCGCGCACGCGGCGGCCCTGGAGGCGGCCGGGCTGGAGCACGAGGTCCTCGGGCCGGAGTCGGCCGGCGCCGCGCGGCTGCTCGTCGTCCCCGCGACCCTCGCCAAGGGCCTGGAGTACGACCATGTGATCGTCGTCGAGCCCGCCGCCATCGCCGCCGCCGAGGCCCGCGGCCTCGCCCGCCTGTACGTCGTGCTGACCCGCGCCGTCACCACGCTGACCGTGCTGCACGAGGACGACCTGCCCGCCGAGCTGGCGGCGCCGTAGCCGGGCGCGCTACCCCGGAGCGCCCGGCCGGTCCGGGGCCTCCCGCGGGCGCAGGCCGTCGAAGGCGATGCGCAGGACGTCCTCGCGGGCCCCGGCGCGTCCCGCGGCGTAGGACATGCCGGCCAGGAGCGCCATGACCTCGCCCGCCCCGACGTCGGCGCGGACGGCGCCGGCCTCCTGCGCCCGGCCGAGCAGGACCCCGAGCGCGGCCTTGAGATCCGGTCCGGCGCGCCCGGTGGCCTGCCGGGCGTCGACGCCGGCCTCGGCCAGCGCCTCGGTGACGGCCTGCTTGGCCGCCGCCTGCGCGACCACCCGGCCGAAGAAGCCGAAGAACGCCGCGCCCGGGTCGTCCGCGGACCGGAGGCCGCGCGCCTCGGCCGCCAGCCGCTCCAGCAGGGCGACGAGCACGGCCTCCAGCAGCGACTCCTTGGTGGGGAAGTGCCGGAACACCGTCCCGATGCCGACCCCCGCCTTGCGCGCGACCTCCTCGGTGGAGGCGGAGGTCCCCTGGACGGCGAAGACCTCCTCGGCCGCGGCGAGGACCTTGGCGCGGTTGCGCAGGGCGTCGGCCCGCAGCGGCCTGCCGGAGGCGGGTGAGGTCATCGCTGCCTTCCGTTGACAAGTGGAGTCTTGGCTCCGTATTTTCTCATTCGGAGCCGATACTCCGATTCTAGGGGAGAGCGCATGTCAGAGTTCGCCAGCCCCCGGGCCGTCTTCCAGCGGCTGATCGACGGGATCACCGCGCTGCGGCCGGAGGGCCTGCCGCAGCTCTACGCCGAGGACGCTGTGGTCGTGCACCCGTTCGCCCACCCGGCCTCGCGCCTGGAGGGCCGCGAGGCGCTGCGGCGGCACTTCGCCCGGCTGGAGGTGCTGCCCGTGGAGCTGAAGGCGCGCAACGTCGTCGTGCACGAGACCGCCGACCCCGAGGTGATCATCACGGAGTTCGAGTACGCGGGCCGCAACACCGAGAACGGGCGGGAGTTCGTCGTGCCCAACATCTTCGTCCTGCGGGTGCGCGACGGGCACATCGTGGAGTCCCGCGACTACGCCCACCACCGCGCGTTCGACGAGGCGATGGCGTGACGGCCCCGGGCTCGGCGTCCCCGCGCGAGGTGTTCGCGCGGCGCGGCGGTTGACTGGCCGTCCCGGCCGTTCCTAGGGTGGACGTCGGCATACCGACCGGTTGGTATGTCCGTTCCGGGTGGCCGCCGCCGCCCACGCCCGCGCGGAGGCCCCGTGAGTACAGCACCGCCCGACGCCGACGAGCTGAGCAGGCGGGTCGGCGAGTTCCTCGCCGCCCACGACCCCGCGGAGACCGCGCCCCAGGAGTTCCTGCGGGCCCGGTTCGACGCCGGGCTCGCCTGGGTGCACTACCCCGAGGGGCTCGGCGGCCTCGGCGCCCCGCGGCACCTGCAGCCCGCCGTCGACCGCCGGTTCGCCGAGGCGGGCGCCTCGACCAACCATCCCGAGCGCAACGGCATCGGGCTCGGCATGGCCGCGCCCACGATCCTCGCCTTCGGCACCGAGGAGCAGAAGCGCCGCTTCCTGCGCCCCCTGTGGACCGGCGAGGAGCTGTGGTGCCAGCTGTTCAGCGAGCCCGGCGCCGGCTCCGACCTGGCCGCGCTCGCCACCCGCGCCGTCCGCGACGGCGACGCCTGGACGGTCAACGGCCAGAAGGTGTGGACGTCCATGGCGCACGAGGCGCGCTGGGCGATCCTCGTCACCCGCACCGACCCGGACGTCCCCAAGCACCGCGGCATGACCTACTTCGTCTGCGACATGACCGCGCCGGGCGTCGAGGTCCGCCCGCTGCGGCAGATGACCGGCGAGGCCGAGTTCAACGAGGTGTTCCTCACCGACGTGCGGATCCCCGACGAGCACCGGCTCGGCGCGGTCGGGCAGGGCTGGCAGGTGTCCACCACGACGCTGATGAACGAGCGCGTCGCGATCGGCGGCGGCGCGGTGCCGCGCGAGAGCGGCATGATCGGGGTCGTCGCCGCGCTCTGGCGGGACCGCCCCGAGCTGCGCACCCCCGGCCTGCACGACGCCCTGCTGCGCGCGTGGGTGGAGACCGAGGCGGCCCGGCTGACCGGGGCGCGGCTGCGCCAGCAGCTCACCGCGGGGCAGCCCGGCCCCGAGGGGTCGGGCGCCAAGCTGGCCTTCGCCAGGCTCAACCAGGAGGTCTCCGGCCTGGAGCTGGAGCTGCTCGGCGAGGAGGGCCTGCGCTACGACGACTGGACGATGCGCCGCCCCACCGAGGTGGACTTCACCCGCCGGTCGCCCGGCTACCGGTACCTGCGCGCCAAGGGCAACTCCATCGAGGGCGGCACCTCGGAGATCCTGCGCAACATCATCGCCGAGCGCGTCCTCGGCCTGCCCGGCGAGATCCGCGTCGACAAGGACGTGGCCTGGAAGGACCTGCCCCGATGAGCGACCTGCTGTACGGCGAGATCGAGAACGACCTGCGGGCGAGCGTCCGCGAGGTGCTGGCCGACAAGGCGCCCTGGACCTCGGTCCTCGCGGGCACCGAGAAGGACGAGCCCTACGACGCGCCGCTGTGGCGGGCGGTCGCCGCCCAGCTCGGCTGCGCCGGCCTGCCGGTCCCCGAGGAGCTCGGCGGCGCCGGCGCCACCTGGCGCGAGACCGCCGTCGTGATGGAGGAGCTCGGCCGGTCCGCCGCGCCCGTCCCGTTCCTCGGCAGCGCCGTGATCGCCACGGCGGCGCTGCTGGCCGCCGGGGAGCGCGAGCTCCTCCCGCGGCTGGCCGCCGGGGAGCGGATCGCGGTCCTGGCGGTCCCGTTCGGCACCGCCCCCTACGACGTCCCGGTGACGGTCGAGGACGCCGGCGGGGCGCTGACCGGCGAGGTCGCCGGCGTCGCCGACGGCATGGCCGCCGACGTGCTCCTCGTCCCCGCCGGGGACGGCCTGTACGCGGTGGACGCCACCGACGCCCGCCGCACCGCCGTGACCTCGCTCGACATGACCCGCCGGCTCGCCGACCTCGCCTTCTCCGCCGCCCCGGCCCGGCGCGTCGCCGAGGGCGCCGGGGCCGTGCGGGCCGCGCTGCGCACCGGCGCCGCCATGCTGGCCTCCGAGCAGCTCGGGCTCGCCGAGCGCTGCCTGGACGACACCGTCGCCTACGTGAAGACGCGCTACCAGTTCGGCCGTCCGATCGGCTCCTACCAGGGCCTCAAGCACCGGCTCGCCGACCTGTGGGCCTCGATCACCCAGGCCCGCGCGGTCGCCCGCCACGCGGCGTCCTGCGTGGCCGCGGGCGACGAGGACACGCCGATCGCGGTCGCCGTCGCGCAGGCGCACTGCTCCGCGGTCGCCCTGAAGGCGGCCGAGGAGTGCGTGCAGATGCACGGCGGCATCGGCTTCACCTGGGAGCACCCGGCGCACCTCTTCCTCAAGCGCGCCAAGGCCGACTCCATCGCCCTCGGCACGCCGGACCGGCACCGCGCGGCCCTCGCCGCGCTGGTGGACCTGCCGCCGGCCTGACCGGCGCGCGTGGCGGCGGACGGACGGCCCCGGCCCGGAGCGCGGGGGCCGTCCGGCTAACCGGTGATGACCGCCAGGACCCGGGCGCCCTCGGGGAACGCGCCGCGCCCGGCCAGCGCGAGGACGCCGAACATCATCTTCGCGGTGTAGATCCGGTCGAGGACGATCCCGTGCCGGCCGGCGAAGTCGGCGGCGAACGCCTCCAGTTCCGGGGTGGACCTCGCGTAGCCGCCGAAGTGGAAACCGTCCTCGACGCTCCAGTCCCCGCGCCGCCCGCCGTAGGTCTCGCGCTGGAGGCGCTCCACCTCGCCCGTCATGAAGCCGCCCTTCAGCACGGAGAACCCGACGGCGCGCTGCCGCGGGGCCAGGCCGGCGGCGAGCCCGGCCAGCGTCCCGCCCGTCCCGCAGGGGACGCACACCACGTCGAATCCCGGGACCTCCGCGCCCAGCTCGGCGCAGCCACGGACGGCCGGCGCGTTGCTCCCGCCCTCCGGCAGGAGGTGGAAGTCGCCCCACCGCTCGCGCAGCGCCCCGACGACGTCGGGCTCGTGCTTGCGCCGGTAGGTCGCGCGGTCCATGTAGGCGAGGCGCATGCCCATGCGCCGGGCGTGCGCGAGCGTCGCGTTCAGCGGCAGGTGCTCCTCGCCGCGGATCACACCGATGGTCGCGAAGCCGTACACGCGGCCCGCCGACGCCACGGCCCGGATGTGGTTGGAATAGGCGCCGCCGAACGTCAGGAGCGTCCCGTGGTCCCGGGCGGGGCCGATGTTGTGCCTGAGCTTGCGCCACTTGTTGCCCGGCAGCTCCGGATGGACCAGGTCGTCGCGCTTCAGGAACAGCCGCAGCCCCCGGCGCGCCGCCCGCCCGTCCGCCAGCTCCACGACCGGCGAGGGCGTCTCGGGAGGAGGCGTCATGGCATCGGGAGGCCGAGCCTCTCGCGCAGCGTCCGCTGCACCTCGTCGATGCCCGGCCGCGCGTCGACGGTGACCACGTACTCCTTGCGGCCGAACAGCTCCAGGATCGGGTCGGTCTTCTCGTGGTAGTCGCGCAGCCGCTCGGCGAGCGCCTTCTCCGTGTCGTCCTCGCGGGACACCAGCTCGCCCCCGCACACGTCGCAGCGGCCCTCCTGCGTCGGGCGGTCCTCGATCAGGTTGTAGTCCATCCCGCACCCGCTGCACAGCCGGCGGGCCAGCACCCGGCGGCGGACCTCCTCGTCCGGAAGGTCTAGATGGATCACGCCGTCGATGTCGTAGCTCTCCAGGAAGAACTCCGTCTGCCGCCGGCTGCGCGGGAACCCGTCGACGACGAACCCGTAGTTCCAGTCGTGCTGGGCGAGCCGGTCCCGCACGACGCCCTCCGCGAGGTCGTCCCCGACCAGCCCGCCGGACGCCATGACGCGCCGCACCTGGGCCCCCAGCTTGGTGTGGTTCTTGACGTGCCAGCGGAAGATGTCGCCGACGCTGATGTGGACGATGTCCAGATCGCGCGCGAGGAGCCCGGACTGCGTGCCCTTGCCGCTGCCGACAGCGCCGATGATGACGTACTTGCGCATGGGGAGAGCCTATGCGCGCCGCCCCGGTCAGAGCGGGAGGCGCAGGCGGCGGCCCAGCCTCCGGAAGCGGGAGTCGGGGACGCTCTCGGGCGATTCGTCCCGCACCGTCAGGTTCTCCAGCAGCGTGTCGAACGTGGGCGGGCGGACGCACACCAGCGTCGCGCGGGCCCTGCGGGCGCAGTGCAGCCGCACCGACGGGCGAAGCAGCCGCGAGAACGGGCCCCGGGCGCCGTGCCCGACGACCAGGATGTCGTCGTCCCCCGCCAGGCGCACCAGCGTCGCGCCCGGCTCCCCGACGAGCGCCAGCGCGGTCATCTCCACGCCCTCGGGCGGGCCGCCGCACACCTCCGCCAGTAGCCGGGCGATGAGCTCGGCGCCGGAGCCGCGCAGCGCCTCGGTGATCCCGCAGCCGAGCTGGCCCGCGGCCGACACGTGCGGGGGCAGCGGCGCGGCGTGCGCGACCAGCAGCGGCAGCCGGCGCAGCCGCGCCTCGCCGATCGCCCAGGACAGCGCGCAGCGCGCACCCGCGGAGTCGTCCACCCCCACCACGACGCGGGGCCCGCCGTCCGGTCTCGCGATCACGGTCCCTCCTGTGGCCGCCGGGTGACAGCAGTCTAGACAGAAGGCATACCCTTTCCGGCGCGAGAGTTCCAGGTTCCGGGGGCACGGGTTCGCGTCATGCCGGGACGAGGGCGTGGCCGCTGGACCGCCCGGCGCCGCGCGGGGCAGACTTTCCGGCATGGCCGCACCCCACGAGCACGACTCCTCCTGCGCCGTCGCGCACGGCGACGCCCGGCACGAGACGGGGGAGCGGACGCTCGTCGCGGTGTTCGCCGGCCCCGTCGCCGACCACCTGCTGCGCTACGGCGCCGACCTCGGCTACCGCACGTTCCTCGTCGACCCCGACAAGGACCGCGACGGCACGGCCGACCTGCCGCCCCTGGACGCCACCGCCGACGTCGTCGTCACCGACCACCACCGGCCCGAGCTCGGGCCGGTCCTGCGGGACGTGCTGACGCAGCCCGTCCGGTGGGTCGGCGTCATGGGCAACCCGCGGCACCCCGCGCCGCACATCCCGGCCCTCACCGAACTAGGCGTCCCCGCGGCCGACATCGCCCGCGTGCACCGCCCGGTCGGCCTCAACATCGGCTCCAGGACGCCCGCCGAGATCGCCCTCGCGACCCTCGCCGGCCTGATCGCCGACCGCAACGGCCGCCCCGGCGGCTTCGAGTTCTAGTGCTGGCGGTCGCCTACGACGCCTTCGCCGGGCCGCTGGAGATTAGGGAGCTGCCCGACCCGGCGGCGCCGCCCGGCGGCGCGGTGATCCGGGTCGAGGCCACGGGCGTGTGCCGCAGCGACTGGCACGGCTGGCAGGGCCACGATCCGGACATCCGCGTCTTTCCACACGTCCCCGGGCACGAGCTGGCGGGCACGGTCGAGGAGACCGGCGCCGGCGTCACCGGACTGCGCCCCGGCGACCGGGTGACCGTCCCGTTCGTGTGCGCCTGCGGCCGCTGCGCGTCCTGCCGGGCGGGCGACCAGCAGGTCTGCGAGGCCCAGACCCAGCCCGGCTTCACGCACTGGGGATCGTTCGCCCACTTCGTCGCGATCGACGCCGCCGAGGTGAACCTGGTGCGGCTGCCCGACGAGATGGCCTCCACGACCGCGGCCGCGCTCGGCTGCCGGTTCGCCACCGCGTTCCGCGCCGTCCTCGCGCAGGGCCGGGTCCGCGCGGGCGAGTGGGCGGCGGTGCACGGCTGCGGCGGCGTCGGGCTGTCCGCGGTGATGATCGCCGCGGCGGCCGGCGCGCGGGTCGTGGCGGTCGACGTGTCGCCGCAGGCGCTGGAGCTGGCGCGCCGCTGCGGCGCGTCCGCCGTCGTCGACGCCGCGGCCCACGAGGACGTGGCCGAGGCCGTGCGCGAGGCGTCCCGCGGCGGCGCCCACGTCTCGCTGGACGCGCTCGGCAGCCCGGCCACCGCCCGCGCCTCGGTGGAGTCCCTGCGCCGCCGCGGCCGGCACGTCCAGGTCGGGCTGCTGCCGCCCGGCGCGGGCCGCGCCGACCTGCCGATGGACCGGGTGATCGGCTGGGAGCTGGAGATCGTCGGCAGCCACGGGATGGCCGCCCACGCCTACGGCCCGATGATGGAGCTGGTCCGCGCCGGGACGCTGCGCCCCGACCTGCTGGTCGGCCGGGTCCTGGCCCTGGACGACGCCCCGGCGGCCCTCGCCGCGGTGCCGGGCGCCGGGATCACGGTGATCGAGCCTCAGCGCCGGCGGCCGCCCGGCGACGGCGCCGGCCGCGTCCACGGGGCACGGGCGTAGGATCCGAGGTGATGCCCGTGTTCTGTCAGTGGGCTCGTCTACGGTCGGAGGCGACGGCGCCCGCCGCCCTCGCCGCCCTGGCGATGCCGCCCAGCAGAGGTGACGACCACCATGCCCGACACCATGCCGAACACCGTCGAGACAGAGCGTGACTTCCAGTCGCTGGCCGACCCGTACCGGCGGGAGCTGCTGGCGCACTGCTACCGGATGCTCGGCTCCATCCACGACGCCGAGGACCTGGTGCAGGAGACCTACCTGCGGGCATGGCGCTCCTACGGCGGCTTCGAGGGCCGTTCCTCCCTGCGCACCTGGCTGTACCGCATCGCGACGAACGTGTGCCTGACCGCCATCGACCAGCGCGGCAACCGGCCCATGCCGTCCGGCCTCGGGGCGCCGAGCGAGGAGCCCGAGCGGCCCGTGGTGGCCTCGGACGAGGTGCCGTGGCTGGAGCCCGCCCCCGACGCCGTGCTCGGCGCCGACTCCGCCGACCCGGCGACCATCGTCACCGCGCGCGAGAGCACCCGCCTGGCGTTCGTGGCGGCCCTGCAGCACCTGCCCGCCAAGCAGCGCGTCGTGCTGATCCTGCGGGACGTGCTGAAGTGGCGGGCCGCCGAGGTGGCCGAGCTTCTCGACACCTCCACCGCCGCGGTCAACAGCGCGCTGCAGCGGGCGCGCGCGCAGCTGGAGGAGAACGCCCCCCTGCGCGACGAGCTGGTCGAGCCGACCGACCCCGGCCAGCGCGACCTCCTGGAGCGCTACGCCAAGGCGTTCGAGACCGCCGACATCGCGAGCCTGATCGAGCTGTTCAAGCAGGACGTCGTCTGGGAGATGCCGCCGTTCCCGCAGTGGTTCGTCGGCGCCGACCACGTCATCCGGCTCATCAAGGCCCAGTGCGGCCCCACCCCCGGCGACATCCGGATGGTCCCGGCCGCCGCGAACGGGCAGCCGGCCTTCGGGCTCTACATGCGCGACGGCGAGGGCGTGCACCGCGCCTACCAGATCCAGGTGCTGAGCGTCACCGGCGACGGCGTCGCGCACGTCTCGGTCTTCTTCGACACGAGCCTGTTCCCGGTGTTCGGCCTGGCCGAAAGGCTCTGATCGCGCCTCCCGTTTTCCACTGGGCGGAAACCGGGCTCCGGCCCGCGCCGCGCCGGCTGCGAGGGTGGTGGCCGGGCGGGGGCGCCGCGACGGCCCCCGCGGAGTGGGAATGGGAGGCCTATGGACAAGGTCGTGGCCTCGGCGGCGGACGCCGTCGCCGACATCGGTGACGGAGCGTCCCTGGCCGTCGGGGGCTTCGGGCTCTGCGGGGTGCCGACCCTCCTGATCTCCGCCCTCCACGCGCGGGGCGCGGCCGGCCTGACGGTCGTGTCGAACAACTGCGGGCTGGACGGCCGGGGCCTCGGGCAGCTGCTCGCGGCGGGCCGCATCGCCCGCGCCATGGGCTCCTACGTCGGCGCGAACAAGGAGTTCGCCCGCCAGTACCTCGCCGGCGAGATCGAGGTCGAGCTGATGCCGCAGGGCACCCTCGCCGAGCGGCTGCGCGCCGGCGGCGCCGGGATCGCGGCGTTCTTCACCCCGGCCGGGGTCGGCACGCTGGTCGCCGACGGCGGGCTGCCGTGGCGGTACGCGCCCGACGGCACGGTCGCGGTCGCCTCGCCCGCCAAGGAGGTCCGCGAGTTCGGCGGGCGGGAGTACGTGCTGGAGGAGGGCATCACCACCGACTTCGCGCTCGTCCGCGCGGCGGTCGGCGACCGGCACGGCAATCTGGTCTTCCACCGGGCGGCGCGCAACTTCAACCCGCTCGCCGCGATGGCCGGGCGGGTGACGCTGGCCGAGGTCGAGCGGCTCGTGGAGCCCGGCGAGATCGACCCCGACGCCGTCCACCTGCCGGGCGTCTTCGTCCAGCGCGTGGTGGAGCTGACCCCGGAGCAGGCCGCCGACAAGCCGATCGAGACGCGCACGCTGCGCGAGGGAGGCGACGCCTGATGCCCTGGTCCCGCAAGGAGATCGCCGCCCGCGCCGCCGCCGAACTGCCCGACGGCGCCTACGTCAACCTCGGCATCGGGCTGCCCACGCTGATTCCCGGGTTCGTCCCCGAGGGCCGCCAGGTGACCCTGCACGCCGAGAACGGCGTGCTCGGCGTCGGACCCTACCCCGCCGAGGAGGAGGTCGACCCCGACCTGATCAACGCGGGCAAGGAGACGGTGACCGTCCTGCCGGGCGCGGCCTGCTTCGACTCCGCGCTGTCCTTCGGCATGATCCGCGGCGGCCACATCGACATCGCCGTGCTCGGCGCGATGCAGGTCTCGGCGCGCGGCGACCTCGCCAACTGGTCGGTCCCCGGCAAGATGATCAAGGGCATGGGCGGGGCGATGGACCTGGTGCACGGCGCCCGCCGGCTGATCGTCGTGATGAGCCACACCACTCGCGAGGGCGAACCCAAGATCGTCGAGGAGTGCGCGCTGCCGCTCACCGGCCGGCGCTGCGTCGACCGGATCATCACCGACCTCGGCGTCGTGGACGTCACCGGCGACGGCCTCGTGCTGGTCGAGACGGCCCCCGGCGTCACCGCCGACCAGATCCGGGCGGCGACCGGGCCGCCGCTGATCGAGCGCGTCCCGGCGGAACGCACGCAGGAAGGGATGACGGCATGACGCACCCGCCGTACCTGTACCCGGGCTACAGGAGCACCGTGCTCCGCGCCCCGTCCGAGGAACTGGTCATGCCGAAGCCGGGCCCGGGCAGCGTCGAGCTGACCTCCCCGGTCTTCGGGCACCAGGAGTTGGGGCGAAGTGACCACGACCTCACCGTCCAGCACGCCGGCGAGCCGCTCGGCGAGCGGATCGTGGTGACCGGCCGCGTGCTCGACGGTGCGGGCCGCCCGGTGCGCGGCGCGCTCGTGGAGGTCTGGCAGGCCAACGCCGCCGGCCGGTACCACCACCTCGGCGACGTCCACCCGGCGCCGCTCGACCCCAACTTCACCGGCGCCGGGCGCTGCCTGACCGACGGCGACGGCCGCTACCGGTTCGTCACGATCAAGCCGGGCGCCTACCCGTGGGGGAACCACCACAACGCGTGGCGGCCCGCCCACATCCACTTCTCGGTGTTCGGCACCGCCTTCACCCAGCGGCTCGTCACCCAGATGTACTTCCCCGGCGACCCGCTCTTCGCCTACGACCCGATCTTCCAGTCGATCCCGGACGAGCGGGACCGGGAGAAGCTGGTCTCCCGCTTCGACATGGACACCACCACGCCGGAGTGGGCGCTCGGGTACCAGTGGGACATCGTCCTCGGCGACACCCCGACGGAGGCCGGATGAGCACGCCTTCCCCCACGCCCTCGGCCATGACGCCGTCGCAGACGGTCGGCCCTTTCTTCGGTTACGCGCTGCCGTACGAGGAGGGCCCGCAGGTGGTCCCGCCATGGCGGCCCGACGCGATCCAAGTGCGCGGGCGCGTCCTGGACGGAGCCGGGCAGCCGGTGCCGGACGCCCTGCTGGAGACCTGGCAGGCCGACGGGAACGGCGAGATCCCGCGGTGCCCCGGCGGCATCGTGCGCGCCGGGCACGGCTTCTCCGGCTTCGGCCGGTGCGGCACCGACGCCGAAGGCGGCTTCTGGTTCAGCACCGTCAAGCCCGGCGCGGTCGGGGAGAGCGCCCCCTACATCGCGGTGCTGGTGTTCGCCCGCGGCCTGCTCAAGCCGGTCTTCACCCGGATGTACTTCCCCGAGGACGCCGCCGCCCACGCGGCCGACCCGCTGCTGGGCGCCGTCCCGCGGGAGCGGCGCGCGACCCTGGTCGCCGAACGCGAGGGCGAGCGGGAGTACCGGTTCGACGTCCGCCTGCAGGGGGACGGGGAGACGGTGTTCCTTGCCTTCTGACGAGCACGGGGCGCCGCCCGCCGGGCACGGGCCCGCGGGGGAGCGCCCCCCGGCGCCGGACGCGGGACTGCTGTCGCCCGTCCGGGCGGGGACGGAGGCCGAGGCCGCCACCAGCGACCTGGCCTACCTGACCGCCATGCTCGACGCGGAGGCGGCGCTCGCCCGCGCGCAGGCCCGGCTCGGCCTCGTCCCCGCCGCCGCCGCGGAGGCGATCACCGCCGCCGCCGTCGCGGACCGGTTCGACCTGCCCGCCCTCGCCCGCCGGGCGCGCGGCTCCGGCAACCCCGTCGTGCCGCTGGTCGCCGATCTGCGGGAGCTCGCGGGCGCCGCGGGCGAGCACGTCCACAGGGGCGCCACGAGCCAGGACATCGCCGACACCGGCGCCATGCTCGTCGCGGCCCGTGCCAGGCGCGTCGTCCTCGCCCACCTCGACCGGGCACTGGACGCGCTGGCCGGGCTCGCGGCGCGGTACCGCGACACCCCCATGCCGGCCCGCACGCTCGGGCGGCAGGCGCTGCCGACGACGTTCGGCGCCAAGGCCGCGGGCTGGCTCATGGGCTGCCTGGAGGCGCGGGAGGGGCTCGCCGCCGTGGCGCTGCCCGCCCAGCTCGGCGGCCCCGCCGGGACCCTGGACGCCTTCGGCGACCGGGCCCTGGACCTCGTCGAGGCCTACGCGGAGGAGACCGGGCTGGCGCCGCCCGTCCTGCCGTGGCACACCCGCCGCGCGCCCGTCGCCCGTCTCGCGGCGGCGCTGGCGGTGGCCGCCGGCGCCCTCGGCAAGATCGCCACCGATGTGTGGCTGCTGGCGCAGAGCGAGGTCGGCGAGGTCGCGGAGGCCGCGGGCGCGGGCCGGGGCGGCTCGTCGTCGATGCCGCACAAGCGCAACCCGGCGCTGTCCGCGCTGGTCCGCTCCGCCGCCCTGCAGGTCCCGGCGCAGGTCCAGGTGATCCTCGCCGCGCAGGCCGCGCCGCACGAGCGGCCCGCGGGGGAGTGGCACGCCGAGTGGCAGCCGCTGCGCGAGTGCCTGCGGCTGACCGGCGGCGCCGCCGAGACGGCCGCCGAGCTGCTGGAGGGCCTGGAGGTGTCCACCGAGCTGATGCGCGCCGACCTCGACGACCTCCTGGACGTCCTCGGCGACGACCCCGGCACCGGCGCCGCCGCGGCGCTCGTGGGCCGGGCCCTCGACGCCTACCGCAGGAGCCGCACGTGAGCGCCGCGCCGCACCACCGCCTGGACGGACCGGACGGCGCGCCCCTCGTCGTCCTCGGCCCGTCCCTCGGCACCTCCATGGACCTGTGGCTTCCGCAGCTGCCCGCGCTGACGCGCGCCTGGCGCGTGCTGCGCTACGACCTGCCCGGCCACGGCGGCGCGCCGGCGCCCGCCGGCCCGTTCACCGTCGACGACCTCGCGGGCGGGGTCCTCGCCCTGCTGGACGGCCTCGGCGTCGAGCGGGCCGCCTACGCCGGGGTGTCGCTCGGCGGCGCGGTCGGGACGGCCCTCGCGCTGCGCGCCCCGGAGCGCGTCGCCAGCCTGGTCCTGTGCTGCACGTCCCCGCGCTTCGGAGACCCGCGGTTCTGGCGCGAACGCGCCGCGCTCGTCCGCCGCGAGGGGGTCGGTCCCGTCGCGGACAGCGCCGCGGAACGCTGGTTCACGCCGTCCTTCACCGGCGCGGACCCCTACGTGGCGATGCTCCGGGCCACCGACGCCGAGGGCTACGCCGGCTGCTGCGAGGCGCTCGCCGCGTTCGACGCGACCGCCCGCCTGGCCGAGATCCGCGCGCCGGCCCTGGTGGTCGCCGGGGCGCAGGACGGCCCGACCCCGCCGCGCGGCCACGCCGACCGGCTCGCCGCCGGCATCCCGGGCGCCCGCCTCGCGGTGGTCGAGGGCGCCGGGCACCTGGCGAACGCCGAACGCCCGGCCGAGGTCACCGAGGCGATCACCGCGCACCTGGACCGCACATGGAGGGGAACGGGCCGATGAGCGAGCGCATGTCCGACGGGGAACGGCACGCACAGGGGATGAGGACGCGGCGGGAGGTGCTCGGCGACGCCCACGTCGACCGCGCCGAGGCCCGCAAGGACGGCTTCACCGCCGACTTCCAGGACCTGATCACCCGCTACGCGTGGGGCGAGGTCTGGAGCCGTCCCGGACTGGACCGCAGGACCCGCAGCTGCATCACGCTGACCGCCATGGTCGCGGGCGGCCACCTCGACGAGCTCGCCATGCACGTGCGCGCGGCGCTCCGCAACGGCCTGACCCCCGACGAGATCGGGGAGGTGCTCCTGCAGACGGCGATCTATTGTGGAGTCCCCGCCGCGAACGCGGCGTTCGCCGTCGCCCAGCGGGTACTGACCGAACAGGAGTGACGGGCGCGGGCCCGGGCGGAGGAGCACGTGGGAGGGGACGGGACGGAACGCGCGCGGCCGGTCAGCGTGGCGGGCAAGGTCATGGCCATCCTGAACGCCTTCGCGCAGGGCGGCGTCCGCCTCAACCTGAGCGAGATCTGCCGCCGCGCCGGCCTGCCGCTGGCGACCGGCCACCGGCTCGTCGGGGAGCTGGTCGGCGGCGGGTTCCTGGAGCGGGTGCCGGACGGGACGTACCGCATCGGCACCCGGCTGTGGCGCATCGGCAGCCAGGCCCCGGCGGTCACCGGGCTGCGGGAACTGGCGCTGCCGCACATGGAGGACCTGTACGAGGCCACCCACGACAACGTCCAGCTCGGCGTGCTCCGCGACGACCGGGTGCTGATCGTGGAGCGGCTGCGCGGGACCCGGTCGGTGCCGGTGGTGACCCAGGTCGGCGCGACGCTGCCGCTGCACACCACCGGCGTCGGGAAGGTGCTGCTGGCGTTCGCGCCGCCGCGGGTGCGGGAGGGCGTCCTGGCCGGCGAGCTGCCCCGGCACGCGGCGCGCACCATCACCGACCCCGGCGAGCTCCGGCGCTGCGTCGAGCAGGTCGTCCGCTCCGGCTACGCGGTGACCCGCGACGAGATGACGCTCGGCGCGTCGTCCGTCGGCGCCCCCGTGCGCGACGGCGCGGGCGACGTGGTCGCGGCGATGTCGCTGGTGTCGAGCACCCGCAGCGCCGATCTGAGGCGGCTGCTGCCGCCGCTGACGACGGCGGTGCGCGCCCTGTCCCGGGACGTGGCGGCGCACTGGCGCGGAGGTCCGGACATGTTTTCCGCTGAGCGGAACACCGGCGCCTGAGCCTGCGGCGACGCGCGCGAACATCGGCGGGCGGACCCCACGGGAGGAGGATCGATGCGGACCCAGGTCGCGATCATCGGCGGAGGGCCGGCCGGGCTGCTGCTGTCGCATCTGCTCCACCGCCGGGGGATCGACTCGGTGGTCCTGGAGAGCCGCGACCGCGACTACGTGGAGCACCGGCAGCGGGCCGGGATGCTGGAGCAGGGGACGACCGACGTCCTGCGCGAGAGCGGCGCGGGCGAGCGGCTGGACCGGGAGGGACTGGTCCACCGGGGGCTGGAGCTGCGGTTCGGCGGCGCCGGGCACCGGGTCCCGCTGACCGGCCTCACCGGGCGGACCGTGACCGTCTACGCGCAGACCGAGATCGTCAAGGACCTCGTCGCCCGGCGGCTGGCCGACGGCGGCGACGTGCGGTTCGAGGCGGAGGCCGTCGCGCTGGACGCCTCCGCGCCGAGCGTGACCTTCCGCAGCGGCGGCCGGATCCGCAGGCTGGAGTGCGACTACATCGCCGCCTGCGACGGGTTCCACGGCGTCGGCCGCGCGGCGGTGCCGGGTCTGCGGACGTTCGAGCGCGAGTACCCGTTCGCCTGGCTCGGGATCCTCGCCGACGTCCCGCCGTCCACCGACGAGCTGATCTACGCCCACCACGACCGCGGGTTCGCGCTGCACAGCCTGCGCTCCCCGCGCGTCAGCCGCCTCTACCTCCAGGTGCCGCCGGAGGAGGACCTCGCGGCGTGGCCCGACGCCCGGATCTGGGACGAGCTCGCGGCGCGGTTCGCGACCGACGACGGCTGGGAGCTGCGCGAGGGGCCGATCACCGACAGGTCGATCACGCCGATGCGCAGCTTCGTGGCCGAGCCGCTCCGGCACGACCGGCTCTTCCTCGCCGGAGACGCGGGGCACATCGTCCCCCCGACCGGGGCGAAGGGCCTCAACCTGGCGGTGTCCGACGTGACCGTCCTGGCGCGGGCGTTCGCCGAACGGTACGCCTCCGGATCGCACACGCTGCTGGACGGCTACTCCGACGCGTGCCTGCGGCGGGTGTGGCGGGCCGAGCACTTCTCCTACTGGATGACCACGCTGCTGCACACCGACCCGGCCGCGACCGGCTTCGAGCACCGGCTGCAGCGCTCCCACCTGGAGTACGTGGCCTCCTCCGAGGCGGCGCAGACCTCCCTGGCCGAGAACTACACCGGCCTTCCGCTCGCCTAGCCGGGCGCCCGCGGCGCGCGGGTGAGACGCACGTCACCGAAATTGGCAGCCCCTGAAATTTTGCCACCTACGCAAGTTCGGTCTACGGTGAGACCGTGGCGCCGCCGGGCCCCCGGCCCGGCGGTCTCCGGCGCGTGCCGCGCCCCACGCGGACGCGGAAGGTGAAAGGCTTCGGCATCTGCTCGACGTCCCCGCCCGGCCCGGCGGCGGCCGCGAGCCGCCCCCGACCGGCCCCGACCGGCGCAGAACCGATGCGAAGGACAGCGCAGTGAGCCTCCTCGACCAGCCGCCCCGCCAGGTCGGCGCGTTATCACGACTGCGCAGGCCCGGACGTGCCGGCGCGGCCGCGGGACGCCCCGGCGGCCGGCCGCGGCCCGTCCGCGAGCTGCTGCTGATCATCGCGCTGTTCGCCGCCTACAAGCTCGGGCGGCTGCTGGCGGACGGGCGGGTGAGCGAGGCGTTCGACAACGCCCACCGCGTCCTGCGCCTGGAGCGCGTCCTCGGCCTGCCGGACGAGGCGGGGGTCCAGAACGGCCTGCTGCACAGCGGGTTCCTCGTGCACGCGGCCAACTCCTACTACGCCTACGTGCACTTTCCGGCGGCCGTGCTGTTCCTGCTGTGGATCTATCTGCGGCGGCCCGTCCACTACCGGTGGGTGCGCCGGGTGCTCGTGGCGCTCACCGCCGCCGCGCTCGTCCTGCACCTGCTCGTGCCGCTGGCGCCTCCGCGCATGCTGCCCGCGGCGGGGCTCGTCGACACCGCGGCCCAGTACGGGCCCTCGGTGTACGGGGCGCCGCAGACGGACACGATCGCCAACCAGTACGCCGCCATGCCGTCCCTGCACATCGGCTGGGCGGCGGTCATCGCGCTCGGGCTGATCGTCACGTCGCGGACGCAGTGGCGGTGGATGTGGCTGCTGCACCCGGTCGCGACGATCGCGGTCGTCGTCGGCACCGCCAACCACTACTGGCTGGACGGGATCGTGGTGCTGGCGCTGCTGTCGGTCACCGTCCTGCTGCTGCGCCCGCCGCCGGCGGACGGGCCCGCCGACTAGCCGGCGGGTTCCGCGCCCAGCGTCTCCAGCAGCTCGGTCACCGGCTCCAGCTTCTCGTACAGCAGCAGGACGGGCTCGCCCGGCTCCGCCATGTCCAGCGCCGAGGCCAGCGCGCCCTTCAGGTCGCCGACCGGGTGGTGGCACACGTCCGGCCGGGCGTCCCGGAGCCCCTGGACGATCAGCCGGGTCATCTCGCCCGAGTGGCGCCCCCGCAGGTCCTCGTCCTCGTAGACGACGACGCGGCCGAACGAGGCCGCCAGCGCCCGGGCGGTCTCGCTCACCAGCTCGTCCGAGCGGTCGCCCGGCAGCGTGACCGCCGCGACCCCGGCGCCGCCCCAGCGCCGCGCGACGAACTCGCCCATCGCCCCGACCGCCGCCGGGTTGTGGGCGTAGTCGACCAGGACGGGGTTGGCGCCGACCTGGTACACGCAGCCCCGGCCGGGGTTGCGCGTGTGCGGGTCGAACGAGCGCAGCGCCCGCGCCACCACCTCCACCGGCACGCCGAGCGCGCGGGCGGCGGCCGCCGCGGCGAGCGCGTTGGCGATCACGTGGCGGGCGTGCCCGCCGAACGAGCCCGCCACCTCGGCGGCCGGCAGGATCGGGGTCCGGCGGTCGCCGCGCGCCTCGGTCAGCCACCCGTCCCTGACGCTGTAGCCGGCGCCGCCGCCGCTCAGGTGGCGGGCGAGGACGGGCGCCTCGGGGGACAGGGCGAAGTAGCGCAGCACCGGGTCGCGCTCGCGGACCCCCGGCCGCCCGGCGAGGCCCGCCGACGCCTCGTCCTCGGCGTTGAGGACCACGTGGCCGCCGCGGCGGATCTCCTCGGCGACCAGCGACTTGATGTCGGCCAGGTCCTCGACGGACTCGGTGCCGTCGACGCCGAGATGGTCGCGGGTGATGTTGGTGACGACCGCGACGTCGGCGCGGTCGTAGCCGAGGCCGCGCCGCACGATGCCGCCCCGCGCGGTCTCCAGCACGGCCGCCTCCACCGACCGGTCGCCGAGCACCATCTCCGCCGAGCGCGGGCCGGACGCGTCGGACCGGTGGACCAGGCGCCCGCCGACGTACACGCCCTCGGTGCTGGTCATGCCGGTCCGGCGCCCGTCCAGCTCCAGCATGTGCGCGATCATCCGGACGGTCGTGGTCTTGCCGTTGGTGCCGGTGACCGACACGACCGGCACCCGCGACGGCGTCCCCTCCGGGTACATCAGCCCGATGATGTCGCCGGCGACGTCGCGCCCCGCGCCCTGGTGCGGCGCCAGGTGCATCCGCAGGCCCGGCGCGGCGTTGACCTCCAGGATCCCGGCGGCGCCCCGCTCGGCGGGCGGCGGCGAGGCGGCGTCGGGCAGCCGCAGGTCGATGCCGCACACGTCCATGCCGACGGCCGCGGCGGCCCGCACGCACATCGCGGCGACCTCCGGGTGGACGTCCGCGGTCACGTCCCGGCTGGTGCCGCCGGTGGACAGGTTCGCGTTGCGGCGCAGCCACACCCGCTCCCCGTCGGCGGGCACCGACCGCGGGCCGTGCCCCTGCCGTTCCAGCAGCGCCAGCTCGGTGGGGCCGAGGACGAGCCGGGTCAGCGGCCGGTCGTGGCCCTCGCCGCGCGCCGGGTCGGCGTTGACCCGCTCCACCAGCGCCGCGACCGTGGCCGTCCCGTCGCCGGTCACGCACGCGGCGGTCAGCTCGGCCGCCGCCGCGACGCGGCCGCCGACCACCAGCACCCGGTAGTCCTTGCCCGGGATGTAGCTCTCGACGAGGACCTCCCCGCCATCGCCGGCCGCCGACGCGAACGCGGCCACCACCTCCGGCGGAGTGGTCAGCTCGATGTGCACGCCCTCGCCCTGGTGCCCCGCGAGCGGCTTGACGACCACGGGGCCGCCGATGGCGCGCAGCGCCGCCAGCGCCTCGCCCGGGGACGCCGCGACCCGCCCCTCCGGCACGGGCAGGCCCGCGTCGGCGAGCAGGCGGTGCGCGAGCCGCTTGTCGCCCGCGACCTCCATCCCGATCGCCGAGGTGGCGTCGGTCATGGCCGCCCACACCGTCCGGCGGTACCGCCCGTACCCGAGGCGCAGCAGGTTGAGCCCGCCGACCCGGCGCACCGGCACGCCCCGCTCGCGCGCGGCCCGCGCCAGCGCCGCCGTGCTCACCCCGAGCCGCTCCTGCTCGTGGACGGCGGCGACGCGGGCCAGGTCGGCCGAGGTGTCGGGGACGAGTCCGGCGAGCGCCCCGTTCACGATCCGCACCGCCAGGGTGATCAGCCGCTCCACCACCGGGCTCGCGGACGGCTCGTCGGACGGGCACTCCAGGATCACGTCGTACTCGGCGGGCCCGCCCGCGCGCACCGTGCGGCCGAAGAACACCTCGCGGCCGATCAGGCCGGACAGCTCCAGCGTGACGTGCTCGGTGACGTGGCCGAAGTAGGTGCCGCGCGCCATCGCCTCCAGCAGCCCGCCCGGGCGGCCCGCCGAGCAGTGGTGGTCGGCGAGCCCGGGCAGGGCGTCGACGAGCCGCTCGGCGAAGCCGGGGTGGTCGGTGGTCTCGTGGCCGGTGAGGCCCTGCAGGTCCAGCCGCGCGATCGCGACGGGCCTGGACAGGTAGACGTTCGGGCCGCCGAGGCGGCGCACATGGTCGAGTCGCACCGCTATCCCTCCTCCGGGCCGCGCATGTTGCCGATCGCCGGGAGCCGGTCGTTCATCTGGAACGCGCAGCCCGCCGGCAGCAGGTGCAGCGACACGTCGAGCATGGCCATCGGCTCGTCGTCGGACGCGGCGTAGGCGACCGTCGCCTGCCCGGCGTCCACCACCGTGACCACGCCCGTCCCGACGACCTCGAACCGCCCGTCGCCGACCACGATCGCCGTGTCCTCGTCGATGCCGACGCCGAGCAGCCGGGTGTCCAGCGCGATCCCGCTCATCAGCCTCGGCAGCCGCCCCCGCTCGTTGAAATGCATGTCGATCAGCACGTTGTCGAGCAGGGCGAGGCCGGGGCCGACCTTGACGGTGGAGGCGGCGACCTCGTGGCCGCGGCCGCCGAGGATCATCCAGTGGCCCATGGCGGTGGCGCCCGCGCTCGTCCCGGCGATCACCAGGCCCTCCTGGTCGAGCCGGCGCTTGAGCAACTCGTTGGTCCTCGAACCGACCAGGGTGCGGATCCGCGACTGGTCGCCGCCGCTGAACAGCACCCCCGTCGCGGTCTCCAGCGCCCGCAGCGTCGCCGCGTCGTCGGCCGCCGCCCGGCCGAGCAGCCGCAGCTCGCGTACCGAGGACACGCCGAGCCGCCCGAACACGGCCGTGTACTCGTCGGCGACCTCCTCGGGCACCTCCGTCGCCGTGGTGATGACGACGATCCGCGCGTCCTCGTCGCCCGCGAGCTCGACGAACGTCTCCAGCGGGCCGGAGCCGCAAATCCGGTTCTCCGCGCCACCGATGATCAGCAGCCGGCCCTTGCGTCCGGCGCCCCCGTGTTTGTGGTTCACCTCTGCTAGCTACCCCCGATAACCGTCGGTAGTCACGCGAACGCGACAAGTCATGGGATGGCGCGCGGCGCGCTGTGCCATGCTGTGCTGATGAGCGGCCCCGTTCCCGCCGACGACGCCGTCCGGCCGCCGTCCGGCGCGGCCCGCTCGTCCCCGCTCCCGCACCCGCGGCACCGCGGGCCCGCCGCCGCCCTGGCCGCCGCGTCCGCCCACTACCTGCGGGGCGAGCCGATCGACATGTCCGCCCTCGCCGCCGAGCTCGGCGTCGGGCGCGCCACCCTCTACCGGTGGGTCGGCAGCCGCGAGCGGCTCCTGGCCGCCCTGCTCGGGGAGATGACCGAGCGCACCTACCGCGTCGCCGCCCGGGGCGTCGGCGGCGCCGGCGCCGAGCGGATCCTCGCCCTCCTGGAACGGTTCATGCGCGCGGTGGTGGACGCCGGGCCGCTGAAGGCGTTCACCGAGCGCGAGCCCCGGCTGTTCATCAGGCTGGCCACCATGCCCGGCACCATCGAGGACCGCGCCACCGAGCTGCTCACCCGCGAGCTCCAGGCGGAGATCGACCGCGGCGCGCTGCGCACCCGGCTGCCCACCCGGACGCTCGCGCAGGCCATCGTCCGGGTCGCCGACTCCTTCATGTACGCCCATTACCTGGGCGGGAACCGGCCGGAGATCGACCAGGCGCTGGAAGTGGTCGAGCTGCTGCTGCGGCCCTGCCCGGGCGGCGGGGAATCACCGGGCGCGGCCGGACGCTGAACCTTACCGGGGCGTGACCGTTTCGCGGCATTGCTCCCCGTGAGAGGCTGAAGTCATTGGACGCATCGTCGAAAGAGGGGCCGTGAGCGACATCCCCCGCCGCGCGGTGACGCGGACCGCCAAGCTGGCGAGCCTCCCGCTCGGGTTCGCCGGGCGCACCGCGCTCGGTCTCGGCAAGAGGTCCGTCGGCCGTCCCGCCGAGGCCGTCGCGCTGGAGGTCCAGCGCCGCACCGCCGAGCAGCTGTTCGCCGTGCTCGGCGAGCTGAAGGGCGGCGCCATGAAGGTCGGCCAGCTGCTGTCGATCTTCGAGGCGGGCCTGCCCGAGGAGGTCGCCGGCCCGTTCCGCGCCAGCCTCACCCGCCTGCAGGAGGCGGCGCCGCCCATGCCCGCCGCGACGACGCACCGCGTCCTCGCCGAGGGCCTCGGCGAGGACTGGCCCGCGATGTTCGCCGAGTTCGACGACCGCCCGGCCGCCGCCGCGTCCATCGGCCAGGTCCACAAGGCCGTCTGGCACGACGGCCGCACGGTCGCGGTCAAGGTCCAGTACCCCGGCGCCGCCCGGGCCCTCATGAGCGACTTCAACCAGATCTCCCGCCTCAGCCGCCTCGTCACGCCGCTGTTCCCCGGCGTGGAGGTCAAGCCGGTCATCGCCGACCTCAAGCGGCGCCTGGAGAAGGAGCTCGACTACGTCGACGAGGCCCGCGCCCAGACCGCCTTCCACGACGCCTACGACGGCGACCCCGACTTCGCCGTCCCCGCCGTCGTCGCCCAGTCGGGCAACGTGCTGGTCACCGAGTGGCTGGAGGGCACCCCGCTCGCCCGGGTCATCGCCGAGGGCGACCAGGAGGCCCGCGACCGCGCCGGGCTGCTGCTGTTCCGCTTCCTGCTGTCCGGCCCGGCCCGCTGCGAGATGATCCACATCGACCCGCACCCGGGCAACTTCCGGATGCTGGACGACGGCCGCCTCGGCGTCATGGACTTCGGCGGCGCCGCCCGCGTCCCCGCCGAGCTCCAGTGGTCGATCGGGCGGCTGCTGCGCATCGGCACCCTCGGCGACCCCGACGACATCGTGGACGCGCTGTTCGAGGAGGGCTTCCTGATCGGGGACGCCGAGGTGGACCCCGACGAGGTGGCCGCGCTCGTCGCCCCGCACGCGGCCCCGTTCGCCGTGGAGCGCTTCCGCTACTCCCGCGAATGGCTGCGCGAGCAGACTTCCCGCGGGCTGGGCCTGGCCTCCGACCTGCGGCCGGGCGCGCTCGCCCGCGCGTTCCGCCTGCCGCCGCAGTACCTCGCCCTCAGCCGAGCCCTGTCCGGCTGCGGCGGCGTCCTGTGCCAGCTGGAGGCCGAGGGCGAGTACCGCGCGGAAGCCGTGCGCTGGCTCCCCGGCTTCTCCGCCGGCACCGACCCCGACCTCGACGACCAGGAGCAGGTCACCGCCTAGGGGCACGGCCCGGGCCGGCCCGCGGTCAGGCCAGGGCCTGCGCCTCCTCCTGCTCCACCTGCTGGTTCCATTCGCGCTTCCCGGACTGCCAGCCGTCCTCGTCGCGGCCGCGCCGCCAGTAGCCGGAGATCGACAGCCGGTCCAGGGGCAGGCCGCGCTCGACGCGCAGGTGGCGGCGGAGCGCCTTGACGAAGTTGGCCTCGCCGTGCACGAAGGCGTGCACCTCGCCGTCGGGGAAGTCGAGTTTCTGGACCGCCTCGACCAGCAGGTCGCCGACCTGGCCGCCGCCCCGGTGCAGCCAGACGACCTCCGCGCCGCCGGGCGTGCGCAGGTCCTGCTCCTCCTCGGGCCCGGCGACCTCGACGAACACGCGGGCGGGGGCGCCGTCCGGCAGGCGTTCCAGCGAGGCGGCGATGGCGGGCAGGGCGCTCTCGTCGCCGGCGAGCAGGTGCCAGCCGGCGTCGGCGCGGGGCGCGTAGCCGCCGCCGGGGCCGTTGAAGTAGATCTCCTCGCCCGGCCGGACCCTCGCCGCCCAGGGGCCGGCGAGGCCCTTGTCGCCGTGGTGGACGAAGTCGATCGTCAGCTCGCCCGCCCCGGCGTCCCACGCGCGGACGGTGTAGGTGCGGGTGCTCGGCCACTGCTCGCGCGGCAGCTCCGCGCGCACCCGCTCCATGTCGAACGGCTCGGGGTAGGCGACGCCCGGCTGCGGGAACAGCAGCTTCACATAGTGGTCGGTGAACTCGCCCGCGCCGAAGTCCGAGAGCCCGTCACCGCCGAGGACCACGCGGATCATGTGCGGTGTGAGGCGCTCGGTGCGCAGCACCGTCCCCCGGTGGAGCCCGCGTCCCTTGCGTGCCGGTTCCGTCGCCATAGGGTCCCCTTCGATGATCCGGATCACAGTGCTTAGGGAACCCTAACCTCTGCCGGATCCGGAATGTTCCCCGGTGGCGGTCAGCGGACCGGGGCCGGGCGGGCCGTGCGGGTCCGCGCCGCGCGGGTCCGCGCGACCTCGGCGGCGATCGCCTCGAAGGCGGCGTCGGTCTCGTCCTCGGCGAGGACGGTCGCCAGCGTCGACTTCACGATGACGACGCCGTACCGGGGCGAGACCCAGATGAGCTGGCCGGCGAGGCCGTTGGCCGAGAAGTCGCCGTTCTCGCCCAGCCACCACTGCAGGCCGTACCCCCGGTTGAACGCGGCGGACGGCCGCGTCGACTCGGTCACCCACGAGGCGGGGACCACTTGACGCCCGTTGGCCCTGCCCCCGTTCAGGTAGAGGAGGCCGAACCGGGCGAAGTCGCGGTCGGTCGCGTAGTAGCAGCAGTACCCCATGCTGTTGCCGTTGGAGTCGTTGCCGAGGTACGCCTTGGAGGCCATCCCGGCCGGTTCCCAGATCTTCTTCTGGACGTAGGCGTGGTACGGGACCCCGGTCGCCTTGGCCACGACCCAGGAGAGGACGAACGAGTTCATGCTCGTGTACTCGAACCTCGTCCCCGGCTCCCATCCGCGCTTGCGCTGCTTGGCCAGTTCGGTCAGCGGATACCCGAGGCTCGCGGCGACGTGCGCGAACGGCACGTCGTAGGTCTCCGTCCACTGGATGCCCGAGGACATCCGCAGCAGGTCCCGCAGCGAGACGCCGTCGTATCCCGACCCCTTCAGCTCCGGGACGTACCGGGTGACCGGGTCGTCGATCGAGTCGATGAGGCCCTCGCCGAGCGCGATGCCGACCGCCGCCGAGGTGAACGACTTCGCCATCGACCACGACTGGAACAGGGTGTCGCGATCGGTGGTGACGTACCGCTCGAAGACGACGTCGCTGCGGTCCAGGACGACGAACCCCTGCGTCCCGGTCCGGGCGAGGTAGTCGTCGAGGCTGTGCTTCTGGCCTTCGTAGGTGTAGGTGACGGCGAGCGGCCGGTACGCCTCGCGCAGGGCGACGGGGTCGGACGAGGGGAGCAGGGGGTCGAAGCCGCGCGCGGCCTCGGTGACGCGGACGGGCGGGGCGGACGGGGGAGAGGGCGCCGGTGGAGCGGCGTTCGCCGGGGGAGCGGCGAGGGCGGCGGTGACGGCGGCTGCGGCGAGTGCGAGCGTCCAGGGCCTGCGGCGCATCGGACCTCCGTGGGGGGCGGGATCGGCCGGGGGTTCTCACCGATGGTGATCGCACGGCGGCGCCGCGTCCATGGTCCGGGGAGACGAAATCCGGCGGCGGACGTGGCACCCCCGCACAAAGGCGCGCGGCTCCCGTCCGGTCGGCCGTGCGGCCGGGGCCGGCTGCGGTACGTTCGTCGGACCCGCGTCCCGCCCAGCCGCCCGCGCCGCCGGAGGAACGATGTCCGTGCTCGCCCAGCTGCTCGCCGCCGTCGCCGACGGCTCCGTGGAGATCGTCGACCTGACCGCGCCGCTGTCGGAGCGGACCCCGATCCTGCGGTTGCCGGAGCCGTTCGCCAACACCGTCCCGTTCCGGCTGAGAGAGATCAGCCGCTACGACGACCGCGGCCCCGCCTGGTACTGGAACGACATCGAGACCGGCGAGCACGTCGGCACCCACTTCGACGCGCCGGTGCACTGGGCCACCGGCCGCGGCGGCGAGGACGTCTCGCAGATCCCGCCCGCCCGCCTCGTCGCCCCCGCCGTGGTGCTGGACGCCTCCGGGCGCGCGGCCGCCGACCCCGACTTCCTGCTGGAGATCGACCACGTCCGCGACTGGGAGCGGGCGCACGGGCCGCTCCCGGACGGCGGCTGGCTCCTGTACCGCACGGGCTGGGACGCCCGCGCCGCCGACCAGGACGCCTTCCTCAACGCCGACGAGAACGGCCCGCACACCCCGGGGATCTCCGCCGAGTGCGCCCGGTGGCTGGCCGAGGAGACGCCGCTGCTCGGCCTCGGCGTGGAGACCGTCGGCACCGACGCGGGCGCCGCCCACGGCTTCGACCCGCCCTTCCCGTGCCACTCCTACTTCCTCGGCGCCGGCAAGTACGGGCTCACCCAGTTGCGCAACCTCGACCGGCTCCCGGCCCGCGGCGCCGTGCTGCTCGCCTCGCCGCTGCCGATCGTCGGCGGCTCGGGCAGCCCCGCCCGCGTGCTCGCGCTGATCGAACGATGATCGTCGCCGAGGCCGTGGGGGAGGCCCTCGCGCGGTTCGGCGCCGGCACCGTCTTCGGAGTCGTCGGCAGCGGCAACTTCCACGTCACGAACGCGCTCGCGGCGAGCGGCGCCCGGTTCGTCGCCGCGCGCCACGAGGGCGGCGCCGTGACGATGGCCGACGCGTACGCGCGGGTGAGCCGCGGCCTCGGCGTCGCGACCGTCCACCAGGGGCCCGGTCTCACCAACGCGGTCACGGGCATGGCGGAGGCCGCCAAGAGCCGCACGCCGCTGCTGGTGGTCGCGGGCGAGGTGGCCGCCGCCGCGGTCCGCTCCAACTTCCGCGTCGACCAGGCGGCGATCGCCGCGGCGGTCGGCGCCGTCCCCGAGCGGGTCCACTCCCCGCGGACCGCCCTGGCCGACGTGGCGCGCGCGTGCCGGACGGCGGTCGCCGAGCGCCGCACGGTGCTGCTCGGACTGCCGCTGGACGTCCAGGCCGCCGAGCTGCCGGACCAGTCCGCGCGGGCCTTCGCGCGGGCCCGGCCGGGGCGGGTGCCGGCGCTGCCGGTACCGCCGCCCGACGCGATCGCCGGCCTCGCCGACGCGCTCCAGGCGGCGCGGAGGCCGGTGTTCGTGGCGGGGCGCGGCGCGCGCCTGTCGGGCGCCCGCGACGCCCTGGCCGAACTCGCCGGGCGCTGCGGGGCGCTGCCCGCGACGTCGGCGGTGGCGCGCGGCCTGTTCGCCGGCGACCCGTTCGCCCTGGACGTCAGCGGAGGCTTCGCCACCCCCGCCGCGGCGGAGCTGATCCGCGGCGCCGACCTGGTCGTCGCCTGGGGCTGCTCGCTGAACATGTGGACGACGCGGCACGGCGCCCTCATCGGCGGGGACACCGCGGTCGTGCAGGTCGACGTGGACGCGCACGCGCTCGGCGCGCACCGCCCCGTCGACCTCGGCCTGATCGGCGACGTCGCCGAGACCGCGCGCGCAGCCTCGGCGGAGCTCGGCGCCCGCGGGCACCGGGCCGCGGGCTACCGCACGCCCGAGGTGGCGGAGCGGCTCGCCCGCGAGGGCCGCTGGCAGGACGTCCCCTACGACGAGCATCCCGGCGAGGACGACGGGGGCGGCCCCCGCATCGATCCGCGCACGCTGACGATCGCCCTGGACGGGATGCTGCCCCGCGAGCGCACGGTCGCCGTCGACTCCGGCAACTTCATGGGCTACCCGGCGATGTTCCTGGACGTCCCCGACGAGGACGGCCTGGTGTTCACGCAGGCCTTCCAGTCGGTGGGGCTGGGGCTCGCGACCGCCATCGGCGCGGCCGTGGCGCGCCCGGACCGGCTCACCGTCGCGGCGCTCGGCGACGGCGGCGCGCTGATGTCGGTCGCGGAGCTGGAGACCGCCGTCCGGCTCGGGCTCGGCCTGCTCGTGCTCGTCTACGACGACGAGGCCTACGGGGCGGAGGTGCACCACTTCGGTCCGGGCGGGCACTCCCTCGACACCGTCGTGTTCCCGCCCGCGGACCTGGCCGCGATCGGGCGCGGGTTCGGCTGCGCGGCGGCGACCGTCCGCGCGCCGGGCGACCTGGCGGCGGTGGCCGCCTGGCTGGCGGGGCCCCGCGACCGGCCGATGGTCGTGGACGCCAAGGTCACCCGCAGCCGCCCGTCGTGGTGGCTGGACGAGGCTTTCCGCGGTCATTAACTCACTCTGTGTAGTCTCCCCCTCCTTGGGAACGATCACGATCACGGCCGCTGTGGCCTGCTTCCCACGCCCGAGGAGGAGACATGACACGAGGGCCGAGGCTGCCCGAACTCGCCAGGCAGATGGCGGCGGAGTTCGCCGGCACGCTGATCCTGATCCTGTTCGGCGTCGGGGTCGTCGCCCAGGTCGTGGCGGCGAGCGGGCTCGGCGATCCGCAGAGCCTCGGCGACCACAACAGCATCGCCTGGGCCTGGGGCTTCGGCGTCACGCTCGGCGTGTACGTTGCGGCCCGGACCAGCGGGGGGCACCTCAACCCCGCCGTGACCCTCGCGCTGGCGGTGTTCAAGGGGTTCCCCTGGCGCAGGGTCCTGCCGTTCTGGTTCGCGCAGACGCTCGGCGCCTTCGTGGCCGCGCTGATCGTCCGGTGGGACTACACCGAGATCCTCGCCAAGTTCGACCCCGGCCACACCCTGAAGACCCAGTTCGTGTTCTCCACCCTGCCGGGCAACGGCTCACTGCCGATCGGCACCTGGGGCGCGTTCCGCGACCAGGTGATCGGCACCGCCATCCTGCTGTTCCTCGTCCTGGCCCTCACCGACCTGCGCAACGCGCCGCCGCTGGCCAACCTGGCACCGCTGATCATCGGCCTCGTGGTGGTGGCGATCGGGATGGCGTTCGGCTCCGCCGCCGGCTACGCGATCAACCCGGCCCGCGACTTCGGGCCGCGGCTCGCCCAGTACATCACCGGTTACGACACCGCCTGGCGGGACCAGTACGGCGACCTGTACTTCTGGGTGCCGATCGCCGCGCCGCTGATCGGCGGCGTGCTCGGCGCCGGCCTGTACCTGCTGCTCGTCGGGCACCACCTTCCAGAAGAGGAGGGCGGCCTGCCCACGGGGCCGGAGCCGGAATACGACGTCACCTGACGGGCCCGTTCCCGCGGGCGGAAAGGAAGAGTCCATGGCCGACTTCGTCGGGGCCCTCGACCAGGGCACGACCAGCACCCGATTCATGATCTTCGACCACGGCGGCAACGAGATCGCCCGCCACCAGCTCGAGCACGAGCAGCTCCTGCCCCAGGCCGGATGGGTAGAGCACAACCCGACCGAGATCTGGGAGCGCACCCGCTCGGCCATCGAGAGCACGCTGAACAAGGCGAACCTGTCGCACGGCGATCTGGCCGCGTTCGGGATCACCAACCAGCGCGAGACGACCGTGGTGTGGAACCGGCGCACCGGCCGCCCCTACTACAACGCGATCGTCTGGCAGGACACCCGCACCGACCGCATCGCGTCCGCGCTCGAACGCGACGGCCGGGGCGAGACGATCCGGCACCGCGCCGGGCTGCCGCCCGCGACGTACTTCTCCGGCGGGAAGATCCAGTGGATCCTGGAGAACGTCGACGGCGTCCGCGAGGCCGCCGAGAAAGGCGACGCGGTCTTCGGCAACATCGACACCTGGGTGCTGTGGAACCTCACCGGCGGGACGGACGGCGGCGTGCACGTCACCGACCCCACCAACGCCAGCCGCACCATGCTGATGGACCTGGAGACCCTCTCCTGGGACGACCAGCTCCTGTCGTTCTTCGGGATCCCGCGCTCGATGCTGCCGGAGATCAAGCCGTCCTCGGCGCCCGACGCCTACGGCACGTCCCGCGCCAACGGCCCGCTCGGCGGTGAGGTACTGCTCACCGGCATCCTCGGCGACCAGCAGGCGGCGACGGTCGGGCAGGTGTGCTTCTCTCCCGGCGAGGCCAAGAACACCTACGGCACCGGCAACTTCCTCCTGCTCAACACGGGAGAGGAACTCGTCCGGTCCAAGGCGGGGATGCTCACCACCGTCTGCTACAAGTTCGGCGACGCCGCGCCCGTCTACGCGCTGGAGGGGTCGATCGCGGTGACGGGGTCGGCGGTGCAGTGGCTGCGCGACCAGCTCGGCATCATCTCCGGCGCCGCGCAGAGCGAGGCGCTGGCCCGGCAGGTCGACGACAACGGCGGCGTCTACTTCGTCCCGGCCTTCTCCGGCCTGTTCGCCCCCTACTGGAGATCGGACGCCCGCGGCGCCATCGTCGGCCTGTCGCGCTACAACACCAACGCCCACCTGGCCCGCGCCACCCTCGAATCCATCTGCTACCAGTCCCGCGACGTCGTCGAAGCCATGCGCGAGGACTCCGGAGTCTCCCTGGACGTCCTCAAGGTCGACGGCGGCGTCACCGCCAACGAACTGTGCATGCAACTGCAGGCCGACATCCTCGGCGTCCCGGTCTCGCGCCCCGTCGTCGCCGAGACCACCGCCCTGGGCGCCGCCTACGCCGCCGGCCTGGCCGTCGGATTCTGGAACAACACCGACGAACTCCGCCAGAACTGGAACGAGGACAAACGCTGGCAGCCCACCTGGAACGACGACCAACGCCACCAGGGCTACGCAGGCTGGAAGAAGGCCGTCGAGCGCACGTACGGCTGGGTGGAGGTCGACTGAGAAGGGTGCCTCGCGGGGAAGGGCGGCGGTGCTTCTCAGCGGGAATCACGTGATCTAGATTCGCCGAGACAGCGCCGTCCCGGCCGGGGCGGTCTCCGCCGCCGGCCCGCCCGAGAGGATCCGCATGCCCAGCCGCATCGCCGCAGCCGCCCTCACCGCCGCCGGGACGATCGCCCTGGCGGGCGCCGGGGCGCTCGCCGCCGGTCCCGCGCAGGCCGCGCCCGCCGGGCCGCAGGCGCCGCGCGCCCAGCGGGCGGCGGTCGACTTCACCGGGATCGTCGCGCTGAGCAACTGCTCCGGCTCCCTCGTGCGCGGGCCGCGGTCGCGGGACGCCGACGCCGCGCTGGTGCTGACCAACGGCCACTGCCTGGAGTCCGGTATGCCGGACGCCGGCGAGGTGGTCGTCGACCGGAGGTCGTCCCGGACGTTCACGCTCCTCGACCGCACGGGCGGCCGCACCCTCGGCACCCTCCGGGCCACCAGGGTCGAGTACGCCACGATGACCGACACCGACGTGACCGTGTACCGGCTCGACACCACCTACGCGGCGATCCAGAAGCGCTACGGGATCCCCGCGCTGCGCCTGTCGACGGCCAGGCCGCACGACGGGACGCCGATCCGGGTCGTGTCCGGCTACTGGCGGACGATCTACGGCTGCGCCACGGACGCGACCGTCTACCGGCTGCGCGAGGCGGACTGGACGTGGAAGGACTCCATCCGCTACAAGCCGGAATGCCAGACCGTCCACGGGACGTCCGGGTCGCCGGTGATCGACGCCCGGACGCGCCAGGTCGTCGGCGTCAACAACACCGGCAACGACGACGGCGAACGCTGCACGCTCAACAATCCGTGCGAGGTCGACCGCGCCGGGAACGTCACCGTCCGGCAGGGCGTCCACTACGGGCAGCAGACGTACCTGCTCGCCCGCTGCCTGGGCCGGGGCAACGACGTCGTGCTGGGCGGGACGTGCGCGCTGCCCAGGCCCTGACGAGCCGCGGGCGGGAGGTCACCGCTCCGCCAGCAGGCCGGTGCGGAGCCGGTCGAGGGTGGCGCGGATCAGGCGGGAGACGTGCATCTGGGACAGGCCGATCTGCTCGGCGATCTGCGTCTGCGTCTTGTTGCCGAAGAACCGCAGCAGCAGGATCGTGCGCTCGCGTTCGGGCAGGTCGTCGATCAGGGGCCGGAGGGCGTGGCCGTCGATGAAGGCCTCCAGCGCCGGGTCCTCGGAGCCGAGGTACTCGCCGACGGTGCCGGCCTCCCCGTCCGGCGACCCGTCGGCCGGCGCCTCAAGCGACAGCGGGCGGTAGGCGTCGCAGGCGATGATGACCTCGACCGTCTCGTCCTCGGTGACGCCCATGAGCGCCGCGGTCTCCGCGGTCGTGGGGGAGCGGCCGTGCTCGCGGGTGAACTCCTGGACGGTGCGGTGCAGGACCGGCCGCAGCTCCTGGATGCGGCGCGACACGCGGATGCCCCACGTCTTGTCGCGGAAGTGCCGCTTCACCTCACCGGTGACCACCGGGTAGGCGTAGGTGACGAACCGGTCCCCGACCGCGGGATCGAACCGGTTGATGGCCTTGACCAGGCCCAGGTAGGCGACCTGCTGCAGATCGTCCTGCGGTTCGCCGCGGTTGGCGTAGCGGCGCGCGACACCGCGGACGAGGGGCTTGTGCAGGTCGACGATGCGCTCGCGCAGCCGTTCCCGCCGCGGGTCGGTCACCTGGAGCCGGTTCATTTCCTTGAGAAGCGTCTCGGTCTGTCCGTCGTCGAACCGGCCGGTGGACTCCGCCCACGGCATACGCGCTCCCTTCCAGCGGGGCTGGTGAGAGTAGGAGGAACGTTCGGTCACGTCCCACTACCCAGGGAAGTCCCGGTCACACGGTGCCGGTAGGCTCGAAACGACCCGGAGACGGGGAACGGCGGTGGGGCCCGCCGTGCCTGGACGGCGAACCGCGGCTCGTTCCGCCAACGGTCCCTACCGGTGAGTGCGTCGTGGCTACTGGTAGGAGTGTGCACCCGTGACCGGCCGTCCTGTCGATCCCGATGTCGACCTGCATGTTCCGAGGCAGCGGTCCGAGCTGCGTGAGGCGCCCTGGGGTGTCCTGGCGGCGATCGCGGCCGGCGGGGCCCTGGGGGCGCTGGCCCGGTACGGGCTCGGCAGCGCGTTCCCCCACCGGGCGGGGGAGTTCCCCTGGTCCGTCTTCTGGGTGAACGTCTCGGGGTGCCTCCTGATCGGGGTGCTGATGGTCCTCATCACCGAGACGTGGAGGGCGCACCGGCTCGTGCGCCCGTTCCTCGGGGTGGGGGTGCTCGGCGGGTTCACCACGTTCTCGACCTATGTCGTCGACGTCCAGCAGATGGTGGACCACGGAGCGCCGCTCGTCGGGCTGGCCTACCTCGGCGGGACGCTCGCGGCCGCGCTCGCGGCCGTCTACGCGGGCGTCCGGGCGACCCGGCTGCTGGCCCGGCCGCGCCGCCGCGAGGCGGCCGCGCGGATCCGGTGCGCCGAGCGGAGCGAGGCGGGCGGCGAGTGACCATCGTGCTGATCGTGCTCGGCGCCGCGCTCGGCGCCCCGCTGCGCTACCTCACCGACCGCGCCGTCCAGGCCCGTCACGACTCGGTGTTCCCGTGGGGGACGTTCACCGTCAATATCGCGGGGTCGTTCACGCTGGGCCTCCTGGCGGCGCTGCCCGCGGACGGAGGCGTGATGGCCTTCGCCGGGACGGGCTTCTGCGGTGCCCTGAGCACGTACTCCACGTTCGGCTACGAGACCCTGCGCCTCGCCGAGGAGCGGATGCGCTTCTACGCCGTGGTCAACGCGGGGGCCGGCATCGTCGCGGGGCTCGGGGCCGCCTACTGCGGGATGGCGATCGCGCAGGCCGCCACCGGGTGAGGAACCTGGCGCGGCCCATGCTCGCAGTTCGAGGCACTTGGCTCCGAGCTCGCGAGTGGGCCGCGAGGGGACTCTGCCCAAGAGGGCAACTCGGTAAACCGGTCGGTGTCTGGACTGTCACCGCGGGGAGACGGCCTTCTTCCGCCGGCGTGCGATCGGGTCCCGACATGGGACGGACGGTGGCGGGTAGCAGGGTCGCAGGACGCCCCTTCGACGTCCTGGGGGAGCACCCGGCGAGGGCCGAGGCGGGGAAGGCGGCTGGTGGATGCGCGTGCTGGTGACCGGATGGCCGAGCTTCCTGCACGGTGAGGCGACCGCCGGCGACGTCCTGGCGATGGAGGCCGTGCGGGCGGCGCTGACCGGGGCCGGGGTCGAGTGCCACCTGGCGTGGAGCCCGGTCTTCCGGCCGGGCGGCCTGGACCTCGACCGGGCGGAACCCGCGTCCTACACCCACCTGGTGTTCGCCTGCGGGCCGCTCCACGGCCGGCAGGTCGAGGACCTCCACCGCAGGTACGCGGGCTGCGCGCGTGTCGCCGTCGGCGTGTCGGTCATCGATCCGGCCGACCCCGCGGTCACCGGGTTCGACGCCGTCCTCGCGCGGGACGCGCCGGCCGCGGCGCCGCGGCGGGACCTCGCGGCGCTGCCAGCGGCGCCCTCGGTGCCCGTGGCCGGGGTCGTGCTCGCGCCCGGCCAGGCCGAGTACGGCGACCGGCGGCGCCACGACCGCGTCGAGCGGGAACTGGGCGACTGGCTCGCCGCCCGCGAGTGCGCCCGGCTGCCGCTGGACACGCGGCTCGATCCGCGCGACTGGCGCCTGTTCACGACGGCGGCCGAGCTGGAGTCGGTGCTGCGCAGGCTCGACGTGGTGGTGACGACGCGGCTGCACGGCCTCGTCCTGGCGCTGAAGAACGGGATCCCCGCGCTGGCCGTGGACCCGGTCGGCGGCGGCGCGAAGGTGACCGCGCAGGCGCGGGCCTGGTCGTGGCCCGCCGTGGTGACCCCGCTCGAGGCGCCGCCCGGCGAGCGGGTCCTGGACACGGCGGAACTCGACCGCTGGTGGACGTGGTGCCTGTCGCCCGAGGGCGCCGGGCGGGCCCCGGCGCACCCGGCGGACGCCGCGCTGATCGGCGAGCTGATGGACGTCCTCGGCGTCCGGCGGCGGCCCGGCGCCCCGGCAGGCCCCTGACGTGCGCGCCGCCGGTCACGCGGGCCGTGCGACCACCAGTTCCCTGGCGAACCATTCGAGCGTGGTGCGCAGCCCCTCCTCGATGGAGATCCGCGGGCGCCAGCCGAGCGCGTCCTCGGCCAGCGCGGTGTCGGGGCGCCGGACGCGCGGGTCGTCCTCCGGGCGGTCGATGAAGCGCACGCGGGACGACGACCCCGTCAGGTCGATGATCAGGCGCGCGAGGTCGGCCATCGATATCTCGTAGGGGCTGCCGATGTTGACCGGCCCGGGATGGTCGGAGAAGGCCAGCGCGACGATGCCCCGGACGGTGTCGTCCACGTGGCAGATCGACCGCGTCTGCGAGCCGTCGCCGGTGACCGTCAGGTCCTCCCCGGTCAGCGCCTGCCGCAGGAACGTCGGGATCGCGCGGCCGTCGTCCGGCCGCATCCGGGGCCCGTAGCTGTTGAAGATCCGCACGATGGCGGCGTCGAGGCCGCGCGAGTGCCGGAACGCCGAGGTCAGCGCCTCCCCGAACCGCTTCGCCTCGTCGTACACGCTGCGCGGCCCGACCGGGTTGACGTTGCCCCAGTACGACTCGGGTTGCGGGTGCACGAGCGGGTCGCCGTACACCTCGGAGGTGGAGGCGAGGACGAAGCGGGCGCCCTTCGCCTCGGCGAGGTCCAGCGCGTTGCGGGTGCCCTGGCTGCCGACCTCCAGGGTCTGGATGGGGTACCTCAGGTAGTCGGCGGGGGAGGCCGCCGACGCCAGGTGGAAGACGTAGCCGACATCGCCGGGGACGGTCACCGGCTCGGTGAGGTCGCGCTTGAGGAAGCGGAAGTCGCGCCGCTCGGTGAGATGGGCGATGTTGCGGGAGGTCCCGGTCAGCAGGTTGTCCAGGCACACCACCGAGACGCCCTCGGCGAGCAGCGCCTCGCACAGGTGCGAGCCGAGGAAGCCGGAGCCTCCGGTGACGACGGCGCGTGGATGTCTCATCTTGTCCCCCTCATGGGTTCGGGTCGGCCAGTGCCTTCCCGGCGGCCTCGACGGCCTGGTCCGCTGTGATCTCCAGCAGCCCGGGACAGGTCTCGGGTCCGTGCGGGTCGCCGCGGCGGCCCGCCCACAGGACGCGGTGCTCGGCGCGGTCGGGAGGTCCCCACCGGCCGGGCGGCGTCGGGCCGAACAGCAGCACCGACGGTGTGCGGTAGGCGGTCGCGAGGTGCGCGACCCCGGTGTCGCCGCAGACGACCAGCCGGGCGCCCGCGACCAGCGCGGCCAGCTCCGGCAGCGGGGTGAGGCCGGACAGGTCGGCGGCCCGGTCGAGCCCGGCGAGCTCCACGACGCGCCGCGCGAGGCGCGCCTCCCCGGGGCCGCCGGTGACGACCACGCGCTCCCCGCCGTCGCGCAGCGCCGCCGCGACGGCCGCGAACCGCTCGGGAGGCCAGCGGCGCGCCGGGAACGCCGCCCCCGGGTGGACGACGACGGCGCCGGGCGCGGGCGACGCCGCGGCCGGGACCGGCAGGTCGAGGTCTCCGGGGTCGGCGTCGAACCCGTAGGCCGCGACCAGCCGGCACCAGCGGGTCACCTCGTGCTCGCCGGGGTCCCAGGCGGGGCCGTCGGCGTGCCCCGCGCCGGGGCAGGCGAACGCCAGCAGCCGGCCCGGCGCCAGGGTGGCGAGGAGCCGGTGGCTCTCCGGGCCTCGCCCGTGCAGGTTGACGGCGGCGTCCACGGGGCCGGCGCGCGGCAGCGGGGCCTCCAGGCCGTCCGCCGGCAGCACGCCGTCGACCGCGCCGGTCGCGCGGGCGAGCGGCGCGAGCACCGGCGGCGCGGCGAGCGTGATCCGCGCCCCGGGCATCCCGCGCCGCAGCGCCCGCAGCGCCGGTACGGCGGTCAGCAGGTCGCCGAGGCCGAGCGCCCGCAGCACCAGCGCGCCGCGCGCCGGCGCGGCGGTCACGGCCACGACGGCTCTTGGGAGGGGCACACGACCAGCTCGCGCACCTCGCAGCCGGGCGGCTGGTTCAGCGCGAACGCGATGGTCGCGGCCACGTTCTCGGGACGGTTCAGCTTGGCGTCCGCCCCGGGCTTGTACCGGTCGGGGCGGTCGTCGAAGAACGCGGTGTCCATCCCGCCAGGAACGATCATGGTGACGGCGACCTTCCCGGCCGTCTCGACGGCGAGCGCCCGGGTGAAGCCGACGACGCCGAACTTGGACGCGCAGTACGCGGTCGCGTCGCTCAGCGCGCGGAACCCCAGGGTGGACGCGACCGTGACGACCCGCCCGTGCGGCTCGTTCTCCAGGTACGGGAGCGCGGCGCGGACGACGGCGGCGGTGCCGAGCAGGTTCACCTGCACGACCCGCTCCCAGTCCTCGGCGGGGACCTCGCACAGCGTCCCGCAGGCGTCGATGCCGGCGGCGGTGACGACGGCGTCGAGCCCGCCGGCGGCGCGCGCCAGGCAGTGCACCGCGCGCTCGGCGCACCGGCGGTCGGCCAGGTCGGCCTGCATGTGCTCGAAGTCCTCCTTCGGAGGGTGCCGGTCGAGGACGAGGGGCCGCCCGCCGTCGTCGGCGACCTTCCGCGCGACGGCCGCGCCGAGTCCGGAGGCGCCGCCGGTGATGAGGACCTTCATGAGGCGTTTCCCTTCGTGGTCGACAGCAGGCGCGTGGTGGAGCGCCCTTCCAGGAGGGGCAGCAGGACCACCTCGCCGTTGTGGGCCCGGATCGTCTCGGCCTCGGGCAGGGCCGCCCCGGCGTAGTCGGCGCCCTTGACCCACACGTCGGGGCGCAGCCGCTCCAGGAGCGGCGCCGGGGTGTCGTCGTCGAACACCAGCGCGGCGTCGACGTCGCTGAGCGCCTCCAGCACCCGGACGCGGTCCGCGGCGGGCGTCACCGGGCGGGACGGCCCCTTGCGGCGCCGGACCGACGCGTCGGAGTTGACGCAGACGATCAGGCAGTCGCCGAGCCTGCGGGCCTGCTGCAGCAGGCTGACGTGGCCCGCGTGCAGCAGGTCGAAGCAGCCGCCGGTGGCCACCACCGTGCCGCCCGCCCGCCGCGTCCGCTCGACGACGTCCCAGGCGTCCTCGCCGCGCTCGGGGACGAGCCGGGCGGTGCCGGACTCGGCGAGCTGCGCCGCGACGGCCGCGGCGGCGCCCGCGCGGACGAACTCCGACGCCCGGTCGACGCCCTCGGTGACGGCCGCGGGCAGGTCCGCGCCGTCGGCGAGCGCGCCGACGACCCCGGCGGCGAAGCTGTCGCCCGCGCCGCACGAGTCGCCGCGGGCGGGCCGGGCGGGCGCGAGGAACGGCGCCTCGGACCCGTCGCACAGCAGCGCGCCCTCGGCGCCGAGCGTGATCGCGACGCCGTCGATGCCCCAGGAGCGGCCGAGGTGGCGGCCGCGCCGCCCGGCGGCAGACAGCCCGAACCCGGTGATGTCGGCGCCGTCGGCCGCGGCCAGCCGGGCGGCCTCCTCCTCGTTCGGGGTGAGCAGCCGCACGCCCGGCACCGGCGGTTCGCCGCGCGGGTGCGGGTCCCACACGACGGGGACGCTCGGGGGCAGCCCGCCGAGCAGGGACCGCACGGCGCGGTGCCGGGAGACGCCCCGGCCGTAGTCGGAGACCAGCACGGCGCCCGCCCCGGCGATCGCCTCGGCGACGCGGGGGCCGACGGGCCCGTCGAGGGCCTGCCCGTCCCCGGCGTCCAGGCGCGCCACCGACTGGCCGCCGGACCGGATGCGCAGCTTGCAGGGCGTCCCGCCGTGCAGGTGGAGCGCCGCGACCTCCATGTGCCGCTCCAGCATCGCGCGCAGGCGCCGGCCCGGGTCGTCGTCGGCGAGCGCGGTGACGAGCACCACCTCGCGGCCGCCCGCCGCGGCGAGCAGGGCCGCGAGGCCCGCCCCGCCGGGGCGGGGCCGCTCCTCAGCGTGCTCGACGACGGGGACGGGGGCGTCCGGGCAGAGCCGGCTGCTGCTGCCGACGACGTCGATGTCGAGCAGGACGTCGCCCACCACGACGAGTGGCGCCGTCATGGTCCCTCCCTTCCGCGAGTCGCGTGGAGCCTCCGCTCAGGCATGGCGCACCCCCAGGGCGTCGTCGACCGCGCCGCACAGCAGGTGGATCGCGGCGAGGTGGATCTCCTGGACGGTCGAGGTCGAGGCGGCCCGCACGGTGAGCGCGTCGTCGCACGCCTCGGCCAGCGGGTTCGGGCCCGGCCCGGTGACCGCCCAGGCCGTGAGCCCGAGCCCGCGTGCCCGGCGGGCCGCCGCGATCACGTTGGGGCTGCGCCCGCTGGTCGACAGGCACACCAGGACGTCCCCGGGACGGCCGTGGGCCTGCACCTGCCGCTCGAACACGGTGGTCGCGCCGTAGTCGTTCCCGATCGCCGTGACCGACGAGGTGTCGCCGTGCAGCGGAATCGCCGACAGCGGCCGGCGCTCGTCCTCGAACCGGCCGACGAGCTCGGCCGTCAGATGCTGCGCCTCCGCGGCGCTGCCGCCGTTGCCGCAGGCCAGCAGCCGGCCGCCGGCGCGCAGGACGCCGGCCAGGCGCAGGCCCCACGCCTGCACGATGGGGACCTGCTCGCGGAACAGCAGCGCCGCCTCCGCGAGCGCCTCCAGCCGCTGGTCGTGGACGGTGGCGGTGCGGGTACGGATACCGGGCTGCGCGGTCATCAGGCCGCCACCTCGCTCAGCACGGCGGCCTCCCGGTAGACGCGGGCGGTGTCGGCGGCGACCCGCGCCCACGAGTAGTGTTCGCGCGCCCGCCCCCCGCCCGCGCGCCCCATCGCGTCGCGCCCGGCCGGATCGTCCAGCACCCGCCGGATCGCCCTGGCGGCCCTCTCCGGGTCGCGCGGCGGGACGACCACGCCGGTGACGCCGTCCACGACGGTGTCCAGGTGCCCTCCGACGGCGGTCGCCACCACCGGGACCCCGCAGGCCATGGCCTCCAGGGGCACCATGCCGAACGGCTCGTACCAGGGCAGGGAGACGATGAGGCTCGCCGAGCGCAGCAGCGGCGGGACCTCGTCGCGGCCGAGCCGGCCGAGGAACTCCACCCGCCCGGCCACGCCCGCGTCCGCCGCCGCGCGCCGCAGCCTGCGCACCTCGGGATCGCCGTCGAGGCCCTCGCGGGGCGGCCCGCCCGCGACCAGCAGCTCGGCGTCCGGCAGGTGCGCCAGCGCGCGGATGGCGGTGTCGACGCCCTTGCGCTCGACGAGCCGCGAGAGCACCACGAGCCGGTGCCGTCCCCGCCCGGCGCGGGCAGGCCCCGCGGGGGAGAACAGGTCCAGGTCGACCCCGCACGGCACCACGCGGACGCGGTCGCGGGGGACGCCCATCGCGGCGAGCTCGGCGGTCTCGTCCGAGCAGGTGGCGACGACGGCGTCGGCGGCGCGCCCGAGCGCGCGCTCCAGCCGGATGCGGGAGGCGGGGCTGGTGTCGCCGTCGCCCTGGTGGCGCCGCTTGACGGTGCCGAGCGCGTGGTAGGTCTGCACCACCGGGACGCGCCGGGCCCCCGCCGCCTGCGCGGCCTGGACGGCCGCGAGGCCGCTCATCCAGAAGTGGGCGTGCGCGACGTCGGGCGGGTCCTCGGCCCAGCGCCGCTCCAGGTACCTCCCGAAGTCGTGCATCCACGGCAGCAGGCCGTCCTTGGCGATGTGCTCGGCCGGGCCCGCCGGGACGTGCTCCACGGTCACGCCGGGCGCGAACCCCACCCGCTCGGGCAGGCCGGCCGCGTCGCGGCGCGTGTACACGGTGACGAGGTGCCCCTGCCCGCCGAGTTCGGCGGCCAGTTCCGCGACGAACACGTTCTGCCCGCCGCCGTCCGCTCCGCCCAGCCCCTTCCCGGCGGGGCCGCGCCCGGCGGCGAGGGGGCTGGCGTGCTCGGAGATCATGGCTATCTTCATCGCGTTACCTCCTGGAGAGTTCGCCGCCAGTCGCGCAGGAACCGCGCGAGCCCGTACCGGTCGACGGCGTGGGCCCGCGCCTCCTTCCCCATCTGGCGGGCACGCGGCGGGTCGGCGGCCAGGGTCCGCGCGGCGTCGGCCAGGGTGGCGACCCGCGTGGACAGGACCCCGGCCTCCGGCGGCACCGCCTCGACCGCCTCGGTGGTGGCGAGCGCCACCACCGGCAGGCCGAGCATCATGGCCTCGATCAGCGCGAGGCCGAGCGAGGTCCACCGGTAGGGGTGGACGTAGACGCGGCGGCGGGCGAGCTCGTCGTGCATCCTCGCCTGCGGCAGGTCCTCGAACGTCCACAGCGCCTCGTGCGCGATGCCGAGCTCGCGCGGGGCGCCGGAGACGTTCATCCCGAACAGGTCCAGGGGGACGGCGGCCGCCAGCTCGGCCAGCAGGTCCGCGCCGGCGACGCGCCCGCGGCGCAGCGGGTCGTTGATGACGACGCCGGCGCGCGGCAGTTCGGCGGTGTACCGGTAGCCGGGGTCGACGACGCCGTGCTCGATGACCGTGGTCGGGGCGCGGCCGCAGTTCCAGAACAGCTGGTTGAAGTGGGTGACGTGCACGACGGGGATGTCGGAGCGGTCGTGCAGGAAGTGGCGGCTGTCGGGGACGACCTCCTCCGGCATGCCCACGTCGGACGGGGTCCGGCGGGGCGTGTCGTGCTCGACGTAGACGGCCGGGAGGTCGCGTCCGGGGCGGCGCCCGAGCCATTCCTCGGCGAGGCGCAGTTCGTGGGGCCGCTGCAGGACGACGGCGTCGACGTCCTCGTCGCGGAGCCGCTCCGGCGGCACCTCGACCGCGCGGTCGGGCCAGTGGAAGGTGTCGGGGCGGCCCCTGCCGTCCGGGCCCCGGTCGGGGGTGACGGGGACGAGCGTGGTCTGCGGGCCGTGGACGAACGACGTCGCCCACGATCCGTGCACGTGCCACATCAGCACTCTCATCGGGCGTGCACCTCCTCGTCCGCCGCCGCGACCTCGTCCGTCGCCACGATCTCCACCGCGGCGGCGACCTCGTCCGGGCCGACCGACGCCAGGCAGGGGTGGCCGTCCACGGGGCAGTCGCGGGCGCGGGTGTCCTTGCACGGGGCCCCCTGGTCGCCGAGCAGCGCCAGCGGCACCCCGAAGGGCGCCCACCGGGCGGCCGGGACGGTGGGCGCGAACAGCGACACGACCGGCGTCCCGACGGCCGCCGCCAGATGCGCGGGCCCGGTGTTGCCGGCGACGGCGGCGCAGGCGCCGCGCAGCACCGACGCCAGCTCGGGCAGGCTGGTGCGGCCGCCGAGGTCGAGGCCGTCCTCCCCGGCGACCAGCGCCGTCAGGTCCTTCTCGTCCTTGTGGCCGGTCACGACCACCCGGCGCCCGGCCGCGACGAGCAGCCGCACCGCCTCGGCGCAGTGCCCGGGGGGCCAGGCGCGCGCCGGCACCGACGTCCCCGGGTGCACCACGACGTAGCCCGGTCCGCCGGTGAGGTGGTCGACGTCGGGCAGCGGGCCGCGGACCCGCAGCCGGGTGTCGGCGGGGGCGGGGAAACCGGCGTCCTCCACCAGGGCGAGCATGCGCAGCGGCTCGGGCACGTCGGTGTCGGGGCGGTGCCGCAGGTCCAGCAGCGACCCCGGGTAGTCCTCGCTGATGCCGCCGATCCAGGGCGTCCCGGCCAGCCGCAGCAGCAGCGCGAGCGGCAGCGGCGACTGGTGGAACGAGGTCAGGATCAGCGCCCGGTCGAACCCCTCGAGCATGCCGGTGAGGCGGTCGATCTCGGCCTGTTCGACGGGGACGTGGTCGGGGTCGATCCAGGGGGCGCGCCACTCGATGACCCGGTCGACGCCGGGCAGCATGTCGGCCGCGGCGCGCCCGCGCGGCCCGCACAGCAGCACGAGCTCGTCGGCGCGCTCGGCGACCGCCCGCACGGCGGGGCCGGCGAGCAGGACGTCGCCGATGTTGTCCTGTCGTGCGACGAGCACTCTCATCGGCGCCGCCTTCCGCCGAGGACCAGGTCGACGGCGGCGTCCAGCGTCGGGGCCGTCTCCGGCGCCCGCGCGATCTCCGTGCGGAGGGTCCGGCCGGTCGGGACGAGGATGCCGCGCGCACCGGCCGCCGCTGCGGCCTCGATGTCGCCGCCGATGTCGCCGATGACGGCGCACTCGGACGGCGGCACCCCGAGCCGCTCGGCCGCGCGCTCGACCAGCCCCGGGCGCGGCTTGCGGCACCCGCAGCCGTCGCCGTCGTCGTGCGGGCAGAACTCCCACACGTCGATGGGGCCGAGCAGCTCCTCGGCGCGGGCGTTGACGCGGCGCACGTCCCCGGCGGTGATGCGGCCCTTGGCGACCCCTGACTGGTTGGACACGACGCCGATGCGGACGCCGTGCCGCCGCAGCCGGTCCAGGGCGCGGCGGGCGCCCGGCATCGGCTCGACCCGCGCCGGGTCCCCGTTGTAGGGGACGTCCCTGATCAGGGTGTCGTCGCGGTCGAACAGCACGGCCCGCGTCCCGCCCCAGGCCCGCGCCCGCCGGTGGACGACCAGGCCCCGCACACGGTGCCAGACCGCCGCGGGCGGGATGGCGACGCTGGTGACCAGCATCTTCGTCACCTCGTCCGGCGTCCGTGGGCCCGGCCGTATCCGCTCGTGGGCGAATCTCGCGGTGAGCGCCGCCCAGGTTCCCGCGGCGGTGAGCGCGACGGCCGCGCCGCGGCGGCCGCGCGCCGCCGCGGGAAGGGCGGCGAGGGCGAGCAGGCCCACCGCGGTGGTGAGGACGTGGCGGCGGAGAAGGCCGCGGCCCTCACCGGCGCGGCGGCGCCAGGACGGGCCGTGCACGCGCCACATGAGGACGTCGTCGGCGTTCCCGGCCTGCGCCCGCACCGACGCCCAGAACCCGGCCCGGCGGACCGGATGCGTCAGCCGCCGCTCCCCGAGGACGAGGCCGTGGCCGGCGTCCATGGCGCGCAGCGCCAGGTCGGCGTCCTCGCGGTAGGCGCGGCGGAAGCGCTCGTCGAAGCCGCCGAGTCCGGCCAGCACGCCGCGGCGGTAGGCCATGTCCGCGGTGATCCAGTCGGCGTCCGCGAGCCCGGCGGTGCCCCGCTCCCAGTCGGTCGGGGCCCGGCCGTCCGGCGGCGGGACGCTGACGCGGCCCTGGGAGCCGCCGGCCTCCGGCGGCAGGGCGGCGAGGTCGGCCGCCAGCCGGGAGGGCCACTTGGCCTCGGGGACGACGTCGTCGTCCAGGAAGGCGACCCACTCGGTCGTCGCGGCGCGCCAGCCCGCGTTGCGCGCGGCGGCGGGTCCGCGGCCGCCGGAGCGGATCACCCGGATGCGCTGCCCGGCGGGCGGCGGCAGCGGCAGCGGCGCGCCGGGCGCCGGGCGGTCGTCCACGACGATGATCTCGTGCGGCGCGGGGCCCGCGCCGTCCCGCAGCGCGGTCAGCAGCGCGTGCAGGGTGACGCGCAGGCTCGGCCTGCCGATCGTGGGAATGACGACGGTGCAGCTCATCGGGCGTGCACCTCCCGGCGGCGCACCACGAACGGGCCGATGGCGAGCAGGTCGACCGGCGCCGAGCCGAAGCACTCCAGCGCGTCGCGCGGGTCGTCCACCATGGGGCGCCCGGCGGTGTTCAGGCTGGTGTTCACCAGGACCGGCAGGCCGGTGCGGCGGCGGAACTCCTCCAGCAGGCCCGCCACGAGCGGCTCGTCGGCGGCGTCGACCGTCTGCACGCGGGCGGTGCCGTCCACGTGCACGACGGCGGGGATCCGCTCGCGCCACTCGGGTCTGACCCGGTGCACGAACAGCATGTAGGGGCTCGGCAGCGGGCCCTCGAAGATGTCGGCCGCGTGGTCGAGCGCCACCATCGGGGCGATGGGCCGGAACTGCTCGCGGCCCTTGACGTCGTTGAGCCGCTCGATGTTGGCGGCATGCCCGGGATGGGCGAGCAGAGAGCGGTGCCCGAGCGCGCGCGGCCCGAATTCCGAGCGCCCCTGGAACCACGCCACGATCTCGTTGCGGGCCAGAGCCGCGGCGACGGCGGCCGCCAGGTCGTCCGGACGCTCGTAGGGGATCCTCGCGGTGTCGAGCCGGGCGGCGATCTCCCCCTCGTCCCATCGGCGGCCGAGGCCGGCGCCCGGCATGGCGGCCAGCGGGTCGCCGCCCGAGCGCGCGACGTGCAGGGCGGCGCCGAGCGCCGTCCCGGCGTCGCCCGCCGCCGGCTGGACCCAGACCTCGTCGTAGGGTCCGGCCTCGGCCAGCCGGGAGTTGGCGACGCAGTTGAGGGCCACGCCGCCGGCGAGCATCAGGCGGCGGGCGCCGGTCCGGCCGTGCAGCCAGGCCGCGAGGTCGAGGAGCACCTCCTCCAGGCGGGTCTGGACGCTGGCGGCGAGGTCGGCGTGGTCGCGGGTCCACTCGCCGCCGGGCCGGCGGGCCTTCGCCAGGGAGCCCCAGTCGACCGGGGCGGCCTCGAAGCCGCCGTCCCCGGTCGCGCGGACGTGCTCGCGCAGCTCGTCCAGGAAGCGCGGCTCGCCGTAGGACGCCAGCGCCATGACCTTGTACTCGTCGCTGGAGCGCAGGAACCCGAGGTGCTCGGTGAGGTCCTCGTACATGAGGCCGAGCGAGTGGGGGAGGCGCTGGGCGTGCAGCGGTGTCAGCTCGCCGCCCTCGTACGTCCCGGCCAGGTGCGAGTGCGACTCGCCGCGGCCGTCCAGGACCAGCACGTCGCCCTCGCCGGGCCCGGGCGCGGCGAGCGCGGCGGACGCGGCGTGCGCCACGTGGTGCGGCACGTACCGGACGATCCCGGGGTCGAGCCCCGGCAGCGCGGTCGCCAGGAAGTTCGGGGCGCGCCGCGCGTAGAGCGTGCGCAGGCGCTCCCACTGGGCGTCGTGCCCGTCGAGGCCCGGCTCGGCGAGCTCGGGATCGTAGGAGTAGGCGACGGCGTCGAGGTCGCCGGGCTCCAGCCCGGCCTCCTCCAGGCACCAGCGGGCGGCCTGCTCCGGCACCTCCCAGGCGGAGAAGGGCACCGGCCGCTTCCCGTGCTTGCGCCGGCTGAAGCGCTCCTCCTCGGCCGCGGCGACGACGGTGCCGTCCGACACCAGCGCGGCGGCCGGATCGTGGAAGATCGCGTTGATTCCGAGCACGCGCATAGATACCCCGTTTCGGCGCAGCATGGGCGGGAGGGGGCCGGTGGCCTTCGTCGTAGGCACCGCGCTTCGGTCGGATCTGCCGGAGCGAATCCCCTATAGGTAATTCGGGACATTGCCGAGAACTGTGTGGCTAAACGCTGATGTCGGAAGAGTCGCTAGTAATAAAAGTTGCAGGTGATGCGCCATTTACGGACATGGAGGGGAAAGTGGGGGGTACTTGCCGGTCCATGCGCTTCACCGTCGTCGTCATCACCCGGGACCGGCGGCGGTCCCTGCTCGCCACCCTGGCCGCCGCCCGCGCGCTCACCGAGCGGGCACCGGTCATCGTGGTCGACAACGCCTCACGGGACGGGTCCGCCGCCGCCGTCGCCGAGGGCTTCCCCGAGGTCACTCTGATCCGTTCGCCGCGCAACCTCGGCGCCGTCGCCCGCAACCTCGCCGTCGACCACGTCCGCACCCCCTACGTCGCGTTCTGGGACGACGACACCTGGTGGGACCCGGACGCGCCGTCGCGCGCCGCCGCCCTCCTGGACGCGCATCCGCGGCTCGCCGTCGTGACCGGCCGGATCCTGGTGGAGCCCGGCGGGCGCGAGGACCCGATCGTGCCGGAACTGCGGCACTCGCCCGTCCCCGGGCCGCCGTGGATGCCGGGACCGGCGCTCGGCTCGTTCCTGGCGGGTGCCTCCATGGTCCGCGCCGAGGCGTTCCGCGAGGCGGGCGGGTTCTCCCCCCGGATGTGGCTCGGAGGGGAGGAGGAGCTGCTGAGCGCCGACCTGATGGCGCTCGGCTGGCAGCTGTGCTTCGCCGAGGACGTCGTCGTGCACCACGAGCCGTCCCGCGTCCGCGAGGCGCACCTGCGGCGCCGGCACGGGATCCGCAACACCCTGTGGTTCACCTGGCTGCGCCGCCCGCTGCCCGTGGCCGTCCGCCGGACGGCCGTCCTGCTGCGCACCCTGCCGCGCGACCGCGTGACGGCCGCCGCGCTCGCCGAGGCCGCGGCCGGCCTGGCCTGGGTGGCCCGCGAGCGCAGGACCCTGCCCCGCGACGTCGAGGACCGGCTGCGCCGCCTGGAGGCGTCGCAGCGCGAATCCAGAGCCCGCCGCTACGTGAGCTAGGGAGACCACCCATGCCGGACGTGACGATCGTGGTCGCCACCCGCGACCGCGCACCCGAACTGCGCCGCAGCCTGGGCCACCACACGGCCCCGGTCATCGTGGTCGACAACGCCTCCGGCGACGGCACCGCGGCCGTCGCGGAGGCTGCGGGGGCGACGGTGCTGAGGCTGCCGTCCAACCGGGGCGCGGCCGCCCGCAACGCCGGGGCGCAGCTCGCCGACACCCGCTACATCGCCTTCGCCGACGACGACTCCTGGTGGGCCCCGGGCTCGCTGGAGCGGGCGGCCCGGATCCTCGACGCCCACCCGGGGACGGCGCTGCTCGCCGCGAAGGTCCTCGTGGGGGAGGAGGAGCGGGTGGACCCCGTCTCCGAACGGATGGCGCGCTCCGAGCTCGGACGCCCCGAGGGCCTGCCGGGACCGGCCGTCCTCGGCTTCCTGGCCTGCTCGGTCGTCATGCGCAGGGACGCCTTCCTCGACGCCGGCGGCTTCTCCGACGTCCTGCACTTCGGCGGCGAGGAGGAGCTGCTCGCGCTCGACCTGGCCGCCGCCGGATGGGGGCTCGCCTACGCGCCGGAACTGGCCGTCCACCACCATCCGTCCGGGACCGGCCGCGACCCCGCGGCACGCCGCCGCAGGCAGGCCCGCAACCGGGTGCTGACCGCGTGGCTGCGCCGCCCGCTCCCCGCGGTCGCGCGCACCGCCGCCTCCGCACTCGCCAGCCGGGAGGGCCGCGCCGGGCTCGCCGACGCGGCCCGCGCGCTGCCCGCCCTCGCCCGCGCCAGGCGGCCGGTCCCGCCCGCGGTGGAGGCCGCCCGCACCCGGCTTGCGGGCTACTGACGTTTCGCGCCCGCGCCCCGGGTACTGCGGCGGTGACCCGCCCATCCGACCGTCCAGAGGGAGGCGCCGATGCGCGCCGTCGTGATCAACTGCACGCTGAAGCGCTCGCCCGAGACGTCCAACACCGGGGCGCTCGCCGCCGTGGTGGAGGAGGCGCTGCGGGAGAGGGGCGTCGTCGTCACCGGCAACGAGGACGGCGCGCACCACGTGATCAACAACCTGAGCGGCGCGCTCAACGAGTTCGGCTACACCATCCCCGGCCAGGCCTGGACGTACTGGAACCGGGGCACCGGGCCCGGGCCGAGCTACCTGGAGACCGAGGAGGGCCGGGACTGGTCGCACAGCACCGGGCGGGCCATGGCCTCCAACCTGGTGGCGGTCGCCTCGGCTCTCGCCGAGAACCCCGTCCCCGCCCCTCCGTCCTGACCGTCAGGGCCGGGCCGGGGCCCGGTCGCGCGCCAGGGACAGTGCGCACACGGCGCCGAGCAGCACCGTCCCGGCGAGCGCCCAGCCCGTGCCGTACTCGGCGTGCCGGGTGGACCCGCCGGACTCGGCCAGCGAGAGGAACAGCGTCCCGGCGGTGGCGATGCCGATCACCTGCGCGAGCTGCATCAGCGTGAGGAGCAGGCCGCTGGCGTCGGCGGCGTCACCCGGGGAGACGTGCCGCAGCGCGGTCGTCATGATGATCGGCATGACCCCGAGCCCGAACCCGATGGCCGCGGTGAGCGCCTCGTAGGCGAGGCCGCCTCCGGCGAGCGGGCCGACGAACAGGTAGCCCGCCCCCGCCACGGCGAACCCGGCCGGGACGGCGCGCCGCTGCCAGCGGGCCGGCAGCCGCTGCCAGTTCAGCCCGACCAGCCCGAACGCGGTGACGCACGGCACGAACGCCAGCCCCGACTCCAGCGGGGACATCCGCAGGTCGCCCTGCAGGTGCAGGGTGGTGGTGAACAGGAACGACGACCAGGTCGCCGGGCCGAACACGATCGCCACGCAGGCCGGGACCAGCAGCGGGGCGCGCAGCACCCGGGGCGAGACCAGCGGCCGCCCGCCCGCGGCCGCCACGCGCCGCTCCACGGCCACGAAGGCCGCGGCGAACGCGGCGCTGGCACCCAGCGACGCCCAGCCCCACAGCGGCCAGCCCAGCTCGTGCCCCATGATCAGCGGGACGACGAGCAGCAGCACCGCCGGGGCCAGCGTGAGCACGCCCGGCAGGTCCAGCTCGGCCCGCAGCGGGCGCGTCCGGGGCGCGGGCTCGTCGCGGGGCAGCACGCGCGGTCCCGCCAGCAGCAGCGCGGCGCCGATCGGCACGTTGACGAGGAAGACCGTCCGCCAGCCCGTCCCGAACAGGTCCGCGGCGACCAGCAGGCCCCCGGCCGCCTGCCCGACGACGATGCCGCCCGCGATGACGGCCGAGTAGAAGCCGAGGGCCCGCCCCCGGGCCGCGCCGGTGAAGTCCCGCTGGATCATCGACATGACCTGCGGGGTCAGCATCGCCGCGCCCGCGCCCTGCAGGAAGCGGCACACCACCAGCGTCCCGGTGGACGGCGCCAGCCCGCACGCCAGCGACGCCAGCGTGAAGGACGCGAGGCCGAGCTGGTACAGGCGGCGGTGGCCCGCGATGCCGCCGAGCCGCGCACCCGTGATCAGCAGGACGGCGTAGGAGATGACGTAGCCGGCCACGACGAGCTGGAGCCCCGCGCCCGAGGCGCGCAGGTCCGCGCGCATCGTCGGGAGGGCCACGTTGACGATGTTCACGTCGAGGATGGCCATGAACTGGCCGAGCAGGATGACGGCGAGCGCGAGCCCGCCGGATCCGTTCCGCGACCCCCGTTCGGGAATGGTCCCGCGCAGGTCGGTTGTCTGTGTCATGTGTACGAGCGTGGGGGCGGACCGGTACCGGTAACGAGAGCCTGCCGATACTGGTACTGACAGCACCTGGAAGAGCGCGCCCGTCCGAGGCAGGCTGGGGGAGTGACGATGACGAGTCCGGCCGCCGCGCCCGCCGCCCGCAGGGGCGGTGCGGGTCCGCGCCGCCGCACGGAGCTGGCGGCGTTCCTGCGCAGCCGGCGCGAGCGGATCACCCCCGAGGACGTGGGAATGCCGCCGGGCCCGCGGCGCCGCACACCCGGCCTGCGCCGCGAGGAGGTCGCCCAGCTCGCCGGGGTCGGCGTCACCTGGTACACGTGGCTGGAGCAGGGCCGCCCGATCAACGCCAGCACCCAGGTGCTGGACGCGGTGGCGCGCACCCTGCGGCTGGACGGCGCCGAGCGCGAGCACCTGTACCGGCTGGCCGACGTCCCGGACGCCGCGGTCGACGGAAGTGCCGAGACCCTCCCCGAGGACGTCCAGGGGGTCCTGGACGCGCTCGTGCCGCTGCCCGCGGCCGTGGTCAACGCCCGTTCCGACATCCTGGCCTGGAACGCCGCCTACGCCGCGATCTTCCCGCACCTCGTGAGCGCCCGGCCGTGCGACCGCAACACGCTGTGGAAGATGTTCACGCTGCCGCCGTGCTGCAACCCGGTCGTGAACCTGGAGGAGGCGGCGCCCGACCACGTCGCCGTCTTCCGGCACCGGTACAGCAGGCATCTGGACGAACCGGGCTGGAAGGACCTCGTCCGGCGCCTGCAGGAGGCCAGTCCCCTCTTCGCCCAGCTGTGGGCGTCCCACGACGTGGCGCTGCCGGGGCCGAGCGCCAAGGTCTTCCGGCACCGCGCCGTCGGCGAGATCCGCACCCGCACCACGAGCATGGACATCACCGCGTCCCCGAACGCGCGGCTCGTCGTCTACACGCCGGCCGACGAGGAGAGCCGCGACCGGATCGGCCGGCTGCTCGCCGACCCCGGGGCGGCGGCCACCGACCACCGGCACTGAGCGGCACCGGCACTGAGCGGCACCGGCACTGAGCGGCACCTGCACCGGGCGGCGCAGGGCTCAGTGGCGGGCGCGCCGCGCGATCACCACGAGGTCGACGGCGGCGATGACGGCGACCGCCGCGCAGATGCCGGCCGCGGTGGAGGAGCCGCCGCCGGAGGCGCTCACCGCGAACACGATCGCGGCGGCCACCGCGCCGACCAGCGCGATCGCGGACAGGACCGCGCGCAGCAGCAGCGGGCTGCGCGCGGTCAGCGGCTCGTCCCCGCGCGGCTGCTCGTGCGGGTACGGCCCGTGCGACCCGGGACCGTGCCAACCGGGATCGCCCCGGCCGATGTCGGGCCGCCGGTGCTCACTCCGGTCGGCCTCGCTCCGGTCGGGCTCGCTCCGGTCCGGCTCGTTCCGTTCGGGCTCGTCGCCGTCCACGGCTCACCTGGCGTAGGTGCCGACGAGGGTCCCCGCCGCGACGATCTTGTCCTCGACGGCGGCGCGCAGGTCCTCGGCGGTGAACCCGTCGCGCAGCCCGGACGGCTCCGCCAGCCCGTACAGCCGGAAGAAGTACCGGTGCGGGTCGTCGCCCGCCGGGGGCTTCGGCCCGCCGTAGCCCTCGGACCCGTAGTCGTTGCGCCCGAGGACGGCGCCGGTCGGCAGCTCCCCGGCGTCCAGGCCGGTGGTCACCGGGTCGATGCCGGCGAGCAGCCAGTGCGCGAACGTGCCGGACGGGGCGTCGGGGTCCTCGCACGCCAGCGCCAGCTCCACGACCTGCTCGGGCGCGGGCGACCACTCCAGCGGGGGCGAGAGGTCCCCGCTGTCGTGGGAGTAGTCCGACGGCATGAGCGTGTGGTCGCCGAACGCGGCGCTCCTCAGCGTCATATCTTCCATATGCCGCTCGTGCCCCGTCACGCCCGGTCGATGCACGCGCCGTCCCGGTCGTCCTCCGGCAGGTCAGGCCGCGCTGGAGGCGGCCCAGATGTTGATCCCCGCCTCGACGGCGTCCCGGTCGATCGCGGCGAGCTCGTCCGGGGTGAAGTCGAGCCGGTCGAGGGCGGCGAGGTTCTCCTCCAGCTGCGCGACGCTGCTCGCGCCGATCAGCGCCGAGGTCACCCGGCCGTCCCGCAGCGACCAGGCCAGCGCCATCTGGGCGAGCGACTGCCCGCGCCCCTCGGCGATCCGGTTCAGCGTCCGGACGTGCCGCAGGTTGTCCTCGGTGAGCAGGCTCGTGGACAGCGACGTGCCCCTGCTCGCCCGGGACCCCTCCGGGACGCCGTCGAGGTACTTGCCGGTCAGCATCCCCTGCGCCAGCGGGGAGAACGCGATGCAGCCGGCGCCCTCCCGGTCGAGCGTGTCGAGCAGCCCGCCCTCGATCCAGCGGTTGAGCATCGAGTAGGACGGCTGGTGGATCAGCAGGGGGGTGCCCATCTCCCGCAGGATCGCGGCCGCCTCGGCGGTGCGCTCGGGGGAGTAGGACGAGATCCCGGCGTAGAGGGCCTTGCCGGACCGGACGGCCCGGTCCAGCGCCCCCATCGTCTCCTCCAGCGGCGTCTCCGGGTCGAAGCGGTGGCTGTAGAAGATGTCGACGTAGTCGACGCCCATCCGGCGCAGCGACTGGTCGAGGCTCGCGAGCAGGTACTTGCGCGACCCCCACTCGCCGTACGGGCCGGGCCACATGTCGTAGCCGGCCTTGGTCGAGATGATGATCTCGTCCCGGTACGGGGCGAGGTCCTCGCGCAGGACGCGGCCGAAGTTGGTCTCCGCGGACCCGTACGGCGGACCGTAGTTGTTGGCGAGGTCGAAGTGGGTGACGCCGAGGTCGAACGCGCGCCGCAGGATGGCCCGCTGGACGTCCAGGGGGCGGTCGTCGCCGAAGTTGTGCCACAGGCCCAGCGAGATCGCCGGGAGCTTCAGCCCGCTCCGCCCGCACCGCCGGTAGGGGAGCCGCTCGTATCGCTGACTGTCTGCCACAAAGGTCATGGTCAGGAGTATTTCAGGGCAGACGGCTCGCCGAGGGCGCCGCCGGTTCGCCATCGTCCGCCGAGGCCGCTCTGGAGGCGATGGCGGGCTCGGACCGTCCTGCCGGGCCCTCGGGGTGCTCCTGTGCCATGCCCGGGGACCGCGATCGGCGGTCGCGGTCGCGGCGCTGGCACGGGCCGCCGCCGCGGTGCCGCCGTCACTCCTCGGTCCCGTCCTGGCCGCCAGGATCGCCGACCGGCGGCTGGACCACGCGCTGGGCGCGCGGGGCGGCGAGCCCGGCCGCCTCCTGCCCGCTCACCGCACGCGGCGACGCCGCCTCGCACCTGCTCTCCGTCGGCGTCGTCCGCATGGGCGGCCTGGCGGCCGGATGGACCGGCGAACGGAAGGACCTTCTGGCCGGGCTGCGCCGGTCCCCACGTCGAGGTCCGCCAGGGCGCCTGGAACGTCGTCGCGGACAGGTGACCCGCGTCGGTGGCGGCGCGGGAGTACACAAAGGATCGGGGCCTCGACTGTCATGTCTGCGAGGGTGAAGGGGGCTGTGAAGTGGCAAGAATGGTCTGAGGTATGGACAAGGAGGTCCCAGTGGTCGTGCTGCGCAGTTATGTGTCGGGTTCTTGGCGTGCTCCGGACGACGAGGGGGCGCCGTTGCACGACGCCGTCACGGGGGAGGAGGTCGCCCGGATCTCCTCCGCGGGGGTCGACATGGGCGCCGCCCTGGAGTACGGGCGGTCGGTCGGGGGCCCGGTGCTGAGGGAACTGACGTTCCACCAGCGCGCGGCCCTGCTGAAGGCGCTCGCGTCCCACCTGCGGGAGCACCGCGAGGAGTTGTACGCCCTGTCGGCCAGGACGGGCGCGACACTGAACGATTCGAAGTTCGACGTGGACGGCGGCATCGGCGTCCTGTTCGCCTACTCGAGCAAGGGCAAGCGGGAGCTGCCGAACGACACCGTGCTGGTCGAGGGCGACGTGGAGCCGCTCGGCAAGGGCGGGACGTTCGTCGGGCAGCACCTGTGCACGCCGTCGCGCGGCGTCGCGGTGCAGATCAACGCGTTCAACTTCCCGGTGTGGGGCCCGCTGGAGAAGCTCGCGCCCGCGTTCCTCGCCGGGGTGCCGAGCCTGATCAAGCCGGCGAGCCAGACCGCCTACCTGACCGCCCGGCTGGTCGAGCTGGTCGTCGAGGCCGGGATCCTGCCCGAGGGCTCGGTGCAGATGGTCTGCGGCGAGCCGCGCGACCTCCTCGACCACCTCACCGAGCAGGACATCGTCGGGTTCACCGGGTCGGCGTCCACGGCCCGGCTCCTGCGCACCCACCCCGTCATCGTGGGGAACGCGGTGCGGTTCAACGCCGAGGCCGACTCGCTGAACTGCTCCGTCCTCGGGCCGGACGCGGTGCCCGGCACGAAGGAGTTCGACCTGTACGTCCGGCAGCTCGCCACGGAGATGACCGTGAAGGCGGGCCAGAAGTGCACGGCGATCCGCCGGGCGCTCGTCCCCGCCGCGCTGATCGACGACGTCGCCGAGGCCGTCCGGGAGCGGCTGGCGAAGGTCACGGTCGGGAACCCGTCCGACCCGTCCGTGCGGATGGGCGCCCTCGCCACGCTCGACCAGCGCGAGGAGGTGCGGCGCTCCCTGAAGGCCCTCATGGACGCCGGCCGCGTCGTGTTCGGCGACCCCGAGCGGGTCGAGGTCGTGGGCGCGGACGCCGAGCGCGGCGCGTTCGTCTCCCCGGTCCTGCTGCGCGCCGACGACGCCGGCCGCGCCGAGCCGCACGAGGTCGAGGCGTTCGGCCCGGTCAGCACCCTGATGCCGTACGAGGGCGCCGAGCAGGCGGTCGAGCTGGCCGCGCGCGGGCGCGGCAGCCTCGTCGGCTCGGTCGTGACCGGCGACCCGGACTTCGCCCGGGAGGTCGTGCTCGGCGCCGCGCCGTGGCACGGGCGGCTGCTCGTGCTGAACGCCGAGGACGCCAAGGAGTCGACCGGGCACGGCTCGCCGCTGCCCGCGCTCGTCCACGGCGGCCCCGGGCGCGCCGGAGGCGGCGAGGAGATGGGCGGGATCCGCGGGGTGGTGCACCACATGCGGCGCACCGCCGTCCAGGCCGGGCCAGCGATGCTCACCTCGATCACCGGGCGCTGGGTCCCCGGCACCGACCGGACCGTCACCGACGTCCACCCGTTCCGCAAGCACCTGGAGGACCTGCGCGTCGGCGACACCGCCGTCGGCGGCCCCCGCGTCGTCACCCTCGGCGACGTGGAGCACTTCGCCGAGTTCACCGGCGACACCTTCTACGCCCACACCGACGAGGAGGCCGCCAGGGCGAACCCGTTCTTCGGCGGGCGCGTCGCGCACGGCTACCTCGTCGTGTCGTTCGCGGCCGGGCTGTTCGTGGAGCCGGCCCCCGGGCCCGTCCTGGCGAACTACGGCCTGGAGAACCTCCGGTTCCTCACGCCCGTCAAGCCGGGCGACGAGCTGACCGTCACCCTGACGGCCAAGCAGATCACGCCGCGCGAGGGCGCCGACTACGGCGAGGTCCGCTGGGACACCGACGTCACGAACCAGGAGGGCGCCTCGGTCGCCAAGTACGACGTCCTGACGCTGGTGGCCAAGCGCCCGCGGCACGACTGATCTCCGGGCCTGGGGAGCCGGCCCGCGGGATGATACGCATGAGGGGAGGCGTCTGCGGGGGAGACGGTCACGTTCAGCGCTGAACGGGGTGCGCCCATGATCAGTCCCCTCCACATCCAGACCGTGCGCGAGGTCGTCCGCACCGGCTCGTTCGCGGACGCGGCCCGCAACCTCGGATACACCGCGTCCGCCGTCTCCCAGCAGATCGCCGCGCTGGAGCGCGCCTGCGGCCTGGTGCTGTTCGAGCGCCGGGCGCGCAGCGTGCGCCCGACCAGCGCCGCGTTCCTGCTGGTCAGCAAGGGCAACGACGTGCTGTCGGCCCTCGACACGCTGGAGCGGGAGCTGCGCACGGTCGCCAGCGGCGAGCGCGGCGCCCTGCAGCTCGGCAGCTTCCCGACCGCCAGCGCCCGGATCCTGCCGCGGGTGCTGGCGGAGCTGTCGCGGGTCCGGCCCGGCATCGACATCACGCTGGCCGAGGGCGAGCCGGACGAGCTGCTGCCCGAACTGCTCGACGGCGACCTCGACCTCCAACTCGCGTACCGGTACGACCTGTTCCCGCGCACCTGGCCCGACCAGATCGTGGAGACGCCGGTGATGGACGAGAACCTGGTGCTGTGCGTCCCGCGGGACCACCCGCTCGCCGGGGGGCGCACCGTCCGGCTGCCGGACCTGCGGTCGGAGACGTGGATCGCGAGCCGCCCCGAGAGCGCCGGCGCGCAGGCGCTGCTGAGGCTGTGCGGCACCGCCGGGTTCGTCCCCGACATCGCGTTCCGCAGCAACGACTACGCCGTGGTGTGCGGGCTGGTCGGATGCGGCCTCGGCATCGCGCTCGTCCCGGCGCTCGGCTGCGTCCCCGCGCCCGGGCTGAGGACGCTGCGGCTCAGCCGCCGCAGCCCGCGGCGGCACGTCACCGTGCTGCGCCGCGCCACCAACACCAACCCGCTCGTCAAGGACGCCATGCGCGGCCTCATCGAGGCGGCCCGGGGCGTTCAGAGCGAGGTCGGCGGCGCCACCGGCCCTTGAGCTCCATCGCGGCGCGGACGCGCTCCTGCGCGAGCGCGACGGCGGCCTCGTGCGTCGTCGCGCCCTGCGCCCTGGCGGCGTCGAGGACCCGGGCGGTGTTGTCGCGCATCTTCGCCGAGACCGCGGCGAACACCGCGTCCGGGTCGGGGCGGAACGCCGAGTAGCGGGCGTCCATCGCGAACCCCGCCGCGACGACGCCGCCCGCGTTGGCGACGAGGTCCGGCACCACCGTCACGCCTCGCTCGGCGAGGACGCGCTGCGCCTCCCTGCCGGTGGGCAGGTTCGCGCCCTCCACCACGATCGCCGCCCGGACGTCCGCGGCCGCCCGCTCGTCGATGACGTCCTGCGTCGCGGCCGGGACGAGGACGTCGGCCGGGACCGACAGCTCCGCGCCGGGCGCCAGCAGCCGCCCGCCGTACTCCCGCACCGCCGCGTCGCCCGCCTCGGCGCGCAGGGCGAGGAGCCGCCCGACGTCCAGGCCGTCCGGGTCGTGCAGCGCGCCGTGCACGGTCGAGACCGCGACGACCGCCGCGCCCAGCTCGTGCAGGCGCCGCGCCGCCGCGTGCCCGACCGCCCCGAACCCCTGCACCGCGACGCGCGCTCCCCGCAGGGACATCCCGGCGTGCCGGGCCGCGGCGTCGGCCGCCTCCGCGACCCCGAAGCCGGTCACGCCCAGCTCGTCGTAGGGCATGCCGCCGAGGACGTGCGGGGTGCCGACGGCCGCGCCGCGGTCGTCCAGCTCGTCCTGGACGATCGCCGCGTCCCGCTCCGAAAGCCCCATGTCGAGGCCCGCCACGTACCGGTGGGGGATCTCCTGCGACAGCGCCCGCACGAACGCGCGCAGGACCGCCTCCCGGTCGGGCGACCCCGGGTCCGCGGCGATCCCCGCCTTCGCGCCGCCGAAGAACAGGTCGACGCCCGCCCACTTGTAGGTCATCACCCGGGCGAGCCGCGCCACCTCCGCGACCGTCACCGACGGGCTCATCCGCATGCCGCCCTTGCCCATGCCGCGGGCGGTGTTGTCGATGACGAGCACGCCCCGCATCCCGGTCCGGGCGTCGGAGACGCACACGACCCGCTCGGGGCCCCACTCGTCCATCAGCGCGAGCACGTCAGACACAGTTGGTCTCCGGGCGGAGGGCGTCGCCGGCGAAGCGCGCGGCGTTCAGGGGGGCGACGTCGGCGAAGGGCGCGCGGCCGAGGTAGAGGTCGCGGACGACCTCGCCGACCGCCGGGCCCTGGAGGAAGCCGTGGCCGGAGAAGCCGGCCGCGTAGAGGAACCGCGGCACCGCCGCGTCCTCGCCGATGAGCGCGTTGTGGTCGGGTGTCATCTCGTAGAGGCCGGCCCAGCCGCCCTTGAACCCGGCGTCGAGCAGGCGCGGCGCGCGGGCGCCGATCGCCTCGGTGAGCCGGGGGAGCCACGCGTCGGACCGGTTCAGCAGGAAGCCGGGACGCTCGTCGGGGTCGGACATGCCGAGCATCAGGCCCTCGCCCTCGGCGTGGAAGTAGAACGACGTCGCGAAGTCGATCGTCATCGGCACCGGGCGCGGCAGGTCCGGCAGCGGCTCGGTGAAGACGATCTGGCGGCGCAGCGGCTCGACCGGGAGGTCGACGCCGGCCATCCGCCCGACCTCCGCCGACCAGGCCCCGGCGGCGCAGACGACGGCGGGCGTGCGGATGCGCCCCCGCGTGGTCCGGACGGCCGCGATCCCGCCGCCGCCGGTCTCGATGCCGACGACCTCGCAGCCGGTGCGGATCGCCGCGCCGTGCCGCCGCGCGCCCGCCGCGTACCCGAGGACGACCGACTCGGGCGTTCAGTGCCCGTCGTCGGGGGAGAACGCGGCGGCCAGCAGCCCGTCCGGGACGATCAGCGGCGACAGCCGGCGGGCCTCCGCGACCGAGACCATCCGGCTCGGGACGCCCAGCTCGTTCTGCAGGGCGACGCCCGCCTCGAACGCCGCGACGTCCTCGGGCCGCGACAGCAGGAACAGGTACCCGACCCGGTGCAGGTCGATCTCCTGGCCGGGGCGGCGGGAGAACCGGGCGAACGCCTCCAGGCTGCGGGCGCCGAGCCGGATGTTGACCTCGTCGGAGAACTGGGCGCGCACGCCGCCCGCCGCCCTGCACGTCGAGCCCGACCCGAGCGCGTCCCGCTCGACGAGGACCACGCGCCGCACGCCCGCCTCGGCGAGGTGGAAGGCGATGCTCGTCCCCATCACGCCGCCGCCGATGACCACGACGTCGGCCTCGGTCTCCGTCTCGTCGCCCGTCCCGGTTCCCACGGCCGCCCCTACAGCCGGAAGCCGAGGTCGGGGGCGATCTCCAGGACGTCCATCTGCGCCTTCTGCAGCCGCCCGGAGGTGTCCCAGTTCATCGACTGCCAGCGGGTGAACTGGTCGAGCACCCACATGCCCGACTGGCGGCTCCCGTTGCCCGAGCGCCCGTTCCCGCCGAACGGCAGGTGCGCCTCCGCGCCCGAGGTGGAGTTGTTGACGCTCACCATCCCGGCCGAGATATGCCGCCGGAACGCGAACACCTTCGCCGGGTCGGCGGTGTAGATCGAGGCGGACAGGCCGTAGCCGGGGGCGTTGGCGAGGGCGATCGCCTCGTCCAGGGTCCGGTAGGCGGCGACGCCGACGATCGGCCCGAACGCCTCGTTCATGAACAGCTCGTCGCCGGGCCCCACCCCGTCGACGATGACCGGGTGGTAGAACAGCCCCGCCTCCGGGTCTCCGGCGAAGCCCTCGCGCGGCGCGGCCGCCGTGATCCGCCCGGTGGCCGACGAGCCGTGCACGGTGTGTCCCGGCCCGATCCAGCCGAGGACCTTCTCGAAGCCGTCCGCGAACCGCTCGCTGATCAGCGGCCCGAACAGCACGTCGCCCGCCGGGTCGCCGACGGGCGCGGCGCGCGCCGCCTCGTCCAGCAGCCGCACGAACTCGCCGTGCACCGACTCGTGGACGATCGCGGTCCCGAGGGAGGTGCAGCGCTGCCCGGCCGTCCCGAACCCCGAGAACAGGGCGCCCTCGACGGCGAGCGGCAGGTCGGCGTCCTCGGCGATGACCATCGGGTTCTTGCCGCCGAGCTCCAGGCACGGCGTCTGGATGTGGCGGCCGCACAGCTCCCCGATGCGCGACCCGACCTCCGTGGAGCCGGTGAAGCCGACCTTGTCGACGAGCCCCTCGTCCAGCGCCCGCTCCAGGCCGCGGAAGGTCTCGGCGCCGTCGGCGTGGACCACGTTGAGGACGCCGTCCGGCAGCCCCGCGTGCGCGAACAGCTCGTAGAGAGCGTCGGCGCAGGCCGCCGCGTACTCGGCGGGCTTCCACACCACCGCGTTCCCGCACAGCAGCGCCGGGACGATGTACCAGGACGGCACCGCGACGGGGAAGTTGCCGGCCGTGACGACGGTGACGACGCCGACCGGGTCCCGGAAGGTGAACAGCTGCTTGTCGGGCATCTCGGACGGGACGGTCTGCCCGTACAGGCGCCGCCCCTCCCCGAGGAAGAACGCGCAGGTGTCGGCGATCTCCTGGACCTCGCCGAGGGCCTCGGCGCGGGGCTTGCCGACCTCCCGGGTGACGGTCGCGGCGAGGGCCGCCTTGTTGGCCTCGACGAGGCGGCCGACCGCGGCGACCGCCTGCCCGCGGACGGGTGCCGGCACGTCGCGCCAGGCGGCCTGCGCCTCGCGGGCGGCCCGGCAGGCGCGCACCAGGTCGCCGGCGTCCGCGAGGGACACCTCCGCGACCGTCTCGGACGTGCGGGACGGGTCGGTGGAACGGTACGAGCGCGGCCCCGCCGGGATCCGGGCGCCGCCGATGACGGAGGAGAGCACGGTCCCAGCCTGGACGGGCCGCCCGCCCGCGCCAAGATCGGGCAGAGCGCGGCTTCCTTACCGCGAGGCCAAGCCCGTCTGAGGCTCTCCGGGGAGCCTCGTTAAGCGATCCTTGGCCAACTCCCAACCGGTTCGCGGCCTCGCGCGGCTTGGCCGCGGCGGGCGCGGCGTCCGATGCTCGACACGCGTCCCGACCCGCAGGCAGGAGCACGCATGCCCGAGCCCGCCGACGTCCACTTCCTCGAGACGGCCGCGACCCTGGTGCCGTCGAGCCCGCCCGCCTCTGCGGGCGGGCTCTCCGGCGAGCGCTGCCTGGAGCTGTTCGACGCGCAGCTCGGCAGCCGGCACCTGGACCTCGCCGCCCGCCGCCTCCAGGCGCGGGGCCACGGCTTCTACACGATCGGCTCGTCCGGCCACGAGGGGAACGCGGCCGTCGCGGGCGTCCTGCGCCCGGACGACCCGGCGCTCCTGCACTACCGGTCGGGCGCGTTCTTCCTGGAGCGGGCGCGCCAGGTCCCCGGGCAGGATCCGCTCCGCGACGTCCTGCTCGGGCTGGTCGCCGCCGCCGAGGAACCGATCGCCGGCGGACGGCACAAGGTGTTCGGAAGCCGCCCGCTGAACGTGATCCCGCAGACCTCCACCATCGCCTCGCACCTCCCGCGCGCGCTCGGCGTGGCCTTCGCGATCGAACGCGCCGCCCGGCTCGGCCTGGAATCGCCGTGGCCGCGCGACGCCGTCACCGTGTGCAGCTTCGGGGACGCCTCAGCCAACCACTCCACCGCCACCGGCGCCGTCAACGCCGCCGTCAACTGCGGCTACCAGGGCCTTCCCCTGCCGCTCCTGCTCGTCTGCGAGGACAACGGGATCGGCATCAGCGTCCGCACGCCGCCCGGCTGGATCCGCGCCGCCTACGGCTCGCGCCCCGGCCTCGCCTACTTCCACGCGGACGGCTGCGACCTCGCCGACGCCCACGCCGCGGCGGCGCGGGCGGCCGGCTGGGTCCGCGAGCGCCGCCGTCCCGCCTTCCTGCACCTGCGCACCGTCCGCCTGATGGGCCATGCCGGCTCCGACGTCGAGTCGTCGTACCGGACCCCCGCCGAGATGGCCTCCGACCTGGAGCGCGACCCGCTCCTGCGGACAGCGCGCCTCCTCGTCGACCTCGGAGTCGCGACCGCGCGGGACATCGCCCGCCTCTACGAGGCCAAGCGCGCGGAGGTCACGGCGCTGGCCGAGGAGGTCGCGGACGCCCCGCGCCTGGCGTCCGCCGCGCAGGTCATGACGCCGCTCCGGTTTCGGTGCACCGGCCCGGGCGGGGGAGCGCGGGCCCCGGAGGGTGAGCCGGTCACGCTGGCGCAGGCGGTCAACCGGACGCTCGGCGACCTGCTGGACGAGCGCCCCGGAATGCTCGTCTTCGGCGAGGACGTGGCGCGCAAGGGCGGCGTCTACGGGGTCACGCGCGGGCTGATGAGGCGGGCGGGGGCGGCGCGGGTCTTCGACACGATCCTGGACGAGCAGTCGATCCTCGGACTCGCGCTCGGGTTCGGGACCGCCGGGATGCTGCCCGTCCCGGAGATCCAGTACCTGGCCTACCTGCACAACGCCGCCGACCAGATCCGCGGCGAGGCGGCGACGCTGCCGTTCTTCTCCTCAGGGCGGTACCGCAACCCGATGGTCGTGCGCATCGCGGGCTACGCCTACCAGAAGGGGTTCGGCGGCCACTTCCACAACGACAACGCCGTCGCAGCCCTGCGCGACATCCCGGGGCTCGTCATCGCGTCACCGGCCCGGCCCGACGACGCCGCGGGGATGCTGCGCGCCTGCGCGGACGCCGCCGAGCGCGAGGGCCGCGTGTGCGCGATGCTGGAGCCGATCGCGCTGTACCACGCCCGCGACCTGCACGAGGACGGCGACGGCGGGTGGCTGGCCCCGGCCGGCGGGACGGTCCCGATCGGCCGCGCCCGCACCTACGGGGACGGCGGCGACCTCACCGTCGTCACCTTCGCCAACGGCCTGCGGATGAGCCTGCGGGCGGTCCGCCGCCTGGAGGCCGCGGGCGTCCGGTGCCGGGTGCTCGACCTGCGCTGGCTGGCCCCGCTCCCGGTCGAGGACCTGCTGCGCGAGGCCCGCGCCACCGGGGCCGTCCTGGTCGCGGACGAGACGCGCCGCACCGGGGGCGTCTCGGAGGGCGTCCTGACCGCGCTCGCCGACGCCGGCTTCCCGGGGCGGGCGGCCAGGGTCACGAGCGAGGACAGCTTCATCCCCCTGGGAGACGCCGCCCACCACGTCCTGCTGTCGGAGGCCGCGATCGAGGACGCGGCCCGCAGGCTGCTCACGTCGCGTCGATGACCGGGTCGCCGCCCAGGTAGGCGGCCTTCACCCGGTCGTCCCCGGCGAGCGCGGACGCCGCGCCGTCCAGCACGATCCGGCCGGTCTCCAGGACGTAGGCGCGGTCGGCGAGGCGGAGCGTCTGGTGGGCGTTCTGCTCGACGATCAGGATCGCGGCGCCCCGGTCGCGGATCTCCCGGACGACCCGCAGCACCTGCTGCGCCGTCCGGGGCGCCAGCCCCATCGTCGGCTCGTCGAGGGCGAGCAGGCGCGGCCGCAGCATCAGCGCCCGGCCGATCGCGAGCATCTGCTGCTCGCCGCCCGACAGCAGCCCGGCCGGCTGCCCGCGCCGCTCGCCGAGGCGCGGGAACATCGCGTAGACCTCGTCCCGGCGGGACGCGACGAGCGCCCGGTCGCGGCGCCGCAGGTAGCCGCCGAGCAGCAGGTTCTCGGCGACGGTCAGCGCGGGGAACACGCGCCGCCCCTCCGGGACGTGCCCGAACCCGGCCGCGACGACCCGGTGCGCGGCGAGCCGGGTGATGTCGCGGCCGTCGAACTCGACCCGTCCGGAGCGGGCCCGGTGCAGGCCCGTGACGGTCCGCAGCGCCGTGGTCTTGCCCGCGCCGTTGCTGCCGAGCAGCGCGACGATCTCGCCCTCACCGACCTCGAAGGAGATCCCGGCCAGCGCCTCGACCTGGCCGTACCGGCTGCGCAGGTCGCTCACCCGCAGAAGCGTCACCGCAGCACCTCCGCCGCGAGATCGGTCTCCGGGTCGTCCGGCACGCCGAGGTAGGCGGCGATGACCCGCTGGTCCTCCTGGATCTCCGCCGGCGGCCCCGCCGCGATCGTCCGCCCGTGCTCCAGCACCGTCACCCGGTCGGAGACCGACATGACCAGCGCGACGTCGTGCTCGATCAGCACCACGGCGGCGCCGAGCGCGCCGATGCGGGAGATCAGTCCCATCAGCGCCCGCTTCTCGGTCGGGTTCGCGCCCGCGGCGGGCTCGTCCAGCAGCAGGACGCGGGGGTCGCCCGCGAGGGCCCGCGCGATCTCCAGCCGGCGCCGGTCGCCGTAGGCGAGCCCGCCCGCCGTGCGGTCGGCGGCCTCCAGCAGCCCGACGAAGTCCAGGCAGCGGCGGACGGCGTCGAGGTCGGCGCGCGACAGCGGCCGCAGTAGGGCCCGGTCGCGGGCGAACCGGCCGATCAGCACGTTCTCGGCGACGGTCATCTCCTCGAACAGCCGGATGCTCTGGAAGGTGCGCGCGAGGCCGGCGGCGGCGACCCGGTGCGGGGCGAGGCCCCGCACGTTCCGCCCGGCGAGCACGACCGTCCCGGCCGACGGCGCGATCATCCCGGTGACGCAGTTGAACGCGGTGGTCTTGCCCGCGCCGTTCGGGCCGATCACGCTGACGACCTGCCCGGCGTCCGCGCGCAGGGCGAGCCCCTCCACGGCCGTGACGCCGCCGAAGCGCCGGGTCAGGCCGTCCACCTCCAGCAGCGTGCCCCGCTCGGCCGGGGGCCCGGGCGCGGGTCCCGCCTCCGCCGGGAGCCGCAGGCGGCGCGGCCGGTACGGCCACACGCCCTGCGGCCGCAGGAGGACGATGGCGATGAGCAGCAGCGCGAAGAACAGCCCCCGGTACTCCTGCACGGTCCGCAGCGCCTCCGGCAGCGCGACGATCACCACGGCGCCGACCACGACGCCGGGCCGGCTGCCCATCCCGCCGATGATCACCACGAGCAGGATCATCAGCGAGGTCAGGAACGTGAAGCTGGAGGGGTCCACGGTGCCGAGCTGCGCGGCGTTGAGCGGGCCGGCGACGGCCCCGGTCATCGCCCCGAGCACGTACGCCAGCAGCTTCACCCGCCGCGCCGGGACGCCGACCGCCTCGGCGGCGGTGTCGTCGGCCCGGACGGCGCGCCACGCGTAGGCGAGCCGCGACCGGGCCAGCAGCGCCGTCGCGGCCAGCACGACGGCGAAGAACGCGAGCGCGAGGTGGAAGAAGTCCCTCGGCGTGACGATCTCGCGGCCGCCGACCGTCACCGGGGGGATCCCGGTCAGCCCGTTCGGGCCGCCGGTGACCTCCAGGTTGATCACCGTGATCCGGATGATCTCCCCGAAGCCGAGCGTGACGATCGCGAGGTAGTCGCTGCGCAGCCGCAGCGTCGGGTACCCGATCACCGCCCCGGCCGCCGCCGCGGCGGCGACCGCGACCGGCAGCGTCGCCCAGAAGTCCCAGTGCAGCTTCAGCGTCAGCAGCCCGGAGGCGTACGCGCCGATCGCGAAGAAGGCGGCGAACCCGAGATCGAGCAGGCCCGCGTACCCGACGACGATGTTGATCCCGAGCCCGAGGATCGCGTAGACGAGGATCGTCCCGGCGACGGTCAGCGCGTAGTCGTCCAGGGTCTGCCCGGCGGCCAGCGCCAGCGCGACCAGCAGCGGCCAGCCGCCGTACCGGACGGCCGCCTCCCCGCCCGCGGGCCGCGGCGCCCTCACGCCCGCTCCACGACGCGCTCGCCGAACAGGCCGGTGGGTCTCAGCGCCAGCACCGCGATCAGCAGGCCGAAGATGACGACGTCCGTCCAGCGGGACGAGACGTACCCGGCCGAGAACGACTGCACGAGGCCGATGCACACGCCCGCGGCCATCGTCCCCGGCAGGTTGCCGATGCCGCCGAGCACCGCGGCGGTGAACGCGCGCAGCCCGATGAGGAAGCCCATGCCGAAGCTGATCTGCACGTAGTACAGCCCGTACATGACGCCGGCCGCGCCCGCGAGCAGCGACCCGATGAAGAACGTCGCCAGGATCAGCCGCTCCACGTCGATCCCCTGGAGCCGGGCCGCGTCGCGGTCCATCGCCAGCGCGCGCATCGCGGTCCCCGTCACGGTGCGGGTGACGAACAGCCACAGCGCCGCCATCAGCGCCACCGACAGCACGACCAGGACGAGCTGCCCCCAGGTGACCTGGACGGCGCCGCTGAGGATCCGGCCGCCGTCCAGGGCGTGCGGGTAGGACTCGAACCGGGCGTCGGTGAGGACCTTGACGCCCTCCTCCAGCGCCAGCGACACCCCGATGGCGGCGATCAGCAGCGCCAGGCGCGGCGACGACAGCAGCGGCACGTAGGCGGCCCTGGCGATGCCGGTGCCGACGAGGCCGGTGGTCAGGGCGCCGACCACGACGGCGGCGAGGACGGCGGGCAGCGCCATCCCGCCGGTCGAGCCGAGCACGGTCAGCGTGCCGAACCCGGCGAACGCGCCGATCATGAACACGTCGCCGTGCGCGAAGTTGATCAGGCGCACCACCCCGTAGATCATCGAGTAGCCCAGCGCGATCAGCGCGAGGAAGGCCCCGATCGTCAGGCCGTTCACGAGGTACTGGACGAATTCGCTCATCGGGCCCCTGATCAGGAGGTCTTGGCGTCCACCCAGGTGGCGCCGCTCTCGTCGAGCTTCTTGTAGGCGGTGAACGCGCCGCCCTGGACCTGGACGGTGATGTAGAGGGGGTCGGTCCGGTCGCCCTTGGCGTCGAAGGTGATCGGCCCGGTGATGCCCGGGAAGTCCTTGATCTTGTGGAGGGCCTCGGTGATCGCGGCGCCCCGGGTGGACCCGGCGTCGTCGATCGCCTTCGCGACGACCTTCACCGCGTCGTACTCGTACACCGAGAACGGCCCCGGATCGGCGTTGTTCGCGGCCTTGTACGCGGAGACGAACTTCGCGGCGGCCGGCAGGTCCTTGGCCAGTGGCGCGGTGGTGGCGATGTAGCCGCCGGCCGCCGGGCCCGCGGTCTTCAGCACGGTGGAGTCGGTCGTGGCGTCCCCGCCCATGAGCGCGAACCTCAGCCCGAGCTGCCTGCGCTGCTTCATCAGCAGGCCCGCCTCGGCGAAGTAGCCGGTGAAGTACAGCACGTCCGGCCGCGTCGAGGCGATCTTGGTGAGGACGGGACCGTAGTCGGACTGGCCGGGCTGCAGCGCGTTCTCGTAGACGACCTGACCGCCCGCCTGCCGCGCCGAGTTCGCCGCCGCGTCCGCGAGCCCCTTGGCGTAGGTGGTGTTGTCGTGCAGCAGCGCGATCCGCTTCGCGCCGAGCGGCCCGGTCATGAACTTCGCCGCGACCAGGCCCTGGTTGTCATCGCGCCCGCAGGTGCGGAACACCTTGCCCTTGCCGCCGTCGGTGAGGGAGGGGTTGGTGGAGGCGTCCATCACGAACGGGACGCCGCGCCTGCCGTAGATCGGGATCGCGGGCACCGCCGCGCCCGAGCAGTACCCGCCGGCGACCGCGACGACCCCGCTGTTGAGGAGCTTCTGCGCGGCCTGCGCGCCCTGCTGGGCGCTGCACTGGTCGTCGGCCTCCACGATCTGGACCTTGCGGCCGTCCACCCCGCCGGCCTTGTTGATCTCGTCGGCGGCGACCTTGGCCGCGGCGAGGATGTCCTGCCCCGCCGAGGCCGAGTCGCCGCTCAGCGGCGCCGGGACACCGATCCTGATGGCGCCCGAGCCGCCGGAGCCGCCCGACCCGCAGGCCGCGGCGAGCGGGACGAGCAGCAGGCCGGCGCCCGCCGCGGTGAGAGTCCGGAACCGGCGTCCGCGGTCCCGCGGGGTCAGTGGGGTCATCGGGGGCTCTCCGTCGCTCGTGGCCGGCAGGTCCTCGTGGTCCGGATGGTGAAAGCGTGAGACGTCCGGGCACGGGCGTCGAGACGGCCAAGCATGCGATCTCATGCACTGATCGGTAAGCACCGCTTGCCCTTTCGCCACTCGACAGCGCGGCGGCGGCGTGGAAAGGCTCTCCCCCTGGCCGATGGAGCGCTGACCCCTCCGGCCCGCCGAGTACACTGGCCGTTCGATAGAGCGAACGTGAGCGGGCGAGCGGACGAGGAGCGGGAGCGTGGGCGCGTCAGGGGAATCGGTGCGGGACGTGCTGGCCGGCAACCTGCGCCGCGCGCGGCTGGAGCTCGGCCTGTCGCTGTCGGAGCTGTCCCGCCGCTCCAAGATCGGCAAGGCGACGCTGTCCCAGCTGGAGGCGGGCGCCGGGAACCCGACGATCGAGACCGTGTTCAGCCTGTCGCGCGCGCTGGAGGTCCCCATCTCCGACCTGCTCGACCACCAGGAGCCGTCCGGGCTCACGGTGGTGCGGGCGGCGGAGGTGGAGGTGCTGAGCGGGCAGGGCGTGGATCTGCGGCCGCTGCGCGGGATCGAGTCCGGCGGCGCCATGTTCGAGGTGTACGACCAGCAGGTCAGGGCCGGGCGCCGGCAGGACTCGCTCGGCCACGTGGGGATGGAGCACACGATCGTGCAGTCCGGGCGCCTCGCCGTTCGGGTGGACGACCGGGACGTCGAGCTCGGGCCGGGCGACTACGTCGGCTTCGACGCGCGCCTGCCGCACCGCTACACCGCCGTCGACGGGCCCGTCCGGTCCGTCCTGCTGCTGCAGTACAGCGCTGACCAGCGGCTTCACGCCTCGCCCGGAACTCCGTCCCATCTGGTGGAAACTCCCTGAAACCGGGGCCGCCCGCGCGTTGACATCGCGCGAGGGACGCGCCTACTCTCGGAATCGTTCGGTTTAACGAACGGCAAACGGGAGGGTCGATGACGCGGGTCGTGGTGCTGGGCGCCGGGATCATCGGCGCGGCCTGCGCCCGCGAGCTGGCCCTGGCGGGATGCGCGGTCATCGTCGCCGACCGGGGCGGCCCCGCCGCCGGGACCACCGCCCACGGCGAGGGCAACATCCTGCTCTCCGACAAGGGGCCGGGCCCGGAGCTCGAACTCGCGCGGCTGTCGCGCGAGCTGTGGCCCGCCATCCTGGACGGCGACCCGAACGCCGGCGGCGTCGAGTGGGACGCCAAGGGCGGCATCGTCGTCGCCACCACCGCCGCGGGCGCCGATGCGCTGACGGAGTTCGCCGGCGCCCAGCGCGAGGCCGGGATCGCCGCCGAGGACCTGGACGCCGCCGCCCTCGCCGCCGCCGAACCCCACCTGACGCGCGACTTCGCCAAGGCCGTCCACTACCCCGAGGACGCGCAGGTCCAGCCCGCCGGTGCCGCCGTCGCCCTGCTGGCCGCCGCCGTGCGCGCCGGAGCCGTCCTGCGCACCGGATGCGAGGTCCTCGGCGCGGTCCGGCGCGGCGGCCGCGTCACCGGCGTCCGCACCTCCGGCGGCACGATCGGGGCCGACGCCGTCGTCAACGCGGCCGGGCCCTGGGCGGGTGAGGTCGCCGCACGGCTCGGCGTCCGGCTCGGCGTCCGGCCCCGCCGAGGCGAGGTCCTGGTGACCGCGCCGATGCCGCCGACGGTCTTCCACAAGGTCTACGACGCCGACTACGTGGCCGCGGTCGGCAGCGGCGCCGGAGACCTCCAGGCGTCCGCCGTCGTCGAGTCCACCCGGGCCGGGACGATCCTCCTCGGCTCCTCGCGCCGCCGGGTCGGGTTCGACGACCGGATCCGCCCCGAGGTGCTGTCGGTCATCGCCGCCAAGGCGCTGCGGCTGTTCCCGTCCCTGGCCGGGGTGCCGGTGATGCGCGCCTACGGGGGGTTCCGCCCGTACGTCGACGACCACCTGCCCGTCATCGGCGCCGATCCGCACCTGGAGGGCCTGTGGCACGCCACCGGGCACGAGGGCGCCGGGATCGGCCTGTCCGCCGGGACGGCCGCCGTCCTGCGCGACCTCATGCTCGGCCGCGCCCCCGCGATCGACGCGGCGCCGTTCCGCGCGGACCGGCCCGCCGCCCAGTGCGAAGGAGAGACACGATGAGCGCGCGACTCGTCCCCGCGGGCGCCGACCGGACCGGCCGCCGCCCCGACGTCCCGCTGCGGATCACCGTGGACGGCGAGCCCGTCGACGGCGTCGACGGCCAGACCATCGCCGGGGTGCTGCTGGCGGCGGGCCGCCGCACCTGGCGGCGCGGGCCCTCCGGCGCGCCGCGCGGCGTGTTCTGCGGGATCGGCGCCTGCTTCGACTGCCTCCTCACCGTCAACGGCGTCCGCGACGTGCGGGCGTGCCGCCGCCGCGCCCGCGACGGCGACGCCGTCGCCACCCAGTCCCGGGAGGCCCGGTGAGCCGGCACGTCGTGGTCGTCGGCGCCGGGCCGGCGGGGCTCGGCGCGGCGGCGGGCGCCCTGCGCGCCGGGGCGCGGGTCACGCTGCTCGACGCGGCCGAGGAGCCCGGCGGCCAGTACCACCGGATGCCGCCCGCCGCCTTCGGCGCCGCCCGCCCCGGCCGCCTGCACCACGGGTGGAGCGGCTTCGAGCGGCTGCGCGACCGCGTGCTCGGCCATTCGCGCTGCGACTGGTGGCCCGAGAGCGCCGTCTGGTCCGTCGACCGCGCCGAACAGGGGCCGCCGCACGTCCACGTGCTGCGAGGCGAGGCCGACGGCGCCGGACGGGAACGGCACGTTCTGCGCCCGGACGCGCTGGTGCTGGCGCCCGGCGCCCACGACCGCGTCCTGCCCTTCCCGGGCTGGGACCTGCCCGGCGTCCACACCGCCGGGGCGGCGCAGGCGCTGGCGAAGGGCGAGCGCCTGCTGATCGGCGACCCCGTCCTGATCGCCGGCTCTGGACCGTTCCTGCTCCCCGTCGCCGCGTCGCTGATCGAGGCCGGCGGCACCGTCCTCGCGGTGCTGGAGGCCAACCCCGCCGCCACCGTGGCGCGCGGCTGGGCCGCGCGCCCGTGGGAGCTGGCGCCGCAGGCGGGCAAGGCCGGGGAGCTGGCGGGGTACGCGGCGCTGCTGGCCCGGCACCGCGTCCCGTACCGGACGGGCCGCGCCGTGATCGAGGCCCGGGGCGACGGGCGCGTCGAAGAGGCGGTCACGGCGCGGCTCCGCCACGACTGGTCGGTCGTGCCCGGAACCGAGCGCACCGTCGCGGTGGACGCGCTCTGCGTCACCCACGGCTTCAGCCCCCAGCTCGAACTGCCCGTCGCCGCGGGCTGCCGGCTGCGCGGCGGCGCCTTCACCGAGGTCGACGGGCACCAGCGCACCAGCGTCCCCGGCGTCTACGCGGCCGGCGAGATCACCGGCATCGCCGGGGCGCCCGCCGCCCGCACCGAGGGGCTGCTCGCCGGCTGGGCCGCCGGGGGAGGGGACCCCGGCGACCGCGCGGCCGCCGCCCTGCGCCGGCGCCGCGACCGGGGGCGCGCGTTCGCCGACCGGCTCGCCGCCGCGCACCCCGTCGGCGCCGCGTGGCCCGGCTGGCTGCGCCCCGACACGATCGTCTGCCGGTGCGAGGAGACCGCCTACGGGACCCTCCTGCGCGCCGCGGACGGCGAGGCCGCCGGCTCCGCCCGCGCCGTCAGGCTCGGCACCCGCGCCGGCCTCGGCCCCTGCCAGGCCCGCGTCTGCGGCCCCACGGTCGCCGAACTGCTCCGCGACCGGGCGGCCGGGGGCGACCCCCACCGCCGGCCCGTCGCCCAGCCCATCCGGCTCGGCGAGCTCGCGAACCCTCCAGTTGACACACCCGACAAGAAAGAGAGCGCCCGATGAGCGACAGCAAGCTCCAGAGCCTCGGCGGCGTCATCGTGGCGACGGCCCTGCCCTACCGCGAGGACGCCGCCGCCCCCGCCGGGCTCGCCGTCGACCACGACCGCTACGCCGAGCACTGCCGCTGGCTCGTCGACAGCGGCTGCCGCGGCGTCGGCCCGAACGGCTCCCTCGGCGAGTACTCCTCGCTGACCGACGACGAGCGCCGCCGCGTCGCCCGCACCGCGGTGGAGGCGGTCGGCCGGGACGGCGTCGTCGTGGTCGGCGTGCACGGCCCCGGCTCCCACCAGGCCCGGCACTGGGCGCAGATCGCCGCCGAGGACGGCGCCGACGGCGTGCTGTGCCTGCCGCCCACGATGTACCGGGCCAACCGCGGCGAGATCATCGCGCACTTCGAGGCCGTCGCGTCCGTCGGCCTGCCGGTCATGGTCTACAACAACCCCATCGACACCAAGGTCGACCTCACCCCGGACCTGCTCGCCGAGATCGCCCAGATCGACGGCGTCGTGGCGGTCAAGGAGTTCTCCGGCGACGTCCGCCGCGTCCTGGAGATCCGGGAGAGGGCCCCGGGCCTGGAGGTCGTCGCCGGCGCCGACGACGTCACCCTCGAGGCGCTGCTGATGGGCGCGACCGGATGGTTCGCGGGCTTCCCCAACGTCTTCCCGGCCGAGTCGGCGCTGCTGTACGAGCTGGCCACCGCCGGGAAGCTGGAGGAGGCCCGCGCCCTGTACGAGCCGCTCGTCGCCGCGTTCCGCTGGGACTCGCGCACCGAGTTCGTCCAGGCGATCAAGCTCGGTATGGAGCAGGTCGGCCGGTACGGCGGCCCCTGCCGCCCGCCGCGCGGCCCGCTCGTGCCCGGGCACCGCGCCGCCGTCACCGCCGACATGGACCGCGCGATCGAGGCCCTCGCGCGGCGGCGGGCCGCCTGATGCGCTCGGCCCGGTCGATCAGCGCGGTCGACTCCCACACCGAGGGGATGCCGACGCGCGTCGTCACCGGCGGCGTCGCGCCCATCCCGGGCGCGACGATGGCCGAGCGGCGCCGCCACGCCGTGCGGCACCTGGACGGGCTGCGCCGCTTCCTGATGGACGAGCCGCGCGGCCACCCCGCGATGAGCGGCGCCCTGCTCCAGCCGCCGACCCGGCCGGACGCCGACTGGGGCGTCGTCTACATCGAGGTCAGCGGGTTCCTGCCGATGTGCGGGCACGGCACCATCGGCGTCGCTACCGTCCTGGTCGAGACCGGGATGGTGGAGGTGACCGAGCCGGAGACGATCGTGCGGCTGGACACCCCGGCGGGGCTCGTCGAGGCCCGCGTCGCGGTCCGCGACGGCGCCGCCGAGCACGTCACGCTCCGCAACGTCGCCTCGTTCGCGCTCCGGCGGGACGCGGTGGTGTCGGTGCCGGGGCTCGGGGACGTCCGCTACGACATGGCCTACGGCGGCAACTTCTACGCCATCACCGAGCTCGAACCGCTCGGGCTGCCGTTCGACCGGGCCCGCAAGCAGGACATCCTCCGCGCCGGGCTGGCGATCATGGAGGCGATCAACGAGACCGACCGGCCCGTCCACCCGGCCGACCCGCTGATCGGAGGCTGCAAGCACGTCCAGTTCCTCGCGCCCGGGTCGGACGCCGGGCGCTCCCGCAACGCGATGGCCATCCATCCGGGCTGGTTCGACCGGTCGCCGTGCGGCACCGGCACCTCCGCCCGCATGGCGCAGCTGCACGCCCGGGGCGAGCTGCCGCTGCACACCGAGTTCGTCAACGAGTCGTTCATCGGCACCCGGTTCACCGGGCGCCTGGTCGGCACCGCCGATGCCGGCGGCCTGCCCGCGGTGATCCCCGAGTTCACCGGGCGGGCCTGGATCACCGGCACCGCCACCTACCTGCTCGACCCCGCCGATCCCTTCCCCGAGGGCTTCGTCCTCTAGGAAGGACCGGCCGGCTCTTCCCGAGCCCTTCTCGGCGGCCCTGACCGCCGCATCACACCCACATTGGTATTCCCCTGCACCAGTCGGGAGGGACCTCCATGTCCCAAGCCATGCCTAAAACACGACCACCGCGGGGCCAGGGCGGGTCCGCGCTGTTCACCCGGGCCGGCGTCTTCCGCCTGAAACCCGTCGACACCTCGGAGGAGGAGACCCCCGGGGGCCTCCGCCGCACCATGGGGCTGTGGCAGCTCGTCGCGCTCAGCCTCGGCGGGCTCGTCGGCGCGGGCGTGTTCTCGCTCGCCGGCGTCGTCGCCCACGACGACGCCGGGCCCGGCGTGATGATCTCCTTCCTGATCGCCATCATCGCCAGCGCCGCCGCCGCGCTCTGCTACGCCGAGTTCGCCGGCACCATCCCGAAGGCCGGCTCCGCCTACACCTACTCCTACGCCGCGCTCGGCGAGGCGATCGGCTGGGCGATCGGCTGGGACCTGCTGCTGGAGTACACCGCGATCGTCGCCGTCGTCGCGATCGCGATCTCCGGCTACCTGTCCTACATCCTCGACCAGGTCGGCCTCGACATCCCGGACTGGGCGCTCGGCGCGCCCGGCACCGGCGCGGGCCACAAGGTCGACCTGTTCGCGGCGCTGCTGTGCCTGCTGCTGGCGTTCGTGCTGTCGCGCGGGACGAAGGAGTCCGCGCGGTTCGAGACGATCCTCGTCGTGGTCAAGCTCGCCATCGTCGCGCTGGTCATCGTCGCGGGAGCGTTCCACATCTCGGCCGGCAACTTCAGCCCGTTCCTGCCGTTCGGCATCGGCGGCGCCGTCGCCGGGGCCGCCACCACCTTCTTCGCCGTGTACGGTTACGACGCCATGAGCGCGGCGGCGGAGGAGAGCGCCGAGGCCAAGAAGGTGCTGCCGAAGGCGATCGTCATCTCGCTGGCCATCGCCGCGGTCATCTACCTGCTGGTCTGCATCGTCCTGCTCGGCATGCAGGACTACCGGCACATCGACGTCAAGAGCCCGTTCTCCAGCGCGCTCGCCTCGGTCGGCCTGACCGGCCTCGGCACGGTCGTCGCGGTCGGCGCCGTCGTCGGCATCACCACCTCCGCGCTCGCGAACATGCTGGCGGTGACCCGCGTCTGGTTCTCGATGAGCCGGGACGGCCTGCTGCCCGCCTACTTCGCCCGCAACCACCCGCGGCGGCAGGTCCCGACCCGCGTGATCTGGCTCGTCGGGCTCGGCTCGGCGGTCATCGCGGGCCTGCTGCCCATCAAGGAGGCGGCCGACCTCACCAACATCGGCATCCTGATGGCGTTCATCGTCGTCGCGATCGCCGTCATGGTGATGCGCCGCACCCGCCCCGACCTGCCGCGCTCGTTCCGCACCCCCTGGGTGCCGGTGGTGCCGCTCATCGGCATCGCCTTCTCGATCTGGCTGATCGCCAACCTCGACTGGATCACCTGGGTCCGGTTCGCGGTGTGGATGGTGCTCGGCCTGGTCGTCTACGCGCTGTACGGGTACCGCAACTCGGTGGAGAACCGGGCGCCGCGGACCGCCCGCACCGCCCCGAACCCCGAGGACGAAGGGAGCACCACATGACACCGGACCAGGCCGTGTCCGCGGCGGCCGCCGCCGCACCAGGCTGGGCCGCGTCGCCGCCGGCCGAACGCGCCGCCTACCTGGAGGCGGTCGCGGACGCGCTGGAGGGCGCCCGCGGCGAGCTGGTCGCCCTCGCCGACGAGGAGAGCCGCCTCGGCGGAACGCGCCTGAACGGCGAGCTGACCCGCACCACGTTCCAGCTGAGGCTGTTCGCCGAGCAGGTCCTGGAGGGCGCCTTCCACGACGCCCGCATCGACCGGCCCGACCCGGGCTGGCCCACCGGCCCCCGCCCGGACCTGCGCCGGTACCGGACGGCCGTCGGCCCGGTCCTGGTGTTCGCGGCGAGCAACTTCCCCTTCGCCTTCAGCGTCGCCGGCGGCGACACCGCGTCGGCGTGGGCGGCGGGCTGCCCCGTCGTGGTCAAGGCGCACCCGGGCCACCCCCGGCTCTCGCGCCGGACGGCCGAGGCGGTCGCGGGAGCGGGGCTCCCGGACGGCGTGTTCGCCCTGATCGAGGGCGAGGAGGCCGGAGTCGAGGCCCTGCGGCATCCCGGCGTCGCCGCCGCCGCGTTCACCGGCTCCCAGCGGGGCGGCCTCGCCCTCGCGAGGATCGCGGCGGAGCGTCCGGTCCCGATCCCGTTCTACGGCGAGATGGGCAGCGTGAACCCGTCCGTGGTGACACCAGGCGCGGCCGCGGCCCGCGCCGAGGAGATCGCCGAGGGGTACGCGGCGTCCCTCACGCTGGGCGCCGGCCAGTTCTGCACGAACCCCGGCCTGCTGTTCGCGCCCGCCGGGCTCGCGGAGGGCATCGCGGCGCGTCTGCGCGGGTCCGCCGGCGCGCCGATGCTCAACGAGCGGATCAGCTCCGGTTACCTGGCGGCGGCGGGCGCGCTGGGCGCCAGGCCGGGAGTGCGGCGCCTGGTCTGGCCGGACCGGGCGGAGGCGCTGACCCCGCGCCTGCTGACCATGGACCTGGCGGCGTTCCAGGCCGATGTCGACGCCGCGTCGCAGGAGTGCTTCGGTCCCCTCGGCCTCGTCGTCGCCTACGAGCGCCTCGCCGACCTCGCCGGGGTCGTGGCGGCCCTTCCCGGCCAGCTCACCGCGTCGCTGCACGCCGAGCCGGAGGAGACGGGCGACCTGGCCGCGCTCGCGGCGGTGCTCGCGGGCCGCAGCGGCCGCGTCCTGTGGAACCAGTGGCCCACCGGCGTGTCCGTCACGCACGCGATGCAGCACGGCGGGCCGTACCCGGCCACGACGGCGCCCTCCACCACCTCGGTCGGCACGGCCGCGATGGAGCGGTTCCTGCGGCCCGTCGCCTACCAGGGCTGGCCGCAGGACCTGCTTCCGCCGCCGCTGCGCGACGACAACCCGTGGAAGGTCCCGCAGGCCGTCCGGTGAGACCGTCCCCGGTCCGCCGCGCGCGGCGGACCGGGGCGTGCGGCGGGCGGTCAGCCCACCCAGACGGTCTTGGCGTTGCAGAACGCGCGCATGCCGTCCGCCGACAGCTCGCGCCCGTACCCGGAGCGCTTCACGCCGCCGAACGGCAGCTCGGGGTAGGACGTCGTCATCCCGTTGACGAAGACCTGCCCGGCGTCCAGCTCGTTCACGAACCGCTCCCGCTCGCCGTCGTCGCGCGTCCAGGCGTTCGAGCCGAGCCCGAAGCCCGTCGCGTTCGCGACCTCGACGGCCTCCGACACCCCGCGCACGCGCAGCAGCGACGCGACCGGCGCGAAGACCTCCTCGTGGTACATCCGCATCTCGGGCGTCACCCCGGAGACCACCGTCGGCGGGTAGTACCAGCCGGGCCCGTCCGGGCGTTCGCCGCCGCACAGCACGCTCGCGCCCTTGCCGACCGCGTCGGCGACGAGCTCCTCGACCTCGGCGCGGCCCTGCTCGCTGACGAGGGGGCCGACGTCGGTGGCCTCGTCCATCGGGTCGCCCACCCGCTTCGCGCGCATCCGCTCGACGAACAGCCGCTCGAACTCGTCGGCGCAGCCGGTGTCGACGATGAAGCGCTTCGCCGAGATGCAGCTCTGCCCGTTGTTGAGGCAGCGGGACTCCGCCGCCGTGCGCGCCGCGGCCCCGAGGTCGGCGGACGGCATCACCACGAACGGGTCGCTGCCGCCGAGCTCCAGCACGGTCGGCTTGATCTCGTCCCCGGCGATGGCGGCGACCGACCGCCCCGCGGGCTCGCTGCCGGTGAGCGTCGCGGCCTTCACCCGCGGGTCGCGCAGCACCCGCTCGACCTTCGCCGAGCCGATCAGCAGCGTCTGGAACGCGCCCTCGGGGAACCCGGCGCGGCGGAACAGGTCCTCCAGGAACAGCGCGGTCTGCGGGACGTTCGAGGAGTGCTTCAGCAGCCCGACGTTGCCCGCCATCAGGCCGGGGGCCGCGAAGCGGATCACCTGCCAGAGCGGGAAGTTCCACGGCATGACCGCCAGCACGGGCCCGAGCGGCTGGTAGCGGACGTAGGCGTCCCGCGCGTTCACGTCCGCCGGGTCGGCGGGGCGCCGGTCGGCCAGGAACTCCGCCGCGTGCTCGGCGTAGTACCGGCACGCCTTCGCGCACTTGCGCGCCTCCGCCACCGCCGCCTTGTGCGTCTTGCCCATCTCCGTGGTGAGCATGGCGCCGATCTGGTCGGCCTCCCGGTCGAGGACGTCCGCCGCGGCGTTCATCCACTCCGCCCGCCGCTCCAGGGGGACCGTGCGGTAGGAGGCGAACGCGTCCGCCGCCCGCGCGACGCGCCGGTCGACCTCCTCGTCCGTCAGCGCGTCGAAGGTCTTCTCGACCTCGCCCGTCGCGGGGTTGGTCGTGGCGATCGTCGTCATGTCCGGATGCTCCCTGGGTGTCGGGCTCGTTCACCCGGGACGTGCCCGAGGCGGCCCGCAGGAAACGCCCGCGCGGACCGGTGCTCAGCCGGGGATCACGCACACCGGCGAGGGGACGCGCAGGGGCGGCCCCGCCGGCGCCGGGACGCCGTCCGGACCGATCCGGAAGGTCGCGACCGCGTCGCTGCGCTCGTTCGCCACGTGCATCCACTCGCCGTCCACCTGCAGGTCGCGCGGCCAGTGCCCGCCGGAGGGGACGTCGGCGACCGGCTCCAGCGCCGCGCCGCCGTCCAGCACCCGGTGGGCGGTCACCACGTCGGTGCCGCGCATGGAGGTGTAGACGTACCGGCCGCCGTCGCCGAGCTTGATCGCCGCGCCCTGGGCGGAGCCGCCCGCCGGCCCGGCCGTCGCGGGCGACTCCGCCACGACCTCCAGTCCCGCGTACCCGCCGGCCGGCCTCAGGACGAGGACGGACGCGGCGAGCTCCGCCAGCACGTGCACGTGCCCGCTCGGATGGACGGCCAGGTGCCGCGGCCCGCACCCGGCCGGAAGGGCCGTCTCCCCGGCGAGCCGCAGGCCGCCGCCCTCGATGCGGAAGGACCGCACGAGGTCCGCGCCCAGGTCGGTCGTCAGGATCGTCCCGTCGGGGGCGTGGACGGTCATGTGGGCGTGCGGGCCCTCCTGCCGGTCGGCCCTAGGCCCGCCGCCGTGCCCGTCCACGACGTCCGGATCCCCGGCGAGCCCGCCGTCGGGGCCCAGCGGATACGCCCGGACCGTCCCGGACCCGTAGTCGGCGACGAGGAGGCGCCCGCCGTCCGGCGACACGGACAGGTGGCAGGGCAGCGCCCCCGCCTCCCGCGCCCCGATCTCCCGCAGCCGCGGACCGGCGGCCTCATACGCCGCGATCCCGCCGCGGTCCTCCTCCCGGACCGCGTAGAGCACGTCCTTGGTGGGATGGACGGCCAGGTACGACGGGCACGCCGCCTCAACCGCGAGCTCGGCCGCCCGCAGCGTCCCGTCGGCCCGCCGCGCGACCCGGTAGATCCCGGCGCCCCCGCCGGCCGCGCCGGTGTAGGTGCCCACCCAGAACGCCCGCTCGCCCACCCGGCACTCCCCTCGAAACGCGATCCGCCCGTCCTCGGCGGCCGAGGGCGAGCCTAACCCGATCATGATCGCCCCCGGCCCCGGTGCGGTGGGCGCGGCCCCGCGCGCCCGCGGATCGCTGCGCGCGCGGCGACGGCCCTGATACGGTCACGCGCGGTCGAATCTATGATCGCCGTGGGAGCGGCGCGGTGCCCGGGGGACGTTCGGCGCCCGCCCGCGGGGGTAAGCCCCCGCCCCCACGAGGAGATGAGAGAGGCAATGGCAGATATCACCGAGTCGCCCGAATGGACCGCGCTGGCCGAGCACCAGGCGGCGATCGCCGGGCGGCACCTGCGCGAGCTCTTCGCGGAGGACCCGGGGCGCGCCGAGCGGATGACCGTGACCGCGGGGGACCTGTTCCTGGACTACTCCAAGCACCGCGTCACCGGCGAGACCCTGACGCTGCTCGCGGCGCTCGCCGAGCGGGCGGGCCTGCGCGCCAGGATCGAGGCGATGTTCGGCGGGGAGCACATCAACGTCAGCGAGGACCGCGCCGTCCTCCACACCGCGCTGCGGCTGCCTCCCGGAGAGGCCCTGACGGTGGACGGGCAGGACGTCGCGGCCGACGTGCACGCCGTCCTGGACAAGATGGCGGACTTCGCCGGCCGCGTCCGGTCGGGGGAGTGGACGGGCTCCACCGGCAAGCGCATCACGACCGTCGTCAACATCGGCATCGGCGGTTCCGACCTCGGCCCGGCCATGGCCTACGAGGCGCTGCACGACTTCGCCGACGCGGGTGTCTCCTGCCGGTTCGTCTCCAACATCGACCCGGCCGACATCCTCGGCAAGCTCGCCGGCCTCGACCCCGAGCAGACGCTGTTCGTCGTCAGCTCCAAGACGTTCGGGACGCTGGAGACCCTCACCAACGCCAAGGTCGCGCGGGGGTGGCTCACCGAGCGGCTCGGCGACGACGCCGTCTCCCGCCATTTCGTCGCCGTGTCGACCAACGCCGAGCGGGTCGCCGATTTCGGCATCGACACCGCCAACATGTTCGGGTTCTGGGACTGGGTGGGCGGGCGCTACTCCTTCGACGGCGCCATCGGCCTGTCGTTGATGATCGCGATCGGCGGCGAGGCGTTCCGCGAGATGCTCGCCGGGTTCCGGGAGGTGGACGAGCACTTCCGGAGCGCGCCCTTCGAGGCGAACATGCCGGTGCTGATGGGGCTGCTCGGCGTCTGGTACACCGACTTCTTCGGCGCGCAGACGCGGGCCGTCCTGCCCTACAGCCAGCGGCTGTCGCGGTTCCCCGCCTACCTGCAGCAGCTCACGATGGAGTCCAACGGCAAGTCGGTGCGGGCCGACGGCGCGCCGGTCATCGCGCAGACCGGCGCGATCTTCTGGGGCGAGCCCGGCACGAACGGCCAGCACGCCTTCTACCAGCTGCTGCACCAGGGCACCCGGCTCGTGCCCGCCGACTTCATCGGCTTCGCCGAGCCGTTCGAGGACCGCGAGGGGATGCACGACCTGCTCACCGCGAACATGCTCGCGCAGACCTCGGCGCTCGCGTTCGGCAAGACCGCCGAGGAGATCGCCGCCGACGGCACCCCCGCGGCGGTCGTCCCGCACAAGGTCATGCCGGGCAACCGGCCGAGCAGCACCATCCTCGCGCCCAAGCTCACCCCGAAGACCCTCGGCTCCCTCGTGGCGCTCTACGAGCACATCGTCTTCGTCGAGGGGACGGTCTGGGGCATCGACTCCTTCGACCAGTGGGGCGTCGAGCTCGGCAAGGTCATGGCGATGGACCTCGCCCCGGCGCTCACCTCGCAGGAGCCGCCGTCCGAGGCGCCCGACCCCTCCACCGGCGCGCTCGTGCGCCGGTACCGCGAGCTGCGCGGCCGGAGCGTGTGACGTCCCGGCAGGCCTGAGACGCGCGGAAGGGCCCGCCGGTCACCCGGCGGGCCCTTCTCTTCGCGGTCAGGCGCGCGCGCCGGGCACGGGTCCCTCGACCCAGCCCTGGGACTCCAGGACGGCGCGGAACTCGCCGTAGGAGATGAACCCGTCGAGGTTGCTGTCCGCCCTCTCGAACCTGTCCTGCGTCTCGGCCCGCGTCCAGGACAGCCCCAGCTCCTCCAGGACGAGCGTGAACTCCATCAGGTCGAGCTTCTCGTCGCCGCCGAGGTCCGCGCGCGTGAACACGGCAAGCAGGTCGTCCCCGGTCGGTCTCGTCGTCATCTCGCTCCTCGTTCCGGTCCGAAGTTAACCCCGCATCATGTCACAACGGGTGTGGGCCGGCCCTAGGTGAAACGCCGCAGGAAGACTCCCGGTTCCCGTCAGCCCTCCGTCAGCCCTCGCCCGTCAGTTCGGGGACGCGGTGGCGGTAGCGCTCCAGCAGCGCGGCGTTCACCTCGTCGCCGCCGGGGACGTTCGCGCTCGTCCAGCGCGGCGGCTCCGAGCCGCGCGCCGCCGCCAGGTCGTCGAGGTCGGCGAGCACCCGCGCCCACGCGTACGCGGCGAGGACGGTGGAGACCGCCGCGGTGCGCGGCGCGCCCGCCGGATGCAGCACGTCCCCGGGCGGGACGCAGGTGTCGAGCACGATGGCCGCGTGGTCGGCGAGGGTCGTGTCGGTCCGCGCCGCCGCGCCCCGCGCCGCCCGCGCCGACGTCACCGCGACGACCGGCACGCCCCGCGCCTCGCACTCCCGCGCGACCTCCACGGGATAGGGGTTGCGGCCGCTGGTGGAGAACACCACCGCCACGTCGGGCGGGGCGGGCGCGGCCTTCTCGACCACGGCGCGCCCCACCCCGTCCCGCCGCTCGGCGCGGGTGCTGCGCAGCGCGTGGTCGAGCGGGAAGACGGCGGGGTCCCAGATCGGGCGGACGGCGGCGAGGCCCCCGGCCCGGTAGAACGTCTCGCACACCATCGCCAGGGAGTGCCCGGCCCCGGCGACGTGCACGATCCCGCCGGCCTCGATCGCGTCGAGGAGCAGGGCGGCCGCGTCGCCGGCCGCCCCGCCCGAGGCCGAGTCGAGGTCGTCGAGCAGGGTGCGCACCCTTGCGGGGAACCCCGGGGGCGCCGCGTCAGGCATTCGGCAGAGCCTCCTTCAGGATGCGGGCCAGGTCGTCCTCGCCGGACGCGGCGCGCAGGCGGTCGGCGAGCCCGCCGGACAGCGCGCGCGCCAGCCCGGACAGGGTGCCGACGTGCGCGTCGGGGTCGGGGGTGCAGAACGCCAGCAGCAGGTCGACCGGGTCGTTGTCGGGATGGCCGAACTCGACCGGCGCGGCCAGCCGGGTCACGCCGACGCCGACGGCCAGGCCGCCCTCCTCGGGGCGGGCGTGGACGAGCGCGAGCCCCTTGGTCAGCACGATGTAGGGGCCGTTCTCCTCCACCACCCGGACGCACGCCTCCGGGTAGCCCTCGCCCGCCGCGCCCGCGGCGACCAGCGCGGAGGCCGCCGCGCGGACGGCGTCCCGCCAGTCGCCCGCGGTCGCCCCGTCGGCCGCGGCCACGATCGCGCCCGGCGCGGCGGCGCCGGTGGCCGCCCCCTCGGAGCGGGCCGTCACGACAGCCACCCCTGCTCGGTGAGGCGCTCCCTGAGCTGGGCCTCCAGGCCCTCCTTGTCCAGGAAGTCGCTGATGGTGATCACCACGGGGGCCAGGTCGGCGATCTCGCCGGTGTGCATGCCCTGGCCGATCACCACGTCGGGCGACATCCCGCGCGCCGTGGACACGTCGGTGTTCTCCACCCGGGCGTCCACGCCGAGCGAGCGCAGCGCGTCCTCGGCGGTCATCTTGAGCATCAGGCTGGAGCCCATGCCGACGCCGCAGACCGCGAGGATCTCCAGTTGCCGGTCCAGTGCCATGTCGTCCTTCTCTCCTCGTAGGGACGGGTCGGGCCCGCGCGGGTCTCCGCCGGGCCCTGCGTGGTCCGTCAGGCCTCCGCGGGGGCCGCGCTCTCCGGCGCCGCCTCCTCCTCGTCCGCCGCCCGGCGCTTCTCGGCGCGGCCGAGGAGCAGCAGGGTAGTGATCATCGCGCCGACCGCGACGGCGGGGACGAGCCAGACCGAGTTGCCGCCGACGACCGGGTCCGCGGCCTTCAGCAGCCAGCCGATCGCGTACCAGTCGGGGTCGGCGAGCGTCGCCAGCTCGGGCGCGGTCCGCTCGTACAGGCCCCAGGTGACGGCCTGCCCGACGGCGAGGGTCAGCCCGGTGACGACGCCGCCGAGGACGGCGCCGCGCCAGCCCGCCACGACGTTGCCGAACAGGGCCGCCGCGCCGCCCACGAAGAACAGCATGATCATGGGCGGGGCGAGGGTGAACCACCCGGCGCCGGCGAACACGCCGAGGCAGACCAGGAACACCACGGTCGACGAGACGAACCCGACCATGACGGCGGTCGGCGCGACGGGGAACACGGTGGGCGCGTCCAGCGCGGGGCGCGTGCCCGGGATGACGCGGTCGCTGAACCCCTTGAACGCCGGGACGATCTCGCCGAGGAACATCCGGACGCCGAACAGCAGGATCGCGATGCCGCCCGCGAAGCGCAGGCCCACCAGGACCGCCCACACCCACGGCGACAGCTTGTCGTCCATCTCGGCCGCGGCCTTGGTCACCACGCCGTGGTCGGCGAACGCGACCCCGACCAGCATGATCACAGTGATGATCAGCGCGGTGCTGACGTTGACGTCCTTGAAGAACGACAGTTGCCGCGGCAGCTTCAGCTTCTCGGTGTCGTGCTTGTCGCGGCTGCCGAGCGGGCGGGCCGCGTAGCCGGTGATCAGGCAGGCGAGCGAGCTGGTGTGCGCGAACCCGAACCGGTCGTCCGGCATGACGCGGCGCATCAGCGGCCGCATCCACAGCGGCTGCAGCGTCCAGTACGCGGCGACGAACCCGGCCCCGCAGAGCACGAGCGTGAGCTGGTCGGCGCCGGGCGCGATCGTCACCAGGGAGGCGACCGTGACCGTGCTGATCCAGAACATCAGGTGGCCGGTCAGGTACAGGTAGCGGGCCGCGGGGAAGAGCCGCACGACCAGCACGTGCGCCAGGAACGCGACCGTGATCACCAGCGCGATCGTCCCGCCCTGGTCGGCGAGGAAGTCGGCGAGGGTGTTGTCGGCCTTCGGCGGCGTGGTCCCCATCGCGCTGGCGAGCACGGTCTGGAAGCTCGTGAGCCCGCCGGTGAAGACCTCGATGCCGATGAACAGGATGACCACGCCGATCGTGGCGCGCAGCGCCCCGGCGAAGACGTCCTCGAACCGCTTGCGCTGCAGGAGCAGGCCCGCCAGCGTGATGAGCCCGATGAGGATGGGCACCTGGCCGAACACGTTGTCGGCCAGGAAGGTGAGGATGTCCTTGATGACGTCCATGGTGAACTCGCCTCACATCTCGGGGGATGGGTGGTGCGCTGTCGCCCCCGTCAGCGCGGACGGACGATCGTGCGCCCGGGACGCGGCGCCCGGGCGTGCGGTCAGTGGTTCGGTGGTCGCAGGTCCAGTTCCAGCCGGTACCGGTCGCCCCGGTAGAGGGACCGGACGTACTCCAGCGGCCGGCCGCCCGCGTCCCTGGTGATCCGCTCGAACAGGAAGGCCGGCATGTGCACCGGGACGCCGAGCTCGGCGGCCTCCTCGGCGGTGGTGACGGTCGGCTCGATGGTCTCGGTGCCCGAGGCGATGACGACGCCGCTGCCCCGGAGCAGGTCGTAGAACGACCGCCCTTCCAGGTCGCTCCGCCGCAGGCCCGGCATCAGCGCCCGCGGCAGGTAGAGGGTCTCGATGGCCATGGGGGCCTCGTCGGCCAGCCGGAGCCGCCGAATGGTAAATACCTCTTCGACGGGCGACAGGGCCAGGCGGCGGCCGATCCGCGCCCCCGCGGTCTCGGTGCGGAACGACAGCACCCTGCCGCCCGGCTTCATCCCGCGCCTGATCATGTCCTCGGTGAACGAGGTCATGGTCAGGGACACGGCGATCCGGGGTTCGGCCACGTAGGTCCCGCTGCCGTGCCGCCGGTCGAGCAGGCCCTCGGTCACGAGCCCGTCGATGGCCTGGCGCAGCGTCGGCCGCGAGACGCCGAGCTCCTCGGCCAGCCGCCGCTCGGACGGCAGCGCGTCCCCGACGTCCAGGCCGTCCAGCATCGCGAGCAGCTCCCGGCGCACCGCCTGCCGTTTCGTGCTCGCGGATCGGGGCTCACCGGCGGATGGCACGCCTGTCACCTCCTTTGAAGCGGTTCCTGTCGTCGCACACGGTATGTCCCATTATGGCGACTGGTCAATACCACTTTGGCGATGTTTGCCGTGGTCATGGCCGTGGGGCCCGGACTACGGTCTCGGCAGGTCGGCAGACGGTGCCGATCCCGACCGTGTCAACGCCGCGCCCGCGCGGCGAGGAAGGCGGCCAGATGAGGAAGCTCGTGCGCGGCGCCGTGGCGCTGGCCCTGCCGATGGTCATGCCGGCGGCGCTCGGCGCGGCGCCGGCCCAGGCGGAGGCGGGCGGGCCGGGGGCCAGGGACGGCTGGAGGCTGGTGGCCTCCGAGCCGTTCGACCGGCACATCGACGACGCGAAGGCCCCCTGGAGGCCGGACGGCGACGGCCCGTCCAGCCCGTACAACGTCGACATCTACGACAACGACGGCGCCTACTTCGACACGATGGGCGGCCCGGCGTTCCGGACGCGGCTCGCCGAGATGAAGACCTACCGCAAGTCGTTCACGTTCGGGAGGCGCGGCTGGCTCACCGCCGAGCTGGCCGCCCGCGACGCCGACGGCGACGGCCGGCCGGACGCGCCGCCCACGCTCACCTCCCGCAAGGGCGTGGCGCGGCTGGACGAGCCGGCCCACCAGGCGGGCGTCGTCATCCGCTCGACCCGCGACCTGCCCGCCGAGTACCGGGTGGAGATGACGCTGCGCGGGCTGGACTTCGGCGGCCGGAGGAACGGGTCCTGGGACTATCCGGACGGCCGGATCAACGGCTACTCGCCGGAGGGCTGCAAGACCAACTTCCCGTGGGCGTCCGGCGGCGACTACACGCGGCCCGAGTGCGAGTGGGCCGACGTCCGCACCGACTCCAACGGCTTCTACTACATGTCGATCATGGACTACCGGCAGGTGGCGCCGCACAACAACGTGTTCGTCCACGGCCATCGCAAGGTCGCCATGGACGGCTACAACCGCTACAAGTACACCGGGAAGGGCCTGCTGTACTGCAACCCGGCCACCGGGCAGTACGAGCCGTACTCCGCCGGGACGGGCAACGGCGTCAACGCGATCTTCATGACCGACGACCGCCGCTACCCGACCATGCCGGGCACCGAGTACCTGATGGAGAGCGGGTGCGGGCTGCGCAAGGGCGGCGCCATCGTCTCGACCGTCGACCTGAAACCCGAGCTGCTGCCGGACGAGCCGTACACGTTCGCCGTGGAGCGGCGCGGCGGCGCCTACACGATGGAGATGTCCGGGGTCTTCGCGCACGTGGGCAGGACGACCCTGCGCTACACGCGCTCGTTCGTCCAGGACGGCGAGCCGATCTGGCACTACAACCAGAAGCCGGGCGAGTACGACGGCCGGTTCAACGCCGACTGGACCTGGACGGGACCGGGCGGCACCCTCGTCGACCGCGACACCTGGCCGGCCGGCTCCGCCTACCCGGACAGGTTCATGATCGGTGACCCGCACATGAACTTCTACGAGGGATCGGCGCAGGTGGACGACATCCGCCTGTACGTTCCACGGTAGCCCGCCGGGGCCGGTGGCCGCCGGTCAGGCGGTCGCCGCCCCCGCGCGGTACTCCTGCGGGCTGACGCCGTGCACGCGCTTGAAGGCCGTGCTCAGCGCGAAGGCGTTGCCGTAGCCGACCCTGCGGGCCACGGCATCCAGCGTCGCCTCCGTCTCGCGCAGCAGGTCGGCGGCCTGCGCGAGGCGGACGCCGGTGAGGTAGGCCATGGGCGGTTCGCCGATCAGCTTCGCGAACCGCTGCGCGAGCGCCGCGCGCGACACCCCGACCCGGGCCGCGAGGTCCGCGACCGTCCAGGGATGCGCCAGGTCGTCGTGCAGGAGCCGCATCGCGGGGCCGACGACCGGGTCGCCGTGGGCCCGGTACCAGCCGGGGGCGGCGGCGTCCGGGCGGGAGAACCAGGCGCGCAGCGTCGCGATGAGCAGCAGGTCGAGAAGCCGGTCGAGGACGACGTCCTGGCCGGGCTCGTCCTTGCCGATCTCCTCCTGGAGCACGTCGACGAGCGGCGACCTCCACGTGTCGCCGCGGACGACCGCCATCGGGGGCAGCGCGGCCAGCAGCCGCCGCGTGACGGCGCCGCGCATCTGGTAGGTGCCCACCAGCATGACCGCCGGCCCGTCCGGGTCGTTGCCCCAGGCGCGGACGCCGAGGTCCATGGCCTCCGACAGGCTCGTGCCGTCCGGGGTGGTGCAGCGCTGCCCGGGATGGATGACGATCTGCGGCGCGGTCGCCGGGTCGTCGCTGACGGTGTAGGCGTCCGGGCCGCGGAAGACGACCATGTCGCCGGGGCCGACGCGCTGCGGATCGCCCCTGTCGGGGATCAGCCACGCCTCGTCCCTGACCATGGAGAGCAGGGTCAGCGGCGCCTCGTCCTGGATTCGGAGCGACCAGGGCGGGGCGAGGGTCGAGCGCAGCATGAACGCCCCCCGCGCGCGCGGACCGTCGAGGAGTTCGGTCAGAGCGTCCATGGAGGCCAGCGTAGACGCTGGCGTATGCGGGCGAGCTTCTCAACGATGGTGGCCGGAACCGTCTGCCTGTTGACTTCAGGGCATGACGAACAGCGAACACGGCATCATCGAAAGCGGCCTCACCCTCGTCCTCGGCGGGACCGGCAAGACCGGCCGCCGCGTCGTCGAGCGGCTGGAGGCCCTGGACGTCCCCGTCCGGATGGGCTCGCGGTCGGCCTCGCCGCCCTTCGAGTGGGAGGACGAGTCCACCTGGGCGCCCGTCCTGCGCAACGTCGAGAACGTCTACCTCTCCTACTACCCGGACCTGGCCGCGCCCGGCGCTCCCGGCGCCATCCGCGCGTTCACGGACGCGGCGGTGGACGCGGGCGTGCGGCGCGTGGTCCTGCTCTCGGGGCGGGGCGAGCCCGAGGCGCGGGACTGCGAGCGGATCGTCCAGGCGTCGGGCCTGGCCTGGACGGTCGTGCGGGCGAGCTGGTTCGCGCAGAACTTCAGCGAGGACTACCTGCTCGACCCCGTGCGGGCCGGCGAGGTCGTCCTCCCGGCGGGCGAGGTTCCGGAACCGTTCGTGGACGCCGACGACATCGCGGACGTCGCGGTCGAGGCGCTCACCCGGGACGGCCACGCCGGCGAGGTGTACGAGGTCACCGGGCCCCGGGCGCTCACGTTCGCCGAGGCGGTCGCCGAGATCGGCCGCGCCGCCGGACGCGAGATCGCCTTCGTGCCCGTGGGCGCGGACGACTACGCCGCGGCCCTGCGGGAGCACGGCGTGCCCGAGGAGGTCGTCGGCCTGCTGACCTACCTGTTCACGACCGTGCTGGACGGACGCAACGCCCGGCCCGCCGACGGCGTCGAGCGGGCCCTCGGCCGCCCCCCGCGCGACTTCTCCGAGTTTGCGCGCGAAGCCGCCGCCAGCGGCATCTGGAACCACTGACACTGAGGACTGGACGACATGAAATTCTCCCTCGCGGGCGTCTCGGCGACCCTGTCCATCATCATGGCGGCCGGGATGGCCGGAACGTTCTTCGGCTTCTCCACCGGCGTCATGCCCGGACTGAACGCGGCGCGGCCCGCCTCGGCGATCGATGCCATGCAGGGCATCAACCAGAGGATCCAGAACCCGGTCTTCGTGGCGATGTTCCTCCTGGTCCCGGTGCTGGCGGCCGCGGCGGGGGTGCTGCTGCTCACCCTCGACCAGAAGTCGGCGGCGCTGCTCTTCTTCGCCGCGGCGGCCCTGTACTTCGCGGGCGCGCTCCTGCCGAGCTTCGTGGTGAACATCCCGATGAACACCGACCTGGACGGTGTCACGATCCCGAAGGACGCGGCCGAGGCGGCGAAGATCTGGTCGGACTACTCCGGCCGCTGGACGGCGTGGAACACCGTCCGCGCCGTGTTCAGCTGGGCGAGCCTCCTCGCCATGGGCCTGGGCGTCTACGTCTGGGGCAAGAACAACTGATCCGGCGGACCGGCGGGGTCCGTGCTCCGGAAAGGAGCACGGACCCTTTTCCGCGCTTCCGGGGACGGTTTCTCGCATGGAGACGCAAGCGGGGGCGCGGTCGCCCGCGGAGGCGCGGCCCGCGCGGGGGCCGGGGCTTACGATCGCTGGATGGGCGGCGTCTACGCGATCAGCGACCTGCATGTGGGGTTTCCGGAGAACCGCGCCTTCGTCGAGGGCCTGAGGCCCTCGTCCGAGGACGACTGGCTGATCGTCGCGGGCGACGTCGCCGAGCGCTTCGCGGACGTCGAGTGGACGCTGCGCACGCTCGCCGAACGCTTCGCCACCGTGCTGTGGGTGCCCGGCAACCACGAGCTGTGGACCGTCAAGGGCGACCCCGTGCAACTGCGCGGTGAGGCACGCTACCGCCGGCTCGTCGAGATGTGCCGCGGCCTCGGCGTGCTGACCCCCGAGGACCCCTACCCCGCCTGGGACGGTCCGGACGGCGCCGTCACCGTGGCGCCGCTGTTCATCCTGTACGACTACACGTTCCGCCCGGACGGCACGTCCAGCAAGGAGGAGGCTCTCGAAGCCGCGCACGAGGCCGGCGTCGTGTGCACCGACGAGGTCTACCTGCATCCCGACCCGTACCCCGGGCGGGACGCCTGGTGCGACGCCAGGATCGCCTACACCGAGCGGCGCCTGTCCGCCCTGGAGCCGGGCACGCGGACCGTGCTCGTGAACCACTGGCCGCTCGTCCGCGAACCCACCCGCGTCCTCTGGTACCCCGAGTTCGCCCAGTGGTGCGGCACCGAGCGCACCGCCGACTGGCACAGCCGGTTCGGCGCGGTGTCCGTCGTCTACGGGCACCTGCACATTCCCCGGACGATCTGGACCGGCGGCGTCCCGCACATCGAGGTGTCGGTCGGCTACCCGCGCGAGTGGCGCCGGCGGGCCGACGCGCCGCGCGGCCCCCGCCGCGTCCTGCCCGCGCCCGAGACGGACTGACCGGCCCTAGCGGGCCGCGCCCGGCGCCACGCCGGCCGCGGCGAGCGACAGCAGCCGGGACGCGGCGTCCGGGTCCCGTTCGGCGACCGTGGCGATCGCGCCCGCCAGCCTCAGCACGTCGGCGAACGGCGCGCCGGCGGGCGCCTCCCCGGCGCGCTGCGCGCGGACGAGCAGCGCCTCGCCCGCCTCCGACATCGCCGCGCGGGAGCCGGAGGGGTCGAGGCGGGGGTCGCGCAGCGACACCATCGCCGAGGCCGCCATGCCCGGGAAGGCGGTGATCTCCGAGACGAACGTCCGCAGCCACGCCAGCAGGGCCTCGCCGGGCGACGGGGAGTCCAGCAGGTCGCGGGCGGCCGCCGCCAGCCCGGCGTACACGTCGGCGAGCAGAGCCTCCAGGAGGTCCTGGCGGGTGGGGAAGTGGCGGTAGAGCGTGCCGATGCCGACGCCCGCGAGCCGCGCGACGCCCTCGAGCGAGGCGCCCGCCCCCTGACGCTGGAAGGTCTCCCGCGCCGCGGCGAGCAGCCGCGCGCGGTTGCGCCGCACGTCGGCCCGCACCGGGCGCGTCTTCGCCATGTCGTCGCTGGTCACCTGGGTCGTCGATCCTTCCCGGGGGTGGAACGGGCCTGCGGCGATCGGGAGGATCCGCGGCGTTTGGAACGGTCCCTCAATCCTATCCGCGCCGATGCCCCGACCTGCGCCGAGATGCCCCCGGACGCCGCCGGGCCCGCCGCGCACCGTGCGCGGCGGGCCCGGCCGCGTTTCCCGCCGACCCGCCCGGCGGCGCGGGTCAGGCGTCGGCGGGCGACACCGGGAGGTTCAGGCGGCCGCCGCCGGCCCTGAACTCCTCCGCCTTCTCCCGCATCCCGGCGGAGAGGGCGTCCGCGTCGGCGAGGCCGCGCTCGGCCGCGAACCGCCGCACGTCCCGCGTGATCTTCATGGAGCAGAAGTGCGGGCCGCACATCGAGCAGAAGTGCGCGGTCTTGGCCGGCGCCGCCGGGAGCGTCGCGTCATGGAAGGCGCGGGCGGTGCCGGGGTCCAGGGAGAGGTTGAACTGGTCCTCCCAGCGGAAGTCGAACCGCGCCTCCGACAGCGCGTCGTCCCACGCCTGCGCGCCCGGATGCCCCTTGGCGAGGTCCGCGGCGTGGGCCGCGATCTTGTAGGCGATCATGCCGGCCTTGACGTCCTCGCGGTCGGGCAGCCCGAGGTGCTCCTTCGGCGTGACGTAGCAGAGCATCGCGGTGCCGTGCCAGCCGATCATCGCGGCGCCGATCGCCGAGGTGATGTGGTCGTAGCCGGGCGCGATGTCGGTGGTCAGCGGGCCGAGCGTGTAGAAGGGCGCCCCGTCGCACCACTCCTGCTGCAGGTCCACGTTCTCCTTGATCTTGTGCATCGGGACGTGGCCGGGCCCCTCGTTCATCACCTGGTTGCCGAACCGCGCCGCGATCCGCGTCAGCTCTCCCTGGGTGCGCAGCTCGGCGAACTGGGCCTCGTCGTTGGCGTCCGCGACGGAGCCGGGGCGCAGGCCGTCCCCGAGCGACCAGGTCACGTCGTAGGCGGCGAAGATCTCGCACAGCTCCTCGAAGCGGGTGTAGAGGAAGTTCTCCTCGTGGTGCGCCAGGCACCAGGCCGCCATGATCGACCCGCCCCGCGACACGATCCCCGTCTTGCGCCGCGCCGTCAGCGGCACGTAGGACAGCAGCACCCCGGCGTGGACGGTCATGTAGTCCACGCCCTGCTCCGCCTGCTCGATCACGGTGTCGCGGAAGACCTCGTAGGTGAGCTCCGCCGGGTCGCCGCCGACCTTCTCGACCGCCTGGTACAGCGGGACGGTCCCGACCGGCACGGGCGAGTTGCGCAGGATCCACTCGCGCGTGGTGTGGATGTCGCGGCCCGTCGACAGGTCCATGATCGTGTCGGCGCCCCAGCGGGTCGCCCAGGTCATCTTCTCGACCTCGTCCTCGATCGAGGACGCGACGGCCGAGTTGCCGATGTTGGCGTTGACCTTGACGAGGAAGTTCCGTCCGATGACCATCGGCTCGATCTCGGGATGGTTGACGTTGGCGGGCAGCACCGCGCGCCCGGCGGCCAGCTCGTCCCGGACGAACTCCGGCGCCACGCCCTCGCGCAGCGCGGCGAACTCCATCTCCGGCGTGATCTCCCCGCGCCGCGCGTAGGCGCGCTGCGTCACCGCGCCGCCGGTGGCGCGCCGCGGCCGCCGCGGCAGGGCGCCCACGCCGCCGGCGCCGGGGAGGGCGGGGGGCGACGACCGCCTCCCGTCGTCCTCTGGGCGTACCGCCCGCCCCTCGTAGGGGGCGGTGTCGCCGCGCTCGGCGATCCAGGTCTCCCGCAGGGGCGGCAGCCCCCCGCGCACGTCGGTCTCCTGCTCTGGATCGGTGTACGGCCCGGACGTGTCGTACAGGACGACGACGTCGCCGTTGGTCAGCGGCACCTCCCGCATCGGGACCCGGATGTCCGGGCGCGAGCCCTGGAGGTAGGTCTTGCGGGCAGCTGGAACCACAGGTTCGGTCATGACGACTCGATCTCTCCCTACGCCGGCATTACCCGGTCAGGTTCATGCGGTCAGCGGCCGTCCCAGCCGCTATCTCAGCCCGGTTCGCCGGGCCCCCGCGATCTGTCGCCACGACGTTAACCCGGGCGGCCCCGGTTGCCGCAACCGCCGCCCGTGGGTTAGAACGCGCCCGCGCGGAGGTCCCGCGCGGGGAGCGCGACGGGCAGCGCCAGGACCAGGGTCCGGAGGGGGTCCGGGGCGGACGGCGACCGCTCCAATTCCACCCGGGACCCGTCGTCGCCGCCGGCCCGCAGGGCGGCCGAGCGGCGGCCGTCGACGCCGGTGACGACGCGGCCGTCGCCGGTCGCGCGGGTGCTGCCGAGGAGGATCCCGCCGGCGGTGTGGAAGGACGGCTCGCGCAGGCCGCGCACGAATCCGAGGGGGCTGCCGTCCGCGCCGAGGACGCGCACGCGGTCGCGGCCCGGCAGCCGGGACGGGCCCCGGACCGTCAGCAGCACGGCGGCGTGGGGGTCGCGCAGCACGGTGGTCCGCCCGCCGCGCCGGCGGCACGCCACGGCGAGGACGGCGCCGCCGCGCCGGTCGCGGTAGCGGCCCCTGCCGTCCACGACGATGTGGCGGGCCCGGCCGAGGGCGCCCGCCGCGGGCGGCGGCACCTCCCGTCCCTCGTCGTCGACGACCCGCCAGGCGGCGCCCAGGCGGTCCGCGGTCGCGGTCCGGACGGCCGGGAGCCATCCGGACGGCAGCGATCGGCCCCTGAGCAGGGTCACCGCCCTCCCGTCGACCTCGGCGACGGCCTCGACGCCCGGCGCCCGCCCCGGGTCGAGCCAGAGCGTCCAGACCGGGTCGTCGACGGGCCACCGGATCCCCACCGCCTCCACGGCTCCGGCCGGGACGGCCGCCTCCCGCCCGCCGCGGCGGAGGGTCACCCCGTCCTCGCCGATGGTCACGACGAGGCGGGTCCGGTGGAGGCGGGCAGCCCAGAGGACGGCGGCCAGGGCGGCGACCAGGCAGCCGCCGCCGCAGAGCAGCAGGGTCCGGCGGGCGCTCTCCGGGTCGAGCGTCCGGGTGCGGGTCGCGAGCACGAGGACCGCGGCGGCCGCCGGCGCGGCGGCCAGGAGGCGGAGCGGCCATCGGTAGGCCCGCGCCCCGAGCGTCATCCGGAGTCCGGGCCGGGAGGAGGGGGGCTGAGGGGCGGCAGGCGGGGGGACAGCAGGCGGGGGGACGGACAACTGTCGGCCCTTCGTGACGGGGTATGCAGCACTATAAGGCGGGCCTCCGGCCGCGCACGGCCCACCGGAAGGATCATTCGTGCGGGGCGTGCGCGCGGGGCGCGGGCCGGCGCGCGAAGATCGCCTGAGTGGGGGAGAATGGGCGCGTGCTGAGGGTGCCCCGGGTCGACGCGACGGTGAAGGACGCCCTGGCGGCGTCGGCGCTGGCGGGAGCGGCGGCCGCGGCCGCCGTGCTGTGGCCGGGCGTGCGGGGGCTGGACGCGCCCGGCGCCCTGCTGCTGGTGGCGGCGCACGTCCCGCTCGCGGTGATCCGGCGGTGGCCGGCCCCCGGCCTGGTGGCGCTGGTCGCCCTGGTGCTGCCCTACCACCTGGCGCAGTACCAGCACCACGCGCTGGTGCCCGCCGAGGTGATCGCGCTGTTCGCCTACGCGGTGCTCGGGCGCCGGGTGCGGATCGTGCTCGGCGTCGCCGCGTCCCTGCTCGCCGTCTGCGTGGTCGGCATGGCGATGCGGGCGGGCGGCGGATCCCTGCGCGAGCAGATCGCGGTCATCGAGGCCGTGGTGTCGGTCGTCATCGCCGTCCAGGTGTGGCGGGTGCACCGGGCGCGGCTCGCGACGATCACCGAGCGGGCCGAGCGGGCCGAGCGCACGCGGGAGGAGGAGGCGCGCCGGCGGGTCGCCGAGGAGCGCCTGCGGATCGCCCGCGACCTGCACGACCTGCTCGCGCACAGCATCACCCTGATCGGCGTGCGGGCCGGCGCCGCGGCCCACCTCGTGCGCGGGGACCGGCCGCTCGACCGGGAGGAGCTGGCCGACGCGCTCGCCTCCATCGCCTCGACGTGCCGGGACGCGCGCGTCGAGCTGCGCGGCACGCTCCAGGTCCTGCGCGGCACCGACGTCGGCGCCCCCGAGACGCTGCCGGGACTGCACGCCGTCGCCGGCCTCGTGCGGGCGGCGCGCGGCGGCGGGATCGACGTCGACCTGCGGGACGGGGACGTCGGGACACCGCCCCCGGAGACGGGGGTCGCCGCGTACCGGATCGTCCAGGAGGCCCTGACCAACGTTGTCAAGCACGCCGCCGCGAAGCGCGCGACGGTGAGCCTGGCGCGCGACGGCGGGCGGCTCGTCGTCCGGGTCGCCGACGACGGCCGGGGCCCGTCCGGCGGCCCGCCCGGGGGGTTCGGGATCCTCGGAATGATCGAGCGGGCGCGCAGCGTGGGCGGGACGCTCGACGCGGGGCCGGGCGAGTCCGGCGGGTTCGTCGTCACCGCCGTCCTCCCGCTCGAGGACGCCGTCGCGCCGCGCCGGGCGTGACGCGCCCCCCCGCCGCATCCGGTAGCGCCCGTTCGCCGGGACCCTCCCGACTCCGACCCCGACGCCGCCGGGGGGCTTTCCTCCCCTTACGGATAGGGTCAGGATCAAGGGGACCAGGGGAGGCGACGCGTCGGTGAGCACTTTGCAGGAGGCCCCGCAGGACCGGATCTTCACGGTGCCCAACATCCTGAGCCTCGCCCGGCTCCTGGGCGTCCCGCTGTTCCTGTGGCTCGTCCTCGTCGAGGCGGACTGGTGGGCGCTCGGCCTGCTGGTGTTCGCGGGCCTGTCGGACTGGCTGGACGGGAAGCTCGCGCGGGCGTTCAACCAGACGAGCAGGCTCGGCATGGTCCTCGACCCGGCCGCCGACCGCCTCTACATCCTCGCCACGCTCGTCGGGCTCACCATCCGCGACATCATCCCGCTGTGGCTGGTGCTCGCGCTCGTCGCCCGCGAGGTGTCGATCCTGCCGATCGCGCCGATCGTGCGGCGGCTCGGCTACGGCGGCACGCTGCCCGTGCACTTCATCGGCAAGGCGGCGACGATGTGCCTGCTGTACGCGTTCCCGCTGCTGCTGCTCGGCGACCACGACGGCGGCGCGGGCACCGCGGCGCGGGTCGTCGGATGGGCCTTCGCCGGCTGGGGGACGGCCCTGTACTGGTGGGCGGCCGTCCTCTACTGGGTGCAGACGCGGCAGCTGGTGCTGGCCGGCCGCGGCTCACCGTCCCCGCCCTCCTCCCCGGGCGGGGCGCCCGGGGAGGGCGGTCCGGGGCCCGCCGAGGATCCGGGCGCGGAACCGCCGGCGACCGGCGACCCGAAGGGAGCTGAGACCCCCCGATGAAGGCCGTCGTGATGGCGGGAGGCGAGGGGACGCGGCTGCGTCCGATGACCGCCAACCAGCCGAAGCCCCTGCTGCCGCTCGTCAACCGGCCGATCATGGAGCACGTGCTGCGGCTGCTGAAGAGGCACGGGTTCGGCGAGACCGTCGTCACCGTCCAGTTCCTGGCCGCGCTGATCCGCAACTACTTCGGCGACGGCGAGGAGCTCGGCATGTCGCTGAGCTACGCGACCGAGGAGGTCCCGCTCGGCACCGCCGGCAGCGTCAAGAACGCGGAGGAGGCGCTGCGCGACGACCGCTTCCTGGTGATCTCGGGGGACGCGCTCACCGACATCGACCTGACCGACATGGTGCGGTTCCACGAGGAGAACGACGCCCTCGTCACCATCGGCCTCAAGCGCGTCCCGAACCCCCTGGAGTTCGGGATCATCATCGTGGACGACGCGGGACGCGTGCAGCGGTTCCTGGAGAAGCCCACCTGGGGCCAGGTGTTCTCCGACACCGTCAACACCGGCATCTACGTGATGGAGCCGGAGGTCCTGGAGCACGTCGCGGAGGGCGAGCCGGTCGACTGGTCCGGGGACGTCTTCCCGAAGCTGCTCGCCGAGGGCGCCCGCCTGTTCGGGTACGTGGCCGACTGCTACTGGGAGGACGTCGGCACCCACGAGAGCTACCTGAAGGCGCAGGCGGACATGCTCTCCGGGCAGGTCGGCATCGACCTGGACGGCTTCGAGATGTCGCCGGGAGTGTGGGTCGCCGAGGGCGCGGAGGTGGACGCCGAGGCCGTTCTCAAGGGTCCCCTCTACATCGGCGACTACGCGAAGGTGGAGGCGGGCGTCGAGCTGCGCGAGTTCACCGTGCTCGGCAGCAACGTCGTCGTCAAGGAGGGCGCCTTCCTGCACCGCGCGATAGTCCACGACAACGTGTTCGTCGCGCCGTCCACGAACCTGCGGGGCTGCGTCGTCGGGAAGAACACCGACATCATGGCGGGCGCCCGCGTGGAGGAGGGCGCCGTCATCGGGGACGAGTGCGTCATCGAGGCCGAGGCGTACGTGTCCAGCGGCGTGAAGGTCTACCCGTTCAAGACCATCGAGGCCGGCGCCGTCGTCAACACCAGCGTGATCTGGGAGTCGCGGGGGCAGCGCAACCTGTTCGGGCCGCGGGGGATCTCCGGGCTCGTCAACGTGGAGATCACCCCCGAGCTGGCGGTGCGGCTCGCCTCCGCCTACGCGACGACCCTGAAGAAGGGCACGACCGTCGTCACCGGACGGGACGTCTCCCGCGCGGCCCGCACCCTGAAACGCGCGGTGAACAGCGCTCTCACCGCCAGCGCCATCAACGTCCAGGACCTGGAGGCGACGCCGCTGACCGTCGCCCGGTTCGAGACCGGCCGCGAGGACAGCGTCGGCGGGATCTACATCCGCACCACCCTCGGCGACCCGCAGGGCGTCGACATCCTCTTCCTGGACGCGGACGGCGCCGACCTGTCCCAGGGCGCGCAGCGCAAGCTGGAGCGCGTCTTCGGCCGGCAGGAGTACCGCCGCGCGTTCCCCGGCGAGATCGCCGAGCTGACCTATCCGCCGCGCGTCGTGGAGACCTACACCCGCGACCTGTTGCGCCGCGTCGACATCCGCGGCGTCCGCGAGGCCGGACTGAAGATCGTCCTGGACTGCGCGGGCGGGGTGGCCTCGCTGGTGCTGCCGAACCTGCTCGGCAAGGTCGGCGTGGAGGTCCTCACCCGCAACGCCGGGCTGGACGAGGCCAACCCGACCGAGACGCTCGCCGAGCGGATGCGCGACCTGGAGCGGCTCGGCGAGCTGGTGTCCTCCTCGCGGGCCGCGTTCGGCGTCCGGTTCGACCCGGTCGGGGAGCGGATCTCCCTGGTGGACGAGAACGGCGAGCTGGTCGGCGACGACCGCGCCCTGCTGGTGATGCTGGACCTCGTCGCGGCCGAGCGGCGGGGCGGCAAGGTGGCGCTGCCGGTGACGACGACGCGGGTCGCCGAGCAAGTGTGCCGGTTCCACGGCGTGCAGGTCGAGTGGACCTCCACGTCCCAGGACGTGCTGACCAAGGCGGCCGCGCAGCCGAGCGTGGTCTTCGCGGGGGACGGGCGCGGCGGGTTCCTGATGCCCGAGTTCAGCGGCACCGTGGACGGGATCGCGGCGTTCGTCCGGCTGGTCGGCCTGGTCGCGCGGACGCGGCTGACGCTGTCGCAGATCGACCGCCGCATCCCCGACGCGCACCTGCTGCGCCGCTCGGTCCCGACGCCGTGGGCGGCCAAGGGCAGCGTCATGCGCCGCGTCGTGGAGGCGGCGGGGAACCGGACGCTCGACACCACCGACGGCGTGCGCGTGGTGGAGGGCGACGGCCGCTGGGTCCTCGTGCTGCCCGATCCCGCGGAGGCGGTGACGCACCTGTGGGCCGAGGGGCCGGACGCCGACGCCGCCCAGGCGCTGCTGGCGGAGTGGGCCGCCGTGGTCGAGCGCGCGGGCTCCTGAGCGGCCTCAGCAGCGCTCGCGGGGCCTGAGACCGGTCCGGTCGGGGTCCCGGTCGGCGTAGCGGGCGCCGAGGAACGCGATGAGGTGCTCCACGTCGGCGATGTTCGACACGAGGCCGAGGGACGCCCTGACCGCGCCGCCGCTCGGCAGCCCGAGCACGCCCAGGTAGTCGTCGAGGGTCCGCATCCGCAGGTGGGCGGTCCGGCGCAGGGCCTGCTCGGAGATCTCGAAGGCGCCCTCGCCGGCGCCGGGGTTGCAGAAGCAGCCGGTCCGGATCGAGATGCCCGCGGCGGCGGTGTCGCGGGCCACGATCCGCTCGTCCACGACCGCGCCGCGGCGGTCGAGCACGTTGAACGCGACGGTGCCGCCGCGCCCGTCGGCGCCCTCCGGGCCGTACACCCGGACCAGCGGTGAGCCGTCGGCGTGGCGCAGGTCCGCGAGGCGGCGCAGGAGCAGCGACGTCAGGCACCCGACGCGGCGCTGGACGAGGTCCATGCCGATGTCGCCGATCCAGCGGATGCCGAACTCCACGTCCGGGATGGACAGGAAGTTCAGGGTGCCGTCCTCGAACGCGGTCTCGTCGGGCGCGAGCACGTGCCAGCCGCCGAGCGCGCTGACCGCCCGGATGGTCCCGCCGGCGAACCACGGGCGGCGCAGCCGGGCCAGCGCCTCCCGGCGGGCGACCAGGCTGCCCACGCCGGTCGGGTACCCGAACACCTTGTACCAGCTCACGGGGACGAAGTCGGGCCGGACCCGGCTCAGGTCGAGGCGGCCGGAGGGCGCGAAAGCGGCCGCGTCCAGCAGCACGTCGAAGCCGTGCGCGTGGGCGAGGTCGACCCAGCCCAGCGGGTGCCGGACGCCGCTGAAGTTGCTCTGCGCGGGAAAGGCCAGCAGGCCGCCGGCGCCACCCAGCGCCGCGGCGAGGTCGGCCTCGCGGACCCTCAGGTCGGGCCCGCGGACGGGCACGTGGGCGACCTCGGCGCCGCGCGCTCTGGCGAACTCCCTGATCCCGTTCACCGAGTTGTGGTTGTCGCCGGTGAGGACGAGCCGGCCGCCCCGCTCGAACGGGTAGGCCTCCCCGACGAGGCGGCACGCGCCGGTGGCGTTGTGCGTGAACACCACCGCGTACTCCTCGGGGGAGGCGTTGAAGAACGCCAGGACCGCCCGCCGCGCCCGCTCGACGAGGGCCGTGGAGGCGCTGGAGGTGGGGTTCTCCGAGTGCGGGTTGCCGTAGCAGCGCCCCGCCAGTCGCTCGGCGTGCGCGCGGATCTGCGCGGCGGCGGCGACCCCCGAGCCCGTGTAGTCCAGGTACGTCTGCCCGTCCAGGTAGGCGTACTCGGCGGCCCGCAGCTCGTCCAGCGGCCGCGTCTCCGCGTAGCCGGACATGAGGTCGACGTCATAACCGGGCGAAACGCTCAAAATGCACCCCCGTGTGCAAAAGCCGCATCCCTCACTAAACGGTCACGGAATCGCCGGAGGTGATGCAAGAGCGCCGTGGTGTCCTTAAATGGCCTATGGGGAAGGGGTTTCATGTCCTTCGGGTGAGGACCAGGCAGGTCCCCGCGAGGAACAGCACCGTGAACCCGCCGAGCAGTGCCCAGTCCACGGCCGGCGACCGCGAGAAAGTGTCGCCGTAGGAGGCGAGCAGGGGCGGCCCCAGCGGCGAGCGCCCGCTCGCCCAGAGCCGCTCCACTCCGAGGCTGTGCCCGAGCCCCTCGAAGGCCCACCGGTTGGACATGGCGCAACTGAGCCACCGTCCAGGCGCTGCCATCACCGGGACGGGCAGGATCGCGCCCACGAACAGCACCTGCGGGAAGCAGAGCATCGGCAGAGCCATCGTGGCCTGGGCAGGGTCGGTGACCGCCGCCGACACGAGCAGGCCCAGCGCCAGCGCCGCCAGCGAGCACAGCAGCAGCGTGGTGAACAGCTCCCCGTACGTGCCCCATCCCATCGCGGGCAGCCGGTCCAGGGCCCGCAGGACGCCGAGCATCAGCGCGTCCACCGCGGCCAGCAGCGGCAGCAGGACGGTCGCCTTCGCCAGCACGTAGGGCGCGATCCGCAGCCCGGTGAGCCGCTCCCGCCGCAGCACGGGCAGCTCGTTGCAGATCTGCAGCAGCCCGTACGTCAGGCCGAAGAAGAACCCGCCGAAGGCGATCCAGAACAGGATCATCACCGTCGCCGCGGGGCTGGGGGACTCCGGCGAGAACGCCCCCGGGCGGAACAGGACGGCGAACATCGCCAGCACCATGAGCGGCGACCCGACGAGCACCGCGAGGGTGAGCCGGTTGCGGGTGAGCAGGTCCAGGCTGCGCCGGGTGAGCAGCGCCCACTGCCGGAACGCGCCGACCGACGGGCCGGTCTCCCAGCCGGTCCCCGCCTCCGGTGCCGCCCCGCGCCTCCGCGCGCCGAACCGGCCCGTCCACTCCTGCGGCGCCCCTTCGGCCAGCCGGAGGTAGATGTCCTCGATCCGGTCCGCCCGGAACCGCTCGCGCGCCTCATCCGGTTCGCCGTAGAAGACCAGCCGCCCGTCCTGGGCGAGGACGGCCACCCGGTCGCACACCAGGACGTCCGGCGGATGGTGCGTGGTGATGACCACCGTCGTCCCCGAGTCCGCGAGCCCGCGCAGCAGCCGCATCAGGTCGGCCGAGGTCGCCGGGTCGAGGCCGGAGGTGGGCTCGTCCAGGAAGAACACGCGCGGCCGCGTCAGCATCTCGACCGCGATGCTGGCCCGCTTGCGCTCGCCGCCGCTCAGCGACCCGACGCGCTGCCCGGCCAGATCGGTCAGCGCGAGCGACTCCAGGACGCCGTCCACGGCTCGCTCGGCGTGCTCGGCAGGCGTCCCCGCGGGCAGCCTCAGCCCCGCCGCGTACCGCAGGGTGCGCCGCAGCGGCATCTCCAGGTGGACGATGTCGTCCTGCGGGACGTAGCCCAGCGAGCCCGCGGCCGGGGCGGCCGCGCCGCCGTCGTACCTGACCTCGCCCTCGGCGGGCGGCCGGACGCCCGCGATGGCGTCCAGCAGGGTGGTCTTGCCCGCCCCGCTGCCGCCGATGATCGCCACCAGCTCCCCGGCGCCGATCGACAGCGACACCTCCCGCAGCGTCCGCCGTCCCCCGGCCGCTCGCTGCCCCACCTCGCGGACCTCGATCATCTGTCCTCCCGCCGGGCGACCCCACCACGACGATGAACGATCTTCCGGTGCGCGTCCAGCCGCCGGATCCGGTCAGTCGGGGGCGTCGTCGTCGGGGTCCCCGGCGGCGATCCCGGCGAGCGTCCGCAGGGCGCGGGCGAGGACGTCCGGCGGCGGAGAGGCCAGGCCGAGGCGGACGGCGCGCGGGGCCGCGGCGCCGCCCACGACGAAGGCGGCGGCCGGGGTGACGGCGATGCCGCGCCGGGCGGCCGCCGCCACGAACGTCTCGGCCCGCCACCGCTGGGGCAGCTCCCACCAGCAGAAGTACGAGCAGGGGTCGGACCGGACGGCCGCCCCCTCCAGGCACCGGGCCGCGATCCGCTGGCGGGACGCGGCGTCGGCGCGCTTGGCGCGCACGACCCTCTCGACCGTCCCGTCCGCGATCCAGCCCGCCGCCGCCTCCAGCGCGAACCCCTGCGGGCCCCAGGCGCCGGAGCGCAGCGCGGCGGCGAGGCGCCCGGCGAGCGCGGCGGGCGGCACGGCGAAGCCGAGGCTCAGGCCGGGCGCGAGGCGCTTGGAGAGGCTGTCGACGAGCACGGTGCGATGCGGGGCGTGCGCCGCCAGCGGCTCCGGCCCGCCGCCCGGAAGGAACGCCCAGACCCGGTCCTCCACGGCGTGCAGGCCGAGGCGCTCCAGCGCGCCGGCCAGCTCGGCGCGGCGCTCCCGCGGCATCGTGGTCCCGCTGGGGTTGTGCAGCGTCGGCTGGACGTAGACGGCGGCGAGCGGGGCGGCGCGATGGGCCTCGGCGAGCGCGTCCGGGCGCAGCCCGTGCCCGTCCATCGCGACCGGGACCGGCGTCACGCCGAGCCGGGCCGCGATCCCCTTGATCACCGGATAGGTGAGCGCCTCGACGCCGAGCCGGCCGCCCGCGGGCACGAGCGCCGCCACGGCGCCCGCGACGGCCTGCCGGCCGTTCCCGGCGAACAGCACCTCGGAGGGGTCGGGCCGCAGGCCGGGCGAGGCCAGCAGCTCCGCCGCGGCCTCGCGGGCGGCGGCGGTCCCCGCGACCCCCGCCGGCCCGAGCGCGGCGGCCAGGACGTCCGGGCGGCGCACGCGCTCCAGCCCCTCGGCGAGCAGGGCGCCCAGCCCGGGGGGCACGGGATGGTTCAGCTCCAGGTCGACGCGCGCCGCGGCGGGCTCGGTGAGCGCGGGCCCCGGCGGGCGCTCGGCCGCGCGGACGAAGGTCCCGCGTCCGACCTCGCCCACCACCAGGCCGCGCCTGGCCAGCTCCCGGTACACGCGGTTCGCCGTGGAGCCCGCGATGCCGCGGCGGCGGGCGAAGGCGCGCTGCGGCGGCAGCCGCTCGCCCGGGCGCAGCCGTCCCGCCGCGATGTCGGCGGCCAGCTCGTCCGCGACCCGCCGGAAATCGTCCATGCGTCCACCATATTGCACCGAGCGCAATTCTGCTATTGCACCGAGAAGGCTCGACTTCTACTCTTGGAGAACTTCGAGTCGTCTGGAGCGCAATGATCTCGTACGGGGCCGTCGCGGCCATCGCCCTGTTCGCCCTCGGCCTCGTCCTCACCCCGGGGCCCAACATGATCTACCTGGTGTCGCGGTCGGTGACGCAGGGCCGCCGCGCCGGGATGATCTCGCTCTGCGGCGTCGCCGCGGGCTTCCTCGTCTACGTCGCGGCCGCCACCGCGGGCCTCACCACGGTCTTCACGCTCGTGCCGCCGCTCTACACGGCGATCAAGCTGGCCGGCGCCTGCTACCTGCTGTGGCTGGCGTGGCGGACGCTGCGGCCGGGCGGCGCCACCGCCTTCGAGCCCGCGGACCTGCCCGCCGACCCGCCGCGCCGGCTGTTCGCCATGGGGCTGGTCACCAACCTGCTCAACCCCAAGATCGCCGTCCTGTACGTGTCGCTGCTCCCGCAGTTCGCCGACCCCGAACGCGGCCACGTCGCCGGCCAGATCCTGCTGCTGGGCGCCGTCCAGATCGTGATCGCCGTCACCGTCAACGCCCTCATCGTGCTCGGCGCCGGCACCATCGCGGCCTTCCTCGCGCGCAGGCCCGGCTGGCGGCGCGCCCAGCGCTACCTGATGGGCTCGGTGCTGGCGGCCCTCGCCGTCCACATCGGCCTGCGCCCCGCGACCGCCTGACCCGGCCGGCCCAGCGCCGCCCGCCGGGGACGCGGCCCGCGCCGTGGCACCGGACCTTGCCATGATGGGCCGGTGACCGCACGCGAGGACGAGCCCGCCGGCCGGGAGCCGGACGGGCGGCCCGAGGGCCGGGAGCGGCCGCCGGGCCGGCGCCCCGACGCCTCCATGTCCCTGCTCGCCGACCTGTTCGCGGGCAGGCGCCTCGACCCGGGCTACGCCGAGGCCGCGGCGCGCCGGGCCGCCTCCGGCGGGGCCGGGAGCCGGCCGGGCCGGCTCCGGGGCGCGGGCGTGCCGCTCGTGCTCGCCCTCACCGGAGCCCTGGCCGCCGTCGCCGGCGTCGAGGTGCACCGCAGCGAGCCGGTCGCCGCCGAGCGGCACTCCGGGCTCGTCGACCAGATCCACGCCCGCACGTCCGAGGCCGACGCCCTGCAGCACCGGCTCGACCGGCTGCGGGCCGACACCGAGCGGCGCAGGGCCGGCGCGCTCGCCCGCAGCGCCGAGGGCCGCCGCGTCCGGCGGGAGGTGGCCGCGGCGGGCGCCGCGGCGGCCGCCGTCCCGGTCGAGGGCGAGGGCCTCGTGGTCACCCTGGACGACGCCCCGCGCGGCGCCCGGGGCGCACCGGGCCGCGCCGCCGACGCCCGGGTCTATGATCAGGATCTCCAGGTCCTGGTGAACGGGCTGTGGGCGGCGGGCGCGCGGGCCATCGGCGTCAACGGCCGGCGGCTCACCCCGACCACCGCGATCCGCGCCGCCGGCGAGGCGATCATGGTCGACTACCGGCCGCTCGGCGGGCCCTACGAGGTCACGGCGCTCGGCGACCCCGGGCGGCTGCGGGCCGCCTTCGCCGGCTCGCCCGCGGACCGGCGGCTCGCGGCGCTGCGCGACCGGTTCGGGATCAGGTACGGCACGCGCCGCTCGGACGAGGTGCGGCTGCCCGCCGGGGGCGCCGCCCGGCTGCGGTACGCCGTCCCCGGCGAGGGGGGCGGCCGGTGAGCGGGGGAGGGGTGGCCCGGGGATGATCGCGCTGATCGGGCTCGTGGTCGGCGTCACGCTGGGCTTCCTGATCCAGCCGGACGTCCCGCTCTGGCTCCAGCCCTACCTCCCGATCGCGATCGTGGCGGCGCTCGACGCCATGTTCGGCGGCGTCCGGGCCCGGCTGGAGGGGATCTTCGACGAGAAGGTCTTCACGGTCTCCTTCGTCAGCAACACCGTCATCGCCGCGCTGATCGTCTTCCTCGGGGACAAGCTCGGCGTCGGATCGCAGCTGTCCACCGGCGTCGTGGTCGTCCTCGGCATCCGGATCTTCTCCAACGCGGCGGCCATCCGGCGGAAGCTGTTCGGCGCGTGAGCGGCGGCGAGGCCACGCGGCGCGACGAGGCAGCACCGGAGGACGGGCGGGCCCGGGAGGAAGAGCGGGGTCCCGGGGAAGAGCGGGGTGCTGAGGAAGAACGGGGTGCTGAGGACGAGCGCGTCCCGCCGGCGCCCGGAGGCATGCGCGCCCTCGCCCAGCTGCTGCGCCCGCGGATCAGCCCCGGACAGCTCGTCGGCGGGCTGCTGTGCCTCGTGCTGGGGTTCGCGGTCGCCGCCCAGGTGCGCTCGACCGAGCGCGACACCACGTTCGCCACCGCGCGGCAGGACGAACTCGTCGGCATCCTCGCGGACCTGGGCCAGCGCTCCGAACGGCTGAGGGGCGACCTGCGGGACCTGGAGGAGACGAAGGCCGGGCTGGAGCGCGACGCCGAGGGCGGGACGGCCCTGGAGGAGGCGCGCGAGCGGGCGACCACCTACGGCCTGCTGGCGGGCACCCTCCCCGCCGAGGGCCCCGGGATCGAACTGCGCATCGACGACCCCGGCCGCGGCGTGAAGGCCCTGAACCTGCTGGACGCCCTGGAGGAGCTCCGCGACGCGGGCGCCGAGGTCATCCAGGTCGGAGACGTGCGCGTCGGCGTCGACACCCACTTCCTGGACGACCGCGACGGCGTCCGCGCGGACGGCAGGCTCCTCACCGCCCCGTACCGGTTCCTGGCCATCGGCGACCCGCACACGATGACGACGGCGCTCAACATCCCGGGGGGCCTCGTCCGCACGCTGGAGGGCGCCGGGGCCCGCGTACTGATCACCCGGCGCGCGAAGGTGGCCGTCGGCGCGGTACGGTCTCCCTAGAGGGGACGGGGGACGGTAGACCGGACACCGGGCCGGGACGCCGCGATCGCGTCGGTCCGCGCGGCGTCATGGACCTGCGATCATCGGCGAATGTAGTTTGGTGCGGCCGGTTCACCGTTCCGGTTGACCCCTCGGGTGATACCCGCGTAAGTTGCGGCGACCGTCGCGTGAGCGGGCGGTGAGTTGGACCGTTGCCGGGGCGGATCCCCGGCGTGGGTTGGGTGATGGATGCGCGTGGCGCAGGCGGCCCCCGCTGAGGCGGGCGGGCGCGGGCGGCACGCCGATGGTAGGAGGCCGAGCCGATCGATGCCGAGCGTCTACTGCACGCAGTGCGGTCACGCCAACCCGGATGATGCCCGCTTCTGCTCGAACTGCGGCACTCCGCTGAGGAGTTCCGCGCCGCCGCCTCCCCGCGAGTCGCCGGGCGAGTCCACGTCCACGATCTCCATCGGGGGATTCGAGGCGCTGGACACCGACGCCGGCGCCGAGGAGCCGGCCGGGCCCGACCAGATGGCGATGGAGGCGCTCCCGCCGGGTACCGCGCTGCTCGTCGTCAAGCGGGGGCCCAACGCCGGCAGCCGCTTCCTGCTCGACAAGGACCGCACGTCCGCGGGGCGCCACCCCGAAAGCGACATCTTCCTGGACGACGTCACCGTCTCCCGCCGGCACGCCGAGTTCGCCCGGCAGGGCGGGGTGTTCTCCGTCCGCGACACCGGCAGCCTCAACGGCACCTACGTCAACCGGCAGCGGATCGACCAGGCCGGGCTGTCGGGCGGCGACGAGGTCCAGATCGGCAAGTTCCGGCTGGTGTTCCTGACCAACCCGGCCCACGGCTGACGGAGCGGCGAGGTCGCGGCGAACGATGGGAGGGCCCTTGAGCGCGGAGCCGGCCCGGTCCCCGATGACCATCGGGGACGTCCTCGGGCTGCTCAGACCTGAGTTCCCCGACATCACCATCTCCAAGATCCGCTTTCTGGAGTCCGAGGGGCTCGTCGAGCCGGAGCGCAGCCCCTCCGGCTACCGCAAGTTCGGCGAGGCCGACGTCGAGCGCCTGCGGTACGTCCTCACCGCGCAGCGCGACCACTACCTGCCGCTGCGCGTCATCCGGCAGCACCTGGAGGCGCGCGACCGCGGCGAGAGCGTCCCGCCGCCCGGCGCGCGCCGGCCCGGCCCCGCCGAGCCGGACCGGCGGCGCCCCCGCACGCTCGTGGCCGCCGACACCACCGCGCCGGAGCCCGCCGTGCGGCTCACCCGCCGCCAGCTGCTGGACGGCGCCGGGATCGACGAGGCCCTCCTCGCCCGCCTGGAGGAGTACGGCCTGGTCCGCCGGATCGGCGCGCACTACGAGGGCGAGGCGCTGAACATCGCGCGCGTGGCCGCCGCGCTCGGAGAGTTCGGCTTCGAGGTCCGGCACCTGCGCGCCGTCAAGGCCGCCGCCGACCGGCAGGTCGGCCTGATCGAGCAGATGGTCGCGCCGCAGCTGCGCCGCCGCAGCAGCGGCGCGCACGAACAGGCCGCCGAGACCGCGCGGGAGATCGCCGCGCTGTCGGTCCGGCTGCACGCCGCGCTGGTCGGCGCGGGTCTGCGCGAGAGCCTCGACCACTGATCACGCGGCCGGTGGAGGATTTTGCCGTACCCCGCGCGCCGCGAGCTGTCCGAGCCTGGGTGTACGTTGGCTACATGGTTCGGTCAGGAATCGATCCGCTGCACGTGGTGATCGAGACAGCGAGAACCAGCAGGGAGCCGCAGTGAAGCAGATGGAGGTCGTCGGCGTCCGGGTCGAGATGCCCTCCAATCAGCCGATCGTCCTGTTGAAGGAGACGGAGGGCGATCGCTACCTGCCCATCTGGATCGGGGCGGTGGAGGCGACCGCGATCGCCTTCGCCCAGCAGGGGGTGCTGCCCGCCCGGCCCCTCACCCACGACCTCTTCCGCGACGTGCTGGACGCCCTGAGCGTCCAGCTCCGCACGGTCAACATCACGGCGCTGCGCGAAGGGATCTTCTTCGCCGACCTCGTCTTCTCCAACGGCGTCGAGGTGAGCGCGCGCCCGTCCGACTCCATCGCCCTCGCCCTGCGCACGGGTGCGACGATCTTCGCCAGCGAGGACGTCCTGGAGGAGGCCGGCGTCGCCATCCCCGACGAGCAGGAGGACGAGGTCGAGAAGTTCCGCGAGTTCCTCGACACGATCTCCCCGGAGGACTTCGGCCGCGCCGGATAGCCTTCCCGCACCCCGGAGTGGGTGATTGCTGTGCCGTATGTCACTCTGGAGTGCGAGTTCATGCCATGGGGCGAATGGTCGCCCATTGCGCCGGACCTGGCGGTTTTTGCGGGGGAACCATCGGGGTATGGACTGCGTGGGTGGCGAAGGTGCGCAGTTTGCCCACGTGAAGCCGGTTCATCCGGGCATGCGACGCGCCGACGATGAACGTTGACCACACCCTGACCGGCACCTACCGTGCTGGTGGAACACCCGTGGTGTAATTCGTCAAACCCCCTTGACGAACCGCTGCGGGATGATAGAAGCCGGAGGTCCGCGTGGCGGTGAGCAGCGGCGAGGGCAAGGCGACCCCCGACAGGCGCGTGGCGTCCCGCCGTGCCGGAGAGCAGGGCCTGCTCTTCGACACCCAGGTGTCGGTGCCGCCGGAGGATGTCGGCTACCGCGGCCCGACGGCGTGCGCCGCGGCGGGGATCACCTACCGCCAGCTCGACTACTGGGCCCGCACGAAGCTGGTGGAGCCCAGCGTGCGGTCGGCGCAGGGGTCCGGCAGCCAGCGGCTGTACAGCTTCCGCGACGTCCTCGTCCTGAAGGTCGTCAAGCGGCTCCTGGACACCGGCGTCTCGCTGCAGCAGATACGCACGGCCGTGTCCCACCTGCGCGACCGCGGCGTCCAGGACCTCGCCCAGATCACCCTGATGAGCGACGGCGTCAGCGTCTACGAGTGCACCTCGCCCGACGAGGTCGTCGACCTCCTCCAGGGCGGCCAGGGCGTGTTCGGCATCGCGCTCGGGCGGGTGTGGCAGGAGGTGGAGGGCAGTCTGGCGGAGCTGCCCGCTGAACGCGCCTCCACCGGCGACGAGGACCCCGCCGGGCACCACCACGACGAACTGGCCGACCGGCGGCGCGCCCGCCGCACCGGCTGAGGCCGCGCCTCAGAGCGCCTCCTTGCGCTGCAGGAAGGCGAACGCCCCCCATCCGGGCAGGACCGGCAGCCACAGCGTCAGGAGCCGGTAGAGCAGCACCGCCGACGTCGCCGTCTCGGCCGTCAGCCCCGAGATCGTCAACGCCAGCGTGAGCGCGCCCTCGACGGCGCCGAGCCCGCCCGGCGTCGGCGCCGCGGACCCCACCGCGTTCGCGGTGAGGAACACCAGCACCACCGTCGTCCACGGCAGCGACCCGCCGAACGCCCGGATGGAGGCGTCCAGGCACAGCGTGAACGCCAGCGTCAGCAGCAGGGTTCCGCCCATCCCGGTGGACAGCTTCCTCGGCGACTGCAGAACGTCCACCAGGCGCGGCACCACGCCCGAGAACATGGCCCTGAGCCGCGAGGCGACCACCCGCCGCACCCGCGGCACCGTCAGCGCGAGCGCAGCGAGCAGCCCCAGCCCCAGCACCGCCAGGACGATCGTCCGGGACGGGGCCAGATCCTGCGTCGCCTTCGCCGTCGAGCCGGTCAGGAACCCGAACAGCACCAGCAGCAGGATGTGGGTGACCATCCCCACGAGCTGGGACGCGCCCACGCTCGCGACGGCCAGGGCGGGCCGGACGCCCGAGCGCTGCAGGTAGCGCGTGTTGACGGCGACGCCGCCCACGGCCGCCGGCGCGACCAGCTTCACGAACGACGCGGCCAGCTGCACCAGGACCGTCCGCCACAGCGGCAGCCGCTCGGGGACGAACCCCATCAGCATGAACGCGGCGGCGACGTAGGTGAGCGCCGCCGCCCCCAGCGCCGCCGCCACCCAGTGCCAGCTCGCCGTGGCCGCCAGGCGGCCGATGTCCAGGCTCGTCACCTGCGGGATGACGATGTACGCCGCGACCGACAGCGCCACGATGCTGACGATGGTCCGGGGCCGGAACCGCTCCAGCTTGGCCGGAGGCGCCTCCGTCTCGGGCTTCAGCCGGACGATCTGCTCCCGGATGCGGGTCAGCAGGTCCTTGTGGCGCCGCAGCGCGGTGCGGGTCGCCCGCGACAGCGCCACCCGCTGGAGCAGCGGCACCGCGCCGCCGAGAGCCTCCTCGCCCAGCACCGGCGCCGCCGTCCGCACCGCCCGCTCCGGCCCCGCGCGCAGCGCCAGCGTCGTGAGCAGCTGCGCGAGGTCCAGGCGCAGCGCCAGGTCGCCGGCCGCCGTCTCCCCGGACCGCAGGTCGGTCAGGTAGGCGAGGCCGTCGTCGCCGACCAGGACCGCCTCGTCCTCCAGCCGCCGGTGCGCGAGCCGCCCCGCCTGAAGGGCCCGGAACTGCCGCCACACGTCCGCCAGCAGCTCGTCGGTGACCTCCCCGTCGGGGACGTCTCCGAGCCTGCGCCCCGGGACGTGCTCGTAGGCCAGCAGCGCCGCCTCGGTGCCGACCTCGCACGTGCCGACGAGCCGAGGCGTCCGGGCGCCGGCGGCGTCCACCGCGTACGCCATGAGCGACTCCAGCTCCAGGGACCGGCGCAGCGACCGCAGCGTCCGCCCCGTCGTGGCGCCGCGCAGGCGCAGCAGCCGCCAGACGCGGTAGAGCAGCCCGGCGGTCTGCTGGTCGCGGTCCAGGACGCGGACCTCCACGTCCCAGTCGCCGTGCGGCCCCCGGCCCGCCGGGAGCCGGGCACCGTACCCGTCCTGCGGGCAGGAGGCGAGGGCGACGCCGTAGCGGCGGGTCTCGTCGGCGTCGTGCGTGCCGTCCAGGCGCGCCCCCCGCCGCGGGTTCAGCCCCAGGCGTTCCAACGCGGCCACCACCGCCGTCCCCGACGGGCGCGGGTTCGGCGTCCCGACGGCGTAGAGGGTGCCGTGGCCGATGGCGCGGCCCAGCAGGTAGGTGGCCGCCAGCGCGGCGACGGAGGCGTAGGACGCGGTCAGCCCCGTCAGCGCCGCCAGCCCGATCATGGTCCAGGTCGCGGCCTGCCAGCGGGCGCGGCCCGCCATCCCGACCGCGCTGACGAACGCGATCACCGGGGCGATGTCGGTGTGCACCGGCGCGGTCTCGGTGCCGCCCCAGATCAGCGAGTCGAGCACGCCGCCCGGCGCGGCCCGCACCACCAGGTCGTCCAGGCCCACCGTGATCCCGAACGCGATCATCGCGGCCAGCAGCGCGATCGCCACGCGCACGCCGTCCTTGTGGAACAGCCGCTCGATCGCGAACGCGATCGGCACGGCCAGCACCCCGAAGCTGGACACCAGCGTCGCCAGCGTCAGCAGCAGCCGCGGCGCGTGCGCGGTGCCCTGCGCGATGTCGGTCTGCAGGCCGTGGGTCGTCTGCTGCGCGATCGACACCAGCAGCATCACCGCCGCCAGTCCCACCACCGAGGCCGCGAACCGGATGGCGTCGGAGGGCCGGCGGATCCGGTACGGCTGGGCGGGCTCGTCGACGGGCGCGCCTGCGGCCGCGCCCTGCGCCGGGCGCACCGCTCCGTCGCGGGTCTGTGTCACGCCGTACCGCCGCCCTGACCATCCGCCATCGTGATCAGCGTCCCAGACCCGGCGGCGCGCCGTCGAGTCGCGGGGCCGCCGCCGGGACGCGCGTCCATCCCGCAGCCTCATCTCCCCGCCCCCGTGCGGCCCGGGACGGTCGCGCCCCAGGTGAGTCAGCACATGGTACTCGCCGGTAGAGCGCCCGCGCCGGAGGACGCGGCCCCTTGCGGCGGACCGGAACGACGCCGCGGACGCGCCTTTGGGTAGGGTTCGACCTAGGACATGCCGTCAACCCTGTGCGGGAGAGACCCCACGCCGCCAGCGTGGGGCGCCGAAGGGGCAACCTCCCCGGAACCTCTCAGGCAAAAGGACCGCACGGGCGAGGCACCTCTGGAAAGCAGGCGTCGGTCCCCGCGCGCGGGGAGGGACGGCTCACCGAAGGGGAAACCCCGCCGCGCGGGTGAAGCTCTCAGGTGCCGATGACAGAGGGGGAGAGGCCGCCGGCCCGCGCCGGCGGCGGACCTGAGCGACCGCAGCAGCCAGGAGGCCCTCCATGACCGCCCAGTTCTTCGCCCCTGTGGCCGCGCCGCAGCATCCCCGGTCGGCGTTCGCCGACCGGCACGTCGGCCCCTCACCGGACGACCAGGCGAGGATGCTGGCCGCAATCGGCTACTCCGGCGCCGAGGCGCTGATCGACCACGCGGTCCCCGCCGCGATCCGCACGTCCCGGCCGCTGGACCTGCCGCCCGCGCTGAGCGAGACCGCCGCGCTGGACCGGCTCCGCGAGATCGCGTCCCGCAACACCGTCCTGACGTCCATGATCGGGCTCGGCTACCACGGGACGACCACCCCCGGCGTGGTCATGCGGAACGTGCTGGAGAACCCGGGCTGGTACACGGCCTACACCCCCTACCAGCCGGAGATCTCGCAGGGACGCCTCGAAGCCCTGCTGAACTTCCAGACGATGGTGGGCGACCTCACCGGGCTGCCCGTCGCGAACGCCTCCATGCTGGACGAGGGCACCGCCGCCGCCGAGGCCATGGCCCTCGCGCACCGCGTCTCCAGGCGCAAGGAGCCCGGGAAGTTCCTCATCGACATCGACGCCCTCCCGCAGACGATCGAGGTCGTCCGGACCCGCGCGATCCCGCTCGGCATCGAGGTCGTCATCGCCGACCTGTCCCGCGGCCTGCCCGACGGCGACTTCTTCGGCGTGCTGCTCCAGTACCCGGGCGCGTCCGGCGCCGTCCGCGACCTCGAGCCCGTCATCGCGCAGGCCCACGAGCGCGGCGCCAAGGCCGTCGTGGCCGCCGACCTGCTGGCGCTGACGCTGCTGCGCCCGCCGGGCGAGTCCGGCGCCGACATCGCGGTGGGCTCCGCGCAGCGGTTCGGCGTCCCCTACGGGTTCGGCGGACCGCACGCCGGCTACATGGCGGTCGCCGAGGGCATCCAGCGCCAGCTCCCCGGGCGGCTCGTCGGCGTGTCCGTCGACGCGGACGGCGCCACCGCCTACCGGCTGGCGCTGCAGACCCGCGAGCAGCACATCCGCCGCGAGAAGGCCACCAGCAACATCTGCACCGCCCAGGTCCTGCTCGCCGTGATGGCGAGCATGTACGCCGTCTACCACGGCCCCGAGGGCCTCGCCGCGATCGCGCAGCGGACCCACCGCCGGGCCGCCGAGATCGCCGCGGGGCTGCGCGCCGGCGGTGTCGAGGTCGTGCACGGCTCGTTCTTCGACACCGTCCTGGCCCGCGTGCCCGGCCGCGCCGCCGAGGTCGTCGCGGCGGCCCGCGAGCGCGGGATCAACCTGCGCCCCGACGGGCCCGACCGCGTCGCGGTCGCCTGCGACGAGACGACGCTCCCCGCGCACGTCACGGCCGTGCTGGAGGCCTTCGGCGCGGCCGCGGCCGACGAGGTCCCCGAGGCGTTCCCGGACGCGCTGCGCCGCGAGAGCCCCTACCTGACCCACCCCGTCTTCCACGCGCACCGCTCCGAGACCGCGATGCTGCGCTACCTGCGCAGGCTCCAGGACAAGGACATCGCGCTCGACCGCTCCATGATCCCGCTCGGCTCCTGCACGATGAAGCTCAACGCCACCGCCGAGATGGAGCCGATCACCTGGCCGCAGTTCGCCGACATCCACCCGTTCGCGCCGCTCGACCAGGCCGCCGGCTACGTCGAGCTGATCGGCGAGCTGGAGGGCTTCCTCGCCGAGATCACCGGGTACGCGAAGGTCTCCGTCCAGCCGAACGCCGGCTCCCAGGGCGAGCTCGCCGGCCTGCTGGCCATCCGCGGCTACCACGCCTCCCGCGGCGAGGAGCACCGCGACGTCTGCCTGATCCCCTCCTCGGCGCACGGCACCAACGCCGCCAGCGCCGTCATGGCCGGGATGCGGGTCGTCGTCGTCACGTGCGACGAGGGCGGCAACATCGACCTCGGCGACCTGCGCGCCAAGCTCGCCCAGCACGGCGGGCGGCTGGCGGCGATCATGGTCACCTACCCGTCCACGCACGGTGTCTTCGAGGAGACGATCACCGAGGTGTGCGCGGCCGTGCACGAGGCCGGCGGCCAGGTCTACGTCGACGGCGCCAACCTCAACGCGCTCGTCGGCCTGGCCCGCCCCGGCGAGTTCGGCTCGGACGTCTCCCACCTCAACCTGCACAAGACGTTCTGCATCCCGCACGGCGGCGGCGGCCCCGGCGTCGGGCCGATCGGCGTCCGCGAGCACCTGGCGCCGTTCCTGCCCAACCACCCGATGCGCGAGGAGGCCGGCCCCGGCACGGGCGTCGGCCCCATCTCCGCCGCCCCGTGGGGCTCGGCCGGCATCCTGCCGATCTCCTGGGCCTACATCGCGATGATGGGCCCGGACGGGCTGCGCGCCGCCACCGAGGGCGCGATCATCGGCGCGAACTACCTCGCCGCCCGCCTCGCCCCGCACTACCCGATCCTCTACACCGGCCGCGAGGGCCTCGTCGCGCACGAGTGCATCGCCGACCTCCGCAAGATCACCAAGGAGACGGGGATCACCGCCGAGGACGTCGCCAAGCGCCTCATCGACTACGGCTTCCACGCCCCGACCCTGTCGTTCCCCGTCGCCGGCACCCTGATGATCGAGCCCACCGAGTCCGAGGACCTCGCCGAGCTCGACCGGTTCTGCGACGCCATGATCGAGATCCGCCGGGAGATCCAGCGCGTCGCCGACGGCGGCTACGACGCCGAGGACAACCCGCTCAAGAACGCCCCCCACACCGCCGCCTGCCTCGTCTCCGACGACTGGAAGCACGCCTACACCCGCGAGGAGGCCGCCTACCCCCTCCCGTCCCTGCGGGAGAACAAGTACTGGCCGCCCGTCCGCCGCATCGACCAGGCCTACGGCGACCGCAACCTCGTCTGCTCCTGCCCGCCCCCCGAGGCGTTCGAGGACTGAGTTGGATTGTGTGGTTGTGGGTCAGGCGCCCGGGGGCGCCTGACCCACAACCACACGTGCGATCGCTGGCATCGCTCCGACTCGCCTTGCGGCTCGCTGCGCGATCAGGTTCTCGCAAGCTCGAACCTGCCTTCGGACGCGATCGCAGTGGCCGGGGTCGCTGGTGGCTGGGGCGTCGGCTGGGCACCGTTCGCGTCCGTTGCCGGCGTCGCTGCGCGGTTGGGTTTCGCTAGCGCGGGCTTGCCTTTGGACGCGATCGCGGTGGCCGGGGTCGCTGGTGGCTGGGGGTCGGCTGGGCGCCGTTCGCGTCTGGTGCCGTGGTCTGCTGTGCGATCGGAGTCTGGCGGCTTGAGTTCGCGTGCGGCCTTGTGCGCGCCCCTCTTGTCGCGTGCTGTGATGGCTGGGTCGGCGGGCTGTTGTTTCGGCGGCCACCTTCGGGTCTTGCTTCGGTCGGGTCTGCCTTCGGCGTCAGGGGGTGGCTGCGGGGGCGGTCGCGCCCGGGGGCCGGCGGTGGATTTGTGATCTTGGCGGGGTTTCCGGGTGTCGCCGCGGGACGGGGGAGGGGGTGGATCGCTACGCTCTTTGCGGACCCCGACCCCCAGAGGGCAGAAGAGCGATGATCGAGTCTCCGGACGCGGTATCCGACGACGCGGCGCGACTGTGCGAGGAGGCCCGCGGCCTCGCCGAGAGCGGTGAGGCCGAGAGGGCCGCACTGCTGTTCGAGAAGGTGCTCGCGCTGGGCGACACCCCCTTCCGGGCGCGGGCGGCGCTGGGGCTGGCGGTCGTCCTGGACGACGCCGGGCACGTGGAGCGCGCCAGGGAGGCCGACCGGGCGGCGATCGCCACCGCCGACCCCGAGTACGGGCCGCGCGCCGCCTACCACCTGGCGCTCACCCACGAGCGCGCGGGCGAGCACGAGCGGGCGGCGCCGGCGTGGCGGGTCGTGGTCGACTTCGGCAACCCCGCCTACCTGCCGCCCGCCCATCTGGCGCTCGCCCGAATCGCCGACGACGCCGGCGACTTCGACACCGCCCGCGACCACTGGGAGGCGGTGATCGCGACCGGGGACGCCGAGTACGGGCCGCCCGCCGCGCACGACCTGGCCCAGCGGCTGCTGGAGCGCGACGAGCCCGCCCGGGCCCAGCGGGTCCTGACCGCCGGGCTCAAGCTGATCGACCGGGGCGCCGCCCCCTACGCGTACGGGCGGCTCGCCGTCGCGCTCGGCATCTCCTACCTCGACCAGGCGATCGGCGCGTTCGGCGCGGCGCTGGGGGAGGAGCCGGCCGACCCGGAGGTCGGGCCGCTGGCCACCGAACTGCTGGCGCGGACGCTGCCGCTGCGCGGCCGGGGCGCCGAGGCGGGCGAGGTGTGGCGGCGGGGGCTCGCCGAGCCCGGCACCGCGGGGCAGGTGCGGGCGCGGCTGCGCCGCGACTTCGGCGACGCCGACGACGACGGCGACCTGTGGTGGGAGCCGGTCGTCGAGCACGCCGTGTCGGACGGGACGCTCCCCGCCCTCGCCGGCGAGGCGTTCGGCGCCCTCGACCACATGTACGCGCTGCTCGCCGTCCGGTACGCCGAACGCCGGACGGGCGACGCCCGCGAGACCCTCGGCAAGGCGGTCCGGGTGCCCGGCGGGTACACGTGGGGGCCGCTGCTGCACGAGAGCTTCGCAGAGCGGTTCCGCCTGGCGACGGGCTCGGCCGTCCCGGACTGGACCGAGGGCTAGCCGGCGATCGCGCGCTCGGCGATCACCTTGGTGATGCGGGCGCGGACGAGGTACTCGGTGGGGACGGCGTTGCGCCGCCCGAACTCCTCCGCCCGGTCGGCGCCCATGTAGCGGCCGCCGATGACCGTCGCCCAGCGCAGGATCTCGTCGAGGTCCTCGACGAGGGAGGCCCGGGCCTGGATCAGCACGTACGAGTACGGCGGCGTCTGGTCGTCGACGCAGACCGAGACGCGCGGATCGCGGGCGAGGACGCGGCCCTTGACGCTGTGGTGTCCCGTGTTGAACAGCAGGTCGTCGCCGTCGAGGACGAACCAGATCGGCGTCACGTGCGGCGTGCCGTCCTTGCGGGTGACGGCGGCCTTGCCGGTGCGGGTGCCCTCCATGACGAACGCGCGCCATTCGCTGTCGGTCATCGTCTCCATGGGGCCAGTCTGCCGCACGGCCGGTTCACGGCTGCCACTACGGTGAGTCACATGAAGGTCGTGACGGCGCACGGGCCCGCCGAGGTGGTGCTGGACGAGGTGAACGACCCGGTGTTCCTGCTGGTGCTGACGCACGGGTCGAACGGGGGAGTGGAGGCGGCCGACCTGCTGGCGGTGCGCGCCGAGGCGCTGCGGCTCGGCGGCGCCGTCGCGCGGGTGACGCAGCCGTTCCGGCTCGCCGGGCGGCGGGCGCCCGGTCCGGCGGCCAAGCAGGACGAGGCGTGGCTGGAGGTCGTCGCGGCCCTGCGCAAGCGGTTCGGGGACGTCCCGCTGGTTCAGGGCGGCCGCAGCAACGGGGCGCGGGTGGCGTGCCGGACCGCGGCGGCCGCCGGGGCGGCCGGAGTGGTGGCGCTGGCGTTCCCGCTGCACCCGCCGGGCAGGCCGGAGAAGACCCGGGTGGAGGAGTTGCGGTCGGCGGGAGTCGAGGTCGTCGTCGTCAACGGCGACCGGGACCCGTTCGGCGTGCCCGGCCCGGCGGACGCGGCGCGGGTCGAGGTCCTGCCGGGCGAGCGGCACGACCTCGGCAGGGACCCCGCGGCGGTCGGCCGGGCGGTGGAGCCGTGGTTGAAGCGGTGGGCGGCCCGTCCGGTGCGGACGGGCCGGCGGTAAGATCGCTCCGGGCCCGGTGCGGGCCCAGAGGCCGGTGGTGGGCGGGCGTGCCCCCGAGGATGATCACCCGTTTGAACTAGTCCCCCGTGGAGACCGCTCAAGCGGCGGACGTGGCCTGCGCGTCCGTCGGCCGGTGCGGCGCGATGACTCCCCCGTCGGGCAGCAGCTCACCGGTGTCCTCGAACAGCACGACCCCGTTGCACAGCAGGCTCCACCCCTGTTCGGGGTGCGAGGCCAGCGTGCGGGCGGCGTCGCGGTCGGGTGCGTCGTGGGAGGGACAAGGCGGCTGGTGCGGGCACATGGCGTGCCTCCGGTCTCAACTACTGGTCGGTCGTGGTGCTTTCCTGTTCTGACGCACCCAAGTGTGGAGTGGTTCGCCCGCACCGGCCATAGCCCGTTGGGACGGTTGTCCATTGGTACCGGAGTACCGGACGGGTGTGATCCCTCCCACTCCCGGGGCGCCACGCAGTAGCGTGCCTCCCGCGCGATAACGGACGAAGAACGACACGCCGCCGGAGCCTGAAACCGGACCGATGTTCGGTGGGGAGCGGGCCCCGCGGGCCGGTCCTAGCGCACGCCGCCGAGGACGACCCCGAGGCCCGCGCGGAAGCGGGCGTCCCAGTCGACCGCGCCGTCCTCGCCGGAGGCGATCCGGGCGGCGGCGCCGTCGTCGGCGGTGCCGCGCACCTCCAGGGCCGCGTGGCCGATCACGTAGCCGAGCAGGGTGTGGGCGGCGACGGCCGCGGCGTCCTCGGCGACCCCGCCCCGGCGCAGCACCTCCCGCAGCGACGCGAGGGTGGCGGCGAGCGCGGCCGGGTTGCGGCGCGTGACGACCAGGGGGAGGACGCCCGCGTGGGCCAGCAGGCGCCCGCGGTAGCCGTCCGCCCACGCCCGCAGGACGTCCTGCCAGCGTCCGGGGGCCGACGCGTCCGCCGGGGCCGCCGCGACGTGCGCGACCAGGCCGTCCAGCAGCTGCTCCTTGCCGCGGGGGAGGTGGTGGTAGATCGCCATCGCCTCGACCTCCAGCGCGTCGCCGAGCCGGCGCATGGTGAGGCGGCCGAGTCCCTGACCGTCCACGATGTGCAGGGCCGCCTCGATGATCCGCTCGGTGGACAGCGGGGTGCGGTTCTGGGCGTTGATGCTGGGCTGCCTGACCATGAGGACAGACCTTACTACGTAAAGGGCCGAAGCTGGGTGTCCGCCTCCGCAACACGCCGGGACCCCGCGTACGCTTACCCCGATCGAACACTGCACGACCGTCGAGGGAGTACCGCCATGCCACTGGGCCGCCGGGTGAGCAAGGAAGTCGCGGAGCCGTACGAGGCCGACCAGCGGCTGGCCGCCGAGTACGACGACCGGCTCGCGGCGGCGGGCGACGCGGAGCGGGCGCTGCGGGACGCGCAGGCGGCCGGCGCCGCCGAGCCGCGGCTGGGGGAGCTGACGGCGGCGTTCGACCGGGCGATGACGGCCGTGCTCGCCGCCGCCGAGGCGGCCGAGCGGGTCGCGATGGGCCCGAAGGTGTACTCGACGGAGGCGCAGGACGCCAAGACGCGCCGCGCCGCCGAGATCGCCTACCGCAAGGCCAAGGCGCGCCCGGCGGTCCGCCCGTGGACGGACGAGGTCGACCGCCTGCGCACGGCGCGCGAGGCGCACCGGCTGAGCTTCAGGACGCGGCCCGCGGCGCGCGTGTGAGCCGTCGCGGACGCGGGGCGACACGGCGTCACCGGGTGGCACGGGCCACCGAACTTTGAGAGTCTGCCCTCTCCGGGGAACGCCGGGGGCGCTCGCGCCGCTGATCGCGCTCGCGCGTCCCGGCGCGGAGGGCACAGGGTGCTCTGGACGTTGGGGGATGTCACGTGGAGCGCACGCCGCCGGACCGGTGCCGCGTACTGGAGTCCTACCAGGACGGGGTGAAGGCGATCATCGCCCTGGCGGACACCGTCGCGGACTGGGACGTGCCGACTCCCTGCGCCGACTGGCAGCTGATCGACCTGGCGGGGCATCTGCGGTGCGTCGCGGAGAACTTCCTGGAGTACCTCCAGGACGCGCCCGACAGCCGGCTGGCGAAGCTGTTCGCGCAGGACGCGGCCACGGCGGTGCTGATCAGGCAGCAGGCGCGGCAGAACGCGGCCGAGCTCGCGGTGCTGCCGCCCGAGCCCGGCCCTGAGCGGATCCTGGCGTTCGGGGTGTCGGCGGGTGCGTACGCCGACCTGATGCCGGACATGTGGGACCGGACGCATCTGATCTACCGGGGCACCAAGTACACGGTCGGCGACCACGCGGGCGCGGCGTGCGTGGAGTGGCACCTGCACGCCTGGGACATGGCCCGCGCGACCGGCTCCGACTACCGGCCGCGCGACCCCGACCTGCTGGTGCCGGCGTGGCACTGGGGCGTCCCGCACCTGCCGCTGGAGCCGGGGGACCCGTGGGAGGCGGTGCTGCGATCCTCGGGCCGCTCGCCGCGGTGGCCGGACCCCGGGGAGGGGCCCGGCCGGGCGCGGCGTCGCCGTCCGGGCCGGCAGTCCGCCCTCAGACGCCCGCCGGCCTCCCCGGGCGGGCCCGCAGGTAGACCAGCCAGGTGAGCGCGCAGCACACGGCGTAGAAGGCGATGAACGCGGCGTAGGCGCCGTCGCCCGTGCCGTAGGTCAGGAACGACTGCCGGAACGCGATGTTGACCAGGACGCCGCCGAACGCGCCGACGGCGCCCGCGATGCCGATCAGCGCGCCGGACAGGCGGCGGGCCTCGTGCTCGGCGGCGGCCGGGTCCCCGCCGCCCGCGGCGCCGGCGTGCGCCTTCGCCCTGAAGATCGCCGGGATCATCTTGTAGGTGGAGCCGTTGCCGAGGCCGCTGAAGGCGAACAGCAGCACGAATCCGGTGAGGAACAGCGCGAGCGACCCCAGCCGGGAGGCGGTGAGGACGAGGACCGCCGAGACGGCCATCGCCACGAAGGTCCAGAAGGTGACCTTCGCGCCGCCGAGCCGGTCGGCGAGCCACCCGCCGGCGGGGCGGATCAGCGACCCGAGCGCGGGGCCGAGGAACGTCAGGTAGGCGGCCTTGATCGGGGTGTCGAACTCGGCCCCGAACTGCACCTGCAGGACCTGCCCGAACGCGAAGCCGAACCCGATGAACGACCCGAAGGTGCCGATGTAGAGCACCGACATGATCCAGGTGTGGCCGTCCCGGCAGACGTCCCGCATGGCGCGCCCGTCGTTGCGGGCGTGCGCGAGGTTGTCCATGGCGAGCGCGGCGCCGAGGGCGGCGAGGACGATGAAGGGGATGTAGACGCCCGCGACCAGGCCAGGGTGGTCCTTGCCCGCGGTGGCGAGGACGGCCAGCCCGACGAGCTGGACGACGGCGACGCCGAGGTTGCCGCCGCCCGCGTTGATCCCGAGCGCCCAGCCCTTGAGCCGCTGCGGGTAGAACGCGTTGATGTTGGCCATCGAGGAGGCGAAGTTGCCGCCGCCGACGCCCGCGACGGCCGCGAGGACCAGCAGCGTGGTGAACGAGACGCCGGGCTCGATGAGGACCGCGGCCAGGACCGCCGGGACGAGCAGCAGCGCGGCGCTGAAGATCGTCCAGTTGCGGCCGCCGAACCGGGCGACGGCGAGGGTGTAGGGGATGCGCAGCGCCGACCCGATGAGCGCCGGGACGGCGGTGAGGGTGAACTTCCCGGCCGGGTCGACGCCGTAGGCGGGGCCGAGGAACAGCACCAGCACCGACCACAGCGTCCACACCGAGAACCCGATGTGCTCGGAGAAGATCGAGAACATGAGGTTGCGGCGGGCGGTCCGGGAGCCTCCGGCGGCCCAGAAGGCGGGGTCCTCGGGGCGCCAGTCGTCGATCCACCGGCCCTTCAGCGGATGGGGGCGCTCGGCGCGCGCGGCTTCGGTCGTGGCGGTCATCAGCGGGTCTCCTCGGGTCGTTCGGACGGCCCGACCGTAGGAATCCGGGGTTTCGCGCGTGTGTGACCGGTCATACGGCAGTGATAACTCCGCTGCACAGCGTGTCCCGCCCGCTGTGAGGTGCGGGGTAGACCCGGGCGCGCCGGGGTAGGCACCCGAGGGCGAGGCGGCGGGGGAACGGAGAGGCGACGATGGGAACCTGCGAGGTCTGCGGGAACGACTACGCGATGGCGTTCGAGGTGCACGCGCAGGGCCAGGTGCACACGTTCGACTCGTTCGAGTGCGCGATCACCAAGATGGCGCCGATCTGCGAGCACTGCCAGTGCCGCATCATGGGGCACGGCGTGGACGTGGGCGGGCACTTCTACTGCTGCGCACACTGCGCCCACGCCGCCGAGCCGGAACGCGCCCGCACGATCCAGGACGCCGTGTCGGTGTAGACCGCGCCGCGGGCGGGTGCGGCGCGGCGCCGGTGCACCGTCCGGGTTCAGGCGCGGGCGGTCCCGAACGCCTGCTCGCGGCCGTCCTCCAGGTAGACGGCGCTGCCGGCGGCCATGGCCCGCAGGCTCGGCTCCATCCGGCGCGACACGTGCGGCGGCGCGAGTTCGGGGACCTTCTCCGGCGCCACGAGGATGTGGTCGGACAGCTCCTCGGCCGGCAGCCGGATCGCCGCGATCTCCGCGCCGGTGATGGTGCCGCCGAACACGAAGACGTTGACCGCGTCGACGCCGTCGTCGCGCGGCGAGCCCCAGTCGACGCAGGCCAGGCCGTGCAGGCGGGGGACCAGGCCGAGCTCCTCCTCGCATTCGCGCACGCACGCCGACAGCGGGGACTCGTCGGCCTCGATCACCCCGCCCGGCAGGAACCAGCCCTCGCTGTAGGTGGGCTTGACCAGCAGCACCCGCCCCAGGTCGTCCAGCAGCAGGGCCGCCGCGGCGCCGCGGGCCCGCGGCAGGGAGGCGTAGTAGGCAAGGTCGGGCATGCTCCGAGGTTAAGCGTGATCAACCCGGACCGGTTCCGGCCGTTGCGGGGCGGTGGCCGCATCCGTCCGCGAGATCGCCGGGGTACCGCGAATCCGTTCGGCAACCGGGCAAAAGGCAACGAATAGGCCATGACAGGGTTCGACAACGCTTGACACGCGTTCGTCAAGGCGTGTCGCGGTCCCGGGCGCCCGACTCCTTGACATCGCCGGGCGCACGGGGTGAACGGCATTTAACGCCGAGGTCACGCGCGGGACTCGGCGGTGAAACCGGGCACGCCGAGTCTCGGCGGATGGCCGAGACACCCACGCACTGCCCGTACTGCGCCCTGCAGTGCGGCATGACCCTGCGCGACGGCGGCTCGGAGCCCCTGAGCGTGGCGCCGCGCGACGACGTGCCGGCCAACGGCGGGGGGCTCTGCCAGAAGGGCTGGACGGCGGCCGAGCTGCTCACCGTCCCCGACCGGCTGACGGCGCCGCTGATGCGCCGGGACCGGAACGCGCCGCTGGAGCCGTGCGGCTGGGACGAGGCCCTCGACCGGATCACCGCCGAGCTCGGGCGGCTGCGCGGGCTGCACGGCCCGGACGCCGTCGCGGTGTTCGGCGGCGGCGGGCTGACCAACGAGAAGGCGTACCAGCTCGGAAAGTTCGCGCGGATCGCGCTCGGCACCTCCCAGATCGACTACAACGGGCGGTTCTGCATGTCGTCGGCCGCCGCGGCGTCCGGGCGGGCGTTCGGGATGGACCGCGGCCTGCCCGGCCCGGTCACCGACCTGGCGGCGTCCGGCGCGGTCCTGCTCGCGGGCGGCAACCCGGCCGAGACGATGCCGCCGTTCATGCGGCACCTGGCGCGGATGCGCGAGGGCGGCGGCGCCCTGATCGTCGTGGACCCGCGCCGCACCGCCACCGCCCGCCAGGCCGACCTGCACCTGCAGCCGACGCCGGGGACCGACATCGCGCTCGCCAACGGGCTGCTGCACCTGGCGCTCGCCGAGGGCCTGGCCGACGAGGAGTACATCGCGGCCCGCACCACCGGGTTCGACGCCGTCCGGACGGTCGCCAACGCCTACTGGCCCGACCGCGCCGAGCGCATCACCGGGGTGCCGGTGCCGCTGATGCGCGAGGCCGTCCTGCTGCTGGCCCGCGCCGCCCGCGCCCACGTCCTCACGGCGCGGGGATCGGAGCAGCACGCGCGCGGTACCGACACCGTCAGCTCCTTCGTCAACCTGGCCCTCGCGCTCGGGCTGCCGGGGCGCGAGGGCTCCGGGTACGGGTGCCTGACCGGGCAGGGCAACGGGCAGGGCGGGCGCGAGCACGGCCAGAAGGCCGACCAGCTCCCCGGCTACCGCCGGATCGACGACCCGCGGGCCCGCGCGCACGTCGCCGCGGTCTGGGGCGTCGACCCCGGCGACCTTCCGGGGCCGGGGCGGTCGGCCTACGAGCTGCTCACGGCGCTCGGCACGGATGACGGCCCGAAGGCGCTGCTGCTGTTCGGATCGAACCCGGTGGTGTCGGCGCCCCGCGCCGCGGCCGTGCAGGAGCGGCTCGGCGCGCTCGACCTGCTGGTGGTGGCCGACTTCGTGCCGTCGGAGACCGCGCGGCTCGCCGACGTGGTCCTGCCGTCCGCGCAGTGGGCCGAGGAGTCGGGGACGATGACGAACCTGGAGGGCCGGGTGCTGCGGCGCCGCCGCGCCGTCCGCCCGCCGGACGGGGTGCGCACCGACCTGGAGATCCTCGCCGCGCTCGCCGAGCGGCTCGACGCGCCGGGGGAGTGGAGCACCGACCCGCGGGCGGTGTTCGGGGAGCTGCGCCGCGCGAGCGCGGGCGGCGCCGCCGACTACTCCGGCATCACCTACGAGCGGATCGAGGCCGAGGGCGGGGTGTTCTGGCCCTGCCCGTCGCCGGACCACCCCGGCACGCCGAGGCCCTACCTGGACCGCTTCCCCACCCCGGACGGGCGGGCCCGCTTCGTCCCCGTCGAGCACAGCGGCGCCGCCGAGGACGTCGACGCCGACTACCCCGTCTACCTGACCACCGGGCGCGTCCTCGCGCAGTACCAGTCGGGCGCGCAGACCCGGCGCGTCCGGGCGCTGGCGGAGGCCGCGCCGGGGCCGTTCGTCGAGCTGCACCCCGATCTGGCCGGGCGCCTCGGCATCGAGGACGGCGCCGGCGTGCGGGTGGAGAGCCGCCGGGGCGCGGCGACCGTGACCGCGCGCCTGACCGGCGCGATCCGCGACGACACCGTCTTCATTCCGTTCCACTGGGCGGGGGAGGGCCGCGCGAACCTGCTCACCAACCCGGCGCTGGACCCCGTGTCGCGGATGCCGGAGTTCAAGGTGTGCGCCGTCCGCCTGCGGCCCCTGCCCGCCGAGGGGGACGGCGCCCCCGGCGCACGGTGAGCCCCTTTTAACACGGCGGTGACAAAAGGGACCCAGTCGTGAAACCGCCCCTTCCGAGTATCGGACCATCGGACAGTTCCCCGCCAGGAGGTTGCCGCGCGATGACCACGACACCCGAAGCGACGATCGTCAGGGAGCGGGCGGGCCGGCCCGCGGCCCGCTGGTTCGACATCTGCTCCTACGCCGGCCTGACCCCCGAGCGGGGCGCCTGCGCGATGGTGGAGGGCACGCAGGTGGCGATCTTCCGGACCTTCGACGGCCGCCTGTACGCGCTGTCGAACCTCGACCCGTTCAGCGGCGCCTACGTGCTGTCGCGGGGCATCCTCGGTACCCGGGACGAGGCGCCGACCGTCGCGTCCCCCATGTACAAGCAGGTGTTCGACCTCCGGACCGGGGCGTGCCTGGACGACCCGCGCGTGGCGCTGCCGACCTTCCCGGTCCGCCGCTCCGGGGACCGGGTGGAGGTGGCGCTCACCGATGAGCACCGGCAGTGAGCCGCTGGCCGGGTTCGCCGTCGGCGTGACCGCGGCCCGGCGCCACGAGGAGCTCGCGACGCTGCTGGAGCGGCGCGGGGCGAGGGTCGTGCTGGCGCCCGCCATCCGCCTGGTCCCGCTCGCCGACGACGCCGAGCTGCTGGCGGCCACCCGGGCGTGCCTCGCCGGGCCCCTCGACCACGTCGTGGTCACGACCGGGATCGGGTTCCGGGCGTGGCTGGAGGCGGCCGACGGGCACGGCATGCGCGACGCGCTCATCTCCCGACTGGCCGACACCGACATCCTGGCGCGGGGCCCGAAGGCGCGCGGCGCGATCCGGTCCGAGGGCCTGCAGGAGCGCTGGTCGCCGGACTCGGAGGAGTGCGCCGAGGTGATCCGGCACCTGCTGGACCGGAAGCCGGCCGGGGCGCGCGTGGCCGTGCAGCTGTACGGGGAGCGCCAGCCGGAGCTGATAGCGGCGCTGCGCGCGGCCGGCGCCGAGGTGATCGAGATCCCGGTGTACCGCTGGTCGCGGTCCGAGGACTCCACGCAGCTGCGCCGCCTCGTCGGGCAGGCGGTCGCGGGCACCATCGACGCGATCACGTTCACCAGCGCCCCGGCGGTCGCCGCGACGCTCGCCGTCGCCGCCGAGGACGACCTGGAGGAGGCCCTGCTGGAGGCCATGCGCACCCATGTCGTGGCGGCGTGCGTCGGGCCGGTCACCGCGCAGGCGCTCACGGGCCGCGGCGTCCCGACGGTCCAGCCCGAACGCGCCCGGCTCGGCGCGCTGGTGCGGGCGCTGGTCGCCGACCTGCCCCGGCGGCGGTCCCGGCGGCTGTCGGTGCGGGGCTTCTCGCTGGAGCTGCGCGGGCACGCCGTCGTCCTGGACGGCCAGCTGAGACCCATCGCGCCCGCGCCCATGGCGATCCTGCGGGCCCTCGCGCGGCGTCCCGGGCACGTGGTGTCGCGGGCGGAGCTGTGCGGGGTGCTGCCGGGCCGCCTGGCCGTCGCGCCCGGCATCAGGGACGGGTGGGCGCGGGAGGCGCGGCCCCGGGACGCCCGCCCCCAGGCCGACGAGCACGCGGTGGAGATGGCGGTGGCGCGGCTGCGGCGCGGCCTCGGCCGGCCCGGCATCGTCGAGACCGTCGTCAAGCGCGGCTACCGGCTGGCGTGCGACCCGCGGGTCGCCGACCGGCTCCCGGCGGGCGCCGGTGGCTGAGACCGGAGCCGCGCCGCCGGCCGGGGCGCCCGCGCTGCTGGCGGTGGCGCACGGCACCCGGGACCCGGCGGGGCCCGCGGTTGTGCGGGCGCTGCTGGACCGGGTGCGGGCGATGCGCCCGGGCCTGCGGGTGGCCGAGGCGTACGGCGAGCTGTCCGCGCCGTCGCTGGAGGAGGCGGCCGATGCCCTGCGCGGCGGGCCGGTGGTCGTGGTCCCGCTGCTGCTGGCGCGCGGGTACCACGCGCTGGTCGACGTCCCCGGCCGGGCGGAGCGCCTGCTGCCGGGGTCGGTGGCGTCCCGGCCGCTCGGCCCGGACGCGCTGCTGGCCGGGGCGCTGGCCGCCCGGCTGGCGGAGGTGGACGGGATCCCGCCGCACCGCCGGGACGCCGTCGTCCTCGGCGCGGCGGGGTCCGCGGACCCGGCGGGCGCCGCCGACGTGCGCGCGGCCGCCCGGCTGCTGGCGCGGCGGCTCGGGCGGCCCGTCCCGCACGGCTTCGTCGCGGCGGGCGGCCCGCCGCTGGACGAGGTCGTCGCGGGGCTGCGCCGGGGTGGCGCCCGCCGGATCGCCGTGGCGTCCTACCTGCTGGCGCCCGGCCGGTTCCACGACCGGATGCGGGCCTGCGGCGCCGACGCGGTCGCCGCGCCGCTCGGCGCGCACGGCGCGGCCGCCCGCCTGGTGCTGCGCCGCTACGACGAGGCCGCGCTGCCGCTCACGGTCCGGCAGGTCTGCGGCCCAGGCGCCGAGGGCCGAGGCCATGACGAGGACTCCGAAGAGCGCCCCGCCGATGCCGAAGGCAGCGCTGGTGAGTGCCGTGCGAGCACACTTGTGCATGGTCTCTCCTTTGGTGACTTCCCATCGCGATGACGGGAAACAGTAGAGACCGTCCTGTATTTAGGTGCAGCGGCAAGTAGGTGGCGATGCCCGAATGGTGTCGGTGTCGTTGCCTCAATCACGTATTTTGAGCGCTCGCCATGCGGGGGCAGTTGCTTTGCGGTCCAGCGTGTTGGCGAGGTGCTGCACAGTTCGTGCGAACTGCGGAAGCAACGAACTGAAGATGGTCGCCACGTCCATCAACTGGATGGTGGTGGACGGGTGCGTCCGGCATCAGGCGACAAGGGGAGGAACGGCATGGATGCTGCGGATTGGGTCGCGTCGCGGCGGTAGCGGCGGTGACAGGTATCGCCGCGCTCGTGGTCGCGATGCTGTCGTACAACCGGTCGAAGGACTCGATCGAGCAGGCGCGGCGGTCTGCGGATCGGGCAGAGAGGAAAATCGAGGCCGTGCTTGGTGGCCGGTTCCTCGCACCCGGTGGCGGCGAGCTCTACCGGTCATGGTGTCCGGGCTCGTCCAGCCGGTGGTGTGGCTGCTGGTCATGGGCACGGGGCTGATGGGCGTGGCCATCCTGGAGTTCCGCCGCGCCGACTGAGAAACGCCGCCGTCACCCGCCGTGATGAAGGATACTGACCGCGTGCGCGACACAGCGCACTCGGTCGGATGCGAAGGGTGACGGCGGACAAAGTGAACGGGTACAGGACGATATGGCGCGGGACGGCGGCGACGGCCGCCGTCCTGGCGGCGGTGGCGGCCGCCTCGACCGTGGACGGACCGGTCCGCGCCCAGGCCGCGGACGGGGCCCGGCCGGCGGCCGCGGCGCCGGGGCTGAGGATCACGCGGTTCCTCGGGGAGCGGCGCCTGCCGCACATGGCGAAGTTCGAGGGGACGACGGTCGGCGGGCTGTCGGGCATCGACCGCGACCCGCGCACGGGGACCTGGTACCTGGTCTCCGACGACCGGTGGCGCTACGACCCGGCCCGGTTCTACACCGGCCGCGTGGACATCGACCCCGCCACCGGCGCGTTCACCGGGGTCCGGATCACCGGGGTGTCCACGCTGCGGGACCGGGACGGCCGCCCCTACCCCGGATTCGGCAAGCCCGGGTCGGTCGACCCCGAGACGATCCGCTTCGACCCCCGGTCCCGGCGGGTCCTGTGGGGCAACGAGGGAGACCGCCCGGACGAGACGCACGAGGGGATTCCCCTGGCGCCGATGTCGCTGCGGTGGGCCGGGCGGGACGGCCGGTACGCCGGGGAGCTGCCCCTCCCGCCGTCGCTGCGGCTGACCGCCGAGCACCGGGGGCCGCGCCGCAACGCGGGCTTCGAGGCGCTGGCGCTCACCCCGCACGGCATCGCCGCGATGGCCGAGGGCCCCCGCTACGAGGACGGGGAGCCGCCGACCGTCCGGCACGGCGCCATGGCCCGCCTCACCCTGTGGGACCGGGCCGGGCGCGTGACGGCCCAGTACGCCTACCCCGTCGACCGCCTCCCGGCCGCGCCGAAGCCGCCCACGGGCGACGCCGACAGCGGCGTCTCGGAGATCCTCGCCGCCGGCGGCCACCGGTTCCTGGCGCTGGAGCGGTCCTGGCTGGAGGGCGTCGGGTACAAGGTCCGACTGTACGAGTTCGACCTGCGCGGCGCCACGGACGTGCTGCGCCGCGACCGGCTCGCCCAGGGCGGCCGGTTCCGTCCGGTGCGCAAGCACCTCGTCGCCGACCTCGGCCGCTACGCGGCGCCCGTGCAGAACCTGGAGTCGCTGGCGTGGGGGCCGCGCCTGAGGTCGGGGGAGTGCACGCTGGTGGCGGGCTCCGACGACAACTTCGACCAGCGTGAGGCCACCCAGTTCCTGGCGTTCGCCGTCCGGGGCTGCTGACCGCCGCTCGACGCGCGAGGGCCCGCGGGACCGTGCCGGTCCCGCGGGCCCATCGCGTGCCGTGCCGGGCGCCGGGTCAGACGGCGAAGTCCAGCAGCGGGCGGGCGTTGCTGGGGTGCCGCAGCTTGGACAGCGACTCCTTCTCCAGCTGCCGGATCCGCTCGCGGGTCAGGCCGAGGGCCTTGCCGATCTCGTCCAGCGTGCGCGGCGTCCCGTCGTACAGCCCGAACCGCATCGCCATGATCTTGGCTTCGCGCGGGGACAGGATGTCGAGGGTGCGGCGCAGCTGGTCGGCCATGAGCTGGCGGTCCACCAGCTCGGACGCCTCGGGGCTGTCGGTGTCCTCGATGAGGTCGCCGATGCGGGTCTCGCCGTCCTCGCCGATGGTGGAGTCCAGGCTGATCGGCTGGCGGCTGGTGCGCAGCAGCTCGCGGACCTGCTCGGGGCTCTTGTCCAGCTCGGCGGCCAGCTCCTCGGGGGTGGGCTCGCGGCCGAGGCGCTGGTGCATGTCGCGCTCGACGCGGCTCAGCTTGCTGAGCATCTCCAGGACGTGGACGGGGAGCCGGATCGTGCGGGCCGAGTCGGCGAAGCCGCGCTGGATCGCCTGCCGGATCCACCACATCGCGTAGGTGGAGAACTTGTAACCCTTGGAGTAGTCGAACTTCTCCACGGCGCGGATCAGGCCGAGGTTGCCCTCCTGGACGACGTCCAGCAGCGACAGGCCGCGGTCGGAGTACTTCTTGGCGACCGACACCACGAGCCGGAGGTTGGCCTCCAGCATGTGGGCCTTGGCGCGGCGGCCGTCGGCGGCGACCCACTCCAGGTCGGCGCGCATGGCGGGGGAGAGGTCCTCGCTCTCCAGCTTGTGCTCGGCGTACAGGCCCGCCTCGATGCGCTTGGCGAGGTCGACCTCCTGCTCGGCGGTGAGGAGCTGGCGGCGCCCGATGGCCTTGAGGTAGGTGTGGACGGAGTCGCCCATCGTGGTCGACTGGTCGTCCAGGTCCGCGGAGGTCTCCTCGGCCTCGACCTCGGTGACGTCGAACCCCTCGTCGACGGAGGCGTCGCGCTGGCCGCCGGGCCGCTGCGCCGCGCCGGCCGCCTTCGCGGTGCTCTTGGCGGTGCCCCTGCGGGCGGCGCGCTTCCTGGCGGGGCCCGCGGTGCCGGGGGCGTCCTGGGCGGTCTCCCCGCCGGCGTGGTCGGCGGCCGCGGCCCTCGTGCGGACGGCGTCGGGTTCGCCCGCCAGGCTGATGCCGGCCTCGGACAGCTCGCGCAGGATGGAGCGGCCCTGGGCCGGGCTGATCCCGGCGGTCTCGAAGGCCCCCCTCACCTCGTCGAGCGAGAGGCGCCCGTGGGCGCGGCCACGCTTCAGGAGGTCGTTGAGCGCGGGGCTCGGCGACTCCGTGAGCGGGGTCTCGACGGCGCTTCGCGGCATGGGGACACCCCCCTCCCTTCGGTGTGTGAGTGCGGCGCGGATTGTGTTCGCTCGTGGCGCACGCACTTAACGGAACGTCCCAGGACGGGCCTGTTGTTCCCGGCCTCGTCGCCGGGCGGCGCTCCGCGGGGGATCGTGGAGGAGCGATCCAGACGGTCGTGGTGCCCACGGCCAGCGGTTTCACACTGCCCGAACCGATCCAGTTTGACCTTACTTCGTAAAGGCCCCCGGCGGTGGCGACGTGAGAAAGCCCACTACGCACCCGAATCTCTAGGCCTCAATGTCCGACCATAACGCGCGATGACGCGTTCGCGCAGCTCAGGGTCGTCGCGGGGGACCGGTTCGAGGAACACCTCGTCGATCTCCTCGTGCGCGCCGCGCAGCTCGTGCGCCATCCGGACGCAGGCGCGCTCGACCTCGGCGGCGGTGAGGGAGTCGCGGAAGTCGAGGCGGGCGCAGACCAGCACGCGGTCGGCGCCGAAGGTCACGGTGACGATGTACACGACCCACTCCACCTCGTCCGCCCGGCCGAGGCGCGCGCGCACGTCGGCGACGATCCGGGGGTCGGCCTGCGAGCCGATCAGCAGGTTGAGGTTGATCCGGCCGAGCACGAGCGCGACGGCGGTCAGCAGGACGCCGATGAGCAGGGAGCCCACGCCGTCCCAGGCCGCCGACCCGGTGAGCTGGTGCAGGCCCAGCCCGCCGAACGCGATGAGCAGGCCGACGAGGGCCGCCGAGTCCTCCAGCAGGACGCTGATCGAGGTGGGCTCGTCGGTGCGGCGGATGTAGTCGCGCAGCGGCAGGTCCTCCTCGCGCGCGGCGGCCCGGACCTGCCGGACGGCCTGCTGCCACGAGACCGCCTCCAGCACGAACGCCACCGCGAGCACGGCGTACCCGACGATCGGGCCGGACTCGCCGGCCGCACGGTGCCCGGTGAGCGTCTCGATCCCCTGGTAGTAGGAGAACAGCGCACCCATCCCGAAGATCGCCACGGCGACGAGCAGGGTCCAGATGTAGCGCTCCTTGCCGTAGCCGAGCGGGTGGCGGCGGTCGGCGGGGCGTCCGCTGCGGCGCAGCCCCACCAGCAGCAGCACCTCGTTGAAGGTGTCGGCGATCGAGTGCGCGGCCTCCGCCGCCATCGACGCCGACCCGGTGATCAGCGCGGCGACGACCTTGGCGACGGCGATGCCGAGGTTGGCGGCGAACGCGAGGGCGACGGTCAGGAGGCTCTCGTCGTGGGCGCCGTCGCCGTCCCGCCGCTCCTCGGTCCGCTGCCCCCCGCTGCGTGCTGCCATGACCCGTCCTCTGCCCCAGGGGCCACAGTGCCATGCGCCCTGACAGCGGCCGCCGTCAGGGCGCGCAGGCGCGCAGGCGGGCCCTGTCGGGCTTGCCGGACGCCAGCAGCGGGATCGCCTCCACCAGTTGCAGTTCGCGCGGCGCCGCATAGGCGGGCATGGTCTCGCGGACGAGGGCGCGGAGCTCGGTCAGCTCCGGCAGGCCGGACCCGGCGGGGACGACGACGGCGGTGACCCGCTCGCCCCACTCGGGGTCGGGGCGGCCGACCACGACGACGTCGCGGACCTTCGGGTGCCGCGACAGCACGGTGGCGATCTCGCCCGCGACGACCTTCTCCCCGCCGGTGTTGATCACGTCGTCGACGCGGCCGCGGACGCGCAGCCGGCCGTCCTCGATCGCGCCGAGGTCCTGGGTGAGGAACCAGTCGCCGTCCCGGGCCGCGGCGGTCAGGTCGGGCCGCAGCCGGTAGCCGGTGAACAGCGCGGGGCCGGCGAGGCGGATCCGGCCGTCGTCGCCGAGCGCGACGCGCATGCCGTCCAGGGGCGTGCCGTCGTAGACGCAGCCGCCGCAGGTCTCGCTCATCCCGTAGGTGGTGAACACGCGGGCGCCGCGGCCGCGCGCCTCGGCCAGCAGGCCGGGGGAGGCGGCGGCGCCGCCGAGCACGATCGCGCCGTGCCGCGACAGGTCGGCGCCGGCGTCCAGCAGCCGGCGCAACTGCGTGGGGACGAGCGAGACGTGGAACCCCTCGGCGGCCGCGACGGCGGCGGCGTCGAAGCGGGGGGCGATGACGGGGTCGGTGCCGGCGACGAGGGAGCGGACGAGGACCTGGACGCCGGAGATGTGGCTGGTGGGCAGGCAGCACAGCCACCGGTCGGCGGGCCCGGCGTCGATGCGGGCGAGGGTGCCGGCGGCGGAGTGGCGCAGCGCGCCGGCCGTCAGCTCGACGAACTTGGGGGCGCCGGTGGAGCCGGACGTGGCGATCAGCACGGCCGTGCCGGCGTCGACGGGCGGGTGCCCGCCGCCGGGGGAGTGCGCGGCGACGCCGCCGGCGGTCTCGATCGCGTCCGGGGCCAGGGCGTCCAGGAGGCCGCGCAGCGCGGGACCGGGCAGGTCCGGCGGCAGGGGGCAGATCGCGGGGCCGCCGTCGAGGGCGCGGGCGAGGACGTCCAGCAGGCGGGGGCCGGGCGGCAGGACGACGGCGTGCAGCGGGCGATCCATGATCTCATCAGCGTAGACGACCCCGCTGAACGCGTTCAAACGCGGGGCCGGTTGAATGGTGCCCGAGCGCCGCGCCCCCGGCCGCGGCGCGGTCGCCCGACGGAGAGGAAGACATGGTCTCGGAGTTGTTCGACGCGGACGCCTGGAGAGAGGTCGAGGGGTTCGGCTTCACCGACATCACCTACCACCGGGCCGTCGACCACGGGACGGTGCGGGTGGCGTTCAACCGCCCGGAGGTGCGCAACGCGTTCCGTCCCCACACGGTGGACGAGCTGTACCGTGCGCTGGACCACGCGCGGATGTCCAGCGACATCGGGTGCGTGCTGCTGACGGGCAACGGGCCGTCGCCGCGGGACGGCGGCTGGGCGTTCTGCTCGGGCGGGGACCAGCGGATCCGCGGCAGGGACGGCTACCGGTACGCCGAGGGCGAGACGTCGGACACTATCGACCCGGCGCGGGCGGGGCGGCTGCACATCCTGGAGGTGCAGCGGCTGATCAGGTTCATGGGCAAGGTCGTCATCTGCGTGGTCCCGGGCTGGGCGGCCGGGGGCGGGCACAGCCTGCACGTGGTGTGCGACCTGACCCTGGCCAGCCGCGAGCACGCGCGGTTCAAGCAGACCGACGCGGACGTGGCGAGCTTCGACGGCGGCTTCGGGTCGGCGTACCTGGCGCGGCAGGTGGGGCAGAAGTTCGCCCGGGAGATCTTCTTTCTGGGCGACGCCTACGACGCCGAGGCCGCGCACCGGATGGGCATGGTGAACGCCGTCGTTCCGCATGCGGAGCTGGAGGCGACGGCGCTGGAGTGGGCGCGGAAGGTCAACGGCAAGAGCCCCACGGCGCAGCGGATGCTGAAGTACGCCTTCAACCTCGTCGACGACGGTCTCGTGGGGCAGCAGGTGTTCGCCGGGGAGGCGACGCGCCTGGCCTACGGCACCGACGAGGCCGCCGAGGGGCGGGACTCGTTCCTGGAGAAGCGCGATCCCGATTGGTCGCGTTTCCCGTGGTACTACTAGGGGTTCGAGCGCACGGTGTGATCCGGAAATGCCGTGATTCGACGGGCAGGTCAGGGGGTCGGCGGGTGCGGGTGTACTCCATCCCGATGCGGACGCGGTTCCGTGGCGTGACGCGGCGGGAGGGCGCCCTGCTGCGGGGTCCCGCCGGCTGGGGGGAGTTCTCGCCGTTCGCCGAGTACGGTCCGGCCGAGTGCGCCCGCTGGCTGGCCGCGGCCCGCGAGGCCGCGTGGGACGGCTGGCCGGCGCCCGTCCGCGACCGGATCCCGGTGAACGCGACGATCCCGGCGGTCGGCCCGGAGCGGGCCTTCGAGATGACGCGCGAGGCCGGCTGCCGCACCGCGAAGGTGAAGGTCGCCGAGCGCGGGCAGACCGACGCCGACGACCTGGCCCGGGTGGAGGCCGTCCGCGCGGCGATCGGCCCGGAGGGCCGGGTCCGCATCGACGCCAACGGCGGCTGGGACGTCGACCGCGCCGCCCGGATGATCCGGTCGCTGGACCGGTGGGAGCTGGAGTACGCCGAGCAGCCCTGCGCGACGCTGGAGGAGCTGGCGGCGGTGCGCCGGCGCGTGGACGTGCCGATCGCGGCCGACGAGTCGATCCGCCGCGCCGAGGACCCGCTGAAGGTGCGCGCGGCGGGCGCCGCCGACGTGGCGGTGCTGAAGGCGCAGCCCCTCGGCGGGGTCGCTGCGTCGCTGCGGGTCGCGGAGGCGTGCGGGCTGCCGGTCGTGGTGTCGAGCGCGGTGGAGACGTCGGTGGGGCTGGCGGCGGGGGTGGCGCTGGCGGCCGCGCTGCCGGAGCTGCGCTACGCGTGCGGGCTGGGGACGCTGTCGCTGCTGGAGGGCGACGTCGTGAGCGATCCGCTGCGTCCGGTCGCGGGGGAGATCGAGGTGCGCCGGCCGGCGGTGGACGAGGAGGCGCTGCGCCGCTGGGAGGAGCCCGCGGGGCCCTGGCAGGCACGGGCGCTGGCGGCGCAGACCCATCTGGACGGCCCGGCGGTGGTGGAGGTGGCGCCGTGAACCCCGCGACCGCGCTGGCGAGCGTCCTGGTCGACGAGCTGCAGCGGTGCGGGATGACCGACGTGGTGCTGGCGCCGGGCTCGCGGTCGGCGCCGCTGGCGCTGGCGCTGCACGCGGCCGAGGAGGCGGGCGGCCTCAGGCTGCACGTGCGGATCGACGAGCGGTCGGCGTCGTTCCTCGGGCTGGGCATGGCGAAGCGGTCGGGGCGCCCGGTCGCGCTGGTGTGCACGTCGGGCACGGCGGCGGCGAACTTCCACCCTGCGGTGGTGGAGGCGCACGAGTCCGGCGTCCCGCTCATCGTGATCACGGCGGACCGGCCGCCGGAGCTGCGCGCCACGGGCGCGAACCAGACGATCGACCAGGTGAAGCTGTACGGGACGGCGGTGCGGTGGAGCGCCGAGATCGGCGTCCCGGAGAACCGTCCGGGCATGGTGGCGTACTGGCGGTCGCTGGTGAGCCGCGCGTGGGGGCTGGCGCAGGCGCCCGTCCCCGGGCCGGTGCACCTGAACGCGGCGTTCCGGGAGCCGCTGATCCCCGACGGCGACGAGACGTGGTGCGAGCCCCTGGACGGGGACGCGACCGGCGCGTGGACGAAGGTGCGCCCGGCGACGCCCGGGTCGGTGCTGCACGTCCCGCCGACGCGGCGCGGCGTCCTGGTGGTCGGGGACGGCGCGGTGAACGTCAAGCGGTACGTGGCGGCGGCGTCGATGGCCGGCTGGCCGGTGCTGGCCGAGCCGAACGGCAACGCCCGCTACGGCGACCACGCGCTGTCGGCGCACCATTTCCTGCTGGGCGTCCCGGAGTTCGTGGAGCGGCACCGTCCCGAGGTGGTGGTGACGCTCGGCAAGCCGGGTCTGTCGCGTCCGCTGCTGTCGCTGCTGCGCCGCGCGGAGGAGCACATCGTCCTGGCGCCGGACCTGGCGCACTGGCCGGACCCGGTCCGCTCGGCGACGCAGGTGGCGCCCGAGGTCGAGATCCCGGTGGTGTCGGGCGACGACGCGTGGCTGAAGTCGTGGCGGGCCGCCGACCGGGCCGCGGCCGCGGCGGTGGACGCCGTCCTGGACGCCGTCCCGGAGGTGAGCGAGCCGCGGCTGGCCCGCGACATGGTCGCGGCGCTTCCGGGCGGGTCGCTGCTGTTCACGGCGGCGAGCATGCCGATCCGCGACCTGGACCAGGTGATGCGGCCGCGGCGCGGCATCCGGATCATGGCCAACCGGGGCGCCAGCGGCATCGACGGGCTGGTGTCGACGGCGATGGGCGCGGCGCTGGTGCACAGCGGCCGCTCCTACGCCCTGCTCGGCGACCTGGCGTTCCTGCACGACCAGAACGGACTGATCCTGGGGCCGCGGGAGCGGCGCCCCGACCTGGCGATCGTGGTGGTGAACAACCAGGGCGGCGGGATCTTCTCGCTGCTGCCGCAGGCGGCGCTGCGCGGCCCGTTCGAGCGGGTCTTCGGGACCCCGCACCAGGTCGACCTGGAGGCGGTCGCCGCCGCGCACGGCGTCCCGTACCGGCGGCTCGCCGCGGCGGCGGACCTGCCGAAGACGCTGGCGGGGGAGGGGCTGCGGATCGTCGAGGCCCGCACCGACAGGGAAGCGAACGCGGCCCTGCACGCCGACCTCCGCAAGGCCGCCCAGGCGGCCGTCCGCGACCTGCTGGCCTGACCCGGGCAACACCCGTACGGCGCTCCGCCAGTCCCCTTTAGTTCAATGTTAAAATTACAATGTAAAGGCGTCGGGTGTGGCGTTCATCCAATTTCTCAGAAACAGGAACAGCACACGACCGGAGAACTGACCTCAGCCGAGGAGACGCTCGCGGAGGGTGTCGGTGTCTTCGGTGGTCCAGCCGTGTCCGGCGAGCCAGCCGATGGTTCCGCCGTGCTCCTCGTCGACGCGGGCAAGGAACTTCTCCATGATCGCTGCGTGGGGCTGGTGGGTGTCGGCCGGACGGGAGTCGAGGTCGGCGGCGTAGGTGTCGCTGGCGCGGAGCCGGGCCAGGACCGCTTCGAGGCGTTCGCCGGTCTGGGCGTAGTCGGCGACGATCGCCTCGCGGGTGACGCCGGCGACGTCGAGGGCGAGGGCGCACACGACTCCGGTGCGGTCCTTGCCGGCGGCGCAGTGGACCAGCGCGGCCCCGTCGGTGCGGGTCATGACGCGCAGGGCGGCGACGACGGAGTCGCCGCGGTCGGCGAGGTAGCCGAGGTAGTGGCCGGTCGAGCGGTCCTGTTCGGGGCCGTCGGACGGGCGCTCCTGCCAGGGGAGGGCTTTGGAGACGTCGGCGGCGACGTCGGTGTGGCGGCCGCCCTCGGCGAACAGTGAGAGCTGGTGGATGGTCACGGACGGCACGCGGGTGAGCGGGCCGGGCCCTTCGAGGCGCACTTCGGCGTCGCTGCGCAGGTCGATGACGTTCTTGAGGGCGTAGTCGTCGAGGAGGATCCGGAGGTCGGCGACCGAGAGGTCCTGGAGGTTGTCGGAGCGCAGGACGCGCCCGAGCCGGGTGGTGCGGCCGTCGGCCGTGGGGAGGCCGCCGAGGTCGCGGGCGTTGACGGCACCGTCCAGTTCGATCCACCGGGAGTCATCTTCCATGACTTGTGACCCTATATGGAGACCAGGGGCGGGCTCGGGGGCAGGGCCCGACGTCCCGCGGGTGATCAACTTGTCGAATGAGTGCGCCGGGGGGGGTACCGGGACCTGGGAGCCAGACGGTGAATGGCTCCGCAGCGGGGTGACCGGACGACCTCACGCTGCGTAGCTTTCGAGGAGTCTTCTTCCCTGCGTTCCGCGCGATGTTCCGTCCCCTGCTGAATGGAGTCTCCATGCCCGCGACCCTGTCCGCTCCGTCCCGGCCGTCCGAAAGGTCGGCCGGGAGTGATTTCGCGCCGCTGGCACGGCGCGTCCGCGAGAGCGGGCTGCTGGACCGGCGGCGCGGCTACTACGCGCGGGCCATCGGGTTGAACCTGGCGGCGACCGCGGCGGTGTGGGGGGCGGTCGCGTGGGCGGGGGACGCCTGGTGGACGGTCCTGCTGGGGATACCGCTGGCCGTGCTGTCGGCGCGGGCCGCGTTCCTCGGGCATGACGCGGGGCACCGGCAGATCGCGTCGAGCGCTCGGGCGAACCGGTGGCTGGGGCTGCTGCTGGGGAACCTTCTGCTGGGGATGGGGCACGGGTGGTGGAGCGACAAGCACAACCGGCATCACGCCAATCCGAACCATGTCGGCAAGGACCCCGATGTGGGGGAGGGTGTGCTGGCGTGGACCAGTGAGCAGGCAAAAGGCAAGCGGGGCGTTCTGCGGTGGGTGGCGCGGCACCAGGCCGCGTTGTTCTTCCCGCTGCTGACGCTGGAGGGCGTGAACCTGAAGCTGGGGAGCCTGCTGTTCTTGCGTGGGCGTTCGCGGCGGGACCAGGTGCTGGAGGGCGGCCTGCTGGTCGTCCATGCGGTGGCGTTCCTGGGGCTGGCGTTCGCGTTGCTGCCGGTGGGGCAGGCGCTGGCGTTGGTGGCCGTTCAGCACGCGGTGTTCGGGGTGCACTTGGGTGCGGTGTTCGCGCCGAACCACAAGGGGATGGCGATGCCGGAGCCGGGGGAGCGGTGGGGGCATCTGCGGCGGCAGGTTCTGACGTCGCGGAACGTGCGGGGCGGTGTGGTGACGGACTGGCTGATGGGCGGTCTGAACTACCAGATCGAGCATCACCTGTTCCCGGGGGTGCCGCGGTGCAGCCTGCGGCGGCTGCGGCCGCTGGTGCGCGAGCACTGCGCGGCGGTGGGGTTGCCGTACACGGAGACGGGGCTGGTGGAGTCGTACCGGTTGGCGCTGGGGCACATGCGGGAGGTCGGGGAGCCGCTGCGCTAGGGCGGGGCTATGCTCCGGGCCATGCCCGAGGGACACACGATCCACCGTCTGGCCGCCGAACATCAGCGGATGTTCGGCGGCCTCGCCGTTTCCGCCACGAGTCCGCAGGGGCGGTTCGCCGAGGGGGCGCGGTGGCTGGACGGGCGGGTGCTGTCGGTGGCGGACGCGCACGGCAAGCATCTGCTTCTGGGGTTCGACGATGATCGGACGCTGCATGTGCATCTGGGCATCTACGGCCGCTACGCGTTCGGGGAGGGGCCGGCGCCGGCTCCGGTGGGGTTGGTGCGGCTCCGGCTGGAGGGCGGCGGGCGGTACGCGGATCTTCGGGGACCTAATACCTGCGAGCTACTCGCTCCGGGTGAGGTGAAGCTGCTGCGTGATCGGCTGGGGCCGGATCCGTTGCGCGGGGACGCCGATCCGGAGTTGGCGTGGCGGCGGATCGGCCGGGCGCGGGCGCCGATCGCGGTGCTGCTGATGGATCAGTCGGTGGTGGCGGGGCCGGGGAACATCTACCGGGCGGAGGTGCTGTTCCGGCAGGGGATCGATCCGCGGTTGCCGGGGCGGCGGCTGGGTGCGCGGCAGTGGGCGGCGCTGTGGGACGACCTGGTGGGGTTGATGGCGGCGGGGGTGCGTGCGGGGCGGATCGACACGGTGCGGCCGGAGCACATGCCGGAGGCGATGGGTCGTGCGCCGCGGGTGGACGGTCATGGCAGGGAGGTGTACGTGTACCGGCGGGCGGGGCTGCCGTGTCTGGTGTGCGGGACGGCGGTGGCGACGGTGGAGGTGGCGGGGCGGAATCTGTTCTGGTGTCCGGGGTGCCAGCCGTCGGCGGTGTGAGGGGGGACAGCCCCCCTTTGGATCTTGGGGTTCGCCTGATCGTGCGTGGTCGGGTGGCGGTTCTAGCGTTCGGGCATGGTTTCGACTCTGCGAAAGCGCCTCACTGTGGCGATGGGTGTCGCCGCCCTGCTCGCCGCTGATGTGGCTCCGGCCGCGGCGCGTCCTGCCGGTTCTGTGGAGGGTTTGCGCCGGGACGTCGAGGCGGTCCGCGCTCTGGGGGTCAGTGGCGTGCAGGCCCGGGTGGTCGCGGCTGACGGCCGGCGGTCGGTCGTGGTCAGTGGGACGGCGGAGCTGGGCACGGGGCGTCCGGTTCCTTCTGAGGGCTTTTTCCGTATGGCGAGCACGTCCAAGACGCTGGTGGCCGTCGTGGTGTTGCAGTTGGTGGCCGAGGGCAGGCTATCTCTGGACGACAGCGTCGAGCGCTGGCTGCCGGGGGTCGTGCGGGGGAACGGCAACGACGGCGGCCGGATCATTCTGCGTCAGCTGCTTCAGCACACCGGCGGAATCCACGATGATCTTCCTGGGTACACCACGCCGGGGGAGTACTACCGGCAGCGCTATGACGTCCACGAGCCTGAGGAACTGGTGGCGCGGGCGATGGCTCATGCGCCGGACTTCCCGCCTGGGGAGGGCTGGGCGTATTCCAACACCGGGTATGTGCTGCTGGGCATGGTCGTGCAGAAGGTGACGGGGCGGGGCGCTCACGAGGAGATCAGGGACCGTGTTGTGCGTCCGGTGGGTCTCGACCGGACGCGGTGGCTCGGCACGTCGCCGACGCTGCCCCGGCCGCATGCCAGGGCTTACCAGTTCTTCGGTCCGGGTTCGCGGGTGGATGTCACCGATCAGGTGACGGTGGACTACGGGAACCTTTCGTGGGTGACGACGACGCGGGATGAGAATCGTCTGTTCCGTGCGCTGCTTTCGGGGCGTCTGCTGCCGGCGCGGCAGTTGGCGGAGATGAAGCGGACCGTTCCGGTGAGTGCTGAGGTTGAGCGGATGTGGCCGGGCGGCCGGTACGGGCTGGGTCTGGTCGAGCGTCCTTTGAGCTGTGGCGGGTCGTACTGGGGGCATGAGGGCGGGGACGGCGGTTACATCACGTTGAACGGTGTGACGGGTGACGGGCGGCGGAGCGCGGTGGTGTCGATGTCGGAGGCGCGGGGTGATTCGCTGGAGCACGTCCTGGAGCAGGAGGACGCGGCCAGTGCCCTGATCGACCATGCGCTGTGCGCCGGGGGTTCCGGCGCTTCGTGAGCGTGGCGCGCGGGTGGTGCGCGGAGACCTTGCGGAGGCGCTCGCGGAGCTTGGTCGGTCGGCCCGGGATGACTCGCACATGCCGGTGATCCGGCCTCGGGTGACGGTGAAGGCGATGACGGAGAGAGGTGTTCCGTCGGGACGCCAGGACATGCGGCTTCGCCCGGCTGTCCGGCGGCCGCCGGATGCGGCCACAGGATGATCTGCACCGGGGTGTCGGGGACGCCGACGGTGAGGAAGCGCCCGTCGGGCCCCGGGAAGTCGATCCGCTTCCGCAGGCCGAGCCCGTCGGCCGAGCCCGTCGGTGGAGAACCTCAGCGCGCGGTCCTGATCGGTGACGTGGACCGTCACGTACATGATGTTGGTCAGCATCCTGTCCTCGATTCACTCGTTGGTGCGGCGACCGTTGGTGTTCGGTCGTCACACCCATGACGAGTGCCGGCGGGAGAAGGTAACAGGAGACGAGGATCGGCTGGCTGGCGGTGGTTCCTGCGCTCAGCCTCCTCGCGGGTCTTCGCGTCCGATGGTGGGGCGGGTGTGGTCGGGGGTGTAGCGGGCGGCGAGGGCGCGGGCGGTGTCGGCGATCATGTCGCGGAGGTGCGGGGGGTCGATGACCTCGACGTCGGCGCCGAGTTTGAGGAATTCGACGTGGGCGTGGCGGACGGATTCGATGGGGAGGGTGGCGTGGATCCAGCCGTCGGGGCCGGGTGGGGTGGCGGTGTCGAGGGCGGCGCGGGCCATGGTGGGCGGGAGGAGGATCTGGGAGCGGGTGAGGCCGTCGGGGGAGAGTTTGACGGTGGCGTGCTCGCGGTAGGCGTCGGCTTCGAAGCGTTCGGCGTAGGCGGCCCAGAAGGCGGCGAGGTCGAATCCGTGGGGGCGGTCGAAGTGGCCGGGGAGGGCGCGCAGGGTCAGGACGCGTGAGACGCGGTAGGTGCGGGGGTCGCGCGCGATGCCGTCGGGTGCGTCGCCGGCGGTGTCGCTGTCGGCGGTGCCGGTGTCGGGCGGGTCGCTGGGGGCGGGGCGGGCGATGAGGTACCAGGAGCCCGCCTTGAGGACGACGCCGAGGGGTTCCAGGTGGCGGGTGACCTGCTGGGGGCGGCGCCAGCGGCGGTAGAGCACCTCGATGCGGTGCTGGTTCCAGACGGCGTCGGCGATGGCGTGCAGGTGGGGGACGTCGTCGGGGGTGCGGAACCAGCCGGGGGCGTCGAGGTGGAAGCGTTCGCGGATGCGGGAGGCGCGGGTGCGCAGGTCGGGTGGCAGGGCGGCCATGAGTTTGAGTTCGGCGGCCAGGACGTCGCCGAGGCCGAGCTGGGAGGCGGGGCCGGGCAGGGCGGACAGGGTGAGGGATTCGGCTTCGGTGGCGGTGAGGCCGGTGAGGCGGGTGCGGTAGCCGTTGAGGAGGCGGTAGCCGCCGTCGGGGCCGCGGTCGGCGTAGACGGGGACGCCGGCGGCGCTGAGGGATTCGACGTCGCGGTAGACGGTGCGGACGGACACTTCCAGTTCGGCGGCGAGTTGGCGGGCGGTCATGCGTTCCCTGGTCTGCAGGAGCAGCAGGAGGGACAGCAGCCGGCTCGCGCGCATGGGTCCAGTGTGCCGGTGGGGGGCGGTCGGTGGTGCTGGGGGGTCAGCCGTGCAGGGCGTACTGCATGGGGCGGAACTTGGCGCGGGCTTCGGCGAGTTCGGCGTCGGGGTCGGAGTCGGCGACGATGCCGCAGCCGGCGAACAGGCGGGCGCGGGTGCCGTCGATCTCGGCGCAGCGTAGGGCGATGCCCCATTCGCCGTCGCCGCGGGCGTCGATCCAGCCGACGGGGCCGGCGTAGCGGCCGCGGTCCATGCCCTCGAGTTCGCGGATGAGGTCCATGGCGGTGTCGGTGGGGGTGCCGCAGACGGCGGGGGTGGGGTGCAGGGCGGCGACGACGTCGAGGACGGAGCGGTCGGCGGCCAGGCGTCCGCGCAGGGGGGAGGCGAGGTGCAGGACGTTGGGGAGGGTGAGGAGTTCGGGTTCGTCGGGGACGGTGAGGTGGGCGCAGAGGGGGGTGAGGGCGTCGCGGACCATTTCGGCGGCGTAGCGGTGCTCTTCGCGGTCCTTGGGGGAGGTGAAGAGGCGGGCGGCGCGGGCCTGGTCGTCGGCGGGGGTGTCGCCGCGGGCGGTGGTGCCGGCGAGGACGAGCGATTCGATGTCGCCGCCGGTGCGGCGGATGAGGAGTTCGGGGGTGGCGCCGACCATGCCGGCGCAGGAGAAGGTGTAGCAGCCGGGGTAGCGGGCGGCGAGGCGCTGGAGGAGGACGCGGGCGTCGATGGGGGTGTCGGCGCGGACGGTGAGGTCGCGGGCGAGGACGACTTTGCCGAGGTGGCCGGTGTTGTCGGCGGGGCGGGGCGGGGGTGGGGCGGTGTCGGGCCGGAGGTGGCCGCGGCGGATGCGGTCGACGGCGGTGGCGACGGCGTGCTTCCAGGCGTGTTCGGGGAGGGCGCCGTCGCTCCAGCGCAGGCCGGTGGGTGCCTGGGGCGGGTTGGCGAGGGTGAGGGGGTCGGTGTCGTCGCCGATGGTGGTGAGCCAGGCGTGGCCGTCGCGGCGGCCGAGGACGCGGCGGGGGATGATGAGGGTGGAGTCGGGGGATTTGGGGTCGAAGCCGAAGGTGCCGAAGGCGACGGGTCCGGAGCCGGGGACGTTGACGGTGTCGTCGACGGCGGCGGCGTCGAACAGGTCGCGGAGCATGCGGGCGGCGGCGTCGAAGCGGTCGTGGCCGCCGGGGAGGGTGAGGCGGGCGGCTTCGCCCCAGCCGACGATTCCTTGGCCGTGGCGGATCCAGGCGAGCGCGGAGGGGTGCGGAAGCCGCGCGATGAGGTCGCCCGGGTCGGGGATCGGGACGGTGCGGACGGTGAGTCGGTCCGGTGCTGTCACGGCGAGCTTCACGTGAGCCACTGTACGCCAGATTTGAACCTGTTCAAACGGGCGGGGTGGCGGTGGGGTGAGGTGTGCGCCACAGCGGCCTGGTTGCGCGTATGCCCCGTCCGTCCCGTCCTCATGCGGGGAGGGGGCGAACGGGGCGGTGCGCGGGGGTCAGCGGCGGGCGGCGCCGGTGAGCTTCCAGGCGGCGGGCAGCAGTCCGGCGGCCAGCAGGACCTTCAGCGCGTCGCCGGCCAGGAACGGGGTGACGCCCAGGTCGAGCGCCTTGGCGAGGTCGACGTGCAGGGCGGCCATCAGGTAGGGGACGCCGGCGGCGTACATGATGGCGGTTCCGGTGAGCATGGTGCCGATGGTGCGCAGCGGGGTGCGGTCGCCGCCGAGCTGGGCGAGGCGTCCGACGACGGCGGCGGCGGCGACGAATCCGATGACGTAGCCGAGGGTGGGGAATCCGGCGCCGGAGGTGCCGTCGGTGAACCAGGGGACGCCGGCCATTCCGGCGAGCAGGTAGACCAGCATGCCGAGGCCGGCGCGGCCGAAGCCGAGGGCGGCGCCGGTGAGCAGGACGGCGAAGGTCTGCCCGGTCACCGGGACGGGGGTGCCGGGCAGCGGGACCGCGATCTGCGCGGCGAGGCCGACGAAGGCGGCGGCGCCGATGACGAGCGCGGCGTCGCGGGCCAGTGAGCCGGGCAGCAGGTCGCCCAGGACGGCGGGGCGCCGCCGGGTTGCGTGGGCAGTAGCCACAGATCCTCCCAAAACGGTTGTGTCAGGCCGAAACCTAGCGAACTGCCTTTCCGGAGTGGACGCCGCGGCCTACAGAAACCGGCGCCTCCGCTTTGTCGCCGCCCCTCAGCCGAGGGCGGCGCGCGGGCCGCGGGCGAGGTAGACCACGTCGGGCTCGCCGCGCGGCACCGGGACGGGCCTGGCCTCCACGGAGCCGAACCGGTCCCGCAGCAGCGCCTCGAACGCCGGGGCGGCGCCCGCGCTCCACACCGCGAGCACGCCGCGCGGCGTCAGCAGTTCCGCGAGGGCGTCCAGGCCCGTGGCCGCGTACAGGCGGGCGTTGCCGGGGGTGACGGTCCAGTCGGGGCCGTTGTCGATGTCCAGGCACACCGCGTCGAAGCGGCCCGTGCCGGGGGCGGTGACGTAGTCGAGCAGGTCGGCGCGTTCGACGGTGACGCGGGGGTCCTCCAGCGCGCCCCGGGACCAGGGCCGCAGCGCGGTGGCGTGCCAGGCGATGACGGCGGGCTCGCGCTCGACGACGGTGACGTGCTCCACGCCGCCGCCGGTGAGGGCCTCGACGAGGGAGAACCCGACGCCCAGGCCGCCGATGAGGACCCGCGCCGGCCCGCCGGGGCCCGGCGCGGCCGCGTCGAGGGCGGCGCGGACCAGCAGCCGCTCGGACTCGCCGTTGCGGGTGTCCATCAGGAACACGCCGTTGCTGATGATCTCGTAGTCCCCGCCCGCCCGGCGCAGCACCAGTTCGCCGCCCAGGCCGGCGGCGCGCTCGACCACCTCGGCCGGCGCCCGCGCCGGCTCCTCGCGCGTGTGCGCAGCCGATCCCATGACCGCACCCTAGCCGCCGCGGAGGCCGGGTCCGGACGGACGGTGCCCGGCGCGGGGCCGGGGCGGCCGGGGGGCGCGCCTGACCGCTCAGGCGCCGCCCGGGCCGCGGAACGTCGCGCGGTAGGACGAGGGCGACACCCCGATCGCCGCGTGCAGGTGCGCGCGCAGCGACGCCGCCGTCCCGAACCCCGCCCGCTCGGCGATCCGCTCCACCGGCAGGTCGGTCTCCTCCAGCAGCCGCCGCGCCGCCTGGACCCGCTGCGCCGTCAGCCACACCTGCGGCGACACCCCCGTCTCCTGCCGGAACCGGCGCGTGAACGTCCGCACGCTCATCGACGCCCGCGCCGCCAGCTGCGCCAAGGTCACCGGCCGGTCCAGCCGCTCCAGCGCCCACGCCCGCGCCGCGCTCGTCGAGGACGTCCCCTCGGGCGGCACCGGCAGCGCCGTGAACTGCGCCTGCCCGCCCTCGCGGTGCGGCGGCACCACCGTGCGGCGCGCCACGTCCCCCGCCACCGCCGCACCGTGATCACCGCGGATCATGTGCAGGCACAGGTCGATGCCCGCCGCCTCGCCCGCCGAGGTCAGCACCGCGCCCTCGTCGACGAACAGCACCGCCGCGTCCACCCGGACCGCCGGGAACATCGCCGCGAGCCGCCCGCACGACAGCCAGTGCGTCGTGGCGCGCCGCCCCTCCAGCAGCCCCGCCGCCGCCAGCACGAACGCGCCCGTGCACACCGACGCCACCCGCGCGCCCCGCCCCGCGGCCGCCGCCAGCGCCGCGGGCACCGGCCCCTCCCCGGGACGGGTCTCGTCCAGCAGGTGCGACGCCGGCACGACCACCGTGTCCGCGGCCTCCAGCGCCTCCAGCCCGTGCCGCACCGCCACCGCGAAGTCGGCGTCCGCCCGCACCGCCCCGGGCTCCACCCCGCACGACACCACCTCGTACAGCGGCGCGCCGTCCGCCGACCGCGCCTGCCCGAACAGCTGGTGGACGATGCCCAGCTCCATCGGCAGCACGCCCTCGCGCACCAGCACCGCCACCCGGTGGACCCCGCCTCCCATGGCCCGATCCTTGCACACCATGGCCGACCGGCCACTCGCCCCCGCCTGCGCCGACCCGGCAGCATCGGACCAGACCGGCAACACCGGCACACCGGGAAGGAAGACAGCTCCGTGAACGTCCTCTGGGTCTTCGCCCACCCCGATGGCCGCTCCCTCAACGGCGCGCTGCACGACCACGGCGCCGCGACCCTGCGCCGCGAGGGCCACAGCGTCCGCCACTCCGACCTGTACGCGATGGGCTGGAACCCCCTGGTCGGCCCCGCCGACTTCGGTCACGACCCCGCCGACCGCCTCCTCGTCGGCGCCGCGGCCGAACGCGCCCACGCCTCCGGAGCCCTGGCCCCCGACATCCGCGCCGAACACGGCAAGCTCTCCTGGGCGGACGCGCTGGTCGTGCAGTTCCCCCTGTGGTGGTACGGGATGCCCGCCATCCTGAAGGGCTGGTTCGACCGCGTGTTCGTCCAGGGCTTCGCGTTCGGCGTCACCGACGGCGACGGCCGCACCCTGCGCTACGGCGACGGCGGCCTGGCCGGGCGCCGCGCCCTGGTCGTCACTACCGCCGGCGCCCGCTCCTCCAGCCTGGGCCCCCGCGGCGTGCACGGCGCCGCCGAGGACCTCCTGTTCCCCCTCCTGCACGGCACGCTGTTCTACACCGGCATGGACGTCCTGCCGCCCCTGGTCGTCGCCGGCGCCGACCGCGCCGCCCCCGCCGACCAGGCCGCGGCCGCCGCCGCGCTGGACGCCCGCCTGCGCGCCCTGCCCACCGCCGATCCCATCGCCTACCGGAGCGAGCGCGGCGGTGACTACACCGACGACCTCACCCTGCGCCCCGCCCTGGCCCCCGGCCGCACCGACCTCTCCATCCACCGCCGCCGCCCTTCCGATCAGGCGATCGGGCGCGACAACGAACCGACATCCGGCGCAGCCTGACCGCCCTGCCTCTCGTTCAGGCAGCGGATATGACCCCGTCGGTCACCACATTCCCCGCGGCAGTGACAATCGCGTACATGGGTGCGCGGAGCTTCACGCACCATCCCGAAACCGAAATGGAGCAGGCAGTCGGTAATCATGTTCAGGATGTCCGGATCGGAGTTTGAGATCCTCAAGATGCCCTGGCTGCAGGACCCCTCTGCATCGAAGACACCGGCCAGGAAACCTTTCCGCCATCCTTCTGACGGCGTCGCCGCCGGCCACCGGACGAGCTCCTCGACAGCCCCGACCGCCGAGGCGCTCTGAGCGCGTACGGCGTGCATCTTCCGCCGTGCTTCCGTCGCCTCCGAGAAGACGAACTCGCGAGTGGGGACTCCGAAAGCGGAGAGGTAGCGGCGGCTTCGCTCCAGCGCCTCGCCGTCTGCCAATGCAAGGCGAAAGCGATGCACCACGGCATAGGGCCGGCCCGGGGCGCCCGGCGGATAATGCCCCAGTTGTCCGTCCCCTCGTATCATCCCGCACAGGTAACCTCGCCGGTAATCCTCATCAATCTCGGGAGGTGAGGCGAAGCGGCCGATTCCCATCAGGCCGTTGTTCACGGTGAGGTGCGGCCGTCTGAGGGATCCCCGTTCGGCTCCCGTGACGTGCTTCCAGCCCCGCTCGCTGAGCAGGCGCTGGTCGATGCCGACCGTAAGCCGGGTCCCGTCCTCCAGAGTCACCAGGAACGCGCGCCCGACTCTTCTCCGATGCTCGACGACGTGAGTGAGAAGGTACCGACGGTAGCGACCGGCCATGTGCGACCCGTAGACGCGGTCCGCGGAGCGGATCTCTCCCAAGCGCTTCAGGCGCCCGTCCGCCATCAGGATCGGAGTGTCCCCGGCGAATCCGGCGTTCACCCGCACAGCCGCGCGGGATGTCGTCCTGTCGGTAGGCGATTCCGGCATGCGATGCCCCCTTCATCACGCTCGTGAGCCGTAACGTCACGCAGAGTATGGAACGCGTGTTCGAAGATCGCAATGCGGGGATCAGGCGAAACGGGACGGTGAGGGATCACACGGGCGGCGGCGTTTCGTGCGTGGCATCCCGGCGCGTGCGTAACAATGGGCCGCTATGGCATGGCGATCCAGGACCCGGCAAGTGGCGGCGGCGTTGACGGCGGGAGCGTCGGCGGGCGCGCTCGCCGCCTGCGGCATCACCGCCTTCGGCGGCACGAGCGGGCGCGAGGACGGGCCCGTCCCCCCGGGGGCCAAGGCCGAGTGCCCCGGCGTCCCCGCCCCCGACGGCGCCGCGGGGCGCCAGCTGCGCGGCATGTGGATCGCCAGCGTCGGCAACACCGACTGGCCGCGGGACCCCGGCGCCTCCGCCGCCGACCAGCGCGAGCAGTTCACCCGCCTCCTCGACACCGCCGCCGCGATGAACATGAACGCGGTGTTCGTCCAGATCCGCCCGAACTCCGACGCGTTCTACGACTCCCCCTACGAGCCGTGGTCGCAGTGGCTCACCGGCACCCAGGGCAAGGACCCCGGCTACGACGTCCTGGCCTTCATGGTCAAGGAGGCGCACGCCCGCAACCTGGAGTTCCACGCCTGGTTCAACCCCTACCGCGTGTCCCGCCACGACGACCTGAAGAAGCTGTCGCCCAAGAGCCCCGCCCGCAAGCACCCCGACTGGGTCCGCAAGTACGGCAAGGGCCTGTGGTACGACCCCGGCCTGCCGCAGGTCCGCGACCTGGCGACCAACGCCGTCATGGACGTCGTCACCAAGTACGACATCGACGCCGTCCACTTCGACGACTACTTCTACCCCTACCCCGAGGACGGCGACTTCCCCGACGACGCCGCCTACAAGGCCTACGGCGACGGCATGAAACGCGCCGACTGGCGCCGCCGCAACGTCGACACCCTCGTGGAGTCGCTGTCGGGCCGCATCCACGCCGCCAAACCCTGGGTCCGGTTCGGCGTCAGCCCCTTCGGCGTGTGGCGCAACAAGAGCAGCGACCCCGACGGATCGGCCACCGCCGCCCTGCAGAGCTACGACGACATCTACGCCGACACCCGCAAATGGATCAAACGGGGATGGCTCGACTACGTCACCCCCCAGCTGTACTGGCCCATCGGCGACGCCCGCGCCGACTACGCCGAACTCGCCCCCTGGTGGGCCCGCCAGGTCAAGGGCACCGGCGTCCAGCTGACCATCGGGCAGGCCGCCTACCGCGTCGGCGAGGACGCCGCCTGGCGCAAACCCGCCGAACTGTCGCGCCACCTCACCCTGAACGCCAGATACCCGCAGATCGGCGGCGACGTGTTCTTCAGCGCCTCCGACATCGCCGCCAACCGGCGCGGATTCGCCGCCCGCCTCCGCGCCGACCACTACACCCGCCCCGCCGTCCCGCCCGTCCCCGCCAGGCGCGGCGGGCAGGCGCCCCCGCCCGTCCAGGGCACCGCCGCCGCCCCCGCCGCCGGCAAGGACGGCAAGGGCGTGAAGGTCACCTGGCGCGCCTCGCAGGGCGCCGCCTCCTACGCCGTCTACCGCGCCGAGGGCGCCAGGCCCGGCTGCGCGCCCGTCGACCCCCGCCGCCTCATCGCCGACGTCCGCGGCGGCGGCATCATCGACCCCACCGCCAAGCCCGGACGCTCCTACACCTACTCCGTCACCGCCCTGGACCGCCTCCACCACGAGAGCCCGCCCGGACGCGGCGCAACGGCCACCGCCCCCGAGGGATAATGATCATGCTCTGTGGGGAGGAAACTCACACCTGACCACCCCCCGGAGGTATGAAGCATGGCGCTGTCGATGGAGGAGCAGCGGATCCTCGGCCAGATCGAGGTCCGCCTGAAGGAGGACGACCCGCGGCTGGCCCAGCGCCTCGCCCGCCTCGGCACCCCCCGCGCCCGCCGCGCCCGCACGATCGTCCTCGCCGCGGCCGCCGTCATCATCGTCCTGGCCGCGATCGGCGCCGGAATCGCCGCCGCGATCCTCTAGACGCAGCCCGCCCGCCCCCGCCTGCTCCCGCTCCCCGCCGGAACCGGCCCTCGGCGACCGCGAGACGGCCGCGGCGGCGCCTCGAGCGCACCGCCGCGGCCGTCCCGGCACCGCCGGACGGCGGCACGGCCGGGTCAGCGGACGCGGTCGTAGACCACGGCCATCTCGCCCAGCTCGCCGGTCTCCCGGCGGCCGAGCGCCCACCTGGTGGACGGCAGGCCGTCCTCGAACAGCCGCCCCCCGCCCCCGGCGATCTCCGGCAGGATCATCAGGTACAGCCGGTCGACCAGGTCGGCGGCCAGCAGCGGCTTGATGACGCTGGGACTGCTGTTGACCAGGATGTCGCCCCCGCCCTCGGACCGCAGCTCCGCGACGACGTCCGCGGCGGGCGCGTTCACCACCCGGGTGCGTTCCCACGGCGCCTCGGACAGAGTGGTGGACAGCACCACCTTCTCCGTGTCGACCAGCCACTCGGCGTAGCCGCGGTCACGCGGGTCGGCGTCCGCGTCCCCGGCGACCGCCGGCCAGAAGCCCATGAACCCTTCGGCGTTGACCCTGCCGAGCAGCGCCGTCGTGGCGCCCTGGTGGATGCGGGTGAGGTGCTCCCGGGCCACCTCGCTGGTCACATACGGAACGAACATCCCGAAGTCGCTGGGGCCGCCGGGGCCGTGGTAGCGCCCGTCCAGGGTCAGGGCCAGGTTCGCGGTCACCCTGCGGTCGGCAGTGCCGGTCATTTCGTGCTCCTTGAATCATCGTGTTCGGAGTCGGTTGCCGCGTCGTGCTCGTTGTCGTGCCCCGCGCCGTGCGCGGAGTCCGCGGCGAGGACCGCCGCGAGCTTGTCCAGGCTCTGCCCGAAGCCGATCTCGATGCCCGCGACGAAGTCCGCGGACTCGACCGTGCTGCCGGTGAGCCGGACCCGGGCGTCCAGGCCGGTGCCGGCGCCCTCGGGGCGCAGAACGAGATCGACGTGGGCGGTGAAGGCCCGCTCCCCGTCCGGCAGCACCGGGGAGGACCGGTAGGACAGGCGCTCGCCCGGGCGCACCTCCTCGACCACGCCCTCGGCGCGCCCGGCGACCGCGTCCGCCCCGCCGGCGTCCTCGGCGTCGCGGTACTCCAGCACGACCCTGCCGCCCGGCCGCGCCTCGAAGACCAGCGCGGACACCCGCAGGTCCTGCGGCGCCCACCAGTCCGCCAGCAGCGACGGCTCGGTGAGGTGGCGCCAGACCTGCTCGGTGCCCCGCGGCAGCGACCGGGCGAAGGTGAACGTGCGGCCGTCGGCCCACCCCGCCTCCCGCGCGGCCAGCCGCTCCGCTACGAGGCCGGCCCCGTAGCGGTCGAAGGTCTCCCGCGCGCCGCCGGCCCGGTCCGCGTGGTCGGCGAGGCCGCCGAGCGCCGCCGCCAGGTCCCGCAGGGGACCGGGCCGCAGCGCGTAGACGCGGCGCTGCCCGGCCCGCTGGGAGGTGACGACGCCGGCGCGCTCCAGCGTCTGCAGGTGTTTGGTCGTCTGCGGCTGGCGCGCGCCGGCGAGCTGCGCCAGGACGCCGACCGGGCGCGGCCGCTCGGCCAGCAGGGCCACAAGCCGCCACCGGACCGGATCGGCCAGCGCGCTGAGAATGTCCTCCATAGCGCGAATAATTCCCCACAACGAATATTCTTGTCAAGGAATATTTGGAGGCGGACGACGCCGGGAGGGGGCGCTGGTGAGAAGGGGGCGCTGAGACGGCTCGCAGAAGGGGCCGGGGGAGGGCGCTGGCGGGAGGCGCGAAAGCGCCAAGGCCCCGGCGGGTTCAACCCGCCGGGGCCTTGGCGTCAAGCCGGTGTGGTGGTCGCCTCACGGCGAAAGGCACAACGAAGCTCCAGCCCGGACCGCATGGGACCGGCGGTATTCCCCGAAGGCATCAGGTAGAGCCCGGGGGACACATGCCACACCGACGCCCCCACTCTAGCGGCTCCGCGTCAGTGCCTCCTCCACCGCCACCCCGCACGTGAAGTTCACCTCACCCCGCGGTGAGGGTCGCCTGCGGCCGTGCACCGCCCCGCCGGGAGAAGCGTCCACGAATATGAGTCGATGCGGGGAATAGGGGGAGACCGGCAGGTCGCCGCGCCGAAGGCCCGCACCGACCGCACACCGACCGGCGGCCGGACCGGCACAGACGAGGAGACGCGGCAGTGCGCACCACGGGGACGGGCACCACCAGGCCTGCGGGCCACCGAACCAGGAACGGCGAAAACGGGGACGGCGGTGTGGAGGCGGCCTGGGATCTGGCCCCCGGCCCCGGCGCCGCCGCGCAGGCCCGCGCGCTCACCCGCCGGTCGCTGCGCCGCTGGCGCGTCACCGGCCCCGCCGACGTCGACGACGTCGTCCTCATCGTGGACGAGCTCGTCGCCAACGCCGTCGTGCACGGCACCGGGCCCGTCCGGCTGGCCCTGCGCCTGGAGGCCACCCGGGCCGGGGTCCGCCTCACCGGCGAGGTCGGCGACGGCGACCCCCGCGCGCCCGGCGCGCCCGCCGGGCCGCCGCCCGTCCTGGAGTGGTCCGAGGCCGGCCGCGGCCTGCTCCTGGTCGCCTCCCTGGCCACCGAGTTCGGGACCCGGCCCGCGCCGCCGGGCAAGGCCGTCTGGTTCACCCGCGACCTGGACCCCCTGGACGCCCCCGCCCTCACCGCCGACACCCCGACCGGCTGAGTCCCCCGGCCCGGCCGAAACCGGCGGGCCCGCACCGGCGCGCGGGGATCAGGCCTGCAGGGGGCAGCGGTCCACCACCCACACGTCCTCCTCCCGGCCCGCGGGCGGCAGTGGCGGCTCGTCGGTGAGCCGGTCCAGATGCCACTCGATGTGGGCGAGCGGGCCCCGCCAGCCCGCCAGCAGGTCGGCCAGCGGGCGCGGCGGCCCCGGCGGCCCGTAGGGGCGCGGGTCGGGCAGCTCGCCCTCCCACAGCGCGTCATCGCAGTCGGCCGCCCAGTGCGCCACCGCCTCCAGCACCTGCCGCAGATCGCGCGCCAGATCGCCCAGCGACCGCAGCGCCATCGCGTCCTGGATCATCCGCTCCCGCGCGTCGTAGGTCAGGTCCCGCCCGAACGCCGGCGGGAACGGCGGCGGGCGGCCCTCCAGCACCGGCTCCTCGCCCGTCGCCGCCGACCGGATCGCGGCCGCCTGCCACCGCGTCCACTCCGCCAGATGCCCCAGCACGCCCCGCAGCGCCGCCGCGCCCGCGCCGCCGCCGCGGGCCTGCGCGGCCGCGTCCCGCAGCCGCGACCGCACGAACTCCAGCCGGTCCAGCGTCCACGCCCGCGCCCGGGCCGCGCCCGCCGCGCCCGCCGGGCCCCGCGGCCCGGCCGCCGGGCGCGGCACCGGCACCCGCAGAGCCGCCAGCAGGTCGTCCAGGTCCCGCACCTCGGCGCCCCGCCCCGACAGCACCGCCGCACCGATCCGGTCGAGGCGGAACATCCGCGGCCCGTCGCGCATGCGGCACCACCCCACCAGGTACTCCCCGTAGGGGGCCACGACCAGGCCGTGCGCCTCCACGTCCCGGAAGCTGCGCGCGCCCGCCCGGTCGGTGTAGGCCAGCCGCACGACCCGCCGGGCGCGGACCGCCTCGGCGAGCGTGTCGTGCACCGGGCCCATCAGCGACCCCACCTCGCTCAGCGGCTCGCGCGCCGCGGGCGCGGGCAGCGCGTACCCGCGGCCCCTGCGGGCCCGCACCGGCAGCCCGCCGTGCGTCAGCAGCTCCACGTCGCGGCGGACGGTCCGCTCGCTGACCCCCAGACGCGCCGCCAGCGCCGCCGGGTCCAGCGGGTCGGGCGAGGCCGCCCGCAGCTCCGCGACGAGCGCCAGCAGCCGGTCTACGCGATCCACGCCCCCATCGTGACCGCGCCCGCCCGCGAATCACCCTTCCACGGGGGCTGAGAACCCTTACCGGCGCGGGGTTTCGGGCCCCGCGCCGGACCCGCGGCGCCGCGGGATCCCGCCGCCGGGCGGTGAGCCCGGGGCGGGGGTCAGCGGCCCGACAGCTCCACCGCCAGGCCCTCGAAGTCGGCCGCCGCCAGCGACAGCGCGCTGCCGATCGCCTGCGTGGCCTCCGCGCTGCCCAGATGCCGCGTCGCGGCGCGGTCCAGGTAGGCCTCCACGAGCCGCGCCCCGGTCAGCCGGCCCCGCGGGCGCAGCGAACCCACCTCGCGGTGCACCACCGCCCACGCGTCCGAGCCCAGGCGCAGGCTGCGCTCCTCGGCCAGCAGCCGCACCAGCGCCGCGCGCGCCTGCGCGCCCGACAGGTCCGGCAGCCGCACCGCCCGCATGTCGGTCACCAGCTCCGGCGACGCCGCCGACAGCTCCCCGACGCGGTCGGGCTCGCAGGTGCCCAGCAGCGCCGTGTCGTTCACGCCCTCCAGCCGCGTCCGGTACAGCACCGAGGCGTAGGCGGGGCCCTGCGACTCGTCCAGGATCAGCCCGTCCAGGCCGTCCAGCAGCAGGACGTGCCCGGCGTGCTCCTCCAGTGCCGCGCGCAGCCCGTCGGGGCCGTGCTCGCGCAGGTCCTCGGCGTGGACGGCGTGGACCTCGCCGCTGGAGGCCTCCACCTCCGCCAGCGCGCGGGCCGTCATCCGCGCCAGCCGCCGCTGCCCGCTGGAGGGCGCGCCGATGAGCAGCAGCGCCGGCGCCGACGCGCTCGACACCTCCTGGCCGCGCAGCCGCCGCGCCCACTTGCCGCGCCGCCGCACCTCGGTGATGACGCGTTCGATGTCGTCGGCGCCGCACAAAAACCGGATCCCGTAGGCCTCGGCGACCTGCGGGGCCGGCTCGGCGGCGGGCGCGGGCCGCAGCGGGGGCGGCGGCTCGGGGACCGGCGCCGGGGGAGGCGGCAGGGAGGGGGCCGGCAGGTCCGCGTGGGGCGGCGGTGGCGGTGGCGCGTCCGCGCCGGGCCAGGCCGGGCCCGGATCGAGCTGGGTGCGGAACGCGTCGGTGTCCAGCTGCGTCTGGTGCGGTTCCGACGGCCACACCGGCTCCGGGACCGGCTCCCGCTCCGGCGGCGGCTCGGGAGCCTGCTCCCGCGCGGGGGCGGGCGCCGGGGGAGGCGGGGGAGGCGCGATCCGCGGCGGCGGCGCGTCGGACGCGAACGGGTCCGGCGAGGGCGGCGGAACGGGCGGCGGGACGGGCGGCGGCGGGACGGAGTCGTGGCCGCGCTGCTCGCCGTGGGACTGCTCGGGCAGGCCGTGCTCGTGGGAGCCCGGCTCCGGCGGCGACCCGGGCGGGGGCGGCGGCACGTACCGGAAGGGCGGTTCCAGCGAGGACGGGGCCGGCGGTTCGGGCGCGGCGGGCGGGGCGGGCGCCGGGACCGGCGGGGCGGCCGGGGGCGGGGCGGGCGCCACCGCCGGCGGCGGGCCCGGGGCCTCCTGCGCCGGCTCGGGCACCGGCGCGACCGGCAGGTCGGCGCCGGCGGCGGCGCGCTCGGCGGCCATGTGGGCGCGGGCGGCCTTGATGATGTCCCACGCCGACAGCTCGTCGGTGGAGGGCGGGGTGTGCATGGCCGGGGAGGTCAGCTCCGCCGCGACCGCCTGCGGCACCGCGAACCCCGTCGACGGCGGCGGCACCTGCGCCAGCCGGCACCACGTCAACCCGAGGGTGTAGCTGGTGGCCAGCAGCGCGGCCAGGGCGTCGGGGTCCTCGCCGCGCAGCGCGTCGGGCAGGCGCCCGTCGCGCGGCCACAGCGACCGCAGCGGGTGGGCCGGGTCGGTCAGCACCGCCTGCAGCGTGCGGGCGCTGTCGGCGTCCAGCCAGTGCTGCACCGCCGGCAACGCGCCCGGCGCGGCCTGCAGGTCGGCGGCCAGCACCGCGATCCCGGCGCGGCGGACCTCGTCGTGGCTGCGGCCCGCCGCGGCCGGGCGCGGCCCGCTCAGCCCGGCGACGATCTCCTGCAGGTCGTACAGGGCCAGGCGCAGGTACTCCCCGGGCGCGGTGTCGCGGACCATCGGGGTGGCGAACTCGGCGGGGCAGCGGCGCCGCCACTCCTGCAGGATCGCCTCGGGCCCGTACCGGACGGTGGCCATGTCCTGGTTGACCATGCGCAGGGACGCCGCGGTCACCGCGGCCAGCGCGTCGGCGCCGGGGCGGAACCGGGGGTCGGCCTGCAGCCCGGCGGCGACCTCGTACATGACGCGGGCGATGTGCGCGGCGCCGCCGCCGTCGCCGGCGCCGAGCCGGTGGACGTAGTAGCCGGCCAGGGTGGCGAAGTCCGGCGGCATCATCCAGTGCAGCTGGTCGGCGGAGGTGGTCAGGAACGGGATGAACGACTCGATCAGCGGGTGCTCGGTCAGCACCACCGGGGAGCCCGCGCACCACAGCAGCGCGCCCCACGCGGCGGCGACGGTGCTGGGCGTGCCCGGCTGGAACATCGGGTCGCGCTGGGCGAACTGCTGCGGGTTCACCGCCAGCGCGGTGGTCAGGGCCTGGGAGATGCGGGCGACGACGGCGGTGTCGGGGACTGGCCCGAGGAACCCCAGCGGCGCCACGCGCCCGGCCGACAGGTCCGGGCCGGTGGGGAACAGCTGCGGCGGGACGGGCGGCGTCCCGGCGCCCTGGGGCGCGGGGACGGCGACGCGGCGGTCCTCGGACTGCGCGGGGGGCGGGCAGGGGTGCCAGGTGCCGTCCAGGCCGCAGCGGTACCAGCGCCCCCAGGCGCCGTACAGCCACCACTCGCCGGCGCCCCACAGCATCCGCGCGGCGATCTGCGCCGCCCGGTCGGCCGGCTGCGCGCTGTGCCACCACGGTGAGGCCACCAGCTCGCGCACGTTGCCCTCGACCGAGGCGAACAGGTCGCCGCCCGGGCCGCCTCCGGTTCCGCCGGGCCCCGCCCCGGCCGACTGCCAGCTCATCCGGCGAATAGTAGTGGCCGCGGGCGTCACGTCCGGCATCGCCTGGATTGGCCGGTATCCCACCATCGACGTGTAAGGAGCGTTATGGCAGGATGCTCATTAGCCCGCCGGGAGCGGGCTCGGCGGCACACCGCACGACCCCGGGGGGTGAGGATGGACGGCGCCACGCGGACCCGCGCCCAGGGCCTGGCCCTGGCGCTGCTGTCCTCGGTGTGCTTCGGCGCGTCCGGGCCGTTCGGCAAGGCCCTCATCGAGGCCGGGCTCGGCCCCCTGCAGGCGGTGTGGCTGCGCATCGCGGTCGCCGCGCTGGTCCTGGCGCCGCTGCCGTTCGTGCTGCGGGGACGGGCCGCCGTCCGCGGCCTGCGGCCCCACCTGCCCGCCCTGGCCCTCTACGGCCTGACCGGCGTCGCCGGCTGCCAGGCGTTCTACTTCGTGGCCGCCTCCCGCCTGCCGGTCGGGGTGGCGATCCTGCTGGAGTTCAGCGGCCCGGTCATCGTGCTGGCGTGGCTGCGGCTGGTGCGCCGCGCCCCCGTCCACCGCACCGCCGCCGCCGGCGTCGCGATCGCCATGGCCGGCCTCGCCCTGGTCGTCCAGGTGTGGACGGGGCTGTCGCTGGACCCGGTCGGCCTGGCCGCCGGGCTCGGCGCCGCCGCCTGCCAGGCCAGCTACTTCCTCATCGTCGACCGCCTGGCGGGCCAGGTCGACCCCGTCGCCATCGCCTCCGCCGGCAGCGTCGTCGCCGCCGTCGCCCTCACCGCCCTGGCCGCGCCGTGGACGCTGCCCTGGCAGGTGCTGCCCGCCGAGGTGCCCGTCGGCGGGCACGCCGCGCCCGGATGGGTGCTGGTCGCCGTGATCGGCCTGGTCAGCACCGTCCTCGCCTACCTCACCGGCGTCGCCGGGCTCCAGCGCCTGTCGGCGCAGGTCGGCGGCGCCATCTGCTACACCGAGGCCGTCGCCGCCGCCCTCATCGCCTGGGCCGCCCTCGGGGAGCGCCTCACCGCCGCGCAGCTGACCGGCGGCGTGATCGTGCTGGCCGGCGCCTACATCGCCCAGCGCGCCACCGTCGCCCACCCCGAGGTCCTGCACGCCGCCGCCCCCGCGGACCGCCCGCCGGACGCCGCGCAGGGCAACGGGTCGGGCGGCGGCACCGGCGGCGGGACGGGCCCGCGGCACCGCACCGCCGCCCTGCCCCGGTGACCGCGCCCGGTCAGGCGTTCTCGCGGCGGAACCGGCGGGCGCCCAGCGCCACCGACGCCACCAGCAGCGCGACCGCCACCAGCGCCCCCTCCGCGACCGCCGCCGTCGCGTAGTCGCCCAGGAACGCCGCCCGCGCCGCGTCCACCATGTACCGGAACGGCGTGAACCGCGACACCGCGTCCAGCCACCCCGGCGCCAGGCTCATCGGCAGCAGGATCCCCGACAGCAGCATCAGCGGCAGCGTCACCGACGTCAGGATCGGCGCGAACGCGTCCTCGCTGCGCGTGCGCAGCGCCACCACGTAGGACAGGGACGCCACGCTCACCGCCAGCGCCACCACCAGCGCCAGCCCGACCGCGATCCCGCCCACCGGTGCCCGCAGCCCCAGCGCCAGCCCGACCGCCACCACCACCGCGCTCTGGAACGCGACCACGACGGTGTCGCGCAGGACCCGCCCCAGCAGCAGCGCGGTCCGGCTGGCCGGGGTGACCCGCAGCCGGTCCACCACTCCCGACCGCAGGTCCGCGATCAGCCCGAACCCCGCGAACCCGGCACCGAACAGCGCCAGCTGGATCAGCACCCCCGGCACGAACACCTGCCAGGCGGAGCCCGCGCCGAACCCGCGCACGTCGACCAGGTCCGACAGCAGCGGCCCGAACAGCACCAGGTACAGCAGCGGCTGCACCGCGCCGAACACCACCGCGACCTTGCTGCGCAGCGTCTGCCGCATGTACCGCAGGAAGATCAGGCGGGTGTCGGACGCGACCCGCGCGACGGACGCGACCCGCCCCGGCGACGCGGCCGGTCCGGCGGAAGCACTCTGTTCACCAGGCATGGGGGAGACTCCTCGGGTTCAGGCCGCGTCGCGCAGCGAGCGGCCGGTGACGGTGAAGAACACGTCGTCCAGCGTCGGACGGGCCAGGTTCAGCGCCGCCAGCTCGACGCCCGCGCCGTCCAGCGCGCGGATCAGGGACATCAGGGCCTTCTCGCCGTCCTCGACGGTGAGCCGCAGCGTCCCGCCGGACACGGCGGCCTCGCGGACGGCCGGATGCGCCGCCAGCGCCCTGCGGGCGCCCTCGACGCCGGCGGCCTCGGCCAGCTCCACCGTGACCACGTCACCGGCGACGCGGCGCTTGAGCTCGGCGGGCGTGCCCTCGGCGACGATGCGGCCCCGGTCGATGATCAGCAGCCGGTCGCACAGCGCGTCGGCCTCGTCCAGGTAGTGCGTGGTCAGGAACACCGTCGCGCCGTCCCTGTCGCGCATCGCGCGGATGTGGTCCCACAGGTTGCCGCGGCTCTGCGGGTCCAGGCCCGTGGTCGGCTCGTCCAGGAAAAGCAGCGGCGGACGGTGCACCAGCCCGAGCGCGATGTCCAGCCGGCGGCGCTGCCCGCCCGACAGCGACCCCGCCGGACGCCGCTCCAGGCCCTTCAGGTCCAGGTGCGCGCACAGCTCCGCTGTCCGCGCGGACCGGTCGCGCACCCCGTACAGGCGGGCCTGCAGGTCCAGCTCCTCGGCGACCGGGACGCCCGGGTCGGTGCCGCCGCCCTGCGCGACGTGGCCGATGCGGCGCCGCACCGCCGCCGGGTCGGCGCGCAGGTCGTGCCCCGCGACGGTCGCGGTCCCCGCGGACGGCGCCAGCAGCGTCGTCAGCATCCGCAGCGTGGTGGTCTTGCCGGCCCCGTTGGGTCCGAGGAACCCGACGACCTCGCCGGGCGCGACCGACAGGTCCACCCCGCGGACGGCCTCGACCGTCCCGTGCCCGCCGGTGAAGGTGCGGGCGAGCCCGCGTGCCTCGATCACGATGACCTCCTTGGAAGCGCCGGCCGCTAGCGTAACCCCAAATTTGCAGTCACTCCAAATTTTCAGTGACACCAGGGAAGGTATATTTCCGTGCATGGGTGAGGACCACGTCCCCGGCGCCGAGCCGGAACTGGGGCTGCGGGAACGCAAGAAGCGCGAGACGCGGCGCCGCATCGCCGACATCGCCACCGGCCTGTTCATGACCCGCGGGTTCGACAACGTCACCATCGCCGACGTCGCCCGCACCGCCGACGTGTCGGTCAACACCGTCTTCAACTACTTCCGGACCAAGGAAGACCTGTTCTTCGACCGGCAGGACGAGGTCATCGAGGCCGCCGGGCGCGACTTCCGCGACCGCCGCCCCGGCGAGGGCGCCGTGGCGCTGTTCCGCCGCCGCTTCTTCGAGGGCCTGGACGCCCGCGCCTACCAGACCGCCTTCCACGAGGGCTCGGAGGTCTGGACCCGCACCGTCCGCGACAGCCCCGCCCTCATGGCCCGCCAGCGCGAGATCGGCCGCCGGGCCCAGGACCGCCTCGCCGACCTGCTCGCCGAGGCCACCGGCGCCGGCCCCGACGACATCGCCCCCCGCGCCGCCGCCGCGATGATCTTCGCCGTGCAGAACACGCTCGTCGAGCAGATCGCCGACCGCAAGAGCGCGGGGGAGACCCTGCAGGAGATGGCCGAGGACGTCTACGCCGCCGCCGCCCGCGCCTTCGACCTGCTCGAACACGGCCTCGGCCGCTACGCCGCCGCACCCGCCCCCGCGCCCCCCGACCCGGCGCCCGGCCCCGGCGGCCAGGCCCCGGCCACCGGAAAATGAGTGTCGACCCACCGCAGATCATTCCTAGACTCCAGGGTTGCGGAGGCCGACAACCATGGACACCCCCACGCTCCTTGCCCACCTGCACCACCACGACACCGCCCTGACCCTGCCCCGGGGCGCCCACCTGCGCTGGGACGACGCGGACCTGCACCGCGCCGCGCACACCGGCGACCCCGAGGGCTACGCCCTGCTCGGCCTGGCCCCCGGCGTGCGGCCCTGGCAGCGCGCCCGCGTGCTGCTGCAGATCCTGGCCGCCTCCCAGGCCGGCCTGGACGACGGCGCCCGCGCCGTGCAGGCCCGCGTCGCCCGCGTCCTGACCCTGGGCCTGCCGCCCGCCCACGTCATCACCGTCCTGCTCGCCCTGCGGCGGCTGCGCGCCAACCACAAGCACACCACCCGCGCCGCGCTGCGGTTCGTCCTGGAGCACCCCGCCGCCGACGCCCTCATCGCCGCGCGCCGCCCCGCCCTGCGCGACTGCTTCGAGCACGCCCTCGGCACCGCCACCGCCCGCGGCTGCGCCGGCCGCATCGCCGGCGGCGACACCGCCTCGGAGTACCTCCAGCGGCGCCTGCTGCGCTTCCTCACCGACCCCGCCGCCGCGCACGACCGCGTCCGCGCCCTCTACGACCCCGGCCACACCACCGGGGGAAACGCGGCGGACGGAACAGCCGCGGTGGACAGGCCCGTGCTGCCCGTCGACGTCGTCCGCCGGCGGCCCGCCACCATCACCGCCACCAACCGCGGCGACATCGCCGCCACCCTCGTCCACCTGTACCGGGGCGGGCCCGCCGAAGACCTCCACACCGCCCTCGGCCGCTACGTCGGCGCCGCCGCCGCGGCGTTCCCCCGCTTCACCGGCACCCTCGCCCTGGTCCTGGACACCTCGGCCTCCATGCGCGGCTACGGCGACCGCGAATGGGCCGTCCTGTCCCAGGCCGCCGCGCTGCGCATGGTCCTGGCACAGGTGTGCGCCCGCCTGGAGGTCATCGAGACCGGCGGCGACGAAAGCGCCCCGCGCGGCGCCACCGACCTCGCCACCGGCGTCCTGGACGCCCTGGGCACCGAACCCGACCTGGTCGCCGTCGTCTCCGACGGCTACGAGAACGTCTTCCCCGGCGACCTGGCCAGAGTCATAACGAGCCTGCCGCACGCCGGCGTCACCACACCCGTGGTGTTCTGCCACTCCCAGTTCACCGACAGCGACGACCTGACCCTGCGCCGTCCCGCCCCGTCCCTGCCGCAGCGCGGCTTCTGGCACCAGGACGACTTCGCCGAACTGCTGCCCTGGATGTTCGGGCACTGCGACGCCGGCGCCCCCTGGCTGCGCGCCGCCCTGCACGACCGCCTGGACGCCCTCGACCGGCAGGCCGACACCCTCACCGCCCGCATCGCCGCCTGAACCGGCCACCTCAGCCTCGCCGGACACCGCCTCGGCACCCCCCAGCGGGCCGGCGCGCTCACCATGGTCCCGATCTCCGGGCCCGCCCGCCCCGGCTTCGTGCCGCCCCGCACCGGCCTCAAACTGACCCGCGTCGCCGACACCGGCGTGGCCATCGTCCCTCTATACAGAGGAGTAGCGCTCCCTCGACCTGCGGCTGTCCACCGTCACCGGCCCCACCTGGCCAGGCAGATCGTCACCGACGGCGACCGCACCGCCTACGCGTCCCTGTTCGCCCGCTGACACCCTCCAGGGGGCGTTTCCTGAGAAAAAGGGGTTGCCCCCGGGGCGCGGCGCCCGGTTGAATCAGAACCGCGGGAACTGTGCCGGGCGCGTCAGGCCGAAACCCGATTCCAAATCCGGGAAAACGCGCGATGCTCGATACATCGTCAAGGCGATTGTGGAGCTGACGAGGCGCCGGCCGCCTGTCCCGCCGATCCGTCCAGGTAAGGCTCCAGAACCGACCTCACCTGCGGCGGCATCTCCTTCTTGGCCTTCGACGCCGGGTCGATGAACACGTGCCGCACCTCCCCGTCGGCGATGAGCCGCCCCGCCACCCGGAACACCGGCCGCACGATCATGCTCGTCGTCCCCAGCCGCGCCACCGGCATCGACACCTCCAGCACATCGTCGAACCGAGCGCCCTCCCGGAACCGGATCCGCGCCTCGGCCACCACCAGGTCGTAGCCCTGCTCCACCATCCGCGCCCAGTCGCCGAACAGCGCCCGCCACATCTCCGTCAGCGCCACGTCGTAGAAGAACAGGTAGTGGCCGTTGAACACCACGCCCTGCTGATCGCACTCGCTGTACCGGACCCGCAACCGATGCGCGAAAACCTCACTCATACCCGGCATTGTGCACGCCGCCGAAGCACCAGCCACCGGCCGCCCAGCCCCGCGGCGAACATCGCCGCCCCCGCCAGCACCGACGTCCACGGCAGCGCCGCCACCAGCACCACGCACCCCGCGGCGCCGAGCACGTTGAGCGCCCGCGGCCAGCGGCGGTCGGCCGCCGGCTGGGTGAACGCGCTCGCGTTGGCCACCGCGTAGTACACCAGCACGCCGAACGAGGAGAACCCGATCACCCCCCGCAGGTCCGCCGCCGCCACCAGGGCGCACACCACGGCCGCCACCGCGACCTCGGCGTGGTGCGGCACCCGGTGCCGGGGATGCACGGCCGCCAGCCACCCCGGCAGATCGCGGTTGCGCGCCATGGCCAGCGCCGTCCGGCCGATCCCCGCGATCAGCGCCAGCAGCGCGCCCAGCGACGCCAGCGCCGCGCCCGCCCGCACCACCGGCGCCAGCCCCCCGGCCCCCGCCGCCCGCACCGCGGCCGCCAGCGGCGCGGCCGCGTTCGCCAGAACCCCCGGACCCGCCGCCAGCAGCGCCGCCGCCCCCACCGCCAGGTACACCGCCACCGCGACGAACAGCGCCACCGGGATCGCCCGGGGAATCGTGCGCGCCGGGTCCCGGACCTCCTCGCCCATCGTCGCGATACGGGCGTAACCGGCGAAGGCGAAGAACAGCAGCCCCGCGGCCTGCAGGACGCCGTACACGCCGCCCTCGCCCACCGCCGCCCACCCGCCCAGGTTCGCCGTACTCGCATGCCCGCCCGCCGCTATCCCCGCCACCACCACGGCCAGCGCCGCCAGGCTGGCCACCACCAGCACCCGCGTCAGCAGCGCCGTCCTGGTCACGCCCCGGTAGTTCAACGACGCCAGCGCCACCACCGCCGCCACCGCGACCGCGCGGCGGACCCACTCCGGACCCGGCACCGCATAGGAGGCGAAGGTCAGCGCCATCGCCGCGCACGAGGCCGTCTTGCCGACCACGAACCCCCAGCCCGCCGCGAACCCCCACCACGGGCCCAGGCGCTCGCGGCCGTACACGTAGGTGCCGCCGGACGTCGGATACACCGCCGCCAGCTGCGCCGAGGCGACCGCGTTGCAGTACGCGACCACCGCCGCGACCACCAGCCCCACCAGCAGCCCCGTGCCCGCCACCCGCGCCGCGGGCCCGAACACGGCGAACACCCCCGCCCCGACCATCGACCCGAGCCCGATCAGCACCGCGTCCCCGGTGCCCAGCCGCCGCGCCAGCCGGTCGCCCCCGGCGGGCTCCGCGCCCGCCCCGGGCCCGGCCGTCCCGGGCGCGGCCGCCGAAGGCCCGCCCCGGTTCCGGCGCCGGAACGCCATCGCCCACCCCCACCCGCTATTCCATCAAACTCATTTGATGTATCGTCCGGGCATGGCGTCACCGAGTCAAGCCGCCCCGGCGTTCGTGCGACTGGCCGCCCACCCGCTGCGCTGGCGGCTGCTGACCGCGCTCGCCGACGGCGACCTGCGCGTCCGCGAGCTCACCGGGCTGTCCGCCGCGCCGCAGAACCTCGTCTCCTACCACCTGCGGCTGCTGCGCGACGGCGGCCTGGTCACCGCCGTCCGCAGCAGCCACGACGGCCGCGACACCTACTATCGCCTCGACCTAAATCGCTGCGCCCGCGCCCTCGCCGAAGCCGGAACCGCCCTGCACCCCGCACTGCTGTGCACGCCCGCGCCACCTCTCCCGCCGGACGGTCCGCAGCACCCGGCGGCCCCGGCGGTGCTGTTCGTGTGCACGGGCAACAGCGCGCGCTCACCGATCGCCGAAGCCCTGCTGCGCCACCACACCGGCGGCCGCGTCACCGCCGCCAGCGCCGGCACCCGCCCCAAGACCGAGATGCACCCCGGCGCCGTCCAGGTCCTGCGCGAGCGGTACGGCATCGACATCTCCGCGCGGCGGCCCCGCCCCCTGGACGCCCTGCGCCGCCGCTTCGACCGCGTCATCACCCTCTGCGACAAGGCCCGCGAAACCTTCCCCGACCTCGGCGACGCGCGGCACGCCCACTGGAGCACCCCCGACCCGGCCGCGGCGCCGGACGGCCCCGCGGCCTTCCACCGGGTGGCGGCCGACCTCGACGCGCGCGTGCGCCACCTGCTGCCCCTCCTCGCCCAGACACCGAAGCCCGCGCAGATGACGGAGGAGAACCCATGACCGGACCCGGAACGCACGCAGGCGTCCGCTACCTCGTCGACGACGTCCAGGCCGCCGTCGACTTCTACACCGCCCACCTCGGCTTCACCCTCAACCACGACGCGGCGCCCGCGTTCGCCGACGTCGTGCGAGGCCCGCTGCGCCTCCTGCTGTCGGGACCGGCCAGCTCGGGCGCCCGCGCCACCCCCGCGGACGCCGCCGTCCCCGGAGGCAACCGCATTCACCTGCGCGTCGATGACCTCGACGCCGAGATCTCCCGGCTGCGCGGCGCTGGCCTGACCTTCCGCAGCGACCTGGTCACCGGCCCCGGCGGCCGCCAGATCCTGATCGCCGACCCCGCCGGGAACCTGGTCGAACTCTTCCAACCCGCATAAGCGACACTTCTAGATCGTAGAAGAAGCATCTCTTGGACTTCTCGCCCATGGGGGACCACCATGGGAGGTGGCAGACAGCACCAGCGACCCCGGGGGGAAGCCATGACGCAGTACGCGAAGGCCATGCGGCCGGAGGACATCACCCGCCTGTTCGTCGAACGCTCCAACGCCGGCGACGCGGCCGGCGTCGCCGCCCTCTACGAGGAGGACGCGGTACTGGCCTACCCGCCCGGCTCCCAGACCGTGGGGCGCCAGGCCATCCGCGAACTGTGGGAGAAGGTCCTGGCCGCGGGCCCCCGCTTCACGCCCGAGGAGCCGCTGCCCACCCTGATCAGCGGCGACCTCGCCCTCACCTCCACCCCGCCCAGGGACGGGGCGGGCGCCCGCGCGCAGGTCGTCCGCCGCCAGCCCGACGGCAGCTGGCTGCGCGTCCTGGACCAGCCCGAGTTCGTCACACCCCCCGGACCCGGCGCCTAGGACCCCGCCCAGACCGGATAGTCGACGTAGCCGCGCGCGCCGCCGCCGTAGCGGGTGCTCTCGTCAACGCCCGCCACGGCGAGGCCCAGCGCGAACCGGGCGACCAGATCGGGATTGGCGATGAACGGCCGCCCGAACGACACCGCGTCGGCGATCCCCGCCTCGACCACCGCGTTCCCCGACTCCCGCCCGAACCCGTGATTGGCGACCAGGGCCCCGCCGAACAGCTTGCGGTAGCGGGCGAACTCGTCGAAGTCCGGCACCGCCCCCGGCCCCGGCAGGGCCCGCCCGCGCAGATGCAGGTAGGCCAGGGGACGGGTGCTCAGCTCCGCCACCACGGCGTCGTAGGCGGCGAGCGCCGCCTCGCCGGCGGTGTAGGGATAGTCGGCGCGGCGCGCGCCGGGGGAGGTGTCGCGCACCGTCCAGTACGGCGACAGCCTCACCCCGGCGCGGCGGCCGTCCCACTCCGCCGCCACCGCGTCCACGACCTCCAGCAGCAGGCGGCCCCGATCGGCGCCGTAGCCGTCGGCGCGGCGGTTCAGGCGCGGGTTCAGGAACTGCGCGATCAGGAACGTGCCGTTCGCGGCGACCTCCACCCCGTCGAACCCCGCCCGCCGCGCCCGCGCGGACGCCGCCCCGTACCCGGCGACCGTCTCCTCGATCTCCGCGCGCGACATCTCCCGGGGCGTCACCGTCGCCCTGGGGCCCGCCGCCGTCCAGCACACCTCGCCCGGATCGACCGCCGACGGCCCCGCGGGCCGCGCCCCGCCCCGGTGGACGGGATGGGAATGGGCGCCCGCGTGCCACAACTGCAGCACGATCCGCCCGCCCAGCGCGTGGACGAGACCGGTGACGCGGCGCCACCCCTCCACCTGCCGCTCCCGGTAGATACCGGGGACGCCGGGGAACCCGATCGCCCCCTCGCCGACCCACGCGCCCTCGGCGACGATCAGCCCGGCCGTGGCGCGCTGCCCGTAGTGGACGGCGTGCAGGTCCGTCGGCTCGAGACCGGGCACCGACGCCCGCGCCCGCGTCAACGGGGCCATCACCACCCGGTTCGGCAGCTCCAGGTCCCCGAGCGCCACCGGCCGCAGCAGCGGCTGCCCGCCCGGCTCGCTACCCTCGTCATGTCGGATCATCTGTCTCCCCGCCGTCGTCGTCTCCCGGATTCCACGAAGCAGACGGACCACGGCAAGGAAAGGTGACCGATGCACGACCAGCTCGCCGAACATTTCGAGGCGCACCGCGCGAACCTGCGCGCGGTGGCCTACCGGATGCTCGGCAACCCCGGCGAGACCGACGACGCCGTCCAGGAGGCCTGGCTGCGGCTCACCCGCCACGGCCCCGCCGGGATCGACGACCTGGAGGCCTGGCTGCGCACCGTCGTGGCCCGCATCTGCCTCGACATGCTCCGCGCCCGCACCTCCCGGCGCGAGGAGCCCTACGGATGGCACTCGCCCGTCCAGCCCGACGACGGCGACCCCGAGACCGAGACCGTCCTCATCGAATCGGTCGGCCGCGCCATGCTCGTCGTCCTGGACACCCTCGGCCCCGCCGAACGCGTCGCCCTCGTCCTGCACGACGTGTTCGCCGTCCCGTTCGACCAGATCGCCCCCATCGTCGAGCGCACCCCGGCCACCGCCAAGAAACTCGCCAGCCGCGCCCGCCAGCGCGTCCGCGGCGCCGCCGCCCCACCGTCACCCGAACGCGCCGAACAGCGCCGCGTCGTCGAGGCGTTCCTCGCCGCCGCCCGCAGCGGCGACCTCGACGCCCTCCTCGCCGTGCTGGCCCCCGACGTCGTCCGCCGTGCCGACCACGCCGCCCTCACCCCCGGCCGCCCCGCCGTCCTGCGCGGCGCCGGCCCCGTAGCCCGCGAGATGCGGCTGTTCGGCCGCCGCGCCGCATACGCCGCACCCGCCCTCGTCGACGGGACGCTCGGCGCCGTCGTCGCCCCCCACGGCCGACTCCTGCTCGCCCTCGCCGTCACCGTCCACGACGGCCGCGTCACCGCCTACGAGATGATCGCCGACCCCGCCCGGCTCACCGCCCTCGACCTCGCCGTCCCCTGACCGATTCCAACAAGACCGCCCCGCCCCGCCGTGCCTACGGTGGGCCCATGAGCAGCGAACTGTCCGAACTGGCCAACGTGGGACCGGCCGTCGCCGCCTACTTCGACCGCATCGGCGTCACCGCCATCGCCCAACTCCGAGGCCAGGACCCCGTCGAGCTCTACGAGCGGATGTCGGCCGCCCACGGCCGCCGCCTCGACCCCTGCCTGCTCGACACCGTCATGTCCGCCGTCGACCAGGCCGAAGGAAAGCCCGCCCGCCCCTGGTGGCACTACACCCCCGACCGCAAACGCCTGCTCGCCGGCACCCGCCCCTGAAACACCACCGCACGCCGGTGGCGGGCCGTAGCCTGGAGGTCGGGAGCCTCACGAGGAGGTGCGGCGATGCACCAGGAGACCACCATCGGCGCCCGACTGCGCGCCCTGCGCCGCTGGCGCGGCATGACCCTCGACCAGCTCGCCGGGCAGGCGGGCTTATCCAAATCCTTCCTGTCCATGGCCGAACGCGGGCAGCGCAGCCTCGACCGCCGCTCCCACATCGCCGCCCTCGCCGACGCCCTCCGCGTCTCCGAAACCGACCTCGTCGGCGGCCCCCACCTCGGCCCCGACCCGGTTCAATCCCGGCCGCACACCTACATCCCGGCACTACGCACGGCCCTGGAGACCAACGGCTTCCACCAGGGACCGGCCGTCGAGCGGGCACGGCCGGTCCCCGCCCTCGCTGCGCTGATGAACGGCCCCATCGAGCAGCACCGCCGCAGATACGACTACGTCGGGGTGGGGGAGGCCCTCCCCGACCTGATCGATGAACTGCACTGGCACGTCAGCGAGTCGGCCGACGAACCCACGCAGCGCCTTGCTCTGGAGACGCTCGTCGAGGCGTACATGTGCGCCGCGGGTATGGCCAGGGCCCTGAGGCACCCCGACCTGGGTCATGTCGCGGCGATGCGCGCCGACGAGACCGCCGTCCTGCTGGACGACCCCATCGCGCGCGGCAAGGCCGCCTTCTCACTCGTGCGCCCGAACGCAAGCAACTGGCACCGGGTGAAGGGAATGGCCGAGCGCGCGGCGAACCGCCTCGAACCCCACGTCAAGGATCAGGCGGGCAGGCAAGTGCTCGGCATGCTCACCCTCAACGCCGCGCTGGCATCGGCCGCGAGCAGGGACCTCCAGTCCGCCGAGCACTGGCTACGGGAGGCGCGCGCCCTGTCCGGCCACGTCCCCGACGACCTTGAGGGCAACTGGCAGGCGTTCGGCCGCACCAACGTCGCCATCTGGTACATCACGGTCGGTGTCGAGGCGGGCAAGGGCGGCCGGGAGATAGCCGAACTCGCAGGCGCGGTCGACGTGCGCAAGCTCGAAGCCCACCCAGGTCGCAAGACGTGTTTCCTCGCCGACGTGGGACGCGGCATGGCGCGCGATCCACGTCACAGAGACGAAGCGATCGGATGGTTCGAACGCAGCGAGGAGGCGGCACCCCAGAGATTCCGCAACGACCCCAAGATCCGCGAGTCGATCGCCGTCATGCTGGAACAGGCCCGCGTCGCTTCCCAGGGGCGCGAACTGCGCGGCATGGCCGCCCGCATGGGCCTGCTCCACTGACCCACCGCAAGACGAGTTCACACGGGTGAACACACAGGGTTTCATGTCACTTACTTTCTGTGGTCATGGATGCGACGAACGCACTTGGGTGGCTTGCTGCCGAACTCGACGCGCGCGGATGGCGGACGGCCCTGCGCGCCGGGGCCCTCACGGTCACCAACCCGGACGCGCCCCGCCTCACCGACGCCATCACCTGTGACGGGCGCGCATTCTGGTGGACGTGGGGCCAGGAAGCCGGACCCGCCGACGACATCGTCGGTGCGGCAGACCGCATCGTCCACGTCCTGCGGACGGTCGCGCCATGAACACGGCGGCCGGGCCTCTCGACTGGACGGGCATGACCTCCGGTCACCGGGGGAGTGCCCTGCCCACACCGCGCCGCTCCCGCGTCGTCACCTGGTACGGCAGGGCGACAGGCCGCTGGTGGGCCCTGGTGCCCTGGCCCTCCGCACCCCACGGCGCCTTACTCATCGAGGCGGCCGACCAGGCCACCCTCAACGAGCACGTCGCCCACCTCCTCGCGGCCCTCAACTGCCGGCCGGTGCCGCACGCCGAAGGATCAGGAGCTGGCCGATCTCGGCGACGTTCTTCGTGAGCTCGACGTTCACCCACGCGCACATGTCGGCGACGGTGCGGCCTGCCTCCTCCGGCCAGGGGAAGGCCGATCGGTCGTCGAGGCGGTCGGTGGCCGACAGCGCCGTCCGCCATGCCTCGTGGATCTCTCCCAGCCATTCGGTGATCGAGGCGCAGGTGCCCGGCCAGCCGACGTCTTCGCGCGCGGGGACGTCGGTCTGCTGCAGATGAGCGAGTGCCGTGGACCACCACCAGCCGATGTGCCAGGTCAGCCAGGCGACCGTGGGGGCCGGGACGGGAGTGGGCTCCACGTCGGCGAAGTCCGGAGCCCAGCCGCCCTCGACCTGGTGCATGGTCCAGTGCGACGGGGCCGGTTCCCAGAACAGGTCGTCATCGCGCCACTGCTGCACGTGGTAGTCGAGCAGTGCCCACGCGGTGGCGAGCTGCTGCTGGAGTACGTCCTTGACTTCGCTCATTCAGTCCGCCTTCGGTTCGGCCGCGTTCACCCTGACCAACTGCTTGCCGAGGTTGGCGCCGTCGAAGAGGCGCTGCAACGCGGCGGGGGCATTGGGGAGGCCGTCGATGACGTCCTCGGCCCAGCGCAGGTCGCCCGCCGACACCCAGCCGGCGAGACGAGAGAGCGCTTGGGGGAAAAGGGCTTGATGGTCGAGGAACACGAACCCCTCCATGCGCGCCCGCCGGAACGCGAGCTGCATGTAGTTGGCGGGGCCCGCGCCGTAACCCGCGGCCGTGTACCCGGACGAGATCGACCCGCACAGCGCGATGCGCGCATGGAGAGCGAGCCGGTCGAGCGCGTTCTCCAGCAGCGTGCCGCCCACGTTGTCGAAGACGGCGGTGAGCCCGTCGGGCGCGAACTCGCGCAACGCGTCCGGGACATTGTCGGCGCGGTAGTCGACACAGGCGTCGAACTTCGCGACGTCCCTCACCCAGGCGACCTTCTCGGCCGAGCCGGCGGTGCCGATCACCCGCGCGCCGAGAAGCCGCGCCATCTGACCGGCCAGGGAACCGACGCTGCCCGCCGCGCCGGTGACCAGCACGGTGTCCTTCTCGGTGACGTCCAGGACAGCGGTCATCCCGACGAACGCCGTCAGCCCGCTCACGCCGAAGACGGTGAGCATGTGGCGCGGATCGATGCCCTCCGGCACCGGGTTGACCCCGAACAGGCCCCCCTCGCGCGCCACGACGTACTCCCGCCACCCCAGGACGCCGTAGACCCACTGCCCTTCCGGCAGCGCCGGGTTCCGGGAGGCCACCACACGCCCGACGCCGCTGCCGCGCATCACCTCGCCGATCCCGACCGGGGCGATATAGGTGGCGTCAGGGTTGAGCCACGTGCGCTGAGTGGCGTCGATGCCCAGCCAGACGACCTCGACCAGGGCCTCGCCGTCGTCGAGTACCGGCATGGGGCTGCGCCGCTCAGCGAACGTGCCAGGGGTGATGCCACCGGCGGGACGTTCACGGAGCACCATCTCGCGGAATGTCCGCACGGGCATGACTTCAGCCTCTCGATCAGGGGGCCGAGCGCGTCGCTCGGCAGAACGTGGCGACCAGCTCGTCGCTGACCGCGTCCACGGGAGCGCCGTGCGCGACCCGAAGCCCTTCGGCGTCGAGGGTGCGGCGGAACATCGACGCCATCATGACGAGGTCGAAGCGGCGCAGCTCGCCGGTGCGCTGCCCCTCCTCCAGCAGCGCGACGACGTCGGTGAGCGACGCCGCCACGAGCTCGTCGTAGACGTCGGCCGCCGCCGCGGCGCGGTGCGCGACGACCGCGACCAGGGCGCGCGTCTCCACCGGCCGCCGCGCGCAGTACTGGAGGAACTCGCGGACATAGGCCGCGAGCCGGTCCAGGACACCGCCCTCACCGCGCAGCACGGCGACCAGTTCCGGCCCCAGAGTCCCGACCACCTGGGCGACGACGGCGTCGAGGATCTCCTCCCTGGTCTCGAAGTTGCTGTGGTAGGCGCCTCGGCTGTACCCGGCCGTCTCCGCGATCGCCTCGACCGAGGTCGAGGCGACGCCGCGCTCGGCGAACAACCGCATCGCCGACGCCACCAGCTCCTCACGCGTGCGCTGCCGGCGCTCGGCGCGCGTCTCCCGTGCCATGCCACCAAGATACATGACGGTATCCGGATACATTGCCGTATTTGAGTTCACGGTGTGCCCGCCCCGACCGCAGGGCTACCGTTGCTGCGCGTGAGACGAGCTGCTGCGCCGGGGGCATGCCTGAGACGCGACCTGACCGATCTGGAGAACAGATGTCCCGCGACGAACCTCTTCGCACCGTCTTCATGCCGGCCCTCGTGGTGCTCCTGCGCGCGGCTGAGCAGGAGAAGAACGCGCCGCTGACGGAAGCGGAGGTGCTCGCCATCCGCGACGACGCGGTGTGCATGACCGTCCCGCTCAGCATCGCGAGCGGCCTTGAGGGGGCCCGGGGGTACCCCGACATCTCGCCTGAGGATTGCTGGCGTGAGTGGCTGTCAGTTCGGGAGCGGACAGCGGCCGAGTAGGTCGCGATCCACGGCTCCGGCACGGCGCTGCATCGAAACAGACCGCGTGTGGACGGGGATGCTGAGCGTCTCCGGGCCGTCGTTGTGAGGCGAACCCTGGCGCGATGACGCCGGCGGCACGTCAGCGCCCGGTCGCGCCGTCGATCTGCTCGCGAAGGATGTCGGCGTGGCCCGCGTGCCGGCCGGTCTCCTCGATCATGTGGGCCAGCGCCCAGCGGACGCTGGGCGCGGGACGTCCCGGCCGGGGGACGGGCGCGCCGAGATCGGCGCAGCCGTCGAGCACCTCGTTCGCACGCTCGACCGCCTCCCGGTAGCGGGCCACGACCTCCTCCACGCCGTCCGAGGCCGCGGCATGGAACGTCGCCTGCCAGTCGGCGACCTCCTCTCCGAGGAACATCGACCGTTCGACGAAGGTCAGGTGGTTGAGCAGGCCGAGCAGGTTCGTGCCCGAGGGCACCGCGGCCGCCCGCACCTGCGGCTCGGGCGCGCCCTCGACCTTCGCGGCGACGGAGGTCCGCAGGTAGTCGAGGAAGCCGCGCAGGGTCTCGGCCTCGCCGCCTCCGGTGCGGGGCGGCGGGGTGTCGCGGCGGCGGGCGCGGCGCGTGGTGCTGGGCACGGTGGTCTCCCTCTTCGCCGGGTGGCAGGCCCGCGGTGGGCCTGCCACCAGTTTCGGCAGGTGCGCCGCGATACGGCACGGAAGCTTGCGGTTCCGGCAAAAGAGCAGGACCGGACGGCGCGCCGAGCGCGTGCGGTGCCGACGAGGAGAGGCGGCCGTCAGGATGGGGGAGTGTCGTAGCCCTCGCGGTTGGCGAGGACCTGGGTCATGTGCGTCTGCGCCCATGCTCTGAGCCCGCGCGTCATGTGGTGGAGCGAGAGGCCGAGGTCGGTCAGTTCGTAGGAGACGGTGACGGGGACGGTCGGCGTGACGGTACGGGTGAGCAGACCATCGCGCTCCAGCGACCGCAGCGTCTGGGTCAGCATCTTCTGGCTGACCCCGGCCACGTGACGAGAGATCTCGGAGTAACGCATCGCTTTCGGAACGTCTGAGTGTTCTCCGTCGGGCCGGCCAGGGCCGCTGTCGCCACCCAGCGCACACAGGATCAGGACGACCCACTTGTCCGAGATCCGGTCGAGCAACTTCCGGCTGGGGCACCCCGCCAGGAACGCGTTGTACTCCACCTTGGCCTGCGCCCTCTTCTGGGCCGCCCTCATCGTCGTCACTGATCGCCCTTCTCGCCGATGGGTGGGTTACGCACTTCAAAGTACCTACTTCCCGCTGGAGAGTTCCTCTCCGATGCTGTCGTGAGGAGGCGGCAGGCGCCGCTCCACGTGCACGAAAGGCATCGACATGAGCACACCCTCCCTCACCCTTCCCGGCGGCACCTGGCCTCTCGGTGACCTGGCCGTCACCCGGTTCGGTTACGGCGCCATGCGACTGGCCGGCCCGTGGGTCATGGGGCCGCCCACCGACCGCGAGGGCGCCCTGGCGGTTCTGCGTGAAGCGGCCGACCTCGGGATCACCCACATCGACACCAGCGACGCCTACGGGCCGCGGGTCACCAACGAGTTGATCCGCGAGGCTCTGCACCCCTATCCCGAGGCGCTGCACATCGTGACAAAGGTGGGCGCGACCCGCGACGAGCAGGGCGGCTGGCCTCCCGCCCGGCGGCCCGAAGAGCTGCGCCGCCAGGTCCACGACAACCTCAGGTCCCTCAGGCTCGACGTACTCGACGTGGTCAACCTCCGGCTCGGCGACGCCGAAGGCCCCCGGCCCGGCTCGCTCGCCGAGGCCTTCGGGGCGCTCGTCGAACTCCAGCGGGCGGGCCTCATCCGCCAACTCGGGGTCAGCAACGCCACCGAGGAGCAGGTCGCCGAGGCGCGGAGCATCGCGCCGATCGTGTGCGTGCAGAACATGTACAACCTCGCCCACCGCCACGACGACACGCTCATCGACCGGCTCGCCGCCGACGGCGTCGCGTACGTGCCCTTCTTCCCCCTCGGAGGCTTCACTCCGCTCCAGTCCTCGGCGCTCTCGGCGGTCGCCGCCCGACTGGAGACGACACCGATGTCCGTCGCACTGGCCTGGCTGCTGCGGCGATCACCGAACATCCTGCTCATCCCCGGGACGTCGTCGACGGCACACCTGCGCGAGAACATCGCCGGCGCGGGCCTCTCCCTCTCTGATGAGGACCTGTCCAAGCTGGACGACATCGGCGTCGGGTCGACTTCCGCCAACTGAGCCGGACCGTCACCCACCCGATGCAAGGACGGCGGGGGATCGCGCTCATCCCCATTGCCGTCGTGGAGGTCCTGTTCCCCCGGGAGGGCCGATCGCCGCGGCGGTCGTGGCCCGCCGGCGCGTCACAGGCGGCCGCCCAGGGGAGTGCGGTGCGCGCGGACCGTCCGGTGGCTGATCCGCCAGCCCTGCGGCGTGCGGACGACGGTGTCCTCGTAGGTCACGCTGCCGACGGTGCCGTCGGCGTTGACGCCGAGCCCCTTGGAGCGCGCTTGCACGCGGTCGCCCGCGGCCTCCGGCTCGGCGAGGACGATGTTGGTGACGTGGTGCCCGACGGGGTTGAGCTCGCCCAGCGCACGCGCGGCGGCTACGCAGGCCGCCACCCCGCGCAGGGGCTCCTGCCCGAAGTCGGAGACGTCGTAGACGACGTCGGGGGTGAACAGATCCTCCAGCCGGTCCAGGTCCCCGCTGTCGCACAGGTGGCCGTGCATGGAGATCAACTGGGTGATCGTGGTGCGGTCGTCGGCGGTGAACGCCATCGCTCCTCCTCGGTCCCGGCCGGACAAAACGGGGACGTCCCCGTTTAGTGGCCCCGCTAGGCTAACCGGGGACATCCCCGTTCGACAACCAGGGAGCCGCGATGACCGCCGCCTCCGGCCGGGCGCGCCGCGCCGACGCCGAGCGCAACGCGCGGCTGCTCACCGCGGCCGCCGGGGAGCTGTTCGAGGAGCGGGGCCCCGGCGCGCCCCTGGACGAGATCGCCAAGCGCGCGGGCGTCGGCAACGCGACCCTCTACCGGCACTTCCCGACGCGCGACGACCTGCTCGCCGCCGTCTACGCCGACGAGGTCGCCGCGCTGTGCGACCGGGGGGCCGCGCTGTCGGCGGAGGCCGACGCCGGGGAGGCGCTCCACACCTGGCTGGAGGCCTTCGCCGTCCAGGTCGCGACCGGACGGGCCCCGGCCTTCGCCGGCGCGGGCGGCGACGACGCGCGGCGCACCGAGCTGTTCGCGCGCTGGCACGCCGCCCTGACCTCCGCCGCGGAGACGCTCCTGACGCGAGCGCAGCGGGAGGGCGCGGTCCGCGGGGACCTCGCCGTGACCGAGGTGCTGACGCTCGCCCACGCCATCGCCACCTCCTGCACCGACGCCGCCCGGGTCCGCCGCCTGCTCGCGATCGTCCGGCACGGCCTAACCGGCCGGTGACACCCTCCGCCCTCCGGCCAGTTCGAGGCGGGCACCGGTGAACGCGGCGCGCAGGCGCCGGTCGTGCGTGACCACCACCAGCGCCCCCTGGTAGGACGCCAGCGCCTCCTCCAGCTGCTCCGTGAGCATGGGCGACAGGTGGTTGGTCGGCTCGTCGAGCAGGATCAGGTCCACAGGCTCGCTCACCAGCCGCGCCAGCTCGACCCGGCGCCGCTGCCCAGGGGACAGCTCCCCGAGGCGGAGGCCCAAGTCCGACGACCGGAACAGGCCCAAGGACAGCAGGGCGTCCGCGTCTCGTCGGGACTGCCCGGACGTCCGTGCGCATAGGCCTGCAACACGGTGCGATGCCCCGCGCCGACCGGTCCGTCCTGCCGGAGGAACCCGACCCGCCCGGACCGGCGCACCTCGCCCGCGTCCGGGCGCAGTTCTCCGGAGAGGACCCGCATCAGGGTGGTCTTGCCGGCTCCGTTCGGGCCGGTGACGAGGAGCCGCTCACCGGCGCGGACGGTCAGGGACTCCAGGCGGAGCCGTCCCGGCACCACCACGCCGTCGAGCGCGGCCACCTCCTCCCCGGCGGCGCCCGCGGCGGCGGGGACGGCGGTGAAGCGCAGCGGCTCGGGGGGCGGGGCCGCGGGGTGGTCGAGGAGCCACCGCAGCCGCTGCCGGGACTGCCGGACGCGCCCGGCGGCCCCGTGGGTGCGCGAGCGCGCCCGCCAGGCGCCGGTGCCCATGCCCGCCTTGGCCACCTTGCGCGGGATCGTGGCGAGCCGGCCCGCGTTGGCGGCCACCAGCGCGGCATGGCGGTCCAGCTCCGTCCTCCATTCCTCGTGGGCCCTCGCCAGCGCGGCGCGTTCGGCGGCCTTGGCTGCGAGGAAGCCGGCGTACCCGTCGCCGTAGCGGCGCACCTGCCCGCCGTCCACCTCGACGACGGCGGTGGTCACCCGGTCCAGGAACGTCCGGTCGTGCGTGATCGCCACGACCGTGCCCCGGTGGGCGCGCAGGCGCCGTTCGAGCCAGTCCACGGCCTGGTCGTCCAGGTCGTTGGTCGGCTCGTCGAGCAGCAGGAGCTCGGGGGAGGACGCCAGCGTGGCGGCGAGGGCGAGCCTGGAGCGCTCGCCGCCGGAGAGCGTGCCCAGCGGGCGGCTCCGGTCGAGCCCGGGCAGCCCGAGCCCGTGCAGCGCGAGCTCCACGCGGTGGTCGGCCTCGTAGCCGCCACGCGCCTCGAACTCCGCGACCAGTTCCGCATAGGCGTCCAGGTCCGCCGGGTCAGGCGCGCCCGCCGAGCCGAGCGAGCGTTCGGCGGCGCGCATCCGGGCTTGGAGGTCGCGCAGGTCCGCCATCGCCAGGTCGACGGCGTCGGCGACGGTGGCGTCCGGCGGCAGCGCGAGCGACTGCGGCAGGTAACCGACCCCGCCGGGCGCGACGGCCACGACCTCGCCGTCGTCCGGGAGCTCGGCACCCGCCATGAGCTTGAGCAGCGTGGACTTCCCGGACCCGTTGTCGCCGATCACGCCGAGCCGCTCGCCCGGCCTGACGGTGAGCGAGACCCGGTCCAGGACGGCGCGGGTTCCGTAGCGCTTGGTGATCTGGTTGAGTGCGAGTTGGGCAGGGGCGCGCAGAGCGCCACCTCCTTCTGCCAGGTCGGACGTGTGCTCGGGTCAGCCCGGGGCCTTGCGGCTGAGGTGCTCCCAGGCCCGGTACTCCTCGGTGCGCGCCCGGTCCATCTGCTGGACCATGTCGTAGGAGGCGGCGCCGACGATCAGCCGCAGCGGCGGGTCGTCCAGGCCGGCGAGCTCCATGACCACCGGGGCGGCGGTGCTCGGGTCGGGGCCGGCGTCCTCGCCCCACATCTCGGCCAGCCGGGCGCGCAGCGGCTCGTACTCCGGGAGCGGCCGGGTCGCCGTCGTGCCCCGCGTGAACAGCTCCGTGCCGTACCCGCCGGGCTGCACGATCGTCACCTTGATCCCGAAGGGCGCCACCTCCATCGCCAGCGCCTGGCTCAGCGAGTCGAGCGCGCTCTTGCTCGCCGCGTAGAACCCGGCGGACGCGACCCCGCCGCCCGTCCCCATCGTGGTGACCTGCAGGATGTGGCCGGAGCCCTGCCTGCGCAGGTGCGGCACCACGGCCTGCGCGACCCAGACCGCGCCGAAGAAGTTGACGTCGAACTGGGCGCGGATCTGCTCCTCGGTGGCCTCCTCCACCATGCCGTACAGGAAGGCGCCGGCGTTGTTCACCACGACGTCCAGCCGCCCGAACGCCGCCGCGGCCTGGTCCACCACCGTCCGGACGGCGGCGCGGTCGCGGACGTCCAGCGTCAGCAGTTCGAGACGGCCCGGGTGGCGGGCGGCGAGGCCGTCGAGGGGGGCGAGGTCGCGCGCGGCCGCCACGACACGGTCCCCGGCGTCGAGCGCCGCCTCGGCGAAGGCCCTGCCCAGGCCCCTCGACGCACCGGTGATGAACCATACGCGTGCGGTCATGCGCACTCCTCACTCACAAGAGACGAGACGGTTCGTCTCGTCTTAGGGAGTATGAGGGTGCGTCGGCCTTTCGTCAAGACGGATCGTCTCGTCTCGTCTCGGGTATACTCCCGGCCGTGTCCAGCCCCAGAACACCGAATCCCGCGCGGCGCAGCGAGCGGTCCCGGCAGGCCGTTCTGGCCGCCGCGCGCGAGCTCGTCTCCGAAGTCGGGTACCCCAAGGTGACGATCGAGGCCATCGCCGCGCGGGCGGGCGTCGGCAAGCAGACCATCTACCGCTGGTGGCCGTCCAAGGGCGCGGTGGTCTTCGACGGGTTCCTGGCCCTGAGCGAGGGGGAGGAGGGCGTCCGGCTCCCCGACACCGGCGACATCGAGGCCGATCTGAAGACCGTCATGCGGGCGACGGTCGCCGAGTTCGGCGACCCGGCGTTCGAGGCGCCCCTCCGGGCGCTCAACACGCAGATCATCGAGGACCCCGAGCTGGCCGCCCTGTACCGCGAGAAGCTGGCCGGCCCCCTCGACCAGGCCAAGAAGGAACGGCTGCGCAACGCCCAGCGGGCGGGCCAGCTGCGCGCGGACGCCGACCTCGGCCTGGTCCTGGAGGTGCTGTACGCCCCGCTCTACCAGCGCTGGCTGCACCGCTCGGGGCCGCTCACCCCCGAGTACGCCGACGCGCTCGTCGACGCCGCCCTCCGCGCCTTCGCCCCCTGACCGTCGTCAGGTCCTCCGGCGCGCGGTGCTCCTCCGGCGCGGCTTCGCCGACCGGGGCGGGATGGAGCGCATGTGATCGCGGACGACGGTGAGGACGCGGGCGAGGTCCTCGACATCCTCGCGAGCGAGCGGTTCGAGGAAGAGCCGCCGCAGGACGTCGATGTGGCCGGGGAACACCTGGGCGAGCACGTCCCGTCCCGCGTCGGTGATGGTCACCGTCACGCCCCGGTCGTCCTCCTCGGACGGGCCGCGCGTGACGAGCCCGGCCTTCTCCAGCAGGCCCACCTGGTAGGTCAGGCCGCTGCGGCTGTACACGACGCCGTCCGCCAGCTCGGTCATGCGCCGGCTGCCGTCCGCCGCGTCCCCGAGGGTGGCCAGCAGCTGGAACTGGACGTAGCTGAGGTCGCCGGCGTCGCGCAGCTGCTGCTCGACCGTGTGGCGCAGCAGGCTGCTCACCTCGATCAGCGCGAAGTAGGCGCCGAGTTCGGCGGGATCGAGCGGCGGAGGGGGCTCTTCTTCGGTCATGGCGCCATCGTAGTTGCTTCGAGTTTGAAGCAGTGCCGGTCCGTCACGTGAGGCGCCCGACCAGGACCTGCGGCCCCGGGCCGTGCACGGCGCTCTGTCGGAGCCGGGTCCTACGGTGAGGCGCCATGGACGAGGAGACGATGATCATTCCGGCGTCGTGGCGGCGCCGGCTGCATCCGCGGCGGGGCGGGGAGCCCGGCACCGCGCTCAGGCTCGACCCGTCGGCCGGCGACGCGCTCGCCGAGAAGATCCGCGCGCAATCGGCCGACGTCGAGGACGTGCTCGGCGCCCCCCGGAGCGACCCGGCCCTCGTCCAGGCGGCCCGGCGGTATCTGGGCGGCGAGGACGACCCGCTCGGCGCCGCGGTCGTCGGGCAGATCGCCTTCCGCGAGGAATCCTGGCAGGAGGATCCTTACACCTGGCTCGTGGACGCGTGGTGCGCCGGGCGCGGGGCCGCGTTCGCCGCCGCCGCCGTCGCGGGCATCGTCGAGGCCGAGCCCGCCCGGCGGTGGGTCGAGCACGGCGTTCGGATGGAGGCGTGGATCCGGCCGCGGGACCCGCAGCAGCATTACGGCCAGTGGTGGGTGATCCGGAAGTCGCTGGCGCGGATGCGCGCCGTTCTCGCCTCCGCGGACGACGACGAGTACGAGCGGGCCGTCGCGCGGCTCGGAGAATGCCGCGGCACGCCGCTGCTCCGGCGCGTCACCGCCTACCTCGCGCCCACCCGCCAGGACTGGGTCGACGCATCGCTGGCCGAGTCCGGCGGGACGCCGGGGTCCGAGTTCACCTGGATGTTGTGGTGCTCCGTCGCCTCCCCGGCGCAGCTCCCCCGCCTCGGGCCCCTGGAGTGGCTCGCGGCGAGCGACGAACTGGTGGCCACCGCCGTGGACGGCGTCGGCGCGGCGCTCGCCCCGCTGCTGGCCGACGCCTACGACACCGCTTCCAACGCCAAGGCCCGCAAGAACACCGCCGAGGCGCTGGCGGTCCTGCCCACCGACGAGGCGTTCCAGGCCCTGGCGGACCGCGCCCACCAGGACCGCGTCAGGCCCGCGCTGGCGGCGGCGGCGGAACGGTTCCCCGTGCGAGCCGCGCGGCTGCTGAGCGGCGCGGCGGCGGGCACCGGCAAGGCCGCCGCGGTCGCCGCCGGACTGCTGGAGGAGCACCTGCTCACCCATCCCGAGCTGGGCGAAGGGAAGGCGCGCCGGGCGCGCGTCCCCGACGCCCCGGCGCGGGAGCTGCCCGCGTGCCTGGTGAACCCGCCCTGGCGCCGCCCTCGCCGCGAACGCCGGACCGTGGTGATCGACGGGCTGGCGCCGCCCGACGTCGACGCCGTCCGCTGGGCGCGCGGCGAACGCGAGGCATGGTCCGCGTCCGGCCGGTGGCGGGACCGGGACGAGTGGGCCGCCAGGATCCACGACCACAAGGCGGGGCGGCTGGCCTACTGGCAGACGCTGGAGCTGTTCACCGAGGGCCCCGAGGAACTGGTGCGGCCCCTGTTCGCCGAGTGGGCCGCCGGCGACCCGCCCCTCACCTGGAACAAGAAGCAGATCGCGGCCCGCTACGAACTGGATGCCGCCCCACTGCTGGTCAAGACCGCCGCGGACGCCCCCGCCTCCGACGGCGAGATCCTGCTGCCCTTCCTCACCCCCGCCATCGCCGCCCTCATGGCGGACTGGGCGCTGCGTCTGAAGTCGGCGCGGCCCATCGCGCACGCCTGGTTCGCCCGCCACCGGATCGCCGCCGCCCTGCAGCTCGTCCCCGCGGCGCTCGGCCCGGCCGGAGGGGAGCGCCGCGCGGCGCAGCTGGCGCTCCTGCACATCGCCGGGAACGAGGGCGCGGACGCCGTCGTCGAGGCGGCCCGCGTCCACGGCGCCCGCGCCGCCGCCGCGATCGCGGACCTGATGACCGCCGACGCGCTCGACCTCGTACCGCCGCGCCCCCCGGCGATCGGCGGCTGGGCCGACCCGGCGCTGCTCCCGCAGGTCCTGACCGCCCGGCGCGACCGGGCGCTGCCGGCCGCCGCGACCCGCGACCTGCTGCGCACGCTCGCGCTGGAGGCCCCCGACGGCGGGCGCCCCGACCTCGCCGAGGTCGAGCGCGCCTGCGACCCCGAGTCGCTCGCCGCCTTCTCCTGGGCGGTGTTCGAACGGTGGGAGGTGGTCGGCCACCCGCCCAGGGACGGCTGGGCGCTCACCCAGCTCGGCCTGCTCGGCGGCGACGAGGCCGCCCGCCGCCTCACCCCGCTGATCCGCGCGTGGCCCGGCCAGAGCCGCCACAAGAACGCCGCCGCGGGCCTGGACGTCCTCGCCGAGATCGGCACCGACGTCGCCCTCCTGCACCTGCACGGCATCTCCCAGAGACTGCGGTTCAAGACCCTCAAGGAGCGGGCCCGCCAGAAGATCGACCAGATCGCCGACGAGCTCGGCCTCACCGATGACGAACTGGCCGACCGCCTCGCGCCCGACCTCGGGCTCGACGCCGCCGGCACCCTCGTCCTGGACTACGGCCCCCGCCGCTTCACCGTCGGCTTCGACGAGCAACTGCGGCCCTACGTCCTGGACGGCACCGGCAGGCCGCGCAAGACCCTGCCCAGACCGGGCGCGAAAGACGACCCCGACCTGGCGCCCGCCGCCCACAAGCGCTTCGCGGCGCTGCGCAAGGACGCGCGCGCCGTGGCGGCCGGGCAGGTGCGCAGGCTGGAGGCCGCCATGATCCAGCGGCGCTCCTGGACCTTCTCCGACTTCCAGCGGCTCCTCGCCGGCCACCCGCTGCTGCGCCACATCGTCCGGCGGCTGGTGTGGCTCACCGGCGACGGCACGGCCTTCCGGGTCGCCGAGGACGGAACACTCGCCGACTCCGCCGACGACGCCCTCGTCCTGGACGGAACCGCCCGGGTCCGCGTCGCGCACCGCCTCGACCTGGACGCGCGCGGCCTGGCCGCCTGGGCGCAGGTGTTCGCCGACTACGAGATCGCCCAGCCGTTCCCGCAGCTGGACCGTCCCGTGCACGCCCTCACCGACGACGAACGCCGGACCGGCAGACTGGCCCGGTTCGACGGCGCCAAGGTCCCGCTCGGGCGGCTGCTGCGCCTGGAGAGCGACGGCTGGGAACACGAGATGCCCGCCGACGCGGGCATCGTCGGCGGGATGTCGCGCACGCTGCCCGGCGGCGCCACCGCCTGGCTCGGCTTCGAGCCCGGGGTCGCGATCGGCCACCGCGACCCCGACCAGATCGTCACGATCGGCGCCCACGTGACCGGCACCCTCGACGCCCTCCAGGCGAGCGAACTGCTCGCCGAACTGACCGCGGTAACCGAAGGGTGAGGTCGCACCGGGTCGAACGCGCACGGGCCGGCCGGGGCGGGGCTGAAATCCCGGCAAAGCTTGCCCCTGCCGCGGTGCGGGACACCCGGAATGCCCGACCGGACGCCGTTAACGTGCAGGAATGCCGCAGACGCCCGGCGAGCCGCCCGGCGCCACGCCCGCCCGCGAACCGGCCGCCGTCCCTCCCAGAGCCCCCGCCGACGAGCACGACGCCGAGCCCGCCGCGCGGCGGCCGCACCAGATGCCGCCGTGGCTGCCCAGGGCGTTCGCGCTCGCGGGCGCGAGCGTGCTGGCGTTCCTGGCGTGCCTGTGGCTGCTGGAGCGGCTGCGCGGACTGCTGCTCCTCCTGCTGATCTCGCTGTTCCTGGCCTTCGCGATCGAGCCGGCGGTGAACTGGCTCGCCGCGCGCGGCTGGCGGCGCGGCGTGGCGACCGCGGCGATGTTCGTGATCGTGGGGCTGCTCATCGCCGGGTTCCTCGGCGGCATCGGGTCGCTGCTCGCAGCCCAGGCCAACCACCTGATCAGCGGATTCCCCGAGTACGTCCGCCGCTTCGTCGGATGGGTGAACGCCACGTTCGGGACCCACCTGTCGCAGCGCACCGTCTTCCAGCGGCTCCCCACCGTCACCGACGCGCTTTCACGGCACCTGGCGGACCTCGCCGGGAACGTGTGGGGGTTCGGCACGACCGCGTTCGGCGTCGTCTTCAACACCCTCGGCGTCCTGCTGTTCACCTTCTACCTGTCCGCCGAGGGCCCCCGGTTCCGCCGGACGGTCTGCTCCCTGCTTCCGCCGCGGCGCCAGCACGAGGTCCTGCGCGCCTGGGAGATCGCCGTCGACAAGACCGGCGGCTACATCTACTCCCGGGGACTGCTCGCCCTCATCTCCGGCATCGCCCACTACGCCGCCATGGCCGGGCTGGGCGTCCCGTACGCGGCGGCCCTGGCGCTGTGGGTGGGCGTAATCTCGCAGTTCATCCCCGCCGTCGGCACCTACCTGGCCGGCGCCGTGCCGGTGCTCATCGCCCTGACCAAGTCGCCCAGCACGGCCCTGTGGATCCTGCTGTTCATCATCGCCTACCAGCAACTGGAGAACTACCTGCTGCAGCCGCGCATCACCGCCCGGACCCTGGACACGCACCCGGCGGTGGCGTTCGGGCTCATCCTGGCCGGCGCCGCCGTCGCCGGACCCGTCGGGATCCTCCTGGCGATCCCGCTCGGCGCCAGCCTCCAGGCCTTCGCCAGTGCGTACGTGCGCCGCTACGAGGTGGAGGAGCATCCCCTGACCAAGCCGGACCCGCCCCCCGGCCGCTGGTGGCGGTGGCTGCGGCGCTGACGCTTTACCGGATCGGGGACGGACCCGGGGCGGATCGTCGAGCATTGCCGTGGACGGGAGCCGCCCGCCGCGGTTACCGTGCCGGAGGGAACCTTGATCATCAGCCAGCTCGGGGGCGGGAGGGAGCCGTCATGTACCGTCCCCGCACGCGCCGCCGCCGGTGGCTCGCCGGCCTCGCGGCCGGGGCACTCGCGGTGACCGGCCTCGGCGGCGTGGACGCGTCCGCCGCGCGGGCCGCGCCGCACGCCGGCAAGGATCCGCGGCTGATGCGGATCCTGCGGTCGATGTCGCTGCAGGACAAGGCCGCGCAGCTGTTCGTCCTTCAGGTCTACGGCAAGAGCGCCACCACGGCCGAACCGGCCGACGTCGCCGCCAACCGCAGGCTGTACGGGGTCGACAACGCCGCGCAGGTCATGGCCCGCTACCACCCCGGCGGCTTCATCTACTACGGCGACAACGTCACCGACCCGCGGCAGCTCGCCGCGTTCTCCAACGGCATCCAGCGCGCCGCGGCGGCGCAGCCGCTGCGCGTCCCCGCCACGATCGCCATCGACCAGGAGGGCGGCATCGTCGCCCGCGTCCAGCCGCCCGCGACGCAGTCGCCCGGCAGCATGGCCCTGGCCGCCGGGCGCAGCACCGGCGACGCCCGCGCGCTCGCCCGCATCACCGGGAGCGAACTGCGCGCCGTCGGCGTCAACCAGGACTACGCGCCCGACGCCGACGTCAACGTCAACCCCGCCAACCCCGTCATCGGCGTCCGGTCCTTCGGCTCCGACCCCGCCCTGGTGTCGGACATGGTGACCGCGCAGATCGGCGGCTACCGGGCCGGGGGAGTCACCCCGACCGTCAAGCACTTCCCGGGGCACGGCGACACCACCACCGACAGCCACACCGGCGTCCCGCACATCGACCACACCCGCGCCGAATGGGAGCGCCTGGACCTGCCCCCGTTCCGCGCCGCGATCAGGCAGCGTGTCGACTCCATCATGACCGCGCACATCGTCGTGCCGTCGCTGGACCCCTCGGGCGACCCCGCCACGCTCTCGCGGCCCATCCTCACCGGCATCCTGCGCGACCGCCTCCACTACCGCGGCGTCGTCGTGACCGACGCACTGGACATGCAGGGCGTCCGCGACAAGTACGGCGACGAGAACATCCCCGTCCTGGCCCTCAAGGCCGGCGTGGACGTCCTGCTGAAGCCGCCCGCCGACGCGCAGGGCAACGGCGTGTTCCCCCGCCAGCTCGCCGCCGTCGTCAACGCCGTCAGGTCCGGCGAGCTGACCGAGGAGCGCATCGACGAGTCGGTCTACCGGGTCCTGGAGCTCAAGCAGCGGCGCGGCCTGTTCCGCGACCCCTACGCCGACGAGTCGAAGATCGGCCAGGTCGTCGGGACGCCCGCGCACCTGGCCGCCGCGCAGCGCGCCGCCGACCGCACCACCACCCTGGTCGAGAACCGCGCCGGGACCCTGCCCCTGCGCCCCGGCTCCCGCAAGGTCCTGGTCACCGGATGGGGCGTGTCCACCACCGCGTCCCTCGGCACCGAGATCGCCCGCCGCGGCGCCGTCACGACCATCCGGCAGACCGGCATCAGCCCCGGCCAGGCCCAGATCGACGAGGCCGTGGCCGCCGCCCGGGACCAGGACCTGGTCGTCGCCGTCACCAACCGCGCCTGGGACGTCAAGCAGGAGCCCGGCCACAACGGGCCCGGGCAGGCGAACCTCGTCAGGGCGCTCCTCGCCACCGGCAGACCGGTCGTCGTCGTCGCCGTCCGCGACCCCTACGACATCGCCTGGTTCCCCGAGACGACCACCTACCTGGCGACCTACTCCTACACCGCCGAGGCGCTGAAGTCGGCCGCCAAGGTCCTGTTCGGCGAGCTGGACCCGCGCGGGCGGCTGCCCGTCGCCATCCCCGCCCGCGACGAGCCGGGCACCGTCCTCTACCCGTTCGGGCACGGCCTGGGCTACTGACCCGCCGGACCGGGCCGCACGCACGGCGGCCCGGTCCCGGGACGGCAGCCGCAGCCGCACCGGAACCGGGCCGGACCCGTACGAAGGGACGCGGCCGCGCGCGTCACACCCTGCGCGCGCCGATCGACTTCATCAGCGTCGGCCACACCGCGCCCGCCTCACGCACCCACGCCGGCCAGTTGTGCCGGCCGTCGCCGTAGATGTGGGCGGTGTAGGGGATGTTCAGCTGGTCCAGGCGCTTCTGGAAGTCCTTGTTGTTCGCGCCGACCGCGATCTCGCTGAGCAGGCCGATGTCCCACGGCGCCACGTCGGGGTCGCCGGGGCCGGGGCGGCCGGTCGTGCCCGCGGAGAAGAACAGGCCCGTGCCGCGCAGCTTGGGCGCCAGCGAGTACGGGTCGTGCGCCGCCCAGTTGGCGTCGTCGGACCACGGGACGCCCCAGATCGCGAACGGGTCCTGGCCGTTGCCCGCGTTGGTGAACATCAGCAGCGCCGGCATCCCGATCGAGCGCATCGACAGGATCCCGCTCAGCGACGCCGCGTACTTGAACATCCCCGGGTGCCGGGCCGCGTAGGACATCGCGCCGGCGCCGCCGGAGGAGTTGCCGATCACCGCGCGCAGCGCGCCCGCGTGGTAGTTGCGCTCGATCAGCTGGCGCACCTCGGCGGTGTGGAAGGTCTCCCACTTGGGCGTCCCGCCCTTGCCGTAGTTGTACCAGTCGGTGTAGGAGCCGTTGTCGCCCTCCGGCATGACGACGATGACGTTGTACTTGGCCGCCCACGCCTCGATGTCGGTGTTGCGCGTCCAGGAGGTGTAGTCGTCCTGGCCGCCGTGGTAGGCGTACAGCACCGGCCACGTCGCCGTCGCGTTCCGCGTCCAGTTCTTCGGCAGCAGGATGCGGGTCTTGACGGCCTTGCCCAGGGCGGGGGAGTCGATGGCGATGTCGACCTCGTGGGAGGCGATCTTCTTCTCGGCGGTGATGCGCGCCCCGTCGTCCGCCCTGACCGGCCCCGCGAGCGCCTGGGCGGGACCGGTGCCGACCGCGCCGAGGCCGGCCGCCAGGACGGCGGTGATCGCCCCGGAGGCCAGCGAGCGCCGCCAGGTCACCCGGTGCGGACGGCGGCGGACGGTCGGTGTCGTGTGCAAGGCTCACCTCGCGGATCAGGCCCGACCCCCGCGGCCGCGCGACTTCCGCAGAGTGTCCTCGCCGCAGCCGAAATGATCTACGCGGGCGGGTTACAAGATTTCTCGGCGCGGCTGTGGAGAAGTGAGTGATTCAGGCCCCGTCGGCGGCGGCCCCGGCCAGCAGCGCGGCCAGGTCGCGGGGCCGGGAGAACATCGGCCAGTGCCCGGTCGGCAGCTCGTGGTAGGTCCAGCCGGGCCCGGTCATCATGGAGAAGACCGGGTGGCCGCCCTCGCCCATCTGCTTGACCGCGGCCAGCGGGATCGTGGAGGCGATGAGCGTGCGGGGCGTGGCCGGCACCGGATCGGGGCGGGTGAGCGCCTGCGTCACGGTGCCGAACGGCTGGGGCGTCCCGCGCTCGCGCATCGCGGCCAGGTGCTCGCCGGTCAGGCCCGCGAGGTTGGCCGGATCCTGGTCCGGGTCGAACGCCGGCACCGGGAGCTTCCAGCCGTCGCCGTGCTCGGCGACGGCCTTCTCCAGTTCCGCGCGCGAGGCGGGGTCGTGGAAGTCGATGCCGGCCAGACCGGACGGCATGGGGCCGGTGTCGACGTAGACGATCCGGGCGATGCGCCCGGGGATCCGGTCGGCGGCACCGGTGACCGCCATGTTCGCGCCGCTGTGCGCGACGAGCACGACTCCGGTCAGGTCGTCGTCCTCGATGAGCCGCACCAGGTCGTCGACCTGCCCGCCGACGTCGGTCCCGGGCGCGGCTTCGGCGGCCCGCTCGGCCTGCCCGGCCGGCGTCACCGCGCGCACCTCGTGGCCCGCGGCCCGCAGGTCCGCCGCCACCTCGTCCCATGCCCAGGCGCCGAGCCAGTGCCCCGGGACCAGTACGAACGCCGCCTTGCCAGCTGCCATGTTCAGCCGTCCTCTCGGTGGATGTGATCCCACGCTAGGGTCGATACCGGACAAGATCCGCCCGGATTAAGCGAGTGACCCGTGCCACATCCCGCGCCGTCCCATCCGACGACCCGCGTCCTGGCCATGCTGGAGCTGCTTCAGGCCAACCCCCGCATGAGCGGGACGGAACTGGCGCGGCGGCTCGGCGTGGACGAGCGGACCGTCCGCCGCTACGCCGCCCGCCTGGACGACCTGGGCGTCCCGGTCGTCGCCGAGCGCGGACGGTACGGCGGCTACCGGCTCATGCCCGGCTACAAGCTGCCGCCGCTGATGCTCACCGACGACGAGGCGACCGCCGTGGTGCTGGGGCTGCTGGCCGGACGGCGGATGGGCCTGCCAGGGCAGGCCACCGAGAGCGCACTGGCCAAGGTGGAGCGCGTCCTGCCCGCCGCTCTGCGCGACCGCGTCCAGGCGCTGCGGGACACGCTCGGGTTCACCCTCGCCGCTCGGGACTCCGCCGCGCCCGACACCGGCGCGGTCCTGACCCTCGCGGCGGCGGCGCGGGAGAGGCGCCGCGTCCGGATGCGCTACCGGTCCTGGCAGGGCGCCGAGACCGAGCGCGACCTGGACCCCTACGGCCTGGTCTTCCACTCCGGACGCTGGTACGTCACGGGCCACGACCACCGCAGCGGGGAGATCCGCACCTTCCGCGTCGACCGCGTCGCCGCCGCCGAGCCCGGCACCGCCCGCTTCGAGACCCCCGCCGACCTAGACCCCGTCCAGCACGTCACCCGGTCACTGGCGCGCGTGCCCTATGCCCACGAGGTCGAGGTGCTGCTGGAGACGACCCTCGGCGAGGCGCGGCGCCGGATCCCCGCCACGACGGCGACGCTGACCGAGGCCGCCGGGGGAGTGGTGATGACCACGCGCGCCGAACGCCTGGACGGGATGGCGCGGATGCTGGCCGGGCTGGGCTTCCCGTTCGCCGTCCGGCGGCCCGACGAGCTGCGCGGCCACGTCCGCGACCTGGCGCGGTCCCTGCGGGAGCAGGCGGAACGGTGACCGCGGCCCGCGCCGTCAGGACCTGCCGGAGCGGGCGGCCCACTCGTGGCGGAGCATCGCGTAGACGACCTCGTCGCTCCACTCGCCCTTGACGATCTCGTTCTGCACCAGGTGCGCCTCGCGGCGCATCCCGAGGCGCTCCAGAACGCGGGCGGACGCGGCGTTGCGGCCGTCCAGCCGCCCGCATACGCGGTGCAGGTCCAGCCCCTCGAAGCCCAGCCGCAGCACCACCTCCGCGGCCTCGGTGGCGAACCCCTTGCCGTGGTAGGAGGGGTTGAAGATGTAGCCGATCTCGCCCTGCCGGTGCTCCCGGCTGCGCCACTGGAGGTTGACCTCGCCGATCAGCTCGCCGGTCTCGCGCCACTCCACCGCCAGGACCAGCCAGTCGCCCTCCTTCTCCACGGTGGAGGCGCTCATCTTCTGCTTCAGGAACGACCGCGACTCCTCCAGGGAGCGGGGTTCCCAGTACAGGAAACGCGCGACCTCGGGCAGGGACTGGTAGGCGTACAGACCCTCCAGGTCGGCCTCGCGGAACGGCCGCAGGGTCAGCCGCTCGGTCTCGATCGGGTAGGCGGGACGGAGCATACGATGATCCTATTCAGGGGATTCGGTCTTGTGCGACCCGTAATTCCCCGGTAACACGCGCCGTCCCGCCGCCCCGCGTCTACAACCGGTGCGCCCCGTGCTCGTCCTCGGCGCCCTCCTGGGAGCCCTCCTCGACACCGTTCTCGCGGCGCTCCTCCTCGTCGAACGCGCGGGTGTCGCGGAACTCCACGTACGGCTCCTCCTTGGGCGGCCGCCCGGCGGCGATCGCACGGCTGCGTTCGAGTTCGGCGTCCAGTTCGGCGCCCAGCAGGATCGCCAGGTTCGTGATCCACAGCCACACCAGGAAGATGATGATCGCCGCGAGGCTGCCGTAGGTCTTGTTGTAGGAGGCGAAGTTCGCCACGTACACCGCGAACAGCCCGGAGGCCGCCAGCCACAGCAGGATCGCCAGCGCGCTGCCCGGCGTGACCCAGCGGAAACCGCGCTTGGCGTTCGGGGAGGCCCAGTACAGCAGCGAGAACAGGAAACCGATCATCACCACCAGGATCGGCCACTTGGCGATGCTCCAGACGGTGACCGCCTGGGAGCCGACCCCGAGCATGTCGCCGGCCTTGCGCGCCAGCGGCCCGGACACCACCACCGCGATCACCGACGCCGACAGCAGCACCAGCGTCAGCAGCGTGACCCCGATGCGCAGCGGCACCGTCTTCCAGAAGGGGCGGCCCTCGGGGACGTCGTAGACGGCGTTGGAGGCGCGCATGAACGCCCCGACGTAGCCCGACGCCGACCACACGGCGGCCGCGAGGCTCAGCACCGCGACGACGCCCGCTCCTCCGGCGCCGCCCTCGAGCTGCCTGATCGAGCTGACGAGCAGGTCACGGACGGCGCCCGGCGCCAGGCTCCCGACGTTCTGGACCAGGTTGTCGGTGGCCGACTGGCCGGCCAGGCCCACCAGTGACACCACCACCAGGATCGCCGGGAAGATCGACAAGATGGAGTAGTAGGTGAGCGCGGCGGCCCAGTCAGAGAGGTTGTCCTTCTGAAACTCGCCGAGGGTGCGCTTGAGCGTCTGCCACCACGACCGTGCGGGCAGGTCGGTGGGCGCTTCGGGCCGTTTGCTCATGTGTTCCTCTCCCGGCCGCTCAGCGGCGGCCGGTGCGGCGGACCGTGACGGCGCGCTTCTGCCCGGTGCGCATCCGCACCTGCACCGGCGCCTTGCGGCCGCGTCCCCACCGCAGCTGGGGCTTGGACCGCGACGTCCGGTGACGGCGCAGCCAGACCGCGCCCAGCGCGACCGCCCCGGCCGACGCGATGACGACGCCGCCCTGGCGCGCCTTCGCCTTGCCCTCCTCCGAGCTCGCGGCCTCCCACGCGGACGCCGCCGTGTCGCGCGCCCTGTCGCGCGCCTGCCCGACCTTCTCCCGCGCCATGGCCTTCACGTCGGCCTTGGCCGCGAGCTGCTCCACCGTCTCACCGAGCTCGTGCCGGGCCCGGTCGACCTCCTGACGCAGTTCCTCGGTGCCCGCCTCGGCGCCGTGCTTGCCCTGCATCGTCATCGGTGCGTCGCCCTCTCCTTCAGTTCGGCCACGGTCAGCTTGGCCTCGTCCATGGCCTGCTCGGGCTTGGCCGGAGTGGCCCGCCTGGTCTGCGCCCGGCCCATCAGCGCCAGCACGCCCGCCACCGCCAGCAGGACCGCGCCGACGATCAGGGCGGCCGCCCACACCGGCAGCGCCACCGCGATCGCGGCCACCACCGCCGCCAGCAGCACCCCCACCCCGTAGAGCGCCACCAGCCCGGCACCGCCGAACAGGCCGGCGCCGGTGCCGGCGTGGCGGCCCTTGTCCTTCAGCTCGGCGACGGCCAGGCGCAACTCGGCGCGCATCAGGTCCGAGACCTGCTGTGCGGCCTGCCGGACCAGCTCGCCCGTGCCCGCCTCGTGGTGCTCGGCGCGGAACTCCGGTGCGCGTCCGACGTCCTGCCGGTGCACGCCCGTCGTCCCGGCCTGGCCGTCGCCGTCGTGTTGCTGCCGCACGATGCTCATGCCTCCAGGCCCCCTCCATGTTTCGAAGTCTGGAAAAGGGCGTTCCCCGTGCGCATGGGCTAAACGTGGCGGTAGCCCGACACTCGGTGACGGGACGGGGCCCGCGCGGGCCGGGCGCCTCCGCCGGGCGGGTCAGGCCGTGCTGAGCCAGTCGACCCGGTGCGCCTCGGTCGGGTCGGGGGTCTCCCACCGGCGCACGAGCCGGTCGATCACCGCGTCCGGGACGGGCGAGGGGCGCGCCCGGTTGCGGTCGCGCAGCACCCGCGGCGGTGCCTCCAGCGCGACGACCTCGACCCGGCCCCGGTACCCGGCGACGAGGCCGGTGCACAGGTCGCGCTGCTGCCGGGACACGTTGGTCGCGTTCCACACGAACGACCGCCCGGCGCGCAGGTGCTCGCGGGCCTGCTCGTGGGCCGCGGCCGCCACGGCGCGCTGGTCGCCGGCCGGGTCGACGCGCATCTCGGCGCGGAGCCGGTCGAGGCTGACCACGGGCACGTCCGGACGGTGCGCGGCGATCCAGTGGTCCTTGCCGACCCCGGGCAGCCCCGACAGGACGGTCACGGTGCAGCGCGTGTCGTCGTAGGCGGCGTAGCCGGGGTCGCGGTCGGGCTTGCGGAAGTACCAGAAACGCGCGTGGTCGGAGGGGAAGGCGCGCGGCCGGTCCAGGCAGTCCTGCTCGGCGCAGTACTCCCCGTACAGGGCGACGTTGTCCAGCAGTTCCTCGGTGTCCGGGCAGATCCGGCCGAGGATGTCGGCCGAGGCCAGCAGGACCAGGTCGTCGTTGCGGGCCAGCAGGCTGACGCGGAACGCGATCTGTCGCAGGTCGGGGCGCTCCAGGGCCCAGAACGGCACCTGGTGGTGGCGGATCAGCGCCGCCACGTGCTCGCGCCAGGCGACCGGTGCGCCCAGTTCCCACAGGATGCGCCGCACCATCAGGTCGCCGCGGCGGGAGTGGCCCCGCGCGGTGATGCGGCCGTCGTCGTCCAGGGCGGTGCAGTGCGGTTTGGCGATGTCGTGCATCAGCACGGCGGTGAACAGGCGGACCCTCTCCCGGGGCGGGCGGGCGCGCCACTGCGGCAGCGCCGCCAGCGCCTCGCACGCCATCCGGGTGTGGGTCTCGACGTCGCCTTCACCGTGGTAGACGGCGTCCTGCGGGACGCCCGCCATGGAGCGCACCCAGGCGAAGGCGTCCCGGATGCGCTCCCACGGGACGGTCCAGTGCGGCGGCGCCGGGCACATCTCCTCAAACACCTGCATACAGCACCTCCGGGTCGGCCAGGCCGTTGGCGACGATCGGCCGCTCCTGCCAGTGGGTGCCCGAATCGAGGATCGCGGTCAGGAAGCTCGGCCGGACCCACTTGTAGCGGTCCACCGTCTTCCCACCCTCCTCCACCTTGATGTAGAGGCCCTCCATCTCCTCGGAGGCGTCGGTCTCCTCGGCGACGCGGCCGGGGTCGGCGCCTCCGGCCTCGGCCGCCGCGCGCAGCGCGTCCCGCCACCGCGGGGTGCGGCAGGTGGAAGGGCCGGCCAGCCCCGTCAGCGCGGCCACGTCCGGCAGCGGGCCCTCGTGCAGGACGGGCACCGACACCACAGGCGTCCCGGCGAGCAGCTCGCGGCGCCGCTCGGTCGACAGGAACGTCCCGTCGGTCTGGTCGAGGACGTCGAACTCGCAGAAGTAGTGGGGGAGCGCGTCGTAGAAGACGGTGTGCTTGGCGTACAGCCATTCCCCGTACAGGACGTACCGGTCCTGCAAGCGCTCGCGCAGGACGTGCTGGACCGACGCCGCCCAAGCCTTGAGCGGCCCGAACTGGCGCTCGCGCGGCCCGCCCGTCAGGAAGTGGCCGCGGCTCTGCAGCCGCAGCTCGCCGCCAGAGGAGAAGCTGATGCCGGCGTTGGCGCCGTCGAGCTTCTCCTCCACCACCAGGTACCGCCCGGCGATCGCCCGGAACGGCACGGCGGCCAGATCGTGGTCGCCCGGTTGGAGCCGGGAGCCCGCGATGTGCCGGGTCCGGGGGTACTTGTGCAGCATGCGACCGTTCTAGGGCCGGACCGCCGGTCCTGCCAACCGGTTTTCGGTCGGTCAGCGGGCCGGGACGAGGCCGCCCCGGCGAGCAGCGCGGAGCGGTGCCAGCCTGCTGGAGCCGCAGCGTCGCCACGAACAGCGCCCCGGTTGGTGATCAGGTTCATGATGAGCGCGATACCGCCGGCGCCGAGGAACGCCGGGGCCCGCAGCAGCCCGCCCGGGATCATCCGTGCGGCTCGAAGCGTCCGTTCCGCGGGGGCGGGCGCGGGTCAGGCGACGGCGACGCGGGCGAGCGTGCCGATCTCCAGCGCCACCCACAGGGCGCCGTCCGGGCCGACCGCGAGGCCGTGCGGCTCGCATCCGGGCGTCGGCAGCGGGTGCTCGTCGATGCGGCCGTCGGGGCTGATGCGGCCGACGTGGGCGGTGGCCCACTCGGTGAACCACAGGTCCCCGCCGGGTCCGGCGACGATGGCGTGCGGCCGGGCGCCCCGGTCGGGCAGCGGGAACTCGGTCACCTTCCCGTCGCTGGTGATCCGCCCGATGTGCCCGGCGCCGATTCCGGTGAACCACAGCGCGCCGTCCGGACCGGCGGCGATGCCGACCGGCGCGGAGCCCTCGGTGGGCAGCGGGTGGACCGCGACCTCCCCGTCCGGCGCGATCCGCCCGATGGCGTTGCCCTGGTTGAGGGTGAACCACAGGGCCTCGTCCGGACCCGCGGCGATCATCGAGGGCATCGTGCCCTCTCCCGGCACCGGAAAGGCGCTGACCTGGCCGTCCACGGTGATCCTGCCGACGCCGCCGGCGTGCATGCGGGTGAACCACAGCGCGCCGTCCGGGCCGGCCGCGATCCCGCACGGGCCCCACCCGGAGGGCAGGGCGAACGGCGTGATCTCACCCGCGGGGGTGATCCTGCCGATCGCGTCGCCGTGGAACGCGGTGAACCACAGCGCGCCGTCCGGACCCGCCGTGATGATCATCGGTCCGGCGGGGACGGGCCCGTGCACGGTGAGGCCCCCGTCCGGCGCCATCCGCGCGATCCGGCCCTCGTGGACGAGCGTGCACCACAGCGCCCCGTCCGCACCGGCGGCGACGCTGTACGGTCCCGCGTCCGGGCCGGAGACCCTGAACTCCTTGATGGTGACGTGCGAACCCTCTGACATGGATGTCGTCCCCCCTCGTCCCTCCACTGCTGTTTCCGTCCGAGGACGAAGTTAACGCAACCCGAGTTGCGTTACGATCCTGGCATGGACACCAGCCGGGATCCGCGGACCGCGCGTTGACCGCCGTCGGGCCGGGTACCGTCCGCCCCGGCGGCCGTACCGCGCGGGTGCGCGACGCAGTCCGGGAGGCGACCCTCGCCGTGCTGTGCGAGCACGGGTACCAGGGGCTCACCGTCGAAGCGGTGGCGGCCCGCTCCCGGGTGCACAAGACCACCGTCTACCGGCGCTGGAAGAACGCCGACGGCCTCATCGCCGACGCCCTCGGCATCGCGGCCGCCGAACCGTGGCCGATCCCCGACACCGGCACCCTCGCCGGCGACCTGCGCGCCCTCGCCCGCCTCGTCACGGCCGGCTTCGCCGACCCCGTCGAGGGCCCGATCTCCCGCGCCTTCGTGCTGGCCGCAGCACAGAGCGACGACGCCGCCCGCTCCCTGCACGCCTTCTTCGCCCGGCGGCACGAGCAGTCCGCCGTCATCGTCCGGCGTGCCGTCGAGCGCGGAGAGGTCCCCGCGGGCACGGACGCGGTCGAGGTCGTCCGGCTCGCCGTCGCCCCCCTGTACTACCGGCTGTTCATCACGGGGGAGCCGATCGACGAGCAGGCCGCCGACCGGGCCGCCGCGTCCGCCGGCGCCGCCGCCCGCGCCGGCGCGCTCACGGCCGCGCCGGCCTCGTGCCCGCCGCCTACCTGAGCCGGGGGCCGGGCTCGGGGGCTCAGGGGGCGCCGAGGGCGGTGCGCAGAGCGGCGGCGTAGGCGCGGGGGTGGGTGGTGTTGCCGTTGTGGCCGCCCGGGAACTCCAGGGGCTCGGCGCCGAGCAGGTCGGCCAGCGCGAAGGCGCACTTGCTGTCGAAGACCGTGCGCGGGGTGGTGCGCCCGAAGGCCGGAACGATCCGTGTCGGCGTCCCGGTGAGCGCGGCGACGTCGAGGGTGTCGCCGATGACCGCGGTGAAGTCGTGCGTGATGAAGAAGTCGAAGTTCCGTGCCCGCTGGGGCGTCATGGGGTGGCGGGTGAGGCCGGGCTCGACGTCGGGGCTGGCTGGGTCTATGCCCAGCACGTCGGCGATCGTCGCGAACGTGGCGGCGAGCCCGTCCCGCCGGTAGACGCGCTGGATGTGGGCGAGTTCCCGCTCGTGGCGAAGGCGCTCGTCGGCGGGCAGCAGCCGCGGGGTGACGGGCTCGTGGGCGACGAGCACGCTGACCTGGCCGGGGTGGTCGACGGCCAGGTGGAGCCCGATGGAGGCGCCCAGGCTGCACCCCAGCATGAGCACCGGTTCGTCCGACAGTTCGGCCAGCAGGCGATGGACGTCGTCGGCGTGGGCGGCGACGCTCACTCCTCCGGCGGGGTCGTCCGGCACGCTGCGGGACAGGCCGCGGCGGTCGTAGGTCACCACGGTGTAGTCGGCGACGAGCCGGTCGACCAGGTCCGTGCTGCGCCCGGCGTCCCCCTCGCCGCTCTGGGAGATCAGCAGCATCGGGCCGGTGCCGCGCACTTCGTAGTAGAGGTCGGCGCCGTCCGTCCGGAGCATGCCCGCGGTCGTCGGGGTCGTGGCGGTGTCCATCGCAGGTCCTCTCGGTCGGGAGGCGTTGTGCCCGTCCGAGATCGACCGTAAAGCATCAGGATTGATACATCAAGTCTGATGTATCAAGTATGATGTAACTTGGGGACATGGACGGAGTCGAGCTTTTCCTGCTGGGACGGACCCTGATGAAGATCGGGGAGGAGGCCCTGCCCACCGAGGGCATCGGCCGGCACTCCACCAGCGTCCGGACGGTCCTGATCGTCGTGAGCGACGTGCGCGCCCACCCCGGCAGCGCCGTCGGGGAGATCGCCACCCGTACCGGCCTTCCGCAGAGCGCGGTGTCGGCTGCCGTCGCCCGGCTCCGCGACACCGGCGCCGTCGTGACCGAACCCGATCCGGACGACCGCCGGCGGGTCCGCATCCGCCCCGCGTCCGAGCCCTCCGCCAGGGTCGAGGAGGTCAGGGCGAGCACCGTCGACGCCGCCCTCGCGGCGGCCCTGGACACCGGCGACCCGCGGCGGATCGCCGCGATCGTCGGCCTCCTCGAAGAACTCGCGCGGCACCTGACCCCGCAGGCGGTCACCCGCCTGCGCGGCTAGCAGGACGTCCGGCTGGCGGCGCGGTCACGGCTCCAGGTCGGCGCGCCCGCCGACGATCGGCCGCAGGTCCGTGTACGCCCGTTCCCGTACCGCCTCCGGGCCGGGGCACCGCGCGAGCCGGGCGGCGATCTGGGAGGCGCGGTCGAAGCCGTCGCACTCGATGACGGTGTATCCGGCGAGAACCTCGGCGCTCTCGGGGTAGGGGTCGTCGGTCACGGCGGGCGCCCCGTCCCTCATGTGGAAGCGGCGGGTGTGGACGGGCGCGGCCAGGCCCTGGGCGTCCACGAACTCCCCGGACTCGACCAGGTCCTGGTTGAACTTCTCCATGAACGCGTGCATCTCGGCCAGCTCCTCGGCGGACCAGACGGCCTCGCCCTCGGGCGCCTTGCCCGCCATCTCGTCATAGTCGCGCTGCGACGCGTACAGCATGAGCATGTACTTCACGGTGGTCCCCCCTCCGGTCCGGCGCCCCGGGTGGCGCCTCGCACGGGAGACGCCGGGGCCGCCCGGCCGCCTTCGACAGCCCCTTCCCAGTTTTTCCGCGGATCGATGTCGAGAACCGCGCGTCCGCTCCGATCACCCGGTGACACGCGATCTCACCCGAAGAGGAAGACCGATATGGAGCACAACGGGCAGGGGCCCGCGGCCGCCCGCGCCGGGACGCGCGGGTGGCTCGCGCTGGCCGTCCTGGCGCTGCCGTCGCTGCTGATGGCCATGGACATGACCGCGCTGCTGCTGGCGCTGCCGCAGCTGAGCGCCGACCTCGGGGCGAGCGGCACCGAACAGCTGTGGATCAGCGACGCCTACGGGTTCATGGTCGCCGGATTCGTCATCACGATGGGGACCCTGGGCGACCGCGTCGGACGCCGCCGCCTGCTGTTCACCGGTGCCGCGGCGTTCGCCGTCCTGTCGGCCCTCGCCGCCTACGCCCCGGGCCCGGGCACGCTGATCGCCGCCCGGGCGCTGCTGGGGGTGGCCGGGGCGACGCTGATGCCCTCGACGCTGGCGCTGATCACCAACATCTTCCGCGACGAGCGCGAGCGCGGGAAGGCCATCGCGATCTGGGCCACCTGCCAGTTCGCGGGCGGGGCCTTCGGCCCGGTGCTGGCCGGGCTGCTGCTCCAGCGCTTCTGGTGGGGATCGGTGTTCCTGGTCGCCGTCCCGGTCATGGCGCTGCTGCTGGCGGCGGGGCCGTTCCTGCTGCCGGAGTTCCGTGACCGGTCGGCCGGACGGCGGATCGACGCGCTCAGCGTCGGGCTCTCCCTGGCCGCCGTGCTGCCGATCGTGTACGGGATGAAGCAGCTGACGCTCGCCGACGGACGCGGCGGCGCCGGACCGGCCGCCGCGCTCGCCGGGGGAGCGGTGGTCGGCGCCCTGTTCGTCCGGCGCCAGCTCATGCTCGAACACCCGCTGCTGGACCTGCGGCTGCTGCGCCGCCGCCCCCTCAGCGCCGTCCTCGTCTCGCTGGTGCTCGCGGGCGTCGCCATGGCGGGGACGGGCCTGATGGTGACCCAGTACCTGCAGGACGTTCTGGGGCACTCGCCGCTGGCCTCGGCCGTGCTGTTCGCGCCGATGGGGCTGGGCGTCGCGGCCGGGACGATGGCGGCGCCCGCGCTGGCCAAGCGGATCCGCCCGGCCACCGCGATCGCCTCCGGCCTGGCGGTCTCGGCGGCGGGCTGCCTCCCGCTGACGGTGTCGGACGGGCTCGTGCCCGTCATCGCCGGTATCACCGTCCTGGCCCTCGGCACCGGCCCGCTGTTCGCGCTGGGGACCGGCCTGGTGGTCGGGTCCGTCCCGCCCGAGCGCGCGGGCTCGGCGGCGTCGATGTCGGAGACCGGCAACTACCTCGGCGGATCGCTGGGCCTCGCGGTCATCGGCGTGATCGGCGCCGCCGTCTACCAGGCCCGGATGGACCACGTCGGCGGTGCCGCGGGCCGCACCCTGGCCGGCGCCGTCGCCGACAGCGGCCACCTGCCGCCCGCGCGGGCCGAGGAGCTGCTGGACGGCGCCCGCGCCGCGTTCACCGCGGGCCTGCACCTCACCGGCGCCATCGCCGCCGCGATCTTCGTCGTGCTCGCCGTCCTCGTGGCGGCGTCGGCCCGCCGCGGCGCGGCCGCGGAGCCCGCGCCGGCCGCGGAGACGGCGTCCGAGGGAGCCGGGGCCCGGTCAGCAGCGGTGTGAGGGGGCGGTGTGGGGGGCGGTGTCAGGAGGGGGCCGTCCACTCCTGCTCCTTCCACGCCGGGTCGAGCGGCGTGTGGGCGATGTGGTTGGTGTAGTTGGACAGGGTCTTCATGCCGACGCCGAGGACGACGTCGAGGACGTGGCGGCGGGTGTGGCCGGCGGCCAGGAACGCCTCGACGTCCGCGTCGTCCACCCAGCCGCGCCGCGTGACCATGGCGCCGGTGAGGCGGCGGACGGCCTCCAGCGCGGGGTCGTCCAGGGCCCGTCCCGCGCGCAGCGCCTCCACGATCCCGGCGGGGACGCCGGCCCGCAGGGCCACCGTGGAGTGGGCGGCCACGCAGTACTCGCAGCCGTTCAGCACGCTCGCGGTGATCAGAACGGCGTGCTTGGCGTGCTTTGGCAGCGACGACTTGTTGAACTGCTCCGACAGGGCGTTGTAGCCGGCGAGCAGCTCCGGCGACTCGGCCATCACGCCGTTGAGCGTGGTGACGAACCCCATCCGCTTCTTGGCGGCCTCCAGTTGCGGGCGGGCCTCGCCGGGGGCGTCGGTCTCGTCGTAGACGGTGAACTCGGCCATCGTCGTCTCCTTAACGGGTCGTCAGGGGAGTGGAGAGAGGGAGCGCAGGGCGGCGTCCACCGAGTCCGCCAGTTCGCCGGGGCCCGCGCCGGCGCGAGAGCGCATGTTCACCCCGTAGGCCAGCAGCGCCAGCATCTGCGCGGCGGAGCGCACGTCCACGTCGCCGCGCAGCTGCCCGTGCTCGCGGGCGGCGGCGAGGGCGGTGCGCATCGCGGTGCACAGCGCCTCGTGGTGGGCGTCGAGCACCTCCCGCTCACCGGCGTCGTCGCCGTCCTGCGCGGCGTGGGCGTTGGACACCATGCAGCCCCAGCGGGCGTACTCGCCGGAGCACCGCGCGGCGACGAGCCCGTCGAAGAACGCGGCGATGCCCGGCAGGCCCCGCCCGTCGGCGGCGAGCCGGTCGAACACCGGACGCGACTGCCGGTCGACGTAGCGGCGCAGCGCCGCCACGTACAGGTCCCGCTTGCCGCCGAACGTCGCGTACAGGCTGGACCGGTTGATCCCGGTCTCGGCCACCACCTCGGCGATGCCCGTCGCGGCGGCGCCGCGCCGCCAGAACAGCCGCACCGCCCGGTCCAGGACGGCGTCGGGATCGAAGTGCTTGACGTCGGGCACGGCCCCGCACCCCCTAACTTGGAATGGTCGTTCCAAGATTGGCACGCGGGCGCGGCGGCGCGCAAGAGGACGGCGGGACGAGAAAGGGTCAGGCGAGGCCGGCGTCGTGGGCCAGCAGAGCGATCTGGGTGCGGTTGTCCAGGTCGAGCTTGGTCAGGACGCTGGAGACGTGCGCCTTGACCGTGGGCACGCTCATGAACAGCTCGGCGGCGATGTCGGCGTTGGACCCCCCGCGGGCGATCGCTAGGACCACCTCGTTCTCGCGAGGGCTCAGCCGGGCGAGCGCCGCGCGTGCGCGCTGGTAGGCGCCGGCCTCCACCGCCGCGCGGTCCATGAGGCGGCGGGTGATGCGCGGCGACAGGATCGGGTCGCCGGCGGCGACCTGCCGCACGGCGTGGACGATCTGGTCCGGCGGGGTGTCCTTCAGCAGGAACCCGCTGGCGCCCGCGCGCAGCGCGTGCAGGATGTTCTCGTCGGAGTCGAAGGTCGTCAGCACGATGACCTCCGGCGGGTTCACCCGGGCCCGCAGCCTGCGGGTCGCGGTGATCCCGTCCACGCGCGGCATCCGCAGGTCCATCAGCACGACGTCGGGGGCGTGCGCGTCGACGGCCGCGGGCACCTCGTCGCCGTCGGCGGCCTCGCCCGCCACGGTGATGCCGCCCGTCCCGTCCAGCATCATCGACAGCCCGGCACGGACGAGGGCGTCGTCGTCGACGATCAGGACGCGCAGGGGGTGGCTCACGCGGGCCATGGTAGCCAGGCGCGCAGCCGGAACTCGCCCTCGGCGGCCTGGTGGTCCAGCCGCCCGCCCGCCAGCCGCACCCGCTCGGTCAGCCCCACCAGCCCCGTCCCGCTGCCGGGCGCCAGCGGCCCCGCGCCGTCCTCGGGCAGCGGGTTGCGGATGTCGACCACGAGCCGGCCTCCCGGCCGCCCCTCCAGCACCACCCGGACGGGACGCCCCGCGGCGTGCTTGCGGGCGTTGGTCAGGCCCTCCTGCACGACCCGGTACGCGGTGCGCCCGGCCGCCGCCGGAAGCGCGGACGCGCCGACCGTCGCGTCGCGCAGCTCCACCTGCCCGCCCGCGTCGCGGGACTCCTCCACCAGCCGGGGCACGTCCTCCAGGACGGGCTGGGGCCGGTCATCCTCGTCGGCGTCCTCGGCGCGCAGCAGCAGGATCACCTCGCGCAGCTCGTCGAGCGCCTGGTGCACCCCGGTACGGATCACCCCGGCGGCGTGCGACAGCTTCTCCGGCGGGGCGTCCGGCCGGTACTCCAGCGCGCCCGCGTAGGTCGCCAGCAGCGACAGCCGATGGGCGAGCACGTCGTGCATCTCCCGGGCGATCCGGGTCCGCTCGGCCATGCGGGCCTCGGCGACCCGCCGGCCCTGCTCGGCCTCGGCGCGCCGAGCCCGCTCGGTCAGCGACATCAGCAGCTCCCGGCGCGCCCGCGCCAGCGCGCCCCAGCCGACCATCGCGCCGTAACCGAAGGCGATGAGCAGCAGCCACCAGCCGAAGGAGATGCCCCGGTTCGGCTGCCACAGCCCCTGCACGAGGTGCGCCGCGACTCCCGCCGCGCCGACCAGCGTCGCCACCCGGAACGGGCGCCGCTGCGCGACCTGCAACACGCCCATGCTGGCCGCCGGGGTGGCGGTGGGGGACAGCGCCGCCAGCACGGTCAGCGCCGTGGCGACGCCCACCGGCCGCCAGAGCAGCAGCGGTGACAGCAGCCAGCTCGCCAGGGCTACCGTGATGTCGAGGGCCAGGACGGCGCCGGTCACGTCCGCGCTGAAACGGCCCCACAGCGTCAGCGCGCCCAGGGCGCCCGCCGCCGCGGAGACCAAGGCCGCGTGCCGGAGCAGGCGCCGCGGGTCGTGCCCCGCCTGCTGGAACGTCTCGCTCACGGGCCGAGGCTAGCCGCAGGGGCCGCGCGCCGACACCGACCAAAGTCGGTGCCCGCCCGTACCGCGGGCGGACCCGCTCTCGCCCCGCGCCCGATGAGCCGGCCGCGCCCGTGCGGCCACGCTGCCGGACATGAACGAGTCACGGCGAAGGGAAGAGCGCATGTCCGGAGGTTCCCCGGCCTCGGCCGTTCGGCCCGTCCGTCGCCTCGGCGAGTCGTCGATCGCCGCCTGAAGGTCCCGCACAAGGAGGGCCGGACGGAGGGGACGCCTTCACTGAGCGGCAGGACCGACCAGGCCGGATTCGTAGGCGATGATCACCAGCTGGGCCCGGTCACGCGCGAGGAGCTTGGTGAGCAGGCGGCCTATGTAGGTCTTCACGGTGGCCAGGCTCAGGTGCAGGTGGTCGGCGATCTCGGTGTTGGACAGGCCGCGGGCGACAAGGGTGAGGACCTGGCGCTCCCGGTCGGTGACGCCGTCGAGGACGCGCGGGAGCGGGTTCGCGGTTCGGGGCTGGCGGGCGAACTCGGCGATGAGGCGGCGGGTCACCGTGGGCGCCAGAAGTGCCTCGCCGGCGGCCACGACGCGGATGGCGTCGAGCAGGTCGGCCGGCGGGGTGTCCTTGAGCAGGAAGCCGGCGGCGCCGGCGCGCAGGGCCGCGAAGACGTGGGCGTCCACGTCGAACATGGTCAGCATGAGCACTCGGACGTCCGCGGTGTCGGTGGCCTGGTGGATCCGGCGGGTGGCCTCGATGCCGTCCAGGCGGGGCATGCGCACGTCCATCAGGACGACGTCGGGCCGCAGGGCGCGCGCCAGTTCGACGGCCTCGGCGCCGGTGGCGGCCTCGCCGACCGCGGTGAGGTCGGAGGTGGTCTCGATGAGGGCGCGGAAGCTGCCGCGCAGAAGGGCCTGGTCATCGGCGACCAGGACGCGGATCGGTTCGGTCACCGGCCGGCTCCCCGGGAGTACGGGAGTGTGGCCGTGACCTCGAAGCCGCCCTCGGGACGGGGCCGGGCGCTGAACGCGCCGCCGTACATCGCGGTGCGTTCCCGCATTCCGACCAGTCCGTGCCCGCCGGGGCCCGGTTCGGGAGCCGTGCGGGCCGTCCCGTCGTCCACCACCTGGATCCCCACCTGATGGGACGAGACGTCTACCGTGACCCGGCAATGGGTGGGAGCCGCGTGCTTGGCCACGTTGGTGAGGGCCTCCTGCACGATCCGGTAGACGGTGAGCCGCAGCGCTTCGGGAAGCTCGTGTTCACCGGACACCGCCAGTTCGACCTCCACCCCGGCGGCCCGGACGCGCTCCACCAGATCCGCCAGGCCGTCGATGCCCGCCCGGCTGAGATCGGTGCCCGGCACGCCGTCGCGGCGCAGCATCTGGAGCAGGCGCCGCATCTCGGCCAGGGCCTCGCGGCTGGTCGTCTCGATCACCCGCAGTGCCTGGACGGCCTCCTCGGGACGCGCCTCGGCGATGTGGTTGGCGACCCCCGCCTTGACGGCGATCAGGCCCATGCCGTGCGTGACCACGTCGTGCAGTTCCCGGGCGATCCGCAGCCGCTCGTCGGCCAGGATCTGGCGCGCCCGCTGCTCCCGCACGCACGCGGCGTGCCACCTGCGGCGCCGCAGCAGGTATCCGGCCAGCCAGCCGCCGGCGGGCAGCAGCGAGGCGGCCGCCGTCCAGCCGGCGGCCGCCCCCAGGCCGTACCGGGGGTGGACGGTCTGGGCGACCGCCGCGGCCGCGGTCGCCGCGGCGACGCACCCGCCCAGCGCGCGGGCCGACCGTCGCGGCGGCGCGATGGCCGCGACGGTGCCGAGCACGAGCGCGGTCGCCGCGAACGGATCCCATAGCACGCCGGCCACGGCCGCGACCGACGACAGGGCCACCGCCGTCGCCAACGCACGCCCCGGCCACAGCCGCCGGACGGCCACGACCGAGCCCAGTGCGATCGCCATCAGGCAGGACGCCGGGAAGACGGGGGTGAAGTCCGGCCGGTCCTTGAGCATGTTCCCGGCGACCACCACGTCCACGGCGACCAGCGCCACGGCCAGGGGGATGTCGAGGGCGAGCATGCGGCCCCTGCGCAGCAGATGCGCCTGGCGGGCCTCGAAGTCGGCTTCGTCCACGGAGCGCACGTTATCGGCGCAGGTCACTCGCCGCATCCGACCAGAATGGATCATCCCTGGGGATGAAGGCGCCGCCAATTCCTCGAGCGGTGTCCGCAGAGGTCTGAACCCGGAATGTCGGCTATAGGTCGATCCTCTGAGATATGCGGTGAGGGCAGCCTGTGGGCATGTCTTCGACCCAGCCTCCGGCACACGTCGTCTTCGCGTTCCCGGGGCGGTGGCTCGCCGGAACCTCGATGCTCCTCGGGCCCGTCCTGCTGCTGTCCGGGGTGCTCCTCAGAGCGAGATTCCACTTCTTCTTCCCCGACCAGCTGGCCGCCTATGACCGGCACCCGATGCTGATGACGGCGTCCTACGGCTGCTTCGCGGCCGGGACCGTGGCCCTGTGGCCGGCCGTCAGCGCCCTGGCCCTGCGCATCGGCGCCGTCCGGCCGGCGCCGGCGGCGATCGGCGGCGGCCTGATCCTGGTGGGGCTGTTCGCCCGCACGTTCCATGCCGGCGTGGACCACCTGGCCTTCGGGCTCGTTGACGCTCAGGGGCGGCCGTCGACCACCGCGGCCGTGGCCGACTCGTACCAGGCGTTCCACATCTTCCAGTACACCTCGTTCGCGATCATGCTCGGCTGGCCCGTGCTGGCGATCGGGGCCTGGCGCTCCGGCGTGCTCGGCCCGGTGCGCTCGCTCGGGCTGGCACTCATGGCGCTCCTGCCGCTGGGGGTGCTGAAGGGGACGACGCCGTTGTCGATCGCCGGTGCGGCGGGCCTGTGCTTCGTGTTCGTGCCCCTCGGACTGGCCGCCCTCGCGGAGGGCCCCCGCCCCGACCGCCGGTCGGTGGCCCGGTTCGGCGTCGCCGCCTTGGCGGCGGTGCTCCTCGCCCTCGTCTCCTCCCTGGGATGAGGACGGGGAATCCAGGCATCGGACAGATGCCTTCCGGGGCTTTGGGCCGCCCGGGTTGACGGGAGCGAAGCGCGCGTGTCATCCTGGTTCCGGGATCGAGGTTGACAATTTAAGTATGTGTGGACAGTTGTCTGCATTCTGCTCTATGCTGCCCTTCCGCGCTCGCCTCGACGTCCCCTCCCTCCGTATCGGCCGTGATGTCGTCCGGCGTGCGCGTCGCCATTCCGCCGCGAGCCCTCGGAAGGACCCACCTGTTGGCAGCCTCGCGCACCGCTTCCGCCGTACCCGCCGGTCCCCGCCGCGTCTCTTTCTCCCGCCTCCACGAGCCCCTCGAGGTTCCCGACCTGCTCGCCCTGCAGACCAACTCCTTCGACTGGCTGGTCGGAAACGAGCGCTGGAAGGCGCGGGTCGAGGAGGCTCGCCGGGCCGGGCGCCGGGACGTCCCGGCGCAGTCGGGGCTGGAGGAGATCTTCGAAGAGATCAGTCCGATCGAGGACTTCTCCGGGACCATGTCCCTGTCGTTCCGGGATCACCGGTTCGAGCCTCCGAAGTACTCCGTGGAGGAGTGCAAGGACAAGGACATGACGTACTCCGCCCCGATGTTCGTCACGGCGGAGTTCATCAACAACACCACCGGTGAGATCAAGAGCCAGACGGTGTTCATGGGCGACTTCCCGCTCATGAGCCCGAAGGGGACGTTCATCGCCAACGGCACCGAGCGGGTGGTCACGTCCCAGCTGACGCGTTCGCCGGGAGTGTACTTCGACCGGGCGCTGGACAAGGCGTCGGACAAGGACATCTACGGGTGCCGGGTGATCCCGAGTCGGGGTGCCTGGCTTGAGTTCGAGATCGATAAGCGCGACAACGTGGGTGTGCGCATCGACCGCAAGCGCAAGCAGCCGGTGACGGTGCTGCTGAAGGCGCTGGGGTGGGATGAGGCGCGGATCCGGGAGCGGTTCGGCTCGTATGAGTCGATCAATGTGACGCTGGAGAAGGATCACACTTCCGGGCAGGATGACGCGCTGCTGGACATCTACCGCAAGCTGCGTCCGGGTGAGCCGCCGACGCGGGAGTCGGCGCAGACGCTGCTGGAGAACCTGTACTTCAATCCCAAGCGGTACGACGTGGCGAAGGTCGGCCGTTACAAGATCAACAAGAAGCTCGGTCTGGACCTGGACATGAACCAGGGGACGCTGACCGAGGACGATGTCGTGGCCACGATCGAGTATCTGGTGCGGCTGCACGCGGGTGAGGAGGAGGCGACCCTGGGCAGTGTGGCGGTGCCGATCGAGGTCGATGACATCGACCACTTCGGCAACCGGCGGCTGCGCACGGTGGGGGAGCTGATCCAGAACCAGGTGCGTCTGGGGCTGGCCCGCATGGAGCGGGTGGTTCGTGAGCGGATGACGACGCAGGACGTCGAGGCGATCACGCCGCAGACGTTGATCAACATCCGGCCGGTGGTGGCCTCCATCAAGGAGTTCTTCGGCACCAGCCAGTTGTCGCAGTTCATGGACCAGACCAACCCCCTGGCCGGCCTGACCCACAAGCGCCGCCTGAACGCGCTCGGCCCCGGTGGTCTGTCGCGTGAGCGGGCGAGCATGGAGGTCCGTGACGTCCACCCGTCGCACTACGGGCGGATGTGCCCGATCGAGACGCCCGAAGGCCCCAACATCGGCCTGATGGGGTCCCTGTCGTCCTACGCGCGCGTCAACCCGTTCGGCTTCATCGAGACGCCCTACCGCAAGGTCGTCGAAGGCCGCGTCACCGACGAGATCGACTACCTGACCGCCGACGTCGAGGACCGCTACGTCATCGCGCAGGCCAACACGCCGATCGGGCCCGACGGCACCTTCGCCGAGCAGCGGGTTCTCGTCCGCCGCAAGGGCGGTGAGATCGAGGCGATCCGGCCCGACGAGGTCGACTACATGGACGTCTCACCGCGCCAGATGGTGTCCGTGGCGACGGCGATGATCCCGTTCCTGGAGCACGACGACGCCAACCGGGCGCTGATGGGCTCGAACATGCAGCGCCAGTCGGTGCCGCTGCTGCGCAGTGAGGCGCCGCTGGTGGGGACGGGCATGGAGTACCGTGCCGCGACCGACGCCGGTGATGTGATCACGGCGGAGAAGGCGGGTTCGGTCGAGGAGGTCTCGGCCGACTACGTGACGGTGATGAACGACGACGGCACGCGGACGACGTACCGGGTGTCGAAGTTCAAGCGGTCCAACCAGGGCACGTGCTTCAACCAGAAGCCGATCGTGGACGAGGGTCAGCGCGTCGAGGTCGGTCAGGTGATCGCCGATGGGCCGTGCACCGATGACGGTGAGATGGCGCTGGGCAAGAACCTGCTGGTGGCGTTCATGCCGTGGGAGGGCCACAACTACGAAGACGCGATCATCCTGTCGCAGCGGCTGGTGCAGGACGACGTCCTGTCCTCGATCCACATCGAGGAGCACGAGGTCGACGCCCGTGACACCAAGCTGGGCCCCGAGGAGATCACGCGCGACATCCCCAACGTGTCCGAGGAGGTCCTGGCCGACCTGGACGAGCGGGGCATCATCCGGATCGGTGCCGATGTCGTCCCCGGCGACATCCTGGTCGGGAAGGTCACCCCGAAGGGGGAGACCGAGCTGACGCCCGAGGAGCGGCTGCTGCGGGCGATCTTCGGTGAGAAGGCGCGCGAGGTGCGCGACACCTCGCTGAAGGTGCCGCACGGCGAGCAGGGCAAGGTCATCGGCGTGCGGGTGTTCTCCCGCGACGACGGCGACGAGCTCCCGCCCGGCGTGAACGAGCTGGTCCGGGTGTACGTGGCGCAGAAGCGCAAGATCACCGACGGGGACAAGCTCGCCGGCCGGCACGGCAACAAGGGCGTCATCTCCAAGGTCCTGCCGGTGGAGGACATGCCGTTCCTGGAGGACGGCACCCCCGTCGACATCGTCCTGAACCCCCTGGGCGTGCCCGGCCGCATGAACGTCGGACAGGTCCTGGAGACCCACCTCGGCTGGATCGCCTCCCGGGGATGGGACATCAGCGGGGTGGAGGAGGAGTGGGCCGGGCGGCTGAGGGACAAGGGCCTGGACCGCGTCGAGCCGCGCACCAACGTCGCCACCCCCGTCTTCGACGGCGCCGACGAGCAGGAGATCATCGGCCTGCTGGGGACCACGCTGGTCAACCGCGACGGCGACCGCATGGTGATGCCGACCGGCAAGGCGCGGTTGTTCGACGGCCGCACCGGCGAGCCCTACAGAGACCCCATCTCGGTCGGCTACATCTACATCCTCAAGCTCCACCACCTGGTCGACGACAAGATCCACGCGCGCTCGACCGGCCCGTACTCCATGATCACCCAGCAGCCGCTCGGCGGTAAGGCCCAGTTCGGCGGCCAGCGCTTCGGTGAGATGGAGGTCTGGGCACTGGAGGCCTACGGCGCCGCCTACGCCCTCCAGGAGCTGCTGACCATCAAGTCCGACGACGTCCTCGGCCGCGTGAAGGTCTACGAGGCCATCGTCAAGGGCGAGAACATCCCCGAGCCCGGCATTCCCGAGTCCTTCAAGGTGCTCATCAAGGAGATGCAGTCGCTGTGCCTCAACGTCGAGGTGCTCTCCAGCGACGGCATGTCCATCGAGATGCGCGACACCGACGAGGACGTCTTCCGCGCCGCGGAGGAGCTCGGCATCGACCTCTCCCGCCGTCCGAACGAGGGCGCGATGAACGTCGACGAGATCTGAGGGGCGGCCCGGCCGGGGCGACCGCCTCCCGCGACGCGGGGCGGGCGCCCGGGCCGGGGGTCGCGGTCCCCGAGGGCGGTCACCGGTGCAGGTCGAACGACAGGTGGGCGGACAGCGCACCCAGGAAGTCGACGGCGTCGAAGGCCGCCCCGGCGGAGGCGACACCGGTCGCCCTGGTCCGGCCGTTGAGGATGCGGTCGGCCGCCTCCACCGCCAGCGGCGCGCTGACGGCGTAGATGTCGCGGCCGCTCGCCGTGGCGCGCCGTTCCTCGCCGCCGGAGCGCACCACGACGTCGACCAGGAACGTCTGGTCGGAGCGCCCCCGCTCGTCGGCCGCGGCCGGCGCCGGCGTGTCGGGGGCCGACAGGTCCTCGACCGCCTCGACGGTCATGTACGAGCGCACCTCGGGGACCGCCAGGTGGCTGGGGATCGTGACGACGTCGGCCATGCTGAACTCCCCGATCACGGGTCGGACGCCCATCGGCTCGGGGAACGTCCACTTCAACGAGGGGAGCGCGTCCTGGTGGTACTCCAGTTGCCCGCCGGTGAAGCGGACCCGCCTCCCGTCGCGCCGCTCGTGGGAGACCGCGCCCGAGGCGCGCGTCCCCGTGGTGGGGCGCCAGCTGCTCAGCCCGTAGGCGACGTGCACCTCGTCGGCGGCGGTCCAGTCGCCCATCGCGGCGGTGGCCAGCAGGTCGCCGAGGCCGCCGAAGAAGGCCATCGCGGGGACGACCGCGACCCCCGCGTCGCGGGCGCGCTCGGCGAAGTGCGCGAGCGTGTCGGCGTTGGCCTCGATCTCGGCCGCCACGTCCACGTAGGGGATGCCGGCGCGCAGCGCCGCCTCGATCACCGGGGCGGCGGTCGCGGCGAAGGGTCCCGCGCCGTTGACCACCGCGGCGGCGCCGGCCAGCGCGCGGTCCAGCGACGCCGGATCGTCGGCCGACGCGGGCCGGACGTCCAGCCCCGGAAAGGACTCCGCCAGTGCTCGCAGCTTCCCGGCGTCGCGGCCGGACGCCACCGGCACGAACCCGCGGTCCAGCAACTCCGCCACCACGAACCGCCCGGTGTGCCCGTAGGCGCCGAACACCGCGACCATCTGACCCGATCCCATCGTCTCTCCCGTTGTCCTCGGTTCCGCCGATGGATCGATCATGGCGGCGGCGGCCGTCCCGCACGAGCGTCTGGAACGCCATGCCTCGTACAATTCCGGACATGAAGACGGTCGCGGTCGCCGTCACCGACGGGATGCTGCACTTCGAGCTGTCGGTGGCCTACGAGGTGTTCGGCAGCGCGCCGGCCGACGTGGCCGGGCCCTGGTACCGGCTCCTCGGCTGCGGACCGGACACCGTACGGGCCGGCGGCTTCCGGCTGGAGCCCGACCACGGGCTCGACCGGCTGGCGAGCGCCGACACCGTGATCGTCCCGGGCTGGGCCGACGTGGACGTGGAACCGCCCGGCGACCTCGTCGACGCGGTGCGCGCGGCCCACCGGGCGGGTGCGCGCGTGGCCTCCCTCTGCACGGGCGCGTTCGTGCTGGCCGCCGCGGGGCTGCTGGACGGCCGACGCGCGACGACGCACTGGGCGCACACCGACGTGCTTGCCGCGCGCTATCCCCGGGTGGAGGTCGATCCGGACGTCCTCTACGTGGACAACGGCAGCGTGCTCACCTCGGCCGGCAAGGCCGCCGCGATGGACCTGTGCCTGCATCTGGTCCGTCTCGACCGCGGCTCGGTGGTCGCGAACGCGGTCGCGCGCCGCCTGGTCGTGCCGCCGCACCGGGCCGGCGGCCAGGCCCAGTTCGTCCCGTCCCCGGTGCCCGCCCAGGAGAACCACCCGCTCGCCGAGCTGTTCCCGTGGGCGATCGAGCGGCTGGACCACCCGCTGACCGTGGAGGACCTGGCCCGCCGGGCCGCCATGAGCTCGCGCAACCTCGGCCGCCAGTTCCGGTCGGTGACCGGCAGCACCCCGCTGCAGTGGCTGCTGACCCAGCGGATCCGCCGCGCCCAGGAACTGCTGGAGACCACCGACGACAGCGTCGAGGCGATCGCGGCGGCCACCGGCATGGGCACCGGCACGACGCTGCGCCGCCACTTCAACCGCACGGTCGGCGTCCCGCCCGACACCTACCGCCGCACCTTCCGCCGCTCACACGGCGGGGGCGCCGCGGGCATCGAACGGCAGGCCGCGATCTCCCAGACGTAACGCCTTCTGTCCCTTAACGCCTCCCGGGGGCCGCCCCGGAGGCCCGTCGCGGTCCGGGCATGGGCCGCGGCCTCAATCCGCCCCGTCATCGTGCCGTCGGCACGGCACATGCCGTTCAATCGAGGGAGAGTGCATGGACGCCGATGTGATCATTGTGGGTGCCGGTCCGACCGGCCTGATGCTGGCCTGCGAGCTGCGCCTGGCCGGTGTGCGGCCGCTGGTCCTGGAACGCCAGCCGCACCGTCGCGACACCCCGAAGGCCGGGGGACTGGGGGGGCAGATCCTGGAACTGCTGCGCTACCGGGGACTGCTGGAGAGCTTCACAGCGGCTTGCACCGATCCCATTCCGGCTCCCCGGTTCCCGTTCGGCGGGGTGCATGTGGACTTCACCCGCCTGCCGGATCCCCCGATGCACGCCCTGCCGCTGCCGCAGCATCTGCTGGAGCGGCAGCTCGACGAGCGCGCCGCCGAGCTCGACACCGAGATCCGGCGCGGTCACCAGGTGACCGGGGTGAGCCAGGACGACGCCGCGGTGACCGCCGAGGTGCACGGCCCGGACGGGCCCTACCAGGTGAGCGCCCGCTACCTGGTGGGGTGCGACGGTGGGCGCAGCCGCGTCCGCGACCGGGCCGGGATCGGCTTCCCCGGCACGAGCTATCCGGAGGTGAACCGGCTGGCCCAGGTCACCCTGCCCGACACGGTGACGGTGCTGGACGGCGGCGACCTCGACGTCCCCGGGTTCGGCGTGATCCGTGCGGGGTTCACCCAGACCGACCGCGGCATGTTCGGACTCGGCTCGTCCGCGGACTCCAGGGTCGTCTCCCTCTACACCAGCGAGGACGAGGCCACCGAGTACGACGACGACGCGCCGATGACCGTGGCCGAACTACAGGGCAGCATCCGCCGCGTGCTCGGCGCGGACCTGCCCGTGGGGGAGGCGCACCGGCTGTCGCGGTTCACCTTCAAGGCGCGGCAGGCCGAGCACTACCGCCACGGCCGGATCATGCTGGCGGGAGACGCGGCCCACCTGTTCCCCGCCACCGGCGTGGCGATCAACGCCGGCATGCTGGACGCGGTCAACCTGGCCTGGAAACTCGCCGCCGCCGTCCACGGCTGGGCGCCGTCCGGCCTGCTGGACACCTACCACGGCGAACGCCACCTCGCGGGTGCCCGCACTCTTCTGCACACCCGCGCCCAGGTGGCGCTGCGGCGCGGGCACGATCCCGCCGCCGAAGCGCTCCGGGAGGTCTTCCAGGAACTGCTCGCCGACGAGCAGCCGCTGCGCCGCATGGGAAGGCTGCTCTCCGGCGCCGACATCCGCTACCCGATGCCCGGCGCCGCCCACCACCCGATGGCCGGCGCCTTCGCGCCCGACCTCACCCTGCACACCGACCAGGGCGTCACCAGCGTCGCCGAACTCATGCGCTCCGCGCGGCCCGTCCTGCTCGACCTCGCCGACCGGCCGGACCTGCGCGAGGCGGCCCGGGGCCACCGTGTCGACGTCCGCACCGCCAAGATCGATGAGCCTCCGGCCGACGCCCTGCTGATCCGCCCGGACGCCCACATCGCCTGGGCCGCGACTGTCGGCGAACCCGCCGACACCGCCGTGCCCGCACTGCGCCGAGCCTTGTCCGACTGGTTCGGCGCCCCTGCCGCCGACGATGTCTGAGGCGGGAGCGGCAGTGCCGCGCGTTCACGTCCGGGACGGGACGTCGTGGCCGGTGGGCCGCCAGCCTTCGGCCACGTCGTGCGAGTACAACCAGGAGACGCCGCGTTCGTAGAAGAGCCTCATCGCCGCGGGCATGACGAGGTTGCGGGCCTTGCGGGTGAGGAATCCCGCTGTCTTGGCGTCCCGGTTGGCGCTGGCTGATCTCACCATCTGGGCGACACGTGCCCGCCGTCTCCGCTCGTATTGGGCCAAGGCGGCGGGCACGTCGGCCTCCTGGAGTGTCCGGGCCAGGACGATGGCGTCCTCGATCGCCATGGACGCCCCCTGCCCGGCGCCGACCGGGTGGGCGGCGTCCCCGACGAGCACGGTCCGGTCGGCGCGCCAGACCGGAACCTCGGGCAGCACGTGCATCAGGGTCGGCCGGTGCCGTTCCGTCGTCGCCGCCAGCACGGCGGCGGGCATGTGTTCGCGCCGGTAGAGCCGTTCGAGCAGGTCAAGGTCGACCGAGGCCGGGTCGGGCTGCCGGGGGGAGGCGACCTGCGCGGCCCACCAGACCGCGCCGTCCGGCGCGGCGAGGTAGATGAACGCTCCGTTGCGGCCGAAGACCATGGTGAACACACCGGGCTCCACATCGACGCCGCGTGCGACGCCGGACGCCGAGAAGAGCCCGGCGTACCGGGGCTCCGGGGCCTCGGGATCGAGGATCCGCCGGGTCGCCGACCAGATCCCGTCCGCTCCCACCAGCAGGTCCGCCTCGGCGGTGAGGCCGCTGTCGAACTCCGCCCGGACCGCCGTGCCCTCGGTGGCCGCGCCCACCAGGCGCTCCCCGGTCACGATCCTGGCCCCGGCCCGGACGGCCTCCGCCCGCAGCGCCTCCACCAGCCGGCCGCGCATCAGCGTGACGCTCATCAGGGAGTCGCCGGGCAGCCGTCCGCGCGGTGTGTCGCCCAGCTGCTTCCCGGTTTCGGACAACAGCCGCTGGCGGGGCACGGCGAACCCCGCCCGCCGGACGGTCTCCAGGCAGCCGAGCGCGTCCAGGCCGCGCAGCCCGTTGACCGCCAGGCTCAGGAACGAGCCGACCTCACCCGCCGGGTCGGCGTACGCCTCGTACACCGTCACCTCTGCCCCGATGCGCCGCAGCGCGACGGCGCCGGCCGCTCCGGCGACCCCGCCACCGATCACGATGACTCGCACGACCCCTCCTGAATTCAGGTTCACCGAATATATATTCGGCGAATCGCGGCTCAGTATTCTGGGATACTGCGTCTGCTGTCAACGGCGAACCGGGAGGAGTCTCGTGAGCGGCGTGCGGAAGGCGAAGGCGGCCGAGACCCGGGCGGCCCTCAAGGACGCCGCGCGTCGGGTGTTCATGGAGCGCGGCTACCTGAACACCAAGATCACGGACATCACGGCCGCGGCCGGCCGCGCCACCGGCTCGTTCTACGACCACTTCGCCGGCAAGGAGGAGCTCCTCCAGGCCCTCATGGCCGACCTCGAGGAGCAGGCGGACGCGGAGGTCGCGGCCTCGGACCACCCCCGCGACCACGACCTGTCCGACCGGGACCAGCTGCGGTGGCACCTGGCGGTCGCCTGGCGCGCCTACCGGGAGCACCTCCCGGTGATCGCCGCCCGGCTCCAGTCGATCATGGCCGACGGCCCCGCGTCCGGACGCGCCTGGACGGCCCTGACCACCGAGACCGGAACCTTCCGCGACCACCTCGAATGGCTCCGCGACCGGGGCCACCCGCTCCCCGGAGATCCCGCGCTGGTGGCCGCCGCCATCGGCGCGATGCTCTCGATGTTCGGCTACTCCGTCCTCGCCGCCGGCGACAACGCCCCGGACGTCACCGACGACGAGATCATCGACACCCTGACCGACCTGCTCCTCCACGGCCTCGCCGGCCCGGTGACCCCACCCGCCTGACCGAGCTCAACCCCGTCCGCGACCCGCCGACGTCTTCGGGATCAACTTCCGACGCGAACATTCTCATTATCGGTAATGATAACGTCGAGTCCGTGAGAGATTCCAAGGAGGACTGGGCGGAGCTGGCTCTGCATCCGGTGCGGATCCGGGTTCTGCGGGCGGTCGGCGGTGGGCGCCGCAGCCCGCGTGAGATCGCCCGTCTGCTGCCGGACGTGCCGCAGGCGACGCTTTACCGGCACCTCGCCGCGCTCGCCAAAGGACGCCTGCTCGAGGTGGTGGAAGAACGCAAGGTCGGCGGGGCGACCGAACGCGTCTACGCGCTGCCGCCCGGCGGGGCGATGCTGAGCGGTGAGGCGCTTGCCACGGCGACGGCCGAGGACCATGGGCGTTACTTCACCGCCTTCGTCTCCAGCCTGCTCGCCGAGTTCTCCCGCTACCTGGCGCGCGAGCGGATCGACCTGGCCGCCGACGGCGTCGGCTACCAGCAGCTGATGCTGCACCTCGACGACGAGGAGTTCGCCGGCTTCGCCCAGCGTTTCGCCGAGCTCGTCCAGCCGCTGCTGGGCAACGGACCGCGGGAAGGGCGGACACCGCGACTGCTGGCGACCGTGCTCATGCCCGTGGAGCCGCCGGCCGCGGAGAAGGAAGACATGCCATCCCCTAGGGAGAGGAACTGACATGGCGGAAGTCGCGATGACCGGAGACCGTGTCGCCATCGCGTTCAGCACGTGGGAGCGGATCTGGACAAGGCGGGCGGAGGTGAGCGTCCCCCTCGCCGCGATCGACCGGGCCGCCTGCGTCGACGCGCCCTTGCGCGTCGCACGCGGAGGCCACCGCGGGCTGCTCGTCTCGGGCTACACCAAGATCGGAGTCTGGGGGGTGCTGCGGGGCCCGCGCCAGCTGGTGTCAGTGCGGCGCCGTCCCGCTCTGCACCTGACGCTGAACCGCGGTGTCACCGGAGACCGCTTCGACGAGATCGTGCTCTCCCACCCGGACGCCGCACGCCTCACCCAGCGCATCCGGCAGGCCGTCAGGGGCCCGGCAACCCCAGCGTGACTCAGGTGGAGATGCCGAAGCGGCGGGCGAAGGCGGACATCTGCTCGCGCTGCTGCTCCAGGTCGGGCGCGGTGGCGCTGACGACGATGCGGGTCACGCCTTGCCGGGCGAACCCCTCGACCCGTTCCTCGGACATGTCCATCGAACCCCAGCGGGTGTACTCCAGCGCCGCCGGATCGCGGCCTGCTTCACTCGCGGCCGAGCGGGCCAGTTCCAGCTGGGCGGCTCGTTCGTCCGGAGTCAGCGAGCCGCCGGGGAAGTAGCCGTCCCCGTGGCGTCCGGCGCGGCGGGCGGCCGCCGGGCTCGAACCGCCGACATGGATCGGCAGGCTGGTGCCGCCGAAGGGCTTGGGGAAGCTGCACAGGTTCTCGAACGAGAAGAACTCTCCGTCGAAGCTGACACCCCGGTCGTCACCGGCCCACAGGAGCCGCAGCACCTGGATGGCCTCGTCGGCGCGGCGGCCTCGGGTGCGGAAGTCGACCCCGACCGCTTGGGCTTCGCCGGGCAGCGTGCCGAGCCCCACGGTCAGCAGCCGCATCCGCCCCTTCGACAGCTGGTCGATGGTCGCCAGTCGCTTGGTCAGCGTCACCGGGTGGTGATACGGCAGCAGCAGGACGCCCGTTCCGAGGAGGATCCGCTCGGTGGCGGCGGCCACGAAGTTCAGGCAGTCCAGCGGGTCGCCGAAGGGCAGCGACGGGGGCATGGCCATCGCGCCGACCTGCGCGCCGGGGTAGAGGGCGATGTGCTCGGGCACATAGAGCGCCTCGAAGCCGCACTCCTCGGCGTGCCGGGCGTAGGCGGTGATCCTGTCGGGGTCCACGCCGAAGAAGGGCGTGCTGTAGCTGATCGCGAATTTCACGTCGTCCCGTGTTCCACTTCGGCCAGGGCGAGGTCCCTGATCTCTGTGTCGGACGGTATCCGTTGACGTCAATGTCAAGGTCAAGCCCGCTGACGTGCGAGCAGCCGGAGCGCTCGGAAGGCGTGGTCCCGCCACAGCAGCCGCGAGGCCTCCTCGGGGTAGGCGGTGATCGTCGAAGGCGCGTCGAAGAGCTGCGCGAGGCGGTCCCGGCGTCGTACACGGGCCAGCCCGGGTCTCCGTGAGCGGCGAACGCCGTCCAGGCGCCGCGGCCTGGACGGCGGGGACCTGCCCGAGGCCGTGGTCACCGACACCGACACCGACACCGGATCTTATGGCGACGTCACCTTCGGCTTGCTGGAATTGCTGGGCATCTCCTACCGGCCCGCGCTGGCTGACCTGCCCGACCAGAAGGGCTGGCGGATCAATCCCGGTGCCGACTACGGGCCGCTGAACACCTTCGCCCGGGGGAAGATCAACCTGCGTCGGGTACGTCGGAACTGGGAGGACATGCTGCGGGTGGTCGCCTCCATCTACACCGGCACCGTCCGCGCCTACGACGTGGTGACCATGCTCCAGCGCGACGGGCATCCCACCGCGCTCGGCGAGGCCTTCGCCGCCTACGGCCGCATCTTCAAGTCGTTGCACATCCTGCAGTTCGTCGACGTGGACGAGACCTACCGCCGCGACATCAAGCACATCCGCAACCTCCAAGAAGGCCGCCACGCCCTCGCCCGCAAGATCTGCCACGGCAGGAAAGGGCGAGCTCTACCACCGCTACGAGCGAGGCCTTGAAAACCAGCTCGGCGTCCTGGGCTTGGTCCTCAACTGCGTCGTGCTGTGGACCACGGTGTACTTGGACGCCGCCGTCCGCCAGCTCAAAGCCCAGGGCTACCCGGTACGCGACGAGGACATGACCCACCTGTCACCGTTCGTCAACCGGCACCTCGGGGTCCACGGCGCCTACAACTTCGCCCTGCCCGACCTCGCCCCCGACGCCGTCCGCGACCTGCGCGACCCTGACACCGCCGAGGATGACGAGGAGATCTGACCCTCACGGCGGAACAGCGGGTGGCAACGTGGGAGCCATGGAGGAGACTCCGGACTCATCACCAGCGACCTACGAGGACCTGCTGCGCCAGCCCCGCCGGATCTACCGGGAGCTGGAGCGATACGACGGGATCACCCGGCGGCGACTCCAGGAGGAGTGGGAGACCGTCGAAGCCGCGATCTACGTCGCGCTCGACACCACCGAGGACGAGTCTGGCCAGGTGGTAGGACGGGCTGCCCTGGACGCCGCTCAGTAGATCCGGGTGCGATGGATCCCGGACGCGAACGCTCCTCCGTCTTAGCCGGGCTCCTGTGAATGTGGGGTAGTGACGAAACGCCGTGACCAGTAGTAGGACAAGGTCCCGTCACTCTCGAATTCCGCGCCAGCAAGGATCACTTTCCGCGCCGATGGGTGTCGGCGGTGATTCCGGACAGCTGCCGGTTGGTGCCGTGATCGAGCGAAGCGGGTCCGCCACTCGTGAGCGGCGGACCCACCATCGACATGCGGGGTCGCCGACCAGGTGAGCATCGGGTCTGGCGAAGCCGTGGCACCCGCTCAGGAGCTTTCTCAGGCGGTGGCGCTGAGCGGGGTCAGCCAGTGGATTTCCAGGTCTTCGCGCAGGTACTCCAGGCGGCGCTGCTGGAAGTCGGCGAGTTCGGGGCGTGCGAGGTGGGCCCGCAGGTCGTCGGCCGATCGCCACAGCTCGTAGAACACCAGCGTGCTCGGGTCGGCCGCGTCGCGGTGGACCTGGTACTGCAGGGAACCCGGCTCGTCCCGGGTGGGTTCGACGAACGACAGCAGCAGCCGTTCCAGTTCCTCGGCCCGTTCGGGCTTGGGCCGGGCGAAGCCGTAGATGCCGACGGGGCCGCCGGTCTGAGGTATGACGATTTCCATACCTTGGACGTTAGCGGGACGGCAAGGTACGATGCAAACCGTACCTAGGGGGAGTGGCATGGATCTCGGGAAGGTGTTCGCCGCGCTGGCCGACGACTCGCGACGGCGGGTCGTGGCCGAGCTCGCGGCCGACCCCGGCGGCGGTGAACGCGCCTGCGGCTCTTTCACCCTGCCGGTGAAGAAGGCCACGCGGACACATCACTTCCGCGTGCTGCGCGAGGCCGGACTGATCGTCCAACGCGACCACGGCAACGGCAGCGCCGTCTCGCTGCCTCGGGCCGACATCGACGAGCACCTGCCCGGCCTGCTGACGCTCCTGGTCGAGGAACTGACCGCCGGCGACCCGACGGAACGGAACAGGGCCTGAGCCCGGCCGCGATCCCCGCTCCCCCTGAAGGGGGACGGCCGGAATACGCCAGAAAGGGATCACGGCCAGCGTCGTAGCTGGTTGATCGTCAGCGTGGCTCGGTCGGCGGGCCGTGAATGATGCGGTGGATGGTGGTGCGGCCGACGCTGTACTCGGTGGCCAGGTCGGCGAGGGATACCTCGCCTTCGGCGTAGCGGCGGCGGATGGAGCGCCGTGCGGGCTCGGGCAGTTTGGGCTGCTTGCCTTTGAGCTTGCCGTTCCTGCGGGCCAGCGCCATGCCCTCGCGGGTGCGCAGATGCCCCGGGTTCGCCTCGAACTCGGCGACCATCGCCAGGGTCTGCAGGAACAGCCGGCCGAACGGGTCGTTCCAGTCGTAGACCGATCCGCCCAGCCCGAACAGCACGCCCCGGTCGGATAGGTCGGTGAGGATCTGGTTGGCCTCGGCCATGTTGCGGGCGAACCGGTCGAACTTGGTCACGGTGAACACGCTGGCCGGCCACACCGCCGCCAGGGCCTGGTCCAGGCCGCCGCGGTTGCGGCGGGTGGTCCCGGAGAAGCCCCGGTCGATGTAGATCCGATCGGCCGGGACACCGAGCGCGAGCAGCTGCTCGGTCTGGACGACGACGTCCTGCTCGTCGGTGGAGCAGCGGGCGTACCCGACCCCGACGGCACCGGGGCCGTGCCGGAAGCTGCGGCGTTCGCGGCGTTCACACGCTCAAGTGTTCCGGATAGCCCCCCGTCACCGGGACAGTTCGCGGAACACCCTTACGGAACACCCCGACCTGGGGCTCCGTCTGGGTCGGCCGGTGTTCCGGTAGAGGATCCCCTAACGGACACCATCGGAGGTGTCGATTTCCGAAGTGGACTGCACGGATGATCGAGGTCCTCTGCACGAATTCTTGCCGGTGGGCGGATTTGGTCACCTTCCGAAGGGCGCGGGCAGCGGCATGGGCGGGCGTCTGTGGATGGCACGCATGAGCAGGGCCTGCTCACTGCCGATCGCTTTCCTCTCCGGTCACCGCGTCGTCGCGGTCGACGAGCGTGGCCGTGCCCCTGCGGAGGTCGTGGCTGGCGCCGGGCGCGGCGAACTCCAGCAGCCGGGTGCCTTCGGTCTCGACCTCGGCGCGCTCGGTGGCGGTCAGCGGCCGGAACGGGTCGATCTCCAGAGTCGCTGATGCTTTGCCCAGGTGGAGTTTCCAGACGCCCGTCACCTGCCCGTCCACCAGGAAGGTGGCGCGCATCCCGTTGCCTGTCATGACTCGTTTGCGGGCCTCCTCCGAGATCACGCGGGTGCGGTCGGTGTGGGAGGCCAGCAGGTTGTCGTATTCGGGCAAGAAGCGAACCGGCGCGCGGGCGTCGGCGCCGGGGCGTGGCGCATTCGGCAGGTCGAACAGCTCCACCCCGTGCTCGTCGCGGAAGACCGCCAGTTGCGGCCTCAGTCTCTCCAGGACGGGACGCAGCCGGGTTCGGCCGGCCCATGTCTGCACGTCGGTGACCGAGGCCGGGCCGAACGCGGCGAGGTAGCGCAGCACTATGTGTTCGAAGTCGGCGGCGGGGGCGGGCTCGGCTCCGGTCCAGCCGGCCGCCGTCGCGTACCGGGTGGTGCCGCCGACGCCCCAGACGGCGCGTGGCGGTACCTGGACCAGCGGCACCAGGTTGCGCACTACGGTGGCGAGCGCGCGGGGCTCGTGATCGGGCCACCGCTCGTGCAGCGCCGCCCTGAGCTCCTTGGGGGTGAGGTGCCGTGCGTCGAGCAGCGCCCGGCCGGACTCCGCCACGGCCACACGGTCCAGACCGGTGAGGGGCGTTTTGAATGCGGTGTCCAGCTCACGGTCGAGCGCGGGCTGCGCCCATGGCCGCAACGAGCGGTAGTCCGCTGTGGTGACCAGGTGGACGGTGCTGCGCATCAGCGCGACCCGCACCAGGCGGCGCTCGGTCAGCGCGTCCGCCAGGTCGGCGGTGCCGAACTTCCGCAATCTGCTCCAGAGCCCGAAGTAGGGCGCGTACGGCGCCTGCGCCTGCATGCCGACCAGCCGGGTGACCGCCTCCTCGGCGGTCGCGTCGGCCCGTTCCAGCAGCCGCTGACGGGCCAGCAGGGCTCTCCCCAACTCCCGTCGCCCCAGCACCTGTGCCACCGTGCCTCCCTTTCCGTCCACATGGCGGGGGCGGCGGATGTCGCCCCCGCCTCGTTGCTCAGCCGCCGAAGTCGGCCCGGTGATCCGCGGCCCACCGGGCGTAGGTCCGCGCGGGTTGCCCGGTGATCTGCTCGATGACGTCGTTGACCGGCGCGGGCTTGCCGACCGCCTGCGCCATGAGAGCGAACAGCGCGGCCAGGAACTCGGGGTCCATGAACTGGCTCATCTGCTCCAGGACGGGCTCCGGGTCGAGGTCCTCGACGGTGAGCGGGCGCCCCAGCGTCTCCCCGAGGATGCGGACCTGCTGTGTCTGGGTCAGCGACTTGGGGCCGGTCAAGTCGTAGGCCCGCCCCGCGTGCCCGCCGCCGATCAGGATCCGCGCGGCCACCTCGGCGACGTCCCGCTCGTGCACGGCACTGAAGGCCGCTTCGGTGTAAGGCGCGCGAATGACGTCACCGCCCTGGAGCTGCATCGCGAACGTCAACGAGTTGATGGCGGGGAACAGCAGCCGCAGGAACGTCCACTCGATTCCGGACGCCTCGACGGCCCGCTCGACGTCGCGGTGGTACTGGGCGATCACATCAGGCTGCCGCTCGGCGCCCGGGACGACCGCCCCCGAGGACAGGAACACCAGCCGACGCACCCCGGCCCGGCCCGCAGCCGCCAGCAGCGGAGCGACATCCATCCCGTACTGCACAACCAGGAAGGCGGCCTCGACGCCGGCCAACGCCGCCGGCAGCGTCTCGGGCTTGGTCAGATCGGCCCGGACGACGTCGACTTCCTGCGGGAGCCCGGCCCGCTCCGGAGTACGGGTCAGCGCCCGCACCGGGGCACCCGCGGCGACCAACTCCTCTACCGCCTGACGTCCGAAGTGAGCCGTGGCACCGATGACGAGATACATGGGATTTCCTTTCGTGTGAATACATGGGGGTCTGAGGGGTCCGCCGACAACCGGCGGCGGATCAGCGCACCTTGCCGAAGAACTGCCGGATGTCGCCGGCGAGCAGATCGGGGGCATGGTCATCAGCGTAGGATCCATTTAGGCAAGGTTCGTTCCTAATAATCCGGAGGCTCGGAAGAATGTTGGAAACCTCGGCGCGGCTGCTGCGCCTGCTCTCGCTACTCCAGACGCCCCGCGAGTGGACCGGCGCCGAACTGGCCGAGCGGCTGGCGGTCAGCACCCGCACCGTCCGCAACGACGTGGAACGCCTGCGAAACCTCGGCTACCCGGTGCACGGCACCCGAGGCGCGGTAGGTGGCTACCGACTCGGCGCCGGCGCCGCACTGCCGCCCCTGCTGCTCGACGACGAGGAGGCGGTCGCGGTGGCGATCGGGCTCCGCACCGCCGCCGGGGGCACCATCACTGGGGTCGAGGAAACCTCGCTGCGCGCACTGGTCAAGCTGGAGCAGGTGCTGCCAGCCCGCCTCCGGCGTCGCGTCGACGCCCTCAAGCAGTACGCCGTAGCAGTGCCGCGGGACGACCTGGGCCCGCGGGTAGACGCCGACACGCTGAGCGCCCTCGCGGCCGCCTGCCGGGACCACGAGCGCCTGCGATTCGGCTACCGAAGCCACGACGGCTCCGAGAGCCGGCGCGAGGTCGAACCGTACCGGCTGGTCAACTGGGGACGCCGGTGGTACCTCGTCGGGTTCGATGTCGAGCGGAGCGACTGGCGGACGTTCCGGGTGGACCGGCTCCACCCACGCACCCCAACAGGTCCCAGATTCACCCCCCGCGATCTCCCCGAGGACGCCGTCGACCAGGTACGCCGAGGCGTGTCATCGGCCGGCTGGCGGTACCGGGCCCAGGTCGTCGTACACGCACCGGCCGAACAGCTCGCCGAGCGGATCAACCCCGCCATCGGTACCATCACGTCGGTCGACGACACCCGCTGTCTCCTGGACACCGGCGCGGACAGCATCGAGGCGCTCGCCGTTCACCTCGGCCTGCTCGGCGCCGACTTCACCGTGACCAAACCCGCGGAACTCGTCGAACTCGTGCGTGCACTCGCCGGCCGCTACCACCGCGCCACCAAGCCAGGGCCGCAGGAGACCTAGGCTAGACGGACGAAGCCGCCCGCTGCGGCTCCTGCCCCCATGCGGTTGCGCATCCGCTCATCGGCTACTTGGAGTGCGTTGCCAGCGGTGTGGAGCGGCGATGATCCGCTTCGTTGAGCGGCACCCATCGTCTTCTGCCAAAGCTCGGCGCGACGGGTGCGGCTCCGTCCGCACCTCACCGTCGGTGCGGCGCGACCGTAACGCAGGCGAGTTCTGCGGGCAGCCGCGCCGCGCCCGGGCCGCCTCATGCAGATGGGACAGATCCTCCAGCTCTCCGGTCACCACTGCTCGATCACCTCGAACGCCAGTCCATATCCAGGATTGAGGAACCTGCCGCCAAAACTCCGGCCACGGAGGAGAACGGAATCCAGGCTCACTCCCCGGCAGAAGGTCCACGCCCCAAGGTGGAGCCCCGCCCGTTGAGCAGGGCGAACCCTTCAAGATCCATCTCAGCGCCAACGGCTGGCCGCAGGTTCCTCAACCCCGTAGGTAGAGGACGGCCGCGAACTGCCAGCCGATCGTCGCGCACGCCCAGGCCGGCTCTGCCAGGTTCGCCGAGGTGAGTCGTCGTCCCGAACGAACCGCGCCCAGCGGCACCCGGCCAGTGGGGGATCAGCCGCAGGGTTCAGAGCTCTACATCGTCCAGGGCGTTGTTGGCCCAGGCCGATCCGCGGCGCCAGTATCGGAACACCATGGCCAGGCTCGTCCAGCGTCCGTGTTCCTGGATGGTGGAGGGCGCGGCGCCGGCCTCGGCGGCGGAGGTGGCGGCTCCGGCGCGCAGCCCGTGGAAGGTGTGCGCTGCGGCGTGGTGGAGGTCGGCGCGGATGGCGGCGTCGCGCACGATGTCGTTGAGGGTCTCGTCGTCGATGCGACCGGTGTTGGGGCCGGGGGCGGCGTAGCCGGGTGTGCCGCCCAGGCGGCCGTGCTTGTCGATTCCCCGCAGCAGAGGTCCGCTGGTGATGGACGGCTCGGCTTCGGCCAGTCGCGCCACCCAGTCGCGCAGCAGCGTGACGGGGTCGGTTTGCGGGCGCCTGCCGTGCTTGATGATGACCTCGCTGCCCACCGCGTCCTGGTCGGTCTTGGACCTGCGTACTTTGATGACCAGGCCGCGCGGGGTGAAGGTCAGGTCCTCGATGTCGAGCGCGGCGACTTCGGAGCGGCGGCCCATCATGGCGAAGCCGAGCACCAGGACGAGCTGGTCGCGTTCGGCGCGCAGCGGATGGATCCGTCCGGCTTCCGCGGCGTCCCCGATCGCGGTGATCATGGCGCGGAGGGCGGCCACGTCGATCTCAGGGGCGCGCCGCACCCGGTGACGCAGCGCCGGGTCGGGGTGGGTGGCGCGTTGCCTGCGGTAGGCGCGCAGCGCCATCCGGGCCAGGCGGGGGTCGCAGTCGAGTCCGGCGAGTTTGTGCGCGGACTGCACGCAGCTGAGCATCGCGTCGATGCTGCCAGGCGCGGGGGGCTTGCCGTACTGGGTGATGGTGCCGGTCAGGTGGTGGACGTACTCGGCGAGCGTCTCCCGCGTGGCCGGCAGCGGAGTCCTGCCGTTCAGCTCGCACCAGCGTGTGAAGGTGGCCCAGTGCCGGGCGTAGGCGCGGGTGGTGTTGTCGGCCAGCCCCGCGGTCACCATCGCCGCGGCCTCGGGGGACAGGGTCCGGTCCGACGCAGCCGCAGCGTCACCTGAGGGGACCGGAAGCCCGGTGAGCGCGTCCGGCCCGAGCGCGGGCGGGGCGACGCCGGGGAGAACCAGCGTCGCAGTGCTGTCGTCTTCGCGGTCAGACTCACCCGTCGCTGGAGACCGGAAGGGAGAGGTGACGGCGTGGGCGGCCTGCTGCTCAGTGGTCACGAGGTGATCATAGGCGGCTCGGGCACGCCTTGTTAGGGTTAAGTATCCCTTAACCCTAACCAGATAGAGTCACATCTTCAGGTTTCGAGAAACCATGAAACTGAATCGCGGTTTCGCGGAAATCGCCCCGCGAACCCTGTCATGATGATGAGATGGCCGATCTTGAACCTCCGGCGCCCGGCGCCGACCGCGAAGTGCAGCCCGCCCCGGGCACCGCAGGCGCGCCTGCTCCGTCCTCTGCGTCCGGGAGCCCGGGGGAGGAGGCCCCCGCCGCGCCGCACGGCCGGTGCAAGCACTGCCGAGGGCCGCTGCCCCCGCGCGCCGCCACCGGCCGCCGCCGCGAGTACCACCACAGCGGAGAAGGCCCGGACGGCCAGGACTGCCGGGAAGCGGCCCGGCGAGCTCGCGAGTCCGCCGTCGGCGCAGCCGCCGAGCAGCCACTGCAGGCCCTCATCACCTGGGCCGACCAGGAGGAGGAACACCGCCGCTCACACGCCGGCCTCCTGCGCGCGGCCGCCGCCCGCGACGACCGGCTCGCCGCCGACCTGGCCGACCTGCGTACCGCCGTGCTGGAGCGCAACACCGAACTGGAAGCCCAGACCGCGCAGGCCCAGTCCGCCGCGACCGAGGCCATCACCGCCCGCCAGACCGCCGAGGCACGCGAGCAGACCGCCCTGGCCGCCGCCGCCGAGGCACGCGCCGCCGCCGAGCGGGCCACCGAGCGCGCCGACGACGCCGCCGAACTGGCCCGCCAGGCGGAAACCGCCGCGGACGCGCACCGGATCGCCCGGACCAAGGCCGAGCAGGAGACCGAGGCGGCCATCCGGACGGGCAAGGAGGCGCGCACCGAACGCGACGCCGCCCGCGCCCGGCTCAGCGAGGTGGAGCAGGAACTGGCCTCGGTCCGCGTCCAGGCCGACGCCCTGGCCGGACGGCTGGACGACACCGTCCGCGAGCTGGCCGCTGCCCGCCACACCCTCGTCGAGAAGGAAGCGGCGATCAGCGAGCTCACCGGACGGCTGGAGCGCGCACAGCAGGAGACCGAGGCGGTCCGCGACCGCGCGGCCGAGGACGTGCGAGCCGCCCGCGACACCGCGGAGAAGGAGGTCCGGCGCGCCGACGCGCAGCGGCAGAGCGCCCTCGACGCCGCCGAGCGGACACGCGGTGAACGCGACCAGGCCCGCACCGACCTGGCCGCCGCACAGGCCGCGCACCGCGCCGAGTTGCAGGCACTGGAACGCGAGCGGGACGCCGCCCGGGCCGCGGAGGCCGAGCAGCGCGAACGCGCCGTCCGAGCCGAACAGGCCGCCCCGACGGACGGTGCCGCGGATATCGTCGGATGATGCCCAAGATCCTTCACGGCGAGCAGGTGACCCTGCGGCCCGCGACCATGGCCGATGTGCCCGCGCTGGCGGCGATCCGCGCGAAGCCGGAGGTCCGCCGGTGGTGGCGGGGCGGCCCCGACCTGGCCGCCGAAGTGGCCCGCGAGCTCGCCGAACCCGACGACGGAAAACTGGTCATCGAACACGAGGGCCGGACCGTCGGCCTGATCCAGTGGCATGCCGAAAAGGACCCCGACTACCGGCACGCCGGCATCGACATCTACCTCGACCCGTCAGTGCACGGGCGCGGCCTGGGACCCGACGCGATCCGCACCCTCGCCTGGCACCTGTTCGACGACCGCGGCCACCACCGGATCACCATCGACCCGGCCGCCTCCAACGGCGCCGCCATCCGCTGCTATGAGAAGGTCGGCTTCCGCCCGGTCGGCGTCATGCGCCAGTACGAACGCGACATCGACGGCACGTGGCACGACGGTCTCCTCATGGACCTTTTGGCCGACGAGTTGACCGACCGCGCCACCACATCGGCAGCCGAGGGGGAGTGCCGCCAGGAGCCGGCAGAGCCGTAATCACCCAAGAAACCCCAAGCTTCCGTTCCTCGCGAGTTGGCGCTCGTCCGTCCGGACCAACTCCGGCAGGGCCGGAATGGCGCGGGCGGCAGGGCAGCTGAGCTGCCGGATCGGGGACACCTTCTCGAACCCGCGTTCCAGGAACAGCCGGGTCGCAGTGCCGGAGATCGCCTGTCGGGTCTGCTGCTTCTTCAGCTCACGAAGTCCAGCGGTCATGCGGCCCCTGGGTTCATGGGTCAAACCTAAAAATCTTGTTGACATAAACTTATGCTCACTCTAAGTTCTGTTGTGTTCCCACGAGGGCAGCGCGCATGAACCTGCGTGTCACGCCACCGGCGCCGTCCAAGAAGAGGCCGTTTCCGTACGGCAAGCACATCCGCTCGAGCCCCCGGCCCATGCTCCGCAAGCCGCTGCCGATGCGCGGCAAGAGGGGCCGCTGAGGAGAACACCCGTGCACATCCGCGCCACCGCCGAAGAGCTCGCCGCCGTCAAGGCTCGATTCGACCTGCTGACGGCCGGCGTTCCCGATCCGCCCGCCGACTCCGACCAGGCGCCCGCGCTCCCCGGCGCGGGCGGCCTGCCCGGCCAGTGGGTGAACGCTTCCGAGCAGTCCGGCACCGACGCGGGAGTAGTGCTGTACGTCCACGGCGGCGGCTTCGCGCACACCGAGCCACGAGCCGAACGGCTCCTGGGCTACCACCTGTCCAAGGCCACCGGCCGCCCGGTCTTCGCCGTCGACTACCGATTGGCCCCCGTCCACCCTTACCCGGCGGCGCTGCACGACGTGCTGGCCGCGCACGACGACCTGCTCGCCCGCGGAGCGGCAGAGGTCGTGCTGTTCGGCGAGTCGGCGGGCGGCACCCTGGTGCTGTCGGCCCTGCTGGAGCTCAAGGCTGAGGGGAAACCGCTGCCTAGGGCCGTCGCGGTGTCACCGGTGACCGACCTGACCCTGTCCAGCCGCTCCCTCAAGGCCAACGACGGGCAGGACCTGATCAACCGTGCCGTGCTGGAGCGGGTCTGCGCCCAGTACCTGGCGGGAGCACGGCCCGATCAGGCGCCGCAGTCGCCCCTGCACGGCGACCTGGCCGGGCTGCCGGACCTGCTGCTGGTAGCAGGCTCCCGAGAGGTACTGGCCGATGACGCACGCCGCTTCGCCGGGGCGGCCAAGGACGCCGGTACTCACGCCGTCCTCGACGTCTACGAAGGCATGCCGCACGTCTTCCATCTGGCGATGCTGACCGGCACGCCGCTCACGACCACGACCACTTTTCTCCGCCGCCTGGCGGACTTCACCAACGAAAGGTCTGCATGAACCTGCGTGTTACTCGAAGAGAGCCGTTGCGCCTGATGAGCGTGCACGCCCACCCCGATGACGAGTCGAGCAAGGGCGCCGCGACCCTCGCGAAGTATGCCGCCGAGGGCGCGGACGTCCTGGTGGTCACCTGCACCGGCGGCGAGCGCGGCAGCGTGCTCAACCCCGCCATGGACCGGCCCGAGGTGCGCGACGACCCGGCCACGCAAGGTGCTGATCTCCGGCGGCGGGGTGGCCAGGCGGTCGACCTCCACGGCCCCGCGCTGACCGTGCTGGAGCGGACGGGCCGGTGTCGCGGCTCAGGGCGGCAGATAGCGTTGTCGAAGTGACGGGCCCGGGCTGGACGGAGCAGGACGTTGCGCCGATGTGGCTGCTGGTCGATGACGGCAGTGACGGCGTGGACGGCGAAGAGGTGCCCCTGGCGCTGTGCGTCGACATCGACGGCTTGTTCGTCGCCCCCCAGCCGGCCCCGGCGCCGGAGTACTCCACGTTGATCGGTTGCGAGCTGGCGGGAGCGTTGCGGGACGTCCTGTCCACCACCGGATCCGACCAGGCGTGGCTTGCGAGCATCCTTCTGGACCCGGTGCATGATGCGGAGCGGCCACCGCCGCACGGTTGCCAGCGCTATGCCCAGGGTTGCTCGTGTATGGAAGAGCTGTGTGACGTCACCGTCCTCAGCCATCGCCCATCGCAGGTCGGGCCGGGGCTCCTCGACCTGGATCTGCGCGGCCATCTGCGCATCATGCCCGAAGACCACTGGCCTCCCGCGCAGCCGCCGCCCGCGCAGGCGTTCCTGCTGTCCGACATCGACGGAAACCCCCTGGGCCACTGCCACAGCACCACTGGGATCTTCCGCGAACGCCTCCGTCCGGCCGACCAGCCGGTGACTCTCGTCGGCTGCCGTCCGGCGGTTCCGCTGCAGGACCTCCTGGAGAGGAAATCGGCCCGGCGGCGCTACCTGCGGGCGATGGTCCACGTCGTTGATCGAAGCGGGCGCGCGGTATCCACGACCACCATGGTGTCGGCGACCGTGACCGCGACGCGCCCCAGTCGGCTCGGCACCGGGCTGGTCGACATCGACCTCGACAGCGGCGTCAGCGATCCTCTCCCGCACGGCGCCCGGGAGATCTGGAAACTCTGGCACACCGGCCGTCCGACCCGATCGAACCTGTGGTCCGGCTACGACCGGGCGCTGCGACATGAATGGTGCCGTGCGGCGATGACCCACCATCGCCATGACCGGCCGGACCGGCCGGCTGGAGGCACCTACGACCTCGACGGCCGCTACATCACCGACCTGGAGGGCTTCTATTGCGCCCTCGGCGAGGCCGTCAACGGCCCTGGCGGCTACTTCGGCTGGAACAGCCAGGCACTCCACGACTGCCTGCGCGGCCGGTGGGGCGCCGCCCCTCCGTTCCGTCTGCGCTGGCACCGGTCCGACGTGGCGCGCCGCGATCTCGTCCCGGGCTATGATCGCCCGTCCTACGACATCCGCCTCTGGGGCCCGGCTGTCACCCTGCAGGACCTCCTCGACGTCCTCAGCGAAGCCGGCATCACGGTCGAGCTTCGATGACCGCTCCGGCCTGCGGTCAGCGGTCGGCGGGGTGGGGCCGAGGACGGCGGAACGCCCTGGACATCATGGACGTCGTCCGGCACCTGGTCGCCTAGGGCTAGGCCATCTCCGCCGACCGGCCGGCGCTGTCGCGGTACCTGCGCGCCCTTTCCGAGCCGGTCGGTTAGCTCGAGTGGATCGCGGCCTCGATGTGGGCGAGTTGGACGGCGAGGATCTCTTCGAACGCCGCGCGGCGGTCGACCCCGAGAGGACGGACGTCGCGGGCGAACTGGGCCACGGCAGGGAAGCGTTCGGGGTCGGCGCCGAGCACCGTGACGCGGAACAGCTCCATGCCCTGCTCGTACTCTTCGGGGGTGAGGGTCCTGACCCCGGCCTCGGAGGTGATCAAGGCGGCGACGAGGACCGCGATCCGGTGGTAGCGCGCCGGGATCTCCTCGTCGGGCAGTCCCGACGAGTGCAGAGCCTGCAGCATCTCCTCCATGACCATCCGGGAACCGGTGCCGCCTGAGGCGTAGCGCCCCCAGACCGCGGCGAGCTGGGGGTGCCGGCCGAAGGCCTCTCTCACGCGCAGGGCCAGGGTCGTGATGCGCTGCTTCCAGTCGCCTTCGGGCCGGTAGCCGTCCATGGCGGTCAGGATGATCCGGTCGGCTACCGCGCGCAGCAGTTCGGTCTTGCTGCGGAAATGCCGGTAGAGGCTGGAGGAGTCGGTGCCGAGCGCCGCGGCGAGCTTGCGCACGCTGAACGACTCGGCGTCGCTCGTGCGCAGCAGCTCTACCGCCGCGTCCAGGATCTCCTCGGTCGACCAGCGCCTTCGACCTGCCATCTCGCTCCTCTCGCCAGCCGCCAGCCTAACCTATGCACTCGCCGTTGCACTTGCCGTAGCACGCACCGCGTGCATAATGACTGCTGAGCACCCTCGGATCGCCGGGCAGGCGGTCGGCCGACGTGCCGTGTGCCGCGAGCGGTCAGGCAGAGGCGGAGCTCACCCCGAGGAAGACGAAGGGACGCATGTCGTGAGGAACCTGTTGGATCCCGCAAAGCTGAGCAACGCCATCGAGAACGTCCACCGCGCCGGGATGCCTGGCCTGTTCGCCGAGGTGCGAGACGGCGACGAGGTCTGGCGCGGTGCCGCAGGGGTCGCCGACCTCTCCACCGGCCGTCCCGTCACCGCCGACATGCGGCACCGGGTCGGTAGCATCACCAAGACCTTCACCGCTGCCGCAGTCCTGCACCTGGTCGACGGCGGCGAGATCGGGCTCGACGCGCCGGTCGGGCGCTACCTGCCGGAACTGGTTCCCGGAGAACGCGGTGACGCGATCACAGTCCGGATGCTGATCAACCACACCAGCGGGCTGGGGGAGTACCTCCCCTACGCCTACCCCTCCCTCAGGGCGTTCCCCGATCTCGCGGAGTGCAGGCCGCAGAGCCTGGACGACCACCGGCTCACGCGGTTCGACTCCACCGAGCTGATCGAGATGGGGGTCACCGCACCCGCCGCCGGGGCCCCCGGCGGCACTCCGGGGCTGTACTCCAACACCAACTACCTGCTCCTCGGTCAACTTCTGGAGCGGGTGACCGGTGTCGCGGCCGAGAAGTACATCACCCAGAACGTCATCGAGCGTGCGGGTCTCCAAGACACCGAGTTCCCGGACGGGCCGCAGATCAACGGACCGCACTCGCGGGCCTACGAGGCGTTCTTCGGCATGATCGACCCGCCGCGCGACTACAGCGTCTTCGACATGTCCTACGCGGGGCCGTCGGCCTCGCTGATCTCGACCGTGGCCGATCTCAACCGCTTCTTCGGCCTGCTGCTCGCCGGTGAGATCGTCCACCCGTCGTCGCTGGCGCGGATGCAACGCACCGTCCCGATCGTCTCCCAGGAGGGCAAGGTGATCGAGTACGGCCTCGGCCTGTATCCGATGGAGGCGGCCGGCGGCGGCATCTTCTGGGGGCACGGCGGCACGACCTGGGGAGCTGGAGCGCTGTCCATGATCAGAGGGGACGGCGGGCGGCGGATGTCGGTCGCGATGAACCTGCAGAGGTGGAACACACTCGACGCTTCGGGCAGGCCGCAGCCGCACCCCATCGACGACGCGCTCGCGGCCCTCTACCGCGTGGCGATGTCCGGCTGACCGGGCCGGAGAGAGTCCCTCTCGCCGACCCGACGCGGTGCCGAGACGGGAGGCCGGAGTTCGTCGCCCGCCTTCCTCGGTATGCCCGCCTGACTCCGCAGGCGAAGGCCGCGCAGACGGAGATCTTCCTCGTTCCTCCGGACGGCCTGTCGGCTGACGGGGTGCCTTCTCAAAGACAGGAGAACGATGACCACGACCGACTTGGCGCCGACGAGGGAGCAGCCCCCGCCCCCACAGGGCGCCGACGACGTGGCGGGACAGTCCGTGGCGGGACTGCTGCGCCCCTACCGATGGAGCTTCGCCGCCGTCGTCGTCCTGCAGGTGGTCGGCGCCGTCGCGGGCCTGGCGCCGCTGCTGGCGGTCGCCGAACTGGGGCGCACCCTGCTGGCGCCGGGCCCCCTCGACCACGATCATGTCTGGTTCGTCGCGTTCGCCGGTGCGGCCGGTCTGTTCGTCCGGCTGCTGTTCACGGCCGCGTCGTCCGGAATCGGGCACCTTCTCGACGGCCGCGTGCAACTGGCCCTTCGCCGGCGACTGGCCGCGCGGCTGGGACGCGTGCCGATCGGCTGGTTCTCCCGGCGCCGGACCGGCGAGCTGACCAAGGTGGTGGGCGAGGACGTCAGCGCCGTGCACCCGTTCATCGCCCACGCCCCCGGTGAGCTCGTCGCCGCGTTCGTGGTGCCGCTGGTCTCGCTGGTCTACCTGTTCACCATCGACTGGCGGCTCACGCTGATCACGCTGATCCCGGTGGTGCTGGCGGTGGCGCACGTCCCGCTGATGATGACCCCGGCCCGGCTGCGCGAGGAGAAGCGGTTCGACGCGGCCATGGGGCAGATCGCCAGTTCCGTCGTCGAATTCGTCCAGGGCATCTCGGTGGTCAAGGCGTTCGGCGCCACCGGACGGGCCCACCGCACGTTCCGCACGGCGACCGACGAGTTCGTCGGCGTCTTCTACCGCTTCGTGCGCGGCCTCTCGGTGGTCGCCGCCGGAATGCAGACGGTGCTGTCTCCGCCGTTCGTGCTGCTGGTCGTCCTGATCGGCGGCACCGCCCTGATCACGAACGGCGGCCTACCCCCGGCCGACCTGCTGCCCTTCCTGCTGCTGGGGCTCGGTCTGACCGCTCCGGTGGAAGCCCTCATCGCCCACAGCTTCGACGACCTGCAGGCCGCCAGGCGCGCGGTCGGCAGGATCCGGGACGTGCTCGAGGTGGCGCCGCTGCCGGAGCCCGCGCACCCGATCGCGCCGCAGGGCCACCGGGTGGAACTGCGCGACGTCCGCTTCGGCTACCAAGACGATCGCGAGGTGCTGCGCGGGATCGACCTGGTCCTCGAACCGGGCACGGTCACCGCGATCGTCGGGCCGTCGGGCAGCGGCAAGTCCACGCTGGTCCAGTTGCTGCCGCGCTTCTTCGACCCGACTCACGGTGCGGTCACCCTGGGCGGCGTCGATCTGCGCGAGCTCAGCAGCCATGACCTCTACCGGATGGTCTCCTTCGTCTTCCAGGACGTGCGCCTCCTGCGCGCATCGGTCGCGGACAACATCGCGCTGGCCGTACCGCACGCCGACCTCGACGAAGTGATGCAAGCGGCCCGGATGGCGAACATCCATGACCGGATCCTCGAACTGCCACACGGCTACGACACGGTGCTCGGGCAGGAGGCCGGGCTGTCGGGTGGCGAGACGCAGCGGATCGCGCTCGCCCGCGCCCTGCTCGCCGACACGCCCGTCCTGGTGCTGGACGAGGCGACCGCCTTCGCCGACCCGCAGACCGAGCAGGCGGTACGGCGGACGTTGGCGGCGCTGGAGGGCGATCGCACGATCCTGCTCATCGCCCACCGCCTGGAGACGGTCGCCGACGCCGACACCGTCGTGATGCTGGACGACGGATCGATCGTCGAACAGGGCAGGCCCGCCGACCTCCTCGCGGAGAACGGGAAGTTCGCCGCCTTCTGGCAATCCAAGGAGTACCGATGATCCGCATGCTGCTGCGCGTATTGGGCCACGACCACGCCCGGCCAGTGCGCCGCACCGTGGCCTTGATGACGATCACCGCGATCGTCGAGGGATTGTCCTACGCCCTGCTGGTTCCCGTGCTGCGGGCCCTGTTCGGCAGCGACCCCGAAGACGCGCTGCCCTGGCTGATCGCGTTCGGAGGCGCGGTCGCGGTCTACGCGGTGCTGCGCTATGTCAGCGATCTGCTCGGCTTCCGCACCGGAACCGCGCTGCTGCGCGGCATGTACCACCGTCTCGGCGACCACCTGGCCCGGCTGCCCCTCGGCTGGTACAGCACCGGCCGAGTCGGGGAGGTGTCCGTTCTGGCCAGCCAGGGCGTGTTGCAGACGATGGGCGTGATCGCGCATCTGCTGGGCCCCTACATCTCCGCCCTCGCCACCCCCGCGACGATCGTCGTCGTGATGCTCGCCTTCAACTGGCAGCTGGGGCTGGCCGCGCTGGTCGCCGTGCCGCTCGTGGCGGCGATCCAGATCTGGACCGGCCGTTCGATCGCCGCGGGCGACGCCGACCGCCACGAACGCGAGACCGAGGCCGCCGGGCGGGTCGTCGAATACCTCCAGGCCCAGCCGGTGCTGCGCGCCGGCGGCCGGAGCGTCCAGCGCTTCGCGTTGCTCGACGACTCGCTGCGGGAGCTCCAGCGCGCGTCCCGCCGGACCGTGCTGTCGGTGCTGCCCGGCATGATCGGCTTGACGGTCGTGGTGCAGGCGATGTTCACCGCGCTGCTGGTGCTGGGCACCTACCTCGCGCTCGGCGGGGCCATCGGCGCGGCAGAGGTGCTGGCGATCCTGGTGCTGGCCGGCCGCTGCGCCGACCCCCTGCTGTCGCTGGCCGACATCGGCGGCAAAGTCCGCAGCGCGCGCTCCGAGCTGGCCAGACTCGACGCGGTCCTGCGCACCGAGCCGCTGCCGGAAGCACCGGAACCGATCCAGCCGGTGGGCCATGGGTTGGAACTGGAGTCCGTCGCCTTCCGGCACGGCGACCGCAGGGTGTTGGACGGTCTGTCGTTGTCCGTGCCCGAGGGGCACCGGCTCGCCGTGGTCGGCCCCTCAGGCGCGGGCAAGAGCACCCTGCTGCAGTTGCTCGCGCGGTTCTACGACGTGGACGCGGGCGCGGTGCGCGTGGGCGGCGTGGACGTGCGCGCCATCGGCACCGAAGCGTTGATGGCGAAGATCTCCATCGTCTTCCAGGACGTCTACCTCTTCGACGGCACGGTCGAGGAGAACGTGCGGCTCGGCCGGCCCGACGCTTCCGAAGCCGAGGTACGGGCGGCGGCGAGCGCCGCGCGGCTGGACGAGGTGATCGAGCGGCTGCCCGGCGGCTGGGCGGCGAACGTCGGCGAGGGCGGGGCGCTGCTGTCCGGAGGTGAACGCCAGCGCGTCTCGATCGCGCGGGCCCTGCTGAAGAACGCGCCCATCGTGCTCCTGGACGAGGTCACCTCCTCCCTGGACCCGGTGAACGAGGCGGCCGTGCACGACGGCATCGAACGCCTGATGGCCGATCGGACGGTCGTGATGGTCGCGCACCGGATGCGGACCGTCCGACGCGCCGACCGCATCGCCTTTCTCGACGGCGGCCGGATCGTGGAAGAAGGACGCCACGACGAGCTCCTCCACCGCGCCGGCCGCTACGCCGACTTCTGGAGCGCTTCCCTGACCCCGGCAGCACATGACTGAACCGGTAGGTCGCAGCTCCGTGGAGACGACCAGACGAACCGCCTCACCGGTCAGCTGCGCGGGACCAGTCCTCGTCCCCGCCCTCGACCAAGCCGATGAGGATCCTGCCGCGCTGCGATCACGGTTCTCGTTCTTTCGCTGAAGATGAACGATGCCGCAGCCGACAGGCTGGGGGTGCTGAACGGGCTGGGCGGCCTCGACCCTCCGAGCGGCCTCGCTCCCGGCCTCCGGGGCCGCGCGACGCAGGGAATCGTCCGGCGCGGAAAGGTGCTGACCGAGGCAACCACGGACGACCGGGCTTCGTCGAGTTGCGGCGTGTTGCCCTTATGCGCGGCCTCATAAGGGCAACACGCCGCAAGTCGACGCTGGGCGCCGACGGGATCTGGGTTGACGAGCATGCCGGGGCGCAGTTGGTCGAGTTCGCGGCCCTGGTCGAGCAGCGTGGCGACGAGTGTTTCCAGGGCGGGCTTTCGCGGGCCGCTGCGGCCAGGGCGGGGTCGTTGAGGAAGCGGACGAAGTAGGCCACTGTGATTGTGATTGACGTAAGCCATCCGGGAGGGCGCCCGGCGTCCCTCGACTCACGCATCAGGAGCAGTCATGTTCACCCCCTGCGAGGCTGATCAGCCTCGCAGGGGGTTCGAAGCAGCTTCCTAATGCCGTCTGCCGTCGTGCGGTTCGCCCTGCAACGTGTCGGTTATGTCAATCGGCCGCGCTGGCGTGCACGGCGATGATTCGCCAGCCGTGCGTCTCGTCGTGGAGCCAAGTACGTGTGTAGCGCATCCTGGCCGCGAACGGCGTCCCGGAGACGGTCCCTTCGACGGTGCCGAGAAACCACGTCACCCCGGTGCGCCCATCGGCGAGCACGGTCAACTCCTCCTCAGCCACCCTGGTCAACACCTGCGCCCGAGTGCGGTGCGCCTCCAGGTCGTCCGCCTTGGTCTGAACGTTCGCACCGAAGGTAAAGATCAGCCGATCATCCAGCAGTCGGTCCAGCGCCTCGACATCTCCAGCGAGCTGCGCGGTCTGAAGTCGGCGCTCGGCGTCCCGCAAGTCTTCCATGAGGCCCACCTTCCCAGCCGGCGCCGTATCCGCACCAGGACGTTCACGCTCGGCTGATCTTCGTAGTCCGATCCCGGGACTCCTATCGCCGGTGAGTGGTATCGAGTTCAGAAGGTTTCCCGACGCCCCGCCGACCCGCCCCGCGCCACCCGGAAACCGGATATTGGGGAGAGAACCGCCCCTCCAGCAGAGCGATTCCGGGCCCGGATTGGCGCCAGGATTTACAGATCGAAGGGCTCCTCCAGCCCTTCCCCGAGGAGCCGTCAGTGCGGATCGTCTACTCGCGCGTGTCCACCGCGGCCCAGTCCCTGCTGCGCCAGCGCCACATCCTCACTGAGGCGGGCCTCCTCGTACGGACCGAGGGGCCCGCGCTCGCCGACGGGCTGGGGCCATCGACCCTCCGGGGAAAGTTGACTTGCGGCGTGTTGCCCTTATGCGCGGCGGCGGTCTCTAGTGTCTGTTGCAACGAGATCCCTGGAAGGATCTTGTTGTGCCGGGAAGACGTCTGACAGCTGCTGAGCGCGCGCAGATCGAGGTGTTGTTCGGTGCGGGCCGGTCGTTTCCGCAGATCGCGGAGGCGATCGGCCGGGACCGGTCAACTGTGTGGCGGGAGGTGCGCCGTAACCACTCCTATCGGCGGTCGGACGCCGGTGGGGGCGGGGCGCGGTATCCGGGCCGGGCGACCACCGCGTGTCCGGGCGGGCTGGGCGGGCTGTACCGGTGGACGTACTCGCATGTGGCCGCGCAGCGCAAGGCCGATGAGCGGGCGCGTCGGCACCGGCCGGGCAAGTTGATCGGCAACAGCGGGAACAAGGGCCGGGCCTGGTGCCAGGGCCGGTTGTGGCCGGTGGTGCGTGATCTGCTGGTGCGGCGGTGGTCGCCGCAGCAGATCGCGGCGCACCTGCGCGCCGCCTATCCTGACCAGCCGGAGATGCGAGTGTCGCACGAGACGATTTATCAGGCGATCTACTACCAGGCCCGGGGCCGGATGCGGGCCGAGCTGGCCCGGCAGCTGCAGTTGCGGCCGGGGGAGGGGTCGGTGCTGCGCAGCGGCCGCGCCGCCCGCCGTCCGCCCTCGCGTCTGGCCCGCGCCGAGAGCGCGGCGCGCAGCCGCCGGCCCTGGATCCAGGGCCTGCACATCTCGGCCCGGCCCGCCCAGGCGGCCGACCGGGCGGTGCCGGGGCACTGGGAGGGCGACCTGGTGATCGGGGCCCGCGGATCCAGCGCCATCATCACCCTGGTCGAGCGCACCACCCGGTTCGTGATGCTCGGCGCGTTGCCGCACTCACGCGTGTCCGAGCAGGTCACCGGCGTGCTGACCACTTTGATGCGGCGGTTGCCGGCCGAGCTGGCCGCGACCTTGACCTGGGACCAGGGATCGGAGATGGCCCAGCACGCCGACTTCACCCTGGCCACCGGGTGCCGGGTCTACTTCTGCGACCCGCACGCGCCCTGGCAGCGCGGCTCCAACGAGAACACCAACGGGCTGCTGCGCCAGTACTTCCCCCGCTCCTCCACCGACTTCCGCAACTACACCCAGCACGACCTCGACGAAGTCGCCCGCCAGCTCAACGGACGACCCCGCCAAACCCTGAACTGGAAAACCCCAGCCCAAGCACTCAACGAATACCTCGTTGCAACAACCGCTTGACACCGCCGGCCTCATAAGGGCAACACGCCGCAAGTCGACGCTGGGCGCTGGCGGGTCGGGGCGTTCGTCCTGATGGGCATAGGGTTGGGCGGCATGGCGCTGCGACTTGTTCAGGTGAACTTCAAGGCTCGGGATGACTCGGCGCTCGGCCGGTTCTGGGCGGAGGTGCTCGGCTGGGGCACCTCCAGTGAGGGGCCCGGGGTGACCAACCTCGAGCCCGAGGGCTTCGACTGGCCGGACCCCACCGCCGTCTGTGTCGACCTCGTCACCGTTCCGGACCCGGAGACGGTGAAGAACCGGGTGCACCTCGATCTCGCCACCACGTCCGCTGCCCATCAGGCGGAGCTGGTCGCGCGCCTGAAGGATCTCGGCGCGACGCCCGCGGACGTGGGCCAGGGCGATGTCCCGTGGACGGTCATGGCCGATCCGGAGGGCAACGTGTTCTGCGTCCTGGAGCCTCGGGAGATCTACCGGGACACCGGGCCGATCGCCGCGGTGGTGGTCGACTGCGCGGATCCGCGGGGCATGCTGGAGTTCTGGGGCGGGGCGTTGGACTGGACGCTGCACGAGGTGACCGATGATCGTGTGGTGCTGCGTTCCGCCGAGGGCGTCGGCCCGTATCTGGAGTTCATCCGCGCGTCCGGCACGAGGACGTGGTGGAACCGCGTGCATATCGACATGTTGCCCGACCCCGTCGAGGACAAGGACGCGGAGGTCGCCCGGCTGCGGGGCCTCGGTGCCACGGATCTCGACCTCGGCCAGGGGGACGTGCCCTGGACGGTCCTCGCGGACCCGGAGGGCAACGAGTTCTGCGTCCTCGGGCGGGGCTGACGCAGACTCGGCACCGCCGAGAAAACCGCTTGAGCCTTCCTTCGGGGTCCCGTAGGTTGCCTGCGGCCCTGTCGCAGTGAAGACAAAGGACAGAACCGCGTGACCCCGCCTGCTCTTCAGATCTGACACGTTCTTCCGCTCACCTGTAGCCGACGCTGCCGTCGGCTCCGCCGGGCTGCCGTCGCGCGCCCGGTCGTTCAGCGTTCGAGGCCGCGCCTAATCGGCCTCGTGTCAGGTCTAGAGAGCTCATGTCTTCACAACCTCATATCGTGCTGCCCTGGGTCGTTCGCCGGACCAGGCTGCCTCTGCTGTCGCTGCGGTGCGTGGACTGCGGGTCGCGGTCGGCCACCACCGGCGAGGGCAGGTTCCGTGTCAACGCCAACGGCAAGTTGCTGGACGTGTGGCTGCTGGTCCGCTGCGTCTCCTGCGACCGGACGAGCAAGCTGCCCGTCCACGAGCGGGCGGCGGTCAGGTCCCTCGATCCGGCCGAGCTCCACGGCTACCGCGTCAACGATCCGGGGCTGGTGGCGTCCAGGCTGCTGGATCCGCTGCTGGCCCGGCGCAACCGCTTCACCCTGGACTGGACGGGGGCCTGGCGGCTGGACATCCCGTCGCCGTGGCTCGACGAAGGGTGGCCGGTCCAGGTGGGGGTCGTCTTCGACGATCCGGTGCCGGTGCGGCCGGACCGGCTCATCGCGCGGGGGCTCGGCCTCAGCAGGAACGAGGTGCTGCGCCGGATCAAGTGCGGCGTTCCGCTGCGCCGTCCGACGAGCGCCGGATTCACCTTCACCGTGATGCCCGAGGGGTAGTAGCGGAGATCTGGCCGGGCGGGCCACCCGGCCCGCCCGGCCTCCGCTCGTTTCCCGCACGGCCGGTGGCAGGAAGCCGCGCTGATAGCGTCTGCAGGCGTGCGGGACCGGTTCGAGGCGTCGTTGCCGGCGCGGTGGAAGGCGCCGCTGGTGGCGGGCGCGCTCGCGGCGCTGTCACCGGTGCTGCTCCTGGCGCCCCGCGGCGTTCCGGCCGAGGCCGGGCGCCCGCTGGTGTCGGCGCTCGTCGTCGTCCAGGCCGCGGCGCTGTGGTGGCTGGGCACGCGTCCCACCGTGGTCACCGCCGTCGCGGTGGTCTCCGGGGCGGCCCTTCAGGGTCTGGTTCCGGCGGCCGGGCCGGGGATCGCGCTGGTGGTGCTGAGCACGTTCGCCTGGCTGCGGCCGGCGCGGACGTCGCTGTGGGGGGCGGTGGGAGCGGCGGCCGTGCTCGGCGCGGCGGCCGGTGCCGGCGGCCATGGCGTCGCGGCGTTCCTGTGGCCGGTCGCGGCGGTCCTGGCGTGGAGCTGGGGCGCGCTCGGACGGGCGTGGGCGGCGCGGCGGCAGGCCGAGGCGCGCAGGGCGGTGCTGGAGGAGCGGGCTCGGATCGCGCGTGAGCTGCACGACGTCCTGGCGCACACGGTGTCGGTGATGGTGGTGCAGGCCGCCGCCGCGGACGATGTGTTCGACATCAGCCCCGAGAAGGCGCGGCAGGCGGTGCGGAGCCTGGAGGCGTCGGGGCGGGAGGCGCTGGTCGAGCTCCGCCGCTTCGTGCGCACCGTGCGGCTGCTGGACGAGGAGAGCGCGGCGGTCCCCGGTGGCGACGCCCCGGTGCCGCAGCCGACCCTCGCCGATCTTGAGCGGCTCGCCGGGACGGTGGAGGCCGCCGGGCTCCCCGTCCGCGTGGTGCGGGAGGGTTTGGAGGACGCCGACATCCCGCCGGGCGTGGCCCTGTCGGCGTACCGGATCGTGCAGGAGTCGCTCACCAACGCGCTGCGGCACGCCCGCGCGTCCGCCGCCGTCGTCACGGTCGGCGCGCGGGACGGCCGGCTGACCGTGGAGGTCCGCGACGACGGGACGGGCGGCGGCCGGTCGCCCTGGACGGGCGCGGGGCAGGGCGTCGCCGGGATGCGCGAGCGCGCGGCGCTGCTGGGCGGGACGCTGGAGGCCGCGCCGGATCCGGCGGGCGGGTTCCGGGTCCGCGCCCAGCTGCCGCTGGAGGAGCCCGCCTGACGGCCCGGGCGCTCGCGCACGGTGTGCGGTCCCGGGCGCGGACCGTGGTGGTCGCCTACGACCTCGGGGTGGTCCGGCCCGTCTCTCCGTCTGAAGACGGAGCGCGCAGGCCAGTCCGCCGCCGGAGGTGCGGTGGCGGGTCCCGTCCCTACCGTCGGGGGATGGTCCTTCCTCGAACCCGGTCGCGCCGGGCGGGTAGCCGCGCCGGCGGCGGCAGCGGCGCGCCGCGCCCCAGGGCTCTTCGCCGCGTACCGGCTGATGGGCGGGGGCAGGACGAACGGCCGGTCGGTGCCGGTCGTGTGCTCAGGCGGTGGGGGCGCCGAACCATCGGGCCATGGGGCCGAGCAGGTCGGTCTGGTCGTCGCCGACCCATGCCACGTGGCCGTCGGGTCGCAGCAGGACCGCGGGCACGTCCAGTTCCTCGCTGGTGTCGGCGACGCGGTCGACGCGGTCCGCCCAGCCGGCGACCGACAGGCGGCCGGTCTGGTCGAGCAGCAGTCCGCGGCCGTCGTGCATCAGCTCGTAGAGGCGCCCCCGCTTCAGCGTGACGTCCCGGAGCCTGCGGCCGACGAGCGGGTGCCCGCCGCCGAGGTCGTAGCGGATCCCGATCGCGATGATCTTCTCGGTCAGGTGCCGGTTCACCTCGTCGATGTCCATCAGCTCCGACAGCAGCCGGCGCACGGCCTGGGCGCCCGGCTCGGTGGACATCAGCTCCATCTGCGCGCGGGTGTTGTCCAGCACGTCGGCGGCCACCGGGTGCCGTTCGGCGTGGTAGGTGTCCAGCAGTCCCTCCGGCGCCCGGCCTTCGACCTCGGCGGCCAGTTTCCAGCCGAGGTTGAAGGCGTCCTGGATGCCGAGGTTGAGGCCCTGGCCGCCGACGGGCGGGTGGATGTGCGCCGCGTCGCCGGCCAGCAGCACCCGCCCGACGCGGTAGCGGTCGGCCAGCCGGGTGGCGTCGCCGAAGCGGGACAGCCAGCGAGGTGAGTGGGCGCCGAAGTCGGTGCCGGCGACCGCCCGGAGCCGGCGTGTGAACTCCTCGAGCGTCGGCGGCGCCGAGCGGTCCTCGGCCACGCCGTCGGCGGGGACGACGATGCGGTGGACGCCGTCCCCGATCGGTCCGACACCGAACCGCTTCTGGGTTTCGCGGACCTCGGCCATCACGGCGGCGAGTTCTTCGGGAGGCGCGGTCACCTGCATCTCGCCCAGAAGCGTGTCGACGCGGGTGGGTTCGCCGGGGAAGCCGATGCCGAGCAGCCTGCGGACGATGCTGCGCCCGCCGTCGCAGCCGACGAGGTAACGCGACCGCAGCCGCGTGCCGTCGGCCAGTTCGGCGGTCACCCCGTGCTCGTCCTGGCCGACCCCGACGACCTCGCGTCCGCGCTGGATCTCGGCGCCGAGCTCGGCGGCGCGCTCGGCCAGCAGGCGGTCGGTGACGGGCTGGGGGATGCCGAGGACGTGGGGGTGCGCGGTGTCCAGCCCTTCGGGCGCGGGCGTGCGGATGGCGGCGAAGAAGCCGCTGATCGGGTACGTCTTGCCGTGCGCGAGGAAACGCTCCAGCAGGCCGCGCTGGTCCATCACCTCGATGCTGCGCACGTGGAGGCCGAGCGAGCGCACGAACGGGGTCGGCTCCGCCTCCTTGTCGAGCACGAGCACGCGCACCCCGTGCAGCCGAAGCTCGGCGGCCAGCATCAAGCCGGTCGGCCCGCCGCCGACCACGATCACGTCGATCATGAAACCCCATTCACGAGAGTGGTTCTGGGCCGTCCCGCCAGAGCGGGGCCCGCGTGTGCCGGCTCGCACGCGGATGCGCCGCGAGCCTGGCCGTCGGCGCCGTGCCCGCACGTCGACGCCGGCACCGGGCGCGTCCCCGTTCACGCAGGTACTGGCCTCGGCCGATGATTCTGGGGGACGACGGGGGCCTTGCCGCAAGCCCCCCGGTCGGCTATAAGTTGAAAATGGACGGGCCACATCGATCTGCCGACCTCGCACCGCCCGTGCGTGTGGACCGCCCCCGGTTCGTCCCGCGCCCGCTGCTGCGGGTCGCCGCCTTCTCAGCGCCGATGCCTGCGGAGCAGTGTGCCGTGCGCGTTTCGCGCGAAAGACTCTCTCAATCGATAATCTCAACGTTGAGATTGTCGCGGGAGGGCGGGACATGGCGGACGCGGTGGACGCGATCCTGGCGCAGTGGGGCCGCGAGCGTCCCGACCTGGACGTGTCGGCGATGGGCGTGGTCGGGCGGATCTCGCGGGCGCAGGCGCTGCTCGGGCGGGAGCTGAAGGATTTCTTCGCCGCGCGGGGGCTGGAGAGCTGGGAGTTCGACGTCCTGGCGACGCTGCGCCGGCACGGCGCCCCCTACGAGCTGACCGCGGGGGCGCTGCTGCGGGCGGCGATGGTCACCTCCGGGGCGATCACCAACCGGATCGACCGGATGGAGGCCAAGGGGCTGGTGGAGCGGGTGCGCGACACCGGGGACCGCAGGTCGGTGCGGATCCGGCTGTCGCCGCGCGGCCTGGAGATCGTGGACGAGATGGTCGGCCTGCACGCCGAGAACGAGGAGCGGCTGCTGGCGGCGCTGTCGCCGGCCGAGCGGGGGCACCTGGCCGCCGCTCTGCGCACGCTGCTGGAGTCGCTCGGCGACACGACCCTCGGCTCCCCGTCCGGCGGGAGCTGAGGCCCCCGGCCGCTTGCAGGGCGGGCGTCCGCGCTGTCGGGGTGGTCAGGTGGCGGCGGGCGCGGTGAAGGGGCGGATGGCGCGGGTGGCGCGGTCGGCGATGGCGGCCAGGTGGTCGGCGAGTTCGGGCGGGTCAAGCAGCGTGTAGTCGATGGGCAGCAGGGTGACGCGGTAGGCCAGGAAGCGCATCGAGTCCGACCGGGTGTGCAGCAGGCAGGTGCGGTCGTCGGCGGGTTCCAGGACGCCCTGCCAGGCGGTGACGTGCTCGGCGGCCTCTTCGGCGGGGGCGTGCAGCAGCAGCCGCGCCCGGATGGTGCCCGATCCGCCGGCGAGGGTGTCCATCGCCCAGGAGGCGGCGTCCGCACCGCCGGGCAGGCGGAGTTCGGGGCCGCGCATGCCGGTGCGGTGCGGGTCGGTGACGCGGTCGGCGCGGAAGGTGCGCCAGGCGGCGCGGTCCTCGTCGTGGGCGACCAGGTACCAGCGGCGGCCGGCGGTGACGAGGCGGTGGGGCTGGACCAGCCGGCGGGTGCCGCGGCCGTCGGCGGCGGTGTAGGTGAAGCGGACCTTCTCGCGGGCCAGGCAGGCGGCGGCGAGCAGGGCCAGGACGGCGGGGTCGGCGGCGGGCGGCGCTCCGTCCTGGGACGGGAGGGGCACGGCGGCCTCGGTGAGGGCGGCGACGCGGTGCCGCAGCCGGTGGGGCAGCACCTGGTCGAGCTTGGCCAGGGCGCGCAGCGAGGCGTCCTCGATGCCGGTGACGGCGCCGGACGCGGCGGTGCGCAGGCCGATCGCGATGGCGGTGGCCTCCTCGTCGTCCAGTAGCAGGGGCGGCATCGCGGCGCCCGCGGTGAGCCGGTACCCGCCGGTGGTGCCGTGGGTGGCGTGGACGGGGTAGCCGAGGTCGCGCAGGTGGTCGATGTCGCGGCGGATGGTGCGGGCGGTGACGCCGAGCCGCGCGGCCAGCTCGGTGCCCGACCATTCGCGGGGCGTCTGCAGGAGGGACAGCAGTTGGAGCAGCCGTCCGGACGGATCACGCATGTCGCCCATCCTGCCGCGCCAGTAGGACGTTGGGTGACCTATTGCCCGTCTAGCGTTTGGTGCATCGGGGTCGGAGCGTCCGGTTCCGGGAGATCGGAGGCACGACATGCTGCGGGGATTCGCCACCATCAGCTTCTGGGCGGACGACGTGGAGGCGGCCAAGGACTGGTACGCCGAGCTGCTGGGGATGCAGCCGTACTACCGCGTCGCGGGTCCGGACGGCCGCGCCGCCTACTACGAGTTCCGGGTGGGCGACTACGAGCACGAGCTTGGGCTGATCGACGCGCGGTTCCGTCCGGGAGGGCCGCCGGCGGGTCCGGGCGGGGCGGTCATGTTCTGGCACGTGGACGACCTGGAGGCGGCGGTGGAGCGGCTGCTGGCGATGGGCGCGCGGCAGCACGAGAAGATCACCGAGCGGGGCGAGGGGACGGGGTTCGCGACCGCGTCGGTGGTCGACCCGTTCGGCAACGTGCTGGGCGTGATGACCAACCCGCACTACCTGGAGGTGCTGGCCAGGGCCGCGCCCCGCTGACGCCCCCGCTGACGGCCCCGTCGACGGTGCCGCGTTCGCGGGCTGCGCCGCCCGGCCCGCCGGGGATGTCCGGCGGGCCGGGGCGGGTCAGTCCTGCTGGACGTAGTCGCGCAGGTGGCGGGCGGTGAGGGTGTCGGCGCCGGCGACCAGGTCGGCGGGCGTGCCGGTGAACACGACGCGGCCGCCGTCGCTGCCGGCGCCGGGACCGAGGTCGATGATCCAGTCGGCGTGGGCCATGACGGCCTGGTGGTGCTCGATGACGATGACGGTGTTGCCGGCGTCGACGAGCCGGTCCAGCAGGGCCAGGAGCTGGTCGACGTCGGCCAGGTGCAGGCCGGTGGTGGGTTCGTCCAGGACGTAGGTGGCGGCCTTCTCGGCCATGTGGATGGCGAGTTTGAGGCGCTGGCGCTCCCCGCCGGACAGGGTGGTGAGGGGCTGGCCCAGCCCGATGTAGCCCAGGCCGACGTCGGCGAGGCGGTCCAGGACGGCGCGGGCCTGCCCGGCGGTGAAGAACTCGCGGGCCTCGGCGACGCGCATGGCCAGGACCTGGCTGATGTCCTTGCCGCGCAGGGTGTAGGTGAGGACCTCGTCGGTGTAGCGGCGGCCCTGGCACCGCTCGCACACCGAGGCGACGCCGGCCATCATCGCCAGGTCGGTGTAGACCAGCCCGATGCCCTTGCAGGCCGGGCAGGCGCCTTGGGAGTTGGCGCTGAACAGGGCGGGTTTGACGCCGTTGGCCTTGGCGAAGGCGGTGCGGATGTGGTCCAGCAGCCCGCTGTAGGTGGCGGGGTTGCTGCGGCGGGAGCCGCGGATGGGGGACTGGTCGACCACGACGACGCCGTCGCGGCCGGGCAGGGAGCCGTGGATCAGGGAGCTCTTGCCGGATCCGGCGACGCCGGTCACCACGGTGAGGACGCCGAGGGGGATCTCGGCGTCGACGTCCTTGAGGTTGTGCAGGTTCGCGCCCTTGACGGCCAGGTGCCCCGACGGCTCGCGGACCTTCTCGCGCAGCCGGGCGCGGTGGTCCAGGTGCCGTCCGGTGAGGGTGCCGGAGGCGCGGAGGCCGGCGAGGTCGCCGGTGTAGCAGATCCGCCCGCCTTCGGCGCCGGCTCCGGGGCCGATGTCGACGACGTGGTCGGCGATCGCGATGGTCTCGGGCTTGTGCTCGACGACCAGGACGGTGTTGCCCTTGTCGCGCAGGCGCAGCAGCAGGTCGTTCATGCGGGCGATGTCGTGGGGGTGCAGCCCGGCGGTGGGCTCGTCGAAGACGTAGGTGATGTCGCTGAGGCTGGAGCCGAGGTGGCGGACCATCTTGACGCGCTGGGCCTCGCCGCCCGACAGGGTGGGGGACTCGCGGTCCAGGCTGAGGTAGCCCAGGCCGATCTCGACCAGGGAGTCCAGGGTGCCCTGCAGGGCGGCCAGCACCGGCGCGACGGACGGCTCGGTGATCTCGCGGACGACGGCGGCCAGGTCGCTGATCTGCATGGCGGCGCAGTCGGCGATGTTGAGGCCGCCGATGCGGCTGGCGAGGGCGGCGGGGTTGAGGCGGGTGCCGCCGCAGGCCTCGCAGGCGCTGAAGGCGACGGCGCGCTCGACGAACGCGCGGATGTGGGCTTGCAGCGACTCGATGTCCTTGTCCAGGTAGAGCCGCTTGACCCTGAGAAGCAGGCCCTCGTAGGTGATGTTGACGCCACTGCTCTTGACCTTGGTGGGGGGCTTGTGGAGCAGGTCGTCCCACTGGGCGGGGGTGTAGTCGCGCAGCTTGGCGTCCGGGTCGAACAGCCCCGAGTCGGCGATCACCTTCCAGTACCAGGATCCGACGGCGAAGCCCGGGACGGTGAGGGCGCCCTCGTTGAGGGAGAGGTCACGATCGACCAGCTGGTCCAGGTCGATGCGGGAGGCGCGGCCGAGCCCCTCGCAGTCGGGGCACATGCCCTCGGCGTTGTTGAAGCTGAACGCCGAGGAGGTCCCGGCGTGCGGCTCGCCGAGGCGGCTGAAGACGATGCGCAGCATGGTGTGGGCGTCGGTGGCGGTCCCGACGGTGGAGCGGGAGTTGGCGCCCATCCGCTCCTGGTCGATCACGATCGCGGCGCTGAGGTTGCGCAGCGCGTCGACGTCGGGGCGGCCGACGCTCGGCATGAAGCCCTGCACGAAAGCGGTGTAGGTCTCGTTGATCAGGCGCCGCGACTCGGCCGCGATGGTGCCGAACACCAGGGACGACTTGCCCGACCCCGACACCCCGGTGAACACGGTCAGGCGGCGCTTGGGGACGTCGAGGCTGACGTCGGCGAGGTTGTTCTCCCGCGCGCCGCGGACCTCGATCACGTCGTGGGCGTCGGCGGCCCGGAGCGCGCCGGCGGGCGGCTCGGGCTGCGCGGTCGTCGGCTGGAGCGGCATGGGGGCTTCCTCACTGGCTTGGTATCTTAGGACGTAAAGAGATCCTCGATTTCGACAGTTTATGGCATAAGGAGATGCACGGTGGTCGTCTTCGCCGGGCAGGGCGATCCGCGCCGCTCGATGGACCTGCTGTGGCGCGGCGCGCGGGCGCCCCGCACGGGGCCGGGGCCGCGGCCGGGGCTGAGCGTGGAGGTGATCGTGGACACCGCGATCGCCGTCGCCGACGCCGAGGGGATGGCGGCGCTGTCGATGCGCGCGGTCGGGGAGCGGCTCGGCCGCACGGCGATGGCCCTGTACACCTACGTTCCGGGCAAGGCCGAGCTGGTGGACCTGATGTACGACCGCGCGCTGGCCGAGCTGCCCGGCGGCTACGACACCGCGGACGGCTGGCGCGCGGCGCTGATCCGGTGGGCGCGGGACTCCTGGGAGTTCTACCTGCGGCATCCGTGGATGCTGCAGGTGTCGCAGGCGCGCCCCGTGCTCGGGCCGAACGAGTACCGGGCACTGGAGGCGCTGCTGGAAGTGCTGGCCCCCACGGGGCTGCCGGCGCGGGAGGTGCGGCGCGCGGTGTCGGCGCTGTCGAGCGTGGTGCGCGGCGCGGCGCAGACCCTCGCCGAGTCGCGGCAGGCGGTGCGGGCGACGGGCCTGTCGGAGGAGCAGTGGTGGTACGGCCGGGCCGGCGCCCTGGAGGCGCTGGCGCCGGGGTTCAGCGAGCGCTTCCCGCTGGTGGCCTGGCTGAACGCGGAGGACGTCCTCGGCGGGGCCGAGGACGTCCCCTATCTGGAGCAGGCGGCGCGGGAGGCGCTCGAGGGCGGCCTGGCGCTGGTCCTGGACGGCGTCGCCGCCGCCCTGCGCGCCGGAGGGGGCGCCGAGGCGGCCGGCGGCGGGCCCCCGGGCGGCTGAGGAGTCAGCCGAAGATCGCGGCGGGGTCGCCGGTGAGCCAGACGTTGTCGATGACGACGCGGCGCATCACCCAGGCGGGCCCGTCCCCGGCGCGCACGAGCTCGGCGTCGTAGAGGTTCTTCAGCAGGGCGTGGACCGACCGGTCGGCGGTGAGACGGCCCGGGTCCGCGCGTTCACCCGCGCGGCCGTGGACCTGCTCGCCGCCGGCGGCGGCTGACCGGCGGGACGCGGCGTGTGAGGTGGGTCTCTCGGCGGCGCCGGACGTCACATCCGGGCCGCCGAAGGCCTCCTATGAGTATGGAGACCTTCGCGGTCCAGCCGCGCGACATGACCTGCCACACCCTCCTGTACGCCGCCCACCAGGCGTTCCGCCGGGACCTGGACCGGCTCGGGGCGGCCGCGGCGGCGGGCAAGGGCCGGGCGTCGCACGTGCGCGCGGGCTGGGAGAACCTCAAGGAGCAGCTCCGGCTGCACCAGGAGCTGGAGGACGGGTGGCTGTGGCCGCGGGTGGAGCGCGCGGTGGCGGGCCGCCGGGCCGAGCGGGCGGTGCTGGAGGAGATACGCGCCGAGCACGCCCGCCTGGTCCCCCTGATCGCCCGCGTCGACGCGGCGATGGACGCGGCGATGGACGCGGCGGGGCAGGGCGGTGACCTGCCGGCGGCGGTGCGCGAGCTGCGCGAGGCGCTGGAGCGGCATCTGCTGCACGAGGAGATGAGCGCGCTGCCGCTCGCGGAGTCGGTGCTGACCGGTGCGGAGTGGCGGGCGCTGGCCGCCCAGGCGCGAGACCGCTGCGAGGCGGGGACGCCGCTGTTCGTCCCGTGGGTGGTGGACGGGATCGGGCCGGTGGAGCGCAGCCGTTTCCTGACGGCGCTGCCCAGGCCGCTGCGGGAGCTGAACCGGGTGATGTGGGAGCCCCGCTACCGCAAGCGCCGGCTCTGGAGCATCTGACCCGCCTGTGCGGAGGCGGGCCGGGGGTCAGAAGCGGGTGGTGAGCAGGGCCAGGACGGCGACGCCCGCGGTGAGCCAGGCGGCGTAGTCGCCGACGTGGCCCGAGTGCAGTTCGTGCAGGCGGCGGGTGGCGGCGCCGACGGCGCGTGCGAGCGGGGCGCGTGCGGCGGGGGCCGCCGGGCGGGTGCGGGCGGCGCGGCGGACGCCGGCGGCGGCCACGGCCACCGCCAGCAGCAGGGTGACGGCCGATCCGGCGAGGCCCGCGGGGGTCCAGGGCTCGGCGGGCGGGGCGTGCGGGCGGGTGAGGTGGCCGTCCAGGACGAGGGCGGCGTAGGCGTCGCGGTCGGCGAACAGCGCGGCGGCGTCGGCGACGGGCCCGCCGGGCAGCAGCCCGACGGCCAGGCCGGCGGCCAGCAGCGCGACGGCGGGCGCGACCATGACCCAGGGGAGGGACGCGAGGATGCCGGGCGTCTCGGGCCCTTCGTGCTCGCCCTCCTGCGCGCCCGCTTCCGGAGGGCCGGTCTCGCCGGGGTCGCGGCGCAGGGGCATGCCGCGCCACACCACCAGCCACACGCGCAGGACGGCGCCGGCGGTGACGGCGCCGGCGGCGATGGACAGGGGCGTGAACCACCACCAGCCCCGCTCCAGGACGGCGTGCTCGGTGACCGAGTGCCCGGCGAACAGCCCCGACGGCGGGAGGCCGGCCAGGCACAGCGCTCCGATGAGGACGACGGCGCCGGTGACGGGCATGACGCGTCCGCGTCCGCGCAGGTCGCGTGCGTCGACGGTCTGGTACCGGTTCAGCAGCGCCCCGGCGGCGAGGAACAGCGCGCCCTTCACGCCGGCGTGCCCGGCCAGGTAGTAGGCGGTGCCCGACAGCGCCGCGGGGGTGCCGGCGGCGACGCCGACCAGCAGCAGCCCGGCGTGGCTGATGGTGGAGTAGGCCAGCAGCCGTTTGACGTGGTGCTGCAGGACGCACATGACCGCGCCCAGGATCGCTGCGGCGGCGCCGAGGACGGCGACGGCGCGCAGCGGCACCAGCCCGGGGAACACCGCCCAGTAGGTCCGCGCGACCCCGTAGACCCCGAGTTCGACCATGACGCCGGAGAACAGGACGCAGACGGGGGTGGGGGCGACGGCGTGGGCGTCGGCGAGCCAGAAGTGGAAGGGGACGGCGGCGGCCTTGACCAGGTAGCCGGTGCAGATGAGCACGAACGCGGCGGTGATCAGGGCGCCCGGGCGGCCGTGGGCTCCGGTGCCGGTGAGGTGGCGGCCGATGGCGGCCAGTCCGAGCTGCCCGGTGCGGCCGTAGACCAGGGCGATGCCGGCGAGGGTGAGGTAGGCGCCCAGGGACTGGACGATGCCGAAGTTCAGCGCGCCGTGGACGGTGGCGGGCTCCTCGGAGCGGTAGCCGGTGAGCGCGAACGCCACGACGCTCATCAGCTCGAAGAACACGAAGGCGTCGAACAGGTCGCCGGTGTAGACGAACGCGCACATGGAGGCCAGGAACAGCAGGATGAGCGCGTGGAAGACCGCCTGGATCTCGGTGAAGTAGCGCCAGGAGAACGCCAGCGCGGCCAGGGTGAGGGCGGCGGCGACGCAGGCGAGCGCGGCGGCGAGGGGGTCGGCGGCCAGGGGGATGCCGACGCCGGTGCCGGGGCCCCAGCCGCCGAGCCAGGTGACCTGGGGGCGGTGGGGGGCGCGGGCGAGGGTGAGGGCGGTCAGGGCGGTCACGGCGGCGGCGGTGGCCAGGGCGGTGACGTCGACGGCGGGGCGCGGCAGCCGCCGCCCGGTGGCGGCGAGCAGGGCGGCGACCAGGACGGGCAGCGCGACGGTGGCCTGAAGGATCACGGTTCGAGGGGGCGCAGGGCGCCGGGGTCCAGGGTGCCGCGCCGTTTGGCGACCTGGACGGACAGGGCGAGCAGCAGCGCGGTGACGGTGGCGCCGACGACGATGTCGGTGAGGGTCATGGCCTGGACGACGGGGTCGGTGACGGGCCCGCCGGCGGGGGGCGGCGGCCGGTCGGAGAACACCGGGGCGGTGGCGCCGGAGCGGTAGCCGATGGCCAGCAGCAGCACGTAGGTGCCGGACTGGGTGACCGACAGGCACACCACGGCGTGCACGAGGTCGCGGGTGGTGACGATGCCGTAGAGGCCGGCGAGCATGATCCAGCCGGCGGTGAGGTAGGGGACGGTGCTCACGCGGGCTCCCGCGGGTCGCCGGCCGGGGGGTGTTCGCGGATCAGGAGGGCCTGTTCGAAGAACTTGCCGAGCAGCAGGACCAGCGCGCAGCCGACCTCCACCCCGACGGCGGTGTTGAGGGCGGGGACGCGCCCGGCGGGGGAGGCGCCGGCGGCGGCCAGGGCCAGCAGGACGAACGCGGCGGCGGCGACGGCCTCGGTGGACTCGAACACCGGGATGGGCCGCAGCCGCTGCAGGGCGGGGTAGTCGCCGGCCAGGTAGAGCAGGTGGATCGCGGTGCCGAGGATGACGCCGCCCTGGAAGCCGCCGCCGGGGGACTGGGCGCCGTGCGCGACGATGTAGACGCCGGTGAGCAGGGTGAGGGGGAGCAGCAGGTGACCGACGATGCGCAGCGCGTCGGAGACCTCGGCGGGCCCGTGCCGGTGGGTGGCGCCGCCGCGCTCGTCCTCGCTGCGCACGACGCGCAGCAGCGCCACGGCGGCGATCGCCGCCGACAGCAGGATGAGCTCCTCGCCGAGGGTGTCGAAGGCGCGCTGGTCGAAGTTGACGGAGGAGACCACGTTGGGGGTGCCCCGCAGCACGGCGTGGTGGACGGCGCGGTCGGCGTAGGGGTGCAGGGAGCCGCCGAACGCGGGCAGGCCGAGGGTCCCGCCGGTGAACAGGGCGGCGGTCCCGGCGGCGCCGGCGGCGAACAGGGTGACGCGGGTGCGGGGCCTCACCGGCGCGCCTGCCCGCCGTCGTGCGGGCCCCCGCTGGGCCCGTCCGTGCTGGGCCCGCTCGCGCCTTGGCGGCGGGGCTCGGCGCGTTCTGCTCCGCTCCTGTCCTTGTCGGTGTCGCGGTAGCGGCGGGTGGCGTGCAGGGCCAGCACGACCAGCAGCGGCACCAGGACGGTCCCGACGCCGATCTGGGACATCGCGACGTCGGGGGCCTGGAGGATGAGGAACAGCAGGCCGAGGACCATCCCGTACCCCGACAGCACGATCGCCTGGCGGACGGGGTCGCGGGTCAGGACGACGGCGGTGGCCATGAGCGCGGCGAGGGCGAGGGCGGCGGCGATGAGGGCGTCGGCGAGCGGCCCGGACAGCGCGTCGGGCGCCGCCGCGGTCCCGGCGCCGATCCCGGCGGCGAGCGTGAGGGTGGCGGTCACGGCGGGTTCACTCCGATCGGCCGGCGGTGCGTTCGACGGCCTGCCCGGCGGTGGCGACCGTGGCGGGGCCGGTCGCGGCGAGCAGGACGGCGATGACGGCGAGCTTGGCGACGTCGTGCCAGGACGACCAGGGCCGCAGCGCCAGCCCGGCGATGAGCAGCGGCGCTGCCAGGGCGGTGACGGGCGCGACGGCGTGCAGGCGGGCGGCGGCGCCGCGGGTGCGGGGCAGCCGCAGCCCGGCGGCGACGGCGATGGCGGTCCCGGCCCACGTCAGCGTGTCGGCGAGCAGGTCCAGACTCATCGGGGCCCTCCCTTTCACAGGGTCCGGCTCAGGAACCGGGCGAACACCAGGGATCCGGCGAACGACAGCAGCGCCAGGACCAGGGCGACATCGAGGTAGGCGGGCCGGCCGTAGGCGGCGGCCAGCAGCACCAGCACGAGGGTGACCAGCGGCCCGGTGACGATCAGGCCGGCCAGCCGCCGGGCGGGCGGTCCGCGCAGCGTGGCCAGCAGCGCCGGGAGCAGCGCGCCGATCATGAGGGCCAGGGCGGGTATCGCGGTGCCCGCGGCGTCGGTCTTCACGGCGGCCCTGCCCGGTGCCGCCCGGCGGGCCGGGCGGGGTCGCCGACGAGCCCGGCGCGCCGCAGGCTCCGCTCGAACGGCGAGGGGCCGGTCAGGCGGTGCACGCGCAGCAGCGCGCGTTCGGGGTCGGCGCCGCCGACGTAGGTGCCGGGGGAGGTCGACATCAGCAGGGTCGCGGCGCCCCGCCCGGCGGGGCCGGGCGGGCAGGCCAGCGTCGTCCAGTCCCCGCCGGACGCGCCGCGCAGGGTGATGCGGGCGGTGTCGGCGACGATCTGGGCGGGGAGCCGGGCCAGGGGCGCGAGGAGCCGCCCGGCCGCGGCCGGGCGGCCGGTCCCGTCCCCGCCCGCGGTGCGGGCGGTGCCGGTGGTGAGCAGGGCCCGGCGCGCGGCGACCGCCGCCGCGGCGCCCGCGGCGGCGGTGAGCGCGCCGAGGGTGATCTCGGTGATGGAGATGGTCGACACCAGGGCCAGGTACACCGCCAGCAGCGCCGTCCACCAGCCCAGCGGCTCGGCGGCGCGCCGGGCGGGGCCGGGTCGCGGCCGCGGTGGCGGCGCGCCCGGCGGCTCATCGGGTGGCATGGGGTTCGGCATACCCGGAGCGAGGGTTCCAACCGTCGGCACCGGACGCCGGCGGTGTCGCGGTCCGCGGGGCCGGGACACCGCCGCGGGCGGCCGGCATGTTTGCGGTGGCCGGGTGGGGTAGGCCGCGGTACGGCCGACGAACGCGATTCTTCCCCTGCGGGCCGCCGCGCCCGGCGCGGCGGCCCGCGGGTTCGGCAGGAAGATCCCCCCGACGGAAGGACGGATGATGGAGACCCCCTCGGTCCCGGGCAACGGGTCCGGACAGGCGAGCAAGAACGTGAGCAGGGCGGCGGGTAAGGCGGCGGGCACGGCCGAGGCCGCCGGCACGGGCGCCAAGGACACCGCCAAGACCACCGCGAAGGGCACGAAGGACACCGCGCAGGGCACGGCCAAGGGCACGGCGGGCACCGCCAAGGGCGCTGCGCAGGGCGCCAAGGGCGCTGCGCAGGGTGCGGCGAAGACGGCGGGGACGGGCGTCGCGCGGGCCGGCGGCCAGGTGGCGGCGCTGCCGGGCCGTGTGGCGGGCGTGGCCAAGCTCCTCACGCTCGGCCGGTTCCTGCGGGCGGTGCCGGTGGCGGGCGCGGCCGTCGCCGGGATCGTCGTCGGGCGCCTGACCGCCCGCAAGCGCTGAGCCCCGGCACCCGGGAAGTTCGTGGAGAGGGCGACGCCCCCGCAGAACCCGTTCTGCGGGGGCGTCGCACGCGCTTGGACGGACATTTCGTCTTGACCGGGTCATAACCGGAAACAGATCTCCTGTTTAGGCAGACCGAGACGGGTACACCGGGGTTCATGCTTCACCCCCTAACGGGTCAACCCCGAGAAGGAGCGATCACATGACTGGGCCGATCGCCCAGCAGACTTCGGGCAGCAATGTCGTGCAGCGCGGCGGCTCCGGCAGCGGCCTCGCCGACGTGGTCGACCTGATCCTGGAGAAGGGTCTGGTCATCGACCTGTACGCGCGGGTCTCGCTGGTGGGAATCGAGATCCTCACGATCGACGTGCGGATCGTGGTCGCCAGTGTCGACACCTACCTGCGGTTCGCCGAGGCGGTGAACCGTCTGGACATCGCTCACGACGGCACCTCGCAGGGCCTGCCGGAGTTCGTTGGCGGAATGCAGGAGTCGGGCGCCAAGAAGAAGACGCGCGGTGCCCTGGAAGGGGCGCAGGACCGGCTGAAGGAGACCTTCGGCGGCGACTCCGACAACGAAGAGGAAAAGGAACCCGCACGGCGCCGTTCGTCGCGCAAGAAGGAGGACGAGGAAGAATGAGCACGCCTCAGACCCCCGGCGGCTCTGAGGCCGGGGACCGGATCCCGCAGTACGTGTACGGGGTGACCCGGTCGGGCGTGGCGCTGCCCCCGGACCTGGCCGGGCTCGACGACCGCCCGGTGTCGCTGGTGGAGAACGGAGGCACTGCCGCCGCCGTCGTCAGCGACCTGCCGGCCGACCGGGCCCTGGGCGAGCGCGCCGACCTGGTCGCGCACCAGCGAGTGCTGAACGCGCTGGTCGACGCCGGGACCGTGGTCCTGCCGTTCCGGTTCGGGGCCGCCCTGGCCGACCGCGGCGCGGTGGAGAAGGAACTCCTGGCCGACAACACCGAGCGCTTCGCGCAGGTCTTGGACCAGCTGGAGGGCCGCGTCGAGCTGCGCCTCAAGGGCACCTACGTCGAGGACGCGGTGCTGCGCGAGATCATGCAGAACGACCCGGAGGTCGCCGAGCTCGCGCAGCGGCTGCGGGAGGTCCCGGCCGACGCCGCCGACGCGGTCTACTACGACCGGGTCCGGCTCGGCGAGCTGATCGCGCAGTCGATGCAGCGGCTCCGGGAGAGCGACGAGCAGGTCCTGCTGGACGGGGCCGCGTCGGCCGCCGAGGCGTTCACGCGCAAGACCCCGGCCCGCGAGGAGGACGTCCTGGACGCCTCCTTCCTGGTCAGCGCCGACCGCCGCGCCGCGTTCGAGGAGGCCGTGGAGAAGCTCGGCCGGCAGCACGGGGACCGGATCCGCATCCGGCTGATCGGCCCGCTGCCGCCCTACGACTTCGTTCCGGAGGCGTAACAGGCGATGGGATTCTTCTCCGGGCTGGTCACCGCGCCCCTGGCGCCCGTCAAGGGCGTGATGTGGCTGGCCGAGACCCTGACCGAGCAGGCCGAGGCGCAGCTGTACGACCCGGGGCGGATCGCCGCGGAGATGCAGCAGGTGGCCGACGAGGCCGCCGCCGGCGAGATCACCGAGGAGGAGGCCGCCGAGCGCGAGGAGGAGCTGATCCGCCGGTTGAACGAGGGCCGCGCACGCGGCTACCAGCCGGGCGGCTAGGAGGCCCGTGATGTTGTCCGCGTCCAAGGCCGCCGCGCTGGCGGTCGAGCACGTCACCGCGATGACCGGCCGCAGGGCCGAGAGCGTCGTGGGAATGGAGCGCACGGAGGAGGGCTGGCGCGTCAAGGTGGAGGTCGTGGAGACCCACCGCATCCCCGATTCGGCGGACATCCTCGCGGTCTACGACACCGAGGTGGACGCCGAGGGGGAGCTGGTGAGCTACCGGCGCGCCGGCCGCTACGCCCGCGGACGAGTGGAGAGGAACTGAGCGGCTGTGAGTGAGATCTCCTGGACCGGCCAGCGCTCGCCGGCGCGGTCGGTGGCCGGGGAGCGGCAGGGCGCCAACCTGGCCGACCTGCTGGAACGCATCCTCGACAAGGGGATCGTGATCGTCGGGGACGTCCGGGTGAACCTGCTGGACATCGAACTGCTGACGATCAAGCTTCGGCTGCTGGTGGCATCGGTGGACCGGGCCAAGGAAATGGGCATCGACTGGTGGGAGCACGACCCGTCCCTGTCGTCCAAGGCCCGGCAGAAGGAGCTGGACGGCCAGGGCGACCGCGAGCTGCTGGAGGAGAACCGGCGGCTGCGCGAGCGCCTGGCCGCCCTCGAGGCGGGCGCCGAGGGCACCGCCGAACGCACCGGAGACGGGAAGGAGCCATCATGACCGCCCCCGGGTTCGCCGACCGGGCCGCCGGTGCCCACGGCGCCGCCGAGCCAGCCGGCACCGGCGTCTACCTGTACGGAGTGGCGCGGGGCCTGGACCCGGCCGCGCTGGGCGACACCCCCGGGGTGGCGGGCGCGCCGGTGCGCGGCGTGGTCGCGGCCGGGCTGACCGCGCTGGTCAGCACCGTCCGGCTCGACGAGTACGGGGAGTCGGCGCTGCGCGCCAACCTGGAGGACCTGGAGTGGCTGGAGGCCACCGCCCGCGCCCACCACGACGTGGTGGACCGGGCCGCGCACGCCGCCCCGACCGCGCCGGTGCGGATCGCGACCATCTACCGCGACGACGCCCGCGTCGCCGAGGTGCTCACCGACGAGGGCGGACGGTTCACCGAGGTCCTCGACCTGATCGACGGCCGCTCCGAGTGGGGCGTGAAAGCCTACGCCGACCCCGCACTGCTGCGCGGCGACACCGGCCGCGACGGCCCCGACCCCGGTGGGGGGCTCGCGCCGGGCGCCGAGTCCCTCACCGGCCCCCACCAGGGCGCCGCGGGTACGGCCCCCGCCGGGCCGGGGGCGGCGTACCTGCGGCGCCGGCAGCAGGAGCGCCGGCGCCGCGCCGACGCCGGCCGCCGGGTCGGCGAGCAGGCCGACGCGGTCCACGCCGAACTCGCCGACCACGCCGTGGCGTCACGGCACCACCCGCCGCAGGACCCGCGCCTGTCGGGCCGGGCGGACACCCAGATCCTCAACGTCGCCTACCTGCTGGACGAGGAGCAGGTGGAGGGGTTCCTGGCGGTGGCGCGGGCGGCCGGCGAGAGGCTGGCGGGCATCGAGGTGGAGGTGACGGGGCCCTGGCCGCCCTACTCCTTCATCGAGCCGGGGGCGGCGTGACGGCCGTCCTGGACCAGGGCCGCGACGTCCCGATGGAGCGGATCGCCCTGGTCGACCTGCTGGACCGGCTGCTGGCGGGCGGCGTCGTCATCACCGGCGACCTGGTCATCTCGATCGCGGGCGTGGACCTGGTGGAGGTGTCCCTGCGGGCGCTGATCACCTCCGTCCGCGACGAGCTGCTGCCCGAGGAGGAACGACCGTGACCCGACCCGACCGCCGGCCCCCCGGCCCGACCGGCGCCGGGCCCGCCGCGCGCGGCGACCGCGAGCGGGGGAGCCGCGAACCGGTGAGCGGGGAGGTGTCGGTGCGCGACCCCGCCGTCGGCGACCCCTTCACCGACGACATCCTGGCCGGCCGCACCGAGTCCTCCCACGGGGACGCCCCGGTGCGCGCCGCGCCGGTGCGCGAGGCGGACCTGCGGGAGCGGTCCTCGCGCACGATGCAGCGGCTGCGCTCCGACCCCGAGACGGTCGAGCGGGACCTGGTGAAGCTGGTGCTGACCCTGGTCGAACTGATCCGGCAGCTCATGGAGCGGCAGGCGCTGCGCCGCGCCGAGGGCGGCGACCTCACCGACCAGCAGATCGAGGATCTGGGGCTGGCGCTGATGCGCCTGGACGAGGCGATGACCCGCCTGAAGGACCACTTCGACCTCGACGACCACGACCTCAACCTCGACCTCGGCCCGCTCGGCCCGCTCCTGCCCGACAACTGAGCGGCCCACCGACCGGGCCGCTTCTGGCCCGGCCCCGGGGGCGGCTCTCACTCCGGGTTCACGGCGGTGGCTTTGAAGAACGTGTAGTGGAACGTTCCGTCGGCGTCCGCGGCGCGGTGCAGGTCGGCGACCCCCCGGTCGAAGTCGGCCGGGGCGGCCAGCCCCGCCGCGACGGCCTCGCCGCGCACCGACTCGATCATCGCGGTGAAGGTGTCGCGGGTGAAGGCCCGCCGCAGATCGGGCCGCGCCCGGTCGGCGTACACGGTCCGCGGGACCACGCCGACCCGCGCGTACCCGGCCTCGGCCAGCAGCGGCCCCAGCCGCCGCCCGAGCAGGGCGTCGCCGCCCGCCGCGGACTGCAACGCGACCTGATGGGCGATCGCGGCGCGCGCGTGGGCGCTGTCAGGGTGGAAGAACGCCGACCCGTGGTCGCCCTCGACGGCCGTGAGGGTCCCCCCGGGCCGCAGCACCCGCCGCAGACCCGCCAGCACGGCGCGCGGGTCGGGCAGATGCTCCAGCACGAAGCACACGAACACGTGGTCGAACTCCGCGTCGCCGAACGGCAGGTCCCGCAGGTCGGCGCACCGCCACCGCACCCGCGCCGCGGGGGAGGACGCCTCGACGCGGGCACGCGCCTGCTCCAGCGAGGCGCGCGAAAGGTCCACGGCGGTCAGGCGCACGCCGGGGGAGCGCGCCACCAGATGCACCGTCTGCGCCCCCACCCCGCAGCCGGCCTCCAGCACCCGGCTGCCCGCCGGATAGGCGGTCCCGTCGTGCACCAACGCGGCCAGCGCGTCGGCCTGGTCGCCGAGCCGCCGCGACTCCCGTCCCGAGTACCCGTGCACATAGCCGCCGGGACCGTCCGTCATCGTGGTTTCCATGCGACCACCGTGGCCGCACAATGGCCCGGTGAACAGGTCCAAAGACGGCGAACCGAACAGGTCCGTAACGCCGGGGTCGGACTTCCTGCAACTCGACCCCGCCGACGCCCCGCCCGGCGGGCTCGCCGACTGGCTCGCCGGACGCCTCCGCGACGCCGTCGCCGACGGCCGCCTGCCCGTCGGGACCCGCCTGCCCGCCACCCGCGTCCTGGCCGCCGAACTGCGCGTCTCCCGCGGCGCGGTCACCGAGGCCTACCAGCGGCTGGCCGACGAAGGCCACCTCGCCGGACGCGGCCGAGCCGGCACCATCGTCGTCGCGGCCCCCCTCACCCCGGCCCCCGTGCCCCTGCCCGAACGCCCCAGCCGGGCGGCCACCACCCCGGCGCCCTCCGCCTCGTTCCCCACGCACCCCGGCCCCGACATATTCGACGTCCTGCGCGACCTGCCCGCCCGCATCGACCTGTCACCCGGCCTGCCCGACCTCGCCGCGTTCCCGCGCGCGGCCTGGCAGCGCGCCGAACGGACCGTCCTGCGCGACCTGCCCGCCGCAGGCCTCGGCTACGGCGACCCGCGCGGCACCCCCGCCCTGCGCACCGCCGTCGCCGCCTGGCTCGCCCGCTACCGCGGCATCAGCGCCGACCCCGCCGGCATCGTCGTCGTCGCCGGCACCGCCCAAGCCCTCGGCCTCGTCGCCCGCGTCCTGGCCCGCGAGGGCATCGACCGGATCGCCGTGGAGGACCCCGGCTCCCTCGGCGTCCGCCAGCACCTGGCGCACTGGGGGATGACCACCCCGCCCGTCCCCGTCGACACCGCCGGCATCCGCGTCGACCGCCTCCGCGCCACCGGAGCCCCCGCCGTCCTGCTCACCCCCGCCCACCAGTTCCCCACCGGCGCCGTGCTCGGCGGCGACCGCCGCCGCGACCTCACACGCTGGGCCGCCGCGGGCGGCCTGGTCATCGAAGACGACTACGACGCCGAACACCGCTACGACCGGCCCCCCGTCCCCGCCCTGCGCTCCATGCTCCCCGACCGCGCCTTCTACCTCGGCAGCGTCTCCAAACTCCTCGCCCCGGCACTGCGGACCGGCTGGATCCTGCCCCCGGCCCAGCACCTGGACGCCGTCATCGCCGAGAAACGCTTCGCCGACCTCGGCAACGCCGCCCTCCCGCAACTCGTCCTCGCCGAACTCATGAACTCAGGCGAGATGGAACGCATCCTGCGGCTCCTGCGCCGCCGCCACCGCCGACGCCGCGACACGATGATCGAGGCCATCGCCGCGCACCTGCCCACCGCCGCCGTCCACGGCGCCGCCGCCGGACTGCACCTGACCATCACCTTCCCCGGCCGCCCAGGCACCCTCCACGACACCGCCCTCGCCGCGGCCGCACTGGAACACGGCGTCAAAACCCACCCGCTGTCATGGCACGCACAACGCCCCCACCCGCCCGGGCTCGTCCTCGGCTACGCCGCCGTCCCCGCCTCAGCCATCACCGACGCCATCGCCGCCCTCGCCCGGGCCCTCCACCACACCGAACATCACGCCGAACATCACGCCGCCGCCCGAGCCGCCAGAAGCTCCGCCTCCCAAAGATCGCGGTAAGCGCCCGGCACCGCCAGCAACTCCTCGTGCCGCCCCCGCTGCACCACCCGACCCCGATCCAGCACCACCACCTCGTCGGCCGCGCCCAACGCCGCCAGCCGATGCGTCACCAGCAGCAGCGTCCCGCCCCCCGGCGCCTCCAGCAGCTCCCGCGTCACCGCGTCCGCCGCCACCGGATCCAACCCCTCCGTCGGCTCGTCCAGAACCAGCACCGGCGGATCGGCCAGCAGCGCCCGCGCCAGCAGCAGACGCTGCCGCTGCCCGCCCGACAGGCCACGCCCACCCGCCCCCACCACGGTGTCCCACCCGTCCGGCAACTCCCGCACCACCTCGGCGAACCGCGCCCGCTCCGCCGCCGCCCACAACCGCGCCTCGTCCGCGTCCGGACGCGCCAGCAGCACATTCGCCCGCACCGACGCCGCGAACACGTGCGCGTCCTGCGCCAGCCCCCGCACCGCCGCCCGCACATCCCCAGGCGCGAACCCTCCCACGTCCCGCCCACCGAGCAGCACCGCACCCGACGCCACCGGCACATCCCCCGACACCGCCGCCAGCAGCGTGCTCTTGCCCGCGCCGCTCGCCCCCACCACCGCGACGCGCCGGCCACGCTCCACGCGCACATCCACCCCGTCCAGCGCCACCCCCTCCCCGTAGGCGACACGCACCCCCAGCAACTCCACCCCGAGCGGGCCCCCCGGCACCGCCACCGGACGCGCCGGACACGGCGCCGGGGGAGCGGCCAGCACCGCCCCGACCCGCCGCACCGCCGGCGCCACCTCCCGCAACCGCTGCGCCGCACCCGCAAGCGGCAGCACCGACTCCACCGCCACCAGCGCCGTCAACGCCACCACCGCCGCACCCACCTCGTCCACGCCCGCCCGCAACCCCGCCCACGCCACCCCGGCGACCGTCACGCCCTGTACCACGAAACCCGCCGCCGACACCGCCGCCGACACCCGCGCCGCCGACCGCTCCGCCCGCTCCAACCCCCGCACCGCGTCCCGCGCCCGCTCCGCGAACCGCCCCGACGCACCGAACATCGCCAGATCCCGCGCACCCTCCAGCACGTCCAGCGACCGCACCGCCAACACCTGGCGCCCCTCCGCCATCCGCACCGCCGCACGCCCACCGGCCACCGCCGCCACCACCGGCAGCACCACCCCCGCCACCAGCAGACCCACCCCCAACACCACCGCCGCCGACGCCTCCACCAGCGCGCACACCGCCACCCCCGCGGCCCCGCACACCACCCCCGCCGCCACCGGCAGCACGCACCGCAACAGCAGATCCTGCACGGCATCCACATCCGACACCATCCGCGTCAGCGCGTCGCCGTCCCGCACCCGCCGCGCACCCGGCCCCGCCGCCGCCAACGCGTCGAACACCCGGCCCCGCAACTCCGCCAGCGCCCGCAACGCCGCGTCATGCCCGGCCAGCCGCTCCACATACCGCAGCGACCCCTTCGCCAGCGCGAACCCCCGCACCGCCACGATCGCCACCGACAAAGCCCCCAGCTCCGGACGCTGCGACGCCCGCGCGATCAGCCACGCCGCCGCCGCGATCAACCCCAGCCCGCACAGCTCCGCCGCCGCACCCGCCACCCCCGCCGCCACCAGCCGCACCGCGTGCGGGCGCACCGCACCCCACACCCCCGACGCGCCCCTCACGCCGCCTCCTCACCGACAAGGCCCGGCCGCCCGCACACCCGGCCGCCCTCCAACCGCACCACCCGGTCCACCGCCCGCAGCAACGCCGGACGATGCGCCACCAGCACCGCCGTCCGCCCCGCCAGCAACCGCACCGCCGCATCCACCAGCACCCGCTCACTGTGCAGGTCCAGCCGCGCAGTCGGCTCGTCCAGCAGCATCACCGGGCCCCCCGACAGGAACGCCCGCGCGATCGCCAGCCGCTGCCGCTGCCCCGCCGACAACCCCGCACCGCCCTCACCCAGCACCGTCGCCAGCCCCTCCGGCAACTCCTCGACGAAGTCCGCCGCGGCCGCCCGCGCCGCCTCCCGCACCCGCTCCGCCCCCGCCGCCGGATCACCCAGCCGGATGTTGTCGGCCACCGACGCCGCGAACAGATGCGGCCGCTGCGGCACCCACCCCACCCGCGCCCGCCACGCCGCCACCTCGAGCTCCGCGAGATCCACACCGTCGACCAGCACCCGCCCCGAATCGGGCGGCACCAACCCCGCCAGCACCAGCAGCAGCGTCGACTTGCCCGCCCCCGACGGCCCCGTCACCGCCACCCGCTCACCCGGCCGCACCCGCAGCGACACCCGGTCCAACGCCGCCTCCGCCGCACCCGGATACCGGACCGTCACCTCCTCCAGCACGATCTCCGGAGCCCCCTCACCCACCACCCGGCCACCAGACCCCGACACCGCCGGCGCGTCCAGCACCGCGAACACCTCCCGCGCCGCCGCCACCCCCTCCGCGCTGGCATGGAAACGCTGCCCCATCGCCCGCAACGGCAGATACACCTCCGGCGTCAGCACCAGCACCAGCAGACCCGTCGCCAGCGCCATCTCCCCGCCCAGCAACCGCAACCCCACCGGAACCGCCACCACCGCCACCGACAACGCGCACACCAGCTCCAGCACCAGCGACGACAGGAACGCCACCCGCAGCGCCCGCACGCTCGCCCGCCGATGCTCGCCCGCCAGCTCCCGCACCACCACCGACTGATGACCCGTCCGCCCGAACGCCCGCAACGTCCCGAGCCCCGCCACCACGTCCCGGAAATGCCCGCCCAGCCGGTGCAGCAGCCCCCACTGCCGCCCCGTCAGCGCCGCCGTCCGCATCCCCACCAGAGCACCGAACACCGGCACCAGCGGAACCGTCACCACCACCACCAGCGCCGACGCCCAATCCGCAGCCACCAGCCGCACCAGCACCACCACCGGCACCGCACACGCCGCCACCACCTGCGGCACATAACCCGTGAAGAACGGATCGACCGCGTCCAGCCCCCGCGTCAGCAACGTCACCCGCGCGCCCGCATCACCCGCCGCCCGCTCCAGCAGCCCACCCCGCAGCCCCGCCTTCACCCGCGCCGCCGCCCGGCCCGCCACCAGCGCCACCACCCACGCCAGCAACGCACGCCCGGCCACCGCCACCGCCACCCACGGCAACGGCCCCGCGTCCAGGCCCGCCACCGCCCGCACCAGCAACTCCGCCTGCACCACCAGCAGAACGCCCTGACCCGCCGCCAGCACCCCCAGCAGCACCATCACCCGGCCAGGAACCAACCGCAGCAGACGCCGCTCGACACCCTTCACCCCGGCCCCCTACAGGTACGAGGGCGACTCCACACGCCCCCGGAACGTCCACCACACCAGCGCCTGCGACGCCAACAGCAACGGCAGCACCACCACCGTCACCACCGCCGTCATCGTCAACCCCGCACCCTCGGCCACCACCCGCGACCACTCCACCTGCACCCCGGCCACCACCGGCGCCCCCGCCAACACCAGCGCCGACAACCCGTACCGCGCCGGAACCCGCCTCGCACGCTCCGCCAACCCCACCGGCAGCCGCCACCGAGCGAAACCCGCACCGTGCCAGGCGAACACCACCGCCAACGGCAACCCCGCGACACTCCCCACACCCAGCCCGCCACCGGCCAACACCGAACCCAGCACCGACCCCCACGCCAGCGCCAGCGCCCAACTCCCCGCCACGATCGCCGCGTCACACCCGCCACGCCACCGCGCCGCGTCCACCCGGCCCCGCAACCACAACCCCATGTCCCGCACGACCCACCCGAACAGCAGCACCGCGAACAGCGGATACAACTCCTCAAGCAACCCGTGCTCCAACCCCGGGAACGCGCCCGCCACCAGACCCGCCGCCGCCACCAACCACACCTCGTTGCCCAGAAAGAACGGCGCGAACGACGCGATCACCAAACGCCGCTCACGCTGGTCCCGCCCCAGCCACGGCAGCAGCATCCCCACCCCGACATCCGCGCCCGCCAGCACCAGATACCCGGCGGAGAACACCGCCAGCAACACCACCGCGAGAGAATCCATCACCAGGCTCCTGTCAGAACGTCGGGCTCATCACCGGCGCGGCCGGCTCCGCCGGGGGAGGGGCACCCAGCCCCACCCCCTCCGGACCCCGCCGCGCGAACCGCGCCAGCAGCCACGCGTTCACCCCGAACAGCACCGCGAACAGCACCGAGAACGCCGCGAACGACACCGTGACCGTCCCCGACCCCACACCCGGCGACAGCGCGTCCCGCGTCTTCAGCACCCCGTACACCATCCACGGCTGCCGCCCCACCTCACGGAACACCCACCCCGCCACCATCGCCACATACGGCAGCGGCACCGCCGCGATCATCAGCACGTGGAACACCCGCCCCCGCACCAGCCACCGCCCGAACGGGAACTTCACCAGCGCCACCGCCGCCACCAGCAGCATCAACATCCACATCGTCATCATCAGCGCCTCGCCGACCCCCGCCAGCACCGGCGGACGGTAGTCGTCCGGCCCGAACCGCGCCGTGAAGTCCGCCACCGCGGCCGCCGCCTTGTGCCCGCCCGTCTTCGTCGGCTGCGCGTACTGGAACTGCATCCCCCCGAACACCACCACCGGCATCACCGACACCATCACCGTCAGCAACCCGATCCGCATCGACCGCCGGAAGAACTCCACCTCCGCCGTCCGCCGCAGCAGGTGGAACCCGCTCACCCCCGCCATGAAGAACCCCGCCGTCAGCAACCCCCCGAACAGCACATGAAAGAACGCCAGCAACGCCGTCGGATTCGCCAGCAGCGCCCCCACATCGTCCAGCCGCGCCACACCGTCCACCATCACGAACCCCACCGGACGCTGAAGCCACCCGTTCGCCACCAGCACGAAGTACGCCGACAGATACGCCGTCAACGTCACCACCCAGATCAGCGCCAGGTGCACCCACCGGTTCAGCCGATCCCACCCGAAGATCCACAACCCCAGGAACGTCGACTCCACGAAGAACGCCACGATCGTCTCCAGCGCCAGCGGCGCACCGAACACGTTCCCCGTCACCCGCGACAGCCCCGACCAGTTCATCCCGAACTGGAACTCCATCACCAACCCGGTGACGATCCCCACGGCATAGTTGATGACATACAACTGCCCCCAGAACCGCACCATCCGCGCATGCACCGCACTGCCCGACACCGCCGCCCGCGTCTGCGTCAACGCCACCAGCGTCGCCAACCCCAGCGTCAGCGCCACGAACATGAAATGCGTGCCGGCCGTCAACGCGAACTGCACCCGCGCCAAGTCCAGCGGGTCCGCACCCATCAGCACACGCTCCAAGAATCGATCCGCAACGACCCCACGATCCTCGGCCCCCACCCACCGCCAACGAATCCGGCCAAAGCGTTCAACCGCAATGCGCCTTTCGCGTACCGGCCACCCGCCGCCTACGACTCCGGATGTACACGGCCCCGCCGCGCCCCCAACCCCAGCACGACCGCCACCACCACGTACGGCACCGCCGCCACCCCCATCAACACCCCCGCACCCGCCCACCGCGACCCCACCGCATACCCCCCGTACACCAGCACCGCCACCGCCTCCGCCCCGAACCCCGCCACCGACGTCACCGTCGCCCGCGCCCCATCACCCACCCGCTCCTGCAACCGCGCGTCCGCCCCCGCCATCGCCCACCGGAACACCCCGAACGCCACCGCCACCAGCACCAGCCCACCCGGCCGACCACCCAGCGACCCCACCGCCAGACACACCGCACCCACCCCGAGCACCGGCGCGAGCCACCGCACACCCCGCCCCGCCGCCCAACCGCCCGCCGCATCACCCGCCGTCACCAACAGCACCAGCAACGGCACCGCCGACGCCGCCACACCCGTCGACCGCACCAGCAGCGGCACATACTCATCCAGCGCGGTCACACCCTCCAGAACCACCACCAGCACCAGCGCCCGCCGCACCGCCGGCTCACCCCGCACCTGCGCCCACCCCTGACGCACCACCGACCCCAGCGACGGCTCCTCCGCGTCCCCACCGCCACCCCTGGACTCCGGCAGGAACCACCCCACCACCGCACAACCCACGCAAGCCGCCACACTCGCCGCACCCAGCCCCCGGTACCCCCACACCGCCAGCACCGGAGACGCCACCGCCGACGCCGCCACCACCGCCAGCAGCGACACCGCCTCACAACGCCCGACCAACCGCGCATAGGCGCCCGGCGCCCCCACCCGCTGCAACTCCTCGTACACCAGCGCCTGCATCGTCCCCGAACACAGCGCCGACCCCGCGCCCCACAGCACGAACCCGACCGCGAACACCGGATACGAAGGAAAGAAAGCCCACAGCACGAAACCCGCGCCCGGCAGCAGGGGAGCGACCACCAGCAGCAACCGCCGCGAGAACACATCCGCCCACAAACCGGACGGCAACTCCAGCGCGAACGCCGTGACCGACCAGATCACGAACAGCGACGAAACAGCGGCGGGGGAGAGCCCGGTCTCGGAGAACAGCACCGCGTAGACCGGGTACAGAAGAACGAAATCCTTGAGGAACGCGTAGCCGTACAGCCTCCGCGCGAGCCCCGCCTCAGGTGAAGATCAATGTCGTCGGCGCATGCCCGCACCCTAACCCGCACACATCCACCCACGCACCAGGAAATCCACCAAGGAGCCCTGCGGCACAGAGCCCGTATCGTCTATCTGGCTCACCTGGTCCGGGACCTGGAGATCCCGATCGACCGCCTCCTGGCGGTGCTGGACCAGACACCACCCGAGGACGACGAGAACGGTGCGGCCCTGCCCGCCCGCTGTCCGAGCCGGCCGCAGATCCTGAACTGGCGCAGGCCCGCCGGTGGGCAGCGATACCCGATCACCCCCAGTACTGGCTTTCCGTCTGGGTCTTGGCCAGGACGGGCGACGAGCGTGATGTTCCAGCCTTGCTGGAGGCCGTGCGCCGGGTGCATACGCGCGATAGGGGCCTCGGCCGGTGCTACCGCGACCTGGTCGCGGGGCTGACCCGCATCGGAGGCGACCGAGCGGCACAGATCATGCCGCGGCTGAAGCAACTGTTCGAGGCGCTGTGGGACTGCGAGGCCGACGTCCGAGAACGGGCCGCCGCGCACGTCCAGCTCGCCGACCCCACCCGCGCACACGCCTGCACTACCTGCGCGACGACCCCATGGAAACGTCCGAGGTCCGCACCGCCGCCGCACAGCGCCTCTGCCCTGACACGATGAGGATCTGCCGAGGTCGAAGCAGATCTGCCAGCTGCCAAGCCGTCCGGGCGAACGTCAATGGGGGTCCGCATGGCCGACGTCATCTACAGGGTCGCGGGCGCCACGGAACGGCCAGCCGTGGCGGAGCTGTGGCGAAGGGTCGAGAATGACGCCGAGTTCATGCTCGCCGAACCCGGCGAGAGGACCGCCCCGATGGAGGATCGATCGTTCGAGCTCGTGGCCGGCGGCACCCCGCTACTCGGCGCGCTGCGCGTGGCCGTCGGGCGGTTCCAGCGGGTCGCGCACTGCGGGCACCTCGTCCTCGGAGTGCTGCCCTCACACCGAGGACAAGGAATCGGGACCGGCCTGCTGCACACGCTCATCAAGCACGAAGCCCCCGAACGGGGCCTGACCCGGCTGCAGTTGAACGTCGCCGTCGAGAACCCAGCGCACCGGCTGTACCAGCGGCTGGGGTTCACGATCGAGGGCGTACGCAAGCACGCAGTCATCGTGGACGGGATTCCGCGCGACGAGTACGCGATGGCTCTCCTGTTGTAGCCAGACGCGCCGCCAGCGCGACCCTGCCTCAAAAGCTCCCGACATCAGCGTCGGGCAGTGAACGGCGAGCATTGCCATGTCCCAAGGATGCCCGCAATGGCAAGAAAGCCCGTCGCGCGCGGTTCTCCGATCAAGCAACCAGCGTCGCAGTAAGCCACCATCCGGCGGCCGCCTCACCTTCTGCGGCACCAACATCCAGACCGGCACCGACTCCCACCGGCTCGCCCAGACCCCCGCCCGCGACCAGACCCCCAGCTGACCACAGCTCACCAAAGGGCGGGACCGCGCGGCGACCCGCCCTTCACTCATCACTCCGCCACGCCGTCTGCCCGCAGTCCGAGTACCCGTGAACGTACAAAACTCGATGCCTGTTGAGGTCCGTTCAGAGCGTTCGACGTGGAGACGCCGCGTTACCAGCGGCTCGGCTGACGCTTCTGGCACACGGCTTTCAGATGAGCAACAGGGTCTTCCCCACGGCGGTGCGATCCTCAATCGCGGCGTGCGCGTCAGCAGCGCGTTCCAACGGGAAGGTCTGCCCGATGACCGGCCGGACAAGCCCTGCCGCAGCCTGGGACATCATCTCCTCCGCCCACCGCGTCACGTTCGGCCCGAAACCGAAGAGCTGCTCGATACCTATCAGCTCAACCCCCTTGGACCGGGCTTCCACGGAGTCGATGAGCGTGACCTCGCCACTGGAGGCTCCATGCACCGAGAACCGGCCACCGCGAGCCGTCACCTCGAACGCGGCCCGCCCGATCTGTCCGCCGACACCATCGAACACCACGTCCGGTCCCGCCCCATCGGTCGCCTCGAGCACCCGCTCGGTCCAGGTCGGCTCGGAGTAGTCGACCGCGGCCTCGGCGCCCAGTTCACGGACCAGGTCGAGCTTGCGCGCCCCGCGGGCAGCCCCGACGACCCGAGCGCCCGCCGAACGGGCGAGCTGCACCAGCAGACTGCCGACACCACCGGCCGCCGCTTCGACCAGCACCCACTCACCGGCGCCGATGCCGGCCTTCTCGACCAGGCCCTGCGCAGTGCTGCCGTCGCTGTGCAGGGCGATGGCCTCCGCCAGGCCCAGCCCATCCGGCACTGCAAACAGTTCCTCGACCTTGCTCACGGCACGCTCGGCGAACCCACCGGTCTCTCCGGTACCGGCGATGACACGGCGCCCAAGCCAAGTCGACTCCACCCGCGCTCCGACCGAACTCACACGACCGGCCACCAGACCACCCGGCACATACGGCAACGACGGCCTGGCATGCCACTTATCGACGCCACGCCGGATCTGCGTCTCGACGAACGTCATGCCCGCAACCGCCACATCGACGACGACCTGGCCCGTCCCAGCCACCGGATCCGGCGTCTCACCGAGCACCAGCGCCTCCGGACCGCCGAACCGCAGCGCCTGAACCACCCGCACACCCACCACCCCCTAACCGTTCACTGACAAGGAATGCAAGCATGCAACCTCGACCACACTTGAGATCAAGGTGCCAGCCCAACCACCATCAGAACCGGGTGATGTCGGAACGGTCCCTCCCTGGTACGGAGTTCGTCGCGGGACCCCGGAGCGAAGTCGTTGGCCGCCCGACGGGAGCGTCCAGGGGCGGCCAAGTGCGCCGCCAGCATGTACAAGGTCGAGCTGACCGCGGCGCCGAGCCGCCGGACGATCCCGGACGCCGACGTCTCCAAAGGGCGGAGCCTTCTCGATGCCCGTCGTGTCCGACGCCGGGGGAGGGCTCCGCGGCTGCTCCGCAGACGGCGACCGCCCCGTACCAGTCGCCGCGGCGCGCGGATGGGATCTGGCGCTGCAGAGAGACCAGCCGAAATGCCGAGACGTCCTCGAACAGGGAAACGCGGGGGAGAGGCTTCGTGGGGCTCTGTCAGAGCGTCACCTGGAAACGTTCAAGCCGCCGTCGTTGCGCAGCACCCCGGGGGACACCGCCCAGCGGCATCACAGGTCGATGCGGTACTCGATCATGTCTGAGGGTGATGGGGGAGACGTTCAGTGCGATGAACAGCGGGTCGCTGAGGTCCACAGTCCCGAGGCGTTGATCACGATCGGTGAGGAAGCCGTCGACCCCATCGACCGCGATGGGGACGTTGCGGGCTGCGGCCCCTCGCCGTATAGCCGCAGCAGGCAGCCGTTGACATCTCGGACCAGGTCGGCCAGGTCAGCGACCGTGAGGCCGCATACCTCGGCAGTGCGTGCCACCGCGAAGCCCGCCAACAGCACCCACTAGCTCCACGTCCCGGGCCGCGGCGTGGAGGCGGCGCGGACGACTTCGCCGGGTTGCGCTTTCGCCGAGGAGATCGCCGTGGCGTTGGGGCTGGCCGAAGCGGACATCAGGGCGATCGCCGGAGTGGGCGAGGACAACGCCTGAGACTTGGTGCCACTGCGACACCGTCTGCGATCCGCCTCGTTCTACTTAACATAATGTTCATTATCGATCAACGAGCAAACCTGGTGAGAGCGGGGCGATCGGGACACTCCGGAGCCGTTCACGCGGGGTGCGCCGCGGGCTCGGCGGTGAGTTCGATCCAGAAACGGTCCTCGCCGCGGACGCGCCCGCCGTGCACGCCGCCGTTGGCGAGAATGACCCGCCGGGAAGGCTCGTTGTCGGCGGCGCACGTCAGCAGAACCCGGTCCAGGCCGAGCCGGCGGGATTCCGTCAATCCCGCCGCGAGCATCCGCGTGGCGTGGCCGCGCCTGCGCCACGGGAGCACGACGTGATATCCGATATGCCCGCCGAGCTCGGCGAGCTCCGGCGTCAGGCGATGCCGCACGATCAGAGTCCCGATGTAGTGCTCGCCCGAGACGTACCAGAACGTCGTGCACGGGACGCCCCAGCGCTCCTGGACGCCGCGCCGGCGCGACACGAACGCCTCGAAGTCGCGGTGGGCCTCGTCCAGCCAGTCCGCCGGGGCGCCGCTCGCCAGTTGGTCGGCCCTCTCCCCGGCCAGGAACGACTCGCGCACCGCCGTCGTGGGCGGCGCCAGTCGCGGCGGCCAGGCGAGAACATCCACCGGGCCAGTCTGGCCCAGCCCGTGACGGAACCGGGTTGTCTCCGTCAGGACGCGAAGGCCTGGGCGACGGCGAGGCTGTCCTCGTAGATGTGGTGCCGGACGACCAGGCCGTCCTCGACCGTGAGGTGCAGGGCGAACCGGGCGCGATAGGCGCGTCCGGTGGACCGCGACGTCTGCCGGATCTCGCCCATCACCACCGCGTCGTCGCCGTCCACCAGGATTCGCTCCACCTGCGTGTCCACCCTCTCGGGCACGTGGTGCTCGGCGAGCTGCCGGTAATGCGCGGCGGCATCGGCGCGCCCGGACCGGTGCCGGATCCAGGGCGTGGCGGCGCGGCCGTGCTCCGCCTCGGGCCAGTCCAGCTTCCAATCGCAGTGTTCGGCGTAGAGGGCGGCGATGCGGTCGGGATCGCCTTCGCCGATCCGGCGCAGCAGGTCCTCCACAACGGCGCGCGTGCTCGATGACATGGCGGTTCTGGACATGGGTGACCTCCGTTGATGCGCGTGATGCGCGGTCGGCGAGGTCAGCAACCCTGCCAGCGTCTTCCGCACCGCGTCGATGACCTCCCGGGTAATGGATCAGGTGGGACCCCTGCCCTCCTCCGCGCGAGACCCTCGCGCCCTATTTCACCTCAAACAAGACAGAAGGTGGATTCTGTCTGGTTTGATCACGAAGTCTCAGCGGGCTTTCTGGGCTCGTTGAGGCATGGTCTTGACGGAATCGCGTCCCTGGCCCGGGGGCGCTGCGCGGGCTCAGGTGCGCCGGCGGCGGCCGCTGCTGGACGGGTTGCGCGCCGGATCGACGATCGCAGCGAAGCCGGCGAGGCCCTCGCCGGCGTGGGTCGCACCCGCTCCCCCGGTGGCGCGGCGATCAGCGTCAGGGCCGGTGGTCTGAACCGGGTGCGTGCGGACCGATGAGTTTCTCGGCGAGTTCGGGTCATGTTCAGGACGGCGCGTAGTACTTGACCGGAGGGCATACGGGCCGACCTGCCGTCGCTGCTTCACCGGTGCCGGTCGGCTGACCATGCCCCGTCGACTGAAGGATGTGTCATGTCCGCTAGTGAACCGGATGTCGAACTGGGCCCGTTCTCGTCTCCGGGCGCGCAGGCGACGCCGTGGGCGTCGGCGTTGGCGGTCGTCGGTGAGGCGGAGGTGTTCTGGCTTTCCACGGTACGGCCTGACGGGCGACCGCATGTGACGCCGTTGCTGGCGTTCTGGAGCCTGGGGGGCATGTGCTTCACCACGGGCGCTCAGGAGCGCAAGGCGCGGAACCTCGAGCACAATCAGCATTGTGTTCTGACGACTGGCGCGAATGTGCTGACCGGTGTGGACGTCGTCATCGAGGGTCTCGCGTCCGTGATCGAGGGGCGCTCGGAACGGGAGCAGGCTGTCGCCGACTTCGAGCGGAAGTACGGTGCGCATCTGACCAGCCCCGAGGGCACCTGGTATGGGTTGGGTGAGGCGGTCGTCGCCGGCGATGTCAGGTTGTATCGGGTAGCGCCGACCGTTGGATTCGCTTTCGGCAAGCTGCCGACGGCGAGCCAGACTCGCTACAGGTGGTCGAGCCAGTGACGGTGATGCCTTCGCTGCAGCAGCAGGTTCAAAGCGTCCTCGACGAGCTCGTCGAGGACGGAGCCGAGACCGGCTTGCAGGTTGCCGTTCTCCATCGCGGTGCTCTCGTCGTGGACGCTGTCGCCGGGGTCGCCGACGCAGAGACCGGGCGCGGGGTGACCCCGGAGACTCCCTTCTTCAGTTTCTCTGCGGGCAAGGTCATGACGTCGCTCATCGCTCACCTGCTCGTCGAGAACGGTGCTGTCGGATATGACATGCCGCTGGTCGAGTTGTGGCCGGAGTTCGGTGCTCACGGCAAGGCGGTCGCGACCTTTCGCCACGTGCTCACGCACTCGGTCGGCGTCCCTGCGATGCCTGATGGGATCGGCCCTGATGATCTGACGGACTGGTCGCGGGTCTGCGCGGCGATCGCCGGTGCCGAGCCCCGGTGGCGGCCGGGGACCGAGACGGGGTACCACTCGTTCACCTATGGCTTCCTGGTGGGTGAAATCGCACGCCGGGCCACGGGGAAACCGATGCGGCAGCTCTTGCGCGAATGGGTCGCCGCGCCTTTGGGTCTCGATGGCGAGCTGTTCTTCGGTGTGCCTCGGACCGAGTTGGCTCGGCTGGCGCGGCTTGAGGATGCCGCGCCGGTTACGGTCGTCCCGCCTGGTGGCGATGCCGTTCTTGCGCCCTGGGAACTGCGGCCGGTCGCTGCCATGGGTAACGGCCATGAGTTCCTGCAGGCGGACGTCCCGTCGGTCGGCACCTTCACGGCGCGTGGAGTCGCTGCGATGAACGCGGCGGTTCTCGATGGTCGGCTCATCGATTCGCGTCGGCTTGAGGAACTGGCGGCGGTGGCTTTCGAGGGCACTGATCAGGTCTTCGGGAACCCTGTGCGGCTGGGCTTGGGTTATCCGCTTGGCCGTATCGGTTCCGAGCCGGATGAGACGCCGACGACGTTCGGTTGGGTGGGTGGTGGCGGTAGTTGCGTCTATGCCGACGTCGCCACCGGTACGTCTTTCGCCATGACCAAGACTCGGCTGACGCCCCATTTCGACACCGCGCGGCGGCTCGCGGATCTGACGGCCGCGGAGTTCAGTTCGTGAGGTCGGTGAAGCGCAGGGCGTTGCGGACGGCGGCGCCGCCGGGGTCGTTGTTGAAGTAGACGTAGGCGTCGGGTGTTCCGCTGAGTTTGTCGGCCCAGTGCTGGAGGGTCTCGTCGTCGTATTCCGGCCAGGGGTCGGCGGGGCCTTCGTGGAAGCGGAGGTAGAGCCAGTCGGCTGTGCGCCATAGAGGTGTCTGCGCCTCGCCGAGTCGGTCGGCCCAGCACAGGGCCGCGCTGTGTTTCTCCAGGATGCGGCGTGTCTGGTCTGTCCACCAGGAGGGGTGGCGGGGTTCGACGGCGACGCGGGTGCCGTCTGGGAAGTGGCGCAGGCACTCGGTGAGGCGGTCGGTGTCGGCTTGCAGGGTGGGCGGGAGTTGGAGGAGGACGGGGCCGAGCCTGTCCCCCAGGCCGTTGGCGGCGTTCATGAGGCGCGCGACCGGCTCCGCGGGGTCTTTGAGGCGTTTCATGTGGGTGAGGTAGCGGCTGGCCTTGACCGCCATGACGAAGCCGGGCGGGGTGTTGTCGTGCCAGAGCTCGAATGTCTCGCGGGCGGGGAGGCGGTAGAAGGCGTTGTTGTTCTCGACGGTGGTGAAGGTGTCGGCGTAGTGGCGCAGCCAGCGTCGTTGGGCGAGGCCGGGTGGGTAGAGGACGTCGCGCCAGTCGGTGTACTGCCATCCCGATGTGCCGATGAGCACGGGCCCCTCCCCTGTCCGGTGGACGCGTGGGGGTGGTCATACCCGTTTGCGGTGCGGTTCCAGGGCGCGGATGTAGTCGACGAGGCGGACGCCGATCTCGAAGGGGATGTCGGGGCCGGTGAGGTCGGCGTCGGGCCAGGTTTCGGAGATGCGGCGCCAGGTGGTGCGGCCGAGGAAGGTGCCGGTTCGGGGTTCGTCGCCGAGGTCGGCGCGCCATGCGGCTTCGGTGGTGAGTAGGCGGGTGAGGGCGGCCTCGTTGTCGGCTTCGGCGGGGTGTTCGGCATGGTAGCCGATCTCGATGGCGTGGTGCTGGGCGCCGGGGGCGAGTGCGGCGGGGATGATCTGGGCTTCGTAGTGCTCGCGCTGGGGTGCGGGGTCGCCGAACCAGGCTTTGACGCCGTTGTGGCGTGTGTGGATGTGGGGGTGGCCGAGGCGGGGCGGGGTGGCGCCGCGGATGATCTCGCCGATCTGGTCGAACAGTGCCCGCTCCCCCATGTTGTCGATCTTACGGGGCTTCTGTCGGTGGTGGGGGGTAGCGTCCGGCGGGTGCGTCCTGCCGATGTTCAGCGTGTGTCCGTGGCCGAGTGTGTGGATCGCTATGCGGAGGTGGTGCGGGCGAAGGCGTCGACGGGTGCGCTGGCGCCGGCGTCCGCGGAGGTGTACGTGCGGGACGTGGTGACGTTCGGGGCGCTGGCGGGTGAGGACCGGGTGCTGGACGATCTGACGGGTGAGGACGTCGATGAGGTTCTGCTCAGGTTCGCGCGTAAGCCGGATGAGCGGCGTCGGCGGGGGGCGCGGCCTGTGGTGGCGGGGGGTGCGCCGTCGCAGAGTGCCGCGTCGCAGGCGCGGTTCCGGCGTTCGGTGTCGGCGTTCTTCCGGCATGCGGTGGTGGCGGGGTGGGTGCAGTTGAATCCGATGCAGGCGGTGACGGTGCGGCCGAAGCAGCGGGGCGGGTTGCGGGCTGAGCGGCGTGCGTTGACGGTGGAGCAGGCGGAGGGGCTGCTGGGGGCGGCGCGTGGTCTGGTGGATGCGCCGGATGCGGGTTCGGGTGGGGCGGGTGTGCGGCGGCGGGCTGATCAGCGCACGGAGTTGCGGGACGGGTTGATCGTGTTGTTGCTGGCGGCGGTGGGGCCGCGGGTGTCGGAGTTGACGGCGGCGAATGTGGAGGACTTCTTCGTCAACGGGGGGACGCGGTATTGGCGGATCTTCGGTAAGGGTGGGCGGACGCGGGATGTGCCGCTCCCCCGTCCGGTGGCGGAGGTGCTGGACGCGTATCTGGCGGAGGGGCGGGGGTTGCTGGATCGGGGGCGGGAGGGGAAGGCGCTGTTGTTGTCGTGGCGGGGGCGGCGGTTGGCGCGGGGTGATGTGCAGGGGGTGATCGACCGGGTGCTGGAGCGGGTGGATGCGGGGCGGCGGCGGAGTGTGACGCCGCATGGGTTGCGGCATACGACGGCGACGCATCTTCTGGCGGCGGCGACGGACATGGATGCGGTGCGGCGGGTGCTGGGGCATGCGGATCTGTCGACGTTGGGCCGGTATCGCGATGAGCTTCCGGGTGAGTTGGAGGCGGCGATGCGGGTGCATCCGCTGCTGGGTCCGGTGGAGGGCCGGCGGGGCGGTTGACGGGGCCGCCGTCGCGGGGGCGGCAGGCCCCGCCCGTCGGTGCACCAGTGGTCCCGTCGTAGGTCCGACTCGGAGATCACCGTGGACCGTCGGCGGTAGGGGCTGCAATGTCCGACGCCGATCGGGTGGCGTTGCGCGGGCGGCTCGGGCAGGACGCGAGGGGGCCGGGCGCATCAGAACGAGAGGCCGCGGTGGGCGGTCGACTGGATCGACGCTGGCGTGGCTTCTCGTTCTGATGCTGGTCGGTGCCGCTTCTGCGTGGTCGTGGCGTAAGGGTCAGGTGCCGATGTAGGCGGCGAGGTGTTGGCCGGTGAGGGTGGAGCGGGTGGCGGCGAGGTCGGCGGGGGTGCCTTCGAAGACGACGCGGCCTCCGTCGTGGCCGGCGCCGGGGCCGAGGTCGATGATCCAGTCGGCGTGGGCCATGACGGCCTGGTGGTGCTCGATGACGATGACGGACTTGCCGGCGTCGACGAGGCGGTCGAGGAGGCCGAGGAGGTGTTCGACGTCGGCGAGGTGGAGGCCGGCGGTGGGTTCGTCGAGGACGTAGACGCCGCCGTCCTCGGCCATGTGGGTGGCGAGTTTGAGGCGCTGGCGTTCGCCGCCGGACAGGGTGGTGAGGGGCTGGCCGAGGGTGAGGTAGCCGAGGCCGACGTCGGCGAGGCGGCGCAGGACGCGGTGGGCGGCGGGGGTGCGGGCGTCGCCGGTGGCGAAGAACTGTTCGGCCTGGTCGACGGGCATGGTGAGGACTTCGCTGATGTTCTTGCCGCCGAGGGTGTAGTCGAGGACGTGGGCCTGGAAGCGGCGGCCTTCGCACTCCTCGCAGGTGGTGGCGACGCCGGCCATCATGGCGAGGTCGGTGTAGATGACGCCCGCGCCGTTGCAGTTGGGGCATGCGCCTTCGGAGTTGGCGCTGAACAGTCCGGGTTTGACGCCGTTGGCCTTGGCGAAGGCCTTGCGGATGGGGTCGAGGAGTCCGGTGTAGGTGGCGGGGTTGCTGCGTCGTGAGCCGCGGATGGGGCTTTGGTCGACGGAGACGACGCCGGCGCCCTTGGGGATGGAGCTGTGGATGAGGGAGCTCTTGCCGGAGCCGGCGACGCCGGTGACGGCGACGAGGACGCCGAGGGGGATGTCGACGTCGACGTCCTGGAGGTTGTGGGCGTTGGCGCCGCGGATCTGCAGGGTGCCGGTGGGGGTTCGCAGGTCGGTCTTGAGGGGGGTGCGGTCGTCGTAGTGGCGGCCGGTGAGGGTGCCGCTGGTGCGCAGTTCGTCGAGGGTGCCCTGGAAGCAGATGGTGCCGCCTGCGGTGCCTGCGGCGGGGCCGAGGTCGACGATGTGGTCGGCGATCGCGATGGTCTCGGGTTCGTGTTCGACGACCAGGACGGTGTTGCCCTTGTCGCGCAGGCGCAGCAGGAGGTCGTTCATGCGCTGGACGTCGTGGGGGTGCAGGCCCATGGTGGGTTCGTCGAAGACGTAGGTGACGTCGGTGAGGGAGGAGCCGAGGTGGCGGATCATCTTGGTGCGCTGGGCCTCGCCGCCGGACAGGGTGCCGGAGGGGCGGTCGAGGGAGAGGTAGCCGAGGCCGATCTCGACGAAGGAGTCGAGGGTGTCGCCGAGGGCTTTGAGGAGTGGGGCGACGGAGGGGGCGTCGAGGGCGCGGACCCAGGCGGCCAGGTCGCTGATCTGCATGGCGCAGGCGTCGGCGATGCTGATGCCTTTGATCTTCGATGAGCGGGCGGTGTCGCTGAGGCGGGTGCCGCCGCAGTCGGGGCAGGGGGTGGAGGTGACGGCGCGGTCGACGAAGGCGCGGATGTGGGGCTGCATCGAGGCGCGGTCCTTGCTGAGGACCGATTTTTGAATCTTGGGGATGAGGCCTTCGTAGGTGACGTTGACGCCCTCGATCTTGATCTTGGTGGGTTCCTTGTGGAGGAGGTCGTGGAGTTCGGCGGGGGTGTAGTCGCGGATGGGCTTGTCGGGGTCGAAGAAGCCGCAGCCGCGGAAGATGCGGCCGTACCAGCCGTCCATGCTGTGGCCGGGGACGGTGAGGGCGCCCTGGTTGAGGGAGAGGGTGTCGTCGTAGAGGGCGGTGAGGTCGAAGTCGTTGGTGGTGCCGGTGCCCTCGCAGTGGGGGCACATGCCGCCGGTGACGCTGAAGCTGCGGTGTTCCCTGACGGTCTTGCCGGAGCGTTCGAAGGCGACGGCGCCGGATCCGCTGATGGAGGCGACGTTGAAGGAGAAGGCCTGGGGTGAGCCGATGTGGGGTTCGCCGAGGCGGCTGAACAGGATGCGCAGCATGGCGTTGGCGTCGGTGGCGGTGCCGACGGTGGAGCGGGCGTCGCCGCCCATGCGCTGCTGGTCGACGATGATGGCGGTGGTGAGGCCTTCGAGGACGTCGACGTCGGGGCGGGCGAGGGTGGGCATGAAGCCTTGGACGAACGCGCTGTAGGTCTCGTTGATCATGCGCTGGGATTCGGCGGCGATGGTGCCGAAGACCAGGGAGCTCTTGCCGGAGCCGGAGACGCCGGTGAACACGGTGAGGCGGCGCTTGGGGAGAGTGACGTCGACGTCCTTGAGGTTGTTCACGCGTGCGCCGTGCACGCGGATCAGGTCGTGGCTGTCGGCGGCGTGGGGCGCGGGCGGGTTCGCGTCCGTGCTCGTGGCCATGCTCATCGTGTCGTGTCTCCCTGTGTGGGGCGTGGCGGTGGCATCTGTCTACCCGAAGCGCGGTGCGGGTGTGGTGCCGGTGGGTGCCAGGTTAGGGCGTGGGCCCGGTGGGGGCTTCTCGATTCCTGATCGGTCTGGTGACCTGTTTCTCCAGGCAGGAAGGTACGCCGGCGGCGGTTCCGGAGGAGGTGAGCCCGGCCGCGGCGTCGGCCGCTTGGCGGCGGTAGGCGCTGGGGGGCATGCCGACCAGTTCGGTGAAGCGGGTGCTGAAGGTGCCCAGGGAGGAGCAGCCGACGGCGAAGCACACGTCGGTGACGCTGAGGTCGCCGCGGCGCAGCAGGGCCATGGCGCGTTCGATGCGGCGGGTCATCAGGTAGGAGTAGGGCGATTCTCCGTAGGCCTGGCGGAACTGGCGGCTGAGGTGGCCGGCGGAGATGTTCGCGCCGCGTGCCAGGGCTTCGACGTCCAGGGGCTGGGCGTACTCGCGGTCGATGCGGTCGCGGACGCGGCGCAGCAGCGCGAGGTCGCGCAGGTGGTGAGGGTCGGCGGGTGTGCTGCTCACCTGGGTGATCGTGCCATGCGGGGCGGGGTGCGGGGTGTGCCGGGGCGGGTGTTGTCGGCTCGCTCCCCCAGGTCAGCGGCCTGGTGGGGTGGGTCAGGCGGGGTGGAGGGCGCGGGCGAGGGTGTAGGCGGCGTGCAGGTCGGTGCCGCGGTAGTCGAGGGCGGCGATGCCGGCGAGGTGGTGGTCGGCGTTGACGGCGACGGTGTTGGTGAGGTGGCGGAACAGGGGCGCGTCGGACATGGAGTCGCCGTAGGCGGTGCACTGGTCGGTGGTGAGGCCGTGGCGGGCGAGCAGGGCGTCGGCGATGCGGACCTTGTCGGCGGGGGTGAGGATCCCGGCGGGGTCGAGGGTGCCGGTGAAGGGCATCGGGGGGAAGCGGGAGGCGACGATGTCGTCGAAGCCGTGGTCGAGGAGGTGGCGGGCGAAGAAGTCGGGCGACATGGTGATGACGGCGGAGTGCTCGCCGCGGGCGCGGATGTCGGCGCAGACGTCGGTGATGCCGGTGAGCCAGGTCGCGGCGCGGTAGGCGGTGGCGACGACGGCGGGGGTGAGGTGGCGCCACAGGCGGTGGATCTCGGTGGAGAAGCCGCGGGTGTCGAGGGTGCCGGCGGCGAAGCGGGCCTCGAGGTCGTGCAGTTCGGGGAGGGTGCCGAGGTGGCGGGCGATTTCGAGGTTGGCGGTGGTGCCGGTCAGCAGGGTGCCGTCCATGTCGAAGATGTGCAGGTGTCCCACAGAAGGTGAAGTGTGGTGGAGGCGGGCCCGGGACGCGAATCGGTTTTTGCGGCCGGGGGGCGCCCCCTGACGAAAGTCGGGGGTGAGCGGGGTCTTACGCGGGATACGCCCGGGGGTAGGACGTCCTTAGCGTCGTGCCCATGGACGGGCTCATGGGCATGGTGGACACGGCGGTGACGTCGCCGTGGTTCTATCTGGTGCTGTTCGCGGTGGCGGCGATCGACGGCTTCTTCCCGGTGGTGCCGAGCGAGAGCATGGTGATCACCGCGGGGGTGTACGCGGCGTCGGGGCAGCCGGAGCTGGCGCCGGTGGTGGCGCTGGCGGCGGCGGGCGCCTTCCTGGGCGATCATGTGTCGTATCTGGTGGGGCGCCGGGCGGGCGGGCGGCTGGTGCGGGCGGCGCGTCCCGGGACGCGGCGGCATGCGGCGCTGGGGTGGGCGGGGCGGACGATGGCCGAGCGGGGCGGGTTGATCCTGGTGGTGGCGCGGTACGTGCCGGGCGGGCGGACGGCGGTGACGTTGACGATGGGGGCGGTCGGGTTCCGGCTGCGGTCGTTCTCGCTGTTCGCGGCGGTGGCGGCGGTGTCGTGGGCCCTGTACGGGGCGCTGCTGGGGTATGTGGGTGGGGTGGCGTTCGAGGACGATCCGCTGAAGGGCGTGGCGGTGGGGCTGGGGCTGGCCTTGGGGGTGACGGCGGCGGTGGAGGTCGTGCGGTTCGCGCGGCGGCGCCGGCGCGGGCCCGTGGACGCGGAAGTAGCCGACGCGGGGCCGGTGGGGTCGCTGGAGGGGTCGGGCGGGCGGAGGCCGGCCGCACGAGTGGGTCCAATGCCCGGCGAGTGATCCCCCTAAGGTGAAAGGGTTGTCCTCCTATGGCCGGTAGGTGAACATCAGCGGGCTTTGGGGTGTCTGACAGTTGACGGGCACGGGGCCGCTGCGAGCGTGAGGGAGAGCATGGGAGCGCCGGATTTCAGCGCCGATCTGTACCGGGAGATCACCGAGTTCGCGCAGGGCACGCCCTCGTGGGTGCACGAGGCGGCGGACGTGGGCACCGACGGCGGGCTGCTGCTGTTCGCGGTGCTGTTCGCGGTGGGCTGGTGGCGGGCCCGGGGCCTGGACGCGCGGGCGATGGGGCTGGCGCTGGTGGCGCCGTTCGCGATGGTGTCGGCGTATCTGGTGAGCGAGGTGTCCAAGAGCTTCATCCAGGAGGAGCGTCCGTGCCGCGCGGTGGCGGGCGCGGTGCACATCGCGGCGTGCCCGGCGCAGGGCGACTGGTCGTTCCCGAGCAACCACGCGACGATCGCGGCGGCGTCGGCGGCGGCGATCGTGGTGGCGTGGCGGGCGATGGCGCCGCTGGTGCTGCCGCTGGCGGCGCTGATGGCGTTCTCGCGGGTGTTCGTGGGCGTGCACTACCCGCACGACGTGGCGGCGGGGTTCCTGGTGGGCGTGGTGGTGGCGCCGGCGGCGGCGCTGGTGCTGGTGCTGGCGGCGCGGCCGCTGGTGGAGGCGCTGCGGGGCGTGGCGGCGGGTGCGGTGCTGCTCGGGCCGGGCCCGGTGGCGCCGCGGGGCCCGGGTCTGGAGGTGCCGCTGGGGTCGCCGCGGCCCGCGGCCGCGGCGGCGCCGATGGTGGGCGCGGCCGTTCCGATGGACGACGCGTCGGTGACGATGCCGGACGTGATGGGCGGTGTGCCGCCGCGCCGGGGCCCCCTCCGCTGACCGGACCGGCCGGGCAGGATCTCACGGGCCGTCCCGGACGGCGCTTCGGCGCCGCCCGGGGCGGCCCTTTCGCATGCGCCGACGGGAACAGGCCCGCCCGGCGGATGCCGGGTTCCTGACGAAAGTCGGGGCCGGGGGGTGGCGTCCGGCCGGTGTGCGGGCCCTCCCCCGCTCTCTAGCGTCGCCCGGGACGGAAGGGAGGACCCAGGTGATCACGTTGCGGGGCCTGACGAAGAGGTTCGGGGACAGGACGGCGGTGGACGGGCTGTCGCTGGAGGTGGCGGCGGGGAAGGTGACGGGGTTCCTCGGCCCCAACGGCGCCGGGAAGTCCACCACGATGCGGATGGTGGTGGGCCTGGACCGTCCGAGCGCGGGCGAGGCCCTGGTCGGGGGCCGCCGGTACGGGGAGCTGCGGCGGCCGCTGCGGGAGGTGGGGGCGCTGCTGGACGCGGGCGCGGTGCACCCGGGGCGGTCGGCGCGGGCGCATCTGCTGGCGATGGCGCGCAGCAACGGCATCGCGCGGGGCCGGGTGGAGGAGGTCCTGGCGATGGTGGGGCTGGAGGCGGTCGGGGGCCGGCGGGCGGGGACGTTCTCGCTGGGGATGCGGCAGCGGCTGGGGATCGCGGGTGCGCTGCTGGGCGATCCGGGGGTGCTGATGTTCGACGAGCCGGTCAACGGGCTGGATCCGGACGGGGTGCTGTGGGTGCGGCGGCTGATGCGGTCGCTGGCGGCGCAGGGCCGGACGGTGCTGGTGTCGTCGCACCTGATGAGCGAGATGCAGCTGACGGCGGACCGCCTGGTGGTGATCGGGAAGGGCAGGCTGCTGGCGGACGCGCCGATGGCCGAGGTGATCGCGGCGGGGTCGGGCGGCGCGGTGCGGGTCCGCAGCCCGCGCGCGCGTGTGCTGGCGGACCGGCTGACGGCTGCGGGCGGGCGGGTCCGGCGCTCCGGCGAGGAGGAGCTTCGGGTGGCGGGGCTGGCGGTGGAGCGCGTCGGGCTGGTCGCGTTCGAGGCGGGGGTGCCGGTGTTGGAGCTGGGCGCGGTGGAGGCGTCCCTGGAGGAGGCGTACATGGAGTTGACGGGTGCGAGCGTGGAGTTCGGTGCCATGCCGGGGACGGGGGTCTGAGCGATGGCGGTCACAGGGGCGGGGACGGTCGAGGGGCGCGGCGCGGGGACGGCCCGCGGCGCGGGCGGCGGGTGGCGCGGTGCGGTCGCCGCGGAGTGGACGAAGCTGTGGTCGGTGCGGTCCACCTGGTGGGGGCTGGCGTCGGCGGTGGCGCTGATGGCGGTGATGGCGTTCACGCTGGCGACCTCGACGGTGTCCAACAACACCAACGCGCTTCCCGGTGACGACATGGGGGTGGTGTCGGTCAGCGGTGTGGCGGTCGGGGCGCTGGACATGGTCCAGTTCGTCGTGCTGGCCCTGGCGATCCTGGTGGTCACCGGTGAGTACGCGACGGGCAGCATCCGGGCGACGCTGCAGTGGGTGCCGCCGCGGGGCCGGATGCTGGGCGCCAAGGCGGTGGTGGTCGCGGCGGTGGCGTTCCCGCTCGGGGCCGCGCTGAACGCGGCCGGGACCGTGGTCGCCGATCCGGTCCTGGGGCGGTGGGGGCGGCTGCGGGCCGCCGAGTTCGCCGCCGACGCGGTGCAATCGGGGGTGTATCTGGCGTTGGTGAGCGTGCTGGTGCTGGCGGTCGGGGCGATGCTGCGCAGTACGGCGGCGTCGCTGACGACGGCGTTCCTGTTCCTGCTGGTGGTGCCGATGCTGCTGGGCGGCGGGGACGAGTCGGGGCCGGCGCGCAAGGTGTCGGATTCCCTGCCCAGCAGCGCCGGCCGGTACTTCATGTCCGGGGAGGGCCCCTACCCGCAGGCGGTGGGGCTGGTGATCCTGGTGGCGTGGACGGCGGCGGCGGTATGCGGCGGCGTGGTGGTGCTGCGCCGCCGCGACGCCTGAGGGCCGGGGGTGTGCCGGGGTCAGGCGGGGTCCTCGATGCCGTCGACGAGTCCGGCCTGGTAGGCCAGCACGGCGGCCTGCACGCGGTTGCGGACGTCCAGGCGGGTCAGGATCGCGCTGACGTAGGCCTTGACGGTGCCCTCGACGACGTGCAGCCGCCCGGCGATCTCGGCGTTGGACAGGCCGGCGCCGAGCAGCGCCAGCACCTGCCGCTCGCGGGGGGTGAGCGCGGTGATGCGGCGGCGGGCGCGGGCGCGGCCGTCCAGGCGCCCGCCGCCGATCTGGGTGATGACGCGGTGGGCGACCTTCGGGGACAGGTAGGCGGCGCCGCCGGCGACGGCGCGGACCCCGGCGATCAGCTCGCGGGGGTCGCCGGACTTGAGCAGGAAGCCGCTGGCGCCGCCGGCCAGGGCGCGGGCGATGTACTCGTCCTCGCCGAAGGTGGTGAGCATGACGACGCCGGTGGCGGGGGCCAGGCGGCGCAGTTCGGCGGCGGCGGCCAGGCCGTCCAGGCGCGGCATGCGGATGTCCAGGAGCGCGACCGCGGGTCGGTGCCGCAGCACCAGGTCGACGGCCTCGCGGCCGTCGCCGGCCTCGGCGACGACCTCGATGCCGGGGTCGGCGGTCAGGATGGCGCGCACGCCCGCGCGGATCATCGCCTCGTCGTCGGCGAGCAGTGCCCGGATCACTGGTCCTCCTGGTCGCGGGCGCGCTGGGCGCCCAGCTGGTGGGTGTCGTAGTCGTTCTTGGCGATGAGGCGGCCGCCGGCGAAGCACAGCCGGTAGATGCGGCCGACGCCGAGCACGTTGGCGTCGGGCCGGTAGTAGCGGCAGTCGGCGCCGGCGGGTTCGGGGACGGCGGCGCGGACGGTGCCGGTGTCGAGGGTCTGCATGGGCGGCAGGGCCCGCTCGACGCGGTGCTGCGGGTCGCCGACGGCCAGCGCCCCGTAGTCGGCGGGCAGCAGCACCGAGTTGAGGGTGACGAACACGTAGTACCCGGCCATGATCGCGCCGAGGACCGCCATGAGGGCGGTGGGGGCGGCGATCGCGGTGATCAGTCCGCGGCGGACCCGGCGGCGCTCGCTGGCCAGGTGCCGGGCCGATTCGGAGGGCCACTCCCCCGCTGCGGGCGCGGAGGCCGCGGGGGTGAGTCCGAGGGCGGCGCGCAGCGCGTCCCGCGCGGTCGGCGCTCCCGGGGACCGGTCGGCGGCCGGGTCCGGGGCGGCGGGGATGTCGGCGGTGACGAGGAACCCTCCGGCCGGGGTGGGAGCGGCGTGCAGGGTCCCGCCCAGCAGGCGGACGCGGTCGGTGAGGCCGGCCAGGCCGCGGCCGCCGGAGGGCAGCAGCGGCGGCCCGTCCGGCGGCGGGTCGTTGGCGACCGTGACGGTGGTCCCGCCGGTGCCGGTCCGGGCGAGGGCGACGGTGACGGCGGCGCCGGGGGCGTGCTTGGCGGCGTTGGTGATGGCCTCCTGCACGACGCGGTGCGCGGTGAGCGCGGCCATCGGACCGAGCCCGGCGTGGGCGTCGGCGTCGCCGGTGAGGTGGACGGGGACGCCGGAGGCGCGGGCGCGGTCGACCAGGTCGGGGATGCTCTCGCGGGCGGGCCGCGCCGGCGGCGCCGAGGACCCCGCCGCGTCGGAGGGGGCGCCGGAGGGGGCGTCGGCGGCGTCGTCGCGCAGGAGGCCGATGATCTCGCGGAGGTGGTCGGTGGCGTCGGCGGCTCCGGTGCGCAGCTCGGCGGCGGCGGCGCGGTGCCGGTCCCCCAGTTCCGGCGCGACCTCCAGCGCGCCGGCGCGCACGGCGATCAGGGCCAGTTCGTGGCCGAGGGAGTCGTGCATGTCCTGGGCGATGCGGGCGCGCTCGCGGAGCCGTTCGCGTTCGGCGACGATGCGCTGCTGGTGCTCCAGGCGCTCGGCGCGCTCCCATCCGGCGCGCAGCAGCTCCTGGTACTGGCGCCAGTAGCGGCCCACCAGCCAGGGCAGGACGCCGAGCAGGACGAGCCAGACGGTGGAGGGGAACCAGGCGGTGACCTGCGTGCCGCGGACCGCCGACAGCAGCGCCCCGCCGACGAACACCCCGAGGAAGCCCCACAGCAGCGGCTGCGCGCGGGCGCTGCGCAGGCCCGCCAGGTAGGACAGGACGGGCATGGCGAACACGAAGTTGCCGTGGACGAGGGTCAGCGCGATCACGGTGAGCAGCGCCGGGGCCGGCCAGGCGCGTCCCGCCGCGATCGCGGCGGCCAGCACGCCGAGCCCGGCCGCCTGCAGCCACCACGACGCCCGGGCGGGCTGCGGCGGGGAGAGCATGCCGCCCAGGACGGGGAGCGCTAGGACCCCGTACAGCAGGACGTCCTTGACCAGCGCGGCGCGGGACGGCCGGCGGACCAGCGCCCGCAGGCGGGAGGGCGGAGGCGGCGCGGGCGTCGTCGGGAGACCGGGGGCCGCGGAGTCGTTCACGGCGCCCACGCTACTGGCCGGTGAACTGGGCCGTTACTGACGAAAGTCAGGGGCGCGGGCGGCCGCAACCACCCGGGGACGATCTTCGATGGGGGCGCGGGGCGGGCCGGGGCTGAACTACGGTTGGCGCGTGACAGCGACCCCGCCCCGCCCCCGGCGCCGGCCCGGCGCGCGCGGCCGGGGCGCGGCCGAGGACACCCCGCGCCCCGCGCAGGCGCCTCCGCAGGCGCCTCCGCAGGGGTCCGCCTCCCGGGCCGGAATCGTCGGCAGGATCGCGGGCCGGGCGCCGGGCCGGGCGCGGTGGCCGCGCGGGCGGGCGGCCGACGCCCTGCTGGCGGCGGCGGTCCTGGTGGTGTCGGTCGCGATGACCGAGGCGGCGGTCAAGCCCGGGGACCGGCCGCTGTGGCCGGGCGGCCTGGCGCTGATCGCCGCGGCGGCGGTGTCGCTGGCGTGGCGGCGCCGCCACCCGGTCGCGGTCCTGGTCGTCGCCGTGGTGGTGCCGCCGCTGTACTACCCGCTGGGGTACCCCGACGGGCCCGTCGCGGGCGTGCTGTGGCTGGCGCTGTTCAACGCGGCCGTGGAGTGCCGGCTGGCGGTGCCGCTGGGCGCGGTCATCGTCGTCAACGCCGGATTCCTGGCGGCGGCGTCGGCGCGGGGCAGCGGCGACGACCCCGACGCGATCACCGACGCCCGCGGCGTGGCGTCGCTGTCGCTGGGCCTGCTGATCACGGTGGCGATCGGGCAGTACGTCCGCGGCCGCCGCGCCCTGGCCGAGGCCGCCGAGCGGCGCGCCGCCGCCGCCGAACGCGACCGCGAGGCCGAGGCGCGGCGCCGCGCGGTCGCCGAGCGGCTGCGCATCGCCCGCGAGCTGCACGACGTGCTCGCCCACCAGATCTCGCTGATCAACGTGCAGGCGGGGGCGGCGCTGCACCGCCGCGACGACCCGGACCGCGCCTACACGGCGCTGGAGGCGATCAAGGCGGCGAGCAAGGAGACCCTGCGGGAGCTGCGCGGGGTCCTGGGCGTGCTGCGGCAGGTCGACGCCGAGGACGAGGGGCCCGGCGCGGCGGAGCGGCCGGTGGCGCCGCCCCCGTCGCTGGCGCGGGTCGGCGAGCTGCTGGACCAGACCGCCGCGGCCGGGCTGGCGGTCCGCCGCGCCGGCGACCTGCCCGTCCCCGGCGCGCCGGGGACGGCGGCGCTGAGTGACCTGCCGGCCCCGGTCGGGCTGGCCGGGTACCGCATCGTGCAGGAGGCGCTGACCAACGCCGTCCGGCACTCGGGGGCCGCCGCGGTCACGGTCGAGGTGCGGGTGTTCCCCGGCGAGGTGACCGTGCGGGTGGACGACGACGGCACCGGCCCGCCCCCGCACCCCGCGGGCGGCGCGGGCGGCAACGGGGTGCGGGGCATGCGCGAACGGGCGGCCTCGGTCGGCGGGGAACTGGACGCCGGCCCCGGCCCGGCGGGCGGATTCCGGGTGTGGGCGCGGCTGCCGCTCGACGCCGCCGGGCCACCCCCTGCCCGCGACCGGCAGGACAAGGACGGCAAGGACGATATGAGCGCACTGGGCGAGACAGAGGAGAACGCGTGATCCGGGTGATGCTGGCCGACGACCAGACACTGGTCCGGGCGGGGTTCCGGTCGATCCTGGAGGGCGAGGACGACATCGAGATCGTCGCCGAGGCCGGGGACGGCGAGCAGGCCGTCGCGCGGGCCCGCGAGCTGCGGCCCGACGTGGTGCTGATGGACATCCGCATGCCCGTCCTGGACGGCCTGGAGGCCACCCGGCGGATCATCGCCGACCCCCGGCTCGCCGACGTCCGTGTGGTGATCTTGACGACGTTCGACCTGGACGACTACGTCTACGGCGCGATCAAGGCCGGGGCCAGCGGGTTCCTGGTCAAGGACACCGAACCGACCGAGCTGATCCACGGGGTGCGGGTCGTGGCGCGCGGCGACGCGCTGCTGGCGCCCACGGTGACGCGCCGGCTCATCGCCGAGTTCGCCTCCCGGATCACCGCGCCGCCGCCCGCCGCCGAGCTCAACTCGCTGACCGACCGGGAGAGCGAGGTGCTGCGGCTGGTCGCGGCGGGCCTGTCCAACGAGGAGATCGCCGGGCGGCTGGTGCTGTCGCCCGCCACCGCCAAGACCCACGTCAGCCGTATCCTGGCCAAACTCGGCGCCCGCGACCGGGCCCAGCTGGTGGTGCTGGCCTACGAGACGGGAATGATCCGCCCCGGCTGGCTCGGCTGACCATCCGCCCCCGGCACGGCCCGACCGCACGGCCGTCCCGGCGGAGCGCAACCGGGCCGGTCACGGCGGTGTTGAACGGATGTGACGGTTACGGACGAAGCTCTCACCCACGCCCCCGCGGGCGACGGCAGGGACGCCCCGGCGGGCGACACCGCCGGGGCGCGGGTCGCCGCCGCCCTCGCCCGCGACCTCGACGAAGGGTTCGCCGCCCTCTACGAGGCCTACCGGGGTGCGGTGTTCTCCACCGCGCTGCGGCTGTGCGGGCGGTGGGCCGAGGCCGAGGACCTGTCGGCCGAGGCGTTCCTGCGCGCCTACCGCGCGCTCGTCGGCTACGACGCGGCGCGCGTCGCCGAGCTGCGGCCCCGGGCCTGGCTGCTGACGATCCTGACCAACGTGTGGCGCAACAGCCTGCGCACGGCCGCGCGGCGCCCGCCGCCGGGCCCCATCGAGGACGCCCCCGACCCGCCCGACCCCGGCGAGGGCGTCGAGGACGCCGCCGCCCGCCACGAGACCGGCCGCGAACTGGCCGGCCTGCTCGCCCGGCTCCCCCACCAGCAGCGCGCCGCGGTCGTGCTGCGGCACGTCACCGACCTGCCCGTCGCCGAGATCGCCGCCGTCCTGGACCTGCCCGAGGGCACCGTGAAATCCCACATCTCCCGCGGCCTGGCCCGCCTGCGCGCCCTGCGCGCCGCACCCGGAACCACCGACCCCGACCGCACAGCACCCGACCAGACAGCGCCAGCCCGCACCACACCAGCCCGGAGCGCAGCCCACCCCGAGCAGAAAGGGGGCGACCGATGAACCGCACCGACCCCGCCGGCGGCACACCCGACCCGCTGGCCGGTGAACTGGCGGAGCTGGCCGCCGACGCGCCCCCGGCCCTGCTGGACCGCATCGCCGCCCGCCGCCTCCACGTCCCCGGACCCCTGGAGGGCCTCCAGGTCGCCTTCACCGACCACGGCGTCGCCTACCTGCGCGCCGGCATGGACGAGCGGGAGTTCGCCGAGGCGTTCCGCACCCGGTTCGCCCGGCCGCTGCTGCCCGCCGACCGGCCCCCGCCCGGGCTGCTGCCCGCCCTGCGCACCGGCCGGCTCGGCACGCTGCGCCTGGACCTGCGCGGCCTCAGCGACTTCGAGGCCGCCGTGCTGCGCGCCGCCGCGCGGATCCCCCGCGGCCAGACCCGCCCCTACGCGTGGGTGGCCCGGCACGCCGGACGGCCCAAGGCCGTCCGCGCCGTCGGGTCGGCGCTGGGCCGCAACCCCGTCCCGCTGCTGATCCCCTGCCACCGCGTGACCCGCTCGGACGGATCCCTGGGCGACTACGTGTTCGGCGCCCGCGCCAAGGAACGGCTGCTGCGCGCCGAGGACGTCGACGTCGAGGAGGTGACCGAACTGGCGCGGCGCGGCGTGCGGCTGGTGGGCTCCGACACCACCGGGATCGTGTGCTACCCCACCTGCGCGGACGCGCGCCGGATCACCCCCGGCCACCGGCACGGGTTCCGGGACCTGGCCGCCGCGCGCGCCGCCGGATACCGGCCGTGCCTGCACTGCCGCCCCGGCGACGCCGTGCCCGCCTGACCGTGCCCGCCTGACCCCGCCCCGCCTGACCGCCCGGCGGCGCGGGGGACGGCGCGGGTCCGGGCGGCGGGCGGCGCCGCGGCGGGCATACATCGGCGCGGGACGGGAATGGGGCCGTCCACCTGCGGGGACGAACCCGCGGGCGAACCGCCGACGAGGGGGGAGATCGCCATGCGCGTCGTCGTCACCGGCGCCACGGGCAACATCGGGACCAGCACCGTCCGCGCGCTCGCCGAGGACCCGGCCGTCACCGAGATCATCGGACTGGCCCGCCGCGAACCCGGCCCCGGCGCCGCCCGCGAGGCCGACCCCGCCGGAACCGGCAAGCTGCGCTGGGCCGAGGCCGACGTCACCGACACCGACCTGGTCCCGCTGATGCGCGGCGCCGACGTCGTCATCCACCTGGCCTGGCTGTTCCAGCCCACCCACCGGCCCGCGGTGACCTGGGACTCCAACGCCGTCGGCAGCGCCCGGGTCTTCGACGCCGCCGCCCGCGCGGGCGTGCCCGCCCTGGTGTACTCCTCCTCGGTCGGGGCCTACTCCCCCGGCCCCAAGGACCGAGCCGTCGACGAGTCCTGGCCCACCCACGGATGGCCCGAGGCCGCCTACAGTCGCGAGAAGGCCTACGTCGAACGGCTCCTGGACGCCTTCGAGGCCACCAACCCCGACTGCCGCGTCGTGCGGCTGCGGCCCGGGTTCATCTTCGAACGGCAGAGCGCCAGCGAGCAGCGCCGCCTGTTCGCCGGGCCGCTGCTGCCCGGCCGCCTGGCCCGCCCCGACCTCATCCCGGTCGTGCCGGACCTGCCCGGCCTGCGGCTGCAGGTCCTGCACTCCGCCGACGCCGGGCAGGCGTTCCGGCTCGCCGCCACCGGCCGGGCCCGCGGCGCCTTCAACCTCGCCGCCGAACCCGCCCTGGACGCCGCCGAGCTCGCCGACCTGCTCGGCGCCCGGACCGTGCGGGTGCCCGCGCGGGGCGTGCGGGCCGCGCTCGCCGCCGCCTGGAACCTGCACCTGGTGCCCGCCTCCCCCGCCCTGCTCGACCTGGCCCTGCAGATCCCGCTCATGGACACCGCCCGGGCCCGCGACGAACTCGGCTGGACGCCCCGCCACACCGCCCGCGAAGCGATCACCGAGTTCCTGGAAGGGCTGCGCACCGGCGCCGGCCGCGACACCCCGCCGCTGTCCCCCGAGACCGGCGGGCGGCTGCGCGGCCACGAGTTCGCCACCGGCGTCGGCCGCAAACCCTGACCGCTCCCCGACCGCCAGCCCCGCCACCACCTCGCCACGACCGGCGGCGCGGTCCGGCCCGACGGCCGGGCGCCGATCCGCCGCCCAACCGAACCGGAGGTCACCCCATGCCGACGATCACAGCCGAGCACCTGCACACCCTGCTGGCCTCCACCGACCGGGGAGCCGCACTCGTCGTCGTCGGCGGACGCGCCGCCGTCGTCCCGGCCGGCCCCGGCGGCGACGAGGACGCCATGGTGATCACGACGCGGGACGCCGTCATCGCCGAACTCGACACCGGCGCCAACGAGGAGCAGATCGAGGCCCTCGCCCAGCGGCTCGACACCGCCCTGGACAGCCTCGGCGGCTGACCCGCCGCGCGCGACGGCGCGCGGCGGGCCCGCCGCCCGCGTCAGTCGCGGCGGCGCCGGCGGTGGCTGGTGTCGCAGAACGGGTACGCGCGGCTGCGGCGGCACGCGCACAGCGCCACCAGCCACCGGTCCGACACCGCCGTCGACCCGTCCTCCATCACGACCTCCACCGGCCCCTCCACCAGGACCGGCCCGCCCGGCACCATCCGCACCCGCCGCCGCTCCCGGCCGCCCGGCCCCTCCCCGGCCGGATCCCCGGGACGGCCCGCTGCCGCCGAACGGGTCTCAGGCCGGGTCTCAGGCCGGGCCTCAGGCAGCCCACTGGTCGCGCTCATCGCCCGCCTCCTCCTCCATCCGGTCGGCGCGCACCACCACCAGGTCCTCGTGCCGCTGCCCGTCCACCAGCAGGCCGCGCGCCCGCAGCACGTCCGCGCGGCGCCGCATCACCGGCCCGAACGGCTCGCGGTGCCGCGCCACCACCGACGCCCGCATCCCCGCGCGGCGCAGCCCCACCAGCGTGGCCGCCACCCCGTTCAGCGCCGAATGCACCACCAGCAGCGTCCCCGACGGCGACAGATGCCGGGGGGCCTGCGCGCAGATCCGGTCCAGCAGCACCCGGCCGTCCGGGCCCGCCTCCCACGCCCGCGCCCGCCCCCGCACCGACTCCGGGTCGATCTCCCCGGCCACGTACGGGGGGTTGGCGACGATCACGTCGAACTGCTCCCCCGCGACCGGCGCGAACATGTCCCCGCGCAGCACCCGCACCGGCAGCCCCCGCATCCGCGCGTTCACCCGCGCCGCCAGCACCGCCTGCGACGAGGCGTCCACCGCGACGACCTGGCAGCCCGCCCGCGCCGCGGCCAGCGCGACCGCGCCCGTCCCGGTGCCGAGCTCCAGGACCCGCGCCCCCGGCGGCGCCCCCGCCCGCGACAGCGACCTCAGCAGCGCCCGCGTCAGCAGCGAGGTGTCGGCCTGCGGCCGGTACACGCCCGGCGGCCTGAAAAGCATCATCGCCCGCCCTCCCCCTTCACCCGGCCACCGGCGCGGCCGCCGGCGCGTCACCCACCACATCGGCCCCGATCCCGGGGCCCGCGTCCACCGCATCGGCGAGCGGGCGCCGCAGCGCCGAGCGGCCCGCCCGCCAGCACCCCAGCAGATGGTCGCCCAACCGGCCCTCCAGCAGACCCGTCGCGCGGACCCCCAGGACCACGTCCCCCGCCAGGCCCGGCTCGGCCTCCAGCAGCCCGCCGATCACCTCGTGGCGCAGCACCTGCTCGTGGACGGCGTCGGCCTCGATGTGCTCGGTGTGGAACAGCAGGGCGCGCGGACCGGCGCCCAGCCGCTCCAGCGCCCGCGCCATCCGCCGCGCCGACGGCGCCGTGGTGATCTCCGCCGCGGCGAAGTGCCCCACCAGCGCGGCCCGCAGCGACCGGTGCAGCCCGAACAGCGACATCATGTTCACCGTCGCCAGCATCACCGCCGGCGCCGCGTCCACGTACGCGCCGTAGGACGGGTCGAGGCCCAGCTCGTCCAGCAGATCGGCGTACAGGCCCTGGTGCGTCATCTCCGCACGGCCGCCGCCGAACTCGTCGTTCTCCACCGCCGCCAGCGCCGCCTTGGCCCGGCCCCGCAGCCGGGGGATCACCCACGCGTGCGGGTCGGCCTCCTTCAGGTGGTACACCGACCGCAGCGCCGCGTACTCGCGCATCTGCCCCCAGGTGCCCTCGTCGCGCAGATGGTGGGAGACGCCGCGCGCGTCGACCGGCTCGACCAGGAGCTCCTCCAGCGCCTCCTGCACGTCCCCGGCCGCCTCCGGACCGGCGGCCCGCCACGCGTCGCGGCGCAGCGCCGCCAGGAACACCGCCTCCATCGCCCCGCGCAGCCGCAGCAGCCCCGGATCCCACTCCCAGTCCGGGTCCACGCCCGCGAACCCCTGGTAGTGCAGCTCGTAGCAGGTGTGCAGCGCCAGCTGCAGATCCTCCCCGTAGGGGTCGCAGGACCGCGCCTCGGCGACCAGCCCGGCAAGCCCCGGAACGCCCGGCGGGTCATCGCGGAGGGGGCCGGGGGGCGGGCCCGAGGCCAGGAGGCCCGCCACGGCCCGCGACAGCGGCCCGTGCGGCGCCGGCAGCGCCGGGGCCCGGTCCGCGCGCGCCCGGACGGGACCGAGCGACGACCCGAATCCGAAACCGGACGCCGAACCCCGCACGGGACCCGACGCGGCGTCCGGCCCGGCGCCCGGCGCGGGTGCGGTCCCGCGGCCGGTCCCCGGGCCGGGCTCGGGACCGCGAGAGGGCGGTCGGTCCTGATGAACGGTCATGTCATCCTCCGTCGTCAAGGGGCGTCCGGCTCCGGTACCCGCTCACCCGCGTCCCATACGCCCGGTTTCGCCCCCGGAGTCGCGCCCGGCGGCTCCCCCGGCCCCTCGACGGCCCCGTCCACCGGCCCGCCCGCGGAGCCCGGCCCGCCGCCAAGCCCCGTACCGGGCCCCGTGCCCTCGGGGGCCAGGCCGCCGGACTCGGTCTGCCGGACCAGCATGTCCACCACCGCGCGCGGCCCGCCCCGCCGCGCCGCCCGGCACTGCCGGTCGGCGCCCGTCCCCGCGCGGCGCACTCCCTCCACCAGCGTGAACACCGTGTCCAGGTCCCCGGCCGCCTCCAGGGCCGGGGCCGCGCGGGCGACCATGCCGTCCAGCAGCCGCCACGCCGGGACCGCGCGCCGCGACACCGGGTCCACCATCGCGCCGTCCAGGCCGTGCCGGGCCGCGTTCCACAGCGCCGCCGCGCACACCTGCCCGTCCACCCGGGGCGCCTCCCGGCCCGCCGCCAGCTCCGCCAGCGCGGCGGCCACCAGGCCCCGCACCAGCGCCGCCTGGAGCACCGCCTCGTCCGCGGTCGCCGCGGCGTCCCCGGCCCGCACCTCCACCGTCGGCCACCGCGGCGACGGCCGCGCCAGCCAGAACGTCATCGCCGCGTCCACCAGGGCGCCCGACTCCACCAGCGCCGCGACCCGCGCGTCGTAGTCGGCGGCCGACGCCGACCACGGCGGCACGCCCGCGCCCGGGAACCGCGCCATCTCCATCATCCGGCGCGCCGCGTAGCGGGTCGGGCGCCCGCGGTCGAACGGCGAGTTGGCCGCCAGCGCCACCAGCACCGGCAGCCACGGCCGCAGGTGGTTCACCACCGCCACCGCCGACTCCCGGTCCGGGACGCCGACGTGCACGTGGCAGCCGCACGCCTGGTAGTCCTCGACCACGTCGCCGTAGGCGGACACGATGGCGGCGAACCGCTCGCCCCGCGCGGCCTGCGGCGGGCTGCCTCCCAGCACCGGCGTCCCCGACGCCACCAGCAGCGCGCCGCCCTCCCGCGCCGCCTCCGCCAGCCGCGCCCGCCCGTACCGCAGCTGCGCGCGCAGGCCCGCCAGGTCGTGGCAGACCCCGGTCACCGCCTCCACCTGCGACCCCAGCAACTCGGTGTGGAACGACCCGCCCGACGCCCGCCACCGGTGCGGCCCGGCCCTTTCCAGGATGTCCTCGGCGTGCCCGACGCACTCGCCCGACAGCGCGTCCACCAGCAGGAACTCCTCCTCCACCCCGAGACTGACGCCCGGCGCGTGCCCCCCAACGCCTCCGCCCATACCGAGTCCCCCTCACTCGCACAGACCCCCTCACCTCGGGGGATTCCCGCCCAGACCGTCCCCTCCCTCCCCCGCCCGAGATCCTTTACGCCGCCCTCGCCGGCCGCGCTGACCGGATCGTTCCGCATCACGCCGCGATGGTGCCTGTCCGGCGCCGCCGCGCCCGGCCAGGATCGACCCCATGAACCGAGCGCTCCTCGTCATCGACGTCCAAGAGTCCTTCCGCCGCCGCCCCAACTGGGAGGCGGTCTCGGCGCCCGACATCGCCGACCGCGCCGCCGGCGACCTGGTCGTGTGGATCCTGCACGCCGAACCCGGCAGCGGCGGCGCGTTCGACCCCGGCCTCGGCCACGTGCGCCTGATGGACGGCCTGGCCCCCGAGCCCGGCGAACCCGTCATGACCAAGACCTCCCGCAACGCGTTCACCACCACCGGCCTGCAGCAGCTGCTCACCGAGCGCGGCGTCGGCGAGGTCGCCGTCTGCGGCATCCAGACCGAGCAGTGCTGCGAGACCACCGCCCGCCTGGCCGCCGACCTCGGCTACCGCGTCACCTTCGTCACCGACGCCACCGCCACCTTCCCCATCGAGCACCGCGACGCCCCGCCCGGCCGTGCCCTGGCCGAGATCCTCGCCGACCCCGCCACCCTGCCCACCGACCAGATCATCGCCCGCACCGAGTACGCCCTGGCCGGGCGGTTCGCGGCGATCGCCTCGCTCGACGACCTCGCGCCCGCCCCGGTACGCTGACCGGATCGTGACCCGCGTCGTCTTCCTGCTGGTGCCCGGCCTGCATCTGCTCGACCTGGCCGGGCCCGCCCAGGTGTTCGGCATGGCCGCGGACGCCGGCCTGCCCTACCGGCTCGCCTACGTCGCCGACCACCCCGCACCCGTGGACCCGCGGGAGACCGCGCCGCCCTGCCCCGGCGCGCCCGCGACCGTGCCGACCGCGCAGGGCGTCCCCCTCCAGGCGTCCACCGACTGGCCCGACCTCGCCCCGGGCGACATCGCCGTGGTCCCCGGATGGCGCTGGGGCGACGCCCGGCCCCACGCCGCGCCCGTCTCCGCCCGCGCCGCGCGCCGCCTGGCCGCCCACCACGCCGCGGGCGGCACCGTCGCCAGCGTCTGCGCCGGGGCCTTCGCCCTCGCCCACGCCGGGCTGCTGGACGGGCGCCGCTGCACCACCCACCACGAACTCCAGGACGCCCTGGCCCGCCGCCACCCGCGCGCTACCGTCGTGCGCGACGTGCTGTACGTCACCGACGGCCGCGTCATCACCTCCGCCGGCATCGCCTCCGGCATCGACCTGGCCCTGCACCTGGTCGCCTCCCGGCACGGCGCCGGCGCCGCCGCCCGCACCGCCCGCGCGATGGTCGTGTACGCGCGCCGCAACGGCGACGAACCCCAGGCCAGCGCCCTGCTGCGGCACCGCGCCCACGTCAGCGACGCCGTCCACCGCGCCCAGGACCTCATCGACGCCCGCTTCGCCCGTCCCCTGCCCCTGCACGCCCTGGCGGCCGAGGCCGGCGTCAGCGAACGCACCCTGACCCGCCGCTTCACCGCCGCCACCGGCCTGACCCCGCTGCGCTACCAGCAGGAACTGCGCCTGGAACGCGCCGAGCACCTCATCGGGCAGGGCGCCACCACCGACGCCGCCGCCCGCGCCGTCGGATTCACCGACGCCCGCATGCTCCGCCGCCTGCGCGCCAGCCCCTGACCCGGCGCCCCTTCGACCGGCCCCGCGCCCCGGCCAGCCCCACGGCCCGTCCGGGCGCCGCACCAGCACCAGCACCGCCGTCGCCGCCACGAGAGCCCCCAGCAGCACGCCGAACACCCGGCCCGCAACCAGCCCGTTCAGCAGCACCCCCACCGGCGCCCCGGCGCCCGCAACCTCGCCCAGCCCACCCGCACCGGCAGACCGCCCCGCCGAAAAGATCGTCCGGGAGGTGTCCGCCGGGGCTCGGCGCGTTCGTCGCTGGGGACGAGCGGCCACGCAAAGCCAGCCATCTGGGAAGGAACCCCTCATGGACATCACGCACTCCAAGGACGGCACCCGCATCGCCATCGACCGGACCGGCGAGGGGCCCGCCCTGATCCATGTCGGCGGCGCCCTCAACGACCGCGGCTCGGGCGCCGCGCTCGCCGGGCTGCTGGCCCCGCGCCGCACCGTCCTCACCTACGACCGCCGGGGACGCGGCGACAGCGGCGACACCCCGCCCTACGCCGTCGAACGCGAGATCGAGGACCTGGCCGCCGTCATCGAGGCCGCCGGCGGGTCCGCCGCGGTGTACGGGATGTCGTCCGGCGCCGTCCTGGCGCTGCGCGCCGCCGCGCACGGCCTGCCCATCACGCGGCTCGCGCTGTTCGAGCCGCCCTTCAACCCCGCCCACGACGACCGCCTCACCCGCGCCCGCGCCTACAGCACCGAGCTGACCGGCCTGCTCGCCGACGGGCGCCGCGGGGACGCCCTCGCCCTGTTCATGACCGTCGTCGGGATGCCGGAGGAGACGGTCCGCCAGATGAGGGGCGCGCCGATGTGGCCCGCGCTGGAGGAGCTCGCGCCCACCCTCGCCTACGACTCGGCGGTCATGGACGACGCCGCCACGGGCGCCGAGCTGCCGCGTGACCTGCTCGCGAGCGTCCCGGTCCCGGCCCTGGTGCTGGACGGCGGCGCCAGCCCCGCCTGGATGCGCGACATCGCGCACCGCACCGCCGAGCTCCTGCCCGCCGGGACGCACCGCACCCTGCACGGCCAGACCCACGACGTCGACCCCGCCGCGCTCGCCCCTGCCCTGGAGGAGTTCCTCACCGGCTGAGCGGCCCGGGCCCGCGCCCCGTCAGGGGACGGGCACCTCGATGTGGCCGGGCGCGCCGCGCCGCGTCCAGGCGCGCCCGGCGGTGACCTGCGCGGCCCACGCCTCGAACGCCTCCAGCTCCTGGACGGGAACCGCCACGTCGGCCTGCACGCCCGTCCCGTAGCGGACGTCGCCGGGCTGGTGCCCGCGGGCGTGCAGGTCGCCCAGGAACCGCCCCGCGAGCGCGTGGTCCACGCCGACGGTGACCGTCACGACCGGGCGCAGCTCCACGACGCCGACGGCGTCCAGGGCGTCGGCGACCGCCTGCCCGTAGGCGCGCGCCAGGCCGCCCGCGCCGAGCTTCACCCCGCCGAAGTAGCGGGTGACGACCGCGGCGGTGCCAGTCAGCCCGCGCCGCACCAGCACCTCCAGCATCGGGATGCCCGCCGTCCCGGCCGGTTCGCCGTCGTCGCCGCTCCTGGTGATCTCGCCGTGCTCGCCGACGACGTAGGCGGTGCAGTTGTGGGTGGCGTCGCGGTGCGCGCGCCGGTGCGCGGCGATGAACGCCGCCGCCTCCGCCTCGTCGGCGGCGCGGGCGAGCGTGCAGACGAACCGGGACCTGCGGACCTCCAGCTCCACCGAGCCGCCCTGTCTGATCGTGCGCATGGCGCCTGCGAGTCTACGGCGGCGGCCGGGCGGGCGGGCGGGTCAGACCAGGTCGATGAGGTCGGCGATGGAGGACACGACGCGGTGCGGGCGGAACGGGAACCGGGCGATCTCGTCCTTGCGGGTGACGCCGGTCAGCACCAGGATCGTCTCCAGCCCGGCCTCGACGCCGGCGACGATGTCGGTGTCCATGCGGTCGCCGATCATCGCGGTGCTCTCGCTGTGCCCGCCGACCACGTTCAGCGCCGTGCGCATCATCAGCGGGTTCGGCTTGCCGACGAAGTAGGGCTCCACGCCCGTCGCCCGGGTGATCATCGCGGCGACGGCGCCGCACGCCGGCAGCGAGCCCTCCGGCGACGGGCCGATCGGGTCGGGGTTGGTCGCCACGAACCGGGCGCCGCCCTCGATCAGCCGGATCGCGCGGGTGATCTGGGAGAAGCTGTAGGTGCGGGTCTCGCCGAGCACCACGTAGTCGGGGTCGATGTCGGTGAGGACGAAGTCCGCCTCGTGCAGCGCCGTCGTCAGGCCCGCCTCCCCGATCACGTAGGCCGACCCCTCGGGCCGCTGGTCGGCCAGGAACCGGGCGGTGGCCAGCGCCGAGGTCCAGATCGCCTCGGGCGGGACGGCCAGCCCGGCCGCCGCCAGGCGGGCCGACAGGTCCCGCCGGGTGTAGATCGAGTTGTTGGTCAGGATGAGGAACGGCTTTCCGGACGCCGCCAGGCGGCGGACGAACTCCTCGGCGCCGGGGACGGGACGGCCCTCGTGCACCAGGACGCCGTCCATGTCCGACAACCAGTACTCGATCGGCTTGCGCTCGGTCATGCCCCCATTGTCGCAGGCAGGGATCTTCCTCGGGACCGTCGGCCCGCACCGGTCCGCCCGGGGCCCCGCGTCGCCGGGGCGTTGACCCGGGTGTGACGTGGACCATACATTTTCGGAAACGGCGCACCGAATCGTGTTCGGCGGACGGGCCGCCCGGCGGTGCGCCCACCCGCGGGAGGCGCGACGTGCAGGACCGGGACGTGCAACACCGGGACGAGGAGGGCCCCGGGCGGCCGCTGGCGAGCATCGCCGAGGTCCGGGCGGCGATGACGGCGCCGGGGCAGCCGTTCGAGATGGCCGAGGCGCGGATCCGCGGCGTGCGGACCCGCGTGTGGAAGAACGCCCCGCACACCCTGCGCGACGTCCTGGAGCTCTCCCGCCTCCACGGCGACAAGGACTTCCTCGTCTACGGGGACGACCGGCTCACCTTCGCCGAGCACCACGCGCGGGCGGCCGCGTTCGCGCGGGCCCTCGTCGACCGGTACGGGATCGCCAAGGGCGACCGGGTCGCGATCGCCATGCGCAACTACCCCGAGTGGTCGGTGGCGTTCTTCGGCGCCGCCGTCGCCGGAGCCGTCGTGGTCCCCCTGAACGCCTGGTGGAGCGCCGCGGAACTGGAGTACGGGCTGGCCGACAGCGGCGCCAGGGTCCTGGTCGCCGACGCCGGGCGCGCCGAGCGGCTCGCGGGCGTCCTGCCGGGCCTGGGCGTGGCGTGCCTGGTCGCGCGGGCGGACGGCGCCGTGCCCGCGGGCGCCGAGGCGTTCGAGGACGCCGCAGGCGGCCCGCCCGCCGCGCCCTCCGAGGCGTCCCCGCCCGGCGGCGCTCTGCCCGATATGCCGCTGCCCGACGTGCCGCTCGGCCCCGAGGACGAGGCCACGATCTTCTACACCTCCGGCACCACCGGACGGCCCAAGGGCGCCCTCGGCACGCACCGCAACATCGCCGGCAACCCCGTGAGCCTCGCCTACGGGATCATGTCGGCGGGCGTGCGGGCCGGCCGCACGGTCGAGGAGCTCGCGGCGCCGCAGCCGCGCGTGACGCTGCTGAGCGTCCCGTTCTTCCACGCCACCGGCTGCCACTCGGTGCTGGTGTCCAGCGCCCTGCAGGGCGGCACCGTGGTGCTGATGTACAAGTGGGACGTCCGAAGGGCGCTGGAGCTGATCGAGCGGGAGCGGGTCACCGGGTTCGGCGGCGTGCCGACGATGGCCTGGCAGGTCCTGACCTCCCCCGACTTCGCCGAGTTCGACACCTCCAGCCTCACCGGCGTCAGCTACGGCGGCGCGCCGGCCGCGCCCGCCCTCGTCGACAAGATCAGGGAGCGGCTGCCCGAGCGGATGCCCGGCAACGGCTACGGCCTCACCGAGACCTCCTCGGTCACCACCTACAACGGCGGCGTGAACTACCTGGAGCGGCCCGACAGCGTCGGCCCGCCCGTCGCGGTCTGCGACGTCAGGGTCGTGGGGCCCGCCGGGGAGGAGCTGCCGGCCGGCGAGGTCGGCGAGCTGCTCATCAAGGGGCCCAACGTCATCAAGGGTTACTGGAACCGGCCGGAGGCGACCGCCGCGGCGTTCGCGGACGGCTGGTTCCACAGCGGCGACCTGGCCCGCCTGGACGACGACGGGTTCGTCTACATCGTCGACCGCGCCAAGGACATGCTGATCCGCGGCGGCGAGAACATCTACTGCGCCGAGGTCGAGGCCGCCCTGTACGAGCATCCCGCCGTCGCCGACTGCGCCGTGATCGGCGTCCCCCACCAGGTGCTCGGCGAGGAGGTCGGCGCGGTCGTCGTGCCGCGCCCCGGCGCCGCGGTGTCCGCGAGCGGGCTCCGGGAGTTCCTGGGCGGGCGGATCGCCGCGTTCAAGGTGCCCGCGCACGTGTGGTTCCGCGAGCAGGGCCTGCCCCGCAACCCCGGCGGCAAGATCCTCAAGACGCGGCTGCGCGAGGAGCTGCTCGGCCGCCCGCCGGTATCGTGATCTTGTGATGAGCGACGAACCGGCCCCCGCCCACCGCCAGATCGACGCGCCGGGCCTGGCGCCCGGGCCCGGATACAGCCATGCCGTCTCCGTCGACGTGCCGGGCCGGCTCGTGGTGATCAGCGGCCAGATCCCGCTGGACCCGGCCGGGAACCTGGTCGGCCCCGGCGACCTGGAGGCCCAGACCCGACAGGTGTTCGCCAACCTGGAGACCGCGCTCACCGCCGCCGGCGCCCGCTGGGAGCACGTCGTGCGGCTCGGCTACTTCCTGCGCGACGCCGGCGGCGCCCCGGTCGTGCGCGCGGTGCGCGCCGAGTTCGTCCCGAAGGGCGTCGCGCCCGCCGCGTCTCTGGTCGAGGTGTCGCGCCTGGTCCGCGACGACCTGCTGGTGGAGATCGAGGCCCTCGCCGTCGTCCCCGCCGGCTGACGGTCCCGCCCGGGACCCCGGCCGGACGCGCGACGGGGCGCCCCCGGCCCGGGGGCGCCCCGTCCACGTGCGCGGACGGTCAGACGTTCACCCCGAAGTCGGAGGCGATGCCCGACAGGCCCGAGGCGTAGCCCTGGCCCACCGCGCGGAACTTCCACTCGGCGCCGTTGCGGTACAGCTCGCCGAACACCATCGCGGTCTCGGTCGAGGCGTCCTCCGACAGGTCGTAGCGCGCGATCTCGCTGTTGTCGGCCTGGTTCACCACGCGGATGAAGGCGTTGCGGACCTGGCCGAAGCTCTGCTGGCGCTTGTCGGCGTCGTAGATCGACACCGGGAAAACGATCTTGGAGATCTCGGCGGGGACGGTGCTCAGGTTCACCTTGATCGCCTCGTCGTCGCCCTCGCCCTCACCGGTGAGGTTGTCGCCGGTGTGCTCGACCGAACCGTCGGGGCTCTTGAGGTTGTTGAAGAACACGAAGTGCTGGTCCGACAGGACCTTGTTCTCCGCCGAGCACAACAGGGCGCTGGCGTCCAGGTCGAAGTCGGTACCGGTCGTGGTCCGCACGTCCCACCCCAGACCAACCACGACGGCGGTCAGTCCGGGGGCCTCCTTGGTCAGCGAGACGTTGCCGCCCTTGCTCAGACTGACTCCCACTGTGTCTACCTCCGTATCGGCTGCGGGCGTCGTCGCCCGCGTGCGGTCTGTCTAACGAGAACGGTAGTCACCTTGCGCCGGTTCCCCCGCCTCCTTGGCGAATTCGCGGCGTGGCGTGCCGTTTCTTCCCGTATGTACCCCCTCAGGCCAGGAACGCGGCGGGCGCGGTGACGGGGGCGGGAAGATCGAACGCGGCGGCCAGCTCCTCCGCGCGGGGCGCCAGCTCGTCGCAGGTGCGGCGCCGCGCGGCCCACAGCTCGTCCAGGATCCCCGGCGGGACGACCCCCTCGTTGAGCAGGACGGCGGCGCGGCGCTCCAGCCGGTCCAGCGCGTGCAGGCGCAGGACCGGCCCGAGCGCCCGCGGCCCGGCGCCGGCGGCCGCGGCGAGGATCTCCAGGATGATCCGGTCGGCGCAGGCGGTGGCGGTCCGCTCGGCCAGCGCCAGGTTGCCGTTCCAGGCGGTGAAGGCGTCCTGCCCCTCGCGCAGGGCCGCCTGGACCCGTCCGGCGAGCCGGTCGCGCGTACGGCGCTCGGCGTCGCGCGCCAGGAACAGCCACACGCTCGGGGAGTCCAGGTCGCCGTCGTCGGGCGGCCCGAGCTCGGGTTCGGGCGGGACGTAGCGGTCGCGGTCGGCCATCGCGCGCGCGGTGTCGTAGAGGATGAGCTCGTTGTCGCCGCCGGCGTTCTGGTAGGCGTGCGTCAGGCCCCGGTAGGCGTTGAGGCGCTCGACGGCGGCGAACCCGGGGGCGCCGCTGTGCAGCCGGCACGCCGACACCGTCTCCTGCGCCTGGACCGTCGCGGCGGCCTTCAGCAGCGCCAGGTCCCGGTCGACCGCCGACCACGGCGCCCACGCGGTCGCCGGGCCGCCGCCCTCGTCCCCGGCCGCGTCCCCGGCGAGGCCCGCCGCGTGGTCCGGGGGGCGCGGGGTGGTGACGTGGGCGGCGACGGCGGTGAGGGCGTAGGCGGACGCCAGCGCCCCCAGCACCGCCTCCTGCTGGTTGCGGTAGTCGGTCAGCGGGCGGCGCGGCGCCAGCCGGCCGAGGGTGGAGCGGCCCGCCGAGTGGGCCAGCAGCATCCCGGCGGCCGCCCGGGTGATCGCGGCGGAGGCCGACACGACGCCCCGCCACACCGGCGGGGCGATGCCCATCGAGCGGGTCAGGCGCGCCGCCGCCGGACCGTGCGGGTCGTGGAAGGCCCCGTCGGCGCCGATGGACGCTCCGTCGCGCAGCCACGCCCCGTAGGGGACACGGACGTCCTCCAGCAGGACGGCGGCGTAGTCGATCTGCAGGCCGGTGGTCTCGGACGCCGGGACGATCCGCACGCCGGGCGGGACGGCGCCGCCGGGGCCGCGCAGCGGCACGGCGAACACGAACACGCCGCGCTCCTGGCCGCCGTGGACGAGGGTGGCGTAGACGGCGGCGGTCTTGGGCAGGTCCGGGTGAGCGGTGTTGGTGGGGAACTTGGCGGCCTGCGCGTCGGGGGTGCTGAGCACGAACCCGCCGGTGGCGGGGTCGTGGCGGGCGACGGTGCGGGGCGACAGATGGCTGTTGCTGCGTCCCACCTCGGTCATCAGCAGCGTGCCGAACGAGTCCATCGTCTCCAGCGACTCGCGCAGCGGCCGCGTCTCCTCCTGCCCGGCGCCGAACCGCAGGATCGGGCCGAGCGCGAGGGTGTAGTGCAGCAGCATCATGTGGAACAGCGGCGGGTCGGCGATCGCGGCGCGCTCCAGCAGCGCGCACAGCGCCGGCGGGTCGGCCAGCAGTTCACCGGCGGGCGGCGCGGCCAGCCCGGCGCGGCGCAGCCGCTCGTAGGTGAGCGCGTGCCGGCCGGGCGCGGTGAGCCCGCCGGGGACGGTGAAGAACTCCTCGGGGACGGCCTCCTCCAGCCGCGCGCGCGTCTTGGCGTCGAGGGAGGAGCCGTGCACGAACTGCCGCAGGTCGTCGGCGTCGGAGGTCACGAGGGGTCCTTTCGCTCGCCGGTGGGGGTGACGCCGGGGGCCGCCTTGCCGGTCAGCCCGTGGCGGGGGCGGTCGCGCAGCGGCGCCATCGTCCGCACGTCCGGCAGGGTGAGACGCGCGCACTGGCACAGCGCGTTGCCCGCTCCGGCCTCGGTGAACACCGTGGCGCCCGCCGCGTGGACGGCGCGCAGGGACTCCGGCAGCCGGACGGGTTCGACGATGCAGTCGGCCAGGGCGCGGTGCAGGTCGTCGTCGTCGCGGTAGGCGCGGCCGCGGACCGGCGAGTGGACCGTCAGCTCCAGGGGCCGCTGCGGGAAGCCGCGGATCATGGCGTACCACTCCTCGTCGGCGCCGGCCATCGCCGGATGGTGGGACAGGTAGGGCACCGCGAGCCGCACGGCGTTCACGCCCTGGCCGCGCGCGGCGGCGAGGACGGCCTCCAGCGGCCCGTCGGGCCCCGACACGACCGTGACGTGCGGGGCGTTGAGGCAGGCGACGACGACCTCCGGTGCGGCGGCGGCGTCGATGCAGGCGCGGGTGCGGTCCTCCCCGGCCTCCAGCAGCCCCATGCCGCCGCCCCCGCCGTGCCGGGCCAGGACGCCGACGGCGGCCACGCCCATGCGGGCACCGTCGGCGATGGAGAACGCGCCCGCGCACACCAGCGCGGCGATCTCCCCGAAGCTCTGCCCGACCGCGAAGCGGGGATGGACCCCGTGGGCGCGCAGGGCGCGGTCGACGGCGACGGACGCGGCGTAGCCGGCGAGCTGGGCGACGCCGGGGGTGCGGGCGGCCTCCCGGTAGCCGCCCGGATCGTCCATGAGGATCGAGCGCAGGCGCGGCCAGCCCTGGGGGGGCAGGCCCTCCTGCACGGCGTCCAGGACGTCGGCGACGGCGCGGGCGGCGCCGGGCCCGGTGCGGGCGAGGGCGGGCAGGTCGGGGACCCCGGCGGAGCCGGTGCCGGGGAACAGGAAGGCGCAGACGTCGTCGGGTTCGAGCTGTTCGGCCGGGCGGAATGGGGGTGCGGGCACGCGGGGTCTCCTTACCTGGAAGGAAGGCTGCCATTTCCTTTACGACAAGGGCCGCTTAGCTCTCAGTTATGGACCAAAATCCTGAAATGGGATTATTCACTTATGGGATGGGACTGACAACCGCCAGTCCGGCGATGGGGGGAGGCCCCGCATGACCGCGCCCGACACGCACCCGCCGGCCCGAGCGGACGACGGCGGAGCGGCGCGGGACGGCGGGCGGGGGTGGGCCATCCGCGGAACCGGCGCCCACCTGCCCCGCGACGTCGCGCACAGCGCCGACCTGTCCCGCTCGCTGGGCCTGGAGCCGGACTGGATCGAGCGGCGCACCGGGATCAGGCGGCGGCACGTCGCCGCTCCCGGCGAGGCCGCCTCCGACCTGGCCGCGGCCGCCGCCCGCCGGGCGCTGGAGGCCGCCGGGCTGGACGCCGCCGACCTCGGCCTGATCGTCCTCGGCACCTCCACGCCCGACGTGATCGCCCCGTCCACCGCCTGCCGCGTGCAGACGATGCTGGGCGCCCGCCGCGCCGCCGCGTTCGACATCTCCGCCGCCTGCACCGGGTTCGTGTTCGGGCTGCAGACCGCGATCGGCTGGCTGGCCACCCAGCGCGGCGCGCCCCCCTACGCGCTGGTCATCGGGGTGGAGGTCTACTCGCGGTTCCTCAACCCCGCCGACCGCGCCACCGCCGCCCTGTTCGGCGACGGCGCCGCCGCCGCGGTCGTCGGCCCCGCCCCGCCCGGGCACGGCATCGGCCCGATCACCCTCGGGTCGGACGGCTCGGGCGCGGACGACGTCCTCATCCCCGCGGGCGGCAGCCGCCTGCCCGCGAACGCCGAGACCCTCGCCGCGCTCGGCCACACCATCCACATGGACGGCCGCGCCGTCCGCGACTTCATCACCGCGATCTTCCCGCGGCTGGTGGCCGAGGCGACCGAGGCGGCCGGGGTCAAGCCCGCCGACCTGGCCCTGGTCGTCCCCCACCAGCCCAACCCGCGGCTGGTCGCCGCGCTGGCCCCGGACGCCGGGCTGGACCCGGCGCAGCTGGCGATCGTCGGGGACGAGGTCGGCAACATCGGCGCCGCCAGCATCCCCTACGCCCTCGACCGCGCCGTCCGGACGCACCGCATCGGCCCCGGCGACCTGGTGCTGCTCGCCGGCTTCGGCGCGGGCCTGACCTGGGGGCACACCCTCATCACCTGGCCCCCGCCCTGACCCCGTCCCCGCACGCCGGCCGCGGGCATGCGTGACGGTGGGGGCCCGCGAGCCCTCCGGCTCGCGGGCCCCCACCGCGCGGACGCGTCCGTTCAGCGCTTCAGCAGGCGCAGCACCTGGCGGGACTCGGCGCGCCGGTCCCAGGCGACGGCGGCGAACACGACCGCGAAGGCCACGGGCAGCAGCGCCCACGCCGGCTCCAGCACCAGCAGCTGGGTCAGGGCGGCGCCGCCCATCAGGCCGATCAGCCCGGCCGCGGCGAGCCCCGCCAGCCGCGGGACGACCAGCCCGATCGCGCCGGCGGCCTCGACGGCCCCGGTCAGGTACCGCAGCCACTGGCCCCAGCCGATCTCGTCGAAGGTCCTGACCGCGTCGGCCTGCCCGGCGAACTTGGGCAGCGCCGAGGCGAAGAACAGGAACGCGGCGAGCAGGATCTGCGCACCCCACAGCACCTTGCGCAGCGTGCGGCGGCCCCCGGCGGAGGATCGGGCGGTGGTCGGGCGGGTGGCGGTGACGCGGGTGGCGGTGTGGGTCTGGGCGCTCATGGCGGCGGTCCTTCCGTGCGCTGTCTCATCGGCTTTCACTGACGCGTCGCACAGCGGGCCGCCGGATCGACATCGCGCCCCGGATTACTTCGAGATTTTTTCCGCGGCGACGTCACCGCAGGTGGGAGGGCGGTGGACGCGGCGGATGCGGAGCAGGTGACGAGAAGTGGCCAAGCGCGTTCACCAGGGGGACAGCACGAGGGCCTGGACGGCCAGCGCGGTCACCGCCTGCGCCGCCAGCCACGCCCGCACCCGGGACCGGTCGACGGCGGCGGCGACCGTGAGCCAGGCGGCGAACGGCACCCAGATCCGCTCGACCTCGCCGCGCGTGACGCCGGACGCGTCCAGCACCAGCACGCCGAGCAGCGCCGCGCCCGCCAGCGCCGCCACCGCCGCCTCCGGCGCGAACGCCCGGGACCGCGGCCCCCGTCCCAGCACCTCCCGCCACAGGGCGCCCCGGCCGAGCCGGGCCAGGGTGCGCGGCAGCGCGTGCGCCACCGCCGGACCGGTCAGCAGGCCCAGCACCGCCAGGTTCGCGAACAGGAAGTAGGCGTAGGAGCGCTGCGCCGATCCGCGGCTGACCAGGTAGGTGTCCAGGGTGGCGCGGACGCCGTCGGGCCACCAGAACCCCAGCAGCGTGAACGCGGCCGGGACCACCACCAGCCCGGCGCCGGCGGCCACGAGCGCCCGCACCCGCGGACGGCCCAGCACCACGACGGCGAGCGGGACCGCGAACAGGGGCAGCAGCCCGTAGCTCAGATACGGCAGGCACCCCAGCAGCAGCCCGCCCGTCGCGGCCGGGGCGAGCGCCCGGTTCCGCCCGCCGCGCGCGGCGAGCGCGAGCAGGGCCGTGCCCCAGGCCGCGACGGCCAGGAAGAACGCGTCCATCGCCGTCGCGATCCACACCGCCAGCGGCGCCAGCGCCAGGAACGGCACCGCGGCCCGCGCCGCCCGCTCCCCCGCCAGGCACCGCACCGTCACCGCGATCGCCGCCGCCGCCGAAGTCCCGGCCGCGATGACGAGCGCCGCCGCCCAGCCGGTACCGCCGAGACCGGCCTTCTCCAGCGCCCACAGCACCAGCATCGGCAGCGGCGGATGCCCCCGCACGTGCGTGGTGTAGCCGCCGAGCCGCTCGGTGAAGGTCCGCAGCCACTCCAGCGGGTCGGGGCGCAGCTGCGCCAGGCCCGCCGGGTACTCGGTCGGGGCGTCCAGCGGCCGCGCGAGCGCGTCCCATCCGTCGCCGGCGGCCAGTGCCACCGTCCAGGCGGCGGAGGCCGCCCACGCGACCGGCGGCAGCGCGCGCCACGGCAGCCGGGCCGCGAGCGCGGGCAGCGCCGCCACGGCCAGGGCCGCGACGGCCGCGGCGGGCAGCAGCCGCCAGGGCGGCGGCCATTCCCGCGCCCGGGCGTGCAGCGGGGGCAGCGGGTCCTCGGTGGCCAGGCCCGCGCGCCGCAGGTACCAGCCCACGGTGAACGCCGCCGCGATCGCGGCCGCCCACACCGCGACCGCGGCCCACCCCGGCCATCCGCGCCCCGCCCGCCTCTCGGCGGCCTCCGCCCGGCCGTGCGTCTCGGTGAGCGTCATCGCCGCGTCTCCTTCCGGGACGGTCGCCGGGCGCGGGTCGCTCCGCCGCGCCCGGACACGCGCCCGGCCCGGCGGCGGGCGGTGGCCGCGCGGGCCAGAAGGACGCAGGCCGCCGCGGCGGCGATGGCGCCGAGCACGATCGCCAGGTTGCGGCCGTAGGGCAGCGGGAGGCGGGACGGCTCGTCGGCGCGGCGCCCGTAGGCCAGCACCACGGGGATCGCGACCACGGTCACGCAGGCGCCGATGACCAGCGCCGCGCGCACGACGCGCCGCTGCCCCGCGGGCACGAGGCCGGTGAGCGCCCCCGCGGCCAGGACCGCGGGAACAAGGACGGCGTCGTGCAGGACGGCCGCCCCGGCGAACCACTTCGCCCATCCGGCCAGGGGGACCTCGTCCACGATCCCGCGCAGCCCGACGCCGATGAGCGCCAGGCCCGCCGCGTACGCCGCCGCCTTCGACACGGTCCGCGCGTTCACGACACCACCAGCCGGTGGACCCACTTGGTCTGCATGACCCCGGGCCGGTTCGGGGCGATGAGGCGGCAGGGGTAGCCGTGGTCGAGGGCGAGGGGGACGCCGTTCATGCCGAGGGCCAGCAGCGTCAGCGGGTCCTGCCAGTGCGGCGGGTTGACCATCGACGTGCGGTAGAGGCCGTGGGCCTGCAGCGACTCCACCCGCACCTGCGCGTCACCGGCGACACCTGCCAGGCGCAGGACGTCGCGCAGCCGCACGCCCCGCCAGGCCGCCTCCACGCTCCAGCCCTCCACGCAGGAGATGGGCAGCCGCGCGTCGTGCTGCGGCAGCGCGCGCAGGTCGGCCAGCGACAGGGTGACGTCCCGCGCGACCCGGCCGGTGACGGTGAGGCGCCAGCGGGGGTCGCGGGCCTGGGCGGTGACGCCGGTCGCGGCGGCCGACTTGTTGACCGGGACGTCCTGCGGCCCGGTGCCGGGGCGGCGCGGCGCCAGCACCGCCAGCGGCGCCAGCGGGGTGACCGCCTCCCCCACCGTGGTGAGCGCGACGACGCCGCTCGCGCCCGCGACGGTGAGCAGGAAGCCGCGGCGCCCGACGCCGTCCTCGGGGCGGGTCATGACGGTGCGGCGCGCCTTGGCCCACTGGTCGGCGATGTGGACGACCAGCGCGCCGACCAGGATGTAGGCCGTCCAGTAGTGCGCGGTGGTGAAGTAGAACCTGAACACGTACCAGTAGGCGACGTTCAGCACCCCGGTGACGAACTGGAACAGCGCCGCGCCGACCAGGACGAACACCAGCAGCCGCTGCGCGCCGTGGACGAGGGAGCGGACCGGCGGCCACTGCCACAGCCGCGGGTAGACCGTCCACAGCTTGGCCAGCAGGAGCGGGACGGTCGCCAGCCCGCCGATGACGTGCACGCCCTGGGTGACCCGGTACAGGTTCACCGGCCGCGACGGCCACCGCATCCACCCGGCGGGCTGCTGCATGAAGTGGCTGACCAGCCCGGTCCCGAAGGACACCAGGACGCTGACGCCCAGGGCGATGCCGAGCCAGGAGGCGATCCGCTCGTCGTGCAGGCGGCTGGTGAACCGTCCCGGGATGCCGCGCAGCACGGCGGCGGGCGCGGGCGGCCTGTGCCGGCCGGGTGCGGGTCTCATGGGCGTTCCTCCACGGGGCGCAGGGTGACGAACCAGCGGTCCGCGTCCTCCCAGGTCTCGGTCACGGTCGCGGCGCACCGGGCGGCCAGCCCGGCGACGGCGTCGGCGGACACGTGCGCCCAGGGGAACCATTCGCCGACCGACCGGTCCGAGCGCAGCCGGAGCGGCTCGACCCGTGAGGCCGAGCCGGGCGGGTCGACCTCCGCCAGCACCCGGCCGCCGGGCGCCAGCAGCGTCAGGACGCGGCGCAGCAGCGCGGCGGGGTCGCCGCCGATGCCGATGTTGCCGTCGGCGAGCAGCGCGGTGCGCCAGCGCCCGGCGCCGGGCACGCGGCCGAACACGTCGCGGCACAGGGCGGGGCCGCCCGCCGCGACGGTCAGCGCGACCGCGGAGGGGGCCAGGTCGATGCCCAGCACCGGCAGGCCGCGGCGGGCCAGCGCCACCGTCAGCCGGCCCGGTCCCGAGCCGACGTCCAGGGTGGCGCCCTGGCAGCGGTCCAGCAGCCCGCCGTCACCGTCCCGCACGGCCAGCCAGTCGTGCAGCGGCAGCGGCCGGCGGCGCCCGTCGGCGTGCTCGATCTCCACCGGGGCGCGGCCCCGCAGCGCCTCCTCGTACAGTTCGCCGATCATGCCGGGACGGTCCGGTCGCCGAGGGCGCGCACGGCGGCGGCGAACAGGCCGTCCGGCGCGGCCGCGGCGACCGCGGCGGCGTCGGCGGGGGTGTCGACGTCGGTGAGCTCGGGCAGCGTCGCGGTCCGCAGCCCGGCGGCGCGCAGCCGGGCCAGCTGGACCGCGCCGGTGTCGGGGCGCGACATCGGGACGCCGCGCAGCAGCGCCGCGGCGGGCCGGCGCAGCCCGAGCAGCCAGAACCCGCCGTCGCGGGCGGGCCCGAACACCGCGTCGCGGCGGCCGAGGGCGCGCCGGGCGCGGTCGAGCAGCGCGGGCGTGACCTGCGGGGTGTCCATGCCGATGAGTACCAGCGGGCGGCCGGCGTCGGCGTCGGCGAAGGCGTGGGCCAGGCGCTCGTCCAGGCCGCCGCCGCGCTGGGCGACGACGGTGAAGCCGTCCGGCAGCCACGGCCCGGGGTCGCCGGCGAGCGCGAGGACCCGCCGGCCGGCCCTCGCGGCGGCCACGGCGGCGAGGGTGTCGCGCAGGGACGCCTCGGCGAGCGCGGCGGCCTCGGCGGCGGTGTAGGCGGGCGTGAGGCGGGTCTTCACCCGGCCGGGGACGGGCTGCTTGGCGATGACGATGATGTCGGCGAGGCCGGCGTCGTCGGGCCCGGGGCCGCCGGGGCGGGGCGCTGCGGTCATCGGGCGACCTCCGCCAGCACGCGGCGCATGTCGCGGACGGCGCGGACCGTCCCGCCGAGCGTCCCGGTGACCTTCGAGTCGCCGGTGCGGGGCCGGTAGGGCACGTCGATCTCGCCGATGCGCCAGCCGGCGCGGGCGGCGCGCAGCACCATCTCCAGGGGGTAGCCGAACCGGCGGTCCCGCAGGCCGAGGGCCAGCAGGGCGTCGCGGCGGGCGGCGCGCATCGGCCCGAGGTCGCGCAGCCGGGTCCCGGCGCGCCGGTTCAGCGACCGGGCCAGCACGGCGTTGCCCAGGCGGGCGTGCGGCGGCCACGCGCCCGGCCCGGTCGGCCGCCGCCGCCCCAGCACCAGACCCGGCGGCGGCAGGCCCGGTGACAGAGTCGGCGGCGACAGGGCGCCGAGCGCGGCGACCAGCCGGGGCAGGTCGGCGGGGTCGAGCGAGGCGTCGGCGTCCATCACGCACACCACCTCGGTCTCGGCGGCGCGCAGGCCGGCGTGGCAGGCGGCGCCGAAGCCGCGCTGCGGCGCCGCCACGACGCGGGCGCCGCGGTCCGCGGCAACGCGCGCGGAGTCGTCGGTGGAGGCGTTGTCGACCACCAGGGCGCGGAACCCCTCGGGCATCCGGTCCAGCACCCAGGGCAACGCCTCGGCCTCGTTCAGGCACGGGAGAACCACATCGATCACAGCTCAGACGCTACTTTCGGTGACGGGGCGGCGACCCTTACGAACTGGTGACGTGCGGCAGGGCGAACTCGGCCATGCCCTCGGCGAACGGCACCCGCGGGCGGAAGCCGAGCTCGCGGCGGGCGCGGTCGGGCCTGGCGACGATGTGGCGGACGTCCCCGAGCCGGTAGTCCCCGGTGACGCGGGGCCGGGGGCCGCCGAACGCGTCGGCGAGCGCGCCGGCCATGTCGCCGACGGTGCGGGGGTCGCCGCTGGCGATGTTGTAGGCGCGCAGGGCGCCGGCCTCGGGCGGGGCGGCCGCGGCGCGCTCCAGCGCCAGCGCGTTCGCGCGCGCGACGTCGCGGACGTGGACGAAGTCGCGGCGCTGCGCGCCGTCCTCGAACACCAGCGGCTCCCGCCCGTCCATCAGCCGCGACCGGAAGATCGCCGCGACGCCGGCGTAGGGGGTGTCGCGCGGCATCCGCGGCCCGTAGACGTTGTGGTAGCGCAGCGCGGCGACGAACCCGCCGGTCGCGCGCGCCCAGGACGCGGCCAGGTGCTCCTGGGCGAGCTTGGTGTCGGCGTAGGCGTTGCGGGGGCCGGGCGGGGCCTCCTCACCGACGGCACCGGGGGCGAGCGGCTGCCCGCACGCCGGGCACGGCGGCTCGAACCGCCCGGCGCGCAGCGCGTCCAGCGCGCGGGGTCCGGGGCGGACGGGTCCGTGGACGGCGCAGGTGTAGGCGCCCTCCCCGTACACGACCATCGAGGACGCCAGCACCAGGGTCCCGACGCCGGCGCGGGCCATCTCGGCCAGCAGCACGGCGGTGCCCTGCACGTTGGCGGAGGTGTAGTCGGGCAGGTCGGACACGTCGACGCCGAGGCCGACCTTGGCGGCCTGGTGGCAGACGGCGTCGACGCCCTCCAGCCGCCGCGCGACCGCGGCGGCGTCGCGGACGTCGGCGGGCGGGTCGCCGAGGCCGTCGGGGCGCGTGTCGAGCCCGCGGACCTGGTGGCCGGCGGCGGTCAGGGCCTCGGCGATGTGCGAGCCGACGAACCCGGCCGACCCGGTGAGCAGTACGTTCATGCGCACGAAGGTAGGCCGCACGGCCCGGCCGGGGCCGCCTGGACGGGCCGGTCAAGGCACCTTGTTCGAACCTTGTAAGAACTTCACCCGGCGGCCGGGAGGAGCGGGGCGATCAGTCCGACGGCCTTGTCGACGTCGGCGTCGGTGGTGCTGAGGTGGAACGCGCAGCGCAGCCGTCCGGCCCGCACGGAGGCGATGACCCCGTTGCGGCGCAGCAGGTCGGCGGCGCCCTCGGGGACGGGCACCGACACGATCGCCGAGTCGCCCGGCGGGAGGCCGAGCTCGGCGGCGAACCGGCGCGCCAGCGCCACGTCGTGGTCGTGGATCGCCGGGATCCCGACCCGCTCCAGCAGTTCCAGGGCGGGGGCGTGCCCGGCCCAGCACTGCCACGCCGGGGACAGGTCCAGTCGGCGGGCGCCGTCGGCCAGGCGCAGCGGCAGCCCGTAGACGGAGTCCCAGACGTCGGCGCCGGCGTACCAGCCGGCGCCGATGGCGGGCAGGGCGTCCAGGGCCTCGCGGGTGCCGGTCAGGAAGCAGGTCCCGCGCGGGCCGAGCAGCCACTTGTAGCCGCCGGCGACCAGCCAGTCGACGCGGTCGGCGGGCAGCGGCAGCCATCCGGCGGCCTGGGTGGCGTCCAGCAGGACGCGGGCGCCGTGCGCGCGGGCGGCGCCGACGATCTCGTCCATGGGGGCGATGCGGCCGTCGGCGGACTGCACCGCCGACACCGCGACCAGGGCGGTGCCCGCGCCGACGTGCCCGGCGATCCGCTCCAGCGGGACCGACCGGACGCTGAGGTCGGGGCGGGCGGCGAAGGGGAACAGCAGCGAGGTGAAGTCGCCGTCGGCGACCAGGACCTCGGCGCCGGCGGGCAGGGACGCCGCGACCAGCCCGGTGAAGTAGGACACCTGCGGGCCGCACGCGACCCGGTCCGCCGGGACGCCCAGCAGCCGCGCGAACGCCTCCCGGGACCGTGCGACCGCCTCGTCCAGCGCGCCGGGGTCCAGCAGCCCGGCGGCCCGGTCGCGTTCGGCGGCGAGCATCGCCTCGTGCGCGGCGCGCGGCGGCAGCCCGTAGGTGGCGGTGTTGAGGAAGGCGACGCCGGCGCCGAACTCGCGCTGCGCCTGCGGCAGGGAAAGGGTCATACCCCGATCGTGGGGCCTCGGGAGGCCATAGCACAAAGTGCGGTTTTCTTGGTTTCCCATCAGCGGTGTTGATACCTTGCGTCGATGCTGGACCTGCATCGGGGCCGGATCCTGCGCGAGGTGGCGCGGCTCGGGTCGATGACCGCCGCCGCCCGGTCCCTGGCCTACACCCAGCCCGCGGTGTCGCACCACATCGCCCGTCTGGAGGCCGTGGTCGGCACGCCCTTGGTGGTCCGGCACGGCCGGGGCGTGCGGCTGACCGAGGCGGGCCGGGTGCTGGTCGAGCACGTCGAGGACGTGCTGGCCCGCATGGGCGACGCCGAGGAGCGGATCGCCGCGATCGCCGGGCTGCGCGCCGGCCGGGTGCGGGCCGCGGTGTTCCCCACGGCGGCGGGCGGGCTGCTGCCCGACGCCCTGGTCCGGCTGCGGGCCCGCGCTCCGGGGGTGTCGGTGACGCTGGTGGACGCCGAGCCGCCCGAGGCGCTGGCGCTGCTGCGCGCCGGGGAGGCCGACATCGCGGTGGTGTTCCGGCACGCGTCCATGCCGCCCGAGGCCGACGCGCGGTTCCGTGAGGTCGCGCTGTGCGAGGACCCGCTGCGGCTGCTGGTCCCGGCCGCGCATCCGCTGGCGTCGGCGCGGCGGCCGCGGCTGGAGGACCTCGCCGGGGAGACGTGGGCGTCGGGCTGCGCGCGGTGCCGCGACCATCTGCGGTGGGCGTGCGCGCGGGCCGGGTTCACCCCCGACATCGCCTTCGCCACCGAGGACCATGTCGCCGTCCAGCGGCTGGTCGCGCGGGGCCTGGCCGTGACGACGCTGCCGGGGCTGGCGCTCGCCCTGCACACCGAGCCGGGCGTGGCGCTGCCCGGCGTGCGCGGCCTCGGCGGCCGCAGCATCAGCGCGGTCGTCGCCGCGGGCCCGCGTCCGCCCGCGGTCGCGGCGCTGCTGGACGAACTCGCCGCCGCCTCCACCGCCTCCGGCGCGGCGGGCTAGCGGCGGCGGTCAGGACAGGCGCAGGTCAGGACAGGCGGCGGTGCAGGTCGGTGAGGCGGCTCGCGGCGGCCGGCCGGCCGCTCCTCGTCGTTGACGGAGTAGCCGCGTTCGCGGCGGAGCACCGCCGCGGAGCGGTCCACCGTCTGCCTGCCCGGCTTGGGGTTGTGCGTCCCTTCCGCTCGGTCGTCCTTCACGGATCCCATCCTCCCACCGCGCGCGGCGCCGGGGCGGCGGGGGGCGTGCGATAGTGGGGCGCGTGGCACCCGACACCCCGGTACGCGCGCCCCGTCCCCGCAAGGCCTCCACGGCGGGCGGGAGGGCGCGGGGCCCCTCCCCGTCGCTGACGGTCCGGCACGGGATCGGGTTCACGCGGAACCCGTGCGCGAGCCTGCTGCGCCTGCACGCCGAGGCGGGCCCCGTCGCGGTCGTCGGAACGCGCCGGATGCCGTTCGTGCACCTGTTCGGCCCCGACGCCAACGCGTTCGTGTTCGCCAACTCCGGCCTGTTCCGCTGGCGGGAGGCCTTCGACCTGCTGGTGCCGGTGAACGGGGAGACCGCGCTGATCGTCAGCGACGGCGACGACCACCGGCGGCGGCGCCGCCTCGTCCAGCCGGCCTTCCACCACCGGCGCGTCGCCGGGTACGTGGCGCGGATGGCGGCCAACACCGACGCCGCGCTGGAGTCCTGGCGCCCCGGCCGGACGCTGGACGCCTACGCCGAACTGCGCGCGGTGATCCGCCGCAGCACGGTGGAGGTGCTGTTCGGCGACCGGCTCGCCGCCGACAGCGAGGTGATCGGGCGGCGGCTGCAGGTCGCGCTCGCGGCCGTCGACCGCAACTTCGTGCTGCAGATGGTGCTGCGGTCGGTGCCCAACCCCTACATGAGGCGCGTCGCGGCGTCGCGGGCGCTGGTCGCCCGGCGGGTGGACGAGGAGATCGAGCGGCGGCTGCGCGAGGGCGGCGAGTACGACGACGTGCTGGGCATGCTGCTGTCCTCGCGCGACGAGGACGGCGCGGGCCTGACCCGCCAGGAACTCCAGGACCAGGTCATCAGCCTGATCTCGGCCGGGTACGACACCACCAGCGCCGCGATGGCGTGGGCGGTGCACGCGCTGCTGTCCCATCCGGAGGCCGAGGAGCGGGCGCGGCGGGAGGTGGCCGAGGTGGTCGGCGACCGGCCGGTCGAGGCCGCCGACCTGCCCGCGCTGGAGTACCTGGACGGGGTGGTGAACGAGACGCTGCGGCTGTTCCCGCCCGCCGTGCTCAGCGCCCGCGTCCCGGTCGAGGACTTCTCCTACGGCGGGTACCGGGTCCCGGCGGGGGCGATGGTGTTCTACTCGCCGTTCGTCACCCACCGGATGCCGGAGGTGTGGCCGCAGGCGGGGCGGTTCCGGCCCGAGCGGTGGGACCGGTCCTCGGCGCTGTACCGTCCCACCACGCCCGCGACGTACCTGCCGTTCGGCGGCGGCCCGCACCGCTGCATCGGCTCGACGCTGGCGACGGTGGAGATCAAGACGATGCTGGCGTGCCTGCTGCGCCGCACGCGGCTGTCCCTGGTGTCCCCCGCCGCCACGCCGACGAGCGTGACCGCGATGCGCCCGCGCGGCGGCGTGCCGGTGCGGGTGCTCGGCTAGCCCCGGCCCCGGCCGGGCCCGACTAGTTCTGCCGGAGGCAGACGCAGAAGGGGTGGCCGGCGGGGTCGGTCAGGACGCGCCAGCGGTCGCCGCCGGGCTGGAAGTCGGGCCTGGCGCCGCCGAGGCCGGTCACGGTCTCCTCGGCCTTGTCCAGGTCGTCGACGTAGAAGTCGAGGTGGAACTGCTGGGGCCGCTCCCCCTCGGGCCAGGTCGGCGGCTGGTGCCCGGCGACGCCCTGGAAGTACACGTCCAGGCCGTTCGGCAGCTTGACGGCGGAGGCCTCGGGGGTGTCGTAGGTGATTTCGCCTCCGGTCACCGCGGCGTAGAACGCGGCGAGGACGGGCGGCTCCGGGCAGTCGAGGTTGACGGCGACGAACTCGGCGATACCGGACATCTATCGGCTCCTTCATGATCGGTGTGCCCTCAGGCTTCCAGGAGAAGCTGACACCTTCTGTCAGGTACCTCGGATGACACCGCGCCGCGTTCGCGGGTGCCGCGCCTCGACCGGGCGGGGCGTCAGCGGGCGGCGCGGGCCAGGCGCTCGGCCATGGCCGCGACGCGGTCGCGCAGCTCGGCCGGTTCGCGGATCTCGAAGTCGATGTCGAGGTAGGCGATGCGCAGCGCCGTCCACTCCAGGGAGTCGGGGGAGGTGCGCAGCACGCAGGTGCGGTCGTCGACCGGCTCGATCTCGGTCTCGGCCACGCGGAACCGGTCGGCCAGTTCCCGCGCGGACGCGCGCACGAGCAGCACCGCCCGCGTCGCCGGCAGCGATCCCGCCAGGAAGCGGGTGACGAACTCGGCCGGGCCGGCGGCGGGCAGTTCGCGCGGCGCGACGCGCACGCCGGTCGGCAGCGGGCGGGACACGCGGTCGACGCGGAAGACCCGCCAGTCGTCGTGGGCGGTGTCGAACGCGACCAGGTACCAGCGCCGCCCCGCCGACACCAGGCCGTGCGGCTCGACCAGGCGCCGGGTCTCCCGGTCGCCGGCGCCGCGGTAGGCGAAGCGGACGCGCTCGTGGTCGCGGCACGCCGCGGCCAGGACCGTCAGGGTCTCGGGGGCGGCGACCGGCCCTGCGGGCCGGGAGCCCAGGGTGGTGGTGGCGGCGTGCAGGGCGGTGACGCGGCGCCGCAGCCGCGCGGGCAGGACCTGTTCGAGCTTGGCCAGGGCGCGCACCGACGCCTCGGCGATGCCCTCGACCGCTCCCCCGGTCGCGGCGCGCAGCCCGACGGCGATCGCGACGGCCTCCTCGTCGTCCAGCAGCAGCGGCGGCATCGCGGCCCCGGCCTCCAGGACGTAGCCGCCGGCCGCTCCGAGCGTGGCGTGCACGGGGTAGCCGAGGCCGCGCAGCCGCTCGATGTCGCGGCGGACGGTTCGGGGGCTGACGGCCAGGCGCTCGCACAGCTCCGGCCCGCTCCACTCGCGGCGGGTCTGCAGGAGGGACAACAGCCGCAGAAGGCGTTCGGACGACATGACCCCAGTATGCGTCGAATGCGGTCAGATCCTGGCCTCTTTGCCGCCTAGCGTTCCGGCCATGAACGGGGACCACATCATCATCACCGGCGCAAGGACCAACAACCTCAAGGACGTCTCGCTGCGTATACCGAAGAACCGGCTCGTGGTGTTCACCGGAGTGTCGGGGTCGGGCAAGTCGTCGATCGTGTTCGGGACGGTCGCGGCGGAGTCGCAGCGGCAGCTGAACGAGACGCTCAGCTGGTTCGCCCGCGACCGGATGCCCCGCCGCGAGCGGCCCGACGCCGACGTCATCGACCGCCTCGCGCCCGCGGTCGTGGTCGACCAGCGGCCGATCGGCGGCAACGCCCGCTCCACGGTCGGCACCATCACCGACATCTCCCCCGTCCTGCGGGTCCTGTTCTCGCGGCACGGCACGCCCAGCGCCGGGGAGGCCTCCGCCTACTCCTTCAACGACCCGCGCGGCATGTGCCCCGAATGCGACGGCCTGGGCCACGTCGCGCGGGTGGACCTGGACCTGTTCCTGGACACCGGGCGGTCGCTGAACGAGGGCGCGGTCGACTTCCCTCCGTTCGGCGTGGGGACGTTCGTGTGGCAGCTCTACGCCGAGTCGGGCCTGTTCGACCCCGACAAGCCGCTGCGGGACTTCACCCCCGAGGAGTGGGACCTGCTCCTGCACGGCAAGGGGTTCCGGGTGCCGCGCCGCAACCGGACCGGGTCGATGGGCCACAACGCCTACGAGGGCATGATCGAGCGGTTCGACCGCCTCTACCTCAGGCGGGACCTGGCGTCCCTGCCGCCCAAGGTGCGCGACGCCGCCCGCCGCGTGGTGCGCGAGCAGACCTGCCCGGCGTGCGGCGGGGCGCGGCTCAACGCGGCGGCGCTGGCCTCGCGGATCGGCGGACGCAGCATCGCCGACCTGTCGCGGATGGAGGTCGGCGACCTGGTCGCCGCGCTCGGCGAGATCACCGACCCGGTCGCCGCGCGGGTCGCCGGGGAGGCCGTCGCGCGGCTGCGGCGGCTGGCCGACATCGGGCTGTCCTACCTGTCCCTGGACCGGCCGACCCGCACGCTGTCGGGCGGGGAGGCGCAGCGGCTCAAGGTCGTCCGGCACCTGGGGTCCAGCCTGACCGGGATGACCTACATCTTCGACGAGCCCAGCGCGGGCCTGCACCCCCGCGACGTCGACCGGCTGAACGCGCTGCTGCTGCGGCTGCGCGACAAGGGCAACACCGTGCTGGTGGTCGAGCACGACCCGGCCGTGATCGCCGTCGCCGACCACGTGGTCGACATGGGGCCCGGCGCGGGCGTGCACGGCGGCGAGGTCGTGTTCACCGGGACGGTCGCGGGGCTGCGCGCGGCCGCGACGCCGACCGGCCGGGCGCTGGGCCGCCGGGCGCCGGTGAAGGCCGCGTTCCGGGAGCCGGGCGGATGGCTGGCGGTGACCGGCGCCCGCACCCACAACCTCAAGGACGTGACGGTGCGGTTCCCCACGGGCGTGCTCACGGCGGTCACCGGCGTGGCCGGGTCGGGCAAGAGCACCCTGGTCATGGACGAGTTCGCCGCGCGGCACCCCGGCGCGGTCGTGGTGGACCAGTCGGCGATCGCGGCGTCCCGCCGGTCCAGCCCCGCCACGTTCGTCGGCGTGATGGACCCGCTGCGCCGGCTGTTCGCGCGGGTGAGCGGCGCCGGCGCGGCGCTGTTCAGCCACAACTCCAAGGGCGCGTGCCCCGAGTGCGACGGCAACGGCGTCATCGTCACCGACCTGGCGTTCATGGACCCGGTCACCACCACGTGCGAGGCGTGCCGGGGCGGCCGGTACCGCCCCGAGGTCCTCGCGCACACGCTGCGCGGCCGCACGATCGTGGACGTCCTGGCGATGACCGCCGAGGAGGCCCTGGGCTTCTTCGACGGGCCCGCCGCCGCTGAGGGCGCCGACCCGGCCGGACGCGCGATCACCGCGCGGCTGCGCGCCCTCGACGAGGTGGGGCTCGGCTACATGACGCTCGGGCGGCCGCTGGGGTCGCTGTCGGGCGGCGAGCGGCAGCGCATCAAGCTGGCGACCCGCCTGCACGGCGCCGGCACGGTGTACGTGCTGGACGAGCCCACGACGGGCCTGCACATGTCCGATGTCGGCTCGCTGCTGGCGCTGCTGGACCGGCTGGTGGACGGCGGCGGGACCGTCATCGTCGTCGAGCACGACCTTCAGGTCGTCGCGCACGCCGACTGGGTGGTCGACCTCGGGCCCGGCGGTGGCCGGCACGGCGGCGAGGTCGTGTTCGCCGGCACTCCCGCCGGGCTGCTGGAGGCGCCGTCGTCGGTCACGGCGCAGTTCCTGCGCCGCGGCCTGCCTGCGCGGGCCGCGGGCCGCCGCTAGTTGTCGGGGACGAGGCGGGCGGGGAACCCGCCGGTCGCGATCGGTCCCCACCGCTCGACGGTGACGCGGATCAGGGACTTGTCCTGGCGGCGCATGGCCTCCCGGTACTCGTCCCAGTCGGGGTGCTCCCCGGCGATGCAGCGGTAGTAGTCGACGAGCGCGTCGGCGGCCTCGGGCATGTCGATGACCTCGGCGGTGCCGTCGACCTGCACGTAGGGGCCGTTGAAGTCGTCGGACAGCACGCACACCGACACGCGCGGGTCGCGGCGGGCGTTGCGGGCCTTGGCCCGCTCGGGATAGGTGGACACGACGATGCGGCCCTGGTCGTCGACGCCGCACGTCACCGGCGACATCTGGGGCCGGCCGTCGGCGCGGGCGGTGGACAGCAGCGCGTGGTGGCGGGGACGCAGGAACTCCAGCAGTTCGGAGCGGTCGACGCGGTTCGCGGTGGCGATCGAAGGAGCCATGCGGGCAACTCTAGGAACCGGGCACCGATGATTTCGCCTCCGCCCCGCCGTCTACCCCTTGAGAGGTTTTCGCACGGCGGTTCCTGAAGGAGGGTGACGATGAGCGACCGCGATCCCGTCGAGGCGCGCGACCTCGACATCTACGGGGCCGGGGAGCTGGCGTGGGACGGCGTGCGCGACGCGCTGAAGGCGGCGCTGCCCGAGCCCGGCACGCCGGTGTTCCTCGGCACGGTCCGCCCGGACGGGCGCCCGCACTCGGCGGGCGTCGGCGCGCTGTGGCACGACGGAGACCTGTACGTCGTCAGCGGGCCCGGCACGCGCAAGTCCCGGAACCTGGCGGCGAACCCGGCGTGCACGGTCTCGGTCCGCACCCCGGTCGGGGACGTGGTCCTGGAGGGCGAGGCCGAGCGCGTCACCGACCCGGAGGTCCTGGAGGCGGTCGCGGCCGGGTACCGGGACGGCGGGTGGCCGGCGCGGGTGGAGGGCGGGGCGTTCACCGCGCCCTACAGCGCGCAGAGCGCGGGGCCGCCGCCGTGGTACGTCTACCGGATCGTCTTCCACACGGTGTTCGCGGTGGGGACGGTGAAGCCGTACGGCGCGATGCGATGGACGTTCGCGCGCTGACCGCCGATCGTGGCGGCGGTCAGCGGTCAGCCGCTCAGCAGGGCGAACAGGCCGGCGCAGGTGAGCGCGACCATGACGGCGGCGACGGGCAGCTGGGCCCGCGCGGCCGGGCCGGGGCGGCGCAGGGCGAGGTCGTGCGCGGCGATCGTCCCGGCGATGTGGCCGAGGACGATGGCGTTGACCTGGACCTGGGCGACGAGGGTGGGTCCGGCGAGGTCGTAGTCGACGCGGTTGCCGGTGGAGCCGAGCAGGTTCAGGCCCGTCCCGAAGGGGTCGCTGGCGAGGATGAACGTGGTCTGGCCCTCCAGGACGAAGAACGAGAAGTAGTGGGCGAGGGTGTAGCCGAGGGCGATCGGCAGCAGGGTCGCGGCGAACCTCGCGGGCGCGGACCGGTCGGGCGGGAGGGCCGGGTCCTGGCGGGTCAGCCGTGCGCTGAGCCGCAGCGCCGCGACGTACAGCAGCGCGACGGAGCCGACGGCGGCGGCCAGGCCCAGGGTTCCGGCGGGGACGCTCGCGGGGTCGACGTTGTCGCGCCAGTAGGTGGTGCGGGTGATGCCGTCGAACCCGGTCGAGCCGATCAGCACGCAGGCGGTCGCGGTGAGGCCGGGTTCGGGGCCGCCCCCCGTCAGGCCGGTGAGCGGGGTGCGCAGGACGAGGGCGCCGTCGCCGCGCCGCCCGATCGGGCACAGGCGGGCCAGCAGGCTGGAGTAGGCCTCGAACCCGTCCCCGCGGGTGAACCAGTCGCGGCCGAACCACCAGGCCGGGGCGAGGTTGCCGGCGGCGTAGGCGAGGATGAGGGCGCCGACCAGGCGCGGGTCGGAGCGGTGCGGGGCGACCAGTTCCAGCCAGACGAACCCGGTGAGCCACGCGGCGGCGGGCCAGTAGCCGAGGCGGGCGGGCAGGGCGCGCCGTCCCGCCGTCGGGGTGCGGGTGGCGCGGCAGAGCGCGGTGTGCAGGGTCCGCAGCGGGTTGACGCGCCGCCACACGGGCCCGATCAGGACGCTGGCGGGGACCAGGCCCACCCAGAACGTCACGAACAGCGCCCACGGCGCGAGGTTGCGGGCGTCGGAGGCGGGCCCGGCGAACGCGACGGCGACGACCAGGGCGGCCGCGGCCAGTGCGAGGGCGCGTCCGGCCGCGGTGAGGGCGGGGGCGTCCAGCGCGCGGGCGAGGGCGGGGGGCAGCGGGCGCCCGGCGTCGGGGTGGAGGCGGGGCCGTTTCCACGCGGCGGTGAGGGCGAGGAAGGAGGCCGCGACGGCCAGGCCGCCGCCGGTGATGGCGGCGACGGCGTCCAGGGGCAGGTCGGTGCGGCCGCCGAGCCCGTGGGCGAGCACGTGCACGGGTCACCCGACCTGGAGTTCGAGGACGCGGGCGCCGGAGTGGTGCAGCTCGGCCTCGAACACGCCGGGGGTGTCGGCGGTGAAGCGCAGGGTGGCCGCCCGTCCGGGGCGCAGCCGCAGTTCGCGGTCGTAGCCGTGCAGGTGGAACTCGTCGGCGGTGTCGCCGGTGACGGTGATCTCGACGGCGGCGCCGCGGGGCACCTTCACGCGGCGCTGCGCGGTGCGGGCCTTCCCGCCGGTGACGGTCACGGCGATCCGGACGGCCGGGGGCCCGGACGCGGCCGGGGCGCCGTCCGCCGCGGTGGGCGGCGTGCCGGTCCGCGCGCCTGACGGCGGTGACGCGGGCTCTCCGCAGGCGGCCGCCGCCGTCAGCGCGGCCGTGGCCGTGATCAGCACCGCGGTCGCTCTCGCTCGTGTCCGCCGCCGCATGTCTCCCCTTCCGTTCCGGTGTCGCACACCACAAAGTGTGACACTAGACAATGACACATTGGAAAGTGACATACTCCGCTTGGGGGTTCGCCCCGATCAGTACGGGGGCGTCCTGGTTCGCGCGTCAAGGGAGCAGCGGTGGTGGAGCACGTGACGGGCATGAGCGCGATGATCGGCGGCGCGGGCGCCGCGGCGCGGCTCGCCGGGGCGCCGGCCAGACCGGCGGGCGGCGCGGCACTCGACCAGATCCTCATCGCCTCGGGCGCCGCGGCCGCGCTGACGGCGGCGCTGCTGGTGCTCGGATGGGGGCACCGCAGCGGCCGCGTCACCGTCCTGGCGCGGGCGGCGGACCTGGCGACGCGCGGCCCGGGCCGCGGCACCCCGGGGTGGGCGGCGCTGCCGATCCCGGTCGCGATGGTGTCGCTGCTGGTCGCGCTGCTCGGAATGTACTGGGACATCTCCCTGCACATCTCCCACGGCCGGGACGAGGGGCCGCTGGCCAACATCGCCCACTACCCCATCCTGATCGGGTTGTTCGGCATCTTCACCGCCGGGGTCCTGGCCGTCGTGCTGCCCAGGGGCGAGCGCCCCGGGGCGGCGTCGGTGCGGATCACCCGGGACTGGCACGCCCCGGCCGGCGGGGTGCTGCTGGCCGGCGCCGGCTTCTACGCGCTGCTGGGGTTCCCCCTCGACGACGTGTGGCACCGCATCTTCGGGCAGGACGTGACGCTGTGGGGGCCGACGCACCTGATGCTGATCGGCGGGGCGGGCCTGTCGCTGGTGGCGATGATGGTGCTGGAGCGGGAGGGCCGCCAGGCCTCCGGGGACGCCGGCCGGCCGCCGGGGTGGCTGCGGTACGTGCGGCGCTGCATGCACGCGGGCGGGCTGCTGATCGGGCTGTCGGTGTTCCAGGCCGAGTACGACTTCGGGGTGCCGCAGTTCCGGCTCGTCCACCAGCCGCTGCTGATCGCGCTGGCGGCGGGCTGCGCGCTGGTCGCGGCGCGGCTGTGGGCCGGGCGCGGCGGCGCGGTGTTCGCCGTGGTGTTCTACATGGTGGTGCGCGGCGGGGTGTCGGTCCTGGTCGGCGGGGTGATCGGGGAGCTGTGGGCGGCGGTGCCGCTGTACTTCGCCGAGGCGGTGTGCGTGGAGGTCGCGGCGCTGGTGCTGGCGCGGCGGCCGCTGGCGCTGGGCGCGGTGTCGGGCGTGCTGATCGGCACGGCCGGGTTCGGCGCCGAGTACGCCTACGGGCAGGTCGCGTTCCGGCTGCCGTGGACGCCGGACATCGTGGCCGAGGGCATGGTGATGGCCGTGGTGGGCGGTGTGGCGGGCGGGGTGTGCGGGGCGCTTCTGGCCGAGGGGCTGCACGGGCGTGCGCCGCGCCCGGTGGTGGCGCGCGGGCTGTTCGCCGCGGCGATCCTGGCGGTGGCGGCGGCGGTCGCCAACGGACTGGTCGTCTCGGTCCCGCAGGGCCGCACGGCCACCGTCACCCTCACCGGCGTCCGCGGCGACGCCGCGCACCGCACCGCCCAAGCGCGCGTCGAGTTCTCCCCCGCGGACGCCGTCGACGGCCCGGCCTGGGTGACGGTGACGGGCTGGCAGGGGCAGGGCCTGCACGTCGACCGCCTGGTGAGGGTCCGCGAGGGCGTCTACCGCACGAGCGAGCCGATGCCGCTGCACGGCGAGTGGAAGACGCTGGTGCGCGTGCACGACGGGCGGACGCTGGCGGGCGTCCCGGTCTACCTGCCCGACGATTCGGCGATCGGCGCGAAGGAACTGCCCGCGCCGCCGCGCTTCACCCGGGACCTGCGGGGCGAGCGGACGATCCTGCAGCGGGAGCTGAGGACCGACGTGCCGGGCTGGCTGTGGGCGGTGTGCTCGGCGGTGGTGCTGCTGTGCACGCTGGCACTGGTGCTGTCGCTGGGCTGGGGCGTGGCGCGGATCGCGCGGCGGCTGCCGGACCGCCCCGGGCCTGCCGGGGCCGCCCGGGGCGGGCCGCGCGCGAGGGCGGGCGCATGACGGCGCAGGGCGTGCTGGCGTCCCATCCGATCATCACGGCGGTGCCGTTCTTCGTGCCGACGTTCGTGGTGGTCGCGGTGATCGTCTTCGTGGTGTGGCGGGACCGCCGCCGCGGCGGGGGCCCGCCGGACGACCCGCCGCCCGGCCCCTAGACTCTGCGCTCATGAGCGATCGCCCGTCTCCCGCGCCGTACCTGTCCGAGCTGTTCTCGCTGGAGGGCAGGGTCGCGGTGGTGACGGGCGGCAGTTCGGGGATCGGCCGCGCGATCGCCGGGGCGCTCGCGCGGGCCGGGGCCTCGGTGGTCGTCGTGGCGCGGCGGGAGTCCGAGCTGGCGGCGACCGTCGGGGAGCTGGAGGGGCACGGCTGCCGGGCCGCGGCGGTGAGCGCCGACCTCGGGTCGCGGGACGCGGTCGCCGGGGCCGCCGAGGACGCGGCGGCGGCGTTCGGCGAGCCCGACATCCTGGTCAGCGCGGCGGGGGTGAACCTGCGGCCGCCGATGGACGAGCTCGGCACCGACGTGTGGGACACCACGATGGCGGTGAACCTGGACGCGCCGTTCCTGCTCGGGCAGCGGTTCGGGCCGGGCATGGCCGAGCGCGGGTTCGGGCGGCTGATCCACATCGCCTCGCAGCAGGCGTTCCGGGCGTCGGTGACCAGCGGCGCCTACGGGGTGTCCAAGGCGGGGCTGGTGGCGCTGGCCCGGTCGCAGGCCGAGGCGTGGTCGAGCCGCGGCGTCACCGCCAACGCCCTGGTGCCGGGCTTCGTGATGACGCCGCTGAACGCGCGCCTGTCGTCGGACCCGGCGAAGGTGCGGGCGCTCGCCGAGCGGACGATGACCGGCCGCAACGGCCTGGCGGAGGACTTCGCCGGCGCGGCGGTGTTCCTGGCGTCGCCGTCGGCGGCCTACGTCACCGGCCAGTCGATCTTCGTCGACGGCGGCTTCTCCGCCCACTAGAGCCGCCCGGCCGGTCGCCGGCGGGAGCGTGCTCCGGCGGCGGGACCGAGGTGTGGCCAACGGCCTTCGGCCGCGCACGGTCTAGTCCAGCCCTGGTCACCTAGGGCTGCTCCGGACGCCCGGAGCTCGGAACCAAAGACCGAAGGTCGTGATCACATGCGCGGATTCGAGCGCACCGCACAAACCCTGGAGGACCTCGGGAAGGTCATCCTGTCCCTCGTCCTCATCCTCGTCGCCGGCGGCGTCTGGGGCGCCTTCTTCGACATGCTGGACGGCGGCCCCGACGACCCTGTCGGAGACGGGTTGCTCACGGGCGTCGCCATCGTCGCCATCGTCTTCGTCCCCCTCGCCGGCCTCGCGGTCGTCGCGTGCGTCGAGGACTCCGTGAAGGCCAGCAGGTGGTACAGGCGCCGCGTGGCCGCGCGGAACACCAGGGACGCGGCCCAGCGCCGCCAGGAGGAGCGGCGGATCCGCCAGGCCCGGAAGCGTGAGCTCTGGGAGCGGACCCACTGACTCTCCTGCGGCACCTGGGGCGTGGCCCGCCAACAAGGAGCGGCCCTTCGGGGCCGCTTCTTCTTGTGAGGACGGGTCGGACCGCCGGTCAAGGCGCGGGGCTAGGGCCACAGGCCGGTGGCGCGGACGGCGGCGGCGGGGTCGGCGGCGTGCACGAGGCCGCCGACGGGCCGTCCGTCCTCGTCGTGGACGCGCCAGCCGCCGAGCTGGACGACGGGGACGCGTCCGGCGCGCATGGCCAGGGCGATCTCCGACAGCGTCCCCCAGGATCCGCCGACGGCGATGACGGCGTCGGCGGAGTTGACGAGGACGTTGTTGCGGGCCTGGCCGAGTCCGGTGGGGACGGCGACGGTGAGGTCGGGCCCGGCGGCGGTGCGGTCGGCGGCGGGCAGGATCCCGACCACGACGCCGCCGGCGGTGCGGGCGCCCGCGGCCGCGGCGGCCATCACGCCGCCGTGCCCGCCGCACACGACCACGGCGCCGCGCCCGGCGAGGATCCGGCCGGTCTCGTAGGCGTGGTCCCATTGGAGCTCGGTGCACTCCCCCGGCCCGCACACCGCCACCTGCACGGCCATCGCGGCCCTACCCGGCGCCGTGCCGGGCGGCGATCCGGTCGATCGTCGCGGCGAGGTCGAAGTCCTTGCCGGTGAGGCCGCCGGCGCTGTGGGTGGACAGGGCGAAGGTCAGGGTGCGCCAGCGGATGTCGATGTCGGGGTGGTGGTCGGCGTCCTCGGCGGCGCGGGCGACGTCGGCGACCACCTCGATCCCGGCGGGGAAGGACGGCGCGGTGACCTGCCTGCGGATCCGGTCGCCGTCCCGGCTCCAGGCGGGCAGGCCGCGCAGGCGTTCGGCGACTTCGTCGGCGTCGAGCGTGTCGGCCATCGGGTCACTCCCTGTTCGCTGGTGCCGTTCTCCTTCCTCCCTTCCCCGCGCGGGACGCCCGGTCACGCCGCGCCGGGGGTCAGGTCGTACAGGACGGTGCCGCCGACGGTGGCGGGGGTGTAGTTCGCGGCGACCCATGCGCTGATCTGCTGGGCGGCGTCGCTGCCGCTGGCGGCGCGCGTCCCCGGGCCCGTGCCGCGCGCCCCTGGCCGGCCGCGGTCGCCGCCGACGAAGTAGTGGATCCTGCCTTGGCGGGCGAGGCGCTGGAACTCGGCGAGGGTGGGGGCGGGGTCGGTGCCGTTGAACCCGCCGACGGCCATCACGGGCCTTCCGGCGGCGAGCTGGTAGCCGGCGGCGGTGTTGGATCCGACGGCGGCGGCGACCCAGGTGTAGGAGGTGGCGCCGGTTCTGAGAGCGGCGGTGACGGCGGCGCCGGGGGCCCCGGCGTTCAGGAGCCCGCCCGGCCCGCCTCCCGGTCCCCCGCCGCCTCTGGGGCCCGCAGGGCCGCCGGGCATGCGTCCGGCGGCGCCGGGGCCCTGGGGCGGGGGTGCGGCGGGGCCGCGGGTCCAGCCACCGGGTCCGGCGCGTCCGGGGCGGCGGCCCGGGCGGCCGCGTCCGGGGCCGGAGCCGGTGGAGGTGGCGGGGCCCGCGGTGACGATGGCGCCGGTGTGCGGGGTGCGGACGGTCTCGGCGGCGTAGGCGGCGGGCCCGGCGAGGCAGGCCAGGACCGCCAGGGCGGCGGCCGCGGCGAGGACGGGTCCGCGCAGCAGCCTCGCGGCCGCGAGGCCCGCGGCGGCCAGCAGCCCGGCGGCCGCGACCGCGGGCGCGAGCCAGGGGTGCCAGTCCGCCGACCGGCCGAGCAGCACGTAGGCCCACAGGGCGGTGAGGGCGACGGTCGCCGACAGGACCGCGGCGGCCTCGGGGGCGCGGCGGCGTTCCCACAGCAGCGCGGCGCCCATGCCGGTGAGCGCGGCGATCGCGGGGGCGAGCGCGACGGTGTAGTACTCGTGGAAGATGCCCTGCATCCAGCTGAAGACCGCGGCGGTGAGCAGGAGCCATCCGCCCCACAGCGCCAGGGCGGCGCGGGCGGGGTCGGTGCGGGGCGCGCGGCGCGCGGCCCACAGCCCGGCGGCGAGCAGGGCGAGCGCGGCGGGCAGCAGCCAGGAGATCTGGCCGCCGATGACGGGCCCGAACATGCGGCCCCATCCGGCGTCCTGGTCGAGGTTGCCGAGGCCGCCGGTCTCCTCGCCGTTGAGGCGTCCGATCCCGTTGTAGCCGAGGGCCAGTTCCAGGACGGAGTCGTGCTGCGATCCGCCGATGTAGGGGCGGGCGGAGGCGGGCACCAGCGCGACGGCCGCGACCCACCACCCCGCGGAGGCCAGCAGCACTCCCCCGGCGGCGGCCAGCTGCCACAGCCGGCGCCGCCAGGGCGTCGGCGCGGCGAGCAGGTAGACCAGCGCGAACACCGGGACGACCAGGAACGCCTGGAGCATCTTGGCCAGGAACCCGGTTCCGACGCAGGCGGCGGCGAGCAGCAGCCAGCGGGTGCCCGCGTTCTCCTGGGCGCGCAGCGCCGCGTAGGCGCCGCAGGTCAGCAGCAGCACCAGCAGGGCGTCGGGGTTGTTGAACCGGAACATCAGCGCGGCCGCCGGCGTCAGGGCGAGCGCGGCGCCGGCGAGCAGGGCCGCCCAGGCGGGGATGCGGCGCCGGACGGCCGCGTGCAGCACCGCGACGGTCGCCACGCCCATGAGCGCCTGCGGGACGAGGATGCTCCAGGTGTTGACGCCGAACACGCGGGCGGCCAGGGCCATCGGCCACAGCGCGGCGGGCGGCTTGTCGACGGTGATGGCGTTGGCGGCGTCGGAGGAGCCGAAGAAGAACGCCTTCCAGCTGGTGGCGCCGGCCTGGACGGCGGCGGAGTAGAACGCGTTGGCCCATCCGGACGCGCCGAGTCCCCAGATGTAGGCGGCGCCGGTCGCGGTGAGCAGGGCCAGCAGGGCGGGCCGTGCCCAGGCGGGGTCGGCGGCGGGGCCGCGCAGCAGCCTGCGGGCGGCGCCGCCCCACCCGCGCGGGGTGCGGGGCGCGGGCGGGGCGGCCGGGATCGTGGTGGTCATGTGCGTCTTCCCCTGTTCAGTCGAGCTTGTACAGCTGGGCGCCGGTGGCGCCGCCGTAGGCGCTCGCGTCGACGGGGGTCGCGTTCTTCTGGACCCAGGCGGTGACGGCGGTGTCGCCGCCGCCGGGGCCCATGCGGCCGCCGAGCAGGATGTAGCGGAGCTTGCCGTCCTTGACGTACTGCTGGAGCTTGGCGACGGTCATGGCGGGGTCGCTGCCGGTGAAGCCGCCCATGGCGATGACGGGGCGCCCGGTCCGCAGGATGATCGAGGAGGCCTCCTGGGCGCTGGAGACGGCGACCAGCCAGGTGGCGCCGCCCTGGTTCGCCTCCAGGTAGTCGGTCATCTTGGTGTCGACGCCCCCACCGACGCCCCCACCGGGGCCGTCGCCGGGTCCGCCGCGCGCGCCGGACCCGCCGGGCCGCTGCCCGCGCCCGTCCGCGCCCCGCCCGTCGGGTGACTGCCCGTCGGGGGCCTGCCCGTTCTGGCCTCCGGCCTGCCACGGGGGCATCGGCCCGTTGGGGGCCTGTCCGCCGGGCATGGCGGGGGGTGCGCCGCGGCCGCCGGGGATGGCGCCGCGCGGCCCGAATCCGCCGCCGAATCCGCCGCCGGAGGTGGGACCGGCCAGGGGGTTGGTGCCGTTGGAGGTGGTGGAGGCGGCCGAGACGGCGTAGGCGCCCGGGCCCGCCAGGCCCGCGATCACGGCGAGGGCGGCGCCGATGACGGTGGCGCGTGCCCCGGCGCGTCCGGAGACCCGGCCCGCGACCAGGGCGGCGACGGCCAGGACGGTGGCGGCGGCGACGGCCCACCGCAGCCACGGGTTCCAGGACGGGGTGCGGTCCAGCAGGACGAACGCCCACGCGCCGGTGGCGGCGACGCCCGCGGGCAGCGCCCACGCCCAGGCCCGCGACCTGCGGTGCGCGCCGGTCAGCAGGACCGCTCCGGCGCCGGTGAGCGCGGCGATCGCGGGCGCCATGGCGGTGGAGTAGTAGGGGTGGAAGGTGCCCTGGGCGAAGCTGAACACGACGTAGTGGACGGCGAGCCATCCGCCCCACAGCAGCAGCGCGGCGCGTGCGGTGTCGGTGCGGGGGCGGCGCCGCAGCAGGACGAGCCCGGCGGCCAGGGCGAGGACGGCGAAGGGGACGAGCCAGGAGATCTGGCCGCCGAGGATGTCGTTGAACAGCCGTCCGGCGCCGGACCGGCCGCCGAACCCGCCGCCGCCTCCGGGGCCGCCGCGTCCGCCCGGGCCGCTGCCCTGGCCGAGGATGCGGCCGAGGCCGTTGTAGCCGATGACCAGGTCCCAGGCGGTGCCGTCGGTGCTGCCGCCGATGTAGGGGCGGGAGCGGGCGGGGATGGCGTCGACCAGCAGCGTCCACCACAGGGAGGACGCGGCGAGGACGGCGCCGGCGGCGAGCAGGTGCCCGGCGCGGCGGAGCAGGCCGGGCCGCGCGGCGGCCAGGTAGGCCAGGGCCAGCGCGGGGACGATCAGGAACGCCTGCAGCATCTTGGTGTTGAAGCCGCATCCGACCAGGAGCGCCGCGAGCAGCAGGGGCCGCAGCCGGCCGGTGTCGATGGCGCGCTGGCAGGCCCAGGCGGCGGCGACCAGGAACAGCACCAGGAGGGTGTCGGGGTTGTTGTCGCGGTTGATCGCGACGGTGATCGGGGTGAGGGCCAGGACGGCGGCGGCGGTGAGCGCGGCGGCGTGCCCGAAGGCGCGGCGGACCGTGGCGTGCAGCACGGCGACGGCGGCGACGCCGGCGGCGACCTGCGGGAGCAGCAGGCTCCAGGTCCCGAATCCGATGACGCGGGCGGTCAGTCCCATCGCCCACAGGGCCATGGGGGGTTTGTCGACGGTGATGTAGGAGCCGGCGTCCAGGGAGCCGAAGAAGAACGCCTTCCAGCTCTGGGTGCCGCTCTTGACGGCGGCGGAGTAGTAGGCGTTGGCGTCCCCGGCGGCCGACAGCCCCCACGCGTACAGGGCGGTGGCGGCGATCAGGACGGCCCACAGGGCGGGGCGCGCCCAGCGCGGGTGGTCGCCGGGGCCGAGGAGCAGGCGGCGGGCGCGGCCGCGGGGCGCGGTGCGCCCGGTGGGGGGCGGCGGGGTGAGGGTGGAGGTCATGCCGTGGTCCCTCCGGTGGTGTCGTGGGCGGGCGGGGGCGCGGTGGAGGCTCCCGCGGCGGGTGGGGCGGGGTGGTCGCCGAGGCGGCGGGGGTGGAAGATCCAGGCGCGCATGAGCAGGAACCGCGCGAGGGTGGCCAGGGCGTTGGCGGTGACGAGCGCGGCGACCTCGACGGCGCGTCCGGCGCCGGGCGCGGCGGCGTGCAGCAGGGCCAGGCCGCCGGTGCTGAGGGCCAGGCCGAGCAGGAACGCGGCGCCGCCTTCGAGCTGCTGGCGCAGGGCGCGGCGGGGGCCGGTGACGCCGAAGGTGAAGCGGCGGTGGGCGGCGGTGTTGCCGACGGTGGTGATCACCAGGGAGAGCGCGTTGGCCCACAGCGGCCCGAGGAACAGGCGCAGCAGGACGAACAGGATGAGCTGGGCGAGGGTGCTGAGGACGCCGATGACGGCGAAGGCGGGCAGCTGGCGGGCCATGCCGGCGGGGAGCGCGTCGGCGGCGGTGGGGCGGGGGCGTCCGCCGACGGGGGCGCGGAACGCGCCGGTGAGCATGCGGCGGGCGACGCGGGCCATGCCGCGCAGGTCGTCGCGGGCGGTGCGCAGGACGTCGACGCGGCTGTCGGGGTCGTCGACCCAGTCGACGGGGACCTCGTGGATGCGCAGCCCGTTGCGTTCGGCGAGCAGGAGCAGCTCGGTGTCGAAGAACCACTCCTCGTCCTCGACGGCGGGCAGCAGCGCCTGGACGATCTCGGTGCGGGCGGCCTTGAAGCCGCACTGGGCGTCGGTGAAGCGGGCGGCCAGGGCGGTGCGCAGCAGCAGGTTGTAGCAGCGGGAGATGATCTCGCGGCGGGGTCCGCGCACGACGGCGGAGCCGCGGGTCAGGCGGGAGCCGATGGCCAGGTCGCTGTGCCCGGAGATGAGGGGGGCGACCAGCGGCAGGAACGCGTCCAGGTCGGTGGACAGGTCGACGTCCATGTAGGCGACGACGTCGGCGTCGCTGGTGCCCCACACGTGGCGCAGGGCACGTCCGCGGCCCTTGTCGCGCAGGCGGACGGCGCGGACGCGGGGGTGGCGGGCGGCCAGGTCGCGGGCGATCGGCCAGGTGGCGTCGGTGCTGGCGTTGTCGGCGACGGTGATGCGGAAGGGGTAGGGCAGGGTGTCGGCGAGGTAGGCGTGCAGGCGTTCGACGCTGGCGGCGAGGACGCGTTCCTCGTTGTGGACGGGGACGACCACCTCGACGAGCCGTCCCCGTCCGCCGTGGTCGTGCGGCGGCGGGGGCGGCGCGGCGGGCGTGCCCGGTTCGGTGATGAGGTGACTCATGGGACCGAGGTTCGGGGGCCGGTGTGGGAGGGCGGTGAGCCGTGCCTTAACGCCGCATGAGAAACGCGCCGGGCCCGCCGGGGGCGGCTCGCTCAGTCGCCGGGGGCGGGGCTTCCGGGCAGGTGGACGCGGGCGAGGGTGCCGCCGCCGGGGGCGGGTTCCAGGGCGACGGTTCCGCCGTATTCGGCGACGACGCGCGCGACGATGGACAGCCCGAGCCCGGAGCCGGGCAGGCTGCGGGCCGACGGGGAGCGCCAGAACCGTTCGAACACGTGCGGCAGGTCGGCGGCGGGGATGCCGGGGCCGTGGTCGCGGACGGTGAGTTCGCCGTCGTGCAGGGCGGCGGTGACGGTGCCGCCGGGCGGGCTGAACTTCACGGCGTTGTCCAGGAGGTTGACGATGGCGCGTTCCAGGGAGGCGGGGTCGCCGTGGACGTGCCAGGGCCGGGCGTCGCAGGTGACGGTGAGGCCGGGGCCGCGCAGGCGGGCGCGTTCGACGGCGCGGTCCAGGACCTCGTGCAGGGCGGCGGTCTCGCGGACGGGCTCGGTGTCGGCGGGGCGGGCCAGTTCCAGCAGGTCGCCGACGAGGCTGGACAGTTCCCGCATCTGCGCGCGGACGCTGGTCAGCAGGTTGCGGCGGGTCTCCTCGGGCAGGTCGCGGCCGGCGGCCTCGGCGCGCATCAGCAGGTCGATGTTGGTGCGCAGGCTGGTGAGGGGGGTGCGCAGCTCGTGCCCGGCGTCGGCGATGAGCTGCTGCTGGCGTTCGCGGGAGGCGGCCAGGGCGGCGGTCATGGTGTTGAAGGAGCGGCTGAGCCGGGCGATCTCGTCGGTGCCCTCCTCGGGGATGCGGGTGGCCAGATCCTCGGTGCGGGCGATGTGCTCGACGGCGCCGGTGAGCTCGTCCACGGGCCGCAGCGACGCGCGGGCGATCATGAGGCCGGCGGCGGCCGACACCAGGACGCCGAGGGCGGTGACGGCGGTGAGCAGGAGCGCCAGGTTGTCCAGGGGGCCCTGGACCTCGTCCAGGGAGATGGCGTAGGACACGGCGGCGGGGGTGCCGTCGGGCAGCCGGAACGAGCGGGTGAGGATCCGGACGCCGTCCTCGGTGCCGGACGCGGTGACGCCGGTGCCGTCGTGGTAGGCGTGGTCGCGTTCGCCGCGGGCGACCCGCGCGTCCTCGGCGCCGACCTGGAGCGCGCCGGCGCCGGGGACGGTGCAGCGGCGCCCGTCGGCGCGGACCAGCTGCATGATCTCGTAGGGGCCGGGCGGCGGGTTCTGGGTGCCGGTCCCGGTGGGCTCGGCGGAGCAGGCGGCCAGGATCGCCTCGGGGCGGCGGGGCAGGCGGGGGCCGTGGAAGGGGGGCGGCCCGTCGCGGTAGCCGCCGTCGCGGGCGCCGGGCGGGCCGCCAGAAACCGCGCCGAGGCGGCGGTCCAGTTCCCGGTACAGCTGGTTGCGGGTCAGCAGCCAGCCGGCGCTGGCGCAGGCGGCGACGGCGAGCGCGACGGCCGCGGCGGTGAGCAGCGCCATGCGGGCGCGCAGGGTGAGGCGCAGGGTGAGGCGCCGGGCGACCGGGGCGCGGGTGCTCACGGGGACGCCGCCGGGCGCAGCACGTACCCGACGCCGCGGACGGTGTGCACCAGCCGCGGCAGCCCGCCCGCCTCGGTCTTGCGCCGCAGGTACATCACGTACACGTCCAGGGAGTTGGAGGCGGGTTCGAAGTCGTATCCCCAGACGGTCTCCAGGATCTGCTCGCGGGTGAGGACCTGGCGGGGGTGGGTGAGGAACATCTCCAGCAGCATGTACTCGGTGCGGGTCAGTTCCAGGGGGCGCCCGGCGCGGGTGATCTCGCGGGTGAGGGTGTCCATGCGCAGGTCGTCGAAGGCCAGGACGCCGCCGGGGGCGCCGCCGGAGGGGGCGGGGGCGGCCATGGCGGCGCGGCGCAGCAGGGCGCGGACGCGGGCGAGGAGCTCGTCGAGGTCGAAGGGTTTGGCGAGGTAGTCGTCGGCGCCGGCGTCCAGTCCGGTGACGCGGTCGCCGACCATGTCGCGGGCGGTGAGCATGAGGACGGGCATGGTGGCGCCGAGGGCGCGCAGCCGCCGGCAGGTGGTGAGGCCGTCCATGCGCGGCATGAGCACGTCCAGCACGACCAGGTCGGGGGTGTCGCGCTCGACCCGCTCCAGGGCGGTGACGCCGTCGGCGGCGCCGGCGACGCGGTAGCCCTCGAACTCCAGGCTGCTGGTCAGCGACTCGCGGACGGCGGGTTCGTCGTCGACCACGAGGATCCGCGGGGGCGGTGTGTCCTGCGCGCCGGGTTCCATGTACTCACGGTAAACAGCGCCGGTGGGGGGCCCGGCCGCCGGCGGGCGTTTCTCATGGTTCTTTCAGAATCTTCTGAGGGGCGGTTCAGCGATCGCGGCCGGGGAGCGGGCCGGGGTCGGCGCTGGTGTCGGTGCCGTTGTCGGCGGTGGCGTCGGCCCACGCGTCGCCGCCGCCGGGTTCGACGACCTCGACGGTTTCGGTGGTCTCGGTGGTCTCGACGGTGGCCTCGATGACGACGGCGGCCGGGGCGCGGGGGCGGGGCGGCGCGGGGCGGGTGGCGGTGGTCCAGGTGGTCTTGGCGACGTCGACGACGACGTCGCGGGACACCTCGACGATGATGCCGCGCAGGGTGTCGCGCAGGGCGAGCTTGAGGGCGTCGCGGAGCAGTTCGCGCAGGACGGCCTCGACGGCGGCGGTGGCGGCGCGGGCGGCCAGGTCGCGGGCGGTGCGGGCCAGGGCGCTGCCGGCGGCGGCGGTGAGCAGCCCGGCGGCGGTGCGGGCGGCGCCGCGCACGGCGGGGTCGCGGCCGGCGCGGGCGGCCAGGTCGGCCAGGGGGGCCAGTTCGGCGGTGGCGCCGGTGGCCTCGGCGGCGTCGCGGGCGGTGTCGCGCAGGGCGGCGGCCAGGTCGCGGGCGGCCTGCTCAGCGGTCTGGCGGACGACGCGGGCGACGACGTCGCGGCCGGCGGCCATGAGGGCGTCCGCGGCGGCGCCGGCGACGGTGTCCACGGCGGTGTCGGCGACGACGCGGGTGGCGGCCTGCACGACGGGGGCCGAGGCGGTGCGGCCGGCGACGTCGGCGACGGTGCCGGCGGCGGCGCGGGCGAGGGGGCTCTGGGCGGCCAGGCGGCGCGCGGCGGCGGCCATGGGGTGGCGGGCCGCCTGCTCGGCGAGGGTCATCGCGGCGGTGGCGGCCTCGAACGCGCCGGCGGTGGCGGGGTTGGCCGCGGCGGCGGCGCGGGCCTCGGTGACGGCGCGTTCGGCGGCGGCGCGGGCGGCCTTGACGGCGGCGTCCCGCGCGGCCTGCTCGGCGGCCTTCATCACCGGCGTGCCCGCCGCCTGCGCCAGGATGCGGTCGGCGGCGAGCGCCGCGGCGCCGCGGGCGGCGTCGCGGACCGGCTCGCTCGCGGTGGCGAGCCGCGCGGCGGCCGGTGCCAGGCCGTCCCAGATCTCCTGGACGCGGCGGGCGGCCGCCTGGTCGGCGCGGTCGAGCCCGGTCGGCCGGTCGTCGTTGTCGTCCACGGTCACGGCCCCCTCTTCGCGTTCCCGCCCCAAATCACCATAACTGCCGAACAGTGCCGTCAGTTCCGGTGGACGCGTCGCGGTCCGCCGCCCGCCGCCCGGGGACGCGCCCGCGGGCGGGCGGTCAGCGGCCGCAGGAGGGGCAGGGGGTGCGGGTGCGGCGGGCGTAGGCGCGGGCCGCGGCGGCCATGCCGGCGCCCCAGGCGAAGTAGGCGGGGACGGCGACCCAGAAGAACGCCTCGGGCAGGTCGAGGCCGCCTTCGGGCGGGAACGGGTTGCGGCCGTGCAGCCGCTCCCAGGACATCTGCAGCAGCATCAGCCCGAAGTAGACGACCAGTCCGGCGGAGATCGCGGCGCCGGGCCACAGCACCAGCCGGCGCGGGACGCCGCGCCCGGCCAGGCCGGGCAACCAGCGCGGCCACGTCCGCCCGAAGGAGTGGACGAGGGCCAGGGGCAGCAGGCAGCCGCCGAGCACGAACCCGGCCTCGAACAGCGTCGCCGAGGCGCCGCCGGCCGTGGGCGTCTCGCCGAACCCGACGGCGGCCTGGGCGGCGATGCGGGTGAGGCATCCGGCGACGGCGAGGTAGGCGGCCCCGAAGGCCCAGGCGGGTGTGCGGGGCAGGGCGCCGGGCGCGGCCGCGGGGCGCGCGCAGGCGGCGCAGGCCGGTCCGGTTCGGGTGCGGGCGGTGTAGGCGCGGGCGGACAGGGCCGTCATGACCCCGGCGGCGACGACCGCGGCCCGCGACAGCGCGCCGAGGGGGTAGAACCCGAGGCCCAGGCCGGGCAGGATCGCGCCGACCGCGTCCAGCAGGAGCATCGCGCCGGAGGCGACCAGGCACGCCGCGGCGGTCCAGGCGGCGCCCGCCAGGGCCAGGCGCGGCGCGCGGGCCAGGCGGTCGGCGCGCGGGTGCGCGAGGGCGGCCAGCACGAGCGCGGCGGCCCCGCACAGGCCGGCGCCCGCCCATCCGGTGAAGGCGACGAGGTCGGTGCCGATGGGCGACATGTCGTGTGGCCGGTGCCCCGACGCCCAGTAGGCGCGCAGGGCGCCGTAGGCGGTGACCCAGGCGAGCGCGGCCGCGGGCAGGCGGCGCCCCAGGGCGTGCGGCGACAGGCGCGCGGCGATCGTGGTGGCCATGGCCACGATCGTGGCGGCCGCGGGGCGGGCGGGGCCTCCCCGCCGCGGCCGAGGCCGCTCCCCCGCGCGGGGGACGCGGCGGCCCGGGGCCCGCCGATGCCGGCGGCCGCGGCGGCCGGGTCACCGGGCGGTGTAGCCGCCGTCGACGGGGAGCGCGACGCCGGTGACGTAGCCGGCGCCGGGGCTGCACAGCCACAGCACGGCCTGGGCGATCTCCTCGGCGGTGCCGAGCCGTTCGATGGCCTGGCCCGTTTCGGCTCCGCCGGGGTCGAGGTCCCCGGCTGCGATCATGGAGTCGACCATGGGGGTGCTGATGGTGCCGGGGCAGACGGCGTTGACGCGGACGCCGCGCGGGCCGTATTCGAGGGCGGCGCTCCTGGTCAGGCCGATGACGCCGTGCTTGGAGGCGTGGTAGGCGGCGCGGCCGGGGTTGCCGACGAGGCCGCCGAGGGAGGAGCAGTTGACGATGGCTCCGCCGCCCTGGGCGCGCATGTGGCGCAGTTCGTGCTTCATGCTCGCCCACACGCCGCGCAGGTTGACGGCGTTGACGCGGTCGAACTGGTCGGCGTTCTCGTCGGCGGCGTCGGTGAGCGGGGCCATGACGCCGGCGTTGTTGTAGGCCATGTCGAGCCGCCCGAAGGCCGCCGCGGTGCGGTCGACGGCGGCGGCGACCTGGTCTTCGTCGGTGACGTCGCAGGCCAGGGCGAGGGCCTGGTGCCCGGCGCCGGTGAGGTCCCGGGCGGCCTGCTCGGCGGCGTCGCCGTCGATGTCGGCGAGGCCCACGGCGGCGCCGGAGGAGGCGAAGGCGCGGGCGGCGGCCAGGCCCATGCCGGAGGAGGCGCCCGTGACGAAGGCGACCTGGCCGGTGAAGTCGTAGGTGGGATTCATGGGTGCCTCTCCTGACGAGGGTGTCGTGCGGTGCGGTGCTCGCCGGGCGGCGTCAGGCGGTGGCCGGGGCGGCGTACTCCTCGTCGGTGACGGGGGTGAGCCAGTGGACGACGGCGTGGTCGGCGTCGCTCTCGTTGACGGCCAGGTGGACCATCAGCCGGTTCGGTGCGGCGCCGTGCCAGTGCTCCTCGTCGGCCTCGAAGAGCACGCGGTCGCCGGGCCGGATGACCTCGACCGGGCCGCCCCGGCGCTGGCACAGGCCGATCCCTTCGGTGACGAAGACGGTCTGGCCCAGCGGGTGGCGGTGCCAGTGGGTCCGCGCGCCGGGCATGAAGTGCACCAGGCTGGCGCTGACCCGGGACGGGGCGGGCGCCGCGGCGACGGCGTCGATGTAGACGTCGCCGGTGAACCAGTCGGCTGGGCCCTTCTGGGTGTCGATGGAGCTGCGCGTGATCTGCATGGTCGTCCCCTTGTCCGTGAGTGCCGCTGGTTGGCCGGATGGGCCCCTGCCGTCACCTTCCTTACCTGCGGCAGGGGCACCATGCCTTCCAGGCAACCCGCTTTTGGCGGGCGCTGCGAGGCACCGTCAAGAGGTGGACCGGCAGTACACCCCTAGGAGCCCGCAGGCAGCACGGCACGTCGAGGTGTGGAGCTGGTCGCGTCGGTGACCTGGCCGCGGGGGGTCAGCGGCCGCGGGTGCGGTAGGTCCGCACGGACAGGGGCGCGAACACCGCGAGGAGGACCAGTGCCCAGCCGATCGTGGCGGGGACGGGGTGGGCGAGGGGCCAGGCCAGGTCGCCCGCGGGGGCGCCGGGGTTGCCGAACAGTTCGCGGCAGGCGGCGGTGAGGGCGCTGACGGGGTTCCATTCGGCGATGACCTGCAGGACCTTGGGCATGCCGGCGGTGGGGACGAAGGAGTTGGACAGCATGGTGATCGGGAAGACCAGGGGGATGAGCTGGTCGGCGGCCTGCTCGTTCTTGACCACCAGGCCGAGGTAGCAGCCGGCCCAGCTGAGCGCGTACCGCATCAGCGCCAGCAGCAGGAACGCCTCGGCGGTCTGCCAGAGGCCGTTGTGGGCGCGCCAGCCGACGACCAGGCCGGCGGTGGCCATGATCGCCATGCCGAGGACGCCGTTGAGGATCTCGGCGCCGGTCTGCCCGAAGGGGACGGCGGAGCGGGCCATGGGCATGGAGCGGAACCGGTCCATGACGCCGCGGGAGGCGTCGGTGGCGACGCGCATGGTGACGGCCATGGTGGAGGTGAAGGTGACCATGGCGAACAGGCCGGGCATCAGGTACTCGCGGTAGTTGCCGCCGCCGGGGACGGAGATGGCGCTGCCGAACACGTACCCGAACAGCACGACCATGATCGCGGGGAAGATCAGGGCGGCGATGAGCTCGCCGGGTTCCTGGCGGATGCGGCCGAGTTCGCGGCCGATGAGGGTGAGGCCGTCGGTGAGGGCCCAGCGCAGGCGCCCGGCGCGGGAGTCGGGGGCGGGGGCGGTCAGGGCGGTCATCGGACGGCCTCCTGGGTGCGGTCGGCGGTGTCGGCGGCGCGGGCCGCATCGGTGTGGACGGGGTCTTGGCCGGGGGCGTCGGGGGTGTCGGGGGTGGTTCCGGTGAGGCGCAGGAACACCTCGTCGAGGGTGGGGCGGCGCAGTCCGACGTCGCCGACGGTGATGCCGGCGCGGTCGAGTTCGCGGACGACGTCGGCCAGGCGCACCGATCCGGTGGTGAGCGGCACCGAGAGGTGTTCGCCCTCCAGGGCGGGGTGGCTGCCGGTGAGGGTGCGCAGGAGCGCGGCGGCGCGGCCGGCGGTGGCGGGGTCGTCCAGGACGACGTCGAGGCGGTCGCCGATGGAGGCCTTGAGCCGGTCGGGGGTGCCGGTGGCGATGACGCGGCCGTGGTCGACGACGGCGATGTCGTCGGCGAGCCGGTCGGCCTCGTCCAGGTACTGGGTGGTGAGCAGGACGGTGGTGCCGTCGGCGACCAGTCCGCGGACGGCGTCCCAGATCTCGCCGCGGCTGCGGGGGTCCAGGCCGGTGGTGGGCTCGTCCAGGAAGAGCACCTGGGGGCGCAGGATGAGGCTGGTGATGAGGTCGAGGCGGCGGCGCATGCCGCCTGAGTAGCCGGCGACCTGCCGGTCGGCGGCCTCGGCGAGCCCGAACCGCTCCAGCAGCTCGTCGGCGCGGCGGCGGGCCTCGCGGCGGGGCAGGTGGTACAGGCGGCCGAACATGCGCAGGTTGCCGCGTCCGGTGAGCTTCTCGTCGACGGCGGCGTACTGGCCGGCCAGGCCGATGCGGGCGCGGACCCGGTCGGGGTCGCGGGCGACGTCGTGGCCGGCGATGCGGGCGTGCCCGGCGTCGGCGTCGGCGAGTGTCGCCAGGATCCGCACGGCCGTGGTCTTGCCCGCGCCGTTGGGGCCGAGGACCCCGCAGACCGTGCCGGCGGGGACGGCCAGGTCGAGGCCGTCCAGGGCCTGGGTGTCGCCGAAGCGCTTGCGCAGCCCCTCGGCCACCACGATCGGTTCGTTGGTCACAACCCCTCCTCTGGGTACGTTGTACGCAGCTACGGTAGACAACTGGGTACGATGTACGCAACTAGGATGCTCGGGAGAGACACGAGGAGGTCCGTTGGCAGGCGGCGAGCAGCACGTCAGCATCTGGTCGATTCCCGAACGGCAGGGCCGGGGGCCGCGCCCCGCCTTCAGCCGCGCCCAGATCACCGAGGCGGCGATCCGCATCGCCGACGCCGAGGGGCTGGAGGCCGCCTCGATGCGCCGCATCGCCGCCGACCTGGGCACCGGCGCGATGTCGCTGTACCGCTACGTGCCCTCCCGCGACGACCTGGTCGACCTGATGGCCGACCACGTCCTGCTGGAGATGGGCATCCCCGAGCGGCCGAGCGGGGACTGGCGCGCCGACCTGACCCTGGTCGCCGAGAACACCCGCGCGGTGTGGCTCCGGCACACCTGGCTGGCGGGCCTGCGCCGGCCGCGCGCCACGCTCGGCCCCAACCGGCTGCGGCTGGTGGAGTTCGCCTTCGGGGCGCTGGACGTCGGCGTCCCGATCGACGACATGCTCACCCTGCTGGAGATCCTGAACGGCTACGTCGAGTACGCGGTGCGCGGTGAGATCGAGTGGGTGCGGGAGATGCGCCAGAGCGGGATGACGCCCGAGCGGTGGATGACGCGGAGCGCCCCCTACGTCCGCGAGCTGCTCGACAGCGGCCGGTATCCGATGTTCGAGCGGGTCGTGAGGGACGCGCGCATGCCCCACATGTCCGGCGAGGAGCAGTTCCGGTGCGGGCTGGGGCGCGTCCTGGACTGCATCGCCGGCGCCCTCCCCGACCCGTCCTGACCGGCCCCCCGGCACTGGAACGCGGGGCGGTGGAGCCGGGCGGGGACGGGGGTGCATGAGCGGGGGGCGTGCGGGGCACGAACCGGGCGAGGTGACGATTGCGTTCGGTCCGGCGCGGCCGGTCCGGGGCCCCCAGGGCCCGCAGCTCGTTCGTGATCGGAGAGGCACATGAGCGTCGTTCCCGCCCGGGGCGTTCCGCGGCCGGCCCTGCGCAGCGGCCGGTGGCCGCTGCCCGGCGGGCGGGCCGCGGCGAGCAGCGTCCGCGGGATCGTGCAGGGCGCCCTGCACGTGTGGGGCCTGGGCCCGGCGGCGGCGAGCCTGACCGACCGGCTGGCGCCGCTGATCCAGGACGCGGTGGCGCGGGCGGGGACGCGCCGGGGCGGGTCGCTGGTGCTGCGGCTGGAACTGCACGAGCCGGTCCGGCTGCTGCTGGGCGAGGTCCTGCGGCCCGGAGGCGCGCCCGGCGCGCAGGCCGACCGCGGCCGCAACGTCGCCGCGGTCGCCGTCACCTACGGCAGGCGGCCCGTGCGGGGCGACGCGGGCGCCTGGTACGCCCACGTGTTCGTGTGGCCGCCCGTGCCGGGCTCCGCGCCCTCGCCGGGGGCGCCGGGGGGCCGCTGAGCCGTTCGGGGCCGCTCCCCCGGCGCGCGGCGGGGCGGCGGCGCCTCCCCGGCAGGGATCGAACCTGCGGCCTCCGGCTTCGGAGGCCGGCGCTCTGTCCGCTGAGCTACGGGGAGTCGGGGTCCCGTCCCCAGGGTGACGGCGGGGACGGGACGGGAGACGCCGGTGGGATTCGAACCCACGTGGGACGGTTCTGCAAACCGCCGCCTGAACCGCTCGGCCACGGCGTCAAAAAGGGGCCGCCCCTCGCGCGGGGGCGGGTGCGTGGAGTGGTGGGGGCGCGGAGTCAGCGGGGCGTCCGGCCGGCGGACCGGGGCGCGGTGCGTGCGCGGCGACAACCGGTCACATCCCGTCCCTCCCTTCCGGTGCCGATCCCCGCCTTGGTACGTCCCGTCCGGGCGGGGCCCGTGCGGGTGCCGTGCGATCAGAGTGCCCCGCGCGGCACCGGGCCGCAACGCGTTTTTCCGCCCGGATGTTTCCGCTGAACGGAATGATGATGTTCCGGCGCGCGCCGCGCATGGCGAGGGTGGGGGTTTCGGCGCGGGCACCCCGCTTCGCGAGGAGGAACGATGACGTTGCTCGACCCTGGTGTGTGGACCGGGAAGATCTTCGACGGCGGCTGGGCGGCGGCCGAGGACGGCGGCGTGTTCGAGGCGACCGAGCCCGCGACCGGCGGGACGCTCGGCACCCTCGGCGAGGCCCGCGCGGCGGACGCGGCGCGCGCGGCGCGGACCGCGGCGGACGCGCAGCGCGACTGGGCGGCCCGCACCTACGAGGAGCGCGCCGCCGTGCTGCGCGCGGCGGGCCGGCTGTTCGAGGAGCACGCCGCCGAGATCGGCGAGTGGATCGTGCGGGAGGCCGGGTCGATCCCGCCGAAGGCGGAACTCGAGACGCACTTCGCCGCGAGCCTGTGCTACGAGTCGGCGGCGCTGGCCTCGCACCCGCAGGGGCTGGTGCTGCCGTCGGCGCAGCCGCGGTGGAGCCTGGCGCGGCGCCGCCCCGCCGGGGTGGTGAGCGTGATCTCGCCGTTCAACTTCCCGCTGATCCTGGCGATGCGGTCGGTGGCGCCGGCGCTGGCGCTCGGCAACGCCGTACTGCTCAAGCCGGACCCGCGCACGGCGGTGTGCGGCGGCGTGAGCATCGCGCGGGTCTTCCAGGAGGCGGGGCTGCCGGAGGGGCTGCTGCACCTGCTGCCGGGCGGCCGCGAGGCCGGGGAGGCGGTCGTGGAGGCGCCGGAGGTGCGGGTGGTGTCCTTCACCGGCTCCACCGCCGCGGGACGCAGGATCGGCGAGGTGTGCGGGCGCCTGCTCAAGCGGGCCCACCTGGAGCTCGGCGGCAACAACGCGCTGATCGTGCTGCCGGGCGCGCGGGTCGCCGACGCGGTGTCGGCGGGCGCGTGGGGCGCGTTCCTGCACCAGGGGCAGATCTGCATGACCTCCGGGCGGCACCTGGTGCACGAGAGCCTGCACGCCGAGTACGTCGCGGCGCTGGCCGACAAGGCCGACACGCTCGCGGTCGGCGACCCCGCGGCCGGGCCGGTCGCGCTCGGCCCCATCATCGACGCCGGGCAGCTCGCCCACGTCGACGAACTGGTCAAGGCGACGGTCGCGGCCGGGGCGCGGCTGGCGGCGGGCGGCACCCACGAGGGCCTGTTCTACCGCCCGACCGTGCTGGACGAGGTGACGCCCGACATGCCCGCCTACGCGCAGGAGGTGTTCGGGCCGGTCGCGCCGGTGGTGCCGTTCTCCACGCCGCAGGAGGCGGTGGAGCTGGCGGCGGCGACCGAGTACGGGCTGTCGCTGGGCATCCTCGGCGACGTCGGGCAGGCGATGAAGATCGCCGACGCCGTCCCGGCGGGGCTGGTCCACATCAACGACCAGACGGTCAACGACGAGCCGGTCGTGCCGTTCGGCGGGGTGGCGGCCTCGGGCAACGGATCGCGGTTCGGCGGCCCCGACGCCAACATCGAGGCGTTCACCGAGACGCAGTGGGTCACGGTCCGCGGCGAGATCGCCACCTACCCCTTCTGACCCCCGCCCGTCGTGCGGGCGCTGGCGGGCCGCGGCGCGGTCGGGCCGCCGCCGTCACCCTCAGCGGACCCGGGTTACGGACATGCCAAGCACGTCTGCTCCTCGTCCTTAAAGAGGCTTGCCGCGCCGTTTAACCTGCTGAGCACGGGAAATCACTAATGCACGAACATTGGCCGAAACTCAGCCAACGGGCGAGGAGAGGCAAGTTGTACCGGACCCACGAGTTGCGCCGCGTCCGGACCGGGGAAACCGGGCTGGAGGAATGGGCCTGTCCCACGTGCGGCCGCCGCCTGCTGCTGCGGTGGCCGCCCTGCTACCACAAGACCATCGTCGAACCCGGCGACGAACGGGCCTGCCACATCGGCAGATCCGACGAGATCGCCGACTCCGTGGCCGGCGACGCCGCCGACGGCGCGCTCGACACCGCGAGCACCGGCCTCCTGGGCACGGCCGACACCCCCCGGACCGGCTGGCAGCGCCCCAACCAGCGGCGCTGGCTCCGCGAAACCGGCGTCGAGGCCCTGGAGAGCCACCACCGCACCCGTCTCAACCCCTCCGAACCCGTCTGACCCGGCCCCCGCGGCCCGAACCGATGCGCCCGCCCGATCCTCCCCGGGCGCCGCCTCGCCACCAGGTCCGCCCGCGGCACCCAAGGCCCCGGCGCCTCGCGGCACCGCCCGTCACGACCGCGCCAGCTCCGCGCGCAACCGGTCCAGGCCCATCGGCCCCAGATCCAGCGCCCGCCGGTGGAACCCCTTCAGATCGAAACCCGCGCCCTCCCGGCGCCGCGCCGCCTCCCGCGCCTCCAGCCAGACCCTCTCCCCCAGCTTGTAGGCGATCGCCTGCCCCGGACGCCCCAGATACCGGTCGATCTCGAACGCCACCGCCGAATCGGGATCGGGCCCCATGCGCCCCCGCAGGAACTCGAAACCCAGCTCCGGAGTCCACCGCTCCCCCTCGTGGAACCCCGTCCCCGCCGGGATCGGCAACTCCAGATGCAACCCGATGTCCAGCACCACCCGCGCCGCACGGAACCGCTGCCCGCCCGCCAGCATCCCCAGCCGGTGCGCCGGATCCCGGTAGTGGCCCAGCTCCTCCATCAGCCGCTCCGCGTACAGCCCCCACCCCTCGCAATGCCCCGGATGCAGCTCACTCGACAGTCGCTGGAACCGGTTCAGGCCCCGGTTCAGCGTCGTCACCCCCAGCTGCAGGTGGTGGCCCGGCACCCCCTCGTGGAACATCGTCGTCGGCACCGTCCAGGTCACGATGTCGGCCGACGGGTCCCGCACCGTCCACCACACCGTCCCCGGACGCGACAGGTCCTCCGCCGGCGCCAGATAGTAGATCCCCGCCTCCACCGGCGGGATCCGGCACTCGATCCGCCGCAGCGGCCCCGGAATGTCGAAGTGCACCCCGTCCAGATCGGCGATCGCCCGGTCCGCCAACTCCTGGATCCACCCCCGGAACGCCTCCGCGCCCCCGACCCGGTGCGCCGGATCGGCGTCCAGCGCCGCCATCACCGCCGGCAGCGGCTCACCCGGCAGGATCTCCCCCGCCGCCCCCGCCATCTCCGACTCGATCCGCGCCAGCTCCTCCCAGCCCCACGCGTACGTCTCGGCCAGATCCAGCTCCGTCCCGAGGAAGTCCCGCACCCCCAGCCGGTAACGGTCGGCCCCCAGCGCGTCCCGCTCCGGCGCCCGCCCCGCCAGCTCCCCCGTCAAGAAGGACGCGAACTCCTCCAGCGCCGCCGACGCCCCCCACGCCGCCTCCTCCAACGCGCCCCGCAGCGGCCCGTCCCCGTACCGCGCCGCCAGACCCGCCAGGTACGCCGGCGTGTCCGCGCACTCGCGAGCACTGCGCAGCACCTGCCGCCGCGCCGCCACCCGGCCCCGCCCGCACGCCCGCCGCAACGACGCCCGCAGCCCCGCCAGGGCCCCCGGCAGCGCCCGCATCCGCGCGCGGACGGCCTCCCAGTCGGTGTCCGCCCCCTGGTCCAGCAGCTCCACGGCCATCCGCAGCCGCTGGACGGGCCCGTCGGTGGTGTCCAGGAACTGCTCCCGCACCCCCGCCTCGTCCAGCGCCGCCTCGACCTCGAGACGCTCCCGCAGCACCGCCGCCGCGATCCGCCCCGCCTCGCCCCGCACCGGCACTCGGCCCAGCTCCGCCAGCGTCCGCCGCGTCAGCTCCGCACGCGCCTCCACCCCGTCGGGGCCGTAGTCGGTCAGCCGCGCGTCCTGCCCGGCGATCCCCATCATCGCCGCCAGGCACGGGTCCAGCGCGGCGAACTCGTCCACGTAGCGGTCGGCGAGGCCATCCAGAGAGATCACCGCCCCAGGCTACGACCCCCGCCCTTAAAAGCGATCATGAAATTGTGCCAAAACGGCGCCCCCGGCCCCCGGCCCCCGCGGGCCGCGGCCGGCAGGCCCTCAGCGCGCCTCGGCCGCCAGCCGCACACCCAGCCCCACCAGCACCACACCCGACACCTGGTCCAGCCGACGCCGCACCCCAGGACGCCCCAGCACCTGCCGCGCCGCCCCCACCAGCCACACCACCGCCGTGTACCAGACCAGGTCGATCAACGCCCACAGCACCGAGAACCCCACCAGCACCGCCGCGACCGGCCACCCCTCCGGCACGAACTGCGGCAGGAACGACACCGCGAACACCCCCGCCTTCGGATTGGCGAAGTTCGTCACCAGCCCCAGCCGGTAGGACCGCCACCCCGTCCCCCCGGCCCCCGGCCCGTCCCCCTCCACGTCCAGACCCTCACCAGCACCCGCCGAGCCCGGGCCGCCACGGCGCGCACGCCACAACGCCCGCACCCCGAACCACACCAGCACCACCGCACCGGCGACCCGCAACCCCTCATACGCCAGCCGCGACGCCGCCAGCAGCGCCGACAGCCCCACCGCCGCCGCCACCCCCCACAGCAGCACCCCCGTCTCGTTCCCCAGCACCGCCGCCAGCCCCGCGCGCCGCCCCGACCGCATCGACTGACGCATGATCACAACCGTGCTCGGCCCCGGCACCAACGCGATCAGCACCGCCGCGCCCGCGAACGCGAGCAGACTCTCCAGCATCCCCCCATGCTGGCCGCCCGCCCACCACCACGCAACGCCCATTTCCCTGCAAAGCAGCCGTCTAAGACGGAGGCCGACACCCCCGCCGAAACCCTACAAAGGCGCGCCGTCTCCCCCACCCGAACCCGACGACGGCGAAGGCGCAGGCGACGACGGACCCGGCGACCTCGGCGGCACCGACGGCGACGGAGCCGGCGTCGTCGGAACCGGAGACCGCTCCGGCCCCCGAATAGACGGCGTCGGCTCCGGCGGCGGAGGCGGCGGCTCCTTCGCCACCGGCTGACACGCGAACAACACACCCATCAACAACGCCAACACCAGCAACACCGCCGCCAGCCCCACCACGGCCGCGACCAGACTCCGCTCCGGCGCCCGCTCCCCACCCCCGACACCACCCGGCACCGGCCGAGGCCCCTCCAACGCCGGCTCACCCGACCCCAACCAGTACGGCTGGAACTGCGGACCACGCCGACGCCCACCCCACCGACCACGGCCCGACCCCTGGAACGCGACCGGCTCCAGGAACCGCTCCGCCCCCACACGATCCACCTCATACGACGTCGCCACCCACGGCGCCGGCCCATCCGGCTGCGCCGCCACCACCGGCGCACCCTCACCCGAACCCACGCCCCCCGGCCCACGCCCCGGCCCCGGCACCGCCGCATTGATCGCAGCACGGAACCGGTCCCGCGCCGCCGCATCACCCGCCGCACCCCGGTTCAGCACCGCCACACTCGCGCGCCGCCCCTCACCGTCCACCCCCAGGAACACGATCCCGGCGGCGGACTCCGACAAACGCGCCGCCAGACGGAACGGCCCCAACTGAGCAGGATCACCAGGCGGCAACGGCCTCGACATGGCCGCAACACTAACAACCACGCCCTACGATCGGCCCCGGAACACCCCCCGCCCGCACCCCGAACCGATCACTCTCCGCACGCACGTATCCCCGGCGAACGGGTACAAGTGATCGCGTAGGGTCGTAAGGCCCCCCATCCGACGCACGAGGACAGGGCACACGACGGACAAGTGAGGGACACCCACATGACCATCGCCGCCACCGACGTCGACGAGGCCGCAGTCCTCCTGCAGCACACCCTCGCCGAAGTCAAGAAGGTCATCGTCGGCCAGGACCACATGGTCGAACGCATGATCGTCGCGCTCCTCGCCCGCGGCCACTGCCTCCTCGAAGGCGTCCCCGGCGTCGCCAAGACCCTCGCCGTCGGAACCCTCGCCCGCGTCGTCGGCGGCACCTTCGCCCGCCTCCAGTTCACCCCCGACCTCGTCCCCTCCGACATCGTCGGCACCCGCATCTACCACCCCTCCACCGAACAGTTCGACGTCGAACTCGGCCCCGTCTTCGTCAACTTCGTCCTCGCCGACGAGATCAACCGCGCCCCCGCCAAAGTCCAGTCGGCCCTCCTGGAAGTCATGGCCGAACGCCAGGTCTCCCTCGGCGGCAACACCTACCCCCTCCCCCGCCCCTTCCTCGTCCTGGCCACCCAGAACCCCATCGAGTCCGAAGGCGTCTACCCCCTCCCCGAAGCACAACGCGACCGCTTCCTCATGAAGATCGACGTCCACCACCCCGCCGCCCACGAGGAACTCCAGATCCTCCAGCGCATGAGCGTCGACCCGCCCGAAGCCGCCCAGATCCTCGACACCGACCGCCTCGCCGGCCTCCAACGCGCCGCCCAGGAGGTCTCCCTCCACGAACTCATCGCCGACTACATCGTCCGGCTCGTCATGGCCACCCGCGAACCCGACCAGTACCGCCTCCCCGACCTGCGCGGCGTCATCGACATCGGCGCCAGCCCCCGCGCCACCCTCGGCCTCGCCTCCGCCGCCCGCGCCCTCGCCCTCCTCGCCGGACGCGACTACGTCCTGCCCGACGACGTCCACGCCGTCGCCCGCGACGTCATGGCCCACCGCATCGTCCTCACCTTCGACGCCCTCGCCGACGGCATCGACACCGCCGACGTCATCACCCAGATCCTCGCCGCCGTCCCCCCACCCCGCGTCGTCTGGAACCACGGCGCGGCGGCGGTGACCACCGCATGACCCCCCGGCGCCGGCGCAGCGGCAAACTCGCCCACCTCGCCCCCGAACGCACCCTGCGCCGACTCGAACTCCAGGTCACCCGCCGCCTCGACGGCCTCCTCAACGGCGAACACCTCGGCCTCCTCCCCGGCCCCGGCACCGAACTCGCCGAAGCCCGCCTCTACCAGCCCGGCGAAGACGACGTCCGCCACATGGACTGGGCCGTCACCGCCCGCACCACCACCCCCCACGTCCGCGACCTCATCGCCGACCACGAACTCGAAGCCTGGGCCCTGGTCGACCTCACCCCCAGCATGGACTTCGGCACCGGCACCATGATCAAACGCGACCTCGCCGTCGCCGCCCTCGCCGCCGTCGGCTTCCTCACCGTCCGCCTCGGCGACCGCGTCGGCGCCTACCTCCTCCACGACGACGGCATGCGCCGCTGGCCCGCCCGCACCGGCAAGCCCGCCATGTACGCCCTCCTCCAAGCCGTCCTCGACGCCCAGTCCGCCGACGACCGCGCCGGACCCCGCACCGGCACCACCGCCCCGCCCCGCGACCTCGCCGCCGCCGTCGCCTCCCTCGACCGCGGCCAGACCCGCCGCGGCCTGCGCGTCGTCATCTCCGACTTCCTCACCCCCGACGGCGCCGACCCCACCCCCGACGGCCCCCACGGCCAGCCCGCCTGGGAACGCCCCCTGCGCCGCCTCACCACCCGCCACCAGGTCCTCGCCATCGAGATCATCGACCCCCGCGAACTCGACCTGCCCGACGTCGGCCTCGTCGAGATGACCGACCCCGAGACCGGCACCGTCCACGAGATCGTCCTCAACCGCCGCGTCCGCGAACGCTACGCCGCCGCCGCCGCCGAACAGCGCGACCGCACCCGCGCCGCCCTGCGCCGCTGCGGCGCCCACCACCTCGTCCTGCGCACCGACCGCGACTGGATCGCCGACGTCGCCCGCTTCGCCCTCCGCCAGCGCCGCGCCGCAGGCCGGCCCGTCACCAACGCGGGAGTGCGCCCATGACCTTCCTGTCACCCGAACGCCTCTGGCTCCTCGGCCTCCTGCCGCTCCTGGCCGCCGTCTACCTGCTCCTGCAACTGCGCCGCGGCCGGTACGCCGTCCGGTTCACCAACCTCGCGCTGCTGTCCCAGGTCGCCCCCCGCCGCCCCGGCTGGCGCCGGCACGTCTCCGCCGTCCTGTTCCTCATCATGATCGCCTTCATGATGTTCGGGTTCGCGCGCCCCGCCACCGCCGTCAAGGTCCCCCGCGACCGCGCCACCATCGTCGTCGCCGTCGACGTGTCGCTGTCCATGATGGCCAGGGACGTCTCCCCCTCCCGCCTCGACGCCGCCAAGGCCGCCGCCAAGCGGTTCATCGGCGACCTGCCCCGCCGCTTCAACGTCGGCGTCGTCGCCTTCGCCGGCAACGCCAACCTCATCGCCGCCCCCACCGCCGACCGCGACGCCGCCGTCGCCTCCCTCGACCAGCTCGTCCTGGCCAAGCGCACCGCCATCGGCGAGGCGGTGTTCACCTCGCTGCAGGCCGTCCGGTCCTTCGACGCCCAGGCCCGCCAGGACCCGCCGCCCGCCCACATCGTCCTGCTGTCCGACGGCGACAACACCACCGGACGGTCGGTGCAGGAGGCCGTCGACGCCAGCCGCCTCGCCCACGTCCCGGTCTCCACCATCGCCTTCGGCACCCCCTACGGCACCGTCGACATCGAAGGCGAGACCACCAGCGTCTCGGTCAACAAGGAGACCCTCAAGAGCCTCGCGGAGAGCACCGAGGGCAAGGCCTACGAGGCCGCCGACGCCGACCAGCTCCGCGAGGTGTACGCCAACATCGGCACCTCCCTCGGCTTCAGGACCGAGCACCGCGACGTCGCCGCCCGCTACGTCGGCATCGCGCTGCTGTTCGCCTTCGCCGCCGGCGGCGTCTCGCTCGCCTGGTTCTCCCGCCTCCCCTGACCGCGCGCACGGCGCCGGAGGGCCCCGAACGCTGATACGGTCGGCCGACGTGGGGGAACACTACTTCGCGGAGCGGCCGGGCGCCGCCAGCCGCCGCCGCACCGTCGACCTCGTCCTGCCGGACCTGCACCTACGGCTCGACACCGACAGCGGCATGTTCTCCCCCGACCGCATCGATCCCGGCACCCGCGTGCTGCTGGAGACCGTCCCTCCGCCCCCGCAGACCGGCGACCTGCTCGATCTCGGCTGCGGATACGGCCCCATCGCCATCACCATGGCCAAACGCTCGCCTCAGGCGAGTGTTCTTGGGGTTGATGTGAATCAGAGAGCCATCACCCTCGCGGAGAATAATGCAAAAACCGCGGGCCTTGACAATGTAAGGTTCACTCTGGTGGACGATGCCGACCCCGGGCTGCGGTTCGCGGCGATCTGGTCCAACCCCCCGATCCGCATCGGCAAGACCGCCCTGCACGACCTCCTCCTCACCTGGCTCCCCCGCCTGGCCCCCGGCGGCCTCGCCCACCTCGTCGTCCAGAAGCACCTCGGCTCCGACTCCCTCCAGAAGTGGCTCGCGGCCCAGGGCTTCCCCACCGAGCGGATCGCCTCCCGGTCCGCCTACCGCGTCCTGCGCGTCGCCCCCCGCACGGAAGGCCCCACCCGATGAGCACCCCCGACCCCGCGCAGGGCCGCCGCCAGCTGCGCCCCACCGACGTCAAGCGCCTCAACCGCGACTGGCGCCGGCGCACCGGCGCCCGCGTCGACCTGCTCGTCGAATCGGTCACCCAGCCGTTCAACATGGGCTCGATCATCCGCAGTGCCGCCGTGTTCGGCGTCGAGCACCTCTGGCTCGCCGGCAACGCCACGGCCCCCACCCACCGCAACGTCGCCAAGACCGCCCTCGGCACCGAGCGCCTCGTGTCGTGGGAACACGCCGGCACCGCCGCCGAGGCCGCCGCCACCGTCCGCAAGGCCGGTCTGCGGCTGGTCGCGGTGGAGCTGACGGCCGACGCCGTGCCCCTGCACGAGGCGCCCCTCGACGGAGACGTCTGCCTCGCCATCGGCAGTGAGGACCACGGCTGCTCCCCCGCCCTCCTGAGCGCCGCCGACGCCGTCACCTACATCCCCCAGATCGGACGCGTCGGCTCCCTCAACGTCGCCGTCGCCACCGCCGTCGCCCTCGCCGAGGCCCGCCGGCGCGAATGGAGCGCCTGACCCGGGCACGTTCGCGTTCGCCGCACGTGATGCATCGCTGAAGCGCCCTGTCACCGCGCATCAGCGATCGATATTCATCGCGAGGACGAGGCCGCCGGGGATACCGCGACCGTCGCGGGCGCGTTACGATCAAGCCATGCAGTTCCTCATCTATGGGTAGACGCCCCTGCCGCCGCTCATACGGCGGCGGCTTCCAGCGTCCCCGTAGCCCCCCTCTGAGGAACTTCTCCGTGACATCGTCCTACGCGGCCGTGCTGCGCGCCCCCCAGGCCTCCCGCACCTTCGCCTTCGCGTTCCTGGCACGCCTGTCATACGGGACCCTCTACCTGTCCCTCACGCTGGCGTTCACAGCGTCCACAGGCTCCTACGCCCAGGCAGGCGGGCTGCTGGCCCTGCTCGGCCTCACCGTCTCCGCCGTCTCACCGGTCCGCGCCGCACTCATCGACCGGCACGGACCGCGCCGCGTCATGGCCCCGATGGCCGCCGCCTACGCTCTCGTCCTCACCGCCCTCGCCGTGCTGACCTCACGGCCGGGCGCCCCCGTCGCGCTCCTCACCGTCCTGGTCCTCGCCGCCGGCGTCACCGCGCCCCCGGTCGGCGTGGTCATGCGGACGCTGTGGAGCACCCTCCTGCCGGACGGGCCGCTCCTGCGGCGCGCTTACAGCCTCGACACCGTGTCGGAGGAACTGGTCTTCGTCACCGGCCCACTCCTGGCGGGACTGCTCGCCACCGTCGCCGCCCCCTCCCTCGGAGTCGCTCTCGCAGCCCTGCTCATCGCCGCCGGAACAGCCGGGATGGTCGCCTCACCGGCCGCGGCGCCGCGGCCGGAACCGCACCGCCGCGCGGCCCGCGTGCGGGCGTTCCCGCTCGCGCCGGCCATCACGGCCACGGCCACCGGTGTCATCCTCGGCTCGACCGGCCTGCTGGCCGTCGCGTTCACGCAGCAGCACCACCAGCCCGCCGCGGTCGCCTGGGTCGAGGCCGCGATCGGCGTCGGCAGCACCATCGGCGGCCTCGCCTACGGCGCGCTGAGCCGCTCGGCGCCCGGCCGGGCCAGGCTCGCGACGCTCGCCTGCCCGCTCGGCCTCGGCCTCGCCGCCGCGGGACTCGCCCCGTCCGTCGCCGTTCTTGCCGCGGCGGCGTTCGCCGCCGGGCTGTTCATCGGCCCGACGCTGACCACCGCCTACCTGCTCGCCGACGCCGACGCGCCTCCCGGCGCCCGCACGCGCGCCGTCGCCTGGGTCAACACCGCCCTGAACCTCGGCGCGGCCGGCGGCACCGCCGCCACGGGCGCGGCCCTGGAGGCGCTGCCGCTCCCGGCCTGCTACGCCGTCGCCGCGGCCCCCGCCGCCCTGGTCCCCCTCGTCCTGCTCGCGTTGCCGAAACGGCAACAGGGTTCGCCTCCGGACGGGGTCACCGCGCACGATCGGAGCATGGACGACACCACCACCCACCAGCAGTACTGGGACTCCCGCTACGCCGAACACCATCACATGTGGAGCGGCGAGCCCAACGCCGTCCTCGTGCAGGAAGCCGCCGGCCTGGAGCCCGGCACCGCCCTGGACCTCGGATGCGGCGAGGGCGCCGACGCCGTCTGGCTCGCCCGCCGCGGCTGGCGCGTCACCGCCGTCGACATCTCCGGCGTGGCGCTCGAGCGCGCCGCCGGGCACGCCGAGGAGGCCGGCGTCGCCGACCGCGTCGACTGGCAGCGCCGCGATCTGGCCGCCTCGTTCCCCGAGGGGTCCTACGACCTGGTCTCGGCGCAGTTCCTGCACTCCCCCGCCGACATGCCGCGCGAGGAGGTCCTGCGGGCCGCCGCGGCCGCCGTCGCGCCCGGCGGTACCCTGCTCGTCGTCGGGCACGCCGGGCCCCCGCCGTGGGACCCGGACGCGCACCCGGGAGTGCACCTGCCCACGCCCGGCGAGGTCCTGGAGTCGCTCGCCCTGCCGGAAGCCGACTGGGAGGTCCTGCGCAGCGACGAGCACGAGCGGGTCCAGACCGCACCCGACGGGCGCTCCATGACCCGCACCGACAACGCCCTCAAGCTGCGGCGCCGGGCGCGGTGAACCGCGCGGCCGCCGCCGTCACCTGGAGGCCTGCTCCATCAGCGCGGTGAACTCCTCCAGGGAGATCCTGCCGTCCCGGTTGGCGTCGGCGGCCACGACCACCTCCACGGCCCGCGTCTCGGTGATGTCCTGCCCGAGCCGGGTCATCAGGTTCTTCAGCTCCGCCGTCGAGATGTAGCCGTCGCCGTCCACGTCCACCAGCTCGAAGGTCGCCCGGTAGTCGTTCACGTCCGCCATGCTCGTGCTCCCTCGCTGATCGATTGCGGCGCCGACGTTAGCAGTGTCGCTCCGGCCCCCGCCCTTTACGCAGTAAGGTCAGATCGGGCAGCGCGGTCGGCCATAATCGGACGGGTGCGGCGCTCGTACGAATTCCTCGACCATCGCGGCCCGATCCCCTTCGCCCATCGGGGCGGCGCGGCCGGCCGCCCCGAGAACTCGATGGCCGCGTTCCAGCGCGCCACCGACCTCGGCTACCGCTACCTGGAGACCGACGCCCACGCCACCGCCGACGGCGTCGTGGTCGCCTTCCACGACCGCACCCTCGACCGGGTCACCGACCGCACCGGCGCCATCGCCCGGCTCCCCTACGCCGAGGTCGCCAAGGCCCGCATCGGCGGCACCGAGCCCATCCCCCGCCTGGAGGACGTCCTCGGCTCCTTCCCCGAGGCGCGCGTCAACATCGACCTCAAGGACGCCCCCGTCATCGGGCCGCTCGCCGAGACGCTGCGCCGCACCGGCGCCTGGAACCGCGTGTGCATCACGTCGTTCTCCACCCGCAGGCTGGCGCAGATGCGCGCCCGGCTCCCCCAGTTCACCGACCATGAGGTGTGCATGGCGCTCGGCCCCCGCGGGCTGATGGCGCTGCGCGCCAAGTCCATCGGGGGCCCCACCGCCAAGCTCGTGCGCCTCGCCGCCACCGGCGTCGCCTGCGCGCAGGTGCCCTACGGCCTCGGCCCCGTCCCCTTCGTCACCGAGGCGTTCATCGACCACGCCCACCGGCTCGGCCTGCAGGTCCACGCCTGGACGGTCAACGACGCCGCCACCATGAAGCGCCTCCTGGACCTCGGCATCGACGGCATCATGACCGACGAGCTGGTCACCCTCCGCGACGTGATGGCCTCCCGCGGCCTGTGGCCGCAGGAGAACCCGCCGCCCGCCCCGTCCTGACCCCCCGGGCTCACCCGGCGAGGCGCGCCCGGGCGGCACCGCCACCGTCTCGGGCGGCAGCACCCCGGCGCCCACGGGCGGACGCGCTGATCACGCCGGCGTAGTCGAACACGATCCCGGGCATGGCGGCTCCTCAGGTCTCGATTGACTATCTAACATCGAATCTGATTGATTGAACACATGGAAAGTTCGAAAAGGGTGGACATGCTCATTGAGCGGTTGCGAACGACCGAGCGCGTGAGCGTGGCGGACCTGGCCGACGAGACCGGCGCATCCGAGATGACCATCCGGCGCGATCTCGACCTGCTCGCCGAGCGGGGCGTGCTGCGCCGGGTGCGGGGCGGCGCGGTGAGCCTGCTGCTGCGCGGGGAGGCCATGCCCTTCGCCGTGCGCGAGCACGAGGCGGCCGAGACCAAGCAGCGGATCGCCGCCGAGGTCGACGCGCTCCTCTCCGACGGCGAGGCCGTCGTGCTGGACGCCGGGACCACCGCCCTCACCGTCGCCCGCACGATCGCCCGCCGGCGGCTCACCGTCGTCCCCCTGGACCTGCACGCCGCCAACGCCCTCAGCGGGGCCGCGCAGATCCGGCTGCTCGTCCCGGGCGGGCGGGCCGCGCCCGGCTCGCTGGCCTTCACCGGGCCGCTCGCCGAGGCGTCGCTCGCCGCGCTGCGCGTCGACACCGCCGTCCTCGGCGTGTGCGGGCTGTCCGCCGAGCACGGGCTGACGGCGCACGACCTGGACGAGGTCCCGGTCAAGCGCGCGGCGATCGCGGCGGCCCGCCGCACCGTCGCGGTGTGCGACGGCGCCAAGTTCGGCCGCAGCGGCCTCGGCCTCGTCTGCCCGGCCACCGCCCTCGACATGGTGATCACCGACCGGTCCGCCCCCGGCCCCGCCGTCGCGCGGCTGCGGGACGCCGGCGTGGACGTCAGGCTCGTATGACCGGCGCCCCTCCCGGACCTGCCGGATCACCGCGGGCCGCCCGGCTCGCCACCTTCGCCTACTTCACCCTGGCCGGTTTCCTGCTGGGAATGTGGATCGTCCATATCCCGTCCATCGAGCACCGGACGGAGATCGACCACGCGGTGCTCGGACGGCTCCTGCTGCTGCTCGGCGCGGGCGCGGTCGCCGGGATGCGGGTCGCGGGGCCCCTCACCGACCGCGCCGGCGCCCGCAGGGTGGTGCCGCTCAGCGCCGCGGCGGCCAGTGCCGCGCTGGTCCTCCCGGGCCTGGCGACCGACGCCTGGACCCTCGGCGCGGCGCTGCTGGTCCTCGGCGCCGCCCATGGAGCGCTGGACGTCGCCATGAACGCCCACGCGGTCCAGGTCGAGCGCGGCTACGGAAGGCCCGTCATGGCCGCCTTCCACGCGGCGTTCTCCCTCGGGGGCGTGCTGGCCGCCCTGGCCGGCGCCCGGACGCTCACCTGGAACTGGAGCCCGGCGGCGACCTTCGCCATGACGGCGGTCCTGAGCACGGCCGTGGGCGCGGCGGCCGCTCCCGCGCTGCTGCGGTCCGGCGGAACGCCGGACACCGCCGCCCCGCCGGCGCGCCGCCGGACGCCCCGGCGGATCCGGGGGCTGGCCGTCCTCGCCTTCATGATCATGCTGTGCGAGGGGGTGGCCAACGACTGGAGCGTGCTGCACCTGCGCGATCTGGGCGCCTCCCCCGGCACCGCGGCGCTCGCCTTCGGGGCCTTCTCCGCCGCCATGACCGGCGGGCGCCTGCTGGCCGACCGGCTCGCCGCGCGCCACGGCCCGGTGGCCGTCCTCCGCTACGGCACCGCCCTGGCCGCGGGCGGCCTGACGGTGGCGGCGCTGTCGCCCTGGGCCGCGCCGGCCCTGGCCGGCTGGGCCGTGCTCGGGGCGGGGTTGTCCGGGGCGGTCCCCCAGTTGTTCAGCGCGGCGGGCCACCATGACCGGGAGTCCTCGGGCGCCAACGTCTCCCGCGTGGCCGGGCTCGGCTACCTCGGGATGCTCGCGGGCCCCGCCGTCATCGGCCCGCTCACCCGCGTCATGCCGCTCGGCCTGACGCTGCTCCTGCCGGTGGCGCTGTGCGTCGTCGCGGCCGCGGCGGCGGGACTCGTGCGCCCCGGGCCCGGCGCCGGCCTGCGCACCGGTAGCGAGACCGAGGTCAGGGCCTGAAGCCGGGCGGGCGGTACTCGGCCGCGATGCGCATCGGCGGCTGCGGCTGCTGCTGGGGCCGTTCGGCGGGCCGCGACGGCTGCCCCGGCGGGACGGTCCCGCCGACCTGCAGGTCGGCGCGCTGGGCGCGGACCGTCTCCAGGAGTTCCAGATCTTCTGGAGAGACCAGGGCGGCCATCACCCTGCCCCGCCGCGTGAGCTTGACGGGCTCACCGGTGTAGGCGACCCGGTTCACCAGGTCCGCGAACTGGGCGCGTGCTTCGGTCACCGGAACATCCACGCGATTCATCGTATAGCGAAACACCCCGCCCCCTCTGGCCCTCCCACGGGCCCTGGAATACTGTCCGTACGTAGTGTACGAAACGTACAGATGATCAGGGAGGCGCGATGGACGGCGGACCGTGGCGACAGGACGGCGGGCGGCCGGTGGAGACGTTCACCGGCAGGTCGCGGGCGCGCGTGGACGAGGTGACGCGACCGGCGGACGCGCAGCTGTTCGAGCGGCTGCTGGCGCAGCGGATCGTGTTCCTCGGCAGCGAGATCGACGACGGGGTCGCCAACCGGATCAACGCGCAACTGCTGCTGCTCGCGGCGCGGGACGCCCGGCGCGACATCACGATCTACATCAACTCCCCCGGCGGCGTCGTGGACGCCGGGATGGCGATCTACGACATGATGCAGTTCGTCCCGAACGACATATCCACGGTCGCGATGGGCATGGCCGCCTCCATGGGACAGACGCTGCTGTGCGCGGGCACCCGGGGCAAGCGGTATGCCCTGCGGCACGCGCGCGTGATGATGCACCAGCCGCACGGCGGCATCGGCGGCACGGCGTCCGACATCAGGATCCAGGCGGAGCAGTCGCTGTACCTCAAGCGGACCCTGGCGGAGCGGACGGCGTTCCACACCGGGCAGCCGCTGGAGCGGATCGAGGCCGACGGGGACCGCGACGCGTGGTTCACGGCCGAGCAGGCCCGCGACTACGGCTTCGTCGACCACGTCATCGACGGCACCGACAGGGTGGGCACATGACACGCGCGGAACGGCGCTCCCTCGTCCCCCAGTTCGAGGAGCACACCGGCCAGGGCCGCAAGGAGACCGACCCCTACAGCAAGCTGTTCGAGGAGCGCATCGTGTTCCTCGGCGCGCCGGTGGACGACATCAGCGCGGGCGACGTCACCGCGCAGATGCTGGCGCTGGAGGGCATGGACGCCGACCGGCCCATCGCCCTCTACATCAACTCGCCGGGCGGGTCGATCACCGCGATGCTGGCGATCTGCGACACCATGCGCTACGTGCGGCCCGAGATCGAGACGACCTGCGTCGGGCAGGCGGGGTCGGCCGCGGCGATCCTGCTGGCGGCGGGCTCGCCGGGGCGCAGGCAGGCGCTGCCGCGCGCCCGGATCCTGCTGCACGAGCCGGAGATCGATGTCGCCCGGGGAGCCGCGACCGACCTGGAGATCCAGGCGCGGGAGGTGCTGCGGCTGCGCGAGCAGACCGAGGGGATCCTCGCCGAGGCCACCGGCCGCGACCCCGCGACCGTCCGCCGCGACCTGGACCGCGACCGCTACTTCACCGCCGCCGAGGCCAAGGACTACGGCCTCATCGACGAGGTGCTCGCGTCCCGTCACTAGCGCGCCAGCCGCGTGTTCCCCGCCGGCGGCGGGGGACGGCCGCAAACAGCAGGGTTGGATCACCTCGGGCGGGGGAATCTTGTCACGGTGTTCAGCGTTGGTCAGGGCAAGACCGCAAGCCGTCTGGGAGGCACGTGACGATGGCCGAGCGCGCACTTCGCGGCACCCGACTCGGAGCCACGAGCTACGAGAACGATCGCAACACCGATCTGGCCCCTCGCCAAGAGGTGGACTACACCTGTACCAAGGGCCACCGGTTCACCGTGACGCTCGCAGCCGAGGCCGAGGTGCCGATCACCTGGGAATGCCGCAGCTGCGGCGCCACGGCCCTGCGGGTCGACGGCGAGCTGCCCCAAACCAAGAAGGGAAAGCCGCCGAGGACCCACTGGGACATGCTCATGGAGCGCCGGACCCTGGAAGACCTGGAGGAGGTCCTGGCCGAACGCCTGGAGATCTTGCGCGCGGGGCGCAGGAAGTCCGCGTGAGCGGCTGACAGTTCTCGACGCGAGGGCCCGTACCGGCGGGGGTGCGGGCCTTCGCCATGCCCGCGGCCTGACGACCCGCCGGGCCCGTCCCGCCCGGTCACCGGCCCGCGCGGGGCAGCACCAGGCCGCTCTCGTAGGCGGCCACGACCGCCTGGACGCGGTCGCGCAGCCCGAGCTTGCGCAGGATCCGGCTGACGTGGGTCTTGACCGTCTCCTCCCCCACGACCAGCCGGCCGGCGATCTCCGCGTTGGACAGGCCCGCCGCGACCAGCCGCAGCACCTCGGTCTCGCGCGGGGTCAGCTCGCCCAGTGCCGGCCCAGGCGACGGCGGGCGCGGCCGCAGCCGCGCGAACTCCCCGATGAGGCGGCGGGTGACGGCCGGGGCCAGCAGCGCCTCCCCGGCGGCGACGACGCGGACGGCGTCGAACAGCCGCTCGGCCGTGACGTCCTTGAGCAGGAACCCGCTGGCGCCGGCGACCAGAGCGTCGTAGACGTGCTCGTCGAGGTCGAACGTGGTCAGCATCAGCACCCGCGGCGGGTCGGGCTCGGCGGTGACGCGGCGCGTGGCCTCGATGCCGTCCATGACCGGCATCCGCACGTCCATCAGCACGACGTCGGGACGATGGTCGCGGCACACCCGCACCGCGGCGGAGCCGTCGGCCGCCGACGCCACCACCTCCAGGTCCGGCTGGGTGCCCAGCAGGGCCCCGAACCCGGCGCGGACGACCTCCTGGTCGTCGGCCACCACGACGCGGACGCTCACGGCTCCTCCCCCAGCGGCAGCGTCGCCTCCACCAGGAACCCGCCGGCGGGCCCCGGGCCGGTGCGCAGGTCGCCGCCGACGGCGGCGGCGCGCTCGCGCATGCCGAGCAGCCCGTGCCCGGCCGGGCTCCCGCCGGGGCCGCCTGGGCCGGGGCCGTTGTCGCGGACGCTGACGCGCAGCGCGTCCGGGGCGTAGTCGAGCTCCACGTCGACGGCGGCGCCGGCCGCGTGCCTGCGGGCGTTGGTCAGGGCCTCCTGGACGATCCGGAAGGCGGCCAGCTCCAGCCCGGGATCCAGGGCCGCGACGTGCCCGCCGACGATCAGGCGGACGCCCGCGGCGCCCGACTCGCGGGTCTGGTCGACCAGGTCGAGGAGCTCCTGCAGGCCCGGCTGGGGACGGCGGGTCGGCTCGGCGCCGGCGTCCTCGCGCAGCACGCCGAGCAGCCGCCGCATCTCGGTGAGCGCGGTGCGGGCGGTGTCGCCGATGGCCAGCAGCCGCTTCGCCCCCTCCTCCGGCATGCCGGGGACCGCGAGCCGGGCCGTCTCGGCCTGCACGGAGATCATCGAGATGTGGTGGGCGACGACGTCGTGCAGCTCTCGGGCGATGCGGGCGCGCTCGCCGCGCGCCGTGTGCTCCAGCAGGGTGGTCTCGAACGCCCGCCGGGAGGCGTCGCGCGCGGCCGCCTCGGCGCGGCGCCGCAGGACGCGGCGGCGCGCCAGGACCGTCCAGACCGTGGCGAGGGCGGCGAGGGCGGCGACGGCCGGCCCCCGGTGCAGGACGCACGCCGCGGCCGCGGCGGCGGTGATCACGGCGGCGGCCGCCGGGCCCCGGTCGCGGACGGCCGCCAGGGGGAGCGTCGCGCACACGTCCACCACCAGTGCCAGCGCCAGGACCACGCCCGAGCCGTGGGTGCGGTAGACGGCCTCGGCGGCGGCGGCCGCGGCCAGGCAGCCGCCGGCCACCGGCCACCGCGCCCGCTCCGCGGTCCCGTCGCTGTCGCCCACGAACGCCATTGTGGCGCGGACGGCGCCGCGGCGGCGTCCCTCCCCCGGGGGACGCCCGGTCCCCCGCCCCCGCCCGCCAAGACGCCTCCCGGGCGTGACGACCCGCGGCGGCGGCGCTCCGTAGTGTCCCGGTCCATGGAAGCAACCATCGAAGTCCGGGCTCTGCGCAAGCGGTACGGGCCCACCCTCGCCGTGGACGGCCTGTCGTTCACCGTCGGCCCCGGGCAGGTCACCGGGTTCGTCGGCCCGAACGGCGCCGGCAAGTCCACCACCATGCGGATGATCATGGGGTTGGACCGGCCGGACGGCGGGACGGCGCTGGTCGGCGGCCGGCCCTACCGGTCGCTGCGGGCGCCGCTGTGCCGGCTCGGGGCGATGCTGGACGCGTCCGCGGTCCATCCGGCCCGCCGCGCCCGCGACCACCTGTTGTGGCTCGCGCACGCCAACGGGCTGCCGGTCCGGCGGGTGGACGAGGTGATCGGGCTGACCGGGCTGGCGAGCGCGGCCCGCCGCCGGGCGGGCGGGTTCTCCCTCGGCATGCGGCAGCGGCTCGGGATCGCCGCGGCGCTGCTCGGGGACCCGCCGGTGCTGATGTTCGACGAGCCGGTCAACGGCCTGGACCCCGAGGGCGTCACCTGGATCCGGGGGCTGCTGCGGTCGCTGGCGGCCGAGGGGCGCGCCGTCCTGGTCTCCAGCCACCTGATGGGCGAGCTGGAGGGCGGCGCGGACCACCTCGTGGTGATCGGGCGGGGCCGGCTGATCGCCGACACCAGGGTCGCGGACCTTCTGGAGGCCGCGTCCGGCGGCCGGGTGGAGGTGCGCACGGCCGAGCGCCGGGACGCCATGACCGTCCTGGCCCGCGCGGGCGCGACGGTGGCGGCGTCCGGCCCCGACGCCGTCACCGTCACGGGACTGGCCGCCGAGCGGGTCGTGGCGGTGCTCACCGAGGCCGGGGTGGGGTTCAGCGGTGTCGGTGAGCACCGCGCGTCGCTGGAGGAGGCCTACATGGAGCTGACCCGGGACGCGGTGGAGTTCCAGGCGGCGCAGGGGCGGGAGCCCCGGTGAGCGCCGCGGAGACCGCCGCGGCGGCGTCGTACCGCAGCACGGTCCAGGACAGGGCCCGCGACGGGTTCGGGCGGCTGCTGGCCGCCGAGTGGACCAAGCTGCGCACCGTCCGCCGCTGGATGCTGGCCCTGCCGGCGGCGGTGCTGCTGACCGTGCTGGTGGCGCTGCTCGCGGCGGCCGGGAGCCAGTCCACCGGCTCGGGCGGCGGGCCGTCCGACCCGGAACTCCTGCAGATCAACGACCTGGGCCACTACACCTACCGGCCGCTGGCGGGAGACGGCTCGGTCGTCGCGCGCGTCACCTCCCAGGAGGGCGGCGGCGCGTGGGCCAAGGCGGGCCTGATGGTCAGGGGGAGCACCAAGGGGGGCACCCCGTATGCGGCGCTGGCGGTGACGCCGGGGCACGGCGTCCGCCTCCTCAGCGGCTACAAGAGCGGCGGCGCCGGCGGCGGGACGGTCACCGTGCCGCGCTGGCTGAAGCTGACCCGCGCCGGGACCGACGTCACGGGCTACGCCTCGGCCGACGGCCGCGGCTGGAGCCGCGTCGGTTCCGTCCGGCTGAAGGGACTGCCGCGCACGGCCCTGGCGGGCGTGTTCGTGGCCGCCCCCGACGACGTCGAAGTGCGGCGCATGTTCGGCGGGGAGAGCATCTCAGGACGGCCCTCCTCCACGCGCGCGACGTTCGACCAGGTGGCGGTGTCGCCCGAGAGACCGGACGCCGCCTGGCAGGACCGCGCCGCCCCGGGCGGCCCGGCGGCCGACCCGTCCCTGGACGGCCGCACCGGGTCCGCGGGAACGCTGGCGCTCAGGGGCGTGGGCGACATCGGGCCCAACCTGTTCGCCGACGACGTCACCAGGACCACCCTGTCCGGCGCGCTGGTCGGGCAGGTCGCGATCGTGACGCTGGCGGTGCTGTTCGTGACGGCCGAGTACCGGCGCGGGATGCTGCGGACCACGTTCGCGGCAGCCCCGCGGCGCGGCCGGGTACTGGCGGCCAAGGCGGTCGTGGTGGGCCTGGCGTCGCTGGCGGCGGGGCTGGTCGCCGCGTTCGGTTCGGTGCTGCTCGCCGGGCCGGTGGAGCACGCGCACGGCCTCGCGGCGCCGTCCCTGGCCCACGGCGCGGTGCTGCGCGCGGTCACCGGGACGGGGGCCCTGTTCGCCCTGATCGCCGTGTTCTCGCTGGCGGTCGCGGTGATCGTGCGGCGCGGCGCGCCCGCGATCACGATCGTGCTGCTGCTTCTGATCGTCCCGCAGATCGTGGCGACCGGGCTGCCGCTGTCGGCGGCCCGGTGGCTGGAGCGCCTCACCCCGGCGGCCGGGTTCGCGGTCCAGCAGACCGTCGACCGCGCCGGCCAGTCGATCGGCCCGTGGGCCGGGCTCGGGGTGCTGTGCGCGTACACGGCGGCCGCGCTGGCCGCCGCCGCGTGGCTGGTCGGGAGGCGCGACGCATGACCGGCCGGGCGTGGACGGGCCTGCACGCGCTGCGCGCCGAGTGGACGAAGCTGCGCACGGTGCCCAGCACCGCGTGGCTCGCGCCGGCGCTGGCGGTGCTGGTCGCCGCGGTCGGCGCGGCGGTGACCGGGACGGTGGACACCGCGCACTGCACGGCCCCCGCCGGATGCGTGGAGGACACGCCGAAGCTGGCGCTGTCGGGTGTGCAGGTCGGGCAGGTGGCCGCGGTGGTCCTCGGGGTCCTGGCGGTCGGAGGCGAGTACGCCGCGGGGACGATCGCCGCGACGCTGGCGGCGGTACCGGGGCGGACCACCGTGCTGGCCGCCAAGGCCGCCGTGGTCGCGGGGCTCGTCGCCGCGGGCGGGACGGCCGGGGTGCTGGCGTCGCTGGCGGCCGGGCGGGGCGTCCTGCCCGGCAACGGCTTCACGGCCGCGAACGGCTACCCGCCGCTGTCGCTCGCCGACGGGCCCACCGCCCGCGCGGCCGCCGGAACCGTCCTCTACCTGGTGCTGGTGGCGCTGCTGGCCCTGGGGGCGGGGACGGTGCTGCGCGAGCAGGCGGTGGCGATCAGCGCGGTGCTGGCGCTGCTGTGGATCGTGCCGGTCCTCGTCCGGCTGGTCGGGGACGAGGAGTGGCGGGAGCGGCTGGAGAGGGTCTCCCCGATGACGGCGGGCCTGGCCGTCCAGGCGACGCGGGGCGTGGACCGGCTGCCGATCGGGCCGTGGGAGGGCCTCGGAGTGCTGGCCGCCTACACGGCCGCGGCGCTGGTGGCGGGCGGCGCCGCGCTCGCCGTCCGCGACGCCTGAGGGTCAGGCGCGCGACTTCCGGTCGCCGTGCCCGTCGGCGGCCTCGTCGTCGTGGAGGACCTCGCCGCGGACCACCGGTCCCGGCGGGGTCTCGACGCGTTCGGGCCCGGGCCGCCCTCCGAAGGGGTCGAACCCGGCCGCGCCGGGCGGGAACATGGTGGCGGCGCGCTCCTCGGCGGCCCGCATCCGCCGCGCCGCGAACGCCGACAGGGCGCGGCGGACGAGCGGGCGGGTGAACGGCAGCACGAACACGAGCCCGATCACGTCGGTGACGAAGCCGGGGACCAGCAGCAGCACGCCACCGGCCATGACCAGCGCCGCGTCCGCGACCTCCCGGTCGGGCAGCACCCCGCGCCGCGCCGTCTCCTGCAGGGCCCGCCACGCGCGGCGGCCCTCCCGGCGGACGATCCACGCGCCGAGCGCGGTCTCGGCGATCAGCAGGCCGACCGTGGGCCAGGCGCCGATCACCTCGCCGACCTGGATCAGCACGAAGATCTCCAGGACCGGCACCAGCAGGAGCGCCAGGACGATCAGCAGCGGCAGCATGGCTCCATCTTCGGGTTCGTCGAAAGCCTCTCCCCCGGTTCAACGCCGGGACGGCCCCGTTCGTTTCCCCGCGCCCGGCCCGGAGCGTCTCAGCCCGGGCCGCGGATCTTGCCGATGCGGTCGCTCATCCCCCACTGGGTGATGCGCAGCGCCGCCTCTGCCATCACGTCCCGGCTCATCTTGCTGGTCCCGTGGACCCGCTCGACGAAGGTGATCGGCACCTCGACCACGCGCAGCCCCTGCCGCAGGGCCCGCAGCGCCAGGTCGATCTGGAAGCAGTAGCCGCGCGAGTCGACGCCCTCCAGCCCGATCTTCTCCAGGGTCGCGGCGCGGAAGGCGCGGTAGCCGCCGGTGGAGTCGTGCAGCGGGATGCCGAGCATCACGCGGGCGTAGGTGTTGGCGCCGCGCGACAGCGCCTCGCGCCGCTTCGGCCAGTTGCGGACCCGGCCGCCGGGCACCCAGCGGGCGCCGATGACCAGGTCGGCGTCCTCCAGCGCCGCCAGCAGCCGCGGCAGCTCCTCGGGCTGGTGGGAGCCGTCGGCGTCCATCTCGACCATGACGTCGTAGCCGTGCTCGGCGGCCCATCGGAACCCGGCGATGTAGGCGGGGCCGAGGCCCTCCTTGCCCTGCCGGTGCAGCACCTTGATCTGCTCGTCCGCGGCCGCCATCGCGTCGGCGGCCTCGCCGGTTCCGTCGGGGCTCGCGTCGTCCACCACGAGGACGTCCACCGACGGGACGGCCTCGCGCACCCGCCCGGCGATGCGCTCGATGTTGTCCCGCTCGTTGTACGTCGGGATGATCACGAGCACCCGGCCGAGCCCGGCTGGGATCTCCATCGGCGTCAATTCCCCTCGTTCTTCCTGGCTGTCCATGCCGCCGCGCAGACCGCGCCGAGTCCGAGCAGCGCCAGCGCCCACTCCGGCGCCTCCCCCAGCCGGTCCGACGCCGTCCGCGACGTGCGCGCCGGGACGGACGCGACCTGGACGGCCGGGACGAACTCCCGGGACCGGTCGACCATCCGGCCGTCGGGGGCGACGATGGCGCTGATCCCGCTCGTCGCGGCTACCAAGATCGTACGGCCATGTTCGACCGCCCGCAGCCGCGACATGGCGATCTGCTGGGGCGGCAGGCTGGTCTTGCCGTAGGTGGCGTTGTTGGTCTGCACGACCAGCAGGTTCCCGCGCGAGACGTCGCGGACCTCCTTGTCGTAGGCGACCTCGAAGCAGATCACGTCGCCGATGTCCACCGGCCCGAGCTCCATCACTCCGGAGCGGTCGCCCTTGGCGAAGTCGCGGGGGATCCGCTCGAACCGGGTGATCAGCTTGGTCAGGACGTCGCGGAACGGCAGGTACTCGCCGAACGGGACGGGATGCCGCTTGACGTAGTAGTCGCCCGGGCCGGTCCAGGGGTCCCAGACGATGCCGCGGTTCTCGACCTTCTCCCCGTCGGGGGTGTCGGTGAGGGCGCCGACGAGGACGGGGACGCCGATGTCCTTCACCGCGCCGTCGATGGCGTTGTAGGCGTCGGGCTCGGTGTAGGGGTCCAGGTCGCTGGCGTTCTCCGGCCACACCACCAGCTCCGGCTTGGCGAGCCGCCCCGCGCGGACCCGCGCGGCCAGATCGTGGGTGGCCTTGACGTGGTTGTCCAGCACGGCCTTGCGCTGGCCGAGGAAGTCCAGGCCGAGGCGCGGCACGTTGCCCTGGACGACCGCGACCGTGACCGGGCGGCCGTCGGCGGGCGTGGGGATCAGCAGGCCTCCGCCGACGACGGCGCCGACCGCGGCCAGGCAGACCGCCGCGGGCAGCAGCGCCCGGCGGGGCCGAGGCGGCTTACCCGCGTCCCCGCCCTGGTGGACGGCGCCCTCGGAGCGGGCGCGGTGGACGGCCACCGCGGCGCAGGCGAGGAGCCCGCCGATCAGGGCCGTCAGGAACGTGACCAGCGGCGCGCCGCCGAAGGACGCGTAGGGGGTGAGAGGCGTGGCCGTCTGGCTGAACGCCAGCCGCGCCCACGGGAAGCCCCCGAAGGGCACGCGGCCGCGGACGAGCTCCTCCGCGACCCACAGCGCGGCCGTCCAGACCGGCCAGCCGGGAAGCCGGGTGACCACCGCGATCCCCGCGCCGAGGGGCAGGAAGTAGGCGGCCTCGACGAGGCTGAGGATGATCCAGCCGTCCGGGCCGATCCGGGAGATCCCCTCCAGCGCGGGGATGAAGAACGCCGCGCCGGCGAGGAAGGCGAGCCAGGCGCCGGTGCGGGCGGTCCGGCCGATCAGCACGAGGGTCAGCAGCGCGACGCCGACCGGCGCGAGGGGCGTGAGGTCGAACGGGGGGAGGGCCGGCCACATCAGCAGCCCGGCCGCCGCGGCCAGCAGCGTGCGGGGCCAGCCCGCGCGGCCGCCGGAGCGCAGGCCGCGCCGCAGGCGGCCGAGCCGCCCGCTCGGCGCCCCGGCGCCGGGCTCGCCGCCCGGGCCGTCGCCCGGCCCCGCCGCCGGCGACCGGTCCGGGAGGGTCTCCTGGGCCACGTCCCACCTCGTTCACTCGGGTCTCTTCCGGAACGCTACCGGCCCCGGGCGCCCGCGGCGACCATGGGCCCAGGTCGCGGCGGAAGCGGACGGCTCACCCGCTGCGGGGCGGAGGCCGTGGAGGGCCCGGGCACGGGGCCGCATTGGGCCGCACTGGGCTGCACGGGGGCCGGACACGGAGGAGGGCCCGCGACATCCGTCGGGCCGGAGTCGTCCCACAGGCGGTGAGAACGAGGCTCCGTTTTCTACTGGATGTCCGGGCCCTTCCCGGGTCCAACCCCCCGCACGATCGGACGGCTCCGCCCGGACACGGCCGCGGATCACCGCGCTGGCTCGGGCGGGCACGGTGGCCGACCACTCGCGTGGTCCCCCGTTCCCGTCGCGGCGCGGCGCCCGGCGGCCCCTCAGGCGGCCGATCGGTGAGTCCCGTGCTGGACTGCAGCAAAACTACCGGCTTCCGCCACCTTGTCAACCGCCGCATGTTCTGCGGCGACTCCATGTCGTCCCAGCTCAAAACCATGATCAGGGCGTTCGGCGATTTCGCCTGACGCCCTGCCGATCACGGTTCCGCCGCGGGGCGCCGGTCAGCCTCCCGGGGCCGGGACCACGACGGTCCCGGTCGCGGTGACCGCGACGATCGGCTCGGGCAGCGCCTCGGCCGCCGACTCGCCCTTGTCGGGGCGGCCCCGGCACACCACGCGGGCCTCGAAGTCCATCACGCGGCTGCGGGTGCCGGCGCGGGCCAGCACGGCGGTGGTCTCCAGGACGTCCCCGGCCCGGACCGGCGCGCGGAACTGCACGTCGGAGTAGGACGCGAACAGGCCCTCGTCGCCGTCGGTACGGACGCACAGCTCCGTGGCGACGTCCCCGAAGAGGCCCAGCACGTAGGCGCCGTCGACCAGGTCGCCGGCGTAGTGGGCGTGCGAGTAGGGGATGTAGCGGCGGTGGGTGACGGTCAGTCCCTCACGGGGGTCGCTCACTCTTCCTCCATGGTCGTGGACCCGTGCTCGCCGGGCAGCAGGGCGTGCACGAGGTAGCTGGCGACCTCGGCGGGCGTCGTGCCCTTGCCGAAGATGCGGTCGACGCCGAGGTCGTCCTCGGTGACGGTGTCGAAGCGGGGGCCGCCGACGACCAGCAGGGGCCGCCCCATGCCCCCGGCCACCGCGGTCGGGTACTCGGCGTGGAACGCCGCGGCCATCTGCTTGGTGTTGTGCAGGTGGGCGTTGCGCTGGGTGACGACCTGTGACACCAGGACCGCGTCGGCGTTCTCGGCCTTGGCGCGCTCCACCAGCTCCTCGACCGTGACCTGGGCGCCCATGTTGACGACCTGGATCTCCCGGTAGTACTCCAGGCCCTTCTCCCCCGCGAAGCCCTTGACGTTGAGGATCGCGTCGATCCCGACGGTGTGCGCGTCGGTACCGATGCACGCCCCGACGACGACCAGCCGCCGGTTCAGCGCCTCGCGGATCGCCAGGTTCACCTCCTGCGACGACAGCAGCGGGTAGGCGCGCTCCTCCGGGACGGGGATGGAGGCGTAGTCGATGAGGTGCCGCACCTTGCCGTACACGATGAAGAAGGTGAAGTCGGGCCCCATCGGCTTGGCGTGGACGACGCTGGCCGGGTCCAGGCCCATCTTCCCGGCGAGCTGCAACGCGGCCGCCTCGGCGCGCTTGCCGGCGGGGACGGGAAGCGTGAACGACATCTGCACCATGCCGTCGCCCGTGGTGTCGCCGTAGGGGCGGATCACCTGCCGGGTGTCGGCGGGCTCGGCGGGGGCCTGGGTCCCGGTACCGGTTCCGGGGCTCTCGACCGTCATGCGGGCACCTCCTGGTCGGCGGCGATGGATCGGGCGGCGTGGGGGTCCTCGGTGTCGAGGATCTCGATGGCGGGATTGAAGTACCCGTCGGCGCGCGTGACGACGCCGTCCAGGCCCTTGCCGCCGTCGGCGGGGCGGCGGGTGACGCCGAACGTGCCCTCGGCGATGGCCTCGAGCAGTCCGTCGTCGGCGATGCGCTCCAGCAGCTCCACCGACTCCGACAGCACCTGCTTGGCGCGCTGGACGAGCATCCCGTCCGGGCGGGGCATGAAGTCCTCGGAGAGGTTCCCGCAGGCGTCCCGGACGTAGCGGACGTTCTCCAGCGCCAGGTCGCGGTCCGACAGCCAGGGGGTGTGGATGCCCTCGGTCATCATCCCGATCAGGATGATCGACTGCCCGGTCAGCACGCCGGCGAGGTTGAAGAACGCGTCCAGCAGGTAGCCGGCGAAGATGTTGCCGGTCATGTGCTTGGTCGGCGGCATGTACTTCAGCGGCGCGCCTGGGAACAGCTCCCGGACGAGCTGGGCGTGCGCCAGCTCCATCCGGAACGACTCGGGGATCGCCGGGTTGATCTCGAAGGCGTGGCCGAGGCCGAGCTGGTCGTCGGCCAGGCCCGCCTCGTGCCCGAACCGCTCGTTCAGCAGCTGGCTGACCACCACGGTGTGCGCGGCGTCGACGGCGTCGGCGGTGGTGAGGTAGTTGTCCTCGCCGGTGTTGATGACGATGCCGGCGCGGGCGTGGATCTGCCGGGAGAACCGCTGGTCGATGAAGGTGCGGCGGGGGTTGATGTCGCGGAAGATGATGCCGTACATGCAGTCGTTCAGCATCATGTCCAGGCGCTCCAGCCCGGCCAGCGTCGCGATCTCCGGCATGCACAGCCCGGAGGCGTAGTTCGTCAGCCGCACGTACCGGCCGAGCTCGCGGGAGACGTCGTCCAGGGCCGCGCGCATCAGCCGGAAGTTCTCCCGGGTGGCGTAGGTGCCGGCGTAGCCCTCCCGGGTGGCGCCCTCGGGCACGAAGTCCAGCAGCGACTGCCCGGTGGAGCGGATCACCGCGACGACGTCGGCGCCCTCGCGCGCGGCGGCCTGCGCCTGCGGGATGTCCTCGTAGATGTCGCCGGTCGCCACGATCAGGTAGACCAGCGGCCGCGGCGGGTCGGCCCGGTCGGGGGTGGGCAGTTCGGCCAGCAGCCGGTCGCGCTCGGCGCGGCGCCGGTCGATGCGCGCCATGCCGCCGCGGGCCGCCTCGCCCGCGGCCTTGCGGGCGTGCTCGGCCTCGGTGCCCGCCGGCAGCCGGAACGACACCCGCCCCCGGGCCGCGGCGCGGGCCAGGTCGTCCAGGGAGCCGTGCGGGCCGGCCAGCAGCGCGTCCCACACCGGCAGGGCGAGCCCGTGCTCCAGGCCGACCTGGTCGCGGACGGCGTCGGCGAGGTGGTTGGCCCAGGGCCGCCCCTCATCGTCGGCGCCGGTCAGTCCCGCCAGCCGCAGCAGCGCCCGCTCGACCGAGACGGTGGTGTGGGAGCGGGCCATGTCGATGATGGGTTCGGCGGCCCGGGCGGCCAGGCGCCGGGCGGTGCGCACCGCCTCCGGGTCGAGGTCCAGCTTTCCCTGCGGCGCCATTGCCGTCTCCCCTCACGCGGCCGCCCCTCTCAGGCCGGTCCTAACAATCATCCTTCATACCGAGTTCTCTACGGGAGATCTTCCGGTACGGACACCGTATTCCACAAGAACTACCACCAGATCTCCCCACCTTCCGTCGGCGGGCAGCCCCATCTTCCCTCTCCGAGCGGTCACCTCACCGCCAGGTGACGGTCTGCGAAAACCCATCCCGCAACGACTCTGAGTAAAGCTATGCTCACCGCTGGTCATGGACGGACCGATTCCGGGAGGGGCATGATCTTTTATTTCGCGGCCGCGGCCTGCGCCGTCGGCGTGGTCATCGTGGCGAGCCGGCTGGTACGGAACACGCGCGGGACCGTGGACGACGCCGCCCCCGACGGCGCCACCTCCTCCCATACCGGGGCGATGCTGTCCGCGCTGTTCCTGCTGGCGTTCGCCATCGCCATCGTCGTGCCGTGGACCACGTCGGACGCCGCCCGCTCCAACACCTACACCGAGAGCCAGGCGATCGCCGAGGCGTACTGGGCCGCCCAGCGCCTCCCGGCGGCCGACGCGCGGCGCGTCCAGGACGGGCTCATCGCCTACGTCGAACTCGTGCGCGGCCCCGAGTGGCGGCTGATGAAGAACGGCCGCCTCACCTCCCGCGGCTGGGCCGACCTCGACCGGCTGCGCCGCGAGGTCATCGCCGTCCAGGCCGGCACCGACGAGGCCAAGGACGCCCGCAGCGCCGTCCTGGACCACCTCGGCGAGATCTCCGCGGCGCGGAGGCAGCGCGCCATGGACGCCCGGACGACGCCGCCCGCCGGCCTGCTCGGCGTCACCCTCGTCACCGGTGTCGTCGTCCTGCTGCTGCCCTTCCTCGCGGGCGCGCGCCCGCGCGGCATGGCGCTGGTGCCGCTGTCGCTGATGGCGGCGCTGCTCGCCGCCGGGGCCTACCTCACCGTCGACGTCTCCCACGTCTTCACCGGCGCCCTCGCCGTCGGGCCCGAGGCGTTCACCGGCCTGCACGCCGACCTGCTGCGCATCGCGGGAGGCGGCTGATGCGCCGCCGCCCCGCCCCGACCGCCGGGGCCCGGCGGGCCCGCGCCCTGCCGGTGCGCGCACCGGCGCTCCGCAGGCCGACGCGCCGGACGCTGCCGGGCCTCGCCCTGCCCGCGCTGACACTGCCCACCGTGCTGCTCGGCCTCCCCGCCGCCGCGCACGCCGACCCGACGCCGACGCCCCTGATCAGCCTGTGCGTCGACATCGAGATCGGCACCGGTTCCGCCGACGGCTGCGAGCCCCCGGACACCGCCCCGCCACCGCCCCCGCAGGAGCCGCCCCCCGGCACCCCCGAACCGCCGGAGCCGCCGCCGCCTCCACAGGCTCCGCCGGAGCCGCCGCCGAAACCAGCGCCTCCCGCTCCCCCGGCGCCCGAACCGCCGGCCCCGGCCCCGCCGCCGGCGGCGGCCCCGAAGCCGCGGCCCGCGCCCGACGCGCCCCGCGCGCCGGTCCCGCCTCCGCGCACGCGCCCCGAACCGGCACCGCCCAAGAAGGCCAAGAAGCCCGCACCGGTGCGGGCGCACGCGGCACCCCGCCCGAAGAAGGCACCCCCGCAGCGCCGCGACCCGCTGCGCTCCTCACTCGTGCTGGTCGTCATCGCCGTCGTCATCAGCGCCGGCACCGCCATCGCCTTCGCCCACTGAGCCCGACCGCCGCCCGGCCCGCGGATCGCGCACGGCGTCGCCCGGCTCGCCTCCGCGCTGGTCGCCTCCCAGCACGGGACGCTGGAGGACACCGCCGACGGAGTCATGGCCCTGCTGTCCGACCAGCGGGGCCACGACGACATCGCGCTGCTCCTGATCCGCCCCGGCGGGCCCTGACCCGCCCTACAGGCCGGGGATCTCGTGGTTGCGGAACGCGTCCACGAAGTAGGTGTGGTCCTCCCGGACGATCTCGGCGTACTCGGTGCCGAACGCCACCATCGCCTCCACGAACGCCGACTCGTCCGGGCCGATCACCGCGTCGATGGCGTCCTCGACCTGGAACCCGACCAGGGTGTGGTCGGAGTCGGTGTCGGACACGCAGTGCACCTTGGCGGTGGCGCGGCCCAGGTCGTCCAGCACCGACAGCATGTCCTCGGGCTCGGTGAGGCCGCTCCAGTCCAGGTCCTCCTCGTAGGGCGACAGCTCCTGCACGACGTAGCCGACGCCGCCGATGCGGGTGTGGCCGAGCCACGGGTCGCTGTTGGCCTGCAGCGCGCGCCGCGACACGGCGGTGCGGTGCCCGTGGTGCTGGAAGTACTCGCGGATGCGGGGGTCGTCGACGACCCGGCTGGCGGCGGCGACGTTGCCCTGCTTCATCGACAGGACGACATCGTTCTCCAGCGCCTGGGTGTTGCCCTCGACGAGGATGTTGTAGGCCGACAGGCCCGCGGAGCCGATGCCGAACCCGGACGCGCCGACGATGTCCTTGATCTCATAGGTGAGGCTGCCGAAGCGCTTCTCGTGCGGGATCGTCTTGAGGTACTCGGCGTAGGCGGCCTCGACCTCGGCGCGCTCGGCGTCGTCCAGCCGGCGGACGCCGGGGCGGTCGCGGAACCGGCGTTCGGCACCGGACACGACGGTCATGCCCTCCAGCAGCCCGGTCCGGGTGCCGCCCATCGCGGCGACCAGCACGTCGCGGACGTAGCCGTCGGTGGTGTCGAGCGTCAGCGCGAACTTCTCGTCGCCCTCGTGCGCGGCGAACCTGCGGACCTGGTCGACGTAGGCGCGCACGTAGGTCTCGATGAGCCGGCGGATGTCGGCGTCGGAGATCGCCTTCTGCCACGCCAGCAGCGCCAGGCTGGCGACCAGCCGCTTGACGTCCCAGGTGAAGTGGCCGACGTAGGCCTCGTCGTAGTCGTTGACGTCGAAGACGAAGACGCCGTCGTCGTTCATGTAGGTGCCGAAGTTCTGCGCGTGCAGGTCGCCCTGGATCCACACGCGGGACGTGCGCTCGTCGGCCCACGGGTCGTCGTCGTGCACGATGTCGGCGTAGAACAGGCAGGCGCTGCCCCGGTAGAACGCGAACGGGTCGGAGGCCATCTTGCGGAAGCGGCGGCGGAACTCGGCGGGGCTGCGCTCCATCAGGTCCGAGAACGCGTCGACCAGGACGTCGACGATCTGCGCCTGGCGCTCCTTGGGATCCCGCCCGCGCAGTTCCTCGGTGATGATCGCCATGCTCTCTCCCTCGATGATCGGACGGGTCCCCGCCGCGGCCGGGATGGTTCCGGTCATTCTGCCGAATCGGCACCGGTCCGGGAGGTGAACAGCGCACGCACGGCGGGTTCCGACCGCACCAGGCCGAGGGCGGTCTCGGCGTGCCCGGGGACGTAGCCGTTCCCGATGAGCATCGTGACGTCGGCGGCCAGCCCCTCGGCGCCGAGCGCGGCGGCCGGGAACGAGGTCGCCATCGAGAAGAACACCACGGTGCCGCCGGGCGCGGTGGCGAGGATCGCGCCGTGCTCGCAGCCCGGCACGTCCACGCACACGACGGTGACGTCGGCCGGCTCGCCGACGGCCGCCGCGACCGCCACCGGGTCGCGGGCGTCGGCGCGCACGACGGCGTCGGCCAGGCCCGAGGCCGCCAGCCGCTCCTCCTCCTCCGCGGTGGGCACCAGCCCGATCACGCGGGACGCGCCGGCGCGGCGGGCGGCGGCCATCGACAGGCAGCCGCTCTTGCCGGCCGCGCCCAGCACCAGCACGACGGGGCCGTCCTCGCGCGCCGACACGACGCGGTGGGTGAGGGCGGGCGCGCCGCACACGTCCATGACGGCGAGGGCCAGCGGAACCGGCAGGTCGTCGGGCAGGACGGCGGCGATGGAGCGCGCGAACAGGATCGCGTGGCCCCGCGCCGGCACCTGCTCGGACCGACCGTCCCACTCCGCGAGCCCGTCGGTGACGGCCAGCGGGGTGAGGGTGAGGGACACCAGGGTGGCGACGCGGTCGCCGGGCTTCAGGCCGAGCGGCGAGTCCGGCCCGGCCTCCTCGACCACGCCGACGAGCATGCCGCCCGATCCGGTCACCGGGTTGTGCATCTTGCCGCGCCGGCCGATGATCCGCAGCACCTCGGCGCGGATCGCGTCCGGGTCGCCGCCGTGCGCGGTGTGCAACTGGCGGTAGGACGCGGCGTCCAGGTTGAGGCGCTCGACGCCGATCCGCACCTCGTCCGGCCGGATCCGCGGGTCGGGATCCAGCCGCAGCGCGGCCTGCGGCAGGACGCCCGCGGGCTCCAGCACCCGGTGCAGCCCGACCGCCGTGCCCGTCCCGCCTCCGGTCATCGCCATGCCGCCCTTCTCCCAACATCGAGGTGATTTACGCAAGATATCCAGGACACCCCTGGTTTCATCGAAAGTCTTCCCGTAACGTCGGCGGCACACAAGACTTTTATGCGATCAATGTGAGGCGAGGAGGCGGTCGACGATGACCACTGCCCTGCACCCGGACGCCCTCCAGTCCGAGGAGGCCGCGCGCCAGCCCTACGCCTACCGGCGCCGGCCGCTGGCCGAGCCCGACTGGCGGCGCCTGCCGGGCTGGCGGGACGTCACGGAGGCCGAGTGGGAGTCGGCGCAGTGGCAGCGCGCCCACTGCGTCAAGAACGTGCGGCAGTTGCGGCGGGTCATGGGCGACCTGCTCGACGAGCGCTTCTACGCCGACCTGGAACGCGACCAGGCCGAGCGCGCCACCATGTCGATGCTGCTGCCGCCGCAGATGCTGAACACGATGGACGCCTCCTCCACCGAGGCCTTCTACGCAGATCCCGTGCGCCGCTACATGCTGCCGGTGTTCAGCGACCGGCGCACCGACTGGCCGTCCCATCCGCACGCCTCCCGGGACTCCCTCCACGAGGCCGAGATGTGGGCCGTGGAGGGCCTCACCCACCGCTACCCCACCAAGGTCCTGGCCGAGCTCCTGCCGACCTGCCCGCAGTACTGCGGCCACTGCACCCGCATGGACCTGGTCGGCAACTCCACGCCGACCGTCGACAAGCACAAGTTCACCATCAAGCCGCCGGACCGGCTCGGCGCCATGCTGGACTACCTGCGCCGCTCCCCCGGCGTCCGCGACGTGGTCGTCTCCGGCGGCGACGTCGCCAACATGCCGTGGGCGCGCCTGGAGTCGTTCGTCGACTCGCTGCTGGACATCGACAACATCCGCGACATCCGGCTGGCCAGCAAGGCGCTCATGGGACTGCCGCAGCACTGGCTGCAGGACGACGTCCGCGCCGGGATGGAGCGCCTGGCGGCCAAGGCGAACGCGCGCGGCGTGCAGATCGCGATCCACACCCACGTCAACGCCGCCCAGTCGGTGACGCCGCTGGTCGCCAGGGCGGCCCGCGCCATGCTCGACACCGGCATCCGCGACGTGCGCAACCAGGGCGTGCTGCTGCGCGGCGTGAACGACACGCCCGAGGCGCTGCTCGACCTGTCGTTCGCGCTGCTCGACGAGGCCGGAATCCTGCCGTACTACCTCTACATGTGCGACATGATCCCGAGCAGCGAGCACTGGCGGCTCGCGGTCTGGGAGGCGCAGGATCTCCAGCACGCGATCATGGGATACCTGCCCGGCTTCGCCACCCCGCGGATCGTCTGCGACGTCCCCTACGTCGGCAAGCGGTGGGTGCACCAGCTCGCCGACTACGACCGCGAGCGCGGCATCTCCTACTGGACCAAGAACTACCGCACCGGCCTGGAGCTGTCGGACCCCGAGGCGCTGACCCGCCGCTACGAGTACCACGACCCGATCTACACGCTACCGGAGGAGGGCCGGGAGTGGTGGCGGCAGCGGTCGCAGACGGCCTGAGCCGCCATGGCCGACGCCTTTACGTTGTAGATCCGAAACATGTCGGATTAGGCTGGGACGGGTGACCCTCGACCTGACCTCCCGTTTCCCGCTCGGCGCCTCGGTGACGGCCGCCGCCCTGGAGGACGACCCGCACCCGCACCTGGCCCGGCTCCGCGAGCGCGAACCGGTCTCCTGGCTCCCCGCGCTGGGCGGCTGGCTGGTGACCGCCCGCGGCCCGGCGCTGCAGGTCATGCGCGACGCGGCCGCGTACACCGTGGACGACCCGCGCTTCTCCACCGCCCAGGTCGTCGGGCCGAGCATGCTGTCGCTGGACGGCCCCGTCCACACCCGGCACCGCGACGCGTTCGCCCGGCCGTTCCGCCCCGCGCGGACCCGGGAGCGGTTCACCGCGTTCGTCGAGGCCGAGACCGACCGGCTCGTCGGCGCCCTGGCGCCGGCGGGCCGCGCCGAGCTGCGCGGCGAGCTGGCCGGGCCGCTCGCCGTCGGGGTCGTCACCGAGGCCCTCGGGCTGGACGGCGTGGACGCCGCGACCGTCCGCTCCTGGTACGGCGCCTTCGTGGAGGCCGTGTCCGCCATCACCGCCGGCGGCGCGGCGCCCGCAGGCGCGGACGAGGCGTACCGGCTGCTGCGCGCGGCGGTCGAGGAGGCGATCGCCGCCGCCCGCCCCGGGTCCCTGCTGGCCGGGGCCGCCCGCGGCGACCTGAGCACCGCCGAGGTCGTCGCCGACGCCGCGATCCTGATGTTCGGCGGCATCGACACCACCGAAGGAATGATCGTCAACGCCGCGCTGCACCTGCTCGGGCACCCCGACCAGCTCCGGCTCGTCCTGGACGATCCGGAACTGCTGCCCGCCGCGATCGAGGAGTCGCTGCGGCTGGAGCCCGCGGCCTCGGTCGTCGACCGGTACGCCGTCCGCGACGCCGAACTCGGCGGCGCGGCCGTCCGGGCGGGCGACCTCGTGCGGGTGTCGATCGCCGGCGCCAACCGCGACCCCTCGGTGTTCCCCGCCCCCGACCGGTTCGACGTGCGGCGCCGCAACGCCGCCGAGCACCTGGCGTTCGCGCACGGGCCGCACTTCTGCTTCGGCGCCCACCTGGCCCGGCTGGAGGCCCGCACCGCGCTCGCCGCGCTGCTGGACCGCCTGCCCGGGCTGCGGCTCGATCCCGCCCGCCCCGCGCGGCCGCACGGGCTGGTGTTCCGCAAGCCCGCGCGGCTGGACGTCCTCTGGGACGCCTGAGGACCGGTTCTGGACCGTTCCCGGCGTCGCCTCCCCCGCGCCGCTGTGGGAGCATTCCCCAATGATCGTGGAACGCCGCGTCGAGCTGCGCTTTCGCCAGGAGAGCCGCGAGGCGCAGACGCACGTCAACCTGTCCGCCGTGCGCCAGGACGGCCGCTGCCTGTGGGTGGCGGGCGACGAGACGGCCACCGTCGAGCGGCTCACCGCCGTCACCGGCGAGGACGGGCGCGTCACCGGCTACGACGCGCAGGCCACGATCGCGCTCGCCGACCTCGTCCCGCTGCCCGCCGGCGCCGACGAGGAGGCCGACATCGAGGGCCTCGCCCGCGCCGACGGCTGGCTGTGGGCGATCGGCTCCCACAGCCTCAAGCGCAAGAAGATCAAGCCGGGGAACGGCGACGCCAAGGCCCGCAAGCGCCTCGCCACCGTCGTCCGGGAGGACAACCGCTTCATCCTCGCGCGCATCCCCCTGGTCACCGGTGACGACGGGCTGCCCCGCGCCGTCGCCGAGGACGGCGGGCGGACGGCGGCCGTCCTCGGCCTGGACGGCGACTCCATCGCCGACCTGCTGGCCGACGACCCGCACCTCGCGCCGTTCCTCTCCATCCCGAGCAAGGACAACGGCCTGGACATCGAGGGCCTCGCCGTGCACGGCGACCGCCTCTACATCGGGCTGCGCGGCCCCGTCCTGCGCGGCTGGGCGGTGCTGGTGGAGATCCACCCGGGCTCCCACCCGCGGGACCCGCGTCGCCTGCGGGCGCTGCCGGTCGGCGACGAAGGCGAGCCCTACCGCACCCACTTCCTGGACCTCGGCGGCCTCGGCGTCCGCGACCTGTGCCCGCACGGCGACGACCTGCTCGTCCTCACCGGGCCGAGCATGGACCTGGACGGCCCGGTGCGGCTCCTGCGGTGGCGGGGCGCGGCCCGCGCCGACGCCGGGTCGATCGTCCCGGCCGGCGAGCTCGAGGTGCTGGGCGAGCTGCCCCACGGCGACGGCGACGACCACGCCGAGGGCATCGCCGTGCTGGACGAGCCGGGCACCCGGCTCCTGGTCGTGTACGACAGCCCCGCCCCCGACCGGCTCACGGCGGACGGCGTCCTCGCCGACGTGGTCGATCTCGGCTAGCGGGCCCCGAATAAGCGATCGCTTTCAGACTCTGCTTTGATGGGCCCCGGTACCCGGCGGGAGTCGAGAGGGCGGGAACAGAGCATGATCGAATGGTCCGAGGAAGACCTGATGATCCGGGACGCGGTGCGCGGCTGGATCGACGCGGAGGTCCGCCCGAACCTGGACGCGCTGGAGTCGGGCGAGCTGCCTCCCTACGACCTGCTCCGCAACCTCTACAAGACGTTCGGCATGGACGAGATGGCCCGCTCGTCCTTCCACGCCCGGCTCGCCAAGGAGCGCGAGGGTGGGGACTCCGCCTCCGCCGGGGGCTCCGGCGACGACCGGCCCGGCGGCGGCAACGCGGCGATGTCGATGATCCCGGTCATCGAGCTGTGCAAGGTCGCGCCCGGCCTGGTCTCGGCGATGGGCGTCGGGCTCGGCCTCGCCGCCGGGACGATCATGAAGCGCGGCACGCCCGAGCAGAAGGAGCGCTGGGCCCTCCCGCTGCTCACCATGGAGAAGGTCGGCGCCTGGGCGATCACCGAGCCGAACTCCGGATCGGACGCGTTCGGCGGGATGCAGGCCACCGCGCGCAAGGACGGCGACGAGTACGTCATCAACGGCGGCAAGACCTTCATCACCAACGGCCCCTACGCCGACACCATCGTCTTCTACTGCAAGCTCGACAACGGTGACGCTCCGCGCGACCGGGAGATCCTCACCTTCGTCCTCGACCGGGGCATGCCCGGCCTGGAGCAGAGCAAGCCGCTGCGCAAGATGGGGCTGCACTCCTCCCCCACCGGCGAGCTGTTCCTGAACGACGTGCGCGCCGGCGCCGACCGGCTCCTGGCCTCCGGCTCGCAGGGCGGCAAGGAGTCGGCCCGCCAGAACTTCGTCACCGAGCGCGCCGGCGTCGCCGCGATGGCCCTCGGCGTCATCGAGGAGTGCCTGCGGCTGTCGGTCGAGTACGCCAAGACCCGCGAGCTGTGGGGGCAGCGCATCGGCGACTTCCAGCTCATCCAGCTCAAGCTGGCGAAGATGGAGGTCGCGCGCCTCAACGTCCAGAACCTGGTGTTCCGGCACATCGAGATGCAGCGCGCCGGGCGCGCCCCGACCCTGGCCGAGGCGTCGGCGATGAAGCTGTACGCCGCGCAGGCCGCCAGCGAGGTCGCCCAGGAGGCCGTGCAGCTGTTCGGCGGCAACGGCTACATGAGCGAGTACCGCGTGGAGCAGCTCGCCCGCGACGCCAAGTCCTTCCAGATCTACGCCGGCACGGACGAGATCCAGGTCACCCACATCGCCCGCGACCTGCTGTCGCGCTGAGGCCCCGTCCGGCCGGCCGCGGCGTCCGCCGGTCGCCGTCCCGGGGCGAACTTCCGGGGCCGGGGCGGCGTCGAAAGGTGGAGGGCGGGTGAGGGCGATCGCCCGCCCTCGGCCCGACGGGCCTTTCTGGACAGCCGACGACGGGGACTGGATACTCACAGCTATGGACGGTCAGCCCTCATTCCCGGTGAGAGCGTCCGACACGGAACGGGACCGGGTGCTGCGCGTCCTCAGCGAGCGCGTGGCCGAGGGCCGGATGTCGAACGAGACGTTCGAGCGCCGTGTCGACCAGGTGCTGCAGGCGCGCAGCCAGGCCGAGCTGGCCGGCATCGTGCACGACCTGCCGACCTCCAACCGCGTCGTGAACCGGCTGACCGGGCTCATCTCCTCGGTCTCGGAGGCGACCGCGCGGATCGAGGCGGCGTGGCGGGCCCCGCGGCTGCCCAAGTTCATGCTTCCGCCGCGCGAGCTCGGCCGCATCGTCGTCGGCCGCGCCCCCGCCTGCCAGTTCGTCCTCACCGACCTCACCGTGTCCCGCTTCCACGCCGAGATCCACCGCGCGGACGAGGGCTGGATCATCTCCGATCTGGGGTCGATGAACGGCACCCGCGTGAACGGGTACCGGCTGACCGGCCCGGCCCGCGTCCGGCCCGGCGACGAGGTCGGCTTCGGCAACTCCGCCTTCATCGTCACCGCCCCCTGAGCCGTCCCGGGTCTTGACGGAACCGGAAGCCGGTACTTACGTTTCCCTCCAAGTTAGGAAACCTTCTTAACTCGGAGGAGCCGCCGTGTCCGTGCCCGTCCCCGGAACGCCCAGCCTGCTTCGGGCGATCAACGACCGCGCCGCGCTGGAGGCGCTGCTGGCCCGGGGGCCGCTGACCCGGCCGCAGATCTCGGGCCTCACCGGCCTGTCCAAGCCCACCGCCTCCCAGCTGCTCGCGCGGCTGGAACAGGCCGGGCTCGTCGTCCGCGACGGCGTCCGCGAGGGCCTGCCCGGCCGCACCGCCGAGCTGTACCGGATCAACGGCGCCGCCGCCCACGTCGCCGGCGCCGACGTCACCCCCGCGCGGATCCGCGCCAGCGTCGCCGACCTCGCCGGGACGGTCGTCGGCGAGCACACGCTGCCCACCCCCGGCCGCACCGGCGTGGACGTCGTCGCCCGGATGGCCGCCGCGCTCGACGGGGCCGCCGCCGCGGCCGGCCTCACCCGGGACCGCCTCGACCGCGCCGTCGTCGGCATCCAGGGCGCCGTCGACCCCGCCACCGGCCGCCTCGGCTACGCCTCGCACATCCCCGGCTGGCACATCCCCGACCTGGTGGACACCCTGAGCGGCGGGCTCGGCGTGCGCGTCGCGATCGAGAACGACGTCAACCTCGCCGCGCTCGCCGAGCGGGCCGGCGGGCGGGCCGAGGGCGCGGCGGACTTCGTCCTGCTGTGGGTCGCCGACGGCGTCGGCATGGCCGTCGTGCTGAACGGCACCCTGCACCGGGGCGCGACCGGCGGCGCCGGGGAGATCGGGTACATGCCCGCCGTCGGCGCCCCGCTCATGCGGGACGTGCGGCGCACCCACACCGGCGGCGTGCACAGCCTCACCGGCGGCGCGGCCGTGCTGAGGCTGATGCGCGAGCACGGCTTCCGCGGACGCGACGCCGCCACCGCGCTCAGCCGCGCCGCCGCCGACGTGCAGACCGCGGGCCGGCGCACGGCCACGGACGCGGGCGCCCGCGCGGAACGCGCCCTCACCGAGCTCGCCACCAGGCTCGGCGCCACGCTCGCCACGGTCGTGGCCGTCATCGACCCCGCGCTCGTCGTCCTCACCGGCGACGTCCTGCGCGCCGGCGGGGAACCACTGCGCGCACGCGTCGAGCAGCACCTGCACAGCCTGACGATCCCGCGGCCCGAGGTGCGGCTCAGCACCGTCGAGGGCAACCCCGTCCTGGCCGGGGCCCTGCAGCAGGCGCTCCGGGAGACCCGCGACGAGGTCTTCACCACCACCATCCCCTGACCCAGCCGTCCTCCACCACGCCCGTTCCCCACCCCCCGAAGGAGAACCGGAGTGCCCACCACCACAACACGCCGCCTCGCGGCGGCCGCGGCCGCCGCCGGGCTGGCCCTCGCGGCCGGGTGCACGGCCGGCGGCGACCAGTCCGGCAAGGGCCCCGCGTCCGGCGAGAAGCAGACCATCGAGGTCTGGCACGGCTGGAGCGCCCCGCACGAGGTGAAGGCCTTCCAGGACGCCGTCGCCGGCTTCAACAAGGCCCACCCCAACATCACGGTCAAGCTCGTCAACGGCCAGACCGACGACCGGATCACCAACGCCATCCGCGGCGGGAACCCGCCGGACGTGGTGTCGTCCTTCACCACCGACAGCGTCGGGCAGTGGTGCCAGAGCGGCGCGTGGCAGGACCTCTCGCCCCGCATCGCCAAGTCCGGGCTGGACCTGAACCAGTTCCCCCGGGCGGTGCGGAGCTACACCGAGTACAAGGGCACCCGCTGCGCGATGCCGCTGCTGGCCGACGCCTACGGCCTCTACTACAACAAGAAGCTCATGAAGGGCGAGCAGCCGCCGAAGACGATGAGCGAGCTGACCGCGCTCGCCAGGAAGCTCACCGTCCGCTCCCCCGACGGCACCATCAAGGTCGCCGGGTTCATGCCGTCCGTCCAGTACTACGAGCACCAGGTCCAGCACCTGGCACCGCAGTTCGGCGTCAGGTGGCTGACCGACGACGGCAGGGCCAACTTCTCCGGCGACCCCGCCTTCCAGGCCTACCTGAAGTGGAACAAGAGCCTCATCGACTGGTACGGCTACGACAACGTCAAGAAGTTCCTGCGCTCGATGGGCCAGGAGTTCGAGTCGTCCAACCCCTTCGAGAAGGGGAGGACGGCGATGGCCGTGGACGGCGAGTGGCGCACCAGGTTCATCCAGAAGGAGGCGCCCGGGCTCGACTACGGCACGGCGCCCGTCCCCGTCTCCGACGACAGGGCGAGCGCCTACGGCGGCGGGTTCGTCACCGGCACCGTCATCGGGATCCCGCGCGGTGCCAGGCACGCCCCTGCGGCCTGGGAGTTCGTCCGCTACCTCACCACGGACACCGGCGCGCTGGTCACCTTCGCCAACGCGCTCGGCAACGTGCCCTCCACGATCCCGGCCCTGTCGTCGCCGGGGCTGAGGCTGCCGCCGCAGTTCCGCACGTTCCTCGACGTCTTCAAGAACCCCAACAGCTCCACGACGCCGCCGACGCCGAACGGCAACGACTACGTCGTCCGGTTCGAGAAGTTCACCCAGGAGGAGTGGGAGCCCGGCAAGGTGAGCGACCTCGGCCAGGCGCTGAAGAGGCTGGACGGCGAGGTCGACGACTCCCTCAAGCTCGCCGGAGGCTGACCGTGGCATCCCTATCAGCGCGCCTGCCGCTGCCCGGGGCGCGGGGCGGGACGGCGGCCGCGCGGGCGCGCCGGCGCAGGCGGCTCCGGATCCTGGCGTTCCTGTCGCCCTGGCTCGCCGGGTTCGGCCTGTTCTTCGTCTACCCCCTCGCCGCCACCGTCTACTTCTCCTTCACCCGCTACAACCTGTTCACCCTGGAGTACGTCGGCCTCGACAACTACGCCTACCTGCTGCACGACCGCGACGCCTGGACGGCGATGCGCAACACGCTGTGGCTGGTCGCCGTGCTCGTCCCGCTGCGGGTGCTGTTCGGCCTCGGCGCCGCCCAGCTGCTCACCAGGATCAAGCGGGGCGCGGGCGTGCTGCGCTCGGTCCTCTACCTGCCGTACCTGGTCCCGCCCGTCTCGGCCACGGTCGCGTTCGTGTTCCTGCTGAACCCCGGGACCGGCCCCCTCCCGGCCCTGTCCGCTCGGCTCGGGATCCCGCTGCCCGACTTCTTCAACGACGCCGCCTGGGCCAAGCCCGGCCTCACCCTGCTCGGCCTGTGGGCGGTCGGCGACGTCATGATCATCATGCTGGCGGCCCTGCTGAACGTGCCCGCCTCGCTGTACGAGGCCGCCGCGATCGACGGCGCCGGCGCCTGGGCGCGGTTCCGGCACATCACGCTGCCGACCGTGTCCCCCGTCCTGGCGTTCTCCGCCGTCACCGGCGTCATCGAGACGCTGCAGTACTTCACGCAGCCGATGGTGGCGGGCAAGGTGGCCTCCGGGCGCGCCGACCTGCCCGGCGTCCAGTACTCCCCCGGCTATCCCGACGGCTCCACCCTGACGTTCCCGCAGTGGCTCTACGACCAGGGGTTCCGCCAGTTCAACATGGGCTACGCGTGCGTGCTGGCACTCGTCATGTTCGCCACCGCGATGGCGTTCACCGTTTTCCTGCTCCGCCGGTTCCGCGCGTTCGCCGGAGAGGAGGCGCGATGATCCCGGGAGGGCGCGCCCGCCGCGCGCTGCTGTGGCTCGCCGTGCACGCCACCGCCGTCGCGATCGGCGTGATGTTCCTGGCGCCCCTGGCGTTCATGCTGCTGACCGCCGTGATGACCGACCGGCAGGCGCTCAGCGGCGAGCTGTGGCCGCGCGGCTGGCACCTCGCCAACTTCGCGGAGGTTTTCGGCGGCGACATGGTCCGCTGGACCGTCAACAGCACCGTGTACGCGGGCCTGTCCACGCTGTTCATGCTGGTCTCCAGCGTCCCGGTGGCGTACGCGCTGGCCCGCTTCCGGTTCCGCGGCCGGGGCCCGGCGCTCGTCGTGGTGATCTCGGCGATGATGCTGCCGCCGCAGGTCACCATGGTGCCGCTGTACATCGTGTGGGCCCGGCTCGGGCTGACCGGCACGCTGTGGCCGCTGATCGTCCCGCAGCTGTTCGGGGACGCGTTCTCCATCTTCCTGCTGCGCCAGTTCCTGGTGACGATCCCCCGCGAGTACGCCGACGCCGCCCGCGTGGACGGCTGCGGCGAGCTGCGCACGATGCTGCGCGTCATCCTGCCGATGGCCAAGCCCGCCCTGGCCGCGGTGGCGCTGTTCCAGTTCTTCTACTGCTGGAACGACTACTTCCGGCCCCTGGTGTACGCCGACCCCGACCACTGGACGCTGGCCATCGGCGTCGCCACGTTCCGCGCCGCCCACCACGTCGAGTGGAACCTCACCATGGCCGCCACGCTGCTGACGATCCTGCCGGTGCTGGTGGTGTTCTTCCTCGCCCAGCGCGTGTTCATCCAGGGTGTGACCTTGACGGGAGTGAAGGGTTGAAGCTGACGGTGATCGGGGGCGGGTCCACCTACACCCCGGAACTGGTCGACGGGCTCGCGCGGGCGCACGCGGCGCTGCCGGTGTCGGAGCTGGTGCTCGCCGACCCCGACGCCCGGCGGCTGGAGCTCGTCGGCGGGCTCGCCGCGCGGATGCTCGCCCGCGCGGGCCACCCCGCCCGCGTCGCCACGACCGGCGACCTGGACGCGGCGGTCGCGGACGCGACGATCGTCGTGATCCAGCTGCGCGTCGGCGGGCAGGCCGCCCGGCACGTCGACGAGACGCTCCCGCCGGCCCACGGCTGCGTCGGGCAGGAGACCACCGGCGCCGGCGGCCTCGCCAAGGCGCTGCGCACCGTCCCGGTCGTGCTGGACATCGCCGGGCGCGTCGCCGCCCGCGCCCCGCACGCCTGGATCATCGACTTCACCAACCCCGTCGGCATCGTCACCCGCGCCCTGCTGGACGCGGGGCACCGCGCGGTCGGCCTGTGCAACGTCGCGATCGGTTTCCAGCGGCGCGCGGCGGCGCTGCTGGGCGTCGCGCCCGACCGGATCGGCGTCGGCCACGCCGGGCTCAACCACCTCACCTGGGTGCGGTCGGTCCTGCTGGACGGGCACGACGTCCTGCCGGACCTGCTCGACCGGCATCCCGGCGACCTCGCCGCCGTCTCCGGCCTGCCCGCCCCGTTCCTGCGGGCGCTCGGCGCCGTCCCGTCGTACTACCTGCGCTACTTCTACGAGCACGACCGCGTCGTCGAGGAGCAGCGGGGCGCGCCGTCGCGGGCCGAGGAGGTCGCCGCGCTCGAGCGGGACCTGCTGGAGGCCTACGCCGACCCCGCGCTGGACACCCGGCCCGCCCGGCTCGCCGAGCGCGGCGGCGCGTTCTACTCCGAGGCGGCCGTGCAGCTGGCCGCGTCCCTGGTCGGCGGCCGCGGCGACGCGCAGGTCGTCAACGTGCGCAACCACCGCACGCTGCCGTTCCTGGACGACCGCGCGGTCATCGAGGTGCCGGCGCGGATCACCGCGTCCGGCGCGGTGCCGCTGCCCGTGCCTCCCATGGAGCCGCTGCTCGCCGGTCTGGTCGCGCACGTGTCGGCGTACGAGGAGCTGGCCCTGGACGCGTCGCTGCGCGGCGGCGTGCACCGGGTCGCCGCCGCGCTGCTCGCGCATCCCCTCGTGGGGCAGTGGGACGTCGCCGAGCGCCTCGCCCGCGACCTTGTCGCCGCCAACCGCGCCCACCTGCCGTGGGCGGCCTGATGGCCGCAGGCGTGCTGGTCGCCGTCGACGGCGGCAACAGCAAGACCGACGCGGCCGTCGCCACCACCGCCGGGGACCTGCTGGCCACCGTGCGCGGCGAGGGGTTCCGCCCGCAGGCCGCCGGGCTCGACGCCGCGCTCGACGCCCTGACCGCGGATATCGGCAGGGCGCTGCGCGCCGCCGGCGTCCGGGCCGGCGGCGTCGTCCACCTGGCCGCCTACCTGGCCAACGTCGACCTGCCGGGCGAGGAGGAGCGGCTGGAGAAGCTCCTGCTCGCCCGGGGCGCCGCGCCGAGCGTGAGGGTCGGCAACGACACCTTCGCGCTGCTGCGCAGTGCCGTCACCGACGGCTGGGGCGTCGCGGTGGTCTGCGGCGCCGGGATCAACTGCGCGGGCGTCGCCCCCGACGGGCGCACCGCGCGGTTCCCCTCCCTCGGCCCCCACACCGGCGACTGGGGCGGAGGCGGGGAGCTCGGCCGCTCGGCGCTGTGGCACGCCATCCGCGGCGAGGACGGCCGGGGACCGGAGACGGCGCTGACCGCCGCGGTCGCCGCCCACTTCGGTGTGGCCCGCGCCATCGACGTGGGCCTCGCCCTCCATCTCGGCGAGATCGACCCGGGGCGTCTCACCGCCCTCGCCCCCGTCCTGCTGGACACCGCCGAGGACGGCGACGAGGTGGCCCGCGGCGTGGTGCTCCGGCTCGCCGAGGAGGTGGCGGTCCTGGGCTCGGTCGCGCTGCGCCGCCTGGACCTGCTGGGCACCCCCGCCGAGGTCGTCCTCGGCGGGGGCGTCCTGGCGGCCCGCCGGCCGCTGCTGATGGACGCCGTCGCGGACCGCTACGCCGACCTCGCCCCCCGCGCCCGCCTGCTCGTCCCCGAGGACCCCCCGCTCCTCGGCGCGGCGCTCCTCGCCCTCGACCACGTCGCCGCCCCGCCGTCCGCCCACGCGGCCCTGCGCACCGCGTTCCGCCGCCGCTGACCCGCGCTCGGGCCGCCGGCGTCCGGGTGCCTACCATGGCGATGGACGGGCGGTCCCGAAGGCCTCGACCGATCGGACGAGCACCGCCCTTGACGTTGTAAGGTTCCGCCGGTGCGGGGAGGAGGACGCCGTGGAGATCGGGTTCGCGGTGCCGGGGTCGGGGGCGTGGGCGACCCCGCGCAACCAGGTGGCGGTGGCGCGGCGGGCCGAGGAGCTCGGCTACCGCTCGCTGTGGACGCTGCAGCGGGTCCTCAACCCCGCCGGGTCGACCGACCGTACCTATCGCAACGTCCCCGACCCGCTGATCACCCTGGCCTACCTCGCCGCCCACACCACCCGGGCGCGGCTCGGCGTCGCCGTCGTGAACCTGCCGTTCTACGCGCCGCCGATCCTCGCCAAGCAGGCCGCCACCCTCGACCACGTCAGCGCGGGGCGCCTCGACCTCGGGCTCGGGATCGGCTGGATGCGCGAGGAGTTCGCGGCGGTCGGCGCCCCCATGGAGCGCCGCGGCGCCCGCGCCGAGGAGTTCATCGCCGCGCTGCGCGCCCTGTGGGGCGGCGGGCCGGCGCGTTTCCACGGCGAGTTCTACGACATCCCGCCCGTGACGATGGACCCGCGTCCGCTCCAGCCGTCCGGGCCGCCGATCCTGCTGGGCGGCGGGGCCGAGCCCGCGCTGCGGCGCGCGGGCCGGCTGGCCGAGGGCTGGGTCAGCTCCAGCCGCGCCGACCTCGCCGGGATCGGCCGCTCCGTGGAGGTGGTGCGGGAGGCGGCCGAGGAGGCCGGGCGGGACGCGTCCGCGCTGCGGTTCGTGTGCCGGGGCGCGGTCCGGGTCCGCCCCGCGGGGCGCGCGGAGCGGCGCCCGCTCACCGGCTCCTTCGAGGAGATCCGCGGCGACTTCGGGGCGCTGGCGCGGCAGGGCGTCACCGAGCTGTTCCTCGATCTGAACTTCGACCCCGCGATCACCGGGCCGGACGCCGACCCGGACGCGTCGCTGGACCGCGCCCTGGAGGCGCTGGAGGAGTTCGCGCCCGGAACCTGACTACAGGGGCGGGCGCCGCGCCTCCCAGGGGGTGCTGAGCACGACCGTGGTGCGCGTCGCGACGTTCGCCGCGGCGCGGATCTTCTGCAGCAGGTCCTCCAGCTCGTTCGGCGAGGCGACCCGGACCTTGAGGATGTAGCTCTCCTCCCCCGCCACCGAGTGGCACGCCTCGATCGCCTGCAGGTGCGCCAGCCGGTCGGGGGCGTCGTCGGGGGCCGCCGGGTCGATCGGCTTGATCGACACGAAGGCGGTCAGCGGCAGGCCGATCTCCCGGTTGTCGAGCTGGGCGGTGAAGCCCTTGATGACGCCGCGCTTCTGCAGCCGCCGGACGCGCTGGTGCACCGCCGACACCGACAGCCCCGTCTCCTTGGCCAGGTCGGTGAAACTCATCCGCCCGTCGTCGGCCAGCAGGGCCATGATCTGACGATCGATCTCCTCCACGCGGGAAATCTAGCGCGCCGGGCCCGTGCATGGGCCCCCGTTCGATCACGGATCGGCTTTCCGGCGAAGGCGGAGCGCCGCTCGGGACCCGGCGGCGGCGCTACCGGCGCGCGGAGCGCAGCGGCCCGCAGCTGCCGCGCACCACCAGCTCCGTCGGCAGGAGGACGGGGCCTCCCCTGCCGCGCCGGGCCGGCTCGCGCAGCAGCAGCTCGCAGGCGCGGTAGCCGATGTCGTGGCCGGGCCTGGCCACGGCGGTCAGCGGCGGGTCGCACAGCTCCGCCCACGCGACGTCGTCCACCATCGCGATGGACACGTCGGCCGGGACCCGCAGGTCCAGCTCGCGCGCGACCAGGACGGCGGCCTCGCCGAGCAGGTGCCCGGCGGCCAGGACGGCGGTGACGTCCGCGCGGCGCTGCAGCAGCCCCGCGGCGGCCGCGTAGGCGGCGTCGCGGGCGGGGCGGGCGGCGACGACCAGGTCCTCCTCCACGGGCACGCCCAGCTGCGCCAGGGTGTCGCGGAACGCGCGCTCGCGCACGCCCGCGGGACGGCCCGGCGCGCCGCCGAGGAACCCGATGCGGCGGTGCCCGAGCCCGGCGAGGTACTCGGTGAGGGACCGCACGCCCCCCGCGTCGTCGGCCTGGACGGACGGGATGTCCGGCAGCCCGGGCAGGACGCGGTCGGCGAACACGACGCTGGAGCACACCCGCGCCGCGACGCGCCAGTCGGCCTCGTCCCCGGCGGGCAGCGCGATGATCCCGTCGACCCGCTGCTCGACGAGCCGGTCGACGATCTCGGCCTCGCGGGAGGGGTCGCCATGGGCGGCGTCCACGATGACGTGCTCGCCGAGGGTGCGGGCGCAGGCCAGCACGCCCGCGACCACCTCGGCGCAGAACGGGTCGGTGACGTCGGGGACGACCAGGCCGATGCCGCCGCTGCGGCGCAGCTTCAGCCCCCGGCCGAGGGCGCTCGGCCGGTAGTCCAGCTCGCGGGCCGCGGCCAGCACGCGCTCGCGGGTCGCGGCGCTCGCCGAGCCCGTCCCGGAGAACACCCGCGACACCGTGGCGATGCCGACGCCCGCCGCCGCGGCCACGTCCTTGATCGTCGCCGATCGCCGTTCCGCCACCCGCGCACCGTCCCTTTCGGCCCGTTTCGATCATCTTCTCACGATGACGTCTCCCCTGGAAACGATTCCATGATGTTTACTTCAGCCAATACGACATATCCCCTGCTCGGCGGGGGAACGGCGGAAACGTTTCCAAAGGGGTTCGGATGGCCAAGATCGTGCTGGACGGGGTGGACAAGGTGTACGGCGGCGGCGTCAAGGCCGTCGACGGGCTCGACCTGGAGATCCGCGACGGCGAGTTCATGGTGCTGGTCGGGCCGTCCGGTTGCGGCAAGTCCACCGCGCTGCGGATGATCGCCGGGCTGGAGGAGATCTCCGGCGGGAAGATCTCCATCGGCGACCAGGTCGTCAACGACCTCGCGCCGAAGGACCGCGACATCGCGATGGTGTTCCAGAACTACGCCCTCTACCCGCACATGACGGTCGAGCAGAACCTCGCGTTCGGCCTCAAGCTGCGCGGCACGCCGAAGGCGGAGATCAAGCAGAAGGTCCGCGACGCCGCCAAGATGCTCGGGCTGGAGCAGTACCTGTCCCGCAAGCCGGCCGCGCTGTCGGGCGGTCAGCGGCAGCGCGTCGCGATGGGCCGCGCCATCGTCCGCCAGCCGCAGGCGTTCCTGATGGACGAGCCGCTGTCCAACCTCGACGCCAAGCTCCGCGTGTCCATGCGCGCCTCCCTCAGCCAGCTGCACGAGCGGCTCGGCGTCACCACCGTGTACGTCACGCACGACCAGGTCGAGGCGATGACGCTGGGATCGCGGGTGTGCGTGCTGCGCGAGGGCAAGCTCCAGCAGGTCGACACCCCGCAGCGGCTGTTCGACAACCCCGTCAACCTCTTCGTGGCCGGGTTCATCGGCTCGCCCGCGATGAACTTCGTGCTCGCCGACCTCGAGACCGGCGACGGCGGGGCGCGGGTCTCCTTCGCCGGCTACACGCTGCCGGTCCCGTCCTCGGTCATGGACGGCAAGCCGGGGCTGGGCGACTACGTCGGGAAGAAGGTCATCCTCGGCATCCGCCCGTCGGACTTCGAGGACTCCGCGCACGCCCAGCCCGGCTGGGCGCCGATGGCGGTGCGCAGCAGCGTCACCGAGGAGCTCGGCAGCGAGATCAACGTGATCTTCACGATCGACGCGCCGCCGGTCGAGCACAAGGACACCGCCGACCTGGCCGAGGACGCCGCGGAGGGCGAGACCGAGGCGATCCCGCTGATCGACAACAAGGCGCTGTGGACGGCCCGCGTCAACTCCCGCTCGCACGTGCGCCCGGGGCAGGACGTGGACCTCGCCGTCGACACGCGCCGCCTGCACTTCTTCGACCCGTCCAGCGGCCTGGCCATCGGGCACTCCGACCTCGCCGCACAGGACGGCGCCGCGGACCTGCGCAAGTCCGGCTGAGCGGGATCGAGCGAAGCGGAAAGGGCGGTGCCCACGGCCTGGGCCAGGCCGTGGGCACCGTCGTCTTCCCGGGCCGTCACTTCACCGAGCCGGCGAGGACCCCCTGGACGAAGTAGCGCTGGAAGGCGAAGAACACCACCAGCGGGACGACCAGCGACAGGAACGCGCCGGGCGCGAGGATGTCGATGTTGCCGGTGAACTGCCGCATCTGCGACTGCAGCCACTTGGTCATCGGCTGCGACCCGGTGTCGGCGAACACCAGCGCGACCAGCAGGTCGTTCCACACCCACAGGAACTGGAAGATGCCGAGCGAGGCGATCGCCGGGCCGCCCAGCGGGAAGATCACCCGCCGGAAGATCGTCCACTCCGAGCCGCCGTCCATCCGCGCCGCCTCCAGCAGGTCCCGGGGGATCGCCGCGAAGAAGTTGCGGAGCAGGAAGATGGCGAACGGCAGCCCGAAGGCGACGTGGAACAGCACCACGCCGGTGACCGAGCCGAACATGTGGAAGCTTCCGAACTCGATACGGCCGTACAGCTTGGCGACCGGGATGAGCGCGACCTGGACCGGGACCACCAGCAGCGCCACGACGCCGAGGAACAGCCAGTCCCGGCCGGGGAACTCCATCCAGGCGAACGCGTAGGCGGCCAGCGAGGCGATCGCGACCACCAGCAGCGTCGCCGGGACGGTGATCAGCACCGTGTTCCAGAACGAGTCGACGAAGTCGCCCTTGTCCAGCAGCGCGCTGTAGGACTCGGTGGTCAGCTGCGCCGGCTTGGCGAAGACGTTCCACCAGCCGTCGGCGCTGTTGTCCTCGTTGGAGCGCAGCGAGGCGACCAGCAGGCCGAGGGTCGGCACCAGCCAGAACAGCGCGACCAGGACCAGCAGCGCCTGCGCGGCGCCGCCGCCCGCCCTGCCCACGACCCGCGCGGCCAGGCCGCGCCGCGGCGCTCCCGCCGCGCCGCCGCCCTCCGCCCCGGAGGGCGCCTGCGCTGCCTTCTCCGCGGTGCTCATTTGCGCTCCTGCCGCATTCTCCGGATGTTGAACAGCATGGCGGGCAGCACCAGGAGGAAAAGCAGCACGGCGATGGCGCTGCCGGCGCCCTGGTCGTTGCCGCCGCCGAACGACTCGGTCCACATCTGCAGCGCCAGCACGCTGGCGTTCGGATCGCCGCCGCCGATGATGTAGACGAGGTCGAAGACCTTCAGGACGTTGATGACCAGCGTCACCAGCACCACCATCAGGACGGGCGCGAGCAGCGGGATCGTCACCCGCCGGAACACCTGCCACTCGGTGGCGCCGTCCACCCGCGCCGCCTCCAGGGCGTCGCGCGGGATGGCGGCGAGCCCGGCGGCGATGAGCACCATCGCGAAGCCCGACCACACCCACAGGTACGACCCGATGATCGCCGGGGTGATGAGGGTGTCGCCGAGCCACTCGGCGCCCTGGTAGGCGGTGGTGAAGTTGTCCTTGGGCAGCCGGATCGTGTAGGTCCCGGCCGGCACCTTCCGCATGGTGAACGTTCCGTCGGCCTCCGTGGTGGCCCTGGCGACGACCCTGCCGCCCTGGACCGCCTCCACCCGGATGCCCGGCAGGCCGGACTCGCCGGAGTTCGGGGCGTTCTGCTGCCCGCCCCCGCCCCGGGTGAAGTCGAACCAGACCGTGCCGGTCAGCCGGCCCGGCCCGGCCGCCGGAGGCGGCGCGGCGGGCTCGGCGTCCTTCGGGACGTACTCGGGCTTGATCTTCAGCAGCGGGACGAGGGCGCTCTGGCCGGCCGAGTACTGCCGCACCGAGACCACGGCGCCGCCGTCCTGCCGGACCGGCGCGCTCCCGCCGCTGCGGGGCCCGGCCCCCGGATAGGTGGTGTCCTGCCGGAACATGTCGTGGACCGCGACCATCGCCGCGTTCGCCACGCCCTTGTCCGGGTCCTGCTGGTACACCAGCCGGAAGATCACCCCGGAGGCGAGGAAGGAGATCGCCATGGGCATGAACACCACGAGCTTGAACACCGTCGCCCACCGGATCCGCTCGGTGAGCACGGCGAACACCAGGCCGATGATGGTCACCACGGTCGGCGCCACGACGACCCAGATGGCGGTGTTGCGCACCGCCACGAGGTTGTCGTGCCCCTTGAAGACCCCGGTGTAGTTGTCGACGCCGACGAACGAGCCGCCCGAGGCGTCGAAGAAGCTGCGGATCACCGAGTAGACGATCGGGTACACGACGAGGAAGCCGAGCAGCAGCAGCGCCGGCAGCAGGAACGTCAGGGCCAGCCACGACGGCGGGGTCAGCCGCTCGCGCGTGCCGCGGGCGCCCGGGCGGGCGGGCGGCGCGTCGATGGCGGCGGCGCCGCCGGCCGTCGCGGCCGGCGGCACCTCCTCATTCGGAGCCTTCATCAAGGGTTTCCCTACTTGTAGGCCCTACTTGTACGCCTTGGCCGCCTCGGCCTCCAGCTTGGCCTGCGTGCCCTTGACGTCGGTCGGGTTCTGCACGAACTGGCGCAGCGCCTCCCACTCGCCCTTGCCGGGCGTCGCGCCGAACGCGGCGGGCGCCAGGTCGGACATGTCGTAGCGGGCGGCGTCGCCGGCCTGCTGCAGCTGGGTGATCAGCTGCTTGGCGATCGGGTCGGAGTAGGCGTCGGGCTTGACGTTCTTGTTCGGCGTCAGGTAGCCGCCGAGCCCGGCCCACACCGTGCCCGCCTCGGGCGAGGCGAGGTACTTCATCAGCTCCTGCGCGCCCTTGCCGTCCTTCAGCGCGACCGCGACGTCGCCGCCGAGGATCGCCGGGGCGGTGCCGCCGGCCTTCGGGAACGCGAACACCTTGGCGTCCGTGCCGACCTTGGCCTTGGTGGTGCCGATGTTGGCGGCGGCGAAGTCGCCGCCGTAGACCATCGCGGCCTTCTGCTGGCCGAACACCTGGGTGACCGACTCGTCGAACTTGGTCTTGGTCGCGGCCGCGACGCCGCCGTTCAGGTAGTCGGGCTTGCCCCAGACCTCGGCGAGCGTCTGCAGCGCCTTGCCGACGCTCGGGTCGGTCCACTTGATCTCGTGCTTGGCGAGCTTGTCGTAGTTGTCCGGCCCGGCCTGCGACAGGTAGACGTTCTCGAACCAGTCGGTGAGCGTCCAGGAGTCCTGCGGGCCCGCGGCGAGCGTGAACGGGGTGGTGCCCGCGTCCTGCAGCGTGCCCGCCGCCTTGGTCAGGTCGGCCCACGCCGCGGGCGGCTGGACGCCGGCCTCGTCGAACGCCTCCGGCCGGTACCACAGGATCGACTTGTAGGCGGCCTTGACGATCACGCCGTAGGTCTTGCCGTCGGAGGAGCCGAGCTCCTTCCAGTACGGCGCGAAGTTCTGGCCGACCTGCGTCACCGCGTCGTCGCCCAGGGGCTTGAGCGCCCCCTTGCCGGCGTACTGCTGCATGAGGCCCGGCTGCGGCAGGATCGCCACGTCCGGCGGGTTCTTGGCCTCGATGCGCGGGCCGAGGTAGGCGTCGGTGTTCTCACCGGTGGACGCGTAGTTGACCTTCGCGCCGGTCTTCTTCTCGAACGCCTGGAGGACCTTGCGGAAGTTCGCCTCCTCCGGACCGGTCCACTTGGCCGCGACCTCGATGGTGGTGCCCTTCAGCTCACCGCCGCCGGAGGACGACCCGTCGCCGTCCTTGTCGTCGCCGCCGCACGCGGCGGCCGCGGACACGAGCAGTCCCGCCGCCACGGCGGCTCCCGCCACGCGCCTGCCGAAGCCCGCGGAACGGGGTCGGGGGGTGCGGGGGGAGGCCCCCCCGCCGGCAATGCTGACCGTCATTCCTCATCCTCCCTGGCCGGAGCGGCGTCGTCTGTTCCCCAGATCGACGCGCCGGACTCGATATCGAAGAAGTGCAGGCGGCCGGTGTCGACGCGGATCGTCACCGGGTCGCCCACCTTCACGCGGGTGCGCGGGCTGAACCGCGCGACCAGGTCCGTGCGAGGGCTCTCCAGGTGCCCCAGCACGTCGGTCCCCGCGTCGCGCGCGAGCTCCTTGGTGTCCTCGGTGACGACCTGGGACGCCTCGATCGCGAAGTGCACCAGCACGTCCGAGCCCATCGCCTCCACGAGGTCGGCGGTGGAGGCGAGCCCGGACCCCTCGGGCGTCTCCACGAGCTCGGAGTCCTCCATGTCCTCGGGCCGGATGCCGACGACGACGTCGCCCCCGAGGCGGGACGCCAGGGCCGGGCGCTCGGTCAGCACCTCGGCCGGGAGCGTCAGGGTCTGGCCGCCGATCTCCAGGCGCGGGTTCGCCGCGTCGCCGGACAGCGTGCCCTGGACCAGGTTCATGGCCGGTGAGCCGATGAATCCGGCGACGAACAGGTTCGCCGGCCGGTCGTAGAGCTCCTGCGGCGCGGCGACCTGCTGCAGGCGCCCCTTCTTCATGACCGCGACCCGGTCGCCGAGCGTCATCGCCTCGGTCTGGTCGTGGGTCACGTAGATCGTGGTGACGCCGAGGTCGCGCTGGATGCGGGCGATCTCGGCGCGCATCTGGACGCGCAGCTTGGCGTCGAGGTTGGACAGCGGCTCGTCCATCAGGAACGCCTGCGGCTCCCGGACGATCGCGCGGCCCATCGCGACGCGCTGGCGCTGCCCGCCCGACAGGTTGCGGGGCTTCTTGTCCAGGTAGTCGGTCAGGCCCAGGGTCCGCGCGGCCCGGTCGACCTTCTCCCGGATCTCGGCCTTCGGCAGCTTGCGCAGCGACAGCCCGAAGCCGATGTTGTCGCGCACCGACAGGTGCGGGTAGAGGGCGTAGCTCTGGAACACCATCGCGACGTCGCGGTCCCGGGACGGCACCCGGTTGACGACCCGCCCGCCGATCGTGACCTCGCCCTCGGAGATGTCCTCCAGCCCGGCGACCATCCGCAGCGCGGTGGTCTTGCCGCAGCCCGACGGGCCCACCAGGACGAGGAACTCCCCGTCGGCGATGTGGAGGTCCAGGTCGGTCACGGCCCGCGTGCCGTCGGGATAGACCTTCCCGACGCTGGTCAGGTCGACCTCTGCCACGGCGTCTCCTCTTCGTCACGGCACGGCGATACGGAAGGAATTCGACTTACTCCCGCGTAACAGTGCAACAAGGAGGTACAGGGCCGGACACCCGGATCGCAACCGGCGGAGGCGCGGTCCGGCGGATTTGATACAGAGATCGTTACCGAGTCGTTTCCGTCTCAATTTGCGCTGCCCGAAAACGGCTCGTGGGCATGAACGCAAACCCGTTCATGCCCACGGTCGTCCGGGCGCCTGGACGCCCCGGAAGGACGTCAGTCCACGATCACCAGCCCGCGCTCGGTGACGTTCATCGGCGCGTAGCCCTCCTCGGTGCACACGACGATGTCCTCGATGCGCGCGCCGTGCGGGCCGGGGTAGATGCCGGGCTCGATCGAGAAGGCCATCCCGGGCTCCAGCGGCTCGCGGTTGCCGGCGACGATGTAGGGGTCCTCGTGCGACTCCAGACCGATGCCGTGGCCCGTGCGATGGAAGAAGTGCCGGCCGTGCCCGGCGGCGGCGATGATGTCGCGGCCCGCCGCGTCCACCTCCTCCGGCGTCGCCCCCGGCCGCACGGCCTCGCAGGACGCCCGCTGCGCCTCCTCCAGGACCGCGAAGTACGCGCGGTAGTCGGCGGGCGGCTCGCCCACGCAGTAGTTGCGGGTCGAGTCCGAGCAGTAGCCGCTCGGCATCGTCCCGCCGATGTCGACCACCACGGGCTCGCCGGGGCGGATGACCCGGTCCGACAGCTCGGCGTGCGGGTTGGCGCCGTTCGGGCCCGAGCCGACGATGACGAAGTCGACCTGCGCGTGACCCTCGGCGATGATCGCGTCGGCGATGTCGCGGCCGACCTCGCGCTCGGTGCGCCCGGCCCGCAGCAGGCCGGGGACCAGGCGGTGCACCCGGTCGATCGCCTCCCCCGCCTCGCGCAGCGCCGCCACCTCCGCCGCGCTCTTGCGCATCCGCAGCTCACGCAGCACGCTCCCGGCCGCGACCTGCTCGGCGCCGGGCATCGCGCCGCGGAACCGCAGCGCCATCACCGCCCACATCCGGTCGGCCACGCCGACGGTTCCCACGTCCCGCGGGAGACGGCCGGCCACCAGCGCGTAGGGGTCGTCGGTCTCGTCCCACGGCACCAGCTCCACGCCGAGGGACCCCGCGGGCGACTCCTGCGCGGCGGGCAGCTCCAGCCGGGGGACGACCAGGAACGGCTCGGCGCCGACCGGGACCACCAGGCAGGTGAGCCGTTCCAGCTGCTTGGCGTCGTACCCGGTCACGTACCGCAGGTCGGGGCCGGGCGTCAGCAGCACCGCCCCGAGGCCCGCCTTCGCCGTCGCCTCGCGCACCAGCCCGACACGCTCGCGCGGATACAACTCCGTTGTCACATCCGTCTCCATATCTTCGATCCTTTCCCGTGGCCGCCACCAGCATCGCAGCAGCGTCCGGGCGCCCCCGACCCGGCCCGCGTGGCAGCATGTGCCCCATGAGCGGGCTGATGCTGCTGGACACGCCGTCGTTGTACTTCCGCGCCTTCTTCGGGGTGCCCGAGTCGGTGAAGGCACCCGACGGGACCCCGGTGAACGCGGTGCGCGGGCTCGTCGACATGATCGCCCGCCTCGTCCAGGACCGGCGGCCGGAGCGGCTCGTGTGCTGCATGGACGCCGACTGGCGCCCGGCGTTCCGGGTGGAGGCGCTGCCCTCCTACAAGGCGCACCGGGTGGCCGAGGACGGCGGCGACCAGACGCCCGACGCGCTGGAGGCCCAGCTCCCGGTCATCGACCAGGTGCTGGACGCCTTCGGGCTGGCGCGCGCCGGCGTCCCCGGCTACGAGGCCGACGACGTCATCGGGACGCTCGCGGTGCGGGGCGCGGCCGACGGGCCGGTCGACATCGTGACCGGCGACCGCGACCTGTTCCAGCTCGTCGACGACCGCGCCCCCGTCCGCGTGCTGTACACCGCGCGGGGAATCCGGAACCTGCAGGTGATGGGCGAGAAGGAGGTCGCGGACAAGTACGGCATCCCGGGCCGGGGCTACGGCGACTACGCCACGCTGCGCGGCGACCCGAGCGACGGGCTGCCCGGGGTGCCCGGGGTCGGCGACAAGACCGCCGCCGCGCTCGTCACCCGGTTCGGATCGGTCGAGGGGATCCTCGCCGCGCTCGACGCCGGAACCGACGAGGGGTTCCCGGCGGGCGCGCGCCGCAGGATGGAGGCGGCCCGCGAGTACCTGGCCGCCGCCGAGACGGTGGTGCGGGTCGTCACCGACATCGACGCCCCTGAGCTGGCGGGCCTGGACGACCGGCTGCCCGCCGAGCCGCGCGACGCCGAGGCGCTCGTCCGGCTCGCCGACACCTGGAACCTTTCCAGCCCGGTCAACCGCCTCCTGAACGCGCTCTCGCGCTGAGCGCCGTTTTCGCTGCAATTTGCGCCGAGAGTGTCAGATGACACAGACAGCGCGGTCTCCGGCGTGCAGCATGCTCAGCGGTGAGGGTTTCTCATTGGCACATGCAGGCGACCGGTATCCGCGGCACTTGGGCCTCCACGCCCCACTCCCCCCAATTGCCGTGGGTGCCGGTTCATCCGAACCCCGGACCGGAGACGGACGTGCCGTGACCGAGCGGACCCGAACCCGCGGCGGCCCCGCCGCGGGCCCCGGCGGCGGATTCTGGGCCGCGCTGGACGGACCGGAGCGCGCGGCGCTGCGGTCCGCCGGGCGGGCGCGGAGCTACCAGCCGAGGACGCCCCTGTGCTACCAGGGCGACGACTCCGACCACATCATCGTCATCGAGTCGGGCTGGGCGAAGGTCGCCTGCGCCGGCGAGGACGGCCGGGCGGTGGTGCTCGCCGTGCGCGGCCCCGGCGACCTCGTCTGCGAGAGCGCGGTGCTCGGCGGCCGCGAGCGGTCGGCGACCGTGCAGGCGCTCGACCACGTCCGGGCGCTGATCGTCCCGGCGGCCCGGTTCACCGCCTTCCTGGACGCCCACCCCCGGGTGTGGCGGCTGGTCAGCGGCACGTTCGTGCGGCGGCTCGACGACGCCGACCGCAGGCTGCGGGCGCACGTGTCGGCGCAGGGCGCCCGGCGGCTGGCGATCCTGCTGGCGGGCCTGGCCGAGCTGTCGGCCCGGCACGCCCCGCCCGCCGCCGGCGGGGCGATCGCGATCGGGCCGCCGCTGTCGCAGGAGGAGCTCGGCAGCTGGATGGACGCCTCCCGGGAGACCGTCGCGCGGGCGCTGTCCACGCTGCGGCGCGAGGGGCTGGTCAGCACCGGCTGGCGCAGGATCACCGTGGAGGATCCGCCGGGGCTGCGCGCGTTCGCGGACTCCCCGGACGAGTGAGGCCGGCACCGGGCCGGCGGGCCCGGTGCCTTTACATTGTAGATCCGCAGCGGAATCGGGGGGTTCGTCCCGTACGCTCGGTCGTGTGCCGCGCCGAACGCTGCGACTGCGTACCGCCGAGGCCGACGCCGAGGTCCGCGCGGGGCTCGACCGGATCCGCGCCGAGTTCTCGGTGCCCGGCGCGTTCCCGCCCGCCGCCCTCGCCGAGGCCGCCGCGTCCGCGCCGCCCCTGAACGGCCGGGCGGACCTGCGCGACGTCCCGTTCTTCACCCTGGACCCGCCCGGCTCGCTCGATCTCGACCAGGCGATGCACCTGGAGCGGCGCGGGTCCGGTCACCGGGTGCGGTACGCGATCGCCGACGTGGCCGGGTTCGTCCGCCCGGGCGGCGCGCTCGACACCGAGGCGCGCGCCCGCGGCGTCACGCTCTACCTGCCGGACGCGAACTCGCCGCTGCATCCGCGCCCCCTGTCGGAGGGGAGCGCGAGCCTGCTGCCCGGCCGGGAGCGCCCCGCCGTGGCCTGGACGATCGACATCGACGACGCGGGCCGTATCACCGGCGTGGACGTGCGGCGCGCCCTCGTGCGCAGCCGCGCACGGCTCGACTACGCCACCGCCCGCCGCGGCGGAGGCGACCCGCGGATCGCGCTGCTCGGCGAGATCGGCGAGCGGCTCGTCGCGGCGGAGGCGGCGCGCGGCGGCGTGAGCCTGCCGCTGCCCGAGCAGGAGGTCGTGCACGCGGGCGGCGGCTGGGCGCTCAAGCTGCGCGGCGACCTGGCGACCGAGGCGTGGAACGCGCAGATCTCGCTGCTGACGGGGCGGGCCGCGGCCCGGCTCATGCTGGAGGGCGGCGTCGGGCTGCTGCGCACCATGCCGCCCGCGCCCGCCGAGGCGGTCGAGCGGCTGCGGCTGGCGGCCCGGGCCCTCGGGGTCTGCTGGCCCGGGGACGCCTCCTACGGGGACATCGTCCGCGCCCTGGACCCGGCGCTGCCCCGGCACGCGGCGTTCCTGCACGACGCGGCGGGGCTGATGCGCGGCGCCGGCTACACCGCCTTCGACGGGGCCCCGCCGCGGCAGGCCGCGCACGCCGCCGTCGCCGCCCCGTACGCGCATGTCACCGCGCCGATCCGGCGGCTGGCCGACCGGTACGCCACGGAGGTGTGCCTGGCGCTGGCGGCGGACCGCCCCGTCCCGCACTGGACGCGCGAGGCGCTGCCGCTGCTGCCCGAGGCGATGCAGCGGGCGCTGCGCCGCGGCGCGGACGTCGACCGCGCGTGCGTCGACCTGGTCGAGGCGCTGCTCCTGCGCGACCACGTCGGGGACGTGTTCGACGCGGTGGTGGTGGACGTGAACGGCGACCGCGCCGGCGGGCGCGTCCAGCTGGTGGCGCCGCCGGTGTTCGGCCGCTGCGACGGGGAGGGGCTGCCGCTCGGCGAGCAGGTCAGGGTGCGGCTGGAGGAGGCGGACCCGGCGCGCCGCCGGGTCCGCTTCTCGCGTGCGTCGTGAGCCCCGCCCGCCGCGCCCGGCGGCCGGGGCGGGCGGTCACCGGCGGCCGCGGCGGCGCGGCCGCCAGCTCGCGGAGGCGCCGGTGCCGACGCCGCCGAGGTGCAGGGCGATCAGCAGCAGGCCGAGGACGGTCAGGGTGCTGTTGTTGATGGCGTCCGAGGAGATGTCGGCCAGGTCGAACAGCAGGGCAAGGGCGAAGACGATCGCGGCGACGATCGCGAGCATGTCGGCCTCCGTGGGGGTCGGGGGGCCCACGGCGGGCCCCTCGGCTGCCTACCGGATCTCCTCGGGCCGGCTCCCGAAACCGCGGCCCCTTTCCGGCCGTCCGATACTCGCATTTCCGGCGGAACAAGCGTTTCCGCCGGTCAGCGGCCGGTCACGCGGCGTGCCCCCTACGGCCCGCCGGGAGCGTCCCGTCCGCCCGCGAGCACGGCTCGGGCGCGCTCGGTCATGCGGACGACCTCGCGGCGCACCTGCGGGCGCTCGGTGAGCCGCTCGCCGAACGGGATCCGGACCGGGTGCTCCACGCCGCCGTCGGCGACGGCGAACTCGATGCCCTCCGCGTCCAGGCCGGTCATCCGGGCCGCGGTCGCGCCCGGGCGCCCGCCGAGCGCGCGGCAGATGGTCAGGCAGTCGGCGGCGTGGTCCTCGTTCATGTGCCGGGCGATCTGCCTGACCACGTCGTCGGTGAAGGGTCCCGCGTCGGGCATGCGATGGTCCTCTCCGCCGGGCGGCGGGACGGTCAGGCCCTTGTAGACCTGGAGGGCGTTGCCGGCCAGGACGAGCGCGAGGGTCTCCTCGTCCAGGCCGAGGGCGGCGACGGCGCGGGCGTTGCGGGCGATGCCGGGGACGCCGGGCCAGTCGGTGCCGAAGACGAATCTGCGGGCCAGGCGCCGCAGGTCGTGCCCGGCGTAGTACTCGGGGAGCCGGCGGGGCGGCAGCCCGGACAGCTCGATCCACACCTCCTCGCGGGACAGCGCGAGGAACGCGGCGGCGTCGTACCACCAGCCGCGGCCGCCGTGGGCGAGGACGAACGTCAGGCCGGGGAACAGCCGCAGCACGTCGTCGACCGCGGTGGGGTCGGCGTACCGGTTGACCGAGCCGGGGAACGAGCTGGTCCCGCAGTGCACGACGACGGGGACGCCCGCGTCGCGGCACACCTGGTAGGCGGGGTAGAGCTCGGGGTCGGCGACGCTGAACCCGCCGTGCACCGGGTGAAGCTTGAGCGCGACGGCGCCGAGCCGGAGCTGCCGCTCGACCTCGGCGCCGATCGGGTGGTGCAGGTGCGGGTTGACGTTGGCGACCGGCCTGAAGCGCCGCGGGTTGTGCTCCAGCAGGGGCAGCAGGTCCTCGATGGGCTGGGTGCCGGTGGTCCGCGGGCTGTACTCGCACAGCAGCAGGGCGACGTCGACGCCCTCGGCCTCGAAGTAGGCGTCCACCCGCTCGGGCACGAGCGCGCCGTCCCCGTCGTAGAGGTCCTGCCATGGGTGGGACGAGCCGAACTCCTCGGCCCAGCGCCGCCAGGCCGGGCGGAGCGTGGGCAGCCGGGCGGCGTGCACGTGCGCGTCGATCAGCGGGCGTCCGTCGAGCATGCGGCGGAGCCTACCCGCCGCCCTCTCAGGCGACGTCCACGGTGTCCTGCTCCTCCAGCCAGGCGACGATGCCCTCGACGGCGGAGCGGCAGCTTCCGCAGCCGGTGCTCGCCCGGGTGGCGCGCGCGACGGCCTCGGCCGTGCGGGCGCCGCCCTGCCAGCAGGCGCGGATATGGCCCTTGCTGACGTTGTTGCACTGGCAGACGGTCGCCGCGTCCGGCATCCGCACCGGCGACCCGGCCTCGGGCGCCGCGCCGGCGCCGGGGAACAGCAGTCCGAGGCGCTCGGCGGGCAGCGGCGAGGCCCGGTCGTAGAGCTGGGTGAGCGTCCCGGCGGTGGAGGTCTCGCCGAGCAGGATCGCGCCGATCAGCCGCCCGTCCCGGATCACGGCCTTCTTGTAGGTGCCGCGCGCCGCGTCGGTGAACCGGACGACCTCCACGTCCTCGTCGTCGTCGCCGAAGTGCGTCTCCCCCATCGACGCCAGCTCGATCCCGGCGGCCTTGAGCCGGGTGATCTGGCGGGCGCCGGTGAACCGCGCCGCGGGGTCGGTGCCGGCGAGCAGCCCCGCGAGCACCGCCGCCTGCTCCCACGCGGGCGCCACCAGCCCGTACACCTCGTCGCGGTGCTCGGAGCACTCGCCGATGGCGCGGACGGACGGGTCGGTGACCGACCGCAGCTCGTCGTCGACGATCACGGCCCGGCCGACGGCCAGGCCCGCGTCCCGGGCCAGGCCCACCTCGGGCCGGACGCCGCAGGACAGCACGACCAGGTCGGCCTCGACGACCTCCGTGCCGCCGCCGGGCAGGGCCAGCTCGACGCCGGTCACCGCGCCGCCGGCCGTGCGCAGCCCCGTGACGGCGGCCTGCAGCCGCGTGCCGATGCCGAGGGCCCCCAGCGTGCGGGCCAGGACCTTCCCCGCGGCGGGGTCGAGCTGGCGTTCCATGAGGTGCCCGGCCAGGTGCAGGACGGTCACCTCCAGGCCCCGCCCGGTGAGGCCGCGCGCGGCCTCGATGCCGAGCAGGCCGCCGCCGACGACCACCGCGCGGCGCGCCGACTCGGCCAGGACGGAGATGCGGCGGCAGTCCTCCAGGGTGCGGAACACCTGCGCGCCGTCCGGCAGGCCGTCCTCCAGGCCCGGCATCGGCGGCACGAACGCGGTGCTGCCGGTCGCGAGGACGAGCGTGCCGTAGGGCGTGACGGTCCCGTCGGAGGCGTGCACGGCCTGGGCCTCGCGGTCGACGCGGGTGACCTCGACGCCGAGCCGGGCGTCCACGCCGTGCGAGGCGTACCAGGCGGCGTCGACCAGACTGATGTGGTCGGGCCGCGTCTTCCCGGCGAGGACGTTCGACAGCAGGATCCGGTTGTAGGGGCGCTGGGCCTCCGCGCCGAACACCGTCACCGGCGTCGCGGCGTCCCGGGACCGCAGCTCGTCCACGAACCGGGAGCCGGCCATGCCGTTGCCGACGACGACCACTCCCGCCGCACCGGCGGCGCTCACCGCTTCACCTCCAGGGGGAGGGGCTTGATCTGGTCGCGCTCGACCCCGAAGGCGATGCTCGGGTCGGGTGTCTGCGGCGCGTTGACGAACGAGACGAACCGGCGGAGCCGCTCGGGGTCCTCCAGGGTGTCCCGCCACTCGTCGGAGTAGGTCGCGACGTGGCGGGCCATGGCCGCGTCGAGGTCGGCGCAGATGCCGAGCCGGTCGTCCACGATGACCTCGCGCAGGTAGTCCAGGCCGCCGTCGAGGGACTCCAGCCAGCTCGCTGTGCGCTGGAGCCGGTCAGCGGTGCGGATGTAGAACATCAGGAACCGGTCGATGCAGGTCAGCAGCTCATCGTCGGTGAGGTCGGTGGCGAACAGGTCCGCGTGCCGGGGCCGCATGCCGCCGTTCCCGGCGAGGTAGAGGTTCCAGCCGTTCTCGGTGGCGATGACGCCGAAGTCCTTGCTCTGCGCCTCGGCGCACTCGCGGGCGCAGCCGGACACGGCCGACTTCAGCTTGTGCGGGGCGCGCAGCCCCCGGTAGCGCATCTCCAGCCGGATCGCCATCGCGGCCGAGTCCTGGACGCCGTAGCGGCACCAGGTGGAGCCCACGCACGACTTCACCGTGCGCAGGGCCTTGCCGTAGGCGTGGCCGGACTCGAACCCGGCCTCGACGAGCCGCCGCCAGATCTCGGGCAGCTGCTCGACGCGGGCGCCGAACAGGTCGATCCGCTGGCCGCCGGTGATCTTGGTGTAGAGGCCGAAGTCGCGCGCCACCTCCCCGATCACGATGAGCCTCTCCGGGGTGATCTCACCGCCGGGGACACGCGGGACCACCGAGTACGTGCCGTTCTTCTGCAGGTTGGCCAGGAAGTGGTCGTTGGTGTCCTGCAGCGCCGCCTGCTCGCCCTCCAGGATGTGGCCGTTGCCCAGGCTGGCGAGGATGGAGGCCACGGCGGGCTTGCAGATGTCGCAGCCGCGGCCCTTCCCGTGCTCCTGGACGAGCCGGGTGAAGCTCTCGACCCGCCCGGCCCGGACGATGTCGAACAGCTCGGCGCGGCTGTAGTCGAAGTGCTCGCAGATCGCCCTGCTGACCTCGATCCCCGCGGCGGTCAGCTCGGCGTCCAGGATCCGCTTCACCAGCGGGACGCAGCTGCCGCAGCTCGTCCCGGCCCTGGTGCGGTCCTTCACGCCCGCGACATCGGTCAGGGAGCACTCGGCGACCGCGCACCGGATGCCCTCGGCGGTGACGTTGTTGCAGGAGCAGATGACCGTCGCACCCGGCAGGTCGCCGCCCGCCGCCTCGGTGCCGCCGAACAGCATCTGCTCGGGGGCGCCCGGCAGGCCGCCGCCGACGTGGGCGCGGAGCGTGCCGTAGGACTCGGCGTCGCCGACGAGGACGCCGCCGAGCAGGGTCCGCGCGTCGTCGCTGACGACGAGCCGCTTGTAGACCCCGGCGACCGGGTCGGTGTAGGTGACGCCGAGCGCGCCCTGCTCGGGACCGGCGAACGGGTCGCCGAAGCTGGCGACGTCGACGCCCATCAGCTTGAGCTTGGTGGACATGTCCGCGCCCTCGAACACCGCCGTGCTCGCGGGGGACAGCAGCCGGTCGGCGACCACCTCGGCCATCGAGAAGCAGGGCCCGACGAGCCCGTACACCGTGCCGCCGACCAGGGCGCACTCGCCGATCGCGAAGACGGCGGGGTCCTCGGTGCGGCAGGAGGAGTCCACCACGATCCCGCCGCGCTCCCCCACCGGCAGGCCGCAGCCGCGGGCCAGCTCGTCGCGCGGGCGGATCCCGGCGGAGAACACCACGACCTCGGCGTCGAGGACCGTGCCGTCCTCCAGGACGACGCGCCGGACCGAGCCGTCCTCCCCCGCCTCCAGGGCGCGCATGGGGGTTCCCGCGTGCACGGCCATGCCGAGCGCCTCGATGTGGCGGCGCAGCATCGCGCCGCCGCCCTCGTCCAGCTGGCGCGGCATCAGCCACGGCGCCACCTCGACGACGCCGCTGCGCAGGCCGAGGCCCTGGATCGCGCGGGCCGCCTCCAGCCCGAGCAGGCCGCCGCCGACGACGGCGCCGGTGGCCCTGCCCCGCGCGTACGCGCGGATCGCGTTCAGGTCGTCGATCGTGCGGTACACGAACACTCCCGGCAGGTCCCGGCCCTGGACCGGCGGGACGAACGGCGCGGACCCCGTTGCCAGGACGAGCGCGTCGTAGGGGACGGCGCTCCCCGCCGAGGTGGCGACCGTCCGGGCGGCGCGGTCGATCCCGGTGACCCGCTCCCCGGTCCGCACGGTGACCGCGCCGTCGTGCGCCGGGTAGGCGAGGTCGGCGCCCTCCAGATGCGTCGTGAGCGCCACGCGGTCGTAGGCGGTGCGGGGCTCCTCGCCGATCACCGTGATCGTCCACGTGCCGGCGGCGTCGCGCTCGCGCACCGCCTCCACCAGGCGGTGCGCGGCCGGCCCGTGGCCGGCGACGACCAGGCGCTTGTCCGGTCTGCTGTCGGCTCCCATGGGACCGATCCTCGGCGGCCCGTATTTCTTGCGGGGATCTTCCCTGTCACCCCCGCGTTAAGTGGCCCTCACAGCCGCCCGGCCCGCGATGCCGGGCGGGCCGCCCGTCCCGCACCCGCGCCGGTCGTGCACCATGGAAGGGTGACGGAGCTCGCGGGGAACGGGACCCGGACCGGCCTGCCGATGCTGGCCGACCTCGTCTCGGACGGCGACGTGGTGGTGCTGAGCGGCGCGGGGCTGTCCACGGAGTCGGGCATTCCCGACTACCGCGGGGAGACGGGCCGGCGGCGGCGCGCGGAGCCGATGACCTACCAGGCGTTCACCGGGAGCGAGGCGGCGCGGCGCCGCTACTGGGCGCGCAGCCACCTCGGCTGGCGGCACATCGCGCGGGCCCGCCCGAACGCCGGGCACCGCGCGGTCGCGGAGCTGCAGCGGCGCGGCCTGCTGACGGGGATCATCACCCAGAACGTCGACGGGCTCCAGCAGGCCGCGGGCGCGCGCGGCGTGATCGAGCTGCACGGCGCGCTGGACCGCGTCCTGTGCCTGGCGTGCGGCGAGCGGTCCGCGCGCGAGCGGCTGGAGGAGCGGCTGCGCGCGGCCAACCCCGGCTGGAGCGCCCGCGCCGAGACGATCAACCCCGACGGCGACGCCGTCCTGCGCGACGAGGCCGTCGAGGCGTTCCGGACCGTGGGCTGCGAGCGGTGCGGCGGCGTGCTCAAGCCCGATGTGATCTTCTTCGGGGAGAACGTGCCCCCGGCCCGCGTCGGGGACTGCTACGCGCTGACGGAGCGGGCGGGGGCGCTGCTGGTGCTGGGGTCGTCGCTGACCGTGCTGTCTGGCTACCGGTTCGTCCGGCACGCGGCGCGGCACGGCGTCCCGGTGGCGATCGTCAACCGCGGCGCGACCCGGGGCGACCCGCACGCCCTGCTCACGCTGGACGCCCCGCTCGGCGCCACCCTGGACGCGCTGGTCGCCGGGCTGCCCGCCTGACCTCGGCCGGGCCGCCCCGGCCTACCCGCCCAGCAGCGAGGTCGCGGCCGGCGCCGGGGCGTGCGAGTGCCCGGGGGCCCCGGGCGGGGGCGCGCCGGTGGCCCGGGGCGGGTCGGGCAACATGTCGCCGGTGACGAAACCGGTGTCCTCCAGCAGCCGCATGTGGGTGCGGACGAACGTCTCGCACTGCTCGGAGAAGCCGCGCACGAGCGTGTTGCGGGTGCTGCCGCGGACGGCGGCGATCGCCGGGTAGATCTGCCCGTGCGCCATCCGCAGGCGGGCGACGGCGGTCCGGTCGTAGTCGTTCCCCGACTTTCCGGTGATCTCCGACATCCAGCTCTGCTGGTCCGGGCTGGGCTCGTTCGGCAGCGGGACGTTCAGCTTGGCGGCGACCGCGCGGTCCAGCTCGTCCAGCCGGGCGTGCTGGCGGGCGATCTCGCCGAGGTTGCGGCGGGTCGCGGCCCGCGCGGCGCGGCGCTCGGCCTCCCGGCCGACGGGGATCTCCCACAGCCCCGCCTGCCGGACCCGCACGACCAGGTCGCGGTCGGCGGGGCCGAGCGGCCCCCACGGGGTGTCGACGGTGGCCTGGGCCGCGTTCCGGGCGTTCGCCTGCGGGGCCACGGCGCCGCCGTCGGCGGCCTGGCGGCCGATCGGCGCGCAGGCGCCGAGGACCAGCGCCGCGGCGAGCGCGCACGCCGCGGCGGCGACCGGTCGGGGTTCTCGCATCCGCCGCCGCCTTTCGGGTCGGGGAGAGGGGCGTCGTCGCGCAGTACGCGCGCCGGGGCGGGAAGGTTCGACCCGGCGCGGACCGGAACGGGCCGGGCCTCAGGTCCAGCCGAGCTGGGCCAGCGAGGTGACGGGCGGTTCGCCGCCGGCCTCGGTGAAGGCGCGCAGGGTCTCGACGAGGGCGCGCCGCTGCCCGGCCGGCATCCGGGCGACCACGGCGGCGATGTCGGCGCGGCGGCGGGCGGTCACGTCGTCGACGATGCCGCGCCCGGCCGGGGTGAGCTGGATGCGGACCTCGCGGCCGCTGTCGGGGCTGGCCTGCCGGTCCACCAGCCCGGCGGCGGCCAGCCGGTCCACCATCCGCATCGCGGTCGAGGAGTTGACCTCCAGGAGCCCGGCGAGCGTCACGAGCTTGGCCGGCCCCTGCGAGGACAGCACCACCAGGAGCCGGAACTGCGGCAGCGTGACGGCACCCTCCACCGCGGCCAGCGAGCGCACCGAGACCGCCACCAGCAGGCGGGACGCGGTCAGCAGCGCCGAGGTCACCGCGTCGACGCCGTCGTCGTGCAGCTCGTTCATGACGACTTTCTCCAGGGGCCCGTCCCGCGCCCGCCAACGCGGGCCGGGACCCCTCCGCCACCGGTCACCGGCCCTCCCCCGTCCGGGAGGAGGTCGGCGAGGAGTTCGGCGAGATGGCGCGGCCGGGCGGCGGTGCCCGCCTCGATCTGCGTCCGGCAGGAGAACCCGTCGGCGAGGACCGCCGTCTCCTCACCGGCGTCCCGCACCGCGGGCCACACGCCCCGCTCGGCGACGGCGGTGGAGACCTCGTAGTGGCCCGCCTCGAAGCCGAAGTTCCCGGCGAGACCGCAGCATCCGGCGTCCAGCGTCCGCACGTCGACCCCGGCGCGCGCCAGCACGCGCTCGTCGGCGCCGAACCCCATGACGGCGTGCTGGTGGCAGTGCGGCTGGGCGATCGCGCGGACCTTCGGCCGGTCGAGCCCTGCGACCACGTCGTGCGACGCGCCGGGCGAGACGCCGCCTGACTCCCGCTGGTGCTCGTCGAGCAGCTCGGCGAGGGTCCGGGTCTGGTCGCGGAGCCGCTTGACGTCGTCCTCCACCGCGTCGCCCTCCATCAGCTCCGGGGCGTCGGCCCGGAAGACCGCGGTGCAGCTGGGCTCCAGCCCGATCACGGGGACGCCGTCGCGCAGCCGCGGCGCGAGCGCCCGCACGGTGCGGCGCAGCACGCGGGCGGCCGTGCCGAGCTGCCCCGTGGAGATCCAGGTCAGGCCGCAGCACAGCGGTACCGGCGGCACCTCGACCCGGTAGCCGGACGCCTCCAGGACGCGGACCGCCGCCTTGCCGATGTGCGGGTGGAAGTTGTCGGTGAAGGTGTCGGGCCACAGCACCACCCGCCGGCCGCCGCCGCCCGCGGGCCGGCGCCTGAACCAGTCGGTGAACCGCTCGGCGGCGAAGCGCGGCATCTCCCGGCGCGGGTCGACGCCGCCGATCCGCTTGGCGGCGCGGCCCAGGACGGGGGCGTGCAGCGCGGCGTTCGCGGCGCCCGGCGCGAGCGCGGCGACGCGGGCCCACAGCGGCAGCCACCCCATGGTGTAGTGCGCGGGCGGCCGGACGCGTCCCTTGTAGTGGTGGGCGAGGAACTCGGCCTTGTAGGTGGCCATGTCCACGTTCACGGGGCATTCGCTGCGGCACCCCTTGCACGCCAGGCACAGGTCGAGGGCGTCGCGGACGTCCCGCGACCGCCATCCGTCGGTGATGACGGCCGCGCCGCCCGGGCCCGGCACCGCCGGGTCCGGCACGGCGCCGCCGGGCATCCCGCGCATCATCTCCATCAGCAGGCGGGCCCGGCCGCGGGTGGAGTGCTCCTCCTCCCCCGTCACCCGGTAGCTCGGGCACATGACGCCGCCCGAGGACGCCCGGCACTTGCCGATCCCGACGCAGCGGGCCGCGGCGTGGGTGAAGCGGTGGTGGTCGTCGGGGAAGGAGAAGTGGGTGCGCGGCTCGGCCGGGTCGTAGGAGACATGGTCGAGGTCGTCGTCCAGCCGGTACGGGTGGACGACCTTGCCGGGGTTCATCCGGTTCCCCGGGTCGAAGACCGCCTTGAACCGCTCGAACAGGCGGACCACCTCGTCCCCGAACATGATCGGCAGCAGCTCGCCGCGGGACTGCCCGTCGCCGTGCTCGCCCGACAGCGACCCGCCGTAGTCCGCGACGAGGCGGGCGGCGCGCTCGGCGAAGCGCCGGTACCCGCCGGCGCCGCGGTCGTCCTCCAGGTCGAACGGGATGCGGGTGTGCACGCAGCCCTGCCCGAAGTGCCCGTACAGGGAGACGGGGCCGTAGCCGAACTCCTCGATGAGGGCGCGGAAGTCGCGCAGGTAGTCGCCGAGCCGGCCGGGCGGGACGGCGGCGTCCTCCCAGCCCTCGTGCGTGTCGGACCGTCCCGGCGGATAGGCGGTCGCGCCGAGGCCCGCCTCGCGCACCTTCCAGAGCAGCTCCTCCTCGCGCGGGTCGTGCACGAAGGTGCAGCGCGGCGGGTTCGGGCCGTTCTCCAGGTCCTCGATGAGCGACCGGGCCCTGCCGTCGGCCTCGTCCTTGGTGTCGCCGCCGAAGCGGACCATGAGCCAGCCCGCTCCCTCCGGCATGTCCTTCACCACCCGGGGCGCGGCGAGGTGGTCGCGCTTGGCCAGGCCGAGGAGCCGCTCATCCATGCCCTCCAGCGCGAGGGGCCGCGACGGCAGGACGCGCGGCACGGCGTCGCCGGCCTCCGCGATGCCGTCGTAGCCGAGGACGGCGAGCGACTCGAACGCCGGGACCGGCACCAGGCATATCTCCGCGCGCAGCACGGCCACGAGCGTGCCCTCCGAGCCGACGAGGGCGCGGGCCACGTCGAAGCCCTTCTCCGGCAGCAGCGAGTCCAGGTTGTAGCCGGACACGCGGCGCGGGATGTCGGGGTAGCGGGTGCGGATCAGCTCCATGCCCTCGTCGCGCAGGTCGCGCAGCGCCCGGTAGATCTCGGCGCGCCGGCCGCCCTCGGCCTGGATCCGCTCGTACTCCTCCTGCGAGGTCTCGCCGACCCACATCCGCAGCCCGTCGTAGGTCAGCACCTCCAGCCGCACGACGGAGTCGACCATCTTCCCGTAGGCCTGCGCCGACGCGCCGCACGAGTTGTTGCCGATCATCCCGCCGATCGTGCAGGTGTCGTGGGTGGAGGGCTTGGGCCCCACCATGAGGCGGTGCTCCGCCAGCCGCTCGTTCAGGTCGTCCAGGCACGCGCCGGGCTCCACGACGGCACGGCGGGCCCGCGGGTCGACCGACACCAGCGCGCGGCAGTACTTGGACCAGTCGACGACCACCGCGTGGTTGACGCACTGCCCGGCCAGGCTCGTCCCGCCGCCCCGGGACAGGACCGGCACGTCGTGCTCGGCGCAGACCCGGACGGCCTCCGCTCCGGCCTCGACCGTCCGCGGGACCACCACCCCGATGGGCGGCTGCTGGTAGTTGGACGAGTCGTGGGAGTAGGCGGCCCGGGAGCCGGGATCGAACCGGACCTCGCCGTCCACCCTCGCGGCGAGCGCGCGCCGCAGCGCGGCCTCCCCCCGCGGTGCTTCGGCCGCTCGCCTCTGCTCCCGCCTGGTTCCCTCCGTCGAAACAGCCATGTCAGGACGACTAACCCGCCCACCGCGGTTCACTCCTCCGGGCCCGACGCCCGCCCGCGGTCAGGCGGCGAGGCGGGAGGCGGCCTCCAGCAGCAGGGCGTGCACGAACGCCTGGGGCATGTTGCCGCGCAGCTGCCGCTGCCTGACGTCGTACTCCTCGGAGAACAGGCCGCTGGTCGCGCAGCCCGACCGGGTCCGCTCGAAGGCGGCGAGGGCGCGGGCGGTGTCGCCCTGGCGCTCCTCGGCGAGGGCGAGGAAGAAGCCGCAGAGGATGAAGGCGCCCTCGGCCACGCCGAGCGGCTCGTCCCCGACCCGGTACCGGTAGACGAACCCCTCGTCGACGAGGTCCTCGCGCACCGCCCGAAGCGTGGCGGCGGTGCGCGGGTCGTCGCTCGGGAGCGCCCCCCGCAGCGGCGGGATGAGCAGCGCCGCGTCCACGCGGTCGTCGCCGGGCGCGCGCCTCCACCGGCCCTCCGGGGCCAGCGAGGTCCGGGACGTCTCGGCGAGGATGGCGTCGGCGAGCGCGGTCCACCGGCCGGCGTCCGCGCGCCCGGCCAGCGTCCGGGCCGCCTGGCGCAGGCCCGCGACGCAGGTCAGGCGCGAGTGCGTCCACAGGTCGTCGTGGATCTCCCAGATCCCCGCCTCGGGCGCGGTCCAGCGGCGCGCGACCGCCCCGGCCGCGACGCGGGCGGCCTCCACCGCCTCCGGGTCACGGCGGTCGTGCTCGGCGGCGGCGGACAGCAGCAGCAGCGCCTCCCCCAGCGCGTCCAGCTGGAACTGCTCGCCCGCCTTGTTCCCGAAGACCGCCTGGGCGCCGGGGTAGCCGGGCAGGCCGCTGGTGCTCTCGGCCGGCACCGGCCCGCCGGTGACGGTGTAGGCGGGTTTCAGCCGCTCCCCGTCGGCGAGGACGCGGGCCGACACGAACTCCACGGCGTCGCGCAGCAGGCGGGGCGGGCCGCCGTGGAGGGCGACGGCGCGCCCGGCGAAGCACTGGTCGCGGATCCAGGCGTAGCGGTAGTCGAAGTTGCGTCCCTCGTTGGAGCGTTCCGGCAGCGCCGTCGTGGCGGCGGCGACCATCCCGCCGCCGGAGGAGGTGAGCCCGGTGAGGACGGAGTAGGCGAGGCGGGCGTCGCGCGGGGCGATGGTGTCGCGGCAGTCCGGCACGGCCCCGCGCCAGTCCCGCTCCGTGGCCTCCCACAGGCCGGCGGCGTCCAGCGGGCCGCGGGCCCCGCCTTCGGCGATCTCCAGGACCAGGTCGCGGGTCTCCCCCTCGTCCAGGTCGAAGGCGAGTTCGAGCGCGGGCCCGCCGTCGGCGCCCTCCCGTACGGCGGCCTCCTCCGCTCCGCGCCAGCGCAGCGAGGCGCCTCCGCCGCCGGCCGTCCAGTCCGGGCCGTCCCGGCGCGGGTCGCGCATGCGGGGCGCGCCGGGACCGGTGCGGACGTCCAGCAGGGCCCGGACGCGGGAGCGGCCGCGGACGGCCCGGCACGTTCGCAAAATGACCACCCGGTCAGGCTCCGCCGGACGGGCGAGGGCCTCGCGGCACTCCAGGATCGCGCCGCCGCCGGTCACCCACCGGCTGTGCCAGATGAGCCCGCGGTCCTCGTAGTAGCCGCCCCAGACCCACCGCCCGGGAGCGGGCTGCACCACGTACGCGCCTCCGCCGCCGAGCAGTCCCGCGAAGACGGGCGGCGAGTCCCAGGCCGGGAAGCACATCCACGCGTACTCCCCGTGCGGGCCCACGAGAACGCCGCGTTCACCGTCGGCTATGAGAGCGTAGTCGCGGAGGGCCTTGGGGCGGGAGTCCTTGGCTCCGAGGTCGTCCAGCATGCCCTTCCACTACCCCGGGACCTGCCGTTACTCGGAGTCGAGCGGAGGGGCGATCCTACTGCCCCGGGCTGCCCGTCCGGGCCGCCTCGCGGGCTGCCGGACGGCTCGGACGACGCCCCGGCCAGGTCCTGTCTCGAAGTGACCTCGGCCACGCGCGCGAACGCGTGGCCTGCCCGGTGCCGCGAAGCCGGAGGCGAGCGGAACCGGGCAGGCCGTGAAGCGATGGCGCGTTCACCCAGGCCCGGTCACGTTGCGAGCCGCAAGGCGAGCGAAGTGGGCCGGGTCATTGAAACGCAGCTAGGCGTCGCGGCGCTTGAGCAGGACGGCGGCGACGGCCAGCAGCACTCCGGTCCAGATCGCGAAGACCCCGTACCCCTGCCAGGGGGTCAGCAGGTCGTCGGGGCCCTGGCGGGACTTGGCGATCAGCTGGCCGGCCTCGGACGGCAGGTAGGCGTGGATGTGGTCGCCGACGCTGCCGGGCAGCAGCGTGGCCAGCGGCGCCAGCACCAGCACGAACCCGATGACCCCGGTGATGCCCCCGGCGGGGTGCCGCACGATGGCGCCGATCGCCAGGGCGAACAGCCCGAGCATCGCCAGGTACAGGCCGCCGCCGATGACGGCGCGCAGCACGCCGTCATCGCCCAGCGACACCTGCACCTTGTCCCCGATGAAGGCCGAGCCGATGAAGAACGAGACGAACGACACCGCGACGCCGAGGACGAGCACGACCGCGGCGAACACCAGGGCCTTGGCCCACAGCACGGGCAGCCGGCGCGGCACCGCGAGCAGGCTCGCGCGGATCATGCCGGTGGAGTACTCCGAGGCGATGACCAGCACGCCGAGCACGCAGATGGTCAGCTGACCGAGGAAGAACCCGCTGCCGAGGATGAAGCCGGTCGGGTCCGCGACGACCGAGGCGCGGTCGGCGGGGGCGGTCTTGTCCCACTGCGCGACGGTGAGGCCCACCAGCAGCGCGGTGAAGCCGAGGTCCACGACGACGAGCAGGATCAGCGTCCACAGCGTGGACCGCACGGTGCGGATCTTCGTCCACTCCGAGAGCAGCAGCCGGCCGAAGCCGGGCCGCGGGTGGGCCGCGGGGTCGGCGGCGGGCGTGGCGGTGGCGGTGGTCATCGGGTCTCCCCCTCCTCGACGGGGACGGCGCTCGGAGCCGGGACCGAGTCCGGGGCGGGGGCGGGGGCGCCGCCCCCGCCGTACTCGACGCTGTCGCGGGTCAGTTCCATGAACGCCGACTCCAGCGAGCCGCGGGTCGGGGTGAGCTCGTGCAGGACGATGCCCTCGGCCGCGGCGAGCTCGCCGACGCGGGGGGCCTCCATGTGGGTCACGTTGAGCAGGCCGTCCCCGTCCGGGAAGGCCTTGCCGCCCTCGGCGGTGACGAGGTCGGCCAGGCGGGCCGCGTCCGGACTGCGGACGATCACCGCCTTCTCGGTGCTGCGCTCGATGAACTCCTCGGTGGAGCAGTCCGCGATCAGCCGGCCGCGGCCGATGACGATGAGGTGCTCGGCGGTGACGGCCATCTCGTTCATCAGGTGGCTGGAGACGAACACCGTGCGCCCCTCGGCGGCGAGCCGCTGCATGAGCGTGCGGATCCAGACGATGCCCTCGGGGTCGAGGCCGTTGACGGGCTCGTCCAGGACGAGCACCGACGGGTCGCCGAGCAGCGCGGCGGCGATGCCGAGCCGCTGCCCCATGCCGAGCGAGAAGCCGCCGGCGCGCTTGCGGGCCACGCCGGTGAGGCCGACGAGCTCGACCACCTCGTCGACGCGCTTCCTGCCGATGCCCTGCGTCTGCGCGAGGCACAGCAGGTGGTTGTAGGCGCTGCGGCCGGTGTGCACGGCCCGCGCCTCCAGCAGCGCCCCGACGACGCGCAGCGGCGCGTGCAGGTCGCGGTAGTGGCGGCCGTGGATCCGGGCGTCCCCGCGGTCCGGCCGGTCCAGGCCGAGCAGCAGCCGCATGGTGGTCGACTTCCCGGCGCCGTTGGGGCCGAGGAACCCGGTGACCCGCCCGGGGACCACCGTGAACGACAGGTCGTCCACGGCCGTCCTGTCGCCGTAGCGCTTGGTGAGGTTCTCCGCCTCGATCATGCCTCTCCCGGCGTCTCTCGGTAGTGGTTCCGTGACCGGAATCACACTAGCGCCCCGGCGCGGCGACCGGATCCTCCTCAGTGCCGATGATCCCGCGCCGCGGGACCGGACGCGCCGCGCCGCGACCCTTATTGACCATCTGCCAATAGTTGCGCGAGGATGGCCGGGCACGATCCGACCGCCGGGAGGCGCCGTGACCGCCCCGTCCGAGATCACTCCCGACCGCCTCGAGGAGCGCGACGTGCTGCGGACCCTGGCAGCCGAGCCGCTGGTCGGGCTCGCGGCCGGCCGCGCCCTGCTCATGCAGCTCGCCCACCCGGCCGTGGCGCGCGGCGTCGCCGAGCACAGCGACTTCGCCGAGCGGCCCCTGGCCCGGCTGTTCGGCACCCTCGACTTCCTGCTGATCGCCACCTTCGGCACGCCGGAGCAGGTCGCGCGCATCGCGGCGAAGGTGCGCGGCATCCACACGGCCGTGCGCGGCGAGGGCTACTCGGGCAACGACCCGGACCTCCAGCTCTGGGTCAACGCGACCCTCATCGACTCGGCCCTGCACGTCTACGAGCACGTCATGCGGGGCGGCGATCCCGGCCTGGCCGAGGCCTACTACCGGCAGGCGCGGGTGGTCGCCGAGGTCCTCGGCTGCCCCCTGGAGTCGCAGCCCCCCGACCTCGCCGCGTTCCGCGCCTACATGGCCGACACGCTCGCCGCCCTGGAGGTCACCGGCACCGCCCGCGAGGTCGCCTCCGCCGTCCTGCGGCCCCGCCGCCTGCGCGCCCTGGCCCCCGCGCTCGCCGTCTTCCGCCTCCTGACGGCCGCGCTCCTGCCGGACGAGCTGCGGGACCAGTTCGGCCTGCCGTGGACCCCGGCGCGCCGCCGGACGGCCCACGCGCTCCTGCGGACGGCCGGCCTCGGCCACCGCCTGTCCCCCGCCTGGCTGAGGCGCCCGCCGGAGCCCCTGCTGGTCCGGCTGGCCGCCTACCGCGTGGACCGGACGCTGTCGGCCCGGCGGGCGCGGCGCCGGGCCTCCTAGGCGACGGACGAGTAGGCGACGACCCCGCGGCGCATGGCGTCCATGGCGCGGCGGGCGGTCTTGCGGATGTGGCTGTTGGCGGGGGCGGCGTCGGTGACCTGGCCGAGGAGGTCGAGGAGCTGCTTGACGGCCCGCACGAAGTCGCCCGCGGTGAGGTCGCTCTCCATCAGCACCTCGTCGAGGTCGTCGCCCTTGGCCCACCGGTAGGCGGTCCACGCGAAGCCGAGGTCGGGCTCGCGCAGGAACGAGACGCGGTTGTCCCGCTCGACGCCCTCCAGCACGCCCCAGAGCCGCACCATGGCCGCCAGGGCGTCCTGGGCCGGGCCGGGGGGCGTTCGGGGCGGCGTGGCGTCGTCGGGCTGCCGCGACTCGTAGACGAGGGCGGACACGCACGCGGCCAGCTCGGCCGGGCCGAGCTTCTCCCACAGGCCCTCGCGCAGGCTCTCGGCCGTGAGCAGGTCCAGCTCGTTGTAGATGCGGCCCAGGCGCCGGCCCTCGGCGGTGACGTCGTCGCCGTCGAGGTAGCCGAGCTGCTGCAGGACGGCGCAGACGCGGTCGAAGGTGCGGGCGATGACCTGGGAGCGGCCCTCGACACGGCGCCGGAGCTGCTCGGTCTCGCGGTCGAGGCGGTGGTAGCGCTCGGCCCAGCGGGCATGGTCCTCGCGCTTGTCGCAGCCGTGCACCGGATGCCGGCGCAGCTCGCCGCGCAGCCGGGCGATCTCGGCGTCGTCGGTGGCGGGCGAGTCGCCGCGCGAGCGCCGCCGCTCGCGCACGTCGTCGGGGACCTTGTTGCGCAGCGTGGACGCCAGGTCGCGGCGGTCCTGGGGGTTGCGGGGGCTGAAGGACTTCGGGACGCGGATCCGCTCGACGGGCTCGACGGCGCGCGGGAAGTCCTGGATCGACAGGCGCTGCACGGACCGGTTCACGGTCAGCACGAGCGGCGCGGGCCCGTCGGAGCGGCGGCCGACGCCGGGGTCCAGGACGACGGCCAGGCCCGAGCGCCGCCCGGACGGGACGAGGATGACATCGCCCGGACGCAGCCGCTCCAGGGAACGGGCGGCCTCGGCGCGGCGGGCCCCGGCCCGCTCGCGCGACAGCTCGGACTCGCGGTCCGACAGCCGCCGCCGCATCGCGGCGTACTCCATGAAGTCGCCCAGGTGGCACTCGGCGGCCTTGGCGTAGCCCTGGAGGGCCTCCTCGTTCTTGTGCACCTGGCGGGCCAGGCCGACGACGGCGCGGTCGGCCTGGAACTGCGCGAACGACTCCTCCAGGAGCGTGCGGGCCCGCTCGACGCCGACGGCGCCGACCAGGTTGACGGCCATGTTGTAGGACGGCCGGAAACTGGAGTTCAGCGGGTAGGTGCGGGTGCCGGCCAGCCCGGCCACGGACGCGGGCTCGACGTTCGGGCCCCACACCACGACGGCGTGGCCCTCGACGTCGATGCCGCGCCGCCCGGCGCGCCCGGTGAGCTGCGTGTACTCGCCCGGGGTGAGGTCGACGTGGGCTTCGCCGTTCCACTTGTCCAGCTTCTCGATCACCACGGTGCGGGCGGGCATGTTGATGCCGAGCGCGAGCGTCTCGGTCGCGAACACCGCCTTGATCAGCCCGCGGGTGAACAGCTCCTCGACGATCTCCTTGAACGTGGGGAGCATCCCGGCGTGGTGGGCGGCGACGCCGCGCTCCAGCGCCTCCCGGAAGTCGCCGTAGCCGAGGATCCGCAGGTCCTCCGGGGCGATGTCGGCGGTGCGCAGGTCGGCGTGCGCGCGGATCTCCTCGGCCTCCTCCCGGGAGGTCAGCCGGATCCCGGCGTGCAGGCACTGCAGGACGGCGGCGTCGCAGCCCGCGCGGCTGAAGATGAACGTGATCGCCGGGAGCAGCCCGGCGCGATCCAGCCGCTCGATCACCTCCGGCCGGGCGGGCGGCCGGAACCGCTGCGGGCGCGGGGCCCGGCGGCGGCCGGTGCGTCGCCCCTGGTTGACCTTGGCGCGCCGGACCTCCTCCACCGCCATCCGGGTCAGCTGCGGGTTCAGCCTGGCCTGCCGGTCCCCGCCCTTGCCGGTGTCGACGAACAGGTCGTACAGCCGCGTCCCCACCAGCATGTGCTGGAACAGCGGGACGGGGCGGTGCTCGTCCACGATCACGGCGGTGTCGCCGCGGACCTCGTGCAGCCACTCGCCGAACTCCTCGGCGTTGCTGACGGTCGCCGACAGCGCCACGATCCGCACCGAGTCCGGGACGTGGATGATCACTTCTTCCCAGACGGCGCCGCGGAACCGGTCGGCGAGGTAGTGCACCTCGTCCATCACGACGAACGCCAGACCCGCGAGGGTCTGGGAGCCCGCGTACAGCATGTTCCGCAGGACCTCGGTCGTCATGACGACGATCGGGGCCTCCCCGTTGACGCTGTTGTCGCCGGTCAGCAGGCCCACCTTCTCCGGCCCGTAGCGGCGGACGAGGTCGGCGTACTTCTGGTTCGACAGCGCCTTGATCGGCGTGGTGTAGAAGCACTTGGTGCCGCCGGTCAGGGCGAGGTGGACCGCGAACTCCCCCACCACCGTCTTGCCGGAACCGGTCGGGGCGGCGACCAGCACGCCGCTGCCGCCCTCCAGGGCCTGGCACGCCTCCAGCTGGAACGCGTCGAGCTCGAAGTCGTACAGCGTCCGGAAGTCCAGCAGGGCCGGGCCGTGCCCGCCGGTGCGCCTGCGGTAGGCGGCGTAGCGCTGGGCCGGGCTCTGTCCGGCCGACGTGGTGTCGGGGGTGGTCATACCTTCGAGCCTACGGTTTCGACAGGCCCGATACCCAATCAGCGGGCCCGGTCGCCCTTCTCCAGCTCCGCGTCGATCGATTCGAGGTCGAGGGGGGAGACCTCGTCGTCGGACAGGCCCGCGTACGGGTCGGGACGGCGGGCCCGCCTGCGGTCGTTGAGGAAGGCCAGCAGCGCGGCGATCTCGAACAGCAGGACGGTCGGCAGCGCGAGCGCGAGCATCGTGAACGGGTCGGCGCTCGGCGTGGCGACCGCCGCGAAGACGAAGATGCCGAACAGGATCAGCCGCTGGGACCGGCGGATCCGCGACGAGCTCAGCACGCCCGCCATGTTCAGCACGATCACGAACAGCGGGAGCTCGAACGTCAGCCCGAACACCAGGAGCATCGTCAGCACGTAGCTGAGATAGCTGTCGACCGTGATCAGGGGCTTGACGTCGTCGGCGACGAACCCCAGGAAGATCGCCAGGCCCTTGTCGACGGTCAGGTACGCCAGGCCGGTGCCGACGAAGAACAGCGGGACGGCCGCGCCCAGGAACACGTACGTCCAGCGGCGCTCCCGCTGGTACAGGCCGGGCGCCACGAACCCCCAGAGCTGGTACAGCCAGACCGGCGCGGAGATGACCCCGCCGATGATGCAGGAGATCTTCAGCTTCAGGAAGAACGAGGAGAAGATCCCGTTGACGAAGAGGGAGCACTCGTCCTTGTCGACCACGTGGGACTGGGGCAGGGAGCAGTACGGCTGCTTGAGGAAGTCCCAGACCGGGTCGAACAGCAGCCAGCCGAGGATCGCGCCCACCATGAAGGCCAGCACGGCCTTGATCAGCCTGTTCCGCAGCTCACGGAGGTGGTCCATGAGGGGCATGCGGCCGTCGGGGGCGGCGTCGCGCCTGTTCAGCTTCATCGTCGGCATTCGGCTCGGGGGTGGCGGGTCGGGGCGAGGGGCCGGGTCAGGCCTTGCGCGCCTGGCCGGGGTCCGAGACCGGCACGCCCTGGATCGGCTCGCCCGAGCCCAGCGCGCCGCGGGAGCGCTGACCGCCCTCGGTGGCCGCCGCCTCGCGCTCCAGCCGGGCCGCCTCCTCGCGCAGCCGCGCCGCCCTGTCGCGCGCGTCGTCGCCCTGCGAGGACGGCATGGTCTTGGCGGGCCGGTCGGCGGGCGCGTCGTCATCGTCCTCGCGCAGGCCCTTGGTCTCGGCCTTCAGGATGCGCGCCGACTTGCCCAGCGAACGGGCGAGCTGGGGCAGCTTCGCCGACCCGAAGATCAGGACGACGACCAGCAGGATGATGAGCAGTTCGGGGGTCCCGATGTTCGGCATGTGCAGTCCTCTTCGACAGGTGACAATCAGGACGATCGTACGCCGTCCCCGGGCGGTTGTGGCGATCGATCGTCCTCGAGCCGGGAGAGTTCATCGCGCAGCGCCGACCGTTCCGGTTCCAGCCGGCGCCTGGTGCGTTCCAGTTCACGTCCGAAGCGCCGCACGCCCAGCCACACCTTGAACGCGCACCAGGCGAGCACGGCCAGCCCGGCGAACCCGAGCGACACCGACACCGAAACCCACGCCACGCCCGCCACGCTATCCGATCCGCTCACGCCAGGCCGTACCGGGCCAGCGCCCGCGCCGCGTCGTCCCGCACCCCGGCCGCGACCGCCTCCGGGGCCACGACCCGGCCCTGGTCGCCGAGCCGCAGCGCCAGGCCCCGCACCCAGCGGGCGTCCGGGGTGCGCAGGACGACCCGGAGCCGCCCCTCCCCCAGTTCCTCCACGGTCTCGCACGGGTAGTAGTCGGCGACCCACCGGCCGCGCGGGGACAGCTCCAGGGTGACCGCCTGGTCCTGCGGCGAGGGGCGGAACAGGCCGGCGTCCACGTCGATCGGCTCCGCGTCGTCCGGAACCTCGGCGGGCACGTCCAGCACCGACAGGTCGGCGATCCGGTCCAGCTTGAACAGCCGCACCCCCTCGGCCCGGCGGCACCAGCCCTCGAGGTAGGTGGTGCCCTCCACGACCAGCAGCCGCATCGGGTCGACGTCGCGCTCGGTGTTCTCGTCGCGCGCCGGGACGTAGTAGGTCAGGTGGACGCGGCGCTTCGCCGCGATCGCCTCGCGCAGCACGCCGACCGCGGTGCGGGCCGAATCGGCGGAACCGCCCCGGGAGTCCACCTCCACGGCGACCTTGCTGGACACCGCCGCGGCCGCGCCCGCCGCGCCCTCCAGCTTGGCGATCACGCGGCTGAGCGCGTCCCGGTCGTGCAGCTCGGGGATCTCCGCCAGCATCCGCAGGGCCACCAGCAGCGCGCTCGCCTCGTCGACCTTCAGCCGCAGCGGCCGGGCGATCGACTCCGCCTCCGCCACCGTGATCTCCCCGCCCTCGTAGGACAGGTCGATCGGGCAGTAGGGGTCGGGCGCGCGCAGCTCCACGCACCACAGCAGGTTCAGGTCGTCGATCAGCTGCTTCTCGGTCACCCCGAACGCGGCGGCGGCCTCGCCGAGCGCGACCGAGTCGCGGTTCACCACGTACGGCACGAGCGCCAGCAGGCGCGCCAGCCGGTCGGTGGACGTCGTGGCCGCCTTGGCCGCCGTCTTCGCCGTCATCGGCCGCTCATCTCCCCATGCTCGCCGTGCGCCGCCGGGTGCGCGCCGTCCGCCGCCAGCACCGACTTCAGGTGCTGGATCACCGCCTCGCGCAGGTCGGGCGGGTCGAGGACCACCACGTCGTCGGCGAACCGCGCGAGGTAGGGCGCGAACCGGTCGACGTCCCGGAAGGTCAGGACCGCCTCGTCCCACTCCCCGTCCCAGGCCGGCTCCTCGGCCGGGCGGACGTCGCGGGCCCAGCGCCGCGGGCCCTGCGCCGCGCCGCGGCGCAGCCGGACGGCCGCCGGGCGGGGCTCGCCGAGCGGCTCGCTCCAGTCGAACGCGATGCGCCGCACGTCCACCCCGTCCGGGACCGTCACCGACCCGGGCGGGCCGTCCGGCGCGACGTCCCCGACGATGCGGCTCAGCCGGAACACCCGCTGCTCGTCGCGGTCGCGGTCGAACCCGACCACGTACCAGCGGCCCCGCCGGCTCACCACGCCCCACGGGTCCAGGTGGCGGCGCGCCACCGACGTGCGCCCGATGCCCTGGTAGTCGAAGGCGACCGGGCGGCCGTCGCGCACCGCCTCCCACAGGGCGGGGAAGGACGGGTCCTGGGTGTTCACCCGCGGCTCGATGCCGGTCGCGGCGGCCACGTCGGTCTCCACCCCGGCCGCGCGCAGCTTCAGCAGCGCCCCCGACGCCGCCTCGGCCATGCTGGCGCGCTGCCACACCCGCGCCGCCAGGCCCAGCACCGCCGCCTCGTCCGGGCTCAGGTGGATCTCGGGCAGCTCGTAGGCCTGCGGGGGGATCCGGTAGCCGATCTCCTCGCCGCCGCCGCCCTGCTGGTCGCTGCCGACCTCCAGCGGGACGCCGAGCTCGCGCAGCTCCTCCTTGTCCCGCTCGAACATGCGCTTGAACGCCTCGTCGGAGTCGGGGTAGCCGGGCACCGCCCGGCGGATCTGCTCGGCCGTCAGATAGCGCCGGGTGGCGAGCAGGCAGACCACCAGGTTCAGCAGCCGCTCGGTCTTGCGCCGCGACACTTCGCCACCACCTCGTTCCTCCGTGAGCCCCGAACCCCGGCCGGCGTGCCGATCGTCCCCACGTGCCGTCGTGCAGGACGCTACCGTTTCCCGGTGTGATCCGATGGCGCAAAGGCACAGTCGAGGACATCCGCCGCGAATGGCCGGGGGCGGTCGAGCTGGACGTCTCGATCGGGGGCGAAGGGACGCACCGGGCCCTGGCCTATCCCGCCCTGGTGGGAAGGCCCGAACCGGGCGACACCGTCCTGCTCAACACTACGGCCTTGGCGATGGGGCTCGGCACCGGCGGCTACGCGATGGTCGTCGCGGTCCCGGACCGGCTCCCGCCCGACCCGGAGGGGCCGGGCCACCTGGTCAAGGCCCGCTACACCCCGCTGCAGGCCACCGTCCTCGGCGCCGACGAGCAGGACTCGCCCCACCACGAGGCCCTGCGCGACGCCGACTCGCTGGACGCGATGCCCGTCGTCGTCGCCGACCTGCACTCCGCGCTGCCGCCGATCCTGGCCGCCCTGCTGGCCGGGCGCCCGGGCGCCCGGGTCGTCTACGTGATGCCGGACGGCGGCGCGCTGCCGTCGTGGTTCTCGATGTCGATCGCCAGACTGAAGGACGCCGGGGCGCTCGCCGCGACCGTCACCGTGGGGCAGGCGTTCGGCGGCGACCTGGAGGCCGTCACCGTCCACACCGGGCTGCTGGCCGCGCGGCTCGTCCTCGAGGCCGACGCGGTGGTCCTCGCCCAGGGCCCGGGGAATCTGGGGACGGGCACCAGGTGGGGGTTCTCGGGCGTCTCGGCGGGCGAGGCCGTCAACGCCGCGTCCGTGCTCGGCGGCCGGCCGGTGGGGTCGCTGCGGGTCAGCGAGGGCGACAGGCGCGAGCGCCACATCGGCGTCTCGCACCATTCCGTCACCGCCTACGGGCGCGTGGCGCTCGCCCGCGCCGACATCCCCGTCCCCGAGCTCGGGGGCCCCTTCGGCGCCCGCGTCGCCGCCGGGGCCGCGCCGCTGGGCGACCGGCACCGGCTCGTCCCCGTCCCCGTGGACGGCCTCCACGAGGTCCTCAGGGCCGCCGAGAAGGACTGGGGCGTCCGGCTGTCGACCATGGGGCGCCGGCTGGACGAGGACCTCCCCTACTTCCTGGCGGCCGCCGCCGCCGGCCGCCACACGGCCGCCCTGCTCGGCTGACCCCTAGAGCGCCGCGGGCTCGGCGCCCGCGCCCGCGGCCTCCTCGGCGGTGTAGGACGAGGTGAACGTGAACGCCCGCGGCGAAGGGCCGTTCGCGCGGAGCAGCGCGAGGCGCTCCAGGGCCTCGCCGACGCTCGGGACATGCCCCGCCGGAACCCACCACAGCACCAGATGCGCGTCCGCGTGCCGCTGGAACCACTCGCGGCGGCGTCGCATCGTCTCCAGGTGGCCGCTGCGGTAGACGAAGTCCCACAGCGCCTCCGCCGACTCCCATACCGAGAAGTTGACGATGACGTCCTCGCCGGCGGGGCGCATCCCGGTCGCGTCGGCCTCCCCCTCCTCCACCAGCCGCCAGACGAACCCCGGCGTCCCGTCGGCGAGCGCGTTCACCGGCTCCACCAGCGCGACGAAGTCCGCCATGCGCGGGTCACCGAGGGGGAAGCGGAGCGTGGCGAGGTTGAACTGCGCGAGGTGGTACCGGGTCCGTGTGCTCATGAGCTCACCCCACCACGCCCGCCACTTCTATGTCAATGCTCATTGTCTTTAGAAGCGGCGGCCGCGGCGACGCAGCACCAGCCGGGCCGCGGATCCATCCGGACCCGGACCCGCGAGCCCTCGACCAGCCCTTCGAGCAGCGCCAGGTTCATCCCGCAGACGAGCGGCGGGAACTGCTCGGCGACCGCGTGGAAGGGGCAGTTGCGCATGCGCAGGACGGCGCCGCCCTCGTCCGCGACCGGTTCGTAGCCGCGGCCGGCCAGCACGTCCGCCAGCTCCTCCAGGCCCCCGATCGGGGCGCCCGGGCCGCGCATCGCCCTGCCCCTGCGGCGGGCCGCGTCCTGGAGCTCCATGTCGAGGCCGGCCGTCTCGGCCGCCTCCGCCAGCAGGCCCGCCGCCGTCCGGTAGTCGCGGGCGGGCAGCGACACGTCCCGCTCCGCCGCCGAGCGCCGGTACACCTTCGCCGGTCGCCCCGCCCCCGGCCCCGACCGGCCCGTCAGCCGCCTGCTGCCGGCCTCCAGGAGCCCGGCGTCGACCAGCTTGTCCAGGTGGAACGCCGCCAGGGTCCGCGCGACCCCGGCCGCCTCGGCGGCCTCGCCCCGCCCCACCTCCCGGCCCTGCGCCGCGACGAACTCGTACAGCCGCCGCCGCACCGGATCCTGCAGCAGCGCGATCGCGTCGATGTCCTCCATCCCGCCATTCTAAGAACGACGGGGACTCGACTTAGAGTCCGCGGCTCAGTGCGCGCCGAGCAGGTCCACGACGAACACCAGCGTGTCGTTCCCCTTGATGCCGAACTGCGCCAGCCCCTTCGCCCCGTACCCGAGGGCCGGCGGCACCACCAGCAGGACACGGCTGCCGACCCGCTGGCCCACCAGGCCCTGGTCCCAGCCCTTCATGACCTGGCCGGTCCCGATCATGGCCCCGAACGGGTGGCCCTCCGACCAGGAGGAGTTGAACACCTTCCCGTCGCGCCAGAAGTAGCCGCCGTACTGCAGCGCCACCAGCTGGCCCTTGCGCACGGCCGGGCCGTCCCCCTTGACCAGGGTCCGGACCTGGAGGCGCTTCGGCGGGGCGGAGCGCGGCATCGTCACCGCGGGCGCCTGCCCGGCCGCCGCGTCCGCCACCTTCGGCAGCCCGGGCTCGTCCAGCGGCGCCTGGCGCGCGCCGTGCGGCCCCGCCGTCCGCGGGTACACCGCCCGGACGTCCAGGACGTACACCAGCGTGTCGCCGCCGCCCACCTGGTGCTTCGGGTCGCCCTTGTCGCCGAAGCCGTCCTTCGGCGGGATCCGGGTCACCACCCGCGTTCCCGGCCGCACCCCGTCGAACGCCTTCGTCAGGCCGGGCACCAGCCGGCCCGTGGGGAACGCGCCCGGCTCGCCCTTGGAGTAGCTGCTCGCCAGCAGCTTGCGCCCGCCCTTGTTCCACCGGTAGCCGACGTAGTCGGCCACGACGAGGTCGCCCTTGCGCGCCGCCGTCCCCCGGCCCTTCTTCACGGTCCTCACCGCGAAGGAGTCACCGGGCGCCCCCTTGGGGAACTTCACCTGCGGCAGCTTCCCGAACTCCCCGCCCACCTCGACGTCCACGCCGCCGCCCGAGCAGGCGGCGGACAGCGCGAGCGGCAGGGCGAGCACGACGGCCGCGGGGAGGAACCGAACACGACGGCGCATACGGGGTCCTTCGGGGGGTGGTGAGCGCTACTGCGCGCTCACCCTACCGCCCTGGTGACCTGCCGGTAACCTGCCGTGCCCGTGTCATCCCGCGCGGTCCGGAACGCTCGCCCGAGACCGCCGCGCCCCGCGCCTACATGCCGGCGATGAGCTTGTCCACGCGCTCGTCCACGGAGCGGAACGGGTCCTTGCACAGCACCGTCCGCTGCGCCTGGTCGTTCAGCTTCAGATGGACCCAGTCCACCGTGAAGTCGCGCCGCTTCTCCTGCGCCTTGCGGATGAACTCGCCCCGCAGCCGCGCCCGCGTCGTCTGCGGCGGAACCGACTTCGCCTCGAAGATGTCGAGGTCGCGCGACACCCGGTCGACCGAGCCCCGCTTCTCCAGCAGGTAGTACAGCCCGCGGTCGCGGTGGACGTCGTGGTAGGTGAGGTCGAGCTGGGCCACGCGCGGCGACGACAGCGGCAGGTCGTACTTGCGCCGGTACCGCTCGATCAGCTTGTACTTGATCACCCAGTCGATCTCGCGCGAGACCAGGTCGAGGTCGCCGGTCTCCACCGCGCGCAGGGTCCGCTCCCACAGCTCCAGCACCCGCTTGGCCGTCGCGTCGCCGCCCCGCGCGTCCACGAAGTCGCGCGCCTTGCCGTAGTACTCCTTCTGGATCTCCAGGGAGCTGGCCTCGCGGCCGTTGGCCAGCCGCACCTTCCGGCGGCCCGTCATGTCGTGGCTGACCTCGCGGATCGCCCGGATCGGGTTCTCCAGGGTGAGGTCGCGCATCACCACCCCGGCCTCGATCATCCGCAGCACGAGGTCGGTCGCCCCGACCTTGAGCAGCATCGTCGTCTCGCTCATGTTCGAGTCGCCGACGATCACGTGCAGGCGGCGGAACCGCTCGGCGTCCGCGTGCGGCTCGTCGCGGGTGTTGATGATCGGACGGGACCGCGTCGTCGCCGACGACACGCCCTCCCAGATGTGCTCCGCCCGCTGCGACACGCAGTACACCGCGCCGCGGGGCGTCTGCAGGACCTTTCCGGCGCCGCAGATGATCTGCCGCGTCACCAGGTACGGGATCAGCACGTCCGCGAGCCGCCCGAACTCGCCGTGCCTCCCGACCAGGTAGTTCTCGTGGCAGCCGTAGGAGTTGCCGGCCGAGTCGGTGTTGTTCTTGAACAGGTAGATGTCGCCGGCGATGCCCTCCTCGCGGAGGCGCCGCTCGGCGTCGACCAGAAGACCCTCCAGGATCCGCTCGCCCGCCTTGTCATGCGTCACCAGGTCGACGACGCTGTCGCACTCCGGCGTCGCGTACTCCGGATGGCTCCCCACGTCCAGGTAGAGCCGGGCCCCGTTGCGAAGGAACACGTTGCTGCTGCGGCCCCACGACACGACCCTGCGGAACAGATAGCGCGCCACCTCGTCCGGTGACAACCGCCGCTGCCCGCGGAAGGTGCAGGTGACGCCGTACTCGTTCTCAAGCCCGAAGATGCGCCTGTCCACACCAAGACCCTATGCGGCGCGGCCGTCACTTGGCAGTCTCTCGACCCACCGTTTCCGGCGAACGCGGCCGCCGCCCCCGAAGGCGCCCAAGGCGCCCGGCACGCCGCGGGCCCGCGGCGGCCGGGACGGTGGTCGCCGTCCCGGCACGCCGCGGGCCCGTCCCGGCGGGCGGGGCGCCGTCCCGGCGGCCCGCCCGCGCGTCAGTCCTCGTCCGCTCCGGAGGAGGACGCCGTCCCGCCGACGGCGTCCTCGCCGCCGGAGCCGGAGTCCTGCGCCGCCAGCAGGTCCCCGATGCGCGCCGCCGACAGCCGCTTGAACAGCCGGTGCTCGCGGTTGCGGTCCAGCACCGCGACCTCCAGCGAGGTCGCCTCCAGGTGCCGGTCGGAGTCCTGGGCCTCCAGCGCCCGCACCGCCGTGCGCAGGGCGTCCTCCAGCGAGGAGCCCTCCCGGTAGCCGTCCTTCAGCGACTGCGCCACCGCCTCGGCCTGCCCGCCCATGGCGACGTAGCCGTGCTCGTCGGCGACCGAGCCGTCGAACGTCAGCCGGTAGATCTGGTCGGTGTCGGCGTCCTCGCCCACCTCCGCGACGACCAGCTCCACCTCGTACGGCTTGTTGGTCTCGGTGAAGATCGTGCCGAGCGACTGCGCGTACACGTTCGCCAGGCCCCGCGCCGTCACGTCGCGGCGGTCGTACTGGTAGCCGTTGATGTCGGCGTAGCGGACGCCCCCGAGCCGCAGGTTCTCGAACTCGTTGTACTTCCCCACCGCCGCGAACGCGATCCGGTCGTAGATCTCGCTGATCTTGTGCAGCGCCCGCGACGGGTTGTCCGCCACGAACAGGATGCCGTCGTCGTACTGCAGCACCACGACACTGCGGCCGCGCGCGATGCCCTTGCGCGCGTAGTCCGCCTTGTCCTTCATCTGCTGTTCGGGCGACACGTAGAACGGCATGGACACCGGTCTGGATCCCTTCTATCGCAGCGGGGCGGTAGGACCGCCCGGCGAGTCGTAACGTGCGTCGACGACGGCCTGCGCCAGGGCGCCCACCTCGTCCTCGCCGAGCCGGCGGTACCCGTCCGCCGTCACCGACGCCACCACGGGGAAGATCCGGCGCGTCAGGTCGGGCCCGCCCGTCGCCGAGTCGTCGTCGGCCGCGTCGTACAGCGACTGGACGCACACCAGCGCCGCGTCCCGCGCCGACAGGTCGGGCCGGTAGAGCTTCTTCAGGGCGCCGCGCGCGAAGACCGACCCCGAGCCGATCGAGTGGAAGTCGCGCTCCTCGTAGCGGCCGCCCGCCGGGTCGTAGGAGAAGATCCGCCCCCCGTCCCGCTCCTCGTCGAAGCCCGCGAACAGCGGCACCACCGCCAGCCCCTGCATCGCCATCCCGAGGTTCTGCCGGACCATCGTCGCCAGGCGGTTGGCCTTGCCCTCGACCGACAGCGTCCGGCCCTCGCGCTTCTCGTAGTGCTCCAGCTCGACCTGGAACAGCCGGACCATCTCGATCCCGATCCCGGCCGTGCCGGCGATCGCGATCGCCGAGAACTCGTCGGCCCGGAAGACCTTCTCGATGTCGCGCTGCGCGATGACGTTGCCCGCCGTCGCCCGCCGGTCGCCCGCCATCACCACCCCGCCGGGGAAGGCGACCGCGACGATCGTCGTCCCGTGCGGGATGTCCTCGCCCGCCCGCGCGGACGGCGGCGTCCGCCGGCCGGGCAGCAGGTCCGGGGAGTACGCCCCGAGGAACTCCGTGAACGACGACGTATCCGGGCTCGCGAACAACCCCGGCAGACGTCCGGTGTGCGAATCGTGGGACGCCACGCGACTCCCTTCCCCTCCACCATGGCGCCGGTTTCGGCAATCTCACCGGCGCGGACTCTACGACCCTACTGTTCAAGGTCGCCCGCGCGCATGCCGCCCGATCACCGGTCCGATCAGCCCACGGCGAACCCGCCCCGCCGGCCCGCGGACCGCACGGGGCGCGCACACACGGACATGGGCGGGCCCGCACGGCCCACCCATGTCCTCACTACCGTGTCAAGTTGGAGTTCCGTCCCCGGAGAAACGGCGATTCGCTATGTGGCCGATCCGCCCGATACGGGGTTCACTGTCCGCCCTTTTGGATATACGCGCGGACGAAGTCCTCGGCGTTCTCTTCCAGCACCTCGTCTATTTCGTCCAGGATCGAGTCCACGTCGTCGGTGAGCTTGTCCTGGCGCTCCTGCACGTCCTCGGTGGTCGTGGCCTCGGTCTCCTCGACCTCTTCCGTGCGCCGGGTGGTCTGCTTCTGACCGCCGGTGTCCTTCGTGGCCATTCCGTACCTCCGCTCTGCCGGTGCCTCCGACCCTATCTCCGATCTTCGACGGTGCGCGGAACTCTCGGGTCCGTTTCGCCGTCTCCGCCCGGGGGCCGGGGGCATGCTCGGGTTATCGCCGGTCCGCCGCCCAGCGAAACGGGCGAACCAGCCACGAAACCGGCCCGTTACACGGCACGGCCGGGCCGCGGGGCCGACCGCCCGCCGGCCGTGCCCGGCGAGGCCGCGCCCGGCCGGTGCGCGGCCGGGCCCCCACGCCCGCGTGGCGCGCCCTCGCCGCCGTTCAGCTCTGGCCGGTCAGGGTGGCCACGAGGTCCGCGGCGGTGCGGCAGCGGTCCAGCAGGGCGCCCACGTGCTGCTTGGTGCCCCGCAGGGGCTCCAGGGTGGGCACGCGCTGCAGCGACTCCCGGCCGGGGACGTCGAAGATGACCGAGTCCCAGGAGGCCGCGGCGACGGACTCGGCGTACTGGCGCAGGCAGCGGCCCCGGAAGTAGGCCCGGGTGTCCTCCGGCGGGTCCTCCACGGCGGCCTCGACCTGCGCCTCGGTGACGACCCGGTCGACGCGGCCGCGGTCCACCAGGCGGTTGTAGAGGCCCTTGTCCGGCCTGATGTCGGTGTACTGCAGGTCGACGAGCTGCAGGCGCGGATGGGACCAGTCGAGGCTGTCGCGGCTGCGGTACCCCTCCAGCAGGGACAGCTTGGCGACCCAGTCGAGCTCGCGGGACAGCTGCATCGGGTCGTCGCCGAGGCGGTGCAGGACGGACTCCCAGCGGTCGAGGACGTCCCTGGTCATCTCGTCCACGTCGGCGCCGAACCGGTCCTCGACGTACTTGCGCGACTGCTCCAGGTACTCCATCTGGAGCTGGACCGCCGTCATCTTCCGGCCGTCGCGCAGCGTGAGCAGGTGCTTGCAGGACGGGTCGTGGGAGACCGCCCGGAGCGCGGCGACGGGCATGTCGACCGAGAGGTCGACGGTGAGGAAGCCGTCCTCGATCATGGCGAGGACGAGCGAGGTGGTGCCGAGCTTGAGGTAGGTCGACAGCTCGGCCATGTTGGCGTCGCCGATGATGACGTGCAGGCGCCGGTACTTCTCGGGGTCGGCGTGCGGCTCGTCGCGGGTGTTGATGATCGGCCGCTTGAGGGTGGTCTCCAGCCCCACCTCCACCTCGAAGAAGTCGGCGCGCTGGCTGATCTGGAAGCCGTCGCCGCGGCCGTCCACGCCGATGCCGACGCGGCCGGCGCCGCAGACGACCTGGCGGGAGACGAAGAACGGGGTGAGGTGCCGGACGATGTCGGCGAAGGGCGTCTCGCGGCGCATGAGGTAGTTCTCATGGCAGCCGTAGGAGGCGCCCTTGTTGTCGGTGTTGTTCTTGTAGAGCTGGATGGGGTGGGTGCCGGGGACGAGCGCGGCGCGGCGCGCGGCGTCGGCCATCACGCGCTCGCCCGCCTTGTCCCAGATGACGGCGTCGAGCGGGTTGGTGCACTCGGGCGCCGAGTACTCGGGGTGCGCGTGGTCGACGTACAGCCGGGCGCCGTTGGTGAGGATGACATTGGCGAGGCCGAGGTCCTCGTCGGTGAGCTGCGTCGGGTCGGCGACCTCGCGGGCGAGGTCGAAGCCGCGGGCGTCCCGGAGCGGATTCTCCTCCTCGAAGTCCCAGCGGGCCCTGCGGGCCCGTGCCGCCGACGCCGCCAGGTAGGCGTTGACGACCTGGGACGAGGTCACCATCGCGTTGGCCCCTGGCTGCCCGGGTACGGAGATGCCGTACTCGGTCTCGATGCCCATCACCCGCCGAACACTCATATCGTCGAGCCTATCGGGGCCGGGAGAGTGGAGCCATGGGGCCCGCTGTTAGCGGCGCGCGTGGCGCGGCACGCCCACGCGGCGGCCCCTGGGTGCAGGGGCCGCCGCGCGGGTGCGTCATCGCCGGGGGCTACAGGTACTGGCCGGTGTTGGCGACGGTGTCGATGGAGCGTCCGGCCTCGGAGCCCTTGGTCCCGGAGACCAGCGTGCGGATGTAGACGATCCGCTCGCCCTTCTTGCCGGAGATGCGGGCCCAGTCGTCGGGGTTGGTGGTGTTGGGCAGGTCCTCGTTCTCACTGAACTCGTCGACGCAGGCGGCCAGCAGGTGGTTGACCCGCATGCCCTTCTGGCCGGTGTCGAGGAACTGCTTGATGGCCATCTTCTTGGCGCGGTCGACGATGTTCTGGATCATCGCGCCGGAGTTGAAGTCCTTGAAGAACAGGACTTCCTTGTCCCCGTTGGCGTAGGTGACCTCCAGGAAGCGGTTCTCCTCGCTCTCGGTGTACATCCGCTCGACGGTGCGCTGGATCATCGCCTCGACGGTGGCCTCGGTGGAGCCGCCGTGCTCCTTGACGTCGTCGGGGTGCAGCGGAAGCCCGTGCAGGATGTACTTGGAGAAGATGTCCTTGGCGGCCTCGGCGTCCGGCCGCTCGATCTTGATCTTGACGTCCAGCCGCCCGGGCCGCAGGATCGCGGGGTCGATCATGTCCTCGCGGTTGGACGCGCCGATCACGATGACGTTCTCCAGGCCCTCGACGCCGTCGATCTCGCTGAGCAGCTGAGGGACGATGGTGTTCTCGACGTCGGAGGAGACCCCCGAGCCGCGGGTGCGGAAGATGGAGTCCATCTCGTCGAAGAACACGATGACCGGCGTCCCGGCGGACGCCTTCTCGCGGGCCCGCTGGAAGACCAGGCGGATGTGCCGCTCGGTCTCGCCGACGTACTTGTTCAGCAGCTCGGGGCCCTTGATGTTGAGGAAGAAGCTCTTCCCCTCCTGGCCCGTCTTCTCCGCGACCTGCTTGGCGAGCGAGTTCGCGACGGCCTTGGCGATGAGCGTCTTGCCGCAGCCGGGCGGACCGTAGAGCAGCACGCCCTTGGGCGGCCGGAGCTGGTGCTCGCGGAACAGGTCGGCGTGCAGGTAGGGCAGCTCCACCGCGTCGCGGATCATCTCGATCTGCGATCCGAGGCCGCCGATCTCGTTGTAGGAGATGTCGGGGACCTCTTCGAGGACGAGCTCCTCGACCTCCGCCTTGTGGATCTTCTCGTAGGCGTAGCCGGACCTCGGTTCGAGCATGAGGGAGTCGCCCGCCCGCAGCGGGACGCCGCGCAGCGGCTCGGCGAGCTTGACCACGCGCTCCTCGTCGGCGTGCGCGATGACCAGCGCGCGCTCGCCGTCGTCGAAGAGCTCCTTGAGCATGACGACCTCGCCCTGCTCCTCGAACCTCAGCGCCTCGACGACGTTGAGGGCCTCGTTGAGCATGACCTCCTGGCCGCGCTGCAGTTCCTCGACGTCGACGGCCGGGCTGACGTTGACGCGCAGCTTGCGCCCGCCGGTGAAGATGTCGACCGTTCCGTCGTCTCGGGCGTCCAGGAAGACGCCGAATCCGGAGGGTGGTTGTGCGAGCCTGTCGACCTCCTCCTTGAGCGCCACGATCTGTTCGCGAGCCTCTTTGAGGGTCGCTACGAGACGCTCGTTCTGACCGGTTACGGCGGCCAGGTTGGCCTGCGCCTCATGGAGGCGTTCTTCCAGCACACGTACTTGGCGCGGGGACTCCGCGAGCTTACGGCGCAGCACGGAGATCTCCTCCTCCAGGAAGGAGATCTGCGTCTGGAGGTCCCGGACCTCCTTTTCGTGCTGCGCCCTGCGCGCCCCTGCATCGTCACGAGCGGCCACGCCCCGCCACCTCCTCACGAAGAGAGCCGACGACCTACTGAGACCCTACCTATCTGGAGGGCTTCCGTAACCTGCCCATTCGGTGTTCGTGTCGTGCGGGGGTCTTCCGGGAGGGTTGGCAGGGGTGCCGTGGAGGTGGCACGGGTCGTGGGCTTACGACGTCCGGACCTGCGGCTTCGGCATCCCGGGCGTGTCGTGGCACGGCGTTTGCCGAGTCCGGTGGAGGGGCGCCGGAGTAATGTGATCTAGGCCTCGGCGAGATCCCCGGGCGCGGCGCCCGGCACGGGCGCGGCGTCGGAGGGGGCCGCGGCGTCGCCGGGCGCGGGGTGGGCGCCCTTCGCGGGGCGGCGGCGCCGGGCGGGCGGGGTCACCCCGTCGGCGAGGCGGCGCGCGGTGACGAGGAAGCCGGTGTGGCCGACCATGCGGTGGTCGGGGCGGACGGCGAGCCCGTCGACGTGCCAGGACCGCAGCATCGTCTCGAAGGCGTAGGGCTCGGCGAACCGGCCGTGGGAGCGCAGGTCCTCGACGACCCGCGACATCTGGGTGGTGGTGGCGATGTAGACGCAGACCATGCCGCCGGGGACCAGGGCCTTGGCGACGGCGTCGAGGGTCTCCCAGGGCGCGAGCATGTCGAGGACGACGCGGTCGACGTCGGCCTCGGCGAGGGCGTCCTCCAGGGAGCCGACGGTGAGGCGCCAGGCGGGGTGGGGCCCGCCGAAGAACTTCTCGACGTTGGCGCGGGCGATGTCGGCGAAGTCGGGCCTGCGCTCGTAGGAGGAGACGAGGCCGTGCTCGCCGACGGCGCGCAGCAGGAAGCAGGTGAGGGCCCCGGACCCGGCGCCGGCCTCGACGACGCGGGCCCCCGGGAAGATGTCGGCCATCGCGATGATCTGGGCGGCGTCCTTGGGGTAGACGACGGCGGCGCCGCGCGGCATGCGGAGGGTGAAGTCGGCGAGCAGCGGGCGGAAGGCCAGGTACTCGATGCCGCCGCTGGAGCGGAAGACGCTCCCCTCGGGGCTGCCGATCATGTCGTCGTGGGGGATCGAGCCCTTGTGCGAGTGGTACACCTTGCCGGGCTGGAGGGTGATGGTGTTGATCCGGCCCTTGGGGTCGGTGAGCTGAACCTGGTCGCCGGGGCGGAACGGGCCGTGCGGGACGCGGCCGGGCGAGGGGGCGGGACCGTCGGGTCGGGGTTCGCTCATGGTGGTCAAGGCTAGCGGCGGGCGCGGGCAGGTCGGGCCGCCGCGGCGGCCCGCGGGGCGGTCAGATGCCGGCGAAGGCGCGGTCGACGTCGGCGACCGCGAGGACGCCGTAGACGCCCCCGTCGGGCTCCACGAGCAGGTACTCCGACGCGGGGGCGCGGCGCAGCGCCTCGACGAGCTCCTCGCCGGACAGGTCGGCGGCCAGCTTGAGCCCGTCGTCGATGCCCCGCGACAGATCGCCCGCGCTGACCCAGGGGCGGCGGTGCTCGGGGGTCGCGGTGACGGCCTTCTCGCTGACCAGGCCGAGGGGCCTGCCGTCGTGGTCGGCGATGACGATGGCGCCGGCGTGGTCCTCGCGGGCGCGGCGGACGGCCTCGGCGAGCGGGACGTCGGCGGTGACGAGGGTGGCGCGGCGGGCGAGGCGGCGGGCCGACAGCTGCGGGATGCGGTCGCGGACGCGCTCGGCGCGGATGGACTGCGTGGCGCCGACCCAGATGAAGGAGGCGACGAGGGCCGACCAGAGCAGGGCGAGCCAGCCGATGCCGCCGCCCTCCCCGGTGCTGTAGGTGGCCAGGTAGGCACCGGTGACGAGGCAGGCGATGGCGACGCCGCGCCCCACCCAGCCCGCGAAGACGCCGCCGCTGCGGCTGCGTCCGGTGACCTTCCAGACGACGGCGCGCACCAGGCGGCCGCCGTCCAGAGGGAGGCCGGGCAGCAGGTTGAACAGCCCGACGAGGAGGTTGGCGAAGGTGAGGGCCTCGAGGAGCAGCAGCGCGACGTCGGGCATGGGGACGACGGCGTGGACGAGCAGCCCGAGCCCGGCGAGGACGAGGTTGACCAGCGGCCCGGCGAAGGCGATGAGGAACTCGCGGCCGGGGGTGGGGGCCTCGCGCTCGATGGAGGTCTCCCCGCCGAGGATGTGGAGGGTGACGGACCGGACGGGCAGGCCGAAGGCGCGCGCGGTGACGGCGTGGCTCAGCTCGTGGACGAACACCGAGCCGTAGAGCAGGACGGCGTAGGTGAAGGCCACGAGGTAGCTGAGCGGGCGGCTGACGACGCCGTCGACCTGGCCCTCGAACATGACGGTGACGAGGACCGCGACCAGGAACCAGCTGGGCGACACGTAGACGGGCACGCCGAAAAGGCGGCCCATGAGCAGGCCGGGGCGTGCGGAGCGGTCGTCGTCGGGACCGCGGCCGCCGGCCGGGGTCCTGTCCTCGGTCGGGGGCGCGCTGTGAGTCACGCCACCGATGCTACGGCCCCGGCGGCGGTGCCGGTCCCCGCCGGGCGCGCGGCGGCGGGTGCGGGATTTCCGTCGGGGGTGTCACCTACGCTGCTGTGCCATGACGACGACCGAGGCGGGCAGCACCGAGGCGGGTGGCATCGAGCCGGGGAGCATCGGGGCCGGGAGCGGGGCGTCGGTGCCGTCCGCGCGCACGGCCGAGGCGGGCGGGGGCGCGGGCGGCGCGGCGGTGGTGGTCGGGTCGTTGTCGCCGTCGCGGGCGGGCGACTTCATGACGTGCCCGCTGCTGTACCGGTTCCGGGTCATCGACCGGATCCCGGAGCGGCCGAGCGCCGCGGCCGTGCGGGGCACGCTGGTGCACGCCGTGCTGGAGCGGCTGTTCGACCTGCCGACCGGGGCGCGCACCCCGGAGGCGGCGCTGGAGATGCTGGCGCCGGAGTGGGACCGCCTGCTGGAGGCCGAGCCGGAGCTGGCGGAGCTGTTCGACGGCGGCGCCGAGGGCGAGGCCGAGCACGCCGAGTGGCTGGGGCAGGCGCGGCGGATGGTGGAGCGGTACTTCACCCTCGAGGACCCGCGCCGGCTGGAGCCGGCCGAGCGCGAGCTGTTCGTGGAGACGGTCCTCGACTCGGGGCTGAAGCTGCGCGGGTACATCGACCGCGTCGACGTGGCGCCCACCGGCGACGTGCGGATCGTGGACTACAAGACCGGGACGGCTCCGCGGGCCGACTTCGAGGCGCGGGCCCTGTTCCAGATGAAGTTCTACGCGCTGGTGCTGTGGCGGCTGCGCGGCCGGGTGCCGCGGCTGCTGCAGCTGATGTACCTGGGCAACGGCGAGATCCTGCGCTACGAGCCGGACGAGGCCGACCTGCGCGCCACGCAGCGCAAGGTGGAGGCGCTGTGGCAGGCGATCCGCCGGGCGATGGAGACCGGCGAGTGGCGGGCGCGCGCGGGACGGCTGTGCGACTGGTGCGACCACAAGGAGCGCTGCCCCGAGTTCGGCGGCACTCCCCCGCCGCTGCCCGCGGCGCCCGTCGACCGGCCCTCCCCCGCCGATCTGGAGGAGGCCCGGCGGGCGGACGCGAGCGCCGGTGCCGGGGCCCGGGAGCACGACGATCTCTAGTAGCGCCTCCGGCGCGGCCGGGTCATCCTTGGGGAGGACCGCGGATCCACGTCCAGGAGGGCTCAGGGCCTGCTGCGGCCTCCTAGGGTGAGTGTCGTGTCACCCCGCATCCGTGGTCTCCACGCCGTCCGCGCCTGGCTGCACGCGCGCCCGACGGCGGCCGACGCGCTGCTCGCGCTGGGCCTGCTGGCGGTGGGGCTGCCTCAGCTCTTCCTGGAGGAGCTGCCCGCCGGCCACGGCTACGATCACTTCCGGTCGCCGGACATCTGGGACGGGCTGGTGGTCACCGCGGTGACGATGGCGCTGACGTGGCGCCGCCGCCATCCGATGCCGGTGCTGCTCTTCATCATCGGCGGCGAGCTGGTGATGGCGCTGGCGCACTATCCGCCGTCGGTGCCGGACGTCGTGGCGTTCCTCGTGGCCGTGTACAGCGTGGCGGCGCACCGGGGGCTGGCGCAGAGCGCGCTCGGCGGCGCAACGGCGTTCGTCTACTTCCTCGCCTACCTGCTGTTGCTGCCGGTCTCGGTGGCGCCGGAGGTGCTGATCACCGACTGCGCGCTGGTGATCGGCGTGTGGGTGCTGGGCCGCAACCTGCGGCTGCGCCGGGCGTACTTCACCGAGCTGGAGGACCGGGCGGCCCGGCTGGAGCGGGCGCGCGGCACCGACGCGCGGGCCGCGCGCGTCGAGGAGCGGTCCCGGATCGCGCGGGAGCTGCACGACGTCGTGGCGCACCACGTGAGCGTGATGACCGTGCAGGCGGGCGCCGCGCGGCGGATCATCGACCGGGACCCCGGCAGCGCGCGCGAGGCGATGTCGACGATCGAGGAGGTCGGCCGGACCGCGCTGAGCGAGATGCGGCGGATCGTCGGCGTGCTGCGCACGGACCGCGATCCCGAGCGGGCGGGCCGGGAGCTGGCGCCGCAGCCGGGTCTCGGCGACCTCGGCGAGCTGCTGGAGCACGTGCGGGAGACGGGCCTGTCGGTGCAGCTGTGGATGGAGGGCGAGGCGCGGCCGCCGTCCCCCGGCGTGGACGTGGCCGCCTTCCGGCTGATCCAGGAGGCGCTGACGAACACGCTCAAGCACGCGGGGCCGCAGGCGCGGGCCTGGGTCCGGCTGTACTACGGCGACAGCGACCTGACGGTGGAGATCGAGGACGACGGGCGCGGCACGTCGACGTTCATGGCCGACAGCGGGGACAACCCCGGGCACGGTCTGGTCGGGATGTACGAACGGGTCGCGCTGTACGGTGGCGAGTTGAAGATCGGGCCGAGGGTCGGCGGCGGATTCGGCGTGCGGGCCCGGTTCCCGCTGGAGCCGTGAGCCCGTGCGAGGCCGTAGGTTGGGGCAGGAGCGCCGCGGACGCGGCGGTCCGGCGAGGGCGAGGAGCGCGACGATGAACGGTCCGGGACGGCGGCCGGCGGTGGCGGCCCGATGACCACGGTGCGGGTGCTGCTCGTCGACGACCAGCCGCTGCTGCGGACGGGGTTCCGGCTCATCCTGGAGGCGGAGGCCGACATCGCCGTCGTCGGGGAGGCCGGGGACGGCGCGGCGGCGGTGGAGCTGACCCGCTCGCTGCTGCCGGACGTGGTGCTGATGGACATCCGGATGCCGGGGGTGGACGGCATCGAGGCGACCCGCCGGATCATCCGGGAGGGCGCGGCCTCGCACGACCCCAGGGTGCTGATCCTGACGACGTTCGACCTGGACGAGTACGTCATCGAGGCGGTCCGGGCGGGCGCCAGCGGCTTCCTGCTCAAGGACTCCCCGCCGGAGGACCTGGTGCAGGCGATCCGCATCGTGGCGGAGGGCGACGCGATCGTGGCGCCGTCGGTGACGCGGCGCCTGCTGGACAAGTTCGCCAATCGGCTGCCCGCCGTCCGCGACGCGTCGCCCCCGCCGGGGCTGGACACCCTGACCCAGCGGGAGCGCGAGGTGCTGTCGCACGTGGCCCGCGGCCAGTCCAACGCCGAGATCGCGGCGGAACTCGTGGTGAGCGAGACGACGGTGAAGACGCACGTCGGTAACGTCCTGGCCAAGCTCGGCCTGCGCGACCGCGTGCAAGCCGTGGTGTACGCATACGAGACCGGGTTGAGCAGGCCCGGCCAGAGCTGACGCGCGGGGCCTTGGGGCCGGCCTCGGGGTCGGCCCCTGAGGTACCCCTGGCTTTCGTCGGCGGAGGACTACTCCGGTAGGACGACTGTGGTGGGGCTTCTCCTGCCGTGGGTGGACGGGCAAGTCCGTTCCTGGGGTCCAGGAAACCGGTTTGTTCGGCTTCTAGGGTTTTGTGAGTCGGATCGCCGGGGGCACGGCGCGGTCCGGACGCATCCTGCTCACTCACCCACGGGAGTACACGTGACGAACACCGCCCCATCGACCGCCGGCGCGGAGCACGCGCCCGGGGCGGGCGACTTCGCCGCTCGAACCCAGCAGATCGCGAAGGTGTACGGGCGCGGCGACGCCCAGGTCGTCGCGCTCGACGGGGTCACCGTCGGCATCCCCCGCGGCCGGTTCACCGCGATCATGGGCCCCTCCGGATCCGGCAAGTCCACGCTGATGCACTGCATGGCGGGGCTGGACTCGGTGGACTCCGGGCAGGTCTACATCGGCGAGACCGAACTGACCCGGCTGAAGGACAAGCAGCTGACCCGGCTGCGCCGCGACAAGATCGGCTTCATCTTCCAGGCGTTCAACCTGGTGCCGACCCTGACCGCGCTGGAGAACATCACGCTGCCGATGGACATCGCGGGCCGCAGGGCCGACCAGGAGTGGCTGGACGCGGTGATCGACACGGTGGGGCTGCGGCCGCGGCTCAAGCACCGCCCCACCGAGCTGTCGGGCGGCCAGCAGCAGCGCGTGGCGTGCGCCCGCGCCCTGGCGTCCCGCCCGGAGATCATCTTCGCGGACGAGCCGACGGGGAACCTGGACTCGCGCTCGGGCGCCGAGGTCCTCGGCTTCCTGCGCGACTCGGTGCGGCGGATGGGGCAGACCATCGTGATGGTCACCCACGACCCGTCCGCCGCCGCCTACGCCGACCAGGTGCTGTTCCTGTCCGACGGGCAGATCGTCGACACCATGACCGAGCCCACCGCCGAGCGGGTGCTGGAGCGCATGAAGGGCTTCGACGCCGGCGGCCACAACACCCGTCCCGCGGGCGCGGCCGGTTCCGGGGTGTCGGCGCGATGATGGGCAAGGTCACGCTCCGCAACCTCGCGGCGCACAAGATCAGGCTGGTGCTGACGGCCGTGGCGGTGATCCTCGGCGTCGCGTTCGTGGCCGGCACGCTGATCTTCACCGACAGCATGAACAAGCAGTTCGACGACCTGTTCGGCAGGATCGGCACGAACGTGGCCGTCGACGTGCGGGCGAAGAAGGTCGTCGAGGGCGACGACGACGGGATGGCGGCGCAGCCGGTCCCGGCGACCGTGCTGAAGACCCTCCAGGGCATCGACGGCGTCAAGGACCCCCAGGGCAACGTCAACGGGTACGCGGCCGTCGTCGGCAAGGACGGCAAGATCGTCGGGACCGCGCAGGACGGGCCTCCCCAGATCGGGACGAACTGGTCGACGGGCGGGACCTACGACCTGGCGTCGGGCCGCGCCCCGCGGGGACCGGACGAGGTCGTCATCGACGCCAAAACCGCGGAGAAGGGCAAGCTCGCCGTCGGCGACACCACCCGGGTCATCACCGCCGGGCCGCCCGCCCGCATGCGGATCGTCGGGCTGGTCGACGCCGGGAACCTGATGGGCGCGACCCTCACCGGGTTCGACACCCCGACCGCGCAGCGGCTGATGCTCAAGCCCGGCTACTTCAGCGACATCGAGATGGGCTCCACCGGCCCGTCCCAGAGCGAGCTGCGCGACCGCGTCGCCAAGGCGCTGCCGCAGAACCTGGAGGCCGTCACCGGCGAGAAGCTCCGCGAGGAGTCCAAGAGCGACATCGCCGCGATGATGAGCTTCTTCCGCACGTTCCTGCTCGTGTTCGCGCTCATCTCGATCTTCGTCGGGTCGTTCATCATCTTCAACACGTTCTCGATGCTGGTCGCGCAGCGGACCCGCGAGCTGGCGCTGCTGCGCGCGATCGGCGCGGCCCGCGGCCAGGTGACGCGGGCGGTGATCGGCGAGGCCGTCGCGGTCGGCGTGGTCGGCTCCACCCTCGGCCTCGCGGCCGGCGCGGGCCTGGCCTCCCTGCTGCAGACGCAGATGGGCGACGCCGGGCAGGGCGGGCTGACCTTCACCGCGACCCCGGTGATCTGGTCGTACGTGGTGGGCATCGTGGTGACGGTCGTGTCGGCCTACTTCCCGGCCCGCCGCGCCGCGAAGGTCCCGCCAGTGGCGGCGATGCGCGACGACGTCGCGCTGCCCCAGCGGTCGCTGCGGATCCGGATCGCGCTCGGCTCCCTGCTCACCCTCGTGGGCGCGGGGCTCATCGGCACCGGCCTCGCCGGGAAGGGCGGCAACCCGCCGGTCCCGGTGGGCGTGGGCGCGTTCGCGGTCTTCGTCGGCGTCGCCATGCTCGCCCCGGTGATCAGCGTGCCGGTGATGAAGGTGCTCGGCGCGCCGTTCGCGCTGCTGATGGGCCCGCCCGGACGCCTCGCGCGGCAGAACGCGCTGCGCAACCCGCGCCGCACCGCCGCGACGGCCGCCGCGCTGATGATCGGCCTGGCGCTGATCACGACGGTCAACGTGCTGGGCGCGACGACGCGGGCCTCGGTGGACGAGCAGGTCGACGCGCAGTTCGGCGCCGACTACCTCGTCGAGGTGCAGGGCGCGGGCGGCATCGACGCCGAGGCCGCGCAGAGGATCCGGACGACGCCCGGGGTGGCCTCCGCGTCCCCCACCTACGAGGGCAACGCCCTCGTCGAGAACAAGAAGGCGTGGTACATGTCCGGCGACGCGGCGGTGATCGCCAAGGCCGCGAAGCTGAAGATCACCTCTGGTGGCACGGGCATCGGCGACGCCGGGATCATGGTGGACGAGGGCACCGCGAAGGCCCGCGGTTGGAAGGTCGGGGCGGCGGTCCCGGTGCAGTTCGCCGACGGACGCACCGAGCAGTTGAGGCTGGCGGGCGTGTACGCCAAGAGCAATCTGATCGGTCCCCGCCTCATCTCCCCGCAGGCGCACCTGCGGCACACGCTGAAGCCGACCGTGACCACTGTCGTGGTGGACGCCTCGGCACCGTCCGCGGCGACGAAGGGGGCACTGGAGTCGTCGCTGAAGGACTACCCGAACCTGAAGGTGTCCGATCAGGCGTCCCTGAAGGCCGACGCCCGCAAGCAGGTCGACGGGTTCGTGACGTTCCTGACGATCCTGCTGGTGATGTCCGTCATCATCGCGGCCGTCGGAGTGGTCAACACCCTGGCGCTGTCGGTGATCGAGCGGACCCGGGAGATCGGGCTGCTGCGCGCGATCGGGATCTCCCGGCGGCAGCTGCGGCGCATGATCCGGCTGGAATCCATCATGATCGCGGTCTTCGGCGCGGTGCTCGGCATGGGCATCGGGGTGGCGTTCGGCGCGGCGCTGCAGAACGCCCTCGCGGACAAGGGACTCGGGGTCCTCGCCGTGCCGTACGGGACCCTGGGGATCTACCTGGTGGTTGCCGCGGTCATCGGCGTGCTGGCCGCCCTCTGGCCGGCGTGGCGCGCGGGCCGCATGGACGTCCTCAAGGCCATCTCCACCGAGTAGCCCCGGGCGCGCGGCCATGAAGAAGGCCCGGTCCCCCTCGCGGGGGCCGGGCCTTCTTCATGCGCGAGGCGCGCCTGGCGGCGCTACTCCACGGGGTCCGGGCCGTCGGCCGGGGCCGGGTCGGCGGCCGGCGCGGCGGGCGCCACCGCGGCCTTGGCGACCGCGTCGGTGGCGCTGACCGTGGTGTTCTCCGGGAAGTGGCAGGCCGCCTCGTGGCCCGGGCTGAGCTCCACCAGCGGCGGCTCGACCTGCTTGCAGATGTCCTGCGCCTTCCAGCAGCGGGTGTGGAAGCGGCAGGCGGGCGGCGGGTCGAGCGGGCTCGGCACGTCGCCCTGCAGCCGGATCCGCTTGCGGTCCCCGCGCTCGCTCGGGTCGGGGATCGGCACCGCCGACAGCAGCGCGTTGGTGTAGGGGTGCATGGGCCGCTCGTACAGGTCCGCCCGGTCCGCCACCTCGACGATCTTGCCGAGGTACATGACGGCGACGCGGTCGGAGATGTGCCGGACGACCGACAGGTCGTGCGCGATCACCACGTAGGTGAGGTCGAGCTCGTTCTGCAGGTCCTCCAGCAGGTTGACGACCTGCGCCTGCACCGACACGTCCAGCGCCGACACCGGCTCGTCCGCGACGATCAGCTTCGGCTTGAGGGCCAGGGTGCGGGCGATGCCGATGCGCTGCCGCTGACCGCCGGAGAACTCGTGCGGGTAGCGGTTGTAGTGCTCGGGGTTCAGCCCGACCAGCTCCAGGATCTCCTGGACGGCCTTCTTGACGCCCTGCTTGGCCTCGAGGTTCTGCAGCCGGAAGGGCGCCCCGACGATCGCGCCGACCGTCTTGCGCGGGTTCAGCGACGAGTACGGGTCCTGGAAGATCATCTGGATGTCGCGGCGGAGCGGCCGGAGCCGCCCCTGTGACATCGTGGTGATGTCCTGGCCCTCGAAGGTGATCTTGCCGAAGCTGGGGTCCAGCAGCCGCATGATCATCCGGCCGGTGGTGGACTTGCCGCAGCCCGACTCGCCCACCAGCCCGAGCGTCTCGCCCTTGCGGACCGAGAACGACACGCCGTCGACGGCCTTGACCGCCGCGACCTGCCGGCGCAGCAGCCCCGCGGTGACGGGGAAGTGCTTGCCGAGGTTGTCCACCTCCAGCAGCGGCTCGCCGTCCCGCGCGGGGCGGGTCTCCGCGGCCGGACGGGTCTCGTCGGCCGGGGTCTTCGTTGTGTTCACAGTCTCGTTCCCACCCGTGCTCGTCACAGCTTCGCCCGGATCTCGTCGTTCCAGATCTGCCGCTTCTTCTCCAGCGGGAGATGGCACGCCGCCTTGTGCCCGGGTTCGGCCTCGATCAGCTCGGGCCGCTCGGTCGTGCTCTTGTCCCCGTTGAGGTCACTGTAGGGGCAGCGCGGATGGAACGCGCATCCCGACGGCACGTTGATCAGGCTCGGCGGCGACCCCTCGATCGGCATCAGCCGCTCCGAGCGCTCCCGGTCCAGCCTCGGCATCGAGCCGAGCAGCCCCCAGGTGTAGGGGTGCAGCGGCCTGTGGAAGGCGTCGTCGACGGAGGCGTACTCCACCGCGCGGCCCGCGTACATCACCAGGATGTCGTCGGCCAGCTCGGCGACCACTCCGAGGTCGTGAGTGATCATGATGACCGCGGAGTTGAACTCCTGCTGGAGGTCCCGGATCAGGTCCAGGATCTGCGCCTGGACGGTCACGTCCAGCGCCGTGGTCGGCTCGTCGGCGATCAGCAGCTCGGGGTCGCAGGACAGCGCCATCGCGATCATCGCGCGCTGCCGCATGCCGCCGGAGAACTGGTGCGGGTAGTCGTCCACCCGCTTGTCGGGCTTGGGGATGCCGACCTTGCCGAGCATGTCGATGGCGTGCTTGCGGGCCACCGACTTGGACACGTCGTTGTGCACCCGGTAGGCCTCGACGATCTGGTGGCCGACCGTGTAGAAGGGGTGCATCGACGACAGCGGGTCCTGGAAGATCATCGCCATGTCGCGGCCGCGGAGCCGGCGCACCTCGGCCTGCGAGGCGCCGACGAGCTCCTTGCCGTCCAGCCAGATCTCCCCGGACACGTCGGCGTTGCGCCGGTTGTGCAGGCCGAGGATGCCGAGGCTGGTCACGCTCTTGCCGGAGCCCGACTCGCCCACGATCCCGAGCGTGCGGCCGCGCTCCAGCTGGAACGACAGGCCGTCGACGGACTTGACCAGGCCGTCGTCCGTCGGGAAGTGGATCTTGAGATCGCGGACCTCGAGGAACGCGCTCGGGGCCCCGCCGGTGCCCGCGGTCTCCGCGGCGGGCGCGGTGCCGGTCATCAGCCAAGCCTCACTCTCGGGTCGACGATCGCGTACAGCATGTCGACGATCAGGTTGATCACGATGATGGAGGTCGCCGTGAGCAGGGTCACGCCGAGCACCATGGGCAGGTCGCCGCCCCGGATCGAGCTGATCGCCAACTGGCCCAGGCCCGGGATGCCGAAGGTGTTCTCGGTCAGGACCGCGCCGCCGAGCAGCAGGCCGAGGTCGAGGCCGAAGATGGTGAGGATCGGCGTGAGCGAGGCGCGCAGCGCGTGCTTGGTGACGACGGTCCCCTCCGACAGGCCCTTGGCGCGGGCGGTGCGGATGTAGTCCTCGTTCATCGTCTCCAGCATGCCCGCTCTGGTGAGCCGCGCGTACATCGCCGCGTAGAGGAACGCGAGCGTCACCCACGGCAGGACCAGCGCCTGGAACCAGCTCACCGGATTGGAGGTGAACGGGGTGTAGCTGCCGCCGCCCGGGAAGATCTTGAGCGTGTAGGAGAACAGCGCGAGCGAGACCAGGCCGGTGAAGTAGATGGGCAGCGACACGCCGCTCAGCGCGATGATCATCGCCGCCCGGTCCCAGAGCGAGCCTCTGCGCAGCGCCGACAGCACACCGGTGGCGATGCCGCCCACGAGCCAGACCAGGGCGGCGCCGAGTGCCAGCGACAGGGTCGCCGGGGCCCGGTCGACCAGCGTCTCCAGGACCGGCTGGCTGCTGCGGAACGAATAGCCGAGACAGGGTGCCGGGCAGTGGTCGGTCACGGGGCCGGCCTTGTAGTCCTTGCCGACGACGATCGCCTTGACGTAGTTGCCGTACTGCACCACGACCGGCTTGTCGAGGCCGAGCCGCTCCTTGGTGTCCTGGATGGCCTCGGCGGTCGGCGCCTTGCCCACATAGGACGCCGCGATCTGGTCGGTCGTCTGCCCGGCGATCTTGGGCAACCAGAAGAAGATGCCGAAGGTCACCATGCTGACCACCAGCAACATGACGACGGCACCGATGAGGCGCCGGATGATGTATGCGAACACAATGCTCGGCCCGACCCGCCGGCCGGCGGGACCTGTGGGTCCCGGCACGGCCGGCGGGCGTCGCCTTCACCTGCCTTCAGCTGGACGCACGGACGAAGCGGAGTGTCACTCCACGCCCATGTTGAGGTAGTCGTACATTCCGCCGTAGTAGTACGTGATGCCCGCGTTCGTCACGCGCTTCGGCCGGTACATCAGGGCCTTGGCGTAGATCAGCGGGACCTCGGCGGCGGTCGCCATGACCGCCTTGTCGACCTCACCATAGGCCTTCAGACGTGCGGCCTTGTCCGAGGTGGAGATCGCGTCGTCGAGACCCTTGTTGACCTTCGGGTCGTTGAGCTCGGCGAGGTTGTTGCCACCGGACGGCTTGATCGCCGCACCGTGCACGATCTGCGAGAGGAAGCCGTAGCCGGTGGGCCAGTCGGCCGCCCACGCCATGATCATCATGCCGACGCCGTGGTCGTGAACGTACTTCGGCACGCCGACGTACTTGTTGAAGTAGTCGCCGGCCGGGAACTGGACGATGCTGACCTTGATGCCGACCTTGGCGAGGCTCTGCTGGATCGCCTCGGCCATCGCGACTTCCTTCGGCCGGTCCGACCGCGCCGAGATCTTGGTGCTGAAGCCGTTCGGCTGGCCGCACGCCTGCAGCTCCGACTTGGCCTTGGCGAGCGTGGCCTGGTCGAGGCCGCCGCCCTCGGCCTGCTTCTGCGGGTACAGGTCGAACTTGGTGTAGCCGTCCACCGACGGGGGCAGCACGGTGGTGGCGACGTCGCCGCCGGCCAGCGGGCCTCCGTAGGCGGTCTGCGCGGCGACCTTGTCTGTCGCGTACTGCACGGCCGTCCGGCAGTGGATGTTGTCGAGGGGCTTGACGTTCACGTTCAGCGACATGAACCGCAGGAAGCCCTGGACGGGGTTGTCGACGTACGGCTTCTGCTCGGGGGTCAGCACCTTCGGCTGGGTGCCCGCCTGGACGCCGACGCCGGTGATGTCCATGTCGAGCGCGCCGGCCAGCATCCGCTGGTCGATGTCGTCCGCGTTCTGCTTGATCTGGACTTCGATCTTGTCCGGCAGCGCCTTGCGGAGCGGGTCGGTGCTCTGGTTCCAGTTCGGGTTGCGCGACAGCGACATCGACTTGCCGCGCGTGTAGTTGTCGATCTTGTACGGCCCGCTGGAGACGATCGCGGTCTCGTACTTCGTGCCGGTGTCCTTGGCCTTTGGCACAGGGATCGACTGCGACATCGAGACCAGGTAGTCGAACTCCTGGAACGGCTCGTTCAGGTGGAAGATGATCGTCTGGTCGTCGGGGGTCTCGATGGACTTCAGACCCTCGTCGCTCTTGTCGTCGTACGGGCCCTTGTAGGCGGGCTTGTTGTCGACGAGGTACTGCTTGAAGTACTTCGGCCCGAGCTGCAGCTCCTTGGTGTAGTTGCTGCGCTCGATCGCGTACTTGACGTCCTTGGACGTGACCGTGGTGCCGTCGTCGTACTTGACGCCGGTCCGCAGCTTGTACGTCCAGGTCTTGCCGCCGTCGCTGGACTGGCCCATGTCGGTGGCCAGGTCAGGGACGATCTCGAGGCTCGCCTTGCCCGCGGCCGCCTTGGCCGTGGTCAGGCCGCGGCCGTAGAGACGGGCGAAGTTCTGGGAGAACGCGTAGTAGGTGTTGCCCGGGTCCGGCGAGTCCCAGTCGTCGGAGTCGGCCAGCTTGAGCGTGCCGCCCTTCTTGTCCGACTTGTTGACGACCTCGTTCACGCCGGCGTTGTACCCGGGACCGCTCCCCGAGCCTCCGGATTCACCGCCGCCGCAGGCGGCGAGCCCTGCGGCCGCGACCACACCGGCCGCGAAGACCGCAATTGGTCTCATCTTGTTCATGTGCAGGCGCACCCCTTCAATTAGACGGGTCGGTTGAACCCGAGTCACTTGGCCCGAGGGTCGAGAGCGTCCCGCAGCCCGTCACCGAAGAGGTTGAAGGCGAGGACGGTGATGAAGATGGCCATACCAGGGATGATCATGTACGCGGGGTCCGAGGAGTAGATCGGTACCGCGAGCGTCAGCATGGCGCCCCACGAGGGCGTCGGCGGGATCACTCCGACGCCGAGGAACGACAGCGCCGCCTCGAACAGGATGTTGGTCGGGATCAGCAGGGTCGAGTAGACCAGGATCGGGGCGACCAGGTTCGGCAGGATCTCCTTGAAGAGCACGTAGGAGTTGCGGGCTCCCAGGCTGCGCGCGGCGTCGACGAACTCGCGCTCGCGCAGCGACAGCGTCTGGCCGCGGATGATGCGGCCGATGTAGGGCCAGTTGAAGAAGCCGATGACGACGACCAGCACCGAGATCCGCAGGCCGTTGCCGTTCATTCCGAACGCGCCGTCGGAGACGACGCCGACCAGGGCGATCGCGAACAGCAGCAGGGGGAACGCCAGGAAGGCGTCCATGGCCCGGCTGATCAGGTAGTCGACCCAGCCGCCGAAGTAGCCGGCCACGATGCCCATGACCGTCCCGATGACCACCGACAGCAGGGTGGCGAGGAACGACACCAGGAGCGAGATCCGGGCTCCGTGCACGATGCGGGCCAGCAGGTCGCGGCCGGTGCCGGGCTCCACGCCCAGCCAGTGGTCGCCGCTGATGCCCGTGTGCCAGATCCCCGACTTCGGCCTGTTGTAGGTCGGGTCGATCAGGTTCTGGTGGTACGTCAACGGGTCCTGCACGAAGTACGGCCCGAAGATCGCGATCAGGATGAGCACGAGCACGATGACCGCGCCGGTGAGGGCGACTTTGTCGCGCTTCAGCCGCATCCAGGCGATCTGCCCGAGCGAGCGTCCCTGGATCTTCTTCCTGTCGACGCCGACGAGGACAGCCTCTGGCTGCGCCTCGCTGTCGGACCCGGTCACCTCTATGGGTGCGGCCACGCTCGATACCTCCTACCGTCCGGCCACTGGTTCGGCCCTGCCGCCGGCGAGTGACCGGCGGCCGCGGAGATCATCCGCTGCCCCCGTGCCCGTTACGCCGCGTTTGCTGAAGGGAAACGTAGTCCTTCGGGCACGACTGTCCATCCGTGGGGCGTGCTTCGGAAGTACCCGTATCTGACTTGTGATCTCGTCGTCATCTGGGCAACATGCGTCCACGCACTACGTCGGACAAATCGCCCGAATAGTACGTTCAGCCCAGACGTGCCCGGCAACTCCCCACGGGTCGGGAACGGCAAGCTTTACCGTACTGAGTCCGATCTGAGACTGATCGTCCGCAGGTCAGGGCCGGGACGCGCAGAAACGGCGGGCCGGGACGCCCGCTCCGGGGCGTCCCGGCCCGCCGTCACCGACGTGTGCGGGCCCCGCGGCGTCAGGAGATGCCGCGGTCGCGGAGGATCCTCTCGATCTCCGCCATCTCCGGGTCGCCGCCGCCCGGCGCGGGCCCCTCGACCCCGCGCCGCGGCTTGCCGGCGCGGCCCGCGGAGCGGCGCCCGTCGCCGGCCTTGGCCGCCCCCGCGTCGCCGGCGCCCCCGCGGCGGCTCAGCATCGCCCCTGACGCCAGGTAGAGCACCACGGCCAGGCCCGCCACCGCGACGCCCGCCCACTTCACCGGGCTGAACGCCAGGTCGACGAGGAACTCGGTCACGCCCGTCATCGCCGCCGCGAGCGGCACCAGCGACAGGGCCGCCCCGCGCAGCCCGGTGCCCGCCCCCCGGCGGCGGTAGGCGCCCCAGCTGATCACCAACCCGACCAGGGTCACCCCGAGACTGATGGCGAATATGGCTGCGTCGCTCATGCCGGCCCCTCATTCCGTGCGGCGGTGCTCTCTCCATCGTCACACGCGAACCGCCGGACCTGCTCCTTCTGGCGGACGGTTTGCCCCGGGGGCGTTCTCCTCCTGCGGCGGGACCCGTCCCCCAGGGATCGCCCCGGGGTACCGGCTCCCGGGTATCAGGTCACGGCCGGGCAACGGCCCGGCGGCGGGACGGTACGGGACGGGCTCCCCGGTCAGGCGACCAGCGAGCGGAGCCGCTCGAGGTCCACCTCGCGCAGCGAGGCGACCACCGTCCGCCCCGGCGCGGGCGGGATCGGCAGGAGGCCGGGGACCGCGACCGTGACGCAGCCCGCCGCCTCCGCCGCCGCGACGCCGTTCGGAGAGTCCTCCAGGACCACGCAGCGGGCCGGGTCGGCGCCGAGCCGGGCGGCGGCGGTCAGGTACGGCTCGGGATGGGGCTTGGTCCGGGCGACCTCGTCCCCGGCGACACTGAGCGCGAAGTGCTCCCGGCCGACGGCGTCCAGCACCGGCTCGATCAGCCGCCGGTGGCTGGAGGAGACCAGTGCCGTCGTCATCCCGGCGGCGCGGAGCTCGGCGAGCAGGTCCTTCGCGCCGGGCATCAACGGGACGCAGGCGCCGAGCCGCTCGGCCATGCCGTCCAGCATCCGCCGGCCGACCTCCTCGCGCGGGGCGTCCGCCCCGGTCAGCTCCAGCATGTAGTCGACGGCGAGGTACAGGGAGCCGCCGACCAGCCGCTCCTGGTGCGCGGGGCTCCACTCGCCGCCGAGCCACGCCATGACCTCCGACTCCACCTCCAGCCAGACGCTCTCGGAGTCGATGAGAAGGCCGTCCATGTCGAACAGCACGGCGTGCGGGCCGCCACCAGTCACAACTCTCCTCACAGTCACGAAGATCGGGGGAAACCACCCTATCCATGCGATCAAGGGACACCCCGGCCAGTCCCCCGCCGGGGCCGGCGCCTCTTGGACGGGGTGTGCAAGGAGACGGTGACGGATGGGACATCGGACCGATACCGTGCCAGCAGTTGACTACCAACGGGTAAGGAACGTCATGAGCGCGTACCGCACCATCCTCGTCGGCACCGACGGCTCCGACTCCTCGTTCCGCGCGGTCGACAGGGCCGCCCAGCTGGCCGCCGCCACGGGCGCCACCCTCCTGCTCGCCTCCGCCTACAGCCCGATGCCCGAGCGCGAGCGCGCGAGCGCCGCCGACCGGCTCGGCGACCTGGCCTACAAGGTGCAGGGCTCCACGCCCGCCGACGACGCGCTGCGGGCCGCGCGGGAGCGGGCCGTCGCCGCCGGCGCCACCGCCATCGAGCAGGAGGCCGTCGAGGGCGACGCCGTGGACGTGCTGTCGAAGCTGGCCAGGGAGCGCCCCGTGGACCTCATGGTCATCGGCAACCGGGGGCTCAACAGCCTCGCGGGCCGCATCCTCGGCTCCGTGCCGGCGAACCTGTCGCACCGCGCCCCCTGCGACGTGCTCATCGTGCACACCACTCCGCGCGGCAAGTGACGCCGGTCCCCCCGCGCCGGTGACCCGATCGTGACCCGGTTCCGCCGCGGGCGTACAGGGCGGGGTCTGGCTTCCGGAGGGGTGGGGTACGTCACCGTCAGGACGTAGGCTGACAGCCACCGATCATGAGCGGGGCCCCCGACCCCCGGGAATGACGGCCCCCGTCGGTGACGCTGTACCTGGGCGTCGAAAGGAGGCAGCGCGTGGTCGAGCTCGAAAGCGTGCCGGAACTCGTCGATCCGGTGCTCGTGGCCGCCTTTGAGGGGTGGAACGACGCCGGGGAGGCCGCCAGCGGGGTGATCGCGCATCTGGAGTCGAGCTGGGAGGCGGTGCCCATCGCCGAGCTCGATCCGGACGACTACTACGACTTCCAGGTCACCCGCCCCATCGTCGAGATGGCCGACGGCGAGACCCGCGGCATCACCTGGCCGACGACCCGCGTGTCGTGGGCGCGGCTCCCGAACGGCAAGGACGTCGTGCTGCTGCACGGGATCGAGCCCAACATGCGGTGGCGGTCGTTCTGCCGCGAGCTCGTCGGTCTGATGCTGGAGCTGGAGATCCGCAACGTCGTGCTGCTCGGCGCGCTGCTCGCCGACGCCCCCCACACCCGGCCGGTGCCGGTCACCGGCGCCGCGTCCGAGGCCGGCCTGGTCAACACCCTGAACCTGGAGCCGGCCCGCTACGAGGGCCCGACCGGCATCCTCGGCGTGCTCCAGGACGCCTGCGCCAAGGCCGACCTCGACACCGTGTCGCTGTGGGCGGCCGTCCCGCACTACGTCGCCCAGCCGCCCTCCCCCAAGGCGACCCTCGCGCTGCTGCGCCGCGTCGAGGACCTCCTCGACGTCACCGTCCCGCTCGGCGAGCTGCCCGAGGAGGCCCGCGCCTGGGAGCACGGCGTCAACGAGCTCGCCGAGGAGGACTCGGAGGTCGCCGAGTACGTCCGCACCCTGGAGGAGCAGAAGGACGCCACGGAGCTGCCCGAGGCGAGCGGCGACGCCATCGCCCGGGAGTTCGAGCGCTACCTGCGCCGCCGCGACCCGGGCTGATCGCGGCGGCGGGGCGCGCGCGGGCCGCCCGTGTGCCCGGCGGCGGCGTGCGCGTGCCCGCCGGGTGCGTTGACCACGCTGTCCTCCACCGGCGCGGGCCGGTGAGCCCGCCGCGGCAGGCCCGCCGGCGCGGGGAGGAGCCAGGGGGCTCCGGTCAGAGCGCGATGCCGAGGAGGGCGTCGACGACGGCGGCGGCCTGGGCCGGCGCGGCCTCGTCGGCGCCGTCGGCGGAGGCCCAGTCGTCCACGGCCGCCAGCGCGGCCGGGGCGTCCAGGTCGTCGGCCAGGGCGGCGCGGACCGCGGCGGCCAGCGGGGCCGCGGGCGGGCCGGACGGGCGGGCCGCGGCGGCGCGCCAGCGGCCGAGCCGGGCGGCCGCCTCGCCGAGGGCGTCCGGGGTCCACTCCCAGTCGGAGCGGTAGTGGTGGGCCAGCAGCGCCGCGCGGATCGCCATCGGGTCGGCGCCGGACTCCCGCAGCCTCGACACGAACACGAGGTTCCCGCGCGACTTGGACATCTTCTCGCCGTCCAGCCCGACCATGCCGGCGTGCACGTAGGCGCGGGCGTGCGGCCGCTCCCCCGTGGCGACCTGCGCGTGCGAGGCGCCCATCTCGTGGTGCGGGAAGGCCAGGTCCGAGCCGCCGCCCTCGACGTCGAACGCCATGCCGAGGTACTCGATGGAGATCGCCGAGCACTCCACGTGCCAGCCGGGGCGGCCCTCTCCGAACGGCGAGTCCCAGCCGGGCTCGCCGGGCCGCCGCGCCATCCACAGCAGCGCGTCGAGGGGGTCGCGCTTGCCGGGCCGGTCCGGATCGCCGCCGCGCTCGGCGAACAGCGGCGCCATCTCCTCCCGGGTGAGCCGGCTGACCTGGCCGAACGCCGGGTCTGAGGCGATGGGGAAGTAGACGTCGCCGTCCACCTCGTAGGCGGCGTCCCGGCCGCGCAGCTTCTCGATCATCTCGATGATCAGCGGGATCGACTCGACCGCGCCGACGTAGCGGTCGGGCGGCAGGACGCGCAGCGCGGTCATGTCGTCGCGGAAGAGCTGGATCTCCCGGTCGGCGAGCTCGCGCCAGTCCTCCCCGGTCTGCCGGGCACGTTCCAGAAGCGGGTCGTCGACGTCGGTGGCGTTCTGGACGTAGTGGACCCGGTGGCCGAGGTCCCGCCACACCCGGTTGACGAGGTCGAAGGCCAGGTAGGTGCTGGCGTGGCCGAGGTGCGTCGCGTCGTAGGGGGTGATCCCGCACACGTACATCCGGGCGGTGTCGCCGGGGGACGTGGGGCGCGTCGTCCCGGTGCCGGTGTCGTGCAGGCTGAGGGGCCGGGTCGCGGCGGGCAGTCCCGCGTCGGAGAGGCTGGGGACTTCGGAGGCGGGCCACGATCGCATACGGAAAGCTTATCCATGCGTACTTCGCGGCATGAATCCGAGATCACGGCTTCCGCCGGACGGCTCCCCCGGCGCCCTCAGCGGAGCCGGACGCGCGGGTCCAGCACCGAGTAGCCGATGTCGACCAGCAGGTTCGCGACCACGACGAACGACGTCACGAGCATCGTCACGCCGATGACGACCGGGGTGTCGCCGAGCGTGATGGACTGGTAGACCAGCTGCCCCACGCCCTGCAGCCCGAACACCTTCTCGGTGACGATCGTGGAGCCGATCAGCGCGCCGAGGTCGATGCCGAGCTGGGTGACGACGGGGGCCAGCGCCGTCCGCAGGGCGTGCCGGCCGACGACGCGGCGTTCGGGCAGGCCCTTGGCCCGCGCCGTCCGCACGTAGTCCTCGCCGAGCACGTCCAGCATCGCCCCGCGGGTGAGGCGCGTGTAGGTGGCGATCATGAGGAACGCCAGCGCGATCCACGGCAGGACCATCCGGCGCAGGAAGTGCTCCTGCAGCGGGGGGCCCGCCTCGAACAGGTGGACGGCCCCCCCGCCGAGCCCGGCGGAGAACACGTGCAGCAGCGCCAGCGCCATCACGAACGGCGGGGTGGACAGGCCGACCAGGACGAACACGGTCGCGGCCCGGTCGGCCGGGCCGCGCGGCCTCGCCGCGCCGAGGACGCCGAGCAGCACGCCGCCGGTGAACCACAGGACGGCGGCGCCCGCCACCAGGCACAGCGTCGTGGGGAGGCGCTGGCCGATCAGGGTGGTGACCGGCGTGTCGTTGATGTAGGAGTCGCCGAGGTCGCCGCGCAGCAGCCGCCCGGCGAACCGCCAGTACTGGACGAGGACGGGGCGGTCCAGCCCGAGGTTGCGGCGGATCTGGCCGAGGGTGTCGGCGGTGGCGCGGGGCCCGCCGATGATGCGCTCCACCGGGACCGGCGAGACGTGCAGGAAGACGAAGACCAGCGTGGCCGCCAGCCACAGCACCACGGCCGCGTAGAGCAGGCGGCGGAGGACGAACCGCGCCACGCGCCTCACCGCCCCCCGGACGCGCGGTCGCCGCGCGGGCCGAAGGCGTCGCGGATGCCCTCACCGAGCAGGTTGAACGCCAGCGTCGTCGCCAGCAGCAGGAGGCCCGGGACGGCCAGCAGCCACCAGGCGGTCCGGAACACGTCGCCGCCCTCGCCGAGCATCGACCCCCAGCTCGGCATCGGCGGGCGCACCCCGACGCCGAGGAACGACAGCGTCGCCTCGAACACGATCGAGGCCGGGACCAGCAGCGAGGTCAGCACGGTGACGTGCGCGGACAGGTTCGGCAGGACCTCGCCGAACATGATCCGTGCGTCGGAGGCGCCGAGGGCGCGGGCCGCCTCGATGAACTCCCGCCCCCTCAGCATGATCACCTGGCCGCGGACGACGCGGGCGACCGCGGCGAACGAGAAGAACGCGACGATCAGGATCGTCATCGTCAGGCTGGCGGCGGCCGAGGTGATCTGGAACGTGGTCGCCAGCACGATGGCCACCAGCAGGTACGGCAGGGCGAGCATCATGTCCATGAGCCGGGCGAGCAGCGCGTCGAGGGCGCCGCCCGCGAACCCGGCGAGCGTCCCGACCGCGGTCCCGGCGGCGGAGGCGAGCAGGGCCGCGAGGATCCCGACGGCCAGGGAGATCCGCGCCCCGTAGGCGGCGCGGACGAGCACGTCGCGGCCGAGCTGGTCGGCGCCGAGCGGGAACCGCGCGCCCGGCCCGCGCGGCTGCCCTCCGGCGTCCAGGCCGGTGCCGGGGAAGGTCGCGTCGTAGGGGTGGCCGGTCAGGTGCGCCCACAGCGGCGCCAGCGCCGCGAACGCCAGGATCAGCGCGAGGACGGCGAGCGCCGCGACCGCGAGCCGGTCGCGGCGGAACCGGGTCCAGGCGAGCTGGCAGGGGGTGCGGCCCTCCACGGGCAGGGCCTCGTCCGGCGCCGTCCGCGGCCTGCGGGTCTCGACCTCGGCGTAGCTGCTCATCGCGCCGCCGCGCGTGCCACCGCTGCCATCCGCACTCCCCGTCTGCCGATGACCCTTCGCGGGCGGCCCCGCCCCGACGAAGATCGCATTAGGTAGTCAAACTAGCACCGAGCGTCATCTTCCGCAGCCGGAGCCGGCAAGTGGGAGGGACGGCGTCCGTCAGCGCACGCGGGTCCAGGCGCCCGGGTCCCCCGGGACGGCGGAGAAGTCGTACCGGACGCCGGTCCGGCCGAGGGCGACGAGACTGACGGAGGTGGTGCCCCAGACGCGGCCGTCGCCCAGGTCCAGCAGGGGGAGCAGGGCGCGGTGGTCGGCGCGGGGCAGGCCGCCGCCGTCCACCAGCGGCAGCCACGCGCCCCACGCCCGCTCCACCGGGTCCTCGGAGCGCGGACCGGGGCGCGGCGCGGCGGCCAGAAGCGGACGGAAGTGCGCGAGCCGCGCCGCCATGTAGGCGTCCTCGGTCTCGCCCTCCGGCTGGTCCCGCCCCTCCAGCCCGCTGTTGACGATCATGTGCAGGCCGGGGCCGAGCACGCGCTCGGTCAGGGCCGCGCCGTCCCAGCTCCACAGCCGCACCCGGTCGGGCTCCGCGCCGACGAGGTGGAACGGGTCGAACGCGGCGAGGCCGGGCCGGCCGAGCCCGCCGCCGGCGGCGACCCGCAGCGGCAGTTCCCCGCGCGAGGCGCGGCCCGCCTCGGGCGCCATCGCGCCGCGGCCGTTCAGCACGACGGCGGCCCGGGGGGCGGCGGGGTCCACCGCGAGCCAGGTGCCTCCGGCGCGCAGGTCGCGGCCGCCGACGAGGCCGGGGCGGTCCGGCCAGTGCCGGCCGGGGGGCTCCCACGCGCGGGCGGTGAACTCGTCGCGCACGCCCGCGAGGAGCACCGGGACCGGGGAGGTCGGGTCGACACTGATGATCGCCGTGCACATGCCCCAATTGGAGCATTCCCCCGTTATGCCGTATCCGGCGGGGGCGGGCTACAGCGGCGGCCAGGGGATGGCGGGCCAGTCCTCGGGCGGGTAGGGGTGGATGCGGTGCTTGAGCATCAGCTCGACGCGGCGCCGGGTGGCGTCGACCTCCTCGGCGGTGAGCAGCTCGGCGAGCCGCGCGCCGAGGGCGCCGCGCAGGCCCGCCTCGACCCGGCCGAGCGCCTCGACGGCCTCGGCGGTGAGGGGCTTGCCGCGCCACTGCCACAGGACGGTGCGCAGCTTGTACTCGACGGAGAAGCAGACGCCGTGGTCGCAGCCGTAGACGTGGCCGTCGCCGGGCGGCAGCAGGTGGCCGATCTTGCGGTCGGCGTTGTTGACGACGGCGTCGAAGACGGCCATCCGGCGGACGGCCTCGTCGTCGGAGCGCGACAGGCCGACCAGGTCGACTTCGGGGTCGGGCTCCACCCACAGCTGCACCATGCCGGGCCCGTAGGGGCCGTCGCGGTGGACGGTCGGCGGGACGGTCTCCAGGCCCATCGCCTTGGAGACCTCGTAGGCGGCGACCTCCCGCTCGGCGAGGGTCCCGTCGGGGAAGTCCCACAGGGGCCGCTCCCCCGCGACCGGCTTGTAGACGCAGTTGGCCGACACCCCGTCGTGCTCGATCGCGCAGTAGAGGGTGGCGTTGGACGCCTGGACGAGCCGGCCCTCCACGGCGAGGCGGCCGGCCGACAGCAGCCGTTCGGCGGCGGCCGCGTCGCGCGGGGACACCTCGCGCCCGGCCTCGCCCTGCCCGCCCGCGTCGCCGGCGGGGGCCCGGCCCCGGGAGGACTGCGTCATGCGTTCATTCTCCCGGCCACGTCGTCCATGATCCAGCACAGCGGGGTGTCATCTCAGCCGAGGTATCCGTTCTGGCGGGGGCACACGTGCCCCTCGCTGTCGAGCGGCAGGCCGCACAGCGGGCACGGCGGCCGTCCCGCCGCGACGACCTTCAGGGCGCGCTCGGCGAACGCGCGGGCCTGCGCCGCGCTGATCCGCACGCGCAGCACCGCGACGGCGGGGTCGTCCACGCCGACCTCGGGCTCGTCGTCGGACTCGGTCGCCTCCTGGGCCTCGATGACCACCTGCTCGTCGGCCGGGTCCCAGGCGAGCGCCATCGTGCCGACCTTGAACTCCTCCTCGACGGGCTGGTCGAGGGGCCCGTCGTCCTTGAGCTCGGACGGGGCGGCCGCGGGCACCTCGGCGTCCCCGCCGCCGCGCCGCAGGACCTCGTCCAGCAGCTCCTCCAGCCGCTCGGCCAGCAGCGTCACCTGGAACTTCTCCAGGCCCACGCTGGTGACGCGGCGGCCGGAGCGCGCCTGCAGGTAGAACGCGCGGTCGCCGGGGCGCCCGACGGCGCCGGCGACGAAGCGCTCCGGCGGATCGTAGGAGATGACGGGCATGACAATGACCCTACGCGCCGCCGCCCACGACCGCGTCACTCGACCCGAGTCCGTCTTTCCCGGAACGTTCCTCCGGCGGTTCCGGGATCAGCCCGGCGACATCGCCTCCGGTGTCGTTGAGCCGGACGACGAACGGACGCGTCTCGGTGTAGCGGATCACGGTGAGCGACGCCGGGTCGGCCTGGATGCGCTGGAACTGGTCCAGGTGCAGGCCGAGGGCGTCGGCGACGATCGACTTGATGATGTCGCCGTGGCTGCACACCGCGTAGAGCGCGCCGGGCCCGCGGGCGGCGGCGATCCGCTCGTTCCAGTCGCGGACGGCGGCGACCGCGCGGTGCTGCGCGTCCGCCAGGGCCTCCCCCTCCTCCCCGGGGAACCGGGCGGCGCTCGGATGGGCCTGCACGACGCGCCAGAGCGGCTCCTCGGCCAGCTCCTTGAGGGGGCGGCCCGTCCAGTCGCCGTAGCGGACCTCGCCGAACCGGTCGTCGGTCCCGACCTTCTCGACCGGCTCGGCGCGCCCCGCGGCGACGGCCTCGGCGGTCTCGACGCAGCGTTCGAGCGGGCTGGACACGACGGCGGCGAGCGGCAGGGGCGCCAGACGGGCGGCGAGCGCCGCCGCCTGCGCGCGGCCGCGCTCGTCCAGGCGCACCCCGGGCGTCCATCCGGCCAGCACGGGGCCGGTCATAGCGGTCAGGCCATGCCGAACCAGCAGAAGCGTCGTCACACCGGCCACTCTAGGAGATCAATCGGGCATCCCGACGCCCCGGATGCGCGACAATGCGTGGTGTGATCGTCGACAAGGCCATCTACGCCGGCGGGAAGCGCCGCGACATCGAGGGCGACATCAGCGACGCCTTCGACCTCGCCCGCGAGGACGGCGAGTGCTTCCTGTGGATCGGCCTCTTCGAGCCCGACGAGGACGAGTTCGAGCTCGTCAAGGACGAGCTGAACCTGCACCCCCTGGCGGCCGAGGACGCGGTGTCCGCGCACCAGCGGCCCAAGATGGAGCGCTACGACGACACGCTGTTCGTGGTGCTGAAGACGCTCGCCTACGTCGACAAGACCTCCGACATCGAGGTCGGCGAGATCATGGTCTTCCTCGGCCGGGACTTCGTGGTCACCGTCCGGCACGGCGCCGGGAACCCGCTCGGGCCGGTCCGCAAGCGGCTGGAGGACAACCCCGAGCTGCTCGGGCACGGCGCCACCGCGGTCCTGTACGCGGTGTGCGACGAGGTCGTCGACCGGTACGGCGTCGTCGCCCACGAGGTCGAGGTCGACATCATCGGGCTGGAGCGGGCCGTGTTCGACCCGAACGCCCGGGACGTCACCGCCGACATCTACTCGCTCAAGCGGGAGGTGCTGGAGTTCCGCAGCGCCGAGGACCCGCTCGTGCCCGTGCTCCAGGAGATCGTGAAGGGCCGCGTCGCCGAGTGCGGCTCCACCCGCGAGTACTTCCGCGACGTCCTGGACCACCTGCTGCGCGTCGACGGCCAGGTCGACGCGCACAACGAGCTGCTCAACAGCGTGCTGACCGCGCACCTGGCCCTGCTCGGCAAGCGGCAGAACGAGGACATGCGCAAGATCTCGGCGTGGGCCGCGATCATCGCCGTGCCCACCGCGATCGCCGGGATCTACGGGATGAACTTCGACCACATGCCCGAGCTGCACTGGACCATCGGGTACCCGCTGGTCATCGCGGTGATGGCCGTCGTCTGCGTGGTCCTGTTCCGCCGCCTGCGCAAGAGCGGCTGGCTCTAGCTAGGCGCCGGAGTCGCGGGGGAACGCGGGCCCGGCCAGGAGCACCGCCCACAGGTGCGACTCGGCGTCCCCCGACTCCAGGCGGCGGCGGATCCGCTCCACGCCGGAGCGCGTGGGCAGCGCCAGCCAGACCAGCAGGGGGTAGCCGAGAACGAACCCCGCGACGAAGACCAGCTCGCTGTGGGCGACCATCGCCAGCGGGAGTCCCAGCAGGATCACGCCCTCGGCCAGCGCGAACCGCAGCAGGACCGCCTGCCGGAACATCATCAGCGCGGTCCGCGCCGCCGCGGCCGGCTCGGCGCCCGGAACCATCGGGCGCGGGACGCGGGGACCCGCGAGCAGGGCGGGCAGCGCGGCGGCCGCGAGCGGCAGGTAGACCCACGCCGGCCCGTCCCCGCGGCCGTCCTCGACGATCAGCGGCATGATCGCCAGGATCAGGACGGGGGCGGCCAGCAGCGCCAGCATCATCAGGCGCGTCCGGCCGAGCTCGGTGCCGCCGCGCAGCGAGGCGAGGTAGCCGGGGTCGTCGCCGGGGCCGGCGCCGAACACCGGCGCCACGTGCGGCCCGCCGTCGCCCTCCGGCGTCTTCGGCGAGTACATCGAGAACGGGGGTGGCGCCATGGCTGCGAACTCTAGCCCGGCGGCGCCCGGCCGCAATAGATCCTCACCAGGTTCTTCACGGCGCGCGCCCGCCCGCCGGAGCGGCCGCTCGCTTTCCGCACGCCTCGCCCGGACCGCTAGATTGGCCGCCTATGAAGGAGCGTCACCTCGGGCGGAGCGGGCTGCTGGTGTCCCGGCTGGGACTCGGCACCATGACCTGGGGCCAGGACACCGCCCCGGACGAGGCGGCCGCGCAGCTCATCGCCTTCGTCGAGGCCGGGGGCACCCTGGTCGACACCGCCGACGTCTACAGCGACGGCGACAGCGAGCGCATCCTCGGCCACCTGCTGCGCGAGACGGTCGACCGCGACGACCTCGTCGTCGCGACCAAGGCCGCGATCCGGCCGAACGGGCGCTACGACGGCTCGCGCCGGCACCTGCTGCACGCCCTCGACGCCTCCCTCGACCGCATGGACCTCGACCACGTCGACCTGTGGCAGCTGCACGTCTACGACCCGAACACGCCGCTGGAGGAGACGCTCTCGGCGCTGGACGAGGCGGTCTCCTCGGGCCGTGCCCGGTACGTCGGGGTCTCCAACTACGCGGGGTGGCAGGTCTCCAAGGCCGCCGCCTGGCAGCGGGCCTGGCCGGGCCGCGCGCCGGTCGTGTCGGCGCAGCTGGAGTACTCGCTGCTGCGCCGCGACATCGAGCGGGAGGTCGTGCCCGCCGCGCTGGACGCCGGGGCGGGGCTGCTGCCGTGGTCGCCGCTCGGCCGCGGCGTGCTCACCGGCAAGTACCGCACCGGCATCCCCGCCGGGTCGCGCGCCGCGGCGCCGCACTTCGCCGACTTCGTCCAGCCGTACCTGGACGAGGAGTGCGCCCGCATCGTGGAGTCGGTGGTGACCGCCGCCGAGGGCCTCGGGTGCTCCCCGCTCGCCGTCGCGCTCGCGTGGGTCCGCGACCGGGAGGGCGTCGCCGCGCCGATCGTCGGCGCGCGGACCGCGGCGCAGCTCGGCGCGATCCTGGAGAGCGAGGAGGTCACGCTGCCGCACGAGATCCGCGGCGCGCTGGACGACGTCTCCGACCTCTCCGACACGACCTCCCACCCGTGATTCGTCCGTGAACCCCGGGGCCGTCCGTGGCACGCTCTGGACGGTCCACCGCCAACCGAGATCAGCCGTGACGGGAAGCCCGTGACCGACACCCCTGACCACACCCCCACCCCCGCCGAGCGCAAGGCGCGCGCCGAGGCGGCCATGCGCGCGGCCGAGGCCGCCGCCGGCGCGCTCGACGGGCGGGACGCCCCCGGGCCCGCGCCGGAGCCCGCGCCGCCGCCCGAGCCCGCCGGCGGCCCGGAGGAGGGCCCGCGCGCCCTCGGCGGGCTGTTCGCCGAGACGGGCGTGCCCGCCGCGCTCGCCCCCCGCGCCGCGGCGCGGCTCGGGCCGGGCGCCGCCGGGCGGCTGCGCGAGGACCCGTGGCGCCTGCTGAGCGTCCCCGGCGTCCGGCCCGGTCAGGCCGACCACTTCGCCCGCGCCCTGCTCGGCGAGGACGCCCGCGCCGGCGATCCCCGCCGCGGCGGGGCCCTCGTCCTGCACCTGCTGACGGAGGCGGCCCGCCAGGGCCACACGGTCACGCCCGCCGCCGAGGTGCTGTCCGCGCTGGAGCGCCTGGGCTTCCCCGACCCGCGGGGCGCCGTCGACGCGGCGCTGGACGAGGCGGAGGTCCTGTCGCTCACCGAGGAGCCCGAGTTCGACGAGGAGGCCTTCGAGGAGGGCGCCGAGCCGCCGGAGCCGGAGGAGACGCTCGGCCCGGCGCGGTGGGCGCTCGCGGAGGAGGCGGCCGCCGAGGGGTTCCAGCGCCTGACGCTCACCGCCGCGCCGCTGCTGGACGACGCGGCCCTGAAGGGCCTGCGCGACGGGCTCCCCGAGGACCGCTCCCTGGCCCTCACCGCCGCGCTGCGCACGGGCGTGAGCATCCTGTGCGGCGCGCCGGACGGCCTCGCGCGCACGATCGCCGGGATCGCCTCGGCCGCGGCCTCGCAGGGCCTGCGGACGGCCGTGGCGGCGCCCACCGACCGCGCCGCCGCCGATCTCGCGGCCGCCGTCCCCGGCGGGGCGGCGGAGGGCGTCGCGGTCACCAGCCTGCACCGGCTGCTGGAGCCGCTCGAGGACACCTCGGCCGCGCCCGGCGCCGTCGTCTACGGGCGCGGCGAGCAGCGGCCCTTCGACCTCGACCTGCTCATCGTGGCGGACGCCGCGGCGCTCGACGTCGAGCTGTGCGCGGTGCTGGCCGAGGCGTGCCCCGACGGCGCGCACCTCGTGCTGTGCCGCGAGCCCGGCGCCCCGCCGCCCGCCGGGCCGGGCCGGCCGCTGCACGACCTGGAGGCCTCGGAGACCGTGCCCGTGGTGGCGCTGGACCCCGAGCCGCCGTCCGGTCCGCTCGGCGTTCTGACCGAGGCGGTGCGCGGCGGAGAGCTGACGGCCGTGGACGCCCCCGGCCGCGAGGTCGTCATCGTGCCCGCCGAGGACGCCGGCGAGGCGGTGCACCGCGCCGTCCAGCTCGTCACCGACTCGATCCCCCGTGCGCTCGGGATCCCCGTCGAGGACGTCCAGGTCGTCGCCCCGGCGGCGGGCGGCGACGCGGGCGCGGGCGCCCTCAACGCCGCGCTCAAGGCCCGGCTGAACCCCGGCCCCGGCGCGTTCGGCGGCATGGACCCCGGCGACCGCGTCGTCGTCGCGGCGCCGCTCCCGCAGGCGCCGCTCGGCGAGACGGGCGTGGTGACCGGTGGCGGCCCGCACGGGCTGGAGGTCGGCTTCCCGGGCGGCGCGGCGGTCGTCGCCCCGGCGGACGCGTCGCGGCTGCGGCACGGCTGGGCGGTTCCCGTGGCGCTCGCGCGCGGAACGCGGCGGCCCGCCGTGGTGGCGGTCCTGGGCGCGGACGGCCTGTCACGGCCGCTGGTGGCCACCGCGTTCGGCCTCGCGCGCCGCCACCTGTCCGTCGTGCAGGCGGCCGGGCCGGCGCTGGCCAGGGCCGTCCGCGAGGACGGGGCCCCCGCGCGGCGCACCAGGCTCGCGCGTCTGGTGGCCCAGTGAGGTACTGATGGGTAAAGAAACCCCCGTGTCGCGGTTTACGGACGACCCCGTATGGGACACGATGTCAACAAGGGTCAGGCACGGCATCGGGTGGAGGAGCGACATGCCCCAGCGGCTCAGGCGGCTCGGAACGACGTCGGCGGCGGTCTCGGCGGGGGCGCTCGTCCTGGTCCTCGCCGCCCCGGCGGCCGAGGCGGCGGAGACGTGCAGGAAGGGCGTCGACCCCGAGAGCACGGTCGAGAACTGGAAGTGCAACCTCGGCAACCTGCGCGAGGCGCTCACCCCGAAGACCCCCGCGCCGACGCCCGCGCCGACCAAGCCCGTGAAGACCGTCCCCGAGAAGACCACGAAGAAGACGAGGACGCCGGCCAAGGCGCCCGCCAGGGCCCCGCGCAAGACCTCCTCGGCGCCGAGCGGCGGCCGGGCGGCGGCGCCCGGCCCGGCCCCCATGACGGGGCCGGGCGGTCTCAAGCCGTACTCCGGCCAGGCGCCCGCGACCGGGGCGGGGCTCCCCGGCGTCCTGCCCACCCCTCAGATCGCGGCCGACCCGAACGCCTACCGGAACGCCTCCGGCGGGACGGCCGCGATGCCGCAGACCCGCCTCATCTCGCCCGTCGCCGCCACCGGCCAGGACGACGGCCAGATGATGCTGGTCGCCGCCGCGGCCGGGGCCGCCGGGGCGGTGGGCGCGCTCAACATCAGCGTCGCGGGCCGCGCCCTCCGGCGCCGGCGCGAGGCCCGCTGAGCACGGGAGCGCGGCCGCGCCGGAACCCGGCGCGGCCGGCGGAGGTCACGCGGACGGGCCGCCGATGGAGTGCAGGCCGCCGTCGACGTGGACGATCTCGCCCGTCGTCGCGGGGAACCAGTCCGACAGCAGGGCCGCGCAGGCGCGGGCGGTGGGCTCGCTGTCCTTGATGTCCCAGCCGAGGGGGGCCACCTTCGGCCACATGTCGGTCATGCCCTCGAAGCCGGGGATGCTCTTGGCCGCCATCGTCGCGAGCGGGCCCGCGGCGACGAGGTTCACCCGGATGCCCTGCGGGCCGAGGTACTTGGCCAGGTAGCGGGCGCACGACTCCAGGCCCGCCTTCGCCACGCCCATCCAGTCGTACACGGGCCACGCCTTGGTGGCGTCGAAGTCGAGGCCGACGACCGAGCCGCCGTCCTTCATCAGCGGCAGGCACGCCATCGTCAGCGACTTCAGCGAGTACGCGGAGGCGTGTACCGCGATGGCGACGTCCTCCCACGGCGTCTCGAGGAAGTTGCCGCCGAGCGCGCTCTGCGGCGCGAAGCCGATCGCGTGGACCACGCCGTCGAGGTGGTCGAAGCCGCTGTCGCGCAGGTTCCCGGCGAGGGCGTCCAGTTGGTCGGCGTCGGTCACGTCGAGTTCCAGCACCGGCGGCGGGTTGTCGGGGCCGGACGGCAGCCGCTTGGCGGTCCGCTGCGTGAGGGTCGGACGCGGGTAGGCGGTCAGCACCACCTCGGCGCCCTGCTCCTGCGCGATCCGCGCGACGTGGAAGCCGATGGAGGCGTCGGTGAGGACGCCGGTGACCAGGATGCGCTTGCCTTCGAGGATTCCCATGACTGTCAGTGCCCCATTCCCAGGCCGCCGTCGACCGGGATCACGGCCCCGGTGATGTAGGCGGCGTCCTCACTGGCCACGAACCGCACGGCCTTGGCGATCTCCTCCGGCTTCGCGATGCGGCCGAGCGGCACCGCGGCGGTGATGGCCTTCTGCTGGTCCTCGGTCAGCACCGCCGTCATGTCGGTGTCGACGAACCCGGGCGCCACCACGTTGACCGTGATGCCCCGGGACCCGAGCTCGCGGGCGAGCGAGCGCGCGAACCCGACCATGCCGGCCTTGGACGCGGCGTAGTTGGACTGCCCCGGCGAGCCCAGCAGCCCCACGACCGAGGAGACCAGCACGATCCGCCCCGAGCGCTTGCGCATCATGCCCCGCACCGCGCGCTTGGCCACCCGGAACGACCCGGTCAGGTTGGTGTCCAGGACCGAGGTGAACGACTCCTCGCTCATGATCGCCAGAAGCGTGTCCTTGGTGATCCCCGCGTTGGCGACGACCACCTCGACGGGCCCCTGCTCCGCCTCCACCTTGCCGAAGGCCGCGTCGACGTCCTCGGCGCTCGTCACGTCGCACCGGACGCCGAACAGCCCCTCGGGCGGCTCTCCGGACCGGTAGGTGACCGCGACCGCGTCGCCCGCCGCGGCCAGCTCGCGGGCGATGGCGAGGCCGATGCCCCGGTTACCGCCGGTCACGAGGACAGAGCGACTCATCACGACCCTCTCGTTGTACTGCTCGTTGGCTGCTGCACGACACTAGCGGCCCGCGCGCCCGCTGCGGATGTGCCCAACCGACAAGATCCGCTCACCTCCCTTTGTTCGCACGGCGCGCGGGCCCTTGCCGGGACGGGCGCGGACGGTAGGTTGCGGAGGGTGCATGACATCGATCCCGCCTTCACCGCGCTGCCGCTTCGCGCGCTGGCCGACGCGGCGCTGTCCCGCGCCAGGGAGCTGGGCGCGCAGCACGCCGACTTCCGCCTCGAGCGCATCCGCAGCCAGACGCTCCGCCTCCACGACGCCGCCCTGGAGACCGCCCTGGACGCCGACGACGTCGGGCTGTCGGTCCGGGTCGTCAAGGACGGCACCTGGGGCTTCGCCGCCGGCATCGACCTGACGCCCGAGGGCGCCGCCCGCGTCGCCGAACGGGCGGTGGAGGTCGCCGCCGTCGCCAGGGCCGTCAACCGCGAGCCCATCGAGCTGGCGCCCGAGCCCGTCCACGGGGAGCGCACCTGGGTCTCCGCCTACGAGACCGACCCCTTCGAGGTGCCGACCGCCGACAAGGTCGCGCTGCTGGCGGGCTGGAGCCGCCTGCTGCTCGGCGACGACCGCGTCGACCACGTCGACGCGACCCTGCTGCAGGTCAAGGAGAACAAGTTCTTCGCCGACCTCGCCGGCACGGTCACCACCCAGCAGCGCGTCCGGCTGCACCCCGTCGTCAACGCCGTGGGCATCTCCGGCGGCCTGTTCGACACGATGCGCACGCTGGCGCCGCCCGCCGGATACGGGTGGGAGTGGCTGTCGGGCGAGCACTGGGACTGGGACGGGGAGCTCGCCCGCATCCCCGAGCTGCTCGCCGAGAAGCTCGCCGCGCCGTCGGTGGAGCCGGGCGTGTACGACGTCGTCGTCGACCCGTCCAACCTGTGGCTGACGATCCACGAGTCGGTCGGGCACGCGACCGAGCTGGACCGGGCGCTCGGCTACGAGGCCGCCTACGCGGGCACCTCCTTCGCCACCCCCGACAAGCTCGGGACGCTGCAGTACGGCTCCAAGGTCATGAACATCACCGGGGACCGGACGGCCGAGCACGGCCTGGCCACCATCGGCTACGACGACGAGGGCGTGCAGGCCCAGTCGTTCGACATCGTCTCCGAGGGCCTGTTCACCGGCTACCAGACCGACCGGCGCATCGCCCGCCTCACCGGCGCCGAGCGCTCCAACGGCTGCGCGTTCGCCGACTCCTCGTCCAGCATGCCGATCCAGCGGATGGCGAACGTCTCACTGCGGCCGGCCGAAGGCGGCCCGTCCACCGAGGAGCTGATCTCCGGCGTCGAGCGCGGCATCTACATCCTCGGTGACAAGAGCTGGTCGATCGACATGCAGCGCCACAACTTCCAGTTCACCGGGCAGCGGTTCTTCCGCATCGAGAACGGCCGCCTCGCCGGTCAGCTGCGCGACGTCGCCTACCAGGCGAGCACCACCGACTTCTGGAACTCGATGGAGGCCGTCGGCGGGCCGCAGACCTACGTGCTCGGCGGCGCGTTCAACTGCGGCAAGGGCCAGCCGGGGCAGGTCGCGCCGGTCAGCCACGGCTGCCCCTCGGCGCTGTTCCGGGGCGTCAACATCCTCAACGCGCTGAAGGAGGCCGGCCAGTGAGCACGATCAGGCCGCAGGAGGCCGTCGAGCGGGCCCTGTCGCTGTCGCGGGCCGACGACTGCGTCGTCATCGCCGACGAGGCGAGCACCGCGAACCTGCGGTGGGCGGGCAACACCCTCACCACCAACGGCGTGACCCGCTCCAGCCGCCTCACCGTCATCGCGCTGCGGAACACGGCGGACGGCGTGGCGGCGGGCGTGGTGTCGCGCTCTGCCGTCGGCGCCGACGGGATCGAGGAGCTCGTGCGCGCCGCCGAGGCCGACGCCGCGGGCAACGAGGCCGCCGAGGACGCCCGGCCGCTGGTCGCCGAGGGGCCGCCCTCGGGTGCGGCCGGGTGGGACGACGAGCCGGCCGAGACCGGGATCGGGGTGTTCGAGGGCTTCGCCCCCGCGCTGGGCGAGGCGTTCGCCGCCGCGCAGGCCGATGACCGGCGCCTGTACGGGTTCGCCAACCACGTCCTCACCTCGACGTTCCTCGGCTCCTCGGCGGGGCTGCGGCTGCGCCACGACCAACCCACGGGGCTGCTGGAGCTGAACGCCAAGGGCGCGGGCGGCTCGGCGTGGGCGGGCGTGGGCACCCGCGACTTCACCGACGTCGACGTCGCCGGCCTCACCGGCGGCCTCGCCCGGCGGCTGGAGTGGGGCGAGCGGCGCGTGGACCTGCCGGCCGGGCGGTACGAGACGATCCTGCCGCCCTCCGCCGTCGCCGACCTGATGATCTACCTGTACTGGTCGGCGGGCGCCCAGGACGCGCAGGACGGCCGGACGGTGTTCAGCGCCCCCGGCGGCGGCACCCGCGTCGGGGAGCGGCTCAGCGACCTGCCGATCACCCTGTCCAGCGATCCGGCGGCGCCGGGCATGCAGTGCGCCCCGTTCGTTATCGCGCACGCCTCCAGCCGCGAGTCCTCGGTGTTCGACAACGGGCTCCCGCTCGCCGCCACCGACTGGATCCGCGAGGGGACCCTCGCGTCCCTCGCCCAGACCCGGCACTCCGCCGAGCGCACCGGGCTGCCGCTCACGCCCGCCGTCGACAACCTGGCGATGAGGGGGCCGGACGGAGGCGCGTCCCTGGAGGAGATGGTCGCCCGCACCGAGCGCGGGCTGCTGCTGACGTGCCTGTGGTACATCCGGGAGGTCGACACGCAGAGCCTGCTGCTGACCGGCCTCACCCGTGACGGCGTCTACCTCGTCGAGGACGGCGAGGTCGTCGGGGCCGTGAACAACTTCCGGTTCAACGAGAGCCCGGTCGACCTGCTGTCGCGGATCGCCGAGGTCGGCGAGACCGGGCCGACGCTGCCGCGCGAGTGGTCGGACTACTTCACCCGCACCGCCATGCCGGCGATCCGGGTCCCCGACTTCCACATGTCGACGGTGAGCCAGGCCACCTGAGCGGTCGCGGCCGGGGGGCGGCGGGAGGGCGTGGCCGGAGGCCCGGCCGGGTCCGCCGCCCCACCGCCGCCGGGCGGGCCGGGCGCCGGGCGGCCCGGCGCCGGGCCCGGCGCGTCAGGCGTCCTCCAGGCGGAAGCCGACCTTCATGGTGACCTGGAAGTGGCCCACCTCACCGTCCTCGATATGGCCGCGGACCTCGGTCACCTCGAACCAGTCCAGGTGCCGCAGGGTCTGCGAGGCGCGCCGGACGCCGTTGCGTATCGCGGCCTCGACGGACTCCGGCGAGGTCCCCACGATCTCGGTCACGCGGTACGTGCGGTCGGTCATCGACTCCTCCAGATGTTGACCCGGTACTGCCGGTGCAGGTCGGACTCCATGGGCTTACCGTGGAATGGTGAAGGTCAATCACCGGCACCACCGCGATCCGGCGGTCTACACGGTCACCGACGCTCCCCGTCCCATGTCGGAGGACATCGGCCACCGCCAGCGCCGGTACCTGATGTCCATGGGCGTCCGCACGATCTGCTTCGTGGGGGCGGTGGTGGCCGCCGTGGCGGGCGCGCCGTGGTGGCTCGCGCTGCTCATGGTGGCCGGCGCCGCGGTGCTCCCCTACGTCGCCGTGATCTTCGCCAACGGGGGGCGCGAGCCGACCGCCCCGGCGGCGTTCGACGACCGCCACCGCAGGGAACAGAAGCCGGTTTCCGGACAGCGACCGGAAATCCGGTCGTGACATTCTCTTGACTAACCGCGGGGGGTTTCGGTGTACGATTTGTACCGGCGCTCTGGTCCCCCGTCGGGGCGCCCGTGCCGGTGTTCCGGGCCCCCGTCGGAACACCGATGATGCGGCGCCGGGTGGATTGCCCCCGTATCCACCCGGCGCCGCTTTTCATTTCCCCGGGTTCCCGCTGAAGCTTCGCGGGCCCGCGCGTGACCTTTCCCGCTCCCTCGCTTGACCGCCCGCTCAGAGCCGGGCACATCCCCGCGAGAACGCAAGCCCTCCCCGCTGTCCTGGTCCGGCCATGACCCGAAAGCCGGTCATTCCACACTTCTGGCACCCAGATCAACAGGGGGCGGAATATCCGACGCGGGCATCCTCCCGCAGGGCGGCCCGGTCGCGGACCGATCCTTCCCGGCGCCCGCCGCGTACTGCTGAGCGGCGCCCCCTTGACGGAGGCGGCTGTGGAGACGAACATCACAGCTGCCTCACCTGAGACATATCGTCCATGTGTCTCAGGGGCGGGCCGTCCCCCCACGGCGCACCACGGCCCGCAGCCCCGCCCGGGAAACGGAGATCGGCCATGAGCGCTTTCGACGACGTGCCCGAGTGGGCGCCCCGGAACCCGCCGGAGCCGGGCGGCCCCGAGTCCCCCTCCCCCTTCCTCGGCGCCTCGCAGCCGACCGGGCTCCCGCCGCGCGGCGCGCCGAGCGGGCACGACGGCGAGCCCTTCGACGCCTTCAGCAGGCCCGACCGCGCTCCCCGTCCAGCGGGTCCGGCCCACGCCGCCGACAAACCGCCGCGGGGGCCGTGGCCTCTGGGCGGGGGCCGCCCGCCCCGGCGGGTCGGCGGCGTCCTGCTCGGGCCGCTGGCGGGCGCGATCGGCCTGGTGCTGCTCACCGGGTTCGGCGCGTACGCGATCGCCTCGCCGGGCGTCGGCTGCTCCGGCGGCGGCGCGGTGACGCTCGACGTGGCGGCGGCGCCGGACGTCGAGCCCGCGGTCACGCGGACGGCGGGGCGCTTCAACGACGCGGCCCACGAGGTGGGCGGGCGCTGCGCCCGCGCCCGGGTGCGCGCCGCCGACCCCGCCGCGGTCGCGACGCTGCTGTCCGGCAAGGGCGTGGCGGGCGTCGCCCGCCGGCCGGACGTCTGGATCCCCGACTCCTCGCTGTGGACCGGGCTCGCCGGCGGCCCCGCGCAGGCCGCCGGCGCCTCGGGACGGTCCGCCGGGATCGCCTCGACTCCGATCGTCCTGGCCGTGCCGCGCGGCCTGGCGACGCGACTGCGCAACCTCGGCGCCCCGGAGCGGCCGTCCTGGAAGGATCTGCTCGCCGCGGCCGGGACCGCCCCGGGCACCGGAGGAGACCCGGCCGCCGGGGACGGCGCCGGGGTGATCCCTCCGCGGCTGCTCCGGCTCCAGGTCCCCGATCCGGCCCGCAGCGCGACCGGCATGGGCGCGCTGCTGCTGGCCGGGGCGCTGCTGGGCGGCGCCCCCGGCGGCGAGGCGCCGTTCACCGGGGCCGTCCGCACGATCCGGGAGGGCGTCGCCGTCTCCGTGGACGCCCAGTTCGCCGCCTTCGCGACGTCCGCCTCGTCCGGCCGGGGCGAGGCCGACCGCTACCCGGTCGCGATGGCGCCCGAGCAGGCGGTGTTCGCCTACAACGCGCGGCGCCCGGCGGAGGCGGCGGTCGCCGTGTACCCGGCCGAGGGGACGGTCTACCTCGACCACCCGGTCGCCGTCCTGGCGCGGGACCGGGCCAAGGCGGGCGCGGCGCGGTTACTGGAGGCGGCGCTCGCGGACGGCGAGACCCGCGAGGACCTCCGGCGGCTGGGGTTCCGGGCGCCCGGCGGAGCCGCGCCCGCCTCGTTCTCCCCGCGGACCGGTCTGGATCCGCGGCCCCCGAGGGCGCTCCCCGGCACGCCTGCCGCGGAGGTCCGGCGCACCATGCAGTCGTGGGCCCAGCTGTCGCTGAGCATCCGGATGCTGAGCATCATCGACGTGTCGGGCTCCATGGACGAGGAGGTCGTGCCCGGCGTGACGCGGCTGCAGTCCACGGTGCGCACGGCCCAGGGCGGGCTCGCGCTGCTGCCGGACGACAGCGAGCTCGGCCAGTGGATCTTCTCCACGGGCCTTCAGGGCGACCGGGACTGGCGGGAGCTGGTCGGCGTCGGGCCGCTCGACCAGCGGCTGGGCTCGGCGACCCGGCGGCAGCTCGTGCTGAGCGCGTTCGCGCGGATCCGGGTGAAGGAGCACGGCGACACCGGCCTGTACGACACGGTCATGGCGGCGTTCGACTACATGAAGCGGACCTACAAGCCGGAGTACGTGAACTCGGTGCTGCTGTGGACGGACGGGCGGAACGAGGACCCGGGCGGCCCGTCCCTGGAGGAGACCCTCGACCACATGCGGCGCGAGTACGACCCGGAGCGGCCCGTCCAGGTCAACATGCTGGGCTACGGATCGGACGTGGACGTCAACGAGCTGCGGCGGATCGCGCGGGTGACGCACGGCGACGCCTACGTGGCCCGGACGCCCGGCCAGATCCAGGCGATCTTCCTCAGGGCCGTCTCGCGCCGGGTCTGCGAACCCGACTGCTGACCTGCCCCCGAGCCCCTCTCGCATTTGATTCTAGAACTACATTCGAGTTAACTTAGCGTTCTGTTAACTACGCCGGCGAGAGGGGCACCGCGTGCGCCGCACCGTTTTCAACGAGGACCACGAGGCCTTCCGGGAGACGATCCGGGCCTTCATCGAGGCCGAGGTGGTCCCGGTCTACGAGGAGTGGGAGAACGCGGGCCACCCGCCGCGCGAGTTCTACCGCAAGCTCGGCGAGCTGGGCGTGTTCGGCATCCAGGTGCCCGAGGAGTACGGCGGCGCGGGCGAGACCAGCTTCAAGTACCAGGCCGTGGTGTCCGAGGAGTGCGCCCGCGCCGGGGTGGGCTTCGGCGGCTACGGGGTGCACGTCAACCTCGTCCTGCCCTACCTGCTGAAGTACGGCTCGCAGGAGCAGAAGAAGCGCTGGCTGCCGCCGTTCGTGTCCGGCGAGATGATGACGGCGATCGCGATGACCGAGCCCGGCACCGGCTCCGACCTCGCCGGCATGCAGACCACCGCGAAGCGGGACGGCGACCACTACGTCCTCAACGGCGCCAAGACGTTCATCACCGGCGGCGTCCTCGCCGACCGGGTGCTCGTGGTGGCCCGGACGTCCCCGGCCACGCCGGAGAACCGCCGGGCGGGCCTGTCGATCCTCGCCGTGGACACCCGGAGCGAGGGCTACGCGGTCGGCCGCAAGCTGGAGAAGATCGGGCTGCGCAGCTCCGACACCGCCGAGCTGTCGTTCACCGACGTCCGGGTGCCCGTGGAGGACCTGCTCGGCGAGGAGGGCCGCGGGTTCGAGTACCTGACCCACAACCTCGCCGAGGAGCGCCTCGGCATCGCCACCAGCTCCTACGCCTCGGCGGCCGCCGCCGTGGAGTTCGCCCGCAGGTACGTGCAGGAGCGCACCGTCTTCGGCAAGACCGTGTCGTCGTTCCAGAACACCAAGTTCGTGCTGGCCGAGTGCGCCACCGAGGTCGAGGCCGCCCGCTCGCTGGTCGACCGCTGCATCGAGGCGCTCGACGCCGGCGAGCTCACCCCCGCCGACGCCGCCGTCTGCAAGCTGTTCTGCACCGAGGTGCAGGCCCGCGTCGTCGACAAGTGCCTCCAGCTGCACGGCGGCTACGGCTACATCCTGGAGTACCCGATCGCGCGCCTGTACGCCGACGCCCGGGTCGCCCGGATCTACGGCGGCACCAGCGAGGTGCTCAAGACCATCATCGCCAAGGACATCCAGGTCTGACGGAAGGGCTGCGCACATGACCGACACCCGGGTGGCCATCGTCACCGGCGCCGCGCGCGGCATCGGCGCCGCCACCGCCGTCCGCCTCGCCAGGGAGGGCTTCGCCGTCGCGGTCTGCGACCTCGACGAGGCGGCCTGCGCCGGCACGGTCGGCACGATCGCCGATGAGGGCGGCACCGCGCTCGCCGTCGGCGTGGACGTCGCCGACACCGCGCGGGCGAACGCCGCCGTCGCCCGCGTCGCCGCGGAGCTCGGCCCGCCCGTCGTCCTGGTGAACAACGCCGGCATCACCCGCGACAACCTGCTGTTCAAGATGTCCGACGACGACTGGGACTCGGTCATGTCGGTGCACCTGCGCGGCTCGTTCGTGATGACCCGCGCCGCGCAGGAGCACATGACGAAGGCCGGGTGGGGCCGGATCGTGAACCTGTCGTCGGTGTCGGCCCTCGGCAACCGGGGCCAGGCCAACTACTCGGCGGCCAAGGCGGGCCTCCAGGGGTTCACCAAGACGCTGGCGATCGAGCTGGGCAGGTTCGGGGTGACGGCCAACGCGATCGCGCCCGGATTCATCGCCACCGAGATGACCGCCGCGACCGCCGCCCGCGTCGGCGTCGACTTCGAGGACTTCAAGGCCGCCGCGGCCAAGGAGATCCCGGTCCGGCGCGTCGGCGTGCCCGAGGACATCGCCGGGACCGTCGCGTTCCTGGTGAGCGACGACGCGTCCTTCGTGTCCGGGCAGGTCATCTATGTGGCCGGTGGTCCCCGCGCGTGACGGGGCGCCCCGGGCGCGCGACCGGGACAGGACGGAGGAGTCGCTGCGCGCGGCGGCGGTCGCGCTGCTGCGGCGCGGCGGCGTCCTGGCCGGGCTGAACCTGCGCCAGGTCGCCGACGAGGCCGGGGTCAACCGCGGGCTGGTCTACCAGTACTTCGGTTCCCGGCGGGCGCTGCTGCGCTCGGCGCTGTTCCACCGCTCGCGCCCGAACGCCGAGGACGCGGTGGACGCGGCCGGGCTGCCGCTGCGCGAGCGGCTGTCGCGGCTCTTCTGGACGAGCCTGCGCCACCCCGAGCCGGTCCGTCTGGCGACGCTGCTCGTCCTGGACGGCGACGACCGGCCCCGGGTCCTGCTCAACCGGGGCGCGGGCCGCGAGGACCTCGCGGCGGAGGCGGCGCGCGGCGAGCTGCCGATCGAGGACGTGGCGGCCGTGCAGGCGGCCATCGCGTCCACGGTCTACGGGTACACGCTGCTGCGCGAGCACCTCGCACGGGAGATCGGCGTGCCCGCCGAGGAGCTCGACGAGCGCATGGCCCGCTGCGTGGAGGCCATGTTCGCGCGCCGCCCCGGCTAGCGGGGGCGGGCCGCGGCGAGCCCTTCCGCGAGGGCGGCCGGGGCCTCGGTCAGGGACGGGCCGTACCAGGTGAGGAGCCGGCCGCTGACGAGCGCGGCGTCGATCCCGGGGAAGGACTCGGGGCCGTCGTCCTCGGTGAAGCGGTACGGCTCGTCCGGCAGGACCACCAGGTCCGCGCCCGCCGCGTTCAGCTCGTCGAGAGGGATCTTCGGGTAGCGCTCGGGATGCCCGGCGTAGACGTTGGACACGCCGAGCCGGGACAGGACGTCGCCGGCGAAGGTGTCGCGCCCGACGACCATCCACGGCCGCCGCCAGATCGGGATCACCGCCGTCCGGGGCTCGCCCGGTGCGACGTCCGCCCAGACGCGGGAGGCCTCCCGCAGCCAGCCGGGCTCCGGCACCCGGCAGGCCTCGGCGAGCATGCGCCGCAGCGACGCCAGCGCCTCCTCGACCGTGCGGATCCGCGTCATCCACACCGGCACCCCGGCCGCGCGCAGCGCCGCGACGTCGGCGGGCCTGTTCTCCTCGGCGTTGCCGACGACGACGTCGGGCCGCAGCCCGATGATCTTCTCCAGGTCGGGGTTCTTGGTGCCCCGCACGCGCGGCACGTCCAGGCCCTCGGGGCGGGTGCACCAGTCGGTGGCGCCGGCGAGCAGCTCCGGCGCGGTCTCCGCGACCGCCTCGGTCAGGGACGGGACGATCGACACGACGCGGCGCACCCGGTCCGGGACATCGGCCGGGGCGCCGGTGTCGTCGTGGACGGCCATCGGCGGCGGGGCGTCAGACGTTGCGGCGGTACTGGCCGCCGACCTCGAAGAACGCGTCGGTGATCTGCTGGAGGCTGCACACGCGCGCCGCGTCCATCAGCACCGCGAAGACGTTCCCGCCGGACCGGGCCGCGTCCTTGAGCGCGGCGAGGGCGGCCCGCGCCTCGTCCCGGTGCGCCCCCTGGTAGGCGTGGACGCGGTCGAGCTGGGAGCGCTTCTCCTCCTCGGTCGCGCGGGCGAGCTCGATCGTCTTCGGCGTCCCGTCGCCGGCCTCGGGGCCGCGGAAGGTGTTGACGCCGATGATCGGCAGCGAGCCGTCGTGCTTGCGCTGCTCGTACAGCATCGACTCGTCCTGGATGCGGCCGCGCTGGTAGCCGGTCTCCATGGCGCCGAGGACGCCGCCGCGCTCGCTGATGCGGTCGAACTCCGCCAGCACCGCCTCCTCGACCAGGTCGGTCAGCTCGTCGATGACGAACGACCCCTGCAGCGGGTTCTCGTTCATCGCCAGGCCCCACTCGCGGTTGATGATGAGCTGGATCGCCAGGGCCCGCCGCACCGACTCGGCCGTCGGCGTGGTGACGGCCTCGTCGTAGGCGTTGGTGTGCAGGCTGTTGCAGTTGTCGTAGATGGCGATGAGCGCCTGGAGCGTCGTGCGGATGTCGTTGAAGTGCATCTCCTGCGCGTGCAGGGAGCGCCCGGACGTCTGCACGTGGTACTTCAGCTTCTGGCTGCGCTCGTTGGCGCCGTACCGGTCGCGCATGGCGACGGCCCAGATGCGGCGGGCCACGCGTCCGAGCACGTTGTACTCGGGGTCCATGCCGTTGGAGAAGAAGAACGACAGGTTGGGCGCGAAGTCGTCGATGTCCATGCCGCGCGCCAGGTAGGACTCGACGTAGGTGAAGCCGTTGGCGAGGGTGAACGCGAGCTGGCTGATGGGGTTCGCCCCGGCCTCGGCGATGTGGTAGCCGGAGATGGACACCGAGTAGAAGTTGCGGACCTTGTTGGCGATGAACCACTCCTGGATGTCGCCCATCATCCGCAGCGAGAACTCGGTGGAGAAGATGCAGGTGTTCTGCCCCTGGTCCTCCTTGAGGATGTCTGCCTGCACCGTGCCGCGCACGGTCGACAGCACGCGCGCGCGGATCTGCGCGGCCTCCTCTTCGGACGGCTCCCGCCCGTTCTCCTCGTAGAAGGCGTCCAGCCCCTGGTCGAGGGCCGTGTTGAGGAAGAACGCCAGGATCGTGGGCGCGGGACCGTTGATGGTCATCGACACCGAGGTGGTCGGGGACGCCAGGTCGAACCCGTCGTACAGCGCCTTCATGTCGTCCAGCGTGGCGATCGACACCCCGGACGTGCCGACCTTGCCGTACACGTCGGGGCGCTCGTCGGGGTCGCGCCCGTACAGGGTGACCGAGTCGAACGCGGTGGACAGGCGCGTCGCGGGCTGGCCCTCCGACAGCAGCTTGAAGCGGCGGTTGGTGCGGAAGGGGTCGCCCTCGCCCGCGAACATGCGGGCGGGGTCCTCGTTGTCGCGCTTGAAGGGGAACACCCCGGCGGTGAACGGGAACCGGCCGGGCAGGTTCTCGTTGCGGAGGAACCGCAGCAGCTCGCCGTGGTCGGTGTAGCGCGGCAGGGCGACGCGGGGGATCCGGCTGCCCGACAGCGACTCGCGCGTGAGGGTGGTGCGCAGCTCCCGGTCGCGGATCCTCACGACCTGCTCGTCGCCGGAGTAGGACTCCACGACGGCGGGCCATCCCGCGACCAGCTCCGCGTTCCCGGGCTCCACCTCCCGGCGCGCCTTCTCCAGCAGGCTCTCCACCTCGGAGGCGTCGGTCAGCTCGGCGCGCACCTCGTCCAGCCGCTGGACGCGCCGCACCGCCTCCATCTGCCGGACCGTGTCGGCGTGGTAGCCCCGGACGGTCTCGGCGATGTCGGACAGGTACCGCACCCGGTTCGGCGGGATGACGATCGCGGCGCCGGTGGACACCTTGGTCTCGACCTCGGGGAGGGCGCCGTCCTCCAGGCGCAGGCCGTGCTCGCCCAGCAGCCCGCCGAGGTGCTGGTAGAGGGCCGTGACGCCGTCGTCGTTGAACGTGGCGGCGCTCGTGCCGAACACCGGCATGTCCTCGGGCCGCTGCCCGAACGCCTCCCGGTTGCGCACCAGCTGGCGGCCCACGTCGCGCAGCGCGTCGGCGGCGCCGCGCCGCTCGAACTTGTTGATCGCGACCACGTCCGCGAAGTCGAGCATGTCGATCTTCTCGAGCTGGGACGCGGCGCCGAACTCCGGCGTCATCACGTACAGCGACACGTCGACCAGCGGGACGATCGCGGCGTCGCCCTGCCCGATGCCGGGCGTCTCCAGGACCACCAGGTCGTACCCGGCGGCCTTGCAGGCGGTGATGATGTCCTCGACGTTCTCCGGCAGCTCCCGCGCGCCCCGGGTCGCCAGCGAGCGGAAGAACACGCGGTCGCCGTCCAGGGAGTTCATCCTGATCCGGTCGCCGAGCAGCGCGCCGCCGCCGCGCCGCCGCGTCGGGTCCACGGCCAGCACGGCGACGCGCAGCCGGTCGCCCTGGTCGACGCGCAGGCGCCGCACCAGCTCGTCGGTCAGCGACGACTTCCCGGACCCGCCCGTCCCGGTGATGCCCAGCACGGGGACCCGCCGCCCGGCCGCCGCCTCGGCGAGCCGCGCGCGGGCGTCCCCGGGCAGGCCGCCGGCCTGAAGGCAGGTGATGGCCCGGGCGAGGGCGCGCCGCTCCCCCGCCACCACGGCGTCGGCCGGCACGGGCTCGGCGGCCAGGTCGACGTCGCACTCGCGGACCAGTTCGTTGATCATGCCGGGCAGGCCGAGCCGCTGCCCGTCCTCCGGGGAGAAGATCCGCACGCCGGCGTCCGACAGCCGCGCGATCTCCTCGTGCACGATGACGCCGCCGCCCCCGCCGAACACCTTCACGTGCTCGGCGCCGGCCTCCTTCAGGCTGCGCGACAGGTACTCGAAGTACTCGACGTGGCCGCCCTGGTAGGAGCTGATCGCCACGCCCTGCGCGTCCTCCTCCAGGACCGCGTCGACGACCTCCCGGACGGAGCGGTCGTGCCCGAGGTGGACCACCTCGGCGCCCTGTGACTGCAGGATGCGCCGCATGATGTTGATGGCCGCGTCGTGGCCGTCGAACAGCGCCGCCGCCGTCACGAACCGCACCGGGTGCACCGGCGCGTGCAGCTCCCCCGTCACCGTCTCCACCTCAACCCTTGGACATCCAATATTTGGAAGTTAAAATAGTTTCCGTGCGCGACGCAGTCAAGACCGAATACGGTGGCCCGGTGTCCGACATGCCCGATCCCATCGCCGAGGCCCACCGCCAGTGGAGCGGCCGCTGGCCCGAGCACGCCGACCGCATGGCGGCCGTCACCTCGGTGATGCGGGCCCAGCAGATCCTGCTCAGCCGGATCGAGGCCGTCCTCAAGCCGTTCGGGCTGACGTTCGCCGCCTACGAGGCCCTGCGCCTGCTCGCCTTCGCCCGCACCGGGACCCTGCCCATGGGCAAGATGGGCGCCCGCCTCATGGTGCACCCGGCGTCCGTGACCAACGTGATCGGCCGCCTGGAGCAGCGGGGCCTGGTCGGCCGCCGCCCCTCCCCCGACGACCGCCGCGTCGTCCTCGCCACCATCACCCCCGCGGGCCGCGACCTGGCCGAGGAGGCCACGCTCGCCCTCAACGAGTCCGGCTTCGGCATCGCCGGCCTCCCCGCCGCCGAGGCCGCCGACATCACCACCGCGCTGCGCCGCGTCCGCCTGGCGACCGGCGACCTGGACTGACCGCCCCCGCCGGGGGCTGCACCTTGGTGAGATGGCGAGCGAGACGGTCTTCACCTATGGGGGTATGGCCACCCCACGGCCACCCACCGCCTGGACGTGCTGATCCATCCCATATGCTGCGAATCACATCCGTTGTGTCGCAAGGAGGCGTGATGGCGGATTCGCCGACGATGACGTACGGCGGCTATCTGAGGCTCGACGACCTGCTGTCGTGCCAGGAGCCGAAGACCCGGGCGCACGACGAGCTGCTCTTCGTGATCATCCATCAGGTCTACGAGCTGTGGTTCAAGCAGATCCTGCACGAGGCCGCGCTGCTGCAGCGCCGGCTGGAGGAGGGCAACAGCGCCGGGTCGCTGCACACCGCCCGCCGCATCGCCAAGATCCTCAAGACCGTCGTCGGGCAGCTGGACGTCCTGGAGACGATGACGCCCCGGCAGTTCGCCTCGTTCCGCGACGCGCTCGGCAACTCCAGCGGCTTCCAGAGCGAGCAGTTCCGCGAGATCGAGGCCGTCCTCGGGCGGCGCTCCTTCCCGGCCTCCGACCTGCGCGGCGACGAGCGGCTCCAGGCGGCGGTGTCCCGCCCGTCGGTGTTCGACTCGCTGCTGCGCTACCTCGCCGGGCGCGGCCACCCGGTCCCGCGCGAGGCCCTGGAGCGCGACCTCTCCCGTCCGTGGGAGCCCGACCCCGGGGTGCAGAAGGTCCTGCTCGCCGTCTACGCGGACGAGTCCGGGCCCGCCGCCGAGGTCTGCGAGGCGCTCGTCGACGTGGACGAGGGCGTCCAGGAGTGGCGGTACCGGCACCTGAAGATGGTCGAGCGGACGATCGGCGCGAAGATCGGCACGGGCGGGTCGGCCGGCGCCGACTACCTGCGCAGCACCCTGTTCGCCCCCGCCTTCCCCGACCTGTGGGAGGTCCGCTCGCAGACCGAGGAGGTCCCCGTCCATGGCGGCTGAGGGCGGCGAGCGGGTCGCGATCGTCGGCGCGGGCCTGGCGGGCTGCCTGCTCGCGGTGCTGCTCGGCCGCCGCGGCATCGCGGTGACGGTGTACGAGCGGCGCGCCGACCCGCGCGTCGCGGGCGCCGAGCGGGGACGCTCGATCAACCTGGCGGTCTCGGCGCGGGGCCTGGCCGCGCTGGAGCAGGTCGGCCTGCGCGACCAGTCGCTCAAGCAGGCGCTGCCCATGCACGGGCGGATGGTGCATCCCCTGTCGGGCGCGCGGAACTTCCAGCCCTACAGCGCCGACGGGGCACGCGCCATCAACTCCATCAGCCGCGCCGAACTGAACCGGTCGCTGCTGGACACGGCCGAGAGCACGCCGGGGGTCACGCTGCGGTTCTCCCAGCGCGTCACCGGCGTGGACGTCGAGGCCGGCGCCCTCCTGCTGGAGGACGCGGCCCCCGAGCCCGCCGACGTCGTCCTGGCCGGGGACGGCGCCTACAGCGCGGTCCGCCGGTCGCTGCGGCTGGACGAGGACGCCGACTTCCTGGAGCACGGCTACAAGGAGCTGACCGTCCCGCCGAGGGACGGCGGGTTCGCGCTCGACCCGGACGCGCTGCACATCTGGCCGCGCGGGACCTCGATGATGATCGCGCTGCCGAACCTGGACCGCTCGTTCACCTGCACGCTGTTCTGGCCGAAGGACGACTTCGCCGCCCTCGACACCCCGGAGAAGGTCACCGCCTACTTCGAGCGGCACTATCCCGACGTGGCGGACCTGATGCCGGACCTCGCGGACGACTACGAGCGCAATCCGGTCGGGTCGCTGGTGACCGTCCGGTGCTGGCCGTGGACCCGGTACGGCAAGGGCGCCCTGGTGGCGCTGCTGGGCGACGCCGCGCACGCGATCGTCCCGTTCTTCGGGCAGGGCGCGAACTGCGCGTTCGAGGACTGCATCGAGATCGACCGCTGCCTGACCGAGACCGGCGGCGACTGGGCCCGCGCGCTGTCGCTCTACCAGGAGCGCCGCAAGGCCAACACCGACGCGATCGCCGAGATGGCGCTGGACAACTTCGTCGAGATGCGCGACCGGGTGTCCTCGCCGGTGTACCGGGCGAAGCAGGCGGCGACGCACGCGCTGGAGCGCCGCCTGGCCGGACGCTACGTCTCCCGCTACGAACTGGTGTCGTTCTCCACGATCCCGTACGCGCGGATCCCGGCGCGGATCAGGCGGCAGAACCGGGTGCTAGCCGCGGCCGCCCTCGGCTCCGCGGCGGCCCTCGGCCTCGGCCTGCGCGCCCTCGCCCGGCGGCGCTGACGCCTCGCGGCGGCCGGCGACCAGATCGGCGACGGCCGCCGCCAGCGCCGCCAGTACGAACCCCAGCACGACGATCAGCCCGCGCCGGAACGCGGCGGCCCAGTCCCCGCCCGTCCCGGCGATCGTGGCGAAGAACGCCGAACCGACGGCGGCGACGCCCATCGCGGTACCGACCCGCTGGCCGGTCTGCAGGACGCCCGCCGCGCTGCCGCCCTCGGTGTAGTCCACCTCCGACAGAGTGATCGTCTGGTTCGGCGAGATCACCAGGCCGCTGCCGATCCCGGCCAGCAGCAGCGGCGCCGCGGTCGCCCAGGCCACGCCGCCGCCGGGCCTCAGCTCGACGGCGAGCCACGCCGCGCCGAGCCCCACCAGCACCAGGCACAGGCCGGCGGCGACGAGGGGGCGGCCGAAGCGGGAGACGACCCGGCCGCCGAGCGCGGACGCCACACCGGACCCGACCGCGAAGGGGGTGATGGCGAGGCCCGCGCCGAGCGCGCTGTAGCCGAGGCCGTTCTGCAGGTAGAGGGTGAAGATGAAGAACACCGCGGTGAACCCGGCGAAGTACAGCAGGGCGATCGCCGAGCCCAGCGTGTAGGAGCGGAGCCGGAACAGGGCGAGGACGACCATCGGCGTCCGCGCCCGGCGCTCCCAGCCCGCGAAGGCCGCCAGCAGCGCCGCGCCCGCGGGGATCAGCAGCCACTTCAGGTCGCCCTTCCACTGCTGCTCCTGGACGAGCGGCAGGAGCACGCACAGGACACCCGCGCCCAGCAGCAGCACCCCGAGCGGGTCCAGGCCCTGCCGCTGCCCGTAGACCGGGGCGGGCAGCAGCCGCCACGCCAGGAACAGCGCCGCGATCCCGACCGGGATGTTGACGTAGAACACCCACCGCCAGCCCTCCGCGGACCCGGCGATCGCGATCAGCCCGCCGCCGAGCAGCGGCCCGACGGCGGTGGCGACCCCGATGACGGCGCCGAGCGCCCCGAACGCCCGTCCCCGCTCGGCGCCCCGGAACAGCTGCTGGATGAGACCCGCGACCTGCGGGTTGAGGATGCCGCCCGCGACGCCCTGCACGAGCCGGGCGATGACGAGCAGCAGGATCGTCGGCGCGAGGCCCGCCGCCGCGCTCGCCGCCGTGAACAGCGCGAGCCCGGACATGAACACCGCCCTGCGGCTGCGGGCGTCGCCGAGCCGCCCGGCCGGGACGAGGACGAGCCCGAACGTCAGCGCGTACCCCGACAGGATCCACTGCAGCTCGGCGTCGGACGCGTGCAGACCCGCCCGGATCGACGGCAGCGCCACGTTGACGATGCTGACGTCCAGCAGCGTCATGAAGGCCGCGACAAGGCATACCGAAAGCGCCTGCCACCGCGTGTTCATTGCCTTGTTCTCCTCCTTCGGGCCCGGAGGGCCCTCCATCGTCGAAAACGCGGCGATCGCTGGCATCGCTCCGACTCGCCTTGGCGGCTCGCTGCGCGATCAGGTTCTCGCTTCGCTCGAACCTGCCTTCGGACGCGATCGCAACCATTGAGGTCGTTGCGGGTTGCGGCGTTGGCTGCTGTCGGTGCGGATGGGTTGCCTCCGGTTGCCGGCCGCCAGGCCCGAACGAGGAGCGCACTGCAATGGACACAGCGGATGCAATAGGTTTTTCGGGTGAGCGAATCCGGCTCAGGGAACGGCCCTGAGGAACTGCAGTGCTCCGCCAAGGGCTGCCGTGCCGACGCGGTGTGGGCGCTGCGGTGGAACAACCCGAAGATCCACACGCCGGACCGGCGGAAGGTCTGGCTCGCCTGCGACGAGCACCGCGAGAGCCTGTCGGCGTTCCTGTCCCGCCGCGACTTCCTGAAGGACGTGGTGCCGGTCGCCGAACGCGACGAGGCCGCCGGGCGCGGTTAGGCGTCGTCGAGGACCGGCTCGCCGCCCTGCTCGGGCACCTCGGCCCGCCAGCCCTCGGCCATCTCGGTCAGCCGCGCGGCGGCGTCCCGCGCGGGCACGCCGCGGGCGACCGCGAGGCCGAGCAGGTAGGCGGTCAGCGGCGCGCCGGGCCGGGCGACGTTGTGGGCGACGTCGCGCGCGAGGTCCAGGACGAGGCCCTGGTCGACGTCTCCGCGTTCCAGCCCCAGTTCGAGGCACGCCGCGCTGAGCCAGTCCTCAAGGACGGACATGGGTTCCCCCTTCGAGCATGGTGCTGGTGGTGTGCCCACTCTCGCACGATCAAAGCAGGCGCTCGGCGGCGGCCAGTTGCTCGGGGGTGTCGCAGTCGTACCACGCGGGGCGGACGTCCGGGGGCAGCGCCACCGGCACGGGGTCCAGCGGGCCGAGGAGGCCGCGCAGGGACGCGCCGTCGTAGCCGGCCAGCGCCGTCCGCAGGGCGCCGGCGCGCCAGCAGCCAGCGAGCCACTGCTCGCGGCCGTCCCCGTCCACCAGGACGGCACCGTCCCGCTCCGCCGCCGCCTCCAGGAGCGCCGCGACGTGGACGGGGCGGAGGAACGGCAGGTCGGCGGCCAGCAGCGCGAGCCTCGGCGCGCGGACCTCGGCGAGCCCGGCGCGCAGCGCGGGCACCGGCCCGGCGCCGGGCGGGTCCTCGCGGACGACGACGGCGCCCGGCAGGACGTCGCGGCGCGGCCCGACCACGATCAGCCGGGACGCCCCGGACGCGGCGGCCGCCGCCCACTCGATCAGCCGGCGTCCCCCCGCGGGGGCGGCGGGCTTGTCGGCGCCGAACCGCCGGGCGCGCCCGCCCGCGAGCAGCACGGCGTCGAAGGACGTGCCGGCGTCCACGCGGCTCAGCCGCCGATCGCCGACATGGGCCGGGCGGGCTGCAGGAACGCCGGGTCGTCGATGCCGTGCCCGGCGCGCTTGGTCCGCACGGCCCGGCGCCAGCGTTCGGCGAGCTCGGCGTCGGCGGCGCCGCCGCGCATCGCGTCCCGCAGGTTGGACTCCTCGGTGGCGAACAGGCAGTTGCGGACCTGTCCGTCGGCGGTGAGCCGCACCCGGTCGCAGGCACCGCAGAACGGCCGGGTGACCGAGCCGATCACGCCGACCGTCTCGGGGCCGCCGCCGACCAGGAACGACTCGGCGGGGGCGCTGCCGCGCTCGTGCCCGGTGTCGGGGACGAGGTCGAACTCGGCGGACAGCCGGTCCAGGATCTCGTCCGCGGTGATCATGTTCTCGCGGGTCCAGCCGTGCTGGGCGTCCAGCGGCATCTGCTCGATGAACCGCAGCCGGTAGCCGTGCTCCAGGCAGTAGCGCAGCAGCGGGACGGCCTCGTGGTCGTTGATCCCGCGCATCAGCACGGTGTTGATCTTGATCGGGGCCAGGCCCGCCCGGCGCGCCGCCGCCAGCCCCTCCAGCACGTCGGCGAGCCGGTCGCGGTGCGCGAGGCGCCGGAAGGTCTCGCGGTCGAGGGTGTCGAGGGAGACGTTCACCCGGTCGAGCCCCGCCCCGGCCAGCGGCGCGGCCAGCCGGTCGAGCCCGATCCCGTTGGTGGTGAGCGAGATCTGGGGGCGCGGCGCCTGCTCGGCCGTGCGCCGTACGATCTCGGCGAGCCCGCGGCGCAGCAGCGGTTCGCCGCCCGTGTAGCGGACCTCGGTGACGCCGAGGTCGCGCACGGCGAGCCCGACCAGCCGGACGACCTCGTCGTCGGTGAGCAGTTCCGGCTTCGGCAGCCAGTCCAGCCCCTCGGGCGGCATGCAGTACGAGCAGCGCAGGTTGCACCGGTCGGTGAGGGAGACCCGCAGGTCCGTCGCGGTACGGCCGAAGGTGTCGACCAGCACGGGCACCCCTTTCCTCTGGCGGTCTGGATCTCCAGCCTATTGCGGTGGTTGACGATCCGTTCCCCCTCGGGAGACGGTGATCTTCCAGCGGGGATCGGGGAGGCCGGAGTGGCGACGTCGCGGGAGTGGGAGTTCGCGGGCACGCGGGGGGCGGTCACCGCCCGGATCTGGGCGGACGGCGAGCCGCGCTACGTCGCGGTGCTCGTGCACGGCTACGGCGAGCACCTCGGCCGCTACGGCCACGTCGCGGACGTCCTGGTCCGGCACGGGGCCGTCGTCTGCGGCCCGGACCACGCGGGCCACGGCCGCTCGGCCGGCGAGCGCGTGCTGGTCGAGGACTTCGAGGACGTCGTCGCCGACCTGCGCACGGTCGTGGACGCCGCCCGCGGCGACCACCCGGGCCTGCCCGTCGTCATGATCGGCCATTCCATGGGCGGGCTGATCGCCACGCGGTACGCCCAGCTCCACGGCGGCGCCCTCGCCGCGCTCGTGCTGTCGGGGCCGGTCCTCGGCCGCTGGCACGTCGTCGAGGAGCTGCTGCCCCTCGGCACGATGCCGGACGAGCCGATCGACACCTCCACGCTCTCGCGCGACCCCGCCGTCGGCCGGGCCTACACCGGGGACCCGCTGATCTGGCACGGCCCGTTCAAGAAGCCCACCGTCCGGGCGCTGGACGCCGCCCTGCGCCGCGTCGACGAGCACGGCTCCCTGGGGCCGCTGCCGACCTTCTACGTCCACGGCGAGGCCGACGAGCTCGTCCGCCCGCGGGACACCCGCGTCGGCATCGAGGCGATCCGCGGGGACGACCTCACCGAGCGCCTCTACCCGGGCGCCCGCCACGAGGTCTTCAACGAGACCAACCGCGACGAGGTCCTCTCCGACGTCACCGCCTTCATCGACCGCGTCCTGGCGGCGGCGCCGCGCTCCGGCACCTGACGCGCCACCACATTCTGACTGCTTTGGCCACACAAAGAAGGCCGCCGAGTCAATATCGCGCTACGTAGCATTCTTTTTACCGAGAGGAAGCATCTCGCGAACCAAGGGGGACGCGGACATGAGCCGTACGAGGATCGACCACCGGGCGGTCGGGACCGGGGAGCGCCGGCGCGCCGCCCTCCGCGAGCGCGGTGGAGCATGACACTGGTCGGGGCGGCCGTCACCCCCCTGAGCGGCCAGTCGTGGACGGCGGCGATCAGCGCCTTCGAGACGCTCACCGGGCGCCCCCTGCCGGTCCGCCGCTGCTACGACGGGGCCCCGCCGTCCTCGGTGGGCGCCTCCCAGCTCCGCTACGACGTGGGCGTGCGGCGGAGCGTCTACAGCGTCAAGCCGACGATGTCGACGCCGCTGTCGACGCTCCAGGCGCTCGCGTCCGACATCGTCGCCAAGGGCGCCCAGTGCGATGTGATCATCTACCACGAACCGGTCGACAACATGTCCGGCGACGCCTTCATCAGCCTCTACCGGCGGTCGGCGCCACCGTTCCGCGCGGTCGGGGTGAAGGTGGGGATCTGCTTCACCAACTACTCGTGCAACCTGCCCTACTCCGATCCGCAGTCGGCGCTGCGCAACTACTGGCCGGACCAGGGCCTGGTCGACTTCATCGCGATCGACGAGTACCCGATCGGCGAGATCACCTCCACCGGCGACGCCACCCCGATGGACGTCCGCACGCGGCGGGTCTGCCAGTTCGCCGACGCCCACGGCATTCCGCTGGGCCTGGCCGAGTACGGCGTGGACGCCTCCTGGGACGTCATCAAGTCCGAGCGGTGGATGCGGTCGGTCACCGACTGGGGCCGGGCCCGCGCGAACCTCGGCCACCCGCTCCGGTGGGCGAGCTACTTCCACTCCGACGTCGGCGGGGACTACCGGCTGACGCGCCCCGAGCACCTCGACGCCTACGGCGACACGGCCCAGCTGCTGAAGTAGCGGGCGACCGCGGCCCGGCGGCCCGCGGGGGGCGGGCCGCCGGGCACGGCCGCCCTGCCGGGGTCAGCCCTTCACGCAGATGAGCTGGCGGAGGTGCGCCACGACCTCGACGAGGTCGGACTGGGCCTCGATCACCGCGTCGAGGTCCTTGTAGGCGCCGGGGATCTCGTCCACGACGCCGCCGTCCTTGCGGCACTCGACGCCCCTGGTCTGCTCGACCAGGTCCTCGACCGTGAAGTGCTTGCGGGCCTTGGTGCGGCTCATCCTGCGGCCCGCGCCGTGGGAGGCCGAGTTGTAGGCGGTCTCGTTGCCGAGGCCGCGCACGATGTAGGTGCCGGTCGCCATGGAGCCCGGGATGATCCCGAGGTCGCCGCGGCCGGCGCGGATCGCGCCCTTGCGGGTGACGAGCAGCTCGACGCCGCCGTACTCCTCCTCCGCCACGTAGTTGTGGTGGCAGGAGATGGCCTCGCCCCACCTGCAGCGCTTCTCGCCGAACTGCCTGGTGACGACGTTCTGCGCGAGCGCGGTCATGACGGCGCGGTTGCGGCGCGCGTACTCCTGCGCCCAGAACAGGTCGTGGCGGTAGGCGTCCATCTTCGCGGTCCCCTTGAGGAACACGGCGAGGTCGCCGTCCGGCAGGTCCTGGTTGTGCGGCAGCTTGCGGGCGGCCTCGATGTGGTGCTCGGCGAGCTCGTTGCCGATGTTGCGCGACCCCGAGTGCAGGACGAGCCAGATCGCGCCCTCGTCGTCCGCGCACAGCTCCAGGAAGTGGTTGCCGCCGCCGAGCGTGCCCATCTGCGAGCGGGCGCGTCCGTGCCGGGAGCGCACCGCCGGGTGCAGGTCGTCGAACCCCTTCCAGAAGTCGTACCAGCCGCGTTCCCTGAGGCCCGGAAGCGCGGACGGGTCGACGGCGTTCTTGTGCGAGCCGCGGCCCACCGGGATCGCCTTCTCCAGGCGGCCGCGCAGCCCCGCCAGGTCGTCGGGCATGTCCTCGACGGTGAGGGACGACCTGACGGCCGTCATGCCGCAGCCGATGTCGACGCCGACGGCGGCCGGGGACACCGCGTCCCTCATCGCGATCACCGAGCCGACGGTGGCGCCCTTGCCGTAGTGGACGTCGGGCATCACCGCGAGGCCCTCCACCCACGGCAGGGCGGAGACGTTGCGCAGCTGGTCGAGGGCGAGGTCCTCGACGGTCTCGGGGTCGGTCCACATCCGGATCGGGACGCGGCCGCCCTTCAGGGTCTGGTACGGCATTCCCACTCCTTGATCGACGGAACCGGACCGCGATCTATGACGCCAGAGTCACCCGTCCGGGTTCAACCGGTTTTCGCCCTGGCGGCGCTCGGTGAGGCCGAGCCGGTCGAGGTGGCGCAGCAGCGCCGTGGCGACGTCGCGTCCGGTCCCGAGGGCGTCGCCGGCCTGGGCGGGCGTGAACGGCTGCGGGAGGCCCGACAGGACGCGCAGCGCCTCCCGGTCGGCGCCCGGGAGCAGCACGACGCCGTCGTCGATCCGCAGGACCTCGCCCGCGCGTTCCGCGCCGGCGAGGGTGTCGCCGGTGAGGCCCAGTTCCTCGAGGCGCTCGGCGCTGGGCGGGTCGAACGGGGCGCCGGCGAGGTCGTCGCGGAGCCGCCGCACGGCCTCGGCCCAGGGCGGGGGCGGTTCCGCGGCGACCGCCGTCGGGGCGGGCTCGGCGGCCGGCTCCGGGGCGGGGTCCGGGGACGGGCCGTAGACGCGTCCCGCCTCCAGGCGCAGCGGGGGCCGGACGAGCGCCGCGGCGGCCTGGCGGGAGGGCAGGCCGAGGCGGAGCCGGACGGCCTCCAGCGGGACGCCGGGGGCGCCGGGGCTCTCGGCGGCGTGCCGGGCCGCCTCCTCGGCGAGCCGGTCGAACAGCGACCTCCAGTGCGCCGGGTCGGCGATCCACTCGCCGTCCAGGGCGACGGCGCCGGGCGGCGGCGCGCAGCCCATGAGCGACAGCTCCGAGCGCCGCAGCACGCCGTGCCGGCGGAGCACGACGGCGCCGTCCGGACGGTCGGGCCAGGTCGCCAGCTCGCGGGCGCGGGCGGCGCCCGCGCCGCGGCGCACGAGGGTCGGCGGCCGGACGTCCAGGACGCTCACCCCGGCGATGGAGCGGCGGTCGGGGTCGCGCAGGAGCCCGGCGTCGCCGAGGTGCAGGGCGAGCCGGGCGTTCAGGGTCAGGCGCGCGGTGTCGGGGCCGAGGGGCCGCAGCCCGACCGCGACGGCGGCCGACCCGATGTGCAGCGTCATCCGCCGCGCGAGCCTGCCGGACGCCTCGCCGAAGCGTGTGCGGACGTCGACGGAGGTGGTGTGCGTCCAGGCGCCCGGTGTGACCAGGGCCATGCCGGGGTCGACGCGCCCGGCGTCGCGCAGCGTCACCACGACGCGGGAGACGCCGCCGACCGACTCGCGGGGCTCGCCGGCGCAGCCGATCGTCCGGACGCGGACCCGCTCGCCCGCGGGCATGAGGAGCAGCTCGTCCCCCACGGCGACCGTCCCGGCGGTGAGGGTGCCGGCGATGACGGCCTGCCGCCCGGCGGTGAACGCGCGGTCCGCCCACAGGCGCACCGGGGCGGCGGGGTCGGGCACGGGCAGCCGGCCGGCGAGGCGGTCGAGCGCGGCGGCCAGCTCGGCCACCCCGGCGCCGGTGTCGGCGCTCACCGCGACGGCCTCCGCGCCGCGCAGCGCGGTACCGGTCAGCCGTTCGCGGATCTGGCGCAGCGCGGGCCTGGGGTCGGCGGCGTCGGCCTTGGTGACCGCGAGGACGCCGGACCGGACGCCGAGCGCGGCGAGGGCCTCCAGGTGCTCGCGGGTCTGCGGCATCCACCCCTCGTCGGCGGCGACGGTGAGCAGGACCGCGGACGCGGGCGCCGCCCCGGCGAGCCAGTCCGGGACGGACCGCTCGTCCCCGGGCGCGTCGACGAACGCGACGCGCCGCCCCGAGGGCAGCTCCGTCCAGGCGCCCGTCTCACCGGGCCGCATGCCCGTGAGGGCTCGTACGAGCGCCGACTTGCCGTGCCCACCGTGTCCGGCGGTGGTGACGACGTGCATCAGCGTCCTTTCCAGGGCTGAACGCCGATGGCCGCGCGCGAACGGGCCGTGCGGGGAGTGGCGGTGCGGGAGGTCTCGGTGCGGGGAGTGGCGTTTCGGAAGGCGGTGCGGGGGTTGCGCAGACGGAGGTCCACGGAAGGCAACCCTAGGGACGCCCGGCCCCCGCGCAAAACGCCGACGCGCTGGCGCGTCGCGCGGCACCGGCGGACATCGACGGGCGATTCACCCGCTCTACACTTATTTAGGTTAAGTAACTACATGCCGCGCGCCGGGGCTCCGGCGACCGGCCGATGCGGGAGGTACGCATGACCGGCGTCCCGGCGGCTCGCAGGACAGGCGCCCCGGCCGGCGCGGCCGGCTCCCCCGCGGCCCCCGGAGCCGGCGCCCCGGCGGCCCGGCCCACCGGCCCCACCCTGCTCGCGCTCGCCGTCGCCGGGATGGTCGTGTCGGTGCAGCAGACGCTCGTGCTGCCGCTGCTGCCGCAGCTCATGACCCGGTTCCAGGCCCCCATCACGGACGTGACGTGGGTGTTCACCGCGTCCCTGCTGGCCGGCGCCGTCGCCACCCCGCTGCTGACGCGGTTCGGCGACATGTACGGCAAGAAGCGGATGATCCTGCTGGCCCTCGTGCTGCTGCTGGCCGGCTCGGTGGTGTGCGCGGTGTCCGGCTCGCTGCCGGTGCTGATCGCCGGGCGCGCCCTGCAGGGCGTCTCGGCGGCGATGATCCCGCTCGCCATCGGCATGATCCGCGACACGTTCCCGGCCGAGCGGGTGACCACGGCGATCGGCATCGTCAGCGCCACCATGGGCGTCGGCGGCAGCGCCGGCATGATCGTGACCGGGCTGATCGCCACCCGCACCGGCAGCCACCACCCGGTGTTCTGGATCGCCGCCGCGCTGGCGGCGGCCGGGCTGGCGCTGGTCGCCGCGACGGCGCGCGACGTCGGCGTCCGCACCGGCGGGCGGCCCGACCTGCCGGGCGCGGTCCTGCTCGCCTGCTGGCTGGTCTGCCTGCTGCTCGGCATCAGCCAGGGCAACGCGTGGGGCTGGACGTCCGGCGGGGTCCTCGCCCTGTTCGGCGCCGCGGTCGCCCTCTGCGCGGTCTGGGTGGCGGTCGAAATGCGGGTCCGCGCGCCCATGGTGCGACTGAACCTGCTGGTCGGCCCCCGGTCGCTGTCGGCCAACGTCGTCTCGGCGCTGCTCGGCTTCTCGATGTTCGCCGCGTTCACGCTGATCGCCGGCTTCGTCCAGGCGCGGCCGGAGGAGGTCGGCTACGGGCTCGGCGGCTCGGTGCTGGACGTCGGGCTCTACATGCTGCCGAGCACCGCGACGATGCTGGTGTTCTCGGCGATGGCCGGGCGGGTCGCGGCGCGCCTCGGCCCCGCGTACACCCTCGCGATCGGGTCGGCGTTCGCCGGGCTGTGCTACGCGTGGCTCGCGGTGTCGAACTCGCACGGGTACGACATGCTCGCGTTCAGCGCCATCCAGGGCGTCGGGTTCGGGATCGCCTACGCCGCGCTCGGCACCCTCGCCGTCCGGCACGTCCCGATGGACCAGAGCGGCATCGCCAGCGGCATCAACTCGCTCGTCCGCACCACGGGCGGCAGCGTCGCGGGCGCCGTCACGGCGTCGATCCTGGCCGGGCGGGCCGCGGGCCCCGGCGTCCCCTCACTCGGCGCCTACGAGCTGTGCTTCTGGGTGGTCTCCGCGGGGGCGGCGCTGGCCGCCGTCATCGCCGTCGCGCACGCCCTGCGCCACCCCGGGTAGACCCCGCCCGGCGGCGCGGGCCCTTGACGAACCGGCCCCGCGCCATGCCCTATAGGGGTGCGGCCCGAACCGCGGCGACGCCGGTCCGGGCCTCCGCGCAGATCCGGGCCAGGACCCGTCACCGGGAGGACGACATGGGCGCCTACGCGGCCGCGTACGAACGCAGCATCGCCGATCCGACCCGCTTCTGGGGGCTGGCGGCACGGGACGTGCGGTGGCTCGTCCCGCCGGACCGGGTGCTGGACGACGGGGCGCCGCCCTTCTACCGGTGGTTCACCGGCGGTGAGCTCAACACCTGCGACAACGCGCTGGACCGGCACGTCGAGGAGGGCCGCGGCGAGCAGGCCGCTTTGATCTACGACAGCCCCGTCACCGGGACCGTGCGGACCTACACCTACCGGGAGCTGACCGGCCTCGTCGCGGGGTTCGCCGGGGCGCTGCGCGCGCTGGGCGTCGACCGGGGCGACCGCGTGGTCATCTACCTGCCGATGGTGCCCGAGGCCGTCATCGCGATGCTGGCGTGCGCGCGGCTCGGCGCCGTGCACTCGGTGGTCTTCGGCGGGTTCGCGGCGCGGGAGCTGGCGGTGCGCATCGACGACGCCCGCCCGAAGGCGGTCGTGTCGGCGTCCTGCGGGATCGAGGCGGGCCGGGTGGTCCCCTACAAGCCGCTGCTCGACCGGGCGCTGGAGCTGGCCCGGCACAAGGTCGAGCGGTGCGTCATCCGGCAGCGCGAGCAGCTGCACGCCGACCTCGTCCGGCCGCGGGACGTGGAGTGGGACGAGGCCGTCGCGGCCGCCGAGCCCGCCGGGTGCGTGCCCGTCGCCGCCACCGACCCGCTCTACATCCTCTACACCTCCGGCACGACCGGGCGGCCGAAGGGCGTCGTGCGCGACAACGGCGGCCACGCGGTGGCGCTGCGCTGGTCGATGGAGAACGTGTTCGGCGTGGGGCGGGGCGACGTCTTCTGGGCGGCCTCCGACGTCGGCTGGGTCGTCGGGCACTCCTACATCGTGTACGCGCCGCTGCTCACCGGCTGCACGACCGTGCTGTACGAGGGCAAGCCGGTCGGGACGCCGGACGCGGGCGCGTTCTGGCGGGTGGCCGCGCAGCACCGGGTGAAGGCGCTGTTCACCGCGCCGACCGCGATCCGCGCCATCAAGAAGGAGGACCCCGAGGGCACGCTCCTCGCCGGGCACGACCTGTCCGCCCTGGAGACGCTGTTCCTCGCCGGCGAGCGCCTCGACCCCGACACCTACCGGTGGGCCTCGCGCGTCCTGGACCGCCCGGTGATCGACCACTGGTGGCAGACCGAGACCGGCTGGCCGATCGTGGCGAACCTGCGCGGGCTGGAGCCGATGCCGGTCAAGGCGGGGTCGCCGTCGGTGCCGGTGCCGGGGTACGACGTGCGCGTCCTCGGCCCGGACGGCTCCCCCGTCCCGCCGGGCGCCGACGGCGACATCGCGATCCGGCTGCCGCTGCCGCCCGGCACGCTGCCCACGCTGTGGCAGGACGACGAGCGCTTCGTCGAGTCGTACCTGACCAGGTTCCCCGGCCACTACCTGACCGGCGACGGCGGGCACGTCGACGAGGACGGCTACGTCTGGGTGATGGGGCGCACCGACGACGTGATCAACGTGGCCGGGCACCGGCTGTCCACCGGGACGATGGAGGAGGTCATCTCCTCCCACCCGGCCGTCGCCGAATGCGCCGTCATCGGCGTCCAGGACGCGCTCAAGGGGCAGGTGCCGCGCGGGCTGGTCGTGCTGAAGAGCGGGATCCTGGCCGAGCCGGGCGAGGTGTGCGCCGAACTGGTCGCGATGGTGCGCGAGCAGATCGGGCCCGTCGCCGCGCTCAAGGAGATCACCGTCGTGCCCGCGCTGCCGAAGACGCGCTCGGGCAAGATCCTGCGGGGCGTGATGCGGGGCATCGCCGACGGGCAGGAGGTGGCCGTCCCGTCCACGATCGAGGACCCGGACGTGCTGGACGGCCTGCGCCCCGTCCTGCGCCGCACGTAGGAGCCCGCCGCGAAGGGGACGGCCCGCGTCAGCGGGCAATCCGCGCGCAGGGAACCGCCCCAAAGGCGGCGGCCCGCGTCAGCGGGCAATCCGCGCGCGTAGGAGGCCGACGCAAAGGCGCCGGCCCCCGTCAGCGACCGGTCCGCGCGCAGGGAACCGCCGCAAAGAGGGGCGGCCCGCGTCAGCGGCCGGTTCGCTTGGGCCAGAACGTCGCCACCAGGACGACGGCGGCCACCGGGAGGATGATCTGGAAGAGCGCCTCCCACAGGTTCCAGCCTCCGTCGCCGAGGCTGGACAGGTGGACCAGACCCGTCCCGCCGAACGCCGCGACGACGCCGACCGCCATCAGCAGCCACGCCGGCATCCTCTCGCGGCCCGGCACGACGAACCTGCCCAGGACCCCGACGGCGGCGCCCAGGACGACGGCGGCCACGAGCCCGCCGATGGTCATGCCTCGCCTCCCCCGTCCCCGATGAGGCCGTGCCGGGAACCTACCCGCCGCCCCGACCGGCGACACGGCCACGTCGACTTGCGGCGTGTTGCCCTTATGGGGGCGGCGGTCTCTAGTGTCTGTTGCAACGAGATCCCTGGAAGGATCTTGTTGTGCCGGGAAGACGTCTGACAGCTGCTGAGCGCGCGCAGATCGAGGTGTTGTTCGGTGCGGGCCGGTCGTTTCCGCAGATCGCGGAGGCGATCGGCCGGGACCGGTCAACTGTGTGGCGGGAGGTGCGCCGTAACCACTCCTATCGGCGGTCGGACGCCGGTGGGGGCGGGGCGCGGTATCCGGGCCGGGCGACCACCGCGTGTCCGGGCGGGCTGGGCGGGCTGTACCGGTGGACGTACTCGCATGTGGCCGCGCAGCGCAAGGCCGATGAGCGGGCGCGTCGGCACCGGCCGGGCAAGTTGATCGGCAACAGCGGGAACAAGGGCCGGGCCTGGTGCCAGGGCCGGTTGTGGCCGGTGGTGCGTGATCTGCTGGTGCGGCGGTGGTCGCCGCAGCAGATCGCGGCGCACCTGCGCGCCGCCTATCCTGACCAGCCGGAGATGCGAGTGTCGCACGAGACGATTTATCAGGCGATCTACTACCAGGCCCGGGGCCGGATGCGGGCCGAGCTGGCCCGGCAGCTGCAGTTGCGGCCGGGGGAGGGGTCGGTGCTGCGCAGCGGCCGCGCCGCCCGCCGTCCGCCCTCGCGTCTGGCCCGCGCCGAGAGCGCGGCGCGCAGCCGCCGGCCCTGGATCCAGGGCCTGCACATCTCGGCCCGGCCCGCCCAGGCGGCCGACCGGGCGGTGCCGGGGCACTGGGAGGGCGACCTGGTGATCGGGGCCCGCGGATCCAGCGCCATCATCACCCTGGTCGAGCGCACCACCCGGTTCGTGATGCTCGGCGCGTTGCCGCACTCACGCGTGTCCGAGCAGGTCACCGGCGTGCTGACCACTTTGATGCGGCGGTTGCCGGCCGAGCTGGCCGCGACCTTGACCTGGGACCAGGGATCGGAGATGGCCCAGCACGCCGACTTCACCCTGGCCACCGGGTGCCGGGTCTACTTCTGCGACCCGCACGCGCCCTGGCAGCGCGGCTCCAACGAGAACACCAACGGGCTGCTGCGCCAGTACTTCCCCCGCTCCTCCACCGACTTCCGCAACTACACCCAGCACGACCTCGACGAAGTCGCCCGCCAGCTCAACGGACGACCCCGCCAAACCCTGAACTGGAAAACCCCAGCCCAAGCACTCAACGAATACCTCGTTGCAACAACCGCTTGACACCGCCGGCGCCGATAAGGGCGACACGCCGCAAGTCGACGATTCAAGTTCTCAGCGGATGATGACGGGGTGGCGAGCCTTGGGGGTTAGTTCGCCTACTATCGGCGCGCCCGGGATCTCTCCGGCCACCAGCAGGCCGCCGGAGGTCTGGGCGTCGGCCAGCAGCAGCCGCTCCTCCTCGGCGATCCGGCGGAAGAGGGTGTGCGGCGACACCCACGCGAGGTTGCGGCGGGTGCCGCCGGGCACGAACCCGTCGCGCACCGCGGCGCGCGCGCCGTCGAGGTAGGGGACGGCGGAGGCGTCCACGACGGCGGTGACGCCGCTCGCCCGCGCCAGCTTGTACAGGTGGCCGAGCAGGCCGAAGCCGGAGACGGCGGTGGCGCACGCGGCGCCGCGTGCGAGGGCGGCCGCGCCCGCCGCCGCGTTCAGCTCCGTCATGGCCGCGACCGCGTGCGGGAACACCTCCCCGGTCGCCCGGTGCCGGGCGTTGAGCGCGCCGACCCCGAGCGGCTTGGTCAGCGTGAGCGGGACGCCGGGGCGGCCCGCGTCCAGCCGCAGCAGCCGGTCCGGGTCGGCGGTCCCGGTGACCGCGAGGCCGTACTTCGGCTCGGGGTCCTCGATGCTGTGCCCGCCGGCGATCGCGACGCCGGCCCGGGCCGCCATGTCCCGGCCGCCGCGCAGCACCTCGCGGGCCAGCTCGGCGGGCAGCGCGTCGGCGGGCCAGCCGAGCAGGTTCAGGGCCATCAGCGGCACTCCCCCGACGGCGTAGACGTCGGACAGCGCGTTGGCGGCGGCGATCCGCCCCCAGTCGTAGGCGTCGTCGACGACGGGGGTGCGGAAGTCGGCGGTGGAGACCACGGCCCGCCCGCCGTCGAGACGCAGCACGGCGGCGCCGTCGCCGTCGGGACCGCCGACGAGGAGGGCGTCGTCCCCGCCGGTGAGGCCGGCCACGACCCGCTCCAGCTCCCCGGGCGGGATCTTGCTGGAGCCGCCGCCGCGTGCGTACTGCGTCAGGCGGGCCACGGGGGCGGGTCGGGTCACCGCTGAATTTAACGCACAACTATCTCAAATGATCAACAAACGGACGGTACGCGCCCGGTCACCGATCGCCGACCGGGCCCCCGACCAGCACCGAAAACCGGCGAACCCCTTGTCCGAACCAGGTTCGGCGTGATGCGATCTCAGTTCTGCAAGTCATCACTTACTACCGTCACCTACCACGAGGGACGACATGGGGATCCAGGAACAGCGGGCCGACCTCGACCGGGCCGTCGCGGGGCAGACCATCTGCACCGCCCTCGCCGCGACCGCCGCGCGGCACGGCGGCAGGCCCGCCTACTCCGACCGGATCGACGGCGAGTGGCGCACGCTCACCTGGGCGGACACCCGGACCCGCGCGCTGGAGACCGCCGCCGGATTCGCCGCCCTCGGCCTGGAGGCCGGCGACGTCGTCGCGCTGATGATGCCGAACCGCTCCGAGCACGTGCTGGCCGACCTCGGCGCCGTGCACGCCGGCGGCGTCCCCACGACGGTCTACGCGACGCTCGCGCCCGACCAGGTCGCGTTCGTCGCCGGGCACTGCTCGGCCAGGTACGCCGTGCTGGACGGCGCGGACCAGCTCGGCCGCTGGCTGCCCGTCCTGGACCGCCTCCAGCACCTCCGCAAGATCATCGTGGTGGACTCCGGCGCCTGCCCGCCCGGCGACCGCTTCCTCGCCTGGGACGACTTCACCGAGCTCGGCCGCCGCGAGCTCGCCGCCGACCCGCTCGCCACCGACCGGCGCTGGCAGGCGGTCGGGCCCGGGGACACCGCCACCCTCCTGTACACCTCCGGCACCACCGGCGACCCCAAGGGCGTCCTGATCACGCACTCGATGGCGCTGCACGAGGCGGAGATGGTCGAGCGCAGCTCCGTCCTGCCCGAGCACCCGGCCGGCATCTCCTACCTGCCGTTCGCGCACATCGCCGACCGCGTCCTCAGCTACTACCTGCCGGTCCGGCTGGCCTCCCACGTCCACTTCTGCCCCGACCCGGCCCAGCTCACGACCGTCCTCGGCGAGGTGCGGCCGCACTCCTTCTTCGGCGTCCCGCGCGTCTGGGAGAAGATCATGGCCGGCATCCAGGCGGTGCTGTCGGCCGAGCGGGACGAGGCGAGGAAGCGGGCGGTCGCCGCCGCCCTGGACGCCGGCCGCGCGTACGTGACGGCGCAGGAGCACGGCAGCACCCTCACCCCGCCGATCGCCGAGGCCTTCGAGCGGGCCGACCAGGCCGTCCTCACCCCGATGCGCGCCCTGCTCGGCCTCGACCGCGTCCGCCAGGCCTCCAGCGCCGCCGCGCCGCTGCCCGTCGAGGTGGCCCGGTTCTTCGCCGGGCTCGGCCTGAAGATCTTCGACGCCTACGGGATGACGGAGACGACCGGCGCCATCACCGCCAACCTCGCCGACTCCTTCAAGCTCGGCACCGTCGGCCGCCCGTTCCCCGGCGTCGAGCTGAGGCTCGCGGACGACGGCGAGATCCTCGTCCGCGGCGCCACCTGCACCCCCGGCTACCTGAACCGCCCCGACGCCACCGCGGACCTCATCGACGGCGACGGCTGGGTGCACACCGGCGACATCGGCCGCCTGGACGAGGACGGCTTCCTCACCGTCGTCGACCGCAAGAAGGAGCTGATCATCACCGCGGGCGGCGAGAACATCGCCCCCTCCCTGGTGGAGAACCACCTCAAGGAGCACCCGCTCGTCGGGCAGGCGCTCGCCTTCGGCGACCGCCGCCCCTACGTCGTCGCGCTCATCACGCTCGACGGCGAGGTCGCGCCCGTCTGGGCGGCCGCCCACGGCGTCGACACCACCGACCTCGCCGCCCTCGCCGACCACCCCCTCGTCCTGGAGGAGGTCGCCCGCGCGGTCGAGGACGCCAACGCCCGGCTCGCCCGCGTCCAGCAGGTCAAGCGGTGGCGCCTGCTCACCGCCGAGTGGACCGCCGAGAGCGAGGAGCTCACCCCGACCCTCAAGCTGAAGCGGCGCGTCGTGCACACCAAGTACGCCGCCGACATCGACTCCCTGTACACAGGCTAAGATCGCCGCCGGAGGCGTGTGAGCGCCTGGTGGCCTCCCCGGCCTTCAAAGCCGACGGTCCCGAGGATCTCGGGACGGCGGGTTCGATTCCCGTACGCCTCCGCCACCTCGCTCCGTGCGGGGCGGGGAGCGGGCGCGACGTAACGTGAGGGCATGAGGCGTCGCAAGCTGGCCTACGGGATCATGATGGGCACGTGCCTCACGCTCTTCGTGCTCGCCTGGGCGGTGGTCCGGCTGTACTCGCACCCGGCCGCGATCGCCATGACGGTGGTGGCGCTGGTCATCCCGCCCTTCGCGGCGGTGGTGGCCAACTGGAACATCGACCGGACGGACCGCCGTAGGTGAGCGGCCACGGGGCCGCGTGGCTGCTGGACCTCGCCGGGATCTTCGTCTTCGCCGTGTCGGGCGCGCTCGCGGCCGTCCGGCAGCGGTTGGACGTCGTCGGCATGGTGGTGCTGGCCGAGATCACCGCGCTCGGCGGCGGGATCCTGCGCGACCTGCTCATCGGGGCCGTCCCCCCGGCGGCGTTCACCGACCTCGGATACGTGCTGGTGCCGATGGGGGCGTCGGCACTGGTGTTCTTCTGGCATCCGCAGGTCACGCGGCTGCTGCCGGCGGTGCTGCTGTTCGACGCGGCCGGGCTCGGGCTGTTCTGCGCGACGGGGACGGTCAAGGCGCTGGAGTACGGGCTCTCGCCCGTGCACGCGGTGCTGCTCGGCATCGTGACGGCGGTGGGCGGCGGCATCCTGCGCGACGTGCTGGCGGGCCGCATCCCGGCGGTGCTGTACGACCGGCAGCTGTACGCGGTGCCCGCGCTGCTCGGCGCGGCCGTGACCGCCGGCGCCGAGAGCGCGGGCCTGCACGGCGGCGCCGTCACCGCCGGCGCCGCCGTGATGGCGTTCGGGTTGCGCGTCCTCGCGATGCGCCGGGGGTGGCGGGCGCCCCGCCCGCGCGGGGTGCCCGACTAGCCGGTGCGGCGGACGCCCCGGCCGGGACTTCGTTTGGGACCGGTTCCCGGGGTACCGTCAACGGTCATGGGGCGGATCACCGTGCGCAGGCCCGTGCTGCGGCTGAGCGCGTCCGGGTCGCCGGTACGCCGGCCCGACACGCTCGCGGCGGAGGAGCCGCTGGAGATCCGCGTCGCCGGCAAGCCGCTGACGATCACGATGCGCACGCCCGGGCACGACTTCGACCTGGTCGCCGGGTTCCTGGCGGCCGAGGGCGTGGTCGGCGGGGCCGGCGACATCGCGGCGATGCGGTACTGCGCCGACACCGAGGAGCAGAACACCCTCGACGTCGTGCTCTCCCCCGGCGTGCCGCCTCCGGACGACTCCATGACGCGGGCGTTCACCACCACCAGCGCCTGCGGGGTGTGCGGCAAGTCGAGCATCGAGGCGCTGCGCGCCGACCGGCCCTACGAGGTGGCCGGCGACCCGGTGCGGCTCACCCCGGACGTGCTGGCGGCCATGCCGGAGCGGCTGCGCGCGGCGCAGCGGGTGTTCGACCGGACGGGCGGCCTGCACGCCGCCGGGCTGTTCGACGCCGAGGGCGGGCTCCTCGCCCTGCGCGAGGACGTCGGCCGCCACAACGCCGTCGACAAGGTGATCGGGTGGGCCCTGCGGCAGGGGCGGCTGCCCCTGACCGGGACGGTCCTCATGGTGAGCGGGCGCGCGTCGTTCGAGCTGACGCAGAAGGCGATGACGGCCGGCGTCCCGGTCCTCGCGGCGGTGTCGGCGCCGTCCTCGCTGGCGGTGGACCTCGCCGAGGACGCGGGGATGACGCTCGTCGGCTTCCTGCGCGGCGAGACCATGAACGTCTACGCGGGTGCTGAGCGTATCGACCTCTGAGCGGCGCTACTTGTCACCCCGGATCGAAAACCAAGCGGTAACTTGTTGGCCTCGCCTCAAGAAACCGCGGGCGCCGCAGGAGTTGACTGCACTGCCAATGGCATACGCGCGGCGCGGGGGCACGTCGCGGCCGACCCGGACGCGTGGAAGGCGAGGACCGCATGACGAGGCCCCAGGCGAGCGGCGGCACGGCGCCCATCGACGAGCGCCATCCGCCGATCAAGCCGCGGCGCGTCTCCTTCGACTGGTCGCGGACCCCGCTGCACTGGGTCCCGGACGACCCGGTCGCCACCCACATCATCAACTCGTTCCACATCGTCCTGCCCGAGGGCGAGAAGTGGTTCATCCAGTGCGTCAAGGACGCCCGCCCGCACATCCGGGACGAGCGGCTGCTGGAGGAGATCAAGGGCTTCATCGGGCAGGAGATGGTGCACGCCCGCTCCCACCAGGGCGTCCTCGACCAGATCCTGCAGCGCGCCGGCATCGACGTCTCGAAGATCACCGACGCGGCGGGCCGGGGCAACGCCGAGCGCCCCGCGCAGATGGCGGCGCTGAAGGAGCGCAACCCGCGGGCGTGGCGGCGCCGGCTTCGCTTCGAGCTGGCCGCGGTCGCCTCGATCGAGCACTACACCGCCGTCCTCGGGCAGTGGATCATGGACAACGACCGGCTCGACAAGGCCGGCGTCGACCCCACGATGCTGGACCTGCTGCGCTGGCACGGCGCCGAGGAGGTCGAGCACCGCTCGGTCGTCTTCGACGTCTACAAGGCCATGGGCGGCCGCTACCCGACCCGCGTCGCCGCGTGGGTGGTGTCGCTGTTCTTCCTGTACTGGGCCCTCATCGGCGGCTCGCTCTACCTGCTCAAGCAGGACCCCACGATCAAGCGGCGGGTGACCCCGCTGCGCGTCTACCGCTCCTACCGGCGGTCCGTCCGGCTCGGCCACGTGCCCGGCGTCTTCCGGCTCCTGCTCGGCGAGGCGCCCGTCTACCTCAGGCCGGACCACCACCCCTCCAAGGTGTGCTCCACGCCCCGCGCGCTGGAGTACCTCGAGCAGTCGCCCGCCGCCAGGGCCGCCGGCCACGCCCCCTGCTAGACCCGCCGCCTCGCGCTCCGCGGTGCCGCCTCTCGCGCTCCGCGGTGTCGCCTCTCGCATACCGCGCGGTGGCGGGCGTCACTGCCGCGGGTCCTTGACCCGGACGCGGATCGGCGATTTATTAACAGAATGTCCAATAAAGTGCCGCTCGCCCGCGTGCACGACGCCGCCGAGCTCGAGCGGTTCCGTGCCGTCCAGCGCCTGTGCTACCGGTGCGCCGAGGAGGTCGCCGGCACGCTCGAACCCGGCGTGACGGAGCGCGAGGCGTGCCGCCGCATGCGCCGGTGGCTGCGCGCACGCGGCGTCGACGACTGGCTGCACACCCCGTTCGCCTGGTTCGGCGACCGGACGGCGTTCCGCGGCTTCCGCGCGCCCACGCAGTTCCTGCCCGGCCGGACGCGCCTGGAGGAGGGCATGCCCTACATCCTGGACATGGCCCCGGTGAGGGACGGCTACTCCGCCGACATCGGGTACGGCGGCGTCCTCGGCCAGAACAGGATCTGGGAGCGGCTCGACGCCGACCTCGCCGGATACCGGACGCTCATCCTGCGCCTCGTCCGCGAACGGCGCACGTTCGCGGACGTCTACGCCGAGGTCGACGCGCTCATCGAGCGCCAGGGATACGACAGCCGCCACCGCGTGTATCCGGGGCGCGTCATCGGCCATCAGATCGGCGTCATCGGCGGGATTCTCCCGAAGCGCGTGGGATTCCCATTCGGTGTACGGTTCCTCCAGACCATCGGCCGCGAACTGGTCAAGGAGCGCCTGGAAGGGCGCTCCCCGCTCTGGAACGGGGCCGCGCAGTCCCAGCATCCCCCGACGCCCGGGCTGTGGGCGGTCGAGCCCCACATCGGGTTCCGCGGCGTCGGCGTGAAGTTCGAGGAGATCCTCGTGGTCACCGAGGACGACGCGTACTGGCTCGACGACGACCTGCCCCACGTGCACCGGTGGGCCCGACGGGAGACGACCGCATGACACACCCCGCCCCACCCGTCGCGCGGCGGCACGTCCGCGGCGACGGCGTCGACCTCGCCGTCTACGAGCAGGGCGACCCGTCGCGCCCGACCGTCCTGCTGGTCCACGGCTACCCCGACACCCACGCCGTCTGGGACGAGACGGCCGCGCGGCTCGCCGAGCGGTTCCACGTCGTCCGGTACGACGTGCGCGGCGCGGGCGCCTCGTCCCGTCCGCGCGGGAGCAGGCGCTACACGTTCGAGTACCTGATGGCCGACATGGAGGCCGTCCTGGACGCGACCGCGCCCGAGCGCAAGGTGCACCTGGTGGGGCACGACTGGGGCTCCATCCAGTCGTGGGAGGCGGTCTGCACGATGCCGGACCGCTTCGCCTCCTTCACCTCGATCTCCGGCCCGTGCCTGGACCACGTCGCGCACTGGACGCGGCGGAACCTGGCGCGCCCCACCCCGGCCAACCTGCGGCGGGCGGCCGGGCAGGCCTTCCGCTCCTGGTACATCTACTTCTTCCAGACGCCGGTGCTGCCGGAACTGCTGTGGCGGGCCGGGATGGCGAAGCCGTTCGCCAAGGCCCTGGAACTCGGAGAGGGCGTCCCGCCCCGGCAGGGCCACCCGGCAGCGACGATGGCGCGCGACGCCGCGGCGGGGGTCGGGCTGTACCGGGCGAACATGCTCCAGCGGCTGCGCCGCCCGCGCGACCGGCGGACGGACGTCCCGACGCAGGTCATCGTCCCGACCAGGGACCTGTTCGTGTCGCCGCACCTGGTCGGCGGGCTGGCCGGGCGCGTCCCGAACCTGTCGCTGCGGACGCTCAAGGCCGGGCACTGGGTGCCGCGCAGCCACCCCGAGGTCGTCGCCCGCTGGGTCACCGAGCACATCACCGGCGTCCAGGGAGGCCCGCTCGCCGCCGCCGAGTCGCGCGCGCTCAAGCGGGCCAGGGTGACCCGGGGCCGCCGGTCCTTCGACGGGTCGCTCGTCGTCGTCACGGGCGCGGGGAGCGGAATCGGCCGCGCGACCGCGCTGGCCTTCGCCGAACGCGGCGCCGAGGTGGTCGCCGCCGACCTCGACGGCGCCTCCGCCGAGCGCACCGCCGAACTCGCCGGCCTCCTCGGCCCGGCGGGGCACGCCTTCCAGGTGGACGTGTCCGACCGCGGCGCGATGGGGGACTTCGCCAAGGCGGTCATGCACGAGCACGGCGTACCGGACGTCGTGGTCAACAACGCCGGGATCGGCATGGCCGGCCCGTTCCTGGAGCACGGCGCCGACGACTGGCGCAGAGTCCTGGACGTCAACCTGTGGGGCGTCCTCCACGGCTCACGGCTCTTCGCCAGGCAGATGGTGGAGCGGGGGCAGGGCGGCCATATCGTCAACACCTCCTCTGCGGCGGCGTTCACGCCGTCCCGCGCGCTGCCCGCCTACGCGACCAGCAAGGCGGCCGTGCTGATGCTGTCGGAGTGCATGCGCGCCGAGTTGAAGGGCGAGGGCATCGGGGTCAGCGCCGTGTGCCCGGGGATCGTCAACACCAACATCACCCGCACGTCCCGCTTCGTCGGCCGCGGCGAAGAGGACGAGGCGCTCAGCCGGGAGCGCGTCGCGCGCGCCTACGCGCGCCGCGGCTACGGGCCGGACCGCGTGGCGGAGCAGATCGTCGCGGCCGTCCGCCGCGACCGCGCGGTCGTCCCGGTGACCCCGGAGGCGCGCCTCGGCTACCTCGGGTCGCGCGTGGCTCCGGGCGTGATGCGGCTGCTGGCCCGGCTCGACGTGGGCTGACCGCCGCCCGCCCGCGTCGGCCCGTAAGGTGATCACGGGGAGGGATGCCGCATGGCCGACGCCGTCGTCGTCGGCGCGGGGCACAACGGCCTCGTCGCCGCGAACATGCTGGCCGACGCCGGCTGGGACGTGGAGGTGCTCGAAGCGCAGCCCGAACCCGGCGGCGCGGTGCGCAGCGACCGGGGCGTGCACCCCGACCACGTGAGCGACCTGTGCAGCGCGTTCTACCCGCTCGGCGTCGCGTCGCCCGCGATGCGGGCGCTGGAGCTGGAGCGGCACGGGCTTCGCTGGCGGCACGCGCCCGCCGTCCTCGCCCACCCGCTCCAGGACGGGCGCTGCGCCGTCCTGGAGCGCGACCGCGACGCGACCGCCGCGGGCCTCGACGCGCTCGGCGCGGGCGACGGCGAGGCGTGGCTGCGGCTCTGCGGCCTGTGGGACGAGATGGGGGAGGACGTCCTGCGCGCCCTGCTCGGCCCGTTCCCGCCGGTGCGGGCCGCGCTCCCGCTGCTGGCGTCGGCGCGCCGGGCGGGCGGGCTCCGGGCCCTGCGCACGCTGCTGGCGCCCGTCCGCACGCTCGGCGAGCAGGAGTTCGCCGGTTCCGGCGGCCCGCTGCTGCTCGCCGGGTCGACGCTGCACACCGACATGTTCCCCGAGTCGACCGCCGGGGCGCTGTTCGGCTGGCTGCTCGCCATGGCCGGGCAGCGGTACGGGTGGCCGGTCCCCGAGGGCGGCGCGGGCGAGCTGACGGCGGCGCTCGTGCGGCGGCTGGAGTCGCGCGGCGGGCGTGTGCGCTGCGACACCCCGGTCGCCTCGGTCGTCGTGCGGGACGGGCGCGCGCTCGGCGTCCGCACCGCGTCCGGCGAACCGGTGCGCGCCGCGAAGGCCGTCCTCGCCGACGTGTCGGCCCCCGCCCTCTACGGAGGCCTGGTCGGCTGGGCCGACCTGCCGGCCTCGCTGCGCGCCGACATGCGCCGCTTCGTCTGGGACCACGCCACCTTCAAGGTCGACTGGGCGCTCTCCGGGCCGATCCCCTGGGCGGCGGACGGCGCCGGGCGCGCCGGGACCGTCCACCTGTCCCCCGGCCTGGACGCGATGACCGACTACAGCGCGCAGCTCGCCACCGGGCGCGTCCCGTCCGAGCCCTTCGCGCTCCTCGGCCAGATGACGACCGCCGACCCCGCCCGCTCCCCCGCCGGGACCGAGTCGGTCTGGGCGTACACCCACGTCCCGCACCGGGTGAAGGCCGACGCCGGGCCGGACGGGATCACCGGCGCCTGGGACGGGCGCGAGCGCGACGCCATGGCGCGACGCCTCGAGGACATCGTGGAGCGCCTCGCCCCCGGCTTCCGCTCCCGCGTCCTCGACCGGCGCGTCACCGCGCCGCCCGCGTTCCAGGACCACGACGCCAACCTGCGCGGCGGCGCGCTCAACGGCGGCACCGCGATGCTCCACCAGCAGCTGGTGTTCCGGCCCGTCCCCGGCCTCGGGCGCGCCGAGACGCCGGTCGCGGGCCTGTACCTGGCATCGGCCTCCGCGCACCCGGGCGGCGGCGTGCACGGCGCGTGCGGCGCCAACGCGGCCCGGGCGGCCCTCGCCCACGCCGGTCCGGCGGGGCGCCTGCTCACCCCGGCGCTCGGCGCGCTTTCGCGCCTCGTCGCCCCCTGAGCGGGGCGAGGAGGCGCGACGGGGACGGGGGACGTCAGGCGGCCGCGGCCTTCTCCGCCGACAGCGGCTCCGCCACGTCCTCCAGGGACCGCTGCGCGGCCTCGACTCCGATGGCCAGCTCGACCAGCCCCGCGGCGATCATCAGCCCGGCGCCCAGGTAGTAGCCGTTCACGACGTTCGCCACCTTCTCGGTCTCCACCAGGCGGCCGAACAGCGCCGGCCCGATCACGCCGCCGAGGCCCGTCCCGACCGCGTAGAACGCGGCGATCGCCATCGCCCGGGTCTCCATCGGGAAGATCTCGCTGACCGTGAGGTAGGCCGAGGACGCGCCGGCGGAGGCGAAGAAGAACACCGCGCACCAGCAGGCCGTCAGCGTCCAGGCGTCGAGCAGGTCCGCGCGGAACAGCAGCCCGGTCCCGATCAGCAGCACGCCGGAGACCACGTAGGACGCCGTGACCATCGTCCTGCGGCCCACCGTGTCGAACAGCTTGCCGAGGAAGAGCGCGCCCAGGAAGTTCCCGATGCCGATCGGGATCAGGTAGTAGCCGACCTTGGCGTCGGGGACGTCGAAGAACGTGCTGAGCACGAGCGCGTAGGTGAAGTAGACGGCGTTGTAGAGGAACGCCTGCCCGATGAAGAGGGAGAGGCCGAGGACCGTCCGGCGCGGGTAGCGGCGCACGGCCGTCGAGGCGATCTCCCCGAACGAGACGACGCGGCGCTGCCGGACCCGGATGCTCTTGCGGGGCTCCTCCAGCGGCTCGCCGGTCTCCTCGGTGATCTCGCGTTCGATGCCGCCCACCACGCGCTCGGCCTCGTCCTCGTGCCCGTGGATGAACAGCCAGCGGGGGCTCTCCGGCACCATCCGGCGGACGAACAGCACGCCGAGGCCGAGGAGGGCGCCGAGCGCGAACAGGGCCCGCCAGCCGAGGTCCTCGGGGACGAGGTCGCCGTTCAGCACCGGGATCGACAGCGCCGCCGCGATGGACGTTCCGATCCAGAACGAGCCGTTCACCACCACGTCGACCCGGCCCCGGACCCGCGCGGGGATCAGCTCGTCGATCGCCGAGTTGATGGCGGCGTACTCGCCGCCGATGCCGGCCCCGGTGAGGAACCGGCAGGCGTAGAACCACATCGGGTTGAACGAGAACGCGGTCGCGACCGTCGCCGCCAGGTACAGCGCGAGGGTGGCGATGAAGAGCTTCTTGCGCCCGAACCGGTCGGTCAGGTGCCCGAAGAACAGGGCGCCCAGGCAGGCGCCGATCACGTAGATGGACGCGGCCAGCCCGACCTGCCCGTCGGTCAGCCCGAGCCCCCCGGAGGCGTCGGTGAGCCGCGGGCCGATGACGCCGACGACGGTCACCTCCAGGCCGTCCAGGATCCAGACCGCGCCGAGGCCGATCAGGACCGTCCAGTGCCAGCGCGACCACGGCAACCGGTCGAGCCGTGCCGGGACATCCGTTTCGATGGTTCGCTCCGCCGTCATCGACATGCATCCCTTGGTTCCCGATCTACGGCGTTTATGCCGCCTTTATGCCCTCGCCTGACCGGGAGGGTTCGGGGACCGGGGGTTTCCCTGGAGGCCGGAACATGCGATTTTGGCAGGACCAAGGCCCGGCCAGCGGCCCCCGCCCCCGGCGGGCGCCGTCCCCGGGTCCGAAACCGGCACCGGAGCGTGAGGCATGCGGATTCGCGACATCCTGCGGAGGAAGGGAGACACGGTGGCCACGGTGCGGCCCGAGGCCACCGTGCGGGAGCTCCTCGCCGTCCTGGCGGAGCACAACATCGGGGCGGCGGTGGTCTCGCCCGACGGCGCCTCGATCTCCGGCATCGTGTCCGAGCGGGACGTGGTGCGGCGGCTGCACGAGCACGGCGCGGCGCTGCTCGACCGCCCCGTCTCGGAGATCATGACCGCCGAGGTCCGCACCTGCGGCCCGGGCGACCAGGTGGACGACCTCCGCCGCGCCATGACCGAGCACCGGTTCCGGCACGTGCCCGTCGTCGAGGACGGCGGGCTCACCGGGATCGTCAGCATCGGCGACGTCGTCAAGAGCGCCATCGACGAGCTGGAGAGCGAGCGCGAGCACCTGGTCGACTACATCCAGCGCGCTCCCTGACGCCCGTCCGCGCGGCGCCGGCGCCGCGTCAGACGTAGGCGGGCAGCGGCCGGGCCGCCGGCGCCGCCTCGGCCTCGCGCTGGGCCAGGGCCAGCCGCCGCACCGCCAGGCGCAGCGTGTCCGGCGGCAGCACGTACGGAAGGCGCACGTAGTCCTCCAGCACGCCGTCGGCCCCGAACACCGGGCCCGCGACGACGCGGACGCCGAGCCGCTCGGAGGCCTCGGCGAGCCGGGAGGCGATCGGCGCGCCGATCCTCGCCCACAGCGACATGCCCCCGTCGGGAAGCCTGAACTCCCAGCCCGGCAGCTGCTCGCGCACCGCCGCGGCGAGCGCGTCGCGGCCGCGCAGCAGGCTCGCGGCGCGCTCGGCGCGGACCTCCTCGACCCGCAGCAGCAGCTCCCGGACGATCAGCTGGTCCAGGACGGGGCTCGCCATGTCGAAGGGCTCGCGGGCCAGCACCAGGCGGCGGGCCAGCGGGGCGGTGGCGCGGATCCACCCGATGCGCAGCCCGCCCCACAGCAGTTTGGAGGCCGAGCCGACCGTGACGACCCGGCCGCCCGCGTCGAAGGCGGCCAGCGGCGGCTCGCGCGGCGCCTCGGGGTCGTGGGCGAGCTCGGCGAAGGTCTCGTCGGCGACGAGGAACGCGTCCGCGCGCCGCCCGGCGTCGACGATCCCGGCCCGGTCGTCCGCTCCCATCAGATACCCGGTCGGGTTCTGGAAGTCGGGGATCAGGTACGCCATCCGGACGGCGGCCTGCCGCATGGCGCCGGCGGCGAGCTCGACGTCCCAGCCCTCGTTGACGCCGACGGGGACGAGCCGGGCCCCGCGGCGGCGCAGCGCGCCGAGCGCGTGCGGGTAGGTGGGGCGCTCGACCATCACGGCGTCGCCCGGCTCCACCAGCAGCTGGGTCAGCAGCGTGAACGCGTGCTGCGCGCCGGTGGTGACGACGATCTGGTCGGCGCGGGTCGCGACGCCGCGGGCGGTGTAGCCGTCGGCGATGACCTGCCGCAGGCTCGCCAGCCCGGCGGGCTCGTAGCCGGGGCCGCGGCTGTAGCGGGGCAGCTCGGCGACCGCGGCGGCGACGGCCTGCTCGAAGACGGCGGGGGCGCCGGGGGCGGCGCAGCCGAGGTCGACGAACGAGGGGTCGTCCGGCGCGGGGTGGGCCATGCCGTACCGGTGCCCGGCGGGGACGGCGTCGCCGTGCGGCACGGCGGGCGGCTCGGCCGACGACATGCGCACCGGCGGCAGCGCCGTCCAGCTGCCCGCGCCCTGCCTGCTCTGGACGTAGCCCTCGTCGCGGAGCCGGTCGTAGGCGGTCGTCACGGTGGTGCGGCTGACGCCGAGGGCGGCGGCCAGGTCGCGTTCGGCGGGCAGCCGGGTGCGCAGCGCGATCCTGCCGTCCAAGACGAGGGCGCGCAGCGACCGGGCCACCGCCGCGTAGACGGGGCGCTCCCCCGACACGTCCCCGAGCAGCCGGGCCAGGTGCGGTCCGCTCACATAACGCGTGCTCATACAAGCCACTTTCGCACATTGGCTCTACTGACACCAGTCCACTCGACGGCAGAGTGGTCCGGAACGATGGGCGATAGTGGATGGGAAGCGTGAAATGGCCTTGATGGTGCGCCGTCTGGTGCAGCTCTACGTCGGATTGGCCTTGTACGGGCTGGGAATCGCCCTCCAGGTGTCGTCCGGCCTGGGCAACGACCCCTGGGACGTCTTCCACCAGGGCCTCTCGCGGCGCTTCGGCCTGTCGATGGGCGCCTGGATCATCATCGCGGGCGCGGTCGTGATGCTCGCGTGGATCCCGATGCGGCAGCGGCCCGGCATCGGGACCGTCAGCAACGTCGTCCTCGTCGGCGTCTTCGCCGACCTCTTCCTGTGGCTCCTGCCCGCCCCGGACGCGCTCGCGGGTCGCTGGGCCTACCTGATCGCCGCCGTGCTCGTGGGCGGCTTCGCCACCGGCTGCTACATCGGCGCCGGCCTCGGCCCGGGCCCCCGGGACGGGCTGATGACCGGGCTCGCGGCGCGCGGCCACTCGATCCGGGTGGTGCGGACGGCGATCGAGCTGGCGGTGCTGGCCGTCGGCTGGCTGCTCGGCGGCACCGTCGGCGTTGGAACGGTCCTCTACGCCGTGGCGATCGGGCCGCTCACCCACGTCCTGCTGCCCCGGCTGACCGTCGGGGCCCGCACGCCCGCGCCCGCCGCCGACCCGGAGCCCGAACCCGCGGGCGCCTGCTAGCGGCGGAACAGGCGGACCGCCTGCTCGGCGACGGCGGTGAGCAGGGGCGCGGCGCCCGCCTTCAGCTCCTCCAGGGTGCGGGGGCCGTCGGCGAGGCTGAACGCGGCGGTCAGGCCGAGCGCGTGCAGCTCCTCCAGCGGGCCGGAGACGCCGCCGGCCAGGGCGACGCACGGGACGCCGCGGTCCCGGGCGAGCGCCGCGACCGCGGACACCACCTTGCCGCCGGCGCTCTGCCCGTCCACCCGGCCCTCGCCCGTGACGACGAGGTCGGCGCCGTCGAGTGCGGCGGGAAGGCCCACGGCCTCGGCGACCAGGAGGGCGCCGCCGGACGGCTCGGCGCCGAGGAGGCCGACGAGCCCGCCGCAGGTGCCGCCGGCCGCACCGGCCCCGGGCAGGTCGTGCACGCGGGGGCCGCCGCGCGCGGCGACCGCGTCGGCGAAGACGGCGAGGGCGGCGTCCAGCTCGGCGACCTGGCCGGGGGACGCGCCCTTCTGCGGGCCGAACACGGCTGCGGCGCCGTCCGGGCCGAGGAGCGGGTTGGTCACGTCGCAGGCCACCCGGAACCGGGTCTCGCGGACCTCCCGCGGCAGCCCGGAGTCGTCGATCGACGCCAGCCGGGCGAGCGCGGCGCCGCCCGGCGGCAGCTCCACGCCGGCGGCGTCCAGGAAGCGGACGCCGAGGGCGCGCAGCAGCCCGGCGCCGCCGTCGGTGCTGGCGCTGCCGCCGATGCAGACCAGCACCTCGCGGGCGCCCCGGCGCACCGCGTCGGCGATCAGCTCGCCGGTGCCGGTGGTGCCGGCGTTCATCGGGTCGGGCGGGACGTCCTCGACCAGCGGCAGCCCGGACGCCGCGGCCAGCTCCACCACCGCCGAGCGCCCGTCGCCCGACAGCGCGTAGCGCGCCTTGACCGGGCGCCCCACCGGGTCGGTGGCGGCGACCTCGACCGCGTCACCGCCGCGGGCGCCGAGGAAGCAGTCGAGGGTGCCCTCGCCGCCGTCGGCCATCGGCACGGCGGCGACACGCGCGCCGGGCACGGCGCGCAGGACGCCCGCCTCGACCGCGGCGCACACCTGGGCGGCGGACAGGCTGCCCTTGAACGAGTCGGGGGCGACGACGACCTTCATCAGCGCTCCGCCGCCAGCGTCGCGAGCACGGAGGCGAACTCCTCCGGCAGGACCAGCGTGTCGCCCTCGTAGCGGGTCTCCAGGAGGGTCAGCTCGCCGGCGCGCCACCAGTACAGGTGCGGGCTGAGCGATCCGGGGCCCTCCTCGTAGGCGCGGTGCGCCTGCGCCTGCAGCTCGGTCGCCGCGGCCACGGCCGCGCGGTAGCGCGCCCTCGGGTGGCGGTCGGCGATCCGGAGCGGGTGGGCGACGATGAGGCTGCGGTTGGGCGCGATGACCAGGGCGCCGTACGGGCCGATCGGCAGGTACTCCTCCAGCCACGCCAGGTGCGTGACGGCGTAGAACGTCCACCCGTGCAGGACGGAGACGCGGACGCCGCCGAGGTCCTGCTCGTCCATCTGGAGCGGGCCGTCGGCGCGGACGTTGGAGCGGCCGAGCATGAACAGCGCGTCGCCCGACACCGGCCAGCCGCCCATCTCCTCGGTGGTGACCGTCCGGACGGTGGTGGGCGTGTCGACGACCACCACCTCGATCAGGCCGGGCGCGAACGGCCGGGACGCGAGCACCCCGTTGTCGGCCTCCGCCGGGTAGATGCGGGTGCGCAGCAGGTGCTGGGCGAGGTCGAAGTCGCTGAGGTCCAGCGGCTCCTCGATCGCGGTGACGATCGTGGTGACGTGGTCGGAGACCAGCGCGGGCCAGTCGTCGCGCGGCACCAGCCGCGCGAGCTGCCGCAGGTCGCGCAGGCTGACGTGCAGCCTGTTGGCGCCCTCCAGCAGCATGACCTCGCCGGGCACCCGGCTGCACCGGTAGCCGAGGCTCTCGGCCACAAGAACGAGCAGGGAGTCGAGGGTCCCGTCGTCCCATGGATCGGGACGGGCGTGGCGGCCGCTCATCGCGCACCTCCCGGGGGCGCTTCGAGGGTGAGCGCGCCGGTGTCCGGCACGGCGGGGTGCGGATGTGCGGGGTCGTGGCCCGGGGGGGCCGGGGCGTGCAGCGCGGCGGGGGCGCCGAGCTCCAGGGTGTGCTGGCGCGGCCCGTGCCCGGCCGGAAGGCCGGCGAGGATCGGGACGCCGAGGGGGCCGAGCCTCGCGGCGAACACCGCGTCGAGCTCGGCGGGGTCGCCGCAGTCCTTCCAGGAGCCGAGCGCGAACCCGGCGGCGCCGTCGAACCAGCCGGCCTGGAGCAGCTGGACGAGCATCCGGTCGATCCGGTAGGGCGCCTCGGTCACGTCCTCCAGGAAGACGATGCGGCCCGCGGCGGGCGGCGGGGCGTAGGGGGTGCCGAGCACGGCCGCCAGGAGCGAGAGGGTGCCACCGGTCAGCGGGCCCTCCGCGCGCCCGGGCAGCAGCGTGCGCGTGCCGGGCAGCACGGCGGGCGCCATGCCCGATGACGTCGCGGCGCCGCCGAACAGGGCGGTGCGCAGCGCCTCCAGGGAGGCGTCCGGCGCCGCCGGGTCGAGATCGGCGATCACTCCAGCGGGCATGGGGCCGAAGGACGTCGTGATCCCCAGGCGCGTTCCAAAAGCGCCGTGCAGCGCGGTGATGTCGCTGGACCCGTGCAGGATCTTCGGCCCGCCGCCGGAGGCGGCGGACGCCTCGGTCGCGGCGCGCAGCGCGTCCCAGTCGAGGCGGTCCAGGACGCGGGTGCCGCCGTAGCCGCCCCGCGCGCAGACCACCGCGCGGACCCGCGGGTCGCACCAGGCGGCCTGCAGGTCGGCGGCGCGGTCGGCGTCGGTCCCGGCAAGCCGGTGCCAGTCGCCGCGCACCGGACCCGCGGAACCCAGGTTGACGCGGTCGAGCGCGTGCTTGCCGACCACGACGTCAAGGCCGAGGTCGCGCAGGACGGCGCAGCCCGCCTCCAGCCGCGCGGGGTCGGCGGGCCCGCTGGGCGCGACCACCGCGACGCGGTCGCCGGGCCGCAGCCTCGCGAACCTGCGGGCCTTCCGCGCGCGCTCCGCGCCGCCGGGCGTGCCGGCCGCGGGCGCGTCCGGCGACCCGTGGGCCGCCACCGCGCGGGCGCCCCCGCTGTTCAACCCGATCCCTCCTCGCACCGCGACGGATAGAGCTTGTCAGGATCCGGACGCCAGTGGAAGGGGCGACCGGTCACGACCCGCCAACAGATCATCGCCCCGTGCCGAGCGCGAGGCCGGCGAGACGCGGCAGCGTCTCGCCGATCGGCCGGCGCAGCACCGCGTCGGCCAGCCCATCGTACGGCGTCTCCTCCGCGTTGATGATCACCAGGCGGGCGCCGTGGTCGACCGCCTCCAGGCACAGCCCGGCGGCGGGCTGCACCGTGAGCGAGGTGCCGACGGCCAGGAACAGGTCGCAGGACCGCGCGGCGGCGGTCGCCGCGTCCAGGACGTCCTGGTCCAGCGCCTGGCCGAAGGAGATCGTCGCGGACTTCTGGATGCCGCCGCACTCGGCGCAGGGCGGGTCGGCCTCCCCCGCCTCGACGCGCGCGATGATCTCCGGCATGGGGGTGCGCAGCCCGCAGGCCAGGCACACGGCCTCGCGCGCGGTCCCGTGGATCTCGATGACGGCGCGCTCGGAGGATCCGGCGCGCTGGTGCAGGCCGTCGATGTTCTGGGTGATCAGGGCGCGCAGCCGTCCGGCCCGCTCCAGCTCGACCAGCGCCGCGTGCGCGGGGTTGGGCTCGGCCTCCCAGACGGGGTCGTCGCGCCGGGCCCGCCAGGCGCGGCGCCGCACCTCGGGATCGGCGAGGTAGGAGCCGATCGTGGACATCGCCTCGGCCGACGGGTCGCGCGTCCAGACGCCGTTCGGGCCGCGGAAGTCGGGGATCCCGCTGTCGGTGGAGATGCCGGCGCCGGTGAGCACCGTGATCGCCTCTGCCTCGGGCAGGAGGCGGGCCAGCGTGATGGGAGCGTCCACCGGACCATGGTAGGACCAGCGCCGCACCGCGCGTCCCGGTGACGGGACGGCCCGCGCCGGTTAACGGATGGGTATCGGGCGGGCCCCTACGGAGGGTCACGGACCGCCCGGCCCTCAAAAGGTGACAAACTTGGCCCGGTTATGAGGTCGACGCCGCACATCCTGGTGATCAACGGCACCAAGGTCCACCGCCCGGTGTTCATCCTGGGCGCGCCGCACTCGGGTGCGGAGCTGCTGGCGCGCGCGGTCAAGCGCTCCCCCGGCTTCCACCTGACCACCGGCCGGCCGGACGTCCTGCGCGTCACCTACGCCTTCGCCCGGCAGCCCTCGATCGCCGAGCGCGGGGAGGGCGCCGCCCGCGTGCTGCGGGACGCCTACGCGCAGGCGTGGCAGGTGTCGGCGCGGGCGTGCGGGGAGTGCCCGGACGAGTGCCGCGAGATGGGCGGGCTGCCGCCGCGCCCGCCCGGCCGGCCGGAGGGGCCCGCCCCCGCCGCCGAACCGCCCGGCCCGTGCGTGGGAGCGCAGGGGCTCGCCCGCTACGCCGACGCCTCCCCCGACCTGATCTACAGCGCCGACGTGCTGCTGGACGCCTTCCCCGACGCCCAGCTCGTCCAGGTGATCCGGGACGGCCGGGACGTGGTCGCCGACATGCTCGGCGACGAGCGCTGCCTGGCCTGGTTCAAGCCGGGCCTGGCCAACCTCGACACGGTGTTCCCCAACCCGTTCTTCGGCGTCGAGGACCACACGGACCGGAGCCGGTGGCCGCGCGCGGCGGCCGCCGTGAAGTGCGCCCTGCGGTGGCGGGGGTCGGTGCGGCTGAGCGCGAGGCTCCGCCTCCAGGTCCCCGAGGAGCAGCTGGCCACGGTCCGCTACGAGGAGCTGGTCGCCCGGCCGCGCCGCGTCGGCGCCGAGCTGGCGGAGTACCTGGACGCGCCGCTGTCGAAGTCGGCGCTGTCGGGACTGGTGCGCGCCGGGGCGCGGGACGCCGCCGAACCGGGCGTCGGGGTGTGGCGCGAGCGCCTCACCCCGCGGCAGGCCGCCCAGGTCGAGAAGGTCGCGGGCACCGAGCTGCGGCGGCTCGGCTACCCGCTCGGCTCCGAGGACTGAGCGGCCGCTACTCGGCGCCCAGCGGCTCGGCCCGCCGCTCCTCCTCGGGGCCCGGTCCGCGCTGGTGCGAGAACTGCGTGCGGTAGAGCTCGGCGTACAGGCCGCCCTCCAGCAGCAGCTCCTCGTGCCGGCCGCGCTCGGCGACCCGGCCGCCCTCGACCACCAGGATCTGGTCGGCCTCCCGGATCGTGGACAGCCGGTGCGCGATCACCAGTGACGTCCGGCCGGCGAGGGCGGTGCGCAGGGCCCGCTGGACGGCCGCCTCGGACTCGGAGTCCAGGTGGGCGGTCGCCTCGTCCAGCACGACCACCGCCGGGGCCTTGAGCAGCAGCCGGGCGATCGCGAGCCGCTGCTTCTCCCCGCCCGACAGCCGGTAGCCGCGGTCGCCGACGACGGTGTCCAGGCCTTCGGGCATCTCGGCGACGAGGCCGCCGATGTGCGCGGCCTCCAGCGCGGCGAGGATCTCCTCGTCGGTGGCGTCCGGGCGGGCGTAGCGCATGTTCTCGCGGATCGAGTCGTGGAACAGGTGCGCGTCCTGGCTGACGACGCCGATCTCGGCGCGCAGCGACTCGAGCGTGACGTCGCGGACGTCGACGCCGCCGATGCGGACCGCGCCGGCGGACACGTCGTACAGCCGCGACACCAGATGCGTGATCGTCGACTTGCCCGCGCCGGACGGCCCCACGAGCGCGACCAGCTGCCCCGGCGCGGCGGTGAAGTCGACGTCGTGCAGCACCTCCCGGCCGGGCGCGGTGTCGGTGCGGGCGATCGACTCCAGCGAGGCGAGCGAGACCTCGTCCGCCGCCGGGTAGGCGAACCGGACGTGGTCGAACTCGATCGACGGCGCCTTCGAGGGCGCCGAGCCCGAGCCGTTGCCGGACGGCGCGCGGGCCTCGGTCAGCTCCCGGGCGCCCTCGCGGTCGCGGACCAGCGGCTTCAGGTCGAGCACCTCGAACACGCGGTCGAAGCTGACGAGCGCGGTCATCACGTCCACGTGCACGTTGGACAGCGCGGTCAGCGGCCCGTACATCCGGGTCAGCAGGGTGGCGAGCGCGACGAGCGTGCCGAGCTGGAAGCTGCCGTCCACCACCAGGTAGCCGCCGACGCCGTAGACCATGGCGGTGGCCAGCGCGGCCACCAGGGTCAGCGCGGTGAAGAAGACCCGACCGTACATGGCGGCGACGACGCCGACGTCGCGGACGCGGGCGGCGCGGCCGGAGAAGTTCTCCTCCTCCTCGGCCGGACGCCCGTAGAGCTTGGCGAGCATGGCCCCGGCGACGTTGAACCGCTCGGTCATCAGCGAGCCCATCTCGGCGTCCAGCACCATCTGCTCGCGGCTGACCCGCTGCAGCCGCTTGCCGACCCACTTGGCCGGCAGGATGAAGATCGGGAGCAGCAGCAGCGCGATCAGCGTGACCTGCCAGGACAGGATGAGCATCGTCACCAGCACCAGGACCAGGCTGATCACGTTGGACACCACCGACGACAGGGTGGTGGTGAGGGCGCGCTGCGCGCCGATGACGTCGTTGTTGAGGCGGCTGACGAGCGAGCCCGTCTGCGCCCGCATGAAGAACGCGACGGGCTGCCGCTGGACGTGCGCGAACACCTGGCTGCGCAGGTCGTAGATGAGCCCCTCGCCGATGCGCGCCGAGTACCAGCGTTGCGCGAGGCCGAGCACGGCCTCCACCAGGGCGAGCCCGGCGACGGCGGCGGCGAGCCAGAGCACCACGCCCGACCGGCCCGGCACGATGCCGCGGTCGATGATCCCCTTGAGCAGGAGCGGGTTGGCGACGACGATCAGCGCGGCCAGCGAGTTCAGGGTGAGGAACACCACCAGCTCGCGGACGTAGGGCCGGGCGTAGCCCGCGATCCGCCCCACGGTGCCGGGCGCCAGTTTCTGCCGGGTGACGGAGCTGTCCTTGCGGAAGGACGCCATCACCTGCCAGCCGTTGCCCGGCATTCCCGGCATACCCACGAGCGCCTCCGGTAGAGCGTCGACGTAACCACGTACGTAATCAAGTAAGCATCTCAGTATCCGCCGTGGCCAACGCGCGCCCGCCCGCCCGTCTTCCCGGCTCCGCTCACGGCGTAACACGCCTCTGGACAAGCCGCCCCGCGGGTGTAACCGTGATCTCCACTTCCCGGCTCACACCCCCCAGGAGCCCCGATGAGACGACGCCTCACCGGCGGCGCCGGCGTGATCACCCTCACCGCCGCGCTCGCCGCCAGCACCACCGCGCTGCCCGCCGCGGCGGCCGGACCCACCAGGTCCGCGCCCCGGCCACCGGGCGCCCACCAGGTCACGGTCCGGGACGGGGAGACGCAGCCGGTGTTCTCCCGCGCCGACGCCGTCACCCAGACCGTGAACATCGAGACCACGGCCGACAGCGACCGCGACGGCGTGCGGGACCGCGTGCAACTGCGGATCATGCGCCCGAAGGAGACCGACGCCGCCGGCCTGAGGGTCCCGACGATCCTGGAGGCGAGCCCGTACTGGGCCGGGATCAACGACGTCCCGAACCACCCGGTCGACGTCGGCGACGCCGCGGCGCGCTCCCTCACCGGCACGCGGCGCGACCTGGCCGAGGTCTTCCCCGGCTACTACGACAACTACTTCCTGCCGCGCGGCTACGCCGTCGCCGACCTGGACAGCATCGGGACGGGCGGCTCGACCGGCTGCCCGACCTCCGGTGACCGCAGCGAGCAGGCGGGCGCGAAGGCCGCCGTGGACTGGCTGAACGGGCGGGCCCGGGGATGGTCGCCGGACGGCTCGCCGGTGAGGGCGACCTGGTCCACCGGGAACGTCGGCATGATCGGCCAGTCCTACAACGGGACGCTGCCGAACATGGCCGCCACCACCGGGGTCGAGGGCCTCAAGGCGATCGTCCCGATCGCGGGCATCTCCAGCTGGTACGACTACTACCGCGCGGGCGGGGGCGTGGTCGCGCCCGGCGGATACCAGGGCGAGGACCTGGACGTCCTGGCCAAGGCCGTGCTGACCCGCCGGGACCCGGGGGTCTGCGCGAAGGTCATCGAGGACATCGAGGCCGCCCAGGACCGCGAGACCGGCGACTACTCCGAGGTGTGGGCCCAGCGCGACTACGTCGGGCAGGCGCGGAGGGTGCGGGCCGCCGTGATGGTGGTGCACGGGCTCAACGACTGGAACGTCAAGACCAAGAACTCCGTGCAGTGGTGGAACGCGCTGCAGGAAGCGGGCGTGCCGCGCAAACTGTGGCTCCACCAGGGCAACCACTCGACGCCGTTCCGCTGGCGGGTCGAGGAGTGGCTGCGCCAGACGCTGCACTGGTTCGACCGCTACCTGTACGGCGTCCGCAACGGGATCGAGCGCGAGCCTCGCGTCGACGTGCAGCACGCGGACGGGACGTGGGAGACGGCGAGGGACTGGCCCGTCCCCGGCACCCGCACCGTCCCCGTCAGCCTCAACGCCGGCCCGTCCGGGCAGCCGGGCGCCCTCGGCCTCGCCCCCCGGCCCGGCGCGGCGCAGCCGTTCACGGACGCGGGCAAGACCCGGACGGCCGAGGAGCTCCTCTCGAACCAGGACCAGGCCGACCCGAACCGGCTCGCCTACCTGACCGGTCCGCTCGCGAAGCCCGTCAGGATCGACGGCATCCCCTCGATGTCGCTGCGTGCCTCGCTCGACGGCCGCTCGCCGTACCTGACGGCGCTGCTGGTCGACTACGGGACCGACACGCGTCCCACGGGCGCGCGGGTCGGCACCGGCGAGGAGGTCTGCTACGGCCAGAGCGTGCCGGGCGACTCCGGCTGCACGATCCGGCAGGCGCTGCACACCGCGACGGCCCCCTACAAGATCATCACGAGAGGGTGGCTGGACGCGCGGAACCGGCACGACCTCGCCCGGACCGAGCCGATCGAGGCGGGCCGGACCTACGCGTTCCGCTGGGACCTCGAACCGACCGACTACACGGTGAAGGCGGGCCACCGGCTCGGCGTGATCCTGCTGTCGACCGACCACGACTACACGCTCCGCCACCCGGCGGGGACGAGGGTCGCGGTGCGGCCGGGCGTCAGCAGGGTGCTGCTGCCGCTGGCGCGGGGCGGCCGGGAGTCGCTCGGGTAGCGCGGCGCGGCGGGCCGGGGGCGAGGGGCGCCTCGCCCCCGGCCCGCCGGCTCACGAGCCGAAGACCTCGCGGAGGCGGCCGATCTGCTCGCGGCGCTCGGCGGCGCACTGCTCGTCGAGGGTGTTCTCCGCGGCCTGCCACAGCAGGCGCTTGGTGGCCGCGGCCGCGCCCGGGTTCACCGCGAGCAGGGCGTCCGCCAGGTCGCGGACGGCGGCGTCCAGGCCGTCGCGCGGGACGAGAATCTCGGCGAGGCCGATCCGGGCCGCCTCGTCGGCGAGGACCGTCCGGGCGGTGAGGCACAGCTCCAGGGCGCGCCCGACGCCCACGATCTCGACCAGCGGCTTGGTGCCGGTCAGGTCGGGGACGAGCCCGAGCGCGGGCTCCTTCATGCAGAACTTGGCGTCCTCGGCGACCACGCGGATGTCGCAGGCCAGCGCGAGCTGGAAGCCGGCGCCGATGGCGTGGCCGTGCACCGAGGCGACGGAGACGATGTCGGGGCGCCGCAGCCAGGTGTAGCCCTCCTGCAGCTCGGCGATGAAGCGGTCGGTGCCCTCGGCGTCGGAGCCGTCGGTGAACCCCTCGCCGCCTCCGCCGCCGGAGAACATGCCGAGGTCGATGCCCGCCGAGAACGAGGGGCCCTCGCCCCGAAGGACGACGACGCGCACGTCCGCGGGAAGGGAGCGCCCGATCGCGGCGAGCCCGCGCCAGGTCGCGAACGTCATGGCGTTGCGCCGCTCGGGCCGGTTCAGGGTGACGGTCGCGACCGCGCCGGCCACGTCCAGCCGCAGGCCCGCCTCGTCGAGGCCGGGCGGGGCGGACTCCGCCGCCTCCGGCACCGTGGCCGTTTCCGGCCTGCCGGCCGTGGTCGCGTCCCCCATGGGTCATCCCTTCGATGAGCGTTCGGGTTTCGTCCCGCCGTCCACGGGGCGGGACCCGCACCTGTCCGTCGCCGCGACCGAACCTTACTCGGTCGGTCGCGGCGCCGGGTCAGGCGGTGCGCTCATCCGGGGGCCGGTGTCCGGTCAGGACTTCTTGCCCCGGGTCGCGCCACCGCGACCGCGCAGGTTGACGCCGGACTCGGTCAGAATCCGGTGGATGAAACCGTACGAGCGGCCGGTGGCGGCTGCCAGGGCGCGGATGCTCTCGCCGGAGTCGTACCTCTTCTTCAGGTCCGCCGCCAGCTTGTCGCGCTCGGCACCGGTCACGCGGGTGCCCTTCTTCAGGGTCTCGGCCACGAGTACCTCCCGTAGTGATGTGGTGACCGCTGCGTTATCCCCCGCCATGATCAGTCATTCCCGCCGGTTCGGCTACCCACTCGGCCAGAAAAGATCTGCGGAAGTCACTCCGCAGGTCACGCGAGGGCCACCAGATCGGCAAACTCGTCACTCCAGATGTCTTCCACACCATCTGGCAGCAAAATCACTCTTTCCGGCGCGAGCGCCTCCACCGCACCCTCGTCGTGGGTCACCAGGACGATCGCTCCGGCGAACGTCCGCAGCGCCGCGAGGATCTCCTCGCGGCTCGCCGGGTCGAGGTTGTTGGTGGGCTCGTCCAGCAGCAGCACGTTGGCGCTGGAGACCACGAGCATCGCCAGTGCCAGCCGGGTCTTCTCGCCGCCGGACAGCACCCCGGCGGGCTTGTCGACGTCGTCGCCGGAGAACAGGAAGGAGCCGAGGATCTTGCGGACCTCGACGGGCGCCATGCCGGGGGCCGCGGACTGCATGTTCTCCAGGACGGAGCGTTCGACCTCCAGCGTCTCGTGCTCCTGCGCGTAGTAGCCGATCCGCAGCCCGTGCCCGGCCACGACCGTCCCGGTGTCGGCCTTGTCGACCCCTGCCAGCAGGCGCAGGAGAGTGGTCTTCCCGGCGCCGTTCAGGCCCAGGATGACGACCCGGCTGCCGCGGTCGATGGCCAGGTCCACGTCGGTGAATATCTCCAAAGATCCGTACGATTTCGACAAACCCTCCGCGGTGAGGGGGGTTTTGCCACAGGGAGCCGGGTCCGGGAAGCGAATTTTGGCCACCTTGTCGGCCTGACGCTCGCCCTCGACGCCCGCCAGCAGCTGCCGGGCCCGCCGGTCCATCTGCTGGGCCGCCTTGGCCTTGGTGGCCTTGGCCCGCATCTTGTCGGCCTGCGAGAGCAGCGTCGACGCCTGCCGCTGCGCGTTCGCCGACTCGCGCTTGCGGCGCCGCTCGTCGGTCTCGCGCTGGTCGAGGTACTTCTTCCAGCCGACGTTGTAGATGTCGATCACGCTGCGGTTGGCGTCCAGGTGGAACACCCGGTTGACCACCGCGTCCAGCAGTTCCACGTCGTGGCTGATCACGACGAGGCCGCCCTGGTGGCCCTTGAGGAAGTCGCGCAGCCAGACGATCGAGTCGGCGTCCAGGTGGTTGGTGGGCTCGTCCAGCAGCAGGGTGTCGGCGCCGGAGAACAGGATGCGCGCCAGCTCGACGCGCCGCCGCTGGCCGCCCGACAGCGTGCCGAGCGGCTGGGTCAGCACCCGGTCCGGCAGGCCGAGGCTGGAGGCGATCGAGGCGGCCTCGGCCTCCGCGCTGTAGCCGCCGAGGACGTGCAGCCGCTCCTCCAGCCGCCCGTACCGGCGGACGGCCTTGTCGCGCCCGGCGCCGGTCGCGGTCGCCATCGCCTCCTCGGCGGCGCGCAGCTCGCGGATCACCTCGTCCAGCCCGCGGGCCGACAGGATCCGGTCGCGGGCCAGCTCGTCCAGGTCGACGCCGCGGGGGTCCTGCGGCAGGTAGCCGATGGTCCCGGAGGAGGTCACGGCGCCCTGCGCGGGCAGCGCCTCACCCGCCAGGACCTTGGTGAGGGTGGTCTTGCCGGCGCCGTTGCGGCCGACGAAGCCGACCCGGTCGCCGGGGTTGACCCGGAAGCTGGCGGCCTCGATCAGCAGCCGGGCCCCGGCGCGCAGCTCGATGTCTTTCGCGATGATCACAGTGCAGGGCTCCCCTGACGGACGGCTCGGTGGACAGGCACGAAGAAGCGCGCCGCGCGGTCCTGTGACCGGGGCGCGCTGGGCGGCCTGTCAGTTCGGGAGCGGAACCATTCGCCCAGTGTACGTGAAGCCGGGCCGCTCCCGGCCATCGCGGAGCGCGCCCGCCCCCCGATGTGTGGACGCGGAGGGTGCGGGGCCAGGATGGGAAGTGGCGGCGCGTGCGACAGGACGACACCGGGGCCACGGTCCCCAGCACGGAGGAGTGTGAGGCAGATGACCCACGTCACGGGCAATGCGCCGGAAGGGACGCCCAACTGGCTGGACATCGGCGTCCCCGATCTCGACCGGGCCAGGACGTTCTACGGGACCCTGCTGGGCTGGCAGTTCCAGGACGCCGGGGCGGAGGCGGGCCACTACAACATGTGCAACCTGCGCGGCGAGCCCGTCGCCGGGATGATGCAGAACCCCGAGGGCGAGCCCGACGTGTTCTGGTGGAGCGTCTACTTCGCCGCGGACGACTGCGACGCGCTGGTCAAGCGCGCCACCGACGGGGGCGGGGAGGTCGTGGTCGCGCCCATGGACGTGATGGACCTCGGCCGCATGGCGGTCCTGCGCGACCCGCAGGGCGCGCACTTCGGCCTGTGGCAGGGCCGCTCCCACTTCGGCTCGCGGATCGTCAACGTCCCGGGCTCGTTCGTCTGGAACGAGCTCGTCACGCGTGACTCGGCCGCGGCCGGCGAGTTCTACAAGGCGGTGTTCGGCTACGAGCTGGAGCCGATGCCGGGCGACATGGACTACACCGTCCTGAAGCGGGCGGGCGACGGGCGCTACATCGGCGGCATCCTCGGCGGATCCGAGATCGTCCTCGGCGGCGGCGACCGGCCCGCCTCGTCCTGGACGACGTACTTCGCGGTCGACGACGCGGACGAGGCGGTGCGCAGGGTCCGCGCGGGCGGCGGCACCGTCGACTCCGAGCCGCAGGACACCCCGTACGGGCGGTCGGCGGACGTCCGCGACCCCTTCGGCGTCCCGCTCCACGTGATGAAGCCGGCGCAGGAGCCGCAGTCCTGACCCGGCCGGCCGGGGGCCGGACGCGCTCCGTCCGGTCCCCGGCCGCGGTCAGCCCTGGCGTTCGGAGGCGAGCCGCTGCGTGATCGTGTGCTGGAGGCGCTGGAGGCCGGACGTGCCGACCAGCCCGATCTGGCCTTCGAGGTCGCGCAGCAGGACGTCCTCGTTCATCACGACCTCCGACGACTGCATCATCACGGTGCCCTGGCCGGTGAAGTCGAACTGGTGCTCCTCGCCGGACGTGCCGCCGATCCCGAAGACCATCCGGGCGGCGCCGAACGCGCCGCGCATGTAGGAGTGGTCGTAGTGGTGGCAGGGCGAGGGGCAGTCGGCCCAGCCGAGCAGCGCCTGCGGGTCGACGCGGATGGGCGGTTCGACGAAGTGCACGGGCCCGTTGGAGGCGGCGACGAACCGCCCCGTGCCGATCAGGGTCAGGAACCCGGGGATGATCGACTGCTTCAGCTCCAGGCCCGGTTCGAAGGCGAGCAGGTTCCCCGCACGGACGGTGAGGTTGCCCTCCTCCAGGTCGAAGGAGTTGACGTCGAACCCGCGGTCGGCGAGGACGAGCTTGCCCTGCCCCTGCGCGACGATCCAGTCCTGCGCGTACAGCGGGGAGTTGAACGTGTGCGCGACGAGGGAGTCCAGCGGGCCGGCCGACAGCGCCTCGAACTTGATCTGCCCGTAGTAGGCGATCATCTTGCCCTTCTGCGCGAACCACTGCCCGTTGAGGTCGACGCTGAAGGCGTAGGGGTTGACGTTGTCGTTGGACGGCAGGGTCGTGGGGTTCCAGGTCCGCGTCCCGAACGTGCTCACGGTCAGATCTTCCTCTCGCTGGCCTGGACGTAGACGACGCCGGAGCCGCTCAGCTCCAACTGGAAGCCCTCGCCGGAGCCGCGCCCGATCAGGTCGCGCAGCCCCACCGCCGTGGTGAGCTTGTTCTGCACCTGGCCGCGGTGGGCCACGTACGCCTGCGGGTCGACGTGGACGGGGCGCTGCGGGGTGATCGGCAGCTCCATCACGCCGCCGTGCGACAGCAGCGCGCACGCGCCGTGCCCGGTGAGCGTCGTGGTGAACAGGCCCTGCCCGGTGACCGCGCCGCGCACGATGCCGCGCACGCCGCCCTGCTCGCCCATGAACATCGTTCCGACCTGGAGGGTCGCGTCGTGCACCAGCAGCCGGTCGGCCTCGGCGTACAGGGTGTCGGCGCCGTTCAGCTCGACGACGGACACGTGCAGGCCGCCGTGGCCGAACATGACGCTGCCCTGGCCGGTGACGTGCATCATCGCGCTGTGCTCGCCGGCGACGGCGCGCCCGAGCGCGCCGCCGATGCCCTGCCCCGCCGTGGCGGTCGGGGCGAACGACACCGCGCCGGTGTAGGCGAGCATGGCGCCGCGCTTGCTGTAGACCTCCTGCCCCGGTCCGATCCGGACCTGGAGCATCTTGGAGTTGATCGACTCGTAGCCGGGCATCAGATCTCCAGAATCCCGCCGCGCTCGGCCGGCTGGACGTAGACCAGCCCGTGCCCCTGGTACCGGAACTGCACGCTCTCCCCCGATCCCTGGCCGATCACCGTCCGCCAGTTGACGTCGGTGACCACGTCCTGCTGAAGCTGCCCGTGGTGGCAGACGTAGGCGTGCGGGTCGACGCACAGCGGCGTCTGCGGCGTCACCTCCAGCGCGATGGCCGGCCCCTGCGACAGGACCGCCACCGTCCCGTGCCCGTCGACCTTGGTGGTGGCGAGGCCCTGCCCGGTGCCCATCCCGCGCAGCCCCACGAACTGCACGCCCGTGCTCAGGCTGCCGTCGAGCGCCAGCAGGCTCTCCGACTCCACGAAAAGGGTGTCGCCCGTGAGCTGGACGAGCGTCACCTCCGTCGCCTCGCTCGCCAGGTAGACCGTCCCCTGTCCCGTGATCTCCATGAGGGTCATGCCCTCGCCGGCGATCCTGCGCTTGAGGGCGCCGCGCAGTCCCTCGCCGCCCGTCATGCCCTGCCGCTTGAACGCCATCTGGCCCTCGTAGGCCACCATCGAGCCGTTCAGCGCCCGGACCGTCTCGCCGCCGAGGTCGACGGCGAGCATCTTCGAGCCGTTCATTCGAAATTGCGCCACGAAGCGAGAAGATACAGCCCGGCGCGTTGCCGGTCCGCCCGGTGCGCCGATCGGGAAGGATGAGCACATGTGGATCGCTCCCGAACGCCGCAGTCTCAGCCGGTGGGCCGTCCCAGGGCTCGTCCTGGGCGCCGGTGTGGTGGTCGGGGCCGTGCTGGCCGCAGACGGGCGGTCCGGTACGGCCCTCATCGCGCTGGCCGCGCTGGCCGCGTACGCGGCGTACCTCGCCTACCGGCGCAACGAGCCGGCGCTGCCGCTCAGCGAGGGGTTCGGGTCGGGCACCCGGGCCCGCGCGCACCTGCGGGCCGCCGCCATGACGGGCGACGTGCTGACCGTCGCGGTCGTCGGCGGGCTCGTGGTGCAGGCCCTGCGCGGCGCCGACATCACCGCCTACGTGTGGCTGGCGGCCGTCGCCGGCGTGACGTACCTGCTGTCGGCGGTCGTCGGCGGCCGCGGGCTGTGACCGGCGGCCGTCCGGCCGGGTGAGCTGCGGGAATAGTGGGTTAACTTCTCCTGACAACAGCGGTTTCGCCGGTCCGCGGGCGGCATGATGCGCCTGTGTCCGCCCCCGACACCCTCGATGCGCTCGTCCCGGCCCGGGCCGTGTTCCACCCCGTGGTCGACCTCGGCACGGGCGCCGTCGTCGCCGTGGAGGCGCACGCCGCCCCGGCCGGCGGGTCCGGTCCGGCGGGCGGCCCCGTGCGGCCCGACCCGGCGTCCGGGGACGTGCGGCGCGCGGTCGAGGCGGCCCGCGCGGCCGCCGAACTGCGCACCCCGCTGCCGCTGCAGATCGGGCTGCGCGCCGACACCCTCGCGAGCGGCGCGGACCTGCTGGACGGCCTGCACCGCGGCCTCGGCGAGACCGGACGGCGCCCGCAGGAGATCATCCTGTGCGTCGGCGGGGGCTTCCCGCCCGCGCGGCGCCCGGCCCTCGCCGCCGCCCTCTCGGCGCTGCGCCGCGCCGGGTACCTCGTCGGGCTGTCCGGCCTCGGCTCCGCCCACACCCCGCTCGACCTGCTGGTCGACGGGGCCTCCTACCTGCTCAAGCTCGATCCCGGGCTGGCCCGGACGGCGGCCGCCGACCCGCGCCGCGCGGCGCTCGTGGCGAGCCTCGTCGAGCTGGCGCACCGGCTGGAGACGCACGTGCTCGCGCCCGGCATGGCGACGCCCGACCAGGTGCTGCACCTGCGGGAGGCCGGCGTCCGGCTCGTCCAGGGCCCGGCCCTCGCGCCGCCGGACTGGCGCCCGGGGATGCCGGTGAGCATCCCCGTCACGGGCGGGCGCGAGCCGCCCGCCCGGCCCGGCGCCGGGCTCGGGCCGCGGGTGTCGGAGTTCACCCTCCCCGCCGTGACGCTGCCGCTGACGGCGACCGCCGGCGAGGTCCTCACCGTGCTCAACGCCGAGACCGGCGCCACCAGCGTCGTCCTGGTGGACGAGCGGCAGCGGCCGAGCCTCACCGTGGACCGGACGCGCTTCCTGCTCCGGCTGTCGGGCGCCTACGGGCACGCGCTGCACGCGCGCCGCCCCGCCGCGCGGCTCGCCGACCCGCCGCGGCCGGTCCCGCGCACCGTCCCGGCGATCGCCGCGCTGCGGGCCGCCGGCGCCGAGGACGAGCGCGTCTACGACGACCTGGTCGTGGTGGACGAGGTCGGCCGCTGCCTCGGCATCGTCCGGGTGGCCGACCTGATCCGGGCCATGTCGCGCTGAGACCGCCGCTGGAGGCCTAGCCCGTCCCGGGTGATCCCTTATGTGGATCAAGGCCGGAAAGTTCCGTCACGGCGGTCTCCTGGGCGAGGATGGCCGCCTGGACGCGGCTGCCGAGCCCCAGTTTGGCGAGAATCCTGCTCACGTGCGTCTTGGTGGTCGTCTCGGCCATGGCGAGCCGGGCCGCGATCTGCCCGTTCGACAGCCCCTCCCCGAGGCAGGCGAACACCTCGCGCTCGCGCGGCGTCAGCTCCGCCAGCCCCGGCAGCTCCGCCGCGGCCGCCGGACGCGCCGCGAAGGCGCCGATCAGCCGGCGGGTGACCCGGGGGGCGATGATCCCCTCGCCCGCGGCGACCGTCCGCACGGCCTCCACCAGCCTGTCGGCGTCGACGTCCTTGAGCAGGAACCCGGCGGCCCCCGCCCGCAGCGCCCCGAACACGTACTCGTCCATGTCGAACGTCGTCAGCACCAGGACGTCGGTGAACGCGGAGATCAGCCGGGTGGCGGCGATGCCGTCCAGGCGGGGCATGCGGACGTCCATGAGCACCACGTCGGGCCGCAGCTCGCCGGCCAGCTCCACCGCCCGCGCCCCGTCGGCGGCCTCGCCGACCACCCGCACGCCCGGCGCGGCGCCGAGGATCAGCACCAGCCCCGCCCGCACCGCCGCCTGGTCGTCGGCGACCAGCACGTCGATCACGCCGTCCCCCGCCGCGCTCACGCCGCCCCGCCCAGCGAGTCGACGGGCAGCTCGGCGTGCACCCGCCACCGGCTGCCGTCCGGCCCGGCGGCGAACCTCCCGGCGAGCATCGCGGCCCGCTCGCGCATCCCGACCAGGCCGCTGCCGGTGCCGGGCAGCCGGGAGCCGTCCTGGCCGAGCGGGCTCAGCACGTCGATCACCACGTTCCCGCGCGCGTACTCCAACCGCACGTCGGCGCGCCCCGGTCCGGCGTGCTTCAGCGCGTTCGTCAGCGCCTCCTGGACGATCCGGTAGGCGGCCAGCTCGACCGCCGCCGGCAGCTCCGGCTGCTCCCCGGCGACCTCCAGCCGCGCCGACAGGTCGGACCGCGCGGTGTGCCGGACGAGCCGGTCCAGCTCGGCCAGCCGCGGCCGCGCCGCCGGGTCCGCCCCGTCGCCCTCGCGCAGCAACCCGATCATCCGCCGCATCTCGGCGAGTCCCTGCACGCTGTTCTCCCGGATGACCTCCATCGCCCGGTCCACCGCCTCGCGGTCCAGGCTCCGCACCTTCAGCACGGCCGAGGAGTGCAGCGCGACCGCGCTCAGGTGGTTGGCGATCACGTCGTGCAGCTCGCGGGCCATCCGGGCGCGCTCGGCGGTCACGGCGGCCCGCCGGTCCATCTCGGCCAGCCGCGCCACCTGCTCGGCGCGCTCCCGCTCGGCCTCGGCTCGCGCACGCTCGGCCTCGGCGCGGGACCGGTGCTCCCGAACCGCCATCGCGGTCAGCACCGGCGTCACCCACACCACCCCGGCGACCGACGCGGCGAGCACCCCGACCGCCACACCCCGCAGCGCCGCCGCCGTCGCGAGCGCCACCGCCGCGCTCGCCGCGAGCGTCGCCCCGAGCAGCCACTCCGCCGTCCGGCGCCGCCCGTACAGGCTGGCCGCGTACAGCACGTCCCCGTAGATCATCGCGGTGGCGAGGCTCGGCCCGAACGCGACGTCGGCGAAGTTGAACGGCGTCGCCAGCAGCAGCCCGGCGAGCGGGGCCGTCCGCCGCAGCGGTATCGCCGCGCACAGCCCGAGCAGGGGGATCAGGCGCAGCCCGAAGGAGGGATTCCAGCCGGGGGACCACACCGTGTACCCGTGCGCCGCGAGCACCACGAGGCCGCCCGCGAGCGCGGCGACGGCGATCAGCGCGTCCTGGCGCGTGGTGAGACGTCGGAGCCTGTGCACGGGTCCATCTCAGCATCCCGCCCGGGGTGCCTCGTCCGCCCTGCTGAGGAGCTCGCGTACATCCTTCGGACGACCCGCGGAACCTCACCGCAGACGACGATCCGCCCCCGTGGCGGGGCGGACGATGGGATCCCGGCCGTCGAGAGAGGGGTCCCCATGCTGCCAGCGGTGATCGCGGGATGCGAGATCGGCTTCTGGGTCCTGCTGGCCGCGGGCCTCCTCGCCCGCTACGCGCTGCGCATGCGCCGCACCGGCGCGGTGCTCCTGATCTGCGTCCCGCTGGTCGACCTGGTCCTGCTGGCGGCCACGGTGATCGACCTGCGCGGCGGCGCCCCCGCCGGGGCCGCGCACGGGCTGGCGGCGGCCTACCTCGGCTACTCGGTCGCGTTCGGCCACGGCATGGTGCGGTGGGCGGACGAGCGCTTCGCCCACCGCTTCGCCGGCGGACCGCCGCCCACCCGCAGCCCGAAGTACGGGGCGGCGCGCGTCCGCCACGAGTGGCGCGAGTTCGGCAAGGCCGCCCTCGCCACCGCCATCGCCTGCGCCCTGCTCCTGGCGATGATCGCCCTGGTCGGGGACGCCGACCGCACGCGGGCCCTCGACGCCTGGCTGGGGCGGCTCGGATTCGTCCTGGCGGTCTGGTCCCTGTGGCCGATCACGACGACCCTCTGGCCGCCGAAGCCGCGCGAAGGCACCGCCCAGAACCGCACCGAGCACGCGCGGCCGGAGTGACGGCGGCCGGCGCCGGCCGCGGCGGCCTCCGTGGAATCGCCGGGGCTCCGGGACGCCTGAGGCCGCGCCCGGCGGGGCGCGGCCTCATGGCGCGGCGCGGGTCAGACGTTGAAGCCGAGGGCGCGGAGCTGGTCGCGGCCCTCGTCAGTGATCTTGTCCGGGCCCCACGGCGGGAGCCAGACCCAGTTGATCTTGACGTCCTTGGCGAGGCCCTCCAGCGCGCTGTGGGCCTGGTCCTCGATCACGTCGGTGAGCGGGCAGGCGGCGCTGGTGAGCGTCATGTCCAGGGTCGCGACCTCGTCGGTCAGGTCGACGCCGTACACCAGGCCGAGATCGACGACGTTGATGCCGAGCTCGGGGTCCACGACGTCCTTGAGGGCCTCGAGGATCTCCTCCTCCTGGGGGGAGGCGGCGGTCGCGGGCGCCTCGGCGTCGGGCGACTCCTGGGCGGGAGTGTCGGTCGCGGGCGTGTCGGTCATGATGCCTCTCCGAGTGCGCGGGCGGTCGCGTCCTTCCACGCCATCCAGGCGAGCAGGGCGCATTTGATCCGGGCGGGGTACTTCGAGACCCCGGCGAAGGCGACGGCGTCCTCCAGGAGGTCCTCGTCGGGCGCGACGTCCTGGCCGCGGGACTGCATCAGCGCCAGGAACTCCTCGCCGACCGCCATGCCGTCCTTGACGGACCTGCCGATCAGCAGGTCGGACATCACCGAGGCGCTGGCCTGGCTGATCGAGCAGCCCATGGCGTCGTAGGACACGTCGGCGACGGTGGCGTCCTGGCCCTCGCCCTCCAGGTGGACGCGCAGCGTCACCTCGTCGCCGCACGTGGGGTTGACGTGGTGCGCCTCCCCCTCGAACGGCTCCCGCAGCCCCTTGTGCAGGGGGTTGCGGTAGTGGTCCAGGATGACCTCCTGGTACATCGCCTCCAGCTGCATGGCGTCCTTTCCAAGCCTTTCTCGCTACAACCCGGGCGCGGCGGGGCCTGTTCCTCAGGCGGTGCCGAAGAACTTCTGCGCCTGCCGTACCCCGTCGACGAGCGCGTCCACGTCGCCGAGGGTGTTGTAGAGGTAGAACGTCGCGCGGGTGGTCGCCGGGATGCCGAAGCGGCGGCAGATCGGCCACGCGCAGTGGTGGCCGACGCGGACCTCGACGCCGAGCTCGTCCAGGACCTGCCCGACGTCGTGCGGGTGGATGTCGTCGACGGTGAACGACACGGCGCCGCCGCGGGCCTCGGTGGTGCCGGGGCCGATGACGCGGACGCCGGGGATCTCGCCGAGCCGCTCCAGCGAGTAGCCGACCAGGGCCTCCTCGTGGGCCTGCACGCGGTCCATGCCGAGCTCGGCGAGGTAGTCGCAGGCCACGCCCAGCCCGACCGCCTGCGCGGTCATCGGGACGCCCGCCTCGAACCGCTGCGGCGGCGGCATGAACGTGGTCTCCTCCATGTGGACGACCTCGATCATGGAGCCGCCGGTGATGAACGGCGGCATGGCCTCCAGCAGCTCGCCGCGCCCCCACAGCACGCCGATGCCGGTCGGGCCGAGCATCTTGTGGCCGGAGAAGACCAGGAAGTCGGCGCCGAGCCGCGCCACGTCCACGGGCTGGTGCGGCACCGACTGGGCGGCGTCCAGCAGGACGAGCGCGCCGACGGCGTGGGCGCGCTCCACGATCCGCTCGATCGGCGGGACGGTCCCGAGCACGTTCGACTGGTGCGTCAGCGCGACGATCTTCGTGCGCTCGTTGACGATGCCGTCGAGGTCGTCCAGGTCGAGGCGGCCCTCGTCGGTGATGCCGAACCAGCGCAGGGTCGCGCCCGTCCGCCGGCAGAGCTGCTGCCACGGGACGAGGTTGGCGTGGTGCTCCATCTCCGACACGACGACCTCGTCGCCGGGGCCGACGGCGAACCGCTCGGCCTCCGGGCCGGCGGTGGCCGCGTTGCTCATCGCGTAGGCGACCAGGTTGATGCCCTCGGTGGCGTTCTTGGTGAACACGATCTCGGCGGGCACGGCGCCGACGAACCGGGCGATCGAGGCGCGGGCGTTCTCGTAGGCCTCCGTCGCCTCCTCGGCGAGCAGGTGCGCCCCGCGGTGCGGCGCCGCGTTGTGCCGCTCGTAGAACTCCCGCTCGGCGTCCAGCACCCGGACGGGCTTCTGCGACGTCGCCCCCGAGTCGAGGTACACCAGCGGGCGCCCGCCGCGGACGGTGCGCCGCAGCAGCGGGAAGTCCTTCTTCAGCTCCTCGGGCAGAAGGCTCCCTGTTCCGCTCATAGGGCCGCGCTCGCCTTCACGTACTTCTCGTAGCCCTCGTTCTCCAGCTCGTCGGCCAGCTCGGGCCCGCCCTCGGCGACGACGCGGCCGCCGGCGAAAACGTGCACGAAGTCGGGCTTCACGTAGCGCAGGATGCGCGTGTAGTGCGTGATGAGCAGGACCCCGGTGTCGCCGGAGGCGAACCGGTTGACGCCCTCGGAGACGACCTTGAGCGCGTCGACGTCGAGGCCGGAGTCGGTCTCGTCCAGCACGGCGACCTTCGGCTTCAGCATCTCCAGCTGCAGGATCTCGTGCCGCTTCTTCTCGCCGCCGGAGAAGCCCTCGTTCAGGCTGCGCTGCGCGAACGCCGGGTCGATGGACAGGGCGTCCATCGCGGCCTTCATCTCCTTGGAGAACTCGCGCAGCTTCGGGGCCTCGCCGCGCACGGCGGTGACGGCCGAGCGCAGGAAGTTCGACACCGAGACCCCGGGCACCTCGACCGGGTACTGCATCGCCAGGAACAGCCCGGCGCGGGCGCGCTCGTCGACCGACATGGCCAGGACGTCCTCGCCGTCCAGCGTGACGGAGCCGGACGTCACCTCGTACTTCGGGTGGCCGGCGACCGCGTAGGCGAGGGTGGACTTGCCGGAGCCGTTCGGCCCCATGATCGCGTGGGTCTCGCCGGCCTTCACGGTCAGGTCGACCCCGCGCAGGATCTCCTTCGCGCCGTCGGAGCCGTCGCCGACGGAGACGTGGAGGTCGCGGATCTCAAGCGTGGCCATAGTGCGTGTAGTCCTTCGTCGGGCGGTCAGTCGTCGCCGGCGAGCGAGACGTAGACCTCGCCGTCCTCGACCCTGACCTTGTAGATGGCGACCGGCTGCGTGGCCGGCGGGTTGGTGGGCTTGCCGCTGCGCAGGTCGAAGCAGGACCCGTGCAGCCAGCACTCGATCGTGCCGTTGTAGACCTCGCCCTCGGAGAGCGAGACCTCGGCGTGCGAGCAGATGTCGTTCAGCGCGAACACGTCGCCGCCGCTCCGCGCGATGGCGACGGGCGTGCCGTCGACCTCCACGCCGAGCGCCCCGTCGGCGGGGACCTCGTCCAGCGCGCACACCTTCACGTAGGTCACCTGGCCGCTCCCCGGTCCAGCTCCGCCTCGATCGCCTCGCGCACCTTCTCGCGCACCTCGGCGACCTCGATGCGCTCGATCAGCTGGCCCAGGAAGCCCCGGACCACCATGCGGCGCGCCTCGTCGAAGGAGATGCCGCGCGCCTGCAGGTAGAACAGGTGCTCGTCGTCGAGCCGCCCGGACGCCGAGGCGTGCCCCGCACCGGCGACCTCGCCGGTGAGGATCTCCAGGTTCGGCACGGAGTCGACCCGCGTCCCGTCGGTGAGGACGAGGTTGCGGTTCAGCTCGTAGGTGTCGGTGCCCTCGGCCTCGGCGCGGATGATCACGTCGCCGATCCAGACGACGTGCGCGTCCCGGTCCTGCAGGGCGCCGCGGTAGTCGACGCGGCTGCGGCAGTGCGGGACGGCGTGGTCGACCAGGAGGCGGTGCTCCAGGTGCTGGCCGCCGTCGGCGAAGTACACCCCGTACAGCTCCGCGTCGCCGCCGGGCCCCTCGTAGGAGACGGACGGGGAGATCCGCACGACGTCGCCGCCGAGCGAGACGTTGTGCGAGACGAACCGGGCGTCGCGGCCGAGCCGGGCGTGCTGGTGGGAGACGTGGACACCGTCGTCCGCCCAGTCCTGCAGGCTGATCACCGACAGGCGGGCGCCGTCGCCGACGACGAACTCGACGTTGTCGGCATAGGTCGCCGACCCCCGGTGCGCCAGCACGACGGTGGCCTCGGCGAAGGGCTCCAGGACGACCGTGGTGTGCCCGTAGGCGGCGGCCGAGGCGTCCTCGCCGCGCAGCCGCAGCACGGTCGGCACCGAGGCCGCGGTCTCCTTCGGAACGGTCACGACCGTGGCCTGCGTGAAAGAGGTCCACGCCTGGGCGCTGACCCGGTCGGCGGGGACGTGCGCCCGGCCGATGCGCTCGTCGTCGCGGCCGACGCTCTCGACGGTCACCTCCGGCGCCGCCTCGACCTCCAGCAGCACCTTGCCGCCGTCCTGGGCCGTGCCGTTGTGCAGGCCGCGCAGGCGGCGCAGCGGGGTGAACCGCCACTCCTCCTCGCGGCCCGTGGGCACGTCGAAGTCGGCGACATCGTAGGACGCCTTCTCGTGCAGCGTCGAGAGAGGCTTCTGCTCCAGCCCCATCAGCCGACGGCTCCTTCCATCTGCAGCTCGATGAGCCGGTTCAGCTCCAGGGCGTACTCCATCGGCAGCTCGCGCGCGATCGGCTCGACGAACCCGCGCACGATCATCGCCATCGCCTCGTCCTCGGTGAGGCCGCGGCTCATCAGGTAGAACAGCTGCTGCTCGGACACCTTGGAGACGGTGGCCTCGTGGCCCATCTCCACGTCGTCCTCGCGGACGTCGACGTAGGGGTAGGTGTCGGACCGGCTGATCTGGTCGACCAGCAGCGCGTCGCACTTGACCGTGGACTTGCTGTGCTCGGCGCCCTCCTGGATCTGCACCAGCCCGCGGTAGGACGTGCGGCCGCCGCCGCGCGCCACCGACTTGGAGATGATGCTGCTGGAGGTGTTCGGCGCGGCGTGCACCATCTTCGCGCCGGCGTCCTGGTGCTGGTCCTCCCCCGCGAACGCGATCGACAGGGTCTCGCCCTTGGCGTGCTCGCCGAGCAGGTAGATCGCCGGGTACTTCATGGTGACCTTGGAGCCGATGTTGCCGTCGACCCACTCCATGGTGGCGCCCTCGTAGGCGACGGCGCGCTTGGTCACCAGGTTGTAGACGTTGTTGGACCAGTTCTGGATCGTCGTGTAGCGGACGCGGGCGTCCTTCTTCACGACGATCTCCACGACGGCCGAGTGCAGCGAGTCGGACTTGTAGATCGGGGCGGTGCAGCCCTCGACGTAGTGGACGTAGGAGCCCTCGTCGGCGATGATCAGCGTCCGCTCGAACTGGCCCATGTTCTCGGTGTTGATCCGGAAGTAGGCCTGGAGCGGGATCTCCACGTGCACGCCCGGCGGGACGTAGATGAACGAGCCGCCCGACCACACGGCGGTGTTGAGCGCGGCGAACTTGTTGTCGCCGACCGGGATCACCGAGCCGAAGTACTCCTGGAAGATCTCCGGGTGCTCGCGCAGGCCGGTGTCGGTGTCGACGAAGATGACGCCCTTCTCCTCAAGGTCCTCACGGATCTTGTGGTAGACGACCTCCGACTCGTACTGGGCGGCGACGCCGGCGATGAGGCGCTGCTTCTCCGCCTCGGGGATGCCGAGCTTGTCGTAGGTGTTCTTGATGTCCTCGGGGAGCTCCTCCCAGGACGTGGCCTGCTGCTCGGTCGAGCGGACGAAGTACTTGATGTTCTCGAAGTCGATGCCCGTGAGGTCCGAGCCCCAGGTGGGCATCGGCTTCTTCCTGAACAGCCGCAGCCCCTTGAGGCGCAGGTCCAGCATCCATTCGGGCTCGCTCTTCTTGCCCGAGATGTCGCGGACGACGTCCTCGTTCAGGCCGCGGCGCGCCGAGGCTCCGGCGGCGTCCGAGTCGGCCCAGCCGAACTTGTACCTGTCGAGCCCTTCGAGCTCCGGGTGGGCAGCCGTAGTCATAGGGAGGTCCCTCCGGACTCCTCGTCACTGATCAGATGCGTTCCGGCGGACGCCCCCGCGTCCGCCGTGTCCCCGCCAGGGGCGGCGTGCGCGGCGCGGGCGCCGCCCTCGCCGGTGTCGCCGGTCCCGCACAGCGAGCGGGAGCTGACGTGGGTGGTGCAGATGCCGTCGCCGTGGGCGATCGTGGCGAGCCGCTGCACGGGTGTGCCCAGCAGCCGGCTGAACGCCTCGGTCTCGGCCTCGCACAACTGGGGGAACTCCGCGGCCACGTGCGCGACCGGGCAGTGGTGCTGGCACAGCTGCTCGCCGCCGCCCGGCTGGGGCGCCTTGGCGGCGGCGGCCGCGTAGCCGTCCCCCGACAGGGCCTCGGCGAGCGTGCGGACCCGCTGGTTAGGCGGCGCGTCCTGCACGACGGGCCGGTACCGGCGCTCCAGGTCGGCGATCTGCCGCCGGGCGAACTCGGCGACCGCGTGGTCGCCGGCCGTCTCGGCGAGGAACCGCAGGGCGCTGGTCGCCAGGTCGTCGTAGGCGTGCACGAAGGCGCTGCGCCCGGCGTCGGTGATGGCGAACCACTTGGCGGGACGGCCCCGGCCGCGCCGGGACTGCGGCACCCGTGCCTGGCGAACCTCGATCATGCCCTCGGCCAGCAGCGCGTCCAGGTGCCGCCGGATCGCCGCCGGCGTGAGGCCGACGCGCTCTCCGAGCGTGGACGCGGTGACGGGGCCGTGTTCGAGGATCAGCCTGGCCACCCGGGCGCGGGTGTCGCGCTCGGGCTGGCCGGACGGCACGCCGACGAGGCGCGCGGCGGCGCCTCCGGTGCTCGTCTGATCCTCGCCCACGTTTTTCACAACATCAGTGTGCCGTAATTACTTCCCGCGAAACACCGGAACGCCGATGTCGTAGCTCACGCAGGTAAGCCTTACCTAAGTCGGAGCGTCGTCGCCGGAGGGGTCCCCGCCCCGGCCCGAGCCCGTCCCGCGCGGCAGCACCAGCACCGGGCACGGCGCGGCCCGGACGATCTTGCCCGAGCCCTCCCCGAGGAACACCTTGCGCAGCGGCCCATGACGGCCCGGCAGGCAGGCGACGATCTCACCGGGCAGCATATCGACGGCGCCGAGAGTGGCGGCCACCCCGGTCCCGACCTCCGCGAGCCGCTCCACCGGCATCCCGTCCCCCAGGCGCGCCCCGAGCAGGCCCGCGGCCTCCCGCAGCTCCTCGTCGGCCCGGGCGACCTGGCGGTCCAGCGCGCCGCCGACGCCGCCGAGCCCGGCCGCGAGCGCGGCCGGCCGCAACACCAGCGTCAGCAGCCGCATCGGCAGCCCCAGCGTCCGCGCGAGCGCGGCGGCGGCCAGCAGCGGGCCCTCGACATCGCGGCGCGGCCAGAACGCCACGGTCATCCGCTCCAGCCGCCGCGCCGAGCGGTCGGGCCCGAGCGTCCGGTGGTGGCCCAGCGACTCCTCGGCGTATCCGCGCGGCGCCAGCATCACCGGCACCGGCGAGTCGTGCAGGAGCTGGTCGGCGGTGCTGCCGATGGCGATCCGGCCGCGGCGGCCGCCCGGCGCCGAGCCGATCACGACGAGATCGGCGTCCGCCTCCTTCGCGGCCTCGATGAGGCCGCGCCCGGTCCCCCGGTGGGCGCGCGCCCGCAGGTCCAGCTCCGGCCGCGGCACCTGGAGCTCGCCGAGCCGCGCGACGGCCCGCGCCAGCGCCTCCTCGGCCTGGCCCCTGAGGTAGGCGACCCATTCGGCGTCCACCGACGCGGGGCCGTGCGCGGGCCAGGCGGGCGGATAGAGGTTGACGACCGTCAACCGCGCGAGCCGGCTCGACCGGTCCGCCGACCGGACCATCGCGGCCAGGGCGAGGGCGTCGTCGCCGCGCTCGTCGGGCGAGTACCCGACCAGCACGCGCAGCCCGTCCGGTCCCCCGCCGTCCGAGGTACCGCCGTTCGGGGTACTGCCTTTCGGTTCACTCATGCGGGCTCCCTCCGATGGGCCCTCCGGTCCCGGCGGCCAGGCGCGAGTGGCGGCGGCCGTACAGGAAGTAGGCGGCCAGGCCGACGGCGGTCCAGATCGCGAAGACGGTCCAGGTGACGCCGCCGAGTCCGACCATCAGATACACGCAGAGGGCGACGCCGAGTAGCGGCGTCACCGGGTACAGCGGCGCGCGGAAGCTGCGCGGCAGCTCCGGGCGGGTGCGGCGCAGGACGATCACACCGACGCTCACGAGGGCGAACGCGAACAGCGTCCCGATGCTGGTGGCGTCGACGAGCCGGCCGAGGGGGACCACGGCGGCGAGGACCGCGATGAACGCCGCCACGATGACGGTGTTGGCGACCGGCACGCGCCGCCGCGGGCTCACCTTCTGGAAGACGTGCGGGACGAGGCCGTCCCGCGACATCGCGAACAGGATGCGGGTCTGCCCGTACATGACGGTGAGCACGACGCTGGCGATGGCGATCACGGCGCCGAGCGACAGGACCACCGACGGCCACGTCCGCCCGCTCACCGAGTCCAGCACCTGCGCCAGCGAGGCCTCCGAGCCGCTGAGCGAGAACCTCGTCCAGTGCATGGCGCCCACCGCGGCGAGCCCGACCAGCACGTAGACCGCGGTCACGATGGCCAGCGAGAGGATGATCGCGAGAGGCAGGTCGCGGCGCGGGTTCCTGGCCTCCTCGCCGGCGGTGGAGGCGGCGTCGAAGCCGATGTAGGAGAAGAACACCTTCGAGCCCGCCGCGCTGATGCCCGCCCAGCCCATCGGCGCGAACGGGGCCATGTTCCCCGCCCGGAACGCCGTGAAGGCGATCGCGCAGAAGAACAGCAGCACGCCGATCTTGAGGAACACCATGACCGTGTTCGCGGCGGCGCTCTCGGACGTGCCGCGCAGCAGCAGCGCCGTGGCGAACAGCACCACGATCATGGCCGGGACGTTGACGAGGCCGCCCTCGCCCGGCGGGTTGCTGATCTGCGCCGGGATCGTGAAGCCCGCCGCGCCGTCGAGGAAGGCGTTGAGGTAGGAGCCCCAGCCGACCGCCACGGCCGACACCGACACGGCGTACTCCAGCAGCAGGCACCAGCCGCAGACCCAGGCGACCAGCTCGCCCAGCGTCGCGTAGGCGTAGGAGTAGGACGAGCCGGAGACGGGGATCGTCCCGGCCAGCTCGGCGTACGACAGGGCCGAGAACAGGGCGGTGACGGCGGCGAGGACGAACGACAGCACGACCGCGGGCCCGGCCAGCGGGACCGCCTCGCCGAGCACGACGAAGATGCCGGTGCCGAGGGTCGCGCCGACGCTGAACAGGGTGAGCTGCAGCAGGCTCATCGTGCGTTTCAGCTCGCCGCCCTCGCCGTGCCCGCCCTCGGCGACGATCAGGTCGACGGGCTTGGTGCGCAGCAGGCTCCGCGCGAAGGCCCCGGGCGCGGTCCCGGGGGTCACAGGGTGCTCGCCAGCGGCCAGGTGGCGTTGGGGGTGACGATCGTCCCCGCGGTCCCCTCCAGGATGCGCTCGCACTGGTCGAGCGTCCCGATGGCGGCCATGTCGCCCGTCCGCTCGACGAAGCTCACCGCCGCCTCGACCTTCGGGCCCATCGACCCGGCGGGGAAGTCCTCGCCGCGCAGCTCGTACGGCGTCGTGTGGGTGATCTCCTGCTGGTCCGGGGTGCCGAAGCCGCGCATCACGCGGGGCACGTCGGTGAGGATGAGCAGCGCGTCGGCGTCCATGCTCTCGGCGAGGACGGCCGCGGTGAGGTCCTTGTCGACCACCGCCTCGACGCCCTCCAGGCGCCCCACGTCGTTGCGGAAGACCGGGATGCCGCCGCCGCCCGCGCACACCACCACCGTGCCGAGCCGGACCAGCTCCCGGATCAGCCGGGTCTCGATCACCCGCTGCGGCCGCGGGGACGGCACCACGCGGCGCCAGCGGTCCCCGTCGGGCCGGACGGTCCAGCCATACTCGGCGGCGAGCTTCTCCGCCTCCTCCCGCTCGTAGACCTGGCCGACGAACTTGGTGGGGTCCTCGAACGCCGGGTCCACCGCCGACACCAGCGTCTGGTTGATCATCGCCATCACCTGGCGGCCGGGCAGCGCGTTCTGCAGCGACTGGAGCATCCAGTAGCCGATCATGCCCTGGGTCTCGGCGCCGATCGTGTCCAGCGGGTAGGGCCGGGTCAGGTTCGGGTCGTTGACGCTCTCCAGCGCCAGCACCCCGACCTGCGGCCCGTTCCCGTGCGTGATGATCAGCTCGTGCCGCTCGGCCAGCGGCGCCAGCGACCGCACGGCCCGGTCCACGTTGCCGCGCTGGAGCTCGGCGTCGGGCGTCTCCCCCCGCTTGACCAGCGCGTTCCCCCCGAGCGCGACGACCACGCGCATGCGTCCTCCTCCTCCCCGGCGGTCCCGGCTCAGCCGAGCGTCGCCACCATGACCGCCTTGATCGTGTGCATCCTGTTCTCGGCCTCGTCGAAGACGATCGACGACTCGGACTCGAACACCTCGTCGGTGACCTCCAGTGCGTCCAGGCCGGTCCTGCGGTAGATCTCCTCCCCCACGGCGGTCCCCCGGTCATGGAAGGCCGGCAGGCAGTGCATGAACCTGGCGGCGGGGTTGCCGGTCGCGCGCATGACCTCGGCGTTGACCTGGTAGGGCGTGAGCAGCGCGATCCGCTCGTCCCACACCTCGGCCGGCTCGCCCATCGACACCCACACGTCGGTGATGACGAAGTCGGCGCCGCGCACTCCGTCCGCGACGCCCTCGGTGAGGGTGATGGTCGCGCCCGTCCCGGCCGCGACCGCGCGGGACGGCCCGACCACTGTCTCCTCGTCGGGCCAGAGGGCGCGGGGGGCGACGATGCGGACGTCCATACCGAGCAGCGCCCCGGCCGCCACGTAGGAGTGCCCCATGTTGTTGCGCGCGTCGCCCAGGTACGCGTAGGCGACCTGGTGCAGCGGCCTGCCGCCGTGCTCGCGCATGGTGAGCATGTCGGCGAGCATCTGCGTCGGGTGCCACTCGTCGGTCAGGCCGTTCCACACCGGGACGCCCGCGTGCGCGGCCAGTTCCTCGACGCGCCTCTGGCTGGCCCCCCGGTACTCGATGCCGTCGTACATCCGCCCGAGGACGCGCGCCGTGTCCTTGATCGACTCCTTGTGGCCGATCTGCGTGCCGGCGGGGTCGAGGTAGGTGACGTGGGCGCCCTGGTCGTGCGCGGCGACCTCGAACGCGCAGCGGGTGCGGGTGGAGGTCTTCTCGAAGATGAGCGCGATGTTCCTGCCCGCCAGCGCCCGCGTCTCCGTCCCGGCGCGCTTGGCGGCCTTCAGCTCGGCCGCCAGGTCGATGAGGTGCGCGAACTCGTCCGGCGTGAAGTCGAGCTCCCTGAGCAGGCTGCGCCCGCGCAGACCGGCCGCCATCAGGCGTCCCGGACGAGCGGGCAGCTCATGCAGCGCGGGCCCCCGCGGCCCCGGCCGAGCTCGCTTCCCCGGATCGTGATGACCTCGATTTCGTTGCGGGCGAGATGGTTGTTGCTCGTGGCGTTGCGCTCGTAGGCGATCACCACGCCGGGCGCGACGGCCAGGACGTTCGCGCCGTCGTCCCACTGCTCGCGCTCGGCGGCGAACACGTCCTGGGTCGGGGTGAGGACCTTGATGTCGTCCAGCCCGAGCGCGGCGGCGACGGCCCGGTGCATGTCCTCCGCCGGATGGTCGGTGATCTTGAGTTCCTTCTCGTTGTCGCCGGGCTCCACGGTGTGGGACGGCAGCATGCCCATCCCCCCGTACTCGGTGAACACCCCGCGGTCGACCATCGTCATGACCGTGTCCAGGTGCATGAACGCCCGCTTGCGCGGCATCCGCAGGGCGACGATCCGATCGCAGGACCCCGCGGCGAACAGCGACTGGGCCAGCATCTCCACGGCCTGCGGCTGCGTGCGCTCGCTCATCCCCACCAGCACCGCGCCGTTGCCGAGGACCAGCACGTCGCCGCCCTCCAGCGTCGCCGGCGCCATGGCGGTGCCGCGGTTCCACACGTGGTACCCGCCCTCGGCGGGCCGGTCGTACCCGGCGGCGAACAGCGGGTGCCAGCGGTAGATCGCCTCCATGTTCACCGTCTCGCGCATCCGGGCCTTCATACGCATCGTGTTGATCGACACGCCGTCGTAGATCCAGCAGGACGTGTCGCGGGTGAACAGGTGGTTGGGCAGCGGCGGCAGGACGAACCCGTCCATGCCGATGGAGTGGAACGCGATGGACGCCGGCTCCGGCATCCGCTCCAGCATCTCCCGCTTGGTGATGCCCCCGATCAGGAACGCGGCCAGCTCCACCACGTCCATGGCGTCGAAGCAGTTGCGGATGGCGTCGGTGGCCAGCGGGCCGAACCAGTGCGGGTCCACCACCCTGTCGAGGATGTGCCGGCGCGCCTCGGGGATCGTGACTGTCTCGCCCAGCAGGTCGATCAGCAGGTGCGTGCGCACCCCCTGGGCGCGCAGGACGTCCTCGAACTCCTCGTGCTCCTCCACCGCCCGCCGGACCCACAGGACGTCGTCGAACAGCAGCCCGGCGGCGTTGGAGGGGGTGAGCCGCTTCAGCGACAGCTCGGGCCGGTGCAGCAGTACCTCGCGGAGCCGTCCGACCTCCGAATCGACGTGGAACGCCATCCCCACCTCCCCGGAGCCCGGCCGCGGCGCCGCACTCCCCCAGATCGCGGATTCCCCGGGGCACGGCCGCGAAACTAGATCGACTTCCACCGGCCGGCCTGACCGCGGGTTCTCGCGCGGGCGGCCGGGACCGGGCGCGGAGCTGTCGCGGCCCGGACCTAAACTCGTCACCATGACAACCCCCGGAGACGGCGCGGTCGAACTGCGCTCGCTCGCCAAGCGCTACGGCGCGGTGACGGCCGTGGACGGCCTGTCGCTCAGCGCCGCCCGGGGCGCGGTCACCGCGTTGCTCGGCCCGAACGGCGCCGGCAAGACCACCACGATCGAGATCTGCGAGGGGTTCCGGCGGGCCGACGCGGGCACCGTCCGCGTCCTCGGCCTGGACCCCGCCTCCGACGGGCGCGCCCTGCGCCCGCGGGTCGGGGTGATGCCGCAGTCCGGCGGCGTGCCGGGCACCGCGCGGGCCGGCGAGTTCCTGCGGCTCGTCGCCTCGTTCCACACCGTCCCGCTCGACGCCTCCGCCCTGCTGGAGCGGCTCGGCCTCACCGCGCACGCCCGCACCCCGTTCCGGCGCATGTCGGGCGGTCAGCAGCAGCGGCTCTCCCTCGCCGTCGCCCTGGTCGGGCGGCCCGAGCTGGTCTTCCTCGACGAGCCCACCACCGGGCTCGACCCGCAGGCCAGGCACGCCACCTGGGAGCTGATCGGCGAGCTGCGCTCCGCCGGGGTGTCGGTCGTGCTCACCACGCACAACATGGAGGAGGCCGAGCGCCTCTCCGACCACGTCGTGATCGTCGACGGCGGCAGGGTCGTCGCCGAGGGCGCCCCCGAGGAGCTGACCGGCGCCGAGCGGCAGCTGCGCTTCCGCGCCCGTCCCGGCCTCGGCCTGGAGGAGCTGCTCGCGGCCCTGCCCGCCGGGAGCGCCGCCAAGGAGTCGCCCGCCGGGCACTACCTGATCGAGGCCGACGTCCGGCCCGAGCTGCTGGCCACGGTCACCGCCTGGTGCGCCTCGCACGGCGTCATGACCGAGGACCTCCGGATCGAGCGGCGCACGCTGGAGGACGTCTTCCTCGAACTCACCGGACGGGAGCTGCGCTCGTGACCACCCCGCTGGACCTAGCCCCCGCGCCGGGCGCCGCGCCCTTGCCGCGGATGATCCTCTCCCAGGCCGGCTACGAGTTCCGCGCCGTGCTGCGCAACGGTGAGCAGCTGCTGCTCACGCTGATCATCCCGGTGGTGCTGCTCGCGCTGTTCAGCGCCACGTCCCTGGTCGACCTCGGCGCGGGCCGCCGCGTCGACTTCCTCGCCCCCGGCATCCTCGCCCTCGCGGTGATGTCCACCGCGTTCACCGGCCAGGCCATCGGCACCGGCTTCGAGCGGCGCTACGGCGTGCTCAAGCGGCTGGGCGCGACCCCCCTGCCGCGCGGCGGGCTCATCGCCGCCAAGACGCTCAGCGTGGTCGCGGTGGAGGCCGTGCAGGCCGCCGCGGTCTGCGCGGTGGCGCTGGCCCTCGGCTGGCACCCGCACGGCGACCCCGCCTCGGTGATCGTCCTGCTGCTGCTCGGCACCGCCGCGTTCAGCGGGTTCGGGCTGCTCATGGCCGGGACGCTGCGCGCCGAGGCCACCCTCGCGGCCGCCAACCTCGTCTACATCCTGCTCCTGGCCCTGGGCGGCGTCGTCTTCCCGCTGGACCGGTTCCCCGCGGGGGTGCGGTCCGCCCTGGAGCTGCTGCCGATCTCGGCGCTCTCCGACGGGCTGCGCCAGGTCCTCCAGCACGGCGCGGCGTTCCCCGGCAGGCCGCTGGCGGTCCTCGCCGTGTGGGCCGCCGCGGGCCTCGTCCTCGCCGCACGCTTCTTCAAGTGGGAGTAGAGCATGGCCCTGTCCGAGGCACCCGGCTCGTTCGGCGGCGCGTCCGGCCCCGCCCGGCCCTCCCGGGCGCGGGCGCGGTCATCGCGGACCCTGTCGCTCGGGTCGGTGCCGCCGCCCGCGCTGATCCTGCTCGGCATCGTTTCCCTGCAGGTCGGGGCGGGCCTCGCCAAGCACCTGTTCGACCGGCTGCCGCCGAGCGCCGTGGTCACGATGCGGCTGCTGACCTCGGCGATCGTGCTGGGCTTCCTGGCCCGCAAGGCGCTGCGGACCGTCCTGCGCGACCACTCGCGCTCCAGCCTCGCGATCGCCGCGGGCTTCGGGCTGGCGCTGGCGCTGATGAACTTCTCGATCTACCAGTCGTTCTCGCGGATCCCGCTGGGCGTCGCGGTGACGATCGAGTTCCTCGGGCCGCTGCTGGTCTCGATCGCCGCCTCCCGGCGCCCCCGCGACGTGCTGTGGGTCGTGCTGGCGGGGGCCGGCGTCGTCCTGCTGGCCAGGGGCGGCAACGGCGCCCTCGACCCGGTCGGCATCGCGTTCGCGCTGCTGGCGGGGGTGTGCTGGGCGGGCTACATCCTGCTCACCGCCGCGACCGGTAAGCGGTTCCCCGGCTCCACCGGCCTGGCGCTCGCCAGCGTCGTCGGGACCGTCGCCATCCTTCCGCTCGGCGTCGCGTCCGCGGGCACCGCCCTGCTGGACCCGCGGCTGCTGCTGATCGGCCTCGGAGTGGGCCTGCTGTCGTCGGTGATCCCGTACTCGCTCGAACTGGAGGCGCTGCGGCGGATGCCCGCCCGCGTCTTCGGGATCCTCATGAGCCTGGAGCCCGCCGTGGCGGCGCTCGTCGGGACGGCGCTGCTCGGCGAGATCCTCACGGCGCGCCAGTGGGCCGCGATCTGCTGCGTCATCGTCGCCTGCGCGGGCGCGACCCGCGGCCAGAAGGAGCCGCCCGAGGCCCCCGAGGCCTGAACGGTGGCGGCCCGTGTGGCAGCGTGGAAGGATCGGGACGTCGCGATCATCAAGCCGGAGAGGAGCCGCCGTGATCGGCCGGAGCGAGGACCAGGGGATTCCGCCCGAGTTCTTCGAGGCGGGGTCGGCGTCGTTCGTCGACTTCCTGCGCCTGCACTCCCCTGAGCTGCTGCCCGTCAACCGGGTGCCCGAGGGGGACGCGCCCGAGCTGCCGCACGGGACGACGGTCCTGGCGCTGACGTTCCCCGGCGGCGTGATGATGGCCGGCGACCGGCGCGCCACCCAGGGCCACCGCATCGCCTACCGCGAGCTCGCCAAGGTGCAGCGCGCCGACGAGTACTCCGCCGTCGCCTTCGCGGGAACGGTCGGGCTGGCGCTGGAGATGGTCCGGCTGTTCCAGGTGGAGCTGGAGCACTACGAGAAGATGGAGACCGTCCCGCTGTCGCTGCCGGGCAAGGCCCGACGCCTCGGCGCCGTGATCCAGGCCAACCTCGCGCAGGCCCTGCAGGGCCTCGCGGTCGTCCCGCTGTTCGCGGGCCTCGACCCCGAATCCGGCGAGGGGCGGATCTTCACCTACGACATCACCGGCGCCCCGCAGGAGGCCCGCGGCTTCCACGCGGACGGCTCCGGCTCCCCGTACGCGGCCGGCGCGCTGAAGAAGCTCTACCGGGACGACCTGTCCCTGGAGGACGCCGCCACCGCGTGCGTCCAGGCCCTCTACGACGCGGCCGACGACGACACCGCCACCGGCGGCCCCGACCCGGCGCGGCGCATCTACCCGACGATCGCGGTCGTCACCGCCGACGGCTACCGGAGGCTGCCCGACGAGCAGGTGGCGGCGATCTCCGAGGAGGTCGTGCGCGGCCGGACCGAGCGTCCCGGCGGGCCCGTCGCGCCCCTGCGCTGAGCGCCCGAAACCGTCGTACCCGGCTTCTAGACTCACCCCATGGCACGGGCGAACGACGAGGCTGCGGCACTCATCCAGGAACTGGCCGACCTGCTGGCCATCACGGGCGGCGACGCGTTCAAGATCAGGGCGTACGAGAGGGCGGCGCGGGCGGTCGCGGGCCACCCGGGCGACATCGCCGGGCTCGGCCTGACCGGGCTGCGCGAGATCCCGGGGGTGGGGGACGCGATCGCCAAGAAGCTCCTCGACTACAACACCACCGGCACGATCCGGCAGGTGGAGGAGCTGCGCACGCAGATCCCGGCCGGGGTCCGCGCCCTGACCGCCATCCCCACGCTCGGCCCGAAGAAGGCCCTCGCCGTCTACGAGGCGCTCGGCGTCTCCTCGGTCGACGAGCTGGCCGCCGCCGTCGATGAGGGCCGGCTCCGCGGGCTCAAGGGCTTCGGCGCCAAGACCGAGGAGAACATCCGCCACGGCATCGAGCTGATGCGCGGCGCCGGCGAGCGCGTCCTGGTCGACGCCGCGGCGGGCGTCGCCGACGAGGTCGTCGCCGCCCTGTCCGCGCTCCCCCAGGTGGAGCGCTGCGCCCACGCCGGCTCGCTGCGCCGGATGCGCGAGACGATCGGCGACGTGGACGTGCTGGCGGCCTCCCGCGACCCGCGCCCGATCATGGAGGCGTTCACCGCGCTCCCGTTCGCCGCGGAGGTGGTCGCGGGCGGCGACAAGAAGACCTCGATCCGCACCGCCCAGGGGCTCCAGGTCGACCTGCGCGTCGTCCCGCCCGAGTCGTGGGGCGCCGCGCTCCAGTACTTCACCGGCTCGCAGGCCCACAACATCCGCACCCGGGAGATCGCCGTGAAGGCGGGGCTCAGGCTCTCGGAGTACGGGCTGTTCGACGCCCGCACCGACGAGCTGATCGTGTCCCGAACCGAGGAGGAGGTCTACGAGCGCCTCGGCCTGCCCTGGGTCCACCCCGCCCTCCGCGAGGACGCCGGCGAGATCGAGGCCGCGCTGAAGGACGAGCTGCCCCGCCTGGTGACCGTCGAGGACCTGCGCGGCGACCTGCACAGCCACACCGACCTGACCGACGGCGTCGCCTCCCTGGAGGACATGGCCGCCGCCGCGCGGGACCGCGGCCTGGAGTACTACGCGATCACCGACCACGCGCCGAACCTGGTCATGCAGCGCATGACCGACGAGAAGATGCTCGCCCAGCGCGCGCGGATCGCCGAGCTGCGGGAGCGGTTCCCCGGCCTCACGCTGCTGCACGGCACCGAGCTCAACATCGACCCCGACGGCGGCGTCGACTGGGACGCCGACTTCCTGTCGGGCTTCGACGTCTGCGTCGCCTCCGTCCACTCCCACTTCACGCAGGACGAGGCGAGCATGACGCGGCGGCTCGTCCGCGCGTGCGAGAACCCCCACGTCCACGTGATCGGCCATCCCACCGCCCGCAGCATCGGCCGACGGGCGCCGGTGAACGCCGACTGGGACGAGGTGTTCCGCGCCGCCGCCCGCACCGGCACCGCGATGGAGATCGACTCCTTCCCCGACCGCCTCGACCTGCCCGCCGACCTGGTCCGGCGCGCGAAGCGGTTCGGCGTGAAGTTCGCCGTCGACACCGACGCCCACTCCGTCGGCCACCACCGCAACATCCGCTACGGCATCGGCACCGCCCAGCGGGGCTGGCTGACCCCCGACGACGTCATCAACACCTGGCCGCTGGAGCGCCTCCGCGAGTTCCTGCGCAAGACCTGAGGGTCAGGCGGGCTGGGCCGCCTCGGCGGGCCGCGGGGCCGCCGGGGCCGGCTCCGCGGCGGCGGGGGCGTGGCCCCGGTCGCGCAGCGCGAAGAACAGGCGGAACGCCGCTAGCCACATCAGCACCGCGCCGAGCATGTGCAGCAGCACCAGCCCGGCGGGGACACCGAGGAAGTACTGGACGTAGCCGACGGCGCCCTGCAGCACGATCAGCACCGCCAGCTCGTGGGCGCGGCGGCGGGCGGCGGCGGGCGCCCCCGTGCGGTGCAGGACCACGATGGCCAGCACCGTCAGCGCGATCGTGAGCCATGCCAGCTCGCCGTGGATCCGGGCGACATCGGTGATGTCGAAGCCGTAGCGGCGCGACTCGGCGTCGCCCGCGTGCGGGCCGGTGCCGGTGACGACGGTGCCCGCGACGAGCACGGCGGCGCAGGAGACCAGCAGCGCGGCGGCGAGGCGGCGGGTCCAGGGCCCGGCGAGCGGCCGGGGCGGCGCGTCGCCCTCCCCCGCGCGGATCCACAGCGCGACGCAGAACACCAGCAGGGCCGGCGAGACCAGGAAGTGCAGCGAGACGGCCGCCGGGTGCAGCTTGGTCAGCACGACGATGCCGCCGATCACCGCCTGGGCGACCACGCTCATCGGCTGGGCCAGCGCCCACCACACCAGGCTCCGGCGGCGCGGCCGCAGCCGCAGCGCGGCGACGAACACCAGCACGCCCACGCCCAGCACCACGAAGGTGATCAGCCGGTTGCCGAACTCGATCGACATGTTGAGCACGTGGTGCTCGGGGTTGTGGGTCGGCACGAGGCTGTCGCCGGAGCAGCGCGGCCAGTCGGGGCAGCCGAGCCCGGACTTGGTGACGCGGACGGCGCCGCCGCTGACGACGATCACCACGTTGCCGATGACGCCGATCAGCGCGAGCAGCCGCAGGGACGCGGGCGTCGGGCGCCACACGGCGTTCCAGGTCCGGACCAGGGGGTTGGACGACTCTCGCTCTGCCACGGCATCAATCGTATGGCCGGGTCCCCGTGGCCGTGACCCGGCCCCCGCCCGCGCCCGCCCCGCCCGCGCCCGCCCCGCTCTTGCCACGCTCCGGCCGCGCCCGCGGATCAGGTGCCGTACGGGCCCGGCGGCCGCGGCGGCAGGAAGCCCGAGGGGCCCTGGTGCGCCCACGGCGGCCCGGACCGCAGCCCCGCGCCGGGACGCGGCGGGGTGCGCAGGAACGCCTGCCTGGCCAGCGACATCAGTTCGAGCAGCGAGTCGCGGCGGGTCACGAACCAGCGCTGGTCCGCGACGCCCCGGTCGGCGCGCTTGTGCAGCAGCGCCAGCTCCGTCGCGGCGAGCTGGTAGTCGACCATCGCGCGTGCGGCGGGGGCGCCGCCGACCGAGCGGGCCCAGCGGCGGGCGGCGCGGCGGGAGGGGATGGAGCGCAGCATCCGCACGTCCTGCGGCGTCACCAGGCCCGTCCCCCCGTACATCGGCAGGTAGGCCTCGATGCGGCGCACGGTGCCGCGCCGCTCGACGAACACGATGACGATCAGCGCGACCAGGACGCAGAAGTCGAGCAGGTAGACGACGCCGAGACCGGCGAGCCCGAACGCGGCGGCGCCGTTCCAGAGCCCGTGCAGCACCATCGCGCCGAGCAGCCCGGCGAGCGGCGCGACGATCTGGCCGCGCCGGTGCGTGGCGGCGTAGGCGACGCCGAGACCGGTCATCGAGGTGAACAGCGGGTGGCTGAGCGGCGCGATGAGGCCGCGCAGGATGAACACCGCCTGGAGCTGCTGCGCGCCGCCGTCCTCGAACGCCCGCATGTAGTAGGTGATGTTCTCCATCATGGCGAAGCCGAGCCCGACCATGGCGGCGTACATGATCCCGTCGGCGAACCCGTCGATCTCGTTGCGGCGGAACCACAGCATGCCGAACAGGACGGCGCCCTTGAGCGTCTCCTCGATGATCGGCGCGCCGATGGCGGCGCTGACGAAGTGGCCCTCCGTCTCGCCGAAGATGGGCACGGTCACGTACAGCATCCCGGCGGTGTTGAGCACGAGGGCGCCCAGCACGGCGACCCCCGCGCCCCACATGAACGAGAAGGCCAGGGCGCGCGGCGGCTCGGGCTCCAGCCGGTCGAGGGTGAGGGACAGGGCGATCAGCACGGGGATCGGCAGGATGGCGAGGAGCACCCCGACCCAGAAGCCGGCCCCGCCGAGCGCGGCGTCCGTGCCGAGCGCGACGACCGCGCACAGCCCGGACACGGTCATGCCGAGGATCAGGCCTACCGGGGGCCGCCCGGGGACACGGCCTTCGAGCACCGCCTTGGGATCCATGCTCGCCATACCGCGAAGCGTAACGGCAGGTCGCACCGATCGCTAAGGCGCCCGCGCTCCCGCGCGCGGGAGCGCGCCGGCCAGTGCGGCGCCGGTCAGTACAGGAGCGGGTCGACCGCCACGGCGGTGAACAGCAGCGCCAGGTAGACGTTCGACAGGTGGAAGAAGCGCATCGGCCGCAGGTGGACGCCGGTGACCCCGGCGCGCACGGCCTTCAGCAGCCGGTGCCCCTCGGCCAGGAAGACCAGGCCGAGCACCACGGCGACGGCGCCGTACACCGGGCCCATCCCGGCGACGGGCCACAGCAGCAGGGAGCAGGCGACGGTCGCGTAGGTGTACACGAGGCTCTCGACGATGACGCGGCGCTCGGACGCCACGACCGGCAGCATCGGGACCTTGGCGACGGCGTAGTCCTCGCGGTAGCGCATCGCGAGCGTCCAGGTGTGCGGCGGCGTCCAGAGGAACACCACGCCGAACAGGACGAGCGGCGTCCACGCGACGCTCCCGGTGATGGCGGCCCAGCCGATGAGGACGGGCATGCACCCGGCGATGCCGCCCCACACGACGTTCTGCGAGGTGCGCCGCTTGAGCAGGAGGGAGTAGACGAAGACGTAGAACAGGATCGCGAACAGCGAGCCGGCCGCGGCGACCGGGTTGACCGCGAGCAGGAACCCCACCGTGGACAGGACCGCGAGCGTCACTCCGAAGATCAGGGCGCGGGCCGGGGTCACCTGGTGGCGGGCCAGCGGCCGGCGCCGGGTGCGGCGCATCTTGGCGTCGATGTCGCGGTCGATGTAGCAGTTGATCGCGTTGGCGGCGCCGGCGGACATCGTGCCGAACGCCAGCGTCAGCAGCACCGTGGACAGCGGCGGGACGCCCCGGTCCGCCAGGAACATCACCGGGATGGTCGTGATCAGGAGCAGCTCGATCACGCGCGGCTTGGTCAGCGCCACATAGGCGCGCACGCTCGCGCCGGGCGTGCGCCTGGCGGCCCCCTCGGCGGGGGACGGCGCGAGCCCGGACGCGGGCGCCTCCGGCACCTGCTCGTCCAGGTCGATCCCGCGCTTGTTACTGAGCACCGTCACAATCGGGTCCACGTCTGACTAGGGATGAGAAATCGGTACCACCCTGGCGGTGCCCCGCGATCGGGCCGGCCTCGGCTGGGTGCGACTTCGGCTGGGTCGTCTTGCCGCGGCCGCTGGCGTCAGCCGCGCAATCACTGTAGTCCGCCCCCTCGGGGGTGCGCGCACCGGGTCGCCGGACGCGCCGTGCGCGACCGGCGGGACGCGCCCCGCGCGGCGGACCGGACGCGCCCCGAGCGGGTCCGGCCGGACCGCCCGGACCCGGGGCGACCTCGGATCACCCGCCGGATCACCCGTGCGGGGGGTTAGTCCGCCGGGCGTTCGGGCAAGGGTGCATGAAGCGTCGCGGCCCGATGCCCGGCTCGGGGGCAGCGGTCCTCCGCCCCCGCCTGCTGCCGCCCTCCCGCGCGATAGGCTCGCGGCTGGGCGCGGGCATGATCTTCGCGACCGCGCCCGTGCGGCCGTGCGGGGCGGGGGGAAGAGGCGCCGCACCGCCGGGCGTTGTCCTGAGCGGGGGTCGTCTGCGGGGCCGCCGGCGCACAACATTACAGAGTGGTTCTTTGACATCGGTTCGAGAGGAGCCTGGCGTTTCCGTGAGCAGGGACAACAGCACGTTTGAGTGGTCCGACCAGGACCGGCGCGCGGTGGACGTGATCCGCGCCCTCGCCATGGACGCGGTCGAGGAGGCGGGCTCGGGTCACCCAGGGACGGCGATGAGCCTCGCGCCGGCCGCCTACCTTCTCTTCCAGCGGTTCCTGCGGCACGACCCGACGGACCCGCACTGGGCCGGGCGGGACAGGTTCGTGTTGTCCTGCGGACACTCCAGCCTGACCCTTTACATCCAGCTGTACCTGTCGGGCTACCCGATGACGCTGGACGACCTGAAGTCGCTGCGCAAGTGGGGCAGCCTCACGCCCGGCCACCCCGAGTACGGCCACACCGCGGGCGTGGAGACCACCACCGGGCCCCTCGGGCAGGGCATCGCCAACGCCGTGGGCATGGCGATGGCGGCCCGCCGCGAGCGCGGCCTGTTCGACCCGGACGCGCCGGAGGGCGAGTCCCCCTTCGACCACACCGTCTGGGCCTTCGCGTCCGACGGCGACATCGAGGAGGGCATCAGCCACGAGGCGAGCGCGCTCGCGGCCCACCAGCGCCTGGGCAACCTGGTCCTGCTCTATGACGACAACCACATCTCCATCGAGGACGACACGGCGATCGCGCTGTCGGAGGACGTGCGCGCCCGGTACGCCGCCTACGGCTGGGACGTCCACCACGTCGACTGGACCCAGGACGGCGACTACGAGGAGAACGTCGCCGCGCTGGCGAAGGCGCTCGCCGCGGCCAAGGCCGACACGTCCCGCCCGTCCTTCATCGCGCTGCGCACGATCATCGGCTGGCCGGCGCCGAACAAGAAGAACACCGGCAAGATCCACGGTTCGGCGCTCGGCGCGGACGAGGTCGCCGCGACCAAGCAGATCCTCGGCATGGACCCGGCCGAGAGCTTCCAGGTTCCCGAGGACGTGCTGGCCCACGCCCGCGCCGTGTCCGACCGGGGCCGCGCCGACCACGCCGAGTGGAACAAGGCGTTCGAGGCGTGGCGCTCGGCGAACCCGGAGCGGGCCGCGGAGTACGACCGGATCTCCTCGCGGACGCTGCCGGCCGGCTGGGAGAGCGCGCTGCCGCGGTTCGAGGCGGGCAAGTCCATCGCGACCCGCGCGGCGTCCGGGGAGGTGCTGGCGTCGCTCGCGCCGGTGCTGCCGGAGCTGTGGGGCGGCTCGGCCGACCTCGCGGAGAGCAACAACACGACGATGAAGGGCGAGCCGTCCTTCGTCCCGGAGGAGTTCCAGACCAAGGAGTTCCCCGGCCACCGCTACGGCCGCACGCTGCACTTCGGCGTCCGCGAGCACGCGATGGCCGCGATCTGCAACGGCATCGCGCTGCACGGCGGGACCCGCCCCTACGGCGGCACGTTCCTGATCTTCAGTGACTACATGCGCCCGGCGGTCCGGCTGGCGGCGCTGATGAAGCTGCCGGTCACCTTCGTCTGGACGCACGACTCGATCGGGCTCGGCGAGGACGGCCCGACCCACCAGCCCGTCGAGCACCTGTGGGCGCTGCGGGCGATCCCCGGCCTGGACGTCGTGCGCCCCGCCGACGCCAACGAGACGGCGGTGGCGTGGCGGACGGTCCTGCAGCACACCGACCGCCCGGCCGGCCTGGCGCTGACCCGGCAGAAGCTGGCGACGCTGGAGCGCGGCGGCGAGATCGCGTCCGCGGAGGGCGCCGCCCGGGGCGGTTACGTGCTGGCCGACGCCGACGGCGGGCACCCCGAGGTGATCATCATCGCGACCGGCAGCGAGGTGGAGCTGGCGCTGCAGGCGCGCGAGACGCTGCAGTCCGAGGGCACCCCCACCCGCGTGGTGTCGATGCCGTGCGTGGAGTGGTTCGAGGAGCAGACCGACGCCTACCGGCAGGAGGTGCTGCCGCCGGGCGTGCGCGCCCGGGTGTCGGTCGAGGCCGGCGTGGCGCTCGGCTGGCGCGGCTACGTCGGCGACGCCGGCGAGTCGGTGAGCCTGGAGCACTTCGGCGCCTCGGCCGACTACAAGACCCTGTTCCTGCAGTTCGGCATCACGCCCGAGCGGGTGGTGGCGGCGGCCAAGGCCAGCCTCATCAGGGCCGGCGTGCGCAACGCCGGGCAGGGCGAGACGACCGGCAACTGAGTCACGGCCCGCGAGGCGGGCGGCGTCCGCGCACCCCTGGGCGCCGCCCGCCCGCCCCGGCGGGCGATGAAGACGATGACGAGGAGAGAACGATGAGCGACATTCTGAAGGAGCTCTCGGGCGAGGGCGTGTCGATCTGGCTGGACGACATCAGCCGCGAGCGGCTGCGCACGGGCAACCTGGCGGAGCTGGTCAAGGACAAGCACGTCGTCGGCGTCACGTCCAACCCGACGATCTTCGCGAAGGCGCTGAGCAAGGGCGACGCCTACGACGAGCAGGTCCGCGACCTCGCGGTGCGCGGCGTGGACGTCGAGGAGGCGTCCCGCGCGATCACCACCTACGACATCCGGTGGGGCTGCGACGTGCTGCGCCCGGTCTACGACCGGACGGAGGGCCTGGACGGCCGCGTGTCGATCGAGGTCGACCCGCGGGTGGCCCGCGACACCCGCCGCACCATCGCCGAGGCGCGGGCGCTGTGGTGGATGGTGGACCGGCCCAACCTGTTCATCAAGATCCCGGCGACGGAGGAGGGCCTGCCGGCGATCACGGCGGTGCTGGCCGAGGGCATCAGCGTGAACGTGACGCTGATCTTCTCGCTGGAGCGCTACGGCAAGGTCATCGACGCGTACTTCGCCGGGCTGGAGAAGGCCCGGGAGAACGGCCACGACCTGTCGAAGATCGCCTCGGTGGCCTCGTTCTTCGTCAGCCGGGTGGACACCGAGATCGACAAGCGGCTCGACAAGATCGGCTCGGACGAGGCGAAGGCGCTGCGCTCCAAGGCGGGCCTCGCCAACGCCCGGCTCGCCTACGCGCTGTACGAGGAGAAGTCCGGCACCGACCGGTGGAAGGCGCTCAAGGACGCCGGGGCGCGCCCCCAGCGGCCGCTGTGGGCCTCGACCGGCGTGAAGGACCCCGACCTCAACGACACCCTGTACGTGGACGAGCTGGTCGCGCCGGGCACCGTCAACACGATGCCGGAGGCGACGCTGGTGGCCGAGGCCGACCACGGCCAGGTCCGCGGCGACACCGTCCGGGGCGCCTACGACGACGCCCGCGCGCACATGGCGGCGCTGAAGGACGCCGGCGTCGACTACGACGACGTCGTACGGGTGCTGGAGGAGGAGGGCGTCGAGAAGTTCGAGGCGTCCTGGAAGGAGCTCCTCGACACCATCACCGGCGAGCTGGAGTCCAAGAAGGCCGGCGCGTGACCTCGGTGGTGACCGCCGGGGGGATCTCGGTCACCATCCGCGGCGCCGTCGTCGACGAGAGCGAGACGGTCCTGGACCGTCTCGTCTCCGACGGCGTGCCCGGCTCGCTCGCGTCCCGCAACGCCAAGCTGTGGGGGCCGGACGCGGCCCCGCTCGCCGCGCGCCGGCTCGGCTGGCTGCGACTGCCGGAGACCTCCCGGTACCTGAACGACCGGCTGTCGGAGCTCGTGGGCGAGGTCCGCTCCGCCGGGCTCGACCGGGTCGTGCTGGTCGCGTCCGGAGGCGCGGCGCCGGCGGCGGAGGCGATCTGCCGGACGGCGGGCGCGGACCTCACCGTCCTCGACACCACCGACCCGCACGAGGTGTCCGCCGTCCTGGCCGCCGGCCTGGACCGGACCGTCGTCGTCGTGGCGGACGAGGGCGTCGAGGCCGAGTCGCTGCGGCGCGTCTTCGGGCGCGCCTTCTCCGAGGCCGGGCTGAAGGGCGCCGAGCTGGCGCGCCGGTTCGTCGTGGTGGCCGAGGAGGGCTCCGGCCTCGAGCGGGCGGCCCGCGACGTCGGGCACCACCTCGTCCCCGCCGAGCCGGACGTCGACGGCCGGTTCGGCGCGCTCGGCGCACGGGCGCTGGTCCCGGCGGCGCTCGCGGGCGTGGACGTCGGGGGCCTGCTGGACGACGCGGCCCGGCTCGCGGCGGTGCTGCGGCAGCCCTACGACAACCCCGCGCTGGCGCTCGGCGCGGCGCTGGCCTCCTCGGCGCTCGGCTCCCGCGACAAGCTGGTGATCGCCGACCTCGGCTCCGGCCTGGACGGCTTCGCCGCGTGGGCGGAGCAGCTGGTCGCGGGGGCGATGGGCAAGGACGGCAAGGGCCTGCTCCCGGTCGTGGTGGAGGGCGTCGACGCGCCCGGCTTCGAGCTGACCGGCGACCTGCGGCGCGTCATCCTCGGCCGCCGCCCGGACGAGCCGGGCCCCGGGCGCGAGGCCGGGGTGAGCGTCGCCGGGCCGCTCGGCGGGCAGTTCCTGCTGTGGGAGTACGCGGTCGCGGTGGCGTGCCGGGTGATCGGGGTCGACCCGTTCACCGAGCCGGACACCGGCGAGTCGCGGGAGAGCACGGCGGCGCTGCTGCGCTCGGAGGAGGGCGCGGCGCCGACGGTGGTGCACCGGCCCCCCGAGCTGGTCGAGGGCGCCGTCGAGGTGCACGCCCCCGAGGACGCGCTGCGGGGCGCCCGAACCCTCACCGAGGCGCTCGACGTCCTCCTGGAGGACGTCCAGGACGGCGGCTACCTCGCGATCCTGGCCTACCTGGACCGGTCCGGTGACGCCGCGGCGGCGGAGCTGAGGCCGCTGCTGGCGGCGCGGGCCGCCAAGGTCCGCCGCAGTCCCGCCCCCGTCACGTTCGGCTGGGGGCCCCGCTACCTGCACGCGGCCGGGCAGTACCACAAGGGCGGCCCGGCGAACGGCGCGTTCCTGCTGGTCACCGGGGCCGTCGTCGGCGACGTCGCGGTGCCGGGCAAGCCCTACAGCCTGGGCGAGCTGCAACTCGCGCAGGCGTTCGGCGACCTGCGGGTGCTGCGCTCGCTCGGCCGTCCCGCCTTCCGGATCCACTTGCGCGACCGCGCCGAGGGCCTCGACCGGCTCGTGGCGGCACTGGGCTGACCGACCGGGTCCGGCCGTGTCGACGCAACGCGACCGGCCGGATCCGGGACGCGACCAAGAAGATCGACGGAGATGGTCGCGAATGCCCTTTCTCTCCTGAAACGATGGGGGCCGGGAGGGAACGGTGTCAGGATTCGACGTACTCACGCGCGGTGATGTGCTGGACTCGGCGCTGCAGGCGCGGGACTACCTCGTGAGCTGCGGCGTCCCCGGCGCGCTGGCCGCCAAGGACCCGCAGCTGTGGGGGCGGCGGGCGGTCGACCACAGCCGCCTCGGCTGGCTCGACCTGCCGTTCGCCTCCCGCGGCCTGCTGAACCAGGTCGGCGGACTGGTGGCGGAGGCGCGGTACTCGGGCCTCGACCATGTCGTGCTGATCGGCGTCGGCGCGGAGAGCCTCGCCGCGCAGGCCATCGTGGAGGCGCAGGAGCCCGCGATGGCGGGCGCCGGCGGCTCCGCCGAGCGGCCGTCCGGCGAGCTGACCGTCCTGGACGGCGGCGACACCGCGGCGCTCGCGTTCGCGATGGAGCGGCTCGACCGGACGCTGGTCGTGCTGGCCAGCAAGGCGGGCGTGTCCCTGGAGGGTGACGCCTACCGCCGGATCTTCGCGGCCGCGTTCCGGGAGCGGGGCCTGTCGGAGCGGGAGATCGCGAGCCGGTTCCTCGTCATCACCGACCACGGCAGCCCCCTGCACGACTTCGCCCGCCAGTGCGGCTACCGGATCGGGCTGACCGACCCCTACCTGCCCGGACACTTCGGCGCCCTGTCCGCCTACGGGCTCGTCCCCGCCGTGCTGGCGGGCGCGGACGCCGACCGGCTCCTGGAGGAGGCGGCGTCGCTGGTGCCGTCGCTGTCCAAGGACGAGGACAACCCGGGACTGCTGCTCGGCGCCGTCATCGGCGGCTGCGCGCAGCAGGGGCCGGGCGGCCTGGCCCGCGACAAGCTGCTGCTGCGCGAGCCGGGCGGGCCGGGCGCGCTGAGCGCGTGGATCTCCCAGCTGCTCGCGGTCGGCACCGGCAAGCGCGGGCGCGGGGTGCTGGCCTTCGAGCCGCCCGGCGGGCGGGGCGACTTCCCCGACGTGCACGGCGTGTCGGTCAACCCGCGCTCGGCGGCGCAGGACGAGTCCGACACCTCGGTGTGGGCGCCGCTCGGCGCCCAGTTCCTGATGTGGGAGTACGCGACGGCGGTCGCCGGGTGGCTGCTCGGCGTGAACCCCTTCGAGGCGGGCAGCACGGTCGTCCAGGAAGCCGAGGACGACGCCGCCACGCTGCTGCGCACCGTCGCGGACGGGTCGCTCACGGCGGAGCGGCCGGTGTACGTCGAGGACGACATCGAGGTGCACGCCGACTTCCCGTGGCCGCCCGGCGCCGAGCTGCAGACCGTCCTCGGCGGCCTGGTCGCCTCGGTGCCGTCCGACGGCTACCTGGCGGTGATGACGTACCTGTCGGGCGACTTCTCCGGGCGCTACCTGGCGCCGTCGCTGGCCCGCGCGTCCGGACGCCCGGTCGCCTACGGCCCGGGGCCCGGCTACCCGCACGCGACGGGCCCGGTGCACAAGGACGGTCCGGGCAACGGCGCGTTCCTGATCATCACCGGCGATCCCGCACCGGGGGACGCGCTGGCCGCGCACCCCGTCCCCGGACGCCCCTACAGCCTGGCGCAGCTGCAGATCGCGCGGGCCCTCGGGGAGCTGCGGGCACTGCGCGCGCGGCGGCTGCCGGTCATCCGGCTTCACCTGCGCAACCCGGTGGACGGCGCGGGGCGGCTGATCGAGGCGGTCCGCGCGGTGGCGGGGGCGCGCAGACCGTGAGCTTCACCGCCGTCGTCTCGGGGGAGACGGCCATCACCGCGCGCGGCCCGCTGAAGGAGGCCGCCGAGCGGGTCCTGGGCCGGTTGTGGATCGACCAGGTGCCGGTCCGGCTCGCCTCGGAGGACGCGTCGCTGTGGCCGTCGGCGGCCACCGCCGGCGTGGCGGGCCGCCCGCTGTGCTGGCCGGGGCAGCCCGGTCCCGGCCGCGCTGTTCTGGACCGTGCCGAACAGCTGCGCGCGCGGGCCCGCGAGGACGGGCTGACCGACGTGGTACTGCTCGGCGGCGGCTCCCCGGCCCGTGCCGCCGAGCTGATCGTCGCCGCCCGGGGGCGGCCCGCGCCGGACGGCCGCGGGTCCCTGACGGTGCTGGACGGCCCGGACCCGGGGCCGCCGCTGCGCCTGCGGGAGGACCCGGAGCGGCTGAACCGGACGGCGTTCGTGGTGACCGGCGCCGACCCGGCGACCGAGGCGCTGCGCGAGGTGTTCGCGGAGGCGCTGCGGGGGGAGGGCCTGTCCCCCGCCGGGATCGCGCGGCGGTTCGTGACGGTCGCCGAGCCGCGCGCGGCGGCGGCCGAGCACGCGGCGAAGGCGGGGCACGCGCTGGTCGAGGCTCCGGCGCCCACCGCGTTCGGCGCGCTGTCGCCCTACGCGCTGGTGCCCGCCGCGCTCGCGGGCGCCGACGTCGGGGCGCTGCTGGAGGAGGCCACCGCCGTCCTGCCGTCGCTCACGCGGCCGGAGCACAATCCGGGGCTCGTGCTCGGCGCCATCCTCGGCGGCGCGGCCCGGGCCGGGCGGCGGACGGCCGTGCTCGGCGGCTATCCGGCGGCGCTGCCGGGCATCGCCGGGTGGGCGGCGCTGCTGCTGCGGGAGGCCGCCCGCGGCCGGCTGGCGCCGGTGGTGCAGGACGGCGGCCTGCCGCTGCTGCCCGACGACGACCTGTTCCTGCTGACGTTCGACGGCCGCCCGCACCAGGACGACGCCACGGTGTCCGGGCCGCTCGCCGCGCAACTCGTCGTCTGGGAGTACGCCGCCGCCGTGGCGTCCTACCTGCTGGAGGCCGATCCGCTGGCGGAGGCGGAGCGTCCCGCCCCGATGACGCTGGACGACGGGACCGGCGAGCCGCTGTTCGCCGACGGCGACCCCGGCCGGGCGGTCGAGGCCCGCACGACCGTCCCGGCGCTGGCCGGCGCGTCGGGCCTGCCCGGGCTGCTGGACGCGCTGGCCGGCCGGGTCGGGCGGGGCGAGCACCTCGCGCTGGTCGCCCACCTCGACCCGGACGAGGCGCGCGGCCAGGGCGCGCAGGTGCGCCGGCTCGCCGCGCTGCTCGCCGCCCGCCTCGGGCGGCCGGTGCGGGTGGACTGGGGCACGCGGCCGCCCGCCGGCGGAAATGATCACCCGGACGGATGCGTTTACCTTCTGGTGACCGGGAACGTCGTCCGCGACGTGCCGGTCCCCGGCCGGCACCACAGGCTCGGCATGCTGCAGCTCGCGCGGGCGCTCGGGGACGCCCGCGACGCGCGCGCGGCGGGCCGCCCCGTGGTCCGGCTCCATCTGCAGAACCGCTGGGCGGGGCTGGCGCGGCTGCTCGACGCCGCCAGAGGGGACATATGAGCGCTCACACCGGGGACCGGCCGGGACCGTGGCCGGACAGGGGGCGATTCCGAGTTGGGGCCCGCGATACGAGTTGGGGCAGGATGCTTGCAGCAGTAGTCGAAGAAGGCGCAGTGCGATCAGAGGGGGCCACGTGACCAACACAGCCAATCCGCTCCGCGACCCGCGGGACAAGCGCCTGCCGCGGGTGGCCGGGCCGTGCGTGCTCGTGCTGTTCGGGGTCACCGGGGACCTGTCGCGCAAGAAGCTCCTCCCGGCGATCTACGACCTGGCGAACCGGGGGCTGCTGCCGCCGGGCTTCTCCCTGGTGGGATTCGCGCGGCGCGACTGGGAGAACGAGGACTTCCGCCAGATCGCCTACGAGTCCGTCAAGGCCCACGCGCGGACCCCGTTCCGCGAGGACGTGTGGACGCACCTGATGGAGGGCATGCACTTCGTTCCCGGTGAGTTCAGCGACCCGGGCGCGTTCGACGCGCTGGCGATGGCGGTCAAGGAGCTGGACGAGAGCCGCGGCACGGGCGGCAACTACGCGTTCTACCTGTCGATCCCCCCGAAGTTCTTCCCGCAGGTCGTCGAGCAGCTGCAGCGCAGCGGCCTCGCCGACCGCGAGGAGGGCTCGTGGCGCCGGGTCGTCATCGAGAAGCCCTTCGGCCGCGACCTGAAGACCGCGGTGGAGCTGAACGACACCGTGCACCGCGTGTTCCCCGAGGAGGCGATCTTCCGGATCGACCACTACCTCGGCAAGGAGACGGTGCAGAACATCCTGGCCCTGCGGTTCGCCAACACGATGTTCGAGCCGATCTGGAACCGCTCCTTCGTCGACCACGTGCAGATCACGATGGCCGAGGACATCGGGATCGGCGGCCGGGCCGGGTACTACGACGGCATAGGCGCCGCCCGCGACGTCATCCAGAACCACCTGCTGCAGCTGCTGGCGCTCACCGCGATGGAGGAGCCGACCTCGTTCAGCGCCGACGCCGTCCGCGCCGAGAAGGCAAAGATCCTCTCCGCGGTGCGGGTGCGGGGCGACCTCGCCCAGTCGACCGCGCGCGGGCAGTACGCGGCGGGCTGGCAGGGCGGCGTGAGCGTCCAGGGGTACCTGGAGGAGGAGGGCATCCCCGCCGACTCGCGCACCGAGACCTACGCGGCGGTCAAGCTGGAGATCGACAACCGCCGCTGGGCGGGCGTCCCGTTCTACCTGCGCACCGGCAAGCGGCTGAGCCGCCGGGTGACGGAGGTGGCGATGGTGTTCCAGCAGGCGCCGCACCTGCCGTTCTCGCACACCGACACCGAGGAGCTCGGGCAGAACGCCCTGGTGATGCGGGTCCAGCCGGACGAGGGCATCACGGTCCGGTTCGGCTCGAAGGTGCCCGGCACCTCGATGGAGATCCGCGACGTCAACATGGACTTCGCCTACGGCGAGTCCTTCACCGAGGCCTCGCCCGAGGCCTACGAGCGGCTGCTGCTGGACGTGCTGATCGGCGACCCGCCGCTGTTCCCCCGCCAGGAGGAGGTCGAGCTGTCCTGGAAGATCCTCGACCCGATCGAGGAGTACTGGGCGAGCCGCGGCGGCCTCGACCAGTACAAGTCCGGCGGCTACGGGCCCGACAGCGCCGACGAGCTGATGGCGCGGGACGGCCGAACCTGGAGGCGGCTCTAGATGAACATCGATCTGACCGGCACGACGACCCGCAAGATCCAGGACGCGCTCACGCAGTCCCGGCATCTGATGGGCGGCCCGGCCGTCGGCATGGTGCTCACACTGATCATCGTGACGGACGAGTCGGCGCAGTACGACGCGGTGCGCGCCGCGACCGAGGCGGCGCGCGAGCACCCCTGCCGGGTGCTGACCGTCATCTCCCGCGACCCCCGGGGCAACTCCTCGCGGCTCGACGCCGAGATCCGGATGGGCGAGACGGGCCCGGGCGAGACGGTGCTGCTGCGCATGTACGGGCCGCTCGCCGAGCACGCCGACTCCGTCGTGGTGCCGCTGCTGATGCCCGACACGCCGGTGGTGACGTGGTGGCCCGGCGGCAAGGTGCCGAAGGTGCCCGCCAAGGACCCGCTCGGCCGGCTGGCGCAGCGCCGGGTGACCGACGCCTACGCGGCGCGCGACCGGCTCGGCACCCTGGCCCAGCTCGCCGAGGGCTACCGGCCGGGCGACACCGACTTCACCTGGACCCGGCTGACCTCCTGGCGGTCGCTGCTGGCCGCCGCGCTCGACCAGGACCACGACGAGATCACCTCGGGCGAGGTGTTGGCGGAGCCCGACTCCCCCAGCGCGGAGCTGCTGGCGGCGTGGCTGTCGGTCCGGCTGGGCGTCGCGGTGAACCGGACGGTCTCCGAGGGCCCCGGCATCACCGGCGTCCGGCTGGCGACGACGGGCGGCGACCTGGTGATCGACCGCCCGGACGGGCGGGTCGCGACGCTGGGCCGCCCCGGCCAGCCCGACCGGCAGGTGTCGCTGATGCGGCGGCCGATGGCGGAGCTGCTGGCCGAGGAGCTGCGGCGCCTCGACCCCGACGAGGTCTACCGCGACGCCGCCGCCCGGTTCGCCAAGGACCTGGCGGGCGGGACGCAGCGGCCGGGCGTGGCGAGCGAGCCGGTGTCGGCGACGTCCGGCGCGGCCACGACGGGCCCCGCCAAGAAGCAGGCCGAGTCCAAGCAGGCCGAGTCCAAGCAGGCCGAGTCCAAGCAGCCCGCGTCCAAGCAGCCGGCGCGCAAGGGGCGCGGCCGGACGGGGGACGCGTGACTTCCCCGGCCGTCCTGGTCCACCGCGACCAGGCCCTGCTCGCCGAGGCCGCCGCGGCCAGGCTGGTGACGCGGATCGCCGACGCCCAGGCGGCGCGGGGCACGGCGTCGGTGGTGCTCACCGGCGGCGGCGTCGGCACCGCGGTGCTCGCCGCGCTGGCCGCCTCCGGCGCCCGCGACGCGGTCGACTGGGGGCGGCTCGACGTGTGGTGGGGCGACGAGCGCTTCCTGCCAGCCGGAGACCCCGAGCGCAACGAGACCGGGGCGCGGGAGGCGCTGCTCGACCGCGTCCCGCTCGACCCGTCGCGGGTCCACGCGATGCCGGCGGCGGACGGCCCGGACGGCGACGACCCGGAGGCCGCGGCGCGGCGGTACGCCGCCGAGCTGCGGTCCGCCGCCGGGGCCGGCGGCGGGCCGGTCCCGGCCTTCGACGTGCTGATGCTGGGCGTCGGGCCCGACGCGCACGTGGCGTCGCTGTTCCCGGAGCTGCCGGCGCTGCGCGACGAGGGAGCGGTGGCGGCGGTGCGGGGCGCCCCGAAGCCGCCCCCGACGCGGATCTCGCTGACGTTCCCGTCTCTGCGCGCCGCCGACGAGGTGTGGCTGCTGGCGGCGGGCGAGTCCAAGGCGAAGGCCATCGGGCTCGGGCTGGCGCCGGACGCGGACCCGTTCCTCGTCCCGTGCGCCGGGGCCCGCGGCCGCGGCCGGACCCTGTTCCTGCTCGACCGCGCCGCCGCGTCCGAGCTTCCGCCGGGTACGGGGCGCGTCACCTCCCCTTGAACCCCGCCTGAGGAAAGGCCCGTACACCTGGGAGAACACTGAACAGTGGCGGTGCTCCCGCATGCCTCGCCCGAAAGCGTGCATACCCTGACCAAGGGAAAACCCGCGTCGAGCGTGAGGAGTTCTCAGGTGCTCAAGGGTCGGACCGGGACGGTGGGAGCGGCGGTCGCCGGGGCGGTGGTGATCGCCGCCGCGGGCTGCTCCTCCGGGGGCGGCGGCGATGGCGGCGGCAGGGCCGAGGACGCGGTGAAGCTCGCCGTCACGCCCGCCACCGGGACGCGGCAGGCGGCCCCCGACGAACCGGTCACCGTCACGGCGGACAAGGGCAAGCTCACGAGCGTGACCCTCACCTACGGCAAGAAGGGCACGAGGGCCGACGGGAAGCTCGCCCCCGACGGGAAGTCGTGGAGGTCGTCGTGGACCCTGCGGCCGTCCACGACGTACACGGTCACGGCCAAGGCCACCGGGGACGGCGGCAAGCAGGCCACAACGACGTCCACGTTCACGACACTGACGCCGCGCAAGAAGCTGGAGAGCGGCATGTCGCCGCTGGACGGCGAGACCGTCGGCGTCGGCATGCCCGTCCAGCTGCTGCTGTCCAAGCCGGTGACCACCAAGGCCGGCAGGGTGGCGGTGGAGAAGGCCCTTGAGGTCCGCATGTCAAAGCCGGTCCAGGGCGCCTGGTCCTGGGTCAGCGACAAGGAGGTCGACTTCCGGCCCCGCGACTACTGGCCGTCCGGGCAGAAGGTGAAGGTCGTCGCGCACCTGGCGGGGCTGAACGCCGGCGGGGGCATGTACGGGATGAAGGACCGCAGCATCGGCTTCACCGTCGGGCCGCGGCACATCACCACCGTCGACGCCAAGGAGCACCGCGCGACGGTCACCGACGGCGGCCGGACGGTGCGGACGATGAAGGTGAGCCTCGGCAAGCCGGGCCACGACAGCTACAGCGGCACCATGATCGCGCAGGAGAAGGCGGCGCACATCGTCATGGACTCGGCCACCACCGGCGACCCCGGCGAGTACCGGATCCCGACCAAGTGGAACGTCCGCCTCACCTACAGCGGCACGTTCGTCCACTCGGCGCCGTGGTCGACCGACGCGCAGGGCAACGACAACGTCAGCCACGGATGCGTGAACGCGTCCCCGGGCGACGCCAAGTGGTTCTTCGACTTCACGAACCGGGGCGACGTGGTGAAGGTGACGGGCACGTCGCGGCAGCTCCGGTTCGGGAACGGGCCGACGCCGTGGGCGAAGTCCTGGGACGCCTGGCTGAAGGGCGGCGCCGTGGGCGAGCCCGTCATGGGCGCGCCCCTCGACTGAGGTCACCGGCGCCGTCCGCGGCCCCACTGGCACACTTGGTGCCATGCAGAAGCTCTCGTTGGACGCACAGGTACGGGACCTGATGAAGCGCGCAGCCTCGGCCTCGACCGGGCGCGGCGCCGCGACGGTGTACGGCGGGCACGAGCACGTCCTGCGCCAGACGCTGATCGCCATGACGGCGGGGACGGAGCTGGCGGAGCACGAGAGCCCCGGCGAGGCGACGGTCCTGGTGATGCAGGGCCGCGTCCGGCTGGTGGCCGGTGAGAACTCCTGGGACGGCCTCGCCGGCGACCTGCTGATCATCCCGGACGCGCGGCACAGCCTGGAGGCGCTGGAGGACGCCGCGGTGCTGCTCACCGTGGCCAAGTCCGGCTGACGGGCGGGGAAAGGCGCCGGGCCCGGCCGCCCGATGTCGGGTCGGCCGGGCCCGGCGCCTCCGGCGGGAGGACGTGCCGCCTCAGGCGCAGGTGAAGTCGCGCTCGGGCAGGCGGCCGGTCAGCAGGTAGCCGTTCACCGTCTCGCTGACGCAGGTGTTCGGGTAGCCGCGCTGGTAGGGCGCGTGGACGTCGGCGTCCAGCGTGACCATCCGCGATCCGCGCAGCAGCCCGTGCAGTGCCCGGTTGGCCGGATAGGTCGTGCGGGTGTCGCCGGTCGCGGCGACCATCAGCGCGGGCAGCCGCCCGCCGACCTCGGCCGGCCGCTCGGCGGGCCGCGCCGGCCAGAACGCGCACGGGTTGACGTTGCGGGTCAGGGGCGCGAACAGCGGGCTCGCCTCCCGGTTGCGCTCGATGTCGCGCCGGTAGAACTCCGGGTCGCGCGGCGCCGCCGCGTCCCCGCAGATGATGGCGGTCTGCCCGCTCCCGTACACCGACTCGGCTCCGGTGAGCAGGAACGCCAGTTCCTCGTCCAGCTCCTTGGTCGGCTGGATGCTCTTCCCCGCCGCGGCCTTGGCGAAGACCCCCAGCGACTCCGCCAGGACTGCCCGTGCCCGGTCCTCGTCGGTGCCGAGGTTGTCGAACAGCACGACCGGCAGCATGGTGTCGTCCACGCGGTACCGGCCGACGGCGAGAGGCGTCCTTGCGGCCGCCTTGACGAGCCCGCGCACTGTTTCGAGGACGTCGGCGCGGGTGCCGCCGAGGCCGTAGGCCGAGTCGCGCTTCGCGGCCCACGCGGCCCACGCGCCGAGCGCGTGGTCGTTGGCGCCCTCGGTGCCGGCCAGCAGGCGCGGCCCGAAGCGGGTCGGGTCGACCGAGCTGTCGAGGACGACGCGGTCGAGGCGCCCGGGGAACATCGCCGCGTACACCGACCCGAGGTAGGTGCCGTAGGACGCGCCGTTGTAGGAGACCTTCCGCTCCCCGAGGACGCCGCGGACGATGTCCATGTCGCGAGCGATGTTGCGAGTGCTGATGTGCGGCAGGACGCCGGTGTTCGTCCGCGCGCACCGGTCGGCGAGATCCTTGGCGAACGCGGCGGACCGGTCGAATGAGGCGCGGCTCTCCCCCGCCGACCGGATCCAGGTCCCGGAGGGCCCGCGGCAGTCGACCGGGGCGCTGCGGCCGAGCGAGCGCGGGTCCATCCCCACCAGGTCGTAGCGCGGGCCCGCCTTCCCCATGATGGAGCGCATGTAGGGCGGCATGTCGATGGCCGGTCCCGGGCCGCCGCCGTTGAGGATCATCGTCCCGATGCGGTGGTCGCCGTCGGACGCCGCCAGCCGGGAGATCGCGACGGTGATGGTGCGGCCCTCCGGACGGCGGTAGTCGAGCGGGACGGTGACGTCCGCGCACCGGGCGCCGGCCTCGTCGAGCTCCCTGCCGACCTCGTCGCCGGCGTCGAGGGCGCACTTCTTCCAGTTCGGCCGCTGGTCGTAGAAGCGGGAGAGACCGCCCTTCCCGGACGCGGCGGCGGCCGGTGCGGCGGTCAGCCCACCGGTCCGTGCGGCCGCCGGTGAGGCGGCCGGTGCGGCCGCCCCGTCGCAGAAGGCCGTCTCGACGAGCCTCATCTGGTCGTCGAACGCCTCCTTGGTGGGCGGGTTCTCGTTGAGGGCGACCGCCACGCGGCGCCCGGACGGGGCGACGCCCGAGACGGTGATGTAGCTCTCGATGCCGCCGGCGTGCCCCCACCAGGTGCCGCCGCAGCGCAGCGGGGTCCCGATCAGGCCGAGGCCGTAGGCCGCGCCGTCCCAGACGCGGTCGGGGTCGGCGGGGACCGTCTGCTTCATCTGCGCGAGCATCGCGGGGCTCAGCAGGCGGCCGCCCGTCAGCGCGCCGAAGAAGACGTTCAGGTCCCGGGGGCTGGAGACCAGCGCGCCGCCGGCCCAGGCCACCGTCGTGTTCATCTCGGTGTAGTCGCGCCAGCGGACGGTCCCGTCGCGCTCCTCACGCAGGTAGCCGTGCGCGTGCGCTCCCCTGATCCGCGTCTCGTCGCCCGGCCAGTAGGTGTCGCGCAGCCGCAGCGGCCGGATGATCCGGCGCTGGACCTCCTCCTCCAGGCTGTGCCCGCTCGCCTTCTCCGCGATGAGCCCCGCGATGATGTAGTTCGTGGTCGAGTAGTGCCAACCGGGGCGCGGGGGCGGGAGCTTCAGCGCCCGATCGATCAGTTCACCGGGCTCGAAGTGCCGGAAGCGGTACTCGTCGGGGCTGGAGAACGTGTCGGTGTAGTCGGGCAGGCCGCTGGTGTGCCGCAGCAGGCTCCGCACGGTGATCTTCCGGCCGTCGTAGCCGCCCCGGTCGAGAAGACCGGGCAGGTAGCGCTCGACGGGGGCGTCCAGCGAGACGCGGCCCTCCCGTGCCAGCTGGAGCACCGTGACGGCCGTGAACGTCTTGGTGACGCTGGCGATCCGCACCCGCAGGTCCGCGGTCATCGGCCGCCGCGTGCGCCGGTCGGCCACCCCGCTGCCGGCCTTCCACGTCCCGCACGCGGGATCGTCGACGCGGACGGCGGCGCCGGTGAGCCCGTGCGTCCCGGTCATCCGCTCCAGTGCCGCCAGGGTCGCCGTGCGGTCGGTGCAGCCGGCCGGCGCTGGCTCGGCTCGCGCGGGCGCCGGGACGGCGGCGGCCGCGGCGATCGCGGCCCCCGCCGCCAGCACCGCGACCGCCCGCCTGGCGGCCCGGCGCCGCATCGGTCGTGTCGTCGTCATGGTGTCCGACGCTAAGCACGCGAAGGCGCGGGCACACTGCGGGCAGCGGGCGGCCGCGGGGTGGGGACAGCCCCAGGACGCGCCCCGCGACCAAAGTCGATGGCGCCGCCGACCTGCGGCCGCTGACCGTGCCGGGCGCCATGGCTACCGTTGGGCGGATGGACCTTCTGCGCCGGCCGTGGCGCGACTGGCTCGGCGACCTCGGCGCCGCCGGCGCCGCGATGCTGCTCGGCTGGGTGCTGCTCCAGGGCACGGTGGACGACCTGCCCCCGGGAGAGACGATCGTGATCCGGCGGGACGTGCTGATCGGCGCCGTCGCCTGCGTGTTCCTCGTTCTCTTCCGGCGCCGCCACCCGGTGGCCCTCGCGGTCGTGATGGTGTTCGCGCAGTGGGCGGCGACGACGACGCTCGGCACGGCGGCGATCGCGATGTACTCGCTGGCGATGCTGCGCCCCTGGCGGATCGCGCTGCCGATCGCCGGCGCCAGCCTGGCTCTGATCATCGGGCTGTTCCGGGTCACGGCGCCCGAGAAGGAGTTCCTCCAGGGCAGCGTCATCTTCGCGCTGATCTACGCGGTCCTCGTCACGACGGGCATGCTGGTGCGGTCCCGGCGGCAGCTCATCGCCTCACTGGAGGAGCGGGCCCGCGCCGCCGGGACCGAGCAGCGGCTGCGGGTCGAGGAGGCCCGGCTGCTGGAGCGCGAGCGGCTCGCGCGCGAGATGCACGACGTCCTCGCGCACCGCATCTCGCTGCTGGCCGTGCACGCGGGGGCGCTGGAGTTCGGCCCGGGCACGCCGGACGGGCAGCGCGAGGCCGCCGGGATCATCCGGCGCAGCGCCTACGAGGCGATGGAGGACCTGCGCGAGGTGATCGGCGTCCTGCGGGACGACGCGCCCGGCGCCGATCCCGAGCGTCCGCAGCCGACCCTCGCGGACGTCCCCGGGCTGGTCGAGGAGTCGCGGCTGGCCGGGGGCCGCGTCACGCTGGAGCAGGACGTCCCCGACCCAGGGCTGGTCCCCTCCCGCGTCGGGCGGCACGCCTACCGGATCGTCCAGGAGGGGCTGACGAACGCCCGCAAGCACGCGCCGGGCGCGGAGGTCCGGGTGTCCCTGGCCGCGGGCGCCGAACTGGACATCGAGATCGTCAACGCGTTGCCCCCCGGCCCGCCCGCCCGGCCCCTGCCCGGCTCCGGCACGGGGCTGGTCGGCCTCGCCGAGCGCGTGGCGCTGCTCGGCGGGACCCTGGAGCACGGCCGCGGCGGCGACGGGCGGTTCCGGCTGCGCGCCCGCCTTCCGCTGCGGGCCGCGCATGGCGCCGGTACCGGTGGGAAGGGTGATACTCATGGCAGCGAACTCCTCTGACGAGCCCGTGCTCGAAGAACTCGACCGCGCCGAGTGCATGAAGCTCCTCGCCGGCGGCACCATCGGCCGGGTGGCGTTCGACGACGGCGAGGGACCGACGGTCGTCCCGGTGAACTACGCCGTCGAGGGCGACTCGGTGATCTTCCGCACGTCGGCGTCGGGCCGGCTGAACCGCAACCTGCTGTCGGCGGTGACCGGCGGGGAGGTCCGGGCGGCCTTCGAGGTCGACCGGTTCGAGGAGGCCCACCACGAGGGGTGGAGCGTGCTGCTGCGCGGCGGCGCCCACCCCCTGTCCGAGGCGGAGAAGGCCGAGGTCGCGCAGGTCCGGCCGTGGCCGGGCGGCGACCGGGAGGCGTGGTTCCGGCTGGCGGCCTCGAGCGTCACCGGGCGCCGCCTGCGCCGCGGCTGAGCCGCCCTTAGGGTGGCCGGATGGACTCTCCTCCCGTCCGCGTCCTGATCGTCGACGACGACGCGCTCGTCCGGACCGGCCTGTCGATGATGCTGGCGAGCGCCGGCGACCTGGAGGTCGTCGCGGACGTCGCCGACGGCGCCGAGGTCGTCGGCGCCGTGAACCAGCACCGGCCCGACGTCGTGCTGATGGACATCCGGATGCCGCGGATGGACGGGCTCGCGGCGACCGCGCTGCTGCGCGGCCGCCGCGAGCCGCCCGAGATCATCATCTTGACCACGTTCGACAGCGACGACCACATCCTGCGGGCGATGCGCGCGGGCGCGAGCGGCTTCCTGCTGAAGCACACCCCGCCGCCGGAGATCGTCCGGGCGATCCGCCAGGTCGCCGCCGGCGAGCCGATGATGTCGCCCGCGGTGCTGCGCAGGATGATGGCGTACGTGGCCGAGAGCGGCGCCGATCCGCGCCGCGCCCGCGCCCGCGGTCTGCTGGCCCGGCTGAGCGAGGGCGAGCGGGCCGTGGCCGCGCTCGTCGGGCGCGGCCTGACCAACAGCGAGATCGGCAAGGAGCTCTCGCTCAGCGTCGCCACCGTGAAGGCGTACGTGTCGCGGCTGCTGGCCAAGCTGGAACTGAACAACCGCGTCCAGATCGCCCTGCTCGTCCACGACGCCGCCCTCGACGACTAGTCCTCCGGGCCGCGCCGCGCCAGCGGGACGTGGCGGAGCAGCAGGGCCGCCGCCAGGCCCGCCGCGGCGACGGGCAGCGCCGCGACGAACAGGGTGGAGTACGCGTCGGCGAAGGCTTCGGCGACACCGTCGCGCACCGGCGCCGGAAGCGTCTCCAGCACCTCGGGGCGGACGGCGTCGCCGAACGCCGGGACCCGCCCGTCCGGGACCCGCCGGACGACCTCCTCGGCGAACCGGTTCGACACGACGGCGCCGAAGACCGCCATCCCGGCGGCGGTGCCGAGCATCCGGCTCGCGAACACGCCCGAGCTCGCCGCGCCGAGGTCGCGGTGCGGCGCCGCCTGCTGCGCGATCAGCATGACGACCTGCTGGGACAGCCCGGCGCCGAAGCCGAGCACCGCCATGGAGCAGCCCGCGGCGACCAGGCCGGTGCGGGCGTCCATCGTCGCCAGCAGCGCGATCCCCGCCGCGCTGACCGCCATGCTCGCCGCCGGCAGCCGGTGGTAGCGGCCGGTCCGGTGGATGTACTTCCCCGCCGCCACGGACGACGCCAGGAGAGCGAGCATCATCGGCAGCAGGAGCAGACCCGACCTGGTCGCGCCCACTCCCCCGACGACCTGGAAGAACATCGGCAGGTAGGTGGCGAGCCCGAATCCCGTCGCGCCGCCGACGGCCGCGACGGCGCAGGCCACGCTGAACGACCGGTCGCGGAACAGCCGCGGCGGGATGATCGGCTCGGCGGCCGTCCGCTCGGCGAGCACCCACACGGTGAACAGCACGGCCGAGGCCGCCGCCAGCGAGAGGACGACGGGCGAGCCCCACGCGTACCGCGTCCCGGCCCAGCTGGTGAACAGGGTGAAGCAGGTGACGGCGGCCCCGAGCAGGACGATCCCCGGGTAGTCGATCCGCGGCCTGCCCTTCGGCGCCGGCAGCCGCAGGAACGGCACGATCACGGCGGTGGCGGCGGCACCGAGCGGCAGGTTGAGGTAGAACACCCACCTCCACGACGCGTGGTCGGTGAGGACGCCTCCGGCCAGCGGTCCCGCGATGCTGGAGACGGCGAAGACGATCGCCGAGTAGCCCTGGTACCGGGCGCGCTCGCGCGGCTCGAACAGCTCGCCGGTGAGCGCGAACATCGAGCTCATCAGGCAGCCGGCCGCGGCGCCCTGGACGGCGCGGAACACGATCAGCCAGGTCATGGTGGGCGCCGCCCCGCACGCCGCCGATCCGGCGAGGAACCCCAGCAGGCCGGTCAGCAGGACGCGGCGGCGCCCGAACAGGTCCCCGAGCCGCCCCGACAGGGGGACGGTGACGCTGGTGGCCAGCACGTACGCCGTCGACACCCAGGCGAGCCGGTCGAGCCCGCCGAGGTCCCCCACGATCGTCGGCAGCGCGGTGCCGAGCACCGTCGCGTCCAGCGAGGACATGAGCCCGGCGAGCATGAGCCCGCCGAACACCAGCCGGCGGTGCCGGCCGGTCATGGGCGCGGTCGTCTCGATCACGCGCACCTCCCAATTCTATGCGTTGGACATATAGATGCTAGACACAGATAGATGAGTCGCGCAATCCATCTAGACTGGGCGCCATGAGCGACGAGGCGCTGGACGCCGTCGAGCGGAGCATGGTCAGGCTGCGCCGGGGCATGTCGCGGCAGCGGCTGGGCAAGGCGGCGATCAGGGACCACAACCTCCCGGTGGACGTGCAGGTCCTGCACGTCGTGGACATCGTGGACGAGGGCCCCGACCGGCCCGGCGAGGAGATGAGCGTCGGCCTGGTGGCCGCCCGCCTCGGCGTCGACGCCTCGCGCGGCAGCCGCATCGTCGCCGAGGCGGTCAAGTCGGGCTATGTCCGGCGGGTCGCCTCGCAGGAGGACGGCCGGCGCATCCACCTGGAGCTCACCGACGCGGGCAGGGCCGTCGTCGACGCCACCCGCCGCACCCGGCAGGAGCACTTCGCCAAGGCCATGAGCGGCTGGACGGACGAGGAGCGCTCCGCGTTCGCCCGCCTCCTGTCCCGCTTCGTCCACACCTACGAGGACTGACCGCCCCGGCGGCCGGCGCGGGGCGCCTCGCGTCCTCCCCCGGTTGCGGTCGGACGGCGCGCGCCTACGACCACGGTCGCGGGTCCGGTGCGGAGCGCTCGGCCTCACGGAGGACGGAGCCCCGGTCGACCGGCGTCTAGGCTGACGGGATGGGTGGTCGCCTGATCCCGCCGCCGGGGCGCGCACGGGACGCGGCCCTGGCGGGCGGAGTGCTCGCCGTGGTGGCCGTCAGCAGTCTGAAGTCGCTCGTCGGCCCGCGCGAGGAGCCGTGGGCGGCGACCGCGTTCGACTGGGCGCTGATCCTCCTCGCCTGCGGGTCGCTGTTCTTCGCCCGCGGGCGGCCGGTGGCCGTCGCGGCCCTCGTCCTGGTGACCACCGGCGCCTACTACGTCGCCAGCCTGCACGACGGCGGGCTGATGATCGCGGTCATCGCGGCACTGTACGCGGTCGCGGCCGGCGGCCGGCTCCAGGCCGCCGTCGTCCTGTCGGCGCTGACCGTGATCGCCACCGGCGCCGGGACCCTGCTCGGCAACCGCGACGTCAACGGCGTCGCCCTGTTCATGCTGACCGGGTGGCTGGTGGCCGTGGTGGCGCTCGGGTGGGTGCGGCACAGCCGGCTCGCCTACCTGCGCGAGGCCGAGCGGCGCGCCGCGGGCGAGGAGCGGCTGCGCATCGCCCGCGAGCTGCACGACGTCGTCGGCCACCACCTCTCGCTGATCAACGTCCAGGCCGGGACGTCGCTGCACCGCTTCCACCGGGACCCGGCGCAGGGCGAGGCGGCCCTCGCCGCGATCAAGGCGTCGAGCCGGGAGGCCCTGCGCGACCTGCGCGCCACCCTCGGGGTGCTGCGGCAGGCCGACGAGGAGGCGCCGACCGCGCCCCCGCCCACCCTGGACGGGATCGGCGGGCTGATCGGGACGGCCCGGGCGGCCGGCCTCACCGTGCACGGCGGCGTCACCGGCGAGGCGGACCCGCCCACCGAGGTCGGCCTGGCCGCCTACCGCATCGTCCAGGAGTCGCTCACCAACGTCTCGCGGCACGCCGCCGCCGCGGAGGTCACGGTCAGCGTCGAGCGGGGGCCGGGCGCGCTGCTCGTCGAGGTCGCCGACGACGGCCGGGGCGCCGGGCCGCCGCCGGCGGGTCCGGGAAGCGGCGTCGAGGGGATGCGCGAACGGGCCCGCGCGCTCGGCGGCGAGCTGACGGCGGGACCGCGGCCGGGCGGCGGCTTCCTCGTCCGGGCCCGGCTGCCCTACGGGAACGAGGCGCGCACGCGATGATCAAAGTTCTGCTGGCCGACGACCAGGGCCTGGTCCGGGCCGGGTTCCGCTCCATCCTCGACGACGAGGACGACATCACCGTCACCGGCGAGGCCGCGGACGGCGCGCGGGCGGTCTCCGCCTGCCGCGAGCTGCGTCCGGACGTGGCGCTGCTGGACGTGCGGATGCCCGGCATGGACGGCCTGGAGGCCGCCCGCCGGATCACCGCCGACCCGCGCCTGGACGGCGTGCGGGTGGTGATCCTGACGACCTTCGACCTCGACGAGTACGTGTACGGGGCGCTGCGCGCCGGGGCCACCGGTTTCCTGCTCAAGGACACCGAGCCGGCGGAGCTGATCCACGCGGTGCGGGTGGCGGCGCGCGGGGACGCGCTGATCACCCCGTCCGTCACCCGCCGCCTCATCGGCGAGTTCGCCGGGCGGGCGCAGGCGCCCGTGCCCGGCCCGCGGCTCGGCTCCCTCACCGTCCGGGAGCGGGAGGTGATGCTGCTCGTCGCGGCCGGGCTCAGCAACGACGAGATCGCCGCGCGCCTCGTGCTCAGCCCCGCCACCGCCAAGACCCACGTCAGCCGCATCATGTCCAAGCTGGACGTGCGGGACCGCTCGCAACTGGTCATCCTCGCCTACGAGTCCGGCATGGTCAGCCCGCGCTGGATGCGACCACGGAAGTAGGCGCGCCGCCGGCCCGCAACCGGTGGTGTAGCGCGCAAGCCCGCCGCGGGCCGATGCGCCGGGGGCGGCCGCGTCCCGATGCTGGGACCATGAACCACACCGGCGCCATGATCGGGTTCGTGGTCGGCGGAGCCGCGGGCTTCCTGCTGACCGAGACCGTGGGAGCGTTCTTCACCTTCGTCCTGGACCGCACGCTCGACGTCGACGGCACACCCGTCCTGCTGGCCGCCTTCGTCGTCGTGCCGATCCTGTCCGCGCTCGTCGGCGCCTTCGCCGGCTCCCGGTTCAGGACCGGCCGGTGAGCCCGGCCCCGGCGGTCAGGCCAGGCGGGCCCGGAGCAGGCAGAACTCGTTGCCCTCCGGATCCGCCAGGGGCACCCAGCTCTCCTCGCCGGTCTGCCCGACGTCCACCGGCCGCGCCCCCGCGGCCAGGAGCCGCTCGAGCTCGGCGTCCTGGTCCCGGTCCGTGGCGTTGACGTCGAAGTGCAGCCGCAGCTTGCCGTTCTTCGGGTCGTCGCTGCGGCTGAGGATCAGCGTCGGCTGGAGCCCGCCGAACCCCTCGGGCGGGCCGATCTCGATGTCGTCGCCCTCCCTGTCCAGCTCCACGAACCCGAGCACCTCGCACCAGAACTCCGCGAGCCTCTCCGGATCGCGGCAGTCGAGCACCAGCTCGCTCACCCGGCACGCCACGGTCGGCCTCCACCAAGGAAGATCGGATATTCGGCCCCCACGTTCTCAGAGACCGGTGCCGGGCGTCGAGCGAAATGCCGCCGGGCGGCTGGAACGGTCCCGGCCGCCGCCCCTGGAAGCGCAACCGCTGGCGGCCGGAGGCGAAGGCCTCGGCGACCCGGGCCTCGGTACCGGCGGCGTCCTCGCCCACATGATCACCCTAGCGGCGGACGGCCGTCGCCATGCCGGTTCGCGGAGGGCGGCGGTCGGGGGGTCAGAAGTGGGTCGCGGGGACGTCAGGCATGCGGATCCTCACGGTCAGTGGTCGAAGTGTCGCGCTCGGGAATGGGGGCTCATGGCGTCGATCCCCGGGAGGAACCGCAGATGCCAGCTCAGCGCCTGGTCCACTGCCCGCCGACAAGACGGTGCAGTGGCGGCTGTACGAGATCAGGTTGCGCGGCGGCCCCTCCGTCTATCTGATGGGTGCCGACCCCGACCTGGGGCGGGCCTCCGACGCTCGTCCACGCGTGGTCGGCCGTCCCCACCACCATCCCGGCGGGGGACATCGACGAGGAGGACGCCTGGCTCGTCGGCGAGGACTAGGGAGCGGCACCCGAGCCGCGCACGAACATGTGAGCGGCGCGGGTCACGCCTGGGCGAGCACTGCGCAGAGGGCGTCCAGAGCGGCCGGGTAGGCGGCGCCGAGGGGGGTGCTGTAGCCGACGACGAGGCCCTGCGGGCGTTCGCCGGGATCCTGCCAGTGGTCGCGCAGAGGCATGAGGGCGAGGTCATGGAACGCGGCGCGGCGCATGGCCTCGCCCTCACCGTCCCCGCCGTCCGGGAGCAGGACCAGGGCGTGCAGCCCGGCGGCGACCCCCTGCACCCGGACCCGCGGGGCGCGGCCGCGCAGCGTCTCGACCAGGAGGTCGCGTCGGCGCCGGTAGCGCAGGCGGGCGGCGCGGACGTGCCGGTCGTAGGCGTGGGTGCCGATGAGGTCGGCGAGGACGAGCTGGGCGAGCGAGGGTGTGTGGGCGTCGGCGAGGCGCTTGGCCTCGGCGAAGGGCTCGACCAGGTGCGCGGGCAGGACCAGCCAGGCCAGGCGCAGCGCCGGGGCCAGGGTCTTGGACGTGGTGCCGCCGTAGACGACGTGGTCGGGCGCCGTGCCCTGCAGAGCCCCGACCGGCTGGCGGTCGTAGCGGAACTCGCCGTCGTAGTCGTCCTCGACGATCGTGCCGCCGGCATCGCGGGCCCAGGCGGCGAAGGCGCGGCGGCGGTCCGGGCGGAGGGTCGCGCCGGTGGGGTACTGGTGCGCCGGCGTGAGCACGGCCGCGCCCCCCGGACCGAGCTGGTCCGGACGCGCGCCGCGCTCGTCGACGGGCAGCGGGACGACGGCGAGCCCGGCGCGCCGGACGATCGCGCGGTGGAAGGGGTGCCCCGGCTCCTCCATCGCCATCGACTCCGTTCCCAGGTCCCGCAGGACGGAGGCGAGGAGGCCGAGGGACTGGGCGTAGCCGGAGGTGACCACGATCCGGGACGGGTCGGCGTGCACGCCCCGCGCCCGGCCGAGGTATCCGGCCAGCGCCTCGCGGAGCTCGCGGCGTCCGCGCGGGTCGCCGAGCGCGTGCACGTCGGGCGGGGCGGACGCCAGGACGCGCCGCGTCGAGCGCAGCCACGCCGTGGAGGGGAACGTGCTCAGGTCGGGCCGCCCGGGCAGCAGGTCATGCGCCGGGGCATCGGCGGACGCCGGTTCGGCGGGCGCGGGCGCCGGGGCGGGCCCCGCCGCGACCCGCGTCCGCCCGCCGGGGACGGCCGTGAGGTAGCCCTCGGCCGTCAGCTGGTCGTAGGCGGCGCTGACCGTCCCGCGCGCCAGGCCCAGCTCGGCGGCCAGCGCGCGGGTCGAGGGGACGACGTCGCCGGGGGCCAGGCGCCGGGACCTGACGGCGTCGCGGAGCGCGCGTTCGAGACCGGCGCGGCGGCCGCCTGAGGCGTCGACGTCCAGATGCAGGTCCACCGAACCGGCCCAGTCTTTGCGCATGGAACCGGATCTTAATACTGGTCCGGTCCGCGCCTAGGTTTCTCACATGATTGTTTTCGCGCAGCTCAGCGACACCCATCTGGACGGCGGCGACGCCCGGGCCGAACGCGCGGCCCGCGTCATGGACCATCTGAACGGCGTGCCGGTCGACGCCGTCCTCGTCACCGGGGACATCGCCGACCACGGCGAGCCCGCCGAGTACGAGCAGGCCCGCAAGGTCCTCGCGTCGGGCCACCCGGTGCTGACCTGCCCCGGCAACCACGACAGGCGCGGCCCCTACCGGGAGTTCCTGCTGGACGAGCCGCCCGGCGGCGGCCCGGTCAACCGCGTCCACGAGATCGGCGGGGCCACCTTCCTGATGTGCGACTCGACCGTCCCCGGCGAGGACCACGGGCGGCTCGACGACGAGACGATCGGGTGGCTCGACCGGCGGCTCGCCGCGGCACCGGACGCGCCGGCGTTCGTCTGCTTCCACCACCCGCCCGCGAGGCTCCAGATCCCGTACGTGGACGGGATCCGGCAGTTCGGCGAGCGGCGCCTCGCCGAGGTGGTCCTGCGCCACCCGCAGGTCGTGGCTCTGCTGTGCGGGCACGCCCACACGGCGGCTGCCACGACCTTCGCGGGACGGCCGCTGCTCGTCGCCCCCGGCGTCGTGTCCACCCTCCGGCTGCCGTGGCAGCGGGGCGACATCGCCGACCTGGCCGCTCCCCCGGGCGTCGCCTTCCACGTCCTGGACGACGAGGGCCGGCTGAGCACGCACTACCGCACCTTCTAGCGGTGCGGGGCCGGGGCTAGAGGTGCTCCATCAGGAAGACCGCGGCCGTGCCGGGCACCAGGGCCTCGAAGACGTGCGGGGCGTCGCCGGGGTAGGAGAGGTAGTCGCCGGGCCCCAGTTCCACCGGCTCTGAGGCGGGCCCGGCCAGGGCTCGGCCGGCGCCGAGGACGACGTGCTCGGCGGTGCCCGGCGGGTGGGGGTCGGAGACCCTCGCCTCGCCCGGTTCCGCCGTGACGCGGTAGAGGTCGCGGCGCGCGTGCGGCGGGGACGACGCCAGCAGCGTCGCCGTGTAGTCGGCCCGGTCGGAGTGCGCGGCCGGCCCCTCCCCCGCCCGGACCACCCGGACGGCCGGGCGCGGCGGGTCCACCAGGCGGCTGAAGGGCACCTCCAGGGCCGTCGCCAGGGCCCACAGCGTCTCCACGCTCGGGTTCCCGGCGCCCGACTCCAGCTGGGAGAGCGTCGACTTGGCCAGGCCCGCGCGCCTGGCCAGCTCCGTCTGGGAGATCCCGGCGCGCTCGCGCTCCCGCCGGATCGACGCCGCGACCGTCGCGATCACATCCACTCGCCCGCTCCCGTCCTCAGAAGGTAGTGTTCACTGTACTGGACGACCGTTCGCCACAACGAACAGGACTGAGCATGAGGCACCTCGGCATCCTCGCCCACAGCGCGGAAGGCGCCGCGCTGTGCTTCCGGACCTTCTGCCAGGAGGGCTTCCGCGAGCTGGGCCCCGACGACCACCCGGACGTGACGCTCGACCTCATCGCGCTCGCGCGCAGCATGCCCGCGTGGGAGGCCGGGGACCACGCCCGGATCCGGGAGATCCTGGCCGAGAGCGCCGGGCGTCTCGCGGCGGCGGGCGCGGACTTCTTCGTCTGCCCCGACAACACCGCGCACCTGGCCCTCGAACACCCCGGTGACGAGCTGGCGCTTCCCGGCCTCCACATCGTCCAGGTCGTCGCCGACCAGGCCGCCCGTGACGGCCGAACGCGCGTCGGCGTGCTCGGCACCCGCTTCACCATGGACGGGCCGCTCTACCCGCGCGAGCTGGCCGCGCGCGGCATCGCCGCCGTGGTCCCGGACCCGGCCGACCGGGAGACCGTCGACCGGATCATCTTCGACGAGCTGGTCAACGGGGTCTTCACCGAGGACTCGCGCCGCGAGTACGTCCGGATCATCGAGCGCCTGGCCGGGCGCGGGTGCGACGCGGTCGCGCTGGTGTGCACCGAGATCCCGCTCCTGGTCACGCCCGAGGCCTCGCCGCTGCCCACGCTCGACTCCACCCGCCTGCTGGCCCGCGCCGCCTTCGACGTGGCCGCGGACCGCCGCCCCGTCCCGACCTGGCGCGGCGGACGCTTCGAAGCCCGTTGAAACGACCCGCCCCTAGATTGGCGGCATGGGATTCGGGGACATGGAGTTCGGGGGATTGGAACTCGGGGGCACGGGGCTCGGGGACGCGGAGAAGGCGAGCCGCTTCCGGCGGCTCCACCACGGCGACCGTCCGCTGGTACTGCCGAACGCGTGGGACTTCGCGAGCGGCGCGGCGCTGGCCGAGGCCGGGTTCCCGGCGATCGGCACGACGAGCCTCGGCGTCGCCGCGGCGGCCGGAAAGGCCGACGGGGCCGGCGGCACGCGCGCGGAGACGGTCGCGCTCGCCCGGACGCTGGCGCGGCTGCCCGTCCCGGTGACCGTCGACGTCGAGGGCGGGTTCTCCGACCGGCCCGGCGACGTGGCCGCGCTCGCCGCCGAGCTCGCCTCGTACGGGATCGCCGGGCTCAATCTGGAGGACGGCCGCGCCGACGGCACCCTCGCGCCCGCCCGCCACCAGGCGGCCGTCATCGCGGCCGTCAAGGAGGCCGCACCGGAGGTTTTCCTCAACGCCCGCACCGACACGTTCTGGCTGGGCGCGCCGGACCTGGAGGAGACGCTGCGGAGGGCGCGGGCGTACGCGCGGGCGGGAGCGGACGGGATCTTCGTCCCCGGAATCGCCGCCGACGCCGACATCCGGGCGGTTCTGGAGGTCACCGGCCTGCCGCTGAACGTGCTCCACCTGCCGGGCGGGACCGACTACCCGCGGCTCGCCCGGCTCGGCGTGCACCGGGTGAGCACCGGGTCGCTGCCGTTCCGCGCGGCGCTGCGCGCGGCGGTCGCCGCGGCCCTCGACGTGACCGGGGAGGGCGACGCCCCTCGCGTGCCGTCGTACGGGGACGTCCAGCGACTCGTCAGTGACCGGTGATCCGGTCGGCGAGGCGGGCCAGGCCCGAGGTCCGCGCGGACGGTGCGGACGACTCGCGGGCGTCGGCGGCGCGGTAGAGGGCGTACATCGCGTGGACGCCGAGCCAGCGCAGGGGTTCGGGCTCCCAGCGGCGGACGCGGCGGTCCACCCACGGCAGCGCCGTCAGGCCGGTGTCGCGGCCGAGGACGAGGTCGCGGAGGGTTCGGCCGGCGAGATTCGCGGTGGCGACGCCGTGGCCGGTGTAGCCGCCGGCGTGGCCGAGGCCGGTCGCGCGGTCGAGGACGACCGTCGCGCACCAGTCGCGGGGGACGCCGAGGACGCCCGACCAGGCGTGCTCCACCGCCCCCTCCTCGGCGACGGCGGGCAGCATCCCGGTGAGCATCGTCCAGAGCGCGTCGACGGTGGACGGCTCGGTCCGCCCGCCGTCGTCGACGCGCGACCCGTACCGGTAGGGGCGGCCCCGGCCGCCGAAGGCGATGCGGTCGTCGGCGGTCCGCTGGGCGTACATGTAGTAGTGCGCCATGTCGCCGAGGAGCTCGCGGCGCTCCCATCCGATCGCCTTCCAGGCGCGGGCGGGCAGCGGCGTCGTGACGATCATGGAGCTGTTCATCGGAAGCCAGTCGCGGCGGTGGCCGGGCAGCGCGGCGGTGAAGCCTTCGGTGGCCCGCAGCACGTACTCGGCGGTGACGGTCCCGAACGGGGTGACGGCGGCGGCCGGCCCGCCCGCCCGGCGCGGGTCGATCCGCACGACCGGCGTCCGCTCGTAGATCCGCACGCCGAGCCGCCGGACCGCCGCGGCGAGGCCCCGGACGAGCGCGGCGGGCTGCACGCGCGCGGCGTGCGGGCTCCACGCGGCGCCGGTCGCGCCCTCGACGCGCAGCCGCTCGTCGCGTTCGGCGGCGGGCAGCGGGACGAGGTCGTCGTCGCTCCAGCCCCACTCGCGCGCCTCGTCGACCATGGCGGCGAGGCGGGCGCGCTGGGCGGCGTTCCGGGCCACGTGCAGGACGCCGCCCTTGACCAGGCCGGCGTCGATGTCCTCAGCGCCCGCGACGCGCACGACCTCGTCCACCGCCCGGAACATGGCGTGCTGCAGCGCGATCGCGGCGGGGCGCCCGTGCCGGGCGGCGTAGCGCTCCCGGGATCCCGCGATCTCCCCGAGCACCCAGCCGCCGTTGCGCCCGGACGCGCCGAACCCCGCGAACTCGCGCTCCAGCACCACGACCCGCAGGTCGGGGCGGGCGCGCTTGAGGTAGTAGGCGGTCCAGAGCCCGGTGTAGCCGGCGCCGACGACGCACACGTCGGCGGTGCGCGGGCCCGGGAGGCGGGGGCCGGGGGCGGGGCGCCCGGCCGCCCGGTACCAGTGGGAGACGCCGCCGTTGGCGAAGCCGGGAGCCAGGGGCGCCCGGCCCGGGGAGGAGCTCATGCGCTCATCCTGCTGCATTCCGCAGCAAAATCAACAGGCAGCAACGGATTCTAGGGTACGACGTCGGGAACTCGACGGGATCCGATCCAGCGGGAGCGTTCGGCCGCGTAGTATGCGGCGCCGTCGGGCCCGGCGGGGCCCTCCCGCCACCGGCGCATGCCGAGCTGGAGAGCGATCTGCGACGACGCCGGGTTGGCCGTGTCGATCTCGGCGGTGATCCGGTGCACGCCGACCACCCCGAACGCGTAGTCGAGGACGGCGCGGGACGCCTCGGCGGCCAGGCCCCGCCCCCAGTGGTCGGGCTCCAGGCTGTAGAGGATCTCGACGTCCACGCCGTGGCCGAGCGGCCCCTCGTGGTGGCTGAGCCCGGCCACGCCCGCCAGCGGACCGCCGGGCGCCGCCGCGCCGCCGCCGGGTGACGCGGGGACGGGGCGCAGGGCCCACAGCCCGTAGCCCTCGGTGGCGAAGTCCCGCTCGCTCGCCTCGATGATCTCGCTGACCTGCACGGGCGTGACCACTCGGTCGTCGAACAGGTGGCGGCGGACGAGGGGGCCCGTCCAGTGCGTCAGCAGGGCCCCGTGGTCGCGCATCGACACCGGGTGCAGGTCGAGCCGGACCGTGCGCAGCACCTCACTCATACCCGTCCCCCGCGGCGGGCCACTCGGGCGCGGCCTCCCCGTCGGGGACGCCGACGCGGAACACGCGCAACTGCAGCGCGAGCGCCTGGTAGTAGCCGACGAGCGCGACCAGCTCGACGAGGGCCGTGCGGCCGAGCGTGGCCACCGCCTCGGTGTACACGGCGTCGGCGAGGTCGCCCTCGGCCGCGAGCTGGCGCGCCGCCTCGTACACGACGCGCTCGCGGACGTCGGCGAGCATCGGCGCGCGGCCCTCGCGCAGCGCGTCCGTCTCCTCGTCGGCCAGGCCCTGCCGGCGCCCGATCCGCTCGTGGGCGTACCACTCGAAGTCGGAGCGCAGGTGCGCGGCCACGACGAGGGTCGCGATCTCCCGCTCGCGCTTGGTGAACCCGGTGCGGAAGCGCAGCGCGGCGCCGAGGTCCTGCAGCGGCAGCCCGACGGAAGGGCTGTAGAGCATCGCGTTGAACGGGCCCTGCAGGCGCCCGATGTCGTCGGCCAGGGAGAAGGGGGGATTGCTGTCGCCGGCACGGGGCCCGCCCGTCACCGCCTCGTAGACGGCTCGCTGCTCTTCGCTGAGCGAACCGGGGAGGAGCAGCGGGAGCCTCGTCGGGGACGGGCCGCGCCGCGGTCGGTCGTTGACACGCTCACCGGTCACGGGGTCGATCACTCACCGCACGCTAGGCGCTCGAGGCGGGCGGCTCAACCCCCGTCCGGAATGTGAAACCCCTGGCACACGATGACGTAGCGGCCGCGTAACACGCGTCGGCGAACCTTGTCGGCGACCGCACCGGACACGAACGGGGCCCCCGCCCCCGGAGGGAACGTGACATGCCGCTGCTGCGCATCCGCACCGAGATCGAGGACCGTCCCGGCCGCCTCGCCTCCCTCACGGCCGAACTCGCCCGGCGCGGCGCCAACATCCTCGGGCTGTCGGTCCAGCTCGACGCCGACGGGGTGGTCGACGAGTTCATCGTCGACGTCCCGCGCGGCGGCCCGGACGCCCGCGCCCTCGCCGAGGCGCTGGGCGCGGCGGGCGGCACCCGGACCGCCGTCCTCCCCGCGCGCCCCCACGACCTGGTGGACGAGCCGACCCGCGCCCTCGCCCTGGCGGCCCGGCTCCGGGCCGAGCCGGACGCGGTGCCCGAGATCCTCGCGGAGCTGCTGCGCGCCGACGAGGCCCGCTGGGACGCTCCCGGCGGCGAGGACCCCGGCCCCCGCGACCTCCTCGTCCCGGTGCGGGGGCGCTCGGTGCGGCTCCGGCGCGCCGGGCTGCCGTTCACCGCGACGGAGGCGGCGCGGGCGGACGCGCTGGTGCGGGCCGCGCTCCCGGCGGTTGCGCGCCCGTCGGCGTCCAGGCGGATCGCTCTGCGCGACGGCACGCAGGTGGTCGTCCGGCCGGTCGAGCCCCGCGACGGCGACGCCGTGCGGGCCCTTCACGAGCGCTGCTCGCTGGAAAGCCGCCGGATGCGCTATTTCAGCCCCAAGCCGTATCCGCCGCGCCGGTCGTTCGAGGGGTTCTGCGACCCCTCGCGGGGCCTGACGCTGGTCGCCGAGGGCCCGGACGGGTCGCTGCTGGCGCTCGCGCACCTGGTCCTCGTCCGCGACCCGGGAGCCGCGGAGGTCGCGTTCCTGGTCGAGGACGCCTGGCAGGGCCGCGGGCTCGGCCGCGCCCTCGCCGGGCTGCTGCTCGCGCTGGCCAGGGACCGCGGCCTGGTGGAGGTGCGCGCGACCGCGCTGAGCGAGAACGCCCGGATGCGCCGGCTGCTGACCTCCCTCGGCGGGCGGACGCGGCGCACCGGGGACGCCGCCATCGTGGAGGTCAGGCTGCGGCTGGACGGCCGTCCCGCCGGGCCGGGCGCGCTGGCAGGATGGGCGGGTGAGCGGCGTATATGACGACCCCTGGGCCTACGAGCTGGCGTGCTCGTTCCGCGACGTGCCGGCCGAGGTGGACGTGCTGCTCGGCTGGTGCGCCGAGCGGGGCCTCGCCCCCGGCACGGCGCTGGAGCTGGCCGCCGGGCCCGCCGAGCACGCCCGCGAGCTCGCCCGCCGCGGGCTGGCTGCCACGGCGCTCGACCTGAACCCGCGCATGTGCGCCTACGCGGCGCGTGAGGCCGAACGCGCCGGCGTCGAACTGGAGGTCGTCGAGGGCGACATGACGCGGTTCGCGCTGGGCCGCCGCTTCGACCTCGTCGCGACCATGCTGGACTCCACGTCCCACCTCATGACGCTGGACGCGTTCGTCGCGCACCTGCGGTGCGCCGCCGCGCACCTGTCCCCCGGCGGCCTCTACGTCGTCGAGATGTCGCACCCCCGGGACCGGCTGGGCGACGACCCGAGCGTCAGCACCGGCTGGACCGTCGAACGGGACGGCGTCCGGGCGAGCGTGCGCTGGGGCGAGCCGTCCGACCGGCTGGACCCCGTCACCCAGATCGCTGACGACCGCGTCACGATGACCATCACCGGGGAGGGCGCGGAGCCGCGTGTCCTCCGCGACGTCGTGCCCTACCGGTTCTGGAGCGCCACCGAGCTCGACGCCGCGGTCCGCCTCGCGGGCGGGCTGGAGGCGGTCGCGCAGTACGGCGACTTCGGGGCCGGCGAGGAGGCGGTGCCCCTCGCCGACCCCGCGGCCTGGCGCATGATCACGCTGCTGCGCCCGCGCCCGGCGGCACGGCCCTGAGGGTCAGGGCGCGGACCGCCAGCCGGGCATCGGGAAGGACGCGAGCAGGTCGCGGACCTGCCCGGCGACCCGGTCCAGGACCGCCTCGTCCTGCTTGGCGGTGGCCTGCACGACCTCGTCGATCCATTCGGCGAGCCGCGGCATGTGCTCCTCGCCGATCCCCCGGGTGGTGATCGCGGCGGTGCCGAGCCGCAGCCCGGACGGGTCGAAGGGCTTGCGCGGGTCGAACGGGACGGCGTTGTAGTTCAGCTCGATGCCGGCGCGGTCGAGGGCCTGCGCGGCGGGCTTGCCCGCGACGCCCTTGCCGGTCAGGTCGATGAGGATGAGGTGGTTGTCGGTCCCGCCGGAGATCAGGTCGTAGCCGCGGTCCAGCAGCGCGGCGGCCAGCACCTTGGCGTTCGCGACGACCTGCCGCGCGTACCCGGCGAAGTCCGGCCGCGCCGCCTCCTTCAGCGCGACGGCGATCGCGGCCGTCGTGTGGTTGTGCGGCCCGCCCTGCAGGCCCGGGAAGACGGCCTTGTCGACCGCCTTCGCGTGCTCGGCCGTCGACAGGATCATCGCGCCGCGGGGGCCGCGCAGCGTCTTGTGGGTGGTGGTGGTGACGACGTCGGCGTGCCCGATCGGGGACGGGTGCGCGCCGCCGGCGACCAGGCCCGCGATGTGCGCGATGTCGGCGGCCAGGATCGCGCCGGTCTCCCGGGCGATCTCGGCGAACGCCGGGAAGTCGATCGTCCGCGGGACCGCGGTGCCGCCGCACCAGATCAGCTTCGGCCGCTCCTTGAGGGCCAGGTCGCGCACCTGGTCCATGTCGACCCGGCCGGTGTCGGCGCGCACGTCGTAGCGGACGGGCCGGAACCACTTGCCGGTGGCCGACACCGACCAGCCGTGCGTCAGGTGGCCGCCCATGGGCAGCGACAGGCCCATGACCGGGTCGCCGGGCTCCAGGAACGCCATGTAGACGGCGAGGTTGGCGGGCGAGCCCGAGTAGGGCTGGACGTTGGCGTGCTCGGCGCCGAACACGCCCTTCGCCCGCTCGATGGCGAGCAGCTCGATGGGGTCGACGTTCTGCTGGCCCTCGTAGTAGCGCCTGCCCGCGTAGCCCTCGGAGTACTTGTTGGTCAGGACCGTTCCGGCGGCCTCCAGCACCGCCTCCGAGACGTAGTTCTCCGAGGCGATCAGGCGGATCTTCTCATACTGGCGGCGGGCCTCGGCCTCCACCAGCGCGGCGATCTCGGGGTCCTGGCCCTGCAGATGGGGTACGGCCGGTTCGTGCATCGTGAGCCTCCGCGCTGCTCGCGCCGGGGCTTCGGGCGCCCCGGCGAAGGGGACCCGTACACCCAGGCGCGCGGTGTGCGGACTACTTTCGCTCCCCGGTGGTCGTCTCCACCTTGACTGCGCCAGTCGCGTGGGCGCCATCATACCGGGCCGGCCCCGCCGCAGGGCCCGCCATGCCGCCCGCCGCGGTGCACGCCGCCGCGACGAGCGCGCAGGCGCCGACCCCGGTCAGGGCCCACGCCGCGCCCGCCGGGCCGAGGTCGAAGAGACGGCCGATGACCAGGTCGCCCGCGAAGGAGAACATGCCCGCGCAGAACGCCATGACGCCGTAGTACGACCCGAAGCGCTCCGGCGGGGCGCGCCGGGCGGTGCGCTGGAAGACCGACGGCTGGACGAGGCCGTTGGCGACCCCGTTGAGGACGGCCGCGATCATCAGCGGGCCGGGCCGCGTGCCGTCCAGCGCCGCGAGCAGGAAGAACCCCGCCGCGGCGCACAGCAGGCCGGTCCGCAGCACCCACGGCCGCTCGCCGCGGCGCCGGACGGCGACGAAGGGCTGGACCGCCGCCGCGACCATGGCCAGGAGGGAGAAGCACAGCGTCGCCACCGCGGGCTTGAAGCCGAGGAGGGGCACCGCCGTCATGATGTGGTTGGCGAGCAGCGTCGTGGGCGCGGTCAGCAGCGCGAAGTACAGGAACGCCCGGTCGCCGAGCACCGCCCGCACGCCCGCGACGACGTCGCGCGGACGCGCCGGCGCACCCTTCCCGCGGGATCGGGGCACGAGCAGGAACAGGACGCCGGCGACCACCCAGAGGGCGGCGGCCGCCGCCGTCAGGAGCGCGAACCCGGAACCCGTGCCCAGCAGGAGGAGCCCCATCGGCGGTCCCGCGACCGTCGCCAGGTGCTGGGCGGCGACGTAGGCGGCGAAGCCGCCGGACCGGCTCCCGGGGCCGACGGACGCGAGCAGGCTGTGGCCCGCGGGGTTGTAGAGCGCGCCGCCGACCGCGAGCGCGACGGCCGCGCAGAGCAGCGCGCCCACGCTCTCGGCGGACCCGAGCATCACGAACCCCAGCGCGCGCACGGCGCAGGAGATCATTCCGGTCCGGCGCGCGCCGAGCAGGTCGGTGAGCGTGCCGACCGGCAGGAGCAGCGCGAACTGCAGGCCCACCCGGACGCCGAGGACCAGCCCGACCGTGCCGGCCAGCAGCCCGAGGTCGTGGCGGAGGTGGGCGACGAGGTGCGCCATCACCGCGAAGAAGCCGAGGCTGGCGGCGAGCTGGGTCGCCACGACCGCCACGACCACCCGGCGGTCGGACGCGCCCGCGGCGGGGACGGGCGGCGGGCCGGGCGGCGCGGGGGCGGTCGTCGGAGCGGAGACGGCGGTCACAGCCCTGCCCGGGACAGGTGGGAGACGACCAGCGCCGCGGCCTCCGCGATCAGGGCGTTCTTCGGCGGGGTGCCGTATCCCGGACGGTCGGACATGACGGCCAGCATCACCGGGGCGCCCCGGGGAGGCCGCACGACGGCGATGTCGTTGGCCCGGCCGTAGTCGCCGGTCCCGGTCTTGCTCGCCGCCTTCCACCCCTGGGGCAGCCCCGCCCTGACGCGTTTCGCCCCGACGGCGGTGGCGCCGCGTTCGAGCCAGCCGCGGAGCAGAGCGCGCTTGGCGGGCTCCAGCGCGTCCCCGAGGACGATCGCGCGGTAGTCGGCGGCGATCGCCCGGGGACTCGTGGTGTCCCGGGGGTCGTCCGGGCGCACCCTGTTCAGCTCGGGCTCGTAGTCGTCCATGCGGCCGACGGTGTCGCCGAGCCCCCGCAGGTAGGCGGTCAGCCCCGCCGGTCCGCCGGCGTCGCGCATCAGCAGGTTGCCCGCCGTGCCGTCGCTGAAGCGGACGGCGGCGTCGCACAGCTCCCGGATGGTCATCCCGGTGGCGACGCGGTCCTCGGTGATCGGTGAGATGGAGTTCACGTCGGCCCGGGTGTAGGTGACGCGCTCGTCCAGGTGGCCGAGCGGGTTCCGGTGCAGGATCGCCGCCGCGGCGAGCGTCTTGAACGTGGAGCAGAACGCGAAGCGCTCGTCGGCGCGGTAGGCCACCTCGGCTCCGGTCCCGGTCGCCAGCGCGTACACCCCGAGGCGGGCTCCGTGCCGGCGTTCGAGCGCCGCGAACCGCGACAGGTCGGCGGGCGCGGCCGGGCGCAGGGCGGGCGTGGGCGCCGCCGCGGACGTCGGGCGCTCCCTCTCTCCGCATCCCGCCAGCGGCAGCAGGGCCCCGGCGGCCAGCAGCGTCCGCCGGGAAGTCCCGGACTGCTCGAACGGCATGCGGAGGCACCTGCTTTCCGGGGCGGAGGGCGGACGCCGCCCAGCAGATCAGAGCCGCGCTCGTGACGTCCAATATGGGTATCGCTCGCACCGCCATACGCGGGCGCATATCAAAGCTGGTCAGGGAGGGTCCGATCGGGCGCCCTCCCGGGGGCGGCGATTCCGCCGGTGCCCGCGTGTCGCATGCGTCGTCCCGACGACGGGCGGGGCGCAGGGGCCTACGGGCGGGAAAAGGCGTGTGGCCCGGCCCCTCCTCGGGGCCGGGCCACACGGTGCGGCTTGGGAGGCGTCAGCGGGCCGCGGCCTCCATGGCCCGCTTGACGGCGGCGCGCTTCTGCCGGAGCTTGGCGAGCGCCTCCTCCAGGATGGCCTCGCCGTCCTCGTCGCTGCGCCGCTCCTTCACGTACGCGAGGTGGGTCTTGTACGGCTCCGTCTTCGGCGGTGCCGGGGGGTTCTCGGAGTCCTGGCCGGCGGGGAACCCGCAGCGCGGGCAGTCCCACGTCTCGGGGACCGCGACGTCCGTCGCGAAGCTGGGGCGGGTCTCGTGCCGGTTGGCGCAGTAGAAGGTCACCCAGACGCGGGGGGCGGCGTCGCCGCGCTCCGCCTCACCCATCGGACCGGCCCCGACACGGCTGCCCCGAATCGCGTTGCCACTACCCACGGAATACTCCTCGCTTGGTGTGCCGCCGCCGCCCGTGACCTTCGAGGACGGCGCGGCGCTCGCATGTGTTGGACGGGCAGGCTCAGCCGACGCCCTTGTGCTTGAACAGCAGCCCGAGCACGACGATCGAGGCGAACCAGACCACCCCGACGCCGATGGTCAGCCGGTCGAGGTTGCGCTCGACCACCGACGACCCCCCGAGGGACGACGAGACGCCCCCGCCGAACATGTCGGACAGGCCGCCGCCCTTGCCCTTGTGCATCAGGACGAGGACCACCATCAGCAGGCTCGTGACGATGAGCACGATGGACGTTGCGATGATCACGTTTCTTCAGCGCCTTGTCTGTAGTTCAGGACGGAGGTCGAGCCGGACCGGGCGTTTACCCGTCAGCTACGAAGGGTACGACGAAGTCCCCGCTGGTTCGGCAAGAACCCCCGGTTCACGCGGAATTGATCAGATGTGATCAGCCCGGCAGGTCCCGGTAACGGCAGATCTTGACGAACTCTCCCGGGTCCAGGCTGGCACCTCCGACCAAGGCGCCGTCCACGTCGGCCTGCGCCATGATCCCGGCGACGTTGCCGCCCTTCACCGAACCGCCGTACAGGATACGCGCCTCGTCGGCCACACCGCCGTCGTACAGCTCGGCGAGCCGCGTGCGGATGGCCCCGCAGACCTCCTGCGCGTCCTGCGGCGTGGCGGTCTCACCGGTGCCGATCGCCCAGACCGGCTCGTAGGCGATCACCGTGCGCCGCACCTGCTCGGCGGTGATCTTCTCCAGCCCGCCGTCGACCTGCGCGAGCACGTGCGGGACGTGCCCGCCGGCCTTGCGGACCTCCAGCCCCTCGCCCACGCACAGGATCGGGGTGAGGTCGGCGGCGAGGGCGGCCCTGGCCTTGGCGTTGACGACCGCGTCGTCCTCGGCGTGGTACTGGCGGCGCTCGGAGTGCCCGACGACGGCGTAGGTGCAGCCGAGCTTGGCCAGCATCGCCGCGGAGATCTCGCCGGTGTAGGCGCCGGACCCGTACTGGGAGACGTCCTGCGCTCCGTACTGGATCCCGTACTTGTCGGCCTCGATCAGGGTCTGCACCGAGCGGAGCGCGGTGAACGGCGGGATCACCGCGACGTCGACGGCGTCGTAGTCGGCGTCCTTGAGCGCGAACGCCATCTTCTGGACGAGCGCGATCGCCTCGAGGTGGTTGTTGTTCATCTTCCAGTTGCCGGCCATGAGCGGCTTGCGGCCGCTCCGGGCGCCGGAAGGGGTCGCGCGGGCCATCGTCAGTCCTCCAGGGCTTGCAGGCCGGGCAGCGTCTTGCCCTCGAGGTACTCGAGGCTCGCGCCGCCGCCGGTAGAGATGTGGGAGAAGGCCGCCTCGTCGAAGCCGAGCAGCCGGACCGCGGCGGCCGAGTCGCCGCCGCCGACCACGGTGAACGCGCCGGAGTCGATGAGGCCCTGCGCGACGGCGCGGGTGCCGTGCGAGTAGGGCTCCATCTCGAACACGCCCATCGGGCCGTTCCAGAAGACCGTCCGGGCGTCGGCGAGGCGCGCGGCGAACAGCTTGCCGGACTCGGGCCCGATGTCCAGGCCGAGCCGGTCGGCCGGGATCGCGTCGGCGGGCACGACGCCGTGGTCGGCGTCCGCGGCGAACGCGGTCGCCGCGACGATGTCGACCGGCAGCACGAACTCGACGCCGGTCTCCTCGGCGCGGCGCAGGTACTCGCGGACGGTGCCGAGCTGGTCCTCCTCGAGCAGGCTCTCGCCGACCTCGTGGCCCTGCGCCTTGAGGAAGGTGAACACCATGCCGCCGCCGATCAGGATGCGGTCGGCCTTGCCGAGCAGGTTGTCGATGACGCCGAGCTTGTCGGACACCTTGGATCCGCCGAGCGCGACCGCGTAGGGGCGCTCGACGTCCTCGGTGAGCTTCCTGAGCACCTCGACCTCGGTGGCGATCAGCCCGCCCGCGGCGTGCGGGAGCCGCTTCGGCACGTCGAAGACGGACGCGTGCCTGCGGTGCACCGCGCCGAACCCGTCCCCGACGTAGAGCTCGGCGAGGGCGGCCAGCCGGTCGGCGAAGGCGCCGCGCTCGGCGTCGTCCTTGCTGGTCTCGCCCGGCTCGAAGCGCAGGTTCTCCAGCAGCGCGACGCCACCGTCGGCGAGGCCGCCGGCCGCGGCGCGGGCGGAGTCGCCCACGACGTCCGCCGCGGACGCCACCTCCGCGCCCAGCAGCTCGCCCAGGCGGAGGGCGACCGGCGCGAGCGAGAGCTCGGGCTTGACCTGCCCCTTGGGGCGGCCGAGGTGGGCGCAGACGATGACCTTGGCGCCCCGGGCCCGCAGCGCCTCGATCGTCGGCAGGCTGGCCCGGATCCGCCCGTCATCGGTGATCCGGCCGTCTTGCAGCGGAACGTTCAGGTCCGCCCGCAGCAGGACGCGCCGTCCGGCGACGTCGAGATCGTCAATGGTGCGCATCGGGATGCGGTGTCCTTCCGTACACGGCCGCGCCGTGGCCGCGCGTCGCGCGGCCACGGCGGTGACGGGCTTCGGTTACAGCTGCGAGCCGACGAGCTTGACGAGGTCGACGAGGCGGTTGGAGTAGCCCCACTCGTTGTCGTACCAGCCGACGACCTTCACCTGGTCGCCGATGACCTTGGTCAGCCCGGAGTCGAAGATGCAGGACGACGGGTCGGTGACGATGTCGCTGGAGACGATCGGGTCCTCGGTGTAGGTGAGGTAGCCCTTCAGCGGGCCGTCGGCCGCGGCCCGGAACGCCTCGTTGACCTCCTCGACCGTCACGTCACGGGACAGCTCGACGGTGAGGTCGGTGGCCGACCCCGTCGGCACCGGGACGCGCAGGGCGTAGCCGTCAAGCCGGCCCTTCAGCTCGGGCAGCACCAGGCCGATCGCCTTGGCGGCGCCGGTGGAGGTGGGGACCACGTTCAGCGCGGCGGCGCGGGCGCGGCGCAGGTCCTTGTGCGGCGCGTCCTGCAGGTTCTGGTCCTGCGTGTAGGCGTGGATCGTCGTCATCAGGCCCTTCTCGATGACGAAGTTGTCGTGCAGCACCTTGGCCAGCGGGGCCAGGCAGTTGGTGGTGCAGGACGCGTTGGAGATCACCGTGTGGTTCGCCGGGTCGTACTTGTCCTCGTTGACGCCGAGGACGACGGTGAGGTCCTCGTTCTTGGCCGGCGCGGAGATGATGACCTTCTTGGCGCCGTTGTCGGCGTGCACCCGGGCCTTGTTCGCGTCGGTGAAGAAGCCCGTCGACTCGACGACGATGTCGGCGCCGACCTCGCTCCACTTGAGGTTCGCGGGGTCGCGCTCCTCGAAGGCCCTGATGGCCTTGCCGCCCACGACGATCTCGTTCTCGGTGGCGCGCACGTCCTCGGGGAAGCGGCCGAGGATGCTGTCGTACTTGAGCAACTGGGCGAGCGTCGCGTTGTCGGTCAGGTCGTTGACCGCCACGACCTCGATGTCGGCCCCGGACGCCTTCACCGCGCGGTAGAAGTTGCGGCCGATCCGGCCGAACCCGTTGATGCCTACTCGGATGGTCACGGAACCGCTCTCCTCGTACGTCGTATCGCCCGGTGGCAGCCGGGCTCACCTACGGTCGATCCGGGGTTCACCCCCACCTCAGACCCTATCCAATGACTTGCGAGTAGCCGGACACCGGTTTCGTGGGATTCACGGGTGAGCCCGTCTCCCCCGGTCGGGGGAGACGCCCCCTGTCACGACATAGCACGATCATCACTACACTCCGGGCCATGTGGCGTACGTGGTCGGTGCTGTTGGCGGGGCTCGTGGGGGCCGTGCTTCTCGGCGCCCCGGCCGGGGCCGCGCCCGTGACGGAGCGGGCCGAGCCGGCGGGCCGCGCCGACGCCGTCGCCGCCGCGCTCCGCCGCGACCCCGTGTACGTCACCGACCACGCGCCCCGCGCGCTGCCCCCGGACGCCGCCGCGCGGATCAGGGCGTCCGTCGCCCGGCTCGGCGTCCCCGTGTACGTGGTGGTGACGCCGGTTTCCGGCCTCGGCCCGGAGAACCCGTCCGAGTCCTTCGCGGCGCTGCTGCGCGACCGGCTGGGCAAGGACGGCGTCTACATCGTCGTCCCCCCGTCCGGGGGCGGCGGTGAGATCCGCCAGTTCGGCGGCGTCCGCGGCCTCCCGCTCGACGACGCCTGGTCGGCCGCGGGATCCGAGACCGCCTACGACGCCGGCGCTCCGGAGATGATCGCGCGCTTCGTGGACATCGCCCTGTCGGGGCGCGCAAGGGAGCGCCGCGACCACCCGCGCCCGAAACCGGAGTCGAAGGTCCGCAAGGCCCTGGACGCCGACGACGCGGCCGACCGGCGGGCGGGCCGCATCGAGTGGGGCGTCTTCGCCGCCGGCACCGCGCTGAGCGGCGGCTCGATCCTCGGCCTGCTGGTCGGACGCCGCGTCCGGTCGGCGAGAAAGGCGGCGGCGCCGAGAAGGCCGCCGCGCAAGAGCACCAAGAAGAGCACCAGGAAGGCGCGCGGATGAGGCGGCTCTCCACATTGCCGCGGTTCTCGGCGGTGCTCGCCGTGCTCGCGCTCGCGGTGCTCCCCGGCGCCGCCGCGGCCGACGAGCCGCCCCCGCACGCCTACCACCGGCTCGACCGGGTGGGCGCCGCCCTGGCCAAGGATCCGCTGTTCGTCGACCCGGACGTGGCGCAGGCGCTCGGCGCGCCCGACCGCGCCCGCCTCCGCGCGGCCCTCACCGCGGCGGCGAAACGGCTCGGCACGCCGGCGTACGTCGTGGTGATCCCGAACCCGAGCCAGTCGGAGTCGCAGGGCCGCGACGACGCGTTCCTGTTCATGCTGCACGAACGCTCGCGCCGCGACGGCCTCTACGTGATGGCCGACGGGCACGGGAACCTGGAGTCCGAGGCGTTCAACGTCCCGCGCCGGGGCCGGTCCCCGTGGGACGAACTGGACGAGGAGGACGCGCCGGGCGCCGCGAGGCCCGCCGACTCCGAGCGCCCGTTCGACGGGCTCGCCGACCGGATCGTCCGGCGGCTCGACGGCTACGCTGCGGCGCCCTCGGCGTCCCCCACCATGCCCCGGCTGTACTCCAGCCCGGACCCGTTCGGGCAGGAGACCACGCTGACGCCCGCCGAACCCGAGATCAAGGCGCCCCTGCTGACCGGGCTCCTGCTCGCCGGGCCCGCGGCGGCCGCGGTCCTCTACTGGCTGGGCCTCGGCGTGCTGGCGCTGCGCCGGGGCAGGACGTCGCGCTCCCCCGAGCCGCGGCAGGCCAGGGTGTACGCCCGGGCGCGCACGAGGCCGAGCATGCGCTGGCTGCGCCGGCACGCGGCCAAGGAACTGGAGGCGCTGCGCCGCCTGCTCGCCGCGGCCGGCGGCGAGCGGGGACGCGACTACGCCGTCTCCGCCTACGACGCCGCGCAGATCCTCTACGACGACGCCAAGGACGACGAGAGCAAGGCGATCGACCTCGTCGGCGCCATCGTGCTGGCCCGCCAGGGGCAGATCGCCCTGGTCCGGGACGTCGCGTCACCGCCGGCCCCGTGCCTGGTGAACCCGCTGCACGGCAACTCGGTCGTGCGCAAGCGCGTCCGGAAGCTGGAGAAGGAGCACGGCGGCGCCCTGCCGAGGCAGTGCCCGCTCTGCGTGACCTGCCGGGACCTCGACGGCAGGCACGCACTCGACGAGCGGCGCCTCCTGCGGATCCCCGGTCCGGACGGCCACCGCCCGCACACCCTCGTCGCGGGCGTATGGCGCGAGACGGCGTGGGGCGCCCACGGCAAGACCTTCCTCCCCCGTGTGATGAGGTACCTCGGTGTTGACTGAACCGTCCCCCGGCGAGCGGCTGGCCGCCGCCCTGCGCCGCTCCCCGATCCACGTCGACCCGTCCCTGGCGTCCGCGCTGCCCGCGGCGGCCCGCCGCGAGCTCATCGCCAAGTTCCGCCGGGCCCCCGCGCCCGTGTTCGTCGTGCTGGTCCCCATCGTCAAGGGCGGCACGTGGACGGACGACGAACAGCTCGCGACCGTCGTGCACGACCGCCTCGGCCGCGACGGGATCTTCATCACCTTCGACGACGACTCCCAGGACCTGAGGGCGCGCGAGTGGGGAGGCGACCACCAAGCCGACCGCGCCGCCTGGGCGGTCGCCCTGGACCGCGCCATGGACGACGCGCCGCTCGCCGCCCGGCTGTCCCGCGTCGCCGACCTGATCGTCGCCGGGACCGGCCAGCAGGAGTACGACCGGGTCTCCGCCGAGATCGACAAGCGCTACAAGGCCCGGCACGGCACCGCGCCGGGCGAGCGCGGCGCGGACGGGAGCGGAGGGGACGGGGGCGGAGGGGACGGGGGCGGGCTCGCGCTGCCCCTCGGCGCGGGCGCGGCGGCCGCGGCCGGGGTCGCCGGGCTCCTGCTGTGGCGGCGGCGCCGGATGGCCTCCGTCCGCCGCGAGGGCGAAGGGCTGCTGATGCCCCGCACGGTGTTCGCCACGGCGCACCGCGCCACCGAGGACCAGCTCCGCGAGCAGGCGTCCCGCGAGGTCATCGCGTTCGGGGAGCTGCTGGACGACAGCACCGTCCCGACCTCCGGCGAGCGGACCCGCGCCCTGATGGCCCGCGCCCTGGACGCCTACCAGGCCGCGGGGAAGACCCTCGACGCGGCGCGGGGCGTCCCGGACCTGGCCGGCGTCCTGGTGCTGCTCGACCAGGGCCGCGACGCCCTGGCCTCCGCGCAGGCGGTCGCGAAGGGCGGGTCCGAGATCCCGCCCGTCCCGCTGTGCTTCTTCAACCCGCTCCACGGCGACGCGACCGGCGAACTCGACTGGCGGCCCGTCGGCTCCCGCAGGCGGCTGAGCGTCCGGACCTGCCGGACGTGCGCCCGCGCGGCCCGCGACAAGCGGGCCCCCGAGGTCCTCACCGACCGCCGCGACGGCCGGGAGGTCCCTTACTACGAGGTCGATCCGTCCAGCAGCGTGTGGGCCGAGACCGGCTACGGACAGCTCCGCGACGACCTCATCGAGCGCGTGCTGCGCGGCGACAACACCCCCCGCTGACCACGAGCCCCCGATTGTTTGCCGTCCCTTCACCGGTGGCGGTCCGGCGGCAGGGCACCTCACGTGTGTGGTGGGACTGTGGCCCTTCGATCTTGGAGAGGCGCCCGCGGCGCGGCGTGCGCCGCGCTCCTGCTGTCGCTGCCGTGCGGCTGCCACGGCGCCGCCCCGCCCGCCGCGCCCGTGACGGCCCGCGCCGCGGCGCGGGCGGTCTGCCTCGGCTACAACGGCCTGGACAAGCTGAACCCGGCGGCGCAGGTGCGCGCGGGCCGGTTCGCCACCCCGAAGTCCGCTCCCACCCGCGTCGCCGACGGGACGGACGTGGACTGGAGCCGGGACCCCTACGGCGACCGGTCGTGGCAGCTGTGGTTCCACTCCCTCGAATGGCTCGGCGGCCTCGTCAGGGAGTACGAGCGGACGGGAGACCGGGCCGCGCTGCGGACCGCCGCGGGCGTCACCCGGGACTGGCTCGCCGACAACGCCCGACCCGGGCGGTTCTCCGGGCACCGGCGCGAGGCGATCGGCCAGGCCGCCAAGTTCCGCCTCGCCACCCTCGTCTGCCTCCGCAGGCACCTGACCGGGCGGTGGCTGGACGAGGCCATCGCCGCTCACGCGCAGTGGCTGGCCCGCCCCGAGCACTACTCGGGGCCCTGGAACCACGGAACCGACGAGTCGATGACGCTCATGACGGCGGGCTGCGGCATCGGCCGGGCGGACCTCGCCGGGCTCGGCCACCGGCGCCTGCTCGACGCGGTCCTCGCCCCGTCCGGCGGCGCGCGGCCGGCCATCGACGACGAGGGTGCCGGGAACGAGCAGTCCGCGCACTACGCCGTCTACACCCGGAACCGGTGGCGGCTCGCCTTCCGGGTGATGCGCGAGTGCGGCCGTCCCGTCCCCGCCGAACTCGTCCGCCGGCACCGGTTGATGGACGAGTTCATCGCCTTCCAGACCACGCCCGGCGGAGACCTGCTCCAGATAGGTGAGTCGGACGCGTCCAGAGCCTCCGCGATCGATTCACTCGGAACGGGCCCGCTCAGATATGTGGCGACGCAGGGCGCGCAGGGCGTCCCACCGAAGGAGAGGGCCCGCGTCTACCGCGCCGGGTACGTGGTGGGCAGATCCGGCTGGGGGCGGGAGGGCCGCTCGTTCGCCGAGGAGACGGCCTACACGGCGCGCTTCGGCCCGGGCCGGTACGCGCACGGGCAGAACGACCACATGGCGCTCACCTTCCATGCGCTCGGCCGCGACATCCTCGTTCCGAGCGGCCACATCGGCTACAGCGACCCGGCCTGGCGGAGGTGGCTGGCCGCGCCGGAGGCGCACAACGCGCTCGTGGTGCGGGGCGCGCCGTTCCGCGAGAGCGCGGCGACGGCGCTGGTCGCGCACGAGTTCCGGCGCGGCGCCGACACGTTCCGGTTCTCCGACACCGCCTTCGCCGGAACGACCCGCTCCCGCTCGGTGCTCGCGGCGTCCGACCCCGACGCCGTCGCCGTGCTGGACGAGGTGCGCTCCGCCACGCCCCGTTCCGTCGAGCAGCTCTGGCACCTGCCCGCCGCGTTCACCGCCGTCCCGGCCGGGACCGGCGCCGTCGCCACCGCAGGCTCCCTCCGCGTCCACTTCATCCGGTTACCGCTCCCCGGTACGGCACGCGCGCCCGCCAGGGTCACCAGGGGCGCCCTCGACCCGCCGCAGGGCTGGATCGTCCCCTCCGCCGGCAAGCGGCTCCCCGCCCCGGTGGTGAAGATCCCCGCCCATGGAAGGACCCGGCACCTTCGCATACTGACCCTGATCGCCCCCGTCCGCGGTGAGGGATCCCCGAGAATTCGAACCCGCGCACTCCCGGACGGAACACTCCACGTGGAGGCGACCTTCTCCGCCCACAACCTGACCTTCGAGGCCACCCCCGACGGCACCCTCCACCGCCTCCCCTGACCAGCATCCACGTTCAGCGCACTCGGACGTGCCACGCCCGGACATTCTTGGAGTCGACCTGAGCGAGGCCGCGGGTCGGGCGGCCGGAAGGCGCTCCAAGCGCCTGGAGGCCGCCCGACCCGCCGAGCCGGGCGACCGCAGCGACACGTCACGAAACCGCACGGGCACAACACACCCGCACCGTGGCGTGAGGATCGCCCGGCTCGCAACGGGGTTCCAGGGGGTCGGCCCCCTGGGAATCACTGCGCGAGCATGTCGGCGGTGAGGTTGGCCTCGGTGCCGGGGATGCCCTGGTCGCCGGCCCGCTTGTCGGCCATGGCGAGGAGGCGGCGGATGCGGCCGGCGATGGCGTCCTTGGTGAGGGGCGGGTCGGCGAGCTGGCCGAGCTCCTCCAGGGAGGCCTGCTTGTGCTCCAGGCGGAGGCGGCCGGCGTTGACGAGGTGCTCGGGGGCGTCGTCGCCGAGGATCTCCAGGGCGCGGGCGACGCGGGCGCCGGCGGCGACGGCGGCGCGGGCGGAGCGGCGCAGGTTGGCGTCGTCGAAGTTGGCGAGGCGGTTGGCGGTGGCGCGGACCTCGCGGCGCATCCGGCGCTCCTCCCAGGCGAGGACGCTGTCGTGGGCGCCGAGCCGGGTGAGCAGGGCGCTGATCGCGTCGCCGTCGCGGACGACGACGCGGTCGACGCCGCGGACCTCGCGGGCCTTGGCGTGGATCTTCAGGCGGCGGGCGGCGCCGACGAGGGCGAGGGCGGCCTCGGGGCCGGGGCAGGTCACCTCCAGCGACATGGAGCGGCCGGGTTCGGTGAGGGAGCCGTGCGCGAGGAACGCCCCGCGCCAGGCCGACTCGGCGTCGCAGGCGGCGCCGGCGACCACGTGCCGGGGCAGGCCGCGGACGGGCCGGCCGTTGTTGTCGATGAGGCCGGTCTGCCGGGCGAGCGACTCGCCGTCCCGGAAGACGCGCACGACGTAGCGGTTGCCCTTGCGCAGGCCGCTCGGCGCGAGCACGACGACCTCGGAGGTGTGCCCGAACACCTCCGAGATGTCCTTGATCAGCCGTCGCGCCGCCACACCGGTGTCGATCTCGGCCTCGATCACGATGCGGCCGCTGACCAGGTGCAGGCCGCCCGCGAACCGCAGCAGCGTCGAGACCTCGGCCTTGCGGCAGCACGGCTTCAGCACCGTGAGCCTGCTCAGCTCGTCCTTGACCACACCGGTCATCGCCATCTGATGAACCCTCCCCCTATCGGACTTCCAGCAGTCTGGCCGATCCCGGCCGCGCCGGTCGTCACTCGGTGAATATCTGTACGAAGGCTTGGGCCAGACGGGCGGGTTCATGACGCGGCGATCCGTCGTCGGCGGCGACGTCGGCGAGCACGAGGCGTCCGCCGAGGTCCTTGACCGCCTTGTCGAGGGCGTCCGGGTCGTCCACCACGGCGCGGTCGGCGAGGACGACGTCCACGCGCAGGTCGGGCGCGTGCGCCTGCAGCACCTCCAAATGGGTCTGCGGCGAGAAGTCGTCGGTCTCGCCGGGCTGCTGCGCGAGGTTCAGCGCGACGACGCGGCGGGCGCGGGAGGTGGTGAGGGCGCGGGCCAGCGCGGGCACCTTCAGGTGCGGCAGGACGCTGGTGAACCACGAGCCGGGGCCGAACACGATCCAGTCGGCGTCCTCGACGGCGGCGAGCGTCTCCGGGCAGGCGGGCGGGTCGGCCGGCACCAGCGACACGCCGAGCACGCTGCCGGGCGTCCTGGCGCACGCCACCTGGCCCTTGACCTGGGTGACCTCGTCGGGCCTGGCGGGGTCGGCGCCGCGCACCTCGGCGACGATGTCCATGGGGACGGCCGCCATCGGCAGCACGCGGCCGTGGGCGCCGAGCAGCCGGCCGACCCAGTCGAGCCCGGCGACCGTGGAGCCGGGCGAGGCGTCGTCGCCGCCGAGCAGCTCCCACAGCGCGACGATGAGCAGGTTGCCGACGGCGTGGCCCTGCAGGTCGCCCTCGTTGCGGAAGCGGTGCTGGACGACGTCCCGCCAGGTCTGGCCCCACTCGTCGTCGCCGCAGAGGGCGGCGAGCGCCATCCGCAGGTCGCCGGGCGGCAGGACGCCGAGCTCGCGGCGCAGCCGGCCGCTGGAACCGCCGTCGTCGGCGACGGTGACGATCGCGGTCAGCCGGTCGGTGACGCGGCGCAGCGCCGACAACGACGCGTAGAGGCCGTGGCCCCCGCCGAGCGCGACGACCTTCGGGCCGAGGGGCTTCACCGTGCCGTTTCTCTCCTCGTCCGGGACTCCCGCCGGGTCCCGGCGCGGTCCGTCATTCGCGGCCGAGGTCACGATGGGCGACCTGCACCTCGATGCCCTCGTCCCGCAGCCGGGCGGCGATCTGTTCCGCCATGGCAACACTACGGTGTTTTCCACCGGTACATCCCACGGCAAGCGTCACGTAGTGCTTGCCCTCACGTTCATACCCGTCGGCGAGGAGCCGCAGCACCTCGGAGTAGGCCTCCAGGAACTCCTTCGCGCCGTGCTGCCCGAGGACGTAGTCGCGGACGGCGGCGTCGCGGCCCGTCTTCGGCCGCAGCTCGGGCACCCAGTGCGGGTTCGGCAGGAACCGGCAGTCGACGACGAGGTCGGCGTCGACCGGCAGGCCGTACTTGTAGCCGAACGACACGACGGTGGCCCGCAGGCTGGACTCGCCGCTGTCCGTGCCGAAGAAACCGATGATCTTGTTGCGCAGCTCGTGCACGTTGAGGCCGCTGGTGTCGATCACCAGGTCCGCCTCGGCGCGGACCTCGCGGACCAGGTCGCGCTCGCGGGCGATGCCGTCCACCAGGCGGCCGTCGCCCTGCAGCGGGTGGGGGCGGCGGACGCTCTCGAACCGGCGCACGAGGTCGGCGTCGCCGGCCTCCAGGAACACCACGCGCGGGTGGACGCCGCGGGCCTCCAGCTCGGCGATCGAGGAGTGCAGGTCGTCGGTGAACGCGCGGCTGCGGACGTCCACGACGACGGCGATGCGCGGCACCGCGTCCTTCACCCGGCCGCCGAGGTCGGCCATCGTGGCCAGCAGCCCGGGCGGCAGGTTGTCGACCACGAACCAGTCGAGGTCCTCGAGCGACTTGGCCGCGGTGCTGCGCCCCGCCCCGGACATTCCGGTGACGATCACGATGTCCGGGATCTTGGTCTCGCTGGTCATGCGCTTCTCCCCCTGTGCTCCCCGTCGTCCCCGCCGGGACCCTCGTCCCCGCGGGGACCTTCGCCCCCGCCGCCCGCCGGCGGCGCGGCGCCGCCGTGCAGCGCCGCCACGATGCTCTCGGCGCTGCGCATGCCGATCCCCGGGACCTCGGCGACCTGCGCGGGCGTCGCGTCCTTCAGCCGCTTCAGCGAACCGAAGTGCTTCAGCAGCGCCGCGCGGCGCGCCGGGCCCAGGCCAGGAACGTTATCGAGTTCGCTGACCGTCATGGACCGGGAACGCCGCTGCCGGTGGAAGGTGATGGCGAACCGGTGCGCCTCGTCGCGGACCCGCTGGACGAGGAACATGCCCTCGCTGTTGCGCGGCAGGATGACCGGGTCGCCCTCGCCGGGGAGCCAGAGCTCCTCCAGCCGCTTGGCGATCCCGCACACCGCGATGTCGTCGACGCCGAGCTCGTCGAGGGCGCGCTGCGCCGCCGCGACCTGCGGTGGGCCGCCGTCGACGAGGACCAGGTTGGGCGGGTAGGCGAACTTGCGCGGCCTTCCGGTCTCGGGGTCGATCGGCTGGTGCGCGCCCTCCTCCGGGTCGCCGAGGGAGTCGAGCTCGCCGGTCCTCTCGCTCTCGGCCAGGTAGCGCCTGAACCGGCGGGTGATGACCTCGTGGATGGAGCGGACGTCGTCCTGCCCCTCCACGCCCTTGATCGTGAACCGGCGGTACTCGCTCTTGCGGGCCAGGCCGTCCTCGAAGACGACCATGGACGCGACCACCTCGGTGCCCTGGAGGTTGGACACGTCGTAGCACTCGATGCGCAGGGGCGCGTCGTCGAGCTCCAGGGCCTCCTGGAGCTCCTGGAGCGCGCGGCTGCGGGTGGTGAGGTCGGACGCGCGGCGCGTCTTGTGCTGCTTGAGCGCCTCGTGGGCGTTGCGCGCGACCGTCTCCAGAAGGGTCCGCTTGTCGCCGCGCTGGGGGACGCGCAGCCGGACGGGGGCGCCGCGCTGCTCCGACAGCAGCTCGGTCATGGCCTCCTCCTCCGGCGGCAGGGCCGGGACGAAGACCTCGCGGGGCACCGACTCGCTCTCGCCGTAGATCTGGATGAGGAAGTGCTCGACCAGGTCGGCGGTGGTGACGTCCTCGACCTTGTCGACGACCCAGCCGCGCTGCCCGCGGATGCGGCCGCCGCGCACGTAGAACACCTGGACGGCGGCCTCCAGCTCGTCCTCGGCGAAGGCGATCATGTCGCAGTCGGTGCGGTCGGGCAGCACGACCGCCTGCTTCTCCAGGGCGCGCTCCAGGGCCCGGATGTCGTCGCGGATCCGGGCGGCGCGCTCGTACTCCTGGGACGCGGCGGCCTCGCGCATGTCGCGTTCGAGGCGTTTGGTGAACCGGGTCGTGTCGCCCGCCATGAAGTCGCAGAAGTCCTCGGCGAGCAGGCGGTGCTCCTCGGGCGAGACGCGGCCGACGCACGGCGCCGAGCACTTGCCGATGTAGCCGAGCAGGCAGGGCCGGTCGAGCTGGTGCTGCCGTTTGAACACGCCGGCGCTGCACGTCCGGACGGGGAACACGCGCAGCAGCTGGTCGACCGTCTCCCGGATCGCCCACGCGTGGGAGTACGGCCCGAAGTAGCGCACGCCCTTGCGTTTGGCGCCCCGCATCACCATCACCCTCGGGAAGTCCTCGTTCAGGGTGACGGCGAGGTAGGGATAGGACTTGTCGTCGCGGTAGCGGACGTTGAACCTGGGGTCGAACTCCTTGATCCAGGAGTACTCCAGCTGGAGGGCCTCGACCTCGGTGCCGACGACCGTCCAGTCGACGCGCGCGGCGGTCTGCACCATCGTCTGGGTGCGGGGGTGCAGGGCGGAGAAGTCGGCGAAGTAGGAGTTCAGCCGCGAGCGCAGGTTCTTGGCCTTGCCCACGTAGATGACCCGGCCGTGCTCGTCGCGGAACCGGTACACCCCCGGGGATTCCGGGATGGAGCCGGGTGCGGGTCGGTAGGTCGCCGGATCTGCCACGCTCGAAAGCCTAATGGGCGGCACCGACACGCCGTGCCCCCGCGCGGCCGTCGCCGCCGCCGCACCGGAGGGGTGACGTAGATCTCTCCCTCCCGCCCGGATGTTCGCAAACCATGCGGAAAGGGAGGGTCAAAAGGTTCCACGGATCCGGAAGGGGGGTCGTTGCGCACGTGTCCGCGCTCTGGGCTTGGATCATCCTGGCCGCCGTCGTCGGCACGTCCGTGATCGTCGTGGAGGGGGGCCGCCGGCTCGTCGCGGGCCGGATGTCGCACCGCTGGCCCGGCGCCGGCCGGGTCGCCCGGCGCTGCACGGCGCCCGCGTTCGCGTTCGCGGTGGTGGTGAGCTCCAGCACCGCGATGCCGTACCAGTTCATCGGCGGGCACGCCGAGGACGCGGTCCGGCACGCGATGCGGATCGCGGCGATCGGCGCCTCCACGTGGCTGGTGCTGCGGATCGGGTACGCGCTGAGCGACCCGCCGCTGGCGCGGCTGATGCGGATCGAGGGCGAGCGCAACCGGCGGGCCAGGCGGGCCCGCACGCAGATGATGCTGCTGCGCCGCATCGCCGCCGTCATCATCGTGGTGCTCGCCGTCGGCGCGGCGCTGTTCACCTTCCCCGCCGTGCGGGCGGTCGGGGCCGGGGTGCTGGCCTCGGCGGGCGTCGCCGGCCTGGTGGTCGGCATCGCGGCGCGGCCCACCCTCGGCAACCTGCTGGCCGGGCTCCAGCTGGCGTTCAGCGACGCGCTGCGCCTGGACGACGTCGTCGTCACGCAGGGCATCTGGGGCAGGGTCGAGGAGCTGACGCTGTCCTACGTCGTCCTGCAGCTCTGGGACGACCGCCGCATGATCTTCCCGGTGTCGCACTTCACCGAGCAGCCGTTCGAGAACTGGACCCGGCACTCCAGCCGGCTGCTCGGCTCGGTCGAGCTGCACGTGGACTGGACGGTCCCGGTCGAGGACCTGCGCGCCGAGCTGTACTCGGCGCTGAAGGACAACCCGCTGTGGGACCGGCGGGAGTGGATGCTGCAGGTGGTGGACGTGCTGCCGAGCGGCCTCGTCACGGTGCGCGCGCTGATGAGCGCCGCCGACTCGGCGAGCACCTGGGACCTGCGCTGCGACGTGCGCGAGCACCTGGTCTCCTACATCCGCGACAAGCACCCGGAGGCCCTCCCCCGGCTGCGCGTCGGCCCCGAACCGGTCGTGGACGGCGCCGGGGCGGGGGTGGACGACCCGGCACCGGCCACCGAGGACGAGGTGGCGGAGGGGCGGCACGCCGACGGCGCGCGGGCCGTCCCCCGCGAGGACGGCCCGGCGCGCGCGAAGTCGCTCAGGCGAGCATGATCTTCCCGTCCTGGACGGTGACCTTCTTCTCCGCCTGCGTCTCGGACCTGTGTGGCATTCTCGCTCCTCCGGTGACCTCTGTCGGTTCCGGTCCGTCACCGGAGAGCACGGATGCGCGAGCGGATCGGTCCAAACGGAACCGACCGGCGATCAGGTGACGACGATGCCGCCGCCCTCGACCCGCACGGGGTACTCCTTGAGCGGCGCCTTGGCCGGACCGCGCTCCACCGAGCCGTCAGTGATCTTGAACTCGCTGCCGTGGCAGTGGCACTTGATCAGCCCGTTCGAGACCCCGCCGACCGTGCAGCCCTGGTGGGTGCACACGGCCGTGAACGCCTTGTAGGCGCCCTGGCTGGGCTGGGTCACCACGACCTTCTGGTCGCCGTAGATCTTTCCGCCGCCGACCGGGATGTCGGCGGCCTTCGCGATCTGCTTGCCCCTGAGGTCCTCGGCAGGCTTGCTCCCGCCTCCGGACGCGCACCCCGCGAGGGCGGCGGCGCCGAGCGCCCCCGCCCCGCACAGCACCGCGCGCCGGCCGACTCCCCCGCTCCCGGCGGCCTCGGCGGCCCCGGGCATCACTTCGTCTCCCATGGCTCCATCTTGGTGGACGGCCTCACCCGTCCCGCACCGGCCCGCCTCCGGGCTCAGGCGAGGATCTTCTTGAGGAACTGGCCGGTGTGGCTGGCCTCGACCTCGGCGACCTCCTCGGGGGTGCCGGTGGCGACGACCGTGCCGCCGCGCGAGCCGCCCTCGGGGCCCATGTCGATGATCCAGTCGGCGGTCTTGATGACGTCGAGGTTGTGCTCGATGACCAGGACCGTGTTGCCCTTGTCGACCAGGCCGTTCAGCACGCCGAGGAGCTTGCGGATGTCCTCGAAGTGCAGGCCGGTGGTCGGCTCGTCCAGCACGTAGATGGTGCGGCCGGTGGAGCGCTTCTGCAGCTCCGACGCCAGCTTGACACGCTGCGCCTCGCCCCCCGACAGGGTCGGGGCGGGCTGGCCGAGCCGGACGTAGCCGAGGCCGACGTCGTTCAGCGTCTTCAGGTGCCGGTGGATCGCCGTGATCGGCTCGAAGAACTCGGTGGCCTGCTCGATCGGCATGTCGAGCACCTCGGAGATCGTCTTGCCCTTGTAGTGGACCTCCAGGGTCTCCCGGTTGTAGCGGGCGCCGTGGCAGACCTCGCACGGGACGTAGACGTCCGGCAGGAAGTTCATCTCGATCTTGATGGTGCCGTCGCCGGAGCAGTTCTCGCAGCGGCCGCCCTTGACGTTGAAGGAGAACCGGCCGGGCTGGTAGCCGCGCACCTTCGCCTCGGTGGTCTGTGCGAACAGCTTGCGGATGTGGTCGAACACGCCCGTGTAGGTCGCCGGGTTCGACCGCGGGGTGCGGCCGATCGGCGACTGGTCGACGTGCACGACCTTGTCGAGCTGGTCGACGCCGTTGACGCGCTTGTGCTTGCCGGGGACGGTCTTCGCCCCGTTCAGCTTCTTCGCCAGCGAGTTGTAGAGGATGTCGTTGACCAGCGTCGACTTGCCCGACCCCGACACGCCGGTGACGGCGGTGAGGACGCCGAGCGGGAACGCCACGTCGACGTCGCGCAGGTTGTTCTGCTGCGCGCCCTTGACGGTGACCTCGCGGCCCCGGGTGCGGGGCCGCCGGATCTGCGGGACGGCGATCTCGCGGCGCCCGTCCAGGTAGGCGCCGGTGAGGGAGCGCTCGGACTTCTTCAGGTCCTCGACGGTGCCGGAGACGACGATCTCACCCCCGTGCTCGCCCGCGCGCGGGCCGATGTCGACGATCCAGTCGGCGGCGGCGATGGTGTCCTCGTCGTGCTCGACGACGATCAGGGTGTTGCCCATGTCGCGCAGCCGGAGCAGCGTCTCCAGCAGCCGGTGGTTGTCGCGCTGGTGCAGGCCGATGGACGGCTCGTCCAGCACGTACAGGACGCCGACCAGGCCGGAGCCGATCTGCGTCGCCAGCCGGATGCGCTGGGCCTCCCCGCCGGCCAGCGTGGCCGACGCCCGGTCGAGGGTCAGGTAGTCGAGGCCGACGTCCAGCAGGAAGCCGAGCCGGGCGTTGATCTCCTTCAGGACGCGTTCGGCGATGTGCGTCTCGCGCTCGTTCAGCTCGAGCGCGAGCAGGAACTTCGCGGCCTCGCCGATCGGCATCGCGGCGACCTCGGCGATCGACATCCCGCCCATGGTGACGGCCAGCACGACAGGCTTCAGCCGGGCGCCCTCGCATGTCGGGCACGGGATCTCCCGCATGTAGCCCTCGAACCGCTCCCGGCTGGAGTCGCTCTCGGACTCGGCGTGGCGCCGCTGGATGTAGGGGACGACGCCCTCGTAGGCGGTGTAGTACGACCTCGTCCGGCCGTAGCGGTTCTTGTAGCGGACGTGGACCTGCGTCTCGTGCCCGTTCAGGATGGCCTTGCGCGCCTTGGCGGGCAGCTTGTCCCACGGCGTGTTCAGGTCGAAGCCCATCGCGTCGCCCAGCGCCGACAGCAGCCGCAGGAAGTAGTCGCTGACGTGCCCGCCCGACCAGGGCTGGATCGCGCCCTCGCCGAGCGAGAGCTCCCCGTCGGGGACGACGAGCTCGGCGTCGACCTCCATGCGCGTCCCGAGGCCGGTGCAGTCGGGGCAGGCGCCGTACGGCGAGTTGAACGAGAACGAGCGCGGCTCCAGCTCCTCGAACGACAGGTCGTCGTAGGGGCAGTAGAGGTGCTCGGAGTACATCCGGGTGCGGTGCTCGTCGTCCTCGGGCAGGTCGACGAAGTCGAGGACGATCGTGCCGCCCGCCAGGCCGAGCGCGGTCTCGACCGAGTCGGCGAGGCGCTGGCGGGCGGAGTCCTTCACCGAGAGCCTGTCGACCACGACGGAGATGTCGTGCTTCTCCTGCTTCTTCAGCTGGGGCGGCTCGTCCAGGCGGACCATCTGCCCGTCGACCAGCGCCCGCGAGTAGCCCTTGGACTGGAGCTCGCGGAACAGCTCCAGGTACTCGCCCTTGCGTCCGCGGATCACCGGCGCCAGCACCTGGAACCGGGCGCCCTGCTCCAGTTCCAGCACCCGGTCGACGATCTGCTGCGGCGCCTGCCGGCTGATCGGCCGGCCGCACTCGGGGCAGTGCGGGTGCCCGATCCGGGCGTAGAGCAGCCGCAGATAGTCGTACACCTCGGTGATCGTCCCGACCGTGGAACGGGGGTTCTTGCTGGTCGACTTCTGGTCGATCGAGACCGCCGGGGAGAGCCCCTCGATGAAGTCGACGTCGGGCTTGTCCATCTGCCCGAGGAACTGCCGGGCGTAGGCCGACAGCGACTCCACGTACCGGCGCTGCCCCTCGGCGAAGATCGTGTCGAAGGCCAGGCTGGACTTCCCGGAACCCGACAGACCGGTGAACACGATCATGGCGTCCCGCGGGAGGTCGAGCGAGACGTCCTTCAGGTTGTGCTCGCGTGCTCCACGCACGATGAGTCGGTCATGCACGTTCTTCCGGTTCCTCTTCTGGGCGCGGCGATCTGCGTATACGGCTCGGTACCAAGGCTAGTCACGGGGAGCGACAGCATCCCCCGGCTTCTCAACAGCGGCGCTCGCCGCTGCATTTCATGACGCTACCCGGCCGGTCCGAGCGGTCGGGACGGCACCATCGCACCGTACACGTGTTCGAACGCCGCCCGCCACCGGAACGCCGCCACCACCCGCGACCAGGGCGCGGCGCCCCCTCCGACCACCCGGAACGCGCTCCGCCCGGCGGCCGCGCCGCCCCGGTCACTCGTCGTCGAGCGCGTGGGAGAGGTAGCGCTCGGCGGAGCGGCGGACGGCCTCCTTCCCGCCGCTGTAGACGATCTTGTTCCACCAGGCGCCGTAGACGCGGTCGAAGTCGTAGGGCTCCAGGAGGCGCAGGGCGCGGCGGACGGTGCGGGGGCGCTCGGGGATGTAGTTCGGGTAGGAGTACATGAAGCTCACCCAGTCGCGGTCGTCGACCACCTGCACGATGTCGCCCGAGAAGAGGGCGCGCGCGTCGCGCCAGTGCAGGACCTGGCCGCCCGCGAAGTGGACGCCCGCGTTGATCAGCGTGAGGCCGTCGGCCAGTTCGAGGGTGTCGCCCGACCAGAAGGCGACCGCGTCGTCCGGGCGGGCCACCCACCGGCGGTCGGCCTCGTGGATGTGGACGGTGGCGTCGAACGCCCGCGCCCACTCGATCATGGTGCCGTAGTAGTGCGGGTGGCTGATCGCGATCGCGGAGACGCCGCCGAGGTCGTTCACCCGGCGGACCAGGTCGTCGTCGATGTGGGTGACCATGTCCCACAGGACGTTGCCCGTCGGGGCGCGCAGGAGGAGGGCGCGCTGGCCGATGGCGACGGACGGCTCGGTGCCGATCCCGACGACCCCCGGGCCCTCCTCGGCGACGCGGCCGCGGTGGCCGCCGCGCAGTTCCTCCAGGGTCGTCCACCGCTGGCCCTCCCAGCCGACGTACTGCCGCTCGTCCTCGCAGATCGGGCAGTCCGGGCGGGGCCCGGCGTACTGGACGCCGCAGGTGACGCAGATCGGAAAGTCCATGATCACCATTGTCTGGCGCGGGCCGGGCCGGTGCGACAGGATGGAGCGTCCTTTCGCCGAGGAGGGGTCATGGACTGGCGCGACGTGATCGACGAGCTGGACGCGGGCGTGGAGCGCGTCGCCGCGACGCTGGAGGGGCTGTCCGGCGACGCCCTGCGGGGCGCGTCGGCGCTGCCGGGGTGGAGCCGCGGGCACGTGGCGACGCACATCGCGCGCAACGCCGACTCCCTGTGGAACCTGCTGGAAGGGGCGCGCACGGGGACGGAGATCCCGCAGTACCCGAGCCTGGAGCGGCGCGACGCCGACATCGCCGCGGGCGCGGACCGTGGCCGCGACGAGCTGGTCGCCGACGTCCGGGCGACGCAGGCGCGGTTCTCCGAGCAGGCCCGGTCGCTGCCGGACGGCGCCGCCGACGCCCCGGTGCGGGCGATGGCGGGCTGACCCCACCCGGCCTGGTACACGGTGTTCCGCCGCTGGAACGAGGTGGAGGCCCACCACGTCGACCTGGCCGCCGGGTACGGCCCGGCCGACTGGCCGGAGCCCTACGTCCGGTGGTCCGCGGCGGCCACGCTGGCGGACCTGGCGGCCCTGCCGGACCGGCTCCTCGGGGAGCTGGCCGGTCTGCGGATCACCGCGACCGACTCCGGCGAGACCGCCGAGCTCGGCTGGACGCCCGGCGGCCCCGAGGCGGCCGGCTCCGGCCGGGCGCTGCTGGGCTGGCTGAGCGGACGCTCGGACGGCGCGGGCGTGCACGTCCGCCCGGACGGCCCGCTGCCCGTCCCGCCGCCCTGGCCGCACGAGCCCGCCCGGTTCCGGCGGGGACCAGGCCTGTGAGCGGGCCGGGGGCCTAGGGAGGGTCGTCGCCCGCGAGCCGGTGCAGGGCTTCCGCGGAACGGACGGCGATCGCGCTGCGGGCGACGGTCACGCGGCCGCGCACGGGCTCGGCCGCGAGGATCTGCGCGACCTTGCGGCGGCCCATCCCGGCCCAGCGGCCGAGGTCCTGCTGGGTGACCGGGACCTGGACGAGGACGCCCTCCTCGACCACGCCGTCCGGGCGCTCCCGCTTGACCGGGGAGCCGAACCGCGCCGCCAGGCGCAGGAGGCGGCCGGCGAGGCGGCGCTCGGGGTCGTCGGGGAAGTGCGCGACGCGCAGCTCGTTGGCGTCGCGGAGCCGCTCGGCCAGGACGGCGGCGACCGCCCACACCGAGCCGGGCTCGGCGTCCAGGACGCCGCGGAAGCGCGCGGCGGGCAGCACGATGGCCTCGACCCGCGTCAGCGCCTCGGCGTTGGCGTGCCGGACGCCGCCGTCCACCGCCTCCAGCTCCCCCACCAGGTCGCCGGGGCCGAGGACGTCGAGGATGGCGGTCTCGCCGTCGCGGTCCACCCAGACCTTCACCGCCCCGGACCGCAGGACGAAGACCTGGGCCGCGCGGGTGTGCTCGCGCGTGAGGAACGCGCCGGGCCTGATCACCACCGGCGCGCCCGCCCGCCGCAGGGCCTCCTGGGCGCGGGGGGGCAGCGCGTTCCAGAACCGGGGGGTCTGCATCTCGCCTCCTCACCGGACCCGGATCCGGCCGGGCCCCGGCTTCATGATCGCGTGCGTCGCGGTCCAGTGAACGCGTCCCGGGGCCGGCCGACCACGTCATCGGTCACACGTCGGATGGTCCTTCCGGGGCGAGCAGGCCGTCCAGGGCGCGGACGCGGCGGACGCAGTCCGCGGCCGCCGCGTGGTCGCCGAGGGCCAGGCGGGAGTCGCGCAGCAGCTCCAGCGCCCGCCGCAGCCCCCGCTGGTCGTCGGTCTCGCGGCGGATGGCGATCTCGGCGGTGACGTGCTCCACCGCGCGGTCGTGCGCGCCGGTCAGCTGGGACGCGCGGGCCAGGCCGTGCAGGGCGTGGGCCTGCTCGCGGGTGGCGCCGAGCTCGGCGGCGAGGTCGAGGGCGCGCCGCCCGGCCGCCAGGGCGTCGCCGGCGCGGCCGAGGTCGAGGTGGATGGCGGCGAGGTGGCCGAGGCCGACGGCCTCGCTGTGCCGGTCGCCGACCTCGCCGAGGATGCGCAGCGCCTCCAGCTCCCGCTCCAGGGCCTCCTCGGGACGGCCGGCGCGGCGCAGCACGGCGGCGAGGGTGTCCATGCCGACGCCGAGGCCGTACCAGTCGCCCCCCGACTCGCGGATGCCCAGCGCCTGCCGGGCGGCGCGCTCGGCCTCCTCGGGCAGGCCGAGCCGCGAGTAGGTGCGGGCCAGGCTGCCGAGCGTCCCGGCCATCCCGCCCCGCGCGCCGAGCCGGTGCCACAGGTCAAGCGCCTCCAGGCCGAGGACGAACGCCTCCTGGTGGCGGCCGAGGCGCCGCATCACCACCGACAGGTGCTCCAGGTCGTTCGCCTCGCCGTGCTGGTCGCCGATCTCGCGGCGGATCTCCAGGGCGCGCAGCAGGTGCTCGCGCGCCTCGCGGTACCGTCCGAGGCGCCAGTGGACGATCCCGATCTGCGCGAGCGCCTCGGCCTCGCCGTGCCGGTCGCTGGTGTCGCGGTGCAGCCGCAGCGCCTGCCCGCAGTAGGTGAACGCCTCGGCGAACCGCGTCGCCTCGCACATGAGCATGCCGAGCGTGGCCAGCGCGCGCGCCTCCCCGTGGCGGGCGCCCAGGGCGCGGTAGGTGCGCAGCGCCTGCTCGGCGTCCTGCTGCGCCAGGTCGCGCAGGCCGAGCGCGGCGTTCATCCGCGCGAGCTCGGTCAGCGCCTGCGCGGCGCCGTGCATGTCGGCGAGTTCCTGCCGGATGGCGAGCGCTTCCAGCGCGTGCGAGACCGCGCCGTGGACATTGCCCTGGCGGCGGTGTACCTGCGCCACGGTGAGCAGGGTCTCCGCCACGCCCGGTTGGTCGTGCGTCCGTCGGCGGACGTCGAGCGCCCTGGCGGCGTTGTCCAGAGCCGTCTCGTAGTCGCCGAGGCCCAGGTGTGCCCGGGCCAGGATGTCGTGGCCCTTGGCCGTTCCCGCGTCGTCTCGCAGCTCCCCGTGGATGGCGAGGGAGCGCCGCGCGTGGTCGATCGCCGTCAGGTAGCGGCCCAGCGCCACGTGGACGTCGGCCAGGGTGGCCAGAGTCGCGGCCTCCCCGTAGCGGTCGGGCGGGTCGGCGGCCCGGAACCCGCGCCGCGCGTCCTCGCCGTAACCGATGGCCTGGACGGAGTCGCCCAGCTCGAAGTGCGCCATCGCCAGGTTGTGGAGCATGACGGCCGCGGCCGCCCAGTCCTCCTCGGTGCGGGCGGCGTGCAGGCCCGCCTGGTGGACGGCGATGCTGTCCTCGCTGTAGCGGCGGAACTCCTGGAAGTCGAACAGCGCGTCGGCGAGCTCCCAGCACGTGCGGTGCAGGCCGAGCCGGGCGGCCTGGTGCACCGCGGCGACCAGGTTGCGGCGCTCGGCCTCGAACCAGGCGAGCCCGGCGGCGCGCTCCGCGGCGCTGGACGGACGTCCGTGCGCCTCCCCCGGGTGCGCCCTCGGACGGGACCGCGCCGCCATGGCGTCCCCGGCGCGGCGCGCCTCGGCGAGGTAGCCGGCGAGCAGCCGCCGCTGGGCCGCCTGGAGCTCGCCGTCGGAGTCCTCGCGCAGCCCCCGTTCGCGGGCGAAGTCGCGCAGCAGGTCGTGCATCCGGTAGCGGTCGGGCCCCACGTCGTGCACCAGGTACGCCTGGCGCAGGCCCTCCAGGCATTCGCGCGCCTCGCCGACCGTGCCGTCCTGGAGGGCGGCGAGGGCGGCGGGCGTGAAGTCGGGGCCGGCGACCAGTCCGAGCCTGCGGAACGCCTCGCGCTGCCCCCGCCGCAGGCTCCGGTAGGCGACGTCGAACGTCGGGCTGAGGACGGCCAGCAGCGCCGTCCCGGACGTCCCGGGTGCCGCGCCGTCGCCCAGGCCCGCCCCCGCGAGGCCCGGCCCGTACGGCGCGGCGTCCCGGACGTCCCGGGCCGCCAGTTCCCGGACGGTCCCGGCGACCGACTCGCCGGGGTTCTCGGCGAGCCGCCCGGCCATGACGCCGAGCGCGAGCGGCAGGTGGCCGCACTCGCGCGCGAGCCGCTCGACCGCCTTGTCCTCCTCCCGGAGGCGGGGGTCGCCCGCCCCGAGGACGTTGGAGATCAGGTCCACGGCCTCCTGCGTCGCCATCTCCCGCAGCTCCAGCGTCCGCACGTCGGCGCCTTCGAGCAGGGCCGGCAGCCGCCGCCGGCTCGTCACGACCACCAGCCCGGAGGCCGTCGCCGCCAGCAGCGGCCTGATCTGCTCGGGCCGGGCGGCGTTGTCCAGGATCAGCAGCATCCGGCGGTCGCCGAGAAAGGACCGGCACTGCGCCGCCAGCTCCGCCTCCGTCCGCGGGACCTGGTCGCCGGGCACGCCCGCCGCGCGCAGCACCTGCCCCATCGCCTCCGCCGGGGTGACGGGGCTGCGGGACGTGCCGCGCAGGTCGGCGAACAGGACGCCGTCGGGGAAGCGGTCGACGACCCGGTGCGCCCAGTGCAGCGCCAGCGTGGTCTTGCCGACGCCCGCCATGCCCTGGACCACGACGGCGCGCGGCCACACGGACTGGCCGACCAGCAGGTCGAGCTTGCCGAGGCTGACCACGCGCCCGGCGAAGTAGGGGTTGTCGGCGGGCAGGCGGACGGCGGGCGGCCGGGCCGGCGCCCCCAGGCGCACCGGTTCGCGCGCCGCGATCCCGGCGCCCTCGTCCTGCCCCCGCGCCTCCTCGGGCGGCCGTTCGGCCTCGGCGGCCGGCCAGTCGTCGCCCCAGGGGCTCGCGGCGCGGCGGAGCCGCTCGACGTCGAGGACGGTCAGCGGGCGGGCCCGCCGGTCGAGGATGCCCTTGGCCCGCCACGCCCGGAACCAGCGCACCAGCGTCTCGCGGGAGATCCCCGCCCAGTTCGCCAGCTCCGCCTGGCTGAGCCGCAGGGGGATCCGCGTGCCCTGGCCGGGGGCGGGCTCGCCGAACCGGTGCGCCAGCTCCAGCAGGTGGAAGGCGAGCCGCTGGGGATGGTCGGCGGCCCGCACCGCGTGCCGGCGACCGCCGTAGGTGACGCTCTCGGAGACGGCGTGCATCATCGCCTCGGCGACCTGCGGGCTCGCCGCCAGGAGGCTGCGGAACTTGCGGCGGTCCACGCGCAGCGCCGTGACGTGGTCCAGCGCGGCGACCGTGGCGCGCTGCGGATGCCCCCACGGCCCGAGGACGCCGACCAGGTCGCCCGCCCCGAACAGGTCGATGATCGACTCGTCGCCGTCGCTGGAGTCCACGAACTCCTTGGCCACCGCGTTGCTCGCGGCCCTCGGCGACGCCTTGAACACGACGTAGACGGCCGGCGCGACCGTCCCCTGGTGGCACAGCATGCCGCCGGGCGGGATGTCGGCGCGCCGGCCCATGGCGCGCAAGGCCTGCCGGTCGGTGGGGGCCAGCCGCTCCCAGAAGCTGCCCGGCCGGATGCCCGGCCCGTCGCCGATCATCCGGTCGTCCTCCCGCCGCGGCGCGCCCCCGGCAGCGGCCCGCGCGGCCGCGCGGGACGGAACGCGGTCGCCACCGCCTCACCGCCCTCCGGAGGGTAGAACCTGATCTTCCAGTTCCCATGGTGCGGCGGGAAGGGGGGAAAGTCCGTCCGGTGGCGCACGGTTCGGCTGCGTCTGGTGGCTCATTCCAGGCGCGCGCCCGGGGCACGGGTGATCGCGGGAGCCGATGATGGAAGATGGTCTTCGAACAATCGACGGGGAGGACGCATGACCTACACCGGTAACGTCGAGGCCGGCGGGCGTCCGGACGTCCGGGAGCTGCCCGGGCTACGGGTGACGAAGGTGGCGGTCGGCCCGTACGACAACAACGCCTACCTGCTGCGGTGCACCGCGACCGGCGAGCAGCTCCTGATCGACGCGGCGAACGAGGCGCCCCGGCTGCTGGAGCTGATCGGCGACGGCCCCCTCGCGCGGATCGTCACCACGCACCGCCACGAGGACCACTGGATGGCGCTGAGCGAGGTGGCGCGCGCCACCGGCGCGCCGGTCGTCGCCCACCCGCGCGACGCCGGGCCCCTGCCCGAGCCGGTCGCCGAGCCCGTGGAGCAGGGCGACACCGTCACGGTCGGGCAGGTGTCCCTCGACGTCATCCACCTGCGCGGCCATACGCCGGGCTCGATCGCGCTGCTCTACGACGCGGGCGGCGAGCTGGCCGACCGCCCGCACCTGTTCACCGGCGACAGCCTCTTCCCCGGCGGCGTCGGCAACACCTGGGGCGACCCGACCCGCTTCCGGCAACTGCTCTCGGACGTGGAGGAGCGCGTCTTCGACCGGCTCCCCGACGCCACCTGGTTCTACCCGGGCCACGGCAAGGACTCGACGCTCGGCCGGGAACGCCCCTCGCTCCCGGAGTGGCGCGCCCGCGGCTGGTGACGCCTCCGGCTCGGCCGGAACAAGTGGCGGGGGACGTTCGTTCCCCCAACACACCTCCGGCCCAAGACCAGGAGTCGACCATCCCCCCACCTCACAAGGCGGATCCGGGACCCGCGCTGCGCTACCCGGCGGGTTCGCTGGTGCTGGTCGCCGGCCTGCCCGGCTCCGGTAAGAGCACCCTGCTCAACCGCCTGTACGGGCTGCGCGGCGACGAGACGGCCCCGGTGCGCGCCGGGAACGTCCGAGTGATCGACTCGCGCCAGTCGCGCAACTGGTGGGCGCGGTTCCTCGGGCCGCTGCCCGTCCGGCTGCGGACCCCGATCGTCCAGAGCACCCACGTGTGGCGCATCGGCCGCGCGATCGTCGCCGGGCACGGCGTCGTCGCCCACACGCGCGGCACCTGGCCGCACATCCTGCACGGCTTCGCCTGGCTGGCGCGCCGCCGCGGGGGGCGGCTGCACCTGATCCTCATCGACGTCGCGCCGGAGACCGCCCGCGCCGGCCAGTACGCGCGCGGCCGCGTCGTCGCCGCCGCCCTGTGGGCCCGCCACTGCCGCCGCTGGCGCCCCCTGATCGCCCGGGCGCGCAGCGGCGCCCCCCTGCCGCCCGCCGCCGGCGTCACCGTCCTGGACCGTGACGCCGCCGACAGGTTGCAGGCCATCCACTTCAGCTGAGCTCGCCGAACCAGCGGACGATCTGGGCGGTGCCCGCGAGATTGGACCCGAGGTGGCGGGATCCGCCGTAGAGGCGGTCGCCCACCTCGACGACGGGCACGGTGGCGCCGCGGTCCCGGAACCCCGCGGCGCAGTGGTCGGTGTTGGCCGTGACGGCCTGCTCGTCCCCGGCCATCTTGTAGAGGCGGACCGGGACGCGCGGCGTCCAGGCCGTGCAGACCTCCGCGTCCACGCGCAGGGCCTCGGCGAACGTGCCCGACGGGTGGCGCAGCACCTCGAAGCCGCGCGGGGTGAGCAGGTCGTCCAGCGTGTCCGGGAGGCCGTCGAGCATGACGGGCCCGGGCGTCGTCCCGTCGAAGTACTTCTCGACGTGGTCGGCGTAGGGCTTGCGGAACAGCTCCGAGGGGTTCTGGTAGATGCCCCCGTGAGTGCGGTTCCAGGAGGTGAGCAGGTACGTCGTGTAGGCGACCGCCATCTTGGAGGCGACGTCCCCGTTCAGCAGGGCGGGCAGTTCCGCGCCCCGGAAGTCGTAGGCCCCGCTGATCGGCGCCACCGCGCGCAGGCGGAAGTGCGGGTCGGCGCCGCCCTGCAGAGTCCGGGCGAGGCCGAGGGCGGACGAGGCGCCCTGGGAGAAGCCGGTGACGAAGACCCGGCCGTCCAGGACGCGTCCCGCGCGCGGCGCGAAGTGGCGAGCGGCTCGGAGCATGTCGAGGGACGCGCTCGTCTCGGACGGCACGTCCTTCCACGGATGGACTCCGGGGCCCAGGCCCAGACCGAGGTAGTCGGGCGCGACCGCCGCGAACCCGGCCGCGGCGTAGGTGACGGCGGCGCCGGGGCCCCAGACGTCGTCCGACGTCGAGGGAGCATCCGGCTTGTAGCTCGTGGTGCCGTGCGTGTAGGAGACGGTGGCGAGGCGGCGGTCCCGGCTGCGCGGCAGCACGACCAGACCGCTGGCGGTCGTCGCGCGGCCCCGCGCGTCGACCGTCCGGTAGACGAGCCGGTAGGTGTCCACGCCGTGGCGGACGGACGCGGTGTCGAAGCCCTCGGACGCGAGCCAGGTGCGGACCTGGTCGGCGGACATGGTGGTGAGGTGGGTGGCGGAGACCAGGTGCCCGCGTGCGGCGCCCAGCTGGGCCACGGCCCCCGCCCGGTGCTCGGCGGCCGGGCGCCCGGACGCCCCGGCGGACGCGGCGGTGGCGCAGGCGGCCGTGATCGCGGCGGCGGCGAGCACGCCGGTGGCGAGGCGGGTGATGGTGCTTGTCATGCGAATGAGCCTCGCGCCGGGCCGCCCGGGCCCGCATCACGCCCGCAGGTGATCTCGCGTCCGGTACCTGAGAGGGTCCCCCGGCCGGAGGGGACGGGGAAGGCGGGCGGGGCGTGGGTAGGGTCGGGGGAGGCCGAGACGACGAAAGGCGGCAGCATGGCGCAGCAGGTACGCGGGGTCGTCGCACCGGGCAAGGGGCAGCCGGTGCGGATCGAGACGATCGTCGTTCCGGACCCCGGGCCCGGCGAGGCGGTCGTCGACGTCCAGGCGTGCGGGGTCTGCCACACCGACCTGCACTACCGCGAGGGCGGGATCAACGACGAGTTCCCGTTCCTGCTCGGGCACGAGGCCGCCGGGATCGTCGAGTCGGTCGGCGAGGGCGTGACCGAGGTGGCGCCCGGCGACTTCGTGGTCCTGAACTGGCGCGCGGTGTGCGGGCAGTGCCGCGCCTGCTCGCGCGGACGCCCCTGGTACTGCTTCGACACCCACAACGCCGCCCAGAAGATGACCCTCGAGGACGGGACGGAGCTGTCGCCCGCGCTCGGCATCGGCGCGTTCGCCGACAAGACCCTCGTCGCGGCCGGGCAGTGCACCAGGGTCGACCCCGCGGCGCGGCCCGAGGTCGCCGGGCTGCTCGGGTGCGGGGTGATGGCGGGGCTCGGCGCGGCGATCAACACCGGCGGGGTCGGGCGCGGCGACTCGGTCGCGGTCATCGGCTGCGGCGGCGTCGGCGCGGCGGCCGTGCTCGGCGCCCGGCTGGCCGGGGCAGCCCGGATCATCGCCGTCGACCTGGACGAGCGCAAGCTCGCCACCGCCTCCTCCCTCGGGGCCACGCACACCGTGAACGGCGCGGAGAAGGACGTCGTCGCGACGGTGCGGGAGCTGACCGGCGGGTTCGGCGCGGACGTCGTCATCGACGCGGTCGGCCGTCCCGAGACCTACGAGCAGGCCTTCTACGCCCGCGACCTCGCCGGGACGGTGGTGCTGGTCGGGGTGCCGACCCCGGAGATGAGGCTGGAGCTGCCGCTGCTGGACGTGTTCGGGCGCGGAGGGTCGCTCAAGTCGTCCTGGTACGGCGACTGCCTGCCGTCCCGCGACTTCCCCATGCTCATCGACCTCTACCTCCAGGGGCGCTTGGACCTGGACGCGTTCGTCTCCGAGACGATCCAGCTGGACGGCGTCGAGGCCGCGTTCGAGAAGATGCACCGCGGCGACGTGCTGCGCTCGGTGGTGGTGCTCTGATGGCCCGCGGATCCGCGGAACCGCGCGTCGGCCACCTCGTCACGTCCGGGACGTTCTCGCTGGACGGAGGGACCTGGGACGTCGACAACAACGTCTGGATCGTCGGTGACGACAGCGAGGCGATCGTCATCGACGCCGCGCACGACGCCGAGGCCATCGCGGCGGCGCTCGGCGGCCGCCGGCTGGTGGCGATCGTGTCCACGCACGGGCACGACGACCACGTCGACGCGGCGCCCGCCCTGCGGGCCCGCACGGGCGCCCCCGTCCTGCTGCACCCGGCCGACCTGATGCTGTGGAAGCAGCGTCACCCGGACACCTCGCCCGACGGCGACCTGGCCGACGGGCAGGTCATCACGGTCGCGGGCACGGATCTTACGGTCCTGCACACGCCCGGCCACAGCCCCGGCGCGGTGTGCCTTCACGCGCCCGCCCTGGCGACGGTCTTCTCCGGTGACACCCTGTTCAGCGGCGGACCCGGCGCGACCGGCCGGTCGTTCTCCGACTTCCCGACGATCATCGCCTCGATCCGGGAGCGGCTGCTGACGCTCCCGCCGGAGACGACCGTCCGCACCGGGCACGGCGAGTCCACCACCGTCGGCGCGGAGGCCCCGCATCTCGAGGAATGGATAGCCCGCGGCCACTGACCGGGATAGTGTCCCCGGTGGCGGACAGCCGTCCACGGCCGGGAGGGTGCGATGCGGCGCAGGGCACCGCTGGCCCTTCTGCTGTGCGGGGCCGTCGCGGGCTGCGGCCAGAGCGCGCGCGGCGCGAGCGTGCCGCCGCCGACCGCGCCGCCCGTGTCGGCCCCCGCCCCCGCCCCGAGCCCGGCTCCCACGATCGGGGTCCCCACGCCCGCGAGCGGCGAGCCCGTGCCGCTCGGGCGGGTCGCGGGGTGGCGCATCACCACGTACTACACGGCGCTGGAAAGCCTGTACCACGGCAAGCGGAAAGCGGTGCGCGGCTGTGCCCGCTTCCACTGCTCGCACGGGAGGACCCCGCTCGGCTCCTACCCGAAGGACTTCCTCAAGGTCGTCCAGACCGAGGGCAGCGGGCGCATCACCGAGGGGCCCGAGCGGGGCCGGTACCTGAACTGGTCGCACAGCGTCGGCTTCTGGCTGGACGACACCACCCGCGACTCGCGGGGGCGCCCGCTGCGGGCGTGGGCGTCGGCGGCGGCCGACAAGTCCGTCCTGGCGCGGGGCCGGCGGTTCGCGATCGTCGCCTGCGGCAGGGAGGGCAACGGCCGCCCCGTCGAGGACGAGGTGTGCGCGGCGTTCCGGAAGGCCCGCTGGACGGTCACCGACCTGTTCCGTCCCGGATACGGCGGCGAGAACCACGCCGACGTCTACATCGGCGAGGAGAAGGGCTCACGGCTGGCCGGGTCGCCGTTCTACACGACACTGCGCGGCGCCACGCTCGCGACGTCCTGAGACGACGTCCTGAGACGTGCCCGGAGCGGAGCGCGGCTAGGACGGGACGCGCTCGGCCGGGCACGGTGAGGCGAGGCGGGTCGGCTGCGTCCGGCCCCGCAGGGTGACCTCGTCGCCGAGCGACCACTGCGCCGCCTCCTCCGGCCCCACCCCGGCGAGGAGCGAGCCCGCCGCGAGCACCCGCCCGGGGGTGGTCTTGGCCATGTCGGTGAGGCGTGCCGCCTCGTTCACCGGGTCGCCGATCACGGTGTACTCGAACCGCTCCTCGGCCCCGATGTGCCCGGCGACGGCCTCGCCCGCCGAGACGCCGACGGCGGCGCTCAGCGCCGGGACGTCCTCGCGCAGCCTGCGGGCCAGCTCGCGGGACGCGGCGAGCGCGCGGGCGGGCGCGCCGTCCAGCGCGAGCGGCGCCCCGAAGATCGCCAGCGCGGCGTCGCCCTCGAACTTGTTGATCCAGCCGCCGTGCGCGCCGACCACCTCGACGACCACGGCGAAGAAGTCGTTCAGCAGCCGGACGACCTCGGCGGGCGGCCGGTCGGCCGCGAGCCGGGTGGAGCCGATGATGTCCACGAAGATCACCGCGACCTCGCGCAGCTCGCCGCCGAGGTCGATGCCGCGCTCCAGCGCGACGCGCGCGACGTCCGCGCCGACCTGGCGGCCGAACAGGTCGCGCAGCCGCTCGTGCTCGCGCAGCCCGGCGGCCATGTGGTTGAACCCGGCCTGCAGCAGCCCGACCTCGCTGGCGTCGTAGACGGGGACCTCGACGTCGAGGTCGCCGCGCTCGATCCGGGCGAGGCCGAGCCGCACCGACTCGACGGGGTCGGCGATGGCGCGCGCGGCGCCGTAGGTGACGCCGAGCCCGACGACCAGCGCGATGCCGCCGAGCGCGAGGACCGCGACGGCGAACTCCCGCACGGTGATCCGGGCGATGACGAAGGAGCCGATCGCGAGGGTCATCAGCCCGAGGATCGGGACGGCGGTCCCGAGGCCCCAGGCCAGCACGGACCGGGCGACGACGCCGGGCAGCCCGGTCCGGCGCGGCATCTCGCTGCGCAGCGCGGTCGTCACCGCGCGCCGCAGCAGCCGCTCGGTCAGCAGGTAGACGACCGTGCAGGTGGTGAGGCCGCCGAGCAGGCTCGTCAGGCCCAGCTTGACGGCGAGCAGGCCCGAGAAGGGGGCGTTGATGACGACCCAGCCGACCGTCCCGATCCCCCACAGCGTCAGGTGCAGGGCCATCAGGCGCAGCGGCCCGTACAGCAGCAGGGAGCGTTCGTGCCGGTCGGGCTCGTCGTGCCGCTCGACCATGCGGCGGACGCGGCGGAAGAACCGTTCGCCGAGGACGAGGCCGACCGGCACCGCGGCGGTGACGTAGAGGGTGAAGACGATCAGGTTGATGAGCCGGAGCCGCTCGGACACCGCGCCGACGGGGTCGGGGACGACGACGGCGAACGCGAGCACGACCAGCGCGCCGCCGAGGTTGGCCAGCCCGGTGGCGATCCGCACCAGCACCCGGGCCCGGTGGGCGATCTGAGCCCGGGTGTCGTCCGGGCCACCGTCGATCAGCCGCCACAGGGGGCCGAGAACGCTGCCCGGCCGAAGCCGGGCACGGGGGGCGGTCTCGGCCCTTTCGGTCTTCATGAGCGAGGAGGTTATCTGGTCGGATCCCCCCGGACCCCACCGCAGGTGAGCGACGTCGCCGAGGGATCGCTCAGTCAGGTGCGGATCGGCTCCAGCAGCCGGTGCGGTCTGCGCAGCACCATGCTGACCGGGTCGGTGCGGCGGCGGACGCCGGGCCCGGCGTGGATCTCCAGCTCGTCCGGGGCGACGTGCCGCCCGCAGGACGCGCACCGCCCGTCCGGGCCGATCTCGGTGCCGCAGGCGAGGTGGACGAAGACGCGGCACGGCTCGGCGGACAGGTGGTCCTCCGCCCAGCGGGCGAGGGTGTGGACGACCGGCCACAGCTCCTTGCCCATCTCCGTCAGCACGTAGTCGTGGCCGTCCTTGACGAGGACGCCGGCGTCGACCAGGGACTGGAGCCGCGCCGACAGCACCGCGCGGGGGATGTCCAGGTGGACGAGGAAGTCGCTGAAGCGGCGGACGCCGTAGAAGGCGTCCCGGACGATCAGCAGCGTCCAGCGCTCCCCCACGACCTCCAGCGCGCGGGCCAGCGAGCAGTCCTGCGCCGCGTAGTCCTTGCCGAGTGCCATGCCACCACAGTACCCACCCGGGGGTTCATTGACTGAACCCGATCGTGCTACGGTCGGGCCGTCAGTTCGTTCAATGAACTTGGAGACCGTATGACGACCCTGGCGACCCCCCGCGCCGCGCAGAGCGCGCCGGGCACCGCCGCCGCGCTGACACTGCCGGCCGCCGCCACCCTCCTGGCCCTGATGAACTACTGCGCGCCCGCGGCGACGCTGGCCGACACCGCGCGCGGGCTGCGCGCCGGGGCGACCGCGCAGATCTGGCTGATGAGCTCGATCAGCCTCGGCCTCGCGGCGGCGCTGCTGGCCGCGGGCAGCCTCGCCGACGACCACGGCCGCAGGCGCGTCTTCGTGATCGGCGCGGGGGCGCTCGCCGTCTCCAGCGTCGCCTGCGCGCTCGCGCCCAACGCCGCGGTGTTCATCGCCGGCCGCGTCGCGCAGGGCGCGGCCAGCGCCGCCCTGCTGGTGACCGGGCTCGGCATCGTCGGCGCCTCGTTCGCGCCGGGCCCGCGGCGGGCGCGGGCCACCGGCATGTGGGGCGCGATGGTCGGCCTCGGCATCGCGCTCGGCCCCATCGCGGCGGCCGGGCTGACCGCGGCCGGCGGCTGGCGGCTCTGGTACTGGGCCACGGTCGCCGCGTCCGCGGTGCTCGCCGCGGCGGCGTCCCGCGCGCTCACCGAGTCGCGGGCCGAGCGTCCGCGCGGCGTGGACGTGCCGGGACTGGCCACCATGAGCCTCGGCGTGGCGGCGCTGGTGGCCGCGATCACCTGGGGCCGCACCGGCTGGACGTCCCCGGGCGTCCTCGCGCTCTTCGCCGCCGCGGCGGTCCTGCTGGCGGCGTTCGTCCTCGTGGAGTCGCGGCGGCGGGAGCCGATGGTCGACCTGGCGCTGTTCCGGCGGCCGGCGTTCCTGCTGTCGGTGACCGGGGCGCTCGTCACCGGGCTCGCCGTGATCGGCGTCATGACCTACCTGGCGACGATGATGAGCCTGGTGATGGGCCTGTCCGCGATCGCGGCGGCGCTGGTCCTGGCGATCTGGTCCGGGCTGTCGTTCCTCGTCGCCCTGCAGGCCCACCGCCTCCCGGCGCGGGTGCCCGTCCGGCGCCTGCTCGCCGCCGGGTTCGCGCTCGCCGGCGTCAGCGAGCTCGCGCTGGCGGCCCTGGCCCCGGACGCGCACTGGTGGCGGCTCGTCCCCGGGCTCGCCGCCGCCGGCGTCGCGAGCGGACTGACCAACGCGATGCTCGCCCGGCTCGCCGTGGAGAGCGTCCCGGCCGACCGCGCGAGCATGGGGGCCGGCGCCAACAACACCGCCCGCTACATCGGGGCGTCGCTGGGCGTGGCGATCGTCGGGGCCGTCGCGACGGGTTTCGGCCACGACGCGGCCTCGCTCGCGCACGGCACGAACGTCGCGATGGTCGTCTCGGCCGTCGCCGCGCTCGCCTACGCCGTCCTCGCCCTGGTGATCCGGGACCGGGCGGCCTGACCCCGCTAGGCGAGCTCCTCGATGAAGGCGGCCAGCTGCGTCAGGTTCCGGCACTCGTACATGGGGACCAGCTCCCCGTAGCGGGACGCGGCGGAGTCGCCGGTGTCCCACTGGGCGCGCGGCTCCGGGTTGAGCCAGTACGCGTGCCGGGCCCGGTCCGCCATCGACCGCACGATCGGCAGGGACAGCTCCCCGTAGTTGGACCGCGCGTCGCCGAGGATCAGCAGGGACGTCCTCGGGGTGACGGCGTCGCGGTACCTGTCGTCGAACACCTTGAAGGCGTGGCCGTAGTTGGACCGGCCCGTGATCCACACGAGGTCGGCCTCGGCGGCGAGGCGGGTCATCGCGCTCGTGACGTCCGCGCCCGGCGCGAAGTACTTGGTGATCTCGTCGGTGGCGTCGATGAAGGCGAACGCGCGGACCTTGCTGAACTGCTCCCGCAGCGCGAACGTCAGCAGCAGCGTGAAGTGCGCGAACGCCGACACCGAGTCGCTGGCGTCGCACAGCACCACCAGCTCGGGCCGGTGCGGGCGCCGCGGCCGGTGGTGGGTGGTGAGCGGCACTCCCCCGCTGGCCAGGGACGCGCGCACCGTCCGCCGGAAGTCGAGCCGGCCCCGCCGCCCGTGCCGCTGCCTCTGCACCAGCCGGGACGCCAGCCTGCGCGCCAGCGGATACACCTCGCGGCGCAGCGCCTCCATCTCGGCGCGGGTCGCGCCGGCGAAGTCGAGCCGCTCCAGCGGGGGGCGCACGGCGATGCGGGCGGTCCGCTCGACCCCGGTGTCCTCGGCGATGCGGCGCCGCACCTCGCCCGCGACGAGGCCGGAGAACCGGGCGATGCGGTCGCGGAACGTCCGGCGCGCGACGCGCTCGGCCATGCCGCCGCGCTCCCGCCCGGTCAGCACCGACTCCAGCAGCCGCGCCATCAGGGTCTCCGGCGACAGCGCGCTCAGCACGCCGGAGGAGAACCACGACTCCTGCCCGGGCGTCCGGCCGTACTCGGCGACGGCCAGCCGGGCGAACCGGCGGAGCCCTGCGTCGTCCCCGGACAAGAGCAGGTCGGCGAGCTCCTCCCGGCGCCGCTGCACCCGCGGGTCGAGCGCCGCGGGGACGGGCCTGCCCTCGTCGTCGACCGTCCTCGCCGGGCGCCCGGGGTCGCGCGCCGCTCCGGCGCCGTCCCCGACGGCCGCCGGAAACCACAGGTCGAAGAGCGTGTCGAACGTCGCGCGGTGCTGGGGCCGCTTGACGACCGTCGCGGCGTAGGCGGCGCGCAGCGACTCGCGGTCGAGCAGGTCGACGGCCCGCACGGCGCGCACCGCGTCCAGCCCCTCGGCGACCGACACCGGCAGACCGGCCCGCCGCAGCTCCGCGACGAACCCGGTGTGCCGGTCGACGAGTGAGACCATGTCAGCCGCTCAGCCCGAGTTCCTTGGCGGCGCGCTCCTGGTCGGAGACGTGCTTGAGGACGACGCCGAGCGTGCGGCCCACGGCGGCCTCGTCCAGGTCGTCCAGGCCGAGGGCCAGCAGGGTGCGCGCCCAGTCGACGGTCTCCGCGATCGACGGCGCCTTCTTGATCTCCAGGTCGCGCAGCGTGCCGACGGTGCGGACCAGCCGCTCGGCCAGCTCCGCCTCGATGCCCGGCACCTGCGCGAGGACGATGTCGCGCTCCCGGTCGGGTGCCGGATAGCCCAGGTGCAGGTAGAGGCAGCGGCGCTTCAGCGCCTCCGACAGCTCCCGCGCCGCGTTCGAGGTGATCACCACGAAGGGGCGGCGGACCGCCGCCACCGTCCCGAGCTCGGGGATCGTCACCTGGAAGTCCGACAGGACCTCCAGCAGCATGCCCTCGACCTCGACGTCGGCCTTGTCCGCCTCGTCGATGAGCAGGACGGTCGGGTCGCTGCGGCGGATCGCCGCCAGCAGCGGCCGCTCCAGCAGGAACTCCTCGGAGAAGATGTCGTCGTGGGTCTCCTGCCAGGCGCGGTCGGCGGGCGCGGCCTGGATCGCGAGGAGCTGCTTCTTGTAGTTGAACTCGTAGAGCGCGCGGGCCTCGTCCAGGCCCTCGTAGCACTGCAACCGGATCAGCTCCGCGCCGGTCGCCGCCGCCACGGCCTTCGCCAGCTCCGTCTTGCCCACGCCCGCCGGGCCCTCCACCAGCAGCGGCTTGCCGAGCGCCTGGGCCAGGAACACCGTCGTGGCGATCTCGTCGTCGGCGAGGTAGCGGACGCCGGCGAGCCTGCGCCCGGCGTCGGCGGGTGAGGCGAACATCGCGTCGGTCATCCCGTGCCCTTCCGAGCGGCGGCCTTCTTGTAGGTCTGGTTGGTCCCGGCGAAGACGAGGGACGCCTTGTCCTCGCTGAGCGCGACTCCCCAGTAGGACGCGGCCTTGGGGTCGCCGCCGTTCCACGAGAAGCGGTACTTGCCGCCGCCCTCCGGGATGGCCGTACCACTCCACAGCTTCTGCCGTCCCCGCACCCACACGCCGCTGCCGTTGGCCTTGAACTGGAAGTAGTCCTTGGCCGCGCCGACCCATCGTCCCACCAGCGGCTTGACGTCGGCGGGCTTCACCGCCGGGAGCGGCGCCAGCGTGGTGGGCGGCGCGGACGGCGCCGCGTCCGCGGCCTGCTTGTCACCGCCGCCGCAGCCCGCGAGGGCCAGCCCGGCCGCGGCGGCCCAGGCGGCGAGGATGGTCGAACGGGCCCGCACTCTCACGGAGACCTCCGGATTTCCTGGGACAAGAGCGGAATCCTACCTGCGCGTCCGCTCACACCTGAGGGGTAGCCGCCACATGGCACCGGGGAGTGACGCGGACGCCCGCGCCGCCCGCCTATAACGGTGTCATGACGACCCCACGACTGCCGCGCGAGGACCTCACGGCGGCCATGGCGGCCCGGCGCGAACTGGGGCCCGACTATGACGACGCCTTCATCGAGACGGTCGTCGACCGCATCGAGGAGACCCTCGACGCCCGCGCCGCGCCGAGCCCCCGCCGCCGCCGCGCCCCGGCGCCCGAGCCGCGGCACGGCGACCGCGACCACAGCCTGGCCATGGCGATCCTGTCGCTGCTCGCCGCGATCCCGCTGAGCGCGATCGGCGTCGTCAACGCCGGCCTCCCCGGCCTCCTCATCGCCCTGACCGGCATCGTCCTCGTCAACTTCACCTACACCTTCCGGCCGCGCTGACCCAGGGGGACGACCCCCTGGAACCCCCGTTGCGAGCCGGGCGATCCTCACGCCACTGTGCGGCTTGTCGTGCCCGTGCGGGTGGGCCGGTGTCGCTCCGGTCGCCCGGCTCGACGGGCAGGCGCGTTGCGCTCGCTGCGCTCGCTCCACGCGCCTGCCCTTGGCCGAGGGCTGGAGTTCCTGCCCGGCCGGGGGGTGTGCCCGGTGGGGTTACTTTCCTGGTTCGGGGTCTCGGGGGAGGCCCAGGATGCGTTCGCCGATGATGTTGAGCTGCACCTCGGTGGTGCCGCCGTAGATGGTCATCGCGCGGCTGAACAGCATGGCGCGGCCCACGATGCCGCTCTCGGCCATCGGGACCTCGGTGGCCGCCGCCGCGCCCTGCGCCGCCCAGCAGTGGTCGGCGACGTCCTGGTTGAACTGGACGCCGAGCAGCTTGCGGACGCTGGCCTCCGCGCCCGGCTCCACGCCGTTCAGCTGTTTGAGCGTGGTGCGCAGGCCGAGCAGGTCGATCGACTGGCCCTGGGCGACGAGCCTGCCGGCCTCGGCGGCCGCGACCGCGTCCAGGTCCCGGTTCGCGAAGAACCGCAGCAGCTCGGGGACGCCCATGCCGAGGCCGCCGCCCGTCGACAGCGACACCCGCTCGTTGGACAGCGTGTTGCGCGCGACCTGCCAGCCCTGGTTCACCTCGCCCACCACGCGGTCGTCGGGGACGAAGACGCCGTCCAGGAAGACCTCGTTGAACAGGGCGTCGCCGGTCAGCTCCCGCAGAGGCCGGACGTCCACACCCTCGGACGCCATGTCCACGAGGAAGTAGGTGATGCCGTCGTGCTTGGCCGCGGCGGGGTCGGTGCGGGCGATGCAGAAGCCCCACTGGGCGTGCTGGGCGAGCGACGTCCAGATCTTCTGCCCGGTGAGCCTCCAGCCGCCCTCGACCCGCTCGGCCTTCATCGACAGCGACGCCAGGTCCGACCCGGCGCCCGGCTCGGAGAACAGCTGGCACCACACGATCTTCCCGCGCAGCGTCGGCCGCAGGAACCGCTCCTTCTGCTCGTCGGTCCCGTAGCGGACGAGCGAGGGCACCAGCCAGGCGCCGATCCCGAGGTTCGGCGTCCTGACCTTGGCGGCCCGCAGCTCCTGCTGGATGAGGATCTGCTCGACCGGCCCGGCCTCGCGTCCCCAGGGCCGAGGGAAGTGCGGGACGGTCCAGCCCTCGTCGCCGAGGCGCTCGGCCAGCGCGTCCTTGTCCTCGACCGCGGCCAGCTCGGCGATCTCGGCGCGGATCCGCTCGCGCAGCGGCTGCGCGTCCTCGTCCAGCTCCAGCACGACCTCGCGGCGCCCGCCGTCCAGCGCGAGCGCGGCGACCTTGGCGGCCCACTCCTTGGAAGAGCCGAGCAGCGCCCGCAGCGTCAGGGCGCGGCGCAGGTAGACGTGGGCGTCGTGCTCCCACGTGAAGCCGATGCCGCCGAGGATCTGGATGGCGTCGCGGGCCGTCTGCACCCCGGCGTCCAGCGCGATGACGGCCGCGACGGCGGACGCGAACCCGGCCTCCTCGGTGCCCTCGTCCAGGGCGCGCGCGGCGTCCCAGGCGGCGGCGCGGGCCTGCTCCAGGGCGATGAGGCTGCGGGCGGCCTTGTGCTTGACGCCCTGGAACTGCCCGATCGGGCGGCCGAACTGCTCGCGGACCTTGGCGTACTCGGCGGCGGTCGTCACCAGCCAGTCCGCGAGGCCCGCGGCCTCGGCGCCGAACAGCGCGGCGGCCAGGTCCCGGACCCGGCCGGTGGTGAGGCCGTCCAGGACGCGGTCGGCGGCGACGGAGGCACCGGAGACCTCGACGGAGGCGACGCGCCGGACCCGGTCCAGGCTCGGCACCGGGGTGACGGCGAGGTCGGCCGCGTCCAGCGCGACCCACTGCTCGCCGTCGTCGACGGCGACCGGCAGCACGAGCACGTCGGCGAGCGCGGCGCCGAGCACCGTGGCCGACGTCCCCGACACCACCAGCGCGTCGCCCTCGCGGCGGCCGGTCAGCTCGCCGTCCAGCGCGACGGCGGCCGTCCGCGACCCGTCGGCGAGGCCCGGGAGCAGCTCGGCGCGCAGCTTGGCGTTGCTGGAGGCGTCGATCACCGTGCTGGCGAGCACGGTCGGCAGGAACGGCCCGGGCGCGGCCGCGCGGCCCAGCTCCTCCAGCACGACCGACAGCTCCAGCAGGCCGAAGCCCTGCCCTCCGTGCTCCTCGTCCAGGTGCAGGCCCAGCAGGCCCTGCTCGGCGAGGGCCGGCCAGAATCCGGGCCTGGTCTCCTCCTCCGCGTCCAGCGCGGCCCGGACGGCCGCCGCCGGAATGTTGCGCTCGGCGAAGCCGCGCACCGATTCGGCGAGCGCCTCATGCTCCTCGGTCAGCCCGATGGCCATGCGTCAACCCTCTCTCGACCCTTTTGACCGAGATTCTAGAACAGCATTCGGAAGACGTGGGGACGCGGTCCCGCTCAGCCCTCGCGTGTCGCGCCGGTCTCCGCCTCGGCGGCGGGCCCGGCCTCCCCGAGCGGCTCGCGGGACGGCCTGCGGCCCGCGGCGAGGCTCGCCACCGCGGTGGCGGTCAGCGTCCCGGCGATCACGGCGAGCGACAGCCAGATCGGGATGTCGGGGGCCCAGCCGACGCCGTACTCGTGCAGCGCGTGCAGGATCAGCTTGACGCCGATGAACCCGAGGATGAACGCCAGCCCGTGCCCGAGGTAGACGAGGCGGTCGGCGAGGCCGCCGAGCAGGAAGTACAGCTGGACGAGGCCCATCAGCGCGAAGGCGTTGGCGGTGAAGACCAGGTACGGCTCGGTCGTCAGCCCGAAGATCGCGGGGATGGAGTCCAGCGCGAACAGCACGTCGGTCGAGCCGATCGCGATCATGACGATGGCCATCGGGGTGACCAGCCGGCGCCCGCCCCGCCGGGTGAGGAACCGGCTGCCGTCGTACTCGTCGGAGGTCGGGATGACGCGCTTGGCCCAGCGCAGCAGCGCGTTCTCGTTGAAGTCGTCCTCGTCGCCGCCGCGGACCAGGCCGATCGCCGTCCAGATGAGGAACGCGCCGAAGAGGAAGAACACCCAGGTGAAGGTCGCGATGGCGGCGGCGCCTACCGCGATGAACGCGCCGCGCAGCACCAGCGCGATCACGATGCCCGCCATCAGCACCGTGTGCTGGGCCTGCTTCGGCACGGCGAACCGGGCGAGGATCACCATGAAGACGAAGAGGTTGTCGACGCTGAGGCTCTTCTCCATGACGAAGCCGCCGAAGTACTGCGCGGCGTACTCCCCGCCGGAGAACAGCCAGACGCCGAGCCCGAACAGCACGGCCAGGCCGATGTAGACCACCGACCAGAACGCGGCGCGGCGGGGGGTGAACTCCCGCGTGTCGTTGCGATGGATCAGGAACAGGTCGGCGGCGATGATCGCAAGGATCGCCGCGATGGTGAGACCCCAGACGAGGGGTGAGACCGACAACGTGAACACCTCCGGCGGACATGAGACGAGCGCCGGAGGTCTCTCCCGCCCTGCTATCGGGTACGGGCCGCGGAACCCGGGCCGGCATGGGCCGACCGTACTGACGAGAACCGCGCGCGGGGATACTCCCCTCCGTTACCTGCTTCAACGCGGGCCGCACCGGGCCGGTTCCCCTCCGCCGCGATTTTTCCGGCCCGTCTCCGAACCGGAGCGCCGGAGGCCGCGTCTAAGGTCCGGTCAGCTCCAGGTACAGCTCCGCCAGCTGGTCGACGGCGTCGTCCTCGCCGGGCAGCATCGCCGACCGCCGCGCGGCGGCCGAGCCCAGGCGCGCCGCGAGCGCCGGGTCGTCCAGGACGCGGCTCACCGCGCGCCCGAGCGCCTCCGCGTCGTTCGGCGGCACCAGCAGCGCCGCGTCCGACTCGGGCCCCTGCAGCAGCGAGGCCCCCTCGCCGCGCTCCTCGGCGCCCACCATCCCGGGGATCCCGCCCACGCGGGTCGCGACGAGCGGCCGGCCCGCCCGCAGGATCTCCTGGACGATCAGCGGCTGCCCCTCCCACACGCTCGGCACGACCGCCACGTCGCAGGCGGCCAGCAGCCCGGCGACGTCGGATCGGCGGCCGAGCAGCCGGACGGGCAGGTCCTCGGCCTCGATCCGGGCGCGCAGCGCGCCCTCCAGCGGCCCGTCGCCGGCGATCGCGACGAGCGGCGGCGGGGTCCGTCCCGCCCATCCCGCCGCGGCGTCCAGCAGCGTCGGCAGGCCCTTCTGCTCGGCGAGCCGGCCGACGGCGACGACCAGCGGCCGCTCCCCGGCGCCGAACTCGGCCCGCAGGTCGGCGCGAACGGCGGGGCCGGGCGGCGCCTGCGGCGCGGGCGCCGGGACGATCGCGTGCCCGACCGACCGGGCGCCGAGGGCCCGCATCCGCTCCTCCAGATCGGGCGAGACACCGAGGACCCGGGTGGCGCCGCGCGCCACGACGCGTTCCAGCACCCCGTAGACCGCGGCGGTCCGGCCGCCGGTGATGACGGCGTTGTGGAGCGTGACGACCAGGGGCGGGCCGCCGCGGCCGAGACGCAGCGGGCCCGGCACGACGCGCGCGCACGCCGCCACCGCGAGGGCCCCGGCGCGCAGGCCGTGGGCGTGGACGACGTCGGCGTCGCGCAGCAGCCGCCGCAGCCGGGCGACGGCTCTGGCGTCGCTCGCCGGGCGGGGCCGGTCGGCGAGGTCGACCTCGGCGAACCGGGCACCGCCGGCGGCGAACCCGAACAGCTCGCCGGTGGCGGCGGGCCCGCACACCACGACGCGGGCGCCGCGCTCGACCAGGCCGTCGGCGACGGAACGGACGTGCCGGCCGACGCCGCCGGCGGCGGTGCCGAGGACGAGCGCGACGCGCAGCCCGTCCAGATCCTGCCTGTCAGACATTGCGGGTCACCTTCCGGGTGAGGACGGCCCGCAGGTCCCGGCCGTCGATCACGAATGCGATGATCAGGAAGACGGCGCCGGCGACCAGCGCGGCGAGCGCCCCGGTCCCGACGTTGCGCAGCTCCCCGGCCGGGCCCGTCCCGCCGAGGCCGAGCAGCGCCGCCGCCGCGTACCCGGCGGCGCCGCCCGCGGCGGCGCCGAGCAGCCCGGCGGCCAGGGCCCGCGGCACGCCGCGCACGGCCGCGGCGCCCCTCGCGCGCACCAGCGTCACGAGCAGCAGGGCGCCGGCGACGGTCATCCCGGCGGCGTTGCCGACGCCGAGCGCCGCGACGACCCACTGCCGGTCGACCGACAGCACCAGCGCGACCTCCGCGACCATGACGACGATCCAGCCGGCGACCACGGCCGCCGCGCCCATCCGCCCCCGGTGGCACGCGTACAGGACGCGGCCGAGGTGCGCGACGAGACCGTAGCCGAGGAGGCCGGGCGCGAACGCGAGCACCGCGCGCGACAGCACCTCCTGCTGGTCGGGGTGGCCGGGGTTGAACACCGCCGCGACGGGCACGGCGACGGCGGCCAGCGCGGCCGCCCCCGCGCAGGACACCAGGATCACCGCGCGCGTGGTGGACGCGGTGACCCGGTCGAACCGGTCGTGGTCCCCCGCGCTCATCCGCGCCGACAGCAGCGGGAACGCGCTGGTCGCGATCGGCACCGCGAGGATCGCCCACGGCAGCAGGTAGATCGCCCACGCGTACTGGTAGTTGGCCAGCGCGCCCCGGGTGCCCTGCGAGCTGAGCCGGACGATCAGCAGCGTCGCCAGCTGCTGCGCCGCGACCGTCGCGATCCCGGCCGCCGCGAGCCGCCGCACCCGCCGCGCCACCCCGTCGGGGAAGCGCAGGGTGGGCCGCAGCCGCAGGCGCAGCCGCCACGCGGCGACCGCGGCCGTGGCGGCCATCGCGACGCCGCCGAGCGCCGTGCCGACCGCCAGCGTCAGCTCGGCCCCCAGCGGGAGCCCGGCCAGGTCGTTCTCGAAGCCCCTGCCGAGCGGCGCGTAGACGACGTAGGCGCCGATCACCACGAGGCTCGACACCAGCGGCGCGAGGGCGGGTGCGACGAACCGGCGGTGCGACTGCAGCAGCCCGTACAGCACGACCGCGATCCCGTACATCACCATCTGCACGGACTGGATCGCCAGCATGTCGCCGCCGACCCGCACGACCTCGCCGCGCGAGCACCCCTGCGGGTCCTCGGCCACCGCCAGCTCCATGAGGGGGTGGGCGAACAGCGCCATCAGCGCCGACAGCGGCACCATCAGCACGACGATCCAGGTGAGCAGCGCCGACCCGGTCCGCCGGACCTCCTCGCGGTCGCCGCGCTCGGCGGGCCCGGCCAGCACCGGGACGACCATGCTGGCGAGCGCGCCGCCCGCGACGATCTCGTAGATGCTGCTCGGGAGCTGGGTGGCGCTGAAGTACGCCTGGCTGAGGCACGAGGTGGTGACGGTCTGGGAGAAGGCGTAGGTGCGCCCGAACCCGGCGAGCCGCGCCAGCACGGTGATGACCGCGATGACGACGGCGGCGCCGGCCAGCCCGCCGGTCAGCCGGCGCAGGCCGGGCCGCCGCCGGGCCGGCGGCGGCGCTTCGGATGGGGGCACGGTAGGCGGAGGCACGCTCGTGTGGGACTGGGGGGCGTCCGGCGGGCTAGGCGGGGTCGGCGACGCCGTCGCCCGCCGGGCCGGGCTGCGGCGGGACGGCCGGGCGGTACGCGTCCTCGGTGCCGGACCTGCCGGTCTCCCGCTCCCCGGTCTCCCGCTCCGCCGCCTCGGCGGGGGCCGGGACGGGGGCGGCGACGGGGCGGCGGCCGAGCATGTCGACGCGGTTCAGCACCGGGTTGCCCGCGATGACCTTGGTGAAGCTGACGAACTCGCTGGCGGCGTTCAGCCCGGCGACCCCGGCCAGGACGGCGAGCCTCGGCCCCCGGCCGAGGCGCGACGCGGCGAGGCCGAGCAGCGCGCCGAGCGCGTTGGCGCCGGTGTCGCCGAGCATGGCGCGCTCCCCGAGGTCCTCGGGGAGCAGCGCGGCGGCGGCGCCGAGCGGCGCGGCGACCACGGCGGAGCCGGAGCGGGTCAGCGCCAGCGGCGTCCCGGTGATGAGGCCGACCTTCACGGCGCGCCCGGGGCGCAGGTCGAACAGGTTCATCAGGTTCGCCGACCCGGCGATGAGGGCGCCGTTGACGAGGGTGTCGAACGCGCGGCCCGTGCGGGTCGGGGCGGGCGAGCCGGCCACGGCGGCGGCGGCCAGCCCGGTCGCGCCGATGCCGAGGATCTTCACCGCGCCGCTGGTCACCTCGCCGCGCGCGAGCGCGGTCAGGTGGCCCTTGTAGCCGCGGGAGGACGCCGACCCGGCGAGGTCGTCGTAGCCGCCTAGGGCGCCGGACCCTGCGCCGGCGAGCAGCGCGGCCGCGCGCAGCCGGGCGGCGGCGCCGGGGACGAGCAGCCCGGCCGCGGCGGCGCCCGCGACGAACGCGGGGCCCTCCAGCAGCGTGACCGGCTCGCCGCGGTGGTTGGTGCGGCCCCAGACCTGCTCGCCGGGCAGCCCGTTCAGGCCGGGCGGGCGCCGCGTCAGCGCGGTGTAGGCGGCGCGTGCCGCCACCGCGCCGAGGCCGGCGCCGGTCGCCAGCCGCGCGCTCCTGGCGATGCCTCGTCTCATCAGGTCACCCGTTCTTCGCCGTGGGGGCGGGCGAGGGCAGGTAGCCGCTCGCGCCGGCGCCCGTGCCGTACTGCCCGGACTTGCCGCCGATCTCGTTCTGCAGCGCCAGGATCGTGACGACCTGGCCGGCCGCGGTGTCCACCACGTCGACGGTGGAGACCGAGTCGGCGGCGTCGGAGTCGCGCAGCGCCGCGATCAGCCCGCCCTCCTGCGCGGAGGTCGGCGGGCCACCGACGACGCTACCGCGCCCGGCGCCGTCGAGTGCGGTGGCCAGTGAGATCAGTGCCTTGTTGTCGTCGCCTCCGCCGGCATAGGCGTAGGCGGCGGCGGGGGCGACCATGACGGCGAGGGTGGCGTGCTGTCCGGGCTTGCCGCTGGTGGTGACGTATCCGGCCTGCTTGAAGCCGTTGAGGACGGCGCCTCCGGCGGCGTCCTCGCGGCCGGACTTGGCGGGGTCCCTGGTGACGAGGGCTCCCGCGAGGACGGCGCCGGCCTTGCCGTAGGCGCCCGCGTTCTCCGGGAACTTCACGTCCTCGGCCTTGAGCTGCGTGGCGAGCTCGTCGACGGTGGTCTGCTGGTCGTCGTCCAGGAGCTTCTTCTGGATCGTGACGCGCCCGGTGACCGCGGCGCCGGAGTCCTTCGCCAGCCGGCTGATCTGCTCGATGCTGTCGTTGCCGGCGCCGGGCGTCTCGATCAGCACCACGGACTGGCCCTTGAGCCGCTCGGCGACGATCTGCGGCGAGAGCGCCTTGGTGAACTGCTCCTCGCCGTCCAGCTGGTGCCGCAGGTCGCGCTGCGCCAGCCGCGCCTGCTGGGCCGTCTTGGCGGCGGAGTTCGCCTGCTGGCGCAGGGTGTCGCTCACCGAGTTGGACAGCGTGGTGGAGCCCAGCACGATGCCGAGCGCCAGCGCGAGGAAGATCGCGACGATGGAGACGAGGTGGTAGCGGAAATCGATCACGTGAAGAGTCCGGTCAGCCAGAAGAGGAAGGCGTGCCAGCGGTCGGCGAGCAGGGGACTGATGACGTCCCCCGCCGGGGACATGGCGACGGCGGTGACGATGGCGATGAACGCGCCGAGGACGAGGAACAGCAGCGACCAGGTGGAGATCCGGCTGCGGTAGAGCCTGCTGACGCCCTTGGCGTCGACGAGCTTGCTGCCGACGCGGAGCCGGGTGAGGAACGTGCTGGCCATGCCGGCGCGCCCCTTGTCGAAGAACTCCTCCATGTTGGCGTGCGTGCCGACCGCGACGATCAGGGTGGCCCCCTTGTCGTCGGCGAGGAGCATCGCGATGTCCTCGCTGGTGGCGGCGGCGGGGAACACCACGGCGTCCTTGCCGAGCTCGTGCACGCGCTTCAGGCCCGGCGCGCGGCCGTCCCGGTAGGCGTGCACGACGAGTTCGGCGCCGCAGGTGAGCGCGTCGTCGGAGACCGAGTCCATGTCGCCGACGATCATGTCGGGGCGGTAGCCGGCCTCCAGCAGCGCGTCGGCGCCGCCGTCCACCCCGATCAGCACGGGGCGGTACTCGCGGATGTAGGGGCGCAGGGTCGCGATGTCCTCGCGGTAGTGGTAGCCGCGCACGACGATCAGTGCGTGCCGCCCGGAGATCCTGGTCGCCACCTCCGGGACGCCGACGCCGTCGATGAGCAGGTCGCGCTCGCGCTTGACGTACTCCATCGTGTTGGCGACGAACGCCTCCAGCTGGGAGGCGAGACCGGCCTTGGCCTCGGTCAGCGCCTCCTCGACGGACTCGGCGCTCTGCTCGGTGCCCTTGGCGACGACCTCCTCGCCCCGGTGCACGGCGGGCCCCTCGACGCGGACCTGGTCGCCCTCCTGCAGCTTGCTGAAGATCTCCGGGCCGACGTCGTCGATCAGCGGGATGCCGGCCTCGATCAGGATCTGCGGCCCGAGGTTCGGGTACCGGCCCGAGATGCTGGGCGCGACGTTGACGACGGCGCCGACCTCGCGCGAGACCAGCGCCTCGGCGCTGACGCGGTCGAGGTCGACGTGGTCGATCACCGCGACCTCGCCGGGCTGGAGCCGCTTGGTCAGGTCCTTGGTGCGGCGGTCGAGCCTGACCGTGGCGCTGACCCCGGGCCGCCCGTCGTCGCGGCCGCGGCCCAGCGTGAGCACGCGCCGGGGCAGCCTCTGGGCCAGCCGGACGCGTCGCTCTGCGGTGGGTGACGACTCGTTCATCAACTGCCATCCTGCCAGAGCACGGGAGCGGACGCCGGAAAGGCCGACAGTCCAGGCGTGTCCGTTCGCGCACTCTCTGTAGTCTTTGCCGGAGCGGGCGGCGGCCCGCCGCGGCGCCGGCGTGCGGGCTGACGTGCGGCCCGAGGGGCGGGCGCGGTCCGCGGCTACCGCTCCTCGGCGGCCATGGCGAGCAGTTCCTCGGCGTGCGCGCGGCCAAGCTCGGAGTCCTCCAGGCCGGCCAGCATCCGCGACAGCTCCCGGACCCGCCCCTCCCGGTCCAGGGCGGTGACGCCGCTGCTGGTGACGGTTCCGTCGTCGGACTTCTCCACCAGCAGGTGCTGGTCGGCGAACGCGGCGACCTGAGGCAGGTGCGTGACGACGATCACCTGGGCGTTGCGGGCCAGCCGCGCCAGCCGCCGCCCGATCTCCACCGCGGCCTTGCCGCCGACGCCGGCGTCGACCTCGTCGAAGACGAACGTCGGGACGGGGTCGGCGCCCGCGAAGACGACCTCGATCGCCAGCATCACGCGGGACAGCTCGCCGCCCGAGGCGCCCTTGTGCAGCGGCAGCGGCGGCGACCCCGGGTGCGGGGCGAGCCGGACCTCGACCTCGTCGACGCCGTGCGGGCCGTAGTCGCCGGCCGGGTTGACGGTGACCACGACGCGGGCGTGCGGCATCGCCAGGGCGGTCAGCTCCTCGGTGACGGCCTCGGAGAACCGCTCGGCGGCCCGGGTGCGCACCGCGGTCAGCTCCGCGGCGTCGGCGGCGAGCCGCTCGGTGAGCTCGGCGTGCTCGGAGCGCAGCTCGTCGATGCGGTCGTCGTCGCCCTCCAGCTCCGCGAGGCGGGACGCGGACCTGCGCGCCCACTCCAGGACCTCGGTGACCGTGCCGTCCGTCCCGCCGTACTTGCGGGTCAGGGCGGTCAGCTCGGCGCGGCGCTCCTGGACGGCCGCGAGCCGCGCCGGGTCGGCGTCCACGGACTCGGCGTAGGACGCCAGGTCGGTGCCGACGTCGGTGACGAGGTAGCCGGCCTCGGCGAGCCGGTCGGCGAGCGCCGCGAGCTCCGGGTCGTGGTCGCGGACGGCGTCCAGCGCGTTGCGGGCCTGGCCGAGCAGGCCGGTGACGTTCGCGGCCTCGAACGCGGCGGCGGGGTCGCCGAGCAGGGCCTCGTGGGCGGTGTCGGCCGCGCCGCGCAGCGCGTCGGCGTGCCCGAGGCGCTCCTCCTCGGCGGCGAGGTCGGTGTCCTCGCCGTCCTTGGGGTCGATCTTCTCGATCTCCTCCAGGCCGAAGCGGAGCATCTCGGCCTCCTGGGCCCGCTCGCGCGCCCGCGTGGTCAGCTCCTCCAGCAGCGCGCTGACCTGGCGGTGCCGCTGGTAGGCCTTGGTGTAGGCGCGCATCGGCTTGGTCAGCGCGCCGCCCGCGTACCGGTCGAGGGCGCCGCGCTGCCGCGACGACTGCAGCAGCCGCTGCTGGTCGGACTGCCCGTGCACGGCGACCAGGTCGTCCGCCAGGGTGATCAGCACGCTGACGGGGACGGACCGGCCGCCGAGGAACGCGCGGGAGCGGCCCTCCGCCGACACCGAGCGCGTGACGATCAGAGCGCCGTCGTCCAGCTCGCCGCCGGCGTCCTCGACCCGCTCGACCACGCGGCCGCCCGGATCGACGACGATCCGGCCCTCCACCGTGGCGCGTCCGGCGCCGGGCCTGACCCGCTGCGGGTCGGCGCGGCCGCCGAACATCAGCCCGAGGCTGGTGACCACCATGGTCTTGCCCGCCCCGGTCTCCCCCGTCACCACGTTGAAGCCCGGCGACAGATCGAGCACGGCCTCGTCGATCACGCCGAGGCCCTGGATCCGCACCTCATCGACCATCGGACGCACCAGCGTCACAACCCTCCGCAACCAGATCCCCGATCAGCGCCTGTGGAGATTATCCCCTCTGACCGCCAGCCGCCTCCCCGTCCGGCCCCGGGGGACCGCCCTGCGGCGGGAAGCCGGGGCCCGGGTAGCCAGCGATGCCGCCAGCCGCCGGGGCGTCCCCGACCTGGGAGTCCCCGAGCGGCGGGGACGGCCGGGACGGTTGGCGGACCCGCCCGCGCCAGCCCGTCACCGGCAGCCCGAACTTGGTGACCAGCCGGTCGGTGAACGGGGTGAGGTGCAGCCGCGCGAGCCGCACCGGCTCCGCGCCGCGGCGGACCTCCACCCGCGCGCCCGGCGGCAGGTCGAGCGTGCGGCGCCCGTCGCACCACAGCACCGCGCGGGGCGTGTCGGGCAGCACCTCCACCGCGACCGACGAGCGCGGCGAGACCACCAGCGGGCGCGCGAACAGCGAGTGCGCGCTGAGCGGCACGACGAGCATCGCCTCCACCTCCGGCCACACGACCGGGCCCCCGGCGGAGAACGCGTACGCGGTGGAGCCCGTCGGGGTGGCGCACACCACACCGTCGCAGCCCCAGTTGGACAGCGGCCGACCGTCGATCTCGGCGACGACCTCCAGCATCCGCTCCCGCTCGGCCTTCTCGATGCTGGCCTCGTTGAGCGCCCACGTCGTGCCGAGGACGGTGCCGTTGCGGCGGGCGGTGACGTCGATGGTCATGCGCTCCTCGACGTCGTAGCGGCGGGTCACGACCCGGTCGACGGTGGCGGCGAGGTCCTCCCGCTCGGCCTCGGCGAGGAACCCGACGTGGCCGAGGTTGACCCCGAGCAGCGGCGCGCCGGAGCCGCGGGTGAGATCGGCGGCGCGCAGCAGCGTCCCGTCTCCGCCGAGGACCATGACGACCTCGGCGCCGTCGGCGGCCGCGGCGGTGCCGGGCATGACCTCCACGCCCGCGCAGCCGATGTCGTCGGCCTCGCCCTCCAGGACCCGCACGCAGATCCCGGCCTCGCTGAGCCGCTCGATCACCAGCTGCGCGCTGCGGACCGCCTCGGGCCGCCCGGTGTGCGCCACGACCAGCACCGACCTTGTGCTCATGCTCCCGCCCCACTCCCCCACGCGCTCCGGCGTACGGACGTCTGGACGAACGTCCCCGCGCGGGACGTTCCCGGTTTCGACGCAACCCTCTGCACGCGCGGTGCGCCCTGTAGCGGTGCGCCCTGTACGCGCGGTGCGTCGCTCACTGCGGGCCCTCCGCGATGGCCTTGGCGAGGGCCTCCTCCTCCAGCGGCGGGGCCCCCGCGCGCAGCCACAGGAAGTACTCCACGTTGCCGGACGGCCCCGGCAGGGGGCTCGCCGCCACCCCGAGGACGCCGAGGCCGAGCGTCGCCGCGTGCTCCGCGACGCCGCGCACCGCGTCGGCGCGCAGCGCCGGGTCGCGGACGACTCCGCCCGCGCCGACCCGGTCCTTGCCTACCTCGAACTGCGGTTTCACCATGACCGCGTAGTCGGCCTCGGGGGTCGCGCACCGCTGGACCGGCCCGAGGACGAGCTTGAGCGAGATGAACGACAGGTCGCCGACGACGATGCTCGGCGGCGGGCCGTCGAGCGTCCCCGGCTCCAGGTCGCGGATGTTGACCCGCTCCAGGACGGTGACCCGGTCGTCGGTGCGCAGCGACCAGGCGATCTGCCCGTACCCGACGTCGACCGCGTACACCTGCTCGGCGCCCGCGCGCAGCAGGACGTCGGTGAACCCGCCGGTCGAGGCGCCCGCGTCCAGGCAGACCCGGCCCCGGACGTCCAGGCCCGCGAACGCCTCCAGCGCGCCGGCGAGCTTGTGGCCGCCGCGCGAGACGTACTCCGGGCCGCCGCCGTCGTCGGCCACGACGATCGCGGCGCCGGCCTCGACCTGGGTGGCCGCCTTCGCCGCGGTCTGCCCGCCGACGCGGACCCGGCCGTCGCCGATGAGCTGCCCGGCCTGCTCCCGCGACCGGGCCAGCCCCCGGCGCACCAGTTCGGCGTCCAGGCGGCGCCGGCTACTCACGGGGGCGCAGGGCGTCGGGGAAGGCGGGCCGGGGCGGCGCGGGGCGCCGCTCGTCCTGGCCGGCGGCCGCGAGGAGCTCCTGGAGCCGCTGGTGGACGTCCTCGAAGACCTCCACGTGCGCGGCGACGGGCCGTCCGCCGAGCCCGCCGAGGAGGGCGACGGCGGCGTCCACGCGCGGGTCGCCGGTCGGATCGGGCGGCGGCGCCGCCGGGAACTCCGGCTCCTCCGCGGCCTCGTCGGACATCACGTTTACCTCCCAGTGCTCCCGGAGCGCACGCGACGAGTCGCCTCCGGCTCACCATGAACGCTACCGTCCCTGGACGACATCGATGCCGGACGAACGGGGAACGGCCTGACCATGGCGAACGAGGAGGAGTGCCGTGCGGCGCTGGAGCGCGTCGCGGCGCGCCTGGCGGAGGTGGACGCCGACCGGCTCGCCGAGCACGTCGTCGAGCGCACGATCAGCTGCCGGGTCGCGGACCTCGGGCTCGCCTTCCGCAGCCGGCTGCACGGGGGCGGCCTCGACCCGTTCGAGCGCGACGAGGACCCGGGGGCCGCGCAGGTGCGCCTCACCGTGGACAGCGACGACCTCGTCGCGATGGCCTTCGACGAGCTGAACCCGGCCAAGGCGTGGGCCGCGGGCCGCCTGAAGATCGAGGCGAGCATCTTCGACCTCCTCCGGCTGCGCAAGCTGCTCTGACCGCCGTCCGGCCGCCTCGCCGACCCTCGGGCTCGGGGCCCGGTCCTCAGAGCCCGAGCGTCTCCAGGGCCGCGGCGAGGGTCTCCGGAGGCGGCGGCTCCTCGGTCTCCCAGGCGGCGGACGCGAGGGCGCGGAGGCCGTCGTAGGGGTCGCCGGATCCGCTGAGGGCGAACGCGTCGCCGTCGCGGCGCGCGGTCCAGCCGCCGCAGCGGTGGGCGCCGTCCTCCCGGGCGGTCTCCGGATGCGGGACGAGCAGGCCGGACAGGTCGGCCGCGAGGTAGGTGGGGCGCTGGTGGGGCGGGGCGGTGAGCGCCTGGAGGTGGCCGGTGACTCCGGTGAAGACGAGGAGGCTGTCGGCGCCGCCGTTGCGGGCGCCCTCGATGTCGGTGTCGAGGCGGTCGCCGACCACCAGCGGGCGCTCGGCGCCGGTGCGCAGGATCGACTCCTGGTGCAGCGGCCGCTCGGGCTTGCCGGTGACGATCGGCTCCACGCCGGTGGCACCGCTGATCACGCGGAGGAGGGCCCCGTTGCCGGGATGGGGAGGCCCGTCGCCCCCGGGGATGGTCAGGTCGCCGTTGGAACCGACGAACAGCGCGCCCTGGGCGACCGCCTGGGCGCCCTCGGACAGCAGCCCGTAGCCGAGGTCGGGGTGGTAGCCCTGCACGACGGCGGGGGGACGCCCGGACGCCGTCGACACCGGGCGCAGACCCCGCTGGTAGAGTGCGTGGCGCAGCCCCATGCCGCCCACCACGAGCACCTCCGACCCGGCGGGCAGGCGTTCGGCGAGCAGGCGGGCGGCGGCCTGCGCGGACGTCACCACGTCCGACGCCTCGGCGGGGACGCCGACCTCGGTGAGCAGCGCCGCCACCGCCGACGGCGTCCGCGACGCGTTGTTGGTCACGAACGCCAGCCGCTGCCCCGCCGCGCGCGCCTTGGCGAGCGACTCGGCCGCCGCGGGGACGGGGCGGCGGCCGACGTACACGACCCCGTCCAGGTCGAGCAGGGCGACGTCGTACGCCTCGCTCAGGGGACGGTCGCTGCCTTTCATCGCGCTCCTCATGACTGTGATCGTACGGGGATTGTTACCGGTGGGTAAGGGCGGGTCAGCGCCGGGCCGCGAGGGTGGCCCTGGCGTGCCGCAACGCCCGCGCGTAGTCCTGGTTCTCCGGGCGCATGGCCGCGGCGAGGGCGAGATGCTCGACGGCGCCCTCGAAGTCGCCCATCCGGCTGAGCGACAGCCCGAGCCCGAACCGGGCGTAGTCCTCGGCGGGCTCGGCCTCCACGATCCCGCGGAAGCTCTCGGCGGCCGCGCCGAACTGCCGCGCCCCGAACTGGGCGCGGGCGAGCGCCTCGCGGATGCTGTGCGACTGCGGCTCGGCCTCGGCCGCCCTGGTCAGCAGCTGGAGCGCCGCCGCGGCGCTGCCCGCCCGCAGCAGCTCCAGGCCCCGCGTGTACCACTCGTAGACCCCGCCCTGCGGCGGGTCCGCATGCTCGCCCGGGTCCGCGCCTGGGGAATCCTCGGGCCGTCCGGGTCCTTGAGTACTCATGTGGACCTCCCCTCGGACATCGATCGCTACGACCGTACCCGCCGCGGCACCGGGCGCCCTCCGCTGAATAGCATGCCCAGCGTGGACGACGACCTCTCCTCCGGTCTCGACCCGGAGGAGTTCAGCGCGCGCGTCTTCGGGACGCGGGCCACGCGCACGGGCGCGGGCCTGGAACTGGCCCCGTTCCGCGGCGTCCGCTTCGTCCCCGAGGTGGCCGGCGACCCGGCGTCGGTGACCATGCCGCCGTACGACCTGATCGACGAGGCGGCGGCGCTGCGGCTGCTCGCGGAGGGCGGCCACAACATCATCCGGCTCAATCTCCCGCGCGCCGCCGGGGAGACCTACGACGCCGCCGGCCGGCGGCTGCGCCGCTGGCTGGAGCGCGGCGCGCTCGCGGTCGACCCCGAACCGGCCCTCTACGTCTACGAGGCGGCCCGCGGCGGGACCGTCCTGCAGCGCGGGCTGATCGGCGGCCTCGGACTGCGCGCGGAGTCCGACGGCGTCGTGCTGCCGCACGAGAACGTCTTCCCCGGCCCGGTCCGCGACCGGCTCGCGCTGATGGCGGCGGCGAACGCCAACCTGGAGCCGATCTTCCTGGTGTACGAGGGCGGCGGGGACGCGGCGGGCGTCGTCGACGAGGCCGCGGCCGGGACGCCCCTGACGGAGTTCGACGCCGACGACGGGCTGACCCACCGGCTGTGGCGCGTCACCGACCCGGCCCTGCACGCGCGGGTGGCCGCCGACCTGCGCGGCAAGCAGGCCCTCATCGCCGACGGCCACCACCGCTACGCCACCTACCGCGCCCTCCAGGCGCGCCGCCACGCGGCCGGCGACGGCCCCGGCCCCTGGGACGCCGGGCTGGCGCTGCTGGTCGACTCGACGCGCTACCCGCCGCACCTCGGCGCCATCCACCGCGTGCTCCCCGGGCTCCGCCCGGACGCCGCGCTGGACAAGGCCGGCCAGGTCTTCGGCGTGACCGGATTCACGGCCGAGGACGCGGCTCTGGAGGCGCTCGCCCGCGCGGAGGGCCCCGCGTTCCTTCTCGGCGGCGGCGACTCCCTGCACCTGCTCACCGGCCCCGATCCGGACGCCCTGCGCGAGGCCATGCCGTCCGAGCACTCCCCCCGCTGGCGCGCGCTCGGCACCGCCGTCCTCGACCATCTGCTGATCCGCGGAGTGTGGGGCGTCCCGGAGAACGAGAACGCCGTCGAGGTGGTGCACGACGACCCGTCCGCGGCCATCGCCCGCGCCCGGCGCAGCGGCGGGACGGCCGTGATCCTGAACCCCCTCAAGGTCGAGGACGTGCTGGCGGTCGCGGGCGGGGGCGAGCGCGTGCCGCGCAAGTCCACCTCGTTCGGACCCAAGCCCCGCACCGGCCTCGTCCTGCGCCTTCTCGACCCGGACGGCCCGCGGGAGCCATGATCGGGGGATGGACACCACGACCACGATCACGCCGCTCGGCGGGGACGTCTACGAGATCGACACCCGGATGGCCGGCCACACCGGCATCACCGCCGGATACCTGATCCTCTCCGACCGGCCATGCCTGGTGGAGCCGGGCACGGCCGGTTCGGCGCCCGTCGTCCAGGCCGCCCTGCGCGAGATGGGCGTGGGCCCGGACGACCTGGCGAGCGTCGTCGTGACGCACATCCACCTCGACCACGCGGGCGGCGTCGGCGACATCGCCGGCATGTACCCGGGCGCGGAGGTCGTCGTCCACGAGAAGGGCGCCCGGCACCTGGCGGACCCGTCCCGCCTCATGCGCAGCGCGCGCATGGTCTACGGCGACGCCCTCGACACCCTGTTCGGCGAGCTGAAGCCGACGGACGCGGCGCGGATCCGCGCCGTCGAGGACACCGGCGTCGTCGACCTCGGCGGCGGGCGGCGGCTGGAGTCGCACTACTCCCCCGGCCACGCCAAGCACCACGTCGGGCTGGTCGACTCGCAGACCGGCGACCTGTACGTGGGCGACGCCGCCGGCATCTACATCCCGGAGACGGCGGACGTGCGGCCCGCCACGCCGCCCCCGGACTTCGACCTCGGCACGGCGCTGGAGTCGATCGGCAGGTTCCGGTCACTGGGCCCGCAGCGGCTGCTGTTCGCGCACTACGGGCCCGTGCGGGAGGTCGAGGAAACGCTGGAGCGCTCGGCGGAGGAGCTGCGGATCTGGGTGGACGCCGTCCGGGACGCCCGCGACCAGGGCCTGGACCTCGACCACGCCGTCGCGATGGTCGTCGACCGCACCAGGGGCCGCTACGCGTCCATGGGCGACGACGTCGATCCGGAACTGGCAGCCAAGTACGAGCTGCTCAACAGCGCCGAGAGCAACGTCGCCGGCATCATGCACGCCCTCGGCCGGCACGCCTAGGGGTTCAGCGGCGGAACGGGCCGGTCACCTCGAAGGTATAGCCGTCCGTCCCCGCGATGAACCCGCTCTTGCCGCGCTGGGACGAGAAGTACAGGCGCGACCCGTCCGGGCTGAACGCCGTCCCAGTGATCTCCGACTCGTCGTGGCCCAGCACGCGCAGGAACGGCGTCACGATCCCCTGGGCGGTGATGAGGTTGATCTCCATGTTGTCGCCGTCCTCGGCGACGTAGAGGTCGCCGGTCGCCGCGGCGGTCACCGCGTCGACCCCGTGCAGGGGCGCCTCGCCGCTGGTGACGAGGTCGTCGTCGTAGGTGATGTCCAGCCGCGCGGCGGCCGCGTCGTACGCCCAGACGCGGTTGTCGCCCTTGGTGGTGAAGTAGCAGACGCCGCGCGTGTAGTAGCAGCCCTCACCGCCGTGGAAGCGCATGGCGCCGTCCACCTGGTCCCGGGTGGGCGTGAGCCACACCTGCGGGTTCGGTACCTTCGCCCACTGGACGGGGCCCGTACCGGAGCCGACCAGCACTTCGAGCGTCCCGGAAGACAGGTCACCCCAGGTCTGCGGCCGGAACCGGTAGAAGCACCCGTCCGACTGGTCCTCGGTGAGGTAGACGACCTTGCGCTCGGGGTCGGAGGCCGCCGCCTCGTGCTTGAACCGGCCCAGCGCCGGGCGGGACACGGCCCCCTTCTGCCCGCGCGGGTCCGTCTCGTGGACGAGGCCGAGGTCGTGCTCCTCGCACGACAGCCACGTCCCCCACGGCGTCGCGCCTCCGGAGCAGTTCAGCGAGGTGCCGTTGAGGATCCGGTACGCCGACGTGACCTTCCCGGCGGCGTCGAACCGCATCGCCGACACCCCGCCGACGGCGGGCACCTCCGAGTTGCTGACGTAGATCCAGCCGTCCCCGTCGCGGAAGCACGCACCCCCGTCGGGGGCCGGATGCCACGTGTACCTCGTCCCCTCGACGCGCTGGAGCGAGCGCGCCACGACGCGGCTGGTGAACCCCTGCGGCAGCTGCACCCCGTTGGCGTCCGCGGCCAGCGGCGGCCCGTACGGGCTCGGGCCGGGCTGCGCGGGCCCCGATGCGAAGGCCCGCTGCCACAGGGCTCCCGAGAAGGCGGTCGTCCCGCCCGCGACGGCGGCGGCGCGCAGGAACGTGCGTCGGTCGAGGGGCATGGCAACTCCAAAGAGTCGGTCTCCGCCGGACGCATCCGGCGGCCCCCCGAACGGCACGGTCCCGTGAATATCCGGGAAACCTACCCGCCAGTCAAGTAGCGGAGGTCAGTCCGCCTGCGGCCGCTCCTCGCCGGTCTGCTTCGGCTCCAGGAACACCGCCGGGGCCTGGTGCGCGCCCTCGTCCGGCGAGTCCAGCACCTCGGGCTCGGCGGGCCTGAACGCGATGTCGGTCGCCGACGCCTCGACGGGCTCCGGCTCCTCGGCGGGCTCCGGCTCCTCGGCGGGCTCCGGCTCCTCGGCGGCTTCGGGCTCCTCGACGGGCTCCGGCGCCTCGACCTCGGCGGACTCCTCCACCGGCGCTTCGATGGGCTCCTTCACCTGGACCTCGCCGGCCTCCTCCTCGTCCTCTTCCGTGTCGAGGATCTGGAGGCCTTCGAGCTCGGCGTACCGTTCGGCCGCGTCGGTGTCCCCGTCGCGGTCGGCGGCGGAGGCCCGCGCGAACCAGTCGGACGCCTCGTCCTCGCGTCCGGCCTCGACCAGTGCGTCCGCGTACGCGTAGAACAGCCGCACCGACCACGGCCGGAGCCGCCGGTCGCGCAGCTCCGGGATCTGCAGGGTGACCACGGCCGCGTCGTTCTGGCCCATGTCGCGCCGCACGCCGGACTCCACGATGCGCAGTTCGACGCGCTCCGCCGGGTCGAGCTTCTCCGCCTCCGGCGACTTGATCAGGTCGAGGGCGCGTTCGGGCCGCCCGAGACCGCGCTCGCAGTCGGCCATGACGGCCAGGTAGGACGAGTCGCCGCCGCCCAGCCGGCGCGCGGCCCGCAGTTCGGCGATCGCCTCCGCCCACTCCCCCGCGTGGTAGGCCGCGATTCCGGCGGCCTCCCGCACGATGCCGACGCGGGACGCGAGCCGCCGCGCCGCCTTCGCGTGCCGGTAGGCCTGCTCGGGCTCGTCCTCGGCGAGGCGGCCCGCCATCACCAGGTGCCGGGCGACCTTCACCGCCAGGTCCTTCGGCAGCGTGCGCAGCTCCTCGCGCGCCTCGACGTCCAGCTCGTCGCCGGTGACGTCCTCGGGCAGCAGCGGATCGTCATGCTTCGGCGCCGGACGCTCACGCTCCTCGTACCGCGCCGACCGGTCCCCGCGATCGCGAGGCGGCCCGTAGGAGCGTTCGCCGTCCTGAGGGCGTCTCGGCCCACCACGGCCCTTGAACGGCCTGTCGCGCTCCCCTGGACGTCCTTCGCGCTTGCCTTCGAACCGCCGCCCGGCCTGGCCACGCTCATCGCGCTCATCACGGCGCCCCTTGAAGGGGCGATCCTGCGGACGCCCCTGGGAGCGACGCTCACCCTGGCCGCCACGTCCCTGGAACCCCCCAGGCCGCCCTTCCCGGCGCGGCCCGCCGCCCCCCTGCCCCGCACGAGGCGCACGGTTCTCGAAGGGACGGCCTTCACGACGCTCGCCGCCCCCACCAGAGAAGCGATCGTCCCTACGCTCACCACGCGGACCGGAGAAACGGTTATCGCGACGCTCGCCACCCTGACCCGAGGACCGGTTGTCCCGGCGCTCGCCACCCTGACCGGAGGAACGGTCGTCCCTACGCTCGCCACCCTGACCCGAGAACCGGTTATCGCGACGCTCGCCACCCTGGCCGGAGAAACGGCCTTCTTTACGCTCGCCACGCGGGCCAGAGAACCGGTTGTCCCGGCGCTCGCCGCTCTCCCCCGAGAAACGGCCCTCTTTACGCTCGCCGCGCTGGCCGGAGAAGCGGTCGTCCCTACGCTCGCCACGCGGACCCGAGAAGCGGTTGTCGCGACGCTCGCCACCCTGACCGGAGGAGCAATCGTCCCTACGCTCACCACGCGGACCAGAAAAACGGCCTTCCTTGCGCTCACCGCGCGGCCCTGAGAAGCGGCCGTCCTTCCGCTCGCCGCCCTGGCCGCCGAAACGACCTTCCGAGCGACCTCCGCGGGATTCGGGACGCCGATCGTCGCGGTTGTCGTCGGAGCGCTTGAAGGGACGGCCGGGCTTGCGGTCATCGCGCTTACCCCGCGTGTCCCGCTCCTGCCTGTCTCCCGGACGACCGCGTCCGCCCTGGGGGCCGCCGGCGCGGAACCCCCCGCCGCGGGGGCCGGCGCTCTTGCGGGCCCCAGGGCCTCCCTGGCCGCCACGGGGATCGCCCCCACGGCGGGCCGGTGTATCACGCCGCCCGTTGCCGCCCCGCCGCTCGCGGCTGTCGTCGCTGCGGCCGTCCTCTTCCGCGCTCATCACGTCCGTCACTGTTCTTGATGGTTCGGTGGAGTCTTCAGCCTACTTCGGCCGGGCCCATGACATGCGTCGAGGGCCGCCCCGAAAAAAAAAATTCCAGGGCGACCCTCGACCAATTCAAGTCCGGCGGTGTCCTACTCTCCCACACGGTCTCCCATGCAGTACCATCGGCGCTGAAGGGCTTAACTTCCGGGTTCGGGATGGGACCGGGTGTTTCCCCCTCGCCAAAACCACCGAACGTCTCAACGCACCACCCCCACAAACACCAGGAGGGTGTGCAAATCCACGTCCGAACCATTCGGCTCAGAATTCACTTATCAAAACAGCGGTCACCCAGTTGTTTCCTGGGAACCACACAGGGACGCGAACATCGTCTCGCAGCGACTCACTCTGAACGTTCAGTGTGTTCAAGCCACTCGGCCTATTAGTACCGGTCGACTCCACACGTTACCGCGCTTCCATCTCCGGCCTATCAACCCGGTCGTCTACCGGGGGCCTTACACCCACAAAGGGGTGGGAGAACTCATCTCGAGGAAGGCTTCCCGCTTAGATGCTTTCAGCGGTTATCCCGACCGAACGTAGCCAACCAGCCGTGCCCCTGGCGGGACAACTGGCACACCAGAGGTTCGTCCGTCCCGGTCCTCTCGTACTAGGGACAGACCCTCACAATTCTCCTACGCGCACAGCGGATAGGGACCGAACTGTCTCGCGACGTTCTAAACCCAGCTCGCGTGCCGCTTTAATGGGCGAACAGCCCAACCCTTGGGACCTACTCCAGCCCCAGGATGCGACGAGCCGACATCGAGGTGCCAAACCATCCCGTCGATATGGACTCTTGGGGAAGATCAGCCTGTTATCCCCGGGGTACCTTTTAGCCGTTGAGCGACACCACTTCCACACGTAGGTGCCGGATCACTAGGCCCTGCTTTCGCACCTGCTCGACACGTCCGTCTCACAGTCAAGCTCCCTTGTGCCCTTGCACTCGCCACCTGATTGCCAACCAGGCTGAGGGAACCTTTGGGCGCCTCCGTTACATTTTGGGAGGCAACCGCCCCAGTTAAACTACCCACCAGGCACTGTCCCCCACCCGGATACACGGGTGCGGGTTAGACGCTCAAAACGACCAGAGTGGTATTTCACCAACGACTCCACCCAGACTGGCGTCTGAGCTTCACAGTCTCCCACCTATCCTACACAAGACGCTCCAAGCGCCAATGCCAAGCTATAGTGAAGGTCCCGGGGTCTTTCCGTCCTGCTGCGCGAAACGAGCATCTTTACTCGTACTGCAATTTCGCCGGGCCTGTGGTTGAGACAGCGGGGAAGTCGTTACGCCATTCGTGCAGGTCGGAACTTACCCGACAAGGAATTTCGCTACCTTAGGATGGTTATAGTTACCACCGCCGTTTACCGGCGCTTAGATTCTCAGCTTCGAAGGAACAAGTCCCCCTAACCGGTCCTCTTAACGTTCCGGCACCGGGCAGGCGTCAGTCCGTATACAGCGTCTTACGACTTCGCACGGACCTGTGTTTTTAGTAAACAGTCGCTTCCCCCTGGCCTCTGCGACCCCACCCAGCTCAGGCAGCAAGTGCCATCACCGAGCGAGGTCCCCCTTCTCCCAAAGTTACGGGGGCAATTTGCCGAGTTCCTTAACCACAGTTCACCCGATCGCCTTGGTATTCTCTACCTGACCACCTGAGTCGGTTTGGGGTACGGGCCGCCGGTACACTCGCTAGAGGCTTTTCTCGGCAGCATGGGATCACTCACTTCACCTAAAACGGCTCGGCATCAGCTCTCAGGATACGCGAGAGACGGATTTACCTGTCTCTCTCCCTACAGCCTTACCCCGGGACAACCATCGCCCGGGCTGAGCTACCCTCCTGCGTCACCCCATCACTCACCTACTACCCCCTCGGGTCCCACGCTCCCCATCCAACAGGCCCGAAGGCCTCAAGAATGGTTCGGGTGGTTAGCATCAGAGGATTCAGCGTTGGCGCATACCAGCGGGTACGGGAATATCAACCCGTTGTCCATCGACTACGCCTGTCGGCCTCGCCTTAGGTCCCGACTTACCCTGGGCGGATTAGCCTGCCCCAGGAACCCTTGGTCATCCGGCGCACACGTTTCTCACGTGTGATTCGCTACTCATGCCTGCATTCTCACTCCCGCACCCTCCACCCCTGGGTCACCCCGAGGCTTCACCGGATACAGGACGCTCCCCTACCCATCAACACTTACGTGTCAATGCCACGGCTTCGGCGGTGTGCTTGAGCCCCGCTACATTGTCGGCGCGGAATCACTTGACCAGTGAGCTATTACGCACTCTTTCAAGGGTGGCTGCTTCTAAGCCAACCTCCTGGTTGTCACAGCAACTCCACATCCTTTCCCACTTAGCACACGCTTAGGGGCCTTAGCCGATGATCTGGGCTGTTTCCCTCTCGACTACGAAGCTTATCCCCCGCAGTCTCACTGCCGCGCTCTCACTTACCGGCATTCGGAGTTTGGCTGACGTCAGTAACCTGGTAGGGCCCATCAGCCATCCAGTAGCTCTACCTCCGGCAAGAAACACGCGACGCTGCACCTAAATGCATTTCGGGGAGAACCAGCTATCACGGAGTTTGATTGGCCTTTCACCCCTAACCACAGGTCATCCCCCAGGTTTTCAACCCTGGTGGGTTCGGGCCTCCACACCGTCTTACCGGCGCTTCACCCTGCCCATGGCTAGATCACTCCGCTTCGGGTCTACAGCATGCGACTAAAAACGCCCTATTCAGACTCGCTTTCGCTACGGCTACCCGCCACCGGTTAACCTCGCCACACACCATAACTCGCAGGCTCATTCTTCAAAAGGCACGCCATCACCAACAGAAACCCCGAAAGGTAACTGAGGAGGCTCTGACGGCTTGTAGGCACACGGTTTCAGGTACTATTTCACGACCCCTCACCGGGGCACTTTTCACCTTTCCCTCACGGTACTGGTCCGCTATCGGTCATCAGGAAGTATTCAGCCTTACCACGTGGTCGTGGCAGATTCACACGGGATTTCACGGGCCCCGTGCTACTCGGGAACACACCCAGAAGCCACTGAAATTTCGTCTACCGGACTCTCACCGTCTACGGTCGGCCATCCCAAGCCATTCGACTATCCCAGCGGTTTATAACTCCTCGCCGTCTCGGCAGAGACGACCGGGTGATCCCACAACCCCGCACACGCAACGCCTGCCGGCTATCACACGCGCACGGTTTAGGCTCCTCCGCTTTCGCTCACCACTACTCACGGAATCACTATTGTTTTCTCTTCCTGCGGGTACTGAGATGTTTCACTTCCCCGCGTTCCCACCAACCTGCCTATACATTCAGCAGGCGGCGACACCCCATGACGGGTGCCAGGTTTCCCCATTCGGAAATCCCCGGATCAAAGTCTGGTTGCCGACTCCCCGAGGCATATCGCAGGCTCCCACGTCCTTCATCGGCTCCTGATGCCAAGGCATCCACCGTATGCCCTTAAAAACTTGAACACACAAAACGATCAGAACAAATCGCAGATAAACAACAAGACCAACCCGAAGACACCCTCCCGAAGAAGGGTCCCTTCAAAGCGGCTCTCATCGTTCACCAGAGATGCTCGCGTCCACTGTGCAGTTCTCAAAAAACAACCGGGCCCACCAAAACCCCACCACCTTCCGGTGATGCGGTCCTGGTCCCGCAGTCCGAGGTCACCCGGGCTCGCGCCCGTTCCCTCAGGACTCAACAGCGTGTTCAGCCTCCCAACCGCCCGGAGCTCACCTTTCCCACTCCCCGAGGTCACCCTCGAAGCGGTACTAGCTGAGCCGCACGGCCAGCAGACTGAGTAGCCAGTGCTCCACATCTATGAGCAGCCACCTGACAGACATTCGCTGTCAACGGCAGCCACCGACCTGAGCCTTCCCCGAGAGGAAGCAGCTCCGGCCAGTTGGTGCTCCTTAGAAAGGAGGTGATCCAGCCGCACCTTCCGGTACGGCTACCTTGTTACGACTTCGTCCCAATCGCCGGCCCCACCTTCGACCGCTCCCCCCACACAAGGTGGTTGGGCCACGGGCTTCGGGTGTTGCCGACTTTCGTGACGTGACGGGCGGTGTGTACAAGGCCCGGGAACGTATTCACCGCAGCGTTGCTGATCTGCGATTACTAGCGACTCCGACTTCACGAAGTCGAGTTGCAGACTTCGATCCGAACTGAGACCGGCTTTAAGGGATTCGCTCCACCTCACGGTATCGCAGCCCTCTGTACCGGCCATTGTAGCATGTTTGCAGCCCAAGACATAAGGGGCATGATGACTTGACGTCATCCCCACCTTCCTCCGAGTTGACCCCGGCGGTCTCCCATGAGTCCCCACCCGAAGTGCTGGCAACATGGAACGAGGGTTGCGCTCGTTGCGGGACTTAACCCAACATCTCACGACACGAGCTGACGACAGCCATGCACCACCTGTCACCGGCCCAAAAGGACCCACCATCTCTGATGGTTTTCCGGCGATGTCAAGCCTTGGTAAGGTTCTTCGCGTTGCGTCGAATTAAGCAACATGCTCCGCCGCTTGTGCGGGCCCCCGTCAATTCCTTTGAGTTTTAGCCTTGCGGCCGTACTCCCCAGGCGGGGCGCTTAATGCGTTAGCTGCGGCGCGGAATCCGTGGAAGGACCCCACACCTAGCGCCCAACGTTTACGGCGTGGACTACCAGGGTATCTAATCCTGTTCGCTCCCCACGCTTTCGCTCCTCAGCGTCAGTACAGGCCCAGAGAACCGCCTTCGCCACCGGTGTTCCTCCCGATATCTGCGCATTTCACCGCTACACCGGGAATTCCATTCTCCCCTACCTGCCTCTAGTCTGCCCGTATCCACCGCAGACCCACGGTTAAGCCGTGGGCTTTCACGACAGACGCGACAAACCGCCTACGAGCTCTTTACGCCCAATAATTCCGGACAACGCTTGCGCCCTACGTATTACCGCGGCTGCTGGCACGTAGTTAGCCGGCGCTTCTTCTGCAGGTACCGTCACGTTAGCTTCGTCCCTGCTGAAAGAGGTTTACAACCCGAAGGCCGTCATCCCTCACGCGGCGTCGCTGCGTCAGGCTTCCGCCCATTGCGCAATATTCCCCACTGCTGCCTCCCGTAGGAGTCTGGGCCGTGTCTCAGTCCCAGTGTGACCGGTCGCCCTCTCAGGCCGGTTACCCGTCGTCGCCTTGGTAGGCCATCACCCCACCAACAAGCTGATAGGCCGCGAGCCCATCCCCAACCGAAAAACTTTCCACCACACGATCATGCGACCAGTGGTCATATCCGGTATTAGACCCAGTTTCCCGGGCTTATCCCAGAGTCAGGGGCAGGTTGCTCACGTGTTACTCACCCGTTCGCCGCTCGAGTACCCCCGAAGGGGCCTTTCCGCTCGACTTGCATGTGTTAAGCACGCCGCCAGCGTTCGTCCTGAGCCAGGATCAAACTCTCCATCAAGGTCCAACGACCAACCAGGGGGCGAACCCCAGCCGGCCAAACCTCAGGAAACAATCCCGGCATCACCATCCCCAACGGGATGGCATTGCCTCAAAGAAATCCCCACCACCCCACAAAGTGGAGCGGCACGGGGCGACCCGGCCAAAACATGGCCGAGCCGATAAAGGCACTGGCTTTTAACACGCTGTTGAGTTCTCAAGAAACGGACACCCACCGCGCCGGACCCGCTTTCGCGTTTCCCGCCCCGGGGCGACTTGTCTTACTTTATCAGATCCGCTCGGACTGTCAATTCCGGGCTTTTCCGATCTGCCATTCCGGTTCCGCTTGCGCGGTTCCTTCCCGGCAGTGGTGCTATTTCATCAGATCCGGTCCGATTGTCAAATCGAACCTTTTCCGATCACCACGGCACGGCCGACACGACTGAGCCGTGTCGGCTGGTTCGGTGGTGGTTTCCCCGTGCTTCGGCCGGCCGCCATGCGGGCGTCCTGCATCCGTGAGGGGACGAGGAGATAACTTACGCGGCCGGAGCTCCGGAGTCAAACCGGCGCCCCGGCGAGATGCTCTCCCACCAGGTTGCGACGGATTGGGGGAACCCGGTGTGGCCTGTCACCATCTATCTAAGTAGATCACCCAGCCCAAGCAGGAGAGGTGCCCCCATGGCCTACCCACCCGCCCCGCCGCCGCCCCCGAGCTCCGGCGCCGGATCTCCGCCGCCGAACCACCTCCCGTGGGCGATCGCGACCACGATCCTGTGCTGCCTGCCCGCGGGCGTCGTGTCCATCGTCTATGCCGCCCAGGTCAACTCCAAGTGGTCGGCAGGCGACCAGGCCGGTGCGATCAAGTCCTCCAACAACGCCAAGACCTGGGCGATCGTGTCCGCGGTCCTCGGCGTGATCGTCGGTGCCATCTACTTCTTCGTCGCCATGGCCGGGAACAGCGGCAGCTGACCGATGACGAACGAGTCCCAGCCCGTCCCGCTCTCGCGGGGCGGGCTGGTTCCCGAAACGCCGGACGAGGCTCGGCAGCCCCTCGCCGTCCGGCTGCTGAGGCCCGGTGGGGTACTGGTCCTCAGCGTCGCGGCCGTCTTGTACGTCGCCGCGGTCGACCCCAATGAGGCAGGGCACTATCCGACATGCCCGTTCCTCGCGCTCACCGGGTTCCAGTGCCCGGGTTGCGGATCGATGCGCACCGTCCACGCGCTCGCCCACGGTCATCTCCGGGAGGCGTTCGGCCTGAACGTGCTGACCGTCGTGATGCTCCCGGTCCTGGCGTTCTTCTGGCTCCGCTGGGCGAGAGCCCGCGCCCTGGATCGTCCGGTGAGGACGAAGGTGGCACACCCCGCGCTGATCTGGGCACTGTTCGGCGCCATCCTCCTCTTCTGGCTGATCAGAAACCTCCCGGTCGGATCGGCCCTCGCCGCCTGACCACCAGCGGCCAAGGACCGGTCGCTCCCGTCCCCGCGACCAGGACAGGCACCGCCCCGCGCCCGCTGACAGTTAGGTCAAGGGTCGCCCAGCATCAGCCGCGAGCCCGACGCGGCCACTCGCCCATGTGAGGCGGGTGGAGCGTGCTGGGCCGAAATCCGCTCGCCCGGGTCCTCGTTCGGAGTTCAGACTCTGTACGTGATGGAAGTAGCTCTGAGTCCCCTGGACGAGCCCGCACTGGCGCGGCTGCTCGACGCGGCCGTGGCCGGCGCGGATCCCCTGGAGGTCATGCCTCCGGTCATCGGCGCGCCCGGCTGGACGCCTGAGCGCCGGACGGCGTTCGTGGAGTTCCACCGTGCGAGATGCCTGAACCCTGCGACGGCGGTGGAGCGCACGTGGGTGGTCGATGTGGACGGCGAAGCGGTCGGGGCGGCGCGCTTGCAGCCCCGCGGGGACGCCGTGGAGGCGGGCATCTGGTTGAGCCGCGCTTCTCGGGGCCGCGGGATCGGCTCACGAGTCACGGCGTTGCTGCTGGCTGAGGCCCGGTCGACCGGAGCGGCAAGGTTCCTCGCCTCGACGACGACCGGCAACCACGGCGCCCGCGCGTTGCTGGCGAGCGCGGGCGCCGTGCTCACCACTGAAGGGGACGAGGTGACCGCCGAGCTTGCGCTCGGCTGAAGCCGATCTCCTGTCGGCCCCTAAGCATGCGTCCACTCCCGACCGCGAAGAGGACTCAAGAGACTTCCGCCAGAGGCGGGACCGCACCTCGGCGATCGCCATTCGACTCGGACGCGCCACGTTGGTGCGCTCGTTCGGGTCGGCGAGACGGCGACGGCGACGGCGACCGGAGATGGACGCGTCCCGTATGCGGCGGTGTCCGCTGCTGCACGATGTCCTGTCCCGGCTGGCACACGAACCTCACGGCCCCACGGAGGAACTACCGTCGCCCAGCGGTGGTGGTGTGGCTTGGCTGGCGGGCCGCGTTCACGGTCACGTGCGCCTGGGCGGCTGACGTGATCATCGAAGCGGCGTCGGCGGGTTGCTCGGGCATCACGAACGGCGGCAGCGCGGCGCCGCCAGAGATACGAAAAGAATCCGCCTTCACAGTGTGAGCGCATTCTTTTGAAAGATGAGAGGTTGTCCGCCCGGCGGCGTCCGGCGGTGCTCCTGTACGGGGCGGTCAACGCGTTGATGGGGCGTCCGGCTGTGGCCCGGCTGCCCGGTTCACCAAGCGTCGACGGGCCGGTCAGGCCGGGTCGGTGAAGGCGGGCGGGCGCTTGTCGAAGTAGGCGCGGACGGCCTCCACCTGGTTGGGGCTTCCTCGCAGGGCGCCGAGCGCGCGGGACTCCTCCAGGAACTGGCCGGCCAGATCGGTGTCGGCGGCGCGGTTGAGCAGGCGCTTGGCTCCGCGGACGGCGTCGGGACTGTTGGCGGCGATCTCGCGGGCGAGCTCCGCGGCGGCGGCGTGCGGGTCGTCGGCGGTTCGGGTGGCCAGGCCGATGCGGACGGCGTCCGCGCCGGAGATCATGCGGCCGGTGAAGGTGAGCTCCTTCGCGACGTCCTCCCCGACGAGGCGGATCAGTGCGGCGGTGCCGGTCATATCGGGCACCAGGCCCCAGCGGATCTCCAGGACCGACAGGCGCGCGTCCGGGGCGACGATCCGGATGTCGGCACCGAGCGCGATCTGCAGTCCGCCGCCGAGGGCGTGCCCGTGGACGGCGGCGATGACGGGCTGCGGCAGCTCCCGCCACACGTGCACGGCCTGCTGTCCGAGGTTGGTGATGCGTCCCGGCTCGCGCGCGGTGATGTCGCCGGCGCGCCGCCCGGCGCCGTCGCCGGCCATGGCGGCGAAGTTCGCGAAGTCCAGGCCGGCGCAGAACGCGCGGCCCTCCCCCGACAGGATCACGGCCCGGACCGAGCCGTCCGCGGCGAGGGCGTCCCCGGTGCGGGCGAGCGCCTCGAACGTGGCCAGGTCGAGGGCGTTCAGCTTGTCGGGACGGTTGAGCCGCACGTCGGCGACCCCTTCGCGGACGTGCACGGTGACGCGGTCGGTCATGGCGGAGTCCCTCTCGTCCTCGCGGTCGTCTCCGGGGGGACGATTCCATGCGGCGCCCGGCAGGTCGAGGGCGAGGGTCAGGTCACGGGGACGATCCGCGCCGTGGTGAGCCGGCCGTCGTCGATGTCCAGGAGGCCGAGGGTGCCGTGCGGCTGGCGGCGCCGGTCGGTCGGCGACCCGGGGTTGAAGATGCGGACGCCGTCGCCGGTCTCGTCCAGGGGGATGTGGGAGTGCCCGAACACGACGAGATCGGCGCCGGGAAACCAGCGCCGCATCCGGGCGGTGCGGCCCTTGGCCTGTCCGCTGTCGTGGACCATCGCGACGGCGAGGCCGTCCAGGTCGAGTTCGAGGCGTTCGGGCGCGCCCCACTCGGCCACGTCCGGCCCGTCGTTGTTGCCGAGGACGGCGTGGACGGGCGCGTACTCGGCCAGCTCGTCCAGGACGGACGCGACGCAGACGTCGCCGGCGTGCAGAATCACGTCGGCGTCCCGCAGGTGCTCGGCCACCCGCGGCGGGCACGACTTCCAGCGCCGGGGCGCGTGGGTGTCGGAGATGGCCACCGCTCTCATGAGGCCCATTCTTCCCCAGGGGACACAACGGGCAGGATGCGGATCGGCAGCACGGCGGCCGCTCGGACGTGAGCGCGCCCCGAGCCGGACGTGGGAGTGCTGGGCCGGCGACGCGGCCGCCCCTGCGGGGCGCCGCCGGCGGGAAAAGGGCGGGTGATTTTGCCACAGCGAGCCTCGGACACGCGTGGGAAACAACTGTAAGCACGCAGTCATTACTGCGGGCCGAACTGCGGAGTTACGCTCGAGTTCCTCGCGATCGTCCAGAAGGATTCGGCCGTACGCCCCCGGTCGTTCTTCCCGACACGGCGACCCAGCACCGCGAGGGCGCAGTGAGGGCGGCCGGGCCCGAGGAGGATGATCACTCCCTTGCACCGGCCCCGGACCCGGCCGCCTCTCCGCACGCTCCGCCCGGGCTAGGAGGTCAGGTAGAGCTTGCGGTCGAAGACCCCGGAGCCCGGCGTGCTCTCACCGCGGGCGATGGCGGAGCCGCTGCCGGTGCCGTTGGACGGGCAGAGGCCGCTGCTTCCCGACTGCCGCACGAGCGTGATGTTCTCGGACCTGCCCTGCGCGTCGTCCCGGTCCGGCAGCGGACGGTTCGGGTTGTCGCGGTTGTAGACGTCGAAGCGCAGGCCGTCGGTGCCTCCCGTCCGGAATCCGTAGTAGCAGGTCACGGTGAACCCGAGGATCTTGCCCTCCATCTTGAAGCGGAGGCCTCCGTTGATGGACAGGACGCCGTCCCTGCCGCCGGAGACCGGGTCGTAGGCGACGCTGCCGCTCTTGTCGGGCATCTCGCCGAGGTCGAGGTCGGTGGGCGGGGAGCTGAGGCCGTTGGAGGTCCGGCACGCGCCGATCGACGCGGCGGTCAGCTCGCCCGGGCCGGTGGACTGGACGGTGCCGCGCAGTTCGGCGCCGTCGCAGGAGCCGGTCACCTTCGCGCCCAGGTAGTCGACGGAGAACGTGAGCGCCCCGACGGTGGCGACCTGCCAGTTGCCGGAGTAGGGCGCTCCGGTGGCGGTCTCCTGGCGGATCGTGGTGGTGGCGGCGGACGCTGCGGGGGCCGTCAGGGCCAGCGCGGCGGAGGCGGCCGCCAGGGGTGCGGCCAGCCTGATGGGAGCCTTCACGGGGGTTTCCTCCTCGGGGAAAGGGATTTGATTTTTTCTACCCGAGTGGCCGTGAAAAGCAAGGCCCTTCCAGCCGGAGATCCACAGTCTAGAGAATTCCGCTAAACGAGTGCGGCGGAACACTAAGACGACCGTGATATCAACCGCCGAGTCAAGCATCTTGTGCGCAAAAAAATGGGATGGCGCGCGGCCGGGACGGGAGGTATGGACGGAACCCGGCCGCGCGCCTGGCCTGTCAGCGGAACACGGGCTTCATCGCATAGACGCGGTTCGGCTTGTTGTAGCCGAAGAAGACGCGGGTGCCGCGGCCGGCGGGCGCGACCGCCAGCCCCTCGCTCTCACCGGTCAGCGGGATGTGGATCGCCTCCAGGATCCTTCCCGCTCGGTCCAGCACGGTGATGGCGTTGTTGGTGTAGTAGAGGACCTTGTCGCCGGCCATCTCCAGGCCCTGCGGGACGCCCTGGTAGCCGAGGTCGAAGGTCGAGCGGACGGTGCCGTCGAGGTCGGTGAACGCGAACACGAACGGGCCCTGGTCGCCCGGTCCGGCGTGCACGAGCAGGCCGTCGCGCCTGTTGTCGACCGCGACCAGGCCGGAGTTGCCGAGGGAGCCGAAGTCGATGGTGCGCACGACCTCCGGCTCCCCGCTCCAGTCCACAACGTTGATCTTGGTCGGGTTCGTGCCGCCGCCGGTGGCGACGTAGAGGAGCCCGTCGCGGTCGCGGACGCTGATCTCGGCGGCGTGCCCGACGGCGAGCGGCGCGCTCTCCTTGAGGGTGTTGCCGTCGCGGTCGTACTCGCGGATGACGCCGCGGCCGCCGCCCACGTCGAAGCCGACGTAGAAGCGGCCGCGGCGGTAGGCCAGGCCCTGCATGTTGTCGGTGTGGGGGACGTTGAACAGCGGGTCGAACGTGAAGGAGCGTCCGGCGGCCGCGGCGGGGCGGGCGCCGGCCAGGGCGGCGGCTCCGGCGAGCGTGGCGGCGCCCGCGAAGCCGAGGACTCTGCGGCGGGTGGGAGCGGTCTCGCCGAGTCCGGGTCCGTGCATCGTGCCTCCTCGTGGTGGGGGTGGTGGGGAGGGAGGTCAGGGGCGGGCCGGGCGGGCGGCCTCCAGCACCTCGGGGTTCGCGCAGTGCAGGAGGGCCTCGCCGCGCAGGTGGCGGCCGACGTCGGCGGCGAGGATGCGGGCCGCGTTGGCGGCCGTCTGCTTGCTGGCCCCGGCCAGGTGGGGCGTGACGATGATGTTCGGGGTGGTCAGCAGCCGCGACCCGGCGGGGATCGGCTCCTCGGGGAAGACGTCGAACGCGGCGGCGAACAGGTGCCCGGACTCGGCGGCGTCGCAGACGGCCTCGTAGTCCAGCAGCGACCCGCGCGCGCAGTTGACGATGATGGAGCCGGGCGGCATCGCGGCGATCTGCGCGGCGCCGATCATCCCCGTGGTCTGCGGCGTCGCGCGGGCGTGCAGGGAGACGATCTGCGCGCGCGCCAGCAGCTCGTCGAGCGGGACGAGTTCGGCGATGCCGGACAGGTCGCCGAGGTCGTCCAGGTACGGGTCGTGGACGAGGACGCGGGCGCCGAGCGCGGCCAGGGCCCGGGCGACGCGGCGGCCGACGGCGCCGCAGCCGACGAGCCCGGCCGTGCTGCCGTGGATCTCGATGCCGACGTCGTCGTAGCGGTAGTAGTCGCCGCGCCACTGCCCCGCCATCAGGTCGACGTGCGTCTGCGGGATGCGCCGCACCGCCGCGAGGATCAGACCGAGGGTGTGCTCGGCGGTGGCGCCGGCGTTGCGGCCCGGCGCGAAGCAGACGGCCACGCCGTGCTCGGTCGCCGCCTCCAGGTTGGCGTTGACGGGCCCGCCGCGACTGATCCCGAACAGCCGCAGGTCCGGCGAGGCCTCCAGGATCCGCCGGGTCAGCGGGGCCATCTGGGTGACGCAGACCTCGGCGCCGCGCAGCGCCTCGATGAGCTGCTCCTCGGTCCCCGACGCCTCGTCCACCTCCGCGACGCGCCCGAACGGCTCCACCGGCCACGGCAGGGTGACCTCCGAGAACGCCAGGTCGCCCGGCGCCTCGGCGCGCAGGGCGTCGATGAGCAGCTCGTTGCGGACGAAAAGGTCACCGGCCGCGAGCACGCGGGTTGTCATTCATCGCTCCAGTGGGGTGTTGAACTCCAGGAGGGCGGCCTCGCCGTCCCGGAGCCGGATCTCGGTCAGTGCGCAGTTGCCGAGCGACGGGAACCGCCGCCGGTAGTCCTTGAGCGGCATCCCCAGCAGCCGGCACAGCGCGAGCCGGATCGCCGTGGAGTGCCCGACGACCAGGACGCGGCCGCCCTCGTGCAGGCGGGCGATGTCGTCCAGGCAGGCGGTGAAGCGGCGGGCGGCGGCGGCCGGGTCCTCCCCGCCGGGGAGGTGCGCGGCGACGGGGTCGGCCAGGAAGGCGCGCAGCTCCTCGGGGAACTTGCGTTCCATCTCCGCGCGGGTGAGCCCCTCGCCGTGCCCGAAGTCCAGTTCCCGGAGCCGCTCGTCGACGTGGAGCCGCGCGCCGATCGCCGCGGCGGACGGCGCCGCGGTCAGCCGGGACCGCGACAGGTCCGAGCACCACACCGCGTCGGGCCGGGCCGTGCCCGCCCACGCGGCCAGGGCGCGGGCCTGGTCCAGGCCGCGCGGCGTCAGCGCGACGTCGCTGATCCCCGCGTAGCGGTTGTCGGCGTGCCATTCGGTCTCCCCGTGCCGGACGAGGATGAGGCGCGTCATCGTGATGTCCTCTCGCGTGCGTGCGCGGCGGTCTCGGCGGGCAGCCATCCGCGCCGTTCCAGCTCACCGACCAGGCGCAGGTAGGGCGCGTCGAACACGCCGGTCTTCTCCGAACGCGGGTCGACCACCGCCCTGACGGCGACCATCCGCCCGGCGGTCTCGGCGATGTCGCGTCCCGGCGCGGCGGCGAGGACGGCGGAGCCGAGCGCGGGCTCGGCCTGCCGGGGCAGCACGACGGGGCGGCCGAGGATGTCGGCGCGCAGCTGGCACCAGTACCGGCTGCGCGCGGCCCCGCCCGTCAGCGTCAGGTCGCCGCCGGTGGGCGCGCCGAGCAGGTCGAGGTGGTCGAAGCAGAGCCGCTCCAGGTAGCCGACGCCCTGCAGGACGGCGGCGAAGTCGTCGGCCTCGTCGCCCGTCCCGTCCAGCCGGAACCCGCGGGCGTCCGGGGCGAGGAACGGGAACCGCTCCCCCGCCGGGACGAGCGGGTAGGCGAGCGCCGCCGCCGGTTCGTGCCGGGCGGCGCGCCGGTCCAGGTCGGCCAGGTCGCGGCCGGGGAAGTCGCGGGAGATCGCGCCGGCGCCGGTGCTGGACGCGCCGCCGGGCAGCCACCGCCCGTCCGGGGCCTTGTGGGAGTAGACGACGCCGAACGGGTCCTGGAGGAGGTCGTCGCTGACGCCCTTGAGGACGAGGGTCGTGCCGAGGACGGAGTTCCACGACCCGACGGTGAGGCGCCCGGTCCCGAGCTGCGCGGCGCACCCGTCGGTGGCGCCCGCGACGACCGGGGTCCCTTCGGGGAGGCCGGTCGCCTCGGCGGCCGCCGCGCAGACCGTCCCGAGCGGGGTTCCGGACCGCTCCAAGGGCGGGAGCAGGCCGGCGGGGACGCCCAGCGCGTCGAGGACGTCCGCGGGCCAGTCCTCGGCGACGAGGTCCGCCCCGGTCTTCAGCGCGTTGCTGAGGTCCGCGGCCACCGGGTGCCCGGTCAGCCGCCGGTTGACGAAGTCGGCCTGGTGGGCGAGGCGGGCGCCCTCGTGCGGGTGGTGCTCCAGGAGCCACAGCAGCTTCGGCAGCGCCCAGGCGGGCTGCATGCGCTGGTAGCCGAGGCTGCGCCACACCTCGCCGCCGGCCTCGTTGACGCGCTGGACGTGGCCGGCCGCGCGGGTGTCGTCGTACATGAGCGCCGGGGTCAGCGGCCGCCCGGCGTCGTCGGTGAGCAGGATCGTCCCGGACGTGGCGTCGACCGCGACGGCCTGCACCGCCGGCGCCGGGACGTCGCGCAGCGCCTCACGGCAGGCGGCGCCGACCGCCGTCCACCAGTCCTCGGGGTCCTGCTCGTGCCGGGGGCCGTCCCGCCGCCCGGTCAGCGCCCGGCTCCCGGCGCCGGCCACGTCGCCCGACGCGGTGACGGCGAGCGCGCGCACGCTCTGCGTCCCGAGGTCGACCCCGATCCACACGGCCTCGTTCTGTCCGGTCACCGGGCGCCGCCGTCCAGGCCGGTGCGGGCGCGGGCGGCCGCGAGCGCCGGCCAGGCGGGCGCCGTGGCGGAGCGGATCGTCAAGAAGTCCTCATATGCCTGGGCGTAGTGGGCGGCGCGGTCCGGGTCGGGCGCGTGGGTGTCGCCGGGACGGACGTGGGCGTCGGCGGCCTCGCGGGCGCCGGCGGCCCGCCCGGTGGCCAGCAGGCCGGTGATGAACGCGCCGCGCGCCCCGGCCTCGCTGTCGGCGGACCGGACGACCGGGACGCCCGTGACGTCGGCCAGCATGCCCAGCCACACGGGGCTGGCCGAGCCGCCGCCGCTGACCCGCAGCTCGGTGGGGCGGGTCTCGGCCGCCGTCAGGCAGTCGCGCACGACCAGGCTCAGCCCTTCCAGGACGGCGCGGGCGATGTGCTCGCGCTCGTGGTGGACGGTGAGGCCGTGGAACGCGCCGCGCGCCCGGGAGTCCAGGAACGGCGCGCGTTCGCCGGCGGGCGACAGGTACGGCAGGAAGACCAGCCCGTCGGCGCCCGGCGCCGCCGAGGCGGCCAGCTCGGCGAGCGCCGCGGGCGCGGCGAGGCCGAGCACGCGGCACGCCCAGTCGACGACCTGGCCGCCTGCGAGGGTCGGGAAGGCCCGCAGGTAGCGGCCCGGCAGGCCCATCGCGACCGTGAGGCCGGACGGGTCGCCGCCCAGCCGCGGGCCGTCCACGACCGTCTCCGTGCACAGCGTCGTCCCGAGGATCGTGCAGGCCTGGCCGGTGTCGACCGCGCCGACGCCGATCGCGGTGGACGCGATGTCGTAGGGGGCGAGGACGACCGGCAGCCCCTCCGGCAGCCCCAGCTCGTCCGCCGCGGCCCGGGTCAGGGGCGCGGCGCGCCGGGCGTCGCCGCGCACGTCGGGCAGGAGCCGCCGCGCCCACTCCATGTCGTAGGCGCGGAGCAGGTCGTCGGAATAGCGCAGCGCGGCGATGTCCAGGAACGGCGCGGACGCGTCCGAGCCGTCCACCGCGATCTGCCCGGTGAGGCGGGAGAAGATCCAGCCGCCGCAGGTCAGGGACGCCGCCGACCGGGCGAGCCGGTCGGGGTCGTGCTCGCGCAGCCAGGTGAGGATCGCGTTCGGCAGGCCCGCGAAGTGCAGCGACCCGTTGACGCGGAACGCCCGCTCCAGCACGCCGGAGGCCGCCCAGCGCTCGACGGCCGGGGCGGCGCGGCCGTCGTTCCACAGGATCGCCGGGCCGGTGGGGGCGCCGTCGCCGTCCACCAGCCAGCAGCCGTCGCCCTGCGCGGTGAGCGCCAGGAAGTCGGCGCCGCCGCCGATCTTCCCGAGCACCTCCCGGACGGCGTCGGCGACGGCCCGCCACACCGCGGCCATGTCCTGCTCGGCGTGCCCCGGCGCGGGCCGGGCGACCTCGGTGGGCCGCCGGGCGACGGCCAGTTCGGCGCCGTCCCCGGCGTACCCCACCGCCTTGATCATCGTGGTGCCCGCGTCGACGCAGACGACCGTCATCGGCTCCCCCGTCCGTTGCGTAGTGGTCCCATCCAACCCGTGCCGGTCAGGCGCGGCCGTGCGAGGCGCGCGAGCGGCGGGCGACCGAGTCCAGCGCCACGGCGAGCAGCAGCACCGCGCCGGTGACCATGAAACGGTAGGACGAGTCGAGGTTCAGCAGCGTCAGCCCGCTGGAGATCGACTGGATGACCAGGATGCCGAGCAGGGCCGCGAAGGCGTTGCCGCGCCCGCCGAACAGGCTGGTCCCGCCGATCACGGCCGCCGCGATCGCGTTCAGGTTGACGTCGCCGCCGCCGCTGCTCTGGTTGGACGCCGCGAGGCGCGCCGCGGCGAGGATGCCGCCGATCGCGGCGAGCGTGGTGCACATGACGAACGCCGAGGCGTAGACGGTCTTGACGTTGATGCCCGCCCGCCGTGCCGCCTCGACGTTGCCGCCGACCGCGTACACGGACTTGCCGTACTTCGTCCGGGAGAGGACGTAGTGCGTGGCCAGCACGAGCGCCAGGAACAGCACGAACATCCAGCCGACGCCGCGGTCCCGGTTGAGATACCAGACCGCCAGGACGAGGCCGGCCAGCAGGGCGACGCTGCGCAGGACGAGCGTGCGCTCCGCCGTCGCGGGCAGGCCCGCCCTGCGGCGCTGCACCGCCCGGTTGCGGCCCGTCAGGTACAGCCCGGCCGCGCCCGCGGCGGCCAGTGCGTACGCCAGCCACGCCGGGAGGAAGTCGAGCTGGGCGAACGTCACCAGCCGCGAGTCGAACGGCAGGTTGATCGAGCCCTTGGGCCCGAGGACCCACAGTTGCAGGCCGAGCCAGCCGAGCAGCCCGGACAGGGTGATGACGAAGCTGGGCACGCCGAGCCGGTTGAACACCTTCGCGTAGAACCAGCCGAGCACGACGGCCAGCGCCACCGCCGCGACGATCGCCAGCCAGAACGGCCAGCCGTGGTCGACGAACAGCACCGCGACCACGGCGGCGCTGAGCCCGCTCACGGAACCCACCGACAGGTCGATCTGCCCGACCAGCAGCATGAACACCACGCCGAGCGCGATCACGCCGACCGGCACGCACTCCAGCGCCAGGTTGACGAGGTTCGCGCTGGACAGGAAGACCGGGTTGAGGATCTGCATCACGGTCCAGATCACGATCAGCCCGCCGACGACCGGCGCGACGCCGAGGTCGCCGCCGCGGACCCGGTCGGCGGCCGCTGCCAGCGCGGCGCGCACGCCCCGGTCCCCGGGCTCGCCCGGCAGACCGGTCCCGGTCCGCGGGGGCGCCATGAGGTCACTCATCGCCCGCTCCCTTCCTCAGGCCGCCCGGCGCGACCCGCTCGGGCCGGTCGCCGTCCGGCTCGTCCGCGCCGCCGGCGGCGGCGTCCTGTGCCTGCGGGGTCCCGGTGTCCCCGCCGGTGTCCGCGGGGGCGTCCCCCGCCTCGGGACGGAGCCTGCCGGCGCGGCGGCTCACCACGTTGTCGGTCGCGCCGGTGATGGCGGCGACCAGTTCCTCGGCGGAGGTCGTCCGCGCGTCGAACACGCCGTTGTTGCGGCCGAGGCGCAGTACGGCGACGGTGTCGGCGACGGCCTGCACGTCGGCCATGTTGTGGCTGATCATGAGGACGCCGTGGCCGCGCTCCCTGAGCCGCTCGATCAGGTTCAGCACCTCGGCGGTCTGCGCCACGCCGAGCGCGGCGGTCGGCTCGTCCAGGATGATGACCTTCGGGTCGCCGAGCAGCGACCGGGCGATCGCCACCGTCTGCCGCTGGCCTCCCGACAGCGCCGCGACCGGGACCCCCACCGAGGGGATCTTCGCCGAGAGCTGGCCGAGCAGCTCGCGGGAGCGGACCTCCATCGCGACGTCGTCCAGGCGCAGCGCCCGCATCTCGCGGCCGAGGAACAGGTTCTCGATCACGTTGAGGTTCTCGCAGAGGGCGAGGTCCTGGAAGACGGTCGCGATGCCGAGCTGCTGCGCCGCGGCCGGGGTGGGGATGCTCACCTCCCGCGACTCGAAGGTGATGGTCCCCGCGTCCGGGGCGTGCACGCCGGACAGGACCTTCACGAGGGTGGACTTGCCGGCGCCGTTGTCGCCGACGAGGGCGACGACCTGGCCCGCGGCGACGTCCAGGTCGACGCCGGTGAGCGCGGCGACCGCGCCGAACGACTTGCTGACGCCGCGCAGCGACAGCAGCGGGCCCGCCGCGCCGGCGGCCGGGGTGGGCGTTGGTGACATGACGAACCTCGGGAGATCGCTACTTGAGGCCGAGCTTGGCGCAGGCGGCCGCGTACTCGGCGGTGCAGACCTTGTCGGCCTTGAGGGCGCCGTCCGGACCGAGCAGGACCTTGCCGATGTTGTCCTGCGTGACGACGGTCGGCGTGAACAGCTCCGAGGGCGTGCCGAACAGCGTCGTGTTGCCCTTGGGAGTCTCGCCCTGCACGAACTTGTGGGCCGCGTCGGCGGCGGCCTCCGCCACGATCTTGATCGGCTTGGAGATCGTGTTGTACTGGTCGCCGGCGATGATGCGCTGCGCGGCGGCGAGCTCGGCGTCGTTGCCGGTCACCGGCGGGACGTCGGCGCCGGCGGCCTTGAACGCGGCGACGGCGGCGCCGCCGGTGCCGTCGTTCGCGGCGACGACGCCCGCGATCTGGCCGCGGAACTTGCTGATCTGGCCGCTGACCCACTGCTGGGCCTTCGCGGGCTCCCAGCCGGGCGTGTCGTACTCGGCGAGCAGCTTGAAGCCGCTCGGGTCGACGGAGCTGTGGATGCCCTTCTTGATCAGGTTCGCGGCGGCGTCCGTGGGCGAGCCGTTGACCTCCAGGATGCCGCCCTCGGCCTTCTCCTGCTTGAGGTGCTCGACCAGCGACTGGCCGATCATCGCGCCGATCTTCTCGTTGTCGAACGAGACGTAGTAGTCGGCCTTGGCCGCCGGGATGGGGCGGTCGTAGGCGATCACCTTCACGTTCCGGGACTGCGCCATCCGGACGATCGACGCCGCCGCGGCCGAGTCGACCGGGTCGATCACGATGGCCTTGACGCCCTGGGCGAGCACCGAGCTGGCCTGCTGCTGCTGCTTGGAGGCGTCGGCGCCGGCGTTCTGGTAGAGCACGGTGCAGCCGCCGCACAGCTGCTTCATCTTGGCCTTGAACAGCGGGGCGTCGTAGAGCTCGTAGCGGGTCGAGGCGATGTCGGGCATCAGGAACGCGATCTTGGCGTTCTTCGCGTCGCCGCCGCCGGACCCCGCGCTCTCGGAGGAGCACGCCGCGGCGGGGGCGAGCACGGCGAGCGCCGCGGCGGCCGCGGCGACCGTCCTGAGGGAGGGCTTCTTCACAACGTTCTCCTCGGGGGTACGCCCGTGAAGGGGGCGATGGAGCCGATGCGGCGTCCGCGCGACCGGGGTCGGCGGCCACCGCGGGGAGAACGTAACATCACGAACGTTAGAAGTGTCAATACATGGGCGTTAACTAACACAGATGATCGTGAAGAAGATCGTCCACAGAGTCGGAAAAGCCTGGTCACAGCTCAGCATCGATCCCGTGAGGGCTCTAGGCACGCACGGGTCAGACGATGTTAGTTATAACGTCCGTGCTCACACGGAGGTCAGCGGCGCGGGCGCGCGGCGACGTCGTAGTCGACCTTGTGCTTCGCCAGCTCGGCCAGCGCCTCCGGCGCCGCCCCGTCGTCCACGACGACCCGCTCGAAGTCGCTCAGCGGCGCGACCCGGTGCAGCGCGGTGCGGCCCAGTTTCGTGTGGTCCACCAGCAGGACGTTGCGGACGGCGCTGCGCAGCATGGCCCGCTTGACGACCACGACCCGCTGCTCCTGGTGGCCGGCGTTGCCCGCCGACACCGCCGAGGTCGACACGAAGCACAGGTCGACCTGGAGGGACTCGATCATCTCGACGCACGAGACGCCCATGAACGAGTTGTGCAGCGGGTCGTAGTCGCCGCCGAGCGCGATCAGCCGGATGCCCTGCACCGGGGCCAGCAGGTTCAGGCCGTCGAGGAAGTTGGTGACGATCGTCAGCGGGCCGACGTCCGGGAGCCGCCGGGCGAGGGCGAGGGCCGTCGTCGAGTCGTCGAGCATGATCGCCATGCCGGGCTCGACCAGCTCGACCGCCCTCGCGGCGACGGACTCCTTCTCCTCGCGCATCGTCTTGGCCCGGTAGGCGACGCTGCTCTCGAAGACCCCGGACCGCTGCGCGGTGACCCCGCCGCGGTACTTGCGGACGATGCCCTGGCGCTCCAGCTCGTCCAGGTCGCGGTGGATCGTCATGAGGCTGACCCCGAACCGCCCGGCGAGCTCGGCGGCCGTCCCCGACCCCGCGGCGAGCACCGCCTCGGCGATCGCGTCCTGCCGCTGCGCGGGCCCCCGCCGCTGCCGGTCGCTCATGCCCCGCTCCTCCGTCCGGACGCCAGGCCAGAAGTTAACACCAGGAATGTTAAGAGCTCAACTCACCCGGTCGGCGCCCCCGGTCGTCGGCAGGCCCGCGGCGCGCCACGCCTTGAACCCGCCCACGACGTCGGTGGCGCGGGTCAGCCCGAGGTCGTGCAGGGACGCGGCGGCCAGGCTGGAGGTGTAGCCCTCCGAGCAGAACACGATGACGCGCAGATCGTGGCCGGTGGCCTCGGGCAACCGGGCGCCCGAGGCGGGGTCGAAGCGCCACTCCAGGACGTTGCGCTCCACGATCAGCGCGCCCGGGATCTCGCCCTCCTCCGCGCGCTGGGCGGCCGGGCGGATGTCCACCAGCACCGCCCCGTCGCTCGTCTCGGCGTGGGCCTGGTCGGGATGGACGCGCGCGAGCCGGTCGCGCGCCGCTGCGAGGATGTCATCGATGGTGCGTGCCATGCCCCAAGCATGGCAGGCGCGTCAGGCGAGCTGCGCCTCGGCCGAGGCGAGCACCTCCTGGATCCGCAGGCCGTGGGCGGCGTCCAGCGCCGGGCCCGTCCCGCCGCGGACGGCGGCGGCGAACTCGGCCACCATCGTGGCGAACGCGTCGTCGCCGAGCTGCGACCAGTCGAGCCGCGCGTGGCCGCCCCGCCCGAACACCTCGACGTGGGCGGGCGGGAGCTCCCCCGTGCCCGCCATCGACACCGACGCCTGGCTGATCGCGCCGCCCTCGTGCTCCAGCGTCAGCCCCAGCCAGCCGAGCGGGTCGCCGTGCGCGCGCACGCCGGTGACCCGGCCGAGCGCGGCGTCCAGCATGTCGACGATGTGGGGGCCGAGGTCGAGCAGCGCCCCCTTCTCCAGCCGCCACGGGGTGGCGAAGGGGCCCCCGCTCAGCACGGACGAGACGAACGAGCCGTAGCCGCCGAACGGCTCCAGCCCGCGCGTCCGGTCGAGGAAGTCGCGGGCGGCGCGCGAGTAGCGCAGCGTGAGGACCATCTGCGAGACGACGCCGGCCTCGGCGATCGCGCCGGCGAGGCGGCGGGCGCCGTCCAGGTCCATGCCGAGGGGCTTCTCCAGCAGGACGGCCTTGCCCGCGCGGGCGGCCCGGGCGGCGAGGTCGGCCTGGACGTCCGGCGGGACGGAGAACGCCACGGCCTCGCAGGCGTCGAACAGCTCCTCGATCCGCTCGAACGAGGGGGCGCCGTGCTCGCCGGCCAGCGCGGCGGACGCCTCGGGCCGCCGCGCCCACACTCCCGCGAGCCGCGTGGCCGGGCCCGCCGCCAGCGCGGGCGCGTGCACCATCCCCGCCCAGGGTCCCGCCCCGACCAGCCCCACCGCCACGGAATCGCTCATGGGACAAACCTAGACGATCTACCAGCTTCCCGGCGCAACGCGCGGCGGGCGGCGGGCGGCGGGCGTCAGCCGAGCTGGACGCCGAAGAACAGCGCGAGGAGCGCGCCCAGGGCCCCGAGCGCGCCCCAGACGGCGAGCCCGGCCTTGGATCTGGCGCGGGCGTGCAGGAAGGCGGCCGCACCGGACAGCACGACGAACACCAGCTTCACCTCCAGGGTGCGCTGGGCGGCGCCGCCCAGGTCGTCCGCGGCGATGTTCCAGCCTCCGGTGAGGACGAGGACGGCGAACGCGGGCCAGGCGATCGCGTTGAACCGGCGGGCGGCGGCCTTGGTGACGCCCTCGTATCCGCGCAGCGCGGGCACGAGCGCGCCGAGGGTGATCTGGCCGCCGACCCAGATCGTCGCGGCGAGCACATGCAGGAAGATCCGCACGTCGGCGGTGGTGACGGCGAGCACGAGGGGCCTCCGAGGGCGTACCGGGCGGGTGGCGGGCCGGGTGGCGGGACGGGTCGCCACCGGACGTTACCGCCCGCCCCGGCGGCGTCCGGCGGCACCCCGGGCTCTCAGGTGGCCCGCTCCCACCCCCGGCGGGGACGGTGCATGCCGAGCTGCTCGTCGCGGCTGCGGTAGACGATGTAGGGGCGGGTCAGGTAGCCGATCGGGGCGGTGAGCATGTGCACCAGCCGGGTGAACGGCCAGATGCCGAACAGGACGAGCGCGCTGAGCGCATGGAGCTGGAACAGGATCGGCACACCGGTCATCAGCCCGGGGTCGGGCCGCAGGTAGAAGATCGACCGGAACCAGGGGGAGACCGTCTCCCGGTAGTCGTAGCCGCCGCCGACGATGTTCGCGACGACGGTCGCGGACAGGCCGAGGACGATGGTCAGCGCCAGGACGGCGTACATGAGCTTGTCGTTGCGGGTGGTCGCGGAGAACACCGGTCCGACCGTGCGCCGCCGGTAGATCAGGATCGCCAGCCCGGCCAGGGTGCAGAAGCCGGCGATGGTGCCGAGCACCACGGCGACGACGTGGTACATGTCCTCGGTCACGCCGGCGGCCCGCGTCCAGGTGTCGGGGATCAGCAGCCCGCCGACGTGGCCGAGCGCGACGACGAGGATGCCGAAGTGGAACAGCGGGCTGCCGATGCGCAGCAGCCGGCGTTCGTAGAGCTGGGACGAGCGGGTCGTCCAGCCGAACTTGTCGTAGCGGTAGCGCCAGATGTGCCCGAGGACGAACACCGCCACCGCGACGTAGGGCAGGGCGACCCACAGCAGGATGCCGGCCACGCCGGGATCGCCGCCGTTCTCAGCGGCGAGAACGGGCAGGTCACGGGTCACGAGCGGCCTCCAATGGCGGGATCGGGCAGGAAGACGGGCCCCATGGCGGTCGCGTCGGCGCCGTAGGGGGCGAGGCCGACCTCCTCTTCGGGCGGGCCCTCGGCGATGAGCCGGGCGACGGCCTCCTCGCCCCGCCCGGTCAGCGGCGGAAGCGTGGCCGTGACTGCGTCCAGGACGGCCTTCCACGGCGACCCGGACTCGGTGAGGGACAGGCGCAGGAGCTCCAGGCCGGCGCGGTGCTCCAGGAGCAGCCGGCGTCCCTGCGCGAGGTCGCCGGTGGCGGCGAACTCCAGCACGACGGCCAGGTGGTCGGGGAGCTCGCCTTCGTCGAGGTCGAGCCCGGCCGCCTGGTACGCCTGCTTGAAGCGCACCAGGGCCATGCCGCGTTTGCGGGTGTCCCCGTAGGCGTAGTACGTGAGGTAGAGGCAGCAGCGTTTGCGGTGGTCGAACGTGGCGACGTAGTCGGCCGCCAGCTCGCGCGGCGGGGCCGCGTCCAGATGGTCGAGGACGCGGCCCAGCGGCTCCGCGACGGGCGGGGGCAGGCTCGCCACGGCCCGGCGCAGCAGCGGCAGCCGTCCGAGCAGTTCCTCGTCGGGGTAGCCGAGCAGCAGCGAGGCGACCTGCCAGGCGGTGGCGAGCTCGGTGTCGGTCAGGCCGGCCTTGTTCACGGGTCGGATCTTCACGGCCGGGGCTCCGTTTCGGCGTCGCCCGAGTCCGCGGGCGGGTTGGCGCCGTCCGGGCCCGGGCCCTCGTCCTCGCGGGCGGGGAACAGTCCGGCAGGGGCGCCCTTGCCGTCCCAGTTGAGCAGGTTGACGCGCTTGTGCTTGTCGGCCGGGTCGACCGGGTTGTCGGACGTCTGCCGCTCCCTGAGCATGTGGAAGTTCTCCACCGCGATCGGGCTGGCACCGCCGGAGGCCTCGCCGAACGGCCCCGAGCCGCCGCCCGCCCCGGCCCCGCCCATCCCCGGCCCGCCCTCGTAGTCGAGCGCGCACTCGGTCGCCAGTTCCTCCAGGCCGTGGGCCTGCTCGGCGTGCGCGGGTGGGATCACGTACCGCTCGTCGTACTTGGCCAGCGCCAGCAGCCGGTACATGTCGTACATCGCCTCCCCCGACATCCCGACCCCCTGCGGGATCGTCTCGTCGGGCTCGCGGCCGAGGTTGATGTCGCGCATGTAGGAGCGCATCGCGGCCAGCCGCCGCAGCACGGCGTCCACCGGGGCGGTGTCCCCGGCGGTGAACAGTTCGGCGAGGTACTCCACCGGGATGCGCAGCGCGTCGATCGCGGCGAACAGGTTGCCGCGGTCCTCGGCGTCGTGGCCGGTGTCGCGGACGACGTCCACGACCGGCGACAGCGGCGGGATGTACCAGACCATCGGCATCGTCCGGTACTCCGGGTGCAGCGGCAGCGCCACCTTGTAGGTGTTGATCAGGGCGTGGATCGGGGAGCGCTGCGCGGCCTCGATCCAGTCCTGCGGGATCCCCTCCCGCTCGGCCGCCGCGACGACGGCCGGGTCGTGCGGGTCGAGGAACACCCGGCGCTGCGCCTCGTACAGGTCGGTGTCCTCCGGCGTGGAGGCGGCCTCCAGCACCTTGTCGGCGTCGTAGAGCACCAGCCCGATGTAGCGCAGCCGCCCGACGCACGTCTCGGAGCAGACGGTGGGGATGCCGACCTCGACGCGCGGGAAGCAGAACGTGCACTTCTCGGCCTTGCCGGTGCGGTGGTTGAAGTAGACCTTCTTGTACGGGCAGCCCGACACGCACATCCGCCAGCCGCGGCAGCGGTCCTGGTCGACCAGCACGATGCCGTCCTCGGTCCGCTTGTAGATCGCACCGGACGGGCAGGACGCCGCGCAGCTGGGGTTGAGGCAGTGCTCGCAGATCCGCGGCAGGTAGAACATGAAGGTCTTGTCGAACTCCATCTTCACCTTGTCGGAGATCTCCTTGAGCAGGACGTCCTTGTCTCCGTGCTCGACCGAGCCGCCGAGGTCGTCGTCCCAGTTCGCCGACCAGGAGATCTTCATGTCCTCGCCGGACAGCAGCGACTTCGGCCGCGCGACCGGCGTGTGCTCCTGCAGGGGCGCGTCGGTGAGGGTCTCGTAGTCGTAGGTCCAGGGCTCGTAGTAGTCGTCGATCCCGGGCAGCTTGGGGTTGGAGAAGATCGTCAGGAGCTTGCGGAGCCGGCCGCCGCCCCTGAGGGCGAGCCGGCCGCGCCGGTTCAGCGTCCAGCCGCCGCGCCAGCGCTCCTGGTCCTCGTACCGCCGGGGGTAGCCCTGCCCGGGCCGGGTCTCGACGTTGTTGAACCACACGTACTCGACGCCGCTGCGGTTCGTCCAGGCCTGCTTGCAGGTGACCGAGCAGGTGTGGCAGCCGATGCACTTGTCGAGGTTCATCACCATCGACATCTGCGCCATGACGCGCACTAGTACTGCACCTCCTGTGAGCGGCGGCGGATGACGGTGACCTCGTCGCGCTGGTTGCCCGTCGGGCCGAGGTAGTTGAACGCGAACGACAGCTGCGCGTACCCGCCGATGAGATGGCTCGGCTTGATCAGCAGCCGGGTCAGCGAGTTGTGGATGCCGCCGCGGCGGCCGGAGGTCTCCGAACGCGGGACGTCGATCAGCTTGTCCTGCGCGTGGTACATGTACACGGTGCCCTCGGGCATCCGGTGCGAGACGATCGCCCGGGCGACGACGACGCCGTTGCGGTTCACCGCCTCGATCCAGTCGTTGTCGCGCACGCCGATCTTCGCGGCGTCCTCCCCGCTCATCCAGACCACCGGGCCGCCGCGCGACAGCGACAGCATGAACAGGTTGTCCTGGTACTCCGAGTGGATCGACCACTTGTTGTGCGGGGTGAGGTACCGGACGGCCAGGCCGAGCTCGCCGGTCTCGCCGAGCTCGGGCTCGCCGAACAGGGCGGACATGTTGAGCGGCGGACGGAACGTCGGCAGCTGCTCGCCCAGTTCGGCCATCCAGTCGTGGTCGAGGTAGAAGTGCTGCCGCCCCGTCAGGGTGTGCCACGGCTTGAGCCGCTCCACGTTGATCGTGAACGGCGAGTACCGGCGCCCGCCGGCCTCCGAGCCCGACCACTCCGGGGAGGTGATGACGGGCACGGGGCGCGCCTGGGTGTCGGCGAACGTGATCTGCTTGCCCTCGTGCTCGGCGGCCAGGTCGGCCAGGCGCCGCCCGGTGCGCCTCTCCACCGCCCGGAAGCCCTGGACGGCCAGCTGCCCGTTCGTGGTCCCCGACATCGCCAGGATCGCCTCGCAGGCGTGCACGTCCCGCCGCAGCGAGGGGCGCCCGTCCGCGGGGCCTCCCCGCACCACGCCGTTCTTGTGCCTCAGGTACTCGACCGCGCCCTCCATGTCGAACGTGACGCCCTTGGTGGTCCCGCCGAGCCGCTCGGCGAGCGGGCCGAGCGCGGTCATCTTCGCGGCGACGGCCGGGTAGTCGCGCTCCACCGTCACCAGCTTCGGCATCGTCACGCCGGGGACGGGCTCGCACTCGCCCTCGGCCCAGTCGGCGACGCGTCCGTGGGGCGTCGCCATCTCGTCGGGGGTGTCGTGCAGCAGCGGCACGGCGACGACGTCCTTGCGGACGCCCAGATGCCGCTCGGCGAGCCGGCTGAACTGGACGGCGATGTCCTGGAAGGCCCGCCAGTCGCTCCGGGTCTGCCACGGCGGCGCGATCGCCGGGTTGAACGAGTGCACGAACGGGTGCATGTCGGTGGTGTTGAGATCGTGCTTCTCGTACCAGGTCGCGGCAGGCAGCACGATGTCGGAGTACACCGTGGTGCTGGTCATCCGGAAGTCCAGCGACAGCAGCAGGTCGAGCTTGCCGGCCGGGGCCTCGTCCCGCCAGACGACCTCCTTGGGGCGCTCGCCCGGCGGCGTCTCCTCCGCCCGTACGGCGTCGGCGGCGCCGAGCAGGTGCTTGAGGAAGTACTCGTTGCCCTTGGCGGACGAGCCCAGCAGGTTGGACCGCCACACGGTGAGGACGCGGGGGAAGTTCTCCGGGGCGTCGGGGTCCTGGCAGGCGAACCTCAGCCGGCCGGCCTTCAGCTCGTCCACGATGTGCTCGCCGGCCGGCCTCCCGGCGGCCTCCGCCTCGTCGGCGAGGGTGAGCGGGTTGCGGTCGAAGGTCGGGTAGGACGGCATCCAGCCCAGCCGGGCCGCCTGCGCGATCACGTCGGCCGTGGACCGGCCGGCGAGCCGCCCGCCGCCCGTCGCCGCCGACAGGGTGCCCGCGTCGAACTGGTCGTAGCGGAACTGGTCGGAATGCAGGTACCAGAAGGCGGTGCCGATCATCTGGCGGGGCGGGCGGGACCAGTCCAGCCCGAACGCCAGCTGCGCCCACCCGGTCACCGGACGGCACTTCTCCTGCCCGACGTAGTGCGCCCAGCCGCCGCCGTTCACGCCCTGCCCGCCGGTCAGCGTGGTCAGCGCGAGGAACGTCCGGTAGATGGTGTCGGAGTGGAACCAGTGGTTGGTGCCCGCGCCCATGATGATCATCGACCGGCCGCGGGACTCCTCGGCGTTCGCCGCGAACTCGCGCCCGATCCGCTCGGCCGCCCGCGCGGGCACGCCGGTGATCGTCTCCTGCCAGGCCGGGGTGCCCGGCTCCGACGCGTCGTCGTAGCCGGACGGCCACGAACCCGGCAGCCCGTCCCGTCCCACTCCGTACTGGGCGAGCAGCAGGTCGAACACGGTCGTGACCAGGTGGCCGCCGACGTTCCGCACCGGCACGCCCCGGCGGAGCGTTCCCGGCGCGCCGTCAACGCCGTCGAACCGGGCCAGTTCCACCTCGGCCGTCTCGCCGCCCTCGACCGACAGCAGCGGGTCGGCGTCGCCCAGGTCCAGGTTCCACTTGCCCACGCCGGCGTCGCCGTACCGGAATCCGAGCGACCCGTTCGGCACCAGCGGATGCCCGGTGTTCGCGTCCAGGATCACGGTCTTGAACGCGGCGTACTCGGACCCGGCCTCGGCGCCCGGCAGGTCGGCCGCGGTGAGGAACTTGCCGGGGACGTGGGCGCCGTCGCGCTCCTCCAGCCGGACGAGGAACGGCAGGTCGCTGTAGCGCTTGACGTAATCGGTGAAGTATGGCACCCGCCGGTCGACGAAGAACTCCTTGAGGATGACGTGCCCCATCGCCATCGCCAGGGCGCCGTCCGTGCCGGGCTGGGCGGCCAGCCACTCGTCGGCGAACTTGACGTTGTCGGCGTAGTCCGGGGAGACGGCCACGACCTTCTGGCCCCGGTAGCGGGCCTCGGTCATCCAGTGCGCGTCCGGGGTGCGGGTCACCGGCAGGTTCGAGCCCCACATGATCAGGTAGCCGGCGTCCCACCAGTCGCCCGACTCCGGGACGTCGGTCTGGTCGCCGAACACCTGCGGGGACGCCACCGGCAGGTCGGCGTACCAGTCGTAGAACGACAGCATCGTCCCGCCGATCAGTGACACGAACCGGGCCCCCGACGCGTGCGACACCATCGACATCGCCGGGATCGGGGAGAACCCGGCGACCCGGTCGGGGCCGTACTCGGCGATCGTGTGGACGTGGGCGGCGGCGATCATCTCGGTCGCCTCGTCCCACGACGCCCGCACCAGGCCGCCCCGCCCCCGCGCGCCCTTGTAGGCGCGGGCCCTCTCCGGGTCGGAGACGATCTCGCGCCACGCGGTCACCGGGTCGCCCGTGCGGGCCTTGGCCTCCCGGTACATCTCCAGCAGGACGCCGCGCACGTACGGGTACCGCACGCGGGTCGGCGAGTAGGTGTACCAGGAGAACGACGCGCCCCGGGGGCAGCCGCGCGGCTCGTACTCGGGGCGGTCCGGGCCCACCGATGGGTAGTCGGTCTGCTGCGCCTCCCAGGTGATGATGCCGTCCTTGACGTACACCTTCCAGGAGCACGAGCCGGTGCAGTTCACGCCGTGCGTGGAGCGCACGACCTTGTCGTGCGACCAGCGGTCCCGGTAGAAGGCGTCCGCCTGCCGCCCGCCCTTCTTGGTCATGGTCCGCAGATCCGGGGAGACCCGCGCGCGGGTGAAGTACCTCCGCGTGCTCACCAGTGCGTCTTCCAGCGGGCCGTCCAGTCCGGGCCGGCCATCGGTCGAGCTCACGAGATTTCCTTCCCTATGCGGCTTGGCGGTCCAGCGCGGCGCGCCGGACGACCGTGGCGGTGAACAGCGCGGCGGCCGCGGCCACGAGCGCGAGCAGCACCAGTCCGGCGGCGTAGGAGCCGTAGGCGCCGTAGACGAAGCCCATGACCAGCGGAGGGACGAACCCGCCGAGGCCGCCCGCGGCACCGACGACGCCGGTGACCGCGCCGACCTTGCTCACCGGGGTGAGCTGCGCGACCAGCGCGAACGTCGCCCCGCTGCCGGCGCCGAGCGCGGCGGCCATGGCGAGGAACGCGATCGTCCCGAGCGGCATCAGCGGCGGCGAGAACGCCTGCGCCGCCGCGCCCGCCACCGTCACCGCCAGGACCGTCACCATCACCCGGGGGGCGCCCACCCGGTCCGACAGCCATCCGCCGATCGGGCGCATCACGACGGCCAGCAGGACGAATCCCGCCATCCGGTTCGCGGCGTCCGACTGCGAAAGCCCGTACTCCGTCTTCAGATACGTGGGCAGGTACACCGAGAAGGCGACGTAGCCGCCGAAGGCGACCGCGTACAGCGCCGACATCTGCCACGTCACGCCCATCCGGGCCGTCGCGGCCAGCCGCTTCGCGAGCGGCTCGGTCGGCGCCGTCCGCCCCGGGGCCTCCCGCAGGACGAGCCACGCGACGGCCGCGTACACGGCGAGCAGCACGGCCATCACCACGAACGGGAACCGCATCCCGTACCTGTCGACCTCCTTGACGGTCGTCAGCGCGCTGATCGCGGTGCCGCCCATCCCGGCGCCGAAGACCCCGACCGCCAGCCCGCGCCGCCGGGGCGGGAACCAGGCGTTGACGAAGGGGACCCCGACGGCGAACGTCGTCCCGGCGATGCCGAGGAAGAACCCGCCCGCCAGCAGCGACGCCAGCGAGGAGTGCCCGGCCAGGCCCAGGTAGAGGACGGGCACGATGGTGAACAGCGAGACCGCGGGGAACATCACGCGGCCGCCGAACCGGTCGGTCAGCGCGCCGACGGGGATGCGTCCCAGCGAGCCCACGACCACGGGCACGGCCACGAGCAGGGACTGCTCGAACGACGACAGCTCCAGCGAGTCCTTGAACCGCGGGCCGAGCGGGCTCAGCAGCGCCCACGCCCAGAAGTTCACCGCGAACCCGATCGTGGCCACCGCCAGCATGACCATCGGCCGCGCGCCGCCCGCCCCGGTCTCTGCGGGCGTCGCTTCCGCCGCCCGACGTGTCCCAGTCACCGTGCCTCTGCCTCCGTCAGCCCGTTTCGAGGGCCCTTCCCGGTACGTCCCGCGGTAACCATGATCGGTTTCCGCCGCACCACCCTCGCGGAGCACGGTGACGCGCGGTAGGGACCTTGGTCCCGACGGAGGCCCCGCGAGGCCGCGGGCCGCCGGGCGGCCGGCGGGCCGCGCCATGACCTACCGTGGTCACCGTGACCGACCATCGTGAGCACGGCGAACTGGTGGAGGCGCTGCGGGCGGCCGGGGTCAGCGGGGTGGACGACTCGGCGCTCGCGCGGTCCCTGTACTCCTCGGACGCCTCCCTGTACCGGGTGCCGCCGCGGGTCGTGGTGACGCCCCGTGAGGCGGGCGAGCTGCCCGCCGTCCTCGCGGTGTGCCGGGAGGCCGGGGTGCCGCTCACGATGCGGGGCGCCGGGACGTCCATCGCGGGCAACGCGGTCGGGCCCGGCGTCGTCGTGGACGTGAGCCGGCATCTGAACCGCGTCCTGGAGATCGACCCGGAGGCGGGGACGGCGCTGGTCGAGCCCGGCATCGTGCAGGAGCACCTGCACCGCAGGGCGGCCGGGCACGGGCTGCGGTTCGGGCCCGACCCGTCCACCCGGACGCGGGCCACGCTCGGCGGGATGATCGGCAACAACGCGTGCGGGTCGCGGGCGCTCGGCTACGGGCGCACGAGCGACAACGTGCTCGGCCTCGACGTCGTCGCCGGATCCGGGGAGCGGCTGCGGCTCGGCGACGTGCCGGGGGCGCGGACCGGCAGCGTCCTGCTGGAGCGGCTCCGGGGGCTGGTCGGCGAGAACCTGGCCCTCGTCCGGACGGAGTTCGGGCGGTTCGGCCGGCAGGTCTCCGGCTACTCGCTGGAGCACCTCCTGCCGGAGAAGGGCTTCGACGTCGCCCGCGCGCTGGTGGGAAGCGAGGGGACGCTCGCGGTGACCCTCGCGGCGCGGGTGCGGATGGTCCGGGAACCCGCGCACCGGGTGCTGGTCGTCCTCGGGTACGGGTCGATGGCCGAGGCCGCCGACGCCGTCCCGGCGATCCTGCCGCACGGCCCGGTCGCCTGCGAGGGGCTCGACTCGCGGATCGTGAACGTCGTGCGGGAGCGGCGGGGCGCCGGGGCGGTGCCGCCGCTGCCGTCCGGGTCGGGATGGCTGCTGGTGGAACTCGCCGGGCCCGAGGCCGGGGCGCTGCGTTCCGCGGCGCGCGGGCTCGTCGCCGCGTCCGGCTGCGCCGACTCGGCGCTCGTGGATGACGTGGCGCTCGCCGACGCGCTGTGGCGGATCCGCGAGGACGGCTCCGGGCTCGTCGCCCGCACGCCCGCCGGCGAGCAGGCGCACGCCGGGTGGGAGGACGCGGCCGTCCCGCCCGAGCGGCTCGGCGCGTACCTGCGGGAGTTCGAGGCGCTGCTGGCCGGCTACGACCTGTTCGGCGTGCCGTACGGGCATTTCGGCGACGGGTGCATCCACGTCCGGATCGACTTCCCCTTCGGGCGGGCCGGCGGGACGCGCGTCTTCCGCGACTTCCTGAACGAAGCGGCCGCGCTGGCGGCCCGGCACGGCGGCACCATGTCCGGCGAGCACGGCGACGGGCGGGCCCGCGGCGAACTGCTGCCGCACATGTACTCGGCCGAGGCGCTGGCGCTGTGCTCGGCCGTCAAGGACGTCCTCGATCCCGACGACGTGCTCAACCCCGGCATCATCGTCCGCCCGGCCGCCGTGGACGCCGACCTGCGCGCCGTGCAGACGATCCCGCTGAACCGGGGGCTCGGTCTCGCCTACCGGGACGACCGCGGCGACCTGTCCCGGGCCGTGCACCGCTGCACCGGCGTGGGCAAGTGCCGCGCCGACAACACCGGGACGGGCGGCGTGATGTGCCCGTCCTACCTGGCGACCCGGGAGGAGAAGGACTCCACGCGCGGACGGGCCCGGGTCCTGCAGGAGGTCGTCAGCGGCAAGCTCGGCCCGGACGGCTGGAAGTCCGAGGCCCTGCACGACGTCCTCGACCTCTGCCTGGCCTGCAAGGGCTGCGCGTCCGACTGCCCGACCGGCGTCGACATGGCCTCCTACAAGGCGGAGGCGCTGCACCGGCGGTACCGGGGGCGGATCCGGCCGCGCTCCCACTACGCGCTCGGCCGGCTCCCGCGCTGGACCCGGCTCGCCGCCCGGGCGCCCGCGATGATCAGGGTGGTCAACGCGGCGATGCGGTCGCGCGCGCTGAAGCCGCTGCTGGCCTGGGGCGCGGGCATCGACCGGCGGCGCACGCTCCCCGCGCTCGCGCCCGTGACGTTCCGGCGCTGGTTCGCCTCCCACCGCAGCCCGGAGGGCCGCAACGGCGACGTCGTGCTGTTCGTGGACAGCTTCACCGACGCGTTCTCCCCGGAGGTGGGCCGGGCGACCGTACGGGTGCTGGAGCACGCCGGCTACCGCGTCACGGTGACCGAGCGCCCCGTGTGCTGCGGGATCACGTGGATCTCCACCGGGCAGCTGGACGGGGCGCGGGCGCAGGCGCGCCGCGCCGTCCGCGCGCTGCTCCCCCACGTCCGGCGCGGCGCGAGGGTCGTCGGGATGGAGCCGTCCTGCACCGGGGTGCTGCGGTCCGACGCCGAGGAGCTGCTGAGGGGCGTGGACGCGGCCGCCGCCCGCGAGGTCGCCGCCGCGACCCGCACCCTGGCCGAGCTGCTCGCCGAGACCCCGGACTGGACGCCGCCCGACCTGTCCGGCGTCACCGGGATCGCGCAGCCGCACTGCCACCACCACGCCGTCATGGGCTGGGCGAAGGACGCCGAGCTGCTGCGGAAGGCGGGCGCGGACGTCGGGCGGCTCGGCGACTGCTGCGGCCTGGCCGGCAACTTCGGCGTCGAGAAGGGCCACCACGAGGTGTCGGTCGCCGTCGCCGAGCACCGGCTGCTCCCGGCGGTCCGCGCGGCCGGGGAGGACGCGGTGGTCCTGGCCGACGGGTTCAGCTGCCGCACGCAGCTGCGCGAGCTGGCGCACCGCGACGGCGAGCACCTCGCCCAGCTCCTGGCCCGCCGCCTGCCGGGGCGGTGAACGCCCGGCGCGGCTAACCGCCCAGCGTGCGCGAGAGGGTGAGCGCCGCGGTGTGGACGGCCGGGGCGACCGCGGCGAGCCGCATCCGGGTGGCCCAGCCCGACACCGACAGCGCGCCGAGGACCAGGCCGTCCGGGCCGAGGACGGGGCTGGCGGCGCAGACGATCCCGTGCCCGGACTCCTCCCGGTCGTAGGCGACGCCCTCGCGCCTGATCGTCTCCAGCTCCCGGGCGAGCAGGCCCGGCGCGGTCACGCTGCGCTCGCCGACCTTCACCAGCTCCGACTCCAGCACGCCCTTGACCACCTCCGGCGGGGAGAACGCGAGGATCGCCTTGCCCACCCCGGTCACGTGCGCGGGCAGCCGCCCGCCCACCTGCGACGGCAGCCGCGGCCCGCCGGCGGAGCCGAGGATCTCCACGTAGACGACCTCGCCGCCCTCCAGCACCGCGAGGTGGACGGTCTGCCGGGTCGCCTCCCGCAGGTCCGACATGTACGGGACGGCGGCGTCCCGCAGCACCCGCTGGCGCGGCACCCGCTGCCCGATCTCGAACAGCCGCAGCCCGAGCCGCACCCGCGGGCCCCGGCGCTCCAGCAGCCCGGCGTCCACCAGGTCCAGGGCGATGCGGTGCGCGGTCGACTTCGGCAGGCCGCTGCGGCGGGCCAGCTCGGCCGCGCCCAGGCCGTCGTCCTCCGGGCGGAACGCCGACAGCACCGCGACGACGCGGCGCAGGAAGCTCTCCTCGGACGGGACGGACGCCATGGAAGAAGTGTCCCACCACGCGGGACGGCCTCGTTGCCCGCGGGGGGCGCAGCGGGAGAGGCTCGGTCTGCCCACGAACGAAAGGACGGCCCCATGGACCCGGGTTCCGTGGAGAAGGCCGCGGCCGCGCTGCTCGACGCGTACGCCACCGGCACTCCCATCTCGCCGCTGACGAAGGACCATCCGAACATGTCGGTGGCCGACGCCTACGCGGTCCAGCTCGCCCAGGTCGAGGCGTGGACGTCCGCCGGCGCGCGGATCAAGGGCCACAAGGTCGGCCTGACCTCGGCCGCGATGCAGCGCCAGATGGGCGTGGACCAGCCGGACTTCGGCGTGCTGCTGGACACGATGTTCCTGCCGGAGAGCGCCCCGATCGACACCGGGCGGTTCCTGCAGCCCCGGATCGAGCCGGAGATCGCGTTCGTGCTGGGCCGCCCGCTGGCCGGTCCCGGCGCCACGACGGCGGACGCCGTCGCGGCCGTCGAGTACGTGCTGCCCGCGCTGGAGGTGATCGACTCCCGCATCGCGGACTGGAAGATCACCCTGCCGGACACGATCGCGGACAACGCCTCCAGCGGCGGCGTCGTGCTCGGCACCCGCCCGGTCCGGCTCGACGACCAGGACCTGTCGCTGATGGGCTGCCTGCTGCGCCGCGACGGCGACCTGATCGACACCGGCGCGGGCGGCGCGGTCCTCGGATCGCCGATCAACGCGCTGGTCTGGCTGGCCAACGTCCTCGGCGAGCGCGGCGTGAGCCTGGAGGCCGGGCACGTGGTGCTGCCCGGCTCGATCACCGCGGCCGTGCCGGTCGCGCCCGGGGAGACACTGACGGCGACGTTCGCCGGGATCGGTTCCGTTACCGCTCGGTTCGGAAGGGAGGACTCGGCATGAGCGAAGCGAACCGGGGGGCGCGGGGGGTCGCCCCCTCGCAGGGAACAGGCATGAGCGAAGCGAACCGGGGGGCGCGGGGGGTCGCCCCCTCGCAGGGAACAGGCATGAGCGAAGCGAACCGGGGGGCGCGGGGGGTCGCCCCCTCGCAGGGAACAGGCATGAGCGAAGCGAACCGGGGGGCGCGGGGGGTCGCCCCCTCGCAGGGAACAGGCATGAGCAAGTTGACGGCGGCGATCGTCGGGCCGGGCAACATCGGCACCGACCTGCTGGTCAAGCTCCGGCGCAGCGAGCTGATCGACGTCCACTCGATGGTCGGGGTGGTGCCGGAGTCCGACGGCCTGGAGCGCGCCCGCAGGATGGGCGTCGAGGCGTCGGCGGAGGGCGTGGACTGGCTGCTGAAGCAGCCCACGCTGCCCGACCTGGTGTTCGAGGCGACGTCGGCGAAGGCGCACCTGGCCAACGCGCCCCGCTACGAGGAGGCGGGGATCACGGCGATCGACCTGACGCCGGCCGCGACGGGCCCCCTGGTGTGCCCGCCGGTGAACCTGGACTCGCTGTCGGACGCCCCCAACCTGAACATGATCACCTGCGGCGGGCAGGCGACGATCCCGATCGTGCACGCGGTGTCCTCGGTGGTGCCGGTGCCGTACGCCGAGATCGTCGCGTCGATCGCGTCCCGCTCGGCCGGGCCCGGCACCCGCGCGAACATCGACGAGTTCACCGAGACCACGGCGCGCGCGATCGAGCAGGTCGGCGGCGCCGGGCGGGGCAAGGCGATCATCATCCTCAACCCGGTGGACCCGCCGATGATCATGCGGGACACGGTGTTCTGCGCGATCCCGTCCGACGCCGACACCGGGGCGATCTCGGAGTCGATCGAGAAGATGGTGGCGGAGGTCGCCGCCTACGTCCCCGGCTACACGCTGCGGGTCGAGCCGCAGTTCGACGAGCCCCGCGACATCTGGAACGGGATGGCCCGCGTCGCGGTGTTCCTGGAGGTCCGCGGCAACGGCGACTACCTGCCGCCCTGGGCCGGCAACCTCGACATCATGACCGCGGCCGCCGCCCGGGTGGGCGAGCAGATCGCGCGCAGGAAGGCCTCGAAATGAGCGAAGCGAACCGGGGGGTGCGGGGGGCCGCCCCCCGACAGGGAACAGGTATGAGCGACGTCAACGAGAAGATCCGGATCACCGACTCCACGCTGCGGGACGGCAGCCACGCGATGGCGCACCGCTTCACCGAGGAGCAGGTCCGCGGCGTCGTGCACGCCCTGGACTCCGCCGGGGTCGAGGTCATCGAGGTCACCCACGGCGACGGCCTCGGCGGGTCGTCCTTCAACTACGGCTTCTCGCTGGAGGACGACGTCAAGCTCGTCGCCGCCGCCGTGGACGAGGCGACCCGGGCCAAGATCGCCGTCCTGCTGCTGCCGGGCCTCGGCACGGTCCACGACCTGAAGATGGCGCACGACGCGGGCGCGTCCGTCGCCCGGGTCGCCACGCACTGCACCGAGGCGGACGTGTCGCTCCAGCACTTCGCCGCCGCCCGCGACCTCGGCATGGAGACCGTCGGGTTCCTCATGCTGTCGCACCGGGTGGGCCCGGACGAGCTGGCGCGGCAGGCCCGGATCATGGTGGACGGCGGCGCGCAGTGCGTCTACGTCGTCGACTCCGCCGGCGCCCTCGTCCTCGGCGAGGCGCAGGAGCGGATCAGCGCGCTGGTCAAGGAGATCGGCCACGAGGCGCAGGTCGGTTTCCACGGCCACCAGAACCTCTCCCTCGGAGTCGCCAACTCCGTCCTGGCGCAGCAGAACGGCGCCCGGCAGATCGACGGCGCGCTGTGCGCGCTCGGCGCGGGGGCGGGCAACTCCCCCACCGAGGTGCTGGTCGCGACGTTCGAGCGGCTCGGCGTCCCGACGGGCGTGGACGTCCAGGGCGCGCTGGCGGCGGCCGACGACGTGGTGAAGCCGTTCCTTCACCGGCTGCCGTTCGCCGACCGCGGCGCGATCACGCAGGGGTACGCGGGCGTGTACTCCAGCTTCCTGCTGCACGCCGAGCGGGCCGCCGAGCGCTACGGCGTCCCGGCGCACGAGATCCTGCAGAAGGTCGGCGAGGCCGGCTACGTGGGCGGCCAGGAGGACATGATCATCGACGTGGCGCTCCAACTCGCCGCCGAGCGCGACCGCGCCTCATAGCGCGAGCGGGCCGCGGTCCAGGTCGTCCAGGAGGGCGCGGAGGTCGTCGTAGACGGCCGCCGCGCCCGCGTCCTCCAGCTCGGCGCGGCTCCAGCCGCCGGTGAGCACGCACACGCACGGCATGCCCGCGCGCCGGGCGGCCTCGACGTCCCAGCGGGTGTCGCCGACGAACACGGCCCGGGCCGCGGGCACCGCGGCGCGTTCCAGGGCGAGTTCGACGAGGTCCGGTGCCGGCTTGGTCGCGTCCACCTCCGAGCCGGAGGTGGCCTCGTCGATGGCGTCGTCGGCGTCCAGCGCCGCGCGCAGCGCCTTGAGCTCGGGCTCGGCGGCGGAGCTGGCGAGCACGACGCGGTTCTCTCGCCCGGAGCACGCCCGCAGCAGGTCGGCGGCGCCGTCGAAGGCCTGGAGGCGCGACCAGTACTGGGCGTACAGGGCCGTGTGCGCGGTGCGGATCCCGTCGTCGGCGTCCCGGTCCCGGTCGCCGGGCAGCAGGTGGTCGAGCAGCTTGTCCGAGCCCATGCCGACCGCCCGGTGCACGTCCGCCATGGGGACGGTGTGCCCGTGCTGGAGGAACGCCTGCCACCAGGTGGCCGCGTGCAGGTAGTTGGTGTCGACCAATGTGCCGTCGACGTCGAAGAGGACCGCATCGATCATGCGGCGGCCCTACCCCGTCCGCGCCGCGGGAACCGGGGCCCGCGATGATCGCGATCGGTTGCACGGTGCAAGCGTTGGGATAGCGTGGCGTGATGACCCACGAGGAGCCCCGCGCGTCGACCCCCCGCGGCCGGGCACGCCGGGAGCAGCTCGTGGCGATCGGTCTCGACCTGCTCGCCGAGGGCGGGTGGGCCGCGCTCACGGCCCGGGCCGTCGCGGACCGGGCCCGGATCCGGCCGGGGCTGCTGCACCACTACTTCAACGGGCTGCCGGGGCTGCACGTGGCCGTCGCGCAGCGGGCCAGCGAGACGATCGTCGACCCGGTGGTGGACGCGCTGGTCGCCGCGCCGGACACGGCGGCCGCGCTGCGGGCGCTGCGCGAGCGCGTCCTGGACATGCTCGCCGGGGAGCGCAACCTCAGGCTCGCCGCCGAACTCCTGGTCCGGGCGCTGCGCGACCCGCGGATGGGCGCCGAGCGGCGGGACTGGTCGCGGGACGTGCGGGCCCGCGTCGCCGCGCGGCTGGAGCACCTGCGCCCCGGGTGGCCCGCCGAGCGCCGGGAGGGGACCGCCATGCTCTTCACCGCGGTGCTGGACGGCCTGATGCTCCAGCTGATCCTCGACCCCGACCTTCCGGCCGACCCCGCCCTGCACGCGACCGAGGCCTGGGCCGGGGAGCCCTGACCGGCGCTCAGTCCGGACGCGCGGGGACGATCGCGACGGCGCGGCGGGCATGCCGGAGCACCGCCGTGCTGGTCGAGCCCAGCGCCGCGATCCCGCCGCCCCGGTCGCCCAGCACCAGCAGCCCGGCGTCGTCCGCGGCGTCGAACAACGCCTCCAAGGGGCGCTCCAGCAGCAGCGAGACCCGGATGTCGAGCGTCGGGTACCGCTCGCGCCACGGCGCCACGGCCGCCTCCAGCTCGGCGGCGCGCGTCTTCTCCAGCAGCTCCCTGTCGTGGAACAGCGCCAGCTCGTCGGCGTCGACCGCGGCGGGCTCCCAGCACGCGTACACCACGCGCAGCTCCCACCGGCGCAGCGCCGCCTCGGCGGCGGCGAAGCCCAGCGCCGGGTCGCACCAGGTCGACCCGTCGGCGCCCGCCACGACCCGGCGGGGGCCCATGCCGTCCTTCACGACGACCACCGGGCGGTCGGCGCCCGCGGCGAGTTCCAGCACCCCCGCGCCCTCGGCCAGCCGCTCGGGGGCCCCGACCACCATCAGCTCCGCCCCGCCGGACTCGCGCAGCAGCGCGTCGCGGGCCGGACCGCGGACCAGGCGGCCGCGCACCGCGCCGGTCGCCCCCAGTTCGCGGGCGCGCCGCCTGCCGCGCTCCAGCAGGTTCCATCCCGCCCGCCTCATGACCGTCTCGCCGCGCGGGTCTTCGTGCCCTTCGGGGTAGGGCCAGTGCCAGCAGTGGCACATCACCAGGTCGAGGCCGCGCAGCCGGGCCTCCTCGATCGCCCAGCGCAGCGCCGTGTCGTTCTCCGCCGTCCCGTCGTAGCCGAACAGGACGTGCGCCTGCTCGCCGCTCTCCGCTCCCGTCATGTGCTGCCCTCCTCCTGCCAGTTTGCGCGCTTTGCCGGCGCACCAGAAGAGGCGCGTGCCCGACCGCTTCCCGGAGCGATTACTGTCACGGACGAAGGAGGAGGCAATGAGAAGGCTAGGACGGGTCCGCCGCCGTTTCGGCTTCGACCGCAACGACCTGCGACGCGCCGTCGACCGCCGCCAGTGGGCTGTCGGCGTCGCCGCCGCCGTGCTGTTCACGGTGCTCGCCCCGCCCGCGTCCGCGCTCCTGGCCGTCGACGCCTACCGCAGCGGCGTCCGGGCCGAGCACCGCAACGTCCACCGCGTCACGGCGCAGGTCGTCCACACCGACTCGCAGGGCGGCGCCGGCGTGCGGCACACCTACGCCGAGCTGGCCTGGACGTCCCGCGACGGCCGGACGCGGACCACCGTCGTCCCGGCCGACAAGTCCGTCAGGCCGGGCATGGAGCAGCGCATCTGGGTGGACACGGCGGGCAACCCGATCCAGCACCCCCAGACCCGGGCCGCCACCCTGGCCACCACCGCCGTGGCCGCGGCGACCGCCGCCGTCGCCGTGGGGATCCCCCTGCTGACCGGCTACCTCCTGGTCCGCCGCCGCTGCGACCGCCGCCGCGCCGCCCACTGGGACGAGAGCTGGACGAGCCTGGCCCAGCACGCCTGATCGGCTCCCCAAGCCGCCCCCATTTCCGGGTAACGGCGACCACGCCGAGACGATCTTCCCGGGCCCCGGGGGTAGGCCGAGGGCATCAGGTCCTCGGGGGAAGGGGCGCGTGTGTTCAGGAGGATCGCGGCGGAGCTCGTGGGCACGCTGCTCCTGGTCTACTTCGCGGTGGGCGTGGCGACCCTGTCGTTCGGGTTCGGCGTCGCCGGGCGCAGCCTGTCGGCGGGCGTCGTCGCGACGGCGCTGGCCTTCGGCCTCGTGCTCCTCGTCCTGGTCTACGCGATCGGGCCGATCTCGGGCTGCCACGTCAACCCGGCCGTCACGCTCGGCGTGCTGCTCGCCCGCCGGATCCCGCCGCTCGACGCCGTCGGCTACTGGATCGCCCAGTTCGCCGGCGGCATCCTGGGCGCGCTCCTGCTGTGGGCGACCTTCTCCGGTTCGCCGCTGTACGCCCGCTCCGTGACCGGGCTCGGCGCCGACGGGTGGGGCGCCGCCAGCCTCATCCGCATCGACATGGGCGGCGCGTTCCTCACGGAGGTCGTGCTGACCGCGCTGTTCGTGTTCATCGTGCTGTCCATGACGAGCACGGCGGCCATCCCGTCGGTCGCCGGGGTCGGCATCGGCCTCGCCCTCACGACCGTGCACCTGATCGGCATCCCGATCACGGGGACGTCGGTCAACCCGGCCCGCAGCCTCGGTCCCGCCGTCGTCCTGGGCGGGACCGCCCTCTCGCAGGTGTGGCTGTTCATCGTCGCGCCCCTGGTGGGGGCCGTGGTCGCCGCGGCGCTGCACGGCTTCGTCGGGCCGCCGGAGAAGGAGACCCCGCTCCCGCCCGTGGAGGAGGAGGCCCCCTAGCTCTCGGGGGCCTCCCGGCAGGCGCGCCTCAGTCGGTGCCGAACTCCATGGCGGCGCGGTCGAGGACCTCGGCGTCCCGGGAGTCCTTGCCGCGGGAGGCGATCGCCTCGGCGCCGCCCGCCGGCATCGCGCCGATCAGCCCGGTCGAGGCCGCCTGCGCGGCGCCGATCAGGGCCGGGTGCGAGCTGCCGACCATGCCGAGCCCGGCGTACTGCTCCAGCTTGGCGCGCGAGTCGGCGATGTCGAGGTTGCGCATGGTCAGCTGGCCGATCCGGTCCACGGGGCCGAAGGCGGAGTCCTCGGTGCGCTCCATGGACAGCTTGTCGGGGTGGTAGCTGAAGGCGGGACCGGAGGTGTCGAGGACGGAGTAGTCCTCGCCGCGCCGCAGCCGCAGGGTCACCTCGCCGGTGACGGCCGTGCCGACCCAGCGCTGCAGCGACTCGCGCAGCATCAGCGCCTGCGGGTCCAGCCAGCGCCCCTCGTACATGAGCCGGCCGAGCCGCCGGCCCTCGCTGTGGTAGGTGGCGAGGGTGTCCTCGTTGTGGATCGCGTTGACGAGCCGCTCGTAGGCCGCGTGCAGCAGCGCCATGCCGGGCGCCTCGTAGATGCCGCGGCTCTTGGCCTCGATGACGCGGTTCTCGATCTGGTCGGACATCCCGAGGCCGTGCCGCCCGCCGATGGCGTTGGCCTCCAGCACCAGGTCGACGGCGGACCCGAACTCCTTCCCGTTGATCGTCACCGGGCGGCCCTGCTCGAAGCCGATCGTGACGTCCTCGGCGGGGATCTCCACGGCGGGGTCCCAGAACCGCACGCCCATGATCGGCTCGACGGTCTCGATGCCGGCGTCGAGGTGCTCCAGCGCCTTGGCCTCGTGGGTCGCGCCCCAGATGTTGGCGTCGGTGGAGTAGGCCTTCTCCGTGCTGTCCCGGTACGGCAGGCCGCGGGCCAGCAGCCACTGCGACATCTCCGTGCGGCCGCCGAGCTCGGTGACGAAGTCGGCGTCGAGCCAGGGCTTGTAGACCAGCAGGGACGGGTTGGCCAGCAGCCCGTAGCGGTAGAACCGCTCGATGTCGTTGCCCTTGAACGTCGAGCCGTCGCCCCAGATCTGGACGTCGTCCTCCAGCATGGCGCGGACCAGGAGCGTTCCCGTCACGGCCCGTCCGAGCGGGGTGGTGTTGAAGTAGCTGCGGCCGCCGGACCGGATGTGGAACGCGCCACACGCCAGGGCGGCGAGCCCCTCCTCCACGAGGGCGGCGCGGCAGTCGACCAGGCGCGCGACCTCCGCCCCGTACTTGGCGGCGCGGCCGGGCACGGAGGCGATGTCGGGCTCGTCGTACTGCCCGATGTCGGCGGTGTAGGCGCAGGGCACCGCGCCCTTGTCGCGCATCCACGCGACCGCCACCGAAGTGTCGAGGCCACCGGAGAAGGCGATCCCGACGCGCTCACCGACGGGCAGGGAGGTCAGCACTTTGGACATGAGCACAAGTATGCACGCTCTTGCATGAACATGCAACGCGGCCCTCGCGCCCACCCCAGGGCGCCTCGGCGAGCGGCGGGGACCCCGGTCGACCGCGGCCCGGACGGCGAAAGAGGCGCCGCACCTCCAAGCACCGAACTCCTCGCACCGAGCCTCGACTGAAAGGGCTTGACCAGCGGTCATCATGTTTCCCGCCCGGCGAATCGCCCCCCACCTCCGCAGGCCGGCCGCATCAGCATGCCCCAAAGGCACCGTCCAATCCCCCACCTCTGAGTTCGCATCGGTTTCGCATGTGCAGATCAATCGGTTTTCACGGTTCCCCGTACCAGGGCAGCGGTCGTGGACGCAAGTACGCGAAGCCGCACGGCCTCAAGGCCCAATACGGGAAGCGTCATTCGCCGCCCATTCGTTCCCCCGGAAGCAGATCCTTGATGCCGGTTAATAATCATCGATCGTGACACCAACACTTGCCGCGCAAGTTTCACTCCGGAATGGGGAATGACCGTAATGCGCCATTCCGAAACCTGAGAATGGCCGCTTGTGGCCGTTCGCCTCACATTCCGCGCGACCTCGCGTTCCCTGGTTCATGGCGCTGCCGGAAGCCGGTCGCACGAGCGGAGGAGGCGTTCCATTGCGGATCCAGTCCGACCCCCGGCCCCACTCCCGTGATCGTCAACGCGCCGACGTCCGACGGGGAATTGTCCGGTTGCACCGGATTGCACGGAACGGAGGGAAACGAGATGGAGTCGGTTCGGCAAACAGGCGTTCACCGCCAAAGCAGTCGGAGGTACGCGGAACCCCTGCGTTGCGGGACGGCGGGGACAGGAAACCCGGGCACCCCGAAAGCGAAGTGTTTTCTAACGGCGCCGAGAGCTTTCCATCTGTCGGCCTCCCCGCTCTTCCAAAAGCCGACCCGGTCACGGGAGGATTGGGGAAGGTAACGAAGAGCAACCACACCAACGGAAGCTTGAACTGATCATGGACACGCCCGTCAACCCCGCTGACCAGGCGTTAGCCCGACTCCGCGAGGACTTCCAAGGCCACCGAATCTGGCGCGCCACGCGCTACGACGGGAGGCTCGGCGACTGGGTCGCCACCCTGCACGACCCAAAGGCCGGCATTGACCCGACCGTTATATGCAGCACCGCCGACGAGCTCCGCAAGGCCCTCACGAACGAGCTCAGTCGCGCGGCCTGCCGCCCGACGCCCGACCCGCGTAAGTGGGTGCGCCGGTAATGGGATGGATCGAACCGAAGAATCTGCACGCCGGAGCCTCGACTTCCTCCATTACAAGCCTTCTTGACCGACTTGCACAGGAAGTCGTCCGGGAGGGCTGGAAGGCCGTGCCGCACTACGGCGGGCCCCTGCCGCTCCTGCGCGTCTTCGACCCGGCCGTCCCGGGATTCGGGGAGAGCGTCACACTCGCCTCCGAATCGGCCACCGACGCCTGGTGGTACCGGTCGAGCACCGGCGAGGATCTGGCCCCGCACACCGACCCGGTGCGCGCGGCGGAGAGGATCACCCGGATCCTCACCCCCTACGTGGCGGCCGCGCTCGCCGCGCGGGCGCGGCGGCCGGTGAGGGACGGCACCGCGCTCCCGATCCCGCCGCCCGGCCCCGGCGCGCCCGACACGGACACGATCGCCTACCTCCATGCCCGATTCGGTGTCCTGTGCTGGTGGGGCACCCACACCAAGGAATGGTGGGCCCTCATCCCCTGCGCCGCGCAGTGGAGGCTCGTCAACGCGCCCGCCTCGGAGACCCTCGCCCAGGCCATCCTCGACGTCCACGCGCACAGCTAGATCCCGGCCGCGGGTGAGGCCCCTCCTCCCCCGCGGCCGGGCTCAGCGAGCCACGGAGTCGTCGCGCTCCTTGAGGAGGGCTTTGTGAATCTTGCCTACCGGCGTCAGGGGCACGTCCTGGGTGATGACGAACTGGCGGGGCACCTTGTAGTCGGCCAGGCGGTCGCGGCAGTAGGCGGTCAGTTCGTCGGCGGTGGGGGGCTCGGCGTCCGGGCGCGGGACGACGTAGAAGCGGCCGACCTCGCCGAGGACCGCGTCGGGGACGCCGATCCCGGCGGCCATCGCGACCTTCGGGTGGGCGGTCAGGACGTTCTCGATCTCCACCGGGTAGACGTTGAAGCCGCCCTGGATGTACATCTCCTTCTTGCGTCCGCGCAGGACGAGGTGCCCGTCGGGCTCCATGGCGACCATGTCCCCGGTGGCGAGCCAGCCGTCCGGCAGGAAGACCTCGGCGGTCTCTTCCGGCATGTTCCAGTAGCCGGCGGCGACGCAGGCGCCGCGGATCTGGAGCTCGCCGGTCTCGCCCGGTGGCAGCACGGTCCCGTCCGGGGCCGTCACGCGCGCCTCGAAGTCGCCGATGACCGCGCCGAGGGTCCGGGAGACGGTCTCGGGGTCGTCGTCCACCGGGGACAGCACGCAGGCGCCCGAGGATTCGGACAGGCCGTAGAGACCGTAGAGAGGCGCTCCGGGGAAGCCGCGGCGGACCGCGTCGGCGAGCGCCGGCTCCACGTTGGAGCCGCCCGCCATGCACAGCCGGACGGACGAGACGTCGTGCTCGGCGAAGTCGGGGCGGCCGAGCATCAGCACGTACATCGTGGGGACGGCGCCGAGGAAGGTCACCCGGTGGCGTTCGACGGCGCGCAGCGCGGCGTCCGGGGAGAAGGCGGGCAGCAGCGCGACCGAGCCGCCGCTGACCAGGGCGGCCATGATCGTGCAGGTGATGCCGCCGACGTGGTTGAACGGGAGATGGCCGAGCAGGACGTCGTCGCGGGTCATCCCGAAGTGGCCGGCCTGGGCGGAGGCCGAGGCCAGGATGCTCCGGTGGGTGATGACGGCGCCCTTGGGGCGCCCCGTGGTGCCGGACGTGTAGAGGATCATCAGCGGGTCGTCCGGGTCCACCGCGGCACGGGCCGCGGCCGGGGACGGCGGGGCCGGGGCCGAGGCCAGGGCGTCGAAGCCCGCGCCGAAGTACACGGCGGGGACTCCGGCCGACTCGAAGTACGCGGCGAAGTCGAAGCCGGGCACGGAGTCGACGCCGACGACCAGCCGGGCGCCGCTCTGTCCGAGCATGAAGGACAGCTCCCGCTCCCGGTAGCGGACGTTGAGCGGGACGACGACGGCGCCGATCCGGGCCGCGCCGAAGAACACCGCGAGCCACTGCGCGGTGTTGGGGCCGAGCAGGCCGATCCGGTCGCCCCGTTCCACGCCGCGGGCGAGCAGGCCCGCCGCGACACGGTCCGCCAGCTCGTCGAAACCGGAGAACGTGATGGTGTCGTCGCCGTCGTGGAGGAACGCCTCGTCCCGCGTCGCCGCGGCCTCGAGCGCCCCTCCGACCGTCACTGCCCGCATGTCGCCTTCCCTCGTTCCGGTGGCATTCGTCAGGGAGCGGTCGTGCACGCACACCTCAGAGCTTGCGGCCGACTCCGGCGTAGAACCAGATCGGCAGGGCCTCCTCCAGGGTGACCGGGCGTTCGGGCCGCCACAGCGGTGCCCACACCAGGCCGGGATCGACCAGTTCGAAGTCGCCGAACAGGCCCGTCACCTGGTCCAGGGTGCGCGGGGTGCCGGGCGCGTTCGTCCTCTTGTAGACCTCGACGACCTTCGCCACGATGTCGGGGACGCCGTCGGCGGAGGCGTGGGTGATCGCCATGTGGCTGCCGGGGGCGAGCGCCTCGCGCAGCTCGGCCATGACGCCGGGCGGGTCGTCCTCGTCCGGGATGAAGTGCAGGGTGGCGATCGTCAGCAGCGCGATCGGCTTCCCGAAGTCCAGCAGGCGGGTGATCTCGGGATGCTCCAGGATCTCGCGGGGGCGGCGGATGTCGGCCTGGACCATCCGGGTGCCGGGCGAGTCCGCGAGGATCGCCCGTCCGTGCGCGACGACCTGGCCGTCGTAGTCGGCGTAGGCGACGCGGGCGGCGGGGTTCACCGCCTGGGCGATCTGGTGGACGTTCTGCTGGGTGGGAAGCCCGGTGCCGATGTCGAGGAACTGGTCGATGCCCTGCTCGGCCATGTACCGGACGGCGCGCCCCATGAACGCCCGGTTCTCCTTGATCAGAGTGATCAGGGTGGGGTCGGCGGCCTTGGCCTCCTCGGCGCGGAGGCGGTCGGCCTCGTAATGGTCCTTGCCGCCGAGGTAGTAGTCGTACATGCGAGCGATGTTCGGCACGCTCGGGTCGAATCCGCCTGGCCCAAACCGCTCGTCTGCCACCGTGCCTCCCTGCCGGCCGCCCACGCTGATCATCTTCGCGTCCCACTCTACGGGCTGGGATCGCGCCGCCGGACCGGTCCACGAGAACGACCGATCACGATTCGGTCCGGCGGGCGGTCCCGCCCGGGGCGGCCCTGAGGGCGCGCTCCCGCCGGCGCGGCCCAGGGCCGCGCCGGCGGCCGCCGCGGAGACGCAGGCGATGGCGAGCCAGGCGCGCCAGGTCAGGTGCTCGTGCAGGAGGACGAGCCCGGCGAGCGCCCCGGCGGCCGGCTCCAGGCTGACCATCACGGCGACCGCGCGGGCGGGGAGCCGGCGCAGGGCCGCCATGTCCAGCGACCACGGGATGACGGCGGACAGCAGCGCGAGGCCGAGGCCCGCGAGCAGCACCCGCGGCCGCAGCGCCGCCCCGCCGGCCAGGGGCGCGAGGGGCAGGACGAGCAGCGCCGCTAACGCCACCGCCCAGGCCAGCGGAGCGCCGTCCCGCGTCCCGGCCCGCTGGTTGAGGACCAGGTAGGCGGCCATGCAGGCGCCGGAGGCCAGCGCGAGCAGGACCCCGGCCGCGGGCATCGGCGAGCCGGACGGGGCGGCCAGCAGGATCACGCCGGTGCCCGCGAGGGCGGCCCACAGCAGGTCGGCGGGACCGCGCGCCCCGACGAGGGCCAGCGTGAGCGGGCCGAGGAACTGCAGCGTGGAGGCGACGCCGACCGGCAGCAGCGCCATCGCCGGGTAGATCAGGTGCATCCCGGCGATCGCGGTCCCGAGGGCCGCGACCAGGCCCAGCGAGTCCCGGGCCGGCGGGCCGGGGCGGCGGGCGAGCAGCAGGACGAGGGCCGCGAACGTCAGCCGGAGCGCGACCACGCCGGCGGGCCCGGCCACCGCCAGCATCGCCTTGCCGCAGGCCTGGCCGGACTGGACCGACGTCACGCTGCCGAGGACCAGCAGCGGCGCGGGGACGCCGGGGCCGGTCGTTCTGATCGCCATGGGGACAGTCTGGGAAGCGGCGACCTTTCGGGTCTATCGAAAGATTCCGCACATCATCGTGTTGAATTGCCACATGATCGACCATCGCCTGGAGACGCTGCGGGTGCTGCGGGAGCGGGGCACGGTCACCGCGACCGCCGAGGCGCTGCACCTGACGCCCTCGACGGTGTCGCAGCAGCTCCGGCGGCTCGGGCACGACCTCGGCGTCGACCTCCTGGAGGCGCAGGGGCGGCGGGTGCGGCTCACCGCCGCGGCGCACACGGTGCTGCGGCACGCCGACGTCCTGGCCGCGCAGTGGGAGCGGGCCCGCGCCGACCTCGCCGGGCACCGCGCCGGGACGGCCGGGCAGGTGCGGTTCTGCGCCGTCTCCAGCGCCCTCGCCGCTCTGGTGGCGCCGGCCGCCGCGCGGCTGCGCGAGGACCATCCGGCGCTCGCCGTCCACATGAGCGAGAAGGAGAGCGAGGACGCCGCCCACCTGCTCCTCGCCCGGCGGTGCGACATCGCCGTGGTCATCCCCAGCGAGCAGACCCCGGCCCCGGACGACGCGCGGTTCGCGCAGTGGCCCGTGCTCGACGAGCCGCAGGACCTGCTGGTCCCGGCCGGGCACCCGCTCGCCTCGCGCGGGCCGGCCCGGCTCGCCGACGCCGCCGGCGAGCCGTGGATCGGCTCGCCGGACCGGTTCGACCAGCACCAGCTCATGCTCGCCGCCTGCGCCGCCGCCGGGTTCACGCCGCGCCTCGCCCACGAGGCCAACGAGTGGTTCGCCGTCTCGGCGCTCGTCGCCCGCGGTTTCGGCATCGGCCTGGTGCCCCGGCTGGCGCCGCTGCCGCCGGAGGACGACGTCGTCCGGGTGCCGCTGCGGGGCGCGGCGGCACCGTCCCGGCGCATCATCGCGATCGTCCGCCGGGGCAGCGAGACGCAGCCGCCGATCGCGCGGGGACTGGACGCCCTCCGCGCCGCCGCGCGGCGCTGACGATCGGCTCGCCCGGTGGCGGCGCCCGCCTCCGGTACGTCGGACGTACCAGAAAGTAGCGTGCCATACTGGGCGATTCCTCGCGGCGACCGCGCGTCACCGCTCGGACGTCGGCTGAATGGAGAAGCCATGCCCTTCCCCGCGGGGCACGAGCCGCAGGCTTTCGATCCGACGGCGCCCAACGAGAGCCGGATGCACGACTACTTCCTCGGCGGCAAGGACAACTACGCCGCGGACCGGCAGGCGGCGCTCCAGGCGATCGAACTGGCGCCGGAACTGCCGGTCCTGGCGCGCGAGGGGCGCAAGTTCCTGGACCGCGTCGTGCGTTTCCTCGCCGCCGCCGGGATACGCCAGTTCCTCGACATCGGGACCGGCCTGCCCACCCAGGGAAGCGTCCACCAGATCGCCCAGGCGGTGGCGCCCGACTGCCGGGTCGTCTACGTGGACAACGACCCGGTGGTCCGCGTCCACGCGCAGGCGCTGCTGGGAGGGGACCCCCGCACCACGGTCGTCGAGGCCGACATGCGGGACGCCGAGGGCATCGCGAGCCACCCCAACCTGCGCCGCCTGATCGACCTCGACCAGCCGACGGCGCTGCTGTTCTTCCACGTGCTCTACACCGTCCCCGACGACGAGGAAGCGGCGCGGACCGTCCGGCGGCTGAGCGACCTGATGGCGCCGGGCAGCCATGTCGCGATCTCGCATCCGGTCAGCGACCTGTGCCCGGAGGTCACCGCCAGGCTCGCCTTCCTCTACCAGCAGGAGACCCACGCGATCCGCGGCACGCCGCGCTCGAACATCCGCAGCAGGGCCGAGGTGGAGAAGCTCTTCTCCGGCTGGGACCTGATCGAGCCCGGCGTCGTCTACCTCCCCCTGTGGCGTCCCGAGCACGAGACGATCGAGTCGTCCAGGCCGATCTGGAGCGTCGGGGGCGTCGGGCGCAAGCCCTGATCCGTCACCCGGCCGGAGCGCCGTAGGCGCTCACCTGCACCTGGACCTCGACGAGGTCTGGCGCCCCCTCACCGTCTGAGACGCGGGCGGCGCGGCCGGGCTGAAAACCGATAGCGCCCTGAAGCCGGGACGGGCGCGGGCAGGGAGGGACCTGCCCACGTGAGACTGCTCCCGGACGCGCGGCACGCCGCCCACCCCTCGGGCAATTGCTAACAATTCATATAGCGAATTGCTTCCGAAGGCCATTCACGGGGCCGACTTCCCGGCTTGGACACCGGCGCATCGGCCCCGGCCCCGGACAGGCCGCCGCCGCACGAGAATGCGCCACCGCCCGGCCGCAGAACCATTGAGTGTGGTTGGCAATGCGCTACGCTCAACAGTGATTGCTTTGTAGCCGTTCGGTGCGGGCAGGGGTCGTCACGTGGGCTTTCCAGAGACCCGACGGGTCGTCATCGTCGGAGCGGGCTTAGCCGGAACCGCCACCGCCATACGGCTCATGCAGTTCGCCCGGGAACCTTTACAAGTAGTGCTCATAGAGCGGCGACCCGAATATCGCAGTGCGGGCGTCGCCTATCATCCTTCGGGCAACCACTGGCACCACGTCTTCAATATTCAGGCGGGCCGCATGTCGATGTTCCGCGAGGACGTCGACGATTTCGTGGACTGGGCCAACACCGAGGCCGACCGGACCGGCTGGCCTCCCGGGTGGAGCGGCTTCACCTTCACCGAGTCCGGGCCGGCGCCCCGCAGGCTCTACGCCGACTACCTCCGGGCCCGCCTGGCCGAAGCCGCGCAGGAGGCGCCCGACGGCGTGGAGCTGCTCGGAGTCGACGGCGAGGCGGTCGACATGACGGCCCGCACCGCGGGCGGAACCGGCCGCGTGCGCGTCGTCGTCGAGGAGCGCTCATCGAAGCGGCCCGGCGCCGCGCCTGGCCCCATGACGATCGACGCCGACCACGCCGTCCTCGCCACGGGGCTGGAGGAACGGAAACTCCCGTTCGCGGCCGGTGTGGAGGACCACCCCTGCTTCGTACGGCACCCCTACTCCGAGCAGGGGATCGAGCGGATCCTCGGCGTGCGGCGCGACGCCGAGGTCGCCGTCATCGGCACGCTGCTCAGCGCGTACGACTCGGCGTCGCTCCTGCTGCGGCACGGCCACACCGGCAAGATCCACATGATCTCGCGCTCCGGGCTGACGCCGCGCACCTATCCCTCCGGCCACCGCCACCACGTCCTCGACCTGCCGGCTCCGCGGCTGCACACCGACGGCTACGAGGGGTGCGACGAGCTCGTCCGGCGCTTCAGGGACGAGTGGGAACGCGCCTGCGCCCACCTCGCCCGCCGGCATCCCGGCGTGGCGCCCGCGGTCGTGAGCGAGCGCATCGCCAAGTCCTGGGAGCCCCGCCTGCCCGAGGTCCTGGCCCGGATCCCCTCGGCCGATCTCCGCGCGCTCCTCGACCGGTACGGGAGCCTGCTGGCCACGCTGCGCGTGAGCGCCGTCCCCTACATCACCGAGTTCGTCGACGCCGCGATGGCGGAGGGCGGGCCCGTCGCCCTCACCACCGGCACCGTCGGCGGGATCACCGCCACCGAGGCCGGCACCCTGCGGGTGGCGGTGTCCGGGCCCGTGCCGGCGCGGACCATCGAGGCCGACCTGGTGATCTCCAACTTCGGACGGGAGACCGACTACGGGCGAGTCGGTTCGGCGCTCTGGAGGAACCTGCTGCGCAGGGGGACCGCAGTACCGCACCGGCGGACCGGGCGCGGCGTCGAGGTGGACGGCCACGGCTTCCTGCTCGGAGCGGCCGGCGTGCGCACCGCTCCGGTCACCGTGGTCGGCTGCCCCCGGGAGGGCGACGAGATCACCCGGTACGGGCGGATGGGCGCGTTCACGTTCAACCTCGCCGCTATCAAGAACCACTCGGTCGGCGTCGCCGCGGCCGTGCTGCGCGACCTCGAATCCTGCTACGACGAGCCGGCCGAGACCGTGTCCAAGGCCGTGGCCCACGGCGCGGACGACGAGGTGCGCGCGGCGTTCGCCCGCGCGGTCCGCCTCGACGTGCACCGGATGGCCGCCCGGCGCCGCCGGGAACGCCGGGCCCGCGCGGCGAGCCTCGCGAGCGGACTGCGCGCCCTGCGCGGCGCCATGACCGCCGGCGGCGAGGCCCCCGTGCCGGACGGGGCGCTGCGCTTCGTCGTGAACGCCGCCGCCACGGCGAGGCTCAACGACCTGTCCGTAACGCCGCGGGAGCTCCGTGCGCTGCTCGAACTCGACGGATCACCGGAGCCGGCATAGTCCGAAAAGCCATATCGGCATTCGGAAAGGTGCGTTTTCTCATCCGCGGTTGCACTCTCTATTCATGCTCTGCCCGGGACGGGCCGGACCGCGGATCGCCTTGGCGCGGCCGGGCCCGCGTCGCCAACCGGGACCGGCGAGAGAGAGGACATCCGTGAGCCCTCGCGAAGTACCAGGGGTCGTGCTCGTCGATTCGCACAAGCGATCCGTCCAGGGGACCTGCAACCGCAGCAGGAAACCGGTCGAGGGCGCCATTCTCGTCGTCGATGCACTCGGCCCCGAACTCTACGACGCCATCGTCTCCTGCGCCGCCGTGATCTGCGCGAAAGGCGGCCGGACCGGCCACATGCAATCCCTTTGCCGCTCGCGCGGAATACCCGTGCTGCGCGTCGCCCCGTCCGAACTGGACTCGCTCGCCGGGCAGGCCACGGTCCTGCTCGACCGCGCGTCGGTCGTCCTCGGCGAGGCCGCACCGGCGGCGCCCGCCCGCCGGCGGCGGGCCGCCGCCTTCGGCGACATCGAGTCGATCTGCGTCGTCGTCGCCGGCACCGCCGACATCCGGGCGACCAACGCCCTCGCACCCCGCGTCGAGCACGCCGACTCGTTCTTCATCCGCGAGGAGTTCGTCTGCTTCTCCGCCGGGCTGAGCCCGATCGACTCGCTCCGGGAGGGCGTCGCTGAAGCCGAGCGCTACGGCGCCGCGGTGGCGTCGCGGCTGTGCCCGATGGTGCGCGAGCTCCTTCCCGGCCAGCGCCTGATCATGAGACTGCTCGACCTGCGCTCCGACGACGCCGCCAAGATCACCTCAGGCGCCCACGTCGACGACGAGCCGAACCCCGAGCTCGGCCGGCACGGCGCCCGGTGGCTGCTGCGGGAGCGCGGCTACCCGCACGCCTTCCGGGCGCTGCGCGTCCACCTGCGGGACCGGCTCGGCGCGGACGCGGACCGGGTGCGCTTCGCCGTTCCGTTCATCAACGACCGCGACGAGTACGTGCGGCTGCGGCGGCACCTCGGACTCGGGGACGAGACGCCGCTCGCCGTCTTCGTCGAGACGCCGGCCGCGGTGCATTCGGCGGCCGACTTCTGCGCCTCCGGGGCGGGCGAGCTGTTCGTCGGCACCAAGGACCTGATCCAGTTCTACCTCGCCGCCGACCGCGGCAACCACCTGGTCTCGGCCGCCTACCAGACACGGCATCCGGCGGTCCTGGCCGCGCTGCGCCAGGCCGTCGAGTCCGGACGCGGCGCCGGCGCGCCGGTCCACGTGTTCGCGCTGGGCGCCGACCTGGACCACTACGCGCGGCACCTTCCGGTGCGCAGGCTCATGATGTGCGCCGCCGAGCTGCGGCACCTCGCCGGGAGGCGGGCGGCCTAGCGGGCCGGGCCGGCGCCGCCGAAGGCGATCTCGTTGCCCTCCGGGTCGCGGAAGACCACCTTGGTCACGCCGTTGCCGTACTCCTCGCGTCCCGCCGGCGGGATGCCCCGCCGCGCGACCCCCGCGACCCGGTCGGCGAGATCGTCGACGAACGCGAGGACCAGAGCGCGGCCCGCCCGCTCCGGGTCCTGCACGATGTAGACGTAGCGGTGCTCGGCCACCTCCCACACGGCCTCGATGTCGTTGGGCAGGAACGACGGCTTCGCGCCGAAGAACCGCTCGTACCACGGCAGCGCCTCCCCGTAGTCGGTGACGGGGATGCCGGCGAAGAGATCGAGTGACATGTCGCTCCTCGTGCGTCAGGATGCGTCACAGATGATGACCCCGGCGGGGCCGCGAACTCATCGCCCCCCGGCGCTCCGCCCTCGGCGTCGGCTCCGTTGCGGCCAGTCGGGCAGACTGGCCACGCGGACCACCGCGACCTGGTCACCCACGTCTTTCGGAAAGGGCTCTCGATGCGCGTTGTCTCCCAGGAGGATCTGGCACGGGTGCTGGCCGGACTGCCGGGGCGGCCCCGGATCGTGGCCGGCGGCAACTTCGCCGCGCCCCGCCGGGCCCTGCAGATCCTGGACGCGGCGGTCGGCGAGTACCGCCTGTTCATGCTCAACGCCCAGACGGAGCTGCCGGAGCGCGAGGGGGTCGACCTGGAGACGCCCTTCGTCGGCGCCGGGATGCGCGGCCGCGCGAACCTGCGCTACTTCCCGTCGCGGCTGTCACTGGTGCCGAACCTGCTGAAGGACTCGCTGCCGCCGGACGTGGTGATCGTGCAGACCTCCACGCCGGTCGCCGGGACCGTCTCCCTCGGCATCGAGGTCAACATCCTGCCCGCTGCCATCGAGGCGGTCCGCGCGCGCGGCGGCCTGGTCGTCGCCCAGATCAACCCCCGCATGCCCTACACGTTCGGCGACGCCGTCCTCGCGACCGACGAGATCGACCTGGCGATCGAGGACGACGAGGCGCTCGCCACCCCGGTCCCCCGGCCGCCCGGCGAGGTCGCCCACGAGATCGGCGAGCGGGTGGCCCGGCTCGTCCCGCAGGACGCCACCCTCCAGCTCGGCATCGGCGCCATACCGGACGCCGTGCTCTCCTCGCTCCTCGACCGGCGGGGGCTGCGCGTGTGGTCGGAGATGTTCAGCGACGGGGTGCTGGCGCTGGAGAAGGCGGGCGCGCTCGACGCCGACACCCCGATCACCGCGTCCTTCGCCTTCGGAAGCCCTGAGCTGTACGCCTGGGCCGACCGCAACGAGCGGATCCGGATGCTGCGCACCGAGAAGACCAACGACCCGAGCCTCATCGCCCGCCGGCCCCGGATGGTCTCGGTGAACTCGGCGCTCCAGGTCGACCTGTTCGCCCAGGCCAACGCCAGCCGCGTCCGCGGGGTCATCTACTCCGGCTTCGGCGGGCAGACCGACTTCGTCGTCGGCGCGCTGCACTCCCCCGGCGGGCACGCCGTCATCGCCCTGCCGTCGTGGCATCCGCGCGCGGACGTCTCGACCGTCATCCCGCGCCTCGCCGGCCCGGTCACCTCGTTCCAGCACAGCTACATCGTCAGCGAGCGGGGCGCCGCCACCGTGTGGGGGAACGACGCCGCCTCCCAGGCCCAGCAGATCATCGACAACGTCGCCCACCCCTCCGCCCGCGACGAGCTGCGCGAGCAGGGCCGCGAGCTCGGCTTCCCGCTCCGCTGACGGCCCCGGCCCCCGCGGCCCACCGCACCGCCGCGCCGCCGGGCCGTCCCGAACGCGCCGACGGCTATTGGCAGAGCGCCAATAAGGGTCTAGTGTTCCGGTCAGCTCAGGAAACCCGGGGGTGCCCGGCGCCGCGACCGGCGGACGCCTCCGGCCCCCAGGAGGAGCAGGGCATGGACAGACCCAGCAGACGCAACGTGTTGATGACCGGTGGGGCGCTCGGAGCGCTCGGCGCCCTCGGCGTCGCCTCGCCCGCGCAGGCGTCCCCTCGGTGGACGTGGTCGCCCGAGGGCTCGGTGGCGGGAGCGGGCAGGGGCGCCGACCCGCGGTGGGTGTGGGACCCGGAGGCCGACGCGCTGGTCGCCTCGCTGATCGACCGGGGAGACGTCCCCAGGGTCAACGAGCTGCTCCGCACGTGGACCAAGAACGGCCAGCCGCTGCCGGACGGGCTGCCGACCGACCTGCGCGACTTCATGGAACGCGCCCGCCGGCTGCCTCCTTGGGCCGACCCGGGCAAGCTGGCCACCGCGTTCGAGTTCAACGAGAAGCGCGGCCTCTACCTCGGCGTCACCTACGGCTTCGCCAGCGGGATGATGAGCACGGCCATCCCCAAGGAGGCGCGCGCGGTCTACTACTCCAAGGGCGGCGCGGACATGAGGGACCGCATCACCAAGACCGCCAAGCTCGGCTACGACATCGGCTCCGAGAAGGCCTTCGAGCCCGACGGCGAGATGATCGTCACCTGCGTCAAGACGCGGCTGGTGCACGCCGCCGTGCGCCACCTGCTGCCGAAGTCCCCGTACTGGACCAAGGCGGCCGACGAGAAGATCCCGATCAGCCAGGCGGACATGATGGTCACCTGGCACAGCCTGCCCACGACCGTCATGCAGAACCTGGTCAGGTGGAAGGTGCCGATCCCGGACGCCGAGTCCGAGGCGTTCCTGCTGTCCTGGCAGCTCGCCGGCCACATGCTCGGGATCCGGGACGAGTACATCCCGAAGTCGTGGGCCGAGGCGAACTCCCAGGCCGAGCAGGTGCTGACCCCGGTGCTCGCGCCGACCCCCGAGGGGGTCAAGCTGGCCGACATCCTGCTCAACCTCGGCTCCACGATCGACGGCGGGATCCTCACCAAGCCCATCCTCGGCTCGCTCACCCGCTTCATGCTCGGCGACGAGATCGCCGGATGGCTGAAGATCCCGCGGGACCCGCTGTGGGACCCGCTCATCCGGACCCTGTGGCCGCCCTTCGTCGCCGTCCGCGAAGGCCTGCTCGACCTCACGAAGGCGCCGAAGGAGCTGCGGCAGCTCTACTGGGCCTTCGACGAGATCCTCCGCCAGGGCGCCCTGCTCTACCTGTCCGGGTTCACGACGCCGATCAGCATCGAGATCCCGCAGACCAACAACCCGCACTACTGAGCCGGGGCGCCGGCGGCGCCCTCGCGGGCCGCGCGCACCGCGTCGTCGCCGGGCTCGGGACCGGCCGGATCCCGAGCCCGGCATCCCCGCCCCGTCCGGCTAGTACGCGCTGCGGACGAGGTCGTGGACGGCCTCGCTCATGGTGACCGGATCGACCCGGCCCAGCGGGACCGTGTCCTCGGGCGCGCGCCCCGGGGCCGGGCCCGCCCACAGAGCGGTGATCTTCTGGTCCTCGCCCTCCCCGTACATGTAGTGGCCCAGGCCGGGGCTCAGGACGGCCACGACGTACAGGCCGGCCGGGTCGCGCCGGGCGAGCCACCCGCCCGCGAAGCCGCCGTCGGCGTCCACGGACTCCCAGCGCCCCTGCGAGTGGCCCTTGGCCTTGCCGTAGGGCAGCACGAGCCCCTCGACCCGGGCGAGCCGGTGCGCGGCGCGCTCGCCTTCGGTGAGCCGGTGGACGGGCCGCCCGAGCTGCTCGAACGGCTGGAGGATCTCGTAGTCGGCGAACAGCTCGGCCCAGGCGCGCAGCTCGTCGCCCAGCAGGACCGGATGGGCGACGCCGACGCGGTCGCCCGGCGCGGGGGTGAACGGATCGTCGCGGACGTCGGCGTAGTCGCGGCCCTCGTCCACGCGGAAGGCCGTCCCGGAGGCGGTGGTCCACACCAGCCGGCGGACGATGTGCCCCAGCAGCGGGTGGGCGACGAACAGGGTCCGGAAGTCCTCCGGCGTCCAGCTCCGCCGGGTGGTCATGGCGAGCTCCAGGCGCCTGATCTCCTGGTCGGCGATCGTCCTCAGGTCCTTCCTGAGGCCGGTGAACAGGGCGTGCGCGGCCGGGGCGAGGGCGGGGTCGTCCTTCGGGCCGGGCTTCGGCGCGCTCCTGCGCACCCTGCCGCCCGGCTCCCGCACCAGCGGGACGAGCTGCTCGTCGAAGGCCACGGTGAACCGGCGGGGGCCGTAGTCCAGGACGAGCGTGCCCCGCTCGTCCAGCCCGAAGCCGGGGACGGCCCGGTCGGCGAGGGCGTCGCGCGTCATGCCGCGCGCCGCGGCGATCTCGTCGATCTTGAGGGCGGCCCGGGCCTTCAGCCCCTTGTACCTGCCGCGGCGTGTCAGCTCGAACAGGTGGGTGAGGGCCACGTCGGAGCCGATCGCGGCCAGGACGTCCAGCGCGGCCGCGGCCCGGGCGGCGAGCCCCTGGCCCGGCCAGGCCTTGATCAGCGGGCTGAGCCGCCGCACCGTCGTGTCGTCGCCGACCAGGCCGAGCTGCGCCAGCGCCCAGTTGTGCCGGGTCGGCGCGCCGAGCGCCTGCCAGCGTTCGAACACCGCCCAGGAGAACTCGGCCAGCGAGTGCGGGTCGCAGAACGCGCGGACCCGCGCGGCCTCGGGCGCCTTCCTGGCGAGCAGGCCCAGCAGGTGCCGGGTCGCGCCCGCGGGAAGGGCCCGGTCGCGGTCGCGCGTGAGGATCCGCGGAAGCAGCGCCGGATCGGCCCAGTCGGACTTCGCGCCGCGGGCGGGCCTGCCGGTGAGCACCTCGGGCAGGTCGGCGCAGTCCGGAACGGCCGGACGCGGCAGGAGCGCCTCGACACTCCCCGCAGGCACCGCCTCGGCCAGGCCGGGCCTGGCGTGCAGCAGCCGGCGCACCGTGCCCGCGGCTTGCAGGCCCCTGGTCGTGCCCTCGTCGATCAACGGGGCCAGCGCCCGGAGCGCGTGCTCCGGGTACCGGTCCGCCGCCTCCTGCAAGGCGGCGGGCACCCCCTTCTCGCCCAGGTGGTCGAGCAGGAGCGGGAAGACCGCCTCGTCGGCGATCCCCGCGAGCGCCCGCAGCACGACCGCGCGCGTCGCCTCGGCGTCGTGACCGTGCCGGAAGGCGAGGTCGAGCAGGGGAAGCGCGTCGGTGCCCAGCCCGTCGAGCAGCGTCCCGATCACCGCGGGGGTGACCGGCACCCACCTCACCTTCCCGATCTGCGCCGCGCTGGACAGGGAGCAGAGCAGGAACTCGTAGTCGAGGTCCGCGGACCCGAAGGAGCTGCCGGGGGAACCGTCCAGCCAGGCCGTCTCCGTGGGCGCGAGGTAGGACGCCACGCGCTGCCTCCAGGCGTCGCCGCGATGGTTCGACAGGCGCGCGACGGCGTCGGCGTACCCGTCGTCGGGCGCGGCGGCCAGCAGCGTGCGGAGCCGTTTGGCCGCCGCGTCCCCGGCGACCCACCGGCCGACCGGGAAGTGGTCGTGGAAGGTGACGCGCCGGATCTCGCCGCGCCATCCTCCGGGGGCGCCGTCGCCGTAGGCGACGAGCCGGGCGACGAAGCCGGAACCGGGCGTCGCGGGCCGCGGCACCGGGCCGGGCTCGACCGAGAACGCCTCGGTGACCGCGCAGGCGGCGAAGGCGAGGCCGTGGTCCAGCACCCATGCGTCCAGGAACGCCGTGCCGTCGACCTCTTCGAGGTACTTGACCGCGACGGCGGCCGCGGCCGCCGCGCCCGCCGGATCGGCCTCCCCGCCCAGCCATGCCCGCAGGGCCCGGCCGAGCTCCGGGTCGGTGCGCTCGTGCTCCAGCATCTCTCCGGCGATCGGCCGGGCCGCGAGGTCCCACGCGCGGGCGCTCCGCGCCGCGCCCTCGTCCACGGCGACCGGCGGGCCGGGGATGCCGCCGCGCCTCGGATGGATGTGCTCGCGCCACTCGACCGGGATCTCCACCGTCTCGCCCATGGCACCGCAAGCTAGCGGCGGCGTCCGACATCCCGGTCACGCGTCCGCGGCGGCGCCTCGGCTCAGGACCCTTCGCGGGTCTTGTGGTCCCATCGCGCCGGGTCGGCCTCCAGCGCGGAGCGGTCCCAGCCTGCGAGGTCGGCCGCCGCCTCGTAGGTGCCCTGCAGGAACTCCAGTAGGGCCCGGTCGGGGTCGGGATCCTCCCGCACCGCCTCGTACGGGAGCAGGAACTGGCCGTTCTCCCTGCTGTAGAAGGCGGCGGACGGGCCCACCGGGCGGTCGGCGAACCCGTCGGGCTCGGGGTAGGCGTAGGCGTAGAAGGCTCCCTCCTCGCCGCCGCCGGGCCAGAACCCGCAGCTGCTGAGCTCCCGCGAGTAGCCCTCGACCATCACCCAGTCTCCGCAGTTCGGGGCGCCTCCGGGGTGCTCGGGCGCGTCCCGCCCGGAGAAGCGCGTGCAGGCGAGGTCCATGGCGCCCCAGAAGAAGTGCACGGGGCTGACCTTGCCGATGTACTGGGACCGGAACTCCCCCAGCACGCGCGCGGCCTGGAGCAGTTGGCGCCAGAACAGGTGAGCCGCCTCGGGATCGTAGGAGGCGTGCTGGTCGTCCTCCTCGAACGGGATCGCCGGTTCGACCTCGTTCGGGCGTGCCTGGATGTGCGTCTCGATCCCCAGCTCGTGCAGGGCGGCCATCGTCCGGGTGTAGAACCGCGACACCGGCATGGGCGCGAGCTCGAACTCCCGGAGGCTGCCGTCCGACGTGCGCAGCCGCAGCCGGTGGTCGACGAAGTCGAACTCGACGTCGAACGCGCCGCCCCCGTACGGGATCGCGGACGTGGTCAGCCCGCGCGGGCTGACGTACAGCGTCACGTTCCACCAGTGGTTCACCAGCGGCGCGTGGGCCAGACGCACCTTGCCGACGATCTGCGTCCACATGTGCAGCGTGTCGCGCGTCGCCGTCCAGTCGGCGACGCGCAGCCGCGGCCAGGGCTGCTGTTCCACCAGGCCCCCCTTCCAGCCGGAACATCCGGGTCATGCCCCGGATCGGGCTTCCGCAACAGTGCGGGACGGGACGTTCCGCATCGAGCCTCGGGGGGCCGCGGCGGTGGCCGCGGGGGCGTCAGTCCGGTCGGGCGCCGGGATCGAGGTCCCGCCGGACGGCCAGCGCGGCCGCGCGGTGCTCGGCGGCCGCGGCCGGGTCCGTCCCGTCGAGGACGGCGGCGATCCCCTCGCGGGCCAGCGCCTCGGCGTGGCGGTACCCCAGCCTCGGGGCCAGTTCCAGCGCCTGCCGGTGCAGGCGCAGGGCCTCCTCCGGCTGACCCGCCAGCCGGCACGTCTCGGCATGGCCGTAGAGGAAGTGGATCTTCCAGTGCTCCTCGAACAGCTCGTCCAGCAGGGCGAAGGCCCGGCGGTGCGCGTCCAGCGCCTCCTCGTACCGGCCCGCCTGCCGCAGGGCGACGCCCAGGCAGTTCAGGCACCAGGCCTCGTTGTGCCGGTGGCCGTCCTCGCGGGCCAGCGCGAGCGCCCCTTCCAGGTGCCCCGTCGCCTCACCGGGCTCCTCGGCGGCGATGGCGACGCCGAGGGTGATCCGGGCCGTCAGCGCGGGCGGCCAGGCCGGGTCGGCGTGCGGGATCTCCAGCACGGTGCGGGCGAGCCGCGCCGCCTCCTCGCGGTGCCCGAGCTGGAGCATCGCCCACGCCTCGTACGCGGTCGCGTGGGCGGTGCCCGTCGGGCAGCCCGCGTCGCGGTACAGCCCGCCCGCCCGCCGGAAGAGGTCGAGGGGCTCCTCGACCCGGCCCTCGTCCCACTTCAGGTAGCCCCGGCGCATGGTCAGCTCGGCCTCGGTCCTGACGTTCCCGGCCCGGGACACCAGCGGTTCCGCCGCCTCGTACGCGGCGTCCGCCTCCGCCATCCGTCCCGCGTTGTAGCGGGCGAAGCCGAGGTCGCTGTGCGCCTCCGCCAGTCGCAGCGGGTCGTCCAGGCGCCGCGCGGCGGCCAGCGAATGCTCGAAGAGGACGTTCAGGTGCGTCGTGCCGCAGCGCCGGGCGAAGAAGGCCCGCATGCGGCGGGGAAGCTCGCACACGTGCGCGTCGGCTCCGGCGGCGACCGCCGCATCGAAGACGGCCATCAGGTTGGTGTACTCGGTGGCGAACCAGAGGAGCGCCGCGTGCTTGCCCGTGAACTCGGGCAGGTCGGCCGGCGGCCGGCCCGCGGAGGTCTCCAGGGCCGGGGACAGGTACGACACCGCGGCGTCGGCGGCGGCCGCCGCGTGCACGTAGTAGTCGAGCACCCGGCCGAGCGCCCGCTCCCGCTCGGCGGGCGGGTCCTGCTCGGCGGCGGCCCGGCGCGCGTGCTGGCGCACCAGGTCGTGCAGCCGGTAGCGCCCGGCCGCCGGCTGCTGGACGAGGTGCGCGTCGAGAAGGTCCTCCAGCATCGCCCGGGCGGCGCGCGGCGGCACGTCCGCCAGCGCCGCGGCCACGTGCTCGTCGAAGGTCGATCCGGGCACCAGGCCCAGCAGGCGGAAGAAGCGGCGCCGCCCCCGGTCCAGCTGCCTCACGGACATCGCGAACGCCGTGTCGAACTCCGTGGCCCCCTCGGCCATCCGCTCGACGAGGATGCCCACGGTCCAGCCCGGCCGGTGCCGCAGCCGCGCCGCCGCCAGCCGCAGCGCCAGCGGCAGGTGGCCGCACCGCCGCAGCACCTCGGCGGCGGCCTCCGGCTCGCGGGCCAGCCGGCCGTCGGGTCCGCCCGGGTCGCCGCTGGCGCGGGCCAGCAGCTCGGCGCCCTCCAGCGGCGTCAGCACGTCCAGCGACACCGGGGGCACCTCCTCCAGGCCCAGCAGCCGGTTGCGGCTGGTGACCAGCGCGACGGACGGGCCGGCGCCGGGCAGCAGCGGGCGGACCTGGTCGGCGTCCGCGGCGTTGTCGAGCACCACCACGGCCCGCCGGTGCGCCAGTTCCGAGCGCCAGCAGGCGGCCAGCGGCTCGATGCCGCCCTCCTGCGGGATCTTCTCCGACGGCACGTCCAGGGCGGCGAGCAGGGCCCGCAGCGCGGGGTCGGGGCCGAGCGGCTCCCGCCCGGCGGTGAAGCCGTGCAGGTCGATGTAGAGCTGGGCGTCGGGATACGCGGCGGCGAGCCGGTGCGCGGCGTGCACCGCGAGGCACGTCTTGCCGACGCCCGCCATGCCGTCCACGGCGACCACGCCGCCGGCGCCCACCGCGGCGAGCACGGCCGCGAGCTCGGCCTCGCGTCCGGTGAAGTCGGGGACGTCGCGCGGCAGGTCGTTGCGGGGCGGGCGCGGCGCGCCGGCGGGCGGCGCCGGGGGCTGGACCTGCCGGCTGGTCTTCGGCGGCGCGGGCAGCGGGCTGGAGGCCCGCTCCCAGAGGGGGCGCAGCGGGCGGGGGTCGCGCTTGAGGAGCCGGCAGAGCGCGATCACCGCCGTCCACGGCGGCACCGTCTGGCCGCTGAGGTACCGCGACAGCGAGGACGAGCTGAGCCCGGCGTCCCGCGCGAGGGCCCGGACGCCGCGTCCGGACAGCTCCTGGAGCATGCGCAGCCGGGCCGCGAGCTCGTCCTGGGGATCGGCCTTCTCCGCCCGACGCCGCTGCACGACCACCGTCCCCCCGCCTCCCGTCCCACCGCGGCGAAACTCCCGCGGGCGCGTCGCCGCTGCTCAGAGGCGTTGCGGCTGTCCCACGGCGTCCCATCGACGTCGTCATCGTAGGCCGTCCGGGCTGGAATCGGGACATGCCCCCGAGGGACGGGGGCACGACCGCGGAGGAGAACGCAGATGCAGTCCCGTATGAAGAACCCCGCCATGGTCCTGTCCGGCGCGATGCAGCCGATCCAGGAGCTCTTCAAGGCCGTGCACACCGGCGGAGTCCCGGAGGAGACCCTGGAGCTGGTGCACCTGCGGGTCAGCCAGATCAACGGCTGCAGCGCCTGCGTCGACGCCGGCGCCAAGACGGCGCGCAAGGCGGGGGTGACCGACGAGCGGCTGGCCACCGTCGCCGCCTGGAGGGAGGCCCCCTACTTCACCGACGAGGAGCGCGCGGCGTTGGCCCTGGCCGAGGCCGCGACGCGGCTGGCCGACCGCGCCGACGCCGTGAGTGACGACGTCTGGGACACGGCCGCCACCTACTTCGACGAGAAGCAGCTGGCCGCGATCGTCCTCATGATCGGCGTCACCAACCTGTTCAACCGGCTCAACGCCACGACCCGGCAGATCGCCGGCGCGTGGGGCTGAGCAGGCCCGGTCCAGCGACGACCCCTCACCGACCAGGAGGATCCAGCCATGAGCGAGACGAAGAAGACCAGCGGGACCACGGCGTCCGGCGAGAAGTTCGACGGCTTCACCGCCGAGGAGCGGGCGGCGATGAAGGACCACGCCCAGGAGCTGAAGAAGGCCGCGCGCCGCGGCCCGGCCAGGGCCACGGCCGACGGGGAGAGCGACGTCCTCGCCAAGATCGCCGAGATGGAGGAGGCGGACCGCGCCATCGCCGGGCGGCTGCACGAGATCGTCCGGGCCGCCGCGCCGGACCTCGTGCCGAGGCTCTGGTACGGCCAGCCGGCCTACTCCAAGGACGGCAAGGTGCTGTGCTTCTTCCAGGCCAGGGCCAAGTTCAAGACGAGGTACCCGACCCTCGGGTTCAGCGACGTGGCGGCCCTCGACGAGAGCGCCATGTGGCCGACCTCCTTCGCCCTGCCGGAGCTGACCGCCGAGGGCGAGGAGCGCATCGCCGAGCTGGTGGGGCGGGCCGCGGGCTGAGGGCGCGGCGGGCGGCGCCCCGGGGCCTGCTAGCCTGAGTTTAGACCTAAACTCAAGGAGGGTTCCGACATGGCGCGCACGATCGTGGTCAGCGGCGGCGGCACCGGCATCGGCAGGGCGGTGGCGGCGCGCTTCGCGGCCGGCGGGGACCGGGTGGCCGTCGTCGGCCGCCGCGCCGGGGTGCTGGAGAAGGCGGCCGGGGAGATCGGCGGCACGGCGCTGCCGGCGGACCTGGCCGACCCCGCCGAGGTCGAGCGCGTCCGCGCCGGGCTGGCCGAGCGCTTCGGAGGGATCGACGTGCTGGTCAACGCCGCGGGCGGCAACGCCGAGTACCACGGCGGCCCCGGCGGCGTCCTGGAACAGTGGACGAGCAACTTCCGCACCAACGTGCTGACGTCGGTCCTGCCGACCGAGGCGCTGCGCGACCTGCTGAACCCATCGGGGCGGGTCGTGTTCATCTCCTCGGTCGCGGCGCTGCGCGGCTCCCGCGGCACGTCCTACGGCCCGATGAAGGCCGCCCTGCACCCGTACGCCTTCGATCTCGCCGCCGCCCTCGGGCCGCGCGGCATCACGGTCAACGTGGTCGCACCGGGATACATCGAGGACACCGAGTTCTTCGGCGGCTCCATGAGCGACGAGCGCCGCGCGGCGCTGGTCGCGCAGACCCACACCGGGCGGGCCGGGACGCCGGGGGACGTCGCCGAGACCGTGCACTGGCTCGCCTCACCCGGCGCCGGGCACGTCACCGCGCAGATCGTCCAGGTCAACGGCGGTGCCGAGCGTGGCCGCTGAGCCGCCGCGCGACGGCGCCGACGCCATCCAGGACGCCTGGCGGCGGGAGCTGCCGGGCGTCCCGGTGGAGTCGATCGGGGTCGTCACCCGGATCTGGTGGGCAGCCAAGATCTTCGGCGACGAGCGCCGCCGCCTCCTGGCGGGCCTCGGGGTGGACGTCGCGACGCTGGACCTGCTGTCCACCCTGCGGCGCTCCGGCCCGCCGTACCGGATGAGCCCCGGCGAGCTGGCCGACGCCTGCATGGTGACGCGCGGGGCGATCACCCAGCGGGTGGAGCGCGCCGCCGGGGCCGGGCTGGTCGAGCGGACCACCGCCGGCTCCGGGTACCACGCGCGCGCGGTCGCCCTCACCGGGGAGGGCCGCGCCCTGCTCGACCGCGTCGTCGCCGACCTGCTCGCGGCCGAGGACCGGCTCATCGGCCACCTCGCCCCCGACCGCCGCGATCAGCTCGCCGGCCTCCTGCGCGAACTGCTCGCCGGGCTCGGCGGCCCGAGCATGGCGGGGCAGGTCGGGGACTGACCCCTCGGGGCCCGGCCGGCCGGGGCGTCCGCCCGGCCGGCGTCAGGGACTCGTGAGGATGACGAGCTCCTGGGTCGCCCGGGTCATCGCGACATAGCGGTCGACCGCTCCTTCGATGCCCTCGCCGAACCCGTCCGGGTCCACGAGCACGACGAGGTCGAACTCCAGCCCCTTGGCCAGCTCGGGGGTCAGCGACCGGACGCGGGGCCTTCCCGGGAACGCGGGGTCGCCGATGACGCAGGCGACTCCGTCGTCGTGGGCGTCGAGCCAGGCGTCGAGGACCCGGTCCAGGTCCGCGAGCGGTCCGCGGACGACGGGAACACCGGTGCGGCGGATCGAGGCCGGCACGTTGGCGTCCGGGAGGGCGGCCCGGATGACCGGCTCGGCCTCCGCCATGATCTCCTCCGGCGTCCGGTAGTTGACGCCGAGGGACGCCTCCTCGATCCGGTCGAGCCCGACCCGTTCGAGCCGCTCGCGCCACGACTCGGTGAACCCGTGCCTGGCCTGCGCGCGGTCCCCGACGACGGTGAAGCTCCGCGACGGGCAGCGCAGCAGCAGCATCTGCCATTCCGCGTCGGTCAGCTCCTGCGCCTCGTCCACGACGACGTGCGCGAACGGGCCGGCGAGCATGTCGGGGTCGGCACCGGTCAGTGCGCTCTCGTCGACGAGGGCGTCGTGGAAGTCCTCGCCGCGCAGCATCGTCACCAGCCCCGTCCCGTACTCGTCGTCGGCCACCTCGATGAGGTCGTCCACGACCCTCTCCATGCGCTCGCGCTCGGCGGCGACGGCGGCCTCGTGGCGGCGCCTGCGCAGCGAGGCCCCCGGGTCGCCGAGGCACTGCCGCGCCGCGTCCAGGAGCGGCAGGTCCGCGACCGTCCAGGCCTGGGCGTCCTCGCGCTGCAGCCTGCGGATCTCGTCCCGGCCGAGCCAGGGAGCGCACAGCCGCAGGTAGGCGGGCACCGACCACAGGTCCGCGACGAGGTCGGCCGCCTCGATCAGCGGCCACGCCCGGTTGAAGGCGGTGCGCAGCTCCCGGTCCTGCCGGAGCGACCTGCGGAGCAGGTCGGGCGACGCCGCGCCCTCGCCCTCGTCCGGCCCCGCGTGCTTGTCCGCGAGGATCGTGAGCAGCTCCTCCCAGATCTGGTCGCGCGCCTCGTTGTGCGGCGTGCCGGGCTCCGGCGCCTGGAACGCCTCGGCCCAGTCGGCGGGGCTCAGCCACACGTCGCCCCAGTGGGTGGTGACCTCCATGCCCTCCGCGGGCGGGTTCTCGTAGAACGCGACGGCCTTCTCGATCGCCTTCACCAGGTCCGCGGACGACTTCAGCCGGGCCACCTCCGGGTCGGCCTCGGCCCCCGCGCCGGCCCCCTCGGCGACGAGGTCGCGCAGGGTGCAGATCTGCACGCCCTCCTCCCCGAGGCTGGGGAGCACGTCGGACACGTAGGCCAGGTAGGGCTGGTGCGGGCCGACGAACAGGACGCCGCCCCGGTGGCGGCCGAGGCGGGGGTCGGAGTACAGCAGGTAGGCGGAGCGGTGCAGGGCGACGACCGTCTTGCCCGTCCCCGGTCCGCCGTCGACGACGAGGGCGCCGCGCGACCCCGCGCGGATGATCGCGTCCTGGTCGGCCTGGATGGTGCCGAGCACGTCGCGCATCCGGTCCGAGCGGTCGCTCCCCAGGCTCGCGATGAACGCGGACTGGTCGTCCAGCGCCGCGTGCCCGGCGAACCCGTCCGCGGTGAACACCTCGTCCCAGTAGTCGCTGATCCGGCCGCGGGTCCAGCGGTACCTGCGGCGGCTCGCGAGCCCCATCGGGTTGGCGTGGGTCGCCCCGAAGAACGGTTCGGCCGCCGGCGAGCGCCAGTCGAGCAGCAGCCGGCGGCCCGCGCTGTCGGTGAGACCGAGCCGCCCGATGTACACGGGGTCGGAGCCGTCCGCGCCGACCATGTGCCCGAGGCAGAGGTCCAGGCCGAAGCGGCGCAGCGTGCGCAGGCGGGAGGTCAGGCGATGGATCTCCATGTCCCGGTCCATCGCCCCCTGGCCGATCCCGCCCGGCGCCCTGCGCTCGGCTTCGAGGCGGTCGGACAGCTCGGAGACGGTCTGGTCGAGGCTCTCCGCGATGGCCGCGAAATGCCGCTCGTCACGCTCGATCAGCACCGGGTCGGCCTTGGCGGACAGCCGTTCGGGCAGGTCGAACACGCTGGCGGTCAGAGGATTCACGTATCGGCTCCGGCTCGTGGTCGCTGGTCGTCTTCGCGGCCGGTTCCCGCGGACGCCGGGGGCCGGCCGGCGGACCGCCGTCCCCGCGCCACTCGCACGACGACGACGGCCCCCGCGCTGCGCCCCCGGTCTCCGCAGGTTCCGGCCTCGGCCGACGATTCTGCGGCACGACCCGGGTCTTGCCGCAAGCCCCCCGGTGCGCTATACGTTGAGAATGGAGGGGGAAGTCTTTCCGCCCTCCGCGCCCCTCCCCGGATTCGCCTCCCGCCTCAGACCATGTACTGGTCGTGGCGGTGGTAGAGGTCGGCCCACTCCTCCTCGCTGAGCCGCCGCCCGCTCCCCACGATCTCCGCCAGTTCCTCGAAGTAGGCCTCGCGCGGAGCACCCGGGGCGAACAGGACCAGCATCGAAGCCGCCCCGTGCGGGTTGTCGAACGCGTGGATACCGCCCGGAGGGACGAACAGGAAGTCGCCGGGCGAGGCGTCGGCCCAGCGGTCCCCGTCGTAGAGGGCGACGGTGCCGGACAGGACGAAGAACGACTCCGACATCGTCCTGTGGAAGTGCGCGCCCGCGCCGCGACCGGGCTCGGCCGCCATGTCCCACCGGTAGAGCCCGTACTGGCCGCCGGTGGATTCGCCCGTGGCCAGGTAGTGCACCTTCGAGCGCGTGCCGATCAGCAGGTCGGGCGCGGAGCCGCCCTTCCACATCGTGCCGCTGACCTCGCCCTCGTCACCGTGGTAGAGCTCTTTCGGGTACGACATTCCGGCCTCCTCTTCGACTGTCCGGCCCATCGTGGCGTCCGGCCGTGACACTTCCTCCGCCGCCGGTGCGCCGGGGCGGCGAACACGCCCGGCTCGCGGGAGCCGCCTGGCGCCGCCTGGGCGCCGCCCTGTGACGAGGGTCGGCGGCCGTGGTCGTTAGAGCCGGGTGTGGCCGGGTAGCCGTATGCGGTGGCCGGAGGAGCCGGCGACTCGATCGACACCGAGGGGGCGGAGTTGACCACGCCGGAGGAGAACGCTCCGAAGACCGAGGACACCGACCAGGTGAAGCCCGAGCAGGAGCGCAAGACGAAGCCTGACGTGCGCACCGAGTTGGGCGCCGAGCTTGAGGACAAGATGGCGGAGAAGGGGCTGTCGCGGGACGACTTCACCGAGTCCTGAGAAGTACCCGGATCCGGTGTCCTCCGTGCCTCGGCGGGGAGCCTCGCGGGGGCGGAAGGGAGCGATGTGCCGGCTGTCCAGCTGAGTTCGCAGGCCACCGAGGCGCCGCCGGCCAGGGCCACGGTCGCCGACACGCTCCGGATCGGCGCGGCGGTGTTCGTCCCGACGCTCGCCCGGGGCGTGCTGGCGCACCGCCCGGGGGTGGTGGCGCTGGCCGAGGCGGTCCAGGCGGACCGGCGGGTACGCGGCGTCCAAGGCCTTCCTGTACTCCTTCGCCAGGCGCTCCCGGGCCCGCCGACGACTGAACGGGCGGTTTCCGCCGACCACTCCCCCGGCCGTCACTCGGGCAGGGGCTGGATGGTCAGGTCGCAGAGGCGGCAGCCCAGCATGCCGTTGTAGAGGGCGTGCTTCGGGCAGCGCTCAAGGTATTCGGGGGGCGGCGGGACGGTCCAGTCGGGCCGCGTCGCCGGAGTCCTCACCGGGATGGGCGCGCGCCATCCGTCCACCATCGCGCGGTACCGGCGCAGGTAGTCGGGCGCGAACGGAGGCTGGTAGGCGAGGAGGTCCCAGCCGTGACGTGTCATCGCCAGGTCGACGACGCGCAGCAGGAACGCCTTCTCGGCCGGCCAGTTCGCCGTCCACGGCAGCTCGTTCAGATCGAACCCGTCCGTACCGCGGCCGATGCGATGCCCATCCGCGAAGAGCAGCACGAGATTGCTCTCCCAGGCGGATTCCGCGAGGGCGCACCCGGCGAGAGTGAGCACGTCGAAGAAGACGTCGGTCCCGCCGTTGGACAGGTTGAGATTTCCCACCGGCGTCCCCAGGGCTTTGAAGGTGTTGCTCACGCCTCGTCACCTGTCTCCCGGGGTGGAGCGCACGGTCTCGGCCGTTCCCGCGTCCTGCGGATGGTGCGCGAAACGGGCGGGCCACCACACCTTGGGACCGATCATACGGACGAGCGCCGGGACCAGCAGGGACCGCACCACGAGCGTGTCCAGCAGCACGCCGAACGCGACGATGAACGCGATCTGCGCCAGGAACGACAACGGGATGACGACCAGGGCGGCGAACGTGGCGGCCAGCACGACTCCCGCCGAGGTGATCACTCCGCCGGTCGCCGTCAGACCGCGCAGGACGCCCTCGCGCACGCCCCAGCGCCGCGTCTCCTCCCGGACCCGCGACATCAGGAAGATGTTGTAGTCGACGCCGAGCGCCACCAGGAAGACGAAACCGTAGAGGGGCACCGAGGCGTCCAGGCCGGTGAAGCCGAACACATGGCGGAACACCAGGGCCGCGACGCCGAGCGTGGCGACGTAGTTGAGCGCGACGGTCGCGATGAGCAGGACGGGCAGCGGCAGCGAGCGCAGCAGCACCACCAGGATGACCAGAATGATCGCCAGTACGACCGGGATGATGACGGTCCGGTCGTGGGCGGCGGTCTGCTGGGTGTCGTACTGCTGCGCGGTGTAGCCGCCGACCAGCGCGTCCGCCCCGGGGACGCCGTGCACGGCGGCGCGCAGGCGCTTGAGGGCGGCCTTCGCGGCGTCGCTGTCGGCGGCCGCCTTCAGCGTCGCGTCGATCCGGATCCGCCCGTCCACGACCTTCGGCGGCCCGCCGGGGCGGCCGGACGCGCCTACGGGCGCGGCGTCCGCGACGCCCTCGGTGCGGGCGGCGGCCTCGGTCACGGCCCGGGCCCGCGCCGCGTCGGCGATGATGATCGCCGGCTGGCCGGACCCGCCGGGGAAGTGCTGGGACAGCGTCCGCTGCGCGGCGACCGAGGGCGCGTCGTTGATGAACGTCTCGTCCAGGGGGACGCCGTGGGCGCGCAGCCCCGGCGCGAACGCGGCGCAGGCGACGAGGGCGATGCCCGTCGCGGCGACGACGCGGCGCGGGTGCAGGTCGACCAGGCGGGCGACGCGGGCCCACAGGCCCCTCCCCCCATGGGCGCCTTCGGCCGGGGGCCTCGGCTTCGCGGGCCAGAACGCGACCCGGCCGAGCACGACGAGGACCGCCGGGAGGAACGTCAGCGCGCTGAGGACGGCGCAGGCGATGCCGATCGCGCCGACCGGCCCGAGGGCCCGGTTGTTGGTGAGGTTGCTGAGCAGCAGCGCGAGCAGTCCGAGCGCGACGGTGGCGCCGCTCGCGACGATGGCGCCGAACGATCCGCGCACGGCCGCCCATCCGGCGGCGAAGCGGTCCCGGCCCGCCGCCGCCTCCTCCCGGAAGCGGGCCGCCAGCAGCAGCGCGTAGTCGGTGGCGGCGCCGATGACCAGGATCGACAGGATGCCCTGGACCTGCCCGTCGACCCTGACGATGTCGTTCTTGGCGAGGGCGTAGACCACCGCGCATGCCAGGCCCAGCGCGAACACCGCCCCGAGGATGATCACCAGTGGGAGCAGAACGCTGCGGTAGACCAGCAGGAGGATGAGCAGGACGGCGACGAGCGCGACGCCCAGCAGCAGCCCGTCGATCCCGGCGAACGCGTCCGACAGGTCGGCCTGGGTGGCGGCGGGCCCGCTGATCTGCGCCTTCGTCCCGGGGACGGTCTTCGCCGCCGCGCGGACGTCGTCCAGCACGGCCGGCAGCTCGTCGCCGAGGTCGGGCCTGAGCGGGACCACGCCCTCCAGCGCCCGGCCGTCGTCCGATCGCAGGGCCGGCGACGGCGTCCCGAGCGTGCCGGGCGCGCCCCGCAGGCCGGCGAGCGCGCGGGTCGCCGCGTCCCGCTGGGCGTCGGAGACCCGGCCGTTCACCGTCCACACGACGATGGCGGGGATGGTCTCCTTCTCGGCGAAGGCCTGCTGGGCCCGCAGGACCTGGGTGGACTCGGCGCTGCGCGGCAGGAAGGCGGCCTGGTCGTTGGTGGAGACCTCGCCGAGCTTCCCCGCGTAGGGGCCGAAGGCGCCACCGACGGCGAGCCAGACCAGGAGCAGCACGGCCGGGATCGCCCAGCGGACGGGGCGCGGCGGTGTACGCATCGGTTCCTCCAGCGAGTTCGGCCTGCGGCGGCCATACCCACAAATAGCTCAATCATTAACTATCTCAATGATTGAGTTAATGTAATCTATCCGCATGTCCGAGGGAGCGGAGGAGACGGAGGGTCCCGCCGGCCTCCGGACGTTCGCCGTCGAGCTGCGCCGGATGAACGCCGAGTTCAACCGGATCGCGCACGAGTTCGCCCACGCCAGCGGCCTGCACCCCACCGACGTCCAGGCCCTGGTCGCGATCATGGACGCGCCGCTGCGCGCCCCCGGCCGGCCGATGACGCCGGGGCGGCTGCGCGAGGAGCTGAACGTCACCTCCGGCGCGGTCACCGCCTGCCTCGACCGCCTCGAACGCCTCGGCCACATCACCCGGACGCGCGACCCGGCCGACCGGCGGGTCGTCCACCTGCGCTACGAGCCGTCCGCGATGGCCATGGGACGCGAGTACTTCCGCCCCCTGGCGGAGAGCACCGACGCGGCGCGGAGCGGGTTCAGCGAGGAGGAGCTGCGGCTCGTCCTGCGCTTCCTCCGCGCGATGAACGAGGAGCTGTCGGCCCTCCGCACCCGCGGTTCCGGCCGCTAGGTCCGCGGCGGGTCCTCCACGGGACCGAGCAGGTCCCAGCGGTTGCCGGCGATGTCGAGGAACACGGCGACCCGTCCGTAGGGCTCGGAGCGGGGCGGCGTGACGAACTCGACGCCCGCGGCCGTCATGCGTTCGCGGGCGGCGTCGAAGTCCGCCACCCGCAGGAAGAACCCCACGCGCCCGGCGACCTGCTCGCCGACCACGGCGGCCTGCCGCGGGCCGTCGGCGCGGGCGAGCAGGACGCCCGTCCGGGCGCCCGGCGGCCGGACGACCACCCACCGCTTGGGGCGCCCGTCGTTCGTGAGGGAGGGCGAGTCCTCGACCAGGTCGAACCCGAGGGCCCCGGTGAAGAATTCGACGGCTTCGTCGTAATCGTCCACGACGATCGTGATGAGATCGATCAGCACCGTCATGAGGGTACGGCGCACCGCGGTCGTCCAGGCGGCCAGGCGGCCGGTGAACGGAGGGACGCTCGACGTGGACAGGACCGAGGGAAGCCGTACCGCCGTGCTGGTCTGCCAGGCCCGGGCCTTCGCGCACGGCCGCCTGGCACCCGAAGCCCGTGCGCTGAGGCGGCTGTCCCGGCAGCCCGACCCGATGGCGCACGAACCGTGGCGGTCCGCCTGGACACCGGCCGCCATGCGCGAGCTGCTGACCGGGGGTGACTACGCGGTGGCCGGCGACACCGACCTGCTCACGCTGGCCGGGACGCTCGACATGCCCGTCCGCGGCCGGGCCTCCCGACACCGCCGGTCACGAGGCGGGGCCCCTCACACCCGGCCCCGCCGCCCGTGAAACACCGCCGCGCATGAACCCCGCCGGGCGGGAACACCTCCCTTGCAGGAGGTCCATGTGAACGCAGGTGAACTGCTCGACCGGCTCCCCGGGCTGACGTACCGGCAGCTCGACCGGTGGACCAGCGCCGGCTACCTGCGCGCGACGCAGGCGGGCGAAGGCGCCGGCCACGCCCGCGACTACAGCGCCGAGGAGGTCCGCGTGGCCGCGCTGATGGTCCGCCTCCACGGCGCGGGGCTGAACGTCGCCTCCTCCCACCGCGCGGCCCGCGCCCTGGCCGCCGGGCGGTCGGCGGTCCTGGCGCCGGGGGTCGAGGTCGTCGTCCACGACGAGGCCCCGGCCGCCGGGCCGCCCGAGGACGCCTCCGCCGGGCCGCCCGAGGAGGCGCCCGGCGGTCCCCTCGCGGCGGCCTGAGGCGGCCGCGCGGGTCAGGCGTGCGACAGGGCGAACGCCGCCAGGAACCCCACCACCATGATCAGGCCGGTGAGCAGGTGGGTGTCCTCGTAGGCCTCGGGGATCATCGTGTCGGCGATCATGGTGAGGATGGCGCCGCCGGCCAGCGCGGTGATGCCGGCCAGGACGCCGGCGGAGGCGCCGCCGAGCACCGTGTAGCCCGAGACCGCCGCCAGGGCGCTGATCACCGCGATCCCGGTCCACAGCCCGAAGACGTACCCGCGGCCGCGGCCCGCGCGGCGCATCCCCGAGGCGCTGGAGAGGCCCTCGGGCACGTTGCTGATGAACACCGCGACCACGGTGACCAGGCTGACCGCGCCGCCGCCCAGCAGGCTCGTGCCGATCACGATGGACTCGGGCACGCCGTCCAGCAGCGCGCCCAGCGCGATCGCACTCCCCGATCCGGGCTGCTGCTCCTCCGACGGCTGCTGCCCGCCCGAGCGCTTGCGGTGCCGCGCGCCCCTCCAGGCCAGGACGGCGTTGGCGCCGGCGTAGAGCACCGCACCGATCACCGCACCGATCGCCGTCGGGGTCAGCCCGCCCTTCTCGTGCGCCTCGGCGATGAGATCGAACGAGACCGCCGACAGCAGCACGCCGCTGCCGAACGCCATCACACTCGCCACGATGGGGGCCGGTACCGGCACGAGGAAGCCGACCAGGGCCCCCATCACCAGCGCCGACCCGGCCAGCAGGCCCCATCCTCCGGCCTGCAACGCTCCCTGCACGGTTCTCCCCTCCGACCACGTCCGCCGCGCGCACGCCGGCGTCGGGATCCAGATCTTGCCGCCGCTCTGCTACCCGCACGCTCCGCCCGAAACGTCCCCATGGTCCGGCCTGCCACGTACCGAAGCAGTGTGGTGATCTGCCAGTCGACCGCCGAGTGGCCGATGGTGCAGTGCACGGGCGACCCCGCCGAGGGCCGGCCGGCGTCGACGTCAACGAGCTGATCATCGTCCCACCGCCCAGGGCTGACGCGCGGCCGCCCGGACCCGGCCGCCGTCACCGGCGGGCGTATTCGCGGCGCCGTCGGCTAGTAGGGTCGGCCGCATGCCCGCTCGTACCCCCGCCTCGCCGTTGAGAGAGCCCAAGCCACCGCAGATCCCCCGCAGGCTCACGCCTGCGGGGAAGGTGGAGCGGCATATCCGGCACGACGGGAAGTACCTGTCGCTGGAGTACGGCCCGGAAGCCCTTTCCATGGACGACCCGGACGGTGTCGAGGACGTCGAGTTCGAGCGCTGCCGGTTCACTCAGACCGGCTTCTCCGGGCTGGTCCTGCACCGGGCGGGGTTCGCCGACTGCGCGTTCGGCGACGCGGACCTGGCGAACCTGCGGGCGTTCAACTCGCGGATGTTCAACTCGCGGATCGTCAACGCGCGCATGACGGGGATGCAGCTCGCCGAGTGCGGGCTACGGGACGTACTGGTCGACGGATGCCGCGCCGACCTCACCGGCTTCAGGTTCGCGCACCTGCGGGACGTGGTGTTCCGCGACTGCAACCTGGCCGAGGCGACGTTCCAGTCCGCCGAGATGACCGACGTGCGGTTCGAGAACTGCCGGCTCGGCGGCGCCCAGTTCTCCGGGGCCACGATGAGGACGGTCCGCTTCCGCGGCTGCGACCTGCGCGGCGTCGCCGGCCTGGACTCCTTCCAGGGGGCGATCGTCGCGAGCGGCGACGCCATGAGCCTCCTGGACGCGTTCGCCGCGGAACTCGGCATCACCATCGAGGACTGACGGCCCGCCGGCGGGTACCGCTCCCGGCGCGCCGGCCGGTCTCACGCGAGCGCGAGGAACAGCCTCTCCAGCTGCGCGCGGTCCGCGGCGGCCTGCGCGGTGCCCGCCCTCTCCGGCGCGGCGCAGCGTTCCAGCCCGGTAGCGATGATCTTGAAGCCGGCCCGGTCGAGGGCCCGGGAGACCGCGGCCAGCTGGGTGACCAGATCGGCGCAGTCCCGCCCCTCCTCGATCATCTTGCGAACGTGACCGAGAGTCATACGGGTAGGGGCATACAGAGGGTCGATGCGTCGGCCGTGCCGCCCGGGGGAAGGCATTTTCAAGGGGGGAGCATCATGGGTTACGCGATCAGCGTCCGGCTGCGCCGGCCGTTCGGCGAGACGGTCGAGCAGGTGCGCGCCGTCCTGAAGGACCAGGGCTTCGGCGTGCTGACCGAGATCGACGTGCGGGCCACCCTGCGCGAGAAGCTCGGCGAGACGATGGAGGACTACCTCATCCTGGGAGCCTGCAACCCGCGGCTCGCGCACCGGGCGCTCGGCGTCGACCGGCGGATCGGCCTGCTGCTGCCCTGCAACGTCGTGGTGCGCGGCGACGGCGACGACACCGTCGTGGAGGCGCTGGACCCGCAGGTCATGGTGTCGGTCAGCGACCGCCCCGACCTCGGGCCCGTCGCCGACGAGGCGGCGGAGCGGCTCGCCGCCGCGCTGAGGCGCCTGGACGCCTGAGCCCCTCGCTCAGCGGCCGGGGAACTCGATCTCGGCGGCCTCGCCGGCGCCGAGCAGGAAGTAGCCGAGGAACGTCACGCCGTCCCCCTCGGCGTCGAAGCGCGCGATCCGGACGCCCTCGGGCTCGTGGAACACGTCGCCGGGCCGCAGGACGGCCGCCGCTTCGCCTTCGACCTGGTAGACGGCCGACCCGGCCTCGATGCTGCCGAACACCGGCCCGTTGTGCACATGGGGTCCGGCCGCGTGGCGGGGCGCGATGGTGATGCGACGGACCTCGACCCGGTGCGTGCCGCGGGGTGGCGACAGCAGCTGGTCGAGCAGCACCCTACGGGCGACCGGCTGGACGTCCTCCACGTGACCCCCGTGATACTCACCGTCGCCGACCGGTTCGCCGGCCTCGGTGGAACTCCCGTCGTCCGGCACCGGCTCGATGGCCAGATGCGTCATGGGACGGTCGGGAGCAGCGCCGTGCCAGTGCCATTCACCGGGCGCGATGTGCACGGTGTCTCCGGCCCGGATCGCCTCGACCGGCCCGCCGCGACGCTGAACGCGCCCGGCGCCTTCGGTGACGACCAGTACCTGCCCGAGCGGATGGCGGTGCCACACGGTGCGGCACCCCGGAGCGAAGCGGACACTGTCGACCTGGGTCCGCGCCCCTCCCCCGGGTTCGACCACCGGCGCGATCCAGGCGTCACCGGTGAACCACTCAGGCGGAGCAGGGACGCCATCGAAGGGTCCGCGGGATATCTGCATGCGTTTCTCCGATGGTCAGCGGACGGTGCGCGCGTCCAGCAGCGCGATGATTCCCGCGATCGCCTGGTCGAAGGGCTCCGTGGCGTCCGCGGCGCGGGCGAGGACGTAGCCGCCTTGGAGCGCGGCGACGATCGCGGCCGCGGTGGAGGCGGGGTCGACCGAACGCTCCAGCTCTCCGCGCTCCACTCCCTCCCGCACCACCGCCGCGAGCCGGGCGCTCAGCCAGGCGAAGGTCTCCTCGACGGGCTCGCGCAGCGCGGGCGCGGCGATGACGTCGGGGTCCTGGGTGAGCCTTCCGATGGGGCAGCCCCGTAGGACGTCCCGCTCGCGGCGCAGGTAGGCGGCGATGCGCTCGACGGCCGTGCCCGGACCGGCCAACCGCGCTTCGGCGGAGGCGCGCATCTCCTCGGCGGTCCGGTCGATGGCGGCGCGAGCGAGTTCCTCCTTGCCCGCGAAGTGGTGGTACATGCTGCCCTGGCCGGCCTCGGCCCGCTGCTGGATCGTCTTGGGGCTGGTCCCCACGTAGCCGCGCTCCCACAGCAGTTCGCGCGCGCTCTCGACCAGCCGTTCCCTCGCACTCACCCGGCCAGTGTACATACCGATAGGTACAGAAGCGTCCGCGCCGCCGTCCGCGATGGAAGGTCGTCGGCACCGACGCCCTGGACGCCCCCTCCGTCCGCCGCGACCGTTCTCCGCGTGGACCGGCCGGAGACGATGTCGTCGGCCAGCGGCGGCGGGACCATGGCGTCGCGAACCTGCCAGACCTGCGCGGATGACGCCTGTTGAGTGGGCGCACACGACGAATGCCCCTCACAGGACGGAACCCGATGTCCACAGTGGCCACTTCGGCCGGCGGCTCTCCCACGTCAGCGCGGTCGGCCGCGACCAACTGGCCTGCGGTGGTCTCGGTGATGATGGGGATCTTCGCGATCGTCACCACCGAGATCCTGCCGATCGGACTGCTGACGTCCGTCGGCACCAGCTTCACCGTCTCCGACGGGACCGCCGGGCTGATGATGACCATGCCCGGATACCTCGCGGCCGCCGCCGCGCCCACGGTCACCGTCGCGACGGCGCGGGTCGACCGGCGGTTCATGCTGTGCGCCTGCATGATCCTTCTGGCGTCGGCGAACTTCATCGCCGCCGCGGCTCCGGGTTACTGGGCGATGCTCGTCTCGCGCGTCCTCGTGGGGCTGGTCATCGGCGGCTTCTGGTCGATCGGCGCGGGGCTGGCCGACCGGCTGGTCCCGGCACGGTCGACGCGCCGGGCGACGGCGGTGGTCTTCTCGGCCGTCCCGCTGGGGTCGGTCCTCGGCGTGCCGCTGGGGACGCTGGTCGGAGACCTCGCGGGCTGGCGGACCAGCTTCGCGGTCATGGGCCTGCTGTCGGTGGCGGTGCTCGTCGCGCTCGCCGTGCTCGTTCCCCCGCTGCCCGCCGAGAACGCCACCCGCCTGACCGCGCTGCGCGGCATGGCGCGGAGCCCCGACACGCGATTCGCGCTCCTGGTGACCGTCCTGGTCGTCCTCGCGCATTTCGGCGCCTACACCTACGTCACGCCCTTCCTCGAACGCGTGACGCACGTGTCCTCGGGGCTGATCACGGTGTTCCTGCTGGCCTACGGCGCCGCGGGCATCCTGGGCAACTTCCTGGCGGGGACGGCTCTGGCCCGCCATCCGCGGGCCGCCGTCGGCGTGGCCGGAGGCCTGATCGCCTTCGCCACCCTGGCGCTTCCCTTCCTGGGGCGATGGGACCTGGGCGCCGTCGCGCTGCTCGTCCTGTGGGGTGCCGGCTACGGCGCCGTCCCGGTCTGCTCGCAGGCCTGGTTCGCCAGAGCGGCCCCCCATGCCCCGGAGGCGGCCTCCGTCCTGTTCACGGCCTCGTTCCAGGCGACGCTGTCGACCGGTGCCCTGGCCGGAGGAGTCGTCATGGACCGCACCTCCCCCTCGGCGGTCATGATGCTGGGCGGAGCCACCGCGATCGTCATGGTGGCGGCCGTGGTCAGCGGGCGGCCTCGCCGCTCAGCCAGCGAGCTGCCTTGCCATCGGGTGCGACCCCCCAGATCGGCGGGTCCTGGCCTGTAGGGCCGCGCCGTCAGCCCTGCCGGGGACCGTCCGGTGGGGGCGGGCGGTCCTTGCCGTGGCCGATGCGGTCGCGCCAGGCGGCGACCCGGTCGACGATCACAGGGTCGGCCAGGTCGGATCCGGAGACGTCCCCGGCCCGCTCATCTACCGGCTCACCGGGTGGCCGCCCGGACGGCCGCGGCGGGCGGGTCGGCATGGTGAGGACCATGGTCAGGCCCCCGCCCGGGGTCTCCTCGGGGGTGAGGTCGCCGCCCATGGCCTCGGCGAGGCCGCGGGCGAGGGCCAGGTCGACGCCGGCCTCGTCGTCCCGGCCGCCGGCGCGCTGGAGCGGCTGGAAGAGGCGGTCGCGGTCGCCGGGCCGGACGCCGGGCCCGCGGTCGACGACGCGGATCTCCAGGCGGTCGCCGAGGGCGCTGGCGGTGACGAGTACGGGCGCGCCCGGCGGGTTGAAACGGACGGCGTTCGCGATGACGTTGGCCAGGACGCGTCGCAGCAGGGCCGGGTCGGCGACCATCTCGGGCAGGCCCTCGGGGATGCGGAGTTCGACGGCCTCCCGGTCGCCGCCGCCGACGGCGCCGGGGACGGCCTCCCCGGCGGCGACCCGGCGCGGGGAGATGCCGAGCGAGCCGGATCGCAGGCGGCTCATGTCCAGCAGGTCGGCCACCAGATGGTCGAGCCGGGCCAGGGAGTCGGCGGCCGTGTCGGCCGCTTCGCCGCGGCGCCCGCCGGCCCGGGACGCGTCCGGGCCGCGCAGGCTCTCGACGGCGGCCCTCGCGGACGCGAGCTGGGCGCGCAGGTCGCGGCTGACGGTGGTGAGCAGCGCGGTGCGCATCTCCTCGGCGGCCTCCAGCGGCCGGACCCGCCGGGCCCGCTCGGCGAGCCGCCCGTGGTGCAGCGCGACGGCGGCCTGGGCGGCGAACGCCTCCAGGACGCGCCGGTCCGAGGCGGGCATGGTCCGTCCCCGCAGGACGAGGGCGAGCGTGCCGTCCTCGACCAGGATGTCGGCCTCTCCGGCGTCCGGGCAGGCGCAGGGCTCGCCGCCGGTGCTGGCGACGATGTCCCAGCAGTCCGGGTCGCGGAGGCTGTCGGGGGTCACCGGCGCGGCGGGGTCGCGCTCCAGCAGCGTGACCGTGGTCAGCGCGAACGTCTCGCGGAGCCGTTCGAGGATGCCGCCGAGCGCGTCATAGGGGCCCCCGCGGGCGGTGACCGCGCCGCGCTCCCCGCGCAGGATGTCCCCCGCGAGGGTGGACAGCACCTCCGCGTCGGCGCGGGCCCCGGCCACCTCCCTGCCGCGGCGGGCGGTGACGTCCACGACCGTGCTGACCGTCACTCCCACCACGACGAAGACGACGAGCTGGAGCAGACCCTGGGGCCGGTCGACGGTGAAATGCCCGGTCGGCGGGGTGAAGAGGTAGTTCAGCAGCAGGGAGCCGCCGATCGCGGCGAACAGCGCGGGATACAGCCCGCCCACCAGCGCCACCCCGACCACCGCGGCCTGGAAGAGCAGGATGTCGCTGGCCAGCGGCACCTGCCCGCGCAGCCGCACCAGCAGGAGCGCCATCAGCGGCAGCCCGGCCGCGGCCAGCGCGAACCCGGCGTAGCGGCGGACGGACGGAAGGCCCGCCGCCCGCAGCGCCCTCCAGCGGCGCCCCTGGCCGATCTCCTCGTGCGTGACGAGGTGCACGTCGATGGACCCGGACCGCGCCGTCGTCGTGACGCCGACGCCCGGCGAGAACAGCTGCGCGATCCTTCCGCGCCGGGACGCGCCGAGGACGAGCTGGGTGGCGTTGACGCCGCGGGCGAAGTCCAGCAGCGCGTCCGGCACGTTCGCGCCGACGACCTGGTGGTAGCCGCCGCCGAGGCTCTCCACCAGGGCGCGCTGCCGGGTCAGGTTCGCCGGGCTCACGCCGGCCAGCCCGTCGCTGCGGGCGACGTGGACGGCCAGCAGGTCGGCGCCCTTGGTGCGGGCCGCGACGCGGGCGGCGCGGCGGATCAGGGTGTCGCCCTCCGGCCCGCCGGTGAGCGCCACGACGACGCGTTCGCGCGTCTCCCACGTGCCGGCGATGCCGTGGTCGGCGCGGTAGCGGTCGAGCTGGTCGTCGACCTTGCCGGCCAGCCACAGCAGCGCCAGCTCGCGCAGGGCGATGAGGTTGCCTGCCCGGAAGTAGTTGCCGAGCGCGGCGTCGATCTTCTCGGGCGGGTAGATGTTGCCGTGGGCCATCCTGCGGCGCAGGGCCTCGGGCGTCATGTCGACGAGTTCGACCTGGTCGGCGCGGCGGACCACCTCGTCCGGGACGGTCTCGCGCTGCGGCACGCCGGTGATCTGCTCGACGACGTCGTTCACCGACTCCAGATGCTGGATGTTGACGTTGGTGACCACGTCGATGCCGGCGTCCAGGATCCCCTCGATGTCCTGCCAGCGCTTGGCGTGCCGGGAGCCGGGCACGTTGGTGTGGGCCAGCTCGTCGATGAGCGCGACCTGCGGGCGCCGGGCGATGACGGCGCCGGTGTCCATCTCGGTGAAGCTCGCGCCGCGGTAGGAGACGGCGGCGCGCGGGACGATCTCCAGCCCCTCCAGGAGCGCGGCGGTGCGGGGCCGGCCGTGGGTCTCCACGAAGCCGACCACCACGTCGGTCCCGCGACCGGCGCGGCGGCCGCCTTCGGCGAGCATCGCGTAGGTCTTGCCCACCCCGGGCGCCGAGCCCAGGTAGACGCGCAACCTGCCGCGTCCCATCACACCTCCAGTCGCCGGGGCCCCTCGCGGGGTCAGCCGCGGACCGGGTACCGCCGGTCCAGCGCGATGTTCAGCCTGAGGACGTTCACCCGGGGCTCGCCCATGAAGCCGAGGTCGCGGCCGTCGGTGCTGTCCTCGACCAGCCACCTCACCTGGCCGGAGTCGACGCCGCGGGCCCGGGCGACCCTGCCGGTCTGGAGGGCGGCGTAGGCGGGCGAGATGTGCGGGTCCAGGCCGCTGCCACTGGCGGTGACCGCGTCGGCCGGGACGGGCGGATCGGCGGGGGCGCCTCCCCTCACGGGGACGACCAGGCCGTCGGCGTAGTCTTCGCCAGACCGGGCCGGCCGCACGGGAACGCCCTTGTAGGCGGCGATGAACGGCGTCTTCACCACGCCCTGCTCCTCGTTCAGGCTGACCACCCGGGTCGGGCGCGGGACGGTGCCGTCGGCCGTACGGCGCCCGAACACCGCCAGCACCGCTCCGACCCCGCCCGGAGTGCAGAACGGGCGGGCACCGCTGACGCCTTCGAGGTCGCCGACCGCCTTGCTGCGCGAGCAGACCCGGGTGAGCAGGCTCCGCCTGCCGCTCTCCCCCGCCGTGGCCGCCTCCGGGCCGGGCAGGGTGTCCACGATGTCCTCGGGACCCAGGTTACTCGCGGCCGTCGAGGTCGGGTCGTATCCGTCGCCGGCCTCGGACGGGCGGCTCTGGAAGTACCACCTGAGCGGTGTCCCGTCCTTGCCGGTGAAGGACTGGCCGATCAGGGCGCTGCCGACCGTCCGGCCGCGCAGGGTGACGGTCGAGCCGCCGGCGCGGCTCCGGAGGCCGGGCGCCTGCGCGACCGCGAACACCGCGAGCGGGTAGGCGACGCCGCACACGGCCGTCAGGACGAGCAAGGCGCGCAGCGCGGCCAGGTGCTGCCGGGCCCAGGTCGGATATGACATGTCACGCCATCCCCGGTAGTAGCCGTATGACGAGGTCGATGAGCTTGATGCCGGCGAACGGCGCGACGATGCCGCCGAGTCCGTAGACGCGGAGGTTGCGCGACAGCAGCCGGGAGGCGCTGCTCGGCCGGTACTTCACCCCGCGCAGTGCCAGCGGGATCAGCGCGAGGATGATCAGCGCGTTGAACACCACGGCCGACAGGACCGCCGACTGCGGGCTGGGCAGCCGCATGACGTTGAGCGCCTCCAGTCCCGGGTAGAGCCCGGCGAACATCGCCGGGATGATCGCGAAGTACTTGGCGATGTCGTTGGCGATGGAGAACGTGGTCAGCGCCCCGCGCGTGATCAGCAACTGCTTGCCGATCATCACGATCTCGATGAGCTTGGTGGGGTCGGAGTCCAGGTCCACCATGTTCCCGGCCTCCTTGGCGGCGGAGGTGCCGGTGTTCATCGCCACTCCGACGTCGGCCTGGGCGAGCGCCGGGGCGTCGTTGGTGCCGTCCCCGGTCATGGCGACGAGCCGTCCCCCCTCCTGCTCCTTCTTGATCAAGGCGAGCTTGTCCTCCGGCCTGGCCTCGGCGAGGAAGTCGTCCACGCCGGCCTCGTCGGCGATCGCCCTGGCGGTCAGCGGGTTGTCACCGGTGATCATGACCGTCCGGATGCCCATCCGGCGCATCTCCTCGAACCGCTCCCGCATCCCCGCCTTGACCACGTCCTTGAGGTGGATGACGCCGAGGACCCTCGCCGCGCCGACGGCGACCTCGCCGACGACCAGCGGAGTGCCGCCGGAGGCGGAGATTCCGTCCACGACGCGGCTCAGCTCGGCGGGCACGGTCCCGCCCCGCCGGCGGACCCAGTCGGCGACCGCCCCGGCCGCGCCCTTGCGCAGCATCCGGTCCGGCCCCCGGTCCCCCGGCTCGCCCAGATCGACGCCGCTCATCCGGGTCTGGGCCGAGAACGGGACCCACCGCGCCTGCGACAGCTCCCCCGGCGAGCGCTCCCGCAGGCCGTAGCGCCGCTTCGCCAGCACGACCACCGAGCGGCCCTCGGGGGTCTGGTCGGCGAGGCTCGACAGCTGCGCCGCGTCGGCCAGCTCGTCCTCGCCGACGCCCTGGACGGGCAGGAACGCCGCCGCCTCCCGGTTCCCGAGGGTGATCGTGCCGGTCTTGTCCAGCAGCAGGGTGCTCACGTCGCCCGCGGCTTCGACGGCGCGCCCTGACATCGCCAGGACGTTGCGCTGGACGAGCCGGTCCATCCCCGCGATGCCGATCGCCGACAGCAGCGCCCCGATCGTCGTCGGGATCAGGCACACCAGCAGCGACACCAGCACGATCCCCGTGACACCGTGGGCGTCCAGGGCGAGGGTGTCGGCGACGCCGGGGTTGACGGCCTTGGAGAAGATCGCCAGAGGCTGGAGCGTCGCCACCGCCAGCAGGAAGACGATCGTCAGCGCGGCGAGCAGGATGTTCAGCGCGATCTCGTTCGGCGTCCGCTGCCGGCTCGACCCCTCCACCAGCGCGATCATCCGGTCGATGAACGACTCCCCCGGCCGCTGGGTGATCCTCACGACGACGCGGTCCGACAGCACCCTCGTCCCGCCCGTCACCGCCGAGCGGTCCCCGCCCGACTCCCGGATCACCGGCGCCGACTCCCCGGTGATCGCCGACTCGTCCACGCTCGCGATGCCCTCGACCACGTCCCCGTCGCCGGGAACGACCTGCCCCGCCTCGACGACGACGTGGTCGCCCTCCCTCAGCTCCGGGGCGGTGACCGCCTCCTCCCTGACCCGCTCCTGACCGGGCGTCCAGTCGAGCAGGCGGCGGGCCACGGCGTCGGTCTTCGCCCTGCGCAGCGAATCCGCCTGCGCCTTGCCGCGGCCCTCGGCCACCGCCTCCGCGAGGTTGGCGAAGAGCACGGTCAGCCACAGCCACACCGCGGTCAGCCAGGCGAAGGCGCTCGGGCGCAGGCCCGCCAGGACCGTGGTCCACACCGCGCCGACCTCGACGATCAGCATGACGGGGTTGCGCCACAGCGTGCGCGGGTCGAGCTTGGCCGCGGCGCCCGGGAGGGACCTCAGCACCTGCCTCCAGTCGAGCAGGCCGCCCCGGTCCCTGCCGCCGCGCCGTTCCGGCGCCCGCGGCGGGGGGCCTGCCGATCGGCGGACCCGCGCGGTCATGTGTGGAGGCCTTCGGCGAGCGGTCCCAGCGCCAGCGCGGGCAGGAAGGTCAGGGCGACGAGGACGACGGTGACGCCGACGACCAGCCCGACGAACTGCGGCCGGTGCGTGGGCAGCGTGCCCTCCGAGACGGGGGCGCGGCCCTGGCGTGCCAGCGACCCCGCCAGCGCCAGTACGAAGATCATGGGGAGGAACCGGCCGAAGGCCATGCACAGTCCCAGCGCCGTCTCGTACCAGAGGGTGCCGGACGTCAGGCCGGCGAACGCCGAGCCGTTGTTGTTGGACGCCGAGGTGAACGCGTACAGCACCTCCGACAGGCCGTGGGGCCCGGGGTTCAGGATCGCGGCCCTGCCGTCGCCGGTCGCCATCGCCGCTCCCGTCCCGGCCAGTACCAGGATCGGTGTGCTCAGGAAGTACAGCGCGGCGAACCTGATCTCCCGGGATCCGATCTTCTTGCCCAGGTACTCGGGGGTGCGGCCCACCATCAGCCCCGCCACGAACACGGTGACGACCGCCAGGATCAGGATCCCGTACAGGCCCGAGCCGACGCCGCCGGGCGCCACCTCGCCGAGCATCATGCCGACCATCGCCACCATGCCGCCGAGACTGGTGTAGGAGTCGTGCGAGGAGTCCGTCGCGCCCGCCGACGTCATCGTCGTGCCGGTGGCGAACGCGCCGGAGTCCGGCACCCCGAACCGGGTCTCCACCCCCTCCGTCGCGACGCCGACCGCCGTCGGGACCGTGCCGTGGTGCATGAGCTGGAAGACCTGCATCAGCACGGCGCTGACGATCGCCAGCGTCGCCATCACCGCGACGAGGGCGTGGCCCTGCCCGTTGTCGCCGACCATCCGGCCGAAGGTGCGCGGCAGCGAGAACGCGATGACCAGGAGCAGGAGGATCTCCAGCCAGTTCGTCCAGGCGGCGGGGTTCTCGAACGGATGCGCGGAGTTGACGTTGGTGAAGCCGCCGCCGTTCGTCCCGAGCAGCTTGATCGCCTCCTGGCTCGCCACCGGCCCGCCCGTCAGCGTCTGGGCGCCGCCGGCGATCGTGCGCACCACGTGGTGGGCCGGATCCCAGAAGTTCTGCACCGCCCCGCCCGCCACCAGCACGAGGGCGGCGGCGAACGCGGCGGGCAGCAGGATGCGCAGGGTGCCGCGGACCAGGTCGACCCAGAAGTTGCCGAGGTGGCCGGTCCGCCTGCGGGCGAAGCCACGCACCAGCGCGACGGCGACCGCCATGCCGACGGAGGCGGACGCGAAGTTCTGCACCGCCAGGCCGGCCATCTGCACCAGGTCGCCCATCGTCGACCCGCCCGCGTACGACTGCCAGTTGGTGTTGGTCACGAAGCTGACCGCGGTGTTCCAGGCCTGGCCGGGCTTGACCGGGTCGAACCCCAGGCTGAGAAGGAGGCGGTCCTGCACCCGCTGGAGCCCGTAGAGGAACAGCACGCTGACGACCGAGAACGCCAGGACGCTGCGCGCGTAGACGGGCCAGGTCTGCTCGGCGTCCGGCGCGACCCCGGTCAGCCGGTAGATGATCCGCTCGACGCGTGCGTGCCCCGTGCCCGTGTAGACCCGGTACATGTAGTCGCCCAGCGGCCGGTGCACCGCCGCCAGGGCGAGGAGGAGGGAGGCGAGGAAGATGATTCCGGCGGCGGTCGGGCTCATCTAGAAACGCTCCGGAAAAAGCAGGGCGATGATCAGGAGAACGGTCAGCAGCGCGGCCAGCACGAGACCGATCGCGTTCTCGGCCGTCACAGCTTCTCCAGCCCCTTCACCACGAGGGCGAGCAGGACGAAGACCGCCACCGTCAGCAGAACGAAAGCGACGTCGCCCATGGTCGTCTTCCTTCCAGGAGCGCATGGAGCAAAGCGCCTGCTCGGGGAGTTTTGGCGGAACTTGACGTCGCGAGCGCCTGCCAGGCCCTGTCCAAGGTCTGCTCAGTCCAAGGTCTGCTCAACAGGCGGGACTCCGTCCTGCCCTGGAGATGAGGGGTTGCCGGCAGGCGCGCTCGAAGTCGAGGTAGAGGCGGTCGGTGCCGCCCGAGGCGCCGGCCCCGATGAACTCGCCGAGTTCGCGGGCGCGGCGGGCTCCGGCGAGCGCGGCCGTCGTCTGCGCGGCGACGTCGAGGTGGTCGGCGCGCGTGCGGCCGGGCCCGGCGGCCTTGCGCATGAGCCGCGACAGCGACTCCAGCGCGTCGACGGGCGGGTAGGCGCCGAGCGCGTGCAGGTCGGCGGACAGGACGATCTGCCCCTCGGTGATGTAGCACGTGAGGTCGGGCACGGGGCGGGTGATGTCGCCGCCGGGCATGGTCAGCACGGGGACGAGGGTGACCGATCCGGGGCGTCCGCGGACGCGGCCGCGGCGCTCGTAGAGGGAGGCCAGGTCGCTGTAGAGGTTTCCAGGTGCGGGAGGCCCGCGCGGGAGAAGACCTGCAGCTTCTGGCCCCGGGCGAGCGTGGTGAGCGCGTCGATGGCGGAGATCCCGGTCAGCACCGGCTCGGCGGGCGGCTCGCGGTGCACGGGTTGAGGGGGACCCCGGCGACGGGGGCGGCGGCGCCGCCCAGCACCGGCGGGCCGCCGTCGAGCGGCTGCCCCATCCCGTCGCAGACCCGCCCGAGCCAGGCCGACCGCCTGCTCGCGAGCCGACCCCGTGAGGGTCCGCGCCAGGTCGTGCGCCGCCGCCACGGTGCGCCGCCGCTCCTGCTCCGCCTCCTCCAGCCGGGCGAAGACCGGTTCCAGCTCGTCCTCCGCGGCCCGGTGCTCCGAGGGGACGGCGGCCGCGACGCCCCGGCAGGGCGGAAGCGCTGGAGAAGGTCGTGGAGTGCTGGCACCGTGCCTCACCCTGGACTCGCCCGCTCGGTCCCCTCATCCCCGGTGAAGGCGTCGCGAGCCGACACGGCCGGGTGCCCCCTTCGCAGGACGAGTCCCCTCCACGCCGTCACACAAGAAGTGATCGGTCGATCACGATGAGCGACCGTCAGGTCCGCGCGGCCCCGCCTCCGGGTTCAGGCCGCCCTGGAGCCGGCGGGATGGTCCGAGGCGCCTGCGACGTCCGCCGCGAGGAGCTCTTCCAGCACCACCAGGTTCCCCTTCCGGGCGGCGTCGAGGAAGGCCGCGAGGAGCCGCCGGTGCTCGCCGGCGCCGATCGGCTCGTGCCGGGCGGTGCCCAGGTGCCTGCGGCCGCGGCTCACCAACTGGCGGACGCAGACCGGGCTGACCTGGATGATCTCGGCGATCCGCTCGTAGGGGTAGACGAAGGCCTCGCGCAGGACGTAGGCCGCCCGCTGAGCCGGGGTGAGCTTCTCCACCAGCATCAGCAGGGCGTGTCCGAGCGCCTCCTCCCGTTCGACCCCGACGGCGGGATCGGCGCCGGGGTCGACGGGCTCGGGCAGCCCGGCCCCCAGGGGCGTCACGCTGCGGACGCGGGCGGACCGCGCGATGTTGAGGGCCAGCCGGGTCGTGATCAGAGCCAGGAAGGCCGCCGGGTTGCCGATCTCCGAACGCTCGGTCCGCTGCCAGCGCAGCCAGGTCTCCTGGACGACGTCCTCGGCCTCGGCGGGGTCGGCGAGCGTCCGGTGGGCGATGCCGAACAGGCGTCCCCTCACCTCGACGAACGCGGCGGCGGCCCGGTCGAGCGAGCCCGCCCGGTCTCGTTCTCCAAGAAGAATGCTCATTCCAGCCCAAGCGGTGGCGGCATTTCGCGCGCCGATCCCCGGTCAGGCGGGTGATCGCCGTGCCGCGCGGTTCTCATGCATTCACCATCTCGCGTGTCGCGTCTAACAGTGCATGACACCACGGAACGATACTAGGAAAGCCCAGCCAGGCACCTAAATCACGGGTAACGGCAGCGGAGATTCCCAGTTAGCCGAAAAGGCCGGACCTGCACTGTGCAACAGTTCCGCTTTTTAGTTTCTGGAATGGCAGGTCGTCGCCGCCTGCCGGGCTTCGCCGAGCCGCCGCGCGGCACCGGGGGCGGCCCGGCGCCGCGCGGCTCCCTCGCGGGCCGGCGCTCAGCCCTGCTCGTGGTCGGCGGCCTCGATGATGGTGGCGGCCACGGCGTCGGGCTGGGAGGCGGCGACGGCGTGCGACGCGCCGGGGATCTCCCGGGTGCCGCGCGAGGAGGCGCGGTCGGCCATGAACCGGATCGCCTCGGCCGGGATGTTGCGGTCGCTCCCGCCGAAGACGAACCACGACGGCCGGGTCCGCCAGGCCGGCTCGTCCGTCTCCAGCCCGTCGGTCAGCGCCTTCTCGGTCACCGGGCGCTGGGTCGCCGCCATCAGGGCGGCCTCGTCGGCGTCCAGGTCGGCGCAGAACTGGTGGTGGTACTTCTCCTCGTCGATCCGGAACTCGTTGCCGCCGGACCCGACCGGGTAGGCCACCAGCGCCTCACCGAGCGTGCTGCCCTCGAACTTGCCCGACAGCTGGAGGGCGCTCTCACCGGGGTCGGGGGTGAAGGCGCCGACGTAGACCAGGGAGCGGACGGCCGGCTCGCCGGCCGCCGCCTGGCTGATCACCATGCCGGCGTAGGAGTGGCCGACGAGGACGACCGGCCGGTCGACGGCGCGGATCACGTCCCGGACATAGACGGCGTCGCCCGCCAGGTCGCGCAGCGGGTTGGCCGCCGCGACGGCGCGCAGCCCGCGGCCGTGCAGGCGCTGGATGACGCGGTTCCAGCTGGCCGACTCGGCGAAGGCTCCGTGGACGAGGACGACGACGGGCTTCTCGGAGGTGCTCATGATGTTCCCTTTCCGGTGTGCACAGCGGTCCTGACGACCGCGATGGCTTGGGCGGTGGCCGCCCGGGCGGCGTGGGTATCGCGGACGGGGTCGAGCATCATGAAGTCGTGGAGCGTGCCGTTGTAGCGGACGCTGGTGGTGGGGACGCCCGCCTCGGTGAGGCGGCGGGCGTAGGCCTCGCCCTCGTCGCGCAGGACGTCGTTCTCGTCCACGATGACCAGGGCGGGCGGCAGGCCGGCCAGGTCGCCCAGGGTGGCGCGCAGAGGTGAGGCTGTGATCTCGTCGCGCTCCTCCGGGCTGGTGGTGTAGGCGTCCCAGAACCAGGCCATGGCCTTGGCGGTCAGGTGCGGTCCGTCCGCGAACTCGCGGTAGCTGGCGGTGTCCTGGGCGGCGTCGGTGACCGGGTAGTACAGCGACTGGTGCACGAAGTGGACGTCGCGGCGCCGTTTGGCCAGGATCGCCAGGGCGGCGGCCATGTTGCCGCCCACCGAGTCACCCGCCACCGCCATGCGGGACGCGTCGAGTCCTTCGGCCGCGCCGTCGCCGGTGATCCACTGCGCGGCGGCGTAGGCCTGCTCGATCGCCACCGGGTAGCGGGCCTCGGGCGAGCGGTCGTACTCCACGAACGCCACAGCGACACCGGCGCCGGTCGCCAGTTCGCGGACCAGGCGGTCGTGGGTGCCCGCATTGCCCAGGACCCATCCGCCACCATGGACGTAAAGGACCACCGGCAGCGTCCCGGGCGTGTCAGGCGGCCTGACCAGGCGCACCCGCACGTCCCCCGCCCCGGCTGGGACCGTCAGCCACTTCTCTTGCACTTCGGGCATCTCGACCGGGCCGGACTGGACGTCGTCCAGCAGCTTGCGCGCGCCCTCCACACCCCGCTCGTACAGCAGCGGCGGCTTGGCGGCGGCTTCGGCGAACTCCTGCGCCGCCGGTTCCAGAACGTGCCTGCTCATGCTTTCCTCCCCTTCTCGGTGGTGCCCCCGTCACCGGCCGGGCGGGGCTCTGCGCCGGGCCCGGCCTCACGGAAGCCGATCTCTCGGTGGGTTCCGTCGCACAGCGGCTTGGCCGCCGAACGGCCGCAGCGGCACAGCGCGTAGGTGTCCTCGGTGGCCATGGCGTCGCCGGTCTGCCAGGTCAGCGCGTCGCCCTCGGGCGGTTCACGCGGCGTCGCCGGCCGGCCGGTCGGCGTACTCGATCTCGCCGAGGGTCGCGGCGCCGTCGTCCGGGACGAGGTCGCGCTCCCGCATCTCGGCCCCGAAGTAGTGCGCGGGCGGGTCGGCGAGCACCTCGCGGGGTCTCGCCACGACCTTGGCCCCGATCAGTCCGGTACCGCCAACGATCACGATCTTCATGGAATGCCTTCCTTATCCCCGGACGCCGGTTCCGCCCGGTCACCAGCTAAGACAGGGAACTCGTCCGGCCTGTGACAGCTCCGGGAGAAACGGCGGAACCGGCCGAATATCGCGATCACTGTCACGGCCGGACCGTCTCGCTTGTCTTTCTCAGCGGAAACGGACTCATGGAGAGACGGGAGAGAGACAGTGCCCCCAGAAGGTGCTCGGTGCCGGATCCGGGTCCGGATGACCGCTCGGGCGATCGACGAGCCGCACCGTTCCGCGAGCCCGCTGGAGCTGCTGTTCGACCTGACGTTCGTGGTGGCGGTGGCGGCCGTCACGGCGCGGTACGCCCACCACGTGGCCGACGGGCACGCCCTCACCGGGCTCGTGCCGTTCCTCCAGGTCTTCTTCGCGGTGTGGTGGGCGTGGATGAACTTCACCTGGTTCGCCTCGTCGTACGACACCGACGACGTCCCCTACCGGCTGCTGACCATGGTGCAGATGGCCGGGGTCCTGGTCATCGCCGCGGGCGTGCCGGCGGCGGACGGCCGCTCCGACTACCGCGCCGTCGCGATCGGCTACCTGGTCATGCGGACCGCCCTCGTCGCGCAGTGGCTGCGGGCGGGGGCCGAGGACCCGGCTGGCCGCCGCACCGCGCTGCGCTACGCCCTCGGCATCGCCGTCGCGCAGGCGGGATGGATCCTCTGGATCGTCGCGGCGGAGGCGGGCGCCCTGCCCTCCTCGGCGCAGGTGTCGTGCTTCGCTCTCCTGGCCGTCCTGGAGCTCGCGGTGCCGCGGTGGGCGGAACGGGCCGCGCCCACCGCCTGGCACCCGCACCACATCGCCGAGCGCTACGGCCTGTTCACGCTCATCCTCTTCGGGGAGAGCGTCCTCGCCGCGTCCAGCGGCGTCGGCAGTGCGCTCGACGAGGCCGGGCCCGGCCGGCCTCTCATCGTCGTCGCCGGATCGGGCCTCGTCCTGCTGTTCTCCCTCTGGTGGCTGTACTTCCTCGCGCCCGCGGGCGACGGGCTCGACGGCCGCCGCCACCTCTCCTACCTCTGGGGCTACGGCCACTACGGGATCTTCGCCGGCCTGGCCGTCCTCGGCGCCGGGCTGGAGGTGGCCGTCGAGCAGACGGGGCACGGTCTACGGGCGTCGCCCCTCGCGATCTGCTACGCCGTGGCGGTCCCGACCGCGGTGTTCGTCCTGCTGCTCTGGATCGTCCACAGGCCCCTGCTGGCCGAGCCGGTCCCGCGTCCGGCGGTGGCGCTGTGCGGGGCCGCCGCCGTCCTGCTCCTGCCGCTCGCGGCGCCGCGGGCCGGTACCGTCCCGGTCGTCGCGGGCATCGCCGCCGTCTGCGCCCTGATGGCCGGCGTGACCGTCGCCCTGGGCACCGGAGAAAAGGGGGCCCGACCACGGCCGGAACCCCTTTCAGAGAATGTGGCGCCGGCGCCGCGGCCGGCACGGGGGTCCTCACGCGATGCGGGTCAGGTCTCCCAGAAGGCCCGGGTGGGGCACACGCGGGCGCCTTCCGAGGGGCCGGAACGGACCGGTCCCTCGAAAGGCGCTCCTGGCACGTCCTCCGCCTTCAGCGGAGGAGGGGATGGCGTCGGATCACCGGCAGCCGTTCCCAGAGCCGTCCGAGCCCGAACGTCCTTCCGGCGTCGGCGAGCGCGGCGGAGATCAGCATGGCGGCGTAGATCCAGTGCATGTCCATGAAGGGATTGGCGTCCGGCCACAGGGACGCCGCCCACAGCATGACGAGGAGGACGGTGCCGCCGATCGCGGCGAGGCGGAGGCAGATCCCGAGGAGCAGCGCGGCGCCGAGGCCGCCGAGCCCGAACATGAACAGGGCGTCGACCCAGACCTTCCCCGCCATCGCGTGGAAGACCTCCTTGAACGGGCCCTCGGCGTGGCTGAGAAAGCCCTCGGACGGCGAGACGCCGGCCAGCCAGCCCTTCTCCGTGGGCTTGCCGAGACCGAAGAGCTTGTCGACGAAGGCCCAGAGAAAGGTCCAGCCCAGAAAGAGCCGTCCTGTCGCGAGGGCGTAACGGGCCGGGTGTTCGGTCGCCACGGCCGACGGGGGCCGCAGGGGGGTCTCTACGGACATGGGGAGTCCTTGGGGCGGGGGGACTATTGATAGTTAAGTTTCCTATCAATAAGCCGTCTTGGCAAGCCGCTTTCAGCCGCCTGTGTTCCACAGGTCGGGCCCGAAGACCTCGTAGTGGACGCGTTCGTCCGAGACTCCGGCTTCGGCCAGTCCGCGCCGGACCTCGCGCATGAACGGGATCGGACCGCACATGAAGACACGGGCCTTGGGCGGCAGCGGCAGCCGAGCGACCTCGATCCGGCCTGGCCTGGCGTCCCGGCTCCCGTCCACGTCCTCGTACCAGGTCAGCTGCCGGAAGTCGGTCATCCTGGCGCCCGCCTCCGCGATCTGGCGCCGCAGGGCGTGGGTGCGGACGCTCCGGTCGGCGTGCACGGCGAGGACGGGGCGGTCCGGCCGCTCGGCGGCCAGGTGGTCGATCATCGCGGCGACCGGGGTGATGCCGATCCCCGCGCTGACCAGGACGAGAGGGGCGTCGTCGTCCTCCACCACCACGTCACCGAAGGGCGGGGAGAGCTCCACCACGTCGCCGGCGCCGACGTGCTCGAACAGGAACGTCGAGACGGCGCCGTCGGGGGCCGCGCCGTCGCCCCGCACCCGCCGCAGCGTGATCTGCACGGTGCCCCCGGCCGCTCGCGACAGCGTGTACTGGCGGGGCTGGCGCAACCCGTCCGGCAGCGTGACCGCGAGGGAGACGTACTGGCCCGGCCGGTGCGCGGGCACCGTGCCGCCGTCGGCGGGGGCGAGAACGAGGGAGACGGTGTCCTCGGCCTCGTCCCGCCGCTCGGTGACGTGCCACGGCCGGAACGGCGCCGCCGGGTCGCAGGAGGCGTCCTGGTACAGGCGGGCCTCCTCCGCGATCAGCAGCGTCGCGAAGAGCCAGTACACCTCGGACCAGGCCGCGTGCACCTGCGGCGTCACCGCGTCGCCGAGCACCTTGGCGACCGCGTCCATCAGGTGCCGGCCCACGATCGTGTACTGCTCGGGGCGGATGCCGAGCGAGGCGTGCTTGTGCGCGATCCGCGAGAGGATCTGCTGGAAGGGAATGGACGACCGCTCCGTCACCAGGTGCCCGGCGAACGCGGCCACCGAGCCGGCCAGGGCGCGGCGCTGCTCGCCGTTGGCCTGGTTGCCCTGGTTGAACAGGTGCCGCAGCTCGGGGTGCGCGGCGAACATCGCGGCGTAGAACTCGCCGGTGATCGCGGTGCCGTTGGCGGCGACGGCGGGCAGCGTGGCCCGCACGGTCTCGGCGTGGTCGGTCGAGAGCATCAGAGACCCTCCTCTACGGGGGACGGCGCGCCGGCGGACGCCGGCGGCGCCAGGGACAGCAGGACCGGTCCGGTCGGATCGGCCACCAGTTCGCGCAGCCGCACCCGGTTCAGCGACGCCAGGAAGCCCTCCTGCGCCGCCCGCAGCGCTCCGCGCAGGCGGCAGTCGCCGCGCAGCGGGCAGGGCGGGCTGTCGCATTCGACCGCTTCGCCGGGGCCTTCCAGCACGCGGACGATCTCACCGACCGGGAGGTCGGTCACCCCGCCGGCGAGGACGACGCCGCCCCCGCGGCCACGGGTCGTGCTGACGAACCCGTCCCTGCGGAGCCGCTGGACGATCTTGGCCATGTGCTGCGGCGCCACCCGCAGGCTCTCGGCCAGTTCGGCGGCGGAGCGCCGCTCGTCGCGCGCCCCCAGCAGCATGAGCACGCGCAGGGCCAGGTCGGTCGACTGGGTCAGGTGCACGACTTGATCATAATTTGAATCGGAATCTCAAAGTCCTATTAATCCTTGTGGGGATCCCCACAGTTCCGCCGCGATGGCCGTGACGTGCGGCGATGTCGCGCCCGCCGGTGGCCGCCCGCATCGGGAGGGGCCACCTCCCCGCCTTTCGGTCATCCCTATGGGTCGGATTCGGGCACCCGGACCCGGGTAGGGGTCCGGCGCGAGAGTCACGGCGGGAAATCGTGGACGAGGATGAGCCTTCTCGGGATGGGCGTCGCGGTGGTGGCGGCCTGCCTCATCGGCCTGGGGTTCGTGGCCCAGCAGCACGCGGCGTTCCAGGAGCCGTTGGGACGGATTCTGCATCCGCGCCTGCTGCTGGACCTGCTGCACAGCCGGCTGTGGCTGGCCGGCATAGCCCTGATGGTCGCCGGCCAGCTCGTCTTCGCGTTCGCGCTCGACCTCGTCGGCGTCTCCCAGGCCACGCCGGTGCTCACCGTCAACCTCGTCTTCGCTCTGATCGCCGCGCACGTGATCTACCGGGAGCCGTTCGGCGCCAGGGCGCTGCTGGGATCGCTGATGCTGACCGGCGGGGTGGCGCTGTTCCTCGGGGTCGGGCAGCCGCACGGAGGCGCACCGCCCGGCACGCTGTCGTTCCGCTGGTTGAGCGGAGCGGTCGTGCTGGTCCTCGCCGCGCTGGTCGGGGTGGCGGGAGGCCATCGGGACCTGCGCGTCCGCGCGATGCTGCTCGCCTCGGCCGCCGGGCTGCTGTTCGGGCTCCAGGACACGCTGACCCGCAGCGTCGTGCTGCTGTTCGGCACGGGCGTGGCCGACGCCTTCAGGACCTGGCAGCCCTACGGCCTGGTGTGCATCGGGGCGCTCGCCCTGCTCTTCGCGCAGAGCGCCTTCGACGCGGCGCCGCTGCGCATCTCGCTGCCCGCCAGCACGGCGGCCGAGCCGCTGACCGCGATCGCGCTGGGTGTCGCGATCTTCGGCGAGCGGATCCGGCTGTCCCCCCGTGACCTGGCCCTCGAGGCGCTGGGGCTGGCGGGCATGGTGGCGGGCATCGTCGTCCTCGGCCGGTCGCCGTATCTCGGCAAGCCGGGCGAGCTGGCGTCCCGGGACGGGGGCGGGGGCCAGTGATCGCCGTCATCCTCGGCCTGCTGGGCGGAGCCGCCAACGCCCTGGCCTCGGTGCTCCAGCGCCGGGCCGCCCGGGGCGCGCCCGAGGCCGACGCCTTCAAGCCGTCCCTCATCCTCGACCTGCTGCGGCAGCCGCTCTGGCTCGGCGGGGTGGGCGCTCTCATCGCCGCGTTCGCCCTGCAGGCCGCGGCGCTGTCGATGGCGGGCCTCGCGCTCGTCCAGCCGCTGCTGGCCTCCGAACTGCCGTTCACCATGATCCTCATCGCCTGGTTTCCGCCGCGCGGGCTGCGCCAGGTGCCGTGGACGGGCGTCGTCGTCCTCACCGTGGGCCTGGCCGCGCTGCTCGTCGCCGCCTCCCCCAGCGAGGGCCTGGGCACGCCGGGGGCCGGCGAGTGGATCATCGCGACGGCCGCCACGGTGGGATGCGCCGCCGCCCTGGTCGCGGCGGCGTGGTCCATCCGCGGACCCTTCCGCGGCGTGCTGCTGGGAGTGACGACGTCCCTGGGCTTCGCGCTGACGGCGGCGTTCATGAGGACGGCCACGCGCGCCTTCTCCGACGGGTTCGTCGCCGTCCTGACCTCCTGGGAGCTCTACGCGATGGCCGTGGCGGGGACGGCGAGCCTCTTCCTGCTCCAGAACGCGCTCCAGAGCGGCAGCCTGGTGGCGGTGCAGCCCGCCCTGACGGTCACGGACCCGGCCGCCAGCATCCTGCTGGGCGTCGGCCTCTTCGACGAGAGCATCCGGACCGGTCCGTGGATCGCCGCGGAGGTCCTGGGCATCGTGCTGATCCTGCTCGGCAGCGCCGTCATCGCCCGGTCCCCCCTGCTGCACGACGAGCGCGCCGTCACCCCAGCGCGGCGCGAATGACGTGGTCGGCCTGAGCTGCGTCGAACAGCAGGTCCACCCGGCGTTGCCGGGCCCTGCGCGCCCGCTCGCCCCCGAGCCCGTCCAGGATCTCGAGGAGTTCGGCGGGCGACCGCGCGAGGGCGCTCAGGCCCGCCCGCGCCATCGCCTCGGCTCCGTCGCGTCCGTGGCCGGGGATGGGGCGGTGGGAGACGACCGGCAGCCCGCACGCGAACGCCTCCCGGCACGTCTGCCCCGCCGCGTTGTCGACCAGGGCGTACGCGCCCGGCATCAGGGCGGGCATGTCGTCCCGCCAGCCGAGGGCGTGCCCGATCCCGTCCTCGCGGAGCCGGGCGCGCAGCCGCCCGTTCCGCCCGCACAGCACGACCGGCACGTACCGGCCGGACGCCGCGAGCCCGCGGGCCGTCTCGGTCACCCCGCCGATGCCCCAGGCGCCCGCGGAGACCAGCACGATCCGCTCCCCGGGCCGCGCGCCGACCGCGCGGCGCAGCCGTCCGCCGTCGCCGGCGCGCCGGAACCCGGGCCGCACCACGGGCGCCACGCGGGCGGCCGGACGTCCCGTCCGCTCCGCGACCGCGCGCGCCGAGGCCTCGTCCGGGCACAGGTAGCGGTCGTTGCCCGGGTGGGCCCACATCCGGTGGGCGGCGAAGTCGGTCACCAGCACGAGCGACGGCGCCTCCAGCCGCCCGCGCAGGCGCATCCACCCCGCGGCCTGCGCCGCGACATGGAAGGTGGACACCACCGCGTCCGGCGGCAGCTCCCCCGTCCGCCGCTCCAGCCCCCTGGCGATCAGGACGGTGAGCGGCGAGGCCGGCGGCGGGCCCGGCGCCACGAAGAACTCCTGGTAGACCCACTCGTACAGCCACGGCGCCCCGCGGAGCATCGCCCCGTACATCCGCCGGAGTCCGTGCCCGAGGCGCAGCGGCACCAGGTCCAGCACGTCGACGACGCACACCTCCACGCCCCGCGGCGCGATCCGGCGCGCCAGCTCCCCGGCGACGGCGTCATGGCCCGCCCCCATCGCGGCCGAGAGGATGAGGAGTCGTTTGCCCATGCGATCGATCCCCCTGTGAAACTGGTCCCATGTCGCATCTGACGCGGGCTCTCGCCGGGGTCCTGCTGGCGCACGCCCTGCCCGCCGCGACCTGGCTTCCGCCCGTCCGCCTCCTGACGCCCCGCCTCGCCGGCCGCGGCGGGGCCCGCCATGTCGCGCTCACGCTGGACGACGGGCCCGACCCGCGCTCCACGCCCCTCTTCCTGGACGAGCTGGCCCGGCTCGGCTGCCATGCGACCTTCTTCGTCCTCGGCGCGATGCTCCAGCGCGACCCGTCCCTCGGCCGGCGCATCGTCGCCGACGGCCACGAGATCGCCGTCCATGGGTGGCACCACGGCAACGCCCTGTTGGCCCGCCCCGGCCGCGTCTCGGCCGAGGTGCGCCGCACCGTCCGCCTCATCGAGGACGTCTGCGGCACGACCCCCGCCTGGTACCGCCCCCCGTACGGTGTCCTCACCGCCGAAGCCCTCTTCGCGGCCCACCGCGACGATCTGAGGCCCGTTCTGTGGACGGCGTGGGGCAAGGACTGGACGGCATCCGCGACGCCCCGTTCGGTGCTGGCCACGCTTTCCCCGGGCCTGGACGGGGGCGCGACGCTCCTCCTGCACGACAGCGACGCCACCTCGGCGCCGGGCGCGTGGAAAGCGTCTCTCGGCGCCCTCCCCGGCGTGGTGGCGGCCTGCCGCGCCACCGGCCTGGCCGTCGGCCCGCTACGCGACCACGAGGTCCACTCCGCAAGGACGTCACCTGGTCACTCATAACCAGACGGCGCCCGTCCATGCTGCCGCGCATCGCCCGCAACAGTCGGAGAGTGACTATTCCGTCGTGCGGCGGCGAGGCAGACCTGCCACCCCGTTTCAGTTGTGAACCGCCGCTTTCCTGATATCACTGACTGCGACGACAAAGGAGCGGAAAGTGATGATGGGGCAGTCTGACGGAAGAGTCGGCTCACGGAGTGAAGTGCTCTGCCTGGCCGCCGGGTTCGCCGACGTGGTGGCGGAGGGGCTGCGGGGCCTGACCCGGCGCGTGCCCGGCCCGGCCGAGGTGCGGCAGGAGCTCCGCGCACGCGGTGAGCTGGCGCTGCGGCGCAGCGGCGCGGCCCCGGAGGCGCACATGGAGGTCCTGGCCCGCCGGGCCGCCGCGCGGCTCCGCGATGGCTGACCTGCGGACCCGGGTCGACCGGGCGCTGGAGGAGTTCGTCGAGGCGGAGACCGCCGAGCTGCTGGCCCTGGACGGCGAGCTCGCGCCCGTCGCCGACCAGTTGCGGATCTCGGTCGGCGGCGGGAAGCGGATCCGCCCGGCGTTCTGCTACTGGGGGTGGCGCGCGGCGGGGCAGCCCGACACCGACGCCGTGGTCCGCGCGGCGGCGGCGCTGGAACTGGTGCACGCCGCGGCGATCGTCCACGACGACGTCATCGACCGCAGCCCGATGCGGCGCGGGCGGCCGAGCGCGCACGAGCGGCTCGGCGACGCCCTCGCCATCATGGTCGGCGACCTGCTGGTGGCGTGGGCCGCGGAGCTGTTCCACTCCTGCGGCCTGCCGCGCACCTTCCTCGGCCGGGCGATGCCGCTGTGGACGGCGATGGGGCGCGAGCTCGTGGCGGGCGAGTGCCTGGAGATCCTGCGGACCGGGGCGGCGCCGGACGTGGCCCGGTCGCTGGCGATCGTGCGGTTCAAGACCGGCTCCTACACCGTCGAGGGGCCCCTGCGGATCGGCGCGGTGCTGGGCGGGGCCGCCGCGCCGACCCTGGACGCGCTGGCCGCCTACGCCCGTCCGCTCGGAGAGGCCTTCCAGTTGCGGGACGACCTGTGGGGCGTGTTCGGCGACCCGGGCCGGACGGGCAAGTCGTCCCTGGACGACCTGGCGGGCCGCAAGCCCACCGCCCTGCTCGCGCTGACCCTGACCGACGCCGCCGAGCCCGACCGCCGGCGCCTGCGGGACCTGCTGGACGGACCGCTCACCCCGGACGGCGCCGCGGAGATCCGGGAGATCATGCTCCGCGCCCGGGCGCCGGCCCGCGTCCGGCAGATGATCGACGAGCGCGCGCACGCCGCGCACGCGGCCCTCGCCGGCACCCGGCCGGACGCCGCCGACGCCCTGGCCCGACTGATCTGCGAGGTGACCGCCGATGACTGAGTACACCGACCGGTACATGGACGCTCTGCGGCTGAAGGGCGACCCGCTCGCCGACGCGACCGTCGAAGCCCTGTTCGGCACGGGGGAGGTGGGCAGGTACAACACCCTCATGCGCTGGTTCACGACCTCCGGGCAGGCGCTCCCCGAGGGCCTGCCCGACGCGGCGCGCGACTACCTGCACGCCACCGCGACCCCGCCGGACTGGATCGACTGGGGCGTCATGGAACAGGCGCGGCAGTTCTTCCTCGACAACGACGTCCACGTCTCCACCGCCCTGTCGTTCGCGGCGATGCCGGCCTGCTACGTCGTCCCGCACGTGGCCAAGCTGCTGTCGGCCACGCACTCGCTGGCCTACCCCTCGCGCCGGATGGCCGAGACGGGGCAGTTCACCGTCTACCTCATGCAGCCCGACGCGTTCCAGGCCGGCGGGCGGTTCCTCCCCGCGGCGCAGAAGGTCCGGCTGCTGCACGCCTCCATCCGCCGGCACCTGAAGGAGGAGGGCCGCTGGCCCGAGCCCGTCGCGATCTGCCAGGAGGACATGCTCGGCGGGCTGATGATGTTCAGCATCCAGGTCCTGGACGCCCTGCACCGCATGGGCGTCCACATCACCGCCGAAGGCGCGGACGCCTACTACTACGCCTGGCGCGTCGTCGGCACCATCCTCGGGATCGACCTCGGCACCATCCCCCCGGACCTCCCGGCGGCCCGGGAGTTCTCCGACCGGTACATGGTGCGCCACATGGGCCCCTCCCCCGAGGGGGCGCACCTGACGCGGCAGCTGATCGACATGTATGAGCAGGTCGTGCCCGGGACGCTGCTCGACCCGATCGTGCCCGCGCTCATCCGCTACCTCGTCGGCGACACGTCCGCGGACTGGCTCCAGGTGCCGCGCACGCGGTTCGACTCCCTCATCGGGCTCGCCCCGGCCCTGCTGGGCGCGCTGGAATGGGTCGAGGACCGCGGGCCGTGGGCCGAGTACATCTCCGACCGGCTCGGCCACCTGGTCACCATGCTGGAACTGTCGTCCCTGACGCGGGGGCGCGTCATGCACTACGCCATCCCCCAGGAACTCAAGTCCGACTTCGGGGTGCCCTCGAAGAACGCCCGCTGGACCCCGCCCGGCCCTGCTCTCTGACCGTGCGCGCTCGGCGCCCGGCGCACCGGGGAGGATGTTTCGGCAGCGCAGGAGGGGCAGGAGCCAACCATCGCTGTCGACTCTCCCGGGGGGGAAGATGAGTGAGCGATCAGAAGCCGCGCCCGGCGACGTCGTCGACCTCCTGCTGAGGCAGCACGCGGAGATCCGGCAGCTGTTCGACCGGGTCGAGGCCGCCGCCGGGCACGAGCGGGCCGAGGCCTTCGACCGGCTGCGCCGGTTGCTGGCCGTGCACGAGACCGCCGAGGAGGAGGTCCTGCACCCCTACGCCCGCCGTCACATCGACCGGGGCCAGGAGGTGGTCGACGCTCGCCTGGCCGAGGAGAACCAGGCCAAGCAGCTCCTGTCGGACGCCGACTACTTCGGCCCGAGGAGTTCCGACTTCCTCCAGCGGCTCGGCGACCTGCGCCTGTCCGTCTTGGACCACGCCCGGCACGAGGAGGAAGAGGAGTTCCCCGAGATCCGGCGGCATGCCGGCGAGAAGGATCTGCGCAGGATGGCCACCGCGGTGAAGGCCGCCGAGGCCGTGGCCCCCACCCGCCCGCACGTCGGGTTCGAGTCCGCCCCCGCCAACCTGGTCGCCGGGCCGTTCGCCGCCGTCGCCGACCGCACCCGGGACGCGATCCGCAGGGCCGTCGGCAGGCAGCGGGAGTGAGGAGCGGAGGGAGCCGGATCGCGGCGGCGGCGCGGGTCAGGGCTCGAAGCGGTAGCCCATGCCCGGCTCGGTGATCAGGTGCCGGGGGCGGGACGGGTCCGGCTCCAGCTTGCGGCGCAGGTGGGCGAGGTAGACGCGCAGGTAGTTCGTCTCCTTGTCGTAGGCGGGGCCCCACACCTCCTGGAGGAGCTGCCGCTGGCCGACGAGGGCGCCGGTGTTGCGGACCAGGACCTCCAGGATGTTCCACTCGGTGGGGGTCAGGCGGATCTCCTGCCCCGCCCGCGTCACCCGCTTGGCCCCCAGGTCGATCGTGAAGGCCGCCGTCTCCACCACGGCGGAGGCCTGCTCCGCAGGGGCGGCCCGCCGGACGGCCGCGCGCAGCCGGGCCAGGAGCTCGTCCATGCCGAACGGCTTGGTGACGTAGTCGTCGGCCCCGGTGTCCAGGGCCCGGACCTTCTCCTGGGAGGCGTGCCGCGCGGAGAGGACGATGATGGGGGCGTTCAGCCAGCCGCGCAGCCCCTGGATCACCTCGACCCCGTCCATGTCCGGCAGCCCGAGGTCGAGCACCACCACGTCCGGCCGGTGCCGGGCGGCCAGGTCCAGGGCGGTGCGGCCGTCGGGCGCGGTGTCCACCTCGTAGCCGCGCGTCCTCAGGTTGATCCGCAGGGCCCGGACGAGCTGCTCCTCGTCCTCGACGAGGAGGACGCGGGTCACAGCGGTCCCCCGCCCTCGTCGCCGGGCGCGGGACCGTCCCCGCGCGCGGCGGCGGCGGGCAGCGCGAAGACCATGGTGAGACCGCCTCCCGGGGTGTCCTCGGCCCGCAGGGTGCCGCCCATCGCCTCGGTGAAGCCCCGGGCCACGGCCAGGCCCAGCCCCACCCCGGCGCCCCGGGGGGAGTCCCCGAGGCGCTGGAACGGCGCGAAGATCTGTGCCTTGGCCGCCTCCGGCACTCCGGGACCCCGGTCCGCGACCCTGATCTCGAGCCGGTCCCTCCGCAGGCCGGCGGCCGACAGGGTGACGGCGCCGGCCCCGTGCCGGACGGCGTTCTCGACCACGTTGGCCAGCGCCCGCTCCAGCAGCCCGGGGTCGGCCAGGACCGGCGGGAGCGTCTCCGGGACGTCCACCTCGACCCGGCCGGCCGGGACGCCCTGGAGGGCGGGTGCCACCACCTGCTCCAGGGACACCGGCTGGGTCAGCGGGGAGACGGCGCCCGTCTGCAGGCGGCTCATGTCGAGCAGGTTGCCGATGAGGCCGTCGAGCCTGTCGGCCGACTCCTCGACGGTGGCCAGCAGTTCGGCCTCGTCGCGCGGATCCCAGTCGACGTCGGTCTGGCGCAGACTGCTCACGCCGGCCTTGATCGAGGCGAGCGGGGTGCGCAGGTCGTGCGAGACGGCGGCGAGCAGGGCGGTGCGGATCCTGTTGCCCTCGGCGAGCCGCCGGGCCCGCCCCGCCTCCTCGGCCAGCCGCCGCCACTCCAGCGCGGCGGCGGCCTGGGCCGCGAAGGCCGACAGCACCCGGCGGTCCGCGGCGGGCAGGACGCGTCCGCGCAGGGCCAGCACGGTCTCGCCGCGCCGCTCCGCCCCCTCGCCCGCCCCCACCCTGGCCTGAGCGTCGGCCCGGTCGGGGTCGGTGCACGCGCCGGAGCCGGTCGAGCCCAGGACCGTCCAGCCGTCGCCCGTCCTCTCCAGCAGCGCGACCGAGGTCACGCCGAAGGTCTCGCGGACGCGTTCCAGCAGGGCGGGCAGCGCCTTCTCGCCGCGCAGCACGCTGGTCGCCAGCATGCTCAGCGTCTCGGCCTCCGCGCCGCTCTGCGCCGCCTGCCGGGAGCGGCGGGCGGCCAGGTCGACCACCGAGGCGACCGCCGCCGCCACCCCGACGAAGATCACAAGCGCGAGGGCGTTGTCGCGGTCGCCGATGGTGAGGGTGTGGAAGGGAGGGGTGAAGAACCAGTTGGCGAGCAGGCTGCCCAGCACCGCGGCGACGACGGCCGGCCACAGCCCTCCCGCGAGGGCGACGCCGACGGTCAGCGCCAGGTAGGACAGGATGTCGATGACCAGGCCGAACTCCAGACCCGTACCGGCCAGCAGACCGGTCAGGGCCGGCGGGCCCGCGACGGCGAGCGCCCAGCCGGCCGCCCTGCGCCGGCGGCTGAGCGCCGGGCCGCTCGCGCGGGCGGCGCCGGCGCGCTCCCCGGCGTGCTGGTGCCCGACGATGTGGACGTCGAAGTCGCCGGACCGCCGGGTCACGGAGGTCCCGACGCCGGTTCCGAGGATCCGCCTGCGGCCGGAGGGGCGCCCGGCCCCCACGACGAGCTGCGTGGCGTTGACACCGCGGGCGAACTCCAGCAGCGCCGTCGCCACATCGTCGCCCACCACCTGGTGGAACGTCCCGTTCATGCTCTCCACCAGGGCGCGCTGGCGGGCCGGCGCGCCGGTGGAGCCCCCGTCGAGGCCGTCACTGCGCACCACCCGGACGGCCAGCAGGTCCGCGCGCCCGGTCCGGGCCCCCATGCGGGCCGCGCGGCGGATCAGCGCGTCGCCCTCCGGGCCGCCGCCCAGCGCCACCACGATGCGCTCGCGCGCCTCCCAGGGCTCGGTGATGCCGTGCTGGTCGCGGTAGCGGGCCAGTCCCTCGTCGACGCGGTCCGCCACCCACAGCAGCGCCACCTCACGGAGGGCGCTGAGGTTCCCGGTCCTGAAATAGCCGGCCGGTTCGGCGCCGGCCTCGTCGGGTGCGTGGACGTTCCCGTGCGCGAGCCGCCTGCGGAGCGCCTCGGCGGTCATGTCGACCAGCTCGATCTGGTCCGCCCGCCGGACGACCGCGTCCGGGACGGTCTCGCCCTGCCGGACCCCGGTGATGCTCTCCACGACGTCGCTGAGCGACTCCAGGTGCTGGACGTTGAGAGTGGAGATCACGTCGATGCCCGCCCGCAGGAGTTCCTCGATGTCCTGCCACCGGTGGGCGTTGCGGCTTCCCGGCGCGTTGGCGCGGGCCGGTTCGTCGACCAGCGCCACCTCCGGGCGGCGGGCCAGCAGGGCGTCCACGTCCAGCTCGGCGGACGGCTCCCCCCGGTGGTGCGTCCGGCGCGCCGGGACGACCTCCAGGTCGCCGATCTGCTCGGCGGTCCGGGAGCGCCCGTGGGTCTCGACGAGTCCGACGACCACGTCCGTGCCGCGCGCGGCGCGCCTCCGGCCCTCGTTCAGCATGGCGTAGGTCTTGCCGACCCCGGGCGCCGCGCCCAGATAGATGCGCCATGTGCCCCGCCTGCCCATGCCGAGCGCCGCCTCCCCTCGCCTGAATCGTCCCTTTATGGGGCGTGGCGAAATCTAGCAAAGCCTGGTGAGAGCCCCTGTACGGTCCGGCCCCGCGAATCGAGAATTGACGTTTTCTTAACGGCCGCCGGGCTTTCCGTGTCCTTCGAGAACGCTTCGACGCGGCTCCGGATCGCGCGACCCGCCGGTCCGCAGGGTGACCACCATGGTCAGGCCGCCGCCGGGGGTCTCCTCGGGGAGGAGGGTCCCGCCCATCGCCTCGGTCAGCCCCCGCGACAGCGCCAGGCCGAGGCCGACGCCCGTGGTGTTGTCGCGGTCGTCCAGCCGCTGGAAGGGCGCGAAGACCGCGTCCCTCTCGGACGCGGGGATCCCCGGGCCGCGGTCGATCACGCGCAGCTCGACCCGGTCCGCGTGGACGCTCGCGGTCACCGTGACGGGCTCCCCGGGCGGGTTGTGGCGGACGGCGTTGGCGACCAGGTTCGCCACCACCCGCTGGAGCAGGGCCGGATCGGCCGACACCTCGGGCAGTCCGCCGGAGATCCGGACGCGCACGCCGGCCGCGTCGAGGTGTTCGAGAGAGGCCAGGGCGCGGGGCACGACGTCCTCGACCGCCAGGGGCCGCGACGCGACGCCGAGCGCGCCGGCCTGCAACCGGCTGAGGTCGAGGAGGTCGGTCACGAGCCGGTCGAGCCGCGTCAGGGACTCGGCGGCGGTGTCGACCAGTTCGTTCCGGTCCTCCTCGATCCAGGTGACGTCGGGGCTGCGCAGGCTGTCGACGGCCGCCTTGGCCGAGGACAGCGGCGTCCGCAGGTCGTGGCCGACCGCGTTGAGCAGGGCGGTGCGGACACGGTCCGCCTCGGCCAGCGGGCGCGCCCGCTCGGCCTCGGCGGTCAGCCGCTGCTGCCGCAGCGCCACCGCGGCATGGGCCGCGAAGGCCTCCAGCACCCGGCGGTCCTCGGCCCGCAGCGTCCGGCCGCGCAGCACCAGGACGAGGTGCTCGTCGAGCGGGATCTCCGTCTCCCCCGCCTTCGGGGCCGTGCAGGGCGGGCCCCCGGCCGTCGACACGATGCGCCAGCGATCCGGATCGCCGTGCGTTCCGAGCGTCCCGGCGGCCTCCGGCCCGCGCTCCAGCAGGGTCACCGCAGTGAGGCCGAAGGTCCGCCGCAGGTCGTCCAGGATGTCGCGCGGCGTGCTGTGGCCTCGCAGCACCCCGCCCGCGAGGGCGGACAGGACCTCGGCCTCGGTCCGGGTCCGGGCCGCCTCGCGGCTGCGCCGGTAGTTCAGGTCGACCACGGCGCTGACCACGACGGCCACGACGACGTAGACCACCAGGGCCAGCAGGTTCTCCCGCTCGGAGATCGTGAACCTTTCGAGCGGCGGCGTGAAGTAGAAGTTCAGCAGGAGGGACCCGGACACCGCGGTGGGCAGCGCGGGGTACAGGCCTCCGACCAGCGCCACGCCGATGACCACGACGAGGAACAGCAGGATGTCGCTGGGCAGGGAGAACTCCCCCTGCAGATGGTGGAGCACCAGGGTGAGCAGCGGAAGGAGCGCTGCGGCCAGCGCGAAGCCCGCGGCGCGCCGCCACCGGGTGAGGCCGCCGCGCGCCGGCCGGGCCCGGCGCCCCTTGCTGACCTCCTCGTGCGTGACCAGGTGGACGTCGATGGGGCCGGAGAGGGCGGTCGTCGTCACGCCGACGCCCCGGGAGAAGATCTGGGCGGCCCGGCCCCGGCGGGAGGCGCCCAGCACCAGCTGGGTCGCGTTGACGCCGCGGGCGAAGTCCAGCAGGGCGGTCGGGATGTCGTCGCCGACGACCTGGTGGTAGGTGCCGCCGAGGTCCTCCACGAGGGCCCTCTGCCGCACGAGGTGCGCGGGGTCGGTGCCGGTGAGGCCGTCGCCGGGAAGGACGTGGACGGCCAGCAGGTCGGCGCCCTTGGACTTGGCGGCGACGCGGGCGGCCCTGCGCACGAGCGTGTCGCCTTCGGGGCCGCCGGTGAGCGCGACCACGACGCGTTCCCGCGTCTCCCAGGCGCCGTGGATGCCGTGGTCGGCGCGGTAGCGGTCGAGCTGGTCGTCGACCTTGCCGGCCAGCCACAGCAGCGCCAGCTCACGGAGCGCGGTCAGGTTGCCGACGCGGAAGTAGTTGCCGAGCGCGGCGTCGATCTTCTCGGGGGCGTACACGTTGCCGTGCGCCATCCGGCGGCGCAGGGCCTCGGGCGTCATGTCGACCAGCTCGACCTGGTCGGCGCGGCGGACCACCTCGTCCGGGACGGTCTCGCGCTGCGGCACGCCGGTGATCTGCTCGACGACGTCGTTCACCGACTCCAGGTGCTGGACGTTGACGGTGGAGATGACGTCGATCCCGGCGTCAAGGATCTCTTCGACGTCCTGCCACCGCCTGGCGTGGCGGGAGCCGGGCACATTGGTGTGCGCGAGCTCGTCGACCAGCACGACCAGCGGGCGCCGGGCGATCACCGCCCCGGTGTCGAGCTCGGTGAACGCCGTCCCGCGGTACTCCACCGTCCTGCGGGGCACCGTCTCCAGCCCGGCGAGCCGCTCCACGGTCAGGGGCCGGCCGTGCGTCTCCACGTACCCCACGACGACGTCGGTGCCGCGGGCCCGCCGCCGGTGCGCCTCGGCGAGCATCGCGTACGTCTTGCCCACGCCCGGGGCGGCCCCCAGGTAGACGCGGAGCCGCCCGCGCTTCATGATCAGCTCCTTCCGGCGCCGAGCGGGTGGTCGCGGTCCAGTTCGAGGTTGAGTCGGACGACGTTCACCACCGGCTCCCCCATGAACCCGAGCGCCCGGCCGGTCTGGTTGTGCCGGACGGCCGCCAGCACCCGCGCCTCGGAGACGCCGCGCGCCTTGGCGACGCGCGGCGCCTGGAGCCTCGCGTAGGCGGGCGTGATGTGCGGGTCCAGGCCGCTGCCGCTCGCGGTGACCGCGTCGGCCGGCACCCGCGGTTCCGCGGGCGCGTCGCCCCTGACCGGGACGGTCAGGCCCGAGGCGAGGTCCTCGCCCGGCCGGGCGCACTCGACCCGGACTCCCCTGTAGGCCGCCACGAAGGGCACGGCGGGGCAGGCCTGGTTGGCGCTGACGACCCGGGAGGGCTTCGGGACGGTGCCGCCGGGCGCCCGCGTCCCGAACACCTTGAGCACCGCGCCCACCCCGTCGGGCGTGCAGTACGGCCGTCCGCCGTCCACGCCCTCGAGATCGCCGACGGCCTTGCTCCGGGAGCAGACCCGGGTGAGGAGGCTCTGCTCGGCCCCGCCCCCGGTCGCCGGGTCGGCGAGAGTGTCCAGGACGTCCTCGGGCCCGAGGTTGCTCGCGCCCGTCGAGGTCGGGTCGTATCCGTCGCCGGCCTCGGACGGGCGGCTCTGGAAGTACCACCTGAGCGGCGTCCCGTCCTCGCCGGTGAAGGACTGGCCGATGAGCGCGCTGCCCGCGGCCCTGCCGGCGGCGGTCCTCACGATGCTCCCGCCGGCCCTGCCCTCCAGTCCCGGGAGCTGGGCGACCGCGAAGACGACGAGCGGGTAGGCGACGCCGAGCACGGCGGTGAGGACGAGCAGCGCTCGGACCGCGGCCAGGTGCCGGCGGATCCAGGTGGGCATACGCATGTCAAGACATCCCTGGAAGGAACTGGACGATGAGGTCGATGAGCTTGATGCCGGCGAACGGCGCGACGATGCCGCCGAGTCCGTAGACGCCGAGGTTGCGCGACAGCAGCCGGGAGGCGTTGCTCGGCCGGTACTTCACCCCGCGCAGTGCCAGCGGGATCAGCGCGACGATGATCAGCGCGTTGAACACCACGGCCGACAGGACCGCCGACTGCGGGCTGGACAGCCGCATGACGTTGAGCGCGTCCAGGCCCGGGAAGAGCGTCACGAACAGCGCCGGGATGATGGCGAAGTACTTGGCGATGTCGTTGGCGATGGAGAACGTGGTCAGCGCCCCGCGCGTGATGAGAAGTTGCTTGCCGATCTTGACGATCTCGATGAGCTTGGTGGGGTCGGAGTCCAGGTCCACCATGTTCCCGGCCTCCTTGGCGGCGGAGGTGCCGGTGTTCATCGCCACTCCGACGTCGGCCTGGGCGAGCGCCGGGGCGTCGTTGGTGCCGTCCCCGGTCATGGCGACGAGCCGTCCCCCCTCCTGCTCCTTCTTGATCAGGGCGAGCTTGTCCTCCGGCCTGGCCTCGGCGAGGAAGTCGTCGACCCCCGCCTCGTCGGCGATCGCCCTGGCGGTCAGCGGGTTGTCACCGGTGATCATCACGGTGCGGATGCCCATCGCCCGCATCGCGGCGAACCGCTCGCGCATGCCCTGCTTGACCACGTCCTTGAGATGGATCACCCCCAGGACGCGCGCTTCCCCGCCGCCGGACTCGCCGACCACGAGCGGTGTCCCGCCGGACGCGGAGATGCCGTCCACGATCTGGCCGAGCATCGGCGGCACGCTGCCGCCCTCCCCGCGGACCCAGTCGGTGACCGCGCCGGCCGCGCCCTTGCGCAGCGACCGCTTCGTCCTCTCGTCCAGGTCGACGCCCGACATGCGGGTCTGGGCGGTGAACGGAACCCACTCGGCGTGGGAGAGTTCCCCGGGCGCGCGCTCGCGGAGTCCGTACCGCTGCTTGGCCAGGACCACCACCGAGCGGCCCTCGGGCGTCTCGTCGGCGAGGCTGGACAGCTGCGCCGCGTCGGCCAGCTCTTCCTCAGGCACCCCGCCGAGCGGGAGGAACTCGGCCGCCTGCCGGTTGCCGAGGGTGATCGTGCCGGTCTTGTCCAGCAGCAGGGTGCTCACGTCGCCCGCGGCTTCGACGGCGCGCCCTGACATCGCCAGGACGTTGCGCTGGACGAGCCGGTCCATCCCCGCGATGCCGATCGCCGACAGCAGCGCCCCGATCGTCGTCGGGATCAGGCACACCAGCAGCGACACCAGCACGATCCCCGTGACACCGTCCGCGCCCAGGGCCGGCGAGTCCGGTACTCCGGGACTGGTGTCCCGGGAGTAGATCGCCAGGGGCTGGAGCGTCGCGGTGGCGAGCAGGAAGACGATCGTCAGCGCGGCGAGCAGGATGTTCAGCGCGATCTCGTTCGGCGTCCGCTGCCGGCTCGACCCCTCCACCAGCGCGATCATCCGGTCGATGAACGACTCCCCCGGCCGCTGGGTCACCCGCACCACGATCCGGTCCGACAGCACCCGGGTGCCGCCGGTCACCGCGCTGCGGTCGCCGCCGGACTCCCGGATCACCGGGGCCGACTCCCCCGTGATCGCCGACTCGTCCACGCTCGCGATGCCGTCCACGACGTCGCCGTCCGCCGGGATGGTCTGCCCCGCCTCGACGACCACGACGTCGCCCGGCGCGAGCCGCGGCGCGGGGACCGGCTCCTCCCGGACGTCCACCGCCCCGGGCCGCCAGCCGACCAGGCGCCGGGCCGTCATGTCGCGTCTGGCCCGCCGGAGCGTGTCCGCCTGGGCCTTGCCGCGGCCCTCGGCCACCGCCTCGGCCAGGTTGGCGAAGACCACCGTGAGCCACAGCCAGACGACGACCAGCCAGGCGAACCAGGTCGGATCGGTGACCGCCAGGACCGTGGACCACACGGCGCCGATCTCGACGATCAGCATGACCGGGTTCCGCCACAGCGTCCGGGGGTCGAGTTTCCGGAGCGCGTCCGGCAGGGACCGCAGCATCTGCCGCGGGTCGAGCAGGGCGCCCCGGCCGCGGTCCGAGGGTTCGGAGGCGGGTGACTGCGCGGGCCCCCGCGCGGTATGCGTCGTGGACATCAGTGGATTCCCTCTGCCAGCGGCCCGAGCGCGAGCGCGGGCAGGAACGTGAGCGCGACGAGGACGACGGTGACGCCCGCGACCAGCCCGACGAACAGGGGCCGGTGCGTGGGCAGCGTGCCGTCCGATTCGGGGGTGTGCCCCTGGCGGGCCAGGGAGCCGGCCAGGGCGAGCACGAAGATGATCGGCAGGAACCGGCCGAAGGCCATGCACAGCCCCAGCGCCGTGTCGTACCAGACCGTGTCGACCGTGAGGCCGGCGAACGCCGAGCCGTTGTTGTTGGACGCCGAGGTGAACGCGTACAGGACCTCCGACAGGCCGTGCGGGCCGGAGTTCAGCAGGCCCGCGCGGCCGCTCCCGGTCGCCATCGCCGCGGCGCTGCCGGCCAGCACGAGCGCGGGCGTGACGAGGAAGTACATCGCCGCGAACTTGATCTCCCGCGCGCCGATCCTCTTGCCGAGGTACTCGGGCGTGCGGCCCACCATCAGCCCGGCCACGAACACCGTGATCACGGCGAGGACCAGCATCCCGTACAGGCCCGAGCCGACGCCGCCGGGCGCCACCTCGCCGAGCATCATGTCGACCATCGTCATCATGCCGCCGAGGCTCGTGTAGGAGTCGTGGAAGGAGTCCACGGCGCCGGTCGACGTCAGCGTGGTCGCCGCGGCGAACACCGCCGAGTTCAGCACCCCGAAGCGCGCTTCGGTGCCCTCCGTCGCAGCGCCGACCGCGGTCGGCACCGTGCCGTGGTGCATGCCCTGGAAGATCATCGTGAGCGAGACGCTCACCAGGGCGAGGACGCCCATCACCGCGGTGATCGCGTACCCCTGCCGCACCTGGTCCACCATGCGGCCGAAGGTCCGGGGCAGCGCGAACGGGATGAGAAGGATCAGGAAGATCTCCAGCCAGTTCGTCCACGCCGCGGCGTTCTCGAAGGGGTGCGCGGAGTTGGCGTTGAAGAAGCCGCCGCCGTTCGTCCCGAGTTCCTTGATCGCTTCCTGGGACGCCACCGGGCCGCCCGTCAGCGTCTGGGTGCCGCCCGCGACCGTGTCCACCGTGTGGTGGGCGGGGTCCCAGAAGTTCTGCACCAGCCCGCCGGACACCAGCACGACCGCGCCGGCGAAGGCGATGGGCAGCAGGATCCGCAGCGATCCCCTGGTCAGGTCGACCCAGAAGTTGCCGAGGTGATCGCTCTTGCGGCGCGCGAACCCGCGGACGAGCGCGACGGCCACGGCCATGCCCACGGCGGCCGAAACGAAGTTCTGCACCGCGAGCCCGGCCATCTGCACCAGATGGCCCATCGTCGACTCGCCCGCGTACGACTGCCAGTTGGTGTTGGTCACGAAGCTGACCGCGGTGTTCCAGGCCTGGTCGGGCTTGACCGGGTCGAACCCCAGGCTGAGAAGGAGGCGGTCCTGCACCCGCTGGAAGCCGTAGAGGAACAGCACGCTGACGACCGAGAACGCCAGGACGCTGCGCGCGTACACGCCCCAGCGCTGCTCGCCCCCGGGATCGACCCCGATGAGCCGGTAGAGCACCCTCTCCACGCGCGAATGCCGCGTCCCGGAATAGACCTTGTACATGTAGTCGCCCAGCGGCCTGTGGGTCAGGACGAGGGCGAGCAGAAGCGAGCCGAGGAAAAGGATCCCGGCGGACGTCGGGCCCACTAGAAACGCTCCGGGAAAAGAAGGGCCGCGACCAGGAAGGCGACCAGGAGCACGGCCAGCGCCAGGCCGATTCCGTTCTCTGCGGTCACAGTCGCTCGACCGCCTTCACGACCAGCGCGAACAGGGCGAAGACCGCCACCGTCAGCAGGATGAACGCCAGATCTGACATTTCTCGATTCCTTAGGGCGGTCGAAGGCCGCCACGGAGCGCCGGGTGCTCGTCGCACCCGCACCCGCTTCGGGGGTGCATCAGGCAGTAAATGTCACTTACCTGGCATATCCACGAGGCGTTGACGCGTTCTTAGCGCCCGGGAAGCGGCGCTTAACGCGTCCTTAACGGGGGTACTACCGGCCCTCCGCCCGCCGGTGGGGATACTCGGCCCGCCAGCGGTCGACGAGGGCGGGCATCTCGCGGAACTCACCGCGGAGTGCGCTGAGTAGTCGCGGAACTACATCGCGGCAACCACTACTTCCGGTGGCCGGATGGTGCCGCTCGGTCGAGGAAACCCCGAACATCACTCTCGTCGGCGGTCACCTCGCGTCGAGGCGGGCTCGGCTCCCGCGCCTTCCCCTAGGGTCCGTCGAGCACCGGTGCTCATTGGTCCGCGACCGCGCCTGACCGGAATTCAGGCGCGGCTTCGAGGGTGGTGACCGGAGGAGGAATCCGGGTTATGTTGATCTCCAATTCCGCGCGGACCGGTCCACCCTTCCCGAAGATGTGATGGTGGTGCAGGCATGACCCCGACCTCTGCGAACTACCGTGACCGCGGCTGGTGGCGGGACGAGACCTTTGCCGACGACCTCCGGCGGCACGTGCGCGAAAGGCCGGGAAAGGCGGCGGTGGTCACCAGGCGCCAGTCCGACGGGCGGACGCACCGGCTCGACTACGAGCGGCTCGCCGCCGCCGCCGACAGGTGCGCCGGCGCCCTGGTCGAGCTCGGGCTGCGTCCCGGGGACGTGTTCGCGGCCCAGCTCACCGACCGGTGGGAACTCGCCGCGATCACGCTCGGCTGCATCCGGGCCGGGGTCGTGTACTGCCCCCTCATGAAGACCTACCGGCGCCGCGAGCTCGACGTCATGCTGCGCGTCACCGAGGCGCGGGTCCTCGTCACCATGCGGGAGGACAACGGCGACCGGCTGGGCGAACTGGGCGCCGACCTGGCCGCGGAACTGCCGTCCCTGGAGCGCGTGTTCGTCGCGGACGGCCAAGGGCCGGAAGGCACCGAGGAATTCGAGTCGTTCTTCTTCGGAACCGCCTGGGAGGAACGGCACGGCCATCTGCTGGACGAGCGGGAACTCGGCCCCGACGACCCGTATCTGGTGCTGTTCACCTCGGGTACGACGAGCGATCCCAAAGGGGTCCTGCACAGCCAGAACACGCTTTACGCCGCCATTCGCGGGGAGGCGGAGACCTTCGGCCTCGACGAGACGCTCGTCATGTACACCACCGCCCTCTACACGCATTACACCGGTGTCGTGCAGGGCATGCTGATGCCGCTGGCCCTGGGCGGCACCATGGCGTTCCAGGACGCCAAGGACCCCGGCGACGCCCTCGATCTCATGGCCCGGCACGGAGTCACGTTCTTCTACTGCGCACCCTTCTACCTGCTGAGCCTGATCAAGGAGCAGCGGTCCGCGCCGCGCGCGCTGCCCGCACTGAAGTGGCTGGTCAGCGGCTCGGCGCCGATCCCCCCGTACTTCATCGGCGAGACCGCGAGCGTCTTCGGGCTCCGGCTGCACTCGCTGTGGGGCATGACCGAGAACGGCCCGGTTACGATCACCCGTCCGGACGACCCGGAGGACTGGGCCGCCCACAGCGACGGGAGCCCCATCGCGGACATGGAGCTGCGGATCGACCCCGTGTCGGACCGGACCGGGGGCGAGGGCGTGCTGTGGGTGCGGGGGCCGACCCAGTGTCTCGGCTACTACCGGCGGGACGAGCTGTACGCGGCCGACCTCGACGAGGACGGGTGGTTCGACACCGGCGACCTGGCCCGGCCGGACGGCCGCGGCGGCATCCGGATCACTGGCCGGGCCAAGGACATGATCCTGCGCAACGCGAACATCGCGCCGGTCGCCGACCTGGAGTCGATCATCGGCCGGCATCCCGGCGTGCGCGACGTCGCGGTCATCGGCCTCCCCGACGAGCACGAGGACGAGACGATCTGCGCCGTGGTGGCGCCGGTCTCCGCGTCCTCGCCCGTCACGCTCGAGGAGCTGCAGAGCTCGCTGGACGAAGCCGGGATGACCAAGGCGTACTGGCCCCGGCGGCTGGAACTCCTGGAGGTCCTGCCCACGACCGCGACGGGGAAGATCCGGAAAGAGGACCTGCGCCGGCGCTACGCGCGACCGGAGGGCACGCGGCGGTGACGGGGGCCGCGCGGGGTCACGCCACGACGCGGACCCGGGTGAGCCACCGGTTCAGTTCGAGGAGGTAGGACAGGCCGATCGCCGAGGTCCGGGCGGTGATCGGGCCCGGCAGCGAGTCGAGCTCGGAGGTGACCGCCCGGCGGACCCGCTCCCGGTCCATGAGGTCGAAGAGCGGGGCGCCCGGCTCGCCGATCATGTCGACGACCAGGTTCTTCAGCGTCTCGACGTAGCCGGGGTCCCGGCTGGCCGGGTAGGCGCTCTTGGGCCTGTTCACGATCTCCTCCGGGAGCAGGTCGGCGCAGGCCCGGCGCAGCAGCGCCTTCTCCGTCCCCCCGTCGGCCTTCATGCCCGCGGGCACGTTGAACAGGTACTCGGCGAGCCGGTGGTCGGCGAAGGGCACCCGCACCTCCAGGCCGACGGCCATGCTCATCCGGTCCTTGCGGTCCAGCAGCGCGCCCAGCCAGCGGGTCAGCCCGAGGTGGAAGACCTCCCGCTGCCTGCGCGCGGCGCGGTCCTCGCCGTCCAGGTGCGGGACCTCCGCCAGCGCCTCCCGGTAGCGGTCGGCCTCGTAGTCCGCCGGCCGGATCGCGCGCCTCACCTCCTCGCGGAGCAGGGACTGCGGCTGGCGCCGCGCGTACATCCAGGGAAACGACGTGTGCCGGACGTACCGGTCGTCGACCTGCCAGGTGTAGCCGCCGAACATCTCGTCGGCCGACTCCCCCGACAGCGCCACCGTGCAGTCCTCCCGGACCCCGCGGAACAGGTGGTACATCGAGACGTCGAGATCGCCCCATCCGGGGAGGTCCCGCGCTCGCAGACCGCGGTCGAGCCCCGCGACGAGGCTGTCGGTGCCGACCTGGACCACCGAGTGATCGAGCCCCAGCCGTTCGGCGACCAGGCGCGCGTACGGCTCGTCCGGGCTGGGCCGCCACAGGTCGCTGCCCGGCGCGGCCGGCGCCGGGACGCTCACCGAATAGCTGGTCAGCTCCCCCGCGAACTCCCGGGCGGCCAGGGCCGTGATCGCGCTGGAGTCGATCCCCCCGGACAGCAGCGTGCCGACCGGCACGTCCGCCACGATCTGGCGCCGGACGACGTCGGTGAGCAGGGAGCGCACCCGGGCCGTCGTCGCGCGGAAGTCCTCGGTGTGGGGGCGGGCCTCCACCTGCCAGTACCGGCTCTCGCGACATCCGGAGGCGTCGGCGACGAGGAGGCACCCCGGCCTCAGCTCCCGCATCCCGCGGTAGACGGCGTGGCCGGGCGTCCTCGCGCGCGGGACGGCCGTCAGCTCGGCGAGGCCCTCCAGATCCACCTCCGCCTCCATCTCGGGGTGGGCCAGCAGCGCCTTGGGCTCCGAGCCGAAGATGATCCCGTCGCCCAGCCGGGCATAGTAGAGCGGCTTGATGCCGAGCCGGTCCCTCACCAGGAGCAGTTGCCGCGCCCCTTCGTCCCAGATGGCGAAGGCGTACATCCCGTTGAGCCGCGTAACGAGATCCGCGCCCCACTGGAGGTAGGCCGTCAGCAGCACCTCGGTGTCCGACCGGGTGCTGAACGACCAGCCGGCCGAGCGCAGCTCCGCCCGGAGCTCGTGGAAGTTGTAGATCTCTCCGCTGAACGTGATGACGACCGGATCGCCGTCGTGCCCGTTCCGCAGCATGGGCTGCCGCCCGCCCTCGATGTCGATGACGGCGAGCCGCCGGTGGCCCAGTGCGGCGTGGCGGGAGAGCCACGTCCCCTCGTCGTCCGGGCCCCGCAGCGCCTGCGTCCGCGTCATCGCGGTCACGACGGGACCCTGCCGGGAGAGGTCCCGCGTCCAGTCGGCCCATCCGGTTATGCCGCACACGTGGGCTCCTTCGGTCGTCCTCTTGGGGGTGCGCGCAGGTCAGGCGGAAAGGAGACGGCTCCGCGCGAACGCGAAGAGATCGGGGAGACCGGCGTCGACGAACTCCCAGTCGTGCCCGCCGGGCCGTTCCCGGTAACGGTGGGGGACGGAGCCGGCCGCGAGCGCCTCGCGCATTCTCCGGTTCATGCCGATCATCCGGGGATGGTCGTCCAGCCCGACGTCGAGATGCACTTCGATCGGGTACTTCGCGTCCCGGTCCCGGACCGCGCGGTAGGGGTCGTACTCGCGCCGGACCTCGCTGCCGACCGGCCCCCAGACGCGCTCGTGGTCCCTCGTGGTCGGCATGGCCAGCCTCTGCCCGTCCCGCAGGTGCTCGTAGGGGTCGCCTTCGCGCAAGGGCGCCTCGAACGCGCCGGCGCTGCTGCACACGACCGAGAACACTTCGCCGTGCCGCAACGCCTGGTAGAGGGCGGCGGCCCCGCCCATGGAGAACCCGCCGATGCCTCGCCCGTCCCGGGACGCCACGGTGTTGAAGGCGTCATCGACACGGCCGACGACCTCTCCCACGAGGTAGTCCTCGTAGCGCCGCCCCCGGGCGTCGTTGATGAACCATGAGCGTCCGGACTCGGGGAGGACCACGACGAGCCCGGCCGAGTCCACGAGTGTGGAGAGTTCGGCGCACTGGAGCCAGGTGTTCCGGTTGCCGCCGAAGCCGTGCAGGAGGTACAGCACTGGAAAGGCGCGGCCGGTCGGCGAGTACCTGGACGGCAGAAGGACGTTCACCGACTTCTCCCGGCCGATCGACGCGCTCCGCCAGGTCTCGGTCAGGACCTTCATTCCGGATCCGCCCCGGTCTCGCCCAGCCGCCTCCGGTCGATCTTCCCGGTACCGGTGACCGGGAACGCGGTCCTGACGTGGAACCGCTCGGGGACCATGTAGCGCGGGATCTCGGCCAGGCAGTGCCGGCGCAGCCCGGAGATGTCGAGCGGGTGCGCCTCGGGCACCACGTACGCCTCGACGACCCGTTCCCCCGTTCCGTCGTCGACCGCCACGCACGCGGCCTCCCTGACGTTGTCCGCGGCCGACAGGACCGCCTCGATCTCGCCGATCTCGACACGGTGGCCCCGTATCTTCACCATGTCGTCCTCACGCCCGCAGAACACGTAGTTCAGCTCGTCGTCGAGCCGGACCAGGTCCCCGGTCCGGTACGCGTCCAGCGTCTTCCCGTCGGCCTGCGCGATCGACACCGTTCGCGACGCCGTGAAGTCGTCGTCGCGCCAGTAGCCGAGCATCACCGAGTCCCCGGCGACGCACAGCTCCCCGGATGCCCCCGGCCGGTGCTCCACCGGACGCCCGGCCCCGTCGATGATGAACGTCGCCGCGTACGGGCAGGCGCGTCCGATCGGCACCGGGTGCCGGCGGTGGTCCGCGACGTCCGGCTCGCGGACGCGGTGGAAGACGCAGACGTTGGTCTCCGTCGGGCCGTAGAGGTTGTAGAAGTCGGCCTCGGGGACGAGCGAGCGCAGTCGCCGGAGCGGGGCGATCGGGAACGTCTCACCGGCGAACAGGACGACCCGCAGCCGCGACCCGGCCAGCAGTCCGCTGTTCTTCGCGGCGAGCATCCGGGTCAGCGCGCCGGGGACCGAGTACCAGACGGTGATGCGCTTCTCGGCGACGAACTTGTTGAGCGCGCCTCCAAGGCCGACCTGGCTCTCCGGGACGAGCACCACGCAGCCGCCCGCCATGCACGTCGCGAACAGGTCGAGCACGGAGAGGTCGAAGTGGAAGGGCGCATGGCTGGAGACCCTGTCGGCCGGACCCAGACCGAACTCGGCGACCGCCCACTCCACGAACGCGCGAGCATTGCCGTGGGAGAGCACGACCCCCTTGGGGACGCCCTTCGATCCCGAGGTGTGCAGGATGAAGGCCGGGCTGCCGAGGTCGGAGAGAGGACCTGGCCCGTCGTCCGCCGGAGCGGCGGCGAGCGCCTCCTCCCAGCTTGTGACGGACGCGTCCGCGGCGGGACCGACGGACACGATCCGGCAGGAGGAGTTCTTCCGCAGCCATGCGACCCGGTCGTCCTGGGCGATCACACAGGCGGCCTCGCAGTGGGCGATGATGTGGCCGGCCCTTCTGAAGGGCGCGCTCGGGTCGATGGGCACGTACGCCGCGCCGGCCTTCAGCACCCCGTGCACGGCGATGACCGCCTCGATCGACTTGTGCAGCCACAGAACGACCCTGTCGCCGGGGACGACACCGCCTTCGACCAGCGTGCGGGCCAGGGCCGAACTGCGCCGATCCAGCTCGCCGTAGGTCATCGCCTCGCCCTGGAACTCCACGGCCGGGGCCTCCGGACGCTTCGCGGCCCAGTGGCGCAGGCAGTCGCTCGGACCGTTCACCTTCCCTCCCCGCTCCCCCCGGTGTCCGGCCAGGCGAGGCCGAGCTTCCCGGAGATGATCACACGCTGCATGTCCGAGGTGCCCGACGAGATCGTCATGCCGAGGGCGTCCCGGAGGTTGCGTTCGGCGCGCCCGTCGGAGGAGTAGCCGAGCGCCCCGTACACCTGCATCGCGCTGGTGAAGATCTCCGCCGCCGCCTCGCTCACGTACAACTTGCCGACCTCGGGGAAGATGCTCGCCTCCGGGCCGTCGAGTTCCGCCGCGGCGCGGCGCAGGAGCATGCGGGAGATCTCCCAGCGGATCCGCATGTCGACGATCCGGTTGGAGACCGACTGGTAACGCCCGATGTGCCTGCCGAACTGGCGGCGCCGCCGGCAGAAGCGCGTGCACTCCTCGATCTCCCGCTCCATGACGCCGAGCCACGGCGCCAGGAGAAGCGCCCGCTCCCACGCCATCGTCCGCGCGAACACGGCCGATCCCTGCTTCTCGGCACCGAGCCGCCGGGAGGCGGGAACGCGGCACGCGTCCAGTTCGACCTCACCCCAGCGGGCGGTGCGAAGGCCCATCTTCTCGGCCTGCTCCTTCACCGAGACGCCGGGATCGTCCCGCTCCACCAGGAAGGCGGTGACCCCGGTGAACCCGAGCTCCGGGTCGACGGTCGCGTAGACGACGAACACGTCGGCGACCGGCGCGTTCGTCACGTAGCGCTTGCGCCCGGTCAGGACGTAGGAGTCGCCGTCGCGTTCGGCCGTGGTGGCGAGCGACAGCGCGTCCGACCCGCTTTCCGGCTCGGTCATCGCGTTGGCCCCGACGAGGCGGCCCGCGGCGAGCCCGGGCAGGTACGCGCGCCGCTGACGCTCGTCGCCGAACTTCCAGACCGGCACCTCGACGGCGAGGACGTGGGCGCCGATCGCCATCATGAGGCCGTTGTCGAGGCAGCCGTGGCCGAGCCCCTCCATCGCGTGCGCGTAGTCGACGGGACCGCACCCGGATCCCCCGTACTCGGACGGCAGGATCAGGCCGAGCACGCCCTGTTCGGCGCAGCGCGACCAGTCGTCGCGGCCGAAGACCCCGGCCCTGTCCCGCTCGGTCACGTCCTTGCTCAGCGCCTCTTCGCCGAACGCGCGGAAAACGCGGTACAGGCCGTCCCGGTCGCCGTCCCATTCGAACCGCATGGCTCTCCAATCCCCCGAGCGGGATGTCATGCCATATCGAGAATCACCGGCGGTGGGACGGTGCCACCACCGCGCGGAATCGCAAGCGTCACCCTTCCGGTCCGCCAGGCGGCCACGGGAAACCCGGCCGCGCCGCACCGATCGCTGCCATTGTGCATCCGTGAAGCGATCTTGAGAAGCCCAACTTCTGCCAAATGGGCGCCGGCGGAGGGCTCCGTACGGCCTCTTGCGCCCCCCGGACGCCTGTCGTACGGTACGGACCGTCAACCAATCGAAGCGGAAAACGTTCCGGCCATGGACGGCCCGCCACCGGTTCGTCGGCGAGAACCGGGGCTCGGACGGCCAGGCGCCGGTAAGCGATGCGCCGTTCCCCGTAACGGGCGCCCCCGATCCGCGGGTATCCATTTCCCGCCGAGCCGAATCCCCCTTCGCCTTTCCCCGGCCGACGCCGCAGACGAGGTGCATGCCATGGATCGTGCCAGCAACGTGGACCTGGCGGCGCAGATCAAAAGCATCATGATCCGCGTTCTCGATTTGGACATCGCCCCCGGGCGACTCGACGAGAAGGTCTCGCTCTACTCGCCGGTCGTGGGCATGGACTCGCTGAGCCTGCTGCACACCCTCGTGGAGATCGAGAAAGAGTTCGACATCGAGATCGACGACGAGGACGTGATGCTCGCGGAACTGAGGAACGTGGGAAGCCTTGTCGAAATGATCAGCGGAATCATCGGCGCGGAGGACGGATAAGCGTAACATGCGCGAGGTTTTCGAGCTGGACAGGGACCGGGTTCCCACGCACTGGTACAACATCCTCGCGGACCTTCCGGTCGAGGTGCCCCCGGCGCGGCCGGCACCGCCGAGGAACGGCGACGCGGAACCGCTCCAGCCGCAACTGCCGTTGTCGATGTACCGCCAGAGCATCGGCCGCGAGCGCTACGTCGAGATTCCCGGTCCCGTCCGATCGGAGTACCAGCGCTGGCGCCCGACGCCCCTTTTCCGCGCATCCAGACTGGAGAGCGCCCTCGACACCCCGGCGCACATCTATTTCAAGTACGAAGGCACCAGCCCGTCCGGCAGCCACAAGATAAACACCGCGCTGGCACAGGCCTATTACTACGCCAGGTCCGGCGTCAGGGAGATGGTGACGGGAACCGGCGCCGGCCAGTGGGGCACCGCGCTGGCGATGGCATGCCACCCGTACGGCATGGCGTGCACCGTCTTCATGGTGCGGTCCAGCTACGAGCAGAAGCCGTACCGGGGCACGCTGATGCGGTTGAACGGGGCGGAGGTCGTCCCGAGTCCCAGCACGAGGACGGAGGTGGGCAGGGCCGCCCTGCGCGCCGACCCCGACTCGCCGGGCACTCTCGGGATCGCGAACGCCGAGGCGATCGAGTACGCGAACGGCCGGAAGGAGGCGCGGTTCTCGATCGGCAGCGGGGAGAACCACGTCCTCATGCACCAGACGGTCATCGGCGAGGAGGCCCTGCTGCAGATGGAGCTGGCCGGCGAGTTCCCCGATGTCGTGATCGGCGCGATGGGAGCGGGCAGCAACTTCGCCGGACTGACCTTCCCCTTCTACCGGGCGGCGCTGGCAGAGAACACCGGTACGCGCTTCCTGGCGGTGGAGCCCGACGCGTGCCCAAAGATGACCAGGGGCAGCTACATGCTGGACTACACCGACTACTCCGGTGTGACCCCCGCGGTCAAGATGTACACCCTGGGGCACACGTTCACGGCGTACCACATCCACGCCGGGGGGCTGCGCTACCACGGCGCCGCTCCGATCGTCAGCGCCATGTACGACCACGGGATGGTGGAGGCGACCTCCTACTCGCAGACCCGCGTCTTCGAAAGCGGCGCCGCGTTCGCGAAGGCCGAGGGGCTCGTTCCCGCCCCCGAGTCGGCCCACGCCGTCGCCGCCGCGATCGACGAGGCGGCACGAGCGCGCGAAGAGGGCGCGGAGCGGGTCATCCTGGTGGGTCTCAGCGGCCATGGCCTCCTGGACCTCGGCGCCTACGAGAGCCACCTGGCCGGAGAGACCGTCGACGTCGCGCCCACCGACGAGGAGATCAAGGCGTCCCTGCGCCTCATCGAATCGCTGTGACGCCCGCCCGGAGGACCTCGCCCCGCGCGGCTCCGCGGGGCCGGGCTCCGTCCCGCGCGGCGGATCAGGGGGCGGCCGGGAACGGGCCGGCGCGGCCGAGGAGGGCCGGGAACGGGCCGGCGCGGCCGAGGAGGGCCGGGACCGGCCTGCCGAGCCGTTCGCCGAGCCAGGCCGCCGTCTCGGCGACCGCGGACATCCGGACGCCGGTGCCGGCGCCCGAGCGGTCCAGGGCGTACAGCAGGTCCTCGGTGGCGATGTTGCCGGTGGCGGCGGGTGCGAACGGGCAGCCGCCGAAGCCGCCGGTGCTGGCGTCCAGCGCGCTCGCCCCGCAGTCGAGCGCGGTCAGGGCGTTGGCGTAGCCGGTGTTGCGGGTGTTGTGGAAGTGGCAGCGCAGCGGGACGCCCGGGGCGATCCCGGCGGCGCCCGCGAGCAGCGCGCGGACCTGGGCGGGGACGCCGACACCTATCGTGTCGGCCAGGGCGATCTCGTCGGGTTCGCTCTCGGCGACCCGCCGGACGAGGTCCAGCACGCGGGCCTCGGCGACCTCGCCCTCGAAGGGGCAGCCGAAGGCGGCGGCGATCGTGACGGTGCGGCGGACGCCGGCGGCGCGGGCGTCCGCGGCGACGGCCGCCCAGGCGGCGGCCCCCTCCTCGGTCGTGCAGCCCTGGTTGCGGCGGCTGAACTCGTCGGTGGCGACCACGACGACGTTGACCTCGTCCACTCCGGCGGCGAGCGCGCGGTCGAGCCCGCGCCGGTTGAGGACGAGCCCCGCGTAGCCGACGCCGTCCGGCCTCGGGAGCCGCTCCATCACCGCCTCGGCGTCGGCCATCTGCGGGACCCGCCTCGGGTTCACGAAGCTGACCGCCTCGATCCGCCGCAGGCCCGCCGCGACGCTGCGTCCGATGAGCCGCACCTTGTCGGCGGTGGAGAGGATCGCGGACTCGTTCTGCAGCCCGTCCCGGGGCGCCACCTCGATGACTTCGACCATGAGCATCCTTTGTATGCAATCCAGAGCCGAATGCAGGGTTGCCCTGGTAAGTCTCTTGTGTCAAGGCTCACGTCTGTCTATCTTGCATGCAATCGACCGAGGGGGTTCGGATGGTCCGTGCCGTGGACCGTGTCTACACACGGCTGCGCGCCGACATCCTGGACGGCGTCCACCCGCCCGGGGCCCGGCTCGGCGAGGCCGAGCTGGCCGAGGCCACCGGCTCCAGCCGGACACCCGTCCGGGAGGCGCTGCGGCGGCTGGAGGTCGAGGGGCTGGTGGAGGTGCTGCCGCACCGCGGCGCGCGGGTCCCGGACTGGACGGCCGAGGACCTGGAGGAGATCTACGACCTGCGGATGCTGCTGGAGAGCGCCGCCGCGCGGCGCGCCGCCACCCGCGCCACCACCGCGGACCTGGACCGGATGGACGAGCTGTGCCGCCTGATGGAGGCGGCCGTCGAGCCCGGCGCCGGCCAGGACCTGGACCGCGTCGCGGCGCTCAACGCCGAGTTCCACGACATCGTCCGCGCCGCCGCCGCCAGCGGCCGGCTCGTGTCCATGCTGAACGCGGTGGTGCAGCTCCCGCTCGTGATGCGCACATTCAATCGCTACTCCCCCGCCGACCTGGCCCGCAGCTCCGCCCACCACCGGGAGCTGGCCGCCGCGCTGCGCGCCCGCGACGGAACGTGGGCCGAGTCGGTGATGCGGGCGCACGTGCTCGCCGCGAAGGCGGTCCTGCTGCGCGCCGCCCGTACCCCGGGCGAGCGGAACGACCACACGGAAACGAGGACCGGCTAGATGTCAACGCACGACGGCGCCGCGCCGGACGCCAGGGGCCCCCTTGCCGACCTGCGCGTCGTGGAGATGGGGCAGCTGCTCGCCGGACCGTTCTGCGGGCAGCTGCTCGGCGACTTCGGCGCGGAGGTCATCAAGCTGGAGCCGCCCGGCGCCGGCGACCCGATGCGCCAGTGGGGACGCGAGAAGCCGCACGGCAAGTCCCTGTGGTGGCCCGTGGTCGCCCGCAACAAGAAGTCGGTCACCTGCGACCTGCGCACCGCCGAGGGGCAGGACCTGGCCCGGCGCGTCATCGAGCGCGCGGACATCGTGGTCGAGAACTTCCGGCCCGGCACGCTGGAGCGCTGGGGGATGGACTTCGACCGGCTCCGTGAGACGAACCCCGGCCTGATCCTCGTGCGCGTGTCCGGGTTCGGGCAGACCGGCCCCTACGCGCCCCGGGCCGGGTACGGGTCGATCGGCGAGGCGATGGGCGGCATCCGCCACGTCACCGGCGACCCGGGCGGCGCTCCCGCCCGCGCCGGGATCTCGCTGGGCGACTCGCTGGCGGCGGTGTTCGCCACCATCGGCGCGCTCGTCGCCGTCCACCACCGGCACTCCACCGGACGCGGCCAGGTCGTCGACTCGGCGATCTACGAGGCGGTGCTGGCGATGATGGAGTCGCTGCTGCCCGAGTGGGCGGTCGCCGGGTACCAGCGCGAGCGGACCGGGTCCGTGCTGCCCAACGTCTCGCCCAGCAACGTCTACCCGACCGCCTCGGGCGAGATGATCCTCATCGCCGCCAACCAGGACACCGTCTTCGGACGGCTCGCCGCGGCGATGGGGCGGCCCGGACTGGGCGCCGACCCCCGGTTCGCCGGGCACGCCGACCGGGGCCGGAACATGGCCGAGCTGGACGACATCATCTCGGCCTGGTCGGCCCGGATCGAGACCGCGGACCTGCTGGAGCGGCTGCACGCCGGCGGCGTCCCGGCCGGCCGCATCTACACCGCCAAGGACATGTTCGACGATCCCCACTTCGCCGCCCGCGAGGCGATCGTGCGCCTCGTCCACCCGGACTTCGGCGAGCTCCCGATGCACAACGCGTTCCCCCGGCTCAGCGAGACCCCGGGATCGGTCCGCCGGCCCGGACCCGGGCTCGGCGAGCACAACCGGGAGGTCTACGGCGGCCTCCTGGACCTACCAGAAGACGGGATCGCCGCGCTGGCGCAGCGCGGCGTCATCTGAGCCCAGCTACCGGGAGAGCGGATGGGTTCTCGACTGGGCGTCGACGCGGGCGGCGTGTTCACCGACGTGCTGCTGGTCGACGAGCGGACCGGCGTCAGCCACCGCGCCAAGACGGCGTCCACCCGGGCGGCCGGACTGCCCGTGCTGTTCACCCGGGTCAGGTACCAGCCGGGAGGCGCGGACGGCGGCCTGTTCCGCCGCAAGATCCCCGCGCTCCGCGTGTTCGAGGAGGGCGGCCCCCTCGGCGACTTCGCCGAGGGGGCGGCCCCCCGGCCCCGGTGAGACCGGGTGACCGAGCAGTACGCCGCCGACGTCCTTGTCCCTCGACGAGGCGCTCAGGACCGTGCGCGAATCCTCATTGGGCCGTGGGGAAGGCCATTGAGGACGCCCCGTCGGCCGCGACGGGAGCGGGCCAGCGGGACGTGACGGCCTTGGCGCGTGTGTAGAAGCGCACCCCTTCGGCCCCATGGATGTGGGTGTCGCCGAACAGGGACGCCTTCCAGCCGCCGAAGGAGTAGAACGCCATCGGCACCGGGATGGGGACGTTCACCCCGATCATCCCGACGTGCACGGCGCGCTGGAACCGCCGCGCGGCCTCCCCGGACGAGGTGAAGATCGCCGTCCCGTTGCCGTAGGGGTTGGCGTTGATCAGCTCGATCGCCTCGTCGAGGGTCTCGGCGCGCAGCACCAGCAGGACCGGCCCGAAGATCTCCTCCTGGTAGGCCGCCATCTCGGTGGCGACGCCGTCGAGCAGGCAGGGGCCGACGAAGAACCCGGGGCCGGCGGCTCCGCGGCCGTCCACGACGAGCTTGGCGCCGGCCCGCTCGGCGTCCCCGACGTGGCCGGTGACGCGCTCCCGCGCCGCCTCGCTGATCAGCGGCCCCATCTCGCTCGCCGGGTCGGCGCCCGGCCCGACCTTGATCGCGCGCGCCCGGACGGCGAGCCGCTCGATCAGCGGGTCCGCGGCGGCCCCGACGGCGACCGCGACGGAGACCGCCATGCAGCGCTGGCCCGCCGAGCCGTACGCCGCCGCCGTGATCTGGTCCGCGGCCAGGTCGAGGTCGGCGTCGGGCAGGACCACCGCGTGGTTCTTCGCGCCGCCGAGGGCCTGCACCCGCTTCCCGGCGGAGCCCGCCGCCTCGTGGACGTGCCGCGCGACGGGCGTGGACCCGACGAACGACACCGCCGCCACGCCCGGGTGCGTGATCAGCGCGTCGGCGGTCTCGCGGTCGCCGTGCAGCACGTTGAACACCCCGTCCGGCAGCCCGGCCTGCGCGTACAGCTCGGCGACGAGGTTGGACGCCGACGGCACTCGCTCGCTCGGCTTCAGCACGAACGTGTTGCCGCACGCGATGGCGATCGGGTGCATCCACAGCGGGACCATGACCGGGAAGTTGAACGGGACGACGCCCGCGCACACGCCGAGCGGCTGCCGGAACGAGAAGGCGTCCACCCCGGACGACACCTGGTCGGAGTACTCGCCCTTGAGCACCTGCGCGATCCCGCAGGCGAACTCGACGACCTCCCGCCCCCGCACGACCTCGCCGCGCGCGTCGTCCAGGACCTTGCCGTGCTCGGCGGTGACCAGGCGGGCCAGCTCGTCCTCGTGCCGCTCCAGCAGGTCGCGCAGCGCGAACATGATCCGCGCCCGCCGGCTCAGCGACACCTCCGACCACGACTCGAACGCCCGCGCGGCGGTCCCCACCGCCAGGTCCACCTCGGCGCGCCGCCCGAGGACGACCTCGCCCGACTGAAGGCCCGTCGCCGGGTCGTGGACGGCGGCCGAGGTGCTCCCGCCCACCGGGACACCACCGATCCAGTGCTGGATAGAACGCATCGGGTTCCTAATCAGTTCTGGGAGTAAGCCATCCGGCAGACTCCTGGGTTGGTGGCCAGCCGGCGGGTTCAGAGGTAACGGCGCTGGGACTTCTTGCTGTCGTCGTAGTGGGCGCGCGCCCGCCGGGTGTCGTCCAGTTCGGAGACCTCGGCGACCGGGACGTCCCACCACGCCTCGCTGCCCGGGCCCGCGGCGAGGGGGTCGGTCTCCACGTGCACGACCGTCGTGCGGGGCGACGCGATCGCCTGGCGGAGCGCCTTCCTGAAGCCGTCGGCGCCTTCCGCGCGGATGACGTCGGCGCCGAGGCTGGCGGCGTTGGCGGCCAGGTCGACCGGGATGGGGTCGCCGTCCAGGCCGGTGGGGGTGCGCAGGCGGTGGCGGGTGCCGAACCGCTGGGCGCCCACGCTCTCGGAGAGGTTGCCGATGGAGGCGTACCCGTGGTTCTGGACCAGGACCACCACCAGCTTGACCCCCTCGGCGGCGGCCGTGGTGAGCTCCTGGGCCATCATCAGGTAGGACCCGTCACCGACCAGGACGAACACCTCCCGGTCGGGCGCGGCCATCTTCACGCCGAGACCCCCGGCGATCTCGTACCCCATGCAGGAGTACCCGTACTCCACGTGGTAGCCCTTGGGGTCCCGGGTCCGCCACAGCTTGTGCAGGTCACCGGGCATCGACCCCGCCGCGCACACCACCACGTCCCGCGGCCCGGCCTCGGCGTTGACGATCCCGATGATCTCGGTCTGCGCCGGCGGCGTCCCCTGCCGCTCCTCGAACGCGGCGTCGACGACACCGTTCCAGTGCTCGGTCCGCTCGCGCGCCTCACCGCGATACGACTCGGGCACCGACCAGCCGTCCAGCGCCTCGTCCAGCGCCCGGATCGCCTCGCGGGCGTCGGCCACGACCGGCACTCCCCCCAGCTTCACCGCATCGGCACGAGCGACATTGATGTTGACGAACCTCACCGACGGATGAGCGAACAAACTGTGCGACGCGGTCGTGAAATCGCTGTACCGGGTCCCGATCCCCACCACCACATCGGCCTCACGCGCCAACGCGTTGGCCGCCGTGGTCCCCGTCGCACCGACCGCCCCCACCGACGAAGGGTGATCCCACGGCAGCGAACCCTTACCCGCCTGGGTCTCGGCGACCGGAACCCCCGTCCGCCCCGCCAGCACCCCCAACTCCGCCGCCGCACCCGAGTAGATCACCCCGCCACCCGCCACGATCAACGGACGCTCCGCCCCCCGCAGCAGCTCCACCGCCTCCCCCAGCGCGGCCGGCTCGGGCACCGCACGCGCGACCCGCCACACCCGCCGCGCGAACAACTCCTCCGGCCAATCGAACGCCTCGGCCTGCACATCCTGCGGCAACGCCAACGTCACCGCACCCGTCTCAGCGGGATCGGTCAGCACCCGCATCGCCGCCAGCAACGCCCCCGGCAACTGCTCCGCCCGATTGACCCGATCCCAGTACCGCGACACCGGCTTGAAGCAGTCGTTCACCGACACATCCAGCGACCGCGAATCCTCCAACTCCTGCAACACCGGACTGGCCGCCCGCGTCGCGAAGATGTCACCCGGCAGCAGCAGCACCGGCAACCGGTTCACCGTCGCCAACGCCGCACCCGTCACCATGTTCGTCGCACCCGGCCCGATCGACGTCGTACACGCCAACGTCGACAACCGATCACTCATCCGCGCGAACCCGGCAGCCGCATGCACCATCGCCTGCTCATTACGCGCCATGAAATACGGCAGCTCACCACCATGCTCCAGCAGCGCCTGCCCCATCCCCGCCACATTGCCATGCCCGAAAATCCCGAAACACCCCGCGAAGAACCGCCGCTCCTCACCATCCCGCTCGCTGTACTGCGCAGCCAGGAAACGCACCAGCGCCTGCGCCACCGTCAACCTCATGACCGCTCCTCCACACCACGTGCCCGGGGCAGGGGCGGCCGCGAACCGACCGGCCGCCCTCCCCGGCTCTTCCGGATCCAGGTGTGCGCCGGGTCACCGCAGATGCGCCACGCGCGCTCCCGCGACGGTCCGGCCACCACGTTCACAGCAGTTCCACCGCGGCGTCGACGGCCGCGGCGACATCGCCATCCGGCGGATACAGCAGGGACCGGCCCACCACCAGACCCCGCACGGTCGGCAGCCGCAGGGCACGGCGCCAGCCCTCCCGCGCGGCGACGGGATCGGCGGCCACCTCCCCGCCCAGCAGCAGCGCGGGCAGCGTGGACGCGGCCATCACCCGCTCCATGTCCGCCACCACCGGCACCTTCAGCCACGTGTACGCCGACGTCGTCCCCAACCCCGACGCGATCGCGACCGCACGCGTCATCGCCTCCGGCGACAGGTCATTGCGGACCCGCCCGTCCACCCGCCGGGAGATGAACGGCTCCACCATCGCCATCAGCCCATGCCCGGCCAGCTCCGACACCGCCCGAGCGCACGCCTCCAACGTGCGCACAGTCGCCGGGTCGTCATCGTCCACCCGAACCAGCATCTTGCCGCCGTCCAGTCCCGACGCCGCGATCGCATCCGCGCTGTAGGCGGTGAAGCGGTCATCGATCTCAAACGCCGAACCCATCAGGCCGCCCCGGTTCATCGAACCGATCACGACCTTGCCCTCCAGCACGCCCAGCAGCAGCAGATCCTCGATCACATCCGCCGTACCCATCACGCCGTCCACACCCGGCCGCTCCAAGGCGACGCACAACCGGTCCAGCAGCTCACCCCGATCGCCCATCGCCAGTGGATCGCCACCGGCCGCCAGGGCGCCACGCGCCGGGTGATCGGCGGCCAGCAGCATCAACCGCCCCGACTCCCCGACCAGCGAGTCCTGCCTGGTCCTGCGCTCCGCCGCCTCGGCGATCGCCTCCGGACGCATCACCCGCGTCTCGGTCAGCCCCGCGATCCTCTCCGCCCGCGCGTCGGCGGGCGGCACCGGAATGTCGAGCGTCATGCGGCCACCTGCTCAGCCAGTGCCAGTACCTCGTCCGTCGCGGGCATCGCCGCGGAGCACGCCAGCCGGGACGCGACGATCGCGCCGGCCGCGTTGGCGAAGCCCAGGACGCGCGGCAGGTCCCAGCCGGACAGCAGCCCGTGGCAGAGGGCACCGCCGAACGCGTCGCCCGCGCCGAGGCCGTTGACGACCTCGACCGGCACCGGCGGCGCCTCGGCGGTCCGCCCCTCGGCGTCGACGGCGAGGACGCCGTCCGGTCCGCGCTTCACGACGGCGAGCCGGACGCCCCGGTCGAGGAGCGCGCGGGCGGCCAGGAGAGGGTCGCCCTCCCCCACGGCCACCTCGCATTCGGCGATGTTGCCGACCGCGACGGTGGCGTGTTCGAGGGCCTCGCCCGCCCAGCGCCGCGCCTCCTCCCGCGACTCCCAGAACATGGGCCGGTGGTCGAGGTCGAGGACGGTGAGAGCGGACCGGCGGCGGGCGCCGAGCGCCGCGAGCGTCGCCGTCCGGGACGGTTCGGCGCACAGCCCCGTCATCGTGACCCACAGCACCCCGGCGCCCTCGATCGCGGACCGGTCGAGCTCGTCCGCGCGGATCTCCAGGTCGGGCGCCTTCGGGAAGCGGTAGAAGTACAGCGGGAAGTCGTCGGGCGGGAACAGCTCGCAGAAGGTCACCGGCGTCGGCAGGCCGGGGACGTCGGCGACGTACCGGTCGTCGACGCCGTACTCGGCGAGCGCGCGGCGGACGAAGCGGCCGAACGGGTCGGCGCCGGTCCGGGTGACCACGGCGGCGCGGCGGCCGTGCCGGGCGGCGGCGACCGCGACGTTGGTGGCGCTTCCGCCGAGGAACCGCGCGAACGTCTCGACCTCCTCCAGCCCGACACCGGAGGCCAGCGGGTAGAGGTCGACGCCGACGCGGCCCATGGTGATGACGTCGAAGGACGCGGCGCCGCTCATGAGCCGATCCCGGTGAGGTACTCGACGCAGGCGCGGACGTCGGCCAGCGGACCGGCGCCGGGGTCGGGTTCGCGGTCGAGGACGGTGTCCTGCTCCAGGACGTACCAGCCGTCGTACCCGGCGCCTTCGAGGGAACCGACGATCGCGGCGATGTCGACGTCCCCCGCGCCGAGGGAGCGGTAGAGGCCCGCGCGGACGGCCTCGGTGTAGGGCGTCCGGCCCTGCCGGACGCTCTCGGCGAGCTCGGCGTCGACGTCCTTCAGGTGGACGTGCGCGATCCGCCCGGCGGCGTCCGCCGCCAGCTCGACCGGGTCGGTGCCGCCGATCAGCAGGTGGCCGGTGTCCAGGCACAGGGGCACCCCCGACCCGTCGAGGACGCGCCGCACCTCGTTGGATCGTTCCACCATGGTCCCGACATGCGGGTGGAGCACGGCCCGCACGCCGGCCTCCGCGGCCAGCGAGGCGATCCGGTCGAGATTGGTCAGCAGCGCCGTCCACCCGGCCGCGCCGAGCGAGGGACGCTCGTCGTAGCCCTCCAGCCCGTGCACGGCGGCCAGCACCAGCGTCAGTTCCGACTTGGAGCGTTCCACCCCAAAGCCGGCCAGGACCCGCCGCACCTCGGGCAGCGGGTCGCGGTCCGGGTCGTGCAGCACGACGGGCGCGAAGCCGCCCACCGCGCGGAGTCCGTACTCGGCCAGCAGGGCGGCGCGCTCCCCGGCCCCGGCCGGCAGGAAGCCGTCCGGCCCGAACTCCGTGGCGGCCAGCCCGAGGCCGCGCATCTCCCCCAGCACCCGTCCGGGGTCCATCTGGTGCCCCCAGCCGGGCACCTCGCACACCCCCCACGAGATCGGGGCTCCCGCGACGCGGTCGTTGATCATCGGCTCACCATCTCCCTGGGACGGGCCCGGCTCCGTACTCGGCATCGGCCTCGCCGAGTCTGCTGAAGGCCGGGAAGGTATGTCAATAGTTTGTTATGACATTATGAGGTAATAAGCTAAAGGACGGCGGCGGGTACGATCGTCCCGACGAGAGGAGGCGCCGGGTGTACCGACCGCGCGTGACCGTGGACCGCAGTAGCCCCGTCCCGCTGTACTACCAGCTCGCACAGCAGCTGGAGGCGGCGATACGGGAGGGCGAGCTGTCCCCGGGCACCCGCCTGGAGAACGAGGTCGAGCTGGCCGACCGGTGCGGGCTGTCGCGCCCGACCGTCCGGCAGGCGATCCAGCACCTGGTGGACCGGGGACTGCTGGTGCGCAAGCGCGGCGTCGGCACCCAGGTGGTCCAGTCGGAGATCCGCCGCCCGATCGAGCTCACCAGCCTGCACGACGACCTCGCGGCGGCGGGGCGCGAGCCGCGCACCGAGGTCCTGGAGCTCGGGCCCGTCCCCGCCGAGGACCAGGTGGCCAAGGAGCTCGGCGTCACGCCCGGCACCGAGGTCACGAGGATGCGCCGCATCCGGTTCACCGGCGACGAGCCGCTCGCCCTGCTCACCAACTACCTGCCGCCCGACCTGCTCAGGATCAGCGAGGCCGACCTCGTCGAGCACGGCCTGTACGAGCTGCTGCGCGCGACGGGCATCAACCTGCGCATCGCGAACCAGACGATCGGCGCCCGCGGCGCGACGGCGGCCGAGGCCCGGCTGCTGGACGAGCGGCGCGGCGTCCCGCTGCTGACCATGACCCGCACCGCCTACGACGACAAGGGCGGCGCGATCGAGTACGGCTGCCACGTCTACCGCGCCGACCGGTACTCCTTCGCCCTGACCCTCGTCGAGCGCTAGCCGCCCGGCCCCGGGGCCGGGCGGCGAACGCCCGGGGAAATCCTCGTGATCAATTAGAGCGCTCTATTGAATTAGAGCGCTCTAATGCTTACGGTTCAGGCATCCCCCACGCATCAGGAGGAACCCGATGCAGTTGCGACCCACCCCCCAGGGCGTCCGCCTGGCGGCCGCGGCGACGACCGCCGCGCTCGCCGCGGCCTTCCTGTCGGCCGCCCCCGCGGCCGCCGACGGCGACGAGCTCGCCCAGGTCCGCGCCGCGCTGGAGACGCCCGCGAACCTCGACGACGACGCGGGCGGCAACGCCAACGCCGACGACCCGGCCATCTGGAGCCACCCGGACGACCGCGACGGCGACCTGATCGTCGCGACCCTGAAGAAGGGCGGCCTCGCGGTGTACGACACCGCCGGCCGGGAGATCCAGCGGCTCGCCGCCCCCACCCCGCCCCGGCCCGGCGACGAGGCCGGACGCTTCAACAACGTCGACCTGATCTACGGCTTCCAGCTCGGCCGCCGCAAGGTCGACCTGGCCGTCGTGTCCGACCGCGGCCGCGACACCGTCCGCACCTACGCGATCGACCCGGCGAAGGCCGAGGACCACCGGGCCCCGCTCACCGACGTCACCGACCCCGCGGCCCCGCCCGTCTTCTCGTCCTCGCTCGACGAGATCAACGAGCAGGCGACGGCGTACGGGCTGGCGTCCTGGAAGGATGCCCGCGGCACCTCCTACGTCGCGCTCAGCCGCCGGCACACCTCCCGGATCGGCACCGTCCGGCTGGAGGCCACCGCCGCGGGCACCGTCACCTACCGGCACGTCCGCGACGTCGACCTGCCCACCTCGTTCGCCCTGCCGGGCGGCGGCACCTGGGCGCCCTGCGAGGACCCCGGCGAGGGACCGCAGGTCGAGGGCATGGTCGCCGACCCCGAGAACGGGGTGCTCTTCGCCGCCCAGGAGGACGTCGGCATCTGGCGCATCCCGCTGGGCAGCGGTACGCCGCAGCTCGTCGACAAGGTCAGGGAGTACGGCGTGCCCGCCGCCTACGACCCCGAGACAGAGGAGTGCGCTCCGAGCGGACCCGACCCCGGTGTCGGAGGCAGGCACCTCACCGCCGACGCCGAGGGCCTGTCCATCTACCGGCAGGACGACGGCGAGGGCTACCTGCTCGCCTCCAGCCAGGGCGACAACACCTTCGTGGTCTACGACCGCGAGAACCCGGCCCAGTACCTCGGCCACTTCCGCGTCGCCCCCGGCACCACGGTCGACGGCTCGGAGGTCTGCGACGGGGCGATGGTGACCAGCGCCCCCATCGGCGGATTCGAGAACGGCCTCCTCGTCGTCCACGACGGCGTCAACACCCCCACCGTCACGGACGGCAACGGCGAGGTCCGGGAGAACACCAACTTCAAGCTCGTCGACTGGGAGGATGTGGCGGACCCGCTCGACCTGGACGTCACGCCCGGCGACTGGGACCCGCGCGACTAGCGACCACAGCACGGACCGCACCGACGCCAGTCGCCGCCATGCCCCCATGGCGGCGACTCGCCGTACCCGGGAGAACACCGCATGACCCACCCGACCCTGGAGGACGTGGCCGCGCGAGCCGGAGTGTCGCGCGCGCTCGTGTCGCTGGTGATGCGCGGCTCCCCCAAGGTCGGCAAGGAGCGCCGCGAGGCGGTGCTCCGGGCGGCCCGGGAGCTCGGCTACCGGCCCAACATGATGGCGCGGGGCCTCGCGGCCGGCCGGACGGGCATGATCGGCGTCCTCCTCTCCGACCTCCACGACCCCTGGTCCGGCGCGGTCTACGACGGGCTCGCCGACGAGGCCGCCCGGCGCGGCGTCCGGCTCCTGCTGGCCACCGGGCGCGGCGGCCCGGCGCGCGAGCGGGCCGCCCTGGACGACCTGCTCGACCTGCGTCCGGACGGTGTCGTCCTGGCCGGGCCGAGGCTGGCCGCCGCCGACATCGAGCGCGCCGCCGCCGGATGCGCCGTGTCCGTGGTCGGGCGCTCCGTGCGCTCCGACCGCGTCGACTGCGTGACCGGCGACGGGGCCGCGGCCGTCGAGCGGGCGCTCGGGCACCTGGCGGACCTCGGCCACCACCGCGTCGCCTGCCTCGACCTCGGGCCCCGCCCCTCGCCCCTGCGCCGCGCGTGCCCGCCCGGGTCCGTCGCCGCCCATCCGGACGAGCTGTGGCGGCGGCCCGAACCGCCGGCGGCCGTCCTCGCGCTCGGCGACGCGACGGGCACCGCCGCGCTCACCGCGCTGCTGCGCGCCGGGAGGCGCGTGCCGGACGACGTCTCGCTGATCGTCCACGGCGACCCGCCGGGGGCGCGGGCCGCGGGGGTGACGACCGTCGCCTCGCCGCCCGCGGAGATGGGCCGCGAGGCCGCGGCGCTCCTGCTGGACCGGATCGGGGACGGCGCGCCGGCGGCGACCCGGCGCGTCACCGTCCCGCCCGTCCTCGACGAGCGCGGCACCACCCGGTAGCCCGGCCCCGGAAGCGGCCCTCGACGGGCGTGCCCTCCCGGCTCCGGCCGATCGCGCGGCACGCCCTTCAGCCATGCCCGCGGCACGGCTGATCCGCCCTGCCCGCGGCACGCGGATCCGTCGTGCCGCCCCTCGCGCGCCGCTTCTGGCCGGAGGCGGCCGATCGTGGCCGGGTCGCGCCCCGCCGTTCCCGCAGCTCCGCCCGCCCCTCGGCCGGCGCGAGGAAGACTCCAGTCCAAGTAAGAACGTCAAGATGTAAGTACAAAGTCTTGACTGCCGTTCGGGCTCGGGCTACAAATGTGCCGCAAGCCACACGAAGATGACGAGCAGATGAACAACCGGTGTCCGCCGCCGGTCCATCAGATGAACTCGCCATCCGATCGGACAGCCATGGGAGGCACCATGCGGGTCGGACTGTTGGGCGCGGGGCGGATCGGGGCGTCGCACGCCCGGTTCCTGGGCGGCCATCCCCAGGTCGACACCCTGCTGATCGGAGACGCCGACGTCCGCCGCGCCGCGGCGCTGGCGGGGCCGATCGGCGCCCGGGCCGGGGACCCGGAGACCGTGCTCGCCGCCGGGCTCGACGCGGTCGTCATCGCCACGCCGACGTCCACGCACGCCGAGCTGCTCGTCCGCGCCTGCGACGCGGGCGTCCCGGTGTTCTGCGAGAAGCCGGTCGCCCCCGACCTGCGCACGACGCTGGAGGTCCGCGACCGGGCCGCCAAGACGGGCGTGCCCGTGCACGTGGGCTTCCAGCGCCGGTTCGACGCGGGATACTCGGCGGCGCGGCAGGCCGTCCTCGACGGACGTATTGGAGCGCTCCACCGCGTCCACCTGGTCACCGCCGACCCGGCGCCGCCGCCGGCCGAGTACGTCCGCTCGTCCGGCGGCATCTTCCGCGACTGCCACATCCACGACTTCGACATCCTGCGCTGGGTCACCGGGCGGGAGGTCGACTCGGTCACCGCCGTCGGCGCCAACCGGGGCGACGCCTACTTCTCGGCCGCCGGGGACGTGGACACCAGCGCCGCCGTCCTGGTCATGGACGACGGGACGCTCGCCACGCTGCAGGGCTCGCGGTACAACGGCGCCGGGTACGACGTGCGCATGGAGCTGTCGGGCACCGCCGGCACCTGGGTGGTCGGGCTCGACGAGCGCGCCCCGCTCCGGTCGGCCGAGCCCGGCGTGGACTGGCCTCCCGGCGATCCGTGGACGGACTTCCAGGAACGCTTCGAGCCCGCGTACGCGAACGAGATTGGAACGTTCCTGGAAATGGCCAGGGGCCGCACCGGCAGCCCCTGCACCATCGACGACGCGCTGGAGGCGTTCCTCGTCGCCGAGGCCGCCACGCTCTCGCTGCGCGAGGGCCGCCGCGTCCCGCTCGCGGAGATCCGATGATCTGGGCGGTGGCGTTCGGCACCGTCGCGCTCGCCTTCGTCTGGGTGACCGGCGTCAACGACGGGGCGGCTCTGCTCGGCCTCAGCGGACGCTACCCCCGCTCGTCCGGGCTGCTGCTGACCGCGCTGGTGCTCGTCCCCCTCGTCCTGGTCCCGCAGGTGACGGTCACGGTCGCGCGGACGTTCACCGAGGGCCTCACCGACCTCGGCGACCGGCGCGGCGCGCTCGCCTTCCTGCTCGGCGTGACCGTCGCGCTCGCCGTCGTCGCCGGGCTCACCAGGCGCGGGCTGCCGACCAGCCTGACCCTCGCGATCGTCGGCGGCATCGGCGGCGCGGGGCTCGGCATGGGCCTGGACGTGGCCTGGGGCGGGCTCGGCCTCGTCCTGGCCGTCGGCGCCGCCGCCCCGCTGGTCGGCACGTCCGTCGGGTTCGGGCTCGGGCTCGCGTCGCGGCGCGTGCCGTCCTTCACCGGGATGCCCGGAGCCGTCCGGACCGCCCACGTCCTCGCCTACACCGCCCAGTGCGCCGCCTACGCCGCCAACGACGGGCAGAAGATGCTCGCCGTCGTCAGCGTGGCGCGGCACGTGGTGTCCACGCGGCGGCTCGGCGGGGTCGGCCCCGTCCAGCCGACCCCGCTCGTGCTCATCGCGATCGCCGTCGTCTTCTGCGCCGGCGCGCTGAGCGCCGTCAACCGGGTCGGCGAGCGGCTGGGGCGCGGGCTCGTGCTGGCCAGGCCGCTGCACGTGGTGTCCACGGAGGCGGCGGCGGCCGCGTCGGTCGCGGCCAGCTCCCTCGCGGGCGCGCCGGTCAGCATGACGCAGTCGGTCACCGCCGGGGTCGTCGGCGTCGCCGCCAGCGAGGGCGCCTCCCGGGTGCGCTGGCAGAACGTCGTCGGCATCGGCGCCGCGTGGCTGTTCACGCTGCCGTTCGCGTTCGCCGCCGGGACGCTCGGCGGCGTCGCGGTGAGGACCCTGTGAGCGCCGCCGTGCGGCCCGTCCGCCGCGTCCGGCTCATCTGGGACGACCTGCGAGGACGCTCCGGGGACCGGGTCGTCGGGCAGGTCGCCCGGCAGATCCGGGCCGTCCGCGACGGCGCCGAGCTGGCCCGGGAGATGGCCGCCGGTCGCGTCCCCTCCGGGGAGGCCCGCGCCCGGATGGCCGAGATCGAGCACGCCGGGGACGCCGAGCGCGCGGCGCTCGCCGCGATGCTGCGCGGCGTCCTCGCCACCCCCATCGACCGGGAGGACCTGTACCGGCTCTCCCGCTCCGTCGACGACGTCCTGGACAACCTCCGCGACTTCGTCCGCGAGGCCGACCTGTTCGGGCCGCCCGGACTCGGCTTCGCCGTCCCGCCGCTGGACGCGGTGCTGGAGGGGCTGACCTCCCTCGACACCGCCGTCCGGAAGGTCCTCGCCGAGCCCGCCGCGGTCACCGTCGCGGCGCTCGGCGCGCGCAAGGCCGGAAACCGCGTCCGGGAGACCCGGCAGGCGGCGCTGACCCGCCTGTTCGCCGGCCCGCTGGACATCGACGTCCTGCGCAGGCGCGAGCTGCTCGACCGCCTGGACGCGGTGGGGCGGCGGCTCGGCGAGGCGGCCGACGCGCTGTCGGACGCGATGCTCAAACGCAGTCACTGATCGAACCATGAAGCCGCAGGTCGGGGCTGCGGGCACAGCGCAAGGAGAGAGACCGACATGATCCGCACCATGATGACCGGGCGCCGGGCACGGGCCGGGGCCGCCGTCGCGGCCGCCCTCGCCACCGCGGCGCTGAGCGCCTGCGCGCCGTCCAGCGAGGGCCAGGCGGGGGCCGACCAGCCCCTGCCCTCCGTGACCGTGGAGGACGCGGCGTCCTTCGACCTGAACGCGCTGATCGCCGCGGCGAAGAAGGAGGGGAGCGTCCTCGCCTACGACGGCAGCGGCGACGTCAAGGACATGGCCGCCGCGTTCGAGAAGAAGTACGGCATCAAGGCCGAGGGCGAGAAGTCCAAGGCCGCCGCGACCGCGGAGAAGATGACGCGCGAGGCGCAGGCCGGCAACGTCACCATCGACGTCAGCCTGTTCGAGGACGGCCCGATGCTCGTCGGCCAGCTCCTCCCCCAGAAGATCGTCACCACCTGGATCCCGCCGGACCTCGCCAAGACCATCGGTGAGAAGAACCGGAACCCGCTGATGATGATCTCGAAGGCGTACGTGTTCGCCTACAACCCCAAGCTCAACCCCGGCGGCTGCCCGGTGAAGAACGTCTGGGACCTGACCGATCCCCAGTGGAAGGGCAAGGTCATGATGCAGGACCCGCTGGGCAAGGAGGTCTTCACCCAGTGGTTCACCCAGCTGTCGGAGCGGAGCTCCGACAAGCTCGCGGCCGCCTACGAGCAGCTCGGCAAGGGCAAGCTCAAGACCGGGGAGGACGACGCCGCCCACGAGTGGGTGAAGCGGCTGGCGAAGAACGACCCGGTGCTGACCACCGAGGACGAGGACGTCGCGACCGCCGTCGGGGCCCCCAACCAGACCCGGACGACGATCGGGCTGTTCTCGATCGCGAAGTTCCGCGACCTGGAGGGCAAGGGCTTCAACATGAAGGTCTGCGAGGGCCTGAACCCCTGGACCGGCTTCGCCTACCCCAAGTTCGCGACGATCGCGGCGAAGTCCAAGCACCCCAACGCCGCCAAGCTGTTCGTCCACTTCGCCATGTCGAAGGAGGGCTTCGACCTCGAGGCCCACTCCGGCGGCGTGTCCGGCAACGACGCGGTCGGGGTGAGCCCGCACAACCCGCCCGGCCTCACCGACTGGAACACCCAGCTGTACTGGTTCTCCTCCGACAAGCTGCTCGCCGACTTCCGCAACCGCCAGGACATCAAGGACTTCTGGCGCGTCAACCACTCCTGAGCACTGCCCGACCCCCGGCGGGCCGCACGAGCGGCCCGCCGGGCTCCACCCCGGAGGAAGAACCCATGGCGGTCGCCGCCTCCGCACGGCCCGTGTCACGCGGCCGGCGCGTGCTGTACCGGTCCCGCGTCCTGCTGCGCAACCCCACCGTGCTGCTCGGCCTCGTGCTGAGCGCCGCGCTGCTCTACCTCGTCATCGCCCCCCTCGTCTCGGTCGTCTCGGACGCCGGCCGCGTCCAGTACGGCGACGAGGCCCGCTCCGGCCAGGGCGCCGGCTCGTGGACGAGCTACTACCTGTGGCGGGTGTTCCGCTCCCCGGTCAGCAGGCTGCTGTTCTGGGAACCGCTTCTGCACACCCTCACGGTCGCGGTCGGCGTCATCGCGTTCGCGCTCGCCGTCGGCGGGTCGATGGCGTGGCTCGTGACCCGCACGAACGTCCCGGGCCGCACGTTCCTGGCCGGCGCGCTGGTCGTGCCGTACATGCTGCCGTCCTGGACGTTCGCGCTGGCGTGGCTGTCGCTGTTCAAGAACGAGCGATCCGGCGGGCAGGTCGGCTACCTGCAGGGGGCCGGGATGCACACCCCCGACTGGCTCGCCTACGGGCCGGTGCCGATCATCGTGACGCTCGGCCTGCACTACTACCCCTTCGTGCTGCTGCTGTTCGGCAACGCGCTGCGCCGCATCGACTCGCAGCTGGAGGACTCGGCGCGCATCCTCGGCGCCGGCGGCCGGACGGTCCTGCGCCGCATCACGCTGCCGCTGATGCTGCCGGCGCTGTCGTCGGCGGTGCTGCTCGTCCTCGGCCGCGTCCTCGGCACGTTCGGCACCCCCTACATCCTCGGGCTGCCGAGCGACTACAACGTCCTGTCCACGAGCCTGTACCACGCGATCCGCGACCGCAGCACCGGCGTCGCCTCGACGATCGCCAGCGTGATCGTGCTCATCGGAGTGCTCGTCGTCCTGGTCGACACCCGGCTGGTGCGCGAGCAGCGCAAGTTCGTCACCGTCGGCGGGAAGGGCGCCATGGACCGCCGCGGCGACCTGCGCCGCTGGCGGTGGCCCGCGTTCGGGCTGGCGATGGCGGTGTTCGCCGCGAGCGTCGTCATCCCGGTCCTGACGCTGCTGCTGTCCACGATCACCAAGACGCCCGGCGTGTTCAGCCCCGGCAACTTCACGCTGAGGTACTGGTTCGGCTCCGACATCGAGGGCGCGGTCGGGTTCCCGCACGGCGTGCTGCGCGGAGGCGAGCTGTGGGAGGCGGCCTGGAACAGCGTGCGGATCGTCGGGCTGGCCGCGCTGGTCTGCGGCTTCGCCGGGCTCCTCATCGGCTACGTGGTGGTGCGCGGCGCCGGGAGCCGCGTCTCGGCCTTCCTGCGGCAGGTGTCGTTCCTGCCGTACCTGGTGCCCGGCATCGCGTTCGCCGCCGCGTGCCTGTCGCTGTTCGCCGTCCGGCGCGGCCCCGTGCCCGCCCTCTACGGGACGATCACGCTGCTCGTCCTGGTGATGGTGGTGACGCACCTGCCGTACTCGTCCCGGTCGGGGATCTCGGCGATGATGCAGCTCGGCCGGGAGCCGGAGGAGGCCGCGCAGATCAGCGGGGCGCGCTGGCCGACCCGGATGGTCCGCATCATCATCCCGATCCAGCGGGGCGCGCTCGTCACCGGCGTCGTCCTGCCGTTCATCTCCGGGCTGAAGGAGCTCAGCATCGTCATCATGCTGACCACGTCCGGGACGCAGCTGCTCACCACCCTGTCCATCGGGCTCGTCGACTACGGCTACACCCAGCTCGCCAACGGCGTCGTGCTCGTCATCGCCCTGCTCTCGTTCACCATGACCTACCTGGCCCAGCGGCTCACCAAGAGCAGCCTGGCCTCGGGCATCGGAGGTTGACCATGCCGGCCATCACCCTCAGCGGAGTGGTCAAGAACTACGTCAGCGGCGGCCGCGCCGCGGTGAAGGACCTCGACCTCGTCATCCCGGACGGGTCCTTCACCTGCCTGCTCGGGCCGTCCGGCTGCGGCAAGACCACCACCCTGCGCATGATCGCCGGGCTGGAGCAGCCGACCCTGGGCGAGATCAGGGTGGGCGACCGGGTCCTGGACTCGGTCGAGCGCGGCGTCTACGTCCCGCCGGAGAAGCGCGACATGGGCCTGGTGTTCCAGAACTACGCGCTCTGGCCGCACCTCACCGTCCGCGGCAACACCGAGTTCGGGCTCCGGATGCGCAGGGTGCCGGCCGAGCGCCGCAGGGCCCGCGCTCAGGAGGCACTGGAGAAGGTGCGCGTCGCCGACTGCATGGACCGGTACCCGTCCCAGCTGTCCGGCGGCCAGCAGCAGCGCGTCGCGCTGGCGCGGATGCTCGCGGTCGACCCCGACGTCCTGCTGCTGGACGAGCCGCTGTCCAACCTCGACGCGCGGCTGCGCCTGGAGATGCGGACGGAGCTGAAGCGCATCCACGACGAGACGGGCGCCACGGTCGTGTTCGTCACCCACGACCAGATGGAGGCCATGACGATGGCCACCCACATCGCCGTCATGGCGGACGGGGAGCTCCAGCAGGTGGCGCCGCCGATGGAGATGTACGAGCGGCCGGCGAACCGGTTCGTCGCCGAGTTCGTGGGAAGCCCGCCGATGAACATCGTCCCCCTCGGCGACGAGCCCGGCGGGCTGGCCGGGTCGCTGCTGCGCTTCGTGGAGAAGCACGCCGGCCTGAGCGGGTCCGCGTGCGCGTGCGCGGGCGTCCGGCCCGAGGCGCTGAAGCTGGCGCGGTCGCGGGACGAGGTCCCGGGCACGGCCTGGACGGACGAGGCCGTCGTCGAGACCGTCCTGCCGACCGGGTCGAGCTGGACCGTGCAGCTGCGCGTCCTGGACACCGACCTGTTCGCCGTCACCCACGAGGACCCGGAGGCGGCGCCGGGCGACCGGCTCCACTGCTGGGCGCCTCCCGGGCGGCTGCACGTGTTCGCCGAGGACGGCTCCCGGACGGGCGCCTGGGACGACGCCGTCGCGCCCGCCGGGAAGGCCGCCCTGTGACCGCGTCCCTGCGCCGGCCGCGGGCGCTGCTGCTGGACTTCGGCGGCGTGCTGGTCGAGACCTCCAAGCGGGACGGCTGGCAGGCGGCCATGGCCAAGGAGGTGCACGCCCTCCTCTCCGGCGCCGGCTCCCGCGAGCTGGACGCCGCCGCGGTCGAGACCGACATCAGAGCGGGCGCGGCCGCGGACAAGTGCTGGAAGGACGCGATGTCCCGCCCGTACGCGCCGCGCGAGATGACCCACGCCGCGTTCTGGGGCGACTACGTGGCGGCGGACTGGCCCGCGCCCGCGCGGCAGCTCGTCGTCGCCCACGCCACCCCGCTGTGCAAACGGATGGGCGAACTGCGGCAGGACCGCCGCACCCGTCCGGGCATCCCCGAACTGCTCGACGCCGCCGCCGGGCTCGGCATCCCCTGCGCGGTCGTCAGCAACGCGCTGTCCGGTGCGGTGCACCGGGACTACACGGCCTCGACGGGGCTGGCGGGCAGGCTGGCCCTGGAGGTCTACAGCGACGAGGTCGGGATCCGCAAACCCAACCCGGAGATGATCTGGATCGCGACCCGCGCACTCGGGGTCGAGCCGTCGGACGCCTGGTACGTCGGCGACAACTTCGACCGGGACGTCCTGTGCGGGCACCGCGCCGGCGTCGGCGGGAACGTGCTGATGGTGGCCAAGGGCACCCACGACGTCCCGTACGAGGTGCGATGCCGTCCCGACGCCGTCGTCGACGACGGGCACGGACTGCTCGACCTGCTCACCGCCACGATCGAAGGAGAACAATGAGCGTCGCTGTCCCCGCCTCGCGCGAGCTCGCCGGGATCGCCGAGCTCGCCGCCCGCGCCACCGGGGACCGTCTGCGGACGGCGTTCCGGTCGCGTCCCGAGGTCGATCTCAAGCGCGACTTCCACGACCCGGTCACCGAGCACGACCGGGCGGCGGAGGAGACGATCCGGGCGGTGCTCGCCGAACACACCCCCGGCAGCGTGGTCGTCGGTGAGGAGGGCGGCGTGGGCGGCGGCGACGGCGACCTGCGCTGGTTCGTCGACCCCATCGACGGCACGGCCAACTTCGCCGTCGGCCTTCCGTTCTTCTGCGTGTCCATCGGCGCGGCCGTGGGCGATGAGCTGGTCGCGGGCGTGGTCTACGACCCGGTGCGCGACGACATGTTCACCGCCTCGCTCGACGGCGCCACCTGCAACGGCGAGCCGATGCGCAGCCGCGGGGCGACCTGCGACGAGACCGCGGTGCTCGTCACCGGCTACCCCAACGCGCGGGAGATGCACCGCCGCGGAGAGGAGTCGCTGCGGCGGTTCGGCTCGCTGGTGAACGCGTTCGCCACCGTGCGCCGCCCGGGCAGCGCGGCCCTCACCCTCGCGCACGTCGCCGCCGGCTGGGCGGACGTGGCCTACGGGACGTCCGTCAACGCGTGGGACGTCGCGGCGGCCGTGCTGCTGGTCCGGCAGGCCGGCGGCACCTACCTGCCGCTGAACGGGGAGCCCGGCGGCCACGACTGGGAGGCCCCCGGCTACCTGGCGTGCGTGGGCGGCTTCGATCTGGACGGCTCCGTCATCGCCGACGTCGCGGGGCTCGTGAACGCCGGTGAGCCCGCATGAGCGCGACCGGACCGCGGACCGCCGACTGGATCGTCACCGACCTCGACGGGACCCTCGTCGGGCGCGACCTGAAGATCGTCGAGCCGAGCCTGACCGCGCTGCGCCGCTTCATGGCCTCCGGCGGCACCGTCGTCATCGCCACCGGGCGCAGCGAGGAGGCCGCGCTTCCGTACTACCGGACGCTCGGCCTGACCACCCCCGCGATCCTGTACAACGGGGCGCGCGTGGTCGACCTCAGCACCGGCGCCGTCCTCTACCGGCGCTGCCTCGGCGTCGCCGCCTGGGCGAAGCTCACCCTGCTGTTCGCCGAGCTGCCCGCCGGTGTCTGGCCGGTCGCCTTCGCCAAGGGCCGCGCCCACGCCGCGCGATCGTCGCCGGCGCTGCTGGAGTACGCCCGCCGCGACGGGATCGAGGTCGAGGAGATCAGCTCCTGGGGCGACCTGCCGCTGGACGACATCGTCAAGGTCATGTTCGTCTGCGACGGCCCCGAGCTGATGGATCCGACCGAGGAGGCGGTGTCGGCGGCCGTGCCCGGCGTCACCCTCGTCAGGTCCGAGAGCACCTACCTGGAGGCGCTGCCCGAGGGCGCGACCAAGGGCACGGCGCTGCGCGAGCTGGCCTCGTCCCAGGGCGTGGCCCTGAGCGCCGTCGCGGCGATCGGCGACAACCCCAACGACCTGGACATGATCCAGGCCGCCGGCCTCGGCGCCGCCGTCGGGGACGGCGCCGAGGCCGTCCGGGCCGCCGCCGACGTGGTGGTGGGCCCCTGCGTCGAGGGCGCCGTCGCCGACCTCGTGGCCCGCGTCCTGCCGTGATCCTGACCGTCGTCGGCTGCGCGGGCACCGTCCCGGGGCCGGAGGCCGCCTGCTCCTGCTACCTGCTGGAACACGGCGGCTTCCGGCTCCTGCTGGACGCCGGGACGGGCGCGCTCGGACCGCTGCAGCGCTTCGCCGACCCGTGCGCGATCGACGCCGTGGTCATCAGCCACCGGCACCGCGACCACTGCTCGGACCTGGTGCCCCTCGCCTACCTGCGGGACCGCAGGGGCGTCACCGCCCCGCTGCCCGTGATCGCCCCGGCGGGCACCGAGGCGCACGTCGCCGCCCCGTCCGGCTACGCACGGGCCCTCGACTGGCGGGAGCCGCCCGCGGGGCCGTCCGGGCTCGGGCCGCTGACGATCGAGACGGCTCCGGTGCGGCACTCGGTGCCGGCGCAGGCCGTCCGGGTCACCGCCGGATCCGCGAGCCTCACCTACTCCGGCGACTCCGGCGAATGCGCCGAGCTCCTGGAACTGGCCCGGGGGACGGACGTCCTCCTCTGCGAGGCGGCGGCGGCCGTCGACACCCCCGGCTCCGCCGCCGCCCACCTCACCCCGACGCAGGCGGCGCACCTGGCCGAGGAAGCGGGCGCCGCCCACCTCGTCCTCACCCACCTGCGCCCCTGGGCGGACCCCATGACCGCTCTGCGGGAGGCTCGCGAGTCCTACGACGGCCCCCTGACGCTGGCGACCCCCGGTCTGAGACTGATCGCCTGACCGGCCGGGAACGGCGGGCGTGAAGCATCACCGCGCTCGGCCGTTCCCGGCTCAAGGGCGGGCACCAGGCCACCCGCCCGGGCCCTCGCCGGGCGGGTGGCCTGGAGGCGGCCGGGGGGCGTATCCCTTGGTGGTGCGGACGCAGGTCACCGCGCGAAGCCGTTGCGCCGCGGCGGTCAGGCGTTGCCTCCCCAGCGGGCGCCCGCGTACCGGGCGAGAGTCATCTCGATCTCCTTGCGGGAGCCTTTGAGCCGGTGGACGGGCACGACCGTGATCCAGCCGGTTCCTTTCTCCAGATAGCACAGCGGCGTCCGCGCTCCCCGAGCCGCAGGCAGGGGCGTACCCGGCAGCGGGAAGACGCTGACCGCCCACCCGGCCTCCTTCGCGCGGCGCACCACGACCCTGCTGATCTCGTGCCATCCGTAGTGGACCCGGCGGCCGCCGTACCGCAGTTCGAGGCCTTCGGCGCCGACCTGCAGTTCGCACGGCTTCCAGAGCGCGTTGAGGAGCGGAAGCATCCATTTCACCGGTTCACGCACGAGCCAGAAGCTCAGCACGGACATCACCGCGAGCACCAGAGCGAAGAACGCGCCGGTCGAGTCCCCCGACCCGGCCGCGGTGGCCACGGTCAACATGGCGAATGCGATCCCCGTGAGGAGGCGGAGAGTGTGCCCGACGAGCGCGAGGACCACGGGCCCGGCGCTGGCCTCGAACCGCACGGTCTGGTGGCGGCCGGGCAGCGACGCCGGTCGCGCCCGGTGGTCCTCGAAGGTGCTCGTCGGGTAGTCGATCGGCGTGCCGGTGGTGGTGGTGGTGGTGCCGGTGGTGGTGGCGCCGGTGACGTGGAACCGCGTCAGCATGTCCTGCACGGGCGAGGGAAGCCACGCACCGGTGTCGCCGGCCGAGGAGAGCACCTCCACCAGTTCCGCCGGACTCGGCCGGGCAGCGGGATCTTTGGCGAGGCAGTCCGCGACCACGCCTTTCAAGGGGGGCGGCAGAGCGTCCAGAGCCGGGGACTTGTGCACCACCCGGTAGGTCAGCGCAGCCGCCGGCCCTTCCCCGAACGGGCGGACTCCCAGGGAGTAGGCGAGGACGGCGCCGAGGGCGAACACGTCGCACGCCGGGGTGATCGATCCTTCGGAGATCAACTCCGGTGCCATGAAGCCGGGGGTCCCGGCGAGCGCGGTGACCCCGGAGGCGTCGACCGCCCGGGCGATGCCGAAATCGATGACGCGCGGCCCGTCGGCGGCGAGCAGCACGTTCGAGGGCTTGAGATCGCGGTGAACGACGCCGGCACCGTGGACGGCATCCAGCGCCTCCGCCAGCCCCGCTCCCAGCGCGAGCGCCGAGACCGGCGGGAACGGCCCGTGCTCGGCGACCGCGGCGGCGAGCGAGGGCCCGGCCACGTATGCCGTGACCAGCCAGGGGATCTCCGCCTCGGGATCCGCGTCGACGACGGGCGCGGTGTGGAAGCCGCCCACCTGGCGTGCGGCCTCCACCTCGCGTTTGAAGCGCCGGCGGAACTCGGCGTCGGCGGCGAAACCCGGATGGACCAGCTTCACGGCGACCGGCCGGCCGCCGGGAGACGAGCCGAGGAACACCTGCCCCATTCCGCCGGCGCCGAGGCGGGCCGAAAGGGTGTACCGGCCGATCGCACGAGGGTCACCGGGCCGTAGAGCGTCCACCGCACTCCTCATCTTCCGTTGTTCGTCGTCCGTACACGATCACGGGACACGCCCGCGCGTCTTTGACGATGCCTCCACGATCCCTTGACAGTGCTTCCAGTGCCATACCTCGCTCGCCCGTCCGTGCGGCGGTGCCCGAGCACGGCGCCGAAGGGCTTCGAAGGGCCCGCCCGGGAAGGTCCTAGTAATCTCCTGGGCATAACGAGCGGACTTGGGGAAGCCAATGATCGAAACGGTGCACAGAACCGAGGACTTCCCCCCGGCCGAGAGATTCGACCGCTGGCGGGAATGGATGGGGCGTACGCACGCTCCCGTGGAGCTGAGCAGCGAATATGCCGCGGATTTCCGCGCCCGCCAGCGCACCCTGATGCTCGGTGCGGTGACCGTGTGGCCGTCGACCGTCCAGCCTCTGCTTTCCCGGCGGACGGCGAAACTCATCAGACGCTCCGACCCCGAGACCTACAACCTCACACTCGTCCTCGAAGGGACGGCACACGCCGACTGGGGCGACCGGGACGCGGAATACCGTCCCTACGACCTGCACAGCCAGAATTCCTGGCGGCCCTGCGCGGTCCAGGTGGGGCAGCATGACCAATCCGTCAGGTGCGTGGGAGTCGAGATCCCCAGGGACCTCCTCGCGCTCCCGCGGAGGAGCGCCGATCGCGCGATCGGCCGGCCGCTGTCGGCGCGGGAGGGCGTGGGGGCGCTGCTGGGCGACTTCCTCGTCCGCCTCAGCAGCGACACCGCCGCCTACCGTGCCACCGACGGTCCCCGGCTCGGCGCCGTCCTGACCGATCTGGTCTCGGCCCTGTTCGCCCACGCCCTCGAGTCCGCCCGCGACCTCTCCCCCGAAGCCCACCGGCGGACGCTGACTCTGAGCATCCGCTCCTTCATCGCCCGGAACCTGCACGACCCGGAGCTGACCCCGTCAGTCGTCGCGGCCGCGCACCACATCTCCACCAGCCACCTGTACCGCCTCTTCCAGGAGGAGGACGCCACCGTCGGCGCACTGATCCGCCGCGAACGCCTGGACCGCGCACGCCGGGACCTGGCCGATCCGGCCCAGCACGGGGTCCCGGTCCATGAGATCGCCGCCCGCTGGGGTTTCACCCACCATTCGGCCTTCACCCGAGCGTTCCGCGCCGCCTACGGGACCTCCCCCAGCGACCACCGACAGGCAGAGCACCACGAATCGCAGTGTCGCGCGGTCGAGCCGTAGTCAGTGGTCCCGGGGCCCTGAGCCCCGGGACCGGTCGGACCGTTGCGGATGGGCCCGGCCTACTCGGCCGGGCCCTGACCGCCATTGGAGACTTCGCCTCTCCCCCGCTGGCGAGCCCTACTCGCTAGAAAGCCGCAGGTAACGCACCGCCTGTTGAGGGGTGAGGGAGGTGGGAAGGTCCAGAAGCTGCCGCTGCCAGATGTCCACGTTCTTTCGCCATGTTCGGTAGAACGACAGGCAGGTGACCGGGGAGATCTCCAGCAGACGCTTCTTCGCCTCGTCGAGGCGCAGCAGGATCCGGTCGCGATCCGGAATCCGCTCGTCCTTCGCGCGAGCGGACCCGTGCAGCCGGTCCGCCACTTCATCGATGAAACGCGAGCGCTTCTTGATCGCGTCCGCCCAGAAGGAGAGCGTGGACACATCCGATCCAAAATGCAGCGCCCGGACCAGGCCTTCGGCGACGAGTTCGCCGAACTCCTCCGGTGCGGCGTTCCGGGCGAACGGGTCGTACGCCAACTGCCGCAGCCTGCCCGCGACGCCCACCGAGCGATCGGCGACCGCATCGTAGAGGAACAGCCAGTCCTCATTGTAGATGGCGGGGAAGTACGTATCCGCGCGACTCGTGTCGACGAGGATCGCATTACCCCCCACGAAGGTCGACTGGGCTCCCCCGGAAACCCGGTTGGCGTGACAGACGACCGAGTTATCAGGGAAATCGGGAATCTGGAATCCGACCACCCGATACTGCTCGGTCAGGGCGGCGGCCCTCAGGATCAGAGAAGGCTTCATGCCCCGGATGTCGTCGTCGAGGAACAGGATCGTCCGCCAGCCGCACAGGCGGGCCAGCAGAAGCCCGATGTTCCTCTTCATCGCGATGTCCGTATGCTTCTCCATCGCCCGCTGCTCGAAGTCGAGCAGCGGGTGACCGTACCCTGGCGGGGCTTCCAGGCAGAGTGCGTTCGAGGGAAGATCGTAGCTCTTACCAATGTCCCGTACCTGCGAAGATGTGCTGCACAACAGGACGATCGTGCACTTCAGCGCCTCAGCCAAGGCGATTGCGGACCCCACCCGTTGTGGAGCGATCGTGGGGACGACAATGGCGTCCACCGTGCCGCTTTTCGCGCTGCCGACGACCTCGGATAAGTCCGTTAGCAGATTGGTGTGCGAACCCACATGAGCTGCGTGGTCAGTTTGATCTTTATTCATTTTTCCTCCGTTTGCATACGCCCGTGACCTGGTCACGAACGGTCCAAGAACGGAATTGATCTGGACACTAAGTACTGTCCGGGGTGGAACGAGAGGGGCAACGCGCACTTCGGAAAGCGCGGTCCCGCGGGCGAACCGGCCGCCTTCGCGGCCGCCCGCGGGCGCGGATCAGGACCCGATCATCGTGAGCACCTCGGACGTCGGGCGCACGTCGCCGAAGGACCGGTAGACGGTGTGCAGGGTGGCGTTGTGGTCCTGGTCGCGGCGTGCCGCGTTCGCGTCGGCGACCATGATGACCCGGAACCCGAGGGTGCTCGCATCGCGTGCCGACGACTCGCAGCACACGTTGGTGACGGTGCCGGTGATCAGCACGGTGTCGATCCCGCGCCGTTCCAGCAGTTCCGGAAGGGGACACCGCCCCGGGAAGAAGGCGCTGGCCGCCGACTTCTCCACCAGCAGATCGTCGGCATGGACCTCGAGGTCGCGCCACAGGCGCTCGGTCATCGTCCCGGTACCGCCGGACGTGCGGTACGTCTCGGCCGCCTCCGGTCCGAAGAACTCGTCGGCGACCGCCGTGCGCTCGCCCACCGCGGGCAGTACCCAGGCGACCGTTCCGCCCGCCGCCCGCAGAGCCTCGGCAAGGCGGTGGATGTTGGGCACGATCCCCAGGCAGTAGGGGTTGCCGCCCACGAAGAACGGGACCATGTCGATCACCACCAGCGCCGTGCGGGCGGGAACGAGACGCGTGAACGCGAAACGGCGACCTCTGCGGCGTTCGTGGCGGGCATACTCCCGGGGCTCGATCCGCCACCCGTGGGACCGTGCCTCGACCTCTGACGACACCGCCCCTCCCCGATCTCCGGCGGCCATAGGCTGCGGCCGTGAACTACAGCGAACTTGAGGCGGACATCCTCCGCATGGTCATCGAAGCCGCCGAGGACGACGTTCGCGCTTTCGGAGAGGATACGGTCACCCGTCTGGTCCGGCCCGAGCTGCTGCGCGGTGCCGCCGACGACGAACTCACCGGGGACGCCCGGGCGGCACTCGCCTCCGCCTCCGCGAACGTCCTGACGATCAGCGCCGCCGAGTTGCAGGACGAGCTCGCGACTATCCATGACGGCATCCTGGTCGACGACGATCTGGACACCGGCGTCCTCACCGTCATCAGGGCGCTCGGGCATTGGCAGAGCTACCTGGAGCAGGGCCGCCGCGGCGAGCTCTACGAACTCGCCATCCGCTCCGTCGAGGACGTCGACCACGAGGTCTCCGCCGATCTCGGCGACTTCCTCGCCGCCCCCGAGATGGCCGCCGAGTACGAGCGCATCCGCCGTCTTCTGTCCCCCGCGCGGGCAAGGGGCGCCTCCGCGCCGTGACGCCCGGCCGCCGCTCCTAGCCGGGTGCGGGACGGTCGGCGAAGACGCCGTGGAGCATGCCCGTGGCCTGCCCGACCTCGATGAGATAGCCGTCCGGGTCGCGCATGTAGCAGCGGATCTCCGCCTTGCGGTCCAGGGGCTCGGTCAGGAATTCCGCACCCTGGGCGGTGGCCGCCGCGTAGAACGCCTCGATGTCGGCCACCCGGACGTTGAGGAACGTCGACACCGGATCGCCGGGTTCGGGCGGCCTGAGAACGATGCCGGGCTTGTCCGGTGTGGGGCCGCCGCCGGGGTTCATGATGATCCAGGTGTTGGCCACCTGCACGATGGCCGGGTTCTCCGGGAGCACCACCTGGCCGCCAAGGACATTCGCATAGAACTCCCTGGAGACGGCCACGTCCCGGACGGTCAGGAAATGCGTCAGCACGAGCCCCTGGCTCGGCGCCGGAAGGCCGCCGTGGTCCGGCATTCGGTCTCCTCCATCTCGCGGGTGCCACCCCCGAGCCGGGGCGTCCGTTCCTCCAGGGCCGCTTGCCGTCACAGCCTGGCGACAAAAGGAATTCTCCATCCGGGCGGCCATGGAAAGCGGCACCCGGGGCTCTCGACCAGTCGCCGAATCCGTCAAGTCCTGGCTAAGCACACGAGCAGGAGCCGCCCGCTCTGACCCGGACGGCGCTGGGCCTCATCGAGAGTTGCCAACCCGGCCGCCTCGTGAACGGTTTCCTTGTCCCCCTATGGAAGGGGGGACCCTGCGAGTGCAGGGACAACCTGAGCGAAGGAGCCATGATGGCTGACCCGACCCCACAGGAGAGGGCGTTCGCCCGCGACATGTTCCGGGGAGCCGCTGACCTGTCGGCGCAGAACGCCGAGCGGGCGGAGACCCCGGAAGCGGCCGAGGAGGCCGAGATCGCCGCCGGCGCCTACAGGAGCGTGGCGGAGGACATCGACAACGGCACACTCTGACCTCGGCCGGCTGACGCCGGCCGGAGCCTGAGCTGAGCGCGGCCTCCGGCCGCGCTCTTTCCATTGCGCGCCCGTGCTCGCAGTCGCGGCGGCGTGGGCGGTGCCGGCGTTGTCGAAGATCGGCTGTGGGCCTGTCGGTCGTCGGCCGGGGCCGACACAATTCCCCCATGACGATCACGACGGCGACGCCGCCGGCGCGACGGGCTTCCGTCGACCTCGCACGGGGGTTCCTGACGGGCGGCGTTCTGGGGACGTCGCTGGCCGCCGTCGTCGTCGGCATCGTGATCGGAAGGATGCCGCCGGTCGTCACGGGGCTGGGGCTGGCCTCGGTCTACGGCCTGCTCGTCTTCCTCGCCGGTGTGCCGCGACGGCTCCGGGAGGCGGCGGTCGCGCCCCGCACGGCTCTGGCGGTGATCGAGAGCCGGAAGGTCATCAGGAGTGAGGACACCGACGTCCCGGTGCGGTTCGATCTCACCGTCGCGCCGGACGGCGCGCCGGCGTACCGCGTCGAGACCACGCAGCATGTCCACGTCTCCGACCTCCCCGACCATCGGCCGCAGGGCGTCCTGGTGGTCCAGTACCCGCCGGACCGGCCGACGCAGGTGAGGATCGTGAAGCGGCCGACCCCCGAGTGGGAGGAAAGGGCGGCCGAGGCCCGCATCGACTCCGCACCGGGGCCGGCTCTGGTGAGCGATCCTCCCGAGGGGAGCGCCGCCGGTTTCCTCACCCTCCTCGGCCTGCTGCTCGGGGCCGCCGCCGTGGTCCTGCTCTTCCGCGCCGAACTGTTCGACCAGGGCGGCGAAGTGCGGCGGCCCTCCGCGAAGCCGTCCGTCTCCTCGACGTCGTCCACCACCACCGTGACGTCGGCGTCCGGCACGGTCGCCCTCGGCTCGGACCGGTCGATGCTCGACGAGGGAGAGCTGCGCCGAGCCGTCGACCTGCTCCTGAAGGGCAGGAAGACGCACCATGCGGTCACCCTCGTCGCGCAGGAACGCCGGCTGACGGTCATCTTCGTCTCCAGCGCGTCCGCTGTCCCGCACTTCGACCTGCGCTCCCTGCCCTACGACCGCGTCCCCGGCCTGGTCGAGGCGGCCAGGACCACCCTCGGCGTCAAGTCCCCACGGACCTGGCATCTCACTGCCCATCGCGTCACCGGCGCCCTCACGCTCAGGGTCACCGTGGCCGGCTCCGAAGGCACGGCCTCGTTGGAGGCGGACGGACGCGGCAGGGTGGTGCGGCGCAGTCCGGTGCGGTGACACCGGGCGCCGTAGTGCCCGGCAGACCGGTCCGAAACAGCAGAAGGAGGGCATATGGGCTGGCACGGATATCTCGCGCTGTGGTGCGCGGTGCTGGGGACGTTCGCGCTGGTCGGCTACGGGCTGTCGCTGGCCGGGATGACCCGGGCGCAGCGGACGGTCCGGCTCACGGGGCGGATCGAGCAGGTGCGGGAGCCCCGGCACGGCGGCTCCCGGAAGGGCGGGGTGTCGGTCGTCGTCTCCTACCGCGACCCGTCCAGCGGGCAGGAGGTCATCGTGACGAACGACGGTGACCGGGGCGAGATGATCACCGCCGCGTGGCCGGGCCGGGAGATAGGGGTCCACCACCCGCGCGGGCGGCCGCACGCCTTCCGGCTCACCGACCGCCCGGAGCAGGGCGGCCGCGGACTGGGATGGCCGAATCTCGCGCTCTTCCTCGTCTACGCCGGGGTGGTGGTCGTCGCCGCGATCGACCGGGGCTGGCCCTGGGCGCTGGTCGGCTTCTGCGGACCGTGGGCCGTCTTCGGCGCCTTCCACCTGCCCGGGAACATCCGCGACACGCGCCGCCGCCGCGAGACGCCGGCCTCCATGGTCGCCGTCCCGGGCAGGATCATCGCGGTGCTCAAGGACGTCACCACCGACGAGGAAGGCAGCACCGCCACCACCATCACGCCGGTCGTGGCGTTCACCACGAGGGAGGGCGCGGCCGTCACCGCCCACTGCCCCCAGGAACTGCCGGACCCGTCCGGCGCGCACGGCCGGGAGGTCACGGTCCACTACACACCGGCCGACCCGGCCGTCTTCACCCTGGACCGCGCGGCCCGGCAGCGCTCCCTGAAATCGGACATCGCGGTGAACGTCGTGGGCCTTCTCGCCGCCGCGTCGGCGGCCGTCGCCGGAGCGGTCATGCTGTGACGCCCACGGGCGGCCCAGTTGGGGCGCCGCGACGTACGCCTTAGGCTGGAGGTGTGCTGTTCCAGCGCGGGCCTCTCCACCCGGCCCTCGATCCGTTCGTCGCGTGCCTCGGCTATTCCGAGTCGCACGGCCCGTCCGTTCGCGAGCAGTCCATCCCGACCGGCTGCGCCCAACTGTTCGTCAACCTGCACGCCGACGCGTTCACCGGCGGCGCCGACGGGGCCGCCTTCCTCGGCGCCGCGTCCCGGCCCTCCGTGATCGACACGGCGGACCAGCGTGCCATCGCCTGGGTCGCGTTCAAGCCGGGCGGCGCGTTTCCCTTCTTCCCGCCGGTGGGCGGGCTGGTCGTCCTGAAGGACCTCTGGGGCCGCGGCGGGGCGGTCGTACGGGAACGGCTCCTGGAGGCCGGCGGTCCCGCCGAGATCCTGGACGCGCTGGAGTCGGTCCTTCTCGAGGCGGGCGACCTGGACCGCGACCTCGCTCTGGAGGCCGCGATCTCGGCGCTCGACCGGGGCGTCCCCGTCGGCGAGGTGACCGACCGGCTCGGCTTCACCCGCAAGCGCCTCATCGGGCTCTTCCACGATCGCGTCGGCCTGACGCCCAAGCGCTTCGCCCGCGTGCGGCGGTTCCAGCGCACGCTCCGGCGGATACCGTACGACCGGCCGGTCGATTGGGCGGAACTCGCGGTCACCTGCGGATACGCCGACCAGTCGCATCTGATCCGGGACTTTCGCGACTTCGCCGGGCTACGGCCGACCGAGTACCGGCCCCGCTCCCCCGACCAGCCCAACCACGTGCCGCTCTGAGGGAAATTCGTCCAATACGGGGCGCGCGGGCGGCCCGCACGATGGGGTCATGAACCTCTTTCCGAAACTCGTCGTCAACGACGCGCGCCGTGCCATCGAGTTCTACACGACGGCGTTCGGCGTCAAGGAGAGCGAGCTCTTCGAGACCCCGGACGGGAAGATCGTCAACGTCCGGCTGGTCCTCGGGGACCTCGACTTCACACTCAAGGACGAGGACTCCGTCGACGCCGCCCCGGGCCTCGACGGTCCACCCGTGATCATCAATCTCGAGGCGCCCGACCCCGACGCGGTCGGTGCCCGCATGGAGGCGGGAGGAGCGACGGTGATCTTCCCTGTCGAGGACCACCCGTACGGCCGCATGGGCCGGCTCCGCGACCCGTTCGGCCACGTCTGGATCGTCCGCGGGACCGACGGCGGATGACCCGGCCGGTCCGCCCGCCGCCAGGTCATGCGAGCGGCCGACTTCCGCAAACAGGGTTCGACACGCGCTTAGGCCCTGCTTGAGGGGTTAGGGCAGCTTCATGGTCCTTGAACTCCTGCGGCGCGGCGCGGCGGCGGCCGGTGGTCTCCCGGGCGGGGGAACCGTCGTCCGCGCGGCGGGCCACGCGGGGGCCTCGGGCGTCCGGGCGGCCGCCGTGCCGGTCCGGCGGACGGGACGCGTCCTCGGCGGAGTCGGAAGCGCGGCGGCGCGGGCCCTGCGCCCGGCGCGGACCGTCCACCGGTACCCGGAGCGGCTGCACATAGAGCTGCGTCACCTGCACAAGGCGGGGAGGCGGTCCGAGGCGCAAGCCTTGGAGCGCGCCATCGAAGGACTTCCCGCCGTCCGCTGGGCGCGCGTCAACGCCGCTCTGGGACGGTTGATCGTCCACGTGTCCGAGGAGGTCCCGCCGGAGGCCGTCCTGGAGGTCGTGGAGGCGCTGGACGCGGTCCTGGAGGGCGAGGAGCCGGAGGCGGGCCGGTTCGCCGCGCCGCCGACGGCGCTGGCCCTCGGCGCCGACCTGGTGGGGCTCACGATCACGGGGGCGCAGTGGATGCTCGGGCGGGCCCTGCTGCCGTCCGAGGTCGCGGGGCTGGTCGCGTTCGCGGACGCGGTGCCCGTCCTGCGCGGCGTTCTGGCCGGGGTGGTCCCGGGCGCGCCGGTGGAGCGGTGGCTGCCCCTGACGCAGGCGGCCGCGCAGGCGTTCGCGCCCGGCGGGACGGGGCTCGTCGTCGACGTGGCGCAGCGGCTCTGGCAGCGCCGCGAGGCCGCCGCCACCGGCCGGCTGTGGCGGGTCGCCGAAGCGGACCTGACCGGCGCGCCCGAGCGAGCCGGCTGCACCGGCGTCTCCGGCGGGCGCTCCCACGACCTGCGCGACGGGCCGCCGGAACGGCACGCGGGCCGGATGCTCTCCGTCGGCCTCGGCGGCCTCGTCCTCGGGGGGCTGCTGACCGGCAGCGCGCGCCGCGCGCTGGACGTCGGGGTCGCGGCGGTGCCGAAGGCGCCCCACGCCGCCCGCGAGATCTTCGCGGCCGAGCTCTCCACCCGGCTGGCGGAACGGGGAGTGCTGCCGCTGGACCCGGCGGCGCTGCGCCACCTGGACCGGATCGACACGGTGGTGCTGGACGCCGACGTCCTGCAGGCCGCAGACCTGGTGGTGGACGAGGTCGCCGTGCTCGGGGACGCGTCGGAGGCCGAGGTGGCCGAGCGCGTTCACGCGCTGTCGGCGCCCGGGGCGCTGGAGGAGGTCAGGGAGGCCGACGGGTGGTCCCTCGGTCCCGCCGCGAGCGTGCTGCCCGGCGGGGAGGTGCCGGCCGAGGGCCGGGACCTCCGCGGTTCGGGGCCGGTGCTGGCCCTGGCCGAGGGAGGACGGCCCCGCGCCCTGATCCGCATGCGCCGCTCCCTGCGGGAGGAGACGAACGCCTGGGTGACCGCCGCGCGGGAGGCCGGCGTGAAGCTCGTACTCGCCGGCTCCGGCGTCGACCTGCCGCTGCCTCCGGACGAGACCGCCCCCGGCGGCCCGGATCTCGCCGCCTCCGTCCGCGCGCTGCAGGAGGACGGCGCGGGCGTCCTGCTGGTCTCGCTCGATCCGGTGGCGCTCGCCGCCGCCGATGTCGGTGTGGCGGCCTGGGCGGACGGCACGGGCGGGACGCCGCCATGGGGCGCGCACCTGCTGGTCCTGCGGGATCCGGCGGCGGCCGCGCACGTCCTCCAGGCGGTCGCCGCCGCCCGCCGCGTCAGCGAGCGGGGCGTCACGCTCGCATGGTCGGGCACCGGAGTGGCCGCTCTGCTCGCCCTCACCGGGCCGCCCGGAAAGGCGGCGGACCGCGCCCTGTCCGCCGTCAACGGCGCGGCGGCCCTGGGGATGGCCTACGGCGCCTGGTCGGCCCGCGAGGTGATGCGGCGCGTTGCCGCGCCGACTCTACCGTCCACGCCGTGGCATTCCATGCCCGTGGAGGCGGTCCTGGAGCGGCTCGGCAGCCGTGCCGGGGGCCTGTCCGACGCCGAGGCGCGCGACCGCGGCGCGCGCGGCGCGGACCGCGCGGACCGCGGCGGAGACCGCCGGACGCTGGCGCGGGCCGTGGTCCAGGAGCTGGCCAACCCGCTGACGGCGGTGCTGGCCGCGGGCGCGGCCGGTGCGGCGGCGGTCGGCTCACCGGTCGACGCCGCGCTCGTCGCCGCGACCATCGGCCTGTCGGGCCTGGTCGGCGGCCGGCAGCGGGTCTCCGCCGACGAGGTCATCGCGAGGATCTCGGCCAGGTCCGGCGAGCCGGTCGGGGTCCTGCGGGACGGCGAGGAGACGCGGGTGCCGGCGGACCGGCTCCTCCGCGGCGACGTCCTGGTGCTCGCCGCGGGAGACGCGGTCCCGGCCGACTGCCGGATCGTCACCGCGAACGGGCTGGAGGCCGACGAGTCCTCGCTCACCGGCGAGTCCCTGCCGACGCCCAAGGGCACGGCGCCGACGCTGGCCCGGCACGTCGCCGAGCGCGGCTGCATGCTCTACGAGGGCACCACGATCGCCGCCGGGAACTGCACCGCCGCGGTCGTCGCGCTCGGCGACGCGACCGAGACCGGGCGGGCCATGGCCGCGGCACTGGCCTCGGGCTCCCCCTCCAGCGGCGTGGAGGCCCGCCTCAAGCAGATCACCGAGGCCACGACGCCGATGGCGGTCGGCGCGGCCGTCGGCGTCGTCACCTCGGGCCTGCTGCGCGGCGGCCCGCTGCGCCGAGCGCTGTCCGAAGGCGTCAACCTGGCCGTCGCGTCCGTCCCGGAAGGGCTTCCGCTGCTGGTCAGCGCCGCCCAGGTGGCCGCGATCAAGCGGCTCGCCGACCGGGGCGTCTTCGTCCGCGACCCGCGGACCATCGAGACGCTCGGACGGGTCGACGTGCTGTGCTTCGACAAGACCGGCACCCTGACCGAGGGCCGCATCACGCTCGCCCGCATCGCCGACCACCGCCACGACGGGGACGCCGCCCGGCCGGACGATCCGCTCCGCGGCGTCCTGGCCGCCGCCCTGCGCGCCACACCGGTCCCCGGCAACGGGCGGCACAGCCACGTCACCGACGCCGCCGTGGACGAGGGCGCCGCGCGGGCGGGCGTGGACCGCGACTTCGGCGGGCCGTGGAAGCAGATCCACAGCGTCCCGTTCGAGCCGTCGCGCGCCTTCCACGCGACCCTCGGCTCGTCCGGCGGCGACCGCACCCTGTTCGTCAAGGGGGCCCCGGAGGTCGTGCTCCCGCTCTGCGCCCGCACGCCGGACGGCGACCTCGACCGCCGCGCCCGGCGGCACCTGCGCAAGCGCGTCGAGCGGCTCGCGTCCGGCGGCCACCGCGTCCTCGCCGTCGCCGAGCGCCGCATGCCGGGCGGCGGCGAGACGATCGGCGAGGACGCGGTGACCGGCATGACCTTCCTCGGGCTGCTCGGGCTCGCCGACACGGTCCGCGCCACGGCCGCGCCCGCGGTAGCCGACCTCCGCGCCGCCGGCGTCCAGATCATCATGCTCACCGGAGACCATCCGGCGACCGCGGCGGCGATCGCCGACCAGGTCGCCGGAGAGGGCGCCGAGCACCGCGTCATCACCGCGGACGAGATCGACCGGCTCGGCGACGACGCCCTGGCGGAGGCCCTGGTCGGCGTGGACGTCGTGGCCCGGTGCACTCCCGTCCACAAGGTCCGCGTCGTGCGCGCCCTGCGCGGGCGCGGCCGCGTCGTCGCCATGACGGGCGACGGCGCCAACGACGCCGCCGGCATCCGCCTCGCGGACGTGGGCATCGCGCTCGGCAGGCGGGGCACGGCCGCGGCGCAGGCGTCGGCGGACCTGATCGTCGCCGACGACCGGCTGGAGACGATCGTCTCCGCGCTCGTGGAGGGGCGCGCCATGTGGGCGTCGGTCCGCGAGGCCCTCGCCATCCTGGTCGGCGGCAACCTCGGCGAGATCGCCTTCACCCTGCTCGGCTCGCTGATGACCGGCCGCGCTCCGCTGTCGGCCCGCCAGATGCTGCTGATGAACATGCTCACCGACCTGGCCCCCGCCCTGGCCGTCGCCGTCCGCGTCCCCACCCGGGAGGCCACCACGGCCCTGCTGGCGGAAGGCCCGGAGACCTCGCTCGGCTCCGCCCTGACCCGCGACATCGCCCACCGCGCGGCGGTGACCACGTTCGGCGCCCTGGCGGGCTGGCTGGCCGGGCGCTTCACCGGCCCCGCCGTCCGCGCTCGCACCATCGGCCTGGTCGCGCTCATCGGCACCCAGCTCGCCCAGACGCTCATGGCCGGCCACGACGACCGCTCGGTCCTGCTCAGCACGCTCGGTTCGGCGGCCCTCCTGGCCGTCATCGTCCAGACGCCCGGTGTCAGCGGCTTCTTCGGCTGCGTCCCGCTCGATCCGCTCGCCTGGGCCGTCGCCGCGGCGGCCGTCGCCGCGGCGATGGCGGGCGGCCGCCTCCTGTTCTCAGGGGACGGACTCCGCGGCGGCGAGGGTCAGGGCGCCGGCCAGGGCGGCGCGGGCGCCCAGGGATGAGGACGGACCTGGACCCGGTCGCTGATCGCGGGTTGGGCGAAACGGCGCAGGGACTCGCGGCACCGATGACAGGCGTCCGGCGGCGCGGTCCGGCGATGCCCGAAGAGTCTCGGCCGAGACTCCGCACGGCACCGCCGGGACGCGCCGTCGCCATGGTCCGCGGGCCGCGGCCGTCACGGCGTCAGGGAGCGCGGTGCTCCCTGCGGGACCGCCGGGTGTACTCCTGGCCGAGTGCGAAGAGCAGCCAGGTGAGGGCGGTGGCGTCGTCGACGATTCCGAACGGCAGGAAGACGTCCGGGATCAGGTCGATCGGGGAGACGATGTAGACCACCGCGACCACCATCGCGACGATCTTGCCGGTGGAGGTCCGGTAGTAGGCCTGCGCGGCCGAGCCGGGCGGTCCGGCCCGGCGCCGGCCGCGGAGCCGCAGGATGCCCGCGACCAGCAGCACCGCGCCGACGGACATGACGGCGGCCCCCGCCACGGTCATGTCGACACCGCCCAGCTCGCCGTCCGCGGTGAGAGCCGGGACGGCACCCGCGACGACGAGGACAAGTCCGAGCCATACCATGCGCACCTCCGGGGGACGTGTCCTCTGGTATTGCCCTTTCAGACGGGTTCACTCGGCTTCGGGGGGCGCGGCGTCAGCGGTGCGGCGCCCCCCGAAGCCGATCAGTTGAAGCAGTCCTGGTCCTTCAAGGACAGGGCCATCATGGTGACGTGGCGGCGTTCCACCTCGAACTGATAGACCGCGCGGCGGTTGCGGGGCGCGGTGACGTCCCAGAAGCCGTGCATGTCGCGCCGGACGCCCGGATAGGCGCGCTTGAGCTCGGCGAGCGTCGAGCCGACGCGGACGCCGCGCGGAGTGCGGGTGCCGCGGGGCGGCTGGATCATCGCGACCCCGTACTTCTTGGAGACGTAGACCGACACGTCGTCGCGGCCTGTGGGATGGCCCTTCAGGTCGAAGCCGTCGCACCAGCGTCCGGTGAGCTTGCGGACCAGCATTCCGGTGCGGAGCGCGGCCCGCTCGGAACTTCCGATCTTCAGAGCACCGTAGCCCTGGGAAGTGAGCCGGGCGGGTTCGGCGGCGGTGAGCGCCGTACCGGTCCCGGCGACAGCGGGGGCGGCGGTGAAGGCGAGGCTGAGGGCGGCGGCCGTGCCGGCCAGAGCAATGGTGGAGAGGCGCATGAGCTTTTCCTGTTCCCGAGTGTTTCTGGGCGGCGTCGCGGTCAGCTCACTTCTTCCCGCACCGTGTTCATCTCAATACGAAGAGTGACCGCATCCGGCGTGCCGACAGGTGAGGTCTGTGTGGCTGGTGGGGCAGGCCGGTCGCGGAAGAGCGGACATACGGGAAATCAGGCACAGGAGATGCACAGCGCCGCGGCGGGACGGGCCGCCAGGCGCCCGGCGCCGATGGGGGCGCCGCAGGACGCGCAGATTCCGTAGGTTCCCGCGGCGAGCCGTTCGAGCGCGCGGTCGAGGTCGTCGAGACGGCCCCGGGCCGCCGCCAGCAGCGCCTCCACGTGGGCTCGTTCGAACCCCAGTGTCGCGCCCTCGGGATCGTGCTCGTCGTCCACGGCGGACAGGCGGGCCGACTCCACGATGCCCTCGCGGTCGCGGTCCAGCGCGCGGACGGCGGCGAGCGTGCGCTCGCGCTCGGCCTCCAGCACCTCGCGCGTCCGTGCCGCTTCCGTCCGGTCGCCCATGACCGGGAGAACTCCCCGGCCGGGGGACACATTCCCCGCCAAGCCAGCCCTGGCACCGTCCTGGCGCAGGTGACCGGCGAGGCCGACACTCACAGCGCTCGCGTGTGGCCGGTCGGGGTGTCGTTTTGGAGGGCCTGTCATCGCAGGCTGAAAGGTTGGCGCGAGCGCCCGGTCCGCGGCGTGCGGCATTTCCTAGCACGCTGTCCATTGCGTTTCGCACACTCGCGGAAATCTGTCCATCTCCGGTCGCGGCGTCAGGGGCGGCGGGACGTGGACGGGAGCGGGGAGCGCCGCGCAGGCCGCCGGGCCGGTCGGCGGGCCGCCGCGGCAGGGCGGTGCCCGCTCTGCCCTGCGCCGATCTCAGACCGAAAAAAGCGGCAACCTTCCTCCAACTCCGTGCGTCACACCTAGCGGATCCTTTGCATCACTTATTCGTCAAGCCGTGAATATGACCCGAGGGGGGCACTATCTATACGGAACAGGCTGGGGCGCCAGCGGAAGAGACATTCACCCTCCAAAAGTCATCTTTCGGGCAATCCGGTCGAGTCACGGTCACTTTCACGCAGGGCGGGCTGCGGCACGAGGACGCGCTCCTCACCCACCGCTACGGCCGCGCCGACGACCGCGACGTCCTCCTCAAGACGGCCCTCTCCCCCGCCGGGGCGAAGGTGCTGCGCCGCGAGGCCGAGGTCTACGACCGGATCGGCGGCCGGCAGGCGTCCGCCGGGCGGATGATCGGCTTCCAGGCCGCGCAGAGCCCCGTGTGCCTGATGGTCACCCGCCGCGGCGTGCCCGTCTCCCGGTGCGGACCGCCGCCGCGGCTCGACGACGTGCAGCTCGGCCGGGCGGCGCGCGACCTGTTCGGCGCGCTCGCGTTCCTCGCCGACCTCGGCTTCGCGCACCGGGCCGTCTCGGCGGACACGGTGTTCTGGGACGGACGGCGCGTCGAACTGCACGGTTTCGGGCACGTGGAGCCGCTCGGCCCGTCCGAGGCGCTCGCGGGGTCCGCGCTCGGCACGCCGGCGGGGCCGCCGGCCGGCGGCGTCCCGGACGTCCAGGCCGCCGCCCACCTGCTGCTGCGGCTCGCCACCGGTTCGCCCGCCGGCGGCACGCCGGCGGCCCTCGTCGCGGAGTTCGCCGAGGTCGACGCCGACCTCGCGCAGGCGCTCGAACCGGCCTTCCACGCCACCGCTGGCCACGAGGTCTCCCCCGGTGAGATCAGGGACCGGCTGTGGCGGAGCCGCCCGAAGCCGCCGCCGCCCGAACGCGTTCCGGAGGACCGGCACGACCCGGCGGCCCCGCCCCGGCAGCCGTCCCCGGCGCACCCTCCCGCGCCCCCTCGCGCGACTCCTCAGGCGCCCCCTCAGGCGGTGCGGCCCGAGGCCAGGCCGCCTTCGGCCGTCCGCGACCGGCGGCTCGCCGCCGAGGAGGGCGGGCGGGCCGAGTTCCGCGAGCTGCGCCGCCGGCAGCGGGAGTTCCGCGAGAGCCGCCGGATCGCGGCGGAGCCGCCGCGGGCGCGGGTCCAGGCGGGCCCCGCCGCGCCCTCCCGGCGGACCCCGGACGCGGCGCCCCCCGGCAGCGGGGGCGTCCTGATCCTCTTCCTCTTCCTCGGGGTCCTCGCCGTGGCCCTGATCGTCAGCGCCGTCCTGCTCGTGAGGTGACCGTGAGCGACCCCGAACCCCCCAGGCCCAAGCTTCCGCCGAAGCTCGACAGGCCGCCCTACCCGCTGCCCGCCGCGAACCCGGATCTCGACCTGGACCCGGTCACGGCCCCGGGCCTGGACGCCCGGCCGAGCGGCACCGCGCCCGTCGGCGCCACAGCGGCCGGTAGCACGGCGGCGGACGGCACCACGGCGGGCGGCACCACGGCCGACGGCGCCCCCTACGAGCCGCCCGAGGCGGAGATGAGCGACGACCTCGGCCCGGAGTCCCCCCACCGGCCCCGGGTGCCCGGCCCGCCGGACGGCCCCGACCGCACCATGGTGTGCCCGTACTGCCTGAGCGAGTTCGCCTGGAACAGCGCCCCGCTCGTCGATCGCACCGTGGACGGCGAGGAGATCGCGCTGACCCGGGAGCCCGGCGAGAGCGACGTCCGCTGGCGCACCCGGACGATGCACGCCTGGCGGGTCTGCGAGGCCACCGGCAAGGACCACTTCGTGCCCGCGTCGCTCGGCGGCATGACCGTCCTGATCGTCGGGATGGTCGGCACGTCCGGGTCGGGCAAGTCCCACCTGCTCGCGGCGATGACGGAGGAGCTCGACCAGGCCGCGCTGAAGATCTCGCACCGGCTGGACGTGCTGCCGCTCGACCCCCGGCTGCAGCGGGAGCTGTTCGCCAGGAACCGGTTCGACCTGCTGCGCGACCGCAAGCCGCTGCCGGTCACCCGCCGGGCGCTGAGTCCGGAGTTCACCTGCGCCTACCGGATCACCAGCGGGCACACCGGCGAGCAGTACGCGCTGCTGATCTTCGATGTGCCGGGCGAGATCTTCAGCCAGGGCCACACCCGCGACGACACCCCGTTCATGAGCATCGCGGACGGGCTGGTCTTCGTGGCGGACGGCACGGAGCTGGACGTCCGGCACGGCCGGCACACCGGCGACCCGGGGTTCACCGCGGTGCTCAGCCATATCGACCACGTCCGCGCCGGGCGGAGCCTGGAGTTCCTGCCGCTGCCCGCCGCGCTGGTGATCGCCAAGTCGGACACGCTGCGCGCGTTCAAGGAGGTCGACCGGTGGCTCGACCGCCGGGACGACCTCGAACTCGGCACGGTCGAGGAGGAGTCCGAGGACGCCTACGCCCTGCTGCGCTCGCGCGGCGCGGGGTCGTGGCTCGTCCCGGTCCAGAAGTGCGAGGACGCGACCCTGCACTTCGCGTCGGCGACCGGCGTCGGCGTGGACATGGAGAGCGGCGAGTACCCCGAGCAGTCGTTCCGGCGGCAGCGGGTGCTGCGGCCCCTGCTGGCGCTGCTGGCGATGAAGGGCGTGCTGCCGCGCGAGGTGCTCGGCGCGCCCGCCGGCCGGGAGGTCGTGGCGTCATGACGACCCGTTCCTCCCCCGCGCCCGGCCGCGTCGACCAGATCGTCTTCGCCTGGTCGGACCGGCTGCTGGCCGGCGGCCGCGGTCTCGGACCCGTCGCGACGTCCCTCGGCACCGACGGGCTGCGCGTCTGGAACGAGCGGCTGGCCGGCGGCGACGTCGCCGTCGGGCAGTGGCTGGCCGGCGCGGCCGAGTGCGCGGCGCTCGGCGCGCTGCGGTTCGGCCGGCAGGGCGAGCACGGCGCCGCGCTGCGGCTGGTGCCGGCCCGCGACCCGAACGGCCGGCCCTCCCAGCTCGTGCACGCGCTCGTCGGCTCGGCGTCCGTGGTGAACGCGGCGCTGGTCCTCGGCCTGCACCGCTGGCCGGAGTGGAGCACGCCGGACCGGCTCGACTCGACGCCCTCGGAGCTCGAAGCGCTCGACGCGGCGGCGCTGTGGGCGCACGCCCGGGCCGGGCTGGACGAGCCGTCCGTGCGCCGCGACGCGCTGGCCGGACTGCTCGCCGGGGTGCTCGCCGCGCCGAGCGACTCCTACCTGGCCGAGATCTCCCCGGACGACGTCGGCCTGGTCGCCGGGCTCGTGCACCGGCTGGACGGGGTCGCCGGGACGGCGCCGCTGACGATGCTGCTGGGCGCCCAGGTCACCCGTCCCGAGCTGCGGCCCCGGCTGCTCGCGGTCGGCCTGCCGGACGCCAGGAACGGGCGGACGCCACTGACGACCACGGGCGGCGCCGACCCCGGCGTCGCCCGGGTGGCCGGGCTCCTCGCCGACCTGCCGGCCGCCTCGCTGACCCGGCCGCGCTCGCCGCTGACGTCCACCGGGGCGCTCGCGGACTGGGTGGAGGCCGAGCACCAGCGGGCCACCGGCGGCCTCGACCTCGTCGACCGGGCGATCGCGGGCACGCTCGACGAGCCCGCGCGCCGCTACCTGAACGGCCCGAAAGGGCAGGAGCAGCTGCGCGCCGACCTGCGGACCGCCGGCACGGCGCAGCTCACCGACCGGCTGCTGCGCTGGACGGAGGCGAAGCCGCCCGGGCTGTCCGAGGCCACCCGGACGCTGCGGCAGGTCGCCGCCGAGCGGTACATGGCCGATGACGGCGAGGACCGCGACAGCGCCGACCGGCTGCTCGAGGCCGCCCGCCGGATGGGCCTCACGGCGACGGAGGCGAGACGCGTCCTCGCGAACTGGTACGCCGGGCTGTCCAAGGTCACCTCGGCGGACCAGTACAGCGCCGTGTACTTCGCGCTCGGCGCGGGCATCGACCCCGCGTCCGACGACACCTTCGCCCGGCTCCTGTCCGGCATGAAGGCGGCCAGCCTGCTGGAGTGGAGCAGGTTGCTGGCGCCGAGCGACCACGTCCAGGCCGCCCCGCACTTCATGCGCGCCGCGTACCGGCAGTGGAGTCGCGGCGACCGGCGCGGCGACGAGGACGTCCGCGCGCTGATGCGCGAGACCGAGATGTTCCACGAGACGATCCACGACATCGTCTCTCGCTGCGGCCTGCGCGCGGAGGACGAGAACGACCTGTACCGGACCGTCCTGCACCTGGCGTACGGCGACCCCGTCACGGACCTGGCCCCGGTGCTCGGCGCGCTGCCCGCCGACGCGGAGGCGACGCAGTTCCGGCCGTGGGCGGCGCTCGCCGACGTGCTCGCAGGCGACCGCGCCCACGTCTTCCAGCTCGCCGCGCAGGCACGGCGCCGCAAGGCCCCGCCATCGGTGCTCGAGGACATGCTGGGCGTCCTGTCCAGCACCGACCTGGTCCAGGGGCTGGCCGAGCAGCCCGGGCAGCCCGGCCTGCTCGACCCGGTGTGCCGGGTGCTGACCGGGCGCACCCGCACGCCCGCCGAGAAGCGCGCGATCTGCGATGCCGCACTGGCCGGACGGTTCCTGGCCGGCCTGGTGGAGAAGGCGTGGCCCGACGAGCCCGGCCAGCGGTTCAGGGCGTACACGCTCCTTCTCCGGGCCGTCTACCAGGCCGGTGACCGGTCGGACGGCGGCGGGCTCACGCGCACGGAGGTGGACGAGCTGGTGCGGGCCGGCGGCACGGCGACGTTCCTGCTGGCCGTGGCCGCCCAGGCGGCGCCGGACGCGGTCGTGCCCGCCCTGCTGCACACGACTCGCCGGCAGGCGGCCGACCTCGGCCTCTCGTCCGATATCACCGATTACACCGTGCGCGGGCCGCTCCGGGCCGCCGAGACGCGGACCACCGGGAGGAGGGCCGCCGAACCGGCGCCCGCGGGCATGCCGCAGGGGAGGCACGCGCAGGACCCGCACCCGGTGCGACCGGCCGGGCCCGGCCCGGCCCGCACCGCGCCCCCGCTCCCGCTCCCCGAGCCGCCGATCCCGCCGCAGTCCTTCTCGTTCGACCCGCCCACCGCGCCCCCGGACCGCTTCCCGTCCGGCTCCGAGCAGGAGCCGCCGGACGACGGCCGGCACCCGATCGCCGTCTGGATCGCCGACCGCACCCTCCAGGAGTGGGCGATCGCGGTGGTCGGCCTCGGGATCGTCGTCCTGCTCTGCCTCCTGCTGTTCGGAGGCTCGGACGAGACCCCGCCGCCGGGGCGGGTCGCCCCGACCGTGACCGTCACCGTCGCGCCGTCCGCCTCCCCGACGACCGCCTCCCCGGGGGACGGCGCCGAGACGCCGGCCGCCGGGGACGGGACGCCGACCGGCGGCCGGTCCCCGCAACCGACGACAGAAAAGACCCCCTGATGGCGACTGGAGCGACGATCAGCCCGACCGAGCCCCTCACCTCCGACGACGTCCTCAGCGGCATCAGCGCGCGGTTCCACCGGTACGCCGACCGCGCGCTGCGGGACTCCCCCGGGGACGCCGCCAGCGGCCCCGCGCTGCTGAAACGCCTCGCCGACGACCTCGACCCGGCCGGCGGGCCGCCGCCGACCGGCATCGACCTCGTCACCGCCTACCCGGCGGACGCGCTGCTGCCCGACCCGGCGCCGCGCCGATGGCTGGAGACCACGCTGGCCTGGGGCAGGTTCTTCCAGAACGTGCTCGTCTTCGCGCCGATCGTCGTCACCTGGTGGAAGCTGCACGACGCCCTGAACGCCTACGGCCGGGCCCACAGCGAGGGCTCGTTCCTGCTCGGCTGGCAGGCCGGCTCGTTCGACCCCGACCACATCCGGCGCGGCGTCCAGGACTTCGCGCCGCTCTCGGAGACCGCGTGGTGGGTCGTCCTCGCCGTCCTCGTCGTCATCGGGTTCACCGCCGTCGTGACCACCTGCGAGAACCTCCTCGACCGCCCGCGCTACGAGGCCGAGCGCGTGCAGATCGCGCAGGACATCGCGCTCGCGTCGCACCTGCTGTCGGGCTCCCGGAACGGCCAGGTCACCTACCGGGACCTCCAGGCGCTGGTGCAGCGGATGGAGACCAGCGTGGGCGGGCTCATCGGCCGTCTCGCGGGCACCGCCGAGGACGTCCGCGCGGCCCTGGAGGGCAGCACCGGCAAGCGGATCGAGGACGCCGTCCAGACCTGGATCGACAAGGCCGAGTCGCTGGAACGGGCGATCGAGGGCATGCAGGCGCCCGCCGAGACCCTGGAGCGCTTCCGGGAGCTCCAGTCCGACATCGCCGCCGGCCAGCGGGAGCTGCGCGCCGAACTGGCCGCCATGGTGACGCAGGTGGAGCGGGCGACGCTCGCCACCACCGACCACGCCGAGGCCGCGCAGCACTACCAGGACGCCGGCAACGCGGTGCTCGCCGACGCGGTCGCCCGGCTCTCCGCCGGCACCGACCGGCTGTCGAAGGCGCTCGAACAGCTGGAGTACCTCGTCGACGACACCCGCGAGTTCGTCGCCTACGTGCGGCATGACGGCGGTGCGCACCGGTGACCGGGTCCGCGAGGAGGCGCGCGTCCCGGCGGGGGCGGCGGACCTCCCGGTTCGGCGCGGCGCACCTCGCCGGCTGGCTGTTCGCCGACCTGATGCTCGTGCTGTTCCTCGTGGCCATGGCGGTGCAGCCCCGCGCGCAGCTCACCACCGGCCTGCCGGAGGAGAAGAAGCCGCGGCCGTCCGGCCCGCGCGTCCTCGGCCAGGACTTCTGCGACTTCCTGATCCCGGTGCAGGCCGAGGGGCTCCTGTCCGGCTCCGGCGGGGCCCGCGCCGACCTGCTGAGGAAGGTCGACGAGGCGCTGCGCGGGGAGCACCCTTCCTGGCTGTACGGGGACGAGATGCGACGCGAGGACGCCCGCGGCGCCTGCCTGGAGCAGCTGGAGCAGAAGCTCCAGGTCGGCTTCTTCCTCGCCTACGGCGCGCGGAACGACACCGGCAGCGGCGTCACCCTCGGCAGGAACGCCGCCAAGGCCGTCAAGTCCGGCAATCCGCGGTTCCGGGAGGCGATCTACCGGGCCGCGTGGACGGGCGGGGAGGGCGACGGCTCCGTGCAGCTCGTCGTCTTCTTCTACCAGAACTGATCCCAGAGCTGATCGACACAGGGACGTGACGGGGTGACCACCGAAATCGCACTGCTCGAAACACCGTCCGGGGAGGGACGCGTCGAGTTCGCGCTGACCCTCGACCAGGGGAGCCGCGCCGGCGCCCGCTACAGGAGCCACTACGGCACGGTCCGGCCCGCCGGCGGCGGCGCCGCGGTCGAGTGCGTGTACAAGGTCGCCACCGGCGCCCTGGGGAAGCGCGTGCTGAGCAACGAGGTCGCCGTCTGGGGCGGCCTCCGCATGGAGGACGTGCGCGCCGACCAGTTCGGGACGCTGCTCGGCTTCGACGTCGACTCCCCCGACGCCCCGGCCCGGCTGGTGCAGACGCGGCGCGGCCGTCCGCTCACCGGGACGTCCCCGCTCACCTCCGAGCGGCTGCGGGAGCCGGTCCACGACCTGTTCACCGCGCTCCGGGTGCTCGCGGACAACGCCTACGCGCTCGGCGAGCTGTCCCCCGGGATGCTCCTGTGGGACGGCAGGCGGCTGCAGATCGCCGACCTGGGCAACGCGGTCGGGCAGCCGGACGACCTCCGGGCGGCGCGGGACGTGCGCGCGGCGGCCGGGCTGCTGTTCTGGCTGGCGTCGGGCGAGGAGTCGTCCTTCGGGCCGGACGGCGCCGGGCCCGCCGACGAGGGCGAGCTGCGCTGGCTCGTCCGGCACCACCCCGACCTCGGCATGGTGCTCCGGCCCGTCTTCGGCGAGGAGGTCCCGACGGCCGCGGAGGTGCTGGCCCGCATGGACGGGTGGCCCCCCTCCGGCGAGACGACGGAGCGGGACGCGTCCGCCGGGCAGGACTCCCCCACCGAGCAGGACCCTCCCGAGGACGACGACACGCGGACCGTCGAGATCCACCCCGGCGCCCCGGCGGCGCAGCCCGGACAGAACACGCACAGCGCGCCGAAGCCGCCGCCTCCGGCACCGCCTCCGCCGGTGCCCCCGGCGATGCCCCCGGCGATGCCCCCGGCGACGGGCGCCGGCTCGCACGCCATCGAGAACTACCGGAGGGAGAAGCAGTGGCTCGGCCAGCGGAGGCAGGGCGCGCCCGCGCCCCCGTCCAGGGGATCCGCACCGCCGCTCCCTCCGGGACCGGGAACGGTACGGGGACCGGCCCCGGGAGCCGGACGGCCGGGCGCGGCTCCGGGGGTCGGCGTCCCCTCGCTGCCCCGCGACTTTCCGTTCCGCGTCGGCGACGACGGCAGGCGCAGACCGCACCCCCTGCTGGTGTGGCCCCTGGTCTTCGTCCTGGTCGTCCTCATCCTCCTGGTGGTGTTGTGACATGATCGCCCCGCCCTGGCAGTCCGGCCCCGCCGCCTACCCCGGCCCGGAGCCGCGCGCCCGCACGCTCTGCCCGTACTGCCTGAACCACATCGACTGGTCCGACTACGGAGAGGTCCCGCTCGTCAAGAACACCCCCGACGGGCCGGAGGTGCTGACGCGGGCGCCGGACGAGCCGGAGGTCCGCTGGCGGCACCGCACGCTCGGCGCGATGCGGCAGTGCCACGGCGACGGCGACCCGCACTCCCTCCCGGCCGACTACGGCGACCTGGACCCGCTCATCATCGGGCTGGTCGGCGCCAGCGCGGCCGGCAAGACCCACCTGCTCACCGCGATGATCGCGCAGCTCGAACGGCGCAAGGCCATGCTCGCGCCGGAGCTGCGCATCGAACCGCTCGACGGGCACCTGCGGCAGCGGTTCTACGAGGAGCGGATCCGGCCGTTCCTGGAGCAGCGCCGAGTGCTGCCCGCCACCCGGCGCTCCGCGCGGGCCGAGTTCGTGTACGCGCTGCGCGTGTCCAGCGAGTACACGGGGCGGACCCACGCCGTCGGGTTCTTCGACGTCCCCGGCGAGCACTACCACCGGTACGAGTACGAGGACACCCCGTTCCTCAGCCTCGCCGACGCGATCCTGTACGTCGCCGACGGGCAGCAGCTCCGCACCGGCGACGACTGGAACCCGTGGGTGCCCGACCCCGGCTTCACGCACGCGATCACCCAGCTCCTGCACACCCGGCAGACCCGCGACGGCCTGCTGCCGCCCGGCGCCCTCGTCGTCGCCAAGTCCGACATGCTCGCCGGGCTCGACGGCACCGTCGCGCACTGGCTCGGGCGGGACGACGAGACGGTGCTCGGCGACCTGCGCACCGTCGAGGACGAGAACGAGGCCGCCTACGCGTTCCTGGCCCGCCACGGCGCCGAACTGTGGCTCGCGCCGTTCCACTCCGGCTCGCCCACCACGCTCCACTTCGCGTCCGCGTCGGGCGTGCCGCCGATCCCTGAGGAGGGCGTGTTCCCGCACCGCGACTTCCGCCCGACCCGGGTGCTGCGCCCGCTGCTGTCGCTGTTCAGCGCCACCGGGCTGGTCCCCCGGATCGACACCGAGGAGCCCGGCCAGTACCTGTGAGCCCGCCGCCCGCTCGCCGCCGGCGCGGCGGTCAGTGCCGGAGCGGGCCGTGCCCGCCCGCCGAGCGCCAGGCGTGCGGGGCCAGGAGCTGCGCCACCACGAGGTCGGCGCGCCCCTCCACGGTGGCGGGGTCGGCCGACTCGGCGAGCCGCAGCCGGTCCGGCCACCACGGGACGTCGCGCGGCACGGCCGCGGCGAGCGCGCGGACCCGCTCCGCGGCGTCGGCGAGCAGCGTGAGCTCCGCCGCCCACGCCCACAGCATCGGCCACTCCCGCTCGGACGGCAGCTCCGCCGGCGGCCGGCCCGGACGGGTCCGCAGCACCCGGCCGCGCAACCAGCTCAGCTTCCCCTCCGCCCGCGCGACGATCTCCGGGACGTCCGCGTGCACCCGGTCCAGGACGGCGCAGCGCCCCCGGCAGCCGGGATGCCCGCAGCGGTGCCGGGCGGCGTCGGCCAGCACGCCGCCGTCCACCACCTCACGCAGCAGCTCCCGGTCGGCGGGGCCGCCCCGCGCGAGCCCGAGCAGCCCCGGCGCGTCGATCGGACGGCCCTCGTAGCGCGGCGTCACGTCCGGGATGACCTGCGCGGTCAGCCTGATCAGCGCCCGCCGCGCCCCGCCGCCGCCGAGCCCGCGCAGGTACCGCACGTCGGCGGGGTCGGCGCCCTGGCGGACGAGCCAGTCGGCCAGCCGCCCGCCGTTGCCGGCCAGCCAGGCGGCGCCGTCCCGCCAGTTGCGCTCCAGGTCGTCGGTGAGGCCGCGGACGTCCCGGTAGGTGCGGCCGTTGAACCGCGGCGGCCGGTGCTCGTCCGCGACCCACGCCACCACGTGCTCGTAGGTCCAGCGCCGCGCCGGGTCGACGACGAGCAGCCCGTCGATCAGCCGCCGCCACTCCGGGTCGGTCACGGCGTCCAGCGCGGGCCGCCGCCCGGCGCGCAGCAGCTCCCGCACCCGCGCGGACGGCGTCCCCTCGTACGGCGTCCGCCCGAGGAGGAGCTGGTAGGCGATGATCCCGAGAGCCCACCAGGCGGCCGGAGCGCCGCGGCGGCCCCGCGCGGTCTCGGGCGCGGCGTAGGCCCAGGTGGTCAGCAGCCCGCCCGGATCCCGCCCATGGACCCGGACGTTGCGGGCTATGCCTCCGAAGTCCCCGATCAGCAGTTCGTAGGGGTTCCGGGACCGCACCAGGATGTTGGCCGGTTTCACGTCCGTGTGCGTCAGTCCCATGGCGCCCAGCCAGAAGTTCAGGCATTCGGCGAGTTCGGCGACGATCGCCCGCAGTTCCGCGTCGCCGAGCGGGAGGGCGTCTCGGATCAGCGCGTCCAGCGAACCGTGCGCGCAGTACTCCTGCGCCATCCAGCCGACCTCGGCGCCGTCCACGACGAGGTTCCCGTAGTCGTGGATCCGGGGGACGTGCCGGGTGGCCTCCAGCCGCCCCAGCACGACGAGCTGGTCGGTCTCCAGCCGGGCGTCCCGGTGCACCTTGACGACGACCAGGCCGGCGCCCGCGCAGCCGCCGCCGAGCGGCTCGGCCAGATGGACGACCGACTCGGCGCCGACCGCCTCGATCCGGACTGGCCGGAATCTCTCCCGCAAGGCCGCCGGAAAGCCATCGGCTTCCCCTGCGCCGCCGACCAGCCCCAAAGAACGACCCTTTCCCCGTTCACCCCGAATGCCCCGATCCTATGTCGGCGGACCGCCCCGAAATGGGTCGTCCGACACCGTTCCCAGCTATTCGCCGCGACGGCCGCGCGGCGGCGGGCAGGGCGGTGGGACGGGCGGGCGCCGCCGGACCCTGACGAAGGCCCGGGCCGCCGCCTCAGTGACCGGACAGGCGGCAGAGCATGACACCGACGACGCGGTGACGCGGGACGTATCCGTAGTGCCGCGAATCCCAGCTCGCCGGGCGGTTGTCGCCGAGCACGACGAGCGTCCTCGGAGGCACCGGGGCGCCGCCGATCCGCGCGACGTCCGGGTCGGCCCAGCCGCCGGGCACATGGTCGCCGGGGACGGCCACGGCTCGTTTGAGCAGCAGGGTGGTGCTGGGCCGGCCGGGGGGACGCAGCAGCGCCACCTGGCCGCGCCGGACCCTCCGGGTCCGGCGCACGAGGATCCGGTCGCCCGAGCTCAGGGCGGGTTCCATGCTCGTCCCGTCCACGGTGGTCAGCAGAAGGCCGCGGCGCGCCGCGAGCACCAGCCCGGCCGCGGTGAGCGCCCCGGCGGCGAGGGCGGCGCGGATCACGTGACCTCCTGGTAGCCGGACGCCTGGAGCCGGAAGAGGCGGGCGTACCCGCCGTCGGCGGCCATCAGCGCCGCGTGCGTGCCCTGCTCGACGATCCGCCCCTCCCGCAGGACCACGATGCGGTCGGCGTCGCGGACGGCGCTCAGCCGGTGCGAGATGAGCAGGCTGGCGCGGTCCCGGCGGTGCTCGCGCATCCGCGCGTGCACCTCGTGCTCGGCCTCGGGGTCCAGTCCCGCGCCGGGCTCGTCGAGGATCATCAGGTCCCGGCCCTCGCGGACCAGCGCCCGGGCCAGCGCCACCCGCTTCCACTGCCCCCCGGACAGCACCACGCCGGTCGCCTCGTCCGCCTCGCCGAGCGCGAACATGCGGGTGAGCGCCGTGTCGTAGCCGCGGGGCAGCGCGGCCAGCCGGTCGTGGACGCCGGCGAGGGCGGCCGCCGCCTCCACCCGGCCCGGCTCGCCCGCGGACGCCAGGTCGCCGAGGGCGATGTTGTCGCGTGCGGTCATCTCGTAGTTCATGTGGTCCTGGAAGACCGCGCTGATCCGGGCGCGAAGCGCTTCGGGCGGGATGTCGCGCAGGTCCGTGCCGTCCCAGAGGATCCGCCCGCGGGTCGGGTCGTACATCCGGCACAGCAGCTTGACCAGCGTGCTCTTGCCCGCGCCGTTCAGACCGACGAGCGCGACGGCGTCGCCGTGAGGGATCGTCAGGTCCACGCCGCGCAGCACCCAGGGGTGGTCGTCGCCGTAGCGGAACCACACGTCGCGCACCTCGATCCCGCGGCGCAGCGGCGGCGCGTCCGCGCCGTCCGCGCGGGGCAGGTCGGATCCGGCGTTGACGACGGCGACGTAGTGGGTGAACGCCAGAAGCCGCGCCTGGCCGCCGGACACCGCCGTGATGAGCCCGGCCAGCGCGGTCTGCACCCCCGCGGCCGCGGCGAGGAACATGGTGACGTCGCCGACGCTGAGCACGCCGTCGCGGGCCGCGCCGATGGCCCACCAGAGGCCGGCGCCGGTCACCGCGGCGCTGACCGTGGTCAGCCCGCCCTGCGTACGCAGCTCGCGCAGGTCCATGCGGCGGGTGGCCCCGTCGGCGTCCCGCCGCTCGCGCATCATGCGCGAGCGCAGGAACGCGCCGATCCCGAACAGCCGGATCTCCGTGGCGGCGGCCGTGCCGGTGAGCAGCTGGCCGTAGAAGAACTCGCGGCGGTGGTACCGCTCGATGCTCCACTCCATGGCCGAGCGGCGGCGGGTGAGCAGGACCTCGGCTATGAGGGCGGGCAGGGCGGCGGCGAGCACCAGCCCGGTCATCACCGGGCTGAGCACCGCGAGGGAGCTCAGGAAGCCGACCAGCGACAGCAGCCCGCCGAGCATCCCGCCGAAACCGTCCACGATCTCGGGGAGGCGCTGGACCGCCTGCTGGGCGAGCCGTAGCCGGTCCTGGAAGGCCGGGTCCTCGAAGGCGCGCAGCCCCACCTGGCGGTCGGCGGCGGCGAACAGCCGGTCCGTGCCGGCCGCCCCGGCCGCCCGGCCGATCTGGGACCGCGCGTAGTTCGCGGCGAGCGGCAGGAACGCGCCCGCCGTCCCCGCGGCGACCAGTCCGAGCGCCAGGCCCGCGACCGGGCCGTGCGAGCCGGTCAGGCGGTCGATCACGAGTTTGGTGAGCCAGGCCGCGGCGACGGGCGTCGCGGCCGCCGCCACGGTGGCGGCCAGGAAGAGCGGAACCCGGACGGGGGCGGCCCGACCGATCAGCGCGACGGCTGCGGCGGCCGACGCGCTCAGCTCGCGCGGCCCGATCCGCCGGTCCGGTGCCGGGGCGTCGGACACGCTCAGCCCCGGCCGGCCGGCACCGGGAGCCGGTCGATCCGGGTGCCGGTCGCGGCGATCCGCCCGTCCTCGTCCACCACGTAGAGGGCGGGGGTCCACTCGTTCTGGAACGCGCGGGCCATCGGGCCGCCGTCGAGGTCGGCGAGCACCACCCTGGCGACGGGCGCCAGGGCCGCCACCGTCGCCGGGTCGTCACCGCCGACCACCGCGAGGACCCTCTCCCTGCCCAGGTCGCGCGCTCGGCCGACGAAGGACGGCAGGAGATCGTGGCAGGCCGCGCAGTCGGCGGAGAAGAACCCGACCACGCCGGTCACATCGCGGTGCGTCACCGGGTCGCCGTCGACGGTCACCGCCGTGAACTCGCCCACGGGGGCGCCCGGCTCCAGGGCGAACAGACTGTCGGCGCGGCCCGCGGAACGGAGGGCATCCGCCCGCATCCGGCGCAGGATGCCGACCGTCAGCAGCAGGTTCAGCAGGCACAGCACACCGAGCAGCACGACGGCCGCCACGAGATATGGCATCAGCAATCCCTAGCGAAGAGTCCAGCGATTTCGTCGAATGAGAGACCGGAATCACCGCAGCCGGAAGGGCGGTCGCGGCTGTCGCCATTCCGCCCGGTCGGCGCCGACAGGCCGGGCCGGATACACGGGGAATCACGATGGGCGCGAACACCGGATCGCACCCATGTCGAACAAGGGCGAGCCACATTTCGGAGGAGCCGAAAACCCTGGAAGGGCCGCGCTCCGCCGCAGAGGGCTTCTTCCGCCCGCCGGGCGGCGGCGCGGCCGCACCGCCGCCCGGTTTCGCAGCCTGATCAGATCAGCAGCTACTGCGGACCTTGGTCCAGCTGCAGCCCGTGTCCACGCAGCAGAACCGGTACCAGTAGCCGGGGTGCCCTTGGGCGTTGCAGAAGTAGGTGCCGCTGCACGCCGATCCGGTGGCCTTCGGGACGATGCGCTCCAGCGCACGGTCGATGAGACGACTCATCGCATCTCCTTCTCGTAATGCCAGAGAATCACCGGATCGAAACGTCGCCGGGCCGTGCACGCGCTGAAGTCAACGGTCGGCACCGTTTATTGTCCGGATTACTCCCCGGCGCGGGGCTGGCCCAAGTATCACCCCCGGCACCGCGAACACCGCAACCCTCGGTGAACCACAAGATGATCTTTGTGTGATATTGATGAACACCGCGGCAGCAATGATCAATAACTCCGTGGTTTGGAGAGGAAACGGTTCTCGGGCCGGCCCGCTGATCTAGTGTCATGCCAGTCCAGCGGGGCTTGGTGCCCCGAACCTTTACCGGAGGGGCCGATGCTGGGATGACGGCAGGGCGGGCGATGCCAACACAGGACGACGTCCTCGGATATTTCGACACGCTGTCGAACTGGGGGCGGTGGGGCGGCGACGACGAGCTCGGCACTCTGAACCACATCACCGACGACGTCCGGCTGGCGGCGGCCCGGGCCGTGCGCCACGGCAGGAGCGTGTCGTGCGCGTGGGAGGTCGCCGTCCCGAAGGACATGGAGCGGTCGACGACGGCGTGCCCGTGCGCCGCCGAGATGCCGGGTGCCGAGAACATGCCGGTGCCCGAGTTCCGCAACGACCGGCGCTGGGGCTTCTCATCCGAGCGGCTCGGCATCACGTTCCACGGCAACACCCTCACCCACCTCGACTCGCCGTGCCACATCTTCTGGGACGGCACGATGTACAACGGGCGGTCGCACTCGCTCGTCGACGCCGAGAAGGGATCGGCGTGGGCGGCGGTCACGGCGGCGGCGAACGGGATCGTCACGCGCGGTGTCCTGCTGGACGTCGCGAAGGTCCGCGAGGTGCCGTGGCTGGAACCGGGGCAGGGCGTGTTCCCCGAGGATCTCGAGGAGGCCGAGCGTCGCCAGGGTGTGCGGGTGCGCCCCGGTGATGCGGTGCTCCTGCGGACCGGCTACGGCCGCCTCCGGCACGAGGCCGGTGAGGCCGGCGGCTTCACGCAGGCCGGTTGGCACGCGTCCTGCCTGCCGTGGCTGCGTGAACGGGAGGTCTCGCTGATCGGCGCCGACACCCCCCAGGACGTCCAGCCCTCGGGGTACAAGGACGTGCTGATGCCGGTCCACGCGGTGAGCCTCGTCGCGATGGGGCTGTGGCTGCTCGACAACTGCGACCTGGAGGCGTGCGCGACGACGGCCGCCGAGCTCGGCCAGTGGGACTTCCAACTCGCGGTCGCGCCGGTCCGCTTCTCCGGTACGTCCGGCAGCCCGGTCAACCCGATCGCCACGTTCTGACCGCGGAACGAGGCGGCCTGGCTGATCGCCACCTGGTCGCCCTGGCCGGACGCGAGCCTCGACCACGTCGAGAACATGAATCTCTGACTGGTACCGCCGATACTTCTTCCGCAGGTCAGGGGACCTTGTTGAGGGAGCCGTGGTCGCGGATCGCGGCGCAGGACCGGGCGGCCATGGCGAGGAACATTTCGTCGCCGCGCTGGGTGGGGGTGCCGTAGGCGCAGCCGAGCACGGTGATCAGGGGGCCTTGGAGGAAGGCGAAGGCGTAGTCGTCCCAGCACTCCTCAAGGGAGTAGCCGGTCACGCCGTGACCGGCCAGGACGCCGTGGTAGGCGGCGACCAGATCGCGCTCGTGGGTCCGGCGGTCTGCGACGGTGAGGCCGGTCCCCAGGAAATAGGCAAGATCGCGGGCGGGCAGGCCGACGGTGAGGGTCTGCCAGTCGACCGCGGCGACGCCGGGTCCGCCGCCGGCCGCGAAGATGATGTTGTCGAGACGGTAGTCGCCGTGGACGAGGGAGAAGCGCTCCGGACGCGCCGTGATCCATGGTCCGGCGCGGAGGGCGACGGCCCGCAGCGTCGCCTTGTCCTCGGCGGCCAGCCGGTCCGCGAACCGGTCGATGAAGATCTCCGTGGCCGGGACCAGCGCGCCGGTCACTCCGTCGCCGTCCTCGGGGCCGGTGCGGTGCAGCCAGTCCAGATCCGGCAGGGCCGGGTCGCACCAGCGGGGGCCGTGCAGTCCGGCCAGGTTGACCACGCAGTCCAGCGCTTCGGCGGCGGCGCAACCGGCGAGTTGGTCGCCCTGCGCGCCGGGGTGCAGGTCCTCCAGGAGCAGGACGAAGTCGGTGGCGTCCTCGGTGAGCATGCCGTACCGGCAGGCCGGGGTGCGCACGGCCACCGTCGGGGCCACGTCGAGGTAGAACCGCACCTCCGTCCGGTAGATGCCCTTGAGCATCTCCCGTGTGGCCTGGTCGGCCGCCGGGAGCTTGGCCACCAGCCGCGCCGGCACCCCGTCCCCGGTCAGTTCGCCCCGGAAGCAGCCGCTCATCTGGCCCGTCCCGACCGGCCGCCACCGGACGTCGGTCACCGCCGCGCCGAGCACGTCGCTCAGCCAGGCGGCGTTCAGCCGGGTGGGTTCGCCGCCGGTCACGAGTCCCCCGCGCGGGCGCGTCCCGGGTTGCGGGGCAGTCCCTCGAACCCGTCAGCGGGCCGCGCCGCCCGGTAGGCGTCGATGATCGGGGCCAGTTCGACCGGGGTGGCGCCGTGCAGGACGACGCTGTCGGCGCCGGCGTCGAACTGGGCGAGGACGCGCCGCGCGCACTGTTCGGGAGAGCCGGTCGCCGCCGCCTCCAGCCATTCCGGGGGGAGCAGCCCGGCCAGGTGGCGCAGTTCGTCCGGCGTGGCGAGCGCGTCGAAGGCCCCGGGGTAGCCGTCGACCAGGTCGTCGGCGCGGAACCGGGCCAGGTCGGCCGGATCCCAGCGGTTGGCCCGGACCAGCAGGTCACCGTAGCCCTGCAGGTAGGTGGCCAGGCGGCCGACGAGCTTGCGCAGGCGGGCCTCCTCGTCCAGATGGTCGCCGACCGCGGCCAGGACCGACCACACCCGTACCGAGCCGGGGTCGCGGCCCGCCGCCGCGGCGCCCCGGCGGATCGAGGAGACCGCACGGGCCAGGGTCTCGTCGGTGAAGAAGGTGTGCAGGACGACCCCGTCGGCGACCCGGCCGGCGAACTCGAGCGTCCGCTCGCCCATCGCCATGAGCATGACCGGGATGTCCTCCCGGAACGTCGAGTCCTGGCTGAGGTACGGATAGCTTCCGGCGGGGCCGTCGTGCCCGACGACCGCCTCTCCCCGCCACAGCCGGCGCATGATGCCGATGAAGTCCTCGAGCTGGGCCTGGGTGACGCGGCGCAGGCCCATCACGTCGAAGAGCATGTCGAAGCCCCGGCCCAGGCCGAGCGCGAACCGCCCGCCGGTCATCCGGTGCATCGTCGTGGCGACCGTCGCGGTGACCAGGGGATGGCGGGTGTTGTGGTTGGTGGCCGCGGTGGCGATGCCGATCCGGGTGCCGGCCGCCGCCGCGGCTCCCGCCAGCACCGCCGCGTCCTTGGTGTTGAAGCGCTCCGAGAGGAACACCGAGCCGAGCCCCAGGGCCTCGGCCTCGGCGACCTCGCCGAGCAGGTCGCGCGGGGTGCTCGAATGCCCGGCCAGCCCGTAGCAGCCGAGCTCTGGCAGGTCGTCCACCGGGGCCTCCTCCGCCTGCGCCGGGCCTCGACCGTACCCGAAATGGACACCTGTCCGAAAGCCTGTCCAGGTCGCTTCCGCGCGGGGCGAGGCCGACGGCTCAGGTGGGCAGGATCAGGTGGGAGGTGTCCGCGAGGCGGTAGGTGGTGGCGCGGAGTTCGGAGTCGGCGGCATCGGCGGCCCCGGTGCCCGGGTTGCGTGCGAGGCGGGGGTGGGCGCCTCCGGAGACCTGGAGGCGGAGACGGTGGCCGGGCGCGAAACGATGGGCGACGCCGAGCAGGTCGACCGTGGCGACGGTGTCCGCCGGATCGGCGCGGGTCAGGCGGACGATCCCGTCGCAGAGGTTGCGCGACCGGCCCGGGGTCGAGTGAAGCGTCCCGGGGTCACCTGCCCACGGTGGCCTGGACGGCCTCGACCTCTTCGCCGACGTTCATGGGGAGCGTCGCACTGCCGGCGAGAGCAAGACTCAGCGCCACCGCGGCAAAGCCGAACGCGGGCCGCCACCGCGGCCTCCGGGCCGCCCTCGGCTCGGTCGCGGTGATGGGTTCGCCGACCGCGATGCGCTTCCTGACGGCCACCCAGGACGCCGCCTCTTCGTCGTCCAGCCCGCACGCCAGGACGAAGGCGACCAGCAGCTCCTCGCGGGGCAGGGTCTTGCGGCCGAGGGCGGTGGACGCGGTCGAGTAGGGCAGCACTAGCCCGGCGTCGGCGGCCCGGCGCTCCAGCTGCCGGTAGCTGAGGCCCGACCAGGCCTTGAGCCGGCGCAGCGCGGCGATGAACTCCGCCTCGTCGGCTGCCACGTCCGGTGACGGTGGCGGTGCGGTCACGATCTCACCCCGATGCTCGTCGATCGATCCACTATGCCCCACGCTGAACAGGCCGTACAGCGTCTCGCACAAGCTCGAACGGCATGACCCCTTGATCACCGCGGCCCGCCGCGGCCAGCCTCTGGCGCATCCCCCGCGAGACACCGCACTGGAGGTCGCATGCAACGGATCAATTCGCTCTCTTTCGCCCTGGCGCTCTCGGCCACGCTGGCCGTGGCGGGCTGCGGCGGCAGCGCCGTCGGCATGCCGAGGGCCGCCCGAGGCGCGGCCGAGCCCGTCGACCGCTCGATCGCCCGCTACCTCGTCCGCACGCTGCCCCAAGGGACGGGCGGTACGGTGGTGGCCGCCCGCGGCGCCGAACTCGCGCACTGCAAGGGCTTCGGCCTGGCGGACCGGGCGGCAGGGACTCCGGCCACCTGCGACACCGTGTACGACGTCATGTCGATCACCAAGCAGTTCACCGCGGCCGCGATCATGAAGCTGGAGATGATGGGCAAGCTCCGGACGACCGACCGGATCAGCACGATCCTCGGCCCGGTGCCCGCGGACAAACGCGGCATCACCCTGCATCACCTGCTGACGCACACGGCGGGGCTGGCCGAGGGACTCGGCGACGACTACGAGTCCGTCTCCCGCGACGAGATGCTGGACAAGGCACTGAAATCCAAGCTGGTCTCCCGCCCCGGCACGAAGTTCAACTACTCGAATACGGGATTCAGCGTCCTCGCCGCCATCGTCGAAAAGGTGTCGGGAACCAGCTACGAGAAGTTTCTGGCAACGCACCTGTTCACGCCGGCGGGAATGACCCGAACGGGCTACGTGCTACCGAAGTTCTCCCGTGCGGAGGTGGCCGTCGAGTACGACGAGCACGGCGCGAGCCAGGGCCGTCCGTTCGACCACCCCTGGGCCGCCGACGGACCGCACTGGAACCTGCGCGGCAACGGCGGCATGCTGTCCACCGGACGTGACATGTTCAAGTGGCACCGCGCGCTGCTCGGCGACACGATCCTCAGCGCCACCGCCAAAACCCAGATGTTCGAGCCGCACGCCCGGATCCCCGGCGCCGAGGCCGCCTACGGATACGGCTGGGGCGTCCTACACACCAAGGACGGCCGGGTCGCCTGGCACAACGGCGGCAACGACTGGTCCTTCGCCAGCTACAGCCGAGTCCTGCGCGACGGCACCATGGTCTATTGGGTCACCAACCAGGTGGCCCAAGCAGACCAATGGAACCTTGAGGACCGCGAATTCGAAATGAACCAGGCCTTGGCCGACCACGCCCGCGACACCGACTAGAAGCCTTCGAGCAGGCCCCCACGGGCAGCCGAGAACCTGCCCCCGGCCCGCCGGTCAATGGGGCCTACGGGCGGTAAGGGGAACCTGTCACCGGTGGAGGCCGCCCTGGATCACCGTAATGCTGGACGCGGTGCACCGGCTCCGGGCCGACATCCGCGACGCCCTGCGCGGCGGCGGACTCGACCTCGACCTGATCAACGTCAGCCGAGCGCCCGGGTGAGCCCCTCGACGCCCGCCTTGGCCGCGATGGAGGGCGCCAGGCCCTGGGGAAAGGCGCGCTTCGTCGTCGTACCAGACATTGATGAGCGTCCCCCGGCCGGCGCGCTTCATCGCGGGGATCACGGCCTTGGCCGCCGGCCACGTGCCGGTCAGGTCGCCGGAGAGGGCACGGTTCCAGTCGCCGAGACCGATCTCCTCCGCGGGCCGCGGCGCCGCCATCGCCCCGCCGGCGTTGCTGATCAGAACGTCGATGCGGCCGTGGCGATCCAGCACGTCGGCGACCATGTCAGCCAGCGCGTTCTCGTCGGTCCCGTAGCCCCCGTAGGCCTCGCCAAGGCCGGAACACGCATCGGGCCTCGTCCCAGACCGTGGAGCGTCTCCACGATCCGGCCCTCGACCGGCGGCACCGATCTGCCGACGACTTTCTCCGTTTCACCGGCGCGACCGACCTCCTCCTGCTCGCGAGGATTTACGAGCGTGACCGGGAAGACCGGGAATCAGCCTTCCGCCGAACAGGCGGTCACGGCGGTGGCGGGTCGGCGGAACCGGGGCCGGGCGGCAGGTGGACCGTCATGATCAGATGGCAGACAGCGGTGCCCGAGCCGCGGTAGGTGTGGGGGACGTCGGCGTCGAACATGGCGGTCTCGCCAGCTTCGACGGGGTACTCGGTGCCGTCGACGTCCAGGATCATCCGGCCGGATGTCACGTTCACGGTCTCCACGACTCCGGCCTGGTGGGGGTGGCTCGGGTAGACCTCGCCGGGTGCGAGTTCCCAGCGCCAGACCTCGACGGGGGCCAGGCCCGGGGTGGTCAGCAGGAGCCGCGCCCGGCCGCCCCGCTCCCCCGTCCATAGCGGCGCCACCGCGTCGGCGGCGACGACGCGGACGCGGCCTTCGGCCTGTGCCTGCGTCAGTGCCGACACCGAGACGCCGAGGGTGTCGGCGAGCCGGACCAGCGTGGCCAGATTGGGGTTGCCCTGGGCCCTCTCCAGGCCCACCAGCGCTCCTTTGCTGACCTGGGCGCGCCGGCTGAGCTCCTCCAGAGAGAGACCCGCGCGGGTGCGGGCCGCGCGGACGTTGTGGGCGACGGCCCGGAGAGCCGCTTCCGTCTCGGCCAACAGATCACCATCCTGACGAGTCCGACCATTGGAATGTACCGCGCGGTCGTTTGGTTGAACCCCCTGGCGGTCATTCCATCGCACGATCCGGTCGTTCTACTGGACGGAGGCATGCTCGTGTTCGCTCTGCTGCTGGCCCTGGGCAGCTCGCTGGCCTATGGGAGCGCCGACTTCCTCGGCGGCCTGGGCGCCCGCAAGGCCCACGTGCTGCGGACCGTGATGATCGCGGCACCGGCCAGCCTGCTGGTCGAGCTCCTCCTGTGGCCGGTGCTGGGCGCCTCGTTCAGTCCTGCGGCCCTCGGCTGGGGTGCCGCATCGGGGATCGCCTCGGCCGCCGCGTTCGCCCTTCTCTACCGCACCCTGGCCATCGGCCCGATGAACGTGCTGTCGCCGGTGACGGCGCTGGTGTCGGCCGCGCTGCCCGTAGGAGTGGGGCTGACGCAGGGCGAGCACTTGGGCGTCGCCGGGCTGGTGGGGCTGCCGCTCGCGCTGGTGGCGGTGGTACTGGTCAGCGCCGGCCACGGCGAAGGCTCGGCGCGGCCTTCGCGGACCGCGCTGCTTCTGGCGTTCGGCGCGGGCGCCGCGATCGCCCTCCAGTTGGTCTTCCTGCACCAGGGCCCGTCCGACAGCGGAGTGGCGCCGCTGATCGTCGGCCGCGCCGTCTCCTCGGGCATCATCCTGGGTGCCGCGGGGCTGATGCGCCGCAAGCTGGGCCCCGAGCGGCCCGCGTACGCGATGTCGGCCGCTGCCGGCGTGCTGGACTCGGTGGCCAACCTTCTGTTCCTCCTCGCCGCGCGCAGCGGGGACCTGTCGGTCGTCGCCGTGATCACCGCCCTCTACCCGGCCGGCACGGTCCTGCTGGCCCGCGGCGTGCTCGCCGAACGCGTCCACCGCGGCCAGCTCATCGGCCTGGGCGCCGCCGCTGCCGCCGTCAGCCTCCTCGCCCTGACCTGAGCCGCTTGGCCGGCCCGCCTGCCAGGGCCACCAGGGTCGGGCAGGCGTCCCATGCCTTTGCGTGTCACCTGCCGTCGTGATGGTGGGCCTTGATCTGGTCCAGCAAACTCAGTGCCCGCTGGTGCCAGTGCTGGTCACCGGCCTCCAGGTAGGCGGCGGCTGCCTTCTCGATCGCCGCCGCTGCTTCGTCCGGCCGGCCCGCCGAACGCCGGGCCAGGCCAAGCCCGTGCCACGCCGTGGCTTCGCCGTGCCGGTCGCCCGTCTGGCGGAAGATCTCTGTGGCGTCGGCGTGGGCGGTGATCGCCTCGTCCAACCGCCCGGTGCTCTTGAAGGCGCTCCCGAGGTTGTTGACGGCCAGGGCTTCACGGCGCCGGTCGCCGACCTGGCGGAAGATCTGGGCGGCTTCGGTAAGCGCGTTGATCGCTTCCTCGAACCGCCGCACGTCGCGCAGGGCGCTGCCGAGATTGTTCAAGGCCAGCCCCTCACGGTAGCGGTCTCCGGCCTGGCGGTAGATGGCGCCGGCGTCGGTGTAGGCGGTGATGGCCTCTTCGTACCGCTGCTGGACGAGCAGGGCGCTGCCGAGGTTGTTCAGCGCCCGTCCTTCACCGGACCGGTCGTCGTTCTGGCGGGAGATGGCGACGGCGTCCGTGAGTGCGGTGACGGCCTCCTCGAACCGCTGGAGATGCCGGTACGCGACGCCGAGCCAGTTGAGCGCGTCGGCCTGGGCGAACTTATCTCCGGTCTGGCGGGCGGTCCGCAAGGCCAGGGTCGACAGTTGGAGTGTGTCGGCAGTTCGGCGTCGCAGGTTCAGGTACTCGAACAAGGCGAGAGCGATGTGACGAGTGATGCGGGGATGGCCGGTGTCGGCGGCGGTTTCCGCCGCGGCGATCAGGTTGGGCGTCTCGATGTCCAGCCAGATCAGCGCGTCGCCTCGTCCGGTGAACATCCGCTTGCGGTCCCGGGTGGTGGGGCGGAGCTGATGGCCGGCGTCGACGGCCGCGAGCCGGTAGTGCTCCAGCAGCCGTGCGAGCGCGTCGTCGTGCCCTCCGTCCTCAGCGGGGTCGAGCGCGGTGACGAACGTGCGGACCGGGTCGCGCAGACGCCACCACCCGTACGGCTCCCCCACCTCCACCAGTGACATCTGGGCCAGTGCCTCCGCCGTGGCCAGGGCTACGGCGGCGGGCACGCCGGTCAGGGCGGCGAGGGCGGAGGTGGAGATCTGGGGCCCGGGATTGAGAGGCATCATCCGCAGCGTCCGCTGCTGGGCACCGGTGAGGTGTTCGTAGAGATCGCGGAACCGGTCGCCGGTGTCGGGCAGGCCGTGCCGGGCCGGGACGGGCACCGGCTCTACGGCGGGCGTCTTGTCAGCGGGGGGCTCGGGGAGCAGCCCTTCGGGCAGGTAGCCCGAGCGGACGTCGAGGCGCCATCCGTGGGCGAGGACGGCCAGGTTCGCCAGTGCGATGGCGGCGAGGGGCAGCAGCGTCCGGGGGGCGGGATCGTCGCCGATGTCCTCGCGGTACCGGTCGAGGCGGTCGGCCAGGGCCTGTTCGAAAGCCGGCTGGTCGTCGTCGAGCAGCACCCGCAACAGGTGCTGGTCGGGGGTCAGAGGCGCGGCCGCGTCCAGCCGGAGCGCGGCGCGTACGCGGGCCTGCCTGTCGGGTTTGACGACCAGAGGGGGTTCGTCGCCGTCGACAAGGTAGTCGGCCAGCGCGTCCATCTCGGCCAGCCCTGCTGCCGGTTCGGTGGGCGAGACGTGGATCTCGGGCGCGACGTCGAACTTGAGGACGAGGTTCCGGCGCCACGGCTCCTCGAAGGTGCTGCTGACCAGGCACAGCGCGAACGACCGGACCCATTCGGCGACCGGCGGCGTCTGGGGGGCCTGCATGGAGTAGGACGTTTCGGGGCTGGTGAGCTTCGTGGCGCCATACCGAGCGGTGAGGACGGGGAAGTCGACCTCGAAGTCGCCGTTGGGCCAGAGCCTGCGGTCCAGTACCGCCGCCGCGCACTCCGCCGCGGTCCGCAGGGCGGCGCGTGCCGGAGGTTCTGACAGCGCCGGATCGAACCGGGCGCAAGCCGCGACATGGTCCAGGAGCTCGTCGCAGGTCTCGGCGAACGCTTCGGGATCGTAGTCGGGCCCCCAGCACATCCTGTGCCAACGCGTGAAAATCCGGCCTTCGATGTCGGTGAGCGCCTGGTCGATGAGCGAGCTTTCGACCTGGTGACACGGAACTTGGTACACGGGCGGGGTCCCTTGCTCTCCCGACTGCGCCACTTCGTCAGCCGGTGGTGTTTCGTTGGTGGACCGAACTCGCACGACGCGCGCGAGGAGGCCGCCTTCAGCGGGGGCGGACCCCGTCGAAGGCGATCGCCAGCAGGTGGTCCGCCTCGGAGGGGCCGTCGGCGTCGCGCTCGCTGGCCAGGGAGATGGCGCCGACGAGTTTCAGCAGTAGGAGCGCGGTGATCTCCGGGCGTACGGCATCGGCCGCGCGAGCGCGGGCGAGCAGCCGCTCGCCCGCGCTCAAGATCATGTCATGGCAGCCGCCGCCGAGTGCCGGATCACCGCCGTCACGCGTCAGTGACGCGCTGAGGCCGCGGTTGGCCGCGGCGTGGACGCCGACGGCACGCAGCCAGGTGAACAGCGCCTCTCCCGGATCGGCTGCGGTGGCCAGGTCGTCGGCCTGGGCGCAGAGCGCCGCCACCCGGTCCTTGAAGACCGCCTCCAGGAGTGCCCGCCGGGTGGGGAAGTGCCGGTGCAGGGTCGCCGAGCCGACTCCGGCCCGGCGGGCGATCTCCTCCAGGGACGCATCGGCGCCGTCCTCGGCGATGAGAGCCTCCGCGGCCGCCAGGATCCGGACGACGTTGCGGCGGGCGTCGGCGCGCATCCGCTGCCCGGCTGGCTTGTCGGCACCTTGCGGCACGAGCGGCTCCTGACTGCTTGCTAAACGGGGTGTCCCCCCATATCGTAGCGGTCGCTAACCGGGAGGCCACCCCACTTAGGTGAACGCACCTTCCCAGGTTCCATATGAGGAGAAGCAGTGACACCGAAGAACAGGATCGTCGCGGTGGTAGGAGCGACCGGTCTGCAGGGCGGGGCCGTGGCACGTCACTTGCTTCGCGACGGCTGGCAGGTGCGGGCGCTCACTCGCGATCCGGACGCGGCCCCCGCCCGGGCGCTGGCACGGGCCGGCGCGCAGGTCGTTCGGGCGCGGCTGGAGAACGTCGGCTCTCTGACCGCCGCGGCCGAGGGCACGTGGGGGCTGTTCAGCGTGCAGCCCACGGTCGGCTCGCCGGGCACCGCGCCGGACTTCACCACCGAGGACGAGGTGCGCTGGGGCGTGAACGTCGCCGAAGCCGCGCAGGCCGCCGGCGTCGGGCACCTGGTGTTCACCTCGGTGGCCGGCGCGGACCGTCATCTCAGCGAGAAAGTGCCGGTGAACCTGGTCAGCAAGTGGCGAATCGAGCAGCGCATCGCTGAACTCGGCCTCCCCGCGACGATCCTGCGGCCGGTCTCGTTCATGGAGAACTTCACCGGCGGCTATGCGCTCCGGGACGGAACCCTGTCCACCGGAGTCGCACCGGACACCGTCCAGCAGCTCATCGCCGTCGACGACGTCGGCGCCATCGCCGCGTCGGCCTTCGCCGAACCGCAGGAGTGGATCGGCCGGGCGGTGTCCCTGGCGGCCGAGGAACTCAAGCCGGTCCAGGTCGCCGAGGCCATCGGAAAGGCGCTGGGCATCTCGCTCCCTTACGTACAGATCCCGCTGGAGACGATCCGGGAGGTCAGCGAGGACTTCGCCTACGCCAACCAATGGCTCAACGAGTTCGGCTACCGCGCCGAAATGGCCGCCACCCGAAGCATCCACCCCACGGCCATGGACTTCGACGCCTGGTTGAAGCGCACTGGCGCGACCCAGATCTCCGCGTTCCTGAGTTCCACGAGCCGCCAGGACGCATGAGCGCTCACTGCCCCGTGCTTCGGCGGTCTGGACGAGACGCGGCAAGGCATTGGGTCGGCGGTGTCGTCCGAGACGTGAGCGGTCGGCCGGAGCTTGCGGCCCCGAGAGCCGGTCGATGGTCACAGCAAGTGCCGGCTTGGACCGTGGCGTGACGGCGGCTAGATGCAGTAGGAGACCATCGTGATCGGCCCCCGGGCCGCCCAGTCAGGGATGATCCAATCGTGGAATGATTTTCCTTCCACAAAGGCGCACTGGCTGTAGTTCATGCCGTCGGCATATCTAAGAGAGCGGTTTCCACCGTACAGGGAGCAGTTGTAGCCGACCCCGTGCCAGAAACCCTCGTCGTCTCGATACACGCGGACCGTCCTGATACATGGATCCTGCGCGCCGGCCGAGGCGGCGGCACCGCTGGTGAGTGACTCCCGAGGCGATACCCTCCGGCCGTTGGCGGTGACCTCCAAAGGGCCGCACCGCAGTCGTCTCCCACCGCTTCGAGCCTCGACGCCAGGGCTCTCCTTCCACCACTTGGCGCAGTCGGCCGGAGACGGCGACCGGGTGGACGACGTCCGGCCGGGCTTCCCTGCGGCGGTCGCGGTGCCTGCCGGGACAGCCGTCAAGACCAGCACGGCGCCGGCCAAGGCCACCGGAACGGTGTACCGGCGGTTTCGTGCAACCTGTTCGGGTTTCATGGCGGCCACGTTCCCGCAGGGCGCTATCGGCCCGGTCACTTCCTGGTCACACCGTCGCTTCCGCAGGTGAGGGCCGCGCCTCTGGAGGCGGTCGGAGCCCGGCCCGTCGCGCTTTTGTCAACGATCGTTTTGCGGCGGATCCGGCAAGGCCCGGCACAGCGCGTCCAGGGCCGCGGCGAAGGCGTGGTCCGGCGGCTTTCCGTAGCCGACCAGGCCGTCACGCGGCGGTACGGCGCTGTCGGGGTGGCGGTAGGGGCGCAGTCCGTCGAAGGCCGGCCCTTGCCAGCCGCGACGCGCGCAGGGCCGCTTCCTCGGTGTTCTCCGGCAGTTCCAGAACGGCGTGCAGCCCCGCCGCGACACGGCTGACCGGATGTGCGGAGCGCGTTCGGCGATCATGTTCGCCAGCAGGTCGCGGCGGCGCCGATCTGGCGTTGCCCCTCATGCGCGGAACCCGCCGCGCCGCGGTCAGACCCGCCGAGTAGCTCTCTCGGCCGTGTCGAACGCCCGACGATTCTGGATCACGCGGGTGCCGCTCGGCCGGCCACCCGACCAGCGCTGAGGACCTTCTTGGTAAGGAGGATGGTGCCGTCCTCGCTGGGGAGGGGGGCCGGCTGGTATCCCTCACTCCGGTAGAGCGCGATGTTCTTCCGGCTGCCCGCTCCCGTGGACAGCACGATGCGATGGCAGGCCGGGTCGGCGGCGGCCTCCGCTTCATGGAGCAGCCAGCGTCCCAGGCCGCGCCCCCGCAGGTCCGGGACGACACCGAGCCGTCCCACGTGCCATTCGGCGTCGTCACGGCGGGTCCGCACCATGCCGAGGAGCCGTCCGTCCCGCCATAGCCCGATCGCGTGCCAGGCCGCGAGCCAGTCACGTACCTGCTCCACGGACTCGTGCAGCGCGGGGACGGTCAGAGGGTCGTTGGCGAGAGCCTCGTCCACCCAGCAGCACCGCTGCAGGACGGTCACCTCGGGGGCATCCTCGGGCGTCAATCGCCGCAGGTAGGAACCCGGTACCGGCCCTGCCAGTACGGCGGGCTCATTCCGCTCTCGCATCGGCTGGAGCGCGTGCGCGACCCGGACCAGTTCGTCCAGGACATCGATCGCGGCCTCATCGGCAGCGGCGGCGGGCCGCACCTCCCCGTCGCGCACGGCGTCGGCGATGCGGAGCGCGACCGTGGATCCCAGCGGCACCAGGCGCAGCGTGGTCACCACCTGCTTGGCGTGCTGCACGGCCCTCGTGCCCGCCGAGGTGTTGCCGTAGCTGACGAAACCGACCGGCTTCCACGCCCACTCGCGGGAGAGGTAGTCCAGCGCGTTCTTCAGGGACGCCGGCATCCCGTAGTTGTACTCCGGCGTCACGACGATGAAGCCGTCCGCCGCGTCCACGATCGCGCTCCACTTTCGCGTGTGCTCGTTGCGGTACACGCCCGACGACGGATGCTCCTCCTCGTCGAGGAACGGGAGGCCGAGGTCGGCGAGGGCCAGCGGCACCAGTTCGGCGCCCAGCTCGGCGGCGCGAGGGGTGATCGTCTCGGTCAGCCATGCCCCCACCGCAGGGCCGAGGGCGCCGGGACGGGTGCTGCACACGAGCACGAGGACGCGCACCTGTTTCGTTGACATGTAAATGAACTTAGAGGATAGGTTGTTTACATGTCAAAGAGATCGTCGGACGGACCCGTGCGCTGGCTGAACCCGGACGAGGAACGGGCGTGGCGGGCCTTCCGCCGCATGGTGATCGCCGTCCAGACCGGCACCGCGCGCGACCTCTCCCGGGCCGGCCTCTCCGAGCCCGACTACGAGGTGCTCAGCACGCTGTCGGAACGGCCGGACCACGCCGGCACCCTGCATGAGCAGGCCGCGAAGATGGGCTGGTCCCGCAGCCGGCTCTCCCGGCACGCCACCCGGATGGAGGCGCGCGGCCTCATCCGGCGCGCACCCGACCCGGCCGACGGACGGGGCTGCCTCCTCGTCCTCACCGATCACGGCCTGGACACCCTGATCGACGCCGCCCCCGCACACCTGGAATCGGTGCGCCACCACTTCATCGACCGTCTCGCCCCGGAAGACCTCACCGCCCTGGAACACATCGCCGGGAAGGTGGAGGCCCAAGACAGGGCGCACCGACCACCCCAGCCCTGACTTCAAAGCGCATCTCGGTGATCGTGGCCTGGACGCGGTGCACTGCGCGGGGCCAGGCGCGGAGCGGCAGTGCGGCTTGTCGGCAGTGCGGGCGTTCTGTGGCCTGCGGGGGTGCGGGCCGGTGCGGTACCGGCGGCGAGTGCTGCGGCCAGAACCGCGGCGATGGTCAGTACCAGGAACATGCGGGGGTACCCGCCGAGTCCGGCGGCCAGGGCTGCTCCGGCGAAGGGCGACACGGCGGTGGCGGTGGTGATGGGAGCGGCGAGGATTCCGGACAGGGCGCCGTAGGACGCGGTGCCCCAGCGGTCGGAGACGGCGGTCGCCTGGAGGAGAGTGGCGATCCCGCGGGTCGTCCCCGCCAGGAAGGCGACGGCGATGAGCAGCGCCACGGGGCCGGGAATGGCGGCGAGGGCCCCGGTGGTGGCGGCCGACAGCGCGAGGATCAAGACGGTGCGGGCGCGGACGCTGGTGCGGCGGACCAGCGTCCGGTAGCCGAGGCGGCCGGTGACCTGGCCGACTCCGCCGAGCCCGAGTGCCAGGGCGGCGGTGGCGCTGGTGGCACCGCGGGAGGTGAGGAGCGGAATGAGGTTGATCACCACCGCGTACATCGCAAGCGCCGACAGGGTGAGCGCGGCGGTCAGCAGGAGGAACGGCCTGCTGCGCACGGTGGCCGACACGCCGGCCCGGGCACGGCGGGGCCTTTCCGGCGCGGCTTCGGGCGGCGCGGGCCAGGGACCGCGCAGGGCGAGCAGGTGCAGCGGGACGGTCACGACGGCCAGCACCGCGGCCAGCACGAGGTAGGCGCCGCGCCATGAAAGGTGGGCCGACAGGATGGCGGTGAGCGGGGCGAAGACGGTGCTGGCCAGGCCCGCGACCAGCGTGAGGGTGGTGAGAGCACCGAGGTGGTGCGGCGCGTGGTAGCGGGTGAGCGCGGCGAAGGCGGGCTGGTACAGCACGGCGGACATCGCGATGCCGGCCAGCAGCCAGGCGGCGGCGAACGTCCACAGGGTCGGTGCGGCGGCCACGGCGAGGACGGCGAGCACCGCCAGCACCGAGCCGCCGGTCATCGGGACGCGGGGGCCGTGCCGGTCCAGCGCGCGGCCGACCGGGATGCCGGCCAGCGCGGCCATGACCAGCGAACCGGAGAACGCGGCGGTGATGGCCGCGGTGGGCCAGCCGGTGTCGCGGGTGACGGCCTGGGAGAGGACGGGGAAGGCGTAGTAGAGCACGCCCCAGCTGGTGATCTCGGTGACGCAGAGGGCGAGCAGCGGGACGCGGGACACCGCGGTGCCGGCGGCGGAGGTGTCCGCCGCCGGCACCGGCGCGGGAGTGCCACGGCTCATCGGATGTTCGATACCCCGTCAGGCGTCGTCGTGCCCGGCCTCGCCGGAGTGGCCGTGCACGCGTCCGGTCGCGAACCCCAGGCCGGCAGGTGCGCCGATGCCGATGCTGACCGGCTCGGGGGCCGTGGGTCCGCAGCACGAGCCGCCGACGGGTTCGGCCTGGGTGGCAGGGGCGGGCGTTGCCTCGGTGGCGCACGAGGTTCCGCAGCCGTCGTCCTGGCCGGTGGCGCCCGGCAGCAGGTTCTCGGTGACCAGGCTGCTGGAGCAGACACCGGTTTCGGGTAGGTCGAGCTGGACGGTGTCGGCGGCTTCGCGGTCGCCGGCGAGCGCGGCGACGATGGAGCGGACCTGCTCGTACCCGGTGGCCATCAGGAACGTGGGTGCGCGGCCGTAGCTCTTCATCCCGGCCAGGTAGAAGCCGGGCTCGGGGTGGGCGAGGTCGCGTTCGCCGTGCGGCGGGACGGTGCCGCAGCTGTGGAAGTTGGGGTCGATCATCGGGGCGAGTTTGGCCGGCGCTTCGGTGGCGGGGTCGAGTTCGGCCCGCACTTCGCGCAGCATGTCCAGGTCGGGCCGGAATCCGGTGGCGGCGACCACGATGTCGGCCGGCAGGACGCGAGGGCCGTCCGGCGTCTGGCCTGTGACCTGTACCGATCCGGCAGAGGCCCGGTCGTCCCGCACCGCCAGGCCGGTGATGGTGAAGCCGCGGACCAGGTCGATCTCCCCGTTGTCCACGGCCGCCTTCAGGCGGGTGCCGAGCGCGCCGCGTGCCGGGAGGCCGTCGGCGTCGCCGCCGCCGTAGAGCCGGGCCGCCGATGCGCCGCGCACCGCCCAGGTGATCCGGGTGCCCTGCTCGTTCTTGGCGAGTTCGGCCAGGGCGAGCAGGGTGTTGGCGGCCGAGTGCCCCATCCCGACGACCAGGGTGTGGCGGCCGGTGAAGCGGGCGCGGTCACGGCCCAGGACGTCCGGGAGCGGGCCCGTGATGTGGGCGGCTGCCCGGTCCTCGCCGGGGGCGGGCAGGCCCGAGTGGCCGAGCGGGTTGCCGCGGCCCCAGGTGCCGGACGCGTCGATGACCGCGCGGGCGGCGATGTCGTCCACGGCGCCGTCAGGGCCTATGGCGCGGACCAGCAGCGGACGCTCCTCACGGCCGACCGTGCGGGTCACGTCCACTCCCTGCCGGGTCACGGCCACCACGCGGGTGCCGGTGCGGATCCGGTCGGCCAGCGCGGGCACGGCCGCGAGCGGGGCCAGGTAGTCGCGGACGAGTTCGGCGCCGGTCGGCAGCGCCTCGGGGTCGGGCAGCCGCCACCCGGTCGGCTCCAGCAGCCGCCGGGCGGCCGCGTCGGTGTCGTACCGCCATGGCGAGAACAGCCGGACGTGCCCCCACTCCGAAACCGCCGCGCCCACCTCTCCCCCGGCCTCCAGGACGACGAAGTCCTGGTCGCGTTCGGCCAGGTGGGCGGCGGCGGCCAGACCGACCGGTCCTGCGCCGATCACCACGACCGGGAGGCCGTCCGGACTCCCCTCCTGGACGCAGCCGCAGCCGGCGTCGACCTTGGCCCGCTGGACGGTCACGCCCGGGTCCAGGGCCTGCTCTGCGTCGGTGCAGCAGGCGCTGACACCACAGCAGCCGCTCTCACCGACACGTGCGTCCGGGGACGCGGCGGGCTCGGGTCGTCCGGTCTCGTCGTTCACGATGACTCCTTGTCCGTCGGTATGGAGGTCGGCGCCGGTGATCGCGCCCAGCAGCGTCCTCACCCTGTTTAGACATTCATCTAAGCAGGCGCCGGCTTGCATCGCTAGATAGATGGATGTCAAATTAGAGGCATGTCCAAGTTGCTGGCGCTTGAGGACGTGACCGCCCCCGTCTGCTGTGCACCGTTGAGCGGCCCGGCGTTGAGCGAGGCGGAGGCGGCCGAACTGGCCAAGGTGTTCAAGGCCCTGTCCGACCCGGTGCGGTTGCGCCTGCTGAACCTGATCGCCTCGGCCGAGGGCGGCGAGGCGTGCGTGTGCGACCTGACCGGCCCGTTCGACCTCACCGCACCGACCATTTCCCACCACCTGAAGGTGCTGCGCCAGGCCGGGCTCATCGAGAGTGAACGACGCGGCACGTGGGTGTACTACCGGGTGGTGCCGGACAGGCTGACCCGCCTGTCGGGCCTGTTCGCCCTGCCGGCCCTGGCACCGGCCTAACCCAAGCCCTGTCCGGCGCCGGCAGGGGCCCATGCACGGTCGGCGGTGCCCATCTGCTCGCGCAGCCGAGTGAGGACGTGCCGGGCATCGGCGGCGACCCCGCGCAGAGTGGCCGAGGCGAAAGACGGCCGGTACCCGGTGGCCAGCAGCACCACGTCGACGTGTTCGCGGGTGCCGTCGCTCCACTCGGCGACCCCGGCGACGCTGTGGGGTTCCGCCAACAGTCCCTACCTGGTGTCCTTTGTGTATGCCTGGTAGGAGAGCCCATGGCCAGCGCTAACGCTTCCGAACCCACCGGTGATACTCCGGGGGCGGGGGCCGAGCGGGCGACCTCCGGATCGGCTGCGGCGTTGTCGCCGTGGCGGTTCATCATGGTCTTCGGCGTGGTCAGTCTCCTGGCGGACGCCGTCTACGAGGGGGCCCGGTCGATCACCGGTCCGTTTCTGGGGTCGCTCGGCGCGGGCGCCGTCCTGGTGGGGGTGGTGACGGGCGCCGGTGAGGCGGCGGGCCTGGTTCTACGGCTGGTGAGCGGTCCGGCGGCGGAGCGGTCGGGCCGGTACTGGGGCTGGACGATCGCCGGGTACGGCCTGACGGTCGTGGCGGTGCCCGCTCTGGCGCTGCCGGTCGGGCTGGCAGGGGCGTGCGCGCTCGTGGTGGCCGAACGGGTGGGCAAGGCGACGCGCAGCCCGGCCAAGGACACGTTGCTCTCCCATGCCGGCAGCCCGGTGGGACGCGGGACGGCGTTCGCGGTGCACGAAGCGCTGGACCAGACAGGCGCGTTCGCGGGACCGCTACTGGTCGCGGCCGCCGTCGCATGGCACGGGTACGGCCTCGGCTTCGGGATCCTGGCGCTCCCCGGCGCCGCGGTCCTGATCGTTCTCGTCTGGCTGGCCCGCCGCGTCCCCGACCCGCGGGTCTACGAGGACACCGCCGCGCGGATCCCCGCCGAGATTCCGGCGACGGGCTCCGCGGCCGTCCGTAGGTTCAAACCGCTCGCGGGACTGGGCCGGGTCTTCTGGCGCTACGCGGTGTTCTCCGCCGTGACGATGGCGGGGTTCGCCACTTTCGGGCTGATCGGATTCCATCTGGTGGAGGCGGGCCTGATGCGTCCGCAGGCGGTGCCCTTGGTGTACGCCGGCGCGATGGCGGTCGACGCGGTCGCGGCGCTGGCCACGGGCCGGTTGTTCGACAGATGGGGCTTGCGCGTCCTGGTGGCGCTGCCGGTGCTGGCCGGCACCGGCACCGCCCTGGCGTTCGCCGGCTCCCTGGGTCCGGTGCTGGCCGGCGCGGCGCTGTGGGGCGCGGCGATGGGGGTACAGGAATCGACGATGCGGGCGGCGGTAGCCGACCTCGTCCCGGCCGCACGCCGCCCGACCGCATACGGAGCCTTCGCCGCGGTCTACGGAACCGCCTGGCTCATCGGCGGAGCAGGACTCGGCGCCCTCTACGGGCACGCGCACGCCGCGTTGGTGCCGGTCGTGGTGAGCGTGCAGGCGATAGCGCTGGCCGCCCTGTGGTGGGCCGTATCAGCGGCCGAGCCCGACGGCACGACAACCACCTGACCGACCTGGATCTGAGCAGGTGTCGCATCGCCGAAGCGCTACGCACCACTACCCGAACCCCAGGAACGCCACCATCCGCGCCTTGATCGAACGCGGATTGGCCGAGGGCCGCCTCAACCCCGCGCTCGCCCCTGACACGGTCCGCGACCTGCTCTTCGGCCCCCTCATCTACCACTGGCTCGTCACCGGCCACCTGACGACCGCGACAGCGAACAGCCTTGCTGACGCCGCCTGCGCAGCGGTTCGACGCGCCTCTCCCCCGACAGGTCGAGCAGGCGGCACGGCGGGACCAGGTCGCTGAGCGGTCCGGTGCGACCGGGAGCGTGGACGCTTGCAGCAGCAAGCGGTCAGGGCCACACGTGACTAGTGTCCATATGCCTTGACGCCTCCGCTGCCAGGTCGAAGAGCACGGACCACACATGGGCTCGGGCTTACGTCATTGGCGTGAATTCAGGCAAAGTGAGGGCCGAAGGGGCCGGTCGTCCGTCCGCGGCGGGCATGGCACTGAGTCCGCGCAGCCTTTCGTTCCGCTGCTCCAGGGCCTGGACAGTGGTCGGGAACAGTGCGGCACCGCCCTCGCGGACCAGCCCCTGGTTCAGGGTCACGAACCCGCGGGTGTCGCGTTCGTAGGCGGCGAAGCCCGCCGCGTGGTCCCGGTCGGCCAGGGAACCGGCGAGCATGTACGCGCCGACGAGCGCGAGGCTGGTTCCCTGCCCGGTGAGGAACGAGGGCGCATACGCGGCGTCTCCCACCAGCGCGCCCCTGCCGCTGGACCAGCGGGGCATCCGGATCTGGCCGACTCCGTCGAAGAACAGGTCGTCGGCGTCGTGCATGGCGACCAGCATGCCCGGGACTTCCCACCCCGCGTCGGCGAAGACCGCGGCGACCAGTTCCCGTTGGGCCTCCGGGTTCGTCAACGCGCCGAACGGCGGTTCCGGTCGAGCGAAGTTCAAGAACGCGTGGACTTCGTCGTCGTCCCCCACGGCGTAAAGTGCCGCGGCCCTGCCCGGCGTATTCCACATGACGGTCTCATGGGAGAGCCCGAAAGTGTTGCGCATGGTGAACACGGCGAAGCAGTAGCCGAGGTAGCGGTGGAACCGTTCTTCGGGCCCGAACAGCATCTCCCGGGTGCGTGAGTGTGCGCCGTCCGCACCGAAAACCAGGTCGAACGTACGCGTGGCGCCCGTGTGAAAGGTGACGTCGACTCCGTGGCCCGACTGGTCGAGGGTGTCGATGGATTCGTTGAACAAGAACTCCACGTCATCCCGGACCGCCGTGTACAGGGCGTCGGTCAACTCGCCGCGCCGCACCTCCAGATCCCGGTCCGCGACGCCGCCGGTGACGGTGTGCGGGGCGACCGAGGCAACCTCGCCGCCGTCCCCGTCGAGGAAGGTCAGCCGACGCAGGTCGACGTGCGCGTCCCGCAGCCGCGGCAGGATTCCCATCCGCCGGACGACCTCCAGTGCGGTGCCGCGCACATCGACGGGATAGCCGCCGCTGCGAAGGGAGCCCGCCTTCTCCACCACCGTGACGGCGTATCCGTGGCGGGTCAGCCAGAAAGCGAGAGCGGGGCCTGCGATGCCTGCCCCCGATATCAGGACCTTGCGCTTCGGCGCCATGCGGGCGGCAGTCATCACATCAGTACGGGTCATTCCTCGGCTCCTTTGCTCATGGTGCGGACGGCGAACAGGGAGAGCGCCGTGACGGCGCCGGCGATGACGAAGCCGGTGACGAAGGCCGATTCGGCCGGGACGTCCGAACCGGAAGGGGTCCCGGCGGTGAGGAAGGCGCCGCTGACCTGGGCGCCCGCGGCGAAGCCGACCACGCGTGTCACCAGGACCAGGCTGGTGGCGGTTCCGGTGTCGCCGTGCTCGACGGAGGTGGCCGTCCGGACGACCATCGCCGTGACGCAGACGCCACTGGTCAGGGCGATCAGCGCTTTGCCCACGACGAGATGCCAGACCTCGGTGTGCAGGAGCGCCAGGCCGCCCAGCGTGGCCGCCATGGCGCCGATCGCGGCGGTGACCACCGCACCCGCGCCGAAGCGCCGCACCGCGACTCCGCCGAGCGGCCCGCTGACAGCCGCCGTGACGGCGCCGGGCAGCAGGTACCGCCCGATGTCGGTGGAGCCCGCCCCGAAGCCGTACCCGTCGCCGGACACCGCGAGCAGTTGCGGAACGAGGTACATCGACACCGCGGTGCCCACGCAGACGGCGAACGTGATCACGTAGGAGCTCCATATCGGAGGCCTCGCGAGCAGGCGCAGATCGACCATCGGTGAGGCCGTACGACGCTCCACGGCCGTCCATCCGGCCGTGAAGGCGGCCAGCACCAGGACGAGCGCGCCGAGCGCGAGCGGTCGCGAGCCGAGGCCGGGCGCCATCGAGAGCCCGAGCATGAGCGTCAGCAGGACGCCGCTCAGCAGGACCAGGCCGGGCCAGTCGATCCGGGCGTCCGGGCGGGCCGGCGGGTCGTCCGGCATCAGCAGGTGGACGGACAGGGTCGCCACGACGATCGCGAGCGTCGGTATCGCGAACATCCAGTGCCGGGACAGTCCTTCCGCGACGGGCCCGGCGATCAGCGTGCCGAGCATGCCGCCGCCCACGAACAGCCCGCTGACCACCCCGATGGCCACCTGCGACTCCCCCGCCGGGAGGTGCCTGCGCACCAGGATGAACGAGAGCGGCATCGCGCCGACCATCGCGCCCTGCAGCACCTGCCCGAGCAGCAGCATCGGCAGGTTCGGCGCCAGCGAGGACACCAGGCCGCCGGCCGCGACCACCGCCATCAGCCGGGTCATGACGCGCTTTCCGCCGTGCCGGTCACCGAGATTGCCCGCGACGGGCGCGACGAGAGCACCGGTGATGAGCATCGCGATGCTGAGCAGTGCCCCTTCGGCAGGGCTCATCGACAGTTCGCGCTGCAGCAGCGGGAGTGTCGGCGCCACCACCGATTCCAGGGTTCCGGTGGCGGCCGCCAGCATGCCGAGGGCCCCGACGGCGGCCTTCCGGATGCGGGGCGGGGGAACGGGGGGAGCCGGAGTCACGGGCATGGATGTCCATACCTCGGTCGAGCCCGGCGGCGCGCTGCGGGAAGGTGGATTCGCCGGACCCGGGCGGGCCGGTGTTCCGCCCGCCTTCCACTTGCCGCTGCGTAGCCTCATCATCCGCCCTCTCGTCGTCTCCGTACCGATCGGGTGGAGTGTGCGGGGGCGGTTGCGCGCCGGGCGTCATACCCGGGAGCCGATGTGGGGGTGCTACGGCGGTGGGGGGTGGAGGAGAGGGGTCCTACTCGCCCGGGGTCACCAGCCCCGACTCGTACGCGAAGACCACCGCCTGGGCGCGGTCGCGCAGGTCGAGCTTGGTGAGGACGCGGCTCACGTGCGTCTTCACCGTCTGCTCGGCCAGCACCAGCGTCTCCGCGATCTCCGAGTTGGACATGCCGCGGGCCACCAGGGTGAGGACCTCGGTCTCGCGTTCCGTCAAGGCCTTGAGCCGCAGCGCGGGCTTGCCCCGGGCGGGGGGACGCTGCCGGGCGAAGTCCGCGATGAGGCGGCGCGTGACGGAGGGGGCGAGCAGCGCGTCGCCCGAGGCGACGACGCGCACCGCCGCGATGAGGTCGGCCGGCGGCGCGTCCTTGAGCAGGAAGCCGCTCGCGCCCGCCCGCAGCGCCTCGTAGACGTAGTCGTCGACGTCGAACGTGGTGAGCATCAGGACGCGCGGTCGGTGCGTCACGCCCGGCGGTGGCGAGAGGAGGCGGCGCGCGCCCTCCAGACCGTCCATCTCGGGCATGCGGACGTCCATCAACACGACGTCGGGATGGGTGCGCCGGCTGAGCTCGACGCCCTGCGCGCCGTCGGGGGCCTCGCCCACCACCTCGATGTCGCTCTGGGCGGCCAGCAGCGCGGCGAAGCCGGCCCGCACCATGGCCTGGTCGTCGACGATGATGACGCGCGTCGTCACGTGAAGTCCCTTTCCGTCAGGGGGAGCCGGGCGGCCACGCGGAAGCCGCCGTCCGGCAGCGGCCCCGCTTCGAGGGTGCCGCCGCCGAGCCGCACCCGTTCGCGCATGCCGACGAGGCCGTGGCCCGTGCCGCCCTCCTCCAGCGGCGCGGCGGGCGGCTCGGGCGAAGGCCCGTTGACGACGAGGACGGTGAGCGAGCCCCCTTCCTCCGCCACCGACACGCGTGTCGGAGCACCCGGCGCGTGCCGCACGACGTTCGCAAGGGCCTCCTGGACGATGCGGTACGCGGAGAGCCCCACCGCCTCGGGCACCTCGGCGTCGCAGGAGGCGAACTCCACCGGTACGCCCGCCCTGACCGTCGCCTCCACCACCTGCCCGATCCGTTCCAGGCCCGGCTGGGGCGCGAGCTCGCCGTGCGCCTCCTCGCTCCGCAGCACGCCGAGGAGCCGTCGCATCTCGCCGAGCGACTCGCGCGCGGTCGCCGCGATGGAGGTGAACTCCTCCCGCACGTCCGGCGTCAGCCCGTCGAGACGGTAGACCGAGGTGTCCGCCTGCACCGTGATGACGGACATGTGGTGCGCCACCACGTCGTGCAGCTCGCGCGCGATGCGGGCGCGTTCCTCCAGCAGCGTTCGCCGGCCGCGCTCGGCCTCGCTGATCGTCTCCTGCTCGGCCAGCCTGCGCTGCGCCTCGTACCGCTCGCGGAGCGCACCGCCGAGCACGAGCGCGACGCCGCTCAGGATCGTGAGCAGCGCGTCCCTGGCGCTCGTGCCGTGGGGCGCGACGAACCCCAGGCCGACGCTCGCGCCCGCCGTCGCCAGCCACACCAGCAGCAGCGTCCGGCGCGACTCGCGCAGGCCGAGGGCGAGGCAGAGGCCGAGGTACCCGACGATCTCCATGGGCGGGAACGGCCACAGGAGCCGCTCTTCGAAGTCGACGGTGAGCAGCGCGAGCGCCCCGGCCACGTCCGCGGCGAAGATCACGTACCAGGCAGGCAGCGGCCGGACGACGGCGAGCAGCAGCGGGGCCGCCTGCGCGACGGCCAGCGCGCCCGCGATGCCGCCGTTCAGACCGTAGTCGACGCCCAGCACCGTGATCGTGGTGGGCAGCAGGGCGACGCACAGCACGAACGCCACCCCCCACGGCAACAGCCGCACCGACCGACGCGACGCCCCGGCGAGCAGAGCGCGCGGGGGTTCCTCGGGCGTCATGAGCGCCAGCCTATGGCCGCCCGCGCGTGTCCGGAGGGGACTGCCTCACGGTGGCCGATTCGGGGTGGGGCAGAGAGGTCCCGCAGCCTGCGCATCCGTCCTTCTCCCTCAGTCTCGTCCGTGCTGGCCGGGAGGAGGGTAGGAAGGCGGTCGAGGCGGAGGCGTCACGCTGGCGAGCCATGGCGGAGTGATACCCCGGTAGCCGGTGTCGTCCGAGCGGAGGAGATCGGCGCCGGATCGTCGCGGCGTCGACACGGTTGACCGTTTGACGTGACGGACCCCGCTCTCGTCCGGGGACGGGAGCGGGGCCTGTGGTGGATCTTGGGGCGACTTGGAGGGATCACCTGGGCGGGGCTGGTCAGCCGAGGGGCTTCGGGGCGCCCTTCTTGCCGGCGCCGTGACCCCAGGACAGGACCTCGTACTTGACGCCCTTCAGGTGGCCCGCCGAGGTGCCCGTGTCGTACTTGCTGTTCGGCTTCTTGCCGTCCACCAGGTGCCGGAAAGTGTAGGTGTCGAGGTCGAGCATGACGCCGCGGTGCGACGGCTCGCCCGGTCCGCGGTCCCCGACGAAGCCGGTGACGCTGCGCCCGTGGTAGGTGACCTTCACCTTGGTGTGCAAAGGCCAGCTCGGGCTGGCGAACAGGCCCTTCTGCATCGGCTTGCCGCCCGCCGGGGCGCCGGTGTCGCCGTTCACGCCCGAGCCGTCGTCCCAGAAGTAGGACGCGGTGGTGCTGCCCGACAGGACGGTGTGGCTCTTCGGAGCGACCTTGCCGGTGGTGTGGCGGGGGGCCTTCGCGTCGCGCTGCCCGGCCGCCTTCTGCCCGGCCGCCTTCTTCCCGGTGACCTTCTTCCCGGTGAACTTCTTCCCGGTGAACTTCTTCCCGGCCACCTGCTGCTCGATCACCTGCTGCCCGGTGACCTTGTGCCCCGTGACCTGCTGCCCCGTGACCTTGTGTCCGGTGACCTGCTGCCCCGTGGCCTTATGCCCGGTGACCTGCTGCGCGGTGACCTTGTGCGCGGTCGGCTCGTCCGCCATGGCCTCATGGGCGGTCCCGGCCGCCACGCCCGTGACCAGCATGCCCGCGAGGGCGGTACCGATAAGGGCCTTGTCGAGGACTCGCTGCTGCATGTTCATCCTTTGCTCGGTGGTCCGGGCGCCGGGTCACGTCTTCGGGCGTGTAAGGCCCGCCGTTCGGGCATGACGGGTCCGGCGCACGGCACGGGCGTGCTCGCGACGTGGGTGTGATCGCGTGGGAACGGAGAAGGGGGGAGCACCACTGGACGGTGCGGGGTGAGGGGCCGCTGAGCGGCCCCGGCTCACCGGTACTGGGGGTAGCCGTAGCCGGCGACGGTGGAAGTGTCGCGGACCTTCTTCTTCACCGCGTCACCGGTGTTGCCCTCGATGGTGTTGATGGTGCCGTCGTGGTTGTCCTTCACGACGATGCCGACGTGCTCGACGCCCTTGATGCCGCCGCCGTTCCAGGCGAAGAAGACCACAGCGCCGGGCTTCGGGGTCTCGCCGAAGCGGCCGGTCTTCTTGAACCACTGGGCGTGGCTGACGGTGTAGGCGTCGGCGCCCATGCCCTTGGTGCCGGTGTGCTGGCCCAGCCAGGACACGAACATGTCGCACCAGGACTGGCCCTTGTAGACCGAGGCCTTCTTGGCACCGATGCGGTGGGCGTTCTGCTCGCCCAGCGGCGAGCCGACGTACCAGTCGTTGAACTTGCTGTTGCCCGACGCGTCCTCGTGGGTGCCGACCTGCGTGCGGGCGAGCTTGATGACGTCCTGCGCGGAGGCGCCGGCCGCGGCGCTCTGGCCGCTGGTCTTGGCGCCGTTGGCGTCGGCCTTGGAAACGGCGGCGACGTGCGCGGTGGTCGCGGGCTTGGTGTCCGCATGGGCGGACGGGGCGAGCGAGCCGAACCCGACCACACTTGCCAGGGAGAGGACGGCTCCCGCGGCGACGCGGGCGCCCAAGCGCTTGGTCAGGTCAAAGGTACGAGCGGTCATGCGAAGGTTCTCCTGAGTTCTTCCAGTCCGCCTACCGGGTTAGCTGTCGGGTTCGGGCGTGGAAGTGGCCCTACCGCGGCCCCGCGCACGGCGGGGGTGCGGATTCACCCCGGTGTTTCGGTGGGTCCCCGGCTCCGCTCGGCCGTGATCGGCTCTCTGCGGACTCGGCGGCGGACGTGCCTTGATCGGCCGTCCTGATGATCAGGGACTCGATGCGCCCTTCATGATCTGGTCGGGCGCTCCGGACGGGCTTTCCCGTCGGTCACACTCCCACAACAGGTTCAAGCGGCCCCATATTTCGTCAAGCACGTCCCAAAGACCCGGCCGACCAGCAAAGACTCCCTAAAACCCCCTAAACGCAGGGGATGCGGGCCAGTCAAGCCGGACCATAATTTTCCTCCGCCGCCGGCCGCTCACAACCGAGGCGACCACACACAACCACCCCACCTCGCCTGAAATTCGCGAACGAAGCAGCTCGTTGCCCTTGAGCTATCGGCGCTGATCTGAGCCGACCGGGTACCGAGCATGGAGACGAATCCCCCGCCGCCTACGGCGCTGCCGGACGCGCGTTGGTGAACAACGCCGGAGCCGGAGGAGCAAGCCGGAGGCACCGGGGACCGCCGGTCATCGCCCTTGGTCGAGTGGGCAGCGGAGCTGGAACATCAGGGCGATGATCATGAGTATGGCCGGGACGAGGGTGAAGCCGAGGAGCAGGGCGGTGTGGGCGGAGTCCGGCTGGGCCACGGTGTGGCCCTCGGTGGTGGAGACGAAGCCGCCGAGGGCGAGCACCGCGGAGTACACGTAGGGGCCGATGGCGGTGCCGCTGGCCTCGGTGGCGGTCCAGACGCCGGTGTAGGCGCCCGCCCGGGCCGTGCCGCGTGCCTCGGCGGCCGCGACGGCGTCCGGGACCATCGAGAACGCGAAGAGTTGGAGGCCGGCGAACGCGACGCCCAGTACGGCGACCACGGCGACGGCCGGTGTCGCACCGTAGCCGAGGAGAGGGGCCAGGGAGCCGGCGATGAAGACGGCCTGCGAGATCAGCAGGCCGCGTTGCTTGCCTATGCGCCGGGACAGCCCCGCCCAGGCGGGCCCCGCAACGACCGCCGGGCCGAGGAAGGCGCCCATGAACACCGCCGTGAGGCCGGTGTCCTCGAAGACGTACTCGGTATAGAAGGGCAGGGCGGCGAGGAACAGGTGCGTGGTGGTCCCGGTGAACAGGTAGGAGAGCGCCAGTGACCGGAAGCCGCGGTCCCGCCAGGCGATGGTGATGTCGCCGAGGGCGGAGTGGGCGCGTTCGGGCGGCGTCCGGAAACCGGCGTGTGCGGTGAGGCGCCGTACCCCCGCCAGTGAGACCAGGCCGGAGACGAGCATGACGCCGGAGAGGACCGTGGCCATCCGGGTGTAGTCGCCGCGTCCCCCCGCGGCCACCAGCGCGGGGGCCGCGGCACCGGCGCCGAGGAGCCCCAGGGTCAGGAAGAGCATGCGGAACATGAAGACGCGGGTGCGCTCGTGGTAGCCGACGCGCAGATCGGACGGTGTCGTCAGCAGCCCGGGCACGGTGACCCATACGCCCATCCCTACCGAGCCGGCGGCGTACGCGCAGAGGTCGCCCGTCCTGGTCCGCGGTTCGTCCTGGCCGGCGTCCGCGCCCTGGTCGCGCAGCGTGGTCATCCGGCGGACCGGTGCCGCGCGACGACGCCGGCGGCCAGTTCGGCGCCCTTGAACGCGCCGGAGCGGACCCGGTCGGCCAGCGTTCGGGCGACGATCCGGTCGGTCAGTGCGGGCAGGTGGCGGGCCAGGAAGAATTCGACGGCTCCCCGGCGGGTCGTCGGAAGGTCGCGGCGGGGGCGTCCGCCCAGTGCGGCGCGGAGCACGGTGCGGACCACGCCCTCCAGCGGCTCGTACTGGCTCATGCCCTCCAGCGAGAGCCCTGCGGCGGCCGTGGAGTCGTGGATCGGGCTCCGTACGGCGGACGGGTACACGCAGGTGACGTCGACGTGGGTGCCGATCTCCAGGCGGAGCGCGTCCGCGTACGCCACCAGTGCGCGCTTGGAGGCGCCGTACGCGGCGGCGAGCGGCAGCTGCATGACGGCCATCCGCGAGGAGACCATGACGACCCGGCCGCGGGAGGCGACCAGGGCGTCCACGCATGCGGCGGTCACCCGCCAGGTGCCGAGCAGGTTGATGTCGAGCTGGCGGCGGACCTCCGCGCCGGGCGGCAGCTCGGCGGGGGCGGGCCCGCCGATGCCGGCGTTGTTGATCAGCAGGTCGAGCCCGCCGAGCCTGCCGATCGCCTCGGCCACCGCCGCCGGGACGGCGTCGTCGTCGGTGATGTCGCAGGCCAGGACCTCGACCGGGTCGTCCTCGCGAGGCGCCAGGTCCAGGCCGACGACGTGGGCCCCGAGTCCGCTCAGCCGGGCGCAGACCGCCCGGCCGAACGTCCCGGACGCGCCGGTGACGAGGACGCGCATGCCGTGGGGGTCGCGGCGGGTGCTCATACGACGGTCTCCTTGGGAGTGAACGGGCGTGCCCCGCGGGCGAGGCGGGAGCGGCCGGCCGCGATCTCGCGGGGCAGGTCGGCGACGTACTGGTCGAAGTCGATGCGCATGTGGGGCCGCGCATTCTCACCCCAGCGCCGGACGGCGGCGCGCAGAGCGCGGGCGACGGCGCGGCGCTGTTCGTCAGCCGGGGGCAGGGCGTAGGAGCCGGACAGGTATGCGGCGGCCAGTTTGGCCTGGGCCTCCACCACGGGGAGCGCCGCGCCCGTGGACTGCATCAGGCCCACGAACGCCAGGCTGGGCTCGGCCAGGTGGAAGACCCGCTTGTAGAGCGGCAGCCGTTCCGGGTCGGGCCCCAGCCAGCGCGGGGACAGGAACGGGATGCTCACGCGGTAGCCGGTGGCCCACACGATCAGGTCGACCGGGTCGGCGGTGCCGTCGGTGAAGACGACCCGGTCTCCGCCGAGGTGGCCGATGCCGGGGCGCGCGGCCACCTCGCCGTGGGTGAGGCGGTGCAGGATCGTGTCGCTGATCGTGGGATGGTTCTGGAAGAGGCCGCCTGCGGGAGCCGGAAGGCCGTAGCTCTGCGGGGTCCCCACGGCCAGCCGCAGCATTGTCTCGGCGACGCGTTGGCGCAGCCGCCACGGCAGGGCGGCGAGGGCGCCGCCGGTCGCGTCGGACGGGCGGCCGAAGAGGTACTTGGGGACGATGTGGACCCCGTGCCGGGCCGAGAGCAGGACCGGGCCCCGGGCCGTGTACGAGGCGTCCACGGCGATGTCCATGGCGGAGTTGCCCATCCCGACGACGAGTACCCGCTTGCCTTGGAAGACGTCGGCGGTGCGGTAGTCGTGAGCGTGCATCTGGACGCCGTCGAAGGTCCCGGGATACATCGGGTCAGGGAGGCGCGGGTCCCAGTTGTGGCCGTTGGCGACGACCACGGCGTCGTACCGTTCCGTGTCGCCGGACTCGGTCGTCACCGTCCACGCTTGCCCGTGCTCGACACGGGCGACGGCGCTGCGGAATTGGATGTGCGGCGCGAGCCCGAACCTTCCCGCGTAGTCGGACAGGTAGCCGGCGATGTGGTCGGCCGACGGGTAGTCGGGCCATGCGGCGGGCATCGGGAAGTCGGCGAACTCCGTACGGCCCTTGCTGGTGTTCAGGTGCAGGGAGGCGTACGCGGGAGACAAGCCGCTGCTGTTGTCCCTGGCCCACAGGCCGCCGGGCCGGTCGCCCTTCTCGTACGCGACGGCCTCGCAGCCGGCGTCGAGCAGCGCCTTGAGCGTCGCGAGACCGGCTGCTCCTGCGCCGATCACGGCGACACGGCGGGGAGGGGCCATGGCTTTTCTCCTCGGACGTTGTGGCGCTCGCCAAACCGTAGGGCCTGCTCCACCGGGCTGGACATGGGCCACGGCACGCGGTTCGGGGCCGAGGTTGTGGGCCGCCACAACGGCGGGCAGCATGAGCGGAATGGACGCACCTGACAGCTGGACGGCGGTGATCGACCTCATCGAGCGGGTCGTGGGCGAGGAGGACCTGCTCCCCTCGGTGATCGCCGGGGTCCGCACGGCGGTACGGGAGGTCGCGGCGCTGCCCCCGTCCGACATCGCCGGGCACACCCGCGCGCTCCTGGCGGCGGCGACCCGGGCGCTGGCCGCCCGTCGCGGCCCCACCGAGGCCGAGTTGTCGTTCGTGGAGGAGCTCGGCGTCACCCGCGCCCGGCAGGGCATACCGATCGAGGCGGTGCTCGCCGCCGTCCACGTCGCCGAGCGCGCGATCTGGGCGCGGGCCCGGGAGCTCGCCCGCGCCGAGGGGGTCGGACCCGACCGGCTGCTGGATGCGCGGGAGCTGTACGACGACTGGGCCGAGACGGTCCGGTCCCGGCTGATCACATCCCACCGGGCCACGAGGGCGGGCGCGGACCCGCTGCCGGGCGACCGGGACGCGGCCATCCTGCGGCGGCTGCTGCAGGGCGGCTCGGCGGCCGCACTGGCGGTCGCCGAAGCGGGCCTGCCGGCCACCGGCGGACTGTGGGTGCTCGTCGCCCGGCCCGGCGCCGCCGTCCCGGTGGAGCGGGCTCTGCGAGAGCATCCGCCGGTCCTGTGCGCGATCGTGAACGACCTGCTCGTCGGCGTCCTTCCTCGGACGCCCTCCCGCGCGGTCGCCGCGGCCGGGATCACGGCCGGGCTCGCCGGCCCCGCCGAGCCGGAGGAACTGGCCCCGGTGCGGCGCCTGGCGGCCGCCGCCCTGGCCGCCGCCGAGTCGACCGGGCGGACGGGCGCGGTCCACATCGCCGACGTGGCACCGCTGGCCGCGCTCACCGAACGGCCGGACCTCGCCGCGGTGCTGCTCGACCGCCACCGGTCCTCCTGGGCCGCGCTCGGATCCGGCGCCGAGCCGGTGGCGCGCGCCGTCCTCGCCTGGCTGGAGAGCGACCGCGACGTCACCGCCGCTGCCGGGACACTGTTCGTGCACCCCAACACGGTGCGCAACCGGATCCAGCGTTTCACCGAAGTGACCGGCATCGACCCGTTCAGCACCTTCGGCGCCATGAACGGCTGGTGGCTCTGCCGCACCTGGCTCAAGGAAGCGACATGAGTCGCCAGGCACCTCCGGGATCCAGGCGCTCTGACCGGCCGGCGAACGTCAGCACGTCAGGGACGATGCCGGCCTTCCAGCTTGGCGGGGTTCAGCACGATCCAGACTGCGATGACCTCGTCGCCCGCCGTGCTCACGCTGACCACCGCCACCTTCCGTCCTTCGCGGCGCAGGACGAGGCCGGTGCGGCCGTTGACGGACCCGACGGTCACGGCGGTACGGGGGCGGCCCGACAGCAGAGCCGTGATGAACCGGGCCACGGCGTCCGCACCGTGGGTGGGATGGACCGCGGCGCGCAGGTTGCCGCCGCCGTCGCTGACCACGATCGCGTCGGCGGCCAGGACGGCCATCAGCGCGGCCGTGTCCCCCGCGCCGCAGGCCGCCGCGAACCGCCGAGCGATCCGATCATGCCTCCGCAGCATCGCACGGTCGGGAACGTCCCGCCCCGGCCGCGGTCGGCCCTCGGCGAGGTCGGGCGTGCTGGACGGGGCCGGACGGCGAATCGGACTCCCCTCGACGGCGGGATCCCGGTCGCCGGCCGTGGAACCGAAGGGGGCCGAGGCGGTGGGGAGGGCCGGATCGCCGGGGACGGCCGCGGCGATGGAGGCGATCAGTTCCAGGCAGATGCCTCCCGCCACCCGCGTCAGCCAGGCCCGGGGCAGCGCGATGGCGGCGCGTTCGCGGTCGTCGAGGACGTACCAGCGACGGTAGGTCTCCTGGACGATCTCCTCGGCCGCGGCGGCGGAGCCGAACATCCAGGTGGCGATGTCCACCAGGTGCCGCCGTTCGTCGAGCATCTCCGCGAGCGAGGCGAGGGCGCCGGCGTCCGGGCCGGTCATGGACGGCCGTCGTCAACGCCGCGGCCACCGCTCCCAGCGCCGCTGCGGGACGGGGGCTCCGGGGAGCGGGAGGCGTCCTTGGGCCGTTCCCCGGTGGTGGAACGGTCCGCGTGACCGCCGGCCGTCCGGATCGTGGGCATGTCGTCCTCACCTCTTCACCGTCGCCAGCCAAGACCGGACAGCTCACCGATCTGTGACCCTCGCTCCCCTACCTGGTCTGGTCGGTCGGGCGGACGAGGATCTCGTTGACGGCGACGTGCTCGGGCTGGGTGACCGCGTACACGACGGCGTTGGCGATGTCCTCGGGCTGAAGGGTGCGCATGGCGGCGGCCATGTCCCGTGCGAGGGCCCGCATCGCGGGATCTGTGTTGTGGCTGATCAGTTCGGTCGCGACGAAGCCGGGTTCGACGACCACCACGCGAACGCCCTGGGCCGTGACCTCCTGCCGCAGTGCCTCGGAGAAGGCGGTGATGCCGAACTTCGTGGCGCCGTAGACGCCGCTGTAGGCCGACGCGACCCGGCCCGAGGTCGAGGAGATCTGCACGACGGTGCCCTTGGCCTTCAGCAGGTGCGGCAGTGCCGCGTGGACCATGTACATCGACCCGAGCAGGTTGGTCTCGACCATGCGTGTCCATTCGGCGGTGTCCGCACCCGCGATCGGGCCGTTGAGCATGACGCCGGCGTTGTTCACCAGGACGTCCAGGGCGCCGAAGCGCTCGACGGTCGCGGCGACCGCCGCTCGCACCGACTCCTGGTCGGTCACGTCCAGATCGAGGGTCAGGACCTCGCCCGGCGCCTTGCGCGCGAGGGACTCCAGCCGATCCGCGCGCCGGGCTCCGGCGGCGACGCGGGCCCCCTCCGCCGAGAAGGCCAGCGCTGTGGCCTCGCCGATGCCCGAGGACGCTCCGGTGACGAGGACGACTCTGCCGTTGAACATGTCGTGCACTTTCGGCCTTCCAGTAGGTACGCGGCGACCGCCGGAGCACGGATTCGCCGCGCCCCGGGGTCACCCGGTCACCAGCTAAGACAGGCGACCCGTCCGGGCTGTGACGGCCCATCGAGAAGTGCTCACCCTCGTCGGCGCGGAGCCTGTCACGGATCAGCGGGCTGTCCGGTCTGTCTAGGGGACCGATGCCGCCATTCCATGAAAGGAGAGAAAGACGTGCCATCCTCAACTGAAGGCGACGAGCTCAGCTTCGAGCAGGACATCAAGCCCCTGTTCCGGACGAAGGACCGCGCCGCGATGCTGACCCGTTTCGACCTGTTCGATCATGCTGACGTCTCCGAGCACGCCGACGCCATCATCGGTTCCCTGCTGAGCGGGCGAATGCCATGCGACGGCGCATGGCCCGAGGCGGACCTGGTGAAGCTCCAGCGGTGGATCGACATCGGCAAACCGGCTTGAGGGACCGCAGCGCGAAGTAGCCGTCGCCCACGACCGGCAGAGCAGGTCGTGGGCGGCCGGCCCCCGTCCGGCCTTGGTGCGGCCGCCCAACGGGGCGGCCGGTCGCGCGGGCGGTCAGGCGACGGCCGCCGCGGCGGTGATCTTGGCGGGGTTCATCATCCACAGCACCTGGCCGATGCCCTGGTCGGAGCCGTCGACGGTGAGGACGGCGAAGGTCCGGCCGTCGCGCTGGAGCAGGGCGGCCCACTGGCCGTTCACGGTGGCCCACTCCACGTCGACCCCGTCCCAGAACTGGTTCGCGAACGCCCGGACGTACTTGGCGACACGGACCGCGCCCACCACGGGGAAACGGGACGCCCGGACGGCGCCGCCGCCGTCGGAGTAGCTGACCGCGTCCGCGGCGAGGATCTCCTCCAGGGCGGCCATGTCGCCGGCGCGGGCGGCGGCGACGAAAGCGGTCAGCAGCCTGCGCTGCTCGGCGCCGGTCACCGGTGCCCGCCGCTCGGACCGCAGGTGCTTGCGGGCCCTGCTGACCAGCTGCCGGACCGCCGCCTCCCCGGCCTGGAGGATCTCGGCGATCTGCGGATAGGGGTAGTCGAACGCCTCTCGCAGGACATAGGCGGCGCGTTCGGTCGGCGACAGCCGTTCCAGGAGCATCAGGACCGCGAAACTGAGCGCCTCGCCGCGTTCAGCGCCCAGGTACGGATCGGAGCCGGTATCGACGGGCTCGGGCAGCCAGGGACCGACGTAGCTTTCCCTGCGGACCCGCGCCGACCGCAGGACGTTGATCGCCAGCCGGGTGGTGGTCGTCGCCAGGAACGCGGCGGGATCGGCCACGGCAGCGCGGTCGTAGGTCTGCCACCGCAGCCAGACATCCTGCACCAGATCCTCGGCCTCGGTGACGCTGCCCAGCATCCGGTAGGCGATCCCGAACAACCGCCGCCGCACCTCGGCGAAGACCGCCGCGGCGTGGTCGAGATCGCCCACCGCCTCCGGAACGTCGGCGGCCGGCCCGCCCGCCGCCGGGTCCTCGCCCCGGCCGTCGTCCGCCACCATGATCGCCCCCGCTCGGATCGCCGGCCTGTCCGGTCTCACCTGCCCTCGGACAACTCAGACAAGGCAGGCCTCACTTCTGTGACAGTAACCGCTACCACTCCGAGATGGCGGAGCGCCTGCGGGAGCGCGGCCCGCGCGGCGACCTGGACCGAGATCGGCCGCGGCGACACAGCGGTCGGCAGGGCGTCGCCAGTCCGCCAGGTGAGCGCGCTGCCCTCGGCAGAGACGATCTTCCGATCGCGCCGGAGCGGGACCCCGCCGTGCGCGGGGTGCGGGCCGTGAGGGAGCACGTGTATGCGCTACGGCTCGTCGCCGGCGCCCCCACCGCGCTCATCCGGCGGGACGTACTCGAACGTGGGGCCGGCCGTGGTGCCGTCGCCGTCGGGCGTGCGCATCAGCGCCTGGGCCTGCGCCTTGAGCCTGTACATGGTGGTGACCGCGTCCCCGAGCAGCTGCGGGCTGCCGTTGAACGCCTGCTCCAGCAGGTGCAGGAGGGTGCAGTACGTCCGGTTGAACTCCGCCTGGGCCGCGCGGATCGCGCTGCCCGGCGGGTGGTCGGCGATCTTGGGGTTGGGCCGCATCGGCAGGACGCCGGCGAGGTCCACGCCGACCGGCTCGCCGGTGGGCCCGGACCGCGGGGTGTCGCCGCGGCGGTAGCGGCGGCCGGCTTCGAGCTCCTGGAAGCGGTAGTAGTGGGCGACCTCGTCCCGGTCGGGGTGGTGGACGTCGGGGTCGCCGTCCCAGACCGCGCCGCGGGACGTGCCCTCGCCCTCCTCGACGATCTCCTCCAGCGCGGCCAGCGCCGAGGCCGGATCCGTGACCGCGATCATCCGTCCGGCGGTGTGCTGGAAGTGCCCGGCGTGGACCTGGCGGGACGGATCGCCCGAGAAGACCTCCGCCTCGCCCAGCCGGTCGCACAGGCCGCTGAGCCCGGCCTCGATCGCCTCATAGAACTGCCCGATCGTCTCGTAGCGGTCGCCTTCGGCGGGGGCGCCGGGCGGCGCCGGCCGCTCCAGGCGGAGGAACATGTCGAGCGCCGCGTCGCCGAACGGGAGCAGCGACAGCTCCAGCGAGGGGTCGCCGTGCGGCAGCCGCCGTGGGTGCGGCGGCAGCAGCTCCGGCGCGTCCAGCCGCGGGCTCCCGCCGACGGCGTTGAGGAGGTTCGCCGCCAGCACCAGGTGCAGCATCTCCTCGACGAAGACGCCCGCCACCGCCTCGGCGGCCTCGGGGTTGCGTTCCGGGTCGAGCGAGTAGAGCGCGCACAGGTACGGCGGCAGGGTCGCGTGCTCCAGCTCGATCGCCCACTGCAGGTGCTCGCGGAGATCGTCGAGCGTGGCGATTCCTGTCGACGGGACGGGAACCGGGGCATGCTGCCGCCCGACCGGGTGGTTCATGGGTGTCTCGCTTCGGATGCCGTGAGGTGGGCAGGGGTCAGGCGCCTTCGCCGGGGCGGTGCCCCCGGGACCGGGAACCGGATTCCAGTTCCTCGGCAGCGCCGAGCAGGTTGCGGAGCCTGATCTCCTCGGCCTCGGCTTCGGCCGGGTCGAACAGCCACCCGGAGACCGGCTGCGCCGCGGCCAGCACCGGGTCGCTCGCCTCGGCCAGCTCCAGTTCGGCCTCGACCTCCGCCTCGAACCCGATCTCGAACTCGTCGCCGGTCGGGGTGCTCATCGGTCCTCCATACACGGATCGTTCGGCTGGCCGCCCGCCCGGACGCCTGGTCGCGTGGACCAGCCGCACGGAGATCTGCCCGGAGGCGAACCTGCGGGTGAGGGTCTCGCTCTGGCGGGCCGCCAGAGCCGTGCGCGCGGTCGGGAGGGGCCGCCCCCGTACGGAACGGATGCGGCGGTTCTCCGACTGCCGGACCGTCGTGGCGCCGGCGGTCCGGCATCCAAGGGCGGCTCGACCTCCTGGACGGTGGTGAGCGCGGTCTGCCAGGCAGTCGATCCGGGCTTCGGCTCGGTGGCGGTGGCGTCAGGGCCGGACAGGGTGGTGGCTCCTGGGCTCGTCGGTGCGGACGGGGTCACTTGACCGGGTTCGCGGCCAGCCAGTCGGCGTACGTGATCTCGCCGAGGGTCGCGGCGCCCTCGTCCGGAACGAGGTCGCGCTCGTGCATCTCGGCGCCGAAGTAGTGCGCGTGCGGGTCGGTGACCACCTCGCGCGGGTCGCCCCACGCGGCCAGCGCCTTGCGGAAGAACTCGTCCATCCGCGACAGCTCGGGGCCGGCGATCTGGATGCGGCCGTTCAGCGGCGCGCCCGCCGCGGTCCGCGCGACCATCCGGGACACCTCCCCGCCCGCGATGGGCTGGAACAGCACCGGCGGCATCGGGACCGTGTCGCCGCCGGCGGCGGCCTCGTCGGCGATCCTGCGGCCGAACTCGAAGAACTGCGTCGCGTGGATCAGCGAGAACGGGATCGGCGACTCCTCGATCAGCCTCTCCTGCGCGACCTTCGCCCGGAAGTAGCCGATGTCGGGCCGCCGGTCGGTGTTCACGATCGTCAGCGCGACGTGGTGGCCCACGCCCGCCTTCTTCTCCGCCTCGAGCAGGTTGCCGGTCGAGGTCGTGAAGAAGTTCAGCACCGCCGCGTCCTCGAAGGACGGCGAGTTGGACACGTCGATGACCGCGGACGCGCCCTCCAGCACCTCGGCCAGTCCCTCGCCCGTGAGCGTGTTCACGCCCGTGTTCGGCGCGGCCGGCACCGCCTCGTGCCCGTGCTGCCGGAGCATCTCCACGGCCTTCGAACCGATCAGGCCGGTGCCGCCGATGACCACGATCTTCATGAGTACCCTCCTGTCCGCCGGGCCGTCGGTCGCAGCCCGGTCGCCAGCTAAGACAGGGCACCCGTCCGGGCTGTGACAGCTCCCGCGAAGATTTCCGCGGGCCGCCCGTTTCGGGCCGCGCCCGTCACTGCACCACCGGCACCGCCGAAGCCGTCGGCTCCTGATTACTACCGGGCCCTGTCCGCGTCAGTGACTCATGGTGTTCTCACGAACGCGCGGGGCCTGGCTTGCCGGCCGTGGCGATTCGGCGCTCCTGACCAGCCACAGGCCCGTGAACACGGCTGTGGCCAAGGTGACGACACCGGCAACGACGAAGGCGCTGTTGAGCCCCTCCTCGAAGGAGGCGCCACTGGACTCCCGGGTGCGCACGACGGCTCCGAGCACCGCCACGCCGAGGACCGCGCCGATCTGCCGGGTGGTGCTGCTGACGCCGGACGCCAGGCCGCCCTCCTGCGGGTCGGCCGACTGGATGGCGGCGCCGGTCAGCGGGGACATGGTCAGGGCGAACCCGATACCGACGACGGCGAGCCGCCACCACACGTTCGTATAGGCGGTGTCGGCGTGCACGAAGCCCAGGGCCAGCAGTCCCAGCCCGGCCAGCGCCAGGCCGATGGTGACCATGATCCGGAAGCCGTACCGGGCGGCGAACCGGCCCGCGAACGGGCTGACGATGACCATCGCGAGCGTTGCGGGCAGGGTCTGCACCCCGGCTCGCAGGATCGAGCTGCCCTGGACGTAGACGAAGAACTGGGAGAAGAAGAACGACGAGCCCATGAGCGCGAAGCCGACCACGATCATCGCCGTGTTGGAGACCGTGAACAGCCGTTGCCGGAAGAGCCGCAAGGGCAGCATCGGCGCCGAGACCCGCCCCTCGACGACCACGAAGACGGCGAGGATCACGGCCGCGGCGGCGAAGCTGCTCAGGATCACGGGCGAGGTCCAGCCACGGGCGCCGCCCTCGATCAGCCCGTAGGTGAGCGCCCCCACGCCCAGGACTGACAGGACCGTTCCTGGGAGGTCGATCGCCGGCGCGCTCGGGTTGCGGGACTCGTCCAGCACGCGCAGGCCGGCGACCAGCAGGACCGCGCCGACGGGCACGTTGACGAGGAAGATGGCGGGCCAGCCGAAGGCCTCCACCAGAACGCCACCGGCCAATGGTCCGGCGGCCAGACCGATTCCGCTGAGTCCCGCCCACAGCCCGATGGCCCTGACCCGCTCCCGCGGAACCGGATACGCGGCGGTGAGCAGGGTCAGCGAGGCGGGACTCAGCGCCGCGGCCCCGATGCCCTGCAGCACCCGCCCGACGATCAGCCAGCCGATCGAGGGCGCGGCGGAGCACAGGACGGACGCGGCGGTGAACACCACGACGCCGGCCAGGTACATCCTCTTGCGGCCGAAGCGGTCGGCGAAGACGCCGCCGGACAGCAACAGCATGGCGACCAGCAGCACATAGGCGTCGACGATCCATTGCAGCCCGGTCAACTGGGTGTGCAGCCGCTCCCGCATGTCGGGCAGCGCCGCCCCGACGATCGTGTTGTCGAGCAGCACCATGAACTGCCCCAGGCAGGTCACCGTGAGCAACGCCGCCCGATTCGGCACGGCCACCGGCGGTGCAGACTTCATCGTTCCTCCTAAAGCAGCTTATAACTGCTTTAGGAGGCTAACGGGCGGAGCCCGTTAACGCAACTGCGAGCTGCGCTAAGGTGGGGCCATGGAGAAGCGGCAGCCGGCCCGGCGGCCCGGCGGGCGCAGCGCCCGCGTCCGGGCGGCGGTGCACCAGGCCGTCACGGAACTGGTCGGCGAGCGCGGCTACGGCGAATTCACGGTCGGCGACGTCGCGGCCCGCGCGGGCGTGGCCGATACCAGCATCTACCGCCGGTGGGGCACCCTGGAGACCCTGCTCACCGACGTGGTGCTCACGCGCCTGAACGCGCAGTCGCCCATGCCCGACACCGGGAGTCTGGCCGGTGACCTGCACGCCTACGCGGCCCAGGTGGCACGCGAGATCACGGGTCCCGACGGCCTGGCGGTGCTCCGCCTGACCGTCGCCCTGTCGAACAGGGGCGAACGGGGCCTGCGGGCGCGTGACGATTTTCTCGCCGAACGCACCCGCTTCGTGCAGGCCATGCTCGACCGCGCCGGCGACCGCGGCGAGCATCCACCCGACGTGCTGGGCGTGCTCGACCACATCATGGCCCCGATGTACATCCGCGTCCTGTTCGGCGCGGGCCCGCTCACCCCGGACTACATCGCCGGCCTGGTCGACCGACTGCTGAAGCAGCCCTGATGCGCGCGGCGGTCCAGGTCGTCGTCACGGCGAACCGCGCGCCGGGTCGGTGCTCACCCGGATCGTCGCGGTGCTCGGCTCTTTCGGGTTGTCGCCGCTGGGCTCGGAGGGGGGATCGGTTCGTCTGTGGGCGCGCGGGCGGAGTTGGGGGCCTGCTCTTCCGCTCCGGGGCACGCCGAGGGCTGCGGCCCGTCCGTGCGGGCCCGGTCGTCCGGCCGGGCCCGCGCGGCACCGGGGCCGGCCGTCACACCTTGAGGACCCGGAGCGACGGGTGGTTCTCGGTGTTCAGGTAGAGCCTCTCCTTCGTGCCGTCCTGCTCCAGTTCGAGGACCAGACGGTAGCGGTACAGTCCCGGCCGGGCGGTGCTGAGAACGGCCCCCGCCCAGTAGTAGTAGATCGGCGTGTAGGGCGAGCGCATCAGGTCCGGCATCCCGTAGATCTTCAGCTCGGTCATGATGCGGCGTTCGGCGACGTCCTCCTCGTCGCCCCGCTCGGTGTCCAGGAACACCAAGTTGTTGATCTTTGGCATGGGCGGCCAGGTGCCGTCGGGGCGCTTGTGCATCTCGATCGGGCGGATGATCCAGTTGATCACCTGGCCCTGCTTGCAGATGGTCTCGAGATGGTCGGTGCCCTGCCCGACTCCGCCGACGCTGTTGTCCATCATGTAGAGCGCGTCGTCGAGGGACCCGGTCTGGGCGGCGCGTTCCATGTTCACCAGGGTGACGACGTTGAGCTGGACGGAGTTGAGCTGACCGCGGGTCTCGGTGGTCACCGGTGCCCCCTTCCGGTGGCACTCTGGCCGACCAGGGCCGGCGTCGATATGGCGTACGGCTCCGTGACGGTGCCGAGACGGAACTTCAGCCGGTACGAGACGGGCTCGGTGACATGCCGCTTCACCGTCGCGGTCCAGTAGGCGATGTCGGTGTTGGGGTAGAGCTTCCGTTCGGGCGCGCAGAACTTCTCGTCGATCACGATGCCGTCGAGGGCGGCGTAGGTCTCGCACTCCAGGACGACGACGTTCCAGATGATCCGGTCGCCGGAGCGCACCCGGGTGCGCAGGTCCACCGTGCCGAAGCCGGTCGATCCCTCGGCCTTGTTGGTGTCGTACAGGTACAGGTTCCCCTCCAGGGTGCCGGAGGCGAGGGCCGCGACCGGATCGATCACCGCCGTGATCGACACGGGCCGGGACTCGGGTGGTCTGGCCTTGCTGGGCATCGGCTTCTCCGTTCGGTGCGGGACTCGGGGGGACGCGGGCTCAGGGCATCGGCAGCATGCCGAGGCCCGCCCCGGTGAAGGCGTTGCGCTTGGGGTCGCTGATGACCTTGATGGCGGACTCGCAGGTGAGGTCGACCGGCTCCCAGGCCGGCTCGTCGTTGCGCCACACCAGCTCGTGCAACTGGATGTGCATCGTGTAGCGGTAGGTTCCGGGACGGGCCGTGTCGACCGATGCCGCCCAGTACCAGCCGTCCGACACCATGTCCGGCGAGCCGTACTGGGCCGGATACATGACCTTCTCGTCCACGGCCTGTCCGGTGATGTCAGTGATCACCGGGTTGGGGTGGTTGTAGGCCTGCCCCTCGCCGGTGACGACGTTCCCGGTGACGTCCAGGACCTTGCCGATGGCCGGGGCCCGGCCGCCGCGCGGCCGCCGGGCGCGGGCGCCCACGCGGCGCCGCAGGCCCTCCAGTTCGGCCGCCGTGTCGACGGACGGGTCCCCGGCCCGGTCGGCGACGCCCGCGATCTCCTCCAGCGCCTCCTGGTCGGTGGCCTGCGCCCGGTCGGCGTGGTAGCTGCGAGGGACGGTCGGGGGGATGGAGCCGAGGCTGGCGGGCAGCCAGTTCAGCACCTGCTCGGTTGCCTGCGACCCGTCCGCCCAGTACGTGCCGGGGCAGATGGTCACCAGGTCCGCGGTGCCCTGTCCGGTCGAGCCGAGGAAGGCCATGTTGTCGAAGAGGTAGACGTTGCCGGTGAGCGTTCTGGCCTGGAGCGCGTTGGCGATGTCGACGAGGACGATGATCCCTTGCTGCTGCGCCATGGATGCGCCTTTCGGGTCGCTGGTGGGGTCACGCGCACATCAGCGCGGGCGAGTCGAGATGCAGGACGCTGTGGGAGCCCTCGTGCATCTGCACTTCCAGCCGGTAGTGGTAGGGGACGCCGCGGGTGAGGTGGGCCGGGACGATGCCCTCCCACACCTTGAGGTCGAGGTTCTCGTGGCCGCCGGACTGCCCCTCCCAAGCCGGTGCCCGCTCCGGGGCGGCTCCGCCGGGTGGCAGGAAGGTGATGGCGGAGATCTCGGCGGTCGTCTGGACGTCGACCGCGATCGCGGTCCACTGGACGACCTGCCCGGGCACGACGATCGTGCACAGGTCGACGGTGCCCTGGCCGCGGCTTTCGAAGGCACCGTCGTCCACCAGGGAGAGGTTGCCGTTGTGCAGCGTCCCGTCGGACAGGGCTCCGACGGCGTCCACGAGGACGACGATGTTGACGTGGGGTTTCACTGGCACTCCTGTTCTGGTCGGTTGCCGTCCCTCAGCCCCGGTCTCGGACCAGGGGAACCTTGCCGACGGCCGTCCGCTCGATCTCGGGCGAGGACCGGGGCACGAACGCGAGCTGGAAGCGGTAGCCGGTCCGCTCGACCGCCTCCGGGGTGGCCTCCCGGTCGTTGAACAGCGACAGGGAGCGGAGAAGCGCGCCGACGAAGACCTGGTGGACGCCGGTCGGGCCGAGAGCGGCCGACAGCGCGCAGGTGAGGCCGTCGGCGTCGTCGACCGCGGCGAGCAGCGTGATGGTCTTGTGCTCGCGGTGGTTGACGAACTGGATGTCGTGGGCGGCGGCGTCCAGGTCCATGCCGGTGGTCTCGCGCAGCCGGTCGCGGAGCGCGGCGTAGGCGATCGCCGCCGAGTACTGGCTGTCGTTGATGTGCAGCACGTCGCCGGTGCGGCCGGCGAACTCGAACCGGCCGGTCTTCAGGCCGGGCCCGTCGAGGGCGGGTCGGCGGATCATCCGGTCGCCGAGCTTGAGCCGCAGCAGCGGCGCCTCGTGCGCGTGCAGCCGGGTGACGACGAGCTCGCCCTCCTCCCCCTCGGCGACCGCGCGGCCCTGGCCGTCGACGATCTCCACGAGGTGCAGGCCGGGCACCGCGGCCAGCCAGGGCGAGTCGTCGCTCAGCTGGAGCCCGACGGTCTCGGCCTGGGTGGCGGCGAAGTAGCTGAGGATCGCGACGTTCGGGAAGACCGCGCGCAGCTCGGCACGCTTGCGCTGCGGCAGCACGCCGCTGCCGTACAGCGCGACGCGGAAGCTCTCCCGCGCCTGGCGGCTCAGTCCGGCGCCGAGGTCGCTGAGGATCGCGATGCCCGCTGAGATGCCCATCATGGCCTTGGGCCCGGGGTAGGAGAACATGTGCTCCAGCACGGGGCCGGTGACGGGGCCCGCGCCGATGTAGTTGACGCCCGGGACTTGCTGCAGGACGCCGCCGACCATGGTCCCGCTGCTCCACATCTGGTAGTCGGCGAGGTTGGTGAACAGCCATTTGGGATCGCCGCCGGCCAGGTGGTCGCGGAGCTGGTAGGTGCCCATGAAGGCGCCGGCGATGCGGTAGGTGTCGTGCAGCTCCCGCAGCGAGTAGACGATCTCCAGCGGCAGCCCGTCGCTGGTGCCGCCGCTGGCCACCACCTCGAACCCGCCGTGCGCGAGCGGCACCACCATCCCGGAGCGCGCCCCCGTGAACATGTCGCGTTGGACGGTCTTGTCCGACAGCGGCACCCGTTCCCACTCCTCGTAGGTGGCGGGCGGACCGGTGACGCCGGAGGCCGCCAGCCGCTCCCGCCACAGCGGGTTGAGCAGCACCGTGTTGATCATCTGGCCGAGGCGGCGCAGGACCAGAGCGTCCTGGACATCGTGCGGGGTCTCGGCGTAGGGGATGCCGCAGAGCCGCTCGCACTCGCGCAACTTGCTCGCGAAGGACGGCAGCGCCGGGACGGCGTCCACCGACCACGGCCGCATCTCCTCCTCGGGGATCAGCCGCGCCGCCAGTTCCGGGCCGTCCACGGGCGACCGGCCGACCGGCCTGAGAATCGTCGAGGTCATGTCGCGCTCCTATTCTTCACGGGGGGTTCGTCACGGGGGTTCGTCATGCGGGGAGGTCGCCGCGGAGCAGCCGCTGACCGGTGCTCCTGATTTCGGCGAGGAGCATCCGGAAATGCTCGGCGCTGATCTGGTGGTTCATGAAGACGACGCGCAGCGCCGCGGTTCCCTGCACGTCCACCTTGGAGATGAAGAACCGCCCGGCCAGCCTTACCTGTTTCCTGATTCGCAGTTGCAGGCGATGGACACGTTCGGCGGCGACGCCTTCCGGCCGGTAACGGAAACAGAGAATGTTGGCCTCCGGCTCGTGCAGCACCTCGAAATCGGGTTCGTCGAGCAGGACGCGGTGCGCCTCGTGCGCCGTCTGGCACAACTGCTCGATCTTCTCGGCGAAGAGCGCGCGCCCGTACACCGCCCACAGCGCCCACAACGGCATGATCATCGGACGTTTCGTGCACTCGAGGTTCTTGTCGCCGCTGTCGAGCGCGCAGTGCGCGTCGGGCTCCTCGTCGAGGACGTAGCTGGCGGCGCCGCGGCCGAACGCCTGGGGAGCGTCCCGCGCGTCGCGGTAGAACAGCATGGTGCAGGGCGCGGGGACGAACATCAGCTTGTGCGCGTCCCAGGTCAGCGAGTCGGCCTTCTCGATCCCGCGCAGCCTGTGCCGCAGCACGTCCGACACCAGCAGGCTCGCGCCGTGCGCTCCGTCGACATGCAGCCAGATGCCGCCTTCGGCGGCGATACCGGCCAGTTCGCCGATCGGGTCGAAGGCGCCGAGCGCGGTGGTGCCCGCGGACGCCACCAGGCAGAAGACCTCCAGCCCCCGGCGCTCGGCGGCGGCGAGCACCGCGGGCACCCGGTTCACGGCGATGCGTCCGCGCGGGTCCACCGGCAGCCGGACGATCCGCTTCTCGCCGATGCCCAGGACGCCGGCCGCGCGGGTCACGCTGTAGTGCACCTCCTCGCTGACCGCGATGGCGGGCAGGCCGCGGCCGCCGTGCTCGCCGCACGCCCAGATGTCGGGATAGGCGCGGTTCCTGGCGGCCAGCAGCGCGGTGAGGTTGGCCAGCGAGCCCCCCGACGTGGTGACCATCGCGAAGCGGCCCGGGTCCCAGCCGATGAAGCGGTTGAGCTCCTCGGCCATGATCCGCTCGGCCGTGATCGGCAGCTGCCCCGCCTCGTAGTAGGACGAGGGCTGGTTGACGACCGAGCCGACGAAGTCGATGACGCCGGCCATCGGGACGGTTCCGGAGAACTGCCGTCCCATGTATCCGGGCGAGTGCACCTGGATACCGGTACGGATGTAGAGCTCGACGATCGCCGCCAGCCGTTTCTCGTCGAAGGCGGCGATGCTCTCACGCTCGGTCGTCATCAACGCCCGCGCCGCCTGTGCCAGGACGCCCGGATCCGCAAGTTCCAAGCCCCGGACGGACCGGTCCGCCAAATGCGATTCCAGGCGCGCGGCGACCGCCTCGGAATTCCTGCGAAAGAGTACTGGATCGAATGCGGATAACAACGAACTCTCCGGCGCCGCCCATCGCGATACAGACGGCGGGCATTCTTCCGACACGTCGGCCACACTCAGCCTTCCATTTCTCTGACCGCTCCAGAAACTCACCCGACGCAGGCGAGTGTAGGCAGAATTCAATGACGCCATCAAGGGCATGTACTGCTAACCATCGGGATACCGCATACTTTGAACACTCAGAAACGCAATTAAATCCAGTTGGCAACTTATGTCGAGAATCGGGTTATTTCTGGCGCATCGTCGATTCGCATACGCGCCCAGGTCCGGAAAAGCACCACTCTCATGCGGCGGCGGATCGATGCGAGTCAGTCGGCGTGCGCGGACCTGCGAGGGCCGGCCTCACCGGGGATGAGTGCATCCGCCCCTCTCAGGGGCGGCAGGCGCCTCGCGTGACACCGGGCGTCGTTCCGGCGCCTTCTCCGGGCACGCAACTAACCAGATGAAGGCCGACGCCGGCGGGCGTAGGCCCGTGCCGCCCGGACCCGATCTCCGCAGCGCACTGAGCACCACAGGCGTGCTCCATGGGTGCGCACGAGGAATCGAGAGCAGGGCTCGGCAGCGCACGCGGCGATTCTCGGCACGTCCGGTCCTGTGAGAAGGTCGGCGGCGTCTGCGGCCAATTCGGCGAGTATGTGGTCGGTGGCCTGGTCCAGCGGATGGAGTCGACGGCGATACAGCCCCTGCTCGGAGCTCCAGGCCAGCAGTTGCGCGCGCGGCACCGCGGTCAGGGCGTCGTTGACCGTGGTCAGTGCGTGCTGAGGCGCGGGCTCCTTCTGCGTCAAAGCGGTGAGCAACCCGCGGACGCTATGCCGCAACGTGCGCAAACGCGCCGTGCACGGGTCACCGAGCGTCAGCGCGGAATCGATCAGGTTCTGCTCGACAAGCCAGGCCGTCGCGAGCTCCCGATCACCGATCATGTCGGTCGTGCCGGCTGGAGTGACCAGCCACGTGTTCGCCAGCGCCAGCGCCGGACGCCCGTCTTCGCCCGGGGCAGGGGGCAGGAGGTGTCGTGAGGCCGCAGCGTCCATCGGACTCATCTTCTCATGGCAATTCCCTAGATCTTCCGTGACGCCGTGTTAGCATCCTCACGGAAAAACTCGCTTATAACGTGAGGAGCATTCATGTCAGATTCTCCCGCCGACGTCGTGCGCGTCCGGGTCTTCGGCGGGCCCACCGCCCTCATCGAGATCGGCGGGCTGCGCATCCTGACCGACCCCACGTTCGATGAGCCGGGCGACTACGAGGTGGGCCCCGGCATGTTCCTCAGCAAGACGGCCCCAGCCGCCGTCCAGGCGAGCGAGATCGGCCACCTGGACGCCGTACTGCTCTCACACGATGAGCACCCGGACAACCTCGATCAGGCCGGACGGGCCCTGCTGCCGAGCGTTCCAGTCGTCTACACCACCGAGAGCGGCGCCCGCCGCCTCGGCGGCAACGCGCTCGGCCTGGCACCGTGGGACGCTCGTGAACTCCCCCGCCCCGACGGCGGCCGGCTCACCGTCACCGGCGTCCCGGCGCGCCACGGTCCTGAGGGCTGCGAACCCGTCACCGGCGACGTGACCGGCTTCGTGCTCTCCGCAACAGATCTCCCCAGCGTCTACGTCAGCGGCGACAACGCCTCACTGGAACTCGTCCAGGAGATCGCCGGCAGAGTGGGCCCCGTGGACACCGCGGTGATCTTCGCGGGCGCCGTCCGCACGCCCCTCCTCGACCAGGCTCTGCTCACCTTGGACAGTGAGCAGGCAGCCACCGCCGCCGCGATGCTCGGTGCCCGCCGGATCGTCCCAGTGCACATCGACAGCTGGTCCCACTTCACCGAGGGCCCCAACGACATCCGGGCCGCATTCACCACCGCGGGCCTGGACGACCGCCTCTCCCTCAACTGAACGGGCCGCCTCGACCTACATCAACCGGTGGAGCTGAGCGGCCTCGGCACCTCCTGCCCACGTCACCGGGTCCCGCCCTGGACCACACCCTGATGTCCAGGACCTTCGCCTACTGCCCCGAGTTGCCGTTCATTCCCGGCGCTCCGGGTATCGGCAAGGTCAGCGCCAGCGACGAGTCTCTGCTCGGGCGCCGGGTCCTGGTCCGGGGCGGCGGGGACATTACTCCCTGCGGTCCAGGCGCCAGGCCCCGCTTCGAGCCCGGTGGCCAGGTCTCCGGAGCCGATGCCGAACACCCTCACGCTTCCAGGCGGGAGCCTCTTCCTGATCGTCGAGGACATGCCGGGCCTGCCGGCCCATACCGGGTGATCGCAAAGGGCTCCCACTGGTCTTGATGTGTGACGGTCGAGGACCGTGCGGTGGCCGTGTGGTCAGCGCCCTGGAATCTCGTGGGCGCCGAGATGGTTGACGCCAGTGTGAAGAAGATCGGCTTTCTCTCTTTCGGCCACTGGAGTGACGGCGCCGGCTCGCGGACCCGGTCGGCGGCGGACACACTGCTGCAATCGATAGACCTCGCCGTGGCCGCGGAGGAACTCGGCGCCGACGGCGCCTACTTCCGAGTGCACCACTTCGCCCGGCAGCTTGCATCGCCCCTCCCGCTGCTCTCCGCGATCGGCGCGAAGACCTCGCGCATCGAGATCGGCACCGGCGTGATCGACATGCGTTACGAGAACCCGATGTACTTCGCCGAGAACGCCGGGGCCGCCGACCTGATCGCCGGCGGGCGGCTCCAGCTCGGCATCAGCCGGGGATCACCGGAACAGGTCATCGACGGGTGGCGGTACTTCGGGTACGAGCCGTCCGAGGGCGACACCGATGCCGACATGGCGCGCAAGCACACCGAGGTACTGCTCACGGTGCTGCAGGGCAGAGGCTTCGCCGAGCCGAACCCGCGGCCGATGTTCCCCAACCCGCCCGGGCTGCTGCGCATCGAACCGCATTCCGAGGGGCTGCGCGACCGCATCTGGTGGGGTTCGGGCTCCAACGCCACCAGCGTGTGGGCCGCACAGCTGGGCATGAACCTGCAAAGCTCCACGCTCAAGGACGACGAGACCGGCGAGCCGCTGCACGTCCAGCAGCGCAAGCAGATCGAGGCCTACCGGCAGGCGTGGAAGGACGCCGGACACCAGCGCGAACCGCGCGTGTCGGTCAGCCGCAGCATCTTCGCGCTGACCACCGACCTGGACCGCGCCTACTTCGGCCGGAACGCCGACTCAGGCGACCACATCGGGATGATCGACGAGAACACCAGGGCCATCTTCGGACGCTCCTACGCCGCCGAACCGGACGTGCTGGTCAAGCAACTCGCCAACGACGAGGCCATCCAGGCCGCGGACACGCTGCTGCTGACGGTCCCCAACCAGCTCGGTGTCGACTACAACGCACACGTCCTGGAGAACATCCTGACCCACGTGGCACCCGAACTCGGCTGGCGCTAAAGGAGACGCCCAGCCGGCCCTATCCGCCGTAGGGCCGCCCTCCCACCTCACGACCGTGGTGGGGTGGACGTGGACCGAGTGCTCGCCGCGTCGGTCAGGACGGCTGGACTCGGGTCGAAGAGGGCGGGGGCCTGCGCCGGGTACGTCCAGCCGCACCCGTAGCCCGCGCATCTGGTGGGACTTCGCGGCTCGGCCGGACCGGCCCTCACACGCCTGGCTGACGCGGAAGCCTTCGGTCTGGGCGGCGGGGATCAGTCGGCAGCCACGGGGAGCAGCGAGTACAGGGTCTGGCCCTGGTAGTCCGCTCCGCCGGACACCTCGAAGTTGCCTTGGAAGGTGAACTCGCCGTGCACGAAATTGAGTCCCCTCCAGGGGCGCTCGTCATTGCCGATGTTCACGTGGTAAGCGGTGCAACGTCCGATTTCGGGCTTTCCGTTCTCGGGAAGGCCGCCCTCGCAGGCGGACCAGACCTGGAAGATGACGTTGTCGTGCTCGGCACCGCTGATGTCGATGGCGGCGCCCTTCCCGTCGGTGACCTTGATGTCCATGTTGAGGCCGACCTTGAGCCGCACCTTGCGGCCGATGTTGTTCTTCAGGAACGAGCCGAAGCCGGAGCGGCCCTCGCTCAGATCGGAGACCGACCCCTCGAACGACGGCCGGGGGTCGGCGGTCACCGTCGCGCCTGCGGCGGTGCGGCCGGTGGGCGTCCGGTCGCCGTCGTCGCCGTCCCCACCGCCGATGTAGCGGAAGGCGACCGCCGATCCCAGGACCAGGACGGCGGCCGCGGCGCCGGCGATGACGCCTGCGCGGCGCGGCCTCCCCGTCTTCCCGTGGCCGTCCGGTACCAGTCCCTGCCGCACCGCTGTCGCCACGTCCGCCGGGACTGGCTGCCCTGCCAGCGCGGTGATGTTCTGGTAGGCGGAGTCACTGGCGAACCCCTCCTGGAGGCCGCCTGGGGCGGCGGGGCGGTCGCCGGAATCGGCTCTGGATGTTCGCGCAGGTGCCCCGCATGCCACGGCCAGTTCTTGTGCGGTGGGCCGATCAGCGGGGTTCTTGGCCATCGCCGCTGCCAGCGGTGCGGCGAGCTCGGCGGGCAGCCCGGCCAGGTCGGGTTCGTCGTTGATGGTGCGCAGCAGCACCGCCTCGACCGGACCTGCCCCGAACGGCGGACGGCCAGTGGCGGCGTAGGCGATCGTCACCCCGAGGGAGAACACATCGGCGGGCGGCCCGAACGCCTGCTCGCGCAGAACTTCGGGCGCGACGTAGCCGGGGGTGCCGTTCCAGCCCCCGGTGCGGGTGATCTGCGTCTGGTCCTCACCCCGCGCGATCCCGAAGTCGATCAGTCTGGGGGCGTCGGGGGCCAGCACCACATTGGAGGGTTTGACGTCGCGGTGCTCCACCCCTTGGGCGTGCACCTCGCCCAGACCCGTGGCCAGCGCGGCCAGCAGCCGCACGCAGGTGCCGGCGGGAGGCGCGCCGAACCGCTGCACGGCCTGCCGCAGCGTCGGGCCGGGCACATACTCGGTGGCCAGCCAGAACGGCTCCTCGATCAGGCCTGAGGCGACCATCGCCGCCGCATACCGGCTGCGCACCCGCGCCACGGTCTGCGCTTCCCGCCGGAACCGCGCCAGCACCTGCGGGTCGTCCAACCCCTCGCGCACGACCTTCAACGCGATGTGCCGGCCGCCTCCGGCCAGCGCCAGGTAGACCAGCCCCATCCCGCCCTCGCCCAACCGGCCCAGCAGCGGATAGCCGCCGATCGCGGCCGGATCAGCCGGACGCAGTGGCTGCACGGTGCACCCCCGCAAACAACAAGATCATGGCGCGCATGATCGCAGTCCCGTCGGTCCCGTGTCATATCGGTTTTCCGCACCGACGATCGAATGGCGCATCAAGGATGCGAGCACCGGCTGGCCATGCCACGGGGCGGCTGACGTGGAGGAAGCTGTTCGCTTGACGACATGCTCACCTCCCCCGCCCTCCGTCAAGACCGGCGTGAACGCGGGCAAGCACCGGCCGGTCGCCTCGTTCTACCGGCGCCCACGCTGATGTGGCCATCTAGGGACCGGCCCGTAACTGTTGCTTGTCACTGGGCAGCGGCGTGCAGGTCCCGGATGTACCAGTCGAAGCGTGTCCCGTCCTTGCCGTGCGTCGGTTCGCCGGGGGTGAACCCCGCCCGCCGCGCGACTGCGGCAGAAGCGGGATTCTCCGGCTCCACCTGGATCACCGCTTCCACCCCGCCCTCACTCGCCGCGTACTGGGACGCCAGCAGGACCGCACGGGTCGCCAGACCACGGCCCCGCCAGAGCAGATAGAGGCCATAGGCGACATTCACCTGGCCGGGCGCCAGCCCCTCTCCTTCGAACCGCAAGTCGACCGTGCCCGCGAGCACCCCGTCAGCACCCAGCCGGATGCCGAACGCGCGCAGTGGCCTGGTGGTCTCCCACTGCTCCCGGCAGTGCCGGAAGTACGCTTCGACGCCCTCCCGCGTGCCGGGACAGCCGTTGAGCCAACGAACGAGCAACTCATCCTCCCCCGCGAGGTGCGCCTCCACATCGTCCAGGCGCAAAGGGGACAGAGTGATGATCTCGTCGGACAGCTTCACCTCATGCATCCAGTGATTCTTGACGCCAGAGCCCCGCCACACCATCGGATTCTGCGTGAGATCACGCGGAGTTCCCATGGAACCCTCCGCCGGAGAACCGGCCCCTGCCGGTCGCGGCGGCGCCTGGTTCCCACCCCGCGACCACACCATTGCCAAGCGCTCGAAGAACTACCGGCACTCCACCGACCACCAGGTCGTCATCGATGCCGGCACCCGCCTGGTCGTCGTGGTCGACACGCCGCTCGCCAGGAACCGCAACCACTGCAAGGCGTGGGAGGAGTCCGACGCCATGGCTGCGGTCGGCAAGACCACCAGGCCAACAGCGGATGCCCAGGCACCGGACTGGTCCTCCAGCGCCGCCGCAAGCGCGGCTGAACCGAACTCCCGGACTGGAAGGAAGAACACGACCAGCTCCACAGGCAGATCCGCGCAACGCGCGGAGCACGCCGTTCCCGGCATGGAAGGATTACTTGGGGTCGAGATCAAAACGATCGATCAGGACAGACAGATCGAACACCAGCATCATCGAGAACATCTCATCTTCGACGAGCTTGCGAAAGATGCCTCTAGCGCAGGCCTCTTCCTGTTCCTTATTATGCTGCAGGTTGACCACCGTAACCACTACAGGGTACTGCGAGAAAGCAATCCCATAGTCGTCATCAAAGTCATGTGGAGCTTCCACCTGAACTTTATTGGAGCCGCTCCTGCCCGCGAAGGCGATGCCGTCACCACCTCCACCAACTGAACCTAGTTGACACTCGGCTGCCGCTTCGATCGCGGCGAGCTCCGGCTCACCCACTTCAGGGATGCGCAAAAAAATCTGATAGTAACTACTCATACCACTCCCCTGGCCACTGAATGTCGTACCCGTCTCCGATGATTCTGATAGTGCGCATCCGTTCCGGATTTATTCGCAGAAACCTATCCAAACCCAAGCGGGCAGTCTCTTCCTCCAGACCGCTTCCACGCGCGTCCACGATTGCATCCTCGGCCTGCCCCTTAGCCGAGTTCAGAGCGTTCTTCACAGTATTGGACCCGGCTCCCTCTCTCAAGCTCTTGAACTCGGCAGGCCGCCCGTCCAGGAGGGCGTCGGGTGTCCGCACACCAGGTTCTTCTGACTCACGAAGAGCCTTCACCACGCATCCCTCGGAGACCAGCAAATCCGCGATGCGCCGCTCGGCAGAATCAAACGACTTTTCCGTCTCGTCGAGAGCACCCACACGACGCTCCACCGCGGAGATCCTGTTGTTATCCTCGCCCTCGGCGGCAAGCTTCTTTGACAGTCCACCGATCTCCGCTTCCGTGGATTGTTGCTTACCTTCGACAGATTCCGCACCTTCAGCGATGTCCTGAGCATCTCCGGTGACATCGGCGCCCACCTTCGAGTCAGCCTCGTCCGCATCCAGAATGCTCCGAGAGACCTCCGCACGGGGCTGAGCAACCTGCCCTTTCTCCACGGGCTGAGCGGATGAGGAAGTAGCCGTTGTCTCCCGCCCCTCGCGCTGCTGGATGCCGCCTCCCTGCAGGCCAACTTCTCTGAAACCCGTCTGGGCTTGGCGAGCCAGGGCGGCTTCACGGGCGCCACGGAGGCTCTCAAGGCGGGATGGATACCCAGGGGTACCGGGCCGGTCAACTGGCGGCGGGCGCTCTTGATTCGAGGTCCTGTCCGTGCCCTCCCCTCCGGTCTCGGAGCCGCCGGACCGGTCGATACCCACGCTTGCTGCCCTTCCGCCGGGAGAACGGAGCCGCTATTCGTGACCATTTTATCAGCAGACGCGCTACCCGATCACTACGCGCCAGAACGCACTCGGCTGAGACACGACCGTCCTCGTGAACTCCCCCTCACCAGCATCTACTAGTGCCTTGAGCCAGTAATCCTGCGTTAGTCGGTAAACTGGGATGCCGAGCCTGACGCTGGATCCGGTGGTGTTGTCCCATGAGGAGCGGTCGGCGCTTACCAGGTGAGTGCGCTGCCGCAAGCCCTTACAGGCTTCCGCGTTGCGGGCGCTGATTGTGCTGCTGTGCGCCGAGGGCGGCGCCTCGGATTGCCCAGGTCGCCGACGCAGGCTGCAACCTCACGCCACACGGCGTCAAAGCGGCGCTCGCGGTTCCTAGCCGGCCGGGGGGATTCCGCTTGCGGTCGGTGTCGACGGTGAGATGGGCCAGGTGCTTGCTCCCGTTGCCGGCGATCGGGCCGAGGACCGGTCGCGTCGGCGTCCTGCCGGTGGTCGCGTCGGTCGCCAGAACTTGATCTCCGAGTTCGATCTCGTCGATCGGTTGGCGGATCCGGTGGCCATGGGGCACTGGCGCGTACATCCTCGAATGAGGTGCAGGCGCGGCGTGCCGGGCTGGGAACGATGCGCCGCCACCTGGCGGATCCGTTGCCCGGATGGAGTGCCGCATGCAACGCTGAATCGTCATCACAAGAATCTCTTCCGCCTCCAGGCCACCCTCTTGGACTGGACGGCGACGACCACGAGGACGGCTAAGGAACCGGCCGGCGCCGGGGTTCCCTGGAAACGGCCAAGAGAAGGGATACAAGTGACTGATCACGCACGGGGGACGGCCGCCTGGCATGGCCGTATCGAGCATGTCCGCGGCGCCGACCTGGACCCCGATACCGCACAGACACCCGGAATGCGTAGGTACGAGGCGATCTCGGGCAGAAGCGTGGGCTCGGAGCGGCTCTGGATGGGCCGTACCCACGTCGAGCCCGCGACCAACTCCGGCGACCACCACCACGGCGAGGCGGAGACGGCGATCTACATCGTCTCCGGGCGCCCGGTCTTCGTCTTCGCCGAAGGGGCCGAGGAGGTCCGCATCGAGACCCGGCCGGGCGACTACATCTTCGTCCCTCCCTTCGTCCCGCATCGCGAGGAGAACCCTTCTCCTGACGAAGAGGCGATCGTTGTCATCGCACGCAGCACGCAGGAGGGAATCGTGGTCAACCTTCCCAGCCTGTGGGCGGACGTCGATCGCCCGACGAACGCCTGATGGCCATGAAGACCGACGAGCACGGGCTGGCCCTCGGGGCGGGCAGCAGCACCGCCGTCGAGCACTACGACAACGCCATCCATGAACTGCTGCACTTTCGCCCAGAGGTGGACGTCGAAGCAAAGCGGGCGCTCGAAGCGGATCCCGACTTCCCGCTGGGCAACGTCCTGTCGGCATACCTCGAACTGCTGAGCACCGAGCCCGACGGCGCGCGGGCGGCGGCGGAGCGGTTCCGGCGCTTCCGGTCGCGCGTGGACGGCTCCGGGCTCCTTGCACGGGAGCGGGCACACCTCGCGGCGCTCGAGCGCCTGGTGAAGGGCGACTTCCTCGGCTGCGGCCGCCTGCTCGGCAGGATCAGCGAGGAGTACCCGCGCGACGTCCTCGCGCTGTTCGTCGGCCATCAGATCGACTACTTCACCGGGGACGCCCGCGCACTGCGCGACCGGGTCGGCGGTGCCTTGACGGCATGGAGCGAGACCGACCGGCATTTCGGCCAGTTGCTCGGAATGTACGCCTTCGGATTGGAGGAGGCGGGCCACTACGACCGATCGGAAGAGGTCGGCCTGCGCGCGGTCGGCCTCGACCCCAAGGACGTGTGGGGCATCCACGCCGTCGTCCACACCTACGAGATGCAGGGCCGGTTCCGGCAAGGAATCGCCTATATGGACGAGCGTCTGACCAACTGGTCGACCGGTACGTTCTTCAACGTTCACGCGTGGTGGCACTATGCGCTCTACGCACTGGAGGCCGGAGACACGGCCCGGGCCCTGGAGATCTACGACGCCGTGCTCCACGGCCCTGATTCGACAGGCACCGCGATGGAACTGCTGGACGCGGCCGCCCTGCTCTGGCGCCTATTTCTCGAAGGCGATGACCAGACCGCGAGGTGGAACGCCTTGGCCGACGGCTGGGCGTCCAAAGCCCGGGAGCCTTTCTACGCGTTCAACGACATGCACGCGGTGATGTCCTTCGTCGGTGCCGGCCGCCTTGGCGACGCCGACCGGCTGATCGCCGACCGCGAGGCCTACCTGTCCGCTCCCCTGCCCGACGTCACCAACCAGGCGATGACCGCACGCGTCGGCCTTCCGGTCTGCCGCGCTCTGGTGGCCTTCGGCCGCGGCGACCACACCACCGTCGTCGATCTCCTCGCCCCTATCAGGCACCACGTCAACGAATTCGGGGGCAGCCACGCGCAGCGCGACGCGGTGCAGAAGACCCTGCTGGAGGCCGCCCTCCGCTCCCGCCGCCTCGATCTGGCCCGCGTCCTGGTCAGCGAGCGGATCAGCGTACGGCCGTCCAGCCCGTTCAACTGGCTCAAGCACGCCGACGTCGCCGAGGCCCTCGGCGATGCGGCCACCGCGACCACCGCCCGAACGCACGCGATGAAGCTGCGTCGGCCCTGAGCTTCCGAAAGCGTGGACGTGGTGGCGTGGTGGCCAGGTAACGGCGGCCAAAGTCGGCCACACCGGGAGCGCCCGACATCGCGCCAGAGGCCTCCCGAGTCGAAGTCACCCTGACGCCGGACGGTGACGGCACCGAGCTCACCCTGCGCCACAGCGGTCTTCCCGCCGTACTCGATGAGGAGACCAGCGACGGCTGGGCACACCTGCTCCATCGTCTGGGGGAAACAGCGGAACGCCAGGAACTCCGCTGAGCCTGGTCGTTCGGCGGAGCCACCACAACCGCCGCCGGTTGACGCGTTCCGCCGCTGTCAATACTCCGATGGTCACCGCTTCGCAGGTCCGTGGGAAGACGCGCCGGACCGCCGTGCGACGGCAGCGTTGCGGCCATGAACGTTCTCGCTGATACCCGCGCCGTGATCGCGGCGGGGACCGTCACCGCCGTCGCGCTGCTGGCACCGCATCACCCCACCTACGACCAGGGCTTCGCCCCCGCCTGGGTAACGCTGGCGGGCGTCGTGTTCGCCCTGCTGTTCGCGGTGACGGAACGCGCCTGGGCCGGCCGGATCGCCGCGGTGCTCCTGCTGTGGGCGGGCGGCGGAGTCGTCCTGGACGGATTCCGCCTCTTCTTCTGGGCGACCGGCATCCCGGCAGGCGACTTCGCCCAGGTCAACTGGGTCGGCGCGGCCACCCGCGGCACCAGCCTGCTGACCTCGGCCCTGCTGGTACTCGCGCTCGCCCGCCGGGCCCAGGGCCCGTGGCGTGAGCGACCGTGGCTCGGCTACACCGCGTTCACACTGGCGTTCCCCTACCCGCTGCTGAAGTTGTACTGGTCGTTCGGCGGCAGCGCCGCCCGTCCGGAGCCGTACACCGAAGGCTTCCCGTACATGGAGTCGGTCATGCTGCTGGGCGGAGCGACGCTGGCGCTTGCCCTGGTCCAGCCCTGGGGACGGCGCCTGCCCCGCCTGCCGCTGCTGGTGCCCGCGTGGGCGGCGACCGGCGCGCTGGTCAGTATGGGCGCGCTCGCCGGTTTCGGCACCCTCGCACAAGCCGCTGGGCTCAGCGACGGCCCGGTCGACTTCGGCGATCCGCCCACCGTCGCGATGGTCGGCGCGGTCTACGGGTCGTGGCTGCTGTTCGGCCTGGCCCTGGGCGGCGCGACCCTGACCTACCAGCGGCTCACCCGCTGATCTACCCTTCACCCCATGCGCCCAGCACGTGCGGACGCGGCGTTGGCGTTCGTCACCGGCATCCCGCTGGCGAGCCTGTCGGCGCTCGTCGCCGCCCTCTCGGTTCCAGGAGCGCGCGCGACGATCCTGCTGATCGCGGTGGGCGTCGCGCACCTGGCCCTCATCGGACGCCGCACCCGTCCGCTCGTCTCCCACGCCGTGGTCTGCGCCGCGTTCGCCGCGCAGACCACGGTCACCGGCCTGTTCCTGGTGCTGCCGTCGGTCCTGGTCTTCCCGATGTCCCTGTACGCGGTGACGGCCTATGGCCGACGCGCCGTCGCGCCGGCCACCGGTGTTCTCGGCTCCTGCCTGGTCGCCGCACGCTTCGCCACCGACGACAGCGTCCGCTCCGCGAACCTCGGGCCGAATCCGTGGCTGCTGCTGGCGCTGCTGCTGGCGATCGTCGCGGCCGCGTGGAGCATGGGCCTGGTTCGTCGTACCCAGCTCGCCTACGCCCAGATATCGGCGGAAAGAGCCCGGGATGAGGAGCGCACCCGCATCGCCCGTGAGATGCACGACGTCATCGCCCACTCCCTGGCCGTCATCGTCTCGCAGGCCAAGGCGGGCCGCTACGCTCCGGACCACGCGGCCGACGCCCTGTCCGCCATCGAGGGCACCGGACGGGCTGCGCTCACCGACGTGCGCGGCCTGCTCAGCGTACTGCGCCCCGACCAGAGCCCCCAGCCGACTCTGCGCGACCTACCAGCATTGTTGGACCAGGTCCGCTCCACCGGTCTCGAAGTCAACCGCACCGACCAAGGCGCACCACGTCCACTCAGCGCCGCCGCGGAACTGGCCGCCTACCGCCTCGTTCAGGAAGGGCTGACCAACACCATGAAACACGGGGGCACCACCGTCCGAGCGGCCGTCGCCCTCGACTGGGGCATCGACGCGCTGACCATCACCATCCGGGACAACGGCACGGCAGTTCCGTCCACACCCGGCATGGGACTGAGCGGAATGCGTGAACGGTTGAGCGCACTGGGCGGCTCCCTCACCAATGGCCCGGCCCAGGACGGCTATGCCCTGCAAGGCCGCCTTCCGTACCCGGAGACGTCATGACCATCAAGGTCCTGGTCGTCGACGACCAGGACCTGGTCCGCACCGGAACCGTTCTGGTCGTCGACTCGCAGCCCGACCTGCAGGTCGTCGGCCAGGCCGCCAACGGAGCCGAAGCCGTCCGCCTGGCTCCCGCCGCCGACATCGTCCTCATGGACATCCGCATGCCCGTCATGGACGGTGTCGAGGCCACCCGGAGGATCTGCCGGGGAGCCGGGCCTCGGGTCCTCGCCCTGACGACCTTCGACCTGGACGAATACGCGTTCGCCGCCCTCAGAGCCGGAGCCTCCGGCTTCCTGCTCAAGGACGCCCCCGCCGAGGAGATGCTCACCGCCATCCGAACCGTTCATCAGGGCGACGCCGTCATCGCCCCCTCCACGACCCGGCGCCTACTCGACCACGTGGCCCCTGGTCTTCCGAGTCCCACCGGCCCTGATCCCCTCACCGACCGCGAACGCCAAGTCCTCCTCCACATTGCCCAGGGCCTGTCCAACGCCGAGATCGCCGCCCGCCTGCACCTGGCCGAGGGCACCGTCAAGACCCACGTCGGCCGGATCCTCACCAAGCTCGACGTCCGCGACCGGGTCCAGGCCGTCATCTGGGCCTACGACCACCGTCTCGTCCATCCCGCCTGACGACCCCGTGCATGGTCGTGGTGGCGTGCCGGGTGTTTGCTCGGGTGCCCTTGGCGCGGTGATGCCCTGGCGTTCGGCCGGGCGCGCACCCACGATCTGACCGCCGCCCGGCTCGGTCAGCGCATCCCGCTCGACCCGACGCACCGAACCGCCGCGGACGTGTACCGCCACGGCGAGCCCGCGCGGTAGCTCTCACCGAAGCGCGTCAGGGTCTGTTTCCGGCAAGCCGGGAAGCCTGGTCGCGGTGCGCTGGCCGCCGGTTTGCCGGAGATTCAAACCCTACGGGGGTGCGGTACAGTCACCAGCGTGAGCGTATTGCCTACACCTACAGGGGCATCATGGGCATCAGCTCCGAGCGCGACCTCGTCGACTTCCTCGTCACCTACACCCGGGACATGGCCCTGTCAGAGGAGGAGCCCGGCGCGATCCTCGACCGCTACTTCGTTCCGGACTTCGAGTACTGCAACGACGGCCTGGTGATCGACCGGCAGCGGATGATCGACCACGTCCGCCCCGTCCGCAAGAACGTCGACAGGGCGGCCATGGCAGCCGACGAACGCACCGGGGTGGAGATCCACCAGGCGCTGGTCCGCGGTGACCAGATAAGCGCGCGCTGGACCCTCCGCACCAGAATGCGCAAGGGCAAGACTTTCACCGCCGAGGTCTACATGTTCGGCCGGCTGGCACCCGACGGCCGGATCCAGCGGATCGACCAGACCAACAGGCCACTCGACGATCAGCGGTAATTCACCGCTCACCAGTACGGCCCCGACTCGCCGCCCGCCGACCACGAATCGGCGGGCGTTTCCGCGTCCGGTTCATCAGATAGCCGCCGTTGACCCCGGCGGCCACGAGGACCCAGGTCGTAGGCGCGCTAACCAGCCGGTCGGCGTGGGATTCGATGAACGCGCGCGTTGTTCAAGAGGTTGGGGCGACGCATTTGATGTAGGAGGTGATGGGGTTGGTCTCCACGCGTTCGACGCCGTCCGGGGATCCGATCCGGTCGCTGAGGTAGGTGTAGAGGGCGTCCTCGTCGCGGGCACGCGCGCCGACGACGTCGAACTGCTGATGGGAGCCACCCGCGACGAGGCGGCGGCGTTCTACGCGCTCGACGACCTGGTGGCGGCGCTCGGCCCGGATGAACTGGGACGCATCGCCGACCGCTGGTTCGGCGACCCCGGCCACGCGACGCCCGACGGCCGGACGACCACCCAGCGCGCACCGCGGCCGCCTGGCGCCACGCGCCCATGCTCGACGGTGCCCCCCCCGACCTGGTCCGCCAGGTAGCCGCTCCTGGACCGGCTCCGTCCGCCGCGGCGACCCCGGCTGGTCCCCGGCGCCATCCACCACTTCACCGGACGTCCGTGGGGCGTCCCGTCCCGAAAAGGATGATCATGTTCGGGACCCTCATGCTCCTTCTCGGCCCCTGGCTGGTTTTCCGCCTGCTCGGCATGCTCGGCGTCGCCCGGTTCGCCACCTGGCGGACCAGCGGGGCCCACGCGCTGGCCGCCATGCTCCTGTGTACCGGCACCGCGCACTTCCTTCCCGACAGCGTCACGGTGATGCCCAGTCACGCCGACCTGACGGCCATGGTCCCGCCGTTCGCGCCGCTCCCGCACCTGATGGTCTACGCGACCGGCGTCCTGGAACTGCTCGGCGCTCTGGGACCGGCGCGCACCGCGACCCGCTGCCGGCGGCCTCGCCGCGCTGTTCGTGGCGATGTTCCCGGCGAACGTCTACGCCGCGATCGAGGACGTCCCGCTCAACGGTGACCCGGCCACACCCTTGTGGTCCAAACCACTAGTGCCACTGCACACCGCGAGCCCGTCGCAGGCCTCCCGCACAACGACCCGGCGTCGACACGTCCATGACGAAATCCAGGGCAGCACCTTTACGTTGTAGATCATTTTCGGGGGCGACCGCCCCGAGGTTGGCGACTCGGGAAGCTGCGGTGAGGACGGGAGTGGGTCGCGTCCGCCGATCTGAATGATCGGCCGCGAGCCGCCTCGATCGGTGGCACGGACCGGGGCGGCGACCGAGCACGGCAACCCGGCTTGCGACCGTGGCCGGGGCACACCCGACATTGTTCGGCTGAATCGACCGAAGTTGTCGGATCCGGGCCGCGCTGTTCGTAGCAAGGTTGAGACGCCGCCCGCGAGGGCGGCTGTGACACCTACAGGAGATGCCGACCGATGTCGCACACACAGGCCAAGGTCCACCGGATGTCCGAGCTCATCGAGCCGATCGCCACCGTCACCTTCTCCGAGATCCCGAACGAGGCGTTCCTGGCCCTCGGCATGCGGAACTACTGGGACGGATACTTCGCCGGCCGAGCCGCGCCGCTGGGACCGGCCCCGGCCGAGGTGGTGCACGCGGTCTTCTACAACTTCGCCGACGGCGAGGTGGCGCGCCACATCCCGTGGGTCTGGGGGAAGATCACCCCGCAGGAGGCGATCGCCGTACGCGAGCGGGGCAGCGCCGCCGCGCTGCGGCAGGTGATCGGGCAACTCGCCGACTCCCCCGGCCTGGTGCGGGCCGCCGACCTCGCCACCCGGGCAGCGGTCAGCGCGCCGACCGAGGGCCGAGCGCTGTACGCCGCCCTCCGGGCACTCGACGTCCCTGAGGAGCCGGTGGCCAGGCTCTGGCACGTGACGACGCTGCTGCGCGAGCACCGTGGGGACGGCCACAACGCCGCCCTCGTCGCCCACGGCATCGGTGGGACTGAGGCCCACGTCCTCATGGCTCTGTCCCTCGGCATGAGGGCGGAGGAGTTCGGCCGGATCCACCACCTCCCCAAAGCGCAGCTGGCCGCCGTCGTCGACGGTCTACGCGGCCGCGGCCTCGTGAACGCCGACGGCGGCTTCACCGACGCCGGCCGGGAGACCAAAGAGCGGATCGAAACCCTCACCGACGAGCTGGCGGCACCGCCGTACGAAGTGCTCACCGCGGACGAGCTCGACGAGCTGGCCGCAGGACTCGAGCCGATCGCCGCCGCGGCACGGAGCCACGACGACTGAGCGGCCAGACGCAAGAGATGCCACAACCTCCTGGCCGATCGCGTTGCCCGCCGGGGGGGGTTGGCGACGACGGAGCCGGTACCGCGGCCTGTGCCGCGAGGCGGTCGCGGTCCCGGCCGTCCGGCCGCACGGTCAACCGGCGGCCGGCACGCGCCCTCCAGGGCGGGCGATGCCCCGGATGCCGAGTCCGCTGTCCGCGGTCACCATCGTGCCGGTCATCACGGCCGAGTCGGAGCGGGACGCCAGCAGGGTGAAGATGCCGCTGTAGGCGTCGATGCCCGGGATCTCCTGCAGCGGGAGCGCCTCCTTGGTTCCGTCGAGGACGGAGTCGGTCGCCGTCTGCCCGAGCGTGGCCGTACCCCTCAGGCGGGTGGGCGCGACACCTGGCCGCGGGGTCTCGGACGAGCGGACGCCCAGCATGACCGCCCCCGCTCGAAGCGCGGCGGTCTCGGTGTCGTAGCCCCGCTCGGACTTCGGCGACCATCCGCACCGCGCGGTTGCGCCCCTCAGCGGGATAGAGGGCGCCATGACTCGATCCTCTCCGAGCACGAATCTCCAGCAGGCCCGGGGCGGTTCAGCCAGCGAACCCCGGATCCGTGGGCGGCAGGCGCGGGTGCAGCTACGGTCCCAACCTTTTCCGTGACCTTCCTGGGTAGAGGGTAAGCATGGACGACGTGACAGGCGGGGAGGCGGGTCCCGAGATGAGCGAGCTGGGGGTGGCGGAGGTGGCGCGTCGGCTGGGCGTGGCGCCTTCCACGCTGCGCACCTGGGACCGCCAGTACGGCGTGGGCCCAACGGGCGGCGGCCCTGGCAGGCATCACCGCTATACCCAGGCCGACATTGCCCGGCTGGAAACCATGCAGCAGATGATCTCCGCAGGAGCGCCCCCGACGGAGGCCGCTGAAGCGGCCCTGCACACACCGCACGGACAGCACCGAGGACCGCAGAGCCACAGTGGCGCCGACAGCCACGATGATCTTGAGGGCCCTGCCACCGGGCACGGCGATCCGCAGGCCACGCGGATCAGAAACCTCGCGGATGCGGCGATGGCGATGGACGAGCTTGTGATGACCGGCATCGTGGAATCGGCTCTGCGGTACGAGGGCGTCACTGCGGCATGGGAACAGGTGGTCGTACCGGTGCTCGTCGACATAGGGAGCAAACATGCGGCCACCGGCAAGTACGTGGAAGTGGAGCATCTACTGTCGGCCGTAGTATCGCGCTGTCTACTTGCGGTTACGTCGCCTCAGGCGCAGTTCTCAGCCGGGCGGATTCGTAGTCCCGTGGTGCTGGCCTGCGCCCCAGAGGAGGAGCACGCTTTGCCGGTCCTCGTGCTGGCAGCCGCCTTGGCCGAGACCGGCGCGGCGAGACTCATGCTGGGTGCGCGGGTGCCTGCGTCGGCCCTGGCAGCCGCGGTAGCCCGTACCGGGGCGCACACGGTGTTCGTGTGGTCGCAGACCTCCGAGACCGGTGACCCGTCCTGGCTCACCGGCCTTCACGCCACGCACCCCGCACTGCAGGTGGTGGTCGGAGGCCCCGGCTGGAACCGTGACCGGCTCCCGCCCGAGGTGCCCTTCACGTCATCGGTGTCCGCGGCACTCGGGGCGTTGCTTGCAGCTGGCAACCACTGACCGCCGAATGCCCACCCACTGACCCAGCACCTAGGACGCATGTCCGCGTCGCTGGTAATGGTGTCGGCGGGCGGTGCGCTGGTGTCTTCGTCGCCAGTGTGAGCGGCGCAGCCGAGCACCGGACGCGTCCATCAGCTTCCGTTCGCGGCCACGCGTGGTGGCTGCTGGGCCTGCTTCCGGACCTGTGCCGGCGATGAGCCGACCACATGGCGGAACGCGTTCCTGAACGCGCTCTCGGACAGGTAGCCGCTCGCGCGTTAAGGCTCCGGCTCTTGGGACGCTGCCGTCAGGCGGGAGCGGCTGGGCCTTCGCGCTGTAATCAGGGGGTATCGGTAGGCGGTCAGTCGAAATAGTGCGCCAACCGGTCGGTTTACTCCGAAGGAGGGGCGGACAGCCTGGTCAGTGGATCCGAGTCATCGGGGGCCGGGTGCCACGGGGCGAGCAGCCGGTCCATAAGGACGTGAAGGTGCGCGCGGAATGACTCGACGACCTCTGGCTGAGCCGGGTCCTTCATCCCCTGAGAGCGGTCGAGAATTCCCGAGCCCAGGAAGCCGTGCACGCACCAGACCATGGTGCCGAGAAGGTAGTAGGTGTTGACGTCCGGCGGCACCGCGTCTTTTATCCTGCGGGCGGCAAGAAGGATCAGCGGCCGGGCGTACTGATCCTCCATGGTGGAGAAGTCGGCGGCGTCGGCCACCCACCGATGTGCCCACAGTGCGCGGTTCTGCGGGTTCGCCACGTGAAAATCGAGATAGGAGTCGACGATCTCGTGCACCGCTGACCGAGCGGAGTCCGATCGGGACACGGCCGCTTCCAACATTTCCCGTTCCGCCTCGAATGCCTGCCGCATGACCTCCTGGTAGAGAGCGCGCTTGTCTCCAGCCACCTCGGCGACAACTGCGGAGCCGACACCGAGGACGTCACTGATCAGCTGCAATGAGGTCCCGTCATAGCCGAGTTGCCCGAACAGGCGAGTGGCGACCTCAAGGACGTGTGAGCGCGCGATCTCATCTGACACAGTTTCAAGCTACGCATTGTTCGGTGAGGCAGAGCCTGCGCCAGGGCAAGGGCCCGGCACGAGAGGGCAAAGTCGACGTTGGGGCTTCCGTGACGAAACCTCGCATGAGGTCGTTGGCCATCGCATGGCCTGATCCGGGCAGGCCGCTATCGAGGGCGTCGAGGCAGCACGCCGTTCGGCCGAGGCCACTGAGCAGGCATAGACGGCTAAAACCGGGCGAAGTCTCCGCACTGGATCATCGTCACCGGGACGTGCGCACCCGCAAGACCGTCCTGGACCGTGGACGGCCCCTGCTCGCGGCGGTCGCCAGCCTTCCGGACGAGGACTTCGCGCGCCCGTCCGGCTGCGCCGAATCGCTCGTGCGGGACCTGATCTGGATGCGCTGCTGGTCGGCACGGGACGCCGGGCGCCGGCCGCCGCGGAGAGGGCCGAGCTGGGCGGTCTCGCCGCCCAGTCCCCTTCATTCTCGGCTGAGCAGGTCTCGACCGGCCTCGAACCGGCAGGTGGTAGCCAGGTGGTAGAGGCGGCGGCACTGTTCCGCGCTACTGCAACGCGGCGAGACCTTTCTGCAGGTCCTCGCGGTTCATCACCGGGTTGATCTCGATCTTCGCGCCCAGTTCCTGGAAAAGCGGCTCGGCGATGGCGGGTATCGCCGCGGCGTCCTGGAGATCGAAGACGAGGACGCAGCAGCGCCCGCCGTCGCCTGGGCCGAAGTACGCCGCCTCGGGATCGAGCCGGTCCATCAGTGACTTCACGATCTCCTGCAGCCTGCCGGTCTTGATCGCGCCGTTCGAGACCTGAGTGTCCATGACCGCTCTCAGCATGACTCTCATCGCGCTCTCCCCCGGGCGTCCGGGCCGGCGCGGCCCCCTCCACGCCTGCGTGAACCCGGTGCCGTCCCACCCAATCTCCCACCGGCGCCTAGCGGAAACACCCCCGAACACGTCCCCTGCGGACATCGTTATGGGAGATCGTTCGACTGCGGGAGGTCGGCCGTCGATGAGGTGGCCGATGGCCGTTCGAGTTGGTCCGTCGTCAAGTCCACCGCCCCGATCGCGTCGTCGTGCACTTGGACGTGCGCCAGCAGCCGCTCCCAGGTCTCGTCCGCGCTCCAGCGACGGACCCGCTGACCGAGTGCCTGCCACGGCCCGTGGCGTTCGGGCATGTCTCGCCGGTCCGAGCCGGTCCGGACCTTCCGCGAGATTTCCTCGACCCAGCAGCATCTCGACGGTCTCAGCAAGAGGAAACAGCAGAGGAAGTCGGCAAAGGCCTCGAAAGAGACGGTCAGAGATGCAAACCTGAAGCTGCTCTACTCAAGGTCGAGAAGCATGGGGTCAACTGATCTGAAGGAATGTCTCGCGCGATAGGAGATGATCGACCGCAAGGGCAGTTCGGCAGCACCGCAGACGTCCATTACGCGACGGAGTGCGGGGCCGAACTAGGACCAAAGAAAACGGGCTCTTTCAGGACCACCCGAAGGGCATGACCGCATAGAATATCAGCCAGATGACACAAAGAGCACACCGGACAGCCTTTTTGTCAAGGTATACCCCAACGGCACGGTCTACGCTTACCCGCTGACTCGGGAGGGACACACATGAACTTTCGGCTGCAAACCGGAAACCCTGAGACCTTGGAGGTAGGGTCGGCCGAAGACATGGCGGACGCAACAGGGCAGATGTATCTCATGGAAACCGAAGACGCCATCTTGTTCTGGAACCGGGTCCCCGTGCGACTCGCATATCGTTACGATATTCCCGCCCTGATTGATGACTTGGTCCCGCTGCTTGAAGAGGTCCAAAGCCCGGAGTTTTCCCAGGCACAGATCCACTGGGGATCCGACACGTTCTCCACCGAATGGACTATCGCACGCGATGGAGATTTCCTCAGAATCGATTCGCGCTGGGACAGCGTTCACGGAAGCTACGAATTTCTTCTCAACGAGAGAAGCCAATTGGCCGTAAGGATCGACTCCTTCGTGGCCGAGTGGCTGAAAGTACTACGCCGGATCACATCCGACCTCGTCATCCGCCATGTACGCCTGGAAGATGATGACATCGCGACCCGGGCGAAGACGTTGTCGTCGAAGTCGAACCGACCTTTAAGAGAGCAGACGTACATCCCTCCGGATACAAGGCCGAAGACTCAGCCGCGGTGAGCAGATGCTCCACCTCTCCGGCGACCGGCTGAGCCGACTCCGGAAGCGAGATACCAAGTGCAGACGTTCCCCTCGACTGCCAGCAACTCCTTCTCTGTCGCGGGATCGCGGATCTGTACCTCCGTCCCTTCGGCGGTGCGCCCGGTGGAGACCAGCCGCGCGCCTCCCGCGCGGACTGCGCTCCCGCAACGATGAGGGAGCCCAGCGGGCCGCCGGGGGCACCGCACCCCACGCAAGGCCTCAACGACACCGTCCACCATCGCACCCGTCTCGGCATCATGACGGTGCTGCACGAGATCGACCGTGCCGAGTTCGGGTATCTGCGCGGCACCCTGAACCTCACCGACGGCAACCTGTCCCGGCATCTACGGACGCTGGACGAGGCCGGCTATGTCGAGATCCACAAGGGCTACCACGGACGCCGTCCCCGGACCTGGCTCAGTTTGACCCCGAAGGGGTCACGTGCGCTGGCAGAGGAGTTGGCCGCCCTGCGCGATCTGGTCGCCCGGCTGGACGGCGTCGCGGACTCCACGGAGACGGCCGAAGGCCAATGATGAAGTCGGCTTCTCGAGACCTACGGCCGGTACTGCCGGCCGTGAACGACGGCGAACTCGGCTCAGGCGTCGCACGACGCGATCCCTGGGCCGATCGGTTGAAGCAGTCTTGATCCTTCCGGTTACCGGAGGCTTCAGGCCCGTCCGGACTCTCTGAGAGCCCGCTCCCATCTCGCCCATCGGCATGGCACTCCCGTACACCTAGGTGGTGAGGTGCTGGTGACCTTGCTGACGGAGCCGTTGGCCGGCTGCCGCCCGAACCCGTCGTGTCCTTCCTTGGCCGGCAAGGAGGGCAAGGGCATCGGGTGATGTCAGGATTTCGACGGCCTTTCGCTGGAACCAGTCGGATGCCGCGGTGACTTGACCAGGCGCCCATGGTTTGTCCTGGGCGATGGCAGCCAGCAGCGTCCATTCGGTCAGGCGGCGGGTGAGGAAGTCCCGCTCGCCGATGACGCCGGTCATGGTGTGGACCCAGCCGGGAAACCGTTCGTCGGTCAGCAGGAGGCGTGCCCGGTCCTCGATGTGGCGGGCCACTGCGGACTGTGCCATCGCCTGGTCGGGATCCTGCAGGATCTCGTTCACCAACGTGGGCTCATCGTCGGCGCCCACGGTGGCCAGGGCCCGCAGGTGGCAGGCGTAGCGGCGGTGCTCGTCCGGCTCGGCGGGGCCGTCAGTGGGGCTGCTCACGCGGCCGCTCCTTCAGGACGCTCGACAAGCCGACCGCGTTCGAAGCGCCCCCCGGCACGGATGAGGGCGACCACGCCCGCCGGGGCGTTCATCGCGCGCCGGCGGGCCTGGGCCGACTCCATCAGGTTGATCATGTGGCCCTCCTGGGTTCGCGGTGCGCTCAGTCTGCGCCATCTCCACGCAGGTCGCGTCATCGCCGACCCGGGGATCACCGGGGCCGCCTTGCCCGTGACGGTTGGACAGGCGCTCGACGAGGGTACGCAGCACCTTGGACGCCTGCAATGCCTGCTCGGCGCCGAGGGCGAGCAAGATCACGCGCGCAGCGACAGCTTGTGCCCCCGCCGCTCTCCTCCACCAGGTCCATCTCCCGTAGCAGCGACGCTATGCGGTACGCGACGGTACCGAGATGCCGATCGACTGTGCGATCTCCTCAAAGCCCAGCACCCGGGCGCCTCTCGGGGAACAACAGAAGATTCGCAGCGCCCGCCTGCGCTGTCAACGCCGCCTCACTGGCGCACAGGGCGGGCCAGTCGTCACAGACCAGTGGCCGATGGCCAGCGGCGCACCCCCCGCCACCAGACCGCTAATTAACCTTTTCATGGGTTTGTGTGGAGATTCAAGTCAATAGTGTGGATGGCCATCGGTCAGAGCACTCTGGGCGGCGACGCCGGGCGGGATGGTGATGGCTTCAGCGGCACCGAACGGGGCGACCAGATGGCAGCTGTCCAAGCCCCCCGCGGAGGCGACGAGCTTCGTTGGCCGACGACGAGAGTCGGCCGAGGTCAAGCGTCTGCTGTCCGTGTCCCGACTGGTGACGTTGACGGGCGCGGGTGGAGTCGGCAAGACCAGGTTGGCCGGTCGGACGGCCACGACCTTGGAGCGGGAGTTCCCCGACGGGGTGTGGATGGTCGAACTCGCCAACCTCGATGAGTCCGAACTCCTGACCACCACGCTCATGGAGGTGCTCAAGATCAGGGATTGGTCCGGCCGGCCGCCCCTGGAAGTGCTGATCGAAAATCTGCACGGCAAGCACATGCTGATTGTGTTGGACAATTGCGAACACCTTCACAACGCATGTGCGTTTCTGGCCGAGAACTTGCTGCGCTCGGCCTCGGGGTTGCGAATTCTCGCCACCAGCCAGCAGGTTCTGGGGATCGCCGGGGAACAGACCCTGCCCGTACCGCCACTGCCGCTGGACCAGCGGACTTCACCTGGGAACCCCACCACGGCGCGCGCCACGGAGGCGGCCGAGTTGTTCGCCGACCGCGCACGGGCAGTGCTGCCCGGGTTCACGCTCACCGAGGCCAACCGGGAGGCGGTGGAGTCGATCTGCCGGCGCCTGGACGGGTTGCCGCTGGCCATCGAGATGGCGGCGGCCCGCCTGCGCGGGCTCTCGGTGGAGGAGGTGCTGGAACGACTCGACGACCGCTTCCGGCTGCTCACCCGGGGATCACGGGCTGAACTGCCGCGGCACCAGACGCTGCAGGCGCTGATGGATTGGAGTCACCAACTGTGCGACCCCCAAGAACGCAGTGTGTGGGCAGGGATATCGGTCTTCAGCGGGGGTTGCGATCTGGAGGCCGTCGAGGAGGTGTGTTCGGGCGAGGGGGTCGAGCGAGCGGACGTCGTCGACGTGGTCGCCGCGCTGGTGGAGAAGTCGATCGTCAGCCGCGAGGAGCAGGCGGGCAGGGTCCGGTATCGGCTGCTGGAGACGCTCCGGCAGTACGGCCGGGAACGGCTGGCCGAATCCGGGCGAGAGGCCGAGTTGAGACGCCGCCACCGCGACTACTACCGGAAGCTGGCGACCAAGGCGAATGCCAGCCTGTTCGGGCCTGACCAGGTCGCATGGCTGGGCAAACTCCAAGTGGAGCACAGCAACCTGCGCGCCGCCCTGGAGCACTACCTGTCCGACCGCTCCGGCGGCCGCGCGGCACTCGGCATGGTCGCCGACCTGCTCTACCACTGGATCACCAGCTACTACTTGACCGAAGGAAGGCACTGGACCGACCGGGCACTGGGTCGCGCCCCCGCTGCCGACGAGCCTCGCGCCCGGGCCCTGTGGTGCGCCGGCTGGCTGGCGATCATCCAGGGCGACCTCGACACCGCGGCCGCGATGCTGGAGGAGAGCAAGGCGATCGGAGAGCGGTTCGGTCTCGAGCACGTGCTCGGCTATGTGGCCGTGTTCTCCGGAATGGTCGCGATGGGTCGTCAGGATGTGAAGACGGCGATCCTCCTGTACCAGGAGGGCATCGACCGGCACACCCTCACGGGCGACCCGGTCGGCCACGTACTCGCCCTGGTTCGCCTCTCGCTCGCCTATTCCTATCTGGGCCGGACGGCGGCCGCCGTCTCCCTCGGCGAAGAAGGGCTCGCCATTTGCGACGCCCACGGGGAGACCTGGCATCGGTCGTACACGATGATGGCCCTGGGGGTCGAGAGATGGCTGGAAGGCGACACGGCCCGCGCAACCGCGCTGGAGCAGGACAGCCTGCGCGCTAACCGCTCCCTGGAAGATCCTTTCGGTATGGGCCTCAACTTGGAGGTCTTGGCCTGGGTGGACGCCACCGAGGGGCGGCATGCGCGAGCGGCGAGCTTCCTGGGAATCGCCCAGGCCCTGTGGAAGGCACTCGGCGCTCCCCTCTCCGGGTACGGGCACCTGGTGCGATACCACGACGCCTGCGAGGAAGAAGTCCGCCTCGCACTCGGCTCTTCGAGATTCCTCAAGGAGTTGCGCCGCGGGCTGGAGATGCCCCTCGAGGAAGGGGTCGCCTATGCCCTGGGCGAGTCTTCGGCCACGGGCACCGAGAGCAGTGCTCCCGGCACGTCCTCGCCCCTGACCCCGCGGGAGACCCAGATCGCCGGCCTGGTGGCGGAGGGAGGGAGCAACAAGGAGATCGCCACCTGGTTGGTGATCTCGACGCGCACCGTCGAAGGGCACATCGAGCACATCATGGACAAACTCGGCTTCACCTCCCGCGTCCAGATCGCGTCCTGGGTCTGGAGGCATGGGCGGGGAGACGAGGCGGGCCCTGCCAGATGAGGCCCGAAAAAGCGAAGCCGACTCGGTCCGCGAGGGCCGTCCGCGGAGCTTCACGAGCGGCAGTGATGGTCACGCAAGCATGGGTCAGCATCCGACGGTGGTCACAGTGCCGTTCGTGTGCACGATACGGGCACGCAACTCCCGGGCCTCCAGCCAGGTGATGGCAGCGTCTCCCAAGGAGAGGGCGGCGATGCTGGCGGTCTTGGCGGCGACGCAGCGAAGACCGAAGACCGATACCGCATGCCAGGGCTGACCATTGGCCGGCAGCGACCGCGCCGGTACCTGCCCGGACTCACGGGCCTGCGCCGCCAGGACGGAGGTGGCCAGTCCGCCAGGCGTCCGCAGCACGAGGCTCATGCCGCGGGAAGCTCCCTCGTCCCGCTCACGGCGACCGTTGATCACCTGCACCGGCCAGCCCGAGACGGGCACCGGTCCCGCGGTCGCGAAGCTGCCCGGAAGGCAGACGCAGACTCCGCATCCGGCCGGCCCGGCCGCGGATTCGGCGGCCCTGTCGGCGGCGAACGCCTGCGCGATGCCCCACAGGTCGAGAATCGTCCCCGGGGGCGTCATCACCGTGCCGGGCGGTTCGTCGATCACGACCGTCCGGTCTCCGGCGGGAGTGGCGCCCACGACGGGATCGACGAGCCCTTCCGTCAGGTCGAACGCGTGGAGCGCCGTCCAGAGGACCGCCAGGAAGGTGGCGCTGACCCTCACGGGAGCGCCGCTGGCGGCGTTGACACGCGCAAGATCCGAACCCTCCCGGACGAACGCGGCATCGATGTCGGCGACCACCGAGTCGACAGCACGCCGGGCCGCGTCGAGACACTCGGGCTTCTCGACCATCACGGTGGCCGAGGAACCCCACAGGGGGAAGTCGTCCCTACCGAAACTCATCGAACCGCTCCAAAGATCTAGAACATGGCAACTGACTCCGCCGTAGGAGCCGACTCATGTCCAGCATGCTCAGCGGGCCCGAACAACCGGCAGGGGGAAAACCCCCATATCACCCAAACCGCCACCAGAGGTCTATGGAGAGGTTTTGCGTAGGTCTGAGACCCCAACAACTCCGACGCTCCCGATCGCATCAAGAGAGGAGGGTTCCTCGCGCACTTCACGGCGAAGGCTAGCTTCGACGTCCTCGTCTCGCTCTAGGACGCCGCCGGGCGGCCCTTCCCAGTGGCCGCTGTATCAGGGGCCTGGCCAGCGTCATCGACGACAACGCCAGCGGCCACGCTGACGTCGATGGGCAGCGCGGTGCCAGCGACGTAACTCGCCAGCCCTGGGATCGGTTACCAGTGAGAGGTCACCGCATGGCCCGCACGCCGACGACCAGTGTGGCCAGTACCGACTCGAACAGCGCGTCGGGAGATTCGTGCGCCGACTCGGCCGCCAGGCGTCCCAGAGTTCGGCGCCGCCACCTGAAGCACGGTGATGGACCAGGCGCGCAGCTCCCGGCAGTAGGCCCGCAGGCTCTCGGACCACCGGGCGGGGTCCAACCGGGGGGCTGCGGCCGGTCGCTCTGGGTCACCGCCACCATCTCCGCGAACAGGTCGCGGCGGTCGGCGACGTAGTTGTAGAGCGCGCGCGGCAACACCTGAAGGCGGGCGCTGACGGCGCGCACCGTGACCCGGCCGGGCCCGCCTCGCCCAGGATCTCCAAGGCCGCTGGGGCGATTCGCTCCCTGGTCAGCGTGGGTCGCCCCTGCGGAACTCCGGTCGTCTGCGAGTCCCGGGTGCAGTACGGCGATGTCATTCTTGCCGCCGGGCCCATCACCAAGGCCGAACGCTTCGCCGAGCGCCTCTGAGAAACCCGCTGGGTTCACCTACTCGATCCGCGTGATCGATCGGGCGGCAAGCCGACGGGTCAGGTCAGCTGGTCAGAAAGTCGGTGATGGCGGCGGTGATGGCGGGGTAGTCGTCGCCGAGCCAGATCATGTGGCTGGGTGCCGTACTGGTGATCAGACGAGCCTCAAGGATGGCGCCGGCCAGGGACGCGGCGTGGGCGTAAGGGACCGCCCCGTCGTCCCTGGCGGCGATGACGAGGGTGGGTTGACGCAGCCGCGCGGCATGCGCGGCCAGGGCGGCGAGATGGTGCGGTGCGGTCATGGTGCGAATGTCGTTGCCGAATCCCGCGCCGGAGCGCATCCGACCGAACAACTCCAGCAACGCGGCACGTTGCGCGGTGCTGAGGGCGGTGAGCAGTTCAGTGATCGGACGGCGGGTCAGGCCGGCCAGCAGCAGTCTCAGGCCCAGGCCGGGAGCGCGGCGCATCAGTAAGTGGAGCAGTGCCCAGGTGACCGGTTCGGCCCGGGGGTGGAAGACGATGCCTGCGCCTGCCCTGGTGCGTCGGTCCGGCCAGGGCAGTAGCCCGACCGCGCTTTCCAGAATGAGGCGTTCGACCAGGTCAGGACGGCAGGCCGCCAGCGTCACCGCGGTGGGGCCGCCTGCCGATTGTCCGACAGCGGCGCTCAGGGAGACGATGCCGAGTCTGCGGCACAGGTCGCCGATCACAGCGGCGAACTGATCGGGTGCGGCGCCGGTGGCCAGCGGGGTACGTCCGTAGCCCGGACGGGAGACGGCCAACACGGTACATCCGGCGCCGGCGAACACCTCCTCACCCAACGGCAGCCCGGCGCGCATGTGCCCGCCGTGCAGCATCAGCACCACGCGCGGGCCGCGCTCCTCCAGCCTGTACTCCACCGGCCCGGCAGGAAGGACCATCATCTTCGTCGCTCGCTCCATGAGCTTCTCCCGCTCGGTGGTCAAAGGCTGGATACCGTGACCAACGGCCCTGCGGGACGGTGCCAGGAGAGGCGGGCCAGCCTGCGGCCGTCCCCTCGTCCCGAAGAAGCCGTCAGGCGCCGCGTCCGCTGCGCCAACGTTCGATCAAGGCAGGCATCTCGCGGAACATGAACCCGTAGAAGTCACGCATCTCCTGTAGCCGCCGAGCCGCGTGACTGCCGTCCCCAGCGGCGGCGATGCCCCGGTCGGCCGCCTCGAACATCGCCTGGACCATGCCGTTCTGGGACGACATCAGGGTGGCCCAGGCGCCCTCGCGCACCCGGTAGTGCTCGCGCCGGCTGCCCGGCGCCGGGACACGTTCGATGAGTCCGACGGTGGACAGCATCTTGATCGCCCCGGACACGGCGCCGGAGCTGATGCCCAGTCGCTCGGCCAACTCGGGTGCGGTGATGCTGTCCTGGTCGGCGAACATGAACGCCGCCAGGACCCGCGCGGTGGCCTTCTGCAGGCCGCCCTGGGCCAGCACCAGCGCCAGGTGCTCGGCCGCCTCGGTGGTGTCCGCCAACCTCGTCCCCTCTCCGGATTTCTCGGAATCGAATCCTAACAGCTCCGAAGCTTCAAAATTCTCTGAACGTTCTGATAGTTTCTCCCTCGTGAACACGGCGATCGAGCTCACCGAGCTCACCAAGACCTACGGCACCCGCCGCGGCCTGCGCGGCCTCACCCTCCAGGTACGGGCCGGGGAGGTGTTCGGCTACCTGGGCCCCAACGGGGCCGGGAAGTCCACCACCATCCGGCTGCTGCTGGACCTGATCCGGCCCACCTCTGGCGCCGCCCGCGTGCTGGGCCTGGATCCGCGCGCCAACGCGGTCGAACTGCACCGCCGCATCGGCTACCTGGCCGGCGACTTCGTCGTGGACGGCCGGCAGAAGGCCGGCGAGTGCCTGACGTTCCTGGGCAACCTGCGCGGCGGCGTCTCCCCGCACCGGATCGCGGCGCTGGCCGATCGGCTGGAGCTGGACCTGTCCGCCCGTATCAAGACCCTGTCCAAGGGGAACCGGCAGAAGGTCGGCCTGGTCCAGGCGTTCATGCACCAGCCCGAGCTCCTCGTCCTGGACGAGCCGACCTCCGGCCTGGACCCCCTGGTGCAGCAGACCTTCCTGGACATGGTGGCCGAGGCGCGAGCCGACGGGCAGACGGTGTTCATGTCCAGCCACATCATGAGCGAGGTCGAGGCGGTCGCCGACCGCGTCGCCATCATCCGCGACGGCGCGCTGGTCGCCCTGGACACCGTCGCCGAACTGCGCGCCCGCTCCTTCCTGACCGTGCGGATCACCTTCGCCGACCCGGTCCGAGCCGAGGACTTCGCCGCCCTGCCCGGCGTCACCCAAGTGACCACCGACGGCCCCACGCTCAGCTGCCGCGTCGACGGCTCCCCCGACGCACTGGTCAAGGCCGCGGCCCGGCACACGGTTACCGCTCTGCGCGCCGACACCCAGGATCTGGAAGAGCTCTTCCACGCCTACTACACCGGCGCTCCCAGCGCCGCCTGACCCATCCCCCGCCACCGCGTCCCCGAAAGGGCGGCACCATGACCACCCCCGTCCCCGGCATTTCCGGCCCGGCCCGCGCCTTCAGCGGCTCGATCTTCACCAAGACCCTGTACGACAACCGCCGCGTCTTCACCGCCTGGGCCGCCGCCACCGGACTGCTGGCGATGATGTACGGCAGCTTCTACCCGCAGATCTCCGCCGACTCCGTGGCGAGCGTCCCCGAATCCATGCGGGGCTTCGGCCTCAATGACGTCTCCAGCGCCGCCGGCTATCTCCAGGGCGCCGTGTTCGGCCTCCTCGTCCCCCTCTTGGCCACCTTCTACGGTGCCGCCACCGGGGCCCGAATGATCTCCGCCGACGAGGAGTCCGGCTACCTGGACCTCCTGCTGGCCCACCCCGTCGGCCGCATCCGCCTGTTGCTGCACCGCTTCGCCGCCCTGGCCACCGGCGCCGCCGTCATCGCCGCCGCAGTGCTGGCCGCGATGACGGCCATCCGCTCCAGTGCCGGCCTGGACGCCATCGGCCTCGGCCACTTCACCGCCCAGGCGATCAACCTGGCCCTGCTCGCCACCGTGTTCGGCGCACTCGCCACCGGTCTCGGCGCCGCCACACGCAAGAGCCGCCCCACCGTCTTCGGCATCACCGCCGGGGCCGGCGTCGCCGCCTACGCCCTGCACGGCTTCGCCCCGCAGATCGGCGCCACCTGGCTCCGCGATCTGACCCCGTACCAGTACTACATCGGCGGCGAGCCGCTGAAGAACGGCTTCCAGTTCGCTGACACCGCGATCCTGGCCGCGGCCGCGGCCGTCCTCGTCATCGCTGGAGCCTGGCGGTTCACCCACCGCGACCTCGGCTGATCCTGGTCCGGCCGCGGTCGTCCGGAAGCGGACTCCTAGACTGCGGTCGCTCCGGGCAGGAGCCGGTCGAGGAGGTGCGCGACGGTGATGACACCGATCATCGGGGCGTCGGTGCGGTCGGGTGCGCCGCTGACCGCGCCGACGGGGCTGCGACTGGCCGCCATGACGCTGGCGATCTCCATGGCGGTGGCGTTGGCGTCGACTGCGGGCAGCGCCGTCCGCTCCTCCGCGAGGAGGTCGGCGACGGCCTTCCCGGCGAGCTTGCAACGACGGCCTCGTCCTGCCGTTCGTGAAGCTCGCCGCCCTGGTGGTGTTCGGTGCGCTGTTGTCCCCCGCGTTCCTCGGCGACGTCGGCTGGACGGGCTGGGCCTTCGCCGTCCTCGCCCTCGTGGTCGCCCGGCCGGTGGGGATCTGGGTGTCGTTCCTGCGCTCCGGGCTGACCGCGCGTGAGCAGGCGGCGATGGTGTGGTTCGGCCCCAAGGGCTTCGCCTCGGTCGTCTACGGGCTGCTGGTCCTGGAGTCCGGCATCCCGGCCGGCGAGAAGATCTTCCACCTCGCCGGCGTCACCATCACCCTGTCGATCCTCGCCCACGCCTCCACCGACATCGTCGTCGCCCGCGGCTTCGACGACGGCTGCTGGACAACGTCCCCACCGTGCTGCTTGTCGCCCCGGTCACTTTCCTGGTCTGCGAACGACTTGCCCTGAAGGTCGTCCGTACCTGATCGCCGAGGTGATGGCCTCCAGCATCGGCGGCACCGCCACGCTGGTCGGCGACCCGCCCAACATCATCATCATCGTCGGCCGCGGCGACCTGTCGTTCAACGACTTCCTGGTCAACCTGGCCCCGCTCATCGCCAGCGCACCTCAGGGAAGATCGAGTCCGTTGCGATCTCCCACATTCACTGCCCGCGCTGCCACGACCGCACTAATCCACGGTAGCCGGAGGCACCAGGCCCGTACGGACTCTCTGAGAAGCCGCTCCCATCTTGTCGTCGGGCCTGTCACTCCCCTCGCGCATCGCATGCTCTATGTGTACGTGGCTGGCTTCAAGGCCTCTCTGTCAGCCTCTGGGAAGACATGGGGATGGCGCCTTGGGCGCTTGCCCTCGTGCTGGAATTACGGCGGGCACTGAGCTTCTGACAACAACGACGCCGCCAACCGGACGTCCGAGAACAGCCATGACAGTCGCGGCGCCCACCAAGCCGGATGTTAGGCGGGGGGCGGGTTCTCGGAATATTGGCGGTCTGGTGGCGGGGCGCAGGAACCGCGCTGGACGAGTTGGGCGCCGACGCGGTAGGTGCGGCTGTTCCGGGCGGGGGGGACTTTGCCGCGGCCGCGTTCCAGTTGCTGGAGGAGAAGGTCCATGGCGAGTTCGCCCAGTTCCCGGGCGCCATTGTCGACGACGGTGACAGGCGGGTGCCACCAGCGGAGCCAGCTGATGTCCTCGTAGCAGACGAGGGAGAGGTCGTCCGGGACGCGGACGCCGGCGGCCACGAGCGCGGGCAGGACGCCGAAGACGGCCTCGTGGTTGGCCGCGAGGAGGGCGGTCATCTCCGGGGCGCGGCACAGCAGCCGGTCGGTCGCGTCGGAGCCGAAGGCCGGTTCGAACGGGCCGCGCTCGACCAGCCGCTCGTCCACCTGGAGGCCGCGCTCGCGCAGGGCCTGCTCGTATCCCGCGAACCGCTCCTGGCCGGAGTTCGTGTCGGGCGGCCCGCCGATGTAGCCGATGTGGCGGTGGCCGAGGTCCAGCAGGTGCCGGGTCGCCTCGTGGGCGCCGTCGCGGTCGGCCGCGAGGACGGTCGGGGCGGCGCTCTCGGCCGCGCCGCGGATGAGGTTGACCACGGCGGTGCCGCCCGCCAGCAGGGCGTTGGAGGCGGCGGCGTTGGAACCGGTGCCGATCAGGATGAGGCCGTCCACGCCGTGCTCGCCGAGCGTCCTGAGGATGGTCTCCTCGCGGCGCGGGTCGGCGTCGGTGATGTAGAGCATCATCTGGTAGTCCTCGGCCGCGGCGCGGCGTTGGACGACCTCGGCGACGGTGTGGAACGAGGCGTTCACCAGGTTGCCGACGACGAGCCCGATCAGGTGCGATTGCCGGGACCGCAGCGAGCTGGCCGCGCGGTTCGGCCGGTAGCCGAGGCGCCGGGCGGTGTCCTCGACGAGGGCGCGCGTCTCGGCGGCGATCAGGGACGAGCCGCTCAGCGCCCGGGAGGCGGTGCTGCGTGAGACGCCTGCGGCGGCGGCCACGTCCTTCAGGGTGACGCTCATCGTGCTCCGTCTCTGCAATCGATCCCACTAGCGCACTCATCATGCCACAGGAGGGTGGGCGAGGTCGGAGCAACAAAAAGCTAGAAGGCGACTCTTGACACATGAGTTACCGCTGCCGCAACCTTGTGCAACCGATCCCAGCGGGATGAGCTCTACAGACTCGGGGAAAGATCTTGGATCGCGACGACGTCTCATGGCACGGCTACTGGCCGGCGGCGCCCACGCCGTTCACCGCGGATGGCGCGCTGGACGAGGACGCCTGGCGCGCGCTGCTGCGGCTGTACGTGCGGCAGGGCGTGCACGGCGTGCTGGTCAACGGCAGCACCGGCGAGTGGTTCAGCCAGAGCCCCGCCGAGCGCCGGCGGGTCGCCGAGATCGCCGTCACCGAGGTGGCCGGCCGGGTTCCCGTGGTCGTCGGCGTCACCGCGTACACCCCGGCCGAGGCGATCGGGCTGGCCAGGCACGCCGCCGACGCGGGGGCCGACGGCGTGCTCGCCACCCCGCCGCCCTACGTCCACCCCGGCCCGGAGGAGCTCCTGGCGTTCTTCGCCGAGGTCAGCGCGGCCACGGACCTGCCGTTCATGGTCTACAACTGGCCGCGCGGCGTCGCCGTCGACATGGGCGACCACCCGGATCTGGTCCGGCGGCTGGCCGACCTGCCCCGGGTCGCCGCGATCAAGGACAGCACCGGGGATTGGCTCCGGATGCTCGCGACGGTCGAGGCGGTCGCCGACCGCGTCCGGGTCTTCGGCAGCTTCCTGCACCGCCGCGGCCTGGCCGTCCTGCTGGAACTCGGCGGCGACGGCAACATCGACGGCGGCGGGCTCGGCGCCCCGTTCGCCGTCCCCTACTACGAGGCCGTCGCCCGGCGCGACGGCGCGGCTGCCCGCACCTGGGCCGACCGCTACACCTGCCTGTCGGGACGGCTCATCCGCCCCGACTACAGCGGCGTGTTCGGCTCGCCGATCGCCCAGCTCAAGGGGGCCATGTCCCTGCTCGGGCAGCCGGGCGGGCACGTCCGCCCACCGCTGCGGCCGGTCACCGGCACCGCGCTGGAGGCGATCGGCGCGGTCCTGGAGGAGTCCGGCCTGGCGGACACCCTCGCGCCGGAGCGGGGCGCGGTCGGGGCGCGGCCATGAGCACCGGCACCCGGATCACCATCGACGGGGAACCCGTGGACGCCGCCGCGGGCGCGTCCCTGACGGCCGTGTTCGTGGCCGACGGGCGCTGGCGGCTGCGCGACAACCCGGTCAGCGGGGAGCCGCGCGGGCCGTTCTGCGGGATGGGCGTGTGCTTCGAGTGCGAGGTCACCGTCGACGGGCGGCCCGGTGTGCGGGCGTGCCTGACCAGGGTCCTGCCCGGCATGGCGGTCGAGACGGGGGCGCCATGACGACCACCGCGTGCGACGTGCTGATCGTGGGCGGTGGCCCGGCCGGGCTGTCGGCCGCGGCAAGGCTGGCCGCCGCCGGGCTCGCCGTGACCCTCGTCGACGAGCAGCCCGAACTCGGCGGCCAGTACTACCGCAGCCCGTCGCCCGCCGTGCTGCGCGAGCACGGAGATCACCGCCCGGAGGGCGGCCGGCTCGTCGCGCGCGTCCGGAGCCTCGGCGTCGACTGCCGGACGGGCCATCTGGTCTGGGGGGTCGACGACGACGGGCGGACACTCCTCGGTACCGGCCCGGACGGCTCCCCCGTCCGGCTGCGCGGACGCCACGTGATCGTGGCCACCGGCGCCTACGAGCGGACCCACCCGTTCCCCGGCTGGCAGCTCCCCAGCGTCACGACGCCCGGCTTCGCCCAGCACCTGGCCGCCGCCGACGGCACCTCGCCGGGCCGGCGGGTGCTGGTCGCCGGGTCGGGCCCCTTCCTGCTGCCCGTCGCCTGCTCCCTGCTCGCCGCCGGCGCCGACGTGGTCGGCGTCGCGGAGGCCGGGCACCCCTACCGGCCGTCGCTGCGGGCGGCAACGGCACTGCGGCATCCCGCCCGGCTCCGCGAACTGGCGGGATACGCGGCGCGGCTGGCCCGCGCGCGCGTTCCGCTCTGGCAGGGGCGCGTCGTGAGCAGGGCGTCCGGGGCCGACCGCGTCTCGTCGGCCACGCTCGCCGCCACCGCCGATCCGGGACGGCCGCTGCGGACCGTGGACGTCGACGCCCTCTGCGTCGGGTACGGGTTCCGGCCGCAGACCGACCTGGCCCGCCTGCTCGGCTGCGAGATCCGCGCCGACGCGGTGACCGGCGACGCCGAGCCCGTCACCGACGCCTTCGGCCGCACGAGCCGGCCCGGCGTGTACGTGGCCGGCGAGGCGGCCGGCGTCGGCGGCGTCCACCGGGCCCTGGTCCGCGGCGCGACGGCCGCCGCGCACATCCTCCTCCGCGAGGGGAGCCCCGCAGCCCCCGGCCCCCGGGAGATCGCCCGGCTCGCCGCGCGGGGCCGCGCCCTCACCCGGTTCACCGCGCTCAGCGACGCCCTGTACCCGAGCCAGGCCGAGCTGCGGAAGGCGCTGGCGGCCACTTTGGACGACGACACGATCGTGTGCCGCTGCGAAGCGGTCACCGCCGCCGCCGTGCGCTCAGCCGCCGCCGAGCGGGCGGGCGGCGACCTGAACGCCGCCAAGTCGTGGTCGCGCGCCGGGATGGGCCCCTGCCAGGGCCGCTTCTGCGGGTTCGCCGTCGCCGGCCTCGTCCGCGACGCCGCCGGCGACGCGGCGGACGGCGCGGCGCGGTGCGGTGTCCCGGTCTTCCCGGCCCGCCAGCCCATCCGCCCCGTGCCCGTCGAGACGCTGCTCGCGCTCGGCGAGCAGGACGGGGGCGACGGATGAGCGCGCTGACCGCCGACGTGGTCGTGATCGGAGCCGGGGTACTGGGCGGCGCGGCCGCCTTCCATCTCGCCCGCGGCGGGCACCGGGTGATCGTCCTGGACCGCGGCGCTCCGGGCCGGGAGGGATCGGGCACGACAGCGGGTAACCTGCACGTCCAGGCCGTCCACACCCGGCGGCCCGGGCAGGAGGTCCCGCTTGACAGTGCCCGGTTCCTGCCCCTCCAACGCGCCGCGAGCGACCGGTGGAACTCGGTCGAGGCGGAACTGGAGACCTCGGTGGAACTGCGCCGCAGCGGCGGTTTCACCATCGCCGAGACGCCCGAACAGCGTGCCGAGCTGATCGCCAAGCACGCCTGGGAGGATCGGGCCGGGATCCGCACCGAGGTCCTGGACGGCGACGGGGCCCGCGCCGCGCTGCCGCTGCTCGGCCCCACCGTCACCGCGGCCACCTGGTGTCCGCTGGACGGGTACGCCAACCCGCTGCTGACGACCCCCGCCTACCTGGCGGCGGCGGTGCGGCACGGAGCCCGGTTGCACCCGTTCTGCCCGGTCCGCGCCGTGGAACGTTCCGGATCGGGCTGGCGGGTCACTGCCGGGGACCTCACCGTCGAGGCCCCGCACGTGGTCGACGTGGCCGGGCCCTGGCTCGGGGAGATCGCCGCGCTGGCGGGGATCGGCCTGCGGATGACGCCCGTCGCCATCCAGATGCATGTGACCGTGCGGCTGCCCGAGACGCTGCGGCACCTCGTCCAGCACATCGGCGAGGGCCTGTCGGTCAAGCAGGTCACCGCGGGGAACCTGCTGATCGGGGGCGGCTGGCCCGCCCTGCGGCTGGAACCCGACGGCCGGAGCCCGGTCAGCCTGTCCAGCGTCCTCGGCAACGTCGCCCAGGCCGCCCGTGTCCTGCCGTTCGTGCGGGACCTGCGCCTGCTGCGGACGTGGGCTGGTCCCCTGGCCGCCACGCCGGATGAGATGCCGGTGATCGGGGAGGTGCCGGGCGCGCCCGGCTTCCTAGTCGCGGGCGGAACCTACGCCTTCACGTTCGCCCCGCTGTGGGGCGAGACCCTGCGCTGCCTGGTCGAGGGAAAGCCGACCCCGGTCGACATCCGCGACCTCGGGCCCGACCGGCTCCTGGAGCCCGCCGCGCCCGCCGCGCCTTACGAGGAGGCCCGATGAGAAAGGAGACAGCGGTGCCGACAACGACCACCGCGCGGCGGCCCGTGCCGCGGGAGGGGACCCTCTGGCTGACCGGCGGGCACGTCGTCGACGTGCTCGGCGGGACGGTCCGCCGCAACGCCAACGTCGCGGTCGCGGCGGGCCGGATCGAGAAGATCACCACCGAGGCGCCGGAGCCGGGCGCCCAGCGCGTCGATCTCGGCGGCCGGTACCTGCTGCCCGGCCTGATCTCGGTGCACACGCACCTGTCGGTCGTGTACCCGTTCTCGGCCACCGACGAGGCCGAGAGCCCCGGCCTGACCGCGATGCGAGCCCTGTCACGGGCGCAGGACGCGCTGCACGCGGGCGTCACGTCGATCCGCTGCGTCCACGAGCAGAACCGCGCCGACCTGCTCGTCCGCACCGGCGTCGAGCAGGGCTGGGTGGACGCGCCCCGCATCATCGGCGCGGGCCGCGCCGTCTCCACCACCGGCGGCCACGGCCACGGCTCCGCCTGCTCCTACGCCGACGGCCACGACGGCTTCCTGCGCGCGGCGCGCACGGAACTGGCCGCGGGCGCGGACCTGATCAAGGTGTTCATCACCGGCGGCATCGCGCACGAGGGCGAGTCGTTCACCGGCGCCCAGATGACGCTGGAGGAGATGCGGGGGGTGGTCCGGGCCGCGGAGGAGCACGGCACCTACGTCACCGCGCACGCGGGGTCGGGGTCGGCGATCCGGGAGGCGCTCGCCGCCGGGGTCCGCGGCTACGAGCACGCGTACGAGTTGGACGACGCCACCGCGAAGGAGATGGCCGAGCGGCGCGTCTTCCTCACTCCCACCCTGTGCGTCACCCGCTGCCCCGACTGGATGGCCGAGCACTCCTTCAGCGAGTGGCAGATCCAGCGCGCCCTGGAGGTCGGCCCCGGCCACCTCGCCAGCATCCGCCGGGCGGTCGCCGCGGGCATCGCAGACCCGCGCGACCCGGGCGCGCCCGGGATCACCATGCTCGCCGGCACGGACTACCCGCCGGGCGAGCCCATCGAGGACACCGTCGTCGCCGTCCGCGAGATGGAGTTCCTCACCGAGGCCGGGCTGAGCCCGGAACAGGCGCTGCGCGCCGGCACCAGCGACGCCGCCCGGCTCGTCGGCCTGCACGGCAAGGCCGGGGCGGTCGAGGAGGGCCTGCTCGCCGACCTGATCGTCACCGACCGCGACCCGCTGTCGGACCTGTCCGCGCTGCGCCGCATCCCCTTCGTCATGCAGGGCGGACGCGTCGTCCGCGACGACCTGCCCGCCGCGCCGGCCGGACGGGCCGCCGCCGACGCCCCCGGAGGCACCCTGTGACGTCCTCGCCCCGTACCCGGCTCGCGGTCGACATCGGCGGCACGTTCGTCGACGCCATCGCCTACGACGAGGCGACCGGCGAGCTGCGGCTGCACAAGGCCCCGACCACCCCGGACGCCCCCGCGCGGGGTGTCCTGGACGCCGTCGGCGGGCTCGCCGGCCGGCTGGACGACGTCGAGGCGTTCGTGCACGGCACCACGCTCGGGCTCAACGCCATCCTGCAGCGCCGCGGTGCCGACGTCGGGATCATCACCAACGCCGGGTTCCGGGACCTGCTGGAGATCGCCCGCGCCAATGTGCCCAGCCAGCACATGTACGACTTCGCCTACGCGCCGCCGCCGCCGCTCGTCCCGCGCCGGCACCGCACGGGAGTGCCCGGCAGGATCGACGCCCAGGGCGCCGAGGTGGAGCCGCTCGACGAGGACGCCGTCCGCGAGGCGGGCCGGATCCTGGTCGAGGAGCACGGGCTGCGCTCCCTCGCCGTCTGCTTCCTGCACTCCTACGCCGAGCCCGCGCACGAGCGGCGCGCGGCGCAGATCCTGCGCGACGCCCACCCGGACGTGTCGATCTCGGTGTCGACCGACATCAGCCGGGAGTACCGGGAGTACGAGCGGACGAGCACCGCGACCCTGGACGCCTACATCCGGCCCGTCCTCAGCGACTACATCGGGGCCCTGGAGGGGCGCCTCGGCGACGCCGGGCTCAGCCGCCCGCTGCACATCATGCGGTCGGGCGGCGGCGCGATGACCGCCGAGCTGGCCCGCCGCGCGCCGCTGATGACGGTCCTGTCGGGTCCGGCGGGGGGCGTGGTCGGCGCCTCGTTCCTGGCGCGCGAGCTCGGCCGGGACAAGCTGATCTCGTTCGACGTCGGCGGCACCAGCGTGGACTGCTGCGTGATCGAGGACGGCTCCCCCGGCGAGGTGCACGAGGCCGCGATCGACGGCTTCCCGCTGCTCATCCCGATCTTCGACATCCGCACGGTAGGCGCGGGCGGCGGCTCCATCGCCTGGATGGACCACGGGCTGCTCAAGGTCGGGCCGCAGAGCGCCGGCGCGGTGCCCGGCCCCGTCGCCTACGGGGCCGGCGGCACCGAGCCGACCGTGACCGACGCCGCGCTGGTGCTCGGGTACCTCGATCCGGCCGCGTTCCTCGGCGGCGACATGAGCATCGACGCGGACGCGGCCCGCGCCGCCGTGGCGGACAGGCTCGCCCGCCCGCTCGGCGTCGGGGTGACCGAGGCCGCCGCGAGCGTCCTGCGCGTCCTGCTCGCCCGGACGGTCGGCGCGCTCCGCGAGATCACGGTCGAGCGGGCCCTGGACCCCCGCGAATTCGCGCTGCTGGCGTTCGGCGGCGCCGGCCCGCTGCTCGGCCCGATGCTGGCCCGCGAGATGGGCATCACCGAGACCGTCGTCCCGCAGGTCCCGGCAGCGTTCTCGGCGTTCGGGATGCTCATGTCGGACCTGGAGTACGAGTTCGCCACCACCGTGCTCAAGCCGCTCAGCGACGCCACCCTCGCCGAGTTGGAACCGGCCTTCGCCGATCTGGAGAACCAGGGCGAGGAGGTGCTGTCGCTCCAAGGCGTCAAGCCGGAGGACCGCACCCTCGTCCGCCGCCTGGACGTCCGCTACCACGGTCAGGAGCACACGCTGGCCATCGACCTGCGGCCCGGGGACGACGCCGCCGCGATCCTCGACCGGTTCCACGAGCTGCACCGCGCACGCTACGGGCACGCCATGCCGGACGGCGGGCAGATCCTCACGCTGCGGGTGCGGGCGGTGGGCGTCCTGCCGAAGCCCGGCCTGCGCAGGCTCTCCGGCAGCGGCTCCGGCACGCCCGACCCCGCCGGGAGCCGCCCCGCCTTCGACGTCGCCACCGGCGAGACCGTGCCGTTCCCCGTCTACGAGCGGCAGGCCCTCGCGCCCGGCCACGCGGTGCCGGGGCCCGCGATCGTCGAGGAGGGCACCTCCACCACCGTGATCTTCAGTGACCAGCGGCTCACCGTGGACGTCCACGGCCACCTGCTGGTGAGCAGCCCGGAGACGGCCCAGTGAGCCAGACAGGAGATGGTCCGATGAGCACGACCCGGCCCGGCGGAGAGGCGGCGGCCGCGCTGGACGGCGCGACCGTCGAGGTGATCCGCAACTACCTGGTCTCCGTCGGCGAGCAGATGCGCCGCACGCTGGTGCGGGCCGCGTTCAACCCCGTGATCTACGAGGTCCTCGACTTCGGCATCTCGATCTACGACCGGGACCTGGAGCTGATGGCCGAGGCCGCCGGGATCACCTCGTTCCTCGGCGCCAACGACCACGCGATCGTCAAGGGCGTCGAGTACGTGGGCCGGGAGAACCTCGCGCCGGGCGACGTCTACCTGCTCAACTACCCGTACTGGAGCGGCGCGCACTCCTACGACGCGATGCTGTTCGCGCCGGTGTTCCGGGAGGGCCGCGACGAGCCGTCCGCCTACCTCGCCGTCCGCGCCCACTGGATGGACCTCGGCGCGAAGGCCCCGGGCTACGTCCTCGACTCCACCGACATGCACCAGGAAGGGCTGATCTTCCCCGGCACGAGGATCGTGCACGGGGGCGAGGTCGTCCGCGACGTCGTCGAGCTGATCCGCTTCAACTCGCGGCTGCCGGACCTCACCGTCGGCGACTTCCACGCCCAGCTCGCCGCCCTGCGCACCGGGGAGAACCGGCTCGCGCAGGTCTGGGACAAGTTCGGCGGCGAGGTCGTGGACCGGGCCGTCAAGCAGATCATCGAGCACGGCGAGCGCGTCGCGCGCACGGCGGTCGCCGCCCTACCGGACGGCACCTGGACCGCCGCCGACTACTGCGACGACGACGGCATCACCGACGACCTGATCCGCATGGAGGCCAGGGTCACCATCGACGGCGACCGGATGGAGGTCGACTTCAACGGCTCGGACGGTGCCGTGCTCGGCCCGGTGAACCTCCCGATCGGGGCCACCGAGAGCCTCGCCAAGTCCACCTTCAAGGAGCTGACCACGCCGGACGAGCCGTCCAACGCCGGCCACTACCGGGCCCTGACCGTCAAGGCGGACCCGGGGAACTTCTTCCACGCCGTCTACCCGTCCGCGACCTTCACCCAGTGGAGCGGCATCGTCGCCTTCGAGCTGATCCACAAGGCGCTCGCGGGCGTCCTCGACTCCATCCCGGCCTCCTCCGGGGGCGACGAGCCCGGATTCATGGCCCTCGGCCACGACCCGCGCACCGGCGACGACTTCGTCATCAGCAACAACGAGGGCATCGGCTGGGGCGCGCGGCGGGACCACGACGGCGCCAACGCGCAGCAGCACCCGTCGCAGAGCGTGGTCCGCAACACCCCGATCGAGGTGCTGGAGCACAAGTCGACGGTCTTCCACGAGCGGCTGGAGCTGATCCCCGACTCCGGCGGCGCGGGCCGCTACCGCGGCGGCGTCGGCGTCCTGCGCGAGGTCCGCTACCTCGCCGACGGTGAGGTGCTGTCGATGAAGAAGAAGAGCAAGACGCGGCCGTGGGCGCTGCACGGCGGGCTGGAGCCCGAGCCCAGCGGGATGACGCTGTGGCCCGGAACCGACCGCGAGAAGCGGGTCGGCATGTACCGCGCCGCGATGCGGGCCGGCGACCGGTTCGTCAACCGCACCGCGGGCGGGGGCGGCCACGGCGACCCCCTCGACCGCGACCCCGCCGCCGTCGTCGCGGACGTCCTGGACGGCTACGTCACCGTCCAGGCCGCCGAGCGCGACTACGGCCTGGTCATCGCCCCCGACGGCTCCCACACCGAGACCCCGGCCCGCGCCGAACGGCGCCGGACGCAGCCCCCCGCCGATCGGCACGACACCTGACACCGTCCGCCCGGACACGTCCACGAAGGGGAGACACCAGTGCTCCACACAACTGTCACGGCCGGTGAGCCGTCGAGGACCAGGTGGTTCCCCGGTCCGCTCCGCATCCGCGGACGCGCCGGGCTGCGGCTGACGGCCGTCCTCGCGGCGGGGGCGCTCGCCGCCGCCGCGTGCGGCGGCTCCGGCGGCGGGACCTCCGCCCGCACCCAGACGCTGATCATCGCCGAGAACGAGCCGCCCGCGACGTTCGACCCCGTCCAGGCCGACAACTCCACGGTCGACGAGGTGGCCCGTCCCGCCTACGACACCCTCGTCAGGTACGACGCGAACAACAAGATCGTTCCGAGCGTCGCCACCGAGTGGAAGGTCTCCGGAGACGGCCGTTCCATCGACGTCACCCTGCGCGGGGACGTCACCTTCCACGACGGCGCGAAGCTCACCGCGGCCGACGTCCGGTACAGCCTGGACCGGATCAAGAAGCTGAAGGTGGGGGTCGCGTCGCTGCTGACGCCCTACGAGTCCACCACGGTCGCCGACGACACCCATCTGACCATCAAGCTGGCCCGGCCCTACGCCCCGATGATCCCGGCGCTGACCCGGGTGTACGTGCTCAACGCCAAGCTGGTCGGCGCGCACGAGGGCGACGACCAGGGGCAGAAGTGGCTCGCCACCGCCGATGCCGGCTCGGGCCCCTACAAGCTGACCGGCTACACCGCCAACCAGGAGGCCAAGTACACCCAGTACGCCAAGTACTGGGGCGGCTTCTCCGGCCAGGCCGAGAACGTCGTGTTCCGCTACCTGCCGCAGGCCGCGACGCAGAAGAGCTCGCTGCTGGCCGGTGACGTCGACATCGCGATGGACATCGACCCCAACGACTGGAAGTCCTTCGAGGGCAACGGCGGCTACAAGGTCGACAAGGCCGACACCAACGTCCAGCTCTACGTGTTCTTCAAGATGAAGGACTCGCCGGTGTCGAGCAGGCCGCTGCGTGAGGCGATCGCGTCCGCCTACCAGTACGACCAGCACCTCGGCTCGATCCTCAAGGGCGCCGGCAAGAAGGCGGTGGGCGTGCTGCCGTCCACGATGGCCTGCTTCGACTCGTCCACCCCCCAGCCGGCGTACGACGTCGCCAAGGCGCAGGCGGCGCTGAAGTCCGCCGGGCTCTCAGGCGTCTCCCTCACGATGACCTACCTCAAGGCGACCGCCGAGATGGAACAGGCCGCCACGCTGCTCCAGTCCGACCTGGCCAAGGTCGGGATCAAGCTGAAGCTGGAGGCGATCACCTACCCCGAGCACGTGGAACGGCTGAAGAGCAACAGGACCACGCCCGACCTGGCCATGATCTACGCCTTCCCGCCCAACCCCGACCCCGACTCGGTCCTGTACCAGCTCTTCGACTCCAAGTTCATCAACAACGGGCAGAACACCGGCGGTTACGACAACCCGAAGGTCGACTCGCTGGTCGAGAAGGCCCAGGCCCTCACCGATGAGAACGAGCGCTGCGGCCTCTACAAGCAGGCGCAGCAGCTCATCGCGGCCGACGTCCCGTCGGTCAACATGTCCAACCCGCAGACCGTGACCGTCCTGCGCAAGGGCGTCGAGGGCTACGCCTACCAGGCGTCGCACCACCAGACCGTCGACGTCTACGGCGTCAAGGTCGGCTGACCTGCCCGCGCCGGGCCCCCGGACCCGACAGGGACGCCGCGGGCCCGGCGCACCATCCATGAGATCTCCAGCGAGGGGAGGCACGGCATGGCGCGTTTCCTGCTGAGGCGGCTCGCCACCAGCGTCGTCGTGCTGTTCGGTCTTGGCGTCGTCACGTTCCTGATGACCCAGGTGCTGCCCGGCGACCCCGCGCGGGCGGCGGCCGGCCGGAACGCCACCGCCGAGCAGGTCGCCGCGGTGTCGGCGCGGCTCGGACTCGACCGGCCGATCTGGGAGCAGTTCCCGCGCTACCTCGGGAACCTCCTGCGGGGCGACCTCGGCACGTCGGTGTTCACCCAGCGCCCCGTCCTGGACGACATCGCCGGCGCGCTGCCGTCGTCGATCGAGCTCGTCCTCGCCGCGATGCTGATCAACGTGGCGGTCGCGGTGCCGCTCGGCGTGTACGCCGCCTACCGCCGGGGGCGCGCAGCCGACGTCGCGGCCCGGCTGATCGTGCTGTTCGGCGCCGGCGTACCGGTGTTCTGGCTGGGGCTGATGCTCCAGCTCGTGTTCGCCGACCGGCTCGGCGTGCTGCCCCTGACCGGGCAGCTCGGCTTCGGCCGCGAGGTACCCGAGATCACCGGCATGACCTCGCTGGACGCGCTGCTCGCCGGGGACCCGGCCGCGTTCGGCGACGCGGCATCCCACCTGCTGCTGCCCGCCGTCACGCTCGCGGCCGCGTTCGTCGCGGTGGTCGCCCGCACCGTCCGCTCCTCCATGATCAGCGTGCTGGACTCGGACTACATCACGCTGGCCCGCGCGACGGGGGCCTCGGAGCGCCGGGTGGTGGTCCGGCACGGCCTGCGCAACGCGCTCGTCCCGGTCAGCACCATCCTCGGCATGCAGCTCGGGTGGATGCTCGGCTCCACGGTGCTGGTCGAGTCGGTGTTCGGGCGCAAGGGGATCGGCGCCTACGCGGTCAACGCGGTCCTGCAAAACGACCTGTACGCGGTGATCGGCAGCGTGCTCGTGATCGGAGTGGTGTTCGTGCTGGCCAACATCATCGTCGACCTCGTCCAGCTCTGGCTCAACCCGCGCCTGCGCCAACCCGCGCGCGCACGCCCGGCTGCCGCCCCCGGCGGGGAGCCCCTGGAGAAGGGCGTCATGGAAGGGGCGGCATCGTGAAGACGGCCGTCGCCCCCACGACGAAGCGAGACCCCGCTACAGGACGCGGCAGGCCCGTGCTGCGGCGCCGGCGCGGGCGACCGGGCCGCATGTCCATCGTGGACCGGGCCGCGCTCGCGGTCGCGGCGCTGATGATCCTCGTCGCGCTCGTCGGGCCCTTCCTGGCACCCCACGACCCCTACGCGGTGGACCTCGGGCAGGCGCTGCACGCCCCCTCGGGCGCGCACTGGTTCGGCACCGACGCCAACGGCCGCGACGTCTTCAGCCGCGTCCTGTACGGCGCGCGGGTGTCGCTGCTCGCCACCGTCACCGTGATCGCCGTCGCCACGCTGATCGGCACCCTGATCGGCACGCTCGCCGCGCTCGGCGGGCGGGTCGTCGACGAGATCCTGATGCGGATCTGCGACATCGGCCTGTCCCTCCCGGCGATCATCCTGGCGCTCGGGCTCGCCGCCGCGCTCGGCCCCGGCCTGCGCTCCGCCGTGATCGCCCTCTGCCTCACCTGGTGGCCCGGGTACGCCCGGCTGGTCCGCACCCTGGTCCGCGACGTCCGGGACGCCGAGTACGTGGAGGCGGCCCGCACGCTCGGCGTCTCCACACCGCGCCTGGTGTTCCGGCACGTCCTGCCGAACTCCCTCGATACCCTCTACGTGCAGACGACGCTGGACGTGTCGGCGGTCATGCTCGTCATTTCCGGCCTGTCGTTCGTCGGGGTCGGCGCGCAGGTCCCCTCGGCCGAATGGGGCGCGATGATCGCCGGAGCCGCCGGGAACCTCACCAACGGCTGGTGGGCCGTCGCCCTCCCCGGCCTGGCGATCATGCTGACGGCGGTCTCCTTCAACCTCGTGGGCGACTGGCTCCGCGTCCGCAACGACCCGACGCTCCGCGGGAGGCGGCCATGAAGCCACTGCTGTCACTGCGGGACCTGCGCGCCGCCTTCCCCGGGCCGGACGGGCCCGTCGAGGTCCTGCGCGGAGTGGACCTGGACATCGCGGCCGGCGAGAAGGTCGCGCTGGTCGGCGAGTCCGGCTCCGGAAAGTCGGTCACGGCCCGGGCCGTCCTGCGGCTGGACCGCGACGCCGACCTCACCGGCCGCGCCACCCTGGACGGCGCCGACCTGCTCACGCTGTCCGAACGCGAGATGCGCGCCGTCCGGGGCGCCCGGATCGGGCTGGTCTTCCAGGACCCGCTCGCCTCCCTCAACCCGGTGATGACGATCGGCTGGCAGATCATGCAGCCGCTCCTCATCCGCGGCGTCCGCAGGAAGGAGGCCCGGCGGCGCGGCGTCGACCTGCTCGGCCGGCTCGGCGTCCGCGACGCCGACCGCCGCTTCGACGACTACCCGCACCAGTTCTCCGGCGGCATGCGCCAGCGCGTCGTCATCGCCATCGCGGTGATCGCCGAACCGGCGCTGCTCATCGCCGACGAACCCACGACCGCGCTCGACGTCCGGGTGCAGGCGCAGGTCCTGACCCTGCTGCGGGAACTGGCCGACGAACGCTCCATGGCCGTGCTGCTCATCACCCACGACCTCGGGATCGTGGCGGGCTTCGCCGACCGCGTCGTGGTCATGCGGCACGGCGCGCCCGTCGAGGAGGGCCCGGTCGACGAGATCTACGCCGAGCCGAAGCACCCCTACACGCGCGGGCTGCTGGCCTCGGTGCCGCGCATCGACGACGACCCGTCCCGCCGGCTCAGCACCGTCGATGACGTTCCGGCGGCCCTGGAAGGAGGCGCCCGATGACCGCCCTCAGCGTGCGGAACCTGGTGAAGAGCTACGGCGGCCGTCCGGTGGTGAAGGACGTCTCGTTCGACCTCGCGCCCGGCGAGGTGCTCGGCCTCGTCGGGGAGTCGGGCTCCGGCAAGTCGACGGTGGCCCGCTGCGTCGCCCGGCTGACCAGGCCGAACTCCGGCCAGGTCCTGCTCGGCGGCCGCGACGTGCTCGGCGCGTCCCACCGGGAGCTGCGCACGCTCCGCCGAGACGTCCAGATGGTCTTCCAGGACCCCTACTCGTCCCTCAACCCGCGGATGACCGCCGGCGCCCTGGTCGGGGAGGGGCTGCTCGTCCACGGCCTGGAACCGGACTCCCGCAGACGCACCGCGAAGGCCGCTGCGCTGCTGGAGACCGTCGGGCTCTCCGCAGCCGACGCGGTCCGTCATCCGCGCTCCTTCTCCGGCGGCCAGCGGCAGCGCATCGCGATCGCCCGCGCCCTCGCCGTCGAGCCGAAGGTGCTGATCTGCGACGAGGTCGTCTCCTCCCTCGACGTGTCCGTCCAGGCGCAGGTGCTCAACCTCTTCCGGGACCTGAGGGAGCGGCTCGACCTGTCGATCCTCTTCATCGCCCACGACCTCGCCGTCGTGCACTACCTGTGCGACCGCGTCGCCGTGCTCGACCAGGGCGTCCTGGTGGAGACCGGCACCCGCGAGGAGATCTACCGCAGCCCCCGGCACCCCTACACCCGTTCGCTGCTGGACGCCGTGCCCGTCCCGGACCCGGCCGCCGAACGCGCCCGCCAGACCACCTGAGGAAGGCACCATGGAAACCCTGCGGATGTTCGTCAACGGACAGGCCATGTCCGGCGGCTCGCTCAACGCGGCACTGGAGGGCGCCCGCTTCCTCGGCCCCGCCGAGACCGCGCCCCACTACCGCTTCTACTCCGTGCGCGACGAGTTCCCCGGCCTCCACCCCGTCCCGTCCGGCGGCCGGACGGTGCCCGGCGAGCTGTACGCCGTCACCTACGAGATCATGCGCGACCACCTGCTCCCCGGCGAGCCGCCCGAACTGGAACTCGGAGCGATCGAGCTCGCCGACGGCTCCGGCTCCCTGTGCATGCGGATGCGCGCCGAATCCCTGACCCTGCCCGGCGTGGTGGACATCAGCGACGCCGGCGGCTGGCGAGCCCACCTGGCCGCCCGGTGAGGCCCGACGTGGTGGTCCGCGGCGGCACCGTCGTCGAGGCGGGCTGGTCGGGACCGGCCGACGTGGTCATCGCCGGCGGCCGCGTCGCCGCGCTCGCCGCCCCCGGCACGGCGCCCCCCGCTCCGACCGTGGTCGACGCGACCGGGCGCCTCGTCATGCCCGGCGGCGTCGACCCGCACTGCCACGTCGGCTTCACCTCCGGCGACTTCACCTCGCTGGACGACTACCGCGCCTGCACCACCGCCGCCGTGCACGGCGGCACCACCACCATCGTCGACTTCGCGATCCCGCGCCCTGGCGAGAACCCCGCCGACGTCGCCTATGTCCAGCGCGCGAAGGCCGCCGAGGGCCTGTGCGACAGCGCCCTGCACGCCTGCGTCGTCCAGTGGGACGACACCGTCCCTGAGCAACTCGCCGGCCTCGTCGCGGACGGCGTCCCCACCGTCAAGATGTTCACCACCTACAGCGGCGAGACCATGGCCGACGAGGACACCGTCCTGCGCACCATGAAGACCCTCGCCGCCCTCGGCGGCATGGTCGTCATTCACTGCGAGGCCGACCACATCATCGGCGACGCCCAGCAGCGCGGCGCCGACGCCGGCCGGATCGGCGCCCCCCACATGGCCGCCACCCGCCCCGGCCTTGCCGAGACCGCCTCCGTTGCCGAGATCCTCGCGATCGCCGAGTCGGTGGACGCGCCCGTCTACTTCGTCCACCAGTCCACCGCGGAGGCCGTCGAACTCGTCGCCGCCGCCCGCCGCCGCGGCGTCCGCGCCTACAGCGAGACGGTCGCGCATCACCTCGTCCTGGACGACTCCGCCTACCGGGGCGACCACCCCGAACGCTTCGTGTGCTGCCCGCCCCTGCGCCCCGCCGACCAGGTGAGGGCACTCGGACAGCACCTGTTCACCGGCGAGGTCACCACCATCGGCAGCGACCACTGCTGCTACGACACCGCGCAGAAGGAGTCGCGCAGCGCCGACGTCCGCGCCATGCCCAACGGCCTCCCCGGTGTCGAGACCCGCCTCCCGGTCATCTTCTCCGAGTACGTGGTCCGCCGAGGCCTCCCGGTGACGCGCTTCGTCGAACTGACCGCCGCGAACCCGGCCCGCACGAACGGCCTCTACCCCCGCAAGGGCACCCTGCTGCCCGGCGCGGACGCCGACATCACCATCTGGGACCCGTCCGCCCACTGGCGGGTCACCGCCACAGCGCTCCACATGGCCACCGACTACACCCCCTACGAGGGCATGCACCTTACAGGCCGCCCGACAACGGTCATGGTCAGAGGCCGGATCGTCATCGACAACGGGACCCTCACCGATCCGACTCCCCAAGGCCGCCACCTCAAGGCCACCCTCACGTGACAGGATCGGGAGCTCAGGCGCGCAACCGGCCGCCATGCGCTTTGGGACCGTGAGCCGCTAGGCCTCGGTGACCAGTCCGCTGAGTTTCCCGGGCTCGACAGAGGCCAGCTTGTTCTCGTCCCCCGAAGCGTTCGCTGGCCAAGAAAGCGATGGCTCTGGTGCTCCTTGCGGCGGGCGTGGGCGACGATCGCGCCGATCATGATGACGACCAGGCCGGTCGCCGGGTGGGCGGCTCCAGCCCCCCAACGCCCGACCAACCCGTCAACGCTTGCCGGGTTGCTCGCCCGCATGGCCGTCATCACGCTCCTCGGTGCACGAGGCATCCCGTGGGCCACTGACGGCGCCTGCACCACGTCCTCGGCATCACAGCCGACTCCACGGCGCGGGGTCTGCTAACTCGGGCGGTGAGCGTGGAGGAGGTCGGCCACGGCTTCGGCGACCTGGTCGGCTCCTGCGAAGAAGGTGAAGGCGGGAGCCGGATTGGCCTCGAAGCAGAACCAGTCGCCTTCCGGGGTCATGCGCAGGTCGATGCCTGCGACGACCAGTCCCAGGGCGCGGGCCAGGGCCACGCAGCGTTCGGGGAGGTCGCCGGGCAACTCGACCGTGCTCTGCTTCAGAGCCGCGTCGCGAACTCGGTAGTCGACGGCGTCGGAGGTGAGCCGGACCGCGAAGGTCCGGTCGCCGACGACGTGGACGCGTACGTCTTCGCCCGGGATGTGGCGCTGGAAGAACGTGGGGCAGGTGGCCAGGCGGGCCATCCTGCCGGGGTCGTGGACGTCGGCGAGCGCGACGCGGGCGCGGATGCCGCTGCCGGGCTTCACCACGACCGCCCCGTGCTCGCCGACGAACTCGGCGAGGGCCTGGGCGTCGTCGGTGACCAGGCTGGGCGGCACCGCGAAACCGGCCGCCTCGACCAGCAGGCCCTGGCATGCCTTGGCCGCGTTGGTCGCCGACGCCGACGGGCGGTTGACCACCAGGGCGGGCGCGTGGTCGGCCCAGGCGCACAGGGCGGGTGCGGCGCGGCGGGCGTGCCGGGTCAGGGCCGTACGCGCCGGGGATCTGGTGACGGCGGGCAGCCGGGCCGCGTCGTAGGGGCGCAGGTACGCCGCCGTCACGCCGGCGAGGTTCCACGAGGCGCCCGCGGTGCGCACGGTGCCGGACGCCACGGTCATCGGGCGGCGCTGATCCAGGACGAGGGGGTCGGCGCCGCGTGCGTGCAGGGCCCTCAGGACCCGGGCGAAGGGGCGTTCTTCCGGATGTCCCCACAGCAGGATCATCGTGCCCCTTCCGCGATCAGGGCGTCGAGGGCGGCGGTGACCTGGCGGTCCGCGGCCTGCCACCAGGGCTCAACGCCGTGGACGGACCAGCCGTGGTCGGGTTCACGGGCCAGGCGCACACACAGGACCGTGGCGTCCAGGGCCTTGGCGAGGGTGCGAACCAGTTCTGCGGCGGCCGGGTCGGCGCCGCCGGGCAGGATCCGGTCGCCGACCAGGGTGAGGCGGGTCTCAGCCCTGGAGCGGGCCGCGACGGGCAGGCCCGCCTCCACCGCGGCCCAGCGGACGTCGCCCGGGTCCAGGCCGCGGCCGCACAGCGAACCGGGCACCGGACGGTTGACGACGAGCGCCGGGGCCTGGAGCCAGAGCGCCAGCAGAGCAGTCAGCTCGGCCGCGACGAAGCTCCGTTCGGGGCCGGCGATGTGCGGAAGGTCCCACGGGGTGACCGCGGGCAGGCACGCCAGCACGGCGGTGACGTCGCCGGCCGCCAGCGTCCCCCAGCGGGTGCCGAGGGTGGCGGCGGGCAGGTCGGCGGGGTCGCAGCGGGTGCCGGGGCCGGCGAGAGCGCGGGGGGTCAGGAGCCGCGCCCCGCCCAGCCCCCGCAGCAGGGGCCGGGCCGGGCGGCGGCCGCTCCCGGAGACGATGACGATCAACCGCTCTCGGGCCCGTCGTCGTAGAGGTGGCCGCCGACGTCGGGACGGTCGTCGGCGGAGATCCACGGGGTGGCGCCGGGCCCGTCGGCGGGAGCGCCGGATCCGGCGTCCTCGGTCAGCGGGAACTCGCGGTCCTTCTCCTTGAAGGCGACCTTGTCCGGGTCGATCTTCTCGATCTCGGGCTTCTCCGTCTCCTTGGGGTCCAGCACGCGGACCTCCTTGGTGATCGCCTGGGTCGCGCAGAGCACGAGGATCGTGTGCCGGCCGACCGGAAGGTTCAGCGAGACGCCCGGCGAGACGGTGGAGCCCTTGGGGACGGAGGTCGTGCCCCACACGGTGCCGTCGCCCAGCCGGACGGTGACCGGCACCGCGCGCGGCGCCGCGGCGTTCAGCACGGCCCGGATGGACGCCGCGTACCCCTGGACCCAGGTGGTCGGGAAGGCCGCGCCGTTGCCCTGGGTCACGTCGACCATGCCCGCGACGAGCACCGAGTAGGACGGCGACATGGCGCCGAAGGGCGTTGTCTGCGCCATCTGCATCCGCAGCTGGTAGGTGCCCGGGGCGTCGGGGTGGAGCTGCGCCCCGGCGCTGGTGGTCTCCCCCGGCCGCACCGGGTTGGTGCCCAGGGACATGTCGGTCGGGCTCAGCGGGTCGCCCGACGCGCCGTGCAGGTTGATCATCCGGTGGTTCATCTCCCAGTACCAGGGGGCGGTACCGGTGTTCTGGATGGTGAACCATACGTACGGGCTGTCCCCGGCGACGATCGTGCCGGGCGGCATGGACGCCGCGACCGTGGCCGACAGCTGGGTGGCGGTGACCTGCGCGACCGTGATCGTGCGGTCCGGGGTCGGCTGGCCCCAGGTCTCGGTGACGCCGCCCGGGATGCCGCCGACCATGGTCACCTTGCCCATCCGGAACGAGCCGGTGAGCGTGGCGGGGCTGGTCCCCCCGGCCGCCGGGAAGGTGATCGTCACCTCCTGGCCGGGCTGAACCACCGAGGGCACGGGGATGGCCGTCAGGCGCTCGGTGCTGTGGTTCGCCTTGATGTAGACGAGCTGGACGAACCCGCCCCCCGGTAGCAGGGCGTGCCCGGCCTCGGGCCGCCACGCGCTGTTGCCGGTGTTGCGGACCCGCACCGCCAGGGTCTCCACCTGGGAGGTGTACATGGTCTGCGGCACGCTGATCGACATCGCGGTGGCGTCGGAGAGCGGGGTGTCGATGTCGACCGCGCGGATCTTCCACTGCTGGTTGGGGAGCCCCTGGTACTCGGTGACCACCGTCCGCATGCCGTTCTCCATCCATTCTGGCCCGCCGTCGACGCTCAGGCACCGGGTGGTGCCCTTGAGGTAGATGACCACGTGGCCGTCGCCGGTGGAGACCGGCTGCCAGAGCTGGGTGGCGGCGGGCGCGCCCGGCTGCGGCGGGGCCTGGAACACCGCGGACAGGTCGGGCTTCTCCAGGGCGCCGGCGGTCAGCAGCAGCCCGCTGTTCCAGGCGGCGATGGTGAAGTAGGCGTGGTCGTGCCACCGGAACGCCCACTGCTGGTTGGTGCCGCCGTGCAGCGGCCAGGTGATGACCGGGACGTAGGGGTCGACGACGTGGGCGCCGCCGGTGACGTCGAGGCACTGGCCGCTGTGCCGGGCGGCCAAGGTGTAGCGCCGGTACCCGTCCTTGGGCTCGTAGGTGCTGGGGTTGGACGGGTCGAAGATCTTGATGTCCGGGATGCCCGTCTCGGGGAGGGTCAGCAGCGGGTCGCCGAGGTCGCCCGCGGTGGTGGTGGTCAGGGCGGGGCGGCCCTCGGCGTCGGTGACGACGCGGATCTGGCGGGCGTCGCCCTGCGGCATGCCGGCCGGGTGGCCGTTGAGGCGGGGCTGCATCCAGAAGTCGAACCGGCCGCTGCGGATCAGCTCCATGGTGTTCTGGGCGCTCAGCGACCAGGGCCGGCCGCCGTTGGAGCCGCCGATGCGCCTGATCGGGCTGCCCGGCACGATGCGGGGCACCTGGCTGACCGCCTCGACGTCCACGCGGACGGCGTACTGCTCCCAGCTCGCGTCGACCAGGCCGAGCCGCAGCCAGCCCTCCTCGACGCGGGGCGCCCGGACCGGCGGGCTGCCCTCGGCGGCGCCGGCGCCGCCGGGCGGCAGCACCGTCACCTCGTCCGCGGCCCAGGTGTAGGGGTCGGCGCGGTGCAGCCACGTCCAGGTGCCGTGCACGTCGGCGGGCAGCGGCAGCCGGCGGTGCTCGGCGTCGGCCAGGACCGGACCGTGCCGGAACGTCGGCGTCATCTTCGCCAGCGGCTCGGCCACCCAGGAGCGGCGCATGCCGACGGCCTTGGCGGGCAGCAGGCCGGTCCGCACGTGGACCTGGCAGTTGGGCGCCACCAGCAGCGTCAGCGGCACCGGGACGCCGGGCCGCACGATCAGCGGGTCGCCGGTGACGTACCGTTCGGCCAGCGGGTCGCCGGACTCGCGGGCGGCCTGCAGCACGGCCGGGTCGATGACCCGCAGGGTGCCGGGGTCGTCGCCGGCCAGGTAGCCGACCAGTCCGTCCTCGAACCGGTCCAGGGCGCCCAGCGCCACCTCGATCGGGATGCCGCCCAGGGCGGGGTCTGCGGCCGGGTCGTCGACCTCGACCAGCAGCTCGGCGCGCAGCACCGCGACGGGGTGGCCCAGCAGCATGGCGAGGTGCTCCTCGCCGGCCTCGCCGGTGAAGTCGATCGTCCACCAGGTCGTGTCGATGACCTTGAGCAGCGACGACAGCGCCGTCGGGTCGTAGGGGCCGCCGCGGCGGTCGGCCTCGACGACGCCGGAGGCCAGCCCGGCCAGGGCCGGGTGCCCGATCGCGTCGGCCGGGTCGGCGCCCAGCCGGCCGGGGCGGCCGGGCCGGGCGGGGTCGTCCTCCCAGACGGTCGCGCCGGTGCCGTCGGCGCGCAGCCGGCCAAGGCCGCCTCCGGCGGGATCGAAGAACTCCGCCGAGCCGTCCACGAAGTCGGGCATGAGGAACCCGGCGACGGGGCTGATGGCGTCGTCGGCCTCGACGGTGGAGCCGGCGGCGTCGGTGCGGCCGTCGGCCGCGACGTAGCGCAGGGTCACCCGGGCAGGGGCGGTGAAGCGCGGCGCCAGGACGAGGGTGCCCGGGTCGTCGTCGGCTGCGGCCGACGACGGGACGAGCGTCGGCGGTCCGGCGGAGCGGGCGCCCGAGGGCATCTCGACGACCTGGCCGTAGGTGTCCACCAGCCGCAGCCGGGTCAGCTTCGTCCGGCCCGCGCGCAGCGGTGGAGGCGGGGTGAGCAGCGGCGGGCGGGTGTCGCCGCCGACCAGGTCGCCCTGCCGCTCGCCGCGCAGCATGCTCATCAGGCCGTCCAGGCGGCCGCCGAGCAGGTCGAGCAGCTCGACGTCGGCGGGCGCGGCGGCGGGGCCGGCCAGGCCGGTGGCGACGGCCTTGCGCTGGGCGCGCAGGGTCGCGCCGGCCAGCACGGACGCGGGGCCGGCGGCCAGCGGCGCGCGGCCCTGGAACGTCCGGGCGGGCTCGGCCACCGCGGGCGGGGGCGCGCCTTCCAGGTCGGTGTCGCCGAGCCGCCAGCCGGTCGCGGCGAGCGGCTGGTAGCGCAGCTCCCAGTCGGCGTGCAGCGGGTTCCACGGGCGCGCGGGCGGAGTGACCGCGACCGGTGAGGGCAGCGCGCCGCCGTTGGCCGCCGGGGGCACCGAGGGGTCCCAGGTCGCCCACCAGTCGGTGCGGGCCAGGGCCGGGGACCGCTCGCCGCCGACGGGCAGCGGGGCCGAGCCGGGGTCCAGCGCGGCCAGCTCGACCAGCAGGTCCTGGCACAGCACGGGGACGCCGGTGCGCAGGACGCTCCCGTCCAGCCGCCCGGCGGGCGCGCCGCCGCTGCCGTCGGCGGCGGCGCCGAGGCTGGCGACCGTCTGGCCGCCGAGCCGGACGGTGAGCCGGGCGTCGCCCTCGAACCGGCCGTCGCCGCCGTGCTTGAAACTGCGGCCGCCGCCTTGGACGACCAGCACCGGGTCGGCCGCCTCGAACAGTCGGGGCCTGGCCCGCTCGACGCCGACGAACCGCCCGGCCACGGTGGTGCCCGCCGCGGCGGTTTCGGTTGCCGGCCGCGGGTCGGCCGCCTGCCAGATGGTCTCCTGGTGCGGGACGTCCGGGGCGGCGCCGAACCGCATCGCGTGCAGCGCGGCGGTCAGCCGCGACTCCCCGTCGGGGCTGGCGCCGCCGCCGGTGGCGCCGGCGGCCTCGCCGTCGGCTTGGGCGAGGAACGCGCGGACGGCGGTCAGCCGGGCGGCCCCGTCGCCGTCCTCGGCCGACAGCGCGGCCAGGGCGTCCACCAGGGACTCGGCCAGCGCCAGCCGGATCGCCTCCGGGTCGGGCCGGTAGTCGGTCTCGGCGGACAGGACGCCGCCCAGGTCGCCGTTCCAGCCGGTGCCGGGCCAGCCGATCGACACGGCGCTGCCGTGCAGCATGAGGCCGCTGGGCGTGGGCGCCAGCCCGTTGTACTGGTCGCCCGGCAGCCGCCAGCGCTGGTCGGCGAGGTGGTCGGTGAACGCCTTCCAGCCCGCGGGGCCGGCGCGGCGCAGGGGGTCGAGTTCGGGGTGGGCGTACCAGCCGCAGACCAGGTAGGCGACGGGCCCCTCGGCGTCGGTGAGGGGGTCGTGGAAACCGAGCCTGCCCTCGACGTTGTCGTAGTACGCCGCCCAGCCGAAGTCGCCGTGGCCGAGCGCGGTGAGCGGCTTGCCGGGCACCGCGCCGGGCGCGGGCGCGGTCCACTGCTCCAGCGGAGTCACCGTAGGCGGGGTGCCGGGCGCGGCCCCGGCGGCGTCCAGGATCCAGGCGCGGACGGCGCGGGGCCTCGGGCCCGCCTTGGCCGACAGCCTGGCCACCAGCCACCGCTCGGGCAGGGCGGGGAAGACCACCGGCCCCGGCTCGCCGCCGGTGGGCGGCGCCTGCTCGGCGTGGGTGAGCGCGTCGGGGACCGCCCAGTGCAGGTAGGCGCCGGTGGCGCGGGGCGCCGCCCGGTCGGTGAACGGGTCGGCCTGGAGCATCTGGACCGCGTCGCCGCCGGGGACGGGCTCGCGCATGGCGGTGTCGGCCCACTGCGCCGGGCCGTCGCCGGCGCGCAGGGCCAGCACGTCCAGCGCGACCGGGACCAGCAGCCATGAGGCGGCGTCGGGCGCGGCGGCCGTGGTGAGGACCGGCTGTGATTCGTCCACGTTCTCCCCCGGGGTGCGGCGTCCTGCGTTGCCGCTCATTCGAAGACCTGCCGGTACGGGCGGCTCAGCAGCGCGGCGGCGAGCGGTCCCGGGCCGGCCCTGCCGCCTCGGCCCGGCTGCCTGGCCACATCGGCGGCCAGCTTGACGATGTCGACGGTCTGGGGCGCGCGCATCTGGACCGGGACGTTCGCCCCGGTCGTGTTCGGCGCCGGCGGGACGACCAGCCCCCCGGTCTGGGGGTCGACGTGGAAGCCGTGGCCCAGTTCGCGGTGCGGTTCCTCGATCCAGACCGCGGACGGCACCTGCGGCCACAGCACCAGCAGCAGCGTGGGCGCCAGCGCCTCGAACCGCAGCGGCACGATCGGGTCGAGCCCCGCGGGCTTGGCGTCGCGCGGCGGCACCGGATCGGCGAACGCCAGGATCTGCGTGGTCGGCCACCGCGCCACCAGGGTGGAGCGCAGCAGCATGCCCGCCGCGGGCCCCGAGGCGGCGGCGGTGCGCATCCTGCGCCGGTAGAGCTCGGTGTGCCGGGCGGCGAGCGCGCTCGCCCGGCTGCCCGTCCCGCCGACGCTCAGCACGCCCTCGGTCAGCGCCTCCAGCCATTCGCCGTCCACGATGAAGAAGCGGACCGACTCCTCGGGCAGAAGGGCCGGATCTGGGACGATGTGGTCGAACGGGATGCCCATCAACCGGTGGTAGCGGTCGATGGCCTCGGTGACGGCCTGCGGCGGCTCGCTGGCGCTCGGCCCCTCGGCCGCCGCCATGCCCCGCTGGAGCGCCGCGCGCCCTGCCTCGCTCATGACCGTCCCTCCGCCTTGGTTCCGGCGTCCCGCGGGATCGCGCCGTTGGATGGGGCACCGTTGGCGCCGGGTGCCTCTGGCGGAGTCCCCTCGCGCCGGCCGTGCAGGCGGCGGACACCGTCGGGGACGCCCCACGGGTCGGTGGTCGCGCCCGACAGGCGCGCCACCGTCTCGGCCGCGACGTCGCCCGGGGTGGATCCGGCCGCGAACGCGGGCGGGCCCAGGCCCGACATCAGGTCGCGGCGGCGCCACTCGCTGAGCTCGCGGACCAGGGACCGGTCGGCGGCGGCCAGCAGCCGGCCGAGCGTGCGGGCGGTGGACAGGCTCACGTCCGTCTCACCCTCGGCCGCCGCGGCCGGCTCGTCGGCGACGCCCACGATCGGGCCCCGGTACAGGGCGACGCCCGGCGTCCCGTCCCGGCGGATGTGGTCCAGGCGGGTGGGGTGCCCGGCCGACAGGCCGAACGCGGCCGCGTTCTGCGCGACGCCCGCCGCGACCTTCTGGAAGGTGCCCGAACTCCCGGACTTGAACGTCCAGTCGTGCAGCACCGGCAGAGTGACGGTCACCGGGACGCTGCCGCGGTCCAGGACGGCACCGTGGTCGGCCAGCGAGACCAGGCACATGTTGTAGGCATGGTTGGCGACCGGGAGGCGGCCGGTCATCACGACCGCGACCCATCCGTCGTCGTCGCGGGCGGTGTCCGGGCCGCCGGGGGCGACCTGGCGGGCGTGGCACAGCAGCGGCACCTCGGCCCGCAGGGGCAGCGCGGCCCGAGCCACGTCCGCGCTCATCGACACCGTGGTGTAGCGGGTGCCGTCCGGGGCGGCCACGTTGCGAGTGATGGTGGCCTCGTTGACGTCCAGTAGCAGCAGTGCCAGCCACGGGGTGCTGGTGGAGGGGGCCACCGCCTTCTCCCAGGGCAGGGTGCGTCGGCGCAGCACCACGTGCCCCAGTGTGGTGGTGTAGGCCCCCGCCGAGTCGGGCGGCGGGTACACCGAAAGGACCTCGCTGGGGTCCAGCCGGTACTTCGCCCCGGCCACCTTGACCCACCGGTCCTCGGTGAACACCTCCAGCGACTGCGCGCCCGCGTGGTCGGCGGTGGCGCTGTGCTCGACGGTGGTGGTCACCCGGACCCGGTAGGTGTCGTCGCGCAGTCCGGGGGCGACTCCGTCGTAGAAGTCGATCCGCCCGGGTTCCAGTTCGGTCATTTCCGTCCCCCGTCGTTGTCGGCGGCGGCCCAGCGCGCCACGGCGGGCCCCGTCCCGGCCGCGGCGAGCGCCTGCCCTGCCGCCTCGTCCTCGCGTTGCGCGACCGCGTGCACCGCGACCGCGGACCAGCCGCCTGGCAGTTCCAGATCCACCTGCACCGGCGGGTCGGCGCCGTCCTCGCGGGACGGCACCTGGAGCAGCAGGCCCATCCCCGAGGCGGTGCGCAGGGCCTCGCCGCGGACGGTGCGGCCGTCGATGGTGACGGCGCCGTCCAGGTCGGCGGCGGCCCCGGCGGTGCCGTCGGCGCGCTCCACCAGGACCTGCACGACCGTGGTGGCCGCCGGCAGCAGCGTCCGGCAGCCGCCCCGGTTCCGCAGCAGGTCTCCGGCGCTGAGCAGGACGACCTGGTCGGGGGCGGCGGGCATCGGCACCGGGCCGTCCGGCAGCAGCGTGGCCCGCCCGGCGAGCGCCACACCCGGCAGCACCTGGACGACGGGCGTCCCGACGTGCCAGCCCGGGGCCCCGGCGGGCAGGCCCGCCACGTCGCCGACCATGACGTGCGAGGTGCCCTCCGGCGGGGTGAAGGCCTCGGCCGCGGCGTCCACGACACGGTCGGCCAGCACGTGCCCGGACCCGGACACGCACACCACCCGCGCCTGGCCGTGCTCGACGGCCAGCCCCGCGCTCTCCCCAGCGGAGACGCGCCACACGTACCCCGCCTCGGGGGCCAGCGTCACGGCGTCGCCGGTCGCGGCGAGCGCGGCCGAGGGGGCCGGTGCGGGCCTGGACACCCGGCGTCCGCCGGGGTGCACCACCCCGATCAGCCTCGGCCCCGTAGCGGCCGGCGTCCGGCGGGTCCGGGCGGGCGGCGCCGGTTCGGCGGCCAGGGCCGTGGCCGCGCGGGCACGCCCGGCGGGCGCCCCGAACGGCAGCGGGGTGCTGACGGCGGTGATCTCGGGCCGGACCGTCACCGGGGCGCCGGTGGCGGCGGTGATGAAGTCCAGGTCGACGCCGCCGAGCGCGGGCAGGCCGTCCACGTGCTGCGGCTGGTCACCGGGCGCGGGGGCGGGCTGCCACAGCGCGGCCTGGAAGCCGCCCTGCCGCGGCGTCACCACCATCGAGTTCGGCTGGGCGCCGGTCGATCCGGTGACCGCGACCTGGTGGGTGACGCGGAAGTACGGCAGGACCTTGTTCCCGCACGGTGTCGGGTGCAGCGGGGCGGGCCCGCCGACGGTGATGCCGGTGAGCGGGACCGGGGTCTCGCCGACCTTGGCGCGCGTCGCCGGAATGCGGCTCTCGGTGCGCAGCCGCGCCGCCGCCTGGATCGGCCACGGGTCGGCCTGCGACCCGTCGGCCGGGTTCGCGCCGGTCGCGGCCGGGCCGGTGTCGGCCGCGGCGCCCGCCGAGACCGCCACCACCGCCGGGCCGGTGGGCCCGGCCAGGTAGCGGCGGCTGAACGCCAGCCAGGTCAGGTACGCCGGCGGGGGCGGCGCCGGGTCGCCGATGTGCACCGTCACCGAGGCGACCGCCAGGTCGACCCGGGCGCGGCCGTGCAGCGGCGGCCCCTCGACCTGGAGCGACACGCCCAGGCTGACACTGACCCGGATCGTCACACAGGCGATGAAGCACACCCGCAGCCGGAACGTCGCGCCGACCTCCACGCCCATGTCGACGCGGTAGTAGAACGGATCCCAGCCGAGCAGGACGTCCAGCCACGCGGTGAACCACAGCCGGACGATGTCGGTGTCGTAGGCGGCCTCGATCCGGCCGCCGAACATCATGAACCCGGGCACGACGGCGAAGTACGCCTCGCCCTTGACCGAGACCTGCTTGGAGACCGCCCAGCGGATGCCGACGCGCGGCACCACCGGGAAGCCCTCGGGGTCGAACCACGGCGAGTAGCCGCCGATGGTCAGCACGAACCGGCGTTCGCGGAACCAGATGACGAACGCGAAGCCGCCGGTGAGCTGGCAGTCGCGCGACAGCAGCCAGGAGTTGTCGGTGAGCTGGGCGCGGATGGACAGGAGGCTCTCGGTGGAGTCGAACCGGGCGTTGACCGCGAGCTCGACGTTGGCGATGGCCGGCCCGGCCATCGGCAGCACCATGCGCGAGACGCCGAGCAGGCCGACCTGGAAGCCGCGGTCGAGGGCGGCGTAGGCGACCGCGCTGGTGTGCACCAGCTCGAAGCTGGAGAACCGCACCCCCGCCGCGACCCAGTGGCTGCCCCGGCGGGCCGGGGCGACCTTGCGCAGCGCGGCGAGCTGCGAGTCGGGGTCGCGGGGCTGCCCGACGCCGCCCTCCTGGACCGCCTGCACCAGCGGGAAGGACGCGGCGGCGATCGGGTCGGTGGGGACCACCAGCGCCCGGTTGTAGCCGACGCCGCCCGCCAGGCCCTCCACGAACAGGTAGGGCGGGCCACCCAGCGCGAACGGCAGCGCGACGAACACGAACAGCGAGGTGGCGCCGTCGGCGCCCTTGGAGTAGCCGCCGATCGCGGTGAAGCCGCGGCCCGCCACGTCCACCGACAGCTCGCCGGTGTACTCGGCGACGCCGTCGGCCACGGTCCGGGTGAGCCCGCCGGCGACCCGCACCGAGGGCAGGTCCAGCGAGACCGCCAGGCCGTCCAAGCCGATCTCCCACTCACCGGGCTCGGCCAGGTCGTCCAGGGGGACCAGCAGCCGCAGCCCGTCCGGTCTGATCGACATGCCGGCCAGGGCGAGGCTGCCGTCGAAGAACAGCGCGACGGCGTCGGGGTGGGCGGCGTGCTCGGGGCCGGTGAGCTTGCGGTGCGCGAGGCCGAGCTGGTCCAGGTGCAGCGGGCCGAACGACTTCTGCACCGGCAGCCAGCGCGGCTCGGCGGCGTCGGTGCCGTTCAGCGCGACCTGCGGCCCGGCCGGGCCGGTGGCGACCACCACGTCGATCGGCGGGTTGGCCGGGGTGCCGTCGCCACTGCCGGGCGCCAGGATCCCGCCCGCGACCGGGTCGCTCGCGGGGCCCGGCGCGGCCAGCAGCGGCAGGCCCAGCCCGCCGAGCACGGCCGCCGCCCCCAGCGAGCCCGGTGTGGTGGAGCGGCGCGGGGTCCCGCCGACCGGCAGCGCGACCTCGGCGCGGACGAAGCCGGACGCGTGGCCGAGGCGGACGCCGCCGGCGTCGATGACGGCGGCGCCGTCGCGGCGCCGCACGGTCGCGCCGACGCCGCCGAGCCGCAGTGCGGGAGCCAGGCCCGGCGCCGTCCCGGCGGTGTCCAGCAGCAGGAGCGTCACGCCGTTCTCGGCGGCCGGCCAGGCGATGCCCGTTCCGGCGGGCAGGCCCGCGTGCAGTCCGACCCGGTAATCCCCGGCGGTGATCTCGGCCTGGCCGGTGAGGCGCAGGCCCAGCAGGGTGCCGGAGCGGGCCAGCCCCAGTCCCAGGCCGCCCGGCAGCGGGACGGCGACGCCGTCCAACACGCCGAGCAGGTCCCGCAGCGCGGCCGCGGGGCCGGGCAGCGGCAGCAGCCGGTCCTGGTCGTCCACGACCTTGGCCGCGCGCAGCAGGTCCCGGGTGTTCTTGCCGGTGGGGCCGCCCCACAGGGGGCGCGACAGCCAGGTGTCGGCCGCCCGCATCATCAGCCGGGTCGCCAGCGGGACGACCCACGCCTGGGCGAGCCGGGCCGCGTCGGCGGCGGTGATCGCCGCCGGGACGGGGGCGAGCGCGACGACGACCTGGTCGTCGCCGAGCGGGCGCAGGGTGACGCGCAGCCGTCCGTCCGAGCCCGCCGACAGGTCCAGCCGGGGCGTCAGCACGATCCCGGCGCCGGTGTCCAGGCGGGTCGCGAGCCGGGCGGCGGCGGTGAAGGCCGTGCCGGAGCGGCCGACCGTCACGTCGGCGGTGACCCCGGCGCCGACCTGCCCGCCGGCGGGTGTCTGGAGGTTCAGGCCGGTCAGCCCGACCAGCAGGGCGGGCCGGGCCGAGGCGGGGACGGCGACGGCGTCGAGGACGAGGTTCCCGCCCCGGACCGGGGTGGACACCCGCAGCGCGCCGGGCGCGGGCGAGGAGACGATGCCTCCGAGCAGCCGGCCCAGCAGTGTGGCGGTGGCGCTCACCCCGGCGGCGGTGATGCCGTCCGGGGAACCCGGCGCCGCCCGGACCAGCCGGGCGAGCCGGTCGCCCCGGGCGGCGAAGCCGTGGCCGGGCCCCGCGGCGGGGTCGTAGACGCCCAGTGCCGCGGCGACGGCGAGGGCGTCCGACAGCAGTGGGGAGGGCGCGGGCGACGCCGCCGCGGCGGTCAGGCCGTCCAGCACCTCGGGCAGCAGGCGCGCGGCCTGCGCCGCGACGAGCTCCGCGACCCCCTTGACGGCGGGCAGAAGGTGGACGGTGGTCTCCGCCCCGGAGAGGGTGAAGGCCAGCACCGGGCCGTCGGGGCCCTGCCCGGCGATGACGCGGACGCTCCCCCAGCTGCCCGGCAGCGGCAGGTCCACCTCCAGGGTGCCGCCGACGGCGGCGTGCCGGCCGGCGAGGGTGACCGCCGCCGACAGCGCCAGGGTGATCCCACTGATCGCGACGGGTGAGTTGGTGGCCAGGGAGAGCCTGGTCCCGCCTGCCGGGGCCGCGTCGGCCCGCACGATCAGGTTGCCGGGCAGCACCAGCGGCCGGGCCGCGTCGCGGGTCAGGCCGGCGGCGTCGGCGAGATCGGCCAGGACCCTGTTCAGCGCCGCCGGGTCGGGCGTTCCCGCTCCGGCGCCGCCCAGCAGGTTGTCCAGCAGCCAGCCCGCCGGGTCGTGCAGCAGCCGCGACAGCGCGGCGGCCGGGCCGAACCCGCCGATGACCCGTTCGAGCAGGCCGGTCAGGCAGACGTCGGCGATCAGGCGCGGCACCACCGGGGCCAGCGCGGCGCGCAGCTCGGCGGGCCCGGCGTCCAGCGGCAGCGGCGCGTCCAGCCACGGCGCGTGCAGCCGGGGCGCGCCGGTCGGCCCCCGGTCCAGCCCGAGGCCGGCCAGGGACAGCGCGCAGTCCGCGGTCGCCGCGCCGCCGAGCTCGACCTCGCCGTCGCCGCGGAACCGGCCACCGGCCGCGGTGGTCTGCCCGGCGCCGGTGGTGCGGACCGCTACCCGCCACGGGTCCGGGGCGACGACCAGCTCGACCGGCAGGTCCGGGGAGCGCCAGCGCCACGGCCCGGCCCCGGCCGCCGCGCCGGCGTCGCGGACCAGGCCGTACAGGCCGGTACCGCGGTCCAGCAGCGGGACCAGCCGGGGCCCCAGGTAGGCGCCGGGGTCGGCGGCCAGCGCGGCGAACGCGTCGGCGATCCAGACCTTGCCCGACCCGTCGGTGCCGGTCAGGCCCAAGTCGGTGAGCAGGTTCAGGAACGCGGCCAGCTCGCCGCCGGCCGGGTCCTCCCGGCCGAGCGCGTCGATGAGGCGGGCCAGCAGCGGCGCGGCGCGCGGGTCGTCCAGGCCCGCGGCGTGCGACCAGCGGCCGCCGAGGGCGGCGTCGCGGAGCACGACGTCCAGAACCGGCGCGCCGAAGTCGCCGGGCACCGTGACGGTGGCCTCCAGGGTCCCGATCCGCGCCCCCGTCTCGGGGACGGCGCCGGTCTCGGTGTCCAGCAGCGGCCCGCCGACGCGGACCAGCCGGACCCGGGCGACCAAGCCGGCCCGCGGCGCCGGCGGCTCGGGCGCGCCGACCACGACCGGGACTCGGCCCAGGTCCAGCCGCACGTCGGTCTCGACGGAGACCGCGCCGGCCGGCCCGGCGGGCTTGGGCAGCCCGATCCGCACCCCGTGGGCCAGGTGGGTGACCTGCTCACCGGGGGCGCCGGCGGCCGCGGCGCCCGCGACCAGGGCGGCCAGCCGCGTCGCCAGCGTGCCGCCGGGCAGCTCACCGGTGATGGCCAGGACGGGGATGCCGCGCACGTCCGGCGGTGTCGCCGGAACCGCGGCGAACCGGGCGGCGGGCAGCAGCCCTGGCCCCTCCACCGCGGCGGTCGTGGCGGGCAGTTCCCGCCCGTACGGATCGAGGTCGTCCTGCGTGGGCGCCAGGAACACGAGCATGTCGTCCGCGCCGTCGGCGCCCAGGCCGTACGGCGCGACCCCGCGGACGAGCCGGGCGGCGTTGCGCACGCCGGGGCCGGTCAGCGCGCTGACGTCCACCGGCTTCAGCGGCGTGCCGAGCGTGACCAGCCCGAGTACCGAGGTCGCCGGCTCGGCGGCCAGGTCGGCGACCAGTCTGCGGGCGGCCACGCCCGCGACCGAGTGGGCGACCAGCACCGTGCGCCCGCCGGGCCGCGCGACGGCGATCCGGTCCAGGACGCGGCGCAGCTGCGCGGCCTGGTGGACGGCGGTGTGCTCCGCCTTCTCCCCCAGCCGCACGACGTAGACCGGCGCCGCGCCGATGGTGCTCAGGTCGGCGTGCAGCGGATCGGGGGCGCCGCGCAGGTCGACGGTCGCGACCGCGGCGGACGCGGGCAGCGGCCCGCCGGGCGCGGTGGCCGCGGCGACCAGGCCGGACCAGCAGTCGTCTCCGGCGAACGAGGGGGCGACCAGCACGACCGACCAGGGCACGGTGCCCAGGCCGGCGGTCAGCGAGCGCACCGTGCCGAGCGCGGCCCGGACGGCGTCGCGGGACCGGGGCAGCATGTGGTGCGCCGCGGTGACGGGCGTCGCCACCTCGGCGGAACCGGGGCCGCGCCCGGCCGCGTCCGCCGGGACGACGCCGTCGCCCTCGGCGAACAGGTCCCGCAGCAGCCGCAGCGACCCGAGGGCGTCGGTACCCGAGCCGAGCGCCGCGGTGGCCTCGCCGACGAACGGCCCGAGGTCGGCGGCGAGGTCGGCCACGTAGTCCAGGTCGGTGGTGTCGAGCGTCTCGCTCTCCAGTCGCGCGGTCACCGCCTCGGCCCATTCCGGGGGCGGTCCGCCGGGCAGCGTCCAGGTGAGCAGTTCGGCGGCGGGCCGGTCGTGCGGCTGGAGTGGCACGGTCCAGGGGGCGGCGGCGGTGCCGTGGCCCGCCGGGGCGGGGCCCGCCGCGCCGATGTCCTCGAACAGGCCCACCCGGTCGGTGAGGAAAGCCTGCAACGGCCACCGAGCCTCGGACAGGTAGGGCAGGCCCGCGGTGGTGACGCCCGCCTGCGCGGAGACCAGGGCGGCGGCCCAGGAGCGCAGCGCTTCCAGCGGCCGCTCCAGCAGGGAGCCGGCATCGCCGGGGTCGGGCGGCTCGATCGCGGGGGCGCCCTCAGGCAGCCGCGCCGAGCGGCCCATGCCCAGGATCGACGGCAGCAGCCCTGCGCCCGGGCCGCCCCAGGAGGCGGCCGCGCGGGCGACGACGGCGCGCAGCACGTCCACCGCCTGGGCGGGGCTGATGGCCAGGCCGAACGTGCCGCTGGAGGCGTCGGCGCCGGCCGGCAGCCGCAGCGTGCCCAGGGCGAGCTGCTCGCCCGCGACGGTCAGCCGCACGTCCTCCAGGGTCACCTGCGCGGTGAGCGGCCTGCCTGGCGCCCAGGCGGCGAAGGCGCGCAGGTCGCCGGTGGCCAGGCCGAGGTCGCCGTCCAGCTCCTCGCCGGGCGGGGTGACGGCCAGGTCGGCGCGGACGCCGCCCAGCCAGCGGACGCCACCGCCCCCGGGCGCCAGGTCGGCGGCCAGCAGCGCGGCCTGCGCCGACACCGCCCAGGCGGTGTCGGCCTGCGCGGCGGACGCGACGCGCAGCCGCAGCCCCAGGTGCAGGCGGGGCGCGCCGGCGGTCCCCTCGTCCCACAGGGCGAGGGCGAAGCCGCCGGTCGCGGCGGTGTTGCCGGGCCACCAGCCGAGCGGCAGGACCCAGGGGTCGGCGGCGGTGCCGGCGCCGCTCACCGGTGCCAGATCGCCGGGGCGGCCCGAGCCGAGCAGCCCGCCGATCGCGGCGAGCAGGCGGCGCCAGCCGTCGGCGGTCTGCCGCAGCTCCCGGTAGTAGGCGGCCAGCGCGCGGGTCGGCGCGGTGGCCAGGCCGCCGATGTCGGTGCCGGGGGTCATGGCCAGGCCCAGCAGCGTCCGGACCGCGCCGGCGAACGGCCCGGCGGCGCCGAGGCCCTCCTCCACCGCGTCCTCCAGCGCGGCGGCCGCGGTGCTGCCGAGCGAGGACGCGTCGGTCAGGTCCAGGCGGGGGAACACGTGGTCGGGGGTGACGACGTCTCGCAACTCCAGCACGGGGCCGAGCCCGGAGGCGTCGTAGCGCAGCCCGGCCCGCAACGAGCCCACCCCGAACCCGTGGGTCGCGGGGCCGGCGGGGATGAGCGGGCCTTCTGTCACTGCGCGGCGGACGGTCACCTCGGCGCGCTCGGCGAGCACGGCGGGGCCGGTGCCGTGGAGCGGCAGCGCCAGCAGGATGCCCTCGCCGGAGACGACCGCGCCGGCCGCCGCGACGGCGAACTCGGCGGCCAGCGCGACGACCAGCACCGGGGTGCCGCTGTCGGGCGCGGGCCGCAGCCACACCCGGGCTGACACCGCCGGGCCGGGGCCCGGCGGTGTCAGCCGCAGCACAGCGGGCTCCTCCTCGGTGGGAGCGCCCGCGGCGGGCGCGGACATCGGCAGGTCGCCCAGCAGCCCCGCGATGTGCCGCAGCCAGGCCACCAGCGCCGACCGGCCGTCGGCCTGGGTCGAGCCGGCCAGCCCGGCCAGCCAGCCGCGCATCGCGGCCGGGTCGTGGACCAGGCCGGCCAGCGGCAGCGCCGGCAGCCCGTCGGACAGGCCGAGCAGCCCGGTCAGGTGGCCGGCCAGGGCGCGCACCTGCGCCGGCTGTTCGGCCGCCGACAGCAGCGCGTCGACCAGGGCGGCGGCGAGCTGCGCCAGGCCCACCGGCACGGCGATCGGATCCAGTTCCAGCGGCGGCAGGGTCGAGGCGGGCCCGGGTCGGTACCGGACCCGGAACCGGGCCGCGGCGCCGCCGGGACCGGTCCCGGCCATCGACAGCGACGCGGTCAGCCGGGCGCCATCGCCGGGCAGCCGCACGGTGGCGGTCAGCTCGACCGGGTGGGCGGCCTCGCCGGTCACGACCGCGAGCACGCCGTCGCGGACGGCCACGAGCGGCACGGTCGCGGTGACGCGGGGCGCGGTGGGACCGGGCTGGGCGACGGCCCGCAGGTCCAGCAGGATCTGCGCGGCGGCGCCGGTGCCGGTGCGGGTCACGCCGAGGTAGAGGCCGCCGATGTCGGTGGGTTCCACCAGCGGGTGCAGCCGGGTCTCCTCCTCCAGCGCGGCGTGCGGCAGCAGGAGATCGAGGGCCTCCAGCGCGGCGTCGCGCTGGTCGGGGTCGGCCAGCACCCGCGCGACGTGCTCGGCGGGCGAGGCGAAGAACGCGGTGTTGAGGGACAGGTCGCCGGAGGGGCCGTCGAACAGGCCGATGGCCCGGCCGAGGGCGCTGACCTCGGCCGTCATGGTGTCGGGGATCATGGCGCGGGCCACCCCGTGAAGCTGCCGGGAGTGGCGTTCAGGCCGGGATCCCTGGCCGGTTTGTCGCTGGTCGCCGGGATCACGGGCTTGTCGTGAAGAGCGACGATGTTGTGGTCCCGGGAGTCCTTGTTCTTCTTGTACACCCGCCGGGCGAGCAGGAAGTTGACCGCCATCCGCATCAGGAAGTGGTCGTCGGCCTCGGTGCCGACCAGCGTGTACGGCTTGCGGGCGTAGGTGTTGCGGAACGCCGTGTCGAGGTCGGCGGCCACCAGTCCGGGGACGTTGATGTGCGCGTCGATCACGGCGGCCGCGAAGAACTGCGAGGAGACGAGCCGGCGGAACGGGTACTGCTTGCCGCCGGGGGCATCGGTGGTCGGATACATGCCGTTCACCTGGTTCCACAGGCGCTGGAACCGGAAAACGGCGGTCTGGAGCTGCGCGGTGCACAGCTCCCGCGAGGTCTGGGAGGCGAGGCGGGAGATGCCGCCCCACAGCGGGTCGAAGATCACCTGCTTGGCCGCGTTCTCCACGCCGCCGAACAGCGCCCAGCGGTGCGCGGTGCCCGACCTGATCGGCTGGGGCGTCTCGACTGGGCCGCCAGGGGCGCTGTACTTGAGCCACACCAGCTTGACCCGGCTCGGGACGCCGTCATCGGGGGGCCCGGTGCCGGCGTCGCCCCAGTCGCCGGCCGGCCTCGAGGCGTACGCGCTGCGCCAGGTCTCGGGGGTGTCGGGCCGGGACCGCGGGCGCAGGTAGGGGTTGGCCTCGTCGATCTTGTCGGGTGTCGGCTCGGTGGTGTCGGCGAGGCCCCACACCCGCAGCTGCATCCCGCGGATGCCGAAGAACAGGTCGAAGTGGTCCGGCGCCATCCGCATGAACTGGTACAGCACGACGGTCAGCTCGTCGTCGGCGGCGATCGTCCACTGCTGGACGCCGATCGACACGATGCCCCCGTCGGCCAGCCGCAGGCCGTCCAGCTTCCCCTCGTTGGGGGCGATCTTCTTGACCAGGTCCCAGCACTGCAGCAGCGTGGAGGTGGGGGCCGGGCCGAGGAACGCGGGAGCGTCCCCGACGAAGTCCGCCAGGTCCATGCCGCCCAGCGCCGCCGGGCCGTAGTACTTCCCGGTGTTATCGCGGACGCCGGCCGCCATGAGACGGCCGTAGACCACGGTGAGGTAGACGTCCTTGCCGTTCGGGCTCTTGCGCAGAAGCTGGGCGGGCGCGAGGAACAGGTCCACCGGGGGCACCGACGGGCCGCGCTCGGTCGGCGAGTACCAGGCGGCCGTCCCATTGGCGGCCAGGCCGAGCGCTCCGGCGAGCAGGGCGCGCGCGCCGGCCACCGCGGGCTTGTCGGCCGCCGGAACGCCGTCGCCCTTGCGGCGCAGCGCGTCCCAGAGGCGGCGGAACAGCGCGTTGCCGCCCATCGTCCAGCCGGTGACCGCGGCCTGGTGCTCGGAGAAGCCGGACAGGACGGCCAGGGTCACGGCCAGTTCGAGCTCGGGCCGGTCGCGGCGGAGCTGCCGCATCAACTCGATCTGGTAGAAGATCCCCTCGAACGGGTTGACGAGCACTCCGGCACGGACCTCGGCACCGAGCGCGGCGACCTCCTCGGGCTCGGCGACCGGCTTGGTCAGCGTGCCCAGCCGCGTCGCCACCTCGGCCTTGAGCTCCAGCGGGCGGTGGCCGGCATCGGTCGTCGCCGGCAGCGGCTCGACGGGCAGCCGCACCGTCACCTGGAGCCCCGCCTCCTCCTCCTCGGGCCTGATCAGCCGGGCCCATTCGCGCATCTGCGCGCGCCCGACCTTCCAGGTCGGGGCCGCGGGCGGGACGATCTCCACCTCGATCGGCAGGATCACCCGGCGGCCGACCTTCCACTCGGTCGGGCGGAGCGGGGGGATGTTCAGGCCGAGATAGACCGCCAGGGCCTTCTCCAGCTCGTTCTGGGTGAGCTTGAGGTCGGGGGCGTCCTTGGGCGCGTCCTCGGGGTCCAGCGCACCCTTGTTGATGATCGGCTCGATCACCGCCGCGAGCCCGCGCAGGTCGGCGCCCAGGCCGAGGAAGGCCGACAGCCGGCGGGGCCCGGCGGCCTCCGCCGCCGGGTCGCCGGTGGTCGCCGCCAGCGTGCCGTTGACCACCGCGGGCCACGCGGCCTCGGCGAGCTTTCCGCCGTCGGGCTGGGTGACACTCCACAGCGTCACGTTGGACTCCACCTTGCTGGGCGGAGGCGGCGGCGCGGGCGGGGCCGGCGGCTTGGCCGCCACGGCCTTCTTCACACTGCTCAGGGCCGGCTTCGCGGCGGCCGCGGCAGTCACGCCGCCTCCCGCGCGAAGGTGCGCACGGAGCGATTCAGGGCAGGCTGACGCGGAGCATGTCCGATCACGTGTTTCCCCCACATGGCTGACCGAAGGCCCCCGTGATCCCATCGGCGGGCCGAGCGGGTTGATCAAAACATAGCTTTCCGCTTTGTACAACCAGTCCTTAGATGTCCCGATTCAGGAACATCCCGGGACCGGCATCAAGAGCAGCCGGGACCCGCATTGACACGTCACTCTTCGGCCAGGTACGGCCAATCTTGTCCCGGCCCCTGGAATTTATCCAGGACAGTCGGGACACCGGCCCCAGAACGTCTGGGACACCTGGTCCGGGACGCCTCACCAGGACCGTCTGAGGCGCACCGCAGGGCGGTGGGACGGATTTTACTTTCCGCCGTTCCCCGGGCATTCCCACTCCGGGGAATGCCCGGGGAACAATCACTCTTCGGCGGCCGCTTATTCGGCGGGAGAGGATTCTCGGGTCGCCAGGCCCCGGCGATCGCGGGAGAGCCTTGCAATCCGGGCCAGTGCGTTATCACTACGTCCCGGTCGGCGATGCAGGTCACCGCCGCCCGAACGCCAATCGTCAGGACGGTCCCGGTCAGCTCGTATTCGACGACGATGGCCGCGGGGCCGCCTGCTCATCACCGGCCCGCGCGGCCCCGCGAGGTGCGTGAGGCCCACGCACCCCCCATAGGCTCCTCGGGCAAAGATGGAATCTAAGGACTTCGTACCGGTCCGGGCGCGGGCCACCGGTGCGTGGCGGATCGGGCGCGATCTGTGAGGGCGGCGCGCCGGTGTTTGAATCTGGGGAGACAAGCCTGCGGCGCGGCGCGGGCCCCTGCGTGGGCGGCGGGCGCATCGGGCTACCCGCAGTCGCGCGTGGTGTTCGTGGCGTTTGCGGAGGATGAGTCTGCGTTCGGCGGTTCGGCTATCGCGGTTGACGGCGTTCGGGGAGGGGCTGGGGTCGCCATGCTGTCGCGACCATGGCGAGCAGGAGCCCGACGAGGGTCAGCCAGTAGCCGGTGTCCTGCCCGTTCGAGGGCGGGTTGGTCAGCGGGGAGGCCGCGCCCGGCAGGACGTAGATGGCCGCGGCCAGCGCCCAGCGTGGGCTGCGGGCTATCGCGGTGGCCAGCACCCCGGCGAGCAGAAGGGCGCCCTCTGTGCCTGCCCTGACCAGTTGCCAGGTCTCGCCGTACTCGTGATTCCCGGGCATGTAGGTGAGCGCGAACGAGGCCGCCGGGATGAAGAGCCACCACAACGGCCGCGCACGCAGACGCCGCGGCCCGGCCGGTCGGCTGGCCGCAAGCGCTACGGCCCCGATCGTCAGCACGCCGTAGGGGGCCAGTGAGACCCAGTCGTGGTTAGCCGGCCCGAGGATCTGCGACGGTGAGGATGTCGCCTGAGTCCCCAGCAGCATGGCTCGGCCGGTCGAGAGCGCTACGAGCAGGGCGAGGGGCAGGGTCGCCATTGCCCAGCCGCGCAGCAACGCCGCCACCAGCGCCGCCGAAACGGCCAGCCACCAGGGGGACGAATGGTCGGCGATGCCGTAGGCCATGTTCGCCAGTGCCAGCGTCAGCAAGCCGAGTTGCAGCCCATCGGCCCACCACGGCGCGGCGGTGGCCGCACGGGCCCGAGCGGCGAAGCCCGCGGTGAGGAGCCCGGCCGTCTCCCGCAGCGAGGGAGCACGGCGTGGGGTGCCGTTCAGCAGTGTGCCGATGACCTCGGCGCCGTACTCGGCGCGGTGACCGGGCGGGAACGCTCGCAAGAACAGCCGGTACCAGCGTTCGGTGAATGCTCCGCTCATGTTCCGGCGTCTCCCGTCGCCGGGATGGTGCGGCCTGTGACGACCCGGGCGGCCTGCTCCAGCCGAAGAGCCTCACGGGTGACGGCCACGCGGCCGTCCTCGGTCAGCCGGTAGTAACGACGCGGACGGCCCTGGACGGTCTCTTCGCGATCCACGACGATCAGCCCGTCGCTCGCCAGCCGGTCCAGGGCTCCGTAGAGGGTACCGACGGCCAGCCGGATTCTCCCGCCCGACTGCTCCTGCGTCCTCTTGATGATCCCGTAGCCGTGTACGGGCCCGTCCAGCAGCGCGGCCAGCACGAAGTACGTGGGCTCGCTCATCACCGCGGTTCTTTTGACCATACGGGAGACGATATATCAGCTGACGAAGTATTGCGAGCGAGTCTGTCAGCTCAGGTCGGCCACCGCGAGAGGAAGGGGGCAACGGGCCACCCCAGTCAAACCGCGCTGTCCGATCCCATCAACACAGCAGCGCTGCAAGAAGCCCCGCGCCTGGCAGGTCATCCCGCCCGCCGAGGCGCCGTCGTATCAGCTCTTGCGGATGACCGACAGATGACCAGGAGTCGGCCGGAACAGGTCGCTGCAGGTAGCCAACAGTTCCGCCACTAGACCGCCGCTCTTGACCCCAAACAGCCTCTGACCCCGGCTTCTGCGGAGAGGTGGTCGACCGAGGAGACAGTCGGCACCTGCCGCCCATCGGCGGAAGATGATCAGCTCGATCCGGCGCGCCCGTTCGGCGACCCTTGACGCAGAAATTGATCTTGAGGTGGTTCCGCTCAGCTCAGCTCGTCTCCCGCGAGGTGGAGTAGGACGTTGATCAGGCGGGCGTTGAGGGGGAGATTCTCGGCGAGGTAGTCCGGGGTTCGGACATCCCAGGTGGTGGTCTGGAGGGCGATGTCTTGAGCGCGGGGCTCGTCCTCGGTGATGAGCGCTAGGGCGAGGTCCAGAGTGGGACTTGGCCCGTCCAAGCTGGCTCGGAAATCGGTGAACTGCTTGAGGTGCGTGGTGGCTGCCGACGGGTTGAGCGCGCCCAGAAGGAGTAGCTGGGCTTTGTGGGCCTGCGGCGATAGCTGCCACAAGGCCAGCAGGTCGGGGACGGCCTCGGCAACGGCCTGGGCCGTCAGGGCCCCCGGGCTGTCGCCATCGGGCTCGGAGAGCGCCCAGGCGTTCTGGGAGGCGATGTAGAGCAGGTGCCGGAGGAGTTCGAGACGGCGTTCGGGGAGGATGCTCGGCGAGAGCGCGATTTGCACAAGGAACGGGATGGTGCGCTCCGTTGCCGAATACACGGTGTCCTGGTGCACGATGGCGCTGAAGTACTCATGCACGGCGTCTGACCAGCCCTCATCGTTAGCAGCAAGAGCTCGAAGGATGTCGGGTGTGTCGTCTGCAGAGCCATAGGCGTGGCCAAGGGTGGACCAGTCGACGTCGTCGAGTCCGGTGAGCGTGATCGGTTCTCCTCCGCCTGACAGCGATAGGGGTCCGTGGTCCAGCAGCCGCGGGACCACGGCGCTCTGGGCTCGGGGCCGGGTGTGAGCGAAGGACGCCATACGGAACTCCCGCACGTCCTCTGTCGTCCGGTCGACGAGCAGCCCGTCGAGGGAGCCGAGTTCTGGCGGACTCGGATGGCGGACACCGTAGGCGTCCTTCAGCCGCGCAACGAACCGGTGCTCCTCGGCTGTCCACCACTCGATGTCGTCGTCGGGATATGGCCCGTCGTCCCACGCCAGGACACGCCAGCCTGGTTCGTCACCCCAGCGGCCGCGGTAGGTGCAAGGGGTGAGCAAGACCTGGGTATAGCCCCGCTCAATAAAGACCTCCGCGATTCGCCGAGCCGTCGACTCGTCCGCGACTACGACGTCAGCGGCTTCGCTCCAGCGCTCGAGAATCTGCGCGAATTCGGTCACGTCGCAGCATTCTAGGCAAGGCCGGACCAGGCCTCAGATCCATGGCCGCGCGGTCGTTGCGCCTCATCTTGGCACTGTGCTCCCGGCGCAGGAGGTCGTTGGTGTTTTCGTTGGTTCCTCTCTGCCAGGGCTGCGACGTTTGTAGAAGTAGACGGGCATGGCGGTGTCGGCGGTGAAGCGGGCGTGTTCGGCCATCTCGCGACCGCGGTCCCAGGTCAGCTTTCGTCGCAGCTGGAGGGCGGCGCGGGTGAGATGCGGCCGGACTTGGTGGCCATTGATGCCGTCGGGGAGCGCGACGAGGCAGACCAGCACACAACGTCACGCCACCACACCGGTCTAGATCAACTTCTCGAACCCGCACTCAAGTCCTGGTGGCCCCTTCCTCTCGCCGGAGCAGGTGGTCCGATCACTGATTCGGTGCCTGGTCGCATTGATGGCGACCTCCGCCAGCCGCGCCAGGGCGAGTGCGCCCGCGCGGTCGTCAGCCCTCCGGCTGACCACGAGCATCGGTGCCGCCTGGTCGATCACGACGCTGTCGCGCAACAGCAGGAAGTAGAGCATCAGCATGGCCGCGCGGCCGTTGCCGTCGTCGAAAGGATGGAAGAACAGAACGTCCAAGTAAGCGCGTGCGACACGTGCGGGCAGCGGCACTGACGGATCGGTGGACTGGGCCAGGCACGCACGGAAACGCGGCTGAGTCCGGTGGTCCAGGCCGTAGCGTTCGCGGCCCGCCTTGGCCCGTGCCGGACCCGTTCGGAACTCAACGGGGCCGTGACCGAGGACGACAGCCTGCCATGCGGCGAGGCGCTCGAACGATGGATCAAGCCCTCTGCGGGCATCGTCGCGAACCCGCGCGAGCGCTGCCATGAGGCGGGCGGCCCGGTCGGGGTCTCGGCGCCGAGCAGAAGCGGCGACGAACGAGAGAACGCCGTCACGTTCCCCATGACCGGGCCGCCGGGATCCTTTGCCGCAGAGGCCCACGGGATGGACTCGCGGACCGCCCACCACTCAAGGAGGTCGTCCTCATGCATGCCGGGTTGCCTGCTGCGCCGCAGCCGCGATGCGCCGACCAAGGTCGGTGACGAGTTCAGGACCGGGTTCGGTCCAGCTCGAGAAACGGCCGCCTATCGCCTTGCCGAGGAGGGATGCGCGCCGGTCCCTTGGGACGCCCTGGTGTGTGAGGAACCACGCGAGCACCTGCTCGCAGTGCACATACCAGGCTTCGGTGGTCTGGGTCTGCGTGACAACGTCGGTCACCAGGACGGTGACCGCGCGCTCCCACGCCGCCAAGCGCTCACTGGGAGGACCAGCCGGAAGTCCCAGTCCGTCGAACCGGGCGGCAAGAGTCTCCAGCCAGGTCCGCCACTCGACCAGAGCGGACTCGATCAAGTCCGCGCGGGTCTTCCCTTTGGGCAGGTGGGAAGGGCAGCACCAGACCGTCACCGGCCCACCGCCAAAGCCCCGGGTCCAACTCCAGCCGCAAGCCCAACGCCCGAACCGGCCGACCAAGGCCTGCGTGACCCCCTCCGCCGAGTCCGATGATGCCCCAGAGATAACGCCGGCGACGCGCTGTACGGCGAACGGGTGGCGGGCAGGATCGACATCGCCCCATGTGAGATCCCAGGGATGGGGGGTGGAGTTGCTGATCACTCCCACAGTGTTCGCGTCGCGGCCTCAATGAGCAAGGCCCGGCTGGCGTTGGTCGTTCTTCATCAACGTGCCCGACGACCGCCCCAAGCTGGACGTGCCCGGCGCCATCAGCGTCACGCTCGGCCTGCTGGCCGTCATCTTCGGGCTCACACATGCGGGAGAAGGGCTGGGGCTCGGCGAACGCTCTGCTGTCGCTGACGGCGGACGTGGTGCTGCTGCTGGTCTTCTACGCCGTCGAACGCAAGGTTCCCGCGCCGCTGGTGCCGCTCAGCGTGCTTGGCAGGCGGTCGGTGGCCTGGGGCAACGTCACCGGCCTGATCGCGCCGAGCGATGCGCGCTGCAGCGGGCGGCAGGCGGCTCGGCCAAGAGCGGATGCAGCGGCTTCGCCCCGCGTCGCCGCCGGCCCGGTTCCTCGCGGCGCTCGACGACCTTGGTGGAGTACCCGGCGGCGTTCGCTTTCCGCAGGAGTCGGCCGACCGGCTGGAGTGGCGGCTCGACCGCCGCCGCCAACAGCACCTGCTGAACCCCCGCCAAGCACGGAAAGCCCCCCGCCCTGCCCCCCGGAGGCGCCCGGCGCCCCTTACGCCCGGCGCCCCTTGGGCATCCAAGCTCGATGAAGGCGTACCCGACCAACTGGTCCACCCCGTCGACGAGCGCTGCTACCGCCGCCTGGCCGACGTCCAGGCCTGAGCCACCGTTTCCGGCGCGGCGGTCAGATCGGTGCCAGGACGAGTTTGCCGCGGACGTGGCCCGTCTGGCTCTCACGGTGGGCGTCGGCCGCGTCGGCCAGGGGGTAGGTGCGGGCGATGGGCACCGTGATCGTGCCGGTCGCCACCAGCGTGGCCAGTTCTCCCAGGATGCCGGGCATGTCGTCGGGCTCGCCGTGGGCGAACCGCACGCCCAGTGACTCTGCCGAGGGATCGGCGATGGTGATGACGCGGTCGGGGCCGCCGGTCAGCTCGATCAGGGCGGGGAGGGACCCGTGCCCCGCGGCGGCCACTGCGGCGTCGACACCGCGCGTGGCGACGGCCCGGACCCGGTCGGGCAGCCCCTCGCCGTAGGTCACGGGGATGGCGCCGAGGGAGCGCAGATAGTCGTGGTTGCGGTGCCCGGCCGTGCCGATGACGGCAAGTCCGCGATGCCGGGCGAGCTGGACGGCGACGGTTCCCACGCCACCGGCCGCACCGTCGATCAGGATCGTCTCGCCCTGTTTCAAGCCGAGTCGGGACAAGACGTGGTAAGCCGTGGTGCCGACGACGGGCAGGGCGGCCGCCACCTCCCAGGACACCGCTTCGGGCTTGGCGGCGATGGCATCGAGGTTCGCCAGCGCGAGTTCGGTGTAACTTCCGGCGGCCGCCTTGCCGAAGACCTCGTCACCGATGGCGAAATCGGTCACGTCCGGCCCGACGCACTCCACGACGCCGGCCATGTCGACACCGGGAACGGCGGGAAACCCGACGGGCATCAGCTCGGCCATGGCCCCGCTGCGGATCTTCCAGTCGACCGGGTTGACGCCGGCGGCGCGGACGGCGATCCGGACCTGCCCCGCGCCCGGATCGGGCACTTCGTGTTCGGCCGCACGCAAGACGTCGGCACCACCGTACTGGAAGAACATGACAGCCCGGCAGATCCGTTTCATGGTTCCCTCTCTCGATGCGGTGGCCCGTGGATGACGTCCGGGCAGCAGGTCGTGGCTGCGAGGATCACCGCGCCGGCCCTGCCCACGCGGTCGCGAGAACGCGATACGGTCCGCCGGTCCGGTACGATACGGTCCATTGGTCCGGTTATGCAAGGAGGTGCTGGCCGTGACCGAACGCGCCGATGCCGCCCGCAACCGCGCCGCCGTGCTGGCCGCCGCGGAGGCGCTGTTCGAGCGCGAAGACCTCGACCATGTCAGCCTGGCCCGCATCGCCCAGGCCGCAGGTGTCGGCAAGGCCACGGTCATGCGCCGCTTCGGCGACCTGCTGGGCCTGGTCGACGCGCTCATCGCGCCGCGCGTCACCGCCCTGCAGGAACGCGTGCGATCAGGAGCGCCCCCGCTCGGACCCGGAGGCGACGCCGTCGCGCGCCTGCACGCCTATCTCGATGCGCTGCTGGACTTCGTCTTCGAGAACCGCATGCTCATCCGCGCACTGGAGCACTACGGGCCGTACGCCTATTACGCCAACCCCGCCAGCCAGTTCTGGATCGACGAGCTCGCCGCCCGGATCCATGCCGCACGCCCCAGCGCCGACGCCGAATATCTCGCCTACGCCGTCTTCACAGCCCTGCGCGCCGACGTCATCGATTACCTGCGCGAGCATCGACACATGGAGACCGAACGCATTCGCGCAGGTGTGCACGCCCTTGCCGACCCACCAGACACCGGGCCCGACCGAGGCCGCTGAGCCGCCGGTGTTCGAGCTGCTCTTCGGGCTCACTGACACCGACATCCTGGCCATGCAATCTCGGGCCAACGAACTCAACGCCGCCATCACGCGGCCGAACACGAACAGCACTCCGTGCTGGACTTCCTGCGCACCAGCAACACCACCGGGCGCCAGGAGGCCGAACAGGCCCACACACAGGCCGCGCGGGGCGCACTGCACGAGGAGATCAACCCGATCACCGACCGGGAGAGCCGCGCGCTGCGCGAGCAAGAGCCAGCACCAGGGCGGAACGAACATGGCTTCACCGGGGCTCCTTCCGCCCGGGGGGACCGCCAGACCATCGCACGAGTAGCGTCACCTACTTTCCGCAACGCCTGGGTGGGCCACGAACGGTGAGCCTCAGACGCGGTCCGCGGGCAGGTCGCCGGGGAGAGCGGCACGGACGCGGCGCCGCGGGCCGCGGAGGAGCGCGGGCGGGCGCTCGGCGAGTCGGAGGGCCGTCCCGTCAGGGGCGGGCGGCTCCGCACCGAGCGCGCGCTGACCCGCGCGGCCGAGATCGTGGATCGGCACGGGTTCGAGCCCGACCGGGAGAGCGCGGACCGGCTGCGGCTGCGCAGCCGCCCGTTCCACCTGATGGCCGAGGACGATCCCGGCCTGGTGTGCGGCGTGAATCACGCCTCCCTGTCCGGCAGATGGACGGGGTGGGCGCGTCCAGCATCGAGGCCACGCTCGCCCCCCACTCCCGGTCACTGCTGCGTGGAGTTCGGCCCGCGCGGCGAATGAGTCCGGCGTCCGCCTTCAGCGTCTTCAGCCGGTCTATGGTCATTCCGTCGGAAACGTGCGGGAGGTCCGGGTGGCGGTAGGGCGGGTTCTGGGGGCGGTCGTGCTGGCGGGTGGGATGCTGACAGCGTGCGGGCAGGGTGGCTCCGAGTCGTTGCTGGACGAGCCGACCCTGGTGGTGGGGGTGCGGCCGGACCTGCCGGGGCTGGGGCTGCGGCGACCGGACGGCCGGTTCGAGGGGTTCGACATCGATGTCGCGCGGTACGTGGCGGACCGGCTCGGGAAGAAGGTGCGGTTCGTCCAGGTGCTGGCGTCCGAGCGGATCACGGCGCTGACGTCGGGGCGCGCCGACCTGGTCCTCGCGACCCTGTCGGTCACGCCCGAACGCAAGACGCAGATCGCGTTCGCCGGGCCGTACTACATGTCCTACCAGGACGTGCTGGTCCGGGCGGACGAGCGCGGCGTCAAGGGCGTCCGGGACCTGACGGGGCGCCGGTTCTGCGCCGTCGAGGGGGCCGACCCCATCCAGCGGCTGCTGGCGGTGCACGGGATGACCGCCAGGACCGTCCCCGCCAAGAGCTATGACCAGTGCATGAGAATGATCAAGGGTCGGACGGTGGACGCGATCACGACGAACGACGTCATCCTGGCCGGCCTCGTCCGGCGGGAGGGCCGCGGGTACCGGCTCGTCAACGCGCGGATCAGCGAGCAGAACACCGGCATCGGGCTCCGCCGCGGCGACGTCGAGGGGTGCGAGGCGCTGAACCGGGCGATCACCCGCATGTACCAGGACGGGACGGCGGCGAAGTTGATGCGCCGGTGGTTCGGCGGCACCGGGCTGGACCTGTCGATGATCGAGGTGCCGCAGTTCGAGGGGTGCGTCTAGAGGGACATTCGGTCGAGGATCAGGTGCAGTTCCTCGGCGCGCCCGCCCGAGCTCCCGCCCTCCCGGGTGCGGGTGGCGATCTTGTTCTGCAGGTAGGCGACGTCCTCCCGGCGGCGCTCGCGGGGCCGCCGGCTCTCGTCGAGCTCCTCCAGCGGGGGTGGGCTCCGGCGTCTCCGGAGGCGGATCGGTGGTCTGCGGGGCCGTCGTCGCGGGCGTGGGCCCGGGGAACTCTCCCGCTTCGTGAGCGATAGCGGCGATGGCGCCGAAGGCGGTTGGCATGACGCGGCCGATGAGGTCCGGGTCGATGTCGGGCAGCTGCGCCTGGATCGCCTCGGCGAGCCGCTGGACGCCGGCGGCGACGTCGGCGGGGTGGCCCCGCAGCGAGAAGCGCGAGCGGGAGTTCCCGCCCACCTTCCTGCGTCGGCGCCCGCTGTTCTCGATGAGAGAGTCCGACGAGACGGGGTTCGCGTAAGTCTGGGAGCGGTCGCTCCCCGTTTGGCTCCCGAAGGGGCCTCAAGATCGAAAAAGACCTCGGAATGATCTCCGAGACCCGGTCTGACCTGCTACAACGGGGTGGGCGATACGGGGTTCGAACCGGTGGCCTCTTCGGTGTGAAGCAAAGCAGGAAAGTCGATCTAGGTCGATCTGAGTCGAACGGGGAGCCTCTCACCTGCGCGAACGCCCTGACCACGTCGACTTGAGTCGATGGGAGCCTGACTGCGGTGGCTCCCAAGACTGGCTCCCTCGGCTCCTCATCACATCCATCACCCAGAGTTCCTGCGCGCCGCTCGCGGTGCAAGGCTGCCCTGGAACGGGTCAGAAGCCAGCCCGGGCGGGACGTCCAGTGGGTGGCGAATGCCGAGCTCGCGTAGCCGGAGTCCTCCGCCGCTGAGTCCGTGTCCCATGGACTGGAGTGTCGTGCGGTGGTCTCTGCCAGGCAGCCCGGGTCGCGGTGTGCGACGCCCCGGCCGTGTGCTGCGGCGTACTGTCAGAGCCGGGTGATCGGGGTGGGTGTCCGCCAGACGCTGCGCGGCGTGTTCGGCGGCCCCGGCCAGCATGTGGTCGCCTGCGGCCAGTGCGGTGCGCGCCGGCCAGGCCGCGGCCGTCGGGTCGCCGAGCAGGAACCCCGGCCGGCGCACGCGCCGATGGCGACCTGGCTACACGCGATCGCGGTCCACGCCGGCCGCGGCCTTCCGCCACGGCCAGCGGCCCTCCAGTTCGATCTCCAGCGAGAGGCTCAGGAACGTCCGGACACCGACGATCGCGGCGAGGACGGCGACGCTGCCGAGCGTCGGCGAGGCCGCGACGGTGCGGATGATGTCGCCGGCGACCAGCACCTCCAAGCCAAGCAGGATCGTCCGACCGAGGTTCTGCCGGTAGAGCCGGTAGAGGTCCGGGAGTGCCTGCCGGCGCCCAAGGAGCCGTGACACGAAGACGGCGGTGGCGGCCACTGCACCACAGACGATGATCGCGACACCGGCCAGATCCACCGCCCGGCCGACATCGTCAACGATCTCGTCGAAGTCCACGGCCGGATCAGCGCCGGCGCGGTTTCACCGGGGTCGGGGGCCGCCCCGTCCTGCGGGCCACCCGTCTCGGCGACCGCGCCGCACGTGAACCACCGCGGCGGTCGGACCGATCACCGCAATGACGACAGGCACCGCTATGACCGATCTTCGGACTCATGACGCCCCCGCTCGACACTCGCCTGGATCCCACGCCGGCAAGGGAGTCATTGCCGCCATCGAGCCCGTCATAACATCGCCGCGCCACGGATGCATGCTCAGGGTCTCAGCCACGACGCGATAAACAGCCCGTTCGCGCCGGGGCCCGTGACTCCTCACAGATGCGCCGCTCGGTGACCTGTTCGGACGCCGGTACCGACTGTTGGCAACCTTAGGCGTCGAACATCGCGAAGAGGACGTTGAGGCCTTCCGCCAGAAGCGGGTCGAGGGAGAGATCGATGCAGTGGTTGGTCTCACTACTCGGAGCCGCGTTCATCATGGCCATACTCCGAGAGGAAGGCCGGCCCGCGGAGGTGTTCGCCGCGTACGCGGCAGACCATGGCCGTGCCCCCACCGAGTCCTGAGCCCCGCGCCCATGCCTTCGGCATCTCCCGAGTCGGCCGGCAGGGCGAACGTTGCCTGGTACGGCACTAGTGACGGTGCTTGCGCAGTTCGGTCGCCAGTTCTGCGGAGAACTGCTCGGCGTCTGAGAGCCGGGCGCGGATCTTCCGGCAACGTTCCTCTACCAGCGAGCGGTAAACCGTCAGGCGTTTGGTGAGGTCGGTGCGCGTGGCCTCGTCTGTGCCGGCGGATTGGAGCTGGTCCAGTATGGTCAGCAGGTCGCGCATTTCTTCGAGGGTGAAGTCGAGCGGCTTCATCCGCTTGATGACCAGCAGGCGCGCGACGTCGTCGTCGGTGTAGAGACGGAACCCGCCCTGGGACCGCGCCGTCGGGAGGGCGAGGCCGACCTCCTCGTAGTGGCGGATGGTGCGCAGGCTGAGTCCGGTCCGGTCCGCGACCTCGCCGATCTGCATGTGCCTGCCATCCATCGGGTTCCTCCTCACGCCACCGGCCCACCTCGCCGGGGACGGATGATCCATATCGTGGGTCAAGCTTGCCATCTTCCGTCCTGTGGCGCGGGGCCGAGGCCATGCGGCCGGGTCGATTCCGGCCGGAGGTACGGTCGGCTCGGAACACCGGAACGGCTGGCGAATCCGCTTCACCTGATCCTTAACCTTACGAAAGGTTAGGGTGGGCGGGTGCCTTGACTTGTCGCCGCCATGGCGTGTAGTTCCCACTTCCCCGCTCCTCGCCTTGGCGGCGATCTCCTGATCCGGCAGTCTCTTCTATTTGGTCTCGTTTTGGCGGCCCTGGAGGGCGTATGTTCGGGCTTCCTCGTTTAGCCGGGCTCTATCTCTGCGCCGTCGTGACCTCCGCCGGATTCTCGGTGGCGTCCGCGTCCCTCGGCGGTTCCTTCGCCGTTGTGGATCGGCGGACGATGGTCGCGCTGGTGGTGCTGTTCCTGGTCTGCGACTCCGTGACGGCGCGGCTGAACATCCAGGGGGCGCGGGTTTCGCTGGGGTTCGCGGTGAGCCTGGCGTCGGTGGTGCTGCTCGGGCCTGCCGGGGCGGCGCTGGTCGGGGCGAGTGCCGTGGCCACCGGGCAGCGGCGGGTCTCGCCGGTCAAACGGCTGTTCAACGGAGCCCAGTTCGCGCTGAGCGGGGTCGCGGCCGGAATCGTGTTCCGGCTGGTCGGGGGCGACGGGTTCGAGCCGGGCCGGCCCGGCTGGGTCGGGCATGTCATCGCCCCGTTCACAGCCGCGCTCGCCACCTTCGTGGCCGCCAACCTCGCGCTGACGGCGGGGATCTTGCTGCTGAGCGAACGAGCGGCTGCGCGCGAGCTGATCCACGTGAGCGGCCCTGTCGCCGGCGGGTGTCTCGGGTACGGGATGTTCGGGCTCCTGATCGCCGGGTTGTGGGGCCGCCTTGGGCCGCTGGTGGGGGTGCTGGTGCTGTTGCCGCTGCTGGTGGCGCGGTGGGCGCTGGAGCAGGCGTTCGCACAGCAGCGGGCCCAAAGCGCGACGCTGGCGGCGCTGTGCCAGGCGGTGGAGACCAAAGATCCGTTTACGCGCGGGCACTGCGGGCGAGTGTCACGCGCGGCGGTGATGATCGCCCGGCAGCTCGGGATGCGGCCCGCGCGGGTGGAGGCCCTGCGGTCCACAGGGATGCTGCACGATGTAGGCAAGATCGGCGTGCCGACCCGAATCCTCACCAAGGACGGCCCGCTCACAGACGAGGAGTACGCGGCCGTCCAACTGCATCCGATGCGGGGCCTGGAGATCGTCCGAGAGATCGGTTTCCTGGACGAGGCGCTCGCCGGGATCATGCATCATCACGAGCGGATGGACGGCGGCGGCTACCCGCTGGGCCTGGCCGGGGACGAGATCCCGGAGTTCGCGCGGGTGATAGGGGTGGCGGACGCCTTCGACGTGATGACCTCCACGCGCCCCTACCGCAAGGCCCGGCCGATCGAGGCGGCCGTGCGGGAGCTGCGGCGCTGTTCGGGCAGCCAATTCGATCCTGTCATGGTCGAGGCGTTCCTGCGGGCGCTGGAGTCGGACGGCTGGGGGCCGGGGACAGAGCGGCGGGCAGGGGCTGGGAGCGCAGAAAGTGCAGCAACGTGACCGCCCTGGTGAGGACGACGTAGAGCCGCGGCAGTCCGCGGGACTCGGCCTCGGCGATTGACGCCGGTTCCACCACGGCCACGGCGTCGAACTCCAGGCCCTTGGCGAGGCCGGCCGGCACGCAGATCAGCCGAGCGTTCTGCGACAGTGATCGGAGACCCCAGGTGTCAACAACCTCCGGCGGTTTTGGATCTAGCGGGTGCGTGCAACGTAGACGGTGTTGGCGGCAGTGCCACCCTGTATCGGGTTGGGGAACTCCACGACATGCGCTGTCACCTCGTCGAACGCCTCGCCGAGCACGGCGGTGAAGCCGTTGTCGGGGGCCTCGTTCGACCAGAGTGCGAAGACACCGCCGGGATGCAGGCGCGCGGCCAGCCGGCTCAACGGCCCGGGGCCGTAGAAGGAGGCATGACGCGGGTCGAGGACATGGCGCGGCGAATGATCGATGTCGAGCAGGACCGCGTGGAATCGGCTTCCCGGGCTTTCCGGGTCCACCCCGTCCCGAGATGAGGCCAGGGCAAAGAAGTCGCCCTGGACGAGCCGGCACCGGTCATCGGTCGCCAGCCGCTCCCCGAGCGGCACCAGGTGCGCCCGATGCCATTCGATGACCTCGCCGAGCGTCTCCACCACGACGAGCGAACGCACCCGGGGATCTTCCAGAGCGGCGTGCGCGGTGTAGCCGAGCCCGAGCCCTCCGACGAGGACATCAAGGGACTGCCCCTGCGCTGCGGCCAGGCCGAGCCGGGTGAGTTCGACTTCCCCCGCCGTCCACAGGCTCGACATCAGGAAGTCGTCATCCAGCTTGATCTCATAGACGTCGACGCCGAGTGCGGGGTCCCGGCGCCGCCGGAGGCTGATGGCGCCCATGGGGGTGGGACGCCAGTCGAGCTCCTCGAACAGTGCGCCCATGGCAGTTCACTTCCTCTTCGACTGGGCCCAGCAATGGCCGGCGTCTTCGGGGAGCGGCACCCGCCCCGCATTCGGCGCGGCCGTCCAGGGCGCTGACAATCGCAGTGAGCCACCTCAGGCAGCAGCGACCCGAGATACCCTCTCGTACGGTAAGAGTAGCGTGAACCATCGTCATGGCAGGTGACGCCTTGGGCCGGTCTGCAAGTTGCATCTCCTGGCGCACGGATAGGTCCGGCGTCCGGCGGCGGCGCGGAGTTGACGGCGTCGAGCGCCCTGGTCAGCCCGGACCGCCGCGAATGGCGTTCCCCTTGCTCCGGGTAATACAGCCTTCCTCTACCAGCCCATGGACGATCGTGTGATCGGCGGTGAGCTGGTGGAGTCTGCGCGAGCGCAGCAGATAGCGCGGGAGTCGCCGATGTGGGCGAGCGCGGAGCGTCGACAATCACCACGCCGTTCTCCGGGCAGGTGTTCACCGTCTTCGGCCGCGACCGCTCCACCCTGGACGCCGCCTACCCCGGGGACGTGATCGGTCTGCCCAACGCCTCGGGCCTGACCGTGGGCGACACCCTGTACACCAAGACGCCCGTGACGTTCCCGCCGATCCCGGAGTTCGCGCCCGAGCACTTCATGTGGCGCGGGTCAAGGACAACAGCCGGGCCAAGCAGTTCCGCCGCGGCGTCGAGGCGCTCACCCGCACCCTCGACGGGACCTGGTCGACTCCTACACGCCCACGCTGTTGACCTCCACAACCGCCCTGCGCTGATCGGAATACTCGTCACCCTGGTGCGTCCGCCCACGCCTCGCGGCGAAGGCCTCGGCGGACTGTCAGAGGTAGAGTTCCGCGATCTTCGTGATGATGCGGTCGCGTGCCGTCTCGGATCCGGTGAGCCCGATCAGGACGTAGTAGGCCAGGCCCTCAGCGTGCGCGACCAAGTCGAGGGCGGCGCGCCCGGGATCGGTGCCGGTGCCGATCAGGCCTGCGTCCTGGTCCTTGGCCACAAGGTCGGCGATCTGCCGGTGAAAGCGGGTGTAGTCCGCCCGCATCCGCCGCGCGATGACCTCGTCGGTGAGGGCCAGGGCGGTGAAGGACTGGCGGACGCGCAGGTGCGCCCTGGTCTCGGCGTCGTGGGCGATGAGCTCGGTCAGCGCGGCGGTGAGCACCGCGCGCGGCTCGGCGCAGTCGAGGTCCTGGCCCACCAGGGACCTGATGCGGGCGCTGCTCAGCTCGTTACCGCGGTCGAAGGCGGCCTCGATGAGCTTCTGCTTGGTGGGGAAGTAGTGCTGGACGCGTCCCGCCGACACTCCCGCCTGCGCCGCGACCTCGGTCAGCGACACGGCCGGGAGCCCGCGCTCGGCGACGACCGCGAGCACAGCGTCGGCGATCTCCCGCCGCCGCTCCTCATGCCGGGCTCCCACCCCGCGAGTGCGCTGCCGCATCAACAACCCTCAGTTTCTCAATGTGGACACATTGAATTGACTGTCGAGCATAGCGGACCTTATGGTGGCACGCAGTAAACCAATGTGGGCACACTGATTTAAGCGTGGCGGAGGATGATGACGCGGACCGAAGCCGCCGACGCTCCCAGAACCGTCCCACGCTCATCGCCGCCGGGCCTCGTGCTCGTTCTCGCCTGCGTCGCCCAGTTCATGGTCGTGCTGGACGTCTCGGTGGTGAACGTCGCGCTGCCCTCGATCCAGACCTCCCTGGACTTCGCGGCCGCCGACCTGCCCTGGGTCGCGGGTGCCTACACCCTCGCCTTCGCCGGATTCCTGCTTCTGGGCGGCCGCCTGGCCGACCTCTACGGGACAAGGCGGGTCCTCGTCGCCGGGCTCCTCCTGTTCTCCATGCCCAGCCTGGTCGGCGGGCTGGCGACCGCTCCCGCCGTGCTGGTCGCGGCTCGTGCGGCACAGGGACTCGGCGCCGCCGTCCTCGCCCCGGCGACCCTGACCCTCCTCACCACGACGTTCCCCGAGGGACCCCGGCGCACCCGTGCGCTCGCCGTCTGGACGGCGGTGAGCCTGGCCGGCGGCGCGACCGGCAACCTCATCGGCGGCGTCCTCACCCAGACGCTGTCCTGGCGCTGGATCCTGCTGATCAACGTGCCGATCGGCGCCGCCGCCCTCTGCGCGGCGGTCCGCGTACCCGCCCGCCACCACCGGAACGGCACCGCCGCCCGGCTCGACCTCCCCGGTGCCGCGTCGGTCACCGCCGGTCTGGCCCTGCTCGCCTACGGCATCATGCGGGTCGGACCCCGCGGCTGGGGCGATCCGGTGACGGCCGTCGCGCTCGCGGCCGCGGCCGTCCTGCTGGCCGGATTCGTCCTCATCGAGACGCGCCTGGCCCGCGATCCGCTGATCCCCCTGCGACTGTTCCGCCTGCGGGCCGTCTCCGCCGGGAACACGATCATGCTGCTGGCCGGCGCCTGCTTCCAGGTCCCGATGTGGTACTTCCTGACCCTCTACATGCAGGACGTCCTGCACTACACCGCCCTGGAGACCGGCCTCGGGTTCCTCCCGCACACTCTGCTCACCATGGTCATCGGCCTGCGGATCACGCCGCGGCTCATGAAGCGCGCCGACGACCGAACCCTCATCATCGCCGGCGCCCTCGTCGCAGCGGCCGGCTTCCTCTGGCAGAGCCGCATCGGCGCTGGGAGCGACTACCTCTCCGGCGTGCTCGGCCCCGCAATCCCGATCTCCCTCGGTGGCGGCCTGCTGAACACTCCCCTGACCACCACCGTCACCTCGGGCGTCGCCGGACGGGACGCCGGTGCGGCCTCGGGGCTGATGAACACCGCCAAGCAGGTCGGTGGCGCCCTCGGACTGGCCGCCCTCACCGCCGCCCTCGCGGGCCGCGCCACCACCTCGCCCGCGCTCGCCGAAGCCTACGGCGACGCCTTCCTGATCATGGCGGTGATGGCGGCGGCCATCGCCGCCGCCTCCCTCACCCTCCCCGCCAGAAGGGACGCGGCCGTGTCGGCCCGAGCAGGGTAGCGGAGACCCGCCCTCGGCACCCGCTCATTGAGCGCCGCCCCGCTCCCGTTCGGCTCTGGCATGCACCATCGGAAAGCTGGGTCAGCCCCGACCGGCACTCCACGAAGGCGGGAGATGTTCCCACGCGGCATCTATCGGCGGATACACCGCTAGGGTTCTGCCGGCCACGTTGGTCGAGGTTGTGTGACGACACGGCGGGAATGTGCGTGAAGGGCGAAAGCCTCCGGTTGTGGAGTGGAGCTCTCTAGAAACCGCTCCGCCAACAGGGGCCTTCATGTCCCCCACTACCGCTGCCCTGACCCCCTCGCGGGCGTCTTCGGCTGGCGCGTCTGATCGTCGAGGGCGGCTGGCCCATCGCGCGAGCGCCGAACGCTACGAGGTGTCCTGGCCGACCGCCAAACGCTGGGCCGACAGGTACCGGGCCGAGGACGCGGCCGGCATGGTCGACCGGTCCTGTCCGCCGCGTCACAGCCCGTCCCGCATCCCGCAGCCGACGGTCCGCAAGATCGTGCACCTGCGGTGGAAACAGCGGCTGGGCCCGGTACAGATCGCCGGACGGGCCGGGAATGCCGGCCTGAGCTGTTCACGCCGTGCTGACCCGTTGCCGCCTCAACCGGCTCTCGCACATCGATCGCGCCACCGGCGGCCCGATCCGGCGCTACGAACACGACCGGCCCAGCGGGATGCTGCACGTGGACGTCAGGAAACTCGCCGAAACGCCTTACCCGCACACATCAGCCCGCCTGAGGGGAGCCGGCCCACACCGTCCAGACCGTCCGGAAGCCGCCGCGAGCGCGCCGCCGTGGCGCTGCTGGCGGCATGGGTTTCAGTGCGGTGACCGGCTACACCCAGACCGACGAGACGATGGCCCGCTGCTCGGATGTCATTTTGTCCGGAGGAAGAGGCAGACATCCTGGACCCAACCGGAGATGTCGCCCACTCTTATCGGCGTCCAGACATTGGCGCTGGCCACCTGACCGCACATGGGCCCATATCGCTCGCCCTCGATGGCACAGCCTTCCGCGACGACATGGGTCTTGGGGTCGAGCAAGGTCACGATCCCGCTGACCGCGCTGGGCCCCTGGAGGAGACCGACGTGTTCGTTGGCGGTCTGCAGTTCCTTGCCCGTGCATTGGTCCTTGGCGGCCGAGGCCGCGTGAGCCGGTGCGGTGTAAAGGGAGGTCGCGCTGAACAGCGTGAGGACCGCTGTTCCCGTGACCGCAGCTCGTCGCTGCAAAGTGTTACGAGTCATACACCCATGGTTCTGCTACGCGCTCTCGCCCTGGTCACTTCCTGGTCACACCAGCGTCCGTTAAGGATGCCGGCCGCGTGACCGAGAGGGGACCGGGGCGATAGCGGATGGGCGAACAGTGTGCGGTGTCAGTACCGCCCCGCCTGTTCAAGGAGCACTGCGCATGCCGCCTCGGCTACCCCTGCGGGATGTGAACACTTAGGGCCATGAGAGATCAACTCTTAGTCACGAACTGTGGTTGGAGCCACGCGTTCGGCGAGGACGGGTGAGTGTTGCCATGCGTCGATTGAGGTCGTGGGTTGCCGCTGGGCTGTTCTGCTGCGTGCTGGGCTCGGTGGCGGCGGCCGCGCCGACGGAAGCCGCCGCACGAACAGCGGCGCCTCCGGGGCTGGGCGCGCCAGCTGGGCCAGGGCCGAGCGGCCGGGTGGTGGCACACGTGCAGAACACGGGGTCGCGTGCCCAGGACGTGACCGGGGACGACTGGCCCGATCTGGTGGCGCGGCAGGCGGGGACCGGAGAGCTGCTGGTCTACCCGCATGTGGGCCGGTGGGAGGGGGCCGGGAGCTGGCCGACCCCGGTGGTGGCCGGGCACGGGTGGCAGATCATGGACTGGATCGGGCTGGGCGAGGTGACCGGGGACGACTGGGTCGATGTGATCGCGCGCCGCGCCGACGACGGGGTTCTGCTGGTGTATCCGCACACCGGCGTCTTCCGGGGGGACCAGACGTGGGGCGACCCGGTGGTGGTCGGGCACGGGTGGGGCGGGCTACGCACCATCGTGGTCCAGGATGTCACGCTGGACGGTTTCCACGACCTGGTGGTGCGGTGGGGCCGCGACGGCGACGACAGCACCTACGTCTACGTCCACAGCCGTACCTTCCAAGGGGTGGGCACCTGGGGTGAGCGCGAGCGCGCCGGTGAGCATGCCCTGGACAGCTGGCTGATGGCCACCGAATGGTCCGGTGACGACGGCCCGGACCTGCTGCACCACAACTTCGAGCTCGGAACCTTGTTCCTGTCCCCCCACAACCGCGCCTTCGCCCGCGAGAACACCTGGTCCAGCGCTCCACCGATCCAGGTCAGCGGCGGCCAGTGGTTCACCTACGACAAGGTCGACTACCTGCTGCTCGCCGACGCCGACGGCGACGGCTACGAGGACGTGCTGAGCCGCCAGGTCAACGGGGAACTGTGGGCCTATCTCAACACCCGCCGCCTGGACGGCGCCGCCACCCTGCGGCCCCCGGTCACGATCGGCTGGGGCTGGAACACCTTCGACATGATCACCTGACCCCGGCGGGGCTCCACGCCCACCCGCGCCCCCTCCCCTGCGTCCGCCTTCTGCCCGTCGTCTTCGGCCTTTGGAGAGCTCATGCGCGATGTCCCCACCTGGCGCGCCGGTGTGATCGTGCTGGGACTGTGCCTGACACTGATCCCCGTCCTCCCAGCGGACGCGGCGCAGCACCCGGCCCACCAGCCCTCCCCCGGACGGCCCTCCGCCGGCCCCACTGCCGGGCCTTCCGCGGAACTCGCCGGGCCGCCAGGGTCCGGCCACCACGCGGCCAGCCCTGCGCTGGGCACCGCCGGCCGCATCGCGCCGCCGCACCGCCGCGCGCGGGAGTTGCGGCGCGGCCTGGCGTCCGGGCCCACCGGGGCGCGGCTGCACCGGCTGGCCCACGACGGCCGATACCGTGCCGTCACCACCATCCCCCGCACCGGCCGCCGCCTGCGCGGCCCCGCCGACGATCCGGTCACCTTCGACGAGTGCGCCAACCACGGCGGCAACGACCACTACTGGTTCAAAAGCCGGTTCAGCATGTGCTACCGGGAACAACGCCCCATCGTCTACCTGGCCCGCAACCCGCAAGGCGTCGTCTACGAGCAGGGACGCTCACTGGTGGCGATCGAGTTCATCGGCATCGCCCAGCCCCGCCAGACTCAGATCAACTTCGGTGTCCGGCTACGCCACCTCGCCGACCACAACCTGACCCGCAAGACCGACCGGCTCCGGATCAACCTGGTCTGCGCCAACCACGACACAACCCGCCACAGCGTCTGCGACCGCGACCCCCAGGAACCCGCCGGCGGCACCGAACTGACCATCCAGCAATGGCAGGACCGCGGCGGTGCCCCGCTGTGGTCGCACCGCACCGGTACCACCTCTCGTGTGCCCGACGACGGGTACGAAGACGAGAAGCGCGGCTACTTCACCTTCACCGTCGAACTCACCCTCACCGGACCCCTCGGCGGCACTTCCGACCACTTCACGCCCGAGTACTTCCGCTGCGACGTCGCCGACTATGTCGCCACCACACCGCGCTGCGTGTTCCACCACGTCTCCTCCGAGATCCGCATGCGCGCCACCGACACGCGCTTCGCCGAGTCCGCCCAGTTCATCCGCGACGCCCAAACCGACATCACCCTCACCAAGCCCGGCATCCCCGGTAAGAAGGTCCCCGGCAAGGTCGGAGAGAAGCCGCTCACCCGCCTCATCGCCCGCTACGACAAGGGCCGCACCAAGGACGCCTCCCGCCGCAAGATCCGGCGGGTCTGCCAGCACAACTGGGGACTCAACTACACCAAAAGCCCCAACGGCCAAAAACGCCAATGCGACGAATACCCCCTTGCCAGCACCTACGAGAACGCCGCCCGAGTCGACAACAACACCGTCTGGGACTACGCCGTCCGCGCCCTGAACGCCGAACACAACCGCGCCGCCGGAGAATTCATCGAACAGTTCAGAAACAACGACCACGTCCTGGACGGCGACCCCTTCTACATCATCATCACCCCCTAACGGGAGTTGCCGGGGTTGCTGATCGGGCAGACTCGGTGCCTGGTAGCCGCTGGTGAGTACTGGTCCATTAGGTCGCCGACCGGGTCCCTGCGGGCTTCCGCTGTCCTGTTGTCGAGCTTCGGGAAGCCGATCACCGGGGACGAGGACACCGATGAGAAGCGGCTGGCCCTCCGGTATGGGCGGCACGGGTTCAGCCGGTGTGCGGCCGAGCGGAACTGATGCATCGCTCGGCGCGGTAGCTCTCGGCTGCGTTCCGTCGACTGTTGGGGTCGGCTCCATCACCCTGGGCGACCTGACCCGGGCCCATCACGGTCACCATCCTGCCGCGCACCCAGCCCGCCGTGACCGCGTGCCGCGAGGCACTGGACCAGTTCCAGGGTCCGCGAAGGCATGTGCTTCTGGCCCCAGCAGGACTTCCAGGGCCAGATCTTCGTCCGCCCACGCCCCTCGGGCACCGACACCTGCGGCAACATCAACCCCGCCAAGTCGGCGGTCAACCTCACCCGCGAGACCCGGCTGCTGTACGCCTTCGCCCGCTGCGACCTGTCCAACTTCATCACCCAGGTCGAGCCGAACGAGGCCCGCTCCCAGATCGGCCTCGACACCACCGCCCAAAACCACCTCCCCCTCCCCGCGCCGGCCCAGGGGCTACGCGCCCGCGCGGGGCCCGGGGCGCGGTAGGAGCGCACGTCTTTGCCGTGCCCCGGGGCCACCGTCCGTCCAGCGGCCTTCCACGCGCCAGCCAGCCCACAGCGCGGCGGCCCAATGACCACCGTCTACGACAATCCGCCAGCGGAGCCGGGCGGCCTGGCCGGCCCATGTCTCAGATGAGCGCGCCGCGCCATCTCACCGATGATCGTTGGTTGGACAGGGGTGGCGTGACTGGGAAGTGACCGGGCTGATAGCGCAGAGGGGGAGCGTGGGCATGTCAGGCGGATACCGCCTCACACGGGAATGTCCACGAACCGGAATCCCCCGTCAAGGAGAACGACCATGAACGCACCTACGCGTCTCGGCATAGGGGCGCTCGCCGTAGCAACCAGCTGCACGCTGGGGACCGCTGCGCCTCAGACCGCGCAGGCCGCTCCGGCCAGCCCCACCTTGGCGTCCGCCGTAGGGCAAGCCTCCCCGGTCGGCATTTTCTATCCGCGGGCGCGGGCCCACTACTCCGTGCCGCTGTACGCCGAACGTCGACTCGACAGTCAAGTGGTCGGCGGCATCGTCGCGGGCTATGACTACGAGGTACGTCCGGGATGGGAGAAAGGCGCGGCCTTCCCCGACGGGTACTGCGGCACGTCCGGGACTGTCAACGACCATTGGCGCCCGCTCCCCCTACCAGGTGGCAGGACCGGTTGGACCTCGACCATGTGCATCTGGTGACCTCTACCGCCGCGGCGTCCGGCCCGTCCGGGCCGGGCGTGCGGCCTGGGGACCGGTCCCGACCCGGACGTCCGCGCGCCGCTAGTTGTCCTGGGTCATGAGGTTGGTGTCATGGCCGGCTCGCCTATCAGCAAGTCACTCCAAGACCGCATCAGAGCCTGCCCCGCCAGCCGGGAGTCGTCATCATGTTCATGGAGATCATGCGAGCTCATCTTCTGACGTGCGGGACGGACGGGCCGGCCCGGTACCAGATGGTCGGCCTCCTGCTCTGCGCCCTCACCCCCTGCCGCGAGCTCCTCGCGAGCTACCTGCCGCCCGTGTCCTGACTACGATGATGCGGCAGTGCCAGCGCGCAGAAAGCGAGTCCGAGTGCCGCCGCGTGACCAGACGACGCCCCGCCGGGACGGCGGCGCGGCCCGTCCAAAGGGCGCCTACCGCGTCGAGGCGCTCGCGAAGGGGCTGCGCATCCTCGGGCTGTTCTCCGAGCAGCGTCCCGCGATGAAGCTGACCGACATCGTCGGCGAGACGGGCCTGCCGATGCCGACCGCGTTCCGGATGGCGGCCACGCTCGCCGCCGAGGGGTTCCTCGAACAGCTGCCGGACGGCGCGTACCGGCCCGCGCCGAAGGTGCTCACGCTCGGCTTCTCCGCGCTGCGAAGCCTCGACCTCGTGCAGCTCGCCGAGGGGCCGCTGCGCCGGCTCGCCGGGGCGACGGGGCAGACGACGAATCTCGGCGTGCTGTCCGGCGACCACGTGCTGTACCTGGTCAGGCTGCACAACAACGACCTGGTGACGGCGAACATCCAGGTGGGGTCGCGGCTCCCGGCCGTCCGCACGTCCATGGGGAAGCTGCTGCTCGCGTTCCTGGACGACGCGCCGGAGCGCGTGCTGACCGGCGAGTCGTTCGCCGGGACGGGGGGCCCGAACGCCCTGGCCTCCCCGGCCGAGCTGCGTCCCGCGCTGGCCGAGATCCGCGAGCGCGGCTGGGCCCTGCAGGACGAGGAGCTAGCCTACGGGCTGCGGTCGGTGGCGGGGCCCGTCCGGGACGCGTCCGGCGTGGTGGTCGCCGCGGTGAACGTCGCGGTGCCCGCCACCGAGTTCTCGACGGCGCGGCTGCTGGAGGAGATCTGGCCGCTGGTCGAGCGGACCTGCGCCGAGATCACGATGCTCCTCGGCGGCCGCTGACCCTCCCTCAGCCCTCGTCCGCGAGCTTGTGGAAGCGACCGGACTGCATGATCACGTTGAGGTTGGACGAGTCCTGGAGGAGGGCGACGTCGCGCGCCGGGTCGCCCTGGACGACCAGCAGGTCGGCCAGGTAGCCGGGGGCAAGGACGCCGAGCTCGTCCGCCATGCCCATGACCTCGCCGCCCCACTTCGTCGCGGCGACGAGCGCCTCGGCCGGGGTGTAGCCGAACAGGTCGACGAAGAGCTGCAGGTCGCGGGCGTTGCGGCCGATGGGGTTCTGCGGGAAGCCGTAGTCGCCGCCGGGCAGGACGCGGATGCCGCGCCGCCGCATCTCCGGGTAGAGCGCGGTCTGCGCCTCCAACTGCGCGACCGACCCCATGCGCTCGGCCATGGCTCGGTCGATCCCGAACTCCCCGGCCTCGTGGACGTTCGCCCACATGATCCCGACGGCCGGGGCGGCGAACAGCTCGTCCCTGTGCTCTTCGAGCAGGTCGAGGGCCTCCTCGTCGGCGTACGAGCAGTGGTACACCGACCGGAACCCGTTGCGGACCGCCAGCTTGATCGACTCGGGGTTCTGCGCGTGGCAATTCAGCCATACGTCCGCCTCCCGGGCGGCGGCGCCCGCCGCCGCGGCCTGCTCGGCGGTGTACTGGGTCTGCATCGAGCCGCCGGGGACGAAGACGTCGTCGTTGCTGAGCAGCAGCTTCACCGAGTCGAACCCGAGCGCGGCCTGCTCGGCGATGAAGCGGGCGACGCCGGTCGGGGTGGTGTTCTCGGCGCCGTGCCGGACGGGGTTGTTGTCGCGCTCGAAGCTGGCGGCGCGCAGCCGCGGGCCGGGCGTCTCGCCGGCGGCGATCCGGTCGCGGAGCTGGACCTCGACGTTGCCCGGCGTCAGCGAGCCCGCCGAGTAGGCGCTGGTGAAGCCCGCGTCGAGGAGGATCCGGGCGTTGCGCTCGGCGAGCGCCAGGTGCTCGTCCGCCGTCGGCGGGCGGCCGAAGAACGACACGTCGACCGGCGGGTTGAAGCCGGGTTCGAGGTGGCCGACGGCCGACGGGAACGTCAGGTGCGCGTGCCCCTCGATCAGGCCCGGCATGACGGTGGCGCCGGCGCAGTCCACGATGGTGGCGCCCTCCGGCGCGGGGGCGCGGCCCGGACGGACGGCGGCGATCCGGTCGCCGCGCACGACGACCTCGCCGGGGAACGGCTCCCGGCCGGTCCCGTCGAACACCGATCCGCCGGTGAAGACGATCTCGCCCATCGCGGAGCTCCTCAATTTTCAGTGAATGAAAGCAACTTTTCCAAAGTGGTAGTCAGAACGTAATCCAGGTCACATCAGAGCGCCACGGGCGAAGTCCAGCGACGCCGCGAACACGGCGGCGACGTCCGGCACGCCCCGCCAGACGTGGTCAGCGCCCTCGACCCGCCGCAACTCCACCGGGACGCCCGCCGCGTCCAGCGCCGCCGCCATCCGCTCGCTCTGCGCCATCGGCACGAACCGGTCCGCCGTCCCGTGCCAGAGCTGGAACGGCGGCGCACCGGCATGGACGTGCGCGATCGGGCTGGCCTCGGCTGCGAGGTCCGGGACGTCGCCGACCGGCGCGCCGAGCAGCCGCGACTCCCGCGACCCCGGGTCGTCCGGATCCGGCATCGCGGCCAGGTCGTACACGCCGTACCAGCCGACCACGGTCCCGATCCCCGGACCGGTGAGCGCGGCGAGCGCGGCCAGGTGCGCCCCGGCCGACTCGCCCCACGCCACGATCCGGGACCCGTCGAACCCGTGCTCACCGCCGTGGCCGCCCAGCCACGCGACCGCGGCCCGCACGTCGTGGAGCTGGGCCGGATACCGCGCCTCGCCCGACAGCCGGTAGTCCACGGACGCGACGGCGAACCCGGCCTCGGCGATCCGCTCGAACGGCGACGGCCGCCAGCCCGCGAACTCGTGCCCGAAGTCGCGCCGCGTCCCGCGCCGCCAGCCGCCGCCGTGCACGAACAGCACGACCGGCGACGCCACGCCCGGCGACGCGGACGGCAGGTACAGGTCGAGGAGCAGCGGCCGGAACCCGGCCTCGGCGGCGTACTCGACGCCCTCCACGACCCGCACGCTCACGGCGCGCCGCCCGCGGCGACGAACCGCTGCGTGATGCTCCCGACCCCCTCCAGCTCGCTGACCAGGACCTCGCCCGGCCGGACGAACCGCTTCGGGGTGCGCGCGTTTCCGACGCCCGGCGGCGTCCCGGTGAAGACCAGGTCGCCGGGGAACAGCCGGCAGACCCGCGACAGCCGGACGACCAGCTCCGGCACGTCGTAGATCATCGCCGAGGTGCGCGCGCTCTGCACCGTCTCGCCCGCCAGGCTGCACGAGATCGCCAGGTCGGAGGGGTCGCCGAACGCGTCGGGGGTGACCAGCCACGGCCCCGTCGGTCCGAAGTTCGCATGCGACTTGGCCAGGCTGAACTGCGGTTTCGCGCCCGCGAGCTGCGCGGTCCGCTCGGACAGGTCCTGGCCGAGGGTGATCCCGGCGACGTGGTCCCAGGCGTCCTCGCGCCGCACCCGGTAGGCGTCCCGGGAGATCGCGACGACCGCCTCGACCTCCCAGTCGACAGTCTCGGACGGCAGCTCGACGTCGCTGACCGGCCCGGCGAGGCAGCTCGGGAACTTCGTGAACGTCACGGGCGCCGACTCCGGTGGGTATCCGGCTTCGGCGGCGTGCTCGGCGTAGTTGATCCCGATCGCGAACACCTGCGACGGGCGCGGGACGGGCGGCCCGAGGTCCTCGACCGCGAACGGCGCGCCCTGCGCGGCGTCGAGGCCCGCGGCCCAGTCGCGGAACGCGTCCCACTCGGCGAAGACCTCCTGCGGGTCGGCGGCGAACCGGCCGCCGCTCGCCTCCGCGACGTCCACGGCCGTGTCGCCCCCAGCGGTGTCGCTCACGACCACGACGAGGCGGCCCTTGAGGTTGGCGGTCCTCACCAGTCGACCTTCTCCGGGGCGGGCTCGCCGTGGGCGTCCTGCCAGGACACCACGGGGTTGCGCAGCGTCCCGACGCCCTCGATCTCGGCCTCGACGACGTCTCCGGGACGCAGGTAGAAGTCGAACGGGTTCGGCTGGACGGCCGCGACGCCCGAGACGGTGCCGGTGGTGATGATGTCCCCGGCGCTGAAGATCTGCGGTGAGTGGTAGGCCACCAGGTGCGGGATCGACACCCGCATCTGCTTGGTGTGCCCGGTCTGCCGCACGTCGCCGTTCACCCGCAGCTCCATGGCGAGGTTCTGCATGTCCTCGATCTCGTCGGCGGTGACGATCCAGGGGCCGATCGGACAGAACGTGTCGATCGCCTTGCTGAAGGAGAACACGCCCGACTCCATCTCGCGGCGCTGGATGTCGCGCGCGGTGATGTCGTTGAAGACGGTGAACCCGGCGATGTGCTCCAGGGCCTCGTCCGGGCCGAAGAACTTGCCGGGCTTGCCGATGATGACGGCCAGCTCCAGCTCGTAGTCCAGCTCCTTGGTGAGGTGCTCGGGATAGACGATCGGGTCATCCGGGCCGATGATCGCGTCGACGTTCTGGAAGAACACGATTCCCTTGTGGACCGGGTGCGACCAGTTGACGGCCTGGAGCTCCTCGTGGTGGTCGGCGAAGTTGCCGGCGGTGTGGAAGAACTTCTTCGGCCGGATCGGCGCGCGCAGCCGCACGTCCGCCAGCTTCAGCCGTTCGCCGGTCTCGCCGACCTTCCCGTCGCGCTCGAAGTACGCGCGGGTGGACGGGACGTCCAGCTCGATGACGTCGTCGCCGTCGAGCCGCCCGACCCGGCCCTCGTCGAAAGTGATCAGCTTCATGGGGCTCCGTTTTCCTTCTTCCAGTGAATCAGCAGGTCAGTGATGGTCCGGACGGCCGCGGGAGGCGCGCTTCTCCACCGCCGACAGCAGCGCGTTGACGGCGAACGCCCCGACGCAGACGACCAGCACCATGGCGTCCAGCGCGGCCGCGCCGTGGTTGGTGATCTGGGTGGAGATGAACGTGCCGACGCCGTCCACCGAGATCATCAGCTCCGCCAGCAGCACGCCGAGCAGCGACAGCGCCGCGCCGATCTTCAGCGCGCCGATGATGTCGGGCAGGCAGGCGGGCACCACCAGGAGCAGCAGCCGGCGCAGCCGCCCGGCGCCCATGGCGCGGCCGGAGTCGAGGACGACGGGCTCGACCGCCGCGCCCGCCGTCATCGTCATCAGGATCACCGGGACGATCCCGTGGATGACGCCGAACGCGATCTCCGAGCCGTCGCCGAGCCCGAGCCAGAGCACGAACAGCGGGTACAGCGGCGCCATCGGCAGCGCGTACAGCACGGACATGATGTCGCGGCCGCCGAGGTAGACGTGCTTGTTGAGGCGTCCGAGCAGCAGCCCGATCGCGGGCCCGGCCACGGCAGTGATCGCGAACGCGGCCAGGAACCGGTACGTGGTGTACCCGACGAGCGTGAGGGACCGGCCCTCCAGCACCGCCGGCAGGCCGTCGGCGACGATCCGGCTGGGCGAGGTGAGGTAGTCGCCGCCCGCGCCCGACAGCCGGGTCAGCGCCTCCCACACCGCGACCAGCGCGGCCACGGTGCCCCAGCGGACGAGGTGGACCGCCGCCGCCTCCCGCGGCCGCGCCGTGCGCCGCGCGGCCGCGGGAGCGGCTCCGGTGATGGCCGTCATGTCACTTCGCCGAGACGATCTGGGTGCTGAGGTAGGCGTCCTGCGCCGGCGACGACGTCGCGATGCCTAGCTTCGGCAGCGCCTTGGCGTACCCGGCCATGCCCGCGGCGCTGATGCCGCCGTCGGGGGTGAAGCCGCCGATCAGCGCGTCGTAGGTCTGCTCGGCGATCGGCTTCGGCATGCTGAGCTTGGCGACGGCGAGGTCCACGGTCGGCTGCTTGTTGGCCTTCATCCAGGTCAGCGCCTTGGTGTAGGCCCCGGCGAGCTTCTGCAGGTTCGCCTTGTTGTCCGAGATCGTGGACTTCTTGGCCATCAGCACCGCGAACTGCGAGTTCGGGCCGAGGACGTCCGACGCCTTCTGCGCGATCCTGCCCTCGTGCTTGGCCTGGAGCAGGAACCCGAAGTTCACCGGCAGGACGAAGCCGTCGACGTCGCCGCGCTTCATCGCCGACATCGTGGCGGCCGGGTCGCCGAGCGGGACCTCCTTGACCTTCTCGAAGTCCACGCCGGACGCTTCCGCGGTCGCGCGGGTGATGTAGTCGGTGAGCGAGCCGGCCTTGGAGATGCCGAGCTTCTTGCCCGCGATCCCGGAGAAGCCGGTGATGCCGGACTTCTCCGGGACGATCAGCGCCATCGGGCTCTGCCCCATCACGCCGAAGAACGCCTGGGTGTCGAGCTTCTTCGCGGCGCCCGACACCGCGTCCAGCCCGGTCGCGGCGCCGACGTCGACGGACCCGCCGGTCATCGCCTTGGTGAGGTCGGACCCGGCGCTGAAGTCGACGACCTTGACGTCCAGCCCGGCGTCCTTGAAGAAGCCCTGCTGGATGGCGACCCGCGCGGGCATCGCGTGCACGAAGTCCTGCGCCTGGACGAGTCCGAGCGTGATCGAGGTGGACGGACCGGACGACCCGCCGCCACCGCACGCGGTGAGCGCGGCGGCGCACAGCGCCACGACCGCGGCGATCCTTGCGGTGACCTTCATCGGGCAATGCCTTTCTGCAGGACGTGGGTGGTGAGCGAGAACAGGAGGTTGACGGCGACCGTGACCAGGCAGGCGATCACGATCCAGGCGAACAGGCCGGGGCTGTCGAGGCTCTGGCTGGCGGTACCGAGCTGGTAGCCGATCCCGGCGGCGCCCGCGATGAACTCGGACGCGATGACAGTGACGAGCGTCAGGCCGAGCGACACCCGCATCGCGGCGAGCACCGGCCCGAGCACCGCCGGCAGGACCACCCCGGCCAGCCACTGCGCGCGGATGGCGCCCATCGTCCGGGCGGCGGTGATCAGCCGGCCGTCGACGCCCGCGGTCGCGCGGGCCGCCGCGATCGCGATGGGAAAGAACGCGTACAGCAGCCCGAGCGCGATCTTGGAGTGCGAGCCGACCCCGAGCGTCGCCGCCAGCACCGGGTAGAGGATCACCAGCGGCAGCGCGTTCAGGCCGGTCAGGACGGGTTCGTAGGCGCGGCGCAGCAGCCGCGACGAGCCCACGAGCACCCCCGCCGGGAGCGCGATCGCCGTCGCGACCCCGAACGCGATCGCGGTCTCCTCCAGCGTGGTGCCGACCGGCTCCAGCAGCTTCGACGGCTCCGCGGCCAGGTCCGAGAGCGCCCGCCACACGTCGCCGATCGGCGGCAGCAGCAGCGGCGCGACCGCCCCGGTCCCGGCGAGCAGCGCCCACACCGCGAGGACGGCGGCGACCGTCCCGGCGTAGACCAGGGCGCGGCGCGGCGCGATCACCGCACGTCCCCAGGGTCGTCCTCCAGCAGCAGCGCCGACAGGCGGTCGGTGAGCGCGTGGAACTCCGGCGTGCGCAGCACCTGCGGCTCGCGCGGGCGCGGCAGCGGGACCTCGATGACCTCCTTGATCGTCGCCGGGCGCGGCGTCATCACGATGATCCGGTCCGACAGGTACGCCGCCTCCGACAGGCTGTGCGTGACGAACAGCACCGTCTTGCCGTGCTCCTCCAGCAGTGTGACGAGCTGCTCGCCGATCTTCAGCCGGGACAGCTCGTCCAGCGCCGCGAACGGCTCGTCCAGCAGCAGGATCGACGCGTCCGACACCAGCGCCCGCGCGATCGCGACCCGCTGCCGCATCCCGCCCGACAGCTGGTGCGGGAACCGGTGCGGGACGTCGCCGAGCCCGACCGCGCGGAGCGCGTCCAGCGCGCGCGCCCGCCGCTCGGCGCGGCCGACCCCGGCGAACTGCAGCGCGATCTCCACGTTGCGCACGGCGCTGCGCCAGGGGTACAGCGCGAGGTCCTGGAACACGAACGCCACGTCCCGGGGGCGGGGGCCGTCCACCGGCGTCCCGTCGACCAGCAGTTCCCCGGACACCGGCGCGAGCAGGCCGCCCACCGCGCGCAGCGCCGAGCTCTTCCCGCACCCGGACGGCCCGATCAGGCTGACGAACTCGCCCGGCCGCACGTCGAACGTCAGGTCCGTCGCCGCCGTCGTGTCGCCGTAGGCGAGGGTGAGGTCGCGGGCGGCGACCCTCGTCCGCTGCGCCTCCTGAACCCCCGCGGCCTCCCGTACGCCCCCGGCCATGGCGCGCTCCTCGCGCTGCCCCGCCATCGCGCTACGCCCCGACCATGTTGAACCCGCCGTCGGCGAGCATGTAGGCGCCGGTGATGTGCGAGGCGTCCTCCGTCGCCAGGAACAGCGCGGTGCCCGCGACGACCTCGGGCGGCGGGATCTGGCCCAGCGGCGTCTGCGAGATCAGCTTCTCGCGGCGGCCCGACTTCCAGTCCTCGCGCTCCAGCGTCGCGCCCGTCTCCATGAAACCGGGCGCGAACGTGTTGACCCGGACGGCCGGCGCGAACGCCGCCGCGTACGACTTGGTGATGCCCAGAAGCCCGTACTTGGCGGCGGCGTACTGCGGGGCCCGCGCGCTACCGCGCACCACCACGGTCGAGCCGATGTTCACGATCGCGCCGTGGCCCTGCTCCAGCATCCGTGCGCCGAACTCGTGCGTCATCAGCAGCGTGCCCTTGACGTCCACGTCGATGACCCGGTCGAGGGACTCCTGCGTCAGCTCCCGCCACGACATCTGCTCGGTCGCCACGTCGCCGACATTGTTGACCAGCACGTCCAGCTCACCGGCAATCTCGAACACCTCGTCGGCGAGGGCGCGGATCGCATCCCACGAGCCGATGTCGGCCTGCACGACGAACGCCTCGGCGCCCGCCTCCCGGACCCGCTCCGCGGTGCGCTCGGCGCCCTGCTTGGAGGAGTTGTAGTGCACCCCGACGCGGGCGCCCTCCTGCGCGGCCCGGACGGCGATCTCGGCGCCGAAACCGGTGCCCGCCCCCGTCACCAGCACCGTCTTCCCTTCGAACCGCGGGAAGATCTTCTGAGTCATGTGGTTCTCCCAGTCGTTTCAGACGAGCGTGCGGCCGCCGTCGACGTACATGACGTGCCCGGTCACGAACGCCGCGTGCGGCGAGGACAGGAACAGGATCGGGCCCACGACCTCGGCGGGCGTGCCGAGCCGGCCCGCCGGGACGAGGCGCACAAGGTCCTCGCGGACGCCCGGCTGCTCCAGATAGGCGGCGGTCAGCGGGGTCTCCACGTAGCCGGGAGCGACGGCGTTCACGGTGACGCCCCGGCGGGCCCATTCGGCCGCCATGACCCGCATCATCTGGTTCAGTCCGCCCTTGGACGCGGCGTACGGCCCGTGCTTGCTGTGCGCCAGATGCCCCGACACCGAGGACAGGAAGATGATCCGCCCGCCGCCCGCGTCCACCATGTGCCGTCCGGCGGCCTGGGCCGCGCCGAACGCGGTGAGCAGGTTGGTGCGCAGCACCCGGTCCCATTCGGCCTCGGTGAACTCCAGCACCGGGCGCCGGTCGTTGATCCCGACGCAGTGCAGCAGCACGTCCAGGCCGCCCATCGCCTCGATGGCGCGCGCGACGACGGCGGCGCCGGCGCCCTGCTCGGTGAGGTCGGCGGCGATGGTGTGCAGCCGCGTCGCGTCCGGGCCGGGCTCCAGCGCGTCCAGCCGGTCCTGGTCCCGGTCGACCGCGGTGACGGCCGCGCCAGCGCCGAGGTAGCCGCGGGCGCACTCCGCGCCGATCCCGCCCGCGCCGAGCACCAGCACCCGGGCGCCGTCCAGGCACAGCCACGCGGTTCCCGTGCCGGGCAGCGCCTGAGTCGTCCCGTCAGCCACTTGCGGTCCCTCGCCTTCCCCAGTTAGCTTTCATTCTATGAAACCCACTTTCACAAGGCATGAGTATGGTGTGACGCCGGTCATGGCGTCAAGGCGCGCACCTGGGGGCGGGCCGTGACCGGCAAGCCGGACCCCTCGCGCTACCACATCGCCGCCCTCGCCAAGGGCCTGCAGGTCCTGAGCCTGTTCGACGGCGCGACGCTGTCCCTGCGCACCAGCGACATCGCCGCCCTGACCGGCATCCCGATGCCCACCGCATTCCGGATCGTCGCAACCCTCGAAAACCTCGGCTACCTGGAACGCCGGCACGACGGGACCGTCCAGCCCGGCGTCAAGGTCCTCACCCTCGGCTCCGCCGCGATGCGCGGCTCCGGCCTCGTGCAGCTCAGCGACCGGCCGCTGCGGCTGCTCGCCGACGCCACCGGCGAGACCGTCAACCTCGGCGTCCTCGTCGAGGACCGCGTCCTGTACCTCGCGCGGCTCCGCAACGCCGACCTCGTCACCGCCAACGTGCACGTGGGCTCGACCCTGCCCGCCACCTACACGTCCATGGGCAAGCTACTGCTCGCCCACCTCCCGCCGGACGAGCTGGACCGCCGCCTCACCGACGCGTCGTTCGCCCCCGGCGCCGGGCCGAACGCGGTGCCCGACCGCGCCGCGCTCCTCGCCCAGCTGGAGGAGATCCGCAGCGAGGGGTACGCCGTCCAGGACCAGGAACTCGCCCAGGGTCTGCGGTCGGTGTCGGTCCCCGTGCTCGGCCCGGACGGCGCCCCGGCCGCCGCGGTGAACGTCGCCGTGTCCGCCCTGCGCCGCCCCCTCGCCGACCTGCACGGCGAGATCCTCGACCGGCTCCGCGCCACCGCCGCCGACATCACCACGAGACTGAGGACCCGATGACCCGCAAGCACCCGTTCCGGCCCGCCGACCTCGACGGCGACCGGCTCGCCCTCTACCGCTCCATCACCGAGGGCCCCCGCGCGCAGGGCCCCCGCCTGTTCGACCTGGTCTCCGACGACGGCGTGCTGCTCGGGCCGTTCAACGAGTTCCTGCTGCGCCCGGCGCTCGGCGACGCCCTCCAGCGGGTCGGCGCGGCCGTCCGCTACGCGGGCTCGCTCGGCGGCCGGGCCCGCGAGATGGCCATCCTCGTCGTCGCCGCCCACTGGGACAGCGCCTTCGAGCGGACCGCCCACGAGGCCGTCGGACGGGCCGCCGGACTCACCGACGCGGAGCTCGCCGCGATCGCCGCCGGCGCGCCGCTGGACCTCGACGACCCGGACGAGGCCGCCGTGCTCCGCCTCACCCGGGCGCTCGTCACCGGCGACGTGAACGACGCCACCTGGGCGGCCTGCGTGCCCCCGCTGGACCGCGAGACCGTCTTCGAGCTGACCACCCTCGTCGGCTACTACGCCACCCTCGCCCTCCAGATGCGCGTCTTCCGCGGCTGACGCGGTTCGGCCGAGGCGTTCACCGGACTCGATGCCGGGACGGGCGATGCGCGGAACGATCCCCTGACCGCGAGCCAGGCCAGATGCCCCGCAGGGCGATAAGCCTTTCCGCACGGACCTTCACCGGCCGCCGACGGCGCGGGCCGCGCCGTGATCGGATCGCCGGCCCGCCGCGACCTGAGCGACCCGCTGCTGGGCGCCCCGATCGGTGCCGTCGCAGCCCGCCGGGGCTTCACCAGTCCGGCCCACTTCAGCCCGGCCTTCCGTGCCGTCTACGGGCTCTCCCTCGCCAGTTCCGCCAGAGGGCCGCAGAGAAGGGCCGAGGGCCGTCAGACCCTTCGCTCTGACGGCCCCGCTCGGCCGCACCGTCATGACCTGTCGAGTGCGATAGGGGACGGCGGCGATCCGTGACCGAGAAAGCGCAGCTCGTGCCCTGACCTGCTCAAGAGCTAGCAATACTTGTAGCTCGTATCCACGGACCAGACGGGGCGCCAGTTGGCGGATTTGAAATTCCGCGAGAGGTCGGGCGCCGAGGCGGGGCCCGGATAACACGCGATAATGCTCCCGACCGCACCCCCGTCGAACGTCAGCGCGTCCACGCCGCCCGACTGGTTGTTGATGATCCACTGGTAGTTGCTGTCGTAGTTGAAGTTGTGGACGCCGTAGGACTTCTCGTCGTACAGCCGGAAGACGTACCAGTAGTTTCTCGTCCTCGTCTGGTTCGAGAGCACGTACAGGCAGACGTAGAACTTGGCGCATGAGGGCAGGTAGTCCTTCGACTCTTCGCCGCGCGGCCGGTCCATCCACCTCCAAGGACCCTCGATGCCGTCGACCTTCGGCTCTCCCCCGGGGCCGATGTAGGGGTCGGCGGACGCGCTCGGCGCGACGGCGATCGTCGACAGCAACATCGCCGATGCCGCGACGGTGACCGCGGCGAACCTTCTCTTCGGCATTCGCGCCGCTCGCATGATCATGTGGCCCTCCTGGTTCGCGATGAGCGCGCGTGTCGCGCCACTCTGGGATAGCGAGTTCGTCCTTTGAATTTTGGATGAGGCGCCATAGGACATCTATCTGGTGAGTGCACACTGCTTTAGGATCCGTACACTGTTCGGCGCCGACCGTCCGCGCTGGGCACACCGGGCGGCCGCCACCTCCCGGGGTCGGGGCCCCCGGTGACCCCTATCCGCAGGCTGAGCGAGCCGAAGCCAATCATGGTCCGTGGTCGAGAAGCAGCCGCGGAAGGTCGGCGGGGTCGACGCCGGCCCGTTCCAGGAGCTCCCGCGCCGCCGCCGGCGTCCGCCCGAGGGGCACCGGCCCGGCGACGAGACCGGCCCTGGGCGGTCCCTCGCCGCCGATCAGCCGTGACTCCGGTGTGGCCGACGGCGGGACGCGGTACACCCGCCATCCCGGCCACATGGCGGGGGAACCGGCGACGGCGAGGTGGGGCCGCCGCCACGCGACGAAGGTCCACCGGCCGTCCGCGACGGCGTGCACGAGGGCGGTCTCCAGATGCCGTCCGAAGAGGGTGGCGACGCGGGCGGTGACCGGGACCGGGTTGCTGAACTTCCCGGTGACCCGGTGGATCCCGTGGTCGGATTCCAGCGCCGAAAGGATCTTTCTGGACGGAGGTCGTCTCTTCCGGATCACTTCTTCTTCGGAGATCCGCAGTGCGTCAGCCAGTCGGCACCGGTCCCGAGGTGGTTGGTCACCAGGTAGTCGGCACCGGCCGCTATCTGCAGGTTCCACCAGTCGTGCCGCTGATCGTTGTTGCAGGCCACGATGGCGCACTGGAAGAACTTTCCCGACGACAGCCCGCGCTTCGAACCGTCCGGGCCCTCATAGAGGCGCACCTTGAGGCCCGCGGCATGCGCACGATCAACCAGTTCCTGGTACTTGCGCTTCTCGTCCTCGGTAAGGGAGCCGTTCGAGGAGACGCAGTCGCTGAAACTGCCGTTGAGGACGGTGACGTGCTCCGCGTACGCGGTGAGGTGGGGATCCTTGGGAGTCGCGGGGTCGAGTTGGTCCGGGACCTTGCACCTCTCGCCGTTCTCACAGCCCCGCTCGGCGGTCGACGTGCAGGCCGTGAACCCCTGCGAGAACGTGATGTGCGGCGGCGGATTCTCCACCGGGTTCTGGCCGGGAAGGCCCACGATGAGACTCACCGGAAGGACGACCTCCACGCTGTCGGGAAGGTCCTTCACCGCCTTGACGATCTTCTCGTAGGCTTCTTTGCGCTGCTTCACGCCGTCCTTGGACTTGACCTCCACGAAGAGCTGGAACTTCCCGTTCTGCCCCGGATAGATCTGCCCGCCGTTCTTCTTCGCCCGGTCGATGAGGGGCTTGACGTACGTGGCGCGGAACTCCCTCCCCTCGGGGTCGCCGATCGCCTCATGGGTCACCATGAGGCGGCCGGAGGGATCGAACGCCAGATCCACCTCCACACTCGTGGCCCCGTTGCTCAGCGCGTTCTTGAGCGGCCGGCGGTTCTGGTAGTCGTTGTGCGCGTTGAGCCCGTCGACCCACTTCGCGCCAGGGTTCGGCGCGCACACCCGCGGCGGGATCGGAGCCTTGGCCGTCAGCGGCACCCCCGGCACCGCACCCCGCGCCGCCCCGGCCCTCGGAGCACGGGGCGCCATCAAGGGACGCGGGGACGCTCCACCGGCGTTCCCGCTCACGGTCCGCGCCCTTCCGCAGTCCCCGCCGAACATCCGGCACAGCGCCGCCTGGCATGCCCGGGCAGGCCTCTCGCCTACCGTTTCGACAAGGCCGGTGACGACCACGGCGGCAACCAGAAGAAGCGCGCCGTACTCGATCGCCGACGCCCCAGAATCCCGAGAGATCATGCTTCTGAGGATGAGACCGCTCGCTCCCGGCGTCCAGGGCCCACCGGCCCAACCTCCCACCCGCCCGAGAGCCCGGCCCCAGTGCCTGGGAGCCGGGCCCTGAGTTCGCGGGTCCAACGACTCCGGCACCGGAGGCTTCGCACGTGCGCCCGCGAACACCCTCCGAGGAACCGAGGGGGCCGGAAGACCGGGTTCCCGATCATCACGTACAGGATCCCTCCGAAGGCGTACAGATCCGTGCGGTCGTCCACCGGATCCCCGCGCCACTGCCGGGAGCCATGTACGCCGGAGTGCACGCCATCCGGCCATAGAGGGTGTGGGTCGCCGTCTGCTGTCGGTCGGCGATCAGCTGCCGACCGTGCGGGACGTGGCGGCGAAACTGGCCATCAACCCGAACACGGCAGACGCTGCTCACCGGCCGGCTGCTCCGCCCCGCCCAACTCGCCCAGATGCGCACCGCCTGGACCACCGGCAGACTACGATTACGGCCTCGGCCTGCGAACCAAGCTCCTGGCCGACGGAACCCGGCTCTGGGGCCACGAGGGCGACATCTTCGGCTACCAGGGCCGCCCGCCAGGTCGTCGATCAGCCCGTGAGTCCGGGCGTCCGATCATCTGGGGCCCGGTGATCGGTGGGACGGCCATGTCGAGGCGGCGGTTACCGCTTGCGGCGGCCCCGCTGGCTGGTGTCGTCCTCCTCCATTTCGATGCGCTCCTTGCGGACCTGGCCACCGACGGTCTCCTGCTCGGTCACGGTCTCCTTGGAGGCCCGCACCCGTTCCACCGGGGTGGTCTCCTTGGACACCACCGGCCGCTCCTCGTGCAGGACGACCTCGTGCTCGGCCTCGGTGATCTCCTCCCCGCGCATCGCCGCATCCCGGTTCTCATCGGTGATCGGCTCGCGTTCGACCCGGACCTCTTCGTGGCTGACCGGGACGGTCACCTGCTGCTCCTCGGTGACCACGTACTTGCGCAGTCGGGCCCGGCCCGACTCCCGGGTCTCCGTGCCGACGTGCAGCTTCTCTTCGGAGCGGGTCATCGCGTCGTCGGGCTCGTGTGCCCGCTCAGGCGCCTCCTGCGTGGGAGCGCCGGCCGGCTCCGGGCCGCCTGAGCCGATGCCGTAGTAGCGGTACAGCTGCTGCACCTCGGCCGAGGGAATGTGCTGGCCCCCGGCTTCGAGGTCGACGTCGGGTGCCTGCTTGATGAAGTCCTTCTCGTATCCCGCCTCGACATGGTCGGAGACCCACTCGGCCCGTTGGGCGGGCACGTAGGTCTCCTTGGCGCCCAGCATCCCGGTCTTGACACCCAGCCACTCGGGGCGGCCGGTCCGGTCGTCCAGGAAGACGTGCTTGACGTCGCCGACCTTGCTGCCGCGCTCATCGTAAAGCGGGTGGTCCAGCACTCTGGGAATCTGTTGCTCTGTAATCATCTTTTTCCTTCCTCTGTCATGGAACCCCTACCGCTGAGAACCCGGGGAACCCCTCCTTGGAGGCAAATGTCCCTCAAAGACCGATTTGCTCAGTAGTGGCTTGCGAGACAGCGCACGTGGTGTCCGATCTCGTGGGGCCAGGGTGGGCTGGTCTGGAATCTGCTGCAGTTCGGTGAACGCCGCGGATGCACCCGCAAGAGCACCGAGCACCTTCTCCCGACACCCACGTCGGCGACACGGCCGCGGAGCTGGCGCAGGGCGGTGCTCACCCAGGTCTTCGCCGCGTGGCCGAGGCCGGGCGCGGTCCAGACGGGTCAGGCGGGGAGGGTGTCGTGCATCGGGAGGTAGTGGTCCAGGGCGGTCATGGCCAGCACCTGGGCCACGCGCGGATGCGGCCTCAGGAGCACCAGTTCCCTGCCGGCGGCGCCGGCGCGCTTCCACAGCCGCACGAAGGCGTTGATCCCCGCAGAGTCACAAAAGCCCACCCGTGAGACCTGGAGTGCGATCCGCGGCGAGGACGGCTGGCGGATCAGCGCTTCGACGCGATCCGCCAGCGCCGGGGCGGTGAACAGGTCGAGCTCACCGCGCAGCTCGACTGGGGCAGCGACCGACGCCGCGTGTTGCGCAGAGCGCGCCGACGATCAAGCTTCTGTAACCGACGAGACCGCCGCCGATCTGCTCGTCGAACATCGGAAGGAGGCTGACGAAGATGACGGTGACGGCGACCACTAAGAAGCCGCGGTTCATGCCGTCCCTGGAGGCTTTCTCGGCGAGGAACATCCGACCGAGCAGGCCGCCGAGGCATGCGTCGACGGCCCCCAGGACTGCACCGAACGCGAACAGTGATGAGAGGTCACCCTGTTTCACGTTCCAGCAGCGGCCCGGCACCCGGCACGGGGAAACCGCTACGGCAGGACCTGAATTACCCAGACGGACTCATGGAGCGGCTGGCCGACAACGCGGACTCTATCGACCACCGCACCGGCAAGATCCGCCGTACACGTTAGGCGGACCGTTGGACGAAGTCGAGTGCGGTCTCGGCGACCTCTTGCCATGCGTGGTCGATAGTGAGGGAGTGGCCTCGGTCCGGCATCTTCACGATCTCCGTGACGGCAGGGTTGCGCTTCTGCCGTTTGTAGGCGGCGTTCGCGAGCGCCCAGGGCACCGTGTGGTCCTTTTCACCGTCGATGATCAGCAGGGGACCGCGCCCGGGGCTCTTCGTGTCCACCTTCGCCTCGGTCCACGGATTGAGATTCGCGTTGCCCATCTGCATGAGAGCGAGCCCAGAGCCGGCGACGTGGAAGTTGTCATAGAGTTTCCGCGCCTCCTTGTCGTCCAGCGCATTCGCCCATCCGTAGGCGAACTGGTCGAACGTGAGAGTGATCGCGCGATCGCGCGTCAGCGGGTTGACCAGGAATGGGCCCACCACCTTGAGCACGGAGGCCGGCAGCGGCAGAACGCCCCGGAAGATCCCAGGGTCGATGGCCACCGTGGCCGCCGAAAGGCCCTGGCCCGCCAGCATTTCCGCCAGAAGACCCCCGGTCGAGTGCCCAATCAGCACTGGCCGCTTGTCCAGGGCGTTGACGATCTCGGTGATGTGGTCGGCGATCTGCTTCAGGGTCTTTTTGGCGAGGACGCCCGGGTTCGCCCGCGCCGCTTCCACCGTTTCCGGATCGTCCGGCCAATCCGGTGTCAGCGGTGCGTAGCCCGCCTGCTTGAAGAAGTCCACCCAGTTGGCCCAGCTGCTCGGCAGCAGCCAGAGCCCGTGGATGAGGACGACCGGGGTGTTGTGAGAGGCGTTGGCCGCCTCGATCTCCCGGTGCTCCCGCTCAGAAATTGACGGCATGCCAACCCTCCTTCGATCGTGTAAAAGTACAATTGTCCGTCTTTGCTCCATTGAGTGATTGACGAAGTGCCGCTGGCGACCGGTCGGCGGTCGGTGGAAGTCCCGGAGCCGGGTGTGCCGGTCAGCTTCGGATGAAGGCCAGCAGTTCGGCGTTGAGCTGGTCTTGGTGGGTGGCTGTGATGCCGTGCGGAGCGCCGGGGTAGTAGACGTCCCTGGCGCCCTTGATCAGCCGGGCGGATTTGATCGCCGAGTCCTTGACCGGGACGATCTGGTCGTCCTCGCCGTGCAGCACCAGCGTCGGCACATCGAATTTGGCGAGGTCGTCGTGAAAGTCGGTTTCGGAAAAGGCCTTGATGCTCTCGTAGGCGTTGAGGAGACCCGATTGCATGCTCCACAGCCAGAACTGATCCAGCACTCCCTGGGAGATGCTGGCGCCGGGCCGGTTGGCGCCGTAGAACTGGATGGCCAGATCCTGGTAGAACTGCGAACGGTCGTTGAAGAGGGCCTCGCGCATTTCGTCGAATACCTCGATCGGGAGGCCTTCGGGGTTGGCTTCGGTCTTCACCATGATCGGAGGGACCGCCGCGATCAGGACCGCCTTGGCCACCCGGCTCGTGCCGTGCCTGCCGATGTAGCGCGCGACCTCCCCGCCGCCGGTGGAGTGGCCCACCAGCGTGGCATCCTTGAGGTCGAGCGCCTCGATCACCGCGGCGAGATCGTCGGCGTAGCCGTCCATGTCATTTCTCATCGAGGTCTGGCTGGATCGGCCGTGACCGCGCCGATCGTGCGCGACCACCCGATAGCCGTGCTGGACGAGGAACAGCATCTGGCCATCCCACGCGTCGGAGCTCAACGGCCAGCCGTGAGAGAACGTCACGGCCGGGCCCTCGCCCCAATCCTTGTAATAGATCTCCGTACCGTCATGCGTAGTGATCGTGCTCATGGCACCGGCCCCCTTTGGAAGGCGAGGTCGATACGGAACACCGTCGACCCCACCGGTCTCGTCGAGCCCGTGGAACGCTCGGTCCCGTCCATGGCCCGCGACTTCCCATGCTGGGCATGGCTTCCCAGTCCCCCCGAAGGATGAGCTCCTAACTTCAGGGTGCGAAAAGCCTGGCAGTAAGATGGTGAATTTTCGCTTTACCTGATGCTTCCTGTATCAAAGCGGCGCGTAACTCCAACCAGACGGCATGATGGGTCGGCTTGCTGCCGCTGCTTCATTAGCGCGGAGTGACTGAGCATGCCTCCTCGACCGAAGGCCAGGGCAGGGACCCCAGGCGCGCAGCTTTCAACCTAAGTAGCCGGTTGCCCGGGACGCCTTAGCCTGGGTGGGGGACCCGCTGCGGCCCCTCGCTCAAGGCGAGCGCGCAGATCCGCACTAGCGCGGCCAGGTCGGCGGCGAGGGTGGACGCTGGTGGACGCTGGGCCCCTCGGCCGCCGACTGCTTGCAAAGCGTGCCAGTTCAGCGCTCTCCGGTCGGCGCGCCTTCGTCGTTCCAGTGGTCGTCTTTATGTTCGTCGTTGTCATGCCCTCGACGGCGGGCTCACCGGACGTGGCCACCGCGAGGTAGGCGCGTTCTGTGGATGACTGCCCTGCCGATGACACCCCCGGGCCCTGGAACCGCGCGGACGACTCCAAGGGGCGGGCCGCCGGTGCGGGCGGTGCGCCCGGCCACGGCGCCCGGACGGCCGCCTGGCGGGGCGTCAGAACGTACCCGGGGGTGAACCGCTCCTTTGGGCGGGGTAGGGGCCAGTCAGGCGTCGAGCGGGTTGCGCCGGATGCGGTCGGCGACCCCGGCGGACACGGACAGCGCGGCGGAACTGCCTGGCTTGCGCGCCGCCTGGTCGCGGAAGCAGGCCGTGAACTCCTCGGCCAGGTCCAGGCGCGGGTAGCGCTCCAGTACCTCGCCGCGCAGCCCGACCGGGACCCCGTCGAGACCGCGACCGGAGATGTCGATGCCGGTGGCCAGCTCCAGCAGGTGGCCCTCGGGATCCTCCTCGACGGGCACCTCGGGCCACATGTGCCGCACGATGATCTCCGACGCCCGTACCCGCCGCTCCGGGGGCCAGCCCGCGCCGGCGCCGAAGACCCAGGCCACGTGGCCACCCGCCTCCTCGAACGGCACCGTGTGGCTGTCGAACTGCGCCACCAGGCCGATGTCGTGCAGGAGGGCCGACACGTAGAGCAGTTCGGCGTCGAACGCGATGCCGTTGCGCTGTGCGTGTGCCGCCGCCCAGAGGTAGGAGCGGACGGAGTGGTTGAGCAGGGAGGGCGTCTCGTACGCGGCCACGACTTCGAGAGCGCCGCGGCAGGCCGGGCTATCGGGGATCAGCAGGTCGTCGAATCCCACAGAACTCATCGTATTCCTCCATTCTCCGACCGCGGCCACTGGTGCGGGGGCCTTGCCGCCGGGGCCGTGCGTCAGTTCTCGGGGTGGATCATCAGGAGGACGGCGCGGTTGTCCGCGGTGTGACCTCGGTACAGGTGCGGGTGAGCGGCGTCGAACCGGATGGAATCGCCTTCACCCAGATCGATGGGGGACGTCGCCGGGCCCGTGGTGGCGCTTCCCTCGGTGAGTATGAGGCATTCCTCCACGCCGGGCAGGTGGGCGTCGGAGTGCTGGGCGCCCTCGCCGATGGCGATGTCGTAGACCTCCACGGTGCCGCGCAGCTTGATGCGGTGGAGGAGACGAGCGCTGACCGCCTCGCCCTCGACGCGCGGCCGCCTGTCACCGGCGCGGACCACCTCCACGGTCGAGGGCGGCGTTTCCAGCAGTTCGCCAAGGGACGCTTCAAGTGCCGTGGCCATGGCCCACAGGGTGCTCAGGGTCGGGTTGCCCTGACCCTGTTCGATGCCGTGCAGCGTGGTCTTGCTGATGCCGCTGGCGGACGCCAGGTCGGCCAGCGATATCCCCGCCGCCGTCCGCAGCCGGTGCACGTTGCGCCCCACCACTTGCGCAGAATCCATGCGTATCAGCATAGTGGTATGCCTGTACCAGTAAAACGGATTCACGGTGGAGGCGGAATGACGGTGACGCGGTTGCGCGACATCCCGGGTATCGGTGTGGACGCCGTCGGCGACGCGGCCGACGCCGCGAACGACCCGGAGTTCCTGCGTCTGGAGAACCTCGACACCGACGTCCGGCCGCCCGCCGTCGCCCTCACCGCCACGCGTGCGGCCGTCGGCGACGACGCGGCCAACAGCTACCTGCCGTTCCAGGGGCACCGGTCCCTTCGCGAGGCCGCCGCGGCGCACGTGGGACGCATCGCGGGACGGCGCTATGACCCCGACGCCGAATGCGTCAGCGTGGCCGGCGGTCTCAACGGCATCCTCAACACGCTGCTGGCGACGGTGGAGCCCGGGCAGGAGGTCGTGTTGTGCGACCCCGTCTATGCCGGGCTGGTCAACCGGGTGCGGCTCGCGGGCGGTGTCCCCCGGTTCGTTCCCGCAGCGCCCACCGCGGAGGGCTGGACCATCGACGCCGAACGACTCGCCGGTGCCGTCGGACCCGACACGGCGGCGGTCCTGACGATGGGCCCGACGATGCCGACCGGCCTCGTCCTGGACGACCGCCACTGGTCCGCCCTGGCCGGCGCCTGCGAACGCCACGACGCCTGGCTGGTCTACGACGCGGCCATGGAACGCATCCGCTTCGACGGCCGCCCTCCCAGTCACCCTGCGGCACACGACGGCCTGGCGGCGCGCACCATCACCGTCGGTTCGGCCTCCAAGGAGCTGCGGCTCATCGGCTGGCGCGTCGGCTGGGTGGTGGGCCCTGCCCCCATCGTCGCCGACATCCGCCTCGTCGGCCTGACCAACGTCGTCTGCCAGGTCGGCCTCGCCCAGAACGCCGTGGCCGCCGCGCTGGACGCGCCCGACGCCGAGGCCGACGTCGCCGCCGCCACCGCCGAATGGCAGAGGCGCTGCGAGAGGGTCCTGGACCGGCTCGCCGGTTACCCGGTCATCCGACCGCACGGCGGCTGGTCGCTCCTCATCGACACCAGGCCCCTCGGGCTGACCGCCGCCGAGCTGTCCTGGCGCCTCTTCCACCGGGCGAAGGTCGCCGCCACCCCCATGGACGGCTGGGGCCCCGGCGGAACGCACTACCTGCGGCTCGTGTTCGCCAACGAACCCCTCGAACGCCTCACCGATCTCAAGGAGCGCTTCGACCAGGCCGTCCGATGAAGGGGCCGCCGCGACCAGGTGGCTCCACCATCTGCCCGACCAAACGAGTTCAAAGACAGATCCAGAAGTGCCCGGACTGGGCCCGCCAGGTCGCGAGCGCCGAATCGGGGTGGACGGTGCAGCGGGTGCGGCGGCCAGGCTGCTGTGACGCCTGGTGCCGAGCGCCCGCCTTGCCCGCGACCAGCGGAGACGCCTCTGCGCCGATTTTGGGGAGGGTATTTCCCGGGTACCCGGGGGACACGCAGGGAGTCTGCCCATCGCGTCCTGGCGGCTGGCCGCGCAGCGGGGATCCCCCGACGAGTGCAGGAGGCGTAGATCGTGGACATGAAGCTCGAAGTCGTGGTGGTTCCGGTCTCGGATGTGGACCGGGCCAAGGACTTCTATACGGGGCTGGGGTGGCGGTTGGACGCCGATGCCGCCACCGGGACGGACTTTCGGGTGGTGCAGGTGACGCCGCCCGGGTCGCCGGCGTCGGTCATCTTCGGCACATCGGTCAGCTCTCAGGCGCCAGGCTCGGCGCAGGGTCTGCATCTGATCGTCGACGACATCACCGCCGCGCACGGTGAGCTCAAGCGGCTGGGGGCCGAGCCGAGTGAGGTGTTCCACGACGCGGGCGGTGTGTTCCATCACGCCGGGACCGACGCCCGGGTGCCCGGTCCGGACCCGCAGCGCGGCAGCTACGCGTCGTTCCTGTCGTTCAGCGACCCGGAGGGCAACGGCTGGGTCCTGCAGGAGATCACCAGCCGGCTCCCGGGCCGGCTGGACCCGGCGGTCACCGCGTACTCCTCGACCGCGGACCTGGCGGCCGCGCTACGCCGCGCCGCCGCCGCTCACGGTGAGCACGAGGCGCTCATCGGCGCCGAGGACCCGGACTGGCCCGACTGGTACGCCGACTACATGGTGCGTGAGCAGGCCGGGGCGGAACTGCCGTCGTGACCGCCTCCACCTACCGTGCCGTGACCGTCAGTGGCCGGACCGGTTCGAGCTGGTCGAACGCGAGTGGGAGGCACCGATCGTCGGTGTGATCGAAGCCGTCGGCGAGGGCATCGCCCCGGTGTGGCGGGTCGGCGACCGCGGCGGCACCGGTTTCCTCGGCGGCCAGGACAACGCGGCGAGTCGTGCTGCCGTGGTGATTGCCAACTGCTGGCCGCCGGGGGCGCTCCTGCGGAGATCATCTGCTGCATGGTCTCCAGCCGGACAACGTCGGCCTGGGTATAGCGGCGATGCCCGCCAGGGCCGCCGCCCGTTGGGCCCACGCCGTACCGGCGATCCCAGGTTCGTAGCGTGGAAGGCGCCACGCCCGGCCGACGCGCCACCCCGAGTGGCTCAGGGCCGAGATCACTCGCCTCCACGCCGCCGACTACGGCATCTACGGGGCCCGCAAGGTCTGGCATCAGTTGGGCCGCGACGGCCACCGGGTTGCCCACTGCACGGTGGGGCAGCTGATGCGCGAGCTGGAACGCCAGGGCGCGCGGGCGGCCGCGTCCGCACCACCGTGCCGACGACAGGCACGAGCGGGTCGGCGACCTGGGCGGCGTGGTCCATGCCCACCACCTGCGCCTTCTGCGCTTCTCCGGATATCCGACGCCCCCGACTCTCCCGGCAGGCCGCCCGGGAGAGGCAGGGAACTTCGGGACCGGCGTGATTGGCTTGATCAGGTTCGGTGGATGAGCTGCTGGCCGCCGTCGATGTCGTACGTAGCGCCGGTGAGCGCGGTGTTGGCCATGAGGTGCACGGCGAGGGCGGCGACGTCGGCGGGCCCGACGACACGCTCGATCGGGAGCGTCGCGCGGAGCTGGTCGCGGCGCGCTTCGAGGTCGTCGCCGAGCAGCTCGGAGGACAGCGGGGTGTCGACGAAACCGGCGGCGATGAGGTTGACCCTGATCGGCGCGACCTCGACCGCCAGGTTGGCGATCAGGGCGGGCAGCGCGGCGGTGCCCGCGGCGATGAGCGACAGGCCGGGCCCTCGGCTTCGGCCGCCGGTGCCGCCCATGAAGAGCAGGGTGCCGCCGGGGCGCACCCGGCCGACGGCATGCTGGGCGACGGCGACGGCCAGCCACACGTGTCCGTCGAAATCGCGATGCGCCCGCTCGCGGTCGAGGTCGGCCAGGGGCGCGTAGTAGGGGCCGCCGGCCGTGACCATCACGTGGTCGATCGTCTCTGGCAGGGCTCCGAAGAACCGCGCGAGGGCGTCCGGATCGGTCGCGTCGAAGGCCGCGCTGTCCAGCGCGCCCACGTCGGCCGCCGCCCGCTTGAGGCGGTCGGGGTCGCGACCGGTCACGATGACCGCCGCGCCCTCGGCACGGGCGCGGCGGGCGGTCTCGAGCCCGATGCCGCCGCTGCCTCCGATCACGACGACGGTCTGCCCGGTGAGCTCGGGCGGACGCTGGGCGGCGTCGGACGTTGCGGTGGTCATGTTTCCTCCCGTTCGCTGATCATGCGGTCAGTTCTCGGTCCGGCCGGACCATGCAGCGTTCCTTCTCTTCGTTCCCGAATTCGGCGGGTCCTGCAGGATGCCCCCGCCCTTCGACCGCCGCTGCGCGGCCAGTCCGTCCTGCTCGACGGCGAGAAGGACGAACGTGTCGCTGATGGCGGACCCGCCGGCGACTCGTCCCAAGCCAGCAGTCGGAGATCGGCGCGGGCGGGACGACAGGATCCTCATGCGTTTGGTCATCGGCCGGGCTCCTCGCAGTAGGGCGTAGCTCGATGCAGGTCCACAATCGCGCTCGACCATGCCCGTTGTGCCGGTGTTTCGGCGTCGACACCGAGGGCATCTCCGGCGAACCCTCCGACCGGCCGGAGTACGGGGGCGCCGGCGAACGGCCTCAGGCGATCCGCAGACGACCATGCCGCATGACCGGTCGAGGCCAGGGAGCCCAGCGCCGTACCGACCGTTCTCGCGCCTCATTCGGCGATCCGGACGCCGACCGACCGCCGCTGCGGGAGATCGACAAGGAGCGTTTCATGAGTACCGCAGAACAGTTCCATGTAAGTGAGGTGACCCGATCCTACTGGCGGGTGACTTTCGACAATGGACCGGTGAACCTGATGGATCCGGACACCATCGAGCAGCTTGGCGAGCTCATCGGGCGTATCGAGGATGAGCCGGAACTCACGGTCGTGGTCTTCCGCAGTGACAAGCCGGGTTACTTCATCGCGCACTGGGACCTCATGTCCGACTCCGCCCGTGTGGCCGGGATGCCGCCCGGACCAACGGGCCTCCACCCGTACCTGGACAACTTCGTCCGGTTGAGCAAGCTGCCCGTGGCCACCATCTCGGAGATCCGCGGACGCACCCGCGGCGCGGGCAGCGAATTCGTGCTCTCAACGGACATCCGCTTCGCATCCGAGAACGCTGTCCTGGGCCAGTTCGAGGTCGGCGTGGGCAGCGTTCCGGGAGGCGGCGCCATGGCGCGGCTGGGGCGCCTGGTCGGCCGCGGGCGCGCACTGGAGATCCTGCTCGGCGGCGATGACATGCCGGCCGGTGTGGCGGCCGAGTACGGCTACGTGAATCGAGTTGTCCCGGACGCCGACATCGAGGCTTTCACCGACGCGTTCGCGCGCCGTATCGCGGGCTTCGACAGGGTGGCCGTCGCCGGCATCAAAGGACTGGTCGATGCGGCCACCCTGCCGGCGAACGAGGAGTTGGCGCGCGGCCTGCAAGCGTACTTCGCCACCGCGGGCCGCCCGGAGAACCGGCCGTTCGTCCAACTACTGTTCGACAACGGGCTCCAGCAACCCGGCGGCATCGAGACCGACCTCGGTACGACGATTGGGACGCTCCGCCAGAACCTCGATCGACCATGACGCCGGAGCGCGAACGCCCAGCGCAGCGCCCTGAAGGGCGTTATGAGCCATCGGCTGCCGTCCCGATCGTTGAATCCGCGCGTACCGCGGCCGGCTCCGTCATCGCGGTCCCGGCCGTAGGCATGTCTCACGGACGAGATCGGCCGCAGACGGGGGCCGGGTACGACGGACCGATTCGGTGGGTCGCCCGAGTGCGGCGTGGGCGCCGCGCCCGGGCGCCTCTGAGCCCTCTGTACCCCGCTCCGCGGTCACGGCCGCATGGACGTGGGCTGCCTTCCCAACAGCGCCGTAGGCATTCCGCTGCTCTAGGTCGTCCCGGCCGGGAGCTGTTCGGCCTCGGCCTCGCGCTCGCTCCGTACGGTCGACGAAAAGATCTCCGCGGCCCAGCCGCAAACAACGAGTGCCGCCAGGCAAGACCGCAAACTGGCGGGAACCCGGCATTCCTGGGAAGGCCCTGGCCCGGGGTGCTCACGGGTCGCTGGGGTGGCGCGCCAGGGGCACCGTCTCTGTGGTGAGCCAGGCGGCCAGCGGGAGCGAGCGCAGGATTTCCTGCATCAGCTTGGCGTCGGCGGCCTGAAAGAGGCCGAGGTTGCGGCCCTCGCCGGGCAGGCTCCACAGACGGAGGAGGCGGCCTTCGGCGGCCAGTTCACGCGCGCGGGCGGCCTCGCGGGCGAACATCTCGTCGCGGGCCTGCGGGGTCGTCGCGTCCGGCACCTCGACGGTGAACGTGACCAGGTACTCGCCCCCGTCCGCTGCGAGCGGGACCTTGCCGCGCCCCGGGTCGTTGGGGTGGGAGTCCAGCGCGGTGACCTGGTCGGTGCGCCAGACGCGCAGCGGCATCGCGGCGAGCGTCCGCTCGAGGTCATCTGGGCCGTCGGCGGTGAACAGCCCGATCGTGCGCCACTCTTCCGGCCCCAGCGGCGGCCGCCACAGGCGCAGCACCCGTCCCTGGGCGGCCAGGACGCGGGTGTTGGCGGCTTCGCGCGCCCGGATGTCGTCCACCTCGCGCGCCGGGGTTCCGTCCGGGACACGGGTGGTCATGGTGACCAGGTACTCATGCATCATGATCTGCCTCCTTGGACGTCGGCGTATTCAGCATCATGCCCGTGGGTGTCCGCCGGCGACCGTGGCCCTCACTGGCCCCCGGGGACCGGTGAGACTCCCTGGCGCGACCCGGCGGCCGGCCGCGCGACTCCCCGGTGTCGCACCACTGACGAGCGCAGGAGGCGCAGGTCATGGACATGAAGCTCGAACTCTTCGTGGTGCCGGTCGCGGACGCATTTTGTCGGTAGCCTGCCGCCGGATCTGTCCACCAGCCCTCGCCAGGCCATGGAGTGGGTCTTCGATCATGCCCGCGGCCACCTTGGCCGCCGTTACCTGGCCACCACGCCGACACATCCACGCTTTCGGACGCTTAGGCCCGGCGCAGTTTCGTCGTGTGCGATCGGGCGGTGGCCGCGTCACCGAGGGCTTCGGCGACGTCGGCATCGTTGACGTGGCGCCTGATGGGGGCGAGGAGGCCGACGGCGGTGGTGTGGTCGCATCAGCTGGTCGGCGTCGCTGAAGCGGCCGGCCACTTGCGCATCATGCCCGAAGACCACTGGTCCCCCGCGCAGCCGCCTCCCGCGCAAGCGTTCTGGGGGAAGTCACTTCGGGGCAGCACTGTGACGGGCCACGACCTGACGGTCGGGCAATCTAATGATCAGGACACCGAGGTGGGCCAGGTGGCGCCGGCCGCTCCGCCTCAAGGACGGACAAGTCCACCGAAATGCACCCTGGTGGGGTGCTTGAGCTGTACCACGCACCCGCAATCGACATACCCGGCATCCAACTGCGGGGGACATCGCCCGTGGACGCTGCCCGGAATCGGCCGCGGAGCGAGATCATCATTTCAGTGGGGCAACCACGTGCACGGCGCCGCCGACGGTCTCCACGAAACTGCACCCTCGTCCAGGGCGCGGAGCTCGGCGACGAAGGCGACCAATTCGCAGCGTGGACGGCGAGCTGCTCGGCGGTGCCCAGCAACACCGCTCAGAAGCCCGTGAGCCGCTAGGGCGTGTCCGGTAGATCTTGGTGTTCGGCTGAAATCGATCTTTGAGTGTGGGTTGACCTCCTGGCGAGCCACGCCTCCAGGCCGTCCAGAAGGCGCTCCAACCCGAAGTCGAACCCGTCTTCCTGGCTTTTCTCGAGATCCACGTCCTTGTTCTCCAGCCACCAGGCGCTGAGGTTCGGATGGTCGGCGGCGATGCGCTGGATGTAGGGCTCCATCTTGTCGATCATGTAGTTCGCGTTCTGCCCGGTCTCGGCGGTCATCGTCCGCGTGGCCGCCCCGGTCACGGCCGTGCCGATGGCGTGCGACATCAGCAGCGAGCTGGCCCAGGAGATCTCCTGACCCGTGAACCCGGCAGCCGTTAGCACCCCGATCGTTCCGTCGCTCACCCTCATCGCGTTGGGGCCGATATTGGGCTTGACGCCGAAGATGCCGATCGCCCACGGGTGGCGGAGGATCATCGACCGCATCCCGCGAGCGTAGCTGCCGGCCGCGACGCGCCAGCCGACCTCGGCGGCGTCGGGGCCTACGACCTCGCCCATGATCTCGTCGATGGCGAGCTCGAGCAGCTCGTCCTTGTTGGCGACGTAGAAGTACAGGGACGTCGCGCCGGCGCCGATCGTCGCACCGAGCCTGCGCATGCTCAGCCCGTCCAGGCCCTCGGCGTCGAGCAGCTCGACCGCCGCCGTCACGATCTCCTCGCGGCTCAGCTGCGGCCTGCCCCGCCGGGCCCTGACCGGACGCATCCAGACAGAGTCGGTGATCGGGTCAGTGTCGCGGGGCATGCGCAGTCCTTCGGGGCGGCGGAGTCGTCGAGGTTCAGCGTACCGGTTTGCGTACGCCGTTCGATTATTAGTACAGTGTGCGAAAAATCGTGCGCTGTACTAACGGAGAGCCATGTCTTCCCCGCATCCCCGCCGGTGGTGGATCCTCGGCGTCCTCTGCCTGAGCCTCCTCGTCGTCGTCGTCGACAACACCGTCCTCAACGTCGCGATCCCGTCGCTGATCCGCGACCTGCATGCGAGCAACTCCGACATCCAGTGGATCCTCGACGCCTACATCGTGGTGTTCGCGGGTCTGCTGCTGACGGCGGGCGCGCTGTCGGACCGGTTCGGCCGCCGCCGCGGCCTGATCATCGGGCTGGTGGTGTTCGGCGGCGCCTCGGTGCCCGCCGCCTTCGCCGACTCGCCCGGCCAGCTCATCGCCGCCCGCGCGCTGATGGGGGTGGGCGGCGCGTTCCTCATGCCGGGAACGCTGTCGATCCTCACCAACGTCTTCGACGAGAAGGAGCGCAAGAAGGCGATCGCCATCTGGAGCTCGGTCCTCATGCTCGGGGCGCTCGGCGGCCCCGTCGTCGGCGGCCTGCTGCTGGAGCACTTCTGGTGGGGATCGGTGTTCCTGATCAACATCCCGATCGCCGCTCTCGCCGTCATCGCGACCGTGCTGATCATCCCCGAGTCGCGCGGCCCGGCCGGCCGGCCCGACCTCGTCGGCGCCCTCCTGTCGACCGTCGGCATGACGGCCCTGGTCTGGAGCGTCATCTTCATCCCGCGGGACGGCTGGTCCGCTCCGCAGGTGCACATCGGGTTCGCGGTCTCGGTCCTGGCGCTGGTGGGCTTCGCCCTCTGGGAGCGGCGCGTCAGCGAGCCCATGCTGCCGGTGAAGCTGTTCCGCGACCGCAACTTCAGCGGCGCAAGTCTGTCGATCGTGCTCCTGTCGTTCTCCTCCGGCGGCCTGATGCTGGCGCTCACCCAGTACCTGCAGTTCGTGCTCGGATACAGCCCGATGAAGACGGGCCTCGCGTTCATCCCGCTGCTCGTCGCCGTGATGGCCTTCAACGGCATCGGGGTGGTGGTGGACAAGAGGCTCGGCGCCCGGGTCGCCCTCGCCGCCGGCCTCGTGCTCCTGGCCGGAGGGTTCGGCCTGCTCGCGATGATGTCGCCGGGTGACGGTTATCCCCGCCTCGTCATCGCGCTTGTCGTGATGGGCATGGGCAGCGGGACCGCCGGCCCCGCCGCCTACGGCACGCTGCTGGGCGCCCTCCCGCCCGAGCGGGCCGGCGTTGGCTCGGCCGTCAACGACACCGTCCAGCAGGTCGGCCAGGCGCTCAGCGTGGCCATCCTCGGCAGCGTCCTCACCGCCGCCTACACCGACGCGATGCCTGAGAACGTCACGGGCCCGGCGCGCGACTCCATCGGCAACGCGCTGGCCATCGCCGCCGCCCGGGGGGACCTCGCCCTGGCCAGCGCCGCGAAGGACGCCTTCGTCGACGCGATGTCGTTCACCTCGATCGCCGGAGTGTTCGGCGGCCTGGCCGCCGCGGTCCTGGCCTTCGTAGTGCTGCGCCCGCCCTCGCACAGTGCGGAGGCCGCGCTGCCCGAAGCCGTCCCCGACGTGGACGGTCAGCCCACCGCCCACTGAACAAGGCCGTTGGAGTGGGTGTCTCGTCGGCACAGGCCAGGCGTCCCGCACGCGGCGGGGCGCGGTGGCCCGCCCGCTGACTCGGTGAACGCGGATGCGGCGCGGGCTGTCGCCGACGACGGTCACCCGGACAAAACGCCGCCGGTTCCGCAGCCAGTAGAGCGTGACCCAGGCCGCGTCGCTGCGGGTCCTGGTCACCGCCCGCGACCACATGACGGCCGAACGCACCGCGACCCTCAACGCGCTGATCGCGCTCCTGCGCGTCGTCGACCTGGGTATCGATGCCCGCAAGGCAGTGACCGGCGCGCAGATCGCCACGGTTGCCCGTTGGCGTGCTCGTGATGAGAAGTTGGGCGCTGCCACCGCCCGCGCCGAGGCCATACGGCTGGCCAAGCGCGTGCTCGAACTCGACGAGCAGGTCGCCGTCAACAACGCCCGCATGACCCGGCTCGTCCAGGCCAGCCAGGCCGCGCCGTTGCTCGACAAGACCGGCATCGGGCCCGTGACCGCCGCCATCTGCCTGACGGCCTGGTCGCATCACGGCCGGGTGCGTTCCGAGGCCGCGTTCGCCGCCCTGGCCGGGGTGAACCCCATCCCCGCGTCCTCTGGGAACACCGTCCGCCACCGCCTCAACCGCGGCGGTGACAGGCGTCTGAACCGAGCCCTGCACATCGCCGTCCTCAGCCGCATGACCCACGACCCGAAAACCCGCGCCTACGTCGAGCGACGCCGGGACCAAGGCCGCACCACCCTCCCTAGTAGGCGGGCCGGTTGATCTGGCGGCGGGTCGGCGTCTTGCGCCGAGGCGATACTGCCCGGCACTCAGCCGAGCAGGGCCACCAGGCGGGCGCACCTCCAGCTCACCTGACGCCTGACTGTTAATGCGAAGCATTTCGCGTTACCCTGTGACACAACCCATAGAGAGGGGCGTCGCATGGACGGGAAGCCGCGCGCGACGGGGGCCGTGCGGCCCGGCGGCCGGACGGCGCGCACCCGTGCGGCGGTGTTGGCCGCGGCCCGGGACGAACTGGAGGCCGGCGGGTACGCCGGGCTCACCCTGGAGAAGGTGGCCGAGCGTTCGGGCGTGCATCTGGCCACGCTGTACCGGCGGTGGCGGACGGTCGAGGGACTCGTCGTCGACCTGCTGGGCGAACTGGGCAAGACCGAGATCCCGATCCCGGACACCGGCTCGTTCAGGGACGACCTCCGGGCGCTCGCGCTGGAGATCGCCGCCCTGTACCGGCAGCCCAGGGCTCGGGCGCTCGTCGAGGGCGTCGTGGCCGCCGCCGTCCGGTCCCCCGAGGCGTCCACCGCCTGGGCGACGGTGATCGCCGAGCGCAACCGCCTCGCGTCCCGGATCGTCGATCGGGCCGTGGGACGCGGCGAACTGCCGCCGGGGGCCGACGGCATCGCGATCATCAGCGCCGTCGGCGCCCCCCTCTACTACCGCCTGCTCGTCGCCCGCGGGCCGGTGGACGACGAGGTCGCCGAGAGAGCCGCCGCGGCCGCGCACGCCGCCGCCCTCGGCGGCGTCTTCACCCCCGGTTACTCCCCCGGCCCTCCATAGGCCGCGGCGTACGCCCGCCGCACCAGCGAAAGGACCCGCAAATGCGCCAGGACATCGAGTTCATTTCGGCCGGCACGACCGAGGTACGCAAAAGCTTCGACGCCGACCGGCTCGCCCGGTTCAACGGCGAGGCGCCGGCCGAGAGGCAGCGCCGATTCGTCGTCCAGGCCTCGCACGAGATGCGCACACCGCTTGCCGCGCTACGACTGGAGTTGGAAGAAGCCCTGACCAACAGGGATGTCGCCGACCCTTTCGCGGCGTTGAAGGAAGCGTTGCAGAGCGTCGAGCGCTTGGAGAAGACGGTCATCGCCCTGCTCTGGTCGCTCCAAAGGGACGCGTCGGAGTGCCCTTAGGCTGCAGCGGCGGGCGAGTGCTACCGCCGCCGGCACCGGCATGGCGGGTCGGTCAGGGGATGGCCCGGTCAACGGACTGAGATGTGAGGCCGTTCTGCTGGGCGGCTGCCTGAGCCCACCGGTCCAGCGTCTTCTTGGCGGCGCCGGAGTCGATGGCCGCTGCCGCCTCCCTGAGGCCGGCGGCCATGCGGGCGCGCACATCGCCGTCCAGCCCGCGGTAGGCGGCGATCGCGGCGGCCGCGTTGATCAGTACGGCATCCCTGACCGGACCAGTGTCGCCTTCGACGATCCTGCGCGCGACAACGGCGTTGTGGGAGGCGTCACCACCCCGCAGGTCGCCTGGGACGGATCGGGGAAGGCCGAATTCGGCCGCGTCAATGGTGGTGGGCGTGACGGTGTTGCCGGTCACGACCCACACGTGGGTCGGTGCGGCGGTGGAGATCTCGTCGAGACCGTCGTGGCCGCGCACCACCAGCGCTGAGCAGCCGCGGTCGGCGAGCACTTGGGCGAGCACGGGCGCGACATCGGCATTGGAGCATCCGACGCAGGCGGCCCGGGGCCGGGCCGGGTTGACCAGCGGCGCGATGTAGTTGATCACGGTGGGGACGCCCAGGGCGCGGCGGACGGGACTGGCGTGCCTCAGCCCGGCGTGGACATTGGGTGCGAACAGGTAGCAGATCCCGGCCTCGGCCAGGCAACGCGCCGCCGCAGCAGGCGGCAGCGCGAGAGAGACGCCGAGCGCTTCCAGCACTTCCCGCCGAGCCGCAGGGGTGAAGCTGCCGCCGGCCGCTACCGCGAGGGCAAACGAAGGTGAAGCACCGCACCACCACCGAATGATCATCGGTGGTGTCCCCGGATCCGTGCAGGCGCCGCGGACCTTGATCCTCGGACGGTACGAGCATCGCCGCCGCCGATTGCGCGTCGTCGCGCGCTCGACCCGTTGCCCGCTCCGGCGCGGCGCGAGCTGGCCCGGCCTGTTGGCGCCCGCCGGTGACGAGCACCCTTGGCCCCAGCCGCTGCCTGCCGGCTGGGCCGGTGGGCTGACCGGCGCCCAGGAGCCCATCTGGTACACGCGGGTGCTTCCGGAGCTGGCCGCCGAGACCGCTGTGGACGCCGCAGTGGAACACGGCCGCTGGCGCCACGCCGTCCAGTACCTGCGCCTGCGCTCGGACTTGGCCGCGCGTGACGTGCCCCAGGGCCTGGACATCGAATGACCACGGGCCGCCCGCGTGCTCAAGCCCGCCGCGAACCGGTCAAGCCCCGCAGCGGCGTTGCCGCGGGACCGGCCCAGCAGTTCCCCGGCCAACTCGCGCGCGTCGGTGGGGCTGAGAGCCGCCTCCAGGTGGCCCGTGGTGACGGTGACCCCGCCTGCCGGTCCTGAGGGCAGATCATCGTGAGCGCGCGGATCGGCAGCGTGTAGATCGCCACCGATCCGGGCGGCGGGCGTCGACCAACTCGCCGGGCTGGTCACGGCTGGTGCGTCGCTGGCCGCCGCCGCGAGTGGGCGTCGGATGTCCGGACGGCGATCATGGCGATGTCATCGGTGCCGGTGATGGGCAGGTCGGCCAGAAGGCCGTCGCACACCTGGTCCAGGGATCGGCGTGCGAGTGCGGAGGCTCGACGGCGGAGCCGGTCCAAACCCATGTCCAGGTGCTCACCGGGGTGTTCGACGAGGCCGTCGGTGTACAGCAGCAGGGTGGAGCCGGGTGGGAGCGGTGCGGTCGAGCTGCGGTAGGGCTGCTCCCAGGGCAAGCCCAGCAAAGGGTTGGCCCCGCCGCGCAGAAAGCGGCTGCTGCCGGGGGTCATCAGGAGCGGCGGCGGGTGCCCGGCCACCGCGTAGTTGAACCGCCACCGGCCGGGCCCGGCCTCCTCGACGCGGGCCAGGGCACACGTCGCCGTCACTTCGGGCGCCAGCGTCTCCATGGCGTCGTTCAGCCGGCGCAGGATCTCCCCAGGCGGCGCTAGACGATCGGCGGTCAGCACACGCAGCATGTTGCGGAGCTGACTCATGCCGACGGCGGCCGCCAGATCGTGGCCGGCGACGTCGCCGATGGCCACCGCGGTCGCGCCGTCGGGAAGCACGAACGAGTCGTACCAGTCGCCTCCCACCTCGGCCGCAGCGGGAATGGCCACGTACCGGGCGACGATCTGCAGGTCGTCGAGCTGCGGAGGCTCGGCGAGCAGGCCGTGCTGCAGGGCCAGCGCGACCTGCTGGGTCCGGTGGAACCGGACGGCGCCGCTCAGCGCGTCATGGGTGTGCTCGAAGATCTGCCGCATGAGGGCCATGTCGTCGGGGCTCATCGGACCGCGGTCGCCGCGTCGGGCGGCGGTGACCGCAGCCGCGACGGCGCCGTCGACGACGACCGGCAGCAGTACGACGCTGGTGGCGCCGGCCGCGGTCAGCCAGTCGGTGGTGCTGGCAGGCAGCAGGTCGGCCGGCGGCCGGCCCGGCGGGAAGGTGCGCTGCAAGGGAATGCGCCGCTGCAGCGCACGGGCGAACCCGCTATCGGCAGCGAACCGCTCCTCGCCCCCGGGCAGTTGGCGTCGTAGGCCGCCGGCCGCGGCGGTGGCGACGCGTTGGGCGATGATCAGGGCGCCGGCGGGACGGCTACCAAGATCGGGCAGCAGATACACGCCGCATCCGTCGGCGAACGCCGGAACCAGCACTTCGGCGAGCGCGGCGAACATCTCGGCCAGCGCGGTCTGCTCCGCGGCCACCGCCGCGGCACGGTCGAGCAGTTCACGGCGCTGCCGCTCCCGCCACTCCCGCTCGATGTCGAAGCAGGTGCCGATCCATTCGACCACGACGCCGTCCTCGACCACCGGCGCCGAGCGCACGTCGAAATGCCGGTACTCGCCCTCGCGCGTAAGGACCCGGTAGACGTGGCGCCAAGGGCGGCCCTGGCGGCGCGTCTGGTCCCACGACCGCAACGTCGGCTCGCGGTCGTCGGGGTGCAGCATCTGCGTCCAGCCCTCGCCGAGGAACTCCTCCCGGCTCTGCCCGGTGATCCGTTCCCAACCGCCGCTCGATTCGATCACCTGGCCGAAGGCGTCCGTCACCCATACGACCTGCGCGTTAATCCACACCAGGCTCTCGAACCGGCGGCGCGACCGCTTCTGCTCCTCGGTCGCCCGGTCTGCCCGTCGAACAGCGGCGACCTGCTCGGTGACCTCGACCGCGACCACCAGAACCCCCGGCCGCTCATGGGTGAACCGAGAGAGGCTGAAGGAGAAGTACCGCTCCTGTTCGCCGGCTCCCGCCGCGGCCGGCCGCACCGGCGCCTCGACCAGGCTCATCGGCTCGCCGGTGGCCAGGACACGATCGAACAGACCGCCGTAGTCCTGCTTGGCCGCGACGCCGAACGCATCCCCGATCGGCTCACCAAGCGGGCGGTCCCCCACGAACGCCCGGTAGGCGAGGTTGGTGTACACCAGGCGATGTTCCGGTCCGACCGTCAACGCCACCGCGACCGGCGCCGGATCGAAGGCCTCCAACGCGAGCCATCCCATCCCGTGCCCGCCCGCACCGCCCATCTCTCACCCCCCGGGCCATCACCTACTGTGAGCGCATGTTTTGAAGCGTAGCCACCTCGACCTGAAGTGGCCGTCCCCGACGCGCCCCGGCCACCCTCGCCGGCACGTCGCGGACGCGATCTCCTCTGCGGTGAGGCGTGTGTGGCCGTGGCCCTGGTCGCGTTCCCGGCAAGGGCGACGGCGCCTGCCCCACCCCTCCCCCGGCGGGACCGCGCGAGTAGATCTGTCGGCTCGCCGACGCCGGCGAGGACGAGCGCGAGCACCAAGGACGATGCCCAGATAACACCGTCGAAGCCGCGTTCGGGCCGGTGACGGGCATCGCCTCAGCGTGATGAACCGCTACCGCCCCTAGCCTGTCGCAAGTGGGTCCGCTGCGGTCACGGGTGAAACTGGCCCGTGGTGATTGTAGAAGTGCAGCCATTCTGGGAGGGCTTTGCGGCGGACTTGTTCGGAGTTGTAGAAGCGGCCCAGTGCCCAGCCGTCGGCCAGGGTGCGGTGGAGTCGTTCGGCCTTGCCGTTGGCCTATGGGCGGTAGCGCCGGTCTTCTTGGCCCGGATTGAGCTTCCGGCTGATCACCTCGCGGGCCGGGATCGGTGAGGAGTGGACTCCTCGCGAGCTCCGCCACTCGTTCGTCTCGATCATGAGTGACAGCGGGGTGCCGCTGGAGACGATCGCCGCCCTGGTCGGGCACGCCGGGACGGCCGTGACCGAGAAGGTCTACCGGCACCAGCTGAGGCCGGTCATCACCAAGGGCGCCGAGACCATGAGCACGGTCTTCGGTCAGGGCAGGTCCGCGTAAGTCTGGGAACCACGGGATGCTCCCTGGAGTGGCTCCCACTTCGGATCGACGGCTTTCTTTATTGTAGATTTCGAAAGTCGGCCGCGAACAACAAGTTACCCACTTCGCTTTGGCGAGCCGACGAAAGCTATAGGCGTGCGCGAGGGCGACAGAATATTAGGGCTTTTCATCCGGAGGTCCTTCGCGGCGGCGCCGAAGCCGAGGCCGGTGACCAGGTGGTGGTAGAAGTTCTTCCCGCGGGCGCCCATTCCGCCGATGTAGAGGGGGAGAGCGGCGCGGACCTCGGCACGGGCCGTCTCGAGTTCGTGCTCGTCGTCGCCAATGGAGAACTTGGCGTCCGCGATGATCCGGAGGTCGGGCAGGCGTGGGTCGCGCTTGGCGCGGCCCTCCGCAAGCGGGTCGCCGAAGACCTCGTCCGCGGACTCGGGGTGGTAGAAGATCGGCTGCCACGCCTCGAACAGCTCTGCGGCCAGGGCGATGTTCTTCGGTCCCAGGGCCGCAAGGGCCATCGGGATGCGCGGTCGCACCGGGGCGTTGACGAGCTTGAGCGACTTGCCGAGGCCGCTGCCGCCGCTCTCAGCACCGACCTCCCGCGGGACAGCCGCGGCGAGAACACCGTCGGGGTCGTTCCGCAGCACCGAACGCGCGGCCATATGGGGGTGGGCCGAGGTCTCGGCCATCGTCAGGACCGGCGTGACACAGGCGTCGGTTTTCCCTCGAACACCGCTTCCCAGTGGCGGCGCGGACGGCTCGCGAAGGTGCTCGCGAGAAGCGCCTCCAGCGCCGGCCACTGGGCCGGGTCGGCGCAGCTCGGGACGTCCGGACCCGTAAGCCCGAGCCCCTTGAGCATGGCGCGATAGAAGGCCGGTTCGAGGGCACTGACGGCCATCCAGCCGCCGTCGGCACAGCGGTAGGTCCGGTAGTACGGCGTGCCTCCGTCGAGCAGGTTCGCGGCGCGCTGCTCCTGCCAACGGCCGTCGGCCCGGAGTGACCAGATCAGCTGCATCAGGCTGCTGGTTCCGTCGACGATCGCCGTGTCGGCCACCCCCGGCCGGAAACCCTCGACCAGCACGTCCGCGGCCGCAATCAGCTCGCGGACCCGTCGAACGTCCTCCGGCGACTTGAGGTCGGCGGATATGACCGTCCTCCCCCGGCGGGTGGCGTCCCAGGCCGTGCGTCCGGCTCACCGGATCGCTCGACCCGTACGACGTCCGCGCCGAGGAGGCGAGCAGCATACCGGCGTGCGGGACGGGGCCGATGCCGCCCAGCTCGACGACACGGACACCGTCCAGGAGGCTTGGGACGCCTTCGCTCAATTGACGACGGAGCCGCAGCTCGCCGCGGCTTCGGTGAACCGGGTGTCGATGAGGTCCGCGGAGTCGAGCGGCTTCTTGTACTCCAGCTCGCCGCGCTTGAGGGCGAACGCCTGCAGGTCGGCCGCGAACTTCTCCGTTCCCGTCATCGAGAACGACGGGTCGAAGGCCAGGAGGGCCGACTTCTTGATCGTGGCCTTGTCGACCTCCTCGGCGGCCGAGAGCAGGTCCACCGTCTCGGCGTTCTTGCGGTAGTCGCCGTCGAGGTACTTCTTGGTGACCTTGCTCAGCACCTGGATGAACTTGACGGCGACCTCGGGACGGTCGAGGAGCGTCCGACCTGCCATGATCGAGGTACCGGTCACGCCCGGCGGGTACCCCGCGATCGGAACGAGGTCGGGGTTCTTGGCGGCCTCGACCTCGAGGGGAGCGGAGATCCAGGCGGCCTTGACCGCACCGTTCGCGAGTGCGTTGAGCGCGTCGGGGCCGACCAGCGGCTGGGAGAGCTTGACGTCGTTGACGCCCAGTCCCACCTTGCGCAGGGCGTTGTCGAGGATCAGGCCGCTCACGCCGGTGCCGCCGGTGGGCGTGCTGACGTTGGCGCCCTTGAGCTTGGAGAGATCGGGGGAGGCGGCGCTGCCGACGATGTCCTTGCGGGACCAGTAGCCGGGCACCGGGGTGCCGGCCGGAATCTCCTGCTGCTTGTCCATCGGAACGATCCAGCGGACGTTGACGCCGTCGTTCAGCGTGTTGAAGTGGGACGAACTCAGCGAGGTCATCTGCGCGTCGAGTTGGCCGCGGGCGACCAGCGGCAGCGATTCGGCGCTCGGGATCTTCTCGATCTCGACGTCGATGCCGGCCTGCTCGAACGCCTTGGTCTGGATGCCGAGCAGGAGCGGCGCGAACACGGCGAGCGGGGAGCTCATACCGATCTTGATCGTGCCCTTGGTGTCGGCGGTCGGGCAGATCTGCGCCGCCGACTTCTTCTCCGCCCCGCCGTCGCCGCTCTGGGGGTTGCCGCACGCGGCCAAGGCACCCGATATCGCCAGCACCGTGGCAGCGGCAGTGGTCACCGAACGCGCAGGAACTCGACGCATCGTGGCCCATCTCCTTGCTCATCGATCATTTCCTTCAGTGGAACTTTATTCCACTGTGTGCAATCCTGTGACCGCGATCACTGGTCTGTCAAGGCCCGTGCCGACATTCGGCCGCACTCACTTCGGAGGAGACACCCGTGAGCGACGCCCGCGACACCGCGCCCTCTGCCGCGAGGACCGAGGAATGTGAAGCACCCGAGGTGCTCGTCGAGGACCGGGAGGGCGTGCTGGTCATCACCCTCAACCGGCCGCAGGCGAAGAACGCGATGACCCAGAACATGGCCCGGCTCATCACGGCCGCCCTCGACCGGCTCGACGACGACCCGGCCCTGCGCCTCGCTGTGATCACCGGCGGCGGGGGCAGCTTCTGCGCGGGCATGGACCTCAAGGGCTTCCTGCGCGGCGAGCGGCCGAGCATCCCGGGGCGCGGCTTCGGCGGAGTGACGGCGGCACCGCCACGCAAGCCGCTCATCGCCGCGGTGGAGGGTTGGGCGCTGGCCGGCGGCTTCGAGCTCGTGCTCGCCTGCGACCTGGTCGTCGCGGCGTCGACCGCGCGGTTCGGCATCCCCGAGGTGAAGCGCGGCCTAGTCGCCGCGGCGGGGGGCCTGCACCGCCTGCCGGACCGGCTGCCCGAGGTCGTCGCCATGCAGCTGGCGCTGACCGGTGACCCGGTGGGCGCCGAGCGGCTGCACGACCTCGGCCTGGTCGGCACGCTGGCGGACGAGGGAGGAGCGCTGGACGCCGCCCTCGCGCTCGCCCGGACGATCGCCGGTAACGGGCCGATGGCGGTCGCCGCGAGCAAACGGATCATCGTCGAGTCCCGTGCCTGGCCGCACGAGGAGCGCTTCGCCCGCCAGCAGCCGTACGTCGACGAGGTGTTCGCCTCCGACGACGCGCAGGAGGGCGCCCGCGCCTTCGCCGACAAGCGGCCCGCCGACTGGACCGGCAGCTGAGCCCCGGTACTAGGCTGCCGCCGTGGAGCTCCACCAGCTGCGGGCCTTCCTGAGCGTCCGCGACACCGGCAGCGCGACGGCCGCCGCCGCGCGGCTCGGCGTGCGGCAGTCGACGGTGTCGGCCGCGATCCGCGCTCTGGAGCAGGAACTCGCGGCGCAGCTGTTCCACCGCGTCGGTCGCGGGATGTCACCGACGCCGGCGGGCCACGCCCTGGTCGGGCCGGCGCGCCGGATCCTCCGCGACTGCGGGCAGGCCGGGGAGACCCTGGCCGCGGCCGACCGGGGCGGCCGGCTGGAGCTAGCGGCCCTGTCGACCGTGGTCAGCGGCCCGTTCTCGGCTCTCGTCTCGGCGTGGCTCGCCGCCGCGCCGGGACGAGCGGTCCGGGTGCAAGACCTCAACCGCGAGGACGCGGTGGCCCAGGTCCTGACCGGGGGCACCGCGGAGATCGTCTGCACCCGGCTGCCCCTGTCCCCGCCGGTGGATCGCGCGCTGACGGTGCTGCCGATCGGCTCGTGGGGGTGGCAGGTCGCCTTCCCGCCGCGCGCCGAAGCCGTCCCGGAAGGCGCGGTCACGATGCGGGAGCTGTCCGCCGTGCCGACGGTGCTCGTCGCGGCGGGCCGCAACTCCGCCCTTGAGCGGGCCACGGCCCGGACTCCCCTGTCGGCCGCCGCGGTCGCCGACCAGCGCGAGGCCCGCACCTCGCTGATGCTGGCCGGGGTGGGCGCGACGATCGTCGGCCCGCGGCTCGCCGTGGACGCGGCCGCCGCCGGCGCGCACGTGCGGCCGCTGGACCCGCCGTTCACCCAGTCGGTCGGGCTGGTCTTCGACCCGTCCCGCCTCTCACCGGTCGCCCGGGGGTTCGTCGCGGCCGCGGGCGAGTTCGACGAGGGCGGCGCCGGCGGGTGACAGCGCCTGCTCGCGCCAGACCAGGTGGCCGTCCCGCCACAGCGGCGGGTCGAGCGAGCGGAGCGACGCCCAGGGCATGACGGCCTCCGCCGTTTCCCGGCCGACGAACGTCGCGACCGTGCCGTCCCTGACCAGCTCCCACAGCATCGCCCGGTGGGCGCACTGTGCCCGGACCCGGCCCGCCATCGACGCCACGGCCGTCGCGGTGGCGCTCGCTGAGTCGAGGTCCGAGGGGACCACCCCGAGGTCGAGGTTCGCGACCCGTGCGCGCGCGACCGGCTCCGCCAGCCCGGGGGCGAATTCCGGGCTGGCGGCCAGCACGATCTCCTCGGCCCCGAGACCGCACCGGCCCCATCCCGCATCCGGGGGCATGACGTCGCCCACGCCCAGTTCGGCCTCGCCCGAACGCACCAGATCGAAGGTTCCGGCCGCGGTGCCCGCGTCCCGGACGTGGATCTCGAGCCCGGGGTGCCGCCCGCGGAGCGCCGCGACGAGCGGGGTCAGCGGGTGCACCGCGAGCGTCGTCGACGTCGCGACGACCAGCCGGCCGACCTCGAGGCCGGCCACCTGCCGGACCCGTTCCCTGGCTCCGTCGGCCTCGGTGATCACCTGGCGCGCCAGGCCGAGCAGCCGCGCGCCGTCGGCGGTGGGACGGGCGCGCCGCCCGGACCGGTCGAAGAGCCGGACGCCGAGCTCGTCCTCGAGCCGACGCATCGCCAGGGAGAGCGACGGCTGGCTGACGAACAAGACGCGTGCCGCCTGGGTGATGCCGCCCTCGTCGACAACCGCGACGAAGTAGCGCAGCGTCCGGAGGTCCATGGCCGCCCACCCTAGCCGGGCCATAGGACGGATCGATGGGACCTGCGAACAACAGGTCTTTGCGCATATGCCTTTTGAGGCGCGACAGTAGGAGCCGAGACACCCCTACAGCGCCATGACCTTGCAGAACACCGGAGAATCCATGACCGAACGCCATATCACCGTCGAGCGGCAGGGCCGCGTCGGCCTGGTCTTCCTGGACCGCCCGGACCGCCGCAACTCCTACACCCCGCTGATGGCCTTCCAACTCCAGGAGGCGCTGGTCGCCTTCGACGCCGACCCGGAGGTGGCGGTGGTCGTGGTGAGCGGGCGCGGCGAGCATTTCGGCGTCGGCGCGGACCTCGACATGAACTGGCGCGACGAGAAGACCCACGGCGTCGAGACCCTGACCGAGCCGGAGAAGGCGCCGTGGAACCTGAGCACGCCGATCATCGCGGCCATCAACGGTGACGCCATCGGCGTGAGCCTCACCTGGGCCATGCAGGCCGACATCCGCGTGGTGGCCGCCTCGGCCCGGCTGGCGTTCTCGTTCAACCGGGTCGGCATCATGCCCGACCGCGGCTCGACCTGGCTCCTGCCCCGGCTGGCGGGCTTCGGCGTCGCGATGGACCTGCTGCTGACCGGCCGGACGATCGACGGCACCGAGTTCGAGCGCCGCGGCCTGGCGACCCACATCGCCGCGCCGCAGGACGTGCTCAAGGTCGCCGTGGACCTCGCGACCGACATGGCCGAGCGCTGCGCGCCGGTTTCGATGACCGCGACCAAGCGGCTCATGTACGAGTTCCTGGAGTCGACCGACCGGGTCGCGGCGTACAACCGCGAGCGCCGCGTCCTGACCTGGATCCGCACCTGCGGCGAGACCCTGCGCGGCATCGCGGCGTTCAAGGAGAGGCGCGCGCCCGAGTGGGGCACCACCAAGCACACCCGCATCCCGGCCGAGCTGCGGTGAGGGCGGACGTGAACAAACCCGATCTCCAGGTGCCCGACCTGCGTCCCCTGCTCTCGCCCGCCACCGTCGCCGTCATCGGCGGGACGTCGAAGGAGACGGGCCTCGGCGCCCGCACCCTGCGGCACCTGCGCCAGGCGCGGTTCGGCGGCGAGGTGCTGACGCCCGACCCCCGGGACGGCCTCGAACGGAACGTGGACGTCGCGCTGCTCTGCGTGCCGGCCGCGGCCGCACAGGAGGTCCTCGACCGGATCGACGGGCGCGCGAAGTTCGCCGTCGTGTTCGCCTCCGGCTTCGAGGAGACCGGCGGCGGCTCGCTGACCACCGCCCGGGGCACCATCGTCCTGGGCCCGAACACCGTCGGGCTCTACCACGCGCCTGGCCGCGCGGTGCTGACCTTCGCCCAGGCCTTCGACAGCCTCGTCGACTGCCGGGGCGGGAGCGGCGCCTTCCTCGTCTCCCAGAGCGGCGCCTTCGGTGCCCGCGTCGTCACGGCCGCCGCCCGGTACGGCTTCCACCTCGACGGCTTCATCGGCAGCGGCAACGAGACCCATCTGGACGCCTGCACACTGGCCCGTGGCGTGCTCGCCGCGGCCGCACCCCGGGTCCTGATGCTCTACCTGGAGGGCGTCCGCGACGCTGGAACGCTCCAGGCCCTGCTGGCCGACGCGGCGGCCCGCGGCGTGCCGGTCGTGTGCCTGCTCGGCGGCCTCTCCGAGGCCGGGTCCACCGCGGCCGCCTCACACACCGCGGCGGTGAGCACGGACACCGCGGTGACCCGCGAGCTGTTCGAGGCGTACGGCGCCGTGCTCGTCGGCTCCGACCGGGAGTTGGTGCTCGCCGGGCTGGGCCTGTCCCTGATGGGCCGTGCGGCCGGACGGCGTACCGGCATCGTGACGGGCTCCGGCGGGGCCGGCGTCGTGGCCGCCGACCTGCTCAGCGGCGTCGGCCTCGACGTCCCGGTCCTCAGCACCGGGCTGCAGGAGCGCTTGATGGCGCACCTGCCGGGAATCGCCTCCCCGCGCAACCCCATCGACGTGACCGCGCAGACGATCGGCGACGACGCGACGCTCGAAAAGGTCTGCGCGACGCTGCGCGAAAGCGGCGAGGTCGATCTCGTCGTCGTGATCGGCCGCGAGAACCAGGCCGCCGCCGCGGGCGCCCACGCGGGCGCCGTACCGCCTTCGGTCCTCGCCACCCTCGACCGGGAACCGGCCACCGTCCGGCCGCGCATCGAGGCCGGCGAGGTCGTGCTCCCCGATCTCGACTCGGCGTGCCGCGTCCTCGCGTCCTGCGCGCCGCCCAGATTGAGCGGAGTCGCCGCCCTCCGGCCGGCCGCTGACGGCCCCGGTTCCCTCGTCGGCTCCGACCCGACCGCGTCCGAAAGCCTCCGGCTCGTCGCCGGCGCCGGGGTGGACGTGGCCGACTGGAGCGCCGCGACCACGGTCGCCGAGGTGCTGGCCCGCGGCGAGGATCTCGGCTGGCCGGTCGTCCTCAAGTCCGACGTCGCCGCCGGCGTCCACAAGGCGCGCGCGGGCGGGGTCCGGCTCGACGTCACGGCGGCCACCGCCGGCGAAGCCGCCGCCGAGCTCCTCGCGAGCGGCGTCCCGCTCATCGTGGCCCGCCAGCTCCGCTCGTCGATGGAGCTTTTCGCCGGCGTCCGGCGCGACCCCCAGTGGGGGCTGGTCGTCTCGGCGGGCCTCGGGGGCGTCCACGTCGAGCTGCTGGACCGGACGGTCGCCATGCCGGCGGCCCTCGGCGCCGAGCACCTCGCCCGGCGGCTCGCGGCCGAGCTGTTCGACCGCGTGCCGGGACGGTACGACGGGCTGGCGGCGGCGCTCGCCGCGGCGGCGTTCGCCCTCGCCGACCTCGCCGACCGCACCGGTGCCGCGCTCGTCGAGTGCAACCCGCTCGGCGTGGTCGGCAGCCGGATCGTCGCCCTCGACGCCAGGGTCGTGCGATGAGCGCCGCGCTGCGGCTTGAGGAGCTGCTGCGGCGGGTGCTGCCCGCGCGCTGGACCGAGCTGGTCGACGCCGGCGACAGGAACGGCCTGGCCGACCACCTTGCCAAGCTCGGCGCCGACCTGACCGCCGCTCTCGTCCGCACGGTCGCGGCCGACGGCTGGCTCGTCCCGGAGTGGCCGGTTCACCTGGGCGGACGCGCGCTGTCCGCCGACGAGGCGGTCGATGTCCGCCGCACCCTCGCCCGCTGGCGGGTGGGCACGGTGGAGAGCGCCATCGGCACCGGCTGGGTCGGACCCGCGATCCTGAAGTTCGCGGACGGCGACGTCGCCGCCGAGCTGCTCCCCCCGATCGCCCGCAACGAGGTTCTCTGGTGCCAGCTCTTCAGCGAGCCGGAGGCCGGTTCCGACCTGGCCTCGGTCCGCACCCGCGCCCGCCGCGACGGGGACCGGTGGCACCTCACCGGCCGCAAGATCTGGACCAGCCGCGCCGACCGGGCCGGCTGGGGCCTCGCGGTCGCCCGCACCGACATCGACGTCCCCAAGCACGCCGGGCTGACCTGCTTCCTCGTGGATCTCTCGACGCCCGGCGTCCAGGTCCGGCCGATCCTGCAGATGACCGGCGACGCCGAGTTCTTCGAGGTCGTCCTCGACGACGTCGTGGTGCCCGACCGCTACCGCCTCGGTGCGACCGGCCAGGGCTGGGAGGTCGTGCGCGCGGTGCTCCAGCTGGAGCGCGCGGCCGGCTCGGGGGCGGGCGCCGCCACCCCCGGCTCCGTCGTCGGCCGCACCGTGGACGAGCTCGTCACCGAACGCCTCCCGGGAGCCGGTGCCGTGGAGGCCGACGCGATCGTGCGCCTGTACGTCGAGTCCCAGGCGATCGCGCTGAACAACCGGCGCAACGCCCTGCATCGAGCGGGAGGCCTGCCGCCGGTGGCGAACGGCACGCCGTACAACAAGGTCCTGCAGGCCGAGCACACCAAGCGCCTGCAGCGGGGCATCCTCGGCGGCGCAGGCCTCGGCGCGGTCGCGCACGCCCCCGGCGACCGCGCCCGCGCCTACGACGCGTGGGCCTTCCTGCGCGTGCAACCGAAGACCATCGCCGGCGGCACCTCAGAGGTGCTCCGCGACCAGATCGCCGAGCGTGCCCTTGGCATGCCCCGCGGAGCGGACCCGAGCAAGACCGTCTCCTGGCGCGAGTTCACCGGCTCCTAAGGAGGGAACGCATGAGACTGGCGTCCACCGAGCAGACCGACTTCGCCGAGAGCGTCAGCGCCCTGCTCCGCAAGCGCGACCCACTGGAGCAGATGCGACACGCGCCGGGGCCCCGGAAGTTCGACGCGGGGCTCTGGGCCGAGCTGGTGGCCAACGGGCTGCTCGAACCGGCGGAGGCGGGTGACGTGGTCACCGCGTGCCTGGTCGCCGAGGCGCTGGGCCGGGCCGCCGCCCCCCTGCCGTTCCTGGCCGCTTCGGTTGCGGGCGCCCTGATCGGGCCGGCCGGCGGCGAGGTCACCGGGCTGGCGACGTACGGGCTGCTGGCCGAGGACGGCACCTGGTCCGCGCCCGCGCTCGATATCCGTGACGGCCTGGTCCACGGCACCCTCCCCTTCGTGCCGGACGGGGACGTCGCCGACGTCGTCGTGGCGGCCGTGCGGGCGCCGGACGGCCGTCGGCTCGCGCTGGTGCGGACGAGTGACGCCACCGTCGAGCCGCTGGAGAACCTCGACGGGACCCAGCCGCTGGTCCGGGTGGTCTGCGACGGCTCCCCCGCCACCCTGCTGCCGGCCGGTGGCGACGCCCTGGCGTCCGTTGTCGAGGAGGCGCGGCTGCTCGCGCTGGCCCTGCACGGCGCGACGCTGCTGGGACTGGCGGCCTGGCTGCTCGATACCACCGTCGAGTACGCCGACCAGCGGGTCCAGTTCGGAATGCCGATCGCCGCCCGGCAGGCCGTCAAGCACCGGTGCGCGGGCATGCTGATCCAGGTCGAGTCCATCCGCTCGATGGTGCTCGAACTGGCCGATGCGCTCGAGTCGGGCGCAGGCGATCGCGCCCTCGTCGCCGCGACCGCGATGGCCTGGACGACGGAGGCCGCCGAGGAGGTCGCCGGCGGTGCCCTGCAGTTGCACGGCGGCATCGGCTTCACCTGGGAGCACGACCTGCACCACTACTTCAAGCGCTGCACCGTCGGCACCCTGCTGCTGGGCACGGCCGGCCACCACCGCGCACAGATCGCGGCCGCACTCACCGCCTGACCTGCAATTCGATTCTACTGAGTAGAATTTGCGCTAGGCTCCTGGAGAACTGTCCCGCGGATACAGGAGGCCGAGCGGTGGCCGAGGGTTCGATCGCACGGACGCTGCGAGTGCTCGAGGCGGTCTGCGACCACGGTCCGGAGACTCTCAAGGTGCTCAGCGAGCGCACCGAACTGGCGCCGCCGACGCTGCTGCGGATCCTGCGCCTGATGGCGGACGAAGGCTACGTCGTGCAGCAGGCCGACCGGACCTGGCGCGGGACGATGCTGGTCTGGCGGCTCGGCTGCGCGGTCAACACCTCGGTCGGCCTTTCGGCCATCTCCCGCGAGCACACCGACCGGCTGACCGCCGAACTGGACGAGACGTCGGTCTACGCCGTCTACGAGCAGGGCGCGGTGACCTACGCGGCCCACTCCGAGCCGGTCAAGCCGGTCCGCGCGCACGTGCGCCTCGGCCAGCGATACCGGCTCCTCGCCGTCACCACCGGCCAGGCCGTGCTGGCACAGCTCGACGAGCCGTCCGTCGAACGGGCCCTCGCCGAGCAGGCCGAGAACGGCGATCCACGCGACCCCGAGCAGGTCGCGGCCATGCTGGCTGAGATCCGGCGGCGCGGCTACGCGGTCGGCCCCGGTGTGCGCTGGCCCGACCTGTGGGGGTGCGCCGCGCCCGTCTTCGACGCCACCGGAGACGTCGTGGGCGCCCTCGGCATGTCCATCCCGACCGCGCGCGCGGAGGAGATCCGCGACCGGGTCGTCGCCGGCGTGCTGCGGGAGGCGGAGGCCATGAGCACCCGCCTCGGCCGTCCGGCCGTCGTCCGGGAAGCCTGACCGGGCGACATACGAACGGGCAACGCACGAAACCCCTGCCGCACCCTGAGGATGGTGCGGTAGGGGCCTTTCACGTGGGCGTCCTCGCCGGGTCAGGTCAGCTGGAGCGTCCGGGCGATGATGCCCTTCATCACCTCGCTGGTCCCGCCGTAGATGCGGGCGACCCGCGCGTCGGCGTACATCCGGCAGATGTCCTGCTCCCAGACGTAGCCGTAACCGCCGTGCAGTTGCAGGCAGGCATCGGCCACCCGGCCGTGCAGCTCGGTGCAGAACAGCTTGGCCTGGGCCGCCGCCGGCGGCGCCAGCTCACGGCGCTCGTGCCGGGCCATGGCCTGGTCGACCAGCGCCTGACCGGCCGCGATCTGCGTCGCCTGCTCGGCGAGGACGAACCTGGTGTTCTGGAACCCGCCGAGCCGCTGCCCGAACACCTCCCGCTCGCGCACGTACTCGCAGGTCAGGTCCAGCGCCGCGACGGCCTGGGCCTGCGAGTTGACCGCGATGGACAGCCGCTCCTGTGCCAGATGGGAGGACAGGTAGCGGAACGCCTGGCCCTCCTCACCGAGCACGTTGGTCGCGGGTATGCGCACGTCGTCGAAGAAGAGCTCGGTCGTGTCCTGCGCCCTGAGGCCGAGCTTGTCGAGTTCGGCGCCGCGGGTGAAGCCCGGCATGTCCGCCTCGACCGCGACGATGGTCAGCCCGGCGCGGCGGTCGTCACCGGACGACGAGGAGCGGGCGACCACGAGGACCAGGTCCGACTGCGCGCCGCCGGTGATGAAGGTCTTCGTCCCGTTGAGGATCCAGTCGGCTCCGTCCCGGCGCAGCGTGGCGCGCATGCCGGCCAGGTCGGAGCCCGTGCCCGGCTCCGTCATGGCGATCGACGTCATCAGCTCGCCGCTCGCCATCCCCGGGAGCCAGCGGCGCTTCTGCTCGTCGGTCGCGAGGGACAGAACGTACGGGGTGACGACGTCGGTGTGCACGCGCAGGGAGCCGAGTGTCACCCGCTCGTAGGCGACCTGCTCGGTCACGACGCAGTTGAAGAGGAAGCCGTCCTGTCCGCCGCCGCCGTACTCCTCCGGGATCTGGAGGCCGGCCAGGCCGAGCTTCCCGGCGGCCCGGTAGAGGTCCCGGTGCACCATCCCCGCGGCCTCGAACTCGGCGACGCGCGGCGCCACCTGGTCGCGCAGGAAGGCTCCGACCATGTCGGCGAAGTCCCGGTGCTCGGCACCGTAGACCGTCCGGTCCAGTTGGGGTCGCAGAGCCACGTCACCTCCTCCGCTGGCTGCCGCTGACGCCGAGCACCTGGGCGCCGAGCACGTTGCGCATCACTTCGGGCGTCCCGCCGCCCATGGCGAGGCCGCGCCCGTCGCGGAAGTAGCGCTCCACCGGCCAGCGGCGCGAGTAGCCGCGCGCGCCGTGGACGCCGATGGCCGTGTTGGTGACCCGCTGCACCATCTCGCTGCTGTGCAGCTTGGCCATGAGGGTCGCCGTCTGGTCGGGGAAGCCCCCGTCCCCGCTGCGGGCGGCCCGCCACAGCAGCATGCGCGACACGTGCACGTCCAGCGCCATGTCGGCGATCTTCCACTGGAGGCCCTGGAACTCCGCGAGCGGGCGGTCGAACTGGCGGCGGGCGTTGAGGTGGCCGACGCTCGCGTCCAGGGCGGCCTGGCCGAGCCCCGTGCACATGGCGGCGTTGCCGCAGCGCTCGGGGTTGAACTGGTTGACCAGGATGCCGGTGCCGTTCTTGGAGTGCTTCTCGGGCATGACCAGGACGTCCTCCGGGTCGACGCGCACGTCGTCGAAGTGCACCAGGCACTCGGCGACGCCCCGGATCCCCATCTTCGGGTCGATGTGGAACTCGCCCACCCCGTCGGGCCGCCCGGTGAGCACCACGGCGCCGATGCCGTAGGGGCCGGAGGTGCCGGCCAGGCGGGCGAACACGATGATGGTGTCCGCGACGTGGCCGCCGGTGATCCAGCACTTGGTGCCGGTCAGCCGGAATCCGTCGCCGTCCGGGGTCAGGGTGGCCCGCAGGTCGGTGCCGGCGCTGCCGGCGGCCGGCTCGCTCATGGCGATCGCGAAGTGGTTCGTGCCGGCGGCGACCCCGGGGAGCAGCCGGTTCTTCATCTCCTCGGTACCGAGCACGTGGATCGCGCGCCAAGGCCCGTTCAGGAACGGCTGGACGGACATCGCGGTGCTCAGGCAGGCGCGCGCCAGCTCCTCCACCACGATGCATCCTTCGAGCAGGCTCTCGCCCTGGCCGCCGTAGCGCTTCGGGATCGTGAGGCCGACGAGCCCGGCTTCAAGGACGGCTTCGAACGTCCTGCGCGGGAACTCCTCGGTCTCGTCCCAGTGGGCGGCCCTCGGGCGCAGCTCGCGGACGGCCACCTCGCGGGCCCGTTCCCGGATCTCGCGCTGGTGCGGCGTGAGCTCTGCCCACATGCCGTCGTACGTCGGCTCCGGGTCGAGCAAGGCCGGGTCCCAGACGTCGCGGACCGTATCGAACATCGGCTCCCGCCCTGCCGGGCCGTCCCCCGCCGAGGGTCCGCCTGCGGGAGTCGTGGTGTCGACGCTCATGGAGGGTTGCCTTTCAGAGGGAGGGAGCGAGGGCTCGGCCGACGTCATCGCGGGGCCATCCGGATGGCGCCGTCGAGCCGGATCGTTTCGCCGTTGAGCATGGGGTTGGCGAGGATGTGGGCGGCCAGGGACGCGAAGTCCTCGGGATCGCCCAGGCGAGCCGGGTGCGGGATCGAGGCGGCCAGGCGGTCGCGGACCTGCTCCGGCACGCGGGAGAGGATCGGGGTGTCGAACAGGCCCGGCGCGATCGTGTTGACGCGGACGTGGTTCCGGGCCAGATCACGGGCGGCGACGAGCGTCATGCCGACCACACCGGCCTTGGACGCGGCGTACGGCAGCTGGCCGATCTGCCCCTCCCACGCCGCGACCGAGGCGGTGAGCACGCACGCGCCACGCTCGCCGTCGGGCAGGTCGTCAAGGGCGACCATCGCGGCGGCCGCGTGGCGCAGCACGTTGAACGTCCCGATCAGGTTGGTCTGGACCACGCCCTGGAACCGTTCCATGGAGCCCGGCGTGCCGTCCTTCTCGACCACCCGGACGGGCCCGCCCCGTCCGGCGCAGTGCACGAGCGCGCGCAGCTCGCCGAGCTCGGTCGCGGCCTTGACGGCCGCGGCGACCTGGTCGGAGTCGGTCACGTCGGCGGCGGCGAACCGCACCCGGCCCGCGGCGCCCGCGCCGACCTCCTCGGCGACGCACCGGCCGTCGCTGCTCTCCAGGTCGAGGAGGACGACGTGCGCCCCGGCGGCGACCAGCTCCCGCGCGGTCGCCCGGCCGAGGCCGGACGCCGCCCCGGTGACGAGTGCCGCCTTGCCCCGGATGTCCATTCGTTGTGCCCTTCGTGTCGTCGGTGCGCCGTCAGGAGATCCGTTCGAGGACGGTCGCGTTCGCGAGGCCGCCGGCCTCGCACATGGTCTGGAGACCGCGGGTGCCGCCGGTCTGCTCCAGGTGGTTGAGCAGGGTGACGAAGAGGCGGCATCCGCTCGCGCCGAGCGGGTGGCCGAGCGCGATCGCGCCGCCGCGCGGGTTCAGCCGGGCGTGGTCGACCCCGAGTTCCTTGGCCCAGGCGAGCGGGACGGACGCGAAGGCCTCGTTGACCTCGAAGGCGTCGAAGTCGTCGAGCCGGAGGCCGGTGCGCTCCAGGATCCGCCGGGTCGCCGGGATGGGGCCGGTCAGCATCATCTCGGGGTCGTCGCCGACGACGGACGAGCCGGTGATCCGCGCGCGGGGGGTGAGGCCGAGCCGCTCGGCCTTCTCCGCGCTCATCAGCAGCACGGCCGCCGCTCCGTCGGTGAGCTGGGAGCTGTTCCCGGCGGTGACCGACCAGGTGCGGCCCGGCAGGAGGCCGGCGTAGTCCTCGGACTCGAAGACGGCCTTGAGCCCGGCGAGCCGTTCGACCGTGGTGGTCGGGCGGATGGTCTCGTCGGCGGTCACCTCGGTGCCGTCCGGAAGGGTGATCGGGACGATCTCTTCGTCGAAGCCGCCGGACACGGCGGTGGCCTGCGCCCGCCGGTGGGAGTCGGCGGAGAACCGGTCCTGCTCCTCGCGGGTGATGCCCCAGGTCTCGGCGACCCGCTCGGCGGCGACGCCCTGCGGGACCAGGCGGAAGCGCCCGGCGACGCCGGGACCCCACGGGTCCTGCTCGATGCGGGCGATGCCCATCGGGACGCGGCTCATCGACTCGACCCCCGCGGCGATGACGACGTCGTGCATGCCCGTCGCGATGCCCTGCGCGGCGAACTCGATCGCCTGCTGCCCCGAGCCGCACTTGCGCTCGACCGTGGTGGACGGGACGTGGACGGGGAAGCCCGCCGAGAGCCACGCCATCCGGCCGGGTGTCGCGGACTGCTCCCCGGCCTGGCTGACGCACCCCACGATGACGTCGCCGACGATGCCCGGGTCGATGGACGTCCGCGAGACGAGGTGGGCGAGGGTCTGGGCGAGCAGCTCGACGGAGTGGAGGCCGCTCAGCGCGCCCCCCGGCTTGCCCTTGCCCATGGGGGTGCGGCACCCGTCGACGATGACGACGTCACGAAGCTCGGCCATGGCTCAAGCCTCCCTTCCGCCGGCGGCGGCCTTGCGCCGCGCCGGACGCTGGTCGAAGGAGCGGCCGAGCAGCTCGGCGGCGATACGGGTGCGCTGGATGTTGGGGGTGCCGCCGGCGAGCGCCCAGCCGTGCGCGTCCCGGTGCAAGCGCTCCAGGCCGTACTCCTCGGTGTAGCCGTTCGCGCCGTGCAGCATCATCGCCATGTCGGTGACGCGCTTGGCCATCTCGTTGGCGGCGCACTTGGCGAGCGAGACGTGCAGGGTGCTCGGGGTGCCGGCGTCGAGCCCGGCCACGGCGCGGTCGCGGAGCATGCGCACCGACTCGACCTCCAGGAGCATGTCCGCGAGGGTGACCTGGACCGCCTGGAACTCCGCGATGGGCCGGCCGAACTGCTCGCGCTCCTGAACGTAGGCGATGGTCTTGTCCAGGGCGGCCTGCCCCAGCGCGAGGCTCATCGTGGTGTTGCCCAGCCGTTCGATGGAGAACATCGAGAACAGGTCGCGGAAGCCGTCGGGGGGCCGGGCGACGATGTTCTCGACCGGGACCTCCACGTCGTCGAGGATCACGTCCGCGGACGGCAGGCCCCGGAAGCCCATCAGCCGCTCGCGCGCTCCGAACGAGACGCCCTTGCGGTCGGCCTCGACGATCACGGCCCCGATGCCCTTGGCGCCCGGGAGGTCGTTCATCCGGCAGTAGACGAGGTAGCGGTCGGCGTCACCGCCGTTGGAGATCCAGCGCTTCAGGCCGCGTACCACGACGGTGTCGCCCTTGATCTCCGCGCGGGTGACCATGTCGGTGGCGGCCGATCCGGCGTCCGGCTCGGAGATGCCGATGGCCATCGCGTTGTCGCCGCTGATCACGCCGGGCAGGAAGCGCCGCTTCTGCTCCTCGGTGCCGAGCCGCACCAGGTGCTGCGCCGGTCCGACGTTGGCCTCGAAGACCTGGAAGGCCGCCGGCGGCCATACCTTGGCCAGCTCCTCGACCACGGCCAGGGCTTCGGCGAACGTTCCTCCGGCGCCTCCGTACTCCTCGGGCAGGGCGATGCCCAACCACCCGAGGGACCCCAGGTAGCGCCGCTCGTCATGGGTGATGACGGTCCGGTCGCGGTCCCACTGCTCGACGCGGGGGGCGTACCGCTTCTCCGCGACCTGGCGGGCGATCTCGCGCAGCTCGGACAGGTCGGTCTGCTGGCCGGCGGGGGCCGGGTCGGCCGGCCGCGGGTCGGATGTCGTGGTCATGCGCTGTGCTGCTTCCCCGTCTGCGGGAGTGCGGGACCGTCCCGGCGCTCGTCGTGGAGCGCGGGCAGGTCCTGCGTGATGGATGGGATGTGTGCGTTGCGGTGGCGGGCCGGGTCAGCGGCTCTGGGCGTACTCGCTGTCCGCCCAGCGCGACAGGCGGGAGCCGAGCAGCCCGACCAGTCCGCTGAACAGGACGCCGACGATCGAGATGGTCACGACGCCGACGTACATCCGGTCGGGGACGAAGACCTGCCAGGCGTGCCAGGTGTAGTAGCCGAGGCCCTCGTGGGCGTTGACGAACTCGACGGCGATGACGAGCAGCATGGAGATGCCCGAGGCGAGCTTGAGGCTGGAGACGATCTGCGGCGTGATCGCCGGGACGATCATCCAGCGGAAGCGCTGGCCGGGCGACAGGCCGTAGGATCGCGCGACCTCGTGGAACGCGGTGGGGATCATCATCGCGGCCGACAGCGTCGTGAAGGCGACGATGTAGAAGGTGCCGAGGGAGATGAAGACCAGCTTCGGCACCTCGCCGAGCCCGAACAGGAGCAGGAACAGCGGCAGCAGCGCCAGCTTGGGGATGACGTAGAGCGCGCGGATCAGGGGCTCCAGCATCCAGCGCAGGACCTTCACCTGGCTCATCAGCAGGCCGATGAGGATGCCGGCCAGCGATCCGATGACGTAGCCGGTCACCAGCCGGACGATGGTGATCCTGAGCTCGGACCAGAGCAGCCCGCTCCGCAGGTCCTCCCCCGCCTTCGACCCCACCGCGCTCGGCTGGCTGAAGAAGCGGGAGTCGATCCAGCCCGATCGGGCCGAGATCTCCCAGGCGAGGAGCACGCCGACCGGGAGCACGAGGCCGAGCAGGAGGCGCAGGGCACCGTCGCGCCGCGCCTGGTCGGCCGCCGACCGCTGCTTGGGATCGGGCCGGCGCTCGACCCAGCCGTCCTCGTTCCGCGAGGCGCCCCGGTCCGTCTGCACGGTCACTGGACGGCCCCCTCGGTCGCCTCGACGTCGTCCTTCAGGTCGGCCCAGAGATCCTCCTCCAGCCGAGCGAACTGCGGGTCCTTCCTCAGCGCCGCCGACCGCGGGCGCGCGAACGGGACGTCGACGATGCGGCGGACACGTCCCGGCCGGGCCGACATCAGGGCGATCCGGTCGGAGAGGAGGATCGCCTCGTCGAGGTTGTGGGTGACGAAGAAGACCGTGTGGCTGTGCTCGCGGACGATGGCGAGCAGTTCCTCCTGGAGCACCTTGCGCAGTTGCGCGTCGAGCGCCGCGAAGGGCTCGTCCATCAGCAGGATCTCGGGCTCGACGACGAACGCGCGGGCCAGGGCGACGCGCTGCTTCATGCCTCCGGACAGGTTGCCCGGAAGCGCCTTCTCGAACCCGGCGAGGCCGACCCGCTCGATCCACTCCTGGGAGCGGCGGCGCGCCTCGGCGCGGTCCACACCGGCGGCGTCGAGCCCCAGGCGCACGTTCGCCTCGACCGAGCGCCACGGAAAGATCGAGTACTCCTGGAACACCGGGGCGCAGAGCGGGCGGTCCTGGTGTTCACGGCGGACCCGGACGACTCCGCCGGTGGGCTTCTGCAGCCCCGCGAGCACCCGCAGCAGCGTCGACTTCCCGCACCCCGACGGTCCGGCGACCGAGAGGAACTCGCCGCGGCCGACGGTCAGGTCGACGTCGTCGAGGGCGGCGACGTCCTCCCTGCCGCGACGACGGTATCGGTAGGACAGCCCCTCGATGCGGATCTTGTCGGCGTTCGGCGCGACGCCGCCCGGCGGGGGCGACTCGGAGCGCACGGCCTCAGTCATTGGGCCCCTCCCAGCATCGTCACGGCTATGAATTCGATTGAACGAAATCTGATTACCCTGGTATGAATCATCTGGGTGATCCGAGGTTATGTCAAGGGCCGACGACCCGACGGAGAGGAACGACCATGCGCCTGTGCGCCAACTGGCTCCCGCTGTCCCCCGGCATGACCCGGGAGGTGGCCGCCCGGTGCGAGGCGGCCGGCCTGTGGGGCATCGGGATCGGCGACTCCCCCAACTACGGGGAGCTGTACTCCGCCTGCACAGACGCGCTCGGCGCGACGTCCTCCCTGGTCGTCAGCACCAGCGTGACCAACCCCGTGACCCGGCACTGGTCGGTGCACGCCAGCGCCGTGCGGACCCTGGCCGCCGCCCACCCCGGACGGTTCCGACTGGGGTTCGGCCGGGGCGACTCGGCCGTCCGCACCTTCGGCCTGAGGCCCGCGTCCCTGGCCGGCCTCGAAGACTTCGGACGCTCGGTGGCCGAGTCCGCGCGCGCGGCCGGCGTCGCCCCCTTCCTGCTCGTCGCGGCGAGCGGCCCCGCGACCGCGCGCAGCGCCGGGCGCGTCGCCGACGGCGTCATCGCCGGCGTCGGCGGGGACCCCGCCGCGCTCGGCACGATCCGCGAGCGCGCGCAGGAGTCCCGCGACGCGGCCGCCGCTCCGCTGGAGATCTGGGCCTCGATGCGGATCGCGATCGGACGGGACGACGACGAGGTGCGCGAACTGCGGCGGCGCCTCGTCCCGCGCGCGGTGAGCGCCTCGCACTTCGCCTTCGCGTCGACCTTCGAGGGCAAGAACGTGCCCGCGGAGTACGCCGGCGTGCTGGCCGAGCGCTACGCGGCCTACGACTACGGCTCGCACGGCCGCTCCGGCGCGACCTCGAACGCGACGATGTTCGCGGACCGGCCCGACATCGAGGACTACCTGCTCGGCCGCTTCGCCGTCGTGGGGCGTGCGGACGAGTGCCGGGCCCGGCTGGAGGAGCTCTCGGCGCACGTCGACGGCGTCTACCTGTCGCTGCTCTTCGAGGACGCCCTACCCCAGATCGACCGGATCGGCGCGATGCTCGCATAGGCGCGGACGCCCCCGGGGTTCGGCGGCAGGTCTTGGTCGGCGAGCACCGCACCGCCCTTGAATGACGGCGTGAAACAGGAGAGCAGTCCCGGCGACGAGGTCCGACTCGCCTTCGAGGGGCCCGTGGCCACCATCACGATCGACCGTCCGGCCGTCCGCAACGCGATGGACCGGAACGCCTGGACCGTCCTGGCCGACCACATGGAGGCGGTCGCCCGGTCGGACGCGCGCGTGCTGGTGCTCACCGGAGCGGGCGGCCACTTCTGCGCGGGCGCCGACACCTCGGCGCGGCGGCGCGCCGACCTGCACCCCCTGGACCGCCTCGGCCACGTCACCGCGCCACTGGTCGCCCTGCAAGAACTGCCGCTCCCGGTCGTGGCGAAGGTCGACGGCCCCGCCGTGGGCGCCGGCCTGAGCCTCGCGCTGACGGCCGACCTCGTCGTGGCCACGACCCGGTCCCGGTTCGGGACGGCCTTCGCGCGCCGCGGGCTGTCGCTCGACACCGGGTCGTCGTGGCTGCTGCCCCGGGTCGTCGGCCTGCAGGCGGCCAAGCGGCTGGCCTACCTGGCCGAGACGCTCGACGCGGAGGAGGCCCGCCGGCTCGGCCTGGTGACCTGGCTCGTCCCGCCCGGCGAGGCCGACGCGTTCACCGACGACCTGGCGCTGCGCCTCGCCGCGGCCCCGCCCGTCGCCGTCCGGCTCGACAAGGAACTGCTCGGCCGCTCCCACGAGCGGTCGTTCCGGGAGGCCGTCGCGGCCGAGAACGTCGCCCAGGTGGTCAACATCGGGACCGACTCCCCGACCGCGCGGGAGGCGCACGCCCGGGGCGAACGTCCCGTCTTCACCGGCCGCTGGCGCGGTTGACCCGTCCCGAGCAACGAAGGAGACATGCGATGCAGACGTCGATCTACCACGCGGAGCACGAGGCGTTCCGGAAGTCGGTGCGGGCCTTCCTCGCGAAGGAGGTCGTCCCCCACTTCCCCGACTGGGAGGCGGCCGGGTGCGTCCCGCACGAGGTCTACCAGAAGCTGGGGGACCTCGGCATGCTCGGCCTCCGCGTCCCGGTGGAGTACGGAGGCGGCGGCGAGGACGGCTTCCTCTACTCGTCGGTGTGGTCGGAGGAGTGCAGCCGGGCGGGCGTCTCGCTCGGCGGCGCGGCGACCCACATGAACCTCGTCATCCCCTACATCCTGCGGCAGGGGACCGAGGAGCAGAAGCGACGCTGGCTGCCCGACATGGCCGCGGGACGCCGGATGGGCGCCATCGCGATGACCGAGCCGGGCACCGGCTCCGACCTGGCCGGCATCCGTACGACGGCGCGGCTCGAAGGCGGCCATTGGGTACTGTCCGGCGGCAAGACGTTCATCACCGGCGGCATCAACGCTGACCTGGTGGTCGTCGTGGCCCGCACCAGCGAGCACGCCGACCGGCGGGTAGGCCTCTCCCTCCTCGTCGTCAACGCCGACAGCGAGGGCTTCGGCCGGGGGCGCAACCTGGAGAAGATCGGGCTCAAGGCCACCGACACGGCCGAGCTGTTCTTCGACGACGTCGCCGTCCCCGCGGACCACCTCCTCGGCGAGGAGGGCCAGGCCTTCCGCTACCTCGCGCACAACCTCGTGCAGGAGCGGCTCGGCATCGCCCTCGGCTCCCAGGTCTCGGCCGAGAAGGCACTGCGGATCACGGTCTCCTACGTCAAGGACCGCACGGCGTTCGGCCGCCCCGTGTCGTCCTTCCAGAACACGAAGTTCGAGCTCGCGTCCTGCCACGTGGAGGTGACCGCCGGGCGCGCCCTGCTCGACCAGGCCATGCGCGCCCATGAGATCGGTGAGCTCACCGCCGCCGAGGCTTCCACGGTCAAGGTCTACTGCACCGAGACGCAGAACCGGGTGATCGACCGGTGCCTGCAACTGCACGGCGGGTACGGGTTCATGCGGGAGTACGAGATCGCCCGCATGTACACCGACTCGCGCATCTCCCGGATCTACGGTGGCACCAACGAGGTCCAGCGCGTCATCATCGCCAAGTCGCTGGGACTGTAGGAGCGGAGGCCGGTCATCGAGCTGCAGCAGCTCCGCTACTTCGTCGCGGTCGCCGAGGCGCAGAGCATCAGCGGCGCGGGGACGGCCCTCGACGTCACCCAGTCGACCATCTCCCATGCGGTGCACGCGCTGGAGAAGGAGCTCGGCGCCGTCCTGTTCCACCGCACCGGGCGGGGCATGACGCTGACCTCGGCCGGTCACGGCCTGCTCGGTCCCGCGCGCCGGATCCTGCGCGAGACCCGGCAGGCCGAGGCCGCGGTCTCCGCCGGACCGCGCCGCAGCGCGCCGCGGCTGGACATCGCGGCGCTGCCGCCTGCGCTCAACGGCCCGCTGGCCGAGGTCGTGGCTGCGTTCCTACGGGCGAACCCCGAGACGGTCGTGCACGTCCACGAGCTCGGCTCGGAGCAGGAGGCCGTCGACGTGCTCGCCTCCGGCACGGCGGAGATCGTCGCGACCCGCCTCCCGCTCGACATCGGACACGCCGGCGACCGGCTCGCGACGCTGCCGCTCGGGACGTACGACGTCTACGTCGCCCATCCGCCCGGGGCGGGACCGGCCGGCGCCGGCCACGGGCCGCCGATCGGTGTCACCGAGCTGCGCGACGTGCCGCTCGTCCTGATGCCGCCGCGTCCGACCCTGTCCGCCGGCATGGCGGCGGTGATCGAGGAGAGCGGCCCCCACCTCGTAGGGCGGGCGGTCGTCGGGCAGCAGGAGACGCGCACCGCCTGGATGCTGGAGGGCATCGCGGCGACGCTGCTCGGTTCGCGGCGGGCGGCGGAGGCGGAACGGCACGGAGCGCGACTTGCCCCGTTGCGCGGCGTCACCGGTCTCACGGTCGGTCTGGCGTGGGATCCCCGGACGGCGTCGCCGGTGGCGCGGCTCTTCGCGGCCTCCGCGTACGCGGAGGCAACGCGATCTCCAGCAGCGCCCGCGCCGCCGGGGTCGGCGCCTCCGGGCGGCGGACCAGCCCGACCCGGCGGAACACCGGCGGATCCAGGGACCTGAGTTCGGCGTCCGGGAGGAGCCGCTCGGCGACGGCCCGCGACACGAAGGTGACCAGGACGCCCTGGCCCACCAGATCCCACAGCAGCCGGCGCTGCGCACTGCGCACCCGCGGCTCCCCCAGCACCTCGGCCATGGTCCGCTCGCTGGCCGTCCGGCCGCCGGGCACCCGCGCGAGCGCACCCGACGGCAGGTCCCGGACGAGCGCGCGCGGCAGCGGGTCGGGAAGAGTTGCGGCCAGGCCGGCGCCAGCCGCGATGACCAGCTCGTCCTGCGCCAGCTCGACGGTCTCCAGGGACGCTTTGTGGACGGGCAGCTCGACCAGCCCGATCTCCGCCGCGCCCTCCGTGATCTCGGCCAGCACGGCCGGGACCGACCCGGGCTCGGAGACGTGCACCCGCAGCCCCGGATGGGCGTCCAGCAGGCGCCTGACCCAGGGGCCGAGCGGATGGATCGCCAAGGTCGAGGCCGCCACGACGGTGAGCCGTCCGGCATCGAGCCGCGCCACCCGCTCGACCCGGGTCCGCGCCTCCTCCACCTCGGCCAGGACGGACCGGGCCCGGATCTCCAGATCGCGGCCGGCGTCGGTGAGCCGCAGGCCCCGCCCGGCGCGCTCGAAGAGGCCGACCCCGAGGCGCTGCTCAAGCGTCCGCAGCGCCTGCGAGACCGACGGCTGCGCGACGTACAGCGCCTCAGCGGCGCGGGTGACACCGCCGTGGTCGATGATCGCCACGAAGAACCGGAGAAGCCGCAGGTCCACGCCCGCACGGTAGTACAGACGCCCGGCCGCATCCGCGGAGCACCCATAGGCTCCGGCGATCGCGACGACCGGGATCAGGTCTTTGCCACCGGCCGCCACCGGGAGACAGAGTGCGGCCATGAGCGCCGACCACGACCTGAAGAACACCCCGCCCTCCGCCGGGCGATCCTGCTCCGGCCGGGTCGCCATCGTGACCGGCGCCGGTCGCGGCCTCGGCGCCGAGTACGCCCGCCGCCTAGCCCGAGCCGGCGCCGCCGTCGTCGTGAACGACCTGGGGGTCGGCCTCGACGGCGAGACCGACGGCACGGCGCCCGCCAATGCGGTGGTCGCCGAGATCCGCGCAGCGGGCGGGCGGGCCGTCGCCAGCGGCCACGACGTCTCGTCCTGGAAGGAGGCCGGGCAGCTCGTCGGGCTGGCCGTCGACACCTTCGGCGGCCTCGACATCCTCGTCAACAACGCCGGGGTGCTGCGCGACCGGACGATCGTCCGCATGACGGAGGCCGAGTGGGACTCGGTGATCCAGGTGCACCTCAAGGGCACCTTCGCCGCCACCCATCACGCCGCGAACCACTGGCGCGAGCGCCACCGCGAGCATCCCGAGCGCGGGGGCCGCCTCATCAACACGACCTCCGTGTCCGGCCTCTTCGGCAACGCGGGCCAGGCCAACTACTCGGCCGCCAAGGCCGGCATCGCCGCCATGACGATCACCGCGTCCCTCGAACTGGGCCGGTACGGAGTCACCGCGAACTGCGTCTCGCCGGGCGCCGCGACCCGGATGACCGCCGGGCTCGGCGGCGACCCCGACGAGCCGTCCCGCTCCCCCGGCTTCCCCGCCGCGGTGGTCGAGTGGCTCGCGTCGAAGCGTTCCGACGGGGTGACCGGCCGGGTGTTCCTGACGTCCGGCAAGCGCGTGTCGGTGGCCGAGGGCTGGGAGCACGGCACCCCCTCCGCGCCGAGCGAGGACCTCACCGAACTCGACGCGACGCTGCGCGGCCTGCTGGCGGCGGCCCGTCCCAACGCCTCCATGCGGGGCTGAGCCGATGCTCGACCGCACTTCGGTGGGCGCCCGCTCGGCGCCGCACGTCCGGGCGTGGACGTCGGACGACGCGCTCCTGTACTCGCTGGCGCTGGGTGCCGCCCCGGACCAGCTCGACCTCGTCACCGAGAACTCCGAGGGCGTGGCCCAGCGGATGCTGCCGACGTACGCCGCCCTGCTCGCGGGCGGCAGCGGACCGCTGCGCGATCGACTCGGCGGCTGGCCCGCCCACGCCACCGTCCACGGCGCGCAGCGGGTCACCCTCCCTGGTCCGCTGCCCGTCGGCGGCGAAGTCGAGGTCGTCTCGACCGTGGCGCGCATCGCCGACAAGGGCTCGGGGGCGCTGCTGGAGATCGAGGCCACCGGCACGGACCGCGCCACGGGCGCCGAGGCGTTCTCCGCACTGACGTCGCTCTTTCTGCGCGGCCAGGGATGGGGCGAGCCGGAGCGCGGCACACAGACCGACCCGGTGCCGGACCGCCTACCCGACTTCGTCGTCGAGACGCCGACGGACCGGGGCCAGGCACTCCTCTACCGCCTATGCGGCGACCGCAACCCCCTGCACAGCGACCCCGCCTTCGCGAAGCGCGCCGGATTCGAGCAGCCGATCCTGCACGGTTTGTGCACCTGGGGCATCACCGCCCGGGTCCTGCTCAAGGAGCTGGGCGCGGGCGGGCAGGCCGATCCGCTGGGGCGGGTGGCGTCGTATTCCGGGCGGTTCCGGGCACCGGTAGTCCCGGGCGACAAGCTCACCCTCCGCGTCTGGCAGACCGGGCCGGACGCCTGGGCGCACACGACGTCGGTCGGCGAGCGGGTCGTCGTCGATCGCGGTGAGCTGGTGCTGCGTCCGGAGGCGTCCGGATGACCGGCGAGCTCAAGCCGGTTCCCCGGCCGACGCCCGAGACGCTGCCCTACTGGGAGGCGACGCGACGACGTGAACTGGTCCATCACCGCTGCGACGGCTGCGGTGCCGGTTCGCAGCACCCGCGAGCGGTCTGCGCCTGCGGTTCGACGGACCTGACGTGGACCTCCTGCACCGGACGTGGTCGGCTGTACTCATACGTAGTGGTGCACCGTCCCGAGCCGGTCTTCGCCGACGAGGCCCCCTTTGTGCTGGCCATCGTGGAGCTTGAGGAAGGCGTCCGGTTGACCACCCGCATCGTGGACGTGCCCGCCGACCCGTCGGCACTCCCCCTCGACATGGACGTCGAGCTGCGCTGGATCGAGCGCGGCGACGTGAACCTCCCGGTGTTCGCACCGGCCGGGCCGGAGGGAGCGTGATGGACGCGATCATCATCGGCGCGGCGGAGACCGACGTGCTCGGCCGCAACCCCGGCCAGTCCGTACTGGGGCTGAACGTCGAAGGCGGCCTGCGGGCGCTCGCCGACGCCGGACTGGAGCCCGGCCAGATCGACGGTGTCGCGGGCGCCTGTTCACCCCACGGCGTCGCCCACGCGCTCGGCATCACGCCTCGCTGGGTCGACTCCACCAACGTCGGCGGCTGCTCCTTCCTGATGCACGTGCGGCACGCCGCGGCGGCGATCGCGGCGGGGCACGCCGCCCGGGTGCTGGTCACCCACGGCGAGTCCGGCCGGTCGCGGACCGGCACCGTGCCGCGGCCCCGGGACCCGCAGTCGTGGACCGGGCAGTTCGAGGAACCGTACGGGGCCAGGGCGCCGTACACCCGTTTCACCCTCCCCGCGCTGCGCCACCTCCACGGCAACGGGCTTGACGAGACCGCCCTGGCGCAGGTCGTCGTCGCGCAGCGCCGCTGGTCGTCCCGGGTGCCGCGGGCCGGGCGGCGGGACCTGATGACCCTCGGCGAAGTACTGGCGGCGCCGGTCCTCGCGTGGCCCTTCACCGTCCCGATGATCTGCATGCTGACCGATGGAGGCGGCGGGCTGGTCGTCACCGCGTCCGGGCACGCCACGACCGAGCAGCTCCGGCGGTCGGTGAGGGTGCTCGGCACCGGCGAGAACTCCGACCCCCTCCTGGTGGCCCAGGTGCCCGACCCGGCCGGCGACTCCGCGGCCCGGCGCGCCGCCGACGACGCCTTCGCGCAGGCGCGGATCGGACGGTCCGAGATCGGCCACGTCATGGTGTACGACGCCTTCGCGCACCTGCCGCTGATCGGGCTGGAGTGCCTCGGGCTGGCCCCGGCGGGCGGGGCGGCCGAGATGGTCGCCGCCGGTGAGACCTCTCCGGGCGGGTCTCTCCCGCTCAACACCAACGGGGGCGGCCTCGCCTACACCCATACTGGGATGTACGGCATGTTCGCCATCCAGGAAGCCGTCCGGCAGCTGCGCCATGAGGCCGCGGCCCAGGTACCCGGCGTGAGCACGAGCGCCGTGCTCGGGTACGGCGGGATGTTCACGGCCTCGTCCGTCCTCGTCCTCGCCCGCAATTGAAACCACGACGGGAGCCCCATGGTGCGCAGCTTCTTCGAGTACGCCGACAAGGACCCGGCCCGGGTCGCCGTGATCCACACCGACGGCCGGCAGATCACCTACGGCGAGATGCGCGACGACGCCAACCGGATCAGCAACTTCCTCTGGAACCGCGGACTCGCTTCCGGGGACGTCGTCGCCTCCCTCCTGCCGAACTCCTACCAGCTGATGGCGTTGGTCCGCGGCGCGACGCAGCTGCCGCTCTACCTCACCCCCGTCAACTGGCACCTGACAGCGCCGGAGATCGCCTACATCCTGCGCGACTCCGGAGCGAAGGTCCTGTTCGCCGCCGATCCGTTCGTCGAGCTGGCCGAGGACGCCGCCGCCGGGGCCGGGCTGCCGGGCGGGGCGGTCGTCGTCCTCGCGGTCGCACCGGATGGCGGCGCGGCTCGCCTGACCGGCCCCGTCGCCGCCGCGTCCGCGGCGATCCCCCGCGACCGGGGGGCCGGCAACCGCATGCTCTACACCTCCGGCACCACCGGCCGCCCCAAGGGCGTCCGGCGCCCGCTACGCGGCATCAGCCCGGAAGAGGCCGCCGGTGCGGCCCTGGCCCGGGCCCGCCGCTACGGCGCGGACCACGAGGACGGCGTGTTCCTCGGGCTGGCCCCGATGTACCATGCCTCGCCGCTCGCCTACGCCGACCAGGCGCTCGACGTCGGCCACCGGGTGGTACTGCTCGAACGGTGGAACCGCGAGCGGGCGCTCGAAGCGATCGCCGAGCACGGCGTGACGTGGCTCTACCTCGTCCCGCTGATGATGCGGGAGCTCCTCGCCCCGCCCGAGGACGAGCGCGCCGCGCTGCGGGTGGGAAGCATCCGGTCCATCGTGCACACCGCCGCACCGTGCCCCCCGCACGTCAAGCAGGCCATGATCGACTGGCTCGGTCCGGTGCTGGTCGAGCTGTACGGCGGCACCGAGGGGTCGGCCACGATGATCAGGTCGGAGGAGTGGCTCACCCGCGTCGGCAGCGTCGGGCGCGCGCTGCCCCACGTCAGCCTGCGGATCCTGGACGACGACCGCAACGAGGTGCCGGTCGGCCAGGTCGGCACCGTGTACTTCAAGAACGAGGAGCTGTCGTTCGTCTACCTCGGCGACCCCGAGAAGACGGCCGCGTCCCGCCAGGACGGGCACGTCACGCTCGGCGACCTCGGCCGCCTCGACGAGGACGGCTACCTCTACCTCTCGGACCGGTCCGCCGACCTGATCATCAGCGGGGGCGTGAACATCTATCCCGCGGAGATCGAGCACGCGCTGCTGGAACTCCCAGGCGTGACCGACGCCTGCGTCGTCGGCCGGCCGGACGAGAAATGGGGCGAGAGCGTGCACGCGGTCGTGGTCGTCGACCGTCCAGGGACGGACGAGGAGGTCGCGGCGGCGCTGGACGCCGAACTCCGCGCCCGCATCGCCGGCTACAAGATCCCGCGCAGCTGGGCGTTCGCGGAGGAACTGCCGCGGTCGGCGGCGGGGAAGCTGCTGCGCCGCGAGGTAAGGGAAAGCGTCGCGGCTCCGGCGCGGTGACCGGCCGGACGCAGACGAACCCACCTGGGACGCGACACCGGGGCCCGCCTTGTGGCCATCCGTTGCACGACGATAGATTCCATTCAGCAAAAGCAGATTGGAATGAATAGAACCAAGAGAGGGAGGGTGCCGGTGCGCGCGCTGGTCTGGGACGGAACAGGTCTCCACGTCGACTCGACGATCGACGTCCGCCCGCCGGGCCCGGGCGAAGTCGCCGTCGACATCGCCATGGCCGGCCTGTGCCACAGCGACATCAGCCCGATGGAAGGCCGCATCCCCCAGCCCACGCCCGCCGTCCTCGGCCACGAGGCCGTCGGCGCGGTCACCGCGGCGGGCCCCGGCACCGACGTGCCCGTGGGGCAGCGGGTCGTGCTCACCGTCCTGCGCCGATGCGGCGAGTGCCGCCACTGCCGCGAAGGCCGTCCGACCCTGTGCCCCGCATCCGGCCAGATCGTCGACAGCCCGTTCTCCCGCGGCGGCGACATCGTGCACCAGTTCGTCAAGCTCGGCGCCTTCGCCGAGCGGATCGTGGTGGCTCAGGAGCAGGTCATCCCGATCCCCTCCGAGATCTCCGACCCGGTCGCCGCCATGCTCGGATGCGCCACGGTCACCGCGTTCGGCGCAGTGGAGGACCGCGCCCGGCTCCGCGCCGGCGAGACCGTGCTCGTGACCGGCGCCGGCGGGATCGGGCTGAACGCCGTCCTCGCCGCCAGGGCGGCCGGCGCGGACCGCATCGTGGTCGTCGACCGCAACCCGGCGAAGGAGCAGATCGCCCGCACCTGCGGGGCCACCGACTTCATCGTCCCGAGTGATCCGGCCCAGATCGTCCCGGCCGTCCAGGCGCTGGTGCCCGGCGGCGTGGACGCCGCGTTCGAGTGCGCCGGCCACACCGGACTCCTCGAAGCCTCCGTCAAGGCCCTCGCCTGGGGCGGACGGGCCGTCATCCTCGGGCTGCCGCCGACCGGCGCGTCCATCGACCTCGTGGTGCGCGAACTGTTCCACGACAAGTCCCTGCTCGGTTGCCGCCTGGGCTCGGTCGACCCGCACCGGAAACTGCCCGAGCTCGCCGAGCGCGTCCTGCGTGGTGAACTCGACCTGACCCCGCTCGTCTCGGCGGTCGTGCCCCTGGAGGACGCGGAACAACTCGTCGACGACCTCCGCAACGGCCGCATCGACCGCGGCTTCCTCCGCTTCAGGAGCACCTCGTGACCACGACCGCCCACCACCTCATCGCCGGCGACGAGCTGAGCACCCCGGCGACGTACGAGATCACCGACCCCTACACCGAGCAGGTCATCGCCGAGGTCGCCGACGGCGACCGCACCACGGCCGACGCCGCCGTGGCCGCCGCCGCCGACGCGCGCGACGCCTGGGCGGCGACCCCGGTCGAGACCCGCCGCCGCGTGCTCGGCCGCGCCGGCGAACTGCTCGAAGCCCGCCGCGCCGAACTCGTCGACCTGGCCATCGCCGACACGGGCGCCCGCCGCGCCGTCGCCGAGCAGACCCAGGTGGACGCGGCGCTGGCCCGGCTCCGGCACTGGTCGACCCTGCCCGCCGACCTGCTCACCGTCCCGGCGGAACCCGTGGCGTCGGGCCTCGCCGGAACGGTCACGCGCACCCCGGTCGGCGTGGTCGGCTGCATCAGCCCCTACAACTTCCCGCTGCTCGCGATGGTGGGGAAGATCGCCCCCGCCCTGTTCGCGGGCAACACCGTGGTGATGAAGCCCGCCCCGCAGGACCCGCTGCTCGTCATCGCGCTCACCGAGGCGCTCAACGAGGCCCTGCGGGCGGAGGGCGCACCGGCGGGCGCGGTCAACCTGGTGACGGGCGCGGGCGCCGAGCCCGGCGCCGCACTGGTCGGCCACCCCGAGGTCGGCGCGATCAGCTTCACCGGCAGCACGGTCGTCGGCACCGAGATCTACCGGTCGGCGGCACCGGGCATGAAGCGGCTCCTCCTCGAACTCGGCGGCAAGGGCGCCCTCGTCGTCCGCGCCGATGCGGACCTCGACGCCGTCGTCGCCGGCGCGACCCGGGCATGGACGGTCCACTCCGGGCAGATCTGCGTGACGCCCGCCCGCGTCATCGCCGACGCCGCGGTGCACGACGAGCTGGTCGGCCGCCTGTGCACCGCGCTGGACGGCCTCGTGCACGGCGACCCGCGAGACCCCGCGACGACCACCGTGCCCCTGATCAGCGCGGCGCAGCGCGACCGCGTCGCCGCGCTGGTGGCCAGTGCCCGCGCCGAAGGCGGAACGGCGCACACCGCCGCGAACGTCCCAGCCCACGGCTACTTCCACCCCGCCACCCTCGTGACCGGCGTCGGCCCTGAGGCGACGGTCATGCAGGAGGAGGCGTTCGGCCCGGTCATCTGCGTCACCCCGTCGTCCTCGGACGACGAGGCGGTCGCCATCGCCAACTCGACGCGCTACGGCCTGACCGACCAGGTCTACTCGCGCGACCTCGACGCGGCGCGCCGCATAGCCGCCCGGCTGGCCGCCGCACAGGTCGGCATCAACACCTGCGCCCGCCGAGGCGACCTGCCTTTCGGCGGCACCAAGGCCAGTGGCCTGGGACGCAGCGGCGGCACCTACGCACTCGACTCCTACACCGAACTCCGCGCAACCGTGCATCCAGCCGACTGACGCTCCACTCGACGACTCGAACCGGGCTCGTTCTCCAAGCGGAGCCTCGACACCCGCGTCAGTCCGGGCGGGGGCCGGGGCGAGACCGGGCCAAGAGCCGATCGACCGGGTGGTCGCCGGGATCGGTCGAGCGCGGTCCAGGTCGGCGAGATGTGACGGTGAGGACGGCGTTCGCCCGGTAGCCGGCCCAGTTCCACCAGCGGACGTCATCTCCGTTGCGGGTGATGACGGTGCCGCCGAGATGGCCGGTGGCGGTGGCGCCCTCGCGCATCTTGGCGAGGTAGCGGACGGCTCGTTCGGTCATGGCGACGGGCCGGCCGGCGCCCAACAGGACGTCCTCCAGTCCAACCCGGCGCGGGACCTGCGCGGACATGCGGCGAGCACTCAACCCGCCTTCGACCACGCCGACGTGCTTCAGGCATCGCTCCTCCTCGTGCTGAACCTCGAGAAGACTTCCACGGGGTGGATCCCCTCTCAACTGTTTCGCCAGATCATGAAGCTGGTTGAGCGCATATTGGATCCAGTAGGACGGCGCCGCACACCGAAGAGGCATCGCTGGCGGAGACGCTCGCCCTGCGGCAGCACCGAGTCGACATCATGACCGCGCGCCCCCAGACCCCAGGGCCCACCGCCCTGCTTCTCCGGCCAGACTGCTACGTGGCCTGGGCATGCGCATCACCCCAACCAGAGCCCACGGAAATGGAAGAACTCCGGGCAGCCTTGCAGCGGTGGTTCGGCGTCGTCGAACCCGCCCGCGCCACACCTTGACCAGCCGGCACGCAGCCGAACGGTCGCGACGCCCGAACGCCGTCGGCCGTTCGGCCGCATCCTTCGGAGGGTCCAAAATCCGGGGTGTTGATCAGCTTTCAGTTCAGGGTGTTGGATCACCGGTTTCGCCCATGACGATCAGCGAGGTGCTCTCCTCTGGGCCTCGCTTCCGGTTGCTCTCGCCGCTGTTCCAGAGACGCGGAACCGAGCCGCTGGAGGCCCCGCCGGAAGATTTCTAACGGGCGTCCAGGTATGCGAGGACGGCCAGGACGCGCCGATGGTCGTCGTTGGTGTCACCGAGCGGGAGCTTGGTAAGAATGCTGTGCACATGCTTCTCGACCGTTCCCTCGGCGACCCAGAGTTCGCGGGCTATGCCGACGTTGGAGAGTCCCTGTGCCATCAGCGCGAGCACGTCGCGCTCACGCGGGGTGAGAATCCCCAGGGGATCATCGCGCCGCTGGGCCGCGACGAGTTCCTGCACAAGTGACGGGTCGACGACCGAGCCGCCTCTGATGAGCCGCTGCAGCGTCTCGATGAACTCCGTCACGTCGGTGACGCGGCTCTTGAGCATGTAACCGATCCCCCGCCCGCCGGCGAGCAACTCCATCGCAGGCTCCACCTCGACGTACGCCGAGAGTACGGCGATGCTGATCTGGGGATGCCGGTCCCGGATGGTCCGCGCCGCCCGCAGGCCCTCGTCGGTCTGCGTAGGGGGCATGCGTATGTCGACGATGGCCAGGTCGGGTCGGCGCTCGCTGACCAGTGCGAGCAACTGCGAGGCGTCCTCCGCCTGTCCCACCACCTCGAAGCCGGACCGGCCCAGCAGGCTCGCGATGCCCTCGCGGAGCAGGACATCGTCGTCCGCCAACACCACGCGCGTGGACGCCGAGGCCTCGCCGCCCTGCGTCGTCCGGGTGTCTCCGACTGCGTCCATCCCAAGAACAGCATATATGGGTCTGTCCGAAACCAGGAAATATGCTGGTCGGATGACGGGGATCCGAACAAGACGCGGCGAGGGAACATCGCTCCCGTCCGGCGTGTCCGGCATGGACGGGACCCACCATCTGCGCCCTGCATTCATCGCGCTGGCGCCCCTCGGAGCGGAGCGAGCGATCTCGCCGTGGCCGGCCGCCCACGAGGCGCCGGTCGTCGAGATGGCCCTGGCTTCGCTGACCGTCCCAGTTTCGATCATCACCATCACGTCGATTGTGCTCGCCGGCCTGGGACTCGGCCTCCTGCGCCGGGCCGTCTCCCGGCGGCGAAGGACGGCGGGCATGGCCGACCGGCCCACGGCCGGTCCCTCCGACTCGGGCACGTTCAAGGACCGCCTCACATGGGGCCTGCACCCGCATCGCTCGCCGGACGCCCAGCCCGGCATGTTCGCAGAACACCCGGCGGAGCCACACTTCGAGGGTGAGCAGGCCGCGTTGCGGCGGGTCGCGATGCTCGTCGCATCCGGGGCGGCGCCGTCCAAGGTGTACGCCGCGATGGCCAAGGAGATCGCGCTGGCGGCGGGGACCAACGGCGCCTCCCTCTCGCGGTTCGAGGCCGACCGCACAGTCCTGGTGGTGGGCAGGTACAGCAGGATCGGATCAGGCCTCCCGGTGGGCACCCGGGTGTCGACCGAAGGCCAGAACCTGGCGGCCAAGGTCCTTCGCACCGGCAAGCCCAGCCGGATCGACAGCTACGCCGACGCCCCCGGTGACCTCGCCGCGGCCCTGCGCCGGTACGACATCGGCGCGGCGGTGGCCGTGCCGGTCGTCGTCAACGGCCGGGTGTGGGGGCTGGCCGCCGCCTCCAATCGCAATGACCCCCTGCCCGACGGGATCGAATGGAGGCTCTCCCGCTTCACCGATCTGCTCGGCACCGCCATCGCCAACGCCCAGGCACGTGACGACCTCATCGCCTCCCGGGCGCGGGTGGTGGCGGCGACCGACCAGACCCGCCAGCGCATCGAGCGCGACCTGCACGACGGCACCCAGCAAAGACTCGTCTCCCTGGCGCTGGACCTGCGCGCCGTCGAGGCCCTCGTTCCACCGGAACAGCCCGAACTGCGGTCCAGGGTCGCGGCGATCGCCGGCGGACTGGCCGCCGCTCTGGAGGAACTGCGGGAGATCTCCCGCGGCATCCACCCCGCCATCCTGAGCGAGGGAGGCCTGCGGCCCGCGCTCAGGGCACTGGCCCGGCGGTGCCCTGTCGCCGTGGATCTCGACGCGCGGATCGAGGGCAGGCTCCCTCAGGCCACAGAGGTCGCCGCCTACTACTTCGTGGCGGAGGCGTTGGCCAACGTCGCCAAGCACGCGGGCGCGATGTCCGTCGATGTGCGGGCGGAGGCCGGGGGCGACGGACTGTCCCTGTGCGTGAGCGACGACGGCCTGGGAGGTGCGGACCCCTCGGCAGGCTCGGGACTGATCGGACTCATCGATCGGATCGAGGCGCTGGGAGGAACGATCGCGATCAACAGCCCTCCCGGCGGCGGTACCCGGTTGGAAGCCCTACTTCCCGCCGGCCCGGCTCCGGCTGCGCATACCAGCTAGCAGGTATTCCGCGTACCCGGCCACCCCCGCTGAGGGTTGGCGGCTGGCCTTGATGACGCGAGGGCCTGCGAACGACCAGACTGGCGGTATCGCCGGCGCATCGGTGCGAGGGGACCGGCAGCGGCCGCATCCCCGCGTCCCGCACAGGCCGGGTACCCGTTTTGGAAACGAGGGACCGTCATGATCAGCAACATCCTGCCCAAGCACGCCGTCGCAGGCGGCGGCGCGGTGGAAGGCGAGATCGAGGGCGAGGTGGAGACCCTCGCCCGCGGCCCGGACGTCCACACCTTCGACCGCGGTCAGGCGCTTCAGGAGGTCATGAACTCCCCTCTGTCCATCGGGGTGGCCGGGCTCCGCGGCAAGACGTGCACGGGCGCGATGCTCGCCCATATCCTGAGCGTCCTTGAAAGCGCGCCTTCCTGGATCCTCGGGGCGGATCTGGTCGGCTACGGTCTCCGGTCACGGGTCGGGCAGGGCGCAGGCGGTCCTCTGATACTGGAGGCCACTTCGTCCGTGCCGGCCGAGTCCGTACCCGACCTGTGCGTGTTCGGCGGGACCGATCCTGGCGAGGTCCCCGCATGGATCGACCAGGTCGCCACGGTGATCGCCCCTCACAGTGAGAAGTCCGGGCTCGCGAAAGGCGCAGGCCTCGACAACCTGGTGACCTACGGTCCTGGCCCCGGAGCTACCTGGACCGTGGACTCCCGGTGGACCGGGAGCGGGTGCCGCATCGTCGCCCGGGGCCCGAACCGCGAAGTCCTCTGGGCGGACGTGCCCGTGCCGGCACACGCGGACAACGCCATGGCGGCGCTGGCCGCCGCCATGGCCCTCGGCATTGCCCCCATGGAGGCGGCCGGGGCCCTGGAGAGCTACCAGGGGGTGCACCGGCACCTCACCATCGCGGGCCGGACGCACTCCGTGACCGTGATCGACTCGGTGGCCCGCCATCACGATTCGATCAGCGCGGACCTCGCCGCCGCCCGGGAACTGACGGGCGGACAGGGCCGGGTACGCGTCCTGGCAGTCGCCGATCCCGCGCTCGCGCACACCATCACGGTCTCCGCGCGGCAGGCCGTCGAACAGGTCGTGACGCTTGAGCCTCCCAGGCCCTCGCACCGCATCCACCGCATCGCCGGTGCCCGTCGCCCCGACATCGGCCGGGCGGTCAAGGAGATCACTGAGCAAACCCGGCCGGGGGACGTAGTCGTGGTCCTCGGCACCGAGCCGCCCGCCGAGCACCTCGCCGGTGAGGTTCTCGACGGCCTCGGTGAGACGGGCCCCCGGGCCTACCAGACGGCCTCCTGAACCGAGGGCCCGTCGGCCCACGGCCTCCGGGATGTCGCCCGGCCACGACTACCGGCGCGCGCGGAGCCGTCGCCGGCCGCCATGAGCGTCCCGGAGCACCTGCCGCGCGGTCAGCCGCCCGGACGTGGCGTTGGTACCGGCCCCCGGCCAGGTCGCCGCGCCGGTCAGGTAGAGCCCGGGGACCGCGGTGCGGTAGCGGCTGTGCCCGGCGAGCGGACGGAACATGAAGTTCTGGGTGAGGTGGTGGCTGCCGGCGCCATTGTCTCCTCCGACCAGGTTCGGGTTCGCCTCCTCCAGGTCGCGGGGGGTGAGCGCGGCGCACGCCGCGACCAGGCCGGTGACACCAGGCGCGTACCGCTCGAGCTTGGCCAGCACCCGTTCGGTCATCGCGTCGGCGACGTCCGGCCATGCTCGGCCTCGGATGACGTCGGCGGCGTCGCCGCGGATCTCCGCCGGCACCGCGCGGACCTGAACCCACAGCGTGTCCCGGCCGGCGGGCGCCCTGCCCGGGTCGATCGCCGAGGTCTGCCCGACGACGAGCAGCGGATCGGCGGGCAGCAGCCCTGCCTGGGCCTCCGCGTAGGTGCGGGCCAGGTCGTCCACGTACGGGGCGACGTGGACGTAGCCGAAACGGGAGAGCTCCCCGCCCGCGGCCCACGGTACCGGCCCGTCCAGGGCCAGGTGGAGCATCAGCGTCCCGGGGCCGTACTGGTAGGTGCGGATCCCGCGCCGGACACTCGCGGGAACCCCCGCTGGGGGGAGCAGCCGTTCGTAGAGCGCGCGCGGCCCGACGTTGGCGATCACCGCACGACGCGCTGCCACGCGGGTACCGTCGGTCGTGCGGACCCCGGCCGCGCGCCCGTTACGGCACAGGACACGGTCGACCTCCACGCCGGTGCGGACGGTGCCGCCGCCCTCGGCGACGACGGCGGCGAGCGCCTCGGGCAGGCGTCCCGCCCCTCCCTCCACCACGGCCATCCCGGTCTCCATGTCAGAGAAGATCTCCAGGATCGGGAAGACGGCGCCGCCCGCGACATCGGGGGCGAGATCGAGATGCATCCCCCAGCAGGCCGCCATCGCCCGCGCCTCCCGGGTGGCGAACAGGGACTCCCCCAGCTCCCGGGTGCTCATCAGCAGCGTCCTTACCAGCTCACCGGCCCCGCGGAGCCTGTGCCGCGCCAGCAGGCGCGCCGCTTCACGGGCGGCTGCGGCCGAGGGCACGGCACAGCCGTAGAACCTGAACAGGTGCGGGGCGAACCGCTGGTAGAAGCGGTACAGGTCGGCGAACCCTTCGGCGTCACCGGCGTCGTGCGCGGCCAGCCCGTCGAGGGTGCGTTCGTACCCGCAGTAGACCCGCAGGCTCCGGCCCCCGGGGAACGCGTTGGCGAACGGCCGGTCGCAGACCCGGAAGCGCAACCCGTGGCGGGCCAAGTCCGGGCCGAAGTCGGCGTGGGCCTGGGACGCGACGAAGAGGTTCTGGTTGGTGGCGTACAGGTCGTGCACGAACCCCGGAAGGGTGACCTCCCCGCTGGCGATGGCACCGCCGACGGCTCCGGCCTGCTCCAGGACGGCGACCGACCATCCGGCGCGCACCAGGTAAAGCGCTGCCACCAGCCCGTTATGGCCGCCTCCGATGACGACGGCGTCGTACTCTTCCATCTGCCTTCCCTTCTACCACCCGAGCCACGCTTCGGCGTTGCTCACCCCGACGCGCCGGGTGAACGCCGTTCCGCGGTGGGCGACGAGGCCGACCGGGTCGGCGGTCCCCATCGGGAACGGCCAATCGCTGCCGAGCACCATCCGGTCGGCCCCGAAGACCGTGACGGCCAGGTCCACCACGGCAGGGTCGTGGGCCAAGCAGTCCACGAACAGCCGCCGGAGTGCGTGCGCGGGGGGTTCGGTCTCGGACGGTATCCCCGGCCTGGCGGTGTCCGCACCGCGCTGCCACCGGCCGGCCACGGCCGGCGCGACACCCCCGCAGTGGACGAGGAGCACCTTGAGCGCCGGGTGACGCGACAGCACGCCGCCGAACACCAGTTGCGCCGCCGCCAGTCCGGTCTCAGACGGGTTGCCGAGCAGGTTCCCGAGGTAGAACTCGCGCAGCCGGATGTCGGGCGAAGCCCCAGGGTGCAGCATGAGCGGGCGTCGGTCGACCTCCAGCGCCGCCCAGAGCGGGTCCAGGCGGGTGTCGGCCAGGGACACCGAGAGGCCGCCGGCGGCCGCCGCCACCCCGACGAACCGAAGGTCTCGCCCGATGCGCCGGTACTCGGCGAGGGCCGCCTCGGGGTGCTCCAGCGGAAGGTACGCCAAGGGGGCCAGCCGCGGTGCCCCCGCGACGGCGGCGAGCAGCCCTTCGTTCACCACGCGCACCCAGGCGGGCGTCCATTCGATCGGCAGCGTCTGCCGGAAGAACGGCGGCGGTAGCGAGACCACCGCGCCGTCCAGGCCGGCCTTGTCCAAGTGCTCCTCCAGGCGTTCCGCGTGGTAGAGGTCGACCGGTCCGACGGGACGGCCGTCGACCGCGAGGGCGCCGTCCGGCGCGCGCTCGATCCCCGGCGGAAGCTCTGGGAGAGCCGGGGCGAGATGGGTGTGCAGGTCGTAGCCGGGCATTGGGCGGTCAGTTCTCCTTGTCTTCGCCCTTGCCGCCGATGGCACGATCGGTGCGCGCGGCGCCGGGGGCGGACGGTGATCCACGAGCCGTGCGGTCCGCTCAGGCCAGGAAGCGGCTGAGCACGGACGCCAGCTCCCGGGGCCGTTCCAAGGGGACGAGATGACCGCACCCCGCTATCTCGGCCAGCGACACGCGCCTCCCCAGCCCAATCATCCGGCCCGCGTCCTCCTCGCTCAGGACGGAGCTGTGCCGGCCGCGAATGAGCAGCGTCTCCCGCTCATTGCGCCGCCACGTCTCCCAGTGGTCCTCGTCCTGGAACTGCCACCGCACGAGCAACGCGGGATCGATCTTCTTCTGGAACCCCTCAGGGCTGGGCGCCGTCGAGAGGCAGGCCTCGCGTTCGGCCACCTCCGGCGTCGCCCCCGGCGCGATGGCCCTGACGGCCCGCACGCCTTCGGCGACGGTGCGGAACGTCCCCCGCAGCGGCGGCAGCTCCAGGGCGGACCGGCTCGACGAGGGCGGTATGTCGATGACCGCGAGCCTGTCGACACGCCGGTCGCGTTTCGCCAGTTCCAGGGCGATCAGCCCGCCCCAGGAGAAGCCGACGACCCGGACCCGCCGGAGGTCGAGCCGGTCGATGACCGCGGCGAGCTGCTCGGCCTGGGCGGCGGACGAGTAGTCCCGGTTCTCGATCCATGAGCTGTCCCCGTAGCCGAGCAGGTCGGCCGACGCCCACCCGAGCGTGCGCGGCAACGCGTCGATCGTCGCCTCGAACGTCCAGGCGGAGCCGCCCGCGCCGTGGAGGAACAGCGTGTCGATCGGACCGTCACCGTGCAGGACGTGGGTCCGGCGGTCACCGACCGAGACGTAGCAGTGGTTCACCCGCATCGCATTCTCCCTTGGGGACCAGTCTGACGGCCGTAGGCGGGATCACAGGTCCAGCACCAGCCGCGGCCCGGCGGCACGGGAAACGCAGATCATCATCCGGTCTCCGGCCGCCCGCTGCTCGTCGGTCAGGTAGGCGTCGCGGTGGTCGACCGCCCCGTCCAGCACCGCGGTCTCGCACGTGCCGCAGGTTCCCTCCGAGCACGAGTACATGACCCCGACCCCGGCCTCCTCGGCGACGTCGACGATCCTCTCGCCGGGTCCGACGACCAGCGTGACGCCGCTCAGCTCGCAGACGACCTCGAACGGGGCGGCCCTCGCGGGTTCCGCGGGTGCACGGTTGCGGAACCGCTCGATGCGGAGGGTGTCCCGCGGCCATGGCTCGGCGCGCCGCGTCACCGCCTCCAGCAGCCCCTCGGGGCCGCAGCAGTAGACGAGCGTGCCGTCCGCCGGGGCCTCCAGGATCGCGTCGAGGTCAAGCAGGCCGCAGACGTCCTGCGGGACCAGCGTCACGCGGTCGCCGTAGCCCGCCAGCTCGTCCAGGAACGCCATCGAATCCCGGGATCCCCCGCCGTAGTAGAGGTGCCAGGCCGCTCCCCGCCGCTCCGCCTCGACCAGCATCGGCAGGATCGGGGTGACGCCGATCCCTCCGGCGACGAAGACGTACCGCTGCGCCGTGGCGAGGGCGAAGTTGTTCCGTGGGCCGCGCACTCGTACCTCGTCGCCGACCTGGAGGACGTCATGGACGTAGGCGGATCCGCCTCGGCTGTCGGCTTCCCTCAGGACGCCGATCCGCCACACCGTGTTCCGGCGCGGATCACCGCACAGGGAGTACTGCCGGATCAGGCCGTTCCCGAGCACGAGGTCGACATGGGCGCCGGGAGACCAGGCGGGCAGCACCCGCCCGTCCGGCGCCGTGAGTTCGAGGACGACCACGCCGCGTGCGACGGCGGCCTTGCCAACGACGCGGAGGCACAGTTCGGCCTCGCCGGTTCCCGCGGCGGGCTCGCGGTCGCGCGAGGCGGCGGAACTCGTGATCACACTCGCGGTCACGCCGCCTCCGCGTCCCAGACGAGCGTCAGCTTCTTGAAGCCCCTCGCGAAGAAGATGGTGTCCCGGACGGCGGCGTCCGCACCGTGGGCCAGGCGCAGACCGGGAAGGCGCTCGAGGAGCCGGGGAATGGCGATTTTCAACTGAAGCCTGGCGAGCGGCGCGCCGAGGCACGCGTGCACGCCTTTCCCGAAGGCCAGGTGGGTGGTCGCCGAGTCTCGCGCGACGTCGAAGGCGTCGGGATCGGGGAACACGCTCTGGTCCCGGTTTCCCGAGCCCCAGTGCACCATGACCCGCGCTCCGGCCGGAAGGGTGACGCCGCCCAGCACGGTGTCCTCGCGGACGGTGCGGAACAGCCCCTGCGCCGGCGACTCGAACCGGAGGATCTCCTCGACCATCGTCGGGATCAGGTCAGGGTCACGGCGAACCATCTCCAGTTGCTCCGGAGCGGCCAGCAAGGTCGTGAGACCGTTGCCGATGGCACGGGTCACGGTGACGTGACCGGCGATGATGAGGTTCATCGGGACCCTCATCGCCTCCACCGTCGTGAGCGGCTCGCGGCCGGCGATGCGGGCGGTGAGGAGTTCGGCCATCAGGTCCGAGCCGCCCTCGCGCTCCCTCCGGCGCAGCTCCTCCATGAAGTAGCGCTGCATGGAGACGACGTCCGAGGCGCAGGCCATCAGCTCCTCCGGCGGATCGGTCGCCTGCATCAGCCGCAGCCAGCTGTAGCTCCAGCGGTGGAGCAGCGGGACGTCCTTTCTGGGGACGCCGAGGATGTCGGCGATGGTCGCCAGCGGCAGGTGCCACGCGAACCGCTCGATGATGTCGGCCCGCCCCTCGGCCGCGAAGCCGTCGATGAGCTCGTCTGTCATCTGCCGGACCGGGCCCTCCATCTCCTGGATGCGCCGGGGGGTGAACGCCTTCGAGACCAGCAACCGAAGGCGGCGGTGCACGTCTCCGTCGCTGTCGGTCAGGGTCGGCGACAGCGGCCATCCCTCCGCGAGAACCGCGAGCACCGACGCGGAAAGGGGGCGTACCGATGCCCGCACCGCGTTCTCGGAAGAGAAAGTCTTGGTGTCCCTGACGACCGCCAGCACGTCCTCATGCCGGGTGACGATCCACAGATCGTGCTCCTGCGCGTAGAACACCGGGCACTCGGCGCGCATCCGGGAATAAAGGGGGTAGGGGTCAGCCAATTGCTCGGGCGAGAGCGGGTCGAAGTGGACCGGGCACTCATTTATCACTGGACACCTCCGGGTCGCGATTGAAGAATAATTCGTGCGGGGACGTTCGATACGAACATCAACGCACTTCTCCTCAGCGTATGCATTAATCCCGTCACGCGGAAACAATCATCAGCGATATCGGCCATTGACCTCGATGATGATCCTGGGGATGAAGACCATCGACGGCATGCGAGCAGGTCAGGCCACCGCAACGGATCCCGGCGCCATATGCGCGGCGGACCGGGCGGCCTAGCCGCGCGCCTGCCCGAGCGACGCCGCGGCGCGCCTGCGCCGTTGCGCGCTGAACTGCGCTATCGCCACCGCGATCAGGAGAGCGCAGCCGTTGAAGAACTGCTCGATGTAGAACGCGGCTCCGAGTTGCTGCAACCCGGTTATACCGGTCGCCAGGAAATATACGGCGATCAGCGTTCCCCAAGCGTTGAACCGGCCTGGGCGAAGTACCGCCGCGCCGAGGAAGACACCGGCGAACGCCGGAAGCAGAAACTGCCCGCCGACCTCCGGACTCGCGGCGCCGAGAATCATCACCTGAAGTATCCCGGCGAACCCCGAGATGACACCGGCGATGACGAAGGACGTGATCGTCATCCGCCGGACGTTGATTCCGGAAAGCAGCGACGCGCGGGGATTGCCGCCCACGGCGAACGCCCGCCGTCCCCAGCGCGTGTACTCCAGCAGGGCCCACAACGCCAGGACGATGACGAGGACGTACACGAACGGCAACGGGATCCCGGCCGCGCTCGACCGGCCGGCATCGGTGAAGGACCCGGGGAACGCCCCGATGATCTGGCCGCCGCCCGTGTACAACTGCGTCAGCCCCACGGCGAGCGTTCCGGTGGCGAGCGTGGTGACGAACGCGTTGATCCGGACGACGGCCACGAGCAAGCCGTTGACCACGCCGAAGACGCCGCCCACCACCAGGACGACCAGCAGCGCGAGCCCGGCCGGTAGCCCCTGCTTCACGATGAGCCCCGCGCACAGCGCCTGCGCCAGCCCGAACTGGGAGGCCACGGACAGGTCGAACTGGCCGACCACCAGCGGCACCAGGGCGGCCAGCGCGAGGATGGCGACGACGGCCTTCGTCGAGGCGATGGTCTGCGCCGTCAGCGGCCGCAGGAACACGTCGGTGTTGAGGACCGCGAAGACGACGATGAGAAGCGCCCAGACGACGAGCAGCCCGTACCGCGCGCCCATCCTGGCCACGAGGTCGCGGGAGGACCCCTGCGCGCCGCCTGCCGATCCGGTCGGCGCGTCCTGCTTCGCCGTGGCCCTTGAGGTGGTCATGCGACCTCCCGTGCTCGGTAGCTCTCTGAGATCAGACGCTGTTCGGTGAGGTCGGCGCCGCTCAGCACGGCGCCGACCCGGCCGTCGCGCATGACGACGGCGCGGTGCGCCTCGGACACGACCTCGGAGAAGTCCGTCGAGGCGAGCACCACCGGCACTCCCGTGTCCGCCGTCTGCCGGATGAGGCGGTGGATCGCCACCCGGGCCCCGATGTCCACGCCGACGGTCGGATCGTCGAGCACGAGCAGCCCGGGGGCGCCCGAAAGCGCCCGGCCGATCGCGACCTTCTGCTGGTTGCCGCCGCTCAGCGTGACCACCGGCAACTCGGACGCCTGGGGCGGCCGGACGTCGTAGCGGGCGATCAGGTCGTCCGCGGCCCGCCGCTCACGGCGCGGCCGCAGGACCCGTCCGCCGTGGCAGTAGTGCGCCAGGAAGAGGTTCTCCCGGACGCACAGGTCGGGCGCGATGCCCTCCTGCCGGTCCCCCGCCACGTAGCGGCTGCCCCGGCCGGCCGCGCCCACGGGGTCGCCGAGGGGGAACCGCCGCCCGCGCAGCGACGCCGTCCCCTCCTGGGGGCGCTGGGCCCCGGCGAGGCAGCGCACCACCTCGCGAGCACCCGAGCCGACCAGCCCGGTGAACGCGACGACCTCGCCCGCGCCGACCGTGAAGTTCAGAGGGGCGTGGTGGGGGGTGGCGCGCAGATCCTTGACCCGCAGCACCGGCGTGCCCGCCGACGCGTGCGACTCACCGCTGCGGGGCGCCAGCGCGGCGACGTACCGGCCGACGAGCCATTCGACCAGCTGGTCGTGCGTCACGTCGGCGGGACGCGCGGATGCGATGCGCCGCCCGTCCCGCAGCACCGTGACGGCGTCCGCCATGTCGAACACCTCCCCCAGCCGGTGCGTCACGAAGAGGAAGGCCGTGCCCTGCCGGCATGCCTGGTGGAGCAGGTCCTTCAGCCGCGCGACCTCGGGTGTGGGAAGGCTGGCGGTCACCTCGTCGAGGACGATGAGGCGCGCCTCGGCCGAGAAGGCCCGCGCGACCGCCACCATCACCTTCTCGGCCTGGGCGAGGTCGCCGACGCGCCGGCCCGGATCGATGTCCACGCCCAACCGGCCGAGCACCTCGCGGACCCGGCGCCGCGAGGCTCCGAAGCGGATGAGTCCGCCCCGAGAGCTGAAATCCGACGTGAGGCAGATGTTCTCGGTGACGTCCAGTTCGTCGACGAGGCCGAGGTCCTGGTGCACGAACCGCATCCTGGCCGCGGCGGCGTCGGCGAGGCGGTGCCGCGGCCGCAGCGGCCTGCCCGCCACGGTCACCCGGCCCGCGTCCGCCGCATGGACTCCCGCGAGGATCTTGATGAGCGTGGACTTGCCGGCTCCGTTCTCACCCAGCAGGGCGTGGATCTCGCCCGGGGCGATCCGCAGGTCCACGCCGTTCAGGACCGTCTGGCCGAGGAACGACTTGGTCAGGCCGTCGACGCGCAGGGCCGGTTCAGTCATTCGCCGCCGTGCCCTTCGTCCAGCGCTCGGTGAGGTGCTTCCTGAAGTCGGCCTCGGTCTCCCACAGCTCGGCCGGCATGGTGCCCTTGGTGAACAGGCGGCTGGGCAGGACGTAGTCCCGTCCCGGTTCGCCGCTCAGCGCCCTGATGAGCAGGTCGGCGGCCAGCCAGCCCTGGAGCGAGTAGCTCTCGACGATGTCCATCGCCTGGACGCCGGTCCGCACGAGCCGGTAGTTCGGGCTGTTGCCGTCGTAGCCGACGAGCTTGACGGCGCCGGCGCGGCCCGCCATCTGGATGCCCTGGGAGGCGAACAGCGAGTGGTTGTCCGTGGCGCCCACGACGTAGTCGGCGTCGGGGTGCTTTTGGAGCGCGGCGGTGATCGCGCCCGGCAGCCGGGTCGACAGCGTCGCGAGCGTCGAGTTGACGGTCGCCACCACCTCGCACCCGCCGCACTTCTTCAGCCGGGAGTTGAACGCGGTGCTGCGCTGGCCGAGCTCGACGAACTCCGCGTCGACGACCTCGATGACCTTGGCCTTGCCCTTGGAGTCGGCGATGATCCAGTTGGCCGCGAGCTCGCCCTGAGCGGGATGGTCGGGCCTGACGTGGCCGTAGATCCCATCGCCCGCGACGACCGGCTGGAACATCGTCACCACGGGGATGTCCGCGGCCTTGGCCTTGGCGAGGGCGTCCTTCACCAGCGCCGGCGCCACCGCCGACAGGACGATCGCGTCGGCCTTGGTGGTGATCGCGTTGAGGATCGCCGAGTTCCACACCGCCGGATCGCCCTTGCCGTCGATGACCTTGACCTCCCAGCCGAACTGGCGGGTCGCCTCCCCGACGGCCTGGGCGGACAGCGGACAGCCGTCCCCTTCGTTCGTGCACGTGACGGCAACGATGCGCTTGTTCCGCGGGGCCTTGGGGGACTTGTCCGGAAGAGTCAGCGAGGTCACCGGCGCGGACCCGGCGGTGACGGCCTTGACGGCCTCGGGGACGATCGAGCCGCCGGCCTCGCCGGCCGGTGCACCGGAGCCCGATCCCTCACCGGACGCGCAGCCGCCGAGTGCGAGGGCCCCGGCGAGGAGCACCGCCGCCCCTTTCCATCGATACATTTCGAGCCTCCTAGGTCACCACGCAGCGAATCGGATGGTCCAGCACCTCTGGACGGGGGGCGTCCGGCTCGGCGGCTACTCTGTCCGGCCGGGACGGCCGATCGGAGAAAACGGAGGGGAGCCCGTCAGGGGGAGGGGTCCGGCGTGGGGCGGGCATTCGGCATCCGCGCGCCACCCACCGAACGAAGTGGTCAGCGAGTCGTCCTGGGGTCCGGGTCACGTCCGCCCGGATATGGTGGCGGGCGTCAGATCATCGATGATCCGGGATGCCCGCTCTCCGCTCTTATCGTTCGACACGGACTCTAAGGCCGACAGATCAGCGGCGGAAGCGCATGCTGTCGATACACATCATCACCACCGCTGATACCGGGGAGCCGCTTCCGGGGGCCGCCGGCGAGGTTCGCGCGACCTCGGTGCCGGGGGGTCACAGGCTCCGCGCGAGTTCGACGATCCGGCCCCGCAGCCATCGGTGGGCCGGGTCCTCCGTTCGCCGGGGGTTCCAGTAGAGCGTCTCGTGAATGGAGCGCAGGGGCAGCGGGCAGTCGACGATGCGGAGCCGTGCCACGTCGGCGAGCTGCTTCGCGAGCCTCTCCAGCGCGAAGCTCGCCAGCCGGGTGCCCCCGACCAGGAACGAGGCGACCACGAACTCCTGCGCGGTGACGTCGACCTGGAGCCGCAGCCCGAGCGCCTCGAGTTCCGAGTCGACGATCGACAGGATGCCCGCGCTGTAGGCGACGAACCGCAGGGAGGCGAGCTGCTCGACCGTCACCGTCTCCCCCACATCGGGGTTGTCCCGGTCGACGATCAGTACGTAACGATCGGTGAACAGCGGCTCGTACGGAAAGGCGACCCTGCCCCGGGACAGCTCGGTCGGGATGATGACCATGTCGGCATGGCCCCGGCGGAGCCGGTCGGCGAAGTCCCGCTCGAACGACTGGACTCCGATACGGACGTGCGGCGCCTCTTCCGCGATCGCTGCCAGCAGCGGGCGCAGGAGCACCATGGTGACGTAGTCCGCCGCCATAATGGTGAACGCCGCGTGGTCCTTTCGGGGATCGAAGTCCGGGGAGCGCACGAAGACCGCCTCCGCCGCGGAGAGCGCCTCCCGCACCGGATCGACCAATGTCTCGGCCAGCGGCGTCCGCACCAGGTTTCGCCCCTGCCTGATCAACAACTGGTCGTCGAAATGCCTCCGCAGTCTGGCCAGTGACGCGCTCATCGCGGGCTGGCCGACGGAGGTGCGCTCGGCCGCCCGCGTGACGTTGCATTCACTGAGCAACGCGTCCAGGGCGACGAGAAGGTTGAGATCGATGCTCGCGAGCCCCACGGCGCCCCCCAGCGAGACCATCGGCCGGATCGATGACATCCATCGATATCAATCGTTTCTGATCCACCAACGCTACCAGTACGTTCATCGCCGAGACCTGGCGAAAGGACGGCCCGATGGAGCACAGGCGAGAGAACGACGAAGTGGTCATCGTCACGGGCGGCGCCAAGGGCATCGGCCTGGCGTACTGCGAGGCGCTCGGCCGGGCCGGCTACCGCGTCGCGGTCGCCGACATCACCGACCCCGGGCAGGTCGTGGCGCTGATCAACGACGCCGGCGGTGAGGCGATGGCCGTCGAGGTCGACGTCACCGACGAGGCGGCCACGTACCGGATGGCCGAGGCGGTCGCCGAAAGATGGGGCAGGATCGATGGGCTCGTCAACAATGCCGGATACTTCTCCGCCATCGAGAAGACACCGTTCGACCAATTGGACGTCGACGAGTGGGACCTGGTATTCCAGGTCAATGTCCGCGGCACCTGGCTGTGCTGCCGCTCGGTTTTTCCCTATATGCGGGACCGCGGTTACGGAAAGATCATCAACACTTCGTCGATGACCGTCGCCACCGCCGTTCCCCACTTTCTTCACTATGTCGCCTCCAAATCCGCGATAGTGGGGCTCACCCGGGCTCTCGCGCGCGAGGCCGGGGCGTACGGAATCGCGGTGAACACCATCTCCCCGTGCTACGTTCCGCACGATCCGGCGTACACGTCCCGGCAGGACGCCGCCATGGGAGAAACGATCATCAGGGAGCGCTGCCTCCAGCGCGAGATGACACAGGACGACCTGGTCGGCACGGTGCTCTACCTCATCGGCCACGGCTCGGACTTCGTCACCGGCCAGAACCTCTACGTCAACGGCGGTCGGGCGTTCACCTGAGAAGTCCGGTCGCACACTTCAGGGCCGCGCGCCGTCTCGACGGCGCCCCATCCGCAGGCATCCACAGGCATCCGCAGGCATTCGCAGGCATCCGCAGGGGGGAACATGGCAGGCACCACGACAGTGCCGGCGGACTGGCTCATCGATACGGTGACCGGCGTCTTCCGCGGCGGCGGCCTGTCCGAGCGCGCCGCGAGGACGGTCGCCGAGTCGCTCGTCGTCGCCGACATGCGCGGCACGTCCTCGCACGGCGTGCTGCTGGTCCCGATGTACCTGCGGCGGCTGCGCGACCGTTCGGTGACCACCCGGGAGCGCGCGGAGGTCGTGGTCGACTGGGGCGCGGTCGCCGTCCTGGACGCGCGGCATGCGCTGGGCCAGCTGACCGGCGACCAGGCCATGGAGATCGCGGTGGCCAAGGCGCGCGCCCACGGCGTCGGCGCCGTCACGGTGCGGCACGCCTTCCATTTCGGCGCCGCCTCCCGGTACGCGGCGGCGGCCGCCGCCGCGGGCTGCGTCGGGGTCGCGACGGCCAACACCCGGCCGCTGATGCCGGCTCCCGGAGGAGCGGAACCGGTAACGGGCAACAATCCCCTGGCGATCGCCGTCCCCCGCTCCGGCGCCGCTCCGGTCGTGCTCGACATGGCGCTGTCCGAGGCGGCGCTCGGCAAGATCCGGCTCGCGGCGCAGGAGGACCGGCCGATACCGGCGCACTGGGCCACGGACGCGCAAGGCCGGCCGACGACCGACCCGCAGGCGGCACTGGCCGGAATGCTCCTGCCCGCGGCGGGCCCGAAGGGTTACGGGCTCGCCCTGGCCATCGACGTGCTCGCGGGGGTGCTCTCGGGCGGCGCGTACGGCTCGGGAGTGAACGGGCTGTACAAGGACACCGCTGTGCCGAACGACTGCGCGCACTTCTTCCTCGCCTTGGACGTGGCCGCCTTCGGCGACCCCGGGCGGTTCGCCGAGCGCCTCGAGGACCTGCTCGGCCAGGTCACCGGTGCCCGGCGGGCGCCGGGGACGGACCGGCTGCTCCTGCCGGGACAGTTGGAGGAGTCGCGTGCCGCCGCCGCCCGCGAGAAGGGCGTGCCGGTCTCGGACGGCGCGCTGCGGGCACTTTTGGAGGAGGCGGAGCGGGTGGGGCTCGCCCTCCCCCTCCCGCCAGGGAGCGCAGCAGCCGGAGAGAGGAGAGCGGATGAGTGACGCGACGGACGCGATCGTGATCGGTTCCGGGGTGAACGGCCTGGTCGCGGCGGCCGAGCTCGCGGGTTCCGGCTGGTCGGTGACGCTGGTCGAGGCGAACAGCCGGCTGGGCGGCTTCATCGCCACGGACGAGCGCACGCTCCCCGGCTACCTCCACGACACGTTCTCCGCCTGGCACCCCCTGTTCGTCTCCGGTCCCGGCTACGCGCGACTCGGCGAGGAGCTGCACCGCCACGGCCTGACGTACCGCAACACAGACGGCCCGCTCACCGCGAGCGTCGCAGACGACGGGCGCGTCGTGGTCGCCGACCGCGACCCCGAGGCGACCGCCGCCGGTTTCGCGGACGCCGAGGACCGCCGGCGCTACCTGGCGTCGCTCGGACGGCTCGCGGACAACGCCGACCAGATCGGCGCGCTGATGGGATCGGAGATCACCGCCACCGCGCTGCTGCGGAACGCCGGCACGATGGTCCGCCGCCTGGGAAGGGCTGGCGCGGAGGCCTGGGCGCGTGACCTGGCCACCAGCGGCCGCGCCTGGTGCCGCCGCGAGTTCAACGGTCCGGAGGTCGACCACCTGTGGGCGCCTTGGCTGCTGCACGCCGGGCTCTCCCCCGACCACGCCTCGGGCGGTTTCATGATCCCGGTCCTGGCGGCGACGATGCACGGATCCGGACTGCCGGTGGTGGAAGGGGGCGCCGGTCGCTTCGTCGCGGCCTTCGAGTCGCTCCTTCGCGCCCGCGGAGTGGAGATCCTCACCGGCACGACCGTGGAGCGGATAGCGGTCGAAGGCGGGCGCGCGACCGGCGTCGTGGCCGGTGGCCGGACCCTGCGGGCGGCCCGCGCCATCGTCGCGTCCGTGACTCCGACGGCGCTGTACGGGCGGCTGCTGCCGCCCGGCTCGGTCAGTGACACGGTGCTGCGCCAGGCGCGCGGCTTCCGGTACGGACGCGGCGAGATGCACATCCATGTCGCTCTGTCGGCACCGCCCAGCTGGCGCGACGAGCGGCTGGCCCGTGTCCCCCTCCTGCACGTATCCGACGGCTCCGCGAGCACGGGCATCGCCTGCGCCCAGGCCGAGGCCGGACTGCTCCCCGACCGGCCGACCGTGGTCGTGGGCCGTCAGGACGTGCTCGATCCGTCCCGCGTGCCCGAGGGCGCCGCCGCCCTGTGGCTCCAGCTCCAGGAAACGCCCTTCGCGCCGGTCGGCGACGCCGCCGGAGAACTGGACGCGGCGGGCGCCTGGACCCCTGAACTGGCCCGGGGGTATGCCGCGCGTGTGCTCGACCGTGTCGAACGGCATGCCCCCGGCCTCCAAGAGAAGGTCCTCGCCATCGACGTGATCACTCCGGCCGACCTCGCGGCGGGCAACCCGAACGCCGAGTTCGGCGATCCCTACGGCGGCTCCGCCGAGTTGGACCAGAACTTCTTCTGGCGACCGCTTCCCGGCGCCCGGCGCCACAGCACACCCGTGCGCGGGCTCTGGCACATCGGGGCCTCGACGCATCCGGGCGCGGGCCTCAACGGCGCGTCGGGGCACCTCGTGGCCGAGGCGCTGACCGCGCCCCGCCCCGCCGGTGCCCGCGTCCGCGCCGCCGCGCGCCTCGGCCGCCGCCGCACCGCCCGCTGACCACCCGACCGACCGCCAGGAGGCGCAAATGAAAGTCGGCTTCGACGCCACTGGCGAGGTACTACTCGTCACCGGCGGTGCGAGCGGCATCGGCGCCGCGGTCGCGGAGGCCTACGCCGCCGCGGGCGGGACGGCCGTCGTGCTCGACACCGCCGCGCCCTCCCCAGGCCCGCCGCCCCGCGATCGTGTCGAGCGGCACCGGGTGGACGTGGCAGACCGGGACGCCGTGTTCTCCTGCGTTGCGGACGTGCTCGATCGGCACGGCCGGATCGACGGGCTGATCGCCGGTGCGGCGATCCAGCCGCGCAGCGACGTGGTGGCCATGGACCCCGATGAGTGGCGGCGCACCTTGGCCGTCAATCTCGACGGGGTGGTGTGGGCCTGCCAGGCCGTGCTGCCGACGATGATCGAGCGGCGGTCGGGGTCGATCCTGGTGTTCTCCTCCGGTCTCGCCCACGCCGGCCGAGCACAGGCATCGGCGTACGCCGCGAGCAAGGGCGCGCTGATCCCTTTCGCCAGGTCGCTCGCCGCGGAGGTGGCCGAGCACCGGGTGCGGGTCAACATCGTCCTCCCGGGGGTGATCGACACCCCGCAGTTCCGTCTGGCCAACCCGGAAGGCGGCGAGCGCGAGCACTGGGGGCGGACGACGGGGATCGGCGCACCCGACGACGTGGTCGGCCCACTGATGTTCCTGCTGTCCGACGCCGCCACGATGACCGGCTCCCAACTGAGCCGCGACCGTGCCCTCAGTAAGGAGTGACGCCATGACCGTTCCGCCGGAGGACCTTCCCGTCGCCGTGATCGGGGCTGGGCCGGTCGGCCTCACGACGGCCCTGGGGCTGGCCCACTACGGGGTGCCCGTAGCGGTCTTCGAGGAAGATGCCGACCTCTCACTGGACACCAAGGCGGGAACGGTGCTCACACGGACACTGGAGGTGCTGCACCGGTACGGGGCGCTTCCCGGGGTGCTCCGGGCGTCGTTGCGGCTGGAGGAGATCGGCGACATCGACCGCGCGACCAACACGTCGGCGCGCAGCGTGCGGACCGGCACGCTCGTCGACGACACCCGGTTCCCCTTCGTGGTCAACATTCCTCAGCACGAGCTGGAGCCGGTGCTGAGGACGGCGCTCGACGCACGGTGCCCGGGCGCACTACGGATGAACCACCGGCTGACCGGGTTCACCCAGAAGAACGACCATGTGGAGCTGCGGCTCGACACCCCGGGCGGTCCGCGCGCCGTCCGGGCCCGATACGTGCTCGCCTGCGACGGCGGGCGGTCGCCGGTGCGGGATCTGCTCGGCATCGCCGTCAGCGGGAAGACGCTGGACGAGCGCTACATGCTCGTCGATCTCAAGGTGGACCTCGACGTGGCGAATCCCCGCGACTATCCCTACCTCGCCTACTTCGGGGATCCGGAGGAGTGGATGATCCTCGTGCGCCAGCCGCACTGCTGGCGGTTCCTGTACCCCCTCGCGCCGGGCCGGCCCGAACCCACGCGGCGGGAGCTGGCGGACAAATGCCGCAGGTTCATCGGCGACATCTCGGGGCTGGAGGTCATCGGCACCAACGTCTACACGGTGCACCAGCGGGTGGCCGAGCGGTGGCGGGTCGGGCGGATGTTCCTCGTGGGCGACGCCGCCCACCTGATCACGCCCATGTGGGCGCTCGGGCTCAACACGGGCGTGCTCGACGCCTCCAACCTGCCCTGGCGGCTGGCGTGGGTGCTGCGCGGCTGGGCTGGCGAGGAGTTGCTGGACGGATACGAGAGCGAGCAGGCACCGGTCGCCGTCCAGGGGGCCGGGCAGATGGCCGAGGCCGCACGCACCTACATGGCACGGCGTTCCGACGGCGTCGAGGCGATGGGCGACGGCGACTGGGGCAATGCGTTCACCCGCTCTCTCCTCGGCGTCCGCCTGGACGTCGACGGCACCGGCGACTGGTCGATGGTGAAGTCGGGGTCGGCGCCCGGCGCGGTCCGGGCGGGGGACCGCGCGCCCGACCTCCCGCTCTTCGGCCACGACGGAATGCTCTTCCTGCACGACCTGGTCGCGGACGGCTTCGTCGCGCTGTACTTCACCGACACGCGCCGCGGGCCGCGCATTCTCGGACCGGAGTCTCCGGGGCTGCGCCGCTTCGCCGTCAGCCGGTGGGACGCGCCGCACGACTCCGGCCTGCGGCGGCGTGCGCTCTTCGATCCCGGCGGCCGGGTCGAACAGCGGTTCGGTGTACCTCCCGACACCGTCGTGCTCGTCCGGCCGGACGCGCACGTGGCGGCGATCGCGTCGTTCGCCCCCCACTCCGGGCGCGACGTCGCGGCCGAGCTGTACGCCCGCGCCGTCGGCCGCCCCGTCCCCGTCGCGTCCGAGCAATCCGAAAGAGAGGAAGCCCATGTCAGCGGATGAGATCGCCATCGCTCCGGACGGCTCCGAGGTCACCCTCGGCAAGGTCGGTCAGAGGGTCGTCTTCGAGAACGCCAGCGTTCGGGTCTGGGACATCGTCCTCGAACCGGGCGAGCAGCAGACGTGGCACCGGCACGGCAACCCTTACCTGGTCATCGCGCTGGCCGCCGCGGACAACCGGATCGATCCCCTCGACGGCGGCGAGCCGCGTCTGGTGCACGAGCCGTTCGGCGGCGTCGTGTACCGAGAGCCCGGCGAGGTCCACATGCTGACGAACCGCGGGAACACCCGATACCACAGCAGGCTCGTCGAGCTGAAGACGTCCGGCGAGGACGCGGCAGACGGTTCGCGCGAGGCCGGAGGGGGACCCGGGCATGGCTGAGCCGCTGGTCACGCCGCGCCCGCCATGCCCCGCGGGTGTGTCCGAGCACGAATGGGCGGACAACGTTTCCGATCCCGCTGCGTACTCCGGTGCGGCACCGGACCGGTCCCGCGAACAGCTCGTCACGAACGGCCAAGGGAAGCTCCTCGGCCGATTCCGTGAGGTCCTGCTTCGGACGGACGACCTGGAGTGGGTGGACAAGACGTTGGCCGGGCTCTCCCAGCGGCTGCTGTGGCGCGACGACGCGACAGGCGCGTCCATCGCTCTCGTCCGGTTCCTGAAGGGTGCCGGGATCCCGTCCCGCCACTCCCACGCGTCCAACCAGTTCATGTTCTGCCTGAGCGGGCGGTACACGTATTCGCCCACCGGGCTGACGCTGACCCGGGGCTCGTTCTACTGGAACCCGAAGGGCAGCATGCACGGTCCGACCCTCGCCGAAGAGGACTCGATCCTCCTTGAGACCTACGACGGGCCGCACTATCCGACTCAACCCGAGTGGTACACCGACCCCGCCGACGCACGGTAGCCACGGAGACCCGGCCGCCTCCAGCGACCACGTTCGCAACCCACCCGAAAGGCGGGCGTCCATGCCCAAGCAGGAAGTGAGATCCGTCGACCTGGCCGTCCCGAACGGCCATTTCGCCCAAGCCGTGTCAGCGAGTTCCCAAGGGCGACTGGTGTTCGTCTCCGGGATGACCGCTCGCACCAGATCCGGCACGGTCGAGGGGATCGGAGACATCACCGCGCAGACTCACCAGGTGTGCCGGAACATCATGGCCGCCATGGAAGCGGCCGGGGGCACGCTCGACGACATCGTGCGCGTCGACGTCTACGTGCGCAACATGGAGGACTTCGAAGCGATCCACGCCGTACGCAGGCAGTACTTCACCGGCGTGCCTCCCGCGTCGACGCTGGTCGAGGTCTCGAAGTTCGTGAACAAGGACTACCTGATCGAGATCAACGCTATCGCGGTCCTCCAAGACGGCCAGGGAGAGGGCACGTGAGGCTCGCCGCGGTGCACCACGCCGGCGCGGCCCACATCGGGCTGGTAGCGGCGGACGGTGAGACGATCGCGCTGCTCCCCCCGGGGCTGGGCACCCTCGACGATGCCGTCCGCGGCGGCCCGCCCGCTCTGGATGCGCTCGCCGCGGCGGCGATGGGCGCCCCGGCGTGCCCCCTGGCCGAGGTGACGCTCACCGCCCCGCTGCGGCACTTCAACCGCGACATCCTCGCTACGGGCTGGAACTACTGGGACCATTTCGACGAGTCGCTCGGGAAACGCGAAGGGCAGGACCCGAAGTCGCGGCCGACCCGGCCGACCTTCTTCGGCAAGGGCCCAGGCACCGTGATCGGACCGTACGACGACATCGCCTTCGACCCGGACCTGTCCATGAAATGGGACTACGAGGCCGAAGTCGCGATCGTGATCGGGAAGGACGGCCGGTCGATCCCCGAGGAGACCGCGCTCGACCACGTCTTCGGCTACTGCGTGGCCAACGACGTGTCGCAGCGCGACCTGCAACGGGCCCACGGCGGGCAGTGGCTGAAGGGGAAGAGCGTCGACGCGACCATGCCGCTCGGACCATGGATCACCACCGCTGACGAGATCGCCGACCCCTACGCGCTGCGCGTCCAGTGCGAGGTCAACGGGAAGCTGTTGCAGGACGCCTCGACAGGGCAGGTCGCCTTCCGCTTCGAACGGCTCATCGCCGAACTCTCCCTGGGCATGACGCTCCGGGCCGGCGACGTCGTACTCACCGGCACGCCGAGCGGGATCGGCAACGCCCGCGACCCGCAGATCTTCCTCGCCGACGGCGACGTCGTCGTCACCAGGGTCGACCGCCTCGGCGAACTGCGGAACCGGGTCGCGCGCACCGTCCTGACCTGAAGTTCCATGCCGGTTCGAACCGCCGGGAAACCGAGTTCGGCCTCGACGAGGCGGACCCGCCTTGAGCGCGTCCGCTTCGCCTCGTCCGGTTCCCGTCCGCCTCCGGCGTCTTCCATACGACTTAGATGCGCCCGCCTGCGGGACTGACGCCGACCCGATAGCCGGCCGACACGCAGGCGGCGTCGAAGTCAGCCGTCCGGCTCTTCGCGCGGTCCCAAGGCGGCCAGTGCGACTTCCGCCGCCGAACTCGGCCGACCAGGACAACGCGGTCGCAATGATGGACTGTCTGTGTGAGCGCTTCGGGAATCTGCGAAGCGTATGAATTGGCTCCCCGGCTGGCTCCCGAGACTACGAAGCGGTCATCGGGACACACGAGATCGCGCCGTGGACAACGCTCTGACCTGCGGAAACTTGGGGTGGGCGATACTGGGTTCGAACCAGTGGCCTCTTCGGTGTGAACGAAGCGCTCTCCCACTGAGCTAATCGCCCCTGCGGAACGCGTGTTCCGACGTCGGAAACTCTAGCGCATCTCCGGGGGTGGTCGCGCGCCGGTTTCCGGGGGTGGGGCTGGGGTTCAGGTCCAGAAGGTGGGGTCTTCTATGTTCCAGGGGAGGGTCGTGCCGTAGACGGCCAGGTAGGCGGTCAGGGCGGCGGCCAGGGCGGCGGCGGTCAGGACGCCGAGGATGGTGTTGCGGCGGCGGGCGCGGGGGTCCAGGGCCTTTTCCTTGGCTCGGTCGGCGGCGGTCCGGGCTCGGTGGAGGGCGCGCTGGGCCCAGGCGAACTCGGTGGCGAGGATGGCGAGGCCGATGACGATGCCGAGGAGGCCGGGGCCGGGGGTCACCATCATGATCAGACCCGTGGCGAGGACGGCGGCGCCGGTGAGGAAGACGCCGGCGCGCCAGGCGGTGTTGAGGAGCGGGTTGCGCCGGATCCGGGCGCGGAAGCGGTGGGAGAGGCGCGGTTCCGGCGACGGGGCGTCCTTTTCATGATTTATTGCCACGGTTTTACTCTAAGGCAGCGGATGGGCCAGCGGGGGCCCGTGGGGGCGTGCGGATCGGGGCGCGGGGCAGGCGGGGCGGGACGAAGGAAAGTTGCGAATGATCCGCTTTTGCCCAGGTCAGACGCAGGTTTTGCTATGGTGGGATGGATCACAAACGCCGGGGGCGCCGGAATGTTCGGCCGAGTTCAGGCAGTTAGGCGTCATAGATCGCGGGGATGTCGGTGGGAAGGAGTACCGCCACCGAGGCACCCCGTGAGCCAGCGGGACCGACGTAAGAGGGAATGGCCATGAACAGCAGTACCACCGTCTCAGCAGAGCTGGGCCTTCGTCTCGTCGTCCCCGACCGCACGACCGTCCCTCTGCTGGCCGGGCTGGAGTACGCGGCCGACGACCCGTACGCGATCCGGATGGCCTTCTACGTGGGCGACGACGAGCCGGTCGAGTGGATCTTCGCTCGGGAGCTGCTCACCGTCGGCATCGTGCGCAAGGTCGGGGCCGGGGACGTCGAGGTCTGGCCCGGCGAGGACGACGGCACGCTCAACATCGCGCTGTCCTCCCCGTTCGGGGACGCGCTGTTCGAGGTGCCGCTCTCCCCTCTCGCCGACTTCCTCCACCGGACGTACCAGGCGGTGCCCGCCGGCCAGGAGAGTGAGTTCATCGACATCGACGCCGAGCTGGAGAACCTGCTCTGGCCGTCCTAGCCGGACAGGCGCGCGATGTGACGCATCTTGTTCATCGCGTCCAGGGCGGCGACCTTGTAGGACTCGGCCAAGGTGGGGTAGTTGAAGACGGCGTTGACCAGGTAGTCGACGGTGCCGCCGCACCCCATGACCGTCTGGCCGATGTGGACGAGCTCGGTGGCGCCGGTGCCGAAGACGTGGACGCCGAGGAGGCGCCGGTCCTCCGGTGAGACGAGGAGTTTCAGCATCCCGTAGGAGTCCCCGATGATCTGGCCGCGGGCGAGCTCGCGGTAGCGGGACACGCCCACCTCGAAGGGGACCTTGTCCTCGGTCAGGGCGTCCTCGGTGCGGCCGACGAAGCTGATCTCGGGGATCGTGTAGATGCCGATCGGCTGGGTCTCGTGTATCTGCGAGACGGGCTCGTCGCAGGCGTGGTGGGCGGCGAGGCGGCCCTGCTCCATCGAGGTGGCCGCGAGGGACGGGAACCCGATCACGTCCCCGACCGCGTAGATGTGCGGGACCTCGGTGCGGTAGTGCTCGTCGACCTTGATCCGGCCCCGGCGGTCGGCGGTGAGGCCCGCGGCCTCCAGGCACAGGTCGCCGGTCATGCCGTGGCGTCCGGCGGAGTACATGACGGTGTCGGCGGGGATCCGCTTGCCGCTCTCCAGGACGGTGATCGCGCCGTGCGCCATCCGCTCGACGGAGGCGACGCTCTCGCGGAACCGGAAGGTGACCGCCAGGTCGCGCAGGTGGTACTTCAGCGCCTCGACGATCTCCAGGTCGCAGAAGTCGAGCATGCGCTCGCGCCGCTCGACGACGGTGACCTTGGTGCCGAGCGCGGCGAACATGGAGGCGTACTCGATGCCGATCACGCCGGCTCCGACGACGACCATGGTCTCGGGGATGCGGTCCATGTGGATGATGCCGTCGGAGTCGATGATCGTCCGGTCGTCGAAGTCGACGGTCTCGGGGCGGGCGGGGCGGGTGCCCGTCGCGATCACGATGCGGTCGGCGGTGACCGTCTGCCCGCGTTCGCCGGTGCCGCTGACGGCGACCGTGCCGGGTTCCAGGAAGCGGCCGGTGCCGGGCAGGACGGTGACGCGGTTGCGGGCGAGCTGGCTGCGGACGACGTCGGTCTCGCGGCCGATGACGTGCCGGGTGCGCATCCCGAGGTCGGCGACGGTGATCTCGTCCTTGACCCGGTAGCTCTGCCCGTACAGCTCGCGCTGGTTGAGCCCGGTCAGGTAGAGGACGGCCTCGCGGAGCGTCTTGGACGGGATCGTCCCGGTGTTGATGCAGACGCCGCCCATCATGTCACGGCGGTCGACGATGCCGACCCTGCGGCCGAGCTTGGCGGCCGCGATGGCGGCGCGCTGACCGCCGGGCCCCGAGCCGAGGACGAGGAGATCGAAGTCGTTCACTCCGCCAGTGTGACGCCTGGCGGTCCGTCCGATAAGGGCTTCGGCGGACGATTCGTGCGACCGGCCCCGGCCCGTGCGGCCGCCTTTCTTCATCCTGGGGTCAGGCCGCTGAGGCGTTCGCACTCCGACCACACCGCTTGCTGCCCCCCTTCGTCGAGCGCGCCTGACGGCCACGCCGCGCGGCGCGCCTTGGCGTCGACATATGCCCCGGTAACGCCCTCCATCTCCGGGCTGGACGCCAGGTGGACGCTGGAGCGCGAGGCCTTGGTCATGTTCGACAGGAGCAGCGGCCCGAGCAGCCTGATCAGCGGGGCGGCGGGGCGGTAGAGGTAGGGGAACGCGCGCATGGGGGTGGCCTGGTTCCCGGGGGTGTAGGCGTGGCCCGGATAGGCCACGTTGACGGTCACCCCTCCCTCTTCCAGTTGGGAGGCGAACCGGTGACTCATCGCCATCAGGGCCGTCTTGGCGTGGTTGTAGTGCGCGAACCTCCAACCGAGGTACTTCTTCTCTCCTTGCAGGTTGCCGGGGTCGATCGTCCCGCCGGGCATGCCGCCGGTCAGGTTGACCACGCGCGCCGCGCCCGCCGCGCGCAGCGTCGGCAGGAGCAGGCAGGTGAGGGCGTACGGCGCGAGGACGTTGACGGCGAACGTGGCCTCGACGCCGTCCCGCGTGAGCCGCCGCTCGGCGTTCATGCCCCCGGCGTTGTTCACCAGGACGTCCAGGCGGTCGTACCGCTCGGTGACCTGGTCGGCGAGACGGCGGAGACCGGCCAGGTCCGACAGGTCCGCGGTCAGCGCCGTGACTTCGCCGGCCTCCCGTGAGATCTCGGCGGCGGCGGCCCTCGCGCGCTCGGGGTGGCGCCCGACGAGGATCACCTCGGCGCCGAGCAGGGCCAGCCGCCGGGCGGTCTCCCGGCCGATCCCCGCGGTGCTTCCGGTCACCAGGACGGTCTTGCCGCGCATCGTCTTCTCCTCACCCGCAGGCCATCGCTGACGAACGCAGAATATGACACTCGGTGTCATATGCAACTCCAAGTGCCATAATCTATCCTCGGTGCATGACACGTGCGGAGATGGGGCTGCGGGAGCGGACACGGCGCGCGGTGCGCGCCGAACTCGCCGAGCTCGCGCTCGGACTGTTCGTCGAACGCGGATACGAGCGGACCACCGTCGAGGACATCGCCGCCGCGGCGGGTCTGTCGAAGCGCAGCTTCTTCCGCTACTTCCCGACCAAGGAGGACGTGGTGTTCGGCGACGTCGACGACCTCGCCGAACGCATCGCCGACGACATCCGGGCGCGGCCCTGCGACGGCGATGCCTGGGCGTGCCTGCACGCCGTACTGCGCGACTGGGAGCCGCGCGTCCACGCCGCCCAGCGCGACCTGGCCGGCATGCGTCTCATCGAGACGACCCCGGCGCTGCGGGCGCGCCTGCACCAGAAGCGCGACGAGCTGCGGGATCGGGTCACCGCCGCGCTGAGGGAAAGGCCCGGCGCCTCCCTCGACGCCTTCACCGCCGAGCTGCTCACCGCCGCCGCCGGCGCCGCCCTGGACGCGGCCGCCCGCGAGTGGCTGCGCTCAGACGGGACGGCCGACCGCGCCGCCCTGATCGACCACGCGTTCACCCTGCTGGCGCCGCGTCTCTGAGACCGGTCGCTTCCTGGGCGCGGTGAGGTCTCCGGCGAGCGCGTCCAGGCCGGCCTTGATGCGGTCGAGGGGCATGCCGCGCGTCCGGCGCTGGTGGAGGAACAGGTTGGCGGCGAGGGGGGCGAGGAGGGCGTCGGCCAGGTAGGAGGCGTCGGCGTCCGGGCGGATCTCCTGGAGCAGGATCTCCAGATGCCGGTGGTAGAGCAGGTAGGAGCCCTCGCGGAAGCGGGCCTCGGGCGGGTCGGACTCGGCCATCAGCAGCAGGTCCGCCTGGGCCTCGGTGCGGTCGGCCAGGGCGTGCAGGAAGGCGCGGACGCGCTCGGCGGGCGCGGCGCCCGGGCCGAGCGGCGCGGGGCCCTGGATGAAGGCTGCCTGGAAGTCGCGCTCGCGGTCGTCGATCACGGCGTAGACGAGCCGGGCCCGGTCCCCGAACCGGCGGTACACGGTGCCGACGCCGACCCCGGCGGCACGCGCGACCTCGTCCATGGAGACGGCCTCGGGCCCGCGGGTCGCGATCAGCTCGGCGGCCGCGCGCAGGATGCGGCGGCGGTTGTGCGTCGCGTCCGCGCGCTCGGCGGGCGGCCGCCCCACCACGGGCAGCTCCCGCATCCAGCCCCCTCTCGGCACGGCACATCAGCGTAACGGGTTTGTATCCGGAATGTTCTCCGGTTAAGCTCGCTAAGCGGAGATTTTTCCGGTTAGCGACGTGGGAGTTGAGATGACGACGGATCTGACGGGACGGGCGGCGCTGGTGACGGGCGGCGGGCGCGGCATCGGGGCGGCGATCGCGCGGCGGCTGGCGCGGCACGGCGCCGACGTCGCGGTGACCTACGTGCGGGCCCCGGAACGGGCCGCGGGCGTCGTCCGCGAGATCGAGGCGGCGGGCGGGCGCGGGCTGGCGATCGCCGCCGACGCCGCCGACCCCGCGGCCGTCGTCGCGGCCGTCGACCGCGCGGCGGCCGAGCTGGGCCGCCTCGACATCCTGGTCAACAACGCCGGGATCGCGCCCTACGGGCCGCTGGAGGACGTGTCGGCCACCGAACTCGACCGGACGCTGGCGATCCACGTCCGGGCGGCGTTCGTCGCGGCGCAGGCGGCGGCCCGCCATCTCGGGCCGGGCGGGCGGATCATCAACATCGGCAGCAGCCTCGCCGAGCGCGTCCCCTATCCCGGCTGGACGCTGTACGCCATGAGCAAGTCGGCGCTCACCGGCCTCACCCGGGGCCTGGCCCGCGATCTCGGGCCGCGCGGGATCACCGCGAACGTGGTGCAGCCGGGCTCGACCGACACCGAGATGAACCCCGCGGACTCCCCCGACGCCGAGTTCGAGCGCGGGTTCGCGGCGCTCGGCCGGTACGGGCGGGTCGACGAGATCGCCGCGATGGTCGCGCATCTGGCGGGCCCGGGCGGGGACTATGTGACCGGTGCGGCGATCGCCGTGGACGGGGGGTTTGCGGCCTGATGGCATGGGTTTTCCTACTGATCGCGGGGTTGACGGAGCTGGTGTGGGCGACGGCGCTGAAGCAGTCGGACGGCCTGACGCGGCTCTGGCCGACCGTCATCGGCCTGTCGGTGGCGCTGCTCAGCGTCGTCGTACTGTCGCTGTCGCTGCGGACGCTGCCGGTCGGGACGGCGTACGCGGTGTTCGTCGGGCTGGGGGCGCTCGGTGTCGCGCTCGTCGGCATGGTCGCGTTCGGCGAGAGCGCGTCACCGGCCCGGCTGGCGTTCCTCGGCCTGATCGTGGTCGGGGTGATCGGCCTGCAGGTGCTGGAGGGCTCTTAGCGGGGTGGGGATCGGGCAGAGTGGGGGCATGGCGAGGGAGATGCTGGGGATCGACATCGGCGGGTCGGGGATCAAGGGCGCGCCGGTCGACCTGTCGGACGGGACGTTCACCCGGGAGCGGTTCCGGGTGGACACGCCGCAGCCGTCGAAGCCCAAGGCGGTCGCGAAGGTGCTCGCGCAGGTCGTGGAGCATTTCGGGTGGGACGGGCCGGTCGGGGTCACCTACCCCGGCGTGGTGGTCGACGGCGTGACGATGTCGGCGGCGAACGTGTCGAAGCGGTGGATCGGGCTGGAGGCGCGCGCGCTGATCGCGGACGCGACCGGGCGGGAGGTCACGCTGCTCAACGACGCGGACGCGGCGGGGATCGCGGAGATGCGGCTCGGCGCGGGACGCGGGAGGCGCGGGACGGTCGTCGTGCTCACGCTGGGGACGGGGATCGGCAGCGCGCTGTTCACCGACGGCGTCCTCGTCCCGAACACCGAGTTCGGCCACCTGCGGATCGACGGCGAGGACGCCGAGGTCCGCGCGGCGGCGAAGGCGCGGGAGGAGGAGGACCTCAGCTGGAAGAAGTGGGCGAAGCGGCTGAGCGTGTACATGGCCCACCTGGAGGCGCTGATCTCCCCCTCGCTGATCGTCGTGGGGGGCGGGGTGAGCAAGAAGTCCGAGCACTTCATCCCGCTGATCAAGGGGGTCCGGGCGGAGATCGTCCCGGCGCGGCTGGTGAACAACGCGGGCATCGTGGGGGCGGCGATGGCGGCCGAGGCCGCTCATGACGCGGCGGCCGAAACCGCTCATGACGCGGCGGCCGAGGCCGCCCATGCCGCGGGTTAGGCCGTCCGGAAGCGGATCGTCGCGATCTCCCAGGGGCGCAGGGCGAGCGTGGCCGTGCCGTCATGCACGTCGAGCGGGATGCCGGGTCGTCCGCGCAGGTCGACGCGGGTCGCCTCGGTGAGGTCGCCGCGCAGGACGGCCGTGGTGGGACGCGCGCACTGGGCGACCATCCGGGCCTCGGTCCAGCCGTCGCGGAGGCGGAGCGAGGTCATCGCCACGCCGTCGCCCGTGATCGAGAGGCCCTCCCGGGAGGCAGGGAGGGGTGTGGCGGCCCGCCCGTAGCCGGCGGCGGTGAGCAGGTCGTGGCGGTAGGTCTCGGCGGCCCGCAGGACATCGGTTCCGGGGGCCTCGCCGGAGTACGGCATGATCGCGAGCCCGACCGCGCGCTCGCCCCGGCACTGGGCCCGCGGGGTGGGGAGCTGCGGCCCGGCGGGCTGGTCGCGGTAGGCGTTGCGGTCCCGCGACAGGTGGCCGATCGAGCGCAGCAGGGTGAGCGCCAGCTCCCGTCCGCCGAGCACCTCGTACTCGGTGACGTGCTCCAGCAGGACGGCGAGGCCGCCCGCGGCGACGAACCCGGACGCGGGGAACGTCGGCACCGGCCGCTCGCCGAAGCCGCCCTCCGCCGTGGGCCCGCGCTCGACGATCGCGAACTGGCCCTCGGCGAAGGACGAGTCGGCGTGGCGCGGCAGTGACATGTGCAGCCGGACGCGGTGGTCGTCGCACCGGTTGTCGAACGTGACGCGCAGCCGGAGGAAGGGCTCCCCGGCGCGCAGTTCCGCGCGGGTGGTGACGGTCACGTCCTCTTCGGCGTCGGACCGGGCGTCGCGCGGGACGTCTCCGGAGGCGGGCCACCGGTAGGTCCGGACGACGGCGAGCGCGGCGACGAGCGGCCCGTCCCACACGGGCCGGACGTCCACCGCCACGGGATCGCCGACGATGCGGTCCTCCACGGGCGGCGCGTAGTTGTAGGAGTCGCCGAGGTCGCCGCCGTCCACGACGCGGCCGACCCCTTCGACGACGTGGCCGGACGGGGTGCGCAGCTGGAGCGTGCCGTCCTCCCGGACCTCGGCGCGCAGCAGCCCGTTGTCCAGGACGTTCCCTTCGGCCTTCACGGGCCCTTCCCCGGTACCGCCCGGCGCGGCGGGCCGGACGGCGGCCATGCCCAGGGCGGGCACTTCGACCAGCGCGGCGACCGTGCGGCGCGGATCGGCCAGGATCCGGACGCGCCAGTCCCCGTCCGCGTCGCGCAGCGCGTCCCGCACTTCGCCGATGTCGAACGGGACGTCGGCACGGGACGTGACGTGGAAGGTGAGCGTGCGGTCCTCCCGGGACACCGTCCAGTCGCGGATCTCCTGCCCGAACAGCACCCGCCCGTACACGCGCTCCAGAAGGATCGGCAGTTCGGAGACCGGGTGGACGGCGTCGTCCAGGACGGTGGGAGCGACGTCGAGCGTCTGGACGGGGACCGGGCGCCCGTCCCCCGTCACGAGCCCGGGTTCCCCTTCGCACGGGATGTCGAGGGTGACGAGGCCGGTCCGCGGGGCGGGGGTCGGGTTGAACACCAGGTGCGAGCCGAGCGGCACCGTCGCGGCGCGCTCGGCGGTGACGAGGTCGCAGACCGCGCGGCCGAGCTGCTCGGCCTCCGCCATGCGCGCCGCGACCTGCTCGGCGGTCTCGTCGCTGCCGCATCCGGTGACCGAGTCGTGGCAGCTCACCTCGATGAGGCGCCGCCAGGCGAGGTCGAGGAACCGCTGCGCGTCGCCGGTGTACCAGAGGGCGGTGAGGGGTTCGGCGTAGCGTTCCACGAGCCGCTCGGCGCGTCCCATCAGCTGCTTGAGCCGGACGCGGGCCGACAGCACGCCCGGCAGGATGTTGGCGCGGGCGTGCGACCGCAGCTCGCCCCGGACGTGCGGCAGGCCGTCCACGGACGTCCTCTCGTCCGCGAAGTACCCGGCGAGCGTGTCCAGCCGCATCGGGAGCCCGGCGGAGGCGACGCGGTCGGCGAGGTCGGCGGCGGGCGCGGTGTGGTCGGCGCCGTACATGGCCAGCAGCGGGCCGCCGCCCGGGTACCAGCGGCCCATCGCCTCCGCGAACCCGGCGACGCGGCCGGGCAGCAGGGACGCGCCGTCCTCGAACTCCTCGAACATCGACGCGGCGTTGCCGTAGCCGCCCTCGGGGAGGTACTGGGTGCGGATCGCGGTCCCGTCCGGCGCCTCCCAGGCGAACGCGCGGGTGCGGACCCGGTCCGGGACGCCGCGCCACACGCAGGCGTGCTCGATCCCCGCGAGCCTGAGGATCTGCGGTGTCTGCGCGCAGTGCCCGAACTGGTCGGGCAGGTAGCCGACCATCATCGCCGCGCCCAGCTCTTCCGCGCGCCGCAGACCGAGTTCCAGGTTCCGGACGATGTTCTCCCCCGAGCACAGGAACTCGTCGTGCAGGATCTGCCAGGGCCCGACGGCCAGCCGGCCCTCCCGGACGAGCGCGGCCAGCCGTTCGCGCCGCTCGGGACGGATCTCCAGGTAGTCGTCGACGGCGGCCATCTGCCCGTCCAGGGTGAAGTGCCAGCGCGGGTCGGCCTCCATCCCGTCGATGACGCCGTCCAGCAGCGACACGAGGCGGAGCCGGAAGCGCTGGAACGGCAGGTACCACTCGCGGTCCCAGTGGGTGTGCGGCACGACGACGATCTCTGAGCCCTCGGTCCGGCCTTCTACCCGCACAGTGCGATCACCTCGTTCTCGTGGGTCTCCAGTCGGTGCATGCCCGGCGCGCCGGCCGGCATCCGGACGCGGTCGCCCCGGACGGCGGTCCGCCGCCCGTCCGGCCCGACCAGCACGGTCCCGTCCGCGCCGAGGGCGTGGAGCTCGCCGGCGGCGCGCAGCAGCACCGGCGCGTCCAGGCCGGCGGACACCGCCGTCCGGCCCGCCGCGAGCCCGCCCAGCACGTCCTGCCCCTCGGCGAGGACCCAGGTCACGGGCTCGCCGAGGTTCTTCGTCTGCGCCGGGTCGTGGAAGTCGCTGCCGCCGAGCGGGACGACGCCCCGCGGCCGCCACACCTGCGCCCAGGCCAGCGGGGCACCCCATCGGCGGTCCCACCAGGACGAATGCCAGATCTCGGCGAAGCGCGGCCGGTGCTCGGCGGGCAGCGGGCGGCGCCAGGCGCAGTCGCCGCTGAGCGGGTGGTTGATCGACATGAGCCCGCCGCGCGCGGCGGCGGAGGCGGCCCAGTCGGCGCTCGGCCCGCGGAAGTCGATCCAGCCGGTGTCGCCGAAGACGTTCGCGTGGCCGAGGTCGGTCGTGACCTCCTGGCCGGGCAGCAGCAGGATCCCGGCGTGCGCCGCGGCGGCGGGCAGCTCGGAATGGTGGCTGACGGTGTTGTGGTCGGTGACCGCGAGGTAGTCCAGGCCGCGGGAGGCCGCGAGGCACGCCAGTTCGTGGACGGTGAGCGTGCCGTCGCTGTGGACGGTGTGCGAGTGCAGGTCACCGGCGAGCCAGCGCATCCCTTCGGGGGCGGGCAGTTCCGGGCGGGACGGCCGTTCCGGGCGCGGAGGCGGCGGCTCGTCCGGCCGCTTCGGGCTCCGCCCAGACGTGGTGACGGTGACCTCGTACGGGACGCCGTCCGGTGGTATCCGATGCAGCCCGAGCCAGACGTGCCACGGGCCGGGTTCCAGCTCGCCCGGGAGATAGCCGGGCGTCGCCCAGTCGGCGCCTATCGTGAAACGGCGGCGCGCCCCACCGGACCAGCCGCGGAACCCGTCGGGTCCATGGCAGCCCAGGTCGATCACACCGCCGTCGAAGGACAGTTCGACCGTGACGGACGCCGTCCCCGGCGGCACCTCGAAGGGGAGTTCGCGCAGCCCCTGCTCCAGACGGTCTTCGAGGCTCCACCGTCCGCCGTGCACGGTCATCCGCTCCTCCCGTCCCTGGTCAGGGGCGCCGCGGCCCGCCCGGCCCCGTCGGCGGCGCCCGTCACCAGCCCGCCGTCCCGGTAGAGCAGGACGCGTCCCGGACGCGGCGACGCCCATCCCTCCGCTGAGAGCTGGACCTCAGCCCCCTCCCCGACCACGACCCGCACCGTCTCGCCGCCGACGTCCAGGGTCACGAGCGAGGACGCGCCGAGGTTCTCCACGACGGACACCCTCCCGCCGAACGCCCCGTCCACCGGTTCGGTGCTGAACTCCATGTACTCGGGACGTACCCCGCACACGACCTCCTGCCCGTCCGGTAGGAGGCCGCGCGCCTCCTCCGGGACGGGCAGTTCGGTCCCGGCGACCGCGACGGCCCCGCCGCGGACCGTGCCGGGCAGCAGGTTCATCGGCGTCGAACCGATGAACGAGGCCACGAACAGGTTCGCCGGCCGCCGGAACACCTCCGCGGGTGTGCCGATCTGCCGGATCTGCCCCGACTCCATCACCGCGATCCGGTCGGCGAGCGCCAGTGCCTCCGCCTGGTCGTGCGTGACGAACACCGACGTGAACGCGAGCCGCTGCTGGAACCTCTTCAGGAACGTGCGGGCCTCCAGGCGGAGCCGCGCGTCGAGGTTGGACAGCGGCTCGTCCAGCAGCAGGACCCGCGGATCGGCCACCACCGCGCGGGCCAGCGCGACCCGCTGCTGCTGGCCGCCCGACAGCTCCCCCGGACGCCGCCGCTCCAGCCCCTGGAGACCGAGCTCGCGGGCGGCCTCCGCCGCCCGCGCGTACCGGACGGCGCGGCCCAGCCTCCTGACGCGCAGCGGGTAGGCGATGTTGTCCATGACGTTCATGTGCGGGAACAGCGCGTAGTCCTGGAACACCATGCCGACGTCGCGGCGCCCCGGCTGGAGCCGCGTCACGTCCTCGTCGCCGAGGCGGACCGTCCCGCCCGTGGCCGCCTCCAGGCCGGCGACCGTGCGCAGCAGCGTCGTCTTCCCGCAACCGGACGGGCCGAGCAGCGCGAAGAACTCACCCGTCGCGACGTCGAGGTCGAGCGCGTCCAGGGCCCGCACGCCGCCCGGGTACACCTTCGTCAGCCGCCGGATCGTGATGGACCCCATCAGCGCTTGATCCCTCCGTGGAAGCGGAACCCGTACCGGCGGCTGACGAACAGGTACATGAGCACGACCGGCAGGGAGTACAGCAGCGAGAACGTGGAGATCAGGGGCAGGTCCGGCTGGCCGCCCTCGGTGTAGAACGTGTACATGATCACCGAGGCGGGGGCCTTGTCCGGGTTCCGCAGGAGCAGGAACGGCATGAGGAAGTCGCCCCACACCTGCGCGACCGTCCAGACCGCCACGGTGGCGAGCCCAGGGCGGATGACCGGGAGGACGACGTGCCGCAGCACCTGCAGCGGCGAGGCGCCGAACACCCGCGCGGCCTCCTCGTAGGACGTGGGCGTGGCGTCGGTGAAGTCCTTGAGCAGGAAGATCGCCGCCGGCAGCAGCCCGCCGGTCAGCACCAGGATCACGCCGAGCCGCGAGTCGATCAGGTGCAGGTTGAAGGCCAGCAGGAACACCGGCACCATCGCGGCCGTCCCGGTGATGATCGACGACAGCAGGAGCAGGACGTAGAGCAGCAGGTCCCGGCCCGGCACCCGGACCCGGCTCAGCGCGTACGCGGCCAGCGACGCGGTCGTGACGACGAGCGCGGCCGTCCCGGCGGCCAGCAGCACCGAGTTGCGCAGCGACGCGAGCGCGTAGGGGTTGTCCAGCAGGACCCGGAAGTTGTGGAGGGTGAACTCGGGCAGCGACGCCGAGATGCCGGGGTTCGCGTCGAACGGCGCGAAGGCCAGCCAGAGCAGCGGCAGCGCGAAGAACCCGAGGACGGCCGAGACGAACACCGCCAGCCCGATGCGGCGCAGCAGCTCCCGTACGGTGCCGTTCACGCGGCCGCCCCCCGCGCCGCGCCGGCCTCCGCCCCACCGGGCTCCGCCGTGCGGGCGCGCCCGCGGTCGCGCAGCGCCCGCAGGTAGAGCAGCGCGATCACCAGGTTGATCAGAATCATGATCAGCGAGATGGCGGCGCCGAACCCGAGCCGGCCGTCCCCGAGCGCCGTCCGGTACACGTACACCGACATGATCTCCGAGCGCCCGTCCGGGCCGCCCGCGGTGATCAGGAACGGGGTGAAGTCGTTGAACGTCCACAGGCTGACCAGCAGCAGGCTCGTCAGCAGATGGCCGCGGATGCGCGGGAACACCGCGTCGCGGAGCGTCTGCCACGTCGAGGCGCCCGCGAGCCGCGCCGTCTCCAGATGGGACGGTGGAACGTTCCCGAGCGCCGCTCCGTAGAGCATCATCGAGAACGCCGTCCCGCGCCAGACGTTGAACACGACGACGCACGCCATCGGGTGGTCGAGCAGCCACGCCGTGCCCGGGGTGCCGAGCACGGCGTTGAGGGTCCCGCCGTCGCGGTCGAGCAGCGCGATCCACAGGAACGCGATGACCGAGGACGGCAGGATCCAGGCCAGCAGCACCAGCCCCTCGACCAGGCGCCTGACCGGGCCCGGCCGGTCGCGCATCACCCACGCGATCGAGAAGCCGAGCACGGTCTGCCCGATCACCGCCGACCCCAGGACGAACTGGAGCGTCAGCCACAGCGACCGGTGGAAGTCCCCGTCGCCGAGGACCGTCCGGTAGTTGTCCGTCCCGACGAACCGCGGCTCGCTGGCGGCGACGCCCGTGAGCCGGTAGTCGGTCGTGCCCAGGTAGAGCGTCCAGAGGGCGGGGAACACCAGGAACACGGCGACCAGGACCAGCGCGGGCGCGACGAAGGCGGCGGCGCGCCCCCGCCCCAGCCCGGCCGCGTCGCCCTCGAAGAACGGCGCGGCCGCGGGCGCGAGGTCAGCGCGGGGTGACGTGGGAGGCGCCACCGACGATCCCCTCCAGCTTCTTGGCGTACTCGGCGGCGGCCTGGTCGGGGCTCTTGCCCGACACCACGCTCGCCGTGGCCTCCTGCAAGGCGGTCGACACCTGCGGGTAGGCCGAGAGCCCCGGGCGATAGGACGTGACGGGCAGCACCTTCTCCGACACGAACGTCAGGAAAGGGTCGCCCGCGAGGATCTCCTTGTTGACGTCCGTCCGGGACGTGATCTCGGGGGTGCCGGCCGTCCGCGCCTTGACCATCTCCGGGGAGTTCATGAAGGCCAGCAACTCGAAGGCCTGCTGCGGGTAATCGGTGTTGGGGTTGAGGACGGTCACCGAGCCCCCCGACATGCTCACGAACGACTGCCCGCGCACCCCCCGGCCCTGGGAGACGGCGGGGATCAGCGCGTAGCCGACGTCCTGGTCGCGGGTCGCCATCTTCGCCACGCCGGTCTTCGGGTTGAGGACGTCCCGCCAGAAGTAGTCGCCCTCGAACAGGATCCCGATCTTGCCGGCGGCGAACTCCTCGAACGACTTGTCACGCCCCTTGGCCTCCTGCTGGAGCTTGGGGTCGCCGAGGCCCTCGCGGCCGTAGACCTGCGCGTACAGGCCGAGGACCTGCTTGAGCGCCTGGCCGCCGCCCGTCCACCTGCCGTCCGCCCAGATCTCGGCGCCCGCCCCGGCCAGCAGCGGCAGCGCCCCCTGCATGCTGGTGGCCTCGCCCATCGCGGTGCCCGCGTTGAGCTGGATCGGGGTCACGCCGGGGACCTTCTTCAGGGCGCGCCCCGCCGCGACGATCTCCTGCCAGCTCTTCGGCTGCCAGTCGGCGGGCAGGCCTGCTCGCGCGAACAGCTTCTTGTTGAAGAAGACGAGGCGGCCGTCGGTCCCGGGAGGGACCCCGTAGCGCTCGTTCTCGAACGTCGCCAGCCGCTGCACCGATCCGGGGATCCGCGACCAGCCGTCCCAGGCGCCTGCGGGGGCGCCGACCGCTTTCGACAGCGGCAGGATGTAGCCGGCCTGGGCGAACTCGCCGACCCAGATGCCGTCGATGTCCATGATGTCGGCACCGGAGCGCGACTTCAGGTCGAGCGCCAGCTTCGTCTTGTACACCTCGTCGTCCACGCCCTGGCCGCGGAACGTCACCTTCACCGTGACGCCCTTGGCCTTCTGCGCCGCGACGAACTCAGGGATCACCGTCCTGGTGATCCACACGGCCTCTTCGCTGTTCTTGCCGCCCTCGATGGCGTTGCGGGTGATCGTCAGGGAGAGGTTCTTGGCGTCCTTGCCCCGGTCGGGGTCGGCCGTGGATCCGCCGCCGCACCCGGCGAGCGCCGCGCCCGCCAGAGCGAGCGCGGCCGCCGCGCCGATCCGCCTCCTGGAGAAGTCCCTACTGGAGAAGACCATGGGTGACCTCCTACAAGCGTCACCACATAACGTGAACGAAGAATTCGATCACGTAAAGACTCGGAGATCGTTTTTCTGGTTCAGGGGTCCATCAGCTCGGCGGACCGGGCCGCGAACGCCTCCATGGCCTTCGCCGTGATCGGGCCCGGGGCCGCCGGGAGGACCGTCCCGTCCACGGCCCGGATCGGCTGGACGTCGCGGGTCGTGGAGGTCAGGAACGCCTCGTCCGCGCGGTACAGGTCCTCCAGCGCGACGTCCTCCTCCTCGCCGCCGCACCACTCCAGCGCGAGGGCCCGCGTCACCCCGGCCAGGCAGCCGGACGCCAGGGGCGGCGTGACGAGCCGCCCGCCGAGGACGACGAAGATGTTGCTGCCCGTCCCCTCGCACAGGTCCCCCGCGGTGTTGCCGAAGATCGCCTCGCCGCCGCCGCGCTCCTTGGCGTAGGCCAGCGCGAGGGCGTTCTCCGCGTAGGAGGTGGTCTTGAGGCCGGCCAGGGCGCCCCGCTCGTTGCGCGGCCACGGCACGACCGTCACGTCCGCCGTCGCCGGGAACGGGTCCTGCGGCCCGGCGATGATCGACACGGTGGGGCCCTCGTCGCCGCGCGCGGAGCCGAGCGGGCCCGGGCCGCTGGTGTAGGTGATGCGGATCCGGGCCAGCGGCCACTTCGGCGCCGCCGCGAGCACCTCGAGCGTGCCCTGCGCCAGGGCGTCGTGGTCGGGTTCGGGCAGCCCGAGACCCGCCGCCGAACGGGCCAGCCGCCGCAGATGCCGGGTCAGCGCGAACGGCTCCCCGTTCGTCGCCTTCACGGTCTCGAAGATCCCGTCCCCGACGAGCATGCCGTGGTCGAAGACCGACACCGTCGCCCGCTCAGGGTCGAGCAGTTCCCCGTTCAGCCAGATCCTGGCCTGCTCCGTCACCGGAAGCCACCTCCAATAGCCGAGCCGCCTTCAGCTCGGTCTCGCGCCACTCGCGAAATGGGTCGGACCCCCAGGTGATGCCGGCGCCGGTGCCGAAACGCAGCAGGCCGTCCTGCGCCCAGAAGGTCCGGATGCCGACGGCGAGGGCGCCGCGCCGGGAGTCCGCGTCCACCCAGCCGACGGCCCCACAGTACGGCCCCCGGGGGACGGGTTCGAGCTCTTCCAGCAGCCTCAGCGCGCTCGACTTCGGCGCGCCCGTCACCGAACCGGGAGGAAACGTCGCGGCGATCAGCTCCGGCCAGCCGCCCCCCGCCAGCCGCGCCCGGACCGCCGACACCAGGTGGACGAGCCCCGGATGCTCCTCCAGCGCGCACAGCTCCGGCACGCTCACCGAGCCGGTCTCCGCGACCCGCCCGAGATCGTTGCGGACAAGGTCGACGATCATCACGTTCTCGGCGCGGTCCTTCGGCAGCAGGTCGTCCGCCGTCCGCCCGGTCCCCTTGATCGGACGCGACTCGACCACCCGGCCGTCCCGCCGCAGGTACAGCTCCGGCGAGGCGGAGGCGACCTCCAGGCCCGGCAGCACCAGCGTCATCGAGTAGGGCGCGGGATGGCGCTCGGCGAGCCTCGCCCCCAGCCCGGCGATGCCGGCACCTCCGGGCAGCTCCGCCGAGAGCACGCGGCAGAGATTGGCCTGGTAGACGACACCGTCCGCGATCGCGCCGCGGATGCGCTCGACGCCCGCGACGTAGGCGGCCTCGTCCAGCGAACTCGTCCACTCCCCCGGGCCGGTCCACGCGCCCCCCGGATGCGGCGCCGGCCTGACCCTCTCGAACCGGGCACACGTGACCTTGCCCTCATAGGTCACCACGACCGCCCACCAACCGCGCGAATCCAGCGCCCCCAGGTCGGAGGTCACATCCACGAGCCCGGTGGCCAGCAGCCCCCCGGCATAGGCGAAACTCACCCCAGCACGCACCCGAACGAATCGGCCAGACCCGCCAACCCGGTCTCGGTCACGACCAGCACCCGCCGCGTGCTGCCCCGCTCGAACCAGCCCAGCTCGATCATCCGGCTGGTCAGCGCCTCCCCCAGCGCCCCGTTCAGGTGCGGCCGCCGCTCCGTCCAGTCGAGGCAGTGCCAGGCGAACCTCCGCCGCCCCCTCCGCAACGCCTCCAGATCCAGGCCCAGCGCCTCAAGGCGCTCCTCGCCCTTCTCCGTCACCTCGTAGGCGTCGCCGTCGGCCGGCTCGATCAGGCCGCCGTCCACCAGCGCCGCGAACAACGTCACCCCGGCGACGCCGGCGAGATGGTCGTAGCACGTCCGCGCCTCGTGCAGGCGCCGCGCGTCCCGGGACTGCCGCAGGCTGTTCACCCGCACCGGCGGGCCGATCCGCGACAGCGCCTCGATCACCTGGGCCACCTCGCCGCCCCGCAACCGGTAGTACCGGTGCCGCCCCTGCTTCACGACCGTCACGAACCCGCCGTCCAGCAGCCGCGACAGATGCGCGCTCGCCGTCTGCGCGCTCACCCCCGCCGTCCTCGCCAGCTCCCCCGCCGCGAGCGGACGCCCGTCCAGCAGCGCCGTCAGCATCGCGGCCCGCGCCCGGTCCGCCAGCAGAGCCGCGACCGGCGCGATGTCCACACCCACGACCTGTTCCGAACCCATGTGACCGAGCCTAGGCGACCCACCCTTCGACCAGCGCCGAAGCATCCGCCCCCCGCCCCGCCCCGCAATCCGGTTCGCGTCACCGCCCCGGACGCGCTAATGTTTTCCACGTCGCCGCAGGGCGCAAGCGGAAGTGGCTCAGGGGTAGAGCATCACCTTGCCAAGGTGAGGGTCGCGGGTTCAAATCCCGTCTTCCGCTCTGAGGGGCCTTTCAGGCTATGACCAGAAGGTCTCCTTCTGGTGGAGTGGCCGAGAGGCGAGGCAACGGCCTGCAAAGCCGTGTACACGGGTTCAAATCCCGTCTCCACCTCAACCCGTACCTCTCCGGAGGACACGGACCCGGGCGATTAGCTCAGTGGGAGAGCGCTACCTTGACACGGTAGAGGCCACTGGTTCAATCCCAGTATCGCCCACGAGTCGGGCCATCATGGTCGGCGCTTAGCGCCTTCCCCGATGGCCCGCAATGCTTACCTGGGGAGCGACCCCCAGACCCCCGAATCGGGCCATCATGGTCGGCGCTTAGCGCCTTCCCCGATGGCCCGCAATGCTTACCTGGGGAGCGACCCCCAGACCCCCGCTGTGGGGCCCCGTCCCCCACGCCCCCTGCGTGTGCGGGCTGGGGTTTTCGTGGACACCCTGAGATCCCGGCTCGCGCCGCTGCGCTGCGCGCCCTCCTCGGTCACCTCGATCGATCCTGCCGCCTCGTCGCTTCTCCGGGGCGCCTACGGCGAACACGCCACCGGCAGGCAGTGAGCAAATTCGGTCGGCCCGTCCTTTTCGGCGGCTGGGGCCGCTTCGTCACCGTGCTGGACTTCCTCGTGCGTCCGCATCCGAATCTGGCGGGAGAAACGGCAACTCACGTGCTCCGGCATGCCTGGTCACCGCCTTTGCCGCTCCCGGAATCCAGGGCCAGGAGCGGCGTCACGGCGTCTCGGGTCAGGGGCGGCCGCTGCTAACGGCGTGGTACTGGAGGTCTTGTACCGGTGGGGTCGCGGTCACGGCGAAGGGAGAGGTGACCGTGGCCGTGGTGGTGCTGTTGCGGGTCACCGACGCGGCGTTGGCGCCGGTCGCCAGGGGGAACAGGCGCGCTTGGAGGCCCGCCGCCGCGTCGTAGGTACTTGCCGTCCCTCCGATGGTGGCCTTGACCTGGGCGGCGGCGGTGAGGAAGGTGAGGACCTCCACCTTGTCGCGCGGGGTCGCGGTGCCGGAGCGCGGAACCATGAACTTGGTCTGACCGCCCGACGTGGGCTTGAGGGCCGCGGTCTGAGTGCGGTGAGTCAGGTAGACCGTGTCGCGCGCGATGGCCGGCCACTTCCCGGTCTTGAGCCGGGTCAGGTAGTAGGACGCCAAGTCCAGGTAGGCGCCGTCGTTGTGCGGGGAGGGCGCGAACTGGGTGCCCTCGGAGAAATCGTTCCAGGTTGTGAGCTGGACCCAGTCTGCACCGCCGTCGATGGCGTTCTGCCAGGTGGTCCGCAGGTTCTCGGTGTTGTTCGCCTCGTCGTAGATGCCCTGGTTGGGCCGCTCGTCCTGGACGGCGACCGGCTGCATCCAGATCTTGCCGAGGCCGTGCGAGGCGCTGATGTTGCCGCCGATGCCGCCCTGCAGGTTCGGGCTCCGGTTGCCCCAGTTGGAGAACCCATAGCTGACCGAGGCGTAGTTCTTGTAGTTGGCGCCGAAGTTGAGGAACACCGGGACGAGCGCGGGCTTCGCGCCCAGGCCCGCCATGGCGGTGTTCAGCGCCGCGTACCAGTCGGCGGTGCGGTTCTCGGCCTTGAACGGCGAGACGACCACGCGCCCGTCGGGCAGCTTGTAGACCGCCGGCGACTTGGCGAGCCCGGCCAGTTCCGAGGCGAGGCCAGCCGCGTCCAGCCCCTTGATCTGGGTGGCGGTCATGTCGGGCATCAGCACGATCCTGAACCCCGGGTCGACCTGCTCGGCCGCCTTGATGAGCAGGTCCACGCGCTTGCGGTGCGGGCTGGTGGCGGACAGGTTGAGCAGGTCGACGGTGAAGCCGTCCAGACCCGCCGCGACGGCCGTGCGGATCTCCCTCTTCATGTCCTCCAGCTGGTAGTCCCCGCTGATCGGTGCGCGGGGCGCCGGACGGTCGCGCAGCAGTCCGCCGTAGGCCTGGTGGATCCCGCCCTCACCGGCTGGACTCAGGTAGTTGCGGGCGTAGTAGTCCGACTCGGGCGCCTTGTTGTCCAGCGAGACCGGATAGGGCGTGAAGTAGTGCGCGAACACCTTCTGATTGGACGCGCGCAGGGTGGCGGTGGCCGGAAGGTCGAACGGAAGGGCGGTGGTGGCGCTCGCCTCGGCCACGCCCTTGACCGGCACCGGCTCCCGCGCGGTCAGCCCGCACCCTGCCGCCAGGAGCCCTCCCAGGAGGAGGGCTCCCGCGGCCCGCGAAAAGATGATCTTCATGGGCCCGCACGGTACTGCACCCCCCGCGCCGCCATCTCAAGATCGGTCCAGATGGTGTCGCGGCCCTCGGCCGCCCCGGCCCCGGCGTCGGCCCAGCATCCGCGCTTGACATTAGGCAGGTAAATACCTGCACAATGAGGGCGTGAGTTCGGAAGGGATGGATTCGGTCTTCAGGGCGTTGGCCGATCCCACGCGGCGGCTTCTGCTCGACCGGTTGCGGGAGCAGAACGGGCAGACGCTGCGTGAGCTGTGCGAGCGGCTGGACATGGCGCGGCAGTCGGCGACGCAGCATCTCGACGTCCTCGTGGGGGCCGGTCTCGTGACCGTCGTCAGGCGGGGGCGGGAGCGGGTCCACTACCTCAATCCGGCGCCGATCCACGAGATCGAGGAGCGCTGGATCTCGGAGTTCGACAGGCCCCGCCTGCAAGCGCTCAGCGCCATCAAGACCCAGGCAGAGGAGTACGCCATGGCCCGCGAATCGACGACCGTCCCGACGTATGTCTACGTCACCTACATCCGCGCGAGCGCCGAGCAGGTGTGGCGCGCCCTGACCGACGCGGACCTGACGGCGCGTTACTGGGGGCACGCCAACATCTCGGACTGGCAGCCGGGCTCGCCCTGGGAGCACCGGCGCTCCGACGGGTCCGGGGTGGTCGACGGCGTAGGACGCGTGCTGGTGGCCGAGCCTCCGACGCGCCTGTCCATCACCTTCGAGGACTCCCCCGGCGTCGAGCCGCCCAGGGAGGCGTCGGTCGTCACCTTCCTCGTCGAGCCGCACCACGACATCGTCCGGCTCACCGTGACCCACGAGAACCTTCCCAACGAGGAGATGCTCAACGGCATCTCGCAGGGGTGGCCCGCGGTCGTGGCGAACCTCAAGTCGCTGCTGGAGACCGGCGACGTCCTCCCGCAGGTGCCGTGGGAGATGGCCGGGACGCGGGCCTGAGCCGGGAAGGAAGAGATCATGGACACCGCTCCGCTGCGGGACGCCTACCGTGACCTGCTGGACGCCGCCGCGACGGCCGGATCCGGCGCCGTGCCGCCGCCGGGCGAGTGGAGCGTCGAGCAGACCCTGGCGCACGTCAGCATCGTCAGCGCCGTCACGATCAGCGCCGTCTCCGCCGTCGCCTCGGCCGCGATCGCGACCTACGACAACCGCATGGCCCAGGAGCCCTGGACCATCGAGCGCGTCATCGCGCAGGCCGGCGGCGGCGCGGGGCTCCGCGACCGCATCGCCCTCCAGGCGGACGCTCTCTGCGTGCTCGGGCCGATGCTCGGCGACGCCGAACTCGACACGCCGGTGCCCACCCGGCTGGTGTCCAACGGCGACCTGCTGGTCGATCAGCCCGTTCCTCTGCGCGACCTGCTCGGCGGTCTCGCGGAGACGGAACTGCCCGGCCACACCCGGCAGATTCTCGCCCTGGCGCCGAGCGGCCCCGGCTGACTACGGCGCGGTGCCGGTGCGGGCGTGGATGCCGAGGACGTGGGCGAACAGGGCAGGGGCCCGGGAGCCGCCCACCGTGTCCGGGAGCACGTCGGGGGTCAGCGTCCACTCAGCGCCCACCCACGAGTCGCCGAGGGAGCCCTCGCTGGAGGGCAGGTCGTTGCAGGACTGCCGGACGCGCATGGTGCGCACGGAATCCGCCGCGGGGGTGTCGGTCTCCACCAGGAGCACCGGGACGCCGACCAGGGGGCCGTCCTCCACCAGGCGCAGGAGGTGGTGGGCCTCCTCGCCGTCGAGCGCGGCGCCGGCGTCCAGGACGACGACCATGCGCAGCGGCGGGCCCGCCGCCGGCGCGTCGTCGCCGCCGATGCGGCGCAGGTCGACCAGGTCGAGGAGGCGGCGGAGGCGTTCTGCGGCCGCGGGGCCGGTCGCGACGCCGCCGCCGAGCAGGCGGGCGGTCGTGGACGGGTCGAACCCGTGCAGCCAGCCGGCGCCCGACAGGCCCGCGGCGTCGATCACCTCCAGGCCGGCCAGGCCCGGCGGGACGGCCGCCAGGAACCGCGTCACCAGCGACCACGCGTAGGCGGCCGAGTCGCCCGGCATGGTCCCCCGCGAGATCCAGACGGCGCGCCGCAGCGGCAGCCGGAGGACGAGAGGCACCCGCAGGGCGGGCAGCTCGGCGGTGGACAGGCGGCCCAGCAGCATCCCCTCGGCCAGGTCGGCGCGGGGCTGCCAGGTGAGCCAGGCCGGCGCGTCGAAGGGCGCGGCCTCCGGGGTCACCTGCGGCTCCACCCGGGCCAGCTCGTCGCGGAGCTGCGCGGCGTCGGCGCGGAGCCGCTGGTCGGCCGCCTCCATGAGCCGCTGGAAGCCGCCGGGCGGCTTGCGTCCGGCGATCTCCTCGTTGCGCACCACGAGCGCGTGCTCGGTCGAGGACCGGAACGCCGCCAGTGAGCGGCTCGCGTCCTCCCAGACGAGCCAGCACCGCTCGACGTAGCCGACCTCGGAGGACGGCGGGGACTGCGGCCGCGCGTCCGCGGGCCGCGGAACCGCGGGCGGCGGGACCGCGGGCGGCGGCACTGGGGGCGGCGGCACTGGGGGCGAAGGCGCCGCGGGGGGCGGGCCGACGGCGGGGGCGGGCTCGGGTTCGCCCGGGTCGTCCACCTCGATGCCGTGCGCCTCGAGCAGCTCGGCCAGGCCGCCGGCGTAGCCCTGGCCGACGGCCCGCACCTTCCAGCGGCCGTTGCGGCGGTAGAGCTCCAGCCCGATGATGGCCCGTTCCGGGCCCAGGCCCGGGACGGTGAACTCGACGACCGGGTCGCCGGTCGAGGAGGCCAGGCAGAGCCGGGGCGGCGGCATCGTGCCGAAGGTCGTCGCGCCGGTCAGGCTGACCGCGATCAGCACCGCCGCGGCGTCGGCGGGGACCGCGTCCAGATCGACCTCGACGCGCTGGCGTCCGTCGCCGGACCATCGCACGCCGGGCGCCTCGGGCGCGTTGTAGAACACCAGGTCGGCGTCGGAGCGCACCCGCAGGCCGGGACCCACGAGCAGGGCGCTGACGTCGACGGGGACGGCGCAGGACGCGGTGGCGGTCACACGCCGGGCGGGCAGCGGTGCGTTGGCGCCGGGCGACAGTTCGGCCATGGGCGGTCAGGCGAGACCGGTGATCGTGGGCAGCATGTCCTGGAAGGTGCGGCCGTGGCAGGGCTCCCCGATCGCGTTCATCTTCCAGGTCTCGCCGTGCCGGTAGAGGCGGGCCATCACCATGGCGGTGTGGGCGCCGCCGCCGGTCAGCGTGTAGCGGGCCAGCTCACCGCCGTCGATCTCGTTGACGAGGCGGCAGAAGGCGTTCTCCACCTCGTTGAACGTCTGCCCGTTGAAGGAGCTGACGGTGAACACCAGCGAGGTGACGTGCACGGGCAGCCTGCCCAGGTCGACGATGACCGACTCGTCGTCGCCGTCGCCCGCCCCGGTGAGGTTGTCGCCGGTGTGCCGGACGGAGCCGTCGTCGCTGACCAGCTTGCCGAAGTAGACGACGTCGGCGAGGGTGCCGTCGGCGAAGAGCACGCAGGACGCGTCGAGGTCGATCTCCCGTTCCCGGGAGCCGAAGAAGCCCTTCTTCTTCACCGCGTCCCAGCCGAGGCCCATCCGGACCATGCTGAGCGCGCCACCGGGCTTCTCCAGCGATATCCGCTGACCCTTCACCATTGAGACGGTCACGACCGTCGCCTCCTCGCTGTTCCTGAAGGCACCCCGAACACGGTGCGCGCACAGCCTTTCAGCCGATCCGCTCGTTGTCATCCGATTCGCGGCTCAGGTGTCGCAGGCGATGCCGTCGCCGTCACGGTCCAGGTCGTAGATGTCGCTGCCCACCACGCGGACGGGCCCCGCCACGTAGCCGGGGCCGTCGCCGCTGCCGCCCGCGCAGTCGACGTCGCTCGCGATCGGCACGCACGCGCCGGTGTAGTTGGGGTCGCACCGCCGCGCCCGCTTCGTGCCCACGGCGACGACGCGGGCGACCGCGCGCCTGGTGACCACCGCGCGAATCAGTTTCCGATTCGTCTCGACGCCATTGGTGACGGTGACCTCATAGGTCAGGGTCCTCAGTCCCGCGGCCCCGTGAGTGCGCACCTTGGTCGCGCCTTTGGCGAGGGACGCGTCGTTCACCTTTCTCGTCCTGAACGGAATCTTCCGCGTTTGCGTGACCGTGCGTTTCGTCGCCGCCGGAGCGGCCGCGGCGCTCGTGCTCGCGCCGGTGGAGGGGGCCGCGTTCGCCGCGGCTTTCGACGGGCCCGCCTCGACCGGGGCGTCCTTTGTCCCGCAGGCGCCGAGCGGCACGAGCACGGCGGACGCCAGCACGACAAGAATGGCGCGGTTCATGATTTCCCCCCAGATGTAGGGGAAAATCGTCCGCCTGCCGGTTAATCCGCGTCAACGGCACCGTCGAAGAATCCCGGGCCGGATCCGGCCCGGGATTCTTCGACGCGGCTGTCAACCGATCTGGGCTCCGAGGACCTGGAGGGCCTCGGAGACGGGCTGGAAGAAGGTGACGCCGCCGGTCCGGCAGTCGCCCGAGCCGCCGGAGGTGAGGCCGAGGGCGGTGCCGCCCGCGAACAGGGGGCCGCCGCTGTCGCCCGGCTCCGCGCACACCGTCGTCTGGATCATGCCGGTGACCGTCCCCTCCGCGAAGTTCACGGTGGCTCCCGTGGCGGTGACGCTGCCGGAGTGGACGCCGGTCGTGCTGCCGCTGCGGAACACGCGCTGGCCGACCACGGCCTCGCCCGCCCGGGTGATCTGCTGCGCCCGGCCGTCGTAGAGGTTGACCGCGCTCTGGCCCGCCCCGCCCTGCTCGGTCTGGACCAGCGCGAAGTCGTTGCCGGGGAAGTCGCTGTCCACCGTCGTCCCGAGGGCCTCGGCGCCCTGCTGGTCGGCGGCCCAGTTCCGCACCTCGTTGCCGCAGTGCCCCGCGGTGAGGAAGAAGTCCTCCCCGCCGCGCCTGACGTTGAAGCCGAGCGAGCAGCGCGCGCCCTGGCCGAAGATCGCGTCGCCGCCGAGGGCGAGCGTGTGCAGGCTGCCCGGGACGCGGACCATCCGGACGGCGGCCCCCATCCGGCGGACGGTGCGCTGGACGGCGGCCATCCGCGTGCCGGTGACCGTGGCGTCCGTCCACACCGTGACGCTGGACGTCGCGGGGTCCACCGCCCATCCGGTGCCGGGTATGTCCGACACCGAGGCGCGCAGCGCGCCGGTCACCCGCCTGAGCGCCGCCGGGCTGCGCCGCGTCGTCTTCGGGACGGCCCCGGCGGCGCGCACCGCGGCGGCGTCCGCGGCGTTGGTGACCGTGACGACGGGGCGCCCCGCGGAGTCGACGTAGGCGCCGGTCGTGCGATCGCCGAGCCGCCCCGCGATCCGGGCGGCCTTCGCGGCGGCCTCGCCCGCGGGCGGCGGCGCGGTCCTCCGGCCGGTCCGCGCGTCGCCCGCGAGCCTGGCCTCCCGGCCGCCGGACCGTCCCTCGGCGTGCACGACGTACAGCGAGCCGGCCAGGAGCCCGGCGGACCCGGCCGCCACCGCGGTCGTCGTGACCGCGGTGCGCAGCCGACTGTTCCTCACGCTCTTCCGGCGCCTCATGAACCCTCCCGGTTCCGGGGTGTCGATCTACGCGTGGGGGTACGCGCCCCGGCGGGACGGAGTTCAACGGGCCCCGGTGCCCGTGTGTTCATGCGGCATGCCGCCGGGCCGGGGGGCGTGTCCGCTCCCCCGGCCCGGCGGGGTCTGATCAGCCGCCCAGGCGGACGGCGCTGCTCGCCGTTCCTCCCTTCGCCGCCTCGAAGGCCACGGTGAGGGTGCCGGTCGCGCCCGGCACGGTCACGGTGGTGGTGCCCGCATTGCGGATCCGGACCTCCTTGGTGCCGAGCAGCCTGCCGTCCCACACGTGGACGTGCGCGGTGCCCGGCCCGGTCGCCAGGAGCCTGACGGTGGTCGAGCCGCCCGAGACCGCGGGTCGGCCCGCGATCTTCGCCGTGTCCGAGCGCGGCGCCGCGGGACCGGCGGCGAGCGGGACGCCCGTGCGCACGGCCTGGATGATCGACTCAGGCGCGTTCACCGACCGCGTCGCGTCGGTCGGCATGACCGGCGGCGGGGGCGTGGTCGGCATGCCGGACGGCGGGGTGTGGCCGGGCAGGGACACCAGGCCCCACCGGTACGGGTCCCCCTGGACGCCGCCCCAGGTCGACCAGCCGATCCGGGTCTGGCCGGTCCTGTCCTGGGTGTCGGAGTCGTAGACGAAGACGTTCAGGCCCATGCGCCGCGGGTCCACCGCGGTGGGCAGCGCCGTGAACGGGATCTCCGCCTCGATGACGTATCCGTCGTAGGGGTCGGCGACCGTCGAGGCGACCCGCATACCGGGCGCGGTCTCCTCGCCGGGGCCCTGCCGCGCGTCCGCGTCGCGCTCGAAGCACGGCTTCCCGTCCGACATCTTCGGGAAGATGCCGGTCTTGAACGTGGTGGAGGTGTTCTCGGAGTCGCCGCGCGGGTCGATCCCGATCTCGACCGAGTCGGTGCGCCAGTGACGCTTGCAGTCGTCGGCGCCGAGCACCGTGCCCTGCTTGTCGTCGCGGACCTTGACCAGCACGTGCAGCGCCTTGTCGGTCCAGGTGACCTTGCCGGTGGCCGAGCAGTCGTCGGCGGACTCGCACGCCGACCCCTCCCAGCGCCGGGACAGGTTCAGCTCGGGGCCGGGGTACTCGCCGGGCGACTCCTTTCCGTCGACCGCCGGCGCGGCGGACGCCTTCGGCAGTTCGGCCACCGGGACCAGTTCCAGGGCGCCGTTCTGCACGTCGGTGTCGCCCGAGGAGGAGGTCGTGGTGATGGTCAGGCCGTAGTCGCCGTCGGTCCCGCCCTCGTTGGAGGTGGGCAGCGACTTGTCGGTGTTGGTGACGGTGAAGGTGGCCGAGCCCGTCTTGCCCGCGTCGAGCGAGTAGGGCTTGGACGCGGCGTCGGCGGTGAAGCCCGCCGGGAGGCCCAGCTTGACCGCGCCGGACTGCGCCGACGCGGTCGTGTTGGACAGGTCCACGCGCACCTGGCGGGACGCGCCGGACCCCAGCGTCAGCACCCGCTTCACCTGGCCCGTCAGTTCCGGCACGCCCGTCTTGTCCGCCCAGGTGTCGAAGTCCGACACCCGGGGCAGCGGCTCCAGGACGCCGGTGACGGCGGGCCGGACCTCCACGGACGTGGCCGTCTGGCCCTTGGCGGCGCCGGACGTGAGCGTCGCCGCGAGTTGCGCGCGCCCGGCCTTGACGCCGGGCGGGGGCGTGACGGTGAAGGTCGCGGTGCGCTCGGATGTGCCGACCGCTCCCAGCTCACCGGAGCCTGTCACGTTCCAACCCGTCGGCGCGGCGAGCGTCGCCCTCGCCGCCCGCAGCCGCTCGGGCGAGCTCGCGTGCGCGGTCACCGTGAAGGGGCGTCCCGCGGTCACGCCGAACGCGTCCGTCGTCAGCGAGAACCGGCTGCCGAGGGGCAGGCCGCCCTTCGCGGGCACCACCGCGCCTTCGAGCATCGCGGACGGCGCGGTGCCGCCGAGCGTGAACGGGACCCGGCTGTGGATCTGCCGGAAGTAGTCGCAACCGATCTGCGCGGGATCGGACGGGACGTCCGGGAACCCGCCCCAGCCCTGGCTGACGTACGTCCGCTGGGCCTCGCGCTCCACCTGCGCCCACGTCTTGCCGCCGTTGCGGGCGGACGCGCGTCCTCCCCACACCCCGTAGGCGACCGACCCCGCGGCGGACGGCGTCCCCGCGGCGGCGCAGCCGGAGCCGGCGGGCCCCGACGCGCCGCCGGTCTGGAACAGCCGGCCCGGCGCCCAGGTGCCCAGCCCCTCGCGGCCGAGCTGCGCGGGGTAGGCCTTCGGGTCGGCCGCGGCGAAGTAGGCCTCGGTCGCGAGCCGCGCGGCCTGCTGGTGGTTGCCGTGCTGGCCCGGCAGCGGCGCGGGGACCATGGTGACGATCACCTTCGGGCGCGTCTCGCGGACGAGCCTGACGACCTTCTCCAGGGTCTTGTCGTGGTCCCAGGTCTCGGCGGTGAGCGGGGTGCTCACCGTGTAGTAGAAGTCGACCTTGTCGAGGTAGTGGATGTCGGTGACGCCGGCCTTGCCGACGGCGCGGCGCTCCTCGTTCTCGCGGAGCAGCCCGAGCGCCGGGCCCTCCTCGGTTCCGGAGGCGTTGCCGCCGCCCTCGCCGCGGGTGACGGTGAGGACGCCGATCTTCGCCTTGTCGTACTCGTTCCACTGGCCGAGGGTCGACAGGGCGCCCGCCTCGTCGTCGGGGTGCGCCCCGACGAACAGGACGTCGAGCCGGCCGTCGGCGGAACCGGCGCCGCCCGGGCCGGCCGCCTGCGCGGGCGGGCCCGCGAAGGCGACGGACATGGCCGCGAGCGCGGCGGACAGTACTGCGGGTAGGGCGAGTCTTCGCATGAACTCTCCTGTTCTTTCCCTACTCCTTGACGGCCCCCGAGAGCATTCCTGCGATGAACTGGCGCTGCAGGAAGACATAGACGATCACGATGGGCGCGGCGATGATCAGCGCGCCCGCCATGAGCAGTGAGTAGTCGGTCTTGTGGGTGCCCTGGAAGAAGGACAGCCCGAGCGGTGCGGTGCGCAGCGCCTCGTCGGAGTTGACGATCACCAGTGGGAGCAGGAACTCGTTCCAGGTCCACATGGTGGTCAGCAGCACCATGGTGAGGATGGCCGGGCGGCCGATCGGCACGAGCACGCGCCACAGCGTCGTCCAGCCGGACGCGCCGTCGATGCGCGCCGCCTCCAGCATCGACCGGGGGACGCTGCGGAAGTAGGCGCGCATCCAGAACGTCCCGAACGCCACCGACATGGCCACCTGCGGGAGGATGAGCCCGGCGTAGGTGTTGTCGAGCCCGGCCGACCTCAGGTCGAAGTACAGCGGGACGACGATCGCCTCGGTCGGGATCGTCAGCCCGGCCACGAACAGCAGGAACAGCGCGCCGGAGCCGCGGAACCGCATGGTGCCGAGCGCGTACCCCGCCATGATCGACAGCACCGCGGACGCGACGACGGTGACGGTGGTGACGATGACGCTGTTGCGCAGGTAGGTCGCGAAGTGGCCTTCGCGCCAGGCCGTGCCGAACGTGGACAGGTCCGCGTGCGGCAGCTGGAGCGCCTGCGCGACGACCCCGACCATCGGGAACACCGCGATGACCGAGAAGAGGACGAGGATCGCGTGGTTGACGAACCGTTCCGCCCGGACGTTCATGCGTCCTTCCCTTCCACGAGCCGCCGGACGCCGGCCGTGACGGCGAACGCCAGCACCGCCAGCGTGACGCCGATCGCGCAGCCGAGGCCGACCTCGCCGGTGTTGAACGTGCGGTTGTAGACCTCGTAGGCGGGGACCTTCGTCGCGTTGCCCGGCCCCCCGGCGGTGGCCATGTAGATGAGGTCGAAGTTGCGGATCGCCATGATGGTCGTCAGCGTGAGCGCCACCGCCAGCTCGCGCCGCAGCCCCGGCAGGGTGACGGCGAAGAACTCGCGGACGGGCCCGGCGCCGTCGATCCGCGCGGCCTCGTACAGCTCCCGCGGGATCTTCTGGACACCGGCGAGGAACAGCACCATCGCCAGGCCGATCCCCACCCACGTGCCGACGGCCCCGACCGCGGGCAGCGCGAAGGTGAAGTCGCCGAACCAGCCGCGCCGCCAGTCCGGCAGGCCGAGCGCGTGCAGCCAGCCGAGGACGGTGTTGACCGGCCCGTCCGCCGAGTACACCCACTGCCACGCCACGGCCACCGCGACCATCGCGACCACCTGCGGCAGGAAAAGCACGGTCCGGAAGAACGTCAGGCCGCGGATCTTCGTCCGCGACATGGCGCCGACCAGCACGAACGCGATGCAGCACGGCAGCACGGAGTAGAACAGGACGAGGACGAGCAGGTGCCCGAACGCGCCGCGCAGCGACGGGTCCGACCAGGTGGCGGTGTAGTTGGAGAACCCCGCCCACGTCGCCTCGCCCAGGCCGTCCCAGTGGTAGAGGGAGAACTGCGCCCCCCGCGCCAGCGGCCACAGCAGGAACGCGCCGTAGACGAGCAGGGCGGGCAGGGTGTAGAGCCAGCCGATCCGGCCGGGCTCCCCGGGAGACCCGGAGAAGGCGCGGCCGGGCCGCCGTGCCGCGCGCGGGGCCGATGCCTCGCGCCTGGTCTTGGGGGTCTTACGCCGCGCGACGGTCGTCATGTGCGGGCTCCTTGGTCGTGCGTCCGGCGCCGTCCCGCTCCCCGGCCGCGCCGCGGGCGAGGCGCGGCCGGGGGCGGGCAAGGCCGATCCCTACTTCTTCTTCTGGAAGGCGGAGTAGTCGTCCTGGGCCGCCTTCATGACCTCGTCGGCGGGCTTGCGCCCGGCGATGAGCTCCTGCAGCGGCCCGCCGAACGCGTCGGTGAACGTCGGTGTCGCGTAGTCGAGGTACGGGGTGATGCCGTCGTTCTTGCTCAGCTCGGCCCACGCCGTCGACACCTCCTTCAGCAGCGGCTCGGCCGGCTGCTTGGAGGGGGCGGCGAGCGCCGGCAGGTTGCCGGTCTCGACCGAGACGTCCATCGCCTCCGGGGAGGTGATGAAGTTGATGTAGGCGGCGGCGACGTCCGGGTTCTTGCTCTTGGACGTGATCGACCAGGGCAGGCTCTCGCCGCCCATGGTCGCCGACGGCGACCCGGCCTGCGCCGGGGGCGGCGCCATGAAGCCGACCTTCTCCTTCATCTTGTCGTTGAGCTCGGAGGCCCACCAGGTCCCGCCGAACATGAACACGCCGTCGCCCTTGGCGAAGTTGACGGGGGTGTCGTCCCACTTGACGGCGTTGGCGTCCTTGGTGAAGTAGCCCTTCTTCGACCAGTCGGCGAGCTTCTGCGCCGCCTGGACGTTCGGGGCGTCGGTCCAGGAGCCGCCGCTGCCGAACACGAGTTTGCGGACGGCCTCCTTGTCGGCCGCGCCGTCCTGGAGGATGCCGTACAGCTGCATCGCGGGCAGCTTCTCCAGGTTGCCGAACGCGATCGGGACCTCGCCCTTGCCCTTGGCCGTGGCGAGCGCCTGGTCGAACTCCGCCCAGCTCTTCGGCGGCTGCACGCCGAGCTTGGCGAGCTTCTCCTTGTTGTAGTAGAGCCCGACGATCTCACCGTTCAGCGAGACGCCGTACAGGCTCCCGGACCCGATGAGCTTGCCGTCCTTGGTGACGCTGTTCAGGTCCGTCAGGCCCTTGGGGTAGCGCTTGCGCCACCCGTAGACCTGGTCGTAGGAGTCGAGCGGGAGGAGCATCCCGGCCTTGACGTACTGCGCCATGGACGCGTACCCCTGGTTGGCCTCCACGACGTCGGGCGGGCTGCCGCCCGACAGCGCGAGCCGGAGCGTCTTCTGCAGGTCGCTGAACGACCGCGACACCCGCTTGATCTTCACGTTGGGGTACTTGGCCTCGAAGCGCTTGTTCAGCTCCTCGATCTGCTTCTTCTGCCCGCCCTGGACCTCCTGGTCCCAGACGGTGAGCGTGACGTTCCCGGCCTTGGCCACGTCGGTGCTCACCGCGGCGGGCGCCTTGCTCTCCGGCTCGTCGCCGGACGAGCCCGGGGCGCACGCCGCCGCGAGCATGGTCGCGAGGGCCGCGACCGCCGCGGCCGCCCCTCGTCTCGTCAGTGTCGGCATTCTTACGGCTCCCTATTGCTCTCTGTCCTGCTGCGTCCGCGCCGGTCGGGGACGGCGCGCTAGTGGTCGGCCCGGAGGGTGGGCTCGGCCCGGACGACGGTGTCGGTCGCCGAGTCGGGGATGAAGTCGACGACGAAGGCGTACGGTTCGAGGACGGACTCGGGCACCTCGCCGGACTCGCCGAACGCGGCGATCTCCCCCCAGCACGGTGCGCCGAGCGATCCGCTGCGGTGCCGGACCGACAGGCCCGCGCACAGGTTGGCGAACCGCAGCCGCTCCAGAAGCGGCAGGCCGGCGAGCGTCCCGAACAGGAACCCGGCGCCGAACACGTCGCCGGCGCCGGTCGCGTCGAGCGGCCGCACCGGCAGCGCGTCGGTCTCGGCGACCTCGCCGGTCGCCGAGTCGATCGCGATGGCTCCCGCGCCGCCGCGCTTGACGACGACGACCGGGACCCGCTCGGACAGGGCGCGGGCGGCGTCCTCCGGCGTGGTCGTGCGGGTGTAGGCCATGGCCTCGACGGCGTTGGGCAGGAACACGTCCACGTGCTCCAGCCGGTCGAGGACCTCACTGGACCACGTCTCGGTCGCGTCCCAGCCGATGTCGGCGAACACCGAGGCGCCCGCCCGCCGCATCTCCCTCGCCCAGCCCGGCACCGGATGCTCGATGTCGACGAAGCAGGCGCGCGCGGCAGGCGGCGGGGAGCCGAGCACCGCCTCCGCGTCGCCCGGCTCGCCGGGATCGAGGTCCGGCAGGGGCCTGGCGTAGGTGACCATGCTGCGGTCGGAGTCGTAGGCCAGCGACACCGTGACGGGGGTGGGCCAGCTCTTGATGCGGCGGGAGTGCCCGAGGTCGATGCCCTCCTGCTCGGCGAGCGTCCGCCACAGGTAGGAGCCGAACATGTCGTCGCCGAACGGGGCCGCGAGCCCGACCCGCAGGCCGAGCCGGCTCATCGCCACCGCGATGTTGGCGGCGCCGCCGGGCGCCGAGCCGAGCCCCTCGGTGAAGATCTCGGTGCCGGGCGGCGGCAGTCCCGGCAGCCCGGTGAAGATCATGTCCATGAAGACCTGGCCGCTCAGGAAGACGTCCAGCTCGGGCGCCGGGCCGGGGCCGTCCCCGCCGCGCAGCAGCTCGCCCGCCGGGACGCGCTCGGTGCACGGGTCGGCCATGGAGGGCTCGGGCGGCTGCCCGGGGGCGGCGGCCCCGCCCGTCGCGGGGTGGTCCGCGGGCGGGCTCCCGTCCAGGATTTCCACTGTCATGACGACTCCTCACGGGAGAAGACGGCGGCGACCTCGGGGATCCGGTCGATGTAGCCGTCGAGCAGCTGCCGGCCGATCCGCGCCGAGTCGACCAGGGGGTGCAGGGCGAAGGCCTTGGCGGCCTCGGTCCGGGAGCCGGTCACGGCCGCGCCGACGGTCAGCCGCTCGACGGCCTTGACCTGCTGCATCAGCCCGGCCTGGTGCAGGTCGGGCTGGTCGAGCGGGAGCGGGTGGACGCCGCGGGCGTCGACGGTGACGGGCACCTCGACGACCGCGTCCGGGGGCAGCGCGGTGACGGTCGCGCCGTTCCGCACGTTGAGGATCATGGAGGCGGGCTCGTCGCGGCTGATCGCGGCCATCACGTTCAGCGCGACCCTGGCGTAGCCCTCCTCGGCGGGGTCGACGCCGGAGTGGTCGTCGAGCGCCTCGCCGGTCCGCGCGCCCTTCATCTCGGCCATGTAGCTCGCGCTGCGGGAGGCGACCGTCTCGCGCCACAGCTCCATGGCCGCGCCGCCGGACGCCGCCGCGATCCGCTCGTAGAACGCCTCCTGCTGCTTGAGCAGGAACTCGCCGCGCGTCTGCGGCGCGTCCAGGGTGGCGCGGACCGCCTCCCGGTTGAAGTAGTAGTAGTACAGGTACTCGTTGGGGATGAGGCCGAGGTCGCGCAGCCACTCGCGGCCGAAGACCACACCCTCCTCCAGCGTCCCGAGCAGGTCGTCGTCGGCCAGCAGGCGGGGCAGGACGTCCACTCCGTCATGCAGGACGCGGCGCATCCAGCCGAGGTGGTTCAGGCCGACGTAGTCGAGCCGGATCCGGTCCGGGTCCAGGCCGAGCGCGGCGGCCACCCGCATGCCGAGGCCGGACGGGGTGTCGCAGATCCCGAGCACCCGGTCGCCGAGCACGCCCTGCATCGCCTCGGTGATCATCCCGGCGGGGTTGGTGAAGTTGATGACGTAGGCGTCCGGCGCGAGGGCCTTCACGCGACGCGCGACGTCGAGCATCACGGGGATGGTGCGCAGCCCGTAGGCGATCCCGCCGGGGCCGGTGGTCTCCTGGCCGAGCACGTTCAGGTCCAGCGCCACGCGCTCGTCGCACACCCGTCCCCGCAGGCCGCCCACCCGGACGGCGGCGAAGACGAAGTCGGCGCCCTCCAGGGCCTCGTCGAGCCCCGTGCTGGTGAACACGCGCGGGGCGTCCTCGGCGCCGCCGGCGAGCGCCGCGAGGACTTCGGCCATACCCGCCAGGCGGCCGGCGTCGGAGTCTTGCAGCCAGACCTCCTCGATGCGCGGGGAGCCTGGGTCGCGCAGCAGGGCCTGGTACACGTAGGGCACCCGGAACCCGCCACCGCCGAGAATGGCCAGCTTCATGCGATGTACACCTTTCCGCCCGCCTCCCGGCAGACCTCCAGAGTCCGGGGGTCGGCCCCGGCCGTCGTGACGAGCGCGTCGACACGGTCGAGCGAGCACACGCGCAGGGAGCCGGTGCCGGGGAACTTGGCCTCGGAGGCGACCAGCACCACCCGGTCCGCCGACTCCAGCATCGCCTGCTTGATCGGCGTCTCGACCTCCATGTCGTCCATGACATGACCGTCGGGCCGCACCCCGGTGCAGCTCAGGAACACCAGGTCGGCGCGGACCTGGCGGAGCGCGGTCTCGGTGAGCGAGCCGACGAGCGAGAGGTAGTTGCGCCGCACCACGCCGCCGAGCAGGCACAGCCGGACGGCGTCGTCGTCGCGCAGTTCGTCCAGCACCGCCAGGTTGGCGGTGATGACGGTGACGGGCCGGCCGCGCAGGTGCCGGGCCAGGAGCCGGGTGCTGGTGCCGATGTCGAGGACCACGACCATGTCGTCCTCCACCAGCCTCGCCGCCCGCTCGGCGACCGCCGCCTTCTCGGCGCTGTCGTGCTCGGCCGACGCCGCGAAGGAGATCTCCGGCGCCGCCGGGCGCGGGGACAGCGCCGCTCCCCCGTAGGTGCGCAGCAGCTCGCCGTTGCGGTCGAGCACGTCGAGGTCGCGGCGGATCGTTGACTCGCTGACCTGAAGGGTCTCGGCCAGCTCCCGCACGGAGGCGGCGCCCTTGGCACGCAGGGACGACACGATCTGCGCCCGTCGGATGCTCGATGTCACGCGGTGGAACGTAACACCGCTGCGCGACATCCGTCATCACCCCGGCGGAAACCTGCGCGAAGTCCGTCATTCACTTCTCTGACGTGCGCGGACCCGGTCAGGACACCGGTGGAGTCAGCGGACGCTGTCGAGGTTCCGGAACGTTCCACAGGCGTCGCGGACGGAGCGTCCGAGGCGTCTCGGAGCTTTGTCAGGACGAAACGTCAAACCCGACAAAGAAGGCACTCGGCCAGATCCATAAATTCGACCTTAAATCATGTCATGAACTAACTTCGCCCCGCGGGTCAGAGGTGGTGGACGAGGTCGGGCAGCGTCTCAGGGCCGGCGGTGCGCCGCACGGGCGACGGCGCATGGAAGACCGCGACGTTCCGGCTCCCCCGGCCCGCGTTCGCGAACGGCCTCGCTGGCGGTACCGACTTCCGGATCGCGACGGGCGCGGGCGACGACCTGGACGTGCGCTTCGTCCGCGGGGTGCGGCTGCACCCCTCCGCCCGTTAATGATGTTTTCTGCTCTCTAGTCTTCATTTCCGAGCACAAGTGAGCATAAGGTGCCCGAAAGATCGGACTTCGGGAGGACTCATGGCCGGTAACCGCATCATGACCGAGATCTCCGCACAGCCGGAGTGCTGGCGGCGGGCCGCCGGGCTGGCCGAGGGGCTGCGCGACGCGCTGCCGGCCCCCGGTGAGCGGGTGGCGGTCGTCGGATGCGGCACCTCCCTGTTCATGGCGCAGGCGTACGCGGCTCTGCGCGAGGGCGCCGGGCACGGGGAGACCGACGCGTTCGCCGCCTCGGAGATGCCGCCCGGCCGCCGCTACGACCGGGTGCTGGCGCTCACCAGGTCCGGGACGACGACCGAGGTCCTCGCCGTCCTGGACCGGCTCGGCGGCTCGGTCCCGACGACCGCGATCACCGCCGACCCGGACACCCCGGTGGCCGGCAGCGCCGACCGGCTGGTCGTGCTCGACTTCGCCGACGAGGAGTCGGTCGTGCAGACCCGGTTCGCCACCACCCAGCTGGCGCTGCTGCGCGCGCACCTCGGCGAGGACCTGGCGTCCGCGATCGCCGCCGCCGAGGCCGCGGTGGCCGACCCGCTCCCGCCCGGCCTGCTGGAGGTCGAGCAGATCACCTTCCTCGGCCGCGGCTGGACGGTCGGCCTCGCGCGGGAGGCCGCCCTGAAGATGCGCGAGGCCGCGTGCTTCTGGACCGAGGCCTACCCCGCGATGGAGTACCGGCACGGGCCGATCAGCATCACCGGCCCCGGCCGGGCGGTGTGGATGCTCGGCGGGCTCCCGGACGGCCTCGGCGAGGAGGTCGCCGCGACGGGCGGGCTGCTGCGCGCCGAGGCCGCCGACCCGCTCGCCGAGCTGGTCCGGGTGCAGCGGCTCGCGGTCGCGCGGGCGGACGCCGCCGGCCTGGACCCGGAGCGCCCCCGCCACCTGACCCGCTCGGTCGTCCTGGACGCCGCGCCCGGCGGTCCGGCGGCATGATCCTCACGGTCACGCTGAACGCCGCGCTCGACGACACCTACGAGGTGCCGGACGCGCGGCTCGGCGCGGTCCACCGGGTCGCCGCGGTGCACTCGCGGCCCGGCGGCAAGGGCGTCAACGTGGCCCGGGTGCTGCACGCCCTCGGGCACGAGGTCGTGGCCGCCGGCCTGGCCGGCGGCCACGCGGGGCGGCGCATCGAGGAGGGCCTCGGCTCCCTCGGCGTGCCCGCCGCGTTCACGCCGGTCGCCGCCGAGTCGCGCCGGACGGTCACCGTCGTCGGCGCCGAGGCGACGATGTTCTGCGAGCCCGGTCCGCGGGTGACCGGCGCGGAGTGGGCGGCGTTCCGCGCCGCCTTCGAGTCCCTGGCCCGGGACGCCGCGGTGGTCGTCCTGTCGGGCAGCCTGCCGCCGGGCGTCCCCCCGGACGCCTACGCGCTGCTCGCCCGCATCGCGCCCGCCCCGGTGATCCTGGACGCGGACGGGGAGGCGCTGCGCCTCGGGCTCGCCGGCGGGCCCGGCATCGTGAAGCCGAACGCCGAGGAGCTGGCCCGCGCGAGCGGCACCGGCGACACGGCCGCGGGGATCCGCGCGCTCCGCGAGGCGGGCGCGGGCGCGGTGGTCGCCTCGCTCGGCGCCGACGGCGTCCTCGCCGCGACCCCGGACGGCGTCCTGCGCGCCGCGCTCGACCGCCCCGTCCCGGGCAACCCGACGGGCGCCGGGGACGCGCTCGTGGCGGGGCTGGCGGCGGGCCTGGCCGCCGGCCTGCCCTGGCCGGACCGCCTCCGCCGCTCCGTCGCGCTGGCCGCCTGCGCGGTCCGCTCCCCCGTCGCCGGCGAGATCGACCCCGCCGGGCTCCCCGCGCTGCTGCCCCGTGTCACCCTCCGGACCGAGGAGAACCATGCCGCTCGCCCCCATGAGTGACGTCGTCGCCGCACCGGCCGCGCAGGGCCGCGGGCTGGGCGCGTTCAACGTGATCCAGCTGGAGCACGCCGAGGCGATCGTCGCCGGCGCGGAGCGGGCGGGCGCGCCCGTGGTGCTCCAGATCAGCGAGAACTGCGTCGCCTACCACGGCGCGCTCGCCCCGATCGGGCGGGCGGTGCTGGCGCTCGGCCGCGCCGCGTCCGTCCCGGTCGTCGTCCACCTGGACCACGCCACCTCGGCGGACCTCGTCCGCGAGGCGGTCGCCCTCGGGTTCGGGTCGGTGATGTTCGACGCGTCCGGCCTCCCGCACGAGGCGAACGTGGCGGGCACCGCCGAGGTCGCCGCCCGCTGCCGGGCCGAGGGGGTGTGGGTCGAGGCGGAGCTCGGCGAGATCGGCGGGAAGGACGGCGTGCACGCACCGCACGCCCGCACCGACCCGCGGGAGGCCGCGGAGTACGTGGCCGCCACGGGCGTGGACGCCCTGGCGGTCGCGGTCGGCACGTCCCACGCGATGCTGACCCGCGACACCGTCCTCGATCTCGCGCTCGTCGCCCGGCTGCGCGCGGCGGTGCCCGTCCCGCTGGTCCTGCACGGGTCGTCCGGGGTGCCCGACGACGGGCTCGCCGCCGCCGTCGAGCACGGCATGACCAAGATCAACGTCGCGACGCAGCTGAACAAGGTGTTCACCGCCGCCGTCCGGGACCGGCTCGCCGCCGATCCCGGCCTGGTCGACCCGCGCCGCTACGTCTCCGCCGGCCGCGACGCGGTCGCCGCCGAGGTCGCCCGCCTCCTGCACGTCATCCGCGCGGGCGTCCGACCCGGTAGGTGACGTGGGTGACCATGGGCGTCTGGGTCACGCCCACCGGCTCCAGCGCCAGGTCGCCGACGTCCTCGAACAGCCGCTCCCCGACCCCGAGGACGACGGGGGCGACGTGCAGGCGGAGTTCCTCGATCCGGCCCGCCGCGAGGTACTGGTTCACGGTGCTCGCTCCCCCGGCGATCGAGACGTCCCGGTCCCCCGCGGCGTCCCGCGCCCGTGCCAGCGCCGACTCGATCCCGTCGGTGACGAAGTGGAACGTCGTGCCGCCCTTCATCACGACGCTCTCGCGCGGGTGGTGCGTCAGCACGAACACCGGCGCGTGGTAGGGCGGCTCCTCGCCCCACCAGCCCGTCCAGTCCGGGTTCCACGACGGCCCGCGGTCGGGGCCGAACATGTGGCGGCCCATGATGTAGGCCCCGGCCGACGTGATCTTCGCGATCTCCTCGGCGCTGGCCTCGGCCTCCTCGAACATCCACCGGTGCAGCCGCTCGCCTCCTTCGCCGAGCGGCTTGTCCAGGCACTGGTCCGGGCCCGCGACGAAACCGTCGACCGATATCCCGATGTCACAGGTGACTTTGCCCATTGCGGTGCCTCCTTGGCCGGGCGCCCCTGCGGCGCCTCTCACCAGTGGATCGGAGCCGTGCCCGCGTTCTCTACATCCCGGGCCCGCCGAAATGAGATCTTTTTGAACCGGCGGCCGCGGGGCGGACGTGCTGTGGGGTGTCGCGTACGCGGCGGGGGCCGAACCTGGGAGGACGACCTGACCACCGACAGCCGCCTGGAGCGGATCACAGAACCCACCGGTGCGGGCGAGGCCGGCGAGCGGCCGAGACGGCGGCGTGCGGCGGCGCGGGCGGTGACCGGCGCCGCGTTCCTGCTCGTGCTGGTCGCGCTGGTCGCGCCGGCCGAGTTCGCCCGGCTTGCTCCGGGAGCGTTCGTGCGCGTCCCGATCGAGGGCGTCGCCGGCGTCGCGCTGATCCTCGTGCTCCCGGCCAGGGCGAGGCGGTACGCGGCAGGGGCGGCGGGGGCGGTCCTCGGGCTGCTGCTCGTGCTGAAGGTGCTGGACATCGGGTTCGACGCGGTGCTCGTCCGGCCGTTCGACCTGGTGCTGGACTGGCCGCTGCTGGGGCCGGCCGTGGAGTTCGTCAAGGAGTCGTCCGGGCAGGCGGGGGCGGTCGCGGCCGCCGTGCTGGCGGTGGTGCTGGCGGTCGGTGCGGTCGTGCTGACGGCGCTGTCGACGCTGCGCCTGAGCGGCGTGGCCGTCCGGCACCGGCGCTCGGCGTCCTGTGCCGCCGGTGTGCTGGGGACCGTCTGGCTCGCCTGCGCCGCCCTCGGGGCGCAGTTCGTCCACGGTGTGCCGGTGGCGTCCAGGAGCGCGGCGGTCCTCGCCTACGACCACGCGCGCCAGGTCCGGACGAGCCTGAACGACCGGGAGGAGTTCGCCAGGGCCGCCGCCGTGGACAGGTTCCGCGGCACGCCGTCCGGCAAGCTGCTGACCGGGCTGCGCGGCAAGGACGTCGTCCTGGCGTTCGTGGAGAGCTACGGGCGGTCGGCGGTGGAGAGCCCGGAGTACGCGCCGCAGGTCGGGGCGGTCCTCGACGAGGGGACCCGGCGGCTCGGCAAGGCGGGGTTCTTCGCGCGCAGCGGCTGGCTCACGTCCTCCACGGCGGGCGGCGGAAGCTGGCTGGCGCACGCCACGCTGCTGTCGGGGCTGTGGGTCAACAACCAGCAGCGGTACCGCGCCCTGGTGAACAGCGACCGGCTGACGCTGAACGGGGCGTTCCACCGCGCGGACTCCCGGACGGTCGCGCTCATGCCGGCGATCACCCGGGCCTGGCCGGAGGCGTCCTTCTACGGGTACGACAAGGTCTACGACGACCGGAACCTCGGCTACCGCGGCCCGCGCTTCAGCTTCGCCACGATGCCCGACCAGTACACCCTGTCGACGCTCCAGCGCACCGAGCTGGCGAAGGACGACCGGGCGCCGGTGATGGCGGAGACGGCGCTGGTGTCGAGCCACGCCCCGTGGGCGTCCGTGCCGCGGCTCGTCCCGTGGGAGCAGGTCGGCGACGGCTCCGTCTTCAACGGGATGGGCAAGGGCTACGACGCGCCATGGCCCGCGCCCGGCCGCATCCGCGCCGAGTACCGGGCATCGATCGAGTACACGCTGAACACGCTTGTCTCCTACCTGGAGACCTACGGCGACAAGGACACCGTGCTGGTCTTCCTCGGCGACCACCAGCCCGCGCCGCTCATCACGGGCCCGGGCGCGAGCCGGGACGTCCCGATCACCATCGTGGCGAAGGACGGCGCCGTCCTTGACAGGATCTCCGGATGGGGCTGGCAGGACGGCCTGCGCCCCGGCAGGGAGACCCCGGTATGGCCGATGAGCGCGTTCCGCGACCGTTTCTTGACCGCGTTCGGAGGCTGAACGGAGATCGGGCGGACGCTCTTCGGGAAGGGGTGGCGGCGTGACCTCGCTGTCCGCGGAGCCCGGACGGCCCGCGGCGCCTACGGCGGAGGCGGCGCCGGGCCGGTTCGGCGCACTGCGCCGGCGGTGGCTGCTCGCGGCGGTCGTCTCAGTACTGCTCGCCCAGATGGGCGCCGCGATGGTCACGACCGCCGTGCAGCAGAGCCCGACCGTCGACGAGCCCGTCTACATCAGCACGGGCGTGGTGTACCTGCGCGAGCACGACTTGCGCCACAACGCCGAGCACCCGCCGCTCGGCAAGCTGGTCATCGGGGCGGGCGCGGTGCTCGCCGGGCCGCACCTGCGCGCCTCCTTCACCGGCAGCGACTACAGGCTCGGAAGGCAGTTCCTGTACCGGTGGGGCAACGACCCTCAGCGGATGCTGCTCGCGGGGCGGCTCCCCGTCATCGCGCTGACCCTGCTGTTCGGGCTGGTCGTGTTCGCGTTCGCCCGCGACCTCGCCGGGCCGGCCGGCGGCCTGACCGCACTGGCCCTCTACGCCTTCTCCCCCGACGTCATCGCGCACGGGTCGCTGGCCACGCTGGACGTCCCCACGGCCGGTCTCCTGCTGACGTCGGTGTGGCTGCTCTGGCGCGCGAGGCGCGGGCCGCGGCTCTGCCTGCCGCTCGCCGGGGCGGCGCTCGGCGGGGCCGTGGCGACCAAGATGAGCGCGCTGCCCGCGCTGCCGGTCCTGCTCGTCCTGGCGGCGGTGTCGGTCTGGACGTCCCGCCCGCCGCGCCGTCCCGTGGCGACCGCCGTGCTGTCGGCGGCCGGCGTCGGCGTCCTGGCCGTCGCGGTGGTGTGGGCGAGCTACCTCGCGGTGGACCCGCGCCTGCGCTGGGCCGCGCCCGCCGACCTGCCGTCCGTCGGCGGGCCGCGCGGCCTCGCCGTCGGCTGGCTGCCGTTCCCCCGGCCCTTCCAGGACGGGATGCGCGCGCAGTTCGGTTTCGAGGACATGCGGTGGACCGGCTTCCTGTTCGGTGACGTCTACCGGGGCTCCCGCTGGTACTACCTGCCGGCCGCGCTGCTGGTGAAGACGCCCCTGGGGATGCTCGTCCTGTGGGCGGCGGGCGTCGCCGCGACGGCGGCGCTGCCCCGGCTGCGTCCGGCCGCGCCGTACCTTCTCGCGCCCACGGCCGTCCTGCTGGCGGTGGCGATGACCGGGTCCCGCGACCTCGGCGTCCGCTACGCCATCGTCGTCCCGGTCTTTCTGGCGGTGGCGGCGGGCGGAGCGGTCCTCTACCCGTGGCGGTGGGCCAGGGCCGCGACGGTGGCACTGCTGATGTTCGTCGCGGTCAGCTCGCTGCGCACCTTCCCCTACTACCTGCCGTACTCCAACGAGGCGTTCGGCGGACCGTCCAGGACCCACCTGCGCCTGCACGACTCCAACGTCGACTGGGGACAGGACCTCGGGCGGCTCGCCGACCGCCTCCGGGAGCGGTACCCGGGCGAGCCGGTCTGGCTGGTGTTCAAGGGCAGCGGCGTCCCGTCCGCCTACGGCATCCGCGCGCGGGACCCGCTCACCGCGCCGCCCGGCGACGTGCGCGGGCTGCTGGTCGTCTCCGACAGCTGGCTCGTCAAGAACGACCCGCGGCTGACGCCCCTGATCCGCACCAGCGAGCCGATCGACGAGGTCGGGCACTCCGTCACCATCTTCCGCCGGCCCGCTCCGCGCCCGTAGCGCCTTCCCCGGGCCGCCGGGTCAGCGGCGGCGGGTGTGGGCGCGGGACCAGAGCGCCGCCCAGCCGCCGTGCGCCAGCCAGGACGCCGGGACGCGGAGACCGTGCTCGGCGATCTCGTCCCAGAACACGGCGGTGTCAGCGCCCAGGTCACGGGCGGCGGGCAGGGCGCGCTGCCAGGGGCCCTCCTCGTCCTCCAGGGTCGTGGCCGGGAAGCCGGGGACGGTGGTGGTGCGCGGCGGCATGACGGGCACGAGGCCGATGTCCGGCGCGGCGCAGGTGGTGGCGACGGCGAGCGCGCACAGCGGCTCCTCCGCCGTCGGCTTGGCGAAGGCGCGGGCGATGACCGGGGCGTCCTGGAGCGCGAGGGCGCCGATCGCACGGCGGACGCGGCGCGCCACCAGGTCGAGCGAGTAGGCGTCGGCGACGTCGGGGCGCTTGACGAGCCTGCGCAGCGTCTTCGGCAGCGGCGGCTCGCCGAGCAGGAGCGGGAGCTGGTCGTAGCGGTCGCGCAGCGCCGGTTCGAGGGCGTCGAGCGCGGACCGCAGGGGGCGGTGACCGGAGGCCGTCCAGAGCCGGACCAGATCGGCGGCGCCCTCGTCCAGGGCGCGGCCGACGGCCCCCGTGAGCTGCGGGCCGCCGAAGCGGCGCAGCCGGGCGAGCGCGGCGTCCGGCCCGGTCCCGGCCACGGCGGCGAGGGCGCCGAGCGCCTCCGGGGCGGACCCCGCGTACGACCGGAGCGCGAGCCCGCCGAGGGCGGGCCCGGCCTCCTCGACGAGGCGGGGCGCGGGGCGCCGCCGGGCCGGACGCGGCGGCGGGAGTTCCTCCGGCACCGGCGCGGCCTCGTCCTCGGCGGGACCGGGGATCGCGGCGACCCAGTCGCGGAAACGCCGTTCGAGGGTCTCGTCCGGCGCGTCGTTGAACCTCGCCGCGATCTCGCTGACCCGCCAGCCGCGGGAGGCGGGCCGAAGCGGCATCAGTTCGGCGTTCACGACCAGCAGGCCGTCGGCGTCGTAGAGGCCCGCGAGACCGCTCCGGCCCTCCTTGGCCTCCTCGACGTAGGCCGGTCCGGCGATGCAGTTGCCCATGTGGTCCGCCCATTCGGCGACCTCCCGGGCGCTGTGGGCGATCTTGAGCCGGAGGCGGGTCCCGGGGACGGTCGCGCCGTCCAGGGCGGCGAGCGGCGTCGGGACGGCGAAGTCGCCGGTGAGGGCCTCGGCGATCGCGGTGGCCGACATCAGACCCGCGGTGAGGGCCTCCCAGGTCCGGGGCGCCCGGGGCGGGACACCGCCGAGCGCGACCAGCTGCGCCGCGCCGGAGACGGCGGCCATGAGCGAGTCGAGGCGCGGGGTCAGCGGCTCGCCGGCCGGCGGCGGGTCGTGGTCGAACCAGGGATCGCCGGTGCCGGGGGTGGGCTGCGCCCGCTCGTGCCCGTGCAGCCGGGCGAGGGCGTCGATCAGGTCGGTGTACCAGAGGAGGTCGGCGGCGGTCTCCACGGTCGCCGGGTCCTGCCCGGGAGCGAGCCTGCGGCGCAGCGGCTCGGCGTCGCCCAGCATCGGCCCGCTCCACTGCGGAATGCCGTCCCATTCGGCCGGAGGACGGTCGTACCCGGCCGCCTCGCGCCAGCTCTCCAGACTGGGCGACCACTCGCGCAGAAGGTCGTCGTGGGTCCCGACCATGTCACCCATCAGGCGCCCGATGTCCTCGAAGACGATGAGCGCGAAGTCGCGGGCGCAGGCCAGGCGCGGCCTGACATAGCCGACGGTCTTGGCGTCCATCGGCCTGCCGGCGGCGAGCCTGTGCGCGAGGTCGCGGACGTAGGCGCCGGGACGCGCGGGGAGGCCGGTGAGCCCCGGCACGCGCCGCGCCGCCTTCCCGGCGGCCCAGTCGGGCATGAGGGACGCGGCCGCGCGCAGCACCGGGGCCGACCGCTCGAGGCCGTCCTCCAGGCCGTGGTCGGCGACGGCCACGGCCGTCCGGAGCAGCGCGGTGGCGGCGATCGCGTCCGCGAAGGCGCGCTGGAGGCGCTCGTGCCAGTACCAGCGGCCGGGGGTCCAGCGGGCGATGTCGGCGAGCGAGGGGTTCTCGTCGCTCAGGTCCATGCGGACCTGCCACACGATGTGCTCGTCGTCGTGGTGGCGGCGGCGCGCGCGCAGGTCCTCGAGCCGGTCGCGGCGGCTCTGCGTGGCCAACCGCGCCTCCCGGCGGGCCAGCCCGGCCCGGTGCTCGGCGACCCGCTCCCACAGGTCCAGGACCAGCGCGAGCCTGCGGGGCGCGGGCACCGGCCCGAGCACCTGCCGCAGGTACCCCGCGAGCACGGACGGCGATCCGCCCGGGGTGAGGTCGACGCCTCCGGGCGCCTCCAGGGCGAGCACCCGCTCGATCTGCTCGGGGCCGAGGACGTCGCTGGCCGCGGACGCCAGGTGCAGCGCCGCCCAGCGCCCCTCCTCGGCGGCACGCCCGGCGGCCGCGCCGACCCGCTTGGTGACCGCGGGCCCGAAGAGCGCGACGAGCACGCCGGCCCGCTCGCCGAGGCGGTGCGCGCCGTGGAGGCCGACCGCCCGGAGCGCGGCCAGGACGGCGTCCCGCTGGTCTCCGCGTGCCCCCTCCAGCCGCGCGGAGCGGAACCCGGCGCCGAGGTCGACGCCCGCTCCCGCCGCGACGGCGCCCCCGTCGGCGACGAGCAGCGACAGCTCCCGGACGGCGTTCGCCACCTCATCCGCCGGAGCCTCCTCGGGCCCCAGAGCCACGGGCTTCCCCGGGTGGGCGGCCGCCCCGTCCAGGAGCCTCTGCGGGCCGGAGGGGCGGGCGATCCAGGCATGGCGCCCGGACGCCACCACACCCCCAGAAAGCCGGATCTTCACTCGCCCCATCATCCTCCCGCGGCCCGCACCGGCCAACAGGATTCCGCGTGTCCGGCGGCCCGTGTGGTTCCCTGTGGTCATGTACGACGTGATCATCGCGGGCGGCGGGCACAACGGCCTGGTCGCGGCCGCCTACCTGGCACGCGCCGGCAGGCGCGTGCTGGTGCTGGAACGGCTCGGGCACTTCGGCGGGCTGGCGGTCTCGGCGCGCGTCTTCCCCGGCGTGGACGCGCGGCTCTCGCGGTACTCCTACCTGGTGAGCCTGCTGCCGTCGCGGATCGTCCGGGACCTCGGGCTGGGCGTCGAGCTGCGCGGACGGCGGTTCGCCTCGTACACGCCGGTCGGCGACGGCGGCCTGCTGATCGACAACGGGGATCCCGCGCGGACGGCGGCGTCCCTGCGGGCCGACGCCGGCGCCTGGCGGCGCTTCTACGCGATGGCCGGGCATGTCGCCGGACGCGTCGCGCCGACCCTGCTGGAGCCGCTGCGCGACCGCGCGGAACTCCGGGACGCGGTGGACGACGCGGAGGCGTGGCGCGACCTGTTCGAGCGGCCCATCGGGGACGTCGTGGACGAGCGCTTCACCGACGACACCGTGCGCGGCGTCGTCCTCACCGACGCGCTGATCGGCACGTTCGCCGACACCGGCGATCCCTCGCTGCTGGCGAACCGGTGCTTCCTCTACCACGTCATCGGGAACGGGACCGGCGACTGGAACGTGCCCGTCGGCGGCATGGGCGCGGTGACCGGGGCCCTGGCCGACGCCGCCCGCGCGGCCGGGGCCGAGCTGCGCTCCGGGATGGAGGTCCTGCACGTCGACCCCGCCGGGGAGGTGACGTTCCGGGACGCCGACGGCGCCGAGCACGCCGTCTCGGCCAGGTGGGTGCTGGTCAACATGCCCCGGGAGGGTTCGGCCGAGGGGTCGCAGCTGAAGGTGAACATGGTGCTCTCGCGGCTGCCGCGGCTGCGCGACCCGTCCGTCCGGCCGGAGGAGGCGTTCGCGGGCACCTTCCACATCAACGAGGGCCGGGAGCAGATCGACAGCGCCTACCGCGAGGCCCTCGGCGGCCGCATCCCGTCCGTCCCGCCCGCCGAGGTGTACTGCCATTCGCTGACCGATCCGTCCATCCTCGGACCGGAACTGCGGGAGGCCGGGGCCCACACGCTGACGCTGTTCGGCCTGCACATGCCCGCGCGGCTGTTCCGCGCGGACCCCGAAGGCTCGCGCGCGGCGGCGCTGCGCGCGACGCTGGCGTCCTTCGACGCGGTGCTCGCCGAGCCGATCGAGGACTGCCTCCTGCGCGCCCCGGACGGCGCGCCGTGCCTGGAGGCCAAGACGCCCGTCGACCTGGAGGACGCGGTCGGCCTCCCGGGCGGCCACATCTTCCACCGCGACCTGTCGTGGCCGTTCGCGGAGGCCGCCGGGGAACGCGGGCGGTGGGGCGTCGAGACCGAGCACCCGCGCGTGCTGGTGTGCGGGGCGGGCGCCAGGCGGGGCGGAGGCGTCAGCGGGATCCCGGGCCACAACGCGGCCCGCGCCGTCCTGGACGCGGGCTAGGAGCGCCCGCAGGCGCGGCGCAGGGCGGCGACGGCCGCGTCGGGGTCGTAGGCCGGCAGTACGGCGGCCAGATGACCGTCCGGGCGGACGATGTGCACCGTTTCCGGGCCCGCGTTCAGCGCCGCCCGCAGCTCCCCGCTGGTGTCGATCGCCTCCAGGGCGTGGACCTGGTGCGGGACGTCGGTCGGCAGCCTTCCGGCGGGCCCGCCCTGGGTGAGGATCACGAACCGGGTGCCGAACAGGCGGCGCAGGCGGGTCGGCTCGCCGTCCACGACGCACGGGCCGTCCGGGCACAGGACGCCCGGCAGCGGCGGGCGGTCGGCCCCGGGAGCGCGCGGGAAGTCCTCCACCGGCCCGGCCGGGGTCGTCAGCGGCGAGTCCAGGTACCAGAACGGCTCGGCGAGCCTGCCGGAGTCGACGATCGTGCGGGGGTCCGGGTGCGTCCGGGCGGCCTCCAGGGCCGCCAGCCGCCTGGCCCGCTGGCGCGGGGTCCGCGGGACGAGGAACTCCATCGTGCGGGTGGTCACCCGCAGGTTCTCCCCGGCGGCGGCCCGGCGCTCGGCGTCGTAGCTGCGCAGCAGCGCGGGCGGGGCCCAGCCGTGCCGGACGAACGCGAGCTTCCAGGCGAGGTTCTCCGCGTCCTGCACGCCGGAGTTCAGGCCGCGGGCGCCGAACGGCGCGTAGAGGTGGGCGGCGTCCCCGGCGAGGAAAGCGCGGCCGGACGCGAACGCCGCCGCGACCCGCTCGTGGAACCGGTACACGGTGGCCCAGACGATCTCGTACGGGACGTCCCCGGTGATCCGGCGGATGCGGGCGTCCAGCGCGCCGGACCCGCGCTCGGCGTCGAGGTCGTGATCGGCGGGGACCTGCCAGTCGATGCGCCACGTCCGGTCCGGGCACTGATGCACGAGGACCTGGCGCCCGGGGTTCCATTCGGGGTCGAAGAAGAACCGCCGCTCGCTCGGGAACGGCAGGTCCGCACGGATGTCGCAGATGAGGAACCGGTCGGTGAAGGTGCGGCCGGGGAAGCCGATGCCGAGCAGCTCCCGGACGGCGCTGTGCCCGCCGTCCGCGCCGACCAGATGGGTGCCGCGCACGGCCCCTCCGGCTCCTTCGCAGCGTGCCTCGACGCCGTCGCCGTCCTGGCGGAGTCCTGTGACGCGATGCCCGTACCGGACCTCCACCAGCGGTTCGGCCGCCGCCAGGTCCCGCAGCCGCGCCTCGACCTCCGCCTGGGAGATGTTGATCCAGGGCGGCACGGCGCCGTGCCCGGCGTCGGCGAAGGAGACGGCGAACAACTCGTCCCCGCGGTGGTAGGTGCGGCCGGTCGTCCACGTCACACCGCGCGCGATCATCGCCTCGGCGCACCCGACGCGGTCGAGCACGTCGAGCACGTCGCGCTGGAAGCAGATGGCCCGGGATCCGGACGGGTCGCGGCGGGCGGCGGCCTCCAGCACCACGGACGGCACGCCGTGCCGCGCCAGCAGCAGCGCCGCGACGAGGCCGACGGGCCCCGCGCCGACGACGACGACCGGTTCGCTCTCCCTCACGCGTCCACCCGATCACGTCGCGGCGTTCCCGGCCACCTCCCGGGCGCGCTCGGCGGCCCGCTCGATCGTCCGGTCGGCGACCTCCCGGTCCTGCCAGCCGCGCACGTCGGTGCCCTTGCCGGGCTCCAGGCTCTTGTAGATGTCGAAGAAGTGGGCGATCTCGTCGAGGACGTGCTGGTGGACGTCCCTCAGGTCGCGGATCCCGGCGTAGCGGACGTCTCCGGCCGGCACGGTGAGGATCTTGGCGTCGGGGCCGCCCTCGTCGTGCATCCAGAACACCCCGACGCTGCGCACCCTGACCACGCACCCGGGGAAGGTGGGCTCCTCCAGCATCACCATCGCGTCCAGCGGGCTCCCGTCCTCGGCCCACGTGTCCGGGATGTAGCCGTAGTCCACCGGGTACTGCGTCGAGGTGAACAGCATCCGGTCGAGCCGGATGCGGCCGAGCCGCTGGTCCATCTCGTACTTGTTGCGCGATCCCCGGGGGATCTCGACGATCATGTCGATCTCCATGAATCCCTCCCCAGGGGAGCACTACCCACGAACCGCCGCGCCACGTCAGTGGGCGGCGGCGTTCCAGTCGGGGCCGGAGCCGATGGCGACCTCCAGGCCGACCGCGAGCGGGTAGGCCGTCGTCATCCCGGTGCGGACGATCTCCCGCACCACGCCGGCCTCGCCGGGCGCCACCTCCAGGACGATCTCGTCGTGCACCTGGAGCAGCAGGCGGCTGGCCAGCCCGGCGGCGGTGAGGGCCTCGTCCACCCGCAACATCGCGATCTTGACGATGTCCGCGGCGGAGCCCTGGACCGGGGCGTTGAGCGCCATCCGCTCGGCCGTCTCGCGGCGCCGCCGGTCGTCGCTGTTCAGGTGGGGCAGGTAGCGGCGGCGGCCGAGGATCGTCCGGGTGTAACCGGTGGCCCGGGCCTCGGCGACGACGTGGTCGAGGTAGTCGCGGACGCCGCCGAGCCGCTCGAAGTAGGCGTCCATCAGCGGGCGCGCCTCGGCCACCGGGACGCCGAGCTGCCTGGCCAGGCCGAACGCCGACAGCCCGTAGGCCAGCCCGTACGACATCGCCTTGATCTTCCGGCGCATGTCCGGGGTGACGTCCTGCGGGCGGGCGCCGAAGACCCGCGCGGCCATCGTGGTGTGCAGGTCCTCGCCGGACTCGAACGCCGCCAGGAGCGTGGGGTCCTGCGACAGGTGCGCCATGACGCGCAGTTCGAGCTGGCCGTAGTCGGCCGTCATCAGCGACTCGTAGCCGCCGCCGGGCGTGAAGGCGCGGCGGATGCGCCGCCCCTCCTCCGTCCGGATGGGGATGACCTGGAGGTTCGGGTCGGCGGAGGTGAGCCGGCCGGTCGCGGCGACGGTCTGCTGGAAGTCGGTGTGGATGCGGCCGTCGGCGCCGATCTCGCGGATGAGCCCGGTGACCGTGGAGCGCAGCCGCGCCTGGTCGCGGTGGCGCAGCAGCACCTGCGGCAGGCCGTTGCCGGTCCGGGCGGCGAGCCAGGTCAGCGCGTCCAGATCGGTGGAGTACCCCGACTTGATCTTCTTGGTCCGGGGCAGGTCGAGCTCGCCGAACAGCACCTCCTGGAGCTGCTTGGTCGAGGCGGGGTTGAAGCGGTGCCCGGCGATCTCCGCGGCCTCGTCGGCCGCGCGCTCCATCCCGTCGGAGAAGTACCGCTCCAGCTCGTGCAGCAGGTCCGCGTCGACGTGCACGCCGGCGCGTTCGGCGCGGGCGAGCAGGCGTGAGAGCGGCAGCTCGACGTCCCGCATGACCTCGTCCATGCCCGTGGACGCCAGGTCGGCGGCGAACACGCCGGCGAGGTCGAGGACGGCGCGGGCACCCAGCATCAGCCCCGCCGCGCCCTCGGCGGTCGGGCGGCGCCCGAGATGGCGGCCCGCGAGGTCGGCGATCCCGTAGGCGGCCAGGCCCGGCAGCAGGAGGTAGGCGGCCATCGCGGTGTCGGTGGCGACCCCTTCGAGCCGCCAGCCGCGCTCGGCGAACACGCGCAGCAGCGACTTCACGTCGTGCAGCGCCTTGGGGCGGCCGGGGTCGGCGAGCCAGGCGGTGAAGGCCCGCTCGTCCGCCGTGGTGAGGGCGGACGGCTCGAACGACGCCGCGTTCCCGTCGCCGGCGGCCAGCGCGATCCGCTCGATGCCTCCCGCGCCGCGCGTCCAGGTGTGGTCGGCGGCCAGCCCGGTCAGGCCGGTCGCGTGCGACCCCAGCCAGCCGGCCAGCTCGCCGGGCCCGAGCTCCCGCCCCTGGACGGGTTCCGGCCCGGCGTCGCGCGGGGGGCGTCCGCCGCCCGGGTCGGCCGCGAACAGGCGCTGCCTGAGGCTGGCGTTGCGGAACTCCAGCTCGTCCAGCAGGGCGGTGAAGGCCGCCAGGTCGTACGGGCGCCGCCGCAGGTCGGCGGGCGCCACCGGGAGGTCCAGGTCGCGGACGAGCTCGGTCAGCCGCCGGTTCAGCGCGACCGTGGCGGCCGCGGCGCGCAGCTTCTCCCCCGCCTTGCCCTTGACCTCGCCGGCGTGTTCCAGCAGGGCGTCCAGCGACCCGTACTCGCGGACCCACCTGGCGGCCGTCTTCTCCCCGATGCCGGGGATGCTCGGCAGGTTGTCGGACGGGTCGCCGCGCAGCGCCGCGAAGTCGGGGTACTGCGCCGGGGTGAGCCCGTACCGCTCGCGCACCGCGCCGGGCGTGTAGCGGATCATCTCCGACGCCGTCCGGTAGAAGTACAGGACCGTGACGTCGTCGCTGACGAGCTGGAGCACGTCCCGGTCGCCGGTGACGATCAGCACGTCCATGCCGTCCGCCTCCGCCGCCGTCGCCAAAGTCGCGATGACGTCGTCGGCCTCGTAGCCGGGCGCCCGCAGCACCGGCACGCTCATCGCGGCGAGCAGCCGGTCCAGGATTGGCAGCTGGGCACCGAACTCCCCCGGCGACCTCGCCCGGGTGGCCTTGTACTCGGGGAACGCCTCGGTGCGGAACGTCTGCCGGGAGACGTCGAACGCGACGGCCGCGTGCGTGGGGCGCTCGTCCCGCAGCACGTTGGCGAGCATGTTCGCGAAGCCGTACACGACGTTGGTCGGCTGCCCGGAGGTGGTGGTGAAGTTCTCGACCGGCAGCGCGTAGAACGCCCGGTAGGCCAGCGAGTGGCCGTCCAGGAGCAGCAGGCGTGGCCGGTCCGTCATGTGTCACATCCTGGCAGCCGGGGCAGGAGGCATGAAACCGGCGGCGGAGGTGTTGGGGACGGCATGACCAAGATCGAACTTGGACGGCTCGGGATCTGGCTCCCCTGGCCCCAGCTGACCCCGGAACTGGCTCGGGACGTCGAGGAACTCGGCTACGGCACGGTCTGGATCGGAGGCTCGCCGGCCGATCCGGACATCGCCGGGCGGCTCCTGGCCGCGACCGGCCGCATCGTGGTCGCCACCGGCATCGTGAACATGTGGAGCACGCCCGCCGAGGAGGCGGCCGCGGCCTACCACCGGCTGAACGACCTGCACGGCGGCCGGTTCCTGCTCGGCGCCGGCATCGGGCACCGGGAGCGGGACCAGGAGTACCGCAGCCCGTACGAGACGATCGTGGACTACCTCGACCGGCTGGACGCCGGGAACGTCCCCGTGGAGGGCCGGGTCCTCGCCGCGCTGGGGCCGAAGGTGCTGCGGCTGGCGGCCGAGCGCGCCGCGGGCGCCCACCCGTACCTGACCACGCCCGAGCACACCCGGTCGGCCCGGGAGATCCTGGGGACGGGCCCGCTGCTGGCGCCGGAGCAGAAGGTCGTGCTCGAACCCGATCCGGTGCGCGCCCGCGCGATCGCCAGGGAGACCCTCGGTCGCTACCTCGCCCTGCGCAACTACGTCGCCAGTTTCGAGCGGCTGGGGTTCACCGCCGACGACTTCGCCGGCGGCGGCAGCGACGCGCTCGTGGACGCGCTCGTCGCGCACGGCGACGCGGCGGCGGTCTCCGCGCGGCCGGCCGCCCATCTGGAGGCCGGCGCCGACAACGTCGCCGTCCAGGTGCTGACCGAGTCCGGCGGCGACCCCCGTCCCGCCCTGCGGTCGATCGCCGAGGCGCTGCTCTGACCGGACCGCTCATTCTGACGGCGCCCCCGCCACCGCCGGGCGGACATGGCGGGGGACGCGCCCGGGGCCGGGCGCGTCCCCCGGTGTGACGGGTCCTACCGGGTCGCGCGGTTGCCGACGACGTCCGGCGTCACGCGCTGGCCGGACCGCGCCCGCCCGCGGGCGAGCTCGTTCCCGTTGACCGTCAGGGTGCTGTGCGCGAACAGCTCCGTGACCGCGGCGGTGCCGTCGATCATCTGGTCGAAGCCCTTCAGGTTCACGTTGTCGTAGCGGTCGCAGGCCTGGTGGTAGCACGGGTCGTAGGCGAGGCCCGCGGTGCCGCCGTACAGCTTCGCCTGCTCGGGGGTCTTGATGCCCTCGGCGCCGGTGAACAGGCCGCCGGCGGGGATGCCGACGGTGATGAAGGCGTTGTAGTCCGAGCGCCCGTTGAACGGGGTCGGGTCGGTGGGCAGCCTCCGTTTGCCGAAGTAGTCGACGAACGCCTTCTCGATCGCGCCGGACCCGGCGGGGGCCTCGACGTTGTTCCCGCCCGCGCTGTTGTCGCCGTCGTAGACGAAGTTCACGTAGTTGGGCGAGGCGAGCATGTCGAAGTCGAGCATCAGCGCGACCTTGTCGCGCTCGGCCTGCGGCAGGTCGTCGACGTAGTACTGCGAGCCGAGGAGTCCCTCTTCCTCGGCGCCCCAGAAGGCGAACCGCACCTTGTTGCGGACCTTGGAGCCGAGCTTGTTGATCTGCTTGGCCATCTCCAGCAGCGTCGCGGTGCCCGAGCCGTCGTCGTTGATGCCGGGCCCGGCGGTGACGCTGTCGTTGTGCGCGCCCACCACCACGACGTTGTCGGCCCTGCCGCGCCTGGTGTCGGCGATGACGTTCGCGGCCTGGCGCTTCTGGTTCAGGGTGTCGGTCTTGACCCGGAGCGTGACGCCGCCGTTCTGCGCCTGCTGGACGAGGGCCCTGCCGACCGCGTTCGTCGGTCCGACCACCGGGAGTCCGTAGGGCGTGGTCAGCGTCCCCCCGACCGGGCCCGGCTGGTCGGGCAGCTGGTAGATGACGACGGCGGCCGCGCCGGCGGCGACGGCGTTGTCGGTCTTCAGGGAGAAGAAGCAGCCGCCGCGCTGGATCAGCGCGATGTGGCCCTTCGGGAACCCGGCGAAGTCGCCCGCCTCGCACCCGCTGCCGGAGCCGGTGGCCCCCGGGTCGACGGGGGTCGCGGGGGCGGTGACGTCACCCGACCCGGAGTACTGGAGCGTCTCGAAGTCGCCGTGCGGCGTGAACGTCTTCGGCTCGGGCGCGGTCTCGGCGAGGACCGGCTCCGACACCTCCTGCCAGAAGTCGAACTCGAAGTTCTGGACCACCGGCGCGTATCCGGCCCGCTTGAGCTGGTCCGCGATGTACCTGATGGTGATCTTGTTGCCGGGCAGTCCAGCGGCCCGGTTGCCGCCGTTGGCGTCCGAGATCTTCTGCAGGTTCAGCTGGTGGTGCCGCACGTCGCTCAGCTTGACGAGCTGGGCCAGCCTGGACTGGGCCGGGCCGGCGGCTTGGGCGGGCGCCGCGGCCACGGTGGTGGCGGCGAGCGACAGCCCGACGAGGACGGCTAGCGCGGCTCTGCGCATGCTCGGTCTCCGTTGATGGGGGGACAAAGTAAACCGAAGCCTGACACCAGTCATTTCTCGCAACAAGACACGACTCAGCATCGAAACGGCCAATATTGGCCTCGTTCTTCACCGGGTTAACACGGTTGACATGGCCCCGCCGATTACCCCCGCGGGCCCTTCACCGCGTTCCACCGACGCGATCGAGAGGCCGCCCAAGGACCGCCCATTACAAGATCATTAATTGCGGCCAATGGACTGACCTGCGATGACGCTCACAAGGGGCGGACAGGGCGCGGCCGGAAGGGCCGTGCCCTGCACGGCGCCAGCGAACCGCTGCATACCCGCCCGAAGCGCAACCGTTAACGCGGTGCACGCGAAAGGTCACAAGTCGCCGCAGGTGAGACCTCTGGTCCCCGGCAAATCGAACTAAGTATGCTCCGGTCCCGCCAGGTCGGTCGGGGACGGCCGGTTCGAAGACGATCAGGAGTGTGGGCCGGTGACGAAGGCCGAGCAGCTTCATGGCTCCCATGAGCGGCGGCGCACGCAGCCGGTCGGCCGGCGGATCGCGATGCTCCTCGCCATCCCGCTCGCCGCTCTGGTGTCGCTGTGGGTGTTCTCGGCGGGGACGACGCTGTCGGCCGCACTGGAGCGGTCGGAGTTCACACGGATGTACAAGGACGTCGGGCTGCCGGCCGGAAGCGTCATCGGCGCGCTCCAGCGCGAGCGCGCCGCCGCCGTGGCCGTCCTGACGGCCCGGACCGCCGCCGACGGGCGGGCCTACGAGGACCTCGCGGGCAAGACCGACACCGCCGTGGCGGCCTTCCGCTCGGCGGCCTTCAAGCCCCGCCTCAAGGACGCGATGGGCCCGGAGCTCTGGGAGCGCATGGAGGCGCTGGACGACAGCCTCGACCAGCTCGAACCGCTGCGGACCCAGATCACCCAGCACGCGGCCAGCACGGTGCAGGCCATCGACGCCTACAGCGGCTTCTCCGACTCGACGTTCCGGCTGCTGACGACCTTCATCAGCGTCAACGACACGGCGGTGTACCGGCAGAGCGCCGGGATCACCCACTTCTCGTGGGCGAGCGACTTCATGCTGCGCGAGGACGCCCTGATGTCCGCGGTCGGGGCGCGCCGGCTGACCGCGGCCGAGCGCATGGCCTTCGCGGGCTGGGCCGGCAACCGCGAGCAGTTCTTCTCGCTCGCCCGCGTCGAGGTGACCGGCGAGCTGTCCCGGGTCGTCGAGGACCTGGCCACCTCGACCGCCTACGGCAGCTTCACCTTGATCGAGACCCAGATCCGCTGGCAGGGCCTCAACCCCGGCGTCCGGCAGTGGCGGACGGCCACGCAGGAGCTGAGCCCGCTGTGGTTCACCTCCTCCGCCCGCCTCGGCGACGTCCTGAACGACGACGTCGTCGAGCCCGCCGGGCACCGGATCATGCTCCGGTTCTTCCTGGTCTGCGTCGTGGGCCTGCTGATCGTGGCCGCCTCGGTCACGCTCTCGGTGCTGTTCGCCCGGAGGCTCGCGCGGGAGCTGCGGGACCTGCAGGCGTTCGCGCAGCGGCTCGCGCACGAGCGGCTGCCCGCGGTCGTGGCCCGGCTGCGGCGCGGCGAGAAGGTCGACGTCGACGCCGAGGCGCCGCGCCCGGAGCGGGGGCGGACGAGGGAGATCGCCCGGGTGGCCGACGCGTTCGACGCCGTCCAGCGCACGGCCGTCGGCACCGCGGTCGGCGAGGCCGAGCTGCGCGCCAGCATCAACCGGGTCTTCATCAACCTGTCGTGGCGCAGCCAGTCGCTGCTGCACCGGCAGCTGCGGCTGCTGGACCAGATGGAGCGGCGCGCGTCCAGCCCCGAGGAGCTCGACGACCTGTTCCGCCTCGACCACCTGACCACCCGCATGCGGCGGCACGCCGAGGGCCTGGTCATCCTGTCCGGGTCGCCGACCGTCCGCGCCTGGGACCACCCGGTCGCCGCCGAGGACGTGGTGCGCGCCGCGATCGCCGAGGTGGAGGACTACACGCGGGTGGAGGTGACCGGCGCGTCCTCGGCCGCGGTCAGCGGCGACGTCGTCGCCGACGTCATCCACCTGCTGGCGGAGCTGATCGAGAACGCGGCGTCGTTCTCCCCGCCGACCACGGAGGTCACCGTCAAGGTCGAGACGGTCGCCAACGGGCTGGCCGTCGAGGTCGTCGACCGGGGCGTCGGCCTGGAGCCCGACGAGCTGGAGGAACTGAACCGGCGGCTCGGCAGCGCCGTCGAGTTCGACCTGGTCGACACCGAGCGGCTCGGCCTGTTCGTCGTCGCGCGCCTCGCCGCCCGGCACGGCATCCAGGTCTCGCTCCTGCCGTCCCCGTACGGCGGCACGACCGCGATCGTCCTCGTGCCGCACGCACTGGTCGTCCTCGACGACGACTGGCGCACGGCGCGCGGCCACGCGCCCGGAACGCCGCAGCCGGTCGGCTCGGCCGCGCACGCGGGCGGGGGCGGAGTGCAGGCACGGCTCGGCCGCCCGGCGCGTCCGGCGCTGCCCGGCCGGATCGTCCGGGAGCGGCCGTCCGAGGAGCTCGCCGGCCTGCCCGCCGGGCCGGGCGCGGTGCCGCCGCCGGCGCCGCCCTCCGACCCGCCGCTCGACCCGCCGCCGGACCCGCGGGAGGACAGCGAGGTCACGGGACGGCTTCCGCGCCGGGTGCGGCAGCGTTCCCTGGCCCCGCAGCTGCGCGGGCGTTCCGCGCCGCGGCCCGGCAGGCCCGCCGCCGCGGCGGACGAGGACGATTTCGAAGAACCGAGCCCGGAGCTCAGCCGCGACCTGATGGCGTCGTTGCAGTCGGGATGGCTGCGCGGCAGGGTCGACGACGAACCGGGCGAGCTGGATCCACGCGATGAATGGGGGGAGTCATGATGCGGCAGGGCAACGCCACCGGCGAGCTCGACTGGCTGCTCGACGATCTGGTGCAGCGGGTCGGGGAGGTCCGCCAAGCCGTCCTGCTGTCCAGGGACGGCCTGGTCATGGGCGCCTCGGGGGACGTCACCCGCAAGGACGCCGAGTTCCTCGCGGCGCTGTCGTCGGGCTTCCACAGCCTGGCCAACGGCGCCCGCGAGCACTTCCAGGCCAAGCAGGTGCGGCAGACCGTCGTCGAGCTGGACGGCATGCTGTTCTTCGTCATGCCCGCGGGCAACGGGAGCTGCCTGGCCGTACTGAGCGACGCCGGCGGCAACGCGGGGCTGGTCGCCTACGAGACGACCATGCTGATCAAGCGGGTGCGGCGGACGCTGGCCGCCCAGCCGCGCGGCGCCGAGTCGCAGGATCCGCCGGTGCGCTCGGGCGCGTCAGGCTAGAGCCGGCCGTGGAGAGCCCGAGAGAGCGCTGGGTCGGGTCGGACGCCGGCCCCGTCGTCCGGCCCTACGCGGTCACCCGCGGGCGCACCCGCCCCCGCGGGCTCGTCCTGGACCTGGTGACCGTCCTCGTCGCGACCGGGCGGACCCCGGCCGACCGGGTCTGGCTGTCGCGCGAGCAGCGGCGGCTGCTGGAGCTGTGCGGGCGGCCCTCCACGCCCGCCGACCTCGCCTCGGAGACCGACCTGCCGCTGCGGGTCGTGCAGATCCTGCTGGAGGACCTGCACCAGTACGGCCTGATCGAGGAGATGCCGCAGGCCGCGCAGACCGAACGCCCCGACCCCCGCATCCTCATGAGAGTGCTCGATGAACTCCGCCGCCTCTGACCCGGCCGCCACCGCGCACGGGCGCGACGACGACGTCCCGCTCCACACCCTGAAGGTCCTGGTGGCCGGCGGCTTCGGCGTCGGCAAGACGACGCTGGTGAGCGCGGTGAGCGAGGTCCGCCCGCTGCGCACCGAGGAGGTCCTCACCGACGCGTCCGTCGGCGTCGACGACCTCGGCGGAGTGGAAGGCAAGACCACCACCACCGTGGCGATGGACTTCGGGCGCCTGACGTTCTCCGGCGGCGTCCGGCTGTACCTGTTCGGCACGCCGGGCCAGGAGCGGTTCTGGTTCATGTGGGACCAGATCGCCTACGGCGCCGTCGGCGCCATCGTGCTGGTCGACACCCGCCGGCTCAGCACGAGCTTCGCGGCCATCGACTTCTTCGAGCAGCGGGAGATCCCGTTCGTCATCGCGGCGAACCGGTTCGAGGGCGCCCGCCGCTACGGCGTGGAGGAGATCCGCGACGCCCTCGACGTCGATCCGGAGGTGCCGGTCATGATGTGCGACGTGCGGAGCCGGGAGGTGGCGCGGGGCGTGCTGGTGGCGCTCGTCGAGCACGCCCTGCAGACGGCCCGGAGCTAGCCGGCCGCCATCCGGGCCACGATGAGGGACGCGAGCGCAGCGTAGGCGGCCGAGTCGTCCATCCCGGTCTGCGCCTTGATCTCGCCGCGGTGGATGGACTCCATCACCTGCCCGGCGACGGCGCCGACGAACGCGGCGTCGCCGCCCGGCGCCGCCTCCCGCACGAGGCCCTGCACGCGGCGCACCGCGTACCGGGTGTTGCTCTTGTAGATCTCCCGCGCGGGGGCGAACGCGTCCAGGTCGGCGAAGAACGCGGCGGACGCGGGGGCCAGCTCGACCGAGATCGCCCGCAGGTAGGCGCCGACCCGCTCGCGCGGGTCGGCACTTCCGTCGAGCGCGGCCTCCACGCGCTCGGTGGCGCGGCGGAAGAACGCCCGCACGACGGCCGTGATGATCTGCTCCCGGCTCGCCGCGACCGAGTAGAGCGTGCTCTTGGAGCAGCGCAGCAGCGCGGCCAGGTCCGCGACGCCCAGCTCGGCGAACCCGCGCTCCAGGAAGAGGTCCATGAGCCGGTCGATCAGCGTCTCGCGCCGCCGCGAGGCCCGGGTCACCCGCTCGTCCACCGAGGTCATGACGGCGACAGTACCAAAACGGGTTCGCCGGTACCGCCTTTGGTACGGTTGGCGGTGCCGAAAGGAGACCGCCCATGCCCGCCACCCGGCACCTGCCGAACGCCGAGTCCGAGGACCTGATCGCGCTCACCCGCGAGATCGCGGCCAAGGAGCTCGCGCCGCGCGCCGCGGACGCCGAGCGCACCGGGACGTTCCCCCGGGAGGTGTTCACGACGCTGGGCCGGGCGGGCCTGCTGACGCTGCCGTACCCGGAGGAGTTCGGCGGCGGCGCCCAGCCCTACGAGATCTACCTCCAGGTCCTGGAGGAGATCGGGACGGCCTGGGCGAGCGTCGGCGTCGGCGTCAGCGTCCACGCGCTGTCCTGCTTCCCCCTCTTCGCCTTCGGCACCGACGAGCAGCGCGCGCGGTGGCTGCCCGGCATGCTCTCCGGCGAGAGCCTCGGCGCCTACTGCCTCTCGGAGGCGCACGCGGGCTCCGACCCCGCCGCGATGCGCGCCAGGGCCGTCCGCGACGGCGACTCCTACGTCCTCAACGGCGCCAAGGCGTGGACGACCCACGGCGGCAAGGCCGACTTCTACACCGTCATGGCGCGCACGTCGCAGGAGAAGTCACGAGGCATCTCGTGCTTCCACGTCCCCGCCGACACCCCCGGGCTGGAGTTCGACGAGCCCGAGGACAAGATGGGCCTGATGGGCTCCACCACCGCGACCGTCCGCCTGGTGGACGCGCGCGTCCCCGCGGACCACCTGATCGGCCACGAGGGCCAGGGGCTGTCCATCGCCCTCGCCGGCCTCGACGCCGGCCGCCTCGGCATCGCCGCCGTCGCCACCGGCCTCGCCCAGGGCGCGCTCGACACCGCCGTCGCCTACGCCAAGGAGCGCGAGGCCTTCGGCAAGGCGATCATCGACCACCAGGGGCTCGCCTTCGTCCTGGCCGACATGGCCGCCGCCGTCGGGTCCGCGCGCGCCACCTACCTCGCCGCCGCCCGGCTCAGGGACGCGGGCCGCCCCTACGGCCGCGAGGCGTCCGTCGCCAAGCTGGTCGCCACCGACAACGCCATGAGGGTCACCACGGACGCCGTCCAGGTCCTGGGCGGCGCCGGCTACACCCGCGACTTCCCGGTCGAACGCTTCATGCGGGAGGCCAAGGTCATGCAGATCTTCGAGGGCACCAACCAGATCCAGCGCCTGGTGATCTCCCGCCACCTCGCCCGCTAGCTGCACAGCTAGCCGGGCCCGACGCCGCGCTCCCGCAGCGCGCGGGCGATGCGGTCGGCGGTGAACGGGGATCCGTCGGCCAGCTCCTCGGGACCGAGGCCCTCGCGGGCCGCGGCCGCGTAGGCGTCGAACAGGTCCTCCCTCGCGGCCTCGACCTGCGCCGCGAGGTCTTCGTACCGGGTGGTGGCGAGCTTGACCTTCGCGCCGGCTTCCTCAGGACCCATGCGGCGCAGCGTAGCGGACCCGCCGCCGCGAGACCCTGTAGTGGGTTCTGTGTTGTTTTGTGCGGCGTGTCACGGTCTGCCGTCGGCCCGGACCCTACCGTCGGGTCATGTGGCAGTTCGTCGTGTGGGGGGTCATGGGGGCCGCGGCCAACCGCACGCTGGCGTTCCTTGAGGCGAACCGGCGCGTGAAGGGGCCTCCGTGGCGCTACCCCAAGGGGCCGGGCGGCCGGTACTACCTGTTCGCCTGCGCGCTGCACTGCGCGCTCGCCGCGATGGTGACGTCGGCGGCCGCGGCAAGCGACCTGGTCGACGCGCCGTGGCTCGCGTTCGCGTGCGGCGCGAGCGCACCGGCGGTCATGGCGAAGCTCGGCCGGTACGCGCTCTGGGCGCTGCCGCCGGGCCCGGGCGGCGACGGCGAAGACGACGGGCCCGGCCGGGCCGGATGAGCGGGGGAAGCGATGCCGAGTCCTGATCGCGGCTGGCGCGGGCTGCTGGAGGCGTTCTCGGACGCGCCGGCCACCGGCGGGCCGAGCGCGGCGCCGCCGGGCGGTGCGGGCCGGACGCGGCGGCTGCTGGAGGCGTTCTCCGACGCCTCGCCCGCCTTCGCCGCGGACAGGGCCGGGCCCGCGCACTCCCCCGCGGCGGATCCGGGGCGGGCGCTCGCGCGGGGGGCCGTGGCGTTCGGCGCCCTCGGGGCGGTGTGCACGGCATGGGCGGCCGCGGAGACCGGGACGTCCGCGGCGGCGCTGCTCGCCGGGTTCACGTTCGCCGTCCTGGCCCTGTTCGTGGCGCCGCTGGCCGCGTCCGCGCGCGCCGGGGCCGCGGCGGCCCGGGCGCAGGGGGTCCGCGAGCGCTCCGCCGCCCGGGCCGGGAATCTCCGCGACAGCTTCTGGCACGCGCTGGGCTCCGAGGACCGCGACGCCGTCCGCGGCGCCGCGCGCCCGCGCGCCTTCGGGCCGGGCGCGCCGATCCTGCGGCAGGGGTATCCGGCCGACTACGTCGTCGTCCTGCTGTCGGGGTGGACGAAGGTCCGCGTCGACCGGGCGGGCGAGGAGCGGATCGTGGCGGTCCGCGGCCCCGGCGATCTCATCGGCGAGCGGGCGCTGTTCGAGGGCGAGGCCTGGACGGCGACGGTCATCGCGCTCGACACCGTGGAGGCGCTCGTCGTCGCCGCGTCGGACTTCCGGCGCGTCGTGGAGCGCCGCGCGGGGGTGCAGTCGGTGCTGGAGAAGCAGGCGCACGACCGCACCGTCGAGGCCGCGGCCCGCACCTCCGGCACCGAGCTCGCCGACACCGAGCGCCGGCTGGCCGCGCTGTTCACCACGCTGTCGCGGGCGCGGGACGGGGCGCTCCCGCTGACCGGGACCGAGCTGGCGGGCTGGACGTCCTCGACGCCCGCGGCGGTGGCCAGCGTGCTCAACGAGTGGGACGGCGCGGGACTCGTCCACGCCGGGGACGGCACGATCGACGTCCTCGACCCGGTCCGGCTGGAGCGGCTCACGGCGGGCGGCGAGTCCCGCCCGCCGGCCGTGTCCGGCTCCCCGTTCCTCACGGGGCAGGACTGCACGGTCGTGTTCGCCGACGTGGTGGGGTTCGGCTCCCCGGACAGGACCGAGGCGGACCGGGCGGCCATCCGGCGGGTGCTGTTCCGGTCGCTTGAGGAGTCCTTCGCCGCCGCCGACGTCTCCTGGGCGGCCTGCCACCGCGAGGACCGCGGGGACGGGGTGCTGATCGTGGTCCCGCCCGGGGTCCCGGTGAGCGCCCCGGCGGATCCGCTGGTGCGGGCGCTCGCCGAGCGCGTCGACCGGCACAACGGGGACGCGGCCGAGGGGCGGCGCTTCCAGGTGCGGGTCGCGGTCGACGCGGGACCGGTGCACGCGGGGCCGGAGGGGGTCAGCGGGGCGGCGCTCGCCCGCGCCGCCCGGCTGCTGGAGTCGGACGTCCTGCGGCGGCGGCTCGCGGGCGTCGCGGCCGCCCTCGGCTTGATCGTCTCCGCGCCCGTGCACCGGGGGATCGCCGGGGCCGGACCGGAGTTCGAGCCCGTCGAGGTACGCGGGCCAGGGCCCGGCGACGCCTGGCTGCGCCTCTTCCCCGCCGCGGGCAGGACGCGGCCCCGGCTCGGGGGGGCCGCCGGTTAGAGGCGGGCGCTCTTCCACGAGCGGCACGACACCTGGCGCCCCGTCGCCGACCGCCAGTGGAAGGCGATGAACGCCTGACGGCGGGCGGTGTGTAGGCGGCGCCTCCCCGGGAAGTCGGGTAGGGGCCGGTGTCGTCGATGGGAGTCGTGGAAATGGGCAGCTTGATAGGACGGAACCTGCTCGCCGGCGCGGATCCTGATGTCGCCGCCGACTCCGGCTACGCCGACCACCCGCCGCGTATGGGCTTCTTCACCGACACGTCGGTGTGCATCGGCTGCAAGGCGTGCGAGGTGGCGTGCAAGGAGTGGAACGCCGTCCCCGAGGACGGCCTCGAGTTCACCGGCATGTCCTACGACAACACGCAGGGCCTCGGCGCCGACACCTGGCGGCACGTCGCGTTCATCGAGCAGAGCAAGCCGATCGGCCAGAACGAGACCGGCGTCGACCACGGGGCCGCCGACCAGGGGGCGGCGGCGGGCGCGGGCGGCATGCGCTGGCTGATGGCCTCCGACGTGTGCAAGCACTGCACGCACGCCGCGTGCCTCGACGTGTGCCCGACCGGGTCGCTGTTCCGCACCGAGTTCGGCACGGTGGTCGTCCAGGAGGACATCTGCAACGGCTGCGGCTACTGCGTGCCCGCCTGCCCATACGGGGTCATCGACCAGCGCAAGGGCGACGGGCGGGCCTGGAAGTGCACCCTGTGCTACGACCGGATCGGCGTGGGGCAGGAGCCCGCGTGCGCGAAGGCGTGCCCGACCGACTCGATCCAGTTCGGCCCGCTGGACGAGCTGCGCGAGCGGGCCGCGATGCGCGTGGACCAGCTCCACGGCCTCGGCGTCGAGGACGCCCGCCTCTACGGGCAGGACCCGGACGACGGCGTCGGCGGCGACGGCGCCTTCTTCCTCCTGCTGGACGAGCCGGAGGTGTACGGGCTGCCGCCGGATCCGGTCGTCACCACCCGCGACCTGCCGTCCATGTGGCGGCACGCCGGGGTCGCCGCCGCCGCGCTGCTCGGCGGGCTCGCCACCGTCTTCGCCGCGCACGGCCGCGAGGGGGGCGCGCGATGAGCTCGTCGGAGGTCGGCAAGGAGGGCGTGCGCGGGGAGCGGCCCGGCCGGGAGGCCCAGATCGGCAAGGGCCTGCGCGGCCGGGGACGGCGCCGGGGCGGGCGCGGCGAGAAGGCCATGGTGCCGGAGGCGGAGTTCACCTCCTACTACGGCAAGCCCATCCTGAACCCGCCGGTGTGGAAGTCCCTGGACATCGCGGGGTACTTCTTCCTCGGCGGGCTGGCCGGCGCGGGGTCGGTGCTCGCCGCCGGCGCGCAGCTGACCGGGCGCACGGCGGCCGCGCGGGCGCTGAAGATCTCCTCGCTGGCCGCCATCGGCGGGTCCACGGCCGCGCTGGTCCACGACCTCGGGCGGCCGGAGCGGTTCTACAACATGCTGCGCGTCATGAAGCCGACGTCGCCGATGAGCGTCGGCTCCTGGCTGCTGGCCGCCTACGGCCCCGCCGCGGGCGCCGCCGCCGCGCTGGAGGTGACCGGGCTGCTCCCGCGCCTCGGCCGCGCCGCCACCGCCGGGGCCGCCGTGCTCGGCCCGGCCGTCGCCGCCTACACCGCGGTACTCGCCGCCGACACCGCCGTCCCCGCCTGGCACGAGGCGCACCGCGAGCTTCCGTTCGTCTTCGTCGGCTCGGCCGCCGCCGCGGCGGCCGGCATGGCGCTGGTCGCCGCCCCCGTCCGGGAGAACGCCCCGATGCGCACCGCCGCCGTGTTCGGCGCCGGCCTGGAACTGGCCGCGGCCGCGGTGCTGGAGCGCCGGGCCGGGCTGGCCGCCGAACCTTACCGGCGGGGCAGGGCCGGAGCCTACATGCGCGCGGGCGAGGTCCTCTCGGCCGCGGGCACCGCGGGCTGCGTGCTGCTCGGCGGGCGCAGCCGGGCCGCGGCGGCGCTGAGCGGGGCGGCGCTTCTGGCGAGTTCGGCCTGCACGCGTTTCGGCGTCTTCCACGCGGGCGTGCAGTCGGCCGAGGACCCCAAGTACACCGTCGTTCCCCAGCGGGAACGCCTCGCGGCGCGCGGTCCCGGACCGACGCGGGAGCCGTGACGTGGGAGAGCGGAGCCAACCGCACCTACACAACCGGCACGTCGAGCCGCACCACCAACGACGCCTGGCGGTAGCCCGGCCGCGGGCCGGCCTCCCGTGTGCGGGGCCGGCCCGGCCCATGTCAGGAGCGCGGCGTGCGGAAGAGGGTCTCCTGGGTGAGGCTGGCGACGAGCACGCCGTCCCCGGCGTGGATCGTTCCGGTGTACCAGCCGCGCCCCGCGGCGACCGTCTGCGGGACGAGGTCCATCAGCACCCAGTCGTCCATGCGGACCGGCCGGTGGAACCAGACGGCGTGATCGAGGCTGGACCCCGACCGGGCCGCGCCGTCGTGCAGCGCGATCAGCCCGCTGGAGATGTCGGACAGGTAGGTCAGCACGCACGCGTGGAGCAGGTCGTCGTCCGGCAGCGGCGCGGTGCAGCGCGACCACAGCCGCGTCGGGAAGTCGGCCGCCTCGTAGGGCTGCGGCGGCACGCGGCTCTCCATGGAGAAGAGCCGCGGGACCGGCGACGCCGGGAGGTTCTCCGGCCCGGGGACCCGGGGCGCCGGGTGCACCTGCCGGTCCTCGTCGTCGGCGGGCCGCTGGAACGACACCGACATGCTGAAGATGACCTCGCCGCCCTGCAGCGCCACCACGCGGCGCGCCGAGAACGAGCGGCCGTCGCGGTCCCGGTCCACCCGGAAGATCGTCGGCCGTGCCGCGTCGCCGCCGCGCAGGAAGTAGCCGTGCAGCGAGTGCGGCAGCCGCCCCTCCGGGACGGTGCCGCCCGCCGCGCGCAGCGCCTGCGCCGCGACCTGCCCGCCGTACAGCGGGTACGGGTCGTCGAAGACGAGGGCGCCCCGGTAGAGGTCCCGGTCGAGTTCCTCCAGGTCCAGCAGGTCCAGGACGGAATGGAGGGACTCCAGCCGGGCTTCGGGCTCTTCGGAGATGGAGGGTCGCACGCTCGTGACGTTATCCGACCCGGGCGCGGTCCGGCCGGGCGGGCGCCGCGCGCGTTCAGTCCTCCGGCGCCGGGGCGGGGCGCCTGCCGGGGCGCCAGAAGGCGGCCAGCAGGAGGGCGGCGCCGAGGCCCCCGGCCAGGGCGGTGACGGCCAGCCCCGTCCACCCCGACAGGTCGGCGTCGAGCCCGAGGACGCGGTCCAGGGACGCCGCGCCGCCGCCGAGCGCGCCCACCGCGCACGCCACCATGATGATCATGACCACGTACTCGTAGCCCTGCCCGGGGCGGAAGATGAAGAAGCCGTTCCGCAGGTGCGCGGTGATGAGCGCGACGGCCATCGTGCCCACCGCGCCCGCGGCGGCCAGCGGTGTGAGCAGGCCGAGCAGCAGCAGGAGGCCCGCGCCCAGTTCGGTGCCCGTCGCCATCAGCGCGTGCAGCCGCCCCGGCCGCAGCCCCATCGACTCGAACCAGCCCGCCGTGCCCTCGATCCTCCCCCCGCCGAACGCGTGGTTCCAGCCGTGCGCCACGAGGGTGCCTCCGACGGACACCCGCAGGAGAAGGGAGGCGATGTCGATCCCCGCCGCGTCCACAGCCATGCCCGGCCCCTTCCTCGTGCGCTGGAAACGCCCAGTAACGTACCGGACCGGGCGGGTGCTCAGCGCTGTGTGTGCGACTTCCAACCAGGGCGCGGCCTTCCTCAACGCTCTCCGTATCGCCGGGCACCGGCGCGCCGACCGCCGGGCCGTCTCCTCCCTCGCATATCGCGCCGCCCGTGGGGCAGATCACAGAAGGTCAGGCTCCGCATCGCGTCACATTCGGGTGCGTCCGGTCCATCTTTCTCTGTGAGCGGTACGGGCGCGGAGAGCTTGGGAGGCGGCATGGACAGCGTGGCGAGGAAGTTCGATTTGACGATGCTGTACGCCGCCTACGACGCCTTCCGCCGCGACACCGCCCGGTTGGAGGTCGCGGCCCGGCCCGGTTCCGCCTTCGGGTGGGCCCGGGCCGCGGACGGCTGGACCCTGTTCACCGCCCACTGGAGCCTTCAGGACCGCGCCGAGAAGAACGCCCTCTGGACCGTCATGTACGCCAAGGACGCCGACGGGCCCGGACGGGTCGGCGTGGTCCTCGACGCCATGGCGTCGCTGGCCCTGAAGGCCGTCCCGCTGATCGACGGCCTGGAGGCGGCGCTGGAGCACCGCGACCGCGGCGCGTTCGCCCGGTACGCGCGCGATCTGCGGGTTTCGGTGGACGCGCTGCTGGACTTCAAGGAGTCCAACGTCCTGCCCCTGATCCAGGAGACCCTCACCCCGTTCGAATGGGGCGCCTTCGACGTGGAGCTCCGCCGCGGGCTGGGGCTGCGCGGGCTCGGGGTGTTCCTGCCCTGGCTGCTCGACGGCGCCCCGGACGGTACCCGCCGCGCCGTGCTGGGGCTGCTGCCGCCGCCGATCCGGCTCTGCTACCGGGCGCGCTGGCGTCCGCGCTACCTGCGCCGCGGCGGGCTCGCCGCCCGAGGGCGCTGAGCCCGCCCGCCGAGAACCCCGCATGACCGTCTCGTCATGTGACGCGGCCCACATCCCGGAATGTCACATTCGCGGCCCAGGGTCGGTCTCATGCCCGGAAGCGCGACTGCCCAGAGCGCGACGGAGGGATGCGGACGATGGCGGGAACGAGGGCGCCCGGCGGGGCGCGGGCCGGCACGCGGAGGCCGCCCAGGGGACTGGACGTCACGGTACGGGCGCTGGACGAGCGGTTCGGCACCACCGGCTTCGCGCGCAAGGCGCTGCGCAAGGCCTTCCCGGACCAGTGGACCTTCCTGCTCGGCGAGATCGCGATGTACTCGTTCGTGATCATTCTGCTGACCGGGGTGTACCTGACGCTGTTCTTCAAGCCGAGCATGCACGAGGTCGTCTACAACGGCTCGTACACGAAGCTGAAGGGCGTGGAGATGAGCGAGGCGTACGCCTCCGCTCTCAAGATCAGCTTCGACGTGCGGGGCGGGCTGCTCGTCCGGCAGATCCACCACTGGTCCACGCTCATCTTCATGGGCGCGATCCTCGTGCACATGCTGCGGAACTTCTTCACCGGGGCGTTCCGCAAGCCCCGCGAGCTGAACTGGCTGATCGGCATCGCCATGTTCATGCTCGTGATGCTGAACGGCCTGTTCGGCTACTCGCTTCCGGACGACCTGCTCTCCGGCACGGGCCTGCGCATCCTGGAGGGCGTGCTCGCGTCGCTCCCGCTGGTCGGCTCGTACGCGGTGATGTTCCTGTTCGGCGGCGAGTACCCGGGCACCGACATCATCCCCCGCCTGTACGTCATCCACGTGCTGCTGATCCCCGGGATCCTGGCGGCGCTGATCCCGCTGCACGCCGTCGTGCTGACCTGGCGGCAGACGCACACGCAGTTCCCGGGCAAGGGCAGCTCGAACACGACCGTCCGCGGCTACCCGTTCTTCCCCGTCTTCATCGCCAAGACGACGGCGTTCTTCCTGTGGGTGCTGGGCGTGACGACCCTGCTGGCCGCGTTCTTCCAGATCAACCCGATCTGGCTGTTCGGGCCCTACGACCCCGGCGCGATCAGCTCCGGGTCGCAGCCCGACTGGTACATGGGCTGGCTGGAGGGCGCGCTGCGGATCATGCCGTCCTGGGAGATCAGCGTCTGGGGCCACACCGTCGCGATGAGCGTGGTCGTCCCGGCCCTCGTGGTGCCCGGGCTGCTGTTCACCGGGCTGGCCGTCTACCCGTTCCTGGAACGCTGGGTGACCGGCGACTCGCAGATCCACCACCTGCTGGACAGGCCGCGCGACGTCCCGGCCCGCACCGGCATCGGCGTCGGCGGCGTGGTCTTCTACGGGGGGCTGTGGCTCGCGGGCGGCAACGACGTCCTCTCCGACAAGTTCGACGTCTCGCTGTTCTGGACGACGTGGTTCTTCCGGTTCCTCATCATCCTCGGACCGGTCCTGGCCTACGCCGTCACCTACCGGATCTGCGTCGGCCTGCAACGCCGCGACCTCGGCCTGGCCCACCACGGGCTGGAGACCGGCGTCATCCGCCAGTCGCCGGACGGCGGGTTCAGCGAGGTCGAGCGCCCGCTCCCGGACGAGGAGATCGCCGCGATCACCGATCCGCGCCCCGCGCCCGCCGCCGACCTGGACGTCCCGCCGCCCGTGGACGACGTCGACAGCCCCCGCGGCCGCACCGCCAGGGGACGCGTGCGGGCCGCTCTCAACCGCCGTTTCCGCGCCGACCTGGCCGTCGTCCCCGAACGAGGCCCGGCCGAACCGGACGGCGAGCGGCCGGCGGTCGAGGAGAAGGCCGCGTCACACTGACCCGGAGCGCTCGAACAGGAGGCGGATGACCGGGCCTGCGGCCTCGACGGGGTCGTCGCCGAGGTCGCGCAGGGCGCCGCTCAGCCACAGGTGGGCGAAGCCGTGCACGATCGACCAGGCGGCGATCCCGGCCGTCCGGTCGTCGGCGGGACGGCCGGGCACGGCGCCGCGGACGCCCTCGGCGAGGACGCGGCCGGCGCGCTCGCGCGCGGCGGCCACCTCCGGGTCGTCGGGGCGGTAGAGCGCGGGCGCGAACATGACCTCGAAGTGCACCCGGTGCTCGACGGCGAACCGCACGTAGGCGAGCCCGACGCCGTAAAGGTCGCTCCCGGCGGCCTCCAGCGCGTCGGCGAACAGCGCGTACCCCTCGGCGGCGACGGCCGTCAGCACGCCGGTCTTGTCGCCGAAGTGGTGCGCGGGCGCCGCGTGCGACACCCCGGCGCGGCGCGCCAGCTCGCGCAGGCTCCACGTCGCCGGGCCCGCCTCGGCGATCGCCTCGATCGCGGCGTCGAGCACGGCCCGCCTCAGGTTGCCGTGGTGGTAGCCGTCGCCGCTCATGACCGGAATCCTAGAGCGGGGGGACGGGCGGCCGGTCAGTCGTGCTCCTTGGCGAACGCGCGGAGGCGGGCCAGGTCCACCACGGTGATCCTGCGCCAGCCGGTGCGGATCAGGCCCTCGCGGCGCAGCCCGCTGAGCGCGCGGGCGACCGTCTCCCGGGAGGCGTCCATCCAGCTGCCGAGCTCCTCCTGCGACAGCGGCGGCCCGATCTCGATCGACCCGTCCGCCGCGGGCGGGGCGTGCTGGGCCGAGCGCTCGGCCAGGTCGGCGAGCAGGGCCGCCAGGCGCTCCGGTCCCCGGCTCGTGATGTGGGCGGTCAGCCGCCGGTCGGAGTCGTCCATGCGCTGGACGAAGGTACCGGTGACGAGCATCCACACGTCCGGGTGCGCGTCGAGGAACCCGGTGAAGCGGGCCGCGGGCACGACCAGGGCGCGGATCGGGGACAGCGCGGTGACGGTCGCGGCGCGCGGCCGCCCGCCGAGCACCGCGCTCTCGGCGAGCAGGTCGCCGGGGCCGCGGACGGCCAGCACCACGTCGTGGCCGTCCTCGGTCGCGGAGGTCACCTTCGCCCAGCCCCGCTCGATGATGATCACATGGTCGGACTCGTCGCCCTGGTACACCAGCGGCGCCTTGACCGGGAACGTGCGGGGACGCGCGGCGTCGCGCAGCGCGGTCCGCTGCGCGGGTTCGAGCGCCGACCAGAACGCGGAAGGCGGAGAGGACGCCGCGTACGGTACCAACAGCCGCCTCCTTTGCTCGGGGTTACCAGAACTGTAAACCCGCAGGCCCTTACTTGGGGACGGCCATAAGGCGCACGGCGAGCCCCGTGAAGACGGTGCCGCTGAAGATGTTCAGCCCGCGGGCGACGCGGCGGCTGCGCCGCAGCAGGTTCGCGAGGCGGCCGGACAGCAGGCCGACGCCTCCGTCGACGACCAGGCCGATCAGGACGAGCGTGACGCCCAGCACGAGCAGCTGCAGCATCGGGTGCCCCATGGAGGGGTTCACGAACTGCGGCAGGAAGGCGATGTTGAAGAGGATCACCTTGGGGTTCAGCAGGTTCGTGACGACGCCCTGCCAGAACGCGCGGAGCCGCCCCGGGCCGACGGGGGCCGCGCCCTCCTCGCCGGTTTCGCCGCGGTCCCGGAACGACTTGACGGCGAGGAAGAGGAGGTAGGCGGCGCCCGCCCAGCGCAGCACGTGGTACAGCGCTGGCAGCGCCGTGAACAGGGCCGAGAGGCCGAGCGTCGCCGCGACGGCGTGCGTCAGGGCGCCGGTGGCGACGCCCGCCGCCGCCATGAGGCCCGTGACCGGGCCGCCGCGCCCGCCCATCGCGACGATGAACATCATGTCGGGTCCGGGGGTGACGCAGAGCGCCAGGGCGGCGACAACGAACGCCGCATAAAGGGAGGTGTCAACCATGCCGAAATCATGCGGCAGGAGGCCGCCGCCCCGCGAGCGCAATACGCGCCCGCGGCCGCGTCACCGGGCGGGCGGCAGGCGGAGGTCAGGCGGCCGGGGGCGGCTGGGCCTCGACCGTCAGGGCCTCGTGGTCGAACGACAGGTACCCGGCGATCTTCCCCGCGTCCTCCAGGGGGCTCTCGTACGACCAGGCGGCGTCCTCGGCGCCGGCCAGCGACCAGTACGTCGCCTCGCCCTTGTAGGGGCAGAACGTCCGCTTCTCGCCGCGGGTCAGCAGGTCGCGGCGGACGTCCTCGGCCGGGATGTAGTAGCGGTTGGGCAGCCCCGTCTCCGAGAGCAGCATCGGCCGCCCCGTCTCGGCGACCACCTCGCCGCCGAGCAGCACCCGCACGCGCCGCGACGTGGCGCGGACGTCGACGCGGTGGAACGGGTCGCGCAGATGGCCGTGGACCTCCTCGTCCTCGTCGAACCAGGCGTCCATACGGCCCCAGTAGAAGGCCATGTGCCCGCGCAGCCACGCCGCCTCCGGCTTCGGCTCCGGGTAGCCCCACACCGCGTTCTCGGCCGCCCGGTCGCCCACCCGCACCGTCCAGTACGCGGCGTCGCCCTTGAACGGGCAGTGCGTCGAGTGGGCGGTCTTCTCCAGCAGGTCGGTGCGCACGTCCTCCTCGGGGACGTAGAGGACGGGCAGCAGCCCGGTCTCGTGCAGGAGCCTCCCGCGCTCGGTGTCCAGCACCGTCTCCCCCGCGAAGCGGGCGCGCACCCGGCGCGGGAATTCGTGCATGAACAGCCGGTGCGCCGGCCCGTCGATCGTGAAGTTGACCTCGTCTCCGGGCGAACCGGCGAGCGGGCCCGGCTGCTTGGTCAAGGACATGGCGCGGCTCCTCGGACTGCCTGACTACTAGACACCGGTCGGCATCGTCTCCAGTTCACCACGGCGCGCGGCCTCCAGATGCAGCGGCTGGAGCGCCGAGGTGGCGCGGAACCAGCACAGCGCGTCGTAGCGCTCGGCGAGCCGTGTCGGAACGTACTGGCGCGGGTCCCGGTCCGGGTCGTAGACGACGCCGATCGCGCGGTGCCCGAGCGTGTCGGTGAAGAAGGCGGGCTTGTCCCGCTCCGGAGGCACGACGAACATCGCCCGGTGCAGCTCCGACTCCGCCAGCACCTGCTCCAGCGAGCCGTGCGCGGGCGGCGGGACGTGCATGACCTCCATCGGCGCGCCCCAGGCCGGTGCCGCGACGACCTCGCCCGGGCCGCCCGCGAAACCGACCAGCACGACGGCGTCGTCCCCGTGGCGCTCCCTGGCGAGCTGGCCGAGGTTGACCATCCCGGCGCCCGCCATGCTGGTCGCCCGCGCGTCCCCCACGTGGGTGTTGTGCGCCCACACGACGGCCTTTCCGCCGTGGAATCCCATCAACCGGTCCAGCGTGTCGGCCATGTGGGTGTCCCGGACGTTCCACGGCTCCGGCCCGCCGTCGAGCATGGTGCGGTAGTAGTGCTCGGCGCCCGCCGCCACCTCGGCGTTCTGCAGGGCGTCGAACTCCTCCTCCGCGTCGCCCGCCTCCCCCGAGCGCGCCGGGCGGCGCAGCGCGGCCAGCAGTTCCCCGACCTCGGCCGCGCACCCTTCGGGGACCAGTGCCGTGTTCCATCCGTAGGACCGCGGGTCGCCGCTGTGCGGCTCGAAGCAGCGGTACGCCTTCAGCGCCGTGTCCAGGTACTCGGGGCGATGCTCCGCCAGGTGGTCGACGACCGCCCGCAGCGACTCCCAGAGGCTGTAGACGTCCAGGCCGTGGAAGCCGGCCCGCTCGCCCGGCGGAAGGCCCGCGTTGCGGTCGCGCAGCCACCGGCAGAACCGGACGGTCTCCTCGTTGGCCCACATCCACGTCGGCCAGCGCTCGTAGGCGTTCAGGGCGTCCCGCGGGTCCCCCGGCGCGCCCGGCGCCAGCGTCACGCAGCGGCCGACCCGGCGGCAGTCGGGCCAGTCGCCCTCGACGGCGACGAACCCGAACCCGCGTTCGGCGATCAACCGCCTGGTCAGCGCCGCCCGCCACGCGTAGTACTCGTGGGTCCCGTGGCTGGCCTCGCCGACCAGCACGCACCGGGCGTCCCCGATCCGGTCGAGGAGCGGGTCCAGATCCTCCGCGTACTCCAGCGGCAGCGCGGCTCCGCGCACGTCGGCGGCGGCGCGGCCCTCCCGACCTCGCATGGCGCGTCCCCCTCCGCGTCCTCCATCGCGTTCCAGGTCCTCTTCTTCGCCTTCCCGGGATCCGGGAATCGATTCACGCCGGCGGGGATTCGGGGGCGCTAGCCGTCCCGCCTGATGCCGGTGGTGCGGGCGCGGTAGTCGCTGGGGGTCTGGCCGTAGGCGGCGCGGAACGCGCGGCTGAACGCGGCGGCGTCCGGCAGGCCCCAGCGGTTGGCGATCGCGCCGATCCGCTGCGTGCCGAGGAACGGGTCGCCGAGTTCGCGGCGGCAGTGCTCCAGGCGGCGCGTCCGGACGTACCGGGCGACGGTCGTCCCGGTCGGCGCGAACACCCGGTAGAGCTGGCGGACGGAGATGTGGTGCGCGGCCGCGATCGCGGCGGGGCTCAGCGACGGGTCGTGCAGGCGCGCCTCGATCCACTCCTCGATCGCCCGCAGCATCTCCGCTCCCTCCGGCGACGGGGACGCCGGCGCGCCCAGCCACTCGCTGGCCGCGCCGGTGACCAGCTCGACCAGGGCGCCGCCGAGGTGGTGGGCGTAGATCTCGTCGGCCGCCCCGCCGAACGCGCCGGCCGCGGTCCCGCACCCCGCGGCCGGTCCGGCGGCGCCCCGCTCCTCGTCCTCGGCGCCGCTCTCGGCCAGGGCGCCGAGGAAGGAGGACACGAGCCGCCCGGTCCGGCCCCGCCCGCCGAGCAGGGTGCCGCCGAACGCGGCGAGGCGCTCCCGCGGCAGCGGGACGGCGCTGTGCGGGATCACCACGGTGAAGATGTGGTGGGCGTCGAAGGAGATCTCGACCGGGCGGGTGAGGTCGTAGAACACCACGTCTCCCGCCCCGACCACGGCCCGGCGGCCGTTCTGCCGCAGCACGCACGAGCCGCGCAGCACCAGGCCGAGCTTGTAGCACTCGCGGGTGTCACGGGCGATCTGCGGGGCGCTGCGCCGGACCGCGTGCGCGGGCGCGCGCACGTCGCCGGCCTCCACCGGGCCCAGCGCCCGGCCGATCAGCCGGGCGGCGAACCCGCCGGGCAGGCGCGGCTGCACGTGGAACGGCCCGAAGGCCGAACTGATCATGTGGCGCCAGAGGTCCGCCTGGTCGCGGGCAGGGTGGTCCGAGGTGTCAACGAGCGTGGGCATGACGCTCCTCCGGTCGGCGGGCGGGTCTCGGACGCCACCCGCAAGGCTTCTACGGCGCGTCAGGAAGGTCAATGAGCGAGTCAGCACGACGCTTCGGGCGGGCTTTGGCACTCGGCGCCAAAGTCACGGCACGCAGGGGCAAGACCGCCCCTTCCCCGGCGGCTTATACATGTCGCGGACCGACTCCCAGGGAGCCCCGCCAACCGGAAGATCCCGGACGACCCCCGAGAGGAACCCCCATGCCAGCGGACGAGCAGGAAACCGGCACCGGCCGCGAACCCGGCACCGGCGGCCAGGACAACGGCATCAGCCGCAAGAACTTCATCGTCGCCGCGGGCGCGGCGGGCATCGGCGCGCTCGCGCTGCCCACCGCCGTGTCCGCGGTGACCGCGCCCGCGCAGGCCCGCACCGGGCAGCGGCCGCTCACCCCGACGCCCAAGTGCGACGACGGGGACGACACCCCGACGCACTCGCAGATGGAGGGCCCCTACTTCAAGCCCGGCTCCCCCGAGCGCGCGTCGATCGTGACGCCCGGCATGCCGGGGACCCCCCTCACGGTGTCCGGGATCGTCTACTCGATGTCGTGCACGCCGGTGGCCCACGCCCTGCTCGACTTCTGGCAGGCGGATTATTACGGCAATTACGACAACTACGGCTACAAGCTCCGTGGGCATCAATACACGGACGCGGCGGGACGATTCACCCTCACGACGATCGTTCCGGGCCTCTACCCCGGCCGCACCCGGCACATCCACGTCAAGGCCCAGGCCCCCTACCAGCAGATCCTGACGACGCAGCTGTACTTCCCGAACGAGCCCCGGAACAGCTCCGACATGCTCTACGACCCGGCGCTGCTCATGAAGGTCCAGACCGGTCCCAGCGGACGCACCGCGAAGTTCGACTTCGTCCTCCAGGTTCCCTGACCGGGGGTTCCGCGGCCGGATTCCGTCACCGCTCCCGCGGAATCCCGCCCCCGCCAAGGCACCGGCGCGCCTTGGCGGGGGCTCCCGCCCATGTGACCGCGGGGCCCCCGCCTGCGGCTTTTCGTGAGGTTCCCCCGGCGCGCCGCGCCGTTTCGCGGGGAACGGGACCGAGACGTGATGCGATTCGCCCACGAAACGGCAAAGGAATGGATAGTCTCCCACCGATCACTTTTGGTTGTGTAAGGAATCTGGGAGCACACGCCACATGAGCGCTGCCAACCGGGCACAGGTCATCACACGGTGGGGGGCCATCGCCTTCATGGCGGCCGCGGTCCTGACCGCCACCGCCGGTGGCTTCGCCCAGTCCTATGCCGGTCTCTACCACTGGGCCCTCGAACACGGCCTGCGGGGCTGGAAGGCCGAGTCGTTCCCCCTGCTGGTCGACCTGTTCATCATCGTCGGGGAACTCGGGCTGTTCCTGCTGGCCATAGACGCCTTCGTCATCAAGCGCCGGGCCCTGATGAGCTGGCTCGACTTCTGCCTGCCGCTGACCATCGCCCTCGCGGGCTGGACGGCCAGCCTCATCTTCAACGTCGGCCATGTCGGCCACAAGACCTTCTCCTTCCAGGCGACGGCCGCGGTCCCGCCGATCGTGTCGATGCTCGGCCTGTTCGTCCTGTTGCGGACGCTGCACCGGTACGTGTCGCAGCGGACAGAGGAGGAGGAGGCCAAGCAGCCCGAGCCGCAGACGCGCGCGATCGCCGGGCCGGTCACGCTGAACCAGATCACTCTGATGCCGCTGCGCAACACCGGCCCGTTCCCGCAGATCCAGGTGCCCGGGTACTCCGGCAAGGCGATCGAGTCCGGGACCGCGGGCAGGTCCGCCGAGGCCAAGGGCGCGCCCGCGGGCGAGGCGGCACGGGCTCCGGCCGCACCGGCCGCCTCCGCTCCGGCCGCGGCTCCCGCCGCGACCGCGGCCCCCGAGCCCGCCCCGGCCCCGGCCCCCGAGCCGGAGCCGGAGCTGGCGGTGGTCAGCGCGGCGTCGCGCGGCAGCCTCAACGGGCGCAGCTCCTACGGCACCGTCCCCGAGGAGGACGTGCCCGCAGGGCCCGCGCCGGAGAACCTGCGGTCCCTCGTCATCGACATCCTCGAACGCCGCCACGGCGACGTCGCCGCGACGCTCGCCGAGGTCAGGGCCGAGGGCTACCGCTGCGACGAGGCGGAGATCCAGCGGATCAGCGACAACCACTGGTTCCCGTACGCGGTGTACCGGCTTCTGGCCAAGCACCACGGCGACGGTGAGCTGGTCGCCCAGGAGCTGAAGGCCCAGGGCATCGTCTACGACCAGGTGACGCTGGACGCGCTCGTCCAGTCCTGGCGCGTCTGACGCCGCGCTCTTCCGCGCGTTCCGGAACGGCCGCCCGCCACCGCGGGCGGCCGTTCCGCGTTAGCGGGAGGCCTTCGGCCGGGGCCGGGGTCAGGCGGTGCCGCGGCCCGCCTTCTGCAGGGCGGGCTCGCCGGCGTCGTCGTCATGCACGTACCGGCGCCCGCGCAGCAGCGACACCAGCGCCGCGACCAGCGACATCGCGATCGCCATGCCGAACACGATGACCAGGCCGTGGTGGAACGGCTCGGAGATCAGGTGCGGGAAGTACGAGCGGCCCGTGAGCGTGGCCACGTCGTCCGGCGCGAGCCCGCCGAGCACGTGGAACGGCGCGAGCAGGTTCTGGATCGGGTTGTAGCCGAGGAACGCGGCGAACAGCGTGCCGACCGGTGGCAGCTGCCCCACCTGCGCGGCCGGCCCGGCGGGGACGCCGTGCTCGGTCAGGCCCCGCGTCAGCGTCCTCGGCAGCGTGTCCGCCAGCCCCGCGATCATCAGTGAGAAGAACACGCCGATCGACAGCACCATGCCGGCGTTCATGAAGGTGGCGCGCATCCCGGAGGCCACGCCGCGCTGGTCCGCCGGGACCGAGTTCATGATCGCGGTGGTGTTGGGGGCGGCGAACAGCCCGGAGCCGATCCCGTTGAGGAAGATCAGCAGCGCGAAGGTGGTGTACCCGAAGTCGGTCGGGATCACCAGCAGCCCGGCGAACGCCAGCGCCGACAGCACCAGGCCGCCGGAGGCGAACGCGCGGGCGCCGTGCCAGTCCGACAGGTGTCCCGAGATCGGCCCGGCGACCAGGAAGCCGGCGGTGAGCGGCAGCAGGTAGATGCCCGCCCACAGCGGGGTGGCCTCGTAGTCGTAGCCGTGCAGCGGCAGCCAGATGCCCTGCAGCCAGATGATCAGCATGAACTGCATCCCGCCGCGCGAGATCGCGGCGAGCAGCCCGGCCAGGTTGCCGGCCGCGAACGCCCGGACGCGGAACAGGCTCAGGTGGAACATCGGCTGCTCGACCCTGGTCTCGATCCAGCAGAACAGCGCCAGGACGGCGGCGCCGCCGATCATCCCGGCGAGCACCCAGGGGTTCGTCCAGCCCATGTCGTGACCGCCGTAGGGCTGGATCCCATAGGTGATCGCGGCGAGCAGCGCGGTCAGCCCGACCGCGAACGTCACGTTGCCGAGCCAGTCGATCCTCGCGCCGACCGCCCGCTTGGCGGTCTCGACCAGGCTCCGGTACGCCCAGACGGTCCCGAGGATCCCGATGGGCGCGGAGGCGAAGAACACCAGCCGCCAGTTGATCTCGCTCAGCAGCCCGCCGGCGACCAGGCCGATGAACGTCCCGGCGATGCCCGCGACCTGGTTGACCCCCATCGCCATGCCGCGCCGGTGGGCGGGGAACGCGTCGGTGAGGATCGCGGCCGAGTTCGCCATGAGCATGGCGCCTCCGATCCCCTGGAAGACCCGCCAGCCGATGAGCCAGAGCGCCCCGGCTCCCCCGTGCAGCGGGTCCAGCGCCAGCACGAGCGTCCCGACCGTGAAGACCGCGAACCCGGCGTTGTACATCCGGACGCGCCCGAACATGTCCCCGAGCCGCCCGAGCGTCACCACCAGCACCGCCGAGACGAGCATGTAGCCCATCAGCATCCACAGCAGGTAGCTGACGTTGCCCGGTTCCAGGGGGTTCAGATGGATGCCGCGGAAGATCGCCGGCAGCGAGATGATCACGATCGAGGAGTTGAGCGTGGCCAGCAGCATGCCGAGCGTCGTGTTGCTCAGCGCGATCCACGGATAGTGCTTGGACGGCACGCCGCACCCTCCCCCGTATCAGATAGTTTCTTACGCTAACTAATCATAAACCCGTCGAAACCGGCCAGTCTGGATAGGCTTACTCCGGTGGACGGACGACACCGGCTGGACCTCGCCGACGAGCGCCTCATCGCCTTCTGGCGGGAACGCCATGTGTGCACCCTCGTCACCCTCCGCCCGGACGGCACCCCGCACTCGGTCCCCGTCGGGGCGACGCTGGACGCCGGAACCGTGCGCGTGATCACCTCGGCCTCCTCGGCGAAGGCCCGCCACGTCCGCGACGCCGGCGCGTCCGGCCTGCCCGTCGCGGTCACGCAGGTGGACGGCCGCCGCTGGTCGACCATCGAGGGCCGCGCCGTCCTGCGGACCGACCCCGCCTCGGTGGCCCGCGCGGAGGAGCTCTACACCGCCCGCTACAAGCCCCCGCGCCCGAACCCGAACCGCGTCGTCATCGAGATCACCCCGACCCGGGTCCTGGGCAACCTCTGACACCGTCCCGGCCTCCGGTGCCGCGCGCCTGGTGGGCACGGTCCATCGGTGAGGTGTCGCCGGTGCAAGCGGCGGCACATCCGGATCCGGCCAGCCCGGTCCCCGCGTCAGCCGCGGGCGGTGGCGACGGCCGCCTGGCCGAGGCTGATGCCGCCGTCGTTGGGCGGGACGCGGTGGTGCGTCAGCACGTCGAAGCCCGCGTCGGTCAGGCCGGAGACGGCGCGGTCGAGCAGGAGCATGTTCTGGAACACCCCACCGGAGAGCGCGACCGTGCCGATGCCCGTCTCCGACCTGATGCGGGAGGCGGCGTCGACGACCAGAGCCGCGACGCCGTTGTGGAACCGCGCGGCGATCACCGGGACGGGGACGCCGGCCCTGAGGTCGCTCACCACCGCGTCCACGATCTCGCCGCCCGGGACCGTGAAGCCGGCCGTGCCGCTCAGGGTCGCCGGGTAGACACCGGTCTCGGCGGGATCGGCGCACTGCTCCAGTTCGATGGCGGCCTGCCCCTCGTAGTCGACGCGGTCGCGGACGCCGAGGACGGCGGCGACCGCGTCGAAGAGGCGGCCCATGCTGGAGGTCGGCGGAGCGTTGACGCCGTGCCGGGCCATGGCGGTCACCGCGGCCCAGCCGGGGCGGCGGGCCACCGGCAGGTCGTCCGGGACCCCGTAGGCCGCCGCCATGCGCCACGGCTCGCGGATCGCCGCGGCGCCGCCGGGCAGCGGAACCGGTTCCAGATGCCCGGCGCGCTCGAAGCCGCGCAGGTCGGCGACCAGGAACTCGCCGCCCCACAGGGTGCCGTCGGTCCCGTACCCGGTGCCGTCGAACGCGACGCCGATCACCGGGCCGGTCGCGCCGTTGTCGGCGAGGCAGGAGGCGATGTGCGCGTGGTGGTGCTGGACGGCGATCCCCGGCAGGTCCTGGTCGAGCGCGTACTTGGTGGACAGGTACTCCGGGTGCGGGTCGTAGGCGATCAGTTCGGGCGCGATGCCGAACAGCCGCCGGAAGTGGCCGATGCCCTCCTCGAAGGCGCGGAGCGTCTCGTGGTTCTCCAGGTCGCCGATGTGGTGGGAGACGAACGCCCGGCCGTCGCGGGTCAGGCAGAACGTGTTCTTCAGCTCCGCGCCGCACGCCAGCACCGGGCGACCCACGGGGACGGGGATCGGCTCCGGCGCGTAGCCGCGGGACCGGCGGACGGGGAGCGGCCGGCCGCGGAACGTCCGCATCACGGAGTCGTCGGTGCGGGTGTGGATGGGGCGGTCGTGCAGGAGGAAGGCGTCGGCGATGCCGGCGAGCCGCTCGACGGCGTCCTCGTCGCGGTAGGCGATCGGCTCGTCGGAGACGTTCCCGCTGGTCAGGACGGTGGGCTCGGTGACGAGCAGGTGGTGCAGCGGGGTGTAGGGCAGCATGAGGCCGACGGACCCGTTGCCCGGTGCGACCGCGTCCGCGAGGGCGGCGTCCGGCCGGCGTCGCGCGAGCACGATCGGGCGCCGCGGCCCGGTGAGCAGGTCCTCCTCGGCCTCCGAGAGTTCGCACAGGCCCCGGGCCGCCTCCAGGTCGGGGACCATCACGGCGAACGGCTTGGCCTCGCGGTGCTTGCGGGAGCGCAGCGCGGCGACCGCACCGGCGTCCGCCGCCCGCGCCGCGAGGTGGTAGCCGCCGAGGCCCTTGACCGCGAGGACCCCGCCCTGCGCCAGCATCGTCCGCGCGGCCTCCAGGGGCACGTCGGCGTGGGGGCGCAGGGCGAGGGACGGGCCGCAGGCCGGGCAGCACACCGGCTGGGCGTGGAACCTGCGGTCGGCCGGGTCCCCGTATTCGGCGGCGCACGGTCCGCACATCGCGAAGCCCGCCATGGTGGTGTTCGGACGGTCGTAGGGAACGCCCGTGACGATCGTGAAGCGCGGCCCGCAGCCGGTGCAGTTGATGAACGGATACCGGTGGCGCCGGTCGCCCGGATCGCGCATCTCGCGCAGGCAGTCGTCGCAGGTGGCGGCGTCCCACGACACGAGGGCCCGGCGCTCGCCCGACGCGTCGCTGCCCACGATGGCGAAGCCGCCGCGCCCCACGGCGTCCAGCTCCCGTGTGGTGACGCGCTCGACGAGGGCGAGCCGGGGCGGGCGCGTGCGCAGCCCGTCCAGGAACCGCCCGACCTCGTCGGGGTCGCCCTCGACCTCGATGAAAACGCCGCCCGCGTCGTTGCCGACCAGCCCCGACAGCCCGAGGCCGGTCGCGAGACCGTGCACGAACGGCCGGAAACCGACGCCCTGCACGACCCCCTCGACGCGGACACCGACCCTGACGTCCACCCCGCCATTCTGCCTTCCCGATCACCGTCGGCGACCGAAGGCGGCTACAGGGCGTGTCTCAACGACGACTCCGCGAAAGGCGGGGCGGACGCCGGGCGTGTTCGGCGCCGGAGGTCACTGCTCCCCGGTGTACATGGCGATGGTGAAGTCCGCCGCGGTGCGGGCGGTGGCCTCGTCGGCGCCGGCCGCGACGTCGGCGGCGTACCAGCCCTCGCCGGCCTGCCGCGCGAACTCGCGGCCCTCCTCGGACATGGCCCAGGAGTCGCCGAGCTTGGCCCGGGCGTCCTCGCCGGACTCCACGTGGATGGTGAGGCCGAGGAGCCCCATGTCCCAGCCGATGCCGACGACGCCCGGGCCGAACTGGTTCTGCGAAGGGTCGACGAGGGCGGTGTGCTCCAGTTCGAACCGGGTCCGGCCGTCCGCCTCGGGGGTCAGCCGGACCTCGATCCAGGTGGTCTGGCCGCCGTACTCCCACGTCGCCGCGAACCCCTTCGGCGGGTCGCAGCGCTCGATCGTCCCGCTGGCGTTGCCCTCCAGATGGAAGCGGCCGCCGAGCCGCAGGTCGCCGGAGACCGGCAGGAACCAGCGGGAGATCCGCTCGGGGTCGGTGACGGCGTTCCACAGGTCGTCGACGCCGGTGTCGTAGACCCTGGTGATCGTCGCGGTCCTCGCGGTGCCGGACTCCAGCGCCTTCTCGCCCACCGTGCGGGTGACCGTGTTGATCTGGCCGGTGACTTCGATCATGTCTCGCTCCCTGGGTCGTCCTGATGCGTGCGGTGTGCGCGCTTCCCGCGGGCGATCTCGGTCGCCAGGGCGTCCAGACGCGGCGTCCAGGGCCGGCGGAAGCGTTCGAGCCACGCGTCCAACTCCTGCAGCGGTGCTGAGTCGACAGCGTAGAGCCGGCGCGTCCGCTCCGCCCGCACGACGGCGAATCCGCTGTCGCGCAGCACCTTCAGGTGCTGGGACACGGCGGGCTGGGAGATCCCGAACTCCTGCCGGACGACCGCCGTCACCTCGCCGGACGAGCGCTCGCCCTCGGCGAGCAGCTCGAGGATCCGGCGCCGGACGGGGTCGCCCACCACAAGAAACGCGTGCACGTAACCCAAGTTACAGGCTCGGCTTATATAAGCCAAATCTCAAGTTCAGTATCCCGCGAGAAGCCGCTCGAACGGAACGGGCGCCTCGTACGGGTCGTCCTTCGCCGGGGCCGGACGGGCCTCCACCAGGGCGGCCAGTTCGGCGCCGGCCCGGGCGACGCGCTCGGGCAGGGCGGTCTCGGCGCTCCCCCAGTCCTCGGACGCCGCGTAGACGCCGGTCGGGACGACGCTAGCGCGCAGGTACGCGAACAGGGGCCGCATCGTGTAATCGATCGCCAGGGAGTGCCGGGCGGTGCCGCCGGTCGCGCCGAGCAGCACCGGCGTGCCCTCCAGGGAGCCGCGTTCCAGGACGTCGAAGAACGTCTTGAACAGCCCGCTGAAGGACGCGTTGAAGACCGGTGTCACGGCGATGAGGCCGTCGGCGTTCGCCACCGTCTCGGCGGCGGCGCGGAACGTCCCGGACGGGAAGCCGGTCAGGGTCGCGTCGACCATGGCGTGCGCGTGGTCGCGCAGCTCGATCGTCTCGACGGTCGCGTCCCCGCGGAGGGCGCCGGCCGCCGCCTCGGCGAGGCGGTCGGCCAGGAGCCGGGTGGACGAGGGCTGCCCGAGCCCGGCGGAGACGACGGCGAGCGTGGTCATCGGACCCCCTCGGCGAGACGGGAAGCGTGGGTCGGGGCGGTCGCCGGGACGTGCGCCGGGCGCAGCGACTCGAACTCCTTGCGCAGCACGGGCACGACCTCCTCCCCCAGCATGTCGATCTGCTCCAGGACCGTCTTCAGCGGCAGCCCCGCGTGGTCCATCAGGAACAGCTGGCGCTGGTAGTCGCCGAAGTGGTCGCGGAACGTCAGCGTCTTGTCGATGACCTGCTGCGGGCTGCCGACCGTGAGGGGCGTCTCCGAGGAGAACTCCTCCAGCGAGGGCCCGTGCCCGTAGACGGGCGCGTTGTCGAAGTACGGGCGGAACTCGCGGACGGCGTCCTGGGAGTTCCTGCGCATGAACACCTGCCCGCCGAGGCCGACGATCGCCTGGTCGGCGGAGCCGTGCCCGTAGTGCTCGTAGCGGCGCCGGTACAGGCCGATCAGGCGCTGGAAGTGGTCCGTCGGCCAGAAGATGTGGTTGGCGAAGAAGCCGTCGCCGTAGAAGGCGGCCTGCTCGGCGATCTCCGGGCTGCGGATCGAGCCGTGCCAGACGAACGGCGGGACCCCGTCCAGCGGCCGCGGCGTCGAGGTGAACGACTGGAGCGGCGTGCGGTACTTGCCCTCCCAGTCGACGACGTCCTGGCGCCACAGCCGGTGCAGGAGGTGGTAGTTCTCGATGGCGAGCGGGATGCCGTCGCGGATGTCCTTGCCGAACCAGGGGTAGACGGGTCCGGTGTTGCCGCGCCCCATCATCAGGTCCACCCGGCCGTCGGCGAGGTGCTGGAGCATCGCGAAGTCCTCGGCGATCTTCACCGGGTCGTTGGTGGTGATCAGCGTGGTCGCGGTGGACAGGATCAGCCGCTCGGTGCGCGCCGCGATGTAGCCGAGCATCGTGGTCGGGGAGGACGGCACGAACGGGGGGTTGTGGTGCTCGCCGGTCGCGAAGACGTCCAGGCCGGCCTCCTCGGCCTTGAGCGCGATCGCCACCATGGCCTTGATCCGCTCGGCCTCGGTCGGGACGCGGCCGTCGGTCGGGTCGGGGGTGACGTCGCCGACCGTGAATATCCCGAACTGCATGCCGGCCTCCAAATAGTAGAACTTTCAATCATCCTACCGAACCCCGGCCCGCCGGCGGGTATTCCTGCCCCTCCCGGGGGGCGAGGACGCCAGGCGGGCCGGGGGGAGGCGGCGATCGGCCCCCGCCGGACCTCCGGTCGCGCGCACCGCCTCCTAGGCGGCGGGAACCGGTCGCAGCGGCGCCGGGCGCGGGACGGCGGGCAGGAAGAGGCGCCCGCTGAGCGCGCCCCGGACCGTCTGGACGCCGGCCACGGCCCAGGCCGCGACGAGGAGGAGGTAGAGGAGCACGGCCACGTCGGTCAGCGCGTCCAGACCCGTGATCCGCGACAGGCCGGACGCGCCGGTCACGCACGTGCCGACCGGGAAGGTGAACGCCCACCACGTCATCGCGAACGGCATGCCGCCGCGCAGCGCCCGCAGGTTCGCGGTCGCCGCGATGACCAGCCAGAGCAGCGCGAAGCCCATCACCGGCGCGCCGTAGAGGACGGCGAACGCGCGCGCCGCCGCCGCGTATCCGGGAGCGGCCTGCCCCGCCGCGTTCGCGATCTGCACGACGGCCGTGGTGGACTGCCCGAGCGGCCCGAGCACGAGGAACAGCGTCGGGGTGAGGGCGACCGGCGAGGACGGGCCGCCGGCGAGCCGCGACCAGATCCCGGGCAGCAGGACCAGCGTGGCCAGCAGGCTCGCGCCGAACAGGCCGTAGCAGCCGAACAGCATGGTGGCGCGGGCCTGCCCCTCCGGCAGGTGCGGGACGAGCGCGGGGCCGAGCGCCGCGGCCACCATCGGGGCGACGACGGGCAGCAGCCAGGTCGGGTTCGCGGGCCCCGGATCGTGCCGGGTGATCATGAGGTAGGGGACGCCGGCGGCGGCCAGCACCGCGTAGAGGGTCCCGAGCGTCCAGAGGACGGCGTCCAGGGCGATCGCCGCCTGGGTTCCGATCACCTCGGGGCCGAGCATGAGCGTCCCGTAGCCGACGGCGAGCATCGCCATCGGCGGGCAGCCGTAGAACACGGCCGTGGCGGGGTTGTCCAGCAGCTGGAACCGCGCCACGTCCGCGTGCCGGACGAAGTGGACGGCGCGCGCCGCCATGAGCGCGAGGAGCATCAGCAGCGAGCCCGCCCACACGACCACGGCGAAGGCGTGCAGGCCGGGGACGTCCACCGGCAGCGCGTTCGCCCCGTTCGCAACGATCGACGTGCCCATGACGGCCGCGTACCAGTTCGGACCGAGATGCCGGAACGCCTCGGTCGGGCGGTCGAGCGCGCCCAGCAGGGCGCGGTTCGGGGTGGGGAGGCTCATGATGTCCAGGTTCCACCGCATTGACCGTCATCAGTAGAGGTCATGGCTCTATGGGGTCATAAAGTGGCCCTATGGGTCCGTAGAATCGCGGTCATGGCCGTCTCGCACCGCGTCCCCGACCTCGGCGCCCTCGAACTGCTGCTCGCCGTCGTCCGCCTGGGCAGCGTCGGGCGCGCGGCGGCCGAGCTCGGCGTCACCCAGCCCGCCGCCAGCGCCCGGATCCGCTCGATGGAGCGACTGATCGGCGTGGCGCTGCTCGAACGGTCGCCGCGCGGCTCCCGTCCCACCGAGGAGGGCGCGCTGGTCGCCGAGTGGGCCCGGCAGGTGGTCGCGGCGGCGGAGGCGCTCGACGCGGGGCTCGACGCGCTGCGCGAGCGGCGCGACGGGCGGCTGCGCGTGGTGGCGAGCCTCACGGTCGCCGAGTACCTGATGCCGGGCTGGCTGGTGACCCTCAGGACCGTCCGCCCCGGCGTCGCGGTGACCCTGCGCACCGCCAACTCGACCGTGGTGGCCGAGCAGGTGCGCGGCGGCGCCGCGGACCTCGGGTTCGTGGAGGGGGCGCGCACGCCGGCCGGACTGCACGGCACCGTCGTCGCCACCGACCGGCTGGTCGTCGTGGTCGGCCCGGGCCACCCCTGGGCGCGGCGGCGCTCCGGGGTCCCGGCCGCCGAGCTCGCGCGGACGCCCCTCGTCCTGCGCGAGGAGGGCTCGGGGACGCGCGAGGTCCTGGACCGGGCGCTGGCCGCGCACGGCGGGACGGCGCCGCCGATGCTGCAACTCGCCTCCACCACCGCGCTCAAGGCGGCGGCCGTCTCCGGCGCCGGGCCGGTCGTGGTGAGCGATCTGGCGGTCGCCGACGAGGTGGCCGCCGGGCGGCTGGTCTGCGTCCCCGTCCCCGAACTGGACCTCGCACGCCCGCTGCGCGCGGTCTGGCCGGCGGGCCGGCGCCCCGCCGGTCCCGCCCGCGAGCTCCTGGGCCTGACCCGCGCCTCCCGCGCCGGCGGCTAGCCGCGGCGGGCCGGGCCGCTCGGGCGGGCGGTCAGCGGTCGAGCGGGACCTCGGCGCCCGGGGAGGGGACCTCGACGGCGGCGAACACGGCCTGGATCTCCAGCGCGATCGCGATCTCGTCGCCGAGCATGACCCGGTCGCCCTGGAGCGGGATGTTGAACTCGATGCCGAAGTCGCGGCGGCTGATGGAGGCGGTCGCGGTGAAGCCCGCGCGGAGGCCGCCCCACGGGTCGGGGCCGACGCCGTGGAACTCGGTCAGCAGCCGGACCGGACGGGTCACGTTCTTGATCGTCAGGTCGCCGTGCAGGTGGTAGCGGGGCGTGCGGGCCCGGCGGCCGATCGCGGCGCGTTCCACACCGGTACCGGTGAAGCTCATCACCGGGTGGCGGCGCACGTCCAGGAAGTCGGCCGAGCGGACGTGCTCGTCCCGCTCGCTGCTGCGGGTGTCGATCGAGCCCATCCGGATCTCCGCGCGGGCGGTGGACTCCAGCGGGTCCCTCCCGACCACGACCTCCCCCTCGAAGTCCGGGAACGAGCCGCGAACCGTCGTCATCAGGTGCCGGACCGAGAAGGTGATCTCGGAGTGGACCGGGTCGATGGTCCAGCGGCCGGCTTCGAGGTCGGGTACCTCGCCACCCATCAATCCCCCCATAAGTTAGATAACTCGGCAAAAGTACCCCAAAAGTCACTCTGGTCTGTCCGGGCCCGGAGGGGGAATGCTTCGGACATGATCGGTGAACACGTGCTCGCCGGATACGTCCCCGACGCGGGCGGCCGGGAGGCACTCGACCTCGCCCGCGGGATCGTCGCGCTGACCGGCGGCCGGCTGAGCGTGGCGACCGTCCATCCGCCGGACCTGCCCGCCGCGGCCGGCGAGGCCCGCGCCCTCCTGGAGCAGGTGGCCGGCCTCCTGGACGGGGAGCCCGCGGACCTGCTCGTCCAGGAGGGCCGCAGCGTCGGGCGCGGCCTGACCGTGCTCGCCAGCCGGATCGGCGCCGACCTGATCGTCGTCGGCTCCCCCGAGGGCGGCGCCCGCGGCCGGATCGGCGTCGGCGCCGCCGCCGACCACCTGCTCCACTCGGCGACCGAGGCCGTGATGCTCGCCCCGTCCGGCCACCGGCCGCCCGACGAGCTGGCCCGGATCACGGTCATGTACGTGCGGCGGCCCCAGTGCGACGAGGCGGTGATCCGCGCCGCCCAGGCCGCCGAGCGCCTGGAGGTGCCGCTCCGGCTGGTCACCCTGGCCATCGGCGACGTCAACCCCGAGCCGCTCCGCGACGACCTCGCCCTCGCCATCCGGCTCGCCGTGGACTCCGCGGACCTGGTCCCCGAGGACGTCACCGCCGAGGTGGCCGAGGGCGACGACGTCGCGGACGCGCTGGAGGACGTGGACTGGCCCGAGGGCGAGCTGCTCGTCTGCGCGTCCAGCGAGGACGCGGCCGCCCACCGCGTCTTCCTCGGCGAGGTGGCTCTCAAGGTCCTGCGCGCGGCGCCCTGTCCGGTCGCCGTCCTCCCGCGAGGCTACTACTGAGTAGTCCCTTTTGACCGGTTCCACGGAACAGCTTGCCGCCCACCGTTTACCTCGGCTACATTCCGTCGAGATCGGAACGTGACCTTCGACCGGGGCGCGTTCCGTCCCCCGGTCGGGCGCCACCTCGCCCGAACGAGCGAGGCGCGTCAGGAGCGAGATGGACCCGATCGGCAAGAAGCTGCTCGACATCGCCACCAAGGAGCTCGGGTACACCGAGAAGGGCGACGGCTACACCAAGTTCGGCGAGTGGTACCGCAAGAACATCGACGGCGACCACGACGAGTACTTCACGACGGCGCCCTGGTGCGACATGTTCCTCGCCTGGGCCGCCGACAAGGCCGACGTCACCGGCCAGGCCGGGCAGTTCGCCTCCACCGTCGACCACGCCAAGTGGTTCAAGAAGAACGACGCCTGGGGCCACGACCCCGAACCCGGCGCCATCGTCTTCTACGACTGGAACGGCTCCGGCGACATCGACCAGATCGACCACGTCGGCATCGTCGAGAAGGTCGACGGCCGCACGCTCCACACCATCGAGGGCAACGCCGACGGCTACAAGCTCATGCGCAAGACCCGCGACATGGACTCCGTCGTCGGCTTCGGCTACCCGTCCAAGATCAAGGTCGAGGCGAAGTACACGCCGAAGCACGCCGCCCCCGCCCCCACCGTCGACCAGGTCGGCGCCCCCGCCGCCGCGACGCGCACCCACGAGCAGCACACCCCCGCGCCCGCGCCCGCCCCTGAGCACGTCCCCGCCCAGGAAGTCGTCCTCGGCGGAATCCTCGCCTTCGTCCTGTGCGGCACCGTGGCCCTCGCCGCCGGCCGCGCCGCCGCCGCGAAGGCCCCCACGTCCCCGCCCATCCGCGTCCGCAAGCGCGGCAAGCACCACCGCCCCGCGACCCCCGTCGCCCTCCCGGCCGACGTCACCCCCGCCGACCTCGACGCCGCCGACGCCGGCACCACCCTGATGCCCGCCATCTCGCTCGCCGCCGCCCACGCCGCCGAGGACCGCGAGTTCTGGGGCCGCATCGCCCACCTCGAAGAGGACGGCGAACTCGACTTCTGGAACACCCTGCACGCCGAGCTCACCGACTCCGAATCCGACCGGTACGCAAGCACTCCAGGATTCCGCTAGAGTTGTTCGTGCGAGCCCGGGGGGCGACCCCCGGACCGGCACGCGGACGTGGCTCAGTTGGTAGAGCATCACCTTGCCAAGGTGAGGGTCGCGGGTTCGAATCCCGTCGTCCGCTCTGAGAGGCCCCCGTCAGGCCTCGCTCTGGTGGAGTGGCCGAGAGGCGAGGCAACGGCCTGCAAAGCCGTGTACACGGGTTCAAATCCCGTCTCCACCTCGCAGCACACGCAAGGGCGATTAGCTCAGTGGGAGAGCGCTACCTTGACACGGTAGAGGCCACTGGTTCAATCCCAGTATCGCCCACGAGTCGGGCTGTCGTGGTCGGCGCTTTGCGCCTTCCCCGATGGCCCGCAATGCTTTTCTGGGGGCGACCCCCAGACCCCCGATGTGGGGGACTCCGTCCCCCACGCCCCCTGCGTGCGGGCTGAGCTGTCTGGCGCGTCCTTGGGACTCACGTGGCTGGGCTTAGCGATCTCCCCCTCCCCTGGCCGTGGTTGAGCGGCCCGGGGAACTGACGGCCGTGGTCAGGAGTCGAGGACGGCGGCGACGGCTTCGATCTCCACGAGCTGGTCGTGGTAGCCGAGGACGGTGACGCCCATCAGCGTGCTCGGGACGTCGTGATCGCCGAACGCGTCCCGGACCACTTTCCAGGCCGCCCCCAGGTCCTCCTGCCGAGAGGACGCGACTAGTACGCGGGTACTGATGACGTCGTCGAGTGACGCCCCGGCGTCCGCCAGAGCGGTCCGCATGTTCTCCAGGGCCTTGGCCGCCTGCCCGGCGTAGTCGCCGATCGCGGCGGTGGAGCCGTCCTCGTCCAGCGGGCACGAACCGGCGAGGAAGATGAGGCGGGCATCCGCCGGGGCGGTCGCCGCGTAGGCGTACTCGGCGACGGAGGACAGCGACGCAGAGCGGATCAGCGTGACGGCACGCGGCATGGGCGTTCCTCCGGGGTGGACGGTCCCCCACCTTTCCAGAGGTCGCCGCGATGGTCGACGTATTTTCTCGGGCGCCTCAGCGTCGTAGTTGCGGGGTGAACGCCGCCGCGCGGGCGTAGAGCTTGTACAGCTTGAACTCTCCGGCGAAGGAGAGGCCGCAGGCGTTGTCGAGGACGCTGGTCGCCTTCCGGTTGCTGAGGGTCGTGCCGCGCGCCCCGGGGTGGTCGATCTGGCCGCCCATGAACACCTGCATCCTGGTCAGCATGTGATCGCGCTGATCGGTGTCCATCCCCTGCCAGGAGCGGCACGTCACCGCCGCGAGCAGCGCGTCGTCGAGCTCTCCCGCCGCGCCGTGGTCGTGGCCGCCGGCGGGCGCCGCCTTCCCGGCGGCCGGGGACTTGAACCAGGGGCACGGGCCGCCGGGCTTCAGGTCGGACATGCAGACGAACAGCTCGGCCTCGTTCTCCAGGTTGCCGAGACCGATGCTCAGCCAGGGGACCTTGCCGTTCAGGCAGTCGGGCAGGTTCTTCGGGGAGCCGGTCGCGTCGCCGTTGGAGTACCAGCAGTTGCCCACGTTGCCCGGGAAGGCGTCCCACCAGAAGTCGACGCCGTTGCCGGACATCGTGTTGCCGTGGAACGAGTTGCGGTGCGACGTGGACAGCTTCAGCGGGTCGCAGCCGGTGATGGGGCCGTTCCCGGGCCCGCAGACGAAGGCGTCGGGAACGGCGAACAGCATGGCGCCGCGCCTGTCGTTGTCACGGAACCGGTTGTCGCGGACGACGTTGTCGTCGCCGCCCGCGATCCACATGCCGGTCCCGACGGGGACCGGCACGGTCGGCACCACGTCGCTGCCGGGCAGGTAGGGGTTGAAGTTGTTGGAGTAGAAGTCGTTCTTCTCGATCAGGTCGCCCTGCTGCGGGAAGCCGGGATGCCCCGCCGCGGTGAACACGTCGGTCGTGAAGCCGAGCGCGTTGCCGTAGAAGTTGTTGTGGTGCAGCCAGGTGCCGCTGCCGTCCGTCCCGGAGTAGCCGCTGGTGTTGTGGTGGGAGTCGCAGTAGCGGATCTCCTGGCTGTAGCGCGCCGTGGGATAGACCTTCGGGTCGCGGCCGGCCGACGTCTTGGCACCCGACCCGGGGTAGAGCCCGGAGTCGCCGTTGCCCGCCGCCTCGCAGTTCTGCATCACGCCGTGGTCCTCGACGAAGGTGAGCACGCCGTACTCGCCCGCGTAGAAGGTCTTGAAGCGGTCGAGCAGGTACCCGTTGCTCTCCAGCACGTAGATGTCGTGCTCCTCGGCGTGCCGGACGGTCACGTTCCGCAGGACGAAGCCGTCGGCCCGGTCGGCGCGGATGCCCACGTCCTTCACCGAGCGGCGCGGGCCGCCGTTGCCGGACGAGGGGTCGCCCGCCTCCACCACCACGTCGTCCGCGCTGACGCCGGACCCCTCGAGCTGGAGGTTGCAGCGCACGCACGCGCCCCGGTTGGGGATGCCGTGCCGGTCGACCAGCGGCGGGTCCGGGTCCTTGCCGGAACCGGGCGAGCGGCCCAGGACGGCGATCAGGTTGGCGTCGTTCTGGCACTTGAACTCGCCGAGGTAGGAGTAGGCCCCCGTGCTCAGCTTGTACGGGTCGCACGCCTTGTCGTGGGTGGGCTTCGCGCGCGAGGTGGGCTCGGTGTAGATGCCCGGCAGGACCACGACCCTGTCGTTGTTGCCCGAGTCGGTCACCGCGGGCTGGATCTCGCCGTACCGGCACCGCGAGGCCAGCGCCCGGTTGATCCGCGTGAGCTCCCGCGCCTCCGCGGCGCTGAACCGCCGGTGGTCGTGCGGCCGGATGTCGTAGCCCGACTTCCGCGCCCGCCGGATCGAGGCCTCCAGCCGCTTGAGCGAGTCGGGGCGGCACACCACGCGGGTCGTGGAGCCCCTGGTCGCCGTGAGCGACGAGGCCAGGCTCCTGGCCTTGGGCACCGCGCCGCCCGCGCACGGGCTGACCGAGCAGTCCGGGCCGGGCAGCGGCCAGTAGGAGGGACGTTCGATGTGCGCGTCCGCGCTCACCATCAGCCCGAGGACCAGCCCGGACGCGGTGGCGACGACCAGCCAGAGCCTGCCGAGAAACCGTCTGCCCATCAGTCGACCCTCGTCCCGGAAGCCTCCGCCGAGCGCCCGCTCGGCCTGCGGCCCCACGAATCACGAAATTTGAGCGAAATTCATGTTCAATCTAGCGGCGATACGGGACCCTTCAAGGTCCACAACCGGTCACCGCTTCCCCCGCGCCGGCGCGAGTACGATGGCGCCGCATTGCCCAGGGGTTCCGCCGGCGCGAAGTATTGGGGGAAGGTCTCTTTGTGAACGGCTGGGCCCTCGCGCTCGTTCTGGTCGCCGCCGTGGTGCACGCGTTCTGGAACTTCTCCGCGAAGCGGGTCGGTGACGGAGGGGCGCCCTTCGTCTTCCTCTACTACACCGTTTCGGCCGTTGTGTTCGCTCCGGCGGCGGCCGTCTTCCTGGTGCTGGACGCTCAGCGTCCGCAATGGACATGGCTGCTCGCGGCACTGGTGACAGCGGTCCTGCACGTGGCGTACGGAATCGTGCTCCAGCGCGGGTACGCCGTCGGCGACCTGTCGGTGGTCTATCCCCTGGCCAGGGGTACCGGGCCGCTGCTGTCGGTTCTGGTGGCGGTGCTCTTCCTCGGAGAGGACCCCGGCCCGCCGGGCCTGGCCGGCGCCCTCCTGGTGATCGTCGGCGTCCTGGTCGTCAGCGGCGGCGCACCGGCGGAGGACGGCGCCTCCCCGGCGCGGCGGCGCGCGGGCGTCCTCTACGGGGTGCTCACCGGGGCCGTGATCGCGGGCTACACGCTGTGGGACGCGCATTCGGTCACGGAACTGGCGGTCCCGCCGCTGGTCTACTTCGGCTCCGGCGCGCTCGCCCAGAGCCTGCTCCTCGCGCCGTACGCGCTGCGCGACAGGGCGCGGGTCGCCCGGCTGTGGCGCGGCCACCGGCGCGAGGTGCTCATCATCGGCCTGCTGTCGCCGGTGGCGTACCTGCTCGTGCTCTTCGCGCTCCGGATCGCGCCGGTCAGCCTGGTCGCTCCCGCCCGCGAGCTGAGCATCGTGCTCGGCGGACTGGCCGCGTGGCGGGTGCTGGGCGAGGCGAACGCCGTCCGCCGCCTGGCGGGCTCGGTCGTGGTGCTGGCCGGGATCGCCGCCATCGCGATGGCCTGACTCCCCCGGCCGCGGTCAGAGGGCGATGGCGACCTTGCCCCGGGCGTGGCCGCGCTCGACGTAGCGGAGGGCGTCGGGGAGTTCGGCGAACGGGTAGGTCCGGTCGATGACGGGCGTGACCCGCTCCTGCTCCATCAGGCCGGCCAGGAACCGCAGGTCCGCGGCGTTGGGCTTCCAGCCGACGTGGCCGATGCGCTGGCTGACGAAGGGGGAGGCCAGAGCGCCGCGGACGATCTGCCCGGCGGGGCCGAGCAGCCCGCCGCGCGGCGAGGCGATCCCGCCCACGATCACCAGCGTGCCGCGGGGCGTCAGGCAGCGCCGCAGTTCGGCGAGCGGCCGGTCGCCCACGATGTCCATGAGCAGGTCGTACCGTCCCTTCCGCTGCGTGAAGTCCTCGCGGGTGTAGTCCACGACATGGTCCGCGCCCAGGGAGCGGACCAGTTCGAGGTTGCGGGTGCCGCACACGCCGGTGACCTCGGCTCCGAACACCTTGGCGAGCTGGACGGCGAACGTCCCGATGCCGCCGGAGGCTCCGTTGACGAGGACCCGCTGCCCGGCGCAGACCCTCCCCGTGTCCCGCAGCCCCTGCAGCGCGGTGTGCGCGGCCATCGACACCGACGCCGCCTGCTCGAAGGTGAGGCGGGCCGGCTTGACGGCCAGCCGGTCCCGCGGGACGGCGGCGGCCTCGGCGAACGAGCCGAGGCGGACCTCCCCGAAGACCTCGTCGCCGGGACGCAGCCCCGTCACCGCGCCGCCCGTCCGCTCCACGACGCCGGCGAGGTCGGCGCCGAGGACGAGGCCCGGCCTCGGCCGGCGCAGGCCGCAGCTGAGCCGCACCAGCTTGGGATCGGCCCGCAGGTGGCGCCAGTCGTAGGGGTTGACGGCCGCCGCACGCACCCGGACGAGCACCTCGTCAGGGCCGATGCCGGGTTCGTCGACGTCCTTGAGGGCCAGCACGTCGGGCGGGCCGTAGCTGTCCCAGGTCCAGGCCTTCATGGCGGCCCCGGGGTGAGAGAGGGCGGAGGAGGCGTCCAGCGTACGCCGTAAGGTTCTCATACGTCGTAAGGTAGTCGTACGCCGTAAGGCGGTCAAGGGGGTCGCCGGACCGGGCCTTGGGGGGGTCCGGTGCGCTCGCGGAAGGCCGGAGGGTCACCTACCGGCGGCGCGGCGCCTCTCCAGCCCTTCGAGGATCAGGTCGAGGGCGAACTCGAACTCGAACTGGTCGTCGCAGAAACCCAGGGTGCCGTCCGGATCGTCGTGGACGGCGTCCGCCAGCATCCCGGCGAGGTTGGGGAACAGGCCGGCCATCTGCTCCATCAGGGCGGGGTCGCCGGCGGCCGGGGTCTCGCCGGGCTGGAACAGCTCCTGGGCGAACCCGAGGGCGCGGCTGCCCAGGACGTGCAGGGCGCGGTGGGCCAGGTCGAACGAGAGGCCGCCCGCGCGGAGCAGGCCGACGACCTGGTCGTAGTACGCGATGACGGCCGGGTTCACGGTGCTGCGGGCGCCGAGCAGGCCCGGGGCCCAGCGGTGGCGGAGAAGAACGGCCCGGGCCGCCAGGACCCGCGCGCGCAGCGCCCCGCGCCAGTCCCGCTCGGGGGGCGGGGCCTCGGCCTCCTCCACCGCCTTCATGATCTCGTCGAGGACCACCTCGACCACGCCGTCGAGGACGGCCTCCTTGCCCGCGACGTGGTGGTAAAGCGACATCGCCTCGACCCCGACCTCCTGCGCGAGCCGGCGCATGGTCAGCGCTTCGAGGCCGTCGCGGTCGGCGAGGCGCACGGCCGCCCGCAGCACCCGCCCGCGGCTCAGCGGGACGCGGGCCCGCTCGTCCGCCTCGTCCGCGTCGGTCCGTGAACTCATGGATCTTCCTCCCGGCGCACCCTGTCCGTACACGGTAAGTCTGGCGCGAACTCTCTAGAGCGCCGGGTCCGGGCGGTCCGGGCGGTAGGGGGCGAGTTCGGGGGACGGTCTCCCGGCGATCTCCTCAGCGACCAGGGCGGCGAGGTGGGGGGCGAGTGTGATCCCGCTGTGGGTGACGGCGGTGTACAGGCCGGGGCGCTGGAAGCCGATGAGCGGGTAGCCGTCCACCGGCAGCGGGCGGACGCATCGCCGCACCTCGGCGACCTCCGCGGTCAGGGCGGGGACGAGCGCCCGCGCGCGGGCGAGCAGCTCGCGGCCGGCCTCCTGGATGAGCGCCGGGGAGGCCGACTCGTCGATTCCGGCGTCCAGATCGTCGGCTTCCAGGACCAGTCCCCCGTTCTCCGCGGGCCGGGCGGACAGGCCGGGGGCGTGGACGAGGCCGTTCAGGGCGCCCTGTGCCGGCGAGGTGGTGGCGACGAGGCACGGTGCGGCCGAGCCGGGTTCGGACGGGTCGACCACCGGGAGTCCGACCCCGGCGGTGGCCAGGAGTGCGGGGCTGTGCCGGCCCGCCGCGCAGACCGTCAGGTCGGCGTCCAGGTCGCGGCCGTCGTCGAGCCGCACGCCGGTCACGCGGTCGCCGCCGGTGTTGAGGCGCACCGCGCGGCGGCCCGTCACCAGCTCGGCGCCGGAGTCGCGGGCGCGCAGGGCCAGCGCCCGCGCGGCGGGGCCTCCGTGCAGGTGGGCCTCGCCCGGGTAGTGCGCGATGAGCGCGTCCGGTGGGGCGGCGGCGTGCGGTTCCAGCCGGCGGAAGCGGTCGGAAGTGATCAGGTCGGCGGCGTAGCCGAGGCCGGACAGGCGGGCGACCCGGCCGGCCAGCCGCTCCCTGGCGCCGTCGTCGGCGGCCCAGGTGACGTTGCCCGACGGCCGGTACCAGGCCGGGTCGCCGAAGCCGGCCGCCAGGTCGCGCCAGGCCGACATCGCCGCCGTCCGGAACCGGTGGTAGGCCGGGTCCGCGGGGTCGTTGGCGTTGATCCAGGCGTAGCTCGTGCCGGACGTCCCGGCACCGGGCGCCTCCGCCTCCACCACGGTGACGCGGACGGGGGCGCCGGACGCCGGGCGGGTGAGCCGGTCCGCCAGCGCGGCCCCGATGATCCCTGCTCCCACGACCAGTACGCGCACGCTCCCAGGATGGCAGCCGCCCCGCCCCGGCCGTTCTGCGGTGGGCGGAATCCCTGGGGTCCGGCGGCGAGGCCGATCTACGATGTGCGCATGGCCGAGACCGCGCGACAGCTCACGCCTGCCGATGACATGCCCGCCGACGACATGCCCGCCGACGAGGCGTCCCGCGAGCCGGCGGCGGCGCGCCCGGCCGAGCCCTTGTGGCGCGACGCGCTCGGCCGGTCCCTGCGGCGGCTGCGCCTCGAACGCGGCGAGATACTGGTGGAGACCGCCCGCCGCGCCGGGGTCTCGCCGCAGTACCTCTCGGAGATGGAGCGCGGCGTCAAGGAGCCGTCGAGCGAGATGATCGCCGCCGTCGCCGGCGCCCTGGACGTGACGCTCGGCGACCTGACCCTCGCGATCGCGACGACCCTGCTGGCCGTGCCGGCCGGCGCGGCTCCGGCCGGCCCGACCTGCCGGGCGGCGTACGCCCTGGCCGCGTAGGCGGCCCGCTACGCGGGCATCGGCTGCCGCTCCTCGATCACGTGGTCGATGAGGCCGTAGTCCAGCGCCGTGTTCGCGGTGAAGACGCGGTCGCGGTCGGTGTCGGCGCGCAGGGTCGCGACGTCCTGCCCGGTGTGCCGGGACAGGATGCTCTCGATGTCGGCGCGCACCCGGACGACCTCGTCCGCCTGGAGGATGAGGTCCGGGATCGCTCCGCGGCCCTGCCCCATCGGCTGGTGCAGGACGACGCGGGTGTGGGGCAGCGCCGCGCGTTTGCCGGGAGTGCCCGCGGCGAGCAGGACGGCGCCGACGGCGACCGCCTGCCCCACGCACGTCGTCGCGACCTGCGGGCGGATGTAGCGCAGCGTGTCGTACACGGCGAGCATCGCGCTCGGGTCTCCCCCCTCGCAGTTGATGTACAGCTGGATGTCGCGCTCGGGGCTGTCGGACTCCAGGTACAGCAGCTGCGCGACGAGGGCGTTCGCGACGCCCGCGTCGATGGCGGTGCCGAGGTAGATGATCCGCTCCGTCAGCAGGTGCGAGTAGACGTCCATGACGCGCTCGCCGCGGGGGTGCTGCGCGATGACGTTCGGGATCGTGTAGGTGCTCATCGTGCGGTTCCTCCGGACGGGGCGCCGAGCCCCACGGGCCGGCGGCGGGCGGGCATGACCTCGTCGAACGTGCTGACGATCGCGTCGACGAAGCCGTAGTCGAGCGCTTCGCGCGCCGTGTACCAGCGGTCGTGCAGCGAGTCCTCGAAGACCTGCTCGATGGGCTGGCCGGTGTCCTCGGCGATGAGCCCGAGCACCGTGTCGCGGGTGTGGCGCAGGTCGTTCGCCTGCAGTTCGATGTCGACGGCGGCGCCCGCGATCCCGGCGGAGCCCTGGTGCATCAGCACGCGGGCGTGCGGCATGGCGCGGCGCTTGCCGGGCGTGCCGGACGACAGCAGGAACTGGCCGGCGCTGTAGGCGATGCCGAGCACCAGCGTGGACACGTCGCACGGGATCAGCCGCATGACGTCGCGGATCGCCAGCATCGACGGCACCGACCCGCCGGGCGAATGGATCCACAGCGCGATGTCGGTCGAGGCGTCCTCCCTCGCCAGGATCATCAGCTGGGTCGCCAGCAGCGTGCCGTTGTCGTCGTCCAGCGGGCCGTCGAGGACGAGGACGCGCTGCTGGTAGAGCTCGCGCCGCACTCGTTCGTTGAACAACGGGATTGTCTGTTCCTCGCTCATGCCCTTCACTCTGCGCCCGCCCGCGCACCGCTCACAGCCTGTGCTGCTGTGGGCGGATCCGCCCAGAGCAGCGCGGCCCGCCGAGGTCCGCGCGCTCGCGCGGCGTCTTTGCTCGGCGGAGGGCTTGTTGCCTGGTCAGAGCGGGTATCAGCAGTCTTCGGGACATGAGGCCGGGACGGACGCCGGGGGGAAGCCGTGCACGAGGAGACCAGTGGCATGGACGCCGAGACGGACGTCGAGCGGCGCGTCCAGCGCGTCGGCACCGGCGCGAGCGACCGGCCGGGGATGCTCGAGACCGAGGCCGGGCCCGGCGGGGGCGAGGCCGGGACCGACGTGCGCGAGCGCGTCCGGCACCTCGGGACGGGCGGGCACGGCGCCGTCGGCGACCGCGCGCCGGAGTCGGCGGGCGAGCGGGCGCACGCCGATGTCGAGCGGCGCGTCCGGGGCGTGGGGACGGGCGCGAGCCAGGCCGCCGGGACCCTCGGGTCGGATCCGGCGCCCGACACCGGCGGCGCGCGCAGGGACGTCGAACGGCGCGTCCGCCACCTCGGGACGGGCGCGAGCGGCACCGCCGGCGACGCGACGCGGAGCGAGCGGTGAGGGTCAGGAGGGGGCGGACGCGGTGAGCGGCGAGCGCGCGGCCGGCGTGGCCGAGGTCGCCGCGGTGAAGGAGGCGTAGCGGGCGGCGGTGTGGGGCGGGGGCTCGGCCGCCTGGTCGCCGGCCGGGTCCTCGGGCGGGCGTGCCTGGTCGCGGGGGGGCTGGTCTGAAAGTGGCATGTCTCGTCTCCCGAGGCGACCGGAGCAATCGGTCCGCTCGCTACCGCGCCGGCCTCGATCTAAACATTCCCCTGGTCCCGGGGGTGCTCGATCGCGCGAACCCGCGGACGCGGAACCGGCTCACCCCGTGGTGCTCTGCGTGGCGCGGTAGTGGGACGGGGAGACGCCGTACAGGCCGCGGAACGCCTGGCGCAGCGCCTCCTCGCTGCCGAAGCCGCAGCGGGCCGCGATCGTCTCCACGGTCAGCGCCGTGCCGGTCAGCAGGTGCGCCGCCGCCTCGCCGCGCGCCCGGCGCACGAACCGGCCCGGGGTCATGCCGAGCTCGGCCAGGAACAGCCGCGCCAGGTGGCGCTGGCTGACGCCCGCGCGGGCCGCCAGCGCCGCCGTCGACAGGTCCGCGGCCGGGTTCCCGGCGATGTGCGCGGCGGCGTCCCGGACCAGCGAGTTGCGCGCCGAGGGCGCGGTGAACATGCTCATCTGCGCCTGGTTGCCGGGCCGCTGCAGGTACGTCACCAGCTGCCGCGACACGCCCCGGGCCAGGTCCGGGCTCACGTCGGCCTCGATGAACGACAGGGTGAGGTCCAGAGCGGCGGTCACGCCGGCGGACGTGCAGACCTTCCCGTCGGACACGAAGATGGGCCCGCTGTCGAAGTCGACGGCCGGGAACCGCCGCGCCAGGAAGCCGGCGTGCTCCCAGTGGGTCGACGCCCGCCGGCCGTCCAGGAGACCGGCCGCGGCGAGGACCCCGGCGCCGGTGCACACCGACGCCACGCGGCGGGACTCCAGGCCGAGCCTGCGCACGTGCGCGACCAGCCGCTCGTCCTCCATCGCGTCGACGAAGCCGATACCGCCCGACACCACCAGCGTGTCGAGCGGCCCGGCGGTGCGCTCCAGCGACCGCTGCGCCTGCAGCGTCAGGCCCGTCCCGGTGTGGATCGGCCTGCCGCCGGGCGAGGCCAGCGAGACCTCGTACACGCCGCGCCCGTTCAGGAAGTTGGCCACCTGGAGCGCCGAGACGACGCAGGCGATGTCCAGCAGTTCGGCCGCCGGGTAGCCCACCACGAGGACGCGACGCATTTCGTGCATACCGTCACGGTAGTGCGCGGTACGGCGCCTATCACCTATGTCCGATAGACCGTCACCCCAAGATTTCGGACCTGTCCGCGTCCGGGGCTGGCGGACGGGTCCCGGCGCGCCGAGAGTGATGCCATGGCTACCACGTCCCGCACTCTGGACCCCGATCCCCAGGCCCCCGCGCGGCCGCGCACCGCTTGGCGGCGGCTCACCCTGCACTACGTCGAGATGGTGCTCGCCATGTTCGCCGGGATGCTCGTCTTCGGCGGCCTCCGGGCGCTCGCCGGGCTCACGGTCGCGTTCGACGCGCATCCCGGCGCCAGCTACCTGCTGATGGCCACCGACATGGCGGTCGGCATGGCCGCCTGGATGCGCCTGCGCCGCCACGGCTGGGCCTGCACGCTGGAGATGTGCGCCGCGATGTACGTGCCGGCGGCGCTGGTCCCGCTCGTGTGGGCCGGCGTCATGAGCGGGATGGCGTTCATGACGGCCGCGCACGTGCTGATGATGGTCGCGATGCTCGCCGTGCTGCTCCGGCGCCGCCGCGAGTACTGCCACTGAGCCGCCGTCATGACTTCTCACGAGACCACGGTCGTCATCCCGCTCTACGACCGCTTCACCGCCCTGGACGTCATCGGCCCGTACCAGATGCTGGCCCTCACGCCCGGCATCCGGGTGGTGCTCGCCGCCGAGCGGGCAGGCCCGGTGCTCGACGACTGCCGCACCCTCCGGCTGACCGCCGTGGGCCTCGACGAGGCGCCGCGCCCGGACGTGGTGGTCGTCCCCGGCGGGCCCGGGACCGTGCACGTGCTGGAGGGTGCGCTCCCGGCCTGGCTGCGCGACGTCCATCCCTCCACCCGCTGGACGACCTCGGTGTGCTCCGGGTCCCTCGTCCTCGGCGCCGCGGGCCTGATCGACGGGCTGCGCGCGACCACCCACTACCGGCACCTGGACAAGCTCCCCCTGTTCGGCGCCGTCCCGGCCCGGGAGCGCGTGGTGGTCGAGCGGGAGGCCCGCATCGTGACCGCCGCCGGCGTCTCCAGCGGGATCGACATGGCGCTGCGGCTGGTGGAGTTCCTCACCGACACGCGCACCGCCCAGGCCGTCCAGCTCTGGACGGAGTACGACCCGGCGCCTCCGTTCGACGCCGGCTCCCCGTCCCGCGCCCCCGAGGACGTCGTGGAACTGGCCGCCGGGTTCGAGGCGGCGGCGCTGGAGGCGGCCATGCGCCCCTGAGGGCCGCCACCGCCGCGCGTCCCGGCCGCTCCGCCCGCCGCCGCGCCCCTACAATTCCGTGGGTGACCGCCTACAGCGAGCTCGACCCGTTCGGGGACCTGGACGCCTCCGCGCTGCCCCAGCGCCAGCAGCGGATCCTGGCCATGATCCGCGACTGGGCGGTCAGGTACGGGTACGCGCCGAGCACCCGCCAGATCGGCGACGCCGTCGGCCTGCGGTCGCCGTCGTCGGTGTCGCGCCACCTGGCGAGCCTGGAGGACAAGGGCTTCCTGCGGCGCGGCGACGCGGTGGCCCGTCCGATCGACGTGCGTGCGTTCCTGCGGGAGGGCCCCGCACGGGAGTCCGCCGGCGGCCAGGTGCCCGTGCCCGTGGTCGGGGACATCGCCGCGGGCACCCCCATCCTGGCCGAGGAGCACGCCGACGACACGCTGCTGCTGCCCCGCGAGCTCACCGGGCGCGGCACCGTCTTCGGCCTGCGCGTGCGCGGCGACTCGATGGTCGACGCCGCGATCTGCGACGGCGACATCGTCGTGGTCCGCCGGCAGCCCGAGGCCCATTCGGGCCAGATCGTCGCCGCCATGATCGACGGTGAGGCCACCGTGAAGGTCTACCGGCGCCGCGACGGCCACGTCCTGCTCGAACCCCGCAACCCCGCCTACGACGTCATCGACGGCGACGGGGCCGCCGTCCTCGGCGTCGTCGTGTCGGTCCTGCGCAACGTCTGACCGCGGGCGGGCGGGGTCAGCGGCGTCCGCCGAACTCCCACTGGTGGACCTCGACGGCCGCGTAGCGGTCCTCGGTGAGCACGGCGCGGGCCGCGCCCGCGTCCGGGGCGCGGAGCAGGACGGCCGTGCCGAGCCAGGCCCCGCCGTCGTCGGAGAGGAGGGGGCCGTAGGCGATCAGGTCGTCGCTCGCGGGGACGTCGAGGTCGGCGGCCTCCCCCTCGCCCAGGCCGATGACGAGGAAGCGGTCGCCGCCGGTCCGGCCGCCGGGGAAGTCCCACATGGTGCGGCCCAGGGCGTTGCGCCACCGGCGCACCATGACGTCCCGGTAGGCGCCCGCCTGGTAGTTGGGCTCGTCGAAGGCGAACGCGCGGGCGGCGGCGGGGTCGGGCAGGTCCACGATGTGGACGCTGCCCGTGGGGACGTCGCCGACGAAGGTCGGGCCCCGGGCGATCAGCTCCTTGTCGTACCGGTCCATGTAGGACCAGTGCTGCTCCCCCAGTTCCTCGCGGAGCCCGATCGAGCCGGCACGGTCACGGTGGTAGCAGAAGAACTCCATCCGGTCGTTCTACCACCGCCGGCTCAGGCGGACTCGCGCGGGGTGACGGTCATGTGGATGTCCTCGGCGGCCCAGAGGACGAAGCGCTCGATGGGCGTCACGGTCTGGCCGGGGACCGGCCGGAAGGCGAAGCGCTTGAGCAGGACGGCCAGGACGAGCTGCGCCTCGACCGTCGCGAGCGCGGCGCCCTCGCAGCCGCGCGGGCCGATCCCGAAGGGGATGTAGGCCAGGCGCGGGCGGCCCGCCGCCGCACCCGGCGCGAACCGGCCGGGGTCGAACCGGTGCGGGTCGGGCCAGTACTCGGGGTTCGTGTGCACGGCCCAGAACGGGTAGAAGACGGTCGTCCCGGCCGGGACGGTGTACTCGCCGAGCTCGATGTCCTCGGTGGCCTCCCGCGCGCCGTAGGGTCCCGGCGGGTACAGCCGCATGGTCTCCCGGAGCACCATGTCCAGGTAGGTCAGCCGCCTGAGGTCGCCGTACTCGGGGACGGACCGGTCGCCGAGCTCGCGGTCCAGCTCCTCGGCGACTCGCTCGGCGGCGTCCGGGTGCCGGGCCAGCAGGTACAGCGTCCAGGAGATGGCGACGCCGGTGGTGTGGTGGGCGGCGAGCATCGTCATCAGGACGGTGTCGCGGATGCGCGCCGGGGACTCGCCCGCCTCCGCCAGTGCGGCGATCAGGTCGCTGCGCCCGGCCGGCGCCGAGTCGCCGCGCTCGCGGTGCGCGGTCAGGACCTGGTCGACGGTGGCGCGCAGGTAGGCCAGGGCCTCCCGCGCGCGGCCGCCCGTTTCGCCCCCGGCCTGCCCCATGTACTCGGTGAGGACGGTCTCGAACGCGGACACGACCCGCGCGGCCGAGTCCGGGGACTCCAGACCGCTGCCGAGCGCGTACTGGCAGATCATGCGCAGCGACAGCTCGCTCAGGTCCCGCTGGAGCGCGACCGGGCCGTCGTGCGCCTCCCACCGGTCGGCCATCTCGGCGGCGAGCGCGGTGAAGCGGGCGAAGTGCGCCTCGTGGGAGGGGCGGCCGGCCAGCACCGACAGCATGACCCGGCGCCAGGGGCCGTGCTCGTCGGCCGGGATCGTCTGGAGGTTCCCCGACTCCTGGAGGGGCGCGAGGAACTCGAACAGCTTCTCCGGCCGCTTGTTGATCTTGGCGGTGGCCTCCAGCAGCACCGGGTCGGCCACCGACACCGCCGACCCGGCGCCGGGCAGCGGGAACCGCACCACCGGCCCGTACTCGGCGTGCAGCCTCAGCTGGTACTCGTGCAGCCCGCCGGCTTCCGCGATGGCCGCCGCCCCGTCGTCCCGCGTGGGCGGACCGGGGATCGGCGATGGGGTTCCGGCGTCGCTTCGCATTCGCGCCCTCCGCGTCGGCATCGTCGTTTCGGTTGTTTCCGAGTTGATCGCAATGCTTACATGTCCCGGGTAACTTCGCGACATTTCCCAGGCCGGAAGTCGCGACGCCGCGAACCGGGGAGAGGACGCTGGACACCGTCGATCCGCACACGCCGAACGTCCCGCGGATGTACGACTACCTTCTGGGTGGAAAGGACAACTACGCCGCGGACCGGGAGGCCGTGGAGGAGGTCGTCAAGCACGCCCCCGACACCCCCTTCATGGCCCGCCAGAACCGCGCGTTCCTGCGGCGGGCGGTGCGCTTCCTCGCCGAGTCCGGGATCAGGCAGTTCATCGACATCGGCTCGGGCCTGCCCACCCAGGGCAACGTGCACGAGATCGCCCACCAGGTCGCGCCGGACTCCCACGTCGTGTACGTCGACGTCGAGCCCGTTGTGCTGGTCCACGGGCGGGCGCTGCTGGCCGGGACGCCGGGGGTGACCGTCATCCAGGGCGACGCCCGCCGTCCGGACGAGATCCTGGGGAACCCCGAGCTGAAGAGGCTCATCGACTTCGACCGGCCCGTCGCCGTGCTGATGCTGGCCGTGCTGCACTTCATCGGCGACGGCGACGACCCGCCGGGGATCGTGGCGCGCCTGCGCGAGGCGATGGCCCCGGGCAGCCACCTCGCGGTGTCGCACGTCACCGGCGACTTCGACGCCGACAGGAGGGTCCGGCACGCGGGCGCGGTGTACGAGCGGGCCACGTACCAGATCACCCTGCGCAGCCGCGCGGAGGTCACGGGCCTGTTCGACGGTTTCGAGCTCGTGGAGCCCGGCCTCACCACCCTGTCGATGTGGCGCCCCGATCCGGGGACGGCCGTGCCGCCCAGCGCCGACCGGCAATGGTGCTATGCGGGGGTCGGCCGAAAGCGCTGACCGGCGCGTCCGCGCCATTGTCTCCGGCATTTCGGACGAGTCCGACAAAATAGATTAAAGGCCCTCGGGAATGCGCCGTTCCGCCCGCATCACAGGCCGAGACGGGCGGCGTGGCGGGACAGGAAGGCGACCACCTCGCCGGCCGGCCGGTCCGGCAGCCCCCACATGATCTCGGTGACGCCCGCCTCCTCCCAGGCGGCGACGTCCTCGGCCGAGGGGCGCGCCGCGGCCAGGACGCAGACCTCGGGCCGGCCCGCGCGCCCGGCGTCCGCCCAGGCCGCGCGCAGGGCGGCGACCTTGGGGAGGATGTCGCGCTCGGTCGGGGTGGTCATCCAGCCGTCGGCGTGGGCGGCGATCCACGCGAGGGTCTTCGGGCCGCCGCCCGCGCCGATCAGCAGCGGGACGTGGGCCTGCACGGGCTTCGGCCACGCCCAGGACGGCCCGAACGAGACGAACTCCCCCGCGTAGGAGGCCTGCTCCTGCGTCCACAGCGCCCGCATCGCCTCCACGTACTCGCGCAGCACCGTCCGGCGCCGGTCGGCGGGCACGTTGTGGTCGGCGAGCTCGTCGGTGTTCCACCCGAAGCCCGCGCCGACCGTGACCCGGCCGCCCGACAGGTGGTCGAGCGAGGCGACGGTCTTGGCGAGCGTGATCGGGTCCGACTCCACCGGCAGCGCGACGGCCGTCGCGAGCCGGATGGTCGAGGTGACGGTGACCGCGGACGCCAGCGCGACCCAGGGGTCGAGCGTGCGCGTGTAGCGGTCGTCGGGCAGCGTCTCGTCGCCCGTCCCCGGGTGCGCGGCGTGGCGCCGGACCGGGATGTGCGTGTGCTCGGGGACGTAGAAGGTGTGGAACCCGTTCTCCTCTGCGGCCTGCGCGGCGGCGGCGGGCGTGATGCCCCGGTCACTGGTGAAGAGCACGATGCCGTGTCGCATGCGGCCGATACTAGAACGCGTTCTATCGTCGTGCCGAGGGCGGGCTACGGCCGGCGGCCGCGCAGGGCGCGCGGGAGGGCGGTGGCCGCCCGCCCCAGCCGGAAGCTGACCGAGCCGCGGACGGCCTCGAGCTCGCCGCGCGCGCGGGCCAGCCTGTCCTCCGCGCGGGCGAGGCGCTTGTCCGCCCGCGCGAGCCGCTCCTTGAGCCGGCCCACCTCGTTCGGCGGACGCGTCGCCCCCCTGCCCTTGACGCGGACGAGCCGGCGCCCCGCGACCTGCTGGACCTCGTGCCAGGCGTCGTCCCGCGCCGCCAGCCAGTCCAGGAGGTCGTCCTGGACGGCGTCGGCGTCGCCCCAGGTGCCGTAGAGCTTCTGCGTGGTGACGCAGATCGGGCGCAGGCCGTCGGTGGCCACCGACTCCCACACCGCGGCGGAGACCCCGGGGGTGTGCTCGGACCGGTAGTCGTCGCACACGATGAGGCCGCCGGCGGGGAGCAGCACGTGGGCGGCCTGGATGTCGGCGTGCACGTGCTCGTACAGGTGGGACGCGTCCACGTGCACGAACCGGCAGGTCTCCGGCTGGACGTGGTCCAGGATCAGCGAGGTCGGGCCCTGGACGATCTCCGGGAGCCGGTCGTGGAAGGCGCGGTAGTTCGACTCGAACGCCCGGCGGGTGAGGCTGGAGTAGGACCCCCGCATCTCCGCCTGGTTGGAGTCGTCCGGGGCGTCGCTGTCGAACAGGTCGCACACGGTGAAGGTCTCACCCTCCCGCAGGTGGCGGCCCATCAGGATGGCGCTCTTGCCGAGGTAGGAGCCGAGCTCCACCAGGTCGCCGCGCTCACCGAGCCTCTCCTGGCGTTCCAGGAACCAGGTGAAGAGCAGCTGGTCGATCTTCGGGAACCAGCCCCTGACCTCGTCGAGGGAGGAGGGCGGGCCGGTCTCTTGGGTCATCATGCGGGGAGCTCCTACGTCGTCGTTCTCGACAGCGGGGGGACGCGAGACGAAAATCGCCATGATAGGTGAGTCGCTCTTCATGGCAACAAGCCGGATTTCGGCCCCTTGCTGGCCATGTATCCGGTTTCACGGGCGGTGCGGGGGCGGGGGCTCGCTGTTGACAGGGCGATCGAGGGGCCCGTAGCGTTCGGCTGATTCACGGTTGCCCGAGGGAAATCCGGTGAGATGCCGGTGCGGACGCGCCACTGTATCCGGGACGACGATCCCGGGAGCCAGGTCGCTCGGGTGATCGCGACCTCATTGTCCGGGACGCGCAAGATCCCCTACGGAGGCTCCGTGAGCACGCTGTCGGCTCGCCACATCCCCCTTTCCCACCTCGTTCCCTGGCTGCTCGCGGTGCCCGCGCTGCTGCTGCTCGGCTACCTCGTCCTGATGGACAACGGCGCCGTGTCGCAGACCGGCGGCTACCTCCACGAGCTGATGCACGACGGGCGGCACCTGCTCGGCGTGCCCTGCCACTAGACCGCCGCATGGTACGCACCCTGCTGGTCAGGGGCCTTCTTCTGGGCCTGCTGGCCGGTCTCGTCGCGGGCGTCTTCGCCTTCGCGGTCGGCGAACCCCGCATCGACGACGCCATCGCTCTGGAGAAGGCCGCCGCCGTGCACGAGCACGGCGCGGCCGCCGAGCCCGGGTCCGCAACGCACGGGCACGAAACCGGAACACCCGAACAGAGGGCCGGAACACACGGGAAGGAGTCCGGAACACACGAGCACGGCGACGAGGTGGGTCGCGGCACGCAGAAGGCCGGGCTCTTCCTCGCCACGGGGCTGTACGGCCTCGCGGTGGGCGGCGTGTTCTCGCTCGCCTTCGCGGGGCTGCGGGGACGCGTCGGACCGCGGTCGGACGCCGCGCTGGCGCTCGCCACAGCCGGGACGGCCTTCGCCGCCGTCATCGTCGTGCCGTTCCTGAAGTATCCGGCGAACCCGCCCGCGGTGGGCGACCCGGAGACGATCAACACCCGGACGCTGCTGTACCTGGCGATGATCGGGGTCGGGCTGCTGTCCACCGCCATCGCGGTGACCACGGTGCGCGGCGTGCGCGGCGGGCCGTGGGCGCGGTGGCCGGCGGCCGTCCTGGCGTTCGTCGTCCCGGTGGCGGTGGCGTCGCTGCTGCTGCCGGCCGTGGACGAGGTGCCGGACGGGTTCCCCGCCACGCTGCTGTGGCAGTTCCGGATCACCTCGCTCGGGACGCAGCTGGTGTTCTGGGCGTCCTTCGGGACCCTGTTCGGGTGGTTCTGCGACCGGGCCGCCCGCGCCCCAGCGCCGGCGTGAGCGGGCCGCCCTGACCGGCGTGCTGTTCGTCCGGCACGCGACGTCGGCGGGGATGCGGCAGGCCCGCTTCCCCGCCGACCCCGCCGCCGACCCGTCGGGCCTGGCGAGGGCGAGGGCCCTGGCCGGTGCACTGCCGGACGGGGCGGCGTGGACGTCGCCCGCCCGCGCCGCCCGGGAGACCTGCGCCGCGCTCGGCCTCGACGCCCGCCCGGTCGCGGCGCTCGCCGAGGCCGACCACGGCTCCTGGGCGGGCCTCCGCCTCGCGGAGGCCGATCCGGACGCGCTGGCCGCCTGGCTGACCGACCCCGACGCCGCGCCCCACGGCGGCGAGAGCCGGTCCGCGCTCGCGGCGCGGGTCGCGGCGTGGCTCGGCGGCCGCCCGTCCGGCATCGCCGTCTGCGACGCGGGCGTGATCCGGGCGGCGCTCGCCCACGCGCTCGGCGCCGGCGTCCTCGCGGCCGACCGGATCGACCTCGCGCCGCTGTCCACCACGAGGCTCGCCGCCGCCGGGAGCGGCTGGCGGGTCGCCCATGTCAACCGGAAGGTCCAGGTGTGAACACCGCCTATCCGTTCAGCGCCGTCGTCGGGCTGGACGATCTGAAGCTGGCGCTGCTGCTCAACGCCGTCTCGCCGCGCGTCGGGGGCGTGCTGGTGCGCGGCGAGAAGGGAACCGCCAAGTCGACGATCGTGCGGGCCCTGGCCGCGCAGCTCCCCGCCGTGGACGCGGTGCCGGGCTGCCGGTTCGCCTGCGACCCGGCGGCGCCCGACCCGTCCTGCCCGGACGGGCCGCACGAGCCGGGCGGCCCGTCCGAGCGGCGGCCGTCCGCGCTGGTGGAGCTGCCGGTGGGCGCCTCCGAGGACCGGCTCGCCGGGTCGCTGGACGTCGAGCGGGCCCTCACCGAGGGCGTCAAGGCGTTCGAGCCGGGGCTGCTCGCGGCGGCGCATCGCGGCGTCCTGTACGTGGACGAGGTGAACCTGCTGCACGACCATCTGGTCGACCTCCTGCTGGACGCCGCCGCGCTCGGCACCTGCTACGTGGAGCGCGAGTCGGTGTCGGTGCGGCACGCGGCCCGGTTCCTGCTGGTCGGGACGATGAACCCCGAGGAGGGCGAGCTGCGTCCCCAGCTCCTCGACCGCTTCGGGCTGACGGTCGAGGTGCGGGCGTCGCGGGACCCGAGGGAACGGGCCGAGGTCGTGCGGCGGCGGCTGGCGTTCGAGGCGGACCCCGCCGCGTTCGCCGCGCGCTGGGAGGACGCCGAGGCGGAGCTGGCGGAGCGCATCTCGGCCGCGCGGGAGAGGCTCGCCGGGGTCCGGCTGCCGGACGAGCGGCTGGAGCAGATCGCGGCCGTGTGCGCGGGCTTCGAGGTCGACGGTCTGCGCGCCGACCTGGTCACGGCCAACGCGGCGCTCGCCCACGCCGCCTGGCACGGACGCGGCGAGGTGGCCGGCGAGGACGTGCGCGCGGCGGCCCGCCTGTCGCTGCCGCACCGCCGCCGCCGGGACCCGTTCGACGCCCCCGGACTGGACGAGTCGCTGCTCGACGAGCTGCTCGACAGCACCTCCCCCGATGCTCCTCCCCCGGACGGCGGCGGGGGCGGCGGCGAGCCCCCGTCCCCGCCGCAGGACGGAGGGCGGCGGGGCCCTGCCGCGTCACAGGACGCGAGCCCCGAGCGGAACGCGGACTCACCGCACGACGCGGGACCGTCGCGGAACACGGGCCCCGAACAGAACGCGGGCTCCTCCCCGGACGCGGGTCCGTCGCAGAACGCGGGCCCAGAGCAGGACGCGGGCCCGGCGCAGGACGAGCGGCCCGGCGGCGGGGGCGGCGAGCGGGTCGCGGCGGCCGCCGCGCCGCACGCCGTGCCGCTGCTGGAGGTGCCGGGCGTCGGCGAGGGCGCCGCGGGACGGCGGTCGCGGTCGCGGACGGCGCGGGGCCGGGTCACCGGGGCGCGGCGCCCGGCCGCGAGGGTCCGCGACCCGCACGTGGTGGCGACGCTGCTGGCCGCCGCGCCGCAGCAGCGGGCGCGCGGCCGGTCCGGCGCCGGCCTCGTGCTGCGCCCGGACGACCTGCGGGAGGCGGTCCGCGAGGGCCGCGAGGGGAACCTCGTGCTGTTCGTCGTGGACGCCAGCGGCTCGATGGCCGCGCGGCGCCGCATGACGACGGTGAAGACGGCCGTCCTCAGCCTGCTGCTGGACGCCTACCAGCGCCGCGACAAGGTCGGCCTGGTCACCTTCCGGGGGCGGACCGCCGAGCTGGCGCTGCCGCCGACGTCGTCGGTCGAGGCGGGCGCGGCGCGGCTGCGGGCCCTGCCGACCGGGGGCCGCACGCCGCTGGCCGCCGGGCTCGCGCGCGCCGCCGAGGTGCTGCGCGCCGAACGGCTGCGCGATCCGGCGCGGCGGCCGCTGCTCGTGGTCGTCACCGACGGGCGGGCGACCGCGGAAGGCGACGTGGACCGGGCCGCCCGGCTGCTGGCCGGCGCCGCCGGGATCGTCGTGGACTGCGAGGACGGCCCGGTCCGGCTCGGCCTCGCGGGACGGCTCGCGGCCCGGCTCGGGGCGCGGCTCGTCCCGCTCGGCGACCTCGACGGGATCGTCCGCGCCCACCGCGGGCGCGGCGGAAAGGCGGCTTGAGATGCCCCAGGGAAAGCCCGTGTCCGTCCCCGAGGACGGCCTCACCACCCGGCAGCGCCGCAACCGGCCCCTGCTGATCGTCCACACCGGCCCCGGGAAGGGGAAGTCGACGGCGGCGTTCGGGATGGCGCTGCGGGCCTGGAACCAGGGCTGGCCGGTCGGGGTGTTCCAGTTCGTGAAGTCGGCCAAGTGGCGGATCGGCGAGGAGCGGGCGCTGCGCGTGCTCGGGGAGAGCGGCGAGGGCGGCCCGGTCGCCTGGCACAAGATGGGCGAGGGCTGGTCGTGGATCCAGCGCCCCGGCAGCGAGGAGGACCACGCGGCCGACGCCCGCGAGGGCTGGGCGCAGATCAAGCGGGACCTGGCCGCCGAGACGTACCGTTTCTATGTGCTCGACGAGTTCACCTACCCCCTCAAGTGGGGCTGGCTCGACCTGGACGACGTGGTCGAGACCCTCACCGCGCGCCCGGGTACCCAGCACGTCGTCGTCACCGGGCGGGACGCGCCCGGCCGGCTGGTCGAGGCCGCCGACCTGGTGACGGAGATGGGCAAGGTCCGGCATCCGATGGACGCCGGGCAGAAGGGCCAGCGGGGCATCGAGTGGTGATCCCCCGGCTGGTCGTCGCCGCGCCGGCGTCCGGCAGCGGCAAGACGACCGTGGCGACCGGGCTGATCGCGGCGCTGCGGGCGCGCGGCCTCGCCGTGTCGCCGCACAAGGTCGGCCCCGACTACATCGACCCCGGCTACCACGCGCTCGCGGCGGGACGGCCCGGCCGCAACCTCGACCCGTGGCTCACGGGTGAGGAACGGGTGGCGCCGCTGTTCCTGCACGGCGCCGCCGGCTGCGACGTCGCGGTGGTCGAGGGCGTGATGGGCCTGTTCGACGGGCGTGGCGACACCGGGTTCGCCTCCACGGCGCACGTCGCGCGACTGCTCGCGGCGCCGGTGGTGCTGGTCGTGGACGCCGCGCGGCAGAGCCGGTCGGTGGCGGCGCTCGTGCACGGCTTCGCGACGTTCGAGCCGGGCGTGCGGATCGGCGGCGTCGTCCTCAACCGGGTCGGGTCGGAGCGGCACGAGGAGCTGTGCCGCGGCGCGCTGGAGTCGACGGGCGTGCCGGTGCTCGGCGCGATCCGGCGGGACGACGCCGTCGTGGCCCCGTCCCGCCACCTCGGGCTGATCCCGGCGGCCGAGCGGGGCTCGGAGGCCGTCGGCGCGGTGGAGCGGCTCGGCGCGCTGGTGGAGCGCTCCTGCGACCTGGACGCCCTGCTCCGCCTGGCGGCCGCCGCTCCCCCGCTGCCGGGGCCCGCGTGGGACCCGTCCGAGCAGGTCGCGCCGGTCGAGGGCCGGCCGGTCGTCGCGGTGGCGGGCGGGGCGGCGTTCACCTTCTCCTACGCCGAGCACGTGGAGCTGCTGCGCGCGGCGGGCGCCGAGGTGGCCGTGTTCGACCCGCTGCGGGACGAGGCCCTGCCGGACGGGGCGGGCGCGCTCGTCATCGGGGGCGGCTTCCCGGAGGTGCACGCCGCCGAGCTGGCAGCCAACGCGCCGATGCTCGCCGAGGTCGCGGCGTTCCCCGGTCCGATCGCCGCCGAATGCGCCGGGCTCCTCTACCTGTGCGAGGAACTCGACGGGCGGGCGATGTGCGGGCGGGTGCCGGGCCGCGCGCGGATGACCTCCCGGCTGACGCTCGGCTACCGGGAGGCGGTCGCGGTGGCGGAATCGCCGCTGACCCGTCCGGGCGAGCGGTTCCACGGCCACGAGTTCCACCGGACCGCGCTGGATACCGATGCCGGACCGCTGTTCCGGTGGCGGGACGGCCGCGACGGGTACGGCGACGACCGGATCACCGCCTCCTACCTGCACCTGCACTGGGCGGGGTCCCCGCAGGCGGCTCAGCGGCTGGTGTCGTCCTCCAGGTCGCCCTCCGTCTTGAGGTAGACCTCCTGGAGCCCCTGGAGGACCGCCGGGTCGGGGTGCTCCCACATGCCGCGCTCGGCCGCCTCCAGCAGCCGCTCGGCGATGCCGTGCAGCGCCCACGGGTTCGACTCCGCCATGAACGCGCGGTTCTCCTCGTCCAGGACGTAGGCGGCGGTGAGCCTGTCGTACATCCAGTCGGCCATGACGCCGGTGGTGGCGTCGTAGCCGAACAGGTAGTCCACGGTCGCGGCCAGCTCGAACGCGCCCTTGTAGCCGTGCCGGCGCATGGCGGCGAGCCACTGCGGGTTCACCACGCGGGCCCGGAAGATCCGCGCGGTCTCCTCCGAGAGGGTCCGGGTGCGCACGGCGTCCGGGCGGGTGCTGTCGCCGACGTAGGCCTCCGGGGCCCGGCCGGTCAGCGCGCGGACGGTGGCGATCATGCCGCCGTGGTACTGGAAGTAGTCGTCGGAGTCGGCGATGTCGTGCTCGCGGGTGTCGACGTTCTTGGCGGCGACGGCGATCCGCCGGTAGGCGCTCTCCATGTCGGCGCGGGCGGGCACCCCATCGAGGTCGCGGCCGTAGGCGTGGCCGCCCCACACCGCGTACACCTCGGCGAGGTCGGCGTCGTCGCGCCAGTTGCGGCTGTCGATGAGCGGCAGCAGCCCGGCCCCGTACGCGCCCGGCGCGGACCCGAACACGCGCATCGTGGCGCGCCGCTCGTCGCCGTGCCGCTCCCGGTCGGCCCGCACGTGGGCGCGGACGTGGTTGTCGGCGTCCGGCTCGTCCAGCCCGGCGACGAGCCGGACGGCGTCGTCCAGCATGGCGACGACGTGCGGGAACGCGTCCCGGAAGAAGCCGCTGATGCGGACGGTCACGTCGATGCGCGGACGGCCGAGATCGGCGAGCGGGACCGGCTCCAGCGCCGTGACGCGGCGGGACGCCTCGTCCCAGGCCGGGCGGACGCCGAGCAGCGCGAGGACCTCGGCCACGTCGTCGCCCGCGGTGCGCATCGCGCTCGTCCCCCACACCGACAGCCCCACCGAGCGCGGCCATTCCCCGTGGTCGGCGCGGTAGCGCTCCAGGAGCGAGTCGGCCATCGCCTGCCCGGTCTCCCAGGCGAGGCGGCTCGGGACGGCGCGCGGGTCGACCGAGTAGAAGTTGCGGCCGGTCGGCAGGACGTTGACGAGGCCGCGCAGCGGCGACCCGCTCGGGCCCGCCGGGACGTAGCCGCCGTCCAGGGCGTGCAGGACGTGGTCGAGCTCGTCGGTCGTCCGGGCCAGCCGCGGGACGATCTCCGCGGCGGCGAACTCCAGGATCCGCGTCACGGCTTCGCGGTTCCCCGCCGGAACGTCCCGGGCGGCCTCCCGCGCCGCGTCCACGGCCCAGCCGGCGTCCTCCATGGCCTGGACGAGGGCGCGGGCGGCGGCCTCGGCGGCGTCCACGTCGGCGAGCGACTCGCCGCCGGCCTCGCTGAGGCCGAGCGCCTCCCGCAGGCCGGGCAGCGTCTCGCGCCCCGACCACATCTGGCGGGCGCGGAGCATGGCCAGCACCAGGTCGACGCGGGCCGGACCGGTGGGCGCCTGGCCGAGGACGTGCAGGCCGTCGCGGATCTGCGCGTCCTTCACCTCGCACAGCCAGCCGTCGACGTGCAGGAGGAAGTCGTCGAACTCGGTGTCGTGCGGGCGGTCGTCCAGGCCGAGGTCGTGGTCGAGCTTGGCGGCCTGGATGAGCGTCCAGATCTGGGCGCGGATCGCGGGCAGCTTCGCCGGGTCCATCGCGGCGATCGTCGCGTGCTCGTCCAGGAGCTGTTCGAGGCGGGCGATGTCGCCGTAGGTCTCGGCGCGGGCCATCGGCGGGACCATGTGGTCGACGAGGACGGCGTGCGCGCGGCGCTTGGCCTGCGTGCCCTCGCCGGGGTCGTTGACGAGGAACGGGTAGACCAGCGGGACGTCGCCGAGCGCCGCGTCGGTGCCGCACGACGCCGACATCCCCGCCGCCTTGCCGGGCAGCCACTCCAGGTTTCCGTGCTTGCCGACGTGGACGATCGCGTGCGCGCCGAACTCGTCCGACAGCCACCGGTAGGCGGCCAGGTAGTGGTGGCTGGGCGGCAGGTCGGGGTCGTGGTAGATCGCGATGGGGTTCTGCCCGAAGCCGCGCGGCGGCTGCACCATGACGACGAGGTTCCCGGCGCGCAGGGCCGCGAGGACGATGTCGCCGTCCTGGACGAACAGCTCCCCCGGCGGCGGGCCCCAGTGCCGCTCCATCCCCTCGCGCAGGTCGGCGGGCAGGGTGCGGTACCAGCGCTCGTAGGACGCGGCGGAGATGCGGACGGGGTTGCCCGCGAGCTGCTCCTCGGTGAGCCAGTCCTCGTCCTGTCCGCCCGCCGCGATGAGCGCGTGGACGAGGGCGTCGCCGTCCTGCTCGTCGACGCCGGGGAAGCCCTCCCCGAGGTCGTACCCGGCGCCGCGGAGCCGGGCGAGCAGCCGGACGGTGCTCGCCGGGGTGTCGAGGCCGACGGCGTTCCCGACGCGGGCGTGCTTGGTCGGGTACGCCGACAGCATCACGACGAGGCGGCGGGCGGCGGCCGGGGTGTGCCGCAGGCGGCCGTGCCGGACGGCGATCCCGGCGACCCGGGCCGCCCGCTCGGGGTCGGCGGCGTAGACGGTGAGCCCGTCCTCGTCGACCTCCTTGAACGAGAACGGGACGGTGATGATCCGCCCGTCGAACTCGGGGATCGCGACCTGCGACGCCGCGTCCAGCGGGGACAGCCCGTCGTCGCAGCCCTCCCAGTCGGACCGGCTCGTGGTCAGGCAGAGGCCCTGGAGGATCGGGACGTCCAGCGCGGCGAGCGCGCCCACGTCCCACGCCTCGTCGTCGCCGCCCGCCCCGGCCGTCGCGGGCCGCGACCCGCCCGCCGCGAGCACGGTCACCACCAGCGCGTCGGCCTGGCGGAGCGTGTCCAGCAGGTCGGGCTCGGCGGTGCGCAGCGACGAGCAGAACACCGGCATGGCGCGCCCGCCGGCGTCCTCCACGGCCGCGCAGAGCGCCTCCACGAACGCGGTGTTGCCCGCCATGTGGTGGGCGCGGTAGTAGAGCACGCCGACCACGGGCCCGCCGCCGTCGCGGGCGGCGCGGTCGAGCCGCCCCCAGGCCGGCGCCGCGGCCGGCGGCGCGAAGCCGCGCCCGGTCAGCAGCACGGTGTCGGACAGGAACGCGTGCAGCTCGGCGAGGTTGGCGGGCCCGCCGTGCGCGAGGTAGGCGTGCGCCTCGGCGCACACGCCCCCGCTGACCGTGGACAGCTCCATCAGCTCGGCGTCGGGGGCCTGCTCGCCGCCGAGGACGACGACCGGCCGGGGGCCCGCGAGCAGCGCGTCGAGGCCGTCCTCCCAGGCGCGCCGGCCGCCGAGCAGCCGCACCACGACGAGGTCGGCGCCCTCGGTCAGCCCGGGCAGGTCGGCGGCGGTGAGCCGCGCCGGGTTGCCGAGCCGGTAGGCGGCGCCGGACGCGCGGGCGCTCAGCAGATCGGTGTCGGACGTCGACAGCAACAGGACCGTGCGGCTGTGCTCGGGCACGGCGCATCCTCCCCCTGGGGTCCTCGCCCCGGTCGCGGGTGTCGCGACGGCAGGAGTCTCCTGGCTCCCGGATCGACGCTCGCCCCGGCCTTCCCGTCCTCGCGGACAGTGGCCTACAGCGGGGTTCGCTCCCCGGTCACAGTGGCGGGACCGCGCCGGATTCGCACCGGCTTCCTCCCATTGCCATCGTCTGATCAGAAGAGTACGGCAGCGCGGTCGCCCTGCAAACTGTGGTTAACATCCTCCCCGTGCCGAATGTCAGAGCCCGTCCCGACGCGTGCCCCGGGGCGCTGCGCGCCCACGACGCCGCCGACGGGCCGCTGGCGCGCGTCCGCGTCCCCGGCGGCGCGGTGTCGGCCGCGCAGCTCGCCGTGCTCGGCGCCGCCGCCCGCGAGCTGGGTCGGGACGTGATCGAACTCACGTCCCGCGGCAACCTCCAGGTGCGCGGGGTCCGCGACACCGCGGCCCTCGCGGCCCGGCTGGAGGCCGCCGGGCTGCTGCCGTCGGCGACCCACGAGCGGGTGCGCAACATCGTCGCGTCCCCGCTCGGCGGGCGCGGCCCGCGCGGCGTCCTCGCCACGGACCCGCTGGTCACGGCGCTGGACGAGGCGCTCCGCGCGCGTGCGGAGCTGGCCCGGCTGCCGGGGCGGTTCCTGTTCGCGCTCGACGACGGCACCGGCGACACGACCGCGCTGGACGCCGACGCGGCCCACACCCCCGACGGCCTGCGGCTGGCCGGGACGCGGCTCGGAACCGTCCCGGGCGATCCCGTCGCGGCGCTGCTCGCGGCGGCGGAGGCGTTCCTGGAGATCCGGGGCGGCGCCTGGCGGCTCGCGGAGGTGCCGGACGGCGCGCGGCTCGTCGCGCGGCGGCTCGGCGCGGCCGTGCGGGACACGCCGCCGCGCCCGGATCCCGCGCCGCCGCACGCCGGGCTGCTCCCGCAGCGGGACGGGCTCACCGCGCTGGAGGCCGTGCCTCCGCTCGGCAGGATGTCGGGCGCGCAGGCCGAGGCGCTCGCCGCGGTCGCGGACGAGGTGCGGGTGACGCCGTGGCGCAGCGTGGTGGTGCGGGACCTGGACCGGGACGAGGCGGGCCGCGCGTCGGCGGCGCTCGCGGCGGCGGGCTTCGCGACCGACCCCGCCTCCCCCTGGGTCGGTGTGACGGCCTGCACCGGGAGCCCCGGATGCGCGAAGTCGCGCGGCGACGTGCAGGGCGAGGCGCGGCGCTTCGTGGACGGCCTGAGCCGCGCGCCCGAGACCCCCGTCCACTGGACGGGATGCGAGCGGCGCTGCGGGATGCCCCGCGGCCCGGTCGAGCTGAGGACGGCGGAGGGACAGCAGTGATCGATTACGTCCGGGACGGCGCCGAGATCTACCGGCGGTCGTTCGCGACGATCCGCGCGGAGACCGACCTGTCGGGACTGCCGGATGACGTGGCGCGGGTCGCGGTCCGCATGATCCACGCCTGCGGCATGACCGATCTCGTCGAGGATCTGGCCTGGTCGCCGGGGGTCGTGGCGCAGGCCCGGGCGGCGCTGCTGGCCGGCGCGCCCGTGCTGTGCGACGCGCGGATGGTCGCCTCCGGCGTGACCCGCGCGCGGCTGCCCGCCGGCAACGAGGTCGTGTGCACCCTGGGCGAACCGGGCGTGCCCGAGCTGGCCGCGCGGCTCGGCACGACGCGCAGCGCGGCGGCGCTGGAGCTGTGGCGCGACCGGCTCGGCGGCGCGGTCGTCGCGATCGGCAACGCGCCGACCGCGCTGTTCCGGCTCCTGGAGCTGGTGGAGGAGGGCGCGCCGCGCCCGGCGGCGGTCCTCGGGACCCCGGTCGGGTTCATCGGGGCGGCCGAGTCCAAGGAGGCGCTCGCCGCGAGCGGCCTGGACCACCTGGTGGTGCGCGGGCGGCGCGGCGGCAGCGCGATGACGGCGGCGGCGGTCAACGCCATCGCCAGTGAGGCGGAGTGATGGCGGGACGGCTGTTCGGCGTGGGCGTCGGGCCCGGCGACCCCGAGCTGGTCACGGTGAAGGCGGCGCGGCTGATCGGCGAGGCGGACGTGGTGGCCTTCCACTGCGCGCGGCACGGCCGCAGCATCGCCCGGGCCATCGCCGGGCCCTACCTGCGGGACGGGCGGATCGAGGAGCAGCTCGTCTACCCGGTGACGACGGAGACCACCGACCATCCGGGCGGCTACCAGGGGGCGCTGGAGGAGTTCTACGCCGACTGCGCCGCCCGGCTCGCCGCGCACCTCGACGCGGGGCGCACGGTCGTGGTGCTGAGCGAGGGCGATCCCCTGTTCTACGGGTCGTACATGCACCTGCACAAGCGGCTCGCGCCGCACTACCCGGCCGAGGTGGTGCCGGGCGTGACGTCGCTGAGCGCCGCGTCGGCCGCGGCGGGGCGCCCGCTGGTGGAGCGGGAGGAGACGCTGACCGTCCTGCCCGGGACTCTGCCGGGCGAGGAGCTGGCCGAGCGGCTGCGCACCGCGGACGCGGCGGCCGTCCTCAAGCTCGGCCGGACGTTCCCCAAGGTCAGGCAGGCGTTCGAGGACGCGGGGCGGCTGGGCGACGGCTGGTACGTCGAGCGGGCCGCCAGCGACCGGCAGCGCGTCCTCCCGCTCGCCGACGTCGATCCGGCGGACGTTCCCTACATGGCGCTCGCGCTGCTGACGAGCCCGGCGGAGCGCTCGTTCGCGGCGCCTCCCCCGGCGCGGCCGGAGGGGGCCGGCGGGGTGTGGGTCGTCGGGCTCGGGCCCGCGGGGCGGCCGTGGCTGACCCCGGAGGCGCAGGACGTCCTGGCGTCCGCGACCGACCTCGTCGGCTACGGCCCCTACCTGGACCGGGTGCCGCCGAACCCGAGGCAGCGGCGGCACGGATCCGGGAACCGGGTGGAGGCCGACCGGGCGCGGCACGCGCTGGAACTCGCGCGCGACGGGGCGAGGGTCGCCGTCGTCTCGTCCGGCGACCCCGGCGTGTTCGCGATGGCGACGGCCGTCCTGGAGGCCGCGGCCGGCGACGAGTTCGCGGAGGTGCCGGTGCGGGTCGTGCCGGGGCTGACGGCGGCGCACGCCGTGGCCGCCCGGGCCGGCGCGCCCCTCGGGCACGACTTCTGCGTCCTGTCGCTGTCGGACATCCTCAAGCCGTGGGACGTGGTGGAACGGCGGCTCGCGGCCGCCGCCGAGGCCGACCTGGTGATCGCCCTCTACAACCCCTCGTCGAGCCGCCGCCGGGACCAGCTCCCGGCGGCGCGCGACCTGCTGCTCAAGCACCGCTCCCCCGGGACGCCGGTGGTGGTCGGGCGGGACGTCGGCGGGCCGGAGGAGAGCGTGGCGGTGACGACGCTCGGCGAGCTGGACCCCGGCCGCGTCGACATGCGCTGCCTGCTCATCGTCGGGTCGTCCACGACCCGGGTGACCGGGCGGGGCGTGGTCTACACCCCGCGCCGCTACCCCTGAGCCCAGTCCGCGGCGGCCGCCGCGTCGGCGGTCGCCCGGACGCCCTCGGGAAGGGCCGGGCGGTCGACCATCACGACCGGCAGCCCGGCCTCGCGGGCGGCGGTGAGCTTCGCGCGGGTCATCGCGCCGCCGCTGTCCTTGGTGACCAGGACGTCCAGGCGGTGCTCGCGGATCAGGGCGTGCTCGCCGTCCACGGTGTAGGGGCCGCGCGCCAGCAGGACCCGCACGTTGGGCGGGACGGGCGGCTCCGGCGGGTCCACCGACCGGGCGAGGAACCACGCGTCCGTCCGCCCGGCGAACACCGGGAGGCTGCGGCGGCCGGTCGTGAGGAACACGCGGGCGCCGCCGGGCAGCGCCGCGGCGGCGTCCGGCAGGGACGGGACGCGCCGCCAGTCGTCGCCGTCCTCCTCGTCCCATCCGGGGCGGCGCAGCGCGAGCAGCGGCACGCCCGTCAGCCGCGACGCGCGCGCGGCGGAGGCGGTCATCCGCTCCGCGAACGGGTGCGTCGCGTCGACGAGGCGGTCGATCCGGTGCTCGCGCAGCCACGCGGCGAGCCCTTCGGCGCCGCCGAACCCGCCGATGTGGACCTCGCCGGCGGGCAGGCGGGGGTCCGACACCCTCCCGGCGAGCGAGGAGACGACGTGCACGCCGGTCAGCCGGGCCGCGAGCGCGCGGGCCTCGGCCGTCCCGCCGAGGATCAGGACGCGCCGCACGCCCGGTCCCGCCCGGCGCTGTAGAGGTGGCTGTCGGGGAACGCCGACGCGGTGAGCACGCGGCCTACGACGATCACCGCGGTGCGCCGCACCCCGGCCTCGCGCACCAGGGCCGCGATGTCGGCGAGGGTGCCGCGCAGGACCAGCTCGTCCGGGCGGCTGGCGCGGGCGACGACGGCGACCGGGCAGTCCGCGCCGTAGCGGGGCAGCAGCTCGGCGGCGACCTCCTCGATGCGCTGGACGGCCAGGTGCAGCACCATCGTGGCGCCGCTCGCGCCGAGGGTGGCGAGGTCCTCGCCGTCGGGCATCGGGGTGGCGCGGACGGCCGTGCGGGTCAGGATCACGGTCTGGCCGACGCCGGGGACGGTCAGCTCCCGGCCGAGCGAGGCCGCCGCGGCCGCGAACGCGGGCACGCCGGGGACGACCTCGTACGGCACGCCCGCCGCGTCGAGGCGGCGCATCTGCTCGGCGACCGCGCTGAACACCGACGGGTCGCCGGAGTGCAGCCGCGCGACGTCCAGGCCGCTCCGGTGGGCGGCGGTCAGCTCGGCGACGATCCCGTCCAGCGTCATGTCCGCGGTGTCGACGAGCCGGGCGCCGGGCGGGCACGCCTCCAGCAGCTCGGCCGGCACCAGCGACCCCGCGTACAGGCAGACCGGCGCGGACTCCAGGACCCGCAGGCCGCGCACCGTGATGAGGTCGGCGGCGCCGGGCCCCGCGCCGACGAAGTACACCGTCATTGCGGGTCCTTCCCGACCGTCCAGATCGTGACGGGCATCGCCGGACGCCAGGCCGTGAACCCGCCGAGCGGTCCGGCGCGCTCGACGCTGACGCGGATCAGCTCACCGCCGCGCGACCTGCGCGCCTCGGCCAGCCTGACCTCGGACTCGAGGGTCACGGCGTTGGCGACCAGGCGTCCGCCCGGCTTCAGGGCGTCCCAGCAGCGCTCCAGCACCCCGGGGCCGGTGAGGCCGCCGCCGATGAAGACCGCGTCCGGTTCGGGGAGGCCGTCCAGCACGTCCGGGGCCTCGCCCTCCACGACCCGCACGCGCGGCACGCCCAGCGCGGCCGCGTTGGCGCCGATCCGCTCGGCCCGGCGGGGGCTGTTCTCGATCGCGATGGCCTCGCAGGCCGGGTGCGCCCGCGCCCACTCGATCGCGACGCTGCCGGAGCCCGCGCCGACGTCCCAGAGCAGCTCGCCGGGCAGCGGCGCGAGGCGCGACAGCGCCACCGCGCGGACCTCGCTCTTGGTGATCTGCCCGTCGTGCTCGAAGGCGTCGTCGCGGAGCCCGGCGGTGCGGGGCAGCGGCGCCGCGTCCGGGCCGGGGACGCATTCGACGGCGGTGAGGGTCAGCGCGGAGGCGGCGGGCTCGGTCCACTCCTCCGCGATGCCGTGCCGGATCGTCTCCTCGGCCGAACCCAGGTCGCACAGCGCGGCCATCCGGCTCGGGCCGAACCCGCGGCCGGACAGCATCGCGGCGACGATGATCGGGGCCTCCCGCCCGGCACCGAGCACGACCAGCCGCCGCCCGGGGGCGATGGCCGCGTTCAGCGTCGCGGCGGGACGGCCCACGATGCTGAGGACGTCCACCCGGTCCAGCGGCCAGCCGAGCCGGGCGCACGCGAGCGAGGCCGACGACGGGTGAGGCAGCACGCGGAGCCGGTCGGCGCCGAGCATCCCGGCGAGGGTGGAGCCGATCCCGTGGAACATGGGGTCGCCGCTCGCCAGCACGGCGATCGCGCGCCCCTCGTGCCGCTCGATCAGCCCCGGCAGCGCGGGGAGCAGGGGCGACGGCCAGGCGACCCGCTCGCCGTCGCCGCCGGGGACGAGGTCGAGCTGCCTGCGGTTGCCGAACAGGACCTCCGCCGCCCGCAGCGCCTCGCGCGACTCCTCCGCGAGCCCGTCCCAACCGTCCGCGCCGATTCCCACGACGGTGATGACACGCGCGTCCACTGGCCTCCTCGTCGAACGGGGTGATCAAGCCTATAGGAGCGCTCTGGCACACTTGGCGCGGTGAAGCGGCTTTTGATCATCGGCATCGGCGCGGGCGACCCCGACCACCTGACGTTCCAGGCGGCCAAGGCCATCGCCGCCGCCGACGCCTTCCTCGTCGTGGACAAGGGCGAGGCCAAGCACGACCTGGCCGGGCTGCGGCACGACCTCATCGCGGCGCACGGCCGGCACCCGTACCGCGTCGTGGAGGCCCGCGACCCCGAGCGCGACCGGGACGCCTCCGCCTACACCGCCGCCGTGGAGGACTGGCGGTCGCGGCGCGCGCGGATCTACGAGTCGTTCGTCACCGGCGAGCTGGCCGACGGGCAGACCGGCGCGATCCTCGTCTGGGGCGACCCGGGCGTCTACGACAGCACCCTCGCGGCGCTGGAGGAGGTCGAGGCCGAGTTCGAGTGCGAGGTGGTCCCCGGCATCAGCAGCGTCTCGGCGCTCACCGCGCGGCACCGCGTCGGGCTCACGCGGGTGGGGCGCCCCGTCCACATCACCACCGGACGCCGCCTCGCCGCCGAGGGCGCCACCGCCGACGACGTGCTCGTCATGCTGGACGCGCACTGCGCGTTCGCCGAGGCGGGCGACGGCTACCACATCTACTGGGGCGCCTACCTCGGCACCCCCGACGAGATCCTCGTCTCCGGCCCGGTCGCGGAGGTGGCCGAGGAGATCCGCGCCGTGCGCGCCGAGGCCCGCGCCCGCAAGGGGTGGATCATGGACACCTACCTCCTGCGGCGCGAGTCCCCGGCGCGCACCTGACCGGCGCCGTGTTGCCAGGCGCCGTGTTGCCAGGCGCCGTGTTGCCAGGCGCCCGTGCCGGTCGGCGTCAGGCCTTGAACGCGGCGCGCTCCTCCGCCGGGGCGGCCTGCCCGGCCGCGGCGGTGACCGAGCGCCCGCGCCCGGGGATGGCCAGCGCGATGATCCCGGCGAGCAGCGCCACACCGCAGCCGATCAGCAGGCCGGCGCGGAAGCCGTCCTCGGACGGCAGCACGTGCCCGCCGAGGTCGATGGTCATCTGGGACAGCACGACCCCGACCACGGCCGCCGACACCGAGGTGCCGACCGAGCGCATCAGCGTGTTGAAGCTGTTGGCCGAGGCGGTCTCCGACCGCGGCACCGCGCCCATGATGAGGGCCGGCATCGCGCCGTAGGCGAGGCCGACGCCCATGCCGCAGATCGCCGTGACGATCATCAGCCCCCACGGGGCCCCGATCAGCAGGGTGGACGACCCGTACCCGAGCGCGATCACCAGGCTCCCGGCGACCAGGGTGATCTTGGGCCCGCGGGCCGCCGAGAGCCGGGCGCCGAGCGGGGACACCGCCATCATCAGCAGGCCGGACGGCACCATCCACAGGCCCGCGGCGACCATCGACTGGCCGAGCCCGTAGCCGGTCGCCTCCGGCAGCTGGAGCAGCTGCGGGACGATCAGCGACTGGGCGTACATCGAGAACCCGACGACGACCGAGGCGGCGTTGGTGAGCAGCACCTGGGTGCGCGCGGTGACGCGCAGGTCGACCAGCGGGTCGCGGGTCCGCAGCTCCCACCAGCCCCACGCCAGCAGGACGACGACCGTGGCGGCGAACAGCCCGATGGTCGTGCCGCTCGTCCAGCCCCAGTCGGCGCCCTTGGAGACGCCGAGCAGCAGGCACACGAGGCCGGCCCCGAGTCCGACCGCCCCCACGGCGTCGAAGCGGCCCCTGGCCTGGACGGGGGTGGCCGGCACCAGCAGGTAGATCAGCGTGGCGACGAGCGCGCTCATCGCGGCCGAGCCCCAGAACAGCACCCGCCAGCTCATGTTGTCCGCGATGACGGCCGCCAGCGGCAGGCCGAACGCCCCGCCGATGCCCATGGAGGAGCTCAGCAGCGCGATCGAGGAGCCGAGCCGCTCGGGCGGCAGCAGGTCGCGCAGCGCGCTGATGCCGAGCGGGATCATGCCCATGCCGACGCCCTGCAGGCCCCGGCCGACGACCATCGGGATCAGCGAGCCGGACAGCGCGCAGACCACCGACCCGGCGATGAGGGGCACCATGCAGACCAGCAGCATCCGGCGCTTGCCGTACAGGTCTCCGAGCCGTCCGATCATCGGCATGGCGACCGCGGAGGCCAGCAGCGTCGCGGTGACCACCCAGGTCGCGTTGGAGGCCGAGGTGTGCAGCAGCCGCGGCAGCTCGGCGATCAGCGGCACCACGAGGGTCTGCATGAACGCGGCGACGATGCCGCCCACGGCGAGAACGCCGACGATCCCGCCGGGTCGGACGGCGGGCGCGGACTCGTCCACGTGACATCCCTTCTGTCGGGTCGGGGAACCTGTGCACCATACATACGATGTGGTGGATACACAACTTATGTACGGTGCACATCCCTGTGGTAGTCATGGGGTGCGAGCATCGAGGCAGGAGCGACCCGGGCGGACCGCGCACGGGAGAAGGACCGGCATGCACAAGCCCACGGAACTGATCGAGTACGAGACCATGCTGCTCGGGCGGCACAGCCTGGCCACCCGCCGCTCCCGGCGCGAGGGCGGGCTGCTGGAGCGCAGCGCCTACATCCTGCTCAGCCGCATCCGCATCGAGGGCCCCATGTCGATCCGGCAGCTCAGCGAGGCGTTCGACCTGGACCCCTCGACGCTGAACCGGCAGACCTCGGCCATGCTGCGCGACGGCCTCGTCGAGCGCATCCCCGACCCGGCCGGCGGCATCGCCCGCAAGTTCCGCATCACCGCCGAGGGCGAGCGCCGCCTCGACAGCGAGCGCGGCCAGATCACCGCGGGCATCGACAAGATCATGTCGGAGTGGACGGCGGAGGAGGTCGAGGCCTTCGCCTCCTTCCTGCAGCGCTTCAACACCGACATCGAGCGCCTCGCCGGAAGCCCCTGGCCCCGTCCCTGACCGGGCGGGAGGCCCGTCCTCGGCGCCGATAGCCTGGGTCGATGCGCCTAGGTGTGAACGTCCCCAACTTCGGCCCCGGCACCGACCCGGGAGTCCTGCGGCAGTGGGCGCGGACGGTCGAGGGCCTCGGCTTCGACCTGCTCATGGTCTCCGACCACGTCGCGATCACGGGTGACGTCGCCGCGCAGTACCCGGCCCCGTTCTACGAGCCGTTCACCACGCTGTCCTGGCTGGCCGGCGTGACGGAGCGGGTGCGGCTCGGCACCACCGTGCTGGTCGTCCCGTACCGGCATCCGCTGCTCGTCGCCCGCATGGCCGCCAACCTCAACGACCTGAGCGGCGGGCGGCTCGTCCTCGGCGCCGGGGTCGGCTGGGCCCGCGAGGAGTTCGCGGCGCTCGGCGTCCCGTTCACCCGGCGCGGCGCCCTCACCGACGAGTACCTCCAGGCGATCCGCGCCGCGTGGGAGGACGAGGGCGACTACCGCGCGGGGCGCATCCCGCTCTGGGTCGGCGGCAACAGCGACGCCGCGCTCCGGCGGGCCGTGCGCATCGGCGACGCGTGGCACCCCCTGCGCTTCACCCTTCCCTGGCTCCGCGGCGCGCTGGAGCGGTTGAAGGCCGTCGCGGACGAGCAGGGACGTCCGGTGCCCGCCCTGGAGCCCCGCATCGCCCTGCGCCTCACGCCCTCCCCCGTCACCGGCCCTGACCGGCTCGCCGGCGAGGGCACCGTGGAGCAGGTCGCGGGCGACCTGGAGCAGTTGCGGCTGCTGGGCGCGGGCACGGTCCTCCTCGATCCCTTCAACGGCGATCCGGAGGAGACCCTGCGCCCCGGCGACGCCTGGCGGGATCTCGCGGCGGTCGCCGCCGTGCACGGCGCGGCGGACGCCGCGCCGGACGCCGCCGGGTGATCCAGGAGACCCCGGGACCGGGCATGTCCGCGGTCCGTCCACCCGGTTAACGATCAGTGAAGTTATCGTTCCCGTCACGGGACCCGGCCGCGGCGCGGCAGTAGGCTCGGCGCGAAGCCAGCGCAGGTCGGAGAGGAACCGGGTCCTTGAGCGTGATCAATGTGGGGCAGGCGATCGTCCTCGGGATCGTGGAGGGCCTGACCGAGTTCCTCCCGGTCTCCTCGACCGGGCACCTGAAGATCACCGAGGGTCTGATGGACATCCCGGTGGACGACAAGGCCGTGGTCGGGTTCACCGCGGTGATCCAGGTCGGCGCGATCGCGGCGGTGCTGGTGTACTTCTTCGCCGACATCGTCCGGATCGTCAAGGCGTGGGGCGTCGGGATCGCCCGGCCGTCCGAGCGCTACCACCACGACTACAAGTTCGCCTGGTGGGTCGTCTACGCCACCATCCCGGTCGTGATCGTCGGGGTCGCGGCCAAGCCGCTCATCGAGGGCCCGCTCGCCTCCCTGTGGGTGGTCGCCGGGTCGCTGATCGGCGGCAGCGCCGTGATGTTCGCGGCCGACCGGCTCGGAAAGCACAAGCGCGGCGAGGACGACACGTCCCTCACCGACGCGATGCTGATCGGCTCCTCGCAGATCCTCGCCCTGCTGTTCCCCGGTTTCTCCCGGTCGGGCGCGACGATGTCGACCGGGCTCATGCTCGGCCTCGACCGGGTCGCCGCGACCCGCCTGTCGTTCTTCATGGGCATCCCCGCGCTGACCGGCGCCGGCATCTACGAACTGCCGTCCGCGCTCGGCTCGGGCGCCGGCGTCCTGCCGCTCGCGGTGGGCACGCTGGTGTCGTTCGTCGTGGCCTACGCCTCCATCGCCTGGCTGCTGCGGTTCGTGGCACGGCACAGCTTCACCTCGTTCGTGGTCTACCGGATCGTCGTCGGCCTCCTGCTGTTCGGCCTGCTCGGCGCGGGGACGTTGAACGCCTGAGCCTCGCGGGGTAGGAGAGACTGTCACGGTCCGCACGCCGGCGGGAGCACGGCGTGTGCTCTCACCCCGCTGAGGAACGGAGCGCCGAGCATGGAAGACGCGATGTGGGCCGGAACGGTCTCCATCACCGGGTACGGGAACGACGTGCTGGAGGCGTACCTGGCGCGGCCGCTGGGCGACGCCCCGCGCGGCGGCGTCGTGGTGATCCACCACATGCCCGGCTACGACCCCGGCACCAAGGAGTTCGTCCGGACGTTCGCCGCGCACGGGTTCGCCGCGATCGCCCCGAACCTGTACTCGCGCGAGGGCGCGGGAGTCAGCCCGGACGACCAGGCGGCCGCCGCCCGCGCCAAGGGCGGCGTCCCGGACGAGCAGCTCGTCGGCGACGTCGCCGGGGCCGCCGCGCATCTGAACTCGCTCGACCACGCCAACGGCCGCGTCGGTGTGATCGGCCACTGCTCGGGCGGGCGGCACGCGTTCCTCGCCGCCTGCGAGCTGGACCTCGACGCGGCCGTCGACTGCTACGGCGCCTTCGTCGTCGACGACCCGCCCGAGGACTACCCGACCTCCGCCCGGTCGATCGTCTCCAGGGCGCCCGGCCTGTCGTGCCCGCTGCTCGGCCTGTTCGGCGAGGAGGACCGGTTCCCCGCGCCCGAGGAGGTCGCCGCGCTGGACGCCGAGCTGACCAGGCTCGGCAAGGAGCACGAGTTCCACACCTACCCCGGCGCGGGGCACGCGTTCTTCGCCGTGGAACGGCCCGCGTTCCGTCCCGCCGCCGCCAAGGACGGCTGGCAGAGGATCTTCGCCTTCTTCGACCGCCACCTGGGCGCCTGAGAGGAGACCCCATGTGCACCTACCAGACGGTGACGATGGAGCTGGACGGCGCCGCGAAGGGCGCGAGCGGCTGGTTCACGCTGACCGGCGGCGCGGTCTACGTCGACCACCCGTACCACGCCTGCCACGAGCACACCGTGAACATCGACTTCACCAACGCCGGGGAGGGACCCTCCGCACGCGTCGCGGTGGAGCTGACCGAAGAATCGGCCCTGGCGCTCGTCGAGGCCGTCCAGGCGGCCCTCGCCGCCGCCCCTCCCGGCCTCGCCTCGACCGCCGGCTGAAATGAGGATTTGCTGCACGGTCATTTAAGGAAAGGCCGAAACAGGCGGGACGCGTCCGTTTCCAGGTGAATTGGCGGTATGGCGCCACGACCCCTTACGTTGGCATCGTCGCTCATCGCATACATGTCGTTACGGACATGTTCCATATCCGCTTGGAGAGGACCTCAATGGAGATCCCGCTCGTCATCGACCCCGCCGGCAGCGACGTCCAGGGAGAGGCCGCGAAGCTGCGGGCGCGGGGGCCGGTGACCCCGGTGGAACTGCCCGGCGGCGTCGTCGCCTGGGCGGTGACCGGCCAGGAGCAGCTCAAAAGACTGCTGGCCGACCCGCGGGTGTCCAAGGACCCGAACCTGCACTGGACGAAATGGATCGACGGCGAGATCGCCGAGGACTGGCCGCTGAGCCTGTGGGTCTCGGTGCGGAACATGTTCACCGCCTACGGCGACGACCACCGGCGGCTCCGCACGATCATCTCGCGGGCGTTCACCCCGCGCCGCACCGAGGCGCTGCGGCCGGACGTCGAGGAGATCACCCGGTCGCTCCTGGACGGCCTGGCCGCCTCTCCCGGAGGCCGCGCCGACCTGCGCGAGGCGTTCGCCTACCCGCTGCCCATCGAGGTGATCTGCCGGCTGTTCGGCGTCCCCGACGAGACCCGGCCCGCGCTGCGCCGCTGCGTGGACGGCGTGTTCAACACGGCGCTGACCGCCGAGGAGGCCTTCGCCAACCAGACCGAGATGTACGGCATCCTCCAGGACTTCGTGGCGTTCCGGCGCCGCGAGCCCGCCGACGACCTGGCCGGCGTGCTCATCTCCTCCCGCGACGAGGACGGCTCGCGGCTGAGCGAGCAGGAGCTGGTCGACACGCTGATCCTGATGATCTCCGCCGGGCACGAGACGACGGTGAACCTGCTCGACCAGGCGATCACGGCGCTGCTGACGCACCCGGACCAGTACGCGCTCGTCCGGTCCGGCGAGGTGCCGTGGACGGAGGTCATCGAGGAGGCGCTGCGCTGGCAGGCGCCGGTCGCGAACCTGCCGCTGCGCTACGCCGTGGAGGACATCGACGTCGACGGCGTGACGATCGGCAAGGGCGAGGCGATCCTCGCCGTCTACGCCGCCGCGGGACGCGACCTCGCCCTGCACGGCGACGACGCCGACCTGTTCGACGTCAGGCGGGCGAACAAGGAGCACATCGCGTTCGGGCACGGCGTGCACTACTGCGTCGGCTCCCACCTCGCGCGCCTGGAGGCCGAGATCGCGCTGCCGGCGCTCTTCGGCCGCTTCCCGGACATGGCGCTCGCCGTCGACCCCGCCGAGCTGCGTCCGGTCGAGTCGTTCATCTCCAACGGCCACCGGGCCCTGCCGGTCGTGCTCGGTTCCTGAGCGCCTCCGCTAGCCGTCGCGGCGCGCCCGGGCCCGGCGCTTGCCCTCGTGCATCGCCTGGACCCGGGCGATCGGGATCGTGCGGCCCTGCTCGACGAGGTCGGCGGGGACCGGCTGCGGCTCCGGCATGAGCTCCGTCCAGACGTCGCGGCCGGCGAGCAGGGCGGGGGCCGTGCGGATCGTGAAGTCCGAGGGCGCGACCCGGTCGAGCTCGTCCCAGGGCACCGGGAACGAGACGGGCGCGCCCGGACGGATCCGCGGGCTGTAGGCGGCGACGACGGTCGCGCCGCCCGCGCGGGTGGAGTCGAGGAACACCTTGCCGCCGCGGTCCTCGCGGATGAACGCCGTGGTGGCCAGGGCGGGGTCGAGCCGCTCGGCGCGGGCGGCCAGGGCGCGCGTCGCGGCGGCGACGTCCTCGGCGCGCGTGGCGCCGTCCAGGGGCACGAACACGTGGACGCCCTTGGCGCCGCTGGTCTTCACGGCGCCCCGCAGGCCCGAGTCGTCCATCGCGCGGCGCACCAGGTGGGCGGCGGCGACCGCGGCGGCGAACGCGTCCTCGCCGGGCGGGTCGATGTCGAGGACCAGGTGGGTGGGCCTGTCCCACGTCTCGGCGCGCACGAGCGGCGGGTGGTACTCGACGGCGCGCTGATTCGCGAACCACAGCAGCGTGCGGCGGTCGTCGCACAGCGCGTAGGACACCTCCCGCTGCGAGGTCGCCGCCCACACCGCCACCGTCCGCACCCAGGACGGGGTGTACTTCGGCGTGTTCTTCTGCATGAACGGCTTCTGGCCGCGCAGCACGCGCTTGACCGACAGCGGCCGGCCTTCGAGTTGCGGGACCAGGCATCCGGCGACGGCGTCCAGGTAGTCGACCAGGTCGCGTTTCGTCGCGTCCGCCCCCTCGAACAGGGGCTGGTCGAGGTTCGTCAGCCGAACCCCGTCACGCTCTTCTTCGGCGCTCACCTCTCCAGCTTCGCACGCGGCGCCGACAACGCCGTGGGGTAGCGTCGCCCCCATGTACGTACCGGCGCATTTCTCGGCGGACGACGCCGAGGTCAGGGAGCTGCTGGCCGGATGCGGGGCGGCGGACCTCGTCACCGCCTCCCCGCGGGGGCTGGTCGCGACGTACCTGCCCGTCCTGTACGACCCGTCGGTGGGCGAGCACGGCGCGATGCTGGCGCATGTGGCGCGCAACAACGACCAGTGGCGCGAGCCCGCCGCCGGGGAGTCGCTGCTGATCGTCCACGGGCCGGACGCGTACGTGTCGCCGTCCTGGTACGCGTCCAAGGCCGAGCACGGGCGGGTCGTGCCGACGTGGAACTATCTCACCGCCCACGTCTACGGGCACCTCGTCGTGCACGACGACACGGCGTGGGTGGAGTCGATGGTCCGCCGCCTGACCGACCGCCACGAGCGGGGCCGCGCCCCGTCCTGGGCCGTCGACGACGCACCGCCCGCGTTCGTCGCCGGGCAGCTGCGCGCGATCGTGGGTCTGGAACTGCGCGTCACCCGCGTCGAGGCCAAGGCGAAGATGAGCCAGAACCGCCCCGAGGCCGACATCGCGGGCGTCGTCGCGGGCTACCGGGCCCAGGGCGACACCGCCATGGCGGACGCGGTGGAAGCGGCGAAGGCGAGGAGCGAGGGGTAGCACGCCGGGTCAGCGCGGGCGCCAGGGGGATTCCGCGGACGTCGGACGGGCGTCTGCCGCCACCCGCAGCGCGTAGGTGGGGGCGGCGGCGCCGTCCACGGGGCCCAGGTAGTCGTGGCCGGTGAGGTGGCACCAGGCCGGCAGGTCGATGGGGGCCGCCGGATCGGCGGCGACGAGGTGGACGACGGTACCGGGCGCCAGGTCCGCGATACGGCCGCGCAGTTCGAGCAGGAGGCGCACGCAGGAACGGTCGCCGCCGTCGATGACGACCGGGTCCGAGCTCATTCCCACCTCCGGTTCCGCGACGCCTTCCGGCGTAGGGGGAAATATAGAGCTTTGAGGTGACAAGGGCGGTGTCCAGACCGGGGCGGCCTGGGCGGTGCGGCCGGTTCCCCGCCCGTCCGAGCGGCGACGAGCACGCTTTGATCAAAGATTTCCGGCGCGGTCATCCGGGGCCCGGGCCCGAGCGTCAAGTTCGTGTCCGGAGCGGCTGGGCGGCGGCGGGACGGCGCGGCTCCGGCACGCGTCCTCCAGGACGGCAAAACAGGATCAATCACTAGTGAACGGGTTCGTCGGCGATATGGATGAGGGAGGTCCTAGACTTGACTCTTTCTTTCAGGTTTCGTCCAGCTTTGGAGCTTACAGTCGCAGTGAAGTACCCCCCGTTGTCATCCAGGTGAGGAAATCGGCTTTGGGGCGAGTCATGGATCTCGGAGTGGGACGCGTGGAGCGCACGGAGACCTGCGGGACGCTGACGTTCCCGGACGAGGTCGACCTCAGCAACGGCGAGGCGGTCCTCGCGCAGGCCGTCCGGCTCCTGGACGACGGGACGCCCGCCCTGATCCTCGACCTGACCGGCTGCACCTTCTGCGACTCCAACGGGCTGAACGTCATCACGCGGTCGCAGATGCGGGCGACCGAGCTGGGGGTGCCCATGTGGGTGGTGCTGCCGCCGCGCGGGATCGTCCGCCGGGTGTCGGAGGTGGCGGGGCTCCAGCGCCGCGTGGCGATCGCCCCGGACGTGGCGACGGCCCGCGAGGCGCTGTCGGCGTCGGCGAGCGGGTAGCCGCCTCAGCGCTCCAGGGCGCGGTCGATCCACTCGTCCGCGACGCCGAGGAGCAGGTGGCCCGCGCCGAGGATGCTGGCGTCGCGGCCCGCGCGGGAGGTGGCGATCTCCAGGTTGCGGGTGGCGAGCGGCAGGCAGCGCTCGTAGATGACGCCCCGGATCGTCGCGACGAGCGGCTCGGCGTTGGACAGGCTGCCGCCGATGACGAGCGCGTCGGGGTTGAAGAAGTTCACGAGCGCGGTCAGCACGTCGCCGATGAGGCGCCCGGCCGTGCGCACCGCGCTGGTCGCCTGCGGGACGCCGTCGGTGACGAGGTCGACGATCCGGGACGGGTTGTCGACCTCGATGCCCTGGGCGCCGAGGGACGCGGCGAGAGCCGCGCCGCTGGCGTGGGCCTCCAGGCAGTCGGGGTGTCCGCAGGAGCAGTCGACGGTGGCCTCGGACAGGATCCGGACGTGGCTGATGTCGCCCGCCGCGCCGCGCCCGCGGTGCAGCCGCCCGTCGACGATGACGCCGCAGCCGATGCCGCTGCCGAGTTTGATGACCATCACGTTGTCGAGGCCCGGCCATGACCCGCGGTGCTCGCCGACGGCCATGAGGTTCGCGTCGTTCTCGACCAGCGCCGGGACGCCGGCGCCGCCGGCCACGTAGTCGCGGACGGGGAAGTCGTTCCAGCCGGGCATGCGCGAGGGCGAGACGACCTGGCCCGTCGCCGGGTCGACCGGGCCGGGCAGCCCGATCCCGACGCCGCGGACGGGGACGTCCCGCAGGCCGTGCTCGCGGGCGAGGGCGTGCAGGCTGCGCAGGACCGCCGCCAGCGTCTCCTCGGGCCCGAGGGCGATGTCGCAGGCGAGGTCGGACAGCGCGAGGGGCGTCCCCGCGAGGTCGGCGACCGCGAGGCGGGCGTGGTGCGCGCCGAGGTCGGCGACCAGGTACACCCCCGCCTCGCGGGCGAGCCGAAGGCGGCGGGGCCGCCGGCCCCCGCGCGAGGCCCCGGCGCCTTCCTCTGCGAACAGGCCGGCCTCGATGAGCTGCTCGACCCGCAGCGAGACGCTGGAGGCGGCGAGGCCGGAGAGCCGGGCGAGCTCGGCCCGCGACTCCGCCTGGCCGGTCGCCACCAGCCGCACGAGTGCCGCCGGTCCGTCGTCTCTGCTGTTACGCACCCCAGATAGATAGCATGCGCGAACTTGGTACGGCAACGCGTTGACTTACGTCGATTTGACGCTCTATCGTCCTCTTTGACTTCGATATCGAAGGAAGTTGGGACGTAGGTGACCGAATGATCGAGGTTCGCGGCCTGTACAAGCGCTTCGGCGACCACACCGCCCTGCGCGAGGTCGATCTGGACGTGGCCCGCGGCGAGGTCGTCGTGGTGATCGGCCCGTCCGGGTCGGGCAAGTCGACGCTCTGCCGGTGCCTGAACCGGCTGGAGACGCCGGACGCCGGCGTCATCCGCATCGACGGCGAGGAGCTGCCCGCCGAGGGCCGCGCCCTCGCCCGCCTCCGCGCGGACGTCGGCATGGTCTTCCAGTCGTTCAACCTGTTCCAGCACAAGACCGTCCTGGAGAACCTGACGCTCGCGCCCACCCGGGTGCGCGGCGTCTCGCGCTCCGAGGCCGAGCGGACCGCGCGCGAACTGCTCGACCGGGTCGGCATCGGCGAGCAGGCCGGCAAGCTGCCCGCGCAGCTGTCCGGCGGCCAGCAGCAGCGCGCCGCGATCGCCCGCGCGCTCGCGATGCGGCCGAAGGCGATGCTGTTCGACGAGCCGACCTCGGCGCTCGACCCCGAGATGGTCGGCGAGGTCCTCGACGTGATGACGGGCCTCGCCCGCGACGGGATGACGATGGTGGTCGTCACCCACGAGATGGGCTTCGCCCGCCGGGTCGCCGACCGCGTCGTGTTCATGGCGGACGGCGAGGTCGTCGAGACCGCGACGCCGGCCGCCTTCTTCGACTCCCCCGCCAGCGACCGGGCCCGGGACTTCCTGGCCAAGGTCCTCAGCCACTAGTGCTACCCCGGCGCGCCGCCCATGGCGCGCCACCCGAGAAAGGTTGATGATCATGGTGCGTACCCCTGCGGGGATGCGGCGGGCGGCGGTGGCCGCGGTGGCCGCGCTGTCGCTGACGGGCCTGGCGGCCTGCTCCGGCGGCGACTCCGACTCCGCGGTGCCCGGCTCCGGCGGCGGCAAGGGCGACGACCTGGCGGCCTCGGCCCCGGTCGCCGCGAGCCTGCCCGCCGGCTCCACCATGGAGAAGATCAAGCAGCGCGGCGAGCTGGTGGTGGGCGGCTCGCTGGACGCGCCGCTGCTCTCCCAGCAGAACCCGGCGACCAAGAAGGTCGAGGGGCTGGACGCCGACTTCGGCCGGCTGCTCGCCAAGTACATCATCGGCAAGCCCAACGTGAAGATCGTCAACTCGGCGTCGGAGACCCGCGAGGCGCTGCTGGCCAACGGCACCGTGGACGTGGTGTTCCAGACCTACAGCATCACTCCGGAACGCGCCAAGCAGGTCGCGTTCGCCGGGCCGTACTACAGCTCCGGCCTGGTCATCGCCACCAAGAAGGACGAGACGGGCATCAAGGCCCCGGCCGACCTGAAGGGCAAGACCGTCATCGCGGGCGCCAACACCCCGGCGATCCCGGCCATCAAGAAGGCCGCCCCCGGCGCGAAGATCGTCACGTTCGGCAGCGACCCCGAGTGCGTGCAGGCCCTCAAGCAGGGCCGCGGCGACGCCTACGTCCAGGACGAGGCCGTGCTGCTCGCGACCGCCAAGCAGGACCCGTCCATCCAGATCCAGGGCAAGCCGTTCACCAGCGACCCGTACGGCATCGGCCTCAAGCACGGCGACGCGCAGATGAAGCAGTTCGTCAACGACTGGCTCAAGCAGATCCAGCAGTCGGGCCTGTGGGCGAAGGTCTGGAAGAACTCGATCGGGACGGTCGTGCAGGGCGAGGCGCCGCAGCCGCCCGCGATCGGCTCGGCCCCGGGCTCGGAGTGAGCGGAGGCCCCGCCCTGTCATGAACGTCATCACCGACCACCTCGGGGAGTTCGGCGACGGCCTGCTGCTCACCGTCGAGCTGACGCTGCTGGCCCTCGCCGGAGCCCTCGCGACCGGGACCGCGGTCGCCGCGATGCGGGTCAGCCCGGTGCGCGTACTGCGCGCCGCCGGGATGGCCTACGTCGAGGTGCTGCAGAACATCCCGCTGCTGGTGTGGCTCGTCATCGCCGTCTTCGGGCTGCCCGAGATCGGGGTGATCGCCGGGCTGTTCACCACCTCGGCCGTCGTCATCGCCCTCTACCAGGGGGCGTACACGGCCGAGGCGATCCGCTCCGGGATCAACGCGGTGCCGGCCGGGCAGGGCGAGGCCGCCCGCGCGCTCGGGCTGACGTTCGTCCAGTCGCTGCGGCTGGTCGTCCTGCCGCAGGCGCTGCGGACGGTCGTCCAGCCGCTCGGCAACATCGCGATCATGACGCTGATGAACACGGCGCTGGCCGCCGCGGTCGGCGTGGTCGAGCTGACCGCCGCCGCCAACCGGGTCAACCTCGCCGAGGCGCAGCCGATCTGGATCTTCGTGACGGCGGGACTGGCCTACATGGCGCTGTCGGCGGTCTTCGGCCTGGTGACCGGCGGCCTGGAACGGAAGCTGGCGATCCTGCGATGAGCTCCTCGCGCCTGCTGTTCGACGAGCCGGGCCCTCGCGCCCGGCGCCGCATCCGCGTCGCCACGGCGCTGACCCTGCTCGGCGGCGCCGTCCTGGTGGCGCTCGCGCTGCGCCAGTTCGGCGAGAACGGCCAGCTCGCCGCCGACCGGTGGCGCCCGTACGGGACGTGGCCGATGTGGCGGTACCTGCTGGAGGGACTGCGCTCCACGCTCTACGCGGCGGCGGTGTCGATCGCCCTCGCCATGGCTGCCGGCATCGCGCTCGCCCTCGGGCGGCTGTCGCCGGCGCGGTGGCTGCGCGTCCCGTCCGCGGCCTACGTCGAGATCGTCCGGACGGTCCCGGCACTGCTGCTGGTCTACGTCGTGCTGTTCGCGCTGCCGAAGTACGGCCTCGACCTCCCGCTGTTCTGGAAGCTCGTCGTCCCGCTGACGGTGTCCAACGCCGCCGCGTTCGCGGAGATCTTCCGGGCGGGGATCCGGTCGGTGGAGCGCGGGCAGCTGGAGGCGGGCCTCGCGCTCGGCCTGACCCGCGGGCGGGCGATGCGCCTGGTCGTGCTGCCGCAGGCGGCGCGGCGCGTCCTGCCGTCGCTGGTCAGCCAGTCCGCCGGGCTGCTGAAGGACACCTCGCTCGGCTACGTCGTCAGCTACGCCGAACTGCTCTACAGCGGGAAGGTGCTGGCGAACTACAACCACCTGCTCATCCAGACCTACCTGGTGATCGCACTGATCTACCTGGTGATCAACGCGTCGCTGGCCAAGCTCGCGCGGACGCTGGAGGCGCGGCAGCGGACCCGTCCGTCCCGCGCCGTCCGCGAGGCCGCCGCGGCGGCGCGACCGTGAGGACCGACATGTACGAAGTACTGGCCGAGGTCGTGCGCAACGGCTTCGCCGAGAGCCGCCACTACGGCAGCGTCGCCGGGTTCGCCCCGGACGGCTCCCTCGCGCACGCGCGGGGCGCCGTGGCGGAGACCGTGCTGCCGCGCTCCACGACCAAGCCGTTCCAGGCCCTCGCCTGCCTGAAGGCGGGCGCGCCGCTGGCGGGCGAGCGCCTCGCGATCGCGGCCGGCAGCCACACCGGCGAGGACTTCCACGTCGAGGCCGTCGAGGGCATCCTCGCGGACGCGGGGGTCGGCGTGGACGCCCTGCGCTGCCCGCCGTCCTGGCCCGAGGACGAGGCGACCAGGAACGCGCTGGTCAGGGCGGGCGAGGGCGAGTCGCGGGTGCGGATGAACTGCTCCGGCAAGCACGCCGCCATGCTCGCCGCGTGCGCCGCCAACGGCTGGCCGCTCGACACCTACCTCGACCCGTCGCACCCCCTGCAGCGGCTGGTGCGGCAGGTGATGGCCGACTGCGCCGTGGAGGACCCCTCGCCCGTCGCGATCGACGGGTGCGGCGCCCCGCTGTTCGGGCTCACCCTGACCGGGCTGGCCCGCGCCGCGCGGTCCCTCGTCCTGGACGAGGACGCCCGCCCGGTCGCCGACGCGATGCGCGCCCACCCCGAGTACGTGGGCGGGACGGGGCACGTCAACACCGAGCTCATGCGGGCGCTTCCCGGCTCGGTCGTCAAGGGCGGCGCCGAGGGCGTGCTCGTCGCCGCCACCGCCGAGGGCCGCGCCGTCGCGGTGAAGGTCATCGACGGCAGCCCCCGCGCCACCACCGCCATCGCGCTGCGCGCGCTCGCCGCGCTCGGCGCCGACACCACCCAGGCCGACCCGCTGGGCGCCGTCCCCGTCCTCGGCGGCGGACGCCCGGTGGGAGAGATCCGCACCATTCCGGAAGGACGTCCGTGAGCCTCACCTACGAGATCTGCATCGACAGCGTCGCGGGGGCCGTCGCCGCCGAGAAGGCGGGCGCCCACCGCGTCGAGCTGTGCGCGGCGCTGTTCGACGGGGGGCTCACCCCGACCCTCGGCACGGTCCGCGCCGCGCTCGCCGCCGTGTCGTCGATCAGGGTGCACGTCATCATCCGCCCGCGCGGCGGCGACTTCATCTTCGACGAGCACGAGGTCGCGGCGATGGAGCACGACGTCGCGCTGGTCCGGGAGGCCGGCGCGCACGGCGTGGTGATCGGCGCCCTCACTCCCGAGGGGACGGTCGACCTCCCCGTCGTCGAGCGGCTCATGGCGGCGGCGGACGGGCTGCCCGTCACCTTCCACCGGGCCTTCGACATGGCCGCCGACCCGTTCGGCACGCTGGACGTCCTCGCCGGGCTCGGCGTGGCCCGCGTCCTGACGTCCGGGCAGGACGCGAGCGCGCTGGAGGGCGCCCCGCTGATCGCCGAGCTGGTGCGGCACGCCGGGGACCGCGTCATCGTGATGCCCGGCGGCGGCGTCACCGACCGCAACGTCGCGCGGGTCGTGGCGGAGACCGGCGCCCGCGAGGTCCACTTCGCCGCGCTCAGCGAGGAGCCGAGCCCGGCCGTGCACCGCAACCCGTACCCGTTCATGGGCGGGGAGCTGCGCAGGCCGGAGTACCAGCGCCTCGTCACCACGTCCGGCGGCATCGCCTCGGTCATCCGTGCCGCCGGCTAGCTAGCGCGCCCTCCGCCGGCGCCCGCGCCTCCCCGCGCGGGAAGGGTCAGGGCTTGCGGGCGACGGCGGCGTAACCGGCCACTTCGGCGGGCTCGCCCCAGGGAGTGTGCTCGGGACGCCACCTGGACATGGAGACGACTCCGGGGTCCAGGAGTTCGAGGCCGTCGAAGAAGCGGGTGACGGCCGCGCGCGTGCGCGGCACCATCGGATTGGCCGACTTCTCGTTCCAGTCCTGCTGCGCCTCGGCCTGGGCGGTCTCCCCCGCGTCGAAGTCCAGGGTGGCGTGCGTCATCACCACGTGGCTTCCGGACGGCACGGCGTCCAGCAGCACGTCGAGGACGCGGCGGGCCTCGCCGTCGTCGTGGACGAAGTGCATGATGCCCAGCAGCATGATCGCCACCGGCTCTCCGAAGTCGAGCGTCGCGGCGGCCTTCGCCAGGATGTCGCCCGGTTCGCGCAGATCGGCGTGGATGTAGTCGCAGGCGCCCTCGGGGCTGCTGCTGAGCAGAGCCCGCGCGTGGGTCAGCACCAGGGGATCGTTGTCCACGTAGACGATGCGCGCGTCCGGCGCCGCGCGCTGCGCGACCTCATGGGTGTTGTCCATGGTCGGCAGGCCGGTGCCGATGTCGAGGAACTGGCGGACGCCGGCCTCGCCCGCGAGGTGGCGGACGGACCTGCCGAGGAACGCGCGGTCGGCGAGGGCGATGTCGACGATCTGCGGGAACATGGCCCGGAACTGCTCGGCGGCCCGCTGGTCGACCTCGTAGTTGTCCTTTCCGCCGAGCAGGTGATTCCAGACCCGCGCCGAATGCGGAACGTTCGTGTCGATCTCCGGTCCCTCGGCCACGGCGGCACCTCCAAGATCCTCGGTTTCCGCCCAAACCTAGCGCCGCGACGAGCCGGCCGCCCACCGGTCGCCCGACCCGGACGGGCGCACCGCGGTCGGGCGGTTCTTTACGTGATCTTGTGATTTCGCGGATGCCGGTGAGTTGCGAACGGGGCATGGATCTCTGCGACCGGTGCCGGAACGTCACGGCGGACCGGGCCGGGACGGCATGACGAGCGGGAGCGGGCACATGCAGGTGAAGCTGGAGGCGGAGCTCGGCCGCATCCCGATCGTCGACGTGGCGCCGGTGGTCGGGTGCGGGCGGTGGCCGGCGAAGGCGGTGGTGGGTGAGACCGTCGAGGTGTCGGCGACGGTGTTCCGGGAGGGGCACGAGCGGCTGGGCGCGGCGGTGGTGCTGCGGACGCCGGAGGGCGAGGAGCTGGCGCCGCGGCGGATGAGCGAGGTCGGGGCGGGGCTGGACCGGTGGTCGGCACTGGTGACGCCGACGGAGATGGGGTCGTGGTCGTTCCGGGTGGAGGCCTGGGGGGACCCGATCGCGCACTGGCGCCACGACGCCCGGATCAAGGTTCCGCGCGGGCAGGACGTCGAGCTCATGTTCGCCGAGGGCGTCGCGCTGTTCACGCGGGCGGCGCGCGAGGCGCCGTCGAAGGACCGCCGTGTCCTGGCCCGGGTCGCCCGGTTCCTGTCGGACGAGGACGAGGACGCCCTGGAGCGGCTCTCCGCGACCGAGGATCCGACCGTGCTGGACGTGTTGCAGCGTTATCCGTTGCGGGATCTGCTGACGGTCAGCGACTGGTACCCGCTGGTGGTGCACCGGCAGCGGGCCCTGTACGGGGCCTGGTACGAGTTCTTCCCCCGCTCCGAAGGCGCCGCCTTCGACCCCCTGGGACGGCGCGGGCCGACCTCGGGCACCCTGCGCACCGCGATGAAACGCCTCCCCGCGATCGCCGACATGGGCTTCGACGTCGTCTACCTCCCACCCATCCACCCCATCGGCACCAGCCACCGCAAAGGCCCCAACAACACCCTGGACGCCGGCCCCTACGACCCCGGCTCCCCCTGGGCCATCGGATCACCCGACGGCGGCCACGACGCCGTCCACCCCGACCTGGGCACCCTCGACGACTTCGACGCCTTCGTCGCCCACGCCGGCGACTGCGGCCTGGAAATCGCCCTCGACCTGGCCCTGCAATGCTCCCCCGACCACCCCTGGGTCCACGACCACCCCGAATGGTTCACCACCCGCGCCGACGGCACCATCGCCCACGCCGAGAACCCGCCCAAGAAATACCAGGACATCTACCCCCTCAACTTCGACAACGACCCCGACGGCCTCTACACCGCCGTCAAAGACCTCATCCACCACTGGACCAACCACGGCGTCCGCATCTTCAGAGTCGACAACCCCCACACCAAACCCGTCGCCTTCTGGGAACGGCTCCTGGCCGACATCCACACCACCGACCCCGACGTCCTCTTCCTGGCCGAGGCCTTCACCCGCCCCGCCATGATGCACACCCTCGCCAAAATCGGATTCCACCAGTCCTACACCTACTTCACCTGGCGCAACAGCGCCGAAGAACTCACCGAGTACATGCGCGAACTCACCGGCCCCGCCGCCGCCTACATGCGCCCCAACCTCTTCACCAACACCCCCGACATCCTCAACGAATACCTCCAGCACGGCGGCCGCCCCGCCTTCGAGATCCGCGCCGTACTCGCCGCCCTCCTCTCACCCACCTGGGGCATCTACTCCGGCTACGAACTCTGCGAGAACACCCCCGTACGCCCCGGCAGCGAGGAATACCGCGACTCCGAGAAATACCAGTACCGCCCCCGCGACTGGGAAACCGCCGACCGCACCGAAACCACCATCGCCCCCCTCATCACCACCCTCAACACACTCCGCAACACCCACCCCGCCCTCCAACAACTCCGCAACCTGCACTTCCACCACATCGACCAACCCGAACTCCTCGCCTTCTCCAAACGCCACCTCGACGACACCGTCCTGACCATCGTCAACCTCAACCCCCACCAACCCCGCGAAGCCACCATCCACCTCGACCTCCCCGCCCTCGGCCTCCCCGACGACCCCGACCAACCCCACACCGTCACCGACCAACTCGACGGCACCACCTACACATGGCGCGGATCGAACTACGTCCGCCTAGACCCACGAAAAAACCCCGCACACATCCTGACCTTCGAGGGTGCGCGGGGTTCTCGAAAGCGTTGACTTGCGGCGTGTTGCCCCTATGGGCGCTCGCAGAAGGGCAACACGCCGCAAGTCGACGGCGTTTATCCGGCGGCTCCGCTTATCGCTCGGCAGCCGGTGAAGACCGCGCCCAGGCCCTCTCGGTCGACGATCTCGCGGAGCTTGGCCGGCATCGCCGGCAGCGCCAGGCAGCCGCCCTCGGCGGCGACGCGCCAGCGGATGCCGAGCAGGATCGGCAGCGGGTCGCAGCGGACGCCGAGACGGTCGTGCATCCGCACCATCAGGTGCCGCATGTCGCCCTCGACCAGCGTGGTCAGCGTCTCGCCGAGCCGCGGCACGGTCACCTCGTCCAGCACCCCCGACAGGTGGACGACCGTGTGGTCGCCGTCTCCGGCCTCGGCCGTGGTGATCATCAGCTCGGACGGCGCGGGCGGCGTCGGGGTGAGGCCGGCGTCCCCGGGATGCAGCGCGCGGATCGCGTCGAGCACGTGCGTGGTGTCGACCTCCCCCCGCGCGGGCTCCGGGACGGGCGCGGCCGTCGCCGACCCGACGTCGGCGAACACGGGGACGAGCCGGTCCAGCCCGGTGAGGTGCAGCGCCCGCCGGACGTGCGCCGACAGGGCCGGCACCACCGCCCGCAGCGGGCAGCCGAGCAGCTGCGCCCGCGTCTCGGCCCGCGCCATCAGCACGAGGCCGGCCGCGTCCAGCAGGACCGCGTCACCGAAGTCGACCACGACCCCGCCGCGCCGCGCCGCCCGCGTCCCCCGCGTCCCGGGCGCGCCCGCGCAGGCGAGCGACAGCGCCTTGCTCACCTCCTCCCGGATCCCCGCGTAGTTCTGCCAACTGATCTGCGCCGGCAGGCTGAGCACGATGAACCCTCGCCGGGTCTCGGTGCTCAGGCCCGGCACCGCCGTGTCCTTCATCTGTCACATCCCGATCGGAGTGCGGGCCGCCGCGCGGGCGGGCCGGTGCGAGGCGGTCAGGTGGCCGGGCGGTCGGGACCCCGGCCGCTCGTCCGGGTAGGGCGGGCGGCCGCCCCGCACGACGCCCGTGAGCCGGGACGCCGCGAGGCGCTCGATGGTCCGTTCCTCGGGCCGCACCCCCAGGTGGGCGCAGCAGCACCACAGGTCGTCCACGCAGCGCCGCACGCGCTCCACCGGAATGTCGGCGAAACGGACGCGCAGCCGTGCCACGAGGTCATCCCGCGTCGGTACGACCGATGGCGACTTCTCCCAGCGCTCCACTGTCCCTCCGATCGCTTCTGGACGGGCTGATTCCGTCCGAACTGAGCAGAACCCGCCGATCCGACGGGTTCTGAGGTTGGAAATGACCTACCCGGGGGTTGCGACAGAAAAAGCGACCAACCTAAAAACACGGGCACGACACAACCGCCGCGCGGCAAGTATTCATGGCGCCCGGCGCCACTCGGCGGACCGTGAATCGCCGTTCTTTTGCGCTGCTTTTCCGCGCGCTGCCCGGCCGCGACCGGGCGATGACCTTCGTGGCGGACGGCCGCGCGTCCGGTGGGCGCGCGGACCCGGGCGATCTACCCCGGTCTTGGGCGCGCTCGCACGGCGGGGCGGCGCCGCCGGGTTCCGAAACCGGCCCGGCGGTCACGGACCGTACTGAAGCTTTTACGGATGGTTGCCTGTCGCGCACGCACCTGGCCGGACCGGAGGGAATTGCTGATCTAGATGTCTCCAACAGACCCGGGGTGACCCATGGACGGCCAGCCGAAGAACTTCACCCGCAGCACCCGCCCGGACCAGGGCGGCGGCGCCGCCACCACCCCGGGCACGGGCGCCGCCCCGGAGGACGTCCCCCGGCCGGTCACGGGACCGGCCGCCGGCCCCATCCCCGACCCGTTCGACGAGGACACCCCCCGCACACCGGACTGGTTCAAGACGGCGGTGTTCTACGAGGTGTCGGTCCGGGGCTTCGCCGATTCCAACGACGACGGGTACGGCGATCTGCGCGGGCTGATCTCCAAGCTGGACCATCTGCAATGGCTCGGCGTGGACTGCCTATGGCTGCTGCCCATCTACCAGTCGCCGCTCAAAGACGGCGGCTACGACATCGCCAACTACACCAGCATCCTCCCGGACTTCGGGGAGCTCGGAGACTTCGTCGAACTGATCGAGCAGGCGCACGCGCGGGGTATCCGGGTCATCGCGGATCTGGTGATGAACCACACCTCCGACCAGCACCCCTGGTTCCAGGCGTCGCGGACCGATCCCGACGGCCCGTTCGGGGACTTCTACATGTGGGCCGACGACGACACCGGCTACCCCGACGCCCGCATCATCTTCGTCGACACCGAGTCCTCCAACTGGACCTACGACCCCGTCCGCGGCCAGTACTACTGGCACCGCTTCTTCGCCCACCAGCCCGACCTCAACTACGACAACCCCGACGTCCAGGACGCCATGCTGGAGAACCTGCGGTTCTGGCTCGACCTGGGCATCGACGGCTTCCGCCTGGACGCCGTCCCCTACCTGTACGCCCGCGAAGGCACCAACTGCGAGAACCTCCCCGAAACCCACGCCTACCTCAAACGCGTCCGCGCCGAGGTCGACCGCCTCTACCCCGACCGCGTCCTGCTCGCCGAGGCCAACCAATGGCCCGCCGACGTCGTGGAGTACTTCGGCGACCCCGCCGCCGGCGGCGACGAATGCCACATGGCCTTCCACTTCCCCGTCATGCCCCGCATCTTCATGGCCGTCCGCCGCGAACAGCGCTACCCCATCTCCGAGATCATGGCCCAGACCCCCAAGATCCCCGACAACTGCCAATGGGGCATCTTCCTCCGCAACCACGACGAACTCACCCTGGAGATGGTCACCGACGAAGAACGCGACTACATGTACACCGAATACGCCAAAGACCCCCGCATGAAAGCCAACATCGGCATCCGCCGACGCCTGGCCCCCCTCCTCGACAACGACCGCAACCAACTGGAGCTGTTCACCGCCCTCCTGCTCTCACTCCCCGGCTCCCCCGTCCTGTACTACGGCGACGAGATCGGCATGGGCGACAACATCTGGCTCGGCGACCGCGACGCCGTCAGAACCCCCATGCAATGGACACCCGACCGCAACGCCGGCTTCTCCACCTGCGACCCCGCCCGCCTCTACCTCCCGGTCATCATGGACCCCATCTACGGCTACCAGGCCGTCAACGTCGAGGCCCAGGCCAACAACCCCGGCTCCCTGCTGCACTGGACCCGCAAAATGATCGAGATCCGGCAGCGCCACCCCGTCTTCGGCGTCGGCTCCTACGTCGAACTGTCCGCCTCCAACCCCTCCGTCCTCGCCTTCACCCGCGAGATCACCGAGGACGAGAGCCCGTGGGACGAGATGGACACCGTCCTGTGCGTCAGCAACCTGTCCCGGTTCCCGCAGCCGGTCGAGCTCGATCTGCGGCGCTTCGAGGGCTACTCCCCCGTCGAGTGCATGGGCGGCGTCCAGTTCCCCGCCATCGGCGAACTCCCGTACCTGCTCACCCTGCCCGGGCACGGGTTCTTCTGGTTCCAGCTGCTTCCACCTGAGAACGGCGCTCCCGGGGCGGGCGCGGACGCGGGGCCGGGCACCCGCGCGGGAAGGACCGTCTGACCGTGCTTCCTCCAGAGCGGGACCTCGTCCGGGACCTCGCCGAGTGGCTCCCGCGGCAGCGGTGGTTCGGCGGCAAAGACGGCCCCATCCACGACCTCACCATCGGCACCGCCACCGAACTCCTGCACGGCGACCCCTCCCTGCACCACCTCGTCCTCGACGTCCGCCAGGACGACACCACCGACCACTACCAGCTCCTGCTCGGCGCCCGCCGCGACCTGCCCGACCGGCTCCGGCACGTCGAGATCGGCGGGCCCTGCGGCGACCGGTCCGCGAAGGCCCGGCTGTACGACGCCGCGCACGACCCGGACCTGACCCGGGTCCTGCTGGACGCCCTGGCGAACGGGGCGTCCGCGGGCCCGCTGCGGTTCCACCACGCGGACGGCGCCCGCATCCGGACGGACCTGGCGAGCCTGCCCATGACCGCCGAGCAGAGCAACACCTCGTTACTGTTCGGCGACGAGTACATCTGCAAGCTGTTCCGCCGCCTGTCCCCCGGCGTCAACCTCGACCTGGAGGTCAACCTAGCGCTGAGCCGCGGCGGCTGCGCACGCGTCCCGGCCGTCCTCGGCTGGATCGAGCTGGAACCGGGCCGCGGGGCGCGGGCGGGCGAGGGCGGAGAGCCGGTGACGCTCGCCCTCCTGTCGGACTACCTGCACACCGGCGTGGACGGGTGGAGCCTCGCGATCGCCAGCGTCCGGGACTGGTTCGCGCACACGACGCCGCCCGGCGGCGACGAGTGGGCGGAGCTGGACGCGAGCGCCGCGGGCGGCGACTTCGCCGCCGAGGCCGAGCGGCTCGGCGCGGCCACCGCCGAGGTGCACCGGGCGCTCGCCGACGCGTTCGGCGTGACGGTCGTCCCGGCCGGGGAGGTCCGCGCGATGGCCGCGCGGATGAACGCCGAGCTGACCGGCACCTGCCGCGCGGTGCCCGGCCTCGCGCCGCACGCCAAGGCGCTCACCGAGGCGTTCCTGGACCTGGCCGCGCGGGCCGGGCCGCTGCCCGTCCAGCGCGTGCACGGCGACTACCACCTCGGCCAGGTCCTGCGCACCGAGTCCGGGTGGACGGTGCTGGACTTCGAGGGCGAGCCGGCGCGGACGCAGAGCGAGCGCCGGGCCCTCGCGCACCCGCTGCGCGACGTCGCCGGGATGCTCCGCTCGTTCGAGTACGCGGCGCGGTTCCTCATCACCAGGGCGGGCGCGGTGCCGAGCGAGTCGGGGCCGCGACTGGAGACCCGGGCGCACGCGTGGGCGGCGCGCAACCGCGCCGCGTTCTGCCGCGGCTACGCGGCGGGCGGCGGACCGGACCCGGCCGCGCATTCGGTGCTCATCCGCGCGTTCGAATTCGAGAAGGCCGTCTACGAGGTGCGCTACGAGGCGCAGAACAGGCCGGCCTGGCTCGCCGTTCCGCTGAAATCTCTGGCCCATCTGACCGCTTGATCAAAGACACTGAAGGCCGCATCCAATTCCGCGCCATGATCACGTAAAATCGGCCGTCCTCGACAATTCCGTGCCGATCAACGGGTACCCGATCCTTCGGCGGGATGATGATCACCCGCCGATACCCGAACGGAAACGGAGACCACAGGAATGTCCACCGCACGCCACTCGCAGGAGCCCGCAAGCGCAAGCGCGTCGATCGCGGGCCATCCCGGCCGCTACCGGGCGGCCGGGCGAAAACGGAGCATGCTCCGAACGGCCGTCACGGCCACCGTGACCGGGCTCGCGCTGACGGTCCCGCTGGGTTCCACGGCCTTCGCCGCGCTGAACCCGACGGTGCTGAGGAGCCTGCACCTCGACGCGGCCACCCTGGAGAAGGTCCAGGCGTACGACAGGTACCGGACGCGGGAGACCCTCCAGCGCAAGCGCGCCAAGAAGGCGCTGCGGTTCGCCCGCAAGCAGCTCGGCAAGCCCTACCGGTGGGGCGGGGACGGGCCGGGCGGCTACGACTGCTCCGGTCTCATGATGGCCGCGTGGCGGCGGGCGGGCGTCAAGATCCCCCGCGTCACCTACTCCCAGTACCGCCAGGTGGACCGGAAGGTCGCGATGCGGAGCCTCAAGCCCGGGGACCTCATCTTCTTCCACGGCCGCAGCCACGTCGGCATGTACGTGGGGCACGGCCGGTTCCTGCACGCGCCCAATTCGGGGGCCAGGATCCGCGTCGACAGGTTCGGCGCGGCGCGCAAGAGGCAGTTCGCGGGCGCGGTGCGGCCCGGGGCGCCCGCCTACCGCGAGTGGTCGCCGTCCGTGCGGGAGCTCGTCGAGAAGATCGACCGGATGAGCGCCGAGAAGCGGGCCGACCAGCCCCCTGATAGCGAGCGGACCCCCCAGATTCCGCCATCACGTAGCACATCAAACCAGAAATCCGACAATCCCCCAATTACCACCCCCGGACACATCCCGGCGGGAAAGGCCGCACCACCCGGCGGCCATTCCGCGAGGCCGGACGATTCCGCGGCACAGGCTCCGCGAAGCGACAGACCGTCGGACGAGTCAAAGCCTGAGCCCCGGCCGAGAGCCGTGGCGCACCCCAGATCCTTCTGGAACGGCCCCGGCCTCGAGCCGTGGGCGAAGTACGTCGCTCCCTAGCCCCTTTCCGCCCGCCCCGGCGCCGTGCGCGCGGCGCGCGGCGCCGGGGGGCGCGTCGCACTTGACCTGGAGGGGACTCCAGCTGCTTGGCTGGATCACCATGGAGTACACCCAGCTCGGCCGTACCGGCCTGAAGGTCAGCCGCCTGGTGCTCGGCACGATGAACTTCGGCCCGTTCACCGAGGAGCCCGACGCACACGCGATCATGGACGCGGCGCTCGACGCGGGGATCAACTTCTTCGACACCGCGAACGCCTACGGGTGGGGCGCGAACAAGGGCCGCACCGAGGAGATCATCGGCTCCTGGTTCGCCCAGGGCGGCGGGCGGCGCGAGAAGACCGTCCTCGCGACGAAGGTCTACGCCGACATGGCGGCGCCGGACGAGCCCTGGCCGAACCGGGGCGGGCTGTCCGCGCTGCACATCCGCCAGGCCGCCGAGGCGTCGCTGAGGCGGCTCGGGACCGACCACATCGACCTGTACCAGTTCCACCACATCGACCGGTCGACGCCGTGGGAGGAGATCTGGCAGGCGATCGACGTCCTGGTCCAGCAGGGCAAGGTGCTGTACGCCGGGTCGTCCAACTTCCCCGGCTGGGGCATCGCGCAGGCCAACGAGGCCGCCGCCCGCCGCGGCTCGCTCGGCCTGGTCAGCGAGCAGTGCCTGTACAACCTGGTCGAGCGGCGCGCCGAGATGGAGGTCGTCCCGGCCGCGCGGGCCTACGGGCTCGGCGTGATCCCGTGGTCGCCGCTGCACGGCGGGGTGCTCGGCGGCGTCCTGCGCAAGGAGCGCGACGGGGACGGCTCCCGGTCCCGGTCGGGCCGCGCCGCGGAGATGCTGAACGACCCGGTGGAGCGGGCGCGCGTCCAGGCCTACGAGGACCTGTGCGGCGAGCACGGCCTGGACCCGGGCGACGTCGGCCTCGCCTGGCTCCTCACCCGCCCCGGCGTGACCGGGCCGATCGTCGGCCCGCGCGTCCGCGGGCAGCTCGACTCCGCCGTCCGCGCCGCCGCGCTGGAGCTGCCGGAGGAGTTCCTGGCCGCCCTGGACGAGATCTTCCCCGGCCCGGGCCCCGCGCCGGAGGCGTTCGCCTGGTGACCCGCGGCCGCGGGCCGGGGCGCCGAGGGCGCCCCGCCCCGCGCCGCGGCGGGGTAGCGTTCCCCCTGTGAACGATCAAGACAGGCCGTCCCTGGCGGACATCCCCCACGACGTCCCGACGTCCGCCCGCGCCTACGGCTGGCTGCTCGGCGGCAAGGACAACTACGAGGTCGACCGGCAGTTCATCCGGGCGCAGCTGGAGCACCACCCCGCCGGGCTCGACATCACCCGGCAGAACCGCCTGTTCCTGTACCGCGCCGTCCGGTACCTGGCCGCCGAGGCGGGGATCCGCCAGTTCATCGACATGGGCTGCGGTCTGCCGACCGACGCGAACGTGCACCAGGTCGCCCGCGACTTCGTGCCGGACGCGCGCGTCGTCTACGTGGACATCGACCCGATCGTCCTCGCGCACGGCAGGGCGCTGCTGGCCGGCGACTCCTCGACCACGGTCATCCAGGGCGACATGCGCGACCAGGACACCATCCTGGAGGACCCCGAGGTCAAGCGGCTGATCGACTTCGACGAGCCGGTCGCGACCCTGTTCCTGTCGGTCGGCCACCACCTGCCCGACGCCGACGACCCCCGCCGCGTGCTGAACACGATCATGGACCGGGCGGCGCCGGGCAGCCACCTGACCTTCTCCCAGGTCGCCTGCGACGACCCGGTGCGCAGCGCCGAGATGACCGCGCAGGTCACCGGGGCGGGCATCCCGTGGCAGACGCGGACGCCCGCCGAGATCGACGCGCTGCTGTCGGACTTCGACCCCGTCGAGCCGGGCCTGCGCAACCTGGTCGACTGGCGCCCGCTGGACGTGCAGCCGCCGCTCGCCCCCGTCCCGCCCGAGCTGGAGCGCTACGAGGGCGCCTCCAGGCTGGACCGCGGCATCTACGAGTACGGCGGGGTGCTGCGCAAGCGCTAGAACGACCGCCTCGAAGGCCGCCGTCCCGGGACCGGGACGGCGGCCTTTCGCGTGCCAGGCGTTGCCGAGGCGGCAACAGGACGGGACCAAGGGGACGAGCCATGCTAAGTTGCCACTGAAAATCGTTTTCATTTTCAGGAGCTTCCATGATGTCTGCTCAGCGCGCCCGCGCCCTCGGGGCGGGCGCCGCCCTCACCCTCACCTCGCTCGGCGCCGCCGCCTGCGGTTCGTCCCCCGGCGCCGGGGCCGCGGAGACGGTCTCGGTCGTGGCCTCGACCAACGTGTACGGGGACATCGCGCGGCAGATCGGCGGCGACAGGGTGAAGGTGACCTCGTTCATCAGCGACCCCGCGCAGGACCCGCACTCCTTCGAGGCGGGGACGCGCACCAGGCTCGCGATGTCCAAGGCCGGTGTGGTCATCGAGAACGGCGGCGGCTACGACGACTTCATGGACACGCTGCTGAAGGGCTCCGGGTCGAAGGCCCGGGTGCTCAACGCCGTCCAGATCTCCGGGAAGACCGCCCCGGCGGGCGAGGAACTGAACGAGCACGTCTGGTACGACCTCCCCTCCGTCGCGCGGCTGGCCGACCGGATCTCCGCCGCGCTCGCCGAGGCCAGCCCCGAGGACGCGCGGACGTTCTCCGCGAACGCCGCCTCCTTCAAGGCGAGGCTGAAGACGCTGGAGGGGAGGGTGGCGGCGGTCAAGGCCGCGCACTCGGGCGAAGGCGTGGCGGTCACCGAGCCCGTCCCGGGCCACCTGCTGGCGGCGGCCGGGCTGGTCGACCGGACGCCGGAGGAGTTCGCCGAGGCGGTCGAGGAGGGGGACGACGTCCCGCCGCGGGCGCTGCGCGACACCCTGGCGCTGCTCACCGGCCGGAAGGTGCGGGCGCTCGTCGTGAACGTGCAGACGAGCGGCCCGCAGACCGGCAGGGTCCGCGAGGCGGCCGGCGAGGCGGACGTCCCGGTGGTGCCGGTCGCCGAGACCCTCCCGGCCGGCCGGGACTACGTCGCCTGGATGGACGGCACCATCGCCGCGCTCCAGAAGGCGCTCTCGTGATCGCCTTGCGCGGCGCGACCCTGGCCTACGGCGAGCGGACCCTGTGGCGCGGGCTGGACCTCGACGTGCGGCCCGGCGAGTTCCTCGCCGTCGTCGGCTCCAACGGGTCGGGGAAGACCAGCCTGCTCAGGGTGCTGCTCGGGCTCCAGCGGCTGTCGTCCGGAACGGTCTCGGTGGACGGGCGCCGCCCCCGGCGGGGCAGCGACGCCGTCGGGTACGTCCCGCAGCACCGGGCCGTCCCGCCGCACACCCCGCTGCGCTCCCGCGACCTCGTGCGGCTCGGCATCGACGGCCACCGCTGGGGCCCCTGGCGGCCGCGCCGGGACGCGCGCCGCCGCGTCGACGCCGCCCTCGCCGACGTGGGCGCCGCCGCGTTCGCCGACGTCCCGCTCGAACTGCTGTCGGGCGGCGAGCTCCAGCGGGTGCGCATCGCGCAGGCGCTGGCCACCGGCCCGCGCGTCCTGCTGTGCGACGAGCCGCTGGCCTCACTGGACGCCGAGCACCAGCGCGTCGTCGCCGGGCTGGTCGACCGGCGCTGCCGCGACCACGGCACGACCGTCGTGTTCGTCACGCACGAGATCGACCCGATCCTCCCGTTCGCCGACCGGTTCCTCGACATGGGCACCGCCCACGGGGCCCCGGCCTCCCTCCGGGAGACGGCATGAGCTGGCAGGAGGCGTGGCACGAGATCTTCAACTTCCGGGACTACGGGGCGCTGCTCGGGCTGGTGCGCAACTCGCTCGTCGCGGGGGCCGTGCTCGGGCTGGTCGGCGGGCTCGCCGGGACGTTCGTCGTCATGCGCGACCTGGCGTTCGCCGTGCACGGGATCAGCGAGCTGTCGTTCGCCGGCGCGGCCGCCGCCCTGCTGGCCGGGGCGAGCGTGGCGGGCGGTTCGATCGCGGGGGCCCTGGTGGCCGCCGGGCTGATCGGGGTGCTCGGCGCGAAGGCGCGCGACCGCGGCTCGGCCATCGGGGTGCTGATGCCGTTCGGACTCGGGCTGGGCGTGCTGTTCCTGTCGCTCTACCAGGGCCGGTCGGCCAACAAGTTCGGGATCCTCACCGGGCAGATCGTGGCGATCGACACGCCGCGGCTGTCGTGGCTGCTCGCGACGTCGGCGGTGGTGCTGGCGTGCCTCGCGGTCATGTGGCGCCCGCTGGCCTTCGCGAGCCTGGACCCGGACGTGGCGGCGGCGCGGGGCGTGCCGGTGCGGGCGCTGTCGCCGGCCTTCCTGCTGGTGCTCGGCCTGGCGGTGGCCGTGTCCGTGCAGGTCGTGGGCGCGCTGCTGGTGCTCGCGCTGCTGTGCACGCCGGCCGCGGCGGCGGTGCGGGTCACCGCGTCGCCCGTGCTGGCACCGGTGCTGAGCGCGGCGCTCGCGACGGTGTCGGTGCTCGGCGGGATCCTGCTGTCGATCGGGTCCAGCATCCCGATCAGCCCGTACGTCACCACGGTCTCGTTCCTGCTGTACGGGGTGTGCCGCGCGGTGGGAGCCGTCCGGGCCCGGCGGGGATGGACGGCGCGGGGAACGCGTCCCGGCACCGTCCCCACATGATCTTTTGGCGCCCGCCCGGGATTGCGGGCCGGGCGGGCGCCGCACCGCGCCCCGCGTTCCCGACATGTCCGATCCCAGATCGCCAGGTCGTTGCGATTCGCTTACCCGGCCGTGGGCATCGCCGCAGGCCGCACGGGAATCGAATCATCTGGACTCTTGCGGCGAACAGGGCGATTGGGAGGGCGCGATGTGGGATTTCGCGGGCCGGGACACCGCTATCGACCTGGGAAGCGCGACCGTGCGGATGCATGTGAAGGGACGCGGCGTCGTCTGCCGCGAACCGTCACTGCTCGCACGCTCCCGCGACACCGGGCGCATACTCGCCCTCGGCGTCCCCGCGCGGGAGATGGCCGGACGCAATCCCGACGTCACGCTCGTGCGACCCATCCGCGAAGGCGCGCCGACCGAGACCGACGAGGCCGAGTACCTGATGCGGCACCTCGTGCGCCGCCACCACAGGCGCCACTACACCGCGCGCCCCCGCCTGGTCGTCACGGTCCCGAGCGGCCTGACCTCCGTCCACTACCGGGCGCTCCAGTTCTCCGCCTACCAGGCGGGCGCGCGCCGCCTCACGCTCGTGCCGACGCCCATCGCCGCCGCCATCGGCATGGGCATGACCTCCTGCGGGCGGCCCGACATCACGGTGGTCGCCGACATCGGCGCCGACGTCACCGACGTGGGCGTCATCGCGTTCGGCGGCCTCGTCACCTCGCACACCGCGCACATCGGCGGGTCGGCGCTGGACCGCGCCATCGCCGCGCTCGTCCGCCAGGAGCACGGCATCGCGCTGTCGCTCGCGGGCGCGGAGGCGGCCAAGCTGGAGGTCGGCGCGGTGCCGCCGCTCGGCCGCCGCCCGGTGCGGCAGACCGTGGTGCACGGGCGCGACATCGCGACGGGCATGCCGCGCGGCATCGTCCTCACCACCGCGGACGTCGCCCGCGCGATCTCCGCCCCGGTGGCGCGGATCGTGGACGCGATCGGCGCCGCGCTCGCCGGCTGCTCCCCCGAGATCTCCGGCGACCTGCTCGGCGTCGGCATCACGCTCACCGGCGGCTGCGCCCGGCTGCCCGGCCTGGAGCGGCTCGTCCGGGACCGCACGGGGCTGGGCGCGCGGGTCGGCGACGACACCGGCGACGCGGCCGTGCTCGGCGCCGGGGAGGTGCTGCGGTCCGCCGGGACGCGGGAACCGTCCGCCCGCGAGGGCTCACCGCGCCCGTACCTGCTGACGACACTGGCGGAGTACTGACCGCCTTCGGCCGCGGGCGGCCGGCGGCCCGTCCGGTGCCGGTTACACTTCCACACCCATGAGCGACGCACCCGACCGCGAGGGACCGGGAAGCCCGCGGCTGCAGGAGGTCTCCGACGGGATCTTCGCCTACCTCCAGCCCGACGGCACCTGGTGGATCAACAACACCGGCTTCCTCGCGGGCGCGCGGGGGGTGACGAGCGTCGACTCCTGCTCGACCGAGCGCCGCACCCGCGCGTACCTGGAGGCGATCCGGTCGGTCACGGACCGTCCCGTCCGGACGCTGGTCAACACCCACCACCACGGCGACCACACCTTCGGCAACTACCTGTTCCCCGGGGCGACCGTCGTCGGCCACGAGGGCACGCGGGAGGGCGCGCTCAGCTGGGGCATGCCGTTCGACGAGCCGTTCTGGACGAAGGTCGACTGGGGCGGCGTCGAGATCGAGCCGCCGTTCCTCACCTACGCCGACGGCGTGACGCTGTGGGTGGACGACCTGCGCTGCGAGGTCCGGCACGTCGGGACGCCCGCGCACACCACCAACGACTCCATCGTCTGGATCCCCGAACGGCGGGTGCTGTTCTGCGGCGACCTGCTGTTCAACGGCGGCACCCCGTTCCTGATGCAGGGCTCGGTCGCGGGCGCGATCAGGGTGCTGGAGGAGGTCGTCGCGCCGCTCGGCGCGGAGACGATCGTCCCCGGGCACGGGCCCGTCGCCGGTCCCGAGCTCATCGACCGGGTGATCGGCTACGCGCGGTTCGTCCAGGCGACCGCGGCCGAGGCCCGGCGGGCCGGGCTGGCGCCCCTGGAGGCCGCCCGCGAGGCCGACCTCGGCCCGTACGCGGAGCTGACCGACCCCGAGCGCCTCGCCGGCAACCTGCACCGCGCCTACGCCGAGTTGGACGGGCAGCCGCCCGGCGCGCCGATCGACCTGGTCGCCGCCCTCGGCGACATGGTCGCCCTCAACGGGGGCCGCCCGCTCACCTGCCGCGCGTAGCGGCGCGTCAGCGCAGTTCGGCCGCGGTGACCAGGCGGATGTGGGCGGTGGCCCAGGCGCGGGTCATGCCCTCCGGGTCGTCCGCGGCGAGCGCGGCGGTGAGGGCGGCGAGCGTCCCGGCGCAGGTGCGCAGGCCGACGCGCTCCAGCGTCCCGCTCGCGCGGGCGAGACGCTCCCGCACCCCGGACGGCAGGCGCAGCAGGCCGCGGTGGGCCGCCTGCGCGCAGGCGGCGAGCGCCTCGTCCAGGGCATCGCCGAGCGGATCGGGCACGGCCTCGGGCGGGGCCCCGAGGGCGGCGGTGCCCTCGCCCGGAGCCAGGTCGGGGACGACGGGACCGCCGGCGGTCAGCACGGCGAACGGGTCGATGACGAGGCCCCCGCGGTCCCTGCGGACGGCGCCCGAGACGAACCGGGGCTCCGCCGCGAGCGCCTCGGCCAGGGCGTCCAGCGCGGCGGGGCGGTGCGGGCTGTAGCCGGCGGAGACGACGGCCGGGACGCCCGCCGCGTCGGCGACCACGGCCTCCAGCCGCTGTGCCCCGGGGCGGTAGCCGATGTGGCGGACCTCGGCGATCTCGACGACGCGGACCAGCTCCGCCTCCACGCGGGGCCGCACGAGCCGGGGCGGGAGCGCGTCCAGGGCCCGGCCCTCGGCGGCCAGGTCGCGCACGAGCAGCGCTGGGGGCAGGCCCTCCCAGGTGTCGCCGAGCGGGGTGACCGTCGTCTTCGCGATCCGCCCGGCGGTGACCCGCACGACCCGCCCGGGGCTGCGCGAGGCGCTCTCGGACACGACGTTCGCGGCGGCGAGGGACCGCAGCGGCGACCCGAGGACTCGGCGTCCGGCCAGGTCGGCGCCGGTGAGCCGGTCGCCGTCCGGCACGTCCCAGCGCCGTTTCAGCACCAGGACGACGCCGGTGCCGGTGTGCGCGAGGTAGACGTCGGCGGTGCGGGCCCCGGGCGTGCCGCCGACACGGCAGCCGAGGGCCGCGAGGCGGACGCGGCGCAGCGGCGTGTCCGCCGCCTCCCGCGTGCCGAGCACCTGGGAGCGGTCGGCGCCGCCGCGCGCGGCGCGGTGCCGGGCGTGGACCTCGGCGAGGAGCTCCGCGACGCGCGCCGGGTCGTGGTCGGCGCGGCGGTCGTGGTGGGCGGCCAGCTGGCCGGCCAGGTCCGCGAGCGCGGCGGCGGGCCAGTGCAGGCCGGACGTCGCCAGGTCGGAGCCGGTGCGCCCGAGCGCGGTCGCGAGGACCGGCCCGGCGTGCGCCGCGCCCTCCAGGAGGACCTGGTCGGCGAGGTCGAGCGCGGCGTCGAGGCCGTCCCCGCCGGCCCCGGCCGAGCCGCCGACCTCCAGCCGGACCTCCTCGCCGTCCAGGCCGCGCTCGGCGGCGGCGCGGAACGCCCAGACGGCGAGCACCGTGACCTCGCCGCGCACCGCCGCCACGGCGTCGGTGTGGACGTAGCCGAGCTCACCCGGCACCAGGAACCGGACCGTGCAGGTCTGGAGCTCCGCCTGCGCGACCGGATCCCGCTCGGTGGGGCGGCGGATCGTCGCCGAGTACCCGGCGCGGAGCGCGCGGCGCGCGGCGGTGAGGGCGCGCCGCCCGAGGACGCGGGCGAGCGCGTCGTCGTCGAAGTCTCCCGGCGACCAGCCGGCCGCGGGCCCCGGCGTCTCGGGCGTCTCGGGCGCGTCCGGTGCGGCGGCGGTCCGCTGGTAGGCCAGGACGAGGCAGATCCGGTGGCGGCACGTGCCGGTCGCCGCGCAGGAGCACCGCGCGGCCTCCAGCCCCGCCCCGGCGGGCAGCGACGCCGCGGTCCCGTCGGGGAAGGCGCCGTCGATCCCGCCGTCCGGGGAGACGGTGATCTCGGGACCGGCGCCGGCGTCCAGATCCTTGGCGGCGCGCTTGACCAGGCCGCGGTTGGCGAGGGCGGCGAGCGCGTCGGGGGTCAGCGCGAGCAGGTCGGCGCGGGTCACCGGCCGATCCGTTCCGCGACGAACTCGGCGAGCTGCCCCGGCGTCATCGCGCCGACGTGGGCGCCCTCGTCGGCGAGGCGCTGCGCCGTCCTCCGGTCGTAGGACGGGTTCGCCTCCTCGTCGAGCGCCGCCAGCCCGAGCACGTGCGTGCCCTGCTGGACGAGCCGCCGCACCTCCTCGACGAGCCGCCATTCGCTCCCGCCCTCGAAGAAGTCGGTGATGACCGCGACGATCGAGCGGCGCGGGTTCTCCACCAGGCCTGCCCCGTAGGCCACGGCCCGCCCGATGTCGGTGCCGCCGCCCAGCTGCACCTTCATCAGCAGCTCCGCCGGGTCGGTCACGTCGGAGCTCAGGTCGACGACGGAGGTGTCGAACGCGACGAGGTGCGTCTTGAGGCCGGGCAGCCCCCACAGGCACGCGGCGGTGACGGCGGCGTGCACGACGGACCCGACCATGGAGCCGGACTGGTCGACGAGCAGGATCATCTGCCACTGCTCGACGTGCCGCCTGGTCCGGGACACGAACCTCGGGTTCTCGATGTAGAGGCGGCGCTCGTCCGGCCGGTAGTGGGCGAGGTTGGCGCGGACGGTGCCGTGGAAGTCGAAGTTGCGGGAGTTCTTCACCCGGCTCGGCCGCCGCGAGCGGGTGCCGTGGAACGCCTGCCGGACCTCGGTGGCCAGCCGCTCCATCAGCTGCCGGACGACGGCCTCGACGATCCTGCGGGCCAGCGCGAGGACCTCGGGGTTCATCAGGTGCTTGGTCCGCAGCACGGCGCGCAGCAGCGCCTCGTCCGGCTCGATGCGCTCCAGGACCGCCGGGTCGGTGACGATCTCGTGGATCTCGTACCGCTCGACGGCGTCGCGTTCGAGCCGCTCGATCGTCTCCCTCGGGAAGAGCCGGTGCACGGCGTCGAGCCAGTCGACGGTGGTGAGCTGGGACGGCCCGGTCCCGCCGGTGCGGTCGTCGGACCGCTCGGGCTCGCCGTCGCCGCCTCCGCCGGAGCCGCGCCGCACGCCGCGCTCGGCGAGCTCGGGGTCGCGCCCGTACAGCCAGTCGAGCGCCGCGTCCCGTGCGGCGGCACCGCCGCCGAGCGCGCCCGTGCACGGCTCGGCGGGCGCGCCGAGGACGAGCCGCCAGCGTTCCAGGTCAGGCGGGATCATGATGTCCCCTCCCCGCTCTTCGTCATGGGGCGGCCTTCGGCGTCCGCCGCGAGGCCCGCCGCCGCGAGGGCCTTGTCCACGCGGGCGTCCAGGGCGAGGGCCTCGGCGGTGAGCAGCGGAGCGTCCGGCGTGCGGAGCAGCACGCGGGCGGAGCCGCGAAGGTTCCGGCGGTCCAGCAGCCCCTGGGCGATGGACGCGCGCTCGCGGGGCGGGAAGAACTCGAACGCCTGCCGCAGCGCGGGCAGCGCGACGAGGAACTCCTCCTCGCCCAGCCCGGCGACCAGCTCGTCCAGGGCGCCGAGGAGGGCGGCGCCGGGGTCGAGCACCTCCTGCCTGGCCAGCGCGAACAGCCCGGCGAGCCAGTCGCCGAACGTCGCCGGGACCGCCGCTCCGCGCACCGCCCGGGCCGGGTCGGAGGCATCGCCGAGAACGCGGGCGAGCCCGAACGCGGCGCCGCGCAGGTCGGCCGGGGCGCCGGATCCGGCGGCGACGCGGCGGGCGACGCCGAGCGCCGCGTCCCGGTCGAGGCGCAGCGTGCCGGAGGCGTGCAGGAGCGCGTCGCGGACGGCGGCGAGGGCGCGGAGCCGGCGCAGGTCGGCGGGCGCGGGGCCGCCGCGCACGCCCTCGGCCAGCCACAGGATCCGGTCGGCGCACTCCTCGACGACCGTGCCGAACAGCGGGCTGCCGGCCGTGCCGAGGACGCGGTCGTGCCGCCACAGCCCGAGGACGGATTCGAGCGCGGCGCCGAGCGCGCCGATGTCCGCCGCGCCCGCGACCCCGGCGGAGATGGACTCGGCGATCCGGCCGGACTGGTCCGCGCAGCCGCACAGCGCCGCGTCGAACAGCACGGCGGCGAGGCGCTCCATGTCGGCGCCCGCGGCGTTCGTCCGCTCGTCCAGGGCGGCCGCCGCGGCGTCGGCCAGCGTCGGCCCGTAGGCGCCCGCCTCGATGAGCGCGGCGTGGCGGCGACCGTCGCGGTCGGCGGCGTCCACGGTCCAGCGCTCCTCCAGCTCCGGGTCGGCGCCCGTGGCGGGACCGGACCGGCGGTCCGCGAACGGGATCCGCAGGACGCGCAGGCGGTGCAGCGCCCGGCTCCGCTCCAGCCCGCGCGGGGTCGTCAGCTTCAGCACGAGCGGGCCGCCGCGGTCGAGCCCGAGCCGCGCCAGCTCGGCCGTCGCGTGGCCGACGAGCGGCGGGGCGGGCGTGTCCGGGTGCAGGCGCCCGGTCCGGTCGCCGCTCAGCGCGTCCACCATCTCGGCGACGGCCGGGTGCGCCCCCGGCGCGAGCGCGCCCCGTGAGGTCCACGGGAGCCGCTGGTCGAGGTCGTCGTTCACCAGCGCGGACACCAGGCCGTCGAGCAGGTCGGTACGGGCCGGCGCGGGATGGCCGCGCAGGCGGGTGAGCCCCGCGGTGAGGGTGCGGGCGGCGATCAGGTCGGCGGTCGACACGACCTGCCCCCGCTCGCGCAGCCGGGCCGTGACCGTCTCCACCAGCGCCCCGGCCGCCGCGTCGGGGCCGTCCTCCCAGAGCCGCTGGTAGTACTCGGGCGACGGCATGCCCGACTGGTAGCCGGTGAACGCGTCGAGGCGCCGGAACGAGTACGGGACGAGGAAGCTGCCGCCGGTGGCGTCGCCGGGCGGCTCGGGCACGCCCGGCCACGCCGTGCCGCCGGACGCGGCGAGCGCCTCGAGGGCCGGCTTGTGGAAGCCGCCGGTCACCACGACGACGGGGCGGTCTCCGGCGTCGGCCCCGGCGGCCCGCACCCACTCCGCCATGTAGGACTCGCGGGCGGTGTCGTCCTCTCCGGCCTCCGCCTCGCCCCGCAGGAGCGCGAAGTACGCGTCGAGCCGCTCCCCCGCCCCCTCGGCGTCGATCTCGAACAGGTGGTCCCAGAGGACGTCGGTGTTGTCGACGGCGAACTCGCGGCACAGCCGCTCGGTCACCTCCGCGTAGCGGCGTTCGGCGTCGGCGTAGCGGTTGCTGCGGTCGGCGAAGGCGGGATGCCAGGCGGGCAGGTCGATGAAGCGGAGCTCCGCCCCGGCGGCCCGGCCCTCGTTCAGCGCCACCCATTCCGGGGAGTAGGCGCAGAACGGCGACCATGAGGCGTGCACGCGCTCGTCGTCGCGGTAGTAGCTGTAGACCGCGACGGGCGGCTCGTGGCCGAGGAGGAGCTCGCCGATCCGGTCACCGAAGTCGGCGGGCCCCTCCACCAGGACGTACGCGGGCCGCAGCCGCCGGATCGTCTCCCGGACGAGCCGGGCGCAGGCGGGGCTGTGGTGCCGGACGCCGACGAACGTGACGGCCATCAGCCGGGCAGCAGGTGCCGGGCGGCGTGCAGCGCCTTCCACTGCTCCCCGTCGCGGCGGGGAGCCTGCTGCTCCAGGTAGCGGCGCAACCGGGCGAGGTCCTCGGGGTTGTCCTTGGCCGCGGTGCCGGCGAGGCACTCGACGATGTCGGCGGCTCCGCCCTCCTCGCCGCGCAGGAACCAGCCGCGCACCCCGATCTGGTGGGCGACCGAGACCGCCTCGGCGGTGCTCATCACCGCCGACAGCCGGTCCATCGACCGGCCCTCCTCCGTGGTGGCGTCGCGCAGCTCCCGGAACACGGTGACGAGCACCTCCAGGACGTCCCGGCGCGGCGCGACCTCGACGCCGCTGTGCTCCAGCAGCCGCCCCGCCTCCTGCTCGACCAGGTCCAGCTCGGTCGCGAAGTCGGCGATCGGGAACACGGTCTCGAAGTTGAACCGCCGCTTGAGCGCTGCGCTCATCTCGTTGACGCCGCGGTCGCGGGTGTTGGCGGTCGCGATGACGTTGAACCCGTCGCGGGCGAACACCATCGCGTCCGCGCTCTGCGCCCCGTGGGGCGCCCCGCCTCCGCCGGAGGCCGCGCGGGACAGCTCCGGGATCGCCAGGACGCGGTCGGACAGCGGCGACAGCAGCGAGTCCTGCACCTCCAGCGGGCAGCGGGTGATCTCCTCGAACCGGACGACCCTGCCCTCGGCCATCCCGGTGAGCAGCGGCGCCGGGACGAGGGAGCGCGTGGACGGCCCCTCCGACACCAGCAGCGCGTAGTTCCACGAGTACTTGATCTGGTCCTCGGTGGTGGCCGCGCCGCCCTGGATCGTCAGCGTGGAGGTGCCGCTGACCGCCGCCGCGATCAGCTCCGACAGCAGCGACTTCGCCGTCCCGGGCTCGCCGACGAGCATCAGCCCCCGGCTGGTGGCGAGGGTGACCAGCGCCCGGTCGATGAGGGCGGTGTCGCCGACGAACTTGCGGCGGACGCCGAGCGCCTCGTCCCCGACGATGAAACGCCGCGCGGCCGTCAGCCCGAGGGCCCAGCCGGGCGGCCTCGGCCCGGTGTCGCTCTCGCGGAGCCTCTCCAGCTCGCCGGCGAACCGCACCTCCGCCGGCGGCCGCTGGTACGCCGCCGTCCCCACGTCCTCGGACCCCTCCGAGGGATGATCTTTCATGCCCCCCAACGCTAGGGGACCCATCGGACACTCCGCCCAGAGATCCCCATCTTCCCCACCGGCGCGAATATTTGACTTCCAGGTCAAAAACTCGCTACGGTCTTGGCATGGGAAGACCGAAGGGCTTCGAACCGGACGTGGTCATCGCTCAGGCGATGGAGACGTTCTGGACCAAGGGCTACGCCGACACGTCCCCCGCCGACCTCGCCGAGGCGACCGGGGTGGCCAAGGGCAGCCTGTACCACTCCTTCGGCTCCAAGCGCGAGTTGTTCGCCAAGGCGCTCGACCTCTACAGCCGGGCCGGTGCGGAACTGACCGAAGAGCTCCTCTGGCGGCCGGGCACCGCCAGGGAGTGCTTCCGCGCGTACTTCGCACTGCTCGTCGACATGGACCTGGACGGGCCGGTCCGCCGCGGCTGCCTGGCCCAGAACACGGTCGGCGAACTCGGCGGACGCGACGAGGAGGCCACCCGGGCGGTGCACCGGATGGAGGAGCGCATCATCGAGCTGTTCGCCGCCCGCATCGAGCAAGGGCAGCGGGACGGTGACGTCGACCGGGGCGTCGACGCCAGAGCGCAGGCGCTCCTCCTCCAGACCACCCTCGCGGGGCTGCGGGTCATGGCCAAGACGTTCGACCGGCCGGCGCTGTATCGGATCATCGACACCGCCCTGGCGGCCCTCTGAGGCGCGAGCACTCGGGCGACGGCCCTTTTTTTCGCCCTCATTTTTGACCTCAAGTTCAAGAACTCTCGGTTAAGAAAGGCAGATCATGGATCTCGGCATCAGCGGAAGGACCGCTCTGGTCACCGGCGCGAGTCGCGGCATCGGCCTCGCGATCGCTCGGAACCTGGCCGCGGAGGGCGTCCGGGTCGTCGGCGCCGCCCGCACCGTCACCCCCGAGCTGGAGAAGGTCGCCGCCGCGGCCGTGTCCGTCGACCTCAGCACCCGCGACGGGGCGACGTCGATCGTCGATGAGGCGCTCGCCGCGGTCGGCGGGATCGACTTCCTCGTCAACAACGTCGGCGCGGGCGACCCTGACGGGCTGACCCTCGGCGGGTTCCTCGACGTCGGCCACGAGCAGTGGCAGAGGATGTTCGATCTCAACCTGTTCAGCGCGGTGTGGACCACCAAGGCGGCGTTGCCGAGCATCCTGGAACGCAAGGGCGCGATCGTGAACATCTCCTCGATCAACGCCCGTACGCCCAGCGGCTCGCCGGTCGGCTACGCGGAGGCCAAGGCGGCGCTGACCCTGTTCGGAAAGCGGCTCAGCGAGGAACTGGCGCCGCGCGGCGTCCGCGTGAACACCGTCTCCCCTGGCGTCGTCGCCAGCCCGCTCTGGACCGACCCGGACGGTTTCGGCGGCAGGGTGGCCGCCGCGTACGGGATCGGGCACGACGACCTGCTCGCGGGCCTGCCCGGCCAGTTCGGCATCGCCTCGGGGCGCCTCACCGAACCCGAGGAGGTCGCGGACCTGGTCGCCTTCCTGCTGTCCGGCCGTGCCGCCAGCATCCACGGCGCCGACCACGTCATCGACGGCGGCACTCTCAAGACCGCCTGACAGGGCCGCGTGCGGCCGCTCGGCCCCCTGGCGGTGCAGGTGGCCGGGCGGCCGGTCGTGTCGCTCACTTCTCCGCCTTGCCGGCGAGGGCGGTCAGGTCGGAGAGGATCTCGGACGCCATGACGGGGTGCAGCTCGCCGAACGTCAGCGGCGTCCCCCTGCTCGGCCAGAAGTCGGCGGGTTCCACGGCGAGCCACACGTACGAGAGGACCTGGTGGTCGCCGGTGGCGTCGAGCGCGCCGACCGCGAAGCCGGGATCGAGGTCGATGACGACGTACCGCCGGTCGGCGACGCGCCGGTGGATCCACCGCTCGACCCCGGCGTCCAGCGGCGCGCCGCGCTCCCAGCCCAGCTTCACCAGGCCGAGGACGTCGCCGAAGGGCAGTTTGAGGCCCTCGAACCGCTCCAGCCGCCCGCTGCCGCGCTCCTGCTCGGTCAGCGTGTGGACGGGGCGCGTGAGCTGGGGGAACGGCTGCGTGATCTCGTAGTCGGCGAAGACCTCCGACCATGCCTTCACCGTGTCGCCGAGGTCCAGGGGGTGGGCGACGCCGACGCGGGCCGCCTCGGGGAGGGCGAACGCCTCGTCGGCGGCGTCGGCGAAGGTCCGGTCCTCGGCGATGCGGAACGCGGCGGTCGTGCCGCCGTCCTCCGCCAGCCAGACCAGGCGGCGGGCGATGTGCCAGACGAGCGGGTGCCGGACGATGTACTCGCCGAACTCGGCGGGCGTCCAGCGGCGCCGCGTCACCAGCGCCTGCTCCAGCCTGCGGATCTGGTCGGCGGCGACGGTGCGGACGTCCTTCTTGAGCCCGGCGAACGCCTGGTGGGCGGCGGGCGCGAGTTCGGGGTCGTCCTTGGCGCCGGGCTTGGGAAGGGACTTGCGCTGCCTGCCGTCCTCGTCGGCGACGAACGGCTTGAGCTGCTCGTCGAACCGGACGAGGAAGCGGCGCGGGCCGTAGTCGAGGGTCATGCCGCCCTCGGCGTCGAGGCCGAAGTCGGGGACGAGCCGGTCCGCGAGCTGGTCGGTGGTCAGGTCGAGCCGCTTCGCGACCTGCCGGATCCGGTCCCGCGCCTCCGCCTGGAGCCCCTTGAACTTCACCTTCTGGGCGATGCCGTGCAGGTGCATCAGCGCCACGTCGGTGCCGATCTCGGCGAGCACGTCCAGGCCGTGGACGGCGTTCCTGTGCCCGCCCTCCCCCGGCCACGCCCGGATGACCGGGGTGAGTCGCCGGACGGTGTCGTCGTCGCCGGTGCGGCCGAGCTGCCGCAGGGCCCAGGCGTCCTTGGACGGCTTGCCGGCGTCGAGCCACTGCTGGAACAGCGCCCACCCGAATCCGGACAGCGTGCCCGGCGCGCACGCCTCCGCCAGTTCGTCCATCGCGTACGGGGCCGGGAGGGCGAGCAGCTCGACCAGACGGCCGACCGCGTCCCGGGGAAGGGCGCGTTCGCGCCCCCGCAGCAGCACCTGCGGGAGCGGCGTCGGATCCACCCACGCGCCGACGGCGGGAGGCTTGTCGAGGCCCGTCTCGACCGGCGGGGTGGACAGCAGCGTCCGGATCGCCTCGGCGGCCTCATCGCCGTGCGCGTCACGGGCCGCCGCCACCACGCCGTCGAGACCGCGCAGGTCGCTCAGGTACCGCAGGGCGGTCTCGGCGGGCCGCCAGTCCTTGGGCTTGTCGCCGAGGGCGGCCGGGACCAGCAGGGGCACCGCGTCGGCCCCGTGGCGGCCGAACCACTGGCGGGCCGGGTAGAGGAGCGCCCCGCGCTTGACGAGCCCCTCCGCCATGAGCCTCGCCACCCCGCCGTCCAGATACGGCATCAGCGGCTCGCAGCAGGTGTCGGGGAACGCCTTGGCCGTCCGGACGGCCGGGGGCAGGGCGTGGAGTTCGTACCGGGCCGCGAGAGGCCGCATCCACACGTGAGCCCACCGGACGCCGTAGCCCTTCCAGCGGGGCATGAGAGGACGGATCAGCTCTGGCGGCCCGTAGACCATCAGCTGCACGTTGCCCGAGTCGTGGCCCGCGGACGTGTAGGCCTCGACCAGCGCCTCCCAGTCGGGGTCGTCGGGCTTCTCGGTCTTCGGGTCCCACTGGAGCCACTCCTCCCGCTCGCCCTCCTGCCACACGAGCCGTGCCTCCGGGACGGTGAGGCCCTTGAGGACGGGGCGCCGGGGGTTCAGCCACGGCGGCTCGGCGAGCACGGCGGGCAGCTCGTCGGGCGCCGCCTCAGGGACGCGGGCGGACGCGGCGGCGACGCGCCGGACGGCGGCGGCGTCCTCCGGCAGGCCGGGAAGGGCCGCGGCGGCCAGGTCGGGGTGGGCCTCGATGTGGGAGGCGAGCAGGTCGTCCGCGCCCGCGCGCGCCAGCAGCCGCAGCGCCCGCACCGGGAACCTGCGCGCGGCCTCCCCGAGGGCGGCCCGGACGTGCTTGCGGTCGAGCCGGTCGAGCAGGGCCTGGAACGCCTCGTCCGTCGGCAGGATCGCGATCGTCTCGAAGATGCGCTTGCGGTCCTCGGACTCCAGGGAGAGCCTTTCCACCTCGGTGAGGAGGAAAGGCAGGACGCCGGGTCCGATGCCGTCGGCCATGCTCGCCAGCAGGGCACGGGTCGCCTGGCCCCAGTGCAGGCCGCCCGCCGGGTACGGCGCCGCGAGCTGCTCCGCCTTGCCCAGCGCCGGCATCACCACCCACAGCAGGTCGTCGCGGCGCATCTGCGGGCCCGGGGCCGCGCAGCACTCGTCGACCCAGTCCTCCCGCGTCGGGACGAGGTACGACACCAGCCAGCTCGCGCACCGGCCGGACCTGTGCGCCGCGAGGCGCCGGGCCGCGTCGGCGTAGTCGGCGTCGGAGGCGACGGCCAGCAGCCCGCGGACGCGCTTCGCCTCCTGTTCCGGGATCCGGAGCGCGTACTCGTCCGTGATGCGCTGTGCGCCGACGGAGGTGCCGAGCCAGGTGCCGCCGCCCTTCCGGACGGCCTTCGTCCGGCTCAGCTCGACCAGCGCGCACGCCGCGAACCCGAGCCCGTGCTCGCCGACCCACGCGTCGACGTACGCCCGGTACACCTTCTCCGAGTCGTAGCCGCCCACGCCCATCGCGGTGACGGCCGCGACCACCGCCGCGCCCGCCGGATCGGGCCGCCCGTCCAGGTGCCGCCGCGCCGCCTCGGCCAGCTCGGGCTCGCCGGCGCCGCCCCTCAGCAGCGCCTCGACCACCCCGCGGCTCCGCTCCACGAAGCCCTGGACGGCGCGCGCCGCCGCCGCCGGTCCGGCCACCTTGATCCTGGGACCGGGGGCGCCGCCGCGCCGCGCGTGCAGCGAACGCCGCCAGGCGTCCGGGATCACCAGGTCGTCCTCACCGGGGAGCTGATCTTCCATGGCGCCCAACCGTAGAGGAGCGCGCCGACATATCCGGAGGATCCGATGGATCACCGGCGGCGGGACGGGTCTGGTCCGCCGGCTGCGGCGCGGCGGGTGGGGCGCGCGGCCGTCCGAACTCGCAGGTGGGACGATGGGAGGCCGGACGCGAGGAAGGGACGTTCATGGAGATCGGGGACGGGACGCTGGCCGTGGGCGCCGGGAGGCCGGAGGCGGAGAACCACGCGCCGGGGCTGCCCGGGCCGGTGTTCGCGGCGCACTACCACCTGGCCGGGGAGGCGAGCGGGCCCTACACCTACGGGCGCGAGTCGAACCCGACGTGGACGCTGCTGGAGCGGGCGATCGGCGAGCTGGAGGGCGGCGCGGAGGTCGTCTCGTTCTCCTCGGGGATGGCGGCGGTGGCCGGCGTGCTGCTGGCGCAGGTCAGGTCCGGCGACGTCGTGGTCCTGCCGGACGACTGCTACCACACGACCCGGGCGTTGAAGGAGCGCCTGGAGTCGTACGGGGCGGTGGTCCGGATGGGGCCGACCGCGGGCGACGCCCAGATCGGGCTGCTGGAGGGCGCGCGGCTGGTCTGGCTCGAAACGCCGTCCAACCCGAACCTGGACGTGTGCGACATCCGGCGGGTCTCCGAGGCGGCGCACCGGGCGGGCGCGCTCGTGGCGGTGGACAACACCCTCGCCACCCCGCTCGGGCAGCGGCCGCTCGACCTCGGGGCCGACTTCTCCGTCGCCAGCGACACCAAGGCGCTGACCGGGCACGGCGACCTGCTGCTCGGGCACGTCGCGACCCGTGACCCGGCGCTGGCGGAGTCCGTCCGGGTCTGGCGCAGGACCGTCGGCGCGATCCCCGGGCCGATGGAGGCGTGGCTGGCGCACCGGTCGCTCGCCACGCTCCAGCTGAGGCTGGACCGGCAGGCCGCCAACGCGCTGGCCGTCGCCGAGGCGCTGCGGGAGCGTCCGGAGGTGTCCGGGCTCAGGTATCCGGGGCTGCCGGACGACCCGTCCCACGAGGTCGCGGCCCGGCAGATGCGCCGGTTCGGCTCCGTCGTGTCGTTCGCCCTGAGGGACGAGGCGTCCGCCGAGAGGTTCCTCGGCTCGCTGCGGCTCGTCATGCAGGCCACCAGTTTCGGCAGCGTGCACAGCTCCGCCGAACGGCGCGCCCGGTGGGGCGGCGACGCCGTGGCGCCCGGCTTCGTGCGCTTCTCGGCCGGCGTCGAGGACACCGCCGACCTGGTGGCCGACGTCCTCCAAGCCCTGACGGAGGGCGTCCGTTGACTTGCGGCGTGTTGCCCTTATGCGAGCGGCGGTGTCAAGCGGTTGTTGCAACGAGGTATTCGTTGAGTGCTTGGGCTGGGGTTTTCCAGTTCAGGGTTTGGCGGGGTCGTCCGTTGAGCTGGCGGGCGACTTCGTCGAGGTCGTGCTGGGTGTAGTTGCGGAAGTCGGTGGAGGAGCGGGGGAAGTACTGGCGCAGCAGCCCGTTGGTGTTCTCGTTGGAGCCGCGCTGCCAGGGCGCGTGCGGGTCGCAGAAGTAGACCCGGCACCCGGTGGCCAGGGTGAAGTCGGCGTGCTGGGCCATCTCCGATCCCTGGTCCCAGGTCAAGGTCGCGGCCAGCTCGGCCGGCAACCGCCGCATCAAAGTGGTCAGCACGCCGGTGACCTGCTCGGACACGCGTGAGTGCGGCAACGCGCCGAGCATCACGAACCGGGTGGTGCGCTCGACCAGGGTGATGATGGCGCTGGATCCGCGGGCCCCGATCACCAGGTCGCCCTCCCAGTGCCCCGGCACCGCCCGGTCGGCCGCCTGGGCGGGCCGGGCCGAGATGTGCAGGCCCTGGATCCAGGGCCGGCGGCTGCGCGCCGCGCTCTCGGCGCGGGCCAGACGCGAGGGCGGACGGCGGGCGGCGCGGCCGCTGCGCAGCACCGACCCCTCCCCCGGCCGCAACTGCAGCTGCCGGGCCAGCTCGGCCCGCATCCGGCCCCGGGCCTGGTAGTAGATCGCCTGATAAATCGTCTCGTGCGACACTCGCATCTCCGGCTGGTCAGGATAGGCGGCGCGCAGGTGCGCCGCGATCTGCTGCGGCGACCACCGCCGCACCAGCAGATCACGCACCACCGGCCACAACCGGCCCTGGCACCAGGCCCGGCCCTTGTTCCCGCTGTTGCCGATCAACTTGCCCGGCCGGTGCCGACGCGCCCGCTCATCGGCCTTGCGCTGCGCGGCCACATGCGAGTACGTCCACCGGTACAGCCCGCCCAGCCCGCCCGGACACGCGGTGGTCGCCCGGCCCGGATACCGCGCCCCGCCCCCACCGGCGTCCGACCGCCGATAGGAGTGGTTACGGCGCACCTCCCGCCACACAGTTGACCGGTCCCGGCCGATCGCCTCCGCGATCTGCGGAAACGACCGGCCCGCACCGAACAACACCTCGATCTGCGCGCGCTCAGCAGCTGTCAGACGTCTTCCCGGCACAACAAGATCCTTCCAGGGATCTCGTTGCAACAGACACTAGAGACCGCCAGCGCCGATAAGGGCAACACGCCGCAAGTCAACGTGGGGGCGCGGTGGTCAGGTCCGTTAGGTCTGCCAGTAGTTCCGAGACTCGGACCGGGTCGGCGCTTTTTAGGGCGTCCTCTAGCGCGTCTGTCGGGGCGCCGGGCGCCGGGGCGATCCAGACCCGCTCGATCGTCTGGACGGGGTTCAGGTCGACGTAGCCCACCGCGATGCCGGGGCTCAGGTCGACCACGACGGAGAGCCCGGGCGCGAGCGTCCAGGAGATCCAGTGCTCGATGCCGTTGTCCTGCGGGGAGCCGCGCCTCCACCCCGTGCGGGTGAGGCCGAGGACCCTGCCGGTGGGGACGGCCGCGCCCTCGAAGCGTTCGAGCCTGCCGCTCTTCCCCTCGCCGTCGGCGAGGGCGTGGACGGGGCGTCCGAGCTGCGGGAACGGCTGCAGGATCTCGTAGTCGGCGAACACCTCCGACCAGGCGGCCAGGGAGTCGCCCAGCAGCACCGGATGGGCGATCCGGACGTCCGCCGACGGGGCGGGCTCGACGGTCTCGTCGTGGAGGTCGGCGAACGTCCGGTCCTCGGCGAGCCGGAACGCCCGGTCGCCGCTCAGCCAGACCAGCCGCCGGGCGAGGTGCCGCATCAGCGGGTGCGCGACGAGGAACGCGCCGAACTCGGCCGGCGTCCACGCGCGGCCCGTGACCATGGCCGACTCCAGCCGGGCCACCTCGGCGGAGGCGACCGCCCGGAGGTCCTTCCTCAGCTCCGCGAACCGCCGGTGGGCGGCCGGTGCGAGCTCGGGGTCGTCCTTGGCGCCGGGTTTGGGCAGCGCCTTCCGCCGGGCGCCGTCCTCGTCCGCCACGTACGGCTTGAGCTGCTCGTCGAACCCGACGACGAAGCGGCGCGGGCCGTAGTCGAGCGTGAGGGTCCCGTCGGCGTCCAGCCCGAAGTCCGGGACGAGCCGGTCGGCGAGCTGCCCGGCCGTCAGGCCGCGCCGCTCCGCGATCTGCGCCAGCTTGCGCTGCGCCTCGCCCCGCAGCCCCTTGTACCGGGACTTCTGCGCGATGCCGTTGAGGTGCGTCAGGGCGAGGTCGGTGCCGATGCCGACCAGCGCCTCCAGCCCCTGGACGGCGCTGCTGTACCCGCCGCTGCGTCCCGGCCACTCCCTGACCAGCGGGGCGAGCATGCGGACGACCACGTCGTCGCCGAAGCGTCCGAGGGCCGACAGCACGAAGCCGCTGCCCTTGGGCATGCCCGCCGCCTGCCACGCCACGAACTGCGCCCAGACGAACGCGGTCAGCGACTCCGGATCGCAGACCTCGGCGGCCCCGTCCACGACGCCGGTCACGTCGAGCCGGGCGCCCGGGCTCACCGTCAGGGCGAGCAGCAGGTTGCGGGCCGCCTCGCCCGGCAGTTCCCCGCCGTCCCGCAGGACCGGGCGGGGAAGGGCGTCGGCGTCGAGCCACCTGGGCAGGGACGGCGCCCTCACCGGCGGTTCGACGGGCGCGGTGCCGGGCGGCGCGGCGGCGAGGAGCCGCGCGACCGCCTCGGCCGCCTCGTCCCCGTGGACGCGGGCGGCCTCCGCGACGTCGCCCTCGATGGTTCGCAGGGCCTTGACCGCGCCCCGGCGCGGCCCGACGCGCTTGCCCAGCGCGTCCGGCACCAGGTACGGGACGGCGGCGAGTCCGTGCCGTGCGAACCACGCGCGGGACAGCTTCTGCGCCGACTTGAGCCGGTACAGCCAGTCGGCGGCCATCCGGGCCACGTCGGCGGACAGGAACGGCAGCACGACCGGGCCCGTCCCGTACGGGTTCTGCTTGGCCAGCCGGACCGCGACGTCCCAGGCCTCGGTCTCGAAGCGCGCCACGATCGGCTTGAGGGAGTGGTCGAAGTCCCAGGTCACGTGCGGCTTCCACCCGGCCAGCAGCGGCCGTGCGAGATGCTCGGGCGCCTGGGCGAGGAAGCCCGCCCGCGTGGGCTCGTAGCCCATCCGCCCGTCGCGGAACTCCTCGGCGGCCTCCTCCCACGCGCCGTCCTTCCAGGACCCGTAGCTAGGGACCGCGGCCCAGCTCTCGCGCTCGCCGGGCTCCCAGACGACCGCGCGGTCGTCCGGCGCCGTCAGGCCGGGGACGAGGACCGGCTCGTCGCCCGACGGCGCGGGGGCCGGCCTGCGCGCCCACGGCGGGTCCAGCAGCGCCTTCGGCAGATCCATGGGTCCTCTTCCTCAGGTGAGCGTCGCCAGGTCGGCGAGGATCTCGGACAGGGTGACCGGGTCGAGGTCGGAGAAGGAGCCCGTGGCGCCGCCGCCGAGCCACCTCTGCTCGGGACGGTCCGCCAGGCCGACCGCGTCCAGCTTCTGGTCGGGCAGGGCGTCCACGGCGCCGACGGCGATGCCGGGATCGAGGTCGATGACGATGTAGCGGCCCCCGGGGAGCCGCCGGGAGATCCAGGGCTCCACGCCCGCGTCCTGCGGCACGCCCCGGTCCCAGCCGCGGGAGGTCAGGCCGAGCACCTTGCCGACCGGGACGGTCAGGCCCTCGAAGCGTTCGAGCCTGCCGCGCTCCCCCTCCCCGCTCGCGAGGGCGTGGACGGGGCGTCCGAGCTGCGGGAACGGCTGCAGGATCTCGTAGTCGGCGAACACCTCCGACCAGGCGGCGAGCGAGCCGCCGAGGTCGACGGGATGCGCGACCCGGACCCGCGCCGTGTCGGCGATCTCGACGGTCTCGTCGTCGGCGTCGGCGAACGTGCCGTCCTCGGCGACACGGAACGCGGTCGTCCTCGCGCCCTCCTCCCCGCCGTCGGACGCGAGCCACACCAGGCGCCGGACGAGGTGCCGGACGAGGGGGTGCCCGGCCAGCAGCTCCCGGAACTCCCGCACGGGCCAGCGGCGCTGCGCGACCATCGCCGCCTCCAGGCGGCGGAGCTGGTCGGCGGCGACACTCCGCACGTCCTTCTTCAGCGTCGAGAACGCCTTGTAGGCGGCCGGTGCGAGCTCGGGGTCGTCCTTGGCGCCGGGTTTGGGCAGCGCCTTGCGGCGGGCGCCGCCCTCGTCCGCCACGTACGGCTTGAGCTGCTCGTCGAACCCGACGACGAAGCGGCGGGGGCCGTAGTCGAGCGTGAGGGTGCCGTCGGCGTCCAGCCCGAAGTCCGGGACGAGCCGGTCGGCGAGCTGCCCGGCGGTCAGCTCCAGCCCGGCGGCGACCTCCTCGATCTTCTCCTGCGCCCTGGCCCTGAGCGCCTTGAACTTCACCCGCTGCGCGATGCCGTGCAGGTGCATGAGCGCCACGTCGGTGCCGATGCCGGCGAGGACGTCCAGGCCGGCGACGGCCTTGGAGTGCCCGCCGTCGCCGGGCCACGCCCGGATCACCGGGGTCAGGCGGCGGACGGTCTCGTCGTCGCCGGTCACGCCGAGCTGCGCCAGCGCCCACCCGTCCTTGGACGGCGCGCCCTGCGTCTCCCACTGCCGGAACAGCCGCCAGCCGAACTCGGCGAGGGACTCCCCGTCGCACAGGTCGCGGACCACGTCCACTCCCGCGTAGGCCTCGCCGGGGCGGGACATCGCGAGCATCGTCAGGACGTGCCGTGCGGCGGAGTCCGGCAGCGCCCGCCCGCGGCCGCGCAGCAGGATCTGCGGGAGCAGCCGAACGTCGGCCCAGTCGCCGACGTACGGCGGCTTCGCGGGCAGGACCTCCAGCGGGTCGCCCGTGACCAGCGCCTCGATCGCGTCCGCCGCCCGGTCTCCGTGGACGCGGGCCGCCGCGACGACGGCCTCGGCGCCGTGCCGGTCGGCGAGCAGCCTCAGCGCGGCCTCGGCGGCGCGGCGCTGGGCGCCGGCCTTGCCGAGCGCGGGCGGCACCAGGGCCGGGACGGCGGCCGTGCCGTGCCGCCGGAACCAGGCCTGCGCGGTCCTGCCCGCCTGCTTGAGCCGGACGAGCCAGTCGGCCATGAGCCGCGCGACCTCGTCGCTCAGGAACGGCAGCAGGACGGCGCCCGCGCCCGCGGGGTCGCGCCGCGCCGCGAAGACGGCCGGGTCGAGCGCGTCGAGCTCGAACCGGGCGACGACGACCCGCATCCACTCGACCACGTACCAGGGGTCGGGCGGCTCCCAGCCCGCCAGGAGCGGGCGGACGAGGTCCTCGGGCGCCTCGATGAAGAGCACGGGCTGCTGGTGGGAGGGCAGCGCGCCGTTCCTGAACTTCTCGATCTGGACGGGCCATTCCAGCCGCTTCACCCATCGCCACAGGTGGTGGAGGTCCACCGTCCAGGCGTCCCGCTCGCCGGGCTCCCAGGCGATCAGGCGCGTCCCGGGCGACGCCAGGTCCTTGATGACGACGGGCTTGGCCTTCGTCCGGGGCCGGGTCCACGGCGGGTCCACCAGCAGCGGCGGCAGGGCGCCGGCGGACGCCTCCGGTGCCCGGACGATGGTCTCGCGGAGCGCGCCGACCGCCGCGCGGGACTCCTCCGGAAGCTCCGGCAGCATCTCCTCCACCAGCTCGGGATGGGTGAGCAGGTGCGCGCGCAGCACCTCCTCCACCTCCGGCGCCCCCGCGGCCGAGGCGAGCAGGCGCAGCGCCCGCCGCGGCTGCGCCCGCGCGGCGGCGATCACCGCGGGCTGGACGTACTTGTGGCCGATCCGGTCCAGGAGCGCCTGGAACGCCTCGTCCACGGGCAGCAGGGCGAGCACGTCCAGCAGCTTCCGGTACGTGTCGGTGCCGGTGTACTGGCCTTCCAGCGCCCCGGCCACCAGCGGCACCGCGCCGGACGGGCCGACGCCGTCCACGAGGGTCGCGACGACGCTCGTGCTCCGGTCGTAGTAGCCGAGCGGCAGGGCGGCCGGGTCGACCTGCGCCGGGTCGCCGAGCGAGCAGAAGAGCATCCAGCGGTGCTGCGAGTGGGGCGGCAGGCCGATGACCGCCGGGTCGGCGCGGACCTCGTCCAACCAGTCCCGCCGGGTCGGCACCAGGTAGGAGACGACCATCCGCTGCAGCGGCGTCCGGCGCCGTACCGCCAGCTCCTCGACGGCCCTGGCGTGGACGTCGTCGTCGGCGGCGGCGAGCAGGGCGCGCAGGTGCCTCGCCGCGCTCTCCTCCGCCCACCAGCCGCCCTGGTAGTCGGACGGGAGGGCCCGCCGCGCACCGGTCCAGGTCGCCTTGCTCCCCGCCTGCACGTAGTCGGACGTGACGTCGCACAGCTCGGCGTAGGCGGCCGCCGCGAACGGCAGGCCGTGCTCGGCGGCCCAGGCGTCCAGGAACGGGGCCTTCCCGCCGACGTCGCCCAGACCGCGTTTGGACACCGCGACGGTCGCGACCACCGCGGCGCCCAGCGCGTCGGCCTCGCCCTTCAGGCAGGCGCGGCCGTGCTCGGCCAGTTCGGGCGTCGTGCCGGGCAGCGCGAGGACGTCCTCGACGCCGGCTCTGGCGGCCTCCACCAGCGCCCGCGCCCTTCCCGCCGCCGCGGCGTCGATCCGCGCCCGCGGCCACGGCCACGGCCGGTCCCGGCGCGGATGGGCGATCCGCCGCCACGCGTCCGGCATCTCCCAGGTGCTCTCGTCGGCCGCCACCGGCCCCGCAGTCGCCATGAGGCCACACCGTAAGGGAGATCACCGACAAAGGGGATCAGGAGCCGGAGCGCATGTCCCGCTCGACGGCGTCGGCGGCCTTGCGGGCGGCGACCAGGACGGGGTCCCAGACGGGGGCGAACGGCGGCGCGTAGCCGAGGTCGAGGCCCGTCATCTCCTCGACCGTCATCCCGTTCCACAGCGCGATCGCCAGGCCGTCGACGCGCTTGGCGGCGTTCTCCTCGCCGACGATCTGCGCGCCGAGCAGCCGGCCCGAGCGGCGCTCGGCGATCAGTTTGGTCGTCATCGCGGCGGCGCCGGGGATGTAGCCGGCCCGGGTGGTGGACTCGACGGCCGCGCTCAGCGTCTCGAACCCGGCCGCGGCCGCCTCGGCCTCGTTCAGCCCGGTCCGCGCGACCTCCACCCGGCAGATCTTGGAGACGGCCGTGCCGACCACGCCGGGGAAGGTGGCGTAGCCGCCGCCGAGGTTGATCCCGGCGACGCGGCCCTGCTTGTTGGCGTGCGTGCCGAGCGCGATGGCGACCGGCGCGCCCGACACCAGGTGCCGGGTCTCGACGCAGTCGCCCGCCGCCCACACCCGTTCGGTGCGGGTGCGCATCCGCCGGTCGGTGACGATCCCGCCGGTCGGGCCGGTCTCGATCCCGGCGCGCTCGGCGAGTCCGGCGGCCGGCCGCACGCCGAGGCCGAGGACGACCAGGTCCGCGGGCAGCGTGTGGTTCCGAGTGCGGACGGCGGTGACGCGCCCCTCCGGGGAGGTGTCGAAGCCCTCGACCGGCTCCCCCAGGTACAGCCGCACGCCGATGCCGCGCATCGCCTCCGCGACGATCGCGCCCATGTCGGGGTCGAGGGTGCGCATCGGCTGGTCGGCGACGTCCACGAGCGAGACCTCCAGGCCGCGCATCACCATCGCCTCGGCCATCTCCAGGCCGATGTAGCCGCCGCCCACCACGACGGCGCGGCGCGGGCTCCGCTCCTCGACGGCACGGCGGATCGCCACGCCGTCGTCGAGGATCTGCACGCCGTGGACCCCCTCGGCGTCCACTCCGGGCAGGTCCGGGCGCACGGGGACGGCACCGGTCGCGATCACGAGCCGGTCGTAGGGCTCCCAGCGCTCGCCGCCGCCGTCGAGGGAGCGGATCCGCACCCGGCCGCCGCCCGTGTCGATCTCCACGGCCTCGGTGCGCAGCCGCAGGTCGATGCCGCGCTCGCGGAACTCGGCGGGCGTGCGGGCGACGAGCGCGTCCGGCCCGTCCACCACGCCGCCGACGAAGTAGGGGATGCCGCACGCCGAGTAGGACGCGTGGCGCCCGCGCTCCACGGCGACGATCTCCAGGTCGTCCGGGCCGCGCAGCCTGCGGGCCTGGGACGCGGCGCTCATCCCCGCGGCGTCGCCCCCGATGACGAGCAGGCGTTCACGTGCGGCCATTCCAGTTCCTCCCGATTGCCGGTTCCGCCGGAAAGATCGGCTCACTCCAGACCGTAGACCCGGCGCGCGTTGCCGGAGGCCACCAGCCCCGCGACCCGCTCGGCGTCGCGGGCGGTCCAGGCGCCGTCCTCCACTCCCCCCGCCAGGAAACCGGCGAGGCCTCGCCGGAACAGCAGCGCCCCCAGGTGGTAGAGCTCGGCCAGCCCGAACGCGTCCGAGGAGTACAGCACCTTCCCGAACGGCGCCAGCTCCAGCAGCTCGGCGATGAGCGCGGGCGAGCGGTGCCCGAGGTTGTGGGTCGCCAGCCCCGCGTCGACGTACACGTTCGGAAGCACCTGCGCCAGGTACCCGGCGTGCCGGTGGAACGGGTAGTTGTGCAGCAGCATCGCGGGCACGGGGTCCATGGCGCGCAGCAGTTCGATGAGCAGCAGCGGGTCGCCGCGGCGCAGGTCGGCGTCCGCGTCCCCGTAGCCGACGTGGAACTGGACGGGCAGCCCCGCGTCCACCGCGCACCAGACGAGGAACCGGTGCAGGACCTCGTCGCACACGCGCGGCGGGCCGCCGGTGCGCTCCGCCGCGAGCATCAGCCGCCCGGCCGCCGCGGCGACCTCCCCCTCCGCCGGCCGCGCGCCCGACAGCTCCAGCCCGGCCCGGTAGGCGGCGATCGACTTGGCCCCCGCCGCGCCCGCGGCGAACGCGGCGTGGAGCCGCGAGCGCACCTCGCCGGCGAACCGGCCCGCCTCGACGCCGTCCGCCGCCGCCCGCTCCGCGACCGGCTCCAGCCGGACGATCTCGTGCGCCTCCGCCCCGGCCAGCCGGCCGAGTGCGGGCGGGCCGAGGATCGCCTCCGGCGTGTAGCCGGTGTCCACGCAGAGCGCGTCCAGCCCCGCGGCGGACAGGAACCGCCGGTTCACCTCGGCGGCGCCCAGCTCGGCCCGGCGCGCCAGGTACTCCCCGGGCTCGGCGTGGGCGTCGAGGCCGAGGACGGGCGGGCACCAGCGCCGCAGCGCGAAGCCGACCTGGGTGTCGAACATGCTCACGCCGGGCGGCCCCGCGGTCTCCGCCTCGGTGAGCGCCTCCTCGAACGCCGTCCTGCCGACGTCCTCGCCGAGGACACCGTGGCAGTGGTGGTCGACCAGCCGCAGCGACTCCAGATACTCCAGCACGGCTCCCACATTCTCCCTGAAACACGACTACGTCCCTCCTACGATGCCCTTACGGAGCGTGTTCATCTCCACCCGCCGCCCGACCAGGAGCCAGCAACCGTGGAACCCACCTCGCACAGCGCCCTCCAGGGCGGCGACGCCGGAGAGCAGGTCCTGGACGGGCACGACCGCGCGCGGCTGGGCGCCCGCGCGGCCGAAGCGGCCCGCAGGCTGGCCGGCGACGGCATCGTCGCCGTCGCGCTGACCTGGGTGGACGTCAGCGGGATCACCCGCACCAAGACCGTCCCGGTGGAGCGGCTGGAGCACGCCGCGGCGTGGGGCGTCGGCATGTCCCCGGTGTTCGACGTGTTCCTGCTGGACGACTCGATCGTGTCCGGGCGCCACATCGGCGGACCGAGCGGGGACCTGCGGCTGCACCCCGACCTGGACCGGCTCGTCCCGCTCGCCGCGCTGCCGGGCTGGGCGCACGCGCCCGCGCTCCGCTACGCCCAGGACGGGTCGGTCCATCCGCTGGACGCGCGGGCCCTGCTGCGCCGCGAGGCGGACCGGCTCGCCGGGGACGGCTACGCGGTGAAGGCCGCGTTCGAGATCGAGTGGGCGGTGTCGGACGGCGGCGGCGAGGAGTTCTCCCCCGCCTGCAAGGGCCCCGCCTACGGGATGACGCGGGTCACCGAGCTGGCGGGCTACCTGCGGGACCTCCTGGAGTCGCTCAAGGCGACGGGCGTCACGGTCGTCCAGCTGCATCCGGAGTACGCGCCCGGGCAGTACGAGGTGTCGGTTGCCGCCGAGGACCCGGTCGGCGCGGCCGACACCGCCGTGCTCGTCCGGGAGACGATCCGGGCGGTGACGATCCGGCACGGGATGGCCGCCTCGTTCTCCCCCAAGGTGGAGGCCGACTCGGTCGGCAACGGCGCGCACGCCCACCTCAGCCTGTGGCGGGACGGCGCGGAGGGCGGTGCCGTCAACGCGATGGCGGGCGGCCCCGGGCCGTTCGGGATGACGGCGGCCGGGGAGGCGTTCGCCGCGGGCGTCCTGCGGCGGCTGCCCGCGCTGCTGGCGGTCGGCGCGCCGTCGGTGGCGAGCTACCTGCGGCTGGTCCCGTCGCACTGGTCGGGCGCGTACGCGTGCTGGGGGCTGGAGAACCGGGAGGCCGCGCTGCGGTTCGTGACGGGCGCCGAGGGCGAGCGGGCCACCGCCGCGAACCTGGAGGTCAAGTGCGTCGACGCCGCCGCCAACCCGTACCTGCTGCTGGCGGCGCTGCTCGCGGCCGGCCGGGACGGCCTCGGCGCCGGCCTGGGGCTGCCGGAGCCGGTCGACGTGGACCCGGCGGCCCTGACCGAGGAGGAGCGCGCCGCGCGGGGCATCGCCCCGCTGCCGGCGTCGCTGGCCGAGTCCGTCGCGGCGTTCGAGGCCGACGCCGTCCTGCGCGAGGCGCTCGGCGAGGCCGTCACCGACACGGTCGCGGCGGTGCGGCGCGGGGAGATCGCGCTGCTGGACGGCGCGACGCCGCGGCAGGTGGCCGCCGCCACCCGCTGGCGGCACTAGCGGTGCTCCGGGCCCGCCGCCGCGTCCGCCCGCCGCGACCTACCATCTACTGGTCGGCTGCGGGACCGGAGGCCCGGGTAATGCGCATCACTGGATACAAGAGTCACGGGGTGGCGGCCGCCGCCGCGCTGGTCAACGCCGTGACGGCGGCCGCCGGGGACGACTCCCCGGACGCGCTGCGCCGCCTCCTGCGGGAGAACGAGTTCTTCTGGCAGGAGTTCGAGGACGCCGACGCCGCCGACTTCCGGCGCTGGGGCCGGGTGCTGCGCCCCTTCTTCGAGGCGGATCGGCTGGAGGAGGCGACGGCGATGCTCAACCGGCTGATGCTGGAGATCCCCATGCACCCGCACCTGGCCGTCCACGAGCCGCACGGCCTGCACATGCACTACGCGCCGCCGTCGTCCCGCCTGGTGGAGCGGTTCCGCGCGACCACGCTGATGAACCTCGCCGAGCTGATCGTCGAGCACGGGCTCGGCCGGACGGGCGTGTGCGCCGCCGACGGCTGCGACCGCGTGTACGCCGACACCTCGCGGGCGGGGCGGCGCCGGTTCTGCTCGGAGGCCTGCGCGAACCGGACGAACGTCGCCGCGTTCCGCGCGCGCCGGCGGGAGTGACCAGCGCCTTCCCCGAACCGCCGCCGATATGTGATCTTTATCCATCCCTGTGACCTTTGCCCGCCTGTGGGAATGACAGTGCGCATGTCGCTCGTGTTCTTCCGCCGCCGCTCCGGCGAGGGTGATCGAGGCGGCCGCTCGCCGCTGCGCGTGGCGACGGAGGTGCGGTCCACCGCGTACCGCATCGCCCGCCTGACGATCACCGCCACGCTGGCGTTCGTGCTGGCCCTCGCGGTGCTGCCGGCCGGGGGGCCGCAGCCGCTGCTGGCCCCGCTGACCGCGCTGCTCGTCGTCCAGTTCTCCGTCTACCAGACGATCAAGGCGAGCGTCCTGCGGGTCGCCTCCGTCACCTCGGGGGTGCTGATCGCGGTGCTGGCCGCGGGCACCATCGGGTTCTCCTGGTGGACGCTCGGCCTGACGATCCTCGCGGCCCTGGTCATCGGGCACGCGCTGCGCCTCGGCGAGCACGTGCTGGAGGCGCCGATCTCCGCGATGCTGATCTTCGCGCTGGGGTCGGCCAGCGAGGCGGGCGCCGCCGACCGCGTCCTGGAGACGCTGATCGGCGCCGCCACCGGGCTGGCGGCGACGCTGCTGGTGCCGACGGTGCGGGTGCGGCCCGCGGAGGAGGCCGTCCAGGACGTCACCGAGAGGCTGCGGGAGCTGATCGCCGGCATCGCCGACGGGCTGCGCGGCGAGCGCACCCACGACGAGGCGGCCCGCTGGCAGGCCGACGCCGAGCGGCTCGCCCGCGAGCTCGGCCGCACCGACCGCGAGCTCGGCGCCGCCGAGGAGAGCGTCCGGCTCAACCCGCGGACGCGGGCGCGGCGGCTCATCGACGCCGGCGTCGCGCTGCGCAACGCCATGGAGACCCTGGAGCACTTCACGCTGTCGCTGCGAGGGCTGACCCGGTCCCTGGCCGACGACGAGCGGCTCGGCGACCGGGGCCGGCTGCTGACCGACCCCGAGCTGCGCCGCGAGCTCGGCGACGCGCTGGCCGGGATCGCCGCCAGCGTCGCCTCCTACGGCCGGCTGGCCCGCTCCGACCTGACCCGCGACGCCCGGCCGTTCCTCGCCGAGCACGAGCTGGAGGTGCGGGTGGACGTGGCCCGCGAGCGGCGCGCCCGGCTCACCCGGCGGCTGCACGAGCGGGCCGCGGCCGGGGACCTGTGGCCGCTGTACGGGGAGGTGTCCATGGACATCGACCGGCTCATCGAGAACCTGCGCGTCGAGCACCGGACCCGCGCCCGCGAGCACTGGCGGCGCCACCGCGGCGCCTCGCGGCACCTGCCCGAGCGGCCCGTCCAGGTCGTCCAGCAGGCGGGGCAGCAGCTGCGCCGGGCGGCCGGGTCCGCGGTCGCGGCGGCCGAGCGCGGCGCGGGCGAGACCGAAACGCGCGTCACCCGGCCCGAACGGGGCGAAGACCCGCCCCCGGGGGGATAGGGGCGGGCCTTCGCGCGGGGCGGAAGCCCCCGGTGGGACGGTCAGCGGAAGGTGGGCTCCAGGACGTCGACGCCGCGGGTGTTGTCGGCGACGTAGACGTACTTGCCGTGCCAGTACGGCTGCCAGGACGCGGCGTCCGCCGGGCGGTAATAAGCGACCTGCCGCGGGTTCGTCGGGTCCGTGACGTCCAGGAACCGGGTGCCCTGCGAGTAGAACGACTGGGCGATCACGCCGTCGCGCACGTCGAAGTAGTGCGCCGAGCAGTCCGTGCTCTCGGGGTCGCTGCCCTCCTTGCCCGCCACGCCCCACGTCGCGACGGTGTTCAGGCGGAACTTGCGCTCCGGCGTGGACCGCCAGCCCTCACCGCCGTAGGAGCCCTTCAGCGACGCGATGACGAGCAGGCCGTCGTTGGCGCAGCCGTCGTTGAACGTCTCCTCGGTGACGTACAGCAGCTTCCCGTCGCCCCACCTGCGCGGGTCGGCGGCCTGGTCGCGGGTCCGCCCGACGGCCCGGTAGCTGTTGTGCATGAAGGTGGAGTTCGTGGTGGCCTCGTCCAGGCCGCCGCCCGCGTACGGGACGGGGTCGACCGCGGTGGCCTTGCGCCACTTCCTCTTCACCGGGTCGTAGTGGCGGCCGGTGGTGTAGTAGCCGCGCACGCCGCCGCGCCCGGAGGCCCAGGCGACTCCTTCGGAGTCGACCTGGATGTCGTGGGTGTAGTCGGTCTTGCCGTCGTTGCGTCCCGTGTCGATCGGGTCCTTGTGGACCTTCGGCCTGGCGGGATTGCGGACGTCGGTGACCCAGACGGGGCGCCCGCCCCAGTCCGCGGGCATCCAGCTGGCCTTCGCCGGACCGCCGGTCCACAGGTACCTGCAGTCGTCCACACAGGTCGTCGTGTGCCCCGCGGGCACCGTCACGTAGGTGATCTGGCGCAGGCTCTCCGGCTTGGAGGCGTCCACGACGTAGATGCCCGACTCGCCGGTGGCGGTGTTCCCGCCGAACGCGCGCGGGTCGCGGGACAGGTAGATGATCTTGCGCTTGGGGTCGAAGTCGGTGTCCTCGGTCTCCCACATGCCCGGCATGTTCAGCTGCCCGACGAGCTTGGGGACGCGGGGGTCGGCACTGACGTCGTAGGCCTTCAGCCCGAACTCGCCGGTCGCGTACATGATCGTCCGCTTGTGCGGGCCGCGGCCGTAGTCCATGAACATCAGCGAGATGGCGCCCTTGGCGTCGGAGACGCCGCCGACGCGCCGCACTCCCTTGACCGCCTCGGACTTCGTGCTCGCGGGGGCCGCCCGGCGGTAGTGCCCGGCGTGGCCGCCGGTGCCCTCGCCCGCGGTGGCGGCGGCCTGCCTGGTCTGGGTCTTCTCCGGCTCGGGCGGGCACGCCCAGGCGCTGCCGGCCGTCAGCGCCACGGACGCCGCGACCGCGACGCCGCCCTGCAGCAGGCGTCCGGAGGGAAAGGATGTGCGGGGGAGCATCGCGCCTCCACGGAATGGATCTTCGCAAGCGCCAGTGTGACCGCCGCCGCCGACTTGATCAACAGGTCGGCGGTCACGAAATGGCCTCAGCACCGTGAGGACTGGTGGGACCTGACACGGTGGTCTACCCTCCCCTGGGACCGCCCAGCTCCCGGGAGAGGCCAGTGAAGAGCTCAGCCCGCACCGCCGCCCTGGTCGCCGGCGCCGTGGCGGTCCTGGTGGCGCCGGTCGCGGCCCTGAAGGCGTGGAGCGAGCCCGCCGACCCGCGGATCTCGGTCGGCGCACCGGCCCCCGCGACGCTGCTGCCCGGCGACGTCCGCGACGCCGCCGGCCGCATGATCGCGAACGCGGTGTGGACGGGCCTGGTCTCCTACGACCCGGAGACGGGCGCACCCGTGAACGCGGCCGCCGAGTCCGTCACCAGCCCGGACCGGCGCGTCTGGACGGTCCGGCTCCGCCCCGGCGCGACGTTCCAGGACGGCTCGCCCGTCACGTCCCGCTCGTTCACCGGCGCCTGGACGGCCGTGCTGCGCGAGCGCTGGGCCGGGTCGCGGCTGTTCACCGAGGTCGCCCGCGTCAGGGGCGCCCGCGCGGGCGAGGACGGGGTCCCCGGCCTGAAGGTGAGGGACGAGCGGACCTTCGAGGTGGCGCTCGACCGCCCCCTGAGCGGGTTCCCCGCCCTCCTCGGCGACCCGGCGTTCTTCCCGGTGCCGGAGAGCGTCCTCGCGTCGCGCGACTGGGCGTCCTACGGCCGCGCCCCGGTCGGCAACGGGCCCTTCCGGGTGAGGTCGCGGAACGCGCGGGAGATCGTCCTGCGCCGCCGCTCGGGCGAGGGCCGGTCCGTGGCCGTCAGGGCGATGCCGGACGCGAAGCGCCAGTACACCGCGGCCGGTGCCGGCGAGCTGGACGTCGCCACGCTGGTGCCGCCGGACCGGCACGAGTCGATGGAGGCCGACTTCGGCGACCGGCACCTCGCCGTCCCCGGCCGCGACGTCACCTCCCTGGCGTTCCCGGCGCGGGTGGAGCGGCTGTCGTCCCCGACCGTCCGGACGGCGCTGTCGATGGCGATCGACCGGTCCGCCGTCACGGAGGGGCCCCTCGGCCACCAGTACTCCCCCGCCGACTCGCTCGTCGCGCCGGGCATCCGCCCCGGCCACCGCGAAGGGCAGTGCCGGTTGTGCGTCCACGACTCCAAGGCTGCCGTCGCCGCGCTGGCCGACGCGGGCGGGCTCAAGGGCCCGCTGAACCTCTGGTACGAGACGGGCCGGGGCGACGACGCCTGGGTGAAGGCCGTCGCGGAGCAGCTCGGGAGGGAACTGGAACTCGACGCCCGCCCGCATCCCGTCGCGGACCTGCGCGAGGCCGTGGACTCCCGCCAGGTGGACGGCCCCTTCGTCGTCCACACCACCGCCGCCTACCCCGCGCCGGTCGCCGCACTGGCGCCGCTGCTGGACGCCGGAACCGGTCTCGACGACGAGTACGCGACCGGCCTCCTCGCCGAGGCCGAGCGCGCGGCCGCCCCCGACGAGGGCGTCGTCCCCGCGCGCCTCGCCGAGAGCGCCCTGCTGCGCGACATGCCCGCGATGCCGCTGTGGTCCCGCCACGACCACCTGGTCTGGTCCGAGCGCGCCCGCGGCGTCACCGCCGACGCCTTCACCGGCCTGCGCCTCGACCGGCTGACCGTCGCGGACTGACGCGTAGCCTGACGATCATGACGAACGTGCTGATGCTCTGCGGGAGCCTGCGCAAGGGGTCCACGAACGAGGCGGCGCTGCGCACCGCCCAGGCCGTGGCCCCCGACGGTGTCGACGCGACGCTCTACGCCGGCATGGGCGACCTGCCGCACTTCAACCCCGACGACGACCGCGAGCCGCTGCACCCGGCCGTCGCGGGGCTGCGCGCGGCGATCGGCGCCGCGGACGCCCTGCTGATCTGCACCCCGGAGTACGCGGGCGCGCTGCCCGGCTCGTTCAAGAACCTGCTCGACTGGACGATCGGCGGCGGCGAGATCTACGAGAAGCCCGTCGCCTGGCTGAACGTGGCCTCGCCGTCCGCGCCCACGGGCGGCGGCGACGCGCACGCCTCGCTGCGCAGGGTGCTCGGCTACGCGGGCACCGAGATCGTCGAGGCCGCGTGCGCGCGGATCCCGGTGACCCGGCCCGACGTGGGCGAGGACGGCCTGGTCCGCACCGCGGAGCCGCGCGCGCGGATCGCCGGGGCGGTGGAGGCGCTGCACGTCGCGCTCCGGAGTTGACTTACTAGACCAGTCTACCTAGTCTCGTCCCATGACACCTCGGGGCGAGACGCGCGAGCGCGTGCTGCGGACGGCGGCGGAGCTGTTCCAGCGGCAGGGCTACCACGGCACCGGACTCAACCAGGTCCTCGCGGAGAGCGGGGCGCCGAAGGGCTCGCTGTACTTCCACTTCCCGGACGGCAAGGAGCAGCTCGCGTCGGAGTCGGTCGCGCTGTCCGGCCGCGCGGTGGGCGAGGCGCTCGCGGGCGCCCTGCTCGCCGCGCCGGACGGCCGGGCCGGGCTGGCGGCCCTCGGCGACCACTTCGCGAACGCCCTGCTGGAGTCCGGCTTCGCCGAGGGATGCCCGGTCGCGACGGTGGCGCTGGAGACGGCCGCCGAGAGCGAGACCATCCGCGCCGCCTGCGACGGCACCTACGCCGCGTGGCAGAACGGCATCGCCATGGCCCTGCGCGGCTGGGGCGTGCCTGACGAGCGCGCCGATCCCCTCGCCGCGCTCGTCCTGTCGTCGGTCCAGGGCGCCGTCATGCTCGCCCGGGTCCGGCGGGACGTGTCCGTCATCCACGACGTCACCCGCCAGCTCGGCGACCTGGTCTAGAAGGAGCAACAATGCGCGTTCACCATCTCGACTGCGCTCCCATGAGGGAGATCGAACCGGCCGACGGTCCGGAGAGCCCGCTGCGGCCCGCGCCGGCCGCGGGCCACGTGCTGCTGGTGGAGACCGCCTCGGCCGGGCTCCTGCTCGTGGACGCCGGCATCGGGCTCGGCGACATCGAGCGCCCGTCCGAGCGGCTGCTGGACGACTGGGTGGAGATGGCGGGGCCGACCCTCGACCCTGCCGCGACGGCCGTCCGGCAGATCGAGGCGCTCGGGTACGCGGCGGCCGACGTCCGGCACGTCGTCCCCACGCACCTGCACCGCGACCACGCGGGCGGGCTGAGCGACTTCCCGGACGCGGCGGTGCACCTGTTCGAGGCGGAGCTGGCCGACGGCGGCAAGACCCCGGCTCAGCTCGCCCACGGCCCGAAGTGGGTCGCCTACGCGGACGCCGCAGGCGAGACCTGGCACGGCTTCGAGGGCGTCCGGTCACTGGAGGGCGTGCCGGAGGACGTCCTGCTGGTGCCGCTCGGCGGCCACACGCCGGGGCACGCGGGCGTGGCGGTCCGCGACGGCGACCGCTGGCTGCTGCACGCGGGAGACGCGTACATGTACCACGGCGAGGTCGACCGCCCCGAGCCGGTCACGCATCCGCTGATGGACCTCGTCCAGGCGGGCGGCGAGGTCGACCGCGAGCTGCGGCTGGCGAACGTGGCGCGCCTGCGCGAGCTGGCGCGCGGCGGCGAGGTCGAGGTCTTCTGCGCCCACGACCCCTGGGAACTCGCCCGTTACCGCTGAGCGAGGCGGTGGGTGAGGGCGGTGTGGCGGCGGCCGGCGCCGGCGGTGCGGACGGCGGCGGCCAGGGCCCGGCGCGAACCGACGAGCACCACCAGCTTCTTGGCCCGGGTGATGCCCGTGTAGAGCAGGTTGCGGCGCAGCATCATCCACGCGCCGGTGGTGAGCGGGATGACGACGGCCGGGTACTCGCTGCCCTGCGAGCGGTGGATCGTGATCGCGTACGCGTGGGCGATCTCGTCCAGCTCGTCGAAGGCGTAGTCGACGCTCTCGTCCTCGTCGGTCACGACGGTCAGCGACTGCTCCTCCAGCGACACGGACGTGACGACGCCGACGGTGCCGTTGAAGACGCCGGCCTCGCCCTTGTCGTAGTTGTTGCGCAGCTGGGTGACCTTGTCGCCGACGCGGAACACCCGGCCGCCGTAGCGGCGCTCGGGACGGGCGTCGTCGTGCGGGGTCAGCGCCTCCTGGAGGAGCGAGTTCAGCGCGCCCGCCCCGGCGGCGCCCCGGTGCATGGGGGCGAGGACCTGGACGTCGCGGCGCGGGTCGAGGCCGAACCTGCGCGGGATGCGGTTGGCGACGACGTCCACCGTCAGCTCGGCGGCCTCGTCCTGCTCGTCGCAGGGGAACAGGAAGAAGTCGGGGTAGCCGCGGGTGCGGGGGTGGTCGCCGGAGTTGACGCGGTGCGCGTTGACGACGATGCCCGACTGCTGGGCCTGCCGGAAGATCCTGGTCAGCCGGACGCGCGGGACGGCCTCGGCGCCGAGCAGGTCGGCCAGGACCTCGCCCGCGCCGACGGAGGGGAGCTGGTCGACGTCCCCGACGAGCAGCAGGTGCGCGCCGCGCGGGACGGCCTTCACCAGCTTGTTGGCCAGGATCAGGTCGACCATGGAGCACTCGTCGACGACGACCAGGTCGGCGTCCAGGGGGTTGTCCTGGTCGAACCTGGGGTCACCGCCCGGCTGGAGCTGGAGCAGCCGGTGCACGGTCGCGGCCTCGTGGCCGGTCAGCTCGGCGAGCCGCTTGGCCGCCCGGCCGGTCGGCGCCACCAGCACGATCTTGGCGTGCTTGGCGGCGGCCAGCTCCACCACCGAGCGGACGGTGAAGCTCTTGCCGCAGCCGGGGCCGCCGGTCAGCACGGCCACCTTGGACGTCAGCGCCAGCTTGACCGCGTCCTCCTGCTCGGGGGCGAGGGCCTGGCCGGTGCGCTGCTTCAGCCACGGCAGCGCCTTGCCCCAGTCGACGCCCGCGAACGCCTCGAGCCGGTCGGCGGGCGCGTCGAGCAGTTCCAGCAGCCCGCGGGCCAGGGAGCGTTCGGCCCGGTGGAACGGGACGAGGTACACGGCCGGGATCGTCGCGGCGTCCTCGCCGTCCCCCGGGATCGGCTCCCGGACGACGCCCTCCTCGCCCGCCAGCTCGTCCAGCGCCGGGACGATCAGCTCCCGCCCGACGCCGAGGATCTTCTCGGCCGCCGTGACGAGGTTGGGCTCGGGCAGGAAGCAGTGCCCGTCGTCGGCCGCCTCCGACAGCGTGTACTGAAGGCCCGCCTTGATCCGCTCGGGGCTGTCGTGCGGGATGCCGACGGCCTGCGCGATGGTGTCGGCGGTCTTGAACCCGATGCCCCACACGTCCGAGGCGAGCTGGTAGGGCCGCTTGCGGACGGTGTCGATCGAGGCGTCCCCGTACTGCTTGTAGATCCGGACGGCCAGTGACGTGGTCACGCCGACGCCCTGCAGGAAGACCATGACCTCCTTGATGGCCTTCTGCTCCTGCCAGGCGTCCCCGATCCGCTTGGTGCGCTTGGGGCCGAGGCCCTGGACCTCGACGAGCCGCTCCGGCTCCTCCTCGATGACGCGCAGGATGTCGGTGCCGAAGTGGCCGACCATCCGGTCGGCCATCACCGGGCCGATGCCCTTGATCATGCCGGAGCCGAGGTAGCGGCGGATGCCCTGGATCGTCGCCGGCAGGACGGTCGTGTAGGAGTCGACCTCGAACTGCTTGCCGTACTTCGGGTGCGAGCGCCACCGCCCGACCAGGCGCAGGCTCTCCCCCACCTGCGCGCCGAGCAGCGCGCCCACGACGGTGAGCAGGTCGGGCCCGCTCTTGGCGGTCGCGACGCGCGCGACGGTGTACCCGGTGTCCTCGTTGGCGTAGGTGATCCGTTCCAGCACCGCCTCCAGCTCCGCCGGACGCGGCGTGGCGGGTGGGTTCGGGGAGGTCGGCACGCCCACCATGGTGCCCGATCGGCCCGGTGGGATGGCCGGATCCGGCAGACGTTCCAGATCTTCCCCTGATCGACATGCGTTCCGGACGTACCCGTACATTCGAGAGCCTGCGCGCGGCCACCCGCACCCTCACCCCGGAGGGGTGATCCGGAAGGCATTCCCGCCGGAAACCGGCCATGCCACCCCAAGATCATGTTATTTTCCCCGCTCACCCCCATGTGGATCATGCGGGGACGGTGATCGGGAGGGGACGCGATGGCGCAGGGGCTCAGTCGGCGGGACTTCGGCAGGCTCATGGGATCCGCGGGGCTCGGCCTCGCGGCGCCCGCACTCGCCGCCGGATGCGGGACGGCGTCCCAGCGCGCGGCGACGCGGGCGGGCACGCGGACGTGGCGGGTCTCCGGGACGGCGGGCGCCGGGCTCGGCGGCTTCGACACCGCCGTCAAGTCGCTGATGCAGGCCCGGAACATCCCGTGCGGCTCGCTCGCGGTGATGCGCAAGGGCAGGCTCGTGCTCGCGCGCGGCTACACCTGGAGCGACGACGCTGCGCTGAGCGTCCAGCCGACGTCGCTGTTCCGGCTCGCCAGCCTCAGCAAGGCCGTCACCGCGACGGCGGTCGCCCGGCTCGTCCAGGACGGCAGGCTCAGCCTGTCGGCGCGCGTGACCGACCTGCTGACGCTGACGCCGCCGCCCGGCCAGTCCGCCGACCCGCGCCTCGGCCAGGTGACGGTGCGGCGGCTGCTTCAGCACCTCGGCGGCTGGGACCGCGACATCTCCGGCGACCCGACCTACCGCGACCGCGCCACCGCGCAGCTGCTGGGCGTTCCGCTGCCGATCACCCGGGAGCACATGGTCCAGTACGGGACGGGCCTGAAACTCGACCACGACCCCGGCACCACCTTCGCCTACAGCAACTACGGCTACCTGCTGCTGGGCCAGATCATCGCCAAGGCCGCGGGTACGGGCTACGAGCAGTACGTCCAGCAGAACGTGCTGGGCCCCATGGGGATCACCCGGATGCGGCCCGGCCGGTCGCTGAAGGCCGACCGCGCGCCCGGTGAGGTGCCCTACTTCTCGCAGCGGACCGGCCCGTCGGTGTTCGACCAGGCCGGGACGACGCTCCCGGCCCCCTACGGCACGTTCAACCTGGAGAACCGCACCCCGATGGGCGGCTGGCTCGCGTCCGCCGTCGACTACGTGCGCTTCACCCAGATCCACGACGGCGGGACGAGCGTGCTGAACTCCTCCTCGATCGCCTCGATCTTCGCCAAGCCGGAGACGGGCCTGAACTCGGGCGGGTCCTACTACGGCTTCGGCTGGTACGTGCGCGACGTGACGGGAGGCCGGAACACCTGGCACTCCGGCGCGCTCGACGGAACCAGCACGATCGTGACGCGCCGCTACGACGGCGTGACCTGGGCCCTGCTGTTCGACCAGCGCGACGACCCGTCCGGGCTCACCTACGACTACGACGACTTCAGCGCGCCGCTGCACAAGGTCGCGAACGCGGTGGCGACCTGGCCGTCCACGAACCTGTTCGGCACGTACTTCTGATCCGTCCGCCGCGCTAGCCCCGGACCCGGCCGGCCCCGGCGGCCGCCGCCGGCGTCGCGCCCGCCGAGACCTCCAGCACGCCCGTCTCGGTGACCAGGGCGGTCACCAGGCGGGCGGGCGTGACGTCGAACGCGGGGTTGTACGCGCCCACCCCGTCCGGGGCGGTCCGCGCGCCGCCCCAGGCCAGGACCTCCCCGGCGTCGCGCTCCTCGATCGGCACGCCCGCGCCGTCGGGGAGCGCGAGGTCGACCGTGCTCCACGGCGCGGCGACCACCAGCGGGATCCCGGCCTCCCGGCAGGCCAGCGCCACGCCGACCGAGCCGATCTTGTTGGCGGTGTCGCCGTTGGCGGCGATCCGGTCGGCGCCGATGACCGCGACGTCCACCAGCCCGCGCAGGACGGTGCTCGGCGCGGCGCCGTCCGCCTGCACCACGCAGGGGATGCCCGCCTGGTCGAGCTCCCACGCGGTGAGCCGCGCGCCCTGCAGGAGGGGGCGGGTCTCGTCGGCGTAGACGATCTCGACGCGCCCCCGGCCGTGCAGTTCCCGGACGACGCCGAGGGCCGTCCCCCAGCCGGCGGTAGCGAGCGCGCCGGCGTTGCAGTGCGTCAGGACGCGCAGGGGCCGGTCCCCCGTCCGGGCGAGGATCCAGTCGGCGCCGAAGGCCCCGATGGCCCGGTTGCCGCGCACGTCCTCGTCCAGCAGGGCCTGGGCCTCGGCCGCCACCGCGTCGGCGCCCTTCGCGACGAACGGCAGGACCCGGTCCACCCCGGCGGCGAGGTTCACCGCCGTGGGGCGGGCCTCCCGGACGCGGGCGATCGCGGCGTCGCGCCCGGCGGCGTCCCAGCCCTCGCGCTCGGCCTGGCGCACCGCGACGGCGACGCCGAAGGCGCCCGCCACGCCCAGCGCGGGGGCGCCCCGCACCACCAGCCGCCGGATCGCGTCCACGAGCGCGTCGACGTCGCGGACCGCGAGGAACTCCACCCGGTGGGGCAGGACGGTCTGATCCAGCAGGCGCAGGGCGTCGCCCGTCCATTCGATGGTCGGCACATCGGTCGTCATATCTACATCATGCCCAAAAATGCCGTGAAGCCCGGCCCTATCGGGCTTTCGGACCTGTCCGCCTCCCCCACGTGACCTGCGACAACTTGACACGGGTCGAACTCGTGTTCGAGATTTGTGCGGGAGACTGCGAGAGGAGGACGAGCGTGCCGGAGGCGGCCCTGCGCGATCTCGCGGCGGCGCTGGAGGACACCGGGCCGGCGGCGCTCACGGGCGCCGGAACCGGGACCGTGCCGGTGCTGCCCGCGCTGCGGACCGTGGTCCCCGGCGGCGGGCTGCGCCCCGGCTCGGTCGTCGGGCTGGACGGTCCCGGCGCCGCCTCCCTCTGCCTCGCCCTCGCCGCGGGCGTGTCCCGGCACGGCGGCGAGGACGGCGCCGGCGGCTGGTGCGCCGTCGTCGGCCTGCCCGGCTTCGGCGTGGCCGCCGCGGCGGGCATGGGCGCCGCGCCCGAGCGGCTGCTGCTCGTCGACGAGCCCGGCGACCGCTGGCCGGACGTGGTCGCCGCCCTGGCCGAGGCCGTCGAGCTGATCCTGCTGAGCCCGCCGGAGCGTCCCGGCGCCGCGGCGGTCCGGCGGCTGTCGGCGCTGGCCCGCAAGCACGGCTGCGTCCTCGCGCTGACCGGCGCGTTCGCCCGTGACTGGCCGGGCACCCGGCTCCGGCTCCGCGTGGAGGACCCGGTCTGGGAGGGGCTCGCCGAGGGGCACGGCCGGCTCACCGGCCGCCGCGTCCGGGTCGTCGCCGAGGGGCGCGACGCCCCCGGCCCCGGCCGCCGCGCGGACCTCTGGCTCCCCGCGCCCGACGGCACCGTCCGGCCGGTGGAGACCGCGCGGCCGCCGCTGGAGCTGGTGCCCGGCGCCGTGGCGGCGGGCGCGCCCGTCCACCCCCGGCCATCCGGTCCCCCGCCGCTCGTGCGGGTGCCGGCGGAGGAGGGGATCGCGTGACCAGGGTCCTGGCGGCGTGGTGCCCTGACTGGCCCGTCACCGCGGTCGGGATCGACGCGGCGGCCCCGGGCGCCGTGGTGGTGCGGGGGCAGGTGGCGGCCTGCTCGGCGGCGGCCCGCGCCGAGGGGGTGCGGCGCGGGCAGCGGATCCGCGACGCCCAGCGGCGGTGCCCCGAGCTGGTGGTGCGCGAGCGCGACACCGACGCCGAGGGACGCCGCTTCGAGGCGGTCGCGCAGGCGGTCGCGGAGCTGACGCCGCGCGTGGAGGTGGTGCGGCCGGGGCTGTGCGCGATCCCGGCGCACGGCCCCGCCCGGTTCTACGGGGGCGAGGAGGCGCTGCGCGTCCTGGTCCAGGACACGGTCGTCGAGGCCGGCCACGACTGCGGGTCGGGCGTCGCGGACGGGCTGTTCGCGGCCGAGCTGGCGGCGCGCGCCGGGCAGGGCGGCATCGTGGTGCCGGAGGGCGGCGCGGCGGCGTTCCTCGCGCCGTACCCGCTGTCGGTGCTCGACCGGCCGGAGCTGGCCGACCTGCTGCGCCGGCTCGGCGTCCGGACCCTCGGCGACTTCGCGGCGCTGCCGTCCGGGCACGTCGCCGGCCGCTTCGGCACCGACGGGGCGCTCGCGCACCGGCTGGCGCGGGGCGAGGAGCCGCGCCCGCTCGCGCCGGTCCGCGCCGCCGCCGACCTGTCGGTGCGCGGCGGCTTCGACCCGCCCGCCGAGCAGGCGGAACGGGTCGTGTTCGCGGCGAAGCGGCTGGCGGGCGAGCTGCACGAGGGCCTCGCCGCGGGCGGGCTGGCGTGCGTCCGGCTGGAGGTCGCGGTCGGGTTCGCCGACGGGCACGTCCTGCGGCGCCTGTGGCGGCACGACGGGCTGTCGGCGCTGGCCGTCGCCGAGCGGGTGCGGTGGCAGCTGTCGGCCCACCGTCCGGCCGGGGGCGGCGAGGACGGCTGGGGCGGCGTGACGTGGGTGGAGCTGGCGCCCGACCAGCTCGTCCCCGATCTCGGACGGCAGGAGGGGCTCTGGGGGCGCACCACCGTCACCGACCGCATCGCGCGGGCCGCCGACCGGATCCAGGCGCTCCTCGGCCACCACGGGATCGCGCGGCCGGTGCTGGTCGGCGGGCGCGGGCCGGGCGAGCGCGTCGTCCGCGTCCCGGTCGGCGACCTGGCCCCCGCCGAACCGCGGGAGGGGCCGTGGCCCGGAAGCGTGTCCGGGCCCGCGCCGGCGGTCGTCCCCGCGGCCCCGGCGCCCGCCGAGCTGGCCGACGCGTCCGGCGCGGCGGTCGTGGTGTCGGCGCGGTGCGAGGTGTCGGCGCCGCCCGCGACGCTCCGCGTGGGCGGCCGTCCCGCCACCGTGACCGGCTGGACGGGCCCGTGGCCCGCCGACGAGCGCTGGTGGGACCCGGCCGCCGCGCGCCGCCGCGCCCGGTTCCAGGTCACCACCGACGACGGCGCCGCCTACCTGCTCGCCGTCGAGGGCGGGCGCTGGCACGTCGAGGCTGTCTATGACTGAGCGGCCTTCTGCGACCGAGCTACCGTCCGTGACCGAAGGGCTCTCCGGCTGATGGGGTGGCACAATCCGCCGATCCCGTGGCGGGAGTTCGAGGAGCGGCTGTCGTGGCGGCCCGGCGGGCGGGCGCCCGAGCCGCCGCCGGAGCCGGCCGGCGTCCCCCGCCGCGCCGAGGCGCGGGTGCCGTGGGCGGAGCTGCACGTCCACTCCTCGTTCAGCTTCCTGGACGGGGCGAGCGACCCCGCCTCGCTGGTCGCCGAGGCGGCGCGGCTCGGCGTGGAGGCGATGGCCGTCACCGACCACGACGGCATGTACGGGGCGGTGCAGTTCGCGCGGGCCGCGGGCGAGGCCGGGATCGGCACGGTGTTCGGCGCGGAGCTCGGCCTCGGCCTGCCCGGGCCGCGGACCGGCGAGCCCGACCCGGCCGGCCGGCACCTGCTGGTCCTCGCCCGGGGCGCACCGGGGTACGCGCGGCTCTGCTCGGCGATCACGTCCGCGCAGCTCGCGGGAGGGCGCAAGGGCAGGCCCGTCTACGACGCGGACGCGCTGGCCGGCGCGCACGGCGGCCACTGGGCCGTCCTCACCGGCTGCCGGAAGGGCCCGGTCCCGGCGGCGCTGGAGGCGGGCGGCCCCGACGCGGCGGAGCGGGAGCTGCGCGAGCTGGTCGGCGCCTACGGCCGCGACAATGTGTTCGTCGAGCTCATCGACCACGACCAGCCCGACGACGACCTGCGCAACGACGCCCTGTTCGCGCTGGCGCGCCGGGTCCGGGTCGATGCGGTGGCCTCCAACAACGTGCACTTCGCGGCGCCCGGCGCCGACGCGCGGCTCGCGCAGGCCATGGCCGCCGTCCGGGCCCGGCGCGGCCTGGACGACATGGTCGGCTGGCTTCCGGCGGCCGGCACCGCCCACGTCCGCAGCGGCGCGGAGATGGCGCGGCGGCTCGCGCGGTTCCCCGGCGTCCGCGAGCGGACGGTCGCGCTGGCGGAGGAGTGCCGGTTCGACTTCGACGTGGTCGCGCCCCGGCTGCCCGACTGGCCCGTCCCGGACGGGCACGACGAGGCGAGCTGGCTGCGGCACCTGGCGAAGGAGGGCGCGCTGAAGCGGTACGGGCCGCCCGAACGGGAGCGCGTCACCGGCGCCCACGAGCAGATCGCCCGGGAGCTGGACGTCATCGAGCAGCTCCGCTTCCCCGGCTACTTCCTGATCGTGCACGACATCGTGGAGTTCTGCCGGAGCAAGGGGATCCTGTGCCAGGGGCGGGGCTCGGCGGCCAACTCGGCGGTCTGCTACGCGCTCGGCATCACCGGGGTCGACGCCGTCCGGCACGGCCTGCTGTTCGAGCGGTTCCTGTCGCCCGGACGTGACGGCCCGCCCGACATCGACCTGGACATCGAGCACCGGCGCCGCGAGGAGGCCATCCAGTACGTCTACGAGAAGTACGGGCGGGAGTGCACGGCGCAGGTCGCGAACGTCATCAGCTACCGCCCGCGCATGGCCGTCCGCGACGCGGCGCGCGCGCTCGGCTTCTCCCCCGGCCAGCAGGACGCGTGGTCGAAGAGCATCGACCCGCGCGACCCCGTCGGGACGGAGGCCGGGATCCCGGCGCCGGTGAAGGAGCTGGCGGACCGGATGCTGGCGCTGCCCCGCCACCTCGGCATCCACTCCGGCGGCATGGTCATCGCCGACCGGCCCGTCGGGGAGATCTGCCCGATCGAGTGGGCGACGATGCCGGGCCGCACCGTCCTGCAGTGGGACAAGGACGACTGCGCGGCGGCCGGGCTCGTCAAGTTCGACCTGCTCGGCCTCGGGATGCTCGCGGCGCTGCACGACTGCTTCGACCTGGTGGCCGAGCACCACGGGGTCCGGCACGACCTCCAGTCGATCCCCCCGGACGACCCGGAGGTCTACGACATGCTGTGCGACGCCGACACGGTCGGGGTGTTCCAGGTCGAGTCGCGGGCGCAGATGGCGACGCTGCCCCGCCTGAAGCCCCGCGAGTTCTACGACCTGGTGGTGGAGGTGGCGCTGATCAGGCCGGGGCCGATCCAGGGCGGATCCGTGCACCCCTACCTGCGGCGGCGCAAGGGCCTGGAACCCGCCGACTGCCCGCACCCGCTGATGGAGCCGGCCCTGTCCCGGACGCTCGGCGTCCCGCTGTTCCAGGAGCAGATGATGCAGCTCGCCGTCGACTGCGCGGGCTTCACCCCGGCCGAGGCCGACCAGCTCCGGCAGGCGATGGGCGCCAAGCGCGCCCCCGAGCGCGTCGAGCGGCTGAGGCGGCGGCTGCTCGACGGGATGGCCGAGCGCGGCATCCCGGAGCCCGTCGCGGAGAGCGTGTACGAGAAGATCCTCGGCTTCACCGGGTTCGGGTTCCCCGAGTCGCACGCGCAGAGCTTCGCGCATCTGGTGTACGCGAGCGCCTGGCTGAAGCGCCATCACCCCGCCGCGTTCACCGCGGCCCTGGTGCGCAACCAGCCGATGGGGTTCTACAGCCCGCAGAGCCTCCTCACCGACGCCCGGCGGCACGGTGTCGTGGTCCGGGGCGTGGACATCAACGCCAGCGGCGTCCATCCCACCCTGGAAGAGCCCGTCGAGGTCGACTCCGGCCATCCCCACGCGCCCGCCGCGCCGCAGCCCGCGATACGCCTGGGCCTGTCGGGCATCCGCAACCTCGGCGACGACACCGCCGAGGCCGTCGCGGCCGGACGCCCCTACACGGGCATGGAGGACCTCGCCCGCCGCGTGCCGCTGTCGGCCGGCGCCCTGGAGGCGCTCGCCACCGCGGGGGCGTTCGACCGGTTCGGCCTGTCGCGGCGCGAGGCCCTCTGGGCGGCGGGCGCGCTGGCGGGTTCCGGCCCGGGGCGGATCGAGGGCGTCACGCCGGGCGCGTCCGCGCCCGCCCTCCCGGCCATGACGCCGATCGAGGAGACCCTCGCCGACCTGTGGGCGACCGGCGTCTCCCACACCCATCCCGTCGCGCACGTCCGGGAGGCGCTGGACGAGCTGGGCGCGCTGCCGTCCGCGCGGCTCCCGGAGACGCCGGGGGAGACCAACGTCGTCGTCGCCGGGCTCGTCACCCACCGGCAGCGCCCGCCGACGGCCGGCGGCATCGTGTTCATGACCCTGGAGGACGAGACCGGCATCATCAACGTGGTGTGCCCGCCGCAGGTGTTCCAGCGGTACCGCGGCCTGGCCGTCGACTCCCAGGCGCTGCTGGTCAGCGGCCGTCTGGAGCGGGTGGACGGGGTCACGAACGTGCGGGCGACCCGGCTGCGCCGCCTGCCGGTCCCCGGCCGCGTCCAGGCCCGGAACTTCCACTGAGACGAGATCGGGCGGCCCGCGCTAGAACCTCACCGCGTCCTCTGTCATCGTATGGAGGCGTTGGGGCCGCGTGCCGCCGTGGAGGCGGTCGCCAAGACGTGGCTCCGTGGGGGCGGAAGGTGAGACTCCATGGACGCGACCTCCCTGGGTGAGCTGCGCCCGGACGACCCCTCCCGGATCGGCCGGTACCGGATCGAGGCCAAGATCGGCGAGGGCGGGATGGGCGCCGTCTACCTCGGCCGCGACACCGGCGGGCGGGCCGTGGCGGTGAAGGTGGTGCGGGCCGAGCTGGCGGGCGACAGGACGTTCCTCGCGCGCTTCCACGACGAGGCCGCCAACGCCCAGCGCGTCGCGTCGTTCTGCACGGCGCAGGTCCTGGAGCACGGCGAGGACCTCGGCATGGCCTACATGGTGACCGAGTACATCGACGGGCCGTCGCTGCTCCAGCACGTCAGCGCGAACGGGGCCCTGTCGCCGGGGATGCTGCACGGCGTCGCGGTCGGCGTGGCCGCCGCGCTCGTCGCCATCCACAGCGCGGGCCTGGTGCACCGCGACCTGAAGCCGAGCAACGTGCTGCTGTCCATCTCCGGGCCGCGCGTGATCGACTTCGGGATCGCCCGCGCGCTGGACATGGCCTCCTCCCACACCCGTACCGGGCAGGTCGTCGGCACGCCCGGCTGGATCGCGCCCGAGCAGATCACGACGCAGCAGGTCTCCCCTGCCGTGGACGTGTTCGCCTGGGGGTGCCTGGTGGCGTTCGCCGCCAGCGGGCGCAACCCGTTCGGGCAGGGCTCGTTCCAGATCATGGCGGCCCGCGCCGTGCACGCCGACCCGGAGATCGGAGACCTGCCGCCGTCGCTGGCGGGGCTCGTCCAGGCGTCGCTGCGCAAGGACCCCGCGCAGCGGCCGAGCGCCCGTGACCTGCTCCTGGCCCTGGTCGGCGGGGCCGGCGAGGCCGCCGTGACGACCGAGCTGGGCGAGATGTGGGCGGCCCCGCCCGCGGGCGCCCCGGAGGTGACGCGGGCCGCCGACCCGTCCGCCACGTCCCAGGACGTTCCGGCGCCGGTCCCGCGGCCGCTGCCGCTCCCCCAGCCGGAGCCGCGGACCGAGCCCGTGTACGAGCGCCGTACCGACCCGCCCACCGCGCGGGAGTACCCGCCGCCTCCCGCCCCGGGGCGGTCGCGGCGCGGCGTGTTCGCCGCGTCGGGCGCGGCGGTGCTGCTCGTCGCGGGGGTCGTGGCGGGCGCCGTCTACCTCGCCGGGCGGAAGTCCGACGGCGCGCGGAACACGGCGGCGCGTGCGGCGGCGTTCCCGACCGCGCCGATGCTCGTCCGGATCGACACCGCGCCCGGGTGGCCGACGTCGTGCAACGCCGACATCGGCGTCTACCGGCCCGGCGACGCGTCCGCGAAGACGCTGGTGGGCGGGCCGAGTTGCGACATCCTCCCCGAGCGGTCGCCGGACGGCAGGCGCCTCGCGTTCACCAGGATGGACCAGAGGAGCGGCGAGGCGTGGGTGGCGAACGCCGACGGGTCCGGCGCCCGGAAGGTGACGGGCATCGTGCGCGGCACCCGCGTGACGTGGTCGCCCGACGGCTCCCGCCTGGCCTACGTGGGCGAGAAGGGCGGGGTCCGGCAGATCTTCACCGTCGCCGTGGACGGCGGCCCGGCCACCCAGCTGACCACCGACGACTCGCTCAAGGACGACCCGATGTGGTCGTCCAAGGGCAAGCTCGTGTTCTGGAGCAAGCGCGACGCCGACGTGGAGCAGATCTACACCATGGACGCGGACCGGCCGGGCGGCGCCTGGACGCGGCTCAGCAGGGACGGCGTGCGCGCGGTCGACCCGGAATGGTCCCCCGACGGCTCCAAGGTCGCCTACGTCCGGGGGCCGGCCACCGGGAGCGACATCTGGATCATGAACGCCGACGGGTCCGGGGCGCACGCGCTGACGTCCGGGCCCGCGCGCGACATGGACCCGGCGTGGTCGGGCGACGGCCGCTGGCTCGCCTACGTGCGCGGCGAGGTCACCGACCCGGTGATCAGCGCCGTCCGCGCGGACGGGACCGGCGACCGCGCCGTCACGCCCGAGGGCCGGGTGCTCGGCCACCCGGACTGGTCGTGAGGACCGCTCCCCGCGCTCAGCCGGTGATCATGTCGAGGCGGCGCAGGATGACGCCCTCGCGCAGCGCCCACGGGCAGATCTCCAGCTCCGGCAGCTCGAACAGGTCCATCGCCGCGTCGGCGACGATCGCGCCCGCCAGCAGCTGCGGGGCGCGCCGCTCGGACACCCCGGGCAGCTCGGCGCGCTCGGCCGCGGGCATCGCGGCGAGCTTGTCGGTCCACTCGGTGAGGGCCGTGCCCGCGAGGACGCGCCGCTGGTAGGGGCCGTCGGCCGTCGGGGCGGCGCCGCCGATCCGGGCGAGCTGCTTGAACGTCTTGGACGTGGCGACGGCGTGGTCGGCCGCCCCGTACCGGGCGACGTCCCCGACCCGCCGCGCGATCTCCGCGCGGACGTGCCGGCGCACGTTGCGGACCTCCTCGGCGGGCGGCGGGTCGGCGGTGAACCAGTCGCGGGTGAGGCGCCCGGCGCCGAGCGGCAGGGAGAACGCCGCGTCCGGCTCCTCGTCGATGCCGGAGGCGACTTCCAGCGAGCCGCCGCCGATGTCCACCACCAGCAGCCGCCCCGAGGACCAGCCGAACCAGCGCCGGACGGCGAGGAACGTCAGCCGCGCCTCCTCCTCGCCGGACAGCGCCCGGATGTCGATCCGCTTGTCCTCGCGGATGCGCGCCAGGACGTCCTCGCCGTTGGAGGCGTCGCGGACGGCGGAGGTGGCGAACGCGACCAGGTCCTCCACGCCCTTGTCCTCGGCGACCTGGAGCGCCTCGTCGACGAAGTCGCGCAGCAGCGTCTCGCCCTCCTCGGAGAGCCGCTCGCCGTCCTCCAGATGATCGGCGAGCCTCAGGTCCGCCTTGTGGGAGTACGCGGGGAGGGGCCGCGCGCCCTCGTGGGCGTCCACCACCAGGAGATGGACCGTGTTCGAACCCACGTCCAGCACACCGAGTCGCATGGAACCGACGCTATCGGACCAAATCGGACCGATCCATGGCACGGGCAGGCCGCGGCGGGGGCTAGGGTCGGCGGCATGGAGGCGGCTCAGGAGCGGCGGTGGCGTGTACCGCCAGGTCATGTGGTGGTCAAGTGCGCCGCCGCGGCGGCCGTCACGGCGCTGCTCGTGCTGTACTCCCACGACCCCCAGTTCCGGTTCCTGGCGGGCGCGGCGGCGATCGGCCTGAACGTCCTCGCGCTGCGCGACCTGATCGCCCCGGTCCGGCTCGCCGCCGACCGCGACGGCCTCACCGTCGTGACCGGCTACGCCAGGCGCCACCGCCTGCGCTGGGACGAGGTGGTCTCCATCCGGGTGGACGAGCGGCGCCGGCTGCTGCTGCACACGCGGATCCTGGAGATCGAGACCGCCGGCGACCTGTACCTGCTCAGCGCGTTCGACCTGGGCTCGGACGTCCACGACGCCGCCGACGAGCTGTACCGGCTGCGCGCCCGCACCGGCCCGTGACCTACGGGGCGGGCAGTTCCTCCGGCGTGGGGAACGAACTCTGCGCGCCGGGGCGGCGGACGGCGGCGGCGCCGGCCCGGGTGGCGTAGCGTGCCGCGTCCCGCAGGGAGTCGCCGCGCGCGAGCCGCAGGCACAGCGCGGCGGTGAAGGCGTCTCCGGCGCCCGTCGTGTCGACCGCCTCCGACCGCGGGGACGGGACGGCGGCCGTGCCCCGGCCGTCGGCGACGACGACGCCGCCGGCGCCGGCCGTGACCGCGACCGAGCGGGGCCCGGCCCCGGCGAGCGCCGCCGCCATCCGGGCGGGGTCGCCGCTCCCGCCGAGCAGGAAGGAGGCCTCGTGCTCGTTGACGACGAGGGGGTCGCAGAGGGCGAGCAGCCCGTCCGGGACGGGCGCGGGCGGCGAGAGGTTCAGCACGACCCGGCGGCCCGCCCGGGCGGCGGCGCCGGCGGCGGCCTCGACCGCGGGCAGCGGCACCTCCATCTGCAGCGACACGACCGGGGCGCTCTCGATCAGCGCGCGGGCCGCCTCGACGTCGGCGGGGCCGAGCCTGGCGTTGGCGCCGGGCGAGACGATGATGCTGTTGTCGCCGTCCGGCCCGACCGTGATCAGCGCGACGCCGGTCGGGACGCCCGGCGTGGCCGCCAGGTGCGCGAGGTCCACGCCGCCCGCCGCCAGGGCGTCGCGCAGCAGGGCGCCGTGCCCGTCGTCACCGACCCGGCCGACGATCGCGGCCCGGCCGCCGAGCCGCGCGGCCGCGACCGCCTGGTTGGCGCCCTTGCCGCCCGGATGCGTGGCCAGGTCGGAGCCGAACACGGTCTCGCCCGGCGCGGGCCGCCGCTCCACGCCCACCACCAGGTCGGCGTTGAGCGACCCCACCACGGCGACGTCACACCTGCGCTGTCCCACCTGTAACCGACTACACGGGCGGGAGCCCGCGCGCAACCGTCACCCCGAGCGCAGTTCCGCCAGGTCGACGACCTCGGCGAGATCCTCGACCGACGGGTAGTAGCCGCGGCCGACGGGCGCCCCGTCCCGCGTCACCAGCAGCGCCGTGGCCCCCCGTACGCCGGCGAAGTCCGCCCACACCCGGTGCGCGCCGGTCAGCCGCACCGCCGTCACCCGTAACCCGCCGGGCCCCGTCCAGGTCCCCCGATCCTCCCCCATGCACGGAACGTTACGCTCCCGCACTCACAGTCACGATCTTGGGGCGGCTCCGGCCCGGGGTGCCGCGCCGGTGTTCGCCGATCCTGCCGCACCTGGCGTCGGCGTCGGGGAGCTGCGCCCGTCCCGGGCCGGCTAGTCGGACTCGAAGGTCGCCGGGTCGGGGCCGAAGCGCAGGCCCTTGTCCATCTCGCCGAGGGTCTTCATGTCGTCCGGCGTCAGCTCGAAGCCGAAGACGTCGATGTTCTCGGCGATCCGGGACGGCGTCGCCGACTTCGGGATGACCACGTTCCCGATCTTCAGGTGCCAGCCCAGCGCGATCTGGGCGGGGGTGCGGCCGTGGGCCTGGGCGATGCGGTCGAGCGCGGGGTCGTCCAGGAGCCCGTGCCCCTGCCCGAGCGGCGCCCACGCCTCGGTGCGGATGCCGTGGTCGCGGTGGAAGGCGCGCATCCCGTCCTGCTGGAAGTACGGGTGCAGCTCGATCTGGTTGACGGCGGGGACGACGTCGGCCTCGTCGATGACGCGCCGCAGCGTCTCCACGGTGAAGTTGGACACGCCGATCGACCGGACCCGCCCGTCGTGCTTCAGCCGCTCCAGCGCCCGCCAGGTCTCCAGGTACCTGTCGCGGCCCGGCATCGGCCAGTGGATCAGGTAGAGGTCCAGGTACTCCAGGCCGAGGCGGCGCAGGCTCGCCTCGTAGGCGCGCATGGTGTCGTCGTAGCCCTGGTCGCTGTTCCAGACCTTGCTGGTGACGAACAGCTCATCGCGCGGCAGTTCCGACGCGCGCAGGGCGCGCCCCACGCCTTCCTCGTTGCCGTAGGCGCTGGCGGTGTCGATGCTGCGGTAACCGTTCCGCAGGGCGATCGTCACGGCGCTCTCCGCCTCGTCGTTCCCCACCTGGAAGACCCCGAAGCCGAGCTGCGGCATCGCGGTCCCGTCGATGAGATCCACGTTCGGTACGGTCACGGTGTCCCTCCCTCCTCGACTGTGGTGCCGTGCGCTCTCCTGCCCGGAGACGTGCCGTCAAACATGACCGGGCCCGCCGCGAACCCGGCCCGCGCCCGGCGGGTACCGTCCGCTCGGCGCGGCGGCCGCCCGGGCCGGGTTCGCGGCGGACGTTCATCCGGCCGTCACGACGCCCCCTGGAACGTCCAGTCGCCGGAGCCGACCTCGAAGACGGCGCGGCCGTCCTGGACGCCGATCCACCTGGCCTCCTCCGGCGCCTTCGGCCGCGCGGACCCCCCGAGGAGCGGGTACTCCACGCGGGCCCGCGTGCCCGGCGGGACGGTGACCTCCAGCCGGAGCCGCTTGCCGGCGCGGCGCCACGAGGACGCGGCGCGCCCGCGCGGCGTCTCGTAGGTCGCTGCCGCGTAGGTGACGTCACCGACGACCGCCGGCCGGACGCGGAGGGTCGCGAACCCGATCGAGTCGTCGGTCTGGCCGAGGCCCGCGAGGCCGGCGTGGAACCACTCGTCGATCGCGCCGAGCATGAAGTGGTTCTGCGAGGCGCCCGAGGTGGGGCCGTCCCAGTTCTCGGTCAGCGAGGTCGCGCCGTGCACGACCTGGTAGCCGTAGCTGGGGTTGCCGGTCTGCGTGGCGACCGCGTGGATGACGTCGTCGCGCCCGGCGGCGGACAGCACGTGGAACACCGACGGCAGCGCGATCTCGCCGACCGTCAGGTGGTAGCCCTTGGCCTCGATGCTCTTCACGAGGTGGGCGAGGACGGCGTCCCTCCTGTCCGCCGGCACGGCGCCCATGTCGAGGGCGAGGGCGTCGCACGCCTGGCTGCCGGACCCGTAGGTGTCGCCGGTGGCGTACCTCGCGTCGAACGCCGAGCCGATCTCGCCCGCGAGGGCCTTGTACCGCGCGGCGTCGGCGCCCTTCCCGACGACCTCGGCGATCCGCGCGAGGGCGGTGACGGCGCGGTGGTAGCCGAAGGTCGCGGTCACCCCCTTCGGGGTGCTGTCGTCGAAGGTGATCCAGTCGCCCAGGCCGTAGTCGAGCAGGTGCCCCTTCGCCTTCGCGGACAGGTAGTCCACGTAGCGCACCATGTTCGGGTAGTAGGTGCGCAGCGTCGCCTCGTCGCCGTACGCGCGGTACATCTGCCAGGGCGCGAACACGATGACGTTGCCCCAGTTGGGGTCGTCCCTGAACCCGCCGGAGAACACGGTGAACTCGGGTGCGATGTCGGGGACGAGCCCGTCCTCGGTCTGGGCCTCGGCGATGTCGCGGACGAGCTCGCCGTAGTAGGCGGTGACGTCGTAGTTGCGCGCGACGGCGGGGAACACGAGGTTGGCCTGCTCCAGCCAGCCGAGCTTCTCGCGGTGCGGGCAGTCGGTGAGGACGGAGTACATGTTGCTCTGCACGGCCCGGTCGATGATCTTGTGGATGTCGTTCAGGAGGCCGTGCGAGCTGGTGAACGAGCCCGCCTTGGCGTTGCCCGCGCGCAGGACGATCCCGGTGACCGTGCCGTCGTCCGGGTCGCCGGGCAGCCCTTCGAGCTGCACGTAGCGGAAGCCGTGGTAGCAGAACCGGGGGTGCCACGTCTCGGTGCCGTCGCCGGAGAGGGTGTAGGTGTCCCAGATGGGCGAGCCGGTGGTGTGCTGGCTGACGGTCCCGTCGGCGTTGAGGAGCTCGCCGGGGCGCATCGTCACCTTCGTCCCGGCCGGGCCGCTGACGCGCAGCAGCGGCCAGCCCGCGAAGTTGACGCCGAGGTCGACGACGTGGACGCCGTCCTTCGGGTTCGTGATCTTCTTGGTGCGCAGGGTCTCGACGGGGACGATCGGCGGCGCCATGCGGGCCGCGAGCCGGGCCGTGGGCGCGGCGACGCGCACCGCGGCCGTCCACTCCCGCCGGGTGCGGCGCGCGTCGTGGTCCTCGCCGCCGTACCAGTTGGTGAACGTGGTGGCGCCGAGGGCCGTGCGCCAGGACGCGTCGGACGCCACGACCTCGCGCGACCCGTCCGTGTAGGTGATCTCCAGCTGGCCGATGAACGCGGGCTTGCCGTCCGAGCGGGTGAGCTTCTCGTAGCGGCCGGGCGTCGGAGGCACGTGGGCCATGCCGGTGCCCAGCTCCACCTCGACGGTGTTGCCGCCGCGGTGGAGCAGCCTGGTCACGTCGTAGGTGGCGTAGACGATCCGCTCCTTGTACTTGCTGTAGGGCGGTTCGAGGACGGCGTCGCTGACGGGGCGCCCGTTCACGGTGACGTCCAGGACGCCGAGGGCGGTGGCGTAGAGCCGGGCCGTGCGCACGCGCTTGCCGATGGCGAACTCGCGCCTGAAGACGGGCAGGGCCTCGGGCTGGCGGCGCAGCGGCGGCGGCGCCTCCTGGCCCTTGACCGTGGCGGCCGTGTCGAACGCCGCGCCGTCGCCGGAGGTCTGGACGGTGAAGTCCTCCGGGAAGTTGGGGGTCCTGCCGTCGTCGGTCGTCTCGTCGGTGCGCGGGTAGAGCAGGATCCGGTCGAACGTCTGCTCCCCGCCGAGGTCGATCTGCACCCAGATGGGCGCGGTGAGGTCCTGGTCCCTGCGCTCCAGGCTCGTGTAGCCGAAGGGCGCGGAGTCGCTGGTGAGGTTGCCGTCGGTGACCGCCTTGGGCTCCCACTGGCCTCCGACGGTGTAGCTCTCCGACGCGGTGACCGGCGCCTTCGCCGCCAGGTTCGGGCCGGACGCCCCGTTCTGCACCTGGACCTCGGCGAGCTGGAGCCGCGACACCTTGTAGGGCCAGCCCTCCTTGATCGGCAGCCCGAGCCGGGTCACGTTCACCCGCACGTACCGGGCGGTGCGGGGGGCGAACGCGACCGTGGCGGGCGCGGGCGCGGGGTCGGCCGACCACACCGGGTTCCCGATCCACCCGGCCGTCCAGTCGGCGGGAGCGAGCAGACCCATCTCGAAGTGGGACGGGTCGCTCCACGCGGACGCGCGGCCCTGCCCGTCCCACACGCGGACCTGCCACGAGGCCCGCTGCCGGGACTTCAGCGCGCGTCCCGCGTACACGGCCGAGACGGCGCCTCCGGCGACCTTGCCGGAGTCCCACAGGTCGGGGCGGGCGAGGCGGGCGTCCGTGCTCGCCACCCGCACCTGGTAGGCGGTCTGGACGGCGTCGCGCGGCCCGGCGGCGAACCGCCAGCCGAGCGTCGGCGCCGTGTCGTCGATGCCGAGCGGGGACGGCAGGTGGTCGACCCGCAGGCCGGCGGGGCGCAACTCCCGGGGCGGGGCGGCCGCGGGCGACGCGAGGGCGGGCGCGGCGACCGCGCCGCTCGCCGTGACCGCGGCGGCGGCGGCGACCCCGCCGGCCTGGACGAACCTTCTCCGCGACAACTCGTTCATGCTGGGCTCCTCAGGGGTGGTGGAGCGGAAAGGACGGTCATGCGCGGTCGCTCCGCAGCCGGTGCGAGCCGCGCAGGCCCTCGACGTACACGTACTCGCCGTCGCTGTGGACGCGCAGTCTCAGGCCGGCCGCGGCCCGCGCGCGGGTGCCGTCCCAGACGAGGCGTCCGTCGACGCGGACCTCGATCCGGGCGCCGAACGTCGGAACGCCGGCGCGGCCGACGGTGGTGCCCGGCGCCTTCAGGTGCGCGGTGTAGGTCCCGCCGTCGACCTTCCAGGACGCGTCGACCGCGCCCGCCGGCGTGGTGATCCGGCCCTGCGCGAACGTGAGGTCGGCCGGGTGCGGGACGAAGTCGAACGACCGCCCGCCCGTACCGGTGGGGTTCAGGCCGAGCACGGAGAACGTGAGGGCCGGTGTCGGGCCCGTCGCCCAGGCGTGCGCGAGGCTGACGTAGGAACTGCAGAAGACGCACCCGTCCTGCGGGTTGCGGAACGACTCCCAGAAGGTGCTGCCGGTCCCCTCCGGGTGGTCGAGCATGTAGCCCCATTGGCGCCGGATGATGTCCACGCCGGCCTGGTCGGCGGCCTGGCCGCCGGCGGCGAAGTGGGCGTTCACCTCCATGGAGCCGGAGAAGACGCCGGGGTTGCCCTTGTTCTCGGGTGCGGTCGAGGTGACCTCGTTCCAGTTGCCCTTGAGGGACTCGCTGATGCGGCGCGCCTGCCGCCGGTCGGCGAGGCCGTACCAGACGGCGAGGGAGTTGTCCGCCTGCGGGTGGATCGTCGAGTTCGGATAGAACTTGTACGCGCCGGCGGCCTCGTCCCAGAAGTTCGCGTTGATGGCGGTGCGGAGCGCGGCGGCCCGCTCGGCGTAGGACGCGGTCAGGGAGTCGTCGCCCTGCGCCTTGGCGAGCCGCGAGCCGGTGTCGAGGACGCGCCACATCAGCACGTTCGCGATGAGGTTCTCGCCCTTGGCCAGGATCCGGACGGAGTCGGACGTCCCGGTGATGGACACCAGGCCCTTGTCGTCCATCTTCCGGGTGATGAAGTCGACGCCCTTCCGGTACCGGTCCCAGACGCCCGACACCCAGGCCGTGTCGCCGGTGTAGCGGTAGTAGTCCCAACTCGCGGCGAGGGTCCACAGGTGGTAGGTGTCCGAGCCGTACTTGTTCAGCTCGGGCCCGGCGTAGGGCAGCTCGCCGGTGTCGCGCTGGTGCTGGTACACGGTGGTGAGCGCGTTGCGGGCGGACTCGGTGTCGTTGAACGCCGCGTAGGCGCTCGGGATCTCGATGCCGAGGTCGCCGGGCCAGACCGTCCGGTCGCGCTTGGCGCCGTCCACGAGGATGGTGTCGCCGACGCCGATGTCGCCGGTGCTGTTCCACAGTGCCGCCGGGGGCTCCCAGACCCGCCCGGTCTTCGGGGAGATCGTGTTGAGCTGGACGGTGTAGGCGCCCGCGTACCAGATGCGGTTGAGCAGGTCGTCGCTCGAATAGAAGTAGTTGGCGTACCTGGACGGGTCCTCCATCGTCGGCGCGGGGGTGAAGTGCAGCGACACCTTGTCCAGGTCGACCCGGCCGCCGGACTCCAGGACAATCGTCAGGTAGCGGAAGCCGCCGCGGAGCAGTTCGGCGGGCGTGGTGTAGGACGTGGCGCCGTCGACGTCGACGGACAGGGCCCCGTCGCGGCTGCGGGGGCCTCCGGTCGAGGCGTCGCTCGTCGTGTCCACGTAGGTGGACGACTCGGAGAACGCGACACCGACCTTCTGCGGGCCGTCCGACCCCGCGAAGCGCAGCGTGGTGAGTCCGCTGACCTCCTTGCCGAAGTCGAGCGTGACGGACGATCCGGCCCCGGCCAGGCCGGTCGCGCGGCCCTTCAGGACGGCGCCCGGGTCCGCGACCGTGCCGGTGGATCTGAAGACCGACACCGGGTGCAGCGTCCGCGACGACGGGGAGAGGTTGTAACGCTGCCACGGGGCCGCGTCGCGGCCCGGCTCGGCCCACGCGGTGCCGAGCGGGGCCGCCTGGGCGGCGGTCAGGGCGGACAGTCCGAGAGCGACGGCGGCTACGCCGCGGCGGCGCCTGGATACGCTGGTGCGCATGGGTTCCTCGCGATTCCGGTCTTAACGGGACATGGGATGAGCGGGGTCCACCGTGCGGGAGGGCGGGCCAACGCCCTCCCGCACGTTCGGGGTCAGCGGGTGGAGACCACCGCCTCGCCGTAGGGGACGAGCCGGACGGGGCCGATCAGCCCGTACCTCTGGCGGGACGCGCCGCCGTACACGCCCGGGTCGCAGACGCGGAGCCGGTTGTTCAGCGTCGTGGCGACCTCGACCTCGATCGTGTTGGCGCCGCGCCGCAGCCAGGGGCCGATGTCCACGACCGGGACGATCACGCTGACCGGGAGCCGGTGCCCGTTGACGGTCACGCGGCAGGTGTCGAAGACCTCGCCGAGCTCCAGCACCGCGCCGCCGCCCGTCCAGTCCACGGTGGCGGTGTAGGTGCCGACGCCGGAGACGTCCGCGAGTTCGGGGATGTCCGGCCACGGCTTGAGCCCGTCGAGCTCCAGGTCGTGCCGCTTCACGCCGTCCGGCGTCATGTCCTCCACCCGGAGCCGCCAGGAGCTGAGGGTCCGGACCTCGGGCACGGCGCCGATCTCGGTCCGCACGGTGCGGCCGCCGGGCAGCGTGGTGGAGTAGGTGCCCGCGGCCCGCGCGCGGGCGATCAGGCGCTGCCCCTCGACGCGGAGCTCGGCCTGCGAGGCGGTGGCGGACGGGGCCTCCCCGCCCCGCGCCAGGATGATCACGGTGGCCTCGGAGGGCTGGAGCGCCACCCGCAGCGTGACCGTGTCGCCGTCCTCGCGGTAGACGGCGATCCGCTCGGTCTCGCCCGTCCACAGGTTCAGCCGGTACGGGACGGCCTCGCGGTCGGACCGGGTGAAGGTGACCTCGTGGTCGATCGCCGCGACCGGCGGCTTGACGGTCTCGGCGTGCTTGCCGTTGCACAGGTAGAAGTAGTCGGCGCGGCCGTCGCGCCGGTGGGCGGTGAGGAGCGTGGACGCCTCCGCGTAGGCGACCGCCGGGCGCAGGCCGAGGTCGGCCAGCGCCCCGGGCACGTCGGCCTCGGCGGCGACGACGCGCACGCGCGGCTGCGCGAACAGCTGCGTGAGGACGGCGCGCAGCCGCTCGTTCTCGCCGTCGCGGGCCAGGCCCGGGACGGTCGCGGCAGACCAGTCGCCGAGGAACAGCAGAGGCAGGCCCGCCTTCGTCAGCCTCAGCATGGTGCGGGCGGTGCCGAGCGGCAGCGTGCACTCGTTGCCGCCGAACCGGTCGCCCTCGACGAACACGACCTTGTAGGCGGGGCCGCCGGGGGCGAGCCGCCCACCGGACACGGTCGCGGACGGGAGGTCGAGCAGCGGCGCGCTGATGAGCTGGTGCGTCCAGCCCAGCGGGACACCGCTCTTGGTGAACCACCCGGCGCCGATACCGGTCTTGGTGTAGCCCTTCTGGCGGAACACGGCCACGTCGACGCGGCTCCTGCCGGCCTGCATGGCCAGGTGGACGCGCGCCAGGTAGCCGGCCACGTCGGGGACGTGCCGCCAGGTGGGCTGGCGCGGTCCCCACGACTCGGAGAACCCGACGCCGCCGTTGTAGGGGGTGAAGGCCGCGAATCCCGGCCACGCCGCCCCCGGAGCGGTGGCGTAGGAGAAGCCGTGCAGGACGGTCTGGTTGAGCCCGGCCGCGTAGGCGCCGCCCATGGTGCGCAGGAGCTTGCCCCAGGTGGTGTTGTAGGCGCCGCCCTGGTAGGCGCCCGCCTCGCAGGAGAGGATCTTCCTGCCGCCCATGTCGCGGCCTCCGGCGAGGGCGCGGTAGTCGTCCAGGTTCTTGAACCCGAGCGACTCGCCCTCCGGGACGTCCAGGATCGCGGCGGTGTGGATGGCGTCGGTCTCCAGCCCGTACGGCTGCGCGCGGTACTCCAGCCCGATCGAGTGCGCCCACTTCGCGATCGCCGCGAAGTGGAACTCGTTGAACAGGTCGGACACCGTCTGCCAGAAGTCGTGGCGGACGTGGGCGGTGGTCGCCGCGTCGTAGGCGAACTTGGTGTTCTCCTTGAGACGGACGATCACCGGGAGGTACGGCATGAGGTCGTAGCCGCGGCGGCGCCTGAACTCCGCGGGAAGGTCGGGCGTCCAGTTGAGCGCCGCCGTCTCCAGTTCGATCGAGTCCTCGAACAGCGTCCCGCCCGCCCGCTTGACCAGCCTGCGGATGTCGCGGGTGAGCAGGCGCGCCTCCCAGAACGCGGTGACGGCGCGGGTCCCGGCGCGGCTGAAATGGTCGACGACAAAGCTGTCGGGCGACGAGTGCGGGCCGGACTCCGGCCGCTGCCCGCTGCCGCGCCGCCAGTAGGCGAACAGCAGCCAGTCGCCGCCCTCCGGGGCCGTCCAGGTGATCCGCTCCCCCGCCGCCTCGGCGGTCAGGTCGGTGAACGACGCGGGATCGAGGCCGGTCTCCTTGCGGGTGCTGTTCGCGGCGGCGGTCCGGACGGCGTGGACGGCGACGAGGTGCCGCTTCGTCACGCCGCCCTCGGGCGCGGTGACGGGCTCGGGGACCGGGCCGTCATGGGTGGCGCCGCCGGCGACGGCCACCGTCCCGTACGCCAGTTCCTGGACGGCGGCCTCGTCGTCCGGTGTGATCGTCGGGACGGCGGCGGGCCAGGCCGGGCCGATCGTCAGGTCGACGGTCACGCCGCGCCGGGCCGCCTGGTCGAGCGCGGCCTCCACGCCGGCGTTCCAGGCCGGGGTGCCCCAGCCGTGGCCCGCCGGGTCCAGGACGGACTTGTCGCGGATGCTGTGGTGCACCGCGACGATCTCCGCGCCGCCGAACCCGGCGTCCGCGATCTGGTCGACCTCGCGCCGGATCTCCGCCGGGTCGACCAGGCCGTCCGGCCACCACCAGCGGAACCGCGGCCGCGCCGCCGCGCCGGGGCGGGCGAACCCGCCCGCCGCCGGCCCCGCGGGGAGGCCGGGCGCGGCCTGGGCGGCCGCCTCGCCCCCGAGGACCGGGCCCGCGCCCGCCGCGACGGCGGCGGCGGTGCCGATCTGGAGCACGCGCCTGCGGGTGAACCCCTGCCCCGTGCGTTCGTCGTTCACTGTCTTCTCCTGATCACTGTGATGCGGCCGGAGCCGACCGGGCCGATGGTGAGGAGCCGGCCGGTGGCGTCCTGGCTCGTGGCGCGGGGGGCGCGGGCATGGGGGCCGGTGACGCCGTAGGCGCGCGGGTCGTCGTCGCCGAGCTCGACGACCACGCGGGCCGACACGCCGGGCGGCACGTCCACGTCCAGGCGGTACCGCTCGCCGCGGTCGAGCGCGACGGAGACCGGGCCGCGGATCGTCGGGACCCGACCGGAGACCCGGGTCAGACCGCCGGGGCGCGGCCGGACCTCGACCTCCGCGGCCCCCGGCGCGGTGATCCGCACACCGAGGACATGGCGCGGGATGACGTTCGCGGGCGCCGAGCCCCAGGCGTGCGAGAACGTCATGTTGGGCTTGAGGGAGGGGTCCCAGGCCTCGGCCACGATGGTCGCGCCCAGGTCGTCCAGCATGTGCAGCCAGGAGCTCATGCCGGTGGCCGTCATCAGCCCCATCGCGGCGTCGGCCCGGCCGGTGGCGAACAGGGCGTCCAGCAGGAACTGCGCGCCGTAGACGCTGACCTTCATGCCGCCGTCCGCGAGGGTGTCGCCCAACGCGCGGACGACGGAGTCGGGCACCGTGCCCGGCCCGGCCACACCGAGCGCGACCGGGTAGACGGTGGCGTGCTGCGCGCTGTGGGTGGTGCCCGCCCCGTCGATGAACCGCCCGTTGGACGCGTCGAGCAGCTTCTCCCGCATCGCCGTGGCCAGCGTGTCGGCACGCCCGCGCCAGGTCTTCGCGTCGGCCGTCCTGCCCAGGGCGTTCGCGATGTCGGCCATGGCGGTGAACGCGGCGTACTGGCACGCGTTGACGACCGTGTTCACGTCGGTGAACACGTAGCCGTCCCGATTGGACGTGGGCCAGTCGACCAGGTCCTGGGTGGGCGAGGCGGGCTTCTTGTGGACGAGCCCGTCGTCGCCGAGGTGCGCCGTCAGGTGCTTGGACGCGAGGATGTCGTAGTCCGCGGCGAGCTGCTCCGGGTCACCGGTGTGCAGGTAGTCCTGCCAGGCCGACATGACGCTCATCAGCCGGTACTCGGTCGGCCAGGTGGGGTTGCGGGCCAGGTAGGCGTCGGACGCGCGGGCCAGCGCGAACGAGCGCTGCACCGCGTACTCGGACGCCTGGTTGATGAGCGCGTCGCCCTCGTAGGGGCCGCGTTCGCGTGTCGGCGTGTCGGTGTAGAGGTCCCCGCGCGTCGCCTCGATCGAGTAGCGGCACAGCTCGTACACGCGGTCCAGGTCGGGGCTGGAGCTGGAGAACGACGCGTCGGAGTCGCGCCAGGCGGCACGCCAGGCGCGTCCGGTGACGGCCTGCGACAGGTCGAGGTCGTCGTCGCAGACGAGCTGCGCGTAGCGGAACCCTCGGTAGCCCCAGTGCTCGATGGTCTGCTCGCCGTCGCGGAGGGTCCAGACCTCCCGGTAGGTGACGCCGGCGCGCAGCGCGTGCCTGACGGTCCCGTCGGCGTTCAGCTCCTCGCCGAGCCGGACCTCGACGGTCTGCCCCGCCTCGCCCCGCACGGAGAGGCGCAGACCGCCCGCGATCTCCCGTCCGAGATCCACGAGCCAGATGCCCGGCGCCGTCTTCCGCACGGACGCGGGGGCGGCGTCGTACAGCCCGACCGGTTCGACGAGCGCGGGCTCCAGCCCGCCGATGGCCGCTTTCACCACCGCCGGTTCCCAGCCGGAGTCGTCGAAGCCGGGTCTCGTCCAGCCCGCCGGCTCCTGCCGCATGTCCCAGTACTCCTGGGGGCCGGTGTAGAAGCCGGAGCCGATCGTCCCGGCGTCGCGCAGCAGCCCCGCCTGGCGGCGCGCCTTCCACGCCGGGCCGCTCCTGACGGTGGTGGACGTTCCGTCGGCGTAGGTGACGACGAGTTCGGCGAGGAAGCGCTTGTCCTCGGGGGTGAACGCCAGGGCGGCGAGCGCGTTGCGCCGGCCCGGCTCCAGCGCCCTGGTCACGTCGAAGGAGTGGTACTTCGGCGCCCCCGCCCCACCCCGCATGGAGGCGAAGCCGGCCACCTCGCCGTTCACCCAGATCTTCGCCGGGTACTGGCGGATGGACGCCGGAGACTGGGCGGCGACGTGGAGCACGGCCGCCGCGATCGGCTTGCCCTTCGGGACGAACTCGGTGCGCAGCAGCGCCCAGGAGTCGTCGGGCGACCCGGCGGAGGACAGCGTCGACTGGCCCTTGCCGAGGGTCAGGGCCCCGCCGGCGACCGTGCCGGCGCCGAAGGTGCCGCGGCCGTCGGTGAAGTCCTCGTCGATGACCGCCTTGCCGTCCGGGCCTGTGAAGGTGATGCGGTCCCACACGTTGGCCTCGGTGGAGCCGTTGCGCATTCCGACCGTGCCGGTCCGGTACGTGGCGTCGGTGGCGGTGTCGACCTCGGCCCCGTCGATGGACGTCCGGAAGGTGGAGCCCGTCATCTCGACCGCCACGTCGTACCAGCGGCCCGTCTCGACGGGGAACGGCAGCCGCTTCTCCTCCAGCACCTGGTAGGCGCCGTTCACGCAGACGTGCTTCTTCAGGACGCCCGGAGAGCCGGCGCGCAGCTGCCACAGGTAGTTGGCGCTCGTCCCGGACGCCCGGAACCAGATGCTCGCCGCGACCGCGGTGATCTGCAGCCGGACCGTGAGGACGCCGTCGCCGGGCGCCGGCGCGGCCGACGTCCAGATCGGCTCGGCGGACCACTCGCCGACGCCCGTGGCCAGCAGCGCGGGCTCGGACCAGCGGGACGCCCTGGGTCCGTCGAACGTCCGGACCCGCCACCAGTACGGCGTCCGCGGCGACAGCGCCGGGCCGCCGTACGGCACGGCGACGGACGCCTCCGACGCGGTCTTCCCGCTGTCCCACGCGTACGGGCCGCGCTCCAGGCGGGCCGGCGTGGTGGCGAACTGCACCCGGTAGTGCGTCTGCTTCGTCCCCGGGCCGAGGTCGGCGACCTGCCAGCTCAGCCTCGGCCGGGCCGCCGTGACGCCGAGCCCGTCCGGCAGCAGGGAGGTCAGCAGCCCGGACGGGGTCCGGGCCGCCGGGGCGGCCGGGGACGCCGACGCGGCGCCCCCGGCGGAGCCGAGGACGACCGCGCCCGCCGCCCCGGCCACCGACGCGCCGAGGAAGTGCCGCCTGCTCATCCCGCTTCTTGGTCGTTCGGTCATCGCCGGTCCTCAGAGGTGGTCGGAACGGAAGGTGAGGTGTCCAGAGCCGGCCTCGAAGACGGCGTAGCCGTCCCTCATGCCGGTGAAGCGGGCGCCGCCAGGCCCGGAGACGTGCACGTCGCCCGCCGAACGGGCGGGGACGTGGATCTCGGCGCGGACGTTGACGGGGATGTCCGCGTCGAGCGAGAAGCCGCGGCCGGCCCGCTTCCACGTGACGCCGACGTCCCCGCGCTGCAGCGGGACGGTCCCGGACGCGCGCTCCAGCCCGGTCAGCGGCGGCTTGACGGCGACGAGGACGGCACGGCGTTCGGCGGCGCGCGTCGTGTCACGGCGAATCATGTGAAGCAACCTCCACGTCGTTGCTGCGGCTTGCGGTCATCCGCCGGAAGGAGCCGGGGCCGACCGCGCCCGCGTGGGCGCGGTCCCGCCCCGGCCCCTCCCGGCTACGGCCGTACGGAGAACCCGCTCATCTGCACGTTCGCGCCGACGCCGTCCCAGCTCCTGGTGATGTCCAGGCGCACGTAGCGGGCGCTGACCTTGGCGAAGGCCGTCGTCCCGCCCTCCTTCGGCGTGTCCGCGGCCGTGGCCACGGTGCGCCAGGTCCGTCCGTCCGAGGAGACCTGCACGCCGTAGTCGCGCGGCCCGTAGTTGGAGCGCCCGCCCACGACGACCGAGCCGAACTCGACCGGCGCGCCGAAGTCGACGCCGTAGCGCACCGGGTCGGCGGGGGTCGGCCCCTGCCCGGCGGCGCGGCCCCACGACACCCAGAACGTGCTGGGCGAGCCGTCCACGGCGAGCTTGGCCGGGTACCGGTCCTGGCCGGCGTCGGCGACCACCCGCGGGAACGGCGTGCCGCCCGGGTTGAGGGCGAGGTCGCCGGAGTGCCGCAGGGTCACCGCCGCGGCGGCGGACGGTCCGGCGCCGCTGCGCGCGGTCACCTTCACCGTGCTCGCGCCGGACGCGACCCCCTTGTCGCGCAGCGCGACGGGCACCGTCACCGACCCGCCCGCGGGCACCGTGACGCGGCCCCGCTCCGGCTCGGCGCTGATCCCCTCGGGGGCCGAGGCGGCGACCGTCACGTTCGCCGCGCGCCCGGAGGCGTTGGTGACCAGGACGGTCGCGCGGTTGTAGCCGCCGTCCGCCAGCGGCAGCTCCGGTTCGAGGGCCTCGACGGCCAGCACCGGCCGGTCGCCTCCGGACGGCGTGAGGGTGGCGGGGCCGAACAGCCCGTAGTCCATCGGCGCCCGCGCCGAGGCCCCGGTGCCGGGCGCGGCGCGGACCGCGTTGAGCAGCGTGGAGGCGACCCGCACGGTGATCGTGTTGGCCCCGGGCCGCAGGTACCGGCCCACCTCGACGTGCCGCAGGTCCGCCTGGTTCAGCGGCGGCAGGTCGTGCCCGTTGACGTTCACGCGGACGGTGTCGACCGGTGTCCCGAGATCGAGTGCCGCCCGGTCGATGCCCTTCCAGCCGTCGTCCAGGGTGACGTTCGCGGTGTAGGTGCCCACGCCGGAGACGTCCGCGAGGTCCACGGGGTAGCCGTTGGCCTTGGTGATCGCCGACCAGGCGGGCAGCGCGCCGCCCTCCCCGGCCTTCACCGTGACCGGGCCGAGCGCCTTGTGCGCGGTGTCGCCGGGCCTGCCGGAGGGCCCGGGCCCCCAGGAGTCGACCGACAGCGACCACTCGTCGAGCCGCACGGGCTGCGGGACGGCCGCCGTGCCCTGCGCGCCCTGCGGGCGGGAGCCGCCCGCCCGGCCGGTGAAGGTGGCGTCGTGCCGCGGCGTGACCGCGATGACCGCGGCGTCGTTCGCGGCCAGCCGGACCGGGACGGTGACGGTGCCGTGGCCGGAGGTGTAGCCGGCGATCGGGGTGATCTTGCCGGTCCAGGTGTCCAGCCGGTAGGGGACGCCCTCTCCGGTCAGGGTGATCTTCTGCGCGGTCGCGGTGTTCGTCTGGTTGTACAGGTAGTAGTAGTCGGTGGAGTCCGCCTGGCGGCGCACGTCCAGGATGGCGCCCGAGCCGTCGTGCGGCGTGGCGGCCGGCGTGACGCGCAGGCGCCGCAGCGCGTCCGGCGCGTCCGCCTCGCTCGCCACCCGCACCACGCCGCGCTGCCGGAGGAGTTCGGAGACCACCGACCTCAGGCGCGCGTCCTGCCGCGCGGCGTCGCCGTTGCCGGGCACCGCGCTCGGCACGTCTCCGACGATGACGACGGGAAGACCCTGCCGCGCCAGCCGCAGCAGCTTCTCCGCGGCGTCCACCGGCATCGTCTTCTGGTTGTTCAGCAACACCGCGTGGTAGGCGGAGCGGTCGCCGAACAGGGCGCCGCGGGAGAAGGACGCGTCCTTGCGGCGCAGCAGCGCCGGGCTGAGGTACTCGTAGGTGTATCCGGCCGACGCCAGCGCCGAGGAGCTCTGGATCAGCTTGTTCGACCCGCTCCCGGTGGTACCGGTGCCGTTCATGCCGAAGTCCTGCCAGTACACGGCCAGGTCGAACCGGGGCTTGCCCTGCCGCAGCACGAGCTGCATCCGGGCCAGGTTGTCGTTGACCGCGCGGTAGTCGGCCCAGTTGGGGCCGCCCTTGTCGCCGAACGCCTCCGAGTAGGAGGCGTTGCCGCCGTAGGTCATGCCGGGCCAGGCCGACTGCGGCCCGGCGCCCGCGGGTCCCCTGCTCAGGTACGGGAAGCCGTGCCAGACGACCTGGTTCACGCCGCCGGCGAGGCCCCGGTAGACCGCCTGGAGGTTCGAGGCGTCCGATCCGGCGCCGGCCGTCGAGCCCCACACCGAGCCGGAGAAGGCGCAGCACTCGTCGGACACCACCGGCCGCCCGGACACGTGCGCGCCCGTCGCGACGACCCGGTAGTCCTGCACGTTGCTGTAGGCCCCGACCGACTGCCCGAACGCCAGGGACTCGCCCTCGGGCACGTCGACGTGCGAGGCGGCCTCCGCCACGTCCACCGGGATGCCGTAGGGCTGGATGCGGGTGCTGATGTGGTGCGTGTGGGCCCACTCGCGGAGCACGTCGAGCCGGTTGCGGATGTAGAGGTCGCTGAGGGTCTGCCGGTAGTCGGTGCGGACCCGGGCGCCGACGCCGCCGCCGAAGTCGAAGAACGGCCGGTCGGTGATGCCCTGGTCGCCGGCGCCGGCGAGGGCGGGGAGCACCTCGACCGGGGAGTAGCCGCGCCGCTTCGTCCACTGGTCGACCAGCTCGGACGTCCACTTCTGGGTGGTGCCCAGTTCGAGCGAGTCCTCGAACAGGTCGCTCTCGCCCATCTGCGCGAGCAGCTTCCGCACGTCCGGGGTGAGGATGTGCTCGTCGTAGAAGTCCGTGGTGGCCTTCGCGCCCGCCTCGCTGAACGGGTCGAGTGCGTAGTTGGTGCCGGTCGCGGTGTAGCCGGACAGGGACTGGCCGCTGGGCGTCTGGTAGAAGGCGATCAGCGCGTAGGTGCTCTCACCGTCGCCGGGGAAGTCGACCGTGAGGCCGCCCTGCGCGTCCACCTTCGAGGTGACGTCGGTGACGCCGGCGCGGTCCAGCATCCGCGGCCCGGTCGAGGCGGCGCAGCCCGCGTCGGAGCACTTGGCGACGAGCGCGGCGATGAGCGTCTTCTTCGCGCCGGCGGGCGGCGCGACGTTGAAGTTGGCCGGCAGCGCGCCGGACCTGCTGGTCCCTCCCTTGTGGAACTCATGGGAGAAGACGACCTGCTGCTGCGCGCTCGGGTCGTTGACGTCGTTCACGGTGGGGACGATCGCGGGCCAGCGCGGGCCGATGGTGAAGTCCAGGCCGAGCCCGTTGGCCTTGGCCGCGGCCAGCATCGTCCGGGTCTTCTGCGCCCACAGCGGGGTACCCCAGCCGTAGGTCTTCAGGAACTCCGGCGAGTTGTTGCCGGTGCCCTCCACGCTGAACGGGGCGACCTCCGCGCCGCCGCCGCCCGCCTTCCTGATCTGTTCGAGCTCCGCGGCCAGTTCCCTGTCGTCGGTGTGGGCGAGCGGCTGCCACCAGCGGTACTTGGGCCGCACGGACGCCGGGGGGTCGGCGAAGGTCCCGGCGGTCAGGGCCGGGACGTCCGGTCCGAACGGCGGAGCGGCCTCGGCGGCCCCGGCGGCCGCGAGCCCGGACACGGCCAGGAGCGCGGCCGCCGGCACCGCGAGGAGCCGGGCTTTGGAATGAGTCACGAGGAGTAGCCCTCCAGCTCGATGACGCGGCTGTAGTTGTGGTCGTTGGAGTCGCGGACGAGGAGCCGGAGCGCCGACGCCCGGACGGGCGCGAAGGTCCTCTCGACCGTCCCCGCGGTGCTGGCGGCGACCGTCGCGACCGTCGTCCACGTCCCGTCCACGCGGGCCTGGACGTCGAAGTCGCGGATTCCGGTCTTGGCGGCCGGGTGCGCCGGGTCGTCGAGAGTGAAGACCTTCACGCGGCCGACGCGGCGCGGCTCGTCCCAGGTGGCGGTGAGGGTGTCGGGGAAGTCCCCGGCGGTGTCGTCGTTCCAGCCGCCGACGCCGTTCAGCCACACGCCGGAGTCGGTGCCGCCGTCGTTGGTCCACGCGGCCGAGGAGCCGCTGTGGACGCTGGAGGCCGACATCTCGGCGACGCGCACGAGGTTTCCGGTGACGCGCACCGGAGCCCGCACGCTCTCGTCGTCGACGGTGAGGGTGACGGTGCCGTCCGTCCCGCCGCCGTCGCGCCCGACCGTGACCGGGACCTCCGTGGAGCCGCCGGCGGGAATCGTGACCCGTCCAGCGGCGGCGGCGGTGAACCCGTCCGTCGCGGCGGCCTTCACCGGGACGGTGACGGCGTGCCGCTCAAGGTTGGTGACGCGGAAACGGGCCTTCGAGGACTCGCCGTCGACGACGGGGATGTCAGTGCCGAAGGGGGGCTCGACGGCGAGCTGGGTGCGGTCCTGCTGCACGGCCTCGGGCGTGCGGACGTTGAACGTCCAGGACCCGGATCCGACCTCGTACACGGCGCGCCCGTCCTGGACGCCCAGGGACCGGGCGCCCGCCGGGGCCGTGGCGCCGGACGCGCCGAGCAGCGGCACCTCCACGCGCGCGGGGGCGCCCGGCGGGACGGTCACGTCGAGCCGCAGGTCGTGCCCGGAGCGGCGCCACGCGCTGGAGACCGCGCCGCGCGGGGTGCGGTAGGTGGAGGAGGCGCGGGTCAGGTCGCCGACGACGGCGGGCCGGACCACGAGCTTGCCGAACGCGACCGAGTCGCCGGCCTGGCCGATCCCGGCGAGCCCGGCGCCGAACCACTCGTCGATCGCGCCGAGCATGAAGTGGTTCTGTGAGCCGTAGCCGGTCGGGCCGTCCCAGTACTCGGTGAGCGCGGTCGCGCCGTGCACGACCTGGTAGCCGTAGCTGGGGTCGGTGACCTGCTGCGCGACGGCGAGGATGACGTCGTCGCGCCCGGCCGCCGACAGGACCCGGAACAGCGCGGGCAGGGCGATCTCACCGACCGTGAGGTGGTGGCCCTTCGCCTTGACGGACGCGACGAGGTGGTCGAGGACGGCCTGCCGCTGGGACTCCGGGACGATGCCGAGGTCGAGCGCGAACGCGTCCCCGGCCTGGCTGCCCGAGCCGTAGGTGTGCCCGGCCTCGTCCAGGTACTTGGCGTTGAACGCGCCGGCGATGTCGCCCGCGAGCCTGCGGTAGCGGGCGGCGTCGTCGTCCTTGCCGAGCAGGCCGGCGACGGAGGCGAGCGCGGCGGCGCTGCGCTGGTAGCCGTAGGTCGCGGCGATCCCGCGCGGCGTGGTCTTGTCGACGGCGGCCCAGTCGCCGAGGCCGTAGTCGAGCAGGTTCCCCTTCGCCTTGGAGGTCAGGTAGTCCAGGTAGCGCCGCATGTTCGGGTAGAAGTCGCGCAGCGGGCGGGCGTCGCCGTAGGTTCGGTAGTGCTGCCAGGCGGCCAGGATGATGGCGCTCCCCCAGTTGGGGTCGTCGCGGACGCCGCCGGAGAACTGGACGTACTCGGGCGCGATGTCGGGGACGAGCCCGTCGGGCGTCTGCGCCTCGGCCATGTTCCGCAGCAGCGCCGGGTAGTAGGCCGCGACGTCGTAGTTGCGGGTGACCGACCCCTGGACGAGCTGGGTCTCCTCCAGCCAGCCGAGCTTCTCCCGGTCGGGGCAGTCGGTGAGGATGCTGAACATGTTGCCCTGGATCGACCGGTCGATGATCTTGTGGATGCCGTTCAGCAGCAGGTCGGAGCTCTCGAACGAGCCGGCGGAGGCGTTGCCCGCGCGCAGCACGACGGCCGACACGGCGTCCGCGTCCGGAGCGGACGGCAGTCCCGTCACCTGGAGGTAGCGGAAGCCGTGGTAGACGAAGCGGGGGTGCCAGGTCTCGGTGCCCTTCCCGGCGAGGGTGTAGTGGTCCTCGACCGGGGGGCGCCGGGCGCCACCGGCGATCATCGTGCCCTGCTCGACGAGGCCGTCCGCGCCGAGCCGCTCGCCCGGCTTGAGCGCCAGCTGCGTCCCGCGCGGGCCGCTGACCCGGATCTGCGGCCAGCCCGCGACGTTCTCGCCGAGGTCGAAGACGTAGGTGCCCTTCTCCGGCCGCGTGACCTTCACGGTCCGGCGGCGGCCGGCGGGCACGATCGCCGGTGACATGCGCGCGGTGAGCGCGATGCCGGGGTCGGGCGCCTCGGCGGCCGGGCGCCAGGTCGCCAGGTCCGCCGACGGCTCGTCCCAGCCCTCGCGGGCGAGGCGGGCGTCCTCGTCCTCACCGCCGTACCAGTGGGTGAAGGTGGTGGGGCCGAGGTCGGTGCGCCAGGACGAGTCGGTCGCGACCCGGGCGGTCGTCCCGTCCGCGAGCGTGACCTCCAGCTGGGCGAGCAGCTTCGGCGCGCCCTGCGCGCCGACGTACTTGGTGTAGCGGTCGCTGGTGGAGGTGACGTTGTAGGTGCCGTTGCCGAGCCGGACGCCGATCGCGTTGCCGCCGCGCCGCAGCAGCTTCGTGACGTCGTAGGCCGCGTACTCGGCGCGCTTGCGGTAGTCGGTGTTCGGCGGTTCAAGGACCGCGTCGCTCACGGGGCGGCCGTTGACGGTGGCGTCGTAGATGCCGAGCGCGGTGATGTAGAGCCGAGCCGACCGCACCTCGTCCTTCAGCGAGAACTGCCGGGCGAGCAGGGGCAGCCGGGGCAGGTCCGTCTGGTAGGCGGGCGGCGGCTCCTGGCCGGTGACGGTCTTGGCGGTGGCGAACGGGCCGTCCGCCGAGTCGGAGGTCTGCACCGTGTAGTCGACGGGGAAGTTCGGCGTCTTGCCGTCGCTCGTCATCAGGTCGGTGCGCGGATACAGCCTGACCGACGCCAGGTCCTTGACGGCGCCGAGGTCGAGCTGGAGCCAGATGTGATGGCCCGGGTCCTGCGAGCCGTAGGCGGGGCTGGTGTAGCCGAACGGCGCCGTCTGCGTGGTGAGGGCCCCGTCGGCGACGAACTCGGGCATCCACTTGCCGGGGTACTCGCGCACCTCGGACGCGGTGACCTTCGCGCCCTTCGCGACGTTCGTCCCGGACGGGTCGAGCGCCTCGATCTCGGCTAGCTGGAGCCGCGACAGCAGCGAACTGCCCTCCTTGACGGGAAGGCCCAGCTTCGTCACGTCCAGCCGCAGGTGGCGGGCCCTGGTCCCGGCGGGCAGCGCGACCGTGGCGGGGGTCGGCGCCCGGTTCAGCCAGCGCTCGTCGCCGATCCACTTGCCGGACCAGTCGTCCTTGGCGAGCAGGCCCGTCTCGAACCGGGCCGGGGCGCTCCAGCCCGACGCGTGCCCGGAGCCGTCCCAGACCCGGACCCGCCACCACACCTGGCGGCGGGAGGTGAGCGCCGTGCCCCGGTAGACGGCGCCGGCGGCGGCGGAGGCCACCCGTCCGGAGTCCCACAGGTCGGCGCGGCCGAGCCGGTCCCGGGACGTCGCCGCGACCACCTGGTACGCGGCCTGGGCCGAGCCGCGGCCCGGGGCCGACAGGCGCCAGCTGAGGGTGGGGGTGGTGTCGTCGATGCCGATGGGGTCGTCGAGCGCGTCGGTCCGCAGCCCGGTGGCGCGGAGCCCCGGGGCGTCCGCGCGGGCGGGCAGGGCGGTGGCGGCGGTGAGTGCGAGGCAGAGGGCGACGCCGCATACGGCACCGCGTGGTGGGGGGATTTCGGGCATGACGGAACATCCTTCGGACCTGCGCGGGGGGTGGGGGGTGGCGTCGTCGCGCCGTCAGGGTGTCGTCAGGGGTTCACATGGACCAGTTCGATCTCCAGGAGGTCGGCGAGAGCCTTCAGGTCGGCGACGCGGTGGCCCGTCCCGAGGGCCCAGTGGTGGGAGATGCCGGTGGCCGACCACGCGTCGGTCCACTCACCGGGGTCGCAGCCGAAGTCGACGCGGGAGGTGGTGTTGCCGATCTGCAGCAGCGGCCCGTCCACGGTCTCGCCCTCGGACGCGACGAACGCGAACCGGCCGTCGCGGCGCTGGATGATCCCGAACGCGGTGACCGGGCCGTGCTTGACGTCGAACTCGACGGACACGCCGTAGCCGCGCTTGCCGTGGTAGACGCCGAGGCCGCGCAGCAGCGGGCGGCGGGCGCTGATCGCCAGGTGGGCGGGCCCGTCGTGGCCCATCTCGACGTGGCCGCGGCGGAAGTCCAGCGCCTGCAGCTCGGTGAAGGAGCCGCCCGCGCCGAGCCGGTCGGCGACCAGCATCGCCAGGGACGTGCGCAGCTCGTACTCCCCGGCCGCCGGGATCCCGCGGGCGGTGAGCAGCGACGCGCCGAGGATCATCCCGGCGCCGAGCCGCTCGTGGATCTCGCCGTCCAGGCCGCGGTGGTAGTAGGCGAGGCTGTCCAGCCCGAAGTCCTCGACGAGGCGGTCGAGGCCGACCGAGACGCGGGCCGCCCAGGTCAGGTCGTCGTCGTTGACGGACGCGTCCAGCTCGAAGGTCTTCTCCGCCTCGGCCTTCTTGGCGGCCGTCTCGGCGTCGGTGACCTTCTCCACGCGGACCCGCAGGTCGTCGAACTCCAGCACCTCGACGTGCCCGCCGAAGTTGGCGCTGACGAGCGTGAGGTCGGTGGAGACGTCGAGCATGCCCGGGTAGAGGTGGCCCATCAGCCCGTGCCTGCCCCGCCGCAGTGCCGCGCGGACCCCGGCGGCGCGCACCCAGCGGCCGATCTTCGCCCAGGCCCGCTCGTCCTCCAGGTAGCCCGACACCGAGCGGAACGGGACGCCGCAGCGCGCGAACGCGTTCGCCATCTCCGGCAGCGGGCAGGCGCCGCAGTAGGCGAGCCACTGCCCGGTGTCGAAGGTCGCGTGGTCCATCGACTCGGTCGGCTGCAGGTTGATCAGCAGGACGGGCGCGTCCGCCCGCTGCGCCACCGGGACCAGCATCGTCGCGGTCATGTAGGTGGTCAGGAAGCCGACGATGATGTCGCAGCCCTCGGCGCGCAGCCGCTCGGCCGCGGCCGCGCCCTCCTGCGCGTCGGAGATGAACCCGACGTCGACGACCTCGGCGCCGAGCCCGCGCATCCGCTCCGAGACGCGCTCGGCGGACCGCTTGAGCTGCGGCAGCAGGTCGGGGAACTGCGGCCAGTAGGCACCGAGCCCGCCGGCGACGAGGCCGACCTTGACGGGCGGCGGCGCTGTGGTGTCTGCCATTGCTTGTCCTCTCCTAAAATGCCCACCGGACGCGGCCTCCCGGGCCCGGGAGGTGACGACGGACACAAAAGAGGGTGCGAACTTCTCGGCCGGCGGCATCGTTGTCCCTTCGGGTTCACTTGGTCGAGCGGGCCCAGCGGGGACGGCCGGCGGCCCGGTGGGGACGGCGCGGCGGCGGCGGGGTGAGCGCCGCGGCCGCGCGGTCCGGGCCGCCGGCCGTCCTTCTCGGTGGGGCGTCCTCCTCAGCGCAGGAACGCGGCGGCGACGCCCGCGTCCACGGGGATGTGCAGTCCGGTGGTGTGGGTCAGGTCCCCGCCGGTGAGGGCGAAGACGGCGGCGGCGACGTGCTCGGGCAGCACCTCGCGCTTGAGCAGAGTCCGCTGGGCGTAGAACTCGCCGAGCCTCTCCTCCTCGACGCCGTACACGGCGGCGCGCTTGGCGCCCCACCCGCCGGCGAAGATCCCCGACCCGCGCACGACCCCGTCCGGGTTGATCCCGTTGACGCGGACGCCGTGCTCGCCGAGCTCGGCGGCCAGCAGCCGCACCTGGTGCGCCTGGTCGGCCTTGGTCGCGCCGTAGGCGATGTTGTTCGGCCCGGCGAACACCCCGTTCTTGGACGAGATGTAGACGATGTCGCCGCCCATCCCCTGCTCGACCATGACGCGGGCGGTCTCGCGGGACACCAGGAACGAGCCGCGCGCCATGACGTCGTGCTGGAGGTCCCAGTCGGCGACGGTCGTGTCCAGCAGCGGCTTGGAGATGGACAGGCCGGCGTTGTTGACGACCAGGTCCACGCCGCCGAAGGCCAGGACGGCCTCCCGGACGGCCGCGGCGATCTCGTCCTCGGAGGTCACGTCCGCCCCGGCGGCGACGGCGGCGTCGGAGGCGCGCAGCGCGGTGGCGCCGATCTCCGCGGCGACCTTCTCGGCGGCCGCGAGGTCCCGGTCGGCGACGACGACGCAGGCGCCCTCGGCGGCGAGCCGGCGGGCGGTGGCCGCACCGATGCCGGAGCCTCCGCCGGTGACGAGCGCGACGCGGGAGGCGAGCGGCTTGGGCGCCGGCATCCGGCGCAGCTTGGCCTCCTCCAGCTCCCAGTACTCGATGCGGAACTTCTCCGCCTCGTCGATCGGCGCGTACGACGACAGCGCCTCGGCGCCGCGCATCACGTTGATCGCGTTGACGTAGAACTCGCCGGCGACCCGCGCGGTCTGCTTGTTCGCCCCGAAGGAGAACATCCCGACGCCCGGCACCAGCACGATCGCCGGGTCCGCGCCGCGCATCGGCGGCGAGTCCGGGCCGGCGTGCCGGTCGTAGTAGGCGGCGTACTCCTCGCGGTAGGCGGCGTGCAGCTCCCTCAGCCGCGCCTTGGCGTCGTCGAGCGGCGCGTCCGGCGGCAGGTCCAGCACCATCGGCGCGACCTTGGTGCGCAGGAAGTGGTCCGGGCACGAGGTGCCGAGCGCGGCGAGCCTCGGGTGCTCGGCCCGCGAGACGAAGTCGAGGACGGCCTCGCTGTCGGTGTAGTGCCCGACCTGCGGGCGGTCGGTGGACGCCAGGCCCCGGACGAGCGGGAACAGCGCGGCGGCGCGCGCGTGCCGCTCGTCCTCGGGCAGCACCGGGTGGACGACCTCGCCGAACGGGTCGGCCTTGCCGTGCTCGGCGATGTAGGCCTCGGCGGTGCGGATGATGTCGAGGGAGTTGGCCTTGCACTCCTCGCTCGTCTCGCCCCAGGCGGTGATGCCGTGCCCGCCGAGGACCACCCCGATGGCGCCGGGGTTGGCGCGCTTGATCTCGGCGATGTCCAGGCCGAGCTGGAAGCCGGGGCGCCGCCACGGCACCCACGCCACCCGGTCGCCGAAGATCCGCCGCGTCAGCTCCTCGCCGTCGGCGGCCGTCGCGATCGCGATGCCGGAGTCGGGGTGCAGGTGGTCGACGTGCGCGGCCTCCACGAGGCCGTGCATCGCGGTGTCGATCGACGGGGCGGCGCCGCCCTTGCCGTGCAGGCAGTAGTCGAACGCCGCGACCATCTCGTCCTCGCGCTCGACGCCCGGGTAGACGTCCACGAGGGCGCGCATCCGGTCCAGCCGCAGGACGGCCAGGCCCTTCTCGGTGAGGGTGCCGAGGTCGCCGCCCGAACCCTTCACCCACATCAGTTCGATGTCGCGGGCCGTCACGGGGTCGGTCACCGTGCCCTTCGCGGACGCGTTCCCTCCCGCGTAGTTGGTGTTGCGCGGGTCCGAGCCGAGGGAGTTGGCGCGTTCCAGCAGATGCTCCACCTCGGGTGGAGTGGCGGTCATCGGATACTCCTCATGTGGGTGCGTGGTTTCACGGACGTACGTGGAAGTCGTAGGTGCCGGACGCGGCCTCCACCCGGACGACGCTCCCGTTGGCGCCCTGCCCGGCGCCGAGGACGCGCACGCCCCGGGCGGCGGTCAGCGCCCGCCCGCTCTCGGCGACCCGGTCCGCGGACGCGGCGGGCACCTCGATCTCGGCGGTGGCGCCGACGGGGACGCTCACGCGCAGGTCGAACCCGGAGGCGGACCGGGTCCAGCGGACCGCGACCGGGCCGTGCGGGGTCGGCGCGGAGCCGTTCACCGAGGCCAGGTCGCCGACCGGCTGCGGCGCGATCCTCACCCGGTCGAACCCGGGCGCGGCGGGAGTGATCCCGGCGAGGTCCTCGGTGAACCACTCGCCGACGGCGCCGCCGAGGAACACGTGGTCGCGCGACCGGGAGTCCAGGTCCCAGCGCTCCCACAGCGTGGTGGCGCCGTTCGCGGCCCAGTACCCCCAGCCCGGGTAGGTGCGCTGGTCGGCGACGCGGTAGGCGAGGTCGCCGTGCCCGCGCCTGGTCAGCTCCGTCAGCAGGTACTTGGTGCCGAGCGCCCCGGTGTTGAGGTGGTCGCCCCGCTCCTCGACGTCCCGGACGAGCCGGTCGGTCACGGCCTTCTGCGACTCCTGCGGCGCGAGCCCGAGGGCCAGGGCGAGCAGCGCGCTGGTCTGCCGGTAGCCGGGGTCGGACCTGGTGACGTAGGCGTCGCCGCGCAGGAACGCCTTGTTGAAGGCGTCCTTGGCGCGGGCGGCGGCCTCCCGGTAGCGGGCGGCGTCGTCGCCATGGCCGAGGACCTCCGCCACATCGGCGATGATCAGCGCGTTGGAGTAGGTGTAGGCGGTGCCGTGCAGGCGCCCGTCCTCGGGGGTGTTGCCGTTGTACCCGGGGGCGAGGTAGTCGTTGAGGCTGCTCGGGTAGAGCCCCTCCCCGTCCGCGCGCTTGAGCCAGCCGTCCAGGTACGCCCGCATCGCCGGGTAGTTCGCGGCGAGGACGTCGCGGTCGCCGTACCGCTGGTACATCTGCCAGGGGATCTCGGTGAAGGAGGCGTGCCACGGCGGCGCCTGGCCGTAGGAGCCGAGGCCCCAGCCGTTGTCGGGCACGATCCCCGGGATGACGCCGTCGGAGCCCTGGCTGTCGCGGTGGTCGGTCATCCACTTGGCGAACAGCCGGCGCAGGTCGAACCGGCCCATCTCCATCTCGGCCATGAGCTGCGCGTCGCCCGTCCACCCGTTCTTCTCGTACATGGGGGTGTCGGTCGGGATGCCGTGCCAGTTGTTGACGACGGTCTGCCGGGTGATGGTCTCCAGCGTGTCGAACAGGTCGTTGGAGCTGCGGAACGAGCCGTTCGAGCGCAGGTCGCTGTGCACCTCGCGGCCGTCGAGGTCGTCGGCGGTCGGCGGCTCCCCCGGCCAGCCGGTCACCTGGACGTACTGGAAGCCCTTGTAGCTGTAGCGGGCCTCCCACGTCTCGGTGGCCCCGGTCCCGGCCAGGACGTACTCGTCGGTCTGGAAGCGCCCGGTGACGAGGCCGTTGCCGGCCTGGACGGTCCCGTCGGAGTTGAGCCGCTCGCCGTACTTGAGGCTGACGGTCGCGCCCTTCGGGCCGCGGGTCCGGATGCGGGCCCATCCGGCGGTGTTGTGGGGCATCTTGAAGACGTGGACGCCCGGCTTGGGGCTGGTGACCTCGACGGGCCGCAGGGTGCGGGCGACCTTGATCGGCTCGTGCTCCTCGGGCACCACGGTGGCCGTCGGGGCCGTGACCGTCGCCGCCTGCCGCCAGGACGAGGCGTCGAAGCCGGGGCGGTCCCAGCCGGGCTTGTCCTCGCGGGCGTCGTAGGTCTCTCCGCCGTAGAGGGAGTCGTAGCGGACGGGGCCCTCGGTGTAGCGCCACCCCCCGTCGGTCGCGACCGTCTGGGTGCTGCCGTCGTCGTAGGTGACCACGAGCTGGGCGAGCAGCCGCGGCTCGCCGGTCCACGGGGCGGCGTTCCAGTTCCAGGCGTTCTTCTGCGTCATGCCGTAGAAGCCGCGGCCGAGCCGTGCCCCGATCACGTTGCCGCCGTGCCGCAGCATGCGGGTGACGTCGCGGGTGACGTACTCGACGCGCTTGTCGTAGCGGACGAACCCGGGCTGGAGGACCTCGTCGCCCACGCGCCTGCCGTTCAGGCTCAGCTCGGCGTAGCCGCCGGCCGCCGCGTACAGCCGCGCCTTGGCGATCTTCTTGCCGGAGACGGTGAAGTCGCGGCGCAGGAGCGGCTCGGGAAGGGTGGGCTTCTCGGGGTTCACCTCGCCCCACGGGGCGCCGCCCCAGGCCGCCAGCACCTTGGCCTGCGGCCAGCCCGCGTCGTCGTAGTCCGCCGCCTTCCAGTCCCCGGACGGCTCCTCGTCCGCGGCCCGCCAGGCCGCGCCGGTGTCGAACTGCTTCGGGTCCTGGCCCGGCAGTTCGAGGCGTCCGAGGAGCCCGGCGGGACTGGCCTTGCCGTTGGTCGCCTTGACGGCGACGACGTTGCGGCCCGCCCGCAGGTGGGAGGTGACGTCGACGACGATGGGGCGCCGCCAGTTCTCCGCCACCGGGTCGGGGTCGCGGCCGCCGGCCTCGGCGCCGTTCACCCAGGCGGTGAAGCCGTCGTCGGCCGTCATGACCAGGCGGGCGCCCTGCGGCACCGCGGCCAGGTCGAACGCGCCGCGCAGGTAGCGCGAGCCGGCGGGCGCCTGCGTCTTGGGGTCGCCCTCGGGGTACCAGATCCAGCTGGTGCCGCGCAGGTCGGGGGTGGACGCGGCGTTCTCCGGGGCGCCGATCCAGGAGCCGCGCCAGCCGTCCGCGCCGAGCGCGGTCTCGAACCAGGTCGTCTTGCTCCAGCGCGTCCAGTGCCCGCGGGCGTCGGCGACCTTGACCCGCCAGGTGTAGCGGGTGGCGGGCCTGAGCGCCGGCCCGTCGTAGCGCACGTCGTAGCCGCGCGCCGAGCCGACCGCGCCCGAGTCCCAGACGGTGTGGCGGCCGTCGGCGGTGGCGACGGAGACGCGGTAGGCCGTCTGCCGCTGACCGCGCTCCCCCGCGCTCAGCACCCATCCGAACCGCGGCTTGGCGGCCGAGACCGCGTTCGGTGTCGTGGCGTGCTCGGTCTCCAGGCCGCCGATGCCCAGGGCGGCGTTCTCCACGGCGTGCGCGGGGACGGCCACGGCCAGGACGAGCCCGGCGGCGGCGACGAGGACGACGGGGCGGCGCGGCATGCTCACGCGCCCCAACCGGCCGCCTGGCCGTCCTTGCGCTCCTCCGCGATCCGCTCGAAGTAGCCGGACGCCTTGTAGGCGGCGACCGGGTCCGGGTGCAGGCCCATCTCCTCGCGCAGCTCGGCGAGCAGCGGCCGGACGTCGGTGTTGTAGGCGTCCATGAACACGGCGTTCGCCTCCAGGACGTCACCGGACCGCTGCGCCGACCGCAGGGCGTCGGCGTCCACCAGCAGCGCCTTCGCGGTGGCCTCCTGGACGTTCATCACCGAGCGGATCTGGCCCTGGATCTTCGGCTCGATGTTGTGGCACTGGTCGAGCATGAACGCCACGCCCGCTCCCCCGCTCTCTTGCCGGGGGGCGTGGGGGGTCGTCCCCCCACCGGGATAGGCGTCGTAGCCGCCGCCGCGCACCACCTCGTACATGATCCGGAACAGCTGGAACGGGTCGGCGGCGCCCACCATCAGGTCGTCGTCGGCGTAGAAGCGGGAGTTGAAGTCGAACCCGCCGAGCTTCCCCTCGCGCAGCAGGAACGCCACGATGAACTCGATGTTGGTGCCGGGCGCGTGGTGGCCGGTGTCGACCACGACCTGCGCCTTCGGGCCGAGCTTCAGGCAGTGCGCGTAGGAGGTGCCCCAGTCCGGCAGGTCGGTCGTGTAGAACGCCGGCTCGAACAGCTTGTACTCCAGCAGGAACCGCTGGTCGTCGCCGAGCCGGTCGTAGACGGCGGCGAGGGCCTCGGCCATCCGGTCCTGCCGGTCGCGGATGTCGTCCTGCCCCGGGTAGTTCGTGCCGTCGGAGAACCACAGCTTCAGGTCGCGGGACCCGGTGGCGTCCATGATGTCGACCGCCTCGAGCAGCTGGTCGAGGGCCTTGCGGCGGACGGCCGGGTCGGGGTTGGTGACGCTGCCGAGCATGTAGTCGTCGTCCTGGAAGACGTTGGTGTTCACCGCCCCGATCCGCACGCCCCGCTTCTCGGCGTGGGCGGCCAGCGCGGCGTAGTCGTCCACCCGGTCCCAGGGGATGTGGACCGCCACGCTGGGCGCGACGCCGGTGAACCGGTGCACCTGCGCGGCGTCGTCGATCTTCTCCCACGGGGTGCGCGGCACGCCCTGCTGGGCGAAGACCTTGAACCGGGTCCCCGAGTTCCCGTACGCCCACGAAGGGGTCTCGATCTGCTGGCGGCGCAGGGCGTCCTTCACCGCGCTGGTGTTGTTCACGCTTGCCTCTCTTCTATCCGGTCACCTGGTCAGTCCAGGTGGAAGACCTCGGGGAGCGTCCGCATCCCCTCGTCGGGGCGGCCGTCGAGGTCCTCGAAAAACGGCGCCATCTCCGCCTGCCACCGCGCGTTCACCTCGGTGCGGGCCATCGCCTCCTGGGCGGCCTCGAAGTCGTCGGTCTCCAGGTAGCCGACGAGAAGGCCGTCCTCGCGCAGGAACAGCGAGTAGTTGTGCCAGCCGGTGTCGCGCAGAGCGCTGAGCATGTCGGGCCAGACCGCCTGGTGGCGCAGCTTGTACTCCTCCAGGCGGTCCTGCCTGACCTTCAGCAGGAAGCAGACGCGCTTCGTGCTTCCGGACATCTGTGTGTCTCCTCGTGGGGGGCGGCCCCCACGCCTAGCGGTTCGCTTCGCTCAGGCTCAGAAGTGGTACTGGTCGATGTTCTTGGCGTCGAACACGGTCGGCGGGCCGAGGATCACTTCGCCGTTGGCGCCGATCGTGCGCTCGCCGAGCTTGCCGGCCTTGAACTTCTCGCCCTCCGCGCCGGTGATCTGGCCGGACGACAGCGCCGCCGCCGCGAACGCGGCGAGGTAGCCGAGGTTCTTCGGGTCCCAGAGCTCGAAGCCCTTGACCGTGCCGTCCTTGACGAACTTGCGCATCTGGTCGGGGGTGCCGAGGCCGGTCAGCGCGACCTTGCCCTTGTACTTGGAGCCGGAGATGTAGCGGGCGGCGGCCGCGATGCCCACCGTGGTGGGCGAGATGATGCCCTTCAGGTTCGGGTACGCCTGCAGCAGGCCCTGGGTCTGCTGGAACGACTTCTGGTCGTCGTCGTCGCCGTAGGCCACCTTGACGAGCTTCATCTTGGAGTACTCGGGCTTCTTGAGCTCGTCCTGCATGAACTTGATCCAGGTGTTCTGGTTCGTGGCGTTCGCGGTCGCCGACAGGATCGCGATCTCGCCCTCGCCGCCGATCTGCTCGGACAGCAGCTTGACCTCGCTGCGGCCGATCTCCTCGGAGCTGGCCTGGTTGATGAACAGGTCCCGGCAGTCGGGGTTGGTGTCGGAGTCGTAGGCGACGATCTTGATGTTCTTGGACATCGCCTGCTTGAGCGGCCCGCACACCGCGTTCTCGTCGTTGGCGGCGATGAGGATCGCGTCGTGCCGCTGCTGGATCAGCGTGTTGATGTAGGAGACCTGCGAGGACGCCGAGGCGTCGGACGGGCCGACCTCCTTGGCCTCACCGCCGAACTCCTTGGCCGCCGCGATGCCGGCGTTGTCGACGATCGTCTCGTAGGGGTTGTTGACCTGCTTGGGAAGGAAGGCCAGCTTCAGGCCCTTCTTCAGCGGCGCGTTCGGGTTCGCCGAGGCGTTCCCCCCGGCCTTGGCGTCCCCCGAGTCGGACGCGGAGTCCTTGGTGGTCCCGCCGCAGGCGGCCAGGCTGAGGGCCAGAGCGCCCGCCGTGGCGGCGGCCGCCAGCCGGCGCGGGGCGCGCAAACGAATGGTCATCAGAGTGCCTTTCACAGTTCCGGGTCGTGCTACGGGGTGGGTGGGCGTACGGCGGGGGGGCGGGGGTGGTGCGGTGCGTCAGGGTGCGGCGGCGGGGACCGCGGGTCTCGCGCCCCGCCGCCGGCCTCGGGCCTCGCGCGCCACGGCGATCAGCCGCGGCGTGAGGACGCTGATGATGAGCAGCAGGCCCGTGACGATCGACTGGACCTCGGTGGAGACGTCGTTGAGCATCAGCAGGTTGCGGAGCAGGCCGATGAGCAGCACGGCCGCGATGACGCCGCCGAGGGTGCCCTTGCCGCCGTCGAAGTCGACGCCGCCGAGCAGCACCGCCGCGATGACGGCGAGCTCCAGGCCGATGCCGTTGTCGGCGCGGGCGCTGCCGTAGCGCAGCGTGTAGACGACGCCGGCGAACCCGGCGACGAGGCCGGACACCGCGAACAGGATCAGCTTGATGCGCTTGACGCGGATGCCGGCGAAGTAGGCGGCGTCCTCCTGCGCGCCGATCGCGAACAGCGACCGCCCGACGCCGGTGGCGTGCAGGACGACGCCGGTCACGGCGGCGAGAACGGCGAAGAGCGCGACCGGGTACGGGATCGGTGTGCCCGGGATGGAGGACGTCGCGAGGTCGGTGTAGGCGGTCGGGAACTCCGAGACCGCCCCGGTCCCGAGCGTCACGTACGCCAGGCCCCGGTAGAGGGTCAGCGTGCCGATCGTCACGGCCAGGGACGGCAGCCCGAGCCTTGTCACCAGCAGGCCGTTCACCAGCCCGCACACGACGCCGACGACCAGCACCAGCGGGATGATCGCCTCGATGGACATCCCGCCGTCCCACAGCTTGCCGGTGAGGGCGCTGCACAGCCCGAGGATCGAGGCGACCGACAGGTCCACCTGCCCGCACACGACCAGCAGCGTCATCGGCAGCGCGATCAGCGCGATCTCGCTGAGGTCGTCCAGCGCGAACGACAGGTTGTCGTTGTTGGCGAAGTCCGGCGAGAACCCGGCGCCGCTCGCGAAGACCAGGACCAGCAGCAGGGTGACGGCGGTCTCCCACCGCATCAGGCGGCTCATGACCGTCCCTCCTTGCTCTCCGGGGCGGCGGCGCGGTGCGCGGCCGACGCCAGGGACCGCTGTTTCAGCGCCCGGGTGACGCGCAGCGCCAGCAGCCGGTCGACGCTGATGGCCAGCAGCAGCAGGACGCCGGTGATCGCGTCCTGCCAGAACGAGTTGACCTTGAGCACCACCAGCACGCTGCCGATGGTGGTGAGCAGCAGCGCGCCGAGCGCCGCCCCGTACACGGTGCCGACGCCGCCGGTGATGGCGACGCCGCCGACGACGACGGCGCTGACGACCTTCAGCTCCCAGCCGTTGGCCGCGTCCGCGACGACGGTGCCGAACCGGGCGAGCCACAGCACCCCGGCGAGGCCGGCGAGGGCGCCGCTGACCAGGTAGGCGGTGAGGACCCGGCGGCGGATCGGCACGCCGGCGAGCATCGCGGCCTCCGGGCTGGAGCCGATCGCGTAGTACTCGCGCCCGGAGGAGTAGGAGCGCAGGTAGTAGCCGACCGCCGCCATCACCACCACGGTGATGATCGGCAGGTAGGGGATGCCGAGGATCCCGTCGTTGCCGAGGCTCAGCAGCGACGCCGGGAGGTCCGCGGCGCCGATCTGGTCGCCGTGCGCGATGCGGTAGTCGAGCCCCTGGATCACGTACAGGGTGCCGAGGGTGACGACGAGGGCGGGCACCCGGCAGAAGCTGACCAGCAGCCCGTTCACGAGCCCGCAGACCAGGCCGATCCCGACGCCCACCAGCACGACCAGCACGACGTTGCGGTCCCCGCCGGAGGCGAACTTCCCGGCGCTGAACGCGACGAGCCCGACGACGGACCCGACCGACAGGTCGATGTTGCGGGTGACGACGACCATGCTCTGCCCGACGGCGAGCAGCACCAGGATCGAGGCGTTGAGGAAGATGTCCTTGAGGCCCTGGCCGGACAGGAACCGCGGGTTGGCGATCGTCGTGCCGAGCACGAGCACGACCAGCGCGCCGAGGATGCTCAGCTCGCGGGCGCGCAGCACCATCTCGACGAGGCGGCGCCCGCCGCCCGGCGGGCCGCCCGACTCCGGCCTGGCCGGGGACTGGGTGAGGACGGTCATCGGCTCAGGCCGCCTTTCCGGTGCCGGGGCGGCCGGTGGCCGCGGCCATCACGCTCTCCTCGGTCGCGTCCGCGCGGGCGATCTGCGCGGTCAGCCGCCCCTCGTGCATGACGAGGATCCGGTCGGCCATGCCGAGCACCTCCGGCAGGTCGGAGGAGATCATCAGCACCGCCAGGTCCTGCGCGGCGAGCTCCGACAGCAGGCGGTGCACCTCGGCCTTGGTGCCGACGTCGATGCCGCGGGTCGGCTCGTCCACGATCAGCACGGCCGGCTCGGTGGCCAGCCACTTGGCGAGCACGACCTTCTGCTGGTTGCCGCCCGACAGGACGCCGACGGCGTCGCTGAGGCGGGAGTACTTCAGCTGGAGGCGCAGGCCCCAGTCGGCGGCGCGGTCCCGCTCCACCTTCCGGGAGATCAGGCCCCCGCGGCCGGTCTCGCGGCGCAGCGCCTTCAGCTGGGTCAGGCCCATGTTCCGCTCGATCGACATGTCCATGACCAGGCCCTGCTGGCGGCGGTCCTCGGGGACGAGCGCCAGCCCGGCCGACATCGCGGCCGTGGGGCTGCCCGCCGGGAGCGCGCGCCCGCCGACCTCGACCGTCCCGGCGTCCCAGCGGTCCACGCCGAAGACGGCGCGGGCGACCTCGCTGCGGCCGGCGCCGACCAGCCCGGCCAGCGCGACGATCTCGCCGCGGCGGACCTCGAAGGAGACGTCGGTGAAGGCGCCCTCGCGGGTCAGCCGGCTCACCTTCAGCGCGACCTCGCCGGGCGTGACGTCCTGCTTGGGGTAGAGCGCGTCCAGGTCGCGGCCGACCATCCGGCGGACGAGGTCGTCGGGGGTGATGTCGGCGACCATGTCGGTGCCGACGTAGGTGCCGTCGCGCAGCGTCGTGACCCGGCGGCAGATCTCGAAGATCTCCTCCAGCCGGTGCGAGATGAACAGCACCGCGCAGCCGTGCTCCTGCAGGCTGCGGGTCACGGCGAACAGGCGGGCGACCTCCTGGCCGGTGAGCGCCGCGGTCGGCTCGTCCATGATGAGCACCCGCGCGTCCCGGGAGATGGCCTTGGCGATCTCGACGACCTGCTGGTCGGCGATCGACAGGCCCCGGGCGGGCTGCTGCGGGTCCAGCGCGACGCCGAGCCGATCGAACAGCCGGGCCGTCTCGGCGTGCATGGCGCGGCGGTCGATGCGGCCGAGCGCGCCGCGCGGCTGGCGGCCCATGAAGATGTTCTCCGCGACCGACAGGTCGGGGAACAGCGTGGGCTCCTGGTAGATGACCGCGACTCCGGCGGCCTGCGCGTCGGCGGGGCCGTTGAAGGCCACCGGCTCGCCGTCCACCCGCACCTCGCCCGCGTCGGGGCGGTGCACGCCTGCGAACGTTTTTACAACGGTGGACTTGCCGGCGCCGTTCTCCCCCGCAAGGGCGTGCACCTCGCCCGCGTGGAGCTCCAGGGTGACCCCCTGCAGCGCGCGGACCGCGCCGAACGACTTACTCACGTTGACCAGTGCCAATGTCGGCGGCGCCGAGCGGCCCGGTGCACTCATCGCGGCCCTCCTCGCGGGGGTCGTCTGTGACGTACAGATGAAAAACGTTTTAACAGGATGTTGCGGAGGACGCTAGATGTGACCCGGAGCACCCGTCAAGAGGGGAACGTGCCGCCACCACTGCCCGACGCTGCGGAAAGCCCGTATCCGCAAGGGTCGGTGAAGTTCGGAATCCGTTCGCGGCCAGGACCGGCCGTCCGGTTTCGCGCCTGGTGGACCCCCTCCTCGGGTTGACACGTTTTAATCGAATGACCCAAAGTGAGCGGCGACACAGCAGCGGACGACTCGGGGGCACACAGATTGGGCGCAGACGTGACCGGCCGCTCCGCGCCGCCGCGCCGGACGGTCGGCATCAAGCAGGTCGCGGCGCACGCCGGCGTCTCCCCCGGCACCGTGTCCAACGTGCTCAACCGGCCCGAGCGCGTGGCCGAGGCCACCCGCGCCCGCGTCGAGCAGGCGATCCGCGATCTCGGCTTCGTCCGCAACGGCTCGGCGTCCACGCTGCGCGCCGGGCACAGCAGCACGATCGGGCTGATGGTCCTCGACCTGGCCAACCCGTTCTTCACCGACGTGGCGCGCGGCGTGGAGGACACCGCCAGCGAGCGCGGCTACGCGGTGATCCTGTCCTCCTCGGGCGAGTCGGACGAGCGGGAGCTGCGCAACCTGCGGGTGTTCGCCGAGCAGCGCGTCCGGGGCGTCCTGCTGACCCCGGTCGGCGACGACGGCGAGGCCGCCGACCGGCTGAGCGAGCGGGGCGTCCCGGTGGTCCTGCTCGACCACCCGACGCCGCGCGCCAACCAGTGCTCGGTCGCCGTGGACGACGTCGCGGGCGGCGAGCTCGCGGTCCGCGAGCTGCTGGACGCGGGCGCCCGGACGCTGGCGCTCGTCACCGGCCCGGCCGTGCTGCGCCAGTGCGTCGACCGGCGCAAGGGCGCGCTGCGGGCGCTGCGCGCCGCCGGGCTCGGCCGGGACGCGATGCGCGAGGTCGCCGTCGGGGCGATGAACGCCCGGTCCGGGCAGGAGGCGGCCCGCCGGCTGCTGGAGGCCGGCCCGCCGCTGCCCGACGCGATCTTCTGCGCGAACGACCTGCTCGCGCTCGGCGTGCTGCGCGTCCTGCTGCAGGCCGGGATCAAGGTGCCGGATGACGTCGCGCTGATCGGGTACGACGACATCGAGTTCTCGGCCGCGGCCGCCGTCCCGCTCAGCTCGGTGCGGCAGCCCACCTACCAGCTCGGCCGGATCGCGACCGAGCTGCTGCTGGAGGAGTGCGACGACTCGGGCGGGCACGCCCACCAGCAGGTGATGTTCCAGCCCGAGCTGGTCGTCCGCGAATCCAGCCGCTCCGCTCTGGGCGGCCCCGCCCTCGGGAGGAAGGCACTGTGAAGGTCGCGCTGTTCCTCACCTGCGTCAACGACACGATGTACCCGGGGACGGGCAAGGCGGTGGTGCGGCTGCTGCGGCGCCTCGGCCACGACGTCGAGTTCCCCGAGTCGCAGACCTGCTGCGGGCAGATGCACCTCAACACCGGCTACCGGAAGCAGGCGCTCCCGCTGGTGAAGGGGTTCGCGGAGACGTTCGAGCCCTACGACGCGGTCGTGACGCCGTCCGCGTCCTGCGCGGCGATGATCCGCGACTGGCACCCCCGGCTGGCGCCGCGCACCGCCGGGGTCGCCTCCCGCGTGTACGAGCTGACGGAGTTCCTGGTGGACGTCCTCGGCGTCACCGACGTCGGCGCGTACTACCCGCACCGCGTCACCTACCACCCCACGTGCCACTCGCTGCGGATGCTGCACGTCGGCGACCGCCCACTGCGGCTGCTGCGCGAGGTCGGCGGCATCGACCTGGTCGAGCTCCCGGACGCGGCCGAGTGCTGCGGGTTCGGCGGGACGTTCGCGCTGAAGAACGCCGAGGTGTCGGCCGCGATGTGCGCGGACAAGGTCACCGCCGTCCGGGAGACCGGCGCCGAGACGCTGTGCGCGGCGGACAACTCCTGCCTGATGCACATCGGCGGCGCCCTCACCCGCACCCGCGCCGGGGTGCGGACCGTCCACCTGGCCGAGATCCTCGCCTCGACACAGGAGGAGCCAGCATGACCTCAACGGCGCGTACCCCGTGGGGGGGCGACCCCCCACACCCCCCGGTTCGCTCCGCTCAGGCGATGCCGACCTACCTCGGGATGCCGTCGTTCCCCGACGCGGCGCGCCGCGCGGTGGCGGACCCGCGGCTGCGCGCGAACCTCGCGCACGCCACCACCACGATCCGGGGGCGCCGCGCCGCCGCGGTGGCCGAGCTGGACGACTGGCCCGAGCTCCGCGAGGCGGGCAAGCAGATCAAGGACCACGTCCTGGCGAACCTCGGGCACTACCTGCGGCAGCTGGAGGGCAAGGTCGCCGAGGCGGGCGGGACGGTGCACTGGGCCCGCGACGCGGCCGAGGCCAACCGGATCGTCGCGGACCTGGTGAAGGCCACCGGCGAGACCGAGGTCGTCAAGGTCAAGTCGATGGCGACGCAGGAGATCGGCCTCAACGAGTTCCTCGCCGAGGAGGGGATCACCGCCTACGAGACCGACCTCGCGGAGCTGATCGTCCAGCTCGGCGACGACCGGCCCTCGCACATCCTCGTCCCGGCCATCCACCGCAACCGCTCCGACATCCGCGACATCTTCCTGCGCGCGATGGACGACGCCCCGGAGGGGCTGACCGACGCGCCCGCGGAGCTGGCGGAGGCGGCCCGGCGGCACCTGCGCGCCAAATTCCTGTCGGCGAAGGTCGGGGTGTCGGGCGTGAACTTCGCCGTCGCCGACACCGGCACGCTCGTCGTGCTGGAGTCGGAGGGCAACGGCCGGATGTGCCTGACGCTCCCCGAGACGCTCATCTCGGTGATGGGCGTGGAGAAGATCGTGCCGAGCTGGCGGGACCTGGAGGTGTTCCTCCAGCTGCTGCCCCGCTCGTCCACCGCCGAGCGGATGAACCCCTACACCTCGACCTGGACGGGCGTGTCCCCCGGCGACGGCCCCCGCGACTTCCACCTCGTCCTGCTGGACAACGGCCGCACCGCCACCCTGGCCGACGAGGTGGGCCGGCAGGCGCTGCGCTGCATCCGCTGCTCGGCGTGCCTGAACGTGTGCCCGGTCTACCAGCGCGCGGGCGGCCACGCCTACGGCTCGCCCTACCCCGGCCCCATCGGCGCGATCCTGTCCCCGCAGATCAGGGGCATCGAGTCGGAGGTGGACGCGTCGCTGCCGTACGCGTCGACGCTGTGCGGGGCCTGCTTCGAGGCGTGCCCGGTCGCCATCGACATCCCGGAGGTGCTGGTGCACCTGCGGGCCCGCGCCGTCGAGAAGGGGCCCCGCCATCCGCTGGAGCGGGTGGCGATGGCCGCGGCCGGGTGGACGCTGCGCTCCCCCACCCGGCTCGCGCTCGCGCAGCGCGCCGCGTCCGCGAGCCGCCGCGCCGTGGCGCGCGGCGGCCGGATCCGGCGGCTGCCCGGGCCGCTGCGCGCCTGGACCGAGACGCGGGACGCGCCCGCGCCGCCGCCCGAGTCGTTCCGCGCCTGGTGGGCCCGGACCGGCGGCGGGCGCGAGGAGGGGGAACGGTGAACGCGCGCGAGGAGATCCTCCGGCGGATCGAGCGGGCGGCTCCCGGCCGGCCCGCCGCCGAGGTCGCGGCCGCCTACGACCGGATCGACCGCGGCTACCTGCGCCGCCACCACGAGGGGGCGGTCATCGACCTGTTCGCCGAGCGGGTCGCCGACTACCGCGCGACCGTCCTGCGGGTCGCGGAGGCCGAGGTCGCCGCGGCCGTCGCCGAACGGCTCGCGGCCCGTCCCGGCGCCTACGGCGTCCCCTCCGGCCTGCCGGAGGAGTGGACGTCCGCGACCGGCGCGGCGCTCGTGCGCGACCCGTCGCCCGCCGACCTCGACGGTCTCGCCGGGGCGGTCACCGGCTGCGCGGCCGCGGTCGCCGAGACCGGCACGATCGTGCTGGACCACGGCGCCGGCCAGGGGCCGCGCGCCCTGTCGCTCGTGCCCGACTACCACCTGATCGTCGTCCTCGCCGGCCAGGTCGCCGCCGACGTGCCCGAGGCGCTCGAACGGCTCGACCCGCGGCGCCCGCTGACGTTCGTGTCGGGGCCGTCCGCGACGAGCGATATCGAGCTGTCCCGGGTGGAGGGCGTGCACGGGCCGCGGACTCTGGAGGTTCTGGTCCTCACATGAGCGAAGCGAACCGGGGGGTGTGGGGGGTCGCCCCCCCACAAAGACACAGCATGAGCGAAGCGAACCGGGGGGTGTGGGGGGTCGCCCCCCACAAAGACACAGCATGAGTGAAGCGATGTTCGCGGCCGTCGATCTCGGGGCGTCCAGCGGGCGGGTGATGGCCGGGCGCGTCGGGCCGGGCACCCTCGCCCTGGAGGAGATCCGCCGCTTCCCGAACCGTCCCGTCCGTGTCAACGGAACCCTGCACTGGGACATCCTCGGCCTCTACGGCAACGTCCTGGACGGGCTCCGCTCCGCCCCGCGCGGCCTGTCCTCGGTCGGCATCGACTCCTGGGCCGTCGACTACGGGCTCCTCGACGCGGAGGGCAGGCTGCTCGGCAACCCCGTCCACTACCGCGACGCCCGCACCGACGGCGTGATGGAGCGGGTGCGCGCCGAACTGGGCGAGGACCTGCTCTACCGGACCTCGGGCCTGCAGTTCCTCCCGTTCAACACGATCTACCAGCTCGCGGCCGAGGACCTGTCCCGGGCCGCGACGCTGCTGCTCGTCCCCGACCTGCTGGCCCACTGGCTCACCGGGGAGGTCGGCGCCGAGCGCACGAACGCCTCCACCACCGGGCTGCTGGACGTCCGCGGCGGCACCTGGTCGGCGGACCTCATCGACCGGCTGGGCCTTCCCGCGCGGATCTTCCCGCCGCTGCACGACCCCGGCGCGGACATCGGGACCCTGCGCGCGGACGTGGCGGCCGAGATCGGCCACGGCGCCCTGCGCGTCACGGCCGTCGGCTCGCACGACACGGCCTCCGCCGTCGCCGCCGTCCCCGCCGCCACGGACCGGTTCGCCTACATCTCGTGCGGCACCTGGTCGCTGGTCGGCGTGGAACTGGACGCCCCCGTGCTGACCGACGAGAGCCGCAAGGCCAACTTCACCAACGAGGGCGGCGTCGACGGGACCGTCCGCTACCTGCGCAACGTGATGGGCCTGTGGCTCATCCAGGAGTCCCTGCGGACCTGGGGCGAGGCCGACCTGCCGGGCCTGGTGGCCGCGGCCGCGGACGTGCCCGGCCTGCGCCGCCTCATCGACCCCGACGACCCCGAGTTCCTGCCGCCCGGCGACATGCCGGCCCGCATCGCCGCGCACTGCCGCCGCCGCGGGTTCCCCGAGCCGTCCACCCGCGCCGAGACGGTGCGCTGCATCCTCGACAGCCTCGCCCTCGCGCACCGCGCCGCGCTGCGCCAGGCGGCGCGCCTGTCGGGGCGGGAGATCGACGTCGTCCACCTGGTGGGCGGCGGCAGCCGCAACGACCTGCTGTGCCGGCTGACCGCCGACGCGAGCGGACTGCCGGTGGTGGCCGGGCCCGTCGAGGCGACCGCTCTCGGCAACGTGCTGGCGCAGGCCCGCGCGCACGGCGCCGTCGGGGACCTCGCCGAGTCCCGCGCCCTGGTCGCCGCCACCCAGGACCTGCGCCGCTACGAGCCGTCGGGCGACGAGGCCCGCTGGGCCGAGGCGGCCGCCCGCCTCGGCCTGGAGGGCTGACCCGGCGGCGGATGTCACGGTCGCGGGACGGTTTACCCTCCCGAGGTTGACATGGGCCGCGCGAGGGCCGTTCATAGCTATGTACATACGGTCCAAGGACGCCGTCGCGAGCGGGCAAGGCGCAGGCAGGGCGTGTTGTCCCGCCTTATTGACGTTCCACCCGATAAGGTAAATCCCGCTCGTTCAGAGGTACCACAACAAGAAGCATGGTCACGGCGTATCGGCCGCCTGTCGCTGTTGGGGTGTGGACATGGAGGGTCGTGCGGCCCATGCCGCCGGGGGTCCCGGCAACGCTCCGCTGGTGGGGCGCCGGGACGCGCTGCAGCGGATCGACCGCGCTCTCGACGCGGTCGAGGACGGCTACGGCCTCGTCGCGCTGGTCGGCGAGCCCGGCGCCGGCAAGACGCGGCTGCTGAACGAGCTCGCCGACGGCGCGATCGCCCGCAAGCTGCCGTTCGTCGCGGGGCGCGCGGCCGAGTTCGAGCAGGAGATGCCGTTCGGCGCCGTGGTCGACGCGCTCGACGACCGCCTCGAAGAGCACGCCCTCGACCTGCCGCCGGGCGCGCTGCGCCTGCTCGGCACCGTGTTCCCCGCGCTCGCCGACCTGTCCGGCGACCCGCCCGCCGCCTCGCCGGAGTCGCGGGTGGCGCGCTACCAGCTGCACCGCACCGTCCGGCACCTGCTGGAGGCGCTCGCCGAGCCGTCCGGGCTGGTGCTGATCCTGGACGACCTGCACTGGGCCGACGACGCGACGATCGAGCTGCTGGACCACCTGGTCCGGCATCCGCCGCGGGCCCGGGTGCTGCTGGCGGTCGCCTACCGTCCCGCGCAGGCGTCGCCGCGGCTGGCGGCCCTGGTGGACGCGGCGGGCCCGCAGGGCGTGCGGGTGGCGGTCGACCCGCTCAGCCAGAGCGAGGTCCGCGAGTTCCTCGGCCCCGACGTCGGCCGCGCGCGGTGCGAGGCGCTGTTCAAGGCCAGCGGCGGCAACCCGTTCTACCTTGAGGCGCTCGCCAGGATGGCGGGCGGGGCCGTGCCCGCGACCGGCGCCGGGCTGGACCGCCACTGGGAGAAGGGCGTGGCGAACCTGACCGAGGTGCCGCCGGCGGTGCGGGCGGCGCTGCAGGTCGAGCTGAGCGCGCTGCCGCCGCAGGCGCTGCTGATGGCGCAGGGCGCGGCGGTGGCCGCGGACGTGTTCGAGCCCGCGCTCGCGTCGGTCGCGGCCGAGATGGACCGCGACGCCGCGCTCACCGCCCTGGACGTGCTGACCGGCCACGACGTGGTGCGTCCCGCGCCGGGCGGCCGGTTCCGGTTCCGCCACCCCCTGGTGCGCCACGTCGCCTACGCCTCGACGGCGGCGGGCTGGCGGATCGCCGCGCACTCGCGGGTGTCGGAGCGGCTGGCGGAGCTGGGCGCCCCGGCGGCCGTGCGCGCGCACCACGTGGTGCGGTCGGCGCGGTTCGGCGACGCCGAGGCGATCCGGACGCTGCTGGAGGCCGCCCGTGCCGTCGCGCAGCAGGCGCCCGCGACCGCCGCCTACTGGCTACAGGCCGCGCTGGACCTGATGCCCGGCGCCGCCGCCGACGCCTTTCCCGACCGGGTGGAGCTGCTGGTCGAGCTGGCCCAGGTCCAGGCCGTCAGCGGCCATGCCGAGGAGGGCCGCGAGACCGCCCGCACGCTGCTCGGGCTGCTGCCCCAGGACGACACCGTCCGCCGCGCCCGCACCGTGCACATGTGCGCGATCATGGAGCGCCAGCTCGGCCGGATCCACGAGGCCCGCGCCCTGGTCCTGGACGAGCTGCGCCGCAGCACCGACCGGCAGACCCCCGAGGCGGTGCTGCTGCGGATCCGGCTCGTCGCCGACCGGATCCAGCGGATCGACACCCGCGGCTCGCACGCCATCCTGGAGACGATCCCCGACAGCGCCCCCGGGTGGGGCTCCGGCCTCACGGCGGCGGTCGCGGCGATGCGCCCGATGGTCGCCTACGGGCGCGGCGAGGTCGCGGAGGCGATCGCCCGCGCCCAGACCGCCGACCGGCTGTTCTCCGCGGCGTCCGACCACGACTTCGCCGACTGCCTGGACTGCTTCGCCTGGCTGGTTTTCGCCGAGTCGTTCCTCGGCATGTACGACGAGGCGCTGCGGCACGCCGAGCGGCTGGTGTCGATCACCCGCACGACCGGGCAGACGTTCGTCCTCGGCTACATGCTGTCCGGGCAGTCGCGCGTCCTGGCCCAGCTGGGGCGGCTGGAGGAGGCCGCCGCCGTCGCCGACGAGGCCGCCGCGGTCGGCCGCGACCTGCGCTCGCAGGAGGTGCTGGCCTACGGGCTGATCCAGCAGTGCCTGACCGCGTCCCTGATGGGCGACCACGAGCGGGCGCTGCGGGCCGGGGACGAGGCCGTCGCCAACGACACCGGGTCGGGCGAGTGGTGGACGCACATGGCGCACGTCGCCCGCGCCATCGCGGTGATCAACGAGGGCCGGCTGGAGGAGGGCGCCACCGCGCTGATCGCCGCCTGCGGCGACGGCACCCTCGGCCTGGACTTCAGCACCCTGGTGATCTGCGCGGAGGCGCTCGCGGCGGTCCGCGCCGCGCAGGAGGACGGCGCCGACGCCGCGAACTGGGCCGACATCGCCGAGGCGATCGCCGACCCGCTGCTGGCCGGCGACACCGGCCTGGCCCGGCTGACCCGGGCGCACGCGCTGCGCGCCGCCGACCCGGCCGGGTCCGCGGCGGTGGCGGCGGAGGCCGCCGACCTGCTCGCCAAGGCGGGGCGGCGGCCCGAGGCCGGACGCGCCGAACTGGCCGCCGGGCTCGCGCACGCCGCCGCCGGCGACCGCGCCCGGGCCCGGGACCGGCTGCGCGCCGCCGCGGAGGTCTTCGAGTCGTGCGGGATGAAGGGGCTGCTGGCGCAGGTCGTGCGCGAGCAGCGCCGGCTCGGTGTCCGGGTCCCCTCCCCCGGGGCGCCCGCGCGGAGCGCCAAGGGCGGGAAGGACCTGCCGTTCGGGCTCTCCCCGCGCGAGCACGAGATCGCGCTGCTGGTCGCCGAGGGGAACAGCAACCAGCAGATCGCCGAGCGGCTGTACCTCAGCGTCCGGACGGTCGAGACCCACCTCTCCCGCGTCTTCGGCAAGATCGGCGTGTCCTCCCGGGTCGGCGTCGCGACCGCGATGAACCGTTCCGAGTAGATCCGACTCTTACTTCACGTACGTCCCGTACGTCGGGCGGGTGATCCCGGAACCGTAAGTACGGGTTATCCACGATGCCGCGCCGATCTCGGCGTTTGGCAGGGTTGGACCGTCAGGAAGCGGAGGAGATGGACATGGAGCAGCAGCGGATCGCGCGCTTCACGCACGCGGGCGTCGCCGACGCCGAGGTGTCCGCGCACCCCTTCGCGACCGAGGACGGCCTCGGCCTGAACCTGACCCGTTTCCGCCGGAACGACTGCGACGACGTCGTCCTGCTGCTGCACGGGCTGACCACGTCCAGCGACATGTACATCATGCCGGAGCACGCCAACCTGGTGAACCACCTCCACGACGCCGGGTTCGGCGACGTGTGGGCGGCCGACCTGCGGATCAGCGGACGGTTCCCCTACAACGCCGAGGCCTCGCGCCACGATCTGGACGCCATCGCGCTCCACGACCACCCGGCGGTGCTCGCCGAGCTGCGGCGCCACATCGGGGACCGCCGGGTCCACGTGATCTCCCACTGCGTGGGCGCGATCTCGTTCTCGATGGCGCTGTTCGCCGCCACCGTCACCGGCGTCACCAGCCTGGTCTGCAACAGCGTCTCGCTCACCCCGCGCACCCCGCGCTGGTCGAAGATCAAGCTCGGGTACGGGCCGGCCCTCATGGAGTACGTGCTCGGGCCCTGCCACCTGGACCCCCGGTACGCGAACGCCCCCCTGCTGACGCGCGGCTGGATGCTCGCCAAGGCCGTCGCCCCGTTCCACCGCGAGTGCCGCGAGCCGGCCTGCCACATGCTCAGCTTCATGTGGGGCGGCGGAAAGCCGATCTTCACGCACGCCAAGATGTCGCCCGTCACGCACGGCCGGCTGCCCGACCTGTTCGGGGCCTGCAACGTCAACTACTACCGGCACCTGCACGCGATGGTGAAGGCCGGCCGCGCGGTCAAGCGCCACCCGCGCGACCCCCGGTCGGCCGCGCTGCCCGACGACTACCTGTCGCGCGCCGCCACGGTCACGACGCCGATCCTGTTCCTCACCGGAGACCGCAACCACGTGTTCACCGACTCCAACATCGTCTGCCACCGCACCCTGGAGAAGATCACTCCAGGGCTGCACGAACTGGCGGTCCTGCCCGGCTACGGCCATCAGGACCCGTTCATGGGCGCCGCCTCCGCCACCGAGGTGTTCCCGCAGGTCGTGGACTTCCTCAAGCGGAAGGCGGGCTGAGCGATGACCGGAGCCAGCGGCGCGGCCGAGCACGCCGACGCGGTGGTGGTCGGGTCCGGGTTCGGCGGATCCGTCACCGCGTACCGGCTGGCGGAGGCCGGGCAGCGGGTCGTCCTGCTGGAGCGCGGGCAGCCGTACCCGCCCGGCAGCTTCCCGCGGTCCCCCGCCGAGATGGGCCGGGCCTTCTGGGACCCCGACGCCGGGCTGTACGGGATGTACGACGTGTGGGGGTTCAAGGGCTGCGACTCCGTCGTGTCCTCCGGCCTCGGCGGCGGCTCCCTGATCTACGCGAACGTCCTGCTGCGCAAGGACGAGCGCTGGTTCGTGCACGACCGGCCGGTGCCCGGCGGGGGGAACGAGCCGTGGCCGGTCTCGCGCGCCGACCTGGACCCGCACTACGACGCCGTCGAGCGGATGATGGGCGCGACGCCGTACCCGCTGGACCAGGTCCCCTACGACGACACCCCGAAGACGCACGCGATGCAGGACGCGGCGGCCGAGCTCGGCCTGCACAGCACGCTGCCGCCGCTCGCGGTCAGCTTCGCCTCCGAGCCGGGCGGCACGCCCGGGGTGAGCCTGCCGATCGCCGACCCCGCGTACGGCAACCTGCACCGCGCCCGCCGCCGGACGTGCAAGCTGTGCGGCGAGTGCGACATCGGCTGCAACGAGGGCTCCAAGAACAGCCTCGACCACAACTACCTGTCGGCGGCCGCGCACCACGGCGCCGACATCCGCACCTCCCACGAGGTGAAGGCGATCCGGCCGCGGCGGGGCGGCGGGTACGAGGTCGACTACGTCCACCACACCGACCTGGCGGCCAGGAAGCGCCGCCTGCCGGTCCGGACGATCACGTGCGACCGGCTGGTGCTGGGCGCCGGCACGTACGGCACCACGTACCTGCTGCTGAAGTCGCGCGGGGCGTTCCCAGGCCTCAGCTCCGCGCTCGGCAGCCGGTTCTGCGGCAACGGCGACCTGCTGACGTTTCTGATGCGGGCCAAGGACCGCAACCGGGTCCGCCCGCTGAACGCCAGCCGCGGACCGGTGATCACCACGGCGATCCGGCTGCCGGACGACCTGGACGGCGTGCCCGGCGCGGGCCGCGGCGCCTACATCCAGGACGGCGGCTACCCCGGGTTCACCGACTGGATCGTGAACGGCTTCGACGTCCGCGGCGAGGTCGAGCGCGCGGCGGAGTTCCTGTGGGGCCGCTTCCGGGAGTTCTTCAAGGACGCGCCGGACACCAACCTGTCCGAGGAGCTCTCGGACCTGATCGGCGACGGGGCGCTGACGGTCAGCTCGCTGCCGCTGCTCGGCATGGGCCGCGAGACCGCCGACGGGCGGCTGCACCTGCGGGACGGCCGGCTCGCGGCCGACTGGAACGCCCGGACCAGCGAGGAGCTGTTCAACCGCGTCCGCAAGACGATGCGGGGCATCGCGGACGTGCTCGGCGCCGACTTCGCCGACAACCCGATGTGGTTCCGCAAGCGCATCATCACCGTCCATCCGCTGGGCGGCGCCCCCATGGGCGGCCACCCGGGCGAGGGCGTCTGCGACGCCTTCGGCGAGGTGTTCGGGTTCCCGGGCCTCTACGTCGCCGACGGGGCGGCGATGCCCGGCCCGGTGGGCCCGAACCCCTCGCTCACGATCGCCGCGCAGGCCGATCGGCTGGCCACGCGGCTTCTGGAGACGTCCGCCCGCCGGGGGGCGGGAGGACCGGCCGCCCCGCCCGCCACGGGGGCCGAGCCGGCCGGGGGAGCCGGCTCGCCAGGCGGGGCGGGGAACGGCTCGGCGTACGGTCCGGCATCGGGGAGCCACGGTGGGACACGGGGACCGTCCACCGCGGCCGCCGGCCGTACGTCGCTGTCGTTCACCGAGGAGATGAAGGGGTTCGTCACCTACGGCGAGACCGACACGCGGATCGGCGAGCTGGCCGAGGGGCGCCGGCCCCTGTCGTTCCGCCTGACGATCACCGCGGTGGACATCGAGCGGTTCCTGGCCGAGCCGGACCACGAGGCGACGGCCGCCGGATGGGTCGACGCGGCCGGGCACGGGGGGCGCCGCCCGGTCGAGCGGGGCACGTTCAACCTGTTCGTCGCGGACGGGCCGGAGGACCGGCGGCTGATGAAGTACCGGCTCTTCTACACCGACGGCGAGGGGCGGCGGCGAACGCTGAGCGGGCACAAGAACGTCCTGCACGGGCCGCCGACGCGGATCTGGCCGGACACCTCCACCCTCTACGTGCGGCTGCTGGACGGGCACGTCGCCGAGGACGAGGAGGGCGGCGCGCGGGTCGTCGCGGCGGGCGTGCTGCACATCCAGCTGACCGACTTCGCGCGGCAGCTGACGACCTTCCGCACGACGGGGCCCGACGGGGCGGGCAGGCTGCTCGACTTCGGCAGGTTCTTCGCCGGGGAGCTGTGGGAGGTCTACGGTCCCGACCCCGCCTGAGGGGTCCATGGTCGTGCAGGCCGAGGGAACTGCGGGGTGCTCTCGGCCTGCACCTTTTCTGCCGGAGGCCGTGCGGGGGGTCGCACGGCCTCCGGCTTCGGTACTACCCCGGGCGCGGGGTCAGATGCCCTCGGCCCTGCGGGCGGGGCAGTCCGGCGGGCAGTGCTCGACGTGCGCGGGCAGCCACCGGGCGAAGGCCTTCAGCATCTGCCGGAGCGCGAAGCCGACGACCGGGCCGGTGCCGGGGATCAGCGGCTCGAACGTCGCCTCCCAGCGCAGGAACGTCCCGGCGTCCCGGCGCTCCAGCCGGACGTCCGAGCGGTAGTGGCGCACGGGCAGGCCCGCCAGCGCGACGTATCCGAAGTGCTCGTAGGGCTTGTAGGCGACGGTCCGCTCACTGGCCGGCCAGATCTTCTTGACCGTCCCGACGCCGTAGGGGGAGGTGTCGCCCGCGCGCGTCCGCCGCGCCGGGGTGGGGAACCTGCCCCAGGCGCCCCACGCCTCGGGGACGGCCAGGTGCCGGAAGAGGTCCTCGGGTGAGGCGGCGGTGGTGGCGGTGGCCTGGATCATCGCCACACGCTACAGCCACGCCCGCGAAACCGGCAGCCCCAGCAGGCCCAGGCTGCCCTGCTCCGTTGACTTGCGGCGTGTTGCCCTTATCAGCGCCCCCAGAAGGGCAACACGCCGCAAGTCAACGCCCTTGGCGGGCCGTTAGTGCGCTTGGCCGTATAGGTGATCTACTTGCAGGCGGACTACCTGGCGGCCGTCCTCGACCATGACGCGGCGGTACTCGTCCCAGTCGGGGTGTTCGCCTCGGATGTCGCGGTACAGGGCGACCAGCTCCTCGACGGCGGCGTCGCCCGGATCGGCGGCGACCGCCGTGAGCTCGGCGGTGCCCTCGGCGACCACCCACGACCAGCCGTCCGGCGAACCGACGTGCAGGCTCGCGCGCGGGTCGCGGGCGAGGTTGCGGGCCTTGGCGCGGTCGGCGGTGATCGAGATCCGGACGAGCCGGCGCCCCTCGTCGAAGTGGTAGTTGATCGTGGACAGCTGGGGCCGCCCGTCGCGCTTGAGCGTGGCCAGCACCCCGATGTCGCGTCCGGCCAGGAGTTTCACCAGCGCCGCCTCGTCCGCCATCGTCCGCCTCCATCGGTCGTCGGTCCTACCGGCGTCAACCGCGGGGCGCGCCGATCGCTTCCCGGTCAGCCCAGGGCGAGGGCCGGGAAGTCGAGGACGCGGGCGGACCGGGAGCCCGGTCCGCCCGCGTCCTCGCCCGGCTCCTCGCCCGCGTCCTCGGCGGCGGCGCGGCCGGTGAGGATGTGGCCGCGGAACACCGCGCCCTTCGCCGCGACCCTGACGGCGCGGAAGCCGCGCGGCGGCAGGGCGCAGAACCCGGTCCGCACGACGTCGTCGAACAGCGAGTCCGACACGACGTAGGCCAGGTCGCGGTCCGCGTCGTCGGCCAGCACGCGGCGCAGCGGCGCGGCGTCCAGCAGCCGCTGGACGACGATGGGCGCGTCGCCCGCGGGGCCGAACGGCCCGGCCGTGAGCGTGCCGTGGTGCAGCGAGAGCCGGACGCGCAGGCGGAAGCGGCCGGCGTCGCGGTTGGCCTCGCGCAGCGCCCCGTCGAGGAGGATGACGAAGTCGCCGGCCACCGTCGCCGGGTCGACGCCCTCGGGCAGCGTGGCGAGCTCGCCGTCCCCGCCGACCTGCTTGTCCCAGCCGGCGCGGTCGAGTCCGACGCCGCGGGCGGCGCCGTCGAGCGCCTCCGTCAGCAGCCGCTGCGCGCGCAACTGCTCGCGCGTGTCGCGCCTGCTGTACCCCTGGATGTCCACCGCCAGCAGCAGGCGGTAGCTGAGCTGGACGTCCCCGTTCTCCTTCACCATGCCGATCCCCGCCCTCGGTCTCTGTAGGCAAATGGGCCCGATGCCCGCATTCGCTCCAATGCGTGGAGTGAGCGTTGCCCGGCGAAAGTTCCGATGCGCGGGTCGGAGTCGCCGCCTCCCGTACGCACCCTGAGACGCATTTCGATCATCCCTGGGATCGGACGGTAAGGAAATGGTGGCGAACAAGTTAGTGGCAATGCGGAAAATCCCCCACGAAACGGCCTCGGTTGAACCGCGTGGCGCAGGGGTCCCGTACTGCCTCCCAACGTGACACCCACGGTCACCGCGTCGCCCCGCACCCCCGCACCCCCGCCGGAGACCCCGATGGCCCACAGATCACCGGCCGCCGCGTCGGCCGCCCGCGAACGCCCGCCCGGACCGTGGAGCTGGTTCCGCGGCCCGCGGCCCGCCGCCGGCGTGGACGACCAGGTGATCGTGACCGAGCTGTACCGCGTGTACGGCCGCCCGCTGCTGTCGTTCGTCCTGCGCCTCACCGGCGGCGACCGGCACTGGGCCGAGGACGTCGTCCAGGAGACGATGATCCGCGCCTGGCGCAGCGCGCACCAGCTCGACGAGAACGCGGCGTCGCTGCTGCCCTGGCTGGCGACGGTCGCCCGCCGGATCGTCATCGACGACCAGCGCCGCAAGAACGCACGGCCGCAGGAGGCGGGCGAGGGCCCGCTGGAGAACATGCGCGTGCCCGACGGGATGGAGGATCTGCTGCGCTCCGTCGTCGTGTCCGAGGCCCTCCTCGCCCTGTCCCCGGCCCACCGCGAGATCCTCAACGAGACCTTCTTCCGGGACCGCTCGGTGAACGAGGCCGCCAAGCATCTCGGGATCCCCGTGGGCACCGTGAAGTCCCGGGTCTACTACGCGCTCCGGGCACTGCGCGTCGCCCTGGAGGAGAGGGGCGTGACGCCATGAGAGCGCCGGACATGCCGCACGTCGACGTCGGCGCCTACGCCCTCGGGCTGCTGGAGGTCCCCGACCGCCGCGCGTTCGAGGCGCACCTGGCGACGTGCTTCTCCTGCCACGAGGAACTCGGCGCGCTGAGCGGGATCGCCCAGACCCTGGACGGCATCGGCCCGATCGCCGACCCGGTGGGGGCGATGCCCGCGCCGCCCGAGCCGGCGGCGGTCACCGACCTGATCCGGCACCGGATCCGCCGGGAGCGGCGGCACCGGGCCGCGCGTGCGCTGGCCGCGGCCGCCGCCGGCGTCGTGCTGCTCGGCGCCGCGCTCGGCACCGGGTACACGCTGGGCACCGACCGCGGCCCCGCCGCCTCCGCGCAGGACGGCGGAACCGCCCAGCTGCTGCGGGACGGCCGGGCGGTGTCGGCGACCGACGCCGGCACCGGCGTGACCGGGACGGTCGCGACGCAGCGGAAGGCGTGGGGCAGCCTGGTCGCACTGCGGCTCAGCAAGGTCGACGGGCCGCTCGCGTGCGAACTGGTCGCCGTGGACCGGCGGGGCAGGGCGCACACCGTCGTCGGCTGGTCCGTCCCCGCCAAGGGGTACGGCCTGCCGGGCTCGCCGCGGCCCCAGCTGGCGCTGCAGGGCGGCACCGCGCTGCCGCCCGGGGAGATCAGCCGGTTCGAGGTCCGCACGATCGGCGAGGGCCGCACGCTGCTGACCGTCCCCGTGTAGGCCCCGCCTCCCGGAACGCGCGGCCGGGCCGCTCCCCTGGATCTCATAGGCTGATTCCGTGAGTGCGACCCGACCGTCCGCCGGTCCCGAGCTGATGCTGCCGGGGCTCGCCGAGGTGTACGCGGCCTACGTCCGGGAGGCCGGCGCCCTGCCCGCGCAGCCCGGCGCACTCCAGGCCGAGATGTGGACGTCCGCGCAGCTCGGCGGCCTGGAGGCGGCGGCCCCGCACGCCGCCGCGCGCAGCGCCGCGCTCGGCGACCTGATCGGCCGCCTGCACGCGGCGGCCACCCCGGGCGCGCGGGCCTTCCTGCGGGCGCTCGCCGCGATCGGCCCCGCCGAGGGGCGCAGGGCCGCGGCCCGCGCCGCCGACGGCCTCGCCGGCGTCCCGGCGGCGCCCTGGGAGGACTCGCTCGGGCGGGTCGTCCCCGGCCAGGCGTGGCTGATCCAGGAGGGGCCCCTCGACGGCGACCGCCTGGTCTGCGAGTTCCGCTACGAGGGCGCCGGCACCGCCGGCATGCACGCCCTCGCCGTCCGGCTCTCCTACGGCGACGCCCCCGCCGAGATCGTCGTCGTCGGGGACGTCCCGGCGCTGATGGCCGCGGCGCGGCAGGCGATGCAGGCCGAGCTGTGCGTCGTCCAGCCCTACGACGCGGCGGCCGTGGGCGCGAGGCTGCGCGCCGCGCTCGGCGGGGGGCGCCCGTCCCCCGGAAGCGGCGGCGCGCCGCCCCTGCCCGAGGCGTGCTACCCGGCGCTGGCGCTGGCCCGGCACCGGGTGTCCCTCCTGCCCTAGCGGCCGAGGGCGCGGTAGCGGCGGACCGACAGCGGGAAGAACACCGCCGCGATCACCAGCGGCCACACGACCGCCATCAGCACGCTGTGCTGCGCCGCCCACGACCCGCCGGCCACGGGCTCGCCGAACAGCTCCCGGCACGCCGTCACCGTCGCCGACATGGGGTTCCATTCGGCCACCGCGCCCAGCCAGCCCGGCATCGTGCTCGGCGCCACCAGGGCGCTGGACAGGAACCCGATCGGCCAGACCAGGATCTGCACGGCGGCCACCGACTCCGGGCCCTTGGCCATCAGGCCGAGGTAGACGCCGAGCCAGACCAGCGAGAAGCGCAGGAGCAGGAGGAGGCCGAGCCCCGCGAGGGCCTTGCCCGCGCCGTCGTGGACGCGCCAGCCGATCAGCACGCCGCAGGCCGCCATCACGGCCAGCGCGACGACCGAGTGCAGCATGTCGGCGGTGGCCCGGCCCACGACGACGGCGGACGAGGCCATCGGCATCGACCGGAACCGGTCGGTCACGCCCTTGCTGGCGTCGCTCGCGATCGCGGCGAACGTCGTCTCGACCCCGAACGCCATCGTCAGCGCGAACATGCCGGGGACGATGAACGCCCGGTAACTGCCGCCGCCGGGCACGTCCATCTGCCCGCCGAACAGGTAGCCCATCATCAGCACGACCATCACCGGGAACAGCAGCCCGACGGCGACCTCGCCCGGCTTGCGCGCCCAGTGGGCGAGGGCGCGCGAGGTCAGCACCCACCCGTCGGCCGCGGCCCACCGCACCGCCTGGACGCTCACGCGTCCGCTCCTCGGGGGCACGACCCCCAGGTCCGCTTCGCTCATGAGGGCACTTCCTCCTTCTCGGTGAGGTGCAGGAACACCTCGTCCAGCGTCGGGCGGCGAAGGCCGATGTCGGCGACCGCGACGCCCGCCTCGTCCAGGGCCCGGACGGCCTCGGTCAGGGCGGCCGCCCGCCCCCGCACCGGCGCCCCGACCCGCAGGGCGTCGGCGTCCACGTCGACCTCGCCGGACGCGACCCGGCCGACGATCCCGGCGGCGGCGGCGAGGTTCCCGGGGTCGTCCACGACGACCTCGACGCGGTCGCCGCCGAGCCGCGCCTTGAGCTCGTCGGGGGTGCCCTCGGCGATGACGCGGCCGTGGTCGATCACCGAGACGCCGGAGGCGAGCCGGTCGGCCTCCTCCAGGTACTGGGTGGTGAGCAGGACGGTCGTGCCGCCCTCCACCAGGTCGCGGATCGCGTCCCACACCTCGCCCCGGCTGCGCGGGTCCAGGCCGGTGGTCGGCTCGTCCAGGAACAGCACGGGCGGCGCGAGGATCATCGAGGCGGCCAGGTCGAGCCGCCGCCGCATGCCCCCGGAGTACTCCCCCGCGGGCTTGGCGGCGGCGTCGGTGAGCCGGAAACGCTCCAGCAGCTCGTCCGCCCGCCGCCGCGCCCGCCCGGCCCCGAGGTGGTGGAGGCGGCCGAACATGACGAGGTTCTGCCGCCCGCCGAGCACCTCGTCGACCGCGGCGTGCTGCCCGACGAGGCCGATGCGGCGCCGCACCGCGACCGGGTCGCGGACCACGTCGTGCCCGGCGACGCGGGCGCCGCCGCCGTCCGGCCGGGCCAGCGTGGTCAGGATCCGGACGGCGGTGGTCTTGCCCGCGCCGTTCGGGCCGAGCAGGCCGTGCACCGTCCCGGCGGGGACGCGCAGGTCCAGCCCGGCCAGGGCCTCGGTGCCGCCGTAGCGCTTGCGCAGCCCTTCGGCGACGACCGCGAACCGTGGTTCCGTCACCCGTCCTCCAAAACTATGTACGCAGTACGGATTTACCATCGCGACCAATATAACGTACGCAGTACAGAGTTTCATCCTGAGAGGATCGGCCGGTGACCGAGTACAGCGGGGCGGGCGACCCCAAGCGCACCCTGGAGCTGCTGTGGGGGGTGCGGGAGCGCCCCAGGCGCGGGCCCAAGCCGCGGCTGACCGCGGAGGAGATCGTCCGGGCGGCGATCCGGCTGGCCGACGCCGAGGGCCTGGACGGGCTGTCGATCCGCCGCATCGCCGAGGAGCTGGGCGTCTCCCCCATGTCGATCTACACCTACGTGCCGGGCAAGGCGGAGCTGGTCGACGTCATGGTCGACCGCGCGTTCGGCGAGCTGGCGCCGCCCGGGGGCGGCTCCTGGCGAGACCGCCTGGAGCACATCGCCCGCGACAACTGGGCGCTGTACCACCGGCACCCGTGGCTGCTGCAGATCACCACGGTCCGGCCGCCGCTCGGCCCGAACACGTGCGCCAAGTTCGAGTACGAGCTGCGCGCCGTGGACGGCCTCGGCCTCAGCGACGTGGAGATGGACTCGGTCGTCGCACTCGTGACCGGCTTCGCCGAGAGCGCCGCCCGCGTGTCGGTCAACGCCGCCGAGGCCGAGCGCCGCAGCGGCATGACCGACGAGCAGTGGTGGGAGGCGAGCGCCCCCCTCCTGGAGACCCTGGTGAACGAGGACGACTACCCGCTCGGAAGCCGCGTCGGCGCCGCCGTCGGGAACGAGTACGGCTCCGCCGTCGCGCCCGGACGCGCCTTCGAGTTCGGCCTCGCCCGCGTCCTGGACGGCATCGAGGCGCTGGTCAGCTCCCGCTAGCCCGCCCGGTCCGCTTCGTCGCCACGGCGCTCGCCGGGTCCTCCGGCCACGGGTGCCTGGGGTACCGGCCGCGCAGCTCGGCCCGGACCGCCCGGTACCCCTCGCGCCAGAACGAGGCCAGGTCGGCGGTGACCGCCGCCGGGCGTCCCGCGGGCGACAGCAGGTGCACCACCAAGGGCACCCGCCCGCCGGCGAGCCGCGGCGCCGCGTCCCACCCGAACAGCTCCTGCACCTTCACCGCGAGGACGGGGCGCTCCCCGGAGTAGTCGACCCGGATCCGCGACCCGGACGGGACCTCGACCCGCTCGGGCGCGTACTCCTCCAGCCGCTTCGCCAGGTCCCACGGCAGCAGGCCGCGCAGCAGGCCCGCGACGTCGACCTTCGCCAGGTCGGCCCGCCGCCGCGCGCCCGCCAGCCACTCCGGCGCCCGCTCCAGCAGCGCCGCGTCGTCGACGGCCGGCCACGGCTCCCCGAGCGCCCCGCGCAGGAACGCCAGCCGCTCCCGCAGCGCGACCGCCCCCGGCGTCCAGCGCAGCAGCCCGAGCCCCTCCGCGCGCACCCCGTCCAGCAGGGCGGCGCGCACGAGACCGGGGTCCGGGTCGCGGAGCGGGCGCGCCTCCAGCTCGATCGCGCCGAGGCGCTCGACGCGGCGCGCGGCCACGTCGCCGTCGCGCCACACGACCTCCTCGGCGGTCTCCACCAGCGGCGCCGCCGCGGACCGCGCGACCTCCTCGTCGATCACCACGGCCTGCCGCACCCGCGCCGACGCCGCCCCGGCGGGGCGGTCGGCCGCCGCGACCGCGAGCCAGCCGGGCCGCGCCCCCGCCAGCGCCGACCCGTCCGCCAGCTCGGCCCCCGTCCCGGACGCCATCAGGTAGCCGCTCCCCCGCCGCGCCCGCGCCACCCGCTCGGGGAACGCCAGCGCCACCACGACCCCCGCCGCGTGGTCGTCGCTCCGGGACGGCGGGGCGCCGCCCTGCGCGGGGAGCGACCTGCGGAGGCGGGCCGCCTCGTCGCGCCAGCGCGCGGCGTGCGGATCGGCGGGCCGGCTCCGGCCGCGCAGGGCGCGCCAGACGGCGGTGAGGTCGTCGCCCGCCGCGCGGGGCGGCGGCTCGGACAGCAGGGCGACGATCTGCGCCGCGTCGCGGGCGCCGACCCGCGGGGCGCCGTCGAGGAGGGCGCGGGCGAGGCGGGGGTGCAGGCCGACGCGGGCCAGGCGGCGGCCGCGGTCGGTGGCGCGGCCGTCCCGCAGGGCGCCGAGGGCGTGCAGGACGCCGCGGGCGGCGTCCATCGCGGCGGGCGGAGGCGGGTCGAGGAGGGCGAGGCCGGACGCGCCGGGGTCGCCCCAGCAGGCCGCCTGGAGGGCGAAGCCGGCGAGATCGGCCAGTTCGATCTCGGGGCGGGGGCGGGCGGGGAGCCGGTCGTGCTCGGCCTGCGTCCAGCACCGGTAGACGGTGCCGGGGGCCTCGCGTCCGGCGCGTCCGGCGCGCTGGTCGGCGGTGGCGCGGGACGCGCGGACGGTGGTGAGCGAGCCGAGGCCGCGGGCGTGGTCGGTGCGGGGCTCGCGGGCGAGACCCGAGTCGACGACCGCGCGGACGCCGGGGACGGTGAGGCTCGACTCGGCCACCGAGGTGGCCAGGACGATCCGGCGGCGGGACGCGGGCGCGAGCACCTCGTCCTGCACGCACCCCGGCGCCTGGCCGTGGATCTGCAGGACCTCGGCGGGCGCGCCGGACAGCAGCCCGGCGACGCGGGCGATCTCGCCGACGCCCGGCAGGAAGCACAGGACGTCGCCGTCGCGCTCGGCCAGCGCCCGGCGGGCGGTCGCGGCGACGTGCGCGAGGAACCCCGGGTCGACGCGCATGCCGTGCGGCGGCGGGAGGGGGCGCGGCGGCGGCGCCCAGACCGTCTCGACCGGGTGGAGCGCCGCCGCGGTCTCCACGACCGGGGCGCCGCCGAGCAGGCGCGACCACGGGGCCGTCTCGGCGGTGGCCGACGCGGCGACCACGCGCAGGTCGGGGCGCAGCGCGGCGCGGACGTCGAGCAGGAACGCCAGCGCGGTGTCGGCGTCCAGGTGCCGCTCGTGGCACTCGTCCAGGATCACCGTGCCGACGCCGTCGAGTTCCGGGTCGGACTGGAGGCGCTGGAGGACCACGCCCGTGGTGACGACCTCGACGCGGGAGCCGGGGCGGGTCTCGCCCCGGACGGTGACGCCGACCCGGCCGCCGGGGCGCTCGCCGAGGAGCCAGGCCATGCGGCGGGCGGCGGCGCGGGCGGCGAGGCGTCGGGGCTCCAGGACCAGGACCTTGCCGGGCGCGGGCGGGGCGCCCTGCCCCTGCGCGAGGGCGAGGCCGGCGAGGGCGAGCGGGACCAGGGTGGTCTTCCCGGTGCCGGGAGGCGCCGCCAGCACCGCCGCGCCGTGCTCGTCCAGGGCCGCGCGCAGGGCGGGGACGGCGTGGCGGACGGGGAGGCCTTCGGCGGCGCTGAGGTGCATCGTCCCAGTGTGCCGCGCCGCCCGCGCCCGCGAGCAATCAATTGCATCGAAAAAGGCTTTGAATGTTGCGGTGATAGTTGCACCGCGCCTTTCAGCCAATCCTCGCGGCTCTTCTCCGGTGTTCCCCGAATCGTCTCACCCAATCACACCCGAACGGGCAGGTGAGCAATGTTCCAGGCCCAAGAAGTGGCGCGGGAGTTTGATTTAAGTCACCTCGCGAAGTGTGGCGGCAATGCTTGAGAATCCCCATACTGGTGGCGTCTAAGCAGGTGCTGGGAGGACGGACATGTTCGGCAGCTCCATCTACCTCAGGGACCGCCCCGCATTCACCGGCGGCTCGCCGCAGGCGGTGTACGAGGAACTCTGGCAGCGGGGCCGAAAAGGACGATTGCGGACACGCGCCTTTCTGGCCGCGGCGACGCTTGTGCTGTGCGGGCTGCTGGTCAACGCCGTTTTCGGAATCGCGATGGCCGTTCTGGTGGCGGTCGCGGACACGCTCGTCCATTGGCGCATTTACAGCGCGTCGCGGGTGTGGCGCCTCGGGCTGCGCGGCGACCAGCGCATGGACCGGTTCCTGCGCTACACGCTGGAGCGGCGCGGGCACCGCGTGCTGCACGCCCGGACGGTCCCCGGGCACGGGATCGCCGACGAACTGGTGGTCGGGCCCGGCGGCGTGTGGCTCGTGCACAACGAGGCGTGGTCGCCCGGTGCCGAGGTCTCCCAGCACGGCGGCAGGCTGTTCATCGACGGCCGGACGCAGACCAAGCTCGTCCGCGGCGTGACCGCGCGGGCCGAGGCCGCCGCCGAGGCGATCTCCCGCGCGGCCGGGACGCCGGTGACGGTGACGCCGGTACTGGCCGTCCACGGCGGCAAGCTCGCCCGCACGCCGTTCACCGCCGACGGCATCGTGTTCGCGCCGCCGCTGAAGCTGATCCGCTGGATGCGCCGCAACCCGGCCGCGGACCGCTCCGCAGAGGAGATCGAGGCGATCGCCCGGGCCGCCGTGCACGCCCTGCCCGTCGGCTCCCACGGCTCGGCCCGGGCCGCGGCGTGACCGGCCCCCCTCGCAGGAGGACGGCATGACCCACAGACACCTGTGGCCGGAGGGCTCACACGCCGCCGCTCACAGGGCGCCCACCGCCCGCGGGGGTTCCGCCACCTCTGCGGGCGGTGCGGCGCAGCCACAGCAGGCCCACCACCGGCAGGACCAGCGGCACGAACCCGTAACCGCGCCCGTACACGGACCAGACGGTCTCGTCGGGGAACGCGGCGCGGTCGGCGATGCTGAGCGTGCCCACGGCGAGCACTCCCACCAGTTCCGTCGCGCAGGCGGCGACCGCGACCCGGAACGAGGTCCGGCCGCCCCGGGCCAGGGCCACCGTCGCCACGACGTAGACGGCGGCGGCGAACGCCGACAGCAGGTAGGCGACCGGCGCCTCGGAGAAGCGGGTGGCGATCTGCACGCCCGCCCGCGCGCCGGCCGCGAGCGCGAAGACCGCGTAGACGGCGACCAGCAGCCGCCCCGGCCCGCCGGCGGTGGCGCCGGGCCGGACACCGCCGCCCGTGCGGGCCTCGGCGCCGGCGCGGGCGCCGTCGTCCGCGCGGGTCAGCGGCTCCCGGGCCGCGGTCTCGGGGACGGGCCGGTCCTCGCGGACGGCCTCGGTCTCGCGGGCGGGCTCGTGTTCGGGGTCAGGCACCGGTGCCGCTCCACAGCTGGTTCATCCGCACGATCATGACGGCGACGGCCACCCCGGCCACGACGAGCACGGTGGGGCCCCACCGGGTGCGCTCCAGCAGCCCCCACCCGGCGCCGGCGACGGGGATCAGCAGCGACCCCAGCAGGTAGCCGACGAAGGTGGCGGGGCCGTCCGGCCCCTGGCCGCCGGAGAGCTTGACGAAGGCGACCACGGCCTGCGCGACCAGCAGCACCTCCAGGACGCCGAACGCGCCGAGGTCGGCGGCGCCCATCGCCCGGCCGCGCAGCGCCGTCACAAGGGCGTAGCCGGCGGCCAGCAGCGCCGCCACGATGGTCGTGGCGGACAGCACGTTCGTCACGGCACCAAAGAGTACTACCGGCTGTAGAGCAACCGCGCCGCAGCCCGGCGGGCCCCGGCAAGGGCGGCGCACGACCGGCGGCGCGGGACCGGCGGGCGGCCGGGCATGGCAGCATGGCGGTCGTGAACGCGCTGCGATGGCTGACCCTGACCCGGCACGGAGAGAGCACCGGCAACCTCGCCTACCAGGCCGTCCTCGGCACCGACGCCGAGGAGGTCGACATCCCCGAGCGGGACGCCGACGTCCCGCTGTCGGACACCGGGCGGGCGCAGGCGGCGGCGCTCGGCCGCTGGCTGGAGGGCCTCCCCGAGGACGAGCGCCCCACCACGGTGATCGCCTCTCCCTACGTGCGCGCGCTCGACACCGCCAGAATCGCGCTCGCCGAGACGTCCTTCGCGGCGCCGCGCATCAAGGTGGACGAGCGGATCCGCGACCGCGAGCAGGGCGTCCTTCAGGGGCTCACCCCCCGCGGCGTCCGCGCGCGGTTCCCGGGCGAGGCCGACCGGCTGCGCCACCTCGGCAAGTTCTACCACCGGCCGCCCGGCGGCGAGTCGTGGGCCGACCTGGCGCTGCGGCTGCGCAGCTTCTACCGCGACCTGGAGGCCGGCGCCCCCGGCGGCCGCGCCCTGGTCGTCGCCCACGACGCGATCATCGTCATGACCCGCTACCTGGTGGAGGAGCTGACCGAGCAGGAGGTCATGCGGATCGAGAAGGAGCCCGTCGCCAACGCCTCGGTCACCCGCTGGCGCCACGACGGGACCGGGCTCACGGCCGTCTGCTACAACGACTGCGCCCACCTCGCCGCGACCGCGGTGCCGCCTCCTACTGCTCGCCGCTGAGCAGCCGGGCGCTGCGCGAGTTCACGGCGGCCAGCCGCGGATCCCCCGGCGGCAGGACGCCCCGCAGCCGCTCCAGCGCCTCGAGGTCGGCGCGGCCCGGCTCGGTCTGCGCGTAGGTCCACAGCACGTCGGCGCCGCCCCGGTCGAGCACCTGCCGCCGGACGCGCACCGCCAGCTCGTCGCGCTCCGCGCGGACGGCGGGCGCGTCCGAGCGCGGCAGCAGCTCGCCCCCGTACAGCCGCACGGCGCCGGCGACGTCCCCCTCGTCCAGCATCCGCCGGACGGCGAGGAAGTCGGCGTCGACCGCGCAGCCCAGCCGGTAGGGGCGGGCGCGCACGACGTCGCCGAACTGGTGGCGGAGCCGGTGGATCTCGGGGCGGACGGTCGCCGCGCTGCCCTCGTCGCCGTACAGGCACAGCGACAGCCGGTCTCCGCTGAGGCCCCGCGGATGCAGCGCCAGCAGCGCGAGGATCTCGGCGTGCCGCAGCGTCAGGTCGAACCGCCGGCCGTCCAGCAGCGCGTGCGACCCGTCGCCCAGCAGCGCCAGCGTCAGCAGCGGCGCCCCGGCGGCCGCGGGCCTGGCCGCCAGGCCGCGCCCGGTCCGGGCGCTGTCGTCGACCCGGCCGCGCGCCCCCGGGATCCGCAGCAGGAACGCCTCGCCCAGCGGCTCGGCGACGGCGGTGCGGCCGTCCGGCAGCACGACCGTGCCCCCCGGCTCGGGGACGGCGACGCGCCGGCCGACCAGCCCGCCGTCCGGCGCGGCGAGGATGCGGCCGGTGGCGGTGGCGAGGACGCCGGTGCCGCGCAGCCCCCGCAGATGCGGCAGGAGCCGCTCGCGCAGCCGCTGGTCGCGCACCAGCATCTCGTTCTCCAGCCGCGCCTCGGCCAGCCGCGCCGCGGCGGCGACCAGCGCGACGGTCGCGGGGTGCAGCGCCTGCACCGTCGCGCTGACGTCGATGCAGCCGACCACGCGCCCCGAGTCGGGATCGGTGATCGGAGCGCCGGCGCACGACCAGCGGTGCAGGACGTGCGCGACGTGCTCGGCGGCGTACACGTACTCGGGCCGGCCGGAGGCGAGCGCGGTGCCGATGCCGTTGGTCCCGACGGCGTCCTCCGACCACAGGAAGCCCTCGGTGAGGCCGATGGCCTCGGCGGCGCGGCGGGCGAAGGCCGGGCCCTGCGTCCACAGCACGTGCCCGGCGGCGTCGGTGACCACCATCAGGTGCTCGGCCTCGTCGGCGACCCGCCGCAGCAGCGCCTGCAGCATCGGCAGGTGCGGTTCGAGGGGGTGCGCGCCGCGGGCGCCGGCCAGGGAGTCGCGGTCGAAGACCAGGGGCGCCGCCTCCATGCCCTCGTCGACGTCGGCGTCCCTGGAGCGCCGCCACGACTCGGCGATCGGCGCCCGGACGGTCACCGGCTCGCGCACCACGATCAGCCCTCTCTCCCGGCGGGAACTCCGGCTCCGTTCGAGCATCGGTCCATCTCCTGGGCGGTGCAACCGATTCGCCGGATCCCGCCTGACCGGATCACGGCACGGTCCGTGACCGGCTGATCGCAACGTGCGTGCAACGTGGGAGCGCCTACCGTGAGCGGCGCCGGGGAGCCGGAGGACCATCCTGTGGGTCCGCCGTCCCGCACGCGTCCGGGGGGAATGCGTGCGGGACGGCCCGCTCCCGGCGCTACAGGGGGAGGATCGAGCACCCATGCTCTGCCTGACGTGCCACCGCGTCCGACCGGCCGCGAGCCGGGCGGACTACACCACCGAACGCGCCTCGCTGATCGTGCGGCAGGGGCTGTGCGCCTGCGGCGCGCCGCCTGGCCCGCGCGCCTTTCCGGACGGGCGGCGGCCGCCCGTCCGGAAAGGCGCGCGCACGGAGATAAACCGGTGAGTTCAAAGAACGTTCACGGTCGATGCGCCTAGAGTTCAAGGAGATTCCACCCGCCGGCCCCGGAAGGGAGCGCCATGACCGTGATACCGGGTCTCGTCCGCCGCGCCGCCGCCGAGGTGGAGCGCCATCTGCGCGAGGGCGCCGGCGTCCTCGTCAGAGCCGGGCGAGATCTGGAGCGGTCGGCGGAGCTCGTCCGGCTGCTGCCCGCCCTCGTCGAGCGCCTGTCGGTCGTGGAGCGGTCGGTCCGCGTCCAGGGCGCCGAGCTGCGCACGATCCGCAACGAGCTCGACTCCCTGGTCGGGGAGCTCAACGACCGGCTGCTGCCCCGCCTGGACGAGCGCATGGACGACACCGAGCGCGACCTCGCCGCCATCGCCACCAGCCTCGTCCGGACCGGCCGCGAGACCGCCGGCGACCACGTCCGGCTGGAGGCCGCCGAGCGCCGCGTCGCCGACCTGCGCGCCAAGGTCGCGGCGCTGGAGCAGCGTACCGGGCTGTGGCGCGACCTGCAGTCCACCGTCACCAGGTTCGGCGACGACCTGGACGCGATGCGCGCCCGGATGGCGCTGCGCACCGCCGAGCCGCCGCCGGACACCGCGCCCGCCCCGCTGCAGAACCTCACCGACCGCCCGGCATAAGGGGACATCGGCGGGCGTCCTGGAGAATGGGGGCATGACTCAGCCGTCCGACACCCGTCCGTCCGCCGCGCGCGGTTTCGCCAGCGACAACCAGGCGAGCGTCCACCCGGAGGTCCTCGCGGCCCTGGCCGAGGTCAACACCGGGCACCAGCCCGCCTACGGCGACGACTCCGTCACCGCCCGGCTCCGCGAGGTCGTCCGGCGCCACTTCGGCGAGCAGGCCGAGGTGTTCCCGGTGTTCAACGGGACGGGCGCGAACGTGGTGTCGCTGCAGGCGATGTCGGAGCGGTGGAGCGCGGTGGTGTGCCCCGAGTCGGCCCACATCAACACCGACGAGTGCGGCGCGTCCGAGAAGATCGCGGGGCTGAAGCTCGTCACGGTGCCGGCGCCGGACGGCAAGCTCACCCCCGAACTGGTGGACCGGTACGCGACGGGCTTCGGCAACGTCCAGCGGCGGGAGCCGGCCGTCGTGTCGATCACCCAGAGCACCGAGCTCGGCACCGTCTACACCGCGCGGGAGACGGCGGCCGTGGCGGCGGCGGCGCACGAGCGCGGCCTGTCGGTCCACATGGACGGCGCCCGCATCGCCAACGCCGCCGCCTCTCTCGGCCTGCCGCTGCGCGCCCTCACCACCGACGCGGGCGTGGACGTGCTGTCGTTCGGCGGCACCAAGAACGGGCTGCTGCTCGGCGAGGCGATCGTGGTCCTCGATCCGGGCGCCGTACGGGGGCTGGCCTACCTGCGCAAGTCGAGCATGCAGCTGGCGTCCAAGATGCGGTACGTGTCGGCGCAGCTCATCGCGCTGCTGGACGGCGACCTGTGGCTGCGCAACGCCGCGCACGCCAACGCCATGGCCCGCCGCCTGGAGGCCGCCGCCCGCGCCGTCCCCGGCGTCGAGATCACCCAGGCGGTGCAGGCCAACACGGTGTTCGCGCTCATGCCGAGGGACGCGGCCGAGCGGCTGCGCAAGCGGTTCCCCTTCTACACCTGGGACGAGGCGAGCGGCGAGGTCCGCTGGGTCTGCTCCTTCGACACGACCGAGGAGGACGTGGACGCCTTCGCCGCCGCGCTCGCCGAGGAGACGGCGGCCTGACCGGCCCGATCATCCCGATCATCGGGAGCGCCCCCGCCCGCCCGGCGGCCCGCGGGTTATGGTGTGACCGAACATGATTCGGTTACAGGAGGCGAGCTCGATGGCCAACCGCACCTTCGTCGTCGGCGTGGGCATGACCAAGTTCGAGAAGCCCGGCTCCCGCGACTGGGAGTACCCCGACATGGCCAAGGAGGCCGTCGGCAACGCCCTGGAGGACGCGGGCGTCGGCTACGACGCCGTCGAGACGGCCTACGCCGGCTCGATGTACGGATCGATGGGCCAGCGCGCCCTCTACGAGACCGGCCTGACCGGCATCCCGGTCATGACCGTCATGAACGCGTGCGCGACCGGGTCGAGCGCGCTGTTCCTCGCCCGCCAGGCCGTCCGCGGCGGCCTCGCCGACTGCGCCCTCGCGCTCGGCATGGAGAAGATGAAGAAGGGCTCGCTCGGCGCCGGCATGGGCGAGTCCAAGGTCACCATCATCGACCACCACCTGCGCTCCATGACCGCGGGCCGCGAGTGGGAGCTGGACAAGGCGCCCATGCCGCAGATGTTCGGCAACGCCGGCCGCGAGCACATGGAGAAGTACGGCTCGACCCCCGACCACTACGCCTGGATCGGCTGGAAGAACCACAAGCACTCGGTCAACAACCCCTACGCGCAGTTCCAGACCGAGTACTCCCTCGACGACGTCAAGAACGCCACGATGATCTTCGACCCGCTGACCAAGCTGCAGTGCTCCCCCACCTCCGACGGCGCCGGCGCCGCGCTCGTCGTCAGCGAGCGGTTCCTGGACGAGCACGACCTGTGGGACCAGGCCGTCGAGATTGCCGGCCACCACATCGCGACCGACACGCAGGAGAGCTTCGCCGACCACTCCTCCATCCAGGTCGTCGGCTTCGGCGTCTCCCAGCGCGCCGCCCGGAAGGCGATGGACGAGGCCCAGGTCTCCATCGACGACGTCGACGTCATCGAACTGCACGACTGCTTCAGCGCCAACGAGCTCATCACCTACGAGGCGCTCGGCATGGCCGAGGTCGGCGAGGGCCACAAGCTCGTCGACGACGAGGCCACCACCTACGGCGGCAGGTGGGTCGTCAACCCCTCCGGCGGCCTCATCTCCAAGGGGCACCCCCTCGGCGCCACCGGCCTCGCCCAGTGCGCCGAGCTGACCTGGCAGCTGCGCGGCAAGGCCGGCGCCCGCCAGGTGGACGGCGCCCGCGTCGCCCTCCAGCACAACATCGGTCTCGGCAGCGCCTGCGCCGTCGCCGTGTACAAGCCCGCGACCGCCTGAGCCTCGGCAGGCAGCGGGGCCAGGTCCGCTCGCCCCGTCCCTCCACGCGCCACCCGGCCGGGCCGCGCGTAGAGGGACGGGACGAAATCGTCCCGGCGCGGCGGACGCTCACCGGGCGCCAGCTCATGCGACAAAGATTGACTTTTGTCTCACAGTCGTTACGGTGAGGTGAGCAACCGCCGGCAGGAGGTGCGATGCCCACCCCTCCCCCGCCCCCCACGGTCGTCGCCGCCGCCGCGCGCGGGCCCGCCCGCACGGCGCCCCGCGCCCCGCTCGGCCCCGGCACGCTCCTCTGGCGGCACGCCGCCGACCTGCGCTCCCTGCTCCCCGGCGCCGCCGCCGGGCTGATGCAGCTCATGCACCCCGGCATCGGCGCCGGCGTCACCGAGCACTCCGCGTTCTTCGACGCCCCCTTCGACCGGATCCACCGGTCCGTCCCGCAGATCTGGGCGACGATCCTCGCCCCGGACGGCGCCGCCCGCGCCCGCACCATCCGCGACCTGCACCGCGCCATCGGCGGCGTGGACGAGCGCGCCCGCCGCTACCACGCCCTCGAACCCGAGACGTTCTGGTGGGCGCACGCCACGTTCACCTGGGAGATCTTCAAGGCCGCCGAGACCTTCCACCCCGGCACGCTCACCGCCGAGGACCACGAGCAGATGTACGCCGAGACCGTCACCTGGTACTCCCGCTACGGCGTCAGCATGCGGCCCGTCCCCGCCGACTACGCCGCCTTCCAGTCCAGGTTCTGGCACATCTGCGCCCGGACGCTCGAACTCACCCCCGCCGCCGCCCGCGCCCTGGAGATCGCCAAGCACGGCTCCGGCACCGTCACCCTGCTGCCCGTCGGCGGCCCCCGCATCGACCGCGCCGGACGCCTCGTCATCGAGCGCCCGCTCCGCCTGATCACCTTCGGCTGCCTGCCGCAGGTCGTCCGGGACCGCTTCGACATCCCGTGGTCCCCGCTCGACCAGGCCCGGTTCGCCGCGCTGGCCCTGGCCAACCGGCAGGGCTACCGCATGATGCCCACCGGCCTCAACCACTGGGCCCTGCGCAGCATGCTGCGCTACATCGGCGCCCAGACCCGCGAGAACCGCTACCACCCGGCCGCCTGAGCGGCGCCCTTCTCCCCGCAGGTCACGCAACGTTCTTGTCGAAGGGGCCCGGAGGTCGCATGCGCTTCAGGCGGGTAACCGGACACTGAGGTGTGGAGACGATCACCGTCGGCGCGGATCCCGCGGCGGCCGCCAAGCTCGGCCTTGGCGCCGACGCCGCGACACCGTCCCTCGTCCAGCGGATCCACCGGGCCCGCTGGGGGGCCGCCGCGCTCCTGCTGACCGCCCTCACCGCCGCCGTCCTGGCGACCGCCGGCCCGGTACGGCCGGCCCTCGCCGCGATCGGCCACATGCGCTGGGGGTTCCTGCCCGGCCTGGTCCTGCTGTCCCTGCTGCACTACGTCTGCTCGGCGGTCGCGCTGCGCGGCGCGGCGGGCCGCCCGCTCCCCCTTGTCCGGACGACGATGACGCAGCTCACCGCGTCGGCCGCCAACCGCGTCACACCGGGCGGACTCGGCGCCGCGGCCGTCAACACCCGCTACCTCGTCTGCCGAGGGCTGCCGCTGCCCCGCGCCGCCGTCGCCGTGGCGGTCCTCCAGGTGGCCGGCGTCCCCGCCGACCTGCTGCTCATGGGCGCGGTCGTCGGCCTCGGCGCCGTCCTGGCCCCGGGAGCCGGGAACGACCGGATGCTGGACGCCCTCGGCCACCACGCCTCCCGGGCCGCCGGCCTCGTCCCGCCCCTCCCGCTGCTCGTCGCCGGCGGCGTCCTGCTCCCCGCCGCCGTACTGTGGGGCCGCCGCGCGGTCCGCTCCACCGCGGCCCGCAGCGCCGCGGCCGGACTCGCCGACCTGTGCCGCCGCCCGCGCGACCTCGCGGTCACCCTCGCCGCGTCCGCGGGGACCACGCTCGTCCTCGGCGTCGCGTTCGCCCTCAGCGTCCTCGCCGTCCCCGGGACGGCGGTGGGCCCCGCGATGGCGCCCGCGCTCCTCGCCGCCTACCTGGTGGGGGCCGCGGCGGGCTCGGCCGTCCCGACGCCCGGCGGCGTCGGCTCCACCGAGGCCGCCCTCGTCGCCGCGCTCGCCGCCCTCGGCATCGCCGCGGGCCCGGCCCTGCACGCCGTCCTGCTGTTCCGGGCGGTCACCTTCTGGGCCCCCGTCCCCCTGGGACTCCTGGCCTGCCGGACGCTCCGGCGGTGACCCCTTCGTCGTGCTCAGCAGGCGTGCGGCCCTCCCTCGCCGCGTGAGGGAGGGCCGCTGGTCGGGCTGAAGGCCCGGCGCGACGGCGAGCGGCGAGCGGCATCGCCGGCAGCGGGCCTTTACGTTGTAGATCAATTACAGACGGAAGACCTCGCGGGCGTTGCCCGCGAGGAACGCCTCCCGCGCGTCCTCGTCCAGCCCCAGGTCGTCCAGGCCCTTGAGCGCCCGCTCGGCGGTCAGCATCGGGTAGTTGGTGCCGAACATGACCTTGTGGTGCCGGTCCTGGGTCATGTACCGGACGAGCTCCGGCGGGTACCGGCGGACCGTGTAGGCGGACGTGTCGATGTAGACGTTCGGGTGCTTCCGGCACACCGCGACCATCTCCTCCGTCCACGGATAGCCGATGTGGCCGCCCACGATGACGAGCTCGGGGAAGTCGAGCGCCACCTGGTCGACGTACGGGATGGGCCGGCCCGTCTCACTCGGGCGCAGCGGGCCCGTGTGGCCGACCTGCGTGCAGAAGGGCACGCCGAGCTCCACGCATTCGGCGAACAGGGGGTAGAACCGCCGGTCGGTGGGCGGCAGCTCCCACAGCCAGGGCACCACGCGCAGCCCCTTGAAGCCCAGTTCGCGCACGCACCGCCTCAGTTCCCGCACGGCCTCCATCGGCTTGCGCAGGTCGACCGAGGCGATGCCGGCGAGCCGGCCGGGGGCCTGCCGGACGAACGACGCGACCTCGTCGTTGCTCACGAGAGCGCCCTCCGGCCCGTACCAGGCGCTGATCAGGCCGACGTCCACTCCCCCGGCGTCCATCGCCGCGACCGTGGTACCGACCGGGACCTCCTCCTCCGGCGGCTCCTGCCCGGTCCACCTCCAGAGCGAGTCGAGCATCTCGTGCCGCAGGAACCGCACCGTCCCGTGCTGCATCCACGCGTCAATCACCATGGGGACCTCCCACCGACCGCCATGCGGCCTCGCTCAGCAATTCGACCTGCCCGCCGTCCGGTTCGGGGCACTGGCCGTTCAACCACAGCCGGCACAGCTCCTGGGCGGGCCCGAGCCACAGGACGAACGCCGTCACCGCGTCCACGTCGAGCAGCACGCCGTGCCGCGCCTGGACGCGCCACCAGCTGCGCACCTCGCGGAAGAACACGCCGTTGCGCTCGGCGAGCCCCGCGCTCCCGGCGGGACGTTCCGTGAACATGAACCGGGCCCTGTCTGGGTGCTCCCCGCACCACCGCACGTGGAAGGCCACGACGGACGTCACCGCCTCCCGCGCGCCGCCGTGGGCCTTCAGCTCGGCGAGGAAGGCGTCCTGGTACATCCCGATGCTCTCGACGAACAGCGCCTCCGCCACCTGCTCCTTGCCGGAGAAGTGGTGGTAGAAGCTGCCCACGCTCACCCCGCTCGCCGCCCTGAGCCCGCTCAGCGTCGTCCCGGCGACCCCGTCGCGCCCGAACAGCTCCAGCGCCGCCCGCAGGATCCGCTCCCGTCCGGCCTCCTTCATAGAACATTATTCTGCCATGCCAGAACAATGTTCTGTACGGGGGCCGTCCGGGCCCCTGCTAGCCTCATGACCATGTCCAGCCCCGAGTCCGACAGACGCTGACTCCCGGGCGGCTCCCCTTCGTGCGGGCCGCCTGAGGCGGGCTGCCTTCCTCGCCCTCGCATCCGAGGGATCTTCTTCTGCCGTCGCCGTCCGTGCCGATGCCGGACGGCCGTCTCGGCGCAGCCCCCATCGACAGCCGACCTGTTCGCCGTCTCGGGAGTCTCCCCTTGCCATTCGCCGTCTACGTCCTCGGGCTCGCCGTGTTCGCCCAGGGCACCTCCGAATTCATGCTGTCCGGGCTCGTCCCGGGCATCGCCGCCGACCTGGGCGTGTCCATCCCCGCCGCCGGCCTGCTCACCTCCGCCTTCGCCGTCGGCATGGTGATCGGCGCCCCGTCCATGACGCTGCTGGCCCGCCGGTGGCCGCGCCGCCGCGCGCTGCTGGCGTTCCTGGTCGCCTTCGTCGCCGTCCACGTCGCCGGCGCCCTCACCACCAGCTACGCGGTGCTGCTGGCGACCCGCGTCGCCGCCGCCCTGGCCAACGCCGGGTTCTGGGCCGTCGCGCTCGCCACCGCGACCGCGCTCGTGCCTCCCGCCGCCCGCGCCCGAGCCACGTCCGTCGTGGTCGGCGGCGTCACCGTCGCCTGCGTCGCCGGGGTCCCGGCGGGCGCGGTGCTCGGCGGCGCGTGGGGCTGGCGTGCCGCCTTCTGGGCGGTCGCGCTGGTCTCGCTGCCCGCCGTCGCCGCGATCGCCAAGGCGATCCCCGAGGAGCGCCCGTCCGCGGGCAGCGCCCGCAGCGAGCTGCGCGCCCTGGCCAACGGCCGCCTGCTGCTCACCCTCTCCGTCAACGCGCTGTTCCAGGGCGCGACGTTCTGCACGTTCACCTACCTCGCGCCGCTCGCCACGAACGTCGCCGGTTTCGGCTCCGCCTGGGTGCCGGCGCTGCTGGCGCTCTTCGGCGCCGGGTCGTTCGCGGGCGTCACCATCGGCGGACGGATCGCCGACGCGCATCCGGCCGCGCTCATCGCGGCGGGCATGACGTCCCTGACCGCCGGGTGGGCCGTCCTCGCGCTGACGGCCGGAAGCCCCGCGGCGGTGGTCGTGCTGGTGTTCGTGCAGGGGATGCTGGCGTTCGGGACGGGCCCGGCGCTGATCTCACGCGTCCTGGAGCAGGGGTCCGCGGCGCCGACGCTGGCCGGCGGGTTCGCCACCGCGGCGTTCAACGTCGGCGGGACGCTCGGCCCGTGGCTCGGCGGCGCCGCGATCGGCGCCGGCCTCGGCTACCGCTCGCCCGTGTGGGTGAGCGCGATGCTGATGGCCGGCGCGATCGCGGTCCTCGCCGGTCAGGTCTGCTTCTGGAGGGCCAGGCTCGCCGAGCCCGTCAGCGCCGGCAGGTAGCCGGACCGGTGGCCCAGCGCGGTCGGGTGGTAGGACGAGCCGATCGGGATCGTGACCGCGTTGAGCCAGTCGTCGCCGGAGCACAGCTCGTGCCCGGAGAACTCGTCCCGGACGTCCGACCAGGTGAATCCGGCGCGCCCCGCGGCGGCCGAGACCACCGTGTCGAGGGTGTCGGCGGCGTGGTTGAGCGCGGTGCGCTTGGTGTTGCTCAGCCCCGCGCACCAGTCGACGATGATGTAGAGGCGCGGGTACCCGAGCACCACCACCCGCGCCGACGGGGACTTCGCGCGGATCTTGCCGTACAGCGAGTCGAGCTGGCCGGGGAGCGTGTTCTTCATGTAGGTCTCGGCCTGCGTCACCCTGCTCTGGCACGAGGAGTTCGACTGCAGGACGCAGGTCTGCATGACGTCGGCGAACCCGGCGTCGTTGCCGCCGGCGGTGACGCTCACGAGCGTCGTGGACGAGCTGAGCGCGCCGAGCTGGCCGCTCGCGATGGTCGTGGTCGTCGCGCCGGAGCAGGCGACGAACTTGTACGACGACGTGGCGTGCGACGCCGCCCACAGGTTCGGGTAGGCGTTGGCGCTGCGCTGGCAGCTTCCGCTGTTCGGATCGTACTTCCCGGCCCCCGTGCCGGACGAGTAGGAGTCGCCGAGGGCGACGTAGTCGGGCCCGGCCGCCGAAGCGGCCCCGGACCCGAGCAGTGAGGCGGCGGCGAAGGTCGCCGCACCGAAGGCGACCAGACTGGGGCGGGATAGACGCATCGGCACACTCCGGGCGACGTATCGAATTGTGTCTTCCGTCCTATACCCGTGGCACCTTTATAACAAGCTCAAGACTGATCAACTTTGTTTGGCATGATTCGCCATTGCCATCCGAAACAGCCGAAATCTCTGCGCGGCCGACCCAAGATCTCACAACCATTCCGGACCGCTTCCCAATGGCCCCAGGAGCCCCGTGCTGCCCCACGCACCCTGCTCGCCACCAGCCCGCCCGCCCCTCACCGGCCCGGCGGGGGCGGCCGCCGGCGACCGGGCACGGTTCCCCTCCGGAAGAAATGACCGATGCGGCGACAATTCACTATCCAGTGACCAATCGCGTCAGGCACCAAAAAAGCGGGTGGGGCAGGACGCCCGAATTGCGTCCCGCCCCACCCGCCTCGCTCGGCCCGGGCTCAGCCCTTGCGGCCGAGGCGGGAGGCCCCGCCCCGGACCCGGCGCCACGCGGCGCGCGCGTGGCCGTTCACGCTGGTGCTGATGCGCCGCGCGGTCGGGAACTCGGTGCCGAGGAGGCCGAGCCCGGCGAGGATCGCGACGATGCCGGGACCGGGCAGCACGAGCATGGCGACGCCCGCGACGATCAGGGCGGCGCCGGCGACCGCGACGCCGATCTTGCGGAGCAGTCGGACGTGCGCGCCGCGGCGGCTCGCGGCCGCCGCCTCGGCGTCCGTCCCGGCGCGGTCCATGGCGGTCGTGGTCACATCGTCCCCCGATCTGCGTACAAGGCTTTCTTCTGGGACGAACCGGCACACCGCCGAAGATCCCCGATCGGGCGCGGTGTGGCCAGAGTCACAGGCCCGTCCCCGGAGCGGCCGCCCGCCGTCCGCGGCCCGCTAGCATCGCGGAAATGAAGATCCCGTTCGGCGCGCGGGCCCGTCTCGGGACCCTGGCCGCGCCGGTGTGGAGGCGGCTGAGCGGCCGCGCGCAGTGGCGGCTCGCGCGGCTCCGGCACCAGACGTTCCTGGTGTACGCGGGAGGGATCGTCCGGGACGAACAGGGGCGGATCCTGCTGCTCCGGCACCGGCTGTGGCCCGCGTACCGCGCCTGGGGCCTGCCGGGCGGATACGTCGACGCCTGCGAGCGGCTCGAGGACGGGGTCGCGCGCGAGGTCCGGGAGGAGACGGCCCTGGAGGTCGAGGTCACCGGGCCGCCGCTCCACGTCGCGAGCGGGTTCCGCCACCGGGTCGAGGCCTACTACGCGGCCCGGGTCGTCGGCGGGCGGCTCGACCTGGACGCGGGCGAGATCCTGGAGGCCCGCTGGTGGCCTCTCGACGCGCTCCCCGGCGAGATGTCGCCCCGGCTCCGCGCCGTCATCGCCTCTCTTGACCTCGACCGCGGTTGAGGTCGCAGCCTGGTGGCATGAGCCTCACCGACCTCGAACGCGAATACCTCTCCACCCAGCGCCTCGGCCGCCTCGCCACCGTCGGCCCCAAGGGCGACCCGCAGAACAACCCCGTCGGGTTCGCCTACAACGCCGAGACCGGCACGATCGACATCGGCGGCTGGAATCTCGCCGAATCCCGCAAGTACCGCAACCTCCGCCACAACGACCAGGTCGCCTTCGTCGTGGACGACCTGGTCTCCGTCAACCCGTGGCGGGTGCGGGGCATCGAGATCCGCGGACGCGCCGAGACCGCGGTCGCGGAGGACTCCCGCTTCAGCGGCGACGTCATCCGCGTCCACCCGCACACCGTCTTCAGCTGGGGCATCGACCCCGCCGCCGACGGGATGACCAAGCGCACCATCGAGTAGCCCCGCCCGGCTCTGACCGTCAGGCGCCGACGTCGCCGGGGCCGAAGGGAGGGAGGTAGATCTCGTCGCGGCGGACCACCCGCAGGCCGGGACGGTCCGCGGCCGACAGATCGACCTCCCCCTCCGCGTACAGGACGACTTCCGCGAGCCGGTCGAGGGGCGGCAGCGGCCCGAAGTCGCCGTGGGCGAGGGTGAGGGACTCCAGGCCGACGATGTCCGTGAGGCTCGACAGGCCGACGACGTCGAGGTTGGACAGGATGAGTCGGCGGACGGGGGTGCCGGCGAGCTGCGCCAGATCCACGTTGGAGGCGGGTCCGGCGAGTTGCAGCAGGTCCCATGACCGGCCGGCCAGGGGCCCGAGGTCCATGCCGTTCTCGTCCCAGAGCAGGGCCTCGGTGACGGAGGTCAGCCACCGGACGGGCTCGAACGTCCCCACCCACTCGTAGTCGGTCGTGAGCCGGCGGCGCCGCAAGATCGCCTCGGCGGGCGGCGGCTCCTCGGCGTCGGTACCGGCCAGCACCCGCCGCCACACCGGCCACAGATTCGCCCAGAACTCGTCCCAGACGAACTCCTCGTCACCATCCACTCCGGCATTGTCGCCCCCGGACGGGCGTACTGGCAAAGCAGAAGTGACACGCCCTCAGTCGCGCACGTGCGGGATTCGCACACCAGTCACTTACACGAGCGATATGCGGGGCATGCGAATTCCGAACGCGACCATTTTGAGCCACTCCCAAGGCCATTTACGGCCAATAGCGACCACGGGCTCGGAGTACGTGATAAAAATCTGACGGCCGTGAGGTGACGACCGTCAGGAACCCTATGAGCGAGAAAAGCGAGACGCCCCCGCCGTGGTCTCCGGCGATCAGCGCCGGGTGCCCGGTCGGCTTCGCGCAGCAGGCGTGGATCGAGGCCTCGATCACCTGGTTCGTCGAGGAGTTCGGCCGGGACCCGGTGATGCGGCCGATCGTCCTGCCCCGACCGGATCTGCGGTCCGCCGGCTACACCGGCACGCCGAAGCAGATCGACGACGCGGTCGCACGGACGTGCGAGCAGATGGGGATCGACCGAACCGAACTCACCGTGGAACTGTTCGACCGGGAGGGCGAGGACGCGACCACCCGCGAAGGCAAGCGCGCGGTCGGGCACTACTACGTCGAGAACGGCCGGGCGGTCATCGGGCTCGACGTGACGGAGGCGTCCGACGCCGCCTACCTGATCGCCGTGATCGCACACGAACTCTGCCATGTCCGCCTCCTCGGCGAAGAGCGGATCACCAACGAACGCAAGGACCACGAGCGGCTCACCGACCTCCTCACCGTCTATTTCGGATTCGGCGTCTTCAGCACGAACGCCGCCCTGAGGTTCGGCGAGGCCACCCGCGGCTTCTCCGTCCAGCCGCTGGGCGATCTGGACGAGCGCACCCTGAACGCCGCCCGCAACGACGGCTATTCGCGGCTCGGATATCTGACCGAGCCCGAATTCGGCTACGCGATGGCCTGCTACGCCTGGCTGCGCGGCGAGACCGAGCCGCCATGGGCGGCCCGCCTGGACCCGGGGCCGCGCGCCCTCCTGCGGCAGGGCCTCGCCTACCTCTCCCGGTCCGCCCGGCCGGGCGAATTCCCGACCCTCCGGACCGGAGGCGTCCCCGTCACGGTCCGCCTGGTACCGAAGACCAGATCCCCGTGGCGCGGTGGCCTTCACCTGACGGTCAAGCCGACCAACTGGCCGCCGGACGCACCTGGCCACCGCCCGTCATGACCCCGCGCAGCGTGGTCACCGTTCTTCACCAGCCGGTCTCCGCTGCCGCGCCAGCCTCCCCAGCGCATCACGCCAATGCAGGTGCGAAAGGTCCCTCGCTTGCGCGACATGCTCGTCGCAGAACCATTCCACCTCCGAAGGGTGGCCGCACCACCCCTGCCGGTCCCGTTCCCGTTGCCATACCTCTTCCTCCGGGCTGACTGCGAACTGAACGGTCTCGAACGAGGAGAAAGAATCCCCGTCCTTCATCGAGCGCAGGCAGACAAAGCACATCGGCGGCCTCACGGCGACTCCTCGGATAAGGCAACTCCATCGAACGGTAACGCGGCGGTGGCGTCCTCTCGTATGATCCTCCGGCCTGGTCACCGGCGCACTCCCGACCATCAAGTCCTGCCCGCCGACCCGCAGGACCAGGCCGCATGGCCGGCGGAGGGACGCGTGGGCGATCAGAGATACAGCCCCACATTCTTCGACCGCGTTTCGGGGGTGACGGGCCGCAGGTCGGCGGCGCGCAGGGTGGTGATCTCGGCGTCGTCCGGGCGGTCTCCGGCGGTGATGCGCTGCGCCTGGGACGCGATGGCGGCGTCGAGGAGGTTGCGCATGAGCCGGCCGTTGCCGAAGGACGGTCCGCGGGCGCTGCTCCGGAGCAGGGCGCGGAGCCGGCCGGGGACGTCCGGGGCCAGGGTGAAGCCCTCGGCCGCGGCGAGGCACTGGAAGATCTCGGCGAGTTCGCCGTCGGTGTAGTCGGGGAAGGCGATGCGCTTGGGGAAGCGCGATTCCAGCCCCGAGTTGGCGGCGAGGAAGCGGCGCATCTCGCGTTCGTATCCGGCGGCGATGACGACGAGGTCGCCCCGGTACTCCTCCATGAGCTGGATCAGCGTGGCGATGGCCTCCTGCCCGTAGGCGTCGGACGCCAGCGCGTAGGCCTCGTCCAGGAAGAGGACGCCGCCCAGCGCCCGCTCCACGGCGGCGCGGACGCGGGGCGCGGTCTGCCCGAGGTAGGGGGCGATCAGATCGGCGCGGGACGCCTCGACCATATGGCCGCTGGACAGCAGGCCCAGCTGCGCGTAGACGTCCGCGACGAGCCGGGCGACGGTCGTCTTGGCGGTGCCGGGGTTGCCGGTGAACACCATGTGCCGGGTGGGCGCGGCGGGCTTCGCGCCGACGCCGCGGCGCAGGTCGGCGGCGCGGGCCTCGGCGATCAGCCCGCGGACCTCCCGCTTGACCTCGTCCAGCCCGATGAGCGCGTCGAGTTCGGCGAAGGGGTCGGTGACGGACGGGGCGCGGGTGGTGCCGCTCAGCACGTCCGGGATGTCCTCCGGGCCGAGGGCGGCGAGGTCGTCGGTGGAGGGGGCGCCGAGCGCCGTGACGCGGCGGGCCTGCAGGGCGACGGCGCGTTCGCAGAGGTTGCGCATGACGCGGGCGTTGCCGAAGGACCGGACGCGCGGCGAACGCCGGAGCAGCTCGGAGACCTTGCCGAGCGCGGCGGCGGACGGCTCCACGCCGGCCGCGGCGGCCTGGCCGGTGAAGATCTCCACGAGTTCGGCGTCGGTGAAGTCGGGAAACCGGATACTGGTGGGGAACCGGGAGGCCAGCCCCGGATTCGCGGTGAGGAAGCGCTGCATCTCGCTCTCGTAGCCGGCGACGATCACCACCAGGTCGTCGCGATGGTCCTCCAGCGCCTTCAGCAGTTCCGCGATCGCCTCGGGGCCGTAGTCGTTCTCGGAGGCGCTCTGCGTGAGCGAGTACGCCTCGTCGATCAGCAGCACGCCGCCGACCGCGCTCTGCACGACCTCGCGGGTCTTGGGCGCCGTCTGGCCGATGTACCGGCCGACGAGCCGGGCGCGGGACGCCTCGACCAGATGCCCGGACGACAGCACGCCGAGGTTCTTGAAGATCCGGGCGACCAGCCGTGCGACGACCGTCTTGCCGGTGCCGGGGTTGCCGGTGAACACCATGTGGAGGGCGGGCGGCGGGGCCGCTGACAGCCCCGCGTCCCGGCGCAGGCTCCCGGCCCGGACGCGCGCGGCGACCAGCTCGATCTCCTGCTTGACCGCGTCCAGGCCGGTCAGGGCGTTCAGCTCGGCCATCGGGTCGGCGGCCTGCTTCGCCTCGCCCAGGGAGGCGGGGATGTCGGCACTCGTGACGAGGAGGTCCTCGCCCGGTTCCGTCCGCTCGCGCACGGCCGCCAGGACGAGACCGGCGAGGTAGGGCGCGAGGCGGGCGTTGCGGAGATTGCGCACCGGCGGTGTCCGGACCAGCAGCTCTCCCGCCGCGGTCAGGGCTCCCTCGTCCGCGCGGGCCCCGCGCTCGTCCAGCGCGCGGCGGAACAGCTCGGCGAAGCCTTCGGCGTCGAAGGGATGCGTGGGCACCGTCGTGAACCGCAGGGCCAGCGCAGGGTTGACCCCACGGACCACCTCGTCGCCGCCCGGCTCGCACAGCGCGACGACGTGCAGGCCGTCCCGGACGTCGATGGCCCGGTGCAGCTCCTCTAGCGCCGCCGCACCGGCGTCCTCGTTGCGCGCCAGGTCGTCGAGGCCATCGATGATCAGTACCCGCTTCCCGGCGCAGTCCCGGATGGCGTCCAGCATCTTCATCGTGGCGGCCGATGCCGTCTTGTCCGCGTAGTGGTCGCCGGCCTGCCAGAGCGGATCTCCGGTGACGCGGCGGTCGGTGAGCAGCCGGGCGGCCTCCCTGGCGGCGTCCCGCTTCCCGGTGCCGTCCGGGCCGGCCAGCAGGAGCCGGAGGTCCCCGGCGCTGGTGGTGATCTCCTTCAGCGCGGCGACGACGTCGGGCTGTCCGACCAGCCCGAAGGCGGCGTCCGCCTCCCGGCCCTCCTCATCGCCCGGCGACTGCGAGGACGGACCTGACGAGAGCGTGGACATCACCGGGTTGACGACGCGGCGGCGGGGAGCATAGAGCTGCCTCAGCTGCCGCATGAATGTCCTGACCGGGAGCCAGACGCCCTCGGGGAACAGGGCGTTGCCAGGAAGACCGTGCGCCGCGCCGATGAAGCGCGCCGCGAAGTCCAGCCAGCGCCTGCAGGCTTCGGCTTCACCCGCGCCCAGCGCCCTGCAGAGCCAGCCTCCGGTCGCGTCCGTCCAGGACTCGCGGTCAAAGCCGGACCCCTGGGCGGCGAACCGGTCCAGCAGTCCCCGGAAGGACTCTTCGCCGACGACGGCGGAGAACCCGACGGGAACAGCGTCGAGTCCGGCATTCCGGAGAAGACTGACGAGCAGGTCGTCCGCCGACTCCTTGTGCGGGGCCGCCTCCAGCAGATGCTCGTGCAGCGGCCGCAGCCCTGACCAGACCCACTCCAGGTATCCGATCGGCCCGGCGAGTTCCGGCAGGACCGCCACCGTGGCGTCATCGGCCCGCGCGGCCCACGCCGCCGCACGGTCGGTGTCCTCCATGTCGTTGAGCGCCGGCGGCGGATCGTCGAAGAGCCGTATCAGCGCCTGCCGCCTCGCCTCCAGCGGCTCGATCCCCGCCAGGACGTCCAGCGACTTGCGGTTCAACTCCAACGCGAGGCCGAGATCCGGCACGTTCTCCAGCCAGTGCAGGGGAAGGAACTCTCCCCGGCTGACGTACCAGTCATCGGCGCCGCTCAGAGGGCCGTGGCCCTTCTTGTGGTAAGCGCCGAAGCAATGCCGTTTCAGCTGTGCATGTGAACCGGTGCGAAGGGTCGATGCGCCGAACAGGAACTCGGTCGTGAGGATGAGCTCCGCCACCACGAGAGGAGCCGGGGTCGTGAGGTTGACGCTCCTGTCCGTGGTCAAGTTCGCATAGCGCGGGTCAGCCACCAGTTTGTCGACGCGCGCGCCGATCTCCTCGCACAGGCCGTCGGGGACCCGCCATGGGCCGACCGACCACAGATCCAGCATCGGCTCGTCGGTGACGAGGAGTTCCAGATGTTCCGGTAGTGGCATCGCACCCATCTCCCGAATACGCCGTTCCGGCAGTGATGGCCGTCTGCCGCGCTGCTCGACGGCGGCAGGCCGTCCGACGGGCCATGGTAGGAGCGTGAGCCGCCATTTCCCCGCTCGAGTCAGGGCCGGAAGTTGCCAGGCCATGCACAGGCACGGCACACAACACCCCAGAGAGCCCCTTACCTCCACAAACAGGACGGTGACGCAACGGTTGAAAAGTACCGCCTGGACCATTGATTACTCTAGGCAGGTCGTCTGCAATGGACGATTATGTCGCATAGCAGCTCATGGGCGACTCATAACACATGGCACCTTTCAGCGGACCAAAGGGCGCACGTGCAAAGTTCGTACGTGCACGATTACATAGGGGACCGGTGTGCTTGCGACGTCAGCCCCGCGCGTCAAGGGACACGCCCGGCGATGCCGTCCGACCTCTGCCCCATGGCGGTTCGCCTTCCCCCTATGGAAAGGCTGTGCGCGTGGGCGTGGATCACCCCGGTGGGCCAGGCGAAGGACCCGAGCCCACCGACAAGCCCACCCCGCCGAAAACCGGGGACGAACCCCCCGCCCCTCCCGGAGCCGACGGGAAGACGCCCCGCAAGGACAGCCTCAAAGCAGCCGGCTGGCAGTTCGACGACCAGCAGGAACCCGGCACCGACGACTCCTCCGCCGACCCAGCCGGCGAAGCCAAGCCGGAGACAGAGGAGAAGACGGAGACCGGCAAGCCCGAAGCCGACGAACCGCGACCCGCCGGCGGCACGCAGGAGACACCCCGCACCCAACCCGCCGACGAAACCGCCCCTCAGCCACCGCGCGAGCAGGACGGCGAGGGCGTCGGCAGCACCGGACACACCGACGCAGGCCCCCCGTCCCGTCCTCAGGACAACAGCCCCCCGTCGGCAGACCCCACCGACCAGCCTCCCGGCGGGGAGGCTCCCGCCGTCACAGAGAAGGGCAGCCCGGCCACCGACACCGGCGATCCGAAGCCTGCCGAGCCCGCGAACCAGGACACACCGCTCCCAGAACCACACGCCGTGGACTCCGACAAGCCGCCTGCCGAGGGAACAGGGAGCGGCAACGAGGCCGACGGCGAGCGCGACGGAAAGCCCGTCGCGCCGCAACCCGAGAACACCGGCGACAAGACCGACACTACCGACAAGGCCGACCCTGGACAGCTCGAACGCACGCCGTATACGGACAACCCAGGCTCCGGCACCCAGCCTTCACGCATCGCGACTCTCATCGCGGCGGGCTGGGAGTTCCCCGGCCGCACGGACAACGGCTCACAGCTACCCGAGACCACCGACCCGAAGCCGGAAGACCCCCCGAAAACGGACGCGCCGGACCCCGCCCCCCAGACCCCGGAGACCCCACCGCCCTCCGAACAGACACTGCCCGCAGACAAGCCCGCCGACACCGACCCCCCAGCTCAGCCTGAACAGCCAGGAGGGACCCCCGAAGAACCCGTCGAACCAAACGAGGGCGCACCGGGCGACCCAACGGTCGAAGAACCGGCCGCAGCGCCGCCCGGCGACGGCGAACTCGGACCCCGAACCCCCGGCGACCAACCCCCCGGCGATGCCCCGCCACCCCTGCCCAATTCAGGTGAGCAACCGCCGGACGGACCAGAGCCACAACACGCACCGGAGGAACCAGACCCCCGCGACAATGACGACCAAGCCGACCCGGCTGGCGGCGAGCGGGACGGCGACCATGATAAAAACGCCGAGGAACCGCAGGCCATCGAAACCGGCCCCAACACTTATCCCTATCTAGGGGCATACAACCCGAACGGGCATTCTACGCAGACACTCGACCAGGCAAGAAGAAGCTCCGACTCCAGTCGGTCACGTGAAGACGATGATCTCAACACCGAACTTCCACGATGGCTGATCAGGGCACCTGAGATTCGACGATCCCCGACGCAAGATGAACTCGACCCGACTGGCGCTAACCCCGAGCCGGGCGTGGCAGCCAAAGCCCCGGACAGAAGGAAGAAATCCGAAACAGATCCCGAATCACCGATAGATAGGTTCCGACGAGGGGCGTGGTTCCGAGGAAAAGACATGAAGGACGTCGGGACGCTTGCCGATGATAGCGTCGGAAGTTACCTGGGACCGCGTCCACCAGCACCGACGGGGCACGCCGAGACCGGAACCGGGCCTACATACAGCCAACCACATGCACCGGGCGCGACCCCCGACTCGTTCATGGCAGGGGCCGCCCTGGCCATGGTGGCAGTAGAGGCCACAAGGAAAGTAACTCAGATTGTCTCGAGGATTGCCAGAAGAGGAGATGGAAATGAGCGTGACCGATAAGCAAGTGGCCACCCTTACGGCCCAGCTTGCAGGACGGATGGACGAATACAAGCGACTTTATGCAGAGCTCGATCCAGAAGAGGTCGGGCACGGCTATTCCGCACTCGTCGGCGCCGCCGCCGCCATCGCCGTCGATCGCCGCTTCGTCAAGGATGACGAGATCGCAGACAGGCGAGAGGTAATTGATTATGTCGCAGAGTTGCGTTCCAGAAGCGCAGAAGCAGCGAAGGACCTTGAACCCGTCGTCGCAGAACAACTAATTCTTCACAATCTGGGAAAGGGCGACATCAGCAACTTTGACGCGCGAATTCTCTTTCCGACCCAGATCATCGTGCTCGCCGGCCTGGTCGCCGACGAACAGTATGGCGAGGCGGAATTGACCTCGTTCATCCAAACTGCGCGGCAGGTCGCCGATCACTGGATTGCCAATGATCAGTGAGGCCGGGCCAGCGATTACCGACTTGCATAAGCGAGCCTTGCGCGCGTTTCTAGTCGGCGCTGACGAAGAGTGGGAGGTGTGCGCCAGCGAAATCCAGGGGGAAGGCGATAGCTCCCAGGGATACCCGACGCTGTTCGCCTTCGCACTCGGCACGATGGTCCGCAGACGCTTCCCTCCACCTTGGTCCTGGACGGACGTGATCAGGTACGTCGCCGACCTACGCATCAAACTCGATGAGCAGGCCGACGAACTCAATCCGCGTCTCGCGGAGAACGTCATCCGTTTTCTCCTCAGCGATCATTCGCTCAACGAGCCTCCCCTCACTAGCGCGAACCAGGAAGAAGTCGCCGGCATCCAGCAAATGCTGCTGGTCGCTCTCACCGCTGAGGCCGACCTCGATGACGCCGGGGTAGACGAACTGATCAACGAAGCCGCGGAGGCGGCCATGGCGGCTGCCTGAGCATGAAGCCCCCGGCAGGTTTGGAGTCCGGACCCAACAAAGCTTTTCGCAGGCTAGGTCTGGAATTCGGCAGGCAACGAGGCTTCCGGCTTGGAGGGCGATGAACCGGTCGGCGACGCCGTGGTGCCGATGGTAATCACGTTGGACTGAAGCCTTTCGCCCTTCTTGGAGCCGTAGCTCAGGTGGGCCTCGTCCCGGCTCGGCGACCCTGTCCGCGGCATGTGGGCGGCGTAGTCGCTCGGGGACGCGGGAGCCGGAGGGCCGGGGCTGCCTCTCCACGGCAGCGTCCACCAGAGAGAGTGTCCGATGAGCGCATGACTACCTCCGCAAGGTCGGTCACCGGCGGATCGCGATGAGGCATGAGGGTCAAGGCACACGTCTCGATCGAACGGCGGAAGCTAGCGAGATCGTCGGGCGAGTGGCCCAGGTGCCCTTCCTCAGTTGGCATCCGTCTGGTCGCTGCTTAGGGCCGTTAATAGTGTGGAATGGCGCCTCGTGTGCGTGGGCCGGTTAGAGGCCTGCTCGGTAGCGGGTGTATTCGCAAGCGAGGACTTCCATGGGCATGGACGGCCAGCGGCTCAGGGCGCCTGTGTGGCGGTCGATGATGAGTAGGGGTGCGGGCTCGTCGCCGGGGCCGTCGGCGGCGCGGGCGACGAATCCGTCCGGAAGGTCCTCGATGAGCAGCGGAACGGGCCGGCCACTGCGCCAGAAGTGCGCGTCCGCGCGGCGCCACGCTTCTGCCCGGTCCACCAGGGCCGGGCGGACGCTGTAGGCGGCGAGAACGTGCGCGAGGCCGCGCAGCGTCCGGCACTCGGGCGTCCCGCAACCACGGCAGATCGACTCGCCGTGCGGTCCTTCGCCGGGACGATGGGAGGCGAGGACGCAGGTCAGCGCGGCAGTGCAGGCGAGGACGAGGCGCCGCGCGTGGGCGACGAACTGCCTGCTGGCGGGGTCGAGGCTTCCGGATTGGACGAGGGCGGCGTCGATGGAGTGGGGGTCGGCGCGCATCGCGGCGGTCATCGCCGCGTGGACGCGCAGGTGGACTTGGTCGTGCGTCCAGGAGGCGGGCTCGGTCACGCGTCCCACTCCCCTGCGAACACGGCGGTGACCGTCCGGCCTTCGCCATTGCCGTGCCATCCCCAACTCGCGGCGGTGAGCGAAATGGTGCGCAGGCCTCGGCCGGACTCGGCCAGCTCGGCGGCGTCCAGCGCTGCGGGCTCGCCGGGGCCGCCCTGGTCCGTGACCGACACCGCAACCAGGCCGCCGTCCCGCACGACCTGGACGGTGAAAGAGCCACCCTCCTGGCCGGACTTGGTGTGCCGCAGCGCGTTGACGACGAGTTCGTCTGCGGCGAGCAGGGCGTCGTAGAGGAAAGGGCAGCCGTCCAGCAGGCAACCCACGAACCGGCGGGCGTTGCGAGCCTGTTCGGGACCGCCCGGGAAGGAGCGCCGCCAGCACAGCGGCGCCGGCTGTACCGGTGGGAGCGTCGTCAGGGACATCAGAGCACCTCGGGTCACGGTGGACGTGGACGTTGCGGAACTACCGGGTTGCCCCTTGTTCCGCACACACATCGTCACACTCGGTTCCCAGTTGCGTACGGAGGATCAGAGCGCTCTCTGCCCCAGCAAGGGATTTAGAACAAGTGCTGGCCGCACGTCCGATCTCCGCTCGTGCGGAATTCACGCGCCTATGAGCCCGCACGTGCGGGCGAGGCCGCAGGGAAACGGTTTCCTCTTCGAGGGTCACGTCACCTGCGTCCGCCTTGCCTGGACGGCCGAATCGATCCTCGGGCAAACACTGCCGGACAGAAACGCCGGGCGGCGCGAAAGCCGTCCACCGTGAGCACCGCAGCCTCCCGAGACATAGCGGGGTCCCGCACGGCTCCGCAGTCGACCAGACACCCCATTACGGCATGAAAGCCCCATCACCGGATCAGTCGAATGCCGCTCCCTGTGATGCCGCATCGTTCCAGCTGGTCCGGAGAAGTAGACGAACCAATGGCAAATCGACATACAGTCGCGCGATACGCGCGCCAGGGGGATGCCAGTGACATATCAGCACGTGCAAAGTTCGCACGTGCACGATTACATAGGTGCCGGTGTGATCCGGCGTTGGCCCCGCACGTCACGGACACGCCTGGAGAGCCGTCCGATCGGCCGGTTCGTCCTCCCCCCATGGAAAGGGCTGCGAGCGTGGGCTTGGACAATCCCCCCGGCGGGCCGGGCAAAGGCCCCGAGACTCCCGACAAGCCCACCCCGCCACGCACCGATGCCAAGCCCTCGGCCGACGCTTCGAGCACATCGGGAACACCCCGTATAGACAGCTATGTGGCAGCGGGCCAGCCGGTTCCAGGTCGGCCGGAAGCCAGCACCGAACAGCGCGGCGACCGCGGGACGCCACCCAACGGATCCTCCACCGACTCCTCCTCTGCCGACCCGGCCGGAGAGAAGCCGCGTACGCCTGGGGACCCGCCTCCGGAAGCCGATCCGAAGAGCGAGAAGGAACCAGAGAGCGGCAAGACCGAAGTCGGCTCCCCAGCGGGGGAAGGGCGCGACCACGACGACGCCGACCCCGCCCAGACCGGCGACGGCGGTCCGGAAGCGGAGAAGCCCGGACAGCCCAAGGCCGAGAACCCTCGGCAGGACGAGGGCGAGCGGGGCAACGACGACCGCGGGTCCAAGACCGATCAGCCCGAGCCTGGTAAGGCAGAAGGGCAAAACGGCGGCAAGGACAACGGCAGTGCCCCCGACGACCCGGCGTCCTCCGAGCAGCCGAGCACCGGCCCGTCCGAGGCATCTCAGTTCCCACCCGGGTCCCGCAGGGCAAGCCTCGCCGCTGCCCGAGAGAGGCAGTTGGAAGGCGCGGAAGAACTGCGAGCCATATTCGAGGACGCCCAGACCACCAACGGCCCTGGAGAAAGAACCACCGGCGAAAGTGGTGACAGCGGAGCTCCGCCGCAGAGTGAGAACGCGGGGTCGGACGGACGCGGACCCGAAGCACAGCCCCAGGGCACCGACACACCGCCTGGCGCTCCCGGCGATGGCGACACTTCCAACGGTGGCAACGCGGCCGGTGGCAGCGACGCGCCCAGCGGTCGCGACCAGCCAGCGCCTGTGACCCCCGGAGTAGAGGCGGAGCCTCCCGCACAAGAGACACCACGTCCGCAAGATCAGGAGCAGGAGCCCCCTCTCCCACAGGACTCCTCTGGCTCGGGCAACGACAGCGGCGACCCGCCGGCCGATCCACCCACAGACGGCTCACCACCCGCCGACGATCAGCCTCGGGACGATAAGGACGGAACGCCGCCGGGCTCAGAAGTCGACGAACCCACCGATCCCGTCACCGAAACCGGCCCCGCCGCTCCCGAACCTGGCCGCGAGGCAACTCCCAAAGCCCCCGAAACCACGGACCAGGGCACCGAGCCCCCAGAGCCCAAGGCTGACGACGGAACCACGGGCGACGAGACAGACAACCCGAAACCCGTCGACGAGACCACGCCCCCTCCCGACGGGACTGGCGAGAATGTCGCGCCCCCGGAAGCTCCCGGTGAACAGAGCGACGGCCATGGTAGAAATGCCGAAGACCCGCAGTCCATCGAGCCCACCGACGAAACCGACCCACCCGATAACGAGGCCGAACTTTCCGGCGAAAGAGATGGATCCGGCACAGAGCTAGCGCCTCACCAAGAGGAATCGACGGACGTAGAACCAAGTCGATTTTCCGGTCGCGTCACGATCACCCTCGACCGCGACGGAAGGCCGCTCCCACCAGAGCACCCGGACGCCGATACCGAGACCCCAGGCCGCGGCGAACTCCGCCGCCCGGAAGACGACCGCGCCTCTCGCGATTACCAGGAAAGAAAACCCGATAAACTATCTCGACTTCGCGGCGAACTCAAAAAATTCGTCGACAGATCAGACGACACGAAAGAATTTGTGGACAAATTCTCCGCACCGGCCCAAAAGACCCTGGAACGAGTAAAACCGACAGGGCAATCGTGCGGAGCCCGCCTCAACACTGACCACATAAAGGCACCTGACGAGAAAATCAAGGCCGGAGATACCGTCCTCGGCGCCGTCGGCACGGTGATCATTCTGACAGAGATCGTCCGCTTTGGAATCAATATCGCAAGGAACTCAAGAAGGAGAGAACATGCCGATCACTGACGAACAGGTCGCGGTATTGCGGGCTCAGCTTACAGGAAATCGAGCAGAGCATCTCAGGCTTATGGAGCAACTCGACTCCAACGAGGCCAATGAGTTTTACCCTGCTCTCATCGCCGCAGCTTTTATTGAAGCCGCCGAGCAATACTTCATAAAAGACGGCGAAGTTGCAGACGACGCCCAGATCATTGACTTCGTCGCACAAATGCGAGAAAGAAGCGACGAATCTGCAGATCTGATCAATACCAGTCTCGCGGAAAGCATGATACGAGACTTGCTCGGAAAAGGCGAGATGATCGAAGTCGAACCGGGCATTAAACTTGGCCACCAAATTGTCATAGTGGCGGCCATAGTAGGCGAAAGACAGTTCACGTCGGCCGAACTTGACGCATTCTTGCAGAGCGCCCGTTCGCTTGCCGAAGAGCTGCTCAAGTAATGAATTATTCGGCAGTTCGTATCGGCGAGGCGAACATTCTCGCGTTGCGGTCGTTTCTGTTGGAGGGGCCCGAGGCGTGGGTGCCTCTGCAGGACGAGATGCAGGTGGACGATGAGACGGCGGCCGGGTACATGTCGCTGCTCTTCTGCGCGTTCGAGGTTGCGGTGCGTCGGAAGTTCGCGCCGACTTACATCGTGGGTCAGCTTGTCCGGTTCGTAGCCGACGTGCGGATCGCGGCCGGGGAGGACGCGAACCTGATCAATCCGCTCATCGCCGAGGACATGGTCCGCCGTGCCGTCGATGCGCCCCCGCTGAAGGAGACCGTCCCCGACGACGTGTCGGCCACTCTGCATGCCCAGGTCTTCATCCTGCTCTACCTCGTCGCCGAGATGGATCTCGATCGTGCGGGGCTGGAGCAGTTCATCGACGAGGTCACCTCCTACACCGAGCAGTGGCTCGCCGCCCGGCGGGCCGAAGCCTCCACCTCGGCATCCTGATGACCACTCTCAGAGTCTGACCGGACAGCCGCCCGCACGCGCCGGCCCCGTCCCCTTCCGTTCATGACAGGAGCGGCAGACCCGGGACGCGGCGCGGCTGGGTCGGCCGTGCAATTGGCACGGAACGGCCACCGCTCTACGCCCTGAGCCAGGCGTAATATGGGCATTTTTCTTCCACTGCCTCGTCGCGTCGCTCCCACATCCGTTCTCGATGAGCGGTGAGGCTCAGAGCAAAGGATGTGGGAACGTGGCCACGGGGCGTTATCGATCCGTCTTTCACACCGACCTGCCCGCTGACGAGGCGTTTGCCGCAGCGGAGCAGCAACTGCGCTCATGGCTCGGCCAGAAGAGACTGGATCGGGAGGCGTTCGACAAGGGAAGCGCCCGCGTGGGCTCCGCCGGGGAGGTGCTCCTCGTCCTGGCACGGAACTCGGCGGATGGCACGCAGACGAAACGGTGGCAGCTCCGCGAGCCCAAGGACGGCGGCTCGTGGGTGTCGACCCTGACCGTGCATGCCCCGGGACGGACGTCTGGCCGGGGGCGCAGCTGGTTCTGGCTGGACGTGGAGTTCTCGAATCCCCAGGCCGGGGCCGAGGATCAGGACTCCATGCACGGCAGGAAAGCCGGCGTACCTCGGCTCGCCCGAGGCCTTCTCTCCACGATCGATGCTCGCGACTCTCTCGCCGAACTGCGCGAACGGCCGATCTTGGTTAGACCGTCAGACATCGAGGCCCTGATTGACGTCCTGTGCGACCCGGATCGCCGAATGCCGACGATCGTAGCGAGCGCGCATCCGCGGCGTGACTTCAAAGACTGGCGTGACGTCATTGACGGGACGATGAGAGAGGCTGCTGGCCTTGCGAGCCTGTACTTACTCGATCCGCCAGCCACAGATCAGTTCGTCGCCGAAGTCGGAAAGTCGCACGGGGTGTGGGGTGGAGCCGTGCGCACGTACCTGCCCGTCGTCGATCCGGCGAGCGACCAAGACGCACTTCGGCACAGGGTGCTGTCCGCCTCCCGCATCGAGGACAGCACCCTGCGAGCAGGAGCCCTGCTTTCGGGACTTCCGCGGAGGCTGAGCGCAGAGGCGCTACTTCCTCGTCCTCTCACCGGCCTCAGCCGAGCTCTTCTCGCCGAGCGCTCCGGCATGAGACGGCCGGGTGATGTGCCGCTACCGGACGTGCAGGAGGCGGCGGAGGCGCTCTCCAAAGAGGTCGGCCGCATCAAGGACAATCTGGACGCGGCGCTGGAACTGGTCGCGGAGGCCGAACAGACCGAGCAGCGCCTGGCCCAGCGCAATGAGGACCTGGCCGCCCTCAGCATCGAGTTCGACGCCGTCAACCAGCGCGCCGAGTACCTCGAGGATCGGGTCCGTGCGCTGGAGCGGCGTCTTGTCCAGGCAGGGCGCACCTCCGACGCCACCGCCCAGCCAGATGAGCAGACGATCCTGCCCACCTCGTTCGCCGAGGTCGTGGACCGTACCGAGGAACTGGCACGCATCGAGTTCACCGGCGACATCGACCATCCCCTGGACCTGGACACGATGCCGAGCGCCTCATCGTGGGCGCAGACCGCGTGGCAGGCCCTGCTCGCCATGGACGCGTACGCAAAGGCCAGCTCCGAGGGCAGCTTCAACGGAGGCTTTCCCACCTGGTGCAAGCAACCGCCCCCAGGCGCGCGCGCCATCAGCCCGGGCAAGATCGCTCCGGACGAGTCGGCAACCGTGCGGAGCAACCCGAAGATGAGCCGCCACCGGCTGCTGCCTGTGCCGAAAGACGTGGAACCGTCCGGCAAGGTCTACATGTGGGCGCATGTCCGGCTCGGTGCGGGCGCCGGGATGAGGGCTCCCCGGATGCACTACTTCGACGACGTCAAGAACACCGGAAAAATCTACGTCGGCTACTTGGGCCCGCACCTCCCGGTCAAGTCGACCAACTGATTGCTCTGTCTTTGGCAAGCGGCCCTTAGGGCGTGTGACGCCTCGCGGCGGATGCCTCGAACCTCTTTCTTCCTTGCGCATCGGCTCACGTCAGCCAGTCGATCAATCCGTTATGAGCGCAGGCAGCAGGGCTTCCATGGGCTGATGGTGGTCTCCAACCGCGACGGGGCGCCGGAAGTGGCTGGAGGAGGAGGCGGATCGATCACAGAAATAATTCGCATGTATCCGATACGCGCGAATATGGGCGGTTGCGACTAGGCACTTGGACGACCACACCGGACTGTCGGAGATCGCAACGCACGATTCTCGCACGTGCGGATTTTGGGTCCTGTGACGGCGTGGCGGGATTTTGGCGGGGCGTGACTTTACTATTGCCGAGCACGTTCGATTGCAGTGAGTTAGTGATCAGCACGGACCGTGTTCGAGACAGTATCGGGAGGACAGCATGCCGAGCCCCTACGTCCGCCGCCGGCGGCTGGCGGTCGAGATCCGCAAACTCCGGGAGAGCCGCGGCCTTACGACGGATGGTCTTGCCCGCCTCGTCTTCCACTCGCGGACGAAGATCACCCGCCTGGAGAACGCCCAGATCCGTCCCGACCTCATCGAGATCATGAACCTGCTCGATGCGCTGGAGGTCACCAGTCCCCAGTACGACCGGATCTGCCAGCTTGCCCGGGAGGCCGGGCAGAAGGGCTGGTGGGATCGGTACGGGGTCTCCATGGGTCCCCGCCAGAAGCTTTATGCAGACCTCGAATACAACTCCGAAACTGTCCGCGAGTACAACCAGACCGTCATGCCGGCAGTTCTACAGGCTCCCGAGTTCATCGCCGCGCTCGTCGACCTGGACAAGTGCCAGGGGAAGCTCGACTACATCCCCGAGCGGATGACCGAAGCGCGCATGCGGCGGCAAAGCGAACTGCTTCGGCCGGACGGCCCTTCCTACGAGACCGTCCTGGACGAGTGCGTCATTCACCGACTGGCAGTACCGCCCCAGGCGAAGATCTCACAGTTACGGCACATGATCGGAGTGGTCGCCGAGTCGGAGCGGATCAGCGTTCGAGTACTCCGGCACGACGCCGTCCTCCCCGGCGGCTTCCTCCCTAAGTCGGCCTTCTACCTCTACACATTCGCCGAGGCGGGCGACTCACCCGTAGCAGTGATCGACACCGTCACCACCGATCTCGTCCTGACACAGCGCGAAGAGGTGGCTCGCTACTCCGGGCTCTACGAACGTGTGCGCACCGCTGCCCTGTCCCGCCAGGACAGCATGACCTTCCTCGATCAGGTAGCCAACAGGCTCGCCGACCAGACAGGATCGAGGACATGACCAAGAGCTTCCACGGCTGGCGTAAGTCACGTCACAGCGAACCCAATGGCGGATGCATCGAAGCCGGCCGCGCCGCTGACGGCACTATCGGTGTCCGGGACACCAAGCTGGACGGTACCGGGCCGATCCTGGAGTTCACCGCGGACGCGTGGCGCACTCTGCTTCGTAGTATCCGTTCAGCGGCTCACTGATCCCTCACGGGCACCATGGGCCTTGCGACAAGTCTGCCAGGCTCAGGACCGATGGCGTTCTGCCAGGGCGCACGCTCTGTCTCTCCGGGATGCTCGCCCTCCTACTGGGCCGAACGAATCCTTTAGGCGCCCCCTTCTCCATCGATCGCGCCGATGTGCCATAGACGTCCAGGGTCCCCCCTTCAGGCACCGCGTACCGTCGAGATCGTTACTCGAAAAACCGCGAAGCAGGTCGTTAGTTCTCAGAGAGGCCTCTGGCGCATCTCAGTTGAGTGGCGTGCGCTCATCAAAAATGCCTCTTGGGAGTTCACCATGCACCGCCAGACGTTGTCGGCGCTTGGGGTCGTGGCTTCGAGGCCTCCACGCGGTTTCGCTGTAGGCGGATAAGGGGTCTGAGCCCTTTCTTAATCTGGTCACCCGGGGGCGTGGGTAGGGCAAGGGTTTCTGCGGCGTTGGTTCTCGGGACGGGGCCGGGGTGGCGAACTGCGCGGGTTGTGTTGTCCGGCCCTCCCCTCGTGTGGCCGCTGACCCGCCGGTGGACGAATACCCCCGAGGTTTCCCTGTATGTGGCGGCTGCTGGGCAACCGGTGGCGGCGGCGGGGCGTCCCACGGGCCACAGGCATTCCTTGGTCCTGGTTCGGGACCCCTTCCGGAGGATGTGAATTGGCGGAACTCTCCTGGGCTCTGACCGTCCCTCAGCCCGCCGCGTGGGCCATCTCCCAAGGCCACCAGACCGTCTACAACCGCCAGAGCGGTACAGATCAGCGCGGCTGGATCGCCGTCTGCGCGGGGTCTTATTTGGACGACGACCTGAAGCGGTTGACCAATCGGTTGACCGGCCGCTCACCGGAGAGCCTCGACGCCCACTGCGGGGAGCGCAACGCGATCGTCGCCGTGGCTCGGCTGGTGGACGTGTGCGAGGCAAGGGGGTGCGACTGCGGGCCCTGGGCTGACAAGCGGCTCATCCACTGGAAGCTGGCGGACGCGGTCCCGCTCGCCGAGCCCGTGCCCGCCCCGCACATCGTCGGTCACTGGCGGATGCCCGCCGACCTGGCGGACGCGGTCGAGCAGCAATGGCAGCTCACGGAGCGGCCCATCACCGGCGACGAGGTCACACGAGGCACACAAAGGGACTTTCTGGCCGTGCGCGACGAATTGCTGCCACTTCCCGGGCACGCCGAGGGGTACCGGCATGTGCTTCTGCTGGGCACGACCGGGGCGGGGAAGACGACGGTGGTCCGGCAGTTGCTCGGCACGGATCCGGAGACCGAGCGGTTCCCGTCCACCTCGACCGCGAAGACGACCGTGGCCGACACGGAGATCATCCTCACGGGCGGGGGGCCGTTCCGTGCCGCCGTCATGTTCGCCGGGCGGGACGAGATCGCCGACCACCTGCGCGACAACGTCTGGGAGGCGGCTCGGGCGGTGTTCGAGGGCCGCTCCCAGGAGGTGATCCAGAACAGGCTGCTCGACCACGTCAGTCAGCGCTACCGGTTCAGCTACCTGCTCGGTCGCGCGGCCCTCCCCGGCGCCGGGCCGGACCTCGACGACGACCTGGACGACGACGAGTTGGTCGACGGCCAGGCGTCCGTGCCGGCGGCCCGCGCGACCGACCCGGGCACGACGGCGCTCGTCCAGAACGCGGTCCGCGCCATCGAGCATGTGGTGACGACCCAGCTGGAGAACATCCGGAACGCGGCCGGGGCCGGGGAGGACGACCGCCCCTTCGAGGAGTACGTCGAGGACGAGCTCGAGACGCGCGTGCGGCGCTCCGACATCTGCGAGCGGATCGTCGACGCGTTCCTCCACGCCGTCGAGAACCGTTTCGCGCTGCTGGCGGAGGGCGACCTGCGGCACGATCCGGACGGGTGGCCGGCGTCCTGGTCCTGGGAGTGCGCGGACCGTGCCGAGTTCCTCCGCGTCATCACCAAGTTCTCCAGCAACCAGGCCGCGTTCTTCGGCCGGCTCCTGACCCCCTTGGTGAACGGCATCCGCACGGCGGGGCCGTTCCGTCCGGTGTGGGCCGAGCATGAGGCGCGGCTCGTCCTGATCGACGGGGAGGGACTGGGGCACACGCCCGGTTCCATCGCCGAGGTCTCCACTCCCCTGCGCAAGCGTCTGGACGAGGTCGACGCCATCGTGCTCGTCGACAACGCCCAGCAGCCGATGCAGGCGGCTCCGGTCGCGGTGATGCGGACGGCGGCCGCCACGGGAAACGGCGAGAAGCTGTTCTTCCTGTTCACCCACTTCGACCTCGTCAAAGGCGACAACCTCGGCTCGTTCTCCGACCGCGAACGGCACGTCCTCGGATCGGCTGAGAACGTGCTGAGCGAGGTCCGTGAAGAACTCGGACTGGCCGAGCGGACTCTGCGCCGCCGCTTGGACGAGGCGCGTTTCTTCGTCGGCGGGATCGACCGGGTGCTCGATCCCGAAAGGGTTGATCCGGTCAGGCCGAAGGCGTCGCTCCGCACGATGCGGCAGCTCAACGGGCTCCTTGCAGCGCTCACCGAGGAGGCGGTCCCGGTCGAGGCGGGGCCGGCGCGCCCCGTCTACAAAAGCGGGCAGTTGACGGACGCGGTCCTGGAGGCGGTCCGGGCCTTCCACATCCGGTGGCGCGGCGCCCTCGGGGTCTCCCTCGACTCCGAGGTGCCGAAGAGGCACTGGTCCAGCATCAAGGCGCTGACCAGGCGCCTGTCCGAGGGGCACACGGACGAGTACAGGGATCTGCGTCCCGCGACGAGCCTGCGGACGGCGCTGGAGTACGCGATCTTCCGGATGCTCCAGAAGCCGGTTCGATGGACCGGTCCCGAGCCGGACGGCGACGAACAGGAGGCCATCGTCGGAGACATCTCGAACGCCCTCGGCAGGAGGCTCGGGAAACTGGTCGACCGGCTGATCACGGAAGATCCTCGACCGGACTGGACGCGCGCCTACGAGGAGCACGGAAAGGGCTCGACGTTCCGGCGGGCGCAGATCCTCATCGGCGACATCTACGAGCGGGCGATTCCGCGTGCACTGCGCGACGAGCCCTACGAGAACCGGTTCTCGCGGGCGGTGCTGGCGGCGTTCGAGGAGACAGCCGCGGAACTCGACTTCATCGTGGAATGAGCGGATGACGCAAGCCGGAAAGAAAGCAGGCTAAGCGGACTTCCGCCCCTCGACGGTGAGGACGAGGCCCGTGGCGCGCGGACTCGATGCGAGACATGCCGGAGGGCGAGGCCGCCTTCCGGCGCCGAGTCGGCGGCGAGTCGGCGGCGGCCTCGGCGACGGGCCCCCGTCCGCCTGTACCGCCTCCGAGGACGACGCCGCGAGTGGCGGTAGGCATGCTCCTGCCGCCGACCTTCTCTATTGTGTTCGGTCTGATGGCTTGCGCCGGTTCAGGGAGGCTGGACGGTCGTCACTGGTGTGCTGCCGCCGCGCCCCCCTGCGGCGGCCTGCCTCGGCAGAGAATCGGAGAGCGGAACTTGTTCAAGGGATTGGCGCGGCACCTGTCCGCGTTCGCTGTGATCGGCGCACTGTGCACTGTCGCATGGCTCCTGCTCTATCTCGTGTTCCGCACCGTGATGCCGTCGCTGGCCGCCAACGCGCTCTCGCTGGTGGTCACCACTGTCGCGAACACGGCGGCGAACCGCCGCTACACGTTCGGGGTCGTCGGGTCGGAGGGGGCGCTGCGGCACCAGCTCGAAGGCGGCGTCGTCTTCCTGATCGGACTGGGGCTCAGCAGCGCCGGGCTCGGACTGGTGCATCTCCTCGCGCCGTCCGCCCCCCGCGCCGTGGAGGTCGCGGCGATGCTGATCTCCTACGCGGTGGCCACCGTGGTGCGCTTCGTGCTCTTGAGCGGCTGGGTGTTCCACCCCCGCCGGCACGCTGCTCCGGCCGATGCCACGGCGGAGGCGGACGCTCCCCCGCTCCCGGTGGAGGCCCTGGAGACCCCGCGGCCCTCCTGATGTAGCGCGCGCCGGCTCAGCGGGGGTCGCTGAGGAAGGGGCTGGGGGTGCCGTGCCAGGTGATGAGCAGGGTGTCGCGGGCGCGGGTCGCCGCGACGAAGAGCAGGGCACGGGCGCGCTGAAGTTCGCGGCGGTGGCGGGCCGGGTCGGAGTGCTCCCACTTGCGCAGGTAGGACGGGGGGACGAGGTCGCCGGAGACGCCCGCGATGATCATGTGCTGGTATTCCAGGCCCTTGAAGCGGTGCATGGTGCCGACATGGACGACGTCGTCGAGGCGCGGGCCGCCGGGGCCGATGGAGGCGGCGGGGATGCCCGCGCGGGCGAGCCGGGCCTCGACATCAGCGACCATGGCTCGTTCGGGGACGCAGACCGCGACTGACGGAGCCGGCCCGCGCTGGACTATTTCGGCGCCACCCGTCCCGCCTCCATCAGCTACACCCCGGCGCTCGATCGCACGCGGGTCATCAGCGTCAGCGTGGACGACTGGATCCTGCCCAAGGCGGGCATGGCGGTGGTGTGGCAGCGCCGGCCACCGAGCCTCTGACCGCTTCGCACCCGCTCGGCGGGGCGGAGGGCGGTTTCCCACCGTCCGAAGATCAGGGCCCGGCGGTGTACGCCGGGCCCTGAGTTGTGCTTCGGTCAGCCGGCGACCCGTTGGAAGCCGGACGGTGTTGTCAGGAGGGCCGGTGAGCCGTCCCTCCTACTCGATCACGGTCGTCAGGCCGCCGCGAACCAGTCGGTGAGCATGCCGACGTGGTTCTTGGAGGTCACCTCACCTCCGTGGACGTCCTTCAGATCGGCGGTCAGTTCCTGGAACGTGTTGGCACGCACCCAGGCCGCCTTGTTCGCGTCGTCCTTCGGGAGCACCCTCGGGAAGTCGCGCCGGTTCAGCGTTCCCAGGTCCACCGTGCACGGCACGGTGACGATCCAGGCCTCGTCGGACGAGCGCTTGCTGGGCACGTAACGCGGCTTGGTCGCGTACCAGACCAGGCGCCGCAGGTCCAGGCTCGCTTCCTCTCGCAGCTCGCGGCACGCCGCCACCACGGAGGTCTCACCCGGGTCCTGGAAACCGCCGGGGAGGCCCCAGCCGCGACCGCGGTTCCGCTCGACCAGGACGATCCAGCGGTTGCCGAATTCGTCCCGAACCGAGGCGAGCGCGTCCGAGGTGCGGTTCTCGGCCCAGCCGCCCAGCAGGTTGCGACCACGCTGGATGGGCGTCTCCTCGCACGGGTTGACCGGACGGCCGTCGACCACCTCGAAGGGGATCAGGGCCAGGCGCTGCCGAGCCGGCCAGTTGATCCTGGTCGGGTCCGTCTCGGGATCCGCCCAGGCAGCCGTCAGCACTTTCGGGTCTGTGTGCTCACGCATGTTTGTTCTCTCCTAGTTTGTTCCGCTCGATCGGTGGGGGCTCTTTCACACTCCCCCGCCGATACAGTCCGGAGACTCCGGGCAGTCGCAAGTTCTGCGCGTCGACTCACCCCGATCTCACGGCCCGGACGTGGAAGGAAAGTCGATGGACAGGCGGGTGCGAAGGTCCGCATGCTGTTCATGTGGGGAAGATGGAGATGATCGCCGCCCGGGTCGCCGAGGGCGCGACCGTGGATTTCCGGCCCTCAGGGTCCTCGATGGTCCCGCTGATCCGGAGCGGGGATCTGGTCACCGTCGCGCCGGTCGATCCGGCGAGACTGGAGGTCGGTGACATCGTGCTCGCCCGCGTGGCCGGGACGGTCTACCTGCACCTCGTCTCGGCCCTCGATCCGGCGAGGGGCCGTGTTCAGATCAGCAACAACCGCGGCCGGGTCAACGGCTGGACGGGACGCGAACGGGTCTTCGGCATCTGCGTCGCCGTCAAGGGCGATCATCGGCCGGGCGCCATGGCGAAGTCCGTGGCCCACGAGCCGAACCCACAGGCGTCCGACCGGGCCCCATCCAATGATCAGTGAGCCCCGCGCCGGGCCGTGACGCTCGCGCCGGGCCGGTCAGTAATCATCCACACGAGAATTGCGGCGTCGCGCCGTCTCCGGGAAAAGTACATGATCACGTAACAGGACGGGCTTTCGCCTCTACATTCTTACTATGGAGATCTGGGAGGCCGCGGGATGGGGGTTGGCGGGCGGCCTGGCGGCCGGGCTCGTGTCGCTGATGACGGCGATCACCTCGGCCGGGTTCACCTGGCCGTGGCACGGCCATCCCGAGCAGGCGTGGCCGCGGCTGTTCGTCTTCGGATGCGGGCTGGCTCTCGGCGCGCTCGTCGCCGCCGCCACCCATGACTCGATGAGCGGCGCCTGGCCGGCGTTCATCATGGGGGTGGGCGCACCCGCCACGATCCGCGGCGCGCTGGCCGGAGTGTCGATCACCGAACGGAAGACCGACTCGCCCGCACCGGTGCCTGCGGAGGGAGGTGAGGGCAGTGGTGGACGCTGACGGCACGCTCGGCCGCCTGGTCGCCGCCGCCCGTCCCACCCGGTCGTGGCTCCATCTGACCTTGCCGTCCCGATGGGCTCGGGTCCTGGTCGCCGCCGGCGCGCGATCCGTCCCCGCCGACAGCATGACCGTGGGGTTCGCCCAGGGTGGAGACCGGCCGCGGACGCCCCTGCCTCAGCCGCCGCGCCCCAGTCCGCAGGGGCCGCGCGGGCCAGGCTGGCCATTCGGTCCGTCCCGGGCCGGGCCGGTGCCCTACCCTCCGGTGCCTGCCCGACCTTCGCCGAGCCTGGATCCGGGGTACACGTTTCCGGGGCAGGCCCAGAACCCGCCCCCGCAGATTCCACAGCAGGGCCCGGGGAGATTCCAGCCGATGTCGGCTCGGGCGGACATGACCAAGGCCGATCTGACCCGCGCTTCCCTGGTCGGCGCGAACCTGCCCTACGCCAACCTGAGTCGTGCGAACCTGACCGAGGCGAATCTCCGGCACGCCTCGCTGTACGGTGCGGTGCTGGCCGGCGCGACGCTCTACGGCGCGACGCTGATCGGGGCGAACCTGTACGGGACCGATCTGACCCGCGCCGACCTCAGCCGCGCGGACCTGACGAACGCCGACCTGATCGACGCCGATCTCTCCAACGCGACGCTCACCGGGGCGACCCTCACCGGCGCGGGCCTCGTCCGCGCCAACCTCCACGGCGCGGACCTCACCTATGCCGTCCTGCGTGAGGCGGGCCTGACCGGGGCCGATCTGTCCGGTGCGGACCTGACGGGCGCCGCCCTCGGCGGAGCGGACGTGGTCGGTGCGGCGTGGTCGGCGGCGACGACCTGGCCGGGCGAAGAGAGCGAGACGATCCGGGAGCGGTCTCAGGAAGTGGAGCCGGGACGGTTCGTCGTGCTGCGTTAGCGGCCGATCGTGAAACCGGATGGGAGGCCGGGGAGTCTCACCTGCGTTCCTGATCCCGACTGGACGGAAGTGACCGTGACCGAGCAGCTCGACCAGGTCTTCGGCCGGTTGGTGCACCGCAGCTGGCAGCGTTTCTCCGAGGAGCTCCACACCCGCGAGACCGACGATCTGCTCGTCGGTGCCGTGATCACCGCGGCGGTCGCCCAGGGCAACGCGCTCATCGACCTGAACTCCGACGGCAGCCACCACTACCTGCGGTTCCAGCACCGGGAGCGCGGACACCGGCTGATGTTCCAGCTCACGCACCGGGCCGGCACCGTGATGGCCGCGAAGACGCTCGGCCAGCACGCGGCCGTGACGATCGCCTACGGCGAGCACGTGCGGGACGCGCGGACGGTGTGGCAGGCGCTGAAGACGGAGGTGAAGAGCGGGTTCCTGGACGTCGGGGAACCCGGCGTGTTCACCGTCGACGCGGATCTCGCCACCGGCTACGTCTACGTGCAGGTGCCCCTGCTGCTGGACCTGGACCAGTACTTCGCCGACCACTACACGGTGAAGTACCCCGTCCTCCAGGAGCACATCGCGGCCGTGACCCAGGCCTGCGCGAAGTACCTGCACGGCCGCATCGCCGCCTGAACCGGAGGACCGACATGCTCTCGATGATCAACAAGTTCAAGAACAACGCCGAGGCGCGGGAGAGCAAGGACGAGGCGCTCATCGGCGAGATGGTGTTCACGATGGCGCACCTGGGGTGTCCCGTCATCGGGATCAAGTCCGGCGGGGACCTCCAGTACGTGCGGTTCAAGCCCGTGGGCGACGCGGTCCTGTACAGCTTCACGATCGTGCTGGACCGCAAGACCGGGGACGGCGTGCTGCAGCAGGCCGTCCTCGGCAGCAAGGCGACGCTGACGTTCGTCGCCGAGGTCAAGAACCACATCGCCGACCCCGACGATCTGGTGGCGATGTTCCGCACCGACATGGCGAACATGCTGCGCAGCCCGTGGTTCGGCGACGTCAAGCTGGACCACCAGCTCAACTCGATCACCGCGACGAAGAAGCAGCTCATCGACATCGACGACTACGCCGACGGCACCGACCGCGACCGGCTCAGGCAGCTCCTCCAGGGCACCATGCAGGAACTCCGCGAGAAGGTGGCCCCCTACAAGAAGTGACGCCCACGGCAGGCGCCGGAGCGGAGGGCTGTTCCCGCTGTTCGGGTGTGTGAATGGGTGCGGGCGGCGTCGGAATCGGCGGTCAAGGAGTCGACCGGATGGTCCTCCGGGCAGGGGCGACAGAAACCGGCCCGCCCGTTAGGGCGGACCGGTTCCGTGGTGCCCGCCCTCCGTGTCCGGGAGGGCGGTCGAGTCGCTGCCGAAGCCGCGACGCGGATCCCCTAGACCTCCAGGTCTCCGCGGTCGGCCGAGCTCAGCAGCTCTTGGACGACCTCCGCGTGAGTGGCGTGAGGACGATCTTCCCTCAGCGTGACGTACGCCTCGGGGTCGATGCCCTTGGCGAACACCTCCATGGCCTCGTCATGAGACACCTCACCTTCGACGACACCGCCCACGGAGCACACGTCCGCGCAGCGCACGTCGGCGTAGTCGGACAGATCGATGCCGTGAGCGTGAACATCCAGGATCTCCTCGTGGGTGGCCAGGGCCACCGTTTCGGCGTAGTCACCGACGTCCACACCGCGGGCGTGGGCGTCGAGGACGTCCGCATGAGCGGCTCCCTCCGCCCGCGCATAGCCGTAGGCATCGACGTCGATGCCGTGAGCGTGGGCGTCCAGGACCTGCGCGTGGGGGGACCTCGGTACCCACCGCGCGGGCATATGCGAAGATCTCGACGCCGCGGGCCAGTACGGCCAGGATCTGGGCGTGAGACGCGCCGCGGTCCAGGGCCGCGGCGCAGGCGGCCACGTCGATGCCGTGAGCGTGGCCGGTCAGCGCGACCCCGTGCGACGCGCCGTGCTCCCGCCGCGCCGTGGCGTAGGACGCCGTGCGGATGCCCATGGCGTGGGCCTCCATGACCTCCGAGTGAGTGGCATCGGGCTCCGGCACAGGCCGGGCGGTCAGCCACGAGGAGGAGGTCACGTGTCCCCGCGCCTTGGCATAGTCACGGAGATCGACGCCCTCGTTGTGGGCTTCCACGACCTGCGCGTGGTCGGCACCGACTCCACGAGCGTCGGCATAGGCCGCGAGGCGGATGCCCAGTTCCTGAGCCGCCAGGGCCTCGGCGTGGTCGGCACCGGCCTCCCGCGCCGCACTGTAGTGGTCGAGGTCGAAGACCCCGACACCCTCGGCCTCAAGGACCTCCTTGTGGGTGGCGGTCTGCCGCGCCCGAGCGTAGTCGCCCAGGTCGAGGCCGCGCCCCCAGGCGCTCAGGTAGTGCAGCCAGGAGATCCGGGCCGCACGGGTCTTGGCCTGCCGGCCGGTGGTCGCGGACAGCTGGTCACCAGGGATCTCGAACATGCGAGATTCCCTCCTGCCGTGGTGCCGGATGCCCGGCAATCGGACGCTCCCGCCCCGGATTCGCCTCGTCTGGCGCCGCGTGGGCGGCGGCCTCTGTCACTCCCCTCCGGCGGCGGAGGAGCCGAGCCGTCCTCGCCTGCGCGCAGATCGAGATTGCCGCTTCGGTGACATCGAGCGGCGGGCTTGGGGACGGTCTCCGTGACAGGTGACATCGTGGCCCGGCCCCGTCATGGGCGTGCAGGCCCGTGGACGGACGTTCGCCATGCGCGGCCCCGCCGGTGCGAGAGTTGAGCGCGGCGGCCACCCGCTCCACCGCGTCCAGGTTGCCCCTGGGGAACCGAACGGTCTTGCGGGGGCGCGCTAACGGGGTTCAGAGGGTTTCTCTGAGAGCCCTTTCGATGACTTCGGCGAGCTGGAGGACCTTGGTCCGCCGTTCCTCGTCCGTGCGCAGTGAGGGGATTCGATGAGGTAGACGCCTATCTCGGCGTTCCGCACGGTGAAGATGAGCATTTCGGCGTGCCAGCCGCTCTGCCCGTCGCCGGGGACACTCTTGCGGACCGCCGCGTCCCCGAGGCCCGGGACCTTCGTCCACGCCAGCAGGTCGGCGACCGTCGATCTCCGAGGGAGGGACGTGCGGATCGCGAGCGTGGCGTCGGCGGTCTTGGAACTGCCGTCATCCGAAACGACGTCGCTCCACGTGCAGGTGACGGCGTCGTCGTGATCCTGGTAGGGGCCCCAGTCCAGGGCCTCGCTCTCGTCGGGGTTGGGCAGGGTCTCCTTGAGGGCGGGGCCCTCGCTGACGATGGCACAGGCATCCGGGACCGACTCGAACTTGTCCTTCGAGCCCGAGTCGGACGATTTCTGGAAGGGGAAATTCACCCCGCCGGTGATCGCGACTAGGACGAGGGGGATGAGCAGGACGAGAAGGCCCACGATGACCAGGACGCCCTTTCCCGGTTTCCCATGCCCGGCATTCCCCACCAGCGGCCCGGTCGGATCTCGCCCGTCCGGAACGGCTGTCAGGCCCCGCGCGGCCTGCTGAGAGGTCCAGCGTTCGCCGGGGTCTCTTTCCAGGAGTCCCCTCAGGACCGGCTTCAGCGCGCCGGATCGGACGAAGGCGGGGTCGTCTCCCATGAGGAGCTGGCCGATGAGAGCCTCCAGCTCCTCGGCCTGGAACGGCGGATGGCCTTCCACCGCCATGTACAGGGTCGCCCCCAGCGACCACAGGTCCGACGCCGGGCCCGGCGTGCCGGTCCGGAACCGTTCGGGCGCCATGAAGACGGGCGTTCCGACGAACCCGCCCGTCCTGGTGTAGGCGGTGGCGTTGGACACCGCCGCGATCCCGAAGTCGGCGAGGAGGACGCGGCCGTCGTCGGCGATCAGGACGTTGGCGGGCTTGACGTCGCGGTGCAGGATGCCCGCTCGGTGCGCGCAGTCCAGCGCGTCCAGCAGGGCGAGCCCGATCCGGGCGGCCCGGTCGACGGGCAGCGGCCCGTCGTCGCGGACGATCTGATCAAGAGAGCGGCCCTGAACGTACTGCATGACGATCCACGGGCCGGCCGCGTCGTCGACGACGTCGTACACGTTGATGATCGACGGGTGCTCCAGCCGCGCGGCGGCGCGGGCCTCCCGCAGGAACCGGCCCTTGAGGGCGTCCCGGTCCTCCTCGGCCAGGTCGTCGGGGACCTGAAGCCGTTTCATGGCCACGTGGCGTTCCAGCGACTGGTCGTACGCCTTCCAGACGATCCCCATCCCGCCCCGGCCGATCTCCTCGCCGAGCCGGTACCGGCCGCTGATCACGTCCCCTCGCACCACAGGGCCGACCCTATCTCGTACAGACGCAGGTGTACGTTTGAGCGTCCCCGGCGCTTCGCTTCAAGCCGGGACGGCCCACCGTCAGGCCCGGTCGAGAGCACCTTCCTTGATCCGCCGGAGCAAGCTCCCCAAAGCGTCGCCACCCACGGTCAGTCGCCCACCCTCAGGATCTTTGGAATCCCTGATTCCGATGCCTCCGGGCAGCACAGCTAGTTCAACACACATCTCGTCAGTGGAGGTTCCACTGCAGGAGCTCTTACGCCATGTGCCGGCCATCTGCACTCCTCCGTCACCTCGCGGATCAGCGTCGGCGCGGTGCTGCGCCGGGCACGTTCCCACGAGTCATCACCCGCCGCCGGGCAGGCCGGTCCTGGAGCGCCCCCACTCCAGGACCGCCCGCCTCATGCCCATCAGGCCTGATCGAGCGCCCCTTCCTTAATCCGCCGAAGCAGCTGCCCGAAAGCATCGCCAGTCATGCTCAGGGGCTCTCCATGAGGGTTCTTGGAGTCCCTGACCCCGATGCCCTGGGGCAACGCTGCCAACTCCACGCACGCTTCGTCTGTCGCACCGCCGCTGTACGAACTTTTCCGCCACACGCTGGTCATGTGCATTCCTCCATCACCTTGCGGATCAGAGCCCGGGAGGCATCCTCATGGAGGGCTTTCGCTCCGATCCGCTCGAAGTCCATGCTCAACTGCCTAACTTCGGACGGCACCTCCACCAACCGGCCCCCGCGAAAAGCCCCGATGTAGGCGATGTCCCGAGCTTCCAGACTCATGATCTGGAACGGGCCGTCAAGCCCTATGTAGGCCCCGGCCGATCTTGGGATGACGCGCATGATCACGTTAGACCGCTCGCTGAACTCCAGCAGGCGCAGGAGTTGGGCCGTCATCACCTCGGCTCCGCCGACTGGACGGTAGAGCACGCCTTCGTCGAGCAACACGAGCAGCAGAGGCCCTGCCGGTCCGCTCAGCAACGTCTTCTGGCGGGCCATGCGGGCGGATACGACGCTCTCGACATCGGACGTACCCCCAGCTTGGACGAACGCCCGCGCGTAGTCCTCAGTCTGGAAGGGGACGGGGATGACCTGCCCCTGGTAGATCCTGATCACGGTGGCCTGCGACTCGTACTGGGCATATTGCCGGAACCAATCCGGCTCGTGCGCTGTACGAGCGAACCAAATAAGCATTTCGAAGAGTCTGGGAGTGTTGTACTTTTTGTCAAGCACTCTCGCCTGGTCATCGTGCAACTTGAGGCGCCCTGCTTCCATGTTGGAAACAGTCGATCGCGCTGCACCGATGATCTGTCCACACTGGGCCAGCGAGTGATCATGCTTTTCCCGCTCGAAGCGTAATGCGTACGCCAGAAAGTGCCAGAGGGAGATCTTGGGGTCGAGCGGCTCGCGGTGGTTTGCCATACCCCCTCCAATGTTTCCAGTTTTCCCAGATACAGGCGAGGTTAGCTTGTGCACTCGATCCTGGGGACAGAAATCCGGAAACACACAGAGGAAGGGCAAGGCAATGATCACAACACCGGACTGCCTGCTGCTCTCCATGCTGGCGTCGAAGGCCGCACCGGGACTGGCGCGCACGCTGACGAGGGCGCGACTCCATAAATGGGACTGTGCGCATATTTCGGACGATGCATTCCTGATCGCATCGGAGCTGATCACCAACGCCGTGGCGGCCACGCCTGGCGAGGAGATCCGCTACCAATGCAGCCGGGACGTCGCGGGCGTCCTCATCGCCGTGTGGGACGCGAGCACGGTCAGCCCTCAACCTCGTCCACTGGTGGAACTGACCCTCGACACCTTGGACGTCTCCGAAGAGCACTGGGACGACAACGGTGGTCGGGGTCTCCCGATAGTCACGGCCCTCGCCGCCGAATGCGGCTACTCCTCCGACCCGACAGGAGGCAAATGGGTCTGGGCCCGTCTGAAGCCGTGACCTCACCGCGTCGGCATCGTCCTGCCGACGGTCGACAGCGGCGGCCAGGTGCCGGGCCCGGAGCTTTCGACTGTGCGGGGGGTGGCGAAGCCGATGAAGCCGCCGATGAAGCCACCGAGGGCCCCGGACAGGGGCTCTCGGAGAACGCTTCCAGCCCGGCGCCGTTCACGGCTTGCACCACCGCGACGGCGGCGTCGAGGACCAGGCCGACGAGACCGCCGAGCGCGAGCGCGATCAGTCCGCGGCCGAGACCGCGAAGGAGTGCGAAGCGGGCGACCAGGTCGGCGATCTGAATCCGGTCGGCGATCACAGTGTCCGTGTATAGGCCTCGGTGGGAAGGAGCGGCGGGGTCAGCGGGTGGTGAGGTGGTCTACTACGTGGGCCGTGTCGGCGGCTATGCCCACGAAGACCGCGGAGGGTTCGGAGTGCAGCCACGGCAGGCCCACCGCGTACAGGCCGGGGTGCTCGGTGACGCCCCTGGTGTGCCGCGGGTAGCCCCACTCGTCCAGGACGGGAACGTCCACCCAGGAGAAGTCGAGGCGGAAGCCGGTCGCCCACAGGACGGTGCCGATCCCCGCGGCGTCGAGGTCGAGTTCGGTGGCGGTGTCCGGGACGAAGGTGCTCGCGGGCGGACGGTCGTCGGGCGGCGCGTCGATCCCGGCGGCGGCGATGTAGGCGTCGATGAGCGGGCGGCCCTTCTCCTCGAAGCCCGTCTCCGCGCGGGCCAGCCGCCGGTCGAGGTCGTCGCTGAACCGCACGGTCGCGCCGTCGGCGGACTCCAGGCGGCCGTACAGGCGCATCCCCCGGCGCGCGAACTCCCGCAGGTCGATGTCGTGGCCGCCGTCCTTGCCGGAGACGTGCGCGTTGCAGGTGAAGCGGGCCGCGGGCGAGGGCAGGTCGGCCACAGTCGGGAACGGCACTCCGACGTCCGCGCCGTGCAGGAACGCCTGCGTCAGCCACCAGTGGGAGTCGCGGCCCCGGTAGCGGCGGGGAACGGCGGAGCACTCCGAGACGGCCAGGTGCACCTCGCGTCCGGCGTCGTGCAGTTCCTCCGCGATCTGGGCGCCGGACTGGCCCGTCCCGACCACGAGGACGGCGCCGTCCGCGAGCTGCCGCGGACGCCGGTAGTCGGCCGAGTGCAGTTGCCGGACGTGGGCGGGAAGCCGCCGTGAGACGGGCGGGGTCTTCGGACGCTGGTACGGGCCAGTCGCGAGTACGACATTGCGGGCGGAGATCGGGCCGGAGCGGGTGTGCGCGCGGAAACCGCCGGGAGCGGGCGCCAGCCGGGTGACCTCGACGCCCAGGCGCACGGGGGCGCCGATCACTTCGGCGTACTCGGTGAGGTGGGCGACGACCTCGGCGCGCGGCATGAACCCGTCCGGGTCGGGACCCGTGTAGGGCATTCCGGGGAGCATGACGGTGAAGTTCGGCGCGACGAGGTGGAGGCTGTCCCAGCGGTCGTTCCAGCCGCCGCCGAGGCGGTCGCGCCCGTCGACGACCAGGTGCTCGACGCCCGCCTTCGTCAGCCAGTGGCTGGTGGACAGGCCCGCCTGCCCGGCCCCGATGACGAGCGTGTCGATCCGTTCCGTGCTGCACCTCCCAAGACCGACACATTTTTAGCATGTCGGGCGGGACGGAACGGGGGCCCGGCGTCGCCAGGCCCCCGCGGGTCGGATCAGATGTCGGCGATGACAGCGCCGAAGCCGGCGCCGGCGGCGAAGCCGGCGATGGCGGTGAACGCGGTGAGGAGACCGAAGTCTCCGACCGAGCCGATGACCCCGATGCCGAAGACGACGGCGATGGCGACGCCGTCCCCGACGAGTCGCCCCCAGTTGTCCCTGGGGGCGGCACCGCCGTAGGAGGCGCGGTAGCCCCTTTCGGCGCGGGCTCCGACGAAGCCGAGGAAGCCGCCGATCGTGCCGGCGACGAGGCCGTGGGAGACGCCGGGGCCGGTCATCGCGGCCATGAGGCCGGAGTCGGTGAACCCGGCCGGGACACCGAAGCCGTGGAGCATCTCGGCTTGGACGGTGTGGACCAGGTGCGTGAAGAGCCCTGCGAAGACGGTGCCGGTGACAGCACCGATCACGATCGCGAGGAGTCCGTATCCGATGAATTTCATGATGATTCCCGGTTTGTATTGGGGCGCTCGTGCTTCACGAACGCCTGCCGGTTGGTCGAGACCCGCGCTTCACCACGGGCACTGGGCTCTACCGTGCCGGTTCCGGTCCACTCGGCAACGCGGCCGCGGCCGCGGTTCCGCCGGGACCGGATCGAGACCGCGCGGCACGCCCGGACCAGAAGGCTCTCCGCCGTGTCCGGTCAGCGGTGGTCAACGCGGCCGGGGTCCGGACGGTCCTTCGCGAAAGGGTCAGTGGCATACGCGTGTCCGGCGTCGCGTCGGACCTGTCAACTGACATACAAACCATGAAGGTCTATCTCGGTATCCCCGTCGGTTCCGTAGGCAAGATCCTCAAGGGCTCCGCCGTAGCGGCGGCGTTGCTGGCGGCCGTGGTGGCCGCCGGATGCTCCACCCGCTCCTCCTCGGAGGCGCCGGACAACGGACGGCCGCCGGTCTCGGCGACCGCCACCGCCGAGGACGCGACCCCCGTCGCGGACCCGAGCCCGACCGCGACCGCGGAGCCGTCCGCGGAGCCGTCCACCAGCCAGCCGGAGGCCACGGCCTCCGACGTCTCCGTCCTCCCGGGCAAGGTCGTCGGCGCGTTCGAGGACGGGCCCCAGGGTCCGTTCCTCGTCCTCGCGCCGATCGACGAGGACCAGGGGGACCTGGAGTACGCCGTGAAGCAGCCCGACGCCCTCAGGAACCTGGACGTCACGGCGCTGCCGATCTCGAAGGCCTGGAAGGTCGACGTCTCGCCCGAGGTGCTCCGGGCCTGCCGGCCCAACACCGTTCGCATGGTGTTCATGGAGTTCCCGTCCTGCGGGGGCTCCGCGGACGCCGCGCCCAGCACGACCGACCGGTGACGAGCCGGCCGGTCTGAGGTCGATCCCCGGGGCACGCGCCCCGGGGATCACTTTTCTCCGCCCTTCTCCGCGCGGCCGAACCGGCCAGGCGCACCACATGCTTCCGCGAACCGAAGGGGTGGAGATCCTCCCCCTTCCGGCCATGACGGGTCCGGCGGCCCGTCGCGGCCGCCGGACCGGAGGGTCCTCGGCCGGAGGTCGGGAGAACCGCCGAGGTGCGGGAGAATCGCGGCATGCAGTTCGGCGTTCTGGGGCCCGTCGAGGTCCGAGCGGACGGGGCGGTCGTCCCGGTGGGCGGGCCGCTGGTGCGGGCGCTGCTGGCGATGCTCCTCCTGGACGCCGGGCGGCTCGTCCCGGCCGAGCGGCTCATCGACGGGCTGTACGGGGAGGAGCCGCCGAGCGGGGCGGCCAACGCGCTGCAGTCGCAGGTGTCGCGGCTCCGGCGGGGGCTGGGCGACCCGGCGCTGGTCGAGGGGACGCCCGCCGGGTACCGGATCGCCGTGCGGCGGGAGGACGTCGACGTCCACCGGTTCCAGCGGCTCGCGGCGGACGCCGGGGCCGCGGGGCGGCACGAGGCGGCGGGGCTGCTCCGGGAGGCGCTCGGGCTGTGGCGCGGGCCCGCGCTGGCGGACGTGAGCGCGCCCTTCGCGGCGGGGCAGGCGGCTCGGCTGGAGGAGGAGCGGGCCTGCGCCGTCGAGGCGTACGGCGAGGCGATGCTCGCGGAGGACCCCGGGGCGGCGGTCGCCGCGCTGCGGGACCTGGTGGACGCGCAGCCGCTGCGGGAGCGGGCGCGGGCGCTGCTCATGCGCGCGCTGCACCGGAGCGGGCGGCAGGCCGAGGCGCTCGCGGTGTTCGAGACCGGGCGGGAGGTCCTGGCCGAGGAGCTCGGCGCCGATCCGTCACGGGAGCTGGCGGAGGTCCACCTGTCGATCCTGCGCGGGGAGGCGCCGGCGGCCGTCCGGGCGAACATTCCGGCGCAGCTCACGAGCTTCATCGGGCGGGAGGAGGAGCTGCGCCGCGTCGGGAGGATGCTCGCCGGCGGGCGGCTCGTCACGCTGCTCGGGCCCGGCGGGGCCGGAAAGACGCGGCTGGCGATCGAGGCGGCGGCGCGGGACGGCGGCGAGGTCTGCTTCGTCGACCTGGCGCCCGTCGTCGCGAGCGAGGTGGGCAAGACGCTGCTCGGGGCGCTCGGGCTGCGCGAGGCCGGGATCCGGCCCGCGCCGGGCGAGCAGCCGCCGGACGCGCTGGAGCGGCTGGTCACGGCGCTGGAGGGGCGGCGGGTCCTGCTCGTCCTCGACAACTGCGAGCACGTGGTCGCGGCCGTCGCGGAGCTGGCGCACCGGCTGCTGAGCGCCTGCCCGGAGCTGCGGGTGCTGGCGACCAGCCGGGAGGCCCTCGCGATCACGGGTGAGGCGCTGCGGCCGCTGCCGCCGCTGGAGGTCCCGCCCCCGGGCGCGGCGCTCGGAGAGCTGCCCCGCTATCCGGCGGTGCGGCTGTTCCTCGACCGGGCGGCGGCGGTGCGCCCCGGGTTCGCGGTGGACGAGGGCAACGCCGGGGCCGTGCTGCGGATCTGCCGGGCGCTGGACGGGCTGCCGCTGGCGATCGAGCTGGCGGCGGCGCGCCTGCGGTCGCTGCCGGTGGCGGAGGTCGCGACGCGGCTGGACGACCGGTTCCGGCTCCTGTCGCGCGGCAACCGGACGGCGCCGCCGCGCCACCAGACGCTCCGGGCGGTCGTGGAGTGGAGCTGGGACCTGCTGGACGAGGCGGAGCAGACCCTCGCGCGGCGGCTCACGGTCTTCGCCGGGGGCATCACGCTGGAGGCGGCGATGGGCGTGTGCGGCCTCGACGACGCCGACGAGCTGCTGGTGGAGCTGGCCGACAAGTCGCTGGTGCAGAGCGACGGGTCCCGGTACCGGATGCTCGACACCGTCCGGGCGTTCTGCGCCGAGCGGCTCGCCGCCGCCGGGGAGGTGGTGCGGTTCGAGCGGGCGCACGCGGAGTACTTCGCCGAGCTGGCCGGGCGCGCGGATCCCCACCTGCGGGGCGCCGAGCAGCTGGAGTGGCTCGAACTGCTCGCCGCCGACCACGGGAACCTGCACGCGGCGCTGCGGCGGACCGTCCGGTCCGACCCGGCGCTGGCGCTGCGGATCATCGCGCAGCTGTCGTGGTACTGGTGGCTGCGGGGGCGCGTCGAGGGCGCCGCGCTGGCGTCGGACCTGCTGGACGTGGTCGGCACCGACCCGCCGGAAGGGCTCGACGAGGAGTACGTCCTGTGCGTCACCAACGCGGTGTCGGGCGGAGCCACGGGCGAGCGCGCGGTGGCGTGGCTCGACCGTGCCGCCGAGCTCCTGCGCCGCATCGACCGCCCCGTCCGGTACCCGGCGGTCATCGTGCTGTGGGCGCTGACGGCGGGCCCCGAGCGCACCGACCTGGAGGTCTTCCAGCGGCAGGTCGGGGACGACCCCTGGACGCGGGCGCTGGTGCGGATGAGCGACGGGTTCCTCGCCCAGTTCGGCGGCGACCTGGCCGAGGCGGAGAAGGCGTGCGAGGACGCGGTGCGCGGTTTCCGGGCGTGCGGGGACCGGTGGGGCACGGCCAACTCGCTCGACCCGCTCGCGCAGCTCGCCGACTGGCGCGGCGACCGGGAGCGGGCCCGCGCGCTGCAGAGTGAGGCGCTGGAACTGGTCGAGCGGCTCGGCGCCCTGGAGGACACCGCCGACCTGCTCTACCAGCGCGCCCTCGTCCACATCCACGCCGGCGACCTGGACGCGGCGCGGGCGGACTACGAACGCGGGATGGAGCTGGCGCGCCGGGCCGGAACCCCCGACAAGATCGCCGGGGGGTGCCATGGGCTCGGCACGGTCGCGCGGCTGCGCGGGGACGCCGCCGAGGCGCGGGCCATGTACGAAGCGGCGCTGACCGGCTACGGCTCCGAGCGGTTCATCGCCGCCGCCGTGCGGGGCTCGGCGCTGGTCGGGCTGGGGTGGCTCGCGGCGGACGCGGGCGACACCGCACGGGCCCGGGCGCTGGTGCGCGAGGCGCTGGACATGTCGTTCGACCACCCGATCTTCGGCTACCAGGCGGACGCGGCGACCGCGCTGGCGGGCCTGGCCGCCCGGGAGGGCGACGGGGAGCGCGCCGCGCTGCTGCTCGGCGCGAGCCGGGTGCTGCGGGGCGTCACGGTGCCCGGCGACCCCGACACCGAGCGCGTCCTCGACCTGATCCGAGAACTGCTGGACGACGACGCCCGCGAGGCGGCCTTCGCCAAGGCCGCCGCCCTCACCCGCGACCGGGCCTTCGCCCTGCTCACCGGCGGCTGACCGGCCCCGGGCGGCGCCGTCAGCGGACGGTGCGCGGGCGGTCAGCGCGCCGCGCGAGCCTTCCGGGCATGAACTCCTCCGCCCGCAAGTGGGGCACCTTCGCGGTCTGCCTGCTGGTCGCGCTGGTGCCGAACATCGACCTGACCGCGCTGAACCAGGCCGTCCCGCACCTGTCCGCCGACCTGCACCCCTCCGGCACGCAGATCCTGTGGATCGCCGACGCCTACGGGTTCGCGCTCGCCGGCCTGCTGATCACGATGGGCGGCGTCGGCGACCGCATCGGCCACAAGAAGCTCCTGTTGACCGGGACCGCGGTGTTCGCCGCCACGTCCGCCCTCACCGCCTACGCGCCGAGCGCGGAGCTGCTGATCGCGGCCCGCGCGCTGCTCGGGGTCGCGGGAGCGACGCTGATGCCGTCCTGCCTGTCGCTGCTGCGGCGCGCGTTCACCGAGCCGAAGGAGCGGACGATGGCGGTGGGCGCGTTCAGCGGCGTCGCCGGCCTCGCGGTCGGGCTCGGGCCCGTCGTCGGCGGCGCCCTGCTCGACCACTTCTGGTGGGGCTCCATCTTCATGATCAACGTGCCGTTGATGGCGGTGGCGCTCGTCGCCGGCGCGCTGGTGCTGCCCGAGTCCAGGAACCCCGTCCCGGGCCGCCTCGACCTGGTCAGCGTGCCGCTGTCGGTCGCCGGCGTCGTCGGCGTCGTGTACGCGATCAAGGAGGCCGCCGTGCACGGCCTGGACGAGCCCGCGGTGTACGTCTCGGCGCTGGCCGGCGCGCTCTCACTGGCGGCGTTCCTCGTCCGGCAGGGGCGGGTCGCCGAGCCGCTGATCGACATCCGGCTGTTCCGCGACGCCGCGTTCTCCGGGTCGGTCGGCACCAACATGTTCGCGATGTTCACCCTGGTCGCCCAGTCGCTGATCTTCTCGCTGTTCTTCCAGCTCGCGCTCGGCTGGTCGCCGCTGCGGGCGGGCCTGGCGGGCCTGCCCGGCGCCGTCGGCGCCATGATCGGCGGCGCCGCGCTCGCCCCGCCGCTCATCAACGCGCTCGGCCGCGCCCGCGCCGTGGCGGCGGGCATGGCGCTGTCGGCCGGCGGCTTCGCCCTCTACATGGCGATCGGCCTGCACACGTCCTACTGGACGATGGTCCCGGCGATGCTGCTGGCGGGCATCGGGATGGGGCTGGCGATGACGGTCACCGCCGACACCGTCCTCGCGTCGGTCCCGAAGGACCGCTCCGGCGCCGCGTCCGCGATCTCCGAGACGGCCACCGAGCTCGGCGGCGCGCTCGGCATGGCCGTCCTCGGCAGCGTGCTGAACGCGGTGTACCGGAACGTCCTGGACCTGCCCGCCGGCGTCCCGGCCCCGGCCGCGTCCGCCGCCCGCGACTCCCTCGGCGGCGCGCTCCAGGCCGCCGCGAACCTGCCCGGGGCGCTCGGCGGCCAGGTCGCCGACGCCGCCCGCGGCGCCTTCGTGGACGGCATGCACGCCGCCCTCACCTGCAGCGCCGGCCTCGCCCTGCTGGTCGCGGTCTTCGCCCTGGTCACCCTTCGCAACGTCCCCAAAGTCATTTCCGACGCCGAGGAGCCGGAGCTCGTCTCCGCCCGCTGACCACCGTGATCCCGCCCGCAACCCGGGCGGGATCACGGCGTTGTCGGGGGATTCGCCCTGACCCGCCCGGGAAAAATGTGATATCACTTTGCTATGCCAGTGATAACGCGGGAGAAGGGAGACGGGATGAAGGACGCGGCGGCGAAGGTGGACATGCCCCGGCCGAAGATCACCGAGCGGGAGGCGGCGGACCGGAGCGGGTGGGGGATGCTCGGGGTCGCGGTGGCGCTGGTCCTGGCGGGGGCGGCGGCGGCGCTCGGCGGGGTGGCGGCGGGCGGGGGCGCGGCGATCGCGGCCGGCGCGACGGCCGGGTCGCTGCTGGCGCTCGCCGGGCTGATCCTCGCCGGGGGGCTGACGCCGGTGGCGCCCGGCGAGGCGCGGGTGCTCCAGCTCCTCGGGCGGTACAAGGGGACCGTCCGCAACGACGGGCTGCGGTGGGTGAACCCGCTGACGGAGCGGCGCAAGGTCTCCACGCGGATCCGCAACCACGAGACCGGGCTGGCGAAGGTCAACGACCTGGACGGCAACCCGATCGAGATCTCGGCCGTGGTGGTGTGGCAGGTCGCCGACACCGCCCGGGCCGTGTTCGAGGTGGACGACTTCGTGGAGTTCGTGGCGTTCCAGACCGAGGCGGCCGTCCGGCACATCGCGGGCAGCTTCCCCTACGACGCCCATGACCGGACGTCGCTGCGCGACAACGCCGACGAGATCACCGGGCAGCTGTCGGACGAGCTGGCGCAGCGGGTGGCGTCCGCCGGGGTGAGGATCGTCGAGTCGCGGATCACCGGGCTGGCGTACGCGCCGGAGATCGCGCAGGCGATGCTGCGCCGCCAGCAGGCGGGCGCGGTGGTGGCGGCGCGGCAGCGGATCGTGGAGGGCGCGGTCGGCATGGTGCAGCTCGCCCTCGACCGGCTGGACGAGGAGAACGTGGTGGACCTGGACGAGGAGCGCAAGGCGGCGATGGTCAGCAACCTGCTGGTGGTGCTGTGCGCCGACCGCGACGCCCAGCCGGTGCTCAACACCGGCTCGCTCTACCAGTGAGCGCCGCGACCAGTGGCGGAGCGCAAGAAGATCCTGCTGCGGCTCGACCCGGCCGTGCACGACGCGCTGGCGCGGTGGGCGGCGGACGAGCTGCGCAGCACCAACGCGCAGATCGAGTTCCTGCTGCGCAAGGCGCTCGCGGACGCGGGGCGGATGCCCGGGTCGGCGGGACGGATGCGAGGGCCCGGGCGGCCGCGCAAGGCCCGGGACGACGAGGACCAGGAGAGCCCGCCGGGCGGCGGGGGTGAGGACTAGCCGACGGACGGGACGGCGCGGGGCGGCCAGAACCGGGGCCGCCTGCGCGCCGGGAGGCCCTCGGAGGCGACGGCAAGTGCGGAACCCTACAAGATCCGGGGCACCGAACTTGTATCGGCCCCGCACCGCGACCGGGCGGCGCGCCCCATAGCCTGCTCGGACATGGACCCCGAACGCCTGATCTATCCCCTCATGAAGCACGTGGTCATGGGACCCGCGATGCGCCTGGCCTTCCTGCCGAGCGTGAGCGGCCTGCGGCACGTCCCGCGGATGGGGCCGGTGATCCTCGCGGCGAACCACCTGGGGTTCCTGGACTCGTTCGTGCTGCCGCTGATGGTGCCGCGCCGGGTCCACTTCCTCGGCAAGCACGAGTACTTCACCGGGGCGGGTCTGAAGGGCCGCGCCACGGCGACGTTCTTCCGCAGCGTCGGCGCGATCGCGGTGGACCGGTCCGGGGGGCGGGCCGCGTTCGACGCGCTCGACACCTCGGCGGCGGTGCTGGAGAGCGGCGGGGTGTTCGCCATCCACCCCGAGGGCACGCGGTCGCCGGACGGGCGCCTCTACCGCGGCCGGACGGGCGTGGCGCGGCTGGCCATGCGGACCGGGGCGCCGGTCGTCCCGGTGGCGATCGAGGGCACCGACAAGGTGCAGCCGCGGGGGCAGGCCGTCCCGCGGCCGGGGCGGATCGGGCTGCGCATCGGCGCGCCGATGGACTTCCGGGGACGCGACCGGGGCGTCCCGCGCGGCCGGGCCGCCCGGGAGATCACCGACGAGATCATGGAGGCCATCCAGGGGTTGTCGGGCCAGGAGTACGTGGACGACTACGCGCCGAGGCCCGCCGAGCCGCGCTGACCGTCCGCCCCATGTTTCGGCGTGACCGATTGGGCACCATTCATGGGGACGGATGGAGATGATGTGGAAATCACCATGGACCTCGTGCTTCCGCGCGACGTGGCGAGCGTTCCGGCGACGCGCAAGCTCCTGGACGCGGCACTGGCCGCGCTCGGTGTCGAGGGCCACATCCGCGACGACATCGAGATGATGCTGACCGAGGCGTGCACCAACGTGATCAAGCACGCCGAGCACGGGGCGGACTACACCGTACGGGCGATGATCCAGGACCTGCGCTGCGTGATCAAGGTGATCGACTCGGGCACGGGCTTCGACGCGGCGCGCGTCCCGGCCCCCGATCCGTCCGCCGAGCAGGGGCGCGGTCTGATGATCATGAGGGCGCTGGCCGACGACGTCCGGTTCGCCTCGTTCCCCGAGGACGGGGCACTGGTCGCACTGGAGAAGCGCCTGGCCTACGGCGAGGACAGCCTGGGCGGGCTCCTCACCGCCGAGAGCGAGGCCACCGTCGGGGACGGCTTCCGGCTCGGTTCGGACGAGCTCGCCGCCCGGCTGTTCGAGATGGCCCGGGCCGGCGACACCCAGGGGCTCCTCTCGCACGTGAACGACGGGGTGCCGGTGAACCTGTCCGACCACCGGGGCGAGACCCTGCTGATGCACGCGGCCTGCCACGGGCACGTGGAGACCGTCCGGGCGCTCACACTGCGGGGCGCCGACCCGGACCGGGCCGACGACCGCGGCCACCGTCCGCTGACGGGCGCGGTGTTCAAGCGGGAGACCGAGGTCGTGCGGGTCCTGCTGGAGGCGGGGGCCGACCCGCGGGCGGGGTCGCCGTCGGCCGCCGACACCGCGCGGCTGGTCGGCGACACCGAGCTGCTCGCGTGGTTCGAGGGGACCGCTCCCCCGCCCGCGTGAGCGCTCAGCGCCGCACGCGCAGCACGAGCACCGCCACCAGCAGCGCCGCCGCGGCGAACCCCGCGCCGGTCGCGAACGCCGCGTCCATGCCGCCGACGGCGTCCGCGGGGCCGTGTCCGGACACCGCGGACCCGTAGGCCGTCACCATGACGGCCGACCCCAGCGACCCGCCCGACCACAGCATGGCCTGGGCGACCCCGGCGGCCGCGCCGGACTGCTCCGGTTCGACGCTGCCCAGGATCGTCGCGTTGAGCGGCAGCATCGACAGTCCGCCGCCCGCACCCATCAGGAGGAACGGGGCCAGCAGCGCGGCGGTGTAGCCGTCCCCCGGCGCGAGCCGGGACAGCCACACCAGGCCGACGGTGAGGAGGGCGGTTCCGGCGACGACCAGGGGGCGGGCGCCGACGCGCGCCAGCAGGCGCGGCGCGGTCCGCACGACGGCGAACTGCATCCCCACCATGGGCAGGAACGCGGCCCCGGCGCGCAGCGGCCCGTAGCCGAGGACCTGCTGCAGGTACTGGGTGAGGAAGAAGAACGAGCCGAACATGGCGGCAGCCAGGCACAGCTGGGTGAGGTAGGACGCGGCCCGGTCGCGCCCGGTCAGCAGCCACAGCGGCATGAGCGGGCGGCGGGCGCGGGCCTCGACGGCCACGAAGGCGGCGAGCAGCGCGGCCGCCGCGCCGAACGCCGCGAGCGCCCGGCGGTCGTCCCAGCCGTCCGACCCGACCCGGATCAGCGCGTAGACGAGCGCGGTCATGCCCGTCGTGGAGGCGAGGGCGCCGAGGGCGTCGAACCGGCCGGGGCGCCGCGGCGTCTCGGTGAGGACGCGCGGCGCGGCCAGCGCCAGGACCACGCCGACCGGGACGTTGACGAAGAACACCCACCGCCACGACCCGGCCTCGGTCAGCACCCCGCCGGCGATCATGCCGACGGCGGCGCCCGCGCCGGTCACCGCGGAGAAGACGCTGAGCGCGCGGACCCGGGCGGCGCCCTCGAAGTTCGTGGCGATCAGAGCCATGGCGCTCGGCGCGGCGACGGCGGCGGCGACGCCCTGGGCGGCGCGGGCGGCCAGCAGCCACCAGCCCGCGTCCGCGAACCCGCCCGCCAGCGACGCGGCGGTGAACAGCACGATGCCGGCGGTGAAGGCGCGGCGGCGCCCGAACACGTCTCCCGCTCGCCCGCCGAGCAGGAGCAGGCCGCCGAATGCGAGCATGTAGGAGTTCTGGATCCAGGCGAGGCCCCCGGTGGTCAGGCCGAGGCCCGCCCGGACGTCCGGGAGCGCGATGGTGACGACGGAGGTGTCCAGGCCGATCATGAGCTGGCAGCCGACGATGACGGCGAGGACGGTTCCTGCACGATGATGGAGGGGCGGCGCGGACGCGCCGGGAGGTGTCGACTCCCGGGTCGCGGCCGTCCGCCCGCTGGTTGCGGTCAAGGCGAACCTTCCCAGAAATAAGGAACGGCGAAGTACACTATGTGGGGAACGTACCACCGATGCACGCTAAAGAGAACGCTAGCGTTCACTATTTTCGGGATCGTGCCGTGACCCGTGCCGACTCCGGCGCCCCCGCCGACCCGGGGCCCGCGACCACCCGGCGCCGCGGCGGCGAACTGGAGGCCGCGATCTTCGACGCCGTGTTCGCCCAGCTGGAGGCCGTCGGCTACCCCGGGCTGACGATGGAGGGCGTCGCCGCCGCGGCCCGTACCGGCAAGGCCGCCCTCTACCGGCGCTGGCGCTCCAAGAACGAGCTGATCAGCGACGCGCTCAAGCACGTCCTGCCCGAGCCGCCGACCCCGCCGGAGACCGGCTCGGTGCGCGAGGACATGATCCAGATCCTGCGCTGCCTGCGCGACACGCTGATCGCCTGCCGCGGCGCGGCGTTCCGGGTCCTGAAGGAGGACAGCGAGGAGGGGGTCGGGCTCGTCCACGACGTCGTGCGCGACCGGCTGTCCAAGCCCGTCCGCGACCTGCTCTACGAGGCGCTGCGCGAGGCCGCCGCGCGCGGGGAGATCCGGCCGGAGACCGCGACCCGGCAGATCGCGAACGTGGGCCCGGCCGTGATCGTGTACCGCAACCTCACCGAGGGCGGCCCGATCGCCGACGACGACCTGGCCTCGATCGTCGACGAGGTGCTCATGCCGATCGTGCGCCCCTGACGAAAGTCGGGGTGCGCGGCGGCCGTTCGACCATGATCGGAAGTGGCCCGCCGCCGGGAGGCTGGGGCCATGCGATCATCCGTACCCCGCCGCCTCCTCGCGGCCGCGGCCGTGCTGCCCCTCGCCCTGTCCGCGTGCGGCACCTCCGCCCACGCGACGAAGACCGCCGCCGCCGCGCCCGCCGCGTTCGAACTGCCCCGCCCCACGGGCCCCCACCAGGCCGTCGGGACGACCGAACTGCACCTGGTGGACGCCGGGCGCGCCGACCCGTGGGTGCCCGGCCGGACACGCGAGCTCATGGTCAGCGTCTGGTATCCGGCCACCCGGGCCTCCGGGCCGAAGGCGCCCTACCTGCGTCCCGGCGTGGCCGAGGAGCTCTCGAAGGTCGACGCGCTCGGCGTGTTCAAGGCCGGGACCGTCGACTGGGCCGGCGCCCGGACCCACGCCGCCGAGGGCGCCCCCGCGGACGCGCGGCGCGCGCGGCCCGTCGTCCTGTACTCCCCCGGGTTCGGCGTCCCGCGCGCGCTCGGCACCACGATCGCCGAGGAGCTGGCCAGCCGCGGGTACGTGGTGGTGACCGTGGACCACACCTACGAGACGGCCCCCGTCGAGTTCCCCGGCGGGCGGGTCGAGCTCCAGCGCCTCCCCCCGCAGGGGCCGCAGCGGCTGAAGACCGGGCTGGACGCGCGCGTGAAGGACACCCGCCTCGTCCTCGACCGGCTCGCCGCGCTGCGGGCCGGCCGCAACCCCGACGCCGAGGGGCGGACCCTGCCGAGCGGGCTCGGACGGTCGCTCGACCTGTCCCGGGTCGGCATGTTCGGGCACTCCGCGGGCGGCATCGAGGCGGCCGAGGCCATGCGCACCGACCGGCGGGTGGACGCGGGCATCGACATGGACGGCACCATGCAGTACGCGGAGAACGACTTCGTGCGGGTCGCCGAAACCGGGCTCGACCGCCCGTTCATGCTGATGGGCGCCGCTTCGGGCGGCTCTCCGCAGACGCACCTGACGACCCCGTCCTGGGGATCGTTCTGGAACCGCTCGACCGGGTGGAAGCGCGACCTGAACGTGCCCGCCGCGAGCCACTACTCCTACACCGACGTCCAGGCGATCCTCCCGGCGCTGGACGGCGCGCTCGACGTCCCCGCCGAGCACCGCACCGCCCTCATAGGGACGGTCGACCCCGAACGGATGACGGCGTCGGTGCGGGCCTACGTCACCGCGTTCTTCGACCGGGCGCTGCTCGGGCGGCACCGCCCGGTCCTCGACCGGCCCTCGCCCCGCCACCCGGACGTGCGGTTCATCCGCTGACCAGGCCGTGCGCGCCCTCGCCGTCGGGCAGGATGAGCTGGCGGCGGGGGTAGGGCATCTCGATGCCCTCCTTGGCGAAGCGGCGGTGCAGCCGCTTGACGAACTCGTGCTTCAGGCGGAACTGGTCGCCGAACTCGTCGGTCCGCAGGATCACGGTGAAGCCGATCGAGGAGTCGCCGAAGGTGTGGAACCGCACCAGCGTCTCGCTGTCCTTCACCCCGCCCTGGACCTCGTTCATGACCTCCTGGCCGACCTCCACGACCACGTTCTCCACGCGCTCCAGATCGCTCTCGTAGGCCACGCGCGCCTGGATCAGCAGCGACATGTCCTCGGCGGGGCGGTGGTAGTTGGTGAGTATCGTGTCGGAGAACCGCTGGTTCGGGATGACCTCGATGTTGTCCGACAGCGTCCGGATGGAGGTGTTGCGCCAGTTGATGTCGACGACGTACCCCTCCTGGCCGCTGCTGAGCTTGATGTAGTCGCCGGGCTCGATCGTCTTGGACGCCAGGACGTGCACGCCCGCGAAGAGGTTGGCCAGCGTGTCCTGGAGGGCGAGGGCGACCGCGAGACCGCCGACGCCGAGCGCGCCGAGCAGCGGCGAGATCGAGATCCCGAGGCTCTGCAGCATCACCAGGACGCCGACACCGATCACGAGGACCCGGGTGATGTTCGCGAAGATCGTCACATTTCCGGCGACACCCTGCCGGACCATCGCGATCGAGGTGACCGAGCCCGCGATCAGGCGGGCCAGCGCCAGCGAGACGATGAGGATGGCGGCGGCCGTGAGCGCCTTGGCGATCACGGCGAGCGTGCCGCCCGGCAGTTCCAGCGCCCTTGCCGCGCCCCACAGGCCGAGCAGCACCGAGACGGGCACCGCCAGGTCCTTGATCAGGCGGGCGGCCAGGTCGTCCCACGTCCACCGCGTGTCGCCCGCCCGCTTGAACAGCCGGCCGGTGAGCAGCCGCAGCACCACCGCGATCCCCACCGCGAGCACCAGCACGGCGGCGGCGCCCACTATTCGATGCCAGCTCAGATCGCCCAGGTCAGCCATGACGCTGAAGATTCCTCCTCTGTCCGGGGAGGCACGGCGCCGCCCGCTGAAATATCCGTTTTGCGTGTTACGAGTCCCTGATCGTAGTGAAGACCGGAGGCACTGCGAGGCACATCACGGCACATCTGGCTCCGGGGACCGGCGACCTGCCGGTTACGATCGATCGAGTGGTAGGCGTGGGAATGATGCGACGGCTCGGGGTCACGGCGCTGGGATTGCGGAACGGCCCCCACCGGGTGACGGTCGAACGCGACCTGGAGGTTCCGGCGGCCGACGGCGTGACGCTGCTGGCCGACCGGTACTCGCCCGCCGACGTCGAGAAGGCGCCGACGGTGCTGGTCCGCTCGCCCTACGGCCGGCGCGGGCCGTTCGGTCTCATGTGCGGGCAGGGCTTCGCCTCGCACGGGTTCCAGGCCGTCGTGCAGAGCGTGCGCGGGGGTTTCGGGTCCGGCGGCGTCTTCGAGGCGCTGGACGAGCGGGAGGACGGCCTCGCCACCATCGAGTGGCTGACGTCGCAGCCGTGGTTCGGCGGCACGTTCGCCATGCACGGCCCGAGCTACCTCGGCTACGTCCAGTGGGCCGTCGCCGCCGAGGCCGGACCCGAACTGAAGGCGCTGTCGATGCAGGTCACGGCGTCCACCTTCCGGGACGCCGTCAACGTCGGGGGCACCTTCGCGCTGGAGTCGGCGCTCATCTGGGTCGACCTGACCGCGCGGATGAAGAACTCGCTGTCGGGCATCACGACCGGCATCATGTCGCCGCGCCGCGCCCGCCGCGCCACCCTGTCGGGGCGCCCGCTGGCCGAACTGGACCGGCTCGCGACCGGCGAGCAGCAGCGCTTCTTCCAGGACCTGCTCGTCAACGGCCCCGACACCCCGTTCTGGGACAAGCGCGACTTCAGCACCACCGTGTCACAGGTCACCGCGCCGGTGAACATGACGGGCGGGTGGTACGACATCTTCCTGCCCTGGCAGATGAAGGACTACGCGGCCCTGCGCGCCGCCGGCCGGCGCCCCTACCTGACGATCGGCCCCTGGTTCCACGCCGACCAGCGCATGATGCGCGGCTCGGTCGCCGACGCGATCGCGTGGTTCCGCGCCCACCTGCTGGACGACCCGTCCGGCCTGCGGACACAGCCCGTCCGGCTGTTCGTCACCGGTGCGGAGGAGTGGCGCGAGTTCCCCGACTGGCCCGTCCCCGGCATGCGGGAGGAGCGCTGGCACCTGCACCCGGCGGGCGCCCTGGCCCCCGACGGGCCGCCGGAGTCCGAGCCCGACGCCTACCGCTACGACCCGAACCACCCCACGCCGTTCCTCGGCGGCCCCACCCTGCTCGGCGAGACGCACCCGTCCACCGACCAGAAGCGCCTGGAGCGCCGCCGGGACGTGCTGACCTACACCTCGGGCGTCCTGGACGAGGACATGGAGGTCATCGGCCCGGTCACCGCCGACCTGCACGTCCGCTCGAACCGCGGGCACACCGACTTCGTCGTGCGGCTCTGCGACGTCACCCCCGAGGGCGAGTCCCTCAACCTGTGCGAGGGCATGCGCCGCCTCGTCCCCGGCACCCCCGAGCCCGGGCCCGACGGGGTCCGGCGCGTCGCCGTCGAGCTCTGGCCGGTCGGCCACCGCTTCCGCCGCGGGCACCGCGTCCGCGTGCAGGTCGCCAGCGGCGCCTACCCCCGCGTCGCCCGCAACCCCGGGACCGGCGCGCCGATCGGGACCGCCACCGAGATGCTCACCGCCGACCAGGAGATCTTCCACGCGCCCGGCCACCCGTCCTCGATCACCCTGCCGATCGTCCGCTGACCGGCGGGGCGGCGGGGTCAGCCGCGGCGGGCCCTGAGGGCCTCCAGCGCCTTGTCGGCGTGGGTGTTCATGCGGACCTCGCTCTTGACGACCGCAAGGACGCGGCGGTCGGTGTCGATGACGAAGGTCTGGCGCCTGGTCGGCAGGAGGGCCACCGAGCGCTTGACGCCGAAGCGCGCCCGCACCTCGCCGGACGGGTCGGACAGCAGCGGGTAGCCGAGCGAGTGCTTGTCGGCGAACTCCTTCTGCTTCCCGACCGGGTCCGCGCTCACGCCCACCGGGCGGGCGCCCGCCTCGGCGAGCTCGGCGACCACGTCGCGGAAGTGGCAGGCCTCGGCGGTGCAGCCGGGGGTCATGGCGGCCGGGTAGAAGAACAGGACCACCGGGCCATCGGCCAGCAGGCCGGTCAGGGTGCGCGGTTCCCCCGTCTCGTCCGGGAGCTCGAAGTCGTCCACGACATCACCGGGTCTCATGGGTCGAACCTAGCCGAGGCCAGGGATGGGGCTCCGCGCGGTGCGTTCTCGGTATCCGTCGCGAAAACATCGCCGCTGGTGAGCGCATCGCGGACGACCTCGGGGGCAGGTATTCCGATTCGCCAGGTTTGACGGAGAGGGGGGAGGGATAGGAAACTGACCGAGCAGGTGTCTACGACGCAGATACCTCCGAGCTTCCCCTGTGTAGTCCCGGAGGATCCGTCATGCATCGCCCGCTTCACATTGCTCTGGTGTCCGCCTCCGACCTTGACGGCGAGCACCTGCAGTCAGTCCACGTCCGGGATCTCGCCCGCTCCCTCACCCGTCCGCTGGCCGCCGACGGTGAGCCGAACCAGGTGACGGTCTACACGCGCCGCCAGGACCGGTCCGCCCGCGGCCGCGTCCGGCTCGCGCCCGGCGCCGCCCTGGTGAACCTGGACGCCGGGCCCGCCCGCCCGCTGTCGGACGACGAGCTGCTCCAGCACCTCCGCGACTTCGCCGACGGGCTGCGCCGCCGCTGGTCCGGCTCGGCGCGCCCCGACATCGTGCACGCGCACGGCTGGATCGGCGGCCTGGCCGCCTGCGCCGTCGCCCGCGAGCTCGGCATCCCCTTCGTGCAGAGCTACCACGGCGTGGCCGCCGTCGAGCGGCAGGCCGGACGCCAGGTCCACCCGCACCGCGACCGCCTGGAGAAGGCCATCGGGCGCGACGCCGACCTGGTGCTGGCCGGGCACGCCGAGGAGGCCACCGCGGTCGTGCGGACGGGCGTCCCGCGGCCGTCGGTCGCGGTGGTCCCCTACGGCGTGGACTCCGAGCACTTCTCGCAGGTCGGCCCGGCGATGCCGCACGGCGGCCGGCCCCGCCTCGTCATCGTCAGCGAAGACCTCGGCGCCGACGCCGAGACCGCGCTGCGCGCCCTGGTGCACGTCCCCGACGCCGAGCTGGCCGTCGCCGGCGGCCCGGAGCGCGAGGAGCTGGAGCACGACTCGGCCGTCCACCGGCTGCGGCTGCTGGCCAAGGAGCTGCACGTCGCCGACCGGGTCATCTTCCTCGGGCGGCTGCCCCGCAAGACCCTTCCGAAGCTGCTGCGGACCGCGAGCCTCGCGCTCTGCCTGGCCCCGCACCAGCCGTCCCCGACGGCGCCGCTGGAGGCCATGGCCTGCGGCGTCCCCGTGGCGGCGACCCCGGTCGGCGGCAACGCCGACGAGGTCCTCGACCACATCACCGGCATCCACGTCCCGGCGGGCCGGCCCGTCGTGATCGGGCGGGCGGTCCGGCAGCTGCTGTCGGAGGACACCACCCTGCACGGCTACTCGATCGCCGCCGGCGACCGCGCCCGCTCCCGCTACTCCCTGGAGCGGATCGCCGCCGAGACCCTGCGCGCCTACCTGAAGGTGCTGCCCGTCCCGGAGCCCGAGCCGGCGGCGGAGGAGGACGGGGCCGAGCGCGAGACCGGCAAGGCCCCCGCCCTGGTCGGCTGACGCGCACCTGCGGCCACGGGCCCCGGACCCTCCAGGTCCGGGGCCCGTCCACGTCCCCCCGGATGGAATACTCGAGTGAGATGACCAGAAAGGGCAGTTCGTGCTGATCGGCAGGGCGGCGGAGCTCGCGGAGCTGACCGCAGCGCTGGAGCGCGCCGCCGCGGGCTCCGCGGGCGTCGTGCTGGTCAGCGGGGACGCGGGCGTCGGCAAGACGCACCTGGTGTCCGCGCTCACCGCCGCCGCCGCCGACCGCGGCTGCGCCGTGCTCGTCGGGCAGTGCGCCGAGCTGGGCGAGAGCATGCCCTACCTGCCGCTCACGGACGCCCTCTGGGCCGCCGCGCACGCCGGAACGCCGGAGGCGGAGGAGGTCCGCGCCGCGCTCGACGCCCGTCCCGCGCTCGCGCGCCTGCTGCCCGACGGCGAGGGCGGCCCCGGCGCGGGATCCGAGCTCGGCCAGCAGCAGCTGTTCGGCGCGGTGCTCGGCCTGCTCGGGGAACTGGGCGACGAGCGGCCCGTCCTGCTCGTCCTGGAGGACCTGCACTGGGCCGACCGATCGACGCGGCACCTGCTGACGTTCCTGAGCCGCGTCCTGCAGCGCGAACGGATCTGCCTCGTCGGGACGTACCGGTCCGACGACCTGCACCGGCGGCATCCCCTGCGGCCCGTCGTCGCCGAACTGCTGCGGCTCCCGAACGTGACGGGCGTCGAGGTCCGCCCGTTCGGGCGCGGCGAGACGGCCCGGTACCTCGCCGAACTGGCGCGCGGGTCCGCCCCGGTCACGGCGCGGACCGTCGAGCGGGTGCACCGCCGGTCGGAGGGCAACCCCTTCTACGCCGCCGAGCTGTACTCCTCCGGCCTGGACGTCGGCGACGACGGGGCGGCCGGGCTGCCGTCCGCGCTCGCCGACCTGCTGCTGTCGCGGATCGAGCGGCTGTCGGACGCGGGACAGCGGGTGGTGCGGGTCGCCGCCGTGGCGGGGCGCCGCGTCGACGACGAGCTGGTCCGCGTCGTGGCGGGGCTGGACGAGGCGACGGTCGGCGAGGCGCTGCGCGAGGTGGTGTCGCACCAGCTGCTCGTCCCGTCCGGCAGCGGGTACACGTTCCGGCACGCGCTGCTGCGCGAGGCCGTCTACGCCGACCTGCTGCCCGGCGAGCGGACCCGGCTGCACGCCGACTTCGCCCGGCTCCTGTCCGGCCTTCCCGACGGCACGCGCGGGTCGGCCGCCGAGCTGGCGCACCACAGCCTCGCCGCGCACGACCTGCCCGCCGCGTTCGCCGCGTCCGTCCGGGCGGGCCGGGAGGCCGACCGCCTCGCCGCGCCCGCCGAGGCCTACGAGCACTACGACCGGGCGCTGGAGCTGTGGGACGCCGTCGCCGACCCGGAGGCCGCCGCCGGCACGGACCGGATGCGCCTGTCGCTCGCGGCCGCCCGGGCGTCCGCGCGGGCCGGCGAGCTGCGCCGGGCGGTGCACCGGCTGCGCCGGGTGCTGGCCGCCGCCGACCCCGCCGACGTGCTGCTCGGCTGCCTGCTGCGCGAGCACCTGGCCGCCTACCTCGGCGACATCGACGAGGACGTCGAGTCGCAGGCGGTGGCGCGGGAGGCGGTGGCGATGCTGCCCGCCGACCCGCCGACCGTGGAGCACGCCGACGCCCTCGCCACCTACGCGCGGACGCTGATGTACCGGGACGCGGCCGGGGAGATGCCCGGGTACGCCGAGCGCGCGATCGAGACGGCGCGCGAGGCGGGCGCCACCGGCGCCGAGGCCAGCCTGCTGGTCACGCTCGGCCTGTACCGCGAGTCGCGGGAGGCCGACACCGGCGTCGCGGAGGTGTTCGCCCGCGCCCACGAACTGGCCGCGGCGGCCGGCGACAGCTCCATGATCGCGATGCGGGCGGCGTTCCACCACGCCCGGACGAAGTTCGACCGCGGCGACCTCGCGGGCGCGGTGCGCGCCGCCGACGCGGGCGTGAAGTACGCCGTCGACAACGGGATCGTGTGGAGCACGTTCGGCATCGTGCTGCGGTCGCTGCGCTACCTCGTCCACTACACGTCGGGGAACTGGGCGGAGGCGGGCCGGCTCGCCGACGAGTTCGCGGTGCAGGTCGTCCGCACGCCCGAGGCGCAGGTGTCGGCGTACGCCCTGTTCCTGGAGGTCGCGCAGGGCGCGCCGACGGTCGAGGAGCGGCTGCGCTGGATCGCTCCGCTGTGGGGGCAGGACGGGTTCGTCAACTACCTCGCCCGCGGGCTCGCCGCCGAGCACGCGCTGTGGCGCGGCGATCCGGACACGGCCGCCGAGCACATCCGCGACGTCCTCGACACCGTCTACATCGAGACGGTCGGGGCCATCCGCATCGCGGCGACCGGGCTCTGGGCGGAGGCCGAGCGGGCGGCCCGCGCCCGCGCCGCCGGCGACGACGGGGCGCTGCGGGCGGCGCGGGAGACCGGCGACATGCTCCTGCGGATCGCGCGCAGCGTCGTCGCGGTCAACGTCGACGGGGAGCCGCGCGCCTGGCTCGGCTGGGAGGGGCAGGGCTGGCTGGCGCGCGCCGAGGCCGAGCGCCGCCGCCTGGACGGCGTCCACGACGTCGAGCTGTGGCGCCGGGCGGCCGAGCTGTTCACCTACGGCGACGCCGACGGCGGGTTCGTCTACGAGGTGGCGCGGTCGCGGTGGCGGCTGGCGGAGGCGCTGGCCGAGAACGGCGAGCGGGACGAGGCCGCCGTGCAGTGGCGGGCGGCCGTGCGGGCCGCCGAGCGGCTCGGCGCCGGGCCGCTGCTGGGCGCGCTGCGCGACCTCGGCGCCCGCGCCCGGCTCGGGACCGGCCGCGCGGGCGCGGCGCCCCGGACCGGGCCGTCCGGTCCGCTCGCCGCGCTCACCGGGCGCGAGCGGGAGGTGCTGAAGCTCGTCGCGGAGGGCCGCAACAACCGGGAGATCGCGGCGGCACTGTTCATCTCCCCCAAGACGGCGAGCGTGCACGTGTCGAACATCCTCGGCAAGCTGAACGTCTCCAGCCGCACCCAGGCCGCCGCCGTCGCCCACCGCGAGGGAATCTGATCTTGCAATGGCGGGCCGGGCGCCGGTAATGTGCATTTCGTGACTGCCGGGTCGGCCATGGGCCACGAGCGAGTGAGGTTCCCGGCCTCCGAGTGAGGCCGGAGCGGGCGCGAGGCCCGCCTCTTCCACTCCCCCTTCTCTCTTCACCTTCCGTGCGCGCCGCGCGCCTTTGTTTTGCGCGCAAAGCGACGTCATCAGGCATGCCCGCGCTTCCGGCATGCCCTTTCACCACCCTTTCCCAGGCCGCGGCCGCGTGTTCTCTCCGCGGCTTGTTCGCCATGCCCGAAAACAGGAGAAGAATGGATTTCAACAAGCAGGTCATCGAGGAGTTCCGCGCGAACGGCGGGCGGGTCGGCGGCCCGTTCGAGGGCGGGCGGCTGCTCCTGCTGACCACCACCGGGGCGCGCTCCGGCGCCCCGCACACGACGCCGCTCGGCTACCTGCCCGACGGCGTCGGGCGCGTCCTGGTCATCGCCTCGGCCGGGGGCTCGCCGAGGCACCCCGCCTGGTTCCACAACCTGGTGGCGAACCCGCGCGTCACGGTCGAGAGCGGCGTCTTCGCCTACGAGGCCGACGCGGTCGTCCTGGAGGGCGACGAGCGCGACCGCGCCTTCGGGCGGGCCGCAGAGGCCGATCCCGGCTGGGCCGCGTACGAGGAGAAGTCGGGGCGGACGCTCCCCGTCGTCGCGCTGGTCCAGGTCGCCGCCGGACCGCCCGCCGGGCCGGAGTCGCCCGGCGCCATGCTGGTCGCGGTGCACGACGCGTTCCGCAGGGAGCTGGAGCTGATCCGGAAGGAGGTGGCCGCGTCCGGGGCCGCCGTGGGCGCCCAGCTGCGGGTCAACTGCCTGACGATGTGCCAGGGGCTCGGCCACCACCACATGGGCGAGGACCAGCAGTTGTTCCCCGTGCTGGAGCGGCACCACCCCGAGCTCGGGCCGGTGCTGGCGGAACTGAGGGACGAGCACGAGACGATCAGCGCGCTGCTGGAGGAGCTGCGCCGCGTCCTGGACGGCGGCGACCCCGACTCACTGCGAACCGAGGTAGACCGCCTGACCGCAGCGCTGGGGGCGCACCTGGACCGCGAGGAGGATCGCCTCCTCCCGCTCCTCGACGCCCTGGACCGACGTTGACTTGCGGCGTGTTGCCCTTATGAGGGCTCGCAGAAGGGCAACACGCCGCAAGTCGACGTCTTCTAGAGGAGGCCTCTTCCTGGCGTCAGGGGGAGGTCTAGGGCTGTTCGCAGGCCTGGGGGCGCTTTTACCACTGCGGGGACTGCGTTCACCAGGCGCATCGCTGTGGCCTTCAGGCCCGCGGTGTTGTGGTCGCCGTCGGTTCCGAGGAGCCGCAGGTCCACCGTGTAGTTCGGCTCGCCGCGGACCTCGACGCGGTAGCAGCCCGCGCCGGCGGGCTGCGGCCAGTCGGGGGCGAGGTCGTCGCGGAGCCGGGTGACGTGCTCCAGGACGACGACGGCCTCGCCGCCGCGCATCCCCCGCACCTCGAACCGCAGGGCGGCGGCCGTGCCCTTCCCGATGGTCCCGGCGGAGACGGCGAAGGTGTCGGGCGCGGGGAGGCGGGTGTGCCGTTCGGCGATCTCGTCCAGCTCCACGCCGAGGCCGGCGGCGATCTGCCGGACGACGCTCCCCCACGCCATGGTGAGCACGCCGGGTCGCAGCAGCATCGGCACGTCGTCCAGCGGGCGGCCGAAGCCCATGATGTCGAACAGGACCGTGGCCTGGTCGTAGGTGTTGTAGTTGAGGATCTCCATGCAGCGGACCTGGTCGATGCGCTCGCTGATGCCCGTGACGGCGAGCGGGAGCACGTCGTTGGCGAAGCCGGGGTCGATGCCGTTGACGAACACGGACGCGCCGCCGGCCGCCGCCGCCTCGCGCACCGGGTCGGACATCTCCGGCGGGACGACGCCGTCCGGGAACTGCAGGAACACCGGGCTGCTGGAGACGACGTTCACCCCGGCGCGCAGGATGCGGCACAGGTCGTCGATCGCCTCCATCAGCCGGACGTCGGCCATCGAGGTGTAGACGACGCAGTCGGGCCGCAGGGCGAGCAGCGCCTCGGCGTCGCCGGTGGCGGTGACGCCGAGGTCGCGGCCGAGGCCCGCCAGCTCGCCGGCGTCCCGGCCGACCTTGGCCGGGTTGGAGACCCACACCCCGGCGAGCTCGAGGTCGGGCCGGGCGTCGATGCCGGCGATCGCGTGCCGCCCGACGTTGCCGGTGCTCCACTGGACGACGCGGTAGGTCACAGGTCCTCCAGGCCGAGGTCGAGGTTGGGGGCCTCGATGCCGCCGTCCACGCGCAGCAGGCTGCCGGTGACGTAGGCGGAGGCGGGCGAGGCGAGGTAGAGGACGGCGGCGGCCACGTCCTCGGGCTCGCCGACGCGGCGCAGCGGCGTCCTGCTCTCCATCTCGGTGCGCAACTCGTCGCTGGTCATGACGACGTCGAGCGCGGACGTCGCGACGGAGCCGACGGCGACGGCGTTGACGCGCACGCGCGGGGCCAGGTCGAACGCCGCGAGCCGGGTGTAGTGGGCGAGGGCCGCCTTGGCGCTGCCGTAGGCCAGGTAGCCGCGGCCCGCGATCCGCCCCATGGCCGAGGAGATGTTGACGACGCTGCCGCCGCCGGCCTTCAGCAGGTGCGGGACGGCCGCGCGGGTCAGCGCGTGCGCGGTGCCGACGTTGAACCGGAACGCCTTCTCCATGTGCCGGGGCGAGGTGTCCAGGAAGGCGACGGGCATGGCGCCGCCCATGTTGTTCACCACGATGTCCAGGCGCCCGAACTCGCCCGCGGCGAGGTCGGCCAGCTCGGCGGCGGTCTCGGGGTCGGCGAGGTCGGAGGGGACGACCATGGCCCGCCGCCCGGCCGCCTCGATCCCGGCGGCGGCGACCTCGTCGAGCTGCTCGCGCGTCCGGGAGGAGATCACCACGTCGGCGCCCGCCTGGGCGAGCGCCACCGCGGTGGCCGCCCCGATCCCCCGGCCCGCGCCGGTCACCACCGCCACCCTGCCGTCGATTCGGAACCGCTCCGAGATCACCGGCGTCACCTCCGGTCCGTCGCCTCACCGCCCGCACAGCCTACGCAGGAACTAGAACCTGTTTCAATACCAGCGGGACGGGCGGCGCGTGACGGGCGCACACCGGCGGACGGTACATCTTCACGGGTCATTCGTGATGTCCGCCACTAGTCCATTTCCGACATGACTGCAATTCTCTTCCATGTGCGTTCCGGCAACCGGGGCGAAAGGAAGGGGAAACCGGCGTGGACAAGGCGTACGAGCTCTACTGCCTCGCAGACGAGCTCTTCTACGATGCTCCGCCGGTGACCCGCGGCACCGACTTCGACATCACGCGGAGAGAACTCCCCGAGGGCTGGGAAAAGGTCTTCGGCGACGAGTGGGTCGTCTATGTCCCGCCGGTTCAGCGCGCTCCCGAGCAGGGCTGGAAAGTGCACGTCTCCGGATGCCCAGAAAGCGCCGGCGAGGCGCTCGCCGGAGCGTGGGAGTACTGCGTCGCCCGGGGAATCGAGTTCAAGCACCTGCGCGGCCCGGGAACGCTCCGCAGGCGCAATGCCAAGTACGCGCCGCGCGGGGCGAGCGGGAAGCTCGTCACGATCTACCCCGCGGACGAGGCCGAGCTGGCGGAGGTGCTCGCCGGGCTCGGCGCGCGGCTGGACGGCCTTCCCGGCCCCTACATCCTCAGCGACCTGCGCATCGGCGAGGGCCCGCTGCACGTCCGGTACGGCGGCTTCGCCGAGCGCCGGTGCCTGGACGAGCAGGGCCGGCTGGTGCCCGCGCTGCGCGACGGCTCCGGGGAACTGGTGCCGGACCGGCGCGACCCCGTCTTCTCCGTCCCCGGCTGGGTGACCCTCCCCTCCTGCCTGGAATCGCATTTCAAGGCACGCGGCGCCACGACGACGACCGATATTCCCTACCGGATCGAAAAGGCCCTTCATTTCTCCAACGGGGGCGGCGTCTACGCGGCGACCGACACCCGCAGCGGCGCGAAGGTGGTACTGAAAGAAGGCCGCCCCTACGCGGGACTGGCCGCCGACGGCGCGGACGCGGTGACCCGGCTCCGGCGCGAGCGGGATGTACTGGAAAAGCTCGACGGAATCGAGGGGGTGCCCGCCGTTCTCGACTGGTTCGCGCTCGGCGAGCACCATTTCCTGGTCCAGGAGTTCATCGAGGGGCGCACGCTCAACACGTTCTTCGCCGAACGGCACCCGATGCTCGATCCCGAGCCCGATCCCGCGAAGGCCGCCGAGTACACGAAGTGGGCGCTGCGCGTCCACGAGGGCGTGGAACGCGTCGTCGCCGCCGTCCACGAGCGCGGCGTGGTCTTCAACGACCTGCACATGTTCAACGTGATGGTGCGCCCGGACGACTCGGTCGCGCTGATCGACTTCGAGACGGCCGCGCCCGCGGCGGACGGCGGCCGGCAGACCCTCGCCAACCCCGCGTTCCTCGCCCCGCCCGACCGGCGCGGCGCCGACGTGGACCGCTACAGCCTCGCCTGCCTGCGGCTCGCCCTGTTCGTCCCGCTGACCACGCTGTTCGTGATCGACCGGGGCAAGGCCCGGCAGCTCGCCGACCTGATCGCCGAGAACTTCCCCGTCCCCCGGGCGTTCCTCGACGAGGCGGTCGCGCAGATCGCCCGGGACGCCGCGCCCGCCCCCGCGCCCGCGTTCGCTCCGGACGCCTCCGGATGGGAGCGCGCCAGGGACGCCCTCTCGCGGGCGATCCTCGAAAGCGCCACCCCCGAGCGCGCCGACCGGCTCTTCCCCGGCGACGTGGAGCAGTTCTCCGGCGCGTCGCTCGGGCTCGCGCACGGCGCCGCCGGCGTCCTGTACGCGCTGGACGCGACGGGCGCAGGCCGGTTCCCCGCCCACGAGGAGTGGCTGGCGGAACGGGCGTCGAACCCGCGGCGCGGGACGGGGATCGGGCTGTACGACGGCCTGATGGGCGCCGCGTACGTGCTGTCGCGCCTCGGCCACCGCGACGCCGCGCTCGCCGCCGTCCGGCACTGCCTGGGCGAACGGTGGGAGCGGCTCGGCGACGACCTCTACGGCGGCCTGCCCGGATTCGCGCTCGGCCTGGACCACCTCGCCGGCGCGACCGGCGACGTGTTCCTGCACGAGGCGGCCCGCCGCTGCGTGGAGATCGTGGCCGAACGGTCCGGCGGAGGGGGCGGCGGGCGTCCCGGCCTCATGTACGGCGGCGCCGGCGCGGCGCTGATGTTCGTGCGCGCCTACGAGCGCGACGGGAACCCCGAGCTGCTCGACCTGGCCGCCTCCGCGCTGCGCCGCGACCTCGCCGCCTGCGTCACCGACCACAACGGCGCCCTGCACGTCGACCAGGGCAGCCGGGTGCTGCCCTACCTCGGCCGCGGCAGCGTCGGCATCGGCCTCGTCCTGGACGAGTACCTGGCCCACCGCCCGGACGAGCGGTTCGAGGCGGCGCGCGACGCCGTCCGCGTGGCCGCGGCGTCCCGGTACTACGCGCAGCCGAGCCTGTTCAGCGGGCGCGCCGGGATGCTGCTCTACCTGGCGCGGCACGCCCGGTCGGGCCTCAACCCCCAGGACGGGGCGCGCGTGGCGGGGCACGTCCGCGACCTCGCCTGGCACGCCCTGCCGTACGCGGGCGGGCTGGCGATGCCGGGCGAGCACATGTACCGGCTGTCGATGGACCTCGCGACCGGCACCGCCGGGGTGCTGCTCGCGCTCGGCGCGGCCCTCCACGACCCGGCCCCCGGACTGCCGTTCCTCGGGACGGCGCACCGACCCCCCGTGGGGACCCCCACGGCGGCCACCTCTATCCAGCCCGAAAGGAGGTGAAGAACATGGCGCTTCTCGACCTTCAGGGGATGGTGAGCGAGAACGGCGGCGGCGGCAACAGCAGCCTCAGCCTGCTCTGCCACAGCTCCCACAGCATCACGATCTGCCTGTGATGACGCCGGCGGCCATGGCCCCCGTGCCGGGGCCATGGCCGTCACCGTGTTTGGAGACCCCATGACCTCCCCTCCCCCGGCGGTCGGCGCGGACCGGCTGCTGCTGCGCGCCGCCGGGCGCGCACGCGGCTGGACGGCGCTCGTCGCGGCCACGGCGCTGGCGGACGCGGCGGCGGCCCTCCTGCTCCCGTTCGCGCTGGCCCGCGCGATCGACGCGGTCCCGCCGGGCGGAACCCCGGCCGCCGCCGCGCTGTGGCCCTGCGCCGCGCTGGTCGCGGCGGCCGCAGCGGCGGAGGTGCTGTCGGAGCTCGCGACCGGCTGCGCGGCCGCGCGGGCGACGGCGTGGCTGCGGCACACGCTCGTCCGGCACCTGCTCGCGGCGGGCCCCGCGGTGCGCGTCCCGCCGGGGGACGTGGCCGGGCGCATGGTGGGCGGCGCGGCCGAGGCCGGCACGGCGCCCGCCGCCGCGACCGAGGCCGCGGCCGGGCTGCTGCCGGCCGCCGGGGCGCTCGCGGCCCTGTGGCTCATCGACTGGCGGACCGCGGCGGCGATCGCGGCCGCGCTGCCGGCGGTGGCGCTGCTGATGCGGGCGTTCGTCCGCGACATCACCGCGTCCGCGCACCGCTACCTCGCCGTCCAGGGCACGATCGCGGGCCGTCTCGCCGAGGCCCTCGCCGGGACCAGGACGATCGCGGCCGCCGGCACGGCCGGACGCGAGGCGGCGCGCATCCTGCGCCCCCTGCCCGGCCTGCGCGCGGAGGGCGAGGAGATGTGGCGGGTGCAGGGCGGCATCGCGGCGCGCGGCCTGCTGGCGCTGCTGCTCCTGCAGGTCGCGGCCGTCGGGATCGCCGGCGCCGAGCTGGCGGCGGGCCGGGTCTCGCCGGGCGAGCTGGTCGCGACCGTCCAGTACGCGGGGCTCGCCGCCGGGTTCGGGCCCGTCCTCACCCAGCTGCTCCGCCTCGGCCGCGCCCGCGCGGGCGCCCGCCGCGCCGCGGAGGTGCTGGCGTGGCCCGCGCCGCGGCACGGCACCGGCGCCGCGCCGCCGGGCCCGGGCCGCCTGGAGTTCCGCGGTGTCGCCGTCCGCGGCGCGCTGGACGGCCTCGACCTCACCGTCCCGGGCGGGCGCGCCGTCGCCGTCGTGGGGCGCTCCGGCTCCGGCGCCTCGGCCCTCGCCGCGCTCGCGGGCCGGCTCGCCGACCCCGACCGCGGCGAGGTGCTGCTGGACGGCACGCCCCTCCCCCTCCTCGGCCGGACGGCGCTGCGCCGCGAGATCGGCTACGCCTTCGCCCGGCCCGCGCTGTTCGGCGCGACCGTCCGCGACGCCATCGCGTTCGGCCCCTCCCGCCCGCCGGAGGCCCGGCTGCGCGAGGCGGCGCGGGCCGCCCGCGCCGACGAGTTCATCCGCCGCCTCCCCCGGGGCTACGGCACCCCGCTCGCGGAGGCGCCGCTGTCGGGCGGGGAACTGCAGCGGGTGGGCCTGGCCCGCGCGTTCGCCCACGCCGGGCGCGTCCTCGTCCTGGACGACGCGACCTCCAGCCTCGACACCGTCACCGAACTGCGGATCACCGACGCGCTGCTCGACCGCCTCGCCGGCCGGACCCGCCTGATCGTGGCCCACCGGGCCTCCACCGCCGCCCGCGCCGACCTGGTCGTCTGGCTCGACGGGGGGCGAGTCCGCCGGGTGGCCCCCCACGCGGCCCTCTGGCCCGACCCCGACTACCGCGCGGTGTTCGGGGGCCCGGCGTGATCGGGCGGCGGGAGGCGGCGCGGGTCCTGTGGCGCGGCGCCGGGGACGCCGTCCGGGCGCGCCCTCGGGCGGTGGCGCGGGCCGCCGGGTGGTCGGCGGTGGAGGCGGTGCCCGCGGCGGTGTTCGGGAGGGCCGTCGGGGAGGCCACCGACGCGTTCCGGACGGGACGCGCGACCGTGGCCGTCGTCTGGCTCGGCGTGCTCGCCGCGTCGGCGCTGGTGGGTGCGGCCGGGAGCCGCCGGCTGTATCCGGCGCTGGCCGCGATCGTGGAGCCGTTCCGGGACGACCTCGTGCGGCGGGTCGCGACGGGGGCGCTGCACCGGTCGCTGCGGGGGCGGCCCGACACGGGCGCCGTCGCGCGGCTCACCCACCAGGTGGAGATCGTCCGGGACACCTTCGGCGGGCTGCTCGTCGTCGCGCGCGGGTTCGTGTTCACGGCCGGGGCGGCGCTGCTCGGGCTGGCGGCGATGGCGCCGGAGCTCGTCGCCCTGGTTCTGCCGCCGCTGGTGCTCGGGCTGGTGCTGTTCGGGGCGGTGTTCGGGAGGGCGGCCGCGCGGCAGCGGGAGCTCGTCGTCGGCGAGGAGGAGATCGCCGAGCGGACCACCGCCCTGGCCGCCGGGCTGCGGGACGCCGTCGGGTGCGGCGGCGAGGAGCCGCTGCGGGAGGAGCTGGGCGCCGCCGTGGAGGCGCAGGCGGCGGCCGGGCGCGCGGTGGCGCGGCTCGCGGCGGTGCGCGCCGTCGCGCTGGCGGTGAGCGGCTGGGTGCCGCTGCTGCTGGTCCTCGCGGCGGCGCCGTGGCTGATGCGGCGCGGCGCCACGGCGGGGACGGTGATCGGCGCGCTGGCCTACGTCCTGCACGGGTTGCAGCCCGCGCTGCGCACGCTCGTGCACGGGATGGGCGGCAGCGGCCTGCGGCTGGCGGTGACGCTCGGCCGGATCCTGGAGACGGGCGCGCCGGACGCGCCCGCCCCGCCCGAACCCGCGGACCCCGTGCCGGGGGCGCCGGCGGTGGAGCTGCGCGGCGTGAGCTTCGCCTACGGGGACGGCGCGCGGCCGGTGATCGAGAACCTGGACCTGGTCGTCCCGCACGGCGACCACCTGGCCGTGGTGGGGCCGAGCGGGATCGGCAAGTCCACGCTCGCGGCGCTCATCGCGGGGCTGGCCGCGCCCGGCGCGGGCGAGGTACTGGTGGACGGGCGGCCGGCGGGCGACCCGGGCCGCCGGGTGCTCGTGCCGCAGGAGGCGTACGTCTTCAGCGGCACCCTGCTCGACAACCTCACCTACTACGCGCCGGACGCCGGCCCGCGGGAGGCGGGCCGGGCGGTGGACGCGCTGGGGCTGGCGCCGCTCGTCCGCGACCTCGGCGGGTACGGGGCGCGGCTGGAGCCCGGCGCGCTGACCGAGGCGCAGCGGCAGTGCGTGGCGCTGTGCCGGGCCTACCTCGCGCCGCAGCCCGTCGTCGTCCTGGACGAGGCCGCGTACCGGCTCGACCCGGCCGCCGAGGCGCGGATCGAGGAGGCGTTCGCGCGGCGGTCCGGCACGCTGGTCGTCATCGCGCACCGGATCAGCTCGGCGATGCGCGCCCGCCGCGTCCTGGTGCTGGACGGGACCCGCGCCCACCTCGGGCGGCACGCGGACCTGCCCGCGGTGTGCCCGCTGTACCGGGACCTGATCGGGCGCTGGGAGGACGGCTCACAGCCACCCGGCGTCCTCGGCGATCCGGATGGCCTGGACCCGGTTCTCCGCGCCGATCTTGCGGTTGATGCGGGAGAGGTGGTTGCGGACGGTGCCGATCGTCAGGACGAGGTCCTCGGCGATCTGCGCAGCGGAGGCGCCGCGTGAGGCCAGGGTGAGGACCTCGATCTCCCGCTCGGTGAGCGGGCTCTGAGCCGAGCCCAGTTCGGTGAAGGCCATGTCGGGGTCGATGACGCGCGCGCCCTCGGCCGCCCGCCTGATCGCGTCCACGAGCTCGCCCGGGGATGTGTCCTTCAGGACGAGCCCGGCCGCCCGCGCGGCCACCGCGCGCCGCAGGTCGCCGGTCCGGCAGCGGCCCGCCATCAGGACGGTGCGGCACTCCGGGACGGCCTCGCGTAAGGCCCGGGCCGCCGTGAACCCGTCCAGGCCCGGGAGCCCGACGTCGATCAGCGCGACGTCGGGCCGGCGTCTGCGCGCCGTGCGGAGCACCTGATCGCCCGAGCCGACCGCCGCCACCACGTCGAGATCCTTCACCCGGTCGAACAGCGCGACCAGCCCGCCGCGCAGGAGGGGAGCCCCCTCGGCGAGCATAATCCGAATCATTTTCGTCTCCAACACGGCCACCCGTCCGCGATCTGAGAAAGGACAAACACCGAACGCGCTTCGAAGTCAAGTCACGGAGGGGGCCGAGAAGGGGTGACGGGGATTCGGTCAGCGCGAAATCGAATTTTCAAGAGGTCACCTTCGACGGGCCTCGCGACTACTGAAGTCTTACCGGACGGAGCCAACACTATTCACGGAGTCAATGCAAAGACACCGGGGAAACCAGGAATCCAGCGATGGGTATTCCGCCAATTAGCGGTTGTACACCTGATGGGCCGGAACCGGTTCAGGCAAGGAAATCGAACACCGCGCCGGAGCCCGCGGCGCGCGCCGCGGTATAGGCCGTCCAGCTCAGCGCGAGGTCCTGCCAGGGCAGCCCGACGGGCGCGTACACGGTGACCTCGCCGTCCCTCACCCGTCCGGGCACCTGGCCGCGCATCAGGTCGCGCAGCGTCCCGGCGGCGTGCTCGACGTCCAGGCCCGCGCCCGCCAGCACGCCCATCTCGACGGCCAGGGCGACGTCGTCGACGACGACGCGGGCGCCCTCCAGCAGGTCGGCCCCCAGTTCGGCCTTGCCGGGCTGGTCCGCGCCGAGCGAGGTGAGGTGCGTCCCGGGGGCCACGTCGGCGGCGTGCAGCAGGGGGCGGCGCGCCCAGGTCGCCAGGACGACGATCCCGGCGTCCCGGGCGGCGGCCCGCGGGTCCGGCGCGACGGTCGCGGTCACGTCCAGCCGGGCGCCGTGCCGCGCGGCGAAGTCCGCGGCGCGGCCGGAGTCCAGGTCGAACACGGTGAGGTCGCGCACCCGGCGCAGCTCCCCCAGGCCCCGCATGACCAGCTCGGCCTGCGCGCCCGCCCCGATCACCGCGACCGAGCCGGCCGCGGGGCGCGCCAGGGCGTGGGTTCCGAGCGCGGCGGCCAGGCCGGTGCGCCAGGCGGTCACGGTCGCCGAGTCCAGCAGGGCCAGCAGCTCACCGGTCGCGAGGTCGTGCAGGCAGACGACGCCGCGCAGCGCGGGGCGGCTGCCGGGGAACTTGGCGTTCACCTTCACCGTGTAGGCGGGGATCCCCTCGATCACGCCCGGCATCAGCGCCGTCGCGGTGCCCTGCCCGGGCAGCTCGACGATCACCCGGCGGGCGGCGGCCCCGCCGTCCCCGGCCGTGAAGCCGCGGCGCAGGGCGTCCAGGCAGGAGGCCGGGTCGAGCAGCGACTCAAGGATGGAACGGGCCAACAGGAGCGTCACCGGACCATCCTCCCGTCCCCCGAGGGCCCGCGTCACCCCCGGGGGCCGCCTGCCGGCCGGCCCCTCGGGGGCCCGCCGGAGCTCCCGGGCGCCGGGAGGCCGCGCGGGTTTCGGCCCTGATCTTTCTGGCCGTTCTGGCGCGGGAGCCCGGGCCGAACCTCGTTCTCACCCGGCGGGCGGCGGTTGGTATTGCCGGACTGACCACGCACGCCGCCCCGAGAGTGCCAACGGGAACGTGCCGAATTGGTCACCTTCTGCGTCTTACGTCCACCTTGACCGTTCTTACACCATGTCGATGACCTCCGGCGCACCACTCGGGTGCGCCCCATCCCCCGTGGAGGCACAAGTGAAGATCCGTCACAGGCGCGTCCGTGCCGCGGCCGTCACCACGGCCGCCGCCGGCCTGGTGGCCGCCACCCTGGCCACCGCTCCCAGCGCGTCCGCGTCCCCCGCCGCCCCCGCCGCCCCCGCCGCTCCCGGTGACGTCGCGACGTCCCTGGCGCACCAGCTCGGAACCCGCAGCGCGGGCTCCTACCTCAAGGACGGCAAGCTGGTCGTCACGGTCACCGACGCGCAGGCCGCCCAGGCCGTCCGCGCCGCGGGCGCCGTCCCGCGGACCGTCGCGCGCAGCGGCGCGGACCTGAAGAAGGTCGAGGCCGCGCTCAAGCGCGACGCGACCGTCCCGGGCACCGCCTGGGCCGTGGACCCGGCGAGCAACCAGGTCGTCCTCAGCGTGGACAGCACGGTCAAGGGCGCCGGGCTGAAGAAGGTGCGCGCCGCCGCGAGCAGGCAGGGCGCCGCGGTCCGCACCGAGAGCGTCGCCGGGAAGTTCCAGACGCTCACCCGGGGCGGCGAGGCCATCTACACCGGCGGCGCCCGCTGCTCGCTGGGCTTCAACGTCAGGAGGGGAGGCGGCTACGCCTTCATCACGGCCGGGCACTGCACCAACATCGGCTCGACCTGGACCGACAGCTCCGGCCGGACGCTGGGCCGCACCGCCGGCAGCAGCTTCCCCGGCAACGACTACGGCATCGTCACCTACTCCTCGACGCCCACCGACACGCAGGGCACGGTCAGCCTGTACAGCGGCACCCGCGACATCACCAGCGCCGGGAACGCCGCGGTCAACCAGACCGTGTACCGCAGCGGCAGCACCACCGGCCTGCACAGCGGCCGGGTCACCGCCCTCAACCAGACGGTCAACTACCAGGAGGGCAGCGTCAGCGGCCTCATCCGCACCACGGTGTGCGCCGAGCCGGGCGACAGCGGCGGCTCCCTGTTCGCCGGGAACACCGCGCTCGGCCTGACCTCGGGCGGCAGCGGCAACTGCTCCTCGGGCGGGACGACGTTCTTCCAGCCCATCACCGAGCCGCTGTCGGTGTACGGGGCGTCCGTCTACTAGACGGCTCCCCGGGAGGCTCCCCCTTCAGCGACGGGCCGCCCCCGCCACGGACTCCCGTGGGGGCGGCCCGTCCGCGCGTCAGAGGGCGGGGACCTCCAGGGTCCGCAGGACCTCGGCGATCACGGCGGGCCGCTGGTCGGCCAGGTAGAAGTGCCCGCCGGGCAGCACCCGGAGCGCGAACCGGCCGCGGGTGGCGCGCTCCCAGCCGCGCGCGAGCTCCGGGTCCACGTGCGGGTCGGCGTCCCCGACGATCGCGGTGACCGGGACGGTCAGCGGCGGCTCGGGCCGGTGCGCGTACCGCTCGATCAGCGCGAAGTCGTTGCGGACGTACGGCAGGACGAGCTCGCGCAGCTCCGGCTCCGCGAGCAGCTCGGCGTCGGTGCCGCCGAGCTTCACCAGCTCGGCGACGAGGCCGTCGTCGTCCTTGTCGCGGACGCTCTCGCCGCCCCGGTCGTCGGGCGGGCGGGCCCCGGAGGCGAACACGTGCACCGGGGCGGTGCCCCGCTCCTCCAGCAGCCGGGCCACCTCGTAGGCGAGGACGGCGCCCATGCTGTGCCCGAACAGCGCGGCGGGGCGGTCCATCAGCGGCGCCATCGCCCCGGCGATGAGCCGGGCGAGCTGCCGCGCGTCGGTGACGAACGCGTCCGCCATCCGGTCGGCGCGCCCCGGGTACTGGACGGCCTGCACCTCGACGGCCGGGCCGGCCTCCTTGGCCCACGCCCGGTAGAACACCGCCGACCCGCCCGCGTGCGGCAGGCAGAACAGCCGCGTCGGCGCCCAGGGGCGCGGTTCGGGGCAGCGGAACCAGGTCACGTGATCAACTCCTCCTCGTACCGGCGGGACACCGCGCGGGGGTCGCGCGGCAGCGGCCACGGCGCGACCCGCGGGTCCGGCACGAGCTTCGGCGCGGTGCTCTCCGCCGCCACCTTAAAGCCCCGCCGCCGGTAGTTGGCGATGGCGTTCGGGTGGTCGAGGCTGCTGGTGCGCAGCCACACCCGCGTCGCGGGTCCGCTGGACACGGCCCACAGCTCGCCGCGCTGCCAGGCGCGGCGGGTGCACTGCTCGACGAGGTGGCCGCCGTAGCCGCGCCCGACGAACGCGGGGGTGAGCCCGACCAGGTGGATCTCGGTGTCGCCGCCGGGCTGCGCCTCGATCTCGAAGAAGCCGGCGATGGTGCCCTCGGCCATCGCGATCCACGTGGCCAGCTCCGGGCGCTCCACCCAGGCCCGCCACTGCTCGTACGTCCACGGGAAGCGGTCGGTCCAGCAGACGCGGGCGCCGACGGTCGCGTAGAGGGCGCGGCTGACGTCCGGGGACGGCAGCCCGGCGAGGGTGAACGTCATCTCGACGCCGGGCAGCGGCGCGGGACGCAGGTCGGCGGAGTCCAGCATCTCCATCTCCCACTCGGTGACCGAGGGGATCCGCAGACGCGCGGTCTCCGGCGGCCTCCAGCCCGCCTCACTCACCCATGGCCTCGACGAGGCTCTTCGGCCGCATGTCCGTCCAGTTCTCGTCGACGTAGTCGAGGCACGCCTGGCGGGTGTCCTCGTCCTTGGCCACCGTCCAGCCGGCGGGGACCTCGGCGAAGGACGGCCACAGCGAGTGCTGGCCCTCGTCGTTGACGAGCACGAGGTAGGTGCCGTCCGGGTCCTCGAAGGGGTTCGTCATGGTGTTCCTTTCCGTGCCGGCTTCAGTGGTCGCGCGTTCCGCTGTGAAGTTTGTCGAGCTTGACCGCCAGGACGGCGCCCATCTCGGCGGCCGGGCCGGGGTCCAGGAGCAGGTGGTGCTCGGCGTCGACCGGGTAGTCCTCGATCTCGCCCTCCACGAGCGGGCCCCAGTTGGACCGCCCGGTGGGCGCCTCCCCGGTGCGGCCCCGCAGGGCGGTGAAGAACACCACGTCGCCGCGGAACCGTCCCGGCCGGTACTCCCCGGCCTGCCGGAGCCCGTTCTCGTAGTTGCGGTAGACGTTGACGAGGTCGTCCTCGCCGAGGGTGGCGAGGGCGTCGTCGCGGGCGGCGAGGATCCCCATGATCTGCTCCATGTCGGGGTTGCCGTCCGGGGCGATCGCCCTGGCGTCGACGCCGATGCCCTGCAGCAGCTCGGGCAGGATCTCCCGCTCGTCCCCCGCGAGGTCCTGGCCGTGGTAGGAGTCGATGAGCGCGAGCAGCCCGACGGTCTCGCCCTCGGCCTGGAGCCGTACGGCCATCTCGTAGGCGACGAGCCCGCCGAGCGACCAGCCCACGAGGTGGTAGGGCCCGGACGGCCGCACCGACCTGATCTGCTCCAGGTAGTCGCCGGCCATCTCCGCCACGGACTCCGGCAGGTCGGACCGCGTGAACGCGCGGGCCTGCAGCCCGTAGACCGGCTGGTCGGGCCCGAGGTGCCGCTGGAACTGCAGGTAGGGCCAGGCGAGGCCGCCGGCCGGGTGGACGAAGAACACCGGCGGGCGGGACCCGGACGTCCGGATCGCGAGCAGCACCTCGAAGCCGATGCGGTCGCCCGGGTCGCCGGCCCTGGCGAGCGCCTCGACGGTCTGGTGGGTGAACACGTCGCGGGGCGTCAACTCGACGCCGGCCTGCCGGGCGCGGTTGGCGAGCTTCAGCGCGGCGATGCTGTCGCCGCCGAGGTCGAAGAAGCTGACGTCGGCGGCGACCCGGTCGAGGCCGAGGACGTCGGCGACGATCCCGCACAGCCGCTCCTCCTCCGGGGTGCGCGGGTCGCGGCCGCCGGCGGCGGCGTAGTCGGGGGCGGGCAGGGCGCGCCGGTCGAGCTTGCCGGTCGGGCCGACGGGGAACGTGTCCAGCCGGACGAACGCGGCGGGCACCATGTACTCCGGCAGCCTCGCCCGGACGAACTCGCGCAGGCCGTCCACCGGACGCCCCTCGCCGGCGGTTCCGGGGGCCGCGTCCTCCCGGGCGGCCAGGGCCGGCGCGATGACGTAGGCGACGAGGGCCTTGGCGCCGGGCGCCTCCTCCCGGGCGACGACGGCGACGTTGGCGACGTCCGGGTGCGCGGCGATCGCCGCCTCGACCTCGCCCAGCTCGATCCGGAATCCGCGGATCTTGACCTGGAGGTCGGCGCGGTCGACGTACTCCAGGTTCCCGTCGGGCCGCCACCGCATGAGGTCGCCGGTCCGGTACATGCGGTCCCCGGGCGCGCCGAACGGGTCGGCGACGAACCGCCCGGCGGTGAGCGCGGGCCGCCGCAGGTAGCCGCGGGCGACGCCGGCGCCCGCGAGGTAGGCCTCGCCGACGACGCCGGGCGGGACGGGGCGCAGGCCCTGGTCGAGCACGTAGACGCGCATGTCGTCGCAGGGCCGGCCGAGGACCGGCGTGCGCTCCGCCGGGTCGGAGAGGGGCCCGCGCAGCGGCGCGGCGGTCGTGTACGTGGTGGCCTCGGTGGGCCCGTACACGTGGACGACCTCGGTGTCCGGGCAGGCGGCGAGGACCTTGCGCATCGCGGCGGGCGACCCGGCCTCCCCGCCGGTCAGCACCTCGCGGAGCCGGGCGAAGGTGTGCGGGCGCTCCTCGCCGACGAGGTTGAACAGGGTGGTGGTGAGGAAGGCGGCGGTGACGTCCTCGGTCTCGATGACCTCCTGCAGCGCGGCGGCGTCCAGGTGGCCGGGGGGCGCGATGACGGCCGTGCCGCCGTTCAGCAGCGGCGTCCACAGCTCGTAGGTCGACGCGTCGAACGCGTGCGAGGAGTGGACGAGGACCCGGTCGTGGGCGCCGCCCCGGAGCCGGCCGTCGGTGGCGAGGGCGACGGCGTCGCGGTGCGTCACCATGACGCCCTTCGGCAGGCCGGTGGAGCCGGAGGTGAAGAAGACGAAGGCGAGCTGGTCCGGCAGGCACGGAACGCCCGGGTCGGTGTCCGGGGCGCCGGCGAGGTCCGGGGCGTCCACGGCGACGATCCGCGCGGCGGTGCCGAGGGCGGCGGCGCGGTCGCGCATGGCGCCGTCGACGACCAGGACGGGCGCGCCGACCTCGCCGATCGCCCACGCGATCCGCTCCGGCGGCTGCCCGGGGTGGACGGGCGCGTAGGCGCCGCCCGCCTTGAGGACCGCCAGGGACGCGACGGCGACGTCGGCGGACCGTTCGAGCAGGAGGGCGACGCACGTCTCCGGTCGGACGCCCAGCTCGACCAGCCGGTGCGCCAGCCGGTTCGCGCGCGCGTCCAGTTCGGCGTAGGTGGTCGACTCGCCGGCGGCGCGGAGGGCGGTCGCGTCCGGGGTCTTCGCGCACTGCGCGGCGAACCCGCCGGTGAGGGTGCCGGGGGCGCGGCCCGTCCCGGCGCCCTGCCAGTTCCGCAGGACGTCGGCGCATTCCTCGTCGTCCAGGACGCGGACGCGGCCGAGCGGCAGGTTCGGCCGGTGCGCGACGGCGTCCAGGATGCGCAGGAGGCGCCGCATCAGCCGCTCGGCGTCGTCCCGGCCGAACAGGTCGGGGCGGTGGTCGATGCGCAGGGACAGGCGGCGGCCGGGGACGGCGGCGAACGTCAGCGGGTAGTGGGTGGCGTCGTACCCGTCCACGTCGCGGAGGGTCAGCCCGCCGAGGTCGGCGCCGGCGGCGTCCGGGTCGAACGGGTAGTTCTCCAGGACGGTCATCGTGTCGAACAGCGTCCCGGTGCCGGTGAGGCGCTGGATGTCGGCCAGGCCGAGGTGGTGGTGCGGCATCAGCGCGGCCTGCTCGTCCTGGAGGCGGGTGAGCGCCTCGGCGACGGTGTCGGCGGGGCGGACGCGGACGCGGATCGGCAGCGTGTTGATGAACAGGCCGATCATCTGCTCGACGCCGGGGAGCTCGGGCGGGCGGCCCGACACGGCGGCGCCGAACACGACGTCGTCCGAGCCGGTGAGGCCGCCGATCAGCGCCGCCCAGGCGAGCTGCACGACCGTGTTCAGGGTGACGCCCTGGGCGCGGGCGCGCGTGTTGAGCGCGGAGGTGAGGTCCTCGGTGAGGAGGGTCCGGACGCGTCCGGGCGTGCCGCCGCCGAGGTCCGGCTCGGGCGCGCCGGGCGCGACGAGCGTGGGCTCGTGGACGCCGTCGAGGGCGCGGCGCCAGGCGTCCTCGGCGGCGGGGCGGTCCTGCGCGGCGAGCCAGGCCAGATAGTTCTTGTACGGGGCGACGCGCGGCATGCCGGCGTCGTCGCCCCCGGCGAGGTACAGCGCGAACAGCTCGGTCTGCAGGACGGGCGTGGACCAGCCGTCCAGCAGGATGTGGTGGTTGGTGAAGACCATGCGGTGCAGGCCGTCCGCCAGCCTGATGAGCATGAAGCGCAGCAGCGGCGGCCTCGCCATGTCGAACGGGCGGGCGCGTTCGGCGGCGGCCAGTTCGCGGGCCCTGGCCTCGCGTTCGGGTTCGGGGAGGGCGGACAGGTCCTCGTCCTGCCACGGCAGCCGCACCGTGCGGTGGACGACCTGGACCGGGGAGCCCTCCTTGCGCTGCCGGAACCCGGCCCGCAGGTTCGCGTGCCTGCGCAGCAGGGTCGCCGCGGCGGCCTTCAGCGCGTCCGCGTCCAGCGGGCCGCGCAGGTCGAACACGATCTGCGCGGTGTAGACGTCGTGGCCCGAGTCGTAGAGGGCGTGGAAGAACAGCCCCTCCTGCAGCGGGGAGAGCGGGAGGATGTCCTCGAGCTGCGACCTGCTCACTCCGTCTCCCATTCGCCGTCGAGCTCGGCGGCGAGCTCGTCGATCTCGTCCTGGCTGACGTCGACCAGGGAAAGGTCCGACGGGGTGAACCCGCCGACGGGGCCTTCGGCGGCGCCGCCGACGTGCGCGACGAGACCGCGCAGCGCCGCGTACCAGCGGCCGGCGAGGTCCTCGATCGCGGCGTCGTCGAACAGGGCGCCGGCCCATGTCCACGTCGCGGACAGCTCGGGGCCGCCGGGCAGGTCGCGGGTGTGCGCGTTGACCTCGACGGCGTGGACGAGGCCGAGCGCGGCGTCCTGGCCGCCGCCGAGGGCGTCGCCGTCGGCCTGGCAGGCCGGTCCCCAGTCGGTGGCCTCGGGCGCGGCGGAGCGCCCGAGGTAGTTGAACGCGATCTGCGGGCGGCCGCGCAGCCGCTCGCCGGTCGCGGGGTTGAGGTGGCGGAGCAGCCCGTACCCGATGCCGTTGTCGGGGATCTCGCGGAGCTGCTCCTTGACCCGCTTGAGGGCGGTGCCCACGGCCTGGCCGCCCTCGCGGACGTCGGCGGGCTCGACCAGGCCGGCGTCCAGGCGCACCGGGTAGATCGAGGTGAACCAGCCGGCGGTGCGGGACAGGTCGACGCCGGGGACGATCTCCTCGCGGCCGTGCCCCTCAAGGTCGATGAGGACCGCCGTGTCCTCGGACGTGCCGCGGTCGCGCCGCCATTCGGCGACGGCGAGGGCGAGGCCGGTGAGCAGCACGTCGTTGGCGCGCCCGTGGAACGCGGCGGGCACGTCGGTGAGCAGCGGCCCGGTCACGTCGGCGGGCAGGTCGAGGGTGAGGTGCCGGGCGGTCCCGAAGGTGTCGGCGGCCGGGTCCGGCGGGCGGGCGCCGAGAACGGGGTCGGGGGTGGCGAGGACGTCCTCCCAGAGCGGCAGCTCCGCCGTGCGGGCGGGGTCGGACGCCTCGGCGGCGAGGCGCTGCGCCCAGCGGCGGAACGAGGTCGGGACGGGGTCGAGGCCTCCCCCGGCCCAGGCGGTGACGAGGTCGGGCAGCAGGATCCGCCACGAGACGCCGTCCACGGCCAGGTGGTGGACGGTGAGCAGGAGGCGCCCGGACGCGGCGGGGCCTGCGTCGAACCAGACGAGCCGCGCCATGGTCCCGGCGGCCGGGTCGAGGGCGCGGCGGGCGGCCTCGGCCTCGGCGGCGAGCACGGCGCGCAGGTCCGCGGCATCGAGGCCGGCGACGTCCACGCGGCGGACGAGGGGCGCGGCGTCGACGGTGCCGGGCTCGGTGACCTCGAACTCGTCGCCGGTCACGCGCAGCCGGAGCATGTCGTGGTGGTCCAGGAGCGTCTGGAGCGCGGCGGTCAGCCGCTCCGTGCCGAGGCCCGGCGGGACCTGGAGCAGCATGCGCTGGCTGTAGCCGCCGACGGGGCCGTGCAGCTCCTGGAACCAGCGCATGATCGGGGTGGCGGGGACGCGGCCGATGCCCGCGCCCGGCGCCTCCGCTTCGGTCCTTCCGCCCTCGCCGACCGGTTGGGCGGCGGCGGCGAGTTCTTCGACGGTCTGGTGCTGGAAGACCTCGCGGGGGGTGATGACCAGGCCGGACTGGCGGGCGCGGGAGACGAGCTGGATCGCGATGATGGAGTCGCCGCCCAGATCGAAGAACCCGTCGTCGATCCCGACCCTCTCCAGCCCGAGGACCTCGGCGAACAGGCGCGCGAGCGTCTCCTCCTGCTCCGTGCGCGGCGCCCGCGACGACACCTTCGCGGCGAAGTCGGGGGCGGGCAGCGCCTTGCGGTCGAGCTTGCCGTTGGAGGTCAGCGGCAGCGCGTCCAGTTCCACCACGGCCGCCGGGACCATGTGGTCCGGCAGGAACCTCGCGGCGAAGCGGCGCAGTTCGGCGGTGTCGGCGCCGGACGCGACGACGTAGGCGATGAGGCGGTCGTCGCGGACCACGACGGCGGCGTCGCTGACGTCCTCGTGCCTGGTCAGGACGGCCTGGATCTCGCCCGGCTCGATCCGGAAGCCGCGCAGCTGCACCTGCTGGTCGCCCCGGCCGAGGTAGTCGAGGGTCCCGTCGGGGCGCCAGCGGCCGAGGTCGCCCGTCCGGTACATGCGGGTGCCGGGCTCGCCGTGCGGGTCGGCGACGAAACGCTCCGCCGACAGGCCGGGACGGTTCAGATAACCGCGCGCCAGACCGGGCCCCGCGACGTACAGCTCCCCGGCGACACCCGGCGGGACCGGCTGGAGACGACCGTCCAGAACATAGACGCGCAGGTCAGGGATACCGACGCCGATGAGGCTCCCCGCCGCCGTGGCCGCGTGCACGGGGTCGAGGGCGAGGTGGGAGACGTGCACGGTCGTCTCGGTGATCCCGTACATGTTGACGAGGACCGGCGCGTTCTCGTCGTGGCGGGAGTACCAGTCCTCCAGACGGCCCAGGTCGAGTGCCTCGCCGCCGAAGACGATGTAGCGCAGGGCCAGGTCCCTGCCCGGGCTCTGCTTGTCGGCCGCCATCAACTGGTAGAAGGCCGACGGCGTCTGGTTGAGGACGGTGACCTTCTCGGCGGCGAGCAGGTCGAGGAAGTCCTCGGGCGAACGCGACGTCAGATAGGGGACGACGACCAGCCTGCCGCCGTACAGCAGCGAGCCCCACAGCTCCCAGACCGAGAAGTCGAAGGCGTAGGAGTGGAACAGCGTCCACACATCGCCCGGACCGAACTCGAACCACTCCTCGGTCGAACGCAGCAACCGCACCACGTTCTGATGCGGAACCACCACACCCTTCGGACGCCCCGTCGAACCCGACGTGTAGATGACATAGGCCGGATGGCCGGGGTCGATGGCGACGCCGAGGTCGGTCGCGGGAAGGTCCGGGTCGTCCAGCCCCTCCAGGTCCTCCGGACGCAGGGTCACGACAGGACGGGCGTCTTCGACCATGTAGGCGATGCGGTCTTCCGGGTAGTCCGGGTCGATCGGAACGTAAGCCGCCCCGGCCTTGAGCACCGCGAGGATCGCCACGACCAGGTCGGCCGAGCGCGGCAGAGCCAAAGCCACGAACTGCTCAGGCCCCACACCCTGCTCGACCAGCCGCCGGGCCAGACCGTTCGCCCGCGCGTTCACCTCCCCGTACGTCCACGACACACCCTCGAACGACACCGCCACCGCGTCCGGACGGACCGCGGCCTGCGCCTCGAACAGCGCGGGGATCGTCGTGCGCGGAACGTCGCCGTCCTTGCCGCCCGCCCAGCGGCGCAGCAGCGTGCGCCGCTCGCCGCGGTCGAGGATCTCGGCGGTGGTGATGGGCGCGTCGGGGTCGGCGGCCAGTTCGCGGACGAGGCGCTCGAACCGGCGGGCGATCGCCTCGGCGGTGGCGGGGTCGAAGAGGTCGAGGGCGTATTCGAGACCGGCCTCGATGCCGCCGGGCGCGCCGTCGCCGGCGTGCCGCTCCTCCAGGTAGAGGGACAGGTCGTACTTTGCGGCGCCCGCCGCCAGGGGCTCGGCGCCGCCGGTCAGGCCGTCCAGTTCGAGCCGCGCCTCGGGGTTGTTCTGGAACGACAGGACGACCTGGAACAGCGGATGCCGCGCCATCGACCGGGGCGGGTTGAGCACCTCGACGAGCCGCTCGAAGGGCAGGTCCTGGTGGGCGTAGGCGGCGAGGTCGGTGTCCTTCACCCGTCCCACCAGCTCCCGGAACGACGGGTCCCCCGAGGTGTCGGTGCGGAAGACGAGCATGTTGACGAACATGCCGACCAGGTCGTCCAGCGCCTCGTCGGTCCGGCCCGCGATCGGCGAGCCGACCGGCACGTCCGTCCCCGCGCCGAGCCGCGTGAGCAGCGCCGCGAACGCGGCCTGCATGACCATGAAGAGGGTCGCGCCGCTCTGCCGGGCGAGGGCCAGGAGGTCGGCGTGGAGTTCGGCGTCCAGCTCGAAGGCGTGCGTGCCGCCCCGGTAGGACGCCTGCGCCGGGCGCGGCCGGTCTGCGGGCAGCGGCAACTCCTCGGGCAGCCCCGCCAGCGCCTCACGCCAGTACGCGATCTGCCGCGAGATCAAACTGTCCGGATCATCCTCGGAACCGAACAACTCACGCTGCCAAAGCGTGTAGTCCGCGTACTGCACGGGCAACGGCGACCACTCCGGCTCACGGCCCTCCGCCCGCGCCGCATAGGCGACGACCACGTCGCGGGCCAGCGGCGCCATCGACCAGCCGTCCGCCGCGATGTGGTGCAGGACGAGCATGAGGACGTGCGTGCCGCCGCCGAGCGCGAACAGGCGGGCGCGCAGCGGCGGCTCCACCGACAGGTCGAAGCCCTGCCCGACCGTCGCGGCCAGTGCCGCCGGCAGCGCGCTCTCCTCCACCTCCGCGGCGTCGAGGCGGGGGCGGGCGTCGGCGGGGTCGAGGACGAGCTGCCGGGCGGTCCCCGACCCGTCGGGGAAGATCGTGCGGAGCGGCTCGTGGCGCGCCGCGACGTCGGCCAGCGCGGCGCGCAGCGCGGCGAGGTCGAGGTCCCCGTCCAGGCGCAGCGCGATCGGCATGTTGAACGTCGCGGGGGCGCCCTCGAACCGGTTGAGGAACCAGAGCCGCTGCTGCGCGTACGACAGCGGGACGACGTCCGGACGCTCGGACCGTGCCAGAGGCGGGCGCGGGTCCCCCTCCGCCTCGGCGAGCCGTTCGGCCAGGCCCGCCGGAGTCGGCGCCTCGAACAGCGCGCGGACGGGCAGTTCGGCGCCGAGCGCGGAGCGGATCCGGCTGACGAGGCGCGTCGCGGTGAGCGAGTCGCCGCCGAGGTCGAAGAAGCCGTCGTCCGCGCCGACCCTCGGCACGCCGAGGATCTCGGCGAACAGGCCGCAGAGGATCTCCTCCCGCGGGGTGCGCGGCGCGCGGCCCGCGGCGGCGCCCGCGTCGGGCGCGGGCAGCGCGGCCCGGTCGAGCTTGCCGTTCACGGTGAGCGGCAGCGCGTCCAGGACGGTGAACGAGGGGACCATGTGGTCGGGCAGCCGCTCGGCGGCGTACCGCCGGACGGCGGCGGAGTCGACGCCGGACCCGACGAGGTAGGCGGCGAGGCGCCGGTCGCCCGGACGGTCCTCGCGCACGACGACGGCGGCCCGCGCGACGCCGGGGCATCCGGCGAGGACGTTCTCGATCTCGCCGGGCTCCACCCGGAAGCCGCGGATCTTCACCTGGTCGTCGGCGCGGCCGACGTACTCGACCGTCCCGTCCGGCCGCCACCGGGCGAGGTCTCCGGTGCGGTACATGCGCTCGCCGGGCGCGCCGAACGGGTCGGCGACGAACCGCTCGGCGGACAGGCCGGGCCGGTCGTGGTAGCCGCGCGCGAGCTGGGCGCCCGCGAGGTACAGCTCGCCGGGGAGGCCGGCCGGGACCGGCTGGAGCGCGCGGTCGAGCACGTAGGCCCGGGTGCCCCTCTGCGGGGCGCCGACGGTCGGGCGGTCGCCGGCGGCGACCACCGCGTTCATGGTGTCGACGGTCGACTCGGTGGGCCCGTAGAAGTTGCGCGCGGTGAGGCCGGGGACGGAGCGCAGCTCCGTCCACAGGCTCTCACTGATCGCCTCGCCGCCGAGCAGGAGCTGCGAGGGCACGTGACGGCCGTCGGCGTCCAGCAGGCCCGCCTCGCGGAGCGAGGCGAAGTGCGACGGGGTGGTGTTCACCAGGTCGATTCGCGCGCGCGCCACGTAAGCGGTGTAGGCCTCCACGTCGCGGCGGGTCTCGTCGTCGATGAGGTGCAGCTCGTGGCCGTACATCATCCACAGCAGGCCCATCCAGGACGTGTCGAACGAGAACGACGCCAGGTGGGCGAACCGCATCCGGCGGCCGCCCGCGGCCTCGACCACCGGGTCGATGAACGCGTCGCGGTGGGCCTCGAAGTAGTTGAGCACGCCCGCGTGCGGGACGGTCACGCCCTTGGGGCGACCGGTGGAGCCCGAGGTGTAGATGACGTAGGCGGCGTTGTCCGCCCGGAGGCCGCGGACCCGCTCCCCGTCGGCGGGGTCGTGGGAGGGCCGCCCGGCGGCGTCCGGGAGGTCGCCGGCGGTGATGGTCAGCGCCGGGCGGCAGTCGTCCAGCGTGGAGGCGACGCGGTCGGCCGGGTACTCGGGGTCGACGGGCACGTACGCGGCGCCCGCCTTCAGGACGCCGAGGATCGCGACGACGATCTCGGGGGTGCGCGGCAGGACGAGCGCGACGCGGTCCTCGGGGCCGACGCCCCGGGCGATCAGCTCGTGGGCGAGGCGGTTGGCGCGCGCGTTCAGGTCGGCGTAGGTCAGCCGGGCGCCTCCGCAGACGAGGGCGGTCCCGTCCGGGGTGCGGGCGGCCTGGGCCTCGAACAGGGCCGGGAGGGTGCCGGAGGGAGCGGCGGCGGCGGTGTCGTTCCACGCGGTGAGGTCCGCCCGTTCGGCGTCGTCCGCGAGGTCCACCGCGCCGATCGCCTGGTCCGCGTCCTCGGCGAACGCCTCCAGGAAGCGGCGGACGCGCGCGAGCAGCGCCTCGACGGCGGGCGCCTCGAAGACGTCGGGCCGGTAGTGCAGGCGGAGCGAGAGGCTCTCGCCCGGGACGGCGACGAACGACAGGGGGAAGTGGGTGGCGTCGTAGGAGTCGGCCGCGGCGATGCGGACGCCGTTGAGGGAGGCGTCCATCGAGGACGGGTCGAACGGGTAGTTCTCCAGCACCGTCATCGTGTCGAACAGCGCGCCGCCGTGGCCCGCGGCCCGCTGGATGTCGGTGAGGCCGAGGTGGTGGTGGGCGAGCAGTTCGGTCTGCTCGTCCTGGAGCCGCTCCATCAGCGCGCCGAGCGGCTCGTCCAGCCGGTACCGGACACGGACCGGCAGCGTGTTGATGAACAGCCCGATCATCTGCTCGATGCCGGGCAGCTCGGGGGGACGGCCGGACACGGTCGCGCCGAACACCACGTCGTCCGTGCCGAGGAGCCGTCCGAGGACGAGCCCCCAGGCGCCCTGGAGGACGGTGCTGAGCGTGACGCCGTGGCGGCGGGCGGCGCGGGTGAGGCGGCGGGTGGTGCGCTCGTCCAGCCCGGTGACCGTGCGCTCGGGGCGTTCGGGCGCGCGGGCGGCGGCCGCGGGAGCGACGAGCGTGGGCTCCTCCACGCCGTCGAGGGCGCGGCGCCAGGCGTCCTCGGCGGCGGCGCGGTCCTGCCGGGAGAGCCAGGCCAGGTAGTTCTTGTAGGGGGTGACGCGCGGCATCCCCGTGTCGTGGCCGCCCTGCATGTACAGCAGGAACAGCTCCGTCACCATGATCGGTGTGGACCAGCCGTCCAGCAGGATGTGGTGGTTGGTGAAGATCAGCCGGTGCCGCTCGGGGCCCGTGCGGACGAGGACGAACCGCAGCAGCGGCGGCGCGGTCATGTCGAAGCCGCGCGCCCGCTCCCGCAGCACGACGGCGTCGGCCTCCGCGCCGGAGGCGGCGGTGACCTCCTCCCATGGCAGCTCGACGGTGCGCGGCACGACCTGCACGGGCCGCGACAGGTCCTCGTGCCAGAACGCGGCGCGCAGGTTGGGGTGGCGGCGCAGCAGGTTCGCCGCGGCGGTCCGCAGCGCGGCGGTGTCGAGAGGGCCCTCCAGGTCCAGGACGAGCTGGGCCGTGTAGACGTCGCCGTCGCCGGCGTCGAAGAGGGCGTGGAAGAAGAAGCCCTGCTGCAGCGGCGACAGCGGCAGGATGTCCTCGAGGTCGCCCCGGTTCACTTCTTCTGCCTCCACGCGGTCTGCAGCTTGTCGATCTCGCCCTGGTCCAGCTCCACCAGCAGGTCGGACGGGGTGAACCCGCCGTCCGCGCCGCCGGCGACGTCCGCGACGAGGCCGCGCAGCGCCGCGAACCAGCCCTCGGCCAGCTCCCGGACGTCGGCGGAGTCCAGCAGCCCGCCCGGCCAGGTCCAGGTGGCCGACAGCACCGGGCCCGCCGGCAGGTCCCGGGTGACGGAGTTGACCTCCAGGGCGTGCGCCATCGGCATGCGGGGGTCCTCCCCGGCGGGCAGCTCCTCCGGCGCGAGCGTCCAGTCGCCGCCGTCGCCGCCGTCCGCGACCCGGCCGAGGTAGTTGAACGCGATCTGGGCCCGCGGGACCTCGGCGAGCTCGGCGTCGCCGTCCACGTGGCGCAGCAGCCCGTAGCCGAGGACGTCCGGGACCGCGCGCAGCTGCTCCTTCACCTTCTTGACGGCCGCGCCGCCGGTCGCGCCGCCCGCGTCCAGCCGGACGGGGTGGATCGAGGTGAACCAGCCGGCGGTGCGCGAGACGTCCACGCCCGGCACGGAGTCCTCGCGGCCGTGGCCTTCCAGGTCGACCAGCACGCCGGTGCCGCGCCCGCCGCGGCGCCTGCGCCACTGGGCGACGGCGACGGCGAGGCCGGTGAGCAGCACGTCGTTGGCGCGCCCGTGGAACGCGGCGGGCACGTCGGTGAGCAGCGGCCCGGTCACGTCGGCGGGCAGGTCGAGGGTGAGCGAGCGGGCACGGGCCGCGATGTCCGCGCGCGGGTCGAGCGGGCGGTCCCCGAGCTTCTGCGGCGGGCCGTCGACGATGTCGAGCCAGTCCTCCACGTCCCGTTCGCCCCGCTCGGCGGCGGTGAGCTTCTGCGCCCAGCGGCGGAAGGACGTCCCGACCGGCTGGAGCTCCCCCCCGGCCCAGGCGGTGACGAGGTCGGGCAGCAGGATCCGCCAGGTCACGCCGTCCACGACCAGGTGGTGCAGGACGACGAGGAGGCGCCCCTGCTCGCGGTCCGCGTCGAACCAGACGAGCTGCGCGACCGTCCCGGCGGCCGGGTCGAGGCGGTCGCGGGCGGCGGCGGCCTGCTCGGCGATGACCGCCTGGACCTTGTCGCCGTCCAGGCCCGCGACGTCGACGCGGGTGACGAGGTCGGCGGCGTCGACCGAGCCCGGCGGGCGGACGACCGGCTGCCAGCGGCCGCCGGCGGCGTCCAGGCGGAGGCGCAGGACGTCGTGGTGGTCCAGGAGCGTCCGGAGCGCGGCGGTCAGCCGTTCCGCGCCTAGGCCCGGCGGGGTGCGCAGCAGCATCGGCTGGTGGAAGCCGCTGATCAGCGACGCGTCGCCGCCCACCCGGTCGCGCAGCCAGGCGATGATCGGTGTGAGGGGGACGGGTCCGACCCCGGCGCCCGGCGCCTCGGCCTCGATCTCCTTGCCTTCGCCGACCGGTTGGGCGGCGGCGGCGAGTTCTTCGACGGTCTGGTGCTGGAAGACCTCGCGGGGGGTGATGACCAGGCCGGACTGGCGGGCGCGGGAGACGAGCTGGATCGCGATGATGGAGTCGCCGCCCAGATCGAAGAACCCGTCGTCGATCCCGACCCTCTCCAGCCCGAGGACCTCGGCGAACAGGCGCGCGAGCGTCTCCTCCTGCTCCGTGCGCGGCGCCCGCGACGACACCTTCGCGGCGAAGTCGGGGGCGGGCAGCGCCTTGCGGTCGAGCTTGCCGTTGGAGGTCAGCGGCAGCGCGTCCAGCTCCACCACGGCCGCCGGGACCATGTGGTCCGGCAGCTCCCTGCCGACGAACCGGCGCAGCTCGGCGGCGTCGGCGCCGCTGCCCGCCACGTAGGCGACGAGCCGGTCGTCCCGGACGATCACAGCGGCGTCCGAGACCGCCTCGTGCCGGACCAGGGCCGACTCGATCTCGCCCGGCTCGATCCGGAAGCCGCGCAGCTGCACCTGCCGGTCGCCGCGCCCGAGGTATTCGAGACGGCCGCCGGCCAGCCACCGGCCCACGTCGCCCGTCCGGTACATGCGGGTGCCGGGCTCGCCGTGCGGGTCGGCGACGAAACGCTCCGCCGACAGGCCGGGACGGTTCAGATAACCGCGCGCCAGACCGGGCCCCGCGACGTACAGCTCCCCGGCGACACCCGGCGGGACCGGCTGGAGACGACCGTCCAGAACATAGACGCGCAGGTCAGGGATACCGACGCCGATGACACTGCCGGGCGCGGTCGCCGCGTAGGCGCGGTCCAGTGCCACGTACGAGACGTGAACCGTGGTCTCGGTGATCCCGTACATGTTGACGAGGACCGGCGCGTTCTCGTCGTGGCGGGAGTACCAGTCCTCCAAGCGGCCCAGGTCGAGTGCCTCGCCGCCGAAGACGACGTAGCGCAGGGCCAGATCCCTGCCCGGGCTCTGCTTGTCGGCCGCCATCAACTGGTAGAAGGCCGACGGCGTCTGGTTGAGGACCGTCACCCGCTCCCTCTCCAGAAGATCGAGGAAGTCGTCCGGCGAACGCGACGTCAGGTAGGGGACGACGACCAGCCTGCCGCCGTACAGCAGCGAGCCCCACAGCTCCCAGACCGAGAAGTCGAAGGCGTAGGAGTGGAACAGCGTCCACACATCGCCCGGACCGAACTCGAACCACTCCTCGGTCGAACGCAGCAACCGCACCACGTTCTGATGCGGAACCACCACACCCTTCGGACGCCCCGTCGAACCCGACGTGTAGATGACGTACGCGGGGTGATCCGGAGAGATCTCGATCCCGAGGTCGGTGCCGTCGTACCCGGCCGTGTCCAGATCGGTGAGGTCTTCTGGACGCAGGGTCAGGACCGGGTAGGCGTCCTGGACCATGTAGGCGATGCGGTCTTCCGGGTAGTCCGGGTCGATCGGGACATAGGCGGCCCCGGCCTTGAGCACCGCGAGGATCGCCACGACCAGCTCCGCCGAACGCGGCAGAGCCAAAGCCACGAACTGCTCAGGCCCCACACCCTGCTCGACCAGCCGCCGGGCCAGACGGTTCGCCCGCGCGTTCACCTCCCCGTACGTCCACGACACACCCTCGAACGACACCGCCACCGCGTCCGGACGGACCGCGGCCTGCGCCTCGAACAGCGCGGGAATCGTGGCCCGTTCCGCGGGGCGCGCCGTTCCGCCCGCCCAGTCGCCGAGGACGAGCGAGCGCTCCCGCGACGACAGGACGCCGGCGGCGCCGATGGGGGCGTCGGGGTCGGCGAGCAGCGACTCCAGGTACCGCTCGAACCTCTCGACGAGACCGCGCGCGGTGGCCGGGTCGTAGAGGTCGAGCGCGTACTCCAGCTCGCCGTCGAGCCCGTCCTCCCGCTCGGTGAGGATCATCAGCAGGTCGAAGCGGGACACCCCGGCGGTGAGCGGTTCGAGCTCGGCGCTGAAGCCGGGCATCTCCAGCCGCGCCTCCGGGTTGTTCTGGAACGTCAGCCCGACCTGGAACAGCGGGTGGCGGGCCAGGTGGCGGGGCGGGTTCAGCACCTCCACGAGGCGCTCGAACGGGACGTCCTGGTGCGCGTAGGCGGCGAGGCCGGTCTCCTTCACCCGTCCCACCAGCTCCCGGAACGACGGGTCCCCCGAGGTGTCGGTGCGGAAGACGAGCATGTTGACGAACATGCCGACCAGGTCGTCCAGCGCCTCGTCGGTCCGGCCCGCGATCGGCGAGCCGACCGGCACGTCCGTCCCCGCGCCGAGCCGCGTGAGCAGCGCCGCGAACGCGGCCTGGGCGACCATGAACGGGCTGGCGCCGGTCTCCTGCGCGATCTTCTGCAGGCCCGCGCGGACCCCGGCGCCGAGCCGGAACCGGGCCGTCCCGCCCCGGTAGGACGCCTGCGCCGGGCGCGGCCGGTCTGCGGGCAGCGGCAACTCCTCGGGCAGCCCCGCCAGCGCCTCACGCCAGTACGCGATCTGCCGCGAGATCAAACTGTCCGGATCATCCTCGGAACCGAACAACTCACGCTGCCAAAGCGTGTAGTCCGCGTACTGCACGGGCAACGGCGACCACTCCGGCTCACGGCCCTCCGCCCGCGCCGCATAGGCGACGACCACGTCGCGGGCCAGCGGCGCCATCGACCAGCCGTCGCCGCCGACGTGGTGCATGAGCAGCAGCACGACGTGCTCGCGCGGCCCGACCCGGAACAGGTGGGTGCGAAGCGGCGGCTCGGCGGAGATGTCGAAGGCGTACCCGGCGGCCATGGCGAGCCGCGCGGGCAGCTCCGCCTCCGTGGTGTCGGCGATCTCCAGTTCGGGCCGCGCCGCGGCCGCGTCCAGGACGAGCTGGCGCGGCACTCCCCCGCTGTCGGGCAGGACCGTGCGGAGCGACTCGTGCCGCTCGACGAGGTCGCCGACGGCGGCGCGGAGCGCGTCCACGTCCAGGGGGCCGCGGATGCGCAGCGCCACCGGCATGTTGTAGGTGGCGGACGGCCCCTCGAACCGGTTCAGGAACCAGAGCCGCTGCTGGCCGGGGGACGGCGGGACCACGGCGGGGCGTTCGCGCGGCTCCAGCGCGGGACGCGCGGGGGCGGCGCCGCGCCCGAGCAGGGCGGCGAGGCCGGCGACGGTCGGCGCCTCGAACAGCGCCCGGACGGGCAGCTCCGCGTCGAGGGCGCGGCGGACCCGGCTGACCACCCGCATCGCGATGAGGGAGTTGCCCCCGAGCGCGAAGAAGTCGTCGTCGGCGCCGACCCGCTCCACGCCGAGCAGGTCGGCGAAGACCGCGGCGACGGCCTCCTCCGCCTCGCCCGACGGGGCGCGGTACGCGGTCGCCGGAGTGATCGTCAGCTCCGGCCTCGGCAGCGCCCCGGTGTCGACCTTGCCGTTCGGGGTGAGCGGCATCTCCTCCAGGACGACGACGGCGGCCGGCACCATCGACTCCGGCAGGCTCTCGCGGATGTGGGCGCGCAGCTCCTCGGGGTCGAGGGTCTGGCCGGGCGCGGCGACGACGTACGCGACGAGGCGCTTCTCGCCCGGCCCCGCCGCGGCCTCCGGGGCCCGCGGGAGGTCCCGCGGGGCGCCGGGCAGGTCGAGGGCGCCGACGGTGACGGCGCCGCCGGAGGCGACGGCCGCCTCCAGGGTCCGCCGGTACCAGCCGGCGAGGCGCTCGGCCGTCTCGCGGTCGAACAGGTCGAGGGCGTATTCGAGGGTCCCCGCGTACCCGCCCGCGCCGTCGCGTGCGTCCTCCAGGAGGAACTCCAGGTCGAACTTGGCGACCCCGGCGTCCAGCGGCTCGACGGCGACGTTCAGGCCCGGCAGCTCGACCGACGCCTCGGGGTTGTTCTGCAGGGTCAGCATGACCTGGAACAGCGGGTGCCGCGCCAGCGACCGCGCCGGGTTGAGCACCTCGACGAGCCGCTCGAACGGGACGTCCTGGTGGGCGTGGGCGGCGAGGTCGGTCTCCCGGACGCGGGCGAGCAGCTCGGCCATCGACGGGTCGCCGGAGGTGTCGGTCCGCAGCACCAGAGTGTTGACGAAGACGCCGACCAGGTCGTCCAGCGCCTCGTCCGTGCGGCCCGCGACGGGCGAGCCGATCGGCACGTCCGTCCCGGCGCCGAGCCGGGTGAGCAGCGCGGCGAGCCCGGCCCGCAGCACCATGAACACGCTGACCTGGTGGTCGCGGGCGAGGGCGCGCAGCCCGTCCGCCAGCTCCGCCGGGACCTCGAAGGCGACCTGCCCGCCCCGGTAGGACGCGCGCTCCGGGCGGGGGCGGTCGTGCGGCAGCCTGATCTGGTCGGGCAGCCCGGCGAGGGCGTCCTTCCAGTAGGCGATCTGGCGGGCGGCGAGGCTCGCCGGGTCCCGCTCGTCGCCGAGCAGCGCGCGCTGCCAGAGCGCGTAGTCGGCGTACTGGACGGGCAGCGGCGCCCAGCCGGGGGCGCCGCCGTCGCGGCGGGCCAGGTAGGCGGTGATGACGTCGCGGGCGAGCGGCGCCAGCGACCAGCCGTCGCCGGCGATGTGGTGCAGGACGATGAGGAGCAGGTGCTCGTCCTCGCCGAGCCGGTACAGGTGGGCGCGCAGCGGCGGCTCGTTCGCCAGGTCGAAGCCGCGGGTGGCGTCGGCGAAGAGGGCGGCGCGCAGGTCCGCCGGCTCGGTGACCGTCAGACGCGGATCGGCCTCCTCCGGCGCGAGGACCACCTGGTGCGGCTCGCCTTCGGGGTCGGCGAACAGCGTGCGCAGCGGCTCGTGGCGGGCGACGACGTCGCGCAGCGCCTCCCGCATCGCCGCGGGATCGACCGCGCCGGTGAGGCGCAGCGGAATCGGCAGGTTGTAGGTGGCGGTGAGCCCTTCGAGCCGGTTCAGGAACCAGAGGCGCTCCTGCGCGTAGGACACCGGCAGCGGGACGGGACGCTTCTCCATCGCCCGCAGCGCGGGGCGTTCGGCGTTCCCGGCGGAGGCGATGTACTCGGCGAGCCCCGCCACGGTCGGGGCCTCGAACAGGGCCCGCACGGGCAGTTCCACGTCCAGTGCGGCGCGGGCGCGGGCCACGACGCGGGTCGCCTTGAGGGAGTCGCCGCCGTGGTCGAAGAACCCGTCGTCGACACCGATGCGCTCCAGGCCGAGGACACCGGCGAAGATCCCGCAGAGGATCTCCTCGCGGGCGTCGCGGGGGCCGCGGGAGGTGAGGGACGCGGCGAAGTCCGGTTCCGGGAGCGCCGCGCGGTCGAGCTTGCCGTTCGGGGTGAGCGGCATCTCCTCCAGCACGACGACGGCGGACGGCACCATGTGGTCCGGCAGCGTCCTGGCGACGAACGCCCGCAGCTCGGCCGGGCTCGCGGAGCCGACGACGTACCCGGCGAGGACGGTGTCGCCGACCGCGTCGCGGCGCGCGACCACGACGCTCTGCGTCACCGCCGGGTGCGCGGACAGCGCCGCCTCGATCTCGCCCGGCTCGATGCGGAACCCGCGGACCTTCACCTGGTGGTCGAGGCGGCCGAGATACTCGATGTGTCCGGCGTCGTTCCAGCGGACGAGATCGCCCGTCCGGTACATCCGCTCCCCCGGCCCGCCGAACGGGCACGCGACGAACCGGTCCGCGGTCAGGCCGGGGCGGCGCAGGTATCCGCGAGCCAGCCCCGCACCCGCGAGATACAGCTCGCCGGGCACGCCGACCGGGACCGGGGCCAGCCTGTCGTCCAGCACGTAGGCGCGGGTGTTGGCCATCGGGCCGCCGATCGGCGCCACCCCGTCGGGGTTGCCGTCGTCGACCCACCAGGTGGAGAAGACCGTCGCTTCGGTGGGACCGTAGATGTTGGAGATGCGGGCCTCCGGCAGCAGCGCCCGGACGTCCCGCAGGAGCCGCGGCGGCAGCGCCTCGCCGCCGAGCGCCACGTCCCCCGCCTCCAGCCGCGGGCCGCCGCGCGCCAGCAGCGCCGACACGGCCGACGGCACGCCGCTGACCAGCGTCCCGGACCAGCCGCCGCGCTCGGCGACCTCCAGCAGGTCCCGCATGACCTCGATCTCGCCGCCGACGGTGAGCGGCAGCAGCCACTCGAACACCGACACGTCGAAGTTCAGCGACGTGGAGAACAGCACGCGCGCCATCGTCGAGGCGGGCCCGTAGCTCGCCATCGACTTGACGCACAGGTCCACGACGTTGGCGTGGGAGATGACGACGCCTTTCGGGCGCCCCGTCGACCCGGAGGTGTAGATGACGTACGCCGGGTTCCCGGGCCGCAGCGGCCGGACGCGGTCGGCGTCGGTGACGTCGTCGCCGCGGAGCCCGTCCAGCGCGAGCGCGTCGAGCTCGACGCGGGCGGCGCCGGGCGGCAGGTCCACGTCCCGCGTGGTGACGACGCAGGCGGGGGCGGCGTCCTCCAGCATGTAGGCGACGCGGTCGGCGGGGTAGGCCGGGTCGACCGGCTGGTAGGCGGCGCCCGCCTTCAGCACGGCCAGCGCCGCGACGACCAGGTTCTCGTCGCGCGGCAGCGCCAGGGCGACGAGGTCCTCCGCGCCGGCCCCGCGCGCGATCAGGTGGCGCGCGAGGCGGTTGGCGCGCTCGTTCAGCTCCCGGTAGGTGAGGGTCGTGCCGCCGCGGGTGACGGCCGGGGCGTCCGGGGTGCGCGCGGCCTGCGCCTCGAACAGCTCAGGGGCGACGGCGGGCGGGGCGGGGACCGCCGTGTCGTTCCACTCCTCCAGCACGAGGGCCCGCTCCGCGTCGTCGAGCAGGCCGATCTCGCGCAGCGGCGTGGCCGGGTCGACGTCGGCGAGCGCGCCCAGGAACCGGATGTACCGGTCCAGGTGCTTGGCGACCCGGTCCTCGGCGTACAGGTCCGGGTGCGCCTCGAAGTCGACGCGCAGGCCCGCCCCGTCGAAGTTGTCGTAGATGTTGATCGAGAGGTCGTCGATCGGCCCCGTGGTGATCGCGTGCATGCGCGCCGGGAGGCCCGCGAAGTCCAGCCGGTAGTCGAACGCCATGATGTTGATGACCGGCCCGTAGAGGCGGGGGCGCTCGCCGAGCAGCTTCAGGTCCCGCAGCAGGTCCTCGCGCCGGTAGTGCTGATGGCGCAGCGCCCGGGCGCTCGCCCGCGTCGCCGCGCGGACCAGCTCCTCCACCGTCATGTCGGCCCGGACCGACACGCGCAGCGGCAGCACCGTCGCCAGCATCGCCGGGGTGTCCAGCGCGATCTGCGTGGTGCGGCCGGTGACGGCGAGGCCGAGGACGACGTCCCCGGTGCCGGCCATCCGCGCCACGTACGCGGCCATCGCCGCGATCGCCAGGCCCGGCGTCGCGGTGCGGAGCCGGCGCGCGCCGGCCGCCAGTTCGGCGGTCCGCTCCGGCGGGACCACGGAGGTCAGGCTCAGGTAGTCGGCGGTCGGCTCGGCCGTCTCCTCCGACAGCGACACCGCGACGGGCCGGTCGGCGAACCGCTCGGTCCAGTAGGCGCGGTCCCGCTCGAACTTCTCCGACGCCCGGTAGGCCTCCTCCTCGGCGAGGACCCTGCGGTAGTCGCCGGCCTCCGCGGGGACGTACTCGCCCCCCGCCGCCAGCGACGTGTAGATCTCCGCGGCGCGATGGGCGATCAGCGGGCCGCAGTAGCCGTCCTGGATGATGTGGTGCGCGCGGATGAACCAGCGGTGCAGGCGGGGGGAGAGCCGCAGCAGGGCCGTGGAGTACAGGCGCGCGGCGTCCAGCGGCAGCGGCTCCGCCATCGCCGCCCGCATCCACGCCCGCGCGGCCGTGTCCGGGTCGGGCTCGGCGGACAGGTCCACGAGCGGGATCGTCGCCGTCGCGTCCGGGTCGAGCACCTGGTGCGGCAGGCCGTCCCGCTCGGCGATCCGGATGTTCATCGCCAGCGCCTCGTGGGCCGCGATGCGCGCCACCCGGTCGAACAACCCGTGGTCGACCGGGCCCTCGATCTCGATGTACTGCGCGATGTGGATCGGTGTCCGCGGCGCCAACTGCTGCGCGTACCAGACGCTCTGCTGAGCGGCCGAAAGGGGAACGTACTCGGTGGACATCAAGCGGTGCTTTCCCGGTCGCAGGGGGTTTGCTTCACGCCCGGTTTCGGGTCCGGCAGGACGCCGGCGGGCGGAAATCCAAAGAGAATGACCACAGAAATGATCGGGTTTCCCCGTCCCCTTTCACCCCGGGTTCCCTCCGGGGGACGCACATCGCCCGCGCGATCCCGGAGCCAACGCCCTGTGTTCCGGCCAATACGGAGCGCCGCCGCTTTCCGCCCTCGCCCGTCTTCCGCCCTCGTCCCACGATCTACTCAGGAGTAGCGAGGTCACAGTCAACCAGCCGGTCACATGCCTCGCAATCCCCTCAAAAGCAGAAGTTGCCGGGCCCCATTGCTAACAGGAGTGACAAAATCATCGGCCGCCAGGTCCGTTCCGGACCCGCCGGACGCTCGCCGGGTGACAAAGGTTGACAACCGGATCCGGCCAGGCCGGTCACGCTCGGTGAACGGCGGGCCCGCTACCTGCCCGGGTACTCGTGCACCACCACCGCGGCGGCCCGCACCGCCGGGTGGCGCTGCAGCACCGCCTCGATCTCGCCCAACTCCATCCGCACCCCGGCGATCTTGACCTGGCGGTCGACGCGCCCCAGGTACTGCAGGGTGGGGCGGTCCTCCCCGCCCGCGCCGGGCGGCAGCACCCGCACCGCGTCGCCCGTCCGGTACAGGCGCCCGGTCGGGGACGCGCCGAAGGGGTCCCGGTAGAACGCCTCGCGGGTGCGCTCGGCGTCACCGAGATAGCCGCGGCCGACCACCACGCCGCCGACGAACAGCTCCCCTGTCTCGCCGACGTCGCACGCCGTCCAGGTGCCGCCGGCCGCGCCGCCCTCACCGTCCTGCCGCAGCACGTACAGGCGCGCGTTGACGATCGGAGTGCCGATCGGCAGGCGGAGAAGGCCCAGGTCGCCGGCCGTCACGGTGTGGTGCGTGACGTCGTCGGAGCACTCGGTCGGGCCGTAGGCGTTCAGCAGCCGGGCGTGCGGCACCGCCTCCAGCCAGCGGCGGGACAGCTCGGCCGGAAGCTCCTCGCCGGTGGCGATCATCCAGCGCAGGCCCGCCAGCGGGCGGGCCCCGGCCCCCGCGGCCGGGGCCGCGCCGGACACCGCCAGATCGTCCAGCAGGTGCCTGACCATGGTCGGGACGAGCTCGACGACCGTGATGCCCTGCGCGTCCACCGCGCGGGCGAACGCGACCGGGTCGTGGCCCACCTCGTCGCCGACCACGTCCACCCGGCCGCCCAGCAGCAGCGGGCAGAGCATCTGCCAGATCGAGATGTCGAACCCCAGCGGGGCGGTGAAGGCGACCACGTCGCCGCCGGTCAGCTCCAAGTCGATGATCTTCGCCCAGAGGTGGTTGAGCATGCCCTGGTGCTCGACGACCGCGCCCTTGGGGCGGCCCGTCGAGCCCGAGGTGAACAGCACGTACCGGGGCTGGTCGAGCGCGCGCAGGCGCGGCTCCCCCGCCCACGGGGCCAGGCCGTCCGCCCGGGAGGCGGCGACGACGCGGCAGCCCGCCTCCGCCGCCCCCTCCAGCAGCGCCGGCGCCGGTTCGCGGTGCGAGCCCACCGTGATCAGCAGCGCCGCGCCGGCCCGGTCGAGGACGTCGCGGACGCGGGCGGCGGGCCAGGTCTCGTCGGCCGGGACGTACAGGGCGCCGACCAGCTCGATCGCGAGGAACGCGGCGATGACGCCCGCGCAGCGGCCGCCGCCCACGCCGACGACCTCGCCGGGGCGGACGCCCTCGTCCTCCAGCAGCGCGGCGAGCCGGCGCGCCTCGGCGGCCAGCCCGGCGTAGGAGAGCGTCCGGTGCTCGTCGGCGACGGCGGGGCGGTCGCGTTCGGCGGCGATCCACTCCACCCGCGCGATGACCGGGGCGGCGAGGTCGACGTCCCGCTCGCGGAGCATCCCGAGCCGCGCGGCCAGCTCGCGGGCGCGCTCCGCCTGCGCCGCGGGCACGTCCAGGGCGGGCAGCCCGGCCAGGGGCAGCAGCCGGTCCACGGCGGGTCCGCGAGCACTCATCTTTACTCTCCGTGTTGTAGGACTTCTCCGCTGTAACAGAAAAACAAGCGGCCGCCATAGCCTAAGTCCGGCTCGGCAGAAGCACCACGCATTCTGTCCTACCGGTGGGTAATCAGGGGGTTGCGGCGGCAAGATGCCCGCAGGTACCGTGATGCCTCGCCATGGCTCTGGCGTGAAGCCCGCGGCGAACTTCGGGGGAAGACGAGGGAATTGCTTCTTCATTTCAGGATGGCAGCGTGCCGATAATAACCTCGCCGCAGGAATTCAACGTCGACGACCTTTACGTCGATCTTCGGCATGTCATCGAAAGCCCGCTCTACCTCAAATGCGAGGGTTTCAACTTCGCCGGTTCGGTAAAGCTGAAGGCGGCCGCGGCGATGGTGGAGGCGGCCGAGCGCGACGGCGCGCTCACCCCCGACTCGATCATCGTGGAGTCGTCGTCGGGCAACCTCGGGATCGCGCTCAGCCTGATCGCCGCGAGCCGCGGCCTGCGGTTCGTGTGCGTCACCGACCCGCGCTGCAACCCGGCGTCGATGCGGGTCATGCGGGCCCTCGGCGCGGAGGTGCGCGTGGTGTCCGACCGGGACGCCAACGGCGGCTACCTCGGCGGGCGCATCGACTACGTCCGGAACCTGTGCGCGTCCGGTGACGGGTACGTGTGGCTGAACCAGTACGCCAACCGCAACAACTGGCTGGCGCACTACCGCGGGACCGCCCCGGCGATCGACCGCGAGTTCCCCGACCTGGAGGTGCTGTTCGTCGGCGCCGGGACGACCGGCACGTTGATGGGCTGCGCCCGCTACTTCCGCGAGCACCGCCGGCCCGTCACGGTCGTGGCGGTGGACGCGGTCGGCTCGGTCACCTTCGGCGGCCTCCCCGAGCGCCGGATGGTGCCGGGCCTCGGCACCAGCAGCAAGCCGGACATGGTGGACGAGTCGTTCATCGACGACGTCGTGCACGTCCCCGAGACCGACACGATCCGGACCGTCCACGCGCTGGCCTCGCGAGGGTTCCTGTTCGGCGGCTCCACCGGCACCGTCGTGTCGGGCGCCGCCCGCTGGCTGGAGGCCAAGTACCCCGGCGAGGACCCCGTGGCCGTGGCCATCGCCCCCGACCTCGGCGAACGCTACCTCGATTCCATCTACGAGGAGAACTGGCTGCGCGAACACTTCGGCGACCCCGCCGCTATCCTCGGCGACTGATCATCTACAGGAATACGGAGTTCCGCCCATGACGCAGGCCCCAACGTTCGCCGTGGTCTCCGGCGCCCAGGTCCACGAGGCCGTCGCCGGACGCGAGGCGGAGGTCACGCGGATGGTCGAGGCGGCCTACCGGCTGCACGGCGAGGGCCTGACGGTCAACCCCGACTCCTACTTCCTGCGCTTCCCCGACCGCCCGTCCGACCGGATCATCGCCCTGCCCGCCTCGGTCAAGGGCTCCGTCGGCGTGCACGGAATCAAGTGGATCTCCAGCTTCCCCGGCAACGTCGCGGACGGCATCCCGCGCGCGTCGGCCGTGCTGATCCTCAACGACGCCGAGACGGGCTACCCGTTCGCGTGCCTGGAGAGCTCCATCATCTCCGCCGCCCGCACCGCCGCGTCCGCCGCGCTGGCCGCCGCGGCCCTCGCCGACCGCCGCGGCCCGCGCCCCCGCCGGGTCGGCTTCGTCGGCGCCGGCCTCATCGCCCGCTACATCCACACCTATCTGGCGGGCAACGGCTTCGACTTCGACGAGCTCGGCGTCCACGACCTGTCGCGCGAGCACGCCGAGGGCTTCCAGGGCTACCTGGAGCGCGCCGACAAGGGCGAGACCACGATCCACGACTCGGCCGAGTCGCTGATCCGCTCGTCCGACCTGGTCGTCTTCGCGACCGTCGCGGGCGAGCCGCACGTCACCGACCCGGGCTGGTTCGCGCACAACCCCCTCGTCCTGCACGTGTCGCTGCGCGACCTCTCCTCTGAGATCATCCTGTCGTCGTACAACGTCGTGGACGACGTCGAGCACTGCATGAAGGCGAACACGTCCCCGCACCTGGCCGAGCAGCGGGTCGGCCACCGCGACTTCGTCGCCGGGACCCTGTACGACGTCCTGACGGGCACGACGACCCCGCCCGCCGACAAGCCGGTGGTGTTCTCCCCGTTCGGCCTCGGCGTCCTCGACCTGGCCGTGGCGAAGTACGTCTACGACCAGGTCGCGTCGTCGGGCGCGCTGAACACCGTCCCCGGCTTCTTCCACGAGATGAAGCGCTACGGCTGACGGCGGCGGTCCCGTCAGGCGTGCACCGCGGGGTTGAGGACTTCGTCGCACCACTGCCGGAAGGTGGTCGGGGTGTCGACCGCGTGCCGGGGCGTGCGGACGATCGCGTCGTCCAGGCCGTTCTCCTTGGCCGCCAGCATGTCGAGCATGCTCTGGACCATGGCGCCGGACATGCCTCGGGCGGTGAGCCGGTCCGCGAGGGCCTCGGCGGAGATCTGCTCGTACCGGACAGAGGTCCCGAGACTCTCGGAGATGACGGCGGCCATGTCGTCGTAGGACAGGTTCTCGGGGCCCAGCAGGGGAATCTCCTCCTGGCCGGTCCACGTGGGGTCGAGCAGCAGGCGGGCGGCGACGGCCGCGATGTCCCGCGTGGCGACGAGGCGCAGCTCGCGGTCGGGGGAGATCACGTCGAAGAACAGGCCCCGCTCCTTGATCGTCGCGGCCTGCCGGAGCACGTTGTCCATGAAACCGGCCGCGGCCAGCGCCCGGAAGGTAGGTGCGGGCGTGCCGGCTCTGCATCGCCGAAGCCGAGCGCCTGCCCGGCAGCTCCAGCGCCTACTTCGACGCCATCTTCGCCACCACCCAGGAGCGCCTCACCGGCTACCTGGCAGAGCACGACGTCCCGGACGCCGCGGCCCTCGCCGAGGACCTGCTCGCCCGGACGGTGCTCCCGCGCCTGTTCCGCACGCTCCTCAACGTCGAGGCCCCGAGCAGGGACGACCCCGGCGAGGAGGTCCTGTCCGAGGCCGTGGATCTTCCCGCGCTCCGCCGGCTGGCGTCGGCGGCCCTGCGGGGAGGCTAGGCGCCGGCCGTCCGGCCGGAGCCGAGGTCTTCGGCGAGACGAAGCACGCGGTCAGAGGCCGATGTCGGCCCTGGCGCCCAGGGGGGAGCCTTCGGCGGGAGTGGGGCCGCGGTCGGAGGCCGCGTCGGGGCCGGGGTTCGCCGGGGCGGAGGCCGCGGCGGTGCGGGCTTGGCGCAGTTCGAGCCGGTGTGAGATGACGGCCAGCACCAGAGCGGCGGCGGCCAGGGCGGCCCCGACGGCGTTGGGCGCCGCGTAGCCGAGGCCCGCGGAGATCACCAGGCCGCCGAACCAGGCGGCCAGGGCGTTGCCCAGGTTGAAGGCGCCGATGTTGGCCGCGGAGGCGAGCGTCGGCGCGCCGTGGGCGTGGTCCAGGACGCGCTTCTGCAGCGGCGGGACGGTGGCGAAGCCGAGAAGGCCGATGAGGAAGACGGCCACGACCGACGCGGCCTTGCCGGAGGCCAGGAAGGTGAACAGCAGCAGGACCACCGCCAGGCCGCCCAGGGCGGTGTAGAGCATCGGCATGAGCCTGCGGTCCGCGAAACGGCCGCCGATGAGGTTCCCGGCCACCATGCCCAGCCCGAAGACCACCAGCAGCCAGGTGACGGAGGACTCCGCGAAGCCGCCGACCTCGGTCATCATCGGCGCGATGTAGGTGATCGCGGCGAACACGCCTCCGAAGCCGAGGACCGTCATGGCCATGGCCAGGACGACCTGGGTGTTCCTGAAGGCGGCCACCTCGTGCCGCAGCCGTACCCCTTCCGGCTTGGGCACGTCCGGTACGAGCCTGGCGACGCCGGCCAGGCCGAGCACGCCGAGGGCCGCGACGATCAGGAAGGTCACGCGCCAGCCCGCGCTCTGGCCCACGAACGTTCCCAGGGGCACGCCGACGACGTTGGCCACGGTCAGGCCGGTGAACATCATGGAGATGGCGCCGGCCTTCTTGTCCGGCGCGACGAGTTCGGCGGCGACGACGGAGCCGATGCCGAAGAAGGCGCCGTGGGCCAGCGAGGCCACCACCCGGCCGGTCAGCATGACGGCGAAGACCGGGGCGGCGGCGGAGATGAGGTTGCCGAGGATGAACAGGCCCATGAGCAGCATGAGCATGTTCTTGCGAGAGATCCTGGTGCCGAGGACGGTCATGATCGGCGCGCCGGCCACGACGCCGAGGGCGTAGCCGGTGACCAGGAGGCCGGCTGTCGGCACGGACACGCCGAGGTCCGCGCCGACCTGGGGCAGCAGCCCCATGATCACGAACTCCGTGGTGCCGATTCCGAAGGCCCCGATGGCCAGGGCCAGCAGTGCGAGCGGCATGGTGAGCGGTCCTCCCGAGGTTCCGGACTAGGTTGTGCAAGCGCTCTAAGAGCGTAGACAATAATTGCATACGCGGGCTAATGGCAAGCGCGGGTATAGTGAGGTCCGTGACACGGCGGTGGGCGCCCTGCCGGCGCGTCCGCCCGCACGACGCGACCGAGGGAGCCGCTCATGACCGCCACCGACCCGGCGATGACCGCACTGGCGCACAGCTGGTCGGCGCTCTCGCTGCTGCACGGCCGTATCGAGAGCAGGGTCGAACGCGCGCTCCAGGCCGGGCACCGGTTGAGCGCACGCGAGTACTCACTGCTGGACGTGCTGAGCCGCCAGCACGACGGCGAGGGCGGACACCTGCAGATGCGGCAGGTCGCCGACTCGGTCGTCCTCAGCCAGAGCGCCACCACGCGGCTGGTGACCCGGTTGGAGGACCGCGGGCTGCTCTCCCGCTACCTGTGCCCCACCGACCGCCGCGGCATCTACACCGACGTCACCGACGACGGCCTGCGCCTGCTGGAGGAGGCCCGCCCCACCCACAACACGGCTCTGCGCGAGGCCCTCGACCAGGCAGCCGCCGAGCCCGCGCTCGCGCCCCTGGTCCATGCCGTGCTGCAACTGCAGGACGGCGTCCAGCCCGCCTGACCTGCCGCCGCATGCGGCGGCGCCGCGGAAGGCGCAGAGACGGCGCGGCGACCGCGGCCGGGTGGCCCGCGGTCGCCGCCGCCCTCGACTCAGCCGAACTCGGAGGTGTCCAGCTCGATCTCGAACGGCTCCGGCAGCGGCAGCGGCTTGCCGAACGGCACCTGGTCCATGTGCCCGTAGTCCCCGCCGTCCGGCCCACTGAACAGGCTCACCCTGTCTTCCTCGCGGTCTACCAGCAGGTAGAACGGGACTCCCGCCCGGGCGTAGCCGATCCGCTTCGCCTCTCGGTCCCGCTTCGGCTTACTGGACGTCACCTCGACCACCATGACGATCGCGTCGTCACCTTCCACGGGCATCCACGAGGCAGCCCCCTGAAAGGGGTCCTTCTCTATGGATATGAATGTGATGTCCGGAATTACGCGGTTGTCGGGTTGCCCCTCAACGCCGGGCACCGTGAGGCCCTTGTTGCCGGAACACTCGAACTCGATGGCGCTGTACCGGATGACCTGGCGGATGATCTTGCCAATGCATCGCTCGTGGTCGCCAAGGGGGGGTGGGGTCACGACGATCTCTCCGTCGATCAGCTCGGCTCGGAAGCCCTCCGGGGTGTCGAGGGCGAGGAAACCTTCCAGGACGACGTCCGCGTCTTCGTGCGACAGAGGCTCTTGAACCATCACAGTCATGCCCTGCTCCTTTCCTCGCGAACGAGTCTATGAGCAGAGCGCCACCTTCCGCATACAGATCGTAGTTGCCGAGCTCGACAGTCCCAGCGTACGGCGCCGCGCGTCGCGCGGGACTTAGAACGGGCGCGAGTGGGCACGGTCTGCCTATGGATGAGCGAGATGTTCCGCGTGGGGACGTGCAGGAGCTGTCGGACTTCGAGCTGGTCGTGTACGAGACCGTGGCGGAGATCGACAAGGAGCGCGGGGCGGCGGACTTCGAGACGATCGGGGCGCTCGTGGACGCGCCCGAGGAGGATCTGTGGGCCGCGCTCGGCCACCTCGTGTCGATCAACCATCTGCACTCGACGAGCAAGGGCTACGTGCTCGGGCCGCACGACTGGGCGCCCTGACCGTCCCGGTGGATGGGAAGGGCCCCGAGGCGGGGGGCGGGCGCACGGCACGATGACCCGGTAGGCCTGGGACACGTGTGGGAGGACGCCCGATGAAGCTCGTCGTCACCGAGGAACAGCGGGAGCTGCGGGACGCGCTGCGGCGCTTCTTCGCCGACCGGTCCCCCGCCGCCGAGGTGCGGCGGCTGATGGAGACGGCCGAGGGCCACGACCCCGGTGTGTGGCGGCTGATGGCGGAGCAGCTCGGGCTGCAGGGCCTCGCGATCGCCGAGGAGCACGGCGGGGCCGGGTTCGGCGTGCGGGAGCTGGCCGTGGTGTTCGAGGAGATGGGGCGGGCCGTCGTGTGCTCCCCCTTCCTCGCGACGATCACGGCCGCGGCGGCGCTGGGGGCCGGGGAGGGCGGGCACGACCTGCTGGCCGGCCTCGCGGACGGGTCGGTGATCGGGACGCTCGCGGTGGCCGAGGACGGCGGGTCCTGGGACCCCGCCTCGGTGCGGGCGACGTTCGAGGACGGAGTGCTGCGGGGGGCGAAGAACTTCGTCCTGGACGGGCGCGTCGCCGACCTGGTCCTCGTGGCGGCCAGAGGCGGGGACGGGGTCGGGGTGTACGCCGTCGAGGACGCGGCGGGTCTCGTCCGGCAGGTCCTCCCGACGCTCGACCAGACGCGGAGGCTGGCGCGGATCGAGCTGGACGGGGCCGCCGCGCGCAGGGTCGGCGGGCCGGAGGCGCTGGCGCGGGCCCTGGACGTCGCGGCGGTGGCGCTGGCGGCCGAGCAGCTCGGCGGTGCGCAGCGCACCCTGGACATGACGGTCGAGTACGCGAAGGTGCGGCACCAGTTCGGGCGGCCGATCGGGTCGTTCCAGGCGGTCAAGCACCGGTGCGCCGACATGTTCGTGATGGTGGAGTCGGCGCGGTCGGCCGTGCTGAACGCGGCGGCCGCCGCCGACGAGAGCCCGGGCGAGCTGCCGGCCGCGGCCGCGCTCGCCCAGGCGTACTGCTCGGAGGCCTTCTTCCACACGGCGGGCGAGGCGATCCAGCTGCACGGCGGCATCGGGTTCACGTGGGAGCACGACGCGCACCTGTACTTCAAGCGGGCGCAGTCGTCCCGCGAGCTGTTCGGGTCGCCGGACCGGCACCGCGAGCGCCTGGCCGCACTCGCCGGGCTCACGGGTGCAGCCGCAGCCCCTTGAGCACCTTGTCCACGCCGTTCCTCGGGCCGTGGACGGCGAACCCGACCAGGGGCATCTCCTCGGCGGTGACGGCCCGGACGGTCGCGCGGTTCGCCTCGTCGTGGCCCGTCTTGAACATGTCCTCGATGTAGACGGCGACGTCCATCTCGCGGGCGAGCGCGCGGGCGTGCGCCTTCGAGATCTCCTCGGCGCCGGCCTCGTAGACCAGGACGGGCTGGCGGAACATCGCCAGGTAGGTGTTGCCGGACGCGTCCTCGTACGGCTCTCCGATGACGCCGGGGGCGCCGCCCGCGACGGCGCTCGCGAGGAACGCGGTGACGTTGAGGCGCTGCCAGGCGGCCAGGTCGCCGCGGACCACGATCCCGATCTTGGTGTCGAAACGCATGCGGTCCAGCCTGCCCCGGACCGGGCGCGCCGTCTTGAACGCTCGTGCGCCAGACTGGGGCGCGTGGACTGGAGCAGGTACTGGCGGTCGCCCGACCGCCCCCTGGAGGCGATGCACGCCCACTTCGAGCGGCACGCCTACCACCGGCACAGCCACGAGACGTACTCGTTCGGCGTCACCGAGGACGGCTACCAGGCGTTCCGGTGCCGGGGCGGGGCCCACACGAGCGCGGCGGGGATGGTCATCGCGTTCAACCCCGACGACCCGCACGACGGCCACGCCGCCGACGAGCTCGGCTTCACCTACCGCATCGTCCACATCGGCGCCGGGCTGATCTCCGACGTGCTCGCCGACATCGCGGCGCGCCCGGCCGGGCTGCCGCTGTTCGACGCGCCCGTCGTGCCGGACCCCGCCCTCGCCGGGGCCCTGCGGAGGCTGCACGCGGCGCTGCTCGGCGGCGCGCCGGCCCTGCGGCGCGACGAGCTGCTGACCGCGGCCGTCGGGACGCTGGTCGACCGGGCCGCCACGCGGCGGCTGCGCGCGGCGCCCGCCGGCGGCCTCGTCGAGCGGGCCCGGCGGCGCCTCGTGGAGTGCTACGCCGACGACATCGGCGCCGACGCGCTGGCGGAGGCGGCGGGGTGCAGCCGGTTCGCGCTGTACCGGGGGTTCCGGCGGGAGTACGGGATGGCGCCGAGCGACTACCAGCGCCAGCTCCGCCTGCGCGCCGCGCGCCGCCTGCTCGCCCGGGGCGACGCGATCGGGGACGTCGCGGCCCGCACCGGCTTCGCCGACCAGAGCCATCTGACGCGGTGGTTCGTCCGCTGCTACGGCATGACCCCCGGCGGTTACCGCGGTGCTTGTACGGATTAAGGAAGAATGCCGCCCATGAGAAGGGCGAGCGGGGCGATGTTCGGGCTGGCGTACGGGGACGCGCTGGGCGCGCCCACCGAGTTCCTCACCATGAAGCAGATCCGCCGGCGGTTCGGCGAGCACGGCCCGTCGCGGCTCGACGGCGACCCGGCCCTCGTCACCGACGACACCCAGATGGCGATCGCGGTCGGGCTCGCGCTGCTGGACGCCCTGGCGAACCCCCCGTTCACCCCCGACCTGATCACGCCGATGTGGCGGCGGCGCTTCGTCGACTGGCTGAACAGCCCCGACAACAACCGCGCGCCCGGGAACACGTGCCTGCACGCGTGCCGGAACCTGGCCGCCGGGAAGCCCTGGGTGAAGGCCACCGTGGCGGGGTCCAAGGGGTGCGGCGCCAACATGCGCGTCGCACCGGTCGGCCTGGCCCCGGGGTTGTCGGACGAGACGCGGGCCGGGGCGTCGCAGCTCCAGGCCGCTCTCACCCACGGGCATCCGACCGGGCTCGCGGCGAGCGAGCTGACGGCGTTCGCCGTCCGCTGGCTGGCCGACGGCATGGCCCCGTCCGACCTGCCCGCCGCGCTGCGGGCCCGCTGCCGCGACCAGCGCGCCGTCTACCACGAGCGCTGGCTCGGCACCCTGTGGCAGCAGCCCGGCGTCGACACGCCGGAGGCGTTCATCGCCCGGGGCTGGGACGAGTGCCTGGACGTCCTCGACCGCCTGGACGAGGCCGTCGCGCGCGGGGACCGGGCGTCCGACCCCTGCGAGGCCACGGGCGCGGGCTGGGTCGCCGAGGAGGCGCTCGCCACCGGCCTGCTGTGCTTCCTGCTGTTCCCGGACGAGCCGGTCGGGGCGATCCGGCGCGGCGCGGCCAGCTCGGGCGACTCCGACTCGATCGCGTGCCTGGCCGGCGCGTTCGCGGGCGCGCACCTCGGCATGGGCGCCTGGCCGGAGGAGTGGTCCGCCCGCATCGAGTACGCCGACGAGCTCGCGAGGCTCGGCGACGCCTGGGACTGATCCCGCGAGAGCACCGCTCTTGACTCCCGCGCACCCCGAAGCTAATATCCTTAGCTATAGAGCTACACAGATTCAAGGAGTGCGCGATGAGCGAGACCCGGTTCCTCGACCTGCCCGACGGCCGGCTGGCGTACGACGACAGCGGCGACGGCCCGCTCATCGTGTGCCTGCCCTCGATGCTCGACCTGCGGTCGCAGTACCGGTTCCTGCGGCCGCTGCTCCTGGACGCCGGGTACCGCGTCGTGACCGTCGACCAGCGCGGGATGGGCGAGACCAGCGCGCGGTGGCCCGAGTACGGGAGCACGCCGCTGGCCCACGACCTGCTGGCCCTGCTCAAGCACCTGGACGCGGGCCCGGCGCTGGTCTACGGATGCTCCAACGGCGCGGCCGCAGCGGTGTGGGTCGCCGCCGAGGCGCCCGAACTGGTGAAGGGACTCGTCCTTGCGGCGCCGTTCGTCCGGGACGGCAAGGCCGGGGTCGCGCAGAAGCTGACCACCGCCCTCATGCGGGTCCCGGGCCTGGCCCTGCCGCTCTACATGTCCTACTACCCCAAGTGGGAGCCGAAGCCCCCGGCCGACTTCGCCGAGCACAAGGCCGAGCTGAAGGCGAACTTCAAGGAGCCGGGCCGCGGCAGTGTCATCGCCGACTACCTGAGCATGTCCCACGCCGAAGCCGAGGCGCGGCTCGACCGGGTGAACGCACCCACGCTCGTCATCATGGGCACGGGCGACATCGACTGGCCCGACCCGGCCGCCGAGGCCGAGTGGGTCGGCCGGAGGCTGAACGGCGAGGTCGTCCTGCTGGAGGGCGCCGGCCACCACCCGCACGTGGAGTTCCCCGAGAAGATCGCCGAGGCCGTCACGGCCTTCCAGCTCTCCCTCTAGGACGCCGACCAGCCCGTCCAGGCCTCGATCGTGACGGCTATGACCGGGCCCTCCGGCGGACGGTCGCGGTACTGGGGGTAGCGGTCCGCCAGGAGCCGGACGGGGCCGGCCATGCGGGCGGGGTCGTCGACGACGGCCGCGTGGCCGTCCACGCGGACCCACCAGAGGCGGTCCCAGTCGTCCTCGTAGTGGTCGGCCAGGAGCGTGACGCGGGGGTTGGCCCGGATGTCGGCGAGGCGCCGCAGCTCCCGGGTGCTCTTGGGCTTGTGGTCGACGGCCATGTAGACGGCGCCCCGGTGGACGGCGAACGTCACGGGGACGAGATGCGGCCGGGAGTCCTCCCCCACGGTCGCCAGGCGCGCGACCGGCACGGTGGTCAGCAGGCGGCGCGCCTCGTCCGGCGCAAGCTTGGGCACCCCCTCACCCTGCCACGCCCTCCCCCACGCGGGGTAGGGCGCTCGTTCCCAGGCGGGAGGCGCGGCGCCGGGGTCGCCGGGAGGCTCGTCCTATGGAGTCGGTCGGGAGGCTGTGGCCGCGCTGGGCGGGGTACGCGGCCGGGGCGTGGTCGGTGGGCGCGGTAGGGGTGGCCCTGTACTGGGCCGGCGGCGGGGAGACCGGATCTCCCCTGGCGGACGCGAGAGCGGCGGCGTGGGTGGTCGCCGCCTTCCTCGGCGTCGGCGGGATCATGGCGGTGTCGAGCGTCCGCGGCGTCGGACGGCAGATGCCGCGGTGGTGGCCGCTCACCGGGCTCTGGACGGCGTGCGTGCTCGCGGGGGCGGGAACGTTCGGCTTCGTCATGAACGCGCTGCAACTCGTCTTCGACGGGACGGTCGACGACTGGCCGGAATTCGGCGTCGAGGCCCTGTGCGCGGTGGGCGCGGCCCTGCTCGCGGGGACGGCCCTGGCCTACCAGCGCGGCACCGCGGGGAGGTGCGCGCGGTGCGGCCGTTTCCACGCGGGCACGGGCTCCGTCACGGCCCCGCCGCCCGTCTCCGCCGCGCCGCGCGCGGTGCGGTGGGGCGCCTATGCCGGGGCGCTCGCGTTCGCGCCCTACGTCGCCATGAAGACGACGTGGGCGTTCGGGGGCTCCTTCGCGGGGATCGAGGGCGAGCAGGTCGTCGCCGAGTTCGAGCGCAACGGCGCGTCCGGGCTGGTCCTCACGCTGGAGAGGTACGGGCTGGACTTCACCACCCTGTCGGCGCTCGCCGGCGTCTTCCTGCTGATGGGGCTCACGCACGAGTGGGGGCAGGTCTTCCCGCGGTGGGCGCCGCCGCTGGCCGGGCGGAGGGTGCCGCGCTGGCTGCCGCTCGCACCGGCCTGGCTCGGCGCCCTGACGCTCGGACCCTACGGTGTCGTCGGCTCCGTCGCCTACCTGCTGCCGCCCGTCCTCGGCCTGGGCGGACTCCCCCATGACGGGCTCCTCAGCGGATGGCCCGGCTGGACGGTCGCGGCGTGCGGGATCGGCGCGTTCGCCGCCTACGGCGTGGCGCTGGGCGCCGCGGCGTGGTCGTACCAGCGGCGGACCCGCCCGCTGTGCGTCAGTCCTGGAAGTCCGGGGGGCGGTGCTCCCTCCGCGCCTTGATCGCTTCTTCGAAGTTGTGGGTGGTGAGGCGGACGTACAGCTGGGCGAGGCCCTCCTGCCCCATGTGGGCGTCCAGGCTCGCGGCGTCCAGGCTCGACCACAGCATCCGCTTGGTCAGCTCGGTGCCGGGGCGGCTGAACCCGGCGATCCGCTCGGCCAGCTCGTAGCAGGCGTCCAGGAGCTTGTCGCCGGGGACGACGCGGGACAGCAGGCCGATGCGCTCGGCCTCGGCGGCCTCCACGTCGCGCCCGGACAGCATCAGCTCGAACGCGCGGGACGCGCCGATCGCGCGCGGCAGCAGGTAGCTGAGGCCGAGCTCGCTCGCGGTCAGCCCGTTGTTGATCCCAGCCGCGCGGAACAGGGCCGTCTCCGCGCCCAGCCTGATGTCGGCGGCGAGCGACAGGCACAGGCCGCCGCCGATCGCCGGGCCGTTGACCGCCGCGATGACCGGCTGGTGGACGCGCCGCATCGCCCGCACCACGTCGTCCAGCAGCTCCATCGAGCGCAGCGCGATGGTCGGGAGCGTCAGCCCGTCGATGCCCGGGATGCTCCCCGGGTTCTCCAGGTCGGCCCCGGAGCAGAACCCCCGCCCGGCGCCGGTGATGACGACGACGCGGGTCCCGTTGTCGCGGCTGACCTCCTCCAGGGCCTCCCGGAAGGGGACCATCACGTCGAACGCCATCGCGTTCATGCGCTCGGGCCGGTTGAGGGTGATCAGGGTGACGTTCGGGCGCGGCTTGTCGACCAGGACGAAGGGCAAGGCGGGCCTCCCAGAGTGACCTAACAAGCGTTAGGTTACACGCGGGGGAAGTCGGGCGGCGCCAGCCCCCGCTCGACCACCTTCGCCAGCTCCTCCTCCGTCAGGACCCGCGGCTCCCCGATCGACTTCGCGCGGACGTACACGCCGCACAGCCACTCCAGAAGGCGCGCGTTCTCGTACGCCTCCTCCAGGTCGCGCCCGATCGCGACGCCCCCGTGGTTGGCCATCAGCGCGGCCCGCTTGCCGCCCGCCATGGCCGTCCGGACGTTCTCGGCGAGTTCGGGCGTCCCGTAGGTGGCGTACTCGGCGACCTTCACCACGCCGCCGAGCAGGAGCGTGTTGTAGTGGATCGGCGGCAGCTCGGACATGGTCGTCGCCACCACGGCGCCGTAGGTGGAGTGCGTGTGCACGATGGCCGCGGCCGGGGTCGCCTCGTAGAGGGCGAGGTGCATGGGGGTCTCGGACGACGGCGCCTTGTCCCCGTCCACCCACTGCCCGGCGAGGTTCACGACCGGGCAGTCGGCCGGCTCCATCCGGTCGAGCATCATCCCGCCCGGCGTGACCGCGACCAGGTCGCCGGACCGGACGCTGACGTTGCCGGAGGCGCCCGTCACCAGCCCGGTCTCCGCCAGCCGCCGGCCGATCCCGCACAACGCGTCCCGCTCGTCCCTCAGCAACATGCGAATACCTCTCACATTTCGTGGCCTGCACCGCGTACGCTACGGCCCTGACGATCGCTAAGGGGCCGGACATGACCGTCGTCACTCTCGGCGCGCACATCCTGGACGTGCTCGCCCGCCCGGTGGAGGGCATCCCGGACGGCCAGGGCACCGTCGTCGTCGAGCGGATCCGGGTGACCGCGGCGGGCGCCGCCGCCGGGACCGCCGTCGCCCTGGCCCGCCTCGGCAACGACGTCGTCTCGGTCGGCGCGATCGGAGACGACGACCTCGGCGACCTGCTGGTCACGATCATGGCGCGCGAGGGCGTGGACGTGCGCGGGCTCGTCCGGCGGGCGGCCGAGCAGACCAGCGCGTCGATCCTGCCGATCCGGCCGGACGGCGGCCGCCCGAGCTTCCACGTCCCCGGCGCGAACCTGACCCTCACCGCGGACGCCGTCGGGCCGGGCCTGCTGGACGCGGCGGGCACGGTGCACCTCGGCGGCCCCGACGTCACCTTCGGCCTCAACGACCCGGCCTTCCTCGCCGCGCTCGCCGCCGCCCGCGAGGCCGGCACCGTCGTGACGATGGACCTGCTGTCCACCATGCCCGACCTGCTGGACGGCGCCGCCGCCTTCCTCCCCCACGTCGACCACTTCCTGCCGAACGAGGAGCAGGCCGCCCTCATGACCGGCGAGGACGATCCGGAGAAGGCCGCCGCCGCGCTCCTCGCGCGGGGGCCTCGCACGGTCGTCGTCACGCTCGGCGGGGAGGGCAGCCTCGTCGCCACCGCCGAGGGCGCGCACCGGCTGCCGGCGCTGCCCGTCGAGGTCGTCGACACGACCGGCTGCGGCGACGCCTACTGCGCCGGGTTCATCACCGGCCTGACGCGCGGGAGGGACGTGCTGGAGGCCGCGCGCTGGGGCACCGCCGCGGCGGCCACCGTCGCCCAGGGGCTCGGCTCCGACGCCGGCCTCACCGGCCTGGACGCGGTCCTCGCCCTCCTGGACTGACACGAGGACGGAGCGACACGGGCGCTCAGAGCGGGGCCGCGCCCCGGGCCCGGTGCAGGACGGCGTTCGCCGCCCCGGCGAGCTGCTCCAGCCGGAACACCTCCGTCCGGTGGAACGGCGGCGCGCCCGTCCGGGCGACCACCAGCGCGAGCCCGCCCGCCGCGAGCGGGCAGACCGCGAAGCGCGTGCCGTCCGGCGCCGTGAACGCCCGCGGCCGCAGCGGCCGCAGCTCCGGCAGGACGGCGCCGGGCTCGCCGCCGGCGCTGGCGTGCACGAGGACCGCCTCGTCCTCCCCCTCCAGCTCGGCGAGGCCCGCCCAGTCGGCGCTCAGGACGGCCGGGACGGCGTCGGCGAGGATCTCCAGGCCGCGCTCCGGGACGGCCGCGACCTGGCCGATCACGGCCGCGTCGGGGAAGGCGCCCTGCGGCTCGGCGGTCGGCCAGATCCCGACGACCTCCACCCCCGGCACCGAGCCGAGCCCCCCGGCCAGCCGCTCGGAGTCGGCCCCCGCGGGCCACGCGACGGTGAAGTCGTCCATCGCCCGCCCGTTGTCGCGTTCCAGCACCGTCATCTGGACGACGTCCGCGCCCGCCGCGCCCAGGGTGCGCGCGACCTGCCCCAGCGACCCGGGACGGTCCGGAAGCCGCACCCTTATCCGCAGCAACATCGCCACCTCCAGTCTCCGTGCGAGGTCCCCAGCTTCGACGAGACCCGTTTCCCCCGTGTTACCCAGACGTGTCGTCCCAAGAAAACGGCACGGAAGTCGGTGCTGGAACGGCGGGCACGGGTCAAACTAGAGTCCGGTGGAGGTCATCGGTTGGCCTGACGTCTCCTGCCGTCCAGCATTAAGGTGACTCTACGTGTCGAGGGACGGGGAAACCCCAGTCAGCGAAGCCTCCGGTGCCGGGCCTGGACCGGCGCGTGCCGGGGACGCCGGGGAGGGCGACGAGAGCGCGGTGCTGCACGCCGAGGTGAGGGACGCCCTCGCCGGGCTCACCGCCCGCCTCGACCGCGAGCGCGAGCGCGCGGAGCACCGCGAGGCCGTCATCGACCGGCTCCACGAGGAGAACCAGCGGCTGCGGCGCGGGGAGCTGCAGGCGATGCTGGAGCCCGTCCGCGCGGCGCTGTACCGGCTGCACGACCAGGCGCGCCGCGAGGCCGACCGGCTCGGCGCGCCCGATCTCGCCGAGGCGCCCGACCCCCGGCGGACGGCGGTGCTGCTGGCGGCGATGGCCGACGACGTCGCCGACGCGCTCGCGCGGCTCGGCGTCGAGCGGTTCACCGTCGAGCCGGGCGCCCCCTACGACGCGTCCCGGCACCGCCCGGTCGCGGTCACGCCCATCGACGACCCCGTGGCGGACGGCACCGTCACGGCCGTGCAGTCCGACGGGTTCGAGCAGAGCGGGAAGGTGCTGCGCAAGGCGGCGGTCAGCGTCGGCAGGCTCGCCGAGCCGGCGCCCGCCGGCGAGGCGGCGCACAACGGACAGACGACGAACAGCGGGTGAGGGACATGGCCGTCTACGGGATCGACCTGGGAACGACGTACTCCTGCATTGCCTCCATCGACGACGTGGGCCGGCCCGCGGTCCAGCGGAACCTGGAGGGCACCGACACCACGCCGTCCGTCGTGTTCTTCGAGAGCGGCGAGAACGTCGTCGTCGGCCAGACCGCGAAGGACACCGCGGTCCTGGAGCCCGACAACGTCGTCAGCCTGATCAAGCGCGACATGGGCCGCGACGTCACGCGCCCCATCCACGGGATCGACTTCACACCCGAGGAGGTGTCGGCGTTCATCCTGCTGAAGCTGGCGACGGACGCGCGCACCACGACGGGCGAGGAGACCCGCGACGTGGTCATCACCGTCCCGGCCTACTTCGGCGTGGCCGAGCGCGACGCGACCCGCAAGGCGGGCCGCATCGCGGGGCTGAACGTCATCGACATCGTGTCCGAGCCGATCGCCGCCGCGATCACCTACGGCGTCCTCAACCCCGAGAGCGACCGCACGATCCTGGTGTACGACCTCGGCGGCGGGACGTTCGACACCACGGTCATCGCGCTGCGCGAAGGCCACATCGAGGTGGTGTGCACCGACGGCGACCACGAGCTCGGCGGCGCCGACTGGGACGCCCGGCTCGTGGAGCACCTGGCCGAGCGGTTCCGCGCCGAGCACCCGGACGCGGGCGACCCGCTGGACGACCGGCAGACCGAGCAGCAGCTGCGCCGCGACGCCGAGGACGCCAAGAAGGCCCTCACCAGCCGCACGTCCCACACCGTCCGGGTCATGCACGGCGGGCGGGTCGCCTCGGTCGAGGTGACGCGGGAGAAGCTGGAGGAGCTGACCAAGGACCTCCTCGACCGCACCGTGGAGATCACCGGCCGGACGCTGGCGACCGCCGCCGAGAAGGGCGTGGAGGACTACGACGACCTCGTCCTCGTCGGCGGCTCCACGAAGATGCCGGTCGTCGCGGCGCGGCTGCAGACCGAGCTCGGCCTCGCCCCCCGCCTGCAGGACCCCGACCTCGCGGTCGCCAAGGGCGCCGCCCTGTACGCCTTCGAGGAGACCTACCGGCGGCTCGTCCGGGAGGGCGCCGCCGAGCGCGCCGAGGAGATGGCGAACCGGGCGGGCCTGTCGGCCGAGCAGCAGCGGCAGATCGCCGGGCGGAAGATCAGGACGGTCGCCTCGCACGCGTTCGGGATCGTGGTCGTCGACCGGGAGACCGGCGCCGAGAGCGTCGCGCACCTCGTGCACGCCAACGACGAGCTGCCCGCGGCCAGGACCGAGGACTTCTTCACCGTCTACGACGACCAGGCCTCGGCCGACATCCGGGTGATGGAGCAGGCCGGCGTGGTGGAGTCCGCCGACCTGATCGACAACACCGAGATCGCGACCGGGGAGATCCGCGTCCCGCCGGGCAAGAAGTCGGGCTGGCCGATCGGGGTGACGTTCGAGCTCGACTCCTCGGGCCTGCTGAACGTCACGGCCGTGGAGAAGGAGACCGGGGAGCGGCTGGAGCTGAAGGTGGACGTCGGCGGAATGTCGGAGGAGGAGGTCGAGCGCTCCCGCAAGGCCCTCTCCCGGGTCCAGGTCAGCTGAGCGGGCCGCGGATCCCCTGGAGGCGCCCGTGGCGTTCGACGAGGACTACCGGCGGCAGGTGCTGGAACCCGCGCGCGCCGCGGGCGACCGGCCCCCCGAGGACCTGCGCGTCCGCTACGCGCTGGACGACCGACCGTCCTCCAGCCCCCACCCACCGCCGTTCAACGGACGAGCTCCGCTCGACGGACTGGACGCGGCGGCCGTGGCGGCGCGGGTCAGGGAGGTCCGGCAGTGCTGGCGGCGGGCGCGCGGGCAGCTGAAGTACCGCAAGCTCATCGACCGGCTGGAGGCCGAGCACCGCGAGCTGGCGCCGCTGTTCACCGCCGCCGAGCGCGGCGACCCGCGCCCGCTGGAGGCGCGGCTGCGCGGCGGCCGCGAGCGCGCCGAGCGACGCCTCGGCGAGGCCCGCGCCCGCCTCGCCGACGCGGCCGGGGTGCTGCGGATGGCCACGCCCGCCGAGGTCGAGGCCATCGCCCGCACCACCGGGGTGCGGGGCGGGGAGCTGGCGGAGCTCGCCGCCGCCGACGGCGTCGAGATCCGCGAGCCCGACCCGCTGCCGTCCGCCGCGCCCTATCCCGCGTACCGGAAGGTGCGCGAGTCGCTGGACGTCCTCGGCGGGCGCCACCTCGCCGGCTTCCTCTTCGGCGCCCGCCTCACCGGCCCGATGCGCGTCCTGGACGGCTTCGCCGCGCCGGGCGGCGGCCCGCGCCCGGACGGGGACGCGGTCGCGGCGGCGGGAGCCGAGTGGGCGCGCCGCAGCCGCGACACCACCACCACGCACGCCGACACCGTGCTGGCCGCGCTCCGCTCGGGCGCCGACCTGCCCGCACTGCTGCTGTTCGACATCGCCGACCGGCTCCGCGAGCGCCTGCGGGAGCGGGCGTCCGAGCGCGCCCTGCTCCGGTACGCCGCCGAGGAGCTGGGCGTCGAGCAGGGCGACGCCCGCCGCCTGGTGTTCGCCGTCGTGCGGGAGACCGACCGGGGCGGCGGCGGCCTCGCGGGGCGGCTCCGGGCGCTGCTGGACTCCGGCGACGTGCACGCGGCGGCCGGGCTGGCCGACGCCGCGCGGGTCCCGCACCCCTCCCCCGGCGCCGAGCCGCCCGAGGAGGAGGTGCTCGCCGCCGAGGCCCGGCACCGCCTCGGCACCGCGCTGCGCCTGCGCGAGGCCGCGTCCGCCGAGCCCGACCCGGACCGCGCCCACCGCCTGCTCGCCGACGCGCTGCGCCTCGTCCGGGACCTGCCGGGCGCCGCCGCCCACCAGCGGCGCCTGCCGCCGCGCCCGGTGCCGGCCGTGCACCTCGACGTCGACGGCGCGTCGGTGCGGCTGTCCTGGGAGGATTCGCCGTCCACCGGGGGCGAGGTCGTCCACCACGTGGTGCGGCGCGCGGGCAGGGCGCCGCGCGACGCGCGCGACGGCACGGCCGTCGGCGGGGCTCTGGACGCCCGCCCCCCGGTCAACGTGCCGCTGTACTACGGGGTGGTCGCGGTGCGGGGCGAGGCCGCCGCGCCGCCGGCGGTGGCCGGGCCGGTCGTCGTGCGGCCCGAACCCGAGGAGGTCGAGCTGACCGCCGGGGACGGGCAGGTCACGGGACGCTGGCGGTGCCCGGCGGAGGCGGTGCGGGTCGTCGTGGCGCGGGACGGCCGGGACGTCGCGGCGGGCCGGGACGGGTTCCGCGAGCGCGTCCCGAACGGGCGGACGCACCACTACCGGATCGCCGCCGTCTACCTCGACGCGGCCGGGCGCGAGGTCGTCACGGACGGGGTGCGGGCGTCGGCCACGCCGAGCGCGCCGCCCGAGCCGGTGTTCGAGCTGACCGCCGAGACCGACGCGTCCGACCCCGGCCTGGTGCGGGCCCGGTTCGCGCCGCCCGCGCACGGGACGGTGGAGCTGGTCCTCTGCCCGGGCCCGCCGCCGTGGCCGCGCAGCGCGCTCGTCCCGCTGGAGGAGGTGCGGCGGGAGACGCGGCGGCTCGCGTGCGCGCAGACGAAGGGCGGGCTCGCGGTACGGCCGGGCTCCGGGGGATGGCTCCTCGCGGTGACGGTCGCGGAGGGCACGGCCGCGATCGGCGCCTACCACCGGCACGTGAACCTGCCGCCGCCGCGCCGGCTGGTCGCCGAGCGGCGGGGCGCCTACGTGCACGTGGGGTTCGACTGGCCGCCCGACGTCGCGGAGGTCGACGTCGCCTACCGGATCGGGCGGGACACCGGAGACGCCGCGCGGTCCGGCGACTCCGCGCACGGTCCCGTCCGGGCCGCGCAGAGCGTCACCCGGGCCGCCTACGACACCCAGGGCGGGATCCGGCTGCCCGTCCCCGAGGACGCGCCCGTCGAGCTGTCCGTCGCCGCGGCCGGGACGGTGGGCGGAGCGCGGATGACCGGCCCGCCGGCGACCGCCGAGGTCGCCGCGCGCACGATCGTCCACTACGACGTGCTGCGGTCGGGCCCGCCGTGGCGGCGGACGCTGACGGTCCGGCTCCACTCGTCCCGCCCGCTGCGGGTGGCACGGCTGTCGCTGGTGCTGCGCGCCGGGCGGGTGATGCCGCAGCGCGCCGCCGACGGCGAGACCCTCGGCACGTGGGACGCGGTGCCCGTGCCGGGCGAGCTGTCGCTCGGCGCGCCGTCCGCGTCGGGACCGTACTGGCTGCGCTGCTTCGCCGACGACGACGCCGTCGAGCTGAGCGATCCCCCCGTCCGCCGACTCCAGGTCCCCTGATGACGAGACCCCTGGCCCGGGTGGGAATCCCCGGCGTGCCGTCCCGGCAGGGAATCACCTGCCCCTACTGCTTCGCCTCCGTGGCGCCGCAGCGGATCCTGTTCCGGTGCCGGGGGCAGTCCGGGCGGCGGCAGGGCTGCGTCCCCGTCCTGGACGAGCGGCTGGCCGAGTACACCGGGTCGACGGCGGGGGCGTCGCTGCCGCCGGCGTTCGCCGCGCCCGGGCGCAAGGGCCGGGCCGACTGCCCCGGGTGCGGGGTGCCGACCGGGAACCGCGCCTGCCCCGAGTGCCACAACCCGCTCCCGTCGGCGTACTGCGACTCCCCCGGCCGGATCGTCGCGCTCGTCGGGGCGAAGAACGCCGGGAAGAGCACCTACATCGCCGTCCTGCTGCACGAGCTGATGAACCGGGTCGGGACGGAGCTCGACGCGTCGCTGGTCGCCTGCGACGACCGGACGATCGAGCGGTACAAGCGCGACTTCGCCCGTCCGCTGCTGGAGGAGCGGCGGCTGCTGCCGACGACGCCGAGCGCCGCGACCGGCCCCCGCGAGCCGCTGGTGTACCTGCTCACCCGGACCCGGACCCGGAAGGGGCGCTTCGCCCGGCCCCGCAACGACTCGCTGGCGCTGGTGCTGTTCGACACCGCGGGCGAGGACCTGCGCAGCCGCGAGGCCACCGACCTGCACCTGCGGTACCTGGAGGCCGCGGACGCGATCATCTTCCTGGTCGACCCGCTGGAGCTGCCGGGCGCGCGGCCCGGCGTGCTGGACGCGGTGCCGGGGCCGCGCGCGGCCGGGGACGACCCCGGCGGGGAGCCGCTGGACGTCATCGCGCGCGTCACCGAGGCGCTGCGGCTGCGGCACGGCACCCGTCCGGGCGAGCCGCTGCCCGTACCGGTCGCGGTCGCGCTCACCAAGATCGACGTGCTGCGGCCGGGGCTGCTGCGCCAGTCGGCGCTGCACCGGTCGCGGTCCGGGCAGGGCGTCCTCGACCTCGACGACAGGGACGCGGTGCACGAGCAGGTCCGCGCGCTCCTGCACGACTGGCAGGCCGGGCGGCTCGACACCTACCTGGGGCAGCAGTACGCCGACCACGCGCTGTTCGGCCTGTCGGCGCTCGGCGGCGTCCCGGAGGAGGGGCGCGTCGGCGCGGGCGGCGTCCGGCCGTACCGGGCGGAGGATCCGCTGCTGTGGCTGCTGTACCGGTTCGGGATGCTCGACGGCGTCCGCCCGGGAGGGGCGTAGCGGTGGCCTGGCAGCTGCACTACACCTCCGCCCGGAGCGGGCCCGCCGGCCGGGCCGGGTTCCAGTTCGTCGCCGAGACGCCCGGGCTGCCGGAGGGGACGCGGGCCGCGGTCACGCCGTACCTGTCGTACCGCCCGCCGCCGGACGCCCCGCTGTCGCCGGGCGACGCCGAGCTGGACCTGTTCCCCGTCTCGCTGCTGTACGACGAAATAGACGGCCGCCCCCTGCTGCTGCGGTGCCGCTACCTCGGCCGCGACTACTCGGGCCGCTACGGCAACTTCTTCGCGCACGCGGTGGTGGCCGAGCCGGAGGAGCTGGAGGGGCTGCGGCCCGCCGAGCTGTGGCAGGCCGCGCACTGGACCCCGCTGCCCTCGCCCGGGGCCGTCCTCGACCCGCTGGAGGAGCTGACGCCGGGCTCCGCGCTCGCCCCGGAGGCCCTCGCCGGGTGGCTCGCCTCCGCCGGGCCCGGCGACCCCTACGCGCTGCTCGCCCGCCTGGTGGACGCCGTCGCGGGCGTGCTGGCCCAGGGCCACGGGCGGGTCGTCCTTGTGGCCGACGACGTGGAGGCGATCGCCCGCTGGATCGCGGTCGTGTCGTACTCGCTGCCGGTCCCGGCGGCGGCCCGGCTGTCGTTCGTCACCTACACCGCCGATCCGGACGGCGCCGCGCAGCGCCTGGTCGGCACGACGCCCGCCGTCTGGGCGACCGCCCAGAACCACGCCTCGCACGTGTCCGCGTTCGACCTCCGCGACGGCGTCCCGGACGGCCGGGCCGGCCGCTTCGCCAGGACCGTCGCCCGCTGCTGGCGGGCCCGCGACTTCGGCGGCCTGGACGCCCTCGCCGAGCTGGCGCCGCCGGACGACCCCGCGCGGGAGGGCGCCGCCGCGCTGCTGGCACTGTGCCGGGGCGACGCGGGCGTCACACCGGACGAGCAGGACGCGGCGGCGGAGCTGCTGGCGCGGCGCGGGGCCGCCATCCCCGACTGGGTGTGGCGCGACCTCGCGCCGGGCGTCCCGTCGATGGGCCTCGACCTCGCCCTCGTCGTGCACGAGCGGGCGCGGGCGGCCGGGGCGGCGGACCTCGCCCCCCGGTGCGCGCTGCGCGTCGGCGAGCTGGTCTCCAAGAGGCTCGCGAGGGCGTCCCGCCTGGCGGAGGTCGCGGAGGCGGCCGGCGTGGCGGAGCGGGCCGGGGTTCCGGCCGACCCCGGCGAGGTGACGGCGTCGGCGGCGCGCTGCGTCCGGCGCGGCCTCGACGATGTGCGGGGCGCGCTCGCCGGCTGCCCGGCGGCGCTGCGGGACGCGCTGCTGGACGGGATCGTCGCCGGGCTCGCCGGATCCGGGGACCGGGCGGCCGCCCTCACCCCCGAGACCTGCGACCTGCTCTACGAGCACGCCGGACGGCTCCGCGCCGCGCCCGCGGTCGCGGTCGCGGTGCTGGCGTCGGTCGGGCGGAGGCATCCCGGCCGCCGGATCGCGGTGACGGGCGAACTGCTGCGCCTGGACGGCGGCGACTCCGCGGACGCCGGCGGCGCGCTCCGGGCGGTGTGGGCGACGCCCCCGTCCGCCGCCGCGTGCCTCGACCTGCTGGACGCCTGCGGGTCCGCGCCGCCCCCCGCCGCGCTGGCGGAACTGCCGTGCCGGGTCTTCGCGCGGCTGGTGTCCCTCGGCGGCGACGGGCTCGCGGACCCGGCGACGCTGCGGCTCGCCGAGCGGGTCCGCGAGCTCATGCCGGACGGGCGCGCCGGGCGCGACGCCGCCCTCGTCCAGGCGTACGGGACGGCCATCACCGCGGGCCCGCCGCGGGCGGCGCGGGCGCTGGAGCGCCTGGCCGAGGACGACGCCGCCACCGGCCGCCTCGCCCGCGAGGCGTTCGCCGACGCGGCGCGGCGGCTGTCCCTGCGGCCGCCCGCGTTCCGGGCGGAGCTGCTGGCGGCCGCGCCCGCCCCCGTGCGGGCGCGGCTCGCCGAGCGGTGGACCGGAGAGCTGCCCGGCCGCGTCCGCGCCGGCCGGTCGCCGCTGCGCGGCGGCGAGGTCGAGCGGCGCAACGAGCTGGTCGAGGTGGTGCTGCGGCTGCGCGGGCACGGCGCGGCCGAGCCGTCCCTGGAGGCGTGGGCGCGGGCGGCGGCCCGGCGGTGGCTCGCGGCCAGGCAGCTCGACTCCCATCTGGCGCGCCGCCCCGAGCTGCGGGCCGAGCTGCGGGCCCTTCTCGCGGAGGGCGCGCCGTGAACCCCGCCATCGTGCTGCTGCTGATCGCCGTGTGGGTGGGCGCCATGTGGCTCGGGTTCATGTACGTGTTCCCCGTGCTGTTCGCCGCGACGCTGGTCGTCGCCGGGGCCGCCGCGCTCGCCGTCTACTGCCTGCACGCGTGCCGGACGCTCGCGCCGTCCACGCTGGAGGGGCCCTCGCCGGTCGCCGAGCCCGCCGTCGCCTACCGCCACTACCTGCTCGGCCAGGTGTGGCGCGACTGGTGGACGATCAGCCGCACGGTCGCCCCGCAGGTGTACCGGACGGCCCGGGGCGTCGTGCTGAGGCTGACCCGGACGCTCCTCGGCGGCCCGTGGGGCTTCTTCGTCTTCCCGGTCTGGCTGGCCCTCTGCGCGGGCATCGTCGCCGCCGCCGTTCCCGCGGCGGTGTTCGTCCTCGCGCTGACGATCCTGTACGGGCTGGTCGCCGCCGTCGGGCTGGCGTCGTGGCTGGCGTGCGTGCTGGTCCTGGCGGCGGTCGAGCGCGTCTTCATGGGGTACGCCCGCATCCTGCAGACGTGCCCGCACCCCTTCTGCTACGAGCGGATCGGGCTGCCGGAGTACGCGTGCCCGAGCTGCGGCGCCCGACACCGGCGCCTGTCGCCGGGGGCGGGCGGCGCGTTCCGGCACGTGTGCCGGTGCGGGGCTCGTCTTCCCACGACCGTCCCCCTCGGGCGCTTCCGCCTGGCCGCGTACTGCCCGCACTGCGGCGGGCGGCTGCCCGAACGCATCGGGCGCGTCCGCGTGGAGCCCCTGCCGTTCGTGGGCGGGCCGGCCGCCGGCAAGACCACGTTCATGGTCCTCGGCATCCGGGCCCTGCACGCGCGGGCCCGCGCGGTCCACGGGCGGCTGTCGTTCGTCGAGCAGCGCCACGCGCAGGCGTACGCGGGCGCGATACGCGAGTTCCAGCGCGGCGGGCGCCTCGCCAAGACCGGCCCGGAGCTGCCCCTGGCCACCATGGTGGACGTGGAGCTGCCTGGCCGCGCGCGGCGCATCCTCTACCTGTTCGACCCCGCGGGCGAGCACTACACGGGCGCGACGGAGGTCGAGTCGCTGCGCTACCTGGACCACAGCGAGGCGCTGCTGTTCGTCGTGGACCCGTTCGCGCTCCCGCAGCTCCGCCGGTCGCTGACCGGGGACGAGAGGGAGCTCGTCGACGAGGCCGCCGCCTCGTCGGAGGAGGACCCGGCCGACACCCTCCAGCGGGTGCTGAACGAGCTGCGCTCGCGCCCCGACCAGGGGCGGCAGAAGCGCGTCGCCGTCGTCGTCACCAAGACCGACCTCCTGCTGCGCACGGAGATCGGCCGCGGCCTGGACCCGGACGCAGGCCCGCGCGAGTGGCTCGACCGCGTCGGCCTGGGCAACACCGTGCGCGCGCTCGACCAGGTCGCCGCCCAGGTGCGGTACTTCGCCTCCGGCCTCGACACCGAGCCCGGCGCCGTCGCCGACCTGCTCGGCTGGGTGACCGGGCTGCCCGCCGCGGCCTCCCCGGACGGCGCCCGCGCGCCCGCCGACGTGCCGCCGGAGCCGCCGGGGACGGCGCCGCTGCGCGCCCCGTGGCCGGTGCGCGGCCGCGACTCCGGCCGCGTCCCCGCCGGGTACCAGGTGGGGCGCTGGGCCGTGCTGTCCGGGGTGTCGGTCCTGACCGCCGCCACCATCGCGGGCGCGCTCGTCGCGGCGGCCGAACGCCTCCCGTTCTGACCGGTCGCCCCGCGGCCGCCCCTCCAGGTGTGACCCACCCCACTTCCTGACGTGAAAGATAACGGACCGTCATCGCATTGACCCTTGCGGAACGACACCCGTCCGAAGGGCAACGTCCACCCCATCGCCGTGATCAACGCCGGAAGGCCCGCCCCGGACGCCTTCCGCCCCCGCAACCCGCGCCTCGACTCCGCCCAGGTCATCACCACCGTCTGAGCCTCCCCCGCCCCGCTGGAGACCCCCCATGACCCAGGCGGCCGCCTCCGCCGGCTCCGAGCTGTCCAAGCCCCCTCCGGCCGGCCGGAGGCCGGTGCTGGCCGCGGCCGCCGCCGCGGCCGGCGGCCAGGCCCCGCAGGCCGCGGCGCCCCGCTGAGACCGCGTCCCCGCCGGGCGCCCTCAGTCGGCGGGCCGGTCCAGGGCGCCGAGGATGAACCCGGCGACCTCGTCGGCGAGCCGGGCGGCGGGCTTGGGGCCGTCCGCGCGGTACCAGGACGGCATCTGGTTGACCATGCCGAGCGCGACGATCGTGATCGTCTCGGCGGGGGTCCCGGTGCCGAACACTCCGTCCCGCTGGCCCTGCTCGATGAGGCCCCGGAACGTCACGTGGTAGCGGCGGCGGTCGGCGCGGACCGAGCGCATCCGGGCGTGGTCCAGCCGGTGCATCTCGCGGGCGAACACCTTGGCCTCGTCGATGTGCTCGGCGGTGCTGCGGATCAGCCCGGTCAGCACCGCGTGGACGGCCTCGCGCGGCGGCAGCCCCCGCGCCAGCACCGCGCCGAGGTCGGCGAGCTGGCGGGCGATCAGCGAGTGGTAGATCTCGTAGAGCAGGTCGTCCTTGGAGTCGAAGTAGTGGTACAGAGCGCCCTTGGTGACCTCGGCGGCCTCCACGACGCTCTGCACGGGCGTCCCGTCGAAGCCGCGCTCGGCGAACAGCCGCAGCGCCGCGTCCAGGATCCGCCGCTCGACCGCGCTCTGCCGGACGGGCGCCGCCGACTCCGGCGCGGGGCCGGGCTCCGGCTCGGACTGGGCCACCTGGGCACCTCCTTCGCGCGCCGCATTGACTCCGGCGCGTCCCGCGCTCTAGCTTGCCAGAAACCGACCGGTCGGTATGCCCCCGGGGCGGTTTCGCACCCCCAGCTTCACCGCGCACCGCAGGAGAACCGATGCCCGCAGTTGAGACCGTCCGCGGTCCCGTCGACGCCGCCGCCCTCGGGCGCACGCTGATGCACGAGCACGTCTTCGTGCTCGGCGCCGAGTACGTCCAGAACCACGGCGCGGGCGACTGGTGGGACGAGGAGGAGAAGGTCGCCGACGCGGTCGGCAAGCTGCGCGAGCTGGCCGGTCTCGGCGTCACCACCATCGCCGACCCCACGGTGTGGGGGCTCGGCCGGTACATCCCGCGGATCCAGCGGATCAACGAGCAGGTGCCGGAGCTCAACATCATCGTGGCGACGGGCATCTACACCTACAACGACGTGCCGTTCCAGTTCCACCACCGGGGCCCCGGCACGATGGTGGACGTGGGCCCCGACCCCATGATCGCCGACTTCACCCGCGACCTGACCGAGGGCATCGCCGGGACGGGGGTCAAGGCCGCGTTCCTCAAGTGCGCCGTGGACGCCCCCGGCCTCACGCCCGGCGTCGAGCGAGTGCTGCGGGCCGTCGCCGCGGCGCACCGGGAGACGGGCGCGCCGGTCACGGTGCACACCGAGAGCTCGATCCACGCGGGCCGGACGGTCGTGGGCCTGCTCGGCGAGGAGGGCGTGGACCTCGCCAAGGTCGTCGTGGGGCACGCGGGCGACAGCAACGACCTGGACTACCTGATGGAGCTGGCCGACACCGGCGCGATCCTCGGCATGGACCGCTTCGGCCTCGACATCCTCAACCCGACCGCGCAGCGGGTCGCGACCGTCGCAGCCCTGTGCGAGCGGGGGTACGCCGACCGGATGGTCCTCAGCCACGACGCGTCCTGCTTCATGGACTGGTTCGGCCCCGACCCGGCGACGGTGCCCGCGATGCAGCCGAACTGGAACTACCGGCACATCAGCGAGGACGTCCTGCCCGCCCTGCGCGCAGCCGGCGTCTCCGACGCGCAGCTCGACCAGATGCTGGTGGACAACCCCCGCCGCTATTTCACCCGCTGACCCGCGCCGCATTGCCGCCTCTCCTTTCGGTCTAATCCCACGGAATCGGGAATCATGGGAGGAACCTGCGGGAGGAGGCATCCAGGTGAGCGAGGACTCCAGGCGCCCCCGCGCCCGCGCCGTGGTCCTGCTGCTGCTGGTGGCGCTCCTGGCCCTCCTCGCCCCCGGCTGCCGGGTCGTGGAGAGCGAAGGCCCGCAGGACGTGCCGCCGCCGACCACGGCGACCCGCCACAAGCACGCCAAGCCCAGCGGGCGGCGGCCGGGCGTGGTCAACATCGAGACCGAGCAGACGCTGAACGGCACCCGCGCCGCCGGGACGGGCATCGTGCTCACCGCGTCCGGCCTCGTGCTGACCAACAACCACGTCATCCAGGGCGCCACCGCGATCAAGGGGACCGACGTCGACGACCGGCGCGGCTACAGGGCGGAGGTCGTGGGCTACGACCGGACGGGAGACATCGCGGTGATCCGGCTGTCCGGCGCGACCCGGCTGAGGACCGCCGCGTTCGCCTCCGCGGGCGGCGTCGCGGTCGGCGACCCGGTCACCGCCGTCGGCAACGCGGGCGGCAAGGGCGGCACGCCCACGGTCGTCACCGGCAAGGTCACCGCGCTGGAGCAGTCGGTCACCGCGCGCGACGACAGCAACGGCACCTCCGAGCGGCTCACCGGCCTGATCGAGACGAACGCGCCGATCCGTCCGGGCGACTCCGGCGGGCCTCTGCTGGACACCTCCGGCAAGGTCATCGGCATCAACACCGCGGCGTCCACCGGGTTCTCGGTGAAGGGCGCCGAGAGGCGCGGGGACCACCGGGGATACGCGATCCCGTCCGACCGGGCGCTGGAGATCGCCCGGCAGATCCAGCGCGGCGAGGCGTCCTCGACCGTGCACATCGGCCGCACCGCGATGCTCGGAGTCAAGGTCCGCCCGAACGGCCGCTCCCCCGGCGCGCTGGTCGCCGAGCTCGTGCCCGGCTCCCCCGCCGAGGCCGCCGGCGTCCCGGTCGGGGGCGTCATCGTCGCCTTCGGCGACACGGCGGTCGACGCCCCGTCCACCCTCACGGACCTGATGCTGGCCCGCCATCCGGGCGACGCCGTCCGGATCGAGTGGACGACGAGCCGGGGCGACCGGATGGCGGGGACGGTCCACCTGGCGGAAGGCCCGCCCCAGTAGCGCGCCGGACCGGCGCCGGCGTGCGACAGTGGGGATGTCGGACGACCACGAGGATGTGCCCTATGACGCGCAAGGCGCCCGCCGGTGACTTCGACGACGCCGGTCTGGAGGTCTCGGAGCCGAAGACCTGGGCGGCGGGCGTTCCCGGCGTCACGGCCGCGCTGCGCCACGCCCGAGCGGAGATGGGCGTGCGGCGGACGGCGCTGACGCTGCTGCGCGTCAACCAGAAGCAGGGGTTCGACTGCCCGGGGTGCGCCTGGCCGGAGGGCGACCACCGGCACGCCGCCGAGTTCTGCGAGAACGGCGCGAAGGCCGTCGCGGAGGAGGCCACGGCGCGCCGCGTGACCCGGGAGTTCTTCGCCGAGCACGGCGTCGAGGAGCTGGCCGGGCGGTCCGACCACTGGCTGGGGCAGCAGGGGCGGCTGACCGAGCCGATGGTGAAGCGCGCCGGGTCCGGGCACTACGAGCCGGTGTCGTGGGACGAGGCGTTCGGCCTGCTGGCGTCCGAGCTCGACGCCCTGGACTCGCCGGACGAGGCCGTCTTCTACACCTCCGGGCGCACGAGCAACGAGGCCGCCTTCGCCTACCAGCTGTTCGCGCGGGCGTTCGGCACGAACAACATGCCCGACTGCAGCAACATGTGCCACGAGTCGTCCGGGTCCGCGCTGACCGAGACGATCGGCATCGGCAAGGGCTCGGTGCTCCTGGAGGACCTCTACCGGGCCGACCTGATCTTCGTCGTCGGCCAGAACCCGGGGACGAACCACCCGCGGATGCTGTCGGCGCTGGAGCGGGCGAAGAAGGAGGGCGCCCGCGTCATCGCCGTCAACCCGCTGCCCGAGGCGGGGCTGATGCGGTTCAGGAACCCGCAGCGCGCCTCGGGGATGGCCGGGCGGGGCACGGTGCTGGCCGACCGGTTCCTGCAGATCCGGCTGAACGGCGATCTCGCGCTGTTCCAGGCGCTCAACCGGATGCTGCTGGAGTCGGACGCGCCCGGAGCCCTCGACCGGGAGTTCCTCGACGCCCACGCGCACGGCTTCGAGGCGTTCCGCGAGCACGCCCTCGGCCTGGACTGGGACGACGTCCTGGAGGCGACCGGCCTCACCCGCGAGCAGATCGCCGCGACGCTGGGCGACGTCCTCGCCGCCGAGCGGATCGTCGTCTGCTGGGCGATGGGCCTCACCCAGCACCGCAACTCCGTGCCGACGATCCGCGAGATCGTCAACTTCCTGCTGCTGCGCGGCAACATCGGCCGGCCCGGCGCGGGCGTCTGCCCGGTGCGCGGCCACTCCAACGTGCAGGGCGACCGGACGATGGGCATCTGGGAGCGGCCGAAGCCCGCCTTCCTGGACGCCCTCGCCGCCGAGTTCGGGTTCGAGCCGCCCCGCGAGCCCGGCCTGGACACCGTCGGGGCGATCCGCGCCATGCGCGACGGCAGGGCGAAGGTGTTCCTCGGCATGGGCGGCAACTTCGTCCGCGCCACCCCCGACTCCGCGGTGACGGAGGCGGCCCTGCGCCGCTGCCGGCTGACCGCGCAGGTGTCGACCAAGCTCAACCGGTCGCACGCGGTGACCGGCGAGGTCGCGCTGATCCTCCCGACGCTCGGCCGCACCGAGCGCGACGTGCGCGGGACGGGACCGCAGATCGTCTCCGTCGAGGACTCCATGGGCATGGTGCACGCCTCCCGCGGCCGCCTCGCGCCGGCCTCGGGGCACCTGCTGTCGGAGGTGTCGATCGTCTGCCGGCTCGCGCGGGCCGCGCTGCCCGGCTCGGACATCGGCTGGGAGGCGATGGAGCGCGACTACGACGTGATCCGCGACCACGTCTCCCGGGTCGTCCCGGGCTTCGAGGACTTCAACGCCCGCCTCCGCGAGCCCGGCGGCTTCACCCTCCCCCACGCTCCCCGCGACGAGCGCAGGTTCCCGACGGCGACCGGCAAGGCCAACCTCACGGTGAACGAACTGGAGGTCCTGCGGGTCCCCGAGGGGCGGCTGCTGCTGCAGACCCTCCGCAGCCACGACCAGTACAACACCACCGTCTACGGGCTCGACGACCGCTACCGGGGCATCAAGGCGGGACGCCGCGTCGTGCTCGTCAACCCCGCCGACCTGGACCGGCTCGGCATCGCCGACGGCGCGGCCGTCGACCTCGTCTCGGAGTGGCCGGACGGCGCCGAGCGCCGCGCCCCCGCCTTCCGCGCCGTCTCCTACCCGACCGCGCCGGGCTGCGCGGCGGCCTACTTCCCGGAGACGAACGTCCTGGTCCCGCTCGACAGCACCGCGGAGATCAGCAACACCCCCACGTCCAAGTCCGTCGTCGTCCGCCTGGAGCCCGTCGGGCCCTGACCCCGCGGCGCGGCGTACCGGTCTAGGCTGCGGGCATGACGAACCTCCCCGAACATCCCGGAACGCCCGGAGCTCCGGAGATGCGGGCCGGTGACGCCGACCGCGAGCGGGTCGCGCAGGTGCTGCGGGACGCGGCCGGCGACGGACGGCTGACGCTGGACGAGTTGGACGAGCGGCTGGACGCGGTGTACGCGGCCAAGACCTACGGGGAGCTCGAGCCGATCACCCGCGACCTGCCGTCGCCGGGCCGGGCGGCTCCCCCGGCGACCGGGGCGGACTGGCGGCCGGTGCCGGGCGCGCCGTCCTGGCGCGGCGGCATCGCGATCATGAGCGGGTTCCGCCGCGCGGGCGTGTGGAACGTGCCCCCGCTGTTCAGGGCGTTCGCGTTCTGGGGCGGCGGGCAGATCGATCTGCGCGAGGCCCGGTTCGAGGAGGGCCAGGTGGTGATCCGGGCCCTGGCGATCATGGGCGGGTTCGAGATCATCGTGCCGGACGACATCACCGTGCACGTCAACGGGCTCGGGATCATGGGCGGGTTCGACCAGCGGGCGAGCGGGCCCGGCGCGCCGGGCTCGCCCACGGTCGTGGTGAAGGGCCTGGCGTTCTGGGGCGGCGTCGGCGTGAAGCGCCGCAAGCGCCCCGGGAAGAGGACCCCCCGGGACTAGTCGGCGAGGCGGTCCAGCCACTCGCCGAGCAGCGCCGTCTCCGCGGCGGTCAGCCGGGCCGGCGGGGCGGACCGCAGTGCCGCCTTCAGCGCCACCGCCCGCGCCGCCAGGGGCGTGTCGGCCGGGCCGTCGCCTTCCGAGGTCACGGCGGCGAGGACGGCCTCGCGCGTGCGGACCGAGGCGTCCCGGTCGGCGCCGCCGGACGGGCTCGCGATCAGGGTGAGGGCCGCCCCGACCCCGGCGGCGTGGATCATGCGGGCGGCGGTGGCGACCGGGACGCGGAGCCGCCCCGCGCCGGCGACCGCCTCGACCAGGCCCAGCAGGATGCCGTACGCCTCGCCGGCGGCGGCCGGGGTGCGGGGCGTCCCGTACATCAGCGTGTAGAACGCCGGATGGGTGACGGCGTACTCGATGTGCAGGTCCCATCCCCGGCGCAGGTCCTCGACCGGGTCGCCGGTGCTGCCCTGTGCCCGCTTGCCGGCCAGGTACTCCTCGAACCCGTGGGCGGCGACGGCGTCGAACAGTCCGCGCTTGTCGCCGAAGTGGTGGTAGAGCGTCGGCGCCCCGACCCCCGCGGCGGTGCACACGGCCCGCGTCGAGACCGGCTCGCCGCCGGACTCGGTGAGCAGGCGCGCGGCCGCGCGCAGGATGCGGTCGCGGGTGTCGGGGTCCCTCTGAGCGGTCACAACAACGATGTTACAAAACTTTCCGAGCGGCGCTATGCCACGTCATATAGCGTGAGTACAGTAACCGCTATACCGATGCTAAGGACGGCCGGTCGGCCGTCGCGACACGAGAGGGGGCGCCGCCATGCGCAGCGCCGTGCTCACCGCCCCGGGCGGGCCGCTGGAGATCGTCGAGCGTGAGGAGCCCAGGCCCGGCCCCGGCGAGATCCTGGTGCGGGTCACCGCCTGCGGGATGTGCTTCTCCGAGGTCAACCACCTGCGGGGCCACTACCCGTTCGGAACGTTCCCCGTCGTCCCCGGCCACGAGATCAGCGGGGTCGTCGCCGCGCTCGGCGAGGGCGTCGCCTGGCCCGAGGTCGGCACCGCGGTCGGCGCCGCGTGGCTGCACGGCTCCTGCGGCCACTGCGACCAGTGCGCCCGCGGCGACCAGATCCTGTGCACGGGAGCGCCGAAGCAGGTCACCGGCGTCAACCGCGACGGCGGGTACACCGAGTACTTCGTCGGCCGCGCCGGGTTCGTCACCCCGCTGCCGGACGGCCTGGACCCGGTCGCGGGCGCGCCGCTGATGTGCGCCGGCCTCACCGCGTTCAACGGGCTCCGGCAGGCCGGCGCCGTCGCCGGGTCGAAGGTGGCCGTGCTCGGCACCGGCGGCGTCGGGACCATGGCCCAGCGGTTCGCCGCCGCGATGGGCGCCCGCGTCGCCGTGGTGTCGCGGTCGCGCCGCGCCGAGAAGGAGGCGCTCGGCCTCGGCGCCGAACTGTTCGTCGCGACCGGCGAGCGGGACCCGGCCGAGGCGCTGCGGGCGTGGGGCGGGGCCGACCTGGTGGTGAACACCGCGCCCGACACCGCGACGGGGCTCGCCGCGTTCGGCGGCCTGCGCCCGGACGGCACCCTGCTCTACCTCGGCATGGGCGCCGAGAACGTGAGCGTGCCGCCGATGGCCCTGGTCGCGGGCCGGCTGCGGGTGATGGGCGTGCCCTCGGGCTCCCCGCACGACCTGCGCGACACCCTCGCGTTCGCGGTGGCGCACGGGATCGTCCCCGAGGTCGCCCCCGTCACGCTGGACGAGGCCCCCGGCGTCCTCGCCGCGATGGACCAGGGCGCCCACCGGGGCCGCGCGGTCATCACCTTCGCGTGAACCGCCTCCACGGCCGCGCCCGCTCGTAGGCGGCGCACGCGGCCATCACCAGGGCGTCGGCGTGCCGGGCGCCGACGACCTGGAGGCCGACGGGCAGGCCGCGGGAGGTGAAGCCGCACGGCAGGCTGGCCGCGGGCTGCTGGGTCATGTTGAACGGGTAGGTGAACGGGGTCCAGCCCGTCCAGCGCGGGGACGGCGAGCCCGGCGGGACCTCCAGGCCGGCCTCGAACGCGGCGATCGGCGTCGTCGGGGTGAGCAGCAGGTCGTAGCGCTCGTGGAACAGGCCCATCAGCCGGCCGAGCTCCATGCGGCGGGCCGTCGCCGTCAGGTAGTCCAGCGCCGAGTACCGCGCGCCCCGCTCGCAGATCTCCCGCAGGCCCGGGTCGAGCAGCCCGCGCTCCTCGGGGGACAGGTGCTCGACGACCTTGGCCGCGCCCGCGAACCACAGGACCTCGAACGCCTCGACCGGGTCCCCGAAGCCGGGGTCGGCCCGCTCGACCTTCGCGCCGAGTTCGGCGAAGACCTCGGCGGCGGCCGCGACCGGCGCCGCGACCTCCGGGTCGACGTCCGCGAACCCGAGGTCGGGGCTGAACGCGACGCGCAGGCCGGTCAGGTCGTCCCGCCCGGCGGCCTCGGTGAACACGACGTCCGGCGGCGGCAGCGACGACCAGTCGCGGCCGTCGGCCCCGCAGACGGCGTCGAGCAGCAGGGCCGCGTCCGCGACGGTGTTGGTCATCGGGCCGGTGTGCGCGAGCGTCCCGAACGGGCTCGCCGGGTAGTGCGGGATGCGGCCGTAGGTCGGCTTGATCGTGAAGGTGCCGGTGAACGCGGCGGGGATGCGCACCGAGCCGCCGCCGTCGGTGCCGAGGGCGAGCGGCGCCATGCCCGCCGCGACCGCCGCCGCCGCGCCGCCGCTCGACCCGCCCGGCGTGCGGGAGGGGTCCCACGGGTTGCGGGTGACGCCGGTCAGCGGGTTGTCGGTCACGCCCTTCCAGGCGAACTCCGGCGTCGTCGTCTTGCCGACGAACACCGCGCCCTGCTCGCGCAGCCGGGCGACGGACGGCGCGTCCTCGGCCCACGGGCCGGCGGGGTCGATCGTCCTGGAGCCGCGCAGCGTCGGCCAGCCCCGGGTGAGCAGGACGTCCTTGATGGAGACCGGCACGCCGTCCAGCGGCCCGAGCGTCGCGCCGCGCCGCCACCGCTCGGTCGCGGCGCGCGCCATGTCGAGGGTGGTCTCCTCGTCGAGGAGGCAGAACGCGTTGAGCTCCGGGTCGTCCCGCTCGATCCGGGCGAGCACGGCCCCGGCGGCCTCGGCCGGGGACAGCGCCCCGGCCCGGTACTCCGCGAGCAGTTCGGTCGCGGTCAGATCGGCCGCATCGGCCATGGCTACCCCCTCTGGTGTGATGCCGCCCGCTCCGAGCCCACGTAGCCGAGGCGCTTGTCCACGACGTTGCGCAGCGGGCGGCCGGACACGTAGCGGCCGAGGTTGTCGGCGAACAGGCGGACGAGCTCGTCCCGCCAGCCGACGACGTCGCCGGACATGTGCGGGGAGACGATGACGCCCGGCATGTCCCACAGCGGCGAGGACGCCGGCAGCGGCTCGTCCTCGAAGACGTCGAGCGCGGCGCCCGCGATCCGGCCCGCGCGCAGCGCCTCGACGAGGTCGTCCTCGGCCACCAGGCCGCCGCGCCCGACGTTGACCAGCCGCGCGGACGGGCGCATCCGCTCCAGCGCCGCGGCGTCGATCATGCCCCGGGTCTGCGGGGTGAGGGGCGCGGCGAGCACGACGTAGTCGGCGCCGGCGAGCGCCTCGCCGAGCCGCTCCACCGGGTGGACGACACCGAGGTCGGGGTCGGCGTCGCGGGCGGTGCGCCCGGCGCCGGAGACGGCCAGGCCCGCCGCCGACAGCCGGCGGCCGATCGCGCGGCCGATCGGACCGGTGCCGACGACCAGCGCGCGGGCGCCGGTGATCCGCTCGGTCTCGCGGTGCCGCCAGCGCCGCTCGCCCTGGAGCCGGAAGGTGGTGTGCAGGTCCTTGGCGAAGGCGAGCACGAGCCCGAGGACGTACTCGGCGATCGGCTCGTCGAAGACGCCGCGGGAGTTGGTGACAACCGTGTCACTGTCGATGAGCCCGGGGAACATGAGGCGGTCGACGCCCGCACTGGCGATGTGGACCCATCCGGGGCCGCCGGACTCCGGCCACGCGCCGGCCACGGCGTCGGACAGGAAGTCCCACATGAACAGGACATCGGCGCCGGGAAGGGCGTCCGCGAGCTCTGTTTCACGCACGTAACGGACCCGCGCGAGGCCCTCCGCCTCCTCCATGCCGCGCGGATCGACGTCGCCCAGCAGTACCACCACGTCAGGCGGGCCACCGGATGCGTGCTGAGCAGGGTCCATCGGCGTCACTTCCGGGGTGTGCGGAGTTTACGAGAAGGCAACAGCGGGAGGCATTGACACGCTAGGAACCGTTCGTAGGATTGTCAACAATCAACGCGGTGGACCGCGGCCCCGGCCACCGCAGTGGGATATGTGCTGCAAGACCGTCGCAACCCGTGCCCAGCAGGGCCAGGACGGATCCCAGAGCGCTCTAACAGCCCCCGTCGGGGGTGCGGGGGGACGTCGTCATCCCGCGAACATGGAGAGTCCTTCGGGTGGCGACGCTCTCGCCCACCCCTGTGCACGGGGAGGTCAGCATGCCCAAGCTCATGACCATCACTCTGGAGCGCCGCGGCGTGTCCTGCGTCGCCGAGCTTCTCGAGAAGGACGCGCCGCGCACCTGCGAGGCCGTCTGGAACGCTCTACCGCTCGGGGGCGAGGCGTACCACGCCAAGTACGCCCGCAACGAGGTGTACACGATGGTCGAGCGGTTCTCCGAGGAGGAGGTCGGCCTGGAGAACCCCACCGTCACCCCCATCCCGGGCGACGTCGTCTACTTCTCCTTCCCCGGCGGGATGCTCGACCGGAAGTTCAAGGAGGAGAAGAACATCCACGCCCTGCCCGGCGTCATCGACCTCGCGATCTTCTACGGCCGCAACAACCTGCTGCTGAACGGGGACGTCGGCTGGGTCCCCGGCAACGTCTACGCGACGATCGTCGACGGCCTGGACCGGATGGCCGAGGCGTGCAACGACGTGTGGCGGTCCGGCGGCGTCGGCGAGCGCCTCCTCTACGCGCGCGCAGAGTCCTAGAGTGGCGGCCGCGCAGATGACATTCGACCCCTCGCTGGTCGTCGGCCCCGAGCTGCTCGCCCAGCACGGCATCGGGGTGGTCGCGCCGTTCGACTTCGCCCTCGACCGGGAGCTGTGGCGCTGGACGCCCGACGACGTGTCGCTGTTCATGACCCGGCTGCCGTACGTGCCGGTCCCGGTCACGGTGGAGATGGCCTCGGCACTGTCGGACCAGTCGATCGTCCGGCAGGCGACCCGCGACGTCCTGGCCCCCGAGCCGCTCACGGTCGCCTACGCGTGCGCGTCGGGCAGCTTCATCCGCGGCAGGGCGGGCGAACTGCAGCTCCACGAGTCGATGCTCCAGGCCGGCGCGCCGGTCTCGACGACGACCTCGGGCGCGCTGGTGGAGTCGCTGGGCCTGCTCGGCGCCCGCCGCATCGCGGTGGTCACGCCCTACATCGACGCCGTCACCGAGCGGCTCGTGTCGTTCCTCGGCGAGCACGGCATCGATGTGGTGTCCTCCGTCGGGCTGGGGCTGCTCAGCCACATCTGGAAGGTCGGCTACGGCGAGATCGTGTCGGCGGTGTCGGCGGTGGACTGCCCCGAGGCCGAGGCCGTCTTCATCAGCTGCACGAACGTGCCGACCTACGACATCATCGCGCCGCTGGAGCAGATGATCGGCAAGCCGGTGCTGACCGCCAACCAGGTGACGATGTGCTCGGCGCTGCGCGCCATGGGCCGTACGGCGTCCGGTCCCGGCCAGTCCCTGGTCGGGCTCGCTCCCTTCACGGCGGCCTAGCCGCCATGATCCCCAAAGGTAGGATTGTCGACAACATGCGGCAGAACGGGTTGCGCGCGGGGTTCCTCTACCCCGGCTACAGCGCCGAGGACGACTACCCCGCCATCGAGCGCGCCCTGGGGGAGGTCAGCCTCCCGGTCGTGCACACGCTGATGCGCGAGGACGCCCACCGCGTCGACGCGCTGCTGGACATCGGCGGCGCCGACGTGCTCGGCGACGGCGCCCGCGCGCTGCGCGGCCTCGGCGTGAAGGCCGCCGTGTGGGCGTGCACCAGCGGAAGCTTCGTGTTCGGCTGGGACGGCGCCGCGCAGCAGGTCGCGGGGGTGCGCGAGGCGGCGGGCGTGCCCGCCTCCAGCACGTCGTTCGCGTTCGTGCACGCGGCGCAGGCCCTCGGCGTGACCCGGGTCGCGGTCGCCGCGACCTATCCCGCCGACGTCGCCGAGCGGTTCGTCGCGTTCCTCGCCCACGCCGGCATCGAGGTGGTGGCGCTGTCCTGCCGGGGCATCGTCACCGCCGCCGAGGTCGGCACCCTCGGCCGCGACGAGGTGCTGGAGTTCGTCGCGGCCAACGACCATCCGGACGCCGAGGCGGTGCTGGTGCCCGACACCGCGCTGCACACGGTGGCCTGGCTCGACAAACTGGAGGCGCGGGTCGGCAAGCCGGTGCTGACCGCCAACCAGGTGAGCGTGTGGGAGGGGCTGCGGCTCGCGTCCGGGCCCGAGGGCCTCCCGCCGCGCACCGGGCTGGGCCGGCTGTTCTCCGTCCCCGCCGCCGTCCCCCTGCGGGGACGGCACGCATGGCATATCTGAACTGAAAAGACGAAAGGGAACCGCGCATGGGCCGACTGGGTGAGCTGGAGCCTGTTCCCCGAAAGTCGACGGTGGAGATCGTCTCGGACGAGCTGCGCTCGGCGATCATGTACGGGTCCCTGGAGCCCGGCGCGCAGCTCGGCGAGGCCGAGCTCGCCGCGCGCCTCGGCATCAGCCGCGGACCGCTGCGCGAGGCCATGCAGCGGCTCGTCCAGGAGGGGCTGCTGGTCAGCGAGCCGCACCGCGGGCTGTTCGTGATCACGCTGGACGAGGGGGACGTCGAGGACGTCTACCTCGCCCGGCTCGCGATCGAGCGCGAGGCCTGCCGGCTGATCATGGTGCGCAACCGGGGCGAGGCCGTGGCCCGGCTCACCGAGGCGCTGGAGGCGCTCGTGGCCGCCGCCCGCGAGCGCGACCGGGTCGCGATGAGCGACGCCGACCAGGCGTTCCACGAGGTGCTGGTCAGCTCGTCGGGCAGCCCCCGGCTGGAGCGGATGGCGCACACGCTGCTGGTGGAGACGCGCATGTGCCTGAACGCGCTGCAGGACACCTATCCCGAGCCCGGCGACCTCGTCGAGGAGCACCGGCGGCTCGTCGACGCGATCGGCGACGGGGAGGAGGAGCACCTGCTCACCCTCATCGAGGAGCACATGACCGACTCCATCCACCGCCTCCGCGAGTCATAACTTCCGGCCCCGCCACACGGGCCGCGGTCCCCTGGACAACGGACCCGGGGCCACCTAGATTGCAGATTGTCGACAATCTACCGGAGGGACGCCATGGCGATGCTGTCTCCCCTGCTGAAGCAGGCCACCCCCGTCCTCGCCGAGCGCGGCGAGGGCGTCTACCTCTACGACGCCGAGGGCCGCCGGCACCTGGACTTCACCGCGGGCATCGGCGTCACCAACACCGGGCACTGCCACCCGCGCGTGGTGGAGGCCGCCCAGCAGCAGGTCGGCACGCTCATCCACGGCCAGTACACGACGGTCATGCACCGGCCGCTGCTGCGGCTGACCGAGGCGCTCGGCGAGGTGCTGCCCGAGGGCCTGGACTCGCTGTTCTTCCTCAACAGCGGCAGCGAGGCGGTCGAGGCGGCCATCCGGCTCGCCCGGCACGCCACCGGCCGGCAGAACATCGTCGTCTTCCACGGCTCCTTCCACGGCCGGACGATGGGCGCCGCCGCGCTCACCACGGCGGGCACGAAGTTCCGCGCCGGGATCGGCCCGCTCATGCCGGGCGCGGCGATCGCGCCGTTCCCGCAGGCCTACCGGTACGGGTGGCCGGAGGAGGAGGCGACGCGGTTCGCGCTGCGCGAGCTCGACTACCTGCTCGCCACCGCGAGCCCGGCGTCCGACACGGCCGCCTTCGTGGTCGAGCCCGTCCTCGGCGAGGGCGGCTACATCCCCGCGCCGCCCGCCTTCCTGGAGGGGCTGCGCGAGCGCGCCGACCGGCACGGCATCCTCCTGGTCATGGACGAGGTGCAGACCGGGTTCGGGCGGACCGGCCGGTTCTGGGGCCACGAGCACTCCGCCGCGCGTCCCGACGTCCTGATCACGGCCAAGGGCCTGGCGAGCGGGTTCCCGCTGTCGGCGATCGCGGCGCCGGAGGCGCTGATGGCCAAGGCCCGCCCGGGGTCGCAGGGCGGCACGTACGGGGGCAACGCGGTCTCGTGCGCCGCCGCGCTCGCGACGCTGCGGGTCATCGCCGACGAGGACCTGGTCGGCAACTCCGCCGTGCAGGGCGCGCGGCTGAACGACGGGCTCCGCAAGATCGCCGCCGACCACCCGGCGATCGGCGACGTGCGCGGGCTCGGGCTCATGCAGGCCAGCGAGTTCACCACGCCGGACGGCGATCCCGACGCCGCCGCCGCGGCGCGGGCGCACGGGGCCGCCGCCGAGCGCGGGCTGCTGCTGCTGACCTGCGGCGCGTACGGCAACGTCGTCCGGATGATCCCGCCGCTGATCGTCACCGGGGAGCAGGTCGACGACGGGCTCGCCCTGTGGGCGGACGCCGTCGCCGACGCCCTCGGCTAGGGCCGCGCCTCAGGGCGGGTCCTTCGGGCCCGTCCTGTGGTGGACGACCCGGCCGCCGCACCGGCGCCCCGCGCGCCGGGGAGTGACGCGCCTCCTGCTAGATTCCGAACCTCGTTCTACACGAGGAGGCGCGTTGAATCCCTGGCAGACCCCGGAGCGCGCGGCGCTGCGCTCCCTGGTCCGCGACTTCACCGCGCGGGAGATCGTGCCGTTCCTGGCCGGCTGGGAGGACGCGGGCGAGCTGCCCCGCTCCCTGCACGCGCGGGCCGCGGAGGCGGGGCTGCTCGGGGCCGGGTTCCCGGAGGAGGCGGGCGGGTCCGGCGGGGAGCTGTTCGACGCGCTGATCGTCGCCGAGGAGATCATCCAGTCCGGCGGGTCGGGCGGCGTGGTCGCCTCCCTGTTCACGCACGGGATCGCGCTCCCCCACATCATCGCCTCCGGGGACGGGCGGCTGATCGAGCGGTTCGCGCGCCCCACCCTCGCCGGGGAGCTGATCGGCGCGCTCGGCGTCACCGAGCCCGGCACCGGGTCGGACGTCGCGGGCATCCGCACCACCGCCGTCCGCGACGGCGGGCACTACGTCGTCGACGGCGCCAAGATGTTCATCACCTCGGGCGTGCGGGCCGACTACGTCACCACGGCGGTGCGGACGGGCGGGCCCGGCTTCGACGGCATCTCCCTGCTGGTCGTGGAGAAGGGCGCCCCCGGGTTCACCGTGTCGAAGCCGCTGCGCAAGATGGGCTGGCTCTGCTCGGACACCGCGGAGCTGTCGTTCGACGGCGTCCGCGTCCCCGCGCAGAACCTCGTCGGCGCGGAGAACAGCGGGTTCCTGCAGATCGTCCAGAACTTCGTGACCGAGCGGCTCTCCCTGGCCGTCCAGGCCTACGCGACGGCGCAGCGCTGCCTGGACCTCACCCTGGCCTGGGTCCGGGACCGGGAGACGTTCGGGCGCCCGCTGGCCTCCCGGCAGCTCGTCCGGCACAAGATCGCCGAGATGGCGCGGCGGACCGACGTCGCCCGCACCTACACCCGCGCGGTCGCCGAACGGCACGCCGCCGGGGAGGACGTCCTCACCGAGACCGCCTACGCCAAGAACACCGCCGTCCTGGCCTGCGAGCACGTGGTGCACGAGGCCGTCCAGCTGCACGGCGGGACGGGCTACATGCGCGAGTCGGAGGTGGAGCGCCACTACCGCGACGCCCGCATCCTCGGCATCGGCGGCGGCACCAACGAGATCATGAACGAGATCGCCGCCAAGCGCCTCGGGCTGTGACACCGGCGGCGCCCGGCGGTGAGAGGGGAGGCCGCCGGGCGCCGCCGTCCCGGGGTCAGCCGAGGGGGTTCGCGCAGTCGATGGGCCAGTACGGGCCCCAGACGTCGAGCGAGTTCAGCACGAACTTGATCATCACCGGGTCGAAGGCGATGCCGACGTGCGCGTTGGTGTCGTTCGCGCACTTGTCCTGCAGCAGGACGTTCTGCGCGTTGGAGCCGTTGAGGAACTCCGAGGTGTAGGGCGTGACGACCTCGTCGTACTTCGTGGACAGCACGATGTAGGTCGGGCCGGGCACGGTGTCGCCGCCCTCGTTCAGCTTCTTCAGGAAGTCGGAGCCGACGATCTGCTGGCCCGCGGCCGGCGCCGCCTTCACGACCGCCTGCGTGATGCCGAGCAGGGCGCCCAGCTCCACCAGCCCCGACATGTTGGTGCCGTGGTTGGACGGCACGACGCCGACCAGCTTGTTCACCTTCGCGGCGCCGCCGAGGAACTTCATGTAGTACCGCGGCATCATGCCGCCCTGCGAGTGCCCGACGATGTCGACCTTGGACGCCCCGGTGGAGGCGGTGACCCTGTCGACGAACGCAGCCAGCTCACCGGCCGACGTGGGGATGTCGCCGATCCCCTGGACGGGGCCGTCCTTCGGGCCGCCGTAGTTGAGGGCGTAGACGCAGTACCCGGCCTTCTTCAGCGCCGGGGAGAGCTTCTGCCAGTTGAACGCCATGTTCTCGAACGTGCCGTGCACGAGCACCACGGGGCGGGGGTGCGGGAACGAGGGTTTGCAGTTCCAGTCGTTCGCCCCCTGCGGGCTCGTCTCGGCGTGCGCGGCGGGCGCGGCCGTCCCGGCCAGGCCGAGGGCGGCGGGGACCGCCGCGGCGATGACCGCCCACGAGCGGAGTCGCGTGAAACGCATGGGCATCTCCCTAATGCGGGCACGACGAAAAAGGCCGTCGTCCGGCCTTCGCGGTCGCCGTGTCGAGGGGTGGAGTGCCCACAAGGTACGACCGTGTTCCGGCGCAGTCTTGTGGAATGACCGCCGGTTATCGCAAACGAATTGTCAGCCGGTTCACAAGCGGTCCGGCGCGGGCGGCGTCGCCTGCGGCCCTGGTTCTCGGGTGAGGCCGTCGACGAGGGCGCGCAGCCCGTCGAGGTAGGTGTCCTGCGCGGTCAGCTCCGCCCAGCGACCCGACAGGGACGCCAGACGCGGCAGCTCCGCCGGGTCGAGTCCGGCGAAGACCCGGTCGCGGTAGGTGGGCCGGTCGTCCGCCGCGCGCCTGCGGGCGGACGCGGCCCGCACGAGCATCTCCCCCGCCGTGTAGTACCAGACTGCCCGGTACCCGTGGACGGCGCGCTCGATAGTGAGACCGCACTCCATCAGAGCGTCCACGATCCGCTCGTTGTACCAGAGCGCCTCCTCCGCCATCAGGTCGTCGGCGGTGAGCACCTCCACGATCCACGGGCAGCCGGCCAGCGTCTCCCGGATGGCCGCGGCCAGCACGACGACGCGCTCGCGGGGGTCCCCGGGCAGGTCGGGCCTGCGCAGGTTCCGGGAGGCGTAGTCCTCCAGGAGCAGGAGAAGGAGCTCCTCCTTGTCCCGCACATGGTGGTAGAGCGCCATCGGCGTGCTGCCGACCTCCTTGGCCAGCCGCCGCATCGTCAGCCTGCCGGCCCCCTCCTCGTCCACGATCCGGCGGGCGGTCTCGATGATCTCCGCGCGGGAGATGCGGGGCGGCCTGCCGCCGCCCCGCCGCTCTGGGGACGCCATCCCCCCATCATCGCGCATGCGCGCGCCCCGGGCTGGACAGGCGGGCCCGCCTCCGGCTACGTTTTTATACATGTATAGAAAATCGAGACCAGGGATGGTGCTGGCGGCCGCGTCCGTCGCCCAGTTCGTCGTCGCCCTCGACATGGCGGTGGTGAACGTCGCGCTGCCCGCGATCCGGACGTCCCTCGGCTTCACCCCGGTCGACCTGGCCTGGGTCGTGCACGTCTACGCGCTCGCCTTCGGCGGGTTCCTGCTGCTCGGCGGCCGGGCCGGCGACCTGTACGGGCGGCGCCGGCTGTTCGTCCTCGGCCTCGCGGTGTTCGGCCTCAGCTCGCTCGGCGGCGGCCTGGCCCAGGCACCCTGGCAGCTCGTTGCCGCCCGCGCGGGGCAGGGCCTGGGCGCCGCGGCGGTAGCCCCGGCCGCCCTCGCGCTGCTGACGACCACGTTCGAGGGCCGCGCACGCGTCCGGGCGCTCGGCGTGTGGAGCGCCGTGAACGCGGCGGGCGGCGCGCTCGGCGTCCTCGCGGGCGGCGTCCTGACCGAGTACGCGGGCTGGCGCTGGGTGATGCTGGTCAACCTGCCGATCGTGGCGGCCGCCCTGGTCCTCGTCCCGATGGGGGTCCCCGCGGCGCGGCCCGCCGCGCGGGAGCGGGCGGACGTGCTCGGCGCGGTGCTCGCCACCGGCGGCATCGGGCTTCTGGTGTTCGGAGTCGTCCGCACCGACACCCTCGGCTGGACCTCCGCGCGGACCCTCGCCACCCTGGCCGCGTCGGCGGCCCTCCTCGCGGCGTTCGTGTTCGCCGAGTCGCGATCCCCGGCACCGCTCGTCCGTCTCGGTCTGCTGCGAAGCCCCTGGGTGGCCGGCGCGAACCTGATCGTGTTCTTCGCCGCCGCGGGCCAGTTCTCCGCCTTCTACTTCGTGTCCCTTTACATGCAGCAGGTCCTGCACATGGGGGCGGCCGAGACGGGCGCGGCGTTCCTGCCCTTCTCCGCCGGGCTGGTGGCCGGGACCGTGGCCGCCACCCGCATCACCTCCGCCCGGTCGCCGCGCGCCTCGCTGGTCCCCGGCGGCCTGCTCGCCGCCGCGGGACTCGGCTGGTTCGCCCTCATCAGCCCCGGCGGCGGCTTCCTCACCGACGTCCTCGGGCCCTCCCTGCTGTGCAGCGTCGGCACCGGCCTCGTCCTCGCCCCGGTCGCCGTCGCCGCCACCACCGGGGTCGCGCCCCGCGAGGCGGGCATGGCCTCGGGCCTGCTCAACAGCTCCCGCCAGCTCGGCGGCTGCGTCGGCCTGGCGGCACTGGCGACCGTCGCCGCCCACCGCACCGGCGGCGCCACGACCGAGCCCGCGCTCAACGACGGCTACGCCCTGAGCCTCGCCGTCTCCGCCGCGCTCTTCCTCGTCGCGGCCGCGGTCGCCGCGACCCTCCCGCGCCGCGGTGCCGCCGCCCCGCACTCCTCCGCATCCAAGAAAAACCGACTGGAAGGAACACGCTCATGAATCCGATCGACATGTTCGCCTCCGCCCTCGTCCTCCACCCGGACGGCGCGGTTCGCGCGGCCGAGCGCCGCATGACGAGCGGCGACGGCGGCTGGCAGATCGCGGCCTTCCACGCCGAGACCGACGAGGACGTCCACGCCGACCACTGGGAGGTGCATCCGGCCGCGGAGGAGGCGGTGTGCTGCCTGTCCGGCGGCCTGCGGATCTGCTTCCGTCCCGAGGAGCCCGGCGGCGAGGAGGAAATGGTGCGGTTGCCCGCCGGCACGGCCGTCGTCGTCCCCCGCGGCCGCTGGCACCGCCTGGAACTGGACGCCCCGAGCGACGTCATGTCCGTCACCCTCCGCCAGGGCTCCCGGCTGGAGAGGCGCACCGTCTGACGCGCTCCGGCGGCCGTGCCCGGACGGCGCGGCCGCCGGTTCGGTCAGGCCTGGGCTACGGCGCCTTCCTTGAGGAGGGTCTCGGCGTCGTCGAAGCCGAGGTCGTCCAGGACGGCCCTGGTCTGGCCGCCGGGGAGGACGGGGACGCCGTCGGTCTCGGCCGGGGTCCGGGAGAAGCGCGGGGCCGGGGCCGGCTGGCGGTGGCCGGCGAGCTCGGGGAAGACCTCGCGGGAGGTGTTGAAGGGGTGCTCGGCGGCCTCGGTCAGCGACAGGACGGGGGCCACGCAGGCGTCGCTCGGGACGAAGACCTCCGTCCACTCGTCGCGGGTCCTCGTGCGGAAGGCGGCGGCGAAGCGCTCGCGCATGGCGGGCCACCGGTCGCGGTCGTACTGGGCGGGCAGGTCCTCGCCCTCGAGGCCGAGCCGGCGGAGGAACTCGGCGTAGAACTGCGGCTCGATGGCGCCGACGGCCATGTGGCGGCCGTCGGAGGTCTCGTAGACGTCGTACCAGGGGGCACCGGTGTCGAGCATGTTGACGCCGCGGCGGTCCTCCCAGATGCCGCCCGCGAGGAAGCCGTGGATGAAGGTCGACAGGTGGGCGGTGCCGTCCACGATGGCGGCGTCGACGACCTGGCCGCGCCCGCTCGCCCGGGCCTCGAGCAGGGCCGCGAGGACGCCGGTGACGAGGTACATGCTGCCGCCCGCGAAGTCGCCGAGCAGGTTCATCGGGACCTGGGGCGGCCCGCCCGCGCGGCCGATGGCGTGCAGGGCGCCGGTGATCGCGATGTATCCGACGTCGTGGCCCGCGGCGTGCGCCAGCGGCCCCTCCTGCCCCCAGCCGGTCATCCGCCCGTAGACCAGGCGGGGGTTGCGGGCCAGGCAGTCGTCCGGGCCGATGCCGAGCCGCTCGGTGACGCCGGGGCGGAACCCTTCGAGCAGGACGTCGGACTTCTCCACCAGGCGGAGGACGACCTCCCTGCCGCGCTCGTTCTTGAGGTCGATGGCGATCGACCGCTTGCCGCGGTTGGTGAAGTCGGTGCCGCCGGCGGCCTGCCCGTCCCGGACGGCGGAGGCGCGGTCGACGCGGATCACGTCGGCGCCGAGGTCGGCCAGCAGCATCGCCGCGAACGGTCCCGGCCCGATCCCGGCCAGCTCGATCACCCGTACTCCGGAGAGCGGCCCGTTGCCCATCTGCGACTCCCTGAATCTCGTTCGGTCCCCCTTAGTGTGCCCGATCCAGGTAAGCGGGTGCTGACCCGGCCCGCCCTACCGGGCGGTGAGGGTCACGGGCGTGCCGGGGGCGCCCTTGGCGACGAGGAGGCGGTCGCGCGTCGAGGGGCTCCGGACCCCCTCGGCGTGCGGGGCCAGACCTTGTGCGGCCGCGGCCAGGTAGTACCAGCGGCCCGACGGCGCGCGCCACCAGGTCCCGCTGACGGGGCGGCGGACGTCGCAGGCGCCCGTGGCCCGGTTCTGCGCCCCGAGCAGGGTCGCGAAGGCGGCGGCGCCGCCGTCGGCGTACGCCAGCCGGGTGCAGGTCCAGTCGGCGCTCTTCCCGCCGTGCGGCAGCGTCCCCGACCAGAAGTCGAACGCCGTCGCCGCGGAGACGGGCCGCGAGGACGCCGGGACCGCGCAGGCCAGCCTCTTCCAGAACGACCGGGCGGCGCGGCCGAGCACGGCCGGGCGGTCGGGGCCGCCCGGCCGCCGGTCCGGCGCCCGGTAGCCGAGGACGGCGGCGCGCGGGCCGCCGAGGTCGCCGACCGTCCGCGGGCCGAGGTGGAAGAGCGGGCCGCGCCCGCAGCCGGTACCGGGGCGGACCGGCACCGTTACGCCGCCGGACGTGGCGAGCCTTTCCCCGGCGAACGTCTCCGGCCGGGTGTCCCACGGCGACAGGAGGTAGCGACCGCCGCCGAGGACGATCGGAGCGGACGGGTCGGCGCCGATCGAGGCGACGTCCAGGCGCCCGGAGGCGTAGCGGGCCAGGCGTCCGCCGCTGCGCATCACGGCGAGCGGCGCGCCGTCCACACGGCCGGCGTACAGGAGCTGCGCGACGCCGCTGTCGGGGCGGCGGCCTTCGGGCGCGGCGGCCCACGCGGCGGCGGCGCGCCGGCCGAACGCCCGGTCGCCGGCGAGGTCGCCGCGGGCGGGCCAGACGTCGAGGGAGCGGGCGCCGCGCGTCCAGGCGTCCGGCGCCGCCGCGACCAGGCCGAGGCCGCGCGCCGACGCCTCGCGCGCGCCCTCCCGCTCGGTCACCAGCAGCGCCCCCACCAGCGCGGCGGTGAGGAAGACCGCGGCCGCGAACGGGACCACCGAGCGCGTGCGGACGGGGCGCAGCCCCTCCGGCTCGAACCGGTCGGCGCGGCGGGGCACGGGCACCTCGACGGCCTCGGCGGCGCGGATCACCTGCCAGGGGTCGCGCACCCGCAGCTCGGTCAGCTGGTCGCGGACGGCGTAGCGGGGCATCCCCTCCACGTTCCGCAGGACGTAGGCGACGCGGACGTGGGGGTCGAGCCTGGACAGCGCCGCGGTCAGGGACGGGTCGGGCAGCCGGGCGGGCAGCGCGCGCAGCCACGGGCCGAGGCCGATCTGCATGCGGCGGGGCGGCCGCAGCGCCCGCCGCAGCACGCGGGTCCGCCGCCGGGCGTGCCCGGCGGCGGAGCGGTCGCGGGCGCCGCGCGAGGCGGAGTCCACGATCCGGCGGGCGATCGCCAGCCGGTAGACGCGCTTCCCCCGTCCCGGTAGAACGAAATACGCCATCCGGACAAGGTCGCCATATGCCGATTCGGTCGGCGGTGTTTCCTGGTGCGGATTCGTCATGACTTCGTCCGTCACGGCGGGCCACTCCCTCTGGGGCAGTTCCTTCGTCGCGAACCCCGAGGTTAGGACGGAGAGAGCCGGCGCTGGAGCGCAATTGGCACAACGATTAACCGGCCGATTGGAAATGTCCCCCATTTCCGTACGAGACGCCGGGTGGCCGGACCGGACCGCCTCGCGAGAGCAGCCACGCCCGTTTCCTCCCCGTACTACGCTGTTGCCCCGGGGGAACCGCCCAGGGCCGCACCGCATCGAACGACCGCGCCCCGCCGCGCCCCGGACGAGACGAGCGATCGAGAGGGAACCCCCGACCCATGACCGAGGACGTTCCGGGCTACCGGGTGCTTGAGCAGGTCGGCGAGGGCGGCTTCAGCGTCGTCTACCGCGCCCACCAGGAGCGCCTGGACCGGATGGTCGCACTGAAGGTCATGTCGATCAGCGCGGTCGACGACGCGGCGATGCGGCGGTTCCAGCGCGAGTGCAAGATCACCGGACGGCTGTCCGGGCACCCGAACATCGTGACCGTGCTGGACACCGGTACCACCCGGTCCGGGCGCCCCTACATCGTGATGGAGTACTTCGAGCACGGCGCGCTCACCGACCGGCTCGCCCGGGAGGGGCCCCTGGCGTTCGCCGAGGTGCTGCGGATCGGGGTGAAGATGGCGGGCGCGCTCGCCGCCACCCACGAGACCGACGTGCTGCACCGCGACGTCAAGCCGCAGAACGTGCTGCTGTCGCGGTACGGCGAGCCCGCGCTCGCCGACTTCGGCATCGCCCGCCTGGTCGACAGCTTCGACGCCACCCACACGCAGGCGTTCACCCCGCACCACGCCGCCCCCGAGGTGCTGGAGGGCAGGCCGCCGGGCATCGGGTCCGACCTCTACTCGCTCGGCTCGACGCTCTACCAGTTGCTGGCCGGACGGCCCGCGTTCAAGGGGCCGCCCCGCGAGGGCATCGCGCCGCTGATGCTGCGGATCCTGAACGACCCCCCGCCGCCGATCCCCCGCCCCGACGTCCCGCGGCAGGTCACCGACGTCATCGTGCGCGCGATGGCCAAGACGCCCGACGAGCGGTTCGCGAGCGCCGTGGAGTTCGCGCAGGCGCTCCAGCGCGTCCAGGCGGAGCTGGGGCTGCCGGTGACGGACGTGGCGCACGCCGGCCGCGGTGCCCTGGTGCTGTCGGACGCCGGCCCGCTCCCCTCGTTCCCCGACACCTCCGCCCCGCCGCCGGCGCCCGCCCGGGCGCCCGGCGCGCAGGCGCCGTCCCCGCCCGCCGCCGCACCGCCGGCGCCCCTCGCCGCGCCGACGCCGGCGCCCCCGCGGTCGCCGTGGGCGCCGAACGCGCTCCCGCCGCAGACCCGTGAGACGGCCTCCCAGGAGGGCCCACGACCCGCCCCGGAGGCCGCCTGGCCTCCGGCCCCGGCACCTCAGGCGGGCGACCGGCACGCGAACGGCTCCTCCACGACGCCGCACACGACGCCGCCTGCGTCACCGCACACCTCACCGCACACCTCGCCGCACGGCGGCCCGCACCAGACCACCTGGGACCAGCCGCACACCGGCCCCCGCCGCGGCCTGCTCGTGGTGGGCGGGATCGTGCTCGCGGGCGGGCTGGCCCTCGGCATCGGGGCGCTCGTGCTGTCCGGGGGCGGCGACGGCGGGAACGGGGCCGCCGCGACGTCGGCACCGCCCTCGGGAACCGTCCCGCAGGGGCGTGCCACCCAGGCCCCGCCGGAGCCGATCCCGCCCTCGCAACTCGCGGCGACCCGGCCCCGCAAGGTGGTCGCGCGGCAGGTCGGCCGCACGGCGGCGCTGCTCTGGACGCTGCCGCCCGCCGCGCGGGGGCTGCCGCTGCTCGTCCAGCAGCAGCCCGCCGGGACCCAGCCGATCGTGTCGGTGAAGGCGGGCTCGCAGTCGGCGACCATGCCGGGCCTGCGGCCGAACACCGCCCACTGCTTCAAGGTCGGCGCGGTGCTGCGCCTCAACCAGGGCCAGGCTCCGGACGTGGCGTGGTCGGCGCCCGCCTGCGTCGGCAAGGCGAAGAAGCGCACCAAGCCGTGACGCTCGCGGAGGGGCCGCGGGTCAGGGCGCGCACGTCCAGACCGCGGGCCCCGCGAAGCTCCTCCAGTCGCCCGGCGTGTTGACCAGGTACCCGATGACGTAGCCGGTCTTGCCGCTCCACGTGATGTTGGCGTACATGTCGCCGGCGAGGTTGGCGTCTTTGGGGTGCCTGTAGTAGACGCCCTTCTTCTGGCAGTTCACGACGACGAGTTCGCCGTTGTTGTCCTTCATGGTGGCGACGGTCGTGTTGCTGTTGGCGTCGGCGGTGGACCGGATGTAGGCGTTGGAGTTCCCGTTGCGTTCCACCGGGTACCTGACCGCGGGCCCGCTGAGCCTGGCGCCGAGCGTCGCGGCGGAACCCGTGCCCGCGCTGTTCACGGCGGCGACGGTGAAGGTGTAGGGCCCGTTGGTCCACACCTCCCCGAGCGTCGCGGTCATGGCCGAGCCCGTGGCGGCGGTCACCGTCCGGGACCCCTTGACCGGGCCGTCCCAAACGATCCGGTAGGCGGACGCGCCGGGCGGGGCCGTCCAGGAGACCTTCGCCCCGGACGAGGTCGCCTGCGCCTTGAGGCCCGTCGGCGCGCCGGGCGTCACGCACGGGCGGGCCGGGTCGCTCGGCGCCGACACCTGCTCCCGGGTCCGTCCGCGTCCGTCCCGGTAGCGGACGGCGACGCGGAAGCGGTACTCGCGGGCGCAGTCCCCGCCGGTGACCGTGAACGTGAAGGGCCCGGCGCCCGGCGCGATCGCGGCGGGGCTCGCCGTGAGGCCGGGCGGGACGTCCTTCAGCGCGTAGCCGATGATCCCCTCGCCGTCCGAGGGCTGGAAGTCGATCCGCATCGTGCCCGCCCCGGGCGTGACCGACACGTTCAGCGGCCCGCCGGGCGGCCGGCCGGGAGTCCGGCGCGGGTCCTGCGGGGCGGTCGTCCGCGGCGGCTGGGGAGCGCCGCTGCCGCCGGGCCGCGGGATGGCGCGGCGGGCGGGTCCGCCCGGCACCTTGTCCCGGTACTTGTCGATGCCCTTGCGGCCGCCCTGCCCGTCGATCACGACGGCGCGCGGGCCCGACGGGTCGTTCGCCCACAGCAGGCCGTCGCGCACGAAGACGTCCAGCCTGGCGGGCCGCCCGCTGACGGGGACCGGCGCCTCGAACCGGTTGCCCGCCGAGTCGTACACGAGCAGGGCCCCGGCCGTCTCGTCGGGGATGTAGACCTTGGGCCCGAGCATCTGCGGCGGCCGGTACCGGTGCTTCGGCATGGCGAGCCGCGTGCTGGAGTACCGCCCGGTGTCGGTGTCCACGGTCACCAGCGACCCGGCGCCGGGCACCAGCAGCGGGACGGTCTTGCCCTCGGTGGCGGGTGGGGCGAGCACGCCGCCGCGGCCCGCCTGCCGGACGGTCGCGGGCAGCCCGACCGTCAGGCGCGTCCCGGACGGCTTGACGACGGTGGCGGTGGCCTTCGTGGAGTTCACGACGACGGGGTCGCCCGCGGCCATGGTGAGCGCGAGGTCGTCCCCCGGCCCGCCGACGGGGACCGGCGGCTGCGAGCGGCCGTCCTTGAACGCCGTGACCTGCCCGTCCTTCGCCACCGGCACCCACAGGGCGCCGCGCGCGTCGATGCCCGCCTGCCCGAGGACGGGCGGGAGCGCGGCGGGCGCGCCGACCGGCGTCAGGCCGACCGGGTCGATCTGCTGGAGGACGCCCTTGACGGAGTCGACCGTGTAGGCCTTCCCCGCGCCGGCGAGGACCTGGATGCCGCGGCCGAGCGGGCGGCTCGCGCCGACGTCCAGCTGGGAGGGGTCGAGCCGGCTGACGACGCCGGTGTCCTGGTCGACGATCAGGACGGTGGCGCCGTCCTGGACGATCCTGATGTCGTGGCCGCGCATCTGCGGGGGCACGCCGGTCTTGCCGTCCACCTTGGCCGCGGGCCCGTTGACGTGTACGACGAGGCCCTTGTCCCGCGCGGTGAGCCAGGCGCCGACGTCGGCGATCCGGTACTTGGCGCTCGCGACGCCCACTCCGTAGACGACGGCGGCGATGACGAGCACGCCGGTGAGCCCGACGGCCACCTGCCCCGTCAGCCGATCACGCCGGAAGAAAACGCCCAGGCCCGCCATGTCCTGAAATCCCCCACCCATTTCGCAGGGGCCACCGTAGCCGCTCAGGTCCCACCGGCGCCGGTGTTCCCGCCAAACGGCCGCTCTCAGGTTCCGCCGACGGCGGCGGAGTACGCCGCGGCGGTGATGTTGCGCCCGGACACGACCACCACCAGGCGCCCGGCGGCCTCGACCTTCCCGGCCAGGACGGCGGCGACCGCCGCGCCGCCCGCGCCCTCGGCGACGAGACCGTGCTCGTGGAACAGCATCCGCAGCGCCGCCCGGATCTCGTCGTCGGTGACCGACGTCAGCTCGGCGGTGCGCCCGATCACCCCGGGGGTGACGCAACCGGGTTCGAGGTTGCCGGGCAGGCCGTCGGCGAAGGTGTCGCCGACCTCGACCCGCGTGACCCGCCCGGCCGCGACCGACGCCGAGACGCCGCGCGACACCGCCGACTCCACGCCCACGATCCGCACGCCGCCGCGCTCGCGCGCCCACAGGCACAGGCCGGCGACGAGCCCGCCGCCGCCGACCGGCGCGACGACCGTGAGGGGGCCGTCCGCCTGCCGGTCGAGTTCGCGCCCGATGGTGCCCTGTCCCGCGATGACCGCCGGGTCGTTGTAGGGCGAGACGTAGTGGCCGGGCAGCGTCATCGCGTGCGCCTCGGCCTCGTCGTAGGTCTCCCCGTGCTGGACGAGGCGCACCGGGAACGCGCGGATCCTGTCGACCTTGACCTGCGACGCCCGGGTCGAGACGACGACGGTGACGTCCGCGCCCGCCCTCGCGGCGGCGTACCCCATGCCGAGGCCGTGGTTGCCCGCGCTCGCCGTGACGGCCGGCTCCCCGCCCGGGAGCGCGGCGACGGCAGCGAGCGCGCCCCGCACCTTGAACGCGCCGACCGGCTGGAACGTCTCCAGCTTCAGCAGCGCGCCCGGCGCCAGGCCCGAGGGGACCAGCGGCGTGGGCGCGAGCTCGGCGGACACGGCCCGCCAGGCGCGGTCCAGGTCGTCCGGGCCGGGCGGGCGGACGGCGCGGGCCGTCATGCCCGCTCCCCCGGCGACCCGTCCAGCCGCTCGTGCAGGCGCTCCCGGATCTCCTCGGGGGTGTAGGAGCGGCGGCGGCGCTCGGCGCGCACGACCACGGCCCCGGTCGCGGCGACCCCGAGGAACCCGGCGACGCCCAGCGCCTTCCAGAGATTCGATGCTTTCCAGACGCCGGAACCCCTCAACGTGCGCATACGGCTACCGTAGCGACCATGCCGGGCACGAGCATCTCCCTCGACCAGGCCGTCGAGCTGACCCGCACCGGGGACGTGTGGCTGTTCCGCGGCCGCACGGTCGCCGACCGCGCCATCCAGATGACGACCAACAGCCCCGTCAACCACGTCGGCATGGCGGTGGTGATCGACGACCTGCCGCCGCTGATGTGGCACGCCGAGCTCGGCCGCTCGCTGCGGGACATGTGGACCGGCGGGCACCACCGCGGCGCGCAGCTGCACGACCTGCGGGACGCGGTGCTGGCCTGGGGGAACCGGTACGGGCAGCGGGCCTGGCTGCGGCAGCTCGACCCGCCGCCGACCCCGGCGATGGAGGACGCGGCGCTGCGCGCGGTGGCGCGGCTGGACGGCACGCCGTTCCCCTCCACGTCGAAGCTGGCGACGCGGTGGCTGCGCGGGCGGGTGCCGATCCGGCGGCCGGCCGAGCGGGACCCGAACCTGGAGACGGCGTTCTGCGCGGAGATCGTCGCGGTGACGTACCAGTCGATGGGGCTGCTGCCGAAGGGGCGCCGCCCGAACTGGTTCGACCCGGGCCGGTTCTGGAGCGGGGACGACCTGGGGCTGGAGACGGGCGCGGTGCTCGGCGGTGAGATCGCGGTCAGCGTCCCCGCGTCCTGACGGCCCGGCGGTCCCGCAGCGACCGCGGGTGCAGGCGGCGCCGGAACTGGCGCAGCCGCCCGGCCCTGGCGGTGACGAGGCGGCCGAGCTCGTCGGTGTGCCGCCACGCCTGGTCGGCGGCGCCGGGGTCCGGGTGGGACGCGGCGAACCGGCTGCGGTTGACCAGGTCGGCGAGCGGCCCGAGATGGCCGTGGGCGTCCTCGCCGACGGCGGACGCGCCGAAGCGGGCGACCTCGTGCGCGGTCAGCGTCCGGGCCGTGGACAGGCCGACGTCGGCGAGGTGGTCGAGCGCCTGGTGCCACGCGCCGGTGATGCGGGCGGCGGGCGTCCCGGCCCTCCGGCGCCGCCTCCGCAGGGCGGGGGCGAGCAGGACGGCGCCCAGATAGCCGATGGCGAGCGCGCCCGCCGCGAGCGCGGCGAACACCCACCACGGCGTGGGCCCGCCGTCCGCGGCGGCCGGCTTCCGCGGGTCGTTCTGCGTCGTGTCGCCCGGCCCCTGTCCGCGCTGCTGGGAGGCCGCGTTCTTCTGGGCCTGCTCCAGCTTCTGCTCGGTCTCACCCGCCGCGACGGAGTCGTTCTTCTTGGAGCGGCGCGCGCTGTCGGGCAGCGGGTTGAACCGGATCCAGCCGAGCCGGTCGAACTTGATCTCCGGCCACACCATCACGTCCCCGGACCGGACCTGGACGGTGTCGCCCGCGCGGTCGCCGCCGTCGAAGCCCACGGTGACGCGGGACGGCAGGCCGATCGTCCGGGCGAGCAGCGCGTAGGCGGTCGCGAAGTGCTCCGGCGTGCCGCGCCTGCCCTCGCCGAGGAAGTAGTCGAGCTGCCGGTAACCGTGCCCCGGCGGGGCGGTCACGTCGTACCGGGCGTACCGCTTGAGGTACTCGGCGAGCATCGCGGCCTTCTGGATGGGCGACACGGCGCCCCGCGTCGCGGCCTGGGCGAACCTGCGGAACTCGGCGATCTGGACGGGCGGCTCCTTCGCGCCCGGTCCCCACGGCAGCTCCCGCGCCGCCCTGGCCTCGGCGTCGGCGGCGACGTCCGCCCCGGCGAGGTCGTCGGCCGTCCATTCGGGGACGACGGAGTCGACGCGGTAGGTCTGGCCGGGGCGCAGCGGCCGCGCGGCGGCCAGCGCGCCGCTGCCGGGATCGACGACGACGGGGAGCCCGGCGACCTCCCGCGGCCGGTCGGCGGCGGGCACCCACACGCCCGGCAGGTCGCGGATCGTGATGTGCTGCGCGACCTCGTGCTCGCGGTCCGGGTCCGGCCCCTGCGGCACGCGGCTGCCCGTCGGGACGAAGCGGGCCGTGGACGACCACGTCACACCGTCGAAGCGGTCCAGGACGGCGAGCCGCTCGATCTCGTTCCGCTTCGACCGGACCGTGAACATCACCTGGTCGGGGCTGAGCAGCCAGCCGCCGACGCGGTCCAGGGGGCTGACGCCGTCGCGCTGCTGCGGCGGCGGCGCCTGCACCTGCTCGCGCGGGTCGTAGGGGTCGGCGCTGACGGGGACGACGGTTCCCGCGGCGAACGCCAGCGCCCCGAGGACGGCCGCGGCGGGGACGCCGACCAGCAGGGGCCGCCACGCGGCGCCCGGGCCGTCCGCGCGGACGAGGACCAGCACGGCGATGAGCACGACGGTGGCGGCGGCGAGCGGCAGGTTGGAGCCGGGACCGTCCACCCCGAGCAGCAGCGCGACCGCCCACACGCCGAGGACGGGCACGCAGGGCAGGGCGCGCGGCGAGGTGCGCAGCGCCAGCTCCGCCGCCGCGAACGCCGCCAGCCACACCACCACGTGCACCAGGACGAGGTACTCCGGCTTCGCGGGGGCGGGCAGCAGCGTGGTCAGGATCGACTTCCACGCTCCGAGGACCCCCTCGCGCAGCGTCTGCGGGAGCGTCCCGTCCCGGAGGGCGGGGCGCAGGACGGTCACCGAGACCGTTCCCGCCCAGGCGACGACGGTCAGCACCAGCGAGATCCACAGCGGCCACGGGCCCCTGTCCTTGCGCGGCCCCGACAGCAGCCCGCACAGCAGCGTCGGCACCGCCGCCGCGACGGCGGCGACGGGGACGACCGGGCCGAGACCGAAGACCCGCTGGAACGCCAGCCCGGCGACGGCGGCCAGGCAGGCCGTCACGACGATCGACGCGTACCGGGTCACCGGGCGGCCCCCAGCCGGTGCCATGCCTCGGCCAGCCCCTCCAGGTCGGTGAAGTCGACGAGCTGGACGCCGGGCGGCGCCGCCGCGGGGTCCCGCGGGCGGACCCGCAGCACGACGACCCGGTCGAAGCGGCCGCGGACGGCCGCGACGCGCCCGAGCTCGGCGGCGTCCGGGGTGATGAGGACGAGGGAACCGCCCGGACGCACGCGGCGCACCGCGTCCACGGCCGAACGCGGCCCCTCCCGCGTCTGGACGGAGGTGAGCCGGTCCAGGAGGACCTCGACGTCGTCCGGCCCGCCCCGCGTGTCGGCGACCTGGCCGTCGCCGGTGAGGATCCGGACGGGGAAGCTCGCCGACGCCGCCCCGGCCGCGACCGACGCCGCGGCGTCGACGGCCAGCTCGAAGTCGTCCGGCTCCGGCCACGAGCCGGGGCGCGCCTCCAGCACGACCGTCGTCGTCGGCAGGCTGGCGTCCACGAGCTGGCGGACCATCAGCGTCCCGGTGCGGGCCGACGACTTCCAGTGGACGTGGCGCAGCTCGTCCCCGATCACGTACTCGCGCAGCGCGTGGAAGGTCGCCGTCCCCGCCGGGGACCTGTCGCTGGTCGGGCCCTCCAGGTGGTGGGCGCGACCGGACGGCAGCAGCCCCAGCCGCACCGTCCTCGGCCGGACGAGCAGGACCCGCGGCGTCCCGTACTCGCGCACCCGGCGCGCCAGCCGGAGGGGGTCGGCGCGCACCAGCCGCAGCGGCCCCACCGGGATCTCACCGCGCCGGGACGTCGGCAGCCGGTAGGTCACGGTGCGCCCGCCGCCCGGGCGCAGCCGCGGGACGTCGACCGCGACCGGCGCGGAGCCCGCCGCGTCCTCGGCGCTGAGCCCGCGCACGCCGCGCCCCTTGTTCGTCACGTGCAGGACCCCGACGGCGGGCTCGCCGCGCGCCACCCGCTCCGGCGCGATCTCCCTGCGGACCTCCAGCCGGGGGCGCGGCAGCGTCCACAGCGCCGCCGCCCCCACCGCGGCGAGGCCCGCGACGGCCAGCGCGGCGGGTTCGGGATAGCCGAGCCACCAGCCCGCCGCGTACAGCGGGACCGAACCGGCCGCCGTCCCCCATCCGAGCGGCGTCAGCACGTCACACCCCGGCGGCCTGCGGCGTCGGCACGTCGCCCAGCGCCTCGGCGACCACGTCGGCGCCCGAGCGCCCGCGCAGCTCGGCCTCCGGCGTGACGATCAGCCGGTGCGCGATGACGGGGACCGCGAGCGCCTTGACGTCCTCGGGCACGATGTAGGAGCGGCCGGCCGCCGCCGCCCGCACCCGCGCGGCGCGCAGCAGCGCGATGCCCGCCCGCGGGCTCGCGCCGAGCCGCAGGTCCGGGTGCTCGCGGGTGACCGCGACGACGCGCACGAGGTAGTCGTACAGCGGCGGCGCGACGTGCAGCCGCTGCGCGAAGTCGATCATCCGGGCGAGGTCCTCGCGGCTCAGCACCGGCGGCATCTGGTCGAGCACCGCGCCGGTCGGCGCCCCGGCGAGCAGCGCCACCTCGGCCTGGTGGTCGGGGTAGCCCATCGAGATCCGCATCAGGAACCGGTCGAGCTGCGCCTCCGGCAGCGGATAGGTGCCGTCCATGTCGACGGGGTTCTGCGTGGCCATCACCATGAACGGGCGCGGCACCGGGTGCGGGACGCCCTCGACGGTGACGCGGCGCTCCTCCATGACCTCCAGCAGCGCCGACTGCGTCTTGGGCGAGCCGCGGTTGATCTCGTCCGCCACGGCCAGGTTCGCGAAGATCGGCCCGGGGTGGAACTCGAACTCGCCCGTCCCCTGGTTGAAGATCGACACGCCGGTGATGTCGCTGGGCAGCAGGTCGGGCGTGAACTGGATGCGCGCCCACTTGGCCTCGACGGACGCCGAGATCGCCCGCGCCAGCGTCGTCTTGCCGACGCCGGGGACGTCCTCGACCAGCAGGTGCCCCTCGGCCAGCAGGCAGGTCAGCGCCAGTTCGACCTTCTCCCGCTTGCCGCGCACGACCCGCTCGATGTTGCCCGCCAGCGCCGCGAACATCTGCGCGAACCGCCCGGCCAGCGCGTCCGCGTCCACCGCCGCGTTCGTCCCGGGGTTCTCGGTCATCAGGTGCACTCCCACAGTGACGAAGAGAACGTCCCCGAGTTCGAGCCGGGGGTGTTCACGTAGAGGTCGCTGACCCAGCGCGTCCGGCCGTCGTACTGGATCTTGTCCCAGACGTCGCTGACGAGGCTGGGGTTGTTCAGGTCCTTGACGGTGTCGGATCTCTGCTGGCAGTACACCGTCACCTGGCCTGTGAAGCCCTTGGGGAACTCCCCGTCGCGCGGGGTGCCGGTACCCGGGCCAGTGTGCAGGTACGTGTTGGTGTTGTCGTTGTTGTGGCCGGAGTAGGGCTGGGCGTGCGCGTCCGGGTTGAGGTCTGCCGACGCGCTCACCGCCGTGGACGATCCGGCGCCGTTGCGGGCGGTCACCTTCAGCGTGTACGTCCTCGCGTTGGCAAGGTTCCTGACCTGGTGCGAGGTCGCCCTGGTCGAGGCCGATCCGCCGTTCCAGGTGATGTCGTAGGTGACGTCGAAACCGGACGAGGGGGACCAGGCGAGGTCCGCGCCGTGGTTGACGGCGGTCGCTTCGAGTGCGGTCGGCGGGCCGGGGGCGGTGCAGGCGGTGGCGCCCACCTCGCCGGACTCGCTGTAGGCGGGCTTGCCGTCCTTCCCCTTGTACTCGGCGGCCACCTTGTAGACGTGGGTGGTCGTGTCGCAGGTCAGGCCGCCGACGGTGAACGTCCCGCCTTGCACGGCCCCGGGGAACCGCGCCGGCCTCGCGCCCGCGACCGGCCTGCCGTTCTGGCCGAGCAGGACGAACCGGGCCACGGGGTAGACGCCCTGCGGCTGCGCGGCCGCCGTGAACCGCACCTTGATCGAGCCGTTGTCGCCGGACGCGGCGGGCGTGGGCGGGTCGGGCGCGGTGGGGTCCTTCTTCACCGGCGGCCTGGCCGGCGGCGGCGTGACGGTCGTGGACCCGCCGGGGCCCCCGCCGCCCCTGTTGCGGTTGCCCTGCCCGCCGCCCGGATCGGCCTGGACGGGCAGCGGGCGCCGCGCGCTGCCGGGGACCTTGTCGTCGTACTTCTCGATGCGCTTGACGGCGCCGTCCGGGCCGAAGGCGAGGGCGGTGGGTCCGTCGGGGTCGTTCACCCACAGCATGTGGTCGCGGACGAGCATCTCGATCGTGCCGCCGGGACGGGCGGCCGCCACGGGCCGCTCCCAGGCGTTGCGCTCGGTGTTGAAGACCAGCAGCCGGCCGGACGTCCGGTCGGGCAGGTAGACGCGGTCCCCGAGGACGTTGGGGGGATCGAAGGCGTGGTCCGGCACGCGCAGGGCCACCGAGTCGACCCGTCCGACGCCGGTGTCCAGGAGGTAGAGGGAGCCGCCCGCGCCGAGGATCGGGACGGTCTGCCCGTCGGCGGCCGCCGGGACCTTGACGCCGTCCGCGGCCCGCGCGACGGGCGCGGGCAGGTTGACCCGCTGCGTGCCCTCGGGGCGGACGATCAGCGCCGTCGCGGACGTGCCGTCGATGATCACGGGCCGTCCGGCGGCGATCGTCAGCGCGAGGCGGTCGCCGGCCTTCCCGGCCGCCACGGGCTCGCCCCGGCGGCCCGACCTGAACGGGACCACTCCGCCCGTCTGCGGGACGGGCACCCACAGCGCGCCGTCGGCGTCGATGCCCGCCTGCCCGAGCGGCGCGGTGAGGGTCGCGGCGCCGCCGACCGGCGCCAGGGTCACCGGGTCGATCTGCTGGACGGCGCCCTTGACGAGGTCGACCGTGTAGGCGGCGCCGGCGCCGGAGAGCACCTGCATGCCCGGCCCGCCGGCCTGCCGGCTCTTGGTGATCTTGAGCTGGGAGGGGTCGATCCGGCTCACGACGCCGGTGTCCTCGTCGACCAGCAGCACCGTGGCGCCGTCCTGGACGACCTTGATGCGGTGGCCGCGCATCTGCGGCACCACCGCGGTCTTGCCGTCGACCTTGCCGGCCAGCCCGTTGGCGTGCACGACCAGGCCCCTGCCGCTCGCGCTCAGCCAGGCCCCCACGTCCGAGAGCCGGTACCGCGCGCTGGCCGTGCCCACGCCGTAGACGAGCGCGCCCACGGCGAGCACGCCGACGAGCCCGGCGGCGATCTGGCCGGTCAGCCTGTCACGCCGGAAGATTCGGAAAAGACCGCGCGGGCCGGTGGTCCGCGCGGAGGATCGGTCCCCGTTCAATCCCCGCTCACCCTCTCGGCGCGCCGGGAGCAGGGAGCCGCTGGCCCGGGGCGCGAAGGCACCATAACGGCAATACGGGGCGCTCCGGAACGGGTTTGCGGAGATCGGCCTGGTAGATCGATACCGGTCCTGCGGGTTGCGGGTGATCCGCCATGACATCGATCACTTGGGGGGCGGAACGCGGCATGCCCCGTCCGCCGGTTCGAGATCCGAACGCGAACGTTATCCGGAACGTCCTAATGTTGGGCATCGCGACGACGACTCCGAGGTGGACGTGGAAAACGTGAGCATCGCCGACCTGTGGCACCGGGTGACGGGAACGCAGCCGGATCCGCCGTGGTGGCTGGTGGCCCTTGTCGGCCTCGCGGCGCTCGCCTCGGTGGTGCACGGCCCGACCTGGCGGATGGCGCGCAACACCGTCACGATCGCGCACGAGGGAGGGCACGCGCTGGTCGCGCTGATCTTCGGCCGCAAGCTGGACGGCATCAAGCTGCACTCCGACACCTCGGGCGTGACCGTGTCGCGCGGCAAGCCGCACGGCATCGGCATGATCTTCACGGCGATGGCGGGGTACGTCACGCCGCCGCTGCTCGGGCTGCTGTTCGCGCTGCTGCTGGAGGACGGCCGCATCACGCTGATGCTGTGGTTCACCCTGGCGCTGCTCGCCGCGATGCTCATCATGATCCGCAACGCCTACGGCGCGCTGTCGGTGATCGTCACGGGCGCGCTGGTGTTCGCGGTGTCGTGGCTGGGCAGCGCCACGGTGCAGGCCGGGTTCGCCTACCTGGCCGCCTGGTTCCTGCTGCTGGCGGGCACCCGCCCGGTGATCGAGCTCCAGCGGATGCGGGCCCGGCACATGGCGCCGAGCTCCGACGCCGACCAGCTCCACCACCTCACCGGCGTCCCCGGGCTCGCCTGGGTGGGCCTGTTCGCGGTCACCGCCCTGCTGGCGCTGCTGGCGGGCGGCGCGCTCCTCATCCCGGACGTCTCGCTGCCCGACCTCCCCACGCCACCGGGCTTCGGCGGGGTGGGCTGACGCCGGACGGGGCCGCGGTGCCGCCGATTGTCCGAGGGCGCCGATAGTTTCGGTTGTGTGAGGGATCGGTGGTCTCGTGAGCAGGTGCTCGGGCTCGCGCCCGACGCGTCGTCCGCCAGGGCGGCGGGCGGCGTCGCCAAGCCCGCCAAGTGGGCGGGGACGGGGTGCGACGACGAGGCCGTCTGGGGCGAGTGCCGTGGCAGCGGCAAGTCCTCCTACCGGACGTGCGCCGACCTGACCGGCCCGGCGTTCCGGTGCACGTGCCCGAGCCGCAAGTTCCCGTGCAAGCACGCCCTGGCGCTGCTGTTCCTGTGGGCCGACGGCCTCATAGAAGCCGAAGGCGCTCCGGGGGGTGCGGGGGGTCGTCCCCCCGCAGGGGTAGAAGCCGAAGGCGCTCCGGGGGGTGCGGGGGGTCGTCCCCCCGCAGGGGTAGAAGCCGAAGGCGCTCCGGGGGGTGCGGGGGGTCGTCCCCCCGCAGGGGTAGAAGCCGAAGGCGCTCCGGGGGGTGCTGGAGGTCGTCCCCCCGCGGGTGAGGGCGTCGAGAGTGGGTCGCGTCCCGCGTGGGTCGCCGAGTGGGTGGAGGACCGCCGGGAGCGGGCCGACCGGGCGGCCGAGCGGCGGGCCGCCCCGGCGGCCAAGGCGCGCGACCCGAAGACGGCGGAGCGGCGGGCCAGGCGGGTCGACGACGGGCTCGCCGAGCTCGACCAGTGGCTCCGCGACCAGGTCGCGCACGGCCTCGCGCAGGCGGAGAAGGCCCCCTACCGGCTGTGGGACGACGCGGCTCGGCGGCTCGTCGACGCGCAGGCGGGGGCGCTGGCGGGGCCGGTCAGGGGCCTGGCCGCGATCCCGCGCCGGCCCGGCTGGCCGGGGCGACTGCTGGAGGAGTACGCGCTGCTGCGGCTGCTCGTCCGGGCCTACCAGCGGCGGGACGAGCTGCCCGAGGGGCTGCGCGAGACGGTCCGCTCGCGGGTCGGGTTCACCGTCCCGCAGGAGGAGGTGCTGTCCGGCGGGGAGCGCGTCCGCGACCTGTGGTCGGTGACCGGGTCGCGCGACACCGCGCAAGACCTGCTCACCACGCGCAGGGTGTGGCTCCGCGGGAACCGGACGGGGCGCCCCGCGCTCGTGCTGTCCTTCGCCGCGCCGGGCACGTCCCTGGACGGTTCGCTCGTCGTGGGTATGCAGGTCGACGCGGAGCTGGCCTTCTACCCGGGCGCGCAGCCGCTGCGGGCGCTGGTCGCCGAGCGGTACGGGGCGCCCATGCGGGGCACGCCCGCGGGGACGTCCGTCCAGGGCTTCCTCGACGAGCACGCGGCCGCCCTCGCGCTCGACCCTTGGCTGGACCGCTGGCCCGCGACGCTGGAAGGCGTCCGCCTGGCGCGTACCGAGGAGGGCGGCCTGCACGTCGTCGACGGCGCCGGAGACGCGCTGCCGCTGCGGATGGGCGAGCCGTGGCGGCTGCTCGCCCTGTCGGGCGGCGGTCCGGTCACCCTGGCCGGGGAGTGGCGCCCGCGCGGCCTGCGCCCGCTGGCCGCATGGCACGAGGACGAGGGGACGGTGATCATGTGACGGCGTGGGACGAGCACGTCACCGCCGCGCTGCTGGGCACCGAGCGCCGCGACCCGCCCGTCCTCGCGGAGGCGCCCGGCGGCCGTGACGGCGACGGCGACAGGGCGGGCCGCCTGCTCGACCAGGCGGCGCTGCTGGCCGTCCGGCGGCGGGCCGGGCAGGTCCCGTCCGGGGCGGCCCCCGAGCCGGTGGCGCTGGCCCCCGTGGAGGACGTCCCGGCCGTGCCGAGGGCGGCGGCGGCCCGGCTGCGGCGCATCCTCGGCGGCGAGCAGATCCGGGTGCTGCCCGAATGGCTGGACGCGGCGGCCGCCCGGGGTCTGCGGGTGCCCGCCCAGTCGCTCCCCGAACTGCTGGAGCGGGGGCGCAGCGACCGGATGCTGCGGCCCTCGATCGCCAGGGCGTGCGGGCGGCGCGGCGTGTGGCTTGCCCTGCAGAACACCGACTGGGCCTACCTGGTGGGTTCCGGCGACGACCCCGGCGGCGGCCCCGAAGTGTGGGAGACCGGGACGCGCAACCGGCGGGTGGCCTACCTGACCATGCTTCGCGAGACCGAGCCAGAGCGCGCGCGGGAGCTTCTCCAGGGAACCTGGGCGAAGGAGCCGGCGCCCGACCGCGCGGCGTTCATCGCCACGTTCGCGCATGGGCTCTCCCTCGACGACGAGGAGTTCCTCGAGGAGGCCTTGGGCGACCGCGGGAAGGACGTCCGCCAGATCGCGTCCGATCTGCTGGCCCGCATGCCGGGCTCGGCGTACGGGGAGCGCATGGCGGCGCGGGCCCGGGCCTGCCTGACCGCGGAGGAGCGCACGGTCCAGGGCCGCAGGCAGACGTGGATCCGGGTGGAGCCACCGCACGCCCACGACGAGGACCTGGCGCGCGACGGCGTCCCGTTCCATCCGACCGGGTCGTTCGCGCCGCGCGGCGGGGGCTCCCCGGTGGGGACGCGGGCCGCGTGGCTCCGCGAGATCCTGGCCCGCACCCCGCTGTCGGCCTGGACGGAGCTGCTCGGGCTGCCGCCCATGGAGATCGTGTGCCTGCCCGTCGCCGACTCCGACGGGCGCGACGTCCACATCGGCTGGGCCCGCGCCGCCCTCGGCCAGCGCGACACCGGCTGGGCGCGGGCGCTGCTCAGGGGCGGCGTCATGGTCGACGAGCCGGAGGCCCTCGCCGACCTGCTGTCGGTCCTGCCCGGCCCGGAGCGCGACCCGGCGGCGGCCGACCTGATCCGCTGGGTGGAGGGGCGCCCCGGCCTGCTGCGCGTCCTGGAACGGGTGCCCGGCCCGTGGGCCGGGCCGCTCGCGGCGGCGGTGGTCGCGACGCTGAGCGCGTCCGCCGAGTCCCCCACCCGCCGCGACGAGCACCTGATCACGCAGCTGTGCCGGCTCGCCGACCAGCGGCTCGACCCGGCCGCCGCGGCCCGCCTGGCGGCCCTCGGACCGGCCGCGCCGCGCGCCGTGACCGACCTGATCGCGACCCTGCGTTTCCGCGACGAGATGCTGAAGGAGCTTGACCAGTGACCGAAGAGGCAGGCCCGGCGGGCCCCGGGGGCGGTTCACCCGCGCCGACCGAGGGCGCCGTGCTGCGGCCGCACGCCGAGCAGGAGCACGCCGCCGAGCTGGCGCGGCTGGCCGAGCACGACGACCGGCCCCGGCCGCCCGGCTGGCGGCTGTCGCCCTGGGCGGTCACCGCGTACCTGCTCGGCGGCGAACTGCCGGACGGCACGGCGATCAGCCCGAAGTACGTGGGGCCGCGCCGGCTGATGGAGGTCGCGGTGGCGACGCTCGCGACCGACCGGGCGCTGCTGCTGCTCGGCGTCCCGGGCACGGCGAAGACCTGGGTGTCGGAGCATCTCGCCGCCGCGATCAGCGGCGACTCCGCGCTGCTCGTGCAGGGCACGGCCGGCACGGCGGAGGAGGCGATCCGCTACGGCTGGAACTACGCGCGGCTGCTCGCCGAGGGCCCCTCGGAGCGGGCGCTGGTGGAGAGCCCGCTGATGCGCGCGATGCGGCGCGGCTCCGTCGCCCGCATCGAGGAGCTGACCCGGATGCCCTCCGACGTCCAGGACACCCTCATCACCGTCCTGTCGGAGAAGACGCTGCCCGTCCCCGAGCTGAACACCGAGGTGCAGGCGCGCAAGGGCTTCACGGTCATCGCGACCGCCAACGACCGCGACCGGGGCGTGAACGAGCTGTCCAGCGCGCTGCGCCGCCGGTTCAACACGGTCGTGCTGCCGCTGCCGGAGTCCGTCGAGGACGAGGTCGCGATCGTCGCGCGCCGCGTCGACCAGATCGGCGCCGGGCTGGAGCTGCCCGAGAGCCCGGCGGGCCTGGAGGAGATCCGGCGCGTCGTCACGGTGTTCCGGGAGCTGCGGTCCGGGGCCACGGCCGACGGGCGCACCAAGCTGAAGTCGCCCAGCGCGACCCTCAGCACCGCCGAGGCCATCTCGGTGATCACCAGCGGGCTGGCGCTGGCCGCGCACTTCGGCGACGGCGTGCTGCGCGCCGCGGACGTGGCGGGCGGGATCGTCGGCGCCGTCGTCCAGGACCCGGTGTCCGACCGCGTCGTGTGGCAGGAGTACCTGGAGGCGGTCGTCCGGGACCGCCCCGAGTGGCGCGACTTCTACCGCGCCTGCCGGGAGGTCTCTTGAGCCAGGTCGAAGTCTTCGGCGTCCGGCACCACGGGCCGGGGTCGGCCCGCGCGCTGCGGGGTGCGCTGGAGGACTTCAAGCCGGACGCGGTGCTGGTCGAGGGGCCTCCTGAGGCCGACGCGATCGTGGAGCTGGCGGGCGACCCGGAGATGGTGCCGCCGGTCGCCCTGCTCGCCTACTCCCCCGTCCCGGCCGACGGCGACCGCAGGGCCGCGTTCTGGCCGTTCGCCGAGTTCAGCCCGGAATGGCAGGCGATCAGGTACGCGCTGTCGGCGGGCGTGCCCGTCCGGTTCTGCGACCTGCCCGCCGCGAACCAGCTCGTCCCGGCGGAGGAGGAGCCGCCCGAGGAGGGCCTCAGGCTCGACCCGCTCGGCTGGCTCGCCAAGGCCGCCGGGTACGACGACGCCGAGCGGTGGTGGGACGACGTGGTCGAGCACCGCCACGGCGGCCCGTCCCCGTTCCCCGCCATCGCCGAGGCCATGGCGGAGCTGCGCGGCGAACTCGAACCGGCCGCGCGGGAGGAGCAGCGCGAGGCCCACATGCGCAGGACGGTGCGCCGCGCCCTCAGGGAGGGGCACGAGCGGGTCGCCGTGGTCTGCGGGGCGTGGCACGTCCCGGCCCTGCGCGCCAAGGTCCCGGCGGCCCGCGACGACAGGACGCTGCGCGGCCTGCCGAAGACCAGGGTGGCCATGACGTGGGTGCCGTGGACGCACGGGCGGCTCGCCGGGCGGTCCGGTTACGGCGCAGGGGTGCGCTCCCCCGGCTGGTACCACCACCTGTTCGCGGCCCGTGACCGCCCGATCGAGCGCTGGCTGACCGCCGCCGCCCGCGTCCTGCGCGAGGAGGACCTGCACGTCTCCTCCGCGCACGTGATCGAGGCCGTCCGGCTCGCCGAGGCCCTGGCCGCGCTGCGCGGGCGCCCCCTCGCCGGGCTGGACGAGGTCACCGAGGCGACCCGCGCCGTCCTGTGCGAGGGCGCCGAGCTGCCCGTCCGGATCATCCAGGACCGGATGGTCGTCGGCGAGCGGCTCGGCGCCGTCCCGGAACGCACCCCGATGGTGCCGCTGCAGCGCGACCTGCAGGCCGAGCAGCGGCGGCTCAGGCTCAGGCCGAGCGCGCTGGAGAAGGAGCAGGACCTCGACCTGCGCAAGCCCACCGACCTCGAGCGCAGCCGCCTGCTGCACCGGCTCCGCATGCTGGACGTGAACTGGGGGGTCCCGTCGGAGAGCCGCTCCAAGGGCACGTTCCGCGAGACGTGGACGCTGCTCTGGCGCCCCGAGTTCGACGTCGAGCTGATCGAGGCGAGCGCGTGGGGCACCACCGTGCGCGGAGCGAGCACCGCCCGCGCGCGGGAGGCGGCCGGGAGCGCCACCGCCCTCGCCGACCTCACCGCCGTGGCCGAGCGGTGCCTGCTCGCCGACCTCGGCGACGCGCTCCCCGCGGTCATGCGCGCCCTTGCCGACCGCGCCGCGGTCGACACCGACGTCGCGCACCTGATGGCGGCGATGCCCGCGCTGGTGCGCGCGCTGCGCTACGGCGACGTCCGCGGCACCTCCACCGGGCCGCTGCGCACGGTGGTCGACGGCCTCGTCGTCCGGGTCTGCGTCGGGCTCCCGCCGGCGATCACCGGGCTGGACGACGACGCCGCCCGCGAGTTCCTCGGCCACGTCGACGCCGTCCACGGCGCCCTGTCCCTGCTCGCCGACGAGGGCCACATCGAGCGCTGGCGCCGCGCCCTGGAGGGCCTGCTCGACCGCCCGGGCGCCCTGCACGGCCTGATCGAGGGACGCCTGACCCGCCTGCTGCTGGACGCCGGGCGGCTGGACGACGTCCCCGACCGGATGGCGCGCGCCGTGTCCGTCGGCGCGGCGCCCGACCGCGCCGCCGCCTGGGTCGAGGGCTTCCTCGCCGGCGGCGGCCTCCTGCTCATGCACGACGAGGCGCTCCTGCGGCTCGTCGACGAGTGGGTCGCCGGCCTGCCCGCCGACTCGTTCACCGACGTCCTGCCCCTTCTGCGCCGCACGTTCGGCGCCTACCCCGCCGCCGAGCGCCGCGCCATCGGCGAGCGGCTCCGCCGCCGCGGCCGTGCCCCCGCCGGGCGGGACCGGCCGCCGGAGGACGACGTCGACGAGGCCCGGGCGGCGCCGGCGGCCGCCACCGCCCTGCGGATCCTCGGATGGGAGAGGCCTGCATGACGAACGGGAGCGGGACCGGCGAGAGCGTGGACGAGCGGCTGCGGCGCTGGCGGCTGGTGCTCGGCGGCGACCAGGCCGACGGGACCGGCGTGGCGCTGGCCGGCGACGACGTCCGGATGGACGGCGCGCTGGAGCGGCTCTACGGGGCCGGCGGCGGCGGGGGTCGGCCGCGGCCGGGGCGGCGCGGCGCCGGCCTCGGCGACTCGGCGCCCTCCGTGGCCCGGTGGCTGGGCGACATCCGCGCGTACTTCCCGTCGAGCGTCGTGCGGGTGATGCAGAAGGACGCGATCGAGCGCCTCGACCTCACCCGGCTGCTGCTGGAGCCGGAGATGCTGGACGCGGTCGAGCCCGACGTCCACCTCGTCGGGACGCTGCTGTCGCTGAACAAGGTGCTGCCCGACAAGGCCAGGGAGTCGGCGCGCGCGGTGGTGCGCACGGTCGTGCGCGACCTGGAGCGGCGGCTCGCGCAGAAGACCCGCTCGGCCGTCGGCGGGGCTCTCGACCGGTCGGCGCGGGTCCTGCGCCCGAGGCGGCTCGCCGACGTCGACTGGGACCGCACCATCCGCGCCAACCTGCGCCACTACCTGCCCGAGCAGGGAACGCTCGTGCCGGAGCGGCTGATCGGGTACGGCAGGCGGCGGCAGGCCGTCAAGCGGGACGTGGTCCTCGCGATCGACCAGAGCGGCTCGATGGCGGCGTCGGTGGTGTACGCGAGCGTGTTCGGGGCGGTGCTGGCGTCGATGCGGTCGCTGCGCACGTCGCTGGTGGTGTTCGACACCAGCGTCGTGGACCTCACCGACCAGCTCCACGACCCGGTCGAGGTGCTGTTCGGCACGCAGCTCGGCGGCGGCACCGACATCAACCGCGCCGTCGCGTACTGCCAGGGCCTGGTCACGCGGCCGGCCGAGACGACCCTCGTGCTGATCAGCGACCTGTACGAGGGCGGGGTCCGCGACGAGATGCTGCAGCGGGTCGCGGCGCTGACGGCGGCGGGCGTGCAGGTCGTCGTCCTGCTCGCCCTGTCGGACGAGGGGGCGCCCGCCTACGACCACGACAACGCGGCGGCCCTGGCCGCGATGGGCGTCCCGGCCTTCGCGTGCACCCCCGACGCCTTCCCCGGGCTGATGGCCGCCGCCATCGAACGCCGCGACCTCAAGGAGTGGTCCGAGCGCGCCGCCGGTGACCGGTGAGCGCCTCAGACCGGCGAGCGGGACAGGCCGCGGACCAGGAGGAGCACCACTGAGGCGGTCAGCAGGGCGTGGCCGGTCAGGGCGGCCGGCTGGATCTCGACGAGCGCCCCCCAGGCCGCCCACATCGCGACGCGGGCGACACGGGCGGCCATCACCGTCCCCGCCGCGGCGCGGCTGCCGCGCCACGCCAGGATCACTCCGACGAGCGTGACGACGGCGACGACGGCGAACGACGAGGCGACCACGGGCAGCAGGCCGCCCCGGTGGCCCTCGCTGAGGGAAGGCCGCGCGATCAGGATCGCGAGGGCGGCGACGTCCAGGGCGGCGAGCACGCCGGCGAGGAGCAGGCCGGCCACGACCGCGGGGCCGCGCCGCAGCGTCCGGACGCCTCGGGGCGACCGGGGCAGCGAAGCGGGCGCGGGCGCCGGCCCGGGCGCGAATCCGAACGCGGGTCCGGCGGCGGGCGCGGGGCCTGGCGCGGGCCCGGTTCCGGGCGCGGGTTCGGGCGACGGGGGTGCGGGCGCGGACGTGGGCGGGCCGGACCAGGTCGGCGTCTGCTCCGGGGAGGACTGGACGGCCGGGCCGGGGGCCGGCCACGGCTCGCCCTCGGACGCGGACCTCGGGACCGGCGCCGTCGGGCCGGCGAAGTCCTCCGTGGGGTGCTCGGTGGGGATCTCCAGCCGGGCGTGCCGCTCGCTCTCGCCGAGCAGCCAGAGCAGGACGTCCTCGGAGGTGGGGCGGGCCTGCGGTTCCTTGGCGAGGCAGGCGGCGGCGACCTCGGCGAGCGGGCCGGGCAGCGCGCCGAGGTCGGGCGTCTCGTGCAGGATCCGGTACATCACCGCGGGCAGCGGGCCGCCCGCGAAGGGGTCGCGGCCGGTGGCGGCGAACAGCAGGGTGCTCGCCCAGGCGAACAGGTCGGCCGACGGCCCGACCCGCCCGGTGAACTGCTCGGGCGCCATGTAGGCGGGCGTGCCGACGACCTGGCTCGTCATCGTCGCGCTCGCGTCGAACGCGCGGGCGATCCCGAAGTCGATCACGCGCGGCCCGTCCGGGCCCATCAGCACGTTCTGCGGCTTGAGGTCGCGGTGCACGACGTTCGCGCGGTGGATCGCCGACAGCGCCGTCACCGAGCTGATCGCGAGCCGGTCGAGCGCCGCGCCGGTGCGCGGCCCCTGGTCGTGGACGAGGGCGCGCAGCGACGGCCCCGGCACGTACTCGCTGACGATGTAGGGGCGGTCGCCCGCCACGTCGGCGGCGAGCATCTGGGCGGTGCAGAACCCGGCGACCCGCTCCAGGACGGCCATCTCGCGCACGAACCGCTCGCGGGCGTCGGCGTCCCCGACGAGCTGGGCGTGCAGCAGCTTGACGGCGACGCGGGACGGCCCGGCCCCCGGCTCGGCGGGCCGGCCGAGGTACACCGCGCCCTGGCCGCCGGCGCCGATCCGGCCGAGCAGCTCCCACCGTCCGAGCCGGGTGGGGTCGGACGCGGTGAGGGGAACAGGACCCGCCATTCGCACCCTCTCGAAAAAATTGAGCATTACCGCGGGCACAAAACCGCTCCGCCCGGCATCGAAGAGTATAGGTTCGGCGAGCCCGAAGCGGGAGAAGAAGATGCTGCAGATTCGTTCGACGATTGCGCGGTCCGGCGCCGGTGCCGTGCCGCTGGCGGGGTGCCTCGCGGCCCTCGTCGCGGCCGGCGTGCTGACCGGCTGCGGGGACGCCGGCGCGACCATCACGCGGCTGACGGTGGGATCGCCGGGACCCGACCCGTACACGCTGGCGTCCGGCACCGACCGGGTCGATGTGAAGGCGAGGCCGCGGGCGGGCGGCACCAGGGAGGGGGACGCGCCGGGCCTCTACGGCGGCACGCGCCGGGCCTCGACCTGCGACAGGAAGCGGCTCGTCGCCTTCCTGCGGGCCCATCCCGACAAGGCGCGGGCGTGGGCGCGGGTGCAGGGCATCCCGGTGGGCGAGATCCCGCGGTACGTGTCGCGGCAGACGCCGGTGCTGCTGCGCACCGACACGCTCGTCACCAACCACGGGTACCGGGACGGGGAGGCCGTGAGCGACCCCGCCGTCCTTCAGGCCGGAATGGGCGTTCTGGTCAATGGTTACGGAGTGCCCACAGTGAAGTGCAATTGCGGCAATCCTCTCAGTCCGCCCGACAAAAAGATCTCCACCCCGAACGCCTCGTACAGTGGCCGGTCCTGGCCGGGGTTCGAGAAGGGGAATGTCACCCGGATACAGCCGCGGGATTCCCGCAAGGGAGCGATCACCACTTTCGTCCTCGTCGACCCGGACGCCACGATGGGGTTCGCCCGCCCCCGCGCCACCGAGGGAGCGTCGGACGGGCCACCGACCGCGCTGCCGCCGACGGAGACCGAGGTCGTGGCGGGCGACTCCCCCGCGCCGGACGGCTCGGGCCTGGAGACGCCCGGCACCGAGTCCCCCGGCACGGAGCCGCCCGGCTCCGGGACGCCCGGGCCGGAGACGCCCGGCGCGCGGTCACCGGGGACCGGGACGCCCGGGCCGCAGACCCCCGGCCCCGCGCTCTCGTCGCCGTCGCCTGGCGTGGTCACGCAGGACCCGGGTACCGGCGCCGGAGGGAAGGAGACGCCGGGCGAGGCGACGCACGGGCCGGTCTCCCTGCCGCCGTCGAGGGAGCCCGCGCCCGCGACGTCCTGACATGTGCGCTATCTTTGCTCATATGAGCAGTGCTTCAGATGTCGTCGCCCCGGACGCCTGCGCCGTGCGGGTGGTCGACGCCGCGAAGGTCGCCGCCGTCTCGGCGTCCCTGCCGGACACGGAGACGATCACCGAGCTGGCGCAGGTGTTCGGGCTGCTGTCCGACCCCGGCCGGCTGCGTGTGATCACCGCGCTGCTCGAAGGGGGAGAGATGTGCGTGTGCGACATCGCCGCGTCCTGCGGGCACTCGGAGTCGGCGGTCTCGCACGCGCTGCGCCTGCTGCGCGCCAACCGCGTCGTGCGCGTCCGCCGCGCCGGCCGGATGGCCTACTACCGGCTGGACGACTCGCACGTCCGGCTGCTGCTCGATCTCGCCCTCACCCACGTCGGCCACGGGGAGGAAGGCACATGACCGGGGACCGCGAGGACACGCCCGGGAAGCGGGAGAAGGACGGAGGGCACGGCCACGGCCACGGGCACGCCGTCTCCGCGGGCGCCGACCGGCGGCTGCTGACCGGCGCGCTCGCGCTGATCATCGCCTACATGTCGGTCGAGGTGGTCATCGGCCTGCTCGCCGGGTCGCTGGCACTGATCACCGACGCCGCGCACATGATGACCGACGCGTTCGCGATCGCGCTGGCGCTGGTCGCCATGCGCATCGCCGCCCGCCCCCCGAAGGGCGGGTACACCTTCGGCCTGCGCCGCGCCGAGATCCTGTCCGCGCAGCTGAACGGGCTGACGCTGATCCTGCTCACCGTCTACTTCGTGTACGAGGGCGTCCGGCGGCTGATCGAGCCGCCCGCGGTGGAGGGCCAGTTCGTCTTCTGGACGGCCCTGGCGGGCATCGCCGTCAACGTCGCCGCGACCATGCTGATCAGCCGGGCGGACCGGCGCAGCCTGAACGTCGAGGGCGCGTTCCAGCACATCCTGAACGACCTGTTCGCGTTCATCGCGACCGCGGTCGCGGGCCTGGTCGTGTGGACGACGGGCTTCGCCCGCGCGGACGCGATCGCCTCGCTGGTGGTGGCCGCGCTGATGCTCAAGGCCGGCTACCGGCTGCTGCGGGACGCGGGCCGGGTGCTCATGGAGGCGGCGCCCGCCGGGATCGACCCGTCCGAGCTCGGCGCGCGGCTCGCCGGGCGCCCCTGCGTCGAGGAGGTCCACGACCTGCACGTGTGGGAGGTCAGCTCGGGCTACCCGGCGCTGTCGGCGCACGTGCTCGTCGACTCCCAGGGAGACTGCCACGCCGTCCGCCGCGACCTGCAGGAGCTGCTGCGCGACGCCTACGCGATCACGCACACGACGCTGGAGGTCGACCACGTTCCCGAGCCGTCCGGCGGCGGGCACGTCCACTGCGACGACGCGCACGGCCCCCGCCATGTGGCGGAGGCCGCCGAGCCCCACGAGCACGCGGGCGGCGCGCCGTGCGACCACTAGGGCCGCGCGGCCGCGCCGCCCCCCGTGATCAGCGGGTGGCGCAGGCGGCGCCGTTCACCTCGAACGCGCCCGGAGGCGGGTTCGTCCCGCCGCTCGATCCGTTGAAGCCGATCGTCACCGAGCCTCCCGGCCGGATCGTCCGGTTCCAGTCGAGGTTGCGGGCGGTCACGTCCGGGCCGCTCTGCGACCAGGCCGCGCTCCACCCCTGGGTGACCCGCTGGCCCGCGGTGAAGGCGAACCCGAGCGTCCAGCCCTCGATGGGCGAGGTCCCGGTGTTGGTGACGGTGACCTGCGCGGTGAAGCCGGTCCCCCACTGGCTCTGCACCGAGTAGCCGGCCGCGCAGGCCGGGGCGGCCGGCCCGCCGCCCGCCGGGATCTCGACCAGCGTGATCGAGGACGCGGGGAACGTCGAGGTGAACCCGTCCGCCCCGACCGCCACGTCCGGCGCGCGGACGATCGCGCCCGGGTCGGCGCCGCCGTACCGGTAGACGCGCCCGGCCGCCGCGCCCGACCGTCCGGCGACCGAGACCGTGCTGGTGAGGTCGTCGGTGAGCGACTTGTTCACGATCATGAGGGTGAGCGCCTTGTCGGCCGAGCGCTCGGCGGCGTACACCGCGAGCCTGCCCTGGTCGGCGCTCGACGCGCGGACGGACGTCTCGCCGAACGAGGCGCCCGCGCCGTCGTAGTTCCGGTACATGCGGAAGGCGTAGGCGCCCGGGTCGGACGCGCCCGGCGGCGCCCACAGCGTCGCGAGGTCGAGGCCCTCCCGCCCGAAGATCCCGAGGACGTCCGCCTGGGCGAGCGCGCCGTTCAGGTGGCCGAGCGCGCCCCAGTTGTACTCGGTGATCGCCAGCTTGGTGCCCGGATAGTTCTGGTCCACGAGCCCGCGCATCCGCGGGATGAAGTCGATCGGCTGGCCGATCCAGCTCTCGTCGGTGTAGGAGGGGTCCCACAGCTGCCGGGTGGAGCGCAGCCGCAGCTCCTGCGTCGCCGCGTCGCCCGGGCCGGTGGAGGACACCCCGGCCTGCTGCGGGTAGATGTGCTCGTCGAAGTAGTCGAGGATGCGGGTCCCGTGCTCCTGCTCGTAGGCCTTCATCTGCCGCAGGTACCAGTCCGCGAACGGGACGCCGCCGTGCGCCGCCCGGTCCGGCGGGTTCGCCCAGCAGTCGCCGCCCTGCCGGTCGCAGGTCTGCTTGTCCAGGCCCGACATCGTCAGCGACTGGAAGCCCCAGCCGACCGGGCCGAGCGTCTTGGCCCCCGGGTCGGCGGCCTTCACGGCGGAGGCGATCGCGTACGTCTGGCGGCGCATCTCGTCGTACCCGGCGCCCTCCGGGTGCACGTCGCGGTGCGTGGCGTGCCAGAGGTCGGGCTCGTTGTCGAGATCGTAGAAGCGCACGCCGCCACCGTCGGCCCGGCCGTACTTGCCGGTCAGATGGGACAGCCAGTCGGTGACGTACTGGGGACCGGCCGGGACGCTCGTGTCGGCCGGGTCGTTGCCCGTGACGTTCGAGCCGTCCGGTTTCACCCCGTTGCCGCAGTCGGGCCGCCACTGGGCGTCGGCGCCCTGCTGCGGCCCGTACTTGGCGATGCCGAACCCGCAGGTGTAGTCGCGGGCCTTCGGCGTCCAGCCGATCAGCGGGACGGTCAGGAGCGTGCCGGTGCCGGTCCGGCGGTCCTGCTCGGTGAACTGGTCGGTCTCCGAGCCGTCGGGGAGCTTCGCGGGGTCCGGCGCGGGGCCGGGCACATTCTCGAAGTACCAGTCCGAGCCGCGGTTGGTCTCGTCGTAGAGGTAGTTGTAGCGGGTCGTCGCGTTGCCGCCCCACCGCCGGACGGGGAGGCGCAGTTCCTTGGCGAGGTCCTCGGACGCGAAGTTCATCCCGTACACGTAGGGGCTGATCGCGTGCCGCGACGCGGACGGGTCGACGGTCAGCGCGGGCCCGTCCGCGGCCTGCGCCGGGGGCGCCGCCCACGGCAGGAGCGCGGCGGCCGCCGCGACGGCGAGCCAGGCCTTCCGGGTCATGTCACACCTCGCATGCCTTGTCGTTCACCTCGAACGCGGCCGGGGCGCCGCTCGCCGCGCCGGTCGCCTGGAACCCGACCGAGAGCGAGGCGCCGGGCGCGACCGAGGCGTTCCAGTCCAGGTTCTTGGCGGTGACGGCGGCGCCGCTCTGCGACCAGGCCGCGCTCCACCCCTGGCCGACCTTCTGGTCGCCGGGGAAGGCGAACTCCAGCGTCCAGCCGTTCAGCGCCGAGGAGCCGGTGTTGGTGATGGTGACCTGGGCGGTGAAGCCGCCCGACCAGCTGTTCTGCACCGTGTAGGCGACCTTGCAGGACGTTCCCGGCGTGCCCGGGTCGCCGGGGTCTCCACCGGGGTCGCCCGCGCCGAGCAGGTAGGGGTCGAGGTAGGCCTGCTTCGCCGTGTTCACGGTCGTCCAGTCGTCGTTGAGGATGCCGCCGGTGTCGCCCGAGTTGGGGTTCCACGACCAGAAGGTGAAGGAGATACCGCCCGTGCCCTTGCCGAGGTACGCCATCAGGGTGCGCAGCCAGGTCTGGTCGCGCGGGTCGCCCAGCGTCGTCCCGAACTCGCCGAGCAGGACCGGCGCGACGTTGTTCTTGTAGAGGTAGCCCCAGTTCTTGTCCCAGATCCCGGCCAGGTTGGACGGGAAGGACGGGTCGTCGAACCACGGCTGCGGATACACCGACGTTGCGTAGTCGTGGGCGGAGTACACGAGCCGGTTCGCGACGTTCAGCCGCACCGGGTACTGCGCGGCGCCCTGGAGGTTGCCGCCCCACCAGTAGTTGTCGCTCCCCTGGTCGTTGACGCCCTCGACGATGATCAGCCAGTTCGGGTTGGCCGCGAGGATCGCGTTGCCGGCCCGCTCGGCGGCCAGCCGCCAGTCCCTCGACTGGTCGCCGCAGCCCCAGCACGCCGGGGAGTGCGGCTCGTTGTGGAGGTCGGCCCCGATGACCGTGGTGTCGCCCGCGTAGTGCCGGGCGAGCATCGTCCAGTCGGAGATCCAGCGCGACTCCGGGTAGGCGGCGGTGTACCAGAGCGCGGACTGGCCGCCGGAGTCCGGGCGGTGCCGGTCGAGGACGACCTTGAGCCCGATCCGCCCCGCGTAAGCGATGATCTTGTCCAGGATCTGCAGCCCGTTCAGCCCCTGAAGATCGGGGTTCTTGGCGTAGTCGATGCTGTTGGGGGCGCTGCCGGAGTCGAACAGCTGGCTGCTGTAGGGCAGCCGCAGCGTGTTGTAGCGCAGGCTCTTGATCTGGTCGAGCATGTCCTTGTAGCCGCGCGACCAGAGGCCGTGCGGGGCGTAGTTGGACGTCTCGGCGCCGAACCAGTTGATGCCCGTCATCCGCACCGGCTGCCCGGCGGAGTCGAGCAGCTGCCGGCCGCTGGTGTGCCAGTAGCCGGCGCCGGCCGCGCCGGCCGGGCGCGGCGCGGCCTGGACGAACGCCAGCGCCAGCAGCACGGCCACGATGATCGGGACCAGGCGGGGCCGCCGGAGTCTCAAGGTCACGGTCGTTCTCATGCGGGGTCCTCGGTCGACGGAGTGGGAGCGCTCCCACAGTCGGCGGCGGCGCGCCGCCTGTCAAGGACGGCACAAGCCGTCCAGCGCTGACCAGGCACCCCGCATGAAAACCCGTGAAACGGCCCCGTCGACTTGCGGCGTGTTGCCCTTGTGGGCGCTCGCTTAAGGGCAACACGCCGCAAGTCAACGGTGTTCGCCGAAGAGGGCGGCGGGGGCTTGCCAGCAGACCGAGCGCAGCCAGTCGTCGCCCAGGTCCAGCGCGGCCAGCGACTCCAGCTGGTGCGCGTACTCGTAGGGGATGTTCGGGAAGTCGGTTCCCAGCAGGATGCGCCCCTCCAGGCCGAGGTCGCGCAGCCGGGGCAGCAGCGCGTCCGGGAAGGGCGCCAGGGCGGCGAAGCGGGTGAAGATCATCGTCGTGTCGAGGTGGACGCGCTCGTGGGCGTCGGCGAGGGCGAAGAAGCCGTCGAACTCCGGCGCGCCGAGGTGGGCGACGATCGCCGTCAGGCGCGGGTGGCGGGCGAGCACCTCGCCGAACGGGCCGGGCCCGGTGAAGCCGTTGGCGACCGGCCCGGAGCCGGCGTGGACGAGGGCGGGCACGCCGGCCTCGGCGAGCGCCCCCCAGACCGCGTCCAGCTCCTTCAGGCGCGGGTCGAAGCCGCCGACCTGGAGGTGGACCTTGAAGACGCGGGCGCCCGCGTCCAGCGCGCGGCGCACGTACTCCTCGACGCCGGGCTCGGGATAGAACGTGGCGGACTGGAGGCATTCGGGGACGCGGGCGGCGAACCGGGCCGCCCACTCGTTCAGGGACTCGGCCATGCCGGGCCGGTGCGGGTAGGCGAGCGAGGTGAACGCGCGGACGCCGAGCCCGCGCAGGAAGTCCAGCCGCTCCTGCTCGGAGTCCCGGTAGCGGATCGGCCACTCGGTGCCGATCAGCGGACCGGCCTCGTCGAAGTACCCCCACACCGCGCTCATCAGCCGCTCCGGCATGAAGTGGACGTGGACGTCGATGATGCCGGGCAGCCCGAGCGACCGCCAGAACGCGGGGACGGCTGAATCAGAACGAGGTTCGACCACGCCCCGACCCTAACCGCGGTTCAGGAGATCTCCGCGAGCAGGGCGGGCAGCGCGGCCCGCAACTCGCGGCGCCAGTACGGCCAGGTGTGGGTGCCGCTGTAGAAGTGCGTGGAGACGGGGACGCCGAGCTTCTTCAGCTTGCCCGCGAACTCCCGCGAGACGGTGTGGGCGAGGGCCTCCAGCGCGTCGCGGGGCGCGGCCTCCCGCCCGCCCGGGCCGGGGCGGTCGAAGGGGCCGGGGGCGCCGTCCCCGGCGCTGACGTGCACGCGGACGCCCGCGAGCCGCCCCGCGAGGTCGTAGGGGTTGTGCTGGCGCCACACGACGCGCTGCTCGTCGGGGTCTCCCCACACGTCCGTCCAGTCCAGGGACGGCGCGCCGATCGCGACGCCGAGTTCGACGAGGTCGGCGACGTCGAGCCCGGAGGGGTCGCGGTGCAGCGTGTGCAGCGGCCCGCTGAACGACGCCGCCGCCCGGAAGAGTCCCCGGTGCCTGGCCGCGTACGCCAGCGCGCCCAGCCCGCCCATCGCGTTGCCCGCGACGGCGCGGCTCGGGCCCGCGCGGTATCCGCGCTCCAGGATCTGCCGGAGTTCGGCGAGGTGGAAGGTCTCCCACTTCGGCGCGCCGCCGCCCCCGCGGTTCCACCAGTCGGTATAGCTGCCGCACGGGCCGCCGTCCGGCATGACGACGATCACATCGGCGTCCTCGGTCAGCTCCTCGATGTCGCTGTGCTCGCTCCACACGGTGTGCCCGTCCCGGCCCGCGGAGGCCCCGTGCAGCAGCCAGAGCGCCGGCCAGGTGCGGGAGGCGTCGCGGGACCAGCCGGGAGGCAGGAGGAGGCGGACGTGGGCGACGCCCGCCAGGACGGGGGAACGCACGGCCAGGTCGAGGACGCGGCGGCGCGGGCGGCGCTCGCCGACGACGGCCGCGCCGTCGTCGGCCGGGGCGCCGGGCGGCGCCGCGCCGCCCGCCGCGATGGACGCGGTCAGCCCCGCGACCGCGACGATGAGTCCCGCTCCCGCCAAGCCGCGCAACCGCATGATCTCCCCCGGTCGTCCAGAGGTGCCTGCAGTAAAGGTTCCCTCTGACGGGAATGTTTCAACGCTGTGTAATCGGTTTATAAAATGTCGGGCCGGACGTTCCGGTCCACGTACCCTCCTGGGTGGCGCGGACGAAAGGGGGCGACCGGAAGAGATGCGGAGCGTCCAGATGCGGAGCAAGGCTGAGCTCGAGTCGGCGATCGCGGGCGGCGGGCGCGCGGCACTGGTGATCAACTCCCGCTCCCGGCGGGGCCGGCGGCTCTACGGCACGGCGCGCCGCCTGCTGCGCGAGGCGGGTCTGGAGTTCCCGCACGTCTTCCCGGTGACCGACCCCGCCCGGCTGCGGGAGCTGTTCGCCGACGTCCTCGCCCTGGAGCCCGACCTCGTGGTCGTCGGCGGCGGGGACGGCACGGTGGCCGAGGCGGTCGGGCACCTGGCGCACCGCGACGTCGCGCTCGGGGTGCTGCCGCTCGGCACCACCAACAACTTCGCCCGCAGCCTGGAGCTGCCGCTGGACCTGCCGGGCGCGGTCGCGACCCTCGCCCTCGGGCGGCCGGACGGCGGGAAGGTCGCCGACGTCGACGTCGGCTGGTTCGAGTCGACGGGCGACCCGCAGGGCGAGGGGCCGGGCGCCGACCGCGAGCACATCTTCGCCAACATGGTCAGCCTCGGGCTGTCGGTCCAGGTCGCCGAGCACGTCCCGCACACGCTCAAGCGGTTCATCGGGCGCCCCGCCTACGCGCTGACGGCGGCGGGCCTGCTGCCCCGGCACGAGGCCTTCACCGCCCGCATCACGATCGACGGCGAGACGCACGAGGTCTCGACGCACCAGCTGAACGTCGCCAACGGCGCGCACCACAGCGGGCAGCGCATCGCCCGCGACGCCAGCCCGGACGACCGGCTGCTGGCCGTGTACCGGCTCGGCGACGAGCGGCGGCTGCGGCTGGCGTCGGCCACGGCCCGGCACGTGCTCACCGGCCCGCGGCGGTCGCTGGAGGACGACGCCTTCCTCACCACGACCAACGTGCAGATCGAGACCGACCCGCCGATGCAGGTGGACGTGGACGGCGAGGTCCGCGGCCGCACCCCGGTGTCGATCAAGCTGCGCGGCAACGCGCTGCGGGTGATCGTCCCGAAGACGTTCGTCGACACCTGACCGGCGCCCGACCGGCCGCCCGGCGCGGCTACGCGCCGCCCGGGCCGCGCTCGTCGGCCATGACGTACGCGCCGGCCTCCAGGCGCTCGATCACGCCGAGCGTCCAGGTTCTGGCGGAGTCGGCGGAGTGGACCCACCAGCCGAGCAGCTCGCGCAGGTGGTCGGAGGGGTCGAGCTCGTCCAGGGGCGGGGCGACGGAGGCGCGCCAGGCGGCCAGGCCGTCGAGGCGCTCGCGCAGCAGGGCGAGCGCCTCGGCGCGCGGCAGCTCGGTGAGGAACCCCAGGCCCGCGGTCAGCATCTCCGGGTGCCGGACGTCCACCGCGGAGAGGGCGGAGCGCAGCAGCCGGTGGAACTCCGCCCGGCCGGCCTCGGTGATCTCGTAGTCGGTGTGCGGCGGGCCCGCCTCGCTCTCCTCCACCTCGTGGGCGTGCAGCAGGCCCTCCTTGGCCAGCTGCCTGAGCGCGTGGTAGATCGAGCCCGGGTTGACGTGGGCCCACTCGTCCGAGCCCCAGGAGAGCAGCTCGCGGCGGACCTCGTAGCCGTGCGCCCGCCCGAACCTGCGCACCCCGCCGAGCACCAGCAGCCGCGTCGTCGACATCCTCTCCCCCTGATCGCAAACCCGTTCAGGGTAGAGGCTCCGGCGACCGCGCGCGCGGTCCTCACCGCTTCAGGGCGGCGAGGTCCTCCGGGGCGAGCACCAGATCCGCGGCGGCGATGTTCTCCTCCAGATGGTCCGGGGAGCCGGTGCCCGGGATCGCGAGCATCACCGGCGACAGGGCCAGCAGCCCGGCGAGCAGCACCTGCGGGACGGTGGCGCCGTGGCGGGCGGCGACCTCGTTGACGCGCGCGTCGTCGGGGATGCCGAACCCGCCGAGCGGGAAGTAGGGGGCGTAGGCGATGTGTTCGCGCTCACACGCGGCGAGAAGCTCGGCGTCCCGCGGCAGCGTCACGTCGAACCGGTTCTGGACGGCCGCGACCGGCGCGATCCCGCGCGCCTCCTCCAGCTGGGCGAGGCTCACGTGGCTCAGTCCGAGGTGCCTGATCAGCCCCTCCTCGCGGAGCGCGGCCAGGACGGCGAAGCGCTCCCCGATCGGCTCGTCGCCCGGGGCCTCCAGCCCGCCGGGCCGCAGGTAGACCAGGTCGAGCCGGTCGAGGCCGAGTTCGGTGAGGTTGCGCTCCACCTCGGCGCGCAGCTCCGACGCCGGGAGCTGCCCGGACGGGAAGGGGTCGCCCGGGCCCCGGTACGGTCCCACCTTCGTGGCGACGACCAGGCCGGGCGGGTAGGGGGCGAGCGCGGCGCGGATCATCTCGTTGGCCGCGGGGCCGCCCTCGTAGTAGTAGAACGCGGCCGTGTCGACGTGGTCCACGCCCAGCTCGACGGCCCGCTGGAGGATCTTGATTCCGGTGTCCCGGTCGCCCGCGGGTCCGCCGCGGGTGCTCGCGGGCAGCCGCATCGCGCCGAAGCCCATCCGGGAGATCCGCAGGTCGCCGCCGAGATCGAAGTGTCGTGTCATGCGGTCCACTGTGCTGCGCCCGCGGGGCCGCGGCGATCCGCTGGCAGCTTGCTGCCACGGCGGCGGCCGGCGGGACGCGTGGCAGACTGGGTCCGTGAGCGTCGATCTGGACCGGAACGTCGTGCTGCGCGGCGAGGAGGAGCTGGTCGAGCGCGCCGGGCGGCTGTTCTTCGCGTGCGAGGAGTTCGCGTGCGCCGCGACGGACCAGAACACATGGGCGCTGCCCGGGCTGCGGGCGCGGATCGTCGCCGAGCGCCGCCGGATCCGCCCGGCCCCGTCCGTCCGCAAGCTGTACAACCCGGCGGCCCTGGCCGACGAGGAGTCCGAGCGGCGGCTCCTCGCGATCGCCGCCGCGGGCGCGCGGGTGCGGATCTGCGCGGCGCCGCTCCCGCACGAGACGATCATCGTGGACCGGAAGGTCGCCATCCTCGCCGGCCCGGTGGAGGGCGGCGTCCGCGAGTACACCGTCGTCCGGTCGCCGGGCGTGGTGAAGGGCGTGGTCTCGCTCTTCGAGGCGACGTGGGGGACGGCCGCCGAGCTGGCCGACCACCGGCGCGACCGGCCGCCCGCGCTGAGCGAGGAGAGCCTGCGCATCCTGCGGCTGCTCGGCGGCGGGCTGAAGGACGAGGCGGCCGCGCGGCGGCTCGGCATGTCGCTGCGGACCTACCGGCGCCGCGTCGCGGAGATCCTGGCCCTGCTGGACGCCGACTCCCGCTTCCAGGCGGGCCTGCGCGCCCACGAGTTCGGCCTGGTCGGCTGAGGCCCCTCAGCCGCCGACGAGCGGGACGAGCCTGATGAAGACCAGGTCGGGGTCGCCGGTGAGGTCGATCTCCTCGTCGAGGTCCTCGACCTGGCGGTCGGCGGCGAGCACGAAGAACCCGTTGCCGAGGAAGGCGCGCTCGGCGATGTCGGCCTGCCGCTCCCAGTCCAGGCGGCGGGGCTCGCGCAGCCGGTAGCCGTTCAGCTCCGCCTCGGCCCCGTCCGGGCGGACCAGGCCGTGGAACCGGTCGGAGGGGCGGGCGTTGTGCCGGGCGACCTCCTCGCGGACCCGGAGCCTGATCAGCTCCCGGACGGTCATCCGGTCGGGCAGCCCGGCCACCTGGAAGCTGGCGACGGGCGCGCCGGCGGCCGTCTCGTCGCGGAAGTTCACGGCGGGCATCAGGCACCTCGCTTGATCTGCATCAGGATGGACTCGTCCTCGATCGCGTCGTCGGCGGCGAGCAGGAACGCCTTGCTGATGATGAGGGAGAGCCGCTCGTCCTCGAACGGCAGGAAGACCCTGGCGCCGGCGGCGCGGCGCTCCGGGACGACGCAGAGGAACGCGTCGTCCGGTTCCATCACGATGTTGGCCGAGCCGAGGTGGATCTTGTAGGTGCGCAGCTCGCCGCGCACGACCAGGTAGCGGCCGTCGATCGCGCAGCGGTCGGCGATCCTCGTGCGCGGCAGGACGCGCTCCAGGGCCTCCCGGCGGGTCCGGGTCGACTCGCCGAGGTCGGCGTACCAGGCGCGCACCCAGTACTCGTGGCCCTCGCCGTCCTCCCACATGGGGTCGGCGGCGATGGAGGCGACGCCGACGAACAGGTCCACGTCCCGCATCGCCTCGCTGAACACCAGCGGCGGGACGTCGGCGAGGGCGGCCTCCCGCCAGCCGCCGTCGCCGCGGCGGTCGAACACCACCCGGTTCGTGCCGGCGATCTCGTGCTCGCCCTGCCAGTCGGCCAGGGCGTGGGAGAACCTGGCCCGCCACTCCCCCGCCGCCAGCGTCCGGACCGCCTCGTCGGAGCCTCCGCCGTCCCAGGGGCCGAGCAGGGAGCTCGTCCAGCCGCGGGCCCGGAACAGGGCGAACATCCGCCGGTAGTGGACGAGGTGCGCGGCGAACCGGTTGGAGTAGGTCGCGGTGTCCTCCTCCGCCGGGGTGAGGAGGTAGATCTCGCGGAACGCCTGCTTGAACGGCTGCCGGATCCGCCGCTCGACGAGCAGGTCGCGCCAGGCGCGCACCTCGTCGGGCCGCGACCTGATGGGGTGCCACAGCCGGACGGGCGCGTCGTCGGCGGCGTCCGGCAGTTCGTCCGCCTCGGGCAGGACGGTGCGCCAGTCGCCGGGGGCGGCCTCGATCTGCCAGAGGAGCGTGCGCACCGCCGGGCCGGCGATCGGGTGGCGCAGGAGCGTGTCGCGCCACCGGGCGAACGGGTGGACGGCGTCGACGGTGAAGCCGCCCTCCAGCGCCCGAGCGAGGGTGACGAGCTGCGCGCTGACGCGTTTGGCGAGGTCGCGCAGCTCCGCGACCTCGGCCTTGTGGTCGCGGCGGACGGGCGCGGGGACGCCCTTCAGCGCCGCGCCGTCCTTCTCGAAGGTCAGCTCGGCCTTGCCCGCGGTGACGGTGACGACGGCCGTGTAGGGGCCGAGGTCCCGCCGCAGGACGCCGTCGGGGCCGAACCCGAGCTCGGGGAGGCGCAGTGCGACCTCGGTCCGCTCGGCCAGGGCCGCCTCGACCTTTTTGATCATCTTGTCGAGCTGCTTGGGCACCCCGGCGTGCCGGACGATCCCGCGGACGGTCCGGATCGCGGTCACCAGCTCGGGCGTGGGGAACTCCTGCGCGGCCCGGACGATCTCGTACAGCATCGCCTGCGAGGGCAGCGCCTTGGCCTGCGTCGGAGCCACGGAGACGCCGGGCAGGAGGCGGTCGATCAGGTCGGGCAGCCACGGCTCGTCGCGCAGCAGTGCGATACGCGCGGCGTGGCCGACGGCGGCGACCTCGTTCCCGGTGAACGCCTTGTCCGCGCGGAAGGGGATCTCCCCCTCCTGGACGGCGCGGACGCGGTCGGCTGCGGCCTCCATCGCCGCGCGGGCGAACTCGACGAAGGCCGGGATGGCGGCGACACGCTCCCACACGTGGGGCGCGACCGCCGGGGAGGTGAAGGACCGGGTGTCGAACAGCTCGGCCAGCAGCACCCGTTCCGCCGGTTCGAGGCGCAGGACGAGGTCGAGTTCGTCCCGCGCGATCGGCCCCTGCCTGACCCGGTCGAGACGGTGGGCGACCGCCCGCAGGACGTCGTCGCCCGCGAGCCCGCCGATCGCCAGCAGCGCGAACGGCTGGTCGAGGCGCTCGCGGGCGAGGAGGTACTCGACGAGGGTCCGGGCCGGGCCGGCGAGGTCGGGCCACGGCTCCGTGCAGCGGACGAGCGCACCCACGCCGAGTTCGAGGTCGGCCCACTTGCGCTGGGCCAGCCCGCCGACGAGCGCCTGGAACATCCGCTCGCACGCCTCCGGCGTGTAGCGGGGCTGGCGCTGCTTGGCCTCGTCCTCGACCCTGAGCCGGACGGACATCGACACGAACGGCGCCTCCCGGCCGACCGCGTAGGCGGCGGGCACGAGGTCTCCGAGGTCGCGGTCGGACAGCGCCGACAGGTCGGGATACCAGGTGCGGAGGTCCTCGTCCTCCGTCGTCGGTTCGGTCATGGCTCGCAGCAGGCGCGCGACCAGCTTCATCAAGTCCCCCTCGTGATCTGCCGCAGGACGGCCTCGTCGGTGATGCGGTGGTCGGCGGCCAGCAGGAACGCCGTGCCGAGGACGCGGGCCAGCACCTCGTCCTCGAAGGGCAGGAACAGGCCCTTCCGCCCCGTCCGCCGGGCCGGCCCGACCCGCAGCCGCTCGCCGCCCGGCTCCGTCAGCACGTCGCCGGAGCCGAGGTGGACGCGGTAGGTGCGCAGCCCGCCGCGGACGACGAGGAAGCCCCCGTCGACCGCGCAGCGGCCGGCGATCCTCGTGCCGGGCAGGATCCGGCGCAGCACGTCCGCCCGGATCCCGGCGGTCGCGGACGGCGCACCGGACGGGTCCTCCTCCGCGGCCGGGGCGAGGCGCAGGAACAGGTCGGCCTCCCGCATCCCCTCGCTGAACACCGGCGGCGGCACGGCCCGCGGCGGCTCCTCGCGCCAGCGCCCGGCGGCCCGCCTCTCGAACGTCACCCGCGCCCGGCCCTCGCGGCAGCCGACCCGCCACGCGCCCTCGGCCAGGACGCGCCGGGCCTCCCCGTCGAAGCGGCCGCGGCGCAGGTCGGTCTCGGCGCCGGGCGGGCCGGGCCGGTAGGTCTCCCGGAACGCCTGCCGGAACGACTGCGCCATGCGGTTGCCGGTCACGAAGTTCCGCCAGGCCCGGACGGCGCCCGGCAGCGCCCGCACCGGATGCCACAGCCGCACCCGCGCGCCGCCGGGCGGCACGGGCAGGGCGCGGCCGTCCACGGTGACCAGGACGTCCTCCCCGGGCGTGGCGGTGTGCCAGTGCCCGTCCGGCTCCTCGAACTCCCAGATCAGCCCGTGCGCGACCCGCCCGGTGACCGGATGGTCGCGGTAGTGCCGGCACCACTGCCCGTACGGCCAGGTCCGCTCGGCCGCCATCAGCGCCTCGACCCGCTGCCGCTCGGCGGCCAGCGTCGCGCGGACCTGCCTCGCCAGCGCCTTCGTCTCCTTGACCTGCGCTGCGAACCCCGCCCTGAGCGCGCCGGGGACGGTCGGCAGCGGGCGGCCCTCCGCGCCGATGAAGGTGAGGCGGACGGTCATCGGGTCGGCGATGGCGATGACGGCCTGGTAGCCGCCGATGTCGCGGGCGAGCGAGCCGTCGCGGCCGAGCCCGTGCGCGGGCGCCCCGGGCTCTGGGGGGCCGGCGGGCCCGGCGGGGACGGGCGGGCGGTCCAGGAGGTCGAGCGCGGCCGGCGGCCGGTGGTCGTCGGACATGAGGTGATCTTTCCAGATGGAATCGCCGGTTCCGGGACGTTTCAGGTGATCACACGCCCGATCTGGCGCCGGATCGAGGCATCGGTGATCTTGTGGTCGGCGGCCAGCAGGAACGCCTTGCTGAGGATGAGCGAGAGCCGCTCGTCCTCGAACGGCAGGTACAGCGTGCCGAGGGCCCGGCGGCCCTGGACGACGCACAGGTAGGCGCCGTCCGGTTCCATCAGGACGTTCGCCGACCCGAGATGGATCCTGTAGGTGCGCAGCTCGCCGCGGACCACCAGGTGGCGGCCGTCCAGGGCGCAGCGGGCGGCGATCTTCGTGCGCGGCAGGATGCGCTCCAGCGCCGCGCGGCGGACCTCGGCGCTCGCGGTCAGCGCGCCGAAACCCGCCTCGCGCCAGTAGGCGGCGCGGCGGTCCTCACCGCGGTCGGCCCAGTCCGGGTCGGCGGCGATGGAGGTGACGCCGACGAACAGGTCGACGTCGCGCATCGCCTCGCTGAACACCGGCGGCGGGACGTCGGCGAGCGGCGCCTCCCGCCAGCGCCCGCCGTGCCGGCGCTCGAAGCGGACCTGGTCGGTCGCGGCGTGCTCGATCGCCCAGTCGCCGTCGTCGCCGGCCGGCTCGTGGTGGAAGCACGCCCGCCATGCGCCGCCGCCGAACTCGCCGCGCGCCTCGCCGTGGTGGCCGCCCTCGTGGCGGCCGAGGAAGTTCGCCTGCCAGCCCCGCTCCTTGAACAGCGCGTAGAGCCGCCGGTAGTGGACGATGTGCGCCGCGTACCGGTTGGAGTAGGCCGCGGTGGCCTCCTCCGCGGGGGTGAGGACGTAGATCTCGCGGAACGCCTGCTTGAACGGCTGCCGGACCTGCTCGTCGACGACCCGCTCCCGCCAGGCCCGCACCTCGTCCACGCCGGCCCGGATGGGATGCCAGAGCCGCACGTGCGCGGCGCCGCCGGGATCGGCGAGGGACGCGCGCCAGAGGCCGTCCTCGCCCTGGAACTCCCAGATGAGGCCGCGGACGACCGCCCCGGTGACCGGGTGGTCGCGGTAGAACTCGCGCCATTCGGCGTAGGGCCAGACGCGGTCCTCGGACATGAGGCCCTCGACGCGCGCCCGCTCGCTCGACAGCGTCGCCCGCACCTCCTTGGCGAGGGCCTTCGACCGCCTCAGCTCGTCGGGGAAGCCGTCCTTGACCGCGGCCGGGGCCGTCCGGGAGGTGCGGCCGCCCGGGCCGGTGAAGGTGGTGCGGACGGCCGCCGCGCCCTCGACCGCGACGCGCGCCGTGTGGTCGCCGAGGACCCGCTCCGCCGAACCGTCCGGGCCCAGGCCGTGGGCGGGGACGGTGCGCTCCACGAGCTGCGCCCGCGTGATGCCCTGCCGTTCGGCCGCCGCCTGGAGCGCCGTGTCGAGCTGCTTGCGCAGCGCGCGGTTCGTGACCGGCGTGCGCAGCCGCCAGAGCGCCTCCAGCGCGCTCGGATCGTCGACCGCGCCCAGCGCGTTGATCGCCGCGCCCGCGACCTTGGGGCCCTCGTAGAGGTCGCGCCCGGCCGTGCCCATGCGCAGGGCGACGGCCCGGAGCCGGGGCACCGCCTCCGGGCCGCCGGTGAGGGCCGCCGCCCAGACGAGGCCGCGCGCGACGTCTCCGTGGTGCGGCTGGACCAGATGGTGGTACCCGCAGGAGAAGTCGGTGTGCGGGCCGTCCTCGCGGGGGCAGTGCGGCTCGTCCTCCGCGAGCACGCGGAGGCATTCGGCGACCTCCTCGCGCGCGGCCGCCTCGTCGGCGAGGGCGACGCACGCGCGGTGCCACGCGCGCGTGGGGCGCGGCGCCGACAGGCTCGCCAGGTGCCGGACGAACCGGGTCAGGTCGGGCGACGGCGCGTCCCGCACCCGCTCGCGGAGCGGCGCGGCCCACGCGTCGTGGACGGGGAGCACGCCCTCGGGCAGATACGCCTCGTCCACGCTCGCCAGCAGCGCCCGAAGGCGGCGGTCGACCCGCTCCCGGTACCCGATCGGGACGTCGGCCCGCGCGAAGAGGCCGTTGACGTGCTTCAGCAGCGGCGCCAGCTCGCGCAGCGCCCCGGTGCCGAGGCGCTCGGCGGAGGGCAGCGCCTCCTGGAGGAGCAGGGCGAACCGGGGGCCGTCCTTCTCGGACCCGCAGGCGCGCGCCAGCATCGCCTGGACCGTTCCGGGACCGGCGTCGGCGCGCGCTTCGGCGGGGAGGGCGTCGTCGGACATGCCGGGATGCTGGCAGAACCGACCGACAAAACGCGCCGCGGCGACACCTTCTCAGTGACCTCAGGGTCACCTACGCTCGTGGGGCACCGATACAGAACGGGATTCGGGACGGCCATGACGCACAGCGTGGTGATCATCGGAGGCGGGTTCGGCGGGATCGGGATGGCGATCCGGCTGCGGCGGGCCGGCGTCCGCGACGTGGTGATCCTGGAGAAGGCCGCCGACCTCGGCGGGACCTGGCGCGACAACACCTACCCGGGCGCGGCCTGCGACGTCCCGTCCCACCTGTACTCGTTCTCGTTCGAGCGCAAGACCGACTGGTCGCGCCGCTTCCCGCCGCAGGCGGAGATCCTGGAGTACCTGCGGCACTGCGCCCGCAAGCACGGCGTCCTGGACGCGATCCGGTTCGGCGCCGAGGTGACCGAGGCGCGGTTCGACGAGGACGCGGCGCTCTGGCGGATCTCCACGACCACCGGGGACCTCGCGGCGCGGGTGCTCGTCTCGGCGTGCGGGCAGCTCAACCGGCCCGAACTGCCCCCGATCGAGGGGCGGGAGTCGTTCACGGGGCCCGCCTTCCACTCCTCCCGCTGGGACCACGGCACCGACCTGCGGGGCAGGCGCGTCGCGGTGGTCGGGACGGGCGCGAGCGCGGTCCAGATCGTCCCGGAGGTCGCCAGGGAGGCGGCGGAGCTGCTGCTGTTCCAGCGGTCCGCGCCGTACGTGATCGACAAACCGGACCGGCCGTACCGGGACTGGGAGCGCGCCGCGCTGCGGGCCGTGCCGGGGCTGTACGCGCTGAGCCGCGCCCGGATCTACGCGCTGTTCGAGGCCCGCGCGCTCGGCTTCATCCGGTACCCGCGGCTGATGGGGATCATGGAGCGCGGCTTCCGCCGGCACCTGGCCGAGCAGGTCGCCGACCCCGCGCTGCGCGCCGAACTCGTCCCCGGATACCGGATGGGGTGCAAGCGGATCCTGCTGTCCGGCGACTACTATGCGGCGCTGAACAGGCCCAACGTGCACCTGGTCACCGACCCGATCGAGCGCGTCACCCCGACGGGCGTCCAGACCGCGGGCGGCGCGCACGAGGCGGACGTCATCGTCTACGCGACCGGGTTCCGCTCCACCGAGTTCCTGTCCCCCATGAAGATCGTCGGACGGGGCGGGCGGGAGCTGAACGAGGCGTGGCGGGACGGCGCGCGGGCCCACCTCGGCATCACCGTCAGCGGCTTCCCCAACCTGTTCCTGCTGTACGGGCCCTACACCAACCTCGGGCACAACTCGATCATCTACATGCTGGAGTCGCAGTTCCGCTACGTCCTCGGATGCGTGGAGGCGCTGCGCGGCGCGGGCCTGGCCTGGATCGACGTGCGGCCGGACGTGCAGGACGCGTTCGTCAGGGAGATGCAGGAGCGGATGCGCTCCACCGTGTGGGAGGCGGGCTGCCGGAGCTGGTACATGACGGCGGGCGGGAAGGTCGTCAACAACTGGCCGGGCTACACCTTCGCCTACCGCCGCGCGACCCGCCGCCCCGACCCGCGGCATTTCCGCGCGCGGCGCGCACCCGCCCGGTAGGGGACGCACCCTAGGCTCGGTGCCATGCCGACCGCCTTCATCACCGGCGCGACCGCGGGGATCGGTGCCGCCTTCGCCCGCCGCCTCGCCTCCGACGGGTTCGACCTGGTCCTGCTGGCCCGCGACGCCGAACGGCTGGAGCGCACCGCCGGCGAGCTGCGCGCCGCCTACGGCGTGCGCGCCGAGACGCTGCCCGCCGACCTGTCCACCGAGGAGGGCCTGGCCGCGGCCGAGGAGCGCGCCCGCAAGGACGTCGACCTGCTGGTCAACAACGCCGGGTTCGGCAACAAGGGCGTGTTCCTGGACGTCCCGGTGTCGGACGAGCTGACCATGCTGCGCGTGCACTGCGAGGCCGTCCTGCGGCTGACGCACGCCGTCCTCCCGGGGATGCTCTCGCGCGGCCGGGGCGGCGTCGTCAACGTCTCGTCGGTCGCGGCGTTCGCGACGCGCGGCACCTACGGGGCGTCCAAGGCGTGGGTCGTGAACTTCAGCCAGGGCGTCGCGGCCGACATCCGGAGGCGGTCGCGGGGCCGCGTCCGGGTGATGGCGCTGTGCCCCGGGTTCGTGCACACCGAGTTCCACGACCGCGCCCAGATGGACATGTCGGACGTCCCGGGCTTCATGTGGCTGGACAAGGACGACGTCGTGGCCGCCGCCCTGCGCGACCTGCGCCGCGGCGTGCAGGTCAGCGTCCCGGGAGCGCAGTACAAGGCCGTCGTCGGGGCCACGCGGCTCCTCCCCCGCGGGCTCGTCTCCCGCCTGTCGTCCACCCGCGGCCGTCACTACGATTGATCGTTTAGCGGGGTCACGGCCTTGTCACGGGCGGTGCGAGAGGGCATCGTGGCAGGGCGAGTCGCTTCGAGGCGCGCCGGACGACTCTTCCCGCCCCCGTCCGCCGAAGGGTCTTTCCCGATGGGTCACGACCTGGGCTACGCCGCCCTCGCCCTGCTCGCCACCACCGTCTACTACATCGCCTTCCTCGTCTTCCGCGTCTCCGCGCGCCGGATGGAGCCGCTGCGGGGCAGCCGCCCGTTCCGCGTCGCCCGGCTCATGCTGACCGACCCCGTCTGGCTGGGCGGCGGCCTCCTGCTGTTCCTCGGCCTCGGCTACGAGGTCGTCGCGTTCTCCGCGGTGCCGCTCGCCGTCGCGCAGCCCGTCTTCGCCCTCGGCCTGGTGCTCCTCGTCGCCTTCGCGACCGGGTTCCTCGGGGAGCGGCTGAGCCTGCGCGAATGGGCGAGCGTCGCGCTGTTCGTCGTCGCCACCGGGCTGATCGGCCTCTCGGCCACGACCGAGGGCGAGCCGCGCGCCGACGCCACCCTCGCCGGGACGCTCGCCCGGCCCTGGACGATGCTCGCCGTGTGCACCCCGGCGGTGGCCGCCGCGGCCCTGGTGTGGCTGGTCGGCGACCGGCGCGCGGGCGGGCGGCACGCCCGCAGGCTCGCCGGGGTCGCCTACGGGATCGGCGCCGGGGCCTGCGCCGGGCTGGCCGAGGCCGGCATCCGCGGCATCTCGATCGTCTACCAGGACACCGGCAGCGTGCGCGCGGTGCTGGAGTCCCCCTACCCGTACCTGACGATCGGCCTCGCCGCGATCGCGCTCGGGCAGCTCCAGGTCGCGCTGCAGCGCTGCCGGATCGCGATCGTCGCGGTCGTCCTCACCGTCATCGGCCGGACGTACCTCGTCCTCAGCAGCACCGTCCTGTTCGGCGAGCAGTGGCCGCGCGACACCGTCCCGTTCGCTCTCCGGGCGGGCGGATTCGCGCTCGCGCTCGCCGCCCTGGCGCTGTTCCCCCGCTACGAGGACCCGGCCGCGCAGGCGCAGCGGGCCGCCGCCGGGAAACGGGTGCGCGCCGTCCCCTGATCGCCTACAGTGCGGCCATGGCCCTGCCGTCACGCCGGTCCCTCGGTCTCGCGCTGCTCGGAGCCTGCCTGGGGCTCACGCCGCTCGCCGCCCCCGCGAACGCCGTCACGGGCGGCACCCCGGTACCCGCCGCCCGGTACCCGTGGCTGGCCGCCGTGGGCTCCCCGATCTTCTTCGTCCGGCCGTCCGGGCAGTTCTGCGGCGGCGTGCTGACCAGGCCCGACCAACTCATCACCGCGGGCCACTGCGTGTCGATGTTCCGCTCGGTGCCCGGCGTCCTCACCGCCACCTTCGGCCGGGACGACCTGACCGGCCGCGGCGGGGAGACCATCGCGGTGAAGTCAGTGCGCATGCACCCGAAATACCGCGAGACGACCTTCAAGGACGAGACCGTCAGCCACCACGACCTCGCCGTCCTGACGCTCGCGCGCCGCGTGAACCGCCCGCCCGCACCCCTCGGCACGCCCGGCTCCGCCCGCGCGGCAGAGATCGCCGGATGGGGCTTCACGTCTGAGAACGACCTGTTCAACACCCGCCTGCGCGCGGCCCGCGTACCGCTCCCCGGCGACGCCGCCTGCCGCCGCGCCTACGGCGACTCCTTCGACCCGTCCGACATGCTCTGCGCCGGGTCGGCCAAGGCCGACTCCTGCCAGTTCGACAGCGGCGGCCCGCTGATCGCCGGCGGGCGCGTCGCCGCGCTCGTCTCCTGGGGCTACGGCTGCGGCAAGCCCGGCTACCCCGGCGTCTACGCCAGGCTCGCCTCCCTGCCCTGACCCCGCTCGGAACGCTCCCACCCGCGCGGACGGATAAACTCGCCGGCGTGTCCGAGCCGAAGTTCGAAGTCCAGATGCTGCACGACCGCGTCATGATCAAATCCGAGAAGGACAGCGGCGAGCGCCGCAGCACCGGCGGCATCGTCATCCCCGCGACGGTCGAGCAGCAGAACCGCCTGGCGTGGGGAGAGGTCTGCGGGGTCGGCCACCACGTCCGGATCGTCAAGCCCGGCGACCGCGTCCTGTTCCACCCCGGCGACCAGTACGAGGTCGAGATCCAGGGCGAGAACTACCTGATCATGCGCGAACGCGACCTGCACGCCATCGCCAGCGAACGCCCAGAGCACGGCACTGGGTTGTATCTATAGCTTTTTCTCCTCCTTCGGGCCTGGCGGCCCTGCTCTGCCTATTGCAGTGCCCTCCTCCTTCGGGCCCGGAGGGCCCTCCATCGTCGAGCACTGCGGCGATCGCTGGCATCGCGCCGGCTCGCCTTGGCGGCTCGCTGCGCGATCAGGTTCTCGCTTCGCTCGAACCTGCCTTCGGACGCGATCGCAACCGTTGGGGTTGTCGCGGGGTTGCTGTGTCGGCTGGGGTTGTCGCAGTAGTGGGTGCGGGTTGGCGGGCAGGGGGCGCTAGACCGACCCGGTAAGGCGCGATGGGTTCTGGCTCGTCGCCTTGGTAAGGCGGCTGCCGGCATGTCCTGTCGGGCGGCCGCAAACGCTCCGGAGATCCCGCCGCATACCGTTCAGCGCCGGGTGCGGAGCGACTCGGAGCCCGCAGCCGCCTGGAATGGGCATCCGCCCGGCCGGAAGCCCGGGTCAGTGCGCGGCCTCGAACTTCTGGAGCACATCGGCGGGAATGCGCCCGCGGTCGTTGACGGGAATTCCCGCCGACCTCGCCCACCGGCGGATCTCGGCGCTGCGCTCACGGCTGCCCGCCGTGCGCGTCGCGCTCCTCGCCGCGGCGCGGCGCGCCTTGCGGGCGTGCTCCCGGTAAGGCTCGATGACCTTGCGGAGTTTGGCGGCGTTCTTCTTGTTCAGGTCGATCTCATAGGACCTGCCGTCCAGCGAGAACGAGACGGTTTCCACCGCCTCCCCACCGCTGATGTCGTCGACCAGGCGAACCTTGACCTGCTGCGCCATGAATTGCCTTCCCCCTCGTTCAGTGACGATTGACGGTCCCGTCTTCATACTAGGCCGCCGGGGAACAGGCCAGGTCATCGAAACCGCGCCGCCGCGGCCGCGTCCGGGCGAGGCACCGCCCCCATGTTCCGGTATAAAGGCAGCAGACCGGTGCGGACACGATGCTTCTGCAATTCGGACCCAGTCTTGGCCATTTCTTGTGTTGCTGTGTCTATTGCAGTGCCCTTCTCCTTCGGGTTTGGCGGCCCTCCATCGCCGGGCACTGCGGCGATCGCCGGCATCGCGCCGGCTCGCTGCGCGATCAGGTTCTCGCTCGCTCGAACCTGCCTTCGGACGCGATCGCGATCCCTGAGGTCGTCCCGTGGTCGGTGGGGTGAGGCGGCGCGGGGGGCCGGGGGTCAGGGGGTGAGCGGGAAGTTGGCGCGGAAGGTGTCGTGCGGGTCGTGGCTCGCCTTGATGCGGCGGAGGCGGGCCAGCGCCTCGGGGGCGAACGCGCTCGCGGCGGTCTCCTCCGGGTTGAGGAACGTGAAGGGCTTGCGGCCGCCGGCGGGCAGCAGATCGGCGATCGCGGCCTGCTTCGCCGCGACCGCCTCGGCGGTCGCCGGATCGGCCGGGATGCCGAACATGTACAGCGCGTAGCGCTCGGTGAGGGGCCCGTGCGGGCTGCCGGAGGGCCGGGCGAACGCACCCTCCAGATGCCGGATCTGCACGCTCAGCAAGGGGGCGATCGGCTCGGCCAGCAGCGCCTTGACCGAGCGGTCGTCCAGGTCCGTGAGCAGTTCGGCCCGTGAGCGTCCGGCGCCGGGGTCGGTGGGTTCCGCCGTGATGGCGCCCAGCTCGGAGACGGGCATGGTCGCCCTGCCGTCGGACAGCGGGCGGGCGAGCCGGTCCAGGGGGCGCAGCAGCTCGCGCGCCTCGTCCGCCGGGCCGAGGTGGGTGACGTCCACGGCGACCATCGGGTCGGAGCCGGGGAAGTGCAGCAGGTCCAGCCAGGCGGTCAGCTCGTCCGGGGCGGCGGCGGTGATCTGCCGGTAGGCGTCCATCACCTCGGGCGCGTGGACGGCCGGCCACAGCATCCGGCCCCCGTACAGGTCCGGCGCCGGGTGCAGTGCCAGGTCGAGGGACGTCACGATGGCGAGGCCGCCGCCCCCGCCGCGCAGCGCCCAGAACAGGTCGGGGTCGGCGTCCGCGGTGACGCGCCGCCGGCGGCCCTCGCCGTCGACGACCTCGAAGGCGGTGACGCTGTCGGCGACCCACCCGTGGGCGCGGCCGAACCAGCTCAGCCCGCCGCCGAGGGCGACCCCGGCGACGCTGACCACGGGAGAGCTCCCCGGCAGCCCGGTCAGGCCGTGCGGGGCGACCGCCGCCTGGAGCCGCCCCGAGGCGACGCCCGCGCCGACCCGGGCGCGGCGGGCCGCCGGGTCGACCTCCAGGCCGTCCAGCCGCCGGGTGCGCAGCAGGATCGCGCCCTCCGTGCGGCCGGTGGCGCCGTGGCCGTTGGGCTGCGTGGCGATGGCCGTCCCGGCGGAACGGGCGTACCGGACGAGCGCGGCGACGTCATCGGCGTCGGCGGCCTCGACCACGGCCTCCACCGGCTGCTCGACGGCCAGGTTCCAGGGACGCCGGGCGGCGTCGAAGCCCGCGTCGCCGGGCAGCAGGACCCGGCCGCGGACGGCAGCGCGCAAGTCGTTCATCATTCCTCCGAGTCAGCAGGTCATCAAGCTCTACACCGCAAATCTAGGAGGACGAGAGACCGGCGGTAGGGTGCAATTCCATGGCAGAAAACTGGGTCAATCTGGCGGAGCGGATCGGAGCCGACCTCCACCTGGAGCTGCCCGGCGGCGGGCGTCGGGCGGCGCTGACCCGCGCGCTGCGGGCGGCGGTCCGCTCCGGGCGGCTGGCCCCCGGCACCCGGCTTCCGCCCTACCGCTCGCTGGCCGCCGACCTGGGCCTCGCCCGCAACACCGTCGCCGACGCCTACGCCGAACTCGTCGCCGAGGGCTGGCTGACCGCCCGCCAGGGCTCCGGGACGAGGGTGGCACTCGGCGCGCAGCCCGAGGCCCGCCCCGCACCACGTTCCAGCGGGGGCCGTCCCCCCGAACCGGTGCACGACCTGCGGCAGGGCCAGCCGGACGCCGCGTCCTTCCCGCGCGCCGCATGGCTGGCGTCGGCGCGCCGGGCGGTCACCGCGGCGCCGAACGAGGCCTTCGGCCCCGGCGACCCGCGCGGACGCCCCGAGTTGCGCCGCGCGCTGGCCGCCTACCTGGCCCGCACCCGCGGCGTGCGGACCGACGCCGACCACATCGTGGTCTGCTCCGGCTTCGCGCACGCCCTGCGCCTGCTGTTCGGAGGCGGGGCGCTGCCCGGCCCGCTGGCGGTCGAGGGGTACGGCCTCCCTTTCCACCGCGCCCTGCTGGAGCAGGCCGGTACGCGCACCCGTCCCCTCACAGTCGACGGCGACGGCGCGCGGATCGACGAGCTCTCCAAAGCCGAGCCCACCGTCCTCCTGACACCCGCGCACCAGTTCCCCACAGGCGGCCCGCTGCATTCGCGCAGACGCACGGCGGTGGCCGAGTGGGCCGCCGCATCGGACGGGCTCATCATCGAGGACGACTACGACGGCGAGTTCCGCTACGACCGCCAGCCCGTCGGCGCGGTACAGGGCCTGGCCCCCGACCGGGTGCTGTACATCGGCTCCGCCAGCAAGAGCCTGTCCCCCGCGGTCCGGCTCGGCTGGATGGTCCTTCCCGACCGCCTGGTGGACTGCGTCCTCGCGGCCAAGGGCGAGCGCGAGGCATGGGCGGGCGTCCTCGACCAGCTGACCCTGGCCGACTTCCTCGACTCCGGTTCCTACGACCGCCACGTCCGCCGCATGCGCCAGAGGTACCGCACCCGCCGCGACCGCTTCGTCACCGCCCTGGCCGAGCACGCGCCCCACGTCCACGCGACGGGGATCGCCGCCGGCCTGCACGCCGTCCTGCGCCTGCCGTCCGGCACCGAGGCCGCCACTGCGGAAGCGGTGGCCCGCGCCGGGGTGGCGGTCGACGCCCTGTCGGCGTTCCGTCACCCCAGCGCCCGCCTTCCGCCCCAGGACGGCCTGGTGGTCGGCTACGCGACACCCCCGGACCACGCCTTCGAGTCGGCACTGCAAGCACTCGTGCGAGTCCTCGCCACCAGCCGCCGAAGCGGAGAATCGCCCTGACCGCCGCCGCCACATTGAAGACCAGCCGGACCGGGAAGAGCCCCCGGCCCGCACCGCGACCACACGACGACCTTCAGGTCCCGATCGCGTCCGAAGGCAGATTCGAGCCTGCGAGAATCTGATCGCGCCGCGAGCCGCCAGGCGAGACGGAGCGATGCCGGCGATCGCCCCGTTCTTTAGACGATGGAGGGCCGCCAGGTCCGAAGGAGGATAAAAAACAAAATGAAACGCGGGAGGCCCGGGTATGACCAGGCGACGGTTCTGCGGCGGGCCATCGAGCTCTTCAATCGGAAGGGCTACGAGGGGACCAGTATGGGGGACCTCGCTGAGGAGCTCGGGTTCAGCAAGTCGGCGATCTACCACCATGTGCCGGGGAAGACGCATCTGCTCGCGCTGGCCCTGGACGAGGCGCTCGACGAGCTGACGGCGGTGATCCGCGAGGCGCAGGACGAGTCGGGGGGCAGCGCGTACGAGCGGCTGCGGGCGGTGGTGCGGGAGAGCGTGCGGGTGCTGGTGGCCCACCAGCCGGCGGTGACGCTGCTGCTGCGGGTGCGCGGGAACAGCGAGGTGGAGCTGGCGGCGCTCCAGCGGCGGCGGTGGATCGACGCGCGGCTGGCGGAGCTGGTGCGGGCGGCGGCCGCGGAGGGGGCGGTGCGCGGCGACGTGCCGCCGGAGCTGGTGAGCCGGCTCCTGTTCGGGATGGTCAATTCGCTGGTCGAGTGGTATCGGCCGGGCGGGGAGGTGAGCGCGGACGAGCTGTCGGACGCCATCACCGCGATCGCGTTCGACGGGCTGGCGGCGCCGCCGGCCTGAGGGGTCAGGCGTCGAAGTCGACGGTGACGGTGTCGCTGACGGGGTGGGACTGGCAGGTGAGCACGAACCCGGCCGCGACCTCGGCGGGTTCCAGGGCGTAGTTGCGGACCATGTCGACCTCGCCGTCGGTGACGCGGGCGCGGCAGGTGCCGCAGACGCCTCCCTTGCAGGCGAACGGCAGGTCGGCGCGGGTGGCCTGGGCGGCGTCCAGGATGCGCTGGTCGCGCGGCATCGGCGCGGTGCTCGACCGGCCGTCCAGCACGACGGTGACCTCGCTGGTCTCGCCGGTGGCGGCGGGGGCGTCGCGCCGCACCTCGGGGGGCGGCTCGTCGACGTAGAACAGCTCGACGTGCACCTTGTCGCGGGGGACGCCGAACTCGCCGAGGACGTCGCGGGCGGCGGTGACCATGGGCAGGGGGCCGCAGAGCCAGACGTGGTCGACGTCGTCGACGGGCGTCACGGCGCTCAGCAGGCGGCGCAGGCGGTCGGCGTCGAGGCGGCCGGAGAAAAGCTCGACGTCGCGGGGCTCGCGGCTCAGCACGTGGACGAGCTGGAACCGCGGGCCGTAGCGGTTCTTGAGATCGCCGAGCTCCTCGGCGAACATCACCGTCCCGCTGGTGCGGTTGCCGTACAGCAGCCGCACCTCGGTGCCCGGGTTGGCGAGCACGGTGGCGGCGATGGAGATCATCGGGGTGATGCCGGAGCCCGCCGCGATCAGCAGGTGCCGTCCGGGCTCGGCGGGGTCGGCCCGCAGGCTGCCGGAGGGGACCTGGACGTCGATCTCGGTGCCGGGGCGGACCTCCCGCACGAGCCAGGAGGAGAACAGGCCCTCGGGGATCTCGCGGACGCCGATCCGGGGCCGGGCGCCCGCCGGGGCGCAGATCGAGTACGACCGGCGGTGCTCCCGCCCGTCGATCACCCTGCGCAGCGTGAGGCTCTGGCCGGCCGCGAACGCGTAGTCGCCGGCGAGTTCGGGCGGGACGTCGAACGTCACCGCGGCCGAGTCGTCGGTCAGCCGGTCGACCGCGGCCACCTTCAACGGGTGGAACGTCGCTGGCGCCACCGCTAGATCTCCTTCACGTGCTCGAACGGCTCAAGGCAGCCGGTGCAGCGGTACAGCGCCTTGCAGGAGGTGGAGCCGAACTCCGAGGTCAGCTCGACCGACGCCGATCCGCAGCGGGGGCAGCGCAGCCTCCGGCGGGTCGGCGCCAGGGTGAGCGCGACGGGCCCGGAGGGCGCGGGGGCCGGGCCGGGCGGTGAGATCCCGGCGGCGGCGAGGGCGGCCCGGCCCCGCTCGCTGATCCAGTCGCTGGACCAGGGCGGGGACAGCTCGATCTCGACGCGCACGTCGGCGTATCCGGCGTCGGTGAGCCGGTGGACGAGGTCGTCGCGCATCGTGGCGAGCGCGGGGCAGCCCGAGTACGTCGGGGTGATCGCCACGGTGACGGCGGAGCCGTGCTCCTCGACGCGGCGCAGCACGCCGAGGTCCTCCAGGGTCAGCATCGGCATCTCCGGGTCCCGGACGGACGCGGCAACGGCGCGGGCGGTGCCGGGCACGGCGGTCACCACCGTCCCAGGGGGTGGGCGCGGGCGACGACCTGCATCTCGGCCAGCATCCGGCTCAGCGCCTCGGTGTGGGCGCCGTCGCGTCCGGCGCGCCCGCCGAGCAGCCCGGCCTGCGGCACCTCGGGCCGCTCGACGCCGCTCGCGGCGAAGACCTGCGCGAGCACGGCGTCGGCGTCGCCGGCGGTGGCGGCCGGGTCCACGGCGACGCCCGCCTCGGCGAGCGCCCGCTCCACCGGGTGGGTGCGGAACAGTTCGTCGTGGTGGCGCCACACCTCGTCGAGCCCGGCGAGGACGCGGCGGCGCGACTCCTCGGTGCCCTGGGCGAGGGTGAGGAACCACCGGCCCGCGAAGTCGCGGTGGTAGGCGAGCTCCTTGGCGCCCTTGGCCGCGACGGCGGCGAGGACGGCGTCGCGGCTGCCGGTGAGGCGCTCGAACAGCGCCAGCCGGGCGGTCGCGAACACCAGGACGCGGGCCATGGTGTGCCCGAAGTCGCCGTTCGGAAGCTCGGCGAGGCGCACGTTGCGGTAGGCGTCCGCGTCGCGGAAGAACGCCAGCGCGTCCTCGGCCGGGACCGGTGAGCCCTCCGGCAGCGGCGGGACGACCGACGGGTCGGCGGCGGCGGCGCGGGCGAGCAGCAGCCGCGCCTGGCCGAGCAGGTCCAGGGCGATGTTGGCGAGGGCGATGTCCTCTTCGAGGTCGGGCGCGTTGCTGCACCACTCGGAGAGCCGGTGCGACAGGACGAGGGCGTCGTCGGCGAGCATCAGGCAGTACGTCGCGAGCGCGCGGGGGTCGACGCCGCCCGGGACGGTCGTGTCGACGCCGGCCAGCGGGTCCTCGAAGTCGGTCCCGAACGCCCACTGGGAGCTGTCGCCGTCCAGGAGCCCGTCGTAGACCGAGCCGTGCTGACTATCCATCGCGGCCCTCACATGTGCGGGACGTTCTCGGGGATGTCGTAGAACGTCGGGTGCCGGTAGACCTTGTCGCCGCTGGGGGCGAACAGCGGGTCCTTCTCGTCCGGGCTGGAGGCGGTGATGGCGTCCGACCGCACCACCCAGATGCTGACGCCCTCGTTGCGGCGCGTGTACACGTCGCGCGCGTGCCGGACGGCCATCTCGTCGTCGGGGGCGTGCAGCGACCCGACGTGCACGTGGTTGAGGCCGCGCTTGCCGCGCACGAACACCTCGTAGAGCGGCCACTCGCTCATGTCCCGGCTCCTTCCTCGTCACCGCGGGCCTGCTTGCGCGCGAACGCGGTCGCGGCCTCGCGGACCCAGGCGCCGTCGTCGTGGGCCCGGCGGCGGTGCGCCAGCCGCTGGGCGTTGCAGGGGCCCTCGCCCTTGATGACGGCGGAGAGCTCCGACCAGTCGGGCTCGCCGAAGTCGTGGGCCTGGCGCTCCTCGTTCCACCGCAGGTCGGGGTCGGGGAGCGTGACGCCGAGGGCCTCGGCCTGCGGGACGGTCATGTCGACGAAGCGCTGGCGCAGCTCGTCGTTGCCGTTGCGTTTGATGCCCCACGCCATGGACCGCTCGGAGTTCGGCGAGTTCGCGTCGGGGGGGCCGAACATCATGAGGGAGGGCCACCAGAACCGGTCCACCGACTCCTGCACCATCCGGCGCTGCTCGCCGGTGCCGCGCATCATCGTCATCAGCAGCTCGTAGCCCTGCCGCTGGTGGAAGGACTCCTCCTTGCAGATGCGGATCATCGCGCGGCCGTAGGGGCCGTAGGACGTCCGGCACAGCGGGACCTGGTTGCAGATCGCCGCGCCGTCCACCAGCCATCCGATCGTGCCGACGTCGGCGTAGGAGAGCGTGGGGTAGTTGAAGATCGAGGAGTACTTCTGCCGGCCGGTGAGGAGCATGTCGGTCAGCTCGGCGCGGGACACCCCGAGGGTCTCGCACGCCGAGTACAGGTACAGGCCGTGCCCGGCCTCGTCCTGGACCTTGGCCAGCAGGATCGCCTTGCGGCGCAGCGAGGGCGCGCGGGTGATCCAGTTGCCCTCCGGCTGCATCCCGATGATCTCCGAGTGCGCGTGCTGGGCGATCTGGCGGACCAGCGTCCGGCGGTAGGCGTCGGGCATCCAGTCGCGCGGCTCGATCCGGTCGTTGCGCGCGATCGTCGCCTCGAACCGCTCGGCGGGCGCCGGCTGGGGCGCGGTCTGCGGCGTCGTCATGGGCTCCTCCCGCTGGGGACCCGGCTGGACTCGGCCTATTTACTGACCGATCGGTCTGTATTCAGGGTGGCACAGGCTCCGCGAGGGCGCAAGGAGGGCAGCGCACCCGTCCCGCGGCACGACCGGGGCCTCAGTCGTCCCAGGCCTCCCACTGCGCGCCCCTGCCCCGCGCCTCGTCGAAGACCAGCCAGGTGCGGGTCGCCCGGACCCCGGGGATGTCCTGGATCCGCTCCAGCACCACGTGCCGGAGCGCCTCGTTGTCCGGGGCCCTGACCAGGGCCAGGACGTCGTAGTCGCCGCCGACCATCGCGAAGTGCTCGACGTAGGGGGTGTCCTGGAGCCGGGCGGAGACCGAGCGCCAGGAGTTCTGCTCGATCGTGACCGAGACGTAGGCGCTGGTGCCGAGGCCGGCCTTGTGCGGGGCAAGCTCGGCGGTGAAGCCGGTGATGACGCCGTCGTCCAGCAGCCGGGTGAGCCGCGCGTAGGCGTTGGCGCGCGAGACGTGCACGCGCTCGGCCAGCGCCCGCACCGAGAGCCGGCCGTCGCGCAGCAGCTCGGCGATGATCGCGCGGTCCACGGCGTCCAGCCGCGCGGCAGAACGTCCGGGCCGGACGCCCTCGGCGCCCACGTCGGATGACATTTGGTGCCCCCAAAGACGCTGAACGAGCCATTTGTCGCTCATTGTGCCCCATGTCTTGAGCAGATCGTCGACCGAGCGGACGATCGAACCGACAACCGTCCACGGGAAGGGAGCGGCGCCATGTCCGTGCGGACACCTCATCAGGAGGTCGAGGGCCTTCTCCCCTCCGCCGTCCCGGTGCGCTTCGTCGCCGAGGACGGGACGGACGCGGGGCGGCAGGCCGAATACAGCGCCCCGCAGGACGGGACGCTGGTCGAGGCCTACCGCCGGATGGTGCTCGGCCGCCGGTTCGACCGGCAGGCCACCGCGCTGACCAAGCAGGGCCGGCTGGCCGTCTACCCGTCCAGCCGCGGGCAGGAGGCCTGCCAGATCGCCGGGGTGCTCGCGCTGCGCGAGGACGACTGGCTGTTCCCCACCTACCGCGACTCGGTGGCGCTGGTCGCCCGCGGCATGGACCCCGTCGAGGTGCTCACGCTGCTGCGCGGCGGCTGGCACTGCGGCTACGACCCGGCGGCCACGCGCGTCGCGCCCCAGTGCACGCCGCTGGCCACCCAGACGATCCACGCCGTGGGCATGGCCGACGCCGTGCGCCGCAAGGGCGAGGACGGCGTGGTGATGGCGTTCGTCGGCGACGGCGGGACCAGCGAGGGCGACTTCCACGAGGCGCTCAACTACGCCGGGGTCCTGCGCGCGCCCGTGGTCTTCTTCGTCCAGAACAACAAGTACGCGATCTCGGTGCCGCTGGCCAAGCAGACCGCCGCGCCCGCGCTGGCCTACAAGGGGATCGGCTACGGCGTCCGGTCCGAGCAGGTCGACGGCAACGACCTCGTCGCGGTCCTGTCGGTCCTGACCGCCGCCGTCGAGCACGCCCGCTCCGGCGGCGGCCCGTTCCTGGTCGAGGCGCACACCTACCGCATGGACTCCCACACCAACGCCGACGACGCCTCCCGGTACCGCGAGGACGAGGAGGTCGCGCGGTGGGAGGCGGCCGACCCCCTGGCGCGGCTGGAGACCCACCTGCGCGGGCGGGGCCTGCTCTCGGAGGAGGACGTCGCGTCGGCCCGGGAGGCCGCCGAGGAGTACGCGGCGCGCCTGCGCGACCGGATGGCCGCCGACCCGGAGGCCGACCCGTTCGAGCTGTTCGACCACGTCTTCGCCGAACCCACGCCCCAGCTGCGCGAGCAGCGCGCCCTGCTGGCGTCCGAGATGCTCCCCGGGGAGGACTGACATGCCCGCGACGACGATGGCGCAGGCGCTGAACGCCGCGCTCCGGGACGCGCTGGCCGAGGACGAGCGGGTGCTGGTCTTCGGCGAGGACGTGGGGCCGCTCGGCGGCGTCTTCCGCATCACCGACGGGCTCACCCGGGACTTCGGCGAGGACCGCTGCTTCGACACCCCGCTGGCCGAGTCGGGGATCGCCGGCCTGGCCGTGGGCATGGCGATGGGCGGCTTCCGGCCCGTGGTGGAGATGCAGTTCGACGCCTTCGCCTACCCGGCCTTCGAGCAGATCGCCTCGCACGTGGCCAAGTTCCGCAACCGCACCCGCGGCCGCCTGTCGCTGCCGATGGTGATCCGCATCCCCTACGCGGGGGGCATCGGCGGCGTCGAGCACCACTGCGACTCCAGCGAGGCCTACTACGCCCACACGCCGGGTCTGAAGGTCGTCACGCCCGCCACCGCCGACGACGCGTACTGGCTGCTGCGCGACGCCGTCACCGACCCGGACCCGGTCATCTTCATGGAGCCGAAGCGGCTGTACTGGGCCAAGGGCGACGTCAGCCGCGAGAACCGGCGCGCCGCCGGGTTCGGCCGGGCCGCGGTGGTCCGCGAGGGGCGGGACGCGACGCTGGTCGCCTACGGCCCGAGCGTCCCGGTGGCGCTGGAGGCCGCCGAGGCCGCCGCGCGGGAGGGACGCGACCTGGAGGTGGTGGACCTGCGCACCATCGTCCCGTTCGACGACGGGACCGTCGCCGCCTCGGTGCGCAGGACGGGCCGGTGCGTGGTCGTCCAGGAGGCCCAGGGGTTCGCGGGCGTGGGCGCGGAGATCGCGGCCCGCGTGCAGGAGCGCTGCTTCCACTCGCTGGCCGCGCCGGTGCTGCGGGTCTCCGGGTTCGACATCCCCTACCCGCCGCCGAAGCTGGAGCACTCGCACCTGCCGGACGCCGACCGCGTGCTGGACGCCGTCGACCGGCTCCAGTTCGACGACGTGCCCGACGTCGCGCACCTGGACAGGGAGGCCTCGTGACCGCCGCCGCCCGGCAGGTTTTCCGCCTGCCCGACCTCGGCGAGGGCCTGACCGAGGCCGAGATCGTCGAATGGAAGGTCGCCGCGGGCGACACCGTCGAGGTCGACCAGGTCGTGGTGGAGGTCGAGACCGCCAAGGCGGCGGTGGAGGTGCCCGTCCCCTACGCGGGGACCGTCCTGAGGCTGCACGCGGAGGCGGGCGCGGTCCTCGCGGTCGGCGAGCCGCTCATCGAGGTCGGCCCCGCCGACGCCCCGGACGCGCACCCGGACGCCGCCCGCTACCGCGAGGAAGAGCAGGCCGGGTCCGGCAACGTCCTGATCGGCTACGGCACCGGCCACGGGCAGGGCCGGCGCGGACGGCGCCGCGCGGGCGGTCCGAAGGCTCCGGCGGCGACGCCCGCCCCCGTGGCTCCCGCTCCCGCGGCCCCCGCTCCCGTGGCCCCGGCTCCCGCGGCTCCCGCTCCGGCGCCCCGCCGGGCGGACGCCCCCCGCGTGATCTCCCCGCTCGTCCGCAGGATCGCCCGCGAGCACGGCCTCGACCTCGGCGCCGTCGCTCCCACCGGGCCGCGCGGCGTGATCCTGCGCCGCGACGTCGAGCAGGCGATCGCGGCCGCCGGCACGGCCGCCGAGACGGCCGCCGAGGCTCCGGCGCCCGCCGCCCGGCCGATGCCCGAGCGGATTCCGCTGCGCGGGCTCCGCCGCGCCGTGGCCGACAAGCTCACCCGCAGCCGCGCCGAGATCCCCGACGCGACGACCTGGGTGGACGCCGACGCCACCGCCCTGGTCGAGGCCAAGGACGCGCTGCGCCGGTCCCGCCCCGAACTCGGCGTCGGGCTGCTGGCCCTGCTCGCCCGCATCTGCGTGGCCGCTCTGCGCGAGTTCCCCGAGCTGAACTCCTCGGTCGACACCGGCCGGCAGGAGATCGTCCGGTACGGGCACGTCAACCTCGGCTTCGCCGCGCAGACCGACCGCGGCCTCGTCGTGCCGGTCGTGCGGGACGCGCACCTCATGACGACCGCGCAGATCGCCGCGGAGCTGGCCGGGCTCACCGGCCTGGCCCGCTCGGGCTCGCTGCCGCCCGAGGCGCTCACGGGCGGCACGTTCACCCTCAACAACTACGGCGTGTTCGGCGTGGACGGCTCCACCCCGATCATCAACCATCCCGAGGCGGCGCTGCTCGGGGTCGGCCGGATCATCGACCGCCCCTGGGTGGTGGACGGCGCGGTCGTGCCGCGCAAGATGACGCAGCTCTCGCTGACGTTCGACCACCGGGTCTGCGACGGCGGCGCGGCGGGCGGGTTCCTGCGGTTCGTGGCCGACTGCGTGGAGAACCCCGCCGTCCTGCTCACGAACCTGTGACGGCCGGGGGCGGGCGCCGGCAGGCGAAGCCGCCCCCGGCACCGTGGTGGTCCGGCGGTCAAAGGCCTCGGACGGCGGCGACGGTGAAGGGCGTCTGCGGGGTGCCCTCGCCAAGCGGGCCGCCCCTGTCGAACTGCGAGCGGACCACGTACAGCGTCCCGTGGCGGCGGACGAGCGTCGTCGGGACCTGGAGGGACGGGTCCTTCAGCGTGCGCTCGAGCCGGGCGCGCGTCCCGTCGGGCGCGACCCGCCAGCGGGTGAGGACGTTGTCGACGTTGTTCGCCGTCCAGAGGAGCCCGTGCTGGAGTTCGAGGCCGTCGGCGTTGCGCATGTCGCCGCAGCTCAGCACGGCCTTGCGAATGCCGCCGGTGGCGAGGTCCAGCCGGTAGAGGTCGCCGCCGAGCATGTCGTCGGTCAGCAGGAACCGCCCGGTGGGGTCGGCGACGATCCCGTTCAGGGTGAAGTCGGCCGGTTCGTGCGGTTCGAGGACGTCGCTCAGGTCGAAACGGGGCGACAGCGTGCCGGTCCCGCCCCGGGCCGCGTCCAGGTCGTGCGGCGTGACCTCGTAGACGACGGCGCGGGAGCTGTCCGTCAGGTAGACGTCGCCGCCGGGGGCGACGGCGAGGTCGTTGACGAACCGGGCGCCGCCGCCCGGGACGACGAAGCGCGCCAGCAGGGCGCGGCTCCGGGCGTCGTAGACCGCGACGCCGGACGAGGAGTCGATCACCCACAGCCGTCCGGCCCGGTCTGCCTTCAGCCCGTTGGCGGTGTGGCGGCCGTCGGCTCCCGCGGGCAGGAACACCTCGGCCGTGCGGTGGCCCGGGCGCATGCGGTAGACCGTGCCGTCCTCGAAGGACCCGGCGTACATCGTCCCGGTGCGCGGGTCCGCGGCGATGCCCTCCGGGTACACGCGGTCGCCCGGCAGGACGTAGGCCGTGGAGATCCGCGCCGCGGCGGCCGCGGAGGCGGGCGCGGGCGCGGCGGAGACGGCGAGGGCGGCGGCGGCGAGACCCGCCACGGCCGCCGCGGTGGAGCGCTGGGTGCGCGGCATGACTTCTCCGTTCGAGTTACATCATTAGTACGCATACATACGATAGTTAGAACTCTAATGCTCGTCAACGGTCTTCCCTTCGACGGCTCGATACCATGCGGGAATGACCTCGTTGCCCGTCCCGGAGCGGCTCGGCTCGCACCTCAAGCGCGCCGAGCAGGCGCTCAGCGGCGCCAAGCAGGCGGCGCTGAAGCCGAGCGGGCTCACGAGCCCGCAGTACGCCGCCCTGCTGCACCTCGCCGACAACCCGGGCATGTCGGCCGCCGCCCTGGCCCGCAAGTGCGCCGTCACCCCGCCGACGATGAACACCGTCCTGAAGAACCTCCAGGAGCGCGGGCTGATCGAGCGCACCCCGCACGAGTGGCACCGCAACATCCTGGAGACGCGGCTCACCGCCGAGGGCGAGGCCGTCCTGGAGAACGCCGACGCCCGCGCGGTCAAGGTGGAGCGCGGGCTCGCCGCCGAGTTCACCGACGCCGAACGGCGGACGCTGATCGACCTGCTGGGCCGGTGCGTCGGCTTCCTGGAAGCCGCCCGATCCGCGCCCGGCGACTGAGACACTCCCTACGGAACGGGACGAACCGCGCGAGCACCGGAGGAGCCATGGGCGACGGGGTCCAGCACGACAGGTCGGGCCAGCTCAAGCAGATCGAGAGCGGGCTGCTGCCCGGCGAGCAGATCATCGCCGTCTACGACGCGATCGGCGCCGGAACCGGGTTCATCGGGCTCACCGACCGCCGGGTGATCATCCAGGACCGCAGCTTCGCCGGCAAGAAGTACGCGATCACCAGCGTGCCCTACTCCCGCATCACCTCGGTGAGCGTGGTGAGCAACAAGTCGTGGGCCGGGTCCTACTTCTCCACCGGCTCGATCGCGATCAACGTCGGCACGCACACTTACGAGGTCGAGTTCCGCGGCGCCGACAAGAGCCACCACGTGCACAACGTGATCCTCCAGTACATCTCCGCCTGACAGGCGCCCCGGCTCCCCGGCTCCCCCGGGCGCGTCAGACGACGACCGCGGCGGTGGAGCCGGCGCGGTCCTTGGTGACGCGGAGCTGGGCGGGGATGCGGGCCCGCAGCTCGGCTACGTGGCTGACGATGCCGACCGCCCGGCCGCCGTCGCGCAGGCCGTCCAGGACGTCCATCACCTCGTCGAGGGTCTCCTCGTCGAGCGTGCCGAACCCCTCGTCGACGAACAGGGTGCCGATCTCGGTGCCGCCCGCCTCGGCGGTGACGACGTCGGCGAGGCCGAGGGCCAGCGCCAGCGAGGTGATGAACGACTCGCCGCCCGACAGGGTGACCGGATCGCGCGTCAGGCCCGTCCAGGAGTCGGCGACGCGCAGGCCGAGCCCCCCGGCGCCCTTGGTGCGGTCGCCCGCCGCCCTGTCGGTGGTGTGGACGAGGGCGTAGCGGCCCCCGGACATGCGGTGCAGCCGCTCGTTCGCCGCGGCGACGACCTGTTCGAGGCGGGCGGCCAGCACGTACGCCGACAGCGACATGGCGTGCCGGTTCGCGGCGTGCTTGCCCGAGGCGAGCCCCGCCACGCGCTCGGCGACCTCGTGGCGCCCGGCGGCGGGACGCCACGCGCCGACGGCGGCGGCGAGGTCCGCGCGCAGCTCGGCGAGCCGCTCGCAGCGGTGCCGCGCCCGGTCGGCGGCGTTGGCCGCCCCGGTGTGCGCCGCGTCCGCCGCGGCCACCGCCGCCTCCAGGGCGGGCAGGTCGGGCGCGGGCGCGGCGGCGGCCGCGACCAGCTCCGGGTCGCCGAGCAGCGCGCGGACCTCGGCCTCCTCGTCGTCGAGCCTGCGGATCCGGTCGCGCAGGACGCCCTGCTCCTCGTCGGGCAGCGCCGCTTCGAGGACCTCCTCCGGCGTCCGGAACCCCTGCTCCTCCGCCTCCTGCGCCGCCTTGGCGCGGGCGGCGGCCAGCTCCTCGCCGGCGCGCCCGTACGCGCGGGCCGCCTCGACCGCCGCGGCGATCCTGTCGGCCTCCCCGGCGAGCCTGGCGATGCGGGCCTCCAGCGTCGGGTCGCCGCCGCGGGCCTCGTCCAGCTCGGCGGACAGGCGGGCCTGCTCGGCGGCCAGCTCCCGGTCGTGCGTGCGGTTCTCGGTGAGGGCGCGGCCGGTCTCCTCCTGCGCGGAGCGGACCCGGTCGAGCTCCCGCTCGTCCCGGTGGAGCGCCGCCTCCAGCCGCTCGGCCTCCGCCGCGCGGGCCTCCGCGGCCGCCAGCGCCGCCTCCGCCTCGGCGAGGTCGGCGGCGAGCGCGTCCCCGTCGGCCTCCCCGGCGATCTCCAGCAGCTTGTCGCGCTCGGTGCGCAGCTCCCCGGCCGCGGTCCCGGCGCGCTCCCGGACGTCCTGCGCCTCGTCGGCCTCGGCCTGCGCCCGCTCCACCTGCTCCTCGGTCGGGATCAGCGCGAGCGAGGTGACCGGGGCCGGATGCACGGTGGAGCCGCAGACCCGGCAGGGCTCGCCGTCCGCCAGCTCCTCGGCGAGGACGGCGGCCATCCCGTCCAGCCGCGCCTGCCGGAGGTCGAGGACGCGCTGCCGGGCGTCCTGGGCGGCGTCGACCGCCGTCCGGTACGCGGCCTCCGCCCCGGCGAGCCGGTGCTCCACCTCGTCGCGGCGCCGCGCGGCGTCGAGGCGGCGCCCGGCGTCGCGGACGGCGGCCGCGGCGCCGGAGCGTCCGGCGGCGGCGATCCTGGCCTCGTCCAGCTCGGCGCGGCGCCCCTCGACGCGCGCGGGCAGATCGGCGAGCGCGGCGCGGTTCCGCGCGTCCTCGGGCTCCAGCCGCGCCAGCTCCGCGGCCAGCGCCTCCCGCTCGCGGCCGACCTGCCGGAGCCGGGCGGCGGCGGCCCTGCGGCCCTCCAGCGCCGCGACCTCGTCGCGGCGGTCGCGCTCGGCCTTGGCGAGGACGTCCTGCGGCGCCTTCGGCGGCAGCAGCGCGGCGGCCTCGGACCGGGTCTCCTCGGCCCAGCGGCGGGCGCGGCCCGCCTCCCCGTACCGGGCCTGGACGTCCCTGACCAGCGGGACGACGCGGTCGGCGCGGGCGGCGGCGTCCAGCCGCGAGGCCAGCTCCGACTTCTCCCGCGCGCGCCCGGCCAGCGCGTCGCGCCTGGCGAGCGCGTCGGCGCGGCGGCGCCGCCGGTCGGCGAGCGCCCGCGCCTCCTCCAGCTCCTCGCGCGCGGTGCGCAGCGCCGCCGCCACGCCCGCGCGCAGCTCCTCGACGACGGCGCGGACGTCCTCCTGGCCGCCCGCCAGCTCGGCGGCCCACGCGGTCAGCGCCTCCACCTCGGCGAACGGCTCCACGGCCGGCTCCCCGCGGCGCGGCGCCGGGACGGCCGGGCGGGGCTCGCGCGGCGGCGCGGCGCCCGTCGTCTCGCAGATCCGGTCGGAGATCGAGACGGCCCGCGCCCCGAGTTCGGCGGCCTCCCGGCCGGTGGCGGCGCGGCGGTCGGCGAGCCACTTCTCGACCTGCGCGAACACCTCGGCGGCGAACAGCCGCTCCAGCACCTTGCGGCGCTCGTCCGCGCCGGCGCGCAGGAACCCGGCGAACTCCCCCTGCGGCAGCAGCGCCACCTGGCAGAACTGGACGGCGGTCATGCCGAGCATGCGCGTCACGAGGTCGCCCGCCTCGTCGAGCCGGGTGGTGAGGCCCGTCCAGCCGCCGTGCTCGAACTCCTCGACGACGACCTTGGCGTGCTCGGTCGTCGTCCCGGACCCGCGCAGCTTCGGGCGCTCCCAGGCGGGCGAGCGCGACAGGCGCAGCCGGCGGCCCCGGATGGTCGTCTCCAGCACCACCCGCGGGCCCGCGCCGGGCGGCGCGTGGTCGCTGCGCAGCCCCTTCACCGCGTTGCGGACGCCGGGCACCTGCCCGTAGAGCGCGAAGCAGACCGCGTCGAGGACGCTCGTCTTTCCCGCGCCCGTCCGGCCCTGGATGAGGAACAGCCCGGCGTCGGACAGCGCGTCGAAGTCGATGACCTCCGTCCCCGAGAAGGGGCCGAACGCCGCGATCTCCAGGCGGTGCAGCCTCACGCCATGGCCTCCTTCCGGCGGAAGGCCTCGAAGGCCTCGTGGAGCAGGGCGCGTTCGGCTTCGGTGGCGGGCCCGTCGGTGACCTCGGCGACGAAGTCGCCCGCGATGTCGAGGGCGGAGCGCTCGCGGACGCGCTCGGACCAGGTGCGGCCGCCGTCCGCGCCGCCGCCCTCGGGCTCGAAGCCGAGCACGAGCGTGTGCGGGAAGCGGCGGCGCAGCCGCTCCATCGCGGCGGACGGGCGGCGCGCGTCGGTGAGCGTGACCTGGAGCCAGCGGTCCTGGACGTCGTCGTAGGACGGGTCGGACAGCAGGTCGTCGATGCGGCCGCGGACCCGGGCCAGGCGCCGCGGGACGGGGGCCTCCACGAACTCCGCCGCGACGGCGCCGGGGCGCAGGTCGATCAGCCACGAGCCCTTGACGTGCCGCTCCTCGGAGAAGGAGTACGCCAGCGGCGAGCCCGAGTAGCGGACGCGGTCGTTGATGCGCCAGGCGCCGTGCAGGTGGCCGAGCGCCGCGTAGTCGACGCCGTCGAACACCGACGCCGACACCTGCGAGGAGCCGCCGACCGAGATGTCCCGCTCGCTCTCGCTGGACTCGCCGCCGGTGACGAACGCGTGCGCGAGCACGACCGAGAGCCTGTCGTGGCGCGCGGCGTCGTCGCGGACGCGGCGCATCGCCTCGGTGAGCGCGGCGGCGTGGCTGCGCTCCTCCAGCTCCCACGGGTGGCGGACGAGCTCGGGCTCCAGGTACGGGACGCCGTAGACCGCGGCGTCGCCCACGACGACGGGCTCCCCCACGGTCGCGAAGTCGGTGCGGACGTGCACGCCGGCGGCGTCCATCAGCGCGGACCCGAACCCGAGGCGGCGCGCGGAGTCGTGGTTGCCCGCGATGATCACGACCCGGGTGCGGGCGGCGAGCCGCGCCAGGGCCTCGTCGCACAGCCGGACGGCGTCCACCGCCGGCAGGGCGCGGTCGTAGACGTCGCCGGAGACCAGCACGCACTCGACCCGCTCCGCCGCGACGGTCTCGACCAGGTGGTCGACGAACGCCGCCTGCGCGGCCAGCAGGTCCTCGCGGTGGAACGATCTGCCGAGATGCCAGTCGGAGGTGTGCAGGATTCGCATGTCGCAGCAACCATAGGCACCCCCTCCGACACATCCGGCGCAGAAACGCCGAGTCGCCCCAAACGATCTCGCGGGCGATGCGATCAAGGACGCGGCGCTCCCGTAGGGTGGCGGCGTGAGCGAGCGTCCCTACGTGCTGCTGAGCTGCGCGATGTCCGCCGACGGCTACATCGACGACGCGACTCCGGAGCGGCTGCGGCTGTCCAGCACGGCGGACTGGGACCGGGTCGACGCGGTGCGCGCCGGCTGCGACGCGATCCTCGTCGGCGCGGGCACCGTCCGGGCCGACGACCCGAGGCTGCTCGTGCGGTCGGCGGCGCGGCGGGAGCAGCGGGTCGCGCGCGGGCTGCCGCCCGACCTCACCAAGGTGACGCTGACCTGGAGCGGCGACCTGGACCCCGGCGCCCGGTTCTTCACCACGGGCGGTTCCCCGAAGCTCGTGTACGCCCCCACCGGCACGGCGGGCGGGCTGGCGGCCCGGCTGTCCGGCCTCGCCGAGGTCGTGGACGCCGGCGACCCGCTCGCGCTGGCCGCGGTGCTCGGCGACCTCGCCGCCCGGGGCGTCCGGCGGCTGATGGTCGAGGGCGGCGGCGGGATCCACACGCTGTTCCTCACCGCCGACGCGGTGGACGAGTTGCAGCTCGTGGTCGCGCCGTTCTTCGTCGGCGACCCGTCCGCGCCGCGCTTCGTGCGCTCCGGGGTGTTCCCGCAGTCGCCCGCGCGCCCCATGCGGCTGCAGGAGGCCACCCGCATCGGCGACCTCGCCCTGCTGCGCTACCTCGTCGGGAGGGCGCGTGGATGACCTCGGCTGGCTGGCCCTGGCCTGCGACCTCGCCGCCCTGTGCCCGCCCTCGCGCACCGCGTTCTCGGTGGGCGCGGTCATCGTCGGGGCGGACGGGCGGGAGGTCGCGCGCGGCTTCTCCCGCGAGCACGACCCGCACGACCACGCCGAGGAGGCCGCGCTCGCCAGGGCGGGCGGCGACCTGGCCGGCGCGACCGTCTACAGCTCCCTCGAACCGTGCGGGCACCGCGCGTCGCGGCCCCGGACGTGCGCGGAGCTGATCGTCGCCTCGGGCGCCCGCCGCGTCGTGTTCGCCTGGCGGGAGCCGGCCCTGTTCGCCGCGGGCACGGGCGCGGAGGTCCTCGCGGCCGCGGGCGTCGAGGCGGTCGAGCTGCCCGGGCTCGCCGAGCGGGCCCGCCGCCCGAACGCCCACCTGCTCTAGGAGAAGTCGGGGGCGGCGTGGGGCGGCCCCTTGAGCTCGTGGAAGCCGGGCGTCCCGGCGACGAGGAGCGTCCCGTCCCACAGCCGCCCGGCCTCCTCGCCGCGCGGGATCCGGGACAGCACCGGGCCGAAGAACGCCAGCTCCCCGACCGCGACCACAGGCGTGCCGACGTGCGGGCCGACCCTCGCGAGCCCTTCGGCCGTCGAGGCGCGGACGGCGTCGTCGTACCGGTCGTCCCGGGCCGCGGCGGCGAGCCCCTCCGGCAGGCCGGCCTCGGCCAGCGCGCCGGGGACCGTCCGCGGATCCATCTCGCCGCGCTCGTGGACGCGGGCGCCGAACGCGGCGTAGAAGCGGCCGAGCGCCTCCTGCCCGGCCTCGCCGGCGACGGCGGCGCAGACCCGGGCGGGCAGCCACAGGTACCCCTCGGGATCGTTCTCGGGATCGTCGTCGCGGCCCTCGTTCAGCGCGGCCAGGCTCAGCAGGTGCCAGCGAAGCCCGACGGGCCGGGCCCCCGCGGCCTCCACCAGCCACCGCGTCGTGATCCACGTGTAGGGGCAGGACGGGTCGAACCAGACGTCGGCGATCTCGGCCATGGCCCCCGTTCTATCAAATGAGACTCCAGTCTCATTCCTCTTGCCAACGCCCCGGGACGTCATGCGATGCTGTGGCCAAGCAAGCATTCGGTTACCCGCGGCGGCCCTCGGGCAGGGGAGGCACGGCAGCATGCGCGAGCACGATCGGCTGTTCATCGGAGGCGAGTGGGCCGCACCGGCCGGCACCGGCGTGATCGACGTCGTCTCCCCGCACACCGAGGAGGTCATCGGGCGGGTCCCCGAGGGCACCGAGGGCGACATCGACGCCGCCGTCGCGGCGGCCCGGCGCGCCTTCGACGAGGGCCCCTGGCCGCGGATGACCCCCGCCGAGCGGGCGGAGGTCGTCGGCCGGCTCTCGGCGATCTACGCCGAGCGGCAGCAGGAGATGGCCGACCTCGTGACCGCCGAGATGGGGTCGCCCATCATGTTCTCGGTGTTCGGGCAGGCGGCCATCCCGCAGATGGTGCTCCAGTACTACGTCGACCTCGCCGCCTCCTACACCTGGGAGGAGGAGCGGCAGGGCATGCTGGGGCCCGTCACGGTCGCCCAGGAGCCGGTCGGCGTCGTCGCGGCGATCGTCCCGTGGAACGTCCCGCAGTTCACGCTGATGCTCAAGCTCGCGCCCGCGCTCATCGCCGGCTGCACGGTCGTGGCCAAGCCCTCCCCCGAGACCCCCCTCGACTCCTACCTGCTCGCCGAGTGGATCCGCGAGGCGGGGATCCCCGAGGGCGTCGTCAACTTCGTCCCCGCCGGGCGCGAGGTCGGCGCCTACCTCGTCGCCCACCCGGACGTGGACAAGGTGTCCTTCACCGGCTCCACCGCCGCCGGGCGCAAGATCGGCGCGGTCTGCGGCGAGCAGCTCAAGCGGGTCACCCTCGAACTCGGCGGCAAGTCCGCCGCGATCATCCTGGACGACGCCGACCTGGCCTCCACCGTCGAGGGCTTCAAGCTGGCGTCGCTGATGAACAACGGCGAGGCGTGCGCCGCGCAGACCCGCATCCTCGCCTCCCGCCGCCGCTACGACGAGGTCGCCGACGCGCTCGCCACCATGGTGAGCGGCCTCAGCGTGGGCGACCCCTCCGACTACGGCTGCGAGATCGGCCCGCTGGTCGCCAAGCGGCAGCAGGAGCGCGTGGAGAACTACATCCGGATCGGCCAGGACGAGGGCGCCAAGCTGATCACCGGCGGCCTGAACCGCCCGCACGACCGCGGCTGGTACGTCGCGCCCACCGTCTTCGGCGACGTCGGCAACGACATGCGCATCGCCCGCGAGGAGATCTTCGGCCCCGTGCTGGTCCTCATCCCCTACGAGGACGAGGCCGACGCCGTCAGGATCGCCAACGACAGCGACTACGGGCTCGGCGGCTCGGTCTGGACCTCCGACGTCGACCACGGCGTCGAGGTCGCCCGCCGCATCCGCACCGGGAGCTGCGGCGTCAACATGTACACCCTCGACCCGAACACCCCGTTCGGCGGCTACAAGAACAGCGGCCTCGGCCGCGAGCTCGGCCCCGAGGGCCTGCACGCCTACCTGGAGCACAAGTCCATCCCCCACCCCGCCCCCGCGGGCTGACGCCCGGCGTTCCCGCGCGTCCCCGGACGCGCGGGAACGGCCCGTCACCGCAGAAGGGCGACCGGCCAGCGGTGCCGGGCGCGGCAGGCGCGGACGGCCGCGGCGGACGGCGCGCCCGCGCCGATTCCACCTTGGCGGCGCGGTGGCCGTACCGTAGTGCGCCGTGTCCCTCGACAACACGGCCGCCAGCCTCGACGACGTCCTCGTCGGCGAGGCTGTGCTGGGCGTCTACCGCCAGATGTTCGCGGCGCTGGCCCGCGACAGCGGCGCCGTCGTGGACGATCCGGAGCTGGTGGACGTCGCCGAGACGCTCCTCGCCGCGTTCGCCGACGCGGGCGAGGACGGGCTGAGCCGCGAGCAGATGCGGTACGTGTGCCGCCGCTACCCGGCCGAGGTCTTCGAGAACCGGCTGCGGGTCCTGAAGGGGCTCGGCGCCGTCCGCGAGGTGTTCCCCAAGCCGAACCAGCTGCGCTACCGGGCGTCGTTCACGAGCGTCGTCGGGCTGATGTTCGTCCGGCGGATGATGCTGGACGGCGGCCAGAGCGAGATGCACCGCCTCCTCGCGCTGGAGCAGCTCAACGTGGCCGACCCGCGCATGACGCCCGAGCAGGCGCGCGACGGCGCGGACGGCCTCGCCCGCGCGTTCCGGCTGTGGAGCGTCGAGCTCGTCACGCTCACCCACGGCACCATCGAGGAGCTCCGGGAGCAGGCCCCCAAGCTCTGGGGCACCGAGGAGATCCTGCTGCGCGCCGAGCGGCTGCACGGCGCGATCCTGCGCCGCTGGCCGCAGCTCGACCGCACCTGCACCGACCTGCGCGCCGCCATCTACGCCTACGGCGACGCCTCCCGCCGCGCCGCCGCGCGGCTGTCGGACTCGGCGGGCACCACCCGCAACCTCACCCTCCTGCCGCCCGAGACCTGGCGCACCTTCACCCGCACCGCGTCCCGGGAGGACCTCGCCGCCGTCCTGGACGGGTTCGTCTTCGACGCGGCGGCGCCGTGGCACGAGCCGTCCGCCGTGGTGACCGCCGTGGAGGACGGCCCGCGCGCCACGCCGCCGCGGCCGGCGCCGCCCCGCCCGTCGGTCCCCGACCCGGGGCTGTCGGGCGACACCGGGTCGGACACGGCCGCGACCGGGAGGCTCCGCGAGCTGGCCGAGCAGGTCCTCCGCGGCCGCGACGCGATCGCGGTCGAGGACGTCCTCGCGGAGGACTGGGCCGCTGCCCGCCGCATGCTCGCCGACCTGGCGTCCCTCCACCTGCACCCCGAACTCCCCTACCGCCTCGTCTGGTCGGACGGCCTGGCGGTGCGTCCCGAAGGGTGCCCGACGTGGGTGACCCCGGGGCGGCTCGAAAGGACGGACCGGTGACCGTCGACCCGCATGTGCTGGCACGCGCACGCGCACGCGTGCTGGGCGGCCCGTCCGTCCCCGCGTCCGATCCCGTGCCGCCGGGGACCGTCGCCGCGGCGGACGGCGCCCGCGTCTGGGTCCTTCCCGTGTGGCCGGACGGCGCGACGCCCGCGCTGCTGGAGGAGTACGACACCGCGCCGATGCCGCTGGACCGCGCCGGGCAGGCCCGCCGCGTCCTCGCCGCGGCGCTGCGCTGCTGCTGGACGCGCCTGGACGACGCGCCGTGGCCCGGCTCCCCGTCCACGGTCGCGGACGTCCTGGAGGTGTACGCGGGCATGACGCGCGGCGACACCGACCTGGCCCGCCGCTGGGCCACGGGCGAGCTGCGCCGCCTGTCCGAGACCGGGTGGCTGCTGCTGGACGAGGCCTCGGGCGCCGTCCGCCCCGGCCCCCGGGTCGCGCTCTGGCCGGAGGGCTCCCTGGCGTCCCTGCGGGACCTCCTGCGCCGCCTCCCCGAACCGCCCGCCCGCCCCGGCGCCGGGGAGGGCCCGGGTGAGTGACATGTTCGAGCCGGTGCTGCGGGCCTACGACGAGCGGCGCCGCGCGGAGGTCGTGGCGGCCTACATGGCGGTGGAGCACGCTGCCGAGCCGGTCCCGGAGGTGCGGTTCGCGGCCCTGCGGGAGCCGGCGCTGCGCAGGGCGGTCGAGGAGATGCTGGCGCTGGGCGGGCGGACCCTCATCCGGTCGCGGCACACGCGGTGGATCTCCGGGTACCGGGACGACGTCGCGGCGGAGCTCGCCGCCGATCCCGAGTGCGTCCCGCCGGTGCGGGAGCGGGCGGTGCTGACGCTCGTGCTGATCCACTCGGTGGCCATTCCGAGGGCGGCGGGGCTGCTGGAGGACGACTCGTGGCTGTCGCCCCACCCGACACCGCTGGACGAGCTGCGCCGCCGGACGCAGCTGCCGGTCGGGGAGCTGGAGGCGTCGCTGCGGCGGCTGCGGCTGGCCGGGCTGGTGTCTCAGGTGAAGGCGGGCTCGGACGACGCCGGGGGGTTCGTGCCGGGGCCGCAGTTCCACCGGCTGACGGACGCCGCGCGAAGGCGGCTGCAAGAGGAGCTGATCCTGGCCGCCGGGCCGGACTCGCCGCTCGCGGCGGCGATCCGTGCGCGGCGCAGGGGGCGGGAACGCGAGCAGGGGGAGCACACATGACGGCCGTCCTCGAACCGATGGTGACCGCGCGCGACGCCGAGAACGTCGTCGGCGGCCGGACCCTCGTGGCCGTGCAGGCGGTGAACATCTCACGGCTGTCGACGCATCCGGTGCCGACCGTCCCGGGGACGCTCATCGTGGTGGCCGGGCAGGGCCCGAAGGACTCCAACGGCGCCGGCAAGTCCTCGTTCATCGCGGCCATCACCGCGCTCCTGGGCGACGAGCAGTGGCGGTTCGCGTCGGGCGCGCGTGCGGTGGCGGAGCTGCTGTTCAACGCGGAGCTGGCCGCGCAGGGCGACAGCCAGTGGGCCAGCGCCGACCACGGCTACATCGTCGGGGTCTTCGACTACGCCGATCCCGCGGAGGGCGACGGCCCCGGGGAGGAGGGCGAGACGGCCGTCACCGTGTGGCTGCGGGTGAACGCCGACGCGCCGCACCTGGAGATCCGGTGGCGGCGGGGCGTCCACCTGGCCTCCGCACCGTCCGAGGCCGACCGGGTGTCGCTGGCCGACCGGCTGTGGGCGAGCCTGCCGCGCAGCGCCGGGCGCCGCGACCTCGTCGCGAAGGACCTGTCCCGCGTCCTGTACGGGGGGCAGGTGCGGTGCGTGTCGTTCCTGTCGACCTCGGTGCGGTCCAAGGTCGCGACGAACCTGCTGTCCCAGCCGCTGAACGAGATCAGCCCGGAGCGCATCTTCAGCGCGATCGCGGCGCTGACCGGGCTGGACCGGGAGCTGGAGGCCGAGCGCAAGTCCCGCGCGGAGGAGCACCGGGAGCGGGCCAAGGCGGCGGAGGCGGCCGAGCGGCTCACCGAGTGGGAGCGCGAGGCGGCGAGCCTGCTGAAGACGTTCGACCGCCGCGACCGGGCCCGCGACGAGACCGCCGCGGCGGTGCGGCACTGGCGGACGCGGCAGGCCCGGCTGCTGATGGACGCGGCCGAGGCCGACGCCGCGCACGCGGCCGACCAGGAGCGGCTGCACCGCGAGGGCGAGGAGCTCGCCGCAGCGGCCAGGGCCGCCGAGAAGGAGATCGAGCAGCTCACCGGCGGCGCGCTGGAGGAGCGGCTCCGGGAGGCGGGCGCCGCGCTCGCGGACCTGAAGGGCCAGGCCGACAAGCTCGGCGCGGACAAGGCCGTCGCCCGCAACCGCATGGACGAGCTGCGCCGGCGCGTGTCGGCGCTGGAGGAGCGCCGCCGGGAGGCCGACGGGCGCGACCGCGGCACCGCCCGCGCCGAGCTGGCGGAGGCCGAGGGCCGCCGGGACGAGGCGCAGCAGGAGTACGGGATGGCCAAGGGCGCCGTCGCGCGCGCGGAGCGGTCGCTGGCGGAGGCGGAGGCCGGCGAGGGCAGCGCGCCCGCGCAGATCCGCGCGCTGGCCGCCGCGGGCATCGCCGCGGTCGGCCTGCTGGACGCCGTCGAGCTGGCCGAAGGCGTCCGGGAGCGCTGGGAGGCGGCCCTGTGGCCCTACCGGGAGGCCGTCGTCGTCGGAGCGGACGATCTCGGCGCCGCGGTCGCCGCCCTGGACGGCATGCCCGGCTCCATGATCGTCCCCGCGGACGGGGCCGGGGCCCTCCCGGACGGCGTGAGCTGCGAGCCCTCGCCGAGCGGCTTCTTCGCGGCCCTCGAAGGAGAGGGCACCGGGGTCGTGGTCGTCGGCGGGTTCCAGGAGCCCGTCACGGGGCGCGTGGCCCGGGTGCGGGCGGCCAGGACGGCGGTGGAGTCCGCCGAGGAGGCGCTGGAGCGCGCGCGGCAGGCCACGTCCGACGCCGCCGCCGACGTGGCGCTCGCCGGGCGGCGGCTCGCGGGTGCGCGGGCCGCGGCGGAACTGGACGACGTCCGCGCGGCGATGGCGGAGCTGCGCGAGGGCCTGGAGGAGCTGGGCGGCAGCGAGTCCCGGCTCGGCCCGCGCCTCGGGGCGGCGGAGCAGACCCTGCGGCGGCTCCAGGCGAAGGCCGACACGCGCGCGCTGGAGGTCGACCGGCTGCGCGGCCGCAGGGAGACCCACGAGCGCGAGCGCGACAAGGTCCGCCGCGCCGCGTCCGAGCTGGCCGGCAGGCGCGCCGCGCTCGGCCTGGACGATCTGGAGAAGGCGTGGGGCGGCTCCCGCGAGGACGCCGCCGGGTGGCTGTCCGGCCTGGACGACGACGAGGCCACGTGGACGCCCGCCGAGTGGTGGCACAGCGCCGAGAAGCACCTGTCGGAGGCGCTGCGGCGCGTCTTCCCCGACGGCCCGTCGGACGAGGACATGCCCGAGGAGATGCGGTTCCTGCTCCGCGAGCGCGCCGAGGGCGAGGGCCGCCGCACCGACCGCGAGCAGGCCACGTTCCCCCGCCTGGTCAAGGCGATGGAGAGCTACCTGCGCCAGCAGGAGGACTACGAGAGGCACCAGCGGCGCCAGATCGAGGTGCAGCTGTCGGGGCGCCGCGCCGACCTGGACAAGGCGCAGAAGGGCGCGACGGAGGCGGCGGGCGCCGCCGAGGCGCACCGCACGGCGCTCACGGCCGCGATCCGCGCGCGCCTGCAGCGGGTCTCGGAGGAGTTCGAGAAGCTCGACGTGACCTATGGGGGGTACGGCGCGACGCTGGAGTTCCCCACGCCGGAGCAGCCGGGCGACCCCGAGCAGGAGTGGCGCTGGCGCGTCACGCCGAAGTGGCGCCGCTCGGACGGGCAGCGGTACGTCCCGTACAACCGGCGCGCCAACACCGCGCTCATGGACGAGAAGGCCGTCAAGCTGGTGTGCGCGGCGGCGCTCGCCAGCTCCGGCGGCGGCCGGCTGTGCCTCGTGCTGGACGAGCTCGGCCGCAACCTCGGCAAGGAGCACCGCAAGGAGGCCGTCGCGCTCTTCCGCAAGATCGGTGAGACGCACGGCATCACCGTGATCGGCGCGCTGCAGGACGACATGGAGCCGTACGCGATCGACGCGTGCGGCCAGTACGTGAAGCTGCGCCGCTCGTCCGACACGATGCCCTACAACGAGCCCCCCGTCGTCGTCGGCTACGACGAGCACGAGGCCCGCGTCCGCAAGCTGGCCGAGCACATCACCGCCGCCCGCCCCGAACCCGCGCCGCCCGAGGCCGGGTGAGGAGCGCCCCGGGCCGCGTTCCGCGGCCCGGGGCGGTCGTCAGTCGTCGGTGAGGCCCAGGGTCTCGGCCTCCTTCGCCATCCGCGCGGCGGCGGCCGGCGAGCCCGCCGCGTCGAGTTCGTGGGCGAGCTCCTCCAGCTCGCCGCCGCCCGCCATGAGGCCGGTGAGCTCCTCGCGGGTGATCTCCTCCTTGGTGTGGTGGCCGATGCCGCGCCCGCGGTTCAGGATCAGGAAGCGGTCGCCGACCGGGTAGGCGTGGTGCGGGTTGTGGGTGATGAAGACGACCGCGAGGCCCCGCTCCCGCGCCTGCACGATGTAGCGCAGCACCACCCCGGCCTGCTTGACGCCGAGGGCGGCGGTGGGCTCGTCCAGGACGAGGGCCTCGGCGCCGAAGTGGACGGCGCGGGCGATGGCCACGCACTGCCGCTCGCCGCCCGACAGGGTCCCGATGGGCTGGTCGACGTCGCGCAGGTCGATGCCCATCGCGGCCATCTCCCGGTGGGTGGTCTCGCGCATGGACCGGACGTCCATGGCGCCGAAGCGCCCCCGCCTCTCCGAGCCGAGGAAGAAGTTGCGCCAGACCGGCATGAGCGGGACGACCGCGAGGTCCTGGTAGACGGTCGCGATGCCGCGGTCGAGCGCGTCGCGGGGCGAACCGAAGCTCACCTCCTCGCCCCGCACCTCGTAGGTGCCGGTGTCGTGGCGGTGCAGCCCGGCGACGACCTTGATGAGCGTGGACTTGCCGGCCCCGTTGTCGCCGAGGACGCAGGTGACCTCGCCCGCGGCGGCCACCAGGTCCACGTCGCGCAGCGCGATGACGTTGCCGTAGTTCTTGCCGACGCCGCTGAGCCTGATGAGCGGCGCCCCCTTCGCGTCCGTCATGGCGACCGCTCCACTCTGCGCCGCACGACCAGGTTGACCACGGTCGCGATCAGCAGCATCGCGCCGAGGAAGAACCGGAACCAGTCGGGGTTCCACTCGGCGTACACGATGCCCTTGTTCGTCATGCCGAAGATGAACGCGCCGATCGCCGCGCCGACCGCCGACCCGTAGCCGCCGGTGAGCAGGCACCCGCCGATGACCGCGCAGATGATGTAGAGGAACTCGTTGCCGACGCCCTCCCCCGACTGGACGGTCGCGAACGCGAACACCAGGTGCATCCCGGAGAACCACGCGCAGAACGCGACGCCCATGAACAGGCCGATCTTCACGCGGTCGACGGGCACGCCGACCGCGCGGGCGCTGCCGGCGGCCCCGCCCACCGCGAAGATCCAGTTGCCGACGCGGGTGCGCAGCAGGAGCCAGGTGGCGACCGCCGTGAACGCCAGCCACCAGAACACGGTAACCTTGACGTTGACGCCGAGCACGTCCACGTCGGAGGCGAAGACCGCGCGGGCGGAGGCGAAGCCGTCCATGTCGCGGACGGAGTCGCTGGCGACGTTGCCGGTGAGCGCCTTCGTCACGCCGAGGTTCAGGCCCGCGAGCATGAAGAACGTGGCGAGCGTGATGATGAAGCTCGGCAGCCGCGTCCGGACGTACAGGACGCCGTTCACCATGCCGAGCGCCAGCGTCAGCACCAGCGAGATCACCACGCCCGCCCACACGTTCAGCGTGAACTGGTAGGCGGTCAGCGCCGCGATCAGCGCCGAGGACGTCACCATCACCCCGGCGGACAGGTCGAACTCGCCGCCGATCATCAGCAGCGACACCCCGACCGCCATGATCCCGAACGTCGAGGCCGCGTACAGCACGGTGGAGAACGACCCGGCGCGCAGGAACGCGTCCGCGACGATCGAGAAGAACGCGAACAGCGCCACCGCGCCGAGCAGCGCGCCGAGCTCCGGGCGGCCCAGCAGCCGCCGCACGGGCGACCGCCGGGCCAGGCGCTCGTCGGGGCGGGCCTCCGGCGGCCCGGCCACCGCCTGCGTCATCGCGTGCCCCGGTTCGCGAACGCCTCCAGCTGCCCCGCGTTCTCCTTGGTCACGATCGCGGGCCCGGTCAGCACGGGCCGCCCACCGCCGAGCACGTTGCCGTTGTTCTTCAGCAGCCACAACTCGTCGACGGCCCCGTAGCCCTGCAGGTAGGGCTGCTGGTCGACGGCGAACTCGATCGCGCCCGAGTTGATCGAGGCGATGAGGTCCTTGTTCAGGTCGAACGTCCCGATCCTGGCCTTGCTCCCGGTCTCCTTCACCGCGTCGACGGCGGTCGCCGCGAACGGGGCGCCGAGCGTCAGGATCCCGTCGATGCCCTTGTCGGCCTGGAGCTTGGCCGTGATGGACGACTTCACCTCCGGCATGTTGGTGCCCTGGACGAACAGGTTCTGCAGGTCGCCGCCGAACGTCTTCTTCGCGCCGGCGCAGCGGTCCTCCAGGCCGACGTTGCCCTGCTCGTGGACGACGCACAGCGCCTTCTTGGCGCCGATCTTCGCCAGCTCCGTGCCGGCCGCCTCACCGGCGATCGACTCGTCCTGCCCGAAGTGCGCGACCGCGCCGAGCTTCGCCGACTCCTCGGCGCCGGAGTTGATCGACACGACCGGCACCTTCGCGGCCGCGGCGCGGGCCAGCACGTCCTTCATCGCGTCCGGCTTGGCGAGGGTGACGATGATGCCGTCGACCTTCTTGTCGAGCGCGGCCTGGACGAGCTGGGCCTGCTTGCCTCCGTCCGGGTCGGCGGAGTAGAGGAACTCGACGTTGTCCTTGGCGGCGGCGGCCTTCGCCCCCTTCTGCACGATGTCCCAGAAGGTGTCGCCCGCGCCGGAGTGCGTGACCATCGCGATCTTCAACCGGGGGCCGGCGCCCTCCGGGGTGTCCTCGGACTTCTTGCCGCCCGAGCTGCTGCAGGCGCTCAGTGCCAGCAGCCCCGCGGCGGCCAGCACCGCGAGGCCCCTGGACGTCCCACGCGCGAAAACGCCTCTCATCGGCTGCTCTCCGTTTCTCCCCGAATGGTCGGTCTGAGGAGTTGATCACAGATGATGACGGCGCGTACGCCTATCCCTTTCATATCGGGCGCGGGCCTCCCGGGTGGAGTCCAGCGCCGACACCTCCGCGACCGGGACGTCCCACCATGCCGCACTGTCGGGGGTGTCCGCCAAGGGGTTCGTCTCAATGTGGATGACGGTGGTCCTGGGGGACTCGCGCGCCTGCTGGAGCGCGTCCCGCAGCTCGGTGGACGTGCCGGCGCGGATGACGTCGGCGCCGAGGCTGGCGGCGTTGGCGGCCAGGTCGACCGGGATGGGGTCGCCGTCCAGGCCGGTGGGGGTGCGCAGGCGGTGGCGGGTGCCGAACCGCTGGGCGCCCACGCTCTCGGAGAGGTTGCCGATGGAGGCGTACCCGTGGTTCTGGACCAGGACCACCACCAGCTTGACCCCCTCGGCGGCGGCCGTGGTGAGCTCCTGGGCCATCATCAGGTAGGACCCGTCACCGACCAGGACGAACACCTCCCGGTCGGGCGCGGCCATCTTCACGCCGAGACCCCCGGCGATCTCGTACCCCATGCAGGAGTACCCGTACTCCACGTGGTAGCCCTTGGGGTCCCGGGTCCGCCACAGCTTGTGCAGGTCACCGGGCATCGACCCCGCCGCGCACACCACCACGTCCCGCGGCCCGGCGGCCTCGTTGACCGCCGCGATCACCTCGGCCTGGGTGAGCAGCTCCCCGTTCTGGGGCGCGCACGCCCGGTCGGCCTCGGCGTTCCAGTCGGCCATCAGGGCCTGGGCGCGGTCCCTGTGGGCCTGCGGGACGCTGTAGCCGTCCAGCGCCTCCTCCAGCGCCCGGATCGCCTCGCGGGCGTCGGCCACGACCGACACTCCCCCCAGCTTCACCGCATCGGCACGAGCGACATTGATGTTGACGAACCTCACCGACGGATGAGCGAACAAACTGTGCGACGCGGTCGTGAAATCGCTGTACCGGGTCCCGATCCCCACCACCACATCGGCCTCACGCGCCAACGCGTTGGCCGCCGTGGTCCCCGTCGCACCGACCGCCCCCACCGACGAAGGGTGATCCCACGGCAGCGAACCCTTACCCGCCTGGGTCTCGGCGACCGGAACCCCCGTCCGCCCCGCCAGCACCCCCAACTCCGCCGCCGCACCCGAGTAGATCACCCCGCCACCCGCCACGATCAACGGACGCTCCGCCCCCCGCAGCAGCTCCACCGCCTCCCCCAGCGCGGCCGGCTCGGGCACCGCACGCCCGACCCGCCACACCCGCCGCGCGAACAACTCCTCCGGCCAATCGAACGCCTCGGCCTGCACATCCTGCGGCAACGCCAACGTCACCGCACCCGTCTCAGCGGGATCGGTCAGCACCCGCATCGCCGCCAGCAACGCCCCCGGCAACTGCTCCGCCCGATTGACCCGATCCCAGTACCGCGACACCGGCTTGAAGCAGTCGTTCACCGACACATCCAGCGACCGCGAATCCTCCAACTCCTGCAACACCGGACTGGCCGCCCGCGTCGCGAAGATGTCACCCGGCAGCAGCAGCACCGGCAACCGGTTCACCGTCGCCAACGCCGCACCCGTCACCATGTTCGTCGCACCCGGCCCGATCGACGTCGTACACGCCAACGTCGACAACCGATCACTCATCCGCGCGAACCCGGCAGCCGCATGCACCATCGCCTGCTCATTACGCGCCATGAAATACGGCAACAGGTCACCATGCTCCAGCAGCGCCTGCCCCATCCCCGCCACATTGCCATGCCCGAAAATCCCGAAACACCCCGCGAAGAACCGCCGCTCCTCACCATCCCGCTCGCTGTACTGCGCCGAGAGGAAACGCACCAGCGCCTGCGCCACGGTGAGTCTCACGAGCGTCCCTCCGCCGAGGTGAGCGGCAGCCGCGGGTCGACCGGCAGCCCCTCCCAGGTGCCGCGGATCCAGGCGTGCTCCGGGTCGTCGCAGATGCGCCACGCGCGCTCCGGCGACGGCCCGGCCATCACGTTCAGGTAGTACAGGTCGTGTCCCGGCGGCGCCATCGACGGGCCGTGCCAGCCGTGCGGGATCAGCACGGCGTCGCCGCTGCGGACCTCCGCCAGCACGTCGATCGGACGTCCCGGCGACCCGTAGACGCGCTGGTAGGCCATGCCGTCCCGGGCGACCTCGAAGTAGTAGATCTCCTCCAGGACCGACTCGCCGGGCCCCTGCTCGTCGTGCTTGTGCGGCGGGAACGACGACCAGCAGCCCGCCGGCGTCAGCACCTCGCACGCGATCAGCTTCTCGGCGAACGGGAAACCCTCCGGCGTCCCGAAGTTGTTGACCTGCCGGCTCGCCGAGCCCGCACCCCGCAGCTCGACCGGGACCTTCTCCGCCGGCCCGTAGCGGGGCGCGAGCCGCCGCTCGCACCGGGCGCCCGCCAGCGCGAACCGCCCGCCGCCGCGGACGGTCACGTGGGCGTCGCGCGGCACGTAGGCGAAGTCGCTGACGCGGGCGAAGACGTTCTCGCGGCCCTCCAGCTCGAACCGCTCACCGTCGCACTCCACGGCGCACGACCCTGCCAGCGGAAGCACGATCGTCTCGAACTCGCCGGTGTCGAACGCGTGCGAGCCGCCTTCCGGCAGCTCCAGGACCCGCAGCCCCGAATACGCCCAACCGGCCGACTCGGGGGTCACGACGAGCCCGTACGGCGCTTCCGCGGCGGTTCCGGCGGGCAGGTGGTATTTCATCGTGGCTCCTTGAGGAGTTCGTCGACCTCGTCTTGCGTGGGCATCGCGTCGGAGCAGGCGATGCGGGACGCGACGATCGCTCCCGCGGCACCAGCGAACTCGACGAGCCGCCGCAGTCCCCATCCGGCGAGGAGGCCGTGGCAGACGGCGCCGCCGAACGCGTCCCCGGCGCCGAGTCCGTTGACGACGTCCACCTTGACCGGGGGCACTTCCACGACCTCGTCGGCCGTCGCCGCGAGGACGCCTTCCGGGCCCATCTTCACGATGGCGAGTTCCGGGCCGCGGGCCAGGATCGCGCGGGCGGCGGCGCGCGGCTCCCGCTCCCCCACGGCGACCTCGCACTCCTCCAGGTTTCCGACCGCGACCGTCGCCCGTTCCAAGGCGAGGCCCGCCCAGTGCGGAGCCTCCGATGGGTCGTCCCACAGCATCGGCCGGTAGTCGAGGTCGATGACGGTCTGCCCGGGGTGCTCCCCCAGCGCGGTCAGGGTGGCCTCCCGGCTGGGCTCCTGGGAAAGGCCCGTGACCGTGGCCCAGACGATGCGCGCCGAGCGGATCGCGTCGAGGTCGAGCTCCTCTGGGCGGATCTCCAGGTCGGGCGCCTTGGGGTAGCGGTAGAAGTACAGCGGGAAGTCGTCCGGCGGGAAGATCTCGCAGAAGGCCAGCGGCGTCGGCAGGCCGGGGACGGCGGTGACGAACCGGTCGTCCACTCCGTAGCCCCGGAGGGCCTTGTGGACGAACCGGCCGAAGGGGTCCTCTCCCGTGCGCGTGACGACGGCGGTCCGGCGGCCGTACCTGGCCGCCGCCACGGCGACGTTGGTCGGGCTGCCGCCGAGGTACTTGCCGAACGTCTCGACGTCCTCCAGCGGCGTGCCCACCTGGTTCGGATAGACGTCGACGCTGACCCGCCCCATCGTGATGAGGTCGAACGTCATCGGGCCACCCCGGCGAGGTAGTCGAGGCTCCTGCGGACGTCGCCGTACGGTCCGGCGCCCTCCTCGGGCTCGCCGGCCAGGACGGTGTCCTGCTCCATCACCCACCAGCCTTCGTAACCGGCGATCTCCAGGGTGCGGATGATGTCGGGGATGTCGATGTCGCCGTCCCCGAGCGGCCTGTACAGCCCGTCCCGCACCGCGCTCGTGTACGTGATGTCTCCCTTGAGTACCTGTTGGGCGAGGCCCACGTCCACATCCTTCAGATGGACATGCGCTATGCGCGGCGCCGCGAAACGCGCCAGCCACACCGGATCGGTCCCGCCGACCAGGAGGTGCCCTGTGTCGAGGCAGAGCGGGATGCTGCATCCGCCCAGCACGCGCTCGACCTCGCTGCGCCGCTCCACGACCGTCCCGACGTGGGGATGCAGGGTGGCGAGCCTGCCGCGTTCGGCGGCGCGTGCGGCGATCGCGTCGAGGTTCGCGAGCAGCGCCGCCCACGCCTTGGTGTCGAGGACGGGACGCTCGTCGTATCCGTCGAGTCCGGTTGCGGCGGCCAGGACGAGGACGCCGTCGATGTCGTCCCACGCCTGCTCGACCACGGGCAGCGGGTCGAACGCGGGGTCGTGCAGAACGACGGGCACGAACGCCCCCACGAGACCCAGGCCGAATGAGGTGAGCAGTTCGTCCCGCGCTTGCGCGGCCCTGGGGAGGAAGCCGTCCGGGCCCAGTTCCGTGGCGGCCAGGCCGAGGTGGCGCATCTCGGCGAGCACCCGGCCGGGCTCCATCTGGTGGCCCCAGCCGGGGACCTCGCACACGCCCCACGAGATCGGCGCGCCGGCGATCCTCACCGCCGCACCTCCTCGACGGCGACCATCCGCCCCTCCCGCATGGACAGCTCGCACGCCTCGGCGAGGTAGAACGCCTCCAGCGCCTCCTCCGGCGGGCACGGGTTGGCGCGGCGGCCCGCCACGACGTCCGCGAAGGCCCTCAGTTCGGCGTCGTAGGCGTCGGAGAAGCGCTCCATGAAGCCGCCGTAGGGCGTCTTGGGCTGGTCCCCGTCCGGTAGCGCGGTCGCGGGCGTCCGGTCGTCCAAGCCGGCGATGACGCTGTCCTTGGACCCGAACAGCTCCAGGCGCGCGTCGTACCCGGCGGCGTTGTAGCGGGTGGCCGAGACCTGCCCGAGCGCCCCGTCGTCGAGGATGAGCAGCGCGGACCCGGTGTCGACGTCGCCGGCCTCGCGGAAGAAGTCGTCGCCGCGGTTGGCGCCCACCGCCATCACCCGGACGACCTCGCGGCCGGTGACGAACCGGATGAGGTCCAGGTCGTGGATGAGGCAGTCGCGGAACAGCCCGCCGGACGTGGGGACGTACTCGGCGGGCGGCGGCGCCGGGTCGAAGCTGCACGAGCGGACGGTGTGCAGCCAGCCGAGCCGCCCCGACGCGAGGGCCTCGCGCGCCGCCGCGTTCCCGGCGTCGAACCGGCGCTGGAACCCGACCTGCACCGGAACGCCGGCGCCGGCCGCCGCCCGGACGATTTGGAACGTTCCATCAATGTCGGACGCGAGCGGCTTCTCGCAGAACACGGGGATTCGCGCCGTCACGGCGCGCTCCACCAGCGTCGCGTGCGCGTCCGTGGCCGCCGCGACGACCAGGCCGTCCAGCCCGGCGGAGAAGAGCCCCTCGACGGCGTCCAGCGCGGTGACCTCGGGCGTCCCCCCGCCCAGGCGCGCGGCCAGCTCCCGGGCGCGCCCCGGATCGGCGTCGGCGACGACCACCGCCTCCACCTCGGGCAACTTTCGCAGTGCGGCGGCGTGGCGCGCACCGATGCGCCCCGCTCCGGCCAGTCCGATCCTCATCGATGCCCTCCGGTCGGCGGTCAGGTGGAGACACGAGTCTGATGGAGCGTTCCAGAAGCGTCAACGCCCCGGCCGTCCGCCTCTCCGGTAATGGAGGTGTCCGAAATCCCGGTCGTTACTCGGGGGCCTCGGCTGTCGCCGGGGTCATACCAAGCGCTAGTTTTGCCCTATGCGGATCTTCGTCACCGGCGCCTCCGGGTTCGTCGGGTCCCACGCCGTCCGCGCCCTGCTCGCCGCCGGGCACCGGCCCCGCGCGCTCGTCCGCGACCCGGACCGGGCCGCGAAGGTCCTGCGCGCGGTCGGCGTCGACCCCGGGGACGTCGAACTCGTCCGCGGCGACATGCTGGACGAGGACGCGGTCGCCGAGGCGCTCCGCGGCTGCGACGCCGCGATCCACACCGCCGCGGCGATCGGGGTGACCGGGGGCGCCGGCGACCTGGTGGAGGTGAACGTCCGGGGCACCCGCAACGTGGTCGGCGGGGCCGTCGCGCAGGGCCTGGCATCTGTGGTCCACGTGTCGACGGTCGCGGTGTTCGTCCCGCCGTCCGGCCCCGTCATCACCGCGGGGGACGCCCTGGCGAGCCCCCGGACCGACTACGGCAGGTCCAAGCTGGCGGCCGAGCGCTACGTGCGCGGCCTCCAGGAGGACGGCGCGCCGGTCACCATCGTCTACCCCGGCGGCGTGTGCGGCCCGGACCAGCCGACGCTGGACGCGCTGATGGAGGGCCTCGCCGCCGCGCTCGGCAAGGTGTGGCCGCTTCCCGGCGGCGGCGTCTCGGTCATCGACGTCCGCGACCTCGGCGAGGCGTTGGCACGTTCCGTCGAGGCACGGCAGGGCCCCAGCCGCTGGGTGCTCGGCGGCCACTACCTGACCTGGCCGCAGTACGCCGACCTGTGCGACCGCCTCACCGGCGTGAGGTGCCGGCGCGTCCGCGTGCCCAGCCGCGTCATGCTCGCGCTCGGCTCCGTCCTCGACGCGGCCAAGCGCGTCCGCCGCTTCGACTACCCGCTCACCCGCGACGCCGCCGAGTTCATGGTCACGCTGGTGCCGACCGACGACCGCCCCATCCTGGACGCGCTCGGCCTGACGCTGCGCCCCGTCGAGGAGACCGTCGCCGACGGCCTGCGCTGGCTGGCCGAGAGCGGCCATCTGAACCCGCGCCGGGCCGGACGGCTCGCCGCCAAGGAGGCCCCGATGCCGACCCTCGTCCAGCGCACCTTCGGACCGGTCTTCCACCGGGTCTCGGGCGCCGAATGGTTCTCCAGGGTGGGGCCCAAGGTCGTCCCGCCCGTCGACCGGACGCTGCACCGGCTCACCGGCGGACGGCTCATGCTCGGCCAGCTCCTCGTGCCGAGCCTCGTCCTGACGACGACCGGCGCCGTCAGCGGCCTCCCCCGGCAGACGCCGCTCGCGTGCCTGCCCGACCGGGAGGGCGGCTGGTACGTCGTCGGCTCCAACTTCGGCCGGGAGAAGCACCCCGCCTGGACCGGCAACCTCCTAAAGAACCCCGACGCGCAGGTCAGCTTCCAGGGCCGCACCGTCCCGGTGACCGCCCACCTCCTGGACGACGTCCAGCGCAAGGAGATCTGGCCTCGCCTCACCGCCGTCTGGCCCGTCTACGACCGCTACGTGGAACGCGCCGGACGCCAGCTCAGAGTCTTCCGCCTGACCCCCCGCTAACGGCCGCGGAGGGTCATGGAGAGCCGCCGGCCGAGGAGCAGATAGGCGAGCACGACACCGAGGACGTTCAGGATGACGTCGTCGACGTCGAAGGCCCGTCCCATCACGAACGTGCCCTGGACCGTCTCGATGGCCAGCGAGAGCATGCCGCTCACCAGCGCCAGCCGCACGGGGCCTCGGAGGGTCGTCCAGACCAGGGGCAGGAGAACTCCCAGCGGCGCCAGGAGTATCACGTTGCCGCCGATCTGGAGGATGGCCTCCTTCGTCGGGCGGTCCATATAGAACCGGAGCGACTTGCCCGGATCGGTGTTCCCGCCCGCCTGCCCGTTGTCATGGACGGGCGTCAGCGTGAGCCTGAACGCGAAATAGAAGAAGACGCCAAGAAAACCCAACGCGACGATGACGACCAACACGCGCAGGGCGACGACGTACCAAGGGACCCTCTCGCCCGCTGCCGCGGGCTGCCACATCTCCACCAACACGCGGCGCGGTCTGCCCCGTCCGCCGCGGTCCATGCACGGTTCCGGATTTCGGGCGACCAGATAGTTCATTGAAGTCAGAACGCCCGTGCCAGGACGAACCCGGCACGGGCGTTCCGCGCGCCGCGATCAGACGGCGACCGGGGTGGTGGCGGGCTCCAGGGCCAGGTCCAGCACCTCGCGGACGTCGCTGACGGCGAACACCGTCATCTTCTCGAGCACCTCCGCCGGGACGTCCTCCAGGTCCGGCTCGTTGCGCTTCGGCACGATCGCGGTGGTGATGCCGAGCCTCGACGCGGCCAGCAGCTTCTGCTTCAGCCCGCCGATCGGCAGCACCCGCCCGGTCAGCGACACCTCACCGGTCATCGCCACGTCCGAGCGCACCGGGCGGCCCGACAGCAGCGACGCCAGCGCCGTCGTCATCGTGATGCCCGCGCTCGGGCCGTCCTTCGGGATCGCGCCGGCGGGCACGTGGACGTGCACGCCGCGGTCCTTCAGGTCGCCGACCGGCAGCTCCAGCTCCGCGCCCCGCGAGCGCAGGTAGCTGAGCGCGATCCGGGCCGACTCCTTCATGACGTCCCCGAGCTGGCCGGTGAGCGTCACGCCGGTGTCACCGGTCTCCCGGTCGGCCAGCGACGCCTCGATGTAGAGCACGTCGCCGCCCGCGCCGGTGACGGCGAGGCCCGTGGCCACGCCCGGCACACCGGTCCGGCGCTCGTTCCTGCCCAGCTCGACCTCCGGGGTGAACCGCGGCCGGCCGAGGTAGTCCTTCAGGTCGTCCGCGCCGATCCGGACGGGCAGCGCCGCCTTCCCGAGCGCGACGTTGGCCGCGACCTTGCGCAGCACCCGCGCGATCGAGCGGTCCAGGGACCGGACGCCGGCCTCCCGGGTGTACTCGGCCGCCAGCAGCCGCAGCGCGTCGTCGCCGAAGGCCACCTCGGACGCCTCCAGCCCCGCCTTGTCGAGCTGGCGCGGCAGCAGGTGGTCGCGGGCGATCGTGACCTTCTCGTGCTCGGTGTAGCCGTCGAGCTGCACCAGCTCCATCCGGTCGAGCAGCGGCCCGGGGATCGCCTCCACCACGTTCGCGGTCGCCAGGAACAGCACGTCGCTCAGGTCGAGCTCCACCTCCAGGTAGTGGTCCCGGAAGGTGTGGTTCTGCTCGGGGTCGAGGACCTCCAGCAACGCCGCGGTCGGGTCGCCCCGGTAGTCGGCGCCGACCTTGTCGACCTCGTCCAGCAGGACGACGGGGTTCATCGTCCCCGCCTCCCGGACGGCCCGGACGATGCGTCCCGGGAGGGCGCCCACGTACGTGCGGCGGTGCCCCCGGATCTCGGCCTCGTCCCGGACGCCGCCCAGGGCGACCCGGACGAACTCGCGTCCCATGGCCCGCGCGACCGACTCTCCCAGCGACGTCTTGCCGACCCCGGGAGGACCGGTCAGCGCGAGCACCGCGCCGCTTCTGCGTCCGCCCACGACCCCCAGGCCGCGCTCCTCGCGCCGCTTGCGCACGGCCAGGTACTCGACGATGCGCTCCTTGACGTCGTCGAGACCCGCGTGGTCGGCGTCGAGGATCTCCCGCGCGCCCGCGATGTCGTAGGCGTCCTCGGTCCGCTCGTTCCAGGGGATGTCGAGGACGGTGTCCAGCCAGGTGCGGATCCAGCCGCCCTCGGGCGAGGCGTCGGACGACCGCTCCAGCTTGTCGACCTCCTTCAGCGCCGCCTCGCGCACCTTCTCGGGGAGGTTCGCGGCCTCGATCCGGGCCCGGTAGTCGTCCTCCTCGTCGGCCGGGTCGCCGTTCAGCTCGGCCAGCTCCTTGCGGATGGCCTCCTGCTGCTGGCGCAGCAGAAACTCCCGCTGCGTCTTCTCCATGCCCTCCTGGACGTCCTTGCGGATGGTCTCCGCGACGTCCAGCTCGGCGAGGTGGTCCCGCGTCCACCCGATCACCAGGGTGAGCCGCTCGACGACGTCGACGGTCTCCAGGACCTCGATCTTCTGCTCGTCGGTGAGGTACGGCGCGTACCCGGCGTTGTCGGCCAGCGTGGAGGGGTCGTCGATCCGCTGCACGACGTCCACGACCTGCCAGGCGCCCCGCTTCTGGAGGATCGCGCTGACCAGCCCCTTGTACTCCTTCGCCAGCTCCTGCGCGCGCCCGGTCGCCGGCGGCGCCTCCACCGCCGTCCCCTCGACCCACAGCGCCGCCCCCGGCCCGGTCGTCCCGGTGCCGATCCGCACCCGCTCCACGCCGCGGACGACCGCGCCCGGCTCACCGCCGGGCAGCCGCCCCTCCTGCTCGATCACGCCGAGCGTGCCGATGCCGGCGTACTGCCCGTTCAGCCTGGGCACCAGCAGCACCCGCGGCTTGGCCGCCGACCGGATGCCCGGCCCCTTGGTCTGCGCCACCGCCCGCGCGGCCTCGACGGCGGCCCGGACCTCGCCGCTCTCCGACAGGTCCAGGGGCACCACCATGCCGGGCAGAACGACCCCGTCTTCCAGGGGCAGCACCGGCAGCGTCAGGGTCTCGCTCATGCTCAGCTCCAACTCAGTAGGACACCCAACCGCAAGATTGAGTCACTCACACTCAAGAAAACGGAGCAGCATTTTGTTTCCGCAGCAACGTTCGCTCTCAGCGATCAACTCGCCGCTACGGTCCGGGACGGCCGGTGGCCGTCCCGGTCCGGTGCACTGGGGTCTGGCAGCCGTGTCCGGACGTGGCGGCGCCGGCGCATGAACCGGGCCACGGGCCCTGAGCGCGGCGGAGGGCGCCTGCGGGTCGGCGGGCTGACGCCGCCGCCCCCCGCGCGGTCGCCAGTGGCCTCTCCACCGACCCGCGCCGATGCGTATGGCGCACGGTCCCGCCGGGGTGTCCCGTCCGCGCGAACCCTTCCGGTTCCAAACTCAGGTCTCCGGGCACAGCGTCACGTTCGGATCAGCTCTTTTCCCGGTGTCGGCGACACGCGAAAACTACCCCGGGGCGACGGGCGTGGCCCATGGAGAAGACCGCCGTCGAGGCCTCTTCGCGTGAGCTTGCAAGACGTCGGCGGCTAGGGGATAGTCTCCGCAAGCCCCATCCAGGACGGGGTCCGAGTGAACTCGCCGAAAATCAGATCAAGGAGAAACAGTGGCTAAAACAAACAAGAATTTTCGCCCGGATCCGGTAGGCGCCGAGATAGAGATTCCAGCCAATGTGAACGAAGCCGTGACGGCTTGTTGGCCCGAACTGGCTCCCGCTTGGCTGAAGAAGGCTCCGGACGAACTAGCGGGAATATGCGAGCGATACGAAGGACGTCCCGTTCGGACCTTCAACGCTCGCTACGGGTTCGTGGTCGAGATCGCAACAGCTCATGAACGGCTGGTCGTCAGGTCCACTCCCGATCCACGGGGAATGGACCAGGCCCAAGTAGCGCAAGCACTGTTCAACATGGGCGTGGGTCCGCGGATCCACGATGTCGTTCAGACACCGGTCAGCGTGTGGACCGTAGCAAGCCGCATCTTCCCGGGTGACTCCCTGAAGGGCGAGACAGTCCCGGTTGAACGCCTGGCTCCGATCTTTCGGAAGATGCTTGACCGGAAGACGGAGAATGACAGGCTTCCAACTCTCGTCGACTGGTTGCGCTCCAGACTGAATGACGAGAGGTCGAACGACCTCCCGTCAGGACGTACCTGGGCCTCACAGGTCGAGCGACGACGAGCGGCCGCCATCCTCGAGGACTTGGGAACCGAGGACTCGAACATGGTCTGTCATGGCGACGCATCCTCGAGCAACATTCTCGTCGGTGACGGCGAGGAACTGTTCCTGGTCGATCCTCGCGGGGTCAGCGGCGACGTCTGCTATGACGTGGCTGTAGCCGCGTGGAAGACCCCCACTGATGAACAGGCGTCGGTTCGGGCCGCGAATCTGGCACGCCTGGTCGGAGTCGACACGGAACGTGTCCAGGCATGGCTGGTCATCGCGAAGGCAGCCCGCGTCTAGCGGCGATCTCCATGATTCGGGCGAAGGAGCGCGTAAGCGAACGAGCCTCCCGGGATGGCAGCCGGCCTGTGACCGCGAGCTGCCCATCGTCCGTCCCAACGCCCGGATCGAGCGGGGCCGGGACGGGACGACATCAATCGACCAGCCGCACTCGTGCGGCCGGTCCCGACCGAAGGCGCGGGCGGGCCCTCAGCATCCCCGCCCGCGCCTCTCCGCATGGAGATCTCGAGCAGTGCGGGACTGGCAGGACGACCACTACGTCTGCGCCGTCTGCGGGGGCTCCCTGCCCACCACCTGGAACATGGACGAGCCCGAGTCCCCCTCGCGCTAAACCGTTTGCGGAGGGGGCGAGGAGCGTGCCAGGGTCGGCGCGAAGTCGTCCGGTGCGCTACGGGAGGTCGCGCGTGTACACCGTTCTCCGCAAGGCCACTACCGGCGTCTCGGCGGCGGCGGGGCGCGCGGCGGCCTAGGCCGGCACCGCTCCACGACGCCGAGACGGTCCGCGCGGGGGTCGCTCCCCCGCCGTCCCGGCCTGCGCGGATTCCGCGCCGGTGTCGACTTCGACGTGGAGCATCCGTGTCCTCCCCTCTGTCCGCGGCGGACGCCTCGATCGACCGCCGCCTCCTCTTCCTCCTGTCCCTGACCTGCGGCGTCGCCGTGGGGAACATCTATTTCCCGCAGGCGGTGAGCCCGCTCGTCGCGTCCGGCATGGGCGTGGCGCCGGACTCGGCGGCGCTCGTGGTGACGGCGGCGCAGTCCGGGTACGCGGCCGGGAACTTCCTGCTGGTGCCGCTCGGCGACCGGTTCCCGCACCGCCCGCTGATCGTGGCGATGCTCGCCGTCACCGGGGCGGCGATGCTCGGCGCGGCGGTCGCGCCCGGGCCGGCGTGGCTGATCGGCGCGAGCGCCGTGGCCGGGGTCACGACCGTGGTCGCGCAGGTCATCGCGCCGATGGCGGCCGGCCTGGTGGCCGCCGAGCGGCGCGGCGCGGTCATGGGGACGCTGCTGGCCGGGTCGATCGGCGGCATCCTGCTGGCCCGCACCTTCGGCGGGCTCGCCGGGGAACGGCTCGGCTGGCGGGCCCCGTACCTGATCGCCGCCGTGGCCACCCTGGCGATCGCGGCGGCGCTGGCGTTCGCGCTGCCCGCGACCGTCCCGCCGTCGCGGCAGTCCTACCCGGCGCTGCTGGCGGCGCCGCTGCGGCTGCTGCGCGAGGAGCCGGATCTGCGGCGGTCGTGCCTCTACCAGGCGACGCTCTTCGGCGGGTTCCAGGCCGTCTGGACGGCCCTCGCGCTGTACCTGACCGGCCCCGAGTACGGGTTCGGCGTGCAGGCGGTCGGCGTCCTCGCGCTGGTCGGCGCGGGCACCATGGCCGCGACGCCCGCCGCGGGACGCCGGGTCGACCGGCGGGGCCCGGAGCCGGTCAGCCTCGTCGCGATCACCGGGACGATCGCGGCGGCCGGGGTGCTGGCGCTGGGCGCCCTCGGCGGCGCGCCGGGGCTCGCGGCGCTCGCCGCCGGGACGCTGCTGCTGGAGGTCGCGATGCAGTCCGGCATGATCGCGAACCAGGCGCGGATCTTCGCGCTGCGCCCGGACGCCCGCAGCCGCGTCAACACGGCCTACATGACCTGCGCGTTCCTCGGGGGCAGCACCGGCTCGTGGCTCGGCGCGGGCGCCTGCACGCGGTTCGGCTGGACGGCCGTCTGCGCGCTCGTGGCCCTGCTGGCCTGCGCCGCGCTCGCCCGGCACCTGGCGCACCGCCCCGCCCGCGCGGAGCCGCGGGGCAACGGGGAGGCAAAGGCCCCTTCGCGATCATGATTCTTTGCCCGGGGGCCGGTTTACGTGCGCATGACGCGAGGGTACCTAACGCAACGAGATCGTGACGCAGGGTGAACGGCAGGTACTCGGGCGGCAAAGCCCCAGGTGGAACGTTGGGAGGCGGCACATGATCCACATGAACCGTGGCGAACGGGCGGACCGGGCCGCCTCCGCGCCCCCTTCCCCGCGCGGCCCGGTCCGTACGGCCGAGAACGTTCGCGACGTACCGCGCCGCGGCCGGCCCCGCCCCCCAGCGGGAGCCGCGGAGGGCGGGCACGGCGACACACCTCGGGTCCTCGGCCGTACCGGGCCGGCCCAGCGCCGGCGTCCTCCCCCGGGCCCCGTGCCGCTCGCCCCCGCGGCACCGGCGCCCCCACAGGCCGGACCGGCCGCGGCGCGCAGCCGCGCCGCCGGTCCGGCCGCAGGCATCCGGGCGCCGCGCAGGCGCCCTCTCCCGAGCGCCGGGCGAGCGCCCGCGTCCGGCGCGGCGACGGAAGGAGGTGGGAGCCAGACCCGATTCGAACCGGCGCGCAGCCGGTGAGCTCAGGCGGCCGGTACTCCGTCCGACCCCCGTCCCGGCCGCCTACGCAGTCAGGGATCGCTGCGGAGCAGGGCCCGTGGAGGAGCGACACCCTCCACGGGCTCCGTTCACAGCTTCCTGCGCCAGACCTGCCCGTCCACGACGTCCCCGAAGCGCTCCACCGGGGCCTCCCGCTCCGCCAGGACGAACCCGGCCCGCTCGTAGAGGCGGTGCGCGGGACGCTGCAGCGCCGTCGTCCACAGCATGATCTCGGCGTAGCCCGCCTCGGCGGCGAAGTCGACGCACGCGGCGACCAGCGCCGCCCCGACGCCCGTCCCGCGGGCCCGCGGCTCGACGTGCAGCAGCCGTAGCTGCGCGACGTCGTCCTCCCGGCGGACGCAGAACACCGCGCCCAGCCGCTCCCCGTCCGATTCGGCGATCCAGGCGTTCTCCCGCTCCGGGTCGTGCCCGCGCACGTAGTCGGCGACGACGGAGGCGACCAGGGCCTCGTAGGTGCGGTCCCAGCCGCACTCCGCGTCGTAGAGGGCGCCGTTGCGCTCCACCACCCAGCCGAGGTCGCCGGGGCGCAGCGGGCGCAGGGCGAAGCCGGCTTCGCGGGGACGCTCCCCGAGGACGTCCTGGACGGTGCGCATCGCCGCCAGCAGGCGGCGGCGGTCGCCCGGGGCGAGGCCGTCCAGCAGCTCGCGGATCTCGGCGACGGACCGCTCGTCCAGCATGGCGAACACCTCGCGGCCCCGCGCGGTGAGCCGGACGATCTGGCGCCGGGCGTCCCCCGGCGCGCGCTCCCGCGCGACGAGGCCGTCGGTCTCGAACCGGGCCAGCATCCGGCTGAGGTAGCCGGCGTCGAGGTCGAGGGCGCGGCGCAGGGCCAGCACCTCGCTGTCCTCCCGCTGCGCCAGCTCGAAGATCACTCTCGCCTCGGTCAGCGAGTACGGGGAGCGGACGAGCCCCTCGCCGAGCACCCCGATGACGCCGGTGTAGAAGCGGTTGAACGCGCGGACCGTGCCGACGTCCTCCAGGGTCGCCTCCATGCCCGCCTCCTAATGTTTGACTCAGTCAAACATTAGGCGAGACGGGCGCCGCACACCAGTCCCCCGGGGACCGTCAGACGCTCGCCTCGGCCTTCGCGGGCGGCAGCTCCCGCGCGTCGCGGACCACCCGGCGCTCGACGAAGAAGGTCATCAGCGGCACCACGCCGCCGAGGACGATCATGACCATCCGGCTCAGCGGCCAGCCGGTGCGCCGCCACAGGTCGTAGGCGACCACCAGGTAGACCATGTAGAGGAAGCCGTGGACGGGCGCCACGATGCCCGCGAGCGCCGGCATGTCGGTGGGCCCGTACTTGAGGATCATGCCGATCACCAGCAGCACCAGCAGCGTGCCGACCACCAGCGCCAGGATCCGGTACCTGGTCACCGCGCCTTCCACAAGAACAGACCTTTCGTTCGGCGGCCCCTCGGGCGGGGCGGATCCCCCCATGGGCGGGGCGTGCGGGACGCGGGTCAGCCGCGCCCGCGGCTCTCGGAGTTGAGCCGCGCGAGGTAGCGGTTGTACGCCGCGAGGGCGGGGTCCTCTTCCTCCTGCCGGCGGATGATCTCCCGCTTGACCTCGGCCTCGGCGGGCTCCTCGATGATCCTCGGCGCGGGCCGCACCCCGGCCCGCTCGTCCCGGATCATCTTGACCCACATCACGATCACGAAGATCGCGAAGATCGGCCACTCGAAGGTGTAGGCCCAGCTGCGGTCGTTGCCGCCCTGGGCCCGGTCGAACTGCCACCAGCCGAAGCCGAGGAACGCGCCGCACAGCACGATCGCGAGCGCGTGGAGCCCGAGCCAGCCGGGGGTGAGGAACCGTCGCACGTCAACGAGCCTACCCCCGGTCCCGCGGCCCCCGACCGCGACCCCGGCCCGGCGCGCCGGGCCTGGTTTGTCAGCCCGAAGCCCTACGTTTCCGGCATGGCGAGCAGCACGGTGGCGGCAGGGGCCGCGCAGTCGTACCGGTACACGAGGCCGTCCGGGCTGGACGAGGGGCTCCTGGGGCTGTCCACGTCCGGCGGGACGACGAGCAGCGGGCCGCAGGCGCACCCGCACTTCTTCAGCGGCGCGCTCACGCGGCCGGCGGCCGCGGCGGCCGGCCTGCTCGCGCTGGCCGACGTCGCGCAGACCCGGTACTTCCAGCCGCGGCCCACCTCGTTCCGGGATCCGGTCGTCACGTGCAACGGCGACCGGATCCGGATGGAGTCGTTCTCCGCCTGCGGGGGCGTCTACGCGCGGCTGGACGTGCTGGAACCGGCGCTGGACGGCGAGGTGCACGAGCGCGGCACGACGAACGTGGACGTGAACGGGCCGCTGCGCGAGGCGCTCGCCCGCGTGGGCGGGTCCGATCCGCTGCACCTGGCGGTCGGCGCCGGGGAGATGGCCGTCACCACGATGGACGGGGCGGTGGTGGAGAAGAAGGTCCCGCTTCCCGACCGCTGGCTCCGCGGCTTCGCCGAGGTCCAGGTCATCACGGCCGGGTTCGACCCGCGCGGGGAGCTGGGCGGGCCCGACGCGGTGCGGTTCCTGCGGTCCCTGCCGCGCGGGGGGCGCGGACCGCTGTGGGTCGTCCCCGCGGGCCGGACGCTGCGGGTCGCGGCGCGCCCGTCCCCCGGGGCGGTGTGCCTGGCGGGGCCCGACCGGCTGCGGACGATGCTGCCGCTGCTCCGCTTCGCGAAGGCGCTGCGCGTCTACGGGCCGCCCGTCGCCGGCGGGAGCGGGCCGGTGTCGAGCGTCTGGGAGCTGGAGCTGCCCGGCATGCGGTACGTCCTGACGCTGTCGCCGCAGCACTCGCGCGGCTTCTCCGGGGAGGGCGCCGTGCTGGACGCCGTCTCGACCGACGAGGCGGCGGGGGACGCCGACCTGCTCGGCGCGCTGCTGTCCTTCGAGCCGCGGGTGGAGCCGGGCCTTCTGGCCGAGCGGTCGGGGCTCCCGCTCGCGCGGACGAAGACGGCGCTGGTGCAGCTGGGGACGTCCGGCCGCGTCGGCTTCGACACCGCCGAGGCCGCGTTCTTCCACCGGGAACTGCCCTACGACCCGGCGCGGGTGGCCGACCTCAACCCGCGGCTGCGTTCGGCGCGCGCGCTGGTCGCGGAGGGCGCCGTGCGGTTCACCGCCGAGGACGCGGCGGTCGTCGTGAGCGGCGGCGGCGAGCGCCACGTCCGCTTCGACGGCGACCGGGCCGCCTGTACGTGCCCGTGGTGGTACGACCATCGGGGCGAGCGCGGTCCCTGCAAGCACGTCCTCGCCGCCAGGATCGTCCGCCGCGGGGCGAGCGTGGAGGCGGCCCGATGAGCGCCCGCGGGGACGACCTCCAGAAGGCCCTCGACGCCGGCGACGTGCGGCTGACGGCGCGCCTGGTCGCCGAACTCGACGACGACGCCCGCCGCGCCGTCGCGAAGGACCTGCCCGACCGCCTGAAGGCGATGCGCGCCGCGGCGCCCCACGGCGCGCTGCCCCACAAGACGCTGGAGCCGCTGCTGGTCGCCGGTGCCGGCACGGTCGGCGGACCGGCTGCCGCGGCCGCGTGGCTCTGTCGCCGCGAGCTGCGCCTGTGGTGGACGCAGAACGGCCACGCCCAGACCTGCGCGGCGCTGTGCGCGGTCACGTCCGCGCACCCCGACGAATGGCGCGCCGACGTCGCCCACCGCGTCGCCGCCCGGATCCGCGTCTCCGAAGGCGAGTCGATTCTGTGGCACATGGCGGCGGCGCTGGCCGAGTCGGCCGGGACGGTCCCGGATTCGGACGGCTTCGTGGTCGGCTGGGTGACCGAGCGCGACCTCCCCGGCGCCGACGACCCGTTCCTGGACGCACTCGTCCCGAAGCTGTTCGAGGTGAACGCGGTGGGCGGCGCCCTCGCCGAGGATGAGGCGAGTCCCCAGTGGAAGAGCGTCCGGAAGGGCACCTGGGCCGGCGCCCTCTCCGGCATGGCCGCGACCGGGCGGCTCGACCGCGCGCTCCTGCTCGACGGCTGCGTCCGCCGCTTCCTGCGCGGCGGCACCGTCCGCGACCTGCGCTGGTTCATCGCGCTGCACGACGCGCTGGAGCCCACCGAGGAGGACACGGCCGCCCGCGCGCGCGACTACGTCCGCCTGCTCCCCGCCGCGCCCTCGACCGTCGCCGGCCTCGCCCTGCGCCAGGTCCGCCGCGTCGACGACGGGGGCGGGCTCGACGCGGCGCTGTTCGACGAGGCCGCGGACGCGGTGCTGTTCCGGCCCGAGAAGAAGCTCGTCCAGGCCGCGCTGACGTGGCTCGACCGCACGGCCCGCAAGCGCGACCGGGTCGACGCCACGCTGCGCGCCGTCACGGCCGTCTTCGGCTCCGACGCGCTCGACCTGCGCGAACGGGCCGTCGCCGTGGCGGCCAGGCACGCGGGCCACGCGGGCGGCGCCGTCCGCGAGGAGGTGCGCGCCGCCGCCCGCGACCTGCCCGCCGTCCTGCGCGAGCCCGTCGCGGCGGCGTTCGGCGCGGTCGAGGCCGCCGCCGCTCCCGAGCCGCTTCCGGGCCCGCCGCCCTTCACCCCGCGCGAGGCTCCCGCCGCGATAGGCACCCTCGGCGAGCTGGCCGAGGAGTTCGCGGTCCTGCTGCGCGCCGACGAGGAGTGGCGCACGTCCGAACGCTTCCTGGCCGCGCTCGTCGAGTTCGCCTACCGCGACCCGGAGGCGACGCGCGCGGCCCTCCGCAAACCCGCCGACGACCTCGCGTCCTGGCTCACGGACGCCGACAGCCATTCCTCCTGGCGCGTCTACATCCGGGAGAGCTGGATAGAGTTCCCTGTGCAGAGCCTCCTGCGCCCCGCGAAGTCGCATGGCCTCGCCGAAGCACTGGCCTCCCTTCTGAATGGGCGGTCCCGCAAGGCGGGGACGGTGTTCCACCCGCAGATGGAGCGCTTCCTCACCCTGCGCAGGCACGAGATCGCGTCCGCGGTCGGGAAGGCGCCCGTCCTCCTCGCGACCCCGACCGAGGGCAGCGGCCACGTCGACCCCGGCGTCCTGGTCGCGCGGCTCGAACGGATCGAGGCGGCGGGCGCCGAACCGGGGCGGGCCGACCTCATGCAGGCGATGCTGCGCGTGCCCCGCGAGATCGACCCGGCCGCCGCGGCCCGCGCGAGACGGTTGGCGTCCAAGGCCGGCCGAACCCTCGCCGCGTGGCTGGCGGACGGCGGGCTCACCGACCCCGCCGTCGAATGCGCGGTCCTCGACAAGCCCCTCGCGAGCGTCCGCGGCCGAACGATCCGGCCGCCGACCCGGATCCTGTCCACGGTGGACGCCCCCGGCGACTCCGACATCGCCCACCTGTGCGCCTTCCCGGAAGAAGGCTGGACGGACTTCGGGACGGCGGGCATCAGGTCGGCCCAGGCGTTCTGGCCATCGATCCTGCCGTCCCACCGAGAGGTGGCCGCCGCGCATCTCGTCCCCCACCTGGCGGGCGCGGCCGAGGACGACCTCGGCCAGGGCGCCGTCATGCTCGACCTGGCCGGGGCCGACGGGCCCACCGGCGCCGCCACCGGGACGCTGCTCGCCTGCGCTCTCGCCCACCGGAGCCAGAACGAGCGCGCGGACGCCGTCGAGTCGCTGCTCGTCCTCGCCGCCCGGGGCGACCTGCCGGCGGCCGAGACGGGAACGGCGCTCGGACGGCTCGCCGCCCTGAAGCGCCTCACCCTCCCCCGCGCCGTGAAGGCCCTCACGGCGGCCGCCGACGGCGGCGGGCACGCCGGGGTCTGGGCAATCCTCGCCGCGGCGCTCCCGCACACGCTCCCCGCCCCGGGCGAGCGCGCCGTGACCGGCGTGCCCGACCTCATCGCCCTGGCGACCCGCCTGGCGGAGACGACCGGCGCCAAGGACGCCGTCCCGGGCCTTGAGGACGTGGCGGCCCGCGGCGGTTCCAGCCGCCTGGTGAAGGAGTCCGCCCGCCTGCACCGGGCGCTCGCAACGTGAGGGCCCGCGGCGGTGTTGACCGTGATACCGGAACCGGCGGAGGTGCCGGTTCGATATGGGACGCTGAGCCAGGCGGAAGGAGCGCTGAACGATGACCGGGACCCTGGCGTTCGGCACGGTCGACACCGTGCTCGGCCGCCTGCTCGTCGGCGAGACCGAGACGGGGGTCGTCTCGCTGCACTTCCACGACACCCCCGCCGCGCGCGCCCGCACCGCCAAGGCGACCGGGCTGACCGTCGTGGACGCCCCCGCCCGCCTCGCCCCCGCGCTGGCGGCCCTGCGGGACTACTTCACCGGCGACCTGAAGCACTTCGAGCTGCCCATCGACTGGCGGCTCACGTCCGACGTCCAGCGCCAGGTGCTCTCGACGCTGTACGAGACCGTCCCCTACGGGCAGGTCCTCACCTACGGCGACCTGGGAGAGCGCAGCGGCACCGGCGTCCACGCCCAGGTCATCGGCCAGGTGATGGGCAGCAACCCGATCCCTCTGATCGTCCCCTGCCACCGCGTCGTCGCCTCGAACGGGCTCGGCGGCTACAGCGGGGGCTCCGGCGTCGAGGTCAAGCGCTGGCTCCTCACCCTCGAAGGCTCCGTCCCCGCCACCCTCGACTGGGACATCGACCGGGGGCCGTGACCCGCCGGGCCACGCGCCCCCGCGGGCCGCGCTAGGCCTTCGCCTGGGCGTACGTGACGCCCGTGAGGGTCTCGGAGACCTGCCAGAGGCGCTCGCCGAGGCCGGGCCGGTCCGCCTGCCGGGGCGTGGGGACCCTGGCCGGAGCCCCTCGGTACTGGAACAGGCGGGGGCCGTAGCAGGCACCGCCCCGCACGTCGGGCGCCGTCGCGGCGTAGAGGGACGGGAGCGCGCCCGCGGCGGCGGACTGCGCCATCACCGCGTTTCCCAGGCCGGTGGCCTTCTCCATGAGCGTGTTGCCCTGCATGCGCGGCCCCGTCTGCTGCAGGTTCGTCGCTGCGTAACCGGGGTGGGCGGCGACGCTGGTCACCTCGGGGACGCGCCGGTCCAGCTCCTTGGCGAAGACCAGGTTGGCGAGCTTGGCCTGGCTGTAGGCGGTCCACTTGCGGTACCGGCGCTCGCCCTGCAGGTCGCCGAAGTCGATGCGTCCCGTCCAGGCGAACGCCGAGGTGACGGTGACGACGCGGGCGGCCGGGGCGGCGCGCAGGGCGGGCAGCAGGAGGCCGGTGAGCGCGAAGTGGCCGAGGTGGTTCGTACCGAACTGCATCTCGAACCCGTCGGCGGTGGAGCGGCGCGGGATCGCCATCACCCCGGCGTTGTCGACCAGGATGTCGAGCGGCGCCTCGCCGTGCCGGGCCGCGAACTCCCGTACGGACGCCAGGTCGGCGAGGTCCAGGGAGTCGAGGACGAGGTCGCCCTGCGGCGCGGCGGTCCTCATCCGCTCCAGTGCGGCCCGGCCGCGCTCGGCGCTGCGGCAGGCCAGCACGACGGACGCGCCGTGCCGGGCGAGCTGGAGCGCGGTGTGGTAGCCGATGCCGCTGTTGGCCCCGGTGACGATCGCCCGCCGCCCGCGCAGATCGGGGATGTCGCCGGCCGTCCATCCGCCCATGGGGCACCTCCACGTCATATCGCGAATCCACAAGTTAGACGGGCCATCGAATACGAGGCAACGCCCGCGCGACGTGGCGCGATTCACACCCCGGCCGACGCGCCCCCCGGCCGGAGGGCGCGTCCCCGGTCAGGCGGGAAGGGCCCCCTCGATGGCGGTGACGACCTCGGCGGCCTCCGGCTCGGTCTGGGGCGCGAAGCGGGCCGCGACGGCGCCGTCCGGAGCGATCAGGAACTTCTCGAAGTTCCACCGGATGTCGCCGGTGTGGCCCTCGGCGTCGGGGACGCCGACGAGCTCCCGGTACAGCGGGTGCCGGCCGTCGCCGTTGACCTCGATCTTCTCGGTCATCGGGAACGTGACCCCGTAGGTCGCCGAGCAGAACTCGGCGATCTCCTCGGAGCCGCCGGGCTCCTGCCCCATGAACTGGTTGCAGGGGACGCCGAGGACGGTGAAGCCCCGTCCGGCGTACGTCTCCTGCAGCCGTTCCAGGCCGGAGTACTGCGGAGTGAGGCCGCACTTGGAGGCCACGTTGACGACCAGTACGGCCTTGCCCCGGTACTGCTCGAGGTCAGCGGGCCCGCCGCGCAGGCCCTCGATCTCTACGTCGAAGACAGACATGTGGCCGATCCTAGGAGATCGCTCCGCGGATCGGCCCCGTCCTCGCCGCTGACGCCGCCGGCGAACGGGTGGTTCCCGCCGCCGGCCGCCCTCACGCCCTCAGGGCGCCGGTCAGTTGCCCAAGGCGTTCACGAAGGCAGCGAGCTGGTTGCCCGCGTTGCCCAGCTCGCTGAAGGCGTTGTTCACCACTCCTGCCGCATCCGTCGGTGAGCTCAGCAAGTAGAAGATGACGAAGGCGATCGCCACATAGCGGAGGTTCTTCTTCATCCGTAACGCCGTCCCTGTTCGTAGCGCGCGACACAATCGACCCGATCCCATTGTGCCCAGCCGCGTCTGCCCGCAAAGCGCGATTTTACTGTGACGTACGGGCAACTTCATGGTGGCGTCGCGAAGAGAAGCCCCGTACCGGTGGGGGTACGGGGCCCGGCACCCGCCGGTCAGTTCGGGATGGCGCTCATGAACTGCGACAACGACTCCGCGGCGTTGCCGAGCCCGCTCAGGGCGCCGTTGACGAGATGCGCCGCGCCCTCGGGCCTGCTGATGACGTACCACGCCGTGAAGGCGATGGCGGCGATCTTCATGTGCTTCTTGTTCACTTCAACCACCCTCTGCGGTCGATCACTTACTCTCAGTGATTCCCCAGGGTGGCGGAAGAGAGATCAAGAGGGGACAAAGAGCAGGTCAGGTCCCCTTGGGGTGCCGGTGGAGATAGTCGATGTAGAAGGGCCGGAGGGCGTCGGCCATCTCGCCCTCCCCCGCGTGCGTGAACTCCTCCAGCAGCGACAGGCCGTGGAGGAGGTCGAACTCGGCGCGGCCGACCTCCCCGGTGGCCGCGGCGGCGGCCGGGATCGCGCGCAGCAGGTCCCACACGAAGCCGACGTCGCGCCGATCCCTGGCGACGGCCATCGCCCGCTCGTACAGCTCCTTGGACGTCAGCTCGTCCAGATTCCCGCCGTCCGGCGTCTGTTCGGACATGGTCCGACTCTATTCGAGCGTCCGGCCCGTCACCCCGCGCCGGGCGGCGGGGCTCCGGGCCGGCCGGTCACTTCGTGATGACGTTCGACGGGATCTCCTGGTCCTGCTTCAGCGCGCCGAAGAGCGTGGACGCCTTGGACCTGTCCCAGGTGATGTAGGACCCGGCGGAGGCCGAGCTGCCGGCGCCCCCGATCGGGACGGTGGTCGTGACGCCGTTCCCGCCGCTGACGCCCTTCATCGCCCACATCATGCGGACCAGGTCGTACAGGTGGTCGCCGTCGTCCACCAGGAAGTTGCTGGTGGCGTTCATCGCCAGCGGGACGCCGCGGAACGGGTTGAGCATCGTGCCCGGGCTCGTGGCCTTCTTCATCAGCGCGCCGAAGAACTGGCGCTGGTGCTCCACGCGTTCGAGGTCGGCGCGGGCGAAGGCGCGGGTCCGGACGTAGCCGAGCGCCTGGCCGCCGTCCAGCGTCTGGCATCCGGCCTTGAGGTTCAGCCCCGCCTTGCGGTCCTTGATGTTCTCCTTGACGCAGATGTCGACGCCGCCGACGGCGTCCACGACGCCCACGAAGCCGCCGAAGCCGATCTCGGCGTAGTGGTCGATGTGGAGCCCGGTCGCCTTCTCCACGGTCTGCACGAGCAGCTTGGGCCCGCCGAAGGCGAAGGCCGCGTTCAGCTTGTTGGAGCCGTGTCCGGGGATCGGGAGGTAGGAGTCGCGCGGCAGGCTGATGAGGGACGTCCCCCCGGAGCCGTAGTGCAGCAGCATCATCGAGTCGGTGCGGCGCCCGGAGGCGAACCCGGTCGCGAGGCGCTTCTGGTCGTCCTTCGACAGGCCCTCGCGGCTGTCGGAGCCGACGACGAGCCAGTTCGTCCCCGGCGTGTCGGCGACCCGGCCCGCGTAGTCCACGAGGACCGACTCGCGCTTCAGCCGGGAGTCCAGGTAGAAGTAGCCGCCGACGACGACCACCAGGACCACGGCGACGAGGCCGCCGAGCACCCGCGGCCACCGCCGCCGGCGCCGCCGCCGGTAGGGCGCGCCGCCGCGGGGGCCGCCCTGGTCGGCCCGTCCCCCGGCGAGCTGGTCGCCCGCGTACGGGTCGTCGTACGGGTCCCCGTAGGCGTCCCGCCCGTAGGCGGCCTGGTGGTGCTCCGCGCGTGCGGAGTTCTCCCTGCTGCGCCCCACGCGGTCGCCCTCCTTGCGTGTCCGGCCCTGTGGCCAGCCGTCGGTCATGCCGTAGACCCTAGACAACCCGGGCGTGCCGCGCGTCCGTCCGGCGCATGATTGTCCACACCAACAAATCACCGCGCTCTGGGAGATCTGAAGCGGACACCGTCCCCCTTAAGGCGCACACTGCCCCCGGCCCGGTAGTACGCGCGGAGGGCGGCGGACGGCCGCACGACGGCCCTCCTCCCGGCGGCCCGGCTAGATGTAGAGGCCGAAGCCCCCCTCCACCTCGCGGGGCGGGGCCTCGGGCAGGTCCTCGGGGCGCAGCAGCGCCGCCTCGGCCGGCTCCATCTCGCCGGCCGCCGCGTCCTCCTTGGCGGTGATGCGCTGCGCCTGCCGGGAGATCGTCGCCTCCAGCAGGTTGCGGACGAGCCGGGCGTTGCCGAACGAGGTGCCGCGCGGCTGGGCCGCGACGAGGCGGCGCAGCTCCTCCAGGATGCCGGGGGCGAGCGCGAAGCCGTCCTCCGCCGCCATGAACTCGAAGATCGTGACGAGTTCGTCGTCGGAGTAGTCGGGGAACCGCAGCCGCTTCGGGAACCGGGACTTCAGCCCGGGGTTGGCGTCCAGGAAGCGGTCCATCTCGGCGTCGTAGCCGGCGACGATGACCACCAGGTCGCCGCGGTGCTCCTCCATCAGCCGCAGCAGCTCGGCGATCGCCTCGTGGCCGAAGTCGCGCCGGTCGCCGCCGCCGGACGCCAGCATGTACGCCTCGTCCACGAACAGCACGCCGCCGAGGGCGCGGCTGACCGCGTCCCGCACGCGCGGCGCGGTCTGCCCGATGAACTCGGCGACGAGGTCGGCGCGGGTCACCTCCACCAGGTGCCCGGACGACAGCAGGCCGAGCCGGGCGAACACGGCGGCGATCAGCCGCGCGATCGTGGTCTTGGCGGTGCCCGGGTTGCCGGCGAACACCATGTGCCGGGCCGGCGGCGCGGGCGACACCTTGGCGTCGCGCCGCAGCTGCTCGGCGCGGACCTCGGCGACCAGGGCGGCGACCTCCCGCTTGATGTCGGCGAGGCCGATCAGGCGCTCGACCTCCGCCAGCGGGTCGCCGGGGACGTCGTCGCGGCCGCGGGTGAGGGTGTCGGGGACGTCCTCCGGCAGGATCACGTCGAGGGACTCGTCCTCGTCGACGATCCCGTCGGCCAGGACGCGGCGCCCCTGCATCGCGACGGCCCGTTCGAGCAGGTTCGTCATGATGCGGACGTTGCCGACCCCGCGCTCGCGCGGGGCCGCCTCGACGAGCGCGCGCACCTTGTCCAGGACGCCGGGGGCCAGCTCGAACCCGGAGTCGGCGGCCTTGGCGGTGAACACCTCCACCAGCTCCGCGTCGGTCAGGTCGGGGAAGCGGAGCGTGCGGGGGAAGGCGGCGGCGAGGTCGGGGTGGGCCTTCAGGAGCCCGTTCGTCTCGGCCGCCGGCCCCGTCAGCACGACGACGAGGTCCTCGGTGTGCGCCTGGACGCTCGTCAGCAGCACGTCCAGCACCTCGCGGCCCCGCGCCGCGTCGGCCGCCGCCGACACCAGGGCGTGCGCGTCGCGGACGACCAGGACGCCGCCGTGGGCCTGCTCCACCGCCCTGCGGACGCGCAGGACGCTCTCGCTGGCGTACTCGCCGAGCAGGTCGGCGCGCTCCACCTCGACCGTGTGGCCGGACGACAGCACGCCGAGGTCGGCGTAGATCCGGCCGAGGATCCGGGCGACCTTGCCCTTGCCGGTGCCGGTGTTGCCGGTGAAGACCAGGTGCCGCAGCCGGGTCCGCGCGGTCATGCCCGCCTCGCGGCGCAGCCGCGCGGCCTTGGCCTCGGCGACGAGCGCCTCGACCTCCCGCTTGACGGGCTCGATGCCGACGCAGGCGGCCAGCTCGGCGAACGGGTCGGACTCGGCGGGGCGCCCGGCGATGAGCCGCTGCGGCAGGTCCCCGGCGGTGATCTCCAGGGGGCCGGCCTCCGCGCCGTCCTCGCGGGCCCGCCGGTCCGCCGCGGCGACGGCCTGGCCCGCCATGTGCTCCACCAGCCGGGCACCGCGCAGGTTCAGCATCGGCGGGGTGCGGCGGAGCAGGGCGCCCGCGGCCGCGGAGACCTCCGCTCCGGCGCGCGCGCCGCGCCGGGCGACCGCCAGGGCGAACAGCTCGGCGAAGTCGTCCTCGGCGAAGTCGCGGGTGCGGGCGACGTCGAACGCCCGGACCAGCGCGGGGTTGGCGTCGAAGAGCCGCCGGTCGCCGCCGGGGCGGCACAGGGCGACGACGTTGAGGGACGGCGAGCGCGCCATGAGCCGCCGCAGCTCCTCGGTGGCGGCGGCGCCGCACCGCTCGTGCGCGGCGAGCTTCTCCAGGTCGTCCACGACCAGGAGCATGCGGCCCTCCAGGCAGTCGCGGACGCGCGCCTGCAGCCACAGGACGGCGTCGCTCACGCCGAGCGAGGCGAACACCTGGTCGGAGATCCACAGCGCCTCGCGGACGGCGCCGCCCTCGCCGAGGGCGGCCTCGACGATCTCGGCGGCGGTGCCCTTGCCGGTGCCCTCCGGGCCCGCGACGAGGAGCCGGACCGGCCGCCGCCCGGCCAGCCGCGCCGCCACGGCGTCCCGCACGGCCCGCGACAGCTCCGGCTGCCCGACCAGGGGCGGGCCGCTCTCCTCGGCGGGCTCGGGCCGCTCCGCGGCGGCGGGCCGCGGGCCGTCCTCGCCGGAACCGAACCTCAGGGTGTTGAAGACCCGCCGGACGGTGAACAGCCGCCGCAGGTCGGCCTGGAACTGGCGCACCGGCACCCGGCAGCGCGGGATGACCGGCGGGTCCGGCAGGCCCTGCACCGCGCCGGTGAACCGCACCGCCATGTCCAGCCAGGCGCGGGCCGCGTCCGCCTCGCCGGCGACCAGGCCGCGCGCCAGCCACGCCCGCGCGTCGGACTGCCACGCCTCGGCGGCGAAGCCCTCGCGCGCCGCGCGGAACCGCTCCTCCACGTTCTCGTAGCGGGTGGTGCCCAGCACGACCGCCAGTTCGGCCGGGACGACCGCGGCGTCGGCCGCCAGCAGCAGCCGCGCCAGCGCCACGTCGGGCTCCCCCGTGTCGGCGACGGCCCCGGCCAGCCGCTCGTGCGCGGCGTCCAGCCCCTCGCAGACCCAGCCGAGGTAGCCCACCGGCCCGGCCAGTTCGGGCAGGACGGCGAGCTCCTCGCCGGTCAGGCCGGAGACCCACAGGTCCTCCAGCCGCCGGTTGGGGACGGTCATGTCCGCCTCGCGCAGCGCGGGGTCGGCGGCGCGCCGGTCGAACACGTCCATCAGCGCCCGCCGGCGCCGCTCCAGCGGCTCCAGGCCCTCGAAGACGTCGAGCCCGGCGCGCGCCAGCTCGAACATCACCGCGCGGCGCTCCCGGTCGTCCCCGGCCGGCTCGGGCAGCCACAGGCCCGGCGGGCGCCACCGCCCGCCCTGGCTGAACCACGCCACCGGGTCCCGCTCGGCCGACTCGGGCGTCGCCAGGAACGCCGACAGCAGCTCGTAGTCGACGTCGCCGCGCGACCCGCCGCGCACCGCCGACGCGCCCAGCAGGAACGTCAGCAGCGACCACTGCTCGGCTCCCGCCGCGCTGGTGTCGCTGCCGTAGAAGTCGCTGAGCTGCCGCGTCAGCACGACGGCGCGCGGGTCGGTGTTGTAGGCGACCGCGCGCTCGCGCATCTCCTCGTACAGACCGTCGGGCACGCGCCAGGGGCCGTACGCGTAAACGTCGAGGACCGGCTCCTCAGTGAGCAGCACTTCGAGATGGTCCGGCAGCCGGGGGGAACTCACCTGGGGTCGTCTCCTACGCAGCGGATCGTCGAGGCAATCACATCCGACAAGCACCTTACGGCGCGTCACGATCACGCACACCCCTGTTGCGGCGGGTTGGCAGGCGGCCCGGCGTCCGCGATAGTTGTCGGACGGAAACTATTCGCCGGACGATTCCGGCCAAAGCAGAACACAAGAGGGGAACCCCCCGTGTCACCTTTGGAAGTGACCACACGGCCGGACGGCGGACGCGCCGTCATCAGGCTGTGCGGAGAGCTCGACGTCGCGGGCTCGCAGGAGCTGCGCGTCCGCCTCGACGAGGCCCGCCGCGAGCACGGCGACCACCTCGTCCTGGACCTCACCGACCTCGAGTTCATGGACTCGGGCGGCCTCTCGGTCATCGTCGCCTGCTACAAGGCCGCCACCGCGGCGGGCGGCAGCCTCGTCCTCGCCGGCCCCCGGCCCATCGTCCGCCGCGCCCTGGAGATCACCGGGCTGCACCGGCGCATCCCCGTCAAGAGGACCCTGCAGGAGGCGCTGGCGGTCGAGCCCGACCGCGGGTAGCCAGGGGGCCGGGACGGCCGGGCTCCGCCCTAGAGCGGGAGCGGGGTGGGGCGCTTGGGGCCGCGGCCGTCGCCGGAGGAGCGGCCCGTGGCCCGGCGGCCGATCCACGGCAGCAGGTAGGTCCGGGCCCAGTGGACGTCCTCGCGCCTCATCGTGAGCCAGTCGGCGCGGTCCAGGGGCGGCCAGGGCTCCCGCCAGTCGCCCTCGACCGGGACGCCCACCGTCCCGGCGACGTAGAGCGCCATGCGCCGGTGCCCCTCGGGCGACAGGTGCAGGCGGTCCTCGTACCAGGCGCGCGGGTCGTGGAAGACGCGCAGCGGCCACAGGTCCACCACCGAGCAGCCGCGGTGGTCGGCGATCGCGCGCAGGTGCATGTTGTAGGTGGCGGCCTTGCCCCGGATGCGGCCGCCCGAGCGCAGCCCGCGCGGATCGAACCCGGTGAAGACCACGACGCGCGAGCCGGTGGCGCGCAGCCGCCGGACCGCGTCGTCGAACACGACCGCGGCCGCGTCGGGGTCCGCGCCGGGACGGATCATGTCGTTGCCGCCCGCGCACAGCGTCACCAGGTCGGGCGAGAGGCCGACGGCGATCGGCACCTGCTCGTCCACGATCTGCCGCACGAGCTTCCCGCGGACGGCGAGGTTGGCGTAGCGCAGGCCGGGGTTCAGCACGGCGATGTGCTCGGCGAGCCGGTCGGCCCAGCCGCGGAAGACGTCGGTCTCGCCGGGGTAGGGGTCGTTCATGCCCTCGGTGAAGCTGTCGCCGATGGCCACGAACGTTCCGATCTTCTCCATTTCGCTCATCGCAACCCCCCGCGCGGATTCATGCTCGATCACGACGAACAATCATGCATCGTGCACACGACCTACGCGACCGTAGCCCCGGCCGGACCGCGCCGCGCCCCCGAGCGCGGCGGCTAGGTCCAGCTCGGGGACGTGGTGCCGAGCTGCCCGCCGGGGGCGCCCGGCGCCGGGGCGCCCGCGTGCGCCCCGGCGGCGTGCACCGTCATCGCGTGCTTGACCAGCGTGATCAGCACCTGCTTGGTGGACTCGCGGCTCCGCGCGTCGCACTGCACGATCGGCACGTGGGCGCTGATCGACAGGGCGTCCCGGATGTCCTCCACGGCGTACTGGAACTCCCCGTGGAACCCGTTGACCCCCACCACGAACGGCAGGCCGAGCTCCTCGAAGTAGTCCACCGCGGCGAAGCAGTCCTCCAGCCGGCGGGTGTCGACCAGCACGACGGCGCCGATCGCGCCGCGGACCAGGTCGTCCCACATGAACCAGAAGCGGTGCTGCCCGGGCGTGCCGAACAGGTAGAGGATCAGCTCGCTGTCCAGCGACACGCGGCCGAAGTCCATCGCGACCGTGGTGGTCGTCTTGTCCGGGACGGCCGACAGGTCGTCCACGTCGGCGCTGGCCGCGGTCATCACCGCCTCGGTGGTGAGCGGCATGATCTCCGAAACGGACCCGACGAAGGTGGTCTTCCCGACACCGAAGCCGCCACCGACGACGATCTTGACCGAGGTCAGCTCGGTCTCCCCGCCGTGCGGCCCCGGGACCTGGTCAGAGCTTCCGAAGGCCACTGAGCACCCTTTCTAGCAAGCGGAGGTCCGGCTGTCCGCCGGCGGTGGTGGTGGACTGCGACTGGTGCAGCCGCAGCAGCCCCTCGACGGCCATGTCGGCCACGAGGACGCGCGCGACCCCGAGCGGCAGGCGCAGCAGCGCTGACACCTCGGCCACCGAGCGGGCCGACCGGCACAGATCCATGATCGCCCGGTACTCCGGGGTCAGCACGGCCACGTCCCGCGGCGGATAGGGCGCCGCGGTGACCAGCGCCTCGATGGCCAGGTCGTAGCGCGGCCTGGTGCGCCCGCCGGTGACCGCGTACGGGCGCACGAGCGAGCTGCCGTCGTTGTCGTCCCGCTCGGGGGGGCGGCCCTGCACGGGAACCCGCCCCTGGTCACCCGGCCAGCGGCCGCCGCCTCCGGGACCGCCCCCGAAGGGACTGCCTCGATCCATGTCGCCGACCTCCGTCAGAGTCAGTCACGGTCAATAGCGGGCGGGCCCGGCGCCCATCTCGGTCACGGAAGGCCCCGAGTACGGGGGCTGCTGCTCCTGTGCGCGCAGGGCGGGAGTCAGCACCCGCCCCACCCGCTCCACCAGGAGCGTCATCTCGTACGCCACCAGCCCGAGATCGCAGTCGGGCGCCGCCAGCACCGCGAACACCGAGCCGTTCGTGATGGACATGACGAACAGCAGCCCGCGGTCCATCTCCACGACGGTCTGGTTCACCCCGCCGGCGTCGAAGATCTTCGCCGCGCCCTGGGTCAGGCTCATCAGTCCCGAGGCGATCGCCGAGAGCTGGTCCGCCCGCTCGGGCGGGAAGCCCGCCGAGTAGGCCATCGGCAATCCGTCCGAGGAGACCACGACGGCGTGCGCGACCTTCGCGACACGGTCCGCGAAGTTCGTCACCAACCAGTTGAGATCCTGCCCGCTCACCGGGTGCCTCCTGTCTCGCCGTCACCCTGTGACGGCGCCTCACCTGACGTGCCTGCGCCGCGTGCCTCATGGCGTCCGCGGTGGACGCCGCGCTGCAGGCTCGCAAAGCGGTTGCGTACGACGTCGGCCGACTGGCCGTGGCCCTGCTCCTGCTGTCCCTGGGGCTGCCCGGGCGCCTGGCCGATGACCGGCAGGCCCTGCGTCGGCGCCTGCGGTCCCTCCTGGGCGGCCCCGGCGGGCGCCGGGCGGCCCTGCGCGGCCGGCGGCCGGGGCGCGTCCTGCGCCCCGCGGCCCACGGCCCCGGGGATGCGGTTCTTGCCGGGCACCCGCTTGGGCAGTCCGACGGTGGTGCGGCTCGTCGCCACCGGCGCGCGGGCCGCCTCGGCCGCGCGGAAGCCGGCGTCCGCCGGGGACTCCCAGCCCTTGGTGGGGTCCTCGCCCGACGCGCCGCCCGACCTGCGCTGGAACCACTCCGACTGCATCGCGTCGAAGATGGGCGAGCGCTCGGGCAGCCGCGGCGGGGCCTTCGGCTCCGGCCGTGCGGCCGCCGCGGCCCGCACTGCCGGCTGGGGAACGGGTGGTGGCTCGGGTATGGGGCCCTCCGGCACGTGGGGAGCGGACACGGGCGGGACGTCTTCGGCGTAGGGGGACGGCGCCTGGCCGGGGTTCGGGCCGACCTGGTCCAGCGGGCCGGTCTCCCAGGGGATGTGCCGTCCGCCGCCGGACTCGGGCACCAGCGGCTGCGCCTCCGGGACGACCGGCTGCGGGCCGGTCCGCCCGCCCGGCCGGCGGGCGCCGTTGGCGGGGGCGTCCTGCGCCTCCTGCGAGCGCTCGCCGCGCGGCTGGAAGAGCCCGTTCGAGGAGCCTCCGTCGGAGGGGCGGCCCTGAAGGTGCGTGCCCGGCTCCCGGACCGGGAGCTCCCCCGGCCTGCGCGGCTGCCGCTCACCGGTCCCGTAGGGGTCGCCGGCGGGGGCGCGCCGGTCCCGCGAGGGGCGCCGCTCGGCGGGCGGGACGGCGGGCTGCGCGCCGGTGCCGTAGGGGTCGTGCATGCCCGCGGCCGGGATCGGGCCGGTCTCGGTGACGCTCGGCTGCGGGCCGGTGGCGCCGCGGGCGGGCCGCAGCGGGCCGGTGCCGCCGACCATGGGGTGCGCGCCCGTGCCGCCCGCCATGGGATGCGGCCCGGTCCCGCCGCCCATGGCGGGGGCGGAACCGTAGTCGTCCTGCCGGAACCCGCCCGCGGGCGGCTCGGCGGCGGTGGTGGTGAGCGCGGCGAGCTGGCCGTGGGAACCGGCCTCGCGGGGGGCCAGGCCGGGACGGGAGCCGATGCCGCCGGACTCGCCCGGCGTGACGACCGCGTCCGGCAGCACCACGAACGCGGTGAGGCCGCCGCCCTGGGCGGCCCGCAGCTCGACGCGGATCCCGTGCCGGACGGCCAGGCGGCCGACCACGAACAGGCCCATGCGGCGGGCGGCGGAGAAGTCGATGACGGGCGGGTTCGCCAGCCGCCAGTTGGCCTGCTCCAGTTCCTCGGGCGACATGCCGACGCCGTTGTCGGTGATCTGCAGCATGCAGCCGCCGCCGCTCAGCATCTGCCCGGAGACCGTCACCTTGGTGTTCTCGGAGGAGAACACGGTGGCGTTCTCCACCAGCTCGGCCAGCAGGTGGACGAGGTCGTTGACGACCGGGCCGGCGACCGTCATGTCGCCCTGGACCCGCAGCGCCACGCGCTCGTACTGCTCGACCTCGGACAGCGACGCGCGGACGACGTCGATCAGCGGGACGGGCTGGTTCCACCGGCGCACCTGCTCCTGGCCGCCGAGGACGAGGAGGTTCTCGCAGTTGCGGCGCATGCGGGTGGCGAGGTGGTCCAGCCGGAACAGGTTGCCGAGCTGCTCCTCGTCGCGCTCGCTCTGCTCCAGCTCCTCGATGAGCCGCAGCTGCCGCTCGATCAGGGACTGGCTGCGGCGGGAGAGGTTGACGAACATCGCGTTGATGTTGCCGCGCAGGACCGCCTCGTCGGCGGCCAGCCGGACCGCCTCGCGGTGGACCTCGTCGAACGCCCGCGCGACCTGGCCGATCTCGTCGGTGGAGTCGATCTCGATCGGCTTGACCTCGATGCCGCCCGCGGCGGCCTCGGGGTCGCGCAGCCGGTCGACCAGGCCGGGCAGCCGCGCGTTGGCCACGTCCAGCGCGCCGGACTGCAGCCGGCGCAGCGGCCGCACCAGCGAGCGGGCCATCACGATCGTGACGAGCAGGACGATGAGCAGCAGGATCGCGATCACCACCGCGTCGATCAGGGTGGTGGTCCGCGCGTCGTCACCGCTCTGGCTGCTCTGCGCCCTGATCTGGTCGCCCAGGTACTTCTCGACCGCGCGCATCTGGTCGATCATGGCGGTCATCGAGGCGCGGATCACCTTGGCCGACCCGGGGGTGGCCAGTTGCAGGGGCAGCCGGCCGCCGGTCGCGGTGGCCGCCTGGACCACCCGCTGCCGCAGGTCCCGCGCCTGGTCGATCTTCGTGCCGACGACGGTGTCCTCGAACCGCTGGATCTGCTCCAGGGAGGCCGAGCCGCGGAAGGCGGCCAGCTCGCTGTCCTCCTGGGAGCGCGCGGCGGTGAGCGCGTTCAGCTCCTGGGCGTCGAGCCGCCTCGCCCGCGCGCCGATGAGGAGCAGGGCCCGCTGCCGCGAGACCGCCTCCTTGGCGCGGGCGAGGGCGCCGAGCGCACGGCTGGACTCCGCGAGCGCGTCGTCCGCCACGTTCTGCGAGATGCCGTCCAGGACGCCGGTCAGCTCCTGGGCGGACTCGGTGTACTTCTGCAGGACGATGAAGGCCGGGACCTTGGTGCCGACCACCAGGGAGCGCAGCGCCTTGACGCCGTCGACGCGGCTTCTGACCGTGGTGGCGTCCCGGACCGCCTCGGTGCCGTAGGAGCCGTCGATGGGGGCGCTCAGCGCCCGGACCCTGGCGACCAGGGCGTCGGTCTTGCGCTGCTGCGCCTCCAGAGGCTGCTGCAGCGCGGCGGGCCGGCCGGCCGCGATGTACTCGATCGCCTCGTCCCGCTCCGCGGAGAACTCCTGGACGAACTCGGTGATCCCCTGCCCCAGCTCGGCCATCCGCTCGACGCGCCCGTAGGTCTCCGCATCGCTGACCGAGCCGGAGATGCGCAGTCCGGAGAGCACGACGGCGGCGACCGTCGGGACCAGGATCAGCACGATGAGCCGCTGCGGCACTCGCCAGTTCCGCAGGCTCAGCCTGCCCGACCGTCTCGAATGGTCCGACCGCACCTCGACGTCACCAGGCCGAGGATGGTCGCGACCCTCGTCGCTTGGTTGCATCCGCCGTTTACACCCTCTCCCTCACAATGCCGCACTCTCCGTGACGTGGCCGCCGCGAAGGGTTAATACAACATCGTCTCCGCCTCCGGCGCACGACATTGCAGCACATCCATGGATAGGCCGCAAAGGACGATATGGGAGTCGTAAACTTCCAATGACGTGATCATAAGTTTATGCCCATATGTCCGTTTTCATGAGCACGGAGGGTCACTCTGCGCTCAGGGACTCTTCGTGATCGCCTGATCGCGATCAGTGACGCCACCTGCTCGCCTCCGCCGGGCGCGCGGATCCGGGCACGTCCCGGCAGCCGTTCGATCACTCTGCGAATTGGCTCGGCCATGGATCGTCACCAAAACCTCGGGAGACCTTTATCCGGCGCATTATCCGAAGGGTGGCGCTTGCCTGCGGCGATTGGCCGCCGGGCTCCCAAGGACACAAGAGAGTCACACAATTCCACCTCAATCGACCCTCGCCGGGCGGTCCGCGATACGCTCCCGGCGCACGTGATCTTCGGGCACGGCGGGTGCCGTGGCTACAGTCGTTCCCCCTGGCTCGCATGCCCTGGCCGGCCCAAGCCCTGCCGAAGCAGCTTCCCCCTTCGAGTTAAGGAGTGCCCAATGCGGCAATCCCTACGTGTTTCAGCGCTGGTCAGCGCGCTCACCCTGGTCGCCTCGCTCGTGACGGGCTGTGGCGGAGACGACTCCTCCGGCGGCGGCAAGGGGCTGGAGAAGGACTCCATCAAGGTGGCCTCGCTGCCGCTCGTGGACGGCGCCGCCCTCCACATCGCCCAGAAGGCGAAGCTGTTCAAGGCCGAGGGGCTGGATGTCAAGATCGTGCCGGTCCAGCAGAGCATCAAGGCGCTGCCGGCCCTGAAGGCCGGCGACGTGGACGTCATCGCCGGCGCGAACTACGTTTCCTTCCTGCAGGCCAACGAGCAGGGGGCGCTGAAGCTGAGCGTCCTGGCCGAGGGGGCGCAGCTCACCTCGAACATGATGAACGTGCTGGTGATGCCCGACTCCAAGCTCAAGTCCGCCAAGGACCTGGAGGGCAAGAAGATCGCGGTCAACATCCTGAACAACATCCAGTCGCTGACGCTGGACGCCATTCTCAAGGCCAACAACGTCGACCCGAAGAAGGTCGAGTACGTCCAGGTCCCGTTCCCGCAGATGGCGACCGCCCTGCAGAAGAAGCAGGTCGACGCCATTCACACCGTCGAGCCCTTCCTGTCCGACAGCGAGAAGAAGCTCGGCGCGCGGGTCCTCGTGGACGGTGGCAGCGAGCCGGTCACCAGCCTCCCCATCAGCGGTTACGTGACCACGCAGGAGTTCACGCAGAAGAACCCGAAGACGGCCGCCGCCTTCCAGCGCGCCATCATCGCGGCGCAGAAGATGGCCTCCCAGGACCGCAAGAAGGTCGAGGAGGTCCTGCCGGGCTACGCCAAGATCGACCCGCAGGTCGCCTCGGTCATCACGCTGCCGGGCTACCCCACCTCGCTGAGCACCACCCGCATGCAGCGGATCGCCGAGCTGATGCAGACCTCGGGCCTGCTCAAGCAGAAGCCGGACCTGAAGACGATCCTCTTCCACCCGACGTCGTGACCCGGGGACACTGATCACCTCATGGCACACGAGCCGACGCCGCCCCGCGGCCTCCCGCGCCCAGGAGTCTGGGCGCGGGGGGCCGCCGGGGTGGCGGTCCTCTTCCTGGCGAGCGAGCTGCTGGGCCGCGCGGGAATTGTGGACCGTTCCTTTCTGCCTCCCGCCTCCAGCATCACCGCCCGCGCCCTCGAACTCGCGGGCGACACCGAGTTCCTGTTCAACGTCCGGGTGACCCTCACCGCGTGGGCGCTCGGCCTGCTGATCGCCTGCGCGGTCGCGATCCCGCTCGGGCTGCTGTTCGGCAGCGTCCCCGCGGTGAACACCGCGGTCCGCGCGATCGTGGAGTTCCTGCGCCCGATCCCGTCGGTGGCCCTCATCCCGCTCGCCGCGCTGGTCCTCGGCTCCGGGCTGGAGATGGAGGTGCCGCTGATCGTCTACGCGTCCAGCTGGCCCATCCTGTTCAACACCGTCTACGGGCTGGACGACGTCGACCCGACGGCCAAGGAGACCCTGCGCAGCTTCGGCTTCAGCCGGTTCCAGGTGCTGCTGCGCGTCTCGCTGCCGAGCGCCGCGCCGTTCATCGCGACCGGCGTGCGGCTGGCCGCGTCCATCGCGCTCATCCTGGCCGTCGGCACCGAGATCCTCTCCGGCTTCGGCGACGGTCTCGGCATGTTCATCGCGCAGGCCGGCAACGTCCCGGACGGGACCACCGACGTCCTCGCCGGGACGGTGTGGGCCGGCTGCCTCGGCCTCGTCATCGACACCGTGCTCGGCCGGGGCGAGGACCGCCTGTTCCGCTGGCACAAGGCCCAGAGGAGTGGTGCATCGTGACCGCGGCGACCGCCAGCGCGCCCCGCGCCCGCACCCGCGGCGCGGCCTCCCGCATCACCGGCGGCCTGCTGCACCGGCTGCTCCCGCTGGTGCTGCTCGTCGCGGCCTGGGAGGCGGCGACGCGGGCCGCCGACAGCGCCTTCTTCCCCCCGCCCTCGCAGATCGCCCGGCGGATGCGGGAGCTGTGGCTGTCCGGCCCGGCCGACCACCTGTACCTGTCCTCCGAGGCGGGCGACTCCATCGCGCCCAGCCTCGGCCGGATGTTCCTCGCGCTGGTGCTGTCGGTCGTGGTCGGGGTCGTCCTCGGCATCGCGCTCGGCCGCTCCCAGCGGGTGCTGGCCTACCTGCAGCCGCTGCTGCAGTTCGCCCGGGTGATCCCGCCGCCGACCCTGGTGCCGGTGTTCATCGTGCTCTTCGAACTCGGCACCCAGATGCAGGTCGCGTCGATCATCTTCAGCGCGATCTGGCCCATCCTGCTCAACACCGCGGACGGCGCCCGCAGCGTCGACGCCGTGCAGATGGACACCGCCCAGGTGTTCCGGCTCTCCGCGCTCGACCGGATCCGGTTCGTCATCGTGCCGTCCGCCCTGCCGAAGATCTTCGCTGGGCTGCGGCTCGCCCTGTCGCTGTCGCTGATCCTCATGGTCTTCTCCGAGCTGCTGCCCGGCACCTCCGACGGGCTCGGCTTCATGCTGACCAACGCCCAGAGCCAGTCCGACCTCGGCACCCTGTGGTCGGTGATCGTGCTCCTCGGCATCCTCGGCTACCTGTTCAACTCGATCCTCCTCGTGGTGGAGCGGCGCGTCCTCGCCCGCCACCGCGGGGCCCGAAAGGCCAACTCATGACTACTCGGCTCACCGTCCGGGAAGCGTTCTTCGACTTCTGCCGTAGCGTGGGGATGACCACCGTCTTCGGCAACCCCGGATCGACCGAGTTGCGGATGTTCCGCGACTTCCCGGACGACTTCCGGTACGTCCTCGCCCTCCAGGAGACCGTCGCCGTCGCGGCCGCCGCGGGCCACTCCCTCGGCACCGGCGGCGCCACCCTCGTCAGCCTGCACTCCGCCGGCGGCGTCGGGCACTCCCTCGGCGCGGTCTTCAACGCCTACCGCGACCGGGTCCCCGTCGTGATCATCGCGGGCCAGCAGTCCCGCGCGATGCTGCCGACCCGCCCGTTCCTCGGCGCCGACGAGCCCGCCCAGTTCCCCCGCCCGTACGTGAAGTGGAGCAGGCAGCCCGAGCGGGCGGAGGACGTCCCCGCCGCGCTCGCCGAGGCCTACCGGGTGGCCATGACCCACCCGCGCGGCCCGGTGTTCCTGTCGGTGCCCGAGGACGACTGGGACCGGCCCGCCGAGCCCGTCCCGGCCCGCGAGATCCGCACCGACTTCACCGCCTCGCCCGCCGCGCTCCGGGAGGTGGCGGCCGCGCTGGACGGGGCCGCCAACCCGGTCATCGTCGTGGGCGCCGGAGTCGAGGACGAGGGCGCGCTGCCCGGCGTGGTCGAGCTCGCCGAGCGAACGGGCGCGCCGGTGTGGATCAGCCCGCTGTCGGGACGCTCCGGGTTCCCCGAGGACCACCCGCTGTTCCGCGGCTTCCTGCCGCCCGTGCGCCAGCACTTGTCGGCGCGGCTCGAAGGGCACGACGTCATCCTCGTCCTGGGCGCGCCGGTCTTCACGTACCACGTGCACTCCGAGGGACGGGTCATCCCCGAGGGCGCGAGGCTGTTCCACTTCGACTGCGACCCGGCGACGACCGCGTGGGCGCCGGTCGGCACCAGCGTGCTCACCACGATCGACGCGGGCGTGTCCGGCCTGCTGGAGCTCGTCGCCAAGGCGGACCGGCCGCACCCCGAGCCGCGGGAGAGGCTGGCGAAGCCGCAGGCCACCGACCCGATCGACCCCGCGCTGGTCGTCGAGACGCTCCGCGAGCGCATGCCCGAGGACGCCGTCATCGTCGAGGAGTGCCCGAGCCACCGGGACCTGTTCCACGCGCGGCTGCCCATCACGCGGTCCGGCGGCTTCCTGACCACCGGCAGCGGCGCGCTCGGCTGGGGCCTGCCCGTCGCCGTCGGGCGGGCCGTCGCCGGATCCGGCGAGCGCATCGTCTGCGTCATCGGCGACGGCTCGACCATGTACTCGGTGCAGAGCCTCTGGACGGCCGCGCAGCACCGGGTCCCGATGACCGTCCTCGTGCTCAACAACCACGGGTACGGCGCCGTGAAGGCGCTCGGCCGCCGGATCGAGCTGGAGACCGTCCCCGGCACCGACATCCACGGCATCGACTTCGTGGCGCTCGCCCGGAGCCTCGGCTGCGACGGCAGGACCGTCACCCGCGCCGCGGACCTGGACGCCGCCATGGCCGAGGGGCTCGCGCACGAGGGCCCGTTCGTCATCGACGTGCGGGTCGCGGCCGACGACTCCGCCCTCTACGCGCCCGAGGCGAGGTGAGCGGCATGCTGGAGGTGTCCGGACTCGGCCACGCCTACGGCGAGCACCGCGTGCTGCAGGGCATGGACCTGTCGATCGGCGACGGCGAGCTCGTCACCATCGTCGGGCCGTCGGGGTGCGGGAAGTCCACGCTGCTGCGCTGCCTCGCCGGGCTGATGGCGCCGAGCGAGGGGAAGGTCGTGCTGAACGGCGCCCCCGTCGACGGCGTCCCCGACGACCTCGCCGTGGTGTTCCAGGACTACAGCCGCTCGCTGATGCCCTGGCTCACCGTGCGCGACAACGTCGGGCTGCCGCTGCGGCGCCGCGGCCTCGGCCGGTCCGAGCGGCGCGCCAGGGCCGCCGAGGCCCTGGAGTCGGTCGGCCTGAAGGACGCGGCGGGCAAGTACCCGTGGCAGCTCTCGGGCGGGATGCAGCAGCGGGTGTCGATCGCCAGGGCGCTGGCCTACCGGCCGACCCTGCTGCTGATGGACGAGCCGTTCGGGTCGGTCGACGCCCAGACCCGCGAGGACCTGGAGGACCTGGTGCTCCAGGTCCACCGGAGCCAGGGCGTGACGATCCTGCTGGTCACGCACGACATCGACGAGAGCGTCTACCTCGGCGACCGGGTCGTGGTGCTGGCCCGCGACCCGGGCCGGATCCGCGCCGAGCTGCCCGTCACGCTGCCCGCGGACCGCGACCAGATCGGCACGCGGTCAGACCCGGAGTTCGTCCGGCTGCGCGCCGAGGTGGGCCGGCTGGTCCGCGGCGTCGCCGGGGCCAAGGCGGCGGACGAGGCGGCGGACGAGCCCGCCGGGCCGGACGAGGCCGCGGAGACGGAAGCGGAAGCGGAGGCCCGTTCCGGGTCGCGGGGAACTGTGAAAGGTTAAGCCTTCAACGACCCCCCGGCGCATGGAGCATCGCTCATGTCTGCTTCCCGTCCCCGAGCGGCCCTCGCGGGTGTGCTCGGCATCGCGCTCGCCTTCGGCGCCGCCTGCGGCGGCTCCGAAGGCGAGAAGTCGGCCAACGGCCTTGAAAAGTCCGAGGTGAGGCTCGGCACCATGACGGTCGCCGACACCGCGCCCGTCCAGATCGCCCTCTCCAAGGGACTGTTCAAGGCCGAGGGCCTCACCGTGAAGACCCAGGTCATCCAGGGCGGCGCGGCCGGCGTCCCGCTGCTGAAGAGCGGCCGCCTCGACTTCAGCTTCGGCAACTACGTCTCGCTGCTCACCGCCGCGGCCAAGGACCCCGGCTTCAGGCCGCGGATCGTCGCGGACGGGTTCCGCGGCGCGTCCAGAACCCACACGCTGATGGTGCGCGGCGACTCCCCCTACCGGACCGTCGGGGACCTGGCGGGCCGGAAGATCGGCGTCAACACCAAGCGCAACGTCGCCACGATGCTGGTCCGCGCCGCCGCGCAGCCCCGGGGCGTGGCCTTCGACGAGGACAGGAACTTCGTCGAGATCGCACCGCCCGCCATGGAGCAGGCGCTGAAGTCCGGGAGCGTGGACGCCGTCCAGGGGATCGAGCCGTTCGGCACCCAGATGCGGAAGTCGATGGGCGCCCGCATGGTCGCCGACCTCGCCACCGGCGAGGCGGACGGCCTGCCGATCGCCGGCTACGCCGCCACCGAGAAGTTCGTGAAGCGGAACCCCAGGACGGTCGCCGCCTTCCAGCGGGCGCTGCGGAAGGCGCAGGCGATGGCGGCGGGCGACCGCAAGCTGGTGCAGGGCATCCTGCCGACCTACGCCAAGGGCATCGACGCCGCGGTCGCCGCGGACATGAGCTACGGGACCTACCCGACGTCGATCGACACCGCCGCGCTGCAGCGCGTGGCGGACCTCATGCGGCGGTTCCAGTACACCGACAAGAAGATCGACGTCGCGTCGTTCGTCGCGCGGGCCCCATGACCTGGCGCCGCGTCCTTCTCGGCGCCGCCGGGGCGGCCGGCGCGGCCGCGGCCGTCGAGGTCCTGAGCCGCGGCGGGCTCGTCGACGCGTCCGCGCTCCCCCCGGCGTCCACCATCGGGCGCGAGGCCGGAAGGCTGGCGGCCGACCGGGAGTTCCTCGTGGACGTCGCGGCCACGCTCAGGGCCTGGGCCGGGGGGCTCGCGCTGGCGGTGCTCGCGGCGGTGCCGCTCGGGGTGCTGCTCGGGTCGGTGCCGTTCCTCGGGACGGCAGCGCGCGCCCTGGTCGAACTGATGCGCCCCATCCCCTCGGTCGCGCTGATCCCCCTCGCCATCATCCTGTTCGCGGACCCGACGCGGATGGAGATGTCCCTGGTCTTCTACGCCTGCCTGTGGCCGATTCTCATCAACACCCTGTACGCGCTCCGCGACGTCGACCCCCTGGCCAAGGACACCCTCCGCGCCTTCGGGTTCGGCCCGCTGTCGGTGCTGTGGCGGGTGTCGCTGCCGAGCGCCGCCCCGTTCGTCGCGACCGGCGTCCGGATCGCCGCCTCCGTCGCCCTCATCGTCGTGATCAGCACCGAGCTGTTCGCGGGCGGGGTCGACGGCGTCGGCATCTACCTCGCCGACACCCAGTCCGGCGGCGGGCGCGCCGACCTGCTGCTGGCCGGGGCCTGCTGGGCCGGCGCGCTCGGCCTCGCGGCCAACACGGGCCTGCGCGCCCTGGAACGGCTCGCGTTCCGCTGGCACGACGCCCGGGTGGAGGGGGTCGCGTGAAGACGGGGGCGGCTCCCGCGGCGGACGCGGCGCGCGGGTTCGCCGAGCGCGCCTGGCTGGTCGCGCTCGTCGCGGTGCTGTGGGAACTGGTCACGAGGGCGGTGGACGAGACCTACTTCCCTCCGCCCACGACGATCCTGGCGTCGCTGCACGAGCTGTGGTTCTCCGGCCCGGCGTCCCACCTGTTCTTCACCGACAAGGCTCTCGACGACTTCTCCACCAGCCTCACCCACCTGTTCGCCGGGTGGGCCGCCGCGGGAGCCGCCGGCGTCGTGGCCGGGGTGGCGATCGGACGCTCGCAGACCCTCTCCGACCTGCTGAACCCGGTGCTGGAGTTCCTGCGGGCGGTGCCGCCCCCGACGCTGGTGCCGTTCTTCATCATGGTGTTCCAGCTCGGCGCCACCATGCAGATCGTGACGATCGCGTTCGGCGTCGTCTGGCCGGTGCTGCTCAACACCTCCGACGGCGTCCGTTCCGTGGACCCGCTGCACCTGGACACGGCGCGGGTGTTCGGCGTCGGCCGCGTCCGCAGGCTGGTGACCGTCGTCCTGCCGGCGGTAGCGCCGAAGATCTTCGCGGGGCTGCGCGTCGCGCTGTCGTTCGCGCTGATCCTGATGGTGCTGTCGGAGCTGTTCGGCAGCACCGCGGGCATCGGCTCGGAGCTGATCGGCGCGCAGCGCTCCTTCGAACTGCCGCGGATGTGGGCCGGGATCGTGATGCTGGGCGTCCTCGGCCTCCTCCTCAACACCGCGTTCCTGCTCCTGGAAAGGCGGCTGCTGGCCTGGCACGCCGGGGCGCGGCGGCTCCAGAACTGACCATGCGCCCACCGATGAGAATCCGACCGACGACACCCGAGACGCACACACAGAAAAGGCGGCCGCGATGCTCGAGATAACCGGCCTCACCCATTCCTACGCCGACGGCCACGTGGCCCTCGACGGCCTGGACCTGCGCGTCCCGGACGGCGAGCTGGTCAGCATCGTGGGCCCGTCCGGCTGCGGCAAGTCCACCCTGCTGCGCTGCATCGCCGGGCTGATCCGCCCGACCGGCGGGACCCTGGCGCTGCACGGCACCCCGATCGACGGGGTTCCGGGCGACCTCGCCGTGGTGTTCCAGGACTACAGCCGGTCACTGTTCCCCTGGCTGACCGTCCGCGACAACGTGGCGCTGCCGCTGCGCCGGCGCGGGAAGTCGCGGCAGGAGCGGCGCGAGGCGGCGCAGGAGGCGCTGGAGTCGGTGGGGCTGCCGGACGCGGGCCGCAAGTACCCCTGGCAGCTGTCCGGCGGCATGCAGCAGCGCGTGTCGATCGCGCGGGCCCTGGCCTACCGCCCCTCCCTGATGCTGATGGACGAGCCGTTCGGTTCCGTCGACGCGCAGACGCGGGAGGACCTGGAGGACCTGGTCCTGGAGGTCCACCGGACGCAGAAGATGACGATCCTGCTGGTCACCCACGACATCGACGAGAGCGTCTACGTCGGCGACCGGGTCGTCGTGCTGAACCGGTCCCCCGCCCGGGTGCACGCCGACCTGCCGGTGGACCTGCCGGCCGCCCGCGACCAGATCGAGACCCGGGGCCTTCCGGAGTTCGTCCGGCTCCGGGCCGAGGTGGGACGGCTCGTCCGAGGCGGCGCCAAGGTGCCGGGCGCCGCGCCGGCGGTTTCGGGCGCCGCGCCCGAGAAGTAGGGGGAAATGATGCGCGTACTCGTCGTCGGAGCCGGGATCGGCGGGCTCACGACCGCGTTGAGCCTGCACCGGGCGGGCATCGAGGCGCTCGTCGTCGACGCCGCCGCCCGGCTGCGGCCCCTCGGCGTCGGCATCAACCTGCTGCCCCACGCCGTCCGGGAGCTGACCGAGCTGGGCCTCGGCGGGGAGCTGGCCGAGCTCGGCGTCCCCACCGCCGAGATGGTGCACTTCGACCGGTACGGGGGCCGGATCTGGGGCGACCCGCGCGGGCGCGCGCTGGGATACACCTGGCCGCAGTACTCGATCCATCGCGGCGAGCTTCAGATGCTGCTCCTCGACACCGTGCGGGCGCGGCTCGGCGAGGGCGCCGTCCGCACCGGCACGCTCTTCGAGGGGTTCGAGCAGGACGGCGACACGGTGAGGGCACGCCTCCTCGACCGCGCGTCCGGCACCGCCGAGACCGTTTCGGCGGACGTGCTGGTCGGCGCGGACGGCCTGCACTCGGCCGTCCGGGCGCAGCTGTACCCGGACGAGGGCGCGCCGCTGTGGAACGGCATCCGCATGTGGCGCGGCCTCACCGAGGGGGAGCCGTTCCTGACCGGGCGGACCCTCGCCGTCGCGGGCAGCAACGCCGCCGCCAAGATGGTCGTCTACCCGATCTCGATGCGCGCCGAGCGCCGGGGCAGGGCGCTGCTGAACTGGGTCGCCGAGGTGCGCGTCCCGGGCGACCCGCGCAGCGGCGCCGCGGACTGGAACCGGGCCGGGCGCCTGGAGGACGTGCTGCCGCACTTCGCCGACTGGCGGTTCGGCTGGCTGGACGTCCCGGCGCTGCTCGCCGGCGCGGAGCGCATCCTGGAGTACCCGATGGTCGACCGGGACCCCGTCGGTCGCTGGACGTTCGGCCGGGTCACCCTGCTCGGCGACGCCGCCCACCCGATGTACCCCATCGGCTCCAACGGCGGCTCGCAGGCGGTGCTCGACGCCCGGATCCTGGCGTACCGGCTGGCCACGGCCGCGACCCCCGCGGAGGGCCTCCTCGGGTACGAGCAGGAGCGCCTGGAGGCGGCCAACGCCGTCGTGCTCGCCTGCCGGGACATGCCCGCCGAACGCGTCCTGCGGCTCGTCGCCGAGCGGGCGCCGCACGGTTTCGCGGCCATCGAGGACGTCCTGTCCCCCGAGGAGCTGGCCGGCATCACCGGCGCCTACCTCCGGACGTCCTTCACCGATGTCGAGGCCCTCAACACCCGCTCGTCCTACACGCCCACGGGCGAGGCCTCCCCCGCCTGAGCCCCGTCAGCAGGCGGCGAGGGCGGCCGGCCGCGCGCTCATGGCGCGGGCGGCCCGCTCGTAGAGAGACGAATCGCCATGGAGGAGGGCGCGCGCCGGGCGCTCACTTGGCGTCGGCGTAGCGGCCGACGACCGCGATCTCCATCGGGAAGACGACCGGGGTGTCGCCGAACAGCAGCCCGCGCGCCTCCAGCGCGGCGTCGCGCACCGCGCCCGCGACCTCCTCGGCCAGGTCGGCGGGCGTGTGCACGATGACCTCGTCGTGCTGGAAGAACACCAGGCGGGGCGGGCCGATCCCGGTGAGGCGGCGGCGCAGGGAGCCGAGGAGCGCGAGCGCCCAGTCGGCGGCGGTGGCCTGGACGACGAAGTTGCGGGTGAAGCGGCCCCGCCCGCGCAGCGCCTGGGCCGCCGTGGCGCCCCGGGGCCCCGGGGCGGCGTCGTCGTCGCCCGCCGACGTCAGCTCGCGCCACCCGGCCGAGGGCGGCGGGCACGTGCGGCCGAGGCGGGACCGCACGAGCAGTCCGCGCTCCCCCGCCCGCGCGGCGGCCTCCACGTACTCGAACGCCTGCGGGAACCGGCTCTTCAGGACGGCGAGGAGCTGCACCGCGTCCCCCGTCCCTCCCCCGTACATGGCGGAGAGGAGGGCGATCTTGGCCTTGTCGCGGGCGGTCCGCCCGCCGTCGGCGTCGTCGCGGAAGGCGTCCGACAAGGCCGCGTAGAGGTCGCCGTGCGCGGCGGCCTCGGAGAACGCGCGGTCGCCCGCGAGCGCCGCCAGCACCCGGGGTTCGAGCTGCGCCGCGTCGGCGACGACCAGGGCCCAGCCGGGATCGGCGACGACGGCCTGGCGCAGCACGCGCGGGATCTGGAGGGCCCCGCCGCCGCTCGTCGCCCACCGCCCGGACACCACGCCGCCGACGACGTACTCGGGACGGAACCGGCCGCCGCTCACCCACGTATCGAGCCACGTCCAGCCGTGCGCGGCGTGCAGCCGCGCCAGCTCCTTGTACTCCAGCAGCAGGGGCACGGCGGGGTGGTCGACCTGCCTGAGGACGTACGCCCGCGTGGACGCGATCGGCAGCCCCGCCGAGGCGAACGCCCGGATGATCTGCGCCGGGGAGTCGGGGTTGACGTGGACGCGCGGCCCGAACGCGGCGCTGATGCGGTCGGCGAGGTCCTGGAGCCGGCGGGGCCGCAGGCCGCCCGTGGGGCGCGGCCCGAGCATCTCGGTGAGCAGCGCGTCGTGCTCGTCCGCCGACCAGGGCAGCCCGTCGTGCGCCATCTCGGCGGCCACCAGCGATCCGGCCGACTCGGCCGCCGCGAGCAGCGCGAACCCGCCCAGCCCGGCGATGGCGCGCTGCTGCTCGGCGTGCACCGCGACGATCTGGCCGAGGTCGTCGGCGGATTCCTCCCGCCCGGCGGCGTCGTCGAACAGCGACGGCTGCGCGGCGTCCTCCCGGGGCGGCGGCGGATCGGCCGGAACGGGCTCCCCGCGCAGCCGCGCCCACGCCGCCCGGACCGAGCGCGGCTCCCCGTACCGTCCGGCATGGCCGAGCAGGAGGCTCTCGACGAGTTCGAGGTCGTGGCAGCGCGCCACCCGCACGCCCGCCTCCAGCAGCCGGGGATAGAGCCGCGCGGTGGACGGCCACACCCAGCGCGGCGCCGACCCACGCTCCCGCTCGGCGATGGCCGAGACCAGGTCGGGAACCTCCTCGACGGGCCCCGCGGGCGAACCGTCCTCGGCCACCGCCCGCAGCGCACCCCCAGGCCCGCCCCCGGCCGCGACCGCGATCCTCACCCGCCCATTCTGACCCCGCCCACCGACAAACCGGTTTCCGCACAAAGCGAAGACCCCTCCGCGACGAAGTCGCGGAGGGGTCGAGCTCGATCCGGATCAGCAGGCCAGGGCCGCGGCCCGCTGCTCAACACAGCGTTCGAAGCTCAGGCGGCGACGACCTCCACCATGCGATCGCGTCCGAAGGCAGTTTCGAGCGAAGCAAGAAACTGATCGCGAAGCGAGCCGCAAGGCGAGACGCAGCGATGCCAGCGATCGCCGCCTTTATCGACGATGGAGGGCCGCTAGGCCCGAAGGAGGAGAAAAAGGCCTAGGCAGCGAGAGAGACCTGCTGGCCTGCCGGGGTGTCGCCGTAGCGGTCGGTGACCTTGTTCAGCTGGAGCTGGTAGTACAGGACGCCGAAGCCGAAGATGCCGAGCAGGAAGCCCATGCCGCCGCTGCAGCTCGGCTGGAGGCCGGCCGCGCGCTGGGCCTGGGCGATGCGCCCGCCGAGCTTGACCCACATGACGAGCGGCCAGATGCCGAGGGTGATGCCGCCGAACAGCATGGACAGCAGCGCGTTGGTGGCGGCGTTGTCGATGCGGCGGTCGTACTGGTGCAGCTCGTCGTGGACCTTGAAGAACCAGACGAGCCCGTAGATGCCGAAGGTGATGATCGGCAGCCCGAGCCAGGCGCCGACCGGGTTGCGGCGCTTCATGTTGAGGCCGGTGCCGACGGCGGCCGGCGCCTGGTGCTGCGCGGGTGCGGGCGCGTAGCCGCCCTGGTATGCCTGCTGCTGGTGCTGGCCCTGACCCTGCTGGGGGTGACTCATGGAAAAGCTCTCCTGAAGGACGCGGTCGTTTTCCGGCCGACCGTCCGTTACCGTTCACCGGTTGGTGAGCCACGACTGTAACGGCATCGGGGCACGTCGCGGGGCAAGATCACCCACTTTCGCACCATGACTGGCAGATCATCCAAACCGGTCGTCAGCGCAGCGGGATCGTCACCTCGTCCTCGCACGGCGGTGACGTCTCGTGGTCGCCGCATCCCGTCGCGGCGAAGCAACGGATGCGCAGACGCGTCTCCGTCACGTCCAAGCGGAGGAAGCTCTTGAAGAACGGCGGCCGGTCCCAGTCGGCTAGCTCCGACCGGAACCGCTGCGGCACCCTCCGCACGGGGAGCCGCAGGAACCGGGGGCGGGCGCGGCCGTTGCGCGGCACGCCGAGGACGGCGGCGACGAAGCGCGCGCGGCGCGACGCCGCGGGGCCTCGGTACCCGCGCCCCGGCTTGATCCCGAGCCGGTGCTCGACGGCGGCGGTGGCCTCCTCGGGGGTGAGCTCGAAGAACCCCGGGAGCCGCAGCCACCGGCCGTACAGCTTGCTGTAGCGCGACAGGGAGTCGCCGCGCAGCGGGTAGCAGCGGAACTCGTCCTCCTCCACCACCCGGGTCCGCGGGATGATGTGGGTCGCGTGCATGAAGGCGCCGCCGCCGCCCGAGACGATGTACTGGATCGTCCGGCCGTCGCCGGTCCGCACCGGGTAGCGCTGGTAGTTGTGGATGTCGCCGCCGATCGCGGCCACGTAGTGGTGCGCCGGGTCCTGGACGATCTCGTCGACCGTCCCGCCGCCCTCGATCGCCCCGGGACGGTGGCCGTCGTCCACGTACAGCGGCTTTCCGGTCACCAGCAGCTTGGGTTTCGGTCCTCCGGACACCTCCCGGAGCCAGCGCCCCTGGTCGCGGTCGAGCCGGCCGGTGATCCCGGTGTCGATGCCGATGATGCGCAGCGCGGGGGTGTCGATCGCCCAGTACGGCCCCGGTTGCGCGGCCTGCTGGCCGGGCGCGCCCCGGTACAGGCGGCGGGCCTCGGCGAGCGCCTGCGCGTCGACGGCTCCGGAGTGGCGCCAGAGGCGGCGCGGGATGAAGGCGAGCGGGCCGCGCCACGGGGGCGGCGAGCAGTTCTCGTCCAGGCCGCAGAAGACGTGCAGGAAGCCCCGGAGGCCGTCGTACCAGTCGTGGTTGCCGGGAACGGCGTAGATGGGGGCGGGGTAGTCCTTGTACGGGCGGAAGAACTTCTCGGGGTAGTGCTCCGCGTCGCCGGTCGGGTAGATCACGTCACTGGCAATGATCATGAAGTCGGTGCCCTCGGCCGCGTGCAGCAGCGGCGGGACCACCGCGTACTGCGACCGGTCCCCCTCGCCGGGGTCGCCGACCAGCGCGAAGGAGAACTCCGGCGCCGGGCGGTGCACGGTGAAGGCGGCCGGGGTGCCGCGCTCGCGCAGGGACGCCACGCAGCGGCGGCGGATCGCGTTCGCCGGGTCGCCGAACAGGCGGGCCAGCACGTCGTTGCGCGAACGCCAGAGCACCGAGGGGCGGCGCCAGGAGAAGTCGGGGACGCGGTCGGGGAGCAGCTCGTGGAAGCTTCCCCGCCTGCCGCAGGCCCAGCCGGCGCCTTCCTCGGAGGTGCGCGAGTTGTCGGGTCCGGGGGGGACCTCGGCAGACACAGGATGCCTCCGGGCGGTGAGGGGTTGCTCACAGCCTTTACGGAGGCGGTCACGCCGTCAAGGCGACACGACGCCAGGAAGCAGACACTTCGTCAGGCGAGCGTGGTTGACGCCGGCGCCACCCCCAGGGACGCCGACGCCACCACGACGAGGGGGCCTGCGGTCATCATGAGTCCCCCCAGAACGGCGAGCAGTGCAGTCGCCTTCTCATGATGCCTCCACAGACAACCCCAAGGTCCCGTAGCGGGACGTAACCGACGCTATCCGGAGAGCCGTAATGGGGGCGTAAACCGCCCTAAACGCCCCGCAAAACATCGGCGCGGGCAGTCACGGCGCCAGGACGCGCAGCGCGCCCGGCATCACCCGCGCGGTGACCGGGAGCGTCCCGGGGAGTTCGCCGTCCGCGCCGTACGGCAGCGTCCTGCCGGACCCGCCGGCGAGCTCGATGCGGACCTCGCGGCCGCGCAGGACCTCCACCTCGGGCCGCCGGACGTGCGTCCCGGCCTCCAGCTCCCGCATGACGGCGAAGAACAGCGTCCGCGGCGCCCTGCGGATCAGCACGACGTCGAGCAGGCCGTCGTCGACGCGCGCGTCGGGGGCGATGTGCTTGCCGAACCCGTAGTAGCCGGAGTTGGCGGCGACGACGGTGTAGCCCTCCCGCCGGTACCGCTCGCCGTCCACGGTGATCAGGTAGTCGGCGTGCCGCCACGAGGCGATCGCGCGCAGCGCCCCGACGTAGTAGGCGGCCGAGCCGCGCAGCAGCCGCGTCCTGTTGGCGTTGTCGTTGGCGACCGCGTCCACGCCCGCGTAGACGCTGCCGAGCACGGCCGTCCCGTTGGCGTCGATGGCGTCCACGGCGCGCGGCTCGCCCTCCAGCAAAAGCGGGGCGAGCCGCTCCGGGTCGGACGGGACGCCGAGCTGGCGCGCGAAGTCGTTGCCCCGGCCCGCGGGGACGATCCCGAAGAGGGCGCCCGTCCCGGCCAGGGCCCCGCCGACGCGGCCGACCAGGCCGTCCCCGCCGACGCCGAGCACCACCCGGCCCGCCTCGGCGGCGGCGCGGGCGGCGTCGGCGGCGTGCCCCATCCCGCGGCTGTACTCGACGTCGACCTCGGCGCCCGCGTCGCGCAGCAGCCGGGCGAGCGGCATCAGGCACGAGGCGGACGCGCCGCCCGCCGCCGGGTTGACGATCGCGGTGAACGCGCGCCCGCCGCTCACTTCTCTTCCGCGCACGGAGCTCACTCCCTTCCCGCGGGCGGGACCAGGACGCCCGGGTTCAGGATCCCGGCGGGATCGACCCGGTCCTTGACGGCGCGCAGCACGGCGGCGCCGAGCGGCCCGATCTCCCGGGCGTACCAGTCGCGGTGGTCGGTGCCCACCCCGTGATGGTGGCTGATCGTGCCGCCCCGGGCGAGGATCGCGTCGCAGGCCGCGCGCTTGGCGGCGGCCCAGTGCCCGAGGGGCTCCTCGCCCTGCGCGGACACGACCGTGAAGTAGAGCGACGCGCCGGTCGGGTACACGTGCGAGATGTGGCACATCACCAGCGGCGGCGTCCCGGCGCCCGACAGCGTTGCGATCAGGGCCTGCCGGACGGCCTCGTACAGCGCGGGGACGTCCGACCAGAAGGCGGCGGTCTCCAGCGTCTCGACGAAGGCGCCGGCGTCCAGGAGGGAGTCGCGCAGGTAGGGGGCGTTGAAGCGGCCGTGCTCCCACTTCTCCCCCGGCCCGGCGCCGAGCGGCTCGCCGCCCGCCTCCCGCAGCGCCTGCGCGGCCCGGGCGCGCCGGTCGGCGACGAGGGCGGGCGCGCCCTCGAACCCGAGGACGGCCAGGGCCCCGGCCGACGAGGAGTCCTCCCCGATCGCCGCCGGGTCGGCCAGCCCGACCATGGTCTCGGTCTCGTCCGACAGCCGCAGGACCGCGGGGAGGGGGCCGTCCTGGGCCAGGCGCCGCAGTGCGGCGGCGCCCTGGTCGAAGGAGGCGAACCGCCAGCCCTCGTACTCCCTGGCCTCCGGGACGGGATGCACCCGCACCCGCACGGAGGTGATGACGCCGAGGGCGCCCTCCGAGCCGAGGACGAGCTGCCGCAGGTCGGGCCCGGCGGCCGACTTCGGCGCCCGCCCGAGGTCGAGCGTCCCCTCGGGGGTGGCCGCGGTGAGGCCGACGACCATGTCGTCGAACCGCCCGTACCCGGCGGACGCCTGCCCGCTCGACCGGGCCGCCGCGAACCCCCCGATCGACGCCCACTCGTAGGACTGCGGGAAGTGCCCGAGCGTGTAGCCGCGCTCGTTGAGCAGCGCCTCCGCCGCGGGGGCGCGCAGCCCGGGCTGCAGGACGGCCGTCCGGGAGACCTCGTCGAGCTCGACGAGCCGGTCCATGCGGCGCAGGTCGAGGGCGACGAAGCGATCCGCGCCCTCCGGCGCCAGCCCGCCGACGACCGAGGTGCCGCCGCCGAACGGGACGACCGCGATCCGCCGCTCGGCGCACGCATCCAGCACCGCGAGCACCTCGCCGTGGTCACCGGGCAGCACCACCGCGTCCGGCGCGTCGGCGGCGTCGCCGGCCCGGATGCGCAGCAGGTCGGGGGTGGACTTGCCGCGCGTGTGGCGGAGCCGCGCCTCGGTGTCGGCGCGGACGTTCCCGTCCCCCACGACGGCGGCGAGCACGGTCAGGTCGTCCCCCGACAGCCGGGGCTCGGCGACCCGGACGCCGGTCAGCGCGGCCGCCGGCTCCGCGGCGGGCCGCACGCCGAGCAGGTCGCGCAGCAGGCCGACCACCGGCCCGGGCAGCGGTGCCGCCTTCGCCGGGTCGCCCCAGCCGCTCCACAGCATGTCGCGCGTCTCCACGCCCGCCTCCCTCGCCGCCCCGGTCCTCTGGTGGCTTACACTGTGACACATGACGTCGAATCGTCACAACAGGGTGGCGGCGCGGACCGCCGACGACACCGTGCTGGACGCCGCGCGCGACTGCGTGCTCGCGGTCGGGGTGCGGCGCACGACGCTGACCGACATCGCGCGGCGGGCCGGCGTCTCGCGCATGACGCTCTACCGGCGCTGGCCGGACGTCCGCACCATCGTCGCCGACCTGATGACCCGCGAGTGGACCGGCATCGGCGAGGCGCTGCGGCCCCCCGACGACGGCCGCCCCGTCCGGCCCCGGCTGGTGGACGGCCTGGTCACCGGCGTGCGGACGTTCCGCGACCACCCGCTGCTCCGCAAGATCATCGAGGTCGACCCGGAGCTGCTGCTGCCCTACCTGCTGGACCGCTGCGGCGCCAGCCAGCGGGCCTTCCTCGCGGGGTTCGAGGAGTCGATCTCCGCCGGCCAGCGGGACGGCACGATCCGGGCGGGCAGCCCCGCGCTCCAGGCCCGCGCGCTCCTGCTGGTCGTCCAGTCCTTCGGGCTCTCCGCGCAGATCATGATCGACGCTCAGGAGCCCGGGGTGGACGCCGGCGCCCTCGACGCCGAACTCCGCCACATCCTGGAGAGGATGCTCGCACCGTGAACGCAGCCGGAGCCGACCCCCGGACCTCCCTCAACGCCGCGCGCCGGGAGCGCGAGCTCGCCGAACTCCCCGGCGAGGCGGTGGACGTGCTGGTCGTCGGCCTCGGCGCCACCGGGGCGGGCGCCGCGCTGGACGCCGCGTCCCGCGGGCTGTCCGTCGTCGCGGTCGACGCCCACGACCTGGCGTTCGGCACCTCGCGCTGGAGCTCCAAGCTGATCCACGGCGGGCTGCGCTACCTGGCGTCCGGGCAGGTGGACGTCGCGCACGAGAGCGCGGTCGAGCGCGGCGCGCTGCTGCTGCGCACCGCCCCGCACCTGGTGCGGGCGCAGCCGTTCGTGCTGCCGCTGACCCCGCTGGTGTCCCGCTCGCAGGCGCTGCTGGCCGGTGCCGGCATGCGCGCCGGGGACCTGCTGCGGCTCGCCGCCCGCACCCCGCGGTCGGTCCTGCCGGGCCCCCGCCGGCTGTCGGCGGTCGAGACGCTCCGGCTCGCGCCCGCCCTGCGCCCCCACGGCCTGCGCGGCGGGCTGCTGTCGTGGGACGGGCAGCTCGCCGACGACGCCCGCCTCGTCACCGCGCTCGCCCGGACCGCCGCCGGGCACGGCGCCCGGATCCTCACCCGCTGCCGCGCGGTCGCGCTGGCCGGCGACGGCGCGCTCGTCCGGGACGAGCTCACCGGCCGCGAGATCACCGTGCGGGCGCGCGCGGTGGTGAACGCGGCGGGGGTGTGGGCGGGCGGCCTGGTGGACGGGGTGCGGCTGCGCCCGTCGCGCGGCACCCACCTGGTGCTGCGGGCCGAGTCGCTGCGCGGGCTCACCGCCGCGATGCACGTCCCCATCCCGGGCGCGGGCAACCGGTTCGTGCTGGTGCTCCCGCAGGGCGACGGCCGCGTGTACGTCGGCCTCACCGACGAGCCGGCGGAGGGCTCCGTCCCGGACGTGCCGGAGCCGACCGAGGGGGAGATCGGCTTCCTGCTCGACGTCCTGGACTCGGCGCTGGACGTCCCGGTGCGGCGCGCCGACGTGGCCGGCGCGTACGCGGGCCTGCGGCCCCTGCTGGACCTCGGGCGCGGGGGCGACACCGCCGACATCTCCCGCCGGCACGCCGTCCTGACGTCCGGGGACGGCGTCGTGACGATCGTCGGCGGCAAGCTGACCACCTACCGGCGCATGGCCGAGGACGCCGTGGACGCGGCCGTGCGCGTACGCGGCCTGGCCGCCGGACCGTGCCGCACCGCGCGGCTGCCCCTGGTCGGCGCGGCTCCGCGCCCCCGGCTGGACGCGCTGGACGCGCCCGCCCGGCTCGTCCGGCGGTACGGCGCCGAGGCGCCGCTGCTGGCCGCGCTCGGCAGGCGGGACCCGGCCCTGCTGGAGCCGGTCGTCCCCGGGCTGCCGGTGACCGGCGCGGAGCTTGCCTGGGGCGTGCTGCACGAGGGGGCCCTCGACGCGGGCGACCTTCTGGACCGGCGCACCCGGATCGGCCTCGTGGCGGCCGACCGGGAGGCCGCCCTGCCCGCCGCGGAAGCGGTCCTCGCCAACCCGCCTGGTTTGGCCGTCGCGCCTTAGGTTACCCTTACCTAATCGATTTCAGCTCGACGGGGACGAACGATGATCGGCGGGGGTACTGCGTGACGCGCGGCAGAAGCTGCGGACACTGCCCGGGGAGCCACACCGGCGAGCGGCCGTGCCTGGCGACCGCGACCGTGAAGGCGGGCGCCTGGCTGCTCATCGAGCACCCGGGCCCCTGGCCCGAGCGCGTCGAGGACCTCGCCGGCCCGGGACCGGTCGCCGACGCCGTGCGGGCGGCGAAGAAGGCGGGCGTCCGGCCGCAGCTGATCCGCCGCCCGGGCCGCCGCCGCGCCACCCCGCCCGTCCAGGTCTACGCCGGGTCCTCCCGCGGGGGCGACGCCTGGATCGAGGGGCGCGAGCTGGCCGATCCGGCCGAGCTGGCGGCGCTCGACCTGGACGCGCTCGCGGAAGGGCGGTCTCCCGGGCTCGGTGAGCGGGTGGCCGAGCCGGTCCTGCTGGTCTGCACGCACGGGCGCCGCAACGCCTGCTGCGCCCGCACCGGCGCGCCGCTGGCCCGTTTTCTCGCGACGCGTTTCGACCGCCTCATCTGGGAAACCACCCATGTCGGCGGTGACCGATTTGCGGCGAATTTGGTATGTCTTCCCCACGGATTCTCCTACGGCGACCTCGACGAAGCGGAGGCGAACGCGGCCGCGGACGCCTACCTGCGGGGCGAGGTCGCCCTTCCCAGGCTGCGCGGACGGACGGGACTCCCCGAGCCCGCGCAGGCGGCGGAGCACTTCGTCCGCGCGCACACGGGGCGCCTCGGGGTGGACGACGTGACCGTGGCGTCGATCACTGGAATCCCCGGAACAACCCGGCACGAAGCGGTTGTTCTCCTGAAGCGGAGCCGTTACCGGGTCGTCGTCGAAGCCGTCCGGCAGCCCGACCCGTGCGGGACCGACTGCGGCGAGAACCAGAGAACCTACGTTGTTAGGGAACTCACCCTTCTCAACGAGGCGGCCCTCGTGTAATCTCTCTGAGGCCCCATTCGAGGGCTTCACTGTCGCACGTCCCCAGGTTTCCGGAGCAACCGGACGGGGAACAGAGCGGCAACTCCAGACGTTGGAACATTCGGCGCTTCTCTGACTCTTGTCATCCGAAGTACGTCGAGCGTCCATGTCCCGAATTTGTTCGAAACCAATCAAGGTGGGTGTTCCATGGCTCAGGTACGTCGGCAGGCAAACCTCCCTCGTCCCAGCTGGGGCTGGCAGGACGCCGCGGCGTGCCGGGGGGAAGACCTCGTCCTCTTCTTCGGCCCCGACGGCGAGCGCCAGCCCGAGCGCGAGATCCGCGAGCGCAAGGCCAAGCAGATCTGCATGGGCTGCCCGGTCCGTACGGACTGCCTGGACTACGCGGTGTCCCGGCCCGAGAAGTACGGCACCTGGGGCGGCCTGAACGAGGACGAGCGCGCGTCCGAGCGCCGTCGCCGCATGCGTCGCGCCAACGCCGCCTGAGCGAAGGCACAGGTCGCCGAAACGCTCCCATCGCGATCCCCGGCACGCCACCTAAAACGTCACGGCCCCGCTCAGCGGGGCCGTTTGCGTTGCCCGGGCCCGGTCCATCCCGACCGGGCCCGGGTTCTTTCGTCACATCTGCGTCACAACACGGCCGCATCGTTCACGACATTACGGCGGGCCGCCCTTTTACCGCACCCGCCCCGCCGATGCGGCCATTTCCCGAAAACTCGCGAACACCATTCAGTCCCGGTCTCCGCCGGCGCGCGCCCGGCTCCGCGGCTCACTCCCGGCCGGGGTCCCCGGGCCCGCCCGGCGCCTCGCCGCCCGCCCGCGCGGAGCGCCGCAACCAGGCCGTCACATCGGCGTCGCCGAGCTGTTCGAAGTCCCGGTACCACTGCCCCACGGCGCGGAAGTCCCAGGGCGCGACCGGCACCACCAGATCGTCCACCTCCGCCTCCAGGCTCCGGACGGTCTCGGCGGCGCCCACCGGCACCGCGAGGACCAGCCGGGACGGTCCGCGCCCGCGCACCGCCCGCACGGCCGCGCGGGCGGTGCCGCCGGTCGCGAGCCCGTCGTCCACCACGATCACCGGCCTCCCGGCGACCCGCGGCAGCGGACGGCCGCCCCGGTAGGCCGCGACCCGGCGGTCCAGCTCGGCGCGCTCGGCCTCCACGGTGGGGGCCAGGTCGTCCTCGCTGAGCCCGAGGCGGACGAGCAGGCCGTCGTCGAACACCGGGGCTCCGCCCTCGGCGATCGCGCCGACGCCGAGCTCCGGCTGCGGCGGATAACCGATCTTGCGGGTCACCAGCACGTCGAGCGGCGCCCGGAGGTGCCGCGCGATCTCATGGCCGACGGGGACGCCGCCGCGCGGCAGCGCGAGGACCACGGCCCCCTCCAGCCCCATCGTGGCGAGCCGTGCCGCGAGCACCCGGCCCGCCTCGGCGCGGTCAGTGTAGGGGAGCCGGACGGTTCCGGGCCGCCGGGCGCCCCGGCCCGCGGACCTGTTCCAGGGCATCGGGCGCACCCCCTTCCCTGGGGGTCCCCCTACCCGCTCAGGAACCGGTGAGCCACCGCAGCGGGTTGTCGTGCAGGATCGCGCCGAGGGTCGCCTCGTCGGCGCCGGCGGCGCGCAGCGCGGGCAGGAACGTCTCGAACAGGTACCCGAACCCGGCGCCGCCGTAGCGGGCGACCTGGGCCATCCGCGCGACCCCGGTGCTCAGCAGCACCCGGTCGGCGTGCCCGGCCTCCAGCAGGTCCAGGACGCGGCGGACGCGGGCGCCGACGGCGGCGGCGTCCTCCCCGGCGAGGCCGAGGGTGCCGAACGAGACGTAGCCGCCCGACTCGGCGATCTTGCGGTGCTGGGCGGGGTCGTCCACCCGGTCCTGCTGCCCCACCGCCACGCGCTCGGGGGCCAGCCCGGCGGAGGTGAGGATCTCCAGCTGGGCGAGGCCCGCGCGCCCGTAGGTCGCGACCGAGAGCCCGGAGTAGCGGGCGGCCTGGGCGGCGGCGCGCAGGCACAGCTCCTCGTTCTCCGTCGGCGCCTCGCCCCAGGCGCCGATCTCGCCGATGACGCCGGGCAGCGAGTTCGTGCCGTCCATGCCGAAGCCGACCTCGGCGAGCAGCCGCTCCGCGAGCCGGTCGACCGCCGACGGGCCCGAGTAGCCGCCCCCGGGCGGCCCGGCCTCGAATCCGGGGGCCGCGGAGGCCGCCCCGGCGGCGAGGACCTCGCGGACGAACGGGGGGTGGAACGGCTCGGTGAACACGCCCGTCCCGGCCACCACGGCGACCCGGGCGCCGGCGCTGATGCGGGCGAGCGCGGCGGCGTTGCGCCCCATGCCCGAGCAGGTGAGGTCGACGACGAGGCCGAGGCCGTGGTCCTTGCGCAGGACGTTCAGCTCCCGCTGGACGGCCTTCTCCTCGTCCAGCCACCGGTACGGGTCGGAGGCGGCGAGCTGGGGGCGCGCCGGCCAGCGCAGGTCCATCTGGAGGTGCTCGTGGGAGAGCACAGGCCCGGTGATGTCGGACGTCGGGATCGTGCCGGTCACGGTCCGCAGACGGCCGGTCTCCTCACGGGGGGTCATGTCACGCGAGGTTACGACATGTTTCCCCTTTTCAGGACCTCAACCGGAGTGGTTTTTACCCGTCGCGTTCTGGTCCCCGGGCGCCTGGTCGGCCTGGGCCTCCAGCGCGGCCCGGATCCGGGCGGTGTCCCCGCTCGGCCACAGCCGGTCGATCTCGGCGTTCAGCGCGGCCCCGATCAGCACCGCGAGCGCCGCCACGTACAGCCAGGCCAGCAGCGCGATCGCGGCGGCCAGCGACCCGTAGACCGACACCCCGCTCAGCGAGCCGGCCAGGTAGATCCGCAGGACGAAGCTGCCCACGATCCAGATCAGCAGCGCCAGCGCCGCGCCGGGCGTCTGGCGCCACCAGGACGTCCGCACCGGGACGCTCATGTGGTACAGCAGCGAGAGGAAGACGATCGACAGGCCCACCACGACCGGCCAGTACAGCGCCTGGACCGCCTCGGTGCTCTCCGGCAGCGCCTGGCGGACCAGCGCGGGCCCCGCCACGATCATCGGGATCACGACGATCAGGGTCAGCAGCCCGATGAGGTAGAGCACGAACGCGCGCACCCGGGTGCGGACCACGCCGCGCACGCCCGACAGCCCGTAGGCGATCGTGATCGTGTCGACGTAGACGTTCGTCGCCCGCGACCCCGCCCACAGCGAGATCAGGAAGCTGACCGACACGATGTCGGGGCTGCCGCCCCTGATCACGTCGTCGATGAGCGGGACGACGACCGTCTTCACGGTCGGGCCGGTCAGCACCGTCTGGGCGTGCTCGATCACCCAGGCGCGAACCTCGGCGATGGTCTCGGAGCCGAACAGGCCGCGCAGGTGGCCCATCGTGCCGATGAGCCCGATGACGAGGGGCGGCATCGACAGCAGGGCGAAGAACGCCGCCTCCGCCGCCAGGCCGGTGACCCGGTAGCGGAACCCGCCGATCGCGGTGCCCTTGATCAGCGTCCAGGCGATGCCCCCGGCGGCCCGCACGTCGGCGTGCGCGCGGGCGGCCAGGCGGTCCCGCAGGCGTCGCCGGGGGCCCTCCGGGTCCTTGCCGGAGGGCGAATCCCCAGCCCGGGAGGCGCCCGCTGCGTCGGAGACGGTGGTCACACCGCCCCACCGTAGAGGGTTGCGCGCCCGGAACATGCCGCATCGCCCACTTCACTGGTCCGCTCCGCGCGTGGCGTGCCGATCGCCTCCCCCGCCCGGTCGTCCCGCGGGCCCGCCGCCCGTTCCGTGCACATCCCTTGGCCCATACCCGCTAGGACGGGACAGAACGTTCCCCGGACCATGATCATCTGCCCCCCGCCACAGAGAACCGGGCATTTGCCTTCATAGGCGACAATGGGAGACATGATCTGCCAGTCGTGCCGCGAACGCCACCACGAGGACTGCCGTGGCGGCTCCTGGTGCGACTGCCAGCACAAGCCCGGGTCCGGCGCCCCCGCGTCCGGCGCCGAGCGCCGCGCGGGCCCCCCGACCGGCGGAAGGGCCGAGCCTCCGGTGAACTGGAGGCGGCAGGGATGACGCATCTCACGTGTCCGCATGCCGGACGTAACTGGACAGTCCGCGAGACCCCGTGTCACAGTTCATGTATGAGCGCCGCGGACCCGTTGCTGGCCAAGCGTCGGCACGTCGACTTCCTCCGCGTCCGCAGCGCGATCTGTAGGTGACGCTCCGACCACGCCCCTGTACAGCCGGGCGCGTGGCGTATCGGCGTCACCTTTGACTTCATCCTGCTCAGCGTAGAGTCGGCTGCCTCAGAGCGCCGGTGCGCTACGCGTCCCTCACGACCACAGATGAGGACGCGCGCCGTGCCACCCGCGACCAAACGCAAGAAGGGCGAGGGCCAGTGGGCCCTCGGCTACCGCGAACCGCTCAACAAGAACGAAGAGAACAAGAAGAACGACGACGGGCTGAACGTCCGCCGGCGGATCATCGACATCTACTCCAAGAGCGGCTTCGACTCGATCGACCCGTCCGACCTGCGCGGCCGGTTCCGCTGGATGGGCCTGTACACCCAGCGCAAGCCCGGCATCGACGGCGGCAGGACCGGCGCGCTGGAGGACGAGGAGCTCGAGGACCGCTACTTCATGATGCGGGTGCGCATCGACGGCGGTCAGCTGAGCGGCCCCCAGCTGCGCACGATCGCGGACGTCTCCACCCGGTACGCGCGCGGCACCGCCGACATCACCGACCGCCAGAACGTCCAGCTGCACTGGGTGCGGATCGAGGACGTCCCGGCGATCTGGGAGGCCCTGGAGGCCGTCGGGCTGCACACCACGGAGGCGTGCGGCGACGTCCCGCGCGTGATCATCGGCTGCCCGCTGGCCGGGATCGCGGCCGACGAGGTGGTGGACGCGACGCCGGAGCTGCGCGAGATCCACGACCGCTTCATCGGCTCCCCGGAGTTCTCGAACCTGCCCCGCAAGTTCAAGACGGCGATGTCGGGCTGCACGTCGCACTGCACCGTCCACGAGATCAACGACATCGCGTTCACGGGCGTGGTGAACGAGGCCGGCGAGACCGGCTACCAGGTGTTCGTCGGCGGCGGGCTGTCCACCAACCCGATGTTCGCGCAGAGCCTCGGCGTCTTCGTCAAGCCCGAGCAGGCCAGCGAGGTGTGGCACGGCGTCACCTCCATCTTCCGCGACTACGGCTACCGGCGGCTGCGCAGCCGCGCCCGGCTGAAGTTCCTCGTGAAGGACTGGGGCGCCGCGAAGTTCCGCGAGGTCCTGGAGAAGGAGTACCTCGGGTACGCGCTGCCGGACGGCCCCGAGCCCGACGCGCCGCTCGCCCGCCGCGACCACGTCGGGATCCACCCGCAGAAGGACGGCTCCTACTACGTCGGCTTCGCGCCCCGGGTCGGCCGGGTGGACGGCGAACTGCTCGGCGTCATCGGCGACCTCGCCGAGCGCTACGGCTCCGGCCGGGTCCGCACGACCAACGAGCAGAAGATGGTCATCCTGGACGTCCCGGAGCGGCACACCGAGGCGCTCGCCGCCGCGCTGGCCGAGCACGACCTGCAGGTCCGGCCGTCCACGTTCCGCCGCCAGACGATGGCGTGCACGGGCATCGAGTACTGCAAGCTCGCCATCGTCGACACCAAGCAGCGCGCCATGGACCTGATCGACGAGCTGGAGAAGCGGCTCCCCGACTTCGACCAGCCGCTGTCGATCAACGTCAACGGCTGCCCGAACGCGTGCGCCCGCATCCAGGTCGCCGACATCGGGCTGAAGGGCCAGCTCGTCGTGGACGAGGACGGCGAGCAGGTCGAGGGCTTCCAGATCCACCTCGGGGGCCGGCTCGGCGCGTCGTTCGGCAAGAAGGTCCGCGGGCTGAAGACCACCTCGGCCGGGCTCACCGACTACGTCGAGCGCGTCGTCCGCAGGTTCGACGAGCAGCGGACCGGCACGGAGACGTTCGCCGAATGGGTGCACCGCGCCGACGAGGCGGACCTCAAGTGAGCGGGGCTGGTCTCGCATGAGCGAGCGGATGGCGCCGTTCCACTGCCCCTACTGCGGCGAGGAGAGCCTCGAACCCCGGGACGAGAACCCCGGGGCCTGGTTCTGCCCCGACTGCCTGCGTTCCTTCAGCCTGAAGTTCCTCGGTGTCGGCACTCCCCGCACCGCGAGCAAGGAGGTCCCCCGGTGACCCTGCTGGAGACCGACAGACCCACCCTCGACCTTCAGGACATCGTCGAGTCGGCCGCCGCCGCGCTGGAGGGCGCTCCCACGCTGGAGGTCATCCGGTGGGCGGTCGCCACGTTCGGCGACCGCATCTGCCTCACGTCCTCCATGTCGGACGCGGCCCTGATCCACCTGGTGTCGAAGGTGAAGCCGGGCATCGACGTGCTGTTCGTCGACACCGGCTACCACTTCGCCGAGACGGTCGGGACGCGCGACGCCGTCGAGGCCGTCTACCCGGTGAACGTCATCGACGTCACGCCGTCCCGGACGGTCGAGGAGCAGGAGGCCGCGCTCGGCCCGCGCCTGTACGGCCGCAACCCCGACCTGTGCTGCCACCTGCGGAAGGTGGAGCCGCTCGGCCGCGCGCTGGAGGGCTACATGGCCTGGTTCAGCGGCATCCGCCGGGACGAGACCGCCAGCCGCCGCGACCGCAGGGTCGTCGAGTGGGACCGCAAGCGCGGCATGGTCAAGGTGAACCCGATCCTGGGCTGGACCCAGGAGGACATGGACAACTACATCGAGGACAACGGGGTTCTCGTCAACCCGCTGCACTACGACGGCTACCCCTCCATCGGCTGCGCGCCGTGCACCCGCCCGGTCGCGCCCGGCGAGGACCCGCGCAGCGGCCGGTGGGCCGGGATGGGCAAGACCGAGTGCGGCATCCACCTGTGAGCGCCCCGATGGTCGCGGTGGCGCACGGCAGCCGGGACCCCCGCGCCGCCGCGACCGTCGCCGCGCTGCTCGACGCCGTCCGGGCGCGCCGCCCGGACGTGCCCGTCCACGCCTCGTTCCTGGACCACGCGCCGCCCGCACCCGACCGGGTGCTGGACGGCCTGGCCGGGGACGGCGCGGGCGAGGCGGTCGTGCTGCCCCTGCTGCTCACCGCGGCCTACCACAGCAAGACCGACATCCCGGGCGTGCTGAACCGGGTGCGCGGCCGGCACCCGCGGCTCGTCCTGCGCACGGCGGGCACGCTGGGCCCGCACCCGCTGCTGCTGGACGCCCTGGAGCGGCGCCTGGCCGAGGCGGGCGTGGCGCCCGGCGACCCGGACACGGCGGTCGTGCTCGCCTCGGCGGGCTCCGGCGACGCGTCCGCCAACGCCGTGATCGCGCGGCTGGCGCGGCGGTGGCGCTCGCGCGGCTGGCGCGACGTGATCCCGGCGTACGCGACGGCGGCCCGCCCGGCGCCGGCCGAGGCGGTGCGCTCCCTGCTCGCCGCGGGCGCGCCGCGCGTCGCGGTGGCGTCCTACATCCTCGCGCCGGGCCACTTCGCCGACAAGGTCCGCCGGGAGTCCCTGGCCGCCGGTGCCGCCGCGGTCTCCCCCGCCCTCGGCGCGGCGCCGGAGGTCGCCGACCTGGTCGTCCGCCGCTACACCGGGGCGCTGGAGGACTCCCGCGCCGCGGCCGCGGTCTGACCGCGCGTTCGAGGCGCCGGTCGCCGGGTATGCGGGCGGCCATGACGCGCGAAGAGACCGGCCACGAGCCCGAGAAGACCGACGACCGCCGCTTCGCCCCGGTGAACGAGCGTTCCGACGCCCGCGGCCGCACCGTCCCGGACGGGGAGGAGACCAGCGGAACCGGAACCCCCGGAGTGAAGTACGAACACCCCGACACACTGCCGCCGAACGAGGAGGGCGTCGAAGACGCCGAGGCGCACGATGACAGCCGCTGACCCCGCGGCCCGCTAGTGGCGGTCCTTCCACCAGTTGGTGAGGGCCTGCCGGAGCGGGCCGTGGTGCTCGTCGTCGACGATCTTGATGTCGCCCATCACGGCGGTCGCGGTGACGCGCACGACGGGGACGCGGGCGCCGGGGTGGGGGTCGCGGACCGCCACCCGCCGGTCGCCGAGGAAGTTGTGCCCGGTCAGCACGACGCTGACGCCGTCCGGAACGATGATCTTGACGTCGCCCATCACGGCGGTCACGCAGATGCGCACCTCGCCGGTCGGGACCTGGGCGCCGCGCAGGTCGAGCTCGACGTCGCCCATCACCGACACGGCCTCCAGCGGCCCGTCGATGCGGCCGACGATGCGCTCCTTGCAGTCCCCCATGACCGCGCTGAACCTGCGCTTGACCTGCACGGGCGCGGGGTTGGCGCCGGGCGCGCCCATGCCGGGCAGGTCGGCGGTGATGCGTTCGAGGTCGCCCCAGGTGGCGGCCGCGTAGGCGGCCTCGGTGCGTTCGGTCAGCTCCTCGAAGGTGAGCCGTCCCTCCACCGACGCGATCCGCAGCCGCTCCACGACGGCCTCGCGCTCGGCGTCGGACGCCCGCACCGGGCCGGAGCCCCGCCCGGCGCCGGCACCCCGCGCGGCATCGGCCGCCCGTGTGGCGTCGGCGGCCCGCCCGGAGCCGGGCGCCCGCCCGGTCTCGGGCGCGGCCGTCACGTCGACCGGCTCGGTGACGGGGCCGCCGTCCCGCCGCCGCTCCAGCGGGCGGCGCGGGGCGTTCCGCTCGGGCTGCGGACCGGACTGACTCATGATTTCGACGGTATGCCCCCGGCGGCGCGGGACAATCCGCCGCGCGGACGAGATCGCCCCACCACCTGAGGAGGATGGACGTCCTGCCACCCCACAGGCATGATCATCCCGATGCCCGAACCGCGTTCTGTATTCTGCGGGTCGACGGCGTGAACGTTGGGAGAGCACATGACGCACGAGGTGTTCAACCAGGTCCCCCCGCTCGCCGGGCACGACGTGTCCGACGAGGCGGCCCTGCTGGACGGGCTGCACCGCGAAGGCGCCGGGTGGGCCGAGGCCGAGGTGCGCGAGCTCGGCCGCCTCGCCGGTACCGAGCGGGCCCAGGAGTGGGGGCGCCTCGCCAACGAGCACCCGCCCGTCCTGCGCACCCACGACCGCTGCGGGCACCGGATCGACGAGGTCGAGTTCCACCCGGCGTGGCACGAGCTGATGACCGTCGCGGTGACGCACGGCCTGCACGGCTCGGCCTGGACGGACCCCCGCGAGGGCGCCCACGTCGCCCGCGCCGCGAAGTTCTACACCTGGCGCGTCGACGCGGGCCACGGCTGCCCCGTGTCGATGACCTACGCCGCCGTCCCCGCGCTGCGGCAGTCCCCGGAACTGGCCGCGCTCTACGAGCCGCTCCTGGCCAGGCCGGAGTACGACTTCGGGCTGCGGCCCCCGCTCACCAAGACCGCGCTCCTCGCCGGCATGTCCATGACCGAGAAGCAGGGCGGCTCCGACGTCCGCGCCAACACCACCACGGCCGCGCCCCAGCCGGACGGGACGTACCGGCTCGTCGGCCACAAGTGGTTCACCAGCGCCCCGATGTGCGACGTGTTCCTCACCCTCGCCCAGGCGCCCGGCGGGCTGACCTGCTTCCTCGTCCCCCGCGTCCTGCCGGACGGCGGCCTCAACCCGCTGCGCCTGATGCGCCTGAAGGACAAGCTCGGCAACCGGTCCAACGCCTCCTCCGAGGTGGAGTACGACGAGGCCGTCGCGTGGCGGGTCGGGGACGAGGGCCGCGGCGTCCGCACCATCATCGAGATGGTCAACATGACCCGGCTGGACTGCGTGATCGGCGCCGCCTCCGGGATGCGCCTCGGCGTCACCACCGCCGCGAGCCACGCCGCGCACCGCTCGGCGTTCGGCCGGCCCCTGATCGACCAGCCGCTGATGCGCAACGTCCTGGCCGACCTCGCGATCGAGTCCGAGGCCGCCACGACCACGATGCTGCGCCTCGCGGGCGCCACCGACCGCTCGGTGCGCGGCAGCGAGTCCGAGACCGCCTTCAAGCGCCTCGGCCTCGCGGTCAGCAAGTACTGGATCTGCAAGCGCTGGCCCGCGCACGCCGCCGAGGCCCTCGAATGCCTGGGCGGCAACGGCTACGTCGAGGACTCCGGAATGCCCCGCCTCTTCCGCGAGTCCCCGTTGAACTCCATCTGGGAGGGCTCCGGCAACGTCGCGGCGCTCGATCTCCTCCGCGCAACGCTCCGCGAACCGCAAACGCTAGAGGCGTTCTTCGACGAAGTAGCCCTCTCCCAAGGAGCCGACAAGCGCCTGGACGCGGCCATCAGGGAGACCAAGGAAAGCTTCGCCGACACGTCCACAATCGAGTACCGCGCCCGCCGAGTAGCCGAAAACCTGGCGCTAGTCCTCCAGGCATCGCTGCTGGTCAGGCACGGTCACCCGGCCGTCGCCGACGCTTTCTGCGCGACCCGTCTTGGCGGCGACTGGGGCGGCGCGTTCGGCACGCTTCCGCCAGGCTTGGACGTCGCCCCGATCATCGACCGCGCCACCCCGAAAGTCGCCTGAGCCCCCACTCAAGCTCAGGCCTCCAGACCCCGCCTGGCTGCCACACCGACCCGGCCATGACCCGCTCCGAGCAAGATCATCCGTTAACGTACCCGTTAGTAGGCAGCCGCCGCCGCGTCACACTAGTAGTGCTGGTGCAGCCTCGTGCCGCCAGATGCTCGGCTACGTCCGTCCAGTCACGCCCGTGCGCATCCCCGTTCCTCGCCCGCCGGACTGAGGGAGGAAACATCCGGGTTCCGGCATGCCTACACAGACCTGACCTCAGCAGTCGAAGAACAGGCAGAGCGGCGAAGCCGTCCTCACCCTGGCATGCGGCCTGATCCGCTGGAGACGCCTGCGCGCATTGAAATGAGGGCTCGGAATTTAGTTGAGTCCTCTGCCATGGCCCAATACCGCAAGACGTTCCACGCGATCGAGATCGGCGCTGGCGGGTGACGGGCGATGGGCCGCGCACGTCCAGCCGACGGTCGTGAGCGCTGAGGGCCGGTTGACCGAGGAAGGCCGGACCCGGCAGGGCGCGGCCCAGGCCCGGAGCCTGTTCGAGGCCCACATGCCCGAACTGGTCCCCACACTTGACCGGCTCGCCGGCCAACTGGCCTCTCCCCGAGCGGGAACCCTTCTCACGCTGGCAGCGGTGCGGCCGTTCTTCTCCGGCTGCACCCAGATCGGCGGGAAGGACACGCTGCTTCGGAACTACGACTTCGCCCCCGACCACTGCGAAGCCACCATCGCCTCCTCCAACTTCCTCCGACCCGTGATCGGCATGCAGGAAGCGGGATGGGGCCTGCTGGACGGCATGAACGACGCCGGTCTCGCGGTCTCACTCACCTTCGGCGGGCGGTTCGTCCACGGGCCGGGCTTCGCCATCCCCCTCGTGCTGCGCTATCTGCTGGAAACCTGCCAGACCGTCGACGAAGCGGTCAGCAGACTGCGCACCATACCCATCGCGATCCCGCAGAACGTCACCCTCGTCGACCCGCACCAGACCGTGACGGTCTACGTGGGCCCCAACATCCCGCTGACCGCAGCACCCGACAACTGCGCCACCAACCACCAGCACCTACCGGTGCCCAGACGAGCAGGAGCGATTCACACAAACCCAGAAGCGCCTGGCCGCCGTACAGGCGGCGGGAGCCGACGTGACAGCGATGCTCCGACCACCGCTATACCAGTACCGGTACGACGAGTGGCTGGGCACCGTGTACACCGCCCACTACCGCCCCGCCAGTGGCAGCGTGACGTACCACTGGCCCGAGGAGCACTGGGAGCAGTCCTTCACCCGCTTCTCCTCAGGAGCACGCACCCTCACCTTCGGGAAGCCAGACGAGAACGACCCCCCTGACGCACGGGACGACCGAACTGCCGACGAAGCCGGCGCCCATAGCGTTAGGAGTTCTAAGGGAGCCGCCGACACACTTCGTCAGCCAGATCATCCAGCTTTTCGACGGTTCGCGCCGCCGCCTCGGCGTACCACCGCAACTGCGGCGACGCCTCCCCCGAGTGCAACGCCGCGACTGCCTGGTTGAGGTTGGCTCCAATCCGTCGAGCCTGCCCCGACGCATGCATCACGATCGCCAGCGCCTCCCGCAGCGATGCATACTGCGGCTGGACACCGCCTCGAGCCGCATTGAGCACCGCCTGCGCCGCGTATGCCCCGACCGCGAGTCGTTCCCCCGATGCTGCCGAGGCAACCAACGCATGCTCCTCATCCGACAGCGAGAACCTCACCGAGCGGCTGCGCCGCGGAGTCCGATGCGCCCGCCGATACACCTGCGCCGACCTCGCCTCCTGCCGCGGCCCATCTTCAGCGACTACCGCCACCACCTCCCGGATCGCGCTCGATCCCCCGTTGGGCTGGACCGCGCCCGGTCCAGCCGCCATATGTGCACGATTTCCATTTCTTGCCCCGCGGCAGCGGGGCCCGGCGAGCCCCTTCAGGTCTCGGCCCACGTACGCATGGGACAGGCTGTCTCATCCCACGCCCGCCCGCTACTTTAAGCATCGGCGTGGCACACTGTCGCTCAAAAACATCAGCGGTGCTGGCCGTGAAGGCCCGGCATAGGTCTACAGAAGCGCTTCGGCGCGTTTTGGTTCATGCAGTCCGGTCGGCGCGAGCCCACCGAGAGTGCCCACACCCCTGCCGGATCTCGGCTCGCAGATGGTCTCAGAACCACTGCGTCTTCCCGTCGGGGGCCACCGATGTGACTCGACTCAGATGCGTCACAGCCCTCGGCGGGGCAAAGGTCAGGTAGCCGGGAGGCAGAGCGCAGACGCCCCTCGTGATCTTTCATGTGCGGTCGATGACCGCGAAGACGACCTTCCCGACGTTGTCGGCCAGGGCACGGATGCCCCAGCAGCGCGCGAACTGGTCGACAATGAACAGGCCACGGCCTGTCTCGCTGGACGTATCCGCCGCCAGCAGGTGCGGGAGGTCGCAACCGGCGTCCTGGACCTCCATCCATAGGGCGTCGTCCTCAGTGCGACTTAGCCGCAAGATCACCTCCTCGTCCGTCGCCGACGCCGCATGTTGCAGGGCATTGGTGACCAGCTCGGTCGCCACCAGGCACGGGACGAAGTCATCCATGCCCCACTGACCGGCAACCAGCCGCACGAACCGCCGGACCTCCGCGACCGCCTTAAGGTCCTGCTTCACCACCATTTCGTTCTCCGCTGCACAGCCCATTGATCTCCTCACTGTGTGTATCAGACAGCACACATTGAGCCACTATCTGGGCTACCGTTCGTCTTGCCGTCCTCAAGTGGCGTTGAGCGGTAAGAAGCCGCATCAGGCAGTAAGTTGCCGAGAGGGGAAAAGCGATCATGGCGGCGGTACGACGGCAGCGCCCCAGGGAGTCAGCTGCGCTTATTGCCTTCGGTCGGCAGATGCGTCGGCTGCGGGAGTTTAAGGGCATCAAGCAGGAAACGATCGCTCATCTCACAAAGGTCAGCCCTGCGCAGGTGAGCCGTATCGAGGCGGGAAAGAAGCGCGCCACACGGCCCTTCGTAGAGATCGTGGACGACCACCTGGAGGCAGGCGGAGCGCTAATCGCTCTGTGGGAGGACCTGAACAAGGACGGTCACCCTGTGCCCGTCTGGTTCGACTGGCCACAGATAGAGGGCGATGCAGTGATGCTGGTCTGCTGGGAGCACGGAGTGATCCCAGGCCTGTTGCAGACCCCGGCATACATGTCGGTCCTACTGAAGGGCAACCAGGAGGCGATAGACCTCCGCCTGCGACGCCAGTCCATCCTCACCAGGGACGATGGAACTCCCCCAACGCTCTTTGTGCTGCTGCTCGATGAGCACGCCCTTTACCGGCAAGTCGGCTCCGCCGAGACGATGAAGGAGCAGCTGGAGCACCTGCTCACCATGGGCATGTTGCCGAACATCACGATCCAAGTAGTCTTGGCAAGCGGTGAGCACACCGGCAACTCAGGTGACTTCATGATTGCAACGATGGAGGACCGAAGCGAGGTTGCCTACGTCGAGACAGCCATCCGTGGTATCGCAACGGACAACCCAGCAGACCTGGCCACTCTGGCACGAACTCTGATCGAGCTTCGTGCACGAGCACTCACCGAAGACGCGTCGCGCGAAGTGATTAGGAAGGCAATAGAGAAATGGACCTGAGCAACGTTGCCTGGCGCCGGAGCAGCCGCAGCACCTCAAGCGGAGGCAACTGCGTCGAACTGGCAGACGCGGCCGATGCGCTGGTGGCAGTGCGAGACAGCAAAGACCCGGTCGGCCCCGTCCTCCTCCTGACCCGCGCAGCCCTGCGCAACGCCGTCAGGTCCGTCCCCAGGCACTGACCGCCCGGCTCCAACTGTGCCCCACCAGTCCCCAACCCCACCGAGCAGCGGCGAGTTGCGGCCTCGCCCCCGGGAGGGCTAGCCGCTCACCCCTACCCCGTCGGCCACTTGCAGCCTGTTCTCCTTTTCTGCGAGAAGACCCACCCGCTGACCTCTCTCGACTGCTGACCTCGCACGATCCTGGGCAAGTACTCGCTTCGAGCGAGCGAACCCGCGCGGTAGCTACCAGCAAGGAATCGGCTAGGTCGCGCCAGGAGACCTCTCATCTCGGAACGGTCAGCAACCCGTGCGTCCGGGAGCGCAGCGCCCGAGCGGGTCTGGACGCGGTACTTCATGCGCCGCCCGCGCCATGTGTTGACCGCCTAGCCCCGACTGCCGCAGTAGTACCGGATCTACTGCGGCAGCGGCCCACGCCCGGCCACAATGACCTGGGTCCCTCGATCACGTGACCCTGGTCGAGGTCTACACACTACTGCGGCGTAACTGGGGGCGGCGGCATGCACATGATCTACATCGACGACAGCGGGCAGAAGCAACCTCGCCGTCAGCACCTAGGCGAGCTCATCTCGGTCGGTGGCGTAATTGTCCCCGAGCACGCCGTCGCCGCTTTCGCGACGGCTCTCGATAGCATCCGAGCCGACCTGAAGTTCCCCGACGGGGAAGAGATTAAGTGGAAGCCACCCAAGGGCACTTTCCAAGCATCAGCCGGCGGTCCGCTGATCACAGAGTTGCGCCAGAGGATGCTCCAAGCCGCTATCGATGGCGGCATCAAGTCCGCCGTGGTGGTGTGGGACCGTGGCCGCCTCCCCTGGGAGAAGGCCGACGTCGAACCGGCAATCCTCACCTACCTTTATGACCGGATCAGCTTGTACCTGCGCCAGCACGATGATGTCGGAATCATCATCGCCGACCAGCCTGGTGGCAGCCGCAAAGACGAGATGAAGTGGCTGGCCGACACCCTGGGCCTCACTCGGGAGGGCACTCGCTTCGCCACCCCCGATCGGGTGGTCTCACCGATCCTGACCGCTCCCTCCCATCACGTCCCGCACCTACAACTTGCCGACCTGGTCACCGCGGCGACCACCGCAGCGGTTGCGGGCTACCCTGCGGGAACAACCCTGGCACCCTGGCTGAAGAAGCTGGCCCGCACCAACGCATATGGACTCGTTGGCGGCGCCGGTGTCGTGCTGTGGCCCCGCGACGATCTCTTGGACCTCTACTACTGGATCTTCGGCGAGCAGCAGTACGTCAAGAACGGCACCGGCTACGCCCTCGGTCCATCCGACGACCCTTTTCGCCCGCCCGGCCGTCCGTTCCAGGATGACGACGGTCTTCCCGTCGTCGACACAACCGCCGGATGACCGTCCACGCGCTTCACTGTGATGCCCCGCCTAGCTGGGCGCGGCGGTCGAGGTGTACTTGATGGCAGCCTGACATCTCCATTTCCTCCCGCCGCGTCTACCGGATCTATCGGTCCACTTGGGCAAGGCTCGCCCGGGGAGGCAAGCCCCGCTCGGCAAGATCGACGCGGTGCCAAGCCACCCGAGCTCGCGCGCTCGACAACCCGGCCTTGCCCGCGACGCTCGCCCAGGACTTCCCTAGTGGTAGACCAACCTTCCTCGATCGGCGCGCTGCCGGTCGCGGTCGCCCGCGCCACCGGCTGCCAGGTCGCCTACCTGCCTGGCCTGACCTATGCGCCGGCTGGCCGACCTGCACCCCGGCCAGGCCAAGACAGACGCCCGCGACGCGTTCGTCGTCGCCGCGCCGCACACCCGCTGCCGCACACCCTGCGCAGGGTTGACACCCGCGCCGAAGCGTTGGCCGAGCTAGAAGTGCTGGTCGGTTCGACGACTACCTGGCCGCCGAGGCCACGACTCAGTTCACTTCAGGGTGCATTAGGATCCCTTTTGCTTCTCAACGAAGCTGTAGGTATCTCCATATCTTGCGTCAGAAATTGCTGCACGGTCCAAGGATCCGCGACGCGTCCGTTCGGCTCAAACCCGTATTTCATCATACGTGTCGCGAGCTCATGGTTTCCTCGGCCATCTTCGAGACCCGCCAACATCTCTATCGCCTCGTTCCTGCCTGACTCGTGCATGCACCCGGCACCAAGCACCCGCCATATCTCCGGCTCAATGATAGAAGGGTCGGTGTAGCTGAGTCGGAGCTTCATGAGGTGAATCAGGTCATCTGGACGACCAGAGGTCCTTAGAATACCTTCGAGGTGCGCTCTGAGTTCTCTGTCGTCCGCACATTCTTCGATCCACCCACGGATAATCCGTTCTCGCGCTTCCTCGACTTCCCTTACGGCGTCTACTGCATCGATTAGCTCACGAATAACCGAGTTTGAATCTTCCGCTTTAGCGCGCAATTTGACAGCGTCCTGCTCATTTCCTTCTCGTTCGTAGAATCGAGCCATATCTAGCATCGCGGGGTATGAACCTAGGTCGACTGCGCGTTGCAGAAATTCTTTGGCGGAGGCCATATCGCCGACCTCCTCTCGAAGGACAGCCCATTCCCCAACGGTAGACAAACTCTCCTCCTCTTGGGCAAGGGCAGCCTCAGCGGCCGCTAGATCACCCTGCTTCCTGTAAAGACAAGCCAGGGAGTACCAGGAGTCCTTGACATCACGGATCGTGGCAATTTCCAATGCCTGTCTCGCTGCATCTATGTCGCCGTTTCGCTCTCTATGGTCGGCAAGATAAAGCAGCGCCTGCGATTCACCGTGGTCGGCGGCATGAAGGTAAAATTGAGTGGCAAGCCTGAACAGGCCGCGACTCTGCGATTCGTAGGCAATATCAACTAGCTCATCGCCAGCCACGGTGTGCTGCAGCATTGCCTCCCAGAACGATGTGGGCGGAACCTCGATGCGGCGTTGATACGCACTAACGTGCTCCAGGTAGTCAGCGAGTCGGTATCTGATCGTCGCTTGTACCGCAGCGCCAGGTCGAGGCCTTATCGGAACAAGCGGGCCGTTAACGCCCAAGCAGGGTCGGGCAGCGTATGCCAGAGCACTCGCGAACCAGCCCTCATCGAGGGCGTCCCACGTGGAATCGTCCATGTAGCCGTGGGATGCTTCGTAGAGAAAATCCTTGGTCAGCTCGGCTTTGCGGTTCAGCCGTCGGGCATCAAGGGCCGCGTTCATTACCGCACGGGCTGATGGAGGGGCGGCCTCGTACCTACTTACGAGTTCGAAGCCGCCTGCAAGGTGCTGCGTGATCTTCTGGCGTGACCGTGCCATTGCGTTGCCGAGGCGTGAGTCATGGGTCGCCAAGTCACTCAGGGCAACGAGATCTTCTCCTGAAAACTCCTCTGGAACGATTACGCTCGTACCGACGAGAAGTTCCCGCACTTGGGGATGGGGGTTCGACTCAGGCTGGCGTGGGCGTCCCGTTAGCAGATCCCAATGCTCAGGCCAAAGAGTCCCAAGTATGAGAACAGGGCCGCGCTCTCGGGAGCGGAGCAGCTCTCGGAGGCCTGAGGCGACTCGTTCGCCTATTTGGTCTTTGCTTATCCCGAGGTAGTTTATCGATTCGTTGAGCCAAATGACAGTCTGCGGTCCGACAAGGTTTTGTTCCAGGGCGTTCGTCAGCGCCGCTGCACGATTAGGGCTAATTGGGTGCCATAGCTTCCACCCTTCAGGCAGATGCTGGATTGCTTCCCAACATGCTCTGGTTTTGCCGGTCGATGAACCACCAACCAACATCACCATCACGCTCGTCCCGCTCGCCGCTTGGCTAACCTTTTCTCGCAACACTACGTCATGCTGGCGCTCGACATAGGCGGGAAGGCTGGGCAACCCCTCATCGCCTTCGATCGCTGGATGCACTTCGAGTTGGAGCGCATCCCACTCGCTAACGGGCCGGCCGACGAGATCCGGCTGCGGCGAGTCACCGGGGCGACGTGTCGGCTGTGCTCGCTCGACAAGCCCGTTCCAGTGGATGCGATCTTGGGAGAGTGGCATGGAGCCAGCCCACTCCGACCAGATCTGCACCAAGGCCCAAATCTGATCGGCATCGCGCGGCGCTCTCGCTTCGTGAGCCCGTAGCCACTCGCCAATGCGCCTGTCGTTGAGCGGCGTCCCGGATCGGCGACTCGCTTGCTTAGCTGCTTCCCGTCGCGAGTACGGGAGGCCACGCTCCTTTCGCGCAGTCACTGCTCGGCCTTCAAGGGCGCGCAGAGCTTCTTGAAGTTCCCTCAATCCCGGTCGCAGTCCGGTCACCTCCTGGAGTTGGAGTGCCCGCAAACGCCCGCTGCCCACAGCGGAAGAAGCGGATACAGCCCTAGCCATGAGCGTAGCGATCCTCGTATCCGCTTAATGCGCAGCGACGCCGACTCAGGCTACGTCGGGCGGGCCAAGCCAACACATGCCGCGCCTGGCCCGACCCGCCATCCAGTCCCGGGGCGCACTCAGTGGCTCTGGATCCACCAGATGAGCCCGGTCACCAGGGCGGCTCCGGCCGCTGAGGCCAGTCCGCGCACGACGCCGAATATCGCGGCGCTGCAAAGCCGCCGGACGGTGCTGGTGTCGTTCTTGCTCGTACTGACGCCGTCCTTGTTCATGGAACCCTCCCGCTGTCGTTGCTGCACCGGTCCGCCGGGCATGGCAGCAGAATCGGCGTGTGGGTGGGCGCCCGTCCCAGAAGGCGGGCGCAGCGGGCGAACCGGTTCTAAGCTGCCGGTCACGGGCATGCCCGCACCGCCCGCTGCGGGCATGGGCGGTGACCCGCGTGACGGCAAGGAGGACATGATCGGCACCGACGACGCCCGCACTCTCTACGACGAGCTGCGGGTGCTGCGCGAACGGGCCAGGACGCGAAGGCGCGCGGCCGGTGAAGTGTTCTCCCTGCGGGAGATCGAGAGGGCGCTGACCAGACCGCCGTACGCGATCAAGTTCCGTGGCCAGGCCATCAGCGACTGGCTTCCCGAGGACGCGGCCAAGGCTCAGGTTCCCCGCGACGCCGACGTGGTGTGGGCGCTGGTGCGGCTGTGGAGCGACTGGGCGGGCGACGGACAACCCGCCGAAAGGCATTGGCGCGGGCTCGTCGAGCGGGCCCAGCCCGCCCGCGTTCCGCCTTCGGCCGCGGCGCCGGCGGGACGGCCGATCGGTGAGTTCGGCGACCGGCTGGTGTTGGAGGACCTGGAGGTCCAGCCCGCCGTCGACCTCACCGGCGCGGTGACCGGTGCAGCCGGGCTCGGCCTACTGCCCGCCTATGTGCGACGCGAGCACGACTGGCTTCTACAAGCGGTGGTCGATGCCGCCAAGGACGGCCACAGCGGCATCGCGCTGCTGATCGGCGGCCCGTCTTCCGGTAAGACCCGGGCCTGCTGGGAGGCGGTGAAGGCGCTGCCGGAGGCGTGGCGGCTCTGGCATCCGCTCACGCCCACCCGCGCCCAGGCCGTCATCGACGGGCTTCCCGCGGTGGGTCCGCGGACGGTGGTGTGGCTCAACGACAGTCAGCATTACCTGCTCGACCCCGACCGGGCCGAACAGGTCGCCTCCGGGCTACGCGACCTGCTCAACGACGCCCAGCGCGCACCGGTGCTGGTGGTGGGCAGCATCTGGCACGAGGACTGGGCCACGCTGAGCACCGTGCCTGCCCCTGGGCAGTGGACGTCCGGGCGCCACCCCGATCCGTTCGCGCAGGCCCGCCAACTGGTCGGCGACAACGGCATCATCGTGCCCGAGTACTTCACCGGCGACGACCTGAAGGCGGCCCGCGACGCCGCCACCGGCGACCCCCGCCTGGTCGACGCGCTGCAACACGCCGAACAGGGGCATATCACCCAGTACCTGGCTGGTGTGCCCGCCCTTCTCGAGCGTTACCGCACCGCGTACCCAGCGGCCAAAGCGCTGATCAAGGCGGCCATGGATGCCCTGCGCACCGTCCCCGGCCTCCCCCTGACCCGGGATCTGCTGGAGGAAGCGGCCGAGGGTTACCTCACCGGCGTCCAGTTCGATCTGCTGGAGGAGGCATGGTTCGAGGCGGCCCTGGCCTCCCTGTCCGTACCGCAACGCGGAACCCGCGGCCCGCTTACCCCTATCCGCCCACGCTGTGGGCAGCCCGCACCCGCCCGGCCCAGTTACCGTCTCGCCCCCTACCTTGAACACCACGGCCGCGTGACCCGCCGCACCACCCGCGCCCCAGCCGCGCTGTGGGAGGCGCTGCTGCACTACCAGGGCGCGCCCGCCGCCATCCTCGGCCAATTCGGACAGAGGGCCAAAGATCACGGGCTGCTGCGAACGGCCGTCCGCTTCTACGCGGCCGCTGCCGACGCCGGGTACGTGAACGCCTCGAGGAGGACCGCCGGCCTCCTGGAGGACGCGGGCCGCATCGAGGAAGCCATCAGCTGGTGGCAACAGGCAGCCGACGGCGACGACTACCACGGGATAAACGCCGAGTACCTGGCCAGACTTCTGGAATCGCTGGGCCGAGCCGAGGAGGCGCTGCACTACTGGCAGCGGTCGGCGGATCTCGGCAACCCCGTCGCCCTGGAGAAGGCGGGCAGGCGGCTGGTGGAATTCGGACGCGTCGACGACGCTGTCCGCTGGTGGCAGCGCGCAGCCGACCTCGCAGGTGACGACCAGGACAAAGCCGCCTACTACAGCGTGCAGGCGGCCGAACTGCTGGTGCGAGCGGGCCCACTGGAGGAAGCCCTGGCTTGGTGGCTGCGCGCCGTGGGGACCAGCTCCTTTATGGCTCAGTGGGCTGACACGCCTCGAGAACTACACGAAACAGGCCAGGCCGACGAAGCCGTTCAACGGCTGCGTGCCCACGCCGCGAACGGCACTGCGTCGGACGCCAATGTCGCCAAGTGCCTCCGCCTGCTGCACGACGCCAGCAACCACGTCTGCGATGTCCCGGACCGGGGACCAGCGGCCGAGCACGCCGACACCGCTGATCCCCAAGACCCGACCACCGCCGAACCGGAAAGCCCCTGGTACGCAACGCGCTGGGACGAGGTGAAACGCGAGGCCAACCAGCTGGCGGCCCAAGGTTCCATCACCGACGAGATCATCGATCTTCTCCTAAATCCCCCCGACGCCCATCACGGGCTCCACTTCGAATTGGTAAGCGCCATCTTGTGGGTGACCGGCAGGCAAGAAGAAGCCATCCGCCATTGCCAACAGGCAGCAGAACATGTCTACGCCTCCGGCGGATACACCTCTGACGCTCGCTATGCCGCACTACGAGCGGCCTACCTTCTTCGCCAGATAGACCGCACTCAGGAAGCCATTGGCTGGTTGCAGAACCGCGCCGAGACCGGAGACGACGACGCCGCCCAGAAAGCGGTCTGGCTGCTGCTGGAACGCGGCGAGGGCGAGCATGCCATCGACTGGCTGACGCACGCCGCAGCCGCAGGCCACCGCTACGCGCTGGCACTCACCGCCGATGTGCTGGCCGAAACGGGCCACATCACCGACGCCGACAAACTCCGGCAGTACGGATGGGAACCCGACGGATCCATCGCAGAACCCTGGACAGCCGCGCCCCCAGCCGCCCACCCGCACCAGCCATAGGATCGTGCAGCCAGCGGCCGAGGCGCTGGCCGCACGACAGTCCCCAGCTAGAGCTGCGGGGGCGGGGGGTGGTTCCTCGGAAAGTGCTCCCGTGCCCTTCCGCTGCTCGTGTGCTGGGCGGACTAGTTGCCTGTAGGGATTTGCATGGCGGTGAGGGTGTCGGTGACCAGGTGCAAGTCTGGGCGGGAGGTGGAGCTTTCGGCTGCGATCTGGCGGGCGAGAGGAGGGTCGATCATGGCCTGCATGCGGTGCATCATGTCCTCCATTCGCGCCAGCATCGCCTCTTGTGGGTCGGGTTGCTTTACCTCGTAGCCCAGGAGCACGTTCATGGTGGTTGCTGCGGCTTCGCTTTCCTCAGCCAGTGCCCAGACGTAGTGGGTGGTGGATGTCAGGTCGTTGTGGCCCAGGCGGGCCTGGACGTCCGGCAGCGGGACGCCGTGTGCCAGGAGGAGGGAGGCGTGGGAGTGGCGCAGTTGGTACGGGGTCACATCGACGCCGACGGCCTTGCGGGCCGGGATCCAGATGGTGCTCCATTCACTGGGCGCCAGGTAGTCGTTGCCGTCACGGCGGATCCGCTGGCGAGTGACCTTGCCCTTGCGGGCCATCGCCTGCACGCGATACGCCGACCGATAGTCCCGGTAGGCCTGTACGCACGGCGCGCACCGGCAGCCGTGCTTGCGGTACGTACTGATCTTGGTGTGAGTGACGCGTTCGCCGGTGACGGGTGAGACGAAGGTCGTCTTCGCGGCGGCTTCCATCTCTTCTGCGGTGCAGCGCGGGAGGTTGACCCAGGCCGTGTCCGGCATGAACAACCGGACTGGGAAGATCAGGTCGCCTGGCTTCATGCCGTGTTGTTCGACGTGGGCGCGGATCTTCTCCACAAGCGGCCTGCCGACTTTGAATCGGCGGTGTTCTCCGTTCTTCGTGTAGGGGCGGGTAATGAACCGGCCGCCGGTCGGATGGAACTGCTTCGCCACCTCCACAGTCGAGCGGCACACGTTCAGCATGCCGGTGTCGTAGTCCAGGTCCCCTTCCTGGAAGGAGATCGCCTCGCAGAAGCGAACCCCGGTGGAGATGATGTACTCGGCGAACAGACGCTGCGTCGGCAGCGGCAGCTTGCTGTACAGTTCCCAGAACACCGTCTCGTTGATCACTTTGATGTTCTTGTGCGCGGCCTGCTTGCCGACGTTCAGACCCCGGACAGGGTTGTCGGTGCGGCAGCCCAGCAGGATCGAGAGGCCGAGCATCGCCGAGAGCACCTTCCGGCAGGCCCGCCTCGTGGTCACCGTCCGCTCCGTCTCCGCCAGCCAGGTGAAGAACTGGACGGCGCGGGCGGAGTCGAAGGTCGCCACCCGGTCGGCCTTCAAGAAGGGGCGGACGTGGTTGATCCAGACCCCGAAGTAGGTCTGCATCGTGTTCGGCTCGACCCGGTGATGCCGCTGGAAGATCGGCCAGAACTCGTCGAACGTCATCGCGCGCCTCTGCGCCGGCGTCATCTCCCCCAGGACGCCGCCCTCGCGTCTGTTCTGCTCCCTGCGGGCCGCGGCCAGTGCCTCTAGTTCGTCGTCGTAGGTGCCGGCCGACCGGGGTGTCCCGGTCGTGTCGTCGTACATCCCCGTGTACCGGGTCGCCCCGGTGCGCTTGCTGACCTTCCTGGCTACGTACGGTTGCCGCACTGACTCCTCCTCTCGACCGGAGAACGAGTTAGCGAACCGGCTAGCGGACTGCCTGTCACAGCCCCGCACCAGCCACCACCACGCATGATCAACATGCATGCTGACCTGCGATTTTACCTCATTTTCGAAGCCTCATCGAGTCTGGGAGGGCTCCGGCAACGTCGCGGCACTCGATCTCCTCCGCGCAACGCTCCGCGAACCGCAGACCCTAGAGGCGTTCTTCGACGAAGTAGCCCTCTCCCAAGGAGCCGACAAGCGCCTGGACGCAGCCATCAAGGACGTCAAGGAAAGCTTCGCCGACACGTCCACAATCGAGTACCGCGCCCGCCGAGTAGCCGAGAACCTGGCACTAGTCCTGCAAGCATCGCTGCTGGTCAGGCACGGTCATCCGGCCGTCGCCGACGCCTTCTGCGCAACCCGCCTGGCAGGCGACTGGGGCGGCGCCTTCGGCACCCTCCCGCCGGGCCTGGACCTCGCCCCGATCATCGACCGCGCCACCCCGAAGGTCGGCTGACTCCTCACGCAAGATCAACATCCGGCGTCCGCCGGGCCACCGCATCTTCAGGGGGTGGCTGGTTTGCGGGCGGTGAGCAGGCGGGTCGGGACCCACGGACTGCCCCACCACGCGCGCCAGCCGAGGCCGCGCACGCGGATGTCCTGGGCGTTCAGCCGGTCCAGCACCGCGGCGTACTCGCGGGGGGTCCGCGCCAGGTCGGCGATCAGCAGGCGGCCGCCCGGCCGCAGCACCCGGTACGCCTCGGCGATCGCTTTGGCGCGGGCGTCCGCGCCGAAGATGGTGTGCACCGTCAGGCTGGACACGATCAGGTCGAAGCTCGCGTCCGCGTACGGAAGTCTGCGCAGGTCCCCCCCTTGCACGTGGACGCGGTCGGCGACGCCTTCGGCGCGGGCGTTGCGCAGGGTCGCCGCCGGGGTGTTGCCGGACTGGTCCCGTCCGCGCCACAGGTCCACGCCGACCGCCTGGCCCTGCGGGAGGTGCCGGGCGGCGGCCAACAGGACGGCGCCGCGTCCGCAGCCGAGGTCGAGCAGCCGTTCGTCGCCACGCAGGTCCAGTTCGTCCAGCACGTCCCGCCAGACCAGGAACTTGCCGCGCAGCGTGGCGTGCAGGCTCAGGGCCAGGCATCCCGCCAGCAGGGTGCCGGAGACCAGCGCGGGCAGCGCGGCGGCCAGATCGGCGGTGACCGCCATCACCAGCCCGGTCACCCAGAACCCCAGCACGACCAAGCCCACGAAGCCGAACCCATAGGGCGCATCCATCCCATACCGCGCGCCAGACATCCCGCCACTCTGCCACGAACCGGCCGATCGCGGGCCGGCTACGACGCATCGCCTCTGCCAGCGTCGGGCATTCTCAACCCGTCCGACCCGGTTCGACGTCGAACTGTCCGGCTCGGGAGCGGGAGCGGTGAGATGAACCGGCTCCGGCGAAAATGACTGATCGTTCGCGATCGGCGCTCCAGGCTCGCTTCGGACGGAGACGGGGTGTCGGGCATGAGGATCGAGCGCCATCGGATCGGCGCGAAGCGGCTGCGCGAGGCGACCGAGGACTTCGCCGGGCGAATCGGCCGCAGCGTCCGCCTTCAGCAGGAGGCGGGACGCGACGGGTTCGGCTGGCAGATGATCGCCAACGACCTGCTGGACTATGCCGGAGCCCGGTCGGTGGAGGACCCGCAGATCGACCGGGACGCCTGGATGGCGCTCGGTTCGGCCGCCGACCTCATCGGGACGCCCGGCACCGACGCGGAGCGAGCCCTGCACGCCCTGGCCACGGGCGACCAGGACGCCTTCTGGACGGCGATCGCGGCCATGCTCGCCCAGCCGCTGGGTGAGAACCCACGTCCCCGCACCCTGCTGCCGTCGGCACCGCTCGCGCTCACCGCCATCGCCGTCCGGGACAACGGCTGGGAGCAGCGGATCGAGTCCGACTACCTGCCCCCGAGCATCACCCGCAGTGAACGGGGCCACGGCGCGGAAACCTCCATCGAGCCCGAAGACCTGTCGAACTACGAATGGCACCACGCGATCGCGCTCGCGTTGATCACAGGCTCGAAGGAACGGCGCGGCCTCCTGCTGGGCATCGACCCCGACGCCCTGGCATCGGAGTGGAGCGCGCCCGCCCACCACGCCTACCATGTCGCGCTCCGCGCCTACCTGAGGGGCGAACCCGCCCGTCCGGCCATGGACCGGGCGCTGGCCGCCGTCCGGAACGCCGCAGCCGCCCAGCCGGGCATCCTGTGGCCGTTCACCGTCCTGCTGTCACAACTCGTGGCCGGAGACCGGGACGGGTTCGTGGCGGCACTGGTCGACGCCCTGGAAGAGTTCCGCGAGCACTACACCGCCGGCGATGAGCAGGACAGCGTCAGCAAGCAGGTCCCCATCGACATCCTCGCGCTGACCTGCCACGCGCACCGTGAACTCGGCTGGGGGATCCCCTTGGTCTCCGACTACCTCCCCACCGCGATCGTGGCGCCCTGGCCGACACGCGACCACTGATCGAGCGACGCCGCCAGTCGGCTCCGTCCCGCACTGCCACCATGCCGATGCCGCCTACGCCCGGCGTTCCGGGCGGCCGCGGTTCGTTACTCACTGCGAGGGCGACCACATCGTCGGTCAGCCTTCACCGGTGCTTCTTCAGCAGCATCACGGTGTCGCTGCTGGCGGCGGCCAACATCGAACCGTCCGGGCTGTACGTCAACTCGGTGACGTCGGTCGAATCTCCGAAGAAGGGAACCCAGTCCGTTTTTCCGTCAGTGGTCGAGATGAGATCGCCGGTTCTCGGGTCCCAGATCTTCGCGGTGTTACCGCTGGCGGTGGCGAGTGTGGAACCGTCCGGGCTGAACACCACCTCGTTGACGTTGGCCCCGAATCCCTTGAGGGTGGTGACGAGGGAGCCGGTTCTCGCATCCCAGATCCTCGCCTTCTCGTCCAAACCGCCTGTGACGATCCTGGAACCGTCGGGACTGAACGCGACCGAACCAACACCGCCGCGATGCCCGGCGAGCGAGGCGACGCGATCAGCTGTCGCGACGTCCCAGACCTTCGCGGAGTCGTTCGGGCCGCCGACGGCCACCCTGGTGCCGTCCGGACTGAAGGCCACCGCGTAGACGCCGTACAGGTCATCGCCGATCTCGGCGATGCGAACACCGGTCTCGGCACTCCACACGGCTACGTTGGGGCCGGCAGATAGAGTGTTGGTGGCGAAAGCGGATCCGTCCGGACTGAACACCACCGACCTGTACCAGGGATCAGCTTTAGGAAGAGTCGCGACGACTTTTCCTGACTCGACGTTCCAGAGCAGTGCTTCGCCGCCCGACGTGGTCACGATCCTGGAGCCGTCCGGGCGCAACGCCACCGACTCGACGAGGTCCCGATCGCCACCGAATCTGGCGACGACCTTAAGGCTTTCGACGTCACAGATTCTCGTGGTGCCGTCCGCGCTGACGATGATCAGCTTGGAAGCGTCCGAACTGAAAGCCACCAGTTTGATGCCTTCCCCATATTCACCGAGTGTGGTGAGGAGTTCACCGGTCCTGGTATCCCAGATCTTCGCGGTGTGGTCACCGCTGCCGGTGGCCAGTTTCGAACCGTCCGGGCTGAACGCCACCGCTCCGACGTCGTCCCGGTGCCCGCTGAAGGTGAAGGCGACGTCGAACTTCGTGTCCCCGATCTGCTCGATGCGGGTGATGACGAAGAGGAATATCACCGTCACCACGACGATGCTCGCGAGTTTGAGAGTCCGTCGCGGTATCAGCGGTGCGAACGGCGTCCGGACGGGCGTCTGGCGCTCCCGAGGTGAGCGGCGTTCGCCGACCGGCTCGTCGAGTCGCGGGACGGGCGGCCGTGCGGGGAGTTCGGGAAGACCCCCGATGTCGCGGAGGCGTGCGAGGATGTCCGCGGCCCGGGCGGGACGCTGATCGGGGTCTTTGGCCAGCATTTCCAAGACGAGACGGTCGAGCGCTTCGGGAATCTCGGGCCGCGTCGTGCTCGGCGGCGCGGGGGCCGCATTGAGGTGCTGTCCCATGAACGCGCTGAGCGACGGACCGTGAAAAGCGGTGCGCCCGGTCAGCATCACGTACAGGATTCCCCCGAACGCGTACAGATCCGTGCGGTCGTCGACCGGATCCCCGCGCCACTGCTCGGGGGCCATGAACCTCGGTGTTCCCGCCTGCCCTCCGAGGGTGTGCGATGCCGAAGCCTCGACGATATGGGCGATGCCGAAATCGCAGATCTTGACCCGATCCCCTTGCAGGAGCATCAGGTTCGCCGGCTTGATGTCCCGATGCACGATGCGGTGCTCATGGGCAGCGGCCAGACCGTCCGCGATCTGCGCGGCCAACACCAGCGCCCGCCGCACCGCGAGCCCCTCCGGATGCGCGGCGATCTCCTCGGCCAGGTCCCTGCCCTGCAGGAATTCCATCACCAGATACCACTGGCCGTCGTATTCTCCGAAGTCGTCGACCGCGGCGATGTTCGGATGAGACAGCCTGGCCGCGATCTTCGCTTCCTGCCGGAACTTGCTCAGCCACACGGGGCCGCTCGCCGCGACGTCCCGGTGCAGGAACTTGACCGCGACCGGCCGGTCCCGGAGGAGATCGGCGGCCCTCCACACCTGGCCGAAGCCGCCTCCGCCGACAGCCCGCTCAAGCCGATACCGGCCGGCGATCCGCAGCCCTGACTCCACCCAGCACCCCCACCACGCACCACCGCGAGAATCCGCACTCCGGCGGGACGTGACCAAGAAAACCACACCCCGGTGGAATGAGGGAGAGTCCTGGGACGCGAAGTGGCTCATCACGTTCACATGACCTGCGACCGACGTCCCTTCTTCTCCGCGCCTCATACTCCTTGCCCGGAGCGATCGTCACGCGGAGTCCACGCTTTCCACGAAAGGCCGGACCTGATATCGGGCTGCAGGTTTCACATATCGAAGTCGGTCAGGTCCGGCAGGAATACCGGCGGACCGGTGATCGTGCCGGCCACTGGAGCGTCGAGGCGTGGCCCCTGACCGCGCGGCGCTCGGGACCGACCGGGTCCTGATCGTCGATGGATGGAGGCGTCGAGCGCGTCGCCCCAGGGTCGGCTGAGTCCTCACGTTCCCCTCACTCGTCGGCGGAGAGCCTCAGCGTGGTGAGTGCGGTTTTCCACAGGGAAGCCGGGCGGCCGTCCGCATGGGCGGCGAGAGGCCGGCTCCGTAGCGTTCAACCATGATCAAATTTTCTCGGTGGACGGCGTTCGGGGTGTCCGGCGCGACGGCGGCGGCGGCCGTGACGGCGGCCGCGGTCGTGCTCACGGCTCCCGGCGCGCGGACGGTGCAGCCACGGTCGAACCGGACCCCTGCCTTCCAGGAGGCGTTGAACGACCTGGTGAAGACCAAGGCGGCCACGGCCGTCCTGCTGCGCGTGCGGACCGCGGGCGGGGGCGAGTGGTCGGGTGCGGCGGGCGTGTCCGACGTCCGGACGGGGCGGCCGGCCGATCCGGCCGGGTACTTCCGCATCGGCAGTGTCACCAAGACGTTCGCGGCGACCGTCCTGCTGCAGCTCGTCGACGAGGGACGGCTGCGGCTCGACGACCCGGTGGCCGAGCATCTGCCCGGAGTCGTCCCGAGCGGCGAGCGCATCACGGTGCGGCAGGTCCTCCAGCACACCAGCCTGCTTCGCGACTACATGAGCGACCCGGGATGGTCCACCAACCGCTGGCGCGGGGCGCAGCGGTTCCGCAGTTACAAGCCCGACCGGCTCCTCACGCAGGCGTTCCGCACCCCCGCCCAGAACCCCCCGGACGTCACCTGGAAGTACTCCAACACCAACTACGTGGTCGTGGGGAAGCTGATCGAGCGGCTGACCGGGCGGCCCTACCGGGAAGAGGTGGAACGTCGGGTGCTGCGCCCGCTCCGGCTGACGCAGACGATCGTTCCCGGCGACCGGCCCGGGCTCCCCCGCCCGCACGCGCACGGGTACGCACTGCTGCCGGACGGGCGGACCGTGGACGCCACGCGCATGAACCCCTCCCTCGACTGGGCGGCGGGCGAGATGATCTCGACCACCCGGGACCTCGGCCGGTTCCTCGACGGGCTGCTCGGCGGACGCCTGCTGTCGCCCGCGACGCTCGCCGCGATGCGCGACGCGCGGCCTACCGACGCTGGGTTCGCCTACGGGCTCGGGCTCCAGGAGTACGCGCTGCCCTGCGGCAAACTCATGATCGGGCACAGCGGCCAGCTCATCGGCTACACCACCTACGCGCTCCGCTCCGACGACGGGCGGCAGATGAACCTGTCGGTCAACCTCGGTTCCTCGCCGCCCTCGGTCGACAAGCTCTACGCCCTCGCGGGCAAGGTGTTCTGCTGACGGCTTCTCCAAGCCGGCCGGAATCTGCGAGAAGTCCATTGGTACAGGGTTTTTCGCATTTTGCTCGGCTCCGCGAAGCTACGATGCGGAGCAAGATCTCCTGAGCCTTGAGGTGCACATGGCCGAGTCGTCCCCGCAGATTCCCACCGGCGTTCCGACCGCCGCCCGCGTCTACGACGTGATGCTCGGCGGCAAGGACAACTACGAGGTGGACCGGGCGGTTGCCGCGGGCAGCCTTGCGATCATGCCGGAGCTGCGGGACATCGCCCTGCACAACCGCGCGATCCTGCACCGCGTCGTCCGCCATCTCGCCGCCGAGGAGGGGATCACCCAGTTCCTCGACCTGGGATCGGGACTGCCGACCGTGCGCAACACCCACGAGGTCGCCCAGGAGGTCAACCCGGCGGCTCACGTGGTGTACGTCGACATCGACCCGATCGTGCTGGCGCACGGCCGTGCGATCCTGGCCGACAACGCCAACACCACCGTGGTGACCGCCGACATCCGCCGGCCGGACGATCTGCTCGAGCGCCCCGAGGTCCGCGCGCTGATCGACTTCGACAAGCCCGTCTGCGTGATGCTCGTCGGGATCCTGCACCACCTCGCCGACGACGAGAAGCCGGGCCAGATCGTCCAGGTGCTGCGGGACGCGATGCCCAGCGGCTCCTTCTTCTTCATCACCAACTTCACCCGCCTGGGCGACGCCCCCGAGTCGGTCGCGCTGGAAAGGCAGCTCCTGGAGCAGCTCGGCTCCGGCCGCGTCCGCACCCCCGCCGAGCTGGCCGCCTTCTTCGACGGCCTCGAGATCCTGCCGCCCGGCCTCGTCCCGCTCCCGCTGTGGCGCCCGGACGAGCCCGTCCTCGACGCGAGCACCATCGACGTCCGCTTCATGACGGGCGGCGTCGGCCGCAAGCCCTGAGCCCTACGAGCCTGTGCGGCTCGGCTCACCTCCGGGCGCCGCTCCGATTCGGCGAGTTGTTCGACGCATGCGCTCGCGGCTCGGCGGGTGCAGAGCGCCACCGCTCTCAGCGAGAGCCCCATCAGCATCCCCCGGGGTCCTAGCCGGGTCCGGGGAGGATGGCGGGTCCAGTGCCATGGACACATGCCCGTAGCCTGCAAAAAGAGAAACGACGGAGCAGCCGCCTGCACCGGAAAGGGGCGCTCTCTCGAGCGTTTCTGTCCGCTAACGGCCGTCCCGTCGTCTCCCGCGCGCCCCTGCCGACGGGTGACAAGTCCGCCGCGATTAAGAGGGGCTTACGCGCTTGGCAATATAACACTTACAACTGGCCCGTCATCTGTCATCAACTCGTTGGATGTTTCTGATGGGCACTTCGCGGCGGGCGCTGCTCGGTTCGGGCAGGTGGATGTCGGCGTCCGGCGGGTACCGGGGTCGGGGACGCACGCGGGCGGGAGCCCGAACGCGATCATGATGAGGGGGGATCATGGCGGACAACCCGTCGTTCATCGAGGTCCAGAAGTGCCTGGCCGGCATGGACTACCCGGCCTCGCGCGACCAGCTGGTCGACCACGCGGCCGAGCACGGCGCCGACGAGCCGATGCTTCAGGCGCTGCGGGCCATGCCCGACCGGGAGTACGACGGTCCCAGCGGCGTCAGTAAGGAGATCACCAAGTCGTCCTGACGGCCGGGCGCCCGGCCGTCCCGCCGGGACGGCCGGGACCCGAGCGAGCCGATGCGGGTAAGGCCGCGGGCGGTGGTCAGAGCGAACGCGACGCCGCCGTCGTCCGCGGAGACCGCCGCCGGTTTGGGGACGACTCGCGAGGGGAGACCACACGAAGGACCCGATCCGGGTTCTCTGGGTCCAACAGCGCGGCCCGCCTTCACTTCGATTCTGGTGAGGTGGCATGCGCGCATCCTTCACGACCCCCAGCGGCATCTCGGTGAAGTTCACCCGGGGTCGGGCGGTCCTGCGCGTCCACATCCACGCCTCCGAGTTGGACACCCCCCTCTCCTTGCGGCTCCCGGCGTCCGGGACGGTGCCGCGCGTGTGCGCCACCACGGGTGTGAGCCGCGTCGTCCGCGTGGAAGCACCCGGGACCGCCGACCCGCCGCCCCCTCTCACCCATGCCCACGGACGGTTCCGGCGCTGAGCCCGGACCGCCGCACGACCTCCGCGCCCCCGACGCCCAGGAAGGATCCCTTGTGACACATGCCGAGGCACCGGTGAGGGACGGCGGCGGCCGAGCCGCCCCCCGCGAGGACGGCGCGCCCCCCGCCGAGGTGCTGCTGGACGAGATGAACCGCCCCGGGACCGGTCCCGCACGGCGCGACCGGCTGAGAGCGGCACTGGTCGAGGAGCACGCCTCCCTGGTCGAGTCGATCGCGCGGCGCTACGGGCACCGCGGCGAACCCCTGGAGGACATCCGGCAGGTCGCCTACCTCGGCCTGGTGATGGCGATCAACCGCTTCGACCCCGACCGCGGGGACAGCTTCCACGCCTACGCCTACCCCGTCATCCTCGGCGAGGTCCGGCGGCATTTCCGGGACAAGACCTGGGGCATCCGCGTCACCCGCCGCATCCAGGAACTGCGCCCCCGCCTGGTGCAGGCCACCCAGGGGTTCTCCCAGGAGCACGGCCGCTCCCCCACGCCCAGCGAACTCGCCGACCTCCTCGGCATCGACCTGGAGGAGGTCACCGAGGCCATCATCGCGTGGGACTCCTACAACCCGCTGTCCCTGGACGCGCCCGCCGAAGGGTCCTCGGAGGCCCACGCCGGCCTCATCGTCGACCACCTCGGCGCCGAGGACCCGGACCTCCAGCACGTGGTGGAGCGCAAGACCCTCTGGTCCCTGCTCAGCGAGCTGCCCGAACGGCAGCGCACCATCGTCCTGCTGCGCTTCTTCGGCAACCAGACGCAGACGCAGATCGCCGAGCAGTTCGGCATCTCGCAGATGCACGTCTCGCGCCTGCTCGGCAAGTCCCTGCTCCAGCTCCGCCACGGCATGCTGCCCGCCTGAGGCGGCCCCCTACCAGGGCAGCGGGCCGTCCTCCCCGAAGAAGCCGGCGGTCGGCCCGTCCGCGCCGAGCGTGGCCATGCGCACCACGACGGCGGCGCCCTGCGCGGGGGTGAGATGCCCGGTGTGGGCGTTGCTGTCGGTGCCGACGAAGCCGGGGGCGACGGCGTTGACGAGCACGCCGTCCTTCCGCAGCTCGTTGGCGTACTGCACGGTCAACGCGTTCAGCGCCGCCTTGGACGGCGTGTACGCGGCCGACGGCAGCAGCGCCGCGAAGGGGCCGTCCGGGTCGCTGGTGAGGGCCAGTGACGCGGCGTGGCTGCTGACATTGACGACGCGCGCCGCCGGCGACCGCCGCAGCAGCGGCAGCATGGCGTTGGTCACCGCGATCACTCCGAGGACGTTGGTCGCGAACACCGTCCGGACCATCTCCAGGTCCACGGAGCTGGGGACCTGGTCGACGGCGTCCTGGGGCACCACCCGTCCCGAGCCGGTGATGCCGGCGTTGTTCACCAGCACGTCGAGGCGCCCGTAACGCTCCTCGACCCACTTCGCGGCGTCCTGGACGGTGGCCGTGTCGGTGACGTCCAGCACGAGCGCGTGGACGTCGCCGCCCGCCGCGCGCAGGGCCGAGGCCGCCTCCTCCCCGCGCCGCCCGTCCCGCGCACCGATCAGGACCGTCATGCCCCGTGCGGCGAGCTCCTCGGCGACCGCCCGGCCGATTCCCTTGTTCGCCCCGGTGACCATCGCGACCGTCCGGCTCCCGGCGTTCTCCGTCATGGTCAAGCTCCCGTCTCGTGGGCCGCGCGGCGTCCACGCGGCTCTGGACACGAGATGACGCCGCCCCCTCTCCCGTGACAGCGCCGATGTGTGACGTGCGCCACTGGCCCTCGATGTCACGAACGGGCAGGGTCCGGCGTCCTGTGCACGGCACGAGACGCGCAACGGAGAGGGCCATGGACGAACGATCGAAGGGCACGGCCGACGGCCGCATGGACGCCGCCACCGAGGCGTTCATCGCCCACCGCAACCTGCTGTTCACCGTCGCCTACGAGATGCTCGGCTCGGCCGCCGACGCCGAGGACGCGCTCCAGGAGACCTGGCTGCGGTGGACGAGCGTCGACCTCGAAACGGTGCGGGATCCCCGCGCGTACCTGGTGCGGACCACGACCCGGCAGGCGCTCACCCGGCTGCGCTCGCTGCGGCGGCGCAAGGAGTCCTATGTCGGGCCCTGGCTGCCCGAGCCGCTGCTGACCGCGCCCGACGTGGCCGAGGACGTCGAACTGGCCGAGAGCCTCTCGATGGCGATGCTGCTGGTCCTGGAGACGCTCGCGCCGACCGAGCGGGCGGTGTTCGTGCTGCGCGAGGTGTTCGCCCTGGACTACGAAGAGATCGCCCAGGCCGTCGGCAGGAACCCCGACGCGGTCCGCCAGATCGCCCACCGCGCCCGCAAGCACGTCGCCGCGCGCCGGCCCCGCGACTCCGTCTCCCCGTCCGACACCCGGGCCGCGCTCCGTGCCTTCCAGCAGGCGGTCGAGACCGGCGACCTGCGGAACCTGATGGACGTCCTCGCGCCGGACGTCGTCCTGCTGACCGACGGCGGCGGGGTCGTCCGGGCCGCGCTCGCGCCCGTGGTCGGGGCGGACAGGGTGGCCGCCGTGCTCGCCGGGATCTCCGGCCCGGCCACGCTGCGGCCGACGCACGTCAACGGCCGCCCCGCGCTGGTCCTCGGCCGCGCCGGCGAGATCGACACCGTCATCGCCACCCGCATCGACGACGGCCGCGTCACCGGCCTCTACGCCGTCCGCAACCCCGAAAAACTCTCCCGCATGACCCAGGAGACCCTCCTCCACCGCTGACGCCCGACCCCCTCAGGCGGCGGCGCGCAGCCACTCCCCCAGCACCCGGTAGTCGGCATCGGTGATCCCCTCGCCCGGGTCGACCCGGTGGGCGAGAGCCGGCCCCGGATGCCGCGCGGCCACCCAGGCGCGGTCCCTGTCGGTGATCTCGTCGTCGAGCCAGGCGAAGGGGCGTCCCGCCGCCCACGCGACGAGGGTCCGCGTCTTCCAGTGCAGGCCTTGCCGCTGGTCCCGCTCCTCGGCGCCGGGGTCGTCCGGCCAGGTCACCACCGCCAGCCGCGGCAGCCCCACGAGCGGTGCGACGCACTCGTTGGCGTCGTCCATCCAGGTGGTGGCCCACACCAGCTCGCACGGCAGCGCAAGCAGTCTGGGCCCGTGCCCGGGATCGACCCGGGCCAGCAGCGGGTTCGACGCGACTTCCGGCGAGGAGGAGGAGCGGTGCGTTGGGTGCTCGCGCGGTCCGAAGGGGATGAGCGGTCCGTCGACGTCCAGGAAGAGCAGCGGCCGCCGCAGGACTCCCGTCACGAGCCCACGGGCTCGGGGGGACGGGTGGGGGCGTCCAGGAGTCTGGTGATGGCCTCGTCGACGGCGGCGCGGACCGCGGCGGGGTCGTCGAGGTCGAAGCCGACGGCCAGGCCGTCCCTCAGGAGCATGAGGGTGCGGGCGGTGCGGTCGGGGTCGGGGTGGCCGTCGGCGGCCAGGAGGTCGCGGAACAGGCCCCGGCACCACTCCCGGTGCTCGTCGATCGCCCGGCGCACCGGGTGGGCGGGGTCGGGGTACTCGGCGGCGGCGTTGATGAAGGGGCAGCCGCGGTAGGACGGCGCGGAGCCGAACGTGCACATCCGCTCGAACGCCGCGAGGAGGGCCTCGCGGGGCGTCGCGGACCCGGGCATGTCGGCGATGCCGCGCTGCCGCATGCTCTGGTCGGTGATGTAGGCGCGGACGAGGTCGTCCTTGCTCGGGAAGTGGTGGTAGAAGGTCGCCTTCGCCACCCCGGCCTCGGCGATGATCCGGTCGACGCCCACGGCGTGCACGCCCTCGGCGTAGAACAGGCGCGTCGCGGTGTCGAAGACGCGGGACCAGGCCGCGCTCCGGCGAGGCGCCGAGGATGTCGTGGTCACACCTTGACGCTACCAGACAGACTGGTCTACTCTCCGAGCTAGACAGATCTGTCTGTCTATTTACGAAGGGGCAGCTCATGCGGCAGTACACGACCACCGCCACCTCCACGGGGCGCGACGGGCGCGCGTTCAGCTCCGACGGGCGGCTGGACCTCCGGCTGGCCCTGCAGAAGGAGCTCGGGGGCGACGGCGACGGCACGAACCCCGAGCAGCTGTTCGCGGCCGGCTACGCAGCGTGCTTCGCCAGCGCCATGCAGCTGGTGGCGCGGAAGCAGAAGATCGACGTCTCCGGCATGTCCGTGACCGCGGAGGTCGGCCTCAGCCCGAACGGCTCGGGCGGCTTCCAGCTCGACGTCAAGCTGCGGGCGGAGCTGCCCGACGCCCTCAGCGCGGAGACCAAGCGGCGGCTCGTCGAGACCACCCACCAGGTGTGCCCCTACTCCAACGCCACCCGCGGCAACATCCCGGTGGAACTGACGGCGGTCTGACCGAGACGCCGGGGCGGGCGGGGCCGCCGGCCTGACCGGCCGGCGGCCCCGCCCGGTCAGGCCTTGCGGGCGACCCCGCAGAGGGTCGAGGTGCTCGGCGTCTCGCCGAACGGGCTCGGCTCGGGACGCCAGTTCTCGCACGCCACCACACCGGGCTCCACCAGCTCGAAGCCGTCGAAGTACCCGGCGATCTGCTCGGGCCGGCGCAGCCGGTACGGGACGGCGCCGGTGTCGTCGTACTCCTGCTGCGCCTTGTTGTGCGCCTCGTCGGTGTCGGTGTCGTCGTAGAGGGCGAGGTGGCTGCCGGAGGGCAGGCCGCCCATGAGGGTCCGGATGATGTGCAGGATCTCGTCGTAGGAGTCGATGTGCCCGAGGACGCCCATCAGCATCAGGGCGATCGGACGGTCGAAGTCGAGCTTGCCCCGGGCGATCCGCAGGATCTGCTCGGGGTCCCGCATGTCGGACTCGATGTAGCTGGTCTCGCCCTCGGGGCGGCTCGTCAGCAGGGCGTGCGCGTGGGACAGCACGAGCGGGTCGTTGTCGACGTACACGATGCGCGCCTCGGGCGCGACGCGCTGCGCCACCTCGTGGGTGTTGTCGACGGTGGGGAGCCCGGTGCCGACGTCCAGGAACTGGCGGACGCCCGCCTCCCCCGCCAGGTACCGGACGGCGCGGGCCAGGAAGTGCCGGCCGGTCCGCGCTATGTCCACGATCCCGGGGTAGATGCTGACGTACTGGTCACCGGCGTCGCGGTCGACCGGGTAGTTGTCCTTGCCGCCGAGCCAGTAGTTCCATATGCGCGCGGAGTGCGGAACGGAGGTGTCGATCGCGTTGACCGGATCGTCGGCCATGGTCTTCTCCCTACTGTGCTCCACCGGTGGTCGCGCATAAAATAGATCATTCTTCCGGCGCCGGGACACCGGCCGACGAAGCGAGGCCTGGGTGCGTTTTCGGCGGCTTGCCGCGGTCGCGACGATTGTGCTGGTGCTCGCCGTGCTCGCCGGATGCGGCGGCGCGCCGCCCCGGGAGCAGCGGTCGCGGATGGAGGTCGTCCTCCTGCCCGACGGCGGCGCCCACGTCGACCTGTACGCGGCGGGGCGGCTCCGGTCGGACGCCGAGGTGCGGGCCCTCGCGGGACGGGTCGCCGGGGCGCTGTTCCCCCGCGCAGAGCGGGTCCGCGTCCGCACGAGGAAAGACCGCGGAGCCCCGTTCGCCCGCGCCGAAATCGCCCGCGCCTACCGGACGGGGCACAGGCCGTTCCTGCGAATCGACACTTCCGGCGCGGCGCGCGAACTCGTGGCGCGGGGTTTCGACGATACGGCCATGCAATTGCGGCTTCCGCCGGTATCCGTAACTGCGAGTCCCGACATTTCCGGGAATCGACGCTGGCACCTGCGCGAAGGCGGGGCGCCGCCCGTCATCCGGGTCGGCATGAGGCCGCGGCCGGAACGCTGGTACGGCGTGATGGCGCTGCCCGCGCTGGGAGCGCTGGGGGTGGCGCTGGCCTTCTTCGTCCGGCGCCGCGCGCTGGCGGCGCCCGCGGCCGGGCTCGCCGTCGCCGCCGCCCTCCTGGCGCTGCCGCTGGGCGCGGGACGGCGCGGCGCCGACCTCGGCGTCGCGGGCCTGCTCGGCGGGACGGCCCTGGACGTGGCGTCCGTGGCGCCGCTCACCGCCCTGCCCCTCGGCATGCCCGCCGCGATGCTGCTGGGCGCCATGGCCGTCCGGGGCCTGCGCGGCCCCGCCGTGCGGCACGAGCACGAGGCGCCGCCGCGCGACACCGGCGCGTTCTGGTGACCTTGCGCGCAGCGGCATGCTCGCCCAGGGTCGATTGATCGTAAACTGAGGGTCATGTCCGGCGATCGCCCCTCATGCACCTGCGTGATGTGCCGTGACTACGGCGACCGCGACCGCCTGGACAACTTCCAGCTCCGCACGATCGTGCACATCACCCAGTACGGGTGGAGCGTCGTCCTCGTCCAGCCGGACGAGGACGGCTCCGGCTGGGCCTACACGGTCGGACTGTGGCACAGCCACGGCGCGCCCGAACTCGCGATGTTCGGCGGCGACGTGTACGAGACGGAAGAGATCCTCAACATGCTCGGCCGCGAGACCGCCGGGGGGCGCGCCCCCGCCGACGGCGAGCGCCGCGACGGCGTCGTGCGCGGGCAGCAGGCGGCCTTCCGGAACGTCGAACAGGACTGGTCCGTCGGGCTGTTCGGCGGCGCCGTGGCGTTCTACCGGCGTCCGCCGCCGATCCTCCAGGTCGTCTGGCCCAACGGGAACGGCCTGTTCCCGTGGCAGCCCGGCACCGACCTGCCGTTCCGGCACGCCCAGCCGTGGCTGTGGCTCCACCCGCGCCAGCATCCGGTCGGCGCCTGGACGCGGCGGCTGTCCGGCCGGCGGTCCGAGTGGCGGCTCTGACGGCCGCGGCGCGGGCCCGCGAGAGCATACGATCGGCGGGTGTACGGGCCGATCGCCGACACGATCCGCACCCAGCGCCTCGTCCTGGAGCCGCTGGCGGTCCACCACGCGGACGAGATGGCCCCCGTCCTGGACGATCCGCGCCTGCACCGCCACATCGGCGGCGAGCCCCTCACGCGCGAGGAGCTGCGCGCCCGCTACGCGCACCTGGTCGCGGGCCCGGCGCCCTACCACCAGGAGTGGTGGCTGAACTGGATCGTCCGCCGCGCCCGGGACGGGCAGGCCGTCGGGTACGTGCAGGCGACGGTCACCCCGGCGCCGCCGGGGTTCCCCGTGACGTCCCCCTCGGCCGGGTCGACGGTCACGCCGGGCCCGCCGCGGCTCATCGCGTCGGTCGCCTGGGTGATCGGCATGCCGTACCAGGGGTTCGGGTTCGCCACCGAGGCCGCCCGCGCGCTGCTGGACTGGCTCGCGGCGCACGGCGTGCGCGACGTCGTCGCGACCGTGCACCCGGACAACCGCGCGTCCGCGGCCGTCGCGTCCAGGATCGGGCTGCGCCTGACCGGGGAGACCCGCGACGAGGAGATCGTCTGGCGCCTCCCCCGCGGCGCCGCGCCGGAATGACACGCGTGGTGAAAGGCCTCGACGCGCGGGGAAGGGTGCGGGTAGGCCACAATCGACGGGCCGGACGAACCGGCCGAGGGTTGGAGGAGCATGCGGGATGTGTGGCCCGGGGACCCCTATCCGCTGGGCGCCACCTGGGACGGCACGGGCACGAACTTCGCGCTGTTCTCTGAGGTGGCCCGGCGGGTCGAGCTGTGCCTGTTCGACGCCGAGGGGCGCGAGACGCGGCGGGAACTGCCCGAGGTGGACGGCTTCGTCTGGCACGGCTACCTGCCCGGCATCGGGCCCGGCCAGCGCTACGGGTACCGGGTGCACGGGCCGTTCGACCCCCGCGAGGGGCACCGCTGCAACCCGTCCAAGCTGCTGCTCGACCCGTACGGCAAGGCCGTCGCGGGCGCCACGCCGCACGAGCTGATCCGCTGGCACGAGGCGCTGTTCTCCTACCGGTTCGCCGACCCCGACGCGCTGAACGAGGACGACAGCGCCCCGTACATGCCGAAGAACGTGGTGGTCAACCCGTTCTTCGACTGGGGGGACGACCGGCCGCCGCGCGTCCCGTACCACGAGAGCGTCATCTACGAGGCGCACGTGAAGGGCCTGACGAAGCTGCACCCCGCCGTCCCCGAGGAGCAGCGCGGGACCTACGCGGGCGTCGCGCACCCGGTGATGATCGACCACCTCCTCGACCTCGGGGTGACGGCGGTCGAGCTGATGCCGGTGCACCAGTCGGTCCCCGAGCACGCCCTCGTGGCGCGGGGCCTGGACAACTACTGGGGCTACAACACGATCGGGTTCTTCGCGCCGCACAACTCCTACAGCTCCTCGGGGCAGTCCGGTGAGCAGGTGCTGGAGTTCAAGGCGATGGTCCGCGCCCTGCACGAGGCGGGCATCGAGGTCATCCTCGACGTCGTCTACAACCACACGGCGGAGGGCGACCACCTGGGCCCGACGCTGTCGTTCCGGGGCATCGACAACGCGTCGTACTACCGGCTGCGCGACGACGACAAGCGCTACCACCTCGACTACACCGGCTGCGGCAACTCGCTGAACGTCCGGAACCCGCACGCGCTGCAGCTCATCATGGACTCGCTGCGCTACTGGATCCTGGAGATGCACGTCGACGGGTTCCGCTTCGACCTGGCCTCGGCGCTGGCCCGCGAACTCCACGACGTCGACCGGCTGGCCGCGTTCTTCGACCTCGTCCAACAGGACCCCGTCGTGTCCCAGGTGAAGCTCATCGCCGAGCCGTGGGACGTGGGCGAGGGCGGCTACCAGGTCGGCAACTTCCCGCCGCTGTGGACGGAGTGGAACGGCAAGTACCGCGACACCGTCCGCGACTTCTGGCGCGGCTCGTACGCGACCATGCCGGAGTTCGCGTCGCGGCTGACCGGCTCCTCCGACCTCTACGAGCACAGCGCGCGCCGCCCGTTCGCGTCCATCAACTTCGTGACCTGCCACGACGGGTTCACGCTCACCGACCTCGTCTCCTACGACCACAAGCACAACGAGGACAACGGAGAGGAAAACCGGGACGGCACCGACGACAACCGGTCGTGGAACTGCGGGGTCGAGGGCCCCGCCGGCGATCCCGGGGTCCTCGACCTGCGGGCCCGGCAGCGCCGCAACTTCCTCGCGACGCTGTTCCTGTCGCAGGGCGTGCCGATGCTCTCCCACGGGGACGAGATCGGCCGTACGCAGGGGGGCAACAACAACGCCTACTGCCAGGACAACGAGATCGCCTGGGTCCACTGGGAGGACTCGGGCGACATGGAGTTCATCCGGCTCCTGTCGCGGCTGCGCCACGACCACCCGGTGTTCCGGCGCCGCCGATTCTTCACCGGGACGGGCCGCGGCGCCGCCGCCGACATCGCCTGGCTGACCCCGGCCGGCGAGAGCATGACCGACCAGGACTGGAACGTCGGCTTCGCCAAGTCCCTCGGCGTGTTCCTCAACGGCGACGCCATCACCGAACCCGACCCGCGCGGCAGGCGCGTCCGGGACGACTCGTTCCTGCTTCTGATCAACGCCGGCTCGGAGCCGGTCGAGTTCACGCTTCCCGGCGCCGAGTACGGCGAGCGCTGGGAGTTCGCGCTCGACACCGCCGAGCCGGGCACGCTCGGCGAGCGTCCCCGCCTCAAGGCCCGCGACGCGGTGGCGGTCGTGGACCGCGCGCTCCTCGTCCTGCGGCGCGGGGCGTGAGCCGCGGGGCTCACGCCCGGCCGACCTCCATCGCGGTCAGGAAGACCAGGACGAACGTCGCGACCGCCACCGCGCCGTGGACGGCGACCGCCGCGGCCGGGAACGCCTGCTCCGCGCCCCTGGCGTGGCGGCCGCCGCGGCCGACGAGCCAGCGGGTGAACAGCAGCAGCCCCTGGAAGATGACGACGAGCAGGGCCGCGAAGGCGACCCAGGCGTAGACGGCGTTCCCCGTCACCACGTAGGCGACCCACACGGCCAGGCCCGCGACGGCCGAGAGCGGATGCCCCGCCACGACCAGCCGCGGGAACCGCGTCACCTTGGTCGAACGCCCTCCGTTGACCAGCCACACGACCAGCAGATACCCGCCCGCGACGGCGGCGATGATCCACGCGCCCAATGCGGCGTACTCCACCCCCGCTCCTTTCGTGAGAATCTCACCCGTCCCCCTGCCGACTAGTGTCGCTCCCCAAGGCTTCCGGCATGACGGATTCGTACAGATTGGGGACAGACGGTCACCACGCCGGGCTGGGCGGGCAGGTGGCCGGGCCGTTTCTCACGCGGGTCGCGGCCGCCGGGCTCGCGCTACCTCCGCAACCGGTAGCGGAGGAACAGCACGCCCTCGTCCAGGTAGAGGGCGGCCGGGTCGAGCGGTACCTCGGCGTCCAGTCCCTCCAGCAGGCGGGTGTGGCGCGCGCTCCCAAGGAGGGCGGGCGCGATGTTGAGGCACAGCTCGTCCACAAGGGAGGCCCTGATGAGCGCGGTGGCCAGGGACGGACCGCCCTCGCAGAGGAGATGCTCGTAGCCGAGGTCCTCGCGCAGGGCTTCCACGGCGGCGGGGAGATCGACGTCGTCGTCGCCTTCCGCGACCACCCGGAGGTGGCCGGGGACCCCGGCCCTGGCGGTCCGGGTCGTCACGACCACGGTGGGCGTCTCGGCCTCGTGGAACAGCGGGAGAGTCCAGTCCAGGTCGAGGGAGCGGCTCACCACCACGATGGGGGCCGGCGGCCCGCCGCGGCGGGCGCGCAGGTCGCCGCGCAGGCGCGCCGGGCCGAGGCGCCCGGTGCGGACGGTACCGGCGCCGACGAGGATCGCGCCGGCCAGGGCGCGCAGGGTCCGGAAGACGCGGAAGTCGGCGGCGCCGCCGAGGCCGTCGGTCCAGCCCTCGGCGTCGGTGACGGACCCGTCCGCGCTCATGACCATGCCGAGCCGCAGGCGCGGCGGATCCCCGTAGGCCTCGTAGGGATCGACGTCGGCGGCGGGTTCGGGCAGCAGACGGCGCATGACCTGCACGTTATCGGACCCCCGGAACCCGCTTTTGTCGGTGCGGGGGCGCAAGATGGGGGCATGGACCTGCCGATCAGCCCGCCGCTGCCGCCGATGCTGGCCAAGGCGGTCAAGACCATGCCCAAGGGCGACCTGCTGTACGAGCCGAAGTGGGACGGGTTCCGCTGCATCGTCTTCCGCGACGGTGACGAGGTGGAGCTGTCCAGCCGCGGGGAGAAGCCGCTCACCCGCTACTTCCCCGAGCTGGTCGAGGCGGTGCGGCGCGAGCTGCCCGAGCGGTGCGTGGTGGACGGCGAGATCGTGCTCCCCCGGGGGACGCGCCTCGACTTCGACGCCCTCCAGCAGCGCATCCACCCGGCCGCGTCGCGGGTCAAGCTCCTGTCGGAGCAGACTCCCGCGTCGTTCGTGGCCTTCGACCTGCTCGCCCTCGGCGACGAGTCGCTGATGGAGGTGCCGCTCGGCGAGCGGCGGCGGCGGCTCGCCGGCACCCTCGCCGGGGTGAAGGCGCCGATCCACGTCACGCCCGCCTCCGACTCCTACGAACTCGCGCTGCGCTGGTTCGACGAGTTCGAGGGCGCCGGGCTGGACGGCGTCATCGCCAAGCCGCGCGACACCGCGTACGAGCCCGACAAGCGCGTGCTGTTCAAGGTCAAGCACGAGCGGACGGCCGACTGCGTGGTGGCGGGCTTCCGCTGGCACAAGTCGGGGCCCATCGTGGGGTCGCTGCTGCTCGGGCTGTACAACACCGACGGCAGTCTCCAGCACGTCGGCGTCGCGGCCTCGTTCACGATGAAGCGCCGCGCCGAACTCGTCGAGGAGTTGCAGCCCTACCGGCTGGAGGACCTGTCCCAGCACCCGTGGGCCGAGTGGGCGAGCCAGACGGAGGCGACCGCCGACCGCATGCCCGGGGCGGTCTCCCGCTGGACCGGCAAGAAGGACCTCAGCTGGGTTCCGCTGCGCCCGGAGCTGGTGGTCGAGGTGGCGTACGAGGCGATGGAGGGCGACCGGTTCCGGCACACCGCGCGGTTCCGCAACTGGCGCCCCGACCGGACGCCCGCCTCCTGCACCTACGCCCAGCTAGAGGTGCCGGTGGCCTACGACCTCGACGACATCTTCACCGGCCCCGCGACAAGCCCGCGCATGGACCGCTGAGCCCGTCCCCGGGCCGGGGCCGGCCGGGGCGCGTCCGCGCGTCCCCGGCCGGCCGGTTCTCAGGGCTGGGTCTCGTTGCGGACGGTCTGCCGGATCACGTCCTGGTCCGGCTGCGCCGCCGCCTTCGCCGAGGCGTAGGGCCGCAGGTAGGCCTGGTTGACGCCGGGGACGCGGTCCTCGATGACGAACGTCGCCTTGGTGGAGATGCCGGCGCCCGGGGTCCGGACGGTCGGGAGGGTCTTGAAGTCGGCCCTCATCTCCTCCTTGTCGATCCTCGTCATCACGTAGCCGCGCTGGTTGTTGTAGAAGCGCAGATGCGGGTTGATCTTGAGGTAGGGGTGGTCGGCCGGGTTGGAGTCCTTGCCGTCGCCGGTGCTGGTGATGGAGGTGCACACCAGTTCCGAACCGACCGTCCTGGACTCCGGGTCGTCGTAGTCGGCCTTCAGGTCGCTCGCCCAGTGGGCGTGGACGTCGCCGGTGAGGACGACGGGGTTGCGGACCCCGGCGTCCAGCCAGCCCTTGGTGATCCGGTCGCGGGAGGCGGCGTAGCCGTCCCAGGAGTCCATCGAGGTCTTCTTGACGGGCCCGGCGGTGTTGTCGCGCTGGGCGAAGAACACCTGCTGGCCGAGGACGTCCCACCGGGCGGTGGAGCGGCGGAAGCCGTCGAGCAGCCACTTCTCCTGCTCGCCGCCGGTGATGGAGCGCTTGGGGTCGGTGGCGGCGGGGCAGTCCTTGTAGCCGTCGCCGCAGCCCTGGTCGTCGCGGAACTGGCGGGTGTCGAGCATGTGGAAGTTGGCCAGCCGGCCCCACCGCACCCGCCGGTAGACCTGGATGTCCGGGCCGTCGGGGACGGACCGCCGGCGCAGCGGCATGTTCTCGTAGTACGCCTTGAACGCGGCGGCGCGGCGGGCGCGGAAGTCGTCGTAGGAGGGGGTGTCGGAGCCCTCCTCGGGGATGGAGCCGGCCCAGTTGTTCTCGACCTCGTGGTCGTCGAACACGACGAGCCAGGGGGCGGCCTGGTGCGCGGCCTGGAGGTCGCGGTCGGTCTTGTACTGGGCGTGCCGCAGCCGGTAGTCCGCCAGCGTGACCGTCTCCGGGCCCTCGTGGTCGCGGACGTTGCCGCCCGGGATCGTGTAGACGCCCTTCTTGTACTCGTACTGGTAGTCGCCCAGGTGCAGGACGAGGTCGGGGTTCTCCTCGGCCAGCCGCCGGTATGCGGTGAAGTAGCCGTGCTCGAACTGCGAGCAACTCACGAAGGCCATCGCGAGGGCGGGGCCGAAGGTGGCCGGGTGGGGGGCGGTGCGCGTCCGCCCGACCGGGGAGACGTGGCCTTCCACGCGGAACCGGTACCAGTAGTCGCGGCCGGGGCGCAGGCCGTTCAGCTCGACGTGGACGGAGTGGGCGCCGTCGGGGCGGGCGGCGGCGGTGCCGCGCCGGTCGATGCGGCGGAACCGGGAGTCGGAGGAGACCTCCCAGCGGACGGGGACGGTCCGGGCGGGCATGCCGCCGAGGCCGTCCTCGGCGTGCGGGTCCAGGGCCAGGCGGGTCCAGAGGACGAACCCGTCGGGTTCCGGGTCGCCGGAGGCGACGCCGAGGGTGAACGGGTCGGCGGGCAGGGCGCGGCCGCGGGGGGCCGCGTGGGCGGTGCCGGGCACGCCGCTCACGGCGACGGCGGTGAGGAGTCCGCTGGTGGCGAGCCCGCTGGAGGCGAGGAAGGCGCGCCGGTTCAGCGGGCGGGCGGAGTCGGCCATGGAGAGGTGACCTTTCGGAGGGGTCCGGCAGTGCTGCTCGCCGACAGCCTCACGAAGATCGATGTCCAGGGGGTTCCGCGCGGATGACGCCCGCCACAACACAGACGATCTTTTGGACGGCGCTAGAGGATCACACTCGGCGCGGAAAAGTGCTAGACTACTGAGTCGCAAACGCGCATACAGATAGTCCACCCTATGAATAGGAGTGTAGCCTACGCATGGGACATCGTCAAGCGGGCGCTGTCAACCCCGAACGGGCAGAGAAGGCGGCGCAGGCCGTCGTGCGCGTCGAGCAGGAGTACGTGTCCCGCGCGTACGCGCGGCTCGACACCGAGCGCGCCAGGACCGCGACCGCGCTGCGCGAGGGGCCGGCGGCGGGCGGCGGCGCCGCCTTCCAGGCGCGGGTCGAGAGCGCCATCGCCACCGACGAGGCGGCCCGGCGGCTCGTCCAGCTGAACGCCGTCGAGCACGGCCTGTGCTTCGGGCGCATCGACCACCGCGCGGACGCGGACGGCTCCGGCGACACCTTCTACATCGGCCGCATCGGACTGCGCGACGAGGACCACGAGCCCGTCCTGATCGACTGGCGCGCCGCCGCGGCCCGGCCGTTCTACACCGCCACGCCGGGGGCGCCCGGCACGCTCGCGCGCCGCCGGCACCTGCACCTGCGCCGGCGCGAGGTCGTCCGGCTGGACGACGAGGTGTTCGACCTGGAGGGCCTGGACGAGTCCGAGCGCGGCGGCATCGTCGGCGAGGCCGCCCTGCTCGCCACCCTCCGCCGCGGCAGGACGGGACGGATGAGCGACGTCGTCGCGACCATCCAGGAGGAGCAGGACCAGGTCATCCGCTCCGGCCTCCAAGGGGTGCTGGTCGTCCAGGGCGGGCCGGGCACCGGCAAGACGGTCGCCGCCCTCCACCGGGCCGCCTACCTCCTCTACACGCACCGCGACGTCCTGGAGCGCCGCGGCGTCCTCATCGTGGGGCCGAACGCCACGTTCCTGCGCTACATCGAGCAGGTGCTGCCCGGCCTCGGCGAGACGGACGTCGCCCTGGCCACGGTCGGCGAGCTGTACCCGGGGCTCAGGGCGACGGCGGGCGAGGTCCCCGCGGCCGCCGTGGTCAAGGGCGGCCTCCGCATGGCCGACCTCGTGCAGGCGGCCGTCCACGACCGGCAGCGCGTCCCCGACGGGGGCCTGCGCGTCGAGGCCGACGGCCTGACCCTGGTCGTGGAGGCCGGCAGGTGCGAGCAGATCCGTGATCGCGCCCGCGCCCTGCGCGCCCCGCACAACATCCAGCGGCGCCGCTTCGTCCACGACATGCTGGAGGCGCTGGCCTTCGACCGGGCCGAGCAGTTCGACCGCATCATGGACGAGCCCCTCGAAGAGATCGCCAAGTCCGGCGGGCTGCCCGGCTGGCTCCAGGAGCTGATCGACGAGGCCGAGGACGAGCCCCTTCTCGACGAGACCGACCTCCGCCTGGCCAAGGAGGCTCTCTGGCAGGACCCGGCCGTCAGGTCCGCCCTGGACGAGCTCTGGCCCGACCTGACGCCCGAGCGGCTCCTCAGCGATCTCTACGCCTCCCCGGAGGCCCTCGCGCGCGCGGGCGCCGAGGCCGGCCTCTCCCCCGACGAGCAGGCGCTCCTGCACCGCCCGTCCGGCTCGCCGTGGACGGTCTCGGACGTTCCCCTGCTGGACGAGGCCGCCGAGCTCCTCGGCAAGGACGACTCCGCCGACAAGGCCCGCGCGCGCCTGGCGGCGGCGAAGCGCGCCGAGGAGGAGCGCTACGCCCGCGAGGTCATGCAGACCACCGACGGCACCGAGATGATCCTGGCGAGCGACCTGATCTCCGCGAGCGAGCTGGCCGAGCGCCACAACGACGGCGGCCCGCGCCTCACCACCGCCCAGCGCGCCATGGCCGACCGCGAATGGGCCTACGGCCACGTCATCGTGGACGAGGCGCAGGAGCTGTCGGAGATGGCGTGGCGGACCGTGATGCGGCGCGTCCCGACGCGCTCCCTCACGGTCGTCGGCGACATCGCCCAGACCGGCAGCGCGGCGGGCGCGGCGTCGTGGGGCCAGATGCTCGACCGCTACGTCCCGGGCCGGTGGCGCGAGCAGCGGCTCATGGTCAACTACCGCACCCCGGCCGCGATCATGAAGGTCGCCGCGGACGTCCTGGCCGCCGTCGCCCCGGACCAGACGCCGCCCGAACCCGTCCGCGACGACGGGCCGCCGCCGGCGGCGGTCGCGCTTCCGGTCGAGGAGCTGCCGTCCCTGGTGCGCTCGGAGCTGGTCCTGGTGACCGGCGGCGAGGACATCGGCGGCGCCTTCAAGGAGGGCCGCCTGGCCGTCATCGTCTCGGCGGCGCGCCACACCGGCGTCCTGCGGGCCCTCCCGGACGCCGCCGTCGGCGCCACCCCCGAGGCCCTCGACTCGCCCGTGGTCGTGCTGACCGCCGAGGAGGCCAAGGGCCTGGAGTTCGACTCGGTCGTCGTCGTCGACCCGTCCGGGATCCTCACCGAGTCGGCCAAGGGGGGCCAGGACCTCTACGTCGCCCTCACCAGGGCCACCCGCCGCCTGACGATCGTCCACGACGGCGACCTTCCGCCCCTGCTATCGGCTCTGGAGTAGGCCGGCCAGGGTCCGGTCGAGCTCGGCCCTGATGGCGGCGCTCGCGGCCGCCGGATCCTGGGCGCGGACGGCCTCGACCAGGGCGGCGTGGGCCGCCCGGCCGTGGGCGTCGTCGGCCGCGCGGACGTCGACCAGGGCGGCGAGGTCGAGCAGGCCGTCGCGCAGGACGGGCACGAACCCGGCGTACAGGTCGGCGAGGACCGGGTTGTGCGCGGCGGCGACGACGGCGGTGTGCAGGGCGATGTCGGCGTCGATGAACGCCTCGACGCCGGGCCCGGCGCCTTCGCCGGCCAGGGCCGCGTCACGGTCGGCGAGCGCCCGGTCGAGAGCGTCGAGGTCGTCCGGCGTGCGGCGCCCGGCGGCCAGTTCGGCGGCGCGGACCTCCAGCATGGCGCGGATCTCGTAGACGTCGGCGACGGAGGCGCGGCGGAGCCGGGCGGGCCAGTCCTCGGCCGGCTCCGTCGCGGTGACGAAGACGCCCGCGCCCTGCCGGGCCTGCACGAGACCGGCCCCGGCCAGGGCGCGCAGGGCCTCGCGGACGGTGGAGCGGCCCACGCCCAGTTCCCCGGCGAGGGTCGTCTCGCCGGGCAGCCGCGTCCCGACCGGCCAGGCCCCGGCGGCGATCTGTTCGCGCAGGCGCTGCGCGGCCTGCTCGACGAGCGGGCTGGGACGGAGCGGGCCGAGCGGCATCGGGAGTCCTCCGGGGACGGCGTCGGGGCCTCCAGGGTAGGCCCACCTCAGCTTGTCTGAGGAGCTGAGGTGTGGTGGGGTGGACGGCGTGTCGTGGCAGGGCCTTCTTCTCGGTCGCCGCGGCGGGGCCTGATTCCGACCGGCACCCCGCCGCGGGGTCCGGTGCTGCCGGTCGTCCGGCGATCGAACGAAGAACAGGCCCATGAACTTCCCCAGCACGCGCACGAACTTCCCCACCCTGCGCACCCCGTCCGGCCCGGTGGCGGACGGGGCGCCCTTCTGGAACCCCCAGCGCGGCAGCTCCATGCCGTTCCACCGGTACCGGTCCGTCCACGAGCGCGTGCCGTCGCCCGTGCCGGACGTCGAGCGGACCTGGCCGTCCAGGCGCATCGAGAGCGCGCCCCTGTGGGTGCCCGTCGACCTGCGGGACGGCAACCAGGCGCTGGCCGAGCCCATGGACACCGCCCGCAAGCGCCGCATGTTCGACCTGCTCGTGACGATGGGCTTCAAGGAGATCGAGGTCGGCTACCCGTCGGCAAGCCGGACCGACTTCGACTTCGTCCGGCACCTGGCCGAGACCGGCGTGCCCGACGACGTGACGCCCGTGGTGTTCACGCCCGCCCGCGACGAGCTCATCGAGCGGACGTTCGCCTCCGTCGAGGGGCTGCCCAGGGCCGTCGTCCACCTGTACACGGCGACGGGGCCGGTGTGGCGGGACGTCGTACTCGGGTCGGACCGGGACGGCGTGCGGCGGCTGATCCTGGACGGGGCGGCCGTCGTGGCGCGGCTCGCCGGGCCGGGCGTGCGGTTCGAGTTCTCCCCCGAGACGTTCAACCTCACCGAGCCCGACTACGCGCTGGAGGTGTGCGACGCGGTCACCGCGCTCTGGGACTCCTCCCCCGACCGCCCGGTCATCCTGAACCTGCCGGCCACGGTCGAGATCGCCACCCCGAACGTGTACGCCGACCAGATCGAGTACATGCACCGCAACCTGGCCAGGCGCGACGCGGTCATCCTGTCGGTCCACCCGCACAACGACCGCGGGACGGGCGTCGCGTGCGCGGAGCTGGCGATGCTGGCCGGCGCCCAGCGGGTCGAGGGCTGCCTGTTCGGCAACGGGGAGCGGACGGGCAACGTCGACCTGGTCACGCTGGCGCTGAACCTGCACGCGCAGGGCGTCGACCCGCGGATCGACCTCTCCGACATCGACGAGATCCGGCGGACCGTCGAGCACTGCAACCGGCTGCCCGTCCACGAGCGGCACCCGTACGGCGGCGACCTCGTGTACACGGCGTTCTCCGGCACCCACCAGGACGCGATCGCCAAGGGCATGGCCCGCCACGCGCGCCTCGCCGAGGAGCGGGGCGTGCCGCCGGAGCGGCTGCCGTGGGACGTGCCGTACCTGCCGGTCGACCCCGCCGACGTCGGGCGGGGGTACGAGGCGGTCATCCGCGTCAACAGCCAGTCGGGCAAGGGCGGCGTCTCCTACCTGCTGCGCTCGGCGTACGGGCTCGACCTGCCGCGCCGCCTGCAAATCGAGTTCTCCCGGGTCGTCCAGCGGGCGACGGACGGCAGCGGCGAGGAGGTCACGGCCGAGGAGCTGTGGGAGCTGTTCCGCGCCGAGTACCTGGACCGGCCGGGGCCGGTCCAGGTGACCGGATGGCGGACCTCCGGCACGGGCCCCGCGCGGCACGACTTCACCGGCGTGGTCCGGGTCGGCGGCGGCGAGCGCGAGCACGCCGGCACGGGCAACGGCCCGCTGGACGCCCTGACGGACGCGCTGGCCTCCGCCGGGATCAAGGTGGAGGTCCTGCGGTACGCCGAGCACTCGGCGGGGACCGGGCAGGACGCCGCGGCCGTCGCCTACGCCGAGTGCCGCGTGGACGGCGTGACCCGCTGGGGCGCGGGACGCGACACGTCCGTGCTCACGGCGTCGGTGGAGGCCGTCCTGTCGGCGGTCAACCGCGCTAAGAGCGGCTAGACGACTTCAGGGACCGTCTCCACGACAGACCGGTCCCGGGGATGCGCAGCGTCATGTGACGGCGCCCGTCCGCCGAGCGTGTGTAGCGGGCTCCGCGCGCTCCGACGCTGTGCCCGACGCCCTTCTTGGAGAAGTTGAGGCGGAACGGGCCCATCTTCAGTGACTTCCGATAGCTCCAACCCATGGGGCGGGGATGCCCGGCAGGCGCGCCGGGCATCCCCGCGCCCCGTTCCCGGACATCCGAAATCCGTAATAGGGACATTTGCATCGAGGCAAGGGCAGGACGTGACCAAATCCGGGCGGTCTTCGTCGCGCACCGCCCTTTACCCGCGGCCCCCGGGCGGGGAGCCTGTGCCAGTCGGAGATCGTTTTCGTATTCGGAGGTGCGGGTTGGCCAGGCGATCCCTGAGACGAACCCGGCGGACCATGACGGCGGCCGTGCTGACCGGCGCGGCGCTCGCCGCGGCGGGCGGCGGCGCGACGGCACTGGCCGGGACGTCCCCCAAGATCGTGGTGAGGGGCGGGGTCACCCAGCCCGTCTTCTCCTACAAGGACGCGATCCGCGAGCACGTCTACGTCGAGTCGGGCGTGGACAGCGACCGGGACGGCAAGAAGGACCGCGTCAACGTGGACATCATCCGGCCGAAGGAGACCGAGCAGGGTCTGCGGGTGCCGGTGATCATGGATGAGAGCCCCTACTACGACAACGCGGGGCGCGGCAACGAGAGCGAGCGCAAGACCTACGACGCGAACGGGAACCCGGTGAAGTTCCCGCTCTACTACGACAACTACTTCGTGCCGCGCGGGTACGCGTTCCTCGCCGTCGACATGGTCGGCACGACCCGCTCCGACGGCTGCCCGGTCAGCGGCGGCCCGACCGACGTCCTCGGCGGCAAGGCCGTGGTCGACTGGCTCAACGGGCGCGCCCGGGCCTACCGGCCGGACGGCAGCCCGGTGAAGGCGACCTGGACGACCGGCCGCACCGGCATGATCGGCAAGTCCTACGACGGGACGCTCGCCAACGGCGTGGCGGCCACCGGCGTCGAGGGGCTGGAGACGATCGTCCCCATCTCGGCGATCAGCAGCTGGTACGACTACAGCCGGATGAACGGCGTGAAGTACACCGACGACGAGCAGCCGTGGCTCGCCGACTACGTCGACACCGATCCGCCCGCCAAGTGCGCGGCCGTCAACGCGGAGCTGGACCAGGGCGAGGACGACGCGACCGGCAACTACAACGCCTACTGGAAGACCGCCGACTACCGGGACGGGACGATCGCTCGGGCCTCCCGCGTCCACGCGAGCATCTTCGCCGCACACGGCGTCAACGACCTGAACGTGAAGGACGACAACTTCGCCAAGTGGTGGAGCGCCCTCGCGCGGCGCGGCGTCCAGCGCAAGGTCTGGCTGACGCAGCGCGGCCACGTCGACCCGTTCGACACCCGGCGCGACGCGTGGGTGGCGACCCTGCACAAGTGGTTCGACCACGAGCTCCAGCGGATCCCCAACGACATCATGCGGCAGCCGCGCGCCGACATCGAGGTCGGCCCGGACCAGTGGATCACCCAGCGGGACTGGCCGTCCCGGGACGCGCGCGGCGTCGTCCTGCGTCCCGGCGCGGACGGCTCCCTCGGCCCGGAGCCGGCCGCCGCCGGCACCACCGCCACGTTCACCGACGCCACCGGGCCCCAGGGCGCGGGCTACCCCGAGGACGCCATGGTCGCCGACCCGACGGCGGTGCGGCCCTACCGGACGGCGTTCGTGTCGGCGCCGCTTCCGGCGACGGGGCGCCTGTCCGGCACCCCCGACGCCCGCCTGAAGATCAAGCTGGACGGGCCGACGGCGAACCTGACGGCGCTGCTGGTCGACTACGGCGACGACACCCGCGTGGACTACCTCGGCGCCGGCTCCGGCATCCGCACGCTGGCCACCGAGGACTGCCACGGCGAGAGCACGCCCGCCGACGACGCCTGCTACAAGCAGACGGAGGTCAGGACCGTGGCCTCGCCGGTGAACGTCGTCGCCCGCGGCTGGCTCGACGCCCAGAACCACCGGTCGCTGAGCCGCCCGGCACCGCTGGAGCCCGGCCGCTACTACGGCGTCCGCTGGCAGACGCTCAGCCAGGAGTACCTGCTGAAGAAGGGGCACCGGCTGGCGCTCGTCCTCGCCGGGACGGACGCGGACTACAACTTCGACAGGCCCACCGGCGCCCAGGTGACGGTCGACCTGCCCGGCAGCTCCGTCACCGTCCCGGTCGTCGCGTCCCAGGACGACGCGACCACCCTGCTCGCCCCGCCGCGCCCCGCCGAGAACTGGCGCGGGCCGGCCAAGGTGGACCTCCCCGTCCAGGAGCGCGAGCTCTACTGATCCCCTGACACGTCGATCCGGCCGTGAGGCCCGCCGTCCCGGAGACGGCGGGCCTCACCCGTGTCACAACGCGACGCTCTCGCCCACTCCGAGCAGATGGAGGCGATCACCGAGCCCGGCCTTCTCGAAGGCCGGCGCCACGGTGTCGCGGCCCTCGGAGAAATGCGCCCAGCCCTCGAAGTGCAGCGGGACGACGTGGGCGGCGCCCAGGATGCCGGCGGCCTCGGCCGCCCCCTCGCTGGTCAGGGTGAGGTGGGCGTCGCCGAGCAGCGGGGTCTGGGCGCCCCCGGCGAAGAGCACGGCGACGTCGAACGGGCCGGACCGCCCGGCGATGGCCCGGACCACGTCGAGGGACGCGTTGTCGCCGCTCACATAGGTCGTGGGAAGGCCGTCGCCGGAAAGGACGAAGCCGGTGACCGGGCCCGTCAGGTGCTCGGTGCCGTCAGGGCCGTGCTGGGCCGGGACGCCAGTGACGCGGAGCGTCCCGCCGTCCGGGCGGGGAAGCTCGGCGTGCTCCCAGGTCGGCAGGGCGCGTGCGGTGCCGCCGAGGCGTCCGGCGGCCGCCTCCGTCGTCAGGGTCAGCGGGACCCCGGCCAGGTAGGCGCGGCCGCCCGCGTCCAGGTTGTCCGGGTGCTGGTCGTGGGACAGCAGCACCGCGTCGACCGGGCCGACGTCGTCCGGGCCGAGCACCGGCTCGGCCGTCTTGGTCAGTTTCCGCGACCCGACCGGGTAGTCGCCGGGCGGGTCGAACGTCGGGTCGACGACGAGCCGCACGCCTCCCATCTCCAGGATCGCGCTCGGCCCTCCGAGATACCGGATGGTCAATGTGGACATCGCTCCGCCTCTTCGTCTCGACCTCATGCCACCGGTTGCAAGACAGGCCGTGCGGCGGAAATTCCGCAGGACCCTGTCTCGAAGTGGCCCCGGCCACGCGCGCGAACGCGTGACCTGGCCGGTGCCGCGTTCGCCCAGGCCCGGTCACGTAGCGAGCCGCCAGGTCGAGCGAAGTGGGCCGGGACGTGGAAACACTGCCTAGTGGTTGCCGGTGTCCTTGCTGGGCTGGACGCGCTTGGGCTCGCCCGGCATCTTCGGGTAGTTCGGCGGGTACGGCATGTCGCCGAGGCCGTGGTCCTTCTCGTCGCGGTCGGCCATGTCGAGCAGCGCTTCGAGGGAGAAGGACGCGTCGTCGATCGGGGCGTGCAGGTCGCCGACCTCGGCGAAGCGGGCCGGCATCGTGGCGATCGTGAAGTCGTGGGGGTCGACGTCGGCCAGCTCCTCCCAGGTCACGGGCGCCGACACCGGGGCGTGCGGCGCCGGCCGGACGCTGTAGGCCGAGGCGATCGTGCGGTCGCGGGCGTTCTGGTTGAAGTCGATGAAGACCTGCTCGCCCCGCTCCTCCTTCCACCACCGCGTGGTGACCTCGGCGGGGGCGCGGCGCTCCACCTCGCGGCCGAAGGCGAGGGCGGCCCGGCGGACCTCGGTGAACGTCCAGCGCGGCTCGATGCGGACGTAGATGTGCACACCGCCCTTGCCGGACGTCTTGACGTAGCCGGTGTAGCCCAGCTCCGACAGCAGGTCGCGGGCCGGGCCGAGCGCCACCCGGACGGCGTCGGAGAAATCGGTGCCGGGCTGCGGGTCGAGGTCGATGCGCAGCTCGTCCGGATGGTCGACGTCGCCCTTGCGGACGGGCCACGGGTGGAAGGTCAGCGTCCCGAGGTTGGCCGCCCAGGCGATCACGGCGACCTCGGTCGGGCAGACCTCGTCGGCCGAACGCCCGCTGGGGAAGGCGATCCGGGCGGTCCGCACCCAGTCGGGCGCGCCCTTCGGGATGCGCTTCTGGTAGAACGCGTCGGACTTGCCGGCGCCCATGCCCGCCTGGCCGCGCGCGTAGTCCTCGCGGGTGGCCATCCGGGCGCCCTCGAAGACCCCGGCGGGCCAGCGTTCCAGCGTCGTCGGGCGGTCGCGGGTGGCGCGCAGGATCCCCTCCCCCACCGCCAGGTAGTACTCCACGAGCTGCCGCTTGGTGTAGCCGTGCTCGGGGAAGTAGACCTTGTCGGGATTGGTCACCTTGACGAGCCGATCCCCGACCGGGATCTCGATGAAGGGCGAGGCCATAGGCGCACGTTAACCCACGGGGACGACAGTCTTCCCCGGCTCCGCCGCCGGGTACGGTCGAACCATGGAGAAGATCCGCAAAAGCGAGGACGAGTGGCGGGCCCGGCTCAGCCCGGAGGAGTACCACGTGCTGCGGGAGGCGGGCACCGAGAAGCCCTTCACCGGCGAGTACACCGACACCAAGACCGTCGGGGTCTACCGGTGCCGCGCGTGCGGGACCGAGCTGTTCCGGTCGGAGACCAAGTTCGAGAGCCACTGCGGCTGGCCGTCGTTCTTCGCGCCGTCCGAGTCCGACGCGGTCACGCTGATCGAGGACCGCTCCCTCGGCATGGTCCGCACCGAGGTCCGCTGCGCGGTGTGCGACTCGCACCTGGGGCACGTCTTCCACGGCGAGGGCTACGACACCCCCACCGACGACCGCTACTGCATCAACTCGATCTCCCTCACCCTCGAACCGGCCGAATGACGCAACCTCCCCGGGCCCTGACGCGTCACATTGACGGTCGCGGAACTGACGGTCAGCCCCCGGGGAGTCGCCGTGGACGAGTTCACCACCTACGAGATCGCACTGCTCTGCGGCGGACCCACGCGCGCCGCGCAGTGCGCCCTGCTCGCCCTCTACGGGCAGCGCCGCGTCCGCGTCTCGCGGGGCACGCGCCGCGTCACCGTCGTCGAGCGTGAGGCCGGCGACAAGGTCCAGCTCGCGCTTCTCGACGAGGTCCCCGACACCGGCTTCCAGCTCGGCTACGTCCTCGACGCGGTCGCCGGGTCCGACGAGGTGGCCGCCATCGCGGGCGGGCTGGTCGAGAGGGGCGTCCTGCGCCGGGGGTTCCGCGGCCGGCTCCGGCCGACGCGCAAGGGCAGGGCGGTCCGGCGCAGGCTCCGTGCGGACGCCGGATCCGGTACCCCGTCCGGGCTCGGGGCGCTGGAGGGCGCCGCGCCGGACCCGGTCGCCAGGCTCGCCGCGCTGGGCACGGCCGCCGTCGAGGACGCCAAGCTCCGCCATGTCATGGAGATGGACAACCCCAAGCCGCTCGACCTGCCCTACGCCTGGGCTCTGAACGGGGTCAACCGGAACACCGAGCAGAGTCGCCTGTCCGACACGCAGTACTCGGGCTACTACTACGACTCGAACTCCGGGGGATCCGGCAACTGCTAGGGGGTCTCGGGGACCTCGCAGTCGTCCTTGTCGCTCTGCTTGTTGGCCAGGACGACGCTGCCGTTGTCGTCGCTCTTGCCGTGGACGAAGACGCGGGGCTCGTCGTCGCCGCCGTCCTTGAGGAACTGGGTCGTCCACTTGCACAGGTCGATGGCCGGCTCGGAGTTCTCGTCGGCCTCCCCGAGGTCGGTGTAGACGCGCACGAAGCTGCCGCTGCGGCGGACGTCGGTGACGTGCTTGACGACCTTCTTGCCGGGGTCCTTCGTCTCGAAGTACGGCACCGCGTCGGTGATCTCGTCGGGGTCGCCGACGGCCCCGACGCGCTCGTTCGGGGACGGGACGGTGGCCGTGCGGGCGGCGACGGCGGCGCGGGGCGCGGGCCCCGAGCCGCCGGGCAGCGCCAGGACGGCGACGGACGCGAGCACCGCGGCCGCCGCGGTCACCGCCCCCGCGACGCCCAGCCGGCGCCGCCGGGAGCGCCGGAGGGACGCGAGCAGGCGGTGCAGGCGGGCCGAGAAGTCGGACGGCGGCCGGGCGTGCCGTCCGCGGGCGTGCCGGGCGGGAGACTTGGTCACGGACGGCACTTTACTGCCGGGCACCCCCGCCCCACGCGTGATTCGGAGTGATGCGCGGGCTAGGCCAGGCCGGCGACCAGTTCGGCGACCGGCTTGCGGCGACCTGTGTAGAAAGGCACCTCCTCGCGGGTGTGCAGCCGGGCCTTCGCTCCCCGCAGGTGCCGCATCAGGTCGACGATGCGGTGCAGCTCGTCGGCCTCGAACGCCAGCATCCACTCGTAGTCGCCGAGCGCGAACGCCGACACCGTGTTGGCCCGGACGTCGGGGTAGTCGCGCGCCATCATGCCGTGCTCGGAGAGCATCGCGCGGCGCTCCTCGTCCGGCAGCAGGTACCACTCGTAGGAGCGGACGAACGGGTACACGCACACGTAGGCGCGGGGCTCCTCGTCGGCGAGGAACGCGGGGATGTGGCTCTTGTTGAACTCCGCCGGGCGGTGCAGCGCCATCTGCGACCACACCGGCTCGCTCGCGCGGCCCAGCGCCGTCCGCCGGAACCGGGTGTAGACCTCCTGCAGGTCGTCGGACGTGGGGGCGTGCCACCAGAACATGTAGTCGGCGTCCGCCCGCAGCCCCGCGACGTCGTAGGCGCCGCGCGTGGTGACGTCCTTCTGGGCGGCCTGGTCGAGGAGGTCCTGCACCTCCGCCGCCTCCTGCTCGCCCACGGTTCCCGGGTTCGCGACCCGGAACACCGACCACATCGTGTAGCGGATGACGTTGTTGAGTTCGCGCGCCTTGGGCTTGCCCGGCTGCTCCGTCATGGTCCAACTCCTTCTCGACTGCGCAAATGGTCCAGTACGCGCAGCGCCGCCGCGCGCGCGGAGGCGATGCACGCGGGGATGCCGAGGCCGTCGTAGGCGGCGCCCGCGACGGCCAGCCCCGGCGTTCCGGCGACCGCGGCCCGGACCTTGGCCACGCGGTCGGCGTGGCCCACGTTGTACTGCGGGAGGCCGCCGCCCCACCGGGTCACCCGGCTCTCGGCGGGCAGCTCGGTGACGCCGCACGTCGCGGCGAGCTCGGCCATGGCGGTCGCGGTGAGCTCCTCGTCGGTCCGCTGGAGCAGGTGCTCCTCCCCGTACCGGCCGATGGAGCAGCGCACCGCGATGACGCCGGGGTCGCGGTCGCGCAGGTGCGGCCACTTCAGCGAGCTGAACGTGACGGCCTTGACCCCCCGGCCGCCGCGGGCGGTGTCGCTCTCCACGTTCGGGGCGAGGTAGCCGCTGCCCTCCGGGAGCCCCGGGAACGCGGTGGCCCGGTAGGCGAGCGTGATGATCGCCATGCTGGCGTACTCGATGCCGGCCAGCTCCCGCGCGGCGGCCGGCACGTCCGGCTCCAGCAGGCGGGACGCCGGGGCCGCGGGGACCGCGACCACCACCGCGTCGGCGTCGAGGCGCTCGGGGTCGCGGGCCGAGCCGACGGTGAGCCGCCAGCCGTTCTCGCGGCGGCGCAGCTCGCGGACCGTGGCTCCGGTCCTGACCGTCCCGCCGGCCTCGGCGATGTCGGCGGCGACCAGGTGCGGGAGCGTGCCGAGCCCGTCCGGCAGCGTGGCGAACACCGGGCCCGGGTTCTTCGGCGCGGCGTCCCTGATGCCCTGCACGGCCTGGATCAGCGACCGGTGGGACCGCGCGGCGGCGGCGACGGCGGGCAGCGTGGACTCGAAGGACAGCCGCTCGGCCCGGCCCGCGTACACGCCGCCGAGCAGCGGCTCCACGAGCCGGTCGACGACCTCGCCGCCGAGCCGGGCGCCGACGTAGTCGGCGACGGACACGTCCCCGCCGCGCGGCGTCTCCGGAAGCACGAGGTCCAGCGGGACGCGCGCGAGCCCGGCCGGCGACAGCACGTGCGCGGCGGCCAGCGCCTTGAGGTCGGACGGGACGCCCATGACCTGGCCGGAGGGGATGGGCCGCAGCTCGCCGCGGCTGAGGATCGCCGAGGACGTGGTGCCGGGGTTCACCAGGTCGCCGGAGCGGCCGAGGTCGCGCACCAGGTCCAGGCCCTCGGGGCGGCGGGCGAGCATCGACTCGGCGCCCTCGTCCACCGGAATCCCGGCGATCTCGCTGACCCGCAGCTTCCCGCCGATCCGGGGGGAGCCCTCCAGGACCGTCACCCGGACGCCCTCCCGGGCGAGCATGCGCGCGGCCGCGAGGCCCGCGATGCCGCCACCGACGACAACGGCATGGGACGTGGTCATGCCTCCAGCCTTCCAGACGCCTCGCCGGATCGCGCACCGGGGCGGCCCCGGCGACGCGCCCGGGCGCCGGGTTCTTGTCACGCGGATGACAAGATCCCAAAACAACGCCAGTGAATACTGGCAGACATGATTCCTCGGAAGACCTCCGCCCGCCTCGCGGCGGCCCTCACCGCCGGCGCGCTCGCGGCCGGCGGGCTCGCGGCCCCCGCGTCGGCCGCGGCCCGCGGCGGGTTCACGCCGGTCCCGCTGCCGTTCTTCTGGCCGAACAACAGCCTCCACGACGTCGACGCCGCCTCGGCCGACAGCGTCTGGATCGCCGGCGACCAGGGCGAACTGGTGATCCCCGGACCGATCCCGGGGACCGGGCAGAGCATCCCCGGAAACCCCGTCGTCCGGCGCTGGAAGGACGCCCGCTGGGTCGAGTACGACCTCCAGAACCTGACCAGCCGCGCCACCATCACCGACGTCGACGCCGCCGGTCCCGAGGACGTGTGGATCACCGGCCCGAAGTACGGCTCCGGCGACACGGCGCCCGTCCCCTACGTGGCGCGTTTCACCGGCGCGCGGTTCGAGCAGGTGGCGCTGCCCTCCGGCGCCCGCGCCGCGAACCTCCAGGCGAGGGCCGGCGGCGTGTGGGTCGCCACCGACGGCGCCGTCTACCGGCGGACGGGCGACACCTGGACGCAGATCACCACGGTTCCGGACATGCAGCAGTACGCGTCCTACATCCGGGCGGACGACGACATCTGGTTCCTCGGCACCGTCTCCCGCACCGACCAGACGCTCGCCGCGCACCACTGGGACGGGAACTCCTGGCAGAGCGTCCCCGTGCACGAGCCGGTACCCGGGACGGGCTTCACCGACATGGTCGCCCTCTCCCCCACCGACGCCTGGGCCACCGGCATCAGCTACCGCACGTCCCCGGCCTCACCGGTCCTGATGCACTGGGACGGCACGGCCTGGACGGGCGTCACGCCGCCGCCCGGCCTCAACGCGCTCACCAGGATCGTCGCGGGCGGGGGCGGGACGCTGTGGGCGGTCGGCCACTCGCTCGACGAGCCCGCCAAGCCCGGCCTGCTCCACTATGCCGGCGGGGCCTGGGAGCGCGTTCCGACCACGGCCGTGCCGAACAGGAGCAACATCTACGCGACCGCGCTCGCCGTCGTCCCCGGCACCGGCGCCCTGTGGACGCTCGGGTCGGTGAACGTCGGCGGGCCCGTCGTCCTCACCGACGGCCCGTGACCACCGGCACTCCCTGACCACCGGCGGCCCGTGACCACCGCGTGCCCGCTTCGTGCCCGGATCGCGACCGGTCCCCGGGGAACGGTGATCCGCCGCGTCCCGTCCAAGCCCCATGCGGATCGTCAGGAGCATCACCTGCGCACTGGTCGTCCTGCCGCTGGCGGCGGGCATGGCCGCGTGCGGGGGCGGCGGCGACCACTCCTCCGGGGCGTCGGACTCCGCCCCCCGGGGCATGGCCACGGCCCCGGCCCTCCCGGGCGGCGCCCGGCGCGCCGAGGGCGTCCCGCAGGGCGGGAAGACCGCTTCCGCGGCCGCGCCCCTGCCCACCGGGCGCCAGGTCGTCCAAACGGCCGACCTGCGGGTGCGGGCCGGGGACGTGGATGCCGCCGCCGCCAAGGCCAAGCAGCTGGCCGCCGCGGCGGGCGGCTACGTCGAGCGGGAGTCGACGTCGAGCGACCCCGCCCGCTCGGAGATCGCGCTCAAGATCCCCGGCGACCGGTACGCCGAGATCCTGGGCCGGCTCGGCGCCGAGCTCGGCACCAAGCTGTCGCTCAGCCAGCGGGCCGAGGACGTCTCGGGCGAGGTGGCCGACGTCGACGCGCGGGTGCGGTCCGCGAAGGCCTCGCTGGAGTCGTTCCGCAAGCTGCTCGACCGGGCGGGATCCGTCGGCGAGATCATGAGCATCGAGCGGGAGATCTCCCAGCGGGAGGCCGACCTGGAGGCGCTCCAGGCGCGCCAGAAGTCGCTCGCCCACCGCACGCGGTTCGCGACCGTGACCGTGATCCTGGTGAGCAGGACGGCGCCGCCCGAGAGGGACGAGCCCCGCGGTGGTTTCGTCGGCGGGCTGGAGAACGGCTGGCACGCGTTCACCGCGTTCGTCGGCGGCGTCGCCGCCGTGCTGGGCTGGCTGCTGCCGTTCCTCGTCGCCGCCGCCGTGATCGGGCTGCCGGCGCTGGCCCTGCGCCGCCGGCTGCGCGCCCGGTCCGAGGGCTCGGCCGACCCCGCGACGGCCCCGGACCCGGAGGTGGAGCCCGGGTCGGAGCCGGAGAACGCGAAGGTCGCCGCCGGCGCGGGCGAGGAGGCCTCGCGGGCGCCGCGGCAGGGGCCGCCGCCGACCGCCTAGCGCGGGTCCTCGGAGCTCGCCTCGTGGACGAGGTCGGCGAGGCGGGCCAGCACGTCCGGGTCCATGGACGGCAGGACGCCGTGGCCGAGGTTGAAGATGTGCCCCTCGGCGGTGCGGCCGCGGGCCAGCACGTCGCGGGCGCGCCGCTCGACGATCTCCCACGGCGCGAAGAGGACCGCCGGGTCGAGGTTGCCCTGCAGGGCCTTGCCCGGCTCGACGCGGCTGACGGCCTCGTCGAGCGGCACCCGCCAGTCGACGCCGACGACGTCGGCCCCGGCCTCGCCCATCAGGCCGAGCAGCTCGCCCGTCCCGACGCCGAAGTGGATGCGCGGGACGCCGAGCGGCTCGATCTCGGCGAAGATGCGGCGGGCGTGCGGCAGGACGGACTCGCGGTAGTCCTGCGCGGCGACCGCGCCCACCCACGAGTCGAAGACCTGCACGGCGCTCGCGCCGGCCGCGATCTGCACCTTCAGGAACGCGATCGTGAGGTCGGTCAGCCGCTCCATGAGCCGGTCCCACAGCCGCGGCTCGCCGTACATCATGGCCTTGGTGCGCTCTTGGTTCTTGGACGGGCCGCCCTCGATCAGGTACGAGGCGAGCGTGAACGGGCCCCCCGCGAACCCGATCAGCGGCGTCGCGCCGAGCTCGCCGACCAGGCCCCCGACGGCCTCGGTCACGTACGGGACGTCGTCGGGCGAGAGGGGGCGCAGGACGTCCAGGCCCGCGGCGTCGCGGACGGGGTCGGCGATGACCGGCCCGACGCCGGGCTTGATGTCGAGGTCGACGCCGACCGCCCGGAGCGGCACCATGATGTCGCTGTAGAAGATCGCCGCGTCGACCGCGTACCGGCGCACCGGCTGCATCGTGATCTCCACGATCATGTCCGGGCGGGTGCACGACTCCAGCATCGGGACGCCCTCGCGGACCCGCAGGTACTCCGGCAGGGAGCGCCCCGCCTGGCGCATGAACCACACCGGCGTGTGCGGCACCGGCCGGCGCCGGCACGCCAGCAGGAACGGGCTCTCGGCGAGGCCGCCGTCGTCGGGCGTGCGCGCAGGGTGGTCGTTCGAACGGGCTGCGTCAGCGGTCACGTTGCGATCGTCCCACGAAATGCCGGCGCGGGAGCACCGGAGTGGCGCGTGAGGCGCAACGAACTTCCGGACACGCCGAGCGAAGTCCCGCATTCTGTCACCGGCGCGTGCGAACGTGATGCGTGTCATAGCCGAGGGAGGTTCCCCCTTGTACTGCTTCACCTGCGGTGATGAACGGGTGTTCGAGCAGCCGCCGTGCGAGGACGGGCACGGCGAGGAGTGCCCCGAGCGGGCCTGCGTCGACTGCGGTTCGGCCGTCCTGGTCGGCCTGCCGCCCGCCGTGACCGCCCCGGTCCGCCGCCGGGCCTGCGAGCCCGCTCGGGCGCGCGGCGGCGCCGCCACCACTCGGGCCGTGGCCTGACCGGCCCGGCCCCCGAGACGAAACCCGTGCCGTGCCTGCCTCCCCTCCACGCCCTCCCGCCGCCCCCCGCGGCGCCGCCCCGACCCATCGCCACCGGCCCGAACCGGTGCCCGGCGATCCGTCACTCCCCCGCGACCAGGCCGGTCCGCCCATGAACCCACCTGCCTTCCAGCGGGCCGTCGACACGCTGCGCGAGATCCTCGACGGGCCCGCCCTCCGGCCGGAGCTCGACCTGGAGGACATGCCCGCCCCGCAGAGCCTGGCGCCCTACGCGGCGGCCATGTCCGGCAGCGTCTACCGCGACGACGACACCGAGGTCGCCATGGGCCGCCTCATCGTGCTGTACGACCCCGAGGGCCGCTCCGGATGGACGAACGGCTTCCGCGTCGTCGCCTACATCCGCGCCGACCTGGAGCCCGACATCGCCGCCGACGAGCTGATCGGCTCCGTCGCGTGGGACTGGCTGCTGGAGGCCCTGGAGCCCGCGGGCTACGCGGGGGTGTCGGGGACGATCACCCGCGCGGTGTCGGAGAGCTTCGGCGACAAGCGCGGAGAGCCGTCCACCACGGAGCTTGAGCTGCGCGCCTCGTGGTCCCCGACGGGCGACGATCTCGCCGGTCACGTGCTGGCCTGGTGCGAGGTGATGTGCACCACGGCGGGGCTTCCGCCGGCCGGTGTGACCGCCCTGCCGGACCGGCCGGGCGGCGGGGGCGGCTGAGCGACGTACGGTAGGGGGCGTGAGCACAGCGTCCGAAACCGAGGCGGCGGGGGAGAACACGGAAGAAGTGGGAGTGTCCGAAACGCGCGCCACCGGCCCCGAATGGGGCGCCGGTGCGGAGAAGACGGCGGTGACCCCTCCCGGGAGCGTTCCCGGGCCGGCCGGGCCGGACCCCGGGCCGGCGGGCACGGAGGCCGACACCGGTCCCCCGGCCGTCCCGCTGCTGGAGCCGCGTGAGGGCGTCCCGCCGGTGCTCACCGCTCCCGCCGACCTGGAACGCGTCATCGCGGCGTTCGCCGCGGGCACCGGTCCCGTCGCGGTCGACGCCGAGCGGGCCTCCGGCTACCGGTACGGCCAGCGCGCCTATCTGATCCAGCTGCGCCGGGCGGGCGCCGGCACCGCGCTGATCGATCCGGTCGCGCTGCCCGACCTGTCCGGGCTGGACGCCGCGCTCGCCGACGCCGAGATGGTGCTGCACGCCGCCAACCAGGACCTGCCGTGCCTGGCCGAGGTCGGCCTCGTCCCGCGCCGCCTGTTCGACACCGAGCTGGCCGGGCGGCTGCTCGGCTACCCCCGCGTCGGGCTCGGCTCCATGGTCGAGAACGTGCTCGGCTTCGTGCTGGAGAAGGGCTACTCGGCGGCCGACTGGTCGACCCGCCCCCTCCCCGAGGACTGGCTGCGCTACGCCGCGCTGGACGTCGAGCTGCTGGTCGAGCTGCGCGACGCGCTCCGGGACGAGCTGGAGGCGGCGGGCAAGCTGGAGTGGGCGCGCGAGGAGTTCGCCGCGATCCTGACCACGCCGCCGAAGCCGCCGCGCGCCGACCCGTGGCGCCGCACGTCCGGCATCCACCGGGTGCGCAACCGGCGGGCGCTCGCCGCCGTCCGCGAGGTCTGGGAGGCGCGCGACAAGATCGCCCAGGAGCGGGACCTGTCCCCCGGCCGGGTGCTGCAGGACGCGGCGATCATCGAGCTGGCGCAGAAGTCCCCGAAGACCCCGGCCGAGCTGCAGGCGCTGCCGACGATGCGGGGCCGCGGCGCCCGCCGGCACCAGTCGGCGTGGCTGCGCGCCGTCGCCCGCGCCCGCGAGCTCGGCGAGCGCGGGCTGCCCGAGTCGAACCTGCCCGGCGACGGGCCGCCGCCCGCGCACCGCTGGGCCGACCGCGACCCGGAGGCCGCCAAGCGGCTCACCGCCGCCCGCGCCGTCGTCGCCGCGCTCGCCGACGAGCACTCCATGCCGTCGGAGAACCTCGTGCAGCCCGACTACGTCCGCCGGCTGGCGTGGACGCCGCCCGCGGAGTCGTCGGCGTCCGCGATCGGCGCCGCGCTGCGCGAGCTCGGCGCCCGCGCCTGGCAGGTCGAGCTCACCGCCCAGCCGATCGCCAAGGCGTTCCTCCGCCTCGAAAGCAAAGGTGTGCTGTAGACCGGACTTGCACGGGGCGGCCGCGAGGCACACACTGGCTTAGGTTAGCTTTGCCTAAAACGTCCGTGTGATCCCCCGAGGAGTACGTCGATGCTGCTGGGCAACTTCCTCATCGGCCTGCGGGAGGGGCTCGAGGCCGCCCTGGTCGTGAGCATCCTGATCGCGTACCTGGTGAAGACCGGCAACCGCCGGGCCCTGCTCCCCGTCTGGACGGGCATCGGCGCCGCCGTCGTCCTGGCGTGCGTGTTCGGGATCGCGCTGAGCGCCGCGTCGTCGGAGATGCAGTTCAAGACGCAGGAGCTGTTCGGCGGCGTCCTGTCGATCGTCGCGGTGGGGCTCGTCACCTGGATGGTCTTCTGGATGCGCAAGACCGCCCGGTTCATGAAGGCCGAGCTGGAGGGCAGGCTGGAGGGCGCGCTCGACGTCGGCCCGCTCGCCCTCGCCGCCGTCGCGTTCCTGGCGGTCGGGCGCGAGGGCCTGGAGACGGCGCTGTTCCTGTGGACGAACATCTCCAACTCCTCCGGCGGGTCCACCCAGCCGATCGCCGGAGCGTTCCTCGGCCTCGCCGTCGCCGTCGCCCTCGGCTACCTGCTCTACCGCGGCGGCCTCAAGATCAACCTCAAGCGGTTCTTCACCTGGACGGGCGCCGCGCTCATCGTCGTCGCCGCCGGCGTGTTCGGCTACGGCTTCCACGACCTCCAGGAGGCGGAGGTCTTCCCCGGCCTGCACTCGGTCGCGCTGGAGCCGCACGCCTTCTTCGCCGAGTTCGGCGGCGCCGGCGACTGGATGCAGACCGTCTTCCAGGGCGTCCTGAACGTCACCCCGCAGATCACCTGGCTGCAGCTGGTCATGTGGGCGGCCTACCTGGTGCCGGTGATGGTGCTGTTCCTGCGCAACCCGTCGCCGTCCAAGCCCGCCCCCGCCAAGGCCGCCGAGCCGGCGCCCACGTCCTGACGCCGCGTCAGAGGTCGGGCAGCGGGTCGCGGGGAAGGCTGTCGCGGGCGAACACCTCGGCGTCGGCCGCGTTGACGACCGGCACGTACTCGTCGTCGACCTCGAACACCGCGCCCGCGAACTCGAACGACGCGCCGACGCCGGTCTCCACCGGCCCGATCCGGGTGCCGCGCGGGTAGCTGCCCCAGATGCTCTTCGGGGTGCTGCGGCTCAGCGAACCGGTGGAGATCACCGAGACCTGGTCGCCGGTGACGACGAAGACGAAGCCCGCACCGCCGCCGCAGGTCATCGCGGGGAAGATGTAGCGGATCTCCCCGTCGATGCCGAGGAACTCCCTGCAGCGCTCGCGGAGCGGGCGTGGCACCGGCATGGCGGTTGAGGCACCTCCCCCAGGGCGGGTCGACGTCGCCCCAATCATGCACCGATCGGACAGATCGTGACCAGTCTCACGCGGTCGCCAGCGCCGCGGTCGGCGGCAGCCGCGCGGCCCGCGCCGCCGGGTACAGGCCCGCGACCGTCCCGATCGCCAGGGTCGCGGCGAGCGCGCCCCCGAGCGCCCACGCCGGCACGACCGGCGGCCACCCCTTCCACAGCGCGAACCCGGCCGTCACCGCCGCGCCGAGCACGACCCCGGCCGCGCCGCCGAACGCCGACAGCAGCAGCGACTCGGTGAGGAACTGGACCCGCACCTGCCCGCGGGTGGCGCCGAGCGACCGGCGCAGCCCGATCTCGCGGCGCCGCTCCAGCACCGAGATCACCATCGTGTTGGCGACCCCGACCCCGCCGACCAGCAGCGCGACGGCGCCGAGCCCGAGCAGCAGGCCGGTGAACGCCCCGGACGCCGCGGCCCGCGCCTCCAGTGCGTCCGAGGGCCGGCTGACCCGCACCTCCTCGGGGTGCTCGGGGTCGACCGTCCGGGCGAGGACGTCCCGGACGTCGCCGACCGAGGCGTCCGCGGAGCGCTCGTAGATCCTCGTGGGATGGCCGTCGAAACCGAGGTACCGGCGCGCGGCGTCCCAGCCGACGAGGGCGGAGCGGTCGACCTCCGGGGCCAGCTCCGCCGGCCGCAGCACGCCGAGGACGACGAACCACCGGCCGCCGATCCAGACCTGGCCGCCCGCCCGGTCCAGGCCGAGCCGCCGCGCCGCCTCCGACCCCAGCACGGCGGCCGGACGGCCCTCGGTGGCGGCGTCCAGCCACCGCCCGCTCGCCGGCGCCACGTCGAGGGTGCCGAGCAGCCCCGCCGTGGCGGCCTGCACCGCGATCCCCTGCGTGACCTCCTCCGGGATCCTGTCGGTCCGGCGGACGGTGGCCTCCACCGACCCGGTCGCGCCGACCGCCGTGACCGTCCCGATCCGCCGCACCATCTCCGGCGCCGTCTCGGGCAGCTCCGCCCTGTCGCCGAACAGCGTGTCGCCCGGCTCGGCCGTCAGCAGGTTCGTGCCCAGCCGGTCGAGCCGCCGGAGCAGATCCTCCCTGCCGGAGGAGGAGATCCCGATGACGGCCACCACGGTCGCGATCCCGATCGCGATCCCGAGGGCCGAGAGCACCACCCGCGCCGGACGGGCCCTGAGCCCGCCGAGCCCGACGCGCAGCACGTCGCCCGCACCGAGCCGCGCGGGCCTCATCGGCTCCCCACCCCCGCCCGCTCGTCCGCGACGATCAGACCGTCCCGGACCCGCACCCGCCGCGGCGCCCGGGCCGCCACCTCCGCGTCATGGGTGATGACCGCGACGGTGGTGCCGGCGCGGTTCAGCTCGTCCAGCAGGGCGAGCACGCCGGCGCCCGCGGCCGAGTCGAGGTTGCCGGTCGGCTCGTCGGCGAGCAGCAGGTCGGGCTCGCCCACCACCGCCCGCGCGACCGCGACCCGCTGCCGCTCGCCGCCCGACAGCTGGTGCGGCCGGTGCGCCGTCCGCTCCGCCAGCCCGACCCTTTCGAGCGCCGCCCGCGCCCGCTCCCGCCGCTCCCGCAGCCCGACCCCGCCGTAGAGGAGCCCGTCGGCGACGTTGTCGAGGGCGCTCACCCCCGCGGCCAGGTGGAACTGCTGGAACACGAACCCGATGTGCCGCGCCCGCAGCGCCGACAGCTCCCGGTCCCCGAGCCCCGCGACCTCGTGCCCCGCGACCCGCACGCTCCCCCGGGTCGGCCGGTCCAGCGTCCCGATCATGTGCAGCAGCGTCGACTTGCCCGACCCGGACGGCCCCGCGATCGCCACCAGCTCCCCCGGCGCGATCACCAGATCGACCCCCCGGAGAGCCGTGACGCCGCCCGCGTACTCCTTGACCACCCCGGCCAGCTCCACGATGTCCGCGCCCCTGTCGTTCATTCGGCGGGCACCCCGACCTTCATGCCCTCGCGGAGCCCGCTTCCGGCCACCTCGACCCGCCCGCCGCCGAACGCCCCGGCCCGCACGGGCACCAGGCGCCTGGAGCCGTCGACGACCTCCACTCCGAAGCCGCCCTCCCGCAGCGCCAGCAGCGCCTCGACCGGCACCGACAGGACGCCCTCGCGCCGCTCGCTCTCCAACTCGACGCTGACCGGCGCCTCGTCCAGCCGTCCCGTCCTGGCGTCCCCTATCGAGATGTCGACGCCGACCGTGGTCTTCTGGTCCTGCCCCGACCCGGTCGTCCGGGCCACGCCGCCGACCTCGCTGATCGTCCCCTTGACGGACGCCCCACCGGGAAGCTCCACCGAGACCCGGGCGCCCTTCTCGGCGAGGCCCTGCTTGTCTGCGTCCAGATCGACGTGCACGACCCGCCTCGTCCCGGCCACCGTCAGGACGGGCTGCCCCTGAGCGATCCGCTTCCCCTCGGGCGCCGTGACCTCCCGCACCCGCACGGCGCCGTCCAGGAAGACGACCTGACCTGCGTCGACCTGCCCGGTCTCCTCCAGCCCCCGGTCGGCCTGCCACTCCTGGACAGCGGCCCGCGTGGCCCCGGTGAACTCCCCGTCCACGGTCAAGCCGCCGTACCCGAGAGCCCGCAGGTTTCCTTCGAGCTGCCGGACGTCCTTCCCCGAGACGCCCTCCCGCAGCGTCCGGTACATGGGCCGGCCGCCGTACATCAACGTCACGGGCTTGCCCGCCACCGACAGCAGCGACTCCCCGCGCCGAACGACCGCACCCGCCTCCGGCGCCCATGTCACGACACCCGACGCCCCGGTCCACACGTCCCGGACATCGCCGTAGGTGAGCTTCCCGTCCACCTTCTCGGTGTCCACGAGATCACCCCGGCTGACGACCGCCGTCGCCAGCGGAACCCGCGTCTCCTGCGCCCGGCTCCCGCCCCCGGTGAAGGCAAGGGCCCCGCCGACCACCACCACGGCGACGGCGGCCCCGCCCGCGACCACCACCCGCCTCACTTCCCGACCCCCGGCAGGCTGCCCTTGCACGCCTCCCGCGCCTTCTCCACCTGCCCCCGGTCGACCTGCCCGGTCGGAAGCCTGATCTGCCCGTCCGGCCCCGGGTCCGGGATGTCGACCCCGTGCTCGCGCATGCACTGCGCGAACTTGACGTACTGGTCGCGCACCTTCGGATCCTTGAGATCGGGCATCTTCCCGCCCGCCTGAAGCCACGACTGGCACTTCTTCAGCGCCCCCTCCGACTTCGAGCGGTCGCCGCCCTTCCCCAGCCGCAGCGCGTGCCCGTCCCCGCTCCCGGGATCGGGGACGTCCACCCCGTGCTCCCGCATGCACTGCGCGAACTTCAGCTGAGCGTCCTCCGGAGAAACCGACCTGCTGGGAGAAGCAGAGGCCGAAGCGGCCACCCCACCAGCACTGGCCACCCCGCCCCCACCGTCGTCCCCACAGCCGGCGACACCCCCCAGCACAAGCCCCGCGACAACACCCAGAACCAAGACCCTCATGCCGCCCCTCTCCCCGAAGCACCCTGCCCCGGCCCGCCCATCAGAGCCCCCAAAGGGTTAAACCCGCATTAGCCGCGCGGCCTCTCAGCAGATCGAACCAAGTCGGGAGACGTCGCCGAGGAAGCCTCTCACCAGCACAAACGTCCGGAGGAGTCGTGGCGAGTCGAAGTGGATCGAGCCTCGGTGGCTCCCCACTTTGGCTCCCGTGGCTCCCCCGGCAGAGAGGAGGCGAACATGTCTCTACGGATCACCGAAGACACGATGGCCGCCGTCGTGAACGGCGAAGCGATCGTTACCGGCACCCGCTCAGAGTGCGGCTGGCACGTCACCACGTGGCCGCGCCCACTCGACCGCAACGCAGCCATCACGGCCCTGATGCTCGCCGAACGCCTCATCACCCACGGCGAGGACGACCCGTGCGCGCGGGAGTGGCTGAGGGAGCTGGGCCGTGCCTGACCGCCTCATCCGCAGCACCACCGCGCTCGCCGTGGTGGCGGTAGCCGCCGTGGCAGCCGTCATCTCGTACCGCCACGCCTACGAACTCGTCCACTCCCACGGCGAGACCGGCCCAACCGCACGCCTCGTCCCGTTCACGGTGGACGGCCTCATCTGGGCAGCGTCCATGGTGATCCTGGACGCGAGCCGCCGAAGGCAATCGGCACCACAGTTGGCCAAGTGGAGCCTCGCCGTGGGCATCGTGGCGACGGTAGGCGCCAACGTGGCGCACGGCGCGTCCCACGGCCCCATCGGCGCGGTAGTCAGCGCGTGGCCGGCACTCGCCCTCGTGGGCAGCTTCGAACTCCTCATGACCCTCACTCGCAGCGCCGCACGCGGCGACCTCGTCCAGGACGAAACGCGCACCACACCGGAACAACCTCGCACCGAAGTGGAGCAGACACCGGAGCAAGCAGTGTTGGACGAGTACAGGGCGAGCTTGCAGGGCCCTGGCCGCCCGGTCTCTCAGCGCTACCTCGCCGAGAAGCACGGCATCGACCGCCGCAAGGTGAAGCAGATCATCACCAACTTGGAGAAACCCGCCCCAGCATGAGCCAGAAGCCCCAGCCGCATCACATCTCGGACTGTGGCTGGGGCTTCTTCCATGGGCCAGGAATGCCCGCTTTGCCCCCAGGACTGCAAAGAAAACGTTCTCTGATCTCAGAGCATCAACGAGTGTGCCTGTCGGCCCCAAACTGGGCACTTGGTGGATGCTCGTGCCGTGGTCAGGGGCTAGCCAGAGCGCCCGCCTGACCTGAAGCGGCCAGAGAACACTGAGTTCAGTGGCAGTAGAGACTGGCACCCATCTTGCTATCGTTGACACGACCTGGAGGTGAGACATGGGTAACGATTTTTGGCTATATCACTGGATGGACGAACAGGGAGTAAAGAAGGAAAGAGACATCGCTCGGATCATTGCAGATGATAGAACATTTGAAGATTTGGGAAGCATTGCTGCAGGAATGAGCTATGCTATTGAGCCCATAAAAGACGAAGACAATTATGTAGTAGCCGGCACTGGCATTGATTTGTCGGGCGAGCTTGGCTGCTATGCCTGGGAATGCATCAAGCGGCAGATTGATGACGTCTTCTCGCGCTCTTGGCATTATTTTGACAAAATCGTGGTCAGAGGCCTTACGCCACTTCGGTACACCCAGATGATGGAAAGTAATGATCGTAGATTCGCGAAGCTTGTATTGCAATCTCAATTGCGCCTGTTGCTTTATATCAGACACATCGGGGCGGAGGATCTCCTGATCTTTCGCCAGAAGCCTCCGGCTTGTCGGGTCCACTATGTGGATCACCTGAACGAGTGCGGATTGGAACATCTGGCTTCAGAGATGCCAGACATCGCCAACAATCTAGCCACCGAAGCACAGGTTGCCATCCAACAAGTCTGCGGCGATCATTGGCATTATGCATTCGATCACCCTTTGTTGGAGCACACACATTGGGGGATTGTGCCTGCAGAAACTTTCCGAATTCAGCCAGGAAAAGGGGGACCGCGCGAAAGTCGGATGGCAGCTCAGCAAGTGCTTGCAGATTTTGCGTCTCATCTCGTGGCAGACGTTCAAGAATCTAAAGCACTTCACGCGCCACTTGCAATCGCTTCAGGATTGCACGCACATTCCCTCAAGAGTGATTCACCTACTGCTACCAGCATGGATGAAGTGGCCCTGGAGTTGGAGATTCCTGTTTTGCAGGGCCTTCCACTTAAGGACCTGATAAAGCTACGAGAAAGTGAACATGCTTCCTTTGAGCGCTTTCGGCGTAGCCTCAAAACAGCAATGCGTGAACGTCTAAATGAGTCCGAATCAGCCAGTTCCGCCGACATAGCTGCGGATATCCTCGACGACATCATTACGCCAGCGGTCGGTGATTTGGCCGACCGCCTCAGGAAGGCCAATCGCCTCTTGAACAAGAAATCGGCTTCAAGTGGGGGCTTGGGCGTAGCTCTAATGACGATAGGCCTTACAGCTGGCGTACCCCTTTTGCTGCCATTTGGCGTTGTAAGTCTTTGCTCTCCCGTCCTCCATTATCACAAATTCCTGGAGGAACGGAGAGACATAGAACTTTCAGACATGTACTTCTTGTGGAATCTGCAGAATAAGCAATGGCGAAACCGGTAGAGAAACCGCCCAAGAAGCACGGTTCCGGACTTGCGTTGGGTCGGGCCTTGTAGCTCCGGCCAGCAACGGCCCACCGAGGGGAGCCCTCCCGGCTTCCGGCCGCCAGACCGGCCAATATGTGATCGTCGCGGGGAAAGTTGGGGCAGGGCCAGCACGTGCGGCCCGTTCGTTAGGTCATCGGAGATGCTCCGGACCACACCCGCTCGAAGCTCTCCAGGTACGTGCTCGCCATGTCACCGTCTTCTGTCCGCCGCACATGCAGGACGGGAGCGTGGGCTGCGGCGATGCCGTAGGCGTGCGGGTTGATCAGTAGGTCGTCATCGGCGCGGTAGACGGAGTTATAGAGCACGGTGTCATGAAGCCGGATCTCAACTCCCGCCACATCACGTAGGGCGCGGTAGTGGACCAGGGCGTTCCGGATCTTCGCAGCCATGGACTCGCCTACGCCTTCGTCACTCCCGCGCTCGGCCACGCACGCGCTGTCCGGGTCTCCGAGCAGGATTCGAACGGCGACGCCATCGCGTGCCCTCTGTGCAAGCACGCGCATGATGCCCATGTCCTCGGCGAGGAAGAGGCCCGCGTAGGCCAGGACGCCGATCTCGTCGCGCGCGGCCCGGAAGAGCTGGTGCCACACCGGACGAGGAACGGCCCATCGGTGAGGGTAGGTCGCCAAGACGTCGATCGCCGGCGGCTCTACCCGGACGTTCGTCATCGCGAGGTGCGGCCACAGGTCGGCCTCGTCCCGTCCGACCAGTGATGCGACCCGCGCCCGATGGCGCGGGTAGGGCACGCGCCCCGCGACCCACCGCTGGACGGTCTTAGGGTCCACACGCAACCGCGCCGCAACGTCAGCTTCGGTCAGACGCGCGTCGGCAAGGGCACGTCGCAACAAGTCGTTCACCGGGCCTCCCGCGATGCAAGTGAGAACGACGCATGAACGACGCTAACAGAAGACGTCCCTAGACGTCCCTAGATGCCGATAGAGAGGTCCCGCACCGGGCGGAAGGCTCAGGACACAGGCGAACACGCCACCTCGTACCAACGAAACCCGCAAGACGAGGAGCCCACCCCATGGCCACCGAACAGCCCCCTCAGACCAATCCCAACCCCTTCAAAGCCGAAGGAGAGGCGGCAGAGAAGGCGCTCGCCGACTTGCGCCGGGACTTCACCGGTTACCGCATATGGCGCGCCACCCGGTGGGACGGACGTCTCGGAGACTGGGTGGCGAGCTTGCACGACCCGCGCGCCGGCGTGGATCCCACGGTGATCGCATCGAACCCCGCCGCGTTGCGTGAGGCCCTCGTGCACGAGGGCGAGCGCGCCAAGAACGCGCGCCCAAGGACCCGGTGATGGCACGGGAGCGAGCCCCGCAACTGTCACCGGAGGAGGCCGTGATGGGGAGCACGGCCTCATGGGGTGGGGAGGAGGTGGCGCGGTTGGTGCCGCTTCCCCCGAACGCACCGACCGCGCTCCCTCCGCCCACCTACAGCGGTCCATGGCGCGCACGATGGCACCTCACGCGCCTCGCCCTCGTCCTGCGCTGTGACGGCTGGACGACCCAACTCCGCACCGAGACTCCCCGCACCCTCCTGCGCGTCTACTCCGAAGGCGCGCCCACCATCGGCGAGAGCATCTCCGTGGCCTGGGGCAACGGCACCTGGTGGTACCTATCCAGCACCGGCCTATGGCTCACACCGTGCAAACGCCTCTGCCTCGCCGCGGACAAGCTGAGCATCCTGCTCCAGCCCTGGGTCGCTGCGGCATTCGATCACCTGAGAGACGAGCAGCTCTGACATGACCCGCCGCACGGCATGGGGCACCTACGTGTACATCATCCGCGTGCTCCGGCACCGCCTCACAGACGGCACCTACGCCCCTGGCGCCCGTCTACCGAGCGAGGCCGCCCTCTGTGCCGAGTTCAAAGTTGTCCGTAGCACCGTGCGGCGGGCTCTGTCAGCCCTGCAAGCCGAAGGGCTCATCACCGTCCGCGCTGGCATCGGCCGATTCGCCCATGACCCCGACGCTCAACCGCGCACGCGCACAGAGCACATCGCCGCGAACCTCCGCCACCAGATCGAAACCGGACGCTTCCAAGCGGGCTACGCGCTCCCCAGCGAGAAGCAACTCGCCCAACGCCACGGCGTATCCCGCTCCACCGCCCGCGCAGCCCTCATCGCCCTCGAAACCGCCGGCCTGGCCACCTGCGTCCACGGCAAAGGACGATACGTCAGCCAAGACGTCCCCGGACGAGCCCTTCATGCCCGTGGACGTCCGCCAGCCTCCCCGTAACGTCGAGCCCATGAAGAAGAACACCGCAGCATGGGCCCGCGACCTGGCACGCAAGCACCTGGAGGGCCCGCTCCCCCGCCGCTGGGCACACACTCAGGGAGTAGCCCGCCAGGCGAGAACACTCGCCCCTATCCTCGGCGACCAAGCCGACCTCCTCGAAGCCGCCGCTTGGCTCCACGACATCGGCTACGCCCCCGACCTCGTCAGCACCGGCTTCCATCCCTTGGACGGCGCCCGCTACCTCCACGAGACCCACGACACCGACGCCCACCTGTGCCGCTTGGTCGCGCATCACTCTTGTGCCCTGGTTGAAGCGCGAGAACGGGGTCTGGCAATTCCCTTGATCAGAGAGTTCGGGAACCAGGCCCCACACTTGAGTGGTCACCTAATCTACTGCGACATGACGACAAGTCCGCACGGTGAGCCTCTCTCCGTCGAGCAGCGAATCACTGAAATTCTGGCGCGCTATGGAAAAGACCATCTAGTGGCGCGCGCGATTACAAGAGCCTCTCCGTCTTTGGTCAGTGCGGTACAGCAAGTTTCACGAGAACTGACACTAGCGTCTAATTGCACCTGAAGCCTATCGCCGCCGACGGGCCATCGAACATATGGGCCTCAATGGACATAAAAATCGACGCTAGGGAGAGAAGAGAGCACTCTTTGCATCACTTGCACGAGGAATATAATCAAACCAATTCGCGTTTTTATTTAGATATTCGTCATGCATCAATTGCAAGCCTTTTCCGCTGAGCTCTCCCTGCAAACTCAACTGCAAACTCCAGCTTGCCATCTTCCTCGCATACTCATGCACAGTAGAGGCAATTCGTGCGTTGACCGGCCCGCCGTGCGCGAGAGCGTTTCTGACGCGATGGAGTCGCGACCTGATACTGTGCCAATCTTTCATCAATTCATCCCGCTTTGCAGCAATAGCGGCCGGCGAAGAGAAGGTTCTCGCCACCTCGACCAGCTCTCTGCCAAGTTCATCGTGTAGCGAAAATATTGAAAACAGAAAAGGGAGTGCATCAAAGCCCTTTTTCAGGTCCACTTCAAAACCCGAGTGCTTCGACCTAAAAACAGTTAGCTGCAGGTGGCGAAGGTGCTGCTCTTGATCGGACGAGAGGCCGGGAGGCTCGTCGAATATTCCTCGATACAAAACTCTACTAATAGAGCTGCGCAACTCAGACCTAACCCAGCCTTTCGCCAGAAAGTAGTCCAAATATTCTTGCCATGGTTTATCATGCAAACGGGAAGCAATTAGTTCCAAGATACGCACATGGAGAACAATGGAAGAAAGTGGCTCTTGCTGACTTGCCCCCCTCCATGCGTGGGCAGCATCGACCAACTCTGTCAGCTCTGGCTTCTGAATAGGGAAGTGTGGAGCGAAATCGCTTTCGATCTGCTCAAGGGCTTCATCGGTTCCGTCTGTGTAAGGCGAGGACATGATTGCCTCAGAGTCATGCTCTTTTCTAAATGCACCCGCACCTCGGATCTTCCCGTCAATAACATGCAGATAACCAGACATCAAGCGCCACGAGCTTGATCCTATATGAAGACCGGTCAAAGCAATAATTGCTTCGATTTGCTTCTTTGCAATCGAAACAGGATCGCTAAAGGAGTCATGACCAAGGTCCACACGCGCAAGCACCGTGCCTCGCTCACCCGGTAGATAAGAGGGAGAAAAAAAGCCGTGCTCGCCTAGAAGCTCCGAGGGGAGCACAGGTGGGGCGGATTGATCGCTTTCCAAGATCTCCTTGATCACATGACCGTCATAAAAGGTAACAGAACTTCCAAAACTCCTGATCAAGCGGCCGACCAGGTATGCATTATAGAACGCCAGCCAGACAACATGTCGTCCAGCGCTTGCGGAAAAACTTATGAGCTTGTCACATAGTGCGATCTGCTGATCTTGCGTGAATCCAGCTGACTCTCCAGGGCGAGGCCTACTCGCCACCTGCGTGGCGTCGACCTCGTTAACCATGACTTGAGCGCTTCGCACACCGAGGACTTCGTTATTCAGCACTCCGATCAAATTCAGGCTGAGCCGCTTCAGGTCATATCCTGAAGCTTCCATAATGTCTCGAAACAGGTCGCGACGCTCGGCCAGCCGCGAACTAGACATTACTTCACTCTTGCATCCATCGACCAGATCGCGCCAAGCTGCTTTTCGGGCACGCGAGCTAGTGAGTGCCATTCTAAGGCTATCGACTTGCCCAGCAATTGCTGCGCGGGATGCGCCCAAGTAGATTCCGAAGTCAGCGTTTGAGAGGTTATCGAGCTTGAGAGTCAGACCGCTAGACGCGGTCAGGCACTGGTGAATCTCGTCTCGAACGGTGCCTTCTAGGTTTGTGCCGCACTTTCCCGCAGCCAGGTTGAAGTCCGCGAGAACAGAACGCCATCCATGCTTGTGCCGGGCCTCGAATGGTCGCTTATCTTTAAGCCAAGCATGAAAATCGGCGGTTGCGTCAAGCAAGCCGATATCCGTGGCACGGGTCCAGGGCTCGTTAAGCCTCTTAAGGGCGTGTATCAGTTCATCAAGCCAGCTCATGGGGCTAGGCTACTGCACTCACTGCTTCGCATCCACCGAATTAAACTCCCGCATTTTGGAGAGGACAATCTCCGGCTAGCTTATTCTTGGCTGGCCCGCGTATTCTAGATAATCGCGGAGGCGCAGTCGCATTGATCGATCCATCTTTTTTTCTGCCACCTGGCTTCGGGGAATCCATTCGACATCGCTAGACTCATCACTCACCCGCGCGCGACCCCCGATCTGACGCGCCCGAAGGAGAATGGAGAATTCCTGGCGCGTTTCCCCGTTGCTCGTGTAGTGAATCAAATGTTTGGGGTCACTATAAATTCCAACAATGCCCATCACCTCGCACTCAACGCCCGTTTCCTCTCTGGTCTCCCGAACAGCAGCTTGCGACACGGACTCGCCAAGGTCCACAGCGCCACCCGGCAGAGCCCAGTTTCCGTTATCACTGCGGCAGATCAGAAGTATCTCACCATTGTCGTTCTCTATCGCAACATTTACAGAAGGAACGAGGCTATTAGCTTTTGGTGCTTGAGGATCATCGTAGTAGTCGATCCTGCGGCTCATGTCAGTTCCCCGGTATGGGTGTGGCGCGTTCCCAGACGCGTTCGAAGCTCTCTATGTAGGTGTTGACCAGGTCTCCGCCGGCTATGCGGCGTAGGTGCCAGACGGGGGCGTGGGGGCCGGTGACGCCGTAGACGTGGGTGTTGACGAGGAGCTGGTCATCAGCGCGGTAGATGGAGTTGTAGAGGACCGTGCGGTGGAAGCGGAACTCGACGCCGTCTTGCCTGCGAAGGTTCTTGTAGAGGACTAGGGCGTTGCGGATCTTTGCGGCCTGGGCGTCGCCTACGCCCTCGTCATCGCCTCGTTCGGCTACCTGTGGGCTGTCCGGGTCGCCCAGGAGGATGCGGACGCGGACGCCAGCCGCGGCCTTCTCGGCGAACGTGCGTTGGATGCCGGAATCTTCGGAGAGGAAGAGGCCGGAGTAGACCAGGACGCCGATCTCTTCCTTGGCGGTGGCGAAGAGACGTCCCCATGCGTCCCTCGGGACGGATGTCCGGTGCGGGTAGATCGTCACAAGTTCGCTGCTGGACGCTGCGGTGACCTGCTCATTAGAGAGGGCGTCCGGCCACAGGAAAGTCTCGTCCACGCCCAATCGCGAAGCTACTGCGTAGCGATGCCGGCGGTAGGGGGTGCGGTCCTTGGTGATCCACCGTTCTACCGTTTTCGGGTCCACGTCGAGGGACTCGGCGAGCGTGGCGATAGTGAGGCCTTGCTCTAGTAGAGCGGCGCGTAGGCGTTCGTTCGGCATGCACCCGTCCGGATTCCGGGACGTCCTAGGACGCGGTCAAGCCTATGAGGACGTCATGAACACGTCCAGTCATGTAGTGATCTCGTCCCGCAGGTCAGGCGCACTCTCTTTCTCGTAGACACCGACCGCCCGGACCGTCCCCGCCGGATACGGGCCTTACGAGAGGAGTGGTCAAAGATGATCCTCGTTCTGGCAGCGATCCTCGCCGTCTTCCTCGCTGGCTCCACCTGCGGAATCTTCGCGATGCTCGTCATCGGCATCCACGCCGAAGAGCGCCGGACCGCGCGAGGGCTCGCCGAGACGTCCCGCGTCGGTACCGCCTCCAGGCGTGTGCTCAGCACCCAGTCATGCGACGACGCGCCGACCCGCGTACCGGCGGGGCGGTGAACATGCGGATGCCTCGCGCCATCACCGGTCACACGTGCCCCTGCGGCGCACGCGTCGAGCCCGGTAGCCGGAGGTGCCGCAAGTGCCGCGCTCGCGCCCGGTGGCTCCGGCGCGGGCGCGGCCCGCACTACCCGGTCACGTGGCTGTGAGGAGGTGCGTCAGTGAACGTCTCTGTTCCCTTGGTGGCGATCCTCGGCGCCGTGGTGTGGGTCGCGTGGCGGTACATGGGACTTCGCGGTTGGCACATCGCGGTGTGCCTGCTGTTCGGGTTCTTCCTCGCCGCGACCAGTGCCGCGCCGGAAATCCGCCGGCTGGTGGCCGTTCTCGTCCGGTCCCTTTCTCAGCACTGACGTCCCCTACCGAAGGGAGGGATGCCTTGGTGCCTGATACACCGCCGCATGTCCAAGTCAACGTTCAAGAGGTGCGAACGCGGAGCCTCGCCGCGCGTGAGATCCTCTCCAGCCTTTCCGACGCGATGCCGTCCATCGAGGATCTGTGGGCACGGCTCTACGCCGCGCTCGCCGATGTTCCCCAACTCCTCTCCGAGATCTCCCGGCTCTCGTCCCTGCTCGCGAAAGTCCGGCGCGACCGCGCGAATCTGGCGGCTGCGGGGCGAGCCACTCTCCGAGCCGACCGCGACGGCGAACCGGATCCGCTGTACTACCTGCGCGATGAACTACGCGCGCAAGGCCACCTTCCCCCGGAATCCTGGGGGCGCCCATGAGCCGGACGCGTCAGATGCGGCGGCATGCGCAGAAGATGCGGCGCAATGGGTTGCAGCCCATGGTGATCATCGACCGTGACGACCAGTTCCCTGACGTGGCCGCCGTGCTCCTCGCGCGGGCCCTGTGGCGGTATCGGTCTGAACTGGGGCCCGTCTACCTGGTGGCTGCGCTCGCCGTAGGGGGCGCGGTCCTGCATCTCGCGCATCCGGAGTGGTGGCCGTGGCTGTGCGCCCTTGCTGGCCTGGCTGCGTGGGGCCTTGCTGTGTTCGGCGAGAGACTGGGGCTCTCGCCGCGAATCGAGCGGCTGTATGCCGCTGGCGTCGTGATGGGCGCGGGTGGCTGGCTGTCTGCGGCTACTGCACTCGGGCCCACGGTCCCGCCGCTTCCTGTGATGCTCGTCGGAGGCGCAATCGCGCTCGCCGCGCCATGGTGGGCCCACCGGAGACGACGGGCCAGAGTCCGAGTCGATCGGCAGATAGCCGCGTGGCCGGAGATCGCGCGGGACGTCGGCCTCGCTGGCTCGCGCGCGCAATCCGCGGTGGTGGACGTGTGGGGATGGCGCGCACGGTTCGCCCTGGCACGCGGCCAGACGATCCAGGACGTCATCGCCAAGGTTCCGGCTATCGAGTCGGCGCTTGGGACGTTCCGGGGCGCTGTGCGCGTCGCACCGACGCGCGACGGCAAGGCCAACCGGTTCGAGTTGCGGGTGCTCGACAGGGACCCGCACGCCGATGCGATCCCGTGGCCGGGACCGTCCGTCTCCTCCATTACCGAACCGATCGACCTCGGCCCGTTCGAGGACGCGACCGGCGCGCGTGTGCTGCTGCTGCGACGACACGGCCTCTTCGGGGGCGTGGCCGGCTCCGGGAAGAGCGGCGGCATCAACGTCCTGATGGGCAACCTCAGCGCATGCCGAGACGTCGTTATCTGGGCCGTCGATCTCAAGCGCGGGATGGAGCTACAGCCGTGGGCGTCCTGCATTGATCGACTCGCCACCACACCGGAACAAGCCCGCGCCATGCTGCGCGACGCCGTCACCGTCCTGGAAGCACGTGCCGAATGGCTCACGGCCAACGGGAGCCGCGTGTGGGATCCAACGCCAGAGCATCCCGCGCTCGTCATCATCGTGGACGAGTACGCCGAACTCGCCGACGACGCTCCCGACGCCGCAAGCGACACCGACTCAATCGCGCGACGGGGGCGCGCCGTCGCTGTAACCCTCATTGCGGCGACCCAGCGGCCCACGCAGAAAGCCATGGGCAAGGGTGCCGTCCGGTCACAGATGGACGTCCGCGTGAGCTTCCGCGTCCGTGAAAGGAAGGACGCCGATCTCATCCTCGGGCAAGGGATGCTCAGCGCCGGATGGCACGCCCACACCCTCAACGCCCCCGGCAAGTTCCTGCTCTCGGCACCCGAACACGACACACCTCGGCGAGGCCGCGCCTACCTGCTCACCGATGCCACCGTGGCCGAGACAGCAGAGCGGCACGCGTCCATCCGTCCAACGCTGGACGAGGTATCTCTACGCGCGCTGGACGAGGCACTCATGGCGCCCGTCTCCGAGCCGTCCGCCCTCATAGCGCCGTCCCGCGAAGACCGCGCCGAGTCAGCGTTGAGGGAAGCCCTGGACGGCGCGCCAGAGGAGGGCCTCCCGATCGCTCATCTCCTGATGCTTACCCAACTGAGCCGTCCCACCCTCTACCGGCGCCTCGCCGAACTGGTGAAGGCCGGCCACGCCGTCCAGGTCGGACGAGGCCGCTACAAGGCGCCCGATCACACCCGGTAATCGTCTCAACGTCTCGTCTCGCGCGCGCGTCTGCACGTATGGGCGGCTGAGACGTCCATGAGACGAGACGAGAGACGAGCACCCACCGTAACCGAGGAGATGATCCCCACCCACATCCGCGCACGGCCCCGGGACGAAGCCCGGGTGAGAGGAGGTGGTGTCCCCTGCAGGCGTACACCGTCGAGCAAGTGGCCGAGATCCTCAGCATCGGCCGGGACAAGGTCTACTTCCTGATCCGCACCGGCCAACTCCGCAGCATCAAGATCGGCAAGCTGCGCCGCATCACTGACCGGCACCTCGTCGAGTTCGTCACCTCCCTGGAAGAGGCCTCCCTCGAAGAGGCCAAGCGCTGACACCCGGACGGGAGGCCCGTCCGGACCTCGCCCCCAGAACGGGCCATCCCAACCTAGGGACGTCTTGGGACGTCTTAAGTTATGGTCGGTGGTGACCTCGACCGATACGAGGAGGGATCCGTTGGCAAAGATCCTGGTCGGCAAGTACGAGGGGTCGATCTACGAGGAGGGCGACGGATACACCGGCGCCATCTCGCTCGGCTTCGGCCCGGACGGCAAGCGCCGCAGACTCAAGAGGAAGGGGCGGACGAAGGCACAGGTCAAAGAGAAGCTCATCAAGGCCGTCGAAGACCTTGAGAAGGGCATCCGGGAAGAACGGAACCACACCGTAGAAAAGGCCGTGAACGCACTCCTCGTCCATCTCGCGAAGCAAGGCAAGAGCGAGGCGACCCTAGAAACCTATCGCGGTCTCGCCGATCACCACATCATCGGCAGACTCGGGAAGATCAAGCTCACCGATCTCACGGCTGACGACGTTGAGGCGTGGCTGGACGAGTGCGCCGAGAACATGACCACGCAAACCCTCAAGATCGTCCATGGTCTCCTGCGTCGCGCGATACGGCTCGCCGAACGCCGTGACAAGGTCGGGCGGAACGTGGCGCTACTGGTGGACACACCCCAGGGCAGGCGGCCCGCCAGGCGGTCACGGTCGCTGTCCCTCGACCAGGCCACCAGGCTGCTCAAGACAGCACAGGAGCCGGAGCACCGCCTTGGCGCCTACGTGGTCCTCGCAATCGTCTCGGGCCTCCGCACTGAAGAACTCCGCGCGCTCACCTGGGCGGACGTGGATCTCAAAGAGAAGGTCGTCTACGTCCTCCGCTCCGACCGGGACGGAGGCGACACGAAGACCAAGCGGAGCCGTCGGGGCATCGCCGTGGCGGATATCGCAGTTGAAGCGCTCACCGCCCTCCGCAAGCGCCAAGCCGCCGAGAAGCTACAAGCCGGCGACCTCTGGCAAGGCCACAACCTCGTCTTCTGCAAGGAGGACGGACGCCCCTACACGAGTGATGACGTCCTACGCCGGTTCCAACGCATCACGCAAGCGGCTGGCATCGGTGCCACGTGGGTGCCACGCGAGTTGCGGCACACGTTCGTGTCCATCATGAGCGACCAGGGCGTAGCCCTGGAGAAGATCAGCGACCTCGTCGGGCACTCCGACACCCGCACCACGCAGACCGTCTACCGGCACGAACTGCGCCCCGTCATCACCACGGGCGCCGAGCACATGAACACCATCTTCAAGGACGAGAAGTCCAGGTCAGCCTGACGAGTGGCTCCCCCACCGACTCCCCCTGACGACGTCCGACCTGCTGAGCAGGCAAAACGCAAGATCGAGACGGAACCCGCATTAGTCGCTGGTTTCGGCGCCGAGGGCTGGAGCGGTGTGGGTTCGGGCGTTGGCGGACCAGTGGGGGCGTTCCACCGGTCGGCGATGGCCGCGGCCTGGGCGAAGCGGGCGGCGGCCTCGTCGTCGCGGCCGAGGAGGAAGGCGAGTTCGCCGAGCGTGTGGGCGACCGGACGCAGGGCCAGCGAGACGCTCTCCGCGCCGGCCGGGGGCCGTCGCGGTGGGGAAGCAGGGCTGGCGGACGCGTGCAGCGTCCCCGTGTCGTCGCGCCAGGTCATGTGGAAGCTGCCCATCTGGTACTTGTACGGCGCCATCGGACGGACCAGGATCCCCATGCGGGCGACCTCGGCGGGCAGGCGGCTCTCCACCGTCACCGAATAGTCGTCGGCGAGCGGCAGCATGCGCGGCGCGTCGTCGGCCGCGTACGGGTCAGGACGCTCGCCGAGTGCGTGCTGTCCGCACGCGCGGGCCGCCTGTCCGCCGGCGACTTCGACGCGCTCCCGCGTACGGCACGGTGGAGGGTGGCGGCGACGGACGAGGGCGCCGAGGTACGGATCGAGGAGGCGGGACGGCGATGAGCATCGAGGGGATCGGCGGCGAGCGGATGCGGCGGCTCGCCGACGCGCGGCACCTGGTCGACGCGCTGGAGCGGGCTCTGCTCGGCGGCCTCCGGCCCGCGGACGAGCAGGGACGCGTCTCCCGGCCGACGAGCCACGGCGAACTGCTGCTGATGCCGTCGGAGGTCAGCGGCCACGCCGGCGTCAAGGTGCTCGGCCTGGCGCCGGGCAACCCGGCCCGGGGGCTCCCGACCATCTCCGGGCTGTACCTGCTGATGGACGCCCGCACGCTCCGGCTGGTGGCCACGCTGGACGGCGGGGAGCTCACCCTCCTGCGGACCCCGGCCGTGTCCGCCCTCGCCGCGCGGCACATGGCGGTCCGGCCGATCCGCACGGCCGTGGTGTTCGGCAGCGGGCCGCAGGCGCTCGCGCACATCGAGACGTTCCACGCGCTGCACGGGCTGCGCGACGTGGTCGTCGCCGGACGTGATCCCGGACGGACCGAGCGGCTCGTCCGCCGCTGCGCCGACGAGGGCCTGCGCGCCCGCGCGGGCTCGGCCGACGACGTGCGCGAGGCCGACGTCGTGCTCTGCTGCACCAGCGCCCGCGAACCGCTGTTCGAGGCGGAGCTGCTGGCCCCGCGGACCGTGGTCGTCGCCGTCGGCTCCCACCACCCCGACGCCCGCGAGCTGGGCGACGACGTCATGGCGGGCGCACAGGTCGTGGTCGAGTCGCGGACGGTCGCGACGACCGAGGCCGGCGACGTGGTCCAGGCGCTCGGCCACGGGGCGATCGAGGAGGCCGGCCTGATCGAGCTGGCCGACCTCGTCCGCGGTGAGGCCCTCGTGGACGACGCGAGACCGAGGGTCTTCAAGAGCGTCGGCATGGCCTGGGAGGACCTGGTCGTGGCCGTCGCGGTGCACGAGCGCGAGCGGGCGTCGCGATGACCTCCGCGGACTTCCGCTTCGTCGCACCGCCGCTGAAGGTCACCGGCGCCGTCGGCTCGCCCGTGAACCCGCTCGCGCTGAAGTAGGCGCCGGCGGTATCCCGTCGCGGCACCGGCTCCGGCCCCTGGGCCCGGGGGGCTCAGCAGGCCGCCAGGTGTGCGGAGAGCTCGGTCAGGGTCGAGATCCGGCGTATCCCGCTCGGAGTCGGGGTCGCCGTTCCCGCTCGGTCGAGCCAGATGGCGTGGAGGCCCGCGCTGCGCGCGCCTACGGCGTCCACGTCCAGCTTGTCGCCGACGTAGGCGACACGGGCGGGCGGCAACTCCAGGGCGGCGCACGCGGCCAGGAAGGCCTTGGGATCGGGTTTCGCGCAGCCGAGCCGGTCAGAGCAGAGAAGCACTTCGAAGTGGTGGCGGAGGCCCAGTGCCGCCATCCGGCGTTCCTGATGGACGGTGCTGGAGTTGGACAGGATTCCTTGGCGGTAAGGAAGCGCGTCCAGCGCCGACGCCGCGTCGGGGAACGCCGACCATGCCGCCGCGAACAACGCCTCGTACCGGTCGTGCCAGGCGTCCGCCTCGATGTCGGTCAGCGGACGATCCACGAATGTGCGGACTCTTGCGCGGCGGTACTCGTCGTAGGTCAGCCGGCCCGCCGCGAGACGCCGGCGTGCGGTCTCGGCGATCCGGTGCCAGCGCTCCAGGGCGGCCTCGTCGGAGGGCATGCCCTCCGCCTCGAAGTGGCGCAGCAACCCGGTCCGCTCGGAGCCGGTGAAGTCGAAGATCGTGTCGTCGACGTCCCACAGCACAGCCTCGATCATGCCTTGAGGCTAGAGCCGCGGTCCGGCTACCGCTCCCTCGACCGGCCCGGCGCCGGGGAGGGCGGGCACGCGCGCGCGGCAAGTTCGGCCTGCGGGTCGACTCCGGGGACGGACTCGCTGAGCCGGCGCGACACGAGGTCAAGATGCGGCGGCGCGGGTAGGGACCCGGTGTGGGGCGGGCGGTGTCTCGGGATCCGGATCGGCTGGTCCTGTTCACTGATGCGGTCGTGGCGATCGCGGTGACGCTCCTCGTGCTGCCGCTGGTCGACGTGGTGCCGGAGGCGGTGCACGCGCACCGGCGGTCGGTCGAGGTCGTCACCGAGCATCTCCCGCAGATCTGGGCGTTCACGCTCAGCTTCCTGGTGATCATCCGGTTGTGGTTCGTGCATCACCGGGTGTTCGAGCACGTCGGCGGCTACACGCGCGCTCTGATGGCGCTGAACGCGGGATGGCTGTTCGCCATCGTGGTCCTGCCGTTCCCCACGGAGATGGTGGCCTCCTACCCGGGGGACGACCGCTTCACCGTGATGCTGTACATCGGTAACGTCCTCGTCGCGACGGCCTGCCAGGCCGCGCTGACCGTGCTCTCCTACCGGGACCCGGTCGTCGCGTCGAAGACTGATCCGGCCGAGATCGAGTCGGTCCGCGCCGCCCTGTCGGCCGTGGTGCTGCTCGGACTGAGCCTCGCCGTGGTCGCGGTGCTCCCCGGCGTCTCGTACTTCGCCCTGCTGCTGCTCTTCCTGTCGAAGCCGGTGAGCGAGATCTTGAGGCGCGCCGGAGTGTGAGCGCCTCGCTTATCGGGGTTTAACCCCCGGCGCGTCATGCTCGGCGGCATGCGTGTACTGATCGTTGAGGACGAGCGGGTGCTCGCGGACACGATCGCCGAGGGACTCCGGGACGAGGCGATGGCCGTGGACGTGGTGTACGACGGCGACGACGCGCTGGAGCGCGCCTCCTACAACGAGTACGACGTGGTGGTCCTGGACCGGGACCTGCCGACGGTCCACGGGGACGACGTGTGCCGGGAGCTGGTGGGGCGGCGGAGCCCGACCCGGATCCTGATGCTGACCGCGTCCGGGGACGTCGACGACCGGGTGGACGGGCTGACGCTCGGCGCCGACGACTACCTGCCCAAGCCGTTCGTGTTCGGCGAGCTGGTGGCGCGGGTGCGGGCGCTGGCGCGCAGGTCGGGGCCGCCGGTGCCGCCCGTCCTGGAGGGGCGGGGCATCCGGCTCGATCCGCACCGGCGCCGGGCGGCGCGGGACGGGCGGGAGCTGCGGCTCACCAACAAGGAGTTCGCGGTGCTGGAGGAGCTGCTGCGGGCGGAGGGCGGCGTGGTGAGCGCCGAGCGGCTGCTGGAGCGGGCGTGGGACGAGAACATCGACCCGTTCAGCAACATCGTCCGGGTCACGATGGCGACGCTGCGGCGCAAGCTCGGGCAGCCGCCGGTGATCGAGACGGTGACGGGGTCCGGGTACCGGCTGGAGGCACGGTGAGAAGGCTGAGCGTCAGGACCCGGCTCACGCTGGTGTACGGGTCGCTGTTCCTCGTCACGTCGGCGGCGCTGGTCGCGGTGACGTACCTGCTGACCGTCAGGACGATGGACGCCCGGTTCACCTCGCGCCAGAACGTGGACACGACGACGATCACCCGGCTGCGCGCGCTGGCCGTCAACGGGGACGTCACGCAGCTGGTGCGGTTGAAGGCCGACGCCGACCGGGAGCTGGCGCGGCAGAAGCACGACGTGCTGGCGCAGCTGCTGCAGAGCTCCCTGGTGACGATGCTGGTGCTCGGCGTCCTGGCCGTGGTGATCGGGTACGTGGTGGCGGGGCGGATGCTGCGGCCGCTGCACACGGTGACCGCGACGGCGAGGCGGCTGTCGGAGAGCAACCTGCACGAGCGGATCGCGCTGGACGGCCCGCAGGACGAGATCAAGGACCTGGCCGACACCTTCGACCGGATGCTGGACCGGCTGAACCGCGCGTTCGACGCCCAGCGCCGGTTCGTCGCGAACGCCTCGCACGAGCTGCGCACGCCGCTGACCATCAACCGGACGGTGCTGGAGGTCGCGCTGGCCAGCCGGCGGAGCCCGCCGGAGACGAGGGCGCTCGCGGACGTCCTGCTCGGCAACACCGCGCGCCACGAGCGGCTCATCGAGGGGCTGCTGCTGCTCGCGAAGTCCGAGCGGGAGCCGGCCGCGCGGGACGGCACGCCGCTGCCGGACGTGGTGCGCAGCGCGCTCGACCAGCTCGGCGGGCAGGTGGAGGAGGCGGGCCTGGACGTCGAGGCGCGGCTCGCCCCGGCGGCGGTGACCGGCGACCCGGTGCTGCTGGAGCGGTGCGCGGTGAACCTGCTGGAGAACGCCGTGAAGTACAACGTGCGGGACGGGCGGGTCTGGGTGCGCACGGGCGTCCGGGACGGCGAGGCGTTCCTGCGGGTGGTCAACACCGGGCGGCCCGTCCCGTCCTACGAGGTCGCGACGATCTTCGAGCCGTTCCGGCGGCTGCGCGCGGACCGGACGGGGTCCAAAGACGGCGCGGGGCTCGGGCTGTCGATCGTGCGGGCGGTCGTAGCGGCGCACGGCGGCGAGATAGACACGGTCCCCCGCCCGGAAGGCGGCCTGTCAATCACGCTCCGCCTACCCGCCACCTAACGTCGACTTGCGGCGTGTTGCCCTTCTGCGAGCGGGCGGTCTCTAGTGTCTGTTGCAACGAGATCCCTGGAAGGATCTTGTTGTGCCGGGAAGACGTCTGACAGCTGCTGAGCGCGCGCAGATCGAGGTGTTGTTCGGTGCGGGCCGGTCGTTTCCGCAGATCGCGGAGGCGATCGGCCGGGACCGGTCAACTGTGTGGCGGGAGGTGCGCCGTAACCACTCCTATCGGCGGTCGGACGCCGGTGGGGGCGGGGCGCGGTATCCGGGCCGGGCGACCACCGCGTGTCCGGGCGGGCTGGGCGGGCTGTACCGGTGGACGTACTCGCATGTGGCCGCGCAGCGCAAGGCCGATGAGCGGGCGCGTCGGCACCGGCCGGGCAAGTTGATCGGCAACAGCGGGAACAAGGGCCGGGCCTGGTGCCAGGGCCGGTTGTGGCCGGTGGTGCGTGATCTGCTGGTGCGGCGGTGGTCGCCGCAGCAGATCGCGGCGCACCTGCGCGCCGCCTATCCTGACCAGCCGGAGATGCGAGTGTCGCACGAGACGATTTATCAGGCGATCTACTACCAGGCCCGGGGCCGGATGCGGGCCGAGCTGGCCCGGCAGCTGCAGTTGCGGCCGGGGGAGGGGTCGGTGCTGCGCAGCGGCCGCGCCGCCCGCCGTCCGCCCTCGCGTCTGGCCCGCGCCGAGAGCGCGGCGCGCAGCCGCCGGCCCTGGATCCAGGGCCTGCACATCTCGGCCCGGCCCGCCCAGGCGGCCGACCGGGCGGTGCCGGGGCACTGGGAGGGCGACCTGGTGATCGGGGCCCGCGGATCCAGCGCCATCATCACCCTGGTCGAGCGCACCACCCGGTTCGTGATGCTCGGCGCGTTGCCGCACTCACGCGTGTCCGAGCAGGTCACCGGCGTGCTGACCACTTTGATGCGGCGGTTGCCGGCCGAGCTGGCCGCGACCTTGACCTGGGACCAGGGATCGGAGATGGCCCAGCACGCCGACTTCACCCTGGCCACCGGGTGCCGGGTCTACTTCTGCGACCCGCACGCGCCCTGGCAGCGCGGCTCCAACGAGAACACCAACGGGCTGCTGCGCCAGTACTTCCCCCGCTCCTCCACCGACTTCCGCAACTACACCCAGCACGACCTCGACGAAGTCGCCCGCCAGCTCAACGGACGACCCCGCCAAACCCTGAACTGGAAAACCCCAGCCCAAGCACTCAACGAATACCTCGTTGCAACAACCGCTTGACACCGCCGCGCTGATAAGGGCAACACGCCGCAAGTCAACGGGGGTCGCCGGTCGGGTTCGCGGCCAGCCAGCGGTGGACGACCTTGCCGGTGGCGTTGCGGGGCAGTTCCGGGATGAAGTACACGTCGCGGGGAACCGCGTAGCGGGCGACCTGGGCGTGCACGTAGGCGCGGACGGCGTCGGCGTCGAGACGGGCGCCGGGCCGCAGGACGACGTACGCGGCGAGGCGCTGCCCCCACTCGGGGTCGGGCACTCCGGTGACCGCGACCTCGTAGATCTCCGGCATCCGCAGCAGAGCGTCCTCCACGTCGCCGGGGACGATGTTCTCACCGCCGGACACGACCATGCCGTCGAAGCGGCCGTCCACGAACAGCAGGCCGCGGTGGTCGACGTGGCCGAGGTCGCCGGTGGCGAGCAGGCCGTCGCGGACCTCCATCGGCTCGCCGCCGGTGTAGCCCTCGAACAGCAGCTCGTTCGCGGCGAAGATCTGCCCGCGGGTGGACCGGCCGAGGCGGCGGCCCTGCTCGTCGAGGATCGCCAGCGCGGTGTTGCGCGGCGGGCGGCCGGCCGTGCGCGGGTCGAGCCGCAGGTCGCGCGGGGTCGCGATGGACACCCAGGACGTCTCGGTGGACCCGTAGACGTTGTAGAGCCGGTCGCCGAACGCGTCCATGAACCGGGTCGCGAGGTCGCCGGGCAGCGCGGCGCCGCTCAGCGCCGCGATCCGCAGGGAGGACGTGTCGTACCGCTCGCGGACCTCGGGGGCCAGTTCCAGGATCCGCTGGAGCATGACCGGGACGGCGAACAGGGCGACGTCGCGGTGGGAGGCGACGGCCCGCAGGGTCGCCTCGGGGTCGAACCGGCGGTGCAGGACGACCGGCGCCCGCAGCGCCCAGGCCATCTGCAGCGCGGCGTAGCCCCAGGTGTGGAACAGCGGGGCTTCGACGATCATGGTCTGCCGGGCGCGCAGCGGGATCCGGGACGTCATCGAGGCCAGCGGCCACAGGCCGGGGCGGGGCGGGCGGCGGGCCCCCTTCGGGCGGCCGGTGGTGCCCGAGCTCAGCATGATCGTCCGGCTCTGGATCTGCGGCGGCCCTGCGGCGGGCGCCGGCGCCGACCGGATGATCTCCTCGATGCTCGGCCCCGGGTCGGCGGGGGCGGTGTCGGGGGCGGTGCGGGGCGGCGGCAGCACGGCGGCGACGGGGGCCGGCAGCGGGGCGGCGGCGGGCGGCCGCCGGTCGGCCCACACCACGGTGCGGCGCAGGGCGATCGGGACGTTCGCCAGCAGCGGCGCGAACTCGGCGTCCGCGACGAGCAGGGTGGGGCGCAGCTCGCCGAGCACGGCGCGGATCTGGCCCGTCCCGAAACCGGTGTTGAGCAGCACGACCTCGGCGCCTCGGCGCGAGCACGCGAGGAGGGTCAGGGCCATGCCGCGGTGGTTGCGGCACAGGACGCCGACGCGCGGGCGGGGGCCGTGGAGCGGCAGGCCGGCGGCGAGGCGGGCGGCGCGCTCGTCCAGCTCGGCGAACGTCAGTTCCCCGTCGTCGTCGATCAGGGCCGTGCGGGACGGGGAGCGGGCGGCGGCGGAGGCGACCAGCCCGGCGAGGGTCGTGCCCCAGCGCCGCAGCGTGCCGAGCTGGCGGGCCAGGCGGCGGGGGCCGCCGGAGAACAGCAGGCCGGTGCCGAGCAGGAGGGCGGCGAGGTCGCGGATGTGCCCGATCCGCCGGCGCATCCCCGGCCGGTAAGCGGGCCTCGCGTGGGTCACCGCGCCCTCCTCCGGTGATTTCCGGTCACGTTACCCATCAGTCATGAAGCGGACAAGGGCATCAGAGGCCCTCCCCGGGGCATCAGTGCGCTGAGCGGCGCGTCAGTGGTTACTGACGAGTAGCATTAAGGGTTACCAGCAAGTAGCATCGCTGACGCGGGTACTCGTGCCGCCGGCAGGGGCGGCACGGGGCTCGACACCTTCACCCGAGTCCATCGCAGGGAGGACGACCCGTGCCTCGCACCGCACGCGACGTCGTGTTCGTCGACGGCGTCCGCACGCCGTTCGGCAAGGCCGGCCCCAAGGGCCTCTACGCGCAGACGCGCGCCGACGACATGGTCGTCCGCGCGATCCGCGAGCTGATGCGCCGCAACCCGTCCCTCCCGCCCGAGCGGGTGGACGAGGTCGCCGTCGCCGCCACCACCCAGACCGGGGACCAGGGCCTGACCATCGGGCGGTCCGCCGCCGTGCTGGCCGGGCTCCCGAAGAGCGTCCCCGGCTTCGCCGTCGACCGGATGTGCGCGGGGGCCATGACCGCCGTGACCACCACCGGCGCCGGCATCGCGTTCGGCTCCTACGACGTCGCCATCGCGGGCGGCGTCGAGCACATGGGCCGCCACCCGATGGGCGAGGGCGTCGACCCGAACCCGCGGTTCCTCGCCGACAAGCTGGTCGACCCGTCCGCCCTGGTCATGGGGTCGACCGCGGAGAACCTGCACGACCGGTTCCCCGGCATCACCAAGGAGCGCGCCGACGCCTACGCCGTGCGCAGCCAGCGGAAGGTCGCCGAGGCCTACGCGGCCGGGAGGATCCAGCCCGACCTGGTGCCGACCGCGGTCCGCTCCGCCGATCTGGGCTGGGGCCTCGCCACCGACGACGAGCCGCCGCGGCCCGGCACGACGATGGAGAGCCTGGCCGCGCTGAAGACGCCGTTCCGCGTGCACGGCAACGTCACGGCGGGCAACGCCGCCGGCCTCAACGACGGCGCCACCGCCTGCCTGCTCGCGGCCGAGGACGTCGCGCGCGAGCTCGGCCTCGCGCCGCGGATGCGGCTCGTCGACTTCGCCTTCGCCGGCGTCGAGCCGGAGGTCATGGGCGTCGGGCCGGTCCCCGCGACCGAGAAGCTCCTCGCCCGCAACGCGCTGACCATGGACGACATCGGCCTCATCGAGATCAACGAGGCCTTCGCCGTGCAGGTGCTCGCGTTCCTGGAGCACTTCAAGATCGCCGATGACGACGCGCGGGTGAACCCGTGGGGCGGCGCGATCGCCCTCGGCCACCCCCTCGCCTCGTCCGGCGTGCGGCTGATGAACCAGCTGTCCCGTCTTTTCGAGGAGCGCACGGACGTCCGGTTCGGGCTGACCACGATGTGCGTCGGCATGGGCATGGGCGGAACCGTCCTCTGGGAGAACGCGAACTGGGAGGGCGCCAAGTGAACCCCGACATCTTCAAGGACGAGGTCGTCACGCACGCGCGCGTACGCGAGGTGACGCTCCCCTACGGCGCGGGCACGCTCGCGCTCATCACGCTCGACAACGGCTTCGACCACACCAAGCCCAACACCTTCGGCCCCGGCGGACTCGCCGAGCTGAACGCCGCGCTGGACGAGGTCGCCGGGCGCGAGGACATCGCAGCCGTCGGCGTCATCGGCAAGCCGTTCATCTTCGCGGTGGGCGCCGACCTCAAGGGCGTCCCGCTGGTCCAACGGCGCGAGGACGCCGCGGCGATCGGCAGGCTCGGCCACGACGTGTTCCGCCGCCTCGGCGAGCTGGGCGTGCCGTCCTTCGCCTACTACAACGGCGCGGCGATGGGCGGCGGAGTCGAGATCGGCCTGCACTGCACCTACCGGACGATCTCGCGCGGCGTCCCGGCGTTCGCGCTTCCCGAGGCGTTCCTCGGGCTCGTCCCCGGCTGGGGCGGCACCTACCTGCTCCCGAACCTGATCGGCGCGGAGAAGGCGCTCAAGGTCGTCATCGACAACCCCATGGCCCAGAACCGGATGCTCAAGGGCGCGCAGGCCTACGAGCTGGGCATCGCCGACGCGATCTTCGACTCGGCCGACTTCCTGGAGGAGTCCCTCGCCTGGACGGCCCGGGTGCTCAACGGCGACATCACCGTGCGGCGCCCGGAGGTCGACAAGGGCAAGGCCTGGGACGACGCCGTCGCCATGGCCCGCTGGAACGTCGAGGGCAAGCTCCACGGGGCCGCGCCGTCCTACACCCGGGCGCTCGACCTGGTCGCCGCCGCCAAGGACCGCACCCGCGACGAGGGCTTCGCCGCCGAGGACGAGGCCCTGGCCGACCTCATCATGAGCGACGAGCTGCGCGCCGGGCTGTACGCGTTCGACCTCACCCAGAAGCGCGCGAAGCGCCCCGCCGGGGCGCCGGACAAGGAGCTCGCCCGCAAGGTCACCAAGGTCGGCGTCGTCGGCGCCGGGCTGATGGCCTCGCAGCTCGCCCTGCTGTTCGCGCGGCGCCTGGAGGTGCCGGTCGTGCTGACCGACCTCGACCAGGAGCGCCTGGACAAGGGCGTCGGCTACGCGCACGGCGAGATCGACAAGCTGCTCGGCAAGGGACGGCTGTCCCCCGACAAGGCCAACCGCCTCAAGGGCCTCATCACCGGCTCGCTCACCAAGGACGCGTTCGCCGACGCCGACTTCGTCATCGAGGCCGTCTTCGAGGAGATGTCGGTCAAGCAGAAGGTGTTCGCCGAGGTCGAGCAGTACGTCTCCGCCGAGTGCGTCCTCGCGACCAACACCTCCTCTCTGTCGGTGACCGAGATGGCCTCCGGGCTCGCCCACCCCGAGCGGGTCGTCGGGTTCCACTTCTTCAACCCGGTCGCGGTGCTGCCGCTGCTGGAGATCGTCCGGGGCGAGCGGACCGACGACGCGGCCCTCGCCACCGCGTTCGCCACGGGACGGGCGCTGAAGAAGTCCTGCGTCCTGGTCAAGGACGCCCCGGCGTTCGTCGTGAACCGCGTCCTGCTGCGGCTGCTCGCCGAGATCGTCAGGACGGTGGACGAGGGCACGCCGATCGAGGTCGCCGAGCGCGCCGCCGCGCCGCTCGGCCTGCCGATGCCGCCGTTCGTGCTGATGGGCCTGGTCGGCCCGGCGATCGCGCTGCACGTCAACGAGACGCTGCACGCGGCGTTCCCGGATCGGTTCCCGCTGTCGGACAACCTGGCGAAGATGGTCGCGGCGGGCAAGAGCGGCGTGTACCTGCCCGACTTCACCCTCGACCCCGAGGTCGTGGAGATCTTCTCCGGCGGGTCGAGCCCCTCCACCGAGGAGCAGGTCCTCGACCGGGCGCTCGCGGCGCTCGCCGACGAGATCCGGATCATGCTGGACGAGGGCGTCGTCGCGGCGCCGCAGGACATCGATCTGTGCATGATCCTCGGCGCCGGCTGGCCGTTCCACCTCGGCGGCATCACCCCGTACCTGGACAGGTCCGGGGTCGCCGAGCGCGCCGCGGGGGGCCGCTTCCTGGAGCCCGGAGCCGCCTCGCCGCCCTCCTGACCCCGGCCCCTCCGAGCCCGGCCCGTGCGGGAGAAGAGGCGTTCCGAGCCGTCTTCGGAACGCCTCTTTTCCGGCGTTCTCCCATGTCACGGACTCGCGCGAGTTTCGGCGGATCATAACCCGCGCACATATGGGCATACGGCTGAAGATCGTATGCCGCACACGGGGACACGGAAGGGCGCCGAAATTGAACGTGCTGCGCACGAAGTCGGTCGAGCAGTCGATCAGGGACACCGAGGAGCCGGAGCACCGGCTCCGGCGCGACCTGTCGGCGTTCGACCTGACGGTCTTCGGGATCGGCGTGATCATCGGAACCGGCATCTTCGTGCTCACCGGTGAGGTCGCCAAGGACAAGGCCGGTCCGGCGGTCGCGCTGTCGTTCATCCTCGCCGCCGTCGTGTGCGGCCTCGCGGCGCTCTGCTACGCCGAGTTCGCCTCCACCGTTCCGGTCGCCGGCTCGGCCTACACCTTCTCCTATGCCACGATCGGCGAGTTCCCCGCCTGGATCATCGGCTGGGACCTCGTCCTGGAGATGGCCCTCGGCGCGGCCGTGGTGTCGGTCGGCTGGTCGGGATACTTCGCCTCGCTGCTCGACGACGCGGGGGTCACGATCCCGACGGCGCTCGCGGCTCCGCCGGGCGAGGGCGGGACGGTGAACGTCCCCGCCATCTGCCTCGTGCTGGCGGTGACCGCGCTGCTCGTCCTCGGCGTCAAGATCTCCTCGCGGGTGAACGCGGTGGTCGTCTCGATCAAGGTGGCCATCGTGCTGCTGGTGATCTTCGCCGGGCTGTTCTTCGTCAAGGGGTCCAACTACCACCCCTTCATCCCGCCGTCCAAGCCGACGCCGAGCGTGGAGGGCCTCAAGGCGCCGCTGATCCAGGTCATGACCGGCCACGCGCCGGTCAGCTACGGCTGGCTCGGCATCTTCTCGGCCGTCGCCATCGTGTTCTTCGCCTACATCGGCTTCGACATCGTCGCGACCGCGGCCGAGGAGGCGCGGCGCCCGCAGCGGGACCTGCCGATCGGGCTCATCGGCTCCCTCATCATCACCGCCATCCTGTACGCGGCCGTGGCGAGCGTCGTCGTCGGCATGCAGAAGTACACGGAGCTGAGCGTCGCCGCGCCGCTCGCGGACGCGTTCAAGGCCGTCGGCCATCCCGTCTTCGCCACGATCATCAGCATCGGCGCGGTCGTCGGCCTCACCACCGTCGTCCTCATCCTGCTCCTCGGGCAGAGCCGCATCTTCTTCGCGATGGGCCGCGACGGCCTGATGCCGCCCTGGCTCTCGGCCGTCCACCCGCGCTTCGGCACCCCCTACCGCGCGACCATCATCATGGGCGTGATCGTCGCGGTGCTCGCCGGGTTCATCCCGCTCGCCGAGCTGGCCGAGCTGGTCAACATCGGCACGCTGTTCGCGTTCCTCGTCGTCTCGGTGGCCGTGGTGATCCTGCGCCGCACCCGCCCCGACCTGCCCCGCGCGTTCCGCACGCCCTGGGTCCCGGTCGTCCCGATCCTGTCCGTGCTGGCCTGCCTGTTCGTGATGATCAACCTGCCGGTGGAGACCTGGCTGCGGTTCCTCGCCTGGATGGTCATCGGCGGCGTCGTCTACGCCGCCTACGGGTACCGGCACAGCAAGGTCGGCCTCCGCGCGGAGCACATCTCCCCCAAGTCCTGACATTCCCTCGTCGTGACGGGACTCACGGTGTCCTTTTGACCGGCGGGTGTGCACAATGGCGCGCATGGCACCTCCAGCGCGCGTCGCGGTGATCGGGTCGGGTCCGGCGGGGATCTACGCCGCCGAGGCCCTGGTGAAGCAGGCGGGCGACGACGTCCGGGTGGACGTCTTCGACCGGCTCCCGACGCCGTACGGGCTGGTGCGCTACGGCGTCGCGCCCGACCACACCTCGATCAAGTCGATCGCCCGGTACCTGCAGCGGGTGCTGGAGAACCCGGCCGTCCGGTTCTTCGGGTGCGTCGAGCTCGGCCGCGACGTCACCCGCGACGACCTGCTCGACTGCTACGACGCCGTCGTCTACTCCACCGGCGCGATGGTCGACCGGCACATGCGGATCCCCGGCGAGGACCTGCCCGGCAGCATCGCCGCCACCGACTTCGTCAACTGGTACTGCGGGCACCCCGACGCCGCCGACCACGAGTTCGACCTGTCGGTCGAGGAGGTCGCGGTGGTCGGCGTCGGCAACGTCGCCGTGGACGTCGTGCGGATCCTCGCCAAGACGGCCGCCGAGCTGCGCGCCACCGACGTCCCCGAGCAGGTGATCGAGGCGCTGGCGCGCAGCCGGGTCCGGCGCGTCCACATGATCGGGCGGCGCGGGCCGGCGCAGGCGAAGTTCACCACCAAGGAGGCGCGCGAGCTGGGCGAGCTGCCCAACGCGAGCATCCACGTCAGCCCGCGGGACATGGAGCTCGACCCGGCGAGCGCGGAGCTGGCCGAGAGCGACCGCCACGTCCGCGGCAACATCAAGGTGCTGAGCGCCTGGACGGGCGACCCCGCCCCCGGCCGCGCCCGCCACATCGACGTGCGGTTCTGGCGCGCCCCCGTCGAGATCCTCGGCACCGGCCGCGTCGAGGGCCTCAGGCTGGAGAGGACCCGGCTGGACGAGTCGGGCCGCGTCACCGGGACCGGCGAGTTCGAGACGCTGCCGGTCGGCATGGTGCTGCGCTCCGTCGGTTACCAGAGCGTCCCGCTGGAGGGCGTCCCGTTCGACGAGCGCGCCTTCGTCGTCCCGAACGAGGGCGGCCGCATCGTCGGCCCGGACGGCGCCTTCGTGCCCCGCGAGTACGTCGCCGGCTGGATCAAGCGCGGGCCGTCCGGCGTCGTCGGGACCAACAAGTCCGACGCCGCCGAGACCGTCCGCCACCTGCTGGAGGACCTCGCGGACGCCGGGACGGCGCCCGAGCGCACCATAGAGGAGCTGCTGGAGGCCCGCGGGCTTCCCGTCGTCACCTACGACGACTGGCTGAAGCTGGACGCCGCCGAGATCGCCCTCGCCCGCAGCCTGGACCGCGGGGAGCGCGTCAAGCTCGCCCGCTGGGAGGCGATGCGGTCCGCCTGCCGGGGTCCCGCGTGATCCATCCGAAGTCCCCGGCGGGAAACTAGTGACGCAAAGGTGACCCGGACGCTACGGTGCGCGTGTGACCGGCGGGCCTGAACTGCACGGGTTCCCCCCACCCGAGACGGTCCCCGACCTGAGGTGGCTAGGACCCGACTACGTCTCCGTACTCGTGTACGACCTGACGCGGGGTCTCCTGCGCCAGGATCCGCGCACGTCCGTCATGGGCGTGCGGTGCGAGGGCGCGCCCCGGCTGGCGCCCTCGGTCGACCCGGCGGGCGTCATCCGCGCGCACGACGCCTGCTTCCCGCTCCAGGTCTACGTCCAGGACGGCGCGGGGCGCCTCTGGTGCCTGCGCGGGCGATGGACGTACTGGGGACGTGACCTCGGCACGTCCGCCGCGTCCATCACCCACGCGTGGCGGCTGCTGTCCGCCGAGGGCGGCTAGGAGCGCTCGTCGGAGGTGGCGGGCTCGTCGGCGTCGGCGGTGAGGCGGGCCACCGACTCGGTCACGTCGCGGGCCAGCGCCTGCGGCGTGAGGCCGATGTCGGCGAGGATCTGGCTCCGGGACGCGTGGTCGAGGAACTCCTGCGGGATGCCGAAGGTGCGCAGGGGCGCGTCGACGCCGGCGTCGCGCAGCAGCCGGGCCACCGCGTCGCCGACGGCGCCGGTGCGGCCGTTGTCCTCGGCGACGGCGACGAGCGTGTGCTCGCGGGCGAGGTCGAGCAGCGCCGGGTCGAGCGGCTTCACCCAGCGGGGGTCGACGACGGTGACGCCGATGCCCTGCGCGGCGACCAGTTCCGCCGCCTCGACCGCGGTCGCCGCCATCGAACCGGCCGCGACCATGAGGACGCGGGTGCCGTTGGAGCCGTCGTGGCGGGCCAGCACGTCCATGCCGCCGGCCTTGCCGACCGCCTCGATGTCGGCGGCGGCCGGGCCCTTGGGATAGCGGATCGCGGTCGGGCCGTCGGAGACCGCCACGCACTCGCGCAGCAGCTCGCGGAGCCGGGCGCCGTCGCGCGGGACGGCGATGCGCATGCCCGGGACGAGCTGCAGGATCGACATGTCCCACATGCCGTTGTGGCTGGCGCCGTCGTCGCCGGTCACGCCGGAGCGGTCCAGGGCGAAGGTGACGGGCTGGCGGTGCAGCGCCGTGTCCATCAGGACCTGGTCGAAGGCGCGGTTGAGGAACGTGGCGTACACGGCCACGACCGGGTGCATGCCGCCCATCGCGAGCCCGGTGGCGGAGGTGACGGCGTGCTGCTCGGCGATGCCGACGTCGAAGATGCGGTCGGGGAAGGCCTCGGCGAACGGCGCCAGCCCGACCGGGTAGAGCATCGCGGCGGTGATGCCGACGACGTCGCGGCGCTCGCGCCCGATCGCCACCATCTCCTCGCCGAAGACCTTCGTCCAGGCGGGGCCGCCCTTGCCGGTGACGAACTTGCCGGTGGCGGGGTCGAACGCGCCGCCGCCGTGCATGCAGTCCTCGGTGTCGTTCTCGGCGGGGGCGTAGCCGCGGCCCTTGGTGGTGATGCAGTGCACGATCACCGGGCGGCCGAACCCGCGGGCGCGGCGCAGCGCCCGCTCCACGGCGTCCTCGTCGTGGCCGTCGATCGGGCCGACGTACTTCATGCCGAGGTCCTCGAACATGGCCTGCGGCTGCAGGACGTCCTTGAGGCCCTTCTTGATGCCGTGCAGGGCCTCGTAGGCGACGTTGCCGACCACGGGCGCCCGCGGCACCGTCTTCTTGATCAGGTCGAGCGCGTTCTCGTAGCCCTGGGTGACGCGCAGGTCGGCCAGGTGCGAGGCGAGGCCGCCGATGGTCGGCGAGTAGGAGCGCCCGTTGTCGTTGACGACGATGATGACGGGGCGGTCGACGCCGGCGGCGATGTTGTTCAGCGCCTCCCAGCACATGCCGCCGGTCAGCGCGCCGTCGCCGACGACCGCGACGACGGCGCGGTCGTCCTCACCGCGCAGCTGGAAGGCCTTGGCGAACCCGTCTGCGTAGGACAGGGCCGTCGAGGCGTGCGAGTTCTCGATGATGTCGTGCTCGGACTCGGCGCGGCTCGGGTAGCCCGACAGGCCCCCGCGCTTGCGCAGCAGCTCGAAGTCGTGCCGTCCGGTGAGCATCTTGTGCACGTAGGCCTGGTGGCCCGTGTCGAAGAGGATCTTGTCGTGCGGCGAGTCGAAGACTCGGTGCAGCGCGATCGTCAGCTCGACGGCTCCCAGGTTGGGCCCCAGGTGCCCGCCGGTCCTGGAGACCGCCTGGACGAGGAACTCGCGGATCTCCTCCGCGAGCCGAGACAGCTGAGCGGCGTCCAGTCGCTTGAGGTCGCCGGGACCCGTGATCGACTCCAGCAAGCTCACTCGTTTCAACTCCTCCGTCGGGGATTCGGTCTCCCCTGGCTCGGGCCGTTCCGAGTTTAATCCCGGTTCGCCCGCGACGCGCCGCAGACCACCCGCCCGGGGGGTGTGAAAAGACTGACCCCGGTGCGAGGGATGAGGTAGGAAAAGAGCATGGGCGTCGAAGAGATTGTGCTGCTCAACGCGGACGACGAGGCCGTCGGAACCGCGCCGAAGAGCGCCAGCCACCACAGAGACACGCCGTACCACCTGGCCTTCTCCTGCTATGTCGCGGACACGGAGGGTCGTGTTCTGATCACTCAGCGCGCCCTCGGCAAGCGCACGTTCCCCGGCGTCTGGACGGGCAGCTGCTGCGGCCATCCGGGTCCCGGCGAGAAGCTGCGCGACGCCGTGCTCCGGCGATTGCACGACGAGCTGGACATCCAGGACGCAATGCTCACCCCGGTCCTGCCGCGGTTCCAGTACCGCGCCGTGGCCGAGGACGGGACGGTCGAGCACGAGCGCTGCCCGGTCGTGCGCGCCGTCGTCCCCGCGGGCGCGGCCGTCCACCCGAACCCCGAGGAGGTCGAGCGGGCCGAGTGGTGGACGTGGGAGCGCTGCCTGGAGCTGACCGGAAGGCCGGAGTCCTCTCCCTGGTACCGGCTCCAGCTGGCCGAACTGGCGCCGCTCGGCACGCCGCTGGACTGGCCGGACACGGGCCGGGCCGGCCTGCCGCCCGCCCTCGGCTGGTAGCCCCGGGAGGCCGCGTCCCCGGCCGCGCCCGCCGGGGCGCGGGCCGGGAGCGTGTGGCGCGCATCACTGAAAGATCACTATTCGGCGTCCGGTGTTGACCGTCCGTCCGTCCAAGCAGACGCTTGTTTTTCGGTGCAACCGAAGGGACGGACGATGCGAGTACGTGCTCCCCGGCGCCGCTGGACGGCGGTCGCGGCCGTGGCGATGACGGCCGCCCTCGGCGCGTCGGCCTGCGGCGGCAGCGGCGACAAGGGCTCCAACGACACATCCCAGGTCGAGGTCTTCTCCTGGTGGACCGGTCCGGGCGAGGCGGACGGGCTCGCCGCGATGAAGGCCGACTTCGAGAAGAAGAACTCCGGCACCAAGTTCGTCAACGCGGCCATCGCCGGCGGGTCCGGCACCCAGGCCCAGGCCGTGCTGGCGAGCCGCCTGCAGAACCGCAAGCCGCCGGACTCCTTCCAGGGCCACGCGGGCGCCGAGCTGCTCGACTACATCAAGGCCGGGCAGATCGAGCCGCTGGACTCCTTCTACGACGAGAACAACCTGAAGTCGGCCTACCCCCAGCAGCTCCTCGACCAGATCAGCTACAAGGGCAAGATCTACTCGGTGCCGGTGAACATCCACCGGTCGAACATGCTCTGGTACAACCCGGGCATCCTCAAGGAGGCGGGGATCTCGGGGCCGCCCGCGACGATCGCCGACTTCATCACCGCGCTGAAGGCCGTCAAGGACAGGACGAAGAAGGTCCCGCTGTCGCTCGGCGCGCAGTGGACGGCCGACCACCTGCTGGAGAACGTCCTGCTGGGCGACCTCGGCACCGACGCCTACAACGCGCTGTGGAAGCCGGGCGCCGACTGGGGCAGCCCGGCCGTCACCAAGGCGCTCACCGACTACGCCGAGATCATGAAGTACACGACGCTGGAGGCCGCGTCCACCGACTGGCAGGGCGCCGCGAAGGCCGTCGTGGACGGCAAGGCCGCGTTCAACATCATGGGCGACTGGGCGTACGGGTACTTCGTCGGCAGCGCCCCCAACGGGCTCGGCAAGAAGCTCGACACCGACTTCAAGTACGCGGCCTCCCCCGGCACCGACGGCACCTACATGTGGCTGTCGGACAGCTTCACGCTCCCCAAGGGCGCACCCCACCGCGGCGGCGCCCTCGCATGGCTGAAGGAGGTGTCCAGCAAGGAGGGGCAGGACCTCTTCAACCCCAAGAAGGGCTCCATCCCCGCCCGTAAGGACGCCGACAAGAGCCTCTACAAGGGCTACCTCCAGTACGCGTTCGAGCAGTGGAACAAGCCGGGCGTCAAGCTGGCTGGCTCGTTCTGGCACGGCGTCAACGCCAGCAAGAAGCAGCACACCGACATCGACACGGCGGTGGGCCTCTTCCTGCAGAACAAGGACGTCGCCAAGCTGCAGCAGGGGCTGGTGAGCGCGGCCGAGAACAGCGGCCAGTGAGGTCCTCCGGTTCCAGGTGGGCCCGTAGCCGAAGGTGGCTCCCCGGGCTGCTGCTGGTCTCGCCGTCCATCGTCGCGATCGGCCTGTTCGTCTACGGGCTCATCTTCTGGAACACGCGGGTCGCGGTCAGCGGCAAGCACGACGAGGTCACCGAGTACGGGTTCGACAAGGGCAGGAACTTCGTCGACCTGTGGGACCAGCCCAGCTGGCCCGGCGCGGTGAAGCACGCGCTGCTGTTCACGGCGGTCTTCGTCGTCGGCGCGCTGGTCCTCGGCGCGTTCCTGGCGTTCCTCATGGACAAGGGCATCAGGGGCGAGGCGTCCTTCCGCGTCGTCTACCTGTTCCCCATGGCGGTGTCGTTCATCGCCAGCGGCGTCGTGTGGCGCTGGCTGATGAACCCGGCGCCGCCGGAGCGCGCGGTCGGCCTCAACCAGCTGTTCGGCGAGCTGCACCTCGGGGCGCTGGCGAACAGCTGGTGGCAGGACCCCGACTGGGGCATGGCGGCCATGGCGCTGCCCGCGATCTGGCAGATGTCCGGGTACGTGATGGCGCTGTACCTCGCCGGCTTCCGCGGCGTCCCGGGGGAACTGCGGGAGGCGGCGCGGGTGGACGGCGCGTCCGAGTGGAAGGTGTACCGGTACGTGGTGTTCCCGCAGCTCCGCCCGGTGACGCTGTCCGCGTTGATCATCCTCGGGCACATCTCGCTGAAGGTGTTCGACCTGATCATGGCGATCGCGGGCAAGCAGATCATCACCTATGTCCCGGCCGTGGCCGCCTATGTCGAGATCTTCGACCGGCACGACCCGGCGAACGGCGCCACGATCGCCACCTACCTGCTGGTCGCGGTGGCCGTGCTGGTGATCCCCTACCTGGTCTGGTCGGTGCGGACGGAGCGGACGCGATGACGCGCGTGGAGGCGTCCCCGGCACCGCGGCGGCGCCGGCCGGCGGGCGGGCGGCGCGGCACGACGGCGGAGCCGGGCAGGCCGGGCGGCACCTGGCAGGCCGTCAGGCTGGTCGTCCTGCTGGCGTTCGTCCTGCTCTTCCTGATCCCCGTGTACGTGCTGGTGGTCACGAGCTTCAAGCCGCTGGACGAGGCCGACCCGAGCAGCGCGTGGAACCTGCCGGGCCAGTGGAGCACGTCCGGCTGGAGCTCGGCGTGGGACGCGCTGCGGCCCGGCCTGGCGAACAGCGTCAAGATCGCCGTCTCGGGGTCGCTGATCTCGGCGGTGCTCGGCTCGCTGAACGGCTACGTGCTGTCCAAGTGGCGGTTCCCGGGCGCGGACGTGGTCTTCACGCTGTTCCTCTTCGGCATGTTCATCCCGTACCAGGCGGTGATGATCCCGCTGGCCGGCCTGCTCACCGACATGGAGCTGGCGGGCACGATCCGCGGCCTCGTCCTCGCGCACGTCGTGTACGGCATTCCGATCTGCACGCTGATCTTCCGGAACTACTACGTGACCATTCCGGACGAGCTGATCGAGGCGGCCCGCGTCGACGGCGCAGGAATGCTCCGCACCTACTGGTCGGTCGTGCTGCCGGTGTCGGCGCCGGCGTTCGCGGTGACGCTGATCTGGCAGTTCACCTCGATGTGGAACGACTTCCTGTTCGCGGTGTTCCTCGGCGCCCCCGACAGCTGGCCGGTCACGGTGATGCTGAACAACACCGCCGGTTCGGGGGCGGTGGCCGTCCAGTACAACCAGCAGATGGCCGAGGCGCTCCTCGCGTCCCTGCCGACCCTTCTCGTCTACCTGCTCCTCGGACGGTTCTTCATGCGCGGCCTCATGGCGGGCGCGTTGAAGGGCTGAGAATCGCACGCGTACGTCAACCGCATATCGGCCTCAGGCGTCACATGGGTGATCAAGCACCCCTTGGGTGCTAAAAACCCATGACGGACAACGACCCATTCGCCTCGTACGTTGGCAATTCCTGCGGGATGCGCCTAGCCTCTCGGGCATCGTCGCGCGACACCCGGCGTCCACCGCCGGGCGTCCCGGCGATCCCGGGGGCGGACGGACGGAACGGGGCGGACAACGGAGGTGACCGCGTGCAGGCGATGAGTGTTCAGCAGCCCTGGGCGTTCGCGATCGCGCGTGGTGGCAAGAGCGTGGCGAACCAGAGCTTCCCGACCGCCTACCGCGGCCCGCTCCTCATCCACGCCTCGATGCGCGTCGACCTGAAGGCGTGCGACTCCCCGCTGGTCCAGGCGGCCGGCTGGGACCCCCGCGACCCGCTCGCCACGATCGGCGCCGTCATCGCGGTCGCCGAACTCGACGACGTGTGCTCCGCCGCCGTCCGCGGCGCCTCCTGCGAATGCGGCCCCTGGGCCGACTCGGCCTCCCACCACTGGCTCCTGTCCGGCATCCGGGCCCTCCCCCGCCCCATCGTGGCCCTGGGCCGCACCGACCTGTGGCAGCCCACCCCCACCCTCCTCAAAGAGGTGGAGACGATGTTCGCCACCGCCGCCCTCCACAACGCCAACTGAGCGTAAAGAAACCACTACGCTAGGTCCCGCAAGTCGGGCGGGGTGACGCAGTCCCTGCATGGATTCGGCACGCCACCAGCGGGAGCGGAAACGTGAGCGTCGCGCACGATCATGGTGGGTTCGGCCCGTACACGGCGGAGGACCTGCACGCCCGCGAGGACGAAGGCCGCGGCCTTGAACTCGAAGACGGGTGGCTGATCGAGTTGTCTCGGAGCGCGCCTCACAATTGGGCCGCCAGGCAAGTGCAGGACATCCTCCAGGAGGCGGCGACGGACGCGAAGGCCTCGGTCTTCATCGCCGGTGGAGGCGACTGGGAGATCAGCACATCGGCGGGCATTCGCAAGCCGGACGTGTTCGTGGTGCCGAAGAGCGTGGCCCGTGCCTCGATCATCGACCGCAACCCCGTCGTGATTCCGGGCATCGAGGTCCTGCTCGCCGTCGAGGTCGTGTCCCCAGGCAGCGGCAGCGAACGCGCCGACCGCGTGCGCAAGCTCAAGGAGTACGCGACCCTCGGCATTCCTCAGTACTGGCTCGCCGAGTTCGCTCCCGGCCCCAAGGTCCAGATCTTCGCTCTGGACGACGCGGCTTCCGCCTACCGCCTGGTCCAGACAGTTGACGCCGGGAACGTGGTGGACGCGACGGTGGAGGCGGACACCACCATCACCGTGCGGTTCGACCCGCGGATGCTCACGGAGTTCTGAGGGCCTCGGCGGCTTCGCGGAGGCGGGCGAACTCGGCGGCGATCCTCTCCAGGGGCCAGCTCGCGTTGAGGCCGCTCGGGTTGGGCAGGACCCACAGGCGCGCGGGGCCGAAGTCCTCGTCCTGCGGGCCGATCCGCGTCTTGGGGCGGGCGAAGGCGGTGCGGTAGGCGGTGACGCCGGCGACGGCCAGGTAGGCCGGGCGGTGGCGTTCGACGAGGGCGGCCAGGCGGCGCCCGCCCTCGCGGAGCTCGGCGTCGGTCAGCTCGTCGGCGCGGGCGGTCGTGCGCGGCGCCAGGTTGGTGATGCCGAGGCCGTAGCCGGGCAGGAGGTCCTGCTCGGACGGGTGCAGCCGGCGGTCGGTGAAGCCCGACAGGTGCAGGGCGGGCCAGAAGCGGTTGCCGGGACGGGCGAAGTGGCGGCCGGTCGCCCCCGAGTACAGGCCCGGGTTGATGCCGCAGAACAGGACGCGGAGCGTCCCGGGGGCCTCGGGGAGGATGTCGGGGATCACGCGGTCGCGGGCGGCCTCCAGGTCGGCCTTGGTGGGGCGCATCAGAACAGGTTACGGACGATGAGCGCCGCCGCGGACGTCCCGACGACGACGAGGAGCGCGACGCGCAGGCGCCCGGCGTCCAGGTAGCGGCGCAGCGGCCCGGCGGCGAGGAACCCGGCGAACACGAACGGAACGAGCTCCGCGCCCGCGACGATCTGCCGGGCCGGGAGGCGCCCGGCGGCGGCGAGGGTGAGCAGCGACAGCAGGGCGCCGGCGATGAAGAACACCGCGAGGGTCGCGCGGACGCGGGGGCCGCTCTCGCGCTGGTAGAGCAGCGCGATCGGCGGGCCGCCGATGCCGGACGCGGTGCCGGTCGTGCCGGAGATGACGCCGGCGGTGGCGAGCGTGCGGCGGTTGCGGGGCAGGTCCGCGGACCAGGTGGTGAGGGCGAGCGCGGCGAGGACGACCACGCCGATCACGACGCCGAGGACGCGGTCCGGCGCGGCGGCCACCAGCCACACGCCGACCGGCGTGCCGGCGAGGCGGCCGCCGAACGCCCAGCCGAGGCCGCGCAGGTCGGCGTGCCGCAGTTCCTGGGCGAGCGTCGCGAACGGCAGGACGAGCGCGATGACGAGGATCGCGCCCGGCATCAGGGACGGGTACAGCATCGTCACGATCGGTGTCGCGACCAGCCCGACGCCGAGGCCGACGCTGCCCTGCACGATCGCGCCGGCGAGCGCGGCAAGGCCCCCGATCAGGACGAAATCGACAGGTGGCACGCCGAGGGAGCCTACCGCTCGGTCAGTCCGACGCCGCGGTCAGGCCGACGCCGCGGTCAGGCGGTCGAGTTGGCCGACGGTCAGGGTCGTGCGGGCGGCCCGCACGAGCGGTGGGAGCTGCTCCAGGGTCCGGGCGCTGGCGATGGGCGCGGCGACGGTCGGCTGTGCGGCGAGCCAGGCGAGGGCGACGGTCGCGACCGGGACGTCCTGCTCCTCGGCGACGATGTCCAGCGCCGCCAGGACGGCGCGCCCGCGCTCGGTCTCCAGGTGCCGCGCCGCACCTCCGGCGCGTGCGCTGTCGACCGTGGAGCCGGGACGGTACTTGCCGGTGAGGAAGCCGGACGCGAGCCCGTAGTACGGGACGGCGGCGAGCCCGTACTTCTCCGCAAGGTCGCGGCGCGGTCCCTCGTAGGAGTCGCGGGAGACGAGGTTGTACTCGGGCTGAATGGCGACGTACCGGGCCGTCCCTTCGCGCTCGCCGAACTCCAGGGACGCCCGGAGCCGGTCGAGCTCGATGTTCGACACCCCGATCTGGCGGACCTTGCCCGCGGCGACCAGCCCGTCCAGCGTCGTCATGATCTCCTCGACGGGCACCGACGGGTCGTCGAAGTGGGTGAAGTACAGGTCGATGCGGTCGGTCCGCAGCCGCCGCAGCGAGTCGTCCACGGCCGCCCTCATCGTCGCCGCGGCGAGCCCCGGGTGCTCGGGGTGGCGGCCGCCCTTGGTCGCGATCACGAGGTCGTCGCGGTTGCCGCGCGACTCCGCCCACTCCCCGATGATCGACTCGGACTCGCCTCCGCGGTTGCCCTCCACCCACGCCGAGTAGGAGTCGGCGGTGTCGAGGAAGTTGCCGCCGGCCTCGGCGTAGGCGTCGAGGATCTCGAACGAGCGCTCCCGGTCCGCGGTCCAGCCGAAGACGTTGCCGCCCAGGCAGAGCGGGAAGACGTCCAGTTCACCGATCTTGTGCATGGCTTCCTTCTCGTAGATCACGGCAGGGGGGTTTGCGGGACCACTACCCCGCGCCGGCCGCGCTAGCCGCGGACCTGGGCGGTGAGCGCGCGGGAACGGGCCGCCTCCCCGGTTCGGGGAGGCGGCCCGTTTCGGCGTGCGGACTACTTGCGGAGCAGGTTCCTCAGGACGTACTGGAGGATGCCGCCGTTGCGGTAGTAGTCGGCCTCGCCGGGGGTGTCGATGCGGACGACGGCGGTGAACTCCTTGCCGTCGGCCTTGACGGTGACCTCCTCCGGGATCCCGCCCTCGTTGAGCGCGGTCACGCCGGTGATGTCGAACGTCTCGGTGCCGGTGAGGCCGAGGGACTCGGCCGACTCCCCGTCCTTGAACTGCAGCGGCAGGACGCCGAGGCCGATCAGGTTCGAGCGGTGGATGCGCTCGTAGGACTGGGCGATGACGGCGCGGACGCCGAGCAGCGCGGTGCCCTTGGCCGCCCAGTCGCGCGACGAGCCGGAGCCGTACTCCTTGCCCGCGATCACCACGAGCGGGGTGCCCTGCGCCGCGTAGTTCTGCGCGGCGTCGTAGATGAACGCCTGCGGCGCGTCCTGCTGGGTGAAGTCGCGGGTGTAGCCGCCCTCGACGCCGTCCAGGAGCTGGTTGCGCAGCCGGATGTTGGCGAACGTCCCGCGGATCATGACCTCGTGGTTGCCGCGGCGCGAGCCGTAGGAGTTGAAGTCCTTGACCGCGACGCCGTTGTCCTCCAGGTACCGCGCGGCGGGCGTGCCGGCCTTGATGGACCCGGCCGGCGAGATGTGGTCGGTGGTGACCGAGTCGCCGAGCTTGGCCAGGACGCGGGCGCCGTGGATGTCGGCGACCGGCTCCGGCTCGGCGCCCATGCCGTCGAAGTAGGGCGCCTTGCGGACGTAGGTGGACGAGGCGTCCCACTCGAACAGGTCGCCGGTCGGGATGTCGAGGTTCCGCCAGCGGTCGTCGCCCTTGAAGACGTCGGCGTAGCTCTCGGTGAACATCTCCTGCCCGATGGACGACTCGACGATCGCGGCGACCTCCTCCGGCGCGGGCCAGAGGTCGGCCAGGCGGACCGGGCCGTCGGCGCCCTCGGCGATCGGGTCGTTCAGGATGTCGATGTCCATCGTCCCGGCGAGCGCGTAGGCGATGACCAGCGGCGGCGAGGCCAGGTAGTTCATCTTCACGTCGGGGCTGATGCGGCCCTCGAAGTTGCGGTTGCCCGACAGCACCGCGGTGACCGCGAGGTCGTTGTCGTTGACCGCCTTGGAGATCTCCGGCTGCAGCGGGCCGGTGTTGCCGATGCAGGTGGTGCAGCCGTACCCGACCAGGTTGAAGCCGATCTTGTCCAGGTACGGGGTGAGGCCGGCGCGCTCCAGGTAGTCGGTGACGACCTGGGACCCGGGCGCGAGGGAGGTCTTCACCCACGGCTTGCGGGTCAGGCCCTTGTCCACCGCGTTCTTCGCCAGCAGCGCCGCCCCGATCATCACGTACGGGTTGGAGGTGTTGGTGCAGGACGTGATGGCCGCGACGGCGACGTGCCCGTGGTCGAGCTCGAAGGACGTCCCGTCCTCCAGGGTGACCGGGACGGGGTTGTGCGGGCGCTCGGACCCGTTGGAGCCGTGCTGCCGCGGCTTGTCGCCGGCCGTGTCGCCGCTGATCGCCGGGGAGTCCGAGGCCGGGAACGACTCGTTGGAGGCCTCGTCGGCCGCGCCCCCCTGGACGCTCTCGGCGTAGTTCAGCACGTCCCGCCGCCAGGTCTGCTTGGCCTCGGCGAGGGAGATGCGGTCCTGCGGGCGCTTCGGGCCGGCCAGCGACGGGACGACCGTCGCGAGGTCCAGCTCCATGTACTCGGAGAACTCGGGCTCCACCGACGGGTCGAGCCACAGGCCCTGCGTCTTGGCGTAGGCCTCGACGAGCGCGATCTGCTCGTCGTCCCGGCCGGTGAGGCGCAGGTACTTCAGCGTCTCGTCGTCGATCGGGAAGATCGCGCAGGTGGAGCCGAACTCGGGGCTCATGTTGCCGATCGTGGCGCGGTTCGCCAGCGGCAGCGCCTGCACGCCCTCGCCGTAGAACTCCACGAACTTGCCGACGACGCCGTGCTCGCGCAGCATCTCGGTGATGGTGAGCACGAGGTCGGTGGCGGTCGTCCCGGCGGGCATCTCGCCGGTCAGCTTGAAGCCGACGACGCGCGGGATGAGCATGGAGATCGGCTGGCCGAGCATCGCGGCCTCCGCCTCGATGCCGCCGACGCCCCAGCCGAGCACGCCGATGCCGTTCTCCATCGTCGTGTGCGAGTCGGTGCCGACGCAGGTGTCGGGGTAGGCGACCCCGTTCCGGTCGAACACCACGCGGGCCAGGTGCTCGATGTTCACCTGGTGGACGATGCCGGTGCCGGGCGGGACGACCTTGAACTCGTCGAACGCCGTCTGCCCCCAGCGCAGGAACTGGTAGCGCTCCTTGTTGCGCTCGTACTCGCGCTGCACGTTGCGCTCGAAGGCGTCCGGCGAGCCGAAGTAGTCGACGATGACCGAGTGGTCGATCACCATCTCGGCGGGCGCCAGCGGGTTGATCCTGGTCGGGTCGCCGCCGAGGTCGCGCACCGCCTCGCGCATCGTGGCCAGGTCGACCACGCACGGCACGCCGGTGAAGTCCTGCATGATCACCCGCGCGGGGGTGAACTGGATCTCCTTGCTCGGCTTGGCCTTCGCGTCCCACTGGGCGAGCGCGCGGATGTGGTCGGCGGTGACGTTCGCACCGTCCTCGGTGCGCAGCAGGTTCTCCAGCAGCACCTTGAGGCTGTACGGGAGACGGGCCGAGCCCTCGACGGCGTCCAGCCGGTAGATGTCGTACGACCTGTCGCCGACCTGCAGCTTGTCGAGACTGCCGAAGCTGTTCGCGGACACGGACTCCTCCTCCGTCGCCACCGCGCGTCCGGTCCGGGACATGAGCGCGCGGCGCTGGGTTGATCTTCAGTAAGGCCCGTCCCCGAGGCCGACGCGGGACGGCGCGCGGCGGGACGGGAGCTTCGTCTCCCTTGATCCTGCCTTAGTCGGACTCCTGACCGGGAATCAGGGCCGCCTAACTTCCGCCGCTTTTCTCTCGACGTCAAGCTATCTTCATTTTATCTCGACATCAAGCTACTTGCTCCCGGTCCGGCGGCCCCGCGCCCGGAAGCAGGACGGGTGCGGCCGGACGGTTCCGGCCGCACCCAATGCCGCACCCAATGCCGCCCCCCGGCGCGCACCGGGCGGCCGGGGGCGGTCGGGACGTGGGGTCAGAGGGACTTCCAGAAAGAGCACTTGGCGGTCGTGGTGGTGTCGGTGCGGTGAACGGAGTCAGGGGCCAGGGACAGGACGTCGTCCGACGAGCGGAAGCGCGGCCAGTGCGGCGCCTGCCGGGCCTCGGGCCTGCCGCTGCGGGCGAAGGACGTCCAGTAGCCCGCCATGGTGTCGGAGAGCCGCTGCTGCGCCGGGGTCAGGGTGCCGATCAGGCCCGGGAACAGGAACGTCAGCTCGCTGGCGTGCTCGGCGCCCTCCTCGAAGCCGGGGACGTCCAGCAGCGGCGGAGCGGCCCGGTCGGCGAACTGGTAGGCGTACACCGGGACGCCCGCACGCGTGAGCCGCCGGAACGCGTCCTGGTGCACGCAGGCCGACAGCACCTCGTTGGAATCGGTCTGGAGGGTCGCCAGGGCGATCCTGGGATCCGGGTAGTCCGCCGCCGGGTACTGGGCCAGTACCTTGCCGGCGTCGGCGCCGTAGGCGGAGCGGACGATGTCCTCGTACTCCGCTGCGGTGATGGGGTTCGGGTAGGAGAGGGACACGAACAGGCGCATCTCGTCCAGCGTGTTGCCGTGCATGACCGGGACCCGGTTGAAGCGGCCCCGTTCGATCGCCTGCTCGGGCTGCAGCGGCAGGACGCGGTCGCCGCCCGCCACCGGGCCCGCGTCCGTGGCCTTGGCCTCGAAGGTCTCCAGCAGCGTCTTGACGGGCACCGCGCGCAGGCACGCGGCGCTGGCCGGGGCCGACCCCTTGTCGCATCCCGCGGCCTGGGCGATCGTCACCCCTTCGGCCTCCGCCGAGGCCTCCGTGCGGGCGGGCGCGGTGCAGGAGTAGCTCTGCGCGATGACCTTGTGGAACAGTCCCGCGGCGGTGGGAGAGGCGAGGTTGGCGCAGGAGTTCCAGGAACCCGCGGACTCGCCGAACAGCGTGACGTTTCCGGGGTCCCCGCCGAAGGCCCCGGCGTTGCGCTGGACCCAGCGCAGGGCCGCCTGCTGGTCGAGCAGGCCGTAGTTGCCCGTCTGGTAGCGCCGGTCGGCGCCGGACTCCAGGGCGGGATGCGCGAGCCAGCCGAACGCGCCGAGACGGTAGTTGATCGTGACGACCACGACGCCGTCCTTGGCCAGCTTCGCCGCGTTGTAGATGCTCGCGGTGCCGGTCGTGTTGCCGCCGCCATGCACCCACACCATGACGGGCAGGCGCTGCCGGCGCTGCGCGCGGTCCGGCGTGGTGACGTTCAGGTAGAGGCAGTCCTCCTCGTAACTCGTCTCACCGCCGTAAGGCGCGGGGAGTTGCGCGCACTGGCCGCGCGGGACGGTGGCGTCGCGGACGCCCTGCCACGGGCGCGCCGGCTGCGGCGGCCTGAAGCGCAGATCCCCGGTCGGCGGTGCGGCGAACGGGATGCCCTGGAACAGCCGGTGGCCTTCCCGCACCTGGCCCCGCACCACCCCCAGGTCGGTACGGACGACGGCGGACGAGTCCGGTGCCCGGTGCTGGGCCGCGGCCGGAGCCGCCCCTCCTAAGGCGAGGGCGGATGCGAGCAGCGAGATGGCGATGAGCCTCACTGGGTCCCCTTTCAGCGTGACACTCTCTGACACCCCCGAGCGGCCGATCTCTTCGCATCACACCAGTACTTGATCTCAAAAAGGACGCGAGCGGCTAACATGGTCGTCTACGCCACGATCAGCGAGATTCCGGACACGGTCACGGCGATGGCCGAGGCGCGGCTCACCAGCGCTGGCGGGCCTCCTCCGCCCATCCGGTGAGGCCGTCGAAGTCGAGCCAGGTGCCGTCGTCGGCCTGGGCACGGCCGCTGAAGCGGCCGAAGCACTGGTGGGTCTCCGTGCCGACGACGCCCAGTTCGGTGCGCGCGACCTTCTCGTGGAAGGGACGGAACTCGGCCTCGACGCGCGCCCCGCGGATCGTCCACGGGCGCAGCCAGTCGGACCGGTCGTAGGACCAGTCCAGCTCCTCGCCGATCTTGTGGAGCCGGCCGTCCACGAAGATCGCGTTCTCGGTCATGCCGGTGCCGTCGGTCCACTTGCCGCCGAACTGCAGGGCCAGGCCGGGGCCGCTCGCCGCCGCCCAGTTCCACGTCATCCGGTACGGCCACTTGCCGCGCCCGTGGTCGAGGACGGCGAACGCGCCGTCCCCGATCTCGTGGTCGCCGGACGGGAGCCGCAGCCGTCCGTGCACGGGGCGCCCGACGTCCTTGACCGTGTACTGGAAGCGCCTGGCGCTCCAGGGGATCACCACGCCGAGCGACTCGTGGCCGTCCGGCAGCGGGACTCGGACGTCGAGGTCCACGACCCCGGGGACGAGCGCCCGCACCCGCGAGCCGGACGGGCCCTGCCGGACGCCGACCGCGAAGCCCGCCCCGCGCACCGACGCCTCCCCGGATCCGCTGCGGTCGGGGAACACCGCGCCGCGCGCGAAGGGGACCACGCCGTCGCGGGAGATCTCCTCGCCCGTCTCGCGGTCCAGCACGTACACGCCGTGGACCGCGGCGTAGTCGAGCGACGAGGCGACCAGCCCGACGATGTGCCGGGGCGTGACGAAGCCCCAGTACTCCCAGCGCTTGGCCCGTCCCCAGCCTCGCAGGTTCGCGCGGTGCAGCGGGCGCCGCGTCCAGCCGACCGCCCGCGGATCGAGCCGCCCGTCCGGCGTGCACAGGTCGACGGGCTCGGTGATCTCGCGCTCATGGGTCGGCATGCCCCGAGGCTACCGAGCGGTCCGCGCGACGCCGTGGTTCCTGGAACGGTTCAGCCCCGGACACGGGCCGTTTAAATAAGTCCATACCTTGGCCAGAGTTTCTCTCGTGCCGGACCGGTCGATCTCCTCTAGGTGATCATTGAACCGCCCTGGAGCGCCGAGGAGCACGATCGCGCGCTGGACCGGCTCGCCGCCCGGGAGAACTTTCCGGTGGCCGCGCGGGTCCTGCCCGCCCGGCACCGCTCCGCCCTCCGGGCCGTCTACGGCTTCGCGCGGCTCGTCGACGACATCGGCGACGAGGCCCCGCCGGAGCAGCGGCCCAAGCTGCTCGGACTCGTGGACGACGACCTGGACCGCGTGTTCGCCGGGCGGACGCCCGCCCTGCCGCAGCTGCGGAGGCTGGCGGAGACGGTGCACGCGCACCGGATCCCCGAGGAGCCGTTCCGCGACCTCGTGCAGGCGAACCGGCAGGACCAGACCGTCCACCGGTACGAGACGTTCGACGACCTGAAGGGGTACTGCGCGCTGTCCGCCGCGCCGGTGGGACGGATCGTCCTGCGCCTGTTCCGGGCGCACACGCCCCACCTCGCGGCCGCGTCCGACGACGTCTGCGCGGCGCTGCAGATCGTCGAGCACTGCCAGGACGCCGGGCAGGACTACCGCGCCGGGCGGATCTACCTGCCCGGCGAGGACCTGCGCCGGTTCGGCTGCGCCGAGGACGACCTCGCGCGGCCGGTGACGCCGACCCGGCTGCGCGGCGTCCTGGCGCTGCAGGCGGGCCGCGCCCGCGAGCTGCTGGACGGGGGCGCGGCGCCCCTGCTGGCGGACCTGACGGGATGGGCGCGCATCGCCGTGGCGGGCTACGTGGCCGGCGGGCGCGCCGCGCTGTCGGCTCTGGAGCGCGGGCGGTACGACGTGCTCGCTCATGCGCTGCGTCCACGGCGGGCCGCACTGCCGGCCGGGTGGGCGCGCGCCCTTGGAAGGAGGGGGCGATGACGGTTTCGGAGACGTGCGAGAGTTCCGAGCGGGTGGTCGGGGCGTACCGGCACTGCGAGCGGGTGGTGCGCGAGGAGGCCCGCAACTTCTCCTACGGGATCCGGCTGATGCCGGCCCCGAAGCGGCGGGCGATGAGCGCGGTGTACGCGTTCGCGCGCGGCATCGACGACATCGGCGACGGCCCGGAGCCGGCGTGCGTCCGGCTCGACCTGCTGGACCGGACGCGGCAGCGGCTGACGACCGTGCAGGAGGTGCTGCGGCGGCGGGTGGACGTCCGGGCGCTGGAGGGGCATCCGGTGCTGACCGCGCTGGCGGACGCGGCGGGCCGGTTCCCGGTCCCCCTCGAGGCGTTCGAGGAGCTCATCGACGGCTGCGAGGACGACGTGCGCGGCGCCGACTACGAGACCTTCGACGACCTGCTGCGCTACTGCCAGCGGGTCGCGGGCTCGGTCGGGCGGCTGTCGCTCGGGGTGTTCGGGTCGGACGGCCGGCAGCGGGCCGAGGGCCTCGCCGACTCGCTCGGCGTCGCGCTCCAGCTCACCAACATCCTGCGCGACCTGCGCGAGGACCGGCTGGCCGGGCGGACCTACATCCCGGCCGAGGACCTGGCGCGGTTCGGCTGCACGCTGAGGCTGGACGAGTCGGGCGCGTTCATCGACCCGCCGTGGCGGCTGAACGAGCTGATCGGCTTCCAGGCGGAGCGGGCGCGGGCCTGGTACGCCGAGGGGCTGCGGCTGCTGCCGCTGCTGGACCGGCGCAGCGCGGCGTGCACGGCGGCGATGGCCGGGATCTACCGGCGGCTGCTGGAGAACATCGCCGCGCGCCCGCAGATCGCGCTGGACGCGCGGGTGTCGCTGCCGACCTGGCAGAAGGCCGTGGTGGCGGCGCGCGCCCTGTCGGGGGTGGAGCGGTGAGCGTCGTCGTCGTGGGCGGGGGGCTCGCGGGCATCAGCGCGGCGATCGCGCTGCAGGAGTCGGGCGTTCCGGTCACGCTGCTGGAGTCCCGGCCGTGGCTGGGCGGCGCCACGCACTCGTTCGGGCGGGGCGAGCTGAGCGTCGACAACGGCCAGCACGTCTTCCTGCGGTGCTGCACGGCGTACCAGGGGCTGCTGCACCGGCTGCGCGCCGACCACCTCGTCGAGGTGCAGGACCGGTTCGACGTCCCCGTCCTGCGGGCGGGCGCGCCGCCGGCGCGAATGCGCCGATCGGGCCTGCCGAGCCCGCTGCACCTGCTGCCCTCGCTGGCCCGGTACGCGCCGCTGTCGGCCGCCGACCGGCTGAGGGCCGTGCGCGCCGCGCTGGGGCTGGCGCGCCTGGACCCCGCCGACCCGGTGCTCGACCAGGTCTCCGCCGGGGCGTGGCTGGCGCAGCGGGGGCAGCGGCCGTGGGCGCGGGAGGCCCTGTGGGGCCTGTTCCTCACGTCCGCGCTGAACGCCGAGGTGGACGACGCGGCGCTCGGCCTGTCGGCGATGGTGTGCCGGCGGGCCCTGTTCGGACGCCCCGACGCGGCCGACATCGGGGTGCCGCTCGTCCCGCTGGAGGAGCTGCACGGCGGCCCGGCGCTGCGGCGCATCGCGGAGATGGGCGGGACCGTCCGGCTGAAGGCACGGGTGGAGTCCGTCACCGCCGACCCGAAGGTGGTCGTGGACGGGGCTCCGATCGCCGCCGACGCGGTGGTCATCGCGGTGCCGCACGAGGCGGCGGCGCGGCTGCTGCCCGCCGAGGCGCTGCCGGACCCGCTGCGCTGGCCCGAGCTGGACGCCAGCCCGATCGTGAACGTGCACGTCGTCTACGACCGCAGGGTCATGGACGCGCCGTTCGCGGCCGCGGTCGGCTCGCCCGTCCAGTGGATCTTCGACCGGACGGCGGTGAGCGGGCTGCGCCGCGGCCAGTACCTCGCGGTGTCGCTGTCGGCGGCCGACCCGTGGATCGACATGCCGACCGCCGAGCTGCGCTCGCGGTTCGTCCCCGAGCTGCGGCGGCTGCTGCCGGCCGCGTGGGGCGCGCAGGTCCGGGAGGTGTTCGTGACGCGGGAGCGGCGCGCGACGTTCCGGCAGCGCCCCGGCAGCGCGGCCGCCCGCCCCGGCGCGGCGACGCGCGCGCCGGGCCTGTACCTGGCCGGCGCGTGGACCGACACGGGCTGGCCCGACACCATGGAGGGAGCAGTGCGCAGTGGTCTCACCGCCGCCCGCCTGGTCCGCCGCCACCTGGAGAAGGTGAAGGACCGATGACGGCCGTGCCCGTTTCGCTGACCGATGTCCGTGAGCTGGTCGACGGGGCGCTGCGCGCCGCGGTCGGGCGGCTCGACCCGCGCACCTACCGGGTCGCGGCCTACCACCTCGGCTGGACCGACGAGGAGGGCCACCCGCGCAGGGCCCCGGCGGGCAAGGCGCTGCGCCCGGCGCTGGCGCTGCTGTCCGCGCGGGCCGCCCTCGCTCCCCCGGAGAGCGGGCTGCCGGGCGCCGTCGCCGTCGAGCTGGCCCACGCGTTCTCGCTCCTGCACGACGACATCATGGACCGCGACCGGACGCGCAGGCACCGCCCGGCGGCGTGGACCGTGTTCGGCGACGCGTCCGCGATCCTGGCGGGCGACGCGCTGCTCGCCCTCGCCGGCGAGGTCCTGCTGGAGGCCCCCGGCCAGGGCTCGGCGCGGGCGGCCCGCGCGCTGGCGGCCGCCGTCCGCCGCCTCGTCGCCGGGCAGTCCCTCGACATGGACTTCGAGACGCGCAGGCAGATCGGCGTGGACGAGTGCGTCACCATGGCGTCCGGCAAGACCGCCGCGCTGCTCGCGTGCTCGTGCGCGATCGGGGCCGTCCTGGACGGCGCGCCCGAGCGGCTGTGCGCCGCGCTCGAGGCGTTCGGCGAGGACCTCGGCATCGCCTTCCAGCTCGTGGACGACCTGCTCGGCATCTGGGGCGACCCGCAGACCACCGGCAAGCCCGCGCTGTCGGACCTGCGGTCCCGCAAGATGTCGCTGCCGGTCGTCGCCGCGCTGAACTCCGGGACGCCGGAGGCGGAGCGGCTGGCCGAACTGTACGCGCGGCCCCTGCCGGCCGAGGAGGAGGCGGCCGGGGAGGAGCTGGCCGAGGCCGCCGAGATGGTGGAGGCGGCGGGCGGGCGCGCCTGGGCCGAGATGGAGGCCGAGAGCCGCATCCAGCGCGCCGCCGAGCACCTGCTCACCGCGCGGCTGCCCGACCCGGTCCGCGCCGAGTTCCTGCACATCGCCGACTTCGTCACCCGCCGGGACCACTGATGACGACGACAGAACCCGCCGCCGAGCCCGCCACCGAGCCCGCCAGAGGGCCCGCCAGAGGGCCCCTGACCGCGGAGCCGCCGGCCGCCGGCGCGACGGCCCGGACCAGGTCGGCCGCCGAGGCGCTGGCGGCCGCCCGCGACCACCTGCTCGCGCTCCAGTCGCCGGAGGGCTGGTGGAAGGGCGAGCTGCAGACCAACGTGACGATGGACGCCGAGGACCTGCTGCTGCGCGAGTTCCTCGGCATCCGCGACGAGGAGGACACCCGCGAGAGCGCGCGCTGGATCAGGTCCCAGCAGGCCGCGGACGGCACCTGGGCGAACTTCCACGACGGCCCGCCCGACCTGTCCACGACCGTCGAGGCCTACGTCGCGCTGCGGCTCGCGGGCGACCCGCCCGACGCGGGCCACATGGTGCGCGCCGCCGCCTTCGTCCGCGGCGGGGGCGGCATCCCGGCGACCCGCGTCTTCACGCGGTTCTGGCTGGCGATGTTCGGCCGCTGGCCGTGGGAGAGGCTGCCGGTGCTGCCGCCGGAGATGATGTTCCTGCCGCGCTGGTTCCCGCTGAACGTCTACGACTGGGCGTGCTGGGCGCGGCAGACGATCGTCCCGCTGACGGTGGTGGCCGCGCGGCGCCCCGTCCGGCCGCTGCCGTTCGCGCTGGACGAGCTGTATCCCGGCTACGACGTCCCGCCGGCGCGCCGGCGCGGCCCGTCGGGCTGGGACGCGGCGTTCGGGGCGCTCGACATGGCCCTGCACGTGTACGAGCGGCACCCGGCGCGGGGCGTGCGCAGGGCCGCGCTGCGCCGCGCCGGTGAGTGGATCATCGCGCGGCAGGAGCGGGACGGGTCCTGGGGCGGGATCCAGCCTCCCTGGGTGTACTCGCTGCTCGCACTGCACCTGCTCGGGTACGGCCTCGACCACCCGATCGTCCGGCGGGGCCTGGACGGGCTGGAGCGGTTCACGATCCGCGACGACCGGGGGCGGCGCCTGGAGGCGTGCCAGTCCCCCGTCTGGGACACCGCGCTCGCGGTGAACGCCCTGGCCGACGCCGGCCTGCCGGCCGGGCACCCCGCCCTGGAGCGGGCCTCCGAATGGCTGGTCCGCGAGGAGGTGCGGGGCCCCGGCGACTGGTCGGTCCGGCGCCCCGGCCTGCCGCCGGGCGGCTGGGCGTTCGAGTTCGACAACGACTGCTACCCCGACACCGACGACACCGCCGAGGTGGTCCTCGCGCTCGGCCGCGCCGGGCACCCGATGGCCGAGCCGGCGATCGAGCGGGGCGTGCGCTGGATGGCGGGGATGGCCTCCCGGGACGGCGGGTTCGGCGCGTTCGACGCCGACAACACCCGCGCCCTGTGCCGCAGGCTGCCGTTCTGCGACTTCGGCGAGGTCATCGACCCGCCGTCCGCCGACGTCACCGCGCACGTGGTGGAGGCAATGTCCCACCGCGGCATGGCCGACTCGCAGGTGGTCAAGCGGGCCGTCGTGTGGCTGCTGAAGGCGCAGGAGCCCGACGGGTCCTGGTTCGGCCGCTGGGGCGCCAACCACGTGTACGGGACGGGCAGCGTCGTGCCCGCGCTGATCGCGGCGGGCGTGCGGCCGGGCAAGCCCGCGATCCGCGACGCGGTCGCCTGGCTGGAGCGGCACCAGCGCGACGACGGCGGCTGGGGCGAGGACCTGCGCTCCTACCGGGACCGGACGTGGATCGGGCACGGCGCCTCCACGCCCTCGCAGACCGCGTGGGCGCTGCTCGCCCTGCTGGCCGCCGGCGAGCACGGGCCCGCCGTCGAGCGCGGGATCCGCTGGCTCGTCGAGCACCAGCGCCCGGACGGCACGTGGGACGAGGACCACTTCACCGGCACCGGCTTCCCGGGCGACTTCTACATCAACTACCACCTGTACCGGCTCGTGTTCCCGATCTCGGCGCTCGGCCGGTACCTGAAGGAGATCTCCTAAATGGCGATGCCACTGCGCCAAAGCCTGCGTGTCGGCGGCTACGTCCTGCGCAACAAGCTGGCGGGGCGCACGAGATATCCCCTGATCATGGAGCTGGAGCCGCTGTTCGCCTGCAACCTGGCGTGCGCGGGCTGCGGGAAGATCCAGCATCCGGCGGACGTGCTCAAGCAGCGGATGCCGGTCGAGCAGGCGGTCGCGGCGGTCCGCGAGTGCGGCGCGCCGATGGTGTCGATCGCGGGCGGCGAGCCGCTGATGCATCCGCGGATCGGCGAGCTGGTCGCCGAGCTCGTGCGGATGAAGCGGTACGTGTTCCTGTGCACGAACGCCGCGCTGATCCCCAAGAAGATCGACCTGTTCCGGCCGTCGCGCTACTTCGCCTGGGCGGTGCACGTCGACGGGCTGCGCGAGCGTCACGACGCGTCGGTCTGCAAGGAGGGCGTCTTCGACCAGGCGGTGGACGCGATCAGGATGTGCCGGGAGCGGGGGTTCCGGGTCACGACGAACACGACCGTGTTCAACACCGACACCCCGCAGACCGTCATCGAGGTGCTCGACTACCTGAACGACGAGCTCCGCGTCGACCAGATGATGATCTCGCCCGCGTACGCCTACGAGAAGGCCCCCGACCAGGACCACTTCCTCGGCGTGCAGGAGACCCGCGCCCTGTTCCGCAAGACGTTCGCCGACGGGCGCCGCGAGCGGTGGCGGTTCAACCACTCGCCGCTGTTCCTGGACTTCCTGGAGGGGAAGGTCGACTTCCCCTGCACGGCGTGGGCCATCCCGTCGTACTCGCTGAAGGGGTGGCAGCGGCCCTGCTACCTGATGGACGACGGCTACACCGCGACCTACCAGGAGCTCCTCGACACCACCGACTGGGACTCCTACGGGCGCGGACGCGACGAGCGGTGCGCGAACTGCATGGCGCACTGCGGCTACGAGCCCACCGCCGTGTTCGCGACCATGGGCTCGCTCAAGGAGTCGCTGCGCGCCATGCGGAGCATCTGAGCACCGGGCGTCCGAGCCCGTCCCAGCACGGGGCGTCCGGTCACACCGGGTCTTTCCGCAGCTCCTCGAAGACGTCGCGGACGGCGTCCATCAGCGCGTCGGCGTCGTCCGCCAGACCGGGGTCGACGGAGAGGCCGAAGCACAGGTCGCGGTGGACGCCCAGCCCGGCGATCGCGAGGGGCGTGCCGGGGGCGAGCGGGACGATCGGGTAGACGGCGGTGAGCGGGGCGCCGCACAGCCGCAGGAGCCGGTCGGGCCCCGGAAGGCTCGACACGGTGCCCTGGAGGAACCGGCCGCTGTAGGACATGCGCGCGAAGCGGGCGTGCAGCGGGGGCGGCATCAGCCGTCCGGCCTGCCACATCACGAACCACGCCGCCTGCGCCCGCGTCCCGGACCGCAGCACCCGGCTGCGCCTGGCGATCAGTGCGAGCCGGTCGGGCTCGGCCATCTTCCCGATCGGCAGGTCGACCATCACCGCGGTGGTGTGGTTGCCCACCATCGCGCTGCCCGGCGGCCGCATCATCAGCGGGACCGCGACGCGACACGTGCCGGGCCGGCCGTCCTCCTCGCTGACGCTCCGGTTCAGGGCCCCCGCGACCGCGCACAGCACGACGTCGGTGACGCGGGCGCCGTGGCGGCGCGCCACGTCCCGGACCGTGCCGAGCGGGAGGACCATGGTGCCGAACCGGCGCTCGCACGTCCCGGAGGCGGGCAGCGGCTCCGGCCTGCCGACGGCGGTGGCGAGCTGCCCGAGCCCGACCACGGTGGCCACCGCCTTGCGCAGCGGCGCCCGGGGAGGCCCGGCGACCGGCTCGGGCGGCGGCTCCATCAGGTAGACGGCCTGCGCCACGATGCCGACGCCGTCGGCGACCACGTGGTGCATCATGTAGACGACCGCCGTACGGCCGGGCTCGGCGCCCGTCAGCACGACCATCCGCCAGGGCGGCCGGTCCAGCGGCAGGGCCTCGGACTGGAGCCTGGCCACCTCGGCGCGCAGCCCGGCCATCCCCTCGACCCGCTTCTCGGTGACGTGCCACTCCCAGTCGACCCGGTCGAGGTCGCGCCAGACGGGGCGGCGCCAGCGGCCCCGGTGGACGAGCCGCTGCCGGAAACGGGGCAGCCCGTCGAGGCGCTCCTCGATCACCCGGACCAGGTCGGCGCGGCCGACGTCCCCCCGCGAGGTGTCGAGCATGATGACGCCGCCGGGATGCTGCGGCGCCTCGGGCGTCTCGACCGCGAGGAAGAACGCGTCCGGCCCCTGGACGCGCGGCGCGGACGGCTTCGCGAAGCGCTCGGCGAGGTAGACCGGCACGACGACGAACGGCACGGCGGCCAGGGCGTCGAGAAGGTAGTGGTTCGCGGTCGCCAGGATGACGTAGAGGGTGACCAGGATGTGCACGGTGTTCAGCCCCTGCACCCAGCGCTTGGCCTTCACGCGCGCGAGTTCGACGCCGACCCACAGCGTCCAGGCCATGTGCAGGGACGGGACGGCGGCGAACTCGTCGGCGTGCTTCACCAGCGGGGACCCCCAGGACCCCCATGTGCGGCCGTTGGTGACGGTGTCGACGAAGCCGAGGTCGGCGGGCATCAGCCGGGGCGGCATGACGGGGTACAGCGCGAAGCACGCCAGGCCGGCCAGGTTGAGCATGACGAAGGCGTTGCGGGCCGTGCGGTAGCGCTCGGGGTGGCGCAGGAACAGCCAGACCAGCAGGGCGAGCGCGCTGGCGACATAGGTGATGGCGTACTCGTAGTTGGCCAGGACCCGCAGGACGGGCTGGTTCGCCAGCCAGCCGTTGAGGACGGGCTCCACGTCGAGGTGCAGGGCGCGCTCCAGCGCGTACAGCGACTCCCCGTGCCCGCGGGCCGCCGCCTCCCTCGCCTGCTCGGGCAGCATCGTCACCACGGAGTAGAGCGCGAACAGCGCCAGGCCGAGCAAGAGCTCGTTCCTGGCGCGGAGCCTCGTGCCCGTGGCGCCCGGGGTGAAGACCGTGTCCTGCGCGGCGACCGCTTCTTGTGTGCCCATCGTCCCCCTCGCCCACGGTGGTACCCACGGACGCGCGCGATCAGACGGCCTTGACCGCATTCGGAGACTATGCCCGGTTTGTCGCCTCGCCCGGCTCGCGGAGGGATCCGGAATCGGGAACCATCTGGCCGAACCGTACGTCTTCGATATATCGTTGTCGTATCGCGAGAGGTCATAGAGAGCTCTCAGAAGGTGGTGCAGAACATGGGGCACACGCACGGCCGCGGACCCTGGGCCCGCGGCGACTTCCCGAACTTCGGCGCCCTGTTCGGCGGCGGGCCGGGGCCCTGGGGCCCGCCCGGCGGATTCGGCCACGGACCCGGTCCGCGGCCGCCGTGGGCGCGGGGGCGCGGCGGTCCGTGGGGCCGGGGCGCCAAGGCCCGCAAGGGCAACGTCAGGGCGGCGATCCTCGTCCTGCTGGCCGAGGAGCCGCGCAACGGCTACCAGATCATCCAGGAGATCAACGAGCGCAGCGACGGGGCCTGGAAGCCGAGCCCCGGCGCGGTCTACCCGGCGCTGCAGCAGCTCGCGGACGAGGGGCTGATCGCGGGCGACGAGTCCGGCGGCCGCCGGACCTTCCACCTCACCGGCGAGGGCCGCGCCCACGTGGAGGAGAACGCCGAGCGCCTGGCCGAGCCGTGGGCGGAGATGACGCCCGAGTTCGGCGAGGGCGTCCCGGAGCTGTTCAAGCAGGCCGCGCAGACCGGGGCCGCGGTGATGCAGATCGTCCATTCCGGCTCGCCCGAGCAGGTCGCCCAGGCACGGGACGTCCTGTCGGAGGCCCGCCGCGGCCTGTACCGCATCCTGGCCGACGACCCGGACGGCCCGGGGCCGACGGCCCGCGACACCGAGGAGTGATCATGGTTTCGCACGACGAGATCCGCGTCGGCGACGCCGAGCGCGACGCCGTCATGGTCGCCCTGCACGACCACTTCGCCGAGGGAAGGCTCGACCGGATCGAGCTCGACGAGCGGCTGGAGTCGGTCCTGGCCGCCAGGACGCGCGGTGACCTGCGCGCCCTCGTCCGGGACCTGCCGTCCCCGACCGGGCTGCCCGAGCCCGTGCAGGACCGTCACCGGCAGATGGTCCCTCACCACCGGCACATGGCCCACCGCCACCGGCACGGGCCGGTCTTCCCGGTCTTCCCGCTCCTGTTCGCGGCGTTCCTGGTGCTCGCCTTCACGGCCGGTCCCGGCACCGGGTTCCTCGTCGTCCTGCAGATCGCGCTGGCCGTCTGGGTCGTGCGCGCGGTCCTGCTGGCGTTCGGGATCCGCCGGGCCCGCCGCCACGTCCCCGGCCCCTGATCCGGGGACGGTGAAGGCCGGGCCGCTCACCGCGGGCCCATGCCGCACCGCGCGGTCAGCCCCCGTGGAGGGTGAGCTCGTAGTGCAGCGTCCGGTAGCCCTTCAGCTTGTGCGCCAGCGGCACCGCGAGCCCCTGCAGGAGCGGGTGCTTGCGGGCGAGCATCCGGCGGATCGGCCGCGCCTCCTGCTCGGTGAGCAGGCGGACGCGGCCGCGGGCCTCCGGGCCGGTCACCCGGCCCCGGAAGGTGCTCGGCGCGAGCTCCACCTCCGGGTTGCGCGCCAGCCGCCTGGCCTTGAACGCCTTGTCGTAGGTGCGGAAGTAGACGCGGTCGCCGCGCACGACGACGTTCACGGGCGTCCCGACCGGCGTCCCGTCCCTGCGGTAGCTCGTCAGCAGGACGGTGCGCTGCTTCCTCAGCTTCTCAAGCGTCGATGTGGTGTCCATACCCGGGAGACGGGAGCGCCTTCCCGGGATGTGACATCACCGCGCCCCGGCGTCACCCCGTGCGGAGCGCCGCCGCCTCGGAGGCGAGCTTGCGGACGCGGTCCCAGTCGCCCTCGCGGACGGCGTCCGCGGGGGTGAGCCAGGAACCGCCGACGCAGCCGACGTTGCCGAGCGCGAGGTACTCGGCGGCGTTGCCCAGGCCGATCCCGCCCGTCGGGCAGAACCTGATCTGCGGCAGCGGCCCGCCGAGCGCCTTCAGGTAGGCGGCGCCGCCCGCCGCCTCGGCCGGGAAGAACTTCATCGCCGTGATCCCGCCCTCCAGGAGGGCGATCGCCTCGGAGGCGGTCGCGACGCCCGGCAGGAACGGCAGGCCCGTCGCGACCATCGCCGCCTGGAGGCGGGACGTGCAGCCGGGGCTGACGAGGAACCTCGCCCCGGCGGCCGCCGAGCGCTCGGCGTCCTCGGGGCGCACGACGGTCCCCGCGCCCACCACGGCGTCCGGGACCTCTGCGGCGATCCGCGCGATCGCGGCCAGCGCGGACGGGGTGCGCAGCGTCACCTCGATCACCGGGAGGCCGCCCTCCACCAGGGCGCGGGCCAGCGGGACGGCGGCCTCGGCGTCGTCCAGCACCACCACGGGGATGACGGGCGCGAGGTCGAACAGGTCTTCGGCGATCATGCGGGCTCCAGGTCGGGCAGGCTCTGCGCGAGCCGGGCGGCGGCGCCGACGAGGGCCGGGCCGGGATGGACGATGAGTGAGGTCGGGATGGCGCGCATGTAGTCCTCGACGGGAGGCTTCCCCTCGAAGCGGGCCCGGAACGCGCTGCCCCGCAGCACGTCCGCGATCCGCGGCAGGATCCCGCCGCCGAGATAGACGCCGCCCCGCGCGCCGAGCGTGAGGGCGACGTTGCCCGCGTGCGACCCGAGCAGCGCGCAGAACATCTCCACGGCCTCGCGGCTCAGGGGGTCGTCGCGGTCCTCGCTGATCTGCCGCGGGGTCAGGTCCAGCGCGGGCCGGCCGTCGATCGCGGCGAGGTACCGGCGGATGCGGGCCAGGCCCGCCCCCGACAGCAGGTACTCGGCGGAGGCCGCGCCCTTCTCGGCGCGCAGCAGCCGCGCCACCACCAGCTCGCGGTCGGTCGCGGCCGGGACGTCGACGTGGCCGCCCTCGCCGGGCAGCGGCACGAAGCCCGACGGCGTCCGGACGAGCCCGGCGACGCCGAGGCCCGTGCCGGGCCCGACCACCGCGAGCGGCGCGCCGGGGTCCGCATGGCCGCGCCCGATGGGCACGAGGTCGTCGCCGGCGAGGTGCGGCAGGGCCAGGGCGAGCGCCTCGAAGTCGTTGATGACGTCAAGATGCGCCAGGCCGAGATGGGCCCGCACCGCCTCCGGGTCGCCCTTGGGCCAGCCGGCGTTGGTCAGATGGAACGTGCCATTCATGACGGGGCCCGCCACGGCCAGGCACGCCGCCACCGGGCGCGCGCCGACCGCGTCGAGGTAGGCGGCCGCCGCCTCCGCCAGCCCCGGGTAGTCGCGGGTCGGCAGCGCCCTGACCTCCGACAGCGCGCCGTCCGGGCCGTCGACCAGCGCGAACCGGGCATTGGTCCCGCCCACGTCCGCGACCAGCCACTCAGCGCTTCTCATGTCCTCCGGCAGGGGGACGACCCCCCGCTCCCCCCGTTCCGCTCCGCTCAGTGTCTCCCGAGGGGGGACGACCCCCCACTCCCCCCGTTCCGCTCCGCTCAGTGTCTCCCGAGGGGGGACGACCCCCCGCTCCCCCCGTTCCGCTCCGCTCATGAAGAGAAGACCCCCGCACCCCGTTCGGCCGGGCCCACGACGTGGCGGAACGCCTGGAACAGCTCCCGCCCCGTGCCGAAGGTCTGGTCGGGCGGCCCCTGGGCGGGCTCGCGGGCGGCGAACTCCTCGTCCGGAACGAGCACCTTCAGCACGCCGGCGTCGGCGTCGAGCCGGACCACGTCGCCGTCGCGGACGCGGGCGAGCGGCCCGCCGGCCGCGGCCTCCGGCGACACGTGGATCGCGGCGGGCACCGCCCCGGAGGCGCCCGACATGCGGCCGTCGGTCACCAGCGCGACGCGGTAGCCCCGGTCCTGGAGCACCGACAGCGGCGGGGTGAGCCGGTGCAGCTCCGGCATCCCGTTCGCGCGCGGCCCCTGATTGCGGACGACCGCCACCACGTCCCGGTCCAGCTCCCCGGCGGCGAACGCCTCCTGGAGCGCCTCCTGCGAGTCGAAGACCCGGGCGGGGGCCTCGATCGTCCGGTGCTCCGGCCTGACCGCCGACACCTTGACGACCGCCCGCCCGAGATTGCCGCGCACGGTGTGCAGGCCGCCGTGCGTGTCGAACGGCTCGGCGGCCGGGCGCAGGACGTCGGTGTCGCCGGACACCCCGGGCCCCTCCCGCCACTCGACTTTGCCGCCGACGAGCTCCGGGACGTTCCGGTAGGCCGCGAGGGTGTCGCCGCCGACCGTCCGCGCGTCCTCGTGCAGGAGCCCGGCGTCGATCAGCTCGCCGATGAGGAACGCGGTGCCGCCCGCCGCGTGGAAGTGGTTCACATCGGCGGTCCCGTTCGGGTACAAGCGGGTGAGCAGCGGCGTGACCTTGGACAGCTCGTCGAAGTCGTCCCAGGTCAGCTCGATGCCCGCGGCGGCGGCCATGGCCACCAGGTGCAGCGTGTGGTTGGTCGAGCCGCCCGTCGCGAGCAGCGCGACGACGCCGTTGACGAACGCGCGCTCGTCGAGCAGCTCCCCGATCGGGGTGTAGCCGTCGCCCAGGTCGGTGAGCTTGAGGACGCGCCTGCCCGCGGCCTCGGTGAGGCCGTCGCGCAGCTTCGTGCCCGGCGGGACGAAGCTGGCGCCCGGCAGGTGCAGCCCCATGACCTCCATGAGCAGCTGGTTGGAGTTGGCCGTCCCGTAGAAGGTGCAGGTGCCGGGCGAGTGGTAGGACGCGGCCTCGGCGGCGAGCAGCTGCTCGCGCCCGATCTCCCCGGCCGCGTACCGCTTGCGGACCTTGGCCTTCTCGCCGTTCGGCAGCCCGGAGGCCATCGGCCCGGCGGGCACGAGGATCGCCGGCAGGTGCCCGAACGACAGGGCCCCGATCACCAGCCCCGGCACGATCTTGTCGCACACGCCGAGCAGCAGCGCGCCGTCGAACATGTCGTGCGACAGCGCCACGGCCGTCGCCATCGCCACCACGTCCCGGCTGAACAGCGACAGCTCCATGCCCGCCCGGCCCTGCGTGATGCCGTCGCACATGGCGGGGACGCCCCCGGCGAACTGCGCCGTGCCGCCCCCCGCGCGGATCGCGGACTTCAGGAGGTCGGGGTACTCGTGGAGCGGCTGGTGCGCGGACAGCATGTCGTTGTACGCCGACACGATCGCGATGTTCGGCGTGGCGTCGCCGCGCAGCCACAGCTTGTCCTGGACGCCGCAGGCGGCGAAGCCGTGCGCGAGGTTCGCGCACCCCATCCCGCCGCGCACCGGGCCCTGCGACCGGGCCTCCCCGATCCGCTTCAGGTACGCGCCGCGGGGTCCGGCGCTCCGCTCGACGACGCGCCGGGTCACTGCCGCCAGCACGGGATGCAAAGCCATCAGATGCTCCAAGACCAGGGGGATCGCAGAGACACCAAACTAGCGAGACATCGGTCACCTGTTCAACCGTACTTATGAACTTTGGATGACAAAAGTTTGGATGTTCGTCGAACTGGACGTACGAAAGCCCCGGGTGCTTGACTGGCCGGATGCCCCGCCCCGTCACCCGCCCGGCCACCGGCGGCGACATGCTGCGCCTGATCCGCGAGGACGGCGTGGCCACCCGCGCCGAGCTCGGCCGCATCACCGGGCTGTCCCGGCCCGCCGTGGCGTCCCGCGTCGCGGCCCTGATCCGGCGCGGCCTGGTGGTCGAGCGCGCCGACGGGCCGTCCACGGGCGGGCGCCCCCCGGCCCGGCTGGAGTTCAACGCGGCGGGCGGCGCCGTCCTGCTCGCCAACCTCGGCCAGTCCCGCGGCCAGCTCGCCGTCTGCGACCTCGCCGGGGCGACCCTGGCCCGCGCCGACGGGCCCCCGGCGGAGGTGAGCCCGGGCAAGACGCTCCCGCGGCTGTTCGAGCAGTGGGACTCCCTCCTCGCCGAGTCCGGCGCCGACCCGTCGAGCATCCGCGGCGTCGGGCTCGGAGTCCCCGACGCCGTCGAGCACGTGGCCGGGAGCTGGGACGCGGTGGAGATCGGCGCCCCCATCGCCGAGCGCTTCGGCGTCCCCGCCTACCTCGACAACGAGGTCAACGCCGCCGCCCTCGGCGAGCACCAGGCCCACCCCGGGGTCGGCGACATGCTGTTCGTGAAGGTCTCGACCGGGATCGGCGCGGGCATCATCGCGGGCGGCCGGATCCAGCGCGGCGCCCTCGGCGCGGCCGGGGAGATCGGCCACATCCCCGTGCCCGCCCCCGGCGAGGCCCCGTGCCGCTGCGGCAACGTGAACTGCGTCGAGGCGGTCGCCGGCGGCACCGCCCTGCTGGCCCGCTCCCCCGCCGAGGACCTGCCCGCCCTGGCGGCACTGGCCCGGGCCGGCGACCCCGCGACCGTCGCCCTGCTCCGCGACGCCGGCCGCCGCATCGGCGAGGTCGTCGCCACCGCGGTCAACCTCCTCAACCCCGCGGTCGTCGTCCTCGGCGGCGACCTGGCGGGCGCGGACGAACCCCTGATCGCGGGCGTGCGCGAGATCGTCTACCAGCGCGCCACGGTGCTGGCGACCCGCGACCTGCGCATCGAACCGAGCCGCCTCGGCGAGAGCGCGGGCCTGACCGGCTGCGCCGCCATGGTTCTGGACCGCATCCTGTCCCCCGACGCCGTCGACGCGGCCGCCGGCGCCTGAGAAGCGCGGGCCGTACGGGAAGAACGCCCGCTCTTTCGTGTGCGACGGGGCATTAGCACACCCGGGCGGCGGGCCGCCACCGGATGATGTGGCAGCCATCGGACATGACGCGCACGAAACCGCGCCCTTGACTCAATGGGCAAAGCGATCATGTTTTCCAGTGACGACAAACTCGACATTTCCCCAGATTGCGGAGTGACGAGCGGCGATCATTGTCACTCTCCGCACAGGGACGACGCGTCCATCCCCCGCCAGGTAAGACTTTTCTACCGGCCGCGAATAGATCCGACTAAAGAGATTGACTGGCGTTTCCTGGGGATTCGTGGTTACCGTGTCCTTGCTCAAGGAAAGCAACATCCGATCGTTCTTTGACTTTTGACCCCAAAAGACAAAAACGATCAATATCTCCGCCCGGGAGGCCCGGGTGGTCAGGGGCGGAAAAGGGAGAGGGCTAGCCGGGATGGCGGACTTCCATTTCAGTGTCTTGTCCGGGGCGACCGCCGCGGAGAGCGACGACACCCGCCTGCTCGACGTTCTCGACCGGGCGCTCGGCGCGACGGCCGGCCCGCTCCGCTGGAAGGCGCTGCGCAGCGGGATGTGGGCCCACGTCCGCCCCGAGAACGGCGAGTGTCCCCAGCAGGGATGGAAGCTGCACGTCTCCGCGACGCCGGCCTCGGCCCAGGACGTGCTCGCCCGCGCGCTGCCCGTGCTGCTCGCGGGCCGTTCCACGTTCAAGTTCGCCGCCACCCGCGACCATGTCGCGGCCATGAACGCGCGCAACACCTCGCGCGGCCATTCCGGGAAGTTCATCACCGTCTACCCGGTCGACGACGACGAGGCCGTCCGCCTCGCGGCGGAACTGCACGTGGCGACCGCGGGCCTGCCCGGGCCGCGCATTCTGTCCGACCGCCCCTACGGGCCGGGAAGCCTCGTGCATTACCGCTACGGAGCATTCGTCGAGGTGCGCAGAATCACCAACGACGGATTCTACGCGTGGATGATTCTCGACCCGGACGGCAAACCCGTAGAAGACCGCCGCGGCGCGACGTACACGCCGCCCCCCTGGGCCGTCTGCCCATTCCCTCAGGACGTTCCGCCAGCGGAAGGGCAGAACGAGACAGACGCGGCCGATAGGGCTGAGAGCACTCAAAAGAGCGTCACTCAGAATGGCGCCGGGAACCGGAAAAGCGTCCGGATCGGGTCGCGGTTCAGCGTCCACGAGGCGATCCGCCACACCAACAAGGGCGGCGTGTACCGGGCGACGGACACCGAGACCGGCGAGGCGATCGTCATCAAGGAGGGCCGCCCGCACGTCGACGTCGACGCGAAGGGGCGCGACACCCGCGACCGGCTGCGGACGGAGGCCCGCGTGCTGGAGGCGGTCGAGACCCTGGGCATCGCCCCGCGCCCGGTGGCGCTCTTCGCCCAGGCCGGCCACCTCTTCCTGGCGGAGGAGATGATCCCGGGCACCTCCCTGCGGCAGTGGATCGCGGACGTGATCGGCGACGCCGGGTGGGGCCCGCACGTGCCCCCCGTCCTGGAGATGGGCGGACGCCTGGCCGATCTGATGGCGAAGGCGCACGAGGCCGGGCTCATCGTGCGCGACTTCAACCCGAGCAACATCATGGTGCGCCCGGACGGCACCCCCGTGATGATCGACCTGGAGCTGGCCCTCACCGCCGACGACACCGAGCGGGAGGGGATGCGGGTGGGCACCCCCGGCTACAGCGCGCCGGAGCAGATGTCCGGCGCCGCACCGGACCGGACAGCGGACTACTTCGCCCTCGGCGCGACGCTGTGCCACGTCCTCACCGGCGGGCCGCCCTACCTCCTGGACGAGAGCACCGCGGCCAGGCCGCTGAGCGAGCGCCTGGCGGAATGGCTGGCCGCCCGCACCCTGGACCTCGACCTGCCCGGTTCGCTGGCGCCGCTGCTGCTCGGCCTGATGGCCGACGAGCCCGGCCACCGCTGGACCCCGCACCGGGCACGGGAGGCGCTGGCACGGATGAGCCCGGCCGCCGCGGCGGGGAACCGCGAGACGGGGGACGGTGCGGTGGAGCGGGAGGGAGGCGCGTCGCGGGCCGCCCGCACCCCGTCCCTGGAGCGGCAGTGCCGGCTGTCCGTCGCCGGGATCGTCGACCAGCTGATCGCCACGATGGACCCGGAGTCGGCCGAGACGCTCTGGCCCGCCTCGTGCGTCCACGGCGCTCCCGACCCCTGCAGCCTTCAGCACGGCGCCGCGGGGACCCTCGGCGCCCTGACCCGGTGTTTCGAGGTCGAGGCCGAGCCGCGCCTGGCCCCGGCCATCGCCGAAGCGGGGCACTGGATCCTGCGGCGGCTCGACCGGGACGGCGACCGTCCCCCCGGGCTGTACTTCGGCACTGCGGGCGCCGCGTGGGCGGTGCTCGACGCCGGCCTGGCCCTGGACGACGCCGGCCTGGTGGAGGGCGCGCTCGCCGTCGCCGACCGGCTTCCGGAGGCGGTCCCCAGCCCGGACGTGACGCACGGGACGGCGGGCCTCGGGTTCGCGGCCCTGCACCTGTGGTCCCGCACCGGGCAGGGGCGGTTCGCCGAGCGGGCCCTCTCCGCCGCCGACGCCCTCGCCGAGGCCGCCGAGGAGCGGGAGGGCGGGCTCGACTGGAGCACGCCCGCCGCGATCGAATCCAAGCTCGCCGGTGCGCGCTACTACGGGTTCGCGCACGGCATATCGGGGGTCGGATCCTTCCTGCTCGCCTGCGCCGGGTCGGTCGGCGGCGACGCCCACCGGGCGCTCGCCGCCCGGGTCGGGGAGACGCTGCTCGACACCATGATCGACACCGGGCGTTCGGCGATGTGGGCGGCCAGCTCCGGGGACATCGCCACCGCGCCGTACTGGTGCCACGGCTCGGCCGGCATCGGCGGCTTCCTGGGCCGCCTCGGCCAGGCCACCGGCGACGGGCGCTTCCGGCGGGCCGCCGAGATGTCCGCCCGCGCGGTCATGGACAACCGCTGGCGCGCGATCCTGGGGCAGTGCCACGGCCTGGCCGGCAACGGCGACTTCCTTCTCGACATGGCCGCGCTCACCGGCACCGAGCGGTACCGGGACGACGCGTGGCGGCTGGCCCAGATCATCCTGGCCAACCGGGCGCATCGCGACGGGCCGGTGGTGTTCCCCGACGAGCAGGGCGGCGTCTCGACCTCGTGGGGAGACGGCCTGGGCGGCCTCCTCGGCTTCCTGGTGCGCCTCCAGCACGGCACGCCGCGGCAGTGGACTGCCGACGAGGCCACCGCGCTCGCCGCCGGGGGCACCGGCGCCGAACCGTCGATCGCCGGGCGGGCGTCATGACAGAGACCCTTCCGGACCTCCCGCCGATGCCGAGCCGGTTCGGCTTCGCCTTCTCCGCCGACGGCCGCTGGGCCACCTGCCTGCGGTCGGAGCAGGACCGCGTCGTCCTGGAGCGCTGGGACCTGACCTGGCCGCGACCGTCCCTGCGGACGCTGGACGGCGCCGCCCTCCCGGACGCGACCGGCGACCTGACCATCGACCGCCGCAGCGGGGCGCTGCCGCTGAACGACGGCCGCGTCCTGGTCGTGCGGCCCGCTGTCGGCGAGCACGGGGAGCCCGCGGGCCACGGAATCCTCGCCGCCGCCGAGCCGGCCCCCACCGGGCTGAGGGTCATCCGGTCGTGGCCGGTGCCGCGCATGCTCGCCGGGTTCCTGCTGGCCGCCCCGGGGCAGGCGCAGACGGCGGTGCTCGTGGTCGTCGAGAACGAACGGCACTCGCGGATCTGGCGGGTCTCGCCCTCGTCCCCCGTCCTGGAGCCGGTGATGCGAATCCCCGGCGTGCTGTCGGGAGGCGTCTGGGCCGACGAGGGCCGCACCCTGGCCCTCGACCACGACGGCGCCGGGCACCGGACGGAGGGCATCCTGGTCGATCTGCGCGAGCGCGGCTGGCGGCCCTTCTGGTCGGTCTCCGACACCACCAGCGACCGGATCGCGGCCTACAGCCCCCGCTCGGGCGTCCTCGCGGTGACCACCACCGCGCCGGGCGCGCAGCAGCGGGGCGCGCCGCAGATCGGGCTCCGCCTCCCCGGCGGCGGCCCCGTCCGGTTCCCGGAGACCCTCAACCGGTCGGCCGCTCACCGGACTCCGCTGGCCTTCGACGCCGCGGGCGAGAACCTGCTCGTCCGCGAGATCGCCGGCGCCACCGCGCGCCTTGCCGTCTACGCCACCGGGAACGACCGGATCACACCCCTCCCGGGCCCGCCCGGCATGCTCTGGCCGCCCGCCCACTGGGCCGGGGACGGCCGGATCCACGTCCGCTTCTCGGCCCCGCACCAGCCGCCGACGCTCGCCACGGTCCGGGGTCCCGCACGCTCCGACTGGGACATGGCCGCGCACCCCTCCGACGGCGCGGCGGCCTGGCGGCACGCCGAGCTCGTCGAGCTCTCCGGTCCGGCGGGGCCCGTCGAGGCGATCGTCTACGGCGGTCCCGGCTGGCGCGACCGGACCCGGCTGGTGCTGGCCCTGCACGGCGGCCCCCTGTCGGCGTGGCTCTACGAGTTCGAGCCGCTCTTCCAGTACCTGGCCGCCGCGGGCGTCTCGGTCGTGGCCCCCAACTACCGGGGCAGCACCGGTTACGGCGACGAGCACCTGCGTCCCGTCCTCGGCGACTGGGGCGGCCCCGACCTGGAGGACGTCGTCCACCTCGGGCACGCGGTCGCGCACGGCCGCGACACCGCACTGCCGCGCCCCGTCGTGCTCGGCGCCAGCTACGGCGGGTTCCTCGCACTGCTCGCGGCCTGCCGCGCCCCGGAGCTGTGGTCGGGATGCGCCGCACTCGCGCCCTTCACCTCGGCGTCCGGCCTGTACCGCACCGCCACCGGAGCCGTCAGGGACCGCGTGTCGCAGCTCAACCTCTCCCGCGTCCCCGGCGAGCAGGACGCGCGACGCGACGTGCTGCGGGCGTGCGAGGCGCTGACGGCGCCGCTGCTGGTGGCGCACGGCGTCCGGGACGAGGCCGTCCCGGTCGAGCAGTCCAGGGCGCTGCGCCGGCGCCTCCTCGAACTCGGCAGGACCGAAGGAGTCGACTTCGACTACCTGGAGACCGCCGACGACCACAACGGGGTCGTCCAGGCATGGTCCCCGGTCCTCCGGCAAGCGGTGGTCCGCTTCTGCCTCACGGCGGGGCGGACCTTGGCCCTCGACAACGAAAGGAGGTGAAACGCATGAACACGTTCGACGGTGACCTCGTGGCCGCTCTGCAGGAGCTGCCCGAGACCGACCCCGTGGAGATCGACGGCATCCAGCTCGGCGGTACCTGCAACTGCGTCGGTCTGCTCACGCTGCTGAACACCGTGTGCATCGGCATCTCCTGCGCCTGATGCCGCGCATCCCATGCGGTACCCGGGACCCCTGAGAAGAACCCCGGCCCGCGAACCCCGGTCACGGACCGGCCATGAGCCGGTCCGTGACCGGACCCACTTGCGAGTGTAGAAGACTTCCCCCGACCGTGAACGGAGTCGTGGCGCGTGGCCCTCACCGGCACCTCGGGCGACTCCGCGGCGCTGCGCGCCGACGGCCGGCGGCTGCTGCGCGGCGCCATGGCCCGGTTCCGGCCGTCCATGGGCGTGCTCGTCCTGCTCACGGCCGTCCGCGTCGCCGCGACGCTGGCGACGCCGGTCATGCTGGCCCGGGCGGTCGACGCGGCCCGCGCCCAGCAGGACGCCGGCGCCGCCGCCGCGTGGCTGGCGCTCGTCCTGGCCGCGGCGGCCGCCGCCACCACGGGCGAGGACGTGCTCGGCTCCTACTGCGGCAGCGGCATCACCGCCTGGCTCCGGCACCGGCTGCTCGGGCACGTGCTGGCCCTCGGGCCGGAGGGGCGGCGCCGCTTCCCCGCGGGGGACGTGCTGTCGCGGCTCACCGAGTCCGCGTCGGGACCGGCGGCGTTCCCCGTCCTGCTGCTGTCGGCCGCCGCCACGCTCGCCACCACCGTCGGCGCGCTCGCCGGCCTGGCGCTGATCGACTGGTGGCTCGCCGCCGCGTTCGCGGCCGGGGTGCCGCCGCTGCTGGTCGCCTTGCGGGTGTTCGTCGTCCGGGCCACCGACCCGTTCGCCCGCTACCAGGCGTGCCAGGCGGCCATCGCGACGCGGCTGCTCGACGCCCGGCAGGGCATCCGGACGATCCGGGCGAGCGGCACCGCCGCCGCCGAGGTGCGGCGCATCCTCGCGCCGCTTCCCGGCCTCGGCCGGGCGGGCCGGGAGACGTGGGCCGTGCAGGGCCGGGTCAGCCGGCGGCTCGCGCTGCTGGCCCCCCTCACCCAGGTCCTGGTCGTCGGCGTCGCGGGCGTCCGCCTGGCCGCCGGCGAGATCACCACCGGCCAGCTCGTGGGCGCCCTCTCCTACGCCGCCATGGCCGCCGCTTCGGCGTCGGTGTTCGACACCGTCGTCGCGCTCCTCAACTGCCAGGTCGGCGCCGGGCGGATCGACGAGATCCTGTCGGCCGTCCCGGCGGTGCGGCCCCCCGCGCGTCCGGTGCGGCTGCCGGACGGGCCCGGCGAGCTGCGGCTGCGCGGCGTCACCGTCCGGCTCGGCGGCCGCGCCGTCCTCGACCGCCTCGACCTCGACGTCCCGCCCGGGACGACCGTCGCGGTCGTCGGCACGTCCGGGACGGGGAAGAGCGTGCTGATGTCGACCGTCGGGCGGCTCCTCGACCCGGACGAGGGGGTCGTCGAACTCGACGGCGTCCCCGTCACCGCCGTCCCCCTCGCGGAGCTGCGCCGCGCCATCGCCTACGCCTTCGAACGCCCCGCGCTGCTCGGCGCGACAGTGCGCGAGACGATCGCCTACGCCCGCCCCGGCGCGACGCGCGCCGAGGTGCACCGCGCCGCCCGCGACGCCGTCGCCGACGCCTTCATCCGGGCCCTGCCGAGCGGCTACGACACCCCGCTCGACCGCGCCCCGCTGTCCGGCGGCGAGCTGCAGCGGCTCGGCCTGGCCCGCGCCGCCCTCGCCGACGCCCGGATCGTCCTCCTCGACGACGCCACCAGCAGCCTCGACACCGCCACGGAGATGAAGGTGACCCAGGCGCTCCGGCAGATCCTGGTCGGACGGACCAGCCTGGTGGTGGCGCGCCGCCCGGCCACGGCCGCCCGCGCCGACCTCGTCGCCTGGCTGGACGCCGGACGCGTCCGGGCACTCGCCCCCCACGCGGAACTGTGGGCCGACCCCGCCTACCGCGCGGTGTTCTCCACCCGGGCGGCCTCATGACGGCTCCGCCCGCCGCGCGCCTGCTGCACCGCCACCTGCGCGGCCAGTGGCCCGCGATGCGCCGCCTCTCCGCCTGGTCGGTCGTGGAGTCCCTGCCGATGTTCGCGTCCGGCCTGCTCCTGGCCCGCGCGGTCGACCACGGGTTCCTCGCCGGCCGCACCATGACCGGCCTCGGCTGGCTCGCCGTCCTCGCCGCCCTGTACGCCGTCGGCGCGGTCGCGACCGGGCGGGTCTACCCGTGGCTGGCCGCGACCGTCGAGCCGCTGCGCGACTCGCTGGTCACCGAGGTCGTCGCCGCCGCGCTCCGCCGGATGGCCGACCAGGCCCCGGACGCCGCGGGCGCGAGCGTCTCCCAGGTCACCGAGCAGGCGGAGGCCGTCCGGGCCCTGGTGGGGACCGCGCTGCGCAACGTCCGCCAGCTGGTCTCCGCGGGCGCCGCCGCGCTCGTGGGCCTGGCCCTGCTGTCCCCCTTGCTGGCCCTCGTCATCTGCCTTTCGGTGGCGCTCGCCCTGGGGGTGTACGCGGCGTTCGTGAGCCTCCAGATCCGCCGCTACCGGGCCGTCATCCGGCAGGCCGAGCGCATCGGGGAGGTCGCCGCCACCGTCGTGCACGGCGTCCGGGACGTCGCCGCCTGCGCCGCCGAGGACCGCGCCGCCGCCGCGGTGGGCGAGGTCGTGGACACGCAGGCGGAGGCCCTGCGCGCCTACGCGCGCACCCGCTGGGTCCGCCTGCCCGTCCTGGCCCTCGGGGTGCACCTGCCCCTGCTCGCCCTGCTCGTGCTGTCGCCCTACCTGACCGCGCACCACGGGCTCACCGCCGGGCAGATCGCAGGCGGCGCGGGCTACCTGGTGACCGGCCTCCAGCCGGGCATCACCGTCCTGGTCGACGCGGGCGGCACGCTCCTGCTCAGCCTCGCGGTGGTCCTGGGCCGCCTCGCCGAGGTCTGCGCCGTCCCGGAGGAGCCGCCGCCCGGCACGGCGACGGCCGAGTCGTCCGGCATCGAGGCCGAGCACGTCACCTTCGCCTACTCCCCGCGCGCCGCCCCCGTCATCGAGGACCTGTCGCTCCACGTCCCCGAGGGCACGCACCTGGCCGTCGTCGGCCCCAGCGGCACCGGGAAGTCCACCCTCGCGAACCTGCTCGCCGGCCTCCTGGAACCCCGGAAAGGCAAGATCACACTCGGCAAGGTGCCCCTCCCCCACCTGGACCCCGCCCACCTGCGCTCATCGATCGCGCTGATCCCTCAGGAGAGCTACGTCTTCGCGGGCACCCTCCGCGACAACCTGACCTACCTCAACCCCGAGGCCGCCGCCCCCGCCCTGGAGGAGGCCGCGGCCGCCGTCGGGCTCTCGGAACTCGTCGACCGCCTCGGCGGCTACGAGTCCGACATCCCGCCCGGCGGCGGCGACCTCTCCCAGGGCGAACGCCAGCTCATCACCCTGGCCCGCGCCTACCTGTCCCCGGCCAGAGTCATCGTCCTGGACGAGGCCACCAGCCACCTGGACCCCGCGACCGAGGCCCGCGCCGAAGAGGCCCTCGCGACCCGCGGCGGCACCCTGATCGTCATAGCCCACCGCATGACCTCGGCCGAGCGAGCCCACCAGGTCCTCCTACTGGACGGCCCCGTCCCCCTGCTGGGAACCCACGAGACCCTCCAGACCCGCAGCCGAACCTACGCGGATCTAGTCGGCCACTGGCACACCTGACCGGCCGCCCTTAAAGATCCAGGTCCCCGCGCCGAATCCGCGCCAGCAGACCACCGAAGGCTTGGGAGCTGAGGTCGAGATGTGGGCCGTCCGGGTCCCTGGAATCCCGCACGCCGACGCTGTGACCCAATCTCGCCAGCTCGACGCAGGCTTCATCGTTGACGCCGCCGCTGTGCGAACTCTTCCGCCACTTCGTCAAGTCAGATCCTTCAGCTTCTGCTCTATCAGGGACCTCGAAGCGGACCGAGACAGTGCCTCGGCGCCGATCTCATCGAACCGTACCCCGAGGGTGCGGACCTCGTCACCGGCCTCGATCAGCCGCCCGCCGATCTGCGCGCCCGCGTATGCGATATCCCTGGAGCCGACGGTGAGGATCTGGAACGGGCCGTCTAACCCCGGATGGGCCCCGGCGGACAACGGCACGATGCGGATGGTGATGTTGGGCAGCTCCCCCAGTTCCAGCAATCGACGGAACTGGTCGCACATGACATCGACGCTGCCGACGCGACGGCAGAGCACCGTCTCGTCGGCCAAGATCCACACTCGTGGCGGCCTGGCCCTGTTGAGGATCTCCTGCCGCTTGAGCCGGACCTCCAAGGCGCCCTCGATGTTCTCCGCCCCCGCTCCGGCCAACAGCAGAGAACGCGCGTACTCGTAGGTCTGCACCGGCACCGGAAGCGATTGGCCGTGATAAACCTTGATCACATCAGCGGCTGATTCATACTGTATGTACTGCTTGGTCGGGTAGCGGGGACGCATTACTGCGTCCCCGCCCCCTCAGAACCGTGCGTGCCATTCGTCACGGCACACGGCTCAAGCAGATCCAAGCGACGGTTCAGGGTCACGCTGCGTTCTGCTTCGACGTTGGCTATAGAGCCAGCTTCGATGACAGTGTGTATGCACTAAGCGGGTCCTGGCGCCACCATGGCGGCCGGATTCCGGGGCATCCACGATCAGGAGATAGCTCGCCGCTATTGCTCGCCGGGTAACTTGCTGCCACCAGCTTTCCCACTGTTGTGGGGATTGCGGCGGCTGCTCTGCGGTCAGCAGATAGTCCCCGCACCTCGGGCATATGGCGTTCTGTTCGTCCAGTAGCCTGATGGTGTACCGATCGAGCGGCGGCTTACTCCGTCTGCGGCGGTGAGCCCAGTACTCGGCCAGGAAAGGATCGTCCGGAGACGCCCATCCTTTAACCATGACGTGCCGTTTAATTTCCGTCCACCGAAACATAACCAAGTAGGCGCCGGACTCGAGATCCCCGAACACCCACCTGTCGTTCCGGAACTTGTTGAACTGGCCATAGTACCTGGGGATAATCCATGACTTTGGCTTATTCTGATGGCTGTGCGTGGCCCACTTGTAGGTGAGTCTCCACACGTGCGTGTCGAGATCTTCGAAAACCTTCGACGACACCACCGGTCGATAATACGCCGCCCACCCCCGGATCACGGGGTTCAGGGCGGCAATCACTGCTTTCGCGTTTGCGCCGCGCAGCCGACGCATTTCAAACGCGAGTCTCGACCTGATCCGCTGTACGGCCGCCTTACTAGGCTTGATCAGGAGTTTGGAGCCATACCGGCGGACGTTGAAGCCGAGAAAGTCAAACCCCTCGGCCACATGGACAATGCGGGTCTTATCCTCGTTGAAGGACAGGCCCCGACCGCCCAGCCATCGCGCCAGTCGCTCCTTGATCAGCACGGCCTGATGGCGGGTGTGACAGAGCACCACCAGGTCGTCCGCGTACCTGACCACTACCGGAGAATCCGGATAACTTCGTCCTGCCTTGGGCCCGGTAGTTCTGTACCTGGCCCCAGCGACCGTTTCCAGACCGTGTAACGCGACGTTCAGCAGTAGCGGGCTGATGACCCCGCCCTGCGGAGTTCCTTCCTCGGTGGGAGCGAACCCGCGTCCCGCCTCGAACACTCCCGCCTGGAGCCACTCACGCACCATCTCCCGAGCGGGAAACAGGCCGATAGCCTCCATCAGCGTTTCGTGGTCGATCCGGTCGAATGCCGCAGCCAAATCCGCATCGAGCACCCATAGCCGTGCTGCGGTCTTGCTTTTGCACGTCTCATAGATGGCCTCGATCGCGTCATGGCACCCTCGGCCCGGCCGAAACCCGTATGACTTGGCCTCGAACCGAGCCTCCCACTCGGGCTCCAGTGCATTCCGGACTCGCGCTTGATGACAGCGGTCCATCAGCACCGGTATGCCGAGCGGACGCATGCGCGCGGGGTTACCGGCCTTGGGAATGTGCACTCGCCGGACCGGACGGGGGCGCCAATCCTGCCTGCTGCGATGGACTCGCTTCGCCATGCGCATTCTGGCCTGGTGGGTCAGAGCGACCTCGCCATCGACCCCCGCCGTTCGCCGTCCAGCGTTCCGCTGCGTCACCTGTCGCACGCTCACCAAAGTGTTCGCTTGCGACCGCAGCATGAGTTTCTGTAGATTCCTGGCTTTCGCCAGGTCCCCTTCCTGCACCGCCTTGAAGATCCGCTGTCGTAGGCGGCGTACCTGCTTCTCCTGTTCGGACCAGTCAATACGCCCCCACTCTGAACTCTCATCCAGATCGAGACGACCCTGTTCCGGGATCGGCAGGCCCTCAGGTCCGTTCGCCGTTTCGGCGTCCAACTTGCCCCTCGGTTCGGATGCCATAGACAGTTTCCTTCAAAGATCCACCTGCTCACGTCAGCACGCTTTCGCGTCCGGGCATCGGCCCGTATCCGGCCAGTTATACGGACAGTCCATCGGAGGGCTGGCTTCGCAGTCCGCTTTCCTGTCACCTTTCGGCCACCGGCATTGGCTTCTTGAGCATCCTGTCCAGGCCAGGGATTATGCCCCTCTTACGATCGGCCTACCAACCTCGTTGGACCTGACCCGGGTTTCCATGTTCCGCACGTTCGAGAAGCGGTCGAGCTTGGGTGCCTTCTTTACTCCGGGGACAGCGGTGCCCATGCGGTGCAAGTGGTTTCCTTGCCCACCGCCGGCCGCATCTCAACGACCCGTCCCTGTCACGCTGCCTTCCCACCCGTCTCAGCGAGTCCCTATAACGGAGCATCACCAAAGATTCACTTGCGTTCACCCCGCACTCGACCTTCCCCACCTGTAGGACCGAGACGGAATCGGCCCCCTTGGGATTTCCGTGAGCTTCACACCCACTGACTCAGGAAGCCAGCACGCATGTCACGACGGGGACAGGCTCAGGCACTAGCCTGGAATGCATTCCGACTTTCCATCGGCCTCCAATCATGCATTCACTCGAAACGTGCGACTTCACGTCGCACAACCAATCAGGATCGTGCCCGGTCCGGGCATAGTGAAGCAGCCGCTGGAAGTGGCCACCCGTATTCCAAGCCTCGTCCAGGCTTTTCATATGATCGTTCTGTGGCCTGAGTCGACCGGCCTCCCAATTGGATACGGTCCCGCGAGCCGCGTTGACGACCGGCCCCATCTGCGCGAGCGAAAGGCCTCGCTGAGTGCGGTGAAACCACAGGTCAAAGGCCAGCCAGGCCCAGAGCGAAGAGTTCGGATCGATCGTCTCCCGGACACTCACTCGCCCTCCCTTGTATCCGCTGCATCCCGATGCACAGCACATTAACTCTCGAATGCTGATCCTGAGGGAACTTCACGAGAGAAGGACGGCGGACATGAAAGATCAAACACCCGCGGTGCACATGATCAAATCCGGCGAAATACGGATGACCATCCATGGAGAGGAGGCTTCGGTCGGCCTCGCCCGGGAACTCGTCCGTTACGCGCTGGTCAATTGGAGCTACGAGCAACCTCTGGTCGACGACTCGGCGGTCGTGATGAGTGAGATCGTCACGAATGCGGTCGAGGCGGCCAAGGGGCACGCGCTCAGGATCCGGATCGCCGTCCACGAGGGCGCGCCGCTGCTGGAGTGCTGGGACCCGTCTCCCCAGCTTCCCCGCTTCTGCGATGCCGGCCTCGACGCACTGAGCGGCCGAGGCCTCGCGATCATCGCCGCCTACGCCAAGGACACCGGCGTCCGCCCGTCCGCCACCGGCGAGGGCAAGATCGTCTGGGCACTCATGCCCGCGACCGGCCAGTGAGGGAGTCCCAGGGTCGGCTTTCGTCGCGCTCATGCGAGGGAGCAGGTCGGGCGACGGTCAGTTCACACACGCCGTCCTTGCAGGAGCGCTGCAAACGGCCCATGGAGATGGTCTGCACCAACCCGATCGCCCAGCAGGCCGGACACCCTCGCAGCGCGAGCAGGCCGAGCGGCGCGAGCAGGAGGCTGCCGGGTCCGAGCACCGGCAGCAGCGCGAACGCTCCGATCAATGCCCCGAATCCCGTCGCACCGCGTACCAGGTGCCGGGGAAGAGACGTGCTCGCAAAGCTCTGCTTCTCAGTCATCGCCTTCTCCTGAAACCGAGTCGAGTGCGCCTTGCAGCGTCTGATGGACCGACGCGCGGGCGCGATGCAGCCGCGACTTCATCGCGGGAAGGCTGAGACCGAGCGCGTCGGCGACCATGCGCCCGCTGTAGCCCTGGATGTCTCGCATGATGAGGACGCGTCGCTGGTCGGCGGGCAGAGCGGCGATCGCCGCCGCGACCCGGCCCGCCTCCAGGCGTCGCAGGACCTCGTCCTCGGCCGAGACCACGCTGACGTCCGGGACCTCGTCGTAGTGCCGCGGTCCCAGCCGGGCCCGGCGCAGGCACTCGTTGCGGACGATGCGGAACATCCACGACGCCAGCGCGCCGGAGGCCCGCAGGGTCCCGATCTTGCGATACAGAATGATCAACGCCTCCTGTGCGGCGTCTTCAGCGTCCTCGGGCGACGCGCACAGTGTGCGGGCGAACCTGCGCACATGCGGGTGCGAGCCGGACACCAGCGCGGCGATCGACTCAAGATCACCGCCCTGCGCGGCGGCGATCAGCCGCGCCCCGGGCCAGGTCCCCTCAGCCACGCGAACGCCCCCGCCTGCGCAGGACGGTGACACTGCACGCGCACACGAGCACGGCCACGCCGATCACGACGGCACCAACGATCATGACAACCTCCCGGTCGAGTCCATGTCCGGCGCTCTGGCCGGCACCCCTATGAGAGGTACGACCCCGCGCAAAGGATTCACCCCATCCCCGTCTGATGACCTGCATCCAGTCTCCGCACGTCAGAAGGCGAGCCGACACCAGGCCGCCAGGAGGCGCGCCGCCGTCCGCCCCAAGCCCGCAGAGTCAGAGGGGCCGCTCTCCCCTGAAGGTCAGGAGGCGCGCAATGTCCCGGTATGTATCGCCGATCATTAAATGGACCTTTGGGACAACACTTGGCGCGCATGAGCGACGGTGAGAGAATTCGCTCAAATACCGGCTACTGGAAGTGAGCGGCATCATGACCAGGCCATGGGAAGCCGATCATGGCGCGGGGTTCCAGCGGAGGTTAGGGAAGACGGCCGCCCAGGTGGGCGACAGCCGCACGACGCAGGACTGTCCTGAGATCTGGGAGTTGGATAACGGCGACATCGCCGTCATCGGCCGCGACGCCACCGGCGCCTACCGTGACCGCCTGCCTCCGGGTGTGAGCATCGGCTCCGACGAACGTCTCGTGATCATTTCGGGAAGGCTGCTTTCGGCCGCCAAACCGGACATCCGCGATGCTTGATCGGATCGCCCGATTCCGGGGGGACGTGCTGGACCACGCGGCCTACCATCGGGATTTCGCTCGCCAGTGCGAAGACCTGTCCGGGACCATCTGGAAGCTCGAACGCTCCCAGGTCTTCCGCGAGCTGGACGATCCCAGTTGGCAGGCGTTCAGTGCCGGCGACTGGCGACGCGCCCTCGACCTGCTGGAAGAGGATCGCAAGGCCGTCCGGACCGAGGCCGACAGAAATCGGCGGCAAGGCTTGAAGATCAGGCGGGTTCGCGTGGTCGAGCGCCCCTTGAGCCCCTACGTCCAATGGGAGCTTCACGCGCTGCGGATGCTGGCGGAAGAAGGCTTCGAACTGCGCGTCCTCTCCGCCGACGACCTCGCCGACCTGGAAAGCCAGGGCCAGTTGCCCGAAGTCGTCGTCGTTGGCGAGCGCGTCCTCTACGAGATCCGCTATCTGCCAGATTGGACGCCGTGCGGCGCCCGCCGCATCAGGACGCCGGACGTGGTCCGCACCGCCGCGTCCGAGATCGGCCGCCTGTACCGCAGAGGCGAGCCTTTGCTTCGCTTCTTCGAGCGGGAAGTAGCCCCGCTACCCGCACCGGCTGTCTGATCTATCGTTCGTAGATGCCGTTCGTTCGCTTGGGCCGAAGCAGGGTGAAGACGTTCTCCCTTTGCCTGCTCACGCTTGTCGTCATCGCCCTTATCGCAGCTTCACCGTGGGGCTTGCGCGCTTTCGGCGGCCCGACGGCCCGCTGGGAACGGTTGAGTTTCATCGGTCAGACCTACGGCGCCGCATCGGCGCTCCTGGCCGCCCTCGCACTGATCGGCATCGCGGCAACCCTGATCTTCCAGGCGCACGACACGAGGATCGCGCGGGAGGAGGCCAGGCGCATCGCCATAGCGGAGCTGCTCAAGATGGCCATGGACGACCCGGCCCTCGACGAGGCATGGGGACCGGTTCCGGCGGATGCGGACCGCAAGGCCAGGCGGCAGCTCATGTACATCAACATGATCCTCTCCGAGTGGCAGATGTCCTTCGAGACGAAGGCTCTTCCCGAGAAGCGGCTGCGCGCCATTTCGCGGGAGATGTTCTCGGGGCGTCCTGGCCGGGCCTTCTGGGAGGAGGCGCGTCAGGTCCGCATGGGGACCGCTGGGAGCAGGCGAGCGCGCCGGTTCCACGAGATCTTGGACGAAGAGTACGGGCTGGCACCCGTTCCCCCGCCCGAGCGGCCGCGGGCACGGCGCCCCTGGAGGTTTCTCGCCGGTTCGGCGGCAGGCGTCCTGGTGCTGGGCCCTCTCGTCCGCCGGGCCGTCCGCCGCCGCCGATCCTCTGGTTGACCTCAAGTTCGGTTGGGGTTTTAGCGTGGCGGGCTCCAGGTGCTTTGCGAAGGGAGCGTCGTTATGGGTGCTGGTGGTGGAGTCACGCGGGTGAGTGTGGCGGTGCTCGGACTTGGGGAGATGGGGGGCGCGCTGGCGGGGACGCTTCTGGATGGCGGGCATCCGACCACCGTGTGGAATCGCACTGCGGGGAAGGGCGATGAGCTGGTCGCCAAGGGGGCGCGGCGGGTTGACGGCGTTCGCGATGCCGTTGCCGCCGGACAGGTCGTGGTGGTCAACGTGAAGGGGAACTCCGTCGCCCGCGGACTGCTGGAGGCGGCGGGGGACGCCCTGCGCGGACGGGTCGTCGTCAACCTGACGGACGGGACGTCGAGCGAGGTCAGGGAGGTGGCCGCGGTGGTCGCCGAGCACGGCGGGGAGTACCTGCACGGGCAGATCATGACCATCGCGCCGGGCGTCGGGCATCCGGACGCGACGGTCTTCTACAGCGGCTCCGCGGACGTCCACGAGCGTCACCGGGAGGTGCTGGGGCTACTCAGCGGGCAGGCACCGCTGGTGTCCGAGGATCCCGGCGTCGCGGTGCTCTACGGCATGGCCGTCCACGGGACGATGTGGGGGCTCCTCAACGGGTTCCTGCACGCGGCCGCGGCGCTGTCGGACGCGGGTGTCGAGGTCGGGCGGTTCCTGGAGGAGGCCAAGAGCCCCCTTGCGTCGCTGTCGGCCTTCCTGCCGTCGATCGCCGAGGAGGTCGACCGGGGCCGGTTCGCGACGCCGTACGGGGCGCTGCGCCACCATCTGCCCTCGATCGAGGATCTCGCGCGGGAGAGCCGGGAGCGGGGCATCGACGACGAGCTCCCCGAGTACTCCCGGGCGCTCGTGGCGGCGGCGGTCGAGCGGGGGCACGGAGACGACAGCTACTCCAGGCTCGTCGAGCACTTCCGCAAGGCGTAGACCGCGGGCGCTGGCTACGGCTGGTCGCCGAGGCTGAGCAGGAGGGTGCGCAGGGTCGTGGCCAGGGCGCCTTGTTCGTGCTCGTCGAGGGCGGCGAGGAGGCGGCGTTCGTTTTCGAGGTGGGCGGTGACGGCTCGGTCGATGAGGTCCCGTCCGGCGGGGGTGAGGGCGACGATGACGGTGCGGCGGTTGGCGGGGTCGAGGTCGCGTGTGACGTAGCCCTTGGCGACGAGGCGGTCCAGGCGGTTGGTGACGGCGCCCGAGGTCACCATGGAGGAGCGGGCCAGCATGCCCGCGGTGATGCCGCCGGGCGCGTCGGCGCGGCGGAGGGTGGCCAGGACGTCGAACTCGCCCCGTTCCAGCCCGAACTCGGCGAAGAGCGCCTTGAGTTCGCGCTCGGCGATCCGGGTCAGCCGGGAGAGGCGGCCGAGAACCCTCATGGGGGACGCGTCGAGGTCGGGGCGGGCGCGGGCCCACTGCTCGACGATCAGGTCGACGGCGTCACGCTCCACAGGAACCTCTCAACGTTGAACTGTTTGACATCAAGGTAGCACCGGGCCTAACGTCCTCAGCGTTGAACATTTCAACGTTGAAAGGTGACGTGATGCGACGTCGAACGATCTCCGCCGTCCTGGTGTTCGGACTGGCCGCCGCGATGAGCGCGCCGGCGCAGGCGGCGGACGCCCGGGGCGGGACGGCGGTGTACCCCACCACGATCCGGCTGCCGAACGGGTTCCAGCCCGAGGGCATCGCGATCGGGCCCGGGCCGATCGCCTATGTGGGCTCCATGGCCGACGGCTCGGTCTACCGCGCCGACCTGCGCACCGGAGCCGGGGCGGTCCTCGGCCGGGGGCCGGGCACGCAGGCCCTCGGCCTGAAGACCGACGCGAGCGGACGGGTGTTCGTAGCGGGCGGCGCGGGCGGCGACGCTCGCGTCCTCGACGCCCGGACCGGCCGGGTGCTGGCCACCTACCGGCTGGCCACAGGTCCGTCGTTCGTCAACGACGTCATCCTCACGCAGGGCGCCGCGTGGTTCACCGACTCCACCAACCCGGTGCTCTACAAGCTGCCGCTCGACGGTGGACGGTTGCCGTCCGCCGCTGTGCGGGTGCCGCTGACCGGGGACCTCGTGTACCAGGGCGGTCCTGACAGCCCCGGCAGCGAGGGGTTCAACGCCAACGGCATCACGCCGACGCCGGACGGCCGGGGGCTGCTCGTCGTGCAGTCGAACACCGGCGGGCTGTTCCGCGTCGAGCCGTCCGGCAAGACCCGCCGGGTGAACCTGCATGGCGAGTCGCTGCCGGAAGGCGACGGGCTGCTGCTGCAAGGCCGGACGCTCTACGCGGTCCAGAACCGGCTCAACACCGTGGCCGTCGTGCGGCTGGACGCGGCGGGAACCGACGGCCGCGTCGTACGCCGGGTGACGGACGCCCGGCTCGCCCTGCCGACGACCGTGGCCGCCTTCGGCTCGCGGCTGTACCTCCCCAACATCCAGTTCTTCGCCACGGGGCCGACTCCTGGCGTCTCGTACAACGCGGTCGCCATCCCCCGTCCCTAGGGCGATTCGCGCTTTACCCGAAGGCGCGGCCGGTCTTGGGATCGGGCGGAGATATCTTGAACAACACCGCACGCGGCAATTGACATGGCGGCGGACAACCAGGGCAGATCGAGCGGCGTCGGGCGCAGAACGACCAGGCGTCCAAATAGTCCATTTTTCTTGATCTGATGGGATACCTGGTTCTATGTCGCGAATAGCTGCGGCGGTGGTGGCCGTCGTGGGACTGCTGGTCGCCGTGATGTCCGGGCTCGCGCAGTCCGCTTCGAGCCCGTCCGCCAAGCCCGCGCCGCCCGGCGTGGGGAAGAACGGCGAGGCGTGGGCCTGGACGCAGTTGGTGAACGGGACGAGCCACACGACCGAGGTCCGGTTCGCCACCACCGAGAAGCCCGCCGGGAACTGCCCCACCTTGCAGTACGGCTTGGGGGGCAAGACGCAGACGGCGGTGCTGAGGAAGGTCAGCGATCCTTTCGTCACCGGTGGCGGGCTCCAGCAGTTCCCGACGACCTTCTGCGTGGCGCCGGTCCCCGACGGCGCGAGCAACGCGCTGCTCGAGCCGTCCACGACCAACGCGGCCACCGTCCATCCGGGAAATCTCCAGCTTCCGCTGCCCGAGTGGCCCGTGAACGGGCGTCCCCGGAGCGTCGCGGTGATCGGCGACGCCGGGTGCGAGGTCACCTCGCCCATGGTGGGCGCTTCGAAGAACCAGGACTGCCAGCAGAACTGGCCGCTGGAGCCGCTCTCCGTGCACGCGGCCGCGCAGTCCCGCCCGGACCTGGTCGTCCACGTCGGCGACTACGTGTACCGGGAGACGCCGCATGGAGCGAACGACGCCACTCCGGGGTGTGACACCCAAGGGCAGGCCGCCGACTGGGCGTGCCTCATCAAGGACTTCCTGCGGCCTGCCCAGGCCCTGCTCGCGGAGGCGCCCTTCATCTTCGCGCGGGGCAACCACGAGGTCTGCACGCCTCCGAAAGTGGGGCGGGGCGCCGAATGGTTCCGCTATTTCGCCACGGTTCCGCAGAAGAACAACGAGTGCTACTCATTCCCACAGACCGAGGCGGAACCCGTCCAGATCAATGCGGGCACGTTGCATTTCATCCTGTTCGACTCCAGCGCGGCGAGTGAGAGGAACAAGCCGGACCCGGCCCAGGCCGCCCTGTTCGCGAAATGGTTCGACGAAGTGAACGCCCTGGCCGCCAACCATCCGACGCACGACTACTTCCTCATCACCCACAAGCCGCTGTGGATGGTCAAGCAGGCCTCGTCCACCGCCGTGACGTGGATCAACCCGACGCTGGCGAGCGCGGTCAGGCAGACGGCGAAGGGGGCGCTGGCCGACAACATCGACCTGGTGATGTCCGGGCACGAGCACCTGTACCAGATGCTCGACTTCCTCAACAGCCCGCGTCCTCCACAGATCACCGTGGGCTCCTCCGGGACGACGCTCGCCACCCCGCCGGACGACACCAAGGTGGTGGGCAAGACCGTCGACGGCGAGACCGTGAAGCACTCGGTCTCACGTGGTGTTCACGGCTACGCGCTACTGCGCGACACGGGCGGCCAGTGGCAACTCACCTTCCACGGGGTCTCCGGTCAGGCGTGGCCGCTGGACTGCGCTCTGAGCACCGGGGCCACCAAGGAATTCGACTGCAAATAGGCGGCTTCATGGATGCAGGGCCGCGTCGGGCGGAGTCTCGGCGACGCGGGTGAAGCGGACGGTCAGGCCGTCGCGTTCGGGAGCGCAGCAGTAGGGGCCCGCGGCGGCCATGACGCCGGGCGGGAAGGGCGCCAGGCGGATCATCCGCCAGGGGTCGTCGCCGGCGCGGGCGCGGATCGTCACGGCGTCGCCCGAGCGGCTGGCGCGGATGGTCACCTCGCGGCCCTGCCAGGGGACGGGAGCCGAGGACCAGTCGGACACGCCGCGGGTGACGACCGCGCCCAGTTGCAGCGCGCCGTCGCAGTACTCGGCGCCCGCCTTGATCCAGGTCGTCTCGGAGAGCCGGACGAGGACGCCGGCCTGGTCGAACTGGTGGTCGTAGGCGGCGACGAAGGAGACCTCGATCGCGGCCTCGGGGCCGAAGGGAGACAGCAGGGCGTGCCCGCTGTCGCGGTCGTAGCCGTAGGACGTCGTGCGCCAGAAGTCGCCGCCCCGGGCCGCGGTGACGAGAAGGCCGGGCCCGTCGGGCGTCGCTGACGGGGGCGGGTTGAGCCATTCACCGGTGATCACAGGTCGGGAATCTACGTCAGGGGGTGGAGTCAACCCCACCACCAGGGGTGGGTTTTACCTCCCATGATCGGGTAGCTGAACCCAGTGTCTCCGGAAATGTCAGACGCGAGGGTTGAGATGGACGGGGACGACCGGGCTGGGAGGCACGATGGTGAGCGGAGCGGCAGTGGGCGGGGCGGTGCGCGGCCGGATGCGGCCGCTGCTCACCGAGGTGGGGCTGCTGGCGGTCCTGTTCGCCTTCTACAAGTGGGGCCGGACGCTGATCGAGAGCGGCCCGGGGCAGGCGATGGCGAACGCGCACGCGCTGTGGCGGTTCGAACGGGAATGGCTGCCGAGCGAGGTCGGATTCCAGCATTGGGCGCTCGGATGGGACCACGCGGCGCTCCTCGCCAATGTCTATTACGTGAGCGTCCATTTCCCCGGAACGGCCTTGCTGCTGATCTGGCTTTATGTGCGGCACAGGTCGGCCTACGCCAGGGTGCGCAACGAATTGGTGGCGCTGACCGCGGCCGGCCTCGTCGTGCACACGATGTTCCCGCTGGCGCCTCCCCGGCTGGCCGGGATCGGGGCCGTCGACACGATGCTGACCGTGGGGCCGTCGGCCTACCCGGCGGCGGCCGACGGGATCGCCAACCAGTACGCGGCCATGCCGTCCCTGCACATCGGGTGGGCGATCCTGGTGGCCGTGGCGGTGCTGCGGGTGTCGCGGAGCCGGTGGAGGTGGGTCGTCGCGGTGCACGCGCCGCTCACGGTCCTCGTGGTGGTCGTGACGGCCAACCACTACTGGACCGACGGGATCGTCGCCGCGCTCCTGCTGGCCGGGGCGATGGCCCTGGTTTCCCTGGCCGGGCGGATGCGGCAAGCTGTGAACCATGCTGCCGACGCACACGAGTCCCGAGGTTCCGGACGTCCCCGTGGCGGTCCTGCCGATCGGCAGCCACGAGCAGCACGGCCCGTTCCTCCCGCTCGCGACGGACACGGTGATCGCGTGCACGATCGCGGCGGAGATCGCGAAGGCGTACCCGGTGCGAACGCTCCCGCCAGTGACGATCTCGTGCTCGCATGAGCACGCCGACTGGCCCGGGACGGTGAGCATCTCGGCGGCGACCCTGTACGCGGTGGTCAGGGACGTCGCCGAGTCGCTGCGCCGGGCCGGCGTCCCCAAGCTCGTGCTGGTCAACGGGCACGGGGGCAACTACGTGCTCGGCAACGTCGTCCAGGAGGCGCACGGCGACATGGCCCTGTTCCCCGCGATGGAGCACTGGGAGGCGGCGGAGCGGGCGTCCGGCGCCGAGACGCCCGCGGTCAGCGACATGCACGCCGGGGAGCTGGAGACCTCCATCCTGCTGCACGCCCATCCCGAGCTGGTGCGGGACGGGTACCAGACCGCCGACCACCTCGCCGACGACCGGAGGCACCTCCTGACGACGGGGATGGCGGCCTACACGACGTCCGGCGTCGTCGGGCGGCCGTCACTGGCCAGCGCCGACAAGGGCCGGGAGACGCTGCGGAGCTTCGTCGCGTCGTTCGGGGACGTCCTCGCGGTGCTTCAGCAGCAGGGCGGCCGCGCCGGGCAGGGCCGCGATGAAGGTGAGCACCCCGTACACGACGGAGACGGTCAGGCCCTGCGCTGAGCCGAGCCCGGCCGCGCCGAACGCCAGGGCGAGCACGGCCTCGCGCGGCCCCCAGCCGCCGACGTTCACCGGCAGCACCATCACCAGGAGCGCCAGCAGCAGCAGCGGCAGGAGGGTGAGCAGCGGAGCCGTCGCGCCGACGAGGCGGGCCGCGACGACGAACAGGGCGAGGTGCCCGGCCAGCGCCGCGACCGAAAGGCCCATGATCGCGGGCCAGGCGCGCAGGGCGGCGCGCACGTCCGCGAAGGCGGGCGCCAGCGCGCGGCGCCGCCACCGGGCGAGGAGCGGCACCGCCGCCAGGACGGCCCCCGCCGGGACCAGGGCGGGCGCCATCGCCGACACCAGGGCGGGATGGGCGAGCAGCGCGGCGACGCCCGCGACGATCGCGACGCCCTGGCCCGCGAGGCGTTCGAGGAACACGGCCCGCACGCCGCGCGCGACGTCGCCCGCCCGGTGCCCGTGGCTCACCGCGCGGTGGACGTCCCCGAGCACGCCCGCGGGGAGCACGGCGTTGAGGAACTGGGACCGGTAGTAGTCCGCGACGGCTCCGCCCAGCGGAAGGCGCAGGCCGAGCCGCCGCGCGACGAGCCACCAGCGTGCGGCGCTGAGCACGGTGGTCAGCAGGCCCAGGGCGAGCGCGACGGCCACGGCCCCGGCGTCCACGGCGCGGAGCGCGTCCACGAACGCGTCCGTGCTGTGCCACCACAGGAGCGCGGTGAGGATGCCCAGGCCGGCGAGCAGCCGCAGCCAGGGCAGGAACTTCGTCACGAGGAGCTCCCGGGGAGGACGAGGAGGTCGACGTGGTGGACCTCGGCGGTGAGGCGTCCGGCGGCGCACTCGGTGAGGCGGCGGCCGAGGTAGTCGCCCGCGAAAGGGGCCAGGTCCGGCCGCTGCTCGACGGCGGCGGCGACCCAGCCGCGCAGCCACTCGGCGGTCAGCGCGGCCTGGCCGGGGCCGAGCCGCCACGGGCTCGGGCGCGCCTGGACGGACGCGCCGCGGCGGCCGAACGCCCGGGTCGCGGCGGCGACGGCGTCGGGGCCGAGGAGCCCGTCGCGCCGCTGGTGGGCGTCGAAGGCGGCGGCGAACTCGGCGTCGAGCGGCTCGGACGGGGAGAGCCGGACGCGCCCGACGACCGACAGGGTGAGCAGCACCGGGCAGGCGGCCGCGGCGGCGATCGCCTCGACCTCGGCCGCGGTGAGCACGTCCAGCAGCGCGGACGCGGTGACCAGCGAAGCGCCGACCAGGTCGGACGCGCGGAGCGCGCCGATGTCGCCCGCGCGCGTCTCGACCGTCGCGGGCGTCCCGTCGGCGGTGACGTACTCGCTCGCGCGGGCGCGGTCGAGCAGCCGCGGATCGCCGTCGTGCAGGATCCAGTGCTGCGGGCCTCGCAGCCGCCCGGACAGCCAGCGCCCCTGGGAGCCGGTGCCGCACCCGAGGTCCCAGATGACCAGGGGCCCCTCCTGCGGGAGCGCGGAGCGGAGCGGATCGAGCAGCTCCGCGGCCCGTGCCGTCGCGTCCGCGCCCTCGCGCAGCTCCAGCCAGGACGGATCGAACCCCGTCACAGCGCCTCCCCGCGCCTCGACCCCCGTCACAGCGCCTCCCTTCGAAGTTCGGACAGAACAACCGACATGCGGCGGGCGGTCTCGTCCCAGCCGGGCAGCATGCCGCGCCGCAGCCGGGCGGAGGCGCGCAGCCGGTCGCGCGACTCCGGTTCGACGAGCCAGCGGCGCAGCGCCGCGCCCAGCGCGACGGGGTCGTCCGGCGGGACGAGCATGCCGGGGACGGCCCCGGACGGATCCCAGCCGAGCGTGTCGGGAACCCCGTCCACCGAGGTCGCGAGCACGGGGATCCCGCGCGCCAGGGCCTCGGTCACCACCATCCCGAACGTCTCCGCGCGGGAGGCCAGGACGAGCAGGTCGGCACCGGCGTAGGCGTCCTCCAGCCGCTTGCCGGTCAGCGGGCCCGCCAGCTCGACGCGCCCGTCGAGGCGGTGACCGCCGATCAGCCGGCGGACCCGCGCGACGTGTCCCGGGTCGCCGCCCAGCGGCCCGACGCACTCGCAGTCCCAGGACAGGTGCGCGATGGTGGCGAGCGCCTCCACCAAGACGTCGTGCCCCTTGCGCGGGGTCACCGACGCCACGCACAGCAGGCGCGCCGCCCCGTCGGTGCCGGACGCGAGCGGCGCCGGGTCGGTGCCCGGCTCGACGGCGTGGACGCGGGACGGCTCCAGACCGTGGTGGGCGATCAGGTGGTCCCGGGCCCACAGGCTCGTCGCGACGACGGCGCCGGCCGCCTCCAGTACCTCGCGTTCGCCCGCGTCCAGATCGCCCTGCCCGGGTTCGTCCGCGAGCGGGAGGTGGACGAGGACGGCGAGCCGCAGCCGCCCCGCCGCCGGAACGACGATCTCCGGGACGCCGCACGCCACCAGCCCGTCCATCAGGACGACGGACCCGCCGGGCAGCGCCGCCAGCGCGCGTTCGAGCCCGGCGCGGGCCGCCCGGTCCGGCCGCGGCCACGCGCCGGGCACCGCCACCTCCCGGACGGGCCGCCCGGACGCCGCGAGCTCCTCGCACAGCCGCCGGTCGTACCGGTTGCCGCCGCTCGGGGCGGCGGCGTCGTCGACGCCGCCCGGGACGACCACGCACACCTCGCGGGACGTCACAGCTCACGCTCGTAGCTGGCCCAGGCGACGTGCGACTCGTGCAGCGTCACCGTGATGCCGGCGAGGCCGGCGGCGTTCGCGCCGAGCGCCCCGGCGCCCACCCGGTCGGCGAGCCGGTCGGCGATGACCTTGGCGAGGAACTCCGTCGAGGTGTTGACCCCGGCGAAGTCCGGCTCCTCGTCCAGGTTGCGGTAGTTCAGCGCGCCGAGGACCTCGCCGAGCTCGCGGGTCGCGAGCCCGATGTCGACGACGATGCCGTCCGGGTCGAGGTCCGCCCGGCGGAACGTCGCGTCGACCACGAACGTCGCGCCGTGCAGGTGCTGCGCGGGTCCGAAGACCTCGCCGCGGAAGCTGTGCGCGATCATGACGTGGTCGCGGACGGTGATGGCGAACAACGAACGTCCTCCTCAGTAGGCGATCCGGTGGCACAGGGCGGGCAGCTCGCCGCCCGCGAGGCGCGGCATCAGCCGCGGCAGCTCGGCGAACGGGCTCTCCCCGGTGATCAGCTCGCCGAAGGCGGGGGCCGCGAGCAGCCGCAGCGCGAGCGCGATCCGGTCGGCGAAGGCGCGGCGCGACCGGCGGGACGGCGGGACGGCGCCGACCTGGCTGCCCCGGATCGTCAGCCGCCGCGAGTGGAAGAACTCCCCCAGCGGGACGCTGACCCGCCGGTCGCCGTACCAGCTCAGCTCGATCACCTCCCCCTCCGGTGCGAGCAGCTCCAGCGACCGGGCGAGCCCCGCCTCGGACGCGCTCGCGTGGAAGACCAGGTCGCAGCCCCCCTCGGCCTGGTCGGGGTGGGCGAACCCGACGCCGAGCGCCCGCGCGACGTCCGCGCGGGACGGGTCGGTGTCGACCAGCTGGACGCGGCACCCCGGGAACCCCGCGAGGACGCCGGCGACCGAGCAGCCGACCATCCCGGCGCCGACCACGGCGATGCGGTCGCCGACGAGCGGCGCCGCGTCCCACAGCGCGTTCACGGCCGTCTCCACCGTCCCGGCGAGGATCGCCCGCTCCGGCGGCACCTCGTCCGGGACGGCGCTGACCGCGCTCGCCGGGACGACGTACCGGGTCTGGTGCGGGTAGAGGCAGAACACCGTGCGCCCGGCCAGCCCGGCGGGGCCCTGCTCGACCACGCCGACGTTCAGATACCCGTACTTGACCGGCCCGGGGAACGCCCCGTCCTGGAACGGCGCCCGCATGATGGCGTGCTGGTTCGGCGGGACGCCGCCGCGGAACACGATCGCCTCGGTGCCGCGGCTCACGCCCGAGAACAGCGTCCGGACCAGCACCTCCCCCGGTCCGGGCTCGGGCAGGACGACATCGCGGATCTCGCCCTCACCTGGCGACCGGATCCAGAAGGCGCGCGCTTCGCGCTCCATCCGTGCCCCTCCCCCGAGTCGTCCGGGTCTCCTGAGTACGTCGGGCCTCTTCGGCTCCACGGGTCACACGATCGGCCATGTGCCGCCGCTTCGCCAGCCACGCCACGTCCCGTCCGAAGGACCACACCAGCAGCGCCAGCGCCGCCGCCACGAGCGCGCCCGAGTGCGGCACGACGCCCGACGCCGCGACGACCAGCGCCACCCCCTGCACCACGGCGACGGCCTTGCGCGCGACGCTCGGCCGCAGGTCCGCGCGCAGCCACGGCGCCGTCCAGGCCGCCGCGCCGAACGCGTACCGCATCGCCCCGATTGCCAGCACCCACGGCCCCGCCGACCGGGCGACCTCGACGCTCAGCACCAGCACCAGCACCGCGTCGGTCTCCATGTCGAACCGGGCCCCGAGCCTGGACACCGTCCCAGTGCGCCGGGCCACCCGGCCGTCGACGCCGTCCAGCACGAGGGCCGCGGACGCGGCCGCGACGAGCGGCCAGACGCCGGCGTCACCGGTGAGATGCCCCGCGACCAGCGCCGCGACACCCCCGGTGAGCACCACCCGCACCAGCGTCACGTGATCGGCCGGCCCGAGCGCCGGCCGCCGCCGGAACGCCGCGGTCAGCAGCGCCCACGAGGCCAGCGCGTACCCGGCGCCCACGGCCAGGCCCGCGTGGCCGGGACGGAGCAGGGCCAGCAGGGCGAGCTGGGCGGCGGCGGCCGCCGCCAGCTCCGGCCCCCGCGCCAGGCGGGGGCGGCGCGGCGCCGGGCGCGCGAGCGCCGCCGGCCGCGTCATCGCCGCACCTCGCCGAGCACCCCGGCGGGGGCGTCGAGCTGCGGGAGGTCGTGGCCGAGCCGGTCGCGCTTGGCGGTGAGGTAGCGGACGTTGTCGGCGCTGACCGGGACCAGCAGCGGGACGCGCGCCGCGACGGTGACCCCGTAGGACTCCAGCGCGCTGACCTTCACCGGGTTGTTGGACATCAGCCGCACCGACCGGACGCCGAGATGCCGCAGGATCCGGGCGGCGGGGCCGTAGTCGCGCACGTCCACCGGCAGCCCGATGGCCGTGGCGGAGTCGACGGTGTCCAGGCCCTGGTCGTCCTGCAGGATGTGGGTCCGGACCTTCGCCACCAGACCGATCCCGCGGCCCTCGTGGCCGCGCAGGTAGACCAGCGCACCGGCGCCCTCGCGGGCGATGGCGTCCAGGGCGGCGCCGAGCTGGTCCCCGCACTCGCAGCGCGTCGCGCCGAAGATGTCGCCCGTCATGCACTCGGAGTGCATCCGGACGAGCACGTCCTCGCGCCCCCGCACCTCGCCGCGCACCAGCGCCATGTGCTCGTGCCCGTCGACCGGGTCCCGGAACGCGACGGCGCGGAACACGCCGCGCCGGGTCCTGAGATCCGCCTCCGCGATGTCCTTCTGGTCGATGCCCTCGTCCATCGCTCCCCTTCCCTGGCTACACGACCACCCCTGATACGTCGCGAACGCCCGAGGTGGTTGTGTCCCAAAACGGTCCGTACAACCGATGGCACGCAGGGGAGGCGCTCCAGGGTTCAGCCCAGGCGGACGCGGACCACCAAGTCGTGAAGGGCGCGGCGGTTCGCGGGCGCTTCGGGGAGGGCGCTGCGGTCGCGTTCGTCCTCCAGGAGGGCGGTGAGCGCGGCGATGTCGTCCTGCAGGCGGGACGTGTCCGGCGCGTCCCGCGGCAGCGCGCCGTGCTCGGCGGCGCGCTTCGCCTCGATCAGCTCGGGCAGGTAGCGCGGCCCGTCTCCGGCGAGCCGTGTCAGGTCGGCCTCGACCTCGCCGGTCCGCATCAGATGGACGCCCGTCAGCAGCACCCGGAACGTGTAGAGGAGCGGTTTGAGCTCTCGTGACTGCTCGAACAGCTTCCACTGGGACCGCGCGAACCCCAGGTAGTGGTGCGCGTGGTTGAAGGTGACCAGGCCGGGAACGAGCGACCTCAGCTCGGCGTGCACGGGAGAGGTGGCCACGACCAGGGGCGACATGAGCTGCTCCAGGACGTAGCCGTTGCGCCGCAGAAGCAGCGCGCAGAACTTGGCCAGGTCGTGGGTGACCGCGTCGGCCTCCACTCCGGCGTGGTCCCACATCAGCGTGACGGTCTCCTCCCCCGTGTCCAGACCGACGATCTCCTCCAGCGGCAGCAGGTGGACGCCGCGCAGGTCGACGTCGGAGTCCCGCGACGGGAACCCGTACAGGTGCGCGCCGCTGACGGTGAGGAAGGCGCGGGGATAGGGGTGGTCGGCGGCGAGGCGGTCGGCCATGCCCTCGGGGAGGTTCACCAGGTCACACTCCTGCGTCGAACGGAGACAAGCAGTTCCTCGACCGCGGCGCGGTCGGGTTCGGGCGGCAGCGGGCTGCGGTCCAGGGCCCCGTCCATCGCGGCGCCGAGGGAGGCGCGCCACACGTCGATCTCGTCCCAGCCGACCTCGCCGCGGCGGACGGCGAGGAGCCGGTCGCGCAGGCCGCCGACCTCCAGCCGCGGCTCGCCGTGCCGGACGAGGTGCAGGCCGCTCTCCAGCAGCCGCAGCAGGTGCATGACGTGCTTCCAGCGCGGCGCGCCGACGTTGCGCAAGTCACCTTCCAGCTTGCGGAACTGGGCCTCGGCGTAGCGGAGGAACGTGCGGTGCGCATTCCGGGACAGGAACGCCTTCCGCACGGCCAGCAACTCCTCGCCGACCGGCGTGACCCGCTCGACCAGCGGCGACCACAGGCACTCCAGGACGGTCGGGTTCGCGGCCAGCGCCAGCTCGCAGAAGCGCTCCAGCTCCCAGGAGAACTGCTCGGGCAGCGGGCCGTCCAGATGCGTGGGCGGCTTCGCGAAACGCCAGAACAGGGGCGCCGGGGCCGCGTAGACGCCGCGCCGGTCGACGTCGCTTCCATCGGTGGCCAGCCCGTAGGCGCGCGACCCGACCACGACCGACAGGACGGTGTGGTCGCGGACGAGGTCGAGCGCCCCGGAGGGGTCGGGTTGCGTCACGCGGGCAGCCTGGCGCAAGCCCCGCGGGCATGTCGACCGGATTGTCCGGCTTGCGCAAAACGGTTACAGATCAGCCACGGACTTGCTGAAAGTTTCTGCAAGCGGTTTACGCGACTGAAACGCGTTGCTAACGTCCCGGACCAGCCACCACCCCCAACTCTTGATCTGCGGGACGACGGCCCGGCGCGGGCCGTCCCGCGAAGGAGGACACCATGCGGCGCACTCCCCTGATCGGCGGCACCGTCGTCTGCGCCGCCCTCGCGCTGTCGCTCTCCGCCTGCGGCGGCGATGACGACGGCGGCTCGAAGGGCGGCGCGGGAGCGGCGAGCCTGCAGGGCCGCGGCCCGATCACCTTCGTGACCGGCAAGGACCGCTCGGGCTACCTGCAGAAGCAGCTCGACGCCTGGAACACCGAGCACCCGAAGGAGCAGGTCCGCATCATCGAACTGCCGGACGAGCCGAACGACCAGCGGCAGCAGATGATCCAGAACGCCACGACCAGGTCCGACGCCTACTCGGTGCTGAACCTCGACGTGGTGTGGACGGCCGAGTTCGCCGCCAACCGCTGGCTCACGCAGCTGCCCAAGGACCGGATCGACCTGTCCAAGATGCTGCCCGCGACCATCGCCACCGGGCAGTACCGCGACAAGCTGTACGCCGTGCCGTCCACCTCCGACGCCGGGATGCTCTACTTCCGCAAGGACCTGCTGGAGAAGGCCGGCGTCGCCGGCCCGCCGAAGACCTACACCGAGATGTGGGACGCCTGCGCCAAGGTGAAGAAGCTCCCCGAGGCGAAGGACGCCGACTGCTTCTTCACCGAGGTCAACAAGACCGAGAGCATGACGATCAGCGCGGTCGAGGCGATCGAGAGCGCCGGCGGCTCCATCATCGGCGCCGACGGCAAGCCCGCGCTGAACACCCCGCAGGCCAAGCAGGGCGTCGAGTTCCTCGTCGGCGCCAAGAAGGACCACATGCCGAAGGAGGCCGTCACCCTCGACACCGAGGGCGGCCGCCGCTACTTCCAGTCCGGCAGGCTGATCTTCCAGCGGCAGTGGCCTTACCAGTACGGGCTGGCGAACTCGGGCGACGGCTCGTCGAAGGTGGCGGGCAGGTTCGCGGTCGCGCCGCTGCCCGGCCCGAACGGCCCCGGCGTCGCCAACCTCGGCGGCCACAACCTCGCGATCTCCGCGTTCGCCAAGAACAAGGCGACCTCGCTCGACTTCATCCGCTACCTCACCGGCGAGCAGGCCCAGCGCGCCAACCTCCTCGCGACCTCGCAGGCGCCCACCGTCGCGGCGCTGTACGACGACCCGGAGATGGTGAAGAAGTTCCCGTACCTGCCGGTCCTCAAGCAGGCCATCGCGGGCGCCAGGCCCCGTCCGGTCGCGGTCAAGTACGGCGACGTCACCGCCGCGATCCAGGGTGAGATGTACGACGCGGTGACCGGGAAGAAGCCCGCCGACCAGGCCCTGACGGACCTGGAGTCCAAGCTCCAGCCGCTGACCGCGCAGTGAGCGGGATGACCACCACCGAGAGCGCGCCCGCCGCCGGCACCGCCGCGGCGCGCGCGCCCCGCGGACGCGCGAGAGGCGACGTGCAGGGGACGCGGCGGCTCGCGGCGCTGCTGCTGTCGCCCACGCTGCTCGTCCTCGCGCTCGTCATCGGCTACCCGGTCCTCGCCGGGTTCCGCGAGTCGCTGTACTCGCGGGGCGAGGGGCTGGACGCCGACGGGTTCGTCGTGGAGGGCGACCGGTTCGTCGGCCTCGGCAACTACACCGCGATCTTCCAGGGCGACCGCGCCGACGCGTTCTGGAACGCCTTCTCCAACACCACGTTCTTCACCCTCACCACGGTCGTGCTGGAGACGGTGATCGGCGTCGCCATGGCGCTGATCATGCAGCAGGCGTTCCGCGGGCGGGCGCTGGTGCGCGCGAGCATCCTCGTCCCGTGGGCGATCCCGACCGCGATCTCCGGGCTGCTGTGGCGGTGGATCTTCCAGGCCGACGGCGCCGCGAACGCGGTGCTGCGCCAGGAGATCCTGTGGACCGCCGACGGGTTCCCCGCCAAGACGGCCGTCGTCATCGCCGAGGTCTGGAAGACCTCCCCGTTCATCGGGCTGCTCGTCCTCGCCGGGCTGCAGATGATCCCCCGGGACGTCTACGAGGCCGCCCGGGTGGACGGCGCCGGCCCGGTCCAGCAGTTCTTCCGCATCACGCTGCCGCTGGTCAAGCCCGCGCTGCTGGTCGCCGTGCTGTTCCGGATGCTGGACGTGCTGCGGATGTTCGACCTGCCCGCCGTGCTGATCGGCGTCAACCAGAAGTCCGTGGAGACGCTGACGATGATCGCCTGGTTCGAGGCGTCCAACCTGCGGTACGGGTCGGCGGCGGCGTACGCGACCGTCCTGTTCCTGTACATCGCGCTGATCGCGTACCTGTTCGTGAAGCTGCTCGGCGCCGACATCATCGGCGAGGCACGCCAGAAGAACCGGCGCCCGCGCGCCGTCCGGACGCCGCGCGGCGGAAGGAGGGCGGCGGCATGACCGGCTCACCGCTGAAGCGCACGCTGTCCTCCCTGGGGTTCGCCGCCGTGGCGGTCTACTGCCTCGCGCCGTTCTACTGGATGGTGGTCTCGGCGTTCCGCCGCCCGCAGGACCAGTTCGACAACTCGCCCGTCCCGGCGCGGTGGTCGTCGGAGAACTTCTCCGCGGTGTTCTCCGGCGACAACGGCTTCGGCCGCGCCCTGCTGAACAGCGTCGTCGTCGCGGGCACCACCACCGTCCTGACCCTGCTGATCGGCACGTTCACCGCGTACGCGCTGGCCCGGCTCGACTTCCGGTTCAAGAACGCGGTGCTCGGGCTGATCGTCGCGACGACGATGTTCCCGGGGATCTCGCAGCTGGTCCCGCTGCTGAAGCTCTTCACCGAGATCAAGTGGATCAACACCTACCAGGCGATGGTGCTGCCCAGCCTCGGGTTCGCGCTGCCGCTGTCGGTGTGGCTGCTCACCGCGTTCTTCCGGCAGCTGCCGTTCGAGCTGGAGCAGGCCGCGATGGTGGACGGCTGCACCCGCGGCCAGGCCTTCCGCAAGATCATCGTCCCGCTGGCGGCGCCCGGGTTGTTCACCACGGCGATCCTGACCTTCATCGCCGCGTGGAACGAGTTCCTCATCGCGCTGTCCATGGTCAACAAGAAGGAGATGCAGACCGCGACCGTCGCGATCTCCAAGTTCACCGGCGTCTCCGGGTTCGACCAGCCGTTCGGCACCCAGATGGCGGCCGGGGCGATCGTGACCGTCCCGCTCATCGCCGTGGTGCTGGTCTTCCAGCGCCGGATCGTCGCCGGCCTCACCGCCGGCGGCGTCAAGTAGCACCCGACAGCTCCCGACAATAAGGATGTTCATGACCCAGGACACCCTGCTCGTCCACACCGCCGGCGACCGCGCCGAAGGCGGAGGGTGGTGGCGCGACGCCGTCATCTACCAGGTGTACGTGCGCAGTTTCGCCGACTCCGACGGCGACGGTGTCGGCGACCTGCCGGGCATCCGGTCCCGGCTGCCCTACCTGGCCGGCCTCGGCGTCGACGCGCTCTGGCTGACCCCGTTCTACGTCTCGCCGATGGCCGACTTCGGCTACGACGTGGCGGACTACCGCGACGTCGACCCGCTGTTCGGCACCCTCGCCGACGCGCGCGGCCTCATCGCGGACGCGCACGCGCACGGGCTGCGGATCATCGTGGACGTCGTGCCGAACCACACCTCCGACCGGCACGCCTGGTTCCAGGCGGCGCTCGCCGCGGCCCCAGGGTCCGCCGAGCGCGACCGCTACATCTTCAGGGACGGGAGGGGACCGGGCGGCGCCGAGCCCCCCAACGACTGGGAGTCGGTGTTCGGCGGCCCCGCCTGGACGCGGGTACCGGACGGCCAGTGGTACCTGCACCTGTTCGCGTCCGAGCAGCCCGACCTCAACTGGGAGAACCCCGAGGTCCACGCCGAGTTCGCCGACGTCCTGAAGTTCTGGCTCGACCTCGGCGTGGACGGCTTCCGCGTGGACGTCGCGCACGGCATGGCCAAGGCGCCCGGCCTGCCCGACGTGGGCCACCCGAACCAGACGGAGATGCTCGGCACGGCCGTCCTGCCCTACTTCGACCAGGACTCCGTCCACGACATCCACCGCGCCTGGCGCCGCCTGCTCGACTCCTACGGCGGGGAGCGGATCGCCGTCGCCGAGGCGTGGACGCCCACGCCGCAGCGGCTCGCCGACTACACCCGTCCCGACGAGCTGCACCAGGCGTTCAACTTCCACTACCTGACCGCGCCCTGGGAGGCGGCCGGGATGCGGGCGGTGATCGAGGAGTCGCTGCGCACCGCCGGGGCCGTCGGCGCGCCCGCCACCTGGGTGCTGTCCAACCACGACGTGAAGCGGCACGTCACCCGCTACGGCGACGGCGAGACCGGGCTGCGGCGCGCCCGCGCGGCCGCGCTGCTGACGCTCGCGCTGCCCGGCTCGTCCTACGTCTACCAGGGCGAGGAGCTGGGCCTGCCGGAGGTGCTCGACCTGCCGGAGGAGTTCCAGCGGGACCCGCAGCGGCTGCGGGCCGAGGGCGCCGGCCGCGACGGCTGCCGCGTCCCGATGCCGTGGGAGGGCGAGGAGCCCCCGTTCGGGTTCGGCGCGGGCGGCGCGTCCTGGCTCCCGATCCCCACCGCGTGGCGCGGCCTGACCGTCGCCGCGCAGGACGGCGACCCCGGCTCGATGCTCGCGCTGTACCGCGAGGCGCTGCGGATCCGCCGCGGGCATCCGGCACTCGGCGACGGGGATTTGTACTGGATTGCGAGCTCACCCGGCACACTGGTCTTCGTGCGTGCGGCCGGGGGCGGGAACGGGCGGCTCGCGTGCGCGGTCAACATGGGCGGCGCCACCGCGCGCGTCCACGTGCGGGGGACCCCGCTCCTCGCGAGCGGACCGGTCCGCACCGGCGGCCTCGCGAACGGCGGAGACGTCGACCTGCCCCCGGACACCGCACTGTGGTGGGACCTCGAGGAGGGATGACTTGAAACCTATGACGACGCGCCTGGCGGACATCGCGGCACACGCCGGGGTGAGCGAGGCGACGGTGAGCCGCGTGCTCAACGGCAAGCCGGGCGTGTCCCCGACCACGCGCCAGGCGGTGCTGACCGCCCTGGACGTGCTCGGATACGAGCGCCCGGCCCGGCTGCGCCAGCAGCGGGCCGGGCTGATCGGGCTGATCATCCCCGAGCTGACCAACCCGATCTTCCCGGCGTTCGCCGAGGTCATCGAGAGCGCGCTGGCCCGGCACGGGTACATGGCGGTGCTGTGCTCCCAGGCGCCGGGCGGCGTCGCCGAGGACGACTACATCGAGATGCTGCTGGAGCGCGGCGTCGCCGGGATCATCTTCGTCAACGGCCTGCACGCGAACGCCAACTCCGACCGGGCCCGCTACGCGCGGCTGCTCGAACAGGCCCTGCCGATCGTCCTGGTCAACGGCTACCGCCCCGACATCGACGCGCCGTACGTCTCCAACGACGACGTGGCGTCGATGGAGGCGGTCGTCGCGCACCTGGCCGCAATGGGCCACCGCCGGATCGGCCTCGCGATCGGCCAGGACGTCTACGTGCCGACGCGGCGCAAGACCGAGGGGTTCCGGCGCGGGATGGCCGCGCACACCGGGCTCACCCCGGACGAGGTGGACGAGCTGGTCGTCAACACCATGTACACGGTCGAGGGCGGGCAGGCGGCGGCCGCGAAGCTGCTCGACGCGGGCTGCACGGCGATCTGCGGCGGCAACGACATCATGGCGCTCGGCGCGATCCGGGCCGCCCGGGCGCGCGGCCTCCAGGTCCCCGAGGACGTGTCGGTGACGGGCATGGACGACTCGCCGCTCACCGCCTACCTCGACCCCCCGCTGACCACGGTCCGGCAGTCGGTGCGGGAGATGTCGATGGCCGCGGTGAGCACCGTCCTGGACGAGATCCGCGGCACCCGCGCGCCCCGCACCGAGCTGCTCTACCGGCCCGAACTCGTCGTCCGGCGGTCCACGGCCCCGGCCCCGGCGGCGGCCCGGCTGACCCCCGTCAAGGAGGGCTGACCCGGGCCTGACGGGGTGTCGGACCAGGCCTGACCCGACTGCCGCGGGAGCCAGGTTCTTGTAACGGTTATGTTTCGGCACATTGACAGTGAGCCGGGTCACGGTCTTTCATCCGTGGGAGCGCTCCCACACCGATGCACCACCACAACCTGAGAGGGGTCCGCCATGAGGGCCATCATGCGGCGCGGACTGAGTACGGCGATGGCGGCGGTACTCGTCGGCGGCCTCGCCGTCGCGTGCGGCGGCGACGACGACAAGGGAGGCTCCGACGGCGGGCCGGTCGAGCTGACCGTCGACGTCTTCGGCGAGCCGGGCTACGACGCGCTCTACAAGCAGTACGAGCAGTCCCACCCCAACGTGAAGATCAAGCAGCGCAAGGTCTCCACCCTGGACGAGTACAAGCCGCGCATCCAGCAGTGGATGGCGACCGGCAGCGGCGCGGGCGACGTCGTCATGCTGGAGGAGGGCATCCTGCCCCTCTACATGCAGCAGAAGGCCAAGTTCCTCGACCTGTTCGACTACGGCGGCAAGGACCTGGAGAAGAACTTCCTGCCGTGGAAGTGGCAGGCGGGCGTCACCCCCGACGGCAAGCAGCTCATCGGCCTCGGCACCGACGTCGGCCCCCTCGCCATGTGCTACCGCACGGACCTGTTCAAGAAGGCGGGCCTGCCCACCGACCGCGCCGAGGTCGGCAAGCTCTGGCCGACGTGGGACGCGTTCCTGTCCACGGGCCAGAAGTTCCAGGACAAGGTGCCCGGGACCAAGTGGCTGGACGGCCCCACCGCCGTGTTCCGCGCCACCGTCCTGCAGAACGCCGGCAGCGGCCCTGGCCACAGCTTCTTCGACAAGAGCGAGAACCTCGTCTTCGACAGCAACCCGGCGGTCAAGCAGGCGTTCGACACGTCGCTGAAGTTCGAGACGAGCAAGCTCACCTCCGACATGTCGATCTTCACGCCGCCGTGGCAGACCGCCCTCAAGCGCGACACCTTCGCGACCCTGCCCTGCCCCTCCTGGATGCTCGGCGGCATCGAGGAGTTCTCCGGGCCGTCGGGTAAGGGCAAGTGGGACGTGGCCACCACGCCCGGCGGCTCCGGCTACTGGGGCGGCTCGTGGCTCGCGGTGCCCAAGCAGACCAAGCACGCCAAGGCCGCCGCCGAGCTCGCCGAGTTCCTGACCTCCCCCGAGGGCCAGGTCGGCGCGTTCAAGGCCGCGAACGTCTTCCCGTCCTCGCCGCAGGCCGCGCAGGACCCGGCGGTCGCGGGCGCCAAGAGCGCCTACTTCAACGACGCCCCGATCGGGCAGATCTTCGGGCAGCTGGTGGCCGCGGTGAAGCCGGTGCACCTCGGGCCGAAGAACGAGGACGTGCGGGCCGCGGTCGAGAACGTCCTGATCTCCGTGGGCCAGGGCCGGCAGAAGCCCGACGAGGCCTGGACGAAGTCCGTCGACGAGGCGAAGAAGGCCGCCAGGTAGCCCGGCGGTCCCCCGACCACGGCGGCGGCGCCGGGCCGTACCTCCCCGCCGGCGCCGCCGCCGTTCCACTCCCCGCTTCGTCCCGTCCTCGGAAAGGAGGCGCACGACGTGACCACCGATCTGCGCCCCAGCCGGAACGGCCCGCCGCCGGCCTCGCCGGCCCCGGCGCGGCCGGGGCCGCCCCCCACCTGGCGCTCCCGGCTGGCCCGGCTCGACGTGAAGGGCGCGCCCTACGCCTTCATCTCGCCGTTCTACCTCGTCTTCCTGGTCTTCGGCGCCTTCCCCCTCGTCTACACGCTCTGGGTCTCCCTGCACGACTGGGAGCTGGCGTCCGGAACGCGCAAGTTCGTCGGGCTCGACAACTACGACTACCTGCTGAGCGACGCCGACTTCTGGCACGCCACGGTCAACACCCTCGGGATCTTCGCCCTCTCGACCGTCCCGCAGCTGGTGCTCGCGCTGCTCATCGCCAACACCCTGAACCGGCGGATGCGGCTGCCGACCCTGTTCCGGATCGGGATGGTCGCCCCGCTGGTCACCTCGACCGCCGCCGTCGCGATCGTGTTCACCCAGATGTTCGACAAGGACTGGGGCATGATCAACTGGGCGATCGGGCTGGTCGGCATCGACCCGATCAACTGGTCGAGCAGCCGCGGCTGGTCCTGGGCCGCCATCGCGATGATGGTGGACTGGCGCTGGACCGGCTACAACGCGCTCATCTACCTGGCCGCCATGCAGGCGATCCCGAAGGACCTGTACGAGGCCGCCGCGATCGACGGCGCGTCCCGGCTCCGGCAGTTCTGGCAGATCACGGTGCCGATGCTGCGCCCCACCATCATCTTCACGGTGATCATCTCGACGATCGGCGGGCTCCAGCTGTTCACCGAGCCCGTGCTGTTCAGCGTCGGCACGCCCAACAAGATGGACGGCGGCCCGATGCACCAGTTCCAGACGATCACGATGTACATGTACGACAACGCGTTCGGCCATGACCGCTACGGCTACGGCGCGACGGTCGCCTGGGCGCTGTTCGTGATGATCATCGTGTTCTCCCTGATCAACTTCCTGGCCGTGCGCCGCACGGGAGGCACCAAGTGACCACGCTCCTCGCCGGCCCCGGCGGCCGGACCCCCGGCGGCAGGCGCGCCGCCGCGCACCCCGGCCGCTACCGCGGCCTGTGGAACGCCAGCCCGCTCACCTACCTCACGCTGGTCGTGGCGCTGGCGCTGTCGGTCTTCCCGATCTACTGGATGATCATCGTGGCGACCCGCACGAACAGCGTGGTCGCCGACGTCCCGCCGCCGCTGCTGCCGGGCGGCCACGGCGGCGACAACGTCGGCCGGCTGTTCGACAACCCGGAGGCCTACTTCGCCAAGGGCCTGCTGAACTCCGCCATCGCCTCCGCGGCGGTGACGGTCTCCACGGTCTTCTTCGCCTCGCTGGCCGGGTTCGCGTTCGCCAAGCTGCGCTTCCGCGGCAAGAACGGGCTGCTGCTCACCATCATCGCCACGATGATGATCCCGGTGCAGATGGGCATCATCCCGCTCTACATGATCATGGTGAAGCTGGGCTGGCAGAACCACCTGCAGGCGGTCATCGTCCCGTTCCTGGTCACCGGGTTCGGGGTGTTCATGATGCGGCAGTACGCCGACCAGGCCGTCCCGGACGAACTGATCGAGGCCGCCCGCGTCGACGGGTGCACGACTTTCGGCATCTACTGGCGGGTCGTGCTCCCCGCGCTGCGCCCCGCCGCGGGCGTCCTCGGGCTGTTCACCTTCATGCAGACCTGGAACGAGTTCATGTGGCCGCTGGCCGTGCTCAGCCCGGACAACCCGACGGTCCAGCTGTCCATCAACAACCTGGCCAACGCCTACTTCAAGGACTACACGCTCATGTTCGCCGGGACCAGCGTGGCGATCCTGCCGCTGCTCGTGGTGTTCATCGTTTTCGGCCGCCAGATCATCGGCGGGATCATGGAAGGTGCAGTGAAGGCTTGACTTCTCCCCGAGTTGAAGCAGGGGGATTCCCGAACGGCCTAAGGCCGTCCGCCGCTCGTGCGACCCGGATCGCTCCGGGGGGGTTCCTGCTTCATAGCCGACCGCGTCCGGGATGCCCCGGTCCGTCTCACGTCAGCTCCACAGGCCGATACCGAAAGTCCTTCGGCCAGAATGTTCTTCGCGGCGTTGACGTCCCGGTCGTGCCGGGTGCCGCAATCGGGGCACGTCCAGTGCCGGGTGGAGAGGCTCAGCCAGGCGAGCAGATGCCCGCAGTGCGAGCACGTCTTGGTTCGCCAGTCCAGCACCTGGTTCCAGACCTTGCGCACACACCCGAAGGTGCGGTTCAGCACCGCAGCCTGTTCCGGGTCCGGGTACGCCCGGCACTTGTACGCCTTCCTCACGATCGGAGACTTTACGATATGCCCAGGCCAAGCTGTAAGCAGTTTGGGAGGGCCCGATGACCTCCCTCAAGGACGACACCAGCGCGGCTCCCGCCGCACCTTTCCCGACCGGGTTCCGCTGGGGGGCCGCCACCGCCGCCTACCAGATCGAGGGCGCCGCGGGCGAGGGCGGGCGCGGACCGTCCATCTGGGACACCTTCTGCCGGACGCCGGGCAAGGTCCTGCGCGGCGAGACCGGCGACGTCGCGGTGGACCACTACCACCGGTTCCCCAAGGACGTAGCGCTCATGGCCGACCTCGGGCTGACCGCGTACCGGTTCTCGATCTCCTGGCCGCGGGTGCAGCCGTCCGGGGCCGGGGCCTTCAACACCGAGGGCCTCGACTTCTACCGGCGGCTGGTGGACGCGCTGCTGGAGGCGGGCATCGAGCCGTGGCCGACGCTCTACCACTGGGACCTGCCGCAGCCGCTGGAGGACAAGGGCGGCTGGCCCGAGCGGGACACCGCCCACCGGTTCGCCGAGTACGCCGACCACGTGCACGCGGCGCTCGGCGACCGCGTCGCGCACTGGATGACGGTGAACGAGCCGTGGTGCGCGGCGTTCCTCGGCTACGCCTCCGGCGACCACGCGCCCGGACGCGTCGACGCGCCGGCGTCCCTGCTGGCCGCGCACCACCTGATGCTCGGCCACGGCCTGGCCGTCGAGGCGATGCGGGCCCGCCGCCCCGGCAACCGCTTCGGCGCCGCCGTCAACCTGTACGCGGTCTCCCCCGCGACGGACGACCCCGCCGACGTCGACGCGGCGCGCCGGATCGACGGGCTGCAGAACCGGCTGTTCCTCGACCCGCTGCTGCTCGGCCGCTACCCCGAGGACGTCCTCGCCGACACGTCCCGCTACGGGTTCGCCCCGCCCGACGCGGACCTCGCCGTCATCGCCCAGCCGCTCGACCAGCTGGGCATCAACTACTACTCGCGGCACACCGTCGCGGGGACGCCCGGCGAGGCGGCGCAGACCGCGTCGTCGCCGTTCGCGACGAACTCCCCCTGGCCCGGCAGCGGCCACGTCCGGTTCGTGCCGGCCGGGCGCCCGGTCACCGGGATGGGCTGGGAGATCGACGAGGGCGGCCTGCACGAGGTGCTGACGCGGCTGCACCGCGAGTACCCGTCCGTCCCGCTGTACATCACCGAGAACGGCGCGGGCTACGACGAGGTGCCCGACGAGGATGGCACGGTCCAAGACGCGGGGCGCATCGCCTACCTCGACGGGCACCTGCGGGCGTGCCACGACTCCATCTCCGAAGGGGTCCCGCTGCACGGCTATTTCACATGGTCGCTGCTGGATAATTTCGAATGGGCTTGGGGCTACTCCAAGCGTTTCGGGCTGGTCCACGTCGATTACGCCACGCAGCGCCGGGTGCCCAAGGAGAGCGCACGGTGGTACGCCGGAGTGATCCGGCGGGGCGGGCTGCCCGAGCGGGGCTGACCCGGGGCGACGGCACGGACGAAGGGGGCCAGATGACGGGCAGGAGCACGCGCCCGACCCTGGAGGAGGTCGCGGCGCGGGCCGGTGTGGGCCGCGGCACGGTGTCCCGGGTGGTCAACGGCTCGCCGCGGGTCAGCCCGCAGGCCCGCGCGTCGGTGCTGAAGGCGATCGAGGAGCTCGGGTACGTGCCGAACCGCGCGGCCCGCACGCTCGTCACCCGCCGCACCGACACCGTGGCCCTGGTCGTCGCCGAGTCCGACCAGCGGCTGTTCGGCGAGCCGTACTTCGCCGGGATCATCCGCGGGATCAGCAACGGCCTCGCCGACACCGGACTTCAGCTCCTGCTCGCCCTCGCCCGCTCCCCCGCCGAGTACGGCCGGCTGGAGGACTACCTCACCACCCAGCACGTGGACGGGGTGCTCCTCACCTCCCTGCACGCCGAGGACCCGCTGCCCGCCAAGCTGGAGGCCAACGGGGTGCCGACCGTCCTCGGCGGCCGCCCGCCCGGCCTGCACCCGGTCAGCTACGTCGACGTCGACAACCGCAGCGGCGCCCGCGAGGCCGTCGGCCACCTCATCGCGGGCGGCCGGCGGCGCATCGCGACCATCGCCGGCCCCCAGGACATGGGGGTCGGCATCGACCGGCTGGCCGGCTACCGGGAGGCGCTCGCCGAGGCGGGCCTGCCCGAGTACGTCGAGTACGGCGACTTCGGCGAGGCCAGCGGCATCACCGCCGCCGAGCGGCTGCTGGCCGCCGAGCCGTCCCTGGACGCGGTGTTCGCCGCCGACGACCCGATGGCGCTCGGCGCGCTGCGGGTCCTGCACCGCAGCGGGCGCAGCGTCCCGGGCGACGTCGCGGTGATCGGCTTCGACGACTCGGCCGCCGCGCCGCTGGCCGACCCGCCGCTCAGCACCGTCCACCAGTCGCCGGAGGAGATGGGCCGGGAGATGGCCCGGCTGCTGGTCTCGCGGATCCGCGGCGAGACCGTCGCCGACCCGGTCGTCATCCTGCGCCCCCACCTGGTGCTGCGCGACTCCGCGTGAGGACCCCGGTTCCGCGCCTATGATCGTTCGAGTCGTCCCCGCGGGCAAGGAGCCGAGCCATGGCCTACGAACCGACCGCCGCCGAGCGCGTCTTCCTCGACCGCTGCGTCGAACTCGCCACGGAGGCGCTGGAGTCGGCCGACGAGCCGTTCGGGTCGGTGCTGGTGTCGGCGTCCGGGGAGGTCCTGTTCGAGGACCGCAACCGCACGGCGGACGGCGACCAGACCCGCCACCCCGAGTTCGAGATCGCGCGGTGGGCGGCGACCAATCTGGAGCCGGACGAGCGCGCCGCGGCCACCGTGTACACCTCCGGCGAGCACTGCCCGATGTGCTCGGCCGCGCACGCCTGGGTCGGTCTCGGGCGGATCGTCTACATCATGTCGTCCCGGCAGCTCGTCGCCCTGCGCACCGAGCTGGGCGCCCAGGCCGGGCCGGTCAACGCCCTCCCGGTCCAGGAGGTGGCGCCGGGCGTCCCGGTGGACGGCCCGGTCGCCGCGCTCGAAGCGACGATGCGGGAGCTGCACAAGCGCGCCTCCGCCTGAGGGCGGCGATTCCCGGGGATCACCGCCCGGTCAGCGCCTCCAGCCGGTCGACGGCGTCGCGCCAGTCGGACGGCAGCCAGCACCGGGTCGCCCGGTGCCCGCGGTAGGTGAGCGTGTAGGTGAAGTGGTCGGCCACCTGGCACCCGTCGGACGAGGACGCGGTGGTGACGACGCGGCTCAGCGCGTCCTTCAGACCGCGCATCTCGTCGGCGCCGAGCGCGACGCTCTCGTCGTTCACGAGCGCCGTTCCCGAGCCGTCCACGATCACTTTCCGTTGAATTCCGGCGAATCCCCCGGAACGCTCATAGGCGACCAGCACATCCGGCCCGGTGAGAGCTAGCACGGGCATCTCCTTCGCATGCGGACATGTCGACCTGCGGCAAAAGGCGGGCCGACCACGACTTCTTCCTTTAATCGAGTGCGCCCGAATGCGCAATGCCAAAATGGGGGAATTGCCCGCTGGCGGCGTTGTTCGCGGCGTCCCGTCCACCGGGACGCCGCCCGCCGGGCCGCCCCGAGAACCTCCCGCAGCGCACTTCGCCGTCTCACCAGGGGTAGGTGCCGCTCCTGGCGCCGAGGGGCGCGAGCCTGAGGGATCGCGCCCCTCGCGCCGGGAAGGTCAGGGGGTCAGGGAGAAGGTGCTCAGGCGGGTCTCGCCCTTGAAGACCAGGTAGACGTCGCGGTCTCCGCGGGCTCCGGCCAGTGGTGCGGTGATCTCCTTGTACGTGTAGTCGCCGGCGGTGGGCGGGACGGTGAGGGTTCCGGCGCGGGGGCCGTCCGGACGGTCGAGGCGGACTTCGATGGTGGTCGCGGACGTGCCCGCCACCCGGGCGGTGACGCTTCCCGTGGACGAGCCGAGGGCGGCGTCCGCGAACTTCAGCCACGAGCCGGAGGCACCGGTCACCGCGTCACCGGACGTCTTCGTCTCGTCGACCAGCCGGATGCCGTCCTGGTCGTCGAAGTCGGCGGCTCGGGTCGGCTCGGCGAGGTCGCGGGCGGGAATGGTCTCGCCGCGCACGTCGAGCACCGCGCGCTGCCGGATGTCGGTGGACGAGGCGCCGACGAGCAGGTCGTGCACCGACTTCTCGACCGTCCACCTGTCGCGCGTGACGTCCCAGACGGCGAGGTCGGACGCGTTCAGCCGCAGCTTCGCCGTCACCGTCCGCCCCGGGGCCACGTGGACCTTGGCGAAGGCGCGCAGCCTCTTCGCCGGCTGCTTCACCCGCGACTTCCGCTGGTGCGTGTAGAGCTGGACGACCTCGTCCCCGGCCTTCTCGCCGGTGTTGGTCACCGGGACGGTGACGGTCACCGTCCCGTCGCGTCCGACGGAACGGGCGCTGAGCCGCGGCTTGCCGTACCGGAACGCGGTGTAGGAGAGGCCGTGGCCGAACGGGTAGAGCGGCTCGCCCTTGTAGTACTGGTACGTCCGGTCCGACTTGATGACGTCGTAGTCGAGGATGTCGGGCAGGTCCGCACCGGAGCGGTACCAGGTCTGCGGCAGCTTGCCCGAGGGGCTCTCGTCGCCGAACAGCAGGGACGCCAGGGCGTTGCCCGTCTCGGCTCCGGCGTGGCTCGTCCACAGGATCGCCGGGACGTTCTGCTGCTCCCAGTCGAGCGTCGTCGGGTAGCTGTTCTCCACGACGACGACCGTGTTCGGGTTCGCCTTGCGGACGGCCTTGACGAGGTCGGACTGCCCTTCGGCGAGCGCCATCGTGGTGCGGTCGTGGTCCTCGCGGCCGTTGATGAACGGCATGCTGCCGACCACGACGACGGCCGCGCCTGCGCCGGTCACGGCCTTGACCGCCGAATCCACACCGCTGCTGACGACGTCCTTGGCGAACCGGGACGCCTCGGCCTTCGTGGTGAGGGCGAGCGTTCCGTCGTCCTGCGCCTTCACGTAGGTCTTCGCCGGGTCGGCCCAGTCGTAGGCCTTCTCGTAGCCGGCGTAGCGGAGCAGGTAGTCGCCGCCGTCCTGCTTCTCCAGCTTGAACATCTGCTGGACGAACCAGCCGTTCGGCTGGTCCTGGTCGTTGGCGAAGGTGTCGCCCCAGTTGTAGCGGCCGACCGTCTTGCCGTTGGCGGCGCTGCGCAAGGTCACGATGCCCTGGCCCCAGTCGAACATGTCGAACTGCGTCGTGGCGTCGGAGGACGAGGCGGGTCCGGTCCTCAGGACCGCGCCGGGGCCCGTTCCACCGGCGATGTACCTGCCGGTCTTCACGTCCTTGAGGGCGATGCGGTCGACGCCCTCGCTGGAGGCCACCGCGCCCGCGCGCTTCCTGATGCCGTCCAGCGGCGTGACCTCGTAGGGCAGCGAGCCGGAGTACCAGTCGGTGTAGAGGGTGTCCGACAGCGGCCCCACGACCGCGACCTTCTGCCGCTGGAGCGGCAGGAGCTTCCGCTGGTTCTTCAGCAGCACCATCTGCTCCGCCGCGGCGGTGCGGGCCAGCGCCCGGTGCGCGGGGCTGTCCACCGCGTCCTTGGTGATCTTGCCGTAGGGGCCGCCGCCCGGGTCGAACTCGCCGAGCCGCACCCGGACGCTCAGGATGTTCCCGGCCGCGCGGTCGATGTCGGGCTCGGCGAGCAGGCCGCGCGCCAGCGCCTGCTTCACGGCGTTCACGGTGATGGACGAGTTCGTGTCGTCGGTGGTGAAGCTGTCCACGCCCGCCTTGAGGATCGCGGCGTCGCCGGTGGCGAGGTCGGGGTGGTACTTCTGGGAGCCGACGAGGTTGTTGGGGGCGCCCGCGTCGGTGACGTTGAACAGCGTCCGGTCCGACCAGGAGCGGACGAGCCCGGCGGCGTCGGGGGTGACCGTGGCGGGACGGCCGTTGACGAGGTTGTAGGACGTCATGATCCCGGTCGCGGCGTCGCGGGCGAGCGGCATCCGGAACGGGACCTCGTCGTACTCCCTGCGCACCCGGGGCGGCAGGCTGGAGGACGTCTGGTCCCGGCGGATCTCGTTGTTGTTGGCGATGTAGTGCTTGAGGACCGGCGCGGCCTTGAGGTGCTCGGGGTCGTCGCCCTGCATGCCGCGGCCGTAGGCGGTGGCGAGCAGGCCGGTGAGCAGCGGGTCCTCGGAGTAGCCCTCCTCGTTGCGGCCCCAGCGGGGGTCGCGGAGCAGGTTCACGACCGGCGCCCACAGTTGCAGGCCCCACACGTCGGGGTTCTCGCTGTTGTACCCGCGGGCCTCGTCGCCGACGGCCGAGCCGATCCTGTTCATCAGGGCCGGGTCCCAGGTCGCGCCGAGCCCGACCGACTGCGGGAACACGGTCCCCTTGGCGGTCACCACGGCGCCGCCGTTGTGGACGTCGGTGGACCACGCGACCCCGTGCAGCGCCTCGGTGCCGGTCTTGAACCGGCCGATGCCGAGCCGCGGGATCGCGGGCTGGTACTGGTGCAGCAGCGAGATCTTCTCGTCGAGCGTCAGCCGCCCGACCAGGTCGTCCACCCGGGTCTGGACGGGCAGCCGCGGGTCGCGGAACGGGTGGGCCGCGCGGGCGGCGGCGGGCGCCGTCCACGCGAGGGGGGCCGCCAGCGCGGCAGCGAGGACGAGGGTCAGCGACCGGTTGCGCCGGCCGGGGGAACGGGGGTTGCGACGGGTTCTGTGCAACGGTTCTCCTTCGGGAAATCCCCCGAGCAATGCGTGTCGAAGCGCTTCGATAACGGGCCGGGCAAGGGCCCCTCTCCTCCTTTCGCGGCGTTGCGGGAACCGGCCTCTCAGCGGGGCGCGGGCGCGCTGCTGGCGCGCGCGGTCAGGGTGGGCGGGAGCAGGGTCGCGGCGGGCACGGGCACGCCGTCGAGCTTGGACATCAGCAGTTCCACGGCGCGCCCGCCGACCTCCTCGGCGGGGATCGCCACCGACGTCAGGGACGGCTCGGCGTGCTCGGCCATCTCGTCGGGGCACAGCGCGACGACGGACACGTCCTCGGGGACGCGCCGGCCGGCCGCGCGCAGCGCCCGCACCACGGGGCCGACGACCGGCTCGTTGTGGACGAGGACGCCGGTGAGGCCCGGACGCTCGGCGAGCAGCCGGGCGACGAGCGCGCGGGCCGCGTCCGCGGTCGCCTCGCACGGGTGGACGTCCCCGGCCAGCCCGTGCTCGCGGGCCGCGGCGGTGAACCCGTCGGCGACCCGCTGGGCGTAGCCGGTCTGCCGCGCGTACACCTCGGGCGGCGAGCCGATCAGGGCGATCTCCCGGTGGCCGAGCCCGGCGAGGTGCTCGACGCAGACCGCGCCCGCCGCGTGGAAGTCGAGGTCGATGCAGGTCAGGTCGCCCGCGTCGGCCGGGAAGCCGATGAGCACGCTCGGCCGGTCCAGGGAGCGCAGCAGCGGCAGCCGCGGGTCCCTCATCTGGACGTCCATGACGATCAGCGCGTCGACCAGGGCGCTGTCGGCGACGCGCCGCAGGCCGTCCTCGCCCTCCTCCTGGGTGAGCAGCAGGACGTCGTGGTCGTGGCGGCGCGCGGCGGTGACGACGGAGACGGCGAACTGCATGACCACCGGCACGGCGATGCCCGAGCGCAGGGGGATCATCAGCGCCAGCACGTTGGAGCGGCTGCTGGCGAGCGCGCGGGCGCCCGCGTGCGGCCGGTAGCCGAGCTCGCGGATGCTCTCCCGGACGCGCCGCCGGGTCTCCTCGGAGATCGAGCGCTTCCCGCTCAGCACGTAGGAGACCGTGCTCGGCGACACCCCGGCGTGCCGCGCCACGTCAGTGATCTTGACCACGGACCGTCCCGTCGTCCTCGGAGCCGTTGGGAGTGCGAATGATCGTAACGCCGCGCGCGGGTGTCACGACGGGCCGCCGGCGATGGCGTCGCGGTACCAGCGGGCGCTGTCCTTCCAGGTGCGCTCGCCCGTGGCGTAGTCGACGTGGACGAGGCCGAAGCGCTTGGAGTAGCCGTAGGCCCACTCGAAGTTGTCCAGCAGCGACCAGGCGAAGTAGCCGCGGACGTCGGCCCCCGCCTGGCACGCCCGCTCGACCGCTGCGATGTGGTCGCGCAGGTAGGCGATGCGCCGGTCGTCCCGGACGCGGCCGTCGCCGTCCACCGCGTCGTCGAACGCGGCGCCGTTCTCGGTGACCATCAGCGGCGTGTCCGGGTACTCGCGGTGCAGCCGCAGGAGGAGCTCCTCCATGCCGGTCGCGTCGATCGGCCAGCCCATCTCGGTGTAGGGGCCGGGCTGCTCGGCGAACTCGACGGCGTCGCAGCCCACGAACGGACTGGCCGCGCCCCTGCGGTGGCCGTCCGCGTGCGAGCGCGGCGCGGCGCCGTCCCAGTCCCGCACGAGGGTGGGCGAGTAGTAGTTGACGCCGAGGACGTCGAGCGGCGCGGCGATGATGTCCGCGTCACCGTCGCGCAGGAAGCCCCAGTCGGTGAGGGACGCCGTGTCCTCCAGCAGGTCGGCGGGGTAGCCCCGGCCCAGCATCGGGTCGAGGAACACGCGGTTGGCGACGGCGTCCACCCGCCGGACCGCCTCCGCGTCGCCGCGCAGGTGGTGCAGGTTGAGCGTGACCGAGTGCCGCGCCGACGGCGACGCCACGCCGCGCAGCGCGCGGACGGCCAGGCCGTGCGCGAGGTTCAGATGGTGCGCGGCGGTGAGCGCGGCGACCGGGTCGGCGCGGCCGGGGGCGTGCACGCCGGACGCGTAGCCCAGGAACGCCGAGCACCACGGCTCGTTCAGCGTGGTCCAGGTGTGGACGCGGTCGCCGAGGACGCGCCCGACGCGCTCGGCGTAGTCGGCGAAGCGGCGGGGCGTGTCGCGGTGCGGCCAGCCGCCGGCGTCCTCCAGGGCCTGCGGCAGGTCCCAGTGGTAGAGCGTCGCGACGGGGGCGATGCCGTGGTCGAGCAGCCCGTCGACCAGGCGGGAGTAGAAGTCCATGCCCTTGGGGCCGGGCATCCCGTCCGGCAGGACCCGCGACCATGAGATGGAGAACCGGTAGGCGCCGATGCCGAGTTCGGCCATCGTCGCGAGGTCCTCCTCCCAGCGGTGGTAGTGGTCCGTGGCGACGTCGCCGGTGTCGCCGTTCAGGACCTTGCCGGGGGTGTGGCTGAACGTGTCCCAGATGGACGGCGCGCGGCCGTCCTCCTGGGCCGCGCCCTCGATCTGGTAGGCGGCGGTGGCCGCTCCCCACAGGAACCCTTCCGGGAACCCCATCAGCTCTCCTCTTCCATGGTGACGACCACTTCGCCACCGGTCGCCTTGACGAGGACACCGTGCGGATGGTCTGACGACTCCCCGCCCTCGACCGCGGCAACGCGCGCGTTGACGAGAAGGACGTTCCAGCTTCCCTCGCCCGTCACGCGCAGGCTTTCACCGTTTCGCACCGTCGTGAACACGGTGTCACCGACCTGGGTGACGGTGGTGATCCCGTCGGCGGGCTCGTATACGCGCAACGTGACGCCGTCAGCATGGTCGTAGTCGGGACGGTCGTCCACCGCTCCCTCGGGAAAGACCGCACCCGGCCGGACGAGCAGCGGCACGCTGTCGAAGCCGTGCCGTTCACGGACCCAGCGGCCGCCCTGGACCCGCTCGCCGGTGAGGTAGTGCGTCCACACACCCTCCGGCACGTAGTAGGCGACCTCCCCGCCGGGGGAGAACACCGGCGCGACGAGCAGGTCGTCGCCCAGCATGTACTGGCGTTCCAGGTGGGTGCAGGCGGGGTCGTCGGGGAAGTCGACGACCATCGCGCGCATCATCGGCAGCCCTTCCCCGTACGCCTGGCGGGCCGCGCCGGCCAGGTAGGGCATCAGCCGCATCTTCAGGCGGGTGAAATGGCGAAGGACGTCCACCGACTCCTCGTCGAACAGCCACGGCACCCGGTAGGAGTGGCTGCCGTGCAGGCGGCTGTGCGAGGACAGCAGCCCGAACGCGATCCACCGCTTGAACAGCGCCGGATCGGGCGTCCCCTCGAAGCCGCCGATGTCGTGGCTCCAGTAGCCGAACCCCGACATGCCCAGGGAGAGGCCGCCGCGAAGGCTCTCCCCCATCGCCTCGAACGTCGATTCGGCGTCGCCGCCCCAGTGCACGGGAAAACGCTGCCCGCCGGTCGTGGCGGACCGGGCGAACACCACCGCCTCGCCTTCACCGCGCTTCTTGCGGAGCAGGTCGAAGACCGTCTGGTTGTAGAGGTAGGTGTAGTAGTTGTGCGCCCGTTCCGGGTCGGAACCGTCGTGGTAGACGACGTCGGTGGGGATGCGCTCGCCGAAGTCGGTCTTGAAGCAGTCCACGCCCATGTCGAGCAGAGCTTCCAGCTTCCCCGCGTACCATTCCCGCGCCTCGGGATTGGTGAAGTCGACGACGGCCAGGCCGGGCTGCCACTTGTCCCACTGCCACACGTCCCCGTCCGGCCGCGTCAGCAGGTAGCCGCGCGAGCGCCCCTCCTCGAACAGCGGCGAGCGCTGCCCGATGTAGGGGTTGATCCAGACGCAGATCCGCAGGCCGCGGTCCCGCAGTCGGCGCAGCATCCCCTCCGGGTCGGGGAACACCCGCGGGTCCCACTCGAAGTCGCACCACTGGAACTCGCGCATCCAGAAGCAGTCGAAATGGAAGACGCTGAGCGGCAGGTCGCGCGACGCCATCCCCTCGATGAACGAGGTGACGGTCTCCTCGTCGTAGGACGTCGTGAACGAGGTGGACAGCCACAGCCCGAACGACCAGTCGGGCAGCCGCGCGGGCCGTCCGGTGAGCGCCGTGTACTTGCGGAGGATCTCCTTCGGCGACGGGCCGTAGATGACGAAGTACCGCATCGACTGGCCCTCGACGCTGAACTGCGTCCGGGCGACGGCCTCCGACGCCACCTCGAACGAGACCCGCCCGGGATGGTCGACGAAGACGCCGTAGCCCGCGTTGGTCAGGTAGAACGGCACGTTCTTGTACGCCTGCTCGCTCGCCGTTCCGCCGTCGGCGTTCCACACGTCGACGGCCTGGCCGTTCTTCACCAGCGGCCCGAACCGCTCACCGAGCCCGTAGACGAAGTGGTCGACGCCCAGGTCGAGCTGCTCCCGCACGTAATGCCGGCCGTCGTCGGTGTCGATGACGGCCTGCGCCTTGGGCGCGCTCCCGGTCAGACGGCGACCGCCCGCGAGGAAGTCGACGCCCCACTCCCCCTTGCGCCCGACCCGGACCGACAGGGCGCCCGACGTCAGCGTCGCCGCATCCTCGTCCACGGTCACCTCCCCCGTCGGGTCGGCGGCCAGCTCGAAGTCGGGGCCGCGGCGCCTCTCCCCCGCGAAGTGGGTGAGGGTGACGCCGATGACGTCCGGCATCGGCGACTCGCACGTCACCGTCACCACCGGCCCCTTGAGCAGGTCGCCCCGGTGCCGGACCCGCTGCGCCGGCGCGTGCACCGTGAACGCGCCGGGCCCGGCGTCCACGTCGAGGACCTCCACCGGATGCGACGCCCGCACACCCTCGCGCAGCATCCAGTAGCCGTCGCTGAACTTCATTACTTGATAGCCCCCGCCGTGAGTCCGCGCGAAAGGGTGCGCTGGAAGATGAGGAAGAACGCGACGGTCGGGAGGAGGCCGAGGAGCGACGCGGCGCTGGACATGGTGGCGTCCATGAGGCGCTGGCCCTGCAGCACGCCGAGGGCGACCGAGACCGTCTGGTTCTCGTTGGAGATGAGGAAGACCATGGGGATCAGGAACTCGTTCCAGGTCCACACGAAGAAGAACACGAGCAGGACCGACATGGTCGGCCGGACGACCGGGACGACGACCCGCCACAGCACCTGCCACCGGCCGGCGCCGTCGATCCGCGCCGCCTCCAGCAGCGGGCGCGGGAACGCCGCCATCACCGACGACAGCAGGTAGGTGCCGAACGCGCTCTGGATGACCGTGAACACGATGATCACGCTGATCCTGGTGTCGTACAGGCCGACCTGCTTCGACATGTAGTACAGCGGGTAGACGAGCGCCTCCTGCGGCAGCGTGTTGGCCAGGAGCAGCAGCGCGAGAACCCACATCCGCCCCTTGATCCGGCCGATGCCGAGCGCGTAGGCGTTGAGCACCGACAGCAGCACGGCGAGGACGGCGACCGAGCCGCTGATGACCGCGCTGTTCAGCAGGACGTGCCCGAAGTCGACGCGCTCCCAGAACTGCCGGACGCCGTCCAGGTGGAACCCGTCCGGCGGCGACAGCGGGCCGCTCGACGAGTACTCCTGCGGCGTCTTCAGCGCGTTGAAGACCACCACGACGAACGGGATCAGCATCACGCCCGCGAGCGCGACCAGCGCCACCAGCACCGCGTAGGCGGACGGGCCGCGCCGGGCCCGGCGGGACGCGCCCCGGCGGTCGCGCGGCGGCGCGCCCGCCTTCCTCGTGAGCGTCGCGGTCATCGCCCCTCCCCCAGGTCACGTCCCTGCAGGCGCAGGAAGACGACGGTCAGCGCGACGATGACCAGCGTCAGCACGGTCGCGATCGCCGAGCCGTAGCCGACGTCGGACTTCTCGAAGAAGTTGACCCACGAGTAGTAGGACGGCACGTTCGTCGCCCCGCCCGGGCCGCCCTTGGTGAGCACGAAGATCTGCGGGAAGGCCTTCAGCGCGGCGATCGTCGTCCACAGCAGCACGACGAAGATCTCCGGCCGGATCTGCGGGACGGTGATGTGCCGGAACCGGCGGCCCCACGAGGCGCCGTCGATCTCGGCCGCCTCGTACAGCGACGGGTCCACCCGCTGCAGTCCCGACATGAAGATCACCAGCGGGAAGCCGATCTGCATCCAGACCATGACGCCGACGACGCTCCACAGGGCGGTGGCCGGGTCGCCGAGCCAGTCGTGCGCGAGGGAGCCGAGGCCCACGGCGTCCAGGAGCGCGTTGACCGCGCCGTTCTCCGGCGCGAGCAGCCAGCTCCACACCACGCCCGCGATGACGACCGGCAGCACCTGCGGCAGGTAGACGCACGCGCGCAGGACGCTCGCGGTGCGCGGCCCGAAGTGCCGGTCGACCAGGTCGGTCAGGGCCGCTGCCAGCACCAGGCCGATCAGCGTCGGGACGATCGCCATCCCGACGATGATCAGGACGTTGTGCCGGAACGAGGCCCAGAACTCCCCGTCCCGCACGAGCTCGCGGTAGTTGCCGAGCCCGATCCACTCCGGGGTCCCGACGCCCGTCCACTCGGTGAAGCTCGTCCCGATGTTCATCAGGAACGGCACGCCGATGACGGCGGTGAACAGGAGCAGGCCGGGGAGCAGATAGGGCACGTAGCCCCACTGCTCCCGCGACCGGCCGCGGCCTGGCGTCGTCACTTCGGCAGGCCGCCGTCGTAGGTCTTCTGGATGCCGCCGAGGACCTCGCCCGGCGCGGTCCCGTTCATGAGCTTCTGCGTCTGCGCCACCCAGGCGTCGTAGAAGCCGGCGACCGGCCAGTCCGGGTAGTAGGCGAGCCCGTCGGAGCGGGACAGCCCGTCGAAGTCGGCGATGAGCTTCTTGGCCTTGGCGTCGGTGATGGCGGACGGGTCGGCCGCGACCGGCACGCCGCCCGCGTTGCCGAGGGTGGTCTGCGCCTGCTTCTTCATCGTGATGTCGATGAAGTCGTAGGCGAGCTCCTTGTTCTCCGACCCCTTGGGGACGACCCAGAGGTTCCCGCCCGAGCCGAGCGTCATCTTGGCGCCGGGCCAGACGGAGGTCTCCCAGTCGAACTTCGCCTCCGCGGCGACCCGGCCGAACCACCAGCTACCGGAGAACATCATGGGGAACTTGCCGCTCATGAACGCGACGCCCGCGTCCTCCGCCTTGAGGCTGACGGAGTTCTTGGCGACGTAGCCCTTCTTCACCCAGTCGGCGAAGGTGGTCGCCCCGTAGGTCCAGGCGGCGTCGTTGAAGTTCGTCTTGCCGGTGTAGCGCTGGTAGGCGTCCACCCAGGAGCGGTCGGCCTTGTCCAGGGCGAGCTGGTAGACGAACTGGTGCGCCATGTACTCGGCGCCCGCGTTGGTCATCGGCGTGACGCCCTTGGCGACGAACGCGTCCATCGCGGCGGTGAGCTCGGCGAACGTCGTCGGGATCTTGACGTCGTTCTTCTTGAACAGGTCCTTGTTGTAGTAGACCTGCAGGTACTCCGCATAGTCCGGGACGCCGTACCATTTGTCGCCGCCCATCGTGCCCTTCGCGTCGTACTTGGCGGTGACCTGGACGTTCGGGCTGATCAGCTTGTCCCAGCCCCGCTTGGTGACCTCGGGGGTGAGATCGGTGAGCAGACCCTGCCTGGAGAGCAGGCCGGCGGTCGCGTTGCCCTTGTTGTACTCCATGACGTCGGGCGCGTCCTTGGAGTTCAGCACCATGGGCGCGGTCTTCTGGATCTGCTCGAAGCCCTTCTCCTCGAACTTCACCTTGACGCCCGGATGGGTGGCCTCGAACTCCTTGACCGCCTCGTCCCACGCCTTGCCCATGGCGCTGTCGGGGGCCTCGTAGTGCCAGAGCTTCAGCTCCTTGCCGCCGGAGCCGCCGTCGTCGCCGCCGCACGCGGTGAGCGACAGCGCCGCCGCGGCAAGGGCGGCGAGCACCGCCGCGCTCCTGCCTGCCTTGATCATGGGTCTTCCTCCGGGGTGGGACCGAGCGCCTGTCGAAGCGCTTCGATTGCCGGGATGCTAAGCCCTCGATCAGGCGCGACACAATAGGACGACCCGCATCAATTCGGCTACGAGCCCGCTGACCTGCGGCGATCAGCTGGGAGCGCTCCCATAGGCAGGTTCAGCCGCCGCACTCCGTGCCGTTGAGCGTGAACCGCGACGGCGCGCCGTTGGCGCCGTCCTGGCTCCCGAGGAACCCGAACTCGGCCGTCCCCCGCGGCGGGACCGACCTGTTCCACTCCGCCGCCGTCACCGTGACGGACGCCCCGTCCTGCGCTCGGCTGCCGTTCCACAGCTGGGTGATCGCCTGTCCGTCCGGGAACGCGAAGCCGAGGGTCCAGCCGTCGATCGCGCCGTCTCCGAGGTTGGTGATGCGGACGGTCGCCTGGAAGCCCCGCGGCCACGTCCCGTCGACGCGGTAGGACACCGAGCACGCGGTCGCCGCGGCCGCCGTCCGGCCCGGCGAGGGCGCCGACGGCGGTTTCGCGCCGGCCTGGTCGGAGGAGCCGGGCGCCAGGGCCGCCAGCAGCGCGGCCAGCGCGGTCAGGGCACCGGCGGCGACCCCGATGACCAGCAGCGGCCGCCGTCCGGGCCCTTGCCGGGGCGGTCCGGGGTCGTCCAGGACGCGGGTCGGGTCCCGCGGCCGGTCCGGCGGCGGAGGGCCGGCGGGGGCGGCGGCGCCGGGCACGTGGAGCTGGACGCCCGAGGCGCCGGACAGGAGGCGGGCCGCCTCGGCGGCGGTGGGGCGCGTGCCGGGGTCAGGGGACAGGCAGTCGCGGCAGAGGGCGGCGACCTCGTCCGGTGTGCCCTTCCGGAAGGCGGACGAGGGCGTGGGCGGGGCGCCCGTCAGGCATTCGTGCAGGACGACGCCCAGGGAGTAGACGTCGGCCGCCGGGGTCGGGGGCGTCCCGCCGACCAGTTCGGGCGCCATGTAGGCGGGCGTGCCCATCACCGGCCCGCCCGCCGTGCCGGTGAACGCGATGCCGAAGTCGAGGACCTTCACCTCGACCGGGGTGAGGTAGACGTTCCCGGGCTTGATGTCGCGGTGCACGATGCCGGCCTCGTGGGCGGCGGCGAGGGCGTCGGCGACCCGGGCGCAGATCCCGGCGGCCTCCCGCCAGGGCAGCGGCCCGCGCGACAGCCGCACGGCCAGGCTCTCGCCGTCCAGCAGCTCCATGACCACGTACGGGATCCGGCGCGACTCGCCCCGCGGGCTCCGCTCCGGGCCGACGCGGTGCTCGCCGTAGTCGTACACGCCGGTGATGCCCGGGTGGGTCAGGGCCGCGGCGGCCTGCGCCTCCTGGCGCAGGCGCCGCGAGAACTCCTCGGGCCCGCCGTCCTTCGGGACCTTCACCGCGACGGCGCGGTCGAGGACGGTGTCGACCGCGCGCCAGACGGTCGCCATGCCTCCGGCGCCGAGAGGCCGCTCGACGCGGTAGCGCCCCCCGAGGCGTTCGCCCGGGGCGATGATCTCGGGCATGGACGAAGCCTATGCCGGACTCAGGGAACGAGGTACCGGCTGTCGCGCGCGTCGGTGATCGCCATGTGGCCGGGCGCGTGCCCGATGGCGAGCTTGGGGCGAGAGGCCATCACCGCCGCCTGCGGGGTCACGCCGCAGGCCCAGAACACCGGGATCTCGTCCACGCGGATCTCGACCGGGTCGCCGAAGTCCGGCGCGGACAGGTCGTCGATGCCGAGTTCGACGGGGTCGCCGACGTGCACGGGCGCGCCGTGGACGGAGGGGTACCGGGACGTCACGCGCACGGCGTCGGCGACCTGCGCGGCCGGGACGGGGCGCATCGAGACGACGAGCGGGCCGCCGAACTCGCCGGCGCGGCGGCACATCCGGTTCGTCCGGTACATCGGGACGTTGCGGTTCTGCTCGATGTGCCGGACGGACACGCCGGCCTCGCGGAGCGCGTCCTCGAACGTGAAGCTGCACCCGATGAGGAACGAGACGAGGTCCTCGCGCCAGTAGGCGGTCACGTCGCCCACCTCGGCGACCGGCACCCCGTGCTCGTAGACGACGTAGCCGGGCAGGTCGGTGCGCAGGTCCCCGGCGAACAGCGGGGAGGCGGTCTCGCCGGGCTCGGTCACGTCAAGGACGGGGCACGGCTTGGGGTTGCGCTGCGCGAACAGCAGCAGGTCGAAGGCGTACTCGCGCGGCACGGCGATGAGGTTCGCCTGCGTCCAGCCGGCGCACCAGCCGGACGTGGGGACGCGCAGGCCGGCGCGGAACAGGGCCCTCGCCTGGTCCGGCGTGAGCGCGCCCGGATCGAGGGGTGCGGTCATCTTCTGTCCTCCCTGAGGTTCGGTGCGGGGTGCGGCCGGAACCGGAGCCGCTGGCCGGGACGGGCCTGCGCGGCGCGGCCGATGTCGGCGGAGGCGACCACCGCGATCACGGGGTAGCCGCCGGTGAGCGGGTGGTCGGCGAGGAACAGCACCGGCCGCCCGGACGGCGGGACCTGCAGCGCCCCGGTGACCGTCCCCTCGCTGGGCAGCTCGCCGCGCCCGGCGTGCGCGAGCCCCGGCCCGTCCAGCCGCATGCCGACGCGGTCGATCTCGCTGGTCACCGTGTAGGCGGCGGAGAAGAGGGCCTCCAGCGCGCCGGGGGCGAACCAGTCGTGGCGCGGGCCGGGCATCGCGCGCAGCACGATGTCGCCGCCGCGCGGCGGCCCGACGGGCGCGGTGTCCAGGAGCGGCGCGGCGGCGGGCGGCGCCCCGACGGGGAGCAGGTCGCCGGGCTTGAGCGGGGCGGGGCCGATGCCGGAGAGCGTGTCGGTGGAGCGGGACCCGAGGACGGGCGGGACGGCGACACCGCCGCGCACGGCCAGGTAGCTGCGCAGTCCGGAGGGCGGGACGCCCATCCGCAGTTCGGCGCCGTCCGGGAGGTGGAGGACCGAGTAGGGGGCCTCGGGGCGGCCGTCCACCAGCAGCGGGGCGGGCGCGCCGGTCACCGCGGCGAACACGCCGCCGCGGCAGCGCACGTGCAGGCCGCCGAAGGTGACCTCGACCGCGGCCTCCCCCTCGGGGTTCCCCAGCAGCCGGTTGGCGAGGCGGAACGAGCCCGGGTCCGCGGCGCCCGACACCCCCACGCCGAGCGCCGCGTGACCCGAGCGGCCCAGGTCCTGGACTGTCGCCAGGGGTCCTGTGCGGAGAACGTCCAGGGCGCGCTTCAAAGTTCCCTCCGGAGCTTCATGGTTCTCTCCGGACGAAACGGACCCGCGTCCCCGGGCGGAGCAGGGCGGGCGGATCGCGTTCGAGGTCCCATAGGACGGCCTCCGTGCGTCCGATGAGCTGCCAGCCGCCCGGGGACTCGACCGGGTAGACGCCGCTGAAGCGCCCGGCGAGGCCGACCGCGCCCGCCGGGACGCGGACGCGGGGCGTCGCGCGGCGCGGGACGTCCAGCCGCGGGTCGCCGCCCTCCAGGTAGCCGAATCCGGGCGCGAACCCGGTGAACGCGACCCGCCACGGGGTCCCGGTGTGCGCGGCGACGACCTCCTCCGGGGACAGCCCGGTGAGGCGGGCGACCTCGGCGAGGTCGTCGCCGTCGTAGACGACGGGGATCTCGGCCTCGCCCGCGCCGCCGTCCGCCGCGCCCGGCCGGGTGGCGCGCACCGCGGCGGCGACCGCGGCCGGGTCGGCGGAGGGGTCCAGCAGCAGGGTCAGGGTGCGGGCGGCCGGCACGAGGTCGGCGACGCCGGGCGGCGGGGACGCCGCGAGCGCCGCGTACAGGCCGAGCATCTCCGGCAGGTCCGGCAGTTCGACCAGCAGCGCCGCGTCGCCGCTCGGGAGGATCCGCACCCGGCCCTCACCTCCAGAGGTCGTCGAGCGCGGACAGGCTGTTCCATCCCAGGTAGAGCGACAGCAGCCAGGCCGCCACGCCGAGGACGAGGAGCCAGACCGGGTACCGGTGGCCGCCGAGAAGGTCGCGGCGGCGGGCGGCCGCCCACAGCAGCACGGCGAGGCCGAACGGCAGGATCAGCCCGTTCAGCGCGCCCGCGAGGACGAGCAGCTTCGCCGGGGCGGTGCCGATCGCGAGGTAGATGGCGGCGGAGACGAGGATGAACGCGACGACCAGCCGGTTGCGGTGCCGCTCGACGAAGGAGGAGAACGAGACGAGGAACGACACCGAGGTGTAGCTCGCGCCGATGACCGAGGTGATCGCGGCCGACCACATGATCAGGCCGAAGACGCGCAGCCCGGCCTCGCCCGCCGCGTGCTCGAAGGCCGAGGCGGGGGCGTTCTCCTTGGCGAGGGTCACCCCGCCGGCGACGACGCCGAGGACGGCGAGGAACAGCAGCACCCGCATCAGGCCGGTGACGAGGATCCCGGTGACGGCGCTGCGGTTGATCTCCTTGACGTTGTCCGGGCCGGTCACCCCCGACTCGATCATGCGGTGCGCGCCGGCGTAGGTGATGTAGCCGCCGACCGTCCCGCCGATGAGCGTGGTGATGACGAGGAAGTCGACGGTCTCCGGCGCGACGCTCTGCCGGAGCGCGTCCCCGAGGGGCGGGTCGGACACGAAGGCGACGTAGAGGGTCAGCAGGATCATCGCGCCGCCGAGCACGACGACGATCCGGTCCATGGCGACGCCGGCCCGCCGGACCAGGAAGATCGCGACAGCGGCCAGCGCGGACAGCGCGCCGCCGATCTTGACGTCGAGGCCGAGCAGCGCGTTCAGCCCGAGCGCGGTGCCGGCGACGTTGCCGATGTTGAACACCAGGCCGCCGAACACGTCGAGGGCGGCGAGGCCGTACCCGGCGCCGGGCAGGACGCGGTTGCCGAGTTCCTGGGCGCGCATCCCCGAGACGCCGACGACGCGCCACACGTTGAGCTGGATCGCGACGTCCACCAGCACCGACACCAGGATCGCGAACGCGAACGCGGCGCCGAGTTCGGCGGTGAACACGGTGGTCTGGGTGATGAAGCCGGGTCCGATGGCGCTGGTGGCCATCAGGAACATGGCGCCGGTGAGCGCGGCGCGGCGCGAGCGGGCGGCCGGTTCCGTGGTCGTGCCGAGGGTCGCTGGGTCCGTCATGGCGGGGCCCTTCCAGGGGGTTCGACTTTCCGCAAGGGTAGAGATTGTTCAACAATCCATCAAGAGACCTGTTGATGCATTCTCCGGTCCCCGGGGATAGGCTTACCGCCCCAGAACGTTCGCGCGCCCCCCGCGCCTACCCCCGGAAGGTGGCCGATGCCCGTGCCGGCGCACGGCTCGTGGCTGGCCGACATCGCGGCCGCCCGGCACGGCCTGGACAGGTCCAGCACCGCCGGGCGGATCGCCGACCTGCTCCGCGAGCAGATCACCGAGGGGCGGCTCGCCCCGGGCGAGCGCGTCCGCGAGGAGGAGCTCGCCGAGGCCCTGAAGGTCTCGCGCAACACCGTGCGCGAGGCGTTCCGGCTGCTCGCCAAGGAGCGGCTGCTCGTCCACGAGTTCAACCGGGGCGTGTTCGTCGGCCGGGTCACCGCCGACGGCCTCGCCGACCTCTACCGGGTGCGGCGGATCCTGGAGTGCGAGGGCGTGCGGTGCGCGCCGGAGGCCCCGCCCGGGGCGTTCGACCGGGTGGAGGCGGCGGTCCTGGACGGCGAGCGCGCCGCCGCCGCCGGGAGCTGGCCGGACGTCGGCACCGCCGACATCCGCTTCCACAAGGCCATCGCCGCGCTCGTGGGCAGCGACCGGGTCGACGAGATGATCCGGCACCTGCTGGCCGAGATGCGCCTGGTCTTCCACGAGATGGGCTCGCCGCGCGAGTTCCACGAGCCCTACCTGGCCCGCAACCGGCGGATCCACGACCTGATGGCGCGGGGCGACTTCGCGGAGGCCGAGCGGGAGCTGCGCTCCTACCTCGACGACGCGGAGGCCCAGCTCACCGCGGCCTACCGCGAGAAGGCCGCGAAGAAGCCCCGCCGGAGGCGGGACTAGGGCGCGTAGTTCATGACGTGGTCGTGCAGGAGCTGCGGCGCGGCCGGGTCGGCGCGGCGGAACGCCTCGATGAGCTCGGCGTGCTCGGCCGACTTGGAGTAGATCTCCGTCTGGTGCAGGCGCAGGGACAGGGTCGTCCACAGCTCGATGCCGAGCCCCTCCCACACCGAGACGAGCAGCCGGTTGCCGGCCGACTCGACGATCTCGCGGTGGAAGGCGATGCTGAGGTGCATCTGCTCGTGCAGGTCGCCCTCCCGGGCGGCCTCGCCGAGGCGGCGGTTGTGCTCCTCCAGCGCGTCCAGGCAGTCGGAGAGCCGGGGCAGCGCCAGCTCCACGGCCGTCCGCTCCAGGCCCGCGCGGACGGGGAAGATCTCGGCCAGGTCCCGCTCGGTGAAGTCGCGGACCCGGGCGCCCCGGTTCGGCAGCGTCTCGATCAGCCGCTGCGCCTCCAGCTGGCGCAGCGCCTCCCGGACCGGCCCCTGGCTCACGCCCAGCTCGGCGGCGATCCGGCGCTCGACGACGCGCTCCCCCGGCTCCCATCGCCCCGAGCTGATGCCCTCCACGATGAACTCGCGGATCTGGTCGGCGAGCCCGGTGCGGAGCAGCTGGTCGGAGGTCTTCACGAAACTGGATCGTAGCGCCACGGCCGGTAAGTGCCTCTTGACGGGTGGGCGGTTCGTACGAGATACAATATGATCGATCATAGATCAATGATGATCGGGAGTGTCGTGGCGATCCTACGGCGCTGCCCCGGACAGAGGAAGGGTCGCCGATGGCTGACACCGTCCAGGCCGCACCGGCGCGGAGCCGGAGGGCGCGCGGCGCCCAGGCTCCCGAGCCGAAGACCGACGCGGCGGCGCCGGACGCGGCGCCCCCGGCGGCCGACGCCGGCACGCTCGTCGGCTACTACCGGCAGATGCTCCTGATCAGGCGGTTCGAGGAGCGGGCCGCCCGCGCCTACACCGAGGCCAAGATCGGCGGCTACTGCCACCTGAACCTCGGCGAGGAGGCCACGGTCGTCGGGCTGATGGCCGCGCTGCGCCCCACCGACTACCTGTTCACCAACTACCGCGAGCACGGCTACGCCCTGGCAAAGGGCTTCAACGCGGTTGCCGGGGGGAGTGGGGGGTCGTCCCCCCACCAGCCCAGCAGGGCGGAGCGCGTCATGGCCGAGCTGTACGGGCGGTCCACCGGCGTGTCCAAGGGCTGGGGCGGGTCGATGCACCTGTTCGACGCCGAGGCGCGGCTGCTCGGCGGGTACGGCATCGTCGGCGGGCAGGTGCCCCTCGCGGCCGGCGCGGCGCTCGCCGTCTCCTACAAGGGCGGCGACGAGGTCGTCATGTGCCAGATGGGCGACGGGACGACCGCGATCGGAGCGTTCCACGAGTCGCTCAACATCGCCGCGCTCTGGAACCTCCCCGTCGTCTTCGTCGTGATCAACAACGGTCTCGGCATGGGCACCACCGTGGAGAGCTCCGCGGCCGAGCCGGAGCTGTACCGGCGCGGCGCCGCGTACCGGACGGAGAGCCTGCGGGTGGACGGCACCGACGTGCTCGCGGTGCGCGACGCCGCGCGCACCGCCGTCGAGCGCGCCCGCGCCGAGAGCAAGCCCTACCTGCTGGAGACCGTCAGCCCCCGGCTGAAGGGCCACTCGGTCGTCGACCCGGCCCGCTACCGGTCCAAGGAGGAGAAGGAGGCCCTGAAGGCCGCCGACCCCCTGGCCCGCATGGCGCTGGAGCTGGAGGAGGCCGGGATCCTGTCCGCCGACGACCGCGACCGGCTCGACGCCGAGGTGACGGCGGAGGTCGACGCCGCCGCCGCGTTCGCCGACGAGAGCCCCGCGCCCGAGGTGTCCACGCTGTTCGACTACACCTACGCCACCCCGGTCCCGGGCGAGCTGCGCCGGCTCCCCGCCGACCCCGTATTCGGTTCCTGAGAGGCACCCATGGCAACCGTGACCTACCGCCAGGCCCTCCGGGACACGCTCCGCGCCGAGATGCTCCGCGACGAGAACGTCTTCCTGCTGGGCGAGGAGATCGGGCTCTTCGAGGGCTCCTACAAGATCACCGAAGGGCTGCTGAAGGAGTTCGGGCCGCGCCGCGTGCGCGACACCCCGATCGCCGAGGAGGGCTTCGTCGGCGCCGCGATCGGCGCCGCGATGCTCGGCCTGCGCCCCGTCGTGGAGATCATGACGATCAACTTCTCGCTGCTGGCCCTGGACCAGATCGTCAACCACGCCGCGAAGATCTACGGCATGTTCGGCGGGCAGGCCAGCGTGCCGATGGTGATCCGCACGCCGGGCGGCGGCGGGCAGCAGCTCGGCGCCACCCACTCGCAGAACGTCGAGCTGTTCTACTCGTTCATCCCCGGCCTGAAGGTCCTCGCGCCGAGCACGCCCGCCGAGGCGTCGGCGATGCTGAAGGCCGCGATCCGCGACGACGACCCGGTGCTGTTCCTGGAGAACCTCGCCCTCTACAACACCAGGGGCGAGCTGCCCGCCGCGGTCGAGGACGTCGAGCCCGCCGAGATCGGCCGCGCCGCGGTGACCCGCCCGGGCACCGACATCACGATCATCGGCTACTCCCGGATGGCCCGCGTGGCCTCCGAGGTCGCCGAGACCCTCGCCGCCGAGGGCGTCTCCGCCGAGGTCGTGGACCTGCGCAGCCTGCGCCCGCTCGACCGGCAGACGGTCGTCGACTCCGTCCGCAGGACCGGCTGCGCCGTCGTGGCCGAGGACGACTGGCTGACCTACGGCATCGGCGCCGAGATCGCCGCGACGATCCAGGAGGGCGCGTTCGACTGGCTGGACGCCCCCGTCCGGCGCGTGGCGATGGCCGAGGTGCCGCTCCCCTACGCCAAGTCCCTGGAGACGGCGGCGCTGCCGTCCGCCGAGTCCCTGCTGACCGCCGTGCGCGCCACGCTCCGCGCGACCGGCCGCATCACGCCGGGGACGGACGCCACGTCCCCGCGACCCGCTCTGGAGCCCGTGCGATGACCGAGATCCTCATGCCCCGCCTCTCCGACACGATGGAGGAGGGCGTCATCAGCTCCTGGCAGAAGCAGCCGGGAGACGAGGTCGCGGTCGGCGACGTCATCGTCGACATCGAGACCGACAAGGCGGTCATGGAGTACGAGGCCTACGAGGCCGGCGTGCTGGAGAAGATCCTCGTCGCCGAGGGCGAGACCGCCGCGATCGGCGCACCGATCGCGGTGATCGTCCCCGCCGGCGGGGCCCGTCCCGAGCCCGCGCCCGCCGCCGAGGCGCGGCCCACGGCCGAGCCGGAGCGGGCGCCCGCCGCCGAGGCGGCGCCCGAGCCCGAGGCGGTGCCGGTCGGCGCGGCCGCCCCGCCGCGGGCCAATGGACGCCCGGCCGCGTCCCGCCCGCCGTCGTCGCCGCTGGCGCGCCGGCTGGCCCGCGACCACGGCATCGACCTGGCCACGCTCAGCGGTTCCGGTCCGGGCGGACGCATCGTCCGCGCCGACATCGAGGCCGCCGTGCGCTCCGCCGGTCCGGCGGCGCCCGCTCCGGCCGCCGCCGCCCAGGCCACCGCCGCCCCCGCGCCGTCGGCGCCCGCCGTCCAGGCACGGGCCGACGACCCGGACGTGGAGGCCGTCCCGCTGAACCGCTTCCGGAAGGTCGCCGCCAGGCGGCTGACCGAGAGCAAGCGCGAGGCGCCGCACTTCTACCTGAACCGCGAGGTGGACGCCGAGGCCCTGCTGGCGTTCCGCGCGACGCTCAACGAGGCGCTCGCCCCGGCGAAGGTCAGCGTGAACGACCTGGTCGTGAAGGCGGTGGCGACGGCGCTGCGCGAGCACCCGGCGGTCAACGTCTCCTACACCGAGGAGAACCTGCTCTTCCACAAGCGGGTGCACGTCGGCGTCGCGGTGGCGGTCGAGGACGGCCTCGTCGTGCCGGTCGTCCGCGACGCCGACCGCATGAGCGTCTCGCAGATCGGCCGGGAGACCCGCGAGCTCGCCGCCAAGGCCCGCGACGGCAGGCTGTCCGCCCGGGAGATGAGCGGCGGCACGTTCAGCGTCAGCAACCTCGGCATGTTCGGCGTGGACTCGTTCTCCGCGGTGATCAACCCGCCGGAGGCCGCGATCCTCGCCGTGGGCGCCGTCCGCGACGAACCCGTCGTCCGCGACGGCCAGGTCGTCCCCGGCAAGCGCATGACGGTCACCCTGTCGGTCGACCACCGCGCCACCGACGGCGCGACGGCCGCGAAGTTCCTGGCCCGCCTCGCCGAGCTGCTCCAGAACCCGCTGCTCATCGTCGCGTAGCCCCGCACGGAACACGGAAGGGCCCTCGCCGGCGGCGAGGGCCCTTCCGCTTTCGACGGGCTCAGAGCATGACGCGGCCGCCGGTGACGTCGAGGGTGAGGCCCGTCAGCCAGGCGGACTGGGACGAGGCCAGGAAGAGGGCGGCGGCCGCCACGTCGCCCGGCTCGCCGAGGCGGGCGAGCGGGTGGGAGGCGGCCACGGCGGCCTGGGTGTCCGGCGGCATGAACCTCTCGGTGCGCTCGGTGCGGATCGTTCCGGGGGCGACGCAGTTGACGCGGACGCCGTCCCGTCCCGCTTCGGCGGCGGCGTGGCGGGTGAGGGCCTGGACGCCCGCCTTGGCGGCCTCGTAGGCGACGGGGGCGCCCCACGCGTTGCCCAGCTCCCGGCCGCCGCCGCCCGGCAGGTTCGTCGGGAGCCGCCCCGCCGACGACGACATCGTGACGACCGATCCGGCCTTCCGCTCCTGCATGCCGGGCAGGAACGCCTTCAGGGTGAGGAAGGTCGCGGTGAGGTTGCCGTCCAGGACCGACCGCCACTCCCGCTCCGTCATGGCCGCGGTCGGGCCGGGACGCGCGATCCCGCCGCCCGCGAAGGCGCACAGGACGCCGGCCGGGCCGAGCTCGTCCTCGATCCGCAGGCGCGCGGACTCGACGGCGGCCAGGTCGGTGACGTCGGCCGCGACGCCGACCCCGCCGGTCTCCCCGGCCACCCGGTCGAGCGCCGCCTCGTCGCGTCCGATGACGGCGACCCTGGCGCCCTCGGCGGCGAACGCGCGCGCGGTGGCGGCGCCGATACCGCGCGAGCCGCCGGTGACGACCGCGACCATGCCGTTGAGCTCGGGATACATCGGTGCCTCCTCGTCGGGGTGCCTCAGATCCTGATTCTGAGTGAGCACTCACTCAATGTCAAGCGAGGGCGGTCCCACGTCGCATGATCCACTTGTCGTCTGACTGACGATATGTGATCATTGCGGGCATGTCGGTGAACGTCCCGCTCGGCCCGCTGCTCGACCCCGCCTTCCATCTCGGGTCGGTCCCCACCACGTGGGCGGAGCTGCTCGGCTTCGCGACCGGCGCGGTCAACGTGTGGCTCGTCGTCCGGCAGAACATCCTCAACTGGCCGATCGGCATCGCGAACGTGATCCTGCTCGGTCTGGTGTTCCTGGACGGCGGCCTCTACGCCGACGCCGGCCTCCAGGTCGTCTACGTCGCGCTCCAGCTCTACGGCTGGTGGGTGTGGCTGCACGGAGGGGACGGCCGCGACCGGCTCCCCGTGCGGCGCACGCGGGGCGCGGAGTGGGCGGCCCTGATCGCCGCGGGCGCCGCGGGCACCGCGCTCCTGACCTGGGCGCTGTCGGCGTGGACGGACTCCACCGTGCCGTTCTGGGACGCCCTCACCACCGCGCTCTCCCTCATGGCGACCTACGGGCAGTCGCGCAAGCTGCTGGAGTCGTGGTGGCTGTGGATCACCGCCGACCTCGTCTACATCCCGCTCTACTTCGCCAAGGACCTCAAGCTCACCAGCGCCCTCTACGTCGTGTTCCTGGCGCTGTGCGTGTCGGGCCTGCTGGCCTGGCGCCGCGACCTGCGCGCGCGGCCCCTCGCCCCGGCGGTGGCCGCGTGAGGGACCGCGTGACGCACGAGCACGGCCTGGTCATCGGCAAGTTCTATCCGCCGCACGCCGGGCACCACCACCTGATCGACACGGCCGCCGCGTCGTGCGCCCGGGTGAGCGTCGTCGTGGCGGCGTCGACCGCGGAGAGCATCCCGCTCGCGCTGCGCACGGCGTGGCTGCGCGAGGCGCACCGGCAGCCGCACGTGGAGATCGTCCCGGTGGTGGACGACGCGGAGATCGACTACGAGTCCGACGAGGCCTGGTCGGCGCACGTCGCGGCGTTCCGGGCGGGGCTGGCGATGCGGTCCGGGCTCGGCGCGTCCGTCCCGCCGGTGGACGCGGTGTTCAGCTCGGAGGCGTACGGGCCGGAACTGGCCGAGCGCTTCTCGGCCGCGCACGTCCCGGTCGACCCGCCGCGCGAGCGCTTCCCGGTGAGCGGCACCGCCGTGCGGGCGGACCCCGTGGCCAACTGGGAGCACCTCTCGCCGCCCGTCCGGGCGTACCTGGCGCGGCGGGTGGTGGTCGTGGGCGCCGAGTCGACCGGAACGACCACGCTGGCCCGCGCGCTCGCGGCCCACTACTCGGGGCGGGGCGGGGTGTGGGAGGCGACCCGGTGGGTGCCGGAGTACGGCCGGACGTTCACCGAGGAGAAGCTGGCCGCCGTCCGGCGGCGGGCGGGCGACCCGTCCCTGTGGCTGGACGACCTGGTGTGGGAGTCGGCCGAGTTCACCGAGATCGCCGAGCACCACGCGGCCCTGGAGGACGCGGCGGCCCGGTCGGGCTCGCCGCTGCTGGTCTGCGACACCGACGCGTTCGCCACGGCGATCTGGCACGAGCGCTACCTCGGCGCGGCGGCTCCCGGGGTCGAGGCGGTCCACGGGCGGACGCCGCACCACCTGTGGATCCTGACCGATCCGGAAGGGGTCCCCTTCGAGCAGGACGGCTGGCGCGACGGCGAGCTGATCAGGTCGTGGATGTCGGGGCGCTTCCGGGACGAACTGGAGAAGCAGGGCCTTCCACACATCACCGTGACGGGCCCGCACGAGCGGCGCCTGGCCGCCGCCGTCGAGGCGACCGACGCCCTGCTCGCCGAGGGCTGGCGGTTCAGCGCCCCGCTGACCCCCTGACCCCCGGCCACCAGGTCATCCGAGCCAGATCATGTTCGTGACTCGGAACTCCTTGATGTCGGCGAGGATGAGGTAGTCGAAGAACATCGAGGTGCCGTCGACCACCAGGCGGAATTCGAGATCGGCGTCATCCAGCGGCCTTCCGGGGGGACTGCCTCCGGTGTCGATGGCCAGGCCGCCCGCCACCGCGAAGTCGCAGAAGAACCGGATCACCGAGTTCTTCAGCGTGGGGGGCATGGCCTCGATGACATCGGAGGCCTCTTTCTCGCAGAAGACCGTCCAGCCGCTCCGGCCGGCGGTCACTTCCCCGGGTCTTCCTCCGACAGGAACCGCCGTTTGAGCTCTTCCAGCGAGACCAGTTCGCTCCGGTCGGCGTTCCGCGCCCTCGCGCGGCGCTCCGCACGATCGGGGATCTGGGCCAGGTGGGCCTCGGCCCACCAGTCGTCCATGACCCGCCTGTACTCGTCCTCTTCCTTGGCCGCCATGACCTCTTCGAGGAACCTGGTGCGCTTCTCCTCCGTCAGCCACTCGGCGATGCCCTTGATCGTTCTTGGGACGCGGTGGACCTGCCCGGGGAGGAGTGGCTCTACCGGTTGTGCGCTCACGTCGCTCCTGTCCGTCTGCTGTCCCCTCTCACCTGTACATCGGAGACCTTACCGGGCCCCGCCGACAGCACAGAGGGTCATTTCGCGGTACGCAGCGTACTGATCTCCTCGGGATCCAAGAGGCGCAAAAGCGGTGTGTGGCACAGGTACGTTCCGGGCGTTTTGATATCCGAGCCGGTCGGCCCCTCATGCCGATGCGGGCGGGCGGGCCCGGGGCTCCTCGCCGGGTGCGGACGGGGGCGCGAGGCGGAGCAGGTCCTCGTCGATCCGGTCGAGGGCGAGCCGGACGGCGCCGAGGGCCACCGACTCGTCCCCGAGCTCGGACCCCTCGATCCGGACCGGGCTGAGGGACAGCGGCGCGACCCGCTCGCGCAGCGCGGCGACCAGCGGCCCCCCGGCCCCGGCCAGGGGGCCGCCGACCACGATCATCTCCGGGTCGAGGGCCAGCGCCATGGCCGCGACGCCGCGCGCCATCCGGGCGGCGAGCCGGTCCACCCGCTCCCGCGCCTCGGCGGACCCGCGCCCGGCCGCGCCCAGGACGCGCTCCGCCTCCTCGAAGAGGGGCCCGGACCCGCCGTCCGGCACCAGGGAGGCGGCCGTGTCCCGCAGGCCCAGCTCGTCCAGCATGCCGATCTCGCCCGCGGCGCCCCAGCGCCCCCGGTGCAGGCGGCCGCCGATGATCGCGCCCATGCCGGTGTGCAGGGCGGCGTGGACGCAGACGACGTCGTCGGCGTCGCGGGCGGCGCCGCGCCACCGCTCGGCCATGGCGGCGAGGTTGGCGTCGTTCTCGACGAGGACGGGGCAGGAGAACGAGCGGCCCAGCTCGCGCGCCAGATGGACGCCCTCCCAGCCGGGCACGACCGTGCAGGACGTGATCGTCCCGTCCGGGGCGACGACGCCGGGGGTGCCGGCCGCGACGGCCCGCAGCGACCGCCGGCCGACGCCCGCCCCGGCCAGGCACGCCCTGACCGCGGCGCGCACCGCCGCGATCCGCTCGCCGGGCTCCGCGTCGCCGGAGAGGGCCGCGCGGTGCCCGCCGACGACCTCGCCGGCGAGGTCGGCGAGGAGCAGCCGCACCCGGTACGCGTCGACGTCGATGCCGAGGGCGTGGCCGGCCTCCGCGCGGAACCGGTAGCGGCGGGCGGGACGGCCGAGCCCGCCGCCCGGGCGCGGCGCGTCCTCGGCGGCCAGGCCGCGGTCGATCAGCTCGCCCAGCACGCCCTCGGTGGTGGGCCGCGACAGCCCGACGCGGCGGGCCAGCTCCGACAGCGTCGCCTCGCCGCCGTCGCGCAGGGCGCGCAGCGTCGCGGCGGAGTTGAGGCGGCGGAGCGTCGAGGGGTCGCCTCCGTGGAGGGAGTGGTGCGGCACGGGTACCCCTTGACAGCGTTCGGCGGACGGACGACATTATTGCCGGACCACTTATGAAAATACCTTGCATAAGTCGGCGCCGGTGACCCGGGGCGGCACGGACGGCCAGGTCGGAGGGGTGCGGTGCAGCGGACGGGGCCGACGATCGCCGTGGCCGGGGCGGGGCTGCGCGGACGCGGCTACGCCGCGCGGATCCGGGAGGCGGGGGCCGCCCGGATCGTCGCGGTCGCCGAGCCCGACCCGGCGCGGCGCGCCCGCTTCGCCGCCGAGCACGGCCTCGCGCCGGAGCGGACGTTCCCCGGCTGGCGCGAGATGGCCGCGCGGGGCCGCCCCGCCGACGGTGTGATCATCGCGACGCAGGACGCCGAGCACGCCGCGCCCGCGGTCCGGTTCGCCGGCCTCGGCTGCCACATCCTCCTGGAGAAGCCGATGGCGACGTCGGAGGCGGACGCGCTGCGCGTCGTGGACGCCGTCGAGCGCGCCGGGGTGATGCTCGCCGTCTGCCACGTGATGCGCTACACCGAGTACACGCGCACCCTCAGGAGGCTGATCGAGGACGGCCGGATCGGGACGCCGGTCAGCGTCCAGCACCTCGAACCGGTCGGCTGGTGGCACCACGCCCACTCCTACGTGCGCGGCAACTGGCGGCGGGCGGACGAGTCCGGCCCGATGCTGATGACGAAGTCGTGCCACGACGTCGACTGGCTGATCCACGTGATGGGCGAGACCCCCGCGCGGGTCTCCTCGTTCGGGCGGCTGTCGCACTTCCGGCCGGAGGAGCGGCCGCCCGGCGCCGCCGGCCGCTGCGTCGACTGCGCGGTGGAGGCGCGCTGCCCCTACTCCGCGACCCGGCTGTACCTGTCGTGCCTCGGCGATCCCGCCCGCGAGAGGTGGCCGCTCGGCGCGGTCACCGACGACCGCACCGAGGCGGGCGTCCTGCGGGCGCTGCGCGAGGGCCCGTACGGGCGCTGCGTCTACGCGTGCGACAACGACGTGGTCGACCACCAGGTCGTGAACATGGAGTTCCCGTCCGGCGCGACCGGCGTGTTCACCATGACCGCGTTCGCGGCGGCCGCGCCGCGCCAGACGCGCGTCTTCGGGACGTCCGGCTGCCTGGAGGGCGACGGCCTGCGCATCACGGTCCGCGACTTCGTCACCGGCGGGACCGAGAGCGTCGAGCCCGGCGGCGCCCCTCCCGAGGGGGCGTCCGACGGCCGGCACGACCTCGACGACGACGCGCTGGCCGACGCCTTCGTCGCCGCGCTGGCCGCGGGCGACCCGGCCCTGCTCAGCTCCGGCCCCCGGGAGAGCCTCGCCTCGCACCGCGTCGTGTGGGCGGCCGAACGGGCCCGGCTGAACGGCGCCGTCATCGAACTCGACCCGGGGCCGTCTCCGGCGAAAGGCACGGTGAGCACGTGACCACCAGTCTCCTGCCGGCCGCCGCCGCGGCGCTGTCCCTGGCCCTCGCGTCGGCCGCGTGCGGCTCGTCGGGCGAGTCGGGCCCGGCGCGCAACGACGGCCGGGGGCCCATCACCGTCGCCACGGGCAAGGACCTCACCCGGACCGTGCAGCGGCTCGTCGCCGCCTGGAACGTCGATCACCCGAAGGAGAGGGTCCGGCTCGTCGAACTGCCCGAGGACGGCGACCAGGCGCGGCAGCAGCTCGTCCAGAACATGCGGATCAGGTCGGACGCCTACGACGTCGTCCGGCTGGACGCGGTGTGGACGGCGGAGTTCGCCGCGCGCCGCTGGATCCTGCCGCTGCCGGACGGGCTGGTCGACACCTCCTCGTTCGTCCCGGCGGCCCTGGAGACCGGCAGGTACCGCGGCCGTCTGTACGCGGCGCCGTGGCTGACGGGGACCGGCGTCCTCTACTACCGCGGGGACCTCCTCGCCGGGGCCGGGGTGAAGGACCCGCCGGAGACGTGGGCCGAGCTCCGCGACGCCTGCGCGAAGGTCCGCCGGACGCCCGAGGGCAAGGGCGTCGACTGCTACGCGGGCCAGTACGGCAAGTACGAGGGGCTCACGGTCAACTACTCCGAGGCCGTCCAGTCCGCGGGCGGCGAGGTCTTCGACTCCTCGGGCAGGCCGCGGGTGGACACCCCGCAGGCCAAGGCCGGGCTCAGGTTCCTCGTGGACGGCTTCCGGAACGGCACCATCCCGCGGAAGGCCATCACGTTCAAGGAGGAGGAGGGCCGCCGCGCCTTCCAGGAGGGGCGCCTCGTCTTCCACCGCAACTGGGCCTACGTCTACGCGCTCGCGGCCGAGAAGAGCGGCTCGAAGGTCGCCGGGAGGTTCGGCGTCGCGCCGATCCCGGGCGAGGGCGGGCCGGGCTCGGGCACCCTGGGCGGCAACAATCTGGCCGTGTCGGCGTTCTCCGGGCACCAGGCCACCGCCCGCGACTTCGTCGCCCACATCGTCAGCCCGGCCGTTCAGAAGGAGTACGGCCGCGCGCAGTCCTTCCCGCTGTCCCTCGCCGCCCTCTACGGCGACCCCGGAATGATCAAGCGGTATCCGTACCTGCCGGTACTGCGGCAGGGCATGGACCGGGCGCGGCCGCGCCCGGTCGTCGTCCGCTACAACGAGGTCAGCACGGCCGTCCAGGAGCAGGTCACCGCGGCCGTCACCGGTAGGAAGCCGGCAGACCAGGCGTCCGAGGACCTCCAGAAGGCACTGGCCGCGCTCGCCGACTAGCGGAGCGGTAGGCGCTCGGGGTGACGCCGAGCCTGCGGACGAAGTGCTGGCGCAGGGAGTCGGCGCTGCCGAGGCCGCTGCGGTGGGCGACCTGCTCCATCGGGAGCACGGTGCCCTCCAGCAGCTCGCGGGCCCGGTCGATCCGCTGGTGGAGCAGCCACTGCAACGGGCTGTGGCCCGTCTCCGCGTGGAACCGGCGCGTCAGCGTGCGGGTGCTGACGCGCGCGTGCCGGGCCAGGTCGGCGAGGGTGAGCGGCTCCCCCAGGCGCCGCACGGCCCAGGCGCGGGTCTCCGCGAGCGACACGTCCGGTCCGGCGGGCAGCGGATCTTCGAGGCGCTGGACCTGGCCGGCGGGGCGCGGGGGCGCCGCGACCGTCAGCCGCGCCGCCCCGGCCGCCACCGCGGCGCCGTGGTCCTCGCGGATCAGGTGCAGGCACAGCTCGATCCCGGCGGCGGCCCCGGCCGAGGTCAGCACCGCCCCGTCCGTGACGTGGAGGACGTCGGGGACGACCTCCGCCGCGGGGAAGCGGCGGGCGAGGTCGCCGGTGAGGCCCCAGTGCGTCGTGGCGCGGCGGCCGTCCAGCAGGCCCGCCTCGCCGAGCACGAAGGCGCCCGTGCAGATGGCCGCGACGCGTTTGCCCGTGCCCGCCGCGGCGCGCAGGGCGTCCAGGACGGAGGGCTCAATGCCGGTGCGGCCCCCGCTGCCCACCACGATGACGCTGTCCGCGCCCCGCACGGCGTCCAGCCCGTGCGGGGCGACGACGTCCAGGCCGCCGACGGTCTCCAGCGGACGCCCCGGCTCGGCGGCGCAGACCAGCAGTTCGTAGGCGGGACCGCCGCCCGCCTCGGCGGCGCCCAGCACCATCTGCGGGATCGTGACGTCGAAGGCCATCACCGGCGGGACGACGACGACCGCGACCGTGTGCATCTGGCCAGAACCTCCGGATGGTTGGCGATCAGGCCCCTGCCGTCCGGGGGCGGCGGACCGCAGAGTGGATCGGGCAACGGCCGGATGCCCGGCCACTACCTCACTGGAGTGAATTATGCCGTTCCATGTCGTCGTCGGCCGGGGCGCCACCGCCACCGCCACCGCGCTCCTCCTCGCGGGCGCGGGCGACCGCGTCCGGATGGTGTCCCGCAGCGGAGCGGGTCCGGAGCACCCGCTCGTCGAGCGGGTCGCGCTGGACGCCACCGACACCGCCGAGCTCAGCCGGCTCGCCGAGGGCGCCGCGACCGTGTTCAACGCGGCGGCGCCCGCCTACCACACGTGGCCTGACCTGCTGCCCGCGCTGTTCGGCTCGGTCCTGACCGCCGCCGAACGGTCCGGCGCGGGGTACGTCATGCTGGGCAACCTCTACGGATACGGGCCGGTGGACGGCCCGGTCACCGAGGAGCACCCGCTGGAGGCGACCGGGTCCAAGGGGCGGGTGCGCGCCGAGATGTGGCTCCGGGCCAAGGAGGCGCACGACGCCGGAAGGGTGCGGGCCGCGGAGGTGCGCGCCGGCCAGTTCCTCGGCGCCGGGGCCTACTCCGTCTTCACGCTCATGGTGCAGCCGAAGGTGCTCGCCGGACGCCCGGCGCTCGTCCCGGCGGCGGTCGACGTCCCGCACGCCTTCTCGGCGATCGGCGACACCGCCCGCGCGCTCGTCGCCGTCGCCCGCGACGGCGACGAGCGCGGATGGGGCCGGCCGTGGCACGCCCCGACGATCACCGCCTCGGTGCGCGGGGTCGCCGACCGCCTCGCCGCGCTCGCCGGCGTCCCCGGACCCCGCCTGGACACCATGACGGACCGCGAACTGACGCTGCTGAGCCTCACGGATCCGTTCTGGGAGGAGATGTGGGAGACGGAGCACATGTCGCACCGGCCGTTCACCGCCGACTCCTCGGCGATCGAGGAGACGTTCGGGGTCGCCGCGTCCCCGCTGGACGACGTCCTCAAGGAGGCGCTCAGTCGTATGTGAGGCCGTAGCCGAAGGGGAACAGGGGCTTCTTGCCGTCGCCCTTGTTGACCGGCTGCTGGGAGGCCGCGCGCATCCACGTCACCGGGAGCCTTCCGGTGGGCGCGGCCGACCCGTACAGGACGTCGGCGACGCCCGCCCCCTCGCTTCCCGGCAGCCAGGCCTCGACGAGCGCACTCCACTTGGGCAACTCGGAGGCGATGTCCAGCGGACGCCCCGACACCAGCACCACGACCACCGGGACGCCGGACGCCCGCAGCCGGTCGATCGTCCTCAGGTCGGCGTCGTCGAGGCCCATGTCACCGGTCAGGTCGCCGTGGTACTCGGCGTACGGCTTCTCCCCGACGACCGCGATCGCCGCGTCGTAGGACCTGTCGATGCCCGTCCCGTCCCGGCTGTAGGTGACGGTCGCGGACGGGTCCGCCGCCCCGCGGATGCCCCGCAGGATCGTCGTGCCCTTCGTGGTGGGGCCCGGCGCGCCCTGCCAGGTGATCGTCCAGCCGCCCGACTGCATGCCGATGTCGTCGGCGCTGCGGCCCGCGACGAAGACCTTGTCGTCGTCGTCCAGGGGCAGGACGCCGCCGGCGTTCTTCAGCAGCACCTGCGACTCGGCGACCGCGCGCCGGGCGAGCGCGCGGTGCCCGGCGCCCCCCACCGTCCCCAGGTAGGAGCGGTCGGCCAGCGGCCGCTCGAACAGGCCGAGCTCGAACTTCCTGGTCAGGATGCGGCGGTTGGCGTCGTCGACGCGGGACATCGGGACGGACCCGTCCCTCACCGCGTCCCGCAGGTAGTCGATGAACCGGCGCCACTCGGTCGGCACCATGACCATGTCGATCCCGGCGTTGACCGCGGCGGCGACCTCCTCCTTGGTGAACCCCCGCTTCCCGTCGATCTCGTCGATGCCGTTGTAGTCCGACACGACGAAGCCGGTGAAGCCCAGCTCGCGCTTGAGGACATCGCTGATCAGGTACTTGTTCCGGTGCATCTTCAGCCCGTTCCACGAGCTGTAGGAGACCATCACCGAGCCGACGCCGCGCTTCACGGCCTCGCGGAACGGCGGCAGGTGGACCGCGCGCAGCTCCCGCTCCGCGATCCTGGTGTCGCCGCGGTCGTCGCCGCCCTCGGTGCCACCGTCCCCGAGATAGTGCTTCGCCGTGGCCAGCACGGACGCGGGGCCGCCCAGTTCCCTGCCCTGCAGCCCCTCGATGAGCGTCGTCATCATCGCGGGCAGCTCCGGCACCTCGCCGAACGACTCGTACGTCCGCCCCCAGCGGTCGTCGCGGACCACGCACAGGCAGGGCGCGAAGTCCCAGTCCACGCCCGTCCCCGTCATCTCCGCGGCGGTCGCCGCGCCGATCCGGCGGACGAGGGCCGGGTCGCGGGCCGCGCCGAGCCCGATGTCGTGCGGGAAGATCGTCGCACCGGCCACGTTGTTGTGGCCGTGCACCGCGTCGACCCCGTACATCATGGGGACGCGCAGCGGCGCGGCGAGCGCGGCCCGCTGGAGACCGTCGTACATGTCCGCCCAGCTCCGCGGCGTGTTCGGGCTGGGCGCCGACCCTCCGCTGGACAGCACCGACCCGATCCGGTACCGGGTGACCTCCTCGGGCGCCACGTAGCGCCGCTCCGGCTGGGTCATCTGGCCGAGCTTGTCGGCCAGGGTCATCCGGTCGAGCAGGTCGTCGACGCGGTCCTCCACCGACAGCTGCGGGTCGAGGTAGGGCGCGGGGCCCCGGGCCGCCCGGGCGGGACCGCCGTGGACGGTCAGCGCCAGCACGGCGAGCACGCTCAGGCCGACGACGCGGGACCGCAACGCCCGCGGGGAGGAACAGTACATGCGGAAGGTTTTTCCAGGTTCGATCAAACACAACGCAACCGGATACCAGCACCTGAGCAATATCTGCCGGTCACGGTCGAACAAAGCACATAGGGCTCTCGGTCGGGATCGAACCGACACTTCCAGGACCACAACCTGGCGTGCAGACCACTACACCACGAAAGCCGTATCTCCGGCAGGAATCGAACCTGCGGCCTCCGGGTCCGCAACCCGGCGCGCTCTCCACTGCGCCACGGAGACGTGTTCTTGCGTGCTGAGCGCAGGAATCGAACCTGCCTGCTGCGGTTTATGAGACCGCCGGACGCACCAGCGTCCCTGCTCAGCGCGGAGGGTGCGAGATTCGAACTCGCGCAGGGGTGACCCTGACGACGGCTTAGCAAGCCGCTGCCTTCCCGCTCGGCCAACCCTCCGGAAACGAAAAAGACCGCCCGTGGTCTTCGGGCGGTCGGCGTCGGAACGTGCGGGTCACGTCCGACGGCGGCTCCCGAGACCGGAATGGCTGCTGCGCATTCGACGACGTCGCATCACGGCTCTCCTTTCCGATCCCGTCTTTCCGGCGTTCTCACCTTCGACGTCCATGGTGCCGGGGCGGATCCGTCCCGGCAACCTATTTATCGCCTCATTATGCGAAATCGGCGCCACGGGAGGTCGGCTCCCCGGCCGCGAACTCCTTCCGCGCCCCGGCGAGGGCGGCGTCCACCGCGTCCGCGGCGTCGTTGCCGCCGCCGGCGAACGACGACGTCCGGAACGCGCCCGGCTCGACCACCAGGACCTTGATCCCGAACGGCGCGACCTCCGCCCCGGCCTCTCCTGGGTGCCGCTCACGGACGTGGAGCCGCTGCGCGTCGCGCTCGCCTGGGCGGACGGAGGCCCGCTCGTCGAGGCGTTCGCCGCGATCGTCCGCGCCCTCGCGGGCGTCAGGCGAACGTCCGCGGCGTCTCCACGGCCGCGCTGAGCGCCCGGAGCGCCTGGTAGACGCGGACCTTCACCACGTCGACCGGCACCCCCAGCGAGGCGGCGGCCTCGTTGACCGACCGGTCCCGGAAGACCGTCTCGGTGAGGATCTCGCGGTGCGCGGGCGGCAGCCCCTGGAAGGCCCGGGCGACCACCGCGGGGCGCATCCGCTCCCCCGGCGAACCGGGGGCGAGCGAACCGATGTCCTTGCCCATTCGCAGTGCCACACCACGAACCTCGCACCCTTCCCCCGCCCCGCCGCCCCCCTTATGGCGTCTTTAAGGAAGCGTTGAGGGTCGGGTTCAGGGGGTGGGGCGCAGGGGCTCGCCGGAGGCGAGGAGGGCGAGGGCGGCGGCGCCGTAGAGGCCGGCGTCGCGCTCCAAGGTCGTGGAGGACACGCGCAGGTCGCGCAGGTGCGGCATGCCGGCGCGGGCGGTGATCGCGGCGCGCAGCGGGTCGAGGAGCAGGTCGCCCGCGGCCGCCACGCCGCCGCCGATGACGACGTCGCGGACGTCGAGGACGGACGCGGTGTTGAGGATCGCGGTGGCGAGGGCGCCGGCGGCGCGCTGGAAGGCCGCCAGCGGGACCGGGGCCCCGGAGCGGGCCGCGGCGGCCAGGGCGCGGGCGTCGGGGCGGCCCGTCGCGGGGGCGAGCGTCCAGCCCTGGGCGAGCGCCCAGCGGACCATGCCGGGACCCGCGGCGATCGTCTCCAGGCAGCCGCGGGCGCCGCAGACGCAGGCCTCGCCGTCGAGGTCGACGATGACGTGGCCGATGTGGCCCGCGTTGCCGGTGCGCCCGGTCCAGGGGCGGCCGTCGATGACGAGGCCGCCGCCGACTCCGGTCGACACCGCGATGGCGAGCAGCGACCCGCAGTCGTGGCCGCCGCGCCACCATTCGCCGAGCGCCATGCACTGGGCGTCGCCCGCGAGGGTGACGGGGACGCCGGGGACGAGGCGCTGGACGGCCGCGACGAGCCGGTAGCCGCGCCAGCGGGGGATGTTGATCGGGCTGACGGTGCCGGCGGCCGCGTCGATCGGGCCGGCCGAGCCGATGCCGACGCCGGTCAGGGAGCGGCGCGTCCGGCCGTCCCCGGCGAAGTCGGCGACGAGGCCGCGCAGGGTGGCGGTGGGCGCCTGGCCGACGGGGTGCTCGGCGCGGTCGAGGAGCGTGCCGTCGGCGTCGACGCGCGCGACGGCGAACTTGGTGCCGCCGATGTCGAGGGCGAGGACGGTCATGACCCGATCCCCGGAAGCACGCGGTAGAGCGTGCCGTGTCCGGTGAGGCGGGTGGCGGGGGCGCCGGCGGGGACGAAGGCGGCCTCGCCCCGGGCGAGGGTCAGGTCCGGCTCCGCGGTGAGGCGGGCCTCGCCCTCCAGGCAGAGGAGCGTCTGCGGCAGGCCGGCGGGCAGGTTCTCCGAGGCCTCCGCGAGGTCGTGGCGGACGAGGGTGAACTCCTCGGCGGCGGTGCGGTACCGGTGGTCCGCCGTGGGCTCGACGCGGTGGGGCCGGGACGGGACGAACTCGACGACGCGCATCAGCTCGGGAACGTCGATGTGCTTGGCGGTGAGCCCGCAGCGCACGACGTTGTCGGAGTTCGCCATCACCTCGATCGCGAGGCCGCCCAGGTAGGAGTGGGGCACACCGGCGCCCAGGAAGAGGGCCTGGCCGGGCTTGAGCTCGACGTGGTCGAGCAGGAGCGCGGCGAGGACCCCGGGGTCGCCGGGGTGGGCGCGGGCGATGTCGGCGTAGACGCCGGTCAGGGCCGGTTCGACCGCGGCCTGGAGGGGCCGGGAGCGCTCGTCGAGCATCTGGGTGAGGACGGTCCGGAGCGCCTCGGCCGGCGGCTCGGTGCGGAGCGCGGCGATCCACGGGTCCAGCTCGGGGACCTTCAGGTCTTCGAGCAGGCCGGCGGTCTCGGCGGGGTCGCGGAAGCCGCACAGGCCGTGGAACTCGGTGAGGGCGCAGACCATCTCGGGCTTGTGGAAGGGGTCCTTGTACGTGCGGGCGGGGTCGTCGACGGGGATGCCCTGCGCCTCTTCGCGGGCGAACCCGGCCTCGGCCTGGGCCCTGCTCGGGTGCACCTGCAGCGACAGCGGCTTCTCGACGGCCAGCACCTTGAGCAGGTACGGCAGCGTCGGGCCGAACCGCTCCACGCTCGGGGCGCCGAGCATGCCGACCGGGTCGCGGTCGATGAGGACGTCGAGGGGCGTCCCGTCCACGCGGGAGGGCGCGGCGGGGTGCGCGCCCGCCCACAGCTCGGCCTGCGGGCGCCCCGTCGGCTCGACGCCGAGCAGCTCGGCCAGGGCGGTCCGCGATCCCCAGTCGTAGGGACGGATCGCGGTGGTCAGCGGCAATGGCACCAACCTGCGCGATCTCCTTGCTCGGGGCACCGTGACCGGACGACGGCGCGCGTGAGGGACAGCGTACAAGCGTCGGCGGGGAAGGCGAACGCGACTCGGGCCGACCGCGCCGAGACGTCGTCCGGCCCCCGGTCGCGGGTTCGCCGGGGCGCCGGTGAACCCGGAGGGCTCCGCCGGCGAACTGATATGCGGGCACGGCACGCGACCCGCCGAGCCCTTAGGATGAACCCCCAGGGGGTGGTGAACTTGGGCAAGCACAACAAACCGGCGACGCGGTCGTGCCCCGGTTGCAACGGCACCGGCACCAGCACCGCCACCCACGAGCGGTGCAACGTCTGCCGCGGCACCGGCCGCATCTGACCCCGTTCACCGCCGTCCGGTCTCCTGCCCGGCCTGCTCCGGGCGCGTCCCGGGCGCGCGGCGCCTGGCCTGCCCGGCCGTGACGGCGAGGGCCCCGGCGCACGACGCCCACGCCAGGACGGCGTACCCGCCCGCCGACAGCACGGCCGTGGACAGCAGGCTCGCGGCCGCGGCGACCGTCCAGACGGCCGCGTCGACGGCTCCCTCGACGTGCGGGCGCTCCGCCTCCGGCAGGTCGCGGGCGAGGCGCGCGCTGCCGCCGACGAAGCACAGGTTCCAGCCGTAGCCGAGCAGGAACAGCGCCGCGGCGCGCCCCGGCGACGCGGTCGCGACCGCCGCGACCGCCGTGGACAGGGCGAGCACGGCGAGGCCCGCGAGGATCACCGGGTGCGCGCCGTACCGGTCGGTCATCCGCCCCGTCAGCGGGGACAGGGCGAACATCCCGAGCGTGTGCGCGGACAGCGTCGCGCCGACCGCCCCGAGGCCGTGGCCGTGCATGTGCATGTCCAGCGGCGCGGCCGTCATGACGGCGACCATCACGACCTGGGCGGTGACCATCGCCGTCAGCGCGGAGCGGGCGGCCGGCGTGCGGGCCAGCCGGCGCAGCGGCGGCGGCGAGCCCTGCGCCCCCGCCCTGCCGCCCGGCCCGCCGGTCGCGGCGCCGGCGGCGACCGCGCAGGTCAGGACGGCCAGCAGGAACGGGCCGGTGAACGCGGGCAGGCCGGCGGCCGCGGCGGCCGCGCCGGACGGGTCGAGCAGCAGCGGCCCGCCGACCGCCCCGGCGGCCGCGCACCACACCACGAGCCCGATCGCGAAGCCGCGCCGTCCCGCCGGGTGCAGGTCCGCCGCCGCGTACCGCGAGAGCTGGGCCGCCGCGTTGCCGAGGCCGAGCAGCAGCATCCCGAGGCACAGCCCCGCGACGTCGCCGTTCGCGACCGCCAGGGCCGCCAGGCAGGCGCCCGCCGCAGCGGCGGCGTAGCCGAGGACGAAGGCGCGGCGCCGGCTGGTCCGCACGAGCCGGGTCAGCGCCAGGGCGCCGGCGCCCGTCCCGACGACGCCGGCCGCGCTCGGCACGCCTCCCCACGCGGCGCCGAGCCGGTCCGCCGCGACCAGCGTCGCGGTCGCGCTCGCCACCGCCATGGACGCGTTCATCAGGGCCACACCCGAGCAGAGGGCCGCCATCGGGCGGGATCGTCTCTCCATGCCTTAACGCTAGAAACGCCAACTCCCGAACGGAATGGCTGATCTATGGCGTACAGCTCTTTCGGCTTATAGGTTGCAAAGCGATTCCCCGAAGGGACCTTCCACATGGATCAGACGGACTGGCGGATCCTCGCCGAGCTGCAGCGGGACGGCCGCCTGTCGTTCAACCGGCTCGCGGCCCTGGTGAACCTGTCGCCCCCGGCGGTCGCCGAGCGGGTGCGGCGCCTGGAGGAGTCCGGTGTGATCACCGGCTACCAGGCCCGCGTCGATCCGGCCAGGGTCGGCCAGCCGCTGACGGCCTTCGTGCAGATGCGGTGCGCCCCCGGCCGCTGCCTGCTGAAGACGTCCGCCGCCGAGGACCTGCCGGAGGTCACCGAGGTCCACAAGCTGAGCGGCAGCCGGTGCTCGATGCTGAAGGTGCGGGTGGCCTCGATGCAGCACCTGGAGGGGCTCCTGGAACGCCTCGGGGAGCACGGCGAGATGAACTCGCACATCGTCCTGTCGACCGCCTACGAGGGCCGCGCGGTGGAGCCGCCCGCCCCCGGGGCCCGCACGGTCACCCGCTCGGAGGGCTGGACGCGCTGAACCGGCGTCCCGGCGACCCGCGGGTCCGTGTTTCCTCGCACGGCGCGAAGGTGCCGGAGATGGTTCAATCAAGCGTTATGTGGCACTCGTCACTGCGCTCCTCGCCCTGGCGGCAGTGGTATCAGCCGGGGGTCCCCCGGGAGGTCGACATCCCGGACGTCCCCGTCACGCGCCTGCTCGACGACGCCGCGGACCGGTACCCGCGCAACCCCGCGCTGATCTTCTTCGGGCGGCGGATCTGCTACCGCGACCTGCGCGAGGCAGCGGACCGGTTCGCCGACGGCCTGCACCGCCTCGGGGTGCAGCCCGGCGACCGGGTGGCGCTGATCCTCCCGAACTGCCCGCAGCAGGTCATCGCCTTCTTCGGCGTGCTGCGCAGGGGCGCGATCGCGGTCCAGCACAACCCCCTCTACACCGAGGAGGAGATGCTCCGGCAGCTCGCCGACTGCGGCGCGCGCGTCGCTGTCGTGCTGGATCGTTCCTACACGACGGTGGAGGCCGTGCGGGCCCGGGCGGGTCTGGAACACGTCATCGTGACGTCCCTGGCCGACTTCCTCCCGGCCACCAGGCGGCTCGCCCTGCGGCTCCCGCTCGTGCAGATGCAGCGGCGGCGCGCCGCGATCACCGCGGACGTGCCGCACGACCCCGGCGTCGTCCCCTTCAAGGAGTTGCAGAGGGCGCCCACGCGCCGCGTACGGCAACTGCCCTTGGACCCGTCACGGCATCTGGCCGCCATCCAGTACACCGGCGGGACGGAGGGGCGCCCCAAGGGCGCGATGCTGACCCACCGCAACCTCGTCGCGAACGCCTGCCAGCAGCACGCGTGGGACCTCGACGGGCGCCCCGGCGAGGACGTGACGCTGGCGGTGCTTCCGCTGTTCCACTCGTTCGGGCTGATGAGCTGCCTCGTCGCGCCCGTGATGACGGCCGGGGCGGTGGTGCTGCTCCCCCGCTACGACGGCGACCGCGTGGTCCGGGCGATCCGCCGGTACCGGCCGACCATCTTCCCCGGGGTGCCGACGCTGTACGAGCAGGTGCTCGACAGCCCGCGGCTGCGGCCGGACGACCTGCGCTCCCCGCGCATCTTCATCTGCGGGGCGATGGGACTGTCGCAGAGCACGATCGACCGGCTCACCGAGGTCGGGGCCAGGGGCCTGATCAACTGCTACGGGCTGACCGAGGCGTCCCCGGCCGTCACCGCGAACCCTCTCGGAGGCGGGGCGCGGAACCTGACCGTCGGGCTGCCGCTGCCCATGACCGACGCCGTCATCGTCGACCAGGACGAGCCGACGAAGGTCCTGCCGCCGGGCGGGACGGGAGAGGTCGTCGTGCGCGGGCCGCAGGTGTTCGCGGGCTACTGGAACGCGCCGCTCGCCACCGCGCAGACCCTGTCGAAGGGCTGGCTCCGCACGGGTGACATCGGGGTGATGGACGATAAGGGTTTCATCACCATCGTGGACCGCCAGCGAGACATGATCAAGGTGAGCGGCTTCACCGTGTCCCCGTCCGAGGTGGAGAAGGTCCTGCACCGCCACTCCGCCGTGCACGAGTGCGCCGTGGTCGGCGTCCCGGACGCCCGGCGCGGCGAGCGCATCATCGCCCACGTGGTCGAACATCCCGCCTACCCGTTCTCGGCGGACGAACTGCGCCGGCACTGCGAACGCTACCTGTCGCACTACAAGGTGCCGTCCGAGTTCCTGCCCCGGACGGAGCTGCCCCGGAACATGCTGGGCAAAGTCGTCCGGCAGCGGCTGCGGGACGAGTTCGCCGCCTCGTCGGCGCAGCGGATGGGCCCCGCGCGGAGTGGTTGACTGGTCGCGTGCAAACCGAGACCGTCCAGTCAGGGCTCTTCACACGGCTCGCCCAGATCGGGCGTCAGAGGACCACAGAGGACGGGCGGCCGGAGACCCTGTACGACCGGCACGGTGTGCTCGTCGTCCGCGTCGGCGACGTGGTCGTGAAGGCGCACCAGGCCGACCGGGAACACGGAGCCCCCTTCCTCGACCGGATATGGCTGGCGGGGACGATGCCCGATCTGCTCATCGGCGCCCTGGGCCCGCCGCTCACCGTGGACGGCCGCACGGTCACGCTCGCGACGTTCGGTGAGCCCGTGGACCCGTCCAAGGAACTCCCCTGGGAGGAAGGCGCCCGGCTCTTGGCGGCCCTGCACGCGGCGCCCGTCCCGGCCGACGCGCCAACGTGGGGACGTCCGGCACGCGTGGCGCGCCTGGTCTCCCGGCTGGAGGACGGCCCCGCCGCGAACGCGGTGCGACGCGCGTTCGCCACTCTCCCCGCCTGGATACGCGGCGAGGAGACGGAACCCGAGGGGCGCACCCGTTGCCTCATTCACGGCGACTGGCACCTTGGCCAGATGGTCCGCGCACCGGATGGACGGTGGCGGCTCATCGACATCGAGGACCTCGGCAGGGGCGACCCCGCATGGGACCTCGCGCGGCCGGCGGCGCTCTACTCCGGCGGCGTCCTCCCCCCGCGGGACTGGGAGCGCTTCCTGGACGCGTACAGGGAGGCGGGCGGCCCCGCCGTCCCCGCGCAGGGAGACCCCTGGACGGCCCTGGACGTTCCCGCCCGAAGTCTTGCGATCCAGATCGCGGCCACGTGCGTCATATCCGCGGGAAGGGAAGATCGGCCACTCGACGGTGCGGAGCAGGCGATGGTCGACGCCTGCGTGAGAATATCCGCGGCGGGGGACGCGGCATGACGTGGCGCCCAACCTGTCCTACATTTAGCCTCTACCTGGGGATCCATACCGGAAGGACGACAAGGCGATGCACTGCCCTAAATGTCGTGGCGTGATGCGGACCTACACCCGCAGCGGCGTCCACATCGAGCAATGTGACAGCTGCCGGGGCATCTTCCTCGACTACGGCGAGCTCGAGGCCCTGGCGCAGATGGAGTCGCAGTACCGGGCGGCGCCTCCGCCCGCCGCGGCGCCCGGCTGGGGGACCCCCGCTCCGGCGGTCCACCACCATCACCACGGAGGGCACCACCGCCCGCACCACGGCGGCGTGTTCCACATGCTCTTCTCGACCTGACCGACGGCCACGGCCCGCCCGAGGGCGGGCCGTGGCGCGCGAACGGTCACAGACGCGGGTCCACCGGTTCGGACTCCAGCGCCAGGACGGCGAAGACCGCCTGGTGGACGCGCCACAGCGGCTCCCCGCCCGCGAGCCGGTCGAGGGCCTCGACGCCGAGCGCGTGCTCCCGCATCGCCAGGGACCGCTTGCGCCCGAGCGACCGGCGGCGCAGCCGTTCGAGGTGCTCGGGCTCGCGGTAGTCGGGCCCGTAGATGATGCGCAGGTACTCCGGCCCCCGGCACTTGATCCCGGGCTGCACCTTCGCGTCCTCCGGGAGCGGCCCCAGCGGCTTGACGACCATGCCTTCACCGCCCGCCGCGGTGAGCTTCTCCCACCACTCGGCGGCCTCTGCCTCCGACCGCGGCGACCCCAGGTCGACGGTCATCGACCCCGTCCGCTGGACGAGCCCGCTCGCGTCGCACTCCGCGAGCCGTCCCGCCACGGACATGTGCCACTCGTGGTCGCGCAGGACCGCCCAGGACCGGCCCTCCCCGGCGAGGACCTGGAACGGCGCGAAGCGCACGCCGCTCAGCCCGTCCACCGTCCAGCAGTAGCGCGCGTACGCGTCGCGGAACCGGAACGCGTTCGCGGTCCGCCGGTCGATGCGCTCGCGCAGGCCGCCGACGTCGAGCCCTCGCCCCTCCGCCCGCGCCAGCACGCCGGCCGCCACGGGCAGGGCGGCGCGCGCCGCCGCGCCGGTCGCCGCGTACTGGGTGCGGATGAGGTCCATCGCCTTCGCCGACCACGGCATCAGCTCGCCGTCGAGGACGAGCCATCCGGTGTCCAGTTCGTCCCAGAGCCCGGCCGCGCCGACGGCGGCGCGGAGCCGGTCCAGGACCTCGGCCGTGCGGGACGGGTCGCGGAAGAAGGAGCGCCCGGTGCGGGTGTAGACGGCGCCGGTCGTCCCGTCGTCCACGCCGAAGCGCTCGGCGGCCACCGAGGCGTCGCGGCACACGACCGCCACGGCGCGCGAGCCCATGTGCTTCTCCTCGCACACCGCGCGCAGCACGCCCTTGTCCCGGTACGCGGCGAGGGCCTCGGCCGGATGCTCCAGGTATCCCGGCAGGGGCGACGTCTCCGCGGGGGCCATGGTGGGCGGGAGGTAGACGAGCCAGCGCGGGTCCACCGCGAACCGGCTCATCACCTCCAGGGCGGCCAGCGCGTTCTCCTCCCGGACCGAGACGCGTCCCATCAGCCGGGTCTCGACACCCTGGTTCCCCAGGACGTCCCCGATGTTGAGGACGTCGTTCTCCCGGTGGCCGCCCGCGCTCGCCTTGGCCGGCGCCTCCAGCGGGCGCGTCGGCTCGTACCAGACCTGCCGCGCCGGAACCGACACCAGCTCGCGCTCCGGATACCGCAGCGCCGTCAGCTTCCCGCCGAACACCGCACCGGTGTCCAGGCAGATGGTGTTGTTCACCCACTCCGCCTCCGGGACGGGCGTGTGGCCGTACACGACCATCGCCTTGCCCCGGTAGTCGCGCGCCCACGGGTAGCGCACCGGCAGGCCGTACTCGTCGGTCTCCCCGGTGGTGTCGCCGTAGAGCGCGAACGAGCGGACCCGTCCGGACGCGCGGCCGTGGTAGTCCTCCTTGAGCCCGGCGTGCGCCACGACGAGGCGTCCGCCGTCCAGGACGTAGTGGCTGATGAGGCCGTCCATGAACCGCAGCGCGCCGTCGCGGAAGTCCTCGTCCTCGGCGGCGAGCTGCTCCAGCGACTCGGCGAGCCCGTGCGCGAGCCGCACCTTGCGCCCGCGCAGGGCCCGGACGAGCTTGGCCTCGTGGTTGCCCGAGACGCACAGCGCGTCGCCGGCGGCCACCATGCCCATCGCCAGGCGCAGCACGCCCGGGGAGTCGGGCCCGCGGTCGACCAGGTCGCCGACGAAGACGGCGGTCCGCCCACCGGGATGGCTCGCGCCGACCGCGCGTCCCCCCGCGTCCCGGAGGATCTCGTAGCCGAGGCCGGCGAGGAGGTCCTCCAGCTCCGCGCGGCAGCCGTGCACGTCGCCGACGACGTCGAACGGGCCGGTCAGGTCGCGCCTGTCGTTCCAGGCCTTCTCGTACCGGATCGTCGCGGCGTCGATCTCGTCGGCACCGGTCAGGACGTGGACGCGGCGGAACTCGCGGCCCAGCGACCGCAGGCCGCGCCGCAGCTCGCGGCGCTGGCGCGGGATGACGTGCGCGGGCAGGTCCCGGTCCGGGCGCCCCGCGTTGCGCTCGGCGGCGAGGCTCTCCGGTACGTCCAGCACGATCGCCGCCGACAGGACGTCGTGCTCCTTGGCCAGTTTGAGCAGCGACTCCCGCGCCTTGCTCTGCACGTTGGTCGCGTCCACCACGGTCAGCAGGCCGCGCCGCAGGCGCTTGCCCACGATGTAGTGCAGCAGGTCGAACGCGTCGCCGGTAGCCGACTGGTCGTTCTCGTCGTCCGACACGACCCCGCGGCAGAAGTCCGACGACACCACCTGGGTCGGCTTGAAGTGCTTGCGCGCGAAGTACGACTTGCCCGACCCGGACACGCCGACGAGCACGACGAGCCCCATCTCCGGGATCTTGATCTCGGTCATCGCGTGAACACTCCCATCTGCGTCGGGGCGCCGACCTCGGGGTCGTCGTCGCCGACGGGCACGTGGCGGACGCGGTAGCCGTGCTCGGCGGCGACCCGGTCCGCCCATGCGCGGAACTCGGGGCGCGTCCATTCGAAACGGTGGTCGGGGTGGCGCATCGCGCCGGGGGCCATCCCCTCGTAGCGGACGTTGTGCTCGGCGTTCGGCGTCGTGACGACCACGACGCGGGGCGAGGCGTGGCCGAACACGACCCGCTCGACGGCGCCGAGGCGCGGCGGGTCGACGTGCTCGATGACCTCCATCAGCACGGCCGCCTCGTACCCGCGGAAGCGTTCGTCGGCGTAGGTGAGCGCGCCCTGGAAGACGTCCTGGACGCGGTCGCTCTCGCGGCGCGGCTGCTTGTCCAGGCGCAGGCGGCGCGAGGCGTGGCCGAGCGCGCGGTGCGAGACGTCCGATCCGGAGATCTCGCTGAAGAACTCGTCCTTGGCCAGCCGCGCCAGCAGCTTCCCGGAACCGCAGCCGAGGTCGATGACCCGGCGGGCGTTTTCGTCGTGCAGCGCCTGCACCACCGACCGCAGGCGCAGCTCCGCGAGCGAGACGGACGCCTCCTCCGGCGCCGCCTCCGCCTGGCCGTCCTCGGCGGCGGGCGCCTCCTCCTCGACCTCCACCGGGTCGAGTTCCTCGTCGGAGGCGTCCTCGGCGTCGGCGAGGCGGCCCAGCGCGGACTGCACGAGGCTGCGCCGGTTGGCCAGGTACCGGCGCGTGATGGCGCCGCGATCGGGGTGCGCCGCCAGCCAGCCCTCCCCCGCCCGGATGAGCTTGTCGACCTCGTCGGGCGCCATCCAGTAGTGCTTGGCGTCGTCGAGGACCGGCAGCAGGACGTAAAGCTGGTTGAGGGCGTCGGCGAGCCGCAGCGTCCCGGTCAGGGTGAGGGTCACGTACCGGGAGTCGCCCCACTCGGGGAAGTCCGGGTCGAGCGGCACCGGCACGGCCGACACGTCCCAGCCGAGCGGAGCGAAGAACCGTTCGGCCTGGCCGGGCCCGCCCCGGCACGGGAGGGCGGGAAGCACGACCTCCAGCGGGATGGGCGTGTCCACCAGTTCGGGGCGCAGGTCGCAGCGTCCCCGCATGGCGGTGCGGAACACGTTCGCCATGGCCGACGCCAGCAGCGACGACGCCGCGTACGGGCGGTCGTTGACGTACTGGCCGAGGGAGAAGTCGGGCGTGCCTCTGCCGCGCGTGCGCACGAGTTGCACCGGGTCGACGTCCAGCAGCAGCGCCGCCGTGCAGCGCTGCTCCTCCGCGTCCGGGTAGAAGACGTGCGCCGTGCCGTAGGCCTGCTCGAAGCGCTGCACCCGGCCCGGATGCTTGTGCAGGAGGAACCCCAGGTCGGTCGCCTGGCTCATCGTCGTGGTGATCGTCAGAAGCACGCCCCAAGTGTGGCCGAACCCGCCGAACACCCCCATCCATTTTCCGGAACTCCGGACTTAATGGGTTTGCACCCGGGTTCGCCCGACCAGCAGAATCCGGAGCGACATGAGCAGACACCCCCGCCGCATGACCGCCCAGGAGACCGTGGCCATCCTCGAACGCGGCGACTACGCCGCGCCGTCCGGCCGCGCCGTCTCGATCGCGGACGACCTGGCCGAGGCCGTCCGGCGCACCGTCCTCTACCGGCCGGGCGAGCTGGACACCCTGCTGAAGCGGCTTCCATCGGCCGACCCCGGCACGCGGACGCGGATCGAGGTGACCGGCGAGACCACGCTCGCCGCCGCGCGGCGGCTGCGCGCCCCCGGGACGACGCCGCTCGCGCTCAACTTCGCCTCCGCGAAGAACCCGGGCGGCGGCTTCCTGAACGGGGCGCACGCCCAGGAGGAGGGGCTGGCGCGCTCGTCGGGCCTGTACGAGTCGCTGCTGTCGGCCAGGGAGTACTACGACTTCCACCGCGCCCAGGGAGACCTCCTCTACAGCGACCACATGATCTACTCGCCGGACGTGCCGGTGTTCCGGGACGACTCCGGGCGGCTTCTGGAGGAGCCCTACGGCGTCACGTTCCTGACGTCGCCGGCCCCGAACCGCGGCGCGATCAGGGACGCCGCCAAGGCCGAGCGGGTTCCCGCGGCGCTGCGGCTGCGCGCCCGCAAGGTCCTCGCCGTGGCGCTGGCCAACGGGCACACCCGGCTCGTCCTCGGCGCCTGGGGCTGCGGAGTGTTCCGCAACGACCCGGCCGAGGTCGCCGAGGTGTTCGCCGAGGCGCTGCGTCCGGGCGGAGAGTTCGCCGACCGGTTCGAGCACGTGGTCTTCGCCGTCTGGGACACCGCCGACGGCGCTCCCAGGCACGCGGCCTTCGAGCGCGTCTTCGCCTAACCGTCCTTCTCGGGACGGGACGGCTCCTCGACGTACGAGGCGATCCCCCGGACGAGCATGTCGAGGCCGAACTCGAAGCGCCCGTCGCCGTCCTCCCCCGTGAGCTCGTCCACCATGCCGGAGATCGTCGGGTAGCGGTCCTTGGGCAGGGCGGCGAAGTACTCGCGGATCTGATCGAGGTACGTCTGGAAGTACGTCCACGGGTCGCCCGCCCCCGGGGGCGTCTTGGCGTGGTGCATCGTGTCCTCGATGGCGTCGGCGTCGAGGAACATGCCGAGGGTGCTGACGGCGAGCCCGGCGATCCGCTTCGGAACGCCGCCGGCCTCCATGAGCGCGAGCTGCGCCTCGGCGACGTCCAGCAGGTGGGGCCCGGTGGGGATGAGCGACATCGACACCACCGCGATGTCGCGGTGCGAGGTGTAGACGCGGCGGATCTCGCGCGCCAGGTCCTTCAGCTGCTCCTGCCAGCGCGCCGGGTCGGGGACGGGGAGCCGGATCTCGGCGGCCACCCGGTCGAGCATCAGCTCGCGCAGCTCCTCCTTGCCGGAGACGTGGGCGTACAGGGACGCCGCACCCGTGCCGAGCTCCTGCGCGACGCGGCGCATGGTCACGGCCTCCAGCCCCTCGGCGTCCAGGACGCGGATCGCCGTCTCGACGACGAGCTCCTGCGTGAGCGGCTGCCGGGCGGGCACCGCCCTGCGCGGCCTGCGGCCGGGCGGCGTCGGCATCTGCGGGCCTTCGGTGGCCACCTCAGGACCTCCCCAATCTCGCGATGCATCTTGACTGACGCGAATCGCGATATATCTTCTCTACTAGAGAGAGGATTCCTCGTCTACGAACATCGTACTTGACACGAACATCGTTCGCCCATAGAACATTGTTCGCAAGTAACGAACACTGTTCCCCCCGGAGTGACCATGACCGACACACTGACCTCTCCCGCCCGGGGCGCCGCGGACGGCGGCTACCGCTGGCGCTGGGTCGCCCTGTTCGTGATCCTCGCCGGCGAGGTCATGGACATGCTGGACGCCCTGATCACCGCCATCGCGGCCCCCACGATCCGCGCCGAGCTCGGCGGGTCGGCCGCCACCATCCAGTGGCTCGCCGCCTCCTACACCCTCGCCATGGCCGTCGGGCTCATCACCGGCGGGCGCCTCGGCGACCTCTACGGACGCAAGCGGATGTTCCTCGTCGGCGCGGCCGGCTTCACGGTCGGCTCGCTGCTGTGCGGCATCGCCGGCTCCCCCGGGATGCTGGTCGGCGCCCGCGGCGTGCAGGGCCTGTTCGGCGCGCTGATGCTGCCGCAGGGCATCGGGATGATCAAGCAGATGTTCTCGGAGAAGGAGATGGGCGCGGCGTTCGCCATGTTCGGTCCCGTCATGGGGCTGTCGTCGGTCGGCGGCCCGGTGCTGGCCGGCTGGCTGATCGACGCCGACCTGTTCGGCACCGGCTGGCGGATGATCTTCCTGATCAACCTGCCGCTGGGCGCCGCCGCCGTCCTGGCGGGGCTGAGGTTCCTTCCCGAGGGCCGCGCCGAGCACGCCTCCCGGCTCGACCTCACCGGCGCGGCCCTGGCCTCCCTCGGCGCCGGGCTGCTGGTCTACCCCCTCGTCCAGGGCCGCGAGCACGACTGGCCCGCCTGGACGTTCGCCATGATCGCCGCCTCGCTCGCCGTGTGGGGCGTGTTCGCCTGGTACGAGACCCGCAAGCAGCGTCTCGGCGGCGACCCGCTGATCGTGCCGAGCCTGTTCCGCAAGCGCGGCTTCACCGGCGGCCTCGTCGTCGGCCTCGTGTTCTTCTCCGGCGTCGCCGGCCTCGGCCTGGTGCTCGCGCTGTTCTTCCAGCTCGGGCTGGGCTACTCCCCGCTCAAGGCGGGTCTCGCGCAGATCCCCTGGTCCGTCGGCATCGTCCTCGGGTTCGGCCTCATGCAGGCCGTCCAGGGCCTCGGCCGCAAGGTGATCCACGCGGGCGCCGTCATCATGGCCGCCGGGATCGCCGGGCTGTACTTCACGCTCCGGTACGCCGGGATCGACGTCACCCCCTGGCAGCTCATCCCCGCCCTGACCGTCACCGGGATCGGCATGGGCCTGCTGATGGGGCCCTTCTTCGACACCGTGCTGGCGGGCGTCGAACCCGAGGAGACCGGCTCGGCGGGCGGCACGCTCACCGCCGTCCAGCAGCTCGGCAGCGCGCTCGGCGCGGCCGTCCTCGGCACCGTCTTCTTCGGCCTGCTCGGCGGGTACGTCGCGTCCGCCGCCGACGACGGGGCCGCCGCCCTGCGCCGCGACCTCGCCGCCGCGTCCGTCCCGGCCGCGCAGCGGGACCGCGTCGTTGACGGCATGCGCGACTGCGGCCGCGACCGCGCCACCGCCAAGGACGCCGCCGCCGTGCCCGCCTCGTGCCGCCGCCTCCAGGACGACGTCGAGGCCGCCGTCGCCGCCGCGCCGCGGTCGGCGCCCGCCGTCCAGAAGGCGGTCGCCGGGGCCGGCGAGCACGCCGCCAAGGTCGGGTTCGGCGACGCCATGAAGTTCACGCTTTGGGTCGAGGTCGGGCTCCTCGGCCTGACCTTCCTGGTGACGTTCCTGCTGCCGAAGCACGCGCGCCCGCAGGAGGAAACCGCCTGACGCGGCTCGCGGGGCCGCGCCCAGGGGGCTCCCCGGGGCGCGGGCCCCGCTCGTCGTCAGAGCTTGCTCATGACCTCGGAGGCCAGCAGCTCCACGTGCTCCAGGTCGCTCATGTCGAGGACCTGCAGATAGATGCACTCCGCGCCCAGCTCGCCGAACCGGCCGATCTTGTCGACCAGCTCCTGCGGGGTGCCGGCGAGCCCGTTCTCGCGCAGCTCCGGCACCGCGCGCCCGATGGCGTCGGCGCGGCGCCCCAGCTCCGCCTCGTCCCGCCCGCAGCACACGACCTGCGCGGCCGAGTACACCAGCGGCCTCGTCCGGCCCGCCTCGGCGACCGCCGCGCGGACCCGGTCGAACGCGCCGCCGGTGTCCTCGACCTGGTGGAACGGGACGTTGTACTCGTCGGCGTAGCGGGCGGCGAGCCGCGGCGTCCGCTTCGCCCCGACGCCGCCGATGATGATCGGCGGCCCGCCCGGGCGCACCGGCTTGGGCAGCGCCGGCGATCCGCTCAGGGTGTAGTGCTCCCCGCTGAAGGAGAAAGTCTCGCCGGACGGCGTCCCCCACAGCCCGGTGAGGATCTGCAACTGCTCCTCAAGCCGATCGAAGCGCTCGCCGAGGCTCGGGAACGGGATGCCGTAGGCGGTGTGCTCCTCCTCGAACCACCCCGTCCCGAGCCCCAGGTCGACGCGCCCGCCGCTCATCTGGTCGACCTGCGCCACGGAGATCGCCAACGGCCCCGGGTAGCGGAACGTTCCCGCCGTCACCAGCGTGCCGAGCCTGATCCGGCTGGTCTCCCGCGCCAGCGCGCCCAAGGTGATCCACGAGTCGGTCGGGCCCGGCTCGCCCGAGACGTCCCCCATCTTGACGAAGTGGTCGGAGCGGAAGAACGCGTCGAAGCCGAGCTCCTCGGCCGCCTTCGCGACGGCGAGCTGTGTCTCATACGTCGCCCCCTGCTGGGGCTCGGTGAAGATTCGAAGTCGCATGTCCCCATCCTCGTACGGACCGGACGGCGACGGCGCGGCGGGTCAGCCCCGCTGGACGTCACCGCGAAAGAGCCACCCTCCGCACCGCCGCCGGCTTCCTGACGGCGGGCTTCTTCACAGCGGGCTTCTTCTCCACCGGCTTCTTCTCCACCGGCTCCTTGGCCTCCGGCTTCTTTCCGCCCGGGTTCTTCGGTGCCGCCTTGGAGGGGGCGTGGCCGAGGTGGGCGGACCTGACGACGCGGACGGCCGGGAACGTGCGCTCCGTGTGCGCCCTGCCCCACGTCACGGTCCCGTGCAGGCGGATCGTCTGACCGGGCCTGGCGTCCCCCGACACCTTGGTCTTGATCGCGCCGGTCACGGTCCGGCCCTTCCGCACGGCGCCGAGGTCGCACTCGACCGTCCACCCGGCGGCCGCGCAGCCCCTGGTCCCCGAGACGAACGCCAGCGATCGCGGCAGCGTCGTCCTGAACACCGCCTTGCCGGACTCGCCCGGCCCCTTGGCGGTCATCTTGAACGTCCACTCGTAGATGCGTCCCGGCACGACGGCACTCGCGGGGCCGTCCGTGCGAAGCGCCACACCCGCGGCCTGCTTGCCGTGCTGCCTGGGTTTCGGCTTCGGGTCGGGCCCGTCGGCCTGCGCCGCGGCGGGCAGGAGCACGCCCCCCAGCAACGGCGCGGCGATCGCCAGCGCCATGCCCTGAACCCTCAACGTCCGGATCACTATGAACCCCCGTGGCCTGCGGTTTTCTGATGGTCACCGTCCGTTCTAGTGATCCGGAGACGCGCCCGCCAACGCCGCGTCGGCGTGTCGTCACGCAGGGCGACTCTTGACCGTCCACCCCCTTACGGACGGTCAACCTCCGCAATCTCCTGCGCCCCAAAGACAAAGCCTGTTAAATCGCCAAGACCCCGACGATCCCCGACACATGGAGCTGACATGGCCGTCTTCGGCGTCGACTACGCGTGGGGCCGCCCCGGCGCGTCCGCGCTGGAACGCGCCGGGGCGAAGTTCGCGTGCCGCTACCTGTCGCACGACACGACCGGCAAGAACCTGACCCGCGAGGAGGCCCGCGAGTTGTCCGCCGCGGGCATCTGGCTGGTGGTCGTGTGGGAGTCGACCGCCAAGCGCCCCCTCGCCGGCCGGTCCGCCGGCGCCGCCGACGCCCGCGCCGCCGACGCCCAGGCCAGGGCGTGCGGCATGCCGGACGACCGGCCCATCTACTTCGCCGCCGACTGGGACGCCACCTCCGGGCAGCAGGACGAGATCAACGCCTACCTGGACGGCGCGGCGAGCGTCCTCGGCCGGGACCGGGTCGGCCTCTACGGCGGCTACGGCCCGGTCAAGCGCGCCTTCGACGCCAAGAAGATCACGTTCGGGTGGCAGACGTACGCCTGGTCGGGCGGCAGGTGGGACGCCCGCGCCCAGCTCCAGCAGTACTCCAACGACCACACCATCAACGGCGTCGGCGTCGACTACGACCGCGGCGTCAAGAGCGACTACGGGCAGTGGCGCGTCGGCGTCTCGCCCGAGGGAGAGGACGACATGCCCGACTACGTGTCCGTCGGCACCGGTGGCGACCACCAGGAACTTCCTCCCGGCAAGTGGACCGAGGTCACCTGGAGCAAGGAGTACTCCGACAAGGAGCACCAGCACAACGACCCGGGCGGCCCCAGCCTGCTGACCGGATCGGCCCGCTACAGCCTGTCGGTGAGCGCGGCGCTGAGCGGCGTCCCCGCGGGCACGCTCATCCAGGCCCGGGTGATCGAGGTGGCGGACGGCGACGCGTCCGACTACCAGATCGGCCCCGTCCAGGACTTCATCTCCGTCGGCGACGTCACCAACCTCGTCTACGGCCTCGCCGCCGACACCGTCGAGGCGGGCAAGCGGGTGCGCTTCCAGCTCCTCCACCAGGGCGCCGCCGCCGCGACGATCGCCAAGGCCAGTGCCAAGGTCTTCTTCTGGCGGTGACTCAGAAGTCGTCGTTGATGTAGGGCGCCAGAGGCACGGCCAGCGCGGCCTCCAGGCGCGCGGCCGCACCGGGCGTGTGCTCGGTGACGGCGCCGATCCGGACCAGCGTGACCGGGCTCTGCCCGCCCAGGTAGACGGCCGCGAGGTCGGCCGCGCTCAGGCTCAGGTCCGGGGGCCCGGAGGCCGGTTCGCAACCAGGCGCCGCGCCGGTCGTGAGGCGCCAGCGGCCGGAGTTCGCCGGGATGCGCGGGTCCTCGATCTCCAGGACGAAGGCGTCCTCGGTGGCCCAGGAGCGGGCGCGAAGAGAGGTCGGCACGTCGATCAACCGCAGCCAGAGGGCGCCGAACTCCTTTTTGACAGTGACCCGGTCGGGGTCGGCGACCATGTGCGGCAGCAGATCGTCCACCGGACGGCCCAGCGCCTCGATGCGGGACGTCAGGTCGATCGACGCCAGGAACTCCCAGAGCGCGGCCTCCACCTGCGGGGTGTCGGCGACGAGGTCGACCACCCTGACCGTCCCCTCGCGGACCCGGTAGACCACGTAGCCGGCGGGATGGACGACGATGCGCGGCGCGGTGTAACCGGGCGAGTCCCGGTCGACCGGCCGCAGGATCGCCTTGGCCCACCATTCGGGATCGCGCACGAGTCCGCCCGGGCGCAGCGAGCGCCGGTGGATCGGATCGACCAGCTCAGGCGCGGACGCGGCGTCGACGAGCCGCAGAGGCCGATCGTCAGGGGTCGTGCGGAACTCCAGCGGACGCGACGTCGTCACTTCCAGGTCGATCGCCCGCGTGGCCAGCCCGAACCCGTACCGGCCGTAGATGGCGCCCTGCGACGCCCAGAGCGCGGCCACCGGACGCCCCGCCGCGATGGCGTCGGAGTCCATCCGGTCCATCATGGACGTGAGGATTCCTCTGCGCCGATGCGTGGGCAGCACCCCGACGAACGTGACCGCCGAGCAGTCGAGCACAGCGCCCGGGACCGCGAGCCGCATCGGCATGGCCGCGAGCTGCCCGACCCTCGTGTCGCCGTCATAGGCGCCGATCCGCTCGGCACGGGTGAGCGGCCACCCCTCCCGCTCACGGTCGGCGTCCTCCATGGGCAGGTGGAACACCATCCCGGCGAAGTCGACCATCAGCGCGGCGTCGGCCTCCGGCACGTCCCTGATCTCGATCACGCTTCCACGCTAACCCGACCCGCAACCCATTTTCCGAGGTCAGCCACACACCGCGCGTCCTGCCGGAATCGCGGATCCTCAATCCACGCGACTTCCCCAGACCGGCAGCCCGGCCGGACGCCCCTCCCGCCTGCGATCAGGCTGAGAAGCCGACACGACCCGGCGCCCCGGCCGTGTACGAGCGTCGCGGGTGCTTCACAAGTGGTGTGGTGCAACTCCGCCGAGATGCTTGACCAGGAACCGCGCGGGATCGACTACTTCATGGCGGGTCCCATGGTCGTCGATGTAGTGGTACCGATCGAGGTAGCGGCAGCCGGTCTCCTGGTAGCCGAGTCGCAGGTAGAGAGCGGCTGCGCGCTGGTTGTGGTCGTCCACGCCCAGCCCGATCTGGTCGTGGCCGCGTTGGCGGACGAGGTCTTCGGCCGCGTCGATGATGGCGCTTCCGATGCCCTGGGACCTCAGTTCGGGCGGCCAGATCCCCAGGCCGTTGAGCTCGGGGCAGTTCGGATGCCGCTGCCTCACTTCAGGAGCGGCGCAGCCGTGCCACAGGATCTGCGCCGTTCCGACGGGAACGGTCTCGGCCCAGGCGATCAGGAACGTGGTGAGACCGCGCTGTTGCTGCTCGAACCGTGCCGCGTGCCTCCTGGTCCGGCCAGGCGAGGGGATGCGGGACTCCAGCAGCTCAAGATCTTCCTCCCTGCACTCTCGGATACTGACCATCTGCCAAGCCCTTTCTGGACGTCGCCCCGCAAGACCGCGCGAACACCCCGGCTTACGGCCCCCCGAATGCGGGGGACGTTTCGTCATACCAGAAATGCCGGTGATCTCCGACTGTGCGGCCTCAGCCCAGCGTCCGCTCGGCTGCGACAGGACGACCGGGCTCGTCGACTTGCGGCGTGTTGCCCCTCTGCGAGCCCTCATAAGGGCAACACGCCGCAACTCAACGCCAGGCACCAACCGGCTCGGCGGCCGAGGGCTGCTCGGCCCAGCCGGACGACCTGGGCGGGCGCTGATAAGGGCAACACGCCGCTGGTCGACGTTGGGTGTTGGTGGCTGGGGGTTTGGTCAGCCTCTTACCAGGACGGCCAGGCACTCTACGTGGTGGGTCATGGGGAAGGCGTCGAAGGCTCGGAAGGACTCCAGGGTCCAGCCGCGTTCGCTGAAGTAGGCGAGGTCGCGGGCCAGGGTGGCCGGGTCGCAGGAGACGTAGGCGATCTTGCGGCCGGCGAGGCGGGTGATGTGGTCGACGGCCTCGCGGCCCGCGCCGGTGCGGGGCGGGTCGAGGACGACGAGGTCGGCCTTGCGGACCCGGGCTCCGCCGTGGTGGCCGGTGCCGCGCTTGTTCTGCGTGCGCGAGCCCGAGGACGCGCGGCCGAACTCCAGGTCGGCGATGACCTCCTCGACGGGGCCGCGCTCGATCGAGACGTTCGGGAGGTCGCGCAGGTTGAAGCGGGCGTCGCGGACGGCCTGGCCGTCGGACTCGACGCCGACGACGAGGCCCTCGTCGCCGACACGGTCGGCGAGGACCCCGGCGAACAGGCCGACGCCGCAGTACAGGTCGAGGGCGATGTCGCCGGGCTTCGGTTCGAGGGCGTCCAGGACGGCGTCGGCGAGCAGTTGCGCCGCGCCCGGGTGCACCTGCCAGAAGCCGCTGCCGCTGACCTGGTAGAGCCGCCCGGAGACCTCCTCGCGCACGTACGGGAGGCCGGAGCCCGGTTCGGGCTTGCCGCGCACGAGCCGGACCGGCACGTCCAGCCGCGGGACGCGGATCTTGCGGCGGTCGCGGCCGCGCAGCACGACGAGGCGGTCGCCCGTGCTCGCCGAGACCACGCCCTCGACACCGGACGCGCCCGGCCAGCGCTTGCGCTCGATGCCCATCAGCTCCACGCCGGGGTGGGCGATCAGGCACTCGTCCACGGGCTCGATGTCGTGCGACCGGTGCTTGCGCAGGCCGACGACGCCGGAGGAGACCGAGAACTGGACGCGGGTGCGCCAGCCGAGACCCGGCGGCGGCGTCACCTCGCCGTCGACCGGGTACGGGACCTCCTCGACGACGACCGTGCGGGTGATCCCGGCGAGCCGCTCCAGCTGCTCCTGCACGACCGCGGCCTTCAGGGCCCGCTGGGCGGGCAGCGAGGCGTGCTGCCAGTCGCAGCCGCCGCACCTGCCGGGCCCCGCGAACGGGCACGGCTCCGGCACCCGGTCGGGGGACGCCTTGATGATCTCCACGGCGTCGGCGCGGAGGAAGTTCTTGGTGCGGTCGGTGACGCGGGCCCTCACCCGTTCGCCGGGCAGGGCGTGCCGGACGAAGACCACGCGCCCCTCGTGCCGGGCGACGCAGAAACCGCCGTTGGCGACGTTGCCGACCTCCAGTTCGAGGACGTCGGGTTCGAGTTCAGTCACGGTCCGAAACACTACCGGCACCGGGGCGTGCCCCGGTCCGCGGCGGGCGCCGGGACGAGCCGGGGCCGGGCGGCTCGGTGCGCCCCTTGAGCCGGTCGGAGGACTGCAGCTGCCACGCGACGCTCGTCACCATCACGCCCGGCTGGAACAGCAGCCGCCCCTTCAGCCGCAGCGCGCTCTGGTTGTGCAGGAGCTGCTCCCACCAGTGGCCGACGACGTACTCGGGGATGAACACGGTGACGACGTCGCGGGGGCTCTTGCGCCGGACGCTCTTGACGTAGGACAGCACCGGCCGCGTGATCTCCCGGTACGGCGAGTCGAGGATCTTCAGCGGGACGGGGATGTCGAGGGCGTCCCACTCCTGCTGGAGCCGCTGCGACTCCTCGGCGTCCACCGCCACGGTCACCGCCTCCAGCGTGGACGGGCGGGTGGCGCGGGCGTAGGCCAGGGCCCGCAGCGTCGGCTTGTGGATCTTGGAGACGAGCACGATGCCGTGGTTGCGGGCGGGCAGCGCGACGTCCTCGCCGGAGGGCACCAGCTCCGCGGCGACCCGGTCGTAGTGCCGCCTGATCCCCTTCATCAGCAGGTACAGCAGCGGCATCGCGATGCAGACGATGTAGGCGCCGAGCGCGAACTTGGTGATCAGCACGACGACCAGGACGATGCCGGTGAGGGTGGCGCCGAAGGCGTTGATCCCGCGGGAGGTGCGCATCCGGCGGCGCTGCGCCGCGTCCGGCTCGGAGGCGAGGAGGCGGTTCCAGTGCCGGACCATGCCGACCTGGCTGACGGTGAACGACACGAACACGCCGACGGTGTACAGCGGGATGAGCCGGCTGACGGACGCGTCGTAGGCGTAGATCAGCAGCCCGGCCATGGTGGCGAGGATGATGATGCCGTTGCTGTAGGCGAGCCGGTCGCCGCGGGTGTGCAGCTGGCGGGGCAGGTAGCGGTTGTGCGCGAGCACCGAGCCGAGCACCGGGAACCCGTTGAACGCGGTGTTGGCGGCGAGGAACAGGATCAGCGCGGTCATCGCGGTGACGAGGGCGAACCCGGGGGTGAAGTTGCTGAACACCGTGTGCGCGACCTGCGCGATCACCGGGTCGGCGTCGGTCACGGGCTTGCCGGTGGACGGGTCGATCAGCTGGCTGCCCTGGTCGGGCTCGGCGAACTTGGCGTCGGTGATGTAGGCGAACGCGGTCACGCCGCCGAACAGCGTCATCGCGACGAGCCCGAGCATCAGCAGGGTCGTGGCGGCGTTCTCGCCCTTGGGCTTCTTGAACGCGGGCACGCCGTTGCTGATCGCCTCGACGCCGGTCAGCGCGGCGCAGCCGGAGGAGAAGGCCCGCAGCAGCAGGAACACCAGGGCGAACCCGCCGAGGCCCATCTCGTCGCCGCGGACCTCGTAGTGCGCCGTCTCGGCCTGCAGCTCGGTGCCCGAGGCCAGCCGGACCAGGCCCCACGCCAGCATGCCGAAGACCGCGAACATGAACAGGTAGGTGGGGATCGCGAAGGCGAACCCGGCCTCCTTGAGACCGCGCAGGTTCCCGAGGGTGAGCAGCACGACGATGACGATCGCGACGGCGACCTCGTGCGGCTGCATGAACTTCAGCAGGGCGCCGAGGTTCTCCACCCCCGACGACACCGACACCGCCACGGTGAGGACGTAGTCGACCAGCAGCGCGCTGGCCACCACGACGCCCCAGTTGCCGCCGAGGTTGGTGGTGGCGACCTCGAAGTCGCCGCCGCCGCTCTGGTAGGCCCGGACGTTCTGCCGGTAGGAGGCGACCACGGTCAGCAGGATGATCACGACGGCCGCGGCGATCCACGGGGTGTAGTGGTACATCACGAGACCGCCGGCGCCGAGGGCGAGGAGGATCTCCTGCGGGGCGTAGGCGACCGACGACAGCGCGTCGCTCGCGAACACGGGCAGCGCGATGCGTTTCTTCAGCAGCTGTTCGTGCTGCTGAGCACTGCTCAGCGCGCGGCCGAGGAGGAGCCGCTTCGCGAGGTCCGGAACCTTTGACACGCAACGAGACTCTAGCCCCTGCGGGGCGCCGCGCGGCGCCCGGCCGCCCCCCGCCGGGCGGGCGCCTCGCCGCCCCGGCGGATAGCTGGTTGAGTAGTACTCGCCTGGGCGGATGTGTAGGTTTGCAGCCCGCAGGGATCATTCACAGGAAACGGTCCTCGGGCGCGGCGCGGTGTCGGCGGCGAATGCCGTGCCCGGCGCGGGGGGTACAGGGGGAGCGTCCCCCTACGGAAGAGGGAACGGCCGTGCATATCGTGATCATGGGATGCGGGCGGGTCGGCTCGACGCTCGCCCACATCCTGGAGGACAAGGGTCACTCGGTGGCCATCATCGACCAGAGCCCGGAGGCGTTCCGCCGGCTGCGCAGCGGGTTCCGGGGCCGCCGCATCACCGGGTTCGGGTTCGACCGCGAGGTCATCGCCGAGGCGGGCATCGAGCGCGCGTCGGCGTTCGTGGCCGTCAGCAGCGGCGACAACTCCAACATCATCTCCGCGCGGGTGGCGCGCGAGACGTTCGGGGTCGACAACGTGGTGGCCCGGATCTACGACCCGCGCCGGGCGGAGGTCTACCAGCGCCTCGGCATCCCCACGGTCGCGACCGTGCGGTGGACGGCCGACCAGATCCTGCGCCGCCTGCTCCCCGAGGGCGCCGAGCCGCTGTGGCGCGACCCGACCGGCGCGGTCGTCCTCGCCGAGCTGGACTCCGGCCACCTGTGGGTGGGAGAGAAGGTCGGCGAGCTGGAGGAGCACGCGGGGACCCGGGTGGCGTTCCTGTCCCGGATGGGCGAGGCGCTCGTCCCCGAGCGGGACACCGTGATCCAGGACGGCGACATCGTGCACATCATGGCGGGGGCCGACGACCTGGAGCGTGTCAACGCCGCGGTCGCGGCACGGAACGGGGAGGACGCGTGATGCGGGTCGCGATCGCCGGGGCCGGCGCGGTGGGCCGGTCCATCGCCCAGGAGCTGCTGGAGAACGGGCACGAGGTGCTCCTGATCGACAAGAGCCCGAAGGCCATCAAGGTGGAGATGGTGCCGCGCGCGGAGTGGCTGCTCGCCGACGCGTGCGAGATCGCCGCGCTGGACGACGCCGCGCTGGAGCGCTGCCAGGTGGTGGTCGCCTCCTCCGGCGACGACAAGGTCAACCTGGTGGTGTCGCTGCTCGCCAAGACCGAGTACGGGGTTCCGCGCGTGGTGGCGCGGATCAACCACCCGAACAACGAGTGGCTGTTCAACGAGTCGTGGGGCGTGGACGTCGCGGTCTCCACGCCGCGGCTGCTGTCGGCTCTGGTGGAGGAGGCCGTCAGCGTCGGCGACCTCGTCCGGCTGATGACGTTCCGGCAGGGCGAGGCCAACCTGGTGGAGCTGACGCTCCCCGAGGACGCGCCCCTCGGCGGCGAGCGCGTCGGGTCGGTGGCCTGGCCGCGCGACACCGCCCTGGTGGCGATCCTGCGCGAGGGCCGGGTGCTGGTGCCCACGTCCGACGACACCCTGGAGCCGGGCGACGAGCTCATGTTCGTGGCCAGCCAGGACGTGGAAGACGAACTCGCCGAGCTCCTCGGCGGCAGATAGCCCGCACTTCCGGCATTTCTCTCCTCCTTCGGGCCTGGCGGCCCTCCATCGTCGAGAAACGCGGGCGATCGCTGGCATCGCTCCGTCTCGCCTTGCGGCTCGCTGCGCGATCAGGTTCTTGCTTCGCTCGAACCTGCCTTGGGACGCGATCGCAACCATGGGGTCGTCGCCTGGTTGCGCTGCTGGCTGAGGTAGGCGCGCTGGTAGGGAGCCAGGCGGGAGATAGGGCTCTACGCAGGTTTTTCGCTCTTGGCCGGGCCCCCGGGGGTTATCGGGGTTCGGCCGCGGGCGAGGAGCCAGGCCATGGCGGCCAGCGCGGCGACCTGGAGCGGCCAGCCCATCGCGATCTTGGCGGTGCCGAGCAGGCCGCTCTGGTCGCCGTCCGCGAGGTAGATCGGGTACTGGACGGCGACGCGCACGACGCAGGGCAGCACGAGCAGCCAGGTGAGCCGGGAGCACAGCCGGACGATCCCGGGGTCGGCCCGCCAGGCGGTCGGGTCGCCGGTGACCGATCCGATGATGAAGCCGACGACCGGCCAGCGCACCGCGATCGAGAAGATCATCGCGGCGCCGTAGCCGGCGTTCAGCAGGATGCCGGGCAGGAAGGCGTTCTCGGCCTTGCCCGAGCGCAGCGCGAAGAACGCGGCGATGGCGATGCCGAACAGGCTGTTCAGGACGAACTGCGGGCTGGAGCGCTGCGCGAGCCGGACGAGCAGGAGCAGCACCGCGGCGCCGACCCCGGCGCCGACGGCGAGCTTGACGTCCTTGGCGGCGACGTAGGTCCCGGTGAAGGCGATCGTCGGCACCGCCGCCTCGACCATGCCGCGCACGCCGCCGAGCGCCTTGTTGAGCTGGGCGCGCACGGCCGCCTCGACGGTGTCGTGCGCGGCGGTCTCCCGCGCGGTGCCCGTTTCCGTTTCGCTCACGTCGCTCTCCCGGCGGCTCGCCGCGGCCTCACGCGCCGCCGCGCAGCTCGTATCGCGGATTGAACATGACCTTGCGCCCGTCCTGCTCGCTCACCAGTCCCTCGGCGCGCAGCCGGCGCCCCGGATCGATCCCGGCGATCTTGCGGCGGCCGAGCCAGACCAGGTTGATCACGTCGGTGCCGTCGTAGAGCTCGGCTTCCAGGGCGGGTGCGCCGCCCCGGGGACGGAGTGTCACGGTACGTAGCGTACCCGCCACGCAGTGCCGCTTGCGCGCGGCGCAGTCGGTGATCGGCGTCGCGCCCTCGTCGCCGGTGGTCTTCTGCAGTTCCTCGGCCTCGAGCTCGGCCTTGGTGGACGCCATGCGCCGCAGGAAGCGCCGCAGCCCGCCCTTGCCGCGCTCGCGCCCGCGGGGCCCCGCCCCGGGCGAAGTGCTGGCCGAAACCTCGTCCATACCTCGAAGCGTATGGCATCCCCGGACGAAGCGGACCCCTTGCCCCGCCGCCGGATCTACCCCGTCCCGATGTGGAATGAAGCATTCCGTTCTGCTATTATCGGAACAGAGCATTCCGCTCCGCGATGGAAGGACGGACCATGACCGCCACCCTCGAAACCCCGGCCCCCGCGGCCGGGACGGCGCGCCCCGGCGACGGCGCGGCACCGGCCCCGCGCCGCTGGCTCGGCCTGTCGGCGATCCTGGCCGCCACGCTGCTGAACCTGCTCGACTCCACGGTGGTGAACGTGGCCGCGCCCGCGATCCGCGCGGACCTCGGCGGCTCTTTCTCCGCGCTCCAGTGGACGGCCGCCGGCTACACGCTCGCCCTCGCGGTGGCGCTGCTGACCGGCGGTCGGCTCGGCGACATGTTCGGACGGCGGCCCGTGCTGCTGGTGGGCGCGGCCGCGTTCACGGTGATGTCGGTGGCGTGCGCGTTCGCCTGGTCGCCGGAGAGCCTGATCGCCGCCCGGGTCGCGCAGGGCCTGTGCGCCGCGGTGATGATCCCGCAGGGCTTCGGGCTGATCCGCGACCTGTTCGGCTCGGACACCGGCACGGCGTTCGCCCTGTTCGGGCCGGTGATCGGGCTGGCCACGATCCTCGGCCCGGTGGTGGCGGGCCTGCTGGTCGACGCCGACCTGTTCGGCACCGGCTGGCGCGCGATCTTCCTGGTGAACGTGCCGGTCGGCGTCTACGCGCTGGTCGCGGGCGTCCGGGCGCTGCCCGCGCCGGCGTCCGCCGACCGCTCGGGCGGTCTGGACGTCACCGGGATGCTGCTCGGCGGCCTCGGCATGAGCATGCTGGTCCACCCGCTCGTCCAGGGCCGCGAGCTGGGCTGGCCCGCCTGGTCGCTGGCGCTGCTCGCCGGCTCGGTCCCCGTCCTCGCCCTGTTCGCCCTGCACCAGCTGCGCCGCACCCGCCGGGGGCGGGTCCCCCTGCTCAAGCTGAGCGTGTTCGCCAACCGCGCCTACGGCTCCGGTGTCCTGTTCGTCGTCGTCTTCTTCGGCGCGATCGCCGGGTTCTCCCTCGCGACCGGCCTGTTCCTCCAGCTGGGCCTCGGATACACGCCGCTGGCCGCGAGCCTGGCGATGTCGTCCTGGGCGGTCGGCGCGTTCGCCGGGTCGGCGTTCAGCGGCATGACGATGGCCAGGCTGGGCCGCAGGATCCTGCACCTCGGCCTGGTGCTCATGGTCGCCGGGCTGGCCGCCCTCTACGCGGTGTTCGAGGCCGCCGGGACGGGCGTCGGCGGCTGGCACCTGGCGGCGCCGCTGCTGCTGTTCGGCGCCGGCATGGGCATGATCTTCGTCCCGCTGTTCGACGTGATCGTGGCGGGCATCGCCGACCACGAGGTGGGGTCCGGTTCGGCCGCTCTGGAATCGGTCCAGCAGCTCGGCGCGTCGCTCGGGGTCGCGGTCCTCGGCACGGTCTTCTTCGGGGCGATCGGCGCCCCGGCGGCCGGACGGTTCGCCGCTCCGGCAGCGCTGGAGGCCGCGAAGCAGGTCACCGCCCTGACCGCCGGGCTCACCGCCGCCGCGTTCCTGGTCGCCTTCCTCCTCCCCCGCCGCGCCCGCGCGCACTGACCCCTCCCCGCCGAACCCGCCGTCCGCGAAGGGCGGCGGGTTCGGCGTTGGCGGGGCAGGGCTCAGGCCGCGGCGAAGCGGATCGCGGAGACCGCGATGACCAGGGCCGCCACCGCCCAGTAGGCGCCGGAGGCGAGGGCGACGGCCCGGACGCGGCGCGCCTCGGGCAGGGCGGTGAACGTGAGCAGCCAGGCCAGCAGCGGCAGGACGAGGATCGCGTGCATGGTCACGAAGTGCGCGGGCTTCAGCGCGGCGACGACGTGGTAGGCGGCCCGCTGGTCGCCGGACCGCACCGTCGCGACGCCGCGGGCGATCATCGCCGCGCCGGAGGCCAGCGCGAGCATCAGCGCGGCGAAGCCGGACCGGACGGCCAGCCGCATGCTCGGCGCGGCGTCCTCGTCGCGGCGGAAGGCGGCGACCGCGAGCACGGCCAGCGTGACGACCAGGACGCCGCCGCCGGCCGCGAGCATCCGGGTGACGACCGTGTCGAACGCGGTCTCCTCGTTGAAGTGGGACGGCACCCTGCGCCAGGCCTGAAGGGTGATGAGGGAGACCTCCGCGACGCAGTCGGCGGCGAACACGCCGAGGATCGCGTTCCGCGCGCGGTCGCCCAGCCGGACGAACGCGCCGACCCACGCGATGGTGACGAGCGTCAGGCCGAACGAGAGCCCGAAGGTGACGGGCTTCCGCCACGACACCGGTCCCGTCCAGGGGCCGCCGTCCACGGCGAACACGACCAGGTGCAGCAGCCCCGAGGCGATGAGCGCCGCCCCGGCGGCGTAGGCGGCGCGCTCGACCCGGCGGCCCGCCGTCCAGAACGCCCCCAGGCCCCGGACGGCGGCCGCCACCGGAAACCCGCCGCCCGAAGCCCGCACCGATCCCGCCATGCCCGCCTCCGAAATGAGTGAGTGCTCACCCAGTATGGGCGAGCACCCACGCGAAGACAAGCCGGGCGGTCAGCGAAGGGCCGCCTCCACGGCGGGGACGCGGATCGCGCGGCGGGTGGCGGCCCAGGTCGTGGCGCCGGTCAGGGCGGCGGCGAGCGCGACGACCGCGAGGTAGGTCCACGCGTTCCCGGCCGGGACGGCGGAGTCGCGGCGGGCCAGGCCGAAGGGGACGATCGTGAAGACGGAGGCGACGGTTCCGCAGACCACGCCGGTCACCGTCAGCACAGCCGACTCCAGCGCCACCGCGGCGAGCACCTGGCTCGGGGTCGCGCCGGCGAGCCGTGTCTGGCCGAACTCGCGGCGCCGGTGCGCGGTCGCCGCCACCAGCGTGTTGACCAGCATGATCGCCGTGAACAGCACCACCATGCCGATGACGACGAAGTTGAGCGTCTCGATGCTCTTCTGCTCAGCCGTCTTGGCCAGCCCGGCGGCCTCCATCGCCGCGTTCTCGGTGGCCTGGAGGTAGAGCGTCCCGACGGCGGTGCCGACGAACAGGATGACCGGGGTGACCGCGGACGCCAGCGCGCCCGTCCGGCGCCGCATGGTGGCGGCCGCCAGCTCGCCGGCCGCGCCGAACGCGCGCAGCGGCCCGGCCAGCAGGGCCGTCGCCCGTCGCATGATCGCCGGAGCCAGCAGCGCCAGCCCGATCGCGGCGAGGATGTCGGCCTGCCCGGACGTCGCCATCACGTCGCTGCCCTTGCCGTCCATCAGCGTGACCGTGATGACCGCCTCGTCCAGTGCCAGCAGCAGGAACAGGACCGCGAAGACGATGCGCTTCCTGCTCAGCCTCCCGGTGTCCACCGCCGCGGACCGCATCGAGTCGGCGACCCCGGCGCGGGTGGCGCGCCGGGCGGTGATCAGCGCGGCGGCGGTCGCGGAGACCGTCGTGATGCCGATCCCCATCGACAGCGCGACCGGGCCGAAGCTGTGGCCGATCTCCGCGGGCACCTGGCCCGTGTCGTGCAGCAGGCCGAGCACGCCCCGGCCGGCCAGCATCCCGGGGACGATCGCGAGCAGCGCCGCGGCCACCGCCAGCCCGGCCGCCTCGCCGACGATCATCCGGGCGAGCTGCGCCGGGGTCGCGCCGACGCTCTTGAGCAGCGCGATCTCCGAGGCCCGCTGCCGCACCGAGAGGGTCAGCGTGGAGGTCACCGCGAACACCACGAGCAGCAGCCCCCAGCCGCCGACGACGTTCGCCATGATGACCAGCGTGCTCTGGGCCTCCCCGGTCGCGCCGCCCGACGCGGCGGTGTCCAGCATCGAGGCGAACGCCATGATGATCGTCGAGCCGAGGAACAGGGCGAGGAAGCTCGCCGTGAACGCGCCCGCGCGCCTGCGCAGGGAACCGATCGCCAATGCGAACATGTCACGCCCCCGCCGTCATGCGCTGGCGCTCGACCTCGTCGGCCAGGTGCGTCATCCGCTCAGCGACGGACTCGGCGGTCGGCGCGGGCTGGTGGCCGACGATCCGCCCGTCGGCCAGGTACAGCACGGCGTCGGCGAAGGACGCGGCGACGGGGTCGTGGGTCACCATCACCACCGTCTGCCCGAACGCGGCCACCGACTCGCGCAGCAGGCCGAGCACGTCGCGGGCGCTGCGGGTGTCGAGCGCGCCGGTCGGCTCGTCCGCGAACAGCACCCGCGGCCGGGTGAGCAGCGCCCGCGCGATCGCCACCCGCTGCTGCTGCCCGCCGGACAGCTCCGCGGGCAGGTGCCCGAGCCGCTCGCCGAGGCCCACCCGCCCGAGGACGGCCCGCGCCCGGTCCTTGTCCACCTTGCGGCCGGCGAGCTTCAGGGGGAGCACCGTGTTCTGCATGACCGACAGCGTCGGCAGCAGGTTGAACTGCTGGAAGACGAAGCCGATCCGCTCCCGCCGGAACTTCGTCAGCTCCGCCTCCCCGTCGCCCGTCAGCTCCGCGCCGTCGACGAAGACGCGGCCCCCGGTGGGACGGTCCAGGCCCGCGGCGCACTGGAGCAGCGTGCTCTTGCCGGACCCGGAGGGGCCCATGACCGCGGTGAACGACCCGGTCGGCAGCGACAGCGACACACCGTCCAGCGCGACGACCCGGTTGCCCTCGGGGCCGTACACCCGGCGCACGTCCTCCAGCCGGAGCGCCTCACCCGGCGTCCGCTGCCCCGGTTCCGGTCCCCTGCGTCCGAACATCGTCCTCACCTCCGCCCGGCGCCCCCTCGCGGGGCGCCTCCGGGACACGAAGCTACGGAAGCGCGGGCCCGCCGAGGATGGGTCCAGCACTCCGATCGGGGTAGGCAAAACCCCACCATCGCCCGGCCCCGGTGCCGCCCGCGGCGTGCCGGGACGGCTAGAGTCGCCCGTGGTGCGCCGGGAAGTCTGGTCGGCAGGTCCCGTCATCCGCATGCCGTCCGGGAGGTTCCGTGCAGGCCACCGCCGCGGTCGTCATCTTCGTCTGCGCGTACGTGCTGATCGCGTCGGAGAAGGTGCCCCGGACGGCGGTGGCGCTCGGCGGCGCGGGCCTGATGCTCCTGCTGCACGTCACCGACGCCGAGGCCGCGTTCTTCTCCTCCGAGTCCGGGATCGACTGGAACGTCGTCTTCCTGCTGCTCGGCATGATGGTCATCGTCTCGGTGCTGCGCCGGACGGGCCTGTTCGAGTACGTGGCGATCTGGGCCGCGAAACGCGCGCGGGGGCGCCCCTACCGGCTCATGGTGATGCTGGTCGTGCTCACGGCGGCGGCGTCCGCGCTGCTGGACAACGTCACCACCGTCCTGCTGATCGCGCCCGTCACGTTCCTCGTCTGCGAGCGGCTCGCCCTCGCGCCCGAGCCGTACCTCATCGCCGAGGTCATGGCGTCCAACATCGGCGGGACCGCGACCCTCGTCGGCGACCCGCCCAACATCATCATCGCCAGCCGGGGCGGGCTGTCGTTCAACGACTTCCTGGTCCACCTGGCCCCGCTGGTCGTGGTGCTGGTCATCGTGTTCTGCGCGCTGTGCCGGTGGCTGTTCCGCTCGGCGTTCCGCTACGACCCGGAGCTGGCCGCCGAGGTCATGGAGCTGAAGGAGCGGGAGGCCATCACCGACCGGCGCCTGCTCGCGCAGGGGCTCGCCGTCCTCGCCGTCGTGATCGCGGCGTTCGTGCTGCACCCCGTCCTGCACTACGAGCCGTCCGTGGTGGCGCTGCTCGGCGCCGGGCTGCTCGTCGCCGCGACCAGGGTGACCACCGAGGAGGCCCTCAGCGAGGTCGAGTGGCCCACGCTGGTGTTCTTCGCCGGCCTGTTCGTCATGGTCGGGGGGCTCGTCGAGACCGGCGTCATCGGCGAGATCTCCAGGGCCGCGGCGGACGCCACCGACGGCCGCATCGGCGTGGCCGCGATGCTGCTGCTGTGGGCGTCCGCCGGGCTGTCGGCGATCGTGGACAACATCCCCTACGTGGCGACGATGAGCCCGATCGTCTCCGACCTCGTCCAGCAGCACCCCGGCACGGACGGGCACGTGCTGTGGTGGGCCCTCGCCCTCGGCGCCGACCTCGGCGGGAACGCCACCGCCGTCGGGGCCAGCGCCAACGTGGTCGTCCTCGGCATCGCCGCCCGCAACGGCACGCCCATCAGCTTCTGGCGCTTCACCCGGTACGGCATCGTCGTCACCCTCGTGACGGTCGCCCTGGCGACCCCGTACCTGTGGCTCCGCTACCTGTGACGATCACCGCCCCGTCCGGGAGGATGGGGGGATGGACGAGGTACCTGAGGACTGGGAACGCGCGCTCGCGATCGTGGCGCACCCCGACGACCTGGAGTACGGGACGTCGGCGGCGGTCGCCAAGTGGACGGGCCAGGGCAAGACCGTGACGGAGGTGCTGGCCACACGCGGGGAGGCCGGGATCGACTCGATGGACCCCGGCGAGGTGCGGCGGATCCGCAGCGCCGAGCAGGTCGAGGCGGCGCGGATCGTCGGCGTCCGCGAGGTCGAGTTCCTCGACCTGCCCGACGGCACGCTGGAGTACGGGCTGCCGCTGCGGCGGACGCTCGCCGCGGCGATCCGGCGGCACCGGCCCGAGGTGGTGCTGTCCATCAACTTCCGCGAGACCTTCCCCGGCGGCGGCTTCAACATGGCCGACCACCGGGTGCTCGGCCTCGCGGTCGCGGACGCGGTCCGGGACGCGGCCAACCGGTGGGTGTTCCGCGACCTCGGCCTCGAACCGTGGCAGGGCGTCCGGTTCGCGCTGTTCGGCGGGTCGCCGCAGCCCACCCACTACGTGGACGTCACCGGCCACCTGCGGGCCGGCATCGACTCGCTGCTCGCGCACCGCGTGTACTTCGCCGGCCTCGGCGCCGGGTTCGACGCCGAGGCTTTCCTCACCGGCGTGGCCGAGGAGGGCGGGAGGCAGGCGGGCGTCGAGCACGCGATGACGTTCGAGATGATCGAGAGTTAGCGGCGGGCGTTGGGCCGCCTGCCCTTGTTGTGCTTGCTCCGCTTGCGGGCCCGGCGTTTGCGCGTCTTCTTGGACATGCCCCGATTGACGGCCCGCGGGCCGGTGCATGGCAAGCGATCGGCTTGGCGCAGACGCCGGGAACCCGCCCGGCCGCACGTCCGAAAAGCGTGCGGCCGGACGGGTTCCGGTGCGCGTGCGGTCAGCGGACCTCGGTGATCTCGGGGCCGCGCTCGAACGGGTCGAAGGTCTCCACGGCCTCCTCGCCGTCCTCGCCGGCCTCGCTGAACTCCTGCGGGATCTGCAGCTCCAGCAGCTCGCGGGGCGGCATCGGGGCGTCGCCGCGGTGCACGACCACGCCGCGCAGCACGTCCTCAAGGACCTGCCACTGCTCCTCGTCCTCGATCGCGGCGCCCTGCACCACGGCCTGGAGGAACCAGCGGGGGCCGTCCACGCCGAGGAAGCGGATGATCTGCGGCGCCCAGCCCTGCTCGACGAACTCCGCCGGGATCTGCTCGCGGACCTCCTGCGGCATCTCGGCGAGCACCTCCTCGGTCAGCGCCGCCGGGACCATCGCCAGCAGCTCGGCGCCGAACGGGCCCTCGCCCTCCTGGGTCTGGCCCTGCGCCTCCTCCTGGATGTCCTTGGCGGTCTCGCGGCGCACGTCGTCCCAGATGCCGCTGCGCTTCGGCGCGGCGAACACCTGGAGCTGCATGGCGCTCTCCTCGTACTGCACCAGCACGGCGACGGGGCGGCCGTCGAGCGGGTTGCCCTCCTCGTCGACCTGGGTCGCCTCGAAGTTCACCTGGAAGCCCAGCCCCGGCGCCACCGGCACCTGGAGGGCCCCGAAGTCCAGCCGCTGCAGCTCGGGGAAGGAGTCCTCGGAATCCCACGGGCCGCCCGCCGCCGATTCCGCCTTGGCCGACCCCGCCTCGGCGGGAGCCTCCTCGGCGGTCTCCGCCGGCTCCTCGGTCACCTCGGGACCCTCAGCGGGCTCCTCGGCCTGCCGGCGACGTCCAAAAGCCACGACTCACACTCCTTCTCTACTGTGCTCATTGTCCCCGGATCGCGGGGCCGGCCCGAATCCGCCGGTGGAGCCGAACCCGCCGGTTCCTCGCGCCGATCCGGGAAGCTCGGCGACCTCGTGGAACACCGCGTGCTCGACCCGCTGGACGACCATCTGCGCGATGCGGTCTCCGCGCCGCAGCCTCACCGTGGCGCGGGGGTCGGTGTTCAGCAGGGTCACCTTGATCTCACCGCGATAGCCGGCGTCGACCGTACCGGGTGCGTTGACGATGGTCACTCCCAACCTAGCGCCCAATCCGGACCGGGGGTGAATGAAAGCCGCGTAGCCGTCCGGCAGCGCGATCGCCATCCCGGTGGGGACGACGGCGCGCTCCCCCGGCGGCAGTTCCACGTCGGCGGCCGCGACCAGATCGGCGCCCGCGTCGCCCGCGTGGGCGTACCGGGGCAGCGGCAGCTCGGAATCCAGCCGCCGGATCAGAACATCGACCTTGCTCACGGGCTCCACCTCACGCGCCTACCTGCCGGAGAACCACACGACCCTATCCAGGGCGCCGGGGGCGGCCGCCGCTGAAACGCCGCGCCGCGCGAGTCCGGCAGTTGACCCTACCCGGTCCCGGGCGTGACCACTTCCGGAAGGTTTGCCCCTGAAACGAAGTATCACGCGTAGCGTCGCAATTGTTACCCGCGGCACTTCTGTGGGGCCCTGTCCCCGCAGAAAGGGGACGGCATGGGCACACGGGGGCAGGACACACGGGGCACACGCGGGCGGGGCGTCACCCACCGCTCGCTGGACGGGGTGCGGGTCCGGCTCGCCGGAGACCACGACCTGCGGCGGCCGTGCACGTCGGTGGCGCGGATCGCCGAGGGCGGGCGGCTCCACGAGATCTCCAGCGGCACCCGCGAGGACGCGCTGGCCTGGGCCGCCGACATCGGGGTCGACCGCTTCGAACAGGAGTTCCGCGTCCAGGGCGGCCGGCTGCGGGTCGGCCGGACGGCGACCCGCGACGCCGAGACGGGCCTCAGCGACCCCGTCCTCGCGGCCGTGTGGGAGGGGCGCCGCCACGCGGTGTTCACGCACCTCTACCACGGGCGCCCGGCGGACGCGGTGGCCTTCTTCGACACCGTGCGCCTGACCGAGCACGAGGACGGCGTCACCGCCGTCCCGCGCGGCCGGGCCAGGCGCCCCGAGCCCGCCGAGATGGTCAAGGAGGTGCCGGGCATCGGCCTGCTGGAGATCACCGCGCTGACCACGGTGACCCGCAGGCGCCTCCCGCCGTGGCGCGGCGCCTCCGTCGCGGGCGGCGAGCTGTTCCGCGACGCCGTGGAGGGCCAGGGCCCCTACTTCCTGCTGGCGCTGAAGTCGCTGCTGGTGACCGTGCTGCCCGAGGAGGACCGGGTCCGCGACGTCCCGCGCCGGCTCGCGGGGCTGGCGGTCGAGGCGGTCCGGTGACCGGACCGCTCGCCGGGATCGCCGCCGTCACCGTCCCGCTCGTCCTGCTGGCGTCGCTGGCCGGGCAGCTCAGGCGGCCGGGGGCGCTGGCCGCCGCGGTGCGGGCCCACCGGGTGCTGCCGGCCGCCCTCGCCGGCGCGGCCGCGGCGGCCGTGATCGCCGCGGAGGCGCTGATCGGCGTCGCCGGCGCGGCGGCGCCGCTGCTGCGGCTGGACGGCCCGGCGCGCGCGGCCGGCGGGGCGGCGGCCGTCCTGCTGGCCCTGTACGCGGCCTACGCGGCGCACGTGGCGCGCACCCGGCGCGGCGTCCCCTGCGGATGCGGCGGCTCCGGCACGCCGATGACGGGCTGGGTCGCGGGACGGGCGGCCGCTCTGTCCGCGCTCGCCCTCACCGGCGCCCTGCTCGGGCCTCCGGCCGCAGGCACCTTGTACGAGTCGTCCGTGGAGGTCGTCGCGGGGCTGGGGTTCGCGGTGCTCCTCTGGACGCTCCCGCACGCCATGACCGAGGAGAGGAGGACGGCCGGATGAGCTTCCAGAACAGCGCGCTCCTGCTGTCATGGGTGGCGATCCTGCTGCTCGCCCTGGTGGTCGCCGGGCTCGTCCGGCAGGTCCACGCGCTCGGCCAGGGGGCCTCCCGGCCCGCCGGGCTCGGCCCCGCGCCCGGCGCGCCCGCCCCCGCCTTCGACCGGCTCGGGCCCGGCCTGCTGCTCTTCCTGGACCGCGAGTGCGGCGTGTGCGCGGACGTCCTCGCCGCCGTCCCGGACGGGACGGCGCTGCGCGCGATCTTCGCGGGGCCGCCGCCCGGCGAGGCGGCGCGTCCCGGCGTGACCGTGCTCGCCGACGAGCAGGACGGCCTGTTCGCCGACTACCGCGTCCCCGCCACCCCGTTCGCGGTGCTGGTCGGCGCCGACGGGCGGGTGCGGGCCGCCGAGCCCGTCGGCTCGCCCGAAGCCCTCCGCGCCCTCACCCTGGAGGCGGCACGATGATCGACCTGGAAGACGTCCCGCCGCTGCGCGGCCCCCGCCCGGCCGGGGCGCAGCGCGTCCGGCGGCGCCCGGCGCCCGCGGACGGGCCGCGGCTGCGCCCGGTGCGGCGCAGCGTCCTCACCGGGCTCGCCGCCGCGGGCGCCACCGCCGGGCTGAAGGCCCTCGGCGTCTTCCCGCCCGCGCGGGAGGCCCTCGCCTCGGGCTTCCAGCTCGTCGGCTACTACGACATCTATCCGCGCTGCCCCTCGTACGCGGCCAACCACAACTGCTCCCCCGGCTGCGGGCCCAGCCTGGTGTGCAGCGTGTGCTGCCGGACGAGCGGTAAGTACAAGGGCTTCCACAAGTCCGGCGTGTCCGACCCCGGCCGCTACAAGCTGCGGCCCAACCAGTGCTACGGAGGCGGCTACGACGGCTGGCTCTGGGCCTACGCCAAGAGCTGCGGCAGTTGCAAGAAGGGCGTCACCTGGCGCTGCCACGACGGCTGGAAGAAATCCAAGAAGGGCAACTGGTACAAGACCATCTGCCGCAAGGCGATGGCGTGCAAGAACTGACCGCGGGGCGGCTGCGGCGGGGCACGACCGATCCGCTCCTGCCCGTCGCCGCCCTCGCGCTCCTCGCGGTGGCGGCCGCCGCCCTGGACGCCGCCGTGCTGTGCTGGGCGTCGATCGGCGCCCTCGCCGGATTCTCGCTGTCGGGCAGCGTCTGAACGCGCAACAGCGAATCCGTGCTGTTCTCGCCAGGTTGGCGGGCCCCCGTACGGCAGGGCGAGGTCCTGGCCGTCTTCACCTTCGGGCTCCTGCTCGGAGGCACGCTCACCGCGACGGTGATCTGGCTGCTGTCAGGGCTTTCCGCGCCGCTTCCGCGGGCCGTCCGCACCGCCGCGATCCTGGCCGTCGCCGGTCTGGGGGCCGCCCGCGAAGCCGGGCTGGTCCGCGTTCCGCTCCCCCAGAACGCGCGCCAGATCCCCCAGGACGTCCTGCAGGCCCACCTCCGCAAGGGCGCCCTCCAGTTCGGCTTCGAACTCGGCACCGGCGTCCGCACCTACGTCTCCGCCACGGCACCCTATGTCCTGGCCCTGGGCCTGCTCCTGGTCCACGAGGACGCGATCACGACCGTGCTGACGGGCACGGCCTTCGGCGCGGGACGCGCGCTGAGCGCCCTCCTCACCTACCTGGCCCGCGACGAGGACCGGGACGCCGCGATGGCCGCCCGCATGCCGCGCGTGAAGACCGCAGCGGCCCTCGCGTCCCTGTCCGCCCTCGCCCTCCTGCTGCCGTGACCGGAGGACCGTCGATCATCGTCGCGCCGCCGTGGCAGACTGATCACGTCTCGCCGCCGCCCACCGGAAAGGGCCCCTCGTGCTCTGGTCATTGCTGACCTTCGCGCTGCTGCGCGGGCTCGCCGTGGCCGAATGGGCCGGGTCCGCGCCGGGGCAGTCGGTGCTGGTCACGCTGGGCGCGCTGACCGTGGCGGGGCTCCTGGTGCTCGCCGCTGCGCGGGTCCACGCGGCGCGCCGGGGCCTCGGAGCGGCACGGGCGCGGGTGCGGACGACCATGCGGGACAGGACGCTGCGGACCGCCTTCCTTCCGCAGCGCGACCCGGACGCGGCCGGACGGCCCCGCCCGCGAGCGCCCGGAACGGGGATCGCGGCCGCCTGAGCGCGGCCGGAACGCCACCGATCCCCTCGTTCCGGAAGGTTCTTCTCTCATGTTCGACATCCCCGTCTCCATCGCCGCCTACCTCGTGGGCGGGCTCGCCGACGCCCTGGACCCGGTGGCCGGCGGCCTCGCCACCGCGCTGGCGATCGTCCTGTTCACCGCCGGGGTGCGGCTGGCGCTCGTCCCGCTGGCGGTCTCGGCCGCGAGGGGCGAGCGGGCGCGGGCCCGGCTCGTGCCCAAGGTCCAGGCGCTCCAGAAGAAGCACGCGAGGAACCCGCAGCGGCTCCAGCGGGAGATGGCCGCCCTGTACGAGGCGGAGGGCGCCACACCGGTGACCGGGTGCCTGCCGATGGTCGCGCAGGTCCCGTTCTTCATGGTCATGTACCGGCTGTTCGTGTCCGCGACGGTCGCCGGGCACCAGAACCTGCTGCTCACGCACACGCTGCTCGCGGCGCCGCTCGGGCAGAACTGGATCGGCGTCCTCGGCGGCGGCCTCCTCGCCCCGCCCTCGCTCGTCTTCCTCGGGCTGTTCGCACTGCTCGCGGTCGTCGCGGTGGTGACGTCGCGCCGGGTCACCGCCGAGGGGCCGATGGGCGCCGTCGCGCGGCTGATGCCCTTCGGGACGGTCGCCGTGGCGGCGTTCGTGCCGCTGGCGGCGGGGCTGTACCTGCTGACGTCCGGGGCGTGGACGGCCGCGGAGCGGGCCGTCCTGCACCGGCGGGCCGCCGCGGCGGTCTGATCCCCTTGACGAAGGTCCCGAAGGCTGGGTTCGATGGCAACCGAACGGCGTTCTGACTACCGAGGACGGTGCGCGGTGACGACGACGGCACGGGCCACCCAGGACGACCTGTCCGATCTGGCCTTCTGGACGCTCCCCCCGGACCGGCGGACGGCGGCGTTCGCGCGGCTGCGCGAACGCGAGCACCCGGCGTTCTTCCCCGAGCTCAAGCTGCCGTTCATCCGGACCGGGCCGGGCTACTACGCGCTCACCCGGCACGCGGACGTGGTGGAGGCCAGCCGGACGCCGGAGGTGTTCAGCAGCGAGCCGTGCTCCAACAGCATCGCCGACCTGCCCCGGTACATGGCCCGCTACTTCGGCTCGATGATCAACATGGACGACCCGCGGCACGCCAAGATCCGCCGGATCGTGTCGCGGGCGTTCACCCCGCGCGTCCTCGCCAAGCTGGAGACCGACCTCCAGGCGACCGCGACGCGGATCGTCGACGACCTGGAACGCAAGGGGTCGGCCGACTTCGTCACCGACGTCGCGGCGCGGCTGCCCGTGCAGGTCATCTGCGACATGATGGGCATCCCCGAGCGAGTGCGCCCGATGGTGTACGACCGGACGAACACCATCCTCGGGCTCGGCGACCCCGAGTACACCGGCGGCAGGGACGTGACCCGCGAGGGCATCACCCGGATCGGCGTCCTGTACGGGCTGCTCATGGCGATGTCCGCGGGGTACGAGCTGAACCACCTGGCGATGAAGCTCGCCCGCAGGCGCCGCCGGCACCCCGGCGACGACCTGGTGTCGCGGCTGGTCTCGGCCAACGTGGACGGCGAGTCGCTGACCGACCAGGAGATCGGCTCGTTCTTCATCCTGCTCGTCGTCGCCGGCAACGAGACGACCCGCAACGCGATGACGCACGGGCTGAAGCTGTTCACCGACAACCCCGGGCAGCGGGCGCTGCTGATGGAGGACTTCGACGCCCGCATCCCCGGGGCGGTCGAGGAGATCGTCCGGATGGCGACGCCGGTCATCCAGTTCCGCCGGACCGTGACCCGCGACCACGAGATGAACGGCCAGCGGTACAAGGCGGGCGACAAGGTCCTGCTGTTCTACAACTCCGCGAACCGCGACGCGGAGGTGTTCACGGACCCGGACGTCTTCGACATCACCCGCTCCCCCAACCCGCACGTCGGGTTCGGCGGCCCCGGCCCGCATTTCTGCCTGGGCGCGAACCTGGCCCGGCAGGAGATCACGGTGATGTTCCGGGAGCTGTTCACCCGCGTCCCCGGGATCCGGGCGAGCGGCGAGCCGAAGATGCTCTACTCCAACTTCATCAACGGCATCAAACACCTGCCCTGCACGCTGTGAGCGGCTCCGGTTCAGGCCGCCGGGCGGCCGGCGGCCCGCGCCGCCGGCGACACCGCGAGGTAGTCGAGCGCCCGCTGGGTCGAGCACTCGCGGGACGGGTGGTAGTCGCGCCGCAGGTAGGCGCGTCCCGCGGAGATCATGAACCGGTTGCTGGGGAACAGCCCGCGCCGCACCGCCCGCCGGTAGTCGCGGATCCGCGGGCGGACGCCCTTCAGCGTCGGATCGGCCCGGCACAGCCACACCGCCCCGGCGTACACCATCAGCGGAAGCGCGAGGACGCCGAGGAAGAACGCGATGAACCGCATCCAGTACCGCCCGGCCACGTGCTGGTAGACGTCGAACGCGACGGACCGGTGCTCGACCTCCTCGGCGCCGTGCCAGCGCAGCAGGTCCATCATCGTCGGATCGGCGCCGGCCTCGTCCAGCTCGCGGGCGTCGAGGATCCACTGCCCGAGCACCGCCGTGTAGTGCTCGATGCCCGCGATGACGCCGATCCGGACGAACAGCCAGCGCTTGGCGGGCAGGAGCGGCACCGGGCACCGGTCGCCGAGGATCCGCCGGAACACCCACTCGATCCGGTCGGTGAGCGGGCGCGGATCGAGGCCCTGCTCCCGCATCTGCCGGTCCAGGACGCCCTGGTGGGAGTAGGCGTGCACGGCCTCCTGGCCCATGAAGCCCTTGACCTCGCGGTAGAGGCGCTCGTCGTCGCGCACGAGCGGGAGCGCCTCCTTGTAGACGTGCACGAACCACCGCTCGCCCGCGGGCAGCAGCAGGTGCAGGACGTTGATGAAGTGCGTGGCGACCGGCTCGCCCGGGATCCAGTGCAGCGGAGTGTCCGCCCAGTCGAACCGGACCCGGCGCGGGGCGATCACGGGGTGCCGCTCGTCGATCTCGCTCATCCCGTGTCCCCTCCCGCGCCGCGCCGGAGCGTCCGGACGTCCCGCGGCCGCACCCAATTAGACTGATAATCTAATATGTGGAGTGCGCCGGATCCGCGTCAAGACCCGGCCGGGGTGATCTACGTCGCGGGGGCCAGGACGACGTCGACGGTGAGCGCGGCGGGGGCGTCCTCCAGCGTCAGGTCGGCGATCCGCCCGGCCGCGGCCAGGTCGGGACGCGCGATCCGCGCCACCTGCGAGCCCCGCACGACCGCGCGGGACACGTCGGCGCGCATCGACGCCCTGGCCTCCGACTTGGCCTTGCGGACCTGCCGGAGCGCCTCGCCCGTCGCCGTGAGGACGGCCGGGTCGCCGCCCGCCGGCAGCTCGGCGGCGGCCGGCCACGAGGCCGTGTGCACCGACCCGCGCCGCCACCATGACCAGACCTCCTCGGTCACGAACGGCAGGACGGGCGCGAACAGGCGCAGCAGCACCGACAGAGCGGTGCGCAGCGCCGCGCGCGCGGACAGCGCCTGCGGTCCGTCACCGTAGGCGCGGGCCTTGACCAGCTCCAGGTAGTCGTCGCAGAACTCCCAGAAGAACCGCTCCGTGCGCTCCAGAGCGCGCGCGTAGTCGTAGCCCTCGAACGCCTCCGTCGCCTCCTCGACGACCCCGGCCAGCGCCGCCAGCATCGCCTGGTCCAGCGGCTCGGTGACCGCCGCGTCCGGGGCGGCCTCGCCGAACCCGAGCACGAACTTCGACGCGTTGAGGATCTTGATGGCGAGGCGGCGGCCGACCTTGATCTGCCCGGTGTCGAACGCGGTGTCGGTGCCGGGGCGCCCGCTCGCCGCCCAGTACCGGACGGCGTCGGAGCCGTACTCGCGCAGCAGGTCGATCGGGGTGACGACGTTCCCCTTGGACTTCGACATCTTCTTGCGGTCCGGGTCGAGGATCCACCCGGACAGGGCGGTGCCCCTCCACGGCAGCGACCCGTGCTCCAGGTGCGAGCGCACGACCGTGGAGAACAGCCACGTCCGGATGATGTCGTGCGCCTGCGGCCGCAGGTCGTAGGGGAAGACCCGGGCGAACAGGTCGGCGTCGCGCTCCCAGCCGCCCGCGATCTGCGGGGTCAGCGACGAGGTGGCCCAGGTGTCCATCACGTCGGGGTCGCCGGCGAATCCGCCCGGCCGGCCGCGCTGGTCCTCGGTGAAGCCCGGCGGGACGTCGGACGACGGGTCGACCGGCAGCGCGTCCTCGGCCGGCACGATCGGGTCGTCGTACACCGGCTCGCCGGAGTCGTCCAGCCGGTACCACACGGGGATCGGCACGCCGAAGAACCGCTGCCGCGAGATCAGCCAGTCGCCGTTCAGGCCCTCGACCCAGTTCTCGTAGCGGGCCCGCATGTAGCCGGGGTGCCACTCCAGCTCCCGCCCGCGCGCGAGCAGCTCGGCGCGGACGCCCTCGTCGCGCCCCCCGTTGCGGATGTACCACTGCCGGGTGGTGACGATCTCCAGAGGCTTGCTGCCCTTCTCGTAGAACTTCACCGGCCGGCTGATCCTGCGGGGCTCGCCGTCCAGGTCGCCGGACTCGCGCAGCAGCTCGACGACGCGCTCCTTGGCCGAGAAGACCGTCTTGCCCGCCAGCTCGTCGTACGGCCGGGCGGGGACGCCCTGCGGCGGGTCGGCGGCGAGCCGCCCGTCCCAGTCGATGATCGCGCGGGTCGGCAGGTCCAGCTCGCGCCACCAGGTGACGTCGGTGACGTCGCCGAACGTGCAGATCATCGCGATGCCGGAGCCCTTGCCGGGGTCGGCCAGCCGGTGCGCGACGACCGGGACGTCGACGCCGAACAGCGGCGTGCGCACGGTCGTCCCGACCAGCTCCTGGTATCGCTCGTCGTCAGGGTGCGCGACCAGCGCGACGCAGGCGGGAAGGAGCTCCGGCCGCGTCGTCTCGATGTAGACGGGGCGCTGGTCTCCGTGGAACCGGATCCGGTAGAACGCGCCGGGGTGCTCGCGGTCCTCCAGTTCGGCCTGCGCGACGGCCGTGCGGAACGTGACGTCCCACAGCGTCGGCGCCTCGGAGACGTACGCCTCGCCGCGGGCGAGGTTGCGCAGGAACGCGCGCTGGGACGCCGTCCGGGCGGTGGCGCCGATGGTGGTGTAGAGGTGGCTCCAGTCGACCGACAGGCCGACGCGGCGCCACATCTCCTCGAAGGCCTTCTCATCGACCTCGGTGAGGCGCTCGCACAGCTCGATGAAGTTGCGCCGCGAGACCGGCCGCTGGCGCTTCGGGTCGGGCTTGGCCGGGGGCTCGAAGTCCGGATCGTAGGGGAGCGACGGATCGCATCGGACGCCGAAATGGTTCTGCACGCGGCGCTCGGTCGGAAGGCCGTTATCGTCCCAGCCCATCGGGTAGAAGACCGCGCGACCGCGCATGCGGTGGTACCGGGCGACGGTGTCGGTGTGGGTGTAGGAGAAGACGTGGCCGACGTGGAGGGATCCGCTCACGGTGGGCGGCGGGGTGTCGATCGAGTAGACCTCGCCGCGCGGCCGGGTGCGGTCGAAGCGGTGGACTCCCTCGTCCTCCCAGACGCGTGCCCATCTGTCCTCGAGGCCCTCCAGGGACGGCTTCTGAGGGACGTGCGGAGTACGCGGCTGCTCTGTCATGAGGCCAATCGTATTGACATCGGCCCAGGGCGCATGCCGATTACCGGCGCCGACGCGGTGATCGCCCTCCCCTCCGGGGGCGGGCCGTTCCGGTAGCGTCGGAGACGACAGGACGAGAGAGGACCAACATGGCGGACAAGGGCGACATCGGCTGGCGGGTGATGGCCGGCGCGGCCGCATTCGCGGGCGGCTTCGTCGCGAAGAAAGTCATCACGCTGGCCTGGAAGAAGAGCACCGGCAAGGAGCCCCCGACCAACCCCGAGTCCCCCGACGTGGCGCTGGCCGAGGCGATCGGGTGGGCCGTGGTGATGGGCGTCGGCATGGAGGTCGCGCGGCTGCTCGCCACCCGCGCCGCCGCCCACCAGTGGGCCAAGGGCACCGGGCAGCTCCCGCAGAACCTCAAGGCCGACGTCTAGGACGTCCCGCGCCGGGGGGTCGCCCCCGGTCGGCGGCCATGCGCGTCGTGGCCGGCCCCTCCAACGATCGGAGGGGCCGGCCACGACGCGTTCTCGCCAGTGCCCGGGGCGCGGGCGACCGGAATGTTCGGATGCTCGGAAGCGGTCTCGCCGCGAGGGACGCGCCGTCTCCTCGGCACCCGCGTGCGCCGCCAGGGGGTGGGCGGCCCGCTACGGGTCCAGGCGAGGGGGCTGGTCGCCGGGGAGCGGGGGCAGGGAGCCGGCGATCTCCCGCAGGTCGTTGCGGACCTTCATCGCCAGCCCCTTGGTCGCGGAGCGGTTGAGGGCGGCGCCGGCCGCGGCACCGGTGAGCAGGGGGCCCATGGTGGACAGGCTCCGGCCGAAGACGCGGAGCATGCGCCGGCGCAGCGCGCTCTTGGCGGCCGTGCCGAGGGCGCTGGTGAGGGTGCCGCCCTCCAGGGGGTTGATGCCGCGCTGCCGGGCCCAGGACGTCACGAACGCGGCCCCGCGGGCGGTGCCGGAGCCCTGGACGCTGACGCCGTACACCTCGTGCAGCTCGGCGATCATCTTCACCTCGATGGCCGCGACGACGAGCGTCTCGGCGGCGAGCTGGGCGGGCGCGGTCAGCAGCAGCGGCGGGGCGGCGAACTCCACGGCGGCCAGCGCGCCTCCCGCGGCGCCGACGGCGGTCGTGGCGTTGCCCGCCGCCTTGACGATCCGGTCGGCGAGCTCCTCGCCCATCAGCCCGTGGTGGTGGGCCTGCAGGGTCTCCAGATCGCGGATCGGGATGTGCGGAGCGGCCGCGATGAGCAGGTCGGCCAGCCACCTGCCGCGCGCGATGCCCGCGGCCCCCACCAGGCGGGCGCTCTGGCCGAGCAGTCTGGCCAGTCGTCCGAGCAGGCGGCCGCGGGTCTCGCCGTCCATGTCCTCGGCGGAGGCGAGCCGGCCGATCAGCTCGCCCAGCTCCGTGGAGCCGTCGCCGGGCGCCGGCCCCACCTCGCCACGACTCGGTTCGATCTCTCCCGTCACCCGGCCTCTCCCGTCACGCGCCCTGTTCCCCTCACCCCGCGTCCGCCGCCGGTCAGGCGGCGCACTCGCGGCAGACCGGCTGGTTGTTCTTCTCGGTGGCCAGCTGGCTGCGGTGGTGGACCAGGAAGCAGCGCGTGCAGGTGAACTCATCGGCCTGCCGCGGCACCACCCGGAAGGTGAGCTCCTCGTTCGACAGGTCGGCGCCCGGCAGCTCGGCGACCTCGCCGGCGTCCAGGTCCTCGTCGATGATGCTCGCCGCCTTGTCGGCACGGCGTGCCTGGAGCTCCTGGAGGCTGTCCTCGCTCAGGTCGTCGTCTGTCTTGCGTGGGCTGTCGTAGTCGGTCGCCATCTTCTATCTCCATCCCCCTCAGTGCTTTATGCGCCCCGTCGCGCGGATCTAACGCTCGGGGGACCGTTCTTGTGCCCGATCCGGGCGGGAAATTCTGTCACGGTTGGTGACCTGCGACACACGAGGCGCGACCGTTCCCACGAGTGACACCCGTCACCCGGCTCTTCCCTCGCACTGTGTCATCCGTCACAGCCCCAGCGGGTGACACGGCCCCGATCCGGGGGCCGCGGCGCCTGCCGGGGTTCCCGCGGCGGCGGGATCATATCGGTCCCGGGGGCGTTGTGCGCACCGGCCGCCCCGGCGCGGCGGGACGGCCTGATCCGGCGGGCGGAACACCGAACCGGATACATCGGTGAAACGTCAGAACTAACGCGATATCGTGCCCGCCTGAGGTTGGGGGCGGATCCCCTGCGGGGGTCAGCCCGGCGATCGCCGGCACGGGGCCCCGCGAGCGGGTCCGGCGCACAATGTCGCGGACATCACTGCGGGTCACTGGAGGGTCAGATGCCGGATGCCGCTCCGCTGGAGCCGGGCGATCCTAGGGCACTCGGACGGTACGAGGTCATCGGACGGTTGGGCGCCGGGGGCCAGGGCGCCGTCTTCCTGGGCAAGGCGCCGGACGGCGGGTACGTCGCCGTCAAACTGCTGCACGCGCAGATGGCCAACGATCCGGCCGCACGCGCTCGTTTCACCCGCGAGGTCGCGGCGGCGCAGAAGGTCGAGCCCTTCTGCACGGCCCGCGTCCTCGAGGCCGACGTCCAGGGCGACCAGCCCTACGTCGTCAGCGAGTTCATCGACGGGCCGTCCCTGCACGACGTCGTCGCGCACGACGGGCCGCGCGGCGCCGCCGAGCTGGAGCGGCTCGCGATCGGCACGGTGACCGCGCTCGCGGCCATCCACGAGGCCGGGATCGTGCACCGCGACTTCAAGCCGAACAACGTCATGCTGGCCTCCGACGGCCCGCGCGTCGTCGACTTCGGCATCGCGCGGACGGTCAACTCGCAGGAGAGCGCCGTCACCGCCACCGGCATGGTGGTGGGCACCCCCGGCTACCTGGCGCCCGAGCAGCTCACCGGCGCGCCGCTCACCCCGGCGGTGGACATCTTCGCCTGGGCGGCGACCATGGTGTTCGCCGCCACCGGGCAGTCGCCGTTCGAGGCCGACACGCTGCCGGTCATCATCAACCGGATCCTCAACGAGGAGCCCGACCTGTCGGCGCTGCCCCCGGGGCCGCTGCGCGACCTGATCGGGCGCTGCCTGTCCAAGGACGCGGGCCTGCGCCCCCCGGCGGCGCAGCTGCTGCTGAACCTGCTCGGCCATGTCGGCGCCGCGCCCGCGAACCAGGGCGGCGGGCAGGAGGACCTGCTCAACCAGGGCACTCGGATCGCCTCGCAGCTTCCGCCGCCGCCCCCGGTGCCGCCGGCGCCGCGGCCCCGGCCGCAGCAGCAGCCGATCACCCCGCCGCCGATGCCGCTGCACCAGGGCGGGATGCCGGGTCCGGGCACGCCGCCGCAGCAGCCGATCACGCCGCCGCCGATGCCGATGTACCAGGGCGGGGCGATGCCGCCCCCGCCGCAGACGCAGCCGCGGATGCCGATGCCGCCCGGTCCGCCGCAGTACGGTCCGCCGCCCAAGCAGTCCAGCTCCGCCGGGCCGATCATCGCGATCGGGTGCGGCGCGCTCGCGCTGATCGTGATCCTGGTGGTCGTGGTGCTCGCCGTCATCGGCGCCAACAGCGACGACGACCCGCCGACGCCGCCGACCTACTCGCCGCCGAACACCTACACGCCGAGCGAGTCGCCGACCACCAGCACCACCGGCGGGCTGCTCGGCAACTTCACCGGCAACGGGTACCAGCCGGGCGCCGGATCCGGCCACACCTCCTTCAACGTCAAGTTCTCGCTGCTGTACTCCAGCGGCGTCGCGACGTACACCTATCCGTCCGGTGCCCAGGACACCTGCTACACCCGGCTCTCGCTGCTGTCCGGCGACGAGAACAGCTCGAAGGTCCAGTACCGGGAGACGCCGATGGCGGGGATGGACCCGAAGGAGTGCGCCTCCGGGTACGTCACGTTCATCCCGTCCTCCGGCGGCACCTCGATGCGGTGGGAGTGGCGCCAGCTCCAGTCCGAGGCGACCGCGACCGCCTACGGGACCGTGTCCAAGGGATGACCGACGTCGCCCCTCTCCGCGAGGGCGACCCGTCCCGGCTCGGCGCGTACCGGCTGACCGGCCTGCTCGGCGAGGGCGGGCAGGGCGCCGTCTACCTCGGGGAGGACGAGCCGGGCCACCGGGTCGCCGTGAAGCTGCTGCACGCGCGCTTCAGCGGCGACCCGAAGGCCCGGTCCCGGTTCGCGGCCGAGGTCGCGGTCGCCAAGCGGGTGTCGGCGTTCTGCACGGCCCGCGTCCTGGACTCCGACGTCGAGGGCGACCGCCCCTACATCGTCAGCGAGTACATCGACGGGCCGGCGCTGTCGCGGGTGCTGGCGCAGGACGGCCCGCGCCGCGGCGCCGACCTGGACCGGCTGGCGATCGGGACGATGACGGCGCTCGCGGCGATCCACCAGGCGGGGGTCGTGCACCGCGACTTCAAGCCCGCCAACGTGCTGCTCGCGCCGGACGGCCCACGGGTGATCGACTTCGGCATCGCGCGGGCGCTGGACGCCACCGGGACGATGTCGAGCACGGCGATCGGAACCCCCGCCTACATGGCGCCCGAGCAGATCTCCGGGACGCGGGTCGGGCCCGCCGCCGACGTGTTCGCCTGGGGCGCCACGATGGCGTACGCGGCGAGCGGGCGGCCGGCCTTCGGGCAGGACTCCATCCCCGCGGTGATGCACCGCATCCTGAACCTGCCGCCCGACCTCGGCGACCTTCCCGAGCCGCTGCGCGGCATCGTGGCGAACTGCCTCAGCAAGGACCCGGCGCTGCGTCCCGCGTCCCAGCAGGTCCTGGCGCACCTGCTGGCGCTGGCGGGCAGCCTCCCGCAACCGGGGGCCCAGCAGCCCGATGCCCAGGGCCTCACCCAGGACGCCCTGATGCTCACCCAGGGCGCCCAGACGGCGGCCGCCGAGTCCGCACGGCTGCGGACGCGGACACCGGCGCCCTTCCACGCCGTCCCTCCGGTGCCGCCGGCCGCGCCGCCGCACGCGCCGCTGCCCATGCCCGGCGCGGGATGGCCCGCACCGGCTCCGCCGCCCAACTCCAACACGCCCACCTGGCCGTCCGTCTCCCGTCCGGGGGTCGACTTCACCAAGCCGTCCGGAGGGGGGAAGGGGCCCCGCATCGGCGTTCTCGCCAGTGTGGGAGGCGCCGCGCTGGCCGTGCTGGTCCTCGCCGCCGGTGTGGCCTGGGTCCAGCTCCGCGGAGACGGCGCCGCTGGAACGACCGCCACGGGCGGACGGGAAGGCGGGACGCTGCCCGTCGCGATGGCGACGCCCACGGCCACCGACGGCGGGTTCGACCCCTCCCGCGCCCTCAGCGGCACCGAGCGGTTCCTCAGCAAGCAGCTGTTCACCGGCCTGACCGAGGTCGGCGCCGGCGGCGCCGCCCGCAACCGGCTCGCGACGGCGATCAAGCCGGACGCCGAATGCCGCCGGTGGACCATCACGCTCAGGAGCGGGACGAGCTTCAGCAACGGCGAGGCCGTCGACGCGGAGGCGTTCGCCCGCGGCTGGGCGCGCAGCGCCGCGGACAAGACCGGCCCCGCGTCCTACCTGATGACCGACATCGAGGGGTACTCCTCCGTGTCCGGCGCCGGGACCGGGTCGCTGTCCGGCGTCAAGGTGGTGTCGGCCGGCTCGCTCGAAGTCGCGCTCACCTCCCCCAACTGCGACTTCGCGGACCGGCTGTCCGAACCGGCGTTCATGCCCGTTCCCCAGGAGGCGGGCAAGGTCGACAACGAGGCGTTCAACACCCGTCCCATCGGCAACGGGCCGTTCATGCTGCGGGACTACAGCAAGGGCACGTCGGTCTCCCTCGTCCGCAACGACCGCTGGGCGTTCGGCAGGACCAAGCTGGACGGCGTCACCGTGACGCTGACCGACGACTCCGCCAAGGGGCGCACCGCCTACACCGCCGGGCAGACCGACTGGTACGCGGTGGGCACCGAGGACCTGGCCTCGACTCCGAGGACGGACCTTGTCTCACGTCCCGCGGCGTTCACCCGGATGCTCGTCCCGATCACCGCGCAGGGCCCGATGAAGTCGCGGGACGCCCGGCAGGCCGTCTCCTACGCCCTCGACCGCGGCAAGCTCAGCCAGGCGCTCGGCGGGTTCCCCGAGCCCGCGCACGGCATCGTCCCGGTGCCGGTTCCCGGGTTCGGCAAGCGCGGCGTCTGCCCGTCCTGCGACGGGACGGACTCGGAGAAGGCGAAGATGCTGGCCGCGCGGGCCGGGCTGACGTCGGGCACGGCCGTCCGGCTGTACTACCGCCAGTCGCCCGTCGACCAGCGCCTCGCGCTGGTCGTCGGCTCGCAGCTGAGGTCGGTGCTCGGCCTGCGGGTCGAGGAGAAGTCCTACCCCGTCTCCGAGTTCACGAAGTACCGGGACGACGTCATGGCCAAGGACGCGTCCGGGCTCGCCTTCCTGCCCTACGGACCCGACTACCCGGGCGCCTACACGATGCTGTGGCCGCTGCTGGGCGGCGGCGAGGCCAGCGACACGGGCTTCTACAACCTGGGCAAGTGGAGGAACGGCACCTTCGACGAGACGATCTCCAGGGCGCTCAGGACCCCGGCGCCGGCCGACCGGACCGGCCTGTTCAAGCAGGCCGAAAGGGTCGCGCTGGACGACATGGCCCTCATCCCGCTGCTGAACGACACCCGGGTCGCCATGGTCCGCTCCCGCAAGTACGCCGGCCTGCGGCAGGACTACGACGGCGACCCGACCGCGGCGACCGCCGCGCTCAAGTAGGCCCGGCCGGCCGCGCTCACGCGGCCGGCTGGCCCGGGGGGAGCCGGACGGTGACGATCAGCCCGCCGCCCGGCCGCGGCACCGCGTAGACGGCGCCGCGGTGCGCCAGGACCACCGAGCGGACGATCGACAGGCCGAGCCCCGCGCCCTTGGCCGACTCGACGCGGTCGGCGTTCAGCCGCCGGAACGGCTCGAACAGCCGCTCCACCTCGTAGGCGGGCACCACGGGCCCGGTGTTCTCGACCTGGACGGTGGCGTAGCCCTCCAGCATGCCGGTGCGGATCCACAGCTCGCCGCCGTCCTCGGCGTTGTGCTTGATCGCGTTCTCGACGAGGTTGGACACCAGGTGCTCCAGCAGCACCGGATCGCCGAGCGCCGTCCCGGGCGTCAGCTCGGGATGGACGGCGACATCGTTGTCGTGCTCGCGGCGGGCCGAGTGCTCCAGCACGGTCGCCGCCACCTCCGCCAGGTCGACCGGCGTGCGGGCGGTCAGCTCCCGCTCGCTGCGGGCCAGCAGCAGCAGCCCCTCGATGAGCCGCTCGTGCCGGGCGTTGGTCGCCAGCAGCGTCCGGCCGACGGCGCGCAGGTCGTCGGAGGCCTCCGGGTCGCCGAGCGCCACCTCCAGCAGCGTCCGGTTGATCGCGAGCGGGGTGCGCAGCTCGTGCGAGGCGTTCGCGACGAAGCGGCGCTGGGTGTCGAACGCCTGCCCGAGCCGCTCCAGCATCGCGTCGAACGTGTCGGCGAGCTCCTTGATCTCGTCGTCCGGGCCCTCCAGCGCGATCCGCTCGTGCAGCGTGCTCTCCGACAGCCGCCGCGCGGTGGTGGTGACGCGCTGCAGGGGGCTGAGCGCCCGGTCGGCGACGAACCAGCCGAGCACCAGCGTGATGACGCCCACCCCGCCGAGGGCGAGCAGCGACCGCCCGACGAGCTGGCGCATCGTCTGCTCGACGAACTGGCGCTGCAGCTCTGCCGCCTCCGCGTCGGAGATGCCGAAGCCGATCACCTTGACGTTGCCGAGGATGTTGGCCATCAGGACCGACATCACGAACAGCAGCAGCGCGCCCGCCATGAAGAACAGCAGCCCGTACAGCAGGGTGAGGCGCAGCCGCACGCTCATCCGGCCCGGCATCACGGTCATCTGGGCGAACGGCCCGCCGGCGTCGCCGCGCCACATGCCCTTCGCCGCCGGGTGCGGCTGGGGGACCTGCTGCGGGCCGGGGCGGCGCCAGCGCCCGCCGCGCCGGGCCCCCGCGTCGCCGGGGTCGCCGGCCGGCCCGGCCGGCCGGGCGGCCTGCGCGCCGCCCTCCCGGTCCGGGCGGGCGGCGCGGCCGTCCGGTCCGTCCGGTCCGTCCGGGCCGTCCGGGCCGTCCTGGGGTGCGGTCTCCTCGGTCACAGGCGGTATCCCACTCCGGGCACGGTCTCGATCACCGGGGGGTCGCCGAGCTTCTTGCGCAGCGTCATCATCGTGACCCGGACCACGTTCGTGAAGGGGTCGATGTGCTCGTCCCACGCCTTCTCCAGCAGGTGCTCGGAGCTGACGACGGCGCCGTCCGCGCTGAGCAGCACCTCCAGCACCGCGAACTCCTTGCGGGTCAGCTCCACCGGCCGGGCGTCGCGGGCGACCTCGCGGCGGGCCGGGTCGAGGGTGATCCCGGCGCGCTCCAGGACGGGCGGCAGCGGCGCGGCGGCGCGCCGGCCGAGGGCGCGCACCCTGGCGATCAGCTCGGCGAACGCGAACGGCTTGGCCAGGTAGTCGTCGGCGCCGATGGACAGGCCCTCGACCCGGTCGTCCAGCTCCCCCGCCGCCGTCAGCATGATGATCCGCGCCGGGTAGCGCTGCGAGACGAGCTGCTTGCAGACGTCGTCGCCGTGCACCTTGGGCAGGTCCCGGTCCAGCACGATCACGTCGTACTCGTTGACGCCCGCCCGCTCGAGCGCGCCCGCGCCGTCGTAGGCCACGTCCACCGCCAGCGTCTCCCTGCGCAGGCCGGTGGCGATCGCGTCGGCGAGCACGCGCTCGTCCTCGACGACTAGAACACGCAAAGGGTCCCCCTCCTCGTCCGGGCCCGCCCGGCCCCGCGCCTGGAACATGGCGCATCACACATGCCCCGCCTCACATATGCCATGGAGGCCGTAAGACGCCCGTAAGCAGCTGTTCCTCTCCCCGTACGGCAGACCGTGATCTCGCGGACGCAAGGATCTGCGAAACTTGCAGCGCAAGACAGGTTTACCTTCAGCCTAGGCCTGGGTAGGCATGGGCACGATCCGGGAGGAGGCCCATGGGCGAGTTGACACGCATGATCCAGCAGCGGCTCGACGACGCGTACGCGTCGCTGCGGAGCGCCCACCAGGATGGGGACGCCTACATGGCGGACATCCGCCGGGAGGAGATCGAGGACCTGCGCCGGATCGCGGCGAACAATGACATCGGCGTCGAACCGCCCCGCTGCGACTGACCCCGCGGTCGCACAGCGCTGCCCGTGACGGGGAGCCCGGGACCAGGTCCCGCGCTCCCCGTTCCCGTCCCCGCCCGCGTCAGTCCCTGGCCGGGTCGAGCGGCGCCAGCAGGTCGTGCAGGGCCTCGAAGGTGCCCGGGCCGGCGGCGATGGTCAGCTCCGGGCCGGGGGCCGCGCCGTGCAGCCCCTCGACGCGCCCGCCCGCCTCCCGGACGATCAGCCCGCCCGCGGCGATGTCCCACGCCTGCACGCCGCGCTCGAAGTAGGCGTCCGCCCGCCCGGCCGCGAGGGAGCACAGGTCCACGCAGCACGACCCGCCCCGGCGGATGTCGCGGATGTTCGGCAGCACCCCGGTGAGGACCTCCGCCTGCCGCGCCCGCCGCCCCGACTCGTAGCCGAACCCCGTGGACACCAGCGCCCGGCCGAGCGGCACGTGCGCGTTCACGCGCAGCTCGCGGGTTCCCGCCGCGGTGTGCTGGAGGGCGCCGCCGCCGCGCACCGCCGTGTAGGTCTCCTCCCGGCGCGGGATCTCCACCACGCCGGCGACGGCCTCGCCGTCCACCTCGGCGGCGATGCTGACCGCCCAGTCGGGCAGGTCGTAGAGGTAGTTGACGGTCCCGTCGATCGGGTCGACCACCCACCGCACGCCGCTCCCGCCGGCCCGGGTGCCGCCCTCCTCGCCGAGGAAGCCGTCGCCGGGGCGCACCGCCCTGATCCGCTCGATGATCAGACGTTCGGCGGCGCGGTCCATCTGGGTGACGACGTCGGTCGGCGACGACTTGGTCTGGACGACGTCCGGGCCGTCCGCGGGCCGCTTGTCGACCAGCATCCGGCCGGCCTCGCGGGCGGTCGCCACGGCCAGGTCCAGCAGCTCGTCGGCGAGGCTCATGAGGCCCCTTCCAGGAGGTGGCGGGGCAGGGCGGCGAAGCGCGGGTCGCTTCCGGGCGTGGCGGCGCGCTCGAACGCGAGCCCGAGCTCGGCGGCGCGGTCCGCGGCCTCGACGTCGAGGTCGTACTTGACCTCCATGTGGTCGGAGACGAACCCGATCGGCACGACCGCCACGGCGCGGACGCCCCGGCCGTGCAGCTCCTCCAGGTGGTCGGTGATCTGCGGCTCCAGCCACGGCTGGCTCGGCGGCCCGCTCCGGCTCTGGTACACCAGGTCCCACGGCGCCCCGGGGGCCGCCCGCCGCGCGACCGCCTGCGCAGCGGTGTGCAGCTCCGCGGTGTAGAGCTCCTGGTTGGGCTGGGACAGCGGCACGCTGTGGGCCGTGAACACCAGCCGCGCGCCCTCGGGCAGGCGGCTCAGCGCGTCCTGCGCCGCGTCGGCGAACGGGTCGATGAAACCGGGGCGGTCCGCGTAGACGGGGAGCTTGTCGATCTCAGGGGCGCCCGGCACCTCGCCGCGGGCGCGCGCGATGTCCTCGACGTACTGGTCGTTCGTCGAGTAGCCGCTGTAGGCGGACGTGGCGAACGCGGCGGCGCGCCGGATCCCGTCCTCCTTCATCTGCCGCACGGTGTCGGCGAGATAAGGGGACCAGTTCCGGTTGCCCCAGTACACGGGCAGGTCCACGCCGTTGGCGGCGAAGTCGGCCTCGATCGCGGCCTTCAGGTCCCGGCACTGCTGGTTGATCGGGCTGACCCCGCCGAACAGGAAGTAGTGCTCCCCCACCTCCTCCAGGCGCTCCTTGGGGATGTCGCGCCCCCTGGTGACGTTCTCCAGAAACGGGATGACCTCTTCGGGCCCTTCCGGCCCTCCGAAGGACAGCAGAAGCAACGCGTCATACGACGTCATGCGTCCATCCAATCAGCCCTCGGGCCGATTCCCCGCCAGGGGTGTTCACTCGTAGCGCGCCGAGTACGCCCTCGCCAGGTTGAGGACCTTCTGGACGTACCAGTCGGCGTGGTTGTACTGCCAGACCGCCCGGTAGAGCTGCCGCCCGCCCCGGCCGGCCCCGTTCGCGCACAGGTACTTGGCCGCCCCCGGGATGGCGTCGTAGGGGTTCATGATGTCGGCCTTGCCGTCGCGGTCGCCGTCCACCCCGTACGCCTTCCACGTCGAGGGCAGGAACTGCATCGGGCCGAGCGCGCCCGCGCTGGAGCGGCCGGCGTTGCGCCCGTGGTCGCTCTCGACCTGGCCGATCGCGGCGAGGACCGTCCAGGACAGGCCGCTGCAGCTCCGGGCCGCCTGCTTGTAGAGGTCCAGGTAACCGCCCGGGCGGCCGCCGTCCACCGGTGCCTGGTACTTGCTCTCGTGCAGGTTCAGCACGCTCGTGCCGTGGCCGAGGACCTTGCCGACGGCCTTGACGACCTTGGCCGGGTCCACCCCGGGCGCGTTGACGAGGACCGCCACGTTCGGGACGAGGCCCATCTCCCGCCCGGACTTCTCGCTGACGAGCATGTCGATCCCGGGCAGTCCGAGCGGGCCGGAACCGCCCATGGTCAGCTTCGGCATCGTCCGCGCCACCACGGGGTACTGGTAGCCGCGGTTCAGCTGGAGCTGCCGGGCGGCGGCGGGCGACACCACGAACTGGTTCCCGGCCAGGGCGGCCCACAGGTCGGTCTTCTTCGCCGTGGCGGGCGGCGTCCAGGAGCGGAACGCCGACGGGTCCACGGCGAGCGCGTTCACCTGGCGGCCCTGGAGCTGGACGGCGCCGCCCGCGACGGCCGCCACGTCCCCGACCCCGCCGAGCCCCGCGATCCGGTTGATCTTGGCGGCGGAGATGGAGCCGGTGCCGACGGCGAGCACGTCGGGCGGCACCACGCGGCGCAGCGGCGCGACCTGGCCGCCGGTGGCCACGTTGACCGGGTCGCCGGGCCGCACGCTCGGCGGCGCCGCCTCCTGCGGCGACTCGGCCCCGGCAGGGCCGGCCTTCCGCGCGGTCAGCGCCGCGTAGACGCCGCCGGAGGTGCTGGCGACGGCCAGGACGGCGATACCGCCGATGAGGAAGGGCAGCGCCCGGCCGCCCCGCCGCGGCCCCGCGGACGTCCCCCGCGGCGCCCGCTTCTTCTTCTCGGGCCGGTTCCCGTCGGGCCGGTGCGGACGGGCGGCGGGCGCCTCACCACCGCCGATCGCGCCGGCGCGCGGAGCTGAAGGAGGAGCCACAACATTTCCCAAGGAGTCTCGCTACGGACGGTTAGCCTGCCGTGGTTACCGGATCGTACGGTATCGACGTCTCTGTGCCCCCGCTCGGGTCGTCCAAAAATGTGAACTTTCCTCACGATCGATTCGTGAGTAGAGTCACCGCATGTCCCCAGCGACCAACCCCACGTGGCAGAACTGGGCGGGAAACCAGCAGGCCGCGCCGCGTCGCGTCGCCGCGCCGCGCACCGCCGACGAGGTCGCCGCCGCGGTCCGGTCCGCCGCCGGCGACGGCCTCACGGTCCGCATGACCGGCACCGGGCACTCCTTCACCGGCGCAGCCGTCGCCGAGGGGGTCCTGCTCCGTCCCACCGCCCTCACCGCGGTCCGCTCCGTCGACACCGCCACGGGGCTCGTCACCGTCGAGGCGGGCCTGCCGCTCCACGCGTTCAACCGCGTCCTGGAGGAGCACGGCCTCGCGCTGGCCAACATGGGCGACATCCAGGAGCAGACCGTCGCGGGCGCGTTGCAGACCGCGACGCACGGAACCGGGCGCGACGCCGCCGGGCTCGCCTCCCAGGTCGCCGCCCTGGAACTCGTCCTCGCCGACGGCACCGCCGCCAGGTGCTCGCGCGAGGAGCGCCCCGACCTGTTCGCCGCGGCCCTCGCCGGGCTCGGCGCGCTCGGCGTCGTCACCGCCATCACCTGGCGGACCGTCCCGGCGTTCCTGCTGCGCGCGCAGGAGGCCCCCATGAAGTGGGACGAGGTGCTCGCGCGCGTGGACGAGTTCGACGCCGCCAACGAGCACTTCGAGTTCTACTGGTTCCCGCACACCGAGGGCTGCCTGACGAAGCGCAACAACCGGGTCGAGGGCCCTGGGGAGCCGCTGTCGAAGGTCAGGCACTGGCTGGACGACCAGTTCCTGTCGAACACGGTCTTCGGGGCCGTCAACAGGGTCACCCACCGGGCCCCTGCCGCGACGCCCTTCGTGAACGGCATCTCCGCCAAGGCCCTCGGGGCCCGCACCTACAGCGACACCTCGTACAAGGTCTTCACCAGCCGGCGCACGGTCCGCTTCAAGGAGCAGGAGTACGCGATCCCGCGCGAGGCGCTCGTCCCCGCGCTGGGCGAACTCCGCTCCCTGTTCGCCAAACGGGACTGGCGTATCAGCTTCCCCATCGAGGTCCGGCTGCTTCCCTCCGAGGACGCCTGGCTGTCGATGGCGCACGGCCGGAAGAGCGCGTTCATCGCCGTGCACGTCTACCATCGCGACCCGCACGAGGACTACTTCCGCGGCGTCGAGGACCTGCTGACCGGGTTCGACGGCCGTCCGCACTGGGGCAAGCTCCACACCCGCGACGCCGCGTACCTGGAGAAGGTGTACCCCCGGTTCGGCGACTTCCGCGCCCTGCGGGACGAACTCGACCCCGACCGCCGCTTCGCGAACCCCTACACGAGGCAGGTCTTCGGCGACTAGCCGCGCTCGGCTCCCCGGCGGCTGAAGGGGATCAGCCGCTCGGGGTCGCGCGCCCCTGCGGGTCGGAGCCGCCCTGGCCGCCGTCCTGCGGGGCTCCGGTGGTCGCGGGGGCCTCCGGGGTCGTCGGCGCCGTCGTCGGCGGCACGGTCGTGGGCTGCCGCGTCGGCCGCTCGGTCGGCTCCGACGACGGCTGCGGCGCCGTCGAGCCCGGTCCCCCGGTGGGCGCCTCGCCCGTCGGCGTGCCGCTCGGCGAGGAGCCGGGCTCCTCGGTGGTCCCTCCGGAGGGGTTCTGCGAAGGAGTGTCGGCCGGCTTCGCACGGCCGCCGCCGTCGAGGACCTTCGTCACGGTCAGGCCCTTGCCGCCCGCGCCGCCCACCGGCCGGCCGGTGCCGGCCTCGTAGATCGTGATCCCGCCGACGACGACCGCGAACACCGCCGCCGAGGAGACCACCAGCTTCACCCAGTGCGCCTTGGCCCACTCCGCCGTGCTCTGCCACGCCGAGCGGCGGACGACCTGGCGGACCGCGTCCTCACCGGCCTCCTCGGCGAACGCGGCGGCGACCGTCTGCGCCGGGTCCAGGCGCGTGGCGTTGGGGTCGCCGCCGGGATCGAACCGCGTGGCGTTCGGATCGCCGCCGCCGAACACGGGATCCAGCCGCGTCGCGCCGGGATCGCCGGGCCACGCCACGGTCCGGGTCGGGTCGGCGCTCCTGGCCTCGCCGGCCGCGCCCTCGGCCATCTCCCGCCGCCGGACCGCCGACTGCAGGTGCGTCAGCTCCTTGATCTGCTCGCGGCCCTGGTCGAGGTAGTGCTTGCCGACCGCCGACCCCGCCGTCGAGATCACGCTCATCAGCGCCGCGCCGATGATCGTCCCGTACACGCCCAGGAAGGACGCGCCGAGGGCGGCGACCGCCGTCGCCACCGCACTCGCGATCAGCTGCGTCGTGCTCACGTCCGGCAGCTTGCGCGGCATTGCCTGATTCACCCCTGTCTGTCGCCACGGACACCCCGAGATTGAACTGATCGGAAGGACGCGGGTGTTCCTGCCCACGACGTGACGCTCGCAACGTCGGGGCGGCGGGACGTTCGGGGCCCCGTCAGGAACGGTGTGGAAAAGGATGGACAAGAATCGAGCAGAGCGGCCCCCCGCCGGTCGCGGCACCGGCAAGCTTGGTCAGGTGCCCTCTTCGACCTCGTGAAGAGGGCTTCGAGAGCGGCGATGTTCGGACATGCCGGGTACGGTGCTGGCAGCAGGTGTGTCCGAAAGAAAGACTCGGGAACCCGGGGGAAGGGCACGCATGCGCCCTCGGTGGGCATCGGACGGCCGACCGGTGAGAGCACGGTCGCGCGGTCCGGCGTCCTCCGTGCCGTCTGGACAGGGCAGGAAGGACACGCATGCAGGAGCTGCGCCTCGTCGCGGTCAGCGAGGACGGTACGTACCTCGTCCTGGCCACCGCGGGCCGAGGCACCCGGTTCACCCTGCCCGTCGACGACCGGCTCCGCGCCGCGGTCCGTGGGCACTTCTCCCGCCTCGGCCAGTTCGAGATCGAAGTGGAGAGTCCCTTGCGCCCCAAGGAGATCCAGACCCGCATCAGGTCCGGGGAGACCGCGGAGGAGATCGCCGAGTCGGCGGGCATCCCGGTCGAACGGGTCCGCTGGTTCGAGGGTCCGGTCCTGCAGGAACGCGAATACATGGCCCAGCAGGCGCAGCGCGTCGCCGTCCGGCGCCCCGGCGAGTCGACCCCGGGCCCGCCGCTCGGCGAGACCGTCGAGGAGCGCCTCGGCCGCGGCGGCGTCGACCTGGAAGAGGTCGAGTGGGACTCCTGGAAGTGCGAGGACAACACCTGGCGCGTCCGGCTGTCCTTCTTCGAGGGCGGCCGCCCGCACGCCGCCGAGTGGACGTTCGACCCGCGCCGCCGGCACGTCTCCCCGCTGGACGAGGTCGCCGCCCGGCTCACCTCCGTCGAGTGGGACGACGACGACGCGCTCTCCGACACCGTCACGCCGCTCGTGCCGCGCCGCCCCGCGATGAAGGTCGTCTCCAGCGACCGCGACGCCCTGCCCGGCCGCGGCCTGCCCGCGCGCGGCCTGCCCGCGGAGCCCGAGCAGCCGGCACCCGAGCCGCTGCGCGCCGCCGAGCCCCGCGCCTACATCGTCGAGCGCGGCCGCATGGTCGACCCGCGGCCCGCCTTCCGCGAGGCGAACGAGCCGCCGTCCCTGCGGGAGGCCGCGGCCCCCCGTCCGGCCGCGCACGCCCCTGAGCCGCCCCCTCCGGCCCCGCCGTCCGAGGAGGCGGCTCCGGAGGCGCCCTCCACCGAAACCCTCGCCGACGAGGACGCCACGGCCGTCCAGAGCGAGGAGGCGCAGAGCGCCGCAGCCGGGCCCGCGTCCGCGGAGCCGGCCGAGTCCCCCGCCGCGGGCGGCGAGGACGCCGTCGAACTCGCGGGCGAGACCGCCGGACCCGGCGGGACGGCCGTCGAGGACGCCGACGACGTCGCCGCCGAGGCCGTCGCCGAGGAAGCACGCCCCGCCGAGGCCGCCGAGGAGCCGGAGGACGCGCCCCCGGCCCCCGAGGAGGTCGAAGCACTCGGAGCGGACGTCTCCGGAGAGGTCCCGGAAGAGGAGCACGCGTCCGGCGAACCGGCCGAGCCCGCCCTGAGCGGGCAGGCGGGCGACGACCGCGAGCCGGACGAGGCGCACGCGGCGGAGGACGCGCCCGAAGCCGTCAGCGCGGCGCCGGAGGCCGTGGCGGCTCCCGAACCGGTCCGGGCCGACCCCGCGACGGAGCCGGAGGAACCGGCCGCGGCCGCCGGGACGCCGCCCGCCGCCGTCCGGCCGCCGGTCGAGGACGACGCGCCGCGCGCCCCCGAGGACGAGCGGGAGGCCGCACCCGTCCGCAGGGCCGCTCCGGCCCGCGAGCCCGCCGCGGAGAGCAAGCCCGTGGCCCCGCCGCGGCAGCCGGCGCGCCCGCCCGCCAAGAAGAAGCCGGCGGCCCGGCCGACCATGCCCCCCGCCGCTCAGGACAAGCCGGCCACCGGATCACCGGCCGCCGCGGCGGCGGCCGGCGAGCCCGCGGGCTCGCCGCGTCCGGCCCGGCGCCGCAAGGCCAAGGGCAAGCGCGCCTCCGTCCCGTCCTGGGACGAGATCATGTTCGGTGCCCGCCGGCCCGAATAGGCTCGGCGCCCGCACCGGGCGGCCCGTCCAGGAACGGGGTCAGCCACGCCGGGGTGATGGCGGCGGCGAGGGCCACGGCGTCCGCCTCGGACATGTCCGCCGCCGAGCAGCCCCCGTCGCCCGCGCCCACGGCCGCGAAGAGGGTGGCGAGGCCCAGCCTGCGCTGGAAGAGCGTCTGGCGGACCCGCCAGCCGATGACGGCCGAGTGCTCGACGACGACCTGGCGGCGGCTCAGGGAGCCGGACCGGACGGTGAGGCGCTCCCCGTCGGTGGCGTGGCCCAGCTGCCGGTAGCGGTCGAGCCCCAGCGGCACCGCGAGGACGGCGGCCACGGCGCACGCGCTCGCGACCCAGGGCTGCCCGGCGAGGACCGCCAGGACGGCGACGCCGGCCGGGGGCGCCACCGCGCGGACGACGCGGCGGCTCCGCGCGGCCGGCGGGTGCGCGGTCAGCGGCCCGGGGACGTTCCCGACGACGCGCGCGGCGAGGGCCTCCGCGGCCGCCCGCGGCGCGGCGGGCAGCAGCCGCCCCCGCTGGGCGGCGTCCCCCAGCCCGGTGACGAGGGCGCCGAGGCGCGTCACGCCCGCCGCCCGCTCGAAGGGGTTGTCGGCGAGCTCGACGCCCCGCAGCCGGCGGCGTTCGAGGGAGACGCTGCGGCGGGTGACGAGCCCGCGCTCGGCGACGAGGGACCCGTCCCGCTCGTGGACGGTGAAGTCCCAGTTGAAGAGGGTGAAGGCGATCACCGACATGACGGGCATGGCGACCAGCGTGAGGATGGCCAGCGCCACGACCAGGGCGGTGGGCAGCCCCACCACGTCGTGCCCGAGGGTCGCCACGCGCTCACGCGTGATCAGACCGAGGTCGTCGCCGAGGTTGTAGACGGTGCCGAGGAGGCTGCCCGCCAGCGCGAACGGCGTCAGCAGGTAGGCGCCGCTCAGCGGGGCGTACAGGTACCAGCGGCGCCGCATGCGGCCGAGGGTGCGGCGCGGCGGGACCGGGGCGTCCCGGGCGAGCAGGACGCCGCGCAGCCGTTCGGCCTCGCCGCGGGAGACCGCGTTCAGCTCCCCCTCGCCGCCGTCCGCCCCGGCGTCGATGTGCACGACCGCGAGCCTGAGCAGCCGGTGCGGGAGGGACGCGCTGATGTCCACGCCCCGGATCCGGTCGCGCGGGATGCTCTTGACCGACCGGCCGACGAGCGCGCGCCGGAACTCGATGCGGTCCTCGTGCAGGACGTAGGTGAACGTCGCCCAGTTCGCGACGTGGTAGACGAACCCGAAGGCCAGCCCCACGAGCGTGAAGTAGAACGCGGTGGACAGCCCGCCCACGAGCAGGCCCGTCGCGCCGGCGGCGAGGAGCGCGAGGAGCTCGCGGACGGCGCCGACCACGAAGGTGAGCGGATGCAGGCGTGCGGTCACGTGGCGTCGTCGCGGAGGTCGTGCGCGCGGTGCGCGAGGTCTTCGGCGAGACGCGTCGCCACGTCCACGGGCAGGCCCGCGACCTCCGAGGAGCCGGTGTGGGACGCGGTGTTCACCTCGATGGTGGCGAGGCCGAGCATCCGTTCGATCAGCCCCTGCTTGCTGTCGACGGTCTGGATGCGCCCGACGGGCACCAGCAGCCATTCGCGGCTGAACCAGCCCGTCCGCGTGTAGACGACGTCGGAGCTGACCTCCCAGCGGTGGACGCGGTACCGCCACACGGGCGCGACCGCGACCATGAGCAGGCCCGCGGCGCCGACAATGTAGGGGAGCCAGCCGATCCGGCCGGTCAGCCAGGCGGGCGGCGCGTCCCAGCCCGCGTCGCCGACCCAGGCGGCCACGCCGAGGGCGAGGCCGAACCCCAGACCCCACACCAGCAGGTACTCGATGGCCCAGTGCGCGATCGCGCGGGGCGACACCCGGTGTTCGGGCGGCCGCAGACTCGGCGGGTGCGGCCCGCCGCCGTCCCTCCGGCGACCACGCCGCACCGACGTCACAACGCGAGTCTAGAGCGCCGGGGGCGCCCTCCCGCCGCTTCGGGCGGCCGGAACCGCCGGGGAACCGGCGGCACGATCGCGGCCGCGGCGTCGTTTCTGTCCTTGGTGCGTGCGAGATTTCCAGCGGCGCGTGCGAGATTGTCGGTGGCGCATGCGAGGTTGTGGCGTGGTTCACGCCGCCGGGGCGCAGTGCCCGGGGCGGCGGCAGAAATTTTGGATGCACTTGAACCGGACTCCGCCTATTTTGGCTGGGCCCCTGGCCGGGGGCGCGGGCGTCCGGCAACCGAGTCCTAGGAGATCCCATGACCTACGCGATCCAGGCTGACGGCCTGGAGAAGCGGTTCGGTGAGACCCGGGCGCTTGACGGCGTCTCCCTCACCGCCGAGGCCGGCACCGTTCTCGGCGTGCTGGGGCCCAACGGCGCCGGCAAGACGACCATGACCCGCATCCTCGCCACGCTGATCGAGCCGACGGGCGGCACCGCCCGGGTCGGCGGGTTCGACGTGGTGAAGGAGGCGCACAAGGTGCGGCAGCTGATCGGGCTCACCGGCCAGTACGCCGGGGTCGACGAGATGCTGACCGGCACCGAGAACCTCGTCCTGATCGGGCGGCTCCTCGGCGTGCCGCGCCGGGAGTCCAAGGCGCGCGCCGCCGAGCTGCTGGAGCGCTTCCAGCTGACCGAGGCCGCCGAGCGCGCCGCCAAGACCTACTCGGGCGGGATGCGCCGCCGCCTCGACCTGGCCGCCAGCCTCGTCGGGCGCCCGCAGATCCTGTTCCTGGACGAGCCGACCACGGGCCTCGACCCGCGCAGCCGGAACGGCCTCTGGGACATCGTCCGCGGCCTGACCGACGACGGCGTCACCGTGCTGCTCACCACGCAGTACCTGGAGGAGGCCGACCAGCTCGCCGACGACATCATCGTCATCGACCGCGGCCAGGCCATCGCGCACGGCACGTCCGACATGCTGAAGGCCCAGGTCGGCGGTCAGGTGCTGGAGGTCAGGCCGGTCGACGCGGCGGACGTGGCGGCGGTGGAGCGCATCGTCGGCGAGCTCGCCGAGGCCGTCCCGGAGGTCCGCGACGACCTGGTCAGCGCGCCGATCACCGACCCGCAGCTGATGCCGGCCGTGGTCCGCCGCCTCGACGAGGCGGGCGTCGCCGTCGGCGAGCTGTCGCTGCGCAAGTCCAGCTTGGACGAGGTGTTCTTCGCCCTCACCGGCCACCACACCGACGACATCGACGCCGAGGCCGGAGAGCTGGAGAAGCAGGCCGACAAGGAAGGTGCCTCCGCATGACCACCGCGACGCTCGCTCCGCAGGAGCTGTCCAAGCGGGTCGCGCCCGCCACGGCCCTGCGCAACACGGTCACGCTGGCCTGGCGCAACCTGGTCCAGATCAAGCACAACCCGATGGAGCTGCTCGACCTGTCGATCCAGCCCATCATGTTCGTGCTGCTGTTCGCCTACGTGTTCGGCCCGCCGATGAAGGGCAGCGTCGAGGCGTACCTGCCGATCGTGATCCCCGGCATCATCGCCCAGAACGCCCTGTTCGCCGGGATGAGCACCGGGTTCGGGCTGAACACCGACATCACCAAGGGGGTGTTCGACCGGTTCCGCAGCCTGCCGATCGCGCGCAGCGCCCCGCTGGCCGGGCGGATCATCGCCGACACCGTCAAGCAGGCCTGGTCGATGACGATCCTGCTGCTGGTCGGGTTCGCGATCGGCTTCCGGGTGGAGACGAACGCGCTGGCGGTGCTCGGCGCCTTCCTGCTCCTGCTGGCCTTCGCGATCCTGTTCTCCTGGACGTCGGTCTTCATCGCGATGAAGGTCAGCGAGCCGGAGAAGGTGCAGATCTTCGGCTTCGTGGTCATCTTCCCGCTGAGCTTCCTCAGCACGGCGTTCATCCCGTCCACGAAGGGCATCCCCGGCTGGCTGGCGTACATCATGGACAACAGCCCCGTCACGCAGCTGGTGGAGGCCATGCGCGGTCTCCTCGTCGGCGGCCCCGTCCTGGAGCATGCCTGGATCGCGCTGGCATGGGGCGCCGGCATCTCGCTGATCTTCGCGCCCCTGTCGCTCCGCGCGTTCAAGCAGCGCGCCTGACCCGCGGCCGGAAGGCGCCGGGAACGGGAACGCCCCGGCGGTCGGGTGACCGCCGGGGCGTATCGCGCGGAACGGGTCAGGCCGCGTTCTGGTCGGCCTTGGCCTTCGCCTTCGCGTCGTCGAGGGCCGCGAGCTCGAAGTCGGCGCGCGGCTGCTCGATGGTCGCGAGGGAGACGGTCTCGCGCTTGAGGAACAGCGCGAGCGTCCAGTCCGCGATGACGCGGATCTTGCGGTTGAAGGTCGGGACCATCGCGCCGTGGTAGCTGCGGTGGAAGAACCACGCGGGCCAGCCCTTGAGCTTGATGCCGAGGGGGTTGGCCACGCCCTTGTGCAGGCCGAGCCCCGCGACGGCGCCGAGGTTGCCGTGCACGTAGGGCTTGAGCGTCTTGCCGCGCATCGACCGCACGATGTTGTCGCCGAGCAGCTTGGCCTGGCGGACGGCGTGCTGGGCGTTCGGCGGGCAGAACATGCCGTCCTCGGTGAGGTCCGGGATCGCGGCGTTGTCGCCCGCGGTGAACGCGCGGACGAGGCCCTCGATGGTGAGGTACTCGGTGCCCTTCACGCGGCCGCGCTCGTCCACCGGCAGGTCGCCGTTGCGCACGACCGGCGACGGCTTGACTCCCGCGTTCCACACGAGGGTGCCGGCCGGGAAGCTGCTGCCGTCCGACAGCTCGATCTGGCCGTCCACCGCCGACTGCAGGAAGGTCTTCATCTTCACCGCGATGCCGCGGCCCCGCAGCTGCTCGGCGGTCCACTTGCCCATGTCGGGGCCGACCTCCGGCAGGATGCGGTCGGCCGCCTCCACCAGGACGAACCGCAGGTCCTGCGGGGTGACCTTGCGCATGTACTTGGTGGCGTCGCGGGTCATGTCCTCGAGCTCGGCGACCGCCTCGACGCCGGCGAACCCGCCGCCGACGAACACGAAGGTGAGCGCCTTGCGGCGCAGCTCCACGTCGTCGGTCGACTCGGCGATCTCCAGCTGCTCCAGGACGTGGTTGCGCAGGTGGATGGCCTCGCCGACGGTCTTGAGGCTGATGCCGTTCTCGGCCAGCCCGGGGATCGGCAGCAGCCGCGGCACCGCGCCGGCCGCCATGACCAGGTAGTCGTAGGTGATCCGCTCCGGCGGCCCGGCCAGCGGCTGGACGATCGCCCATCGCTCGTCGTGGTTCAGCTCCGTCACACGCGCCTTGAGGACCGTGCACTTCGGCAGCACCCGGCGCAGCGGGACGACGACGTGCCGCGGGGAGATGTTCCCGGCGGCGGCCTCGGGCAGGAACGGCTGGTACGTCATGTACGAGTTGGGGTCGACGACGGTGACCCTGACCTCGCCCCTCCTCAGCTCCCGCTTCAGCTTCTTCTGCAGGCGAAGAGCGGTGTACATGCCCACATAGCCGCCACCCACGATGAGGATGTGGGGAGCGCCGGGGGTCCCCTGGGCGGTCCTGGCCATTGCGGCCCTCCAATGTCACGGTCGGCTTGTGAAGACATTCACAAACTAGCGGATGGAACGTGCCGTTCACCAATCGGGAACCACGAAAGAACCGCCGAACTTCCCGTTACGGCAAAGGATCGGGCGGATACGGGTGTGAAACCCGCCACTCCTTACCCAAAAGCGGGGTGTAGCGCAGCATTGCACGCATGACGAACGTCACAGGACATCGCCCCGGACGGCGTCCTCCGGAGGCGGGGCGAACGGCCCGTCCCACCCCTGGAAAACCCCTAAGGTTGGGGCGGACGAGGAAGGGGGCGCCGGCGGCGGGACGCACGCGGCCGACAAGCGGGGGCCGAGATGACGGCGATCCGGCGGCGCGCGGCGTACGATCTCGCCCGGGAGCGTATCGATGATGAGCAGAGACCGGCGGCCGGTCATGGCCGCGGCGGGCGCGCTCGCGCTCGCCGGGGCGCTGAGCGGCTGCGGGCTGATCGGCCAGCCCCAGAACAAGAGCGCGGAACTGTCGGAGTGGTTCACGGTGACCAGCCCGGTCTTCCGCGATGGGCGCGAGTTGCCCCCGAGATACGGCTGCACGACGTACCCTGGCGGGCAGGGCAAGACCCCGCCGCTCCGGTGGTCGGGCACGCCGGCCGGCACCCGGTCGTTCGCGATCGTGATGGACGACCCGGACGCCTCCGGCGGCGCCAAGGTCCACTGGGTGATCGCGGGCATCGACGGAACCGTGAACGAGCTGGTCGAAGGCGCCCGGCTGGACGGGACCGTCGAGGGCTTGACCTCAGGCAAGAAGGCGGGTTACGCGCCCCCGTGCCCGCCCAAGGGAGAGAAGCATCGGTACCGGTTCTCCATCTACGCGCTGGACGACCCGGCACCGTTCCAGAACGGCGCGGCCTTGAAGGACTCGCTCCCCGCGATCGCCAAGCACACGGTGGGCCGCGGGCGGATCAGCGGGAACTTCGGCGGCGAGCAGGCGCGTTGACCGTGGAGCCTGCGAGCACCGGGTCAGGGCGGGCCCCCGCCGGGGCCGAAGCTGTCAGGGGTGTGCCGGTCGGCGGAGTTGGCCGATCAGCACGCGCCGTGTGAGGGTAAATGTGCGCGAAGGGTGTGACAACGGTCATAGCGGTCGGAGAGAATCGGGCTAAGCCAAGGCGGCGGAAACCCGTGACTATCCGGACGCTGGCGACAATCGGGACGGACCCGCGGTCCGCGCTGGCGACTCTCGCCGGGCCAAGGCATTGGGTGGTGGCATGACTTCTTACATCGTGGTCTTCGGCCTCATTGTGGTCGTCGTCCTCGTGGTCGTCCTCGTGGCCCTCGGCCTGCGGGCCAGCAGGGCGGGGGGCGATGACGACGACGACTGGATGGACGACGAGCCGCAGAAGCAGCCGCGCGGCCGCCGAGGGATCCCCCCGCCACAGGAGCAGCCGGGCGGCCCGGACGAGTACGGCCCCGGATACGACGAGGGCTACGACGGCGGCTACGACCGCGCCCCCGAGCCCGCCTCCGACCGCCGCGTCGCCGGGGGCGGCGCCGGCGGCGGCGGCCCGCTCGCCGCTCCCACCTCCGCCCCCGGGCCGTCCGCCCCGCCGCCCCCGCCTCCGGGCCACGCGTCGGACGAGATGGAGGACGACGACTACTGGGCGACGATCACCTTCGACAAGCCCAAGTTCCCCTGGCAGCAGAACGAGGGCGGCCCGCGGCCCGAGAGCGACCCGGCCGCCGACCCGCTGAACGCGCCGGCCGCCCCGCCCGAGCAGCCGGCCATCGAGCCGCCCGGTCTCACCCAGCCCGTCTCCCTGGGCCCCGACGGCACCGTCCTCAACGGCCTCGGCGCCGGGACCGGCCCGCAGCAGACGCCGCCGCCTCCCGGCCCGGGCGGGTTCCAGGGCGGCTCCCCGTTCCCCGGCAACGACCCGAGCGCGACGTCGCTCGACCCCATCCCGACCGACCTGGCCGGACCGGGCGCCCACGGCCCCGGCCCGCAGAGCCCCTTCGGCGGCCCCGGCCTGCCCGACCAGCCGGTGTACGGCGGCCAGGAGCCCCAGCCCGCGTACGGCGCGGCCGACTACGGCTCCGGCGACCCGTCCTACGGCGGCCAGGACCAGTACGGGAACCAGGACCAGTACGGAAGCCAGGATCAGTACGGCGGGGACCAGCCCCAGTACGGCGGAGACCAGCCGCAGTACGGCGTTCCCGAGCAGCCCCAGTACGGCTCACCGGAGCCGTCCTACGGCGACTACAGCTCCGACCCGCTCGGCGGCGGCCGTCCGGCCGCGGGGCCGCCGCCCGCAGGCCGCCAGGACTACGACATGCCGCTCGGCTCGTCCGGTCCCGGCGGGGCCCTCGGCAGCGACCCGCTCGGGCTGCCCCTCGGCCGTCCCGAAGAGCCACCGGCTCCACCGGCTCCGGCCGCTCCGGCCGCTCCGCCTCCTTCCCCCGCCCCGGCCGCGCACGGCGGCGGCTCCGACACCGACGGCCACAAGCTTCCGACGGTGGACGAGCTGCTCCAGCGCATCCAGTCCGACCGGCAGCGGACGGGCCCGCCCTCGCCGTCCGACACGGGCGGCTCCTACGGCGGCTCCCTGAACGACCCGCTGGGCGACCCCCTCGGCACCGGCTCCTACGGGACGACCCCGTCCGGCCCGCCGAGCACCGGCAACACCGGCCCGTGGCCGTCCGGCGGGCAGCAGGGCGGCGGCTACGACACGGGCACCGGCCCCGGCCAGGGCTACGACTCCGGGATCGGCGGGCCACCCGGGTACGGGCAGGGCCAGCAGAACGACGGCTACCCGACCGCTCCCGCCTACGGCGACTCGCAGCGCTACGACGACCCGCTCGGCGGGTTCGGCGGCGGGAGCGGCGAGGGCGGCCCCGGGGGCCCCGGCGGCGCCGGAGGCTACGGCGACTTCAGCGGCAGCAGCTACAACGGCGGCGACCCGCTGGCCGCGCCCCACGACCAGGGCACCGGCGGCTACTCCGACCCGAACGCCACACAGGCGTACGGGTCCGGCTACTACGGTGGCGCGCCGCAGCAACAGCAGAGCGGCGGCTACCCGCAGGGCGGCCAGCAGGACGACAACCCCCCGTACGGCTCCCAGCAGCCCACCGACGACTGGGAGAACTACCGCCGCTGACCAGCGCACAGTCGATCGAGGGCCGCCGGATTCGTCCGGCGGCCCTCGTCGTGTCCGGGGAGAGCTTCCCGATCATGATTGAATACGTTGTGTGACTTTTCAGCCACAGAACGCATCCACGCTCCGGCGAGATCTGCTCGCCTCGTTCGTCGTTTTCCTCGTCGCGATCCCGCTCTCGCTGGGCATCGCCGTCGCCTCCGGCGCGCCCGTCGCCGCGGGGCTGATCGCCGCCGTCGTCGGCGGCATCGTCGCGGGCCTGATCGGGGGCTCGCCGCTCCAGGTCAGCGGGCCCGCGGCCGGGCTCACCGTCCTCGTCGCCGGCCTCGTGCAGACCTACGGCTGGCGCGCCACCTGCACGATCACCATGCTCGCCGGGCTCGTGCAGATCGCACTGGGCGCGAGCCGGGTCGCGCGCGCCGCCCTCGCCGTCTCCCCCGCCGTCGTGCACGGCATGCTCGCCGGGGTCGGCGTCGTCATCGTCCTCGCCCAGATCCACGTGGTCCTCGGAGGCAGCCCCCAGCAGTCGGCCGTCGCGAACCTGCGGGAACTGCCGAGCCAGCTCGCCGAGCCGCACACGCGTTCCGCGGTGGTGGCCGGGCTGACCGTGCTCGTCGTGCTGGGCTGGTCCCGGCTTCCGAAAATCCGGGTGCTCCGCCTCATCCCGGGCCCGCTGCCCGCCGTCGCCCTCGCCACCGCCCTCGCCTGGGCCCTCGGCTGGCAGGTGCCGCGCGTCGACCTGCCGCCCTCCCTGCTGGACGGCTGGAGCCTCCCCGTCATGCCGCAGGGGTCACTGTTCGGCATCACCGGCGCGGTGGTCTCCGTGGCTCTCGTCGCCGCCGTCGAGTCCCTGCTGTGCAGCGTCGCGGTCGACCGCGCCCGCCCGGCCGGCGTCCCGGCCGCCGACCTCGACCGGGACCTGCTCGGCCAGGGCGCCGCGAACACCGTCTCCGGCGTGCTGGGCGGCCTGCCGATCACCGGGGTGATCGTCCGCAGCACCGCCAACATCGAGGCGGGCGGCCGCACCCGGCTGTCCCCCGTCCTGCACGGCGTCTGGGTCCTCGTCCTCGCCCTGGCCTGCGGGCCGCTCATCGAACAGGTCCCGCTGGCCGCGCTCGCCGCTCTGCTGGTCGTGCTCGGCGTCCGGCTGGCCGACGTGTCCCGGGTCCGCGCCCTGCGCCACCACCGCGAGGCGCCCGCCTACTTCGTCACCCTCGGCGGCGTCGTGCTGTTCGGCCTCGGAGAGGGCGTCCTGCTCGGCATCGGGGTCATGGCGGTGCTGGCCCTGCGCAGGCTCACCCGGCTCTCGGTCCGGACGGAGCAGCTCCTGGCCGCCCCCGGCGACGCCCCCGCATCGCCCCGCTGGCACGTGGTCGTCGAGGGCACGTTCACCTTCCTCGGCGTCCCCCGCGCGGCGCGCGCCCTGCAGCGGATCCCGGCGGACGCCCGCGTCGACCTCGACCTCAACGTCGACTTCATGGACCATGCCGCGTTCGACGCCGTCCACCGGTGGCGGCTCGCCCACGAGCGCCAAGGGGGGAGGGTCGACATCGACGAGGTCCATGAGGCTTGGTATGAAAGAGCTGTGACAGGCGATATCTCCCAAGCGGCCAAGAATCCGCCTCCAGCCCGCTGGTGGGCCCCCTGGTCCAACCGGCGGCGGCGGCCCGAGGCCGAGCTGGACGCACCCGAGATGTCCCCCGCGGACGTCCTGCTGAACGGCGTCCGCGACTACCACGGGCGCACGGCCCCGCTCGTCCGCCCGATCATGGCCGAGCTGGCGATGGAGCAGAAGCCCCAGCACCTGTTCATCACCTGCGTCGACTCGCGCATCGTGCCCAACATCATCACCGCGAGCGGCCCCGGCGACCTGTTCATCAACCGCAACGTCGGCGCCCTCGTCCCCCGGCATGGCTCCGGGACGCCCGACGACTCGGTGGCGGCCACCGTCGAGTACGCCGTCAACGTCCTGGGCATCAAGACGATCACGGTCTGCGGCCACTCGAACTGCGGCGCGATGGCCGCGCTGCTCGCCGGCGGCTCCGAGGTCGAGCACCTGGAGGGCCTGTCGCGCTGGCTGAAGCACGGCAACCACAGCCTCGCCCGCTTCCTCGCCGAGGAACCGCCCGTCGGCGAGCAGGCCCTCGCCCGCCTCTGCAAGATCAACGTGATCCAGCAGCTCGACAACCTGCGGACCTACCCGTGGCTCCGGGAGCGGGTCGACTCCGGCGACATCGAGCTGGTCGGCCTCCACCTCGACCTCGGGTCCGCCACCGTCGAGGTCTACGACCCGGCCGGCGGCGCCTTCGTCCCCGTCCCGGACGAGGCCCCGCGGCCCCGGACGCTCACCTGAGGAAGGGCGCGGGTCGTCCCCGGCAGGACGACCCGCGCACCCGGTCCTACCAGCGCCCGACGAGCTCGTCCTCGCCGCGCGTGTGGCTGCGTACGTACATCCCCGTGACCTTGCGCGCCCGGCGCGCGCGCCGGTCCGTCGCCGGCAGGAACAGCGCGTCGCGCCGGCTGGCGCGCGAGAAGTCCCACAGGTACACCAGGCTCCCCAGCGCTCCGGCGAGCACGAGGGCCACGAACACGATGACGATCATCATCGCTCCTCTCCACGGGACTCCAGCACCCCGGTCCCGCCGCCGTCACCGATCAGGGCGATCAGCTCTTACCAGGACGGTAAGCGCCCCGTTTGAAGCCCTCTGTGTCCCATGACCTGTTTCGGGAGAGTCTCTAGCCACGTACCCCGACGGGTCGCAGATGCTCCGGCCGTAGGCGGTACGCGAAGTCACCCACTGACGCCGTACCGACCAGCACGACAGGTGTGGACGCCGTCCTCAACACAGCACCCCATGGGGCCCGGCCACCACCGGCCCCACCTTCGCCGGACGAGGCCCCCGGCCGTCATCCGGCGCGGGGCCATGGGGAAGAGGGCGGACGAGTCGGCCTGTAAGCCGGGTTCTGTGTCCGTCGTCCCTTGCGGGGCGGCGGGTGACGGCCATCCATCTCGGGCCGCCGTTGCCGGCGGTCTCCAGCGGTCTACCCGCAGGCTCGGGCGGGCCGCCCTCAGGCACCTGCGCGGGACCCCTCGCGGGGCCCCTTCTTGACCTTGCTCCGGGTGGGGTTTACCTAGCCGCCCACGTCACCGTGGGCGCTGGTGAGCTCTTACCTCACCGTTTCACCCTTACCACCGGCGGACCGGTGGCGGTCTGCTTTCTGTGGCACTGTCCCGCGGGTCACCCCGGGTCGGCGTTACCGACCACCCTGCCCTGTGGAGCCCGGACTTTCCTCGACGGGGATCGCTCCCCGACGCGGCCGTCCGGCCGGCTCGTCCGCCGTGGCTCAAGGTTAGCGGCTCCGTGTGCCGCACACGTACCCGTCAGGCGGGGAGGTGGTGGGTGTCGTTGAAGGCGCGCAGGGTCGCCGGGCCGTCGGCGTACCAGTCGATGGACGTCAGCGCCGCCACGTCGAGGTGCATCCGGTACAGGGACGACATGGGCGCGCCCAGGGCGTCCTTGACGAGGAGCTTGATCGGGGTGACGTGCGAGACGACCAGGACCGTCTGCTCGCGGTAGCGGACCTTCAGCTTGTCCAGGGCCGTGCGGACGCGGCGGGAGACCTGGGCGAAGCTCTCCCCGCCGGGCGGGGCGGCCTCGGGGTCGGCCAGCCACGCCTTCATCTCGGCGGGCCATCCCCTGCCCGCCTCGGCGAACGTGAGCCCCTCCCAGTCGCCGAAGTCGGTCTCCCGGAAGCCGTCCTCGACCCGGACGTCCAGGCCGGTGACGGCGGCGGCCTCGGCGGCGGTGTCGCGGCAGCGGGACAGGGGCGAGGTGACGATCGCGTCGATCCCCCGGTCCTTGAGGGCGAGGGCCGCCGCGCGGGCCTGGGCGAGGCCGTGCGGGGTGAGGGGGACGTCGCCGATCCCGGCGAAGCGCTTCTCGACCGACAGGGGCGTCTCGCCGTGCCGCAGCAGGAGCGTGGTCGTCGGGGTGGAGGAGGCCGGCCGGGGCGGCTCGGGCTCCTCCGGCGCCTCCTCGACCTTGCGCGTCCAGTGCTCGCCGCGGGCGGCGGCGTCCATGGCCTCGTTGGCGAGCCGGTCGGCGTGCGCGTTGCGGTTGCGCGGGATCCAGCCGTAGGTCACCGATCCCAGCCCGGCGGCCGCCTCGCGGGCCCGCAGCGCCAGCGGCACCATGTCCGGGTGCTTGATCTTCCAGCGGCCCGACATCTGCTCCACGACGAGCTTGGAGTCCATCCGGACCTCGACGCGGGCGGACGGGTCGATCGCGGCGGCCGCCGCGAGCCCGGCGATCAGGCCCCGGTACTCGGCGACGTTGTTGGTGGCGTGCCCGATCGACTCGGCGACCTCCGCGAGCACCTCGCCGGTCAGCGCGTCGCGGACGAGCGCCCCGTACCCGGCGGGCCCGGGGTTGCCGCGCGACCCGCCGTCCGCCTCGACGACCAGCTTCCGGCCGGTGCTCACAGACCCGACTCGGGCGTCCGGACGAGGATGCGGCGGCACTCCTCGCAGCGGATGACCTCGTCCTCGGCGGCGGCCCGGATGCGGTTCAGGTCGACGGTGTTCAGCGCGAGGTGGCAGCCCTGGCAGGCGCCGCGGTACAGCTTGGCGGCGCCGACGCCGCCGAACTGGCCGCGCAGCTTCTCGTAGAGGCCGAGCAGGTCGTCCGGGACGTCCTTGGCGACGGCGGTGCGCGCGGCGCTCGACGCCCCGGCCTCGTCGTCGATCTCGCGCTGGACGGTGTCGCGGCGCTCGGTGAGCGCGGCCAGCTCCTCCTGCGCGCCGGAGCGCTCGGCGTTCAGCGCGGCGACCCGGCCCTCGGCCTCCTCGGTCCGCTCCATGATCTCCAGCACGACCTCCTCCAGGTCGGACTGGCGGCGGTGCAGCGACTCGATCTCGGTCTGCAGGCTGCTGAGGTCCTTGGCCGAGGTCACCTGGCCCGAGTCGAGCCGCTTCTGGTCGCGGTCGGCGCGGGTGCGGACCTGGTCGACGTCCTGCTCGGCCTTCTTCTGCTCCCGCCGCAGGTCGCCGACCTCCGTCTCGGCCGCCACGATCGCGTCGCGCAGCTCGGTCAGCCGGCCCTCCAGCCGCTCGATCTCCGCCAGCTCGGGCAGCGTGCGGCGGCGGTGCGCCAGCCGGTCGAGAGAGCTGTCGAGATCCTGCAGGTCGATCAGGCGAAGCTGGGCTTGCGGTGCGGCTTTCACTTTGCTCCTTCGTCGTGGAGTGTCCAGGCGTCGGTGATGAGCGTGGACACCCGTGTCTCCAACTTGCCCGCTTCCGGGGACGACGCGGCCAGGCGCCGCTCGGCGTCGGCGAGCCACGGCCACTCGGTCGCCCAGTGCGCGGCGTCCACCAGGGCGGGGCCGCCCTGCTCGGCGAACTCCGACGCGGGGTGGTGCCGCAGGTCGGCGGTGAGGTAGACGTCGACACCGGCCGCCTGGGCGGTGCCGAGCAGGGAGTCGCCGGCACCGCCGCAGACCGCGACGGTGCGGACGGGGCGGTCCGGGTCGCCGGCCGCCCGGACGCCCCAGGCGGTGGCCGGCAGCCCGGCCGCGGCGCGCCGGGTGAACTCCCGGAGGGAGACCGGTTCGTCCAGCTCCCCCATCCGGCCGAGGCCGCGGCGCGGGTCGTCGTCGGCGGGGACCATCGGGCGCAGGTCGCCGGTGAGCCCGACGGCCCGCGCCAGTGCGTCCGACACGCCCGGGACGGCCCGGTCGGCGTTGGTGTGCGCGGTGTGCAGCGCGATCCCATTAGTGATCATGCGGTGGACGAGCCGGCCCTTGGGCGTGGTGGCGGCCACCGAGTGCACCCCGCGCAACAGCAGCGGATGGTGCGTGACCACGAGGTCGGCGCCCCATTCCAGTGCCTCGTCGAGCACGGCGGCGACGGGATCGACGGCGAACAGCACCCGTCCCACCTCCTGGCCAGGGTCGCCGCAGACGAGACCGACGGCGTCCCAGGACTCCGCCCACGCGGGTGGATAGAGCTCCTCCAGAGCGGAGATGACATGGGATAGACGCACGTCCCGCAGGCTACCGCGCCTGGGCGCTCCCAACGAGCCACCGAGCGTCACCCCGAGACGCCAAGGTCTGTAACGATATGGGACGGACAGTGCACGACCGAGGGAGGAACGCCATGTCGGCCGCCGGCGCCGCCGCGGAACCGGAGCCCATCCAGCCCATCCGACCCGTCGAACCGAAGGCGGAACGTCCGTACATGCCGGGTTACGGCATCCAGGGACCGCATGAGGGAAGCGGCCTGCTGCCGTGGTCCTGGGCCGTAGAGCGGCTGCGGGCCGCCCGCAACTTCTGGGTGTGCACCGTGCGGCCGGACGGACGTCCGCACTCCATGCCCGTCTGGGGCGCCTGGTCGGGCGAGGCGCTGCTGTTCAGCAGCGCGGTGCCGTCCCGCAAGATGGTGAACCTGCGGGCGAACCCCCAGGTGGTGGTCACCACCGAGGAGGCCGAGAATCCGGTCGTCATCGAGGGGCGCGCCGAGATCGTCACCGAACTGCGGGATCTACAGCGGTTCATCGACCTGGTCAACTCCAAGTACGCCACGCGCTATCGTGTCGATTTCCTGGACCCGGAGGTGAACGCCACCGTCGCGGTGCGGCCACAGTCGGTGTTCGGGCTCCGCCAGGGAGATTTCACCGGTTCTCCCACCCGGTGGTCGTTCATAACCTGAATGTCCGCTGGGATCATTCTGGAGACTCATCGCGTTGGAGAGTGTGTGAAGCCACCCTTTCGCCGCCGCAAGCGCGTCAAGGGCCGTCCGATGGGCAACCGCCCGGAGGCGGCCGAGCCGGAGACCATCGAGTGGCCCCGCGAGGGGACGGGCAAGTCGTCCCTGATGGGGGCCATCAGGGGCGACGGCGAGACCGGCGCCGGTTTCGGCGGCGGCATGTTCGAGGACCTCGCCTCCGCCTTCGAGGGCTCCAAGAAGGTCAAGCAGGAGGAGCTGGAGCGGCAGAAGGTGCTGCGCCAGGACGACCACGAGCAGACCGGATCCGGCAACGTCCGCGACGACCTGGAGTCCGGCAAGATCCGGATCCGGCGCACCCCGCCGCCCGGATGACCTCTCGAACATAGGTTCGAATCCGGGTTATCCTGCCCTCGTGAGCACCTACGTCCCGCCCGGCTGGCCCTCGCAGGTGCATCCGCCGGGCACCGACCGCTTCGTGGACACGGCGCTCGCCTGGCTGCTGGAACTCGTCCCGCCCGAGTACCGGCGCTACGGCGTCCTGCGCCGCTACCCCATCGCCCTCGCCCGCATGGCCCGCCACCACGTACACGCGTCCGTGGAGGCGGCCCGGGAGGGCTTCCGCACCGCTCGCGTCGATCTCGGGGACGTCGTCCCCCCGCACGGCGTCGAGTCCGTCCTGGACGCCTACCGCCGCGAGGGCGCCCGCCTCGTCTCCCTCCTCCAGGGCATCGAGCTCGTCGAGACGGCCCTGCGCGGCCTCGCCGAGCCGGACGATCCCGCCCATCGCCGCCCCTTCACCCCCAAGCTGTGACCGCCGTGTTGACGCTGTGTCGCGCCGTGCGCAAGCCTTGATCTGTTCCTTAGGGGAGGCGGGGTTCCGGTGAGCGCACCACCTGGGTGGTATCCAGATCCGGAGTTGATGGGTCGCGAACGCTACTGGGATGGCCAGACCTGGACCGGCCAGTCGCGCCGCTACGACTCCCGCGCCCGCCGCCGGGCCTCGCTGAGCGCCGACCCCCCACCCGCAGCCGCCCCGCGCCCGCAACGGCCTGGGCCCCCACCACCGCCTCCCCCGGCAGCCGTCGAACCGCCGCCCGCAGGGGAAGTAACCCCGGAGACACCGGCGCCGCGTCCCCCGCAGCCGCCGGTCTCAGAGGCCGAGCCGTCCCACCCTCCGGCCACGCCTCCACGCCCGTACGGGCCCACGGCGCACCCCGCGCAGCGGCCGTTCTCGGGTCCTGAGCCTCGTCGTCGCCCAGACACCCCTCCGTCGCCACCTGAGGCCGCCGAGAAGCCGTCCGCTTCGCAGGTGCCCCTACAGGAGGCTCGGCCCGAACCGCCCACGCTTCCCCCGCCGAGCCTGGGCGCATCCCGGCCCCCACAGCGGCCTCCCTCGCCGTCGCACCCCCCGGAAACACCGCGCCCCGCGAACGCTCCGTCGCCTCCCCCGCCAGCGGAGCCGCCGACTCCTCCCCCACCGCCCCCGGTAGAAGCTCCGCCGGCAACACCGGCGCCCCCGCCGCCGAACCTCGGCGAGGCGCGTACGCCGCCCGCTCCGCCCCGGCCGCCCGCTGCGCCACCGCGCCCTGCGACGTCTTCGTCTCCGGGGCGGACGCACATGCCGTCGCCGCGCGTGGAGTCGGGGCGGCGGTCCGGGCCGCCGCAGGGGCGGGGTAGGCCCGCTCCCCCGTCTCCGTCGCGGCCTGTTCAGCCGCCGCCTCTGGAGGAGGCCCGGTTCGAGTCCTCGGCGCCTCCGCCGCCGCGGCTCGGTGGGGGCCGTCCGCCGCGGCCTGCGGTTCCGCCGCCCTCGCAGGAGGCTCGGATGGAGACGCCGGCGCCTCCTGCTCCGGGGCTCCGGAAGCCCCATGCTCCCCGTCCTCCGGCGCCGCGGCCAGCGGTGCGCCGGTTGCCGGAGCAGCGGGTGGCGGAGGCGCCGCGGCAGGCGGAGGAGACGGGGCCGCGTTACCTTCCGCCGGGGCGGCCGCAGGGCACGCCGTCCGGGCAGGCCGGTTTCGCGATCGGGCTCGTCGTGCTGGTCGAAGGGGGCCTGGTCGCCGCCGTCGCCTTCGGGGCGGGGTCCCTGTGGCCCTTCTGGGGCGCGGTCTCGGTGTTCGCCGTGTGGGCGCTTCTGCTGCTGGCGCCCCTCAGCGCCTCGCGCTCCTACGGCTACCGGGAGCCGGACGGCGAGGAGCGCGCGCGGCTGGAGCACGCGTGGCGCTACGTGCAGCAGCACGCCGGGGTCAGCGGCTACCGGCTCGTGATCGTCGAGTCGGACGGGCTGAACGCGTGCAGGCCCTCAGCGCGCACGGTGGCGGTCACGTCGCAGTCGGCGCGCTCGCTGGCGCCCGGGCACCTCGCCGCCGTCCTCGCCCATGAGCTGGGGCATCTCCAGGGGTGGCGGGCGGTGCCGGCGTTCGTCCACGCGCAGGTGACGCTGCCCAACCGGACGCTGCGGTGGGCGCTGCGGACGGCGTGGTCCCCGGTCGCTCCGATGTGGAGGCGGGCCGTCGAGTGGCACCGGCCGATCGGCTTCCTCGGGGTGTTGCTGCTGGGCGCCGTCGCCGCGGCGGTGACGGTGCTGGTGGCGGTGCCTGCCGCGCTCGCCTACGCCGCCTCGCTGGGCGCGCGCCTGCTGGACGCCGGTGGCGAGGCGCGGGCGGACGCGGCGGCGGTGCGCATGGGGTTCGGCGCGGACCTGGTCGCCGCCGTGGAGCACCGCATCGAGCACCAGCCCGACGGGCTGCCGCTGCCCCTCGTCCGGCGGGCGCAGGCGCTCCGCCGCCGGCTCGGCTGAGCGGTCAGGTCCTTCCGCCGAACAGCGGCGGCGGGCCCTGGCGGGGGTCTTCGGGCGGCCGCGGGCCGGTCTGCTGGCCGGGCGGCGGGCCCGGCCGGGTCGACAGGGGCGCCCGCGGCGGGGGCAGCACGGGCGGGGCGGCCCAGGGCGGGGCGGACGGCGCGCCCCACTGCTGGGGCTGCGGCGCCGGGCCGGGCGAGGTCAGCGCCGGGTCGGCGGCCGGGAGCGCCTGCTGCGGGGGCGGCGGGTCCGGAAGGGGGCCGGTGGTGACGCGGTCCAGGGTGATGATGGCCGGGTCGCACTCGACGGGCGTGATGGTGCGGCCGCCGCCGGGCGCCGACTCGACCAGCAGCAGGGCGTGGTCGGGCAGGTACTGGAGGGTGACGGGTTCGACGACGTACTCGTACACGCGCTGCGTGGTGTCGGCGTCGCTCCAGTTGGTCCCCTCCGCGTAGGAGTAGGCGGCCGACCAGTTCCGCGAGGTGGAGGTGGAGGTGCCCTCGGTGTCGCTGGTGCTCGTCGAGCCGCCCCGGTTGCTGCCGCGCTGGTAGGACGTCGACCGGTCGGGGAAGAGCCCGAACATCTCGCCGCCCGAGTAGCTGGTGCCGGACGAGCGGTTCGTCCCCCAGTTGCGGGACGTCCCGGTGGTGCGGCTGGTGCTGTAGGTCTCGGAGTCGCCCGTGCCCTCGGTGTCGGTGGTGGTGTGGGACTCGTTCCCGCCAACGTTCTTGGTGATCTGCGACAGGACGAAGCGGTGGTCGCGCCCGATGAAGTCGGCGGCGCGGGACGCGTCCTCGTGGTTGCCGAGCCGCATGAACGCGACGGCGCCGCCGCCGATCATCTCCGCGGAGGTCTCCCGCAGCCGCCGGAACAGCAGGGTCAGCGGGACGCCGCGCCGCTCGCAGGCGTCCGAGAGCCGTTCGAGGTGGCGGCGGGCGAGCTCGTCCGCTCCGGCGACGACGAGGGCGGGCGTGGAGGCCCCCGACGCGGTGATGCGGTGCGTCACCCACTGGACGATGAGGTCGGTCAGCAGCTCGGAGCGGACGTTGCGGGCCTGGCTGTCGAGCGCGACGCAGGTCAGGTAGCCGGCGCCCTCCTTCTCGGCGGGCGCCGTCCCGAGGTCCTCCAGCGGGTGGATGTAGGACTCGATCCTCGACAGGCTCGCGTGGGCCTGCCGCCGGTACTCCACGGTGAACAGCTCGTTCGCGATGTGCCGCCGCTCCTCGCGGGTCAGCGCGTCGCCGTCGTCGGGCTCGCCCATGAGGGCGCGCAGGGCCGCCGCGATCCGGCCGAGCGTGACGTCGTCGCCGAGCGCGCCGCAGACCCGGGTCAGGATCCGGTCGTCCATGCTGCGGTCGGCCCGCGCGGCGTCGGGCGTGCCGCCGTGCATGGACTCGACGATCGCGTCCACCAGGTCGCGGGGCGACATGTCGGACAGCAGGCTGGAGGAGGCCTGGCGGCTGGGCAGCAGCTGCGCGTCCACGCCCATCCACGCGGCCTGCGCCAGCTCGACGAGTTCGCGGCTGACGACCTCGCGGGACAGGTCGAGCACGAGCAGGGGCTGGACGGCGAGGGTGGACGTCCCGTAGGTGGTGAGCAGCGCCTCCCACGCCCACAGCGTCCCGCCGAACACGTCCAGACGGCGGCCGGGGCGCGGGGCCGCGCCCCATTCGGGCAGGTCGCTCAGCCGCGCGCGCTCCGCGGCGTCGTGGGCCTGCCTGCGCGCGTGCCACTGCCGCGCCTGGGCCTGGTAGCCGCCGATGACCTGCTGCTGGGCGAGGTCGTGGGCCTGGCGGGCGCTCTGCCGCTGCCGGACGGCCCACCAGGTCAGCGCCGCGCCGGGGGCCAGGACGATGGCGGCCAGCAGGAGCGAGCCGACCGAGACGGTCCCGGATCCGCTCGCCGAGCAGGCGGCGAAGAGCACGAGGACCATCGCGATGGCCGCGCTCACCGGGAGCGTCCGGCTCAGCCTGTGCTGCGCGAGCTGCTCGGTCTGGACGACCCGGCGCGCCAGGTAGTCGGGCAGCGCCTGCTGCTGGGGCGGCGCGTCCGGGAAGGGGCGCAGGAACCACCACCGGTCGCGGAACACCCAGCCGAGCCGGGGATCGGGGGTGAAGAGCCGTTCGCGGCGTGACAGCAATCCCCCATGGTCGACCGCCCTCACGATCTGAACCCCCGTCCCGCTCGGTATGCCGCAAATAACCCAAGCAGATTGACATGTGACTTGTCAGGCCCCTCACCAGGAATCGGCCTTCCCAAAGGGGTTCTTGCTCAATAGCCTGACTGCTCATGACCTTGGACCGAGGCGAGATCGCGAAAATGTCCGGCCCGGCCCGCCGGCGCGGCTGACCATGTGGGACGTCGTGCGCGGCCTGCCGGTGTGCCGGCTGACGGAAGTCCCCCGCCCCGACGAGGCGGACGGACGGGACGAGTGGCGCGACCAGCGGTTCGCGGCGCTGGTCTCGGCCTACCACGCGGGCGGGGACGCGGTGCTCGTCGGCTGGCGGCGCGCGGAGGCGTTCGGCCCCACGGAGGTGTTCGTCGGCGGGGACGGGCTCCTCGCCGACCGCGACGGGGACGCGGCCACCCTCAGCCTTCCCGCGGGCGGCCGCGGGACCCTGCTGCCCCAGGGCGTCGGCGAGGACTCGATGCCGCACTGGGTGAGCATCGGCGGCATCGCCGACGGCCTGCTCGTGGAGGACCCCCCTCCGGAGGAGCCCGCGCGGCCGTCCCTGGAGGACGGCCTGCTCGCCGTGTGGATGCAGCCGTTCGCGTGGATGCTGGTCGCCGAGCCCGTCGACCCGGACGAGGCGCGGCGCCTCGCCGACGACCTGGCCGACCGGCAGCAGCGCGCCCGGTCGATGGCGGAGCTGTCGCCGGAGGACTCGGTCGCGGCCGACCGGATGGACAAGCGGCACCGCGAGCTGCGCCGGGCCGCCACGTCCGGCCTGTGGCGGGTGCACCTGGCGGCCGGGGCGGCGACGCCCCGGGCCGCCGCGCGGGTCGCGGCGCTCGTGTGCGCGTCGGCCGACCTCGGCCGCCTGCCGTACGCGCTGGTCCCGGGCGCGGCGGGGCCGTTCGAGGCGAGCACGCAGCTCGTCGCGGCGCTGGCCCGTCCGCCCGTCCGCGAGGTCGCCGGGGTCCGGTTCGTGATGCGGCCGGAGTTCGACGTCACGCCCGAGTCGCCCGGCACCGGGGTCACGCTGGGACGGGTCCTGGACCGCAACCGCCGCGACGTGGGCCCGATCTCGCTGCCGCTGTCCAGCCTGAACCGGCACACGTTCGTGTGCGGGGCGACCGGCGCCGGCAAGTCGCAGACCGTCCGGTCGCTGCTCGCGGCCGCGTCCGGGGCGGGGCTGCCGTGGCTGGTGGTCGAGCCCGCGAAGGCGGAGTACCGGCTGATGGCGGCGCGGCTCCCGGACGCGGAGGTCGTCACGATCCGGCCGGGGGACGCGGAGGCCATCGCGGCCGGGATCAACCCGCTCGAACCGGCGACCGGGCCGGACGGGCGGCCGTTCCCGCTGCAGACCCACGCCGACCTCGTCCGCGCCCTGTTCCTCGCGGCGTTCGAGGCCGACGAGCCGTTCCCGCAGGTGCTCGCGGCGGCGCTGAGCCGCTGCTACGAGCGGCTCGGCTGGGACCTCGCGCTCGGCGAGCCGACGGTGCCGGGCACCGCGCCGCGCTATCCGACGCTGGCCGACCTGCAGGCCACCGCCGAGCAGGTCGTCGACGAGATCGGCTACGGCCAGGAGATCACCGACAACGTGCGCGGCTTCATCCGGGTCCGGCTGTCCAGCCTGCGGCTCGGCACCACCGGGCGGTTCTTCGAGGGCGGCCACCCCATCGACTTCGACGCGCTGCTCGCCCGCAACGTCGTCCTGGAGATCGAGGACGTCGGGGACGACCGCGACAAGGCGTTCCTGATGGGCACCGTCCTGGTCCGGCTGGTCGAGCACCTGCGGCTGCGGCAGCGGCAGGGCGCCCCGCCCGGACTGCGGCACCTCAGCGTGTTCGAGGAGGCGCACCGGCTGCTGCGCCGCAGCGAGCAGGCCGGGCCCGCGTCCCACGCGGTGGAGACGTTCGCGAGCCTGCTGGCGGAGATCCGCGCGTACGGGGAGGGGCTGATCGTGGCGGAGCAGATCCCGTCCAAGCTCGTCCCGGACGTCATCAAGAACACCGCCGTCAAGATCGTCCACCGGCTGCCCGCGAAGGACGACCGGGACGCGGTCGGCGCCACGATGAACATCACCGAGGCGCAGTCGCAGTTCCTCGTCACGCTCACGCCGGGCGAGGGCGCGGTGTTCACCGACGGCATGGACTACCCGCACCTGGTCCGGATGCCGGACGGCTCGCGCCTGGAGGAGGCCGCGCCGCCGACGGCCTCGCCCCGCGTGCTGGTGACCCCCCGCAGCGGGACGTGCGGCGCCGACTGCCGCGATTCGCCCTGCACGCTGCGGGACATGCGCGCCGCGCAGCGGGTCCTTTCCGACCGTCCCGAGGTGGTGGTGTGGGCGGAGCTCGCCGCCGCCGCCCACCTGACCGGCTGGGGCTCCCCGCGCCCCGCGTCCTCCCTGCTGAGCGGGCTGCCGCCCCGGATCCGCGACTGCGCCGTCTCGCACGCGGTGGACGCGGCCGTCGAGTCCCGCGCGGCCCCCGCCGGGCTGGCCGGGCATCTGGTCGCGATGCACCGGGGGGCCGCGTGCGCCGCCGTCGAGGTGGAGTTCTTCGCCGCCCCGTACCGCTGGTGCCTCCTCCTGGAGGAGCTCGGCGGGGCGCGGCGGACGAGTCCCGGCGGCGGACGCCATCCGATGAGCGGGGAGTGGGAGAGCCGCTACGGGCGCGCGATCCCCGGCGACACGCTCGACGCGCAGTTCCGCGCCGTCAGCGCCTGGTGGGACCGCGACCAGCGCGACACCGCCGCCCGCGATTTCGCGGTGTGGGGCTCGGCCCGCGCGCTGGAGGCCGCGGTGGGCGCCGAGCGCGCCGACCCCGACTGGCCCGGCCGCCTCCGGGAGGCGGCGTCCCCCCTCGGCGACCTCGGCGGCCTCCTCGACTCCTTCACCACCGCCGGCTAGCCCGCCGCCGGCCGCGTCCTACCCGTGCGCCCTCCGCGCGTCGACCTCGATCTCGATCTTCATGCGGGGGTCGGCGAGGCCGCACACCTGCATCGTCGCGGCCGGCCGCACGTCGCCGAAGCGGCGCCGCAGCACCGGCCAGCAGGGCTCGAAGTCGGCGCGCTCGGGGAGCAGGTACCGGACGCGGACCACGTCGGCGAACGTGCAGCCCGCCTCCGCGAGCGCGGCCTCGATGTTGCGCAGGCACTGCTCGGCCTGCTCCACCACGTCGTCGGAGATGGTCATGGCGGCGTAGTCGAACCCGGTCGTGCCGGAGACGTGCACCCGGTCGCCGTCCACCACGGCGCGGGCGTAGCCGATCTGCTCCTCGAAGGTCGAACCGCTGAGGATCGCGCGTCGTTCCGTCATGGCCGCAAGTATGGGGTGCTTCGCGCGCCCGGCCGCTCGCGGGGTCAGGCCAGCTTCTCCAGGCGGTCGGCGGCCTCGGCGGCGCCTCCCGCCGCGGCGAAGGAGTCGCGGACGCGCCCGGCGGCGGCGCGGTGCGGGCCGTCGGCCAGGACGGTCGCGAGGGCGGCCCGCAACCCGTCCGGCCCGACGCCGTCGAACGGGACCGCGGTCCCCGCGCCCGCCTTCTCCAGCAGCCCCGCGATGATCGGCTGGTCGTCGCGGACCGGCGCGGCCACCAGCGGGAGGCCGTGGGCCAGCGACTCGCACACGGCGCCGTAGCCGCCGTCGCAGACGACCGCCGACATCCGTTCGAGGAGTCTCGGCCGAGGGACCTGGTCGCGGACGATGACGTTCGGCGGCACGTCCCCCACCAGGGCGGGCGGCGCCACGAGGACCGCCTGGACGTCCAGCTCGCGGACGGCCTCGGCGGCGGCCCGGAGGAACCGCTCGCGTGACACGTCGTCGGCGGTGTCGAGCGAGACGAGCGCGGCGGGACGGCCGTCGAGCCGGTCCCACGGGAACGCGCTCGGCGCGGGACGGCCGAGGACGGGCCCCACGAAGGCGAAGTGGTCGGGGAAGAAGGAGACGTCGCCGAGCAGCGCGCCGGTGGAGAAGACCAGCACGAGGTGGTCGGAGAAGCGCAGGTCGAGCAGGTCGTCGATGCCGTGGTCGAGCTGGAGACCGCCGATCCGCTCGCGCACCCGCCGCTCGTCCTCCGGCCGGTCGGCGAGCGGGCGGGTGAACTCGGCCGGCGTCGCCGCGGACGTGGCCCAGGGGATCTCGCGGCGGCGGGCCGCGACGGGCGCGGCGAGGACGAGCTGGTCGCCGACCACCACGTGCGGGCGGAACCGCTCGACCGCCGTCTCGACGCCGGGCAGCATCGCGTGGCCGAGGGGGACGAGGAACTCCTCCCAGTAGCGCGGGTCCGCGGGGCCGCCGGTCCGGAGGCGGTCGTCGCGCAGGCGCGCCGCGTCCCCGTCGGCGAGGGCGCTGAAGATCCGCGAGCGGGGGCGCAGCCGGGGTTCCAGGGACGCGCGGTGGCCCGTCCAGGCGATCTTGTGGCCGCGGCGGGCGAGCTCGGCGGCGACCGCGGCGACCGCGGCGACGTGCCCGTCGAGCGGCGGGACGGCGAACAGGAAGCGGCGCGGCGGGGCGCACGCCCGAGCGACCCCGGGATCGCCCAGCAGGGACGGCACCCGTACACGGCGGGCGCTCACCGCGCGGCTCCCGCCGGCGTCCGGGGGTGGTCGACGTCCTTCATGCTCGGCTCTCCTCCATGTCCGTCGTGCCGGACGCGGCCGTCCAGGCCACGACGTGTCCTTCGAGTTCGCGGGTCTCCACCGTGGTGACCGTGCCGCCCGCGGCGATCAGGAGCCGTTCGGCGTCGGCGACGGTCACGACCAGTTCGAGTCGGTCGGGTCCGGTGCCCTTCCCCCGCAGCACCGCCTGAAGCACCGCCTGCTTGGCCGCGCGGATGCGCGCGCCCTCCCCGTTCGGGGCGAGCCCGATGCCGGCCGGTTCGCGGCCGGGCCTGACCAGGGCCACGCCCAGGTCGGCGTCCGCGGCGATCGCGAGGGTGAGCGGCTCATCGAACGGCCCCGTCACGACCGGGCCGTCCTGGACGGCGAGCTCGGCGGGGAACAGCGGCCCCTGGCCCTCGCGCCACAGGTGGTGCCGGACGGCGTCCTTGGCGGCGATCCGCCCGAGGAGCCACGGCCCCTGCGCGAACGGCGGGAGGGCCTCGTACTCGGCGCGCTCGGCGGCGCGCAGGTACTGGCGCATCAGCAGGTCGCGGGACGCGGTGCCGTCCCACCGCTTGCGGGCCAGGCACCAGCCGCCGGGTTGCGGCTCGCCCGTTCCGGACACCTCTGGGGTGAACTTCATCCGCCAGAGCGCCTCGTCGGTGTAGAAGCGGTGAGTCGTCCATCCGTCGACGCGTCCCCACACCCTTCCGTTCTCCCTGACCATCTCCGCTGAGCAGCGCATGGTGGTGTCGGTGAGGGACTGGTTCCAGATGGTCGTGTCCAGGTCCTCCCCTGGGGACGGCGTGGGCCCGTAGAGGGCGACCCGTTCGATCCCTACGGGGAAGACGGTCTGGTTGGTGTCGCCGTAGACCTGGATCCAGTGGGAGCAGAGCTGCCCTGCGCCGTCCATGAGCGCGCCTGGTGTGGGCAGCGAGGTCAGGACGGCACGCACGCCGTCCTCCGCGAGCGCCGTGATCTCGGTGACGGCGCGGAAGAGGGGGCCGTGGTGCATCCAGCGCTCCTCGTAGAGGCGCTCGGCGGTGACGATGGGCGGGCCCTCGATGCTCAGCGGCGTGCGGTCCGGCAGGGGTGGCGCCGGGTAGCGCTCGGCGAGCAGGACCGTCCCGTCCGCGTGGCCGTTGACGACGACCTTCACCTTGCGGGGCCGTCCGGCGGACTCGATGAGGTAGGCGCGGATGTCGGCGGCGGTCGGCGGGGCCGCGACGAGCCAGCGGACCGCGCGGACGTTCTCGAACCCGACGACCAGGAGGTCGGGCAGCAGCTCGCGCGCCGTGTCGGCCATGACCTCCAGCAGCCCCGCCAGCGGAACGATCGGGAACCTGTCCGACATGTCCGGCCAGTCGGGGGGCTGCGGGACGAGGCAGTGGTCGCGCAGCCACGGCATCGACTCGGCCGAGAAGACGCGCGAGACGGTCAGCTCGGCGGCCACCGGCGAGACGTCCTCGCCCGGGACGGACGGGGGCGGGGGCCCGCCCCCGAGCGCCTCAAGGACCGACTGCGCCCCGTTCGCGGCGTCGTCGAGCAGGGCCTCCAGCTCGGCCAGCACGGGATCGTCCGCGGGCAGCGCCGCGAGCCCGCGGCCGAGCCGGAGGGGCTCCACCGCCCCGTCCAGCCTGACCAGCGGCGTCCCGAGGTCCAGGCGCATGCCCGTCGCCGAGGGCGGGGACGGCGGGGACGCGCCGTAGCCCTCGCTCCACAGCGCGGCGACGACGCGGCGGAGCTGGGCCATCCCGTCGCGCTTCGGCACGTTCACGGCCACCGCGAGATGCTCGCGGCCGCCGAGGCGGTCGGCGATGAACTCGGTGAGGCCGCCCGGCCCGACCTGCACGAACGCCCGCACGTGCGCCGCGCCGTACAGCTCCTCGACCAGCTCGCTGAACCGGACGGGTTCGAGGAGGTGGCGAGCGACCAGCTCGCGGACCTCGGCGGGGCGGCGCGGGAACGGCGCGACCGTCGTCGCCGACCACAGCGGGACGCGGGGCTCGCGGATCTCCAGCGCCTCGAACGCGCGCCGCACCTGCTTGTCGTACGCCTCGGCGAGCGGGGTGTGGAACCCCGACCGGAAGGGCAGCTCCCGGCCGAGCACCCCTTCGGAGGCGAGCCGGGCCAGGACCTCGCGGACCTCCCCGGCCGGGCCGCAGACCACCGACTGGTGCGGGCAGTTGTCGTGGCTGACGACGACGCCGGACCGCGCGCCCACGGCCTCCCGGACCCGGGCCGCGCCGCAGCCGAGCGCCGCGTACACGGTGTCGGGGACGTCCAGGGCCTCGCCGTCGAGCGCGGCGAGGAGCGCCTCGACCGCGTCCGCGTCGCAGACGCCGGCGGAGGCCATCGCCGTCCACTCGCCGAGGCTGTGGCCCGCGACGACGTCGGGCTCGACGCCGAGCCGGCCGAGCGCCGCGGTCAGCAGCCGGCCGGCGCGCAGCACGTCGGCGGCGTGCCCGACCAGGTCCGTGCGGCCGGTCAGCGCGGGCGACGGCATGCCGAAGTGCGCGGCGACGTCGTCCACGCGCGGGTCGAAGGCGGCCTCGAACCCGGGGTACAGGAACGCCAGCCGCCCGCCGCCCGACAGGAGGGGGCGGGGCGTGAACCACACGTCGCTGCGTCCCCGCCAGGCGGTTCCGCGCTGGACGAGGGCGCGCGCCAGGTCGAGCCTGCGCGGCGTGGGGCCGACGATGGCGAGACGGCACGGAAGGTCGGGGACATCGTCGCGGATCTTGGCGAGGAGCTCCTCGTCGGGGACCGCCAGGGCCTCGGACAGTTCCTCGGGCGTGCGCGCGGCCAGCCGCAGGACGCCCTCGTCCGACGGCGGCGCGTCGAGCCTGCGCCGCCGCGGCCTGCGGGCGGCGGGCGGCTCCTCCAGCACGACGTGCGCGTTGGCGCCGCCGAATCCGAACGCGTTGACGGCCGCCCTGCGGGGGCCGCCCTCCCGGGCCCACTCCGCGGCCTCGCGCACGAGCCGCAGCCGCCCGCCGTCCAGCGCCGGATGCGGGTCGTCGACGTGCAGCGTCGGCGGCAGGACGCCGTCGCGCAGCGCGAACGCGGCCTTGAGCAGCCCGGCGATCCCCGCGGCCGGCATCGCGTGCCCGATCATCGACTTGACCGTGCCGAGACCGATCGGCGGACCGGCGGTGCCGAAGACCCGGCGCAGCGTCGCCAGCTCGGCCTCGTCGCTCGCCGGAGCGCCGGTGCCGTGCGCCTCGATCAGCCCCACCGAGCCGGGCGCGGCCGGGTCCAGGCCCGCGTCCCGCCACGCCCGCTCGACCGCGAGGACCTGCCCGTCCACCATCGGGCTCAGGACGCTCGCGGCGCGCCCGTCGCTGGACGATCCGGCGCCCAGGATCACCGCGTGGACGCGGTCCCCGGCCCGCCGGGCGTCCGACAGCCGCTTGAGCAGGACGACGCCCGTCCCCTCCGAGAGGAGCGTCCCGTCGGCGGCGCGGTCGAACGGCCGGATGGTCTCGCTCGGGCTCAGCGCGCGGAGGCGGCTGAAGACGCTCCACACGGTGGCGTGGTGCGCGTGGTGGACGCCGCCCGCCAGCATCGCGTCGGCCTGCCCGCCGCGCAGCGCCCGCACGGCGTGCTCGACGGCGAGCAGCGACGACGCGCACGCCGCGTCCAGCGTGTAGGCGGGGCCGCGCAGGTCGAACCGGTCGGCGACGCGGGCCGCGGCGAAGCCCGGCAGCAGCCCGGCCGAGGCGTCCGGCTCGTCCGGGCCGAGCCGCTCGCAGAACGCCCGGCGGATCTCCGCCAAGCGCCGCGGCCCGAGTTCGGGCACGATCTCCCCGAGGATGCCGGCGACCTGGTGGGAGGTGCTGACCCGCTGGTCGGCCCGCGCCGCGCCCGGGGTGATGAAGCCGCCGCGCCCGAGGACGACGCCGATCCGGGACCGGTCGGGCAGCCGCTCGGCGCCGCCCGCGTCCGCGATCGCGTCCCCGGCCACGCGCAGGGCCAGCAGGTGGTCGGGCTCCATGCCCCGCACCGCCGCCGGGACGATCCCGAACCTGGCCGGGTCGACGGTGGCCAGCTCGTCCACGAACCCGCCGCGCCGGCAGTAGAACCGGTCGCTCTCCGGCTCCCGCCCGTACGCGCCGGGGTCGTAGTAGACCGCGGGGTCCCAGCGGCCGGGCGGCACGTCGCCGATCGCGTCGACCCCTTCGAGGACGTTGCGCCACAGCTCGGCCGCCGAGCCCGCGCCGGGGAACAGCGCCCCGGCGCCGACGATCGCGATCGGCTCCCCCGCCTCGCTCACCGGAGTGTCCCCGTCAGCACGACCCGCGTCTCGTCCCCGTGCGCGATCTCTCTGAGCAGGGCGGCGGCCCCGGCGTCCGGATCGATCGGCCCGACGCCGTGCCGCGCGTACTCGCGCGCCCGCTCGGGCGGCACCGCGCCGCCCGCCCACGGGCCCCACTCGGCGACGAGCACCCGCCCGCGCAGCCGCCTCCGCCACACGTGCGCGAGCGTGCCGCACGCGTCTCCGGCCGCCGCGCAGCCGGCCTGCCCGGGTTCGCCGTGCGCGCCCGCGACGCCGCAGAGGACGACGAAGAACTCGAGGCCGGGGCGGACCGCCTGGACGAGCGCGGCGGCGCCGTCCACCTTCGTCCGGTACACCCGCGCGAACGCCTCGGGCGAGGTGTCGCGGACGAGGCGGTCCCCGGCGAGTCCGGCGCCGTGGACGACGCCGTCCAGCCGCCGGTGCCGCCGGTAGACGTCGTCCACCACGGCCCGCACGGCGCCCGGCCTCCGCACGTCCGCCGCGTGGTACCGCACGGAGGCGGCGTGCCCGGCCAGGTCCGCGAGGGTCCGGCGTATCTCGCGCTCGGCGAGGAGCCTGCGGACCGTCGCCTCGATCTCGGCGGGCTGCTCCTCGCCGTGCGCGACGAGCGCCCGGCGCAGCCCTGCCTCGTCCTCGGCGCCGGGGAACTCGGGCTCCCCCGCGGGCTCCGGAGTGCGGCCCACCAGCTCGATGTGGCAGCCGCTCGTCCGGGCGAACTCCAGCGCGACCCGCGCGGTGGCGCCCCGCGCGCCCCCGGTCAGCAGGACGACGCCGTCCGGCCCGAGGTCCGGCGCGCCCGCCGCGCCGACGCCGGGCGGTCCGGCGGGGATGAGGTCCAGGGCGTTGCGGCGGCCGCCCTCGTGCCCGACCACGACCGGCGCCTCGGCGGCCAGCAGCTCGGCCAGGATCCGCTGCGCGATCGCGCGCGGGGTGTCCTTGGTGTCGACGTCCAGCGCGCGGACGAGCACCTCCGGGTACTCGCGCGCGATGGTCCGGGCCAGCCCCGCCAGGCCCGCGCCCGGTCCCGGGTCCCCGACGGCGCCGCCGCCGAAGCGCCGCCCGAAGGTCCCGCCGGCGCCACTGGCGAAGACCAGCCACCGCAGCCCGCCGGCCAGCGCCCGCCGGACGCCGCCGAACGCCTCCGGCAGCACGCCCCCGGCCCCCGGCCGCAGCGCCGCCAGGTGGACGAGGCCGTCGCAGGGGCCGTCCACGTCCGAGGGAACGCGCACCTGCGCGCCGTGCCGCTCCAGCAGGTCGGCCAGTTCGAGCGCGACGCCGCACGCGTCGTCCACGATCAGGAACCGCCTGCCCGCGAGACCCGTACCGGACTCCGGGGGCGCCGGCAGCGCCTCCAGTTCGACGATCCGCGGGATCTGCCGCGACACCCGCGGGGCGGGCCGGCTCCCGGACAGGTCCGCGGCCCCCACATGGGCGGACGGCCGCGCGGGCGGCGGCACGGTCATCTCGGGTTCTGGTTCGGGTTCGGCCGGCTCCGGGACGGCGGCGCGCGGCCCCGCGGCGGCGTCCTCGCGGCCGTCGCCCGTGCGAGCGCGGATCACGGCGCCGGCGGCGGCGTGCACGTCCCGGTCGCCGCCCGCGGCCGGCCGCTCCCGCGGCGCGTCCTCCGCCGGCCCGTGGTCCGGCAGCGTCTCGCCCGGCAGGACGGGACGGGGCGCGGGGACGGACCGCGCCGCCGCGTCCCGTCCCGCCGGGGCCGCGAGGTGCCGCAGGACCACCTCGCGCTGCGCGGCGATCACCTCGCGGCTCGCGCGCAGGTACTCCAGGACGGCGGCCTCCGAGCCGCCCGGGCCGGGCCCCTCGACGCGCTCGGCGGGCCGGAGCGCGCCCGCCGGGTACGCGCCGTCGGCGGTGCGGACGGAGTGGCCGTTGACGATCCAGCCCGGCACCGGGGCGGGGCCGGCGGTGAGCGGGCGGGCGTCGCGTCCGGCGAACAGGGGCAGCGGGTCGACCGGGACGCCCGCCGCGGCCAGCTCGGCGAGCGCGCGCAGCAGGCCCGCCAGGGCGTTGCCGCCTGGCGCGTCGCAGCTCACCGCGGTGTGCGGCCGGTCGCCGAGGATCGCGGCGACCAGACCGGTGAGGACCCGTCCGGGGCCCGCCTCGACGAAGGTGCGGGCGCCCGCCGCGTACATCGCCTCGATCTGCTCGGCGAAGCGGACGGGCGCGGCGAGCCGGTCCGCGAGGGCGGCGGCCAGCTCGGACGGGTCGGCGTCGTAGGGCGCCGCCGTCGCGTTCGACCAGACCGGGAACGCGGGCGAGCGAAGGTCGCGGCCGAGCAGCGCCGCGCGCAGGGCCGCCGACGCGTCGGCGAGAAGCGGGCCGGGGAGCGCGCACGCGACCGGGATCCGCTCGGCGCGCAGGCCCGCCTTCGACAGGACGCCCAGCGCGCGGTCCAGCCCCGCGGAGGTCCCGGCGATCACGACCTGGCGGGGGGCGTTGTGGTGGGTCACGGCGACGTCGCCGATCTCCCCCAGCGCCGCGCGGACCTCCTCCGGAGACGCGCCCACGGCCGCCGCCGCTCCCCCGCCGGGCCCGGCCGCCGACAGGATCGCCTCGGCGCGCGCGGCGCTCAGGCCGACCAGGTCGGCGTCGTCGAACACGCCGGCCGCGCAGAGCGCGACGAGCTCCCCGCAGCCGTGCCCGGCGGCGAGGTCGGGGTGCGCGCCGACCGCGGTCAGCAGCCGGTGGACGGCCAGGCCGGCGATGCCGAGCGCGGGCTGCGCGACCCGCGTGTCGGCGATCTCCGCCCGGCGGCGGCGGGACTCCGACCGGGTGAACGCCGCGGGCGGGAACATCGCGGCCGCGTACCGTCCGCCGGCGTGCCGCAGCAGGCGCTGGAGGCGGGGGAACGCGACGAAGAGGTCCGCGAGCATCCCGGGCCGCTGGCTGCCCTGGCCGGGGAACAGGAAGGCGACCTGCCCCGCCTCCCCGGAGGACGGGAAGACGCCGGGCGCCGGGCGGAACTCGGCCGCGAGCGCGAGCTTGTCCCGCAGGTCCTCCAGGCTTGAGGCCACCAGCGCCACCCGCACCGGGCCTTCGAGCGAGGCGGCGGTCCTGGCGAGGTCGCGCAGCCGGGGCCCGCCGGGCAGCAGCGCCGAGAGCCGCTCGATCCCGGCGCGGGCGGCGGAGCGGTCGGCGCCGCGGATCAGGAACAGCTCCGCCGGCCATTCGTCCAGCCCCGACACCGGCTCGGGAGCGCCGTCGTAGCCGGACAGGACGGCGTGGAAGTGCGCGCCGCCGACGCCGAAGCCGCTGAGCCCCGCATGCCGTCCGCCCGGTTCGGCGGCCCACGGCCGGGCCGCGCCGCCGAACGCGAGCGGGCCGTCCGGCGCCCACTCCGGATTCGGCCGGGCGAGGTGCAGCGTCCCGGGCAGCACGCCCGTGTGCAGCGCGTACGCGGTCTTGATGAGCCCGGCGACGCCCGCGGCGCACCCGGTGTGCCCGATCTGCGACTTCACCGACCCGAGCGTGACGCTTCCCGGCGCGGCCCCGGCGAACACGGAGGCGAGCGTCGCCAGCTCGGTCCTGTCGTCCGCCTCGGCTCCGGCGCCGTGCGCCTCGACGAGCCCGACGGAGGCGGGTGGGACGCCCGCGCGCTCGTAGGCGCGCTCCAGGGCGCGGCGCTGCCCTTCGGAACGGGGCGAGGCGAGGTCGGGGGTGCGGCCGTCGGACGCCGCGGCGACCGACTTGACCACCGCGTAGATCCGGTCGCCGTCGCGTTCGGCGTCCGCGAGGCGCTTGAGGACCACGCAGCCGACGCCCTCGCCGGGCGCGACGCCGTCGGCGGACGAGTCGAACGCGGCGCAGCGCCCGGACGGGGACAGCGCGCCCGCCGAGGCCTGGAGCAGGTAGTCCTGGACGCCGGTGCGCAGGTCGGCGCCACCGCACAGCACCATGTCGCTGGTCCCGGCGAGGAGCTCCTTGCAGGCGGCGTCGAGCGCGGCCAGCGACGAGGCGCCCGCGGCGTCCACCGTGAGCGCCGCGCCGCCGAGGTCGAGCCGGTCCGCGATCCGGCCGGCGATGACGCCGGTGAGGACGCCGGGGAAGGACTCCCCGGCCGGGCGCGGCAGCCGCTCGTCCAGCCCCGGGGGCACCTCCCCGTAGTAGGACGGGAGCGTCGCGCGCATCGCGTACGCGGCACCGAGGTCGCCGCCTCCCGCCGCGCCGAAGACCACCGACGTCCGGGACCGGTCGAAGGGGCGGTCGGCGTACCCGGCGTCGGCCAGCGCACGGGACGCGACCTCCAGCGACAGCAGCTGGACCGGGTCGACGCCGCCGAGCGCGCCGGGCGCGATGCCGTGGGCGAGCGCGTCGAACGGGACGTCCGGGATGAAGCCGCCCCACTTCGACGGCGTCGTCCCGTCCCCCGACGGCGAGTAGTGGATCTCCGGGTCCCAGCGGGCGACCTCGGTGACCGCGTCGACGCCGCCGACGATGTTCGCCCAGTACCGCCCGGTGTCGCGGGCGCCCGGGAGGACGCAGCCCATGCCGACGACCGCGACGTCGGCCGGGCGGGCCCCGCCCGCGCCCGCCGCGGGACCGGCGACGCCCAGCTCGGCCGCGCGGGCGGCCAGGAAGGCGGTCGCGCCTGAGGTGACCTCCTCGTGCAGGTCGGCGATCCGGGTCGCGGCCGACCGCAGCGCGGCGACCTGCCCGATCATGAAGAGGCCGTCGGCGCGCTGCACGCCGGCGTCCACCGGGGCGCCGCGGCGCAGGCCCTTGCTCGCGACGCGCAGGCGGCCGAGGTTCAGCTTCTCCAGGCGCCGCCACACCTCCCGCCGCGGCGTGCCGACCTGCTCCAGCTCGCGGCGGGTCTCCTCGAACGTCCGGACGTAGGGGGTGCGGGCGCAGCGGGTCGCGAGGCCGGGCGAGGTCTCCAGCAGGGCCGTCCCGCCGCAGCCGAGCGCGACGTCCTGGAAGCCCGGCAGGATCGCCCCGGCCGCGACCGCCTCGGCGGTGAACAGGTACGCGGTGCCCATCAGCACGCGGACGTCGGCGCCGCGCTCGGCCAGCGGCCCGGCGAGCGCGGCGACCATCGCGGCGGACCGCGCGTCGTGCACCCCGCCCGCGAACATCACCGACAGCTCGCGCGGGTCGCCGCCGAACGCCTCCAGCCGCTCGACCTGCGCGTCCCAGAGGGGGAAGCTCGCGAGCGGCCCGACATGCCCCCCGCACTCCCCGCCCTCGAACACGAACCTGCGGGCGCCCTCGGCCAGGAACCGGTCCAGCGGCTCCGGCGACCGGACGTGCAGGTACGTGCTGACCCCGGCGGCCTCCAGCGGCCCGGCCAGCTCCGGGCCGCCGCCCGCGACGATCGCGTAGGGCGGGGCCGCCTCGCGGACCACGGCGAGCTGGGCCTCCCGCAGCTCCGGCGGCGCGGTCCCGAGGACGCCGACGCCCCAGGGCCGCCCGCCGAGCCGGTCGGCGGTCTCGCGCAGCAGCTCCCGCACCCGGCCGGGATCCATCAGGGCGAGCGCGAGGAACGGCAGGCCGCCGTCCTGCGCGACCGCGCCGGCGAACGCGGAGGTGTCGCTGACCTGCGTCATGGGGCCCTGCACGACGGCCGGTTCGGCGCGCGGCGCGAGCGGCTCGCAGCGCACGGCGGCCCGCAGGTGCAGGTCGATCCGCTCCCGGACGGCCCGCACCACTCCCCCGGCGGTCTTGTACCGCCCGGCGAGCGCGGCGGCGAGGGGCGCGTCCTGCCCGACGGGCAGCGGACGCCGCGCGGGCCCGGGGGCGCCGGGTCCCTGGTGGACGCGGTGCCCGTCGACGACCGCCGTCTCGGTGCCGTCCATCGCCGACAGCGCGGCCGCGATGCCGGCGGGCGTCTCCGCCTCCCGGACCAGTGCGAGCTGGACGTCCAGGACGACCCCGGCCGCGCCCCCGGCCACCGCCGCCGCGGCGGAGCGCGGCCCGATCCCGCCCGCCGCGAACACCGGGACGGCCGTGTCCGCCGCCCCCGCGTCCGCGAGAAGACGCGTGTCGGCCAGGAGGTGCTGCAACAGCACGAAGGTGGTCAGCTCGCCGACGCGCCCGCCCGCCTCGCGGCCCCGCGCGACGAGCCCCACGTCACCGGTGATCTCCCGGGCGGCGGCGACCGCGGCGGCGGCCTCCGCCGGGTCGACGACCTCCACCAGCAGGCGGCGCCCGCGGGCGAACCCGGCGACGTCCGGCGCGCCGTCCGTCCCCGGCGCGGGCGCGTCGAGCAGCACGGGCGCGTCGACCAGGACGGTCGCGGCCGCCCCGGGGAGCTCGTCCGGCCGGATCCCGCACCCGGCGGGCACGCGCACGCCGAACGGCCCCTCCCACCAGCGGCCGACGTCGGCGAGGGCGGCGAGCCCGGGCGTCCGGTCGGTGCCGAGGTCGAGCACGCCGGTGCCGCCCGCGCGGGCGACGGCGACGGCGAGGCGGGGCGCGGGCCGCCCGAACGGGCAGACTCCGATGATCTCGGTCCCGGGCCGCTCGCCCCGGCCTGCGTCCAGCCCGCCCCTGCCCGCCATGCACAGCCCCCCGACGTCCCGCGCGGCCCGGCGCGTGACCGGCGCGGCTCGCAACAACGGAGCGCCACACTACGGTCGGCGACGGCGCGACCACGGAGACGACACGCCCGGGGGCGGGTTGATGGCGGCACGGCAAAGGAGATTGGAACGTCCCTTGACGCGCGGCGGGGGCCGGAGGTGGCCCCGGCCAGGGTCTCGCCCCCGCGCGGCCACATCGCGCATAATGGCGATCACAGTCCGTGGCGGTGTGCCGCGGAGGGCCAGGCGGGGGCGCGATGGCGACGCTCAATCCGGCGACGGGACGGTTCCGCCTCCCGGCGCGGCGGCGGGAGGAGGCGGGGCGCGGCCCGGACCCCGTGCGGGCCGCGCTCGCCCCCCTGCTCGCCGCCCATCGCGCCGCCCACCCGGGCGGCCCCCTCCCCGCGGCCGCCGAGGCCGACCTGCTGCGCGGGTACGCGGTGGCCGAGCGCATGCACCGCGGGCAGCTCCGCAAGTCCGGCGCCCCCTACATCACCCATCCGCTGGCCGTCGCGCTGATCCTCGCCGGGATGGGGCTCGACACCACCACCCTGGTCGCCGCGCTCCTGCACGACACCGTCGAGGACACCCCGTACACGCTCGGCGAGGTCCGCGCCGACTTCGGCGACGAGATCGCCGTGCTGGTGGACGGCGTCACCAAGCTGGACGGCAGGCGCTGGGGCGACCGCGCCGAGGCCGAGACGTTCCGCAAGATCGTGCTGGCCGCGGCGGCGGACCTGCGGGTCCTGGTGATCAAGCTGGCGGACCGGCTGCACAACCTGCGGACGCTGCGCCACCAGCCCGCGCACAAGCGCGCCCCCTACGCCCAGGCGTCCCACGAGCTGCTGGTCCCGTTCGCGGAGCGGCTCGGCATCCACGTCCTCAAGCGGGAGATGGACGACCTCGCCTTCGCCGCCCGCGACCCCCGGGCGCACGAGGCGACGCGGCGCGCCGTCCGGGCGGCGCTGGGCGGGGCGGGGCGGACGTTCGGGCCCGCGACCGCCCTGCTGCGCCCCTCGCTCGCCGAGCACCGGATCAGGGCCCGGGTGGAGGTCCGGCCGTCGCACCTGTACGCGGTGCACCAGTCGTTCGGCGGCGGCCTGGCCGGGCTGCGGCCGTGCGAGGCGGCGCGGCTGCTGCTGGTGGTCGACGGCGCCGAGAGCGACTGCTACATCGCGCTCGGGGCCGTGCACGCCGCGCTGCACCCGGTGGCCGGGCAGGTCCGCGACTTCATCGCCACGCCGAAGGACAACCTGTACCGGTCCCTGCACACCCGGGTGATCAGCCCGGACGGCGACCCGTTCGAGGTGATCATCCGCAGCGCGGCGATGCACCCGGTCGCCGAGTACGGCATCGTCGCCCACATCCGGGACGCGGGCCGCGACACCGGCCCCACCGTCGCCGAGCGCCGCGACCTGGTGTGGCTGAGCCGGCTGCTGGCCTGGCAGTCCGACTCGCCGTCCGGCGAGTTCCTGGACCGGCTGCGCGCCGACCTCGCCGCCGGCAACGTCGCCGCGTTCACCACCCGCGGCGACATCGTCCCGCTGCCCGCGGGCGCGACCGCGCTCGACTTCGCCTACGCGCTCGGCCCCGGCACCGGCGACCGCTGCATCGGCGCCGTCGTCAACGGCCGGCTCGCGCCCATGTCGGTGCAGATCCGCAGCGGCAACGTCGTGCAGATCCTCACCGACCCGGCCGGCTCCCCGTCCGAGGACTGGCTCGGCTTCGCCGTGTCGGTGCCCGCCCGCGTCCACATCCAGCAGCGGCTCGCGCTGCGCCGCGCCGAGCAGGACGCCGAGGCCGGCCGGCGCCGCCTCGTCCGGGCGCTGGCGGCGCGCGGCGTCGACCTGCTCGCCGCCGAGGCGCGCGGCGACTCCCTGGCCGCCGCCCGCGACCTCGGCTACGGCGACGCCGACGCGATGTACGGGGCGCTCGGCACCGGCGTCCTCGGCCTCGACGACCTTCTGGCCCGGTTCGTCCGGCCCTGAACCGCCGATTACGCTGGTCCCGTGGTGATCACATGAGACCGTTCGAGTACGGCGTCGACGGACCGAAGGTGATCGTGGCGGGGGTGGACGGCTCCGAGACGTCGCTGCGCGCCGGGGCCTACGCGTGGGGCCTCGCCCGCCGCGCCGGCGCCCGGCTCGTCGTCGTGCACGTCGCGCCGGTCGCCTCGATGGGCACCCTCACCCCGGGCGGCGCCGCCGCGCTGCGCGAGACCGCCGAGGAGGTCTCCGCGCAGATCCGCCGCGAGCTGGAGGCCGCCGCCGGGCGCGAGCAGGTCCGCTACGACTTCGTCACCGAGCTCGGCGACCCCTACACCGTGCTCGCCCGCGTCGCCGACGAGTCCCGCGCGGACGCCGTGATCGTCGGCGCGTCGGCGCAGGCCGGGCACCGGATCATCGGCTCGGTCGCCGTCCGGCTGGTCAAGGCGGGACGGTGGCCGGTGACCGTCGTCCCCTGACCCAGGTTCGGCCGCCGCTCGCGGGGAAGGGCGTGGGGAACGGCGGCGACCGAGGCGGAGGCGGCGATGCCAGATCCTGTACTGACGGAGATCGGGTGGGCGGGGACGGCGCTCCGGCTCGCCGGCACCCTCAAACCCCGCGGGGCCGTCTCCGGGATCGAGCTGCTCCTGCGCGAGCGCGGCGGCGACGGCCTGCTGCGCGTGCCCGCCTCGGCCCGCGAGCGGGACGGGCGCATCGCGTTCGAGGCGGAGGTCGACGTCGCGACCCTCGCCGGCGGCGACCCGCTGCCCGGCGGGCTGTGGGACGTGAACCTGTCGGTCGGCGCGCCGATGCAGACCACCGTCGTCCCGCTCGGCCCGGTCAGCGCGCCCGGCCTGGACGCGTCCCCCCTGCGGCGGTTCCTGCCCGACTCCTGCACGGTGATCGCCTACTTCGGCGCGGGCGGCGCTCTCATGATCGACGTCGGGGGCCGCCCGCACGTCGCCGGATCCGTCGCCGCGGACACGCTGAGCTGGAACGAGGAGCGCGAGGAGGTCGTCGTCGCCGGGCACATCGACCTGCGGCGCACCGGCAGGCCGATCTCCGGGACGCTGCTCATGACCGAGCGCCGCTCCCGGCACGTCTACGAGGTCATCGCGATGCTGGAGGAGCGTCCGCACCGGCTCGGCTACCGGGCCGTGGTGCCCGCGACGCGGGCCTTCATCGACGACCCTCTGCCGCGCGGAACCTGGGACGTCTCGCTGTGCCTCGGCTTCTCCGGAATGCACCGCGAGATGCGGCTGCTGGCGCCGGACGAGCCGGTGGACGTCCAGGTGTGGCGGCGGCTGCGGCACGTCCGGGTGGTCTCCTCCGCGGCGCCCGGCCCGCTGACGATCACTGTCGGCCGCGTCTGAACGGGCCGTCCCACGGGGACGGCCGGGACGTCGCCGCGACCACCGCGCACAACAGCGCCACCACGGCCGTCCCGCCGGCCAGGTTGATCGCGGACGTGGCGAGCGCCGCGTCGAGCCGGGCGTGCAGGGTGAGCGGAAGGATCGCCAGCAGCGCGACCGCGATCCCGCCGATCCACGCGAACGCCCGCACCGGGCGCGCCGCCGACGACAGCAGCAGGTGCATCAGAGCGGTCGCCTGGATCACCGCCGCCGTGGCGCACAGCGCGTAGCTCGTCGCGGCGGGCGTCGCGGCGGTGTGCCCGCCCGCGAACACCGGCACCTCGACGCCGAACGCCGACCGCAGCCCGATCGTCACCGCGAACGCCAGGCCCCCGCCGGCCAGCGCGGCGGAGATCCCCGTCCACCACAGCGGGCGGAGCGGCGCGCCGGGGCCCTCCCTGGAGATCTCCTCGTGCAGCGCGACGAAGTCCTCGTACCGTCTGGGCGGCGCCTCCGCCGGCCGCCGCCGCGCCGCGGAAGGGCAGCGGAACGAACGCTCCCACGGCCGTGGAGCTGGGCGGCCCGCGTGCCTGCCCGGCAGGCCCCCGGAATTCCGCCCGAAGGATGAGTCGGGCATGTTCCCTCCCCCGGTGCGACGTAGGTGTGCTACCCGGCGCCGCTGGAAGGAACTCGCCCAACCTCACCATTTTGCAGATGTTTGGCCGCGTTCCCCCTTATGGCAGAACACGGCGGATCCCCGGGGAGCCGCGCTCTCCGGGGATCCGTCCAAGCCGGTGCCGTCAGACCAGGCCGGCCTTCTCCAGCGCCGCGCAGCAGGTGCCCGTGATCAGGCGGGTCACCACGTACGGGTCGACGTTGGCGTTCGGGCGGCGGTCCTCGATGTAGCCCATCTTGTCCACCTCGACCTGCCACGGGATCCGCACCGAGGCGCCGCGGTTCGACACGCCGTAGCTGAACTCGCTCCACGGGGCGGTCTCGTGCATGCCGGTCAGCCGCCGCTCGATGTCGGCGCCGTACCCGGCCACGTGCTCCTGCGCCTTCTCGGCGAGCGCCTCGCACGCCGCGATGATCGCGTCGTAGCCCTCGCGCATGGCCTTGGTCGAGAAGTTGGTGTGCGCGCCGGCGCCGTTCCAGTCGCCCTCGACCGGCTTCGGGTCGAGCGTGGCGGACACGTCGTGCTCCTCGGCGATGCGGTAGAGCAGCCACCGGGCGATCCACAGGTGGTCGCCGACCTCGATCGTCCCCGCCGGGCCGATCTGGAACTCCCACTGGCCGGGCATGACCTCGGCGTTGATGCCGGAGATCTTCAGCCCCGCCGCCAGGCAGGCGTCCATGTGCTGCTCGACGATGTCGCGGCCGAACACCTCGTCCGAGCCCACGCCGCAGTAGTAGAAGCCCTGCGGGGCCGGGTAGCCGCGCTCCGGGAAGCCGAGCGGGCGACCGTCCTTGAAGAAGGTGTACTCCTGCTCGATGCCGTACCAGGAGTCCTGCGCCGCGTACTGCTCGGCCACGGGCCGCAGCTTGGCGCGGGTGTTGGTCTCGTGGGGGGTGCCGTCCACGAGGTACACCTCGCACAGCACCAGCTTGTGGTCGCCGCCGCGGATGGGGTCCGGACAGGAGAAGACCGGCTTCAGCACGCAGTCGGAGTGGTCGCCGGGCGCCTGGTTCGTGCTGGACCCGTCGAACCCCCAGTCCGGCAGCTCGGCCCCGTCGGCGAGGATCCTCGTCTTCGACCGCAGCCGCGCGGTCGGCTCGGTGCCGTCGATCCAGATGTACTCGGCCTTGTAGCTCAACGTCGGTCCCTTCGTTCGCTGCCGGGCCTTGCGGGTTCGGCCTCACAGAACGTGCCAACCGGGCATTTCGCGTCTGTTGCCCATTTGTGAACGGCGTGTAACACGCGAGACGGCCTGCTGAGACGTTGCTCACACGACCCTCGCGAGACCGCCCGCACCGCCGTCCACACCGCCGCTCACGCCGTCCGGACTCCGCGACAGACCACCCCAACCAGGGATTTAATGCCCAATAAATGGCATGCCGCCATTTATCAGGCGGTCGGTGTCACCTTCTGAAACGATCGGAGGCTTCTTTTACTTCCGCCACACCCGGCCGCGCCAACTCTTCTGTCCAAGATGAGCGAGGACGCGCCACTCCGGCGCGATCCCACCATTGGGTATAGAACGGGGGAAAAGGATGAGGCGGACTCTCGCGGCCTCGCTGGGTACGGCCGTGGCACTGGCGGGCCTGGCATCCTTCGCACCGGCCGGGCACGCTGACGGCGGCGGCAAGGACAAGCGGATCCACGTCGTGTGGCCGGGCCACTCGATACAGAAAGCCGTCGACCGCGCACGACCCGGCGACGTCATCCGGCTCAAGGCCGGGGCCTACGAGGGCGGCGTCCTCGTCCGCAAGCCCCTGACCATCGAGGGGGACGGCGACAGGACCGTCCTGCACCCGGGCCGCAGGGACCACTGCGCCAAGGCCGGCGCGGCGGGCGAGGGCATCTGCGTGATCGGCCACCGCAAGCACCCGGTCAGGGACGTCACGATCAAGAACCTGAGCGTCCGGGGCTTCAAGCAGAGCGGCGTGTACGGCCTGTACACCGACCGCCTCACCGTCGAGCGCGTCCTCGCGGCGCGCAACGGCGAGTACGGCATCACGGAGTTCCGCTCCACCCGCGGCCGCTTCGTCAAGAACCGCGCCATCGACAACTCCGCCGACGCGGGCTTGTACGTCGGCGACATCCAGAACGCGCGCGGCACCGTCGTCGCCTACAACCACGCCTCGGGCAACGCGATCGGCCTGCTGGTCCGGCACGCCCGCCACGTCCAGGCCTGGGAGAACGAGCTCGTCGGCAACTGCACCGGGGCCGCGCTCATCAACGACGACCAGAAGGGCGGCCAGGGCGACACCAAGCTCTGGAAGAACAACATCTCGAGGAACAACCGCTCCTGCCCGCAGCACGAGGACGTCCCGGCGCTCGGCGGCACCGGCGTCCTCGTCTTCGGCGGCGACCACAACACGATCGAGAAGAACGCCGTGCTCGGGAACCGGGGCAGGCTGCCCTACTCCGGCGGCATCGTGCTGTTCCCCAGCCCGAAGGGCGAGCCCGCCCGCCACAACCTGATCAAGTTCAACCTCGCGAAGGGCAACGCTCCCTTCGACCTGGTCGACCGGAGCGGCAGCAGGACCAACCGCTTCATCGACAACAGGTGCCGCACCTCGGACCCGCGCGGCCTCTGCTGACGGCGAAGGCCCCGCTCCCCCCGTCCGGGAGCGGGGTCTTCCTCACTCCGGCGGCTCCCCGCCGCGCAGGAACCGCTCCCCGAGCGGCGTCAGCGCGTGGTGCACCGTCTTGCCCCGGCGCTCGCTGGTGAGCAGGCCCGCGCCGCGCAGGGCGGTGGCGTGCTGGGAGGCGGAGGCCGCGCTGACCCCGAGCCGGGCCGCCAGCGTCCCGGTCGTGAGCTCCCCGTCCGCGCCGACCAGCCGGATCACGGCGGCCCGGGTCCGGCCGAACACCTGCGGCAGGGTGTCGCCCGTCCCGCTGAGCGGCCGCGACGAGGGGACCACCACGGTCGCCGGGCCGTCGCCGGCCACCAGGACGCGCGGTCCCGTGACGAACACCGAGGGCATCAGGAGGAGCCCGCGCCCCCTGAGTCGGACGTCGCCGTCGCGCAGCGTCTCGATCTCCAGGACCGGGGACGACCAGCGGACGGCGGGATGCAGGCTCCCGAGCAGGCCGCCGATCCCGTCGCGGGCCATCGTCCGGGCGTGGCGGGCCGCTTCGGCGCACAGGTGGTCGCTGAGGCCGGACCACGAGTCCGCCAGCGCGACCCGGTGGAAGTCCCGGAGCCCGCGGACCAGCGTCCGCATGATCTCCCCGTCTCCTCCGGCGAGGCGGGGCAGCCACGGGGCCGGCGGCCGCGGCCCGCAGGACCGCTCCAGTTCGTCGCGGATCCGCCGGACGGGCGTCGAGGCGACGGCGTCGAGCTCCGGCTCGAACCCCGGCACGAGCGTGTACGGCGTCAGGAAGTCGGGGATCCAGCGCCCGGGCGGCACCAGGTCGAGCAGGAGGCGGGACGGGCCGGTGAGCCCCGCGCGCGTCCGCGACCGCCACGGGCCGGGAACCGGCTCCGGCCCGACGCCGCGCAGGGCCTGCGCGCCGAGAACGGTCTGGGCGAGCGGCGAGAGGCCGGGAGTGATGCGAATCCGGATGAGGTCGTCATAGTCGAGCCAGAGCCGGAGCATGGGTCGGACAATACGACATTTAGCCTATTTCTGAAATCATTGCACCCGCCGTGGAACGTACTGGAAGGTGCGGGTCATGAATCGACTCCGCCTGTTCTGCCGCACCGTTCCGCTGATGGTGCTCGCCGCGTTGACCGCGGTCGCCCTCCCCGTCCGCGCCGACGACGCCACGAGCGTGCGTGAGGGCGACATCAACGGAGTCCCCTACCGCGTCGAGGTCCCCGCCCGCTGGAACGGGACGCTCCTGATGTGGAGCCACGGCGCGTACAGCCTGGAGTACCCCGCGCCCTCGGAGATCTCGCTGACGAACCACCCGGCCACGAGGCAGTGGCTGCTCGACCACGGGTACGCGCTGGCGGCCTCCCAGTTCCGCGTCTCGCGCGGCTGGGGGGTGGTCGAATTCGGGCTGAAGGACCAGATCGACCTGCTCGACTGGTTCACCGCGAACGTCGGAAAGCCCCGGCGCACCGTCTCGGCGGGCTCGTCCGCCGGCGGACTGACCTCGGTACTCCTGGCGGAGCGCAACCCCGGCCGCTTCGCCGGGGTGGTCTCCCTCTGCGGGGTGCTCGGCGGCACGACGGGCCACTTCAACAGCGCCCTCGACACCAACTACGCGATCAAGACGCTCCTGGCGCCCGACCTGGAACTGGTGCGCGTCAAGGACCCGCAGGCCAACCTCTCGGGCGCCCGCCGCGCCCTCGGGACCGCCCTGGGCGACCCCGGCGGACGCGCCCGCCTCGCCCTCGCCGCCGCCCTCGCGGACATTCCCGGCCGCTACACGTCCCGGGCGCCCGCACCGGACACGCTCGCCGGCCAGATCGAGCAGCAGGTCTACTACGCCGCCTACGACCGGGGCGCCTTCTGGGGCGCCAACCGCACCGACATCGAGAAGCTCGCCGGCGGCAACCCGTCCTGGAACACCGGCGTGGACTACCGGACGATCTTCGCCCGCTCCAGCCAGAAGGCCCTGGTGAAGCGCGCCTACCAGGAGGCCGGTCTGAGCCTCCGCGACGACCTCAGGCGCCTGAACGCGGCACCGCGCGTCAAGGCGGACCCGGCGGCCGTCCGCTACCTCGACCGCTTCGGCACCCCGTCCGGCCGCACGCCGTGGCCGGTCGTCACCCTCCACTCCACGGGCGACGGCAACGTCCCGCCGGAGAACCAGCGCTGGTACGCCGCCCAGGTACGCGACCCGGCGAACCTGAGGCAGCTCTACGTCGACCGCGGCTACCACTGCTCCTTCACCGCCTCCGAGGAGATCGCGACACTGCGGGCCCTCCTCACCCGGATGAACACCGCCCACTGGCCCGACACCCGGCCGGCTGCACTCAACGATTCCGCCGCCGCGCTTCCCTCCGAGTACCAGACGGTCTTCGACACAGACCCCCAGCCAGGCCTGCAGCCCGCGACCCCGGCCTTCACCCACTACCGCCCCGGCCACTACCTGCGTCCATAACGGGCTCCACACACAGAGGCCATGGTCCGCGGGGGCGATCCATGGCCTCTGTGCGATGAGTTCGGCGTGCGGGCGGAGTCCACCCCGTAAAGACCCTGCGGACCCTGGAGGAGCCATGACCGCCAAGGCACTACCGTCCGTCGTGGACGCCGAGACCTGGCAGCGCCACCTCGACGAGCTGCGCGCACGCGAGAAGGCCGCCACCCGCGAACTCGACGCGATCGCCGCCCAGCGCCGCCGCCTGCCCATGGTCGAGATGCCCGCCTACACGCTGGAGGGCGAGGAGGGCCCGGTCAGCCTGGCCGACGTCTTCGACGGCCGGTCCCAGCTGATCGTCTACAACCACATGTGGTTCCCCGGCGAGGAGTGGCAGTGCCCGGGGTGCACGGGCTTCACGTCCCAGTTCGCACGGCTGGAGTTCCTGGACGCCTACGACGCCAGGTTCGTCATCGTCACCCAGGGCCCCATCAAGGACGCCCTCGCCTACAGACGACGCGTCGGCAACAAGATGACCTGGTACTCCACAGCGGACAGCCCGTTCGGCGCCGACGTGGGCGCCCCTCCCGGCGGCGGCTTCGCGGTCAACGTCTTCCTGCGCGACGGCGACACCGTCTACCGCACCTGGCACACCACCGGCCGGGGCACCGAGCAACTGAGCCACACCTTCCCCCTGATCGACCTGCTCCCCTACGGCCGCCAGGAGGAGTGGCAGGACGTCCCCGAAGGCTGGCCCCAGTCCCCCACCTACAGCCGCTGGCCCAGCGCCGAGGAGATAGCCGCCCACTACGGCCAGGACGCCTGACAGACCGCACGCCCGCCCTGGGAAAAGCCTTCGACGCGAAGCCCGGGGCGGGGCATGATCCCCACCGTGCAGCAGAGAGGAGCCCTTCCCGGGCGATACACGCTGACCGACACGGAGAACGGCCACGTTCGGGGTCCCCAAGACGGACAGCCTCGTGCTCAGCGGCCTCGACGACTACGAAGGCCCACCCGAGGCTCCCATGGGCCCCATACGGATACACGACGGCCGCTAGTGGCTGGGCTCCTGCCAGGAAATCGTCGGCATCGCGCGGCGCTGGATCTGCCCGGGCGGCTACTTCGGCGGCTGCCTGGACGCCCTGGCCGACTGCCTGACCGGCGCCATCGGCTACACGTCCCCCGCCACCCTGCTCTGGCGCGACGCCTCGACCGCCCGCGAGCACCCGTCCCGAGCCCTGACGCCGGAGGGCCGACCCGACGACCTGCTCGCCGAAACCCTCGACGTACTGGCCAAGGGCGGCATGCACGTCACCATGACATGAGGATGACCCACCCAAACCGCAGACCGGAAACCGGAGGGCCATGGGCTACTGGATGTGGCTGACCAGGTACGACGGCGCCGAGGTCGCCGCCTTGCTCGATCACCCGCACGGCTTGCACGCGGGCCTCAGGCGGCTCCGGAACGTCTGGGACGACCTGCCCCTGGAGCTCGGCTACGACCCGTCCGGCTCCCTGGGCAAACTAGAGGAGATAGACACCCATCGGGCCTGGGACGCCCTGCACGTCCTGCTGACCGGCCAGCCGAACGAGGACTACGAGCGCGTCTCCGGAGACCCGCCCGCCTGCGACGCGGTGATGGGCGGCCTCGTCATGAACGAAACCGGAGAAGGCTCCCTGTTGCACGTCCCGCGCCTCCTGCGCCCCGACCAGGTGCGCGCGGTGGACGATTTCCTCCGCGCCCTGGACCGCGACGCGCTGATCCGTGAGCGCCACGCATTCCTCAAAGAGACGCAGCCCTACTCGTTCGAAGGATGGGGACGCCTGCAGAGCGGCGAATCCTGGGACATGGTGGACCACGGCGTCCTCGCGCAGACCTTCGACACCGTCCGAGACTTCTACGCTCGCGCCGCCACCGCCGGCAACGCCGTCATCAAGGAAATCGTCTAGTGCTGGTCCCGTGGCTTCGGCCACGGGACCAGTCAATGGAGGGACCGGCCGGGTAAGCCGACCCCGGTTGCACTCCCGCAGGGCACCATGCAGCCCGCGGGCGAGCTAGTGACGCCTCAGACGGACGACGCCGTGGACACCTCCGCGAACGAGGACGCCACCGACGCCCCCGCCGGCGAAGCCACCGGCAACGCCGGCGACAACGCCACCGAGGAAGCCCCCCTCGCCGTCCAGGACGCCGGCCAGGACACCGCCGACACCGACGGCTGTGGCGCCGCCGATGCCCCAGGCGACGATGTGAGCGATGCCCCTGGCGACGCCGCTGATGACGTTCCACGACTCGTCGTGGGAGGTCGAGTCAGCGAAGAGGACGCCGATCACGACGGCGACGATGCCGGCGACGACACCGGCCGAACCGCCCCCGAGGGCACCACCGACGACGCCACTGAGGGCGACGCCGCCGAGGGCGCCGAGGACGATGCCGGTAACAGGGAAGCGACGCTTCATGGGATCGATCTCCTTTGCGTAGTGACCCGGTTGATCACGGGCGACTGGAAGTACCGTCCTGCGATCCGCTCCCCGCACAACCCGGAAGCCGTATCCCGAAGCAGCGACCGATCCCGCCTCCGCCATCCCCTCCCCCGGCGAGCCATCGCGCGACATCTCCACCTGTGCCGGATTCGTGGAATCGAGGCCCCTCCCCCTTAGGGGTGACTGGGGCGATACCAGCAAGTGACCGTCGAAAGTCAATGTAGGCGACGGAAGAAGACTCCAACCCGTAAGGACTTCCGCCATGAGTCTGCGTTCAGCCGCGCCGTTCACCAAAACCCACGTGGCCTCCGAAATTCGAAGCGCTCACGGTCGCCGCAACCGGAGCAAGACGGCGCGCAGACGGAAGGGCCCGGGCTGACCCTTTTCGCCGACGGGCACCGGCAAGCAACTTGCATGGCGGCAGTCATCATCGAGGATCCGGACGATGACCTCGACACTCGAATGAGAACTGCCGCACTCGCTGTTCTCGGCGAAATCCAAGACAGCGTATCCACCGCCTTAAAAAAGCCATGGCCGCCGGCGCAACCCTACGGGGCACTGCCCCCACCCGGCGCGCACGTAGACGCGACACGACTGACCCTTTGGTATGGCGACGAGCATGCACCCCAGCTAGAGCTGGCCCCCATCAACAAGGCAGAGCTCCTGAAATAACTCCACCCACCCTCTCGTGGACGTCGGCGCTCCAAAGGGTTCTGGTCCCGTGGCTTCAGCCACGGGACCAGTCGATGTAGGGGGCGGCGGCCCGGTAAGCCGTCCCCCCGACTGCACCCCCGCAGGGCACATGCAGGCCCGCGGGCGAGCTAGCGAAGCCGCAGGCGGACGACGGTGCGGACGATGCCGACGACACCGCGAACCACGCCAACGACGACATAACCACCGACGGCACCACTGAAGAGACCACCGGCGACGCCGACGGCGGGAATGGCGAGGTAGCCCATGACGCCGCTCATGACACCGGCGAGGAGGGCGGCGATGGTGCCGCCGAGGACGCATGCGACGGTGCACGCGACGTTCGAGGCGACGCCACTGACGACCTCTTCCAACTCTTCGTCGCTGACGACCCCGCCACCGATGAGACCGCCGACGAAGGCGGCGACGACGCCGGTCACGACACCGGCCGGTCCGCCGCCGAGGACGCCGCCGACGACGCCACCAAGGGCAACCCCGCCGACGACGCTGAGGACGATGCCAGTACGGATCAAGACACGCTTCATGGATATCGGTTTCCTTTGCGTAGGCGCCCGTGCCGATCACGGGCGTCCCGAACTACCGTCCTGGAGCCGGCTCCCCGCACAACCCCAAGCGCCCCTCAAGGTCCCCGCCGACAAGGCCGACCGCAGGCGCCGATCACCGGAAGGCGCCAGTCCCAACGACCCGACCGTCGAGGCGTGGGCATGCTGCCCGTCAGAGCGGTGCAGCCAAGTCTTCTAGGCTCGCGGCATGCCGAGATCACCAGAGCCAACTGATCCCGAACATGAGGCGAACCTGGGTCGTGTGGCCGTGTGGTTGAGTCCGGAGGATCTGGAGTGGCTGGCCGCTCGCTGCGTGTGCTCTGATGCCACTCCCGATGAGGAGCGGCGTCGGTGCGCTCGCGTTCGGTTTCGTGCCCAAGCCGCACTTCATAAGGCGGGTGTGAAGCGCGACGGTTCCTTCGATCAATGACGGGGGTGCCGCGGCGCGGCCTGGTCACCGCCGGCACCCGCCCCTTGGCCGATTCGGACGCCGGTGGTGCAAGGAATCAGGAGCCGTAGTCACTCAGAGCACTGAAGGCCATGATCCGCGAGAGCGGATCATGGCCTTGACGTGGGTGGGCGCGGCAGGTTTCGAACCTGCGGCCACTCGCTTGTAAGGAGCCGTGATCATCAACCGGACGGCGCTCACCTGGGCCTTTGCCACCCGTCCGGGACGGCGCACGCTCCTTGTCCACAGACCTAATGGCACGCGAATGGCACGGACGCGCGGCATGATCACGCAGGCTGATCAAGGCCCTAAGCTGCCACGCCTCACAGCTCCCGCGCTCCCGACTGGCACGCAAGTGGCACGGGGCCGCCCTCCCGCGTGGCACGCGCACCGCTCCCCCGCCTGAGCTTCCCGTCTGCCGTCGTCCCGTGCTCCGCGATGCCGGGCCAGGGCCAGGGGGTGAAGGTGGAGCGCCCCACCGGACGAACGACCTTCACCCCCTGGCCCTGGTCTGGTAGATCTCCGATCGGGACGACGGCAGACGGGAAGCTCAGGCCCACACCCCAACCCTCGGTGACCGTCACGGAGACGCCCCTTCTTCCCGGAGCCAGAGTGCCCCCGCCGGAGGCAGAAAGACCTCGGCCACGCGCGGGGAAGATGGGCGGCGGCGCGCCCTGGTGACCGCCGGCACCTGGCGGACGGAGCGGCGGCGGCACGATGCGCGGCCCGGCGCGGCCGTCCGGTGACCGGCGCCCACGCCGCACGCTCCGGGCGGCCTGGCGCGGGGCCGCGCAGCGGCCCGAGCGCCGCCGCCCCTTGATCCTAAACAGCCCAATTCGGCAGACAACACGACGGGCGGAGTATCGACCGGTACGCTAGCGGACTGGATTACCAGTCGATGCAAGGAGGCTCAAGTGTTTCTGAGAAGAGTGGAGATCGAAAACTTTCGCGGGATCGATGAATTCAAAGCAAAAGACTTGAAAGACCTGGTCGTCATTGCTGGACCAAATGGGTGTGGGAAGAGTTGTGTGCTCGATGCCATCAGGCTTCTGAAATCAGTATACGGCGGATATCAAGATAATGAATGGCAAATGTGGTTTGGTGAGTTCGGCATTGATATCTCAAACTTTGAAGGACTTTCTCGCCTATTTAGAAATAAGGAGCGACCCGTAGTAATAGAAGTTGATTTTGAACTAACAGAGAACGAGAGAAATTATCTACAGAATAACGTCGAGAACCTTCTGTGGCCTTCTATTTGGAAACGACACATAGGCGAGAACTATGATTCGAATACCTATGCCACTCTGATCAGTCAACGCGACGGATTGGCGGAGAATATCGATAGAGAAGTAGCCCAAATTGCAGGTGAAATAAGAAGAGAAATGGAAAACGAGATTCACATAGGCAAACTCGTTATCAAGCCGAACTCGCCTATGACACCTCGCCCCTCACTAATTATAGAGACTATATTCCGTACTTATATGCCTGAATTTCTGGGAATAATTGATTATCATAGTGCATCAAGAACTTATGAGCGTGAAGTTGTTGGTACAGTTGACCTCAACTTGCAGTCTACAATTCAGCGACAAAAACAGCAGACTTTGTACAATTGGCGCGAGAAATATAAGAATATTAAGGCAGAACTTGCCGCGAGTTATGTGCTAGGCCTGATTGCAGAAAAGAGCGGCTCTACGTCAACTGATGACTTGCCAAAAACTCTCAGTGAAATGTTCCGCAGTTTTTTCCCCGATAAGTCATTTTCGGGGCCCGTACCGGGTGGAGACGGGCGACTTAATTTTCCCGTCCATCTAATCACAGGAGAGGAGCACGATATCGATGAATTGAGCTCCGGTGAGAAGGAGCTTATTCATGGATACCTTCGACTCAGAAGTTCATCTCCTCGCAATTCTGTACTTTTGCTCGATGAACCGGAGCTTCACCTAAACCCTAGAATGTTGCAGGGGCTAGTTGAGTTCTACCATGCCCACTTGGGTCGTGCACTGAACAATCAGATTTGGCTTGTTACCCATTCTGATGCCCTGCTCCGACAGGCTGTCGGAAATCAAGCTTTTAGCGTTTACCACATGAGCAGTCCAACTGGTCACCATGATAATCAGGCTTTGGAGGTAAAGACCTCGGATCGCCTTGATGAGGCAGTCGTTGAGATCGTAGGAGATTTGGCTGCCTACAAACCTCGGGCGAAAGTAGTCATTGTTGAAGGCGGCGGAGACGTCGAAGTCGATGTAAAGATCATAGCTTCCTTGTTTCCGAGGTTTTATAGTGATGTCAATGTGGTTCCGGGAGGACCAAAAAAGCGAGTTCGGGATCTGTATGAAGCTCTAGAGAATGTTGCCAATAGAGCCGGATTGACTGAACGCTTTTTCGCAATTACCGATAAGGATATGGATGTTGCTGACGTTCCTTTGAGACGAAATGTCTTCACTTGGGATCGCTATCACATCGAGAACTACCTGCTAGAACCTAGGTATATCAAGCTGGTTCTTGATGTGACTCTTGATCGAAAGTTCTTCTCAAACGAACGAGAGGTGTTGACCGCGCTTCGCGACAGCGCTAGCAAACTTATTGATGGGCTAGTTGTGCGACAACTTCGGGAGGAGATAAACAACTCGCTCGTACGCGCGATCAACATCAATGCGGCGCCGGACTCTAGAAGGCCTTCTGAAGATTTGGCTCCCTCGATCAAAGGATCTATTGATCGCCTTGCTAAGCTCGGAACAGAGTATCGCGATATTGCTAAACTTCGAGAGCGCGAGGAGAGCTTCAGGGTGAAATGGACAGAAGCATTGAAAACCGATGCTTGGATTAGGGAATTTCCGGGCCGAGATGTTTTGAAGCGTTTCGTGGACCTGCATGTAACTGGCGCCAATTATCCAGTCTTTCGGAATCTGATAATTGAGAAAATGGTCCTAGATAAGCATGAGCCAGAGGGCATGCGTTCGGCATTGAGTCAAGTTCATGCTTTCTAGTAGCGTCCATGACGACTTAGCGGTGGCCGAGACAAGAAGCGCTTCCTACTGGGTGCCAGTTCCAGTTGCGTTCTGGGCCTTGCTGGTCGACAAGAGTTACTTCGTTGATCTTGAATGAGCGAATGGTCGACAATTCTCGGCCGAGTGCAGTGATGAGTGGCGCGGCGGGTTGCTCGGTTTCGCTGTAGGCGAGTGTCATGTGTGGGGCCCATTGGGTGGGGCCCTCAGTGCGGCCTTCGCGACTTGTCACTTTTAGTGTGGCCGTCTGGACGGCGTTGCGAATCTTCCTCAAAGGGTCTATGGGATGGACCTCAGCGGCGATCGCCTCGGGGTGATAGAAGATTCGGCCGAGCGTTACGTCGATGGGAGCGATTTCGGCGAGGAGTTCGGAAGCGGCGGCGAGCATGTCTTGTTGCTGCATGGTGGTGATCTCGTCGGTAGAGCCGACTACGAGAGTGGTGATGTGGAGCCACTCGGTTGGTGTCATGTGGAGGCCCTGGAAGCCGGCGAGTCGCTTCTGTGCGGTCTTGGCGAGGTCGCGGGCTTCGGCGTGGTCGCCTACGAGGATGTGCCAATAGAGGGTGCCCCGTCCGGGGCCGGGCTCCTCGCGGTTCTCCCAGCGGTTGATCATGCGTGTGGGCAGGGGGCTCATGAGCGCTCCATGTCAGGGTCGTCGGTGAGGGCGGCGGCGTTGAAGTCGCGGATTTGCGCTCTGAGTTGGATGGCTAGAGAGGTGTTTCGGTAGCGGGGATGGCTGAGTCGGCGGTCTAGGTCGGCGACGTAGCGCGTGACGGTGGTCAGGCGCATGCCGGGGTCGAGCGTGAGCAGCTGGGCGAGTTGTTCGGCGGTGCCTTCGAGGTCGCCTTTGAGTAGGTGAGCTACTCCGGTGCCAACGCGGATCTGAGCCCATATCGCTGGGGCGACGGGTGCGCCTGCTGCCCATGCGGTATCCGCCATCTCGGCGGCCTGGAGGGCTCCATCCGGGTCGCCTGTTCGGGTGGCCACTGCTAGCGCGAAGAGGGCGCGCCGCTCGGTGGGGAATGACCAGACGGAGCGGTCGGTGGGGCGGTCGTGAATGGTCTCGGCTGACTGCTCGGCGCGCTTGACGGCCTGGCGGGCTCTGGTCTGGTCTCCTAGGAGTGCGGCGGCATTGGCCTCATACCAGGCGAGTTGCGTCTTCATCGGTGTCGGCGGGCTGGCTTCGTAGCCTTGCCGGGCGAAGTCGGCGGCTTCGATGAGGCGGTCTTGCCATCGGGCCGTTTTGGCTTGGGCGTACCAGGCGAACGCCTCGTTGGTGCCGGCTTCTCGGGCGAGCATGAGGGCGGCGGCTGCGTACTGCTCGGCGTGGTGGTCGAGGTTGACGTCACCGAAGATCACGGCTGCGTGTGCCAAGAGATCGGCGTCAATGCGCAGTAGCTCGCGGGTGTGGCGGGGGCGGGGCCGGCTGCTTTCCAACAGGTCTTGCGTGCGACGGTGAAGGCGAAGCACCTGGGACAGCAGGCTTTTCGCAGGGACCTGGGTGTGTGCACTGGCGAGTGACGTGGTTGAGCGGGCAAGGCTCTCGATCGTTTCGTCTGCCGTGTCGCTGGTCGTCAGCCATCGCGTCAGCCGGGAGAGGTCCGTCGTGGTAGCGGGGTCGGACGGGTCAGCTCCGGTCGGTCTGGGTTCGGTGAGCACGATCCCCGTGCGGGCCTGTGGTTCGGGAGTCCTGGGTGCCGGTACGCCGGGGCGGGTTCGGGGTGCGAGACCGAGGGCCATCCGGGCGTTGTCGGGCATCTGGAGGCCGTCGGCGATGCGCTCGAACAGGTACAGCTTGGTTACGCGGCGCCCGCCCTCCTTCATGTGCTCGCTGACCCTGCCCTGGGTCAGGCCACAAGCGATCGCAATCTGAGTTTGAGTCGCGCCTGCGTACTGGCCCAGTAGATGGAAGACGGTCCCGATTTCGCGGGCAGTCAGGGCCTGGATCATCTGCGGGCGTTCCCACAGTTCATCGGGGATGACGATCGGGTCTGAAGCCCGTCTCGGCATGGGTCCTCCCTCCGTGTGACCAGACGTTGCCGAGCGTATATCCCACTGTGAGATACCGCCTGGGGATGGGCCTGAGCTGGGCCCGTGGCGGATCGTGTGCGGCATGACGCAGCAGCAAGATGCGGGCAAGCCGGACTGCGGGTCCTGTGGTGGCCGGGGGTGGAAGTTCATCCATCCTCGGCGCGCGGTCCTAGTGGGACTGCCAAGTGGTTCGGGATCGCCGGTGGACCGCAAGCCGTGTCGGTGGTGCACGCCGGTGCGTGAGGAGCGCGCGGCGTAGTCCAGAAAGCTGCGGGGCCGGCGTAGGCGGTCAGGCGGATACGGGTGCGATCGCCCGGCGCGGTGCGGTCGTTCCTGCCAGGGGTGGTGGTGCGCCCCTGGGCCGTCGTTCGCCGGTCCCGCTCTCTTCTTCCCTGTGGAGGTGGTGGCTGTGGGTGATGAGGTGAGTACGTGGGCGGCTGGCGTAGTGCGGCAGTCGGCTGCTGTGGCGCTGGTGGCCGACCTGGAGCGGCGGGGCCTGGCGGCCGAGGTGATCGACCAGGGCGCGGTGCGGGCGCGCAACCCGGCCGGTGAACCGGACGTTGGGGATCCTCGGGCGCGGGCGCTGAGTCCGGGACTGCGGCAGGAGGTGGTGTGCCGCACTCACCGGGGCGCGTTGTGGTGGTGGTGGGTCTGGTCGGGGCCGGACCGCCGTGCGCTCTCGGAGTTGGAACCGCTGTGCCCGGCGGCCAACATCGCGTTCGCGGGTGAGCGGATCGCGCGGGTGCTGGCCGTCCCCTTCGCCAGCTCGCCGGATGAGGTGTCGGGCGGGTGCGAATGATGGGCGTTTCATGGGTGGCGGCGGCGTCGATGTCGCCGGAGATCAGTCGACGGCCGGTGACGGCGCAGATCGAGCGGGAGTTCTCCGGGGTGGTGGCCTGGTACGGCACCGTCACCCAAGCATGGTGGGCCGTGGTCCGGGTCCGCGGTAAGCACCTCCTGGTGGAGGCCAAGAGTCCGAGCGAGTTGCGGGAGGCGATCGTCACCGCGCGGGGCTGGACGTGGCCGAGATGACGAGCGGGCCGAGCAAGGGCGGGCCGCATGCGGTGGGGCACGACCGGATCGGGACTGAATGCCCGGTCACGTGTCTTGGGGTGTGGACGGTCGGTGACTTGCTGGCCCTGCTGGTGGAGGCGCGGCGGGTGTCCGGGCTGCCTGCTGCTCCTGCCGATGCGGGCTTTGGTGCGCACAGGCATGAAGGCGGGCGCCTGTCTCGGGCGTGTCCGCTGGCGTGCTTGCAGTTGTCGACCAGGGTCCGCAACGCCCTGCGCAACGATCGGAACTGCACTGCCACGACGGTGGGTGACCTGCTGGACCTGCTGTGGTCGCGTGACCTGCACGAGGTGCGGTTGATGGGCGCGCGGGGAGTCGGCGAAGTGCATGCGGTATTGCTGGCGGCAGGGTTCTCGGTGCCAAGACTGGGGTGAGCTTCCCGGCGGTCGGCATCCCTTGCTGCCGTGGGCTAAAGCCGCGATAGGTGCGGGTCGGGGCGGCCCGGTAGTCGTGACGTAGGCGCGCATGGGCGCTACTGTGCGGTGAAGTGCGCTTATGCGGTCAAGCGCCAGAGTCGTCAGGTGGTCGTCATGTCGGGTTTGGAGTTCGAGCCCCCCAAGTACGCGCGGGTGGTGCTGGAGTTGCGCCGCCGGATCGAGAACGGGGACTACGCCCCCGGCGCCATGCTGCCCTCGGAATCTCAACTCGTGCGGGAGTTCGCGGTGGGGCGTACCACGGTGGTGCGGGCGCTCCAGATGCTCCAGCAGGACGGATGGATCATCCGCGAGCACGGGCGCGGCTCGTACGTCAAAGGCCGGCCCTCGTCGTCGGCGCGGCCTGCTCGTCCGGGCCTGGCGGTGCTGGACCAACCCGAAACCGCGGCCGGGGTCACGCTGGTCGACGTCGGATTGCAGCATGCGCCTACTGCGGTCGTCGGCCTGCTAGGCGGGGACAGTGGGCGTGTGGTGGCGCGGCGGTTGGTGACGGTCCGGGACGGGATCGCCTCGGAGGTGGTGACGTGCTGGTTCCCTCAAGAGCTGGTGTACGGGACCGACCTGGACAAGGATGCGGCGCTTCCGGTGGGGCTGCGGGCGCACCTGCGCACGGTCAAGGGCCTGCGCATCGATCACATCTCCGAGCGCATGACCGCGCGCCTTCCCGCAGGGGACGAACCCCACCTCTTGCAGATCAAGAAGTCTGAGCCGGTGCTGTCGGTGCTGGCTGGGCTGCATGACGCCTCGGATGCGGTGCGGTTCGTCGCCGAGGTCGTGATGCCCGGATCGCTGCATGAGCTGGAAGACGTCTACAGCGTCCCCGAATGACCCAATCTCCCTGACCTGCCGATACGCAAGATGTGATGCAGGTCACTCTTCTGTAAGGTTGTCCGGTCGAGTGGCTGAGGTACTTTCTAGACATGCACTCGTCCGGACAAGCGGACGGGTGAACATCTGGAGGTGCCGCAATGGCGGTAAAGGGTCCGTTCAAGGTCGCGTTCGGGGACATGTTCCCTCTCGGCGCGTTCGTCAAGGGCGGTGTGGAGGCGGTCCGCGACTTCGACGCCTCGACCAAGGAGACCTTCGTCCAGGCGCGAGACAAGGACACCGGCGAACTGGTGTGGGCCGTGGAAGTGGTCGACGGCGACCCCGAGTCCAAGGGGACGTTCAAGGTGAAGCTGACCGCGCCCGTTCAGCCGATCGTCCCGGAGGCTCCGGCGGGGTTCCCGTTCGTGCCGGTGGAGTTCGAGGGGCTGGCGGTCACGCCCTACGTCAACTCCGGTACCGGGCGGCTGGCCTACAGCCTCAAGGCGTCGGCGGTCCTCCCGGCCAACTTCAAGGGCGGCGGACGCACGACGAGCAAGGACAACGGCGCGGCCGCAAAGGATGCGGCCTGATGGCGGGCGGGCGCATGTCGGCGCTGTCGCTGCCGATCGATGCCGGGGCGTCGGTGGAGTTCAAGCCGTTCCGGGCGCGTACGCCGCTGTTCACGGTCTCGGCCGGTCGGGTGCTGGTCACCCTGACCCTCCCCGAGCGTGTCAGCGCGGGTGACGTGGAGTTCGCGCGGGGCCTGGCCTCCCAGGCTGCGGCCTACGCGGTGGAGGTGGAGCGGCTGTACCGGTCCGGTCGTCGTCCCTCGTCGGGCCGGTCCTCGGGCAAGGGAAAGGCGGCGTGATGGAGACCTCGTACAGCTTCACGACGGTGAGGGTGGACCCGGACGGCACCTCGCACATCTCGGTCCACCTGATCCCGGACCGGCAGATGTCGGTCTACTGCTCGGACGGCGGTCACCGCGCGCAGATCGCGTTCATTCACGCTGGCGCGAACGTGACCATCACGCCGACCAACCCCGAATCCCCGACCGCCGAGGACCTGGTGACCGCGCGCCGTCTGGCGGAGTTGTTCGGGCGGTACGCGGCCGAGGTGGAGCGGCTCCACACCCTCAACGGCACCTCGACGCCCCGCGAGTCGGCGGCCTGAAAGCAGGTGGGGCGGCTGGAGCTGGTACCTCCGGCCGCCCCGCTCTCCCCTCCCCGCTGAACAGCGCATAGAAGAGGTGAAACCCATCATGGCATGGGAATTCCGCAAGCTCGGCCCTGGTGAGAACGTCGCCGTAGAGGCGCAGCGTGACCCGTTCGCCGCCCCGAAGTGGGCGCCTCCGGTGTGGCACATGCCCGAAGGGCTCGTGCTCTTGGTCAACCTCGTCCGGGTCATCGTCCGGACGGTGGTGTTCCTGGTCCGCAACATCGTCCCCGTCTCTGTCCTGTCCGGGCTGGGCTGGCTCGGCTACCGGTTCGGATGGACGGTCCCCGTCGTGGTCCTGGCCCCCGCCGTCTTGGGCCTGTCCGGGTGGGTGCTGGCGGACCGTCCGTCCTTCGTGCGGTGGGTGGGTCGTCCCGCCCTGGCCCGGTGGCGACTCGTCACGGTCTACCGGCGGAACTGGCAACCCGTCCTCGTCACAGCGGGCCTGACCAAAGTCCACAAGGGTCGCGAGTACCTGCCCTCCCTCGTGCGGGTCCGCTGCGGCCCGACGTCCGACCGCGTCCTGGTGACGATGCTCAAAGGGCAGGCTCCCGACGCCTGGGAGGACGTCACTCCCAACCTCGCGCACGGGTTCGGCGCTGCCCTCGTCCGCGTCCGAATCGGGGACCGTCCGGGACGTATCTGGTTGGAGTTCGTCCGCCGCGATGCCCTCGCCGTCCCCATCCCTGCGCTGCCCATCCCCGACGCATCCGCGGTGGACCTGTCCGGGGCGGAGATCGGACGGCAAGAGGACGGCTCGCCCTGGCGGCTACGCCTGCTCGGGACTCACGTTCTGATCGCGGGCGCGACGGGCTCGGGCAAGGGGTCAGTGATCTGGTCGACCATCCGCGCGCTGCTGCCGCTGATGCTCGCGGGCCTGGTAGAGGTCTGGGCTGTAGACCCCAAGCGCATGGAACTGAGCTTTGGGCGTGCTTTGTTCGAGCGGTACGGGCGCTACAGCGACGATCCCAAGGGCGGCATGGTCGACCTGCTCGAAGCGGCGGCCGAGGACATGAACGCCCGCGCCGAACGCTTCGCCGGCCTCACCCGATCGTTCACGCCGTCCCGTGAGCACCCGTTCCGGGTGGTCCTGGTGGATGAGCTGGCGTTCCTGACCGCGTACTGCCCCGAACGGGACTTGAGAAAGCGGGCCGAGTCGGCGCTTGCCGTGCTGACCAGTCAGGGCCGGTCGGTGGGGTACTGCGTGATCGGCGCGCAACAGGATGCGCGCAAAGAGGTCAACAACCTGCGCAACCTGTTCCCCGACCGCATCGCCCTGCGCCTCGATGAAGACGAGCAGGTCGACATGGTCCTCGGCGACGGGGCCCGCGACCGTGGCGCCCTGGCCGATCAGATCTCGCCCATCCCTGAGATCGGGGCGGGGGTGGGGTTCGTCCGGCTGGAGACGACTCCTGACCCCGTGCGGGTGCGGGCGGCCTATGTCTCCGATGACGACATCCGCGACATGGTGGCGCTCGGCTTCCCTGATGTGGAGGCGGCGTGACGGTGCAACTGACCCTCGACGGTTCGCCCTCCGAGTCGGCTCCGGCTGGCGCGGGCTCGGAGACGGGCGCGGTGGTCAAGACGCTTCCTCCCCTGGCGCGGGGCGTGCTGGAAGCGGTCGCGGTCGAACACGGCGTGTGCATCCGGCCCGTCCCTATGCGGCGCGTGGACCTCAACACTGGTGCGGCCGAGGTCGTATACGTGCCGTGCGGTCACACGCTGGCCTCGGTGTGCCCGTCGTGCGCTGAGCGGAAGCGCAAGCTGCGGGCCGTGCAGTGCTCCCAGGGCTGGCACCTGACCGAGGAACCGGTCATCACGCGCGCCGACCCGAACGACGAGCAGCGCGCGTGGATGGAACTTCGGGCGCAAGCGGCTGCGGCCCGTGACAAGGCGGCCGAGGAGGGTTCGGCGGACGGGGAAGACGTCGGGTTCTGGGATGCCGTGGTCCGTGACCTGGACAACGAACTAGAACGCACCGGAGTCCGCGGCGCACTCAAGTCCGGGGATGAGAGCAAAGGTCGGCGGACACGTTCCACGCGGCGGCGGCAGGACGCCCCCGACCTTCCTCGACGTCCGGTCGACTCCCGCACCCTCGGCAAGGTCTACACGGGCAAGGACGGCAAGACGTTCCGGCCCTCGATCTTCCTCACCCTGACACTGGACTCCTACGGGCGGGTGCGCTCCGACGGAACACCGGTCGACCCGAACGGCTACGACTACACGCGCGCGGCTCGGGACGCGCTCCACTTCTCCAAGCTGGTCGATCGGTTCGTGCAGAACCTGCGCCGGTTCGTCGGCTACGACGTCCAGTACTTCGCCACCGTCGAACCCCAACGACGGCATGCGCCCCACCTGCACATGGCCATTCGCGGAACCATCTCCCGCGCCGAACTGCGCCAAGTCGTGGCGGCCACGTATCACCAGGTGTGGTGGCCCTCGACCGATCGCGTGGTCTTCGAGGGGGATCACCTGCCGGTCTGGGACGACGTGGCGGGCGAGAACGGCGGAGGCTACCTCGACCCCACCACGGGCGCGGTTCTCCCAACCTGGGATGACGCGCTGGACGCGCTCGGCCTGGACGAAGACGCCGAACCCTTTCACGTGGTGAAGTTCGGGCGGCAGATCGACGCACAAGGCGTCATGCCCGACTCACCCCAATCCCGCAAGCTCATCGGCTACCTCACCAAGTACCTCGTCAAGGGCGTCGCCGAATGCCACACCGCCGAGACATCGGCGCAGCGTGAGCACGTCGACCGGATGGCCGAGGCGCTCCGTTATGAGCCGTGCTCACCGACGTGCGCGAACTGGCTGCGCTACGGCATCCAGCCCAAGAACCCCCGCAAGGGGATGCAGCCGGGCTTCTGCAAGGGCAAAGCACACCGACGCGAACACCTCGGCTACGGCGGCCGCCGCGTCCTGGTCTCCCGCAAGTGGTCCGGCAAAACCCTCGCTGACCACAAGGCGGACCGTAAGGCGTGGGTCCTGGCGCGACTGGCTGAGGCCGGAATCCCCGTGCTCAACCCGGCCGATCCCACCGCTGTCCACGTCTGGGAACGCGCGGGCCCGGCCGATCCCGACGTCAAGCCGACCGAAGCACGGCTCCTGCACCTGATCAACGAACGCATCCAACGGCGCCGCCAGCTCGACGCCGCGACACAGAACGACACCCCCGAACTTCCGGCAACTCAGAGCAGAGAGGCCGCCTGATGGCTAACAGACAGGGCAAGCGCCGGTTCGGCAGCATCCGCGAACTGCCCTCGGGGCGCTTCCAAGTCAGATACCTGGGGCCGGACGGCAAGATGCGCTCGGCCGGAACGACCTACCCCACCAAGCGTGAGGCGGAACGGCAGCTCTCGCTCCTGGAAGCGAAGCTAGTCACGGGCGATTGGACGGACCCGCAACGCGCCAAGGTCAAGCTCTCCGAGTACGCGGCCAAGTGGATCAAAGAGCGGCCGGAACTCCGTGCGCGCACGGTCGAGATCTACGCGGGCCTTCTCCGCCGTCACATCGCTCCGTATCTCGGCAATCTGCCACTCGGCAAGATCGACACAGCGACCGTCCGTGAGTGGCGGGCCGCTCTGATCGATGCTGGCGTGGGTGCGTCGGAGGTGGCGAAGGCGTATCGGCTGCTGCGCGCCGTGCTCATGACGGCGACCGATGACATGATCATCGCTCGCAACCCGTGCCGGATCAAAGGTGCCGGCGAAGAGAAGCCGGACGAGCGGCCGGTTCTCACCGTCGCCCAAGTCTTCAAGCTGGCCGAGATGATGCCGGAGCATCTCCGCGCCCTGGTCCTCCTCGCCACGTTCGCAAGTCTGCGGTGGGGTGAGGTCGTCGCGCTGCGTCGGATGGACCTCGACGTCAACGCCGGGACGGTCACCGTCCGGCAAGCGCAAGTCGAGTTGGACACGGGTGAGCTGGTCATCGGGCCGCCAAAGTCGCGGGCGGGGTTGCGGACGGTGGCACTCCCCCAAGCGATCATCCCGGAGCTGCGGCAGCATCTCGGCAACCTGACCGATCCGGAGCCCGAAGCGCTGATCTTCACTGGCAAGCGCGGCGGTGTCCTGCGGCGGGCGAACTTCCGGCGGGCGTCCAAGTGGGGTGAGGCCGTGGCCAAGCTGGGCGTGCCTGACCTGCATTTTCATGACCTCCGGCACACGGGCAACACGTTCGCGGCCGAGTCCGGCGCGACGCTGCGCGACCTCATGGAGCGGATGGGACATGACAGCGTGCGGGCTGCGCTGATCTACCAGCACCGGACGGCGGGCGGTAACCGGGCGATCGCCCGAGCGATGGACGACAAGATCAACAAAGCCGACCAGGATGACGACGATGGAGCGGCCGGAGCGCTCGCGATCGTGGGCTAATGGCACGCTAATGGCACGAGACCCCGTTTCCAAGATCGGAAACGGGGTCTTTTGGCTGGTGGGCGCGGCAGGTTTCGAACCTGCGGCCACTCGCTTGTAAGGCGAGTGCTCTACCCCTGAGCTACGCGCCCGCGTTGCCGGGAAAGCGTACCTGGTTCATGGGGGCGATCGCGAAGCGGCCGGGTCAGGAGGGCAGGTGGATCCAGACGCCCTTGGGTTCGGTGTAGGCGTCCAGGGCGTAGGGGCCCATCTCGCGGCCCCAGCCGCGGACTTGAAGCCGCCCCAGGGGGCGGCGGGGTTCGTGCCAGTCCCGGACGGGGCGGCGGCTCACGCCATGGCCTCGCGGACGAGGTGGGTGTCGGTGAACTGCTCGAAGCCGGTGATCAGCCCGTCCCGCACCCGCCACACATGGACGAACCGGACGCGCATCCCCTTGCCGGTCGCGCGGTAGGTGCCCGAGTAGTGGCCGATCGCGACGACGGTCCCGTCGCCGCCGTCGACCAGTTCGTCGGGGTCGGCGCTGAAGCCCTTCCATTCCGCGCCGAGACGGCCGAACACCCCGGCCTTGACGGCGTCCGTTCCGACATAGGTGCCGGCGTAGGGGAATCCGGCCATCTCGGTCCACGCCACGTTGTCGGCGAACTTCTCGACCATGCCGTCCAGGTCGCCGCGGGCCGAGGCCGCGTAGTGGGCCTCGACGATGTCGTACGCCTCGCTCATTTGCCGTCCTCCCGGTGTCGAGCAGCAAGTCCAGCGTCGCAGAGTGCCGTGGTTCTTTCCTCTGCCCGAACAGCGTTTGTCCGTGGCGGCACGGGGGCGACGTCCTCGTCGCGGATCACAGGTGCCGGGTGAACCAGTCGGCCGCCTGCGCGGTGACCTCTTCGAGGGCTCCGGGCTCCTCGAACAGGTGGCCCGCCCCGGAGATCACATGCGTCTCGGACGCGGCGAGGCTCCGGTGCGCCTGCGCGTTCAGCTCCAGCACCTCGGTGTCGCGCCCGCCGACGATCAGCAGGACGGGGGCCCGGACCCGCGCGAGGGCCGGGCCCGCGAGGTCGGGACGCCCGCCGCGGGAGACGACCGCGGCGATCCGGGGGCGGGCCGCGGCGGCGCCGAGCGCGGCGGCCGCGCCGGTGCTCGCCCCGAACAGGCCGATCGGCACGCCCGCCGTGTGCGGGGCGGATTCGAGCCCTTCGGTGAGGGCGTCGACCGCGCCGACGAGCCGTCGCGTGAGCAGGTCGATGTCGAAGCGGAGGGCCGCGGTGACCCGGTCGGCCTCCTCCTCGGGCTCGGTGAGCAGGTCGATGAGGAGCGTTCCGAGCCCGGCGGCGTTCAGGCCGTCGGCGACCGCGCGGTTGCGGGGGCTGTGCCGCGAGCTGCCGCTGCCGTGCGCGAAAAGGACGACGCCCCGCGCGCCGTCCGGTATGTCCAGGTCGCCGGCCAGCTCCGCGTCCGGCAGCCTCAGCGTGATCATGTGTTGGGCGGCTCGGCGCTGATGTCGGCGAGGGCCGAGCGCTCGTCGCGCTGGACGGCGAGGTCGCCGATGGACACCATGCCGATCGGGCGGTCGCCGTCCACGACCGGGAGGCGGCGGACGGTGTGCGCCCGCATCAGCCGCACGGCCTCCTCGGCGCCCGCCCCGGGCCCGATCGTGATCAGGTTGGTGCTGCAGATCTCGGCGACGGCCGTGCGGGACATGTCCCGGTGCTCGGCCACGGCGCGGACGACGATGTCGCGGTCGGTGACCAGGCCGCGCAGCCGCCCCTCGTGGACCACCAGGACGTCGCCGATGCCGTGCCGGCGCATGAGGTCCCCGACCTCGACCAGGGTCGTGTCCGGGGACACCGCCACGGGCGCGGGCGTCATGACTTCGTTCACCTTCTGGCCCATGCGAGACCTCCCTCCGGGGCTCGCGTACCCAGCGCCGGACGGGATATGTCTCCCCGCGGGGAATGTCTACGCGGGCGAGTCGGGGCCCTCCCGCTCGGCGAGGAACCGCTCGAACTGCGCGCCGAGCTCGTCGGCGGTCGGCATGTCCTGCGACTCGGCCAGCAGGTTGTCGCGCTCGGCGGCGCCCGCGAACGCGTCGTACTGCTGCTCCAGCGCCCGCACGACCTTCTCGACCTCGTCGTTGCCGTCGACCTGCTCGGCGATGTCGGCTTCGGTGGCGGCGGCCGCCTCCCGCAGCCCGTCGACCGGCAGGACCAGCCCCGTCGCGGAGACGACGGCCTCCATCGCGGCGACCGCCGCGGACGGGTAGGCGGACTGCGCCAGGTAGTGCGGGACGTGCACCGCGAACCCGACGGCGTCGTGGCCGGCCTCGCCGAGCCGCAGCTCCAGCAGCCCCGCGGCGCTGCCCGGCACCTGCACCTTGTCGAACCAGGAGTTGCGGGTGATCAGCTCGGGCCGGGTCGCGTGCGAGGTGGTGCCGACCGGGCGGGTGTGCGGGACGCCCATCGGGATGCCGTGGAAGCCGACGACCAGCCCGACGCCGAGCCGCTCCACCAGATGCAGGACGGACGCGGTGAAGCCCTCCCACAGCCGGTCGGGTTCCGGGCCGGACAGCATCAGGAACGGGCTGCCGACCTCGTCGTGCAGCAGCCGGACGACGAGCTCGGGCGCCTCGTAAGCGGCCCAGTGGTCGCGGTCGAACGTCATCGGCGGCCGGCGCGCCCGGTAGTCGATCAGGGAGTCGACGTCGAAGCGGGCGATGACACGGTGCTCCAGCGCCTCCAGGAGGTTCTCCCGCACAAGCTGCCCGGTGGACCCCGCGTCCACGAAGCCGTCCAGGCTGTGCAGCAGCACCGGACCCGTCATCTCCGGCAGGTCGGAGTCGAGCTCGTACAGATCCTCTGGGTTAAGCAAATTCTCCCCCACCTCTACATGTCCTCAGACAGAGTATCCACTGCGGTGCGGCGGGTGCCGGGGCCTCCGGCACCCGCCGCACCGCGGTCGGTGGACGGCTCGGGTGGGGCCGCCGTCAGCCCGGGTGGTCCCCCTCGAAGACTCGGCTGGTCAGGAAGTCCTCGGGGCGGAGGGTGGTGAGGGCCTCGCGGTCCACCTCGCCCGGGTGGGCCAGGAGGCGGTTGGCGTGGCGCAGGCGGGCGCGCTCTAGGGCGTTGCGGACGGATCGGGCGTTGGCGAAGCGGGGCCGGGCGCGGCGGCGGGCCAGGTAGTCGCGGAAGACCGGCTCGGTCTCGGGGGCCAGGGCGTAGCCCTCGCGGTCCATCATCAGGCGGCCGATGACCTCCAGCTCGCCGGGCTCGTAGTCGGGGAAGTCGATGTGGTGGGCGATGCGGGAGCTCATGCCGGGGTTGGACGCGAAGAAGGAGTCCATGCGGTCCTTGTAGCCGGCGAGGACGACCACCAGGTCGTCGCGCTGGTTCTCCATGACCTGGAGGAGGATCTCGATGGCCTCCTGCCCGTAGTCGCGCTCGTTCTCGGCCCGGTACAGGTAGTACGCCTCGTCGATGAACAGGACGCCGCCCATGGCGCGCTTCAGGACCTCCTTGGTCTTGGGCGCGGTGTGGCCGACGTACTGGCCCACGAGGTCGTCGCGGGTGACGGAGACCAGGTGGCCGCGGCGGACGTAGCCGAGGCGGTGCAGGAGCTCGGCGAGCCGGACGGCGACGGACGTCTTGCCCGTCCCGGGGCTGCCGGTGAAGCACATGTGCAGGTTGGGACGTCCCGACTCGATGCCGAACCGGGCCCGGACGCGGTCGACGAGCAGCAGCGCGGCGATCTCCCGGATGCGGGTCTTGACGGGGGCGAGGCCGACGAGTTCGGCGTCCAGGGCGGCCAGGACGGCGTCGATCTCGGAGTCGGCGCGCTCCTTGGCGAGGTCGACGCGGGCGCCGGCGGGGAGCGGCTCCGCGGCGGGGGCCTCCTGGAGGTCCGCCGGGGAGCCGTTCCGCCGCATCCCGAAGCTCTGCCGCGTCCCCGGGTCGGGGTGTCCGCTCAACGTCCCGCCCCGTAGCGGTCTCCCTCGGGACGGTCGAGGGCGTAGGGGTGCAGCGTGTAGCGGACGCGCCGGTCGGAGGTCTCGGTGCGGTCGAGCCGGAAGCCGGGCTCCTCCGCCGGGCGCTGGACGATGAACGACAGCGCCGTCGTCTGCCGCCCGTAGCGGGCGTCGTAGGCGTTCAGCCGGACGTAGCGGTCCGGGTAGGCCCTGCGGCACTCGTTGACCTCGTACAGGACGCCGGCCGGGTCGGTGAGGTCGAACATCGGCAGCCCCCACATCTCCCAGTAGGAGTTGCGCGGGTGGGGGTCGTCGGTGAACTCGACGGAGCAGGGCCACCCCTGGTCCAGGGCGTAGGCGATCTGCTTGGCGATGTCCTCGTCGGTGAGGTCGGGCAGGTAGGAGAAGGTTCCCTGGGTGATCCGCATGTCACACGCTCACGGGGGTCGGGGCGGCGTCGGGGGTGTCGGTGGACTCGTAGGTGAAGGTGATGTCGCCCCAGGTGGACAGGGCGACCTCCAGCTCGCGGCTGTGCTTGGCGGCGGCGCGCAGGATGTCCGGGCCTTCGGCGAGGTAGTCGCGGCCCTCGTTGCGCGCCTTGATCATCGCCTCCAGCGCGACGCGGTTGGCGGCGGCGCCGGCGGCGATGCCCATCGGGTGGCCGATCGTCCCGCCGCCGAACTGCAGGATGGAGTCCTCGCCCAGGTAGTGCAGGAGCTGGTGCATCTGCCCGGCGTGGATGCCGCCGGAGGCGACGGGCATCGTGCCCGGCATCGACGCCCACTCCTGGTCGAAGTACAGGCCCTTCACCGGGTCGGCCTCGACGCGGTCGAGGCGGAGGGTGTCGTAGTAGCCGCGGACGCTGTTCGGGTCGCCTTCGAGCTTGCCGACGACCGTCCCGGCGTGGATGTGGTCGACGCCCGCCAGGCGCATCCACTTGGCGATGACGCGGAAGTTCACGCCGTGGGTCTTCTGCCGCGTGTACGTGGAGTGGCCCGCGCGGTGCAGGTGGAGGATGACTCCGTTCCCGCGCGCCCACTTGGCCATCGACTGGATCGCCGTGTAGCCGATGGTGAGGTCGATCATCACGATGACGCTGCCGAGCTCCTTGGCGAACTCGGCGCGCTCGTACATGTCCTCCATCGTCGCGGCGGTGACGTTGAGGTAGTGGCCCTTGACCTCGCCCGTCGCGGCCTGCGCGCGGTTGACGCCCTCCATGCAGTACAGGAAGCGGTCGCGCCAGCGCATGAACGGCTGGGAGTTGATGTTCTCGTCGTCCTTGGTGAAGTCGAGGCCGCCGCGGAGGGCCTCGTAGACGACGCGGCCGTAGTTGCGGGCCGACAGGCCGAGCTTCGGCTTGACGGTCGCGCCCAGCAGGGGGCGGCCGAACTTGCCGAGGTGCTCGCGTTCCATGACGATGCCGTGCGCCGGGCCCTGGAACGTCTTCACGTAGTGGGGCGGGATCCGCATGTCCTCCAGGCGCAGCGCCTTCAGCGCCTTGAACCCGAAGACGTTCCCGATGATGGACGACGTCAGGTTCGCGATCGAGCCCTCCTCGAACAGGTCGAGGTCGTAGGCGATGTAGGCGATGAACTGGTCGCCCTGCCCGGGCACGGGCTCCACCTTGTAGCACTTGCCCTGGTAGTTCTCGTAGGAGGTGAGCCGGTCGGTCCACACGACCGTCCAGGTCGCGGTGGACGACTCGCCCGCGACGGCCGCGCCCGCCTCCTCCGGCGGCACCCCCTGCTGGGGCGTGATGCGGAAGGCGGCGAGGATGTCGCTGTCCTTCGGCTCGTAGTCCGGGCGCCAGTAGCCCATCTCCGCGTAGGGGATCACGCCCGCCGACCATCTGCCCGCGCTCATCGCCGCTCTCCTTCAGCCGAAGCCTGGACGTGGCGGGACGCGGCGCGCCGCCCCGGTGGAGGACGGCATGTCCCAGGGGTTCGGGGTGGAGCGCCGCGTCCCGGCCACGTGGAACCGTGACGCGTCCGAGAATCGCCTCCTGACACTTGCGGTGTCCATCAAGTGTTCTACGTTGACGTTCAAGCATTCGCTTGAACGAGGAGGCGGGACGTGACGGAGGCGCGACTGCGGGCGCTGGTCGCGCTCGCCGACACCGGGTCGGTGCGGGCGGCGGCGCGGCGGCTGTACGTGACCGAGTCGGCGGTGTCGGCGGCGGTCGCGGCGCTGACCCGGGAGCTCGGCGTCCCGCTCGTCTCGCGGGAGGGCCGCGGCGTCCGGCTGACCGGCGCGGGCGCGGTCTACGCCGGGTACGCGCGGCAGGTGCTCGGGCTGCTGGAGGAGGGGCGGGCGGCGGCGCGCGGCGCGGCCGATCCGGGGCGCGGGCCGCTGCGGCTGGCGGCGGTGACGACGGCCGCCGACCAGGTCCTCCCGGAGCTGCTGGCCTCGTTCCGGGCGCGCTGGCCGGACGTGGAGCTGGCCCTGGAGGTGGGGCCGCGCCGCCAGGTGTGGAGCAGCCTCGCCGCGCACGAGGCCGACCTCGTACTGGCGGGCCGCCCGCCGGCCGGCGTGGCGGCGACCGTGCTGGCCAGGCGGCCGAACGAGCTGGTCGTCGTCGGCGCGCCGGATCTCGCCGCGGGGTTCGCCCTGGCCCGCACGCCGTGGGTGATGCGCGAGCCCGGGTCGGGGACGCGGGCGAGCGCGGACGCCTACCTGGCCGAACGGGAGGCGGCGCCGCCGCGGCTCGTGCTCGGCTCCAACGGCGCGGTGATCGCGGGCGCGGCGGCCGGGCTCGGCGTGGCGCTGGTCTCGCGGGACGCCGTCGGCGCGGAGCTGGACGCCGGGCGGCTCGTGGTGGTCGACGCGCCGGGGATGCCGCTGGACCGGCCGTGGCACGCGGTGGCGGGCGCGGCGCCGACCGCGACGACGCTGCTGTTCGTCCGGCACCTGCTCGGCGCGCCCGGCTGGCGCCCCGCCGCGGCGGGCCCCGATGCGGCTAGGGCAGGTTCCACAGGGACACCGACAGCAGCCCCAGGCTGACCGCGATCAGGATCATCGCGGCGGACCGCCCGCCCTCGCCGGACGGGGCGGTGCTCCGGCGCGCCAGCAGGACCACGAAGGTCACGAGGAAGCCTGCGGCGGCGACGTCCATCGCCACGGCGAGTCCCGTCGTACCGACAACCATCCGCATCATCGGAGCAACCCTAGAGGAGTGCGGCCCTCCGCGAGTGCGGTCCCTCACATCGGCGGGCCGATACGCATGAACGGCTGCCGACGCGACAAAATCGTGCTCGAAACCGTGAAAGGGGCCTCCATGACCGCCGACCGCCCGTACGACGTCGTCCTGTTCGGCGCCACCGGCTTCACCGGCGCCCTCACCGCCGAGTACCTCGCCCGGCACGCCGGGCCCGGCACGCGCTGGGCGCTGGCGGGCCGCAACCAGGCGAAGCTGGCGGCCGTGCGCGACCGGTTGGCGGAACTCGACCCGGCGTGCGCCGAGCTGCCGCTGCTGCACGCCGACACCACCGACGCGGCGTCGATCGAGCAGATCGCGGAGTCGGCGCGGGTCGTCATCACGACGGTCGGCCCCTACGTCAAGTACGGCGAGCCCCTGGTGGCGGCGTGCGCGCGCGCCGGCACGGACTATGTCGACCTCACCGGCGAGCCCACGTTCGTGGACCAGATGTACGTGAAGTACCACGAGGCCGCGGTGCGCAGCGGGGCCCGGATCGTGCACGCCTGCGGGTTCGACTCGATCCCGCACGACCTCGGCGCCTACTTCACGGTCAAGCAGCTCCCGGAGGGCGTCCCCCTGCACGTCGAGGGGTTCCTGCGGGTGCGCGGGGACGCCTCCGGCGGCACCCTGCACTCGGCCGTCGGCATCTTCGGCGACGCCGCCGGCATGGTGCGCGCCGAGCGCGAGCGCCGCAAGGTGGAGGACCGCCCCGCCGGGCGCACCGTGCGGATCTCGCGGCGCCCGGCGCCGAAGGCCCGCGTCGGGGGCGGCTGGACGCTCCCGCTGCCCACCATCGACCCGCGGATCGTCGTCCGCTCGGCCGCGGCCCTCGACCGGTACGGGCCCGACTTCTCCTACGGCCACTACGTCGCGGTCAAGCGGCTCGCCACCGCGGCGGGGATGGCGGCGGGCTCGGGCGCCCTGCTCGCCCTCGCCGCGCTCCCGCCGACCCGCAGCCTCCTGCTGCGGCTCCGGACGCCCGGGGACGGGCCGTCGGAGGAGCGGCGCGCCCGCAACTGGTTCAGCGTGAAGTTCGTCGGGGAGGGCGGCGGCAGGCGCGTCGTGACCGAGGTCGCGGGCGGCGACCCCGGTTACACTGAGACGGCGAAGATGCTCGCCGAGTCGGCGCTGTGCCTCGCCCACGACGATCTGCCCGCGACGTCCGGGCAGGTCACGACGGCCGCCGCGATGGGCGACGCGCTCATCGACCGGCTCGTCAAGGCCGGGATCACCTTCCGCGCGCTCGACGCGGGCTGAGCCCGGGTTCAGGGGCGGCGGCCGGGGACGGGGATGACGGCCTCGACGGTCGTGCCGACGCCGGGGCGGCTCGTCACCGCGACCCGGCCGCCGAGCAGCTCGGCGCGCTCGCGCATGCCGCGCAAGCCGTAGGAGTCGGGCCTGCGGCCCCGGCCGCCCCGCGCGAGGACGTCCCGCATCGAGAAGCCGGCCCCGTCGTCGGCCACCTCCAGCCGGACGCGGTCGCTGGCGTGCTCCAGCAGCAGGTCGACACGGGTCGCCGACGCGTGCCGCAGGCTGTTGCCGACCGCCTCCTGCGCGATCCGGTACAGCGCGGTCTGCACGTGGTCGGGCAGCTCGTCCTCCAGTTCGCCCTCGACGGTCACGGTCACGTCGAGGGCGCCGGGCGCGCCGGATCCGTTCCCGGCCTCCCGGGCGAGGGTGGCGAGCGCCGCCGACAGGCCGAGGTCGTCCAGGACGGGCGGGCGCAGTCCGCCGATGGCCGCGCGGGTCTCGGCGGCGGCCAGCTCGCACAGCCGCCGCGCCATCATGATCTGCGCCAGCCCCTCGGGATGGTGCTCGGGCAGCGCCCGCTCCGCGGCCGACAGGTGGAAGCCGAGGCTGGCGAGCCGCTGGGCGATGCCGTCGTGGATCTCCCGGCTCAGCCGCGACCGCTCCGCCTCCTGGGCCTCCACGGCCCGCTCGGCGAACCGCTCGGCCGCGTGCTCGCGCTCGCGCGCCGTCCGCAGCCGCCGGCACGACGACAGGACCGGCGCGAACAGCCCGGCGAGCGCGGTGGCGAGCGCGAGGTCGTCGGGCGGGCACGGCCCGGCCGACCGGACGTCCACGACGGCGATCACGATGCCGTCGCCGTGCACGGGGATCGCGGCGCCCCGCCCGTCGGGATGGGTGCGGGCGCGGCCGTGGGCGGCGACCCGGCCGACCTCGCCCTCCCCCAGCGGGACGGGCGCGCCCCGCCATTCCAGGACGCGCTCCTCGTCGTCCAGGACGTACACGTCGCAGAACGTCAGGGCCCGCGCGGACCGCACGACCAGCTCGGCCAGCTTCTCGGCCATCCGCGGCAGCTCGCGGTCGGAGCAGGCCACGCCCGCGACGCGGACGAGCAGGTCGCTCCCGCGCGAGGCGAGCAGTTCGAGCGGCCGCTCGCCGGTCACCGGAACAGCCCCTCGCGCAGCGCGACGGCGATCGCCGCCGACCGGTCGGCCACCTCCAGCTTGCGGTAGAGGGCGCGCAGGTGGCTCTTGACCGTCTCCTCGCTGAGCACGAGCCGGGCGGCGATCGCCTTGTTCGACAGGCCGCCCACCAGCAGCGACAGCACCTCGCTCTCGCGCTGGGTGAGGCCGCGGTTGGCGCCCGGCCAGAACTCGCCGCGGGTGAGCCGCGCCGCGGTCACCGCCATCCGCCCGGCGAGCGTCGGGTCGATGACCGTCTCGCCCTGCGCCACCTCCTCCAGCCGCCGGACCAGCTCCGGGCCGTCGACCCGCTTGAGCAGGTAGCCGCCCGCCCCCGCGCGCAGCGCCTCGAAGACGTACTGCTCGTCGTCGTACACCGACAGGAACACCACCCGGGCCTCCGGGACGCGCCCGGTGATGAGGCGGCACAGGTCGAGGCCGCTCTCGGGGCCGAGCCGCACGTCGAGCAGGACGACGTCGGGGCGCAGCGCGGTGACCAGCCGGGCCGCCTCGTCCCCCGTCCCCGCCTGCCCGACGACGCGCACCCGGCCGGAGAACCCGGCCAGCATCGCGGTCAGTCCGGCGAGGATCATCTCGTGGTCGTCGACCAGGACGACGCGTACGGGGACACCCATCCCGGCACGATAACAACCAAAGCTACTCGCCAGTAGCCCCCTTCGGGACGGGGCTCCCGCCGTTTCACCCCCGCTCTCCCCTGAATGGGGGACGAGCCGCCGCGCGGACCGGCCTACGCTGCACAGCGAAAACCGGATTCCGCAGGACGGAGGAGTCAGTGCCCCATCGGATCGTGCATATGCTCCGGGCGCGCGGGTCGGGCCGCCGCCCCGTCATGCTCGCCATCGCGGGGGACAGCGCGGCGGGCAAGACCACCCTGACCAGGGGGCTTGTGCGGTGCCTGGGGGCGGACAGGATGACGGCGGTCTGCGTGGACGACTACCACCGCTACGACCGCGCGGAGCGGGCCGGGAAGCCGTTCACGGCGCTGCACCCCGACTGCAACCACATCGACGTCATGGAGCAGCACCTCCAGCTGCTGTCGATGGGCGAGCCGATCCTGAAACCGGTCTACGACCACGCGACCGGCGAGCTCGTGCGGCCGGAACTGGTCGAGCCCCGCGACTTCGTGATCGTCGAGGGGCTGCTCCCGCTGCACACCCGGCTCGCGCGGGCCTGCTTCGACATCACCGTCTACCTCGACCCGCCCGAGCCGCTGCGCCACTCCTGGAAGGTCCGGCGCGACTGCGACAAGCGCGGCTACAGCCCCGAGCAGGTGAGGGCGGAGCTGGCGCGCCGCGAGCCCGAGAGCGCCGCCTACATCCGCCCGCAGCGCAAGCACGCCGACATCGTCGTCCGGTTCGCGCCCGTCGCCGGCCGCCTCGACCCGCCCGGCACGCCGCTGTCGGCCGAGCTGCTGCTGCGCCCCACCATCGACCACCCGGAGCTCGCCGACGTCCTGGAGAGCGGGCCCGGCGACACCGGGACCGCCATGCACCTGCGCCTGCACCGCGACACCGACGGCCGCCCCGTGGACGCGTTGCACGTCCACGGGTACGTGTCGCCGGAGGAGTCGCGGGTGGTCAAGAAGGCCATCTGGGAGCGTCTCGGCCCCCGGGCCGGGACCGCCCTGCCCGCCCCTGACGCCCTCGGCCGCATCGGCGACACCGGCACCAGCGATCCGCTCGCCATCACCCAGCTGCTGCTGCTGTACCACCTGCTGGACGCCGACCAGCGTCAAGCCGCCTGACCGAACCGGGGGTGCGGGGCGCCCCCCATACGGGTCACGATGATGGCTCCGCGTGCGCGCGGGGAGGCCCCGGGGCCTGGACCTGTGCCCCGGGCCGCGCGCCCGCGGCCGCCGGGAGGGCGCCCTCAGCGGGCGCGAGGGGCGTCCTCCCGGCTCCTACAGCTCGTGCCAGGGGATCTCGGGGCGGTGGGTGGCGACGACCGCCAGCGACTGGCCGCCGCGGACCTTCTCGCCGGGTTCGGGCGCCAGGCGGAAGCGGGCGTCCGGGCGGTGCGAGTCGCCCACCGCGAGGAGCGTGCTCCCCCGGTGCAGCAGGGAGATCGCCACGTCGAGGCGGGCCCACTCGCCGGCGTCCTCGGGGATGTCCACGCGGTACAGGGTGCCGTCGCTGTCGAGCGTGCTGGCCAGGTTGTGGTAGATCGCGGCGATGCCCGGGTTGCGGATCGCGACCGCGGTCACCGCGGGATCGTCGATGTCCACCGGCTCGATGTTCTCGCCGACCAGCCGGAGCGCCTCGGTGATCTCGGCCCGGCGGCCGCCGTCGCGCACCCCGGCCAGCAGGTGGACGGCCGGGTCGCCGTTGCGCCGCAGGTAGGCCTCGACGGTCAGCATCACCCGCACCGTCTCGTCGTCGCTGCGGCCGACCACCAGGACCGTCCGCGCCTCCTCCAGGCACGCCCGCTCGAAGGCGGTGTCGTCGAACACGACGACGTCGTACAGCTCAGGGTCGGGGTTCTCCCCCGCCAGCTCACCCGGCCAGAAGACGGTCACGACCGGCGTCCTCGCGAACTGCGGGTCGGCGCGCAGCTGCCGGATGATGGCGACCAGCCCGTCCCGCTCGTAACCGACGATCACGATGTGCCGCCGCCGGTGCAGCCGCGCCTGGCCGTTGGCCCTCATCATGCGTCCTTTCCCCATCCAGAGCGTCAGCTCGGCGAACATCACCAGCCCGGCGGTGAGCCCGGCGATCATGATGAGCACGCCGCCGATCCGGCCGCCGACCGTGGCCGGGGCCAGATCGCCGTAGCCGGTGGTCGTGCCGCTGACCAGGAAGTACCAGACGTACTCGTGGGGCTTCTTGATGTCGGCGCCCGGCTCCTCGAACACCGCGATGAGCAGCCAGCCCACCACGAAGGCCGTGAGGAGGACGAGCGCGGGCGCGCGCCACGTCCGCCCGGTGATCCGGTGCACCAGGCGCATCAGCACGATCGGCATCCGCGAAGCGTGGCACCGGGCAAAATGCCGCGTCAAGCCCGAAATGCCCGGTGATGGGCCAGGTCAGGGTCTCCGTCCGGAACGGCGAGGCCTACGGGGAGGGAGGCCCTCAGGCGGCCGGGCCCCGTTTCAGGACGCGCGACAGCGCCGCGGCGACCTCCTCGGAGAGGCCGCCGTCGGCGGGAGGCTGGGCGCCCGAGTGCACGAGATCGGCCGTGCCCGGCTCGTCCCGGACGGCGTCGCGGGTGTGGCCGCAGTCGCGGCACTCCACCTCGCCGAGCCGGCACACCAGCGCGGCCGAGCCGCACTCCGAGCAGCGGTCCAGGGCGTCCGCCCAGTCGTGGACGGCCTGGCACCGGGGGCAGATCAGGACCTGGTGGTCCGCCCGGACCCCGCGCTTCCACGGGCTCGCGCCGCGCACGGGGTCGGTCTGCCGCGCCCCGCAGCGGAAGCAGGGCATCACACCTCCAGGGGTGCGGGGGCCGGTTCCGGCCACCCGGTCCGGATGGCCGTGGGGTGTGCCGGAACCGGTCCGTTTCGCTCAGAGCCCGGCGAGCGCCTTGCGGTACTCGTCGATGTCGCGTGCGTCCGGGATCGCGTTGACGACCTTCCAGCGGACCACGCCCTCGGTGTCGATGATGAAGGTGCCGCGCAGCGCCACGCCCTTGGCCTCGTCGAACACGCCGTAGCGCTGCGCCGTCCCGCCGTGCGGCCAGAAGTCGGCCAGCAGCGGGAAGCTGAAGCCCTCCTGGTCCGACCAGGCCCGCAGCGCGAACATCGAGTCGACCGAGACCGCGAGCACCTGCACGTCGGCGCCCGCCCCCGCCACGAGGCCGGACAGCTCGTCGCGCAGCGCGCACAGCTCACCCGTGCAGACGCCGCTGAACGCCAGCGGATAGAACACGAGCATGACGTTCCTGCTGCCGCGGAAGTCCGACAGCTTCACCGGGGCGCCGTGCTGGTCCTTCAGTTCGAAGTCCGGCGCGGCGTCGCCTACGTTGACCGACAAATCGTCTCCAGCCCGGCTCTACTTGTGTCCCTTGGGCGCGACGAGCCGCGTGCCGGACCACTCCCGGGCGGCGCTGACGCTGCTGGTCTGCGACAGGCCGGCGGTCTGCGCGGCCTCGCCGATGTCGCTCGGCTCGACGTGCCCGTCACGGCCCGCCTTCGGCGTCAGCAGCCAGATGTTGCCGCCCCCGGTCAGCGGGATCATGGCATCGGTCAGGCCCTCGAACAGGTCACCGTCCTCCTCGCGCCACCACAGCAGCACGATGTCGACCACGTCTTCGTAGTCCTCGTCGACCAGCTCGTTCCCCGTGAGCTCCTCGACGGAGCGGCGGAGCTCCTCGTCGACGTCCTCGTCGTAGCCGATCTCCTGCACCACCTGGCCCGCCTTCAGGCCGAGCCGTTCGGCCAGGCTGCGCTCAGACTGCGCCTGACCCGCGGTCGCGCTCACGAAAGTCCTCCCATTGTCGTCAGTCCGCACGGTCCGTGCCCGTTTGGCTCTCGGCCCCCCGTGACGGGCGGCCCGTCCGCACCTGTGCGGTGTTTGCCGGACAGTCCACACAAGTGTGGGCCCCTTGCGCAAGTGTCTTCCCGGCTTTTGGTGGCCCCATTGGCCCGATTACGAAGATCCCCGTCACCGGACGCCCACCCACGGTGACCCCCGGAGGGTTCGCGCTGCTCATTCCCGCACTGTGACGGAAGACGACCCTCGACAGGCCCCACGCTACTCATCCTTTGAGAAAGGACAACCTGACCTGCCTGTCCGGGTTGTCGACATTGAGGTCGACGACGGCCACCGACTGCCACGTCCCCAGGGCCAGCCGCCCGCCCACGACCGGCAGGGTCGCGAACGGCGGCACGAGCGCGGGCATCACGTGCGAGCGCCCGTGCCCCCGCGATCCGTGCGCGTGCCGCCAGCGGTCGTCCGCCGGCAGCAGGTCGCCGAGGGCCGCGAGGAGGTCGTCGTCGCTGCCGGAGCCCAACTCGATGATCGCCACGCCGGCGGTGGCGTGCGGGACGAAGACGTGCAGCAGCCCGTCCCCGCCCGCCGAGGCGGCGAAACGCTCGCATTCGGCCGTGATGTCGTGCACGGCCTCGCCGGTACCGGTGGCCACCCGGACCACGGTGCTCTCCATGATCCCGTGTCTACCCCATCCGCGGCCCCGGACGCATCCGCGCCCGGACGGATCCCCGGCCGGCTCCGCGCGGCTAGCGGGACGCCTTCGCGCGCGGCTCGATGACCGCGTCCGGCCCCGGGTACACGAGCCCCTCGTGGCCGTCGTCGAAGCGGACCAGGAAGGGCGGGCCGCCGTCCGGGCCCCGCACCTCGATGATCTCGCCGGTCCGGTCGGGCTGCCCCACCACGTTGCCGTGCACGTGCAGCCGGTCTCCGGTCTTTCCGTTCATCCTCCACCCCCAGGATCGCTCGCGCGCCCCCGGGACGGGCCGCGCCGGCATGTGAGCGCTCGTTCGCTCCCCCGCCTGATACGTTCCCCGCACTTCGCCGGAGGGAATCTCCCGACCGAGTGAAAAAGGCGGTTCGGGCCGGGTCGGTCCACGCCCTGACCGGGGAGGATGGTTACTGGTTGGTAGAGATGCGTTAGCCGTGATAACCGGCGACGATGGATCACGAACCATGGCGACGAACAGTCTGCCGGGACCGGTGGCCTCCCGCGCGGCGGCCCAGGTCTGACCTGCACAGACGGTAAGGACAGAGGGGACCCCGTGGCTTCCGGACGTCAACGCTTTTCGATCATCAGCGACGGGCTGCCGAGCCAGCTGCCCGACATCAACCCGGACGAGACCCGGGAGTGGCTGGAGTCGCTGGACACGGTCATCAAGACCGAGGGACGCGGCAGGGCGCGCTACGTGATGCTGCGGCTCCTGGAGAGGGCGCGCGAACTCCAGGTCGGGGTGCCCGGCCTGCGCAGCACCGACTTCATCAACACGATCCCGCCGGAGTCCGAGCCCTGGTTCCCCGGCGACGAGCACGTGGAGCGGCGCATCCGCGCCTACATCCGCTGGAACGCCGCGATCATGGTGTCGCGGGCGAACCGCCCCGAGCTCGGCGTCGGCGGCCACATCGCCACCTACGCCTCCGCCGCCTCCCTCTACGAGGTCGGGTTCAACCACTTCTTCCGCGGCAAGGACCACGGCGAGTCCGGCGACCAGGTGTTCATCCAGGGCCACGCGGCGCCCGGCATCTACGCGCGCGCGTTCCTCGAAGGACGGCTGCCCGAGGAGAAGCTCGACGGGTTCCGGCAGGAGCACTCGCACCCCGGCGGCGGCCTGTCGTCCTACCCGCACCCGCGGCTCATGCCGGACTTCTGGGAGTTCCCCACGGTGTCCATGGGCCTGACCGCGATCGACTCGGTGTACCAGGCCCGGTTCAACCGGTACCTGTACAACCGCAAGATCAAGGACACGTCCCGCTCGCACGTGTGGGCGTTCCTCGGCGACGGCGAGATGGGCGAGCCGGAGTCGCTCGGCGCGATCGGCCTGGCCGCCCGCGAGGAGCTCGACAACCTCACCTTCGTCGTCAACTGCAACCTCCAGCAGCTCGACGGCCCGGTGCGCGGCAACGGCAAGATCATCCAGGAGCTGGAGTCGTTCTTCCGCGGCGCGGGCTGGAACGTCATCAAGGTCATCTGGGGCCGCGACTGGGACCCGCTCCTCGCGCAGGACGTCGACGGCGTGCTGGTCAACCAGATGAACACGACGCCCGACGGCCAGTTCCAGACGTTCTCCGTCGAGTCCGGCGAGTACATCCGGGAGAAGTTCTTCGGCGACGACCCGCGGCTGCGCAAGATCGTCCAGCATCTGTCGGACGACGACCTGCGCAAGCTGTCGCGCGGCGGGCATGACTACCGCAAGGTGTACGCGGCGTTCAAGTCGGCCCGCGAGCACGTCGGGCAGCCGACCGTGATCCTCGCGCACACCATCAAGGGCTGGACGCTCGGCTCGGACTTCGAGGCCCGCAACGCCACCCACCAGATGAAGAAGCTCACCAAGGCCGAGCTGAAGGAGTTCCGGGACCGCCTGTACCTGGACATCCCCGACTCGGCGCTGGAGGCGCCGCTGCCGCCCTACTACCACCCGGGCGAGGACTCCGAAGAGATCCAGTACATGCGCGAGCGCCGCGCCGCCCTCGGCGGGTTCCTGCCGAAGCGGGTCGTGCGGGCCAAGACGCTCAAGCTGCCCGGCGACCCCGTCTACAGCGAGCTGAAGAAGGGGTCCGGCAAGCAGAACATCGCGACGACCATGGCGTTCGTCCGGCTGCTCAAGGACCTGATCAAGGACGAGAACATCGGCGCCCGGTTCGTCCCGATCGCCCCGGACGAGTACCGCACGTTCGGCATGGACTCGCTGTTCCCCACGTCCAAGATCTACTCGCCGCACGGGCAGACCTACGACGCGGTGGACCGCAAGCTGCTGCTGTCGTACAAGGAGGCCGAAAGCGGCCAGATGCTCCACGAGGGCATCAGCGAGGCGGGCTCGATGGCCTCCACCATCGCGGCGGCCACCGCCTACGCCACGCACGGCGAGCACATGATCCCGGTCTACATCTTCTACTCGATGTTCGGGTTCCAGCGGACCGGCGACCAGATGTGGGCGCTCGGCGACCAGATGGGCCGGGGGTTCCTGCTCGGCGCCACCGCCGGCCGCACCACGCTGACCGGTGAGGGCCTCCAGCACGCCGACGGCCACTCCCCGCTGCTCGCGGCGTCCAACCCCGCGTGCGTCCACTACGACCCGACGTGGGCGTTCGAGCTGGCCCACATCGTGCGGGACGCGCTGCGCCGCATGTACGGGTCGTCCGAGGAGCACCCCAACGGCGAGGACATCTTCTACTACCTCACCGTCTACAACGAGCCCTACCAGCAGCCCGCCGAGCCCGAGGGCCTCGACGTCGACGGGCTCCTCAAGGGCCTGTACCGGCACAAGGCCGCCCCGGGGGTCGCCTCCGGGAACGGCGAGGCGCCGCGGGCGCAGATCCTCGCCTCCGGCGTCGGCGGCCGGTGGGCCCTCGAAGCGCAGCGCCTGCTCGCCGAGGACTGGGGCGTCGCCGCCGACGTGTGGTCGGCCACGTCGTGGAACGAGCTGGCCCGCGAGGCCCGCGAGTGCGACGACTGGAACCTGCTGAACCCCGACGCCGACCAGCGCGTCCCGTACGTCAGCCGGGTCCTCGACAACGTCGCGGGGCCGATCGTGGCGGTGTCGGACTACATGCGCGCCGTGCCCGACCAGATCGCGCCGTGGGTGCACGGCGACTACACCTCGCTCGGCACGGACGGGTTCGGGTTCTCCGACACCCGCGCCGCCGCCCGCCGGTTCTTCAACGTGGACGCCGCGTCGATCGTCCTCGCCGTGCTCACCCGCCTCGCCCGCCACGGCGAGACCAAGCCGGAGACCCTGACGGAGGCGATCCGGCGCTACCAGCTGGACTCCGACGTCAGCGACGTCTTCGCGGGCGGCGTCGGCAGCGCCGAGAGCAACACCGGCGGCGACGCCTGAGCTGTGTTGGCCCAGGGGGGCGACCCCCTGGAACCCCCGTCACGAGCCGGGCGATCCTCACGCCACAGTGCGGGTTTCCGTGCCCGTGCGGGTTCGTGTCGTGGCGCTGCGGTCGCCCGGCTCGGCGGGTCGTGCGACCTCCAGGCGCTCAGAGCGCCTTCCGGCCGCCCGACCCGCGGCGTTGGCTGAGGTCAGGGCAGTGACGGTGGCCGTGGCGGTGATTGCGGAGGTGTAGGCCGCAATCACCAGCGGGACCGTGTTGTGAGGGCCCCGAGGTTGGCCTCGGGGCCCTTGCCATGTCCGCGTCTAGGGCGCGGCCGGGGTGAACACGCCGAAGGTGTTGCCGGACGGGTCCTGCAAGTACGCGAACTTGAGGCCGTTGCCCGTGCTCAGCGGCGGCATGGCGACCTTGCCGCCGGCCTTCACGGTCTGGTCGCAGACGGCCTCGACGTCCTCCACGAGGACCAGGAACATCGCGTGGTTCCGGGACGCGTCCGGCTCGTGGGAGATGCCGCCGGACGGCGCGGCGGCGACCGCGTAGCTGACCAGGTCGTACCCTTCGCTGTTCGGGTCGCTCGCGAACCGCCAGCCGAACATGTCGCCGTAGAAGCGGCGGGTCTCCTCCGGCGCGTCGGTGCCCACCTGGAACCACGTGACGGTGTTGAACGCGGGAACGGTCATTGTTCTCCTCCTTGAAACGCTGCTGCCAACAGCGTGGAAGAGCCCCGCGACAGCCCCATGTCGGAGTTTCCAGAAGATTTTGCGAACAGGAACTCCGCCCACACCACCGTGCGGTCGCCGTCCGTCCGGTATCCCCAGCGGTCGGAGAGGGCTTCGACGACCCGCATCCCGCGCCCGCTCTCGGACCCGTCCTCCGCCTTGACCCGGGGACGCCTGCCGTCCGCCCCGTCGTCGGCGACCTCCAGGCGGTGGACGCCCTCCCCCGCCAGCAGGCTGACCGTCACCCAGCCGCCGTCGCCCGAGGCCGTGTGGGTGATGGCGTTGCAGACGGTCTCGCTCCCGACCGTCGTCAGGTCGTCCAGCCCAGGATGGCCAGGGGGCAGCATGTCCCGCAGGAACCGCCGCGCGTTCCGCACCGATCGGTGGACGCCCGGCAGCGTCACCGCGCCGAGCACGACCAGTTCGCCGCTCATCACCCCGCCACCCACGACACTCCGCGCCGGGCCGCAGCGGGTGGCGCCTCCCGTCTCGGCGGGGTCCTTCTCGTCTCGGGCGCTCCCATCGTGCGCCTCCCTTCGTTTCGGAGTCGCACGCCACACTCACCGCCCGAAGCCCTTGCGTCCTGCGGCCTGAACGTTCTCCGACTGAACGTTCAATCGCCCGCCATTCCGTGTACGGATCGCCACACTCAGTGACACGCTTGGAAGATGCCTTCCGGGAACGCCCCCACCGTTCGCCAGCGCCGGATCGGCTCGGCGCTCCGCAAAGCCCGCGACCACCACAACCTGACCGTCGCCACCGTGGCCCGCCGCTTCGGCCGCTCCCAGGGCTGGATGAGCATGGTCGAGAACGGCCTCCAGGCCATCGCCCCCGAAGAACTCAGCGACTTACTCGACCTCTACGAGATCGAGGACGGCCCCCTCCGCGAATCCCTCCTCCACCTGGCAACCCACAAACCCGGCTCGTGGGAACGGACGTACGAGGACAGGATCTCGGCCGCTGCTCTCGATCTGGCCAGCCTGGAGGAGGACTCCGCCGAGATTCGGACTTTCCAGTCCAATATCGTCCCAGGGCTCCTCCAGATTCCCGACTACGCCCGAAAGATCATCGCGCTCGGAAACGCCAAACACCCACACAGGATCAAGACGCTGGTCGACTTTCGAATATCTCGCCAGCGAGTGCTGAGCCGTCCTGACCCGCCCCGTTACGTGCCGATCATCGCGGAGGCCGTACTTCACAATCAGGTCGGTGGCGATGCCGCCATCATGCATGCGCAGGTTCAGAGCCTGGCTGGAGCCGCTCGGCTTGATCACGTCGAACTCCGCGTACTGCCCAGCAGAGCGAGCGAGTACCTCGGCCTCAGCACGCCGTTCCATCTCCTCTCGCTGCGACCACCTGGACGGCTCACCGTGTGCGTAGGCGATCAACTCACCAAAAGCGTCTTCGTAGAGGACGAGAACGAGGTCGCAGCCCATGAGGAGATCTTCGAACGGCTGCTCTCAGTGGCCCTGAGTCGGACCGCTTCGCTAAGGCTTATCCACGAGATAGCGTCACGACCATGAACACCCCCGAATCGACCCGGGCCCACTGGCGCAAGAGCACCCATAGCGGCGCCCACGAGAATGAATGCGTCGAGGTCGCCGAACTGTCGAGCCACATCGGCATCCGCGACAGCAAGAACCCGGCCGCCGGACACCTCACCCTCACCCGCCAACACTTCACCAGCCTCCTGGCCCACCTGGCATCACAGTCGTCTGGGGAATGAGGCTGTCCGGGCCTCCCCGGCGGCCCGCCGCGAGGAGATGCGTCAGGCCAGGCTCGACAAGCTCCGCAAGCTTGACGGGTCGGCCGCCTCCAGCGTCTCCCTCCTGACCGACCTCCCAGCCGAGGACATCGAACGACTCGGCGGGATCAGCGAGGACACCTGATCTCTACCAGGCCCTAACGCGCGACGCCCAGACCGCTCGTGCGCTGTCCACCCACACACGCGGTCCGTTGACTTGCGGCGTGTTGCCCTTTCCGGCCGCCTCATAAGGGCAACACGCCGCAAGTCAACTGGTGCTGCGGTAGGCGGCGGGAGCTGCGTCGGTCATGTGAAGCGCCCCGGTTTCGATGGAGGCTCTAGGTTGTGGCTGTGACCTGCAGCTCTGTGTGGTTTTGGGAGTAGTAGAGCGCCTCGTATTCGTCGGGTGGGATATGGCCGATCTCACCGTGCAGTCGGGTGGTGTTGTACCAGTCGACCCACTCGGCGGTGGCCAGCTCGACGCCGGTCAGGTTCTTCCACGGCCCACCAGGTTTGATCAGCTCGGTTTTGTAGAGCCCGATCGCCGACTCCATCAACGCGTTGTCCAGCGCGTCGCCGACGGTGCCGATGGAGGCGTCGATCCCAGCGTCGACTAGATGCGTGGTGAACCGAAAAGAGGTGTATTGGGACCCGGCGTCACTGTGATGGACCAGGCCGGGCCCGACGGGTCGTCCGGCTCGATCGCGTCGCCACAGCGCCATGTCGAGGGCGTCCAGCACCAGCCGGGTCCGCTTGTTGGTCGCCGCTGCCCAGCCGACAACGGCACGGGAGAAGATGTCGACCACGAAAGCGACGTAGACGACGCCGGCCCAGGTGGTCACGTGGGTGAAGTCGGCGACCCAGCGGCGGTTCGGGCTGCCGGCGGTGAAGTCGCGGCGCAGCAGATCGGTGGCCCGCTCATGCCGGTCGTCGCGGATGGTGGTGCGGACCTTGCGGCCGCGGCGGGCACCGTGCAGGCCGAGCTCGCGCATCAGCCGCTCGACCGTGCAGCGCGCCACGGCATGGCCCTCGCGCTGAAGCTGCCGCCAGACCTTTCGAGCGCCATACACCCGGTAGTTGTCCTCGTAGATGCGGGTGATCTCGGGTTTGAGCCACTCGTCACGCACGGCCCGAGTGGAGGCTGGACGTGACTTGGCGGCGTAGTAGGTGGACGGTGCGATCTTGGTGCCGTGCGCGGACAGCACCCGGCAGATCGGCTCGACCCCGAACACCTCGCGGAACGCGTCGATGAACGCGATCAGTACGTGTGTGGCCGGTCGAGCTCGGCCGCGAAGAAACCCGCCGCCGCCTTCAGGATCTCGTTCGCCCGGCGCAGCTCGGCGTTCTCGCGCTTGAGCCGCTTGAGCTCCGCTGATTCCTCGGTCGTGGTCCCCGGCCGGGCGCCGGCGTCGACCTCGGCCCGACGCACCCAGGACCGCACCGTCTCGGTCGAGGTGACTCCCAGCTTGGCTGCGACGGCCCTCATCGCCGACCACTCGCTGGGGTAGTCCGGGCGGACTTCAGCCACCATGCGGACCGCGCGCCTGCGCAGCTCAGGGGGATAGGGGGACTGACGTGCCATGACTCGATCCTCTCAGGGAATCGAGCCTCCATCCGACCCGGGGCGCTTCACATGTGCCGGCACCCGGCTGGTCCGCCGTCATGGAACCTAAGGCCGCCGCTCAACTTCTGGATGAGAACGGCTGATCCATGCCGTGCGAGCTCGCTTGCACCGGCCTCCTGAGCCTGATCGGGGGCCTTGCTTGGGCGGTTACTCGGAAGTGCCGGGGACGACCAGGCCTGACTCGTAGGCGACCACTACCGCTTGGGCCCGGTCGCGTAGGCCTAGTTTGGCGAAGATGCGGGTCACGTGAGTCTTGACCGTTGCCTCGCTCAGGTGGAGGTGGGCGGCCAGTTCGGTGTTGGACAGGCCGCCGCCGACCAGGCGGAGCACTTCCTTCTCGCGCGGGGTCAAGACGTCCAGGCCCTGCGGCAGCGGGGCGGGGCGGGCGAACCGTTCGACGAGGCGGCGGGTGATGGAGGGGGCGAGCAGCGCGTCCCCGGTCTCGAGCAGCCGTACCGACGCCACGAGGTGCTCGGGGGTGACGTCCTTCAGCAGGAAGCCGCTGGCACCGGCGGCGAGCGCGGAGTACACGTAACGGTCGAGATCGAAGGTCGTCAGGATCAGCACTCGGCACGCCGGGTCGTCGGCGAGGACCCGGCGGGTGGCCTCCAGGCCGTCCATCCCGGGCATCCGGATGTCCATCAGCACCACGTCCGGCCGCAGCCGCCGCGCGGCGGTGACCGCCTCCAGCCCGTCGGCGGCCTCGCCGACCACCTCGATCCCGGCCCTGCTGAGGATCATCCGGAACCCGCCGCGCACCAGGGTCTGGTCGTCGGCGATCAGAACCCGTGTCACGGCCGCTCCAGGGGGATCCGCGCCCGCACCCGGTAGCCGCCGCCCAACCGCCGCCGCGCGTCGAGGTCGCCGCCGTACACCGCGACCCGTTCGCGCAGGCCGGCCAGGCCCCGGCCGCCGCTGCCCTCGGGCGGGGCGGGACCTGTCCCGGTGAGGACGCTCGGGCCGGTGTTGAGCACCTCCAGCCGCAGGTTCCGCGTCCCGTAGCTCACCGTCACCTCCGCCGTGGCCCCGGAGGTGCCGTGCTTCAGCGCGTTGGTGAGCGCCTCCTGGACGATGCGGTATCCGGTCGCGTCGATCCCGGCGGGCAGCGGGCACGGTTCGCCGGCCACCCGCACGTCCACGGGCAGGCCCGCGAACGCGATCCGGTCGACGAGGGTCCCCAGGTGCGCCAGCGACGGTTGCGGAGCGAACGCCTCGCCGTCGCCGTCCGGGGCGGGCGCGAGCACCCCGAGCAGGTGCCGCAGCTCGGTCATCGCCTCCCGGCCGGTCCGCTCGACGGCCAGCAGCGCCTCCTCGGCCTCGCCGTCGACGCCGTGCCGGGCCGCGCCCGCCTGCACGACCATGACGCTGACGCTGTGGCTGACGATGTCGTGCAGGTCCCGGGCCACCCGGGACCGCTCCTCCTCGACGGCCCTGCGCGCGGCGCCCTCGCGTTCGCGTTCCAGCAGCCAGGTCCGCGCCCCGAGCTCGGCGCGGCGCCTGCGCCGCTCCCACAGGGCCCATGCGCACGGGATCGCGGCGAGGAGGGGCACGAGCCACGCGGGCAGCATCCGCCCATCCTGCCGCCAGACCCGGACGGAGCGCATCATCCTGGCGGTCCAGGACCGTACATCCCTCGGTTGACCCGGTCCCGCAGTTACATCCCGGACCCGACGCGCGGGCGGTGGCGCGGCTCGTACCGTCACGGCCATGGAACCGATGGTCCAGCTGATGGACGTGCGCAAGGAGTACGGCGAGACCGCCGCGCTCGCCGGAGTGAGCCTCGACATCCAGGCCGGTCAGGCCGTCGCGGTGATGGGCCCCTCGGGGTCGGGCAAGTCGACCCTCCTCAACATGATCGCCGGCCTGGACCGGCCCACCTCGGGCACCGTGGTGGTGCGCGAAGAGGACATCACGGCGATGGGCGAGGCCGAGCTGGCCCGGTACCGGCGCCGCCGCATCGGCATGGTCTTCCAGTTCTTCAACCTGCTCGACGACCTGCCCGTGCTGGAGAACGTGATGCTGGCCGCCCAACTGCTCGGCACCGGGCGGAAGCAGGCGCAGGCCCGGGCGATGGAGCTGCTCGACGAGCTGGGCATCGCCGATCGCCGCAACGCCTACCCGGTGGTGCTGTCGGGCGGGGAGCGGCAGCGGGTCGGCGTCGCCCGCGCGCTGATGAACCGGCCCGCCCTGCTGCTGGCCGACGAGCCGACCGGCGCGCTCGACTCGCGGGCCGGCGAACAGGTCATGGACCTGCTGCTGGACCTCAACCAGATCGGCCAGACCCTGCTCATCGTCACCCACGACGAGCGGCTGGCGACCCGGGTCGCCGACCGGGTCGTCGCGTTCGAGGACGGCCGCGTGTCCGCCGAGGTGACCCGGTGAGGGCGGTGTGGCAGGCCGCGCGGTTCGCGGTGCGGCGGCGCAAGCTCCAGACGTCCATCATCTCGCTGGTCCTGCTGGTCTCCACCGGGACGGTGGTGCTCGCACTGGGCCTGCTCGCCACCGTGGACGGCCCGTACGACAAGGCGTTCGCGCGGCAGCACGGTGCCCATCTGACGGTCTCCTACGACCCCGCGAAGGCGACGGCCGCGCAGGTCGCGGCGTCGGCGTCCCGGCCGGGCGTGACGGCGGCGGGCGGCCCGTACCGCTCACAGGTCGTCAACGTCCCGGAGGAGGCCGACCGGACGCGACCGGGGCTGCTTCCGCCCGGCCCCTTCACGGTCACCGAGCGGACCGTCCGCGCCGGCGACCCGGTCGACCGCCTGAAGCTCAGGAGCGGCCGGTGGGCCACCGGCCCCGGCGAGATCGTGCTGGGCACCGACTACGCGCGGTTCCCGTTCGACCCGATCGGGAGAAAGGTGACCTTCGGCGACGGTCGGACCTTCACGGTCGTCGGGATCGGCCGGTCGATCACCCGGTCCTCCCAGGCGTGGGTGGCGCCCGGGCAGCTGACCGCCCCGGACGGCCTGCAGATGCTCTACCGGCTCGCCGACCCGTCCGCCCCGGCCGGCACGGTCACCGCCGGCCTGCCGGCGACCGCGAGCCAGAGCTATCTCGTCTCCCGGCAGCAGGCCACCGAGGCCGGGACGACCATCATCCCGTTCCTGGTCGCGTTCGGGATCGCCGGACTGATCGTCGCGGTGCTCGTCATCGGCAACGTGGTCAGCGGCGCGGTCGTGTCGGGATTCCGGCACATCGGCGTCCTGAAGTCCCTCGGCTTCACCCCCGCCCAGGTCACCGGCGTCTACCTGGTGATGATCGCGATACCCGGCGTGCTGGGCAGCCTGGCCGGGATCGCCGCGGGCAACGCCGTGGCCGGGACGGTCACCACCTCGCTGGGCGACTCGTTCGACCTGCCGACCGCCAGCGGCGTCTCGCCCCGGGTGGACGTCCTGGCCTTCACGGGCGTGCTCGCGGTCGCCGTCGTCACCGCTCTGGTGCCCGCCGTGCGGGCGGGCCGGATCCCGACGGCGGTCGCGGTCAGCGCGGGCGCCGCGACGCGGCGGGGCCGGGCCCTGCGGGTGCAGCGGGCGCTGGCACGGACGCGGCTGCCGCGGCCGGTCAGCCTGGGCCTGGGCCTGCCGTTCACCCGGCCGGGCCGCACCGCGCTGACCGTCGCCGCCGTCGCGTTCGGGGTGGCGGCGGTGACGTTCGCCTCCGGCCTCGACCGGTCCGTCAACGCCTACATCGCCGACGCGGAGCTCGCCGACACCGTCCACGTCCTGGTCCCCGTCGACGGCGGCCGGCCGGTCTCGCTGGCCGGCCGGCCCGGCACCGCCAAGGTCGCGGTCACGCGCTTCGAGCAGGCCCACGTGCCCGGGTTCGACCGCCCGGTGCAGGTCAAGGCCTACCAGGGGCACGTCACCGACCGGCACGGCTACCGCATGGTGCACGGCCGCTGGCTCCGCGGGCCGGGTGAGGCCGTCGTGGGCGACCCGTTCCTGAAGACCGGCGGCAAGAAGATCGGCGACACGGTCGTCGTGACCGCGAACGGCAGGAAGGCCGCACTGCGGATCGTCGGGACGGCGCTCGTGGACGGCGGCGACACCGTCCTCACGGACTGGGCGTCCCTCACCTCGCTCGCCGCCCCCGAGAAGCCGGCCGCGTCCTCCTCCGGCCCGCGCACCGCCGATGTGACCTCACTCATGGAGATCACCCTCACCCCCGGCACCTCCCCGAAGGAATACGCCGCCGCGCTCAGTGCGGACGGGATCCCGGCCGAGCCCGCCGCCGAGGGCGTCGAGTCCGGCCAGGTGATCCTTCTCGGGCTCCTCACCCTGCTGACCCTGGGGCTGACCACGGTCGCCGGGCTCGGAGTGTTCAACACGGTGATCCTCAACACCCAGGACCGGGCGCGCGACTTCGGCGTCCTGAAATCGCTGGGCGCGACACCGCGGCAGGTCCTGACGGTCGTGCTCGCCTCCATGGCCCTGCTCGGGCTGGCCGGCGGACTCATCGGACTGCCGCTGGGCCTGGCCGCCCACCATGTGGTGCTGCCGGCCATGGCCGGCACGGGCGGCCTCGTCCTCCCCTACGGCCTCCTGGAGACCTTCCCCTGGCCCCTGATGCTGCTGTCCGTGCTGGCGGGCATGGCGATCGCCCTGCTCGGCGCGCTGATCCCGGCGGGCCGGGCATCCCGGATCAAGACGGCGGCGGCCCTGCGCTCGGAGTGACCCGCCCACCCGGCTCGGGCCGGGTGGGCGGTCGGAGGCGGGGGCAGGGACGTCGCGGAGTGCGCGGCGTCCCTTCCCCCGTGGGTGATGTGGCGTCACGCGTCTGCGTCACGCCGTCCGTGCCCTCGGACGGTCACGGACCGTTCCGGCCAGACGGCGTTGGAACCGTCAGGCGAAGTTGTACTTCCAGTAGCCCCGGTCCTCCTTCCAGACGCTCGGAAGCTGGAACCTGGAAGGCGCGATGCCGCTCCAAGCACCGCCGTTCGGGGCGATGTCCGGAAGCAGTTCCTTCCAGACGGCGCCCTTGACGGTCTGCGACTCGGAGTGGTCCCCCAACCGATGGAGAGCCCGGAAAGCGGTGAAGGAAGCCCCCACCACCAGCACGGCACCGATCCATCCGGAGAACCCGGGCGACCCGCCTGTCCCGACGGCTATTCCGACGAGGCACGCGAGCACGGGGTTGAGGCACTTCACCGAGCTCATCAACCCGTCATCGGACTGGACGAGCTCGTAGGCGCGGACGTGCAGCTTGTTGGCGATCATGTTCAGGAGCGACGTGACCGCCACGGTCGACAGCACGTACCCGGTCACCCAGTGATCGTCGGTCCAGACGAGGACGGGCACTCCGACCAGGCAGGCGGCGCCCCAGCAGTTGAGCTCGACGACCCGGGAGAGGGCGCCCATCTCGGTCAGCCTGCCCGAGGCGATCGTGGCGTTGACGCCGATGACGGCGGCCACGCCCGCCAGGGCCAGGCCCACGATCTCCGCCCCGTCCGTGAACGGCCTGGTCAGCAGAATGACCCCGGCCACGCCGATCACGAACCACAGGGCGTGCCACCGCACGCGTGACCTGTGCGCGGAGAAGAGCAGCCTCCACGCGGCCAGGCCGAGCGCCCCCAGCGTCACGACCGTCATCAGGGTTCCGATGTTCACACTCTCCAGCGCGGCCTGGTGGACCTGCCCCTGGAAAATGCTGGGAACCAGCAGAATGAGCACCCACTTCCACTGGTGCCGGTTCCATCGGGCCTTGGGAGCCTTTCGCTTCGCCCCGCCAGGCGAAAGACGCGTGGCCAGGCTGTAGAGAACGGCCCCGAGGATCGTGATGAGGGCACCCACCACTGCCGGCGAGTGCTCCGGGTAGAGCCTCGTCGCGAACGCCGCTCCAGTCGCTGCGAGAATCAGGGAGAGCGCTTCCGTGAGCGCCCCCCATAGTCTGCTCATGAGCATCTCCTTTGTTCCGACCGGCTGTTTCGCCGGTACCCGACCACATCGGCCAGGCAAAGGAGACCGTCACGGAAAGGACGCCCACCGCAATACCGTCGCTTCGGTCGGCGACCGTTCCTCGGCTCAGCGGAATTCCAGGGTGCGGACGGCGGAGACGAGGACGGGGACGCCGCGGAGTGTGCGGCGTCCCCGTGTCGTCGGCGGTCAGCGGGCGGGGGCGGCTCCGAGCTTGTTCACCCAGCCCTGGCTCTCGAAGGCCAGGTACTCACTGCCGGCCGGCTTGCCGGGGAGGGCGGAGGACTGGTCCTCGAAGTCGAGGAGCTGGGCGCTCTCGCGGTCCACGACCAGCCGCACGCCGGTGCCCTTGGCGGTGATGGCCACGCCGGGCCTGCCGAGCCGGTCCTTGATCTGCCCGGTGACGCGCACGGACGGCGTTCGCGCCAGGATCCGGTAGAGGGCCGCCCGGGTGCCGGGGGTGGTCGGGGCCATGAACAGGTCCCAGGCGCTGACGAAGACGTACTCCCCGAAATCGGCCGGGGCGGTGTAGCCGTGCGCACCGCCCCGGCGGTCCTGCTGCCACAGCTTGCGCAGGTAGCTCTCCAGGGCGCCGTCGGTCGCCGGCAGCTTCGCGATCGTCTTCCACTCGATCTTGTGGGACCCGATGACGGGGTTCACCAGGTGCGAGCCCTTGCGGTAGGTGACCATGCGCGGCTTCGAGACGGTCGTGCCGTCGTTGACGTCGAGCGGGGGCGAGCCCGCCGCCTTCCAGGCGGCCTCGTCCTTCCCCGTGGGGAAGGTGACCTTGATGTCCAGCGGTCCGTTGGTTCCGAAGCGCATGCCGGTCCCGCTCTGAGCGCACGCCCAGTCCTCGACGCTGCTCGCGGTCCGCGCCTGGAAGTTCTGGGGCTTGCCCGGCGGCCGGCGCTTGGGCGTCGGCACGCCCGGGCCGGGCTTGAAGGGCAGGATGTCCTGCCACATGCGGGTCCGCTTGTACCAGCAGGCCCCGCTGGTGGCGGGCTGCTGGGCGGCCGTGTTCGCACTGGCCAGCAGGAAGGTGCGGGTGTCGAGCGTCCCGTCGTGTCCGGGGCCAGGGCCGGTGCCGGTGCCGGTGCCGTCCGACGGCATGGTGACGGCCAGGGCCGCCGCGGCCACCGCGACCGCGGCCACGCCGCCGGCGAGGGCCGTCCGCCGGACCGGCCGCCGCGCCGGGACCAGGCGCGAGTTCAGGTTCGAGGCGCCGGCGCGCGCACGTACCTGCGCGGCCTCGGGGCGCCGCGCGTAGGCGTCCTCGGCGAGTTCGGCGACCGACGCGGGCTTCAGGGCGGCGATCAGGTTGTCGAGTTCGTCCTGCTTCACTGCTTCTCCTGGATGACTCGCGGGCGCGGGGCGCGTCCGTGCGCTCGCGCGGGGCTTTCCTGGGACGCCTCGATCGCCTTGGCCAGCCGGCGGCGTCCCCGGTGCAGCCGGACGATGAAGGCGGTGCGGGAGCAGCCCGCCGCGCGGGCCGCCTCCGCGGGGCCGAGCCCGTGCCAGGCGGTCAGGGCGACCGCCTCGGCCTCCTTGGCGGGAAGGGCCCGCAGGGCGGCCAGCGCCTGGTCGCGGGCGATGAGGTGCTCGGCGACGTCCCACGCGTGCAGGTCGGCGTCGGTGGTGAGGCCGGCCAGCCGGTCGGCCAGCCCGCGCGCCCGCCCCGCAGCACCGTGCGACTGGCGGACCACGTTCCTGGCCACGCCCAGCAGCCACGGCAGCGCCTGGTCGGGGATCTCCTCGATCTTCCGCCACGCGACGGTGAACACCTCGCCCGTCAGGTCCTCGGCGGCCTGGGGGGCGGCCCGCAGCACGACATAGCCGAAGACGTTGCGGTAGTGCGTCTCGTAGAGGCGGGTGAATCGGGCTTCTCGCTCGTCCACGCCACCTCCTCTCTTCTCGGAACAGGTACGCCGAGAAGTCCGAGAAGCCCCCCGCGGATTACACGAAGTCCGAGAAAATCTTCGCCCCCTCCGTTGACTTGCGGCGTGTTGCCCTTATGAGGGCAACACGCCGCAAGTCAACGGAGGGGGCGGGGCAGTTTTAGGGTGAACGTGGCGCCCTTTTCCGGCTCGCTGCTTACCTCCGCCGCGCCGCCGTGCGCCTCCGCGAGCTGCCGCACTATGGCCAGGCCCAGTCCGCTGCCGCCGGTCTGCCGGCTGCGCGACTTCTCGGCCCGCCAGAACCGGTCGAAGACGTGCGGCAGGTGCTCGGACGCGATGCCCGGCCCGGTGTCGGCGACCTCGATCAGCACGTCGTCGCCGTCGGCGTACGCGCGCAGGCTCACCCGCCCGCCCGCCGGCGTGTAGCGGACCGCGTTGGCGAGCAGGTTGCCGACCGCCTGCCGCAGCCGTACCGGATCGGCGTCCAGCTGCGGCCGGCCGGTGACCTCGGCGGCCAGCACCAGCCCGGCGGCCTCGGCCGCGGCCCGGTAGACGGTCGCGGTCTGCTCGACCAGGTCGGCCACGTCGACCGGCTCGGGGTGCAGCCGGAGCTTGCCGACGTCGGCCAGCGCGAGCTGCTGGAGGTCGTCGACGATGTGCTGGAGCAACGTGGCCTCCTCGACCAGCGAGGCGGTCAGCGCCGGGTCCAGGTCGGCCACGCCGTCCTGGGCGGCCTCCAGCCAGCCCCGGATGTTGCTCAGCGGCGTGCGCAGCTCGTGCGACACGTCGCTGACCATCGCCTTGCGCTGCCGCTCCAGGCGGTCCAGGTGCTCGGACATCTCGTTGAACGCGGCGCCCAGCTCGCCGACCTCGCCCCTGGAGCGCACCGCGACCCGCGCCGAGCCGTCGCCGGCCCGCATCCGCCGGGCCGCCGCGGTGACCGCCCGCACCGGCCGCGCCAGCCGGGTGGCGACGAGGACGCTGCCCCCGACCGCCAGGACGAGGATCACCGCGGTGACCCCCGCGATGCCGTACGGGTCGATGACGGGCGCGCGGTCCTCCGACGAGCCGATGTAGAGCAGCGCGGCCGGCGCGACGTACGACTTCAGCTGGGCGCGGCGCGCGGTGGCCAGGCACTCGGCGGCCGACGCCGGAGCGTCCGGCGTGCCGGTCTCGTCCAGCCACACGTCGACCCGGCCTCCGTGGCACTGCCGCACCAGGGCGGCGAGCTGGTTGAGCGCGCGCTTCTCGGTGGCGGTCGGACCTGGCGCGTCCGGGGAGCACGACGCGGGTGGCGCTGCGGGGCCCGGTGTCGCGGTGGGCGGGCTCGACGGCCCACCGCCGGGCGGGGCGGTCGGGGCGCCGGTCGGCGTGACGGTCGGCACCCCGGGCGCGGGCTCCGGCCGCTGAGGGCTCTCCACCGGCCCGGCCGTCGGGGAAGGCCGCGGCCTCGGCGGGACCGTGGCCGACGGCGTGGTGGTGACGCCGGCGAACCGGACCGCTCCGCCACCGGACGTTCGCGCGAGCGCGGCCCGCGCCGGGAAGGGGCCGTGTCCGGCGGGCGCGCCGACGGGCGCGCCCGGAGGGCTCGCGCTCGGTGCCGGCTCGGTCGGACCGCCCTCGCGGCGCAGGTACGGGCGGCCGCCCGGCCCCGCGAGGACCGTGGCGCGCTGGCCCTCGCGGCGCAGGCACGCCGCCTGCGCGTCGACCTCCCGGCGCAGCCGCGCCCGCTCGGGATCCGGCAGCCGGAACGGCCCGGCCGCACGCCCGTCGATCCGGTCGGTGGCCGCGCCGGGCGCCAGCGAGACGTCGACCGCGAGCGGGTCGACGACGGCCGAGGGGCGCGCCGGCAGCGGCGGGCGGCCGGCGGCCGAGTCCGCGATCCGGGTGCCGCCCTCGGTCGCCAGCGCGACCCGCTGGCCGCTCTGCCGGGCCAGCGCGCGCACGGTCTCCTGGACGCCGTCCCAGCGCGGGTGGGTCGCCGCGTAGCCGAGCAGCGCGTCGTTGATCCGGGCGTCGCGGGCGAGCGTGCGGCCCTGCCGCTGCCGGATCTCGCCGGACGTGCCGCGCGCGGCGAGCCACGCGGTCGCCACGATCGAGCACACCGCGATCAGCACCGAGCTGGCGACCAGCCGTACGAGCAGGCTATGGCGCACGGTCGCCGACCAGCTTGTACCCGACGCCGTACACGGTGCACAGCCGCACCGGCCGCCGCGGCTGCGGCTCGATCTTCTTGCGCAGGTTCTTCACGTGCACGTCGACCGTGCGCTCGGTGATGAAGCGGTCGAAGCCGTGCAGGTGCTCCAGGAGCTGCGCCCGGGTGAGGACCCGGCCCGGCCGCGCGGCCAGCGCCTCCAGGATGCGGAACTCCGCGGGCGTGCACTCGACCTCGCTCCCGTCCGCGAGGACCGTGTGCCGTTCGGGGTCCACCGCGATGGCGCCGACCCGGTACACCCGCTCGCCGCTCCCCCGCCCGGTCCGCCGCAGCAGCGTGCGCACCCGGGCCATCAGCTCGCGCGGGCTGTAGGGCTTGGTGACGTAGTCGTCGGCGCCGAGGTCGAGGCCGCGCAGCAGGTCGTCCTCCGTCGAGCGGGCGGTCAGCATGAGCACCGGGACGTCGGACTCGGCGCGCAGCGCGCGGCACACCTCCAGGCCGTCGGCCCCGGGCATCATCACGTCGAGCAGCACGAGGTCGGGGCGGCGCGCGCGGGCCTCCTCGATCGCCGTCCGCCCGTCGTGGACGACGACCACGCGGTGCCCCTCACGCTGGAGATAGCGGCGCAGCAACTCCGCCTGTTTCGTGTCGTCCTCCGCGACCAGGACATTCGCGCACATGGCCCCTGAGGCTAGCCAAACCGCGACCGGCACCACGGGATCATCACACCGGCCTCACAGGTTCTTCACACTCCTCGGCCAGCATCTCGCGGCATGCGCCAAGTCAAGATCCACACCGGCGCCCTGCTCGCCGCCGGCCTGGTCGCCGGGCTGGCCGGCTGCGGCTCGCCGGACAACGGCAGATCAGGGGACGGCCCGCCCGGCGCGGACCGGCCGGCGGCCGCCGGGCCGCGGCAGTCAGGCCGGCAGGGCGGTGCCGAGATAGCGACCGTGCGCGGCCGCCGGATCGCCGTGCACAGGCAGAAGGGCGACGGGTCCGCCTGGAAGACGCTGTCCAGCCCCAACGAGATGGGCGCCACCCGGGTCTTCCTCGTCGACGCCAAGGACGGCGACTGGCTCAGGGTGCTGCTGCCGATACGGCCCAACGGCAGCACCGGGTGGGTCAAGGCGTCCGACGTCAGGCTGTCGTCGACGTCCCACCGCGTGGAGATCGACCCGAAGGCGTTCACGTTCACCGTCTTCGACGGCGACAAGGTGCTGCGCACCGGCAAGGTCGCCACCGGCGAGGGCGGCACCCCGACCCCGGCCGGCCGCTTCTACTTCACCGAGCTGATCCGGCCGCCGAACCCCGACGGCGACTACGGCGCGTACGCCTTCGGGCTGAGCGGGTTCTCGCCGACGCTGAGGCGGTTCGCCGGGGGGCCCGGGCAGCTCGCCGTCCACGGCACGAACAAGGCGTCGGCGCTGGGACGCGAGGTCAGCCACGGCTGCGTGCGGGTCGGCAACGACGACATCACCTGGATGGCCAAGAACCTGGCGATCGGCACGCCTGTCGTCGTCAAGGAATGAAACAGCACCGGAAGGAACATCGATGCGCCTGAAGTCCCTCATCGCGGCCGTCGCCCTGGGCGTCGGCCTGGCCGGCACCGGCATGGCCGCCGCCGAGGCCACCACGGCCACCCCCAGGCCGTCCACCCCGGCGGCCACCCCCACGGCGAGCGACCCGGCCGCCACCCCCACCCCGTCGGCCCCGCCCGGCGCCCCGGCCCCGTCCCCGACCGAGAGGCCCGGCGGCCTGCCGGAGCCCAGCGAGGCGCCCACGCCCATGCCTCCCGGCAAGGCCATCCCCAGGGTGCCGAACTACACCGGCTGACCGTGACCGCGGGCCCGCACGTCTCCCCGTCGTGCGGGCCCGCCGCCGTAGACCGCTAGATGAACTCCAGGGGCCGGACGGTGTAGTCGGACGGGATGTCGTCGTGCATGGCCTCGACCGGGCGGACGGGGGCGGTCTCCTCCAGGAGGGCGGCGCGGCGGACGCGGTCGGTGCGGAACACGCGGCTGCCGCCCCGCATGCGGCACCAGGCCGTCAGGTACCAGCCGTCGCCGGACGCGGTGAACGTGACGGGCTCGACGTCGCGCTCGGTCTCGGCGCCCGTCCGGTCGACGTAGGTGAGGCGGACCACCCGGCGGGTCCGGATGGCCTCCTCCAGCACCGCCGGCACGGAGGCCGGGTCGTCGCCCTCGGCGGGGGTCAGGAAGCGGACGCGCTGGGCCAGCTCGCGGGCGGAGGCGCTGTCGGCCGCCGACATCGCGGCGACGATCTTGTGGAGCGCGGTGCGGGCGGCCCGGGAGTACGGGGAGCCGCCGGCCCGGGACAGGGTGATCGCGAGGGCGACGGCCTCGGCGGGGGTGAAGTTCAGCGGCGGCAGCGTCCGGCTCTTGTCGAGCGTGTAGCCGCCGCCCCGGCCGACGTCCGCGAAGATCGGCACACCGGCCTGCTGGAGGGCGCCGATGTCGCGCTCGATCGTGCGGACGCTCACCTCGTACCGCGCGGCCAGCTCCCGCGCGCTGAGCCGGCGCGGCGCGCGGGCGCGCAGCTCCTCCACCAGGGCGTACAAGCGGTCGGTGCGGTTCACGCGCCGACCGTACGCGGCGGGTCCGACAGTCAGAGGGCCCGGAGGAAGCCGATCAGGGCCTCGTTGACCTCCGCGGGGCGCTCCTGCTGCGTCCAGTGGCCGCATCCGGACAGCCAGACGGTCTCGCGCAGGTTCGGCACGAAGTCGCGCATGGAGGCGACGGCGTCGCGGGCGCCGACGGCGACGAGGTCGCGGTCGCCGGCGATGTAGAGGGCGGGCGGGCCGACGGGGGCGCGGTGCCAGGCGGCGGTGAGCTCCCAGTTGCGGTCGAGGTTGCGGTACCAGTTGACCGGGCCGGTGAAGCCGCTTTCGGCGTACTCCTCGACGTAGGCGGCGATGTCGTCGCCGGTGAGCCAGCCGGGCAGCTTCTCCGGGTCGGGGAGGACGTCGAGGAAGCCGCCGCCCTCCGGGGCGACGAGCGGCGGGCACGGGCCGTCTCCGGACACCCCGTACAGCATGCGGCGGAACGTGGCGGCCCGGTCGCGGTCGAGTTCGGCCTCCGGGACGTCCGGCTGCTGGAAGCGCACCATGTAGAAGCCGTCGCCGAACAGGCGGCGCATGGACTCCACCGGCGGCCTGCCCCCGCGCGGGCGGTGCGGCACCGACATGCCCACCACGCCGCGCACCTTGTCGGAACGCATCTGGGCGACGGCCCAGGCGACGGGCGCGCCCCAGTCGTGGCCGACGACGACGGCGCGGTCCGCGCCGAGCGGGCCGATGAGCCCGACCGCGTCCGCGGCAAGGTGCAGGATCGTGTACTGGCCGGGATCGGCGGGGCCGCCGGTGCGGGCGTAGCCGCGCTGGTCGGGGGCGACGGCGTGGAACCCGGCCTCGGCGAGGGCGGTGAGCTGGTGCCGCCAGGAGTACCAGCATTCGGGGAAGCCGTGCAGGAGGAGCACGAGGGGGCCTTCGCCCGCCTCGGCGACGTGCATGCGCAGCCCGCTGTCCGACCGGACGAAGCGGTGCCTGATCTCGTGCATCCCTACTCCTCGCGGCGTGGTCGGCCGGTGCGGGCCAACGGTAGCCGCCCCGGTGAATGCTCGGGACTCGGGAGGAGGAAACGGCCGGATCAGGCGCACCCATACCGTCCGGCGGTGGATTGTGTGCGCGGCCCACATGGGAGGGCGGGGCCGCGCTCCATAGGTTCTGCGCATGACGAGCGTGACACCGCGGGCGGACGCGGGGACTTCGGGGACGCTGGACCTGGCGGGCCGGCGCGCCCTGGTCACCGGCGGCGCGAGCGGCATCGGCCGCGCCTGCGCCCGGCGGCTCGCCGCGGCGGGCGCCGAGGTGGTGGTGGCCGACATAGACGGGGACGCGGCGGAGCGGACCGCTGCCGAGATCGGCGGTGTCCCCCTGCTCGCCGACCTGGCCGACATGGACGCGCTCGACGGGCTCGCCGCCGGGGCGGACATCCTGGTCAACAACGCCGGAATCCAGTACGTGGCGCCGCTCCAGGACTTCCCGCCGGACACGTTCGCGCGGATCCTGCGGCTGATGGTCGAGGCGCCGTTCCGGCTGGTGCGAGACGCGCTGCCCGGCATGTACGAGCGGGGCTGGGGCCGCGTCGTCAACATCTCGTCGGTGCACGGGCTGCGGGCCTCGCCGTACAAGTCGGCCTACGTGACGGCCAAGCACGGCCTCGAAGGGCTGTCCAAGGTGATCGCGCTGGAGGGCGCCCCGCACGGCGTGACGTCCAACTGCGTCAACCCCGCCTACGTCCGGACGCCGCTGGTGGAGAACCAGATCGCCGACCAGGCGCGCACGCACGGCCTGCACGAGGACGAGGTCGTCGAGCGGATCATGCTCGACCACGCCGCCGTGAAGCGGCTGATCGAGCCGGACGAGGTGGCCGAGCTCGTCGCCTACCTGTGCTCGCCGCCCGCCTCGATGGTGACCGGCGCCTCCCTGGCACTCGACGGCGGCTGGACGGCGCACTAAGAATGAGCCGTATGACCTGCGGCGTCTTCCTCGAACTGCTGGCCCGGGAGGCCTCCCCCGTCGAGTTCGAGGGCCCCCTCGTCCAGGCGCGGGCGGAGGGCGCGCCCCCGGATGTCCTGGAGGAGCTGGAGGCGACCAAGCTCGCCGCGCTGCGGGTCCGGACGATCATGCGGCGGCACGCCCGCCGGGAGAACGAGCTCGCGGCGCTGTTCGACACCGCGGGCGACCTGGCCGGGCTGCGCGACCTCGACGCGGTACTGGAGGCGATCACCCGCCGCGCGCGGCGGCTGCTGAACGCCGACATCGCCTACCTGACGCTGAACGACGACGCGCGCGGCGACACCTACATGCGGGTGACCGACGGGTCGGTGTCGGCGGCGTTCCGGCGGCTCAGGCTGCCGATGGGGACCGGGCTGGTCGGCCTGGTCGCGCAGACCGCGATGCCCTACAACAGCGCCCACTACCTCGGGGACGCGCAGTTCGAGCATCGCGGGTTCATCGACGACGCGGTCGCCGAGGAGGGCCTGGTCGCGATCCTCGGCGTGCCGATGCGGCTGGGCAGCAGGGTCATCGGGGTGCTGACGGCCGCGAACCGCAGCCAGCGCCCGTTCGACCAGGAGGAGGTGGCGCTGCTCGGCTCGCTCGCCGCGCACGCCGCGATCGCCATCGACAACGCCCGCCTGCTGGAGGAGACCCGTACCGCCCTGACCGAGCTGAGCGCCGCCAACGAGGAGGTCAAGGCGCGGAGCGCGGCCGTGGAGCGGGCGGCGCGCGCGCACGACCGGATGACCGCCGTGGTGGTCCGGGGCGGCGGCGTGGAGGACGTCGGCGCCGTGGTGACCGAGCTTCTGGGCGGCACCCTGTACGTCCTGGACGCCGACGGCCGCCGGCTCGCGACGACCGGCGCCGCGTCGAGGCTCCTCGGCGACGACGAGCTGGGCGGTGTCTCGGCGTCGGCGCACTCCGCGCGCGCCCAGGGCCGGACGGTCAGGCGCGGCGACCTGTGGATCGCCTCGGTCTCCACCGGCGACGAGATGCTCGGCACGCTGGTGCTGCGCACCGCCGACGAGGTGGACGACGCCGACCAGCGGATCCTGGAGCGCGCGGCGCTCGTCACCGCGCTGCTGCTGCTGTTCCAGCGCAGCGCCACCGAGGCCGAGGGCCGGGTGCGCGGCGAACTGCTGGACGACCTGCTGTCCGGCCGCCGGGCGGGCGCCGAGGCGCTGACGGCGCGGGCGCGGCGCGTCGGCGTCGACCTCGGCGCCCCGCACGTGGTGCTGTGCGCCAAGTACGACTCGCGCGAGCACCGGCCCCGCGCGGCCTTCTGGGCGTCGTCGTTCGCGGCGGTGGAGCACGGCCTGGCCGCCTCGCGGGCGGAGGAGATCGTCCTGCTGCTGCCGGGCGACCGGCCGGGCGACGCGGCGCGCCGGGTCGCCAAGGAGCTCGGCGCCTCCCTCGGCGGGCCCGCCACGGTCGGCGCGGCCGGCCCGGTCGGCGGCCCGGGCGGGGTCGCCTCCGCCCACCGGGAGGCGCAGCGCTGCGCCGACGCGCTGCTGGCCCTCGGGCGCCGCGGCGACGGCGCCGGCGCGTCCGAGCTGGGCTTCGTCGGCCTGCTCATCGGGGACGACCGCGACGTGACGGGCTTCCTCGGGAGGGCGCTCGGTCCCGTCCTCGACTACGACGAGCGGCGCGGCACAGCCCTCGTCCAGACCCTGGAGGCCTACTTCGGGACGGGCGGCAGCCTGTCGCGGACGGCCGAACGCCTGCACATCCACGTCAACACCGTGAGCCAGCGCCTCGACCGCATCGCCCGCCTCCTCGGCGACGACTGGCAGACCCCGGAGCGGGCCCTGGAACTCCAGCTCGCCCTGCGCCTCCACCGCCTCTCCCGCTGAGGGCCCGCACACCGAAGCGGCGCGCCGTCCCCTCCCGGGACGGCGCGCCGCGCGCTCGGTTCGCGTCAGACGGGGGCTTCGACCTTGGCGTCCTCGTTCTCGGCAGCCGGACGGGCGCGGGACGTGCGGGCCGCGATGAGGTCGCGGGCGGTGCCCCAGACGCCGCGGCGGAACAGCAGCACGACCACGATGAAGATCGCGCCGGTGATGATCCCGGTCTCCTCGAACCCGGCGGTGGCGAGGTAGTCGTTCAGCTCCACGATCAGCGCGGCGCCGATGGCTCCACCCCACAGGGTGCCGATGCCGCCGAGGACGACCATCATCACGGCCTGGCCCGAGGTCGTCCAGTACACGCCCTGCAGGGACGCGAAGCCGTGCCCGACGGTGAACAGGCCGCCCGCGAGCCCCGACAGGGCCGCCGACAGGACGAAGGCCAGCAGCTTGTAGCGGTCGATGCTGTAGCCGAGCGCCCGCGCCCTGTTCGGGTTGTCGCGGATCGACATCAGGACCCTGCCGAAGGGGGAACGGACGATGCGCCAGGCGACGAGCAGTCCGACCAGGATGAACGGCAGCGCGGCGTAGTAGAAGAAGAACGGGTCGGACAGGTCCACCCCGAACAGCTCCCTGGGGATGCCTTGCAGGCCGTTCTCGCCGCCGGTCGCGTCCCTCCACTGGTTGGCGATGAAGTACACCATCTGCGCGAAGGCCAGTGTGACCATCGCGAAGTAGATGCCGCGCAACCGGACCGACAGGAAGCCGATCGGGACGGCGAGGGCGGCCGCGAAGGCGGCGCCGCCCAGCACGGCCACGGGGAACGGCAGCCCGGAATGCAGCGCGATCAGGCCGGTGGCGTAGGCCGAACCGCCCCAGAAGGCCGCGTGCCCGAACGACAGGAGCCCGGTGAAGCCGAGCAGCAAGTCGACGGCGGCCGCGAACAGCGCCCAGCAGACGATGTCCAGGGCGACCGGCGGGTAGACGAACCAGGGCAGGACGAGCGCCACCACCAGTCCCGCGGCGAGCAGCACCGGCCGCCCGGCCAGCTTGGAGAGGATCACAGGGCCTCCTCGCGTCCGAACAGGCCGGCGGGGCGCCACAGCAGCACGGCGGCCATCAGGATGAACACCAGCGTCTGCGACAGCGACGGGACGTAGTAGTTGCCGAGCGCCGACACGAGGCCGACCGCGAACCCGGCGGCGACCGAGCCGAACACCGACCCGAGGCCGCCGATCACGACCACCGCGAACACCGTGATGATCAGGTCGGAGCCCATCAGCGGGTTGACCGCCCGCATCGGCGCGGCGAGCACGCCCGCGAACGCGGCGAGCGCGATGCCGAACCCGAACACCGGCGTCACCCAGCGGGCGACGTCGATGCCGAGGGCCCGCGACAGCTCTGGCCGCTCGGTAGCCGCCCGGACGATCATGCCGACGCGGGTGCGGGTCAGCACCACCCACACGGCGCCGCACACCAGCACCGACACCGCCAGCACGAACACCTGGTAGGTCGGGTAGGTGAACAGGCCGAGGTCGATCGACCCGTCCAGCGCGGACGGGCGCGGGTAGGGCTGCGACTGCACCCCGTACTTGCGCTTCACCAGGTCCTGGAGGATCAGCGCGAGCCCGAAGGTGAACAGGAAGTTGTAGAGCGGGTCCAGGGGCGCGAGCCGGTGGATGAACAGCCGCTCCAGCAGCACGCCCGCGATCCCGAGAACGACGGGCACGATCACCAGCGCGAGCCAGAAGTTCACGCCGAAGGAGTCGAGCAGGACGAAGGAGCCGAAGGCGCCGAGCATGTAGAACGCGCCGTGCGCGAAGTTGACCACGCCCAGCATTCCGAAGATGACGGCCAGGCCGAGGGCGAGCAGGGCGTAGAACGCCCCGCCCACCAGCCCGTTGAACGCCTGTTGCAGCACGTCGCGGCCCGCCTTAGAGGGAGCAGGACGGGTCGGGCTGCTGGAACGCCTCCGCCGCCGGGATCGTGCTGACGATCTTCTCGTAGTCCCAGGGCTCCTTGACCTCGCTCTTTGGCTTGACCTCGGCGACGTAGGCGTCGTGGGTGAGCAGGTGGTCCTCCGCGCGGATCGTGCCGGTGGAGGTGAAGGCGTCGTTGACCTTGGCGCCCTCGAGCTGCTTCACCACGTCGTCGGACTTGTCGGTGCCGCCGCGCTGCACGGCCTCCAGGTACTGGAGCGCCGCCGAGTAGTCGGCGGCCTGGACGGCCGTCGGGCGGGCTCCGGTCTTGGCCTTGAACTTGTCGGCCCAGGCGCGGTTGCCCGCGTTGGCGTTCCAGTACCAGAAGTCGGTGAAGCGGGTCCCGGCGAGGGCGTCGGAGCCGAGCGAGTGGATGTCGGTGATGAACATCAGGCCCGCGGCGAGCTTCACGCCCTTGTCGCGCAGCTTGTACTCGTTGTACTGCTTGACCAGGTTGACGAGGTCGCCGCCGGCCTGCATGGCGCCGAGCACCTGCGGCTTGGGCTTCAGGCCCGGCGCCTTCAGCAGGAACGTGGAGAAGTTGTCGTTCGGGAACGGCGTCGGGTCGCTCTTCACGACGCTGCCCCCGGCGCCCTTGATGGCCGTCGTGAACGTCTTCTGCATGTCCTGCCCGAACGCGTAGTCCGGGTAGACGATGTACCAGTTCTTACCGCCGTCCTTGGTGACGCCGGTGCCCGTCCCGTGGGCGAGCATGTAGCTGTTGTAGCCGTAGTGGAAGGTGTACTTGTTGCACTGCTTGCCTTCCAGCTCGGTCGTCGCGGCGCCGACGTCGATGAACAGCTTCTTCTTGTTCTTGGCGACGGTGGCGACGGCGAGCGCGGCCGACGAGGTGGGCACGTCCAGGATCAGGTCGGCCTTCTTGCGGTCGTAGAGCTCCTGGGCCTTGGAGTTGGCGATCTCGGGCTTGTTCTGGTGGTCGGCGGAGATGACCTCGATCTTGTCGGTCACCGCCTTGTCCCCGTACTTGGCCTTGAAGTCGGCGACGGCCATCTTCACGGCCTCGACGGCGTTCTTGCCCGAAAGGTCGGCGTAGACGCCGGACTGGTCGGTCAGCACCGCCAGCACCAGCTTCTCGTCGCTGATCTTGCCCCCGCCCCCGCCGGGTCCGCCCGCGCAGCCGGCCAGCAGCGCTCCGGCGGTCGCGAGCGCGGCCGAGCGTCCGAGAACTCTCATCGGGGTCTCCCTATATTCCGAGGTACTGGAGGAGTTCGCTCTCGCGGGCGCGGACCTCGTCGTTGTCCATGGACTCGACGATCCGGCCCTCGGCGAGCAGGTGGTGGCGGTCGGCGACGGTCGCGGCGAAGTGCACGTTCTGCTCGATGAGCAGGACGGTCACCCCGGCCGCCTTGACCTCGCGGAGGATGTCGCCGATCTGCTGGACGATCAGCGGCGACAGGCCCTCGGTGGGCTCGTCGCACAGCAGCAGGCGGGCGCCGGTCCGCAGCACCCGGGCCAGCGCGAGCATCTGCTGCTCGCCGCCCGACAGCTTCGTCCCGGGGAACCGGCGCCGCTCCCGCAGGCGCGGGAAGGTCTCGTACACCCGGTCCAGCGACCAGGGGTCGGGGCCGGTCACGGGCGGCAGGGTGAGGTTCTCCTCCACCGAGAGCGTCGCGAAGACGCCGCGGTCGTCGGGGACGTAGCCGAGGCCGCGTCGGGCGCGCTTGTGCGGGCCGAGCCCGGAGATGTCCTCGTCGAGGAACCGGACGGTCCCGGACGCGCCCCGGTGCAGGCCCATCAGGGAGCGCAGGAGCGTGGTCTTCCCGGCGCCGTTGCGTCCGACGAGGGTGACGATCTCCCCCTCGTCGACGTGCAGCGACACCTCGCGCAGGGCCTGGGCCTCGCCGTACCAGGCGGACAGTCCGTCAATGCGCAGCATTGGAGTCTCCGAGGTAGGCGGTGACGACGCGGGGGTCGTGGCGGATCTCGGCGTAGGGGCCCTCGACGAGGACCTGGCCGTGCTGCAGGACGGTGACCCGGTCGGCGAGGCTGGAGACGACGCTCATGTTGTGCTCGACCATCACCACGGTCCGCCCGTCGCGCACCTTCTTGATGAGCTCGACGGTGCGGCCGACGTCCTCGACGCCCATGCCGGCGGTCGGCTCGTCCAGGAGCAGCACCTTCGGGTCCAGCGCGAGGGCCAGCGCCAGTTCGAGGGCGCGCTTGCGGCCGTAGGCCAGGGACCCGGCCGGGACGTCCGCGTGGTCGTCCAGCCCGACCTGCCCGAGCAGCTCGGCGGCGCGCTCGGAGTGGCGGCCGAGCGCCTTGTCCGAGCGCCAGAACCGCCAGCCGAGCCCCGTGCGCCCGGCGAGCGCCAGCTCCACGTGCTGGCGCGGCGTGAGCTCGGCGAACAGGCTCGTGATCTGGAACGACCGGGCAAGGCCCAGTCTGGCGATCAGCTCGGGGGGACGCCCGGCCAGCTCGTGCGCGCCGAGCCGGACGCTGCCCGCGGTCGGCTTCAGGAATCCGGTCAGCAGGTTGAACAGCGTGGTCTTGCCCGCGCCGTTCGGCCCCACCAGCGCGTGGACGGACCCCTCGGCGACGTCGAGGTCCACGCCGTCCACGGCCCTGAAGCCGCGGAACTCCCTGACCAGGCCGCGCGCCGCCAGCACCGGGGCCTTTCGGTCCGGGTCGCCCATGCGCCCTCCTCGCGCTCGTCGTGGACGGCCCGAATCGCGCTCGGGCCGCCGTGACCGGGAACGCTAGGTGGCACCCGCGGACCGGACCATGTGACCGGCACCCACATTCGGGCGGCCGGATACGGGTGTGAGACACATCACGCGCAGGTCACGACCACGGGCACATGGCGGGTCGATCGGATATGTGCGCGGGCCACGTGGCAGCGGTCACAACCGGCGCTCACCATGGCGGACATCTGACGTCCGTCCCGAGGAGCCGGAATGCCCATCGCCCGTCCCGCCCTTACCGCCGGCATCGCGGCCGGCGCCCTCACCGCGGCGCTGGCCGTGCCCCTGGCCGCGCAGGCCGACGCGCGGCGGAGCCCCGGCTGCGCGCCCGGGCTCGCGGTGCCGGGGGCGGAGAAGCAGGTGGCCGCCTGCCTCGGAGACCTCACGACCGCGGGGACGGCCGGCTCGGGCCACACCGTCCCGGCCGACTGGGCCGGGCTGCACGCCGCCGGTACGCGCAACCCGTCCGGGGTGCCCGGCATCCAGCTGGACGGCTACTTCCCCGACACCTCGACGTTCAACACCAACAACGGCTGGAACCACGACGCCCAGTTCGTCATCCGCCTGCCCGAGCGCTGGAACGGCGGACTCGTCGTCGCCGGCCCTCCCGGCAACCGGCGGCAGTACGCCAACGACTTCACCATCTCCGACTGGGCGCTCGCCAAGGGCTACGCCTACGCCGCCACGGACAAGGGCAACAGCGGCACCGAGTTCTACAAGGACGGCCGCCGCCCCGGCGACGCCGTCGTCGAATGGAACGAGCGGGTCACGCAGCTCACGCGGGCCGCCAAGAAGGTCGTCGCGCAACGGTACGGACGCACCCCGCGACGCACGTACGCGGCCGGGATCTCCAACGGCGGCTACCTCGTCCGCTGGCAACTGGAGAACCGCCCGGAGCTGTACGACGGCGGCATCGACGCGGAGGGCACGCTCTGGCGCGCCGACGGCCCGAACCTGTTCACCTACCTCCCGCAGGTGCTGCGCGCCTACCCGTCATACGCGGCCACCGGCGCCCCGTCCGCCCACAAGGCGCTTCTCAACGCGGGCCTCGCCCCCGGCTCGGAGTTCCTCTGGCCATTCCACAACCAGGTCTATTGGGAGCTCACCCAGCGCATCTACCGCGCGGAGTTCGACCCCGCCTACACGGGAGAGGAGGCCGCCTACAACTACGCCGCGCGTCCGAAGAGCGTCCACCGCGCCGTCGCCCGCGTGGCGCTCACGGGCCGCATCCGCAAGCCCCTGATCACCCTGCACGGCACCTACGACACGCTCCTGCCCATCACCACCGACTCCGACGTCTACGCCGAACTCGTCCGCGCCAAGCGAAAGGCGCCCTACCGCTACTACCGCCTGGAGGCCGCCAACCACGTCGACGGCCTCTACGACTCCTTCCCCGACCGCCTGCGCCCGCTCCTGCCCTGCATGCGCACGGCCTTCACGGCCCTGGAGTCCTGGACGCAGCACGGCACCACGCCACCGAAGAGCGCCACGCTCCCCCGCCCCACCTCGGGCGACCCCGTGAACACCTGCTCCCTCAACTAAGAGAATTCGTGGCTCCGCCCGCCCCATGGTCCGCGCGCTGGGCGGCTGACCTTCAGAGTTTCGAGCGCGTCCAGGCGAGCAGGTCGTCGGCGCCGAGGGTGTTGACGACCTGCGACGCCGGCACCCCGCACCGGGCGGCCCGCTCGCAGCCGAACGGCTGCCAGTCGAGCTGCCCGGGCGCGTGTGCGTCGGAGTCGACGGAGAAGCGGCAACCCGCCTCGACCGCCAGGCGCAGCAGCCGCTTCGGCGGATCGAGGCGCTCCGGGCGGGAGTTGATCTCGACGGCGACGTCGTAGGCGGCGCAGGCGTCGAAGACGAGCGCCGCGTCGAACTCCGACTCCGGGCGCAGGCCGCCGCGCCTTCCGCCGGCCTTCACGATGCGCCCGGTGCAGTGGCCGAGGACGTTCACGCGCGGGTTCGCGATCGCCGCGACCATCCGCCTGGTCATGGCGACGCGGTCCATGCGGAGCTTGGAGTGCACGCTGGCGACGACGACGTCGAGGCGGTCGAGGAGTTCGGGCTCCTGGTCGAGCGCGCCGTCCTCCAGGATGTCGACCTCGATACCGGTGAGGATGCGGAACGGCGCCAGGGAGGCGTTGAGTTCGTCGACGACGTCGAGCTGGCGGCGCAGGCGGTCGGCGGACAGGCCGTTCGCGACCTTCAGGCGCGGCGAGTGGTCGGTGAGGGCGAGGTACTCGTGGCCGAGGGAACGCGCGGTCTCGGCCATCTCCAGGATCGGGGACCCGCCGTCGGACCAGTCGCTGTGGGTGTGCAGGTCGCCCTTGAGGGCGGAGCGGAGCGCGGCCGTGGCCTCGTCCAGCGGCTCGCCCTCGGTGGCCTCCAGGCGGCGCAGGTAGACGGGCGTCTCGCCGCGCAGCGCCTCCTCGATCACCAGGGCGGTGACCTTGCCGATGCCGGGCAGCGCGGTGAGCGTCCCGTCGCGCACCCGGCCGGCCAGCTCGTCCGGGGCCGTCCGCCCGGCGCGGTCGGCGGCCGTGCGGAACGCCCGCACGCGGTAGGTCGGCTCATGGGCGCGCTCCAGCAGGAACGCGATGCGGCGCAGCGCTTCGACGGGCTCCACGCCTCGCACCGTACCCAGGTATGACCCGGCACGTCCCACCACGGTGTCATCCGGGCGAGACCGGAGCTCCCTAGCCTGGTGCTCATGGCCGGGGAGAATCTGACGCTGCGCGGCGTCCTGCGGGACGTGCTGCTCGCCGCCGCCGTGACCGGAAGGGCCGAACCGGCGCCGCTGAACCGGCCGTGGCCCCTGCCGCTGCGCTGGACGCGGTACATCGGCGTGGGGCGGCTGCCGTACGGGCTGGTGGCGAACCTGTTCGGGCTGGCCCTCGCCGTCGGGCTCGTCGCCGGGACGGTGTCGCTGCTGTCCACCGAGACGTTGCGGCGCGGGATCTACGTCTCCGACGGGACGAAGTTCCTCATCGCCGTCGCGGTGACGGCGCCGCTGGCGCTGCGCGACCGCCACCCGCTCGGCGCGTGGCGGCTGAGCTTCGCGGCGATGGCGCTGGTCGACGTCGGCGACTGGCTGACCGTCCCCTACGTCCCGGCGGGCGCGTTCACGGCGGTCGTGACCGTGTACACGGTCGCGGTGCGCTGTTCGCGCGACGTCACGCTGGGCGTCGCGATCATCTCGTTCACCGGGGTGTGGATCAAGGATCCGGCGTCCGGGGCCGGGGCGTCGGTGCTGCTCCTGCTGCCGCTGGCGGTGGGCTACGCGGTCCGCGTCCGGCAGACCTCGCGGCGCGAGCTGGCCGAGCAGGAGAGGCGGCACCAGGACGCCGAGGCGGTGCTGACCGAGCGGCAGCGGATCGCGCGGGAGCTGCACGACGTCGTCGCGCACCACATGTCGATGATCGCCATCCAGGCGGAGGCCGCCCCGTACAAGGTGGAGACCGTCCCGGACGAGACGCGCCGCGACCTCGCCGAGATCCGCGCGACCGCGCTGGACGCGCTGACGGAGCTGCGCCGCGTCCTCGGCGTGCTGCGCGCGGAGGACGGCGCCGAGACCGCCCCGCAGCCGAGCCTGGAGCGGCTGGACGAGCTCGTCGGCAACGCGCGCGGCGCCGGCCTGCGCGTCGAGACCCGGCTGGGCGGTGACCTGGCGGGCCTGCCCCCCGGGGTGGGGCTCACCGCGTACCGGATCCTCCAGGAGGCGCTGAGCAACGCCATGCGGCACGCGCCCGGTTCCCGCGTCGAGGTCGAGGTCTCCCGCGAGGGCGGCGTAGTGTGTCTCGGCGTCGTCAACGGCCCGCCCGCGGGCGGGCCGGGGTCCGTTCCGCCGCTTCCGGGCGGCGGCCACGGGCTGGTCGGGATGCGGGAGCGGGCCGCCGCGCTGGACGGCGAGCTGACCGCCCGCCCCACGTCCGAGGGAGGATTCGCCGTGACCGCATCGCTGCCGGTGAAGGCGCGGGAGGCGACGTGACGATCCGGGTCGTGATCGTCGACGACCAGGGCATGGTGCGCACCGGGTTCGGCGTGCTGCTCAACGCCCAGCCCGACATCGAGGTCGCGGGCGAGGCCGCCGACGGCGCGGAGGGGCTGCGCCGCGTCGCCGAGGTGCGTCCCGACGTGGTGCTGATGGACGTCCGGATGCCGGTGATGGACGGCCTGGAGGCGACCCGCCGGCTGCTCGCGGACGCCGGGGACGGCGCCCCCAAGGTCCTCATGCTCACGACGTTCGACCTGGACGACTACGTCTACGAGGCGCTGCGGGCCGGGGCCAGCGGGTTCCTGCTCAAGGACGCGTCCGCGACCGAGCTCGCCGACGCGGTCCGGGTGGTGGCGGCGGGCGACGCGCTGCTGTCCCCGTCGGTCACGCGGCGGCTCATCGCGGAGTTCTCCCGGCTCGGGGGCCCGCGCGCGCCGTCCCGCAAGCGGCTGGAGGAGCTGACCGAGCGGGAGACCGAGGTGCTCTCGCTGGTGGCGCGCGGCCTGTCCAACGGCGAGATCGCCGGGCGGCTCGTGGTCGCCGAGCAGACCGTCAAGACGCACTTCGGACGGATCCTGATGAAGCTCGGGCTCCGCGACCGCCCGCAGGCGATCGTCTACGCCTACGAGGTGGGGCTGGTGCGGCCCGGCGACTGACGCCGGGCGCCTCCCGTCATACCTGGGGCGCATGCCGTCATACCGGGGGCGCACGGCGCGGGACGGCACCGCGGGCCGATGTGCGCCAACACGTCTGATTCCTACCTTCCTGATCAGTGCTCCAACCGCTGACCAGGAAGGACCCGCCGGATGCCCAGCGTTCGCAGAACCGCCGCCGCCGTTTCGGTGCTGGCGGCCGCCGGCTCGACGGCCGCCGCGGGGCACGCCGAGGTGTACGCGCCGCCGACCCCGGCCCGCGCCCTGTCGGCGTCGGCCCTCGACGCCCGCTACCAGGCGACCGGCCGGGACATCACGCGCGCCCTGGCCACCGCGGCGCGCGTCCACGACACGGGACGGACACGGGCCCTGTCCGCGCTCCACGGGGCGGACCGGCGGTTCCTGTCGTTCGACCCGCGAGGCGACGGGCGCGCTGTGGAGGTCCTGGGCGACCTCAGGCACGCCCACCGGATCGCGGTGGTGGTGCCCGGCGCGGACAACTCGCTGGCCAACTACGACTCGCCCAAGTTCGTCGGAGGCGGCAGCCGGGCGCTCTACCGGCAGGCCCGCGCCGCCGCGCCCGGCGCGCGGATCGCCGTCATCGCCTGGCTCGGCTACGGCTCCCCTTCGACGCTGAGCGCCGGCGCCCTGACGAGCGGACGTGCGGAGGAGGGCGCGCGGAGTCTCGCACGCCTCCTCGCCGGCGTGCACGCGGTGAACGGGCGGGCCCGGTTCGCCCTGCTCTGCCACAGCTACGGCTCGGTGCTCTGCGGCAGGGCCGCCCGGCGGCTGGCGCCCCTGCCGGTGGACGACATCGCCCTGTTCGGCAGCCCCGGAACGACCCTGCGCCACGCCTCCGACCTCGGGACGTCCGCGCGGGTCTGGGCGGGCAGGTCGAGGGGCGACTGGGTGCGGTACGTCCCCCATGTTCGGTTCGCCGGGCTGGGGTTCGGCGCCGATCCCGCCTCGCCCGGTTTCGGCGCCCTGCGCTTCGACGCCGGGACGGGCCCGCACAGCGGCTACCTGATGCCCGGCTCCCTCGCGCTGCGCAACCTCACCCTGATCGCTCTCGGCCGCGACGCGGAGGTCGCCCATGCCTGAGGACCGGAGCCACGACGAATACGGAGAACGCGACCGGGCCGTGGACGCCCTGCAGACGCTCACCGTGCTCTTCCTCATCGCCGGATACTCGGCGTGGTTCCTCTGCGTCTACGCGGCGACGCTTCTGGACGGGCCCTGACCCGCTGGACGCGACACGCCGGGGCGCGGTCGGCGATCACGGCGGCCAACCGCTCCGCCATGGGGAGCTACCTCTGGCACCAGACCGTAATGATCTTCGTCACCGTGGGGGCGCTGCTCGCGTTCGGTAGGCTGACCTGGGTTGCACCGTTCCCGACCAGCCGGAATGGATCGCCGAGCGCCTCGCGTGGCTGGTCGCCTTCGGCGGCGCGCTCGCCGCCGGCCGGGCACTGGCCGCCGCCATCGCGCGACCGCGGCGGCACGCGCGGGACACCACCCGAGGGAACCATCCCCGTCCCCCGCCCGTACTTCCGCAGAGGCGTCTCCTGATCCACCGGGGGTGAGCCGAACCCACGCTGAACGATCTCCGATGGTAGAAAGGCGCCGATGCCGCCGCACCTCACGACGACCTCGCCGCGCCCCGCGCGACGGCAGGCCCGCCGCCTCCGCCGGGCCACCGCCGCCGCGGCGTCCATCGGGGTGGTGCTGCTGACGACCGCCGGGACGGGCCATGCCGACCCTTACGCGGCGCCCGTCGCGGTCCCGGGGATGGCGCCGTCGACGCTGGACGTCCGGTACGCCGCCGAGCGCCGGTCCATCGAGGAGGCCCTCAAGACGGCGGAGAAGGTCGGCGACACCGACCGGCGGAGGACGCTCGGCGCGTTCCTCCAGCCCGGACGCCGCTTCCTCTACTTCGATCCGCGCGGCCGCGGGCGGGCCATCGAGGTCGTCGGCGACCTCACCCGGGCCCGGCGGGTCGCGGTGCTCGTCCCCGGCGCCGACACCACGCTGTCCACGTTCGACAAGCGGGGCGGCAAGCCCTGGTCGACGCCCGGCGGGGGCGCACGCGCCGTCTACCAGCAGGCCCGCTCCCTGTCGCCCGAGCCCGGCCTGGCGGTCGTCGCCTGGCTCGGCTACGCGGCGCCCAAGACGTTCAGCAGCGACGTCCTCACCGCCGAGCGGGCCGCCGAAGGCGCCGTCCGGCTCCGCAAGTTCATGAAGGGCGTCCACCAGGTCAACCCCGGTGCGAGCGTGGGCCTGCTCTGCCACAGCTACGGCTCGGTGGTCTGCGGCCAGGCCGCCCTGGGCGGTTCCAACCGTGCCGCCTGGAAACAGGTCACCGACATCGCCCTCTACGGCAGCCCGGGGACGACCGCCTGGTCGGCGTCCAGGCTGGGCGGGACGACCCGCGTCTGGGCGGGACGGGGCTCGACCGACTGGATGGAGGACGTCCCGCACGTGCGGTTCCTCGGGCTCGGGCTCGGTCCCGACCCGGTCTCCACCGGGTTCGGCGCCCGGGTCTTCGAGACCGGGCAGGGCGGCCACAGCGACTACCTCGCCCCGCGCTCGGCGTCGCTGCGCAACCTCACCGACATCGCGCTCGGGCGCGCCTCCGCGGTGACCCCCGGCTGACCCGGTTTACCGACTTCCGGTTAGGACACCGCAGGTGTGGTGGCACTCTGTTGTGGTGAACACCGCGAACGAGGCCGAGATCCGCGAGCAGACCACCCAGCGTCTGGAGAAGGCGATGGGGACATTCGGCACCGCGGCGCTGACCAGCATGGAGGAGCAGCTCCCCTGGTTCCGGCGCATGCCCGCCGACCAGCGCTCCTGGATCGGCCTCGTGGCGCAGGCCGGCATCGCCGCGTTCGTGGAGTGGTTCAAGAGCAACGAGCGGAGCCGCCCGGCCATCGCCGGGGAGGTGTTCGGCACCGCGCCCCGCGAGTTGCTGCGCTCCATCAAGCTCCAGCACACCATCGACATGATCCGCGTCATCATCGACGTGGTGGAGACCCGGCTCGGCGAGCTCGCCGCGCCCGGCGGCGAGGCCCAGCTGCGCGAGGCCATCCTGCGCTACACCCGGGACGTGGCGTTCGGCGCCGCCCAGGTCTACGCCCGCGCCGCCGAGACGCGCGCCGCCTGGGACGCCCGCCTGGAGGCCCTCGTCGTCAACGCGGTGCTGCGCGACGAGGTCGACGACGGCATGCACTCCTGGGCCGCCGCGCTCGGCTGGACGTCCAAGCCCGTCACCGTCATCGCCGGCTTCACCCCGGAGGACGAGGAGCCCGAGGTCACCATCGACCAGATGCAGCTGGCCGCGCGCCGCGCCCGCGCCGACGTGCTGGCCGGCGTCCAGGGGCACCGCGTCGTGGTGATCGTGGGCGGCGACACCGACCCCATGGAGGCCGCCCGCCCGATCGCCGCCAAGTGCGGGCCCGGGCCGGTCGTCGTCGGCCCCCAGGTCGCCGACCTCTACGAGTCCACGACGTCGGCCCGCGCCGCCGTCGCCGGGCTGCGGGCCGCCTCCGGGTGGCCGGACGCGCCCCGCCCCGTCCTCGCCACCGAGCTCCTCCCCGAGCGCGCCCTAGACGGCGACGACGACGCGCGCCGCTACCTGGTGGACGGTGTCTACAACCCGATGCTCGCCGCCGGGGCCCCTCTCCTGGACACCCTCACCACCTACCTCGAACAGGGATCGTCGCTGGAGGCCACGGCCCGGCTCCTGTTCGTCCACCCCAACACCGTCCGCTACCGGCTGCGCCGCGTCGCCGAGCTGACCGGCCTGGCCCCCACCGACGGCCGCAACGCCTTCACCCTCCGCATCGCCCTGGTCCTCGGCCGCTTCCACGCCCGCGCCGCCAGGACGACCGGGTAGCGGGGACCCTCGGGAGTGAGGAGCGTCGCACCGAGGGTCTCAGCCCGAGCTACAGGCGCTCACCAGGGTTTCTTGTAGAGGTCGTACAAAGCGCCAAGACCAAAGTTCGTCGTGATCGGCATCGTGGGCGCGGGCACATGACGGCAGGCTGGACGCTGTGATTCTCCTCGCATCGCCCGGCCAGGGCGCCCAGACCCCCGGCTTCCTGCAGCCATGGCTAGAGAAACCCGGAGTCGCCGACCGGTTCGCCTGGTGGTCGGCGGTCACGGGTCTGGACCTGGTGCGCTACGGGACGTCCGCGGACGCCGAGGAGATCCGCGACACCGCGGTCGCGCAGCCGCTGCTCGTCGCCGCCGCGATCGCCGCGGCCGAGGCCCTCTACGACGGCGCGCCGGGCGGGAGGACCGGGCCGGACGCCGTCGCCGGGCACAGCGTCGGCGAGCTGGCCGCCGCCGCGATCGCCGGGGTGCTGACCCCCGAGGCCGCGCTGGTCCTCGTCCGGGAGCGGGGCCGGGCGATGGCCGAGGCCGCCGCCGTCACCGAGACCGGCATGACGGCCGTGCTCGGCGGCGAGGCCGACGAGGTCCTCGCCGCGATCGACAAGCACGGGCTCACCCCCGCCAACGTCAACGGCGCCGGGCAGGTCGTCGCCGCCGGGACGACCGAGCGGCTCGCGAAGTTCGCCGACGAGCCGCCCGCCAAGGCGCGGCTGAGGCCGCTGTCGGTCGCGGGCGCCTTCCACACCGAGCACATGGAGCCCGCCGTCGGCGTCCTGCGCCGACTGGCGCCCGGCGTGCCCGTCGCCGACCCGCGGGCCGCGCTGCTCCAGAACCGCGACGGCGCCGTCGTCGACAGCGGCCGCGACTTCGTCGCCCGGCTCGTCGAGCAGGTCAGCGCCCCCGTCCGCTGGGACGCGTGCATGGAGACCATGCGGGAGATCGGCGTCACCGGGATCATCGAGCTGCCGCCCGCCGGGACGCTCGTCGGGCTGGCCCGGCGCGAGCTGAAGGGCATCGAGCTGGTCGCCCTCAAGACCCCCGCCGACCTGGACAAGGCCCGCGAGCTGATCGAGGCGGACGCGTCATGACCGCCGGGCTCACCATCCCCGAGGCGGCGCCCGGCGCCCGCGTCCTCGCGTTCGGCGACTACCGCCCCGCCCGCATCGTCACCAACGACGACCTCGCGCGCACCGTCGACACCAACGACGAGTGGATCCGCAGCCGCGTCGGCATCTCCGAGCGGCGCATCGCCGGCGACGACGAGGGCATCGTCGAGCTCGGCGTGCACGCCGCCGGCAAGGCGCTGGCGAACAGCGGCCTCGCCCCCTCCGACATCGACCTGGTGATCCTGGCGACCTGCTCGGCGGAGACGCCGATGCCGGGCCACGCCGCGCAGGTCGCGCACCGCCTCGGCATCGAGGCGCCCGGCGCCTTCGACCTCAACGCCGCCTGCGCCGGCTTCTGCTACGCGCTCGGCACCGCCAGCGCCGCGGTCCGGGCCGGCAGCGCCCGCAACGTGCTGGTCATCGGCGCCGAGAAGATGTCCCAGTGGATCGACTGGACCGACCGCTCCACCTGCATCATCTTCGCCGACGGCGCGGGCGCGGCGGTCGTCGCGCCCAGCGAGGCGCCCGGCATCGGCCCCGTCGTGTGGGGCAGCGCCGGCGACAAGTACGACAAGATCATCATTGATGACCGCAACTCGTTCATCCGGCAGGAGGGGCAGGCGGTCTTCCGCTGGGCCACCACCGCCATCGCGCCGATCGCGCTCCAGGCGTGCGAGCGGGCCGGGGTCAAGCCCGAGGAGCTCGCCGCCGTCGTCCCGCACCAGGCCAACCTGCGGATCATCGAGGCGATCGCCCGCAAGGTGAAGGCGTCCAACGCCGTCGTCGCCAACGACATCGTGCAGTCCGGCAACACCTCGGGCGCCTCGATCCCGCTGGCGCTGTCCCGAATGATCGAACGCGGCGACGTGCCGTCCGGCGCCCCGGCCCTGCTGGTCGGGTTCGGCGCCGGGCTGTCCTACGCTGCCCAAGTCATCCAGATCCCGTAGGCCGTCACGCCTGCTCGGAGCCTCTGGACCAACCCACCGAAGGAGAACGCAGAACCATGGCAGTCGCCACCGAACAGCAGATCCTGGACGGCCTCGCCGAGATCATCGACGAGATCGTCGGCATCGACAAGTCCGAGGTCACCCCGGAGAAGAACTTCATCGACGACCTCGACATCGACTCGCTGTCGATGGTGGAGATCGCGGTGGCCGCCCAGGACCGGTTCAACGTCGAGATCCCCGACGACGAGCTGCGCAACCTGAAGACGGTCAAGGACGTCGTCAACTTCGTCCAGAACCTGCAGAGCTGAGCCGCGGGAGGGCGCGCCGCCGCCCGGGAGGCGGCGCGCCCTTCCTCCTCCCCTCACAGTCCGCAAGGAGCACGAACTATGAGCAAGAGCCAGACCAGGGTCGTGGTGACCGGTCTCGGTGCAACGACCCCACTCGGCGGCGACATGCCGTCGACCTGGTCCGCCCTGCTCGCCGGCGAGTCCGGTATCCGCAAACTGGACTGGGAGGGGGTCGAGGACCTGCCGGTCCAGTTCGCCGCGACCCTGAAGGTCGACCCGTCCGAGGTGATGCCGAAGCAGAACCTGCGCCGCCTCGACCGCAACCAGGCGATCGCCCTGATCGCCGCGCGCGAGGCGTGGGCCTCCGCCGGGTTCGCCGTGCCGGCGGGCGGCAAGGGCCAGAAGGGCATGGACCGCCCCGGCGTCGACGGCGGCTTCACCGTGGACGGCGAGCGCCTCGGCGTGGTGCTGTCCAGCGGCATCGGCGGCCTGCACACCGCCCTCAACAGCTACGACGTCTTCCGGGAGAAGGGCTGGTCGCGGGTCTCGCCCTTCACTGTCCCGATGCTGATGCCGAACGGCGCCTCCGGGCACGTCGGCATCGAGTTCGGCGCGATGGCAGGCTCGCACGCGCTGGTCAGCGCGTGCGCGTCCAGCGGCGAGGCCGTCGGGTACGCCATCGACATGATCCGCGCGGGCCGCGCCGACGTGGTGATCTGCGGCGGCACCGAGTCGTGCATACACCCGCTGCAGATGGCCTCGTTCGGGGCCATGCGGGCGATGTCGACCCGCAACGAGGAGCCGGCGCGCGCGTCCCGGCCCTACGACAAGAACCGCGACGGCTTCGTGCTCGGCGAGGGCGCCGCCGTGATGATCCTCGAATCGGAGGAGCACGCCCGCGCCCGCGGCGCGGAGATCCACGGCATCGCGGCCGGCTGCGGCTACTCCGGCGACGCCTACGACATCGTGCTGCCCGACCCGTCCGGCTCCGGGCAGGCCAAGGCGATGCAGCGGGCCCTCAAGGACGCGGGCCTGGAGCCCGCCGACCTCGTCCACATCAACGCGCACGCCACCTCCACGCCCGCCGGCGACGTCGCGGAGCTCGCCTCCATCAAGGCGGGGCTCGGCGAGGAGGCCGCGCGCCAGGTGGTCATCACCGCGACCAAGTCGATGACCGGGCACCTGCTCGGCGGCGCCGGCGCGCTCGAATCGATCTTCACGGTCCTCGCGCTCAAGGAGGGCCGCGTCCCGTTCGTGGCCAACCTGGAGGACCTCGACGACGAGGTCGACCTCGACATCGCGCGCGACGAGCCCCGCAAGCTGCCGGACGGCCCGGCGGCGGCGCTCAACAACTCGTTCGGATTCGGCGGGCACAACGTGTCGGTCGCCTTCCAGCGCGCTCTCTGACCGTCTCGTCCGAACGGCCCGGCAGGCTTCCCGCCCGCCGGGCCGTTCGCGCGTGCGCGGGTTCCGCCGGCACCGGTCCGCCGCCGGCCGTGATCAGGGCCTACGGGACCCTGAGGGTGACGAGCGCGATGTCGTCGCGCGGCACGCCGTCCTGGAAACCGAGGACGCGGTCGACGATCCGGGCGGTGATGGCGCCCGCGTCGGAGGCCCGCGCGTCGGACAGCAGGCCGGCGAGCCGGTCCTCGCCGAAGAACTCCCGGTCGCGGCGCGCCTCGCTGACGCCGTCGGTGAAGAACAGCACGGCGTCGCCGGACCGCAGCTCAACGGTCTCGTCGGTCAGCACCACGTCGTCGAGCACGCCGAGCAGGTCGCCGGGGCGGCCGATGGGGCGGACCTCACCGGAGGAGGCGGCCAGGATCGGCGCGGGGTGGCCGCCGAGCGAGACCGTCAGGAGCGGCCCGCCGCCGGGGCCGCTCTCGATGCCCGCGTAGACGGCGGTACAGAACCGCTCCGCGTCGTGGCCCAGCAGAGACGAGTTCAGCTTCCGGAGGACGTCGGCGGGCGATTCGGCCTCCGTGGCGACGGCCCGCACCGTGTACCGCGCCAGGCTCGTCACCACCGCGGCCTCGACTCCCTTGCCGCACACGTCCCCCAGTACCAGCCCCCATCGGCCGGGGGAGATCTCGAAGACGTCGTAGAAGTCCCCTCCGACCTCGTCGCCCGCCCCGGCCGGACGGTAGGCGTCGCCCACCTCCAGGCCGGGCACCGGCGGCAGCACGGGCGGGATGAAGCTGCGCTGCAGGGTCTCGGCGAGCCGCCGGGCGCGCGCCTCCGACTCACGCGCGCGCCGGCGGGCGTACAGGAGCTCCCGCTCGTACTCCCGGCGGTCGATGGCGCGGAAGACGCACACCCGGACGCCGGGGGCCCCGTCCGGCTCCTCCGGCCGCAGCGTCGAGTTGACCAGCACGGGCAGCCGCTCGCCGCCCGCGCACCTCAGGTCGACGGCGATCTCGCGGACCTCGCCCTGCATCGTGAGCAGCGGCCTGAAGTGCGTCTCGTAGTAGATGCGGTCCCCGACGGGGAGCAGCTCCTGGAAGCGCGTGCCGTCGAGCAGGTCTTCGGCGCGGTAGCCCGTCCAGTCGAGCAGCGTCTGGTTGACCTTGGTGATCGTCCCTGGAGGAGTCAGCGACAGGTAGCCGCAGGGGGCGTGCTCGTACAGGTCCCGCAGCCGGGCGAGCTCCTCATCCGTGCCGGACATCGGGGCCACTCGGGACCTTCCTCAGAAAGGCCTTGATCGCCGCGATCGTCTCCTCGGGCGCGCTCAGGTTGGGGCAGTGCCCGGTCGCGCGCAGCCGCACGAGCTCGCTTCCGGGGATGGCACCGTGCACGTAGTCCCCCACCGCCTCGGGAGCGATGATGTCCTCCGAGCACTGCAGAACCAGTGTCGGAACGTTCAGCACGGGCAGGTCGGCCCGGTTGTCGGACAGGAAGGTCACGCGCGCGAACTGGCGCATGATGTCGGGGTCGGTGCGGCAGAAGGAGTTGGTCAGCTCCCGGCCCAGCTCCGGCCGTTCCGGGTTCCCCATGATCAGCGGCCCCATCCGGCTGGACCAGCCGAGGAAGTTGCTCTCCAGCGACTCCAGGAGCTCGGTGATGTCGGCGCCGGTGAACCCGCCGACGTAGTCCCCGTCGTCGACGTAGCGGGGAGAGGGGCCGACCAGCACGAGGCGGGCGAAGCGGTCCGGCTCCCGGTTGGCCGCCAGCACCCCGATCATCGCGCTGACGGAGTGCCCGACGAAGATCACGTCCCGCAGGTCCAGCTCGTGGACGATGTCCAGCACGTCGTCGGCGTAGGCGTCCAGGGTGCCGTACCGGTCGGCCGAGTAGGCCGACACGTCCGAGTTCCCCAACCCGACGTGGTCGAAGAGGACGACCCGGTGGTCGGCCTCGAAGGCCGGCGCGGTGAGCCGCCACATCGTCTGGTCGCAGCCGAACCCGTGCGCGAAGAGCATGGGCTGCGCGGACCGTCGGCCCAGGTCCTGCACGTTGTTGCGGCTCAAAGCGGACATCTACTCAACGTGCCCCGGGCTCCCGTTTCCACACCTCACGGGCGCCCGGCGGCGGGCGGGACCGCCTCCCGGTGACGGGGACCGTACGGGTCGCGGGACGGGTACGCGCTCCGCGCGGGCGGCGCCGGCCGCGCCGCGGTCCGTCAGACGGCGGCGTGCAGCCAGCGGACGGGGGCGCCGTCGCCGGCCCTGCGGAAGGGCTCCAGCTCGTTGTCCCACGGCGTGCCGAGCAGCCGGTCGAGCTCCTGCTCCAGCGTCGCCTTGCCGACGGCGGCGTTCGCCATCACCGCGCGGAGCCGGTCCTCGGGGACCATGATGTCGCCGCTGGCGCCGATGACCCCGGTGAACACCCCGAGGGTCGGGGTGAAGCTGAAGCGGACGCCGTCGGTGCCGGGCGTCGGATCCTCGGTGGCCTCGAACCGCACCAGTTTCCAGTTGCGCAGCGCGGAGGTGATGCCCGCGGCGGTACCGGGCCTGCCCTCCCAATGCAGCTCGGCGCGCAGGGTTCCGGGCGCGGCCGGCTGATCTGCCCACTCAAGGGAAACGGGCACCCCGAGAACACCTGCGGCGGCCCACTCGATGTGCGGGCTCAGCGCAGGTGGCGCGGAGTGGACGTAAAAAACGCCACGTGCGGTCACCGGACCTCCTGGATCTGTACCGAGGCTCGTCTTCCCCTACGGCCTCGTACGTCCCAAGTCGGCGTCCGCGTCCCTCATTGTGCATCATCGGCCGGAGTCGCACCACCGCGAGTTCGCAGTTTGTTGAACGCTTGAACACAGGATGCACATCGTTCACCCGGCACCTCCGTCAAGATCCACTATTGCGAAGGGGACGGAGGTGTGCGTCCCCGCCGGAGTGAGTCTCGTCACGGATGCCACCATCGGCCACGTTCCGCATGTTCGCTGCCACGCAGCGTCATCATTCCGGCACGATGAGCGGAAACGGTCGGTCCGGCGGAGGCGAGGCTCGATGTTCGATCAACAGGCGCGGTTGGACCGGGTGCTGGCCCGGCACGCGGACGCGGTCGTGGTGGAACCGCTGCCGGGGCGGCCGGCGCTGATCCGCCGGGACGAGATCCTGGTCGCCGGGCGGGACGCCGGCGCGGCCGAGTCGCTGGTCCGGCGCTGGTACGACTCGCGCCACGACGAGGGCGGCGTCACGCGGCTGCGCCTGCGCGCCCCCGCGAAGGTCGACGTGTGCGAGCTGGCGGCCGTCCTCGGCAACGCCGACCGGCGGCACCGGAGGCTGAGCGCCGCGCCGAACCACCTCGTCCTCGGCCAGCCGATGTGGTGGAGCGGGCCCGCGGACCTGCCCCGGCCGGCTCCACCCGTGCCCGCGCCGCGGCGCGGGCCGGTCCGGCGGGACGTGACGGTCGCGGTCCTGGACACCGGCCTGTCGCCGCACCCCTGGTACGAGGGCGAGGAGTGGTACCGCGAGCAGCGCGACGAGGTGGCCGAGACCCTGGACGCCGATCTGGACTTCGCGCTGGACGCGCAGGCGGGGCACGGCACGTTCATCGCGGGCGTCGTGCTGTCGCAGGCGCCGTCCGCCGACCTGCGGGCCCGCCGCGTGCTCGACGGCCACGGGATCGGCGACGAGCTGGACGTGATCCGGGCGCTGGAGTGGCTCGCCGCCTGGGGCCGCGCCGACATCGTCAACATCTCGCTCGGCTGCCACACCTACGACGACCGGCCCTCGCCGGTGCTCTCCCAGGCGATCGCCGCGCTCGGCCGCCGCACGGTCGTCGTGGCGTGCGCGGGGAACGCGGCCACGGACCGCCCGTTCTGGCCCGCCGCGATGAAGCCGGTCATCGGCGTCGCCGCCCTGGACGGCGACGACCGGGCCTGGTTCTCCAACCACGGATGGTGGGTGGACGCGTGCGCGCAGGGCGTCGGCGTGGCCAGTTCCTTCGTCCGGTTCGACGGCCCCCGGCCCGCGGCGGGCGGCTCCGACCCCGACCGGTTCGACGGCTACGCGACATGGAGCGGGACGTCGTTCGCGACGCCGGTCGTGGCGGGACGGATCGCCGCCCTCGCCGCGCAGGAGGGCATCGAGGCGGCCGCGGCGGCCGACCGCGTGCTCGATCCCGCGCTGCACCCGGTACTTCCGGGCCTCGGCACCCAAGTGCACACCGTGTCATCGATCGATGCCATAGGGTGAAGGGGGAGCGGGGGGCCTCGGGAGGAGACTTCGGTGGCCCGTAGGGACGATACGGACGAGCTGGTGGTCCGGGCACGCGACGGCGACGGTGACGCGTGGGCCCGGCTGGTCGAGCGGCACAGCGGGCTGCTGTGGTCGATCGCCCGCTCGTACGGTTTGAACGACGCCGACGCGGGCGACGCGGTGCAGACCACGTGGCTGCGGCTGGTGGAGCGGATCGACGAGCTCCGCGAGCCCGCCGCGGCCGCATGCTGGCTGGCCACGACGGCGCGCCACGAGAGCTTACGGCTGGCGCGCCGGCGCGGCCGCGCGCTGCCGACCGTGCCAGCGCCGCGCGAGCCGGAGCCCGACCCCGCGCGGGTCGTCGCGGCGCGCGAGCGGCTCGGCATGGTCGGAGCGGCGCTGGAGCGGCTGCCGCTGCGCTGCCGGACGCTGCTGCGGCTGTTCGCGCTCGCGCCGAGCCACGCCGAGCTGGCCGCCGCCCTCGGGATCCCCGTCGGCAGCGTCGGCCCGACGCGGGCGCGCTGCCTGGAGTCGCTGCGGAGGCTCGTCCCGTGAACGACGACGAGCTGATGGCGGGGGTCCGCGCGACGTTCCAGATCCTCGACCCGGTGCCGGCGGCGGTCCTCGCGGCGGCCCGCGCGTCGATCGCGTGGCGGGCGCCGGCCGCGCGGCTGGCGGAGCTGGAGCACGACCGGGGCGGCCGCGCGGCCGGGGTGCGCGGCGGCCGGGCCCGGACGCTGACCTTCACCTGCCCGGACGCGACGGTCGAGATCGAGGTGTCGCCGGACGGGCGGTTCCGGGAGATCCACGGGCGGCTCGTCCCGTCCGCGGCGGCGCTCGTGGAGGTCCGGCACCGCGACCTGCCGCCCGGCGGGATCACGGCGCGCACGGAGCCGGCGGGGATGTTCTGGCTGCCGCGCGTGCCGGCCGGGCTGGTGAGCCTGATCCTGCGGCTGGACGACGGCACGTCGGTCGTCACGAGCTGGATCCGGCTGTGACCGGGCGGGACGAGCGCGTCCTGCTGCGGATGGCGGCGACCGACCCCGCGACCGCCCTCACGCGGGCGCTCGCGCTGCTGGAGGACGGCGGCGGGATCCTGCCGCTGCGCGTGGCCGGCCTGGCGGCCAAGGAGCTGGGCAGGCTGGACGAAGGCCTCGCCTTCCTCCGGCGCGCCCTGGAACTCGCCTCCGGGAGCGACGCGTACGCGGCGGCGCAGGTGCGGATGAACCTCGTCGGGCTGCTCACGGCGCGCGGTGACGTCACCGAGGCGCTCGCCCACGCGCGGCGGGCGGAGGCCGTCCTGCACGGGCCCGACGCCGACCGCCTGGCCGCGAACAAGGCGGGCGCCCTGGCACGGGCCGGACGTCTGGACGAGGCGCACGAAGTCGCCGTGCGGGCCCTGCCCCGGTTACGCGCCGGGCACGATCCCGCGGCGCTCAACGGCCTGCTCACCAACCTCGGCCTGGCGCGGGTCTTCCGCGGCGACTACGACGGCGCGGAGGAGGCGCTGACCGAGGCAGTCGCCGTCGGCGAGGCCGCCGGGTTACGCCACCAGACGGCCATGGCGAAGGGGAACCTGGCCTTCACGGTGTCGCGGCGCGGCGACGTCCCGCGCGCGCTCCGTCTCTTCGCGGAGGCCGAACAGGGCCTGACCGGGGAGCGCCTGGCGCAGTGCCGGTTCGACCAGGCGGAGACGCTCATCATGGCGGGTCTGCCAGGTGAGGCGCGCCCCGTCCTCACCGCCGCCCTGGACGCGGCCACGGCGAACGGTTACCGGTGTGACACGGCCGACGGCTACCTTCTCCTCGCCCACGCCGAGCTGGCCGACGGCAACGCGGAGGAGGCCACCGTGGCGGCGGAGCGGGCCCGCACGAGGTTCACCGAGCAGCAGCGCACCGGATGGGCGCTGCTGGCCGACCACGTGCTGCTCAAGGCCCGGTGGGCGTCCGGTGAGCGGTCCCCCGTCCTGCTGCGCTCGGCCACCGCCGCGGCGGAGCGGCTGGAAGGCGGCGGGTGGGCGGACGCCGCCGACGAGGCCCGTATCGTCGCCGCGCGCGTGGCGCTGTCGCTGGGCCGGCCGGCGGGCCATCTGCTGGCCTCCGTCCGGCGGACGAGCGGCCCGGCCTCGGGCAGGATCGCCGCCTGGCACGCGACGGCCCTCGAACACTCCTCCCGGGACGCCCGCAAGGGCGCGCTGGCGGCGGTCAGGGCCGGGCTGGAGGTGACCGAGGAGCACGCGGAGGCGCTGGACGCGCTCGACCTGCGCGCCCGCGCGGCGGGTCTCGCCGCGGAACTGGCGGAGCTCGGGCTCCGCCTGTCCGGGTCGGCGCGAGAGCTGCTCGCCGTGGAGGAGCGGCGGCGGGCGATCGCGCGGCCGGTCCGGGTCCGCCCGCCCAGGGACCCCGAGCGGGCCGCGGCGCTGACCGCGCTGCGGGCCCTCAGCGTCGACCGCACGGCCGACACCGCGCGCGGCGGGGCCGCGCCCGCGCCCCCGGCCGACACCGCCGCGCTGGAGGCGGACCTGACCGCGCTGGAGGGCAAGATCCGCGACCGGACGCGCCGCCGCCCGTCCGGCGCGTCCCCGGGCCGGCCCGCCGCGCCCGGCGCCGTCGCCGCCGCGCTCGGCGACCGCGCCCTCGTCGAGCTGATCGCGATCGGCGGCGAACTGCACGCCGTCACCGTCGCGCGCGGCCGCGTCCGCCGCCACCGCCTCGGCACGGGCGAGGCGGCACGGCGCGAGACCGGCCTGCTCCGCTTCGCCGCGTGCCGCCTCGCCGAGGACGGCGGGCCTCCGGCGCCGTCCTCGCTCACGGGCGCGGCCGAACGCCTCGACCGCCTCCTGTTCGCCGCGCTCCGCCCCTTCCTCGGCGACCGTGAGCTGGTCATCGCCCCGACGGGGGCACTGCACGGTCTGCCGTGGGCCGCGCTCCCGTCCCTGGCGGGGCGCCCGTTCACGGTCGTCCCGTCCGCCGGGGCCTGGCTCCACGCCCGCACGCGGGCCCCGTCCGGCGGGCACACCGTCCTTGTGGCGGGCCCCGATCTCCTGCACGCCGACCGCGAGATCGCCGCCCTGCGCCGCCTGCGCCCCGGCGCCGCCGTCCTGGACGGCCCGGACGCCCGCGCCGAACCCGTCCGCGACGCCCTGGAAGGGGCCGCCCTCGCCCACATCGCCGCCCACGGCGAGTTCCACCAGGGCAACGCCCTGTTCTCCCGGCTGCGCCTGGCCGACGGCCCCCTCATGGTCCACGACCTGGACGAGCTGGCCGATCCGCCGCACCTGATCGTCCTGTCCGCGTGCGACATCGGCCGCGGCGACGAGGGGGACGCCGTGCTCGGCATGGCCGGCGCCCTGCTGGCGCTCGGCACCGCCACCGTGATCGCCAGCGTCCTGCCCGTCCGGGACGACGCGACCCCGGCCTTCATGACCGCGTTCCACACCGCGCTGGCGGCCGGGCAGACCCCCTCGCGGGCGCTGGCCGCCACCGCCCGGACCCCTGCCACGACCGGTTTCCTGGCCATGGGCGCGGGCTGAAGGCGGGTCAGCCGTCGCCGGTGGCGACCGGGTTGCCGGGATCGGCCACCCAGTTCGACCAGGACCCGACATAGAGGGCGGCCGGGATGCCGGCGAGGTGGAGGGCGAGGATCTCGTGGGCGGCGGTGACGCCCGAGCCGCAGTAGGCGCCGACGTCGAGCGCGTCGGTCGCGCCGAGCTGCGCGAACCGCTCGCGCAGCAGGCCGGGTGGCAGGAAGCGGCCGTCGACGCCGACGTTGCCGGAGGTGGGAGCGTTCCGGGCGCCCGGGATGTGCCCGGCCACGGGGTCGACCGGCTCCTGCTCGCCGCGGTAGCGCTCGGCGGCGCGGGCGTCCAGCAGCACGCCCGCGCCGGCCAGCTCCGCGGCGCCCTCGGCGTCCAGGACGGGCAGGCGGCCCGGGTCGGCGACGAAGTCGCCCGGCTTGGCCTCGGGCTCGTCGGTGCTCACCGGGTGTCCGGCCTCGGTCCACGCGCGGTAGCCGCCGTCCAGGACGCGGACCTGTTCGTGCCCGAAGTAGCGCAGCGACCACCACACCCGGGCGGCGGCCGTGGAGTCGGCGTCGTCGTAGACCACGACCAGGCTGTCGGCCGAGACCCCGGCGCGGCGCATCGCCGCCTCGAAGTCGGCGGGACCCGGCAGGGGGTGGCGGCCGCCGGGCCCCGGAGGCCCGGCCACGTCGCGGTCGAGGTCGAGGAACACGGCGCCGGGCAGGTGCCCCCTGCGGTAGGACTCGATCCCCGGCGGACCCGCCAGATGCCATCGGACGTCCAGCAGGACCACGTTCGCCTGCCGTCGGAGCAGCCGGTCCAGCGCGGGCACTTCGATGAGAGGGTGCACATCGCCAGTTTGGCCGCCGTTGCCCCGATTAGGGAGGGGCGATTCCGGGTTCATCTCAACTCCGCGGGGTGGTCTCAGGGCCGGGACGCGGTGAGCAGCGGCACCAGTTGCTCGGCCGGGACGAGGGAGCCGTGCATGCCGACCATCGAGTCCAGCCACGGCTCCCGTTCGGACGCGACGATCGCGAGGTCGGCGTGCGGGACGGCGACCACGTCGCCGATCCGTTCGAGCATCCCGAGGCCGAGCGCGCCGAACCAGCCGTCCTCGACGGCGTGCTCGCGGCTGACGACCCACGCCCGGCCGCCCAGCGTCGCCGTCCAGGCGGCGAGCACGTCCGCGTGGGCGCCCGGCTCGCTGTAGACGTAGCGGGCGCGGGCGTCCCCGCCGAGAAGGGCGACGCCCTCCGCCAGCGCGGGGACGGCGTCGGCGTCGATCCGCTCGTCCGGGTCGACCATGCCGTGGTCGGCGGTGACGTACAGGGACGACCCGGGCGGCAGGACCTCCGCGATCCGCTGCGCGAGCAGGTCGACGAACCGCAGCTGGTGCCGCCAGTCGGCGGAGCCGACCCCGTACCGGTGGCCGGTCGCGTCGAGGTCGGCGTGGTACACGGTGACGTAGGCCCGGTCGCCGCGGCGCAGGGCCCGCTCGGCGCGGCCGACGAGCTGGCCGAGGCCGCCCGCCGACACGTAGCGGGCGCCGCGCGTCGTGGCGCGGCTGAGGCTGGACCCCCGGTACAGGGGACTCGCCACGTACGCGACCTCGACGCCGTCCGCGGCGGCCCGCCCGTAGACGGTCGGGACCGGCTGGAACGTCTCGGGGTCTACGGTTTCGTCCCGCCAGCGCAGGCAGTTCAGCAGCCGCCCGGTGCCGGGGATCGCGATCTGCACGCCGAGCAGGCCGTGCGCGCCGGGCGGGGCGCCGGTCGCCAGCGAGCCGAGGCTGCTGACGGTCGTCGCCGGGAACCCGGCCGTGATCGGGCCGCCGTCCATCGCGTTCAGGAAGGGCGCCTCGCCGGGATGGGCCCGCAGCTGCTCCCAGCCGAGACCGTCGACCAGCAGCACGCAGACGCGCGGCACGGCGGGCAGGCCCAGGACGTTCGGCGCGTCCGGGACGCCCAGCGCGGCCAGCGCGGAGGACGGCAGGTCGGACAGCGCGGCCTCGCCGTACCGCGGGACGGGCGGTTCGGGGAGGGCGGACCCCTCCCCGGGGCCGGACCCGTCGCGCCGCTCGGCGGCCGCCTCGCTCACCGCGCGGTCACGGCGGACAGTTCCTCGGCGAAGGCCAGCACCTGGCTCACGGCGTCCGCGCCGTCGGCGGCCTCGCTGACCCGCAGCGACAGGTCGTCGGCCGTGACGCTGCCGGTGTAGCCGTGGTCGGCCTCGCAGTTCTCGTCGCCGCACGTGGCGGGTTCCAGGTCGATGTGGGCGATGGCGCCCCAGCCGATGGTCAGCACCACCTCGGTGGGCGGCACGCCGGGCACGTAGGACGCCGGGTCGGGGACGACCCGGGTCACCGCGACCGACTGGACGCGTTCGAGCTTGACGGCCTCGGTGGTGGTGGACGCGTGCGGCCGCGTCATGCCCTCGCCGGGCGGGTGCTCGTCGGTGTGGCACACCAGCAGCCGGCTCGCCGACAGCACGAGCACGGTCACGTGCCGCCGCACCTCCATCGCGGGGTCGAAGGTCGCCTCGTGGTGGACGACGTAGGCGGTGACTCGCTCGTCCCCGACGGCCGACTCGACCGCGTCCGCGACCAGGGCCGGGTAGTAACCGCTGCGCTCGATCGCCGTGCGCAGACCACTGACGGTCGCTCGGGTTTCCCTCATGGCCCCATCCTGCCCTGTCCGGGGCCGGACGCGCACATGACCGCCGCGGCGCGCGGTCATATGTCGGTGTGCGGGGTAGAGGGGGGGCATGGACGAGCATCCACTGCCGACCCCGCCGCCGGTGCCGCCGCCCACGCCGGACCCGGCGCCTCCCCCGCAGCCCCCGGTGCCGCCCGAGCCGCCGCCCGGCCCCGCCCCGGGGCCCGCGCCGCGGCCGCCCGGGCCGATCCCGCCCGGTCCCTCGCCGGAGCCGGTGCCGCCCGGACCGCCGCCCGAGCCGTCCCCGCCCGCGCCGGGGCCCGAGCCGATCCCGCCGGGGCCCGCGCCCGACCCCGTCCCGCCGACGCCGGAGCCCAGCCCTCCCCCGCCCCCGGACTGACGCCGGGCACGCCGCGGCCCCGGGGCCGGTGTCCGGCCCCGGGCCCGCGGACCGGACTCACAGCCGGCGCGGCTCCAGTTCGGGTCGCGGCCCGAGGGGGCGCTCCAGCGTGAGCGTCACCGCCCGCACCGCGACCCCGGACGGGCCCACCATGACGGGGCTCAGCTCCAGCCGCCCCACCTCCGGAAGGTCGTAGCCGAGGCGCGACGCGCGCAGCAGCAGTTCCTCCAGGGCCCCGAGGTCCACCGGATCGGCGCCCCGGTGCCCCAGCAGCAGCGGCGCGGTGCGGATCGCGCGGATCATCTCCGCCGCCTCCGCGTCCGCCAGCGGCGACAGGCGGTACGCGCGGTCGTCCAGCAGCTCGGCGGTCTCGTCGGCGATCCCGAACGAGACCAGCGCCCCGAACGAGGGGTCCTCCCTGACGACGATGCGGGTCGCGACCCCGTCCGCCCCGCCGGCGAGCCGGATGCCGTAGCAGGCCAGCAGCTCCGCCGCCTGCTCCGGCGCGACGTCCACGGGACCGCCGTCGCCCAGCCACGCGGCGACCAGCTCCCGCGCCCTGCCGCGGTCCACGTCCTCGAACACCGGCATGCGGCCGGGGGGACGCCGCCGCCACCGCGCGTACCGGATCACGTACGCCAGCGCCCGGACGGCGTCCTCGGGCGCCGTGTAGGACGGCACGGACCCCTCCGCGGCCATCCCGTCCGGGCCGGTGACGCGCAGGTCGGCGGGCATGCCCTCGGTGCCGAGGTAGGTCGCCACGATCGGCTTCCTTCCCTCGGCGGCCAGCCGCAGGATCCGCTCGGGGACGCGGACGTCGTAGCCGCCGATCGTCGGGGGCGTGAACAGCGCCACGACCGCGTCGACCGTGTCGTCGTCCAGCGCGCCGGCGAGGGCGGCCTCGTAGTCGTCGGCGTCGGCGCGGGGGCCGAGGTCGATGCGCGGCCGGACCTGCAGCCCGAGCGCGACGGCCTCGTCCTGCGCCAGCAGGCCCAGCGAGTTGGAGTTGTCGATGATCGCGATGCGGTCGCCGGCCGGGAGGGGCTGGTAGGCCAGCACCTGCGCCACGTCGAACAGCTCCGCCAGGTCGTCCACCCGGATCACGCCGGCCTGCTCGAACAGCGCGCTGACCGCGTGGTCGGGCAGCGTGAGCGCCCGCGCCGCGTGCCCGATCGGGACGCCCTGCGTGCTGCGCCCGCTCTTCACCGCCACGATCGGCTTGCGGCGGCCGAGCCTGCGCGCCAGCCGCGCGAACTTGCGGGGGTTGCCCAGCGACTCCAGGTACAGCAGGACGGCCCTGGTCGCCGGGTCCTCCTCCCAGTACTGCATCAGGTCGTTGCCGGAGACGTCCGCCCGGTTCCCCGCCGAGACGAACGTGGACAGCCCGAGGCCGCGTGCGGCCGTCCGCTGCAGGATGGCGATGCCCAGCGCGCCGGACTGGGAGAAGAACCCCACCGGGCCCCGCCCCGGCATCGTCGGCGCCAGGGTCGCGTTCAGCCGCACGTCGGTGTCGGTGTTGGCGATGCCGAGGCAGTTGGGGCCGACGACCCGCATCCCGTAGGCGCGCGCGAGCCGCACCAGTTGCTCCTGGGCGGCCCGTCCCTCCTCTCCCACCTCGCCGAAGCCGGACGACACGACGACCAGCCCCCGCACGCCCTTGCCGGCGCACTCCTCCACCACCTCGTGGACGGCGTCGGCCCGCACGGCCACGACCGCGAGGTCCACGTCGTCCGGGATCTCCAGGACGGACGCGTACGCGCGAACCCCCGCCACGGCGACCGCCGTCGGGTGCACCGGGTAGACGGGGCCGCTGAAGTCACCGGCGAGCAGGTTCCGCAGGACGGTCTGGCCGACGCTGTGCTCGGCCCGGCTCGCTCCGATCACCGCCACCGACCGCGGGAACAGCAGCCGCTGGATCGAGCGCGCCTCGGCCCGGTGCTCGCGCGCCGTCATGACCTCCAGGGAGGTGTCGGTCGGCTCCAGGTCGAGGACGAGCTCGATCACGCCCTCCTCGAAGCGCTGCTCCGCCCGGTACCCCGCCTCCCGGAACACCCGGGTCATCCGGCGGTTGTCGGGCAGGACGCTGGCCACGAACCGGCGCACCCCCCGCTCGCGCGCCGCCGCCGCGATGTGCTCCAGCAGCACCGCGCCGAGCCCGCGGCCCTGGTGCGCGTCCTCCACGAGGAACGCCACCTCCGCCGTCTCCCGCCGGTCGGTGAGCAGGTCGTAGCGGACGACCGCCACCATCTCCCCCGCGATCGTGGCGATGAGCGCGGCGCGCCGGTCGTGGTCGACGGTCGTGAAGTGCTCGACCTCGCGGTCCGACAGCTGGGGGCGCGGCGAGAAGAACCGGTAGTAGATCGACTCCGGGGACAGCCGCGCGTGGAACGCGCGCAGGAGATCGGCGTCCTCGGGCCGGATGGGACGCAGATGGGCCGTCCCGCCGTCGCTGAGGACGACGTCGGCCTCCCACTGATCCGGATAACGCTCGGTCACGTACCCGAGGGTAAGGCACGGATGCGTCACGGCCCCGCGACGAAAAAACCGGCTTCCTCGGTTTCGCTGCGCGTTCGAGACCTAATCCGGGCTCCGAAGCTGTTACGGTCGAGCACACGCCCAAGAATTGCCGCTCGCGCGGGCCGTGTTGATCGAGGTGATGACTCCATGACGCGCGTGGTCGTGGTCGGCGATCTTATGACAGACACCGTGGCGCGTGCCGCGTATCCCCTGGCCAAGGGGAGCGACACGCCCGCCGCCGTGACGACGCACGGTGGCGGCTCCGGCGCCAACGTGGCCGCATGGCTTGCCGTGGAGGGGACCGACGCCGCATTCGTCGGCCGCCGCGGCTCCGACATCGCCGGCCGGAACCGGGACATGGAGTTGATGGGCTACGGCGTCGACGCCCGCCTCGTCATGGACCAGGAACGTCCCACCGGCACCTGTGTGGTCATGGTCACCCACAAGGGCGACCGGACGATGCTGTCGGACCCCGGCGCCAACGCCGCCCTCCTTCCGGAGGACATCGAGCGCTGCAAGGACCTGTTCTCCGGAGGCACCCACCTGCACCTGTCGGGTTACGCCCTGATCAACGAGGGGTCCCGCAAGGCGGCCATCCACACTCTGGAGATCGCCCGCAAGACACAGATGTCGGTCTCTGTGGACGGCGGCTCGTCCTCCCCGCTCAAGCGGATGGGCGCCGAGCCGTTCCTGGAGTGGACGCAGGGCGCCCGCCTCCTGGTCGTCAACGCCAAGGAGGCCGAGATCCTCACCGGCCGCGACACGCCCGAGCAGGCCGCCAAGGTGCTGACCGCCTGGTACCCGCAGGTCGTGATCACGAGCGGTGCCGACGGGGCCCTGTGGTACACCAACGGCCGCCCCGAGCCGGTCACCGTCGCGGCGGAGCCCGTCGAGAAGATCATCGACGGCACGGGCGCCGGCGACGCGTTCGTCGCCGGGTTCCTCCCGCCGTGGCTGGACGGCAAGCAGCCGGCCGACGCCCTCACCGCGGGCTGCCGCCTGGCCGCCCGCGCCATGCAGCACCTGGGCGCCCGCCCGACCCTCGACGTGGTGGACAACCAGATCAAGTAGGGCGGGGGCCGCTCAGGCGAGCGGAGTGTAGGTGCGGACGTCCTCCCTGACCGCGTCCCAGAGGCGGTTCAGGGGGTGGCCCGCGTCGTAGCGTTCGAGGTCGGCGCGGCGGACGAAGGCGCCCGTCATGAACTCGGCCTTGGGCTCGAGGTCGTCGTGCAGCCCGATCGCGCGGAGCGGGACGGCGTCGGGGTCCTCCTGTGCGGCCATGCCCCGCCCGATCGAACCGGTGACGATCATGCAGCCGCGCACGAACCCGGACCGCAGCAGCGACAGCCCGTAGTGCACGTCGTCGATGTCGGCGACGACGTTGAGCCGCTCGCGGAAGTTCGTCCCGTACCAGGTGGCGAGCAGGTCGGCGACGAGCCCGGCGGGCGGCACCACCAGCGGGATCCGCCCGAGGCGGCTGGTCCGCACCGGGGTGCCGGGCAGCTCGCCCTCCGGCAGGTTGGTGAGCAGCAGCGCCTGGCCCCGGGCGTACTCGACGACCTCGTACTCCTGGAGGCGGAGGTCGCCCTCGGGGGTGCTGACGATGCTGCCGCAGATCAGGTCGACCTGGCGGGTCTCCAGCCGCGACCACAGGTCCTTGGTGCGGACGTGGGCGACCTTGAACTCGACCTCGCGCTGCCGGAACTCCTCCGACACCCGGTCCCAGGCCCGGGAGACGATCGGCAGGGTGAACTCGGTGGTGCCGACCGTCAGCATGCGGCCGAGGCGGCGCCGGCTCCAGTGAATGGACTCCATCCATTTCTCGAACGTCGTGCGCGCGAGTTCGACCGTGGTCTCCCCGGTCGGAGTGAAGAGGTAGTCCTTCCCGCGTCCCTGCCGGACGGTCAGGACCTCGCCGCACAGCACCTGGCTGTTGCGGTTCAGCGTGTCGAGCTGCTTCTGGACGCTCGACTGCTCGCGCCCCAGCACCCGGGCCGCCCGCAGCGCCGAGCCCGTCTCGTGCACCACCAGCAGGGTCCGCAGCTGGTCGAACGTCATGTCGAGCAGGCCCGGCGGGCACTCCAGCAGCGAGTCGAGGGTCGGGGGCACGGGGAGGGACATTACTACCTCTCTCGGGGACCCACGGAAATGGCCGCGGGGCCAACTAGGCGGGAAATGATGACATTTCCGCCTGAACTTATCTCAAGATGTTCTCCTAAACAACTGGACAGAGTTTTCTAACCTCTAGAACACTTTCCCTCGAGCCGCTCCACCGCCGCCGTCACCCGTCCCACTCCCAGGACGGCGGCGCTCCCGGGCGCGCCCCGGCGGTGCCGGCCGCCGGGGCCGCCGCCCGGCGCCCTGGTCTCCCGTTCGCCGCGGCTCTTCTCCGCCGCGGCGCCGGGACCGGACGCCGGCCCGTGCGCGGGGCCGCGCGCACGGGCCGGCCCGAAAACGTCCCGCCCGCGCCCACGGGGGCGCGCGGGCGGCACACCCCCTCCGGGCAGGCATCGGGGCCCCGCAAGGGCCCCGGTGCAGCGCCCTGGTCGGCACCAGGGCACGCACTCACCACGGCGCCCGCTCCGCCAAGCCGGGACGGAGCGGCGGTGGGCCGGGCGCTGAGGTGCTGCGGGACGGGAGGCCGGATGGCAGGCGGAGCGTCGGCGCGGAGTCAGGTGGGGGTGGCCAGGACCAGGGGAAGGGTCGATCGGGCTCCCGCCTCCTTCAGAAGGCGGGTGGCCACGGTCATCGTCCAGCCGGTCTCTATGCGGTCGTCCACCAGCAGGATGTGGCCGGGATTGTCGGTCAGGGCCTCCGCCAGGTCGGTGGGGACGGTCAGGGTGTGCCAGACGGAACGCAGGCGCTGGGCGCTGTTGTGGCGGCGCGGCACGGGCTCGCCGACGGGGACCAGTTCGCCCAGGTAGGGAAGGCGGCCGATCTGGGCGATGCGCTGCCCGAACGTCGTCACCAGGCGGGGGCGAGAGCGGGAGCCGATGGTGACGACGCCGGTGGGGCGGGCCGCCCAGTCCCAGGCGGCGAGGACCTGGACGACGGCGTCCACCAGGTCGGCGGGGACGTCGGTGTCGCCGGCGGCGAACAGGTCGCGCAGGCGGTTGCCCCAGCCGATGTCGGTGAGGCGGCCGAGCGCCCGGCCCGTCTCGGCCTGGAGCTCGGGCTTGATGCGACCGGACACGCCCAGGTCGTCCTTGACGCCGGTCGGCCACATGCGGCGGGGGGCGATGTCGACGCCGGGGCGGTGCAGGCGGTCGCGGGCGCGGGTCGCGCTCTCCTGGGTGACGTCGGTGGGCCAGTGGCGGCCGGTGCAGTTGTCGCAGCGGCCGCAGGGGGCCGCGTCGGGATCGTCCAGCTGGCGGCGCAGGAACTCCTCGCGGCAGCCGGAGGCGGCGATGTAGTCGAGCATCGCCTGCTGCTCGCGGCGGCGTTCGGCGGTGACGCGCTCGTAGCGCTCGCGGTCGTAGGACCAGGGCTCGCCCGTGGACGTCCAGCCGCCCTTGACGCGGCGGGCGGCGCCGTCGACGTCGAGGACCTTGAGCATCATCTCCAGGCGGGCCCGGTTGAGGTCGACCAGCGGCTCCAGGGCCGTGGTGGACAGCGGGCGGCCGGCCGAGTCCAGGACGTCCAGCGTGCTGCGGACGACGTGCTCCGGCGGGAAGGCGAGGCTCGCGAAGTAGGCCCAGATGTCGCGGTCCTCCCGGCCGGGCAGCAGGATCACCTCGGCGCGGTCGACACCGCGGCCCGCGCGTCCGATCTGCTGGTAGTAGGCCACCGGGGACTGCGGGGCGCCCACGTGGACGATGAACCCGAGGTCGGGCTTGTCGAAGCCCATGCCGAGGGCGCTGGTGGCGACGAGGGCCTTGAGCTTGTTGTCGTGCAGGTCGCGCTCGGCCTGGAGGCGTTCGGCCTGCTCGGTCTGGCCGGAGTAGGCGGCCACCTCGTAGCCGCGGTCACGGAGCCACCCCGTGATCTCGTGGGCCGCCGCGACCGTGAGGGTGTAGATGATGCCGCTGCCCGGGAGGTCGCCCAGGTGCTCGCCCAGCCAGGCGATGCGCTGCTCGGCGGTGGGCAGGTTCACCACGGCGAGGTGCAGCGAGTCGCGTTCGAGGGGGCCGCGCAGGACCAGGGCGTCGTCGCCCGCGAGCTGCTCGGCGACGTCCTTGGTGACGCGGGCGTTGGCCGTCGCGGTGGTGGCGAGCACCGGGATGCCGGGGGGCAGGTCGGCCAGCAGGGTGCGCAGCCGCCGGTAGTCGGGGCGGAAGTCGTGGCCCCAGTCGGAGATGCAGTGCGCCTCGTCGACCACGACCAGCCCGGCGCCCGCGGCGAGCTTGGGCAGGACGAGATCGCGGAAGTCGGGGTTGTTGAGCCGCTCGGGGCTCACCAGCAGGACGTCGACCGCGCCCTCCTCGACCTCGGCGAAGACCTGGTCCCAGTCGCCGGTGTTGGAGGAGTTGATCGTGCGGGCGCGGATGCCCGCCCGGTCGGCGGCGTCGATCTGGTTGCGCATCAGCGCCAGCAGCGGCGAGACGATCACGGTCGGGCCGGCGCCGCGCTCGCGCAGCAGCCGGGTCGCCACGAAGTAGACGGCGGACTTGCCCCAGCCCGTCCGCTGGACGACGAGGGCGCGCCGCCGCTCGACGACGAGCGCGCTGATCGCCGTCCACTGGTCGTCGCGCAGGCGCGCGTGGTCACCGGCGAGGGCGCGCAGGCACCGCTCGGCCTCGTCGCGCAGACCGTCCGAAGAGCTCATGCGTCCTTGCTACCAGTGCTTTGGAAGGCATCGCACCAGAATCGCGTTCTGTGGAGAAGGCTGAGGCAGGCCACGGATTGGGGACACCTGGCCGGTGGGTAGCCTGCCAGTCAAGATCGGTTCATGGGCGGGAAGGAACATCGGCGGGTGTATGGGCGCGGCTGAACGCTTGCGGCGGACATGGCAGGTCCTCATGGACGGGTCGCCCCCGGAACCGCCAGAAGACGAGCCCGGTGAGATCGTCGACCCGCGGGCCATCGACCTCGTCCTGCGGGTGGGCGAGCTCCTCCTGGCCAGCGGCGAGACCACCGAGCGCGTGAACGAGGCCATGCTCGGCCTGGGCGTGGCCTACGAGCTCCCCCGATGCGAGGTGCAGGTCACACTGACGAGCATCCTCGTCTCGGCGCACCCGGGAGGGGGCGCGGCGCCGATGACCAGCGCGCGTTCCATCCGCCGGCGGACCCCGGCCTACTGGCGGCTCACCGCGCTGCACCAGCTCGTCCAGGACGCGTCCATCGGCATGCTCGAACTGGAGGAGGCCCACAAGCGGCTCGCGGAGATCAAAAGGGGCGGCCCCCCGTACCCGACCTGGCTGCTGGTGGTGTCCCTCGGGCTCATCGCCGCCTCGGGCAGCGTGCTGTCCGGCGGCGGACCCCTGGTGGCGACCACCGCGTTCGTCGCCACGATGCTGGGCGACCGCACGGCCGCCGCGCTCGCGCGCCGCGGCATCGCGGAGTTCTTCCAGCTCACGGTGGCCGCCGCGATCGGCGCGGCGGCGGCCGCGGTGGTGGTGGCGATGGGCAACCCCGGCCAGGCCGCCACGATCGTCACCGGCTCGATCCTGGCGCTGCTTCCGGGACGTCCGCTGGTGGCGAGCATCCAGGACGGCATCACCGGGGATCTGGTGAGCGCCGGGGCGCGGGTGCTGGAGGTCTTCTTCATGATCGCGGCGATCGTCGCCGGGCTGGGCGCCGTCGTGTACGTCGGGGTCAGCCTGGGCGTGCCGATCGACGTCCGGCACCTGCCGACCCCGTCGGCGAACCTGGAGCCCGTCGCCGTCATCGCCGCCGCCGCCATCTCGCTGACGTTCGCGGTGTCCCTGGCCGCCCCGCGGGACGTGCTGACCACCGTCGCCCTGGGCGGCGCGCTGATCTGGGTGCTCTTCGTGCTGGCCCGCGGATGGCACGTTCCACCGGTGCTGGCCGCCGCCGTGGCCGCCACCATCGTCGGCGTGATGGCGAGCTGGCTCGCCCGCAGGCACGGGGAGCCCGTCATGCCGTTCGTGGTGCCCGCCATCGGCCCGCTGCTGCCCGGGACGGCGCTCTACCGGGGCATGGTCGAGCTGAACACCGGTTCGCCCCAGGCGGGCGTGCTGAGCCTCATCGGAGCGGTGTCCGTGGCGCTCGCCCTCGGCGCCGGAGTGAACCTCGGCGGCGAACTCGTCCGCGCGTTCCAGCACGTCGGCCTGAGCGCGTCCGGCCGCTGGGCCCGCCCCGCCGCCCGCCGGACCCGCGGCTTCTGACCCCCGCGCCGGTCCCGCCGGCGGGGTTCTGTCGGTGGCGGGGGTTACGTTCGCCGCATGTACCGACAGGGAGACGTCCTGATCCTTCCCGTGCCCGAGGAGACGGTTCCGCGGTCCGTCCGCGAACTGCCGCCGTCCCCGCGCGACGGCCGGGGCCGCATGGTGCTCGCCCTCGGCGAGGCCACCGGGCACGCGCACGCGCTGGCCGCGCCGGGCACGCTGCTGCGCACCCCCGATCCGCTCGTGCCCGACCACCTGCACCTGCCGTCCGGCGGGCGCCTGGTGCACGAGGAGCACGCGGCGATCACGCTGCCCAAGGGCTGGTACCGGGTGGTCCGCCAACGCGAGTACGTGCCCGGTTCCGTCCGCGTCGTGGCCGACTGAGGAGGCGGGATGCCGACCGGAACGGTACGCGAGACGCACTTCGTCGTCGGCGACTGGCAGGCGGCGGGGTTCGCCACCGGCCCCGCCGACCGGGCCCGTGCCGAGGCGGGCGTGGCCGCGGCCTACGCCTCCGCCGGGCTGAAGCCCCCCGAGCGGTACCTGTGGGTACCCTCCCCCGCGCGCGGCGCCGTCGCGGCGGCCGTGATCGCCGGGCACGGGGAGGCGCTGGAGGCGGCGGGGCTGGACGACCTCCTCGAACAGGCCCGCACCGACCTCACCGACCTCGGTGACCTCACGGCCGGGCCGAGCGTCCTGACGGACGTGCGCACCCGCCCCTGGGAGGCCGAGCGTGCGGCGGCATGTTCCGAGCAGGGGCCGGAGCAGTGGCCGCGCACGTGGGCCGACACCGGCGGGCTCCTGTGGGACCAGGTGCAGTCACTGGTCGCGCGCGTGCGCGGGGCGTGCGGCGAGCAGGCGACCGGCCGGTCCCTCGGTGCGCGGAGAAGGCGGTCGACCCGGGAGAAGCGCGAGGCCGAAGCGCTGCTGCGCGCGGCCACGCTCGACGCCGTCCTGGGCCAGCACGACGCGCCGTGGCTGGCGTTGTTCGAGTCGCTCGGACGGCTCGACGGCCCGCTGACCGGCCTGGCGGAGGTGGCGCGGTCCGCCGGCTGGTGGTGGCCCTACGAGCGGCTGGTGATCCTGTCGGAGCGGCCGAGCGAGCTGTACCGCGACGAGCCCGGGCGGCTGCACCGCGCTGACGGCCCCGCCCTCGCCTACCCTGACGGGTTCGCGCTGCACGCCTGGCGCGGCATGCCGATCCCGGCCGGCTTCGTCGCGTCGCTGAAGAACCTGACGCCCGACCGCATCTCCTCCGAGCAGAACGCCGAGCTGCGCCGCGTGATGCTGGAGATCTTCGGTTACGACCGGTACCTGGCCGAGACCGGTGCGCGCCCCCTGCACCGGGACGAGACGGGCGTGCTGTGGTCGATCGAGCTGCCGGGCGACGAGCCGGTGGTCATGGTCGAGGTGGTCAACTCCACCCCCGAGCCAGACGGAACCCACCGCACCTACTACCTGCGCGTCCCGCCGGACACCCGTACGGCGCGCGCGGGCGTCGCGTGGACGTTCGGCGTCGACGAGGCCGACTACCACCCCGAGAAGCAGACCTGACCCGGGGGCCGGTTCCGACGATCGCCTGTCCGAACCGGCCCCGTCTCGCCTCACTGATCCCCCAGCTCGGAGAGCGCCCGGATCGGCGCCTCACTCGCCGCCCGCTACACCAGCGGTCCGGGTGGGCGGAGCGGGCGGTCCGTGCAGGTCAGGGCTGGTCGAACAGGGCGGGGATTCGTTCGAGGATGCCGTCGGCGAAGGTGTCGTAGAGGCCGAGGGGTTCGAGGTGCACGTAGCCGATGTGGCAGTCGCACGTGTCGAGAGGGCACGGGCGCGGCGCCAGGGCGGCACGGAACGAGCCGTCGTAGAGGTTCCCCAGGACGGACGGGACGAAATGGCAGCGGCGCACCGTGCCGTCGCCGTCCACGGACACGACCGTGTCGCCCGTCCGGCAGGGCAGGCCGCGGCTGGCGTGCGGGCGGCGGCTCACGGGGAACAGCGGGTCGATCTCGGTCCAGGAGGCGGCCTCGGCGTCGTCGTAGGTGCGTCCCTCGGCCGCGTTGACCCAGAGATATGTTCCGGCGGGAAGGTCGGACCGGAGGCGGCGGGCGGCGTCGAGATGCTCCGGCTGGCCGACGATACCGACGCTGAAGCGGACCCCTCGCTCCGCGAGGTCCCGGCATTTGCCAAGGAACCGCTCGTAGGGAACCTGGCCGGGGTGGTAGGTCGCCCACAGCGCCAGCCGTGTGGGGTCGGCGCCGGCCGTCCACGACACGCGGTGGCTGAGGTTCGTCTGGATCGCGACCCGGTCGACGTGCGGAAGGTGGCTGAGGTCGGTCAGGGCGCGCCGGTACCAGGAGCGGACGAGCCCTTCCCCCCACGGCGTGAAGAGGACCGAGACGCGGTGGCCGCAGCGCGACACCCACTCCGTGAAGCGTTCGAGGGCGGCGCGGTCGGCGCGGAGCTGCTCCGGGGTGTCGCGGCGCTTGGCGAACGGGCAGTACGGGCAGTCGTAGTCGCAACTGGCGAGCGGCCCCCGGTAGAGGATCGTCAGATGGTCCATCTACCGCGCCTCGTAGGACGCCATCAGCGCCTGCACGCTCGATGAGAAGAGCGCCGGTCCGATGGCGTCGGAGTAGGCGAGCCCTTCGGGGGACAGCCGGAGCACGGTCTCGGAACTCTCCAGCCATCCACGTTCGGCGAACGGCTTCAGGTCAGCGGGAAAGTCGTCCATCGGGTCGCTTCCGAAGCGCGCGCGGTAGGCGCGCAGGTCGACGCCAGTAGCTTGCAGGAGGGACTGGACGAGATGCCGCCTGCGGCGTTCCTCGTCGTCCAGTGTGAAGCCGACGCGGGCAGTGGTGAAGTCGGTCTCGCGCACGTAGTCGTCGATAATGGAACGCACCTGCCCGGCTCCGACCGCGTACTCGAACGAGTAGTGGAGGCGGGAGGTGTAGGAGCGTGCTCCGCAGCCCAGGCCGACCATGCCGTCGGTCTGGCAGCAGTACTCCGTGCCGCCCGCGCCTGAGGACGGCAGCCGGAACATCCGCATCGACACCTGCTCGTAGCCTTCGCCGAGAAGGTGGTCGCGGCCGAGCCTGTAGAGGGTGAGGCGCTGGTCGTCCCAGTCTTGGGCGCGGCGTCCGAGGCCGGTCAGCGGGCGGACGTAGAGCGGGTACAGGTAGATCTCCTCAGGACGCCAAGTGAGAGCGGCGTTCAAGGAGTGCAGCCACGTCGCGGGCGTCTGGCCGTCGATGCCGTAGATGAGGTCGATGTTGAGGATCGGGAACCCCACGGCGCGGATGCGGTCCAGCGCGGCCTCCACGTCGGCGCGCTTCTGCGGCCGGACGGCCGCGCGCGCCTCCTCGTCCAGGAAGCTCTGCACACCGATGGAGACGCGGGTGGTGCCGTGTTCGGCGAGGACGGTCAGCCGGTCGGTGGTGGCGGTCGCCGGGGACGTCTCCACGCCCAGCGGGATCGACCCGAACCCGGGGAACCGTCCGGCGATCGCGCACAGCCGTTCCAGCTCGGACGCGGTGAAGTAGGTCGGCGTCCCTCCGCCGAAGGCCGCGGTGGCGAAGGCGGCGCCGTCCAGGGCGTCGAGGACGGCGGTCGCCTGGCGGTCGAGCGCGTCCAGGTAGGCGCCGGTCAGTTCCTCGGGCGCGCCGGTGCGGGTGAAGAGGTTGCAGAAGCCGCACCGCATCTCGCAGAAGGGGATGTGCAGGTACAGGAAGAGCGCGTCGAGCGGCTCCCCCGCCCATACGTCACCCAGCCCGGGTGCCGGTCGCAGCGGACGGTAGGCGGTCTTGTGCGGGTAGGCGTACACGTACGCCTGGTAAGGATTCACGGCAGAACGAACTCCCCGTACGGAACGGTCCAGACGACTTCGTGGCCGATGCGGTGGCCCGTGTGGCCGTCCTCGCCGTACGCCGTCCCGTGGTCGGAGCAGACGATGACGAAGCACGGGCGGCGCATCAGCCCGAACAACCGGCCGATGTGCGCGTCGACATGGCGGAGGGCGGCGGCGTGACTCGCACGGGTGTCGCCGTTCGAGTTCGTGGCGCCGTCCAGGTGGAACCAGTTGGGCTGGTGCAGGGACGCGACGTTCAGCAGCAGGAACAGGCGCCGTTCGGCAGGCAGCCGCGCCATGATCTCGGCGATCCGGTCGATCTGGTTGGGCAGCGACTCCGGGTCGGTCACGCCGAACGCGCGCTCCCAGTGGCTCTCGGCGAAGAGGGACGGCAGCGCCGACCCGAGCGGTGTCAGCTTGTTGAAGAACCCGACGCCGCCCACGCAGACCGTGTGGTAACCCGCAGAGGCAAGGCCCGTCGGCAGGTCGGCGGCGTCGAACGTCCACGTGCCGGGAGCGGTGGTCTCACTGCCCGGGAAGGCGCCGGCGAACAGGCGCGGATGCGGGCCGGGCGACGCGGGCGTCGGCAGGAAGCCGGCCAGCATCGCCGCGTGCGCGGCGTAGGTGAAACTTCCGGGGGTGTGGCGGCGCTCCCAGCGGCCTTCCGGGAGCAGCCCGGTGAGCGTGGGCGTCTCCCCCGCCGCGGCCAGTTCGGCGGCCACGTCGTAGCGAAGGGTGTCGAGAGTCACCAGCAGCACGTCGTGGCTGCCGATGACCTGATTCATGTCGTGCATGCCTGTACCAGCGTCCTGACCTGGGCGCCGTAGGTGTCCAGGCCCTCTGCGGAGCTTCCGGGCAGGCCGGTCAGCCCGGGGAGTAGATCGCCGAAGGCGTTCACCTCGCACACCGCGAACCGCTTCAACCCGAACCCCACGAGCAGGTCGACGCCGACCATCGGGCTGCCCGGGAAACAGGCGGCTGCCCGCGCGCACACGTCCAGGCCCCGCCTCCAGCCGTCCTCCCCTAGGGCGCGCCGCACCGCTCCCAGGTCTCCCCTGGCGCCGCCCAGGTGCAGGTTCGTCATCGGGGTCCGGCTGGTGCGGACGACCGCGTGCGTGGGCTCGCCGCCGATGACGACGACGCGCAGGTCGAACACGCGCCCGCCGAGCGTCGCCTTGGGCAACCACCGCTCGACGTGCAGTCCCTCCGGCGCGAGCAGGTCGATCAGCGCCGCGACCTCGTCCTCGGTCTCGTACGAGCGGACGCGCAGCGAGTTGACCAGGCGGCCGCCGGTCAGCGACGCCGACGTGACGGCCCGCACGCGGCCCGGCGCGGTCTGGAGGGCGACCACGCCGGAGGCGGACGAGCCGTGCGCCGGTTTCACGAACACCCGCCGCTCGCCCGCCTCGTCCATCCGGGAGCGGAGTGCCGCGTACCCGTCGGCCCCGGGCAGCGCGGCCGGGACGGGGACCCCCGCGGAAAGGAGGCGGGCGTGGGTCAGCCGCTTGTCGAACATGACCGCGATCTCGTCGATGTCGCCGAGGACGCGGGCGCCGGACGCCGAGGCCTCCGCCGACAGCCGCCGCAGCGCCGCCGTGAACGTCCGGTGCCAGCGCGCCCCGCCGCCGACCCGCTCGGGCGCGCCGGGGCCGCGCAGCAGCGCGTCGGCCTCGGGGTCCTCGCCGGGCGAGTCGACGCGGACCAGCTCGCCCGCCGCGAAGGAGAGCGGGACGCCGCGCAGCACGTCCGTCCAGCGGACGAGCCGAGGCGCGGGCAGCCCGGCGGACCGGCACGCCGCGGCGAACAGCGCGGGGCGCCGGTCGCCGGGCGTGCCGACCACCGCGAGCGTCATTCCGTCACCGCGATGTAGGAGTCGCTGAAGAACCGGTCCCGGCCCACCCACGACGCCTCCCCCAGCGCGTCGTCGAGATCGAGGTCGACGCCCGGCAGCGCCGCCCGGAGCCGTCCGGCCATCGGCTCGCTCAGGAAGGCATGGTGCAGATCGAGGCTGCGCAGGTGGGTGAGGGGCTGACCGGACAGCAGCGCCTCCGCTCCCCGGTCGGACAGCATCCCCATGGCCAGGCTGACCGACTCCAGGCGGGCGACGACCGGGGCGCTCGCCAGGGCCTCCGCCAGCTCGTCCTGGAACGGGCCGTTCTCCAGGCCGAGGTGCTTCAGGGACGGGAACCGCTCGCCGGTGAAGAAGGGCGCGAAGTCCTCGGCCGAGGAGGACCCGCCGTGCTGGTCCGAGCCGATCCACAGGTCGAGGTGCTCCAGCGCGGGCAGGTCGCCGCCGGCGACCGCCCGCACGACCTCGGCCGGCAGCCCCCCGGACTCGATCCGCAGCACCCTCAGCCGCTCGTGGCGCAGCGGCTCGAACCGCAGGTCGGACGCGCCGCGGATCTCGAAGTGCTCCAGCCCCGGAAAAGCCTCGAACAGCGGCGAGATGTCGCCGTTCTGGATCCAGGAGATGTGGCATTCCCAGTCGAGGATGTCGCCGAAGAACAGCGCGCGCAGGCGGGGGAACCGCTCGGCGTTGTCCACCAGCCACCCCACCGGGTCGAACTCCTCGCGGGTGAACCCCCAGAAGCCGATGACAAGGTGGGTGACCTTCGTGGTGTCGACCGTCTTCAGGAGGCTGTCGATGTTCTCGGGGACCTCCGCGCCCCACACGCCGTTGTCGTGGACGTGGTGGTAGACGCCCCAGGCCACGTCCTCCGGCTCGGGCAGCGGGCCGTCCGGCTCGCCGTCGAAGGTGTGGACGGGCAGGCCCGCGAAGGTGGAGAGGCGTTCCTGGATCATTCCGACACCGCGATGTAGTGCCAGTCGCCGTCCGGCTTCGCCTGGTCGTCCAGGTCGACCTCGACGCCGGGCAGCGCCGCCCGCACCCGCTCGATCATCGCGTCGGACAGGAAGTGGTGGTGCAGGTCCAGCTCGCGCAGGTGGGTGAGCGGCTGGCCGGCCAGCAGCGCCTCGGCGCCCCGGTCGGTCAGGATGCCCATCGCCAGGCTCAGCGACTCCAGCCGGGCGACGACCGGCGCGCCGGCGACCGCCGCCGCGACCTCGTCCTGGATCTCGCTGTCCTCCAAGCCGAGGTGGCGCAGCGCCGGCAGCCGCTCGCCGGACAGGAACGGCGCGAGGTCGGCGACGGTGGCGTCGCCGCCGTAGTTCGCCGAGCCGAGCCACAGGTCGAGGTGCTCCAGGTTGGGCAGGTCGCTCGCGCCGACGGCGCGGACGATCCGCGCGGGCAGCCCGCCCGACTCGAAGCGCAGCACCTTCAGCCTGTCGCTCTTGACCGGGTCGAGGACGAGCCCTTGCGCACCGCGCACCTCCAGCCGCTCCAGGTCGGGGAACGCGGCGAACAGGGGCGTGATGTCGCCGTGCTCGATCCAGGAGATCTCCGCCTCCTCGCCGGTGATGTCCCCGAGGAACAGCGACCGCAACTTGGGGAACGACGCTGCCGCCCCGGTCAGCATCTCCACCGGGTCGGGGACGTTCTCCAGCTCGTAGGACGCGCCCCAGTAGCCGATGATGAGCGCCGTCACCTCGGTGGTGTCGACCGTCTCCATGAACCGCGCCCAGACGTCGCCGAAGGGCTCCTCGTCGAAGGACGTCCCGACGAACCAGGCGGCCTCGCCCGCGGGCGGGAAGTCCTCCCCGCTGACGGGGTCGGTGCCCGCGCCGCGGCCGTCGTCCTCCTCCTCAATGCCGGTGTCCTCGTTGAACGTGGCCACCGGCAGGCCGACGTATTCCTCAAGGTGCTGATAAATGGCCATGGGTCCCCTTCGCCTGATCGTCGGCACATGTCCTATCAGGACCGACGGACAAACCGCGACGCTTTCCGGGGTTCGGAGGCGGGCCCGGGGATCAGGAGGCGATCAGCACCGACCCCTTGTACTTGTCCTCGACGAACTTCTTCACCTCGGGGCCCTGGAGCAGCTGGACGAGCTTCTTCACGCGCGGGTCGTCCTTGTCCTCCGGCAGCGTGACGATGCCGTTGGCGTAGGGATTGCCCTCGGCCTTCTCGGCGGCGAGCGCGTCTCGGTTCGGGGCGAGCCCGGCCTCGATGGCGTAGTTGCCGTTGATCACCGACAGGTCGACGTCCTCCAGCGAGCGGGGCAGCTGCGCGGCCTTGAGCGGCTTGAACTTCAGGCCCTTGGGGTTGCTCGCGACGTCCCGCTCGGTCGCGCTGGTCGGCGCGTCCGGCTTGAGGGTGATCAGGCCGTTGTCGGCGAGCAGCTTCAGCGAGCGGCCCTCGTTGGCCGGGTCGTTCGGCACCGCGACCGTCGCGCCCTGCGGGACGGCCTGCAGGCTCTTCACCTTCTTGGAGTACACGCCGAGGGGCTCCAGGTGCACGGGCGCGACGAACGCCAGCTTCGTCCCGGACTTCTTCTCGAACTCCTCCATGAACGGCACGTGCTGGAAGTAGTTGGCGGTGACCTGCCCCTCCTTCAGCGCGGTGTTGGGCTGCTGGTAGTCGCTGAAGGTGACGATCTCCAGCTTGAGGCCGGCCTTGCCCGCCAGGTCGTCCTTGACGTACTTGAGGATGTCGCCGTGCGGGACGGGGTTGACCGCGACCTTCAGCGGGGCGTCCGGGTCGTCGGAGGCCGACGAGGAGCCGCAGGCGGTGAGGCCCGCGAGCAGGACGGCGGAGGCCAGCGCGGCGGTGAGCTTGCGAAGCACGAGGAGTGCCTTTCTCTGTGGGTTCGGTGCTACTTGTGGGTCAGGCGGCGGGAGGCGAGGTCCCCCGCCGCCTGGATGATCAGGACGATGACGACCAGCAGCGCCACGGTGGAGACCATGACCTTGGTCTCGAAGCGCTCGTAGCCGTAGACGACCGCGAGATTGCCGAGCCCGCCGCCGCCGACCGTCCCGGCCATGGCCGTGTAGCCGATGAGCGCGATGACGGTGACGGTCAGCCCGGACACCAGGCCCGGCCGCGCCTCGCGCAGCAGGACCTTGCCGACGATCTCGCGGCGGGTGGCGCCCATCGCGTCCGCCGCGGCGACGACGCCCGGGTCGACCTCGCGCAGCGCGATCTCGACGAGCCGCGCGTAGAACGGGATGGCGCCGACGGTCAGCGGGACGATGGCGGCGGCGTTGCCGATGCTGGTGCCGACGACCGCCCGGGTGAACGGGATGATCGCCACCATCAGGATGAGGAACGGCAGCGACCTGCCGATGTTGACCACGACGCCGAGCACGGCGTTGATCGGCGGCGCGGGCAGCAGCCCGCCCCGTTCGGTGATCACCAGCAGCACCCCGAGCAGGAGCCCGAGGGCGGCGGTGAACAGCGTCGCGACGCCGGTCATGTAGAGGGTCTCGCGCGTGGCGGGCCACAGCAGCGGCATGACCTCGTTCCAGCTCATCGGGGGTCCTCCTGGACAAGGTCGTCGGCCTGCTCCGCGTTCCGGACCTGGACGGCGAGGCCGGACTCGCGCAGGAACGCCAGCTGCGCGGCGTTGGTCCGGGGGTCGCCGGGCAGTTCGAGCTGGAGCCGTCCGACGCGCTCGCCGCCGACCGTCTCCACCGCGCCGCCGAGGATGTTGACGTCCAGCGCGTACTTGCGGGCGAGCGCCGACACGAACGGCTCGTCGGTCGCGCCGCCGGTGAAGGTGACCTCGACCAGCGTCGTGCCCTCGCGGGGCTCGGCGGGAGGCAGCGGGAACAGGCCGCGCGCCAGCTCCGAGCCGGGCCGGGCCAGCAGCTCGGGCACCGGTCCCGACTCGGTGAAGCGGCCCTCCCGCATGACCGCGGCCGAGTCGCAGATGCGCTTCACCACGTCCATCTCGTGGGTGATGAGCAGGATCGTGAGGCCGAGCCGGCGGTTGAGGTCGCGCAGCAGCTCCAGGATCGAGGCGGTCGTCTCGGGGTCGAGCGCCGACGTCGCCTCGTCCGACAGCAGCACCTTCGGCCGGCCCGCGAGCGCACGGGCGATGCCGACGCGCTGCTTCTGGCCGCCGGAGATCTGCGCCGGGTGGGCCCTGGCGTGCTCGGTGAGCCCGACGAGGTCCAGCAGCTCGGCGACGCGCCCGGCCCGCTCGGCGCGCGGGACGCCCATGACCTCCAGCGGGAACGCGACGTTCCCGGCGACGGTCCTGCTGCCGAGCAGGCCGAAGTGCTGGTGGATCATGCCGATGCCCTGGCGCGCCCGGCGCAGCTCCCCGCCGCGCAGCGCCGGCAGGTCCCGGCCGCCGACCACCACGCGGCCCTCGTCCGGGCGCTCCAGCAGGTTGACGCAGCGCAGCAGGGTGCTCTTTCCGGCGCCGCTGCGGCCGAGCACGCCGAAGACCTCGCCCTCGACGACGGTCAGGTCGACGCCGTCGACGGCGGTCACCTCGCGGCCGCGACCGCGGTAGACCTTACGAAGTTTTTCGATCTGAATCACAGGGAATCACCCATGCGGACGGGGGCCGCCGGACGGGCGGCGTTCGGGACGGATCGGCGATCAGGAATGCGCCGGGCGCCGGAGGGCGCGCCGAGGCGGCGCCGCGCGGGTCAGGAGAGACCGGGCGGGTACGGCGCGTGGCTCAGCAGGTGGCGTTGGAAGAACATGCGCGACTCAGGGGTTCGGAGTTCGCTCGCTTCGGGGCGCGAGGCTCAGGCGGGGGCCCTCAGCGGTCACACATTCGCCGGCAACACGTACGCCGCATGGCCCGCCGCGTCGGCGGGCGGTGCTCACGGCACGGGCGTACGGAAGGCATGTCAGCAGTTAACCGGCCGCACACCGATGACGCAAATCCACCCGGTGTGATGCTCATCGCTGCGGATCGCCGCGTTCGCCCTAGTCATCGCGGTAGTCGACCCAGGTCTCCCCCGAGCCGCTGCGGACGGAGATCCGGCGGGACGAGCGGTCGTCGTACACCGCCGGGTTGAGATGGGCGTTGCCCGCGCCCGTCCACCCGGCGACCCGGTAGCGCGAGCCCGGCGGAACGATGATCTTCACGGTGCCCGAGCCCGCGGAGGCGTCGACCGAACCCGGCGGCTCGGCGTAGCGGAGGTCGAGAGTGCCCGACGACACGTCGGCCTGGGTCTTCGCCGAGGCCAGCGCGCGGCCGTTGATCGTTCCGGACCTCGCCAGCAGCCGCAGCCGCCCGCGCGCCCCGGCGACGGCGATCTCCCCGGCCCCGGTCCGCAGGTCGAGGTCGCCGGTCACCCCGCGCACGTCGATGCTCCCGGAGCCGGAGACCGCCGACACGCGCGCCCCCGCCGGGACCTGGACGTCGATGTCCGCTCCGCACCCGATGCCCAGCCGGTCCGGTCCCGGGCAGCGGAAGGTGACGAACAGGACGTCGTCCACCACCGACTCGGTGATCTCGGGCTCGCTCAGGCCCCAGTGGAGGTCCTTGTAGACGCGCGCACCGCCGTCCGATCCCGGCCCCACCGTGATCTCGGCGTTGCCCGCGTCCAGCCGCACCTCCCGGATCGGCCCCGGGTGGGGGGTCATCGACGTCGCCGTCCGCCTGACGGCCCGGCCGAACGCCGTGAGGGCGACCGGGGCGACCACGACCAGCGCCGTCGCGAGCGCCAGCGCGATCCAGACGGCGCGGCGCCGCGGCCGGTCCGGGGCGGCCGGGGCCGTCACCCCTCGCCGTCCAGGAAGCGCAGCACGGCGAGGACGCGGCGGTGGTCGCCCTCGGCGTGCGGGAGGTCGAGCTTGGCGAAGATGCTGTTGATGTGCTTGGCGACCGCGCTCTCGCTCACCACCAGCGCCGCGGCGATGCCCGCGTTGGAGCGGCCCTCGGCCATGAGCGCGAGCACCTCCTTCTCGCGCGGGGTGAGCCGGTCGAGCGGGTCGCGGTGCCGGCGCAGCAGCAGCTGCGAGACGACCTCGGGGTCCAGGGCGGTGCCGCCGGAGGCGACCCTGCGCAGCGCGTCAAGGAAGGCCGAGACGTCCGCGACGCGGTCCTTGAGCAGGTAGCCGACGCCGCTGGTGCTGGTCGACAGCAGGTCCGCCGCGTACCGCTCCTCGACGTACTGCGACAGCAGCAGGACCGCGGTCCCGGGCGTCTCGCGCCGCATCACCAGCGCCGCGCGGACGCCCTCGTCGGTGAAGCCGGGCGGCATCCGGACGTCCACGATCGCCGCGTCGGGCCGGTGCTCGCGCACGGCGGCCAGCAGCCCCTCGGCCTCGCCGACGGCCGCGGCGACCTCGAATCCCGAGGTCTCCAGGACCTTGATCAGCCCGGCCCGGAGCAGGACCGAGTCCTCGGCGATCACAATGCGCACGGCAACTCCACGGTGACGGTCGTCGGGCCCCCCGCGGGGCTGGTGATCCGGAAGGTACCGTCCACGGACCGGACGCGGCGGGCGAGCCCGGTCAGGCCGGTCCCGGCGGACGGGTCGGCGCCGCCCGCGCCGTCGTCGCGGACGGTCACCCGCAGCACGTCGCCGCGGCGCTCCACGCGGACGTCCACCTCGTTCGCGCGGGCGTGCTTGACCACGTTGGTGAGGGCCTCGGAGACGACGAAGTAGGCGACGGCCTCGACGGTGGAGGAGGCGCGCGGCTCGATGTCGACGCGGAGCCGGACGGGCAGCGGCACGCGCGCGGCGACGCCGGACAGGGCGGCGTCCAGGCCGCGGTCCTCCAGCACGGCCGGATGCAGGCCGCGGATCAGGTCGCGCAGCTCGGTCAGCGCCGCCTTCGCCTCCTCGTGCGCCTCCACGATCACGCGCATGGCCTCGTCCGGGACGCCGGTGAGCGTCTCGCGCGCGAGGCCGAGGTTGAGCGCGAGGGACACGAGGCGCTGCTGGGCGCCGTCGTGCAGGTCCCGTTCGATGCGGCGGCGCTCGAGGTCGGCGGCGTCCACCACGCTGGCGCGCTTCTCGGCCAGGTCCTCGACGCGCCGCTGGAGCTCCTTCGCGCGGTCGGGGCCGAGCAGCGCGGCGGCGGCGCGGGCGTCCAGGCGCCGGACCCCCGCCGCCGCCCACGGCGCCGCGGCGAGCAGCAGCACCCCGACCGCGGTGAGCACGGCGACGCGCTGCGGATGGTCGGCCAGCGGGTCGCCGGGGTGCACCGCCCACGCGTAGGCCGGGGACGTGGCGAGCGCGAGCCCGGCCGCCCACGCCGCGGTCACGGCCAGCCCGCCGAGCGCGAGGAACGGCCCGGCCAGCAGGTGGTACTGGAGCACCCGCCACAGCTCGGGCGAGCGGAGGTCGCGCAGCACGTCCCAGGCGCGCCCGCCGTCGAAGTCGGGCATGCGCGGGATGTCGAGCCCGAGCATCGCCCAGCACCGCTCCCGCTGCCAGGACGTCAGCGGGCGCAGCGCGAGCAGCAGCAGGATCGCCGACACACCGGTGAGCACGAGGATCGGCGTCACCCGCACCGGCGCCCAGACCGTCCACACGGAGCCGAGGACCAGCCAGCCGGCGAGCTGCAGCGGCACCCCCGAGACGACGAAGACCGTGTCGCGCCACGCCGCGGCCGACCACGGAGCGTGCACGCGGACACGCCGGGCCGCGGAGATGGATGCCATGGGCAAAACCGTATTGCCCCACTTCGGGCGCCGCCATGAACCAGGGTGCAGGGCCGGGGGTGAACCCAGTGCCACCCCGAGTCGGAAGGGTGCGCTACTGATCGTGCGGCGGATCCCGGCCAGGCTTTGACCAGGCATCCGGGCAGCGGATGCGCACAGAACACCGTCCGCAGGAGTCCCCATGGTCGCCGTCCTGACCCGCCCCGGTCCCCCCTCGCCCCGTCCCGTGATCGCCGTCCGCCGTCCGCGCCCCGGACGGTACGGCCCGCCCGGCCCCGCCGCGCGGCGGAGGGAGGGAGGCCGGCGGCTCGGCTGGGCGTTCATCGGGGGCGCCGCCGCGCTGGTGCCCTGGATGTGGATGCTCGCCGCCACCATGCCGTCCACCGCCACGGTGCCGAACTGGTCCGCCGCCTGGGTGGGACTGGACGCGATGGAGGCCGCCGCGCTGCTCGGCACCGGCGTGCTGCTCGTCCGCCGCGACCCGCGCCACGGCCTCGCCGCCGCCGCGGCCGGGGCGCTGCTGGCCGTGGACGCGTGGTTCGACGTGACGACCGCCGCGCCCGGCGCGGAGCGGACGGTGGCGATCGCCCTCGCGGCCGGGGTGGAACTGCCGCTGGCCGCCCTGTGCGCCGTCCTCGCCTCGCGGGCGCTCCGGCCGCGCGGCGCCGTGATCGACCATGAGATGAAGGACAGATGGCAAAGGCTTGTCGGGAGTACGCCAGACGGGTGAAACCAGACGAGCCGGACCTCTAGAGTGAACCTCACGTGGGGCCCTCTCGCGGGAGGGCCCTTTGCCCTGCCTGCACGATCAGAGGTCCCCCATCATGAACGACCACGAGGTGCACGAGGAGTGCCTGCGGCTCCTCCGGGACGGCCTTCCCGTCCCCGCTCCCGCCGCCTTCACCGAAGGCCGGGACTACCTTCCGCTCGGGCTCGACAAGGACGGCGACATCGCCGTTGTCACGTTCCTTCACCAGTGGGGGGACTCCGCGTCCTCGTTCATCGAGGGCTGGACGTTCCATCGCCGCGACGGCGAGTGGATGGAGCTCGGCGGCGCGGGCGGGTCGGCCCCCGAGGAGCCGCTGGCGCGCCGCTCGTCCGGCGAGATGGGGCGCCACCTGCTCAGGTACGGGTCGGGCCGGACGGTCCGCAACGCCAACCGGCTGCTGCCGTGGGGCGCCAAGTGGGTGAGCGAGGCGCGGCTGCGGGCCTCGGCCGAGGTCGCCCGGGTGCGGGTCGGCAAGAGGATCCTGGACGTCCCCGAGCACGGGCACGTCGTCGTGGTGTGGGGCGCCCGCCGGGGACCGGTCGTGGAGGCGCTCGCCGCCGACGGCGCGGTGCTGGACTCCATGGACCTGGACCGCCCGTCCGTTCCGGCGGCTTCGCGGGGCTGATATTTGACCGTTCGTTCTCGAACGGCTTATCGTCTTCGGCATGGCACGGACGAAGGAGTTCGATCCGGACGCCGCGCTGCGGCGCGCGCTGGAGCTGTTCTGGGAGCGCGGCTACGAGGCGACCTCCATGGCCGACCTCGTGGCGCACCTCGGCATCGCCCGGGCCAGCGTCTACGCCACGTTCGGCGGCAAGCGCGAGCTGTACCTGAAGGCCCTCGAACACTACGTCCGCGACACCGATCCGAAGATCGCCGAGGCGCTGTCGCAGCCCGGGCCCGTGCTGCCGGCGGTCCGCGCCCTGATCGAGCGCTACGCCGAGGAGTCGGCGCGCGACCGGCCCCGGCTCGGCTGCCTCGTGGTGAACACCGCGGTCGAGCTGGCCGGGCGCGACCCCGAGGCCGCGCGCCTGGTCGAGGCGAGCTGGAACTTCCTGGAGGCCTCGCTCACCACCGCGCTGACCCGCGCGCGGGCCCAGGGCGAGCTGGCCCCGGACAAGGACCCCCGCGCGCTGGCCCGCCTCCTGCTCGTCCTGTTCCAGGGCATGCGCGTCCTCGGCCGCGCCCCCGCCGACGACCACCGCCTCCGCGACACGGCCCGCCAGGCCGCCGCGCTCTTCACCTGACCCCGGCCGCCCCGCCGCACGGCGGGGCTTCTCTTCCTCCTAATTCGAGACCGTTCGTTCTACTATTTTGGAGTCCAGATGCGATTCGACGGCAAGATCGTCCTCGTCACCGGCGGCGCGGGCGGCATCGGCCGCGCCGCCGCGCACGCGTTCGCCCGCGAGGGCGCGACCGTTGTCCTGGCCGGACGGAACGAGACCGCGCTGGTCGAGGCGGTGAAGGAGATCGGCCCCGGCCGGGCCGACCACGTCGTCGCGGACGTGGCCGACCCCGCGTCGGCCGCCGGGATGGTCGAGGCGGTCGCGGGCCGCCACGGCGGCCTCCACGTCGCCGTCAACAACGCCGGGATCCTCGGCGCCGCCGCACCCGTCGCCGACATCGACACCGCCGCCTGGAACGACGTCCTCGCGGTGAACCTGACCGGCGTGTTCCTGTCGATGAAGCACGAGATCGCCCACATGCGCGCCCACGGCGGCGGAGCGATCGTCAACGTCTCGTCCAACATCGGCGCGCACGGGCGCCGCCCCGGCCTCGCGGCCTACGCGGCCTCCAAGGCGGCGGTCAGCGTCCTCACCCGCACCGCCGCCCTCGACCACGTCGCCGACGGCGTCCGCGTCAACGCCGTCAGCCCGGGCGCCACCGACACGCCGATGTCGCTGCTCCCGGGCGAGACGCCCGCCGGGCGCGCCGAGCGGATGCGCGCCTCCGCCCCGTCCGGCCGGGTGTCCGAAACCGCGGAAGTGGCCGAGACCATCCTGTGGCTGGCCTCCGACGCCTCGTCCCACGTCATCGGCCACGACCTGGTCATCGACGGAGGCGCCACCGCCTGACGACGCTTTCCGGGCGGTACACCGGGCAGACTCACTGCATGGCCCTCACACCCGACCACGACGCCGGTCCTGAACGCTTCCGCCTGGCGGCAAGGGTCACCAGGAAGTACCTGATCGGGGCACGGAGCCTGCACGACCACATCGCCTCCAAGCTGCTGGGCTCGGGCGCGTCCCGCGTCCTGGACATCGGCTGCGGGGAGGGCGCCCTCAGCGACGCCCTCCCCCACCCGCCGCCGTTCCGGCTCGTCGGGCTGGACGCCTCCGCCGACCTCGTGTCCGCCCACCCCGCGCCGCGCCTGCGGGCCGACGCGCTGCGCCTGCCGTTCCGGGACGGGACGTTCGACGCCGCCGTCGCCGTGAACCTGCTCCCCCAGCTGGACGACCCGGACCGGGCGCTGCGCGAGGCCCGCCGCGTCCTCGCCCCGGGCGGCCTCCTCCTGGTCACCGCGATCTGCCGGACCGACAGCCCCGAGCTGTCGCCGGTGTGGCGCCCCGAGCCGACCACGTTCGACGCGGAGGAGGCGCCGGCCCGCGTCGGCGAGGTCTTCGGCGAGGTCGAGGTGGAGCGCTGGGACGCCCCGCTGATCACCCTTCCCGACCAGGCCGCCGTCCGCGACTACCTGATCGCCCGCCAGGTCCCCCGCCCCCAGGCCACCGAGGCCGCCGCCCACCTGAACACCCCCCTGCCAGTGACGAAACGAGGCTCTCTGGTCCTCGCCCGCCGCTGATCAGGGCGCTACAACCATCCCCGGTCTCGTGCGGTGCGGGCGGCGGTGTGGCGGTTGTCGGTGCCCAGTTTGGTGACGGCGGCGGAGAGGTAGTTGCGGACGGTGCCCTCGGAGAGGCCCAGGGTGCGGGCGATGCGGGAGACGGGGGCGCCGTCGGCGGCGGCGCGGAGGGTGTCGAGTTCGCGGGGGGTGAGGGGGCACTCCTCGGCGGCGAGGGCGTCGGCGGCGAGCTGGGGGTCGATGTAGCGGGCGCCGTCGGCGACCTGCCGGATGACCTGGGCGAGGCGGCGGCCGGGGGCGTCCTTGCCGAGGAAGCCGCGGACGCCGGCGGCCATGGCGCGGCGCAGGTTGCCGGGGCGGCCGTGCGCGGTCACGATCACCAGGCGGCAGGCGGGCAGCTCGCGGGCCAGGCGCTCGGCCGCGGCGAGGCCGTCCAGGCCGGGCATGTCGATGTCGAGGACGGCGACGTCGGGCCTGAGGGCGAGGGCGCGCTCGACGGCCTCGTCGCCGCGCCCGACGTCGGCGGCGACCTCGATGCCGTCCTCGGTCTCCAGGAGCAGGACGAGCGCCTCCCTGATCAGGAGGTGGTCGTCGGCGAGCAGCACGCGGATCATGCGTCTCCCTTCGCGGGGACGGCGGCCGTCACCCGGAACGTCCCGTCGCCCGCGGGGCCCGCCCGGAAGGCGCCGCCGGCGGCCGCGATCCGTTCGGCGAGCCCGGCCAGGCCGCTGCCGGCGTCCCCCGCGGCCCGGCGCGCGGCGCCGTCGTTGACGATCTCCAGCTGGACGCGGTCGCGGCCGGCCCGGACCGTGATCTCGCACCAGGTGGCGCTGGAGTGCCGCAGGACGTTCGTGGCGGCCTCGCGGGCGACCCAGCCGAGCGGCTCGTGGACGTGGGCGGGCAGCTCCGGCGACACCTCGGGGCGCTCGCAGCGGATCCCGGCGGCGCGCAGGACGGCGGACATGCCGTCCAGCTCGGTGCGCAGGGACGTGGCGCGGTAGCCGCGGACGACCTCGCGCACGTCCCGCACCGCGTCCCGCGCCATCGTCTGGATCTCGGTCAGCTCCTTGCGGACGCGGCCGTCGTCGCGTTCGACGAACCGCTCGGCCACCTCGGCGCGCAGCGCGACGGCCTGGAGGCTGTGGCCGAGGACGTCGTGGAGGTCGCGGGCGAACCGGAGGCGCTCCTCCCCCACCGCGGACCGGGCCAGCTCGACGCGCGCCTCGCGGAGCTCCTGCACGACATGGAACAGCCAGACCGTGACGTATCCGGAGAAGGCGATGAGCGGCACGGCCGCCGCCTCGTACAGGACGGTCAGCGCGGGGAGCCCGAGGAGCGCGCCGTAGGCGGGGGTCAGGACGGTCGCCGCCGCGCCCGCGGCGGCCGCCTCGCGCACCGGGAGCACGACGGCGATCAGCCCGGCGGGGACCAGGAGCGCGTTGCCCCAGCCCTGACCGGTGCCGAGCAGCGGGGGCAGCGCCCAGCAGATCGCCGCGATCACGGCGAGCCCGAGCCCGTGCACGGGAGTGGTGCGGCGCATCAGGTTCTGCCACAGGAGGCGGGCGTAGAGGGCGAAGGCGGCGCCGGTCCCGGCGAGGGCCAGGAGCAGGCGCCCGGGGTCCCGCAGGTCGACCGCCTCGTACCAGAGCGCCTGCAGCAGGGACCCGGCCAGCGTCAGCACCGTCATCCCCACGATGATCGCGGCGATGACGGTGGGACGGGGGATCCGGGGCTGCACCCGCCCAGCGTATGCGGCCGTCACGGGGGGCGCGGGGGCTCAGGCGGCGCGGAGGCGGGCGGTGTCCCGCCCGGTGACCAGGCGGCCCTCGTCCAGGACCCCGACCCGGTCGGCGCGGCACGCCTCGCCCGGGTCGCGGGTGGCGACCACCACGGCGGCGCCGTCCGCGGCGAGCCTGGCCAGGACCGACCACACCTCGCGCGCGGCGGCGGCGTCGAGCCCCGCGGTGGGCTCGTCGAGGACGAGCACGTCCGACCGTCCGACCAGGGCCAGCGCCAGGTCGAGCATGCGGCGCCGTCCGGCGGCCAGCCGCTCGAACGGCACGTCGGCGTGGCGGGTGAGGCCGACCAGTCGCAGCGCCTCGTCCCGGGTGAGCGGGTCGAGGGTCCAGCGCCGCCAGGTGTCGACCACCTCGGCGACGGTCAGCCCCGGGAAGAGGCCGCCGTCGCGCCAGACGGCGGAGGCGCGCGCGCCGTCCCGGTCGGTGTAGGGGTCGGCGCCGCGGAGCCGGACGGTGCCGCCGGTGGGCCGCCGCAGGCCCGCGAGGATCTCCAGCAGGGCCGTCTTGCCGGAGCCGTGGCGGCCCAGCAGCGCGTAGACCTCTCCCCGCGCCACGGTGAACGAGACGTTGCGCACGGCCTCGTTCAGGTCCAGGTCGCGTACCTCGATCACAGGTGCCCTCATGGCCTCCATGCTGTCCGGCGGTGGCGCGGGCGTGCAGTCACGGACGTCAGGAAACGATCATGAAGTTCTCAGGGGCGGCCCATGACGGATGTCATGGTTCGGCGATCGCCCAGCCGGCGGGTGGGACGACGGCGCCGTCGCCGCCGAAGGCCGCGTCACCGGCCACGCACGTCCAGCCGGCGGAAGGCAGAGCCACCTTCGCGGGTTCCTCGCCCGTGTTCAGGACTACTCCCAGCCGATCCGGGCCGTCCTCCACGGTGTAGGAAAAAGCCGTATTGGTCAAGGTGGCAGCCGTGGTCCTTGCGCGGACGAGCCACGGGTGGCGCCGTCTCACGCCGATCAGGTCCTGGTGAAGACGATGGTGGACGCCGCCGTGGCCGGGGACGCCGCCGGGCTGGGCGGGGAAGGGCGGCCGTATCGCGTCGTCTCCGCCTTCGCGCTCCTCCTTGACGCCTTCAAGGGCGAACTCGTCCCCCGCGTAGACGGACGGGACGCCGCCCACGGTCATCAGGATCACGAGTGCGTGGGCCAGGTCGCGCCGTTCGGTCAGCCGGGTGGCGATCCGGGTCACGTCGTGATTGCCGAGGAAGGTCTGCGGAGCGAAGGTCGCCAGCATCCCGTTGTGGCGGTCCAGCGCGTGGGCGAGTTCGAAGAAGTTCCGGTCGTTCAGTGAGCTCCAGATGGCCTTCCACAACTCGTACTGGGTGACGGAGTCGAATCCGGTCCGTTCCACAAGGCCGGCGTAGTCGCCGTGGATGACCTCTCCGACGAGCCATGCGTCGGGGAAGCGCGCGCGGACACGGTCTGTGACCGTCCGCCAGAAATCCGGCGGGACGGCGTAGGCGGCGTCGAGGCGCCATCCGTCTATGCCGCGCTCCAGCCAATGGGTCATGACGTCGGTGACGTAGTCGGCGACCTCGGGTTCGTCGTGGTTCAGGGTCACCAGCCGGTCGTGGCCCTCGAACGTGCGCAGGTCGGCGTGGAACCACTTCCTGTACGCGGAGGCGTCGCCCTTGGCGGCGACATCGGCGAACGGGACGAACCCGCGCCCGACGTGGTTGAAGACGCCGTCGAGCAGCACGCGGACGCCCTTGCCGGACGCCTCGTCGACCAGTCGCCGCAGGTCGTCCTCGCCGCCGAGCCGCGGATCGACCCGGTAGTGGTCGACGGTGTCGTAGCCGTGCGTCTCGGACGCGAACACCGGGCCGAGCGCGAGGCCGTTGCAGCCGAGGCCGACGAGGTGGTCGAGCCAGCCCGCGAGCCGTCCGAGCCGCGGCTCCGGCGCGGCCTCGCGTTCGGGGGCCTCGCGTTCGGCGCCGACGAAGCCGAGGGGATAGGCGTGCCACCAGATGGCGTGATCGGGCCAGCGCATGCGCGTCTCCCTACCCGCATTCGCCGGCGAAAGTCCGGCGGCGGACCGCGGCCTTCGCGCGGGCTAGGCGCGGAGAAGGACCTCCGGGTGCAGCTCGTCCGGACGCTTGGCGCCGGAAAGCGCCATGGTGAGCTCCAGTTCGGCCTGGAGGCAGCGCAGGACGTGCTGGACGCCCGCCTGGCCGCCCAGCGCCAGCCCGTACGCGTACGGGCGCCCGACCAGGACCGCCCTGGCACCGAGGGCGAGCGCCTTGACGATGTCCGCCCCGGTCCGGATCCCGCTGTCGAAGAGGACCGTCGCCTGGTCGCGGACGGCCTCGACCACGCCGGGCAGCGCGTCCAGCGACGCGACGGCGCCGTCCACCTGGCGTCCGCCGTGGTTGGAGACGATGACGGCGTCCATCCCCGCGTCCACGGCCTGGCGGGCGTCGTCGGGATGCTGGATGCCCTTGAGCGCGATGGGCCCGTCCCAGTGCTCGCGCAGGAAGATCAGGTCGTCCCAGGTCAGGCTCGGGTTCCCGAAGTTGGCCACCCAGTGCAGGAGCGCCATGTCGCGGTTGGCCTCCGTCACGGGCCCGCCGACGGCCTTCTGGAACACCGGGTCGCCGAAGTAGTTCGCGACCCCGATCCCGCGCAGGAACGGCAGGTAGGCCTGGTCCAGGTCGCGCGGACGCCACGCCAGCGTGAACGTGTCGAGCGTCACGACGAGGGCGGTGTACCCGGCGGTCTTCGCCCGCTCCAGGAAGCTGACGGCGAGCTCCCGGTCCTTCGGCCAGTACAGCTGGTACCAGCGCGGTCCGTCCCCGTTCGCCTCCGCGACCTCCTCGATGCCGAACGAGGACGCGGTGCTCAGCACCATCGTCAGGCCCTCGACCGCGGCCGCCCGCGCGACCGCCAGCTCACCGTCCGGGTGGAAGATCGACTGGACGCCGATGGGGCCGAGCAGGACCGGCGACGGCATCGGGGTGCCCAGCACGGTCACCGACAGGTCGCGCTCGGCGACGTCCCGCAGCATGCGCGGGACGATCCGCCACCGGTCGAACGCCGCGCGGTTGGCCCGCGCGGTCGCCTCGGTGCCCGCCGATCCGGCCACGTAGCCGAACGCCCGCGCCGACAGCGACCGCTCGGCGAGGCCCTCCAGCCTCGTCAGGTCCGTGGGCAGCGGCGGCAGGACGTCTCCGAGCCCCTGCAGATAGATCGAGTTCTGGAAGTCGGCCAGCCCGCTCAACGAAACCTCCACCTGCTCGACGAACTTCCACCCGGAAGAACCGGAACGTCTCCCGCTCAATCTGCCAGGTCCGCGGAGGTGACGAAACGGGATCGATCCGCCGACTCGGCCGGATCACCCGGTGGGGCGGGCGAAAGATGTCCCCGGGACCGGCCACAATGTGGGGCATGGCACGACGCGGATCCCCAGCCCCTCCACCTCCGCCGGACTTCGAGGAGAACATCGTCGATGTCGACGTCTCCGACGAGATGCGCGGCAGCTTCCTCGAATACGCCTACTCGGTCATCTACCAGCGGGCGCTCCCCGACGCGCGCGACGGCATGAAGCCCGTCCAGCGCCGGATCCTGTACTCGATGAACGAGATGGGGCTGCGCCCCGACCGCGGGCACGTCAAGTGCGCCCGCGTGGTCGGCGAGGTCATGGGCAAGCTGCACCCGCACGGTGACAGCGCCATCTACGACGCGATGGTGCGGATGGCGCAGCCCTGGGCGATGCGGATGCCGCTCGTGGACGGGCACGGCAACTTCGGGTCGCTCGGCGGCGACGACATGCCCGCCGCCATGCGGTACACCGAGGCGCGGCTGTCCCGCGAGGCGATGCTGATGGTCGCCTCCATCGACGAGGACACCGTCGAGTTCCGGCCCAACTACGACGGGCAGGAGCAGGAGCCGGAGGTGCTGCCGGCCGCGTTCCCGAACCTGCTGGTCAACGGCGCGTCCGGTATCGCGGTCGGGATGGCCACGAACATGGCGCCGCACAACCTCGGCGAGGTCGTCGCCGCGGCCCGGCACCTGATCGACCACCCGGACGCCACGCTCGAGGAGCTGATGCGCTTCGTGCCCGGCCCCGACCTGCCCACCGGGGGCAAGATCGTCGGGCTGGACGGCATCCGCGACGCCTACGAGCGCGGCCGGGGAACGTTCCGCACCCGCGCCACGGTCTCCATCGAGAGCGTCACGCCCCGCCGCAAGGGCATCATCGTCAGCGAGCTGCCCTACGCCGTCGGCCCCGAGCGGGTGAAGGCCAAGATCAAGGAACTGGTCAACGCCAAGAAGATCCAGGGCATCTCCGACCTGAAGGACCTCACCGACCGCACCGTCGGGCTCCGCCTGGTCATCGAGATCAAGAACGGCTTCAACCCCGAGGCCGTCCTCGCCGACCTCTACCGGCTCACGCCGATGGAGGAGACGTTCGGCATCAACAACGTCGCCCTGGTCGACGGCCAGCCCCGCACGCTCGGCCTGCGCGACCTGCTCCAGGTTTACATCGACCACCGCATCGACGTCGTCCGCCGGCGCTCCCTGTTCCGGCGCAGGAAGCGCGAGGACCGCCTGCACCTGGTGGAGGGCCTCCTCGTCGCCCTGCTGAACATCGACGAGGTCATCCAGGTCATCCGGCAGAGCGACGACGCCGCCCAGGCCAAGCAGCGCCTCATGCAGATCTTCGAGCTGTCGGAGATCCAGGCGCAGTACATCCTCGACACCCCGCTGCGCCGCCTCACCCGCTTCGACCGCCTGGAGCTGGAGAAGGAGAAGGAGCAGCTCGCCAAGGAGATCGCCAAGCTGACCGCGATCCTCGACTCGGAGCGCAAGCTGCGCGGCGTCGTCTCCAAGGAGATGGGCGAGGTCGTCAAGGAGTTCGCCACCCCGCGCCGCACCATCCTGCTGGAGTCCTCGGGCCAGACCGCCGCGCAGGCCGTGCCGCTGGAGGTCGCCGACGACCCGTGCACGGTGCTGCTGTCCGCCACCGGCCTCATGGCCCGCACGCACGACGCCTCGCCCCTGCCCGACAGCGGCCCCCGCGCCGCGCACGACGTGCTGGCGTCGGTCGTGCCCGCCACGGCCCGCGGCCAGGTCGGCGCGGTGACGTCCCTGGGCCGGATGATCCGCATCGACGTCCTCGACCTGCCGACGCTGCCGCCGTCCGCGACGCCCCCGTCCCTGGCGGGCGGGGCGCCGGTCACCGAGTACGTCGACCTGGAACCGGGCGAGACGGTGGTGGGCATCGCCTCCGTCGGCGAGGAGGGCGGCGGCCTGGCGCTCGGCACCGCCCAGGGCGTGGTCAAACGGGTGGTCCCCGACTTCCCCGCCAACCGCGACGAGTTCGAGGTCATCGGCCTCAAGGACGGCGACCGCGTGGTCGGCGCCGTCCAGCTGATGTCCGAGGAGCAGCACCTCGTCTTCATCAGCACCGACGCCCAGCTCCTGCACTTCCCCGCGTCCGTCGTCCGGCCCCAGGGCCGGGCCGCCGGCGGCATGGCGGGCATCAAGCTCGGCGCCGGCGCGAGCGTCCTGTGGTTCGGCGCCCTCGACCCGGCCCGCGAGGCCCGCGTCATCACGGTCTCCGGCTCGTCCTCGGCGCTGCCCGGCACCCAGACCGGCGCGATCAAGCTCGCCGACTTCGCCGACTTCCCGTCCAAGGGCCGCGCCACCGGCGGCGTCCGCGCCCACCGCTTCCTCAAGGGCGAGGACGTGCTGCTCCAGGCCTGGGCGGCCCTGACGCCCCTGCGGGCGGCGGGCGCCGGCGGCAGACCGGCGACGCTCAACGTCACGATGGGCCGCAGGGACGGATCCGGCGAGGCGCTGGACACGCCGCTGACGGCCGTCAGCGGCCCCATCGGCCCGGCACCGGAGGAAACGCCCTCCGCCGAAGAGCCCTCCGACGAGGACTGACGCGGGAGGCCCCGGGCGTTCGCCCGGGGCCTCCGCCCTTCACCGCCCGGAGCCGCGGAGGCGGCCGGGAGCGCTGGAAGGGGCCGGTGTCAGTCGGCGCATATCGCGTAGACGCTGATGCCGACGTCGTTGTAGCCGATCTGGCGGCCGAGCGCGATCCAGCCGCGACCGTCGTCGGTGGGGAAGGAGCCCACCAGGATGGCGCCGTTGCCGCGCGCCTCCCCGCCGCCGCCGAGGACGTGCTTGGTGCCCGGGCAGACGACGACCCGCCGCTGGAAGTTGGGGACGTTGGCGTTCGGCAGGGCGACGATCTGGTACCCCGGCGGAAGGGCCGCGGCCCGGGCCGCGGCGGGCTTGGAGGGGGTCTGGGCGCTGGCGACTCCGGCGGTGGCCAGGCCCGTCACCATGGCGGTCGCGGCCAGGGCCAGGGCTGTGGTCTTGATCGACGGCATATGTTCTCCTTCGACGGTGGCTCCCCACCGCCGGTGCCCACGCGCCCCGGGATGCGGGGTGTGTCTGAGTCGTGGGCGACGGCAGGTGAGCGGGGGACCGAACACAAGGAGTGTTCACCACGTCACGCTCGGCCGCCAGATGCCTCGACGGCTCACTTGATTACGGAGTGTGCACATACCGCGATTGAGGGAGGGTCTGACTCGCTCCATCCGGCTCTCACCTGCGGTGGCTGATTGGTTACGGTCAGCGCGCGGCCGGATCCGGCCAAGCCCGCCGCCCTCGCCGAGGACGGGGGCGGCTTCCCGCGAGGTCAGGTCTCGATGTCGTCGGGGCCCCAGTGGGCCTCCATACGGACGATCTTTCCTTCGGCGTTGAAGGTCATGACGTCGATGGCGCGGACACGCAGGCCGGGGACGTCGACGGTGAAGGCCATGGCGGCGCGGTCGCCGTGGGAGCCGCGGACGGGGGCGTCGAGGGTGAGCTTGGCGCCTCCGGCGATGGCGTTGGCGTAGAACTCCTCGATGGCGGCCCGGCCGCTGATCGGGGGGTGGCCGACGGGGTCCTCGATGACGGCGTCGTCGGCGTAGAGGCCGCACACGGTGACCGCGTCGGCGGCGTTGAAGGCGTCGACGTAGGTCTGGAGCGCCTGCTTCATGTGGTCCTGGGAGGGCATGCCCGAAGCCTAGCAAGCGATCGCTTGGTTACCGGCGGGCCGCGGTCACGCCGGGGCGGTCTGGCCCTCGCGGGGCTGCGGCACCGGTGTCCGCAGACCGCGTTCGGCGCAGACCGCCAGGATTTCCAGAAGGTCGGCCGGGCCGCCGGACGCGTCGTCGTAGTGCCAGGACCGGATGACCTTCTCCCCCTCCGCGCCCGGGTTGAAGCGGCCCAGGGTGAAGCAGCCGGCGATGGCCATGCGCACGATGACGCGTTCGCTGTCGTCCAGCTCGTTCACGTAGGCGGCCGCGTCGATGAGGCCGATCGCGGCGCGGGCGTTGCGGCCGTCGTCGCAGGGGTCGGGGCGGTTGATCCGCCATTGCGCGTAGGGGCGCAGGTAGTCCGCGATCATGCAGGTTCTCAGCACGGTCCCATGCTGGGGCCGCGCGGGCGCGCGGGAGGGGGCCTTGACCCGGCCCTTGCCGGACCCTGACCGAAGATCATCCGCCGAGGCCGTGCCGGAAGGCGTAGGTGACGGCCTGGGCCCGGTCGCGGAGCCTCGCCTTGGCGAACAGGTTGTTGATGTGCGTCTTGACGGTCGCCTCGGAGATGAACAGGTCGCCCGCGATCTCGGCGTTGGAGCGCCCCCGGGCGATGAGGGCCAGCACCTCCGCCTCGCGCCTGGTCAGACCGTCCGGCAGCCCGCCGCCCGGGGCCCGGCGGGGGGCCTCGCCGGCGGCCACGGCCTCGACCAGGCGGCGCTGGACGGCCGGGTCGAGCCGCGACGCTCCCCCGCGGACGGCGGCGACGGCGCGGGCGATCTCGTCGGCGTCGGCGTCCTTGGTGAGGTAGCCGCGGGCCCCGGCGCGCAGCGCGGCGAAGATCGACTCGTCGTCGGCGTAGGTGGTGAGGACGACGATCCCGACGTCCGGGTGCGCCTCCCTGATCCGGCGGGTCGCCTCCACCCCGTCCATCCGCGGCATCCGCAGGTCCATCAGGACGACGTCGGGACGCAACTCGGCGACCATCGCCACGGCCTGCTCGCCGTCGCCGCACGCCCCCGCGACCTCGATGCCGGGCAGCAGTTCCAGCAGGAGGACCAGGCCCTCCCGCACCACGGTCTGGTCGTCGACGACCAGGATCCTCGCCGTGCCGCTCACCGCTCGCCCCTCCCGTCAGGCCGGCACGGTGAGGGACACGCGGAATCCCTTGCCGTCCGGTCCGGTCACCAGCGTCCCATCGATCAGCTCCGCGCGCTCCCGCATCCCCACGAGGCCGTACCCGCCGCCGTCCGGCTGATCGGCGGGCTCGGCGCCGCCCGTGTCGGTCACCTCGAGCTCCACCCTGCCCGCGAGATAGCGCAGGGCGACCTGGGCGCGCGCGCCCGGCGCGTGCTTGCGGACGTTGGTGAGCGCCTCCTGGGCGGTCCTGACGACCGCGAGGCCGGCCTGCGGCGGCAGCTCGCGCGGCGCACCGGTCACATGCACGTCGCAGGGTCGCCCGGTGCTCGCGTAGAACTCCTCGGCGAGCTCCTGGATGACCTCTTTGGGCTGCGGTATCTCCCCCCGCAGCGTGGCCAGGGCCCGCCTGGTCTCCTCCAGGCCCGAGCGGGCGAGGTTCCGCGCGCGCTCCACCCGGTCCAGAGCCTGGGCCCGGTCGCCGTCCCGCGCCAGCAGCAGCCGCGCCCCCTCAAGGTGGACGATCTGCGCCGACAGCGAGTGGGCCAGGATGTCGTGGATCTCCCGGGCGATGTGCGACCGCTCGGCGAGGACCGCGTTGGCCGCCTCCGCGCGGCGGGTCGCCTCCTGCGCGGCCTTGCCACGGCGGCTCGCGAGCGCGCCCAGGGTGATGCCCGCGACCGCCGCCATCTGGCCGACGTCGGCGCCGCCGGAGCCGACCGCCTCCCCCAGCGCGCCGATCGTGGCGATCGTCAGCGCGCTCACCGTGATGCCCCCCGGCATCGGCAGCCACAGCAGCAGCATCCAGAGCCCCGCCACGGAGAAGACGAACCCGGTGCCGGAGTCGGGGGCGAGCGCGTACAGCGCCATCGCCGAGCCGATGGCCGCCAGCAGAAGGGCGACGCCCAGGCGCCGGCGCCGCGCCTCGCTGTTGCGCCCGACCCAGATGCCGCTCCCCAGCAGGGCGAGCACCACCACGTTCAGCACGACGAGGGCCAGGCCGGCGCCGTGCAGCGCGGGAGCCGGATCGACCCTGAGCATCCCGCGGACGTAGGCGAAGAGGCCCCAGGTCAGCAGGGCGCCGACGATCACGACCCGGGTGGTCCGCTCCCCGACGGCCCTCACGGCGCGACGCCGGCCGGCACCGCACCCGCCGCGAGGAGCGGAGGGACGGCGTGCGCCCGGCGCGCGCGGGCGAAGCCCGCCCACCGCCGCCGGTACGGGACCGGGGCGGTGACGGCGGCGGGGAGGAGGACGTCGTCCAGCGTGCTCATGCCCCGAGCATAGGGAGCGCCGGCCCTCGCGCGGATCGGCGCCCGGCTGGACTTCCCCCTCTCCACCCCAGGGTGGAGAAGCCCCGGTCAGGTGTCGATGCGCTCCACGTCCAGCTCGGTGGCCCCGGCGGTGATGAACGCGCGGCGCGGAGCGACCTCGCTGCCCATCAGCAGGTCGAACACCTTGCCCGCCTCCTCGGCGTCCTCGATGCGCACGCGGCGCAGCACCCGGTGCCGGGGGTCGAGCGTCGTCTCGGCCAGCTGGTCGGCGTCCATCTCACCGAGGCCCTTGTAGCGCTGGATCGGCTCCTTCCAGCGCTGGCCCTTGCGCTCCAGTTCGACGAGCCGCTGCCGCAGCTCGGCGTCGGAGTAGGTGTAGATGTACTTGTCCTGCCCCTTGCGCGGCTTGACCAGCTCGATGCGGTGCAGCGGCGGGACGGCGGAGTAGATCCGCCCTGCCTCCAGCATCGGCCGCATGTAGCGGTGGAACAGGGTGAGCAGCAGCGTGCGGATGTGCGCGCCGTCGACGTCGGCGTCGGCGAGGATCACCACGCGCCCGTAGCGGGCGGCCTCGACGTCGAACGTCCGCCCCGACCCGGCGCCGAGCACCTGGATGATCGCGGCGCACTCGGCGTTCTTCAGCATGTCGGCGACGGACGCCTTCTGCACGTTGAGGATCTTGCCGCGGATGGGCAGCAGCGCCTGGAACTCGGAGTTGCGGGCCAGCTTGGCGGTGCCGAGGGCCGAGTCGCCCTCGACGATGAACAGCTCGCTGCGGTCGTCGGCGGAGCGGCAGTCGACGAGCTTGGCCGGGAGGGCCGAGTTCTCCAGGGCGTTCTTGCGGCGCTGGTTGTCGCGCTGGGTGCGGGCGGCGATGCGCGTCTTGGCCGCGCCGACCACCTTCTCCAGGACGGCGCGCAGCGGCTGCTTCTGCCCGCGCGACGGGTTCTCGAAGATCGCCCGCAGCTCGCGCTGCACGACCTGGGAGACGATGCGCGTCGCCGCGGAGGTGCCGAGGACCTCCTTGGTCTGGCCCTCGAACTGCGGCTCGGGCAGGCGGACCGTCACCACGGCGGTGAGGCCCTCGAGGACGTCCTCCTTGATGACGTCCTCGTCGCCGTTCTTGAGCAGCTTCACCGCGCGGAGCTGCTCGTTGAGGACCTTGAGCACGGCGCGGTCGAAGCCGCGCACGTGCGTGCCGCCCTTCGGGGTCGCGATCACGTTGACGAACGACTTGGTGATCGTGTCGTAGCCGCTGCCCCAGCGCAGCGCGACGTCGACCTCGAGGTCGCGCTCGACGTCGGTGGGCGTCAGGTGGCCCTGGTCGTCGAGGACGGGGACGGTCTCGGTGAAGTGGCCGCGCCCCTGGAGCCGCAGCACGTCGACGAGCGGGGCGTCCTTGGCGAGGTAGGAGCAGTACTCGCTGATGCCGCCGTCGAACCGGAACGTCTCGTCGACGATCTCCTCGCCGCGCTCGTCGCGGACGTCGATGGTCAGGCCCGGGATGAGGAACGCGGTCTGCCGCATCCGGTCGAGGACGAGGGACTGCTCGACCGTGGCGTCCTTCAGGAAGATCTGCAGGTCGGGCCAGAAGCGGGTACGGGTACCGGTGGTCTTCTTGGCGACCTTGCGGATCTGCCGCAGGCCCGACCTCTTCTTGAACCGGGCGTTCGGGCGGCCGTCGTCGGCGAACTCGCCGGCCAGGCCGCGCCGGAAGCTGATCGCGTGGGTGTGGCCGTCGCGGTCGACCTCCACGTCCAGGCGGGCGGACAGGGCGTTGACGACGGAGGCGCCGACACCGTGCAGGCCGCCGGAGGCCGTGTAGGACACGCCGCCGAACTTGCCGCCCGCGTGCAGCCGCGTCATGACCAGCTCGACGCCGGGCAGGCCCGTCTTGGGCTCCAGGTCGACCGGGATGCCGCGACCGTTGTCGCCCACCTCGAAGGAGCCGTCGGGGTGCATCGTCACGCTGATGTGGGTGCAGTAGCCCGCGAGGGCCTCGTCGACGGAGTTGTCGACGATCTCCCACAGGCAGTGCGCGAGGCCACGGCTGTCGGTCGACCCGATGTACATGCCGGGTCGCTTGCGCACGGCCTCCAGCCCCTCCAGCACCGAGAGGTGCCGGGCGGAGTAGCCGTGCGGGTCTTCGGTTGTCGCTTCGGCGGTCGCGGCGGTCAACGTGCGTGTGCTCCTCGGGGGTAGGACGGTCGGCAGCAGGGTACCCCCGGCCGCCGACAATCCACCGAAAGGCTCGCCGCCGCCGACGTTCCGCACGCCGGCGCAGGAGGGCCCGTACGGTTCGCCAGGCTACCCGCACTCCGACTTCTGGACCCGGACCTCCACCTTCGGGTGGGTGTGCGAAAGCCCGATTCATCCCTAGTGTCCTCGCATGGCGCAAACGATCGAGGTTTCGGGCCTCCGCAAGCGATACGGGGACGTCGTGGCCGTGGACGGCGTGACGTTCACCGTCGAGGAGGGCGAGTTCTTCGGCATCCTCGGGCCGAACGGCGCGGGCAAGACCACCACACTGGAGATCATCGAGGGGCTGCGGGAGCCGGACGAGGGCGATCTCACCGTGCTCGGCCTGTCTCCGTGGCCGCGCAACTCCAAGCTGCTCCCCCGGATCGGCGTCCAGTTGCAGGCGTCCTCGTTCTTCGAGCGGCTGACCGCGCGCGAGCAGCTGCGGACGTTCGGCTCCCTCTACGGCGCCCCCGCGAAGAAGGCCGACTCGATGCTCGAACTGGTCGGCCTGGACGACAAGGCCGACACCCGCGTCGAGAAGCTCTCGGGCGGCCAGGCGCAGCGCCTGTCCATCGCCTGCGCGCTCGTGCACGACCCCGAGCTCGTGTTCCTGGACGAGCCCACCGCCGCGCTGGACCCGCAGGCGCGCCGCAACCTGTGGGACGTCCTCCGGACCATCAACACCGAGGGCCGGACCATCGTGCTGACCACGCACTACATGGACGAGGCGGAGAGCCTGTGCGACCGCGTCGCCATCATGGACGCGGGCAAGATCCTGCGGCTCGGCCCGCCGGCGGTGCTGGTGCGCGGGCTGGACGCCCCGGCCAGGATCAGCGTGGCCAGCGGCGTCCTGGACGTCGCCGACGCGCGGCTCCTGCCGGGCGCGGACGAGGCCGAGGACGACGGCGTCTCGCTCACCATCTCCACCCGCGACCCCTCCGCGGTCGTCGCCGCCATGGCCGCCGAGAACGCGCTGGACGGCGTCCAGATCCGCGGCGCCACCCTTGAGGACGTCTTTCTGGAGCTCACCGGACGGGAGTACAGGGCGTGAGCACGTTCGAGAGTTTCAAGAGCCTGGCCAGGGCGATGTTCCTGGGCTTCCGGCGCGACCGCACCGCGCTGTTCTTCACCGTGCTGTTCCCCCTGATGTTCCTGGTCGTCTTCGGCGGGATCTTCGGCCACCAGTCGACGTCCAAGGTGAAGGTCCTGGAGGTGGGCAGGGCGCCCGTCCTCGACCAGGCGGTGGCGCAGGGAGGGGGCGAGCTCGGCAAGGTCATGAAGGTCGAGAAGGCCTCCGACCGCGCCGCCGCCCTGCGCACGGTGGAGAAGGGCGACGCCGACGCCGTCGTGGAGCAGCGCGGGGGCGAGCTGGTCGTCCACTACTCGGCGGCCGACCAGGTCAAGTCCGGGACGGTGCGGGGTCTGATGAACTCGGTCGTCCAGTCGGCGAACCTCTCGGCCTCCGGGAAGCCGCCGGCCTACCGGCTGACCGACCAGCGGGTGGAGGACGACTCCCTCAAGGCCATCCAGTTCTTCACGCCGAGCCTGCTGGGCTGGGCGCTGGCGTCGGCGGGCGTCTTCGGGGCCTCCCAGACGCTCGTCACGTGGCGGACCAAGGGCATCCTGCGCCGCCTCCAGCTCTCCCCGGCGCCCATCCCCACCGTGTTCGCCGCGCGCGTGGCGGTCAGCCTCGCCGTGGCGCTCGTCCAGTTCGCGCTGTTCGTGCTCGTGGCGCAGCTCCCGATGTTCGGCCTGAAGCTCAGCGGCGCCTGGTGGATGGCGATCCCGATGGTGATCGCGGGCGTGCTGGCCTTCCTGTCGATCGGGATGCTGATCGGCGCGTGGGCCAAGACGCAGGAGACCGCCCAGGCGGTGACCCAGCTGATCGTGCTGCCGATGGCGTTCCTCGGCGGCTCGTTCTTCCCGCTGGACGCCTCGCCGGCCTGGATGAGGACGCTGTCCTACATCTTCCCTCTGCGCTATCTCAACGAGGGGATGCTCAATGTGATGGGCAGAGGACTCGGGCCGACCTCCGCGCTGCCCCAGATCGCCGTTCTGCTGGGGGTCGCGGTGGTCGGAGCGTTGATCGCCGTACGCCTGTTCCGGTGGGACGCGGCCTAATGTGACCTCGGTCACTTATTGGGCCATTCTGCTGTGGGCGTACGAAGAACCAGGTTGGGAACGCCGACGTCGGGTTAGATGTTGTCCTAAGTACCGACCCCGAGCATGAGGAAGGTGCCGTGACTGGAGCCCTTGCCCCAACCAAGCCGCTGACCGTCGCCGACCGATGCGACCGCTGCGGCGCTCAGGCCTACGTCCGTGCGGTCCTTGTAGGCGGCGGCGACCTTCTGTTCTGCGCCCACCACGGTCGCAAGTACGCAGAGGCCCTCCGCTCCAATGGGGCCGACATACAGGACGAGACCGACCGGCTTACCGAAACCCCGGCCGCCGCTCCGGACGAGGAGCGGTAGACCTCCACAAATAGAGCGAGCGAAGGACGGCGGTCACCGGAGACGGTGGCCGCCGTTCGCTTTCATTCCTTTGGCCCACCGCGCGCCGCGATGCGGCGATAACTGCGAAGAGTATCCGAGTGGCTGCATATCGTAACCATATTGCGTTTCTCACCTCGCGGTGATGTCCCTTACGCGGTAGTGATAGGCGGCCGCCGGCACGAACCCCTCCGATTCGTACAGCGCCCTGGCCGCGGCGTTCCGCTCGACGACGACCAGGTACGCCCGCGTGCACCCCCGCTCGCTCCCCCAGCCGAGCAGGGCCCGCAGGACGCGCCGGCCCAGCCCCCGCCTCCGCGCGTCCGGCGCGACGGCCATGGCGTAGACGCCGAGCCACTCTCCCTGGGGGACGCCGCGTCCCACGGCGAGACCGTCCGCGCAGGCGTACCCGGCGCTCACACCCGTGAGGATCTTCTCCGCCACCGGCGGACGGTGGTCGCGGCGGCCGTCCACCGACCACCACCGGTCGAGCCACTCGCGGGACGGGGCGTCCAGGACGTCCACGCCCTCGTGCTCGTAAGGACCGCTCAGGTCGGCCGTCATCGCGATCGTCGGTTCGACCAGCTCGTAGCCCCGCCCCGCAAGGACCCCGTCGAGCCCCTCGGGCCGCGCCTGGGCGTCCATCAGGAACACGGTCGGCAGCCCGAGCGCGGTGTAGAAGCGCTCGGCCCGCCCAATGGCCACGTCCACGTCCCCCGGGTCGTCCATGGGCAGGACGGAGTTGGCCCGCTTGGTCACGCCGTCGGCGTGGCGCAGCCACCAGCCGCCAATATCCTGTGCGAACGGCGCGGGCCAAGCCTCGGCGACCAGTTCGTCCAACCGCCTGTCCAAGGCCCGCGCCATCTGTCACCGCTTTCGGGGGGATCGTGCATATCCTGCTGCCGCCGTCGGAGAAGAAGGCCACCGAGGGGGACGGCCCGCCCCTCGACCTCGCCTCGCTGAGCTTCCCCGGCCTGACGCCCACGCGGCGGCGCGTCCTCGCGGCCCTGGCGAAGGCGTCCCGGGGCGCCGGCGCCGCGGAGACACTCGGTCTTCCGCCCGGACAGGCCGACGAGGCCCTCGCCCGCAACAGGGCGCTGCGCAAGGCGCCGACCCTGCCCGCGGCGCGGCTCTACACCGGCGTCCTCTACGACAACCTCGACCTCGCCGATCTGGACGCCGAGGCCGCCGCCCGGCAGATCATCGTGTTCTCGGGGCTGTGGGGCGCGCTGAGGCTCACCGACCGCGTCCCGCCCTACCGGCTGTCCATGGGGGTGTCGTTGCCGCCTGGAGGCGGCCTGGGGGCGTCGTGGCGCCCGGCGATGCGCAAGGCCCTCCGGCTCGACGACGACCTGGTCGTCGACATGCGGTCCGGACCGTACGCGTCGGTGTGGAAGGCGCCCGGCCCGGCGGTCGCCGTGAGGGTGTTCCGCGAGCGGCTCGCCGGCGGCGTCCCCCAGCGCACCGTCGTCAGCCACATGGCCAAGGCGACCCGCGGGCGCGTCGCCCACGACCTGATCAAGGCGGGCGCCGCGCCGCGCACCCCGGAGGAGCTGGTGAAGGCCGTCGCCGGCCTCGGCCACACCGTCGAGCTGAACGGCGCGAACCTCGACGTCATCCTGCACGACTGACGGCGCGGCAGGGGCCCGGCGAGATCGCCGGGCCCCTGCCGTCGTCTTCCGCGGTGGGGCCGGTCAGTCCAGGTAGTCGCGCAGGACCTGGGACCGGGACGGGTGGCGCAGCTTCGACATGGTCTTGGACTCGATCTGCCGGATGCGCTCCCGGGTCACCCCGTACACCTTGCCGATCTCGTCCAGCGTCTTCGGCTGGCCGTCGGTGAGGCCGAACCGCATCGACACCACGCCCGCCTCGCGCTCACTGAGCGTGTCCAGGACGGAGTGGAGCTGCTCCTGCAGCAGCGTGAAGCTGACCGCGTCGGCCGGGACGATGGCCTCGGAGTCCTCGATGAGGTCGCCGAACTCGCTGTCGCCGTCCTCACCGAGCGGCGTGTGCAGCGAGATGGGCTCGCGGCCGTACTTCTGGACCTCGACGACCTTCTCCGGGGTCATGTCGAGCTCCTTGGCCAGCTCCTCCGGGGTGGGCTCGCGGCCCAGGTCCTGGAGCATCTGCCGCTGCACGCGCGCCAGCTTGTTGATGACCTCGACCATGTGCACCGGGATGCGGATGGTGCGGGCCTGGTCGGCCATCGCGCGGGTGATGGCCTGCCGGATCCACCAGGTGGCGTACGTGGAGAACTTGTAGCCCTTGGTGTAGTCGAACTTCTCGACCGCGCGGATCAGGCCGAGGTTGCCCTCCTGGATCAGGTCCAGGAACAGCATGCCGCGACCGGTGTAGCGCTTGGCCAGCGAGACCACCAGGCGGAGGTTGGCCTCCAGGAGGTGGTTCTTGGCGCGGCGGCCGTCCTCGGCGATCCACTCGAAGTCCTCGAGGTCCTCCTCGGACATCGAGGGGCCCGCGACGGCGAGGCGCTCCTCGGCGAACAGGCCGGCCTCGATCCGCTTGGCGAGCTCGACCTCCTGCTCGGCGTTCAGCAGCGGCACCTTGCCGATCTGCTTGAGGTAGTCCTTGACCGGGTCGGCGGTGGCGCCGGCGGCCGCGATCTGCTGCGCGGGCGCGTCCTCGTCGTCGTCGCCGAGGGTGAACCCCTCCTCCTCGGAGGTCGGGGTGTCGCCCTTGCCGCTCGGAGCGGCCTTCGCGACGGGCGCGGCGGCCGGCTCCTCCTCGGCCTCGGCCTCGGCCTCGGGCTCCTCGGCCTCGGCCTCGGCCGTGTCGTCCACGAGCTCGACCTCGAGGTCGGTCAGGTCCTCGTCGAGGTCGACGTCCACCTCGTCGTCGACGTCGGGGTCCTCCCCCTTGCCGGCCTTGTCGGACGGGGCGGCCTTGACCGGCTGCGCGGCCTTCTTCGCAGGCGCGCCCTTCTTGGCCTTGGCGCCCTTGGGCGGCGTGGCCTTCTTCGGCGGCGCGGGCTTCGGGGCCGCCGGGCGCGGCGCGGCGACGGCCTCCTCCGGCGCGTCGTCGCCGACGACGGCGGTCACCGTGTCGGGCTGCTCCTTGGCGGCGGCGGCGGTCTTGGGCCTGCGTGCCGGCGGCGTCGCGCGCTTGCGCGGACGCTTGGGCGCCGCGGAGTCGGCAGCGCTCACCATGACGGTCACACCCTCCTTGCTGAGGCTCCGCAGAATGCTGGAGGCCTTCGACACGGGGATGTCGGCCTCCTCGAACGTACGTCGTACGTCGTCGGCTTCGAGGTAACCCTGGGACCGTCCACGCTCGATCAGTTGCGCGATGACGTGATCGTGCAGATCTGACGCTTTCGAGGTCGAGCTAGCAGGCGACACAAATACCTCTCGAACGAACGTGTGGCTTGGTTGACCCAAGTGCCCTGACGGGCTCGGCCTCACACTGGGTGGGACCACACACGGAGCGGACCTCCCGGTGCGGGACCGCAGCGTACCCGCTCTCTCTGGGTCAAGCATTCTGGCACTGCTGCGCATTCCGCCTTGGAGTCCTACCCGGTAACACTCCACCTTAGAGGGCGCGAGGCGGTCCTTCGAACGTCGCGGACCGTCTCAGTGCCGTCTTCGGCGGGGTTCACTCGGACTTGGGCGGGACGTGCAGGGCAAGCACGGTCACATCGTCTACCTGCTCATATCCGGCAAGCATCCGATCGACCAGGAAGTCGACGAGTCTCTCGGGATCTCCTACCACTTCAGGTGGGGCGTCCGCCGCGACGGCGACGAGCTCCTCGAGCCCGGCGTCCACCCCACGCCTACGGTTCTCCACAAGTCCATCGGAATAGAAGACCACAGTGTTGCCGGTCTCGATGGAAAAACTTGTCTGCTGCCGCTGGCTCGGCCAGCCGAGGGGGGTTCCGGGTTCCCGCCTGCTCACGCGCGCGGGCGTGTCGGGCGAGATCAGCAGGGCCGGAGGATGGCCCGCGTTGCTGAGCTCCCCCTGCCCGGTCTCGGGGTCGATGACCGCGTAGACGACGGTGGTGAACTGCTCCTCGTCCTCGGTGGCGCTGAACAGCCGGTCGAGGCCGGCCAGGACCGCGGCGGGACGCGGGTCGTTCAGCGCGAGGGCGCGCAGGGCGTTGCGGACGCGGCCCATTCCGGCCGCGGCGAGGACGCCCTTGCCCATCACGTCGCCGACCGCCACGGCGAGCCGGTTGTCGGCGAGGCGGAAGACGTCGTACCAGTCGCCGCCCACCTGGACATGGCGCGTCGCGGGGTTGTAGCGGGCGGCGAGCGCCATGCCCGGCAGCTGCGGCAGGTCGCTGGGCAGCAGGCTCCGCTGGAGCTCCTCGGCGGTCTTGTGCCCGCGCTCGAACAGCAGGGCCCGCTCCACGGCCAGCGCGCACTGGCCCGCGAGCGCCTCCAGGAAGACCCGCTCCTCCTCGGTGATCTCCCTGGGCCGGGTGAAGGAGAAGCGGAGCGCGCCGATCGGGGCGCCGGCCGCGAGCAGCGGCAGGCCCACCCAGGCGCGCTCCTCCGTGTGCTGGGCGAACAGGTCGCGCTCGCCGTGGCCCAGTTGCAGGCGCAGGCTGTCGGGGTGCTCGGCCAGGAACGGCCGGCTCTCGCGCACCGCCACCGACATCACGGTCTGGTCGCTGACCTTGATCCCGTCGCGGGACACCGGGGGCGTCTCGCTCTCCGATCCCGGCTGGGACGGGGCCACGATGCTGAGCCGCAGCTTGTCGTCGTCCAGCAGCGCCACCGCGGAGTAGTCGGCGCCGATGGCGGACCGTCCGACCTCGGTGATGACCTGGACGACCTGGGAGACGGTCAGTGCCTCGGCGAGCATCGAGGTGGCCTGCTGGAGGCGCGCGGTGCGCAGCGCCGCCGCCGACAGCTGCTCGGTCAGCCGGCCGCGCATCTCCTCGGCCTCGCGCTGCCCCGTGACGTCGGTGTTGGCGCCGACCCACTCGATGACCGCGTCGCCGCGCCAGATGGGCACGGCCCGGACGTCGAAGTGCCGGTATGTACCGCTCTTGGTGCGGATGCGGTAGTTGGTCTCGAAGACCCGGTTCTCTCCCACGCAGTCGCGCCAGTGCGCCTCGATGCGGGGCCGGTCCTCGGGGTGCACGACCGACAGCCAGCCGCCGACCGCGTAGTCGTCCGGCGTCTGGCCGGTGATGGCGCGCCACTCGGGCGCGTCGTCGATGGCGCCGCCGGCCGGAGCGGCGACCCACACCACCTGGGCGCTGGCCTCCACGAGCGAGCGGTAGCGCTGCTCCTTGCGGCGGATGACCTCCTCGGCCCTGCGCCGCTCGGTCACGTCCTGGGCGGTCAGGACGACGCCCGGCCGCTCCTCGCCGCCGCCCTTGGCGGGCAGCCACGTGCACGCCAGGATGCGCTCCTCGACGGCGGTGGCCACACTGGGCGTCTCGCCGGACGCGTCGAGCGGCCGGACCGGGACGACGAGTTCGACGTCGCCCACCGGGCGGTCCTCGGCGAGCACCTTCCGGAGCGCCGTCTCGAACGCCGCCGCCAGCGCCTCGGGCAGCACCTCCGACGGGCGGCGCTGCTGGAGATCGCGGACGCGCACGTCCAGCAGCTCCGCGAGCGCGCCGTTGGCCCGGCGGCAGCGCAGGTCGCGGTCGAAGAACGCCAGCCCTTCGGGCGCTTCCTCCAGCAAGGTCGCGTACAGCGCGGCGTCGGACGCATCCATGGGCTGCCCCTCCACCCCTGAGACGCGGGGATGCGGGACGGACGTCTCGGTGCTCAACGACAACACCTCCGCCCCAGAGGGTCCCGTACCGCGCGGCAATTATTCATCACTATGAGTGAATGGGAGCAGGTTAACGCTCCCGCCTCCATCACAACACCGGTCGGAGTCAGGTCTTCATCATCCCGATGGTTCGCCGCGTACGGAAGCCCTGCTGAACATCCTTGTCCCATAGGCCCCGGACGAACTCGTCGGTTTCGGACACCGTCGTGGATGGGCCTGCGGGGCGGCCCGGCATGGACGGCAAGTAGGAGATGTTACGGCGTACATGCGTCACGGGGTGTCAACTCGCCCCGTTCGGCGAGTTCCGCCCGGCTCCCGACCTTACTCGGCGGCCTTGGCGGCCGCCTTCATCTCCTGCTTGAAGGCCCGCACCCTGGCCAAAGAGTCGGGACCGGTGATGTCGGCGACGGACCGGTGGGAGCCCTCCTCGCCGTAATCGCCGGCGGCCTCTCGCCAGCCCTCCGGCCGTACTCCGTACTGCTTGCCCAGCAGGGCCAGGAAGATCTGCGCCTTCTGCCTGCCGAAGCCGGGAAGGCCGTTCAGCCGCTTGAACAGCTCCTTGCCGCTGTCGACGCCTTTCCACACTTTCTCGGCGTCCCCGTCGTAGTTGTCCACGAGGTACCGGCACAGCTGCTGGACGCGCTTGGCCATCGACCCGGGGTAGCGGTGGACGGCGGGCTTCTCCGCCAGGAGCGCCGCGAACCGCTCGGGGTCGCGGGCGGCGATCTCGTGGGCGTCCAGGTCGTCCGAACCGAGCCGCTGCGCGATGGTGTAGGGGCCGGAGAACGCCCATTCCATCGGGATCTGCTGGTCGAGCAGCATGCCCACAAGAGCGGCCAGCGGACTGCGTCCGAGCAGCTCGTCGGCCTCCGGACGCTGCGCGAGGTGAACCTTCGTGGCCATGGACTCAGCTTAGGGCGGCGCCCGGAGCCGGCCGGGGGCGACGCCCGGATCTGTCAGAAGTCTTACGAGGTCCGCCGCCCCCTGGCGAGCCGCAGGCCGGGGTGCTCGAATGGAGTGGTGAGCGAGGACGAACGGCCGGAGGGCAGTCCGGTAGGGCGGCGGGTCGTTTTGGGGATGCTCGGCCTCGGCGTGGCGGGGGTCGCCGTGGGGGCATCCGTCCAGGACAGGGTGAGCCGGACGCTGGCGCCGGTCGGGCCGATCGGAGACGTCCTGCCGGCCGCCGGCGGGTTCCGGTACTACTCGGTCACGTCCGGTGTGAAGCGGCACAGCCCCGCGACACACCGGGTGACCGTTTCCGGCCTTGTGGACAAGCCGCAATCATTTGGGATGGCCGATCTGGCGCATTTTCCGCAGACAGTCCTCGACAGGGACTTCCAGTGCGTGACGGGCTGGCGGGTCCCGGATGTGCGGTGGGTCGGCGTGGCGCTGCCCGATCTGCTGGACGCGGTCGGAGTGTCCGCCCGCGCGCGCGCCGTGCGGTTCACGTCGTTCGACGGCCTCTACACCGAGTCGCTGACGCTGGAGCAGGCGCGGCGCCGGGACGTCCTGGTCGCGACCCAGATGGACGGCAAGCCCGTCACCCACGACCACGGCGGTCCCACGCGGCTGTACGTCGCGCCCATGTACGGCTACAAGTCGCTGAAGTGGCTCGGGGGCATCGAACTGACCGACCGGGTGAGGCCCGGCTACTGGGAGGGACTCGGTTACGACGTGGACGCCTGGGTGGGACGGTCGAACGGACGCGGCGATGCGCCCACCTGAGCCGCCCGGGCGGCTCGTCCGGTTCACCCGGGCCGAACGCTCGATCCACCATGCGACCGCACTGCTGATGCTGGTCTGCCTGCTGACCGCGGCGCTGCTCTACCTGCCGCCGCTGTCGGCGTTGGTGGGCCGCAGGGAGATGGTCAAGACCGTCCATGTCTGGTGCGGCTTCGCCCTGCCCGTGCCGATCGTGCTCGGTCTGCTGTCCCGGGCGTTCAGGGCCGACCTTCGCAGGCTTAACAGGTTCGTGCCCGCCGACTGGCAGTGGCTCAGGCGCGGCGACCGCAGGGCCGTGCGGGACGGGCGCGGGATCCTGCCCGTGGGCAAGTTCAACGCGGGCCAGAAGCTGAACGCGGCGTTCATGGCGGGCGCGATCCTCGTCATGCTCGGCACCGGCGAGATCATGACCTTCCCCGGTCCGTGGGGAGACCGGTGGCGCACGGGCTCCACCTTCGTCCACGACTGGCTCTTCCTCGCCGTCCTCGCGGTGACCGCCGGGCACCTGTGGGAGGCGCTGCGGGACCGCGAGGCGCTGACAGGCATGCTGACCGGGCGGGTGGACTCCGGCTGGGCCGCACGGCATCACGCGAGCTGGGCCGACGCCGCCCGCGGGTCCGCGAACGCCGGTGGACGGCCAGCCGTCCGTGAAGCGAACGCGCAGTTGGACGAGGCCGGCGCGGGGGCGGGCGAGGCGGCGGCCGGTCCTCCGGGAACGCCCGGTGAACGGGGTCCAGAATTTGCGAAACGACCTCCCGGCACGTCTTGACTCTCCCCGCATCGGGGCTGGAATGTGGCATCGAGGCGGGGTTCTCGCTGAAGCTCCCACTCAAGGGCGGTCCGAAGCGCGCTCCGTCTCACCGGCGGCGTCCCCGCCCGCCGGTACCCCGTGCGCGGAGGTGTGCGCTGATGCCTGCACTGGCCGATCACCGGAACGAGACACGTGACGCTCTCGCACGACGGCTGTGCGACGAGTTCGCGTCCTTCCCCTCAGACGCGGTGCACCGGTGTGTGGCCGACGTCCAGGCCTGCATGGCCCATCTGGGCCTGGAGACCACGCCCGACAGGGTCGAGCGGATGGCGCGGGAGCAGCTCACCGGGATCCTGAAGTCGCGACCGCCCTCCGGGCGCGGGCCCGACGGCGACGTCTCCGGCTGAACGGACGGCTGAGCCGCCGGCCGCTCGCCCGCTCGCCCGGGCGGTGCGGTGACGGCCCAATCCGGCCTTCGCCGGTGTCCGGGCCACCGTGCGCTCCGGATCTGAGAGGCTAGAGGGGTGAGTCCCCGCAGCCGCAGCCGCTCCTCCGGGGACCCGGCCCGGGACGGCCCGAAACCCCCGGACGAGGTCTCGGCGATTTTCGACGGCATGCTCCAGCACGCCCGCGAACTGCTGGCGGTGCGCAGTCCCCTGGACGCGGAGCTCATCGTCAGCGAGATCCTCGGCTCCTGGTGGGGGCAGCGCGTCCCGGACGGCGACGTGGAGGAGGTCATCGGCGAGGCCCTGGTCGGCTACGCCGCGGCGGCCGCTACCCCGGCCGCACTGGCTCTGCTCACCGGGATCGCCTACATGGGCACCCCGCGGCAGGCCGCCAAGGCCGAACGCGCGGCGCTGCAACTGATGAGCGACGGCGTCGCCAGGCCCGGCTGGGCCGACCGCGTCGGCATGGTCGAGCCCGAGGCGTGCTTCGCGTCCAGGGACGTCTACGGCGACCAGGACTCCGTCATCTGCACCTACACCTACGGGGGCTCCGAAAGGCACGCCCTGGTCATCCTGGTCGACCGCAACAGGGCCGGGGTCGTCCAGCCTCGCGGCACGCCCGCGTCCGCCGCGCCCGCGGGGCGTCCGACGGCGAGCGGGATGGTCCGGGACGCCTGGGTCTCCTCCCGGGTGGACCGGCTCCTCGACCACTGCCGCCGCGAAGGCCGGGAGAACCCGCTGATGCGGTTCGAGGAGCTCGACCCGCGCGACACCAAGGCGTTGCTGCAGAGCGCCCTTGATCTCACCGACAGGACAGACGCCCCGCCGGTGAACGAGAACTTCGGCTCCTACCACGCGTTCGTCCGCGCGCGCGTGGACATCCTTCCGCCGGGCGGCCGCCTGCCCCAGCCTCCGGTGTACGGGCGCGACAGGCGCGCCACGATCGCGACCCGGTTCCTCGCCTCGGACGAGGCGGGAGAGCTGTCGGACATCTCCGCGGCGATCCGGTGCGTGGACCGGATCATCGACTACGGCTGCGCGCACGACTTCGGGCGGCCGCTGCGGGTCAGCCCCCTCAAGTGCGAGATGTTCCTGCTCGACTGGCTGCCGCGCAAGGTCCTGCTCTCCCCGTCGGAACAGGAGGCCGTCCCCCACGTGCTGGCCGCGTGGGTCCGCTGGGCCGGGCGGCGCACGGGGCTGCCGGAAGAGGGGATCAGGGCGACCCTGGACGCCCTCTGGGACGCCACCGCGAAGTTCTCCGCCGCCTACCGCGATCCGGCCGCATTCGGCCTCGACCGGGGCCTGGTCGACCGGCTGCTGCCCGACGGCGACCTGGAGGCCCTCCCCCGCCGCGCGTTCGCCCTGCCGTTCCTGTCGGGCACGCACCGGCCGGCGGGGCGGCACGACCCCGTCGACCTGTCGGAGCTCGACCCGGCCGACCCCGGCGACCGCCGCGCCCTGCTGGAGTTCGAGCACCCGGGCGGCGACGAGGACCACCTCGACGCGCACGTGCGGCTGGCGGCGATGCTGTGGGACGGCGACCCGCCCCACCTGTGGGACACCGCCCAGTCGCTGCTGGACGTCGGGTACGAGCGCCACGAGATCCTGCACAAGCTCATCGGCGTCCTCGACCGCTGCGGGGACGACCCGCGGGCCCTCCGGGAGGCCCTGCGTGTGCTTCGTCACGAACCGCCGCCCGACTGAACTCCCGGTTTGCGCGTCGCGCTCCCGGCGACAATCATCGGGTCCCGGGCGCGGTCTCGCGGGGGTCGGCACCGGCCCCTGGTCGTAGGGAGTGATCTTGTTGGAGTGGTCCGAGTTCGCCCGGCGGCTGGGACGTGAGCTGGCGGGGCTCGAACGGGACACGATCCTGATCGTGCGCGAACGCGACGAGAGCCGTCACTACGTCCAGGCCATGCGCGAGCCCGACCGGCTCTACGCCGAGGCCGTCAGCAACAACTTCCTCGAAGGCCCCCTCCTGCTCACCCTGGCCGACGAAGAGGTCATGAGCGAGGCGGGCTGGCGCCCGCCCGCCGACCCCGCGCCGCGCAACTGGTGGACGGAGCTGCCCGAGGCGGGCATGCCCGGCGGGATGCTGAGCGTGACCGAGGCCGACTTCTCGCGCCTGGCCGACGTGATGGTCACGGCGCTCCGGGACGTCCAAGGCGTCCGGCGCCCGTCCGACCTCGTGTACGAGTCGTTCCACCGGCACGGGTCCGGCCTCATCGAGCTGCTCGACTTCGGGATCGAGGTGGCCGACCCGTCGCGGGTGAGCAAGCGCCGCGCGTCGTCCGGCGGGCCCCGGCCAGGAGCCGCCCCCCTCTCCGGTACCGATCCCCTGTCCGGAGCAGACCCCCTGTCCGGAGCAGATCCCCTGTCCGGCGCCGCTCCCCTGCCCGCGGGCCCTCCCCTGGCCGGGACGCGACTGCCGCTGCCCGAGCAGGCGCTGCCCGGCATGGACGCGGAACTGCTCGAACCACGTCTCGCCGAAGCCAAGGCGAACGGCGACAACACCGCCTACTTCAAGCTTCTGGAGAACGCCGACCTGGTCTTGCCGGCGACCGCCTCCGCCGTGGAGGACCCCGACCGCGCCGAGTTCCCCACCATCACCATCGGCAGCGGCACCTATGTCACGGTGTTCACCTCGCCTGGGGCGCTCGCGCGCACGGGCGACCGGCATCCCGGCCTGTACCGGCGCACCTCGTTCGCCCGGCTGGCCGCCGGCTGGCCCGATCCCGCGTGGCGCCTGGCCATCAACTGGGGCCTGCCCAGCGAAGTGCTCCTGGACTCGTCCGTCATCGGGCGGTTGCAGGGCGGCAGAGCGGGAGCGCCCGAGCCCCTCCAGTACGGCCCTCTGCCGACCGAGCCCAACCCGTACGGAACGGTCGACCCCAACGCCCTCTCTGGGCCGAACCCCGTCGCCGGCGGCTCGACTCCCCCGGTCAACGGTTCGGCCCACGGCTCGCCCGCCCCGGGCGGGGCGGCCCCGGGCGGGGCGGCGGACGTCCCCTACGACGACTCCCACACGGCGGTCGATCCGTTCACGGCGGCCGACCTGCGGGCGGCCTTGGAAGCCGGCGCCCCGCCGAGGGCACCGGAGCCGGCCGCGGCGGCGCCTCTCGGCGCACCGACCGACGACCCGCCTGCCGCCGTCCCGCCTGCCGGAAATCCTCCGGCGGGCGATCCTCCCGCCGGCCCCCCGCCGGTCGAGAACCCTCCGGCGGCCGGCGGCCCGGCCGAGACCCCTCCGGTCCGGCCGGCGCGCCAGGCGCCCCCTCCTGCGCCGCGCCCCGCCGGCGTCCCGATGCGACCACCGCACGGCACGCGCCTGTGGCGCTCGGCGGGCGAGGGCGAGCAGGCGCCGGTCGCCGTATACGACGCCATCGGCGGCGTCTGGACGCCGGTGCGGGCCGACGCGGTTCCGTCTCCCTGGACCGAGTGACGCGCCCTTCGGCTACCGTCGAGTACGGAATCCCGCCCCGCACGTGAAAGTGGATCCCCAGTGGACTGGAACGACTTCGCCAGACGGCTGACACTGGAGCTCTCACGGCTGCCGGTCACGTCGTTCCTCATCCTGCAGGGTCCGAGCGGCCTGCCCTACGTCCAGGCGATGCGCTCCGAGGGGACGCTCGACGCCGAGGCCGTCGGCAGCGCGTTCCTGCCCCGCCCCCTCGCGTCGCGCCAGGAGCGGCGGCTGAGGGCGCTCGGCTGGGAGCCGCCCGACGAGGAGGACCGCAAGAACTGGTGGGACCGGCTCACCTTCCGCGAGCGCGGAGGGCGCGGCGGGCGCGCCTCCTCGGAGCTGCTGGAGGCGTGCGCCCTGCTCGCCGGGCAGATGACGGGCGCGTTCCGCGACGTCTACGGCATCGAGTCCCCGCTCGAACTGGTCTACCAGGCGAGCAAGGCCGGGCCCGGCGGCGGACCCCTGGCCCTGCCCGGTCTCGGCATCGCGCTCGCCGTCCCCGAGGACGAGCGTCCCGCACAGGCCTCGGCGCGTCCGGCGCGCCCGTCCGGGTCGTCGCTGGAGGCGGCCCTGGCCGAGGCCCGCGAACGGGGTGACCAGCACGGCTACCTGGAGCTGCTCGCGCGCGCCACGCTCTACCTGCCCTCGCCCGGCGATCCGGAGGGCGGCGGTCACCAGTTCGCCACGGCGCGGTTCGGCGACGGCACGTTCGTGCTCGCCTTCACCTCGCCCGAGGCCATGGACCGATCCCTGCAAGGGCAGGCGGTCCACCACCGGCAGGCCTCGCTGGCGGAGCTGTCGCGGCGCTGGCCGCACCCGGAGTGGCAGCTCGCGGTGAACCCCGGCCTGCCGAGTGCGTGCTACCTGGACGCCAACGCGCTCCTCGAACCCGAGGAGCCACGGACGCCCACGCCGCCCGTGCCGACCGACGTCCACGTGGCCGGCTCGTCGGCGCGCCGCTCCGCGTCCCGCGCCGGGGGGCACGGTACGCCGCCCGGCGGCCGCCGGGCCCCCAGGCGGTCCCAGCGCCCGGAACCGGCGCGGCCTCGAACCGACGCACCCCCCGCGCCGTCGGCGCCGTCACAGACGAGCACAGCGCCGCTGGACGGTCCGCCCGCGCCCGGGGTCCGCGCGCCCGCGCAACGGCCCCCGGCTCCTGCCCAGGCGCCCCCGGCTCCGCCGCGGCGACCCGAGGTTCCCGCCGCCGGGCAGGCCCCGGTGACCAGGGAGACGCCCCTTCCCAGGGAAAGACCGGTCGCGAAGGAACCTTCGGTGGCCCGGGAGACGCCGAGCGACCCTCTCGGGCTTCCTGTGGCGCCGATTTACGGCCAGCGGGAGCGGGCACGGGCCGACGCCCTGCGCCCAGACCCTGGTCGACCACACACAGACCCTGGTCAACCACGCCCAGACTCCCGGCGACCGGGCACCGAGACACGCGAGCAGAGCGTCCCGGCCGCAGCCGCGCAGCCCTCTCCTGCCAGTACGCAGACCCGCGTGGAGCGAGCGCCCAGCATCGTCGAACGCGGGGCCCGGGTTCCCTCAGGGGGGCGGGGGACGGCGCCTCAGGCGCAGGGGCCCGCCGACGCATCCCAGGTCGTGGTGATGCAGAAGGCCGTCCGGCCCGAGCATGTGCAGCACTACCTGGAAGGCGGCTATGACCTGGTCGCCGGTTACGTGCACCGATTCCAGGACGTCCAGGAGCTGAGAAGCCCCGCCGCGCTGATCCGGGCCCTGGGGCTGGTGTACGAGGGGTCGCCGTTCGCGCCCGCGGACGAGCAGATCTTCGTGATCCGCTGGCCGGCCGTGAAGCCGGCCCTGTTCCGCCGCCCGCTGGGCGGCATCGACGAGTGGAGCATGGGCATCATCCCGGGCGGATGGGTGATCGAGAAGGCGCCGTTCCCGGGCTCGGGGTACGCGCCGGGCGACGGGCCCGCGATCCCCGAGTTCAAGGTCGAGAGCCAGCGCCTGCCGCACGGGGCCGAGATGTACCGGCTCGACGCGCGGGGCAGGGTCTCCCTCGTCGCGAGCTACGACGCCGACCTGCGCAGGTGGCTCGTGAAACTGCCGGGAGGCCCGGAGTGAGCATCCGGCACGGCTACTACGCGGGCTGGCGGAGCGCCGAGTACGAGGCGAGCCCCGACGGCGACCAGGTGCGCCTCTACGCCGCGCGGCCCGCGGAGGGGTTCAGGCAGGTCTCCCCGGACCGGTACGTCCAGGTGGTGCCCCGGGCGGACGTCGACCACCTCCAGTACGTGACCACCCACTGCACGTGGCGCGGCGAGCCGTTCGTGGTCCTCGGCGAGCACGAGGGCTGGCTGCGCGTGGAGTACAGCGGCGGCAAGGTCCCCGTGGCGGAGCGGCTCGGCCTGGAGCCGTTCGACCGGGGCGTGTACCAGGCGTGGGCGTCCCGGCACGAGGTCGAGGACCTGCGCGAGGAGACCGTCTGAGCACGGGGATCGGTGGTAGCGGGCATGACGGGTCGTGAGGCATGACGGGTTGCGGGGCATGACGGTCATCGACGTCAACGCCGACCTCGGCGAGGGGTTCGGCGTCTGGAGGCTGGGCGACGACGCGGCGCTGCTCGACGTCATCACGAGCGCGAACGTGGCGTGCGGGTTCCACGCGGGCGATCCGCTGATCATGCGGCGGGTGTGCGCGGCGGCCGTCGAGCGCGGGGTGACGATCGGCGCGCAGGTCTCCTACTGGGACCTCGCCGGTTTCGGCCGCCGCGAGATGGACGTGGCCGCCCCGGAGCTGACCGCCGAGATCCTGTACCAGCTCTCGGCACTGGACGGCATAGCGCGCGCGGAGGGCGGGCGTGTGGCGTACGTGAAACCGCACGGCGCCCTCTACAACAGGGTCGCACGTGACCCCGTCCAGGCGCGCGCGGTGGCCGACGCGGTACGGGCCTACGATCCGTCCCTCCCCCTGCTCACGCTCCCGGGGTCCGCGGTGCACGACGTCGCCGACGGACTCACCGTCGTCGCCGAGTGCTTCGCCGACCGCGCCTACACGCCGTCCGGCGCGCTCGTGTCACGACGTGAGCCGGGGGCGGTCGTCCACGACCCCGACACGGTCGTGCAGCGCGCGGTGCGGATGGCGGTGGACGGGTCCGTCGTCGCGGTGGACGGTACCGAGGTCACGTTGAAGGCCCGTTCCATATGCGTGCACGGTGACACCCCCGGCGCGGTCGTCCTCGCCAGGTCCGTCCGGTCCGCGCTTTCCGAGGCGGGCGTCACCCTGGAGTCCTTCGCGTGAAGGTGCGGCGGGTCGGCGACACCGCCTTGCTCGTGGAGACCGGGGATCTGGCGACCGCCCACCGGATGGACGCCGCCCTCAGAAGCGTCCCGCTGCCCGGTGTCGTGGACGTCGTCCCCGGGGAACGGACCGTCCTGGTGGTGGCGGACCACACCACCGACCTCGGCAGTCTGGCGGCGCGCCTCCCGCGACTGCGCCTGGCCGGCGACGTGGCGGGCGACGCCGAGCCGCTGGAGATACCCGTCGTCTACGACGGCGAGGATCTCGACGAGGTCGCCTCCCTCACGGGCCTGTCGCGCGAGGAGGTCGTCCGGCGCCACTCCGCGGGCTCGTACACGGTCGCCTATCTCGGCTTCTCCCCGGGCTTCGGCTACCTGTCGGGTCTGGATCCGGCGCTGCACGTGGCACGGCGCGCCTCGCCGAGGAAGGCCGTCCCGGCCGGTTCGGTGGCGATGGCGGGCCCGTACGCGGCCGTGTACCCGTCCCGGTCGCCGGGCGGCTGGCGGCTGCTGGGCCGCAGCCGCCTGCCGCTGTGGGACGTGTCGCGCGATCCGCCGTCCCTGCTCCGGCCGGGGACGCGGGTGCGGTTCGTCCCCGAGGAGCGTTCTTGATCGAGGTCGTGCGGCCCGGGCCGCTGGCGACCGTCCAGGACCTCGGCAGGCCCGGTCGCGCCCATCTCGGCGTCCCCCGCTCCGGAGCCGCGGACCAGCGCGCCTTCAGGCTGGCCAACCGCCTCGTGGGCAACCCGGAGGGCGCGGCGGGCGTGGAGTGCACCTTCGGCGGCGCCGCCCTGCGCTTCCGCGGACACGCCTGGATCGCGGTGACCGGCGCTCCGGTGACGCTGCGCATCGACGGCCGTCCTCACGCAATGAACGCGCCGTGCTTCGTGGCGGCGGGCGCCGTCGTCGAACTCGGCACGCCCACGTCCGGGCTCCGTAGCTATGTCGCCGTGCGGGGCGGTATCGCCGTGGACGAAGTGCTGGGCAGCCGTTCGACCGACCTCTTGTCCGGCCTCGGGCCGGCACCGCTCGCGCCAGGTGACCGTCTGCCGGTCGGCTCTCCCGGAGGTCTCCAGTACATCAATGTGGATGTCGTGCCCGTCGCAGCCATGCCGGAGACCCCGAGCCTTCGAATTCTGCCCGGCCCGCGGGACGACTGGTTCGCCCATGACGCACTGTCCACGCTCACGTCCTCGCTCTACGAGGTGTCACCGGACAGCAACCGCGTGGGCGTCCGCCTGAACGGACCGCCCCTCGAACGGGCGCGCGACGGCGAACTCGGCAGCGAAGGCATGGTCATCGGTTCTCTCCAGGTGCCGCCCAGCGGGCTGCCCATCATCTTCCTGGCCGACCATCCGACCACTGGCGGCTACCCGGTCGTCGCCGTGCTCGCCTCGGCGGCCGTGGCCGAGGCCGCCCAGCTGCGCCCGGGGCAGAGGCTTCGGTTCCGGCTCTAGGTCAGAGGGGCGGGAGCGGACCGGTCCAGGTGGGAGACGTCGTTGAAGCCGCGCAGCGACGACAGGGCGCCGAGCCTGACCAGCCGCGAGATCGAGCCGTTGTCCGCCCCGAGGAACGCGAACGGCCTGGCGCCGGTGGCGGCCGCGAGGGCCTGGGCGATCACCCCGCCGTGGGTGAACACGGCGATCCGCCCGCCCGCGTGGGCCGCCGCGAGCCGGACGAGCCCCTCCTCGACGCGGGCGGCGAAAGTCTCGCTCCTCTCCGCCCCCGGGATGACGTCCCAGCGCTCCTCGGCGAACATCCGCTGCGCCACCGGATCGTTCTCGGCGACCTTCTTGCGGAAGAGGCCGCCCTCCCAGTCGCCGAGATGGACCTCGCGCAGGTTCCGCTCGACCCGCGGCTCCAACCCGAGGCGGCGTGCCAGCGGCGCCGCCGTCTGGGATGTGCGGCGCAGAGGCGTCACGTAGATGGCGTCCAAGCGCTCGGCCGCGAGCCGCTCACCGACCCGCTCGGCCTGCTCCCGCCCCTCGGGCGCGAGCTCGGGGTCGCCGTGGCCGTCCACGAGCGGGAACGGCCTGTCGGGGCGCGCCGGCGCGGAGGCGCCGTGCCTGACGAGAAGGACTTCGGTGGCGCCGTCCGGCGCCTTGTACGGCGTCTGCCGATACTCGGTCGGCTCATCCCGCTGGTCCACGCTGGGCACCCTAGACGGCCGATCCGCACCGGACGGCAGCGGGGCCCGGTCGTCCCGCGTCAGGCGGGACGCGGGTCAGCCCAGCAACGGCGCCAGACGGTCCAGCTCCTCCTTGAGCGGCGTAGCGGGGATGTCCTCGAACGGGGTCACGGTCACTTCGCCATCCGCGGATTCCCACACACCGGCGACCCGCCCCTCGTGCAGGACGACCGGAGAAATCCATCCGGCCGCTCGGCTCACCTGGCTCTTGTGCTCGGCCGGCACCAGATAGGTCGAGCCTGTCCCGGCACCCAGGATGTACTGGTCGAACCCACCGAGTAGCCGCACGGACGTGCTGGGTGCGGTGTCGAGGAGCTCGTCCTTGTGCTCGTCAAGGACATACATGGACACGCCTTCGACCTCGACAGCGGACACCCCGTCCTCAGCGGCGGCGAACCACGTCCTGACGTCCTTCTTCCGGCTCTGCTTACGCATCAGCCAGTTGTCGAACATGTCGGGGGTCGCAGGCCCGTGGGCGCCCAGATAGGCGTGGATGACGGTACGGGCGGCCTCCTCCATGGAGGGCATGCCCGCCCAGCCCGGAAGCCAGCGCGCCGGAGAGGTGAAGGTGACCTTGGTGCCCTGGGGCGGCCCGTAACAGAGCACACCCCACCATGCCAGCGGCTTGAGCAGCGTGCCCCAGCCGGATCCGAGCACCTCGGCGAGATGCCCTGAGCCCGTCTCGTCCACGACGGCGCGGGTGAGCTCCTCGCGGGTGAGCGCCGCCCCGTCCGACAACGCGCCGGCGGCGGCAGCGGCGATCGCCTCCAGGTCGGCCGGCGTGGCTCCGAAGGTCCGCTGCCAGGCCGCCTTCTCCCAGTTGCGGATGGACGAGCACAGCACGAGATGGGCCGCGGCCTCGTCGGCGGGCAGGAGATGCAGTGTGCCGCGCGCGGCCCACGTCTTCACGAGCGTCCGATCGTCCAGCAGGGCCCGTGCCACCTCGCCGGAGACCGGCGTCCGCCGGCGTACCGCGACGGCGAACTCGGCGGCGGACGCCACCTGCGCCTGCACGCCCGCCAGCCGCCGGGCGATCTCCGGGGCCGGCAGGTCCCCCGCCTGCTCGACGAACTGCCGCCGCATCCGCCAGGCGAGGACCTGCTTCCACGTCACCGAGGCCATGCCCCGATTACATCGCAGCCCGCCGACAGTACGGGAGAGGCCCCCAGAGGCGGCTCAGGCGAGGCGGTGGGACAGCTCCGCGAAGGCGTCCCGGACGTCGTCGGTGGTGAGGAGCGTCAGGTCGGCGGCGGTCGCGGCGGAGCCGAGCCGGGCCGCACGAAGCGCCCGGCACGCGCACGCCTTCTCGTACATGGAGCGGGCGAAGCGACCATTGCCCAGCTCGTCGATCCGGCCCGTTCCGCATGCGCGCTGGAACACGAGGGCCAGATCGTCCAGGGCGCGCTCCTCCCACTGGTCGCCGCCTTGCTCGGCCATGAGCTGGGCGATGCGGAGCAGTTCGTCAGGCCCGTAGGACGGGAAGTCCACGCGCAGGTCGAACCTGGAGGCGAGCCCAGGGTTGGAGGCCAGGAACCGGGTCATGTCGGCGTCGTATCCGGCCAGGATGACGACGAGGCGGTCGCGGTCGTCCTCGGCCCGCTTGAGCAGCGTCTGGACCGCCTCCGCCCCGAACGCGTCACCGCCCGAGTAGCCGGAGTTACTCAGCGCGTACGCCTCGTCGACGAAAAGGACGCCCCCGAGGGCGGAGTCGACCACCTTGTTCGTCTTCAGCGCCGTCGCGCCGAGGTGCTCGCCGACGAGGTCGGCCCGCTGGGCCTCGACGACCTCCGGGCGGGCGAGGAGCCCGAACGCGGCGAAGACGCGGCCGAGGACCCGCGCGACGGTGGTCTTGCCGGTGCCCGGCGGGCCCGTGAACACGAAGTGCCGGGTCGGCGGACGGGTGACCAGGCCCTGCTCCTGCCGCATCCGGGCCACCTGCAACTGGGCGGCGATCTCGCGGACCTGCCGCTTCACCGGCTCCAGCCCGATCATCGCGTCGAGGGAGCCGAGCGCCTCGTCCAGGGTCGGGGTCTCGGCGTAGCCGCGGAACCGCTCGGTGACCTCGGCGAAGGCGGTCTCCACGTCCTCGGCGCGCACGGTGACCAGGTCGTCGGCGGTGGGCCTGGCCGGCGCGCCCGACGACGAGACGGCCTCGACCACGCGCACGTCCCGCGCGCGCGCCGCCGCCTCGGCGAGCGACCTGACGAACCGGCCGTTGCCCAGGTCGTCGACGATCCCGCGCCGTTCGACCTCCTCGAAGCGGGCGGCGAGCCGGCGGCGTGCGTCGGCGTCGAGCCGGTCCTCGCGCAGGGCGGTGTGGAAGTCGGCGATCTGCAGCAGCTCCGAGGAGCGGTAGGACGGGAAAAGAACGCGCGTGCCGAAGCGGGAGGCCAGCCCAGGGTTGGAGTCGAGGAACTCCGCCATCTGGGTCTCATACCCCGCCAGGATGATGACAAGGTTGTCGCGGTCGTCCTCGGCTCGCTTGAGCAAGGTCTGGACCGCCTCATCGCCGAACCGGTCGGGCTGCCCTTCCGCGGAGTTGACCAGGCTGTACGCCTCGTCGACGAACAGGACCCCGCCCAGAGCCGAGTCGACGAGCCGGTTGGTCTTGATGGCGGTCGCCCCCAGGAACTCACCGACGAGGTCCGCGCGGTGAGCCTCGACCAGGGCGGGCTCGGGCAGCAGCCCGAACGCGTAGAAGATCTTGGCCAGGACGCGGGCGACGGTGGTCTTGCCCGTGCCGGACGGCCCCACGAAGACGAAGTGCCGCATGGGCTTCTCGGTGGGCACCCCGGCGGCGGCGCGCATGTGCGCCGCCTCGATGGACGCGGCGATGGAGCGGACCTGCCGCTTGACCGGCTCCAGCCCGATCATGTTCTCGAGTTCCGCGAGCGCGTCCGCCACGGAGATGTCGGGCGACTCCGCGCGGCGCTCGGGCGGCACCTTGCGCTCGGGGACGGCACCGGAGTCGGCGGCCTGCGCCGCGGCGCGCTGGTCGTGCGCGGCCTGCGCGGGGGTGCCGGCGACTCCGTCCTCTCCGGAACCACGCCGGTCGGGCCTGCTCGGCTTGTCCGTCCGCTCCCGCTTCTCCGGGCCGGAGGAGTTCTTGCGCGGCCCTGTCATGGCGTCCCCCTTCGGGCTCGCCTGCTCCTGCACCCAACCCGTCTCGTAAGCCTCCGCCGGAACGGCCCGTCTAGCCCGGTCCCAGCGGTAGGCGAGAACGGCCAGCGCCGCCAGCCAGCCCGGCGTCACGCTTGTCTCCGGCAGCGGGTGGGCGCACGCCGCGGTCGCCACACCCGCGGCGGCCAGCCCCAGGAGCGTCGTGCGCCACGGCGCGTATCCACGCAAACGGAAGGCGACGAATGCGACGGGCACGGCGAGCAGGGCGAGCAGCAGCGACGGGTTCAGATAAAGCGGGTTTCCTTCGTCCGGGTAGAGCCTGCCCAAGGGCACCGATAGGGCCAACCACGCCAGGATGACCGCGACGACGGCCATGCCCGTGGGCGAGCGCAGTGTCAGATGGACGACGACCAGCAGAATCACCGTGAACGCGGCCGCCCCGAGGATCGGCCCGTCCAGAAGGACCGTCGCCACCAGCACAAGCGCGATGAGCAGGACCGCCCCCAGAAACCTCAGCCCGGGAGCGACCTGGAAGTAGCGCCATCGCAGGCGCTCGAAAAGATCCCGCGCCGCGGCGTTCTTCGCCGGGCGGGAGCGGGACCTGCCGAACAAAGCCATCAAGAGCGAGTAAAGCGCAGGACCGCCCGGAACGGGACTACCCGCGCCCTGTTCGTTGACTTACATCGACCCCTGCCTGGTGCGGAACGGAGCCCGACCCGCACCTGGGAGCTGGACATTCGTCCTGTCCAGAAGTGAAGGTTCCGCTCTGCTTCCGGTTCCGAGCGCGCGGGACGGCGCGCCCCTACGATCGGTGCCGCAGGCCGTTCCCGCTTTAAGGAGACCCCTTGACCGACCCCACCGGTGCGCTACCCGGGCTGGTCCCCTCGCCCGCCGCCGCCCCGAGCGTGCTGCGTGCCGCGGGCTACGAGATCGAGGAGGAACTGCGGGCCGCGCCGTCCGGAAGCGGCCGCCCGGTCGTGATCGCGGGAGTGGACGAGGTCGGCCGAGGAGCGTGGGCGGGGCCCGTCGTGGTGTGCGCGGCGGTGACGGACTTCGGCCCGCCACCGGTCCTGCCTGGACGCGGGAAGAAGACGGTCGCGCTGACCGATTCCAAGCTCCTCACGCATGCGCATCGCGAGGCGTTCGCAGAAATCCTTCCTGACTGGTTGGCCGGGCACGCCATCGGCGCGTCCAGCCCGGAAGAGATCGACGAGCTGGGCATGACCGTCGCGCTGAGGCGCGCCGCCATCCGCGCGCTGGAATCGCTACCTGTCCAACCCGATGTGGTCATCCTCGACGGCAAGCACGATTTCCTCAGCCGCCCCTGGCGCGTCCGGTGCGAAATTAAGGCCGACCAAAGGTCGGTCACCGTCGCGGCCGCGTCCGTCTTGGCGAAGGTCCATCGGGACCGGCTCATGGCAGATCTGGACGGCGAGTTCCCCGGCTACGGGTTCGCCGACAGCGCGGGGTACCCCTCCCCCGTCCATCAGAGGGCCTTGGAGGAGCACGGGCCTACGCCGCACCACAGGCTGTCGTGGTCGTACCTGGACGACCTCCCACGCTGGCGGCACATGAAGAAGCACCGCGACCCGCTCGCCGGTGAAGGACAACTCAGCCTGCTGTGACCCTCCCGCGCGCGTGCATGAGTCATCCCTGACGGCTCGGGTAGAGCGGCAGACACGGGAGGTGGATGCCATGGATGCCGTCGTCAAGAGGCTGCTGCGGGAATCCGGCGGGACGTTCGCCGAAGAAGCAGGCATAACCCTGAAGGACCAGCCGGCCGCGCTGTTCAAGCTGCTCGTCCTGGCCAACCTGCTGAGCGCCCGCATCTCCTCGGACATCGCCCTCGCCGCCGCCCGCGAACTGTTCGACGCGGGGGGCGGCACGGCACGCGGCATGGGCAGGCTCACCTGACAGGAACGCGTCGACGCGCTCGGCCGGGGCCACTACGTCCGCTACGACGAGAGCACCGCGTCCCGGCTGGGCGACATGGCGGAGATCGTCGAGGACCGGTACAAGGGGGACCTCAGGCGGCTCGCCATCGAAGCCGGACGCGACCCTGAGAAGGCCGCGAAGCTGCTGCGGGAGTTCCCCGGCATCGGCCCCACCGGCGTGGACATCTTCTGCCGCGAGGCGCAGGCCATCTGGCCGTGGCTCCGCCCCTACGTCGACGACCAGGTGAAGAAGGGCGCCGAACGCCTCGGCCTGACCAGTGACACCGAGAAGCTCGCCTCACAGGTGCCGGAGAAGGACCTGGCCCGGCTCACCGCGGCGCTCGTCAGGGTGGCCCGGGACAAGAAGCTGGCCGAGCATCTGAAGGCGGCGTGAGCAAGGCGCGCTCCCGTCACGTCCAGACGACGACCTCGTCCACCTGCTTGCGGGTGATGTCGGGCACCATCGCGTCGTCCGCCGGGTAGCCGACGGGGATGACGACGTAGGCGCGTTCTTCCCGTGGACGGTCGCAGACCTCGTTCAGGAAGCGCATGGGGCTCGGGGTGTGCGTAAGGGTCGCCAACCCCGCCTGGTGGAGCCCGGCCAACAGGAACCCCACGGCGATGCCGACGGACTCCTTTACGTAGTACGGACGCGGCGTCTCAGGTCCCTTGTGCACTTCGAAGACGATGATGACCGCAGGGGCGTCCTCAAGGAACGGCTTGCGCCAGTCGGTACCGAGCGGAGCCAGCGCTTCCAGCCATTCCTGTGAAGCGCGCTTCTCGTAGAACTCCCGCTCCTCCTGCTCGGCGGCTTCCCTGAGGCGCCTCTTGCGCTCCGGGTCGGTCACCACCACGAAACGCCACGGCTGCAGGTTGGCCCCACTGGGCGCCGTCGCCGCGGCCCGGACCGCGTGCTCGATGACGGCGCGCGGCACCGGACGGTCGGAGAAGTCACGGACGGTGCGGCGCAGCGTCATCGTGTCGGCGAAAGTCCGGACGCGCTCGACCGACTGCCCGGGCGGGACGTCGAAACGAGGCGCAGGCACGACGGGGTACTGCGGCTGGGTGCTCATGTGACCGTTCCTACCGTCGGCCAAGGGCCCGGGACAATCGGCAGCATCAGCCAACGTTCCCGGGCCCGTTCCGGCACACCGCGCGCCGTGGGGTGCTCAGTCCTTGCCGCGCGAGGCGACCCACTCCAGGTTCCAGCCGTACGCCTGGTCGACCGTCATCTTGCCCCAGCGGGGACGGCCGGGCGGCGGCAGGACGTACCGGCCCTCACGGCGGACGACCAGTTCCCCGTTCACGTTCTCGATGAGCGCCAGGACCGCGTCACGGGAGGCGTCCATGCAGTCGTTCATGTGCATCTCGATCGGCGGCGCGCCCACCGGGAACAGCGTGGCGATCGCGTCCATGCCCCGGAAGTCGTCAGCGCCGTCGTAGATCTCGGCGAACACCAGGATCCGCTTGAACTCCGCCGTGTGGTCGAGGTTGATGTGGAGGTTCTCCCCCGTCTCGATCGCGCCGGTGCGGTCGTCCTTGTCGAGCTTGATGAACGGCGGGCGGTCCAGCGCGCCCATGTCGCCGAGAGCGTGGATGATGCCCTTCCGGCCGTCCTTCAGCTCCCACAGGCAGCACAGGTCCAGGTCGAGGTCGACCCCGCGGCGGCGCTTGCCGAGGCGCCCCTTGGCCGCGCCCTCGCGCGCCGTCCAGTTGAGGTTGACGCGCATGTGGCCGCCCGTCGCCCCGTGCTTGGTGAGCGACACCGACGGCGCGTTCTTCGTCAGGGAGATCTTGCCGCCCTGCTGCTGCGGCGGCGCGGCACCGGCGGGAGGCGGGGGCGCGTACTGGCCGGGCGGCGGCGGGTACTGGCCGGGGGGCGGCGGAGGTGCGTACTGCCCGGGCGGGGGCGGGTACTGGCCGGGCTGCGGGGCGTACTGCCCGGGCGGGGGCGCGTACTGCCCGCCGGGAGGCGGCGGCGGGGGCGTGTACTGGCCGCCCGGGGGCGGCGGAGGCGTGTACTGGCCGCCGGGGGGCGCGTACTGCTCCTGCGGCGCGGGCGGGGGCGGGGCCTGCGGCGGCGCGGGCGCCTGCGGCTGCGGCTGCGGAGGCGCGGGAGGTGCCGCCTGGCCGGGCTCGTCGACGCTGATGCCGAAGTCGGTGGCCAGCCCGGCGAGCCCGGAGTCGTAGCCCTGGCCGATGGCACGGAACTTCCACGCGCCCTGCCTGCGGTAGAGCTCGCCGAGCACGAACGCCGTCTCCGTGGTGGCGCCCGGGTTCTCGAAGCGGGCGACCTCCGCCCCTGCCGCGGCGTCCAGCACGCGCACGTAGAGGCCCTGGAACTTGGAGAACGTCCCACCGTCCGAGGACGCGGCGATGACGATCTTGTCGATGGCGGGCTCGACCCGGTTCAGGTCGACCGCCAGGACGTCACGGACGGTCGGCCCCTGCTGCTTGCCCTCGTGCCTGACAGCGCCCGAACCGTGCACGGGCTGGTTGTAGAAGACGAAGTCGTCGTCAGACCGGACCCGGCCGGTCTCCGCCAGCAGGAGCGCAGATGCGTCCGCGTCGGGCACGCCGGGGCCGCCCTGCCAGCCAAGCTCGACCCGCACCGAAGGAACCGGAACCGCCGTGTTGGCGCCCTTCTGCATCGACATGAACGCTCCTCGTCATCGACCGACTGTCACCAACCTACGGGCAGCCGCCCGACCCCCGCGACTCGCCATCGAGAGGAGGACGGACGACGGCCCGGGGGAGTTCCGTTCCGCTCGCGCCGCCTCACCCGGACGAGTCGGTGGGCGGCGCCCCCGGCAGCGGTGCGGGCTCGGGCGTGCGCAGGCCGTCGAGCACGATCCGGAGATTGCGGTCCCACTGCTGGTCACCCGCCCGCAGGCCCACCGTGTGGTCACCGGTGGAGACCGACACCAGCAGGAACGCGACGTCCTGCCACGTGATGTCGGCGCGCATGGCACCGGCGCCCTGGGCCCGCTCCACGAGAAGGCGGATGCGTTCGCGCAGTTCCCCGCGCGCGTGGTCGATGCCGCCGCCCAGCGCGTAGTTGATGTCGCACAGTTCGTTCCGCAGCCGGGTGTAGGAGGCCGCGAAGTCGCAGAAGCCCTCCCAGGGGTCGGGGTCGGCGAGCCCCTCGTCGCCCTTGGCCACGATCTCGCCGAGCACCTCGGCGAGGACCGCTTCGAGCAGCGTCTCCAGGGTGCTGACGCGCCGGTAGAACGTCCCGACGCCCACCCCGGCGCGGCGCGCGATGTCGTGGGCCGTGACCTCGCCGCCGATCTCGCCGGCCGCCTCGCGCGCCGCCGCGACGAGGCGCTCCACGTTGCGCCGGGCGTCGGCCCGCGGACGGCGGCCCGTGCCGTCGTCCAGCAGCCGGTCCACGGCGCTCCTGGTACCGCTCATAACCGGATTCTAGCCACAAGCGGACGGTTCCGGTCCGATTTAAGTGGACAGCTCGCGTCCGATTGCGCTAGCTTCCCTCGAAGCGGACGCCACCCGTCCGCTTCACGAGAGGACTGATCATGGCATCCGGACACGGAGGCTCCCCCGCCATGAAGATCACCGCACTCGCCGCGGGCTTCGTGATGGCGAGCGTGGACGCCACGGTCATGCAGATCGCCGGAGCGACCGTCCAGGAGCGCCTGCACGCCCCGCTGAGCCGCCTCACCTGGGCCGTCGACGGCTACGTGCTGACGTTCGCGGCCCTGCTGATGCTGGCGGGCGGCCTCGCCGGGCGGCTCGGGGCCCGGCGCGTCTACCTGTGGGGCATGGCGGTGTTCCTCGCCGCCTCGCTGGCCGCCGCGCTCGCCCCCGCGATCGAGGTCCTCATCGCGGCCCGGCTCGTCCAGGGCGCGGGCGCCGCGCTGTTCATGCCGAGCTCGCTGGCGCTGCTGGTCGAGGCGTTCCCCGACCCGCGGCGCCGCGCGCGCGTGCTCGGCCTGTGGTCGGCGACCGTGTCCTCCTCGATCGCGCTCGGCCCGACGGTCGGCGGCCTCCTGGTGGGCACGCTCGGCTGGCGCAGCATCTTCCTGCTGAACGTGCCGCTCGCGATCGCGGGCATGGCGCTGGCCCGCCGCCACATCGCCCCCGTCCCCGGCCGTCCAGCGCCGCTCGCCCTCCCCGGCCACGCCGCCCTGGCCGCCGGCCTCGGCGCCCTGAGCTTCACGCTGATCGAAGGACCGCACCGCGGCTGGACCTCCCTCCCGGTCCTCACCGCGATCGCCGCGGCACTGGCCGTCGCCGCCCTCCTGCCCTTCAGGGAACGCCGCGCGCCCGCCACCGTGATGCCGTGGGCGCTGTTCCGCGGCCCGCGCTTCACCGGCGCCAACGCCGTGGGCTTCCTGTTCAACGCCGCGTTCTTCGGAACGCTGTTCCTGGTCGGCCTGTACTTCCAGCACGGCACGGGCGCCGGCCCGCTCCGGGCGGGCCTGATGGTCCTCCCGATGACCGTCTTCCTGCCGCTGAGCAACCTGGCCTTCGCGCACCTGTCGGCGCGCGTCCCGACCGGGGTCCTGCTGACCGCCTCCCTCCTCCTGGCGGCCGCGGCCTCGTTCGCACTGGCCACGCTCACCCCGTCCGGCCCCTACTGGACGACCGCCGCGGCCCTGGCGGCGACCGGCATCGCGGGCGGCATCGTCTCCCCCGCCATGACGGCCGTCATGGTCGACGCCGCAGGCCCGGGCAACGGCGGCGTCGCGGGCTCCGTCCTCAACACGGGCCGCCAGATAGGCACGCTCATCGGCATCGCGGTCATCGGCGCCGTCCTGGGCGCGTCCACCGACTGGACGACCAGCGCGACCCTCGCGTTCTCACTGGTCGGAGCCGCCTACACCGCCGCGGCCTTGGCAGCCTGGCGCCTCATAGCCCGCCCCGAACGAACCGCCGCGCCCGAGAAGCACACCGTCCCGGAAGCGGCCCCGTGCACCCACACCCAACCCGCCTGACGAACCGCACCCCCGGCCCCGCGCGGGAGCGACCTGGCCACCCGCAGGAGGCGTGCCCACCGCGCTGGCGGCGACCCGCGCAGAGCGTCCCCGGCCAGGTCGACCGCGCCCGCACCGAGAGGAAGGCGTCATGGGAGTCGCCCGGCGGAGAGGTGCCGCGCCCCTACGGAACCCGTGCGGTCCAAGCGGGGGTGGCGAACTTGTCGGTCACGTACTTGCCGGCGAGGCGCCGTTCGTCCTCGGTCACGCGGTCGTCGGTGAGGCCGTAGCGGCCGCGGAAATGGGCGATCATGCGATCGATGATCTCCTCGCGGGGCAGGCCGGTCTGGCGGCGGAGCGGGTCCACGCGCTTGTTCGCGCTGGCGATGCCCTTGTCGGAGATCTTCTCCCGGCCGATGCGGAGCACCTTCAGCATCTTGTCGGCGTCGATGTCGTAGGCCATGGTCACGTGGTGCAGCACGGCGCCGGCGGCCAGCCGCTTCTGCGCGGCCCCGGCGATCTTGCCGTGGTCGGAGGTGATGTCGTTCAGCGGCTGGTACCAGGCCCTGATCCCGAGTTCGCCCAACGCGCCCAGCACCCAGTCGTCGAGGAAGGCGTAGCTCTCGGCGAAGGACATCCCCGCCACCAGGCTCTCCGGCGCGTACAGCGAGTAGGTGATGGTGTTGCCCGGCTCGATGAACATCGCGCCGCCGCCGCTGATCCGGCGGACCACGTCCACGCCGTGGCGCTCGGCCTCCGCGGCGTCGACCTCGTTGCGCAGCGACTGGAAGCTGCCGATGACCACCGCCGGCGACGCCCACTCCCACACCCGCAGCGTCGGCGGGCGCCGTCCCGCGCCGACCTCCTCGGCGAGCACCTGGTCGAGGGCCATGTGCAGCGCGGGGTCCTGCGGCGGCTCGTGGACGAGCCGCCAGTCGTGCTCGCGCCAGTCCGACGCGCGCGCGACGGCCCGCCGCACCGCGATCCCCACGGCCTCGGCGGTGATGCCGAGCATCACCGTGTCCCGGGGAAGGCTCGCCTGGACGCGGGCCCCGATCGCCCGGGCGTCGAGCCCGGCCGCGAGCCCGTCCAGGGCCGCGTTGATCGTTTCAAGGGCGTCGTCCGGCTCCAGGAAGAAGTCGCCGCTGATCCTCGGGCCGCGCAGCAGCCCGTCCACGACGTCCACGTCGGCGACGACCAGCTTGCCGCCGGGAACCTTGTACTCACCGTGCATCACGTAGACCTGAACCCCGCACCCCCGCCCCGGATTCCACCGCTCTGGATTCCACAGCCCCGGGAACAGGCCGCGCCGGGGGAACACGGCGCGGGCGGGAACGGGCCGCACCCGGGTACACGCCGCGGGCGGGAGTGCGGGGCGGTTGGGGCGGCTAGGGTTTCGGGGATTGCACCACAGGAGGGGGCATGCCGAAACCGGGAAGGCCGGTGCGCGGCTCGTCCGGGGGACGCCCGCTGATGGCGGCCCTGGACCTCTTCGGCCGCCGCTGGACCTTGCGCATCGTCTGGGAACTGCGGGACCGGCCCCTCGGCTTCCGCACCCTCCAGCAGCGCTGCGACGGCATGTCGTCCAGCGTTCTGCGGCAGCGGCTCCTCGAACTGATCGACGCGGGCCTCGTCCGCCGGACGCCCGAGAACCTGTACGCCCTGACCGAACTGGGCCGCGATGCCCGTGAGGCTCTCCGCCCGCTGTCGCGATGGTCCGACCGGTGGGCCGCGGCGCTCGACGAAGGGCCCGGCTGAACCCGGGAAGCCCCCCTTGTGCTTCTCTTTTCGAAGCATCAGACTGCTTCTAAAATCGAAGCAGCTTGGAGGCCGCCGTGCCGCGTATCGCGCCGCTCGATCCCCCGTACACCCCCGAGATCGCCGCCGCCCTGGCCAGATGGATGCCGCCGGACGTCGCGCACGACCCGCTGGTGCTGTTCCGCGTCCTGCACCGGAACCCCGAACTGGCGTCCCGCATGCGCGTGCTCGGCGCCGGGCTGCTCGCCCACGGCCGCCTGCCCGCCCGGGACCGAGAGATCATCATCGACCGGACCTGCGCCCGCACCGGCTGCGAGTACGAGTGGGGCGTCCACGCCGCGACGTTCGGCGAGGCCGCCGGGCTCAGCGGGGAGCAGCTCCGGGCGACGGTGTCCGGCGACGGCGCCCCCTGGTCACCGAGGGAGCGCCTCCTGATGAGCGCGGCCGACGAACTCCACGACTCGGCCCGTATATCCCACGGGACCTGGACCGCCCTCGTCGAGCACTATGACGAGCCTCAGCTACTCGAAATCCTGGTGCTCGCCGGCTGGTACCGGGCCATCGGCCAGCTGATCAACACGCTGGAGATCGGCAACGAGCCGTGGGCTCCGTCCTTCCCCACCCCGTGACCCCGCCCGGGGGCGGCCCCACCCTCCCGGCGTCCGGTTGTGCCGCCTCTCCACGACACCGAACCTGAGAGCGTCCGGGCAGGTCACGTGTCCGCGTACTGGTGTGGTGGCGCGGTTTCTGGCGGGTCGGTTCGGTGGGGACGGCGGGGGCGTTGTTGAATGGCGGCGTCGCGGGGAGGGTGGTCCGGGTGAGCAATCTCGACGTCAAGCCGAAACCGGTCGAGTGCGGAGGGCGGGAGGACGTCCCGGGAGGGCCGGTCCATGAGCTGCTGCCGCCCCGGCGGGTGCCGCTCGGCGAGAGCACGGTCGTCCGGCGGCTGCTGCCCGGCCTCGGCCGCCGGATGGTCGGCGCCTGGTGCTTCGTCGACCACTACGGGCCGGACGACATCGCCGACGAGCCCGGGATGCAGGTGCCGCCGCATCCGCACATCGGGTTGCAGACGGTGAGCTGGCTGCACGGCGGCGAGGTGCTCCACCGCGACAGCCTGGGCAGTCTGCGGACCGTCCGGCCGAGGGAGCTCGGGCTGATGACGTCCGGGCGGGCCATCTCGCACTCGGAGGAGTCGCCGCGCGGGCACGGCCCTGTCCTGCACGGTGCCCAGCTCTGGGTGGCGCTGCCCGGTTCGGACAGGGACACGGACCCGGCGTTCGAGCATCACGCCGACCTGCCGGTCGTCGACGGCCCGGGGTTCAGCGCCACCGTGATCCTCGGGGAACTGGACGGGGCCGCGTCGCCCGGCACGGTCTTCACGCCCATCGTCGGGGCGGACATCGCCCTGGCGGCAGGCGCGGACGTGCGCCTGCCCGTGGAACCGGACTTCGAGTACGCCGTCCTCACGATGTCCGGCGTGACGGAGGTCGACGGCATGCGCGTGGACCCCGGCTCGATGCTGTACCTGGGGTCCGGCCGCCGCGAGCTGCCCCTGAGGGCCGACGGTGCGAGCGGCCTCGTGCTGCTGGGCGGCGAACCGTTCGAGGAGAAGCTCGTCATGTGGTGGAACTTCGTCGCCCGGACGGGAGAAGAGATAGCCCGCGCCCGGGAGGACTGGATGGGAGGGGACCGGTTCGGCACCGTGCGCGGCTACGACGGCTCCCCCATCCCGGCGCCCGCCATGCCTGCGACACCTCTGAAGCCAAGGGGCCGCACTCGCTGAACGGCCCCGCGCCCCGCTCACCCCTTGCCGGCGTGCGCGCTGCTGGCCGGTGCTTCGGGGGTGCGGAGAGACGTCAGGAGGACGCTCAGCATCAGGAGGCCTCCTGCGGCGGCGAGGCCGTTGAGAGCGACGGCCGCGCTCGGATGCTCCGCGGATGCGTAGCCGCCCGGGCGAAGGAGTGCGACCGCGGCTCTCCAGCCGCCCCAGGCGAAGAGGGAGCCGGACGCGGTGAATCCGAGGGCCGTCGGCAGCCAGACGGGCATGTTCGGGCGTGCGGAGCTGACGGCCAGGATGCTCCCGACGCCGAGGAGCGCCCAGAGAGCCGAATCGCCCAGGAGGAGCCGGGCGTTCAGGTCGACGAGGTCACGGTGCGCGGGGTCGAGACCGACTTCCGCGCCTGCCGACCAGAGCGCCCAGAAGGTGGTCGGCACGGCCGCGCAAACGGCGGCCGTCCGCGCGCGTCGGACAGCGGTTCTGCCGCGGTCGCAGACGCGTCCCAGGAAGGCGGTCGGCCATCGTTGCCGCATGTAGATGGGGAGCGCAACGGCAAGGCCGAGGGCCATGCCGGTGAATCCGATGCCGATGAGAGCCATCTCCCAGGACGGCGCAGCGTCGCCACCGGTGTCCTCCTCACCGGCGCCCAGGAGGGCACTGAGCAGGGTGTAGGGCATGAGGGGTATCAGGAAGCCGCTGGCCACCCACGTGAAGAAGACCAGAGGCGCGCCGGGAATCCGCCACCGCGTGCCCCGCGCCAGGACGAGCCCCAGCGCGATCCCGGTCGCGGACATGCCGACCGTCACCGCGTTGAGCACGATCCAGTCCGCACCACCGAAGTTCGCCGGAACGCGACCGAGCGCCGCGGCCGCTATCCACACGACCTTGACCGCCAGGTAGAGCGACAGGGACGCGGCGGCGCCGTACCCGCCGAGCCGCCGAGCCGCCTCCCATCTCGTTCCGATTGCTCCGGATATCTCCGTCATGGGGGAAGCCTGCCGTCGGCCGGGCGTGCACCGGCTCCCCCGCGCGGGGTGTCCGGCTCCCCCGCGCGGCGGACAGGGCGCACGGTCCAAGGGCGCACGGTTCAAGGGCGCAGGGTCTAGCGGTCGGCCGGGAGGAAGTCGTCCAGGGCTTCGGCGACCAGGTCGGGACGTTCGAGGGTCTGCATGTGCGGTGTGCCGGGAAGCTCCCGGTAGGTCGAGCCCGGGACGCGTCCGGCGATGCCGGACATGATCTCCGGGGTCGTCGAGGCGTCCAGCTCGCCCGCGAGCACCAGGGTCGGGAAGTCCTCCCCGGTCAGGCGGCCCTGGACGTCCACGCCCCTGAAGGCCCGCCAGGCCGCGGCCCAGTCGGCGGAGTCGAAGCGCCGGATGCGCTCCCGCGCGTACCGGACGCCCCACGGGTCGGTGGCGAGCGCGGCGGGCGTGAACCAGCGCGTCAGAGTGGGGACGATCTGCGCCTCCATGCCGTCGGCCTCGCCGGATCGGGCTCGGGCCTCGAAACTGTCGAAGGCGTGGTCGGTGGTGGCGAGCAGGGCCAGCGAGGCGACGCGTTCGGGTGCGCGGACGGCGACGGTCTGGGCGATGCCCCCGCCCATCGACAGGCCGACGACGTGCGCCCGGTCCACGTCGAACGCGTCGAGGACGCCGAGCAGGTCCGCGGCGAGGTCGTCCATGGTGAACGGGCGGGGCGCCCCGGCGGCGGCGCCGTGTCCGCGGAAGTCGTAGGCGAAGACCCGCCGCCCGTTCGCCAGTCGTTCCATGACGGGCTCCCACATGCGCCAGTCCACGCCCAGGGAATGCGAGAGGATCACGGCCGGCCCGTGCTCGCCCTTCTGCGCGACGACGGTCTCGTGGTCGGCCAGCGCGACGCGGTGCGTGCGCGGCGGCTTCGCCCCGCCCTGCTCTTCCAGAACGCCGTTGACGACGGCGAGCGCGTCCAGGGCACGAGGGAATCCCGCGTAGACCGAGATGTGCTCGCAGAGGGCCAGCAGTTCGGACGGCTCGACGCCCTGCCGCAACGCTCCCCGCACATGGCTGGCGAGGCGGCGTTCGGCGCCGCCCATGGCCGCGATGATGGCGACGGAGGCCAGCTCGCGCGCTCGGCGGCTCAGCTCGGGCCGGGCCAGCGCCCCGCCGAACGCCCCCTCCACAACGGCTTCGAACATCTGAGGCGAGGTCCGGAGCACCTCACCGAGCGCCTCTTCGGGCCCGTGCCCCATCAAACCCTCGTACTCGCGCCGCCCGCGCTCGCCACGATTCATGTCGCGCTCCTCTGTAAGCAGTCAACGTTCTGGGGGACGCCTCCATCCTCATGCCGATGCCGGCAAGATGTCCAAGACCTAGTAGAGCTCGACGTCATATCTCTGGCTTATGACACGTGAACCACAGCCCTCGGCGTTCGCGGAGCGGCGGCCGCTCCGGCGGCTCGGCCGTCCCGCGGTCACGGTCCGATCGAGGCGAGGTCCGGACGGCGCGCGACGAAGTCGATGAACGCGGCCAGCGCCGGGCTCGGACGGCGTCCGGCGGGCCAGGCCAGGGACGGCGCCCACGTCGGTTCGGGATCGAGGCGGACGATGCTCACCGGACGGCCCGGCTCCTCGGCCACCGAGCGGGGGACGACGGCCGCGGCCAGCCCCACGCTCGCCATGACCCTGGCCGTGCCGTACTCCCGCGTCTCGAACCGGATGCGCGCCGTCGCACCGGCGGCCGCCAAGGCCGACAGGACGATCTCGCGGATCACCGAGCCCGGCGAGTAGCAGACCAGTTCGGCACCGTCCAGCGCGGCGACGGGCACCCTGTACCTGCCCGCGAGCGGCGCCGACACCGAAGTGATCAGTACGAGCGGCTCCTCGCCGAGCGGAAGGGACTCCAGCCGCCGCCCCGCCTCCTCGGGAGGCATCCGGACGACGGTCGCCGCGTCGAGGCTCCCGCCGCCGAGGCCCGCGACCATCTCCTCGGTGTTCATCTCCCGCAACTCGACCTCGACGGCCGGGAACTCCTCGGTGAACTCCGCGAGCAGGCGCGCGAGCCGGGCCGTCAGGCCGCGGGCTCCGCCGAGGCGGATCCGGCCCCGCGTGCCCGCCGCCCAGCCGCGCATCTCGTCCTCGACCGCCGCGAGGTCGGACAGGATCCGCTCGGCGTGCTCCAGCAGCGCCGCCCCGGCCGGCGTCAGCTCGACCCGGTGGTTGTTGCGCTCGAACAGCGTGATGCCGAGCTGCCGTTCCAGCTTTCGGATCTGCTGCGACAGGGCGGGCTGGGCGATCTGCAGCGTCTCCGCCGCACGCGTGAAGTGCAGCTCACGCGCCACCGCCCTGAAGTACTCCAGCTGGCGAGAACCCATCATGCGGTCATGTTCTCACCCGGGAGAACCGCCATGTGCGATTCCTATTACTGCGCGGGCGCGTCAGCCGACAAGGCCGGCATCGTCGTGGCGCTTCAAAAACGTCGCCGCGGTCCTCGTCCGCGCCTTCAACGAAACCTGAGCGGCCCGTTCACCTGCGATGTTCGCGAGATCCGCCTCGGGGCCGTCATACTCTCCGTCAACCAGGGCCCGTCCCCCCGCTCCGAAGGAGCCGCCGGCATGCGCACTCGTCCGCTGTACGACGTCGCCGCCGTCCTGGCGCGGCTGGGCGTGGGCATCGTCTTCATGGCGCACGGCTGGCAGAAGATCGAGGCGGGGGTCACCGCGACCGGCCGCTCCTTCGACGCCCTCGGCGTGCCGCTGCCGACCGCCGCGGCCGTCTACTCCGCGTTCGTCGAACTCCTCGGCGGGGCGGCGCTGATCGTCGGGCTCGGCCTGCCCGTCACCGGGGCCCTGCTCTTCATCGACATGGCGGGCGCGTTCGTCTTCGTCCACGCCGACCAGGGCCTTTTCCTGGTGGACGGCAAGAGCGTCCAGAACGGCTACGAGCTGGTCCTCGCGCTCGGCATGGCCAGCCTGCTGTTCGCGGCGGGCGGCGGCGGCCGCCTGACCCTCGACCAGTGGGTCGCCTCGAAGCGCCTCCACCGCCCCAGCCAGGGCGACGAGGACGAGGAGGACGCGGCGAGCTTCGTCGAGTCCCTGCGCCAGGCCGAGACGAAGCCCGCGAAGAAGCCGCGCCGGTCCCCCAAACCGCCCGCGGCGCCCGTCCCGGACCCGTCCGAGACACCGGACAAGCCCGCCGACGATCCCGACGACGTGCTGGTCGCCGGACGCCGCAAGCCCGCCCAGCGCCGCCGGACCTCGTCCACCCAGCCGGCCAGGCGCCCCGCGGACGACACCGGCACACCGAACTGAGGCACGCGAGAAGGGACCGGCCGAAGCCGATCCCTGACTCCGCGGCCACCGAACCGCCGGCGGATGCCCGCCCCCGTTCTCAGGCTCGGAGGGTCACGCCACAGGCTGGAGGCCCTGGCGCCAGGTCGGGTGTGCCGGGTGCCAGCCCAGTTCGCGCTTGGCCTTGGCGTTGGATGCGCCACGCAGCTCGGTCATGAGCACGACTCCGGCCTCTCCGGCGGCCAGCCGTCCGATGAACCGCGGTACGCGCAGCGGCTTCTTGGCGCCCAGCATCGCCGCCAGTTCCGGCAGCCATTCGGCGACCGGGGCGGGGTCGTCATCGACGATGTTGTAGACACCGCGGCCGCCGTTCTCCACCGCCGCGACCGTGGCCTCCGCCGCGTCGGCGATGTGGATGAACGACCAGACCCCGCCGCCGTCGCCGACGACCGGGAACTTGCGCTTGCGGATCATCTCCATCTGCTCGGAACCCGGCGCCATGGAGGTGCCCGGCCCGTAGAACGCGCCGTAGCGCAGCACGATCCCCTCGGTCCAGTCGGCGCTCAGCACGGCCTTCTCCAGATGCTCGACCGCGGCGATCATGGAGGCCATCGGGGCGATCGGTGAGCGGTCCAGGGGGTCCTGCTCGCTCTTGACCCGTCCGCCGGTGCGGTCGTAGGTGAAAGCGCCGTTGCTCTGGGCGACGAACCGCCGTACACCGGTGGCGCGCGCGGCCGCGAGCAGGTTGTCGTTCCCCTCGATCCGCAGCCGGCTGGTGGCGGCGAAGCTGCGTTCGAAATGACGGGTGTCGATGTCCCCGATGGCGGTCAACTGGTTGACGATCACCTCGGGGGCCGCCTCGCGCACGGCCGCCTCGACCTGGGAGCGATCGAGCGCGTCGGCGATGACCGGTACCGCGCCCAGCCGTGCCGCCCCGGACTTGCCGGATTCGCTGCGGACCATGGCGAACACCTCGTGCCCCGCTTCGACCAGACGAGGCACGAGTTCCTTGCCAATCGCTCCGGTCGCTCCTGCCACCAGTACTCTCATCGTCGGCTCCCTTGCTCTCCGGTCCGGGTTCGCCACTTGAACCGGATGGCCCGACGATTGCTGACAGAAGTCGAACGTGACCTGCGTCACACCGTGAGCAGGGGCTCCCCATGGTCGGCCGCCGCCCATTGCCGGGTCGCGCGTTCGAGCTTGTCGGGGTTCGCCTGAGTACGGCAGGCAGTGATGCCCTCGGCTGTGACCTCCAGGCACATGACGGCGACGACCCGGCCGTCCACGACGGCCACGACGGCGGGCTCGCCATTGGCGACCCAGGCGTAGATCTCGGACGAGCCGCCGACGACGGCGCGTTTGGCCTCGTCGGGCTTGAACAGGGCCCGGACGAACTTCGCGACCGCGACGGCTCCCTCGAACGGCCTTGTGCGTGCCGGGACCCGCCCTCCGCCGTCGCCGACGGAGACGGCGTCCTTGGTGAGGAGACGTACGAGCTCGTCGGTCTGGCCGCTGGCGGCGGCCGCGAGGAACTCCTCGACGATCCGATGGGCGGCGGCCTCGTCGATCTCGCTGCGCGTCCTGCCGTACGCGACATGCTTCTTGGCACGGTGAAAGATCTGCTGGCAGGCGGCCTCGGTGATGTCGAGGATCTCGGCGATCTCCCGGTGCGGGTAGTCGAAGGCCTCCCGCAGCACATAGACGGCCCGCTCGTTGGGGGACAGGCGCTCCATCAGGGTGAGGACCGCGTACGACACCGACTCGCGCTGCTCGGCCGTGTCGGCGGGCCCGAGCATCACGTCCCCCGCGAGCAGCGGCTCGGGGAGCCATCGGCCCACGTAGGTCTCGCGGCGTGCCCGCGCGGAGCTGAGCTGGTTGAGGCACAGGTTGGTGAGCACCTTCGTCAGCCAGGCCTCGGGGATTTCGACGCGGCCGACGTCGGCGGCCTGCCAGCGCAGGAACGTCTCCTGCACGACGTCCTGGGCCTCGTCCGCGGAACCGAGGAGACGGTAGGCGATGGCCTGCAGGCGAGGCCTCGCCAGCTCGAACCGGTCGATGTCCTCAACCGACAAAGGCATGATCCGATCCTAGTCCTGGTCGCGGCCCCGCTCGCGGATCGGGGCCACGGACAAAGGTTCGCTCGTGCGAAACTCGGTCTCAAGCGCCGTCGTCACTTCACAGGAGGTCAGTAGCGGGGCGGAGTCCGTCGAACAGGACGGCCAGGATTTGCTCACGGTCCTCAGGAGCCCGTTCCACGGCCCAGGCGACCGCCGCGACGAGCGAGAACAGCGCGGAGGCGTTCACGTCCGGCCGGACGGCCCCGGCCTGCTGAGCGCGCGCCAGCAGCTGCGCCCCGCCCGCTTTCATCGCCTGGCAACTGGCGTGCAGGTCCGATTCCGGATCGGCGAGGCTCTCAACGAGGGCTTCGACCAGGCCTCGATAGGTCATCGCATGCTCCACCGCGGCCTCGAACCACCTGGCCAGTGCGTCGCCGGGCATGGCGGCGGCGAGCAGTGCGTCCGAGCGCACGCGCAGCCCTCGCAGGCTCTCGCCCAGTAGTGCCTCCAGAAGCGCCTGGCGGGTCGGAAAGTGCCGGTAGAGGGTGACGTTCCCGACGCCGGCTCTGCGCGCGATGTCGTTCAGGGACGCGCCGACGCCCTGCTCGGTGAACGCCGCCCGCGCCGCCGCCAGCAGCCGGTCGTAGTTGCGCCGCGCGTCCTTGCGCGGCGCCCGCCCGGTCGCCCGCCCATTCGTCATGAACCCTCCGCCGGTTGCTAAACGAGGAACCTCCTCATATCGTACCGGACTTGAAGCGAGGAACTTCCTCGTTTAATCCCACGCCGCAGCGAGGAGCCGTCATGACCGAAGAGATCCTGCCCACGCCGACAACGGGGGGCACCCGTGTGCCCGGCCCGCCCGGATCGCGGCGCCGGCCGGGCCTCGTGCTGGCGATCGTGCTGACCTGCCAGACGATGTTCATCCTCGACACCAGCGTGGTGAACATCGCCCTGCCCCGCATCCAGCGCGACATGGCCTTCTCCCCCGCCGATCTGTCGTGGGTGCTGAACGCCTACATGCTGGCCTTCGGCGGGCTGCTCCTGCTCGGCGGACGCATCGGCGACATCTTCGGCCAGCGGCGGGCGCTCATCGGCGGAGTCGCCGTGTTCACCGTCGCGTCACTGGCCGGTGGGCTGTCGGCCTCGGCCGGGATGCTCCTCGTCGCCCGCGCCGGGCAGGGGATCGGTGCCGCCGTCGCCGCGCCGACCGTGCTCGCCCTGATCACCATCGGCTTCCCCGACCAGGCCGCGCGAGGGCGGGCACTGGGCGCCTACGCGGCCGTTTCCGGCTCCGGCGCCGCCCTCGGCCTGATCGCCGGCGGAATGCTCACCGACTGGATCTCCTGGCGCTGGGTCCTGTTCATCAACGTGCCGGTCGGCGCCGTCCTGCTCGTCTCGGCCCCGCTGTTCATCGCCGAGACCGACCGCCGTCCAGGACGCTTCGACCTCGCCGGCTCGCTGACCTCGACCCTGGGCATGACCGCACTCGTCTTCGGCTTCATCCGCGCCGCCGAGCAGGACTTCGGCGACCCGGCCGCCCTCGGCGCGCTCGGCGCGGCCGTCATCCTGCTCGCGCTGTTCGTCGCCATCGAGGCCCGGGCCCGGCAGCCGATCACTCCGCTGCGGCTGTTCGCCCACCGCGACCGGGCCACCGGCTACCTCGGCCTGCTGTTCGTCATGGCCGCGGGCAACGGCATGTTCTTCTTCCTCACCCAGTTCCTGCAGCAGATCCGCGGCTACGACCCGCTGAAGGCCGGCCTCGCGTTCGTGCCGCTGACCGTCTTGATCCTCATCTCCTCCCACGCCTCCGCTCGGCTGCTGCCCCGCCTCGGCGCGAAGACGCTCACCGCCTCCGGCGCGGCGGCCATCACCGTGGGCCTTCTCTGGCTTGCCCGGCTCACACCGTCGGACGGCTACGCGGGATCGCTGCTCGGCCCGACACTCATCGCCGGCCTCGGCATGGGCACCCTGCTGGTCGGGATCACCACCGTGCTGACCTCCGGGGTACGCGCGGAGGACGCCGGCGCCGCCTCCGGCCTGCTCAACGTCATGCAGCAGATCGGCGGCGCACTGGGGCTGGCCATCCTCGTCACCGCGTTCGGCGCCGCCACCCGCACGGCACACGGAACAGGCCACCACGTCTTCACCAAGGGGGCGACCACGGCCTTCACCGTCGGAGCGGCTTTCACCGCCTGCACCATCGTGCTGGCCCTGACCATGAAGACCCGTCAAGACCCCGCGCCCGAACCCCTGCGTGGCGAGGAGTCGATCCGATGACGGTCGCATAACCCAACCGAAAGCGAGAGCGGGGTACCGGCCTGTCGCCGATACCCCGCTCTGACCAGGAACTACGCAGCCGATATCGGCTGCGGATCAGCTGCAGCCGCTGGTGGAGCCGCAGCCCTCGCAGACGTAGCAGCTGCCCGCCGGGCGCATCTTGGTGCCGCAGGTGAGGCAGAGCGGCGCGTCGGCCGTGCGGCCCTGGCGGCTCTCGATCACTTCCATGGACGAGCGCGCCTCACCGCCCGCGGCCGGGGCGGGCGCCGCCGGCCGGGCGATCTCGGCGGACTGCGCCAGCGACTCGCGGTCGACCTCCTCCTCGGCGTGCAGGGCGGCGGGGTCCTCGCCGTTGGCCTGCATCGCGCGCTCCTCGGCGGTGAAGATGCCGAGCCCGGCGCGCTCCTCGTACGGGAGGTGGTCCAGCGCCAGGCGGCGGAAGATGTAGTCCATCACCGAGGTCGCCATACGGATGTCCGGGTCGTCGGTCATGCCCGCCGGCTCGAACCGCATGTTGGTGAACTTCTCCACCCACGTCTCCAGCGGGACGCCGTACTGGAGGCTGATGGAGATCGCCATGGAGAAGGCGTCCATCACGCCGGCGAGCGTGGAGCCCTGCTTGCCGAGCTTGAGGAAGACCTCGCCGACGCCGTCGTCCGGGTAGGACGAGGCGGTCATGTACCCCTCGGCGCCCGCCACGGAGAAGCGGGTCACGGTCGCGGGGCGCTGCTTCGGCAGCCGCCGGCGGACGGGGCGCGGCGCCGTCTCGGCGGGCGCGGCCGCCTTCGGCTCCTCCTTCTTGCCCGCGGCGGACAGCGGCTGGCCGACCTTGCAGTTGTCGCGGTAGATCGCCAGGGCCTTCAGCCCGAGCCGCCAGCCCTCGAAGTACACCTTCTCGATGTCCTCGATGGTGGCCTGCTCCGGCATGTTGACGGTCTTGGAGATCGCACCGGACAGGAACGGCTGGACGGCCGCCATCATCCGCACGTGCCCCATCGGGCTGATCGCCCGCTCGCCCATCGCGCAGTCGAACACCTCGTAGTGCTCGGGGCGCAGCCCCGGCGCGTCCACGACGTGGCCGTGCTCGGAGATGTACTCGACGATCGCCTCGATCTGCTCCTGCTGGTAGCCGAGCTGCTTCAGGGCGCGCGGCACCGTGTGGTTGACGATCTGCATGGACCCGCCGCCGACGAGCTTCTTGAACTTCATCAGCGCGAGGTCCGGCTCGATGCCGGTGGTGTCGCAGTCCATCATCAGGCCGATCGTCCCGGTGGGGGCGAGCAGGCTGGCCTGCGCGTTGCGGTAGCCGTTCTTCTCGCCGGCCTTCAGGCAGTCCGTCCACTGCTTGGCCGCGGCGGCGTGGATCGCCTTGCCCATCGCGTCCAGCGTGCGGACGCCGTCGTTGGCGGCGGCGTGCTTGCGCATGACGCGCTTGTGGCCCTCGGCGTTGCGGGCGTAGCCCGCGTACGGCCCGACGACGCCGGCGATCTCAGCCGAGCGGCGGTAGGCGACGCCCGTCATCAGCGACGTGATCGCCGCCGCGAGGGACCGTCCGCCCTCGGAGTCGTAGGCGTGGCCGGTCGCCATCAGCAGCGCGCCCAGGTTGGCGTAGCCGATGCCGAGCTGCCGGTAGTCGCGGGTCGTCTGCGCGATCTTCTCCGTCGGGAAGTCGGCGAACGTGATGGAGATGTCCATCGCCGTGATGATCAGCTCGGTGAGCTTGGTGAACCGGGCGACGTCGAAGGCGTCCTCGGGGCTGAGGAACTTGAGCAGGTTGATGCTCGCGAGGTTGCAGGACGAGTTGTCCAGGCTCATGTACTCCGAGCAGGGGTTGGACGCGGTGATCCGCCCGGTCTCGGGGTTGGTGTGCCAGTCGTTGATCGTGTCGTCGTACTGGATGCCGGGGTCGGCGCACTCCCACGCCGCCTTGGCCATGAGCCGGAACAGCTCCTTGGCCTTGATCGTCTCGACGACCTCGCCGGTCATCCGGGCGCGCAGCGCGAACTCGCCGTCCGACTCCACGGCGTGCATGAACTCGTCCGACACCCGGACGGAGTTGTTGGCGTTCTGGTACTGGACGCTGCCGATGTCCTTGCCGCCGAGGTCCATGTCGAACCCGGCGTCCCGCAGCGCGCGGATCTTGTCCTCCTCGCGCGCCTTGGTCTCGATGAACTCCCCGATGTCGGGGTGGTCGACGTCCAGCACGACCATCTTGGCGGCACGGCGGGTCGCGCCGCCCGACTTGATCGTTCCGGCGGACGCGTCGGCGCCGCGCATGAACGACACCGGGCCGCTGGCGGTGCCGCCCGAGGACAGCAGCTCCCGGCTGGAGCGGATGCGGGACAGGTTCAGGCCGGCGCCGGAGCCGCCCTTGAAGATCACGCCCTCTTCCTTGTACCAGTCCAGGATCGACTCCATCGTGTCGTCCACGGACAGGATGAAGCACGCCGAGACCTGCTGCGGGGACCTGGTGCCGACGTTGAACCACACGGGCGAGTTGAAGCTGAACATCTGGTGGACCAGCGCGTACTTCAGCTCGTGGTCGAAGATCTCGGCGTCCTCCTCGGAGGCGAAGTAGCCCTCCTTGAGGCCCGTGTCCACGTACATCCGGACGACGCGGTCGACGAGCTGCTTCAGGCTCCACTCCCGCTGCGGCGTGCCGACCGCCCCGCGGAAGTACTTCGACGTGACGATGTTGACGGCGTTCAGCGACCAGAAGTCGGGGAACTCGACGCCGCGCTGCTCGAAGTTGACCGAGCCGTCGCGCCAGTTGGTCATGACGACGTCACGACGTTCCCAGCGCATCTCGTCGTACGGGTGCACGCCGGGCGTGGTGAAGATGCGCTCGATCTTCAGCCCTTTGCGGCCCCCCTTGCCGCGCCGCGCCGCCGAGCCGCTCACCGTCTCCGTCATGACCTTCCCCCTCTCGGACCCTCCCGCCGGGCCCTGTCCAGGAACAACCACGCCGCCGCACGGGCGATGCCCGCGCGGAGACGCCTTTACTTGTGCTGATGTGTTTCCGGAACCGTCCCTAACGGGACGGGCCGGGCTCCCCCGAGGAACCGGCCTTCCGCAGTGCTTCGATCTCCTTGGCGAAGTCGTCCAGCGACTCGAAGCTCCGGTAGACCGAGGCGAATCGCAGATAGGCGACCTCGTCGAGTTCGCCGAGCGGCCCCAGGATCGCGAGGCCGATCTCGTGCGAGGGGATTTCCGCGGACCCGGACGACCTGATGGCCTCCTCGACCCGCTGCCCCAGCTTCGCGAGCGCATCCTCGTCGACCGGACGGCCCTGGCAGGCCCTGCGCACACCGGCGATGATCTTTTCCCGGGAGAACGGCTCGGTGACCCCGCTGCGCTTGGCCACCATCACGAGCACATTCTCCTGCGTCGTGAATCGCTTGCCGCATTCCGAGCACGACCGGCGACGCCGAATGGCGCCCCCGTCATCGGTCGAACGGCTGTCGATCACTTTGGTGTCAGGGTTGCGGCAGAACGGGCAGTGCACGTTCAATCCCTCCCCTGACGTAAACGACTTACACCGATGGTAGTGCCATATATAGGGAACTACATCGATGTGACTACTAGATGTTGTGGTCAACCGTAGGGCTCACCGGACTCCTTCGCAACCTGCTCCCGAGTCCCCTCCGTCACATCCGCCGCGTCCGCGCAGGTCATCTCCGGCCCCCGGATTTTCCCTCCGGGCGTGTCGTCACCCACCGCCTCCGACAGGCCCCTCCGGGTAACCCCCGCCACGGCAAAGTCGCAGCAAGAGACCCCTCTCCGCCCTACCGGCCCGGGCGGCGGCACCCTGCTCGAACACGCCTCCCGCCACCTCGCCGCGAAGGGGCGGCCGTCGCCCGCCGCTCAGGGCCTCCATCCCACCGGGCGCGCCGCACCTCGAGCCGCTCCGCGCGCACGACAGTCGATCTCAAACAGCCGCGCGGGCACGTCCGGCACGGCAGGCGACACACCGGCGGCCAACGCTCGCGACCGGCAAGAGGACGACTGCCCCGGCAACCGCCCGACGAGAGGGAGGACGTTCGACAGGCACCTTGAGACGCGCCACAAGGTAACCGAGCGTGACGAAGCCTGCGGTGCGCCGGTCAGCTTGAGGGAAGCCGGAGTTCCTGGCCGGGGTGGACCGTGGGGTCGCCGGCCATGCCGTTGAGGTCGATTATGCGCCGCACCACAAGGCGCGGATCGCTGCCGGGATCGGCGGCGGACGCGATGTCCCAAAGGGTTTCGCCGGGCTCGACGACGACCGTTTCGGCGGGACGCGACGGGCCACCGCGGCTTTCCCGTGAACCGGCGAAGGCGCCCGGGCCCACGGTGAGCCAGAGGAACACGAGGGTGACGGTGGCGGTGAACGCGACCAGGACGGCGCGGCCCCGGCGGGTCAGGCGGATCGGGGGGCGGTCACTGTGGAGTGAACCCGGCATCTCTCCCCTCCTCGACTTCGAATGCATTTTCGATCGAACACCTGTACGATGTTCTACCAGGGGGCGTCCGGAAAAAGCGAGCACATCTTCGAACAATTGTTTGATCATCGGGCCTGGACGCGATAGCGTTCCATGACAAGGAGTGACGGATCCGAGGCGCCCGGGAGGCGACGAGCGATGAGCAAGGTCCGGGACCTGCCCGACGGGCCGATGGACGAGACGGGCCTGACCCAGCGGCAGCGCATGGTGCTGGAGGTGATCCGTGACTCGGTCCAGCGCCGCGGGTACCCGCCCTCGATGCGCGAGATCGGCGAGGCCGTGGGCCTGACCAGCACCTCCAGCGTGTCGCACCAGCTCCGGGCGCTGCAGCGCAAGGGCTTCCTGCGGCGCGACCCCAACCGGCCGCGCGCGGTCGAGGTGCGGGTGCCGGGCACGACGCCGGTGCGCACACACGAGGAGGCCTACGAGGCGGCCTCGGGGCAGCCCGCGCCCGCCTACGTGCCGCTCGTCGGCCGCATCGCCGCCGGCGGCCCGATCCTCGCCGAGGAGGCCGTCGAGGACGTCTTCACCCTGCCGAAGCAGCTGGTCGGCGAGGGCACCCACTTCCTGCTGAAGGTCACCGGCGACTCGATGATCGACGCCGCGATCGCGGACGGTGACTGGGTGGTCGTTCGGCAGCAGCCGGTGGCCGAGCAGGGCGACATCGTGGCCGCCATGATCGACGGCGAGGCCACGGTCAAGACGTTCAAGCGCCGCGACGACGGCCACATCTGGCTGATGCCCCAGAACCCCGCCTACGAGCCGATCCCCGGCGACGAGGCCTCGGTGCTCGGCCGGGTCGTGGCGGTCCTCCGCAAGATGTGACACCGGCCCACAGCGGCCGCCGGAGCGCCTCCGGCGGCCGCTCACGCATGCCCGGGCCCCCGGCAGCCCTCCCCGAAGGGCGCCGCGCCGCTCGGGTGGAGCGGCGCGGCGCCCGGGGTCAGCGTTTGGGGACGATGTTGACGATCTTCGGGGCGCGCACGATGATCTTGGCGATGCCGGCGCCGGCCAGGGCGTCCTGGACCTTGGCCGAGGCCAGGGCGCGGCGCTCCAGTTCCTCCTCGGCGATGCCGGGCGGGACGTCCAGGCGGTCGCGGACCTTCCCGGCGACCTGGACGACGCAGGTGACCGACTCCTCCACCAGCAGGGCGGGGTCGGCGGACGGCCAGCCCGCGCGGACGACCGGCGCGGTGCGGCCCAGCACCTCCCATGCCTCGTCGGCGGTGTAGGGGGCGAACAGCGACAGCAGGACCGCGATCGTCTCCGCGGCCTCGCGGACGGCCGGGTCGGCGGCGCCGGGGCCGGAGTCGATGGCCTTGCGGGTCGCGGTGACCAGCTCCATGATCCGCGCGATGGCGACGTTGAAGCGCTGCGTCTCGACCAGCGTGGTGACCTCGTCGACCGTGCGGGCCGTGGCGCGGCGCAGGGTCGTGTCGCCGGAGGCGACGTCCGCGCCGGGCTCGGAGGAGACCTCGGCGGCGATGCGGTGCACGCGGGACAGGAACTTCGACATGCCGTGCGGGGACACGTCGGCCCAGTCGATGTCGTCCTCGGGCGGGCCGGAGAACAGGATCGCCAGCCGGACGACGTCCACGCCGAACTCGCCGATCTGCTCGCCCAGGTCGACGCCGTTGCCCAGCGACTTCGACATCGCCTTGCCCTGGTTGATCACCTGGCCCTGGTTCAGGAGCCGGGTGAAGGGCTCGGTGAAGTCGACCATGCCCATGTCGTGCAGGACCTTGGTGAAGAACCGGCTGTACAGCAGGTGCAGGATGGCGTGCTCGACGCCGCCCGTGTACTGGTCGACCGGCATCCACTTGCGGACCTGCTCGACGTCGAACGGGCCGCCCTCGTAGCCGGGCGAGCAGTAGCGGAAGTAGTACCAGGACGAGTCGACGAACGTGTCCATGGTGTCGGTGTCGCGGGTGGCGGCGCCGCCGCACTTGGGGCACTCGGTGTTCACCCAGTCGGACGCGGCGGCCAGCGGCGAGGTGCCCTTGGGCGCCAGGTCGGCGCCGCGCAGGCCCTCGGGCAGGGTCACGGGCAGCTGGTCGTCGGGGACGGGGACCTCGCCGCACGCCTCGCAGTGCACGATCGGGATCGGGCAGCCCCAGAACCGCTGCCGGGACACCAGCCAGTCGCGCAGCCGGAAGTTCACCGACGCGCGGCCGGTGCCGCGCTCCTCCAGGATCCCGGTGATGCGGGCGATGCCGTCGGCCTTGGTCAGCCCGTCGATGGGGCCGGAGTTGACGATCGCGCCGTCGCCGGGGGTGGCGACGCCGGTCTCGGCGGGGTCGGCCAGGCCGGTCTCGACGACGACGCGGACGGGCAGGCCGAACTTCAGCGCGAAGTCCAGGTCGCGCTGGTCGTGCGCCGGGACGGCCATGATCGCGCCGTGCCCGTACTCGGCCAGGACGTAGTCGGACGCCCAGACGGGCAGCCGCTCGCCGTTGACCGGGTTGACCGCGTAGCGGCCCAGGAACACGCCGGTCTTCTCACGCTCGGTGGACAGCCGCTCGATCTCACTCTCGCGGGAGACCTCGTCGCGGTAGGCCTCGAACGCGGTGCGGTGGTCGGGGTGGCAGATCTCCTCGGCCAGGGCGGCGTCGGCGGCCACGACCATGAACGTCGCGCCGTACAGGGTGTCGGGGCGGGTGGTGTAGACGGTGACGGGCTCGTCGCGGCCCTCGATCACGAAGTCGACGTCGGCGCCGGTGGAGCGGCCGATCCAGTTGCGCTGCATCAGCAGGACGCGCTCGGGCCACTTGCCCTCCAGCTGCGCCATGTCGTCCAGCAGCCGGTCCGCGTACTCGGTGATCTTGAAGTACCACTGGGTCAGCACACGCTTCTCGACCAGCGCGCCGCAGCGCTCGCAGTGGCCGCCGACGACCTGCTCGTTGGCCAGGACGGTCTGGTCCTTCGGGCACCAGTTGACGTGGCCGCCCTTGCGGTAGGCCAGGCCCCGCTCGTAGAAGCGCAGGAACAGCCACTGCGTCCACTTGTAGTACTCGGGGTCGGAGGTGTGCAGGCGCCGCGTCCAGTCGAAGGACGGGGCGTAGCGGTGGAAGGAGGCCGCCTGCGTCTCGATGTTGGCGTACGTCCACTCGGCCGGGTGCGAGTCGCGCTTGATGGCGGCGTTCTCGGCGGGCAGGCCGAAGGAGTCCCAGCCGATCGGGTGCAGGACGTTGAAGCCGCGCTGGAACCAGTAGCGCGCGACGACGTCGCCGATGGCGAACGCCTCCGCGTGGCCCATGTGCAGGTCGCCGCTGGGGTAGGGGAACATGTCCAGCGCGTAGCGGCGCTCGTCAGCGGTGCCCTTCTCGTCCGCCTTGAACGGGTCGAGTTCCTCCCAGCGGGCCTGCCACTTGTCCTGGACGGCCCGTGGGTCGTACCCGTCGCTCAGGGGGGACGCCCCCCCGGTACCCCCCGGCGTTGCGCGGTGGGGAACGTCGCTGCTCACGCTTCTGACTCCGGTTCCTGCTGCTGGGTCGTGGCCGTCCGCCGACATGAAACGGCCCCTCGCACAGGAGGGGCCACCACGCTGACGTCAGTGCGTCAACGCGGTCCTTCGAGGAGCAGCCTGGCTGGCATACCTCAAAGGGTAGCGCAACCGCAACCCCGCCCGCCGCGACTTAGTGCCCCGACTCCTGGCGGGCCATGGACACGACGCCGGTCACCTGCACGCGGGTCAGCTCCAGGTCGGCGCCCACGGCGGACAGCGTCTCCTCTTCGGAGACGGTCAGCGGGCCGTCGACCAGCGCGATCTCGGCGGCGGCGCGCAGGATGCTCTCCCGCGCCTCGGGGGCGAGGGCCGAGGCGGCGCGCCCCATCTCCACCCGGACCTCGTCGAAGGGACGGCCGAGGTCGGCGTTCAGGGCGGACTCGTCGTACCCGGGCTCGCCGGCCTGCCGGACGACGGCGACCGCGCGGGAGCGGGCGGCCGCGTTGGTGTAGTCGCCGGAGCGCAGGACCTGGGCGATGGCCATGCGCAGCAGCATCGCGGGCATCTGCGCGAGCTGCGCGGTCGTCGGCACGTCGAGGACGGCGGGGTTCCAGCGGCCGTGGCAGGTGTCGCATTCGACGAACTCGCCGCCGGCCTTCGTCAGCGGGATGACCGGGATGAAGAACAGCGTGAAGAAGTTGCGCCCCTGCCTGCGGCGGTAGTCGCGGTCGCCGCCGCATCCGGGGCAGTGGAAGATTCCCCTGGTCAGGGTGAAGAACACCACTCGCCAGCCGAAGATGATCAAGATCGCGCACCCTTTCTCGCTGCAGCGGCACATGCTAGCGCCGCCGGGTGACGGGCATACGGCGCGGGCCCGGCGACCGCCCGAACCGTCCGGATCCGGTCATAGGACCGGGACCACGACGGGGGGCGGGCCCTCCCTTTTCCTGCGGACGCGCCGCCGCGACGACGAAAACGCCACGTCAGGGCCTGCGAATGATGGCGCCGGACGCGCCCCGTGCAGCAGGATGTGCGGAACGGTTTCATACACTCGTCGGTAACTAACCGGCCGGTCACCTTTCCGCGCGAGGAGTGCCATGCTCAACCTGTCCGTGCTGCTGGAGGACGCCGCCCGGGAGACGCCCGACCGCGACGCCGTCGTGTTCGGCGACCTCCGGCTCTCCTACTCCTTCCTCGACCAGGTCGCGAACCAGGTCGCGAACCTGCTGCGCGAGCGCGGCATCGGGCCGGGCGACAAGGTGGCCCTGTCCAGCCCGAACCTCCCGTACTTCCCGATGGTGTACTTCGGGGTGCTCAAGGCGGGGGCGGTGGTCGTCCCGCTGAACGTGCTGCTCAAGCCGCGGGAGATCGCCTACCACCTCGGCGACTCGGGCGCCAAGGCCTTCTTCTGCTTCGAGGGCACGCCGGAGCTGCCGCTGGGCGAGATGGGGCGCGCCGGGTTCGAGCAGGCGGAGGGGTGCGAGCACCTCTTCCTTCTGTCCGCCGACCCGTCGGCCACCGAGTCCCCGGTCGAGGGGGCGGAGCTGTTCTGGGCCGCGCTCGCCGGGAAGCCGGGCACCTTCGAGACGGCGCGGACCGGGCCGGGCGACACCGCCGTGATCATCTACACCAGCGGGACCACCGGGCAGCCGAAGGGCGCCGAGCTCACGCACAACAACCTGCTGATGAACGCCATGGTGGACGACACGCTCTTCTACCGGACGCTGCACGACACGTCGCTGGTGACGCTGCCGCTGTTCCACATCTTCGGCCAGACGTGCGTGATGAACGTCGGCCTCTACCGGCGCGCGACGCTCGTCATGCAGGCGAGGTTCGACGCGCGGCAGGCCGTCGAGCTGATGGTCAAGGAGAAGGTGAACATCTTCGCCGGCGTCCCGACGATGTACTGGGGCCTGCTGACCGACGAGACCTCCGACGAGGACATCGAGGCGATCCGGGAGAACCTGCGGGTCGCGGTGTCGGGCGGGTCGGCGCTGCCGATGGAGGTCCTCAAGGGGATCAAGACCAAGTTCGGCGTGGACGTCCTGGAGGGCTACGGCCTTTCGGAGACGTCGCCGGTGGCCTCGTTCAACCGCCCGGACCGCCCGACCAAGCCCGGCTCGATCGGCCTGCCCGTGTGGGGCGTGGAGATGAAGCTGATCGACGACGACTGGAAGGAGATCGAGGGCGAGGGGCCCGGGGAGATCGCCGTCCGGGGCCACAACATCATGAAGGGCTACCACGGGCGGCCCGAGGCGACCGAGGCGGCCATCAGGGACGGCTGGTTCCGCACCGGCGACGTGGCCCGCCGCGACGAGGACGGCTACTACTACATCATCGACCGCTCCAAGGACATGATCATCCGGGGCGGGTACAACGTGTACCCGCGGGAGCTGGAAGAGGTCCTGATGACCCACCCGGAGGTGTCGCTGGCCGCGGTGGTGGGCGTACCGCACCCCTCGCACGGCGAGGAGGTCAAGGCGTACGTGATCCGCACGCCCGGCGCCGCCGTGACCGAGGACGAGCTGGTCGCGTGGGGCAAGGAGCAGTTCGCCAACTACAAGTACCCGCGGATCGTCGAGTTCCGCGACGAGCTGCCGATGACCGCCACCGGCAAGATCCTCAAGCGCGAGCTGCGCTGACCGCGCGCGGGCCCCGGGGCCTCAGCGGACGCTGAGGTCCTGGGTCCCGACGACGCGCAGCAGTTTCATCGCCTCGTGCGAGGGCGTGCCCGGCGTGGTCGTGTAGAGGACGACCCGCTGGTCGCGTTCCGGCACGTGGAGGACGTCGCAGTGCATGTCCAGCTCGCCGACCACGGGATGCGTCATCAGCTTGCGGCTGCCGCGCCTGATCCCGACCTCGCCCTCCTCCCAGAGCCGGCCGAACAGGGGGCTGCGGGCCGACACCTCCGCGACCAGTTCGGCGATGCCGGGGTCGCCCGGATACCGGCCGAACGCCGCCCGCAGGTCGGCCACCAGTCCGCGGGCGAACCGCGTCAGGTACTCGTCGGCGCCGTACCGCTCGATGTCGGAGCCGGTGAACAGCCACCGGACGACGTTGCGGTCACGGGGCGCCATCGCGGCGAAGTCGGTCATGAGCGCCGCCGCGAGCGGGTTCCAGGCGATGATGTCCTGCCGGGCGCTCAGCACGTAGGCGGGGGTGTCGTCCAGCCGTTCGAGCAGGTGGATGATGCCCGGCGGAACGTCCTGCGAAGGGCCGCTCGGCGGTTCCGGCGCCTCGCCGGCGAGGCCGTGGAGGTAGGCGCGCTCATCGTCGGTCAGCCTCAGCGCGCGCGCCAGCGCACCGAGGATCTGCCTGGACGGGCGAGGCCCGCGTCCCTGCTCCAGCCGGATGTAGTAGTCCACCGACATCCCGGCCAGTCGCGCGACCTCTTCCCGGCGCAGGCCGGGGGTTCGGCGGCGCGTCCCTCCCGGGAGCCCGACGTCGGCGGGCTGGATGCGGGCCCGCCGGGAACGCAGGAACGCCGCCATCTCCTGTCTGTCCATGTCCTCCAGCATGTCCGATACGCCGGAGCGGCGGCCGGGTCGAGGGTGGTACGGCCGATCCCAGCTTCGGCCGGTCTCTCCTCAGCCCGGACGCCGCCGGTGAACCTGGACGGCATGACGACACAGATCGCACTCATCACCGGAGCCAACAAGGGCATCGGCTTCGAGACGGCCCGCGTCCTCGGCCGCGACGGCGCCACCGTCCTGCTCGGGGCGCGTTCGGCCGAGCGCGGCGGGCCGGCCGCCGCCGCGCTCGCCGCCGAGGGGCTCGACGCCCGTTTCGTCCGGCTGGACGTCACCGACGCCGACACCGTCGAGGCCGCCGCCAAGTGGATCGACGCCGAGTTCGGCCGGCTCGACATCCTGGTCAACAACGCCGGGATCACCACGACGGGAGCCACCGGCTTCCCGCCGAGCCGGACGGCGCCGGACCTGGTCCGGACCGCGTTCGAGACCAACGTGTTCGGCGTCGTCGCGGTCACCAACGCGATGCTCCCGCTGCTGCGCCGCTCCCCGGCCGGGCGGATCGTCAACGTCTCCAGCGAGCTCGGCTCGCTGACGTTGCACGGCGACCCGTCCAGCCCGGTGCACGGTGTCAACCTGCTGCCGTACAACGCGTCCAAGTCGGCGCTGAACGCCGTCACCGTCGCCTACGCCAAGGAGCTGGCCGGCACCTCGGTCACGGTGAACGCCGCCACGCCCGGGTACTGCGCGACGGATCTCAACGACCACGCCGGGCACCGGACGCCGGAGCAGGGGGCGTCCGTGATCGCCGGGGTGGCCCTCCTCGGCGACGGCGGCCCGACCGGCGCGTTCCTCGCCGAGGACGGCCCCCTGCCCTGGTAGTCCGGGCTCAGATCGTGTAGGGCAGGCGCTTGATCCCGTTGATGAAGTTGGACTCCAGGCGGTCGGGGTCGCCGGAGGCGCGGAGGGCGGGCGTGCGGCGCAGCAGTTCGCGGAACATCACGGTGATCTCGCGCCTGGCCAGGTGCGCGCCGAGGCAGAAGTGCGGCCCGGGCCCGCCGAAGCCGACGTGCGGGTTCGGGTCGCGCAGGATGTCGAACCGCTCCGGGTCGGTGAAGACCGACTCGTCCCGGTTGGCGGACCAGTAGTAGAGGACGAGCTTGTCGCCCTCCTTGATCTCGTGCTCGTTCAGCACGGTGTCGCGGGTCGCGGTCCTGCGCATCCAGATGACCGGCGAGACGTACCGGACGATCTCCTCGACCGCGCCGGGCATGCGGCCGTCGAAGTCCTCGGTGAGCAGGGCCCGCTGGCCGGGGTTGCGGGTGAACAGGTCGAGGCCGTGCGCGATCGCGTTGCGGGTGGTCTCGTTGCCGGCGACGACCAGCAGGATGAAGAACGAGCCGAGCTCCTGGTCGGTGAGCGACTCGCCGTCGAGGTTGGCGTTCACCAGGGCGGAGGTGAGGTCGTCGGTGGGGTTCGCGCGGCGCTGCCGCCCGAGGTCCTCGACGAGGCCGCGCAGCGTCTCCCCGGCGCCGAGCAGGGCCATCGCCATCTGCTCCGGCTCCGCCGTCGGGATGAACTCGGGGTCGTTGCCCGCGAGGATGACGTTCGTGGCGTCCAGGACGGTCCTGTACTGGTCCTCGGCGATGCCCATCATGTCGCAGATGATCTTCAGGGGGAGCCGGGCGGCGACGTCGGCGACGAAGTCGCCCGTGCCGCCGCCCGCCGCCACGTTCTCGACGATCTGGCCCGCGACCGCCTCGACCCGGTCCTCGAACCGCTGGATCATGCGCGGGGAGAACGCCCGGGACACGATCCGCCTGATCTTGGCGTGCCGGGGGTCGTCCATGCTGATCATCGAGCCGAAGTACTCGTGCATGTCGCCCGGCATGTCCGGGATGCTGATGGCCCCCCGGCCGGAGCAGAAGTCCTGCGGGCGGCGGGACGCCTCGACGACGTCGGCGTGCCGCGTCAGCGCGTAGTAGCCGGGGCCCTGCGGCGCGATGACGATGTCCGGCTCCTCGTAGCGGATGAGGCCGGCGTGCCAGCGCAGCGCCTTGAAGGCCTCGTGCCGGTAGTCGTGCGGCCGCCGCCAGAACTCCCAGTCCGTCAGGTTGATGTCGTCGACCTTGAGCACGCGCCCACCACCTCGTCACGTCCGAACCCAATTCGGTTTACATGCACCCTCTCAAAGTAAAGATGCAAGCGCACACTGATCGGCCGGGTGACGCGCCTCACATCAGCCCGCCGGGGCCGCGGCGCGCCCGCGCCCCCGGCGGCCGGGTCACAACCGCGTCCAGGCCTCCTGGAGGACGGAGCGCAGGATCTGCTCGATCTCGTCGAAGTGCCCCTGGTCGCAGATCAGCGGCGGCGCCAGCTGGACGACGGGGTCGCCGCGGTCGTCGGCCCGGCAGTACAGGCCCGCCTCGTAGAGGGCCTTGTCGAGGAACCCGCGCAGCAGGCGCTCGGACTCCTCGTCGTCGAACGTCTCCCGCGTGTCCTGGTCCTTCACCAGCTCGATGCCGTAGAAGTAGCCGTCACCGCGCACGTCCCCGACGATCGGCAGGTCGCGCAGCCGCTCCAGCGTGCTCCGGAACGCGTCCCGGTTGCGCAGGACATGCCCGGTCAGGTCCTCGCGCTCGAACAGGTCGAGGTTGGCCAGCGCCACCGCCGCCGACACCGGGTGCCCGCCGAACGTGTAGCCGTGCGCGAACATCTCCGTCCCGCCCCTGAACGGCTCGAACAGGCGGTCCGCCACGAGCATCCCGCCGAGCGGCGCGTATCCCGACGTCACGCCCTTGGCGAAGGTGATGACGTCCGGCGCGTAGCCGAACCGCTGCGCGCCGAACATCGTGCCGAGGCGGCCGAACGCGCAGATCACCTCGTCCGACACCAGCAGGACGTCGTGCCGGTCGCAGATCTCGCGGACGCGCTGGAAGTAGCCCGGCGGCGGCGGGAAGCAGCCGCCGGCGTTCTGCACCGGCTCCAGGAACACGGCGGCGACGGTGTCGGCGCCCTCGAACTCGATGACCTCCTCGATCCGGTCGGCGGCCCACCGGCCGAACGCCTCGGGGTCGTCGCGGTGCTCGGCGGCCCGGTAGATGTTGGTGTTGGGCACCCGGAAGCCGCTCGGCACCAGCGGCTCGTACGGCGCCTTCAGGCCGGGCAGGCCCGTGATCGACAGCGCGCCGTGCGGGGTGCCGTGGTAGGCGACGGCCCGGCTGATCACCTTGTGCTTGCCGGGCTTGCCGGTGAGCTTGAAGTAGTGCTTGGCGAGCTTCCACGCGCTCTCGACCGCGTCGCCGCCGCCGGTGGTGAAGAAGACGCGGTTCAGGTCGCCGGGGGCGAGGGCGGCGAGCCGCTCGGCCAGCTCGACGGCCTTCGGGTGCGCGTAGGACCAGATCGGGAAGTAGGCCAGCTCGGCGGCCTGCTTGGCGGCGGCCTGCGCCAGCTCCTCGCGCCCGTGCCCGGCCTGGACGGTGAAGAGCCCGGCGAGGCCGTCCAGGTAGCGGCGGCCGGCCGAGTCGTAGACGTAGGGGCCCTCGCCCCGGACGATCACCGGGATCTCGCCGCCGCCCCCGGCCGCCGAGTGCCGCGCGAAGTGCATCCACAGATGGTCGCGCGCCGCCCTCTGCATCGCGTCGTGCTGCTGGCTGGTCACGTCCGACTCCGTCATCACGATTCCCTCGGTGCGATTGATCCAGTTGCCTTGATGCTATATGACTACGGAATCCGCTGTAAATACATGATGATACGCCGATATCCGAAGACGGATGGCCCCGCTGGTCCGGCGCCGCGGAGCCGCGGGTACCGTTCGCCGCGAACCGAGGAGGCGCACATGGGCGACATCACGACCGGATCGGTCAACGCGAACGGGCTCGACTTCGGATACCTCACCGCCGGCCCCCAGGACGGGCCCCTGGCGCTGCTGCTGCACGGCTTCCCCGACTCCCCGCACACCTGGCGGCACCTCATGCCGGAGCTGGCCGCCGCCGGCTACCGCGCCGTGGCGCCCTTCATGCGCGGCTACGCCCCCACGTCCGTCCCCGCGGACGGCGCGTACCAGGGCGGCGCCCTCACCGCCGACGCCATCGCCCTGCACGAGGCGCTCGGCGGCGGCCCCGACGCGGTTCTCGTCGGCCACGACTGGGGCGCCTTCGCCACCTACGGCGCCGCCAACGCCGCTCCCGACCGCTGGCGCAAGGCGGTCGCCATGTCCGTCCCGCCCATCTCGGTGCTGACGACCGCGTTCTTCGACTACGAGCAGCTCAAGCGCTCCTTCTACATCTTCGTCTTCCAGACGCCGCTCGCCGAGCCGGCGTTCGGCCGCGCGTTCGTCGAAGGTCTGTGGCGCGACTGGTCGCCCGACGACGGCCGTGACCGGTCCGGCGACGTCGACCGCGTGATGGAGTGCCTCGGCGCGCCGGACAACGCCGCGGCGGCGATCGGGTACTACCGCGCCATGCTCGACCCGTCCCGGCACATCGACCGGTACGCGGCCGAGCAGCAGGCGACCACCGCCACGGGCGAGCGCCCCGTGCTCTATCTGCACGGCGCCGAGGACGGCTGCCTCACCGCGGACGCGGTGGACCTCGACGCCGTCCGGGCCGCCCTCCCGCCGGGGTCGCGGGCCGAGCGGATCGGCGGCGCCGGCCACTTCCTCCAGCTGGACCGCCCCGCCGAGGTGAACGAGCGCGTCCTCAGCTGGCTGGCGTCCTGATCAGGTCGGCGGCCTTCTCGCCGATCATGATGGCGGGGGCGCCCGTGTGGCCCCGGGTGATCTCCGGCAGGACCGACACGTCCGCGACGCGAAGGCCCTCGACGCCTCGGACGCGCAGGTCCGGGTCGACGACCGAGCCGGCGTCGGTGCCCATCCGGCACGTGCCGGTCGGGTGGTAGAGCGTCTCGGAGTGCCCCCGGACGTAGGCGGCCAGCGCCTCCTCGTCGTCCGCCCCCGCGTAGGGCTCCATGACGTCGCCGACGTAGGGCCTGAGCGCGTCGGCGGCCAACAGCTCCTCCGCGCGCCGGACGCCGTGCATCAGGCGCCGCAGGTCGCTCTCCTCCGTCAGGTAGCCGGGGTCGATCACCGGCGGGGCCGCCGGGTCGGCCGAGGCGAGCGAGACGCGCCCGGACGACTCGGGCCGCAGCAGCACGACGCCGAGCGTCACGCCGTGCTCGGTCGGCGGCGTGAGCCCGTGCGCGACGTAGGGGGCCGGCGCGAAGATCAGTTCGAGGTCGGGGGCGTGCAGGGCGGGGGCGCTCTTGGTGAAGACGACCGCCTCGCCGACGTTGGAGGTGAACGGCCCGCGCCGCGCGAGCAGGTAGCGGGCGATGTTCGGCAGCGACTCCGCGCCCGCGAGCGTGACCTTCATGGGGCAGTGCCGGACGACGCCGACCGACAGGTGGTCCTGGAGGTGGCGCCCCACCTCGGGTGACTCCACGACCGGCTCCACGCCGGCGCTCCGCAGGTGCTCGGGGTCGCCGACGCCGGACAGCATCAGCAGGTGCGGCGACCCGACCGCGCCCGCGGCCAGGACGACCTCGCGGCGCGCCGTGACGCGCTCGCCGCCGTACTCCACGCCGGTCGCGCGGCCGTCCTCGATCAGGATCCGCGACACCTGCGCGCCGGTCACGACGGTCAGGTTGGGGCGCCCCCGCGCGGGGCGAAGGTAGGCGTCGGCCGCGCTGCACCGCCTGCCGCGCCGCTGGCTGACCGGCGTGAGCGCGTACCCCTCGTTGGACGGGCCGTTCAGCTCGGGCAGCCTGTTGAGGCCGGCGGCGGCGCACGCCTCCAGGAACGCCCGCGTCGTCACGTTCGGGCTGCGCTGCTCGGAGATCGTGACCGGGCCGGACGTGCCGTACACGTCGCCCCTGTTGCTGCCGACGCGCCCCTCCACGCGCTTGAAGTACGGGACGACGTCCTCGTACGACCAGCCGGGAACGTCCCAGTCGTCGTAGTCGTCGTAGTGGCCGCGCACCCACATCATCGCGTTCAGCGAGGACGATCCGCCGAGCATCCGCCCCCGCGGCCAGTACAGCTCGCGCCCGGCCAGCTCGGGCTGCGCTGCGGTGCTGTAGTCCCAGTCACACTCGGTCTTGAAGAGCTTCGGGAACGCGGCCGGGATGTGGATCTCGTTCCTGTCGTCCGGGCCGCCCGCCTCCAGGAGGGCGACGGTGACGGAGTCGTCCTCGGAGAGGCGAGCGGCCAGCGCGCACCCCGCGGACCCGGCGCCGACGATGACATAGTCGTGTTCCATGGGGGGCTCCCACTCTCCACGGGCCGCGGCACGGCCCGTTCTTCCCCCGGACTTACCACCGGGAGGGCGGGCCCGTCCATGCGTGCGGAGCGGTTTCGCAAGTCCGGGCGCCGGCGGAACCCGGATCGGGCGCGCAGCGTCGATCCCGTGAACCTGTGATCACTCAAAGGGGGCGTGCGATGACCGAGTACCCGGCCGGATCAGTCGAACCGTACGAGCGCGGCATGGAGGCCAGGCGCGGAGGGAACCTCGCCGAGGCCGAGGAGCTGCTGCGGCAGGCGTTCGAAGCGGGGCATCCGGGCGGTGCCCACGAGCTCGGCGGCATCGCGGCGGAACGCGGCGCCGACCGGGAGGCGGTGGCGTGGTGGCGGCGGGCCGCCGAGGCGGGGCTGCCGGAGAGCGCCTTCGAGGTCGGCTACGCGGCGGAGCGCGACGGCGACCTGGAGGCCGCCGAACGCTGGTACCGGCGGTCCGCCGAGGGCGGCTTCTCGGGCGGCGCCCTGAACCTGGGCATCCTGCTGGAGAACAGGGGCGACGCCGGCGAGGCCATGGACTTCTACCGCCGGGCCTGGGATCTCGGCTCGGACAAGGCCGCGTTCAACCTCGGCCGGCTGTACGACGACGACGGGAAGGGCGACCTCGAAGCGGCGGAGACCTGGTACACCCGCGCCGCCGAGCGCGGCAACGGCGGCGCCGCGTTCAACCTGGGGTTCGTGCTGCAGGACAGGGGCGACCCCGCGGGTCAGGTCCAGGCGTGGCGGCAGGCCGCCGACCTCGGGCATCCCAAGGCCGCCTACTGCCTCGGCGCGCACTTCGAGCAGGCCGGGGACGTGAACACCGCCATCGGCTGGTTCCGCAGGTCCGTGCAGGAGGCCGGCACCGAGCAGTCCGCCCGCAGGCTCGGCGCCCTCTACCGGCTCCGGAGCGACGAGCGCCGCGCCCGGTTCTGGACGGAGTTCCCGAACGGGCTCAGCGACTACAGCCCGGAGTTCACGATGTTCGCCAGTGCGGGGTCGGCCGCGGCGATCCAGCGGCAGAACCTCCTCAACGAGGCCGTCGGGGACGTCGACATCACCTTCGACGTCGACGCGCGCGTCCTCACCGCGGGCGGCCGCACCTTCCACGGCATGACGTTCCTCGGCAGCTTCTCGCACCTGAGCGACACGTGGCTGTGGGCGTGGGCCAACCCGCACTACGGCGAGCACGTGCCCGCCGTCGCCCCGCTGGCGGCCGTCCGCGAGCACGGCGAGCGCAACGCCGTCCCGGAGTTGGCGGCGGGACGCCTGGACCTGTCCGGTTTCCCCGAACCGCACCAGGCCGCGACCACCATGGCGATCGCCGCCGCCGCGCTGCTCGGCGGCAGCGGCGTGCAGAGCTGCCGCGTGAACGACGGCAAGGGCTCGTTCTACTTCCACGTCGCCGACCCCGCCCTCCCCAAGCCCGAGTTCGACCCGCTCTCGGCGACGCGCATGATGACGACGGCCGCCGAGGTCTTCCCCACCGAGCAGCGCCGCGTCGTCCGCGGCTTCCTCGCCCACCACGGGTGCCGGATCAGGGAGAGCGAGGAGGTCATCGAGGGCGTCGCTCCGCAGGGCGGCCAGGTGACGGTCGCCTTCACCCCCGACGGCCTCATCAAGGCCGCCGGCGCGGGCCCCGCCGCCGGCTGACCGGCCCGGCCTCCGGCCGCGGCGGGCGGGGTCAGGCGGAGAAGCGGCTGAGCAGGACGGCCATGCGCCGCTCGTGGTGCTCGCGGTGCATCCGCCCGTCGCGCATCAGGGTGAGCAGGCCGTGCATGCCGCTCCAGAACGTCTCGGTGAGCACGTCCACGTCGTCCTCGCCCGCGAACGGCCGGACGGTCTCGCGCAGCTCGCCGAAGGCCTCCTGGAGCGCGGGCGGCGCCTCGGGGGTCGCGAACGGCAGGTCGACGTCCCTGACGAACATCACGTCGTAGAGGGCGGGCCTGCGCTCCGCGAAGTCCGTGTAGGCCGCCGCGACGTCCGCGAGCGCCTCGGCGGGCGCGGCGGCCGCGGTGCGCGCCTGCCGCAGCTCCCCCGCGAGCTCGGCGCACCCCTCGACCGCGACGGCCGCCATGATGGCGCCCTTGCCCTTGAAGTGGCTGTAGAGGACGGGCTGGCTGTACTCGATCTCCGCGGCGAGCCGGCGCGTCGTCACCGCGTCCCACCCCTCGCTCTCGGCCAGCTCCCGCGCCGCCGTGATGATCAGCTTCTCGCGTTCCGCCCGCTCGCGCTCCCGGCGCCCCTGGATCGACATGGCAGTGATTCTAGCATCGCTAGCCATCCTGTCGGCGCTATGCTAGCGTCGTTCTCGTTCCTAGCACTGCTAGCACTCGTGGAGATCTCGATGCTCACCCCTGTCGCCTATGGCCTGGCCGTCGTGCTCGCCCTGTTCGTCCTCTTCATCGGCGCGCGGTTCCTCCTCTCGCCCCGCCCGGCCGCCGCCGGCTACGGCGTGCCCGCCAAGCCCGACGGCGACGCCGCGTACCTGGAGATCAAAGGCCTGCGCGACCTGACGTTCGGCATCCTCGGCCTCGCCTTGATCGCTTTCGCCGACGCCCACGCCGTGGGCTGGTACATGCTGGTCGTGGCCATCGCGCCGTTCGGCGACTGCCTGATCGTGCTGCGCCACGGCGGCACCAAGGCCGCCGCGTTCGGCATCCACTTCGCCACCGCCGTGATCGTGCTCGTCAGCGCGGCCCTGCTGTTCGCCCTCTGATCTCTTCCGTCCCGGACAAGGAGCCCACCGCATGTCACTGATCTCACCCGACTTCGACGAGTCCGTGATCGTCCGTTCCGCCGAGGCAGAGGTGATCGGCCGGTCCCCCGTCACCATCCGGCTGCTCGCCGACAGCGGCTCGACCGGCGGCGCGCTGTCCACCCAGCGGGTCACCCTGGGCGCCGGCGCGGACGGCGCGAAACCGCACCGCCACGACGGCTCCGCCGAGATGTTCTACATGCTGGACGGCACCGCGCAGCTGCTCTCCGGCGAGCAGGTGGTGACCGCCGAACGCGGCGACCTCGTCGTCGTGCCGCCCGGCCTGCCGCACGCCTTCGCGGCCGCCCCCGGGGAGGCCGCCGACATCCTCATCGTGATCACCCCGGGCGTCGAGCGGTTCGAGTACTTCCGCCACCTGGAGCGCATCGCCTACGGGAAGGTCCCGCCCGAGAGCCTCCTGGACGTCCAGGAGCTCTACGACACCTACTTCCTCGCCAGCGAGCCCTGGGAGAAGGCGCGCGCCTGAGCGCCCCGAAACGCCGACGAGCCGACCGGAGCGTTCCGGTCGGCTCGTCGGCGCCTGATGCGGTCGCCGGTCACGAACCCCAGTCGGGCCGCAGCGGCATGCGGCTCGTGCCGTCGTCCTCCAGCTTCACACCGAGCGTCTGGTGCAGCTGGATCCAGTTCTGGTTGAAGCCGAGCACGCAGCCCGCCATGTAGACGCGCCACACGCGGGCGGTGCCCTCACCGACCTCGGCGACGGCCTCGTCCCAGTGCGCGTCGAGGTTCTCGCACCAGCCGGTGAGCGTGCGCGCGTAGTGCTCGCGCAGGTTCTCCTGGTGCCGGATCTCGAACCCCGCGTCGTTCATCTGGCACTGGACGTAGCCCGGGCCCTCCAGCTCGCCGTCCGGGAACACGTACCGGTTGATGAACCCGTTCTCCTTGCGGGACGGGGACGTGTTGTCCGGACGCGTGATGGTGTGGTTCAGCATCCGCCCGCCCTTCTTCAGCTTCCCGTGGAGGAAGGAGAAGTAGGCCGGAAGGTTCTTCTTCCCGATGTGCTCGGTCAGGCCGATGGAGCTGACCGCGTCGAAGCCCGTCTCGGCCACGTCGCGGTAGTCCATGTGCCGGACCTCCGCGAGGTCGGACAGGCCCCGGTCGGCGATGGCCTTCTGCGCCCACTCGGCCTGCTGCTTGGACAGCGTGACCCCGAGCGCCTTGACGCCGTACTCCTTCGCGGCGTGCATCACCATGCCGCCCCAGCCGCAGCCGACGTCCAGCAGCCGCATCCCGGGCTTCAGCCCGAGCTTCTTGGCCACCAGGTCGTGCTTGGTGAACTGCGCCTCCTCCAGCGTGGCCCCCTCATGCGGGTAGCACGCGCAGGTGTAGGCCATGGAGGGGCCGAGCACCCACTCGTAGAAGGTGTTGGACACGTCGTAGTGGTGGGAGATGGCCCGCGCGTCCCGCTTCTTGGAGTGCCGCAGCCACGCCGGGATGCGGCTGAAGGGCGCCTCCTGCGGCGGCGGGTCCAGCCGGCGCGACGCCGCCGCGCGCAGCAGCGGATCGCGCAGCACCCCGCCGGCGATCCTCGCCTTGTCGCGCGGCGTCACATCGCTGAGCACCTGCTGCATCGTGGTCAGCGCGGTGATCATGTCGCCGTTCACGTCGATCATGCCGGTGACGTAGGCGCGGGCGAGCCCCAGCGCGCCCGGCGAGTGCAGCAGGTACGAGACCGCGTACGGTGAGCGCACGTCGAAACGGATGTCGGCGCCGGGCACTCCCGCCCGCGATCCGTCGTAGGCCGTGAACTCCACTGGCGCCTCAGCCCCGGCGAGCTGCTCGAAGACCCTGGCCAGCGTCATTGTGGTTCCTCCTGTCTCTCCGCCCCGGCCCGGGCGGCGGCGGTCGGCCGCCTCCCGCGCGGGGCTCCCCCGAACTGCGGGCGCCTGGTCAGCGTCCGCGCACGCACTTGTCGTAGAGGTCCAGCAGCCGCCCGCGCGGGTCGTAGACCCCCTTGAGCCGCCGGTAGCTCTCCCCGTCGTAGTACTTCCAGAACTCGTCCCGGCCGTAGAAGGCGGTCGAGTAGAGGGACTTGTGGCCGTCGAGGGCCGCGACCTTACGCTCGATGAGCCGGTTGTGGTACTCGGGGATCTGCCCCGGCGGGATCCGCACCGTCCCCCAGAAACCGGCGTTCACGTAGGGGCGGCCCACGTCGAGCGGGTACAGCGGCCACCGTTCCTTCGCACGCAGCGGGCACAGCCAGATCGGGCTCATGCCGACCTTGTCGTGGAAGAACTCCAGGAACTCCGGAAGCCGTTCGACCGGCACCTCGATGTCCTGGATGACGTCCTCGCGCGGCCGCAGCCCCCGCCACCGCTCCGCCCGGGCGACGATGTGGTACCGGCGGTCGTAGGCGACCAGCTTGCGGTACACGTCGGAGCGCTTGAACTTGTCGGGCCACAGCCGCCGGACGGTCGGGTTCTGCACGCCGAACGCGCCCGAGCACCAGAACCAGTCGGTGTCCCAGCGCCAGATGTAGTCGCGGATCGTGAGGAAGTCGACGGACCGCTGCCGGATCGACCTGTAGTAGATCTTCTGGCCGGTGTAGTCCGAGGTGTAGGGCGCGGAGTCGGCGAAGAAGCCGAGCGTGATGTACTGCTCGTCCGCGCCGAAGACCGTCCCGTCCATGAAGTCGACGGTCTCGTCCTCGAACGTCCCGGACTCGGTGATCTCCCCCAGGACGCGGGCGAGCTCGGCCGCGTCGGTGAACCGCAGGTGCCGCAGCCGGACATAGGGCCGGACGGGGCGCAGCTCGATCTTCAACCGGAGGCTGTAGCCGAGCGTCCCGTAGGAGTTCGGGAAGCCGTAGAACAGGTCCTGGTGCTCGTTGTCGCGCGTGGCCGTGACGATCCGCCCGTCGCCGGTGAGGACCTCCAGCTCCAGGACGCCCTCGTGGGGCAGCCCGTCCCGGAACGACGTCGACTCGATGCCGAGCCCGGTCACCGCCCCGCCCAGCGTGATCGTCTTCAGCTGGGGGACGACCGTCGGCATCAGTCCGTGCGGCAGCGTCGCGTCGACCAGGTCCTCGTAGGTCGTCATGCCCTGGACCTGCGCGGTCCGCTCGTCCGGGTCGACGCCCAGCACCTTGTCGAAGCCGGAGACGTCCAGGCCGGGCGCCGCCGAGGGGTCGCGCCACCGGAACAGGTTCGAGGTCCGCTTGGCCAGCCGCACCGCAGTGCCCTCCGGGATGGCCTCGTAGGACCTCCTGAGCGCCTCCACCGCCTGCTGGTGATCGCCCTTGACCGCAAGCTCCGTCATCTACCCCTCCCTCGCATAGTTAATCGATCATCCCATGCATGGTCCACATAACTCGGACGTTAAAGGAGTCACAGGTAGGGAGGGGAATAAACCCACGGGCGTGCGCATAGGCGTCGTTCCATCTCCTGGAGGCGGCGGGCCGCGCTCGACGCGGCCACGTCAACCCTCCCCGGAGGCGTACTCCGACAAACCCGAGCCGCGTTCAACGCCGGGCTCGCGCGGCCCCTGGTTACTTCACCAGGCGCAGGATCCACGGATAGCGGAACTCCTGACCGGTCAGCGCGAAGACGGCCGCGACCGCCGACAGCACCCACGCCACCGCGTACGCGACCCCGCCGACGCCGAAGGTGACGATCGTGAGCAGCAGCAGCGTCACCTGGAAGTTCACGGCCTCCGCCGCCTGCCGCCGGACGTAGGCCGACCGCTTGCCGCTCAGCAGCATCAGCACGAGCGGGCCGACGAACAGCGTGGGGACGGCGACCGCGTGCGCGGCGGCGGCCAGCATCCGGTCCTCGCCCGTGGCGGCCCCGCCCTCGACCGCCGCGGGCCGCGCGGGGACGGGCACCAGATCGAGGAGCACGGCGCCGAGGTCGTTGCGCGTCTTGGCCGTCATCGCCAGCTGCACGCGCACGTCGAACTCGTCCTCGTCGAGCCGCCCCTCGGCGTAGGACTCCTGAAGCCGCTGGATGACCGGTTCCCGCTCGGCGTCCGAGACCCGCAGATCCCCCGCCGCGTAACTGCTGTTCATACGCCCATGCTCCGCGCGGCGCCGCCGCGGGGCCATCAGGGAAGACCCTGAGGATCCCCTGATTCGCGCTGGACGTACTCCTTCCCGGGTGCCAGGCGCCCGCCGAACAGCTCGGGCACCGTGACGAACACGTACCCCTCGGCCGCCAGCCGGTCGATGATCTTCGGGACGGCCTTCACGCTCGTCGGATGGATGTCGTGCATCAGCACGATGTAGCCGGGCCGCGCCGCCTTCAGCACCCGCTTCTCGACGTAGGCGGTGTCGCGGTGCTCCCAGTCGAGGGGGTCGACCGTCCACAGCACCTGCGCCAGCCCCAGCTCCCGCGTGATCTTCGTCAGCCGCTCGGAGGTCGACCCGTAGGGCGGCCTGAGCAGCGTCGGCGTGACCCCGGACGCCCGCCGGATCGCGTCCTGCGTCCGGGTCAGCTCGTCCATGATCTTCTTGTGGGACGCCCGCCCGAGGTCGGCGTGCGTGTAGCTGTGGTCGGCGATCTCGTGCCCGGCCTCCAGCTCGCGCCGCACCAGCTCCGGATGCTTCGCGGCGTTCTCGCCCACGATGAAGAACGTCGCCCTGACCCTGCGTGCGTCGAGGATGTCCAGAAGCTCCGCGGTGCTCTCCGCGGGCCCGTCGTCGAACGTCAGCGCCAGGCACTTGGCCCGGGCGCAGTCGGGGGGCGGCGGCTTCGGAGGCGCCGCCGGTCTCGGCGCGGCCCTCACCTTGGGGGGCTCGGCCCGCGCGAGGGGCCTCACCTCGCCCTGGGCCGGGGTGAGGGTGCTCAGGAGCCCGAGCACCGAGACCGTGAGCACGGCCCCGGCCACTCGCCGAACAAGGTTCGGCCCGTCCATCGACACCCCCGTGTGATGATCCCCCGAAGGCGCCAGTCTAGGGCGCGGCCCCCCGGCCGGCCGTGGTCACCGCCGCTGTGTCGGGAACCGGCGTGCCTCCGGTCTCGTTGTCGTCGTACACGCCAGCCCGCTCGGGAGCCGTTCCGGGCGGGACCAGCCGACGGGGTGAGGGATGAGGTTCCGGGACCGGTTCGGGATCCGCAGGCACCGCGGGTCCACGGTGACCAAGCTCGACAGGGAGGCGACGGACTCCGACATCGAGGCGCTGATCGCCTTCGCCCGCGCCCGCCGCGGCGTCGAGTTCTTCGTCGAGCCCGAGACGTACGCCACCGACACCACGGCCGTCGCCGTCGCCCACGACGGCGAGTGGACCCGCCGCCGCGTCGGCTCCCCCAAGGTCATCGGCAGGGTGGCCCGCGACCTCGGACTGCCCGTCTACGACGTCCAGATCGTCGGGTACCCGCCTCGCATGCGCGCCTGGAACGACCGCAACCGCGACCGCCGCATCGACCCCGGCACCCCCGGCCAGGCCGTCTCCTCCTGACCCCCTGTCCCGGACGGCGCCCCTCCGGCGAGGGAGTGCGCGAAGAGCCGCCGGTGCGCACGGTCAGCCGGCCTTCTGGCGGTCGGCGCGCGGAGGGTCGGCCTCGCGCATGCGGAGTTTGGCGGGCGAGATGCCTGCGTTGACCACTTCGCGGAGGATGACGGCCATGGAGTAGGCGGGGTCGGCGTCCAGGGCTCGTTGCAGGGCGACGTTCGCCAGGCCTCCGTCGCCGGCGGAGTAGGCGGCGAAGGCCAGCAGGGACGCGGGCGCCGGGACGCGCGCCGGGTCGACGCGTCGGACGATGTCGCGCCAGAAGGCGATGTCGGCGGCCGGCGCGTCCTCGTCGAGGCGGATCCAGGTCTCGTCGCGGACGCGCGGGTCGGTGAGGAGGACGCCGAGCCAGGCGACCTCCTCGTCGGTCGGGCGGGTGCCGGTGCGGGCGCGGGCGAGCAGCGCGAGGACGAAGGCGAGGTCGTCTTCGGGGGACGAGGGCGGGCGGGCCAGGTAGCGCCGCTCGGCGCCTTCGGCGGCGCGGCGCATGGCGGCGCGGTCGGGGCCTTCGGGCGGCCGGACGGAGGCGACCAGCTCGGCGCGGTCGGCCAGGGCGACGTGGCCTCCGAAGGTCGCCTCGGCGGCGACGGTGCTGGCGTAGATGTCATACGGGGTCCCTTCGGGTGGGCAGCAGACGTCGTCGCAGGTGAGCGACCACCAGCGGCCGTCGGCGACGCGGATGGCCTCGGCGACGGGGACGCCCGCGGCGGCCAGGGCCGCGCGCATGGGCCGGGCGGCCTCCGCCACCTCGCGGGCCGGGCCGTACCCGAGCAGCAGCGAGCGGGCGAAGCCGTTGCCGGCAAGGACGGCCGCGACGCGTCCGGCGGGGCCCGGCGACGGTAAGTCGAGCCGGACCGCGCACGTGCCGCCGGACCGCCCCTCGAAGCCGATGACGACGAGACTGCGCGAGGGGTGGAAGCCGAGCAGGTAGGGGACGGCCGCGATGGCGTCCTGGGCTGAGCGGAGCACCAGTGATGTCATGTGCCGAGGGTTTCAGGGGCGGCGCTGGGGCCGCCGCGGCTCGCGGAACTGTGGATAACCCCCGGGCGATCCGGGACGCGGTCGCGCGGGACGGGACGCGGGTGTCGGCCGCGGGCGGTAGCGTTGGGCGACGTGCCCGCCCCTGATCTGCTGACCGGCAGCGAGACCCAGATTCCGGACATGGCGACCCTGCTCGCCGCGGCCGTCGCGTCCGTCGGGGGCGCCGAGCGCCCCGGGCAGGTGGCGATGGCGCGGGCGGTCGAGAGGGCCATCGACTCCGGGGAGCACGTCGCCGCGCAGGCGGGCACGGGGACGGGCAAGTCGCTCGCCTATCTGGTCCCCGCGATCCGCCATGCCGTCAAGGACAAGACGACCGTGGTGGTGTCCACGGCGACGATCGCGTTGCAGCGGCAGCTCGTCGACCGCGACCTGCCCCGGCTCGCCGAGGCCCTCGGGCCGCTGCTCGGGACGGAGCTGAAGTTCGCGATCCTCAAGGGCCGCCGCAACTACCTGTGCCTGCACCGGGTACAGACGGGCGTGCCCGAGGAGGAGGACGGCGGGCCGAGCCTGTTCGACCCGCAGCAGCTGTCCTCGCTCGGACGCCAGGTCAAGCGCCTGAACGAGTGGGCCGAGGAGACCACGACCGGCGACCGCGACGAGCTCGTGCCGGGGGTCGGCGAGCAGGCGTGGCGGCAGGTCGCCGTGACGGCGAAGGAGTGCCTGGGCGCGCAGCGGTGCCCGCAGGGGAGCGAGTGCTTCGCCGAGCTGGCGCGGGCGCAGGCCGGCGAGGCGCACATCGTCGTCACCAACCACGCGCTGCTGGCCATCGACGCCCTGGAGGAGTTCCAGGTCCTGCCCGAGCACGACGTGGTGATCGTGGACGAGGCCCACGAGCTGGTCGACCGGGTCACCTCGGTCGCGACCGGCGATCTGAGCGCGGCCGGCGTGGAGACGGCCGCGCGGCGCTGCGGGCGGCTGACCGAGGAGCACCTCGCCGACCGGCTCAAGGAGGCCGCCGAAGGGCTCGGCCTTCTGCTGGAGGAGATGCCCGCCGGCCGTATGGACGTCCTGTCCGGCGCCCTGGGCAACACCCTGGCGTCCGTGCGGGACGCCGCGCACGCCTGCGTCACGGCGCTCGGCCCGGAGAAGAAGGACGCCGACCCCGGCGACATGGCCGCGCGCAAGGCGGCGCGGTCCTCGCTTGAGGAGCTGCACGACACGGCCGTGCGGATCCTGGAGGCGTTCCAGCCCGAGATGGCGCAGCGCTTCGACGTGGTGTGGCTGGAGAAGCCGTTCGTCCAGGAAGGGCGCCCGAAGCGGCCGCCGGCGCTGCACGTGGCGCCGATCGGCGTCGGGGGGCTGCTGCGCACGACGCTGTTCGAGCAGCGCACCGCGGTCCTCACGTCGGCGACCCTCACGCTGGGCGGGTCGTTCGAGCCGCTCGCCCGCCAGTGGGGGCTGCCGCCGCTCGGCGAGGGCGGCCCGAAGGACGCCAGGACCGCCGCCGAGGGCCTCGCGCGGACCGCCACGGAGAAGGGCGAGGAGACCGAGGTCGTCTGGTCGGGGCTCGACGTCGGTTCGCCGTTCGACCATCCGAAGGCGGGCATCCTGTACGTCGCCCGGCATCTGCCGCAGCCGGGGCGGGACGGCCTCGCCGACGCCTACCTCACCGAGATCACCGAGCTGATCGAGGCGGCGGGCGGGCGGACGCTCGGCCTGTTCTCCTCGATGCGCGCCGCGCGCCAGGCCGCCGACGAGCTGAAGGACCACCTGTCCCACCCCCTGCTCTGCCAGGGCGAGGACTCCACGTCCCTGCTGGTGAAGCAGTTCGCCGAGGACGAGCGGACCTGCCTGTTCGGCACCCTGTCGCTCTGGCAGGGCGTGGACGTCCCCGGCCCGTCGCTGCAGCTCGTCATCATGGACCGCATCCCGTTCCCGCGCCCCGACGACCCGGTGTCGTCGGCGCGGTCCCGGGCCGTCGCGGCGCGCGGCGGCAACGGGTTCATGGCGGTCGCGGCGACGCACGCGGCGCTGCTGCTCGCGCAGGGCGCGGGCCGGCTGCTGCGCTCGATGGACGACCGCGGCGTGGTCGCCGTCCTCGACCCCCGGCTCGCCACGGCCCGCTACGGCGGCTTCCTCAAGAACTCGCTGCCTCCGTTCTGGGCGACCACGGATCCCGCCGTCGTCCGCGGCGCGCTCCGCCGCCTCGACGCCGCCGCGGCGCAGCCCTAGCCGCGGTAGGCGGAGAGGAACTCGCCGATCCGCCCGACGGCGTCCTCCAGGTCGTCGGCGTACTGCAGGGTGACGATCCGGAAGTGGTCGGTGGACGGCCAGTTGAACCCGGTCCCCTGGACGATGAGGAGCTTCTGCTGCTCCAGCAGGTCGAGGGCGAAGCGCATGTCGTCCTTGATCGGGTACATCTCCGGATCCAGGCGCGGGAAGACGTAGAGGGCGCCCGTGGGCTTGACGCAGCTGACGCCCGGCAGGTCGTTCAGCAGTTTCCACGCGCGGTCGCGCTGCTCGCCGAGGCGCCCGGTCGGCAGGACGAGGTCGTCGATGCTCTGGTAGCCGCCGAGCGCGGCCTGGATGGCGTGCTGCCCGGGGACGTTCGGGCACAGCCGCATGTTGGCGAGGATGTCGAGGCCCTCGATGTAGGACTCGGCGTGCTCCTTCGGCCCGGACAGCACCACCCATCCAGAGCGGAACCCGGCGACGCGGTAGTTCTTGGACAGGCCGCCGAAGGTGAGGCACAGCAGGTCGGGGGCCAGGGACGCGATCGGGACGTGCTCGGCGTCGTCGTAGAGGATCCGGTCGTAGATCTCGTCCGCGAAGATGATCAGGTTGCGGCGGCGGGCGACCTCGACGATGCGCGAGAGCACCTCGCGCGAGTAGACGGCGCCGGTCGGGTTGTTCGGGTTGATGATCACCAGGGCGCGGGTGCGGTCACCGATCTTGGACTCGATGTCGTCCAGGCTCGGCTGCCACCCGTCGTCCTCGTCGCACAGGTAGTGGACGGGCGTGCCCCCGCACAGCGACACCGACGCCGTCCACAGCGGGTAGTCGGGCGTCGGGATGAGGACCTCGTCGCCGTCGTTGAGCAGCGCCTGCAGCGTCATGACGATGAGCTCGGAGACGCCGTTGCCGAGGTAGACGTCCTCGACGTCGACGCCCGCGACGCCGCTGTCCTCGAAGCGCTGCACGATGGCGCGGCGGGCGGCGAGGATGCCCTTGGAGTCGCTGTAGCCGTGCGCCTCCGGCAGGTTGCGGATCATGTCCTGGAGGAGTTCGGGCGGGGCCTCGAACCCGAAGGGGGCCGGGTTGCCGATGTGCAGCTTGAGGATCTTGCTGCCCTCGTTCTCCAGCTGCTTGGCGCGCTTGAGGACCGGCCCGCGGATGTCGTAACAGACGTTGGTCAGCTTGCCCGACTGGTTGACCTGCATGGACTTACCTTAGCCACGGCCCGCGCGCGACACGCGGCCCGCCCCGCGACGGCCTCGCGACCTGGGAGGACGCCCCGTTCCCCGGGCGTGGCGCCGGGGAACGGGGGCGGCCGCGCCCCGGACGGCGCCGTCGCGGGGCGCCGTCACGGGGCGGCGATGGCGGACAGGATCGCCGGCCGGGCCGCGCGCCGGGCGGGACGGATCGCGGCGAGCGCCCCGGCGGCCGCGCCGACCACGGCGATGACCGCGACCTGCGCGAGGGGCGGCGCGAACGGGTTGCCGAGGGCGGCGCCGAGGCCCCAGCCCAGGAACACGCCGAGGACGAGCCCGCCGCCGGTGCCGAACAGCGCCACGATGACCGATTCCCAGCGCACCATCGACCGGATCTGCGGGCGCGTCGCGCCGACCGCGCGGAGCAGGCCGAGCTCGCGGGTCCGCTCGTGGACGGCGAGCGACAGCGTGTTGGCGATGCCGAGCAGCGCGACGACGATGGCCAGGATCAGCATCCCGTAGACGACGCCGATGAAGCCGGCCATCTCCTCGGTCTGCGCCGCCACGAACTCGTCCCGCGACTCCACCTCGGGCGCCCCGTACGGCTTGGCCAGCGCGGTGAGGGCCTGCCGCGCGGACGCGACCGACGCGCCGGGCTTCAGCTCGACGAACGCCCTGGTGTCCAGCGGCTGCCTGGTGTGCGCGTCCCACACCGACCGCGGGACGAGGTAGTCGCCGGTCAGGTCGGTGTTGCCGTAGACGGCGCCGACGGTGAGCTTCTGCGAGGCACCGTCCGCGAACGTCACACCGACCGCGGTACCCACGCGCCAGCCGTTGTCGTCCGCGGCCTTCTTCGAGACAGCGAACGTACCGGCGTCGTTGAGGCCGCCTTGGGTGACGTCCAGATCGAGGACGCGACGCAGACTGGACGGATCGGCGACACTGACGGTGGACGGCGCGCCGTCCACCCGCATGCTGCCGGGGCCCATCCCGGCGACGTCGCCCACCTGGGGCAGTTTCGCCGCTTCCCGCACGAGCGAGGTGGCGAACCCACCGGTCTCGTTGGTGCCCGCGTCCACGACGATCGGGCCCTTGAACGACCCGGCCACGCCGTCCTCCAGGGAGGCGCGCAGCGATCCGAGGAACACCGTCATCAGCGTGACGACCCCGACGCCGATCATCAGCGCGGTCGCCGCCCCGGCCGTGCGCGCCGGGCTGCGGGCGGCGTTGTCGCGCGCGAGCCTGCCGGGCACGCCGCGCAGCCGCGCCGCGGGCCCCCCGAGCAGCACCGCGGCGGGGCGGGCAGCGACGGGGCCGAGCACGACCAGCGACACGACGGTCACCACCGCGCCCGCGGCCGCCATCGCCGTCTGCCCGGTGACCGCGCCGAACGCGACGGTGCCGACCGCCACGGCCCCGAAGACGCCGCCGACGATGAGGCGGGTCTCCGACGGCCGGGACGCCTCGGCGGAGACCTCGCGCAGCGCGGCCAGCGGCGGCACCCGCGACGCCTTCAGCGCCGGGCCGAGCGCGGCGGCCAGCGTGACCAGCAGCCCGACCGGGACCGCGATCATGACCGTGGTGGCGGCGACGGCGAGGCCCTCCAGCGCGATCCCGATGCGGAAGCGGAGGAACAGCTCCCGCAGCAGGGCGGCGAACCCGAGCCCGCCGGCGAGCCCCGCGAGGGTCGCGGCGGCGCCGGTCACCAGCGCCTCGAAGCCGACGATGGTGACGACCTGCCGGCGACCGGCGCCGAGCGCGCGGAGCAGGGCCGACTCCCGGGTCCGCTGCGCCATCGTGATCGCGAACGTGTTGTGGATGCTGAACGCCGCGACCAGCAGCGCCACCCCGCCGAACGCGGCCAAAACGGTCCGGAACACGCGCAGGAAGCCGTTCTGGACGAGGCTCATGCCCTCCTCGACCTGCGCCTTCTTCGTGAGGACCTGAACCCCGGCGGGCAGCACTGCCCGCACGCGGGAGGCCAGTTCCGCCTGGTCCACTCCGTCCCGCGCGCGGACGGAGACCCCGCTGATGCGGTCGGCGCCCTTCGCGACGTGCCTGCGGGCGCCTTCTAGGGAGAACGCCGTGAACGACGTCTCGCCGAAGGCCTCCTCGTCGCCGAACATGCTGATGCCGACGACGGTCACCGGCACCTTCTCCGGCGTGAGCACGGCCGTCCGGTCGCCGACCCTCAGGCGGCCCTCGTCGGCGAACATCCTGTCGATGACGACCTCGTCCGGCGCGCGGGGCGCCCGCCCTTCGGCGAGCCGGTAGGGGTTGAGCTTCGGATCGGTCTTCCAGTTGCCCGCCGTCCGGGGGCCGCGCGACGCGATCACCGTGCCGTCCCTGGCGAGCAGCTGCCCCGACCCCTCGATGGTCGGCTCGGCGGCGGCGACGCCCTCCACTCCGCGCACCCTGTCCAGGATGGAGGCGTCGATCCGCCCGCGCGCGCCCCACGGCGCGTCGCTCACCCTCGTCGCGTTCCTGACGACCACGTCCGTGTCGCCGTAAGCGCTGGAGACGTACCCGTCGATGCTCGCCGCGAGGGTGTCGCCCAGCACGAGCGTCCCGGTCAGGAACGTCACGCCGAGGAAGACCGCCACCAGGGAGCCGGCCATGCGGCGCTTGCGTCCCCACAGCTCCTTGAAGACGAGGCCGATCACCGGTCGTCCCCCAGTCCCCGCATGCGGTCGAGGACGCGGTCGGCCGTGGGGGCGTCCATGACGTCCACGACCCGGCCGTCGGCGAGGAACACCACCGCGTCCGCGTGCCCGGCGGCGACCGGGTCGTGGGTGACCATGGCCACGGTCTGGCCGAGGTGGTCCACGGCGTCGCGCAGGAGCGCCAGCACCTCGGCGCCGGTGCGGGAATCGAGGTTGCCGGTCGGCTCGTCCGCGAACACGATCTGCGGGCGGGTGACCAGGGCGCGCGCCAGCGCCACCCGCTGCTGCTGGCCGCCCGACATCTCCGACGGGCGGTGCGACAGCCGGTCCCCCAGCTTCAGGACGCGGACGACCGTGTCCAGCCACTCCCGCTCCGGGCCCGCCCCCGCGAGGGTCAGGGGCAGGAGGATGTTGTCGCGGGCCGTCAGGGTGGGGAGCAGGTTGAACGCCTGGAACACGAACCCGATCCGCTCGCGCCTGAGCCGGGTCAGGCGGCGGTCCGACAGCGCCCCGAGCTCCTGGCCGCCGACGTAGACCTTGCCTGACGTCGCGTCCTCCAGACCCGCGACGCAGTGCATGAGCGTGGACTTCCCGGCCCCGGACGGACCCATGATCGCGGTGAACCGCCCGGCCGGGAACTCCACGCTGACGTCGTCGAGGGCCCGCACCGCCATGGCGCCGGACCCGTACACCTTGCCGAGGCCCACCGTGCGGGCGCCGCCCGCGTCGGCGCCCTCGCCGATCGATCGTCTTGCTTCCGCTGCGTTTCCCATGACCGGGATCGTGGCCTCACGCCACGGGGCCCGTCGTCGGGCCAGGAGATGCACTGCTCCTGCTCCCCGGGGCGGTCTCGGGGGCCGCCGGGTACGTCCCGCGCGGTACGCGGCGGACACACGAAGATCAATAAGACGCGGCGTCCAATTGTGACGCGGGCAACATACATGCAGGCTTGATTGCATGTATGTCGCGCTCGTACCTTCGAGGCGTGTCAGTAAGCAGCCGCAGACGTCACCGGCTCGCGCCCCCCGGGCGGCGAACGCAGGAGGAGCGCCGGTCCCGCACGCAGGCCAGGCTCCTGGAGGCCACCACGGAGTGCCTGGTGGACCTCGGCTGGGCCGGGACGTCCACCACGGAGGTGGCGCGCCGCGCCGGCGTCTCGCGCGGGGCGCAGCAGCACCACTACCCGACGAAGATGGTCCTCGTCGCCGCGGCGCTGGAGCACCTGCTGGAGGCGCAGCGCCTGGCCTACGAGACGGCCTTCGCGGTGCTGCCCGCGGAGCGGCGCAACGTGTCGGGGGCGCTCGACCTCCTCTGGGAGGTGTTCCGCGGCCGTCCGGCCAAGGCCCTCATGGAGCTGGCGGTGGCGGCCCGCACCGACGACGAGCTGCGGCCGCTGTGCCGCGACCTGAACGAGCGGATCCTCCAGGTGATCACGGAGACGTTCGAGCGGCTGTTCCCCGACAACACCCTTCCCCCCGACTTCGTCTCGACGACGCTGCGGACCCTGTTCGCCATGTTCGTCGGGCTGTCCATCCAGAACGCGCTGGACGACGACGCCGACGGCCACCAGGCCGCCGTGCTGCGCCAGGTCAAGGACGTCGCGCAGCTGATCGTCCCCGAGCGGGGCACGGGGGAGGCCCGGCCCCGCACCGGCCCCTAGCCCCGTCCCGTCACGCACCGGCCCCGGCCGACCGCACCACCCCGAGGGAGCGTCCCCCATGCCGAAAGCCCCCACCGAACTCGCCGACGAGGTCCGCGAGCAGGTCAAGGACAAGAAGTCGTACCTCGGCGTCATCGACCGCCTGAACAAGGCCTCGGTCGACAAGCACTGGGAGGCCTACGCCGACATCCCTTGGGACGACCCCGAGTTCCTCGTCGACAAGAACGACCCGCGCTGGGTGCTGCCGCCGTTCGACCGCCTCGGGGAGACGGAGTGGTACCAGTCGCAGCCGCAGGAGATCCGGTCGCAGATCGGCCTGTGGCGCGTCGCCACCGCCATGAAGATCGGGCTGCAGTTCGAGAACCTGCTGAAGCGCGGGCTGCTCAACTACGCCTACCGGCTGCCGAACGGCCGGCCCGAGTTCCGGTACGTCTACCACGAGACGACCGAGGAATGTCACCACGGCATGATGTTCCAGGAGTTCGTGAACCGGACGAAGATGCCGATCCGCGGCATGCCGCGGTCGCTCAGCCTCATCGCGCAGGCGGCCCCGTGGATCCCGCTGGTCAGCACCGAGATGTTCTTCATCTTCGTGCTCGGCGGCGAGGACCCCATCGACTACGTCCAGCGCAAGTCCCTCAAGGGCGGGCACATCAAGCACCCCCTGGAGGAGACCATCATGAAGATCCACATCGCGGAGGAGGCCCGGCACATCTCGTTCGCCCGGCACTACCTCAAGCACCGGGTCCCGAACATGCACCCGGTCCGCCGCCGGATCCTCGGCATCGCCACGCCCGTCGTCCTCGGCGTGATGGCGCGGATCATGCTGTCCCCGCCCGGGCCGATGGTGCGGCACTTCGACATCCCGAAGGACGTCGTCCGCGCCGCCTACAAGAACGACGCCGCGCAGGCGGAGGTCTCCAACTCGGTCGGCAAGATCCGCGACCTGATGGCCGAGCTCGGCGTCATCACCCCGCTGAGCAAGCAGGTCTGGAAGGCCTTCGGCATCTGGGACGAGCCCAAGCAGCGGCGCGCCGTCGCGCCGGCCAGGGCCGCGTGAGCACGGCCCGCCGGCGCCTCCGGACCGAGCGGCGGGACGAGCCGGCGGCGGCGAACTCATCGTCCCGGTGAGTACCGGCGGCCCGCGCCGCCCCCTAGAATCCACGCAATTGAACAGAAGATCCAATTAGTCGGCGCGGTCCGGGCTCGCTCCACCCACGAGCCCGGGCCCGCCGACCACCCGAGCGGAGCGCGCAATGAGCATCGCGATCGTGACCGGAGGAGCGTCCGGCATCGGCCGTGCGATCGCCACGTCCCTGGTGGCGCGCGGCGACACCGTCGTGGTCACCGACATCAACGCCGAGGGCGCCGCGCAGGTCGCCGACAAGCTGAACACCCTCGGCAAGGGCAAGGCCGTCTCCGCGCCCCTCGACGTCACCGACGCCGACGCCGTCACCGGCCTCTACAAGGGCGTCAGGGCCGACCACGGGCGGCTCGACCTGGTGTTCAACAACGCGGGCATCGCGGTCGGCGGGCTGGCCGAGGAACTCACCCTCGACCACTGGAACCGCGCCATCGACATCAACCTGAAGGGCGTCGTGCACGGCGTCCACGCCGCCTACCCGATCATGCTGGAGCAGGGCCGCGGCCACATCGTCAACACCGCCTCGCTCGCCGGGCTCGTCCCGATGCCGATCGGCATCCCCTACACCGCCACCAAGCACGCCGTCGTCGGCCTCTCCCTCGGCCTGCGCGCCGAGGCCGCCGGGCGCGGCGTCAAGGTCAGCGTGGTGTGCCCGAGCTTCGTGGACACCCCGCTGCTGCACAACATCAACCCCGACCTGCCCGAGACCCCGCTGAGCGGCGACGCCACCGGCGACATCGCGAAGGCGGCCCCGCGCCTCTACACGGCCGAGAAGCTCGCCCGCGACATCATGCGCGGCGTCGCCAGGAACCAGGCCCTCATCGTCGCGCCCGCCCACGGCCGCCTCGCCTGGCGCGGCGTCCGCCTCAACCCGGGCGCGGCCGTCCGCGTCGCCCAGATCGCCGTCAACCGCATCCGCGCCGGCAAGTAGGACGGCCGCCCTTTTCGCGCCTTCGACCCGCGACGTCTTCGGACGTCGCGGGTCGAAAGGCGTGGCACCCGCACCAGCGGACGCGGCCCAGCCTCTGTACGGGCGCTGGGACGCGGCCCGCATAGGCTGGGCGGCGTGGAACGCATCCTGGTCAGCTCGTGCCTTGCCGGGCGGCCCGTCCGCTACGACGGGGCGGCCAAGCCGGTGGCCGGCGGCCCCTTCGAGCGCTGGCGCGCCGAGGGCCGCCTCGTTCCGTTCTGCCCCGAGGTGTCGGGCGGTCTGCCGATCCCCCGCCCGCCCGCCGAGATCGTCGGCGGCTCCGGCGGCGACGTCCTCGACGGCACGGCCCGCGTCCTCACCGGCGGCGGCGCCGACGTCACCGGCGAGTTCCTCCGCGGCGCCCGCCTGGCCCTGGAGACCGCGCGGCGCTCCGGCGCCCGTCTCGCCCTGCTCAAGGAGGGCAGCCCGTCCTGCGGCGGCCACCGCGTCTACGACGGCACCTTCACCGGCACGTCCGTCCCCGGCTCCGGCGTGACGACCGCCCTCCTGCGCCGCTCAGGCATCCACGTCTTCACCGAGGACGAACTGGACGCACTGCAAGCCCTCCTGAACGACCTGGAAGCCTGAACCCAGGAGAGGCACCAGCGCACCGGCGTCAATCCATGAACCGGGCGACCTGCTCGGGGGTCAGCGCCGGGACGGGCAGCGGCCGCGCCGCCTCGGCGCGCAGCCCGTCGAGGAAGAACCCGAGGCAGCGCCGCCAGGCGTCGGGCGCGCCGTCCGCCGACTCCCGGATCACCTGCGACATCGCCCACATCAGCGTCACGACGTCCTGCGGCTCGAAGTCGGGGCGCAGGCCACCGGCCTCCTTGGCCCGGGCCATGATCTTCACCAGGTGGTCGAATCCCCGATGGCAGGCCGTGTCCAGTTCGGGGGCGAGCGGGAAGCGCCGGGCGAGCGCGTCGTTGAGCCCGCGGTCCTCGGCCTGCAGCGCGAACAGCCCCTCGATGTAGGCGACGAACCCGCTCCATGGATCGGGATCGGCCAGGGACCGCTCGACGATCTCGTCCAGCGCGGCCAGGCGGGCGGGGAAGATGGCGTCGAAAAGGTTCTCGCGCGCGGGGAAGTGGTTGTAGAGCGTGCCGATGCTCACGCCCGCCCTCCGCGCGACCTCTTCCAGCGGCGCGTCGAGGCCGCGCTCCCCGAACACGGCCGCGGCGGCGGCCACCAGCTTGTCCCGATTCCGCACGGCGTCCGCCCGAAGCGGCCTGCTCTTCCCGGCCATGCCTCCATCCTATGAAGTTGAGGGCACCCTCAAGTTTCGTGTTAAATTGAGGCCAACCTCAACTTACAGGAGTTGCGCATGTCCTCCACGACCGTCGTCATCGGGGCCGGACCTGGTCTCGGCATGTCCGTCGCCCACCGCTTCGGCCGCGAAGGCCACAAGATCGTGCTCATGTCGAGGAACGGGGCGCGCCACCCCGGCTACATCGCGGCGCTGGAGGCCGAGGGCGTCGAGGCCGCGGCCATCGCGGCGGACGTCCGCGACCGCGACGCGCTGCTCGCCGCGCTCGGCGGGATCGGCCGCGTCGACGTCGTCTACTACGGCCCCGGCGCGGCGGATCTGAACGCCCGGCCCGTTCCCATCACCTCGACGGACGTGCCGGCCGCCCAGGAGGCGATGCGCTCGGTGTATCCCGCGATCGACGTGGTGGGCGCCGTCCTGCCCGGGATGCTGGAGCGCGGCGGCGGCGGGCTGCTGTTCGCGGGCGGTCTCAGCGCGGTCGTCCCGATGCCCATGCTCGGCGGCCTCGCGCTCTCCTCGGCGGCCCTGCGGAACTACGCCCTGACGCTCAACGCGGCCCTGACCGAGACAGGGATCTACGCCGGGACGCTGACGATCGGCGGCCTGATCGAACGCGGCGACATCCACCGGATGGTGACGTCCCAGCAGGACGGCCTGGACGGCTTGGACGGCCTCGGCATCCCCACCCTCGATCCAGACACCATCGCCGACACCGCGTGGGACCTCTACGCCAAGCGCGACCGCGCCGAGGCGGTCTTCAACGCGCTGGCCTGAACGCCGCCATCAGGCCGGCCGGTCCCGCCGGCCTGGCCCGTGAGCAGGGTCAGGGCCTCGGCCGAAGGGGTGCCGGGAGTGGCCGTGAACACGGCCATGCGCTGGCCCTCGTCGTTGGACAGCTCCATGATCTCGTTGTTGAGCGTCATCGCCCCCACCAGCGGATGCCGGAACTCGCGCGTGTACCGGACGGCGCAGTCCTGAACCGGATGCGCCGCCCACAGGGACGCGAACTCGGGGCTGTGCACGGTGAGCTCGCCGACGAGGCCGGTCAGCTCCGCGTCGTGGGGGTAGCGGACGGCCGTCATGCGCACGTCCGCGACCGTGTCCCGGGCCTTGGTCCGCCAGTCGGCGTACAGCTCGCGGGTGTGCGGATCCAGGAAGACGAGGCGCGCGATGTTGGGACGTCCATGGGGCTGCTCGGGCGCCTCGAACGGCAGGTGCCCGGCGAGCAGCGCGTGGGCGGCGCGGTTCCAGGCGAGCACGTCGTAGCGGCGGCCCATGATCAGCGCGGGGGTGTCGCCGAACGCGCCGATCATGAGCCGGACGGCAGGGCGCAGCCGCTCCGGCCGCGGACGCCTGCGCGGCGCGGTCTTCTGGCGGGCGAGGCTCCGCAGGTGGGCGAGCTCCGTCTCGTCCAGCCGCAGCACGCGGGCGATCGCGTCGAGGACGGCCTCCGAGGCGTTGGGGCTCTGCCCCTGCTCCAGGCGTGTGTAGTACCCGGCGCTGACGCCCGCGAGCTGCGCCAGCTCCTCGCGGCGCAGCCCCGGCACGCGCCGCCGCCCGCCGTGGTCGGGCAGACCCACGTCCTCGGGACGCAGTCGTGCGCGACGGCTGCGCAGGAACTCGCCGAGTTCGGACCGTTGCTCCATGCCCTCCAGCATGCTCGCTTCCGGCCCGCTTTGCCTGCACCTGTCAGGTGTAGGCACCGGAGGGGTGCTTCCAGCAGGGGGCTGGGTAGCGCTCGCGGTTCGCCGGAGGGTGGGTCGTGCCGGGACGCCGACATGGGTCCCGGCACGACACATCGAAAGGGCGAACATGACGGACGACTCGATCCGGCACGCGCGTTCCAGGGCACTCGGCCGCCGCGGATGGCTGGTCCTGCTCACCCTGTGCGGCGCCACGTTCATGACAGGGCTGGACTACTCGGTCGTGACCGTGGCGCTCCCAGAGATAGGGCGCAGCCTGGGGTTCGCCGGCACTGGTTCTCTGCAGTGGGTCGCGACGGCCTGCCTGCTGCCGACCGCGAGCCTGCTGCCCCTGTTCGGCCGCGTCTCCGACATCGTCGGGCGCCGCCGGCTGTTCATCCTCGGAGTCGTCCTGTTCGGCGGCTTCTCCCTGGTGGCGGCAGCGGCGAACGGTCCGGCACCACTGATCGCCGCCCGCGCGGGCCAGGGCGCGTCCGCCGCGATGATCACCCCGACCGCCGTCGCGCTGATGACGGCGGCGTTCCCCGAAGGACCCCGCCGGACGCGGGCACTGGGCGTCAACGGCGCGGTGCTGTCGCTCGGATTCGTCCTCGGCACCCTGGGCGGCGGCATCATCACCAGCGGGCTGAACTGGCGCTGGACCATGCTGTTCCTGGCCGCCATCAGCGGCCTGGTGCTGCTCGGCACGAAGACCCTGCCGCGCGGCACCGGCACTCGCGCCGCGGCCCGCCTGGACGTTCCCGGTGCCGTACTGGCGAGCATCGGCCTGTTCGCTCTGGCCTATGGCATTTCGACGGGCGCGGACGCGGGGTGGGCGAGCCCGCCGACGCTGGGGTCGTTCTCTCTGGCCGTCCTCTGCCTTGGCGCGTTTCTCCTGGCGGAGCGGCGGCACCCAGCCCCGCTGATCCCACTGGGCCTGCTGAACAGGCCGACGGTGAAGTGGGGCGGCCTCGTCGGGTTCGTCACCCTCGGCATGTGCGGCGGAACGACGGTCCTTCTCAGCCTCTACATGCAGGACGTGCTCGGCTACTCGCCTCTCGCCACGGGCGCCGGCTTCCTCGCGGAAGGCGTCGCGGCCCTCGTCGCGGGGCTTCTGGCCGCCCGCCTGATCACAGCGCTGGGCAGGGGCCGCGCCATGAGCCTCGGCCTCGCCGTTCAGGGCATCGGTACCGGCGCCATGGCCCTCCTCCCCGCGGCGGGCGGACTCCCGCTGCTGCTCGCCACGTCCGGCGCGATGGGCTTCGGCCATGTCCTGACGGTCGTCTCCTTTATCACCGCCATGACGTCCGGGCTGCGGGACGACGAGCAGGGCACCGCAGGCGGCCTCTCGCAGTTGCCGCAGTTCCTCGGCGGCATCGGCACGGCCGGCCTGGCGGCCATCGTCACGGCGCGCACGGGTGCGCTCTCGTCGACGACGGACCCGATCCACGCCACCTTGGGCGGCCTGCACGCGGCGACCCTCGCGGCCGGTGTCATCTGCCTGGCCGCCACCGCCCTACCGCTGCTCCTCCGGCCGGCGCCCCTCGGCTCGATCGCCGCGGCTCGCAGGGCCAGCACACATCGCGCCTCCTCGTAGGCCGGCGTGAACGATCGCGGGGATACCGGTCGGCGCTGCGAGGCACCAGATCGACCCGCCGCGCCACCCGCGGTCGATCTTGACAGGCAAGCCGTGACTTGCATAACGTTGGGTGAGTGGGAGACATGTTCAAGGCATTGGCCGACCCCACCCGGCGCACCATCCTCGACGAGCTGACCCGCCAGAACGGCCAGACTCTCTTCGAGATCTGCGGCCGGTTGACGACCGCGCACGGGCTCGGCTCGTCACGGCAGGCGATCTCGCAGCATCTCGACGTCCTCGAGGCCGCCGGACTGGTCGAGACCAGACGCGAGGGCCGGTACAAGTTCCACTACATCAACACCGGCCCGCTCCAGTACATCGTCGAGCGGTGGCTCGGCCGGCCCTCGGGCCCCGAGCGTCCGTGACGGCGGCACCGTCGAAGGCAGAAAGGGAACCGAGATGAGAATCAACCTGACAAGCGTGTTCGTGGACGATCAGGAGAAGGCCCTGCGGTTCTACACCGACATCCTGGGCTTCGAGAAGATGCACGACGTCCCCCTCGGCGAGGACCGGTGGCTGACGGTGGTGTCCCCGAAGGACCCGGGCGGCCCGAATCTGCTGCTCGAGCCGAGCAGCCACCCCGCCGTGAAGCCGTTCAAGGAGGCGCTCGTCGCCGATGGCATTCCGTTCGCCTCGTTCGACGTCGACGACGTCAAGTCCGAGTACGACCGGCTGCGCGGTCTCGGCGTCCGCTTCATCCAGGAGCCCGTCGAGATGGGCCCCGTCGTCACTGCCGTCCTGGACGACACGTGCGGCAACCTGATCCAGATCGCCCACCGGCCCATCTGACCGCCCGCCACGACAAATGAGAAAGGCCCCGCCGTGACGGCGGGGCCTTTCTGCAATATGTGTCCGGCGGTGTCCTACTCTCCCACACGGTCTCCCATGCAGTACCATCGGCGCTGAAGGGCTTAACTTCCGGGTTCGGGATGGGACCGGGTGTTTCCCCCTCGCCAAAACCACCGAACGTCTCAACGCACCATCCCCACAAACACCAAGGGGGGCGTGCAAATCCACGTCCGAACCATTCGGCTCAGAATTCACTTATCAAAACAGCGGTCACCCAGTTGTTTCCTGGGAACCACACAGGGACGCGAACATCGTCTCGCAGCGACTCACTCTGAACGTTCAGTGTGTTCAAGCCACTCGGCCTATTAGTACCGGTCGACTCCACACGTTACCGCGCTTCCATCTCCGGCCTATCAACCCGGTCGTCTACCGGGGGCCTTACACCCACAAAGGGGTGGGAGAACTCATCTCGAGGAAGGCTTCCCGCTTAGATGCTTTCAGCGGTTATCCCGACCGAACGTAGCCAACCAGCCGTGCCCCTGGCGGGACAACTGGCACACCAGAGGTTCGTCCGTCCCGGTCCTCTCGTACTAGGGACAGACCCTCACAATTCTCCTACGCGCACAGCGGATAGGGACCGAACTGTCTCGCGACGTTCTAAACCCAGCTCGCGTGCCGCTTTAATGGGCGAACAGCCCAACCCTTGGGACCTACTCCAGCCCCAGGATGCGACGAGCCGACATCGAGGTGCCAAACCATCCCGTCGATATGGACTCTTGGGGAAGATCAGCCTGTTATCCCCGGGGTACCTTTTAGCCGTTGAGCGACACCACTTCCACACGTAGGTGCCGGATCACTAGGCCCTGCTTTCGCACCTGCTCGACACGTCCGTCTCACAGTCAAGCTCCCTTGTGCCCTTGCACTCGCCACCTGATTGCCAACCAGGCTGAGGGAACCTTTGGGCGCCTCCGTTACATTTTGGGAGGCAACCGCCCCAGTTAAACTACCCACCAGGCACTGTCCCCCACCCGGATACACGGGTGCGGGTTAGACGCTCAAAACGACCAGAGTGGTATTTCACCAACGACTCCACCCAGACTGGCGTCTGAGCTTCACAGTCTCCCACCTATCCTACACAAGACGCTCCAAGCGCCAATGCCAAGCTATAGTGAAGGTCCCGGGGTCTTTCCGTCCTGCTGCGCGAAACGAGCATCTTTACTCGTACTGCAATTTCGCCGGGCCTGTGGTTGAGACAGCGGGGAAGTCGTTACGCCATTCGTGCAGGTCGGAACTTACCCGACAAGGAATTTCGCTACCTTAGGATGGTTATAGTTACCACCGCCGTTTACCGGCGCTTAGATTCTCAGCTTCGAAGGAACAAGTCCCCCTAACCGGTCCTCTTAACGTTCCGGCACCGGGCAGGCGTCAGTCCGTATACAGCGTCTTACGACTTCGCACGGACCTGTGTTTTTAGTAAACAGTCGCTTCCCCCTGGCCTCTGCGACCCCACCCAGCTCAGGCAGCAAGTGCCATCACCGAGCGAGGTCCCCCTTCTCCCAAAGTTACGGGGGCAATTTGCCGAGTTCCTTAACCACAGTTCACCCGATCGCCTTGGTATTCTCTACCTGACCACCTGAGTCGGTTTGGGGTACGGGCCGCCGGTACACTCGCTAGAGGCTTTTCTCGGCAGCATGGGATCACTCACTTCACCTAAAACGGCTCGGCATCAGCTCTCAGGATACGCGAGAGACGGATTTACCTGTCTCTCTCCCTACAGCCTTACCCCGGGACAACCATCGCCCGGGCTGAGCTACCCTCCTGCGTCACCCCATCACTCACCTACTACCCCCTCGGGTCCCACGCTCCCCATCCAACAGGCCCGAAGGCCTCAAGAATGGTTCGGGTGGTTAGCATCAGAGGATTCAGCGTTGGCGCATACCAGCGGGTACGGGAATATCAACCCGTTGTCCATCGACTACGCCTGTCGGCCTCGCCTTAGGTCCCGACTTACCCTGGGCGGATTAGCCTGCCCCAGGAACCCTTGGTCATCCGGCGCACACGTTTCTCACGTGTGATTCGCTACTCATGCCTGCATTCTCACTCCCGCACCCTCCACCCCTGGGTCACCCCGAGGCTTCACCGGATACAGGACGCTCCCCTACCCATCAACACTTACGTGTCAATGCCACGGCTTCGGCGGTGTGCTTGAGCCCCGCTACATTGTCGGCGCGGAATCACTTGACCAGTGAGCTATTACGCACTCTTTCAAGGGTGGCTGCTTCTAAGCCAACCTCCTGGTTGTCACAGCAACTCCACATCCTTTCCCACTTAGCACACGCTTAGGGGCCTTAGCCGATGATCTGGGCTGTTTCCCTCTCGACTACGAAGCTTATCCCCCGCAGTCTCACTGCCGCGCTCTCACTTACCGGCATTCGGAGTTTGGCTGACGTCAGTAACCTGGTAGGGCCCATCAGCCATCCAGTAGCTCTACCTCCGGCAAGAAACACGCGACGCTGCACCTAAATGCATTTCGGGGAGAACCAGCTATCACGGAGTTTGATTGGCCTTTCACCCCTAACCACAGGTCATCCCCCAGGTTTTCAACCCTGGTGGGTTCGGGCCTCCACACCGTCTTACCGGCGCTTCACCCTGCCCATGGCTAGATCACTCCGCTTCGGGTCTACAGCATGCGACTAAAAACGCCCTATTCAGACTCGCTTTCGCTACGGCTACCCGCCACCGGTTAACCTCGCCACACACCATAACTCGCAGGCTCATTCTTCAAAAGGCACGCCATCACCAACAGAAACCCCGAAAGGTAACTGAGGAGGCTCTGACGGCTTGTAGGCACACGGTTTCAGGTACTATTTCACGACCCCTCACCGGGGCACTTTTCACCTTTCCCTCACGGTACTGGTCCGCTATCGGTCATCAGGAAGTATTCAGCCTTACCACGTGGTCGTGGCAGATTCACACGGGATTTCACGGGCCCCGTGCTACTCGGGAACACACCCAGAAGCCACTGAAATTTCGTCTACCGGACTCTCACCGTCTACGGTCGGCCATCCCAAGCCATTCGACTATCCCAGCGGTTTATAACTCCTCGGCCCAGCGGCAGCTGGACCAGGGTGGTCCCACAACCCCGCACACGCAACGCCTGCCGGCTATCACACGCGCACGGTTTAGGCTCCTCCGCTTTCGCTCACCACTACTCACGGAATCACTATTGTTTTCTCTTCCTGCGGGTACTGAGATGTTTCACTTCCCCGCGTTCCCACCAACCTGCCTATACATTCAGCAGGCGGCGACACCCCATGACGGGTGCCAGGTTTCCCCATTCGGAAATCCCCGGATCAAAGTCTGGTTGCCGACTCCCCGAGGCATATCGCAGGCTCCCACGTCCTTCATCGGCTCCTGATGCCAAGGCATCCACCGTATGCCCTTAAAAACTTGAACACACAAAACGATCAGAACAAATCGCAGATAAACAACAAGACCAACCCGAAGACACCCTCCCGAAGAAGGGTCCCTTCAAAGCGGCTCTCATCGTTCACCAGAGATGCTCGCGTCCACTGTGCAGTTCTCAAAAAACAACCGGGCCCACCAAAACCACACCACCTTCCGGTGATGCGGTCCTGGTCCCGCAGTCCGAGGTCACCCGGGCTCGCGCCCGTTCCCTCAGGACTCAACAGCGTGTCCAACCCCCCGCCTGCCTGAAACCGCCGTTCCCCTTCCTCCAGCCGAAGCCGCAGGACGGTACTTGCCGGCTCACACACGCGGTGAGCTGAGTAGCCAGTGCTCCACATCTATGAGCAGCCACCTGACAGACATTCGCTGTCAACGGCAGCCACCGACCACGATCCCTCTTGCGAGGCGATCCCGGCCAGTTGGTGCTCCTTAGAAAGGAGGTGATCCAGCCGCACCTTCCGGTACGGCTACCTTGTTACGACTTCGTCCCAATCGCCGGCCCCACCTTCGACCGCTCCCCCCACACAAGGTGGTTGGGCCACGGGCTTCGGGTGTTGCCGACTTTCGTGACGTGACGGGCGGTGTGTACAAGGCCCGGGAACGTATTCACCGCAGCGTTGCTGATCTGCGATTACTAGCGACTCCGACTTCACGAAGTCGAGTTGCAGACTTCGATCCGAACTGAGACCGGCTTTAAGGGATTCGCTCCACCTCACGGTATCGCAGCCCTCTGTACCGGCCATTGTAGCATGTTTGCAGCCCAAGACATAAGGGGCATGATGACTTGACGTCATCCCCACCTTCCTCCGAGTTGACCCCGGCGGTCTCCCATGAGTCCCCACCCGAAGTGCTGGCAACATGGAACGAGGGTTGCGCTCGTTGCGGGACTTAACCCAACATCTCACGACACGAGCTGACGACAGCCATGCACCACCTGTCACCGGCCCAAAAGGACCCACCATCTCTGATGGTTTTCCGGCGATGTCAAGCCTTGGTAAGGTTCTTCGCGTTGCGTCGAATTAAGCAACATGCTCCGCCGCTTGTGCGGGCCCCCGTCAATTCCTTTGAGTTTTAGCCTTGCGGCCGTACTCCCCAGGCGGGGCGCTTAATGCGTTAGCTGCGGCGCGGAATCCGTGGAAGGACCCCACACCTAGCGCCCAACGTTTACGGCGTGGACTACCAGGGTATCTAATCCTGTTCGCTCCCCACGCTTTCGCTCCTCAGCGTCAGTACAGGCCCAGAGAACCGCCTTCGCCACCGGTGTTCCTCCCGATATCTGCGCATTTCACCGCTACACCGGGAATTCCATTCTCCCCTACCTGCCTCTAGTCTGCCCGTATCCACCGCAGACCCACGGTTAAGCCGTGGGCTTTCACGACAGACGCGACAAACCGCCTACGAGCTCTTTACGCCCAATAATTCCGGACAACGCTTGCGCCCTACGTATTACCGCGGCTGCTGGCACGTAGTTAGCCGGCGCTTCTTCTGCAGGTACCGTCACGTTAGCTTCGTCCCTGCTGAAAGAGGTTTACAACCCGAAGGCCGTCATCCCTCACGCGGCGTCGCTGCGTCAGGCTTCCGCCCATTGCGCAATATTCCCCACTGCTGCCTCCCGTAGGAGTCTGGGCCGTGTCTCAGTCCCAGTGTGACCGGTCGCCCTCTCAGGCCGGTTACCCGTCGTCGCCTTGGTAGGCCATCACCCCACCAACAAGCTGATAGGCCGCGAGCCCATCCCCAACCGAAAAACTTTCCACCACACGATCATGCGACCAGTGGTCATATCCGGTATTAGACCCAGTTTCCCGGGCTTATCCCAGAGTCAGGGGCAGGTTGCTCACGTGTTACTCACCCGTTCGCCGCTCGAGTACCCCCGAAGGGGCCTTTCCGCTCGACTTGCATGTGTTAAGCACGCCGCCAGCGTTCGTCCTGAGCCAGGATCAAACTCTCCATCAAGGTCCAACGACCAACCAGGGGGCGAACCCCAGCCGGCCAAACCTCAGGAAACAATCCCGGCATCACCATCCCCAAGGGGATGGCATTGCCTCAAAGAAATCCCCACCACCCCACAAAGTGGAGCGGCACGGGGCGACCCGGCCAAAACATGGCCGAGCCGATAAAGGCACTGGCTTTTAACACGCTGTTGAGTTCTCAAGAAACGGACACCCACCGCGCCGGACTCCGCTCTCGCGGCCCCCGGCTCCGGGGCAACCCTGCTAACTTACCAGACTCATCTTCACTGTCAAGCCGATCTGCGAAGATCTTTTTGACGAGTCGAAGGTGTGCCCACCCCCCGCGACGACACCGCACCAAGCCGAAGACTCGGAGAGATCGTTCTGTGGGAGGCGCCCTGCGGGCCGGCCACCTTGCGGCGTCCTGCATCCCGTCCGGGCTTGTCCTTCAAGAGTACCTCGGCTCGCAGAGCACTGCGAACCGTTTTCCTCTTTCGGTGTCCCCCGGGGCCGTCCGCCTGTCGGCGTCCCGCATCCCCTTGGGGCACCACTGAGATTAGGCAGCCTTGGAAGGCCCGTCAAATCGAGCCCGGCCACCTGTTCGTCCCTTCACCGAAACCTCCAGGTCACATGCGGTTCACATCGGCGGCGTCACCCACCCGTCAGCGTCACGTCAGCGTCCGCGCATCGATGTCCGTGTGATGTCAGCGATCTCCCCCACGGTGGTGGTCGTCACGGCGAAGTACTTACGGGAGGAACCAGATGGACGAAGTGATCCGCGCGGAGGGACTGCGGAAACGGTTCGGGGACACCCACGCTTTGGACGGTGTGGACATCGCGGCCCGCCGGGGGACGGTGCTCGGGGTCCTCGGACCGAACGGAGCGGGCAAGACCACCGCGGTGCGCGTGCTGGCGACGCTGCTGAAGCCGGACGCCGGACGCGCCGAGGTGGGCGGATACGACGTGGTCAAGGACGCGGTGCGCGTCCGGGCGAAGATCGGCCTGACCGGGCAGTACGCCTCGGTGGACGAGGAGCTGACGGGCTTCGAGAACCTCGTGATGATCGCCCGGCTGCTGGACTTCGGCCGGGCGGAGGCGAAGGCGCGGGCGCGGAGGCTGCTCGACCGGTTCCGGCTCACCGACGCGGGGGCGCGCGCCGTCAAGACGTACTCGGGCGGGATGCGCCGGCGGCTGGACCTGGCGGCGAGCCTGATCAACCACCCGGAGATCATTTTCCTGGACGAGCCGACGACCGGGCTGGACCCGCGGGCGCGCAACGAGGTCTGGGACACGGTCCGGGATGTCGTCGCCGAGGGGGCGACGGTGCTGCTGACCACGCAGTATCTGGAGGAGGCCGACGCGCTCGCCGACCGGATCGCGGTGTTCGACCACGGGCGGGTCATCGCTGAGGGCACCTCCGACGATCTGAAGGGGCGGATCGGGCGGCAGACGCTGGTGGTCCGGGCGGCCGAGCCGTTCCGCGTGGCACAGCTCGCCTCGATCGTCGCCGAGCTGACCGGGGAGCGTCCGGAGGTCCAGGAGGCCGCGGGCCTGGTCACGGCGGCCGTGAACGATCCGCGCCTGCTGTCGGCTCTGGTGCGGCGGCTGGACGAGGCGTCCATCGTGGCGGCCGAGCTGGCGTTGCGGATGCCGAGCCTGGACGAGGTCTTCCTCACACTGACGGGCCATCACGCCGAAGAAACCAAGTCCGAGCTCGTTTCCGAGGGGGCCTGACATGACCGCCATCACCGTTGGCAGCCGTCCGTCCGCGGCGGAGCCGCCCGCGCGCATCAGCATGAAGAGGACGCTCCGGCACGGCCTGACGCTGGCGTGGCGCAACGTCTCCCAGTTGAAGCACTCGCCCGAGAAGCTGCTGGACACGACGCTGATGCCGATCGTGTTCCTGCTGCTGTTCCTGTACGTGTTCGGCGGCGCGGTGTCCGGCGACACGCACTCCTACCTGCAGCAGCTGCTTCCGGGTCTCGTCGCGCAGATGGCGATGTTCGCCACGATGGGGCTCGGGACGGCGCTGAACGAGGACATCCACAAGGGCGTGTTCGACCGGTTCCGGAGCCTCCCGATCGCTCGTTCGGCGCCGCTCCTCGGGACCGTCCTCGGGGACACGGTCCGGTTCATCACCGTGATGACGGTGCTCGTGGGCTTCGGGTCGGTCCTCGGTTTCCGGTTCCACACCGATCCGCTGTCGGTGCTGGCCGCGTTCGCGCTGGCGTACGTGTTCTACCTGGCCGTCTGCTGGATCTCCGTGCTCGTGGGGCTGGTCGCGCCGACGCCGGAGACGGTGCAAGGGCTCGCGTTCATCTGGGTGATGCCCCTGACGTTCGGCAGCAGCATCCTCGTGCCGGACACGTCCACGATGCCGGGCTGGCTGGAGGCGTGGACGAAGGTCAACCCGGTCACGCACCTGGCGGAGTCGGTGCGCGCGCTGACCGTCGGCGGCCCCATCGGCAACCACGCCTGGTACACGCTCGCCTGGGCGGCGGGGATCGTCGTCGTCACGTTCCCCCTGGCCATGCGCATGTACTCGCGGAGGGCATGACGTCCGCCCCCGAACGCGCGGCGCCCCGGAGAGATCGTCTCCCGGGGCGCCGCGCGTTCGCGGCGCACACCGGCCGGGGAGCGGGTACGCTCAGATCGAGTCGACCAGCCCGTCCGCCTGGTCGAAGACGTCGTCCCGGCTGAACCGCCGTCCGCGCTCGTACGCGGCGGCGAACGCCTCCTCGCCGAGGACGCCGAGGAGGAGCGGCAGCGTCCGGCGGACCTCGTGGCTGCCCTCGTCGCGGTAGCCGAGCAGGTTGTGCGCCGTGCCCAGCAGCTCGGCCGCGCGCACGTGCTCCCCGCGCGCGGCCGCGTAGGCGGCGACGCCCTCGACGAGGGCGGCCACGGTCGGGTTCCCGAGCAGCACGTCGTTCGGCAGATCGTTCAGCGCCTGGACGTGCCAGCGCTTCGCGGCCTCCATGTCGCCGTCCTCCTCCGCGAGGCAGCCGAGGCGGCTGTGCGCCTTCCGGACGGCCTGCGCGAAGTCCGGGCGGTGGCTGCGCGACTCGACCCACCCGCACGCGCGGTCGACATGAAGGCGCGCGGCCTCGCGGTCGCCGTCCTGCAAGGCGAGCTCGCACAGCAGAAGGGACGAGCCGGCGGCGTCGGCGAACTCGCCGACCCGCTCGGCCTGCGCCATGGCGTCTTCGAGGTCGGCGCGGGCGCGCGCGGTCTCGCCCCGCCGGGCGCGGACCCGTGCGAGCTGGGCGAGCAGCGTGGCGCCCTGCTCGGGGCTGACTCCCCCGGTGGCGTAGCCGTACGCCTCCTCGCCGAGGCGGAGCGCCTCCGCCAGGTCGCCGCGCGCCATGGCGGTCTGCATCATGCAGCTCAGCGCGACGATCATTCCGAAGCGGTCGCCCAGCTCGCGGAACCGCGCGTAGCCGTCGGCGGCCTGCTCGGCGGCGTCGTCGATCTGGCCGGTGTTGACGCCCATGTGCCCGAGGATGACGCGGACGACGGCCCGCACCCACGGGTCGGCGTGCTCCCGGATGCGGTGGAGGCTGCGCCGGATCTCCTCGACGTCGCCGCCGAACATGGCGGCCGCGGTCTCGGCGAGCGCGAGCACGGGGTGCGCGGGCGACGCGGGGACGACGCTCAGGGTGCCCTTCACCCCCGCCTGCATCGACTCCCTCGTCGGCCCCGTCCCGTCGGTCAGCTCGCTCACGAGTGTGGCGAAGACGACGCACAGCGCGTACGCCTCCTCCAGACCGGGAGGCGCCGCGCCGCCCGCCATGTCGCGGACGACGACCGTCCAACTGCCCGATTCCCGCTCCATGTCGCGCAGGATCCAGAACCACACCAGCCCGGCGATGAGCCGCAGCGCGGCCTCGACGTCGCCGATCTCGGTGACGTGCCGGAACACCACGGTGAAGTTCTCGCGCTCGGCGGCCAGCCGGGCGGACCAGACCAGCTGGTCGCCGCGGCGCAGCTCCGGCTCGGCGCGCTCGGCGAACTCGACCATGTAGGCGGCGTGCGCGTCGCGGACACGGCGGGTCTCGCCCGCCTCCTCCAGCCGCTCCCCCGCGTAGACGCGGACGGTCTCCAGCAGCCGGTAGCGGACGTCGGTGTCGCCGTCGGCCATCACGAGCGACTTGTCGATGAGCGCGGCGATCACGTCGATGACGTCCCGCGGGTCGGGCGCGTCCGGCGAGGCGAGGCCGCACACCCGGACGGCGGCCTCCGGGGTGGCGCCGCCGGCGAACACCGCGAGGCGGCGCAGGACGGCGCGCTCCGTGCCGTCCAGCAGTTCCCAGCTCCAGTCGACGACGGCGCGCAGGGTCCGGTGCCGGGGCAGGGCGGTGCGGCTGCCGCCGGTCAGCAGCCGGAACCGGTCGCCGAGGCGGGCCGCGACCTGGCCGGGGGTGAGGGAGCGCAGCCGGGCGGCGGCCAGCTCGATCGCGAGCGGGATGCCGTCGAGCGCACGGCAGATCGCGACCACGTCGGCGACGCTTCCGGCGTCCACGGCGAAGCCGGGACGGACGGCGGCGGCGCGGTCGGCGAACAGCCGCACCGAGGCGTAGCCGAGGGCGTCGGCGGGGTCGCCGGCGGCGTCCTCGGCCGGCAGCGGGAGGGACGGCACCGGGCACAGCGACTCCCCGGTGATGCCGAGCGGTTCGCGGCTGGTCGCGAGGACGCGGACGCCGTCGGCGTGCGCGACGACGTGGTCGACGAGCCGCGCGACGGCGTCGATGAGGTGCTCGCAGTTGTCGAGGACGAGGACGGTCCGCTTGGTGGCGAGGAAGTCGGTGAGCCGTTCGAGTGGCCGCACCGCCACGCGGGTCTCGGTGGGGCGCACGGTCTCGGGGACCGCCAGCGCCGACAGCACCGCGTGCACGACGTCGCCCGGGTCGCTGACCGGGGCGAGCGGGACGAACCACACGCCGTCCGTCAGCTCGTCGACGAGCGCGGCGGCGCTCTCCCCGGCCAGCCGCGTCTTGCCGGCGCCGCCGGGGCCGGTGAGGGTGACCAGGCGGGTCTCGCGGAGCAGCTTGCCGACCCGCTGCGACTCCTCCTCCCGGCCGACGAAGCTGGTGAGCTGCGCGGGAAGGTTGGTGCGCGGGGGCGGCGGGACGGCGGGGGCCGGCTCGGGCGGCGGGGCCGTCGCCTCTCGACGGAGGATCGACAGGTGGACGGCGGCCAGTTCCGGGGACGGGTCGACGCCGAGCCGGTCGGCGAGGGCGCGCCGCGTCTCCTCGTACACCTCCAGGGCGTCGGCCTGGCGTCCCGCCGCGTACAGGGCGCGCATCAGCTGGCCGCGCAGCCGCTCGCGCAGCGGGTGCGCGGCGGCGAGGGGCTCCAGTTCGGCCGCGGGCGGGACGGGGAGCCCGGCGGCGATCTCGGCGTCGACGCGGTCCTCCACGGCGGCGAGCCGGAGTTCCTCCAGCCGCGTGATGGCCGGGTAGGCGAAGTCGCTGTCGGCGACGTCGGCGAGGGCGGGCCCGCGCCACAGCGCCAGTGCCGTGCGCAGGCCGTCGGCCCGCGCGCAGGGGTCCTGCTCGGCGCGGGCGGCGGCGACGCCGCGCTCGAACGCGACCGCGTCGATGTCGGCGGGGTCGATCCCGAGCCGGTAGCCCGCCGGGCCGTGCTCGACCATGTCGCGCCCGGCGACGCCGCGCAGCCGGGACACGAGCGCCTGGAGCGCGTTCCCGCCGGGCGGAGCGCCCTCCCACAGGTCGTCCAGCAGCCGCTCGGCCGACACGGGGCGGCCCGCCTCGACGGCCAGCCGCACGAGGAGGGCCCGCAGCCTGCGGCCCGCGACCTCGACCGGCCGCGCGGCCCCGTCCCGCACGTCGAGCGGTCCCAGGATGCCGATGCGCACGATGGCCCCCTTCCCGGGTAGCCATTGTCCCCGATGTGTGGATCCCGCGAGCCGGGTACGGAATCCGTATGCCCAGAGCACAGATCAAGGACGAGAAGAAGTACCAGAAGCTTCGCGACAAGGGAGAGAGCAAGGAGAAGGCGGCGCGGATCGCCAACGCGTCCGCGGGCCAGGGAGAGAAGAAGGTCGGCCGCAGGGGCGGCAAGAGCCCCTCCTACGACGACTGGACCAAGGACGACCTCCTGAAGCGCGCCCGCGAGATCGGCATCGAGGGCCGCTCCTCGATGAACAAGTCGGAACTGGTCAAGGCGCTGCGCGACCACTAGGACACCCGTCGCGGACGGCGAGCCGTGCCTCGTCCCCCCGAGAGAAGGAGAGCCCATGAACGCGGTCGTCGACACCGCGCGCAGGCAGAAGGAGGAGTACGCCGCCGGGGAGGACCGGCCGCTCGGCTCCTACCTCGGCACGCTCGCCGTCTACGCCCTCACCACGGGGACGCTGGCGCTGCTCGGCCGCCGCCTCCGCGACCGCGCCCCGGCGATCGGCCTCGCCGACCTCGCGCTCATGACGATCACCACGCACAAGGCGTCCCGGCTGATCACGAAGGACCCGGTGACGAGCCCGCTGCGCGCCCCGTTCACCCGCTACTCCGGGACGGCCGGTCCGGCGGAGCTGTCGGAGGAGGTGCGCGGCAAGGGCGCCCGGCACGCCGTGGGCGAGCTGATCACATGCCCGTTCTGCACGTCGCAGTGGGTGGCGACGGCGTACGCGGCGGGGCTGGTGTTCGCCCCGGACGCGACCCGGCTCGCCGGGGCCACGATGACCGCGGTCGCCGGCTCGGACTGGCTGCAGCTCGCCTACGCGCGGCTCCAGAAGTCCGCCGAGGGCTGACGTCCCACGCACCACGTTTGTCCCAGATACGGGGGGTACGGCCAATCCATGGATCTGGCATTCCTCAAAAAGCTGTACCAACGGCCGGGACCGTACGCGTCGGTGTACGCCGACCTCACCCGGACCACCGAGGACGCGTCCAAGGCCGCGGAGCTTCGGTGGCGGGCGCTGCGTTCGGAGCTGGAGGCCGGCGGCACGCCGGACGCGACGCTCCGCGCGATCGAGCAGACCATCCAGGAGGATCTGGCGCAGCGCCGCTCCGAAGGCATCGTGATCTTCGCGGCGGACGGCGAGGTGGTGCACAGCGAACGCCTTCCGGGCCCGCCCCGCGGCACGCGCGCCACCCTCGCCCCACTCCCCGACGTCCTGCCCTATCTCGTCGAGCGCGGCGAGAGGTTCCCGCACCTGCTCGCGGTCGTGGACCGCCGCGGCGGCGCGATCGACTGCGTCACCGCCGACGGGAAGCGCGAGCGCATCGAGGTGGACGGGGACGAGGACTACCCCATCCGCAAGGTCAAGGCGGGCGACTGGAACCAGTCGCGGTTCCAGCGTTCCTCGGAGAACGTCTGGAAGGTCAACGCCAAGAAGGTCGCCCACGAGATCGACAGGGCCGCGGAGCGCTGCGGCGCCGAGGCGGTCGTGATCGCCGGTGACACCCGGGCCAGGACGGCGGTGCTGGAGGAGGTCTCGGAGCACGTCCTGGCGCACACCGTCGAGGCCGACAAGAACACCACGGTCGACGACCCGGACCTCGACGCCGAGCTGCGCCGCCTGCTGCACCTGAAGTCCACCGAGCGCATCATGACCGTGGCGGAGCGATTCGACCGGGAACTCGCCAACGGGCAGCGTGCCGTCTCCGGGCTGGACGCGACGACGGAGGCCGTGCGCCAGGCCCGCGTGGAGACGCTCCTGCTGGTGGACGAGCCGGATTCGCAGGCTCGCCTCTGGGTGGGCCCCGACCCCTCCCAGGTCGCCACCACCGCGGAGGAACTGCGCGAGGAGTTCGGTGTGGCGGACCCCCGCGAGGACCGCGCCGACGCCGCCCTGGTGAGGGCGGCCGCCGCGACCGACGGTGAACTGGTCGTCCTGCCCTCGAACGGTCAGGCCCCGGCTCTGCACGTGGGCGCCGTGCTGCGCTTCACGGCCTGAGAAACGAAAAGGAGCGGCGCCCCCTGGGCGGCCACTCCCGAATCGATTGTGGAGCTATGGGGATTCGAACCCCAGACCTCCTCCATGCCATGGAGGCGCGCTACCAACTGCGCCATAGCCCCTCGCGAGGAAAAGCTTAGTGCACGTTGGGAGCGGTTGGGACGCGCGGGCCGCGGAGGGTCGCCCCTCCGCGGCCGGCGCGCGGGTCAGGGCCTCTTCGAGGTGTAGGAGTACCAGTGGTCGTTGACCGTCGGGACATGGACGGTGAGGCTTTTGAGCCACTCGACCGAGCCGAGGGACGTGTCGCTCTCGACCTTCTTGCCGTTGTCGTCGGTGTACTCGGTGTGGACCTCGTTGGTGTACGGGTCCTTCTCATCCCTCTGCTGCTTCACGAGGGAGCACACGGTCCGGCCGAGGTCGGGTTTGCTCGGGAGCAGCTTGAAGGAGGAGAGCACGTCGAGCGCCTCGGCGCAGTCGTCGACCTGCTTGGCCTCGGAGTCGGGCGGCGGAGCGGCCTGCGCGGGAACGGCCGCCGCCGTGACGGCCGCCCCGGCGACCGCGGCTGCCAGCAGCATCCTCTTCCCGGTGAACCGGCTTCTCATGGGGTCAGCCCTCATCTCGATCATGCATCGCCACGTGAGGGCCTTCCCTCATGATCGACACAGCGAAGCGCGGAGGGAGGAAAGGAAGCCGCCGCCATGGTGAAGCCTTTGCGCAGGTTCCCCAAGGCGAAGGCCGACCCGAGGCGGGGCAAGGGCCAAAGCCCCAGCAACCGGCAAAGCCCGTCCCGGAGTCGCCAGCGACCTAAGCCGCAAGGACGCAAGGCGCGAAGCTCCCCAAGGACAAGAGCCAGGAAGGGGGCGAGGGGCGAAGCCCCAAACACCCACAGCGAGCCCCGCCAGCCCGCGGATCCCCAAGGACAAAGGCCGGGAAAGGGGGCGAGGGGCGAAGCCCCAAACACCCACAGCGGGCCCCGCCAGCCCGCGGATGCCCAGGGAGCCAAGCCGGGAGGGGGCGTGGGGGCGGAGCCCCCACATCGGGGGTCTGGGGGTCGCCCCCCAGGTAGACATGAAGAAGGGAGTCCCGGCCCAAGCTTTCCGTGGGCACGGTCCTCCCAACTCCGTTCGTGGAGCTATGGGGATTCGAACCCCAGACCTCCTCCATGCCATGGAGGCGCGCTACCAACTGCGCCATAGCCCCGCCGCCGCGTGGACGTTCATCCCGCGGCGCCCAGCCAGTGTATAGGACGGCCGGGACTGGTCTCGAATCGTTTGGGTCAGGTGCCGGCGTCGGGGCGGTCGTCGCTGAGGACGGGTTCGGGGAGGGTGCCGGCGTTGTGCTCGGCGAGGCGCCAGCCGCCGTCGCGCATCTCGGTGATGACGGACCAGCAGCAGTTGGACAGGCCGCCGAGGCGTTCCCAGGTCTCCTCGGGGAGGCCGAGGATGTGGGACATGCCGAGGCGGAGCGCGGCGCCGTGGGAGGCGACGACGAGCTGGCCGGTGGGCGCGAGTTCGTCGAGGGCGCGTTCGAGCGCGGAGCCGACCCGTTTGGCGACCTGGGCGCTGGTTTCGCCGCCGGGCGGCTGCCAGGCGGCGTGCTCGGCGGGGTAGCGTTCGCGGATCTCGCGGGAGGTGAGGCCCTCCCAGGCGCCGCCGTCGCGTTCGATGAGGTCGCGGTCGTAGCGGACGGGCAGTCCGGTGATGTCGGCGAGGGCCTGGGCGGTGTCGGCGGCGCGGCGCAGCGGTGAGGCGAGCAGCGCGGTGGGGCGGAGGCCGGCGAGGAGCCGGGCGGCGCGCTCGGCCTGGGCGACGCCCGTCTCGTCGAGGGGGATGTCGGTCTTGCCCTGGAAGCGGCGCTCGACGTTCCACGAGGTCTGGCCGTGCCGCCAGAGGACCAGGCGGCGTCTGCCCGGTTCGCGGGCCGGGCGGGCGTCACTCACTCGGGCTCCCGACGGCGCGGGCGCGCTGGGCCTGGTGGGCGGTGACGCTGTCCGGCAGGTCGATGAGGGGGCAGTCTTTCCAGAGCCGTTCGAGGGCGTAGAACATGCGGTCCTCTTCGTGCTGGATGTGCACGATGATGTCCGCGTAGTCCAGCAGGACCCAGCGGCCCTCGCGTTCGCCCTCGCGGCGGACGGGCTTGGCCTCGGCCTCCTCGCGCAGGCGCTTTTCGACCTCGTCCACGATGGCGCGGACCTGGCGGTCGTTGGGGGCCGAGCAGAGCAGGAACGCGTCGGTGATGACGAGCTGCTCGCTCACGTCGTAGGCAAGAATGTCGTCGGCCAGCTTGTCGCCTGCCGCCTCGGCGGCGATCCGGACGAGCTGCGCCGCCCTCTCGGATGCGGTCACGATGCGCTCGCGATCCTCCCTGTAGGGGTCGTCTCCGCTCCCACCTTCTCATGGGCGGCGGACGATCGACCTCTTTGTTGTTGTTCGACCGCAATGGCGGATGCGGTCCCGTTCCCCGTCCAGAATATGTGGCCGCGGCGCCCGTCAGGCGGCACCACGGTAGAGGCCCCGCTTGTTGATGTACTGGACGATCCCGTCCGGGACGAGATACCAGATGGGTTCGCCGCTGCCGACCCGGTCACGGCACTCGGTGGAGGAGATCGACAGGGCGGGCACCTCCATGAGGGAGACGCGCCCGTCGGGCAGCCCGGGGTCGGCGAGCCGGTGGCCGGGGCGGGTGACGCCGACGAAGTGGGCGAGTTCGAAGAGCTCGTCGGTGTCGTGCCAGGTGAGCATCTTCTCCAGCGCGTCCGCGCCGGTGATGAAGAACAGGTCGGCGTCCGGGCCCTGGATCTCGCGCATGTCGCGGAGCGTGTCGACGGTGTAGGTGGCGCCGGGCCGGTCGATGTCGACGCGGCTGACGGAGAAGCGCGGGTTGGACGCGGTGGCGATCACGGCCATGAGGTAGCGGTCCTCGGCGGCGGCGACCTTGCTCCCCTCCTTGTGGGCCGAGATGCCGGTGGGCACGAACACGACCTCGTCCAGGGAGAAGAAGTGCGCGACCTCGCTGGCGGCCACGAGGTGCCCGTGGTGGATCGGGTCGAAGGTGCCGCCCATGATCCCCATGCGCCGCTTTTGCGTCATAGCGACGACAATAGCCAGCGGGGCCGCGTCCGGAACCTCCGCCCCCGGCGGCTCAGGCGAGGCCGGGCAGCGGCGGGTCGCCGTCCTCCCAGGTCACGACGCGGACGGCCTTGCCCACCTCCACCCTCGGCACGGTCCCCTCGGGCAGGACCGCGACCTCGGCGGTGAGCCCCAGCGTCTCGTACAGGGCGTGGACGAGGGCGGCCTCCGGATCGCCGGAGAGGGCCTCGCAGGCGACCAGGAGCCGCGCGGTGGGGCTGCGCCGGTCCACGACGAGCTGGTAGTGCGGCCGGACGAGCCCGGAGCCGAGCAGGACCCGCTCGACCTCGCTCGGGTACACGTTCACGCCCCGGACGACGATCATGTCGTCGGCGCGGCCGATGATCTTGCTCATCCGCGCCAGGGTCCGCCCGCAGGCGCACTCGCCGCGGGTGAGGGAAGCGATGTCGCCCGTCCGGTACCGCAGCAGCGGCAGCGCCTGCTTGGTGGGGGTGGTGAAGACGAGCTCGCCCGGGGCGCCGTCCTCGACGGGGACGCCGGTGGCGGGGTCGACGGCCTCCACGATGAAGTGGTCCTCGTTGACGTGCAGGCCGTCCTGCTCCAGGCATTCGGTGGCCACGCCGGGCCCGATGACCTCCGACAGCCCGTAGACGTCCATCGCCTTGATCGGCAGGACGTCCTCGATGGCGGTGCGCAGCTCCTCCGACCACGGCTCGGCGCCGAAGAGCCCGGCCTTGAGCGACACCGGCTCGACTCCCGCCTCGGCGACGGCCTCCCCCAGCCGCAGCGCGTACGCGGGCGTGCAGGTGAGGATGTCGGGGCGGAGGTCGGCGAGCATGCGCACCTGCCGGTCGGTCATGCCGCCCGACATCGGCACCACGGTGGCGCCGAGCGCCACGGCCCCCTGGTGGATGCCGATCCCGCCGGTGAACAGCCCGTACCCGTAGGCGTTGTGGACGACGCTGCCCGGCGACGCCCCCGCGCACGACAGGGAGCGAGCGCACATCGCCGCCCACAGGTCGAGGTCGGCCCTGGTGTAGGCGACGAGCGTCGGGCGCCCCCGCGTCCCGCTGGACCCGTGCACGGCGGCGACCTGGTCGCGCGGCACGGCGAGCATCCCGAACGGGTAGTGGTCCCAGAGGTCCTGCTTGGTGGTGAACGGAAGGTCCCGCAGACCCGCGAGCGTCACGTCGGCCCCGCGCCCGACGCCGGCGTCCCTGAGCCGCCGCCCCTGCACGCCGCCGGCCGCCAGGAGCCGGTCGACCAGCCCCCACACCCGGTGCCGCTGCAGCGCGGCGCGCTCGTCGAGGGACATCGCCTCGGCCTTCGGGTCGAACATGGCTGCCTCCCGGGCGCGGCCAGAGCCGGTCGCGGCTCCCGCGGCGGGGAACCCTGCGGCACGGTGGATCGTCGGAACTACCATGCCAGAGATGACGGAGAACACACCGGATCGAGCACGTACGCGGTTTCCCGGGATCAGTTCCCGGGCCTACGAACACCCGGCGGACCGGTCGGCGCTCGTCGCGCTGCGCTCGCTCTCCGGGTTCGACGTCGTGCTGCGCAAGCTGTCGGGGCTGGTCAACGAGCGGTCGCTGCGGCTGATGTTCCTCGGCGGGACGGTGCGCGTCGGCGAGGACCAGTTCCGCCACATCTACGACATGGTCCGCGACGCCTCCTACATTCTGGACATGCCGGAGGTCCCCGAGCTCTACGTGCGGCAGGACCCGACGCCGAACGCGATGGCGCTCGGGTCCGACCATCCGTTCATCGTGCTGAACACCGGCCTGATCGACCTGCTGGACGAGGAGGAGCTGCGCTTCGTCGTCGGGCACGAGGTCGGGCACATCCTGTCCGGGCACGCGGTGTACCAGACGATGATGCAGGTGCTGCTGCAGCTCGGGGCGCGGCTGGCGTGGCTGCCGCTCGGCAACGTCGGCATCGCGGCGATCGTCATCGGGCTGCGCGAGTGGTTCCGGAAGGCGGAGCTGTCGTCGGACCGGGCCGGGCTGCTCGCCGGGCAGGACCTCGACGCGGCCAAGCGGGTGAACATGAAGCTCGCGGGCGGGACGCGGCTCGGTGAGATGAGCGCCGAGGCGTTCCTGCAGCAGGCGCGGGAGTACGACGCGGCCGGCGACGTGCGGGACGGGCTGCTGAAGTTCATGAACCTGCTCGGGCAGTCGCACCCGTTCGCTGTGATCCGGTTCGCCGAGATCGAGCGGTGGGCGCGCAGCGGCGAGTACGACCGCATCCTGGCCGGGGACTACGCGCGCCGGGAGCACGACGGCGACGCGTCGGTCCGCGACGGGATCAAGGAGGCCGCGCAGTCGTACCGGGAGTCGTGGGAGCGGACGGCCGACCCGTTCGTGGGCAAGGTCCGCGACATGGCCGACGCCGCGGCGGGGGCGGCCGGCGGGCTGTTCGACCGGTTCACCCGGCGCGACAACGGGCCCACGTCCGGCAGCTGACCGGGCGCTGGACGGGGGCCGCCGCGACACGGACGCGGCGGCCCTTCGCCGTTCCTCAGAAGGGCGCCGGAACCAGGAGTTCGACGTTGCGGTCGGCGGCCTCGCCGCGGCGGTTCTCCTCGCGGTCCTGCCAGTCGTTGCCCGACAGCTCGCGGGACAGCGACGCCAGCCGGACCGGGTCGGTGAGGCGGCCGCCGTAGGAGGCGGGCCCGGCGGAGTCGAGGATCGTCGCGAACACCGAGAGGGTGCCGTCGCCGTTGTCGGCCAGCTCGACGATCCGGCTCTGCTGCGGGAAGTCGATGTGCGCGGCCGTGTTGACCTCCCAGAACCCCCCGCCGCCCTTGCGCGCGTGCGGGATGACCTGGTTGCGGTGCGTGTGGCCGTTCACCCACAGGACGACGTTCGGGTAGCGCAGCAGGAGCGCCTCGACCTCGTCGCCGAGGACGCGGTCGCCGCCGAGGGGGTTCTCCAGCGAGCCGATGGGGTGGTGGCTGAACAGGACGAACAGCCGGTCCTTCACCGCGTGTCGCACGACCGTGCCGTCCGGGGCGAGGTAGCGGCTGCTACCGGCCTTGAGCTGCGACTCCAGCCACGCGAGCTGCTTCTTGTCGAGCGAGCCCTCGGAGTAGCCGTTGGGGTTGACGGTGTCGAGGACGAGGCCGCGCACGACGCCCTTGTCGAAGGCGTAGTAGGCCGTCCCGTCGCGGAGGTTGGCGAGGGTGAAGCCATGGCCGCGCAGGGACGCGGTGGTCCTGAAGTGCTCGGCGACGACCTCGGCGCGCGACAGCATGCGGCGGTTCGGGTCGGGGGTCACCGGGCGGAACAGTCCTCCCGCGCCGCCCTGCTCGCGGCTGAGGCGGACGAGTTCGGCGGCGTCGCCCCCGCTCATCATGCGGGCGAGGCGCTCGGCCTGGCCGGGGTCCGCCGGGGCGCCGATCTTGATGCCACCGGTGGCCAGGCCGGAGACCAGCGGGTTGACCGGCAGGTTGCCCTGGACGAGCCCGTCGTGGTTGCCGAACGCGGCCAGCCACGGCGCGTCGAGGCCGGTCGCCTGGAACGGGCGGCGCGCGGCGTCGATCAGGCCGTGCACGCGCGGGAAGCCGTACCGGGTGCTCGGCAGGTCGGCCTCGGCGCCGGGCGGCGGGCCCTCGGGATGCCAGAACGCGCGGTCGTAGGACGCCCAGTCCATGACGCCCTCGTAGCGGTTCGGGTCGCCGGAGTCCGGACGGATGCGCCCGCCGTCCAGCAGGTCGATGATCCAGCGGAGCTCGTTGTACTGGACGTTGTCGGCGGCGTCGCCGGTGTTGATGGTGAAGGCGAGGCCGAGCCCGGTCGCCGGTCCGCGGCCGACCTGGTTCACCGCCCGCACCATGGCCTCGGCCACCTGCGTGGAGAGGATCTCCTGCGGCCGGTAGGCGCCCTCGACCGGCAGGACGTCCAGGCCGTCCTTGAGCCGGTCGACGAACTCGACGCGGGCCGGGGACTGCGCGTCGACGATGTGGACGTCGGTGAGATGGCCGAACGCCAGGATGCCGCGGCGGGTGGCGGCCCGGCGCGCGGAGGCGGCGCCGCCGAGGTCGCGGCGCAGCAGGTGCGGCTCACCCGGACCGGTGGTCACCTTGCGGTACCCACCGGCGCCCGCGGCGCCGAGCAGGTAGGTCCGGTCGAGGGTGGTGCCGGCGGCGGGACCGCGCAGCGCGGGCGCCGCCGCGGCGGCGGGGCGCGCGGGGAAGGCGGCCAGTCCGGTGGTGGCGATCCCCGCGCCGAGGGCGGCGCCCCGCAGGACGCGACGGCGGCTGTACTGACGAGTCACAATCGTGAATCAGACCACACCCGACACGTGACATCAATGGCAAAAATGTCACAAATCCGGAGCTCAGCCGCGCACGTGTCCTTCCCCGGTCACCACGTACTTGGTCGACGTCAGCTCCGGCAGCCCCATCGGGCCGCGGGCGTGCAGCTTCTGCGTCGAGATGCCGATCTCCGCGCCGAACCCGAACTCCTCGCCGTCGGTGAAGCGCGTCGAGGCGTTCACCATCACGGCCGCCGAGTCGACCAGCGCGACGAACCGCTTCGCGGCCGGCTGGGACGTCGTGACGATCGCCTCGGTGTGCCCCGAGCCGTACCGGCGGATGTGCGCGACGGCGTCGTCGAGTGAGTCGACCACGCGGGCGGCGATGTCGAGCGAGAGGTACTCGGCGTACCAGTCGTCCTCGGTCGCCTCCACGACGTCGCCGCCGAAGGAGCGGATCCGCTCGTCACCGTGCACCGTGACACCGGCGCCCTTCAGCGCCTCAAGCGCGCGCGGGACGAACGTGTCGGCGATGTCGGCGTGCACCAGGAACGTCTCGGCGGCGTTGCACACCGAAGGACGCTGCGTCTTGGCGTTCAGAAGGATGTCCAAGGCCGTGTCGACGTCGGCGGCGGCGTCCACGTACACCGCGCAGTTCCCGACGCCCGTCTCGATCACCGGGACGGTCGACTCCTCCACCACCGAGTTGATCAGCGAGGCGCCGCCGCGCGGGATCAGCACGTCCACCAGGCCGCGCGCCCGCATCAGGTGCTTCACCGACTCCCGGGACGTGCCCGGAACGAGTTGCACCGCGTCCGGCGGGACCTCCGTGCCGGCGAGCGCGCCCTGCATCACCTCGACCAGCACCGTGTTGGAGTCGTACGCCGACGACGAGCCGCGCAGCATCGCCACGTTGCCGCTCTTCAGGCACAGCGCGGCGGCGTCCACGGTCACGTTCGGGCGGCCCTCGTAGATGATCCCGACGACGCCGAGCGGAACCCGCACCTGGCGCAGCTCCAGCCCGTTCGGCAGCACGCTCCCGCGGACCGTCTCCCCCACCGGGTCCGGCAGCGCGGCGACCTTCCGGACGGCGTCGGCGATCGAGGCGATCCGCGCCTCCGACAGGCTCAGCCGGTCGATCATGTACTCGGAGATGCCGTTCCCGCGGGCCCGCGCGACGTCGGCCTCGTTCGCCTTGACGATCTCCGGGGCGGCGGTGACCAGCGCGTCCGCGATGCGGTGCAGCGCCGCGTCCTTCGCCGACCGCGGCAGCGGGGCCAGCCCGGCGGCGGCCTCCCTGGCGCGCCGCGCCACCCGCAGGAACTCCTCGCGCTCGTCGCTCATCAGCAGGCTCCCGTCATTGCAATATCACCAGATGGTCGCGGTGGATTATCTCGCGTTCGTACTCGGCGCCCAGCTCACGGGCCAGCCAGCGCGTCGAGCGCCCCATCAGCTCGGGGATCTCGGACGCGTCGTAGTTCACCAGGCCGCGCGCGACGACCTCGCCGGCCGTGTCGCACAGGTCGACCGGGTCGCCCGCGGCGAAGTCGCCCTCCACGCCGGTCACCCCCGCCGGGAGCAGGGACTTGCGGCGCCGCACGACCGCCTCGATCGCGCCCGCGTCCAGCATGACGCGGCCCTGGCCCGTCGTCGCGTGCGCCAGCCACAGGTTGCGGGTCGACATGCGGCGGCCCTCGGCCGGATGGAACAGCGTCCCGACGTGGTCGCCGGACAGCGCGCGCGCCGCGGACGCGGCGTTGGTCAGCACGACGGGGATGCCCGCGATCCTGGCCGCCTCGACCTTGGTGACCATGCCGCCGGTGCCGACCCGCCCGGAGCCGCCGAGCTCGACGTCCCTGAGGTCGGCGGGGCCGCGCACCTCGTCGACACGGCGCGTCCCGGGACGGCGCGGGTCGCCGGTGTAGAGGGCGTCCACGTCCGAGAGCAGGACCAGCGCGTCCGCGCGGATCAGGTGCGCGACCAGCGCGGCCAGCCGGTCGTTGTCGCCGAACCGGATCTCGTCGGTCGCGACGGTGTCGTTCTCGTTCACGATCGGCAGGACGCCCATGGCGAGCAGTTGCGCGAGGGTGCGCTGGGCGTTGCGGTGGTGCGAGCGGCGCATCATGTCGTCGGCGGTGAGCAGCACCTGCCCCACGGTCAGCGCATACCGGGCGAACGAGGAGGTGTAGCGGGCGAACAGCAGGCCCTGCCCGACGCTCGCCGCCGCCTGCTGCGTCGCGAGGTCGGGCGGGCGGCGGGTCAGGCCGAGCGGGCCGAGCCCCGCCGCGATCGCGCCCGACGACACGAACACGATCTCGGTGCCCTCGCCGCGGCGCGCGGCGAGGACGTCCACCAGCGCGTCGATGCGGTTCACGTCGATCGTGCCCTGCGGCGTGGTCAGCGAGGACGAGCCCGCCTTCACCACGATCCGCCGCGCCTTCGCGACCGCCTCACGCCCACTCATGACTCAGCTCCGCTCACGACACTGCTCTCTACGGGAACGCCCCCACACCCCCGGCTGTTCGTTCAGGACCAGCCGCTCAGGCGGCGGTCGGTGCCGCGCGGGCCACTCGTGCCCTCGCCCGCCGCGACCTCCGGCTCCCAGTCGAAGACGATCGATTCGTCCATGGTGCCGATGAGGACGGTGGCGCCGGCGCTGGCGCCCGCCTGGGCGAGCGCGTCCTCCACCCCGAGCCGGGCGAGGCGGTCGGCGAGGTAGCCCACGGCCTCCTCGTTGGCGAAGTCGGTCTGGCGCAGCCACCGGACCGGCTTCGTGCCGGTGATCAGGAAGGTGTTGTCGCCGAGGGTCCTGACCTCGAAGTCGGTGTCGCCGCCGAGCGGCTCGGGCCGGATGACGATGCGGGTGGGCTCCGCCGCGGGCAGCGAGGCGCGGTACTCCGAGACCATCGCCGCCATCGCGAACGACAGCTCCCGCAGCCCCTCGTGCGACGCCGCCGACACCTCGAACACGCGCAGGCCCCGGGCCTCGAACTCCGGCCGCACCATCTCGGCGAGGTCGCGGCCGTCGGGCACGTCCACCTTGTTCAGCACGACGATGCGGGGTCGGTCCGACAGCGGGCGGTCGCCCAGCACCCGGTCGTAGGCCTGCAGCTCGCGCTCGATCACCTCGAAGTCGCTGACCGGGTCGCGGCCCGGCTCCATCGTGGCGCAGTCGAGGACGTGCGCGAGGGTGGAGGAGCGCTCGATGTGGCGCAGGAAGTCCAGGCCGAGGCCGCGGCCCTCGCTGGCGCCCTCGATCAGGCCGGGCACGTCCGCGACCGTGAACGTCGTGTCGCCCGCGCTCACCACGCCGAGGTTCGGGATCAGCGTCGTGAACGGGTAGTCGGCGATCTTCGGCTTGGCGGCCGAGAGCGCGGCGATCAGCGACGACTTGCCCGCGCTCGGGAACCCGACGAGCGCGACGTCGGCGACGCTCTTCAGTTCCAGGACGACGTCGCGCTCCTCGCCCGGCTCCCCGAGCAGCGCGAACCCGGGCGCCTTGCGCTTGGCCGTCGCCAGCGCCGCGTTCCCGAGACCGCCGCTGCCGCCCTTGGCGATCACGAACCGGGTGCCCTCGCCGACCAGGTCCGCGAGGACGGTGTCGCCCGACTTCACCACGGTGCCGTCGGGGACGGCCAGGATCACGTCGTCGCCGTCGGCGCCCGTCCGCAGGCTGCCCTGGCCCGGCCTGCCGTTGCCGGCCTTGCGGTGCGGGCGCCGGTGGTATTCGAGGAGGCTCGCGGCGTTGGAGTCGACGACGAGGACCACGTCGCCGCCGCGGCCGCCGTTCGCGCCGTCCGGGCCGCCGAGCGGCTTGAACTTCTCCCGGTGGATCGAGGCGCAGCCGTTGCCGCCGTTGCCCGCCGCGACGTGCAGCACCACCCGGTCGACGAACTGCGCGCCCGATCCCGCTCCAGCGGCCACGGTGACTCTCCTCAGGGAACCTTGGTAAGAACGGCGAAGGGGCGGACCGGAAACGGTCCGCCCCTTCGAACAAAAAGTCGCTGCCCCCGGCGGACTATTCCGCCGGCGGGACGACGCTCACCGCGTTGCGACCGCGGTAGCGGCGGAACTCCACCGCGCCCGCGACGAGCGCGAACAGCGTGTCGTCACCGCCGCGGCCGACGCCCGGGCCGGGGTGGAAGTGGGTGCCGCGCTGGCGGACGATGATCTCGCCGGCGTTGACGACCTGGCCGCCGAAGCGCTTCACACCGAGGCGCTGGGCGTTGGAGTCGCGACCGTTGCGGCTGGACGATGCGCCCTTCTTGTGTGCCATGAGACCGCTCTCCCTTACTTCTTGCCGGCCTTGATACCGGTGATCTTGACCTCGGTGTACGGCTGACGGTGACCCATCCGCCGCTTGTACCCGGTCTTGTTCCGGTAGTGCATGATGTTGATCTTGGGGCCCTTGACCGCGCCGAGGATCTCGGCGGTCACCTCGTAGCGGGCGAGGTCGGCCGTGCGGCTCACGACGTCGTCGCCGTCCACGACCAGCAGGGGCTGGAGCGTGATGGTCGACCCGACGTCACCGGCCAGCTTGTCGACGGCCAGCACGTCGTCGACGGCGACCTTTTCCTGCCTGCCGCCTGCGCGGACAATCGCGTACACCGCGGAAACCCTTCGTCTGCGCGCGCTTCCGGAGTGAACCGGTCCCACGCGTGGCTTACCAGCCCCCGGACGGGGGCCTACCCCCGGCACCGGGCCGAGGGCGGCACACCAGGAGGACCCTGGCGCTCTCTGCTGTGCCCCACCGGATCGATGAGGTGAGCACCGAACGATCCCCGGACGGGGCTCGCGGTGCGGATTCGGGCGACGCACCGAAGGCGCGCCGAAGGTCAAGGGTACCGGATGCCCTGGCCGGAACGCGAACGCGTCCGGCCAGGGCGTCCGGCCCCGCGTCAGTCCGAGGACTCTCCGCCGTCGGCGGCCTGCGCCGCCGTCGCGCGGGGGCGGCGGGCACGGCGCCGGCGGGCGGGCTCGGCGCCGTCCTGGTCGCCCGCGGGCGCGGAGCCGTTGGACTCGCCGACGGCCACACCGGCGCCGTTCAGCTCGCCGGCGGCCGGCTCGGCGCCGTTGGGGTCGACCGGGACCGGTTCGGCGGAGTCCAGCGCGCCCGGCGCGGTGCCGGCGGTCTCCTCGGCGGCCTCGGCGGCCTCCACGGCGGCCTGCGCCGGGGCCTCGTCGATCTCGGGCGGCGGGCCGGCCGGGCGCTTGGCCGGCCGGGACCGCTTCGGCCGCGAACGGACGGGCTCGGGCGCGGCCTCCACGACCGGCGCCGTCTCGGCGGCGGGCACCGTCGCGGGCTCCTCGGCGGCGGGCTCCTCCGCGGCCTCCTTGGGCCTGGCCTCGTGCCGGGACAGCTTCTCCTCGACGGCCTTCTCGACCTCGCCCTTGCGCTTGCGGCGGCGTCCGGACTCCTTGCCGGCCGCCTTCTCCGCCTTCGGCTCGACCGGCGTCAGGTGGACGTGGATGCCGCGGCCGTTGCAGGACTCGCAGGTCTCCGAGAACGCCTCCAGCAGCCCCTGGCCGACCCGCTTGCGGGTCATCTGCACCAGCCCGAGCGAGGTGACCTCGGCGACCTGGTGCTTGGTACGGTCCCGCGACAGGCACTCGACGAGGCGGCGCAGCACCAGGTCCCGGTTGCTCTCCAGCACCATGTCGATGAAGTCGACGACGATGATGCCGCCGATGTCGCGGAGCCGGAGCTGGCGGACGATCTCCTCGGCCGCCTCCAGGTTGTTGCGGGTGACGGTCTCCTCCAGGTTGCCGCCCTGCCCGGTGAACTTGCCGGTGTTGACGTCGATGACCGTCATCGCCTCGGTGCGGTCGATCACCAGGGAGCCGCCGGACGGCAGCCAGACCTTGCGGTCCATCGCCTTGGCGATCTGCTCGTCGATGCGGAACGCCGACAGGGCGTCCTGGTCGCCGGTCCAGCGCTCGACGCGGTCGGCGAGGTGGGGGGCGACGTACTGGACGTAGTCGGAGACGGTGTCCCAGGCCTCGGCGCCGGACACCACGAGCTTGGTGAAGTCCTCGTTGAAGATGTCGCGGACGACCCGGATCGTCAGGTCGGGCTCGCCGTAGAGAAGGGACGGCGCCGAGGCCGTCTTGACCTTCTTCTGGATGCTCTCCCACTGGGCGGCCAGGCGCGAGACGTCGCGGGCGAGCTCCTCCTCGGTCGCCCCTTCGGCCGCGGTCCGCACGATCACGCCCGCCTGCTCCGGCATGACCTTCTTGAGGATCGACTTGAGGCGGCTGCGCTCCTTGTCGGGCAGCTTGCGGCTGATGCCGGTCATCGAGCCGTCGGGCACGTAGACCAGGTACCGGCCGGGCAGGGAGACCTGGCTGGTCAGCCGGGCGCCCTTGTGGCCGAGGGGGTCCTTGGTGACCTGGACGAGCACCGACTGGCCCGACTTCAGCGCCGACTCGATGCGGCGGGGCTGGCCCTCCAGCCCGGAGGCGTCCCAGTTGACCTCGCCCGCGTACAGCACGGCGTTGCGGCCCTTGCCGATGTCGACGAACGCCGCCTCCATCGACGGCAGGACGTTCTGGACCTTGCCGAGGTAGACGTTGCCGACGTACGACTGGTGCGTCGCGCGGTTGACGTAGTGCTCGACGAGCACGTCGTCCTCCAGGACGGCGATCTGCGTGCGCTCGCCCTCCTGGCGGACCACCATGACCCGCTCGACGGCCTCGCGCCGGGCCAGGAACTCCGCCTCGGTGATCACCGGCGGGCGGCGGCGGCCCTGCTCGCGGCCCTCGCGGCGGCGCTGCTTCTTGGCCTCCAGGCGGGTCGAGCCGCGCACGGACTGGACCTCGTCCTCGGCGGCGGCGCGCTCCTCGCGGGCCGTGCGGACGTGCACGACGGTGTTCGGCGGGTCGTCGGTGCCGCCGGACTCGCCGTCGGCCCCGGAACGGCGCCTGCGGCGGCGACGGCGGCGGCTCGTGCCCTCTCCGTCGTCCTCCTCGCCCTCGGCGGCGCCCTGCTCGGGCTCCTCGGCCCTGGGCTCCTTGTCCTGGTCCTTGTCCTTCGCCCTGGACGCCTTGCCCTTCGCCGCCTTGCCCTTGGCGGCCCTGGCGGGCTTGGCGGGCTGCTCTTCCGCGGGCTCCTCGGCCTCGGCGTCGCCCTCGGCGTCGTCGCCCTCGTCCTCGGCGCCCTCCTTGCCGCCCCGGCCGCGGCCGCGGCCGCCACGGCGGCGGCGACGGCGGGACGGGCGGTCCTCGGAGTCGTCCTCGTCCGCCGGCCCGTGGTCCTGGTCCTGGTCCTCCTCGCCGGCGTCCTGCACGGCGGGCTCGGCCTCGGCGGGCTTCGGCCGGGCGGGCGCCTCGGCCTTGGGCTGCGGCGGCTGGAAGACGACCATCGGCGGCTGGAACGTCACGCCGGGGACGCCGACGCCGCTCGCGGGCTCGGTCTCCGACACCTGCTCGGGGGCCGGCACCTCCCCGGCGACCGGGACGGCCGGGACCTGCGGCACGGACGGCACCTCGGCGGCGGCCTTGGCAGGGCGGCGGCGGGTCCTGGTGCGGGGCGCCGGCGCCTCTTCGGCGGGCGGCTCGGCGGGCGGCGCGGCGGCCGGCGCGGCGGGGGCCTCGGGCGTGGTCTCGGCGCCGGTCATCGGGACGGGCTCGGCCGTCTCGGCGGCGGCCTTCGTGGTCTTGCGCGCGCGGGTCCGGGTCCGCTTCGGCGGCTCGGCCGGCTCGGCGGGCGCCGCGGCCTCCTCGGCGGGTGCGGGCTGCTCGGCGGAGGCGGGCTCCGGCTGCGCGGCGGGGGGCTCGGCGGGGGTCTCGTCCACGTCGGGCGGCGGGCCGGCGGGCCGGCTCGCGCGGCGCGGACGCGACGTCACGCCCCTGCCCCCGCTCTTGGCGCTTCCGCTCCGCGCCTTCTCGGTCCGCGCGGCCTCCGCGGTCTCGTCGTCAACGGTTCCGTCGGCGCCTTCGGCCGCGGCCGCATCGGCTTCGTTCTCAAGCATCCGGGCAATCTCCCGTCAGGCTCCCGGGCGCGTCCGCCCGTCCCGCCGGAAGCGGAACGATGCGGTGCGCCGCACGAGAGCACCTCGTCAGTCGGTGCCGTCACGGCCGGACGGTGGTCCGGCCATGACGACGAAGTCGTCGGGGGTGCGCCTTCCGTACCCTGCGGGGCCGGTTCCGTGCCTCCACGGCTTCGGTCCCACGGTCAGGCGCTGACGGCATCCGCGCTCGCGGCGTCCCCGGACCGCGGCCGCTCAAGGCCGCGGGCCGTCCCGGCGTCGTCGCCGGGCGGTAGGCCGGTCTCCCGGTCGGGATCCAGGGGATCCGCGAGACCACCGGTGTCCGCGTCGAGGGGCCCCTGCGCCAGCCTGGTCACCAGCGGCGGTGACGGCGGCGCGAGGTCGGCGACCTGACGCAGTCCGGTGAGGATGTCGTCGGGTCGAACGGCGGGTGTGGAATGCCGAACAACCATTCGAAGTATCGCACAAGGGGCATTCGCCGTCTCGGCGGCGCGCCGGTCCAGCTCGCAGGCGGACACGGCGGCGCGCACGTCGAAACGGCGCCGTCCCTTCTTCGTGAGACGTTCTACCTCGATGTTCTCGGCGCCCATGAAGGCGGCCACGGCCGCGGCGGCGTCGCCTTCGGCGACACCGTCCAGCCTGATCCGCCATTCGGACGCCTCGAGCCGATCGGTGAACGCGCCCGGCTTCACCGGGGCGTCGCCGTGTCCCGCCCTTACCGGCACGACGTCCAGGACGTCGAGTCCGGGAGGCAGGGCCGCGTCGAGATCGGCTCGCACCCGCGCAGGGTCGCGGGTCTCGGTGAGCCCGAGTTCGAGGTATTCGGCCTCACTGGCCACCCCTGTCGCCGCCGCACCCGCATACGAGATCTTCGGGTGGGGGGTGAATCCGGCGCTGAACGCGACAGGGATCCCGGCGCGCCGCACGGCGCGTTCCACGGCCCGGGAAATGTCGCGGTGGCTCGTGAACCGCAGCCTGCCCCGCTTGGCATAGCGGACGCGCAGTCGCTGGGTCACGGGGGCCGGCGCCGGACCCTCCGGCATGGGTGCCAGGGTTCTGGTCCTTCCTACTCGTGTCGAGTCGAGATACAGGTCTCCCTATAGAGTACGGGGCGCCGGACCCGGTTCCGCCAGGCACCGCCCCCGTAAGCCCGGAACCCTTGCAGCTCAAGGGACGGCGAGGCCGAATCCAGTCACACCACGTCAAGCGGGAGAAGCTTCCTGCCGGTCGGGCCGATCTGGATCTCGGTGCCCATCGTGGGGCAGACGCCGCAGTCGTAGCAGGGCGTCCAGCGGCAGTCCTCGACCTCGGTCTCGTCGACGGCGTCCTGCCAGTCCTGCCAGAGCCACTCGCGGTCGAGGCCCGCGTCGAGGTGGTCCCAGGGCAGCACCTCGACCTCGTCGCGCTCCCGGACGGTGTACCAGGCGAGGTCGACGGGCTCCCCGGCCAGGGCCTTCTCGGCGCAGGCCGTCCAGCGCTCGTAGGAGAAGTGCTCGCTCCAGCCGTCGAAGCGGCCGCCGTCCTCCCAGACGGCGCGGATGACCTTGCCGACGCGCCGGTCGCCGCGCGACAGCAGCCCCTCGACGATCGACGGCTGGCCGTCGTGGTACCGCAGACCGATGGCGCGCCCGTACTCCTTGTCGCCGCGCAGGGCGTCCTTGAGGGCGCGCAGGCGGCGGTCGACGGTCTCGTGGTCGCACTGCGCGGCCCACTGGAACGGGGTGTGCGGCTTCGGCACGAACCCGCCGATGGACACGGTGCAGCGGATGTCCTTGCGGCCGGTGGCGTCGCGCCCGGCCTGGATGACCCGCTTGGCCATGCCGGCGATGGCGAGGACGTCCTCGTCCTCCTCGGTGGGCAGGCCGCACATGAAGTACAGCTTGACCTGCCGCCAGCCGTTCTCGTAGGCGGTGGTGACGGTGCGGATCAGGTCGTCCTCGCTGACCATCTTGTTGATCACCTTGCGCATCCGCTCGGAGCCGCCCTCCGGCGCGAACGTCAGGCCGGAGCGCCGGCCGCCGCGGGAGAACTCGTTGGCGAGCGTGATGTTGAAGGCGTCCACCCGCGTGGACGGCAGCGACAGCGAGGTGTTGGTGCCCTCGTAGCGGTCGGCGAGGCCCTTGGCGACCTCGCCGATCTCGCTGTGGTCGGCGCTGGACAGGCTGAGCAGCCCGACCTCCTGGAAGCCGGACTCCTTGAGCCCCTGCTCCACCATGTCGCCGATCGTGGTGATCGACCGCTCCCGCACCGGACGGGTGATCATTCCGGCCTGGCAGAACCGGCAGCCGCGGGTGCAGCCGCGGAAGATCTCCACGCTGAACCGCTCGTGCACGGTCTCGGCGAGCGGGACCAGCGGCTTCTTCGGGTAGGGCCACTGGTCGAGGTCCATGACGGTGTGCTTCTCGATCCGCCACGGGACGCCCGGACGGTTCGGCGCGACCCGCTGGATGCGCCCGTCGGGCAGATAGGTCACGTCGTAGAAGCGCGGGACGTACACGCCGCCGGACGCGGCGAGGCGCAGGAGCAGCCCGTCGCGCCCGCCGGGCTCGCCCTCGGCCTTCCACTCGCGGACGACCTCGGTGATGGCGAGCGCGATCTCCTCGCCGTCGCCGAGGACGGCGGCGTCGACGAAGTCGGCGATCGGCTCGGGGTTGAACGCGGCGTGCCCGCCCGCGATCACGATCGGGTGGTCGCCGGTGCGGTCGGCGGCCTCCAGCGGGATGCCGGCGAGGTCGAGCGCCGTCAGCAGGTTCGTGTAGCCGAGTTCGGTGGAGAACGACACGCCGAACACGTCGAAGGCGGCGACCGGCCGGTGCGCGTCGACGGTGAACTGCGGGATGCCGTGCTCCCGCATGACGGCCTCCATGTCGGGCCACACCGAGTACGTCCGCTCGGCGAGCACGCCGTCGCGCTCGTTGAGGATCTCGTAGAGGATCTGGACGCCCTGGTTCGGCAGCCCCACCTCGTAGGCGTCCGGATACATCAGCGCCCATCGGACGGTGGTCTCGTCCCAGTCCTTGAGCTGGGAGTTCAGCTCGCCGCCAACGTACTGAATCGGCTTCTGCACGCTCGGGAGCAGCGGCTCCAGGCGCGGGAAGAGCGACTCGACCGGCATGACGGAACCCTCCGTGCAGGGGACGTGGGGATGAACGTCCAGCCTACGCGGTCGCGGGTCGCTAATCGAACGGGCGGCGGCGCACGTGGACGGCCTGCAGCAGGCCGAACGCGATCATGTTCGCGAAGGTCGCGGACCCGCCGTAGGACACGAACGGCAGCGGCAGCCCGGTGATCGGCATGATCCCGATCGTCATGCCGACGTTCTCGAACGTCTGGAACCCCAGCCAGCACACGACCCCGGTGGCGACGAGCGTCCCGAACAGGTCGGCGGCCTGGGTGGCGATGCGCAGCCCGCGCCACAGCACCACGCCGAGCAGGGCGATGATGACGGCCGCGCCGACGAAGCCGAGCTCCTCCCCCGCGACCGTGAAGATGAAGTCGGTCTGCTGCTCGGGGACGAAGTGGCCGCCCGTCTGCTCGCCGTGGAACAGGCCCTTGCCGAACGCGCCGCCCGACCCGATCGCGATGCGGGCCTGCTGGGCGTTGTAGCCGGCGCCGCGCGGGTCGGCCTCGGGGTTCAGGAACGCGGTGAACCGGGCGATCTGGTAGGCCTTCAGCAGCCCGAAGAAGTACACCGCGGCGCCCGCGGCGACGCCCCCGCCGACCAGCCCGACGAGCCAGCGCTTCTGCGCCCCGGAGATCGCCAGCATGCCGAGCACCACCGCGATGAACACCAGCGTGGTGCCGAGGTCGGGCTGCAGCATGATCAGCATGCCGGGCACCCCGGCGAGCACGAGCGCGAGCAGCACGTCCCGCCGGCCGGGGCCGATCTCCCCGTCGCGCGGCTCGCCGAGGATCATCGCCAGCAGCACGACGAGCCCGACCTTGGCGAACTCCGACGGCTGCACCTGGAACCCGCCGCCGACCACGATCCACGAGTGCGAGCCGTTGATCGTCGAGCCGAGCGGGGTCAGCACGGCCAGCAGCCCCACGCACGCCAGTCCGTACAGGATCGGGACGTAGGCGCGCAGGAGCCGGTAGTCCAGCACGGTGACCAGTCCGCCGAGCAGGAAGCCGATGACCAGGTTCAGGATGTGCCGCTTGAGGAAGCCCTCGGGGTCCTTGCCCTGTTCGGTCAGCAGGTGGAAGGTGGCCGAGCGCACCAGCAGCGCGCCCACCGCCGACAGCGCCAGCACGGCCAGCAGCATCGGCAGGTCCAGCCGGCGCAGCCCGGCGAGCCTGCTGGTCCACGACCGGTGGGCGGCGTAGGCGTCGACGCTGCCGACCCCGGAATCGGTGATCACGGCGCGGTCCCCTCGGCGGGCATCCGCGGCAGCTCGGACGGGAGCCTCCCGTCCTGGAGGATGGCCTTGCGGTCCTTCGTCCCGTACATGGCCTCCCAGATCTCCCGGACGGCCGGCGCGGACGTCTGCGCGCCCTGCCCGCCCTGGGAGACCATCGCGACCACCGCGAAGCGCGGCTTGTCCACCGGGCCGAACGAGGCGAACCAGGACGTGTCCTGCTTGCCGTAGACCTCCGCGGTGCCGGTCTTGCCGCCGACGTCGACGCGTTTGAAGTCGAAGCCGGTGAACGCCCCGGACGCCGTGCCGCTCTTCGTCACCTCCGCGAGCGACTCGCGGATGTACTTGAGCACCTTCCCCTCGACCGGCAGCCGGCGCGGCTGCGGCGCGTCGATCCGCCGGACGATGGAGCCGTCGGGACGCACGACCGCGACGCCGAGCCGCGGGGTCAGCAGCCTGCCGCCGTTCGCCACGGCCGCGTACGCGCGGACGAGCTGCAGCGGCGTCACCAGGACGTCGCCCTGCCCGACCGAGAAGTTCGCCGCGTCACCGGGCCGCCAGACGTAGCCCTCGGTGCAGTTCTCCGTCGCGACGGCCTTCAGGTAGGCGGCGCGAGCCGGGTCGGTCTTGGCGACCTCCGGATAGCCCGTCTTGGCGCCCTTGCAGTTGGCGGCCTTGGTGGCGTCCCAGAAGTTCTTCTTCCACCCCCGGTCCGGGATGCGGCCCTCGCTCTCGCTGGGCAGGTCGACGCCGGTGCGCGACCCGAACCCGTAGTTGCGGGCCATCTTCACCATCGGGTCGGAGGGGTTCTTCTTCGGCTTCATCCCGCCGTCGCGCTGCCACTCCTGGTAGGCGAAGCGGTAGAAGATCGTGTCGCAGGACTTGACGAGCGCGGTGTGCAGCGACATCGCGCCGAGTTCCTCGCCCTCGAAGTTGCGGAACGCGCGGTTGCCGACGTTGTAGGAGCCGGGGCAGTCGTAGGTGCCGGTCAGGCTGTTGCCGTCCTCCACCGCGGCGGACACCGAGGAGATCTTGAAGGTGGAGCCGGGGGCGAACATTCCCTGGGTGACCCGGGAGATCAGCGGCTCGCCCTGCTTCTTGCCGAGCAGAGCGTCGTACTCGTCCTGGGAGATGCCGCCGGTCCAGATGCCGGGGTCGTAGGTCGGGTAGCTCGCCATCGCGACCATCCGGCCGGTGCGCACGTCCATCACGACCGCGGCCCCGGCGTCGGCGGGGCGGCCCTGCTTGCGCGCGCCGTCGATCGCGTGCTTGAGGGCGTCCTCCGCCGCGCCCTGCACGCCCGCGTCGATGCTGGTGACGAGGTTGCTGCCGGCGGTCGGGGGCTGCTCCTGCGCGGTGCCGGTGACGCGGCCCTGGCTGTCGACCAGGACCTTGCGGAACCCGGGCTCGCCGCTCAGCGCGGAGTCGTACTGCGCCTCCAGGCCGTCGCGCCCGACGAGGTCGACGCCGCTGTAGCCGGTGACCTTCAGGCCCTTGCGCTTGTCGAGCTCCTCCTGCGTGACGGGCTGGAGGTAGCCGAGCAGCTGCGCGGGGCGCGCGCCCTCCGGCTGGGGGTAGTCGCGGACGGCCTGGACCTGCGCGGTGATCCCGGGGAAGTCCTCCTGCCGCTCCATGATCTGCAACGCCCGCTTGGGGTCGACGTGGTCCTCGACGGGGATCGGCTGGTAGGGGGAGCCGGGCCAGCACGGCCGCTTGATGCCGGGCCCGCACAGCCGGGTCCGCTTGGCCATCTCCTCCTGGGACGTGCCGAGCACGGCGGCGAGCCGCTTCAGGACGGTCTGGCCGCCGTCCTTCTGCCGCGACAGCGTGGTGCGGTCGACCGACACGACGAGGGCGCTGCGGTTGCGCACGAGCGGCCTGCCGCGGTCGTCGAGGATCATCCCGCGGGTGGCCGGGACGACGATGTCGCGGGTGCGGTTCTCGGCGGCGACCGCCCGGTAGTGCTCGCCCTCCAGGACCTGGAGCGCCCACATCCGCCCGATCAGGACGAGCAGCAGCGCGGCGACGAGCACGTACAGGACGACGAGGCGGAAGTGGGTCCTCGGGTTCACAGGGTCCCGCTCCGCCCCGACATCGCGCGGTAGCGGGCGGCGGGCACGGCCAGGCGGTCGCCGCGGGCGCGCTCCCCGCGTTCGTAGCGGCGGGTGGCGCGCAGCACCGCCCACACCACGAACGGGCTCGCGATGACGTCGTAGAGCACCTGCAGCGGCACCATGCCGGACACGGACGCCCACGCGGCGCGCGGGTCACCGAGGATCATGCCGGTGCCCGCGTACACCACGGTCCCGGCGAGCGCGCCGGCCGCGACGGCGAAGAACGGCACCGCGGACTGGCGGTCCATCTCGGCGGACGCGACGCCGCACAGGTACCCGATGAGGCAGTAGACGAGCGCGTACCGGCCGATGGTGTGGTCGGCGGGCGGGATGATGTCGGCGGCGAGGCCCGCGAGGAACCCGGCCACCATGCCGGTCATGGAGCCCGCGACGAGCGCGAGCGCCACCACGGCCAGCAGCACCAGGTCGGGCTGGACGCCGCCGGGCAGCGGCAGCCGGTTCGCCACCGACACCTGAAGGATCAGCGTCACGACGATCACCACGGCGGTCACCGCGGCGCGGCCGGCCGGCGACGCCTCGGGCGGGTTCAGCACGTCAGTCCCCCCGTGTCGGATTCGTGGACGGGCTCTTGGAGTGGCGCGGCCTCGCCTTCGGGCTCTTGCTCGCCGACGGCGTCGCGGTCGCGGTCGGAGTCGGGGTCGGCGGAGGCGGGGGCTTGGGCGGCAGCACCGCGTCCCGCGGGTCGGTCTTCGGCGGGGCGACCACGACGGCGACGACGTCCAGGCTGGTGAAACGCACGAACGGCCGGACGTAGGCGGTGCGGGTCAGCCCGCTGGTGGACCGCTCGATCCGCTCGACCATGCCGATCGGGACGCCCGGGACGTAGGGCTTCTGCCCCTGCGATCCGAGCGTGACGATCCGCTGGCCGACCCGGATCGGCGCGGCGGCGTCCAGCAGCTGGAACCGCAGCGGCGTCGCGCTGCCCCGGCCGAGTCCGCGCCGGCCCCGGCCCTGGATGATCCCGATCTCCTTGGACTCCTCCAGCCGGGAGCCGATGGAGGACGTCTGGTCGGTGGCGAGCAGGACGGTGGCCGTCGCGGGCCCGACCCGGGTGACGCGCCCGACGAGGCCGTCGGCGCTCATCACGGTCATGTCGGGCCTGACCCCGCTGCGGCTGCCGGCGTCGATGGTGACGGTGTCCTCGAAGCCCTGCCCCGCGGAGATCACCTGCGCGGCGTGGATCTTGTAGCCGCCCATCCCGGCGGTGCCGAGCAGCCTGCGCAGCTGCGCGGACCGGTCCTGGTCGAGGCGGCTGGAGCGCAGTTGCTCGCGCAGCCGCTGGTTCTGCCGCGCGAGCCGGTCGGCGCGGCGCCGCTCGCCCGGCGCGTCGGTGATCGCGTCGAAGGTGTTGCCCACGGGCCGGACGACGGACGCCGAGGCCCGCTCCACCGGGCCGAACACCGTCGCGCCGACGCCGCGCAGGCCGCGCAGCGGCGAGTCCTGCCCGCCGCGGTAGTCAATCGTGATCATCGCGAGCGCCACGACCAGCAATGCGCCGAGGACCACGCGGGTGCGCCGGGTGTCCTTCACGCACCGACCTCCCGTTCCCTTGTCCGCCGGGAGCCCAGTGCTTCACGAGGGGGGACGCCCCCGCGTCCCGGCGGGCGCTGCCGCCCTCGGCGGACGATGTCCGAATCGGCCCGCCCGGGGAGCGACCCCTCGCGCCCCCGGACCGGCCATGTCCAGATCAGTGCCGCGGCTCCGGCACGAGCACCTGCCGGAGCGACTCGAAGTCCTCGACGCACTTGCCCGTGCCGAGCACCACCGAGTCGAGCGGGTTGTCCACCAGGTGGATGGGCATCCCGGTCTCCTCACGGAGCCGTTCGTCGAGGTTCTTCAGCAGAGCGCCGCCGCCGGTGAGCGCGATGCCGCGGTCCATGATGTCGCCGGAGAGTTCGGGCGGGCACTTGTCGAGAGTGGTCTTCACCGCGTCCACCACGGCGTTGACCGGTTCCTCGATCGCCCGCCTGACCTCCTCGGCGGAGATCACGACGGTCTTCGGCAGCCCGCTGACGAGGTCGCGGCCCCGGATCTCGGCGTGCGGCTCGTCGTCGCCGCCGGGATAGGCCGACCCGATCGCCATCTTGATCTCCTCCGCGGTGCGTTCCCCGAGCATCAGGGAGTACTCCTTCTTGGAGAAAGAGATCACGGCCTGGTCGAGCTCGTCGCCGCCGACGCGCACCGACTGGCTGGTGACGATCCCGCCGAGCGAGATGATCGCGACCTCGGTGGTGCCGCCGCCGATGTCGACGACCATGTTCCCGGTCGGCTCGTAGACGGGCAGCCCGGCGCCGATCGCGGCGGCCATCGGCTCCTCGATGATGTAGACGCGGCGGGCGCCGGCCTGGTAGCCGGCCTCCTTCACCGCGCGCTGCTCCACCCCGGTGATCCCGCTCGGCACGGCCACGACGATCCGCGGCTTGGCGAAGTGCCGGCGCTTGTGCACCTTCTGGATGAAGTAGCGCAGCATCCGTTCGGTGACGTCGAAGTCGGCGATGACGCCGTCCTTCAGCGGACGGACCGCGACGATGTTGCCCGGTGTGCGGCCGATCATCCGCTTCGCCTCGATGCCCACCGCGACGATCTTCCCGGTATTGGTGTTGATCGCCACCACGGAGGGTTCGTTCAGGACGATGCCACGCCCGCGCACGTACACCAGGGTGTTGGCAGTACCAAGATCGACCGCCATGTCACGGCCAAGAAACGACAGCTTGTTACCCATGAAGAAAGGGAGCCCTTCATGATTGACGGGCGTGTATAGCGGCGTGTCCATCGTAACGTGCGCGTACCTCTGCGGGCAGTCACCCCCGCGCCGCGCGTCGCGAAAAAAACGCGTCCTGACCAGCCCGGTTTTCCATAAAGAGAACCCGGCGGACTGACCCGGCGACCGGTCTGCCAAAGACGCGCGGCGCCCCACGGCAGACCCGGCGCCACCGGGTATCCGAGGATCTTAGGGGGTCTTCCCCCGCCCGACACAGCCCCACGCCGCAACACGGTCGGATTCGTTTCACGGCACCGCTCCGCGCGTCCGCGGAAAAGCCGAACCCCGGGCCGAGGATCTACCGGCGCGTGAAGCCCGCCGGCATGCCGAGGGGCCGGCCCTTACCCGTCCATGAGCCGGTTCTTGGACGAGCGACGGCCGGCCCCCTCGGACCGCTTTCGAACTACACCTCGGGGAAGAAGAGCTTGATCTCGCGCTCGGCGGAGTAGGTGGAGTCGGAGCCGTGGACGATGTTCTCGCCGATCTCCAGGGCGAAGTCGCCGCGGATGGTGCCCGGCGTGGCGCTGACCGGGTCGGTGGCGCCGGCGAGGGAGCGGAACGCCTCGATGGCGCGCGGGCCCTCGACGACCATGGCGACGAGCGGGCCGCCGGTGATGAAGTCGACCAGCTCGCCGAAGAACGGCTTGCTGTTGTGCTCCTCGTAGTGCGCCTCGGCGGTCTCGCGGGCGAGGGTGCGCAGTTCCAGCGCGACGAGCTTCAGGCCCTTGCGCTCGATCCGGGAGATGACCTCGCCGACGACGCCGCGGCGAACGCCGTCGGGCTTGACCAGGACAAGAGTGCGCTCGGACACGACAGTTTCTCCTAGAGCATTTCGGATTCGGTAAGCGCGCGAATCCTACCCGGCCCCGGGGTCCGCGGCGGCATCCCCGGGCGGCCGCGCGGTGCGGGGGCGCGCCGCGGCGGCGTGTCCGGCGCACAGGCGGGTGGTGGCTCCGGCGAGCAGGACGACGGCCACCCCCGCGACGGCCAGCCAGACGCGGTAGCCCTCCAGCAGCGCGTGCACGTGCTGGGCGTCGGTCAGCGGGCGGATCCGCTCCAGCCGCGCCGCCTGCAGCGACAGGACGAGCAGCTGCCCGGCCAGCACCGCGGGGAAGCACAGCGTGAGCCCGAACAGCGCGGCGCCCACCCGCGCGTCCCGGAGCGAGGCGGCGAGGGCCAGCCCGGCGCCCGCGCCGAGGGGGACGAGGGGGGCGAGCAGCGCCCAGCGGCCGAGGGCGCCGCCCGCGAGGCCGAGCGGCACGGCGGAGATCATGAGGAGGTGGCCGGCGCGGACGGCGCCGCGGGCCCCGGCGCGGGTGGCCGCGAGCGCCGCCGCGAGGGCGGCGGCGGCCGCCACGGCGAACGGGAGCAGCGGCGGGCCCCCGGTCCCCGCCTCGGCGGCGGCCAGCCCGGCGAGCGGGCCCGCGACGGGCTGGCAGAGCAGGCCGATGGTGATCATGACGACCGCGCCGCCGGCCGGGCCCCCGGCGGCCGCGTCCCGGCCGCCGGCGAGGGCGAGGCCGGTCAGGGCGAGGAGCGTGAGCCCGGCGAGGAGGAGCCGCGCGCCCGGCGACCATCCGTGCGCGGCGACGACGGCGAGGAAGGCGAAGCCGCCCGCCGGGACCAGCACGAGGAGCAGCCGGCCGCGCTCGGCGCGCCGGAGGGCGGGCGGTCGCCGGCGGCGGCGTCCGTGCAGGAGGGGGTGGGCGAGCGCGGCTCCGGCGGCGGCGACGGCGAGCAGCGGGTAGGGCGCGAGCGCGACGCGCCAGTCGGGGACCGCGGTGCCGTCGGCGGGCACGGGGACGGCCTTCAGCGCCAGCGGCATCGCGAGGATCAGCGTGCCCGCGAGGGCTCCGGCCCAGGCGGCCGCCAGGGCGCGGTTCCGGCGCTCCCACACCAGGACGAGGCTCGCGGGCAGCACGAGGCCCGCCCCGACGCCCTGGACGGCTCGGACGGCCCCGATGTCGGGCAGCGAGCGGGCGAGGCCCGCGGCGCCGACGCCGGCGAGCAGCACCGCGAGCCCTGCCACGAGCACGCCCCACGCGGGGAGCCGGCGGGCGGCGACAGCGGCGGGCGGCACCGTGACCAGCAGGGCGGGCAGGGACAGCCCGGTGGCGCGCAGCAGCCCAGGGATCTCGGCGTCGCCGAGCGCGAGGGCGCTCGCGGCGGCCGGGACGACGCCGCCCACGGCGTCGGGCACCACCAGGACGGCGGCGGGCAGCGCGGTGAACGTCAGCAGCAGCGCGCCGAGCGTCGCGAGCCTCCGCCGGGCGGCCCCCTCGGCGAGGCGCGCCGGAGGCGCGGCGGGCCGCGTCCCGGCGAGGTCTCCGGGCGGGTGTTCGCGTGCGTGGGAGGACACGGCGTGCTCCTTAGGACGTCGTCATCCGCCGCACGCACATTTCCCGAAAGGGCAATATGTCCAAATAGCTCGGTAAATGGGAAAACGCGATGGTCGGCGGACGCAATGGTGCCGTCCCCGCGAACCTAGCGCGGTGGAGAGCCGCCCACCTTGCGTCCCAGCCAAATGGCCGTGCCCCAAAGCGCCCCGAAAACGACACCGAGGAAGAACATGGCCGGCACCATGAACCCGGTCGCGAGAATCAGCACCTGGAGGACCGTTCCCGCCGGCACCGCCCACGGGAACCGCAGCAGACCGGCCAGCGCCACGCACGCGACGGCCAGCCCGCCGCACACGCCGCCGGCGGTCGCCCCGTCCACGTCCAGCACCGTCACCGCCACCGGGATCGCCAGGGCGATCACGATGGCCTCGCACGCCAGCACCGTGGCGAACAGCCTGCGCGCCGGGTTCGGGGCGGTCCGCGCGCTCATGCCCGTCACCGGCCTTCCCCGACGCGCAGCAGGGTCCGGGCGTCGCCCGCGGTGACCACCGAGCCGGTGATCAGCACGCCGGCGCCCCGGTACTCGCCGGTCTCCTCGGCGAGGCCGATCGCCCGGTCGATGGCGTCGTCCAGCCGCTGGACGACGTGGACGCGCTCGGCGCCGAAGACCCCCTCGGCGATCTCGGCCAGCTCCTCGGGCGGCATCGAGCGCGCCGAGGAGTTGCGGGTCACCACCAGCTCGGCCAGCACGGGTTCGAGCTGGTCGAGGACCCCGGCGACGTCCTTGTCGGCGGCGATGGCGAGGACCCCGGCGAGGCGGGTGAAGCCGAACGACTCGGTGACCGTGTTGACGGTCGCGGCCATCCCTGCGGGGTTGTGCGCCGCGTCCAGCAGGACGGTCGGGCCCGTCCGGGCGACCTCCAGCCGGCCCGGCGAGGCCGACTTGGCGAAGCCGCTGCGGACCAGGGCCGGGTCGAGCTGCCCCTCCTCGCCGCCGAGGAAGGACTCGCCGGGTGCGATCCGGGTCGCGGCCTCCAGGTTCGGCTCGCCCCGGGTGGGGGCGCCGCCGGCGAAGGCCTCCACGGCGGCCAGGGCCGTCGCGGCGTTGCTCGCCTGGTGCTCGCCGAACAGCGGCAGGAAGATCTCGTCGTAGACGCCGTGCAGGCCGCGCAGCGAGATCTGCTGGCCCCCGAAGGCGACGTCCCGGCCGAGCACGCCGTACTCGACGCCCTCGCGCGCCGCCGTCGCGCCGGTCTCCACGACCCGCCGCAGCAGCACCTCGGCGGCCTCGACCGGCTGCTGCGCCAGCACCGCGATCGCGCCCGGCTTGATGATGCCCGCCTTCTCCCCGGCGATCTGCTCCAGCGTGTCGCCCAGGTAGCGGGTGTGGTCCAGGCCGATCGGCGTGATCACCGCGACGGCGCCGTCGGCGACGTTCGTGGCGTCCCAGGCGCCGCCCATGCCGGCCTCGACCACCGCCACGTCGACCGGCGCGTCCGCGAACGCCGCGAAGGCCATCGCGGTGAGCACCTCGAAGAACGACAGCCGGGCCTCGTGCTTGCCGTCGACCAGCTGCAGGTAGGGCAGCACGTCGTTGAACGCCTCGACGAACCGCTCCTCGCTGATCGGCTCCCCGTCGATCGCGATGCGCTCGCGCAGCGTCGTCAGCTCGGGGCTGGTGTAGAGCCCGGTCCGCAGGCCGCGCTCGCGCAGCAGCGCCTCGACGAGCCGGGCCGTGGTGGACTTGCCGTTCGTCCCCGCGATGTGGATCACCGGGTAGGCGCGGTGCGGCGCCCCCAGGACGTCGACCAGGTCGGCGATCCGGTCGAGGGTCGGGTCGATCTCCCACTCGACCCCGCGCCCCATGATCGCGCCGACGGTGGCCCTGTAATCGGACGGCTCGGATAGCTGACTCACGGTCACAGAGCCTACTCGGCGGTGGGCGCGCCCCCGTCCGGGCCCACACTGGAGGCATGGAGGTGTTCTACCGCGAGTGGGAGCGGCGCGCCCCGGGCGAGACCCGCGACGTCGGGCGGGCCCGCGCCCTGGCGGACGCGCTGGGCCTCCTCGCGCCGGACGTCCCCGTCCTGACCGTCGTCGGCTCCAAGGGGAAGGGGACGGCGGCGACCTACGCGTCGGCGTTCCTCGGGGCCGCCGGGCTGCGCGTGTGCACGGTCACGAGTCCCGGGCTGCGCAGCGACCGCGACCGCGTCAGGGTGGACGGGCGCGCCGTCTCCGCCGGCGAGCTCGCCTTCCTGGCGGACGCCGTCGGGGAGGCCGTCGCCGCGCTCCCGCCGCCGTCCGGCGGCTACCTGTCCCCGTCGGGGCTCTTCACGCTCGCGGGAGTCCTGCACGCGCGCCGCGCCGGTGCGGACGCGCTCGTCCTGGAGGCGGGCATGGGCGGACGGTCGGACGAGGCCGCCCTGTTCCCGCCGGACGTGGCCGCGATCACGCCGGTCTTCCTGGAGCACGCCGGGGTGCTCGGCGACACGGCGGCGGAGATCGCCGAGGAGAAGCTCGGGGTCGCCGGGCCGCGGACGCGCGTCCTGTCGGCACCGCAGTCGGCCGAGGTCACGCGGGTGCTCGGCGCCGCGGAGTTCGTCTGGCCCGGAGGCAGCGGGCTCCCCCGGGACCTGCTCCCCGCCGGTCTCGGACGCGCGGCGGCGGAACTCGGCGTCGCCGCCGCGCGCCGCCTCCCCGGAGTGGCCGAGCCCCCGGCCGCGGCGGTGCGGGACGTGCTGTCCTCGGTCGTCCTGCCCGGCCGCCTGTCCTGGCACGACGTGCCGGGGTCGGCCACCCGTGTGCTGGTCGACTCCGCGATCGACCGTGCCGGGGTCGCCGCCGCCCTCACCGCCGCCCGGGAGGCGTGGGGGGCGATCGACCACGCCGTGGTCTGCCTCCCCGACCACAAGGATGTGGACGGCGCCGTCGCCGAGCTGGGCGCGCTGCCCGTGACGTTCGTCCGGCTCGGGTTGCCGCACCTGCGGTTCACCCGCGCGCTGCCGCCCCACTGGGACGTGGTCGGGCCCGCCGCGATCACGCCGGAGTCGCTCGCGACGCTCGGGCACCGCGTGGTCGCCCTCGGCACGGTCTACTTCACCGGGCTCGTCCTGGACGCCGTGGGCGCCGACACCGAGCGCCTCTACGTCACTTCGGCTTCTCGACGTCCTTCCTGACGCGGTGCATCAGGTCGGCCATCAGGGGGAACTGCGGATTCGCCGTGGGGCGGTTGGACGCGACGACGCCGAAGGAGTCCTTGGTCGCCCACGCGCAGTAGGTGTGGGTCTCGGCGAGGACGGCGAACGTCCCGCAGACCGCCTTGCCGCCCCTGCGCCCCGGGTCGGCGTCCTGACCGGCGATGAACGTGGTCGGCTGCGTCTCCTGCAGGAAGCCCGCGGGATCGCCGATCCGGCCCGTCCCGCCCACGAACAGCACGTTGACCTTGCGCACCGGCTCCTCGGTGTAGACGGCGAGGCCGTTGCCGGTCACCGGGATGCCGCCCGCCTCGACCGCGCCCGCGACGAACGGGTACGCGGCGCTCGCCTGCGGGGAGGTCAGCGGATCCTTGTGCAGGCCCCCCGCCGTCGGTCCCGCCTTGACCACCTTCTTGGACGGCCCGGGACCGGCCGGCGCCCCGCCGTCCTCGTCGGCGCCGCCGGCCCGCAGTGCCAGCACGCCCGCGACCAGCAGCACCCCGGCGGCGACCGCTACGGCGCCCGCGACCAGCAGCGGCTTCGGCAGGCGCCCGCCGGGCCCCGCCGGGGCGCCGGTCACCGGCCGCAGCGGGCCGGTGCCGTCCCGCAGGACGCCGTGCGGGCCCGTGCCCACGACCGGAAGCGCTCCCGACCCGTTCGCCGAGACGGGCATCGCGTGCGGGCCGGTGCCGTTCCTCGGCAGGGCGTAAGGGCCCGAGACCTCCCGCAGCGGAGGCATGGCCTGCGGGCCGGTGCCGTTCACCATCGCGTGCGGGCCGGTCCCGTCGCCGATGTCGATCGACCACCAGGGGCGCGCGCCGCCGAAGGGCGCCGGGGCGGCCTCCGGTCCGGGATCGTCCTCGATGACCTGCGCCGCGTCCAGGTCCTCGCCGGACGGGGAGTCCGGCGTGCCGGACCGGGGTCGTGAATCGGCCATTGCACTCCCGATGGTTCAAATACCGCAAAGGCCCACGGGCCCAACGGGATCGTAACTGCGGCAGGCGCCACCGTGCCGAAGGATCGCCGTGTCAGCACCCGTGTCAAGAGCGGCCGGGCCGGCCCGCCGGCGGGGGTCAGCCCGCCGGGAGCGCGGCCAGCTGCGACTCCAGCCTGACGATGTCGGACTCCGCCTGGGCGAGCCGGTCGCGGTTCTTCGCCACGACCGCCTCGGGCGCCTTCGCCATGAACGCCTCGTTGCCGAGCTTGCGCCGCGCCTGGTCGACCTCCTTGCGGGCCGCGGCCAGGTCCTTCTCCAGCCGCTTGCGCTCGGCGGCGACGTCGATCACTCCGGCGGTGTCGAGGTGCACCTTCACGTCCTCGACCGGCAGGGACGCCGTCGAGGAGAAGCCGTCCTCCGGCTCGGTGAGGCGCAGCAGCGAGCGGATGCCGTCCTCGTGGCGATGCAGGGGGGACCCGTTCCACTCGATCCGCGCGGCGACCCGCTGACCGGGCTTGAGGCCCTGGTCGGCGCGGAACCGCCGCACCTCGGTCACCATCCGCTGGAGGGAGCCGACGAGCTCCTCGGCGCCGCCGTCGCGGCGCGCCGGGTCGGCGGCCGGCCACGGCGCGGTGACGACCGTCTCCGCGCCGGTGAGGGACGTCCACAGCTCCTCGGTGACGAACGGGACGACCGGGTGCAGCAGCCGCAGCAGGTTGTCGAAGACCTCGCCGAGCACGCGGCGGGTCGCCTCGGCGCGCTCGTCGGCGAGCTGCACCTTGGCCAGCTCCACGTACCAGTCGCAGACCTCGTCCCACGCGAAGTGGTAGAGCGCCTCGCACGCCTTCGCGAAGTCGAACGCCTCCAGGTGCGCGTCGACCTCCGCGATCACCGCGTGCAGCCGCGACAGGACCCAGGCGTCGACCGTGGAGAGCTCGGCGGGCATCTCGCCGCGGGTGTGCGCGCCGTTGATGAGCGCGAACCGGGTCGCGTTCCACAGCTTGTTGCAGAAGTTGCGCGAGCCCTGCGCCCACTCCTCGGCCACCGGGACGTCCCCACCGGGGTTCGCACCGCGCAGCAGCGTGAAGCGGGTCGCGTCGGCGCCGTAGGCGTCGATCCAGTCGAGCGGGTCGATGACGTTCCCGAACGACTTGGACATCTTCTTGCCGAACTGGTCGCGGACCATCCCGTGCAGGGCGATGGTCTCGAACGGCTGGACGCCGTCCATCGCGTACAGCCCGAACATCATCATGCGGGCGACCCAGAAGAACAGGATGTCGTAGCCCGTGACCAGGACGGACGTGGGGTAGAACCGCTTCAGGTCGGGCGTCTCGTCCGGCCAGCCGAGCGTGGAGAACGGCCACAGCGCGGAGGAGAACCACGTGTCGAGGACGTCGGAGTCCTGCGTCCAGCCGGCGGGGGGCTCCTCGTCCGGGCCCGGGCAGACGACCTCGCCGTCCGGCCCGTACCAGACCGGGATCCGGTGCCCCCACCACAGCTGGCGGCTGATGCACCAGTCGTGCATGTTGTCGACCCACTCGAAGTAGCGGGACGCCATCTCCGGCGGGTGGATCTTCACGCGGCCGTCGCGGACGGCGTCGCCCGCGGCCCGCGCCAGCGACTCGACCTTGACGAACCACTGCAGCGACACCCGCGGCTCGACGACCGTGGAGCAGCGCTGGCAGTGCCCGACCGAGTGCTTGTAGGGGCGGACCTCCTTGACGATCCGGCCCTGCTCGCGCAGCGCGGCCACGACCGCCGGGCGGGCCTCGAACCGGTCGAGCCCCGCGAACGGGCCGGGCGCGGTGACGACGCCCCGCTCGTCCATGACCGACAGGGACGGCAGCGAGTGCCGCCGCCCGATCTCGAAGTCGTTCGGGTCGTGCGCGGGGGTCACCTTGACGGCGCCGGTGCCGAACGCGGGGTCGACGTGCTCGTCGGCGACGACCGGGATGCGGCGGCCGGTCAGCGGGAGCTCGATCTCCCGCCCGACCATGTGCGCGTACCGGGCGTCCTCCGGGTGGACGGCCACGGCGGTGTCGCCGAGCATCGTCTCCGCCCGGGTGGTCGCGACGACGATCTCGTCCTCGCCCGACCCGTACCGGATCGAGACCAGCTCGCCGTCGACCTCCTCGTGCTCGACCTCGATGTCCGACAGCGCCGTCAGGCAGCGCGGGCACCAGTTGATGATGCGCTCGGCGCGGTAGATCAGGCCGTCGTCGAACAGCCGCTTGAAGATCGTCCGGACGGCGCGGGCGCGGTCGTCGTCCATCGTGAACGCCTCGCGCGTCCAGTCGACGCCGTCGCCGAGGCGGCGCATCTGGCCGAGGATGCGTCCGCCGGACTCGGCCTTCCACTGCCAGACCCGCTCGACGAACTCGGCGCGCCCGAGGTCGTGCCGCGACAGGCCCTCCTTGGCGAGCTCGCGCTCCACCACGTTCTGCGTGGCGATGCCCGCGTGGTCCATGCCCGGCACCCACGCCACCTCGTGGCCCTGCATCCGGCGGCGCCGGACGAGGGTGTCCTGGATGGAGTGGTCGAGGGCGTGGCCCATGTGCAGCGAGCCGGTCACGTTCGGCGGCGGGATCACGATCGAGAAGGCCGGGCGCTCCGGCGCGCGTTCCGGATCGGCGGTGAACAGCCCCGCCGATACCCACCGCTCGTAGAGCCGGCCCTCTACATCGGCCGGTCGGTACTGGGTGGGCAGGTCGACGTCCGCGGCGGCGCCCTGGCCGCGCTCCTTGCTGGGCTGTGTCACGGCTGACGATTCTACGGGGACGCAGGGGGTGGACGGCCCAGGGACGGCCTGCCGCGCGAAGGAGATCCGCATCGGCGAGCCCCCGACGCCTCGTCCACGTCCACGCAGATCGCCTTGATCCGGTCGACCGGAACCACCTGGCGGTCACCCGTCCGGCGGCCGGGCCGCCCCGCACCACGTCCGCGGGCGCCGTGCAGAAGGCGCGCCACCGGCGGGCCTCCCCCTGGCCGGCGCCGTGCTCGGCGTCCGCGACACGCGGCGGAAGGGTCAGAGAGCGTTTTCCCGCCGCGGTCGGGACACTGGTCACCTGACACCGGGTCGCCTCGCCGGAAAGGGTGGCCGCGAGGTCCCGCGATGGCGGGGCGGAGGGAGAGGGACGGGATGCGAGCGGGACTGGCACGCGCCGCCGTGCTGGCCGGCGCGTTCACAGCGGGGGCCGTGGCGGCACGCGCCGCGACCATCCCTGCCCTCCACCGTCTCACCGCCGACCTGCAGCGCTCCCGCGAGCGCATCCTCGCCAGCCGCGAGGAGGAGCGCCGCCGGCTGCGCCACGACCTGCACGACGGGCTCGGGCCGACGCTCGCCAGCCTCGCGATGTCGCTGGACGCCGCCCGCATCACCCTCGCGGGCGAGCCGGAGCGGATGGACCCGCTGCTCGCCGAGGTCCGGGACCGGCTGGCGACGGCCGTCGGGGAGATCCGGGACCTCGCGCACGGGCTGCGGCCCCCCGCTCTGGACGACCTCGGCCTCGTCGCCGCGATCGAGTCGTTCGCCGGCGGCTGCTGCGAGCGGGTGGACGTCCGGTTCGACGGCGACCCCGCCGGGCTGCCCGCCGCGGTGGAGGTCGCGGCGTACCGGATCGCGCAGGAGGCGCTGACCAACGTCCGGCTGCACGCCCCCGGAAGCACGGTGACGGTCAGGCTGACCCGGGACGCCGACCTGCACCTGGTGGTCGCCGACACCGGGCCAGGCCTGCCGGACGCCGCCCGCAACGGAAGCCAGCCGAGGCCGCGCCGCGGCCTGGCCGCGATGAAGGAGTGGGCCGCCGAGGTCGGCGGCACCTGCGCGATCACGTCCCGGAACGGCGGCGGGACGGTCGTCACCGTCCGCCTGCCGCTCGCCGCCGCGCGGATCGCCGCCGGGTACCATCGTCCCTCCATCGAAAGAGACGGGCGGCGATGACCGAGACCATCCGGGTGCTCATCACCGACGACCATCCGGTTTTCCGGCAGGGGCTGAAGGGGCTGCTGCAGGCGCTCGGGGTGGAGGTCGTCGGCGAGGCCGAGAACGGGCCGGGCGCGGTCCGGCTGGCGGCGGAGCTCCAGCCGGACGTCGTCATCATGGACCTGCACATGCCCGGCGGCAACGGCATCGAGGCGACCCGCACCATCACCCGCACCAGCCCGCGCATCGGCGTGCTGGTGCTGACGATGTTCCGCGACGACGACTCGGTCTTCGCGGCGATGCGCGCCGGCGCCCGCGGCTACCTGCTGAAGGAGTCCGGCGCGGAGGAGATCGCCCGCGCCGTGAAGGCGGTCGCGGCGGGCGAGGCCATCTACGGCCCGGAGATCGCGCGCCGCGTGCTCACCTACTTCACCGACATGCCCGACCCGCGGCAGGCCGCGTTCCCGCAGCTCACCGAGCGGGAGCGGGAGGTCCTCGAGCTGATCGCGCAGGGCCGCAGCAACACCGAGATCGCCGGAACGCTCTACCTCAGCCAGAAGACCGTCCGCAACCACGTCTCGAACATCTTCATGAAGCTGCACGTCGCCGACCGCGCCCAGGCCATCGTCCTGGCCCGCGAGGCCGGCCTCGGCGAGTCCCGCGCCTGACGGCCCGGTCCCGGCGCAAGGGCACAGACCGGTGGACCGTCCCCCGGACGGCGCGTCAACCGCCCGCACGGCTCAGGAAGGCCCGCACCCCTGCGCGCCGGGGCAGGCCGGGCACGGGGTACAGGATGCTTTCGCGCACGGCGAGTGCCGCGGCCTCGGTCCGGCTCGACGTCCGGGTCTTCTGCAGGATGTGCTCGACGTGCTTGTGGACCGTGCGCGGCGACAGGAAGAACTGCTGGGCGATGACGTCGTTGGTCATCCCCATCGCCAGGCGCGTCAGGACCTCCACTTCACGACCGGTCAGTCCGTAGGGCACCTCGGCAGGTCGCGTGTGGACGAGCACCGCCCCTGGGGGGCAGACGGAAAGCTCGGGTGAGAGCAGCCCGACGCGGTGCCACATCCGGTCGAGGGGCCAGAGGACGCGAAGCCGCCGGCCGCCCGACTCCCGGAACTCCGCGACGACCTCCCGGAAGGCACCGTCCTCCAGCACCTGCGGCCGGTTCCGCCCCGGGACCGGCACGACCCGGTCGCCGGACACGAGGGCGGCGCGATCCAGGGGACCCACGCCGCCGGCGTGGACGGCCTGCCCGGTCGCATCCGCCATCGCCGCCAGCGCCGGCATGACGGACGCGAGCAGCCGGCGGACCCGCGTGTCGAAGGCTCCGTGCCGTCCGGTGGAGAGGTGCACGAGGCCCACGTAGCGCCCGTCGCGTCGCAGGGCGCCCGTCATGCCGTCCCGGAACCCCGCGGGCTCCACGTACTCCTCGTAGAACCAGCCGCGGCGGAAGCTCTGGCTCGGCTCCTCGGAGATGGACGGCGGCAGCTCGGCGTTGAGCACGTCGTCGAACCAGGGGGTCCGGGCGAAGTCGACGGCCAGCGAGCGCGCCGTCTCGGCCGCGTAGCCCAGCCCGGCGATCTGGCGGTGCTCCCCTCCGAACGGATCGACCGCGACCAGGGACGCGGCGTCGCCGTCCAGGACCTCGTTCAGCAGGCGCAGCACCTCCTGGCGCGCCTGGACCGCGTCCGGTTCGCGGACCAGCATCCCGATCTCGGCCGCGAGCGCGACATGCCGGTAGGTGGGCATGGCACCTCCGGGACGAGCACGGTCGGGCAGCGAGCCACGACGAGAGCCCCGAATCTATGGCGCGGACGGTTCCTGGACAAGATCTGCCGTCATCGCACTCCGAAGCCGCACACGCCCGGCGCCCTCCGGGCGGGGGCCGGGCCGCACCGGTCGGGCGACTCCGCAGTTCTACGGATGCCCCGGACGCGTGGCCCGCGGTCCCATAACGCGACCGGGCCCGCAGGCGGACCCGCGGCGACCGATGTCTCCACTGGGCGAAGCGCCCTCGTCACCGGAAGAGGAACGAGCGATGGCCACGGGCTACCTGTACCACGAGATCTTCGGCTGGCATGACACCGGATCGAACGCCGGACTGTTCGGGGCGGACCCGGCGGCCGGGCTGCAGCCCTACATGCACCTGGAGAACGCCGAGACCAAGCGGCGCATCCACGAACTGATCGTCGTGTCGGGGCTCATCGACCGGCTGGAGCGGGTGCGGCCGCGGCACGCGTCCGAGGAGGAGATCCTCAAGGTCCACACCCGGGACCACCTGGAGCGGATCCAGGCCGAGAGCCGGTGGCCGAAGGGAGGCGACGCGGGGGACGGCTTCAGCCCGTTCGGAAAGGGCGGGTACGAGATCGCCGCCCTGGCGGCCGGCGGGGTCATCACGATGGTCGAGGCGGTCGTCAGCGGCGACGTCACCAACGGGTACGCCCTGGTCCGCCCGCCCGGTCACCACGCGGTCGCGGGCAGCGGCATGGGGTTCTGCGTCTTCGGCAACCTCGCCATCGCCGCCCGGCACGCCCGCGACGTCCTCGGCGTGCGGCGCATCGCGGTCGTCGACTGGGACGTCCACCACGGCAACGGGACGCAGTCCTTCTTCTACGGCGACCCGGACGTGCTCACGATCTCCCTGCACCAGGACAACTGCTTCCCGCCGGACAGCGGCGCGCTCACCGAACGCGGTGACGGCGCCGGATTCGGGTACGCGCTGAACGTCCCGCTGCCTCCCGGGACCGGCGACGGAGGCTACCTCTACGCCATGGACCGAGTGGTGGCACCGGCCCTGCAGCGGTTCCGGCCGGATCTCATCCTCGTGGCCTCGGGCTTCGACGGCAGCGCCATGGACCCGCTGGCCCGCCAGCTGCTGACCTCCGAGGGGTACCGGACCATGACGCGCCGGCTCATGGAGGTCGCCGAGGACCTGTGCGGCGGCCGGATCGCGATGTCGCACGAGGGCGGCTACAACCCGGTCTACGTCCCGTTCTGCGGTCTGGCGGTCATCGAGACCCTGGCCGGCGCCGAGCCCTTCGCGGATCCGTTCCTGCCGGTGGTCTCCGGAATGGCCGGCCAGGACCTCCAGCCGCACCAGAAGGCCCTCGTCGACGAGGTCGCGGCGCTGGTCGGCGACATCTCCGGCGGTCCGGCCGCCTAGGGGCGCTCTGGGCGGGCGTCCGGCCCCTCCCCCGGCTCAGCGGGCCGCGAAGGCTCCGTGCTCGTTCTCGAAGACCAGCGCGGCGAAGCGCTCCCCGATGAGGCGGTGGCTCTCGGGGGCGGGGTGGATCTCGTCCGGCAGGGGCACCTCCGCGTAGTCGGCCTCGCCGTAGAGCGCGCGGCCGTCGAGGTAGTGCAGGTGGGGATCGTCCGCGGCGCGGCTCGCGGCGATGGCGGCCAGCGCGTCCCTGATGACGGTGAGCGTCAGCCGCCCGCTCGCCACCTCCGCCGGGTCGCCCGTGGCCCGGAACCGCAGGCGCGGCGCCCCGGGGTCGAGGGCCAGGGGGCCCGGCGTGTGCTCCTGGACGGGGCAGAGGATCGGCGAGACGAGCAGCAGCGGCGTCTCGGGGTGCCCCTCGCGGACGGTGTCGAGGAAGCCGTGCACGGCGGGCCCGAACGCGCGCAGGCGCATCGCGTCGCCGTTCGCGACGTTGATGCCGATCTTGAGGCTGATCAGGTCGGCCGAAGTGCCGCGGATGGCGCGCGCGGTGAACGGGTCGAGCAGCGCGTTCCCGCCGAAGCCGAGATTGACCAGGTCGACGCCGCCACGGGCGGCGGCCACCGCGGGCCAGGTGGAGGTGGGGCCGGCGGCGGTGGAGCCATGGCTGATCGAGCTGCCGTGGTGCAGCCACACGGGGCGCCCGGTGTCCGGGACGGGTTCGACGGGGGCGTCGGTGCGCAGCGCGATCAGCTCGGCGGGCTCGACCTGCGGCAGCCAGATCTCCACGTCCTTGGCCTCGGCGGCCAGGCCCGCGAACCTGAGCGTGCCCGGCTCGCCCGGCCTGGTGACCGCCTTCTGGGTCGCCATGTCGATGACGGCGAGGTGCCCGCCGGGCACGCTGCCCGCGCCCGCCGGGCGCCCGTCGACCACGAGCTCGTAGAGGCCGTCCGGCTGCGGCGGGGCGCCCTCATAGGCCCGCTTGGTGGTCAGGACGTCCAGTTCCACGGCGGTGGCCCGGGTGCGGAAGGCCAGCCGCACGCCGGACGGCTGCTCCTCCGTCCTCGCCATGTACTCGTCGGGGTACTGCGCGCGGGCGGCGAGGGGCAGCCGGTGCGGCAGCACTCCGCGCCCCGTCCTCTCCAGTTCGAGCGCCCCCCGCACGATGCGCATGTCGATGGGAGTGGTGATCCACTCGGTCATGCCTGCCCTCTGTTCTTCCTAATAGTATTAGGCAATCTCCAAGTTACCTTAGGAATGGGGTCCTTGCGTTGCCGGGCCAGAGTGCCGGATGCCGGCGTGTGAGGAACTCGGGCGGCGAGGGACGGCCGGGGCGGGCCGCTTCGTCAGGTCCGCCCCCGCTCCCTAACATGAACAGGTAATCACCAAGAGGCTCTAAGTTCGGAGGTTCCATGGCGCGCGCGGGCATCACTCCCGAACGCCTCGCCCGGACTGCGGCGGAGCTGGCCGACGAGATCGGCTTCGACCGGCTGACCGTCTCGGCGGTGGCGCGCAGGCTCGGCGTCAAGGACCCCAGCCTCTACGCGCACATCGAGAACGTCCGGGAGTTGAAGACGCGGGTCGCTCTGCTGGCCCTGGACGAGCTGGCCGACAGGGTCGCGGGCGCGGTGGCGGGGCGCGCGGGCAAGGACGCCCTCGTGGCCTGCGCCGGCGCCTACCGCGCCTACGCCGCGGAGCATCCCGGACGGTACGCGGCGGCCCGCTTCGAACTCGACCCGGAGACGGCGGCGGCGAGCGCCGGGCCCCGGCACGCGGAGATGACGAGGGCGATCCTGCGCGGGTACGACCTTCCCGAACCCGACCAGACCGACGCGGTGCGCTTCCTCGGCAGCGTGTTCCACGGCTACGTGAGCCTGGAGCTGGCGGGCGCCTTCGGCCACACGGCCCGCGAGGCCGACGCGTCCTGGACGTGGGCGCTGGACACGGTCGACTTCGCCCTCGGGAACCACCCGTCCCGCGAGGCGGCCGGACGGACGCGGCCCTAGCCGGAAACGCCGAGAGCAGCGGGCCCCCTGGGCGCCCGCTGCTCTCGCGCGGTTCAGATCTCGTGCGGTGTCAGGCCGACTTCTCCCGCGGCTCGCGCTTGGGACGGTCGCGCGGGACGAGGGTCGGGTTGACGTGCTCCAGCACGGCCTCCCGGGTGATGACGACGCGGGCGACGTCCTGGCGGCTCGGCACCTCGTACATCACCGACAGGAGCACCTCCTCCATGATCGCGCGGAGGCCGCGGGCCCCGGTGCCGCGCAGGATGGCCTGGTCGGCGATGGCCTCCAGGGCGTCGTCGGTGAACTCCAGGTCGACCCCGTCGAGCTCGAAGAGGCGGTGGTACTGGCGCACCAGCGCGTTCTTCGGCTCGGTGAGGATGTTGATCAGGGCCTCGCGGTCCAGGTTGTGGACCGAGGTGATCACCGGGAGCCGGCCGATGAACTCGGGGATCATGCCGAACTTCAGCAGGTCCTCGGGCATCACGTCGCCGAGCACCGCCGACGACTCCTCGAAGTCGGACTTGGAGCGGATCTGCGCGCCGAAGCCCATGCCCTGCTTGCCGACCCGGGACTCGACGATCTTCTCCAGGCCGGCGAACGCGCCGCCGCAGATGAACAGCACGTTGGTGGTGTCGATCTGGATGAACTCCTGGTGGGGGTGCTTGCGGCCGCCCTGCGGCGGCACGCTGGCGGTGGTGCCCTCCAGGATCTTCAGCAGGGCCTGCTGGACGCCCTCCCCCGACACGTCCCGGGTGATCGACGGGTTCTCGCTCTTGCGAGCGATCTTGTCGACCTCGTCGATGTAGATGATCCCGGTCTCGGCCTTCTTGACGTCGTAGTCGGCGGCCTGGATCAGTTTGAGGAGGATGTTCTCGACGTCCTCCCCGACGTAGCCCGCCTCCGTCAGCGCCGTGGCGTCCGCGATGGCGAACGGGACGTTGAGCAGCTTGGCGAGCGTCTGCGCGAGCAGCGTCTTGCCGGATCCGGTGGGACCGAGGAGCAGGATGTTGGACTTGCCCAGCTCGACCAGGTCGTCACGGCCGGTGTCACCCGACTGGATCCGCTTGTAGTGGTTGTAGACGGCGACGGAGAGCGCCTTCTTCGCCGTTTCCTGCCCGATCACGTAGGAGTCGAGGAACTCGTAGATCTCCCGTGGTTTGGGCAGGTTGTCCCACTTGAGGTCGGAGGTCTCGGAGAGCTCCTCCTCGATGATCTCGTTGCAGAGATCGATGCACTCGTCGCAGATGTACACGCCCGGACCCGCGATGAGCTTCTTGACCTGCTTCTGGCTCTTCCCGCAGAACGAGCACTTGAGCAGGTCACCACCGTCGCCGATGCGTGCCACCCAACCGTCTCCTTTTCGTGGGGCCGCCAGCCTTGGAGGATGCGGCGCAGCTGGTTGCGTCCCGGAGGCTCACGACGTCGGGTTCGACGTTACCGCCTCCAGCGGACTTGGAAAGCCCCTCGCCCGGAAGTGTGACGACCGGGCTGGGGGACTCCCTCGTCCTCGTGCCGTCTCAGGACGACACTACCTCGGCCTTCCGCTTCCTGCTGGCGAAGACGTCGTCGATGAGGCCGTAGTCCTTGGCCTCGGCCGCCGTGAGGATCTTGTCGCGCTCGATGTCGCGGCGGACCTCGTCGATGCCCTTGCCGCTGTGCTCGGCCAGGATCGACTCCAGCAGATCGCGGATCCGCATGATCTCGCGGGCCTGGATCTCGATGTCGCTGGACTGGCCGTAGCTGCCCTCGGTCGCGGGCTGGTGGATCAGGATCCGCGAGTTGGGCAGCGCCGCCCGCTTGCCCGGCGTCCCGGCCGCGAGCAGCACCGCCGCGGCGGACGCGGCCTGGCCGATGCACACGGTCTGGATGTCGGGCTTGACGAACTGCATCGTGTCGTAGATCGCCGTCATGGCGGTGAACGAGCCGCCGGGCGAGTTGATGTAGATGCTGATGTCGCGGTCGGGGTCGATCGACTCCAGCGTGATCAGCTGGGCCATCACGTCGTTGGCGGACGCGTCGTCGATCTGCACGCCGAGGAAGATGATCCGCTCTTCGAAGAGCTTGTTGTACGGGTTCATCTCCTTGACCCCGTACGTGGTGCGCTCGACGAACGACGGAATGATGTAGCGGTCGTCGACCGGCTTCGGAGAGCCGCCCGCGTACGCGGCGGGCCGGACCATATCGCTGAAACCGGGTCGGATGAGGTCGCTCACTGTGTGCCTCCGAATCGTTGTGAGGTCGTCAGGAGACGGGGCCCTCGGAGGGCACCTGGGTGGCGCTGAGCACGACGTGGTCGACGAACCCGTAGTCCTTGGCCTCGTCGGCGGTGAACCAGCGGTCCCGGTCGGAGTCGCGCTCGATCTGGTCGAGTTCCTGGCCGGTGTGCTCGGCGATCTTCTCGGCGAGCGTCTTCTTCACGTACAGCATCTGCTCGGCCTGGATCTTGATGTCGGAGGCGGTGCCGCCGATGCCGCCGGACGGCTGGTGCATCATGATCCGCGCGTGCGGCAGGGCGTAGCGCTTGCCCCGGGCGCCCGCGCACAGCAGGAACTGGCCCATCGAGGCGGCCAGGCCCATGCCGACCGTGACCACGTCGTTCGGGACGTACTGCATGATGTCGTAGATCGCCATGCCGGCGGTGACGGAGCCGCCTGGCGAGTTGATGTAGAGCGTGATGTCGCGGCGGCCGTCCTCGGCCGACAGCAGCAGGAGTTCGGCGCAGATGCGGTTGGCGATGTCGTCGTCGACCTGCTGGCCGAGGAAGACGATGCGCTCGCGCAGCAGCCGCTGGAACAGCTGGTCGCCCAGAGGCAACAGGGGCGCCTCGGCGACCCGCGCCTGGATCCGCGACGACTCGTGGAAAGTCGGAGGCATGCTCACCGGGTGTTCCTCCGGTCCTTTTAATCGGTTCGGATGATTGGACATTAACGCGCTCACGGGCCCACTCACGCCCGGGGGCCCGGCTTTTCGCCAGGGGCGTACCCGGCGCGGCCCCGGCGACGCGCGGGACGCGTGCGATCTTCACCGCCGCTCCCGGCCCCGCGGGCCCCGCTCACGCGCACGCCCCGCACCCGTCGTACGGATGCGGGGCGTGCCCGGTGCCTCACGGACGTCCAGAAAGCTCTAGGCGTCCTTGCCCTTGGCGGCCTGCTCGTCGGCAGCCTCGGCGGCCGGGGCCTCCTCAGCGGCGGCCTCAGCCGTCTCCTCGGGGGCCTCCTGCGTCGGGCCGCCCTCGGCCTGCGTGTCGGCCGCCTCCTCGGCGGCGTCCTCGGCCTGGGCGGTCTCGCCGTTCAGCTCGCGCTGCACGGCGTCGACGTCGATCTCGTTGCCCGACTCGTCCTTGACCGTGACGTGCTCGACCACGAGGTTCAGCGCCTTGCTGCGCAGCACCTCCGAGACGATCGCCGGGAGCTGGTTGTTCTGCGTCAGGTACTCGGCGAGCTGCTGCGGCTGCACGCCCATCTGCATCGCCTGCGAGACGACGTACTCGCTGAGCTCCTCGTTCTCGACGCCCAGCTCCTCCTGGACGGCGAGCTGGTCGAGCACGAAGCCGCCCTTGACCGCGAGCCGGGCCGCGTCGGCGACCTCGGTGTCGAACTCCTCGGCGGTCTTCTCCTCTTCCTCGAGGTAGTCGTCCCGGGTCATGCCCGCCATCTGGAGCTGCTGCTCCAGCTGCTGGTTGCGGCGGCCGATCTCCTCTTCCACGACCTTCTCGGGAAGCGGGATGTCGACCTTCTCCAGGAGCGCCTCGAGGGCCTTGTCGCGCGCCTCGGACAGCTGCTGCAGCTTCACCTGCCGCCCGAGCCGGACGCGCACGTCCTCGCGCAGCTCCTCGATGGTGTCGAACTCGCTGGCGAGCTGGGCGAACTCGTCGTCCAGGTCGGGCAGGTTCTTCACCTTGACGCTCTGCACGGTGACGGTGATCTCGGCCTCCTCGCCGGCGTGCTCGCCGCCGACCAGGGTGCCGGTGAAGGTCTTGTCCTCGCCCGCGGCGAGGCCGGTGATGGCCTCGTCCAGGCCCTCGATCGCGGAGTTGCTGCCGACCTCGTAGGAGTAGCCCGTGGTGGAGGCGTCCTCGATCTCCTCGCCGTCGATCCGCGCGACGAGGTCGATGGTGGCGAAGTCGCCCTCCTCGGCCGCGCGCTCGGCGCCGGTGAGGGAGGCGAAGCGCTCGCGGAGGTTGTCGATGGTCTCGCCGACCTGCTCGTCGGTGACCTCGGCGTCCTCGACGACGACCTCAAGGCCGTCGTAGTCGGGCACCTCGAACTTCGGCCGGATGTCGACCTCGGCGGTGAAGGCGAACTGGGTGCCGTCCTCCAGTTCGGTCACCTCGACGTCGGGCTGCCCGAGCACGAAGATCTCGGACTCCTCGACGGCGCGGCCGTACAGCTCGGGAAGCGCGTCGTTGACCGCCTCCTGGAGGACCGCGCCCCGGCCGACGTACTTGTCGATCAGCGGGGCGGGAACCTTGCCGGGCCGGAAGCCCTTGATCCGCACCTGCTGCGAGATCTCCTTGTACGCCTTGTCGAGGTTCGGCTTGAGCTCGTCGAACGGAACCTCGACGGTGAGCTTGACCCGCGTGGGGGTGAGCTCCTCGACATCGGTCTTCACTGGGGTCGGTCTCCTTGATCGGGCGCTGTCTCGGCCGCGGCGTTCGACGCGTTCTCTTCCTCTTTACGTGCGAGCCCTCGGCCTCCACGCAGCGGGCTGCGCCGTGGTGCTCGGCCGGTCAGTCTCTCGGCGGCGCGGGCACGCCGAAATACGGCTCCGCGCCTTCGCGCGGCCAAGTCTATGGGGTCGCGGCGCCGTCTGCGGACATCGGAGCCCCGCAAGCCCGGCGAATCCGAGTCAGCGGCGCCGCACAGGCAGTGACATGGAGCACCGGGACCCCCATACTCGTCCGGGATGAACGGGATAGCCGCGGCCTTCAGTGCGACCGGTCTCTACTACCTCGGGTTCGCCGTGTTCAAGCTGGCGGCGGACCGGATGCCCGCCGTACGGGGCAACCGCATCCCGCACATGGTGCGGACGATCGTGACCGACTGGGTCTTCCTGATCGCGCTCGGGATCGTGCTCGGCGGGCTCGGCCTGCAGATCCTCGCGCTCGGGAACCTGCCGCTGTCCACCGCGGTACCGATCTTCATGTCCGGCATCCTGCCGCTGCTGCTGATCGCGCTGGTGTTCTTCGGCGAGCGGCTGACCGCGCGCGAGTGGCTCAGCCTGGTGCTGATCGGCGGGGCGATCCTGCTGCTGACCGCGTCGCTGCGGGGGGACGAGCCGATCGGCTCGGCGGACGCGCCGCCGTGGAGGATCGCCGCGGTGGCCGCCCCGGCGGTGCTGGTCCCGCTGCTGATCCTCATCCTCGGCGACCACCGGCCCGACGGCCGGCACGCGCGCCCCGTGACCGGCATCGCCTACGGCCTGAGCTCGGGCTTCCCGGTCGGCACCGCCGAGCTGGCGATCAAAGGGTGGAGCGACGACCCGCACGCCACGAGCCTGCGCATCGCCGCGACGCCGTGGCCGTACCTGACGGTGCTGGCGGCGGCCATCGGGTTCGGGATCATGGTCATGGCGTTCCAGCGCTGCCGGGTGTCGATCGTGGCGACCGTGATGACGGTGAGCGCCAAGACCTACCTGCTGGCGATGGGCACGTTCCTCTACGCGGAGCCCTGGCCGCGGGACGCGGGGCACTCGGCGATGCGACTGGGCGCGCTGGTGCTGGGCGCGGTCGCCGTCCTGCAGTTCCCCCGGCACCGGCCGATTCCGGACGGGCCCGACGGCTCCTCCGCGGACGCCGCCGACGCGGTGGACCCGTTCGGCACGGCGGTCGGCGGGCCGGCGCTGGGCGGCCCGAGGCTCGGCCAGGCGTACCGGCACGCGCCGCAGGTGCCGCGGCAGCGTTCCCCGTACGCGCAGGACCCGCTCGGCGAGGACCCCTCCGACCGGTCCGGGGCGCCTCACCCCGAGGCGCCTCATCCCGAGGCGGCGGCGCCGCGGCGTCCCGTCCGCCCGCGGCGCCCGACCGAGACGGGCTCGGACGGGCGGTGGCGCGGCTTCGGCGAGAACTGAACGGCGCCCCGCGCTGAGCGCGGGACGCCGTCCGCTGCACGCCGCCGGGTGTCAGCGCTTCTTGCCGGAACGGCCCTTGTCGTTGCCGGGGAGGCCCTTGTCCAGGCCGGCGCGCCGGAGCGCGTCGGCCATGGCGCCGCCGCCTCCCTGGCCGCCGCCCCCCTGCCCGCCGCGGCGCTGCCCGCCGCGCTGGTTCCGGCCGCGCTGGTCCTGACCCTTCTGGTCCTGGCCCCGCTGGTTCTGGCCGCGCCGGTCGGGCCCGCCGCGTCCGGGGCGTGCGGCCCCCTCGCGCTGCTCGCGCTGCTCGCGCTGCTCGCCGCGCCGGCCGCCGCCCTGCTGGTCGCGGCCCGGCTCGTCGTCCAGGCGCAGCGTGAGCGAGATGCGCTTGCGCTGCAGGTCGACGTCCAGGACCTTCACCCGGACGATGTCGCCGGGCTTGGCGACATCGCGGGGGTCGGAGACGAACTTGTCCGACATCGCGGAGATGTGCACGAGCCCGTCCTGGTGGACGCCGACGTCCACGAAGGCGCCGAACGCGGCGACGTTGGTGACGACGCCCTCCAGGAGCATGCCGGGTTCGAGGTCGGCGAGCTTGTCGACGCCCTCCTTGAACGTGGCGGTCCGGAACGCCGGGCGCGGGTCGCGGCCGGGCTTCTCCAGCTCGGCGAGGATGTCGGTGACGGTCGGCAGCCCGAAGGTGTCGTCGACGAACTCCGCCGGCCTGAGCGAGCGCAGGACGGCGGTGTTGCCCACGAGGGCCTTGATGTCCGTTCCCGCGGTGTCCAGGATCCGGCGGACGACCGGGTAGGACTCGGGGTGGACGCTGGAGGCGTCGAGCGGGTCGTCCCCGCCGGGGATGCGCAGGAAGCCGGCGCACTGCTCGAACGCCTTCGGGCCGAGCCGCGGGACGCCCTTCAGCCCGGAGCGGCTGCGGAAGGGGCCGTTGGCGTCGCGGTGCGCGACGATGTTGTCCGCGAGGCCCTCCCCGATGCCGGACACGCGGGTGAGCAGCGGCGCGGACGCGGTGTTGACGTCGACGCCGACGGCGTTCACGCAGTCCTCGACGACGGCGTCGAGGGAGCGCGACAGCTTCACCTCGGAGATGTCGTGCTGGTACTGGCCGACGCCGATCGACTTGGGGTCGATCTTGACCAGCTCGGCGAGCGGGTCCTGGAGGCGGCGCGCGATGGAGACGGCGCCGCGCAGCGAGACGTCCATGCCGGGCAGCTCGCGGCCCGCGTACTCCGACGCCGAGTACACCGACGCGCCCGCCTCCGACACCATGACCTTGGTCAGCCCGAGGTCGGGATGCCGGGCGATCAGGTCGGCGGCGAGCTTGTCGGTCTCGCGCGAGGCGGTGCCGTTGCCGATCGAGACCAGGTCGACCCGGTGCTCGCGGGCCAACGTGGCGAGCGTCTCGATCGACTCGTCCCACCTGCGGCGCGGCTCGTGCGGGTAGATGGTGTCGGTCGCGACGACCTTGCCGGTCGCGTCCACCACGGCGACCTTGACGCCGGTGCGCAGGCCCGGGTCCAGGCCCATGGTCGTGCGGGTGCCGGCGGGCGCGGCGAGCAGGAGGTCGCGCAGGTTGGCGGCGAACACGCGGACCGCCTCGTCCTCGGCCTCCTGCCGCAGCCGGGTGCGCAGGTCGATGCCGAGGTGGACGAGGATCCGGGTGCGCCAGGCCCACCGGACCGCGTCCGACAGCCACTTGTCGCCGGGGCGCCCCTGGTCGGCGATCTGGAACCGGCGGGCGATCTCCACCTCGTAGGAGCTGCGCGCGGCCGGGTCCTCCCCCGCCTCCTCGGGCTCCAGGTCGAGGTCGAGGACCTCCTCCTTCTCCCCCCGGAACAGCGCGAGGACGCGGTGCGAGGGCAGCTTCGCGAACGGCTCGGCGAACTCGAAGTAGTCGGAGAACTTGGCGCCCGACTCCTGCTTGCCGTCCCGCACGCGCGAGACCATGCGCCCCTGGTTCCACATCCGCTCGCGCAGCGCGCCGATGAGGTCGGCGTCCTCGGCGAAGCGCTCGACCAGGATGGCGCGGGCGCCCTCCAGCGCGGCGGCCGCGTCGGCGACGCCCTTCTCCCCGTCCACGAACGCCGCGGCCTCGGCCTGCGGGTCGCGGGACGGGTCGCCGAGCAGCATCTCGGCGAGCGGTTCGAGCCCGGCCTCGCGGGCGATCTGGGCCTTCGTCCGGCGCTTCGGCTTGTACGGGAGGTAGATGTCCTCCAGCCGCGCCTTCGAGTCGGCCGTGATGATCTGCGCCCGCAGCTCGCCGGTGAGCTTGCCCTGCGACTCGACCGACTCCAGGATCGCGGCGCGGCGCTCGTCCAGCTCGCGCAGGTAGCGCAGCCGCTCCTCCAGCGCGCGGAGCTGGGCGTCGTCGAGCGTGCCGGTCGCCTCCTTGCGGTAGCGGGCGATGAACGGGACGGTCGCCCCGCCGTCGAGCAGGTCCACCGCGACCCGCACCTGCCCCTCGCGTACGCCGATCTCCTCGGCGATGCGCTCGGTGATGGGCCGCAGGGCGGGCCCGGGGCCCTGGCCGTCGGACGTCTGGCTGATGGTCGCTGTCACAGCTTGAATTCGCTTTCTCCCCTGAGTGTCGCCTGTGCATTGTCCAGGGAACGGGGCCGGTTGTCTTGTCACGCTCGAATGACGGTAGGCCTAACCCCACCGCATCGGTCACGAAGAGGGGGTCTAGCACCACCGAGCCCCAGGGGGCGAACGATGACAATGGTGGAGATCCCACGGCGAACCCTTGGAGGAACGGTGAGCGAGCTACTGCGCGAGTACGGGCGGCGTGCCCTCGCCTGCTTCTTCCGATCGGTCGTCCAGATCGTGCTGGCGTACGCGGTGAACCTGCCCTTGTTCATCGTGACCGTGCTGTCGATCGCGTTCATCCCGCTGGGGTTCGGGGTCGTCCTGGCTCCGATGATGTTCCAGGCGATCCGGACGATCGCCAACCAGCAGCGCGTCTGGGCGGCCGAGTGGTCGGGGGTGCGGATCCCCGTCCCGTACCGGGCGGAGCCCGCCAAGGCAGGGGTGTTCGGCCGGCTGAAGTGGGTCCTCACCGATCCGGCCTCATGGCGCGACCTGCTGTGGTCCCTTCTGAACGTGCCGGCCGCGCTGGTGCTCGGCGTCCTCGCGGGCGGCATGACGCTCTACGGGCTGGAGGGCGTGTTCGTGGCGCCGTGGGTGGCGCAGCTCACCGACTACGGGTGGGGCCCCTTCTGGCCGCTGGGCGAGTGGGGCGCGGTCGGCCTCGTCGGCACCGTCGTGCTGGGCGCGGCGCTGACGGCGGTGTCCGTCCCGGTGGGACCGCTGCTCCTGAAGGCGCACGCCAGGTTCTCCCAGTCCCTGCTCGCGCCGACGCGGGACGCGCTGGCCGAGCGCGTCGAGCGGCTCACCGAGACGCGTTCGGAGGCGGTGGACGCCTCGGCGGCCGAGCTGCGCCGCATCGAGCGCGACCTGCACGACGGCGCGCAGGCCCGGCTGGTCGCGCTGAGCATGAACATCGGCCTCGCCGAGGAGATGATGAAGCACGACCCGGACACGGCGCAGAAGCTCCTGGCCGAGGCCCGCGAGGCGAGCGGGACGGCGCTGACGGAGCTGCGCGACCTCGTCCGGGGCATCCATCCGCCGGTCCTGGCCGAGCGTGGCCTGGACGGGGCGGTGCGCGCCCTCGCGCTCACCCTGCCGCTGCCGGTCGACGTCCGGATCGACCTGGCGGGACGGAGCGACGCCCCGGTGGAGTCGGCGGCGTACTTCGCGGTGGCGGAGATGCTCGCCAACGTGGTCAAGCACTCGGCGGCGCGGCGCGCCTGGGTGCAGATCGAGTACCCCGGGGACCGGCTGCTCATGATCGTCGGGGATGACGGGACGGGCGGCGCCGACCCGGCGGCCGGAAGCGGAATGCGCGGTATCGAGCGCAGGCTGGCGGCGTTCGATGGGACGATGGCGGTGACGAGCCCGGTCGGCGGGCCGACCGTCGTGACCATGGAGCTGCCGTGCGCGTTGTCATCGCCGAGGACCTCGCCCTCCTCCGGGACGGGCTGATCCGCCTGCTGGGCGCGTTCGGGTTCGAGGTCGTCGAGGCGGTCGACAACGGGCCCTCCCTGCTGCGGGCCCTGACCACGCACCGCCCGGACGTGGCGGTCGTCGACGTCCGGCTCCCGCCGACGTTCACCGACGAGGGGCTCCGGGCCGCGCTGGACGCGCGCAAGGAGGTCCCGGGCCTGCCGGTCCTGGTGCTGTCGCAGCACGTGGAGCAGCTGTACGCGCGGGAGCTGCTGTCCGACAGCAGGGGCGGCATCGGCTACCTGCTGAAGGACCGCGTGTCGGACGTCAAGGTCTTCGTGGAGGCGGTGCGCCGGGTCGCGGGCGGCGGCACCGCCCTCGACCCGGACGTGGTGGCCCAGCTGCTCACCCGGCACGCCCGTGAGGAGCCGCTGCAGCAGCTCACCCCCCGCGAGCGCGAGGTGCTCGGGCTGATGGCGGAGGGCCGCTCGAACGCCGCGATCGCCGCGAAGCTGTTCGTGACCGAGAAGGCGATCAGCAAGCACACCAACAGCATCTTCGGCAAGCTCGGGCTGCCGCAGTCCGAGGACGACAACCGCCGCGTCCTCGCCGTCCTGGCCTATCTGGGCGCCTGATCCCCGGGATCTTCGGTCACTCGGCCCAGGGCGGGACGATCCGCTCGTCGCCCTGGGGCGCGATGGCGCACCGGGTCTCGTCCACCAGGGCTTCCGGGTCGTAGGCGCGGCAGCCCGCGCGGGCGGCGACGACGGCGCTGAACCCGGTGCCCCCGGCCGTGATCTGGCGGGGCGCGTCGGCGGGCAGGACGACGGTGTCGCCGGCGCCCGCCTCCAGCTTGCGGCCGTCCAGGTCGACGACGGCGTCGCCGCCGAGGAACGTCCACACCTGCTCGGTGTCGAACGCGTGCAGCGGACCGGTCTTGCCCGGCGTCCCCTTCACGCGCCAGACGGCGATCCCCTGGGTGCCGCCCTGGGTCGGCGTGGCGGCCGTGGTCATCACGCCGTTCGGCGTCTCGGTCCGGCGGCTCTCAGCGTTGCGGATGAGCGTCATGGCTCCCCGTCCCCTAAGTTAGACAATGTGGTTGTCCATATAGTCAACGAGGTTGTCTTTCATGTCAAGTGACGGCGGGCCGCGGGACGCGCCCGGATTCGAGCTGCCGCTGCGGCTCTTCCTGGCGTTCCGCATGATCATCGACGAGCTGCACGCCGAACTGGCCCGGGAGGGGCACCCGGAGCTGCGGCCGATGCACGGCTTCGTCTTCCAGGCCATCGGCCCGGACGGCACGACGGCGGTGGAGCTCGGCCGCCGGCTCGGGGTGTCCAAGCAGGCCGCGGGCAAGATGGTGGAGTCGCTGGAGCGGGCGGGCTACCTGGCGCGCGGGGCCGACCCGCGGGACGCCCGCCGGAAGATCGTCCGGCTGACCCCGCGGGCCGTGGACTCCCTCGTCCGGTCCGAGCGCGCCTTCGAGCGGATCCGGGGCGACTGGGTCCGGACGCTCGGCGCCGAGCGCCTGCGAGCCCTGGAGGACGATCTGCGCCGGATGACGCCCGCCGACCTGTGGCGCCTCGACATGCCGGGATGGTTCGGCGCGCCCTGACTTTTTCTCGGCGGCCGGTGACCGTATGAGTCCAGGCAGTCGCTTAGACCACTCGCGGGGGGCTTCGCGGCCGCCCCGGAGGCCCTTGTCGGCGCCCTTCGGCGCGGTTACGATCGGCGCAATTCTTAGGAAACTTTCCTAAGAATTGACGGGGATTCGTGTTTGCTTCGGGGGCCGAACCGAACGGAGAACCATGTCACGACCGGGCGGACGGCGGGCCATCGCGCTCGCCGGCGCAGCGACACTGGCGGCGGCCACGGCCCTGCTCACGGCGCCCCCGGCGTCGTCGGCGGAGGCGGTCACCGCCGCCTGCAAGAAGACCTCGGACTGGGGCACCGGCTTCGACGGCAACTGCACCATCACCAACGGCACCGGCTCGGCGATCAGCAGCTGGAAGCTGGAGGCGGACCTGCCGTCCGGGACGTCGGTCGGCAACGTCTGGAACGCCACCAAGACCGTCTCCGGGAACCACTACACGTTCGCCAACACCGGCTGGAACGGCACGATCGCCGCGGGCGCGACCACCAGCTTCGGGTTCGGCGGCACCGGATCCGGCTGGTTCACCGGCTGCAAGATCAACGGCGCGACCTGCGACGGCTCCACGCCCCCCGAGAAGGACACCGAGGCCCCCTCGGCCCCGTCCGGCCTCCGCTCCACCGGCAAGACCGCCACCAGCGTGTCGCTGGCGTGGAACGCGTCAACCGACAACGTCGGCGTCACCGGCTACGACGTCTACAACGGCTCGGCCAAGGCCGCGTCGGTGACCGGCACCAGCACGACCGTCGGCGGGCTGTCGGCCAAGACCGCCTACACCTTCACCGTCAAGGCCAAGGACGCCGCCGGGAACACCTCCTCCGCGTCGGCCCCCGTGTCGGCCACCACCGACGAGGGCGGCGGCAACCCCGGAGGCGGCGGGGACAAGGTCGTCGGCTACTTCACCAACTGGGGCGTCTACCAGCGCAACTACCACGTCAAGAACGTCGAGACGAGCGGCTCGGCCGCCAAGCTGACGCACATCAACTACGCGTTCGGCAACGTCACGGGCGGCCGGTGCGCGATCGGCGACTCCTACGCCGACTACGACAAGGCCTACACCGCCGACCAGAGCGTCGACGGCGTCGCCGACAACTGGGACCAGCCCCTGCGCGGCAACTTCAACCAGCTGCGCAAGCTGAAGAAGCTGCACCCGGACCTGAAGATCCTTTGGTCGTTCGGCGGCTGGACCTGGTCCGGCGGCTTCGGCCAGGCCGCCCAGAACCCGGCCGCGTTCGCCGAGTCCTGCTACAACCTGGTCGAGGACCCGCGCTGGGCCGACGTCTTCGACGGCATCGACATCGACTGGGAGTACCCGAACGCCTGCGGCCTGACCTGCGACACGAGCGGACCGGACGCGTTCAGGAAGCTCATGGCGGCCGTGCGCGCCAAGTTCGGGTCCGGCGACCTCGTGACCGCCGCGATCACCGCGGACGCGAGCGACGGCGGCAAGATGGACGTCACCGACTACGGGGGCGCCGCCCAGTACGTCGACTGGTACAACCCCATGACCTACGACTACTTCGGCGCCTGGGACGCCAAGGGACCGACGGCGCCGCACTCGCCCCTCACGTCCTACCCGGGCATCCCGCACGAGGGCTTCAACAGCACCGACACGATCTCCAAGCTCAGGGCCAAGGGCGTGCCGGCGAACAAGCTGCTGCTCGGGATCGGCTTCTACGGCCGCGGCTGGACGGGCGTCACCCAGTCCGAGCCGGGCGGCACCGCGACCGGCGCCGCGCCCGGCACCTACGAGGCCGGCATCGAGGACTACAAGGTCCTGAAGGGCAAGTGCCCCGCGACGAGCACGGTCGCCGGGACCGCCTACGGCAAGTGCGGCAGCGAGTGGTGGAGCTACGACACCCCGTCCACCATCCGCGGGAAGATGGGCTTCGCCGGAGACCAGGGTCTCGGCGGCGCCTTCTTCTGGGAACTCAGCGGCGACACGACGGGCGGTGAACTGATCACCGCGATCAAGAGCGGTCTCGGCTGAGCTGTTCGCAGAAGGGGTACTCCCAGCCCCTCAGACAGCCGAGACTTCGGGCCCCTGACCAACCGGACGCCGGTCAGGGGCCCGCCCCTTCCCGAGCCCCGAACCGTGGAGGCTTGTCGGCCGTGGCGCGCGGGTCGTCCATCATGGGAAAGGCCAAGGTGCCCCAGACCGCACCGGACGGACGACACGAGGAGCTTTCTTGCACGACTGGGCGCTGGGCAGGACGTACCGGAGCCGCGCCGGCGACGTCCAGGGCCGCTACGGCGAGCTGGACCTGCCGGTCCTCGTCTGCTGGGGCGCCGAGGACACGTGGATCCCCGCCGCCAAGGGCCGCGAGCTGGCCGCGCTCGTCCCCGGGGCACGCCTCCACACGGTCGAGGGGGCCGGGCACCTGGTGCAGGAGGACGCGCCGGCCGAGCTGACCGCCGCGCTCAGCGCGTTCCTCTCATGATCTCGGCGGTGCTGTTCGACTTGGACGGGACGCTCCTCGACCACGAGGGCGCCGCGCGCCGGGCCGTCGTCGGGATGTTCCCGGACGAGGACCCGGCGGCGCTCGCCGCGCGCTGGGCGGAGCTGACCGAGGAGGCCGTCGACCGGTATCTGGCGGGCGAGCTGACCTTCGCCGGGCAGCGCCGCCTCCGGATCGTCACCCTCGCCCGCGAGCTCGGCCTCGGCGACTGGGACGACGCCCGCGCCGACGCCTGGCTGGCCGGGTTCGTCGCGCGCTACGAGGCCGCCTGGCGCCCGTTCCCGGACGCGGAACCGGCGCTCGACGCCCTCGCGGCACGCGGTCTGCGGCTCGGGGTGATCACCAACGGGGACGCCGCGCAGCAGCGCCTGAAGGTCGAACGGATCGGTTTCGCCGCCCGGCTCCCCGTCGTCGTCGCCTCCAGCGAGGCGGGCGCCGCCAAGCCCGCCGCCGGGATCTTCCTGGCGGCCTGCGCGGCCCTCGGCGCCGAACCGCACGCCGCCGCCTACGTCGGCGACCGGCTCGTCACCGACGCGCAGGGCGCCGCCGCCGCGGGCCTCACCGGCGTGTGGCTCGACCGCTCCGGCGGCCCGTCCCCCGGCCCCCTGGACGTCGCGCGCATCACGACGCTGGACGCGCTCCCCTCCCTGCTCGGCGGCTGAGGAGCACCGCCCTCCGGTCCACGCGGCTCAGCCGTCCTGGCGGACCGCCTCGATCTCCAGGACGATCTGGATCTTGTCGCTCAGCGCGAGCCCGCCGCCCGCCGCGGTCGTCGCCGCGCCCACACCGAACTCCAGGCGGCTGATCTCGCCCGTCGCGGTGAATCCGGCGCGGGCGCCCTTGAACGGGTCGTCCTCCCGGAACGGGTCGGGACCGAAGCCGCCGATCTCCAGCCGGAGCGGGACCTCCCGGGTGAGGCCGCGCAGCGACAGCTCGCCGTCCAGCACGAAGTCCTCGCCGTCGCGGCGCACGCCGGTGGAGCGGTAGGACATGGCCGGATACCTGGCGACGTCCAGGAAGTCGGCGGACCTCACGTGCTCGTCGCGCTGGGCGTTGCCGGTGTCGACCGACGCCAGGTCGACGGTCGCGGTCACCGACGAGGCGAGCGGGTCGGCGCCGGTCACGATCGTCCCCTCGAACGTCCCGAACCGCCCGCGGACCCGGCTGACCATCAGGTGCCGGACGGTGAAGCCGACCCCGGAGTGCAGGGGGTCGATGGTCCAGGTCCCGGCGACGTAGCCGGGGATCTCGACAAGCTGGGCCGTCATGGTGTCTCCTACGGTTATGGAAGGTAAGGCAGTTCCTTTCAGGAACCGCTTCCATGGTGCGGACAACCCGACGACCGCCACAAGAAGGCACTTTTTTCTGCCCCGGTCACCTGGAGGGAACCAATGGAGCACACCGCCCTCGGCTGCCGCGCCCGCGAGATCCTCGACCGCATCGGCGACAAGTGGTCGCTGCAGGTCATCGCGGTGCTCGGCGAACGCACCAAACGGTTCACCGAGCTGAAGCGCGAGATCGACGGCATCAGCCAGCGGATGCTCACCGTCACGCTGCGCGGCCTGGAGCGCGACGGCATCGTCGTCCGGACCGTCTACCCCGTGGTGCCGCCCCGCGTGGAGTACTCGCTCACACCGCTGGGCGCGACGCTGATGGACGCGGCCGGCACCTTCGTCGCCTGGGCCGAGGACCACCTCGCCCAGATCGACGCCGCCCGCGCCGACTACGACGCCCGCCAAATGGACGTGCAGGGGGACGGCGCGCACCGGTAGCGTGGACGGCGATGGTCATTCACGAGGTGGGACGGCGAGCTAGCCGCGCCGAGCTGGGGAACGCGCAGACGTGCCCGGCCCGGCTCGGCGGTGTGCGCCTTCATCCCATCGACCTCGTGAGGCCGTCCCATGCGCTCGACTGACATCCGCTCGACCTTCCTGGGCTTCTTCCAGGAGCGCGACCACCGCGTCGTACCGTCCAGCCCGCTGATCCCCTCCGATCCCACGCTGCTGCTGGCGAACGCGGGCATGAACCAGTTCAAGCCGTACTTCCTGGGCGAGACCACGCCCGACCACCCGCGCGCCGTGTCGGTGCAGAAGTGCGCGCGCACGTCCGACATCGAGAACGTGGGCCGCACCACGCGGCACGCCACGTTCTTCGAGATGCTCGGCAACTTCTCCTTCGGCGACTACTTCAAGGCGGAGGCGACCGCCTGGGCGTGGGAGCTGCTCACCCGCCACTACAACCTCGACCCGCGACGCCTCTGGGTCACCGTGTACCTGGACGACGACGAGGCCGTCCGGCTCTGGCGGCGCGTGGGCGTCCCCTCTGAGCGGATCCAGCGGCTCGGCATGGAGGACAACTACTGGTCGATGGGCGTCCCCGGCCCCTGCGGACCGTCCTCCGAACTGCACTACGACCGGGGGCCGTCCTTCGGCCGCGAAGGCGGACCCGCAGTGGACGGCGAGCGGTACCAGGAACTCTGGAACCTCGTCTTCATGCAGAACCTCCGTGGGGAGGGCTCCGGCAAGGACGACTACCCGATCCTCGGCGAACTCCCCTCACGGAACATCGACACGGGGCTCGGTCTCGACCGGCTCGCGGCGGTGCTGCAGGGCGTGGACACGGTGTGCGAGACGGACCTGCTCGCGCCGACGCTCCGTCTCGTCCAGGAGATGGCGGGCCGCGCCTACCCGGGCCGCGACGGCAGCGACGACTCGACGTCCTTCCGCGTCGTCGCGGAACACTCCCGCTCGGTCGCGTTCCTCATCGCGGACGGCGTCATGCCCGCCCGCGACGGCCGCGGCTACGTCCTGCGCCGCCTGATGCGCCGCGCGATCCGGCACGCGCGCAGGCTCGGCATCGACGGCCCCACCCTGCCCGCGCTGACCTCCAGCGTCGTCGGCAACCTCGGCGACGCCTGGCCGGAGCTGGCCCGGCGGTCCGAGCTCATCGAGCAGGTCGTCGGGGCCGAAGAGGAGGCGTTCGAGCGGACGCTGCGCCAGGGCTCCCAGCTCCTCGACGCGGCGATCGGCCGCGCCGCCACCGCCATCTCCGGGCGGACGGCGTTCGAGCTGCACGACACCTACGGCTTCCCGATCGACCTGACGGTCGACGCGGCACGCTCGGCCGGCCTCACGGTCGACGAGGACGCGTTCACCGAGCTCCTCGAAGCGCAGCGCCGCCAGGCGCACCGCGCCGGACAGGGCCGCAAGGGCGGCGCGGTCGCGCGGCAGGACCTCTACCGCCGCGTCACCGCGGCGCACGGCCTCACCGACTTCGTCGGCCACTCCTCCGAAACAGCGGAAACACGGATCGGCGCCCTCCTCGGCCCCGACGGCGAGGTACCCGCCGCGGCCAAGGGCGACGAACTGGAGGTGATCCTGACCCGCAGCCCGTTCTACGCGGAGTCGGGCGGCCAGGTCGGCGACACCGGCACGATCCGCACGTCCGGCGCGACGCTGGAGGTGGTCGACACCCGCCCGGGACTGGACGGCCTGCACGTCCACACCGTCCGCGTCGCGGACGGCGAGGTCCGCCCCGGCGACGAGGCCGAGGCGATCGTGGACGCGGACCGCCGCGCGGCCACCGCGCGCTCGCACAGTGCCACCCACGTCCTGCACGCGATGCTGCGCCGCACACTCGGCGACCACGCGGCGCAGCAGGGCTCCCGCGTGGAGCCCGGACGCCTGCGCTTCGACTTCGCGCACTTCTCCCCCGTCGACACCGACCTCGTCCAGACCCTCGTCAACGACTACCTCCTCGACGACCCCGAGGTGCGCGTCTGGGAGGCGACCCGGGCGGAGGCGGAGCGCGCCGGCGCGGTCGCCCTGTTCGGCGAGCGGTACGGCGACGACGTCCGCATCGTGGACATCGGGGACGCCTCCCGCGAACTCTGCGGCGGCACCCATGTCGGCCACGGCTCGCAGGCGGGCCCCGTCCACATCGTCGGCGAGTCCTCCATCGGCACGGGTCTGCGCCGCATCGAGGCCCTCACCGGCGCCGACGCCCTCCGCCACCACGACCGCCAGCGCCACCTGCTCAACGAACTCGCGGCGCTGCTGAACGTCCACCCCGACCAGGCCCCGGACCGCCTCCGGCAACGCCTCGAAACACTCGCGGAGACCCAGCGGCACCTGGCGTCGCTTCACCGAGCGCGCCTGGACGCGGAGGCCGACCGCCTCGGCTCCCTCGCCGAGCCCGTCCCCGGCGGCTGGCTGGTGGCGCACACCGTCCCCGGCCTGACCGGCGCGGACCTGCGCGCGATCGCGACCGGCGTCCTCACCCGCCGCGGCCAGCGCGGCCTGGTGGTCCTCGGAACCGAGTCGGACGGCAAGGCGGTGCTCGTCGCAGCGGCGGGCGCGTCCACCGGAGTCCAGGCCCGCGACCTGCTGACCGGCGCGGCCCGCGAGGTCGGCGGCGGCGCGGGCGGCAAGGGCCCCGTCGCGAACGCGGGCGGCCGCCGCCCGGAGAACCTCCCGAAGGCGATCACCATCGCGGCGACCGAGGCCCGCACCCTCCTGGCGGCTCAGGCGTGACCGGACGCGGCGTCCGCACGGGCGTGCGGACGCCGCGTCGCAGGAGACCCGCGGTCGGGCTGGCGGGATTCGAACCCACGACCCCTGGCACCCAAAGCCAGTGCGCTACCAAGCTGCGCTACAGCCCGCGAACCACCGCCGAACGCGATGACGCGAGAAGTGTAGTCCCGTTCGCCCCCCGCCCGCTCCGCGAAGGCACGACCACCCCAAGAACCCTGTACGCTACGGGATGGCGATCGAGGCCCACCCAGGCCCCCGAGACGCCTAGCGGGCGTAGCTCAATGGTAGAGCCCCAGTCTTCCAAACTGGCTACGCGGGTTCGATTCCCGTCGCCCGCTCTCTCATTTCCCCAGGCCAGAGCCCAATGAGGCGATCTTGGCCGCCCTTTTGAAGATCATTTGTCACTGGGAACTGGCACGCCTGGGCGGCATCCTGGTTCAATTGCGAACCTTCGCGATCACGCTCTGGCCGTCATTGGCGGAGATCAGCACGGTGACGGATCTTGCGTCCTCGGCGCGGAAGGTCCGGCTCCCCGACGGGAACCGAACCTTCCGTGGACGGCTCGCTAGCTCGGCTCGATGCCGAGGAGCCGGCGGAAATCGACCGTCACGATGCGGTAGCTCGTGCCGATGCGGATCACCTTGCAGGGGAACTCGCCTTGCCGGGCGAGCTGGTAGACGCGTGTGCGTCCTAGCCCGATGGCGCGGGCGGCGGTCTCAACGCTGACCGTGGTGGGGAGGGCGAGCAACCCGTCCTGGCTCATCTGCTTCACGCTCCCGCCCCCTTCCGGGAGCTGCCGAACCATCTCACCCGTCCTCCCCTGCTCTCCGGGGCTCACTCCTGGCTCGGCTTGTCGGGCGAGATCATCGCCATCTGGGTCATAACCGGCAAAACCGGACGAGCGAGGTGGCGGCAACTCCGCCACGTGCACCGGCCCAAGACCGTGATCACACAGGCCGGGCCGGTGCGGACAGATGGCCCACGTGATCGGGACGCTTCGAGCCGCAGATCGTCCGCACGCGGCAGGCCGGGGCGTGGGGGAGAATGACCATGAGAGGACGCATAGGCCCCGGCCGCCATCCGCTCTCTTCTTCAATTTCGCGTGCGGCTGGGACGGCCGAGGCCTCCCCGTCGCGGATGCCCTGATGGGGACATCCCAGCCCCAGGCATCGGTGATGAACCGGTGTGTCCACTCCAACAGTGCCCGGCCCCGCTCGTCTACCCACGACCGCGCCGCGCCACCGGTCCTGGACCGGATGATGCAGTGCTCCAGATGACAGCCGCCAGTGATCTTGACATCTGCGATGCGGATGTCGAGCCATGGATCGACGTTGAGCGGCTTCTCGGAGCGGACGGTCCAGCGCGCAGACGAAACCGTGGGCCGCCGACACGGCCATCCCCCCAGCGTCCAGTGGGGCCGCGCCGATCGGATTTCAGGAAGCGCGAATGTCCTTTACGTTCTGCACTCTTACTCCCTTCCTGTCACCTGCCAGCCCCGGCAGGTGGGTGGCGTCGGCGGTCAAGATCAGCACATCAGGCTGTTGCCCTGCCGCCTCCGCACGGTCGGCGTACATGTGAGCCGTCGCGGCGACCAAGGCTTCTACAACCTCCGCTGAGTCGAACCCCGCGTCACCGATCAGCTTCCCGGCGGCGCGTGCAAGGTCCTCGGTGACAGGCTCAACGACCGTTCTGGTGCTGGACAGCACATGATTCAGCTTCGTGTCCCGGTCGGAACCGCGAAGGATCTCCGTCAGTACGACACTGGACGTGACCAAGCGTGCCTGCTTGCGCAGCGCAGCGGCGAAGAAGATCGCAACGTTGCGGTCGGTGGCGGCCTTGTTGATGGCGTCGTTGTCGAGTACCAGGATCCCGCCAAGCCTTGCAGCTCGACGGCCTCGAGCGGCACTCACTGATCTTGCGCAGACGGCCAGGCGGCGAGGGCGGCCTGGATCTCGTCCTCGCTGAACGGCCCGTGCCGTTCTTCCAATTCGTCAACGAACTCGGCGAGGGCATCGAGTTGGAGCTTGGCCGCGATCGCCTCATCAACGTAGGCGGAATCGGACAAGCCCAGCTTGCGGGCCTGTTCGCGAATCTCAGCCTTGCGGCCGCGGCGGATGGTGGCCGACAACTTTTCGGTCGCGCTGTGTCCACTCGCGGCGTTGCGGCGCTTCGCGACACGGAGAGGCTGGTTGACGGAAGTTCGCTTGCTGTCCACCACTTAATCCTACCAACGGTAGGAGCTGTCCTCGGCGAGAGGTCGGACCTCGCATGCGAGCTTGTCGGCCTTGGCCTGACGGATCTCATCGCGGCGGACGCCAGATCGGCCCACGTGACCTCTGCCGGAGCCTTCTTGGTCGTCCGATGAAGCGGCGGCCCTCGGGATGGAGCTTGGGGACGAGTTCGACGACAGAGCGGCTGACGGTGAGGATGCCGGTGGCGAAGTCGAGGTCCTTGACGCGAAGTTCGGTCAGCTTGCCTCAGCGGAGACCGCTTTCGATGTCGGTCTCGACGAGGAGTTGAGCGGTCGCATCCGGGAAGGCCTCGTAGGTACGGGCGAACTGGTCGGCCGTGATGATCTGGCGCGGCTTTCTCGGGGCCCGGGTCGGTCTTCACGCCGCGGCTGGGGTGGTACACGAGGACGCCGTCGTTCACAGCGGTGGTGAAGATGGCGTTGAGGATCGCCGTCTTGCAGTACTTGATGCGGTAGGCGGAAGCGCCCTGATTATTGACGTGCGTAATCCACTCGCGGACGGTCTCTGAGGTGATGTCCTGCAGCTTCATGTCCGCGGTTCGGTGCCGACGGGTCAGGCCTTGCCCGCTGACGAGGGGCTGGTGTGGCCGCCGTAGGTGGCGATCTTGTATTCGGTCGCCGCCAGGGACAGGGTCAGTTCCTTGAGCTGGCGGCGGATCGTGTCGCGGTGTTCGAGCAGCAGGTCAAGGCGCTCGGGGACGGTGTCGTCGCCCTCGTCGGCCAGCCGCATGTAGTGCTGGAGGTCGCGCATGGCCATCCCGGACAGGCGCATGCGGGTCAGGAAGACCAGTCTCCGGACCGCCCGCGCGTCGTAGCTGCGGTGGCCGCTGGCGTCGCGGGCCACCTCGACCAGCCCGATCCGCTCGTAGTAGCGCAGCGTGTGCGGCGACATGTCGAGCAGGTCGGCGACCTCCGTGATGGTCATGGGGTCGGTGGCGGCGCCGACGTCGACGAGGCGGTGGATCACCTCGACCGACATCGGGCCGTCGACCTCGTCGAGGGCGGCGAGCGCCCTCGCCATCAGATCGTCCGTGGCCATGGCGCCACTCTAGATCGGCCGGGCGGATGCGGCGGCGCCGGGGAAGTCGGCGGCACGCGCGGTGGGGGCCCAGCGTTCGAGCTCCTCCAGGTTCTGCCGGTAGGACCTTCCGATGCGCTCGACCGCCTCACGTCCGAGCGGAAGGCGCAGCGGCAGTTCGTCACCGGCTACCAGGTCCACGATGATCTCCGCGGCCCGTACCGGATCGCCCTCCTGGATCCCGTCGGCCCTGGCCATGTCGTCGCGGACGGCCCGCAGGAGGCCGGTGTAGGCGGTGCTTGCGTCGGCGATCCCGAGCACGTCGGGTGCATTGAAGGAGGTGCGGAACCGGCTCGGCTCGACGATCATCACCCGGACCCCGAACGGCGCGACCTCGCCGGCCAGCGCCTCCGACCAGCCTTCGAGCGCGAACTTGCCGGCCGAGTACGCGCCGACACCGGGGAAGGAGATGCGCCCGCCCTGGCTGCTCATCTGCACGATCGTGCCCGACCCCTGCTCGCGGAAGTACGGCAGGACGGCCCGCACGAGCGCCGCCGGACCCAGCAGGTGCAGTTCCAAAGACGCACGAAGCTCCTCCTCGCCGACCTCCTCTGCCGCGCCGACGACCCCGCGGCCGGCGTTGTTCACCAGCACGTCCACCCGACCGAACCGGTCGACCGCCGCCCGCACGACGTCCCCGGCGCGCCCGGTGTCACGCACGTCGAGCTCGGCGACCAGCACCTGGTCGCGGTGGGCGTCCGCGAAGTCGGCCACCGACGCCGGCCGCCGCACGGCCAGCACCACGTTGTCGCCCCGCCCGACCGCGCACTCGGCGATGGCACGGCCGAAGCCCGCCGACGCGCCGGTGATGATCCATGTCCGCTGAGTCCCTGGTTGAGATGTCATGCCGGCGACGCTAGGAGTTCGAGCGCGCTCGAACGCAAGCACGGCTTCGCCGCTGCTCATCGACGGTCTGCCTGCCGACGCGTTCACCGCCCCCGGTCAGCCTGCCGAGCCGTACGTCGTCCCCGGCCTCCCAATCAAGAGCTGCGGGCGGAAGACGCGCATCATGCTCAGTGAGTTGAAGACGGCCGAGTCGCGCCGGGACGCTCGTGCTCACAACGCAGGCCATGAGCGTGCTCCGCACTCTGCATGCCGACCAGGCAAAGGCGCGGCTCGCGCTCGGTGAAGCGTGGCAGGATCACAGGCTGCCCGTCCGAGATGGGCACGCCAACCGACCCGGACAACTTCTCGCACACATTCTCCAAGCTGCCAAGCGCGCGGGACCCGGTCACAGGCATTCGCACGAGCTACCGGCGACAGGCAGAACCCGAGATCGATGCAGAGGTCACGGAGCAACAGAGCGACGGTTTCGGGGGCCAGGCTTGCCGATTCCACGGCTTTACGGTGTCACTGTGGCTCTCGGCTGAAGGGAGCGGGGCGTCTTTGACTCCAATTGAGGGAGTTGATGCCGCCGGCGCCTTGCTCGTGTCGAGTGACCACGTTGGCGACCGGCGGGGGCAGCGAGGTCGAGTTGAGCGGGTGGAGGTTCGATAGACTTACAGACACTGGTGTTCGTTCGAGGTGGGGGCGGGATGGGGCCACTCCAGCCGGGGGATCCCGTTGGGGTCGGCGGGTATCGAATTCTCGCCCGGCTCGGTGCCGGTGGGATGGGGGTCGTCTATCTCGCCCGGTCGCGGGGTGGGCGGCTGGCGGCTCTCAAGCTCATTCGGCCGGACTCCGCCGAGGATCCGGGGTTCCGGGAGCGGTTCCGCCGCGAGATCGGCGCGGCGGGCAAGGTCAGCGGGCTGTACACGGCGCCCGTGCTGGACGCCGACGCCGACGCGTCGCAACCCTGGTTCGCCGCCGGCTTCGTCCCAGCGCCCACGCTGAAGGAGGCCGTCGAAGACGGCGGGGCGCTGCCCGAACCGGCCGTCCGTGCTCTGGGCGCGGGGCTCGCCGAGGCGCTGCAGGCCGTCCACGGGGCGGGGCTGGTGCACCGCGACCTCAAGCCCGGCAACGTCCTGCTGGCCGAGGACGGCCCCAAGATCATCGACTTCGGGATCGCCAAGGTCGTCGACGCCACGCAGATCACCCGTACCGGCGGCATGATCGGCACGCTGGCGTACCTGGCGCCCGAGCAGGTCGCCGGGGCCAAGGACGCGGGGCCCGGGGCGGACGTGTTCGCGCTGGGGGGCGTGCTGGTCTACGCGGCCACGGGGGCCCGGCCCTTCGGCGAGGGCGACCCGGGCGCGCTGCTGTACGAGATCATGTACGGCGAACCCCGTCTGGACGGGCTGCCCGCGTCGCTGCGGAGCATTCTGGCCGCCTGCCTGGACAAGCGACCGGACCGGCGGCCTCCGCTCACGGACGTGCTCGCGGCGCTGACCCCCGCCGATCCTTCGGCGCTCATCTCTCCGGCGCTTCGCCGGGACCTGGCGGCCAGGGAGGCCGAGGCGAACCGGATCTCGTCCGGGCCCGTGGCGCCGCCGCCGCCGCTGCCGAGGATCGAGGAGACGGCCTCCGGCGGCCTGCGGCGGCGGCGGGTGCTGGGGCTGGCCGCCGGGGCGGCGGTCGCCGTGACCGGCATCGGCGCGGGGACGGCGGGCTGGGCCCTGGCGGGCGGGAAGTCCAAGCCCGCCAAGCCCGCGCCCCGCGGGACCGCCATCGCCGCGGCGCCCGCGCCGGCGTGGACGTTCGTCCCGCCCGCGCCTGTCGGGTCCGACGAATCGCACCTGCTGGTCGCGGGCGGTGTCGTGCTGTGGGGCGGCGAAGACGCGGCATACGGGGTGGACGCCGCATCGGGGCGGCGGCTGTGGACGGCGGACGTCGGCATGTTCACGGGCAGCGCGGTCAACGGGTCGACGTTCATCCTCCCGAACGGCGGCGGTCTCGACGGCGAGACGACGATCACCCTGGTCGACGCGGCGTCCGGTGAGCCGAGGCATCTGCCGATGCCCGACGGCGCGTTTCCCGGTTCCGTCTTCGGCGTGGCCGACGGCGCGGTCCTGCTGGAGTCGGGGACGTCCTCGGACGAGGACGTCCCGGCCGTGTGGGCCGTGGACCTCGCCCGCGGCAAGGCCCGGTGGCGGCTCCCCCTCGCCGACTCGACCGTCGAAGGCGCGGTCGACCGGAACGGCCTGTACCTCAATGTGAAGCACACGCTCAGCGCCGTCGACCTCGCCACCGGCCGCAGGCGCTGGACCGTCGACTGGTCCAAGAACGGGCGTGAGTGGCTGACCCAGGGCATCGCGGTATCCGGCGGCAGGGTCTTCGGGAACTTCGCCGACACGCTCCAGGCGGTCGACACTGCCGGTGGGAAGAGGGTGTGGTCGCGGACCGCCGGCGCGGAGTTCCCCTCCGTCCTGCACGCGGCCGGCAAAGTGATCTTCAGGGGTGACGACCTGCACGCTCACGACCGCGCGACCGGGGCCTCCGCGTGGACCCTGGCAGGTCCGGAGAAGTTCGTTGGCGAGGCGGGGCACGAGGCGGCGTCGGACGACGCCCTCGCGGTCGCGTTCGGCGGCGGCGTCTTCGCCGCCACGGCCTCCGGCCGGGGACTGTGGGCGCACTGGGGCGACGTCCCCCGCGCCGGGAAGTGGGACGTCGCCGTGTCCGGCTCGTCGGTCTTCGCGACCGATCATGAGCGGCTGCTCTGCTTCCGGGCGGCCTCGTGACGGCCCCGCCAGTGCCCGAGGACCCCGACCGCATCGGCAGGTACCGGGTGCTGCGGCGGCTGGGCGAGGGCGGCATGGGACGGGTGTACCTGGGCGCGTCCCCGGCCGGACGGGCGGTGGCGGTCAAGGTGGTGCGGCCGGAGCTCGCCGGGGACCCGGGGTTCCGGGCCAGGTTCCGGGCCGAGGTCGCGGCCGCCCAGCGGGTCAGCGGCGCGTTCACCAGCCCGGTGGTCGAGGCCGATCCGGACGGGGCCGTCCCGTGGCTGGCGACCGCGTACGTCAACGGGCTCAGCCTGAAGGAGACGGTCGAACGGTACGGGCCGATGCCCGAGCCGCTGCTGCGCACGCTCGGCGCGGGGCTGGGCGAGGCCCTGATCGCGATCCACGCGGCGGGGCTGCTGCACCGCGACCTCAAACCGGCCAACATCCTGCTGGCCAAGGACGGGCCCCGGGTCATCGACTTCGGCATCAGCAAGGCCGCCGACCATGACGCGTCCCGCGGGCCCACGCGGGCGCTCACCTCCGAGGGGCAGATCATCGGCTCCCCCGGTTACATGTCCCCCGAGCAGATCCGCGGCGGGACGCTCACCGCGTCCGCCGACGTGTTCGCCTTCGGGGCCGTGCTGGCCTTCGCCGCCACCGGTCGTCCCCCGTTCGGCAGGGATGCGTTGGCCGCGATCATTCACCGGAGCCTGCACGAGGCGCCCGATCTGAACGGCGTACCGGCGTCCCTGGAGCGGTTGGTGGCCGCCTGCCTGAGCCGCGACCCCGGCGAGCGTCCGCCCACCGAGCTGCTTCCGTCGCTTCTGGCGGCCGAGCCGGTGGCACCCGGGTGGCTTCCGGGCCCCCTCGGCGAGGAGCTGCGGCAGCGGGAGGACACGCTCCTCCTGGACATACGGGAGCTCGCCAAGTCCCGCACCCGTCGCCGGCTGCTGCTCGGCGGCGCCGCCGCCGCTGGGCTCGCCGTCATCGGCGGCGGGACGGCCGCGGCACTGGCCGCGGCGAACGGCGGGGCCGGCCGGAGGCCCGCCCCGCCGAAGCCGCTGTGGCGGACGACGATCGGCGACCTCAGCGACCGGCGCTTCGCCGTCGAGGTCCTCTCCCGGACGGTCGTCCCCCACGACGAGGGACCGGTGTACCGCTGGCACTCGCTCGACACCGGGCGGCAGCTGTGGTCCAGCAGGTTCTCCGTCGCGGTCACCGGACCGAACATGATCTACGGCGTCCCGGACGAGGAGGACCGGCTGATCGCCATGGACGAGTCCCACCGGGTCAGGTGGAGCAGCGACGTGGCCGCCGGCGACGACTACCCCGAGCTGGTGGGGCCGGACGACGGGAAACTCGTCATCACCGGCCGGGACCAGACCGTCTTCGGCGTGGACGCCGCCACCGGCAGCCGGCTCTGGGCCTACGAGTGGCCCTCCGAGACCTCCCTCTGCTTCCTCTACGGCATCACGAACCACACCCTCGTCGCGATCGGCACCCCCCGCGGGGCGGACAGCCTGCTCGTCGGGCTCGACACCGCGACGGGCGCGCTCCGCTGGGCGGATCCGGAGGGCGGCCTGACCTTCGTCCCCGAGGGCGGCGGGAACCTGATCTTCCGCAACCCGTCGGGCGTCAGGCTGGAGGCGCTGGCCGCCGACACCGGCCGCAGTCTCTGGGCCGTCGAGCTTCCCAAGGCCGCGGCGAAGCCCCACGACGAGGCTCAGCTCTCCCAGGACTTCACCGTGGCCGGCGGGACGGTCTACACAGGCAGCCCGACCTTGTACGCCCTGGACGCGTCCACCGGCCAGGAGCGGTGGACCTACACACCGGCCTCGCCCGGCGGGCAGGAACGGAGCCTCCTGGTGAGCGGGAAGTACGCCTACATCCTCGACAACCCGCGGCTCATCGCGTTCGACGCCCGCACGGGCCGCCGGGTCTGGTCCGTCAACACGCCCGCGACCCGCACCGCCCGGCTGGTCGCCGCCGGCGGAATGATCTGCACCGGGGTGGCCGGCGCCACGGGCGCGGGACTCTACGGCTGGGACGCCGAGACGGGCGAGCTCGTCTGGAACCACCCCGTTTCCACCTCCTCCCCCACCAGGCAATGGGCGCTCGCCACCCGCGACCGCACCCTCGTGGCAGCCCAGGACAAGACCCTCCTCGCCTTCCGCCTCCCCTGAGACGGAGCGGGCGCGGCCGACACCCGGACGAGCTACGCGGGCGGCGGTTCGCAGAGGAACGTCGCGGATCGGCTGCTTCTGGCCTCGTGCACGGCCGCGACCCGGCTGAACGAGCGCGGGCTCATCGTCGCCTTCCAGGCGCCGATCGGTTGGACGAGCCACTCGGTGTGCTCGGACGGGTCCAGGACGATCCGGCCGAGTTCGGCGTCCGTGAGCGTTCCGCCGTCGAAGATGAACCCGATCTTCGCGCGGGGCCACCTCGGTTGGGCCGGGAGGAAGTGCGTCAGAAGGAGGACGGGCGGTTCGTCGAACTCGATGCCGGTCTCCTCTCCGCACTCCCGCACGGCCGCGGCGAACGGGGTGGCGTCGCCGTGCTCCACGTTGCCGCCGGGGAACTGCCAGGTCTCCACGCCCAGTGCCGAGCGCAGGAAGAGAGGATCGCCGTCGACGTCGGTGAAGTACAAGGCGGCGTACATGGTGGCGTTCGGAAGAGTGCGGACGTACTCCTCAGGAGGCAACCAGCTCACGGGACTCCGATCTGCGTGGGCGAGGACCGTTCCCCGGCATCATGGCGGCATGGGCGCCTGGGTCTACATACGCGGCTGGCTGGAGTTCCACGGGCAGAGGGCCGATGCCGAGCGCATCATCCGCCGCGGCGACCCTGCGGGATGGACGTTTCCGGAAGGCGGCTGGCTCGACGCGGCGTGCTACGCCCGAGCGGTTCGCTCCTCCGGTTCCGGCGAAGTCCTCGACCAGGTTCGGCAGATCGCCGCCCTCCCCGCGGCGGACGAGGACGGCGACCGGGTGTGCGGGCTCTTCCTCGTCTTCCAGGAGGAAGGACACCAGACTGAGTGGCAGGTCAGAGACGGCCAGGTTCTGGTCGCCCAGGCCCCTGCCCGCTATGACTACCTCTGGAAGTAGCCGCCGGGTACTCGGTCTGCGCCGGGACGGGCGCAGGTGGGCCAGGTCCGCGTGTCTCCAGTCGCTCAAGACCAGATATGCCGACCCTTGCGCGGGGCCTCCGCATGGGTTAATCATACATTCACTCGTTGAGTGTATGAATGGATGGGTGGTGGCGGCATGCCGCGTGGGACGGCCGTGGTGCTCGGCGGCAGTGTGGCGGGGCTGTGCGCCGCGGGGGTGCTCGCCCGCCACTTCGAGAGGGTGGTCGTGCTGGAGCGGGACCGGCTGCCGCCGGAGGCCGAGCATCGGCGGGGCGTCCCGCAGAGCAAGCACCCGCACTTCCTCCTCAACTCCGGGCGGCGCGCGATCGGAGAGATCTTCCCCGGGTTCGAGGAGGCGCTCATCGCCGCGGGCGGGATGCACCTGATGCCGTCGATGGACGCGGCCTACTGCGAGAACGACGGCTGGGCACCGCGCAAGTCCGGATCGATGACGATGGTGTACAGCTCCCGGGTGCTGATCGAGCGGGTTCTGCGCGCCAAGGTCCGCGAGCTGCCGGCCATCGAGATCCGCGAGGGGGTGACCGTCACCGGGCTTCGCTCCACGGGCGGTCGCGTCGAAGGGGTCGAGTACGACAGCGAGGGCCACCTTGCGGCCGACCTGGTCGTCGACGCTCTGGGACGCGGTTCTTCGGTCGTGGAGTGGCTCGGCGCGGCCGGGTGGCCCGCGCCGCCGGAGAAGACGCTCGACGCCAAGGTCACCTACACCTCGCGCTGGTACGACCTGCCCCCGGCGGGGCGGCGCCCGGAGACGTGGTGGTGGAAGCACCTGGTCATCACTCCGACCCAGGACAGCGGCGACCACCCGGCAGAGCACGAGTTCCTCAGCAACTTCTTCCCCATCGAGGGCGGGCGCGCCATCGTGTGCATGGGGTCGTGGGGTCTTGAGATGCCGCGCAAGGCGGAGGCGTTCGAGGACGCCCTGGACCGTGTGCGGACACCGGTGTTCGCGCAGGCCGCCCGTGCCTGCACTCCGACCTCCGCGGTGCACCTGACCCGTTCCACCGGCAACAAGTGGCGCCGGTACGACCTGCTCAAGGCCCCCCCGGTCGGGCTGGTGTGCGTCGGCGACTCGATCTGCGCCTTCAACCCCTTCTACGCCCAGGGGATGAGCTCCGCCGCGCGCTCGGCGCTCATCCTCGACGAGGTGCTGCGCAGGCGCGGCGCCGTCGACCTCGCGTTCACGCGCGAGTTCCTGCGCGGGCAGAGGAAGTCCCTCCAGGTGCCCTGGATGCTGGCGATGGCCCGTGACCAGGCGTACGACTTCGCGACCGGGACCGAGGTCGCCGCCGCCTGGCGCCGCGGGCTCACCGCGCGCCTGAGCTGGCCGGTCTTCAACGCCATCACCGCCGCGAGCCGCGAGGACGACTACGTCGAACGGACGTTCGCCCAGGTGTTCAACCTCGACAGGTCGCTCCGGCAGATGGCCGCCGATCCGCGGTTCTGGTTCGGCGTCGTCCGGTACAAGCTGCGGCAGCGCCTCGGCCGCACCGTCGTTCCCCACGGGTTCGACTACCGGCGGGATCCGCCCGGCATCGACTTCACCGGCCATACCGGTCCCGGCGCCCCGCCGGCCCGCGGCGACGACCTTGTCGGCACCTGACGCCGGGAGGCGGCTCATGGACCACACCTGCGACTCGGCGGCCGAGCGCGTCGCCGGGCGGCTCGGCTTCTCCTGCCACGGCGCCGACCCCGTGGTGAGCTTCCGCAACCCGTTCGACCTGGCCGACGGCACCATGGCCGCGCTCGAACTGCTCATCGTCGGCGGCGCGGTGTTCGCCCTGGTCCACGCGTGGCGGCGGTGGCGGCGCGACGGCGACCCGGTCAACATCTCGCTGTGGTTCGCCTCGGTCGTCTACCTGGCCGTGATCGAACCGCCCCTGTACTTCCCCGGCTGGTTCGGTCTGCAGGACCACGTCGGGTTCATCTTCTCCCACAACGTGTTCACCGTGCAGTTCATGTACGACCGGCTGCCGCTGTACATCGTGGCGTTCTATCCCGCGATCTCCCAGCTCGCCTACGAGCTCGTCCGGGTGCTCGGCGTCTTCGCGCGGCGCGGGCCGCTGGTCGGCTCGGTGGCGGTCGCGTTCGCCTGCCAGGTCTTCTACGAGGTCTTCGACCAGCTCGGCCCCCAGCTGAGGTGGTGGGCGTGGAACACCGCCAACGAGAAGATCAACCAGCCGGCGCTCGCGTCGGTGCCGATGAACAGCATGCTGCTCTTCGCCTCGGTCTCCTTCGGCGCGATGACCTACCTCGTCGTCCGCCTGGTCGGCGAACGGGACGGCCGCGGGCCCCTCGCCGGCCCGCGGATCGGTCGGCGCACCCTGGTCGCGGGCGCCGTGACACCCCTGGCGATGATCGTCGTCAGCGCCCCCAGCGGCGCCTTCGAGGGCCACCTCGGGATTCAGCGGGCCATCCTCGGCGCCGAGCTCGCCGCGGTCTGGGTCGCCGGCATCCTCCTGCTCGCCGACGCGTGGCGCGCCGGGCGCTCCGGCGAGGGCGGCGCGGTGGCCTCGCCGCTGTTCGCGCGGACCTATCCGGCGTTGTACCTGGGCGTCCACGTCGTCTTCTGGCTCGTCGCGCTGCCGGCGTACCTCGCTTCGACCGGCGGCGTCACCGAGCGGGGGACGCCGATCGGCAGCCTGTGGTACGCGGCGCTGTGCTCCGTCGCCGCCACCGGGATGATCGTGGCCGCGCACCGCGCGATCATGTTCCGGCGGACGGCGGAGCCTGTGCGATCCTAAGGCCCATGGGGCACCACGGCTGGCGCGGCCGGCCTCCCGCGTCGGAGGCCGAGGCCCGGCAGCGCATCGTCGACGCGACCGTCCGCTGCATCGACAGGCACGGCGTCGTGAAGACGACGCTGTCCGACGTCGCGAACGAGCTCGGGGTGACCCGCCAGACCGTCTACCGCCACTTCGGCCGCATCAGCGACATCATCGGCGAGGTCGCGGCCCAGGGCGCCGAGTCGTTCGTCGACCGGCTGATCGCCCACCTCCAGGGCATCGGCGACCCGGCCGACGCCGTGGTCGAGGGCATGGTCTTCTGTGTGCGGACCATCCCGAACGAGCCCAGGCTGAGCCTGCTGCTCCAGCTGGAGGACTCCGCCGCCTTCGGCCGCGGGGCCACCACCGCGGAGGCGATCGCCTACGGCGCCGAGATGCTGAAGCGCTTCCCCGTCGACTGGGCGGCCGCCGGTGTCGCAGAGGACGAGCTCGACGGCCTCGCCGAGATCGTCATGCGCCTGCTGACCTCGCTGCTGCAGCATCCGAGCGAGCCTCCGCGGGACGAGGCCGAGGTCCGCGCCGTCCTGTACCGCTGGCTGGCCCCCGCCCTGCGCGCGGGCGGCCTCAGACCGGAGTGATCGGCAGGGGGCGGCGGGGCTGGAAGGCGAAGGCGGTGCCGGTGCTGAAGCGGACGACGGCCACCTCGCCGGGCTCCGGGGCGGGGTCGTCGCGGCGGACCACGGTCAGTCGCCATTCCCCGTCGCCGGGGCCGGTCACCTCGACGTCGAGGTGGTCGTCCACGGCGCGGACGACGGCCTGGAGCGCGGTCGTCCATCCGGGTCCGCAGAGGGAGATCCAGGCGCCGTCCTCATGCGCCGGGGACGGACGGACGGCGACGTCCGCGCCCTCGATGTCGGCGTCGACGTAGGCGGCGGGGTTGAGGAGGGGGTGCACCGCGAGAAGGCGGGCCGCTCCCTCGGCGTCGCGCGGCACGTCCAGGGCGCGGGCGAGCCGCTCCGCGGCGACCCCGGCGATGCCGACGAGTTGCTTGCGGCGGATGCGGAGCAGTTCCCCGGCGCCGGAGGCCCGCCGGGCCACGGCGAGCGCGAAGGCCCGGTCGAGCAGGTGCATCTGGAGGCAGACCTCGTCGGCGATCCGTGCCAGCGCCGACCGGGAGAACGCGGCGAAGTCGAGGTCGGAGAGCAGGGGCCCGGAGTAGTCGGCGAGCCCGTCGTCGGACGGGTCGATCGGCGCGAGTCCGAGGGTCGCGGCGCGGGAGCGCTCGTTGTCGGCGAGCAGGGGGATGCCCTCGGCGTCCGGGTGGGACTCGTCGATGACCACCGTCCACGCGCAGTGGGGGTGCCGGCCGGCGGGGCGGCGCGGCGGCCGGTGGATCGGCCGCACCCGGGCCTTGGGGTTGGTCGCGACCGCGGTGGCGTCGAAGGTGGGGTCCTCGATGTCGTGGCACATGGACCGGACGTAGTCGTCGCCCATCGGCTCCACGTCCATCAGGGCGCCGCAGTGGTCGAGGTGGAACTCGCCGTGCCACCGGTCGTGGACGGTGTAGCGGAAGTCCATGAACTGCGGTGGCGCGCCGATGTCGAGCTGCAGGCCCTTGAAGATCGTCGGGACGTCGCCTTCGCCCGGCACGTCGGGGGCGTAGCCCAGCGCCCGCTGCATCCGCCTGGTGTAGATCGGGCTCGACGCCGCCCACTCCTCGATCGCGATGCGCGCCATCTCCTCCCTGCCGAACGCGGAGATGCACCACGCCATCCCGGAGCGGTCGATGAGCTGGCCGATCAGGAGCAGCTCGGGCACGAGGACCGCGAGTTCCGCGCGGGTCAGGGCGGCGTACCGGCCCGGAGGCGTCGCCGGCGGGTGGGCCATCTGCGGATCTCCTTGCCTCGGCGGTCCCGCCCGGCGGCGGCCGGGCCGGGGTGCCGGAGCCCGGTCCCGGGGCGGGCGCGGCTCCGTTGCGCATGGCGTCATAGTAGAACGCGTTCCAACTGGACTGGAAGGCTGTCCGGACACCTGTCCGGATAGGGGCCGCGGGGTCGACCATTGCAAGGAGAGCAGGGCTCGACCTATGCTGGACATGTGTCCAGCCAGCTGACCAGCACGGCGCGGTGAACGTCGAAATCGGCCGCCGCCACGTGGTCCGGTAACGGGTTCTATCGACCGTTCTCCCCGTCGAGGAGCATCATGGCCATCCGCGTCCTGCACGTGGCCACCGGCAACGTCGGCCGCATCGCCCTCGGGCAGCTGATCGAGGATCCCCGCTTCGAGCTGGCCGGGCTGGTCGTGTCGGACCCCGCGAAGGCCGGGCGCGACGCCGGCGAGCTCGCCGGGCTCGACGTGGTCACGGGCGTCGCGGCCACCGCGGACCTGGACGCGGCCCTCGCCGCGCGGCCGGACTGCACCGTCTACTGCGCGATCGGCGAGACCCGGCTGCCCGGCGCCCTCGCCGACATCGGGAAGATCCTCGCCGCGGGCAGCAACGTGGTCGCCTCCTCCCCGGTGCCGCTGATCTACCCCTGGGGCCTGCTGCCGGACCGCATGATCCGTCCCATCGAGGACGCGTGCCGGGCGGGCGGGACGAGCGTCTTCACCACCGGAGTGGACCCGGGCTGGGTGAACGACCTGCTGCCCTTCGCGATCGCGAGCACCTGCCAGCGGGTGGAGCAGGTGCGCTGCTCGGAGATCGCCGACTACGCGACCTACGACGGCGGCCCGGTCATGTTCGACTTCATGGGCTTCGGCCGCCCCGTGGGGGATCTGCCGAAGCTGCTGCGGCCGGGGATGCTCGCCGCGTCGTGGGGCGTCAGTCTCCGGATGCTGGCCCGGGGGTTCGGTTTCGAGCTCGACGAGATCACCGAGTGGTTCGAGCAGGAGCCGGCGCCGGAGGCGTTCGACGTGGCCGCCGGGCACATCCCCGCCGGCGGGATGGCGGCCGTCCGGTTCACGATCACCGGCGTCGCCGGCGGCCGGGAGGTCCTCGTCATCGACCACACGACCCGGCTGCGCGGCGACCTGCGGCCGGACTGGCCGCAGCCGGCGCAGGACGGCGGCTCCTACCGGGTCGAGATCACCGGCGAGCCGTCCTACCGCGTCGACATCTGCCCGGCCAGCGCCAAGGGCGACCACAACTACGCCGCGATCGCCGCGGGCGCCGGGCGGATCGTCAACGCGATCCCCGACGTCGTCGCGGCGCCGCCGGGGCTGCGGACGCCGCTCGACCTGCCCTTCACCACCGCCCGCGGGGTCTTCGCGGCGGCGCTGACCGACCGGGGCACCGGCAGAGAGGAACGGCGACCATGGGACGTGTGGACGGGAAGACCGCTCTGATCAGCGGCGGGGCACGCGGCATCGGCGCGGCCAGCGCCCGGGCCCTGGCCGCCGAGGGCGCCAGGATCGTGATCGGCGACATCCTCGACGACGAGGGCGGGGCGGTCGCGGACGAGCTGGGCGACGCGGGACGCTACGTGCACCTCGACGTGACCAGCGAGGCGGACTGGGCGGCGGCCGTGGAGACCACCGTCGCGGAGTTCGGCGCGCTGAACGTCCTGTTCAACAACGCGGGGATCGCCAACGGCGCGGCCGTCAACCGGTTCAGGCCGGAGAAGTGGCGGCAGATCATCGACGTCAACCTCACCGGCCCGTTTCTCGGCATCCGCGCGGCCACCGACGCGCTGATCGCCGCCGGAGGCGGTTCGATCATCAACAACTCCTCCATCGAGGGCCTTCGCGGCACCTCCTGGGCGCACGGCTACGTGGCCTCGAAGTGGGGGCTGCGGGGCCTGACGAAGTCGGTCGCCGTGGAGCTCGCCCCGCACGGCATCCGGGTCAACTCCCTGCACCCCGGCCTGATCCGGACACCGCTCACCGAAGGCATCCCCGACGACATGGTCCCGATCCCCCTCGGACGCCCCGGCCTGCCGGAGGACGTCGCCTCCTTCGTCGTCTTCCTCGCCAGCGACGAGTCGTCCTTCGCCACCGGAGCCGAGTTCGTCATCGACGGAGGGACCGTGCAGCAGATCCCCCACAAGAGCTGACCAGGGGGCGGCCCTGAGGCCGGAGCCGCCCCCTGGCGGCGTCAGTCCAGGGCCAGCAGCAGGGCGGCGGACCAGCTGAAGTTGGTCGAGTTCAGCGGGGCCCCCGTCAGCGGGTTGTAGTTCTCCATGATCGGCCCGTCTCCGAGAAGGCCGGACGCCGAGCCGCGCAGGCGGTCGGCGAGGACGGACGCGTCGGCGCGGTAGCCGTACCTCCGCAGGCCCTCCAGGGAGAAGTACGCCTGGTCGAGCCAGACGGGGCCGCGCCAGTACTTCTCCGGGGCGAAGTACGGCGAGCTCTTCGACACCGTCGCGAACGGCATCGGGGTGGCGAACTCCTCCGGGTCGGTCAGCCTGCCGCGGACGGCGGCCGCTTGGGGCCCGGACGCGACGCCCGCCCAGAGCGGGATCGCGCCCTCGATGCCGCGGCCCCGGTCGGTGAGGCGCCGGCCCGACGCGAGGTCGGTGTCGTAGAAGTAGCCGGTCGCCGGGTCGTACATCCGCGTGCGGATCGCGGCGGTCAGCGTCCGCGCCTGCGCGGTCAGGCGGCGGGACGCCGCACGGTCGCCGAGCCGCTGCGCGATCGCCGCGAGGTAGCCCTTCTCGGCGGCGAGGTAGGAGTTGAGGTCGACGGACTCCTGGTTCAGGGAGTAGCCGACGACCCGACCGGCGGCGTCCCGGTTCTCCACGGCGGTGGTGCCGAGCGCGGCGTCGAAGCGCGGGGCGTTGTCCATGCCGCTCTCCCACGCGGCGGCCTGCCGCCGGGCCTCCGGCGTGTCGTTGGCCGGGTCGACGGTCGCGCCGTACTCGGCGAGGCCGTCGTGGTCGTGGTCCCGGGTGCGGTACCACCAGTCGTGGTAGGCGACCAGCTTCGGATACATCTCGCGCAGGAACCGGACGTCGCCGCTGCGCCGGTAGGTCTCCCAGACCGCCCAGGCGGCCAGCGGCGGCTTGGTGTTGCGCTCGTTCCAGTTGCCGCCGCCGCGGGCGGGGTCGTTGTAGAAGAGGCAGTCGGGGATCATGCCGGCGTCCTGCGGCCGGTCCCGCGAGTCCGCGGTGATCTGGTGGTCGAACATCGACCTGATCTGCGACTGGGCGAGCGCCGGGTCGAAGCCCGCCACGCCCACCGCCTGCTTCCAGGTGTCCCAGGCCCAGAACCCGCCGGTGAACCACTTGTAGGAGATGGACGGCGTGATGCCGCCGTGGTCGAGCCTCCCTGCCGGGCCGCGCCAGTTGGTGACGAGGGTCTCGAGCGCCTTGACCGCGAGCCGCCGCCGTCCGGCGGGCACGTCGGCGGTGACGGCCTCGACGTACCGGCGCCAGCGGGCGTCGGTGTCGCCGATCGCCTTCCCGGGGCGGCGCAGCAGGTCGCGGACGGCCGCCGCCTCCCGCTGCCGTTCGGCGGCGGTGAAGGTGTAGGACTCGGCCCAGGTCAGCTCGGACGAGCCGCGCGGCGCGAGGGTGAGCGGGCGCGCCAGGTCCGTGCGGTAGGAGTCGCCGGTGACGGTGGTGCGGACCGGGTCGGCGTGGGTCACCTCGAACCGTTCGGTGCCGTCGGTGAGGTAGTCCCACTGCTCGCGGACGCGGGCGAAGCCGACGGCGACGCCGCGCGCCGTGGCGTGCAGGGACGGCGCGCTCTTCATCGGCTCGTCGTCCGGGCGCAGCAGCGAACCGCTCCAGCCGACCTCCACCGTCCGGGGACCGGTCCCGGTGTTGGCGACGGAGGCGCGGACGAGCGCGCTGTGCCCGGAGGCGAAGCGCAGTTCGAGGGTGAGCCGCAGGCCCGGCAGGTCGTAGACCTGGCGCAGCATCCCGGGCAGCGCGGTGAGCCGGGGCGCGCCGGCGGCACCGAGGTCGAGGTCCCGGCCGTCCGCGCGCAGCCGGATGCGGCTGAACGCCTTGCTCAGCCACCACGGGTACTCCTGGGCGATGTAGAGCGGCCCGGAGAACCCGCCGTAGGCGTCCTTGTCGCCCGGCCGCGGCAGGGCGTAGGCGTGCCACGCGCCGCGGTCGCTGAAGACGTTGACCTCGTTGACCTCCGCGGGAAGCGCGTTGGCCGGGACACCGTGCATGTCGAGCACGTCGGCGTAGCCCTCCGGCCCGGCCTTCCGCTCGGCCGCGGAGGACGCCGGCACGGCGCCGACAAGGAGGGCGGAGCCGAGCGTGAGCCCGGCCAGGGCGTTGAGCGGTCGTCGCATGATCACCTTTCGGGGTGGGGGTGGGCCGTCCTGAGCACCGCCGCCCCGAGCGGGGGCAGCCGCAGCGTTCCCCGCACGGCGGTGCCGGACAGCAGATCGACGCCGCCCGGGACGGGAACGTCCGTCTCGGCGTCGCGATGGTTGAGCAGGAAGAGGTAGGACGCGGCGGGCCCGTCCCGGCGGGTGGCCTCGACCCCGTCCGGGACGGCGTGCACCGGGCGGACGCCCGCGTCGGCGAACGCCTCGTCCAGCACGAACCCGATGCCGTCGCCCAGGTGGCAGCTCACGTACCAGGCCCGCCCGGCGCCGTGCGCGTTGCGGGTGACCGCCGGACGGCCGGCGAGCGCCCCGGGGCCGTAGACGGCCGCGGTCTCCGCCCCGGCGGTCTCCAGCCATTCGCTCCACAGCGTCGCCGGGACCGTTCGTTCGCCGAACGCCACCTCGACGGACGCGTCGTCCGGGACGGGCCAGAACTCGTCGACGACGACTCCGAGCACGTTCCGGAGCGGCGCCGGATAGCCGCCGAGATGCACGTGGTCGTGATCGTCGACGATGCCGCTGAAGAAGCCGCAGACCAACCGTCCGCCGTCCGCGACGTACGAGCCGAGCCAGGCGGCCGTCTCATCGCTCGCCATGTAGAGGTTGGGCAGCAGCACCAGCCGGTACGGCGCCAGGTCCGCCCCCCGGGGGACGAAGTCGACGGCCACGTTCCGGGCGTGCGCCGCGCCGTACCAGGACAGCGTGAGGTCCTTGAGCCGGAGCCGGGACGAGGGGTGGTCGTCCAGTTCCAGCGCCCACCAGGAGTCCCAGTCCAGCACGATCGCGACGTCGGCCGCGGTGCGGGTGCCCGCGACCTCGGCGAGCCGGGCGAGGTCGCGCCCGAGGCGCACGGTCCGGTCCCACTGCGGCGAGCCGGTGCCGCGATGCGGGAGGAGAGCGCTGTGGAACTTCTCGGCCCCGGCGCGCGACGCCCGCCACTGGAAGTGCAGCACGCCGTCCGCGCCGCGCGCCACCGCCTGGAAGGACCACAGCCGTCCCAGCGCGGGCGGCTTCGGAACGTTGACCGGGCGCCAGCTCACCGCCGACGGCGCCTGCTCCATGAGCAGCCACGGCCGGCCGGCCTTCAGCGAGCGCATCAGGTCGAAGTTCATCGCGGCGTTCACGTGCGCCGCCGGGTCGGCCGGGTCGGGGTAGGCGTCGTCGGACACGACGTCCTCGTGCGCCGCCCACTTCCAGTAGTCCAGCGGCTTGAACATCGACATGAAGTTCGTCGTCACCGGGAGGCCGCCGCCGTCCTCGTCCAGGACGGCCTTCTCCGCCAGGTAGCAGCCGAGCAGGGCGTCGGAGCAGAACCGGCGCCAGTCGAGCAGCTGGGTCGGGTTCACCGGCCCGGGCGCGGCGCGCGGCGGCTCGATCTCCTCCCACCGGCCGTAGCGCTGCGACCAGAAGTCCGTCGCCCAGGCGCGGTTCAGCTCCGCGACATCGCCGTACCTCTCCCGCAGCCAGGCCCGGAACGCGGCCGCCGACGTGGCGCAGAAGCACTCGGTCACGTGGTCGCCGTACTCGTTGTGGACGTGCCACAGCACGACCGCCGGGTGCGCGCGGTACCGCTGGGCGATCATCCGGGCCAGCCGCGTCGCCGATCCCCGGTAGACGGGCGAGGACGGGCAGTAGTGCTGGCGGGAACCGAACTCCAGCCGCACGCCGTCCGCCGTGACGGGCATGATCTCCGGGTGGCGGCGCACCAGCCAGGCGGGCGGCGACGCGGTGGCGGTGGCGAGGTCGGCGGCGATCCCGTGCTCGGCGAGCAGGTCCAGCAGCCGGTCGAGCCACCCGAAGTCCCAGTCGTCCGGGCCCGGTTGCAGCCGCGCCCAGGAGAACACGCCGACCGTCACCAGGTTGACCCCGGCCTCGTTCATCAGCCGGACGTCCTCCGCCCAGACCTCCTCGGGCCACTGCTCGGGGTTGTAGTCCCCGCCATAAAGCAGCCCCGCTCCCCGCGAGTGAACGCTCCCTCGCACCCCGCGGTTCGCTTCGCTCATCGGGACTCCTCGGTTGATGCCCCGGCCTTCGAGCCAGGGAGGAAGTGGGCTTTTACGGAGCTGGATGGCGAAGTCGGGGCAGTTCGGCGTCCGCCAAGCTGGCTGGCACTGAGGTTGGTAAAACGTGTGGCATGGCGCAGCAGGTCAAGCGGGCCTTCAAGTACCGCTTCTATCCCACGAGCGAGCAGGCGGCCGAGCTGTCGCGCACGTTCGGCTGCGTGCGGCTGGTGTACAACAAGGCGCTGGATGAACGCACCGAGGCCTGGTACGGCGAGCAGCGACGTATCTCCTACGCCCAGTCGTCGGCCGCGCTGACACAGTGGAAGAAGACCCCGGAGTTCGCGTTCCTGGCGGAGGTGTCGTGCGTCCCGCTGCAGCAGGCGCTGAGGCATCTTCAAACGGCGTTCGTCAACTTCTTCGCCAAACGCGCCGCCTATCCGCGGTTCAAGTCTCGCAAGAGGTCGCGTGCGTCGGCCGAGTACACCCGCAGCGCCTTCACCTGGCGCGACGGTCATCTCAAGCCGGCCAAGATGGACGCGCCGCTCGACATCCGCTGGTCCCGTCCGCTGCCCGGGGGTGCCGAACCGAGCACAGTGACGGTGTCGCGTGACAGTGCGGGACGCTGGTTCGTATCCCTGCTGTGCCAGGACAGCATCATCTGTGCCCCCGCCACCAGCGCGGCGGTCGGAGCGGACGCCGGGATCACCTCGCTGGTGACCCTGTCCACCGGGGAGAAGATCATCAACCCCTGGCACGAGCGGCGTGACCGGGCCCGGTTGGCGAGCGCGCAGCGGAACCTGGCCCGTAAAGCCAAAGGGTCGGCGAACTGGGACAAGGCCCGCCGCAAGGTGGCCCGGGTGCACGCCCGGATCGCCGACCGCCGTCGCGACTTCCTGCACAAGCTGTCGACTCGTCTCGTCCGTGAGAACCAAACGGTCGTGATCGAGGACCTCGCCGTCGGCAACCTGCTCAAGAACCGCACGCTCGCCCGCGCCATCTCTGATGCGGCGTGGGCGCAACTGCGCTCGATGCTGGAGTACAAGTGCGCCTGGTACGGCCGCGAACTCATCGTGATCGACCGCTGGTTCCCCTCCTCCAAGCTGTGCGGAACCTGCGGAACGGTCCGCGCGAAGCTGCCGCTTAACGTCCGCGAATGGACGTGCGATTGCGGCGCCGAGCATGACCGCGACGTGAACGCGGCATGCAACATCCTGGCCGCCGGGCTGGCGGCATCCGCCTGTGGAGACGGTGTAAGACCTCAACGGAACACCTCCCGGACGAGGCGGTCGTCGGCGAAGCAGGAAACCCAGCGGGCGACCGCGGGAGCTCCCTGCCTTTTGAGCGGGGAGGAAGTCAACCTTTGACCGCCCCTCCTAGGAGACCGGACACGAACTGCTTCTGGAACAGGAAGAAGATCAACATGAGGGGGAGCGTCGCCAGGAAGGAGCCGAGGATCAGCCCGGAGTAGTCGACGTGGCTCTGCCCGATGAGCGTGTACAGCGCGACCGGCGCGGTGTACTTGTCCTCGGTGTTCAGCATCAGCAGCGGCCACAGGAAGGCGTTCCACTGCGTCATGAAGGTGAAGATGACCAGGGCGCCGAACTGGGGCCGGACCACCGGGAGGACGACGCGGTAGAAGATGCGCAGGTCGCCCGCGCCGTCCATGCGGGCCGACTCGATCAGTTCGTCCGGGAAGGCGAGGAACGCCTGGCGCATGAGGAAGATGCCGAACGAGTTGGCCAGGAACGGCAGGATGACCGCCTGGTAGGTGTCGACCCATCCGAGGCTCGCCATCATCTGGAACAGCGGGACGAGCAGCACCTGGAACGGGATCATCATGGTCGCCAGCACGGCGCCGAGCAGCAGGCGCCGTCCGCGGAACCGGTACTTGGCGAGCGCGTACCCGCACATGGCGGAGATCAGCGAGCTGAGCACGGTGTAGACGACGGCGACGCCCGCGCTGTTGAGCATGACGCGGCCGAAGCCGATCGTGTGCTCCAGCTCCACCAGGTTGTGCAGGAACCGGCCGCCCGGCAGGAACGGCGGCGGTGACGCGAACAGCTCGGAGTCGTCGCGGGTGGAGGCGACCACCATCCAGTAGAACGGCGCCGCGCTGATCAGCGCGCCCGCCAGGAGCAGCAGCAGGGCGAGCGCGCGGCCCGCGCGGGGGCGGCCCCCGCGCGTGCGGCTCCTTGCCTCGGCGGCCTGGCTCACCGTGACCCGTCCTTCCCGATGAAGCGGAACTGGGCGTAGGAGATCAGCCCGATGATCGCGACGACGACCCAGGAGATGGCGGCCGCGTAGCCGAAGTCGAGCTGCTCGAAGCCCACCTTGTAGAGGTAGAGGACGGGCGTGGTGGTGGCGTTGCCCGGTCCCCCGCCGGTCAGGACGTAGTTCTCGTCGAAGAGCTGGAGCGTTCCGATCGTCGAGGTCACCGAGCAGAACAGGATGACGGGACGCAGCTGTGGCATGACCACCCGCACGAACGTGGTGAGGGGGCCCGCGCCGTCGATCGCCGCCGCCTCGTACTGCTCCCGGGCGATCGACTGGAGCCCGGCCAGCAGGATGACCGCGTTGTATCCCGTCCACCGCCAGGTGATCGAGCCGATCAGCGCCAGCCGCGCCCATCCGGGTCCGTTCAGCCAGTCGACGTCGGGCAGGCCGACGGCGCCGAGCATCTGGTTGACCAGGCCGCCGTCGGTCTTGAGCAGGACGCGGAACACCACCGAGTAGGCGACCAGCATCGTGACGGCGGGCAGGAAGTAGGCGATGCGGAATCCCGCGCGCAGGCGCAGCCAGGACTGGTTCAGCCCGAACGCCAGCAGCAGCGCCAGCCCGATCATGACCGGGACCTGGACGAGGAGGATCAGCCCGGTGTTGCGCAGCGCGGCCCAGAAGACCGGGTCCGCCGCCATCCGGCGGTACTGGGCCAGCCCGACCCAGGTCGTCACGCCGTCGCGGTCGGCGGTGAAGCTCTGGTAGAGGCCGGCCAGCAGCGGATAGGCGAAGAACAGCGCCAGCAGCGCCGCCGCCGGGCCCGCGAAGGTCCACGGCGTGCACCGGCGGCGCCAGCGCTCCCGCCACCGGGGCGGCGGGTCCGGCCGGGCCGTGCGGGCGGGTCCGCTCTTCGCGGACCTCTGTTTCGTCACGTCGACGACCACGGGGTCACCCGGCGATCGACCGGCCGGTGGCGGCGGCGATCTGCTTGGCCGCCGAGTCCAGGGCCTTCGCCGGGTCGTCCCCGTGCAGCACGATGCCGGAGACGGTGCGGTTGACGACGTCCCTCGCCTTGGGGCCGTCCTTGGAGATCTCGATCGGGGGCACCTTGTCCGCGAGGTCGGCGAACGTCGCGAAGACGGGCCGGCCGCCGTAGTAGGGCTGCGGCGCGGTCACGAACGGGTCCTTCAGCGCGGGGAGGTAGGCGGGGAAGAGGCCCTCGTTCTTCAGCATGGACACCTGGTTGGCGGTGTTCGCGAGGGCGAACTCGATGAACGCCCACGCCGTCCGCGCGTTCGCGCTGTGGCCGCTGACGGCGAGCGTCGACCCGCCGTCGTTGGACGTCCGCACCCCGCCCTGGTCGAACGCCGGGAGGGGCGCGACGCCGAACTTCCCCTTGAGTTCGGGCATCTCGTCGGTGAGGGTGCCCGACCACCACACCGCGTACGGGGTGGTGGCGACCTTGCCCGCCTTGGTGGCCGAGACGAGGCCGTCCCAGCCCTTCTCGAAGGCGACGAGGTCCTTGTCGGCGAGCGTCTTGAGCAGCGTCGCGGCGCGGACGGCCCGCGGGTCGGAGACGGCGATCCTCCCGCCGCGCACGTATCCCTGTGCCTGCTGCTGGAGCAGCATCGGGAACATGCTGTCCTCCTGCGGGTCCATGACGAGGAGCTTCTTGCCGGTGGCGGCCTTGATCCGCTCGCCGGCGCGGACGTAGTCGTCCCACGTCGCGATGCTCGCCGGGTCGACGCCGGCCTTCTCGAACATGTCGGCGCGGTAGTAGAGGGCGCAGGGCCCGCCGTCCCAGGGCAGGGCGAAGACCTTGCCGCGCTCGTCGGTGACGTCCTTCCAGGCCGCGCGGGCGAACTCGGCCCGGCGGGCGCCGGCGAGGGGGGTCAGATCGTACAGCCCGCCGGGGAAGGCGCCGATGTAGCCGGGGAGCCTGGTGCCCTCGATGGTGAGGACGTCGGGCAGGCCCTTCCCCGCCTTCATCCCCACGGTGATCTTGTCGTAGGCGTTGTCGTAGCCGATGTCGACGACGTCGACGCTCGTCCCGGGATGGCGCTGCTCGAAGGCGGGGGCGAGCCGCTTGAGCGCCTTCGCCGCGACGTCCCACGACCAGACGCCGATCCTTCCTTCGATCTTGGCCTGGGCGCCGGCGCTGAGCGCGGGCCCCGCCTTCCCGGCGCCGCCTCCGGTGGCGCACCCGCTCGCTCCGAGCAGCGCCGATACGGCTCCGGCGGCTCCGGCGGTCAGGACGGTCCGGCGTCCGATGGCCGCCCGTCCGGGGTTGGTCGCCATCTTGCCTCCCCAAGGGATTCGGGATAATGCTGTATACAGCACACTGCATCCTGTGTTCTCGTCAAGAGGGTGAGGCAAGGAATGTGAAGGAGAGCGAGATGAACGCGCACCCCTACATCCCGAACTCGGTGCCCGAGGTGAAACGGGAGATGCTGGAGGCGATCGGCGCGCGGAGCGTCGAGGACTTCTACGCGGACGTGCCCGGCCGCATCCGGCTGGACCGCCCGCTGGACCTGCCCCCGCCGATGCGCTCCGAGGCCGAGCTGGTCCGGCACGTCGGCGGGCTGCTCGGGCGCAACACCAGCGCCCAGGAGGCGCTCAGCTTCCTCGGCGCCGGCTGCTACCACCACCACGTGCCCGCGGTCGTCGAGGAGGTGGTCAACCGCAGCGAGTTCCTCACCGCCTACGCGGGCGAGCCGTACGAGGACCACGGCCGCTTCCAGGCGCTCTGGGAGTACCAGTCGCTGATGGGCGAGCTGCTGGAGATGGACGTCGTGAGCGTGCCGGTGTACGACGGCTTCCAGGCCGCGGCCACCGCGCTGCGCATGGCGGGGCGCATCACCGGCCACCGGAGGCTGCTGCTGGTGACGGCCGTCGCCCCGGACAAGCTCTCCAAGATCGAGGACTATGTCCGTCCCGACCACGACGTGGTCCTCGTGCCGGTGGACCCCGCCACCGGGCTCGCCGACCCCGCCGCGGTGCGGGCGGAGCTGGCGGCCGGGGACGTCGCGGCGGTGTTCGCGGAGGCGCCCTCGGCGTCCGGGATCCTGGACCCCGCCCTCCCGTCGCTGGCCGAGATCGCGCACGAGGCCGGGGCCCAGTACGTCGTGGGCTGCAACCCGACCTCGCTGGGAGCGGTGACCCCGCCCGCGGCGTACGGCGCCGACATCGTCTGCGGCGACGTCCAGCCGCTCGGGCTGCCGATGAGCTACGGCGGGATGAACGGCGGCTTCATCGCCACGCGGGACGAGGAACTCTACGTGGGCGAGTTCCCCTCGCGGCTGTTCGGCCTGGCGCCCACCAGCGTCGAGGGCGAGTACGGCTTCGGCGACGTCGCCTACGAGCGCACCTCCTTCGCCCTCCGCGAGGAGGGCAAGGAGTGGGTGGGCACGGCCGCCGCCCTGAACGGCATCGCCGCCGGGGTCTACCTGGCGCTGATGGGGCCGCAGGGCATGCGCGAGGTCGCCGAGACGATCCTGGCGAACACCCGGTACGCGCTGGACCGGCTGGCCTCGGTCCCGGGCGTGGAGACCCCCTACGCGGACGCCCCCCACTTCGCCGACTTCACGCTCCGCTTCACCGGCTCGCGGACCGCCGCCGAGGTCGGCGAGGCGCTGCTGGAACACGGGATCTTCGGCGGCAGGGTCCTGTCGGACACCGACGCCCTGTACTGCGTCACCGAGATCCACACCAAGGACGACATCGACCGGCTGGCCGCGACCCTCCAGGAGATCGCCAAGTGAAGACGGGCCCGACCCCCTCCCCCCTCGCCCCCGCCGACGCGAAGATCGGCCCGAAGCCCCCGCTGCGCCGGTTCCACCAGGCCCGGTGGGACGAACCGCTGCTGTTCGAGCTGGGCTCCCCGGGCGAGCGCGGCGTGCTGCCGCCCCTCGCGCAGGCGCCCGCGGACGTCGTCCTCCCGGACGGGCTGCGCCGCGCCGCGCCGCCCGCGCTGCCGGAGCTGTCGCAGCCCCAGGTGCTCCGGCACTACCTGCGGCTGTCCCAGGAGAACCTCGGCGCCGACTTCAACGTCGACGTCGGCCAGGGCACCTGCACCATGAAGTACAGCCCCAAGGTCAACGACCGGTTCGTCCGCGACCCGAAGGTGGCCGGGCTGCACCCGCTGCAGGACGAGCGGACGGTGCAGGGCGTCCTGGAGATCATGTACCGGCTGGAGGGGCTGCTGCGGGAGATCTCCGGCATGGACCGGTTCACCCTCCAGCCCGGCGCCGGTTCCGCCGCGATCTACACCAACGTCGCGATGATCCGCGCCTACTTCGCGGCGCGCGGGGAGGCCGAGACCCGCGACGAGGTCATCACCACGATCTTCTCGCACCCGTCCAACGCGGCGTGCGCGAAGACGGCCGGGTTCAAGGTCATCACCCTGTACCCGGACGCGGACGGCTACCCCGACATCGAGGCGCTCAGGCAGGCCGTCGGCCCGCGGACCGCGGCCCTGCTCATCACCAACCCCGAGGACACCGGGCTGTTCAACCCGCGGATCGAGGAGTTCGTCCGGATCGTGCACGAGGCCGGCGGCCTGTGCGCCTACGACCAGGCCAACGCCAACGGCATCCTCGGCATCACCCGCGCCCGCGACACCGGGTTCGACCTGTGCCACTTCAACCTGCACAAGACGTTCTCCACGCCGCACGCCTGCGGCGGGCCCGCCGCGGGCGCCTGCGGCGTGAGCGCGGAGCTCGCCCCCTACCTGCCGACGCCGACCGTCGAGTTCGACGGCACCCGCTACCGCCTGGACGACGACCGGCCCGAGTCGATCGGGAAGATCCGGCCCTTCTACGGCGTCGTGCCGAACCTGGTGCGCGCCTACGCCTGGATCATGTCACTGGGCGGTGCGGGGCTGCGCGAGGCCGCGGAGGTGGCCGTCCTCAACAACAACTACCTGATGGCGAAGGTGCTCCAGATCCGCGGGGCGTCGGTGCCGTACGCGCCGGGACGGCCGCGGGTGGAGCAGGTCCGCTACAGCTGGGAGCGGCTCGCCGAGGAGACCGGCGTGCACAGCGAGGACATCGGCGTCCGCGCGGCCGACTTCGGCACCCACTACTGGACGAGCCACCACCCGTACATCGTCCCCGAGCCGATGACGCTGGAGCCGACCGAGTCCTACTCGCGGGCCGAGCTGGACGAGTACGCCGCCATCCTCGCCGAGGTGGCCCGCGAGGCCTACGAGGACCCCGAGACCGTCCGGACCGCGCCGCACCGCTCCACCGTGCACCGCGCCCGCGTGGACGTCCTGGACGACCCGGCCACCTGGGCGGTCACCTGGCGGGCGTACCGCCGGAAGATCCTCGGGGAATGAGGGCGCGGCGATGAGGATCGGGCTGGTGGTGAACCCCGTCGCCGGGCTCGGCGGCCGGGTCGGGCTCAAGGGCAGCGACGGCGCCGACGTGCAGGAGAAGGCGCGGGCGCTCGGCGCGACGCCGCGCGCGCCGGAGCGCGCCGCGACCGCGCTGGCGGAACTGCGCTCCCGGCTCGGAATCCCGTTCGCGGTGCCGACCGCGGGCGGGTCCATGGGCGAGGGCGCCGTCCTGCGCGCCGGGCTGGTGCCCGACGTCCGGTACCGGCCCGGCGAGCCCACCACCGCGGCCGACACCGTGCGCGCCGCGACCGCGCTCGCGCCGCACGTCGACCTGCTGCTGTTCGCCGGCGGCGACGGGACGGCGCGCGACGTGCTGGACGCGGTCGGGGCCTCGGTCCCCGTGCTCGGCGTGCCCACCGGCGTGAAGATGCACTCGGCGGTGTTCGGGGCCACGCCCCGCGCCGCCGGGGAGGCGGCCGCGCTGATGGCCGCCGGCGGCGTGCGGATCCGGGACGCCGAGGTCATGGACCTGGACGAGGACGCCGTCCGGGACGGCCGCGTCTCCGCCCGCCTGTACGGCCACGTGCGGGTGCCCGACGTCCCGGTGCGCGTGCAGCAGCGGAAGGTGGGCGGCACGGTCGCGGATCCGTCGTCGGTCGCCGGGATCGCCGCCGGACTCGCGGAGCGCGCCGGGCCGTCCGGCCTGCTGGTGCTCGGGCCCGGCACCACGATGCGCGCCGTCGCGGCGGCCCTCGGCGCCGGCGTCCCGCTCATGGGCGTCAACGTGGTCGCGGGCGACGGGACGGTCGTCGCGGCGGACGCCGCCGCGGCCGAACTGGAGGCGCTCGCGGGCACGGCGCCGGCGTGGATAGCCGTGACTCCGATCGGCGGGCAGGGTTTCCTGTTCGGCAGGGGCAACCAGCAGATCTCCCCCGCCGTGCTGCGGGCCGCCGGCCGCGACCGGCTCGCCGTCGCGGCGACCGAGGCCAAGCTCGCCTCGCTCGGCGGCCGTCCTCTGCTGGTCGACACCGGCGACGAGGAGCTCGACGCCGGCCTGCGCGGCCACCTGCCCGTGCTGACCGGGCACGGCCGGTTCGCCATGTACCCCGTCCGATGAAAGGGAGACCGAACGTGAACACACTCGAAGGCAAGACGGCCGTGGTCACCGGGGCCGCGCGCGGCATCGGGCGGGCCGCCGCCGAGCTGATGGCCGGCCTCGGCGCCGCGGTCGTCCTGGCCGACGTCGACGAGGCGGGAGCGGAGGCCGCGGAGGCGATCGGGGCCGCGGGCGGCCGTGCCGCCTTCGTGCGCGGGGACGTGTCCGCAGCGGCCGACTGCGCGCGGATCGTCGGCGCCGCGCGGGACGCCTTCGGCGGGGTGGACGTCCTGTTCAACAACGCGGGCGTCATCCGCCGCTCCACCGTCCTGGAGATCGAGGAGGACGACTGGGACCTGGTGATGGCCGTCAACGTCAAATCGATCATGTTGATGAGCCGTGCGGCGATACCGTTGATGGCCGCCGCCGGGGGCGGCAGTATCATCAACACCGGCTCGGGCTGGGGCATCCAAGGGGGAGCGCAAGCCGTGTCCTACTGCGCTTCGAAGGGCGCCGTGGTGAACATGACCCGGGCCATGGCGATCGACCACGGGCCGCAGAACATCCGGGTCAACTGCGTGTGCCCCGGCGACACCGACACCGGCATGCTCGCCGAGGAGGCCCGCCAGCTCGGCGAGTCGGCGGAGGCCTTCTACGCCGACGCGGCGGACCGCCCCCTCGGCCGGATCGGCCGGCCCGCCGACATCGCGGCGATGGTGGCGTTCCTCGCCGGCGACGCGGCCGCGTTCGTCAGCGGGGCCGTCATCCCGGTCGACGGCGCCGGCACGGCCTGACCGTCCGGCAGCGGCCTGACCGTCCGGTCCACCAGGAGAGGAAGACGACAGCATGCCGATCGACCGCCGCCCCCTTCGCGAACAGATCAAGGACGAGATCCTCGACCGGCTGGGCAAGGGCGAGTTCGCCCCCGAACAGGCGATCAACGAGATGGTGCTGGCCGCGGACCTCGGCGTCAGCCGCACGCCGCTCCGCGAGGCGCTCATCGGACTGGAGCGCGAGGGCATCATCGTGAGCGAGCGCGGCAAGGGGTTCCGGTTCGCCCCGATGAGCGCGAAGGAGTTCGACGACCTCACCACGATCGTCGCCGCCCTGGAGTCGCTGGCCCTGGAGTCGACCGACCCCGGGTTCCTGCGCGCGGTCGCCCCCCGGCTCCTGGAGGAGGCCCGCGCGTTCTCCGTTCCCGAGGCGGAGCACGCCGTCATAGAGCGCTACGACGACGCCTGGCACGATCTCCTGCTCTCCGGCTGCCCCAACGATCGGCTGATGGACCTCATCACCTCGCTCAAGCTCACCATGCACCGCTACGAGCGCGTCGTGGTCGGCGACTGGGAGGTGCTGGAGCGCTCGGCCGAGGAGCACGAGCGGATCGCCGAACGCCTGGTCGAGTCGGACGTCGAGGGGGCCGTCGAGGCCCTGAAGGCCAACTGGCAGAGCGGCAAGGCCAGGATCCTCGCGCGCCTCACCGAGCGATGACGCCGAACCTGCCCTCGCTCGGCCCGAGGAAGAGCGTGCGGGTCCAGATCGCCCACGCGCTGCGCGCGTCGATCGTCAGCGGCGGCATGCGCTCGGGCGTCGTGTACTCCGCCCCGGCCATCGCCGAGCGGTTCGGCGTCTCCCCGACGCCCGTCCGGGAGGCCATGATCGACCTGGCCCGGGAGGGGCTGGTCGAGGTCGTCCGCAACAAGGGCTTCCGGGTCCCCGAGCTGTCCGACCACGAGCTGGACGAGATCACCGACGTCCGGTCCCTGATCGAGATCCCCGTCGCCGTGGGGCTCGCGCGGGCCGGCATGGCCGCGCGGGTCCGCGCGCTGCGGCCGCTGGCCGAGGCGATCGTGGCGGCGGCCGAGCGGCGCGACGTCGTCGCCTACATCGACGCCGACCACCGCTTCCACCTCGCGCTGCTCGGGCTCGGCGGCAACGACCAGCTCGTCCGGCTGGTGAGCGAGCTGCGGTACAAGTCCCGCCTCTACGGGGTGCCGCGACTGGCGGAGCGGGGCGAGCTCGAACCGTCCGCGCGCGAGCACGAGGACCTGATCGAGGCGGTGGCGAACGGCGACGCTCAGGGCACCGAGGCGCTGATGCGCCACCACCTCCGGCATGTCCGGGGCATCTGGGCGGACCGGCCCGAGGGGCGGTGAGGCGGGGCGCCGCTCAGCACAGGTCCCACGACGGCGAGCGCGGGGCGGGGCCGCCAGCCGCGCCCTCCTCGCTCAGCCGGACCACCTGCTCGACGACCTCGACCGCGTCCGAGGGCGGGTGCCGGATGACGCCCCGCCCCGGCAGCTCGTACAGCAGCGCCCCGTCCTTCACCCAGACCCACAGCCCGGCCCCGAAGTGCACCACCGTCGCCTCGCCGAGCGAGACGAGGGACCGCAGGCCGCGCGCCCCCGCGAGCTCGCGGAGCCGGTCGGGCAGCGGGCCCGGGTCGGGCGGGGGCAGGACGGCCACGGACGCCGCCGGCAGCGGGACGGTGAAGTAGACGGCCTTGCCGGGCACCGGGTCCGGGCCGAGCCTGCCGCGGGTGGGGTGCACGCCCCAGCAGCCGCCGGCCTCCTCGGTCAGCGCGTTCACGAGCATCAGCCCGCGGCCGCCGCAGGCGTCGGAGGCGGGCTCCCCGGGGACCGGCGGGCCGGCGTCCGCCGGATCCGCGGCGCCGGCCCCCCGCCAGGGCGCGGCGTCGAACACCTTGAGGGTGAGCCGGGGGGAAGGGTGGCGGCTGAGGTACGCCCACACCTCGGCCCGGTCCCGGTCGCCGTGCACGACGGCGTTGGTGGCGAGCTCGGAGATGATCGTCTGCGCGTCCTCGGCGGCGGCCGGGGGCATGTCCAGCTCGCCGAGCACCGACCGGGCGATGGAGCGCGCGACCGCCGCCGCCGTCGGACCGGGCGGTAAGGGCCATGCCGGAAACGCGCCGTCGGTCAGTTTCGACCCCGTTGTCTCCACCGTCTGCGGCTTTTCCGGCATGAACATCGCTTTCCGTGAGAGTTGTCGGCGGCGCGTCCGGCCCCCAGGAAGAGAAAAGGGTGAGAAGGGCTCTCGTCCTGGGGGCCGGCGAGACGGGATCTCCCTTCTTCCATCCGCGCGACCACGGCCGGGAGACCGAGGGTGAGGGTGCCGCTGGCACCGTGATCGCCCACCTTTGTTGAGGAGTACGGAGATTATTGCGGTCGGTCCGAGTCGCCGGTCATCGGCTGATGCATAATTTCCAGCTATGGATCTCGACATCAGTCACCTTCGGATGGTGTGCGCGATGGCGGAGACCGGGAGCGTCACCCGTGCGGCGGCCCGGATGGGAATGTCCCAGCCCGCGATGTCGAACCAGCTCCGCCGGGTCGAGGAGATCGTCGGCGGAGCGCTGTTCACCCGCAGCCGGTCCGGTCTGGAGCCGACGCCGCTCGGCGGCCAGGTCATCAGCCGGGCGCGGACGATCCTGTCCGAGATGGACACCCTGTTCGGCGACCTGCGCGGACCGCGCGGCCCGCAGGAGACCCTCGGCCTCGGATGCGTCCACCTCGCCTGCGTCGGGAGCATCGTCGCGCGGGTGGGCGAGGCCCTGCCCGGCCGCGAGGTCTCGCTGCGCATCGAGCCCTCGTCCGCCCTGCTCGGCGACGCCCTCGCCCGCGGCCATCTCGACGCCGCGCTGATCGGGCTCATGGAGGGCTTCGACATCCCGATCGCGGCGCCCGTGGTCAGCCGCACCCTGGTGCCGCGCTACCCGATATTCGTCACCCTCTCCGAGAACCACCCGCTCGCCGGCAGGGACGAGATCGACCTGTCCGACCTGCGGGACGAGGCGTGGATCGCCCCGCCGGGCGCCGACGACGGCTCGCTGTCCTCCCTGCGGGCCTCCTGCCGCGCCGCCGGCTTCGAGCCCATCGTGCGCTACGAGGCGCCGAGCGGGGCGGCGTGCCCGCTGGTCGCGGCAGGGCACGGCGTCCGGATGGTGGACCCGTCCTGGCCGCCGCACCCGGGCACGGTCGTGCGGCCCCTGGCCGGAGAACCGCAGGTCGCCAGGCTCATCGTCGCCTGGCGGCGGGACCGCCTGGGCGAGGAGGAGGCCGCGGCCCTCTACCGGGGCCTCGCGGCCGCCTACCTGGAGCACACCGACAGCCATCCGACCTTCGAGGCCTGGTGGCGCGCCCACCCCCAGGTGCACCCGCTGCTGTGACCGCGCGGCCCGTGGTCCGGCGCCCGTGGTCCGGCGCCCGTGGTCCGGCGCCCGTGATCTTGCCGTCCGGTGCGGTACGGCGGGCCTCCGGGCCGCCCACGTGGCGGTATTCTGATCGCGGGTGAGGAGGGCCAATGGATCCGGTGGCCGATGCCATGGTCGGGCTGCCTGACCTCGGCGGCCAGAGCAGCCTGCGCGGTCAGGTGGCCGACGCGCTGCGCAAGGCGCTGGCGACGGGCACGCTGCGGTCGGGCGTCGTGTACTCCGCCCCGACCCTCGCCGACGAGTTCGGGATCTCCCCCACCCCGGTCCGCGAAGCCATGATCGACCTGGTTCGGGACGGCCTGTTCGAGGCCGTGCGCAACCGGGGCTTCCGCGTCGTGCGGCCCTCGGCCCGCGACCTCGCCGAACTCACCGAGATCAGGGAACTGGTCGAGGTCCCCGCCGTCGTGCGGCTGGCCGGCGCCGTTCCCGAGGCGGTCCGTCCGCGCCTGCGGGCCCTCGCCGAGGAGGCGCTCGCGGCGGCCCGGGAAGGCGACCCGGTCGGTTTCCTCGACGCCGACCACCGCTTCCACTCCGAACTGCTCGGGCTCACCGGCAACCGGACGCTCGTCCGGACGGTCCTGGACCTGCGCGGCCGCTCGCAGATGCACGGCCTCGCGCGTCCCGCCGCCACCGAGACGCTGGCGGCGTCGGCGGAGGAGCACCTCGCGCTGCTGGACGCGCTCGTCGCCGGTGACGCGGAGAAGGCGCGGGAGCTCATGACGCGCCACCTCGACCACGTGCGGGGCGACCAACGCTGAGGGCCTTCCCCGCCCGCCTTCCTTCTGGCCGGATCCGGTCATGACTCTCCGGAGCTGGGCTTTCGCCTGAGCGGTCGCTCTTGGCAAGTGTGGTTTCACATTTTACAGTGCAATTTCACATTGCATTGCGGACGCCGCGGCCGGATGCCGCGGCACCCCCGTCCGCGAAGGAGGCTCCCGTATGGTCCGCCCGAAACGCAGAAGGGCAGCCGCGGCCGTCGCCGTGGCCGCCGCCCTGACCGCGGCCTCACTGGCGGCGCCGGCCCGCGCCGACGCCCCCGATGGCCGTGGCGCGCCCCCCGCCCCCTCCCCGCACGCCAGCTCCCGGACCCAGACCCAGCAGGAGGCCAAGGAGACACTCGTCAAGCAGATCGCGAAGGACCACGGTGTCCCGGCGGCCGAGGCGGCCCGCCGGGCCGACCGGCAGCCCGCGCAGTTCGGGCTCGCGGCCCGGCTCGGCAAGGACCTGGGCGCCGCGTACGGCGGCGCCTGGATCGACCAGGGGCGCGGCGGCGAGCTCACCGTCGGCGTCACCGAGGCCGCCGCGGCGGCCAAGGTGCGGTCCAAGGCCGAGAGCGCCGGGTTGGGCACCACCAGGACGAAGAGGGTCCGGTACGGCTTCGGGCACCTCCGGCAGGTGTCCGCCTCCCTGGCCAAGCGGGTCGCCGCCGCTAACAAGGGGGCCGCGAGCGGCCTGCAGACCGGCATCGTCACGTCCGGCAACACCGTGAGGCTGAGCAGCCTCAGGGGCGCCGCGCTGACCCCGGCCCAGCGCGGCGTCATCAGCTGGGCGCGGCGGACGTTCGGCGGCGCCGTCCAGGTGTCGACCTACGCCCGCAAGTCGGTGCCCCGCTACTGCTACGACGACTACAGCTGCGACCCGCCGCTACGGTCCGGTCTGGCCATCTTCACCGGCGGGGCGCGCTGCACCAGCGCGTTCATGACCTACTCGGGCAGCCGGTACTACATGCTCACGGCGGGCCACTGCGCCGAGCTCGGCTACTGGTGGGACGTGTCGACCTACAGCTACGGCTACCAGAACGTGGGAGGCGCCGCGGACTACACCTTCGGCTGGTACGGCGACTACGCCGCGGTCTCGGTCGACGATCCGGGCTGGTGGCAGCCCCGGGGCTGGGTGCTCCCCCAGACGTCCGTCTACGGAAGCGAAGGCGACTACGTCGGCGGATACGTCTGCAAGCAGGGCTCGACGACCGGCTACACCTGCGGGTCGATCACCGAGGTCGACGCCACCGTCTCCTACCCGGACCGGACGCTGTCCGGCATGACCTGGAGCACCGCGTGCGACGGGCCCGGTGACAGCGGCAGCGGCGTCTTCGACGGACACTACGCCCACGGCATCCTGAGCGGTGGTCCCGACTCGGGATGCGGAATGATCCACGAGCCCATCGGCCGGGCCCTGTCCGGTCTGGGGGTGTCCCTGCTCCGCGGCTGACCCCTCGCCGCGGACAGGGGCGGTGCCGTGCCCGGTGGCCCGGGTCCGGCACCGCCCCTTCACCGCGTCAGTCCTTCAGGGACTGCATCCACGTCTCGATCTCCTCGGGGTGGCGGGGAAGGGCGGAGGACATCAGCCGGGCGCCGGTCTCGGTGACGAGGACGTCGTCCTCGATGCGCACGCCGATGCCGCGCAGTTCCGGGGGCAGCGTCAGGTCGTCGGGCTGGAGGTAGAGGCCCGGCTCCACGGTCAGGACGTGGCCGGGGCGCAGTTCCCCGTCCAGGTACTGGGACGCCCGCGCCGCCGAGCAGTCGTGGACGTCCAGGCCGAGCATGTGCCCGCTGCTGCAGAGCGTGTAGCGGCGGTAGATGCCCGACTCGGGATCGAGAGCGTCCTCCGCGCTGCGCAGCACGCCCCAGTCCTGGAGTCCTTCGGCGATGACGCGCATCGCGGCCATGTGGAAGTCGCGGAAGCGGGCGCCCGGGCGGACGGCCGCCAGCCCCGCCTCCTGCGCGTGGTAGACGAGGTCGTAGACCTGCCGCTGGCGCGGGGTGAACCACCCGCTGATCGGGAGGGTGCGGGTGATGTCGGCGGTGTAGAGGGTGTCGGTCTCGACCCCGGCGTCGAGCAGGAGCATCTCGCCGAGCCGCAGCGTCCCGTCGTTGCGCGTCCAGTGCAGGACGCAGGCGTGCGCCCCCGCCGCGGCGATGGTGTCGTAACCGACGCCGTTGCCCTTGACGCGCGCGACGCGCTCGAAGGTGCCCTCCGCCCACCGCTCGCCGCGCGGCATCCCGGTGACGCGCGCCAGCCCGGCGGCGACCGCGGTGAAGCCGTCCACCGTGTGGTCGACGGCGGCCTGGAGCTGGGCGATCTCCCAGTCGTCCTTGACCAGGCGGAGCTCCGCGGCGCAGGCGGCCAGCTCGGCGTCGGGCCCTGGGGCGCGTGCCGGGACGGCCCGGTCGACCTCCGGGTCCACGCCCCGGATCACCCGGGTCGGGACCTGGCCGCCGAGCGCGCCGGCCAGGTCGTCCAGTGGCGCGCAGGCGAGCCCGAGCCTCTCCTCGGTCTCGGCCAGGGAGGCGCGGGGGCCGACCCAGAACTCCCCGTGCCGGCGGTCGCGGAAGAAGCCCGCGTCGTCCCGCGAGGACCGGGGCCGGTGGTAGAGGACGGCGTCGTGGCCCGTACCGGCCGGTTCCAGCACCAGGACCGCGCCGGTTCCGGTGTCGGCGCCGGTGTCCCCGGTGAGATGGGCGTAGGCGGTGTGGACGCGGTAGCGGTAGTCGGTGTCGTTGCTGCGCACCTTCGGCGGCCCGGCGGGCAGGACGAGGCGTTCGCCGGGGAACAGGGCCGACAGGGCCGCGCGGCGTTTCTCCGCGTACGGCGCCACGGACCGGCGCACGGGGAGCGGTTTCCCGCTCGGGGCCCAGTCCCGGGTCATGAAGGAGGCGAGGGTCTCGGAGACGGGCAGGTCGTGGCTGCCCGTCGCGAAGCGGCCGGCTGCAGGGTCGTCCATGTGAAAGTCCTGGATGTGGAGATTCGATAACGGGGCTTGTAGTGCAATTGCACTGTACTATTTTATATGGCACTCCGCCCGACGATGCACGGAGACGCCATGAGACGTCCGGTCAGGACCACCCTCGCCCTCCCCCTCGCCCTCTCGCTCGTCGCCGCCGGCGGCGCCTCCGCCTGCGGCTCGGGCGACGGCGCCGCCGCCAAGGCCGGGGGCACCCTCACCGTCCTGTACACGCAGGACTTCGCCCATCTCGACCCCCAGCGCAACTATGTGATGTTCGCGATGGACTTCGGCACGCGGCTGCTCTACCGGACGCTCACCACCTACGCCGCCGAGGAGGGCCAGGCTGGCACCGAGGTCGTCCCGGACCTCGCCACCGGCACCGGCACCACGCCCGACAAGGGCAGGACGTGGACGTACCACCTCAAGCCGGGGCTGAAGTTCGAGGACGGAACGCCCATCACCAGCGCCGACGTCAAGTACGGGGTCGAGCGCTCCTTCGCGCCCGACCTGCCGGAAGGCCCCGGCTACGCCAGGACGATGCTGGAGGGCGGCGACAGGTACAAGGGGCCCTACAAGGACAAGGACGGTCTCGCCTCCATCGCGACACCGGACGCGCGGACGGTCGTGTTCCGGCTCAAGGAACCGTCGATGGACTGGCCGAAGGTCACCACACTGCCGACGTTCGCCCCCGTCCCCAAGGCCAAGGACACCGGCGTCAACTTCGACAAGCGCCCCTTCTCCTCCGGCCCCTACAAGGTCGAGTCCTACGACCGCGGCCAGCGGCTGATCCTCGTCAGGAACGCCCACTGGGACAGGGCCACCGACGGCGTCCGCCGGGCCAACCCCGACAGGATCGTGGTGGAGGAGGGCCTCGCGCAGGCCACCATCGACCAGCGGCTCATCGCCGACCAGGGCAGGGACCAGCGCGCCGTCACCCTGTACTCGGTCGCGCCCGCGAGCATGCCGCGCATCCTCACCCGCCCGGACGTGAGGAAGCGGTTCGTCAGCGCGACCAGCCTGTGCACGCGTTTCCTGGCGATGAACACCTCCAAGCCCCCGTTCGACGACCCGAAGGTGCGGCAGGCGATGCAGTTCGCGGTCGACAAGGAGGCCTACCGCACCGCGCACGGCGGCAGCGGCGTCGGCGAGCTCGCCGGGTCCTACCTGCCGCCCGCCATGACCGGCGGGCGGGCGCAGGACGTCTACCAGGCGCCGCCGACAGGAGACCCGGCGAAGGCCGGGCAGATGCTCGCCGCGGCCGGGAAGGGCGCCGGCGTCACGATCGACCTGACGACGACCAGCAGCGAGCTGGGCAAGGCCGAGGCCGAGGCGGTGCAGCAGTCACTCGCCCGCGTCGGGGTGAAGGTCCGGATCAACTCCGTCGCCAAGAGCGTCTACTACGACACCATCGGCGACACCGCGAAGGAGGACGAACTCGTCTTCTACGGCTGGTGCGCCGACTACCCGTCCGCGGCCTCGTTCATCCCGCCCGTCTTCGACGGGCGCAACATCGCCCCGAAGGGCAACACCGTCGTCTCGCAGTTGAACGACACGGCGGTCAACGAAAGGATCGGCGCGGCCGCGAAGGGGAGCGACCCGGCCGCGTGGACGGCGCTCGACCGCGAGCTGATGGGCCTGTCGCCGATGGTCCCCCTGATCCACGACAAGCTGCCGCTGCTGCGCGGCTCCAAGGTCACCGGCGCGTTCGGCCACGCCATCTGGGAAGGCGAGTTCGACTTCGCGACCATCGGGGTGGCGTAGTGTCCGCCCCGCTTCTCACCGGGGCGGCGGAGGGCGTGCCGGCGCCCGCCGGCCGGTCGCCGTGGCGACTGGCCGGCGGGCGGCTGCGCCGCGACCCGGCCGCCCTCGCCGGCCTGGCGATCATCGCGCTGTTCGTCCTGCTGGCGCTGGCCGCCCCGCTGCTCACCGCCCTGAGCGGGCACGGTCCGAACGAGTTCCACCCCGAGAAGATCGACAAGGCGCTGGCCGGCGCCCCCAGAGGGGCGTTCGGCGGCATCGACGGCGACTTCTGGCTGGGCGTCGAGCCCGGCACCGGCCGCGACGTGTTCAGCCGCGTGGTCTACGGCGCCCGGATCTCGCTGCTGATCTCCGTCGCGGCGACCTGCGTCGCCACCGCCGCGGGCACCGCCCTCGGCCTCACCGCGGGCTTCGCCGGCGGCCGGGTCGACGCGGCGATCAGCCGCGTCATGGACCTGGTGCTGTCGTTCCCGCAGCTCATCTTCATGATCGCCCTGGTGTCGGTGCTGCCCGAGGGGAACCGGACGCTGGAGCTGGTGTTCGTCATGGGCTTCTTCGGCTGGCCCTACATCGGCCGCATCGTCCGCGGGCAGACGCTGTCGCTGCGCCACCGGGAGTTCGTGGAGGCCGCGCGCGCCACCGGCATGCCGCGCCACCGGATCGTCTTCCGCGAGGTCATGCCGAACCTGCTGGCGCCGGTCCTGGTCTACGCGACGCTCACCATCCCGGTGAACATCGGCACCGAGGCGGCCCTGTCGTTCCTCGGCATCGGCGTCCGGCCGCCGGACGCGTCGTGGGGGCAGATGATGGCCAAGGCGATCGACTGGTACCAGGTGGACCCGACGTTCTTCGTGGTCCCCGGCGTCTGCCTGCTGCTGACCGTGCTGGCGTTCACGCTGCTCGGGGACGCCTTCCGGGACGCCCTCGACCCGAGGGGAGCGGGCCGGTGACCCGGTACGTCGCGACGCGCCTGGCCGGGGTCGCCGGGGTGCTGCTCGTCATCTGCGCGGTGACCTTCACGATCTTCTACGTGTTCCCCGCCGATCCCGCGCTGCAGGCGTGCGGCAAGTCGTGCACGCCGGAGCGGCTCGCCATGCTCCACCACCAGATGGGGCTGGACCGGCCGCTGTGGCGGCAGTTCGCCGACTACCTCGGCGGCGTCTTCGCGGGACGCGACTACGGCTCGGGGCGGCAGGCCGTCCAGTGCCACTTCCCCTGCCTCGGGTTCTCCTACCAGAACAACATGCCGGTCTGGGACCTGATGATGCAGCGGCTGCCGACCACGCTCTCGATCGGGATCGGCGCGGCGGTCCTGTGGCTCGCCGGCGGCGTGACCGTCGGCGTCGTCTCCGCGCTGCGCAAGGACTCGCTGCTGGACCGGGCGCTGATGGTGGGCACGCTCACCTCCGCGTCCCTGCCGATCTACTTCACGGCGATGGCGCTCACCGTCCTGGTCGTCCAGATCGGGGGGCTGCTCCCCTACTCCAGCTACGTCCCGTTCGCGGAGGACCCCGCCACCTGGGCGAAGAACCTCGTCCTGCCGTGGATCGCGCTCGCGCTGCTGTACGCGGCCATGTACGCGCGGCTGTCCCGGGCGTCGATGGTGGAGACGATGGCCGAGCCCTACATCCGGACCGCCCGCGCCAAGGGCCTTCCGGAGCGGACGGTCGTCACGAAGCACGGGCTGCGGGCCGGGCTCACGCCGGTCCTCACCGTCTTCGGCATGGACCTCGGCGCGCTGCTCGGCGGCGCCCTCATCACCGAGAGCGTGTTCGGGCTGCCCGGCATCGGGCGGCTCACCATCGACTCGATCGACAAGTCCGACCAGCCGGTCGTGATGGGCGTGGCGCTGCTGGCCGCGTTCTTCATCACGTTCGCCAACCTCGCCGTGGACCTGCTCTACGCCGCGATCGACCCCCAGGTGAGATTCACATGAGCGAACCGGGGGGTGTGGGAAGTCGCCCCCCGCAAGGAGCACGCATGAGCCTGTTGAGCGTCCGGGACCTCGCCGTGGAGTTCCGTACCGCGAAGGGGCCGGTCCGCGCGGTGGACGGGCTGTCGTTCTCCCTGGAGGAGGGCCGCACCCTCGGCATCGTCGGCGAGTCCGGGTCCGGCAAGTCCGCGGCCAGCCTGGCGATCATGGGGCTGCTCGGCGGCGCCCGGGTGAGCGGGTCGATCGAACTGGCGGGGACCCAGGTCGTCGGGGCGGACCGCGAGCGCGTCCGCGCGCTGCGCGGCCGGAAGGTCGCGATGATCTTCCAGGACCCGCTGTCGTCGCTGCATCCCCACTACAGCGTGGGCGAGCAGATCGCCGAGGCGCGGCGGCTGCACTTCGGCGCGTCCCGCCGCGCGGCGCGCGGGGAGGCCGTCCGGCTGCTCGCCGACGTCGGCATCCCCGATCCCGGGGAGCGGGCGGGCGACCACCCGCACCGGTTCTCCGGCGGCATGCGCCAGCGCGTGATGATCGCCATGGCGCTGGCCTGCGAGCCCGACCTGCTGATCGCCGACGAGCCGACCACCGCGCTGGACGTGACCGTGCAGGCGCAGATCCTGGAGCTGATCGCCCGGATCCAGCGCGAGCGCGGGCTGGCGGTCCTGATGATCACACATGATCTGGGGGTGGTCGCGCGGGTCGCCGACGACGTCCTGGTGATGTACGCGGGACGGGCCGTCGAGCGGGCGCCGGCCGACGCGCTGTTCGCCGTGCCCCTGCACCCCTACACCCGCGGCCTCCTCGGCTCCCTTCCCCGGCTCACCGGCCCGCCCGGCGAGCTGGCCCCGATCGCGGGCGCCCCGCCGTCTCCGCTGTCTCCGCCGGCGGGGTGCCCGTTCCATCCGCGATGCGCCGAACGGGTCGAGGTGTGCGGGACCACCCGTCCGGTGCTCCTCGGCACGTCCCATCAGGCGGCCTGCCACCTGCTCACCACCGCGAAGGGGACGACCGGATGACGGCGCTGCTCCGCCTGGAAGGACTGACCAAGACGTTCCGGACACGGCGCGGCGCCGTCCGGGCGGTGGACGGCCTGAACCTCGAGGTGCGGGCCGGGGAGACGCTCGGCCTGGTCGGCGAGTCCGGCTGCGGCAAGTCCACGACCGGGCGGATGCTCGTCCGGCTCCTGGACCCCACCGCCGGGCGGATCACCTTCGACGGCGAGGACATCACCGGGCTGTCCCAGCGGGCGATGCGGCCGCTGCGCCGCGACCTGCAGATCATCTTCCAGGACCCGTTCGCCTCGCTGAACCCGCGCCACACGGTCGGCTCCATCGTGGCCGAGCCGCTGCGGGTGCAGGGCGAGCGGGACCCGCGGCCCCGCGTCCAGGAGATGCTGGAGTACGTCGGGCTCGGCGCCGAGCACCTCGACCGGTACCCGCACGAGTTCTCCGGCGGCCAGGCCCAGCGGATCGGGATCGCCCGCGCCCTCGTCACCGGCCCCCGGCTGGTCGTCGCGGACGAACCGGTGTCGGCGCTGGACGTGTCGATCCAGGCCCAGATCGTCAACCTGCTGGCCGGCCTCCAGCGGCGGCTCGGCCTGGCGTACGTGTTCATCGCCCACGACCTGGCGGTGGTCCGGCACGTGTGCGACCGGATCGCCGTGATGTACCTCGGCCGGATCGTGGAGACGGGCGCCCGGGACGTGGTCTACGGCGCGCCGGCGCACCCCTACACGAGGGCTCTGCTGTCGGCGGTCCCGCTGCCCGACCCGGTGGCCGAACGGGCGCGGGAGCGCGTCGTGCTCCGCGGCGACCCGCCGAGCCCGTCGGCGCCGCCGCCGGGCTGCCCCTTCCACCCGCGCTGCTTCAAGGCGCAGGAGCGGTGCCGCGCCGAGCCGCCGTCCCTCCGGATGGCCGCGGGCCGCCAGGTCGCCTGCCACTACCCGGAGACCGAGCCGTTCACCCCGTGACGGAGCCGCTCACGCCGTGACGGAGCCGCTCACGCCGTGACGGAGCCGCTCACGCCGTGACGGAGCCGGGGCCGGACCTCTCGGTCCGGCCCCGGCGATCGTGTTGCGGGGGGTCGGATCAGTACTCGGACTTCACCGTCACTCCGTTGAACGCCTGCTTCCCGTAGAGGCTGATGTAGTTGTAGCCCGCGGGCGGGCTGGTGATGGTCAGGGTCTCGTTGTTGCCGGTGTTGACGGACCTCTGGGTGTAGGACGTCGACGTGGCCCAGGTGGTGGGGCTGTAGTACAGGTCCGCGTCGCCGGTGCCGCCCGACGAGGTGATCTTGATCGACCGCGTGCCGGCCGGCACGTACAGGTACAGGTAGGCCAGGTTGCCCTGGGTGGCCGACAGGTTGCTCCGCTGGCAGTTCTGCCCGAGCTGGCGGGTGTCCGTCCCGGTGCACTCGGTCGTCCCGCCGCCACCGGCCGACACCGCCAGCTGCTTCGTCGCGGTGCCGGTGGCGCCCTTGTCGTCGGTGACGGTGAGGGAGACGGTGTAGGTGCCGTCCGCGCCGTAGGTGTGGGACGGGTTGGCCGCCGTGGAGGTGGCGCCGTCGCCGAAGTCCCACCGCCGGGAGGCGATGGTGCCGTCGGAGTCGGTGGACTGGTCGGTGAAGGCGACCGCCAGGCCGTTCGCCGAGGCGGAGAACCGCGCGGCCGGCGCCTGGTTGCCGCCGGTCCCGCCGCCCGCGCACGCGCCGGACGCGCACGCGGCGAGCCACGTCCGCCAGTCGCTGTCGTAGCGGGTGCCGATCGTGCTGGTCAGGAACGTCCGGGCGGCGTTCCAGTTGCCGGACCGGTAGTAGCCGAGGACGGTCGAGACGTCGCTCGGGTGCTTCTCGAACATGTACCGCACCGCGAGGTAGCCCCAGCGGTAGATGCGGGTCGTGTCATGGCTGTAGGTGGTGTCGAACAGCGTGCTGAGCGCGTAGGTGCTCCTCGCCGCCTCGGTGATCGCCGCGTCGTAGACCTCCTTGCGGTAGGAGTAGGACACGTACTCGGCGAATCCCTCGATCCACCAGATGGTGGGCGTGGTGACACCGGCGTTGAAGTCGCCGTACATGTCGAAGCGGCCGTCGAGGTAGTGGGTGTACTCGTGGTTGAGGTTCCAGATCTGGAACGCCGGGCGCACCCATTCGGCCTCGTAGGCGATGAACCGCGGCTGGTTGCCCGCGGCGGCCGGGTCGCCCTCCAGGTACATGCCGCCGTTGTTGGTGTCGATGCCGAACATCGCCCCGGCGTAGGTCTGGTAGTCGGTGCTCGAGTCGAAGACGCAGACCTCGATCGTGGTGTTGTTGTCGTTCGCGACGGGCCGGTTCCCGTCCTTCACCAGGCCGTGGAAGTAGGCGTCCTGGTTCTGGAGGCTGGCGCAGCTGTCCGACAGCTGGGCGGCCGTCATGTCCTGCGCCCGGATCTTGATGCTCGAACTGCAGGTGTAGGTGATGGTCAGGACGTTCTGGGCGAGCCGCTGCGCCAGGTCGCAGGTGCCGTAGTAGGAGCAGTTCGCCTTGTCGTAGTAGTCGGTCATCTCGGCGACGCCGACCCACAGCGGGGCGGTCTTCCCCGTCATGGCGCTCTGCCCGAGCAGCCCCTTGGCCAGCGGCCGGACCTTGGCCTGCAGCGCGGAGTGCTGCACGAAGCGTGTCAGCTCGCGCCCCGCGTTGGACGTCAGGTAGCCGCGGTCGGTGCCGAGCAGGGAGAGGTGGCCGGCGGCGAAGGAGTTGAGCGTGTCGAGCAGGCTCGGGTCGGACCCGACCGCCGAGACGAACTCCGGGACCTGGTGGCCGCGGAACAGCACCGTGTAGACGTTGTTCACCGCGTTGAGCATCCACCAGGACGCGTCGTAGGAGCTGTTGTAGCCGGTCAGCAGCCGCTTGACGACGTAGATGTAGCGGGCGTTCTCCTCCGCGCTGTCGATCAGCGTGACCGCCTCGGCGAGGACCTCGCCGTTGGCGTCGCTGACCGTCGAGGACTTGGAGTTGCCGAAGTAGGCGTCCAGACCCGACTGGATCGCCGTCTTCAGCGTGGGGCCGTAGGTCCCCACGGTCGACGGGTTGTACCAGTGGACGTAGTAGCCGGCTCGCAGATAGAGGACCAGCTGAGCCGTGCCGGTGGTGTTGTCGCCCGGGTAGTAGAGCCCGTTGTCGCGCAGCCCGTAGGCGACGCTCGCCATCTGCGACTCGCGGAACGCGTAGTACGCGTCGGTGCCGGTGAGGCTGAACAGCGAGTTGACGCAGTCGGTCGTGGACGACTTGATCTGCTGGACGAGCGCACTTCCGGAACGGCTCGTGAAGTCACTGGCGCTGCACGCGGCGGCAGCGGCCTTGGCGCTCGTCTTGGGGGCGGCCTTCATGGAAGGACGCTTGTGCTCCGCCGGCTTCTTCGACTGGTCGGGGCTGCTCTTCAGGTCGTTCTTGTCGGCGGAGAGCGGCGGCCGGTCCTTGGCGGGGAGCGGGGCCTTCTGCACGTGGCGGGCATCGCCGCCGTCGGGGCGGACGCTGGCGGGAGGGGGTTTCGGGGCGGCGTTCGCGGGCGCGACGAGGAACGTCGTCCCGAGGGCCACCGCCATTGACGCCAGCAGGCAGCGGGTCGATCTGCGTCTGTTTCTCACGGGGGTCTTCCTCCATGGGGCGGGCGTCCGGTGGGGGTACCGGACGGATTCGCGGGGCTCCGGGTCCAGGGCCCGGAGGGCTCCGGGGTCCAGGGCCCGGAGGGTCGGGGAAGCGTGCGCCCGCAGTTTGTGGGGCGGAAACGACCCGTGGTCATACGCCGCGCCATCGATCTGGGTTATGGATCTCCCGGGCGGATCTCCCCCGGTAACGCGGGAAAGGAATTCGCCGAGGTGGCGCCCCGTTCCGGGCGGCGAGGCGCACCCGATGCCGTTTCCGGACAATGACGAAACAAAGGTGAAATTGTACTGCTGGTCGACTACCTCCGCGATGGGAAGGTGCCGCCGGACCGCGGCCTGGTCGACCGCACCTGCGCCAAGAACCCTGACCCGGCACCGGTCTGGGTCACGCCCGCCCCGGCCGCGGCCCCGCACGCGCAGGCGACCGCCGTCCCGCGCCAGTTCGTGACGTGGGCACCGGCCGCCGTGCGGCGCTACCGTCCCGTCCGGTCAGCGCCTTCGGCGGCCGGGGCCTCCATGAGAAGCCGGACGGGCCCGTAGAGGCCCGAGGCTCGTTGGCCCTGGAAGACGAAATGCGTGGGGCTCACCTCGTCGAGGTAGGGCGCGAGCGTCCCGCAGATGAGGATTTCGAGTTCGTTGTCGCCATCGCGCAGGGCCGCTCCGATGTCGAAGCGGTACGGGGCGCAGATGCGCACTCCGGCCGGGTCGCCGTTGACGGTGACTTCGGCGGTGCCGCGCACCCGTCCGAGGTCGAGCGTCGCGGCGGACGCGGGTGCGGTGAGGCGGAACGAGCGCCGGTAGCGGACGGCGCCGCTGTAGCCGGCGAGCCCCGCGTCCTCCCAATCACCCAGCCCGATGGTTCCGGAACCCACGGTGAAACGCACCGGCCCCGCGAGCGCCGCGCCCTCCCGGTGGCCTGGAAGGGTGCGGATGCGCAGTTCCGCCGTCCGGGCGGGGGGAGCCTCCGGGCCCGGCAGCACCATCTCGGGGGCGGGTCGCAGGGGCTCCCCGTCCAGGGTCGCCTCCAGCAGTTCGCCGCGGACGTCGACGGCCATACCCGTCGCCCCGGGCGGGACGGCGAAACGCAGCCTCTCCACCCGCGGCGTCGCGTCCGGCGTCGCGAGCGTCGCGGGGAGGACGACGTCCGTTTCCGGATCGTCCTCAAGCCACGCCGCGCCGGGGAGCGGATGGGGCCGCCGCCGCAGGTGCAGGGACGCCGGGTCGCCGTACTGGGCAGGCCGCGCCAAGACGGGCACGGGCTCGCCGTCGCGCGCCGCGGTCCAGCCGGCACCGGACACGGCGGGGCCGTCCACGAGGACCGCGGGAGGGGGGCCGCCCTCGGTGAGGACGAGCGTCAGGTCGCCGCCCGTCACGCGGTAGCGGCCGACGCGCGGGACCTCCTGCTCGGCATACGGGTCGAACCCTCCCTGGCGGCCGACCTCCTCGCCGTCGACGAGGACGCGGCAGGGCGCGGCCGAGGCCACCTGGACCACCTCTCCGGCGGCGGCCCCCGGAAGGGGGACGCTCAGCATGATCTCGGCGCCCGGCCGCGCGGGGCCCGCCGCCGTGATCCACTCCGGCCGCCGGTAGCGGTCGCGGTCGGCGACGACGGCGAGGTGGGCGCGCAACCGGACGTCCTCGCCGGGGGCCAGCCGGACCTCGACGTCATGGTCACCGGAGGGGAGGGGCGTCTCGGCGATCGCCAGGTGGCCCCGGTCGTCGAGGGGGACGGGGGCGCCGTCCACTCGCAGCGTCTTGGCGGCCGCGGCGCCGACGGCCACGAAACCGCCTTCTCCCGGCACGGTCAGACGGGTCCGGAACACGACCGCGTCCCCGGACCGGACCTCCCCGAAATCGAGGAACTCCTCAGGGACGTGACCCTTGGGGCCGAGGAAGGCGCGGTGCAGGGCGTCCTTGCGGATGCCGCGGGATTCGGAGTACACGAAGGGCTTCCATCGTCCCTCGCTCTCCCTGGACCAGACACCGTGCGGACCGAACGTCGCATGCGCCTCGGACCACGCCTGCTCCGCCTCCGTTCGGTGGCTCACGGTCCACCGCTCTAGACGAACGTCGCGCCCGGCCGGCCGGGCGAAATCACCCCAGGCGTTGTCGAGGGTCGGAACCAGGTCCATCGTCCAGGACGAGCCGAGGTCGAGGACCGTCTCCCGCGTCGCGGGCGCCGGATCCGGTGCCGCGACGTCCTCGCCGCCGGGAAAGAGGAGCAGCGCGGCGGGCCCGTCGTCGAACGGGACGACGGCTTCGACCCACGTCCCGTCCACCGCGCGCGTCTCCAGCCGGCGCGGCGGGCCCCCGAACGGGCTCGCGACGAACGCCGGGCCGCGCACGCCCCGGACCCGCACCCGCATGTCCCGCGCGTACCGGCCGGGATCGAAGTCGTAGGTCACGTCGAGCCAGCCGAGATCGGCCCCGCGCTCGTCGGGGCGTCCCACCGACACGCGGCTGGCCATCGACGGCGCCGCCGTCAGGAACACCAGCGTTGTGCCGTCGACCTCCCGGACAAGGGCGGGCACCGGCGCGTCCACCCGGCGGACACCCGCGAGGGCGGCACCGAGAGCGCCGGTGTCCGGCACCGCCTCCAGCACGGCGCGGAGCCCGGCCACCGCCTCGTCGGCGCCCGGGTCGCCGACCCCGAGCCTGGGCAGCGCGCCGACAGCGACGACACGCCCCCCGTTCTCGGCGAACGCCGTGAGCCTGCGCGCCGTCTCCCCTTCGAGCACGGCGCATGAAGGGAGAAGGACGACGCCGTACGCCTCGTCCGCGACGTCCAAACGTCCCTCGGTGACCGTGGCACGCTGCACGGAGTCGTCGTCCACGACGTCGGCGTCGATCCCCAGCCGGTCGAGCACGCCGGGCACCATCCGGAACCAGGCCATGTCGCCGACCAGATCCCGGTAGGTCTCCTGGGCGAGCGTCGCGTCCGGGTCCACGCCGTCGAGCCGCGTCCCGGCCTGCGCGGTCGCGGTCGGGAACAGCACGGCCACGTCGCACACGTGCCGCCCCAGCGAGAGAGCGGCGCAGAGCCTCGCGACGGCGTCGGCGAAGACGCGGTGGTGCCGCCAGTAGGGCTGACGCCAGTCGGTGGACGGCGGCGCCCACTCCCACCAGCCCGCCTTGGTCGTGTAGTAGACGGCGTGCGGGTTGTAGAGGGTCGCACCGGCACGCAGCCACGGCAGCAGCCAGTCGAAGGTCTCCTCCAGCGTCCCGCCCCAGCCGCTGGAGTGGAACGCCTCGATCCAGGTCCGGTCCCGGCCGTACAGGTGCGCGAGCGAGGAGTGGACCCGGGCGTCCCCGTGGTGGTCGGAGCCGGGGGCGCCGAACCAGCGGTGCGTGCGCGCGTAGTCGGCGTACAGCCTGACCCCGTCCACGGGGAGCCCGGCCCGCGCCGGATCCTGCTGGTCGCAGCCGTGCAGCAGCCCGTACCGCTCATGCCATTCGGCCAGCGGCCGGAAGAACGCGTCCTCGGCCAGCTCGGCGCGGGTGAGATGGTAGTCGCGGCGGACCCGCAAGGCGTCCTCTCCGCCGCTCCCCCACAGCGCCGCGAGACGCGGCTCCAGGTCGTAGCCGCGGCGCCGCTCGAACTCCCCGGCGAACCCCTCCGACCAGGTCGGCAACGACGGCAGCTCGTCCTGGAACGACCCGACGATCACGTTGCCGAGCCGGTGCCCCAGCCGCCGCGCGAACTCCCCGTGCACCCGGTCGAGGAGCGCCGCGCACGCATCGGCCGACAGGTAGTCGAAGCCCCGCACGTCCGCCGCCCCGTCCGGCCGGAGCCAGCGTCCCGCGTAGTCCGGGACGTCGCGCACCAGGCGGGCCTGCAGATCGGCGCCGGAGAACCCGAGCTGGTCGTAGAACCACAGGGACACGCCCAGTTCGGCGGCGTCCTCGCAGACGGCGTCCAGCAGGTCCCACCACCCGTCGGAGAAGAACGGCGGATCGTCGGCGTCCGCGCCGAACATCGGACCGGACGGCGCCAGGTTCAGCACCACCAGATTGTGGACGCCGCCCTCGGCGAACCGCTCGAGCTGGTCGCGCAACCGCCGCCGGTCGAGCCGCTCCCCGCTCCACCACCAGATGGGCGCAGGCGAGAACGCCCGCGGCGGCGCATCCAGCACCGCCCCCAACCGCCCCGAGACCACTCTCATCGCCGCTCCCTGTGGGGGGACGACCCCCCACACCCCCGGTTCGCTCCGCTCATCCCCATGCCCTGTGGGGGGACGACCCCCCACACCCCCCGGTTCGCTCCGCTCATCCCCATGCCCTGTGGGGGGACGACCCCCCACACCCCCCGGTTCGCTCCGCTCATCCTTTGAGCCCGCTCGCGAAACCCTTGATCACATACCTCTGCAGCACCAAGAAGATCACGATGATCGGGAGGGCGGCGAGGACCAGGCCGGCGAAGACCAGGCCGTAGTCCGAGACGTACTGGCCGACGAAGGCGAAGACCCGCACCGGCACCGTCTCCCGCGCCGATCCGCCCAGGTACAGCAGCGGTGTGAAGAAGTCGTTCCAGATGAACACGGCATTGAGGATCAGCACCGTGCCGGTGATCGGCCGCAGCAGCGGGAACACGACCCGGGTGAAGGCCTGGAGGTGGCCGGCGCCGTCGATCAGCGCCGCGTTCGCGTAGTCGCCCGGCAGCGCCCGGATGAACCCCGTGTACAGGAAGATCGTGAACGGCAGCTGGATGCCGGTGTAGAAGATGATCATTCCCTGGTAGGTGCCGAGCAGGCCCGCCGAGTCGGCGAGCTTGAACAGCGGGATCATGCCGAGCTGGAACGGCAGCACGATGCCGAGCAGGAACAGCACGTACAGCGTGTAGCCGAGCCGCGAGGCGCAGCGGGCCAGGAAGTAGGCCGCGAACGCCCCGATCGCGATGAGCGCCACCAGGCTCACCACCGTGATCACCGTGCTGTTCAGCAGCGCCGAGCCCAGCGACGCCCGCGACCAGGCGTCGGAGTAGTTGCCGAGCGTCGGCGACGACGGCGGGGACAGCGGCGCCGAGGCGATCTGCTGCTTGTCCTTCAGCGACAGCGTGACGAGCGCGTACACCGGGAACAGGAACGCCAGCGCGACCGCGATCATCACGACTTCCAGGACGAACGTGCGCAGTCCGTAACGCAGGCTCATGCCACCTCCCGACCGCGCAGGTACCGGATCTGGATCAGCGAGACCGCGGCGACGAACAGCGCCAGGACCAGCGCGATCGCCGTGCTGTAGCCGTAGTTGCCGAACACGAACGCCTGCTTGTACAGGACCGTTGAGAGCGTCTCGCTGGCGTGGCCCGGCCCGCCGCTCGTGGCCGCGTAGACCTGGTCGAACAGCTTGAGCCCGCCGATGGTGGACAGCATGACGTTGATGGTGACGGCGGGCGCGAGCAGCGGCCACGTCACGCTGCGGAACCGCTGGAACCGCCCGGCGCCGTCGATCATCGCGGCCTCGTGCAGCTCCACGGGCACCCCCTCCAGCCCCGCGAGGAAGATGACCATCGAGTAGCCGGAGAACTGCCAGATCACCATGCCGGCCACCGACCACAGCGCGAGCGAGGGGTCGCCGAGCCAGTCCTGGCGCAGGGAGCCGAGCCCCACCGCGCCGAGGATCCCGTTGAGCCCCGCGTCCGGCGCCGGGTTGTAGACGTACTTCCACAGGAACGCCACCATCACGGGGCTGACGACGGCGGGCGCGAAGAAGACGACCCGCAGCACCGCCCGCGACCTGATGCGCGTGTGCACGCCCAGCGCGAGCAGCAGTCCGATGCCGTTCTGGACGACGACGATCGCGACCGTCAGCAGCAGGGTGTTGACCAGCGACCCGCGCGCGGCGTCGTCCCGCAGCAGGCGGTCGAAGTTGTCGACGCCGACGAACGACCGGTCGCCGATGCCGTTCCAGTCGGTGAAGGCGTAGACGATGCCGCTGGCGCTCGGATACAGGACGATCAGCGCGTACACCAGCAGGGCGGGCGCCGCGAACCACCACGGCGGGTTCAGGAACCCGCCGCGCCGGCGGCGGGGCGGCGCCGGGAGGCGCGCCGCGCTCTCGGGAGGTCCCGCGGCACCGGCCGCCGAAGCGGCCGGTGCCGGACGTGCGGTGGGGGGCACGGGCTACTTCTTCCGGTAGGTCTCGTCCAGCTTGGCCAGGCCCTCGGCCACCGTCGTCTTGCCCGCGAGCAGCTCCTGCACCAGCGCGAAGTGGGCGGGCTGCACCTCGGCGTTCGGCCACGCCTGGTCCATGAACGGGTCGGCCTTGTCGCCGTCGAGGTACGGCAGGAACGGCTGCAGAACCGGGTCGATCTTGGAGGAGGAGTCGCGGACGAGCGGGACGCAGGCGACGGCCTCGGCCCATCGGTTGATGTTCTGCTGCTCGCCGAGGAACGCGACGAACTTCTCGGCGGCCTCCTTGTTCTTGCTGCGGGCGCTGACGCCGAGCCCCACGACGACCCCGGCGGGGATCCGCACCTGCGCCGCGTCGTCCGCGCCCGGCACCGGGAACATCGACAGGTCGGCGGCGTTCGTCGCCGCCTTGCGGAAGTCGGGCAGGACCGCCGAGACCTGGATCGCCATGGCGGCCTTGCCGGTCGCGACCATGGACGTCTGCTGCTCGAAGGTCGTGCCGTTGGGGTTGTCGTTGAAGTAGCCGCGCTTCTGCAGCTCCAGGTACATGTCGAGGGCCTGCACCCAGCCGGACTGGGCGAAGGACGCCGACCCCGCCCGCATCTGGCTGTCGAACTGCGGGTTCTTGGCGTACACGGTGGACGGCACCAGCGCGTAGGTGATCAGCTGCGTGACCCAGGGGGTCTGCGCGCCGAGCGCGATCGGGACCGTGCCCTTCTTCTTGAGCTTCTCGCAGACGTCGAGGAACTCGCTCCAGGTCTTCGGCGGTTCCACTCCGGCCTTCTCGAAGACCTTCGTGTTGTAGATCGCGCCGATGACGCTCGACCCGGCCGAGTAGAGGAAGGTCTTGCCGTCCTTCTGGAACGCCGGCTTCAGGCTCGCCGGGATCTTCTTCGTCCACGCCTGGCCGCTCAGGTCGGCGAGCAGCCCCGCCTGGGCGATCTGCGCCATGCTCATCGCGCTGCCGTTGCCCGGGAAGACCACGTGCAGGTCGGGGGCGTTGCCGGCGCCGAGCTGGGTCCGCACCGACGTCTGCACCTGGTCGGTGGGTGCGAACGAGGTGCTGAACTTGGCTCCGGTGTAGGCCTTCGTGAGCAGGTCGAGCGCCTTCTGCTGGTCGGCGACCCCCACCAGGCGCAGGGTCCCCGAGCCGCCGGACGACCCCCCGCAGGCGGCCAGTCCCGCCGGCAGCGCGGCCGCGGCCGCGACACCTCCGGACATCCGCAGGAATCCTCGGCGGCTGAGGGCCGCGTTCTGGAACGACGATGTCATCTTTCCTCCTCGCGTTCGCGGCGCGGACCGCCGGGGTGGCGGCGGTCCCGGCCGCGGCCGTCCCGCGTGGGGACGGACGTCATTGAAGGGGCGCCGTGAAGCGGTACTCCCCCGAGCCGGTCCGGCAGCGGAGCTCCCGCCGCGCCGTTCCGGCGACCGAGACCCCGGGGGCGTCCGCCACCGGGATCCCGCTCTCGCGCACCCCGCCCGGGTCGTCGGTGGGGATGTGGACGGTGGCGGTCGCGCCCGGCGGCACCGCCACCCGCAGGTCGAACACGCCGTCGCGGCGGGTCCAGGCGGTGGACACGAGCCCGCGCACCGACTCGTAGCGGGCGCTCGCCTCGGTCAGCCCGCCGGGCCTCGGCCGGATCAGCAGGTCGCGGTACCCGGCCGAGCCGGGCGCCTGGTCGAGTCCGGCGACGCCCCGGTAGAGCCATTCGCCGACCGAGCCGAGCGCGTAGTGGTTGAACGAGTTCATCGCCGCGGCCTGGAACCCGCGCTCGGGGGTGTAGCCGTCCCAGCGCTCCCACACGGTGGTCGCGCCGTGCCGCAGCGGGTACAGCCAGGAGGGCGGGTCGGTGCGGCGCAGGAGGGCGTGCGCGAGGTCGGCGCGGCCGTGCGCGTCGAGGACGGGTGCGATCAGCCCCACGCCGAGGAACCCGGTGGTGAGGCCGGGCCCGGCCTCCTCGACCAGTTCGGCGAGGCGACGCACCGCGCCCGGGACCAGCTCGCCCGGGAGCAGCTCGAACGCCAGGGCCAGCAGGTAGGCGGTCTGGGTGTCGCCGCTGACCCGCCCGTCCGGCGACACGAACCGCTCGGCGAACGTCTTGCGGACGTGGGCCGCGAGCGCGCCGTACCGGGCCGCGGCCTCGTCCGCGCCGAGGATCTCGGCGGCGCGCGCCGTCAGGGCGGCGCTGCGGGCGAAGTAGGCGGTGGCGAGGACGTCGCGCGGGGTGGGGGCGGGCGCGAGCCAGTCGGCGAAGTGCGGGCCGGTGCGGCGGGTCCACACCAGGTCGGGGTTGTGCCGGTGGACGTGGTCGACCCAGGCGCACATGGCGTCGAGGTTGCGCTCCAGGAAGCGCTCGTCCCCGTACACGCGGTAGAGGTGCCAGGGAACGAGGACGCCCGCGTCGCCCCAGCCGGGCGCGCCCTCGTCGGCCACGCCCGCGATCTTGGGTGCCACGTTGCCGAACGCGCCGTCCGGCGACTGCGCGCCGCGCACCTCGCGCAGCCAGCCGTCGAAGAACGCGGCGACGTCGGCGTTGAGGCACGCGGTCGGCAGGAAGACCTGCGCGTCGGCCAGCCAGCCGAGCCGCTCGTCGCGCTGCGGGCAGTCGGTGGGGACGCTGACGAAGTTGGAGCGCTGCCCCCAGGAGATCGCCTGGTGGAGGCGGTCGACGTCCGGGTCGGAGCAGGTGAAGTCCCCCGCCCAGGGCGTGTCGCTGTGCAGCACCACCCCGGTGACGTCGGCCGCGGCTAGGGAGCTCAGGCCGGTCACCTCGGCGTACCGGAAGCCGTGGTAGGTGAAGCGCGGCTCGAAGACGGCCTCGGCGTCCTCCCCGGCGATCAGCACGTCCGTCGCGTCGGCGGTGCGCAGGTTGGCGGTGTAGAGCGCGCCCGCCTCGTCCAGGGCCTCGCCGTGCCTGACGACCACCCGGCCGCCGGGGGTCAGCCCGCGGGCGGTGAGCCGGACGCGTCCGGCGAAGTTCTGCCCGAAGTCGACCAGGAACCGGTCGCCTGAGACGCGGGCGACCGACCGCGCCGGCAGCTCCCGGACGGCGCGGACCGGCGGCGCGACCGAGGCCGTGAGCCGGCTCCGGTCGGTGGCGGCGACCCAGGCGGGCCGCCATCCCGCGCCGTCGCGGCCGCCGGACGGCAGGTCCCAGCCCGGGGTCTCGCGGCGCAGGTCGTGGCACTCCCCCTTGAGCAGGTCGGCGTACCGGAAGGGCGACCGCGCGCTCTGCCAGTCGTCGCCGGTCGCGACGACGTCGGCGGAGCCGTCGGCGTGCACGAGGTGAAGCTCGGCCAGCAGTTGCGGGAACGTTCCGTAGTGCGCGCCGGCGCGGCGCTCGTCGAAGCCGGCGAACCCGCTCCACCAGCCGTCCGCGACCGTGGCCGCCAGCATGTTCGCGCCCGTCCGGACCAGGTCGGTCACGTCGTAGACCTGGTAGTCGACGCGGTCGCGGTAGTCCGTCCAGCCGGGGGCGAGCTCGGCGTCCCCGACCCGCGCGCCGTTGAGGCGCGTCTCGTAGAGGCCGCGGGCGGTGACGTAGAGGCGCGCGGCGACCGGCGCGGCGGCGGCTTCGAACGCCTTCCGCAGGCGGACGGCGGGCTGCAGGCCGTGGTCGGCGAGGGCGAGCTCGCCCTCCTCGGGCGCGTCCATGACGTCCTGGACGGACGGGTCGTGCGTGATCCAGACGGCCGACCAGGCGGCGGGGCTCAGCATCCCGGTCTCGAACCAGGACTCCTCCCGCGAGGCGGCGCCGGCCGCGTCGGTGACGGTGACCGTCCAGCGGTACCGGGTGCGGGGCCGCAGCGCCGGGCCGCGGTAGCGGACGGAGACGGCGGACGGGTCGGCCACGGCGCCCGTGTCCCAGACCGGGGCGCCGTCGTCGGCGCGGACCCGGACCCGGAGGCCCGCGGGCGCGTCGCCACGCCGCCCGGAGGCCAGCCGCCACGACAGCAGCGGCGCGGGCTCGTCGACCCCGAGCGGTTCCGCCCGGTGGTCGCAGCGGAGCCCGTAGGGCGTGAGGCCTCGGCCAAGGGAACCCGTCACTCACCCACTCCGATCGCAATCCCAACAAGGTGGGCTGTGAAGTTAACGTTAAAAATGTGAGCTTGAGAGTAGGAGGGCGCTGATCAGGGTGTCAAGGTCCGGGATCGGGTCGATTCCGGCGGTGCCGAACCCGTGCGGGGACGCCGTCACCGGCGCGATCAGGGGGTGTCCGGTGGGCGTCCGGCCCGGCGGGACCGTCAGGCCGTCGCCAGCTCGTAGGCCACCTTGTGCTCGTCGAGCCCGCGCAGCGCGTCGGCCCCGGCGCCGTCGTCGACGATGACGCGGTCGAACGCCGACAGCGGCGCCACCCGGTGCAGCGCCACCCGGCTGAGCTTGGAGTGGTCGATCAGCAGCACGCTGCGGGCGGCCGCGCCGAGCATCGCGCGCTTCACCGACACGATGCGCTGCTCCTGGTGGAAGGCGAACCCGCCGGACACCGCGGAGGTCGACACGAAGCACAGGTCCACGTTGAGCGCCTCGATCGCGTCAACGCACGAGACCCCGAGGAACGAGTCGTGCAGCGGGTCGTAGTCGCCGCCGAGCGCCATCAGCCGGATGTCGCGCTCGGCGGACAGCAGGTTGACGGCCTGCAGGAAGTTGGTGACGACGGTCAGGGGCGCCACGCCGGCCAGCCTGCGCGCCAGCGCCAGCGCCGTGGTGGAGTCGTCGAGCATGACCGCCATGCCCGGCTCCACCATCTCGGCGGCCCTGGCGGCGATGGCGTCCTTGGCGGGCCGCATCGACTTCATCCGGTAGGCGACGCTGCTCTCGAACACCCCGGACGGCTGCGCGGTCACCCCGCCGCGGTGCTTGCGGACGACGCCCTGGCGCGCGAGCTCGTCGAGGTCGCGGTGGATCGTCATGAGGCTGACGCCGAAGCGCTCGGCGAGCCCGGCGGCCGAGACCGACCCGGCGGACAGGACGATGTCGGCGATGTCCTGCCGGCGCCGCTCCGGTCCGCGCGCGCCTCCGCCCTGCTCGACCATCCGGAACCTCCCGTGGCCGGCGCGCGCGACGGGCTGTCGGCGGAGGCCGGGCGCCACACAAGGTAACACGTTCGGATGATCTGTTAACACACGGGTCAGCCGAGTTGACGTCACCCGTTGGACCGCCGCGCCCGGCACGGGTTCGTCCGCTGCGAGTACCACACGAAATGACATAACACCTATTTAGTGAAAATCTTGCCGCGCGGTGATCACAGAGGAAAGGATGGTCCATCTGTCACTTACCTCATCTCCGAATGGGACAGAATGACGACGAGCCCCCTGCCCCCCTTCCCCGCCGCGAACGAGAACCCGCTCGACACCTGCCGTCGGCTGCGGGAGATCGCTCCCGTGGTCGAGGTGGAGTTCCCCGGCGGCGTCCCCGCCTACCTGGCGCTGACCCACGACGCCGTCCGGGAGATCCTCGCCGGGGACAACCGCACCTTCCTGCGCGACCCGCGCCACTGGCCCGCCCTGCACGACGGGTCGATCCCCGAGGACTGGCCGCTGCGCGCCATCGTCGAGGGCGGCCACCTGTCCACCAAGGACGGCGCCGACCACCGCCGGCTGCGCGGCCTGATCGGCAAGGCGTTCACGCCCGCGCGGGTGCAGGCGCTGGAGCCGCGCGTCCAGCAGATCGTGGAGGGCCTGCTCGACGACGTCGTGTCCGCGGGCGAGGTCGTCGACCTGGTCCCCGCCTTCACCGAGGCGCTGCCGATGTGGGTGATCTGCGAGCTGTTCGGCGTCCCCGCCGAGGACCGCCCCCGGATGCGCGAGTGGACCGCGACGCTGCTCGCGCACACCACTCCGCCGGAGGAGGCGTTCGCGACGCAGAACGCCCTTCAGGCCTACCTGCACCAACTGGCCGAGAGCAAGCAGAGGGAACCCGGCGACGACCTCACCTCCGACCTGGTCGAGGCCCGCGACGAGGGCGACCGGCTCACCACCGACGAACTGGTCGGCGTGCTGTGGCTGATGCTCGTCGCCGGGCACGAGACCACCGTCCACCTGCTCGGGCACGCCATCGTGGCGCTGTCCCAGAACCCCGACCAGCTGGAACTGGCCAAGGCCGGGGACCGGTGGGCCGACGTGGTCGAGGAGACCCTGCGCTACCGCCACTCGGTGATGATGACGAGCTGGCGCTTCACCGCGAAGGAAGTGACCATCGCCGGGGTCCGCGTCCCCGAGGGCCAGGCCGTCGGGGTGGCCTTCCAGGCCGCCGGCCTCGACCCGGCGGAGCACGGCGAGAGCGCGGAGCGGTTCGACATCACCCGGGAGTCCAACGGGCGCGTCGGCTTCGGCCACGGCCCCCGGTACTGCATCGGCGCGTCGCTGGCCCGCCTGGAGGGCCGGCTGGCGCTCGCCGCGCTGTACCGGCGGCTGCCGGACCTCACCCTCGCCGTCGACCCGGACGACATCCCCTACTCGCCGTCGTTCTTCACGGTCGGCCCGCTCAGCCTGCCGGTCAGCCTCGGCCCCGTCCGGCCCTGAGCCCCCACCCCGGTCCGGCGGCCGGGCCGCCGGACCGGAGGCGTGCGAGCACGCGGCGCGCCCGCACGCCATGCGACCGGGGAAGATCACCCTTTTTCTTGTGATCACCTGTGCGCCCCGGCGTTTTGGTGCATCCTTGTCACGCCTTATACCGATATGACCACCGTGCAGCGGGTCGAGAAAGTCCTGCGCGCCAGTCACCGACGCTCACAGGGACACGAGGGATGGCAACAGGAGCGGATCGAGCACGCACCGAGCGCGCCGCGCTGGAACGCGCCTTCTGGGTCTGGCTGATCGTGGCGATCGTCAGCGGCGGCGCGTGGCTGGGGGCGCTCCTCGCCGTGGACGAGGCAGCGCGGACCATCGTCGCCCTCGGCGGCGGGGCGGGGACGCTCCTGGTGAGCATCGCCGTCGGGGCCGCGGCCTACTACGCCGAGTGCGCGCGGGCCGCCCGCGCGCGGCTGGCCCGGGTCGAGAGCGAGAGCGACCTCCTGGAGCGCAGGCTCCAGGAACTGGTCGACGGACCGCTCCCGGCGCTGATCGAGCGGCTCCACGCCGGAGCGGCGCCGGACGAGACCCTGGCCGAGCTGCAGGCCGTCCCGAACCACCTGCTGGGCCGCCTGGTGCGCCTGGTCGCCGAGGGCGTCGCCGCGAGCGAGCGGCACGCGTCCCGGGCCGAGGGCGAGCTGGCCGCGCTGGAGGAGGAGGTCGACCGGCTCGCCGACTCGACGCTGCCCGCCCTGATCGAACGGATCCGCGGCGACCGCGCCTCGGCCGCCGCCGTGCTGGCCGAGTTCCCGGCGCCCGCGCACGCGGCGCTCGACCGGCTCCTGCGCGCGCTCGCCGACGACGTGGCCGCCGGGGAGCGCACCCGGGCGGCGGCCATGGCCGCCTCCGCGGCCGCGGCGGCGCGGATCCAGGCGCAGACGACCCGCATGCTCGCCCAGCTCCGGGAGCTGGAGGACCGCTACAGCGAGGACGAGGTCTTCGGCGACCTGCTCGACCTCGACCACCACGTCTCCCAGATGGGGCGCCTGGCCGACAGCATCGCGCTGCTCAGCGGCGGGCGCTCGGGGCGCCGCTGGACCAAGCCCATCGTCCTGGAGAGCGTCATCCGCGGCGCCATGGGGCGGATCGCGTCCTACCAGCGCGTCCAGTACCACTCGACCAGCACCGCCGCCATCGCCGGGTTCGCGGCCGAGGGCGTCATGCACGCGCTGGCCGAACTGATGGACAACGCCGCCAACTTCTCCCCTCACGGCTCGGCCGTGCACGTCTACGCGGAGGAGGAGGACGCCGGGATCGTCATCACGGTCGAGGACAGCGGGCTCGGCATGCGCCAGCGCGAGCGCGAGCGCGCCGAGCGGCTGGTCTCCGAGGCCGCCGACCTGACGTCGCTGCCCGGCACCCGGCTGGGCCTCGCGGTGGTCGGGCGGCTGGCGGGCAAGCACGGCCTGCGGATCAACTTCCGGCCGTCCTCGCGCGGCGGCGTCGGCGTCGTCGTGCTGATCCCGCGCCAGCTCGTCACCCACTCCTCCGGCGGCGCCGGAGCGGGCACCCTGGCGGAGTCCATCCGCAACGCGCCGAGGAGCACCGGCGCCCACGCCCGCGGACCGGCCCGCGAACCCGCCCCCGCCATGGCCGCCGCGGCGGCGCCCGCGGCCACCGCGGCGGACGCCGCCGACCCGGCCGCGTACCTGCCCAAGCGCCGTCGCGGCGCCACGCTCACCGACGTGGTGGAGCCGCAGGAGGCCCCGCCGCCCCTCCCCCGCGACCCGGGGGCCCGGTTCGCCGCGTTCCGCGCGTCCACATCGGGGAGCCACCGGACGACCGGCGGCGCCGAGACCGGCGACGCCGAGCAGGTCCCGTCCACCGAAGACCCCGATCAGTAGCTCATGACCCGGCGCCCGTCCCGCGGACGGGCGCCGGCCGACCGGTCCCGGCGGCCTCGTCCGGACCGCAGGATCGACAGATAGGAGGCAGGGGCCCGCGTCTGCGGCGGACGGCGCCCCGTGATCTTGATGAGCACCGATGAGCGTCGACTCGACTGGCTGCTGACGTCCCTCGCCGAACGGGCCCCCGGCGTCCAGCACGTCCTGGTGCTGTCCCGGGACGGCCTGAAGATCTGCCACACCCCCGGTCTGAACAACGACCGGGCCGACCAGCTCGCGGCCATCGCCTCGGGCATCCAGAGCCTGTCCATGACCGCCTCCCACGAGTTCGGCCAGGGCGTCGGCGCCGGCCAGGCGATGGTGGAGTTCCCGGGCGGGCTGCTGCTGATCATCCCGGCCGGCGAGGGCGCGCACCTCGCCGTCGTGGCCCGCGACGACGCCGACGTCGGCCTGGTCGGGCACAGCATGAACGAGCTCGTGGAGCAGATCGGCGGCTATCTGACCGCGGCTCCGCGCACGTCCGCGTCGAGATGAACCCGCGCCCCCTGGATCTCGACGATCCGGACCGGCTGTACACCGTGACCGGTGGCCGCAGCCGGGCCGCGGACGCCGACCTCGACCTCGTCACGCTGATCGTCGCGGAGAACGACCCGGCGCCGGGCATGCAGTCCGAGCACGTCGCGATCCTGCGGCTGTGCCGGAACGAGCCGGTGGCCGTCGTCGAGCTGTCCTCCCACCTGCGGCTGCCGGTGAGCGTCGTGAAGATCCTCCTGCTCGACCTGCGCGACACCGGCCACATCACCGTCCGCCATCCGACGTCGGCCTCCGCGACGACCCACCTGGCCGACCTGGACACCCTGAAGGAGGTGCTCGTTGGACTCAAAGCCCTCTGACCGCGCACCGGCCCCGGCGACCGCGGGCGGCGTTCCGCTGCGCAGCAGCGTCCGGGACGCGCTGAAGATCGTGATCGTGGGCGGGTTCGGCGTCGGGAAGACCACCATGGTCGGCTCGATCTCCGAGATCCGCCCGCTGAGCACCGAGGAGGTCATGACGAAGGCGGGCGTCGGCATCGACGACCCGAGCGGCGTCGCCGACAAGCGGACCACCACGGTCGCCTTCGACTTCGGCCGGATCTCCCTGGACGCCCACCGCGTGCTCTACCTGTTCGGCGCCCCCGGCCAGCAGCGGTTCTGGTTCATCTGGGACCAGTTGTTCTCCGGCAGCCTGGGCGCGGTGGTGCTGGTGGACACGCGCCGCCTGGAGGAGTCCTTCTACCCGCTCGACCGGCTGGAGCATCACAAGATGCCGTTCGTGGTGGCCGTCAACCGGTTCGAGGGCCCCGAGCCGCGCCCCTCGCTCGACCTGGTCCGCGACGCGCTGTCCCTTCCCGAGGGCGTCCCCCTGGTCGACTGCGACGCCCGGCAGCGCGAGTCCTCCAAGAGCGTGCTGATCACGCTCGTCCGGCACCTCACCACCCTCCACGACCCCGCCGCGCTCCAGGAGGCCGCGCAGTGACCGACGAGACCGTCCGGCCCCCCGCCGACGAGAACGCCGTCCGCCTGTACGGGGAGGACTTCGACCAGCGGCCGAAGGACTTCTTCGAACGGATGCGGCGCGAGCACGGCCCCGTCGTGCCCGTCCTGCTCGAGGGCGACATCCCCGCCTGGTACGTGATCGGGTACCGGGAGGTCAACCACGTCACCGGCAACCCCGCGCTGTTCGCCCGCGACACCCGCCGCTGGAACGCCTGGGACATGGTCCCGGAGAACTGGTCGCTGCTGCCGTTCGTCGGCTGGAACCCCTCGGTGATGCTCGCCGAGGGCGAGGAGCACCACCGGCGCAGCGCGGCGATCAGCGACGCGCTGGACGCGGTCGACCGCACCGAGCTGGCGGGCATCTGCGAGCGCGTCGCCGACCATCTGATCGACGAGTTCGCGGGGGACGGCGAGGCCGACCTCGGCAGCCAGTTCGCCGACCGGCTTCCCCCGATGGTGATGGTGGGGATCTTCGGCGTCCCCGACGCCGAGGTGCCGGACATGATCCGCGACATCCAGGCCGTGGCGGGCTCCGACGAGAGCGCCGTCGCGGCCTACCAGCGGCTCCAGGAGACCATGCGCCGGCTGGCCGAGACCCGCAGGGCGCACCCCGGCGCGGACGTCACCTCCCGCCTGCTCCAGCACCCCGCCGGCTACACCGTCGACGAGCTGATCAGCGACCTGATCCCCATGCTCAGCGCCGGGACCCTGCCGACCGGCCACTGGATCGGCAACACGCTGCGGCTGATGCTGGTGGACGACCAGTTCGCCGTGACGCTCCAGGGCGGCCGCGGCAGCGTCACGCAGGCCCTGAACCAGGTGCTGTGGGAGGACACCCCGTCCCAGAACAACATCGGCCGCTTCGCCGTGCGCTCCTGCGAGCTGGCCGGCCGCAAGATCCGTCCGGGCGACATGCTGATCCTCGGCTGGGCCGCGGCCAACGCCGACCCCCAGGTCCAGCCGCCCGCGCAGGGCGCGAGCGCCGGCAACCGCGCCCACCTGTCGTTCGGCCACGGCGACCACGGCTGCCCCTACCCCGCCCCGGAGCTCGCCGAGGTCGTCGCCAGGACGGCGGTCGAGGTCCTGCTCGACCGCCTGCCCGACATCGAACTCGCCGTCAAACCGGACGAACTCCTGTGGCTCCCGTCGTTCTGGGTCCGCCGCCTGGCCTCCCTCCCCGTCAGGTTCACCCCGGCCATGACTCCCCACTGACCCCCTGACCGGCCCGCCCTCCGGCGCCCGTAAAGGGTTTTGCCCGGCTCTCACGGCCCGCCGATCCTGGATCGATGGACCCCGAGAACGCCGGAACGGGGCGCTCGGCTGGGCGGTGGGCGGGGCGCCAGGTGGCGACGAGGGCGAAGGCGAGCAGGAGTTCGGCGATGTCGCCGCCGTAGTACATGAGCTCGGCGCCGCCGCGGACCTGGGCGATGGGCGCGTGGATGTCGATGAGGAAACCGCCGTAGACGAGCTGGGAGACGGTCGCGTGCACGGCGACCGCCACGCCCAGGACCACCAGCCGCGCCAGGACGCCGGGACGGGACGGGGCGGGGTCCGGGCCCGCGATGACCCAGGCGAACAGGCAGCCCGAGAGCAGGAAGTGGACGTGCAGCGCCATGTGCAGCCCCGCGTCTTCCATCGTGGCGTTGTACAGCGGGGTGAAGTACACCAGGGGCAGGGTGCCCGCGCTCAGCACCAGCGCGGTCACCGGGTGGGCCAGGATCCGCAGGGGGAGGCTGCGCAGGACGCCGGTCAGACGCCTGGCGCGGGAGGCGGGAACGGCCCGCAGAAGGACGGTGATCGGGGCGCCCAGCACCAGCGCCGGCGGCGCGTACATGCCGATGATGAGGTGCTGGAGCATGTGCCCGCGGAAGTCGCGACCGGCGAAGGCGTCCACGGGGCCCGACAGAGCGATGGCGAGCAGCGCGCAGCCGGTCAGGAACGCCGCGGCGCGCGTCCGTCCCGGTCCCCGCGCCGGGTTCCGGCGGCGGCCCCGCCACCACAGCGCCAGGTAGCAGGCCGCGATGAGCCCGACGGCCGCCAGGGGCAGGAAGGTCTCCAGGGAGAACGCGCCCCCGCCGTGTTCGTGCATCGGGTGACCGCGCATCTCGGGGGTCATCCGACAGGTCCAGGGTGCGGCGGGCGCGTCGCGGACGGGGTCTGCGGCTTGGCGGTGCGCTGGACGAGGTAGCCGGCGGCGACCAGCACGACGCCCAGCAGCAGGAACCCGACGTCCCACCAGATCTGGTGAGGGCCGCCGTGGACGTGGTGGATGCCCAGTATCTGGTGGTCGATGATTCCTTCGACCACGTTGAACAGGCCCCAGCCGACCAGGATCCAGCCCCACAGCGCCGGTGAGGTCCACACCCGGCGGCGGTCCCGCGTGACCCGCGAGTAAAGGAGGGCGAGGCCGGTCAGGACCGACAGCCAGCACACGACGTGGAAGATGCCGTCCCACACCGTGTTCATCTCCAGTCCCGACACGGTGTGCGGCGAGTAGTACTTCACCCCGATGTTGTCGGTGTTGGTACTGGTCAGCATGTGGTGCCACTGGAGCAGCTGGTGCAGCAGGATGCCGTCGACGAACCCGCCGAGCCCCACCCCGAGGACGATCCCCGGCAGTCGCAGGTTCACCGGCGTCACGTCGGCGCGGCCTTCTCGGACGGTCGCGGTCATCTCTCTCCGATCTCAGCGGCTTCCGTGGGTGCGGTAGGGCTCGGCGTCGCTCCACCTGACCTCCAGGCCCAGGCCGGGACGGCCGGGGTCGGGGACGAGGGCGCCGTCCGCCGGGGTGAGCGTTCCGTCGAAGACCACGTGCTCGACGCGCACGTGGTCGTGGAAGTACTCCAGATGGCGCAGGCGGTCGACCGCGCAGAACGCGTGCGCGGACACCGCCGGGGCGCAGTGCGCCGACAGGTCGGTCTGCCGCGCGGCGGACAGCCCCGCGACCTGGAGCAGGCCCGTGATGCCGCCGCACCGGGTGACGTCGGCCTGGAGGCAGTCCACGGCGGGGCCGTCGAGCAGGTCGGCGAAGTCCCTGAGCACGAATCCGTACTCCCCCGCCGCGACCTCCAGCCGCCCGGGGCCCTCCTCGCGGACGAGGCGCAGGCCCGCGAGGTCGTCGGAGCTCACCGGCTCCTCGAACCAGCGCACGTCCCACTCCTCGGCGAACCGCCGCGCCCAGTACAGGGCGTCCTTGCGGGTCAGGGCCCCGTTGGCGTCGGCGAACAGTTCGGCGCGGTCCCCGATGGCGTCCCGGACGGCGGTGAGGCGCCGCGGGTCCTCGTCCGGACGCCGCGAGACCTTCAGCTTGACGCGCGGGATGCCCTGCTCGACCCAGCCGGCGAGCTGGGCGGCCAGCCGGTCCAGGGGGTAGTTGGTGAAGCCTCCGCTGCCGTAGACGGGCACCCGGTCGTGGAAGGCCGGCAGCACCCTGAACAGCGGGAGCCCCAGCAGCTTCGCCTTGAGGTCCCAGAGCGCGACGTCCACGGCCGAGACCGCCATCGCGCCCGCGCCGGGCCGCCCGGCGTTGCGGATCGCGGCGGACATCCGCTCCCAGGCCGCGGGTGGTGCGAGCGCGTCGGCGCCCCGCACCGCGGGCGCGAGAGCGGACTCCACGAACGCGGCGACCGACACGTCGCCGTAGGTGTAGCCGAGCCCGGTCCGCCCGCCCGCGCGCGCCTCGACGAGGACGAGGGTCGTGGAGTCCCAGCGGAGCGTGCCGTCCTCCTCGCCGCCGCCGGGGCCGTCGGTGGGCACCTCGAAGGCGTGCACCCGGACGCCGTCGACTTCGGCGTCGGCCCGCGAACGCATCGTCGCCTCCCTCCGTCGGCGTCTACCTACCGCTGGGAACCGGGCTAAACCGAGGAGGGGGTTACCCCGGACCATACCTGTGAGTATGGTTCCGTACCATGGAGTATGGAGACGGGATCGCGCGCCGTGTGCGGGACCTGGCGCCGACGCTCGCCGAACGCGCGCGGGCCGCCGAGGAGGCGCGGCGGCTGCCCGACGAGACCATCGCCGACCTGGCCGCGACCGGGCTCTTCGGAATGCTGGTGCCGGAGCGGTTCGGCGGGGCCGAGCGCGGGTTCGAGGAGATGGCGGCGGCCTGCCGGGAGGCGGGCGCCGGGTGCGCCTCGACGGGGTGGCTGTCGGTCATCTACACGCTGCACAACTGGATGGTCGGGCTCTTCCCCGAGCGGGCGCAGGCCGAGGTCTGGGCGGACCGGCCGTACGCGCTGATCCCGTGCGTCCTCGCGCCGACCGGGACGGCGGCGCCCGCGGACGGCGGGCACCGGGTCACCGGGCGCTGGTCGTGGGGCAGCGGGGTGATGCACGCCGGGTACGTCATGGTCATGGCGCTGGCCGCCGCGGGCGAGGCGATCGAGCCGAGGCTGTTCCTGCTGCCGCGCGAGGAGGTGGCCGTCCACGACGTCTGGCACACCAGCGGGATGCGGGGCACCGGCAGCAACGACGTCGAGGTGGCGGACGTGTTCGTCCCGGCGCACCGGTCGGTGCCGCTCGCCGACCTGGCGGAGGGGCGCTCGCCCGGCTCCCTCGTCAACCCCGCGGCGCTCTACCGGACGCCGCTCGTGCCCGTGTTCGCGCTGACCGGTGCCGCGCCCGTGCTCGGCGCGGCCGAGGGCGTGCTGGCCCGGTTCGCCGAACGGACACGGGGCCGGGTGGCGGCCTACTCCGGCGAGCGGCAGCGCGAGACGGCCGGCGCGCAGGTCCGGCTCGCGTCGGCGACCGCGGACCTGGCCGCCGCCCGGCTGCTGCTGGAGGACGCCCTGCGCGGCGTCGTCCGCGCCGTGGCGGAGGGGAACTGCGACCTGCGGCGGCGTGCCCGGGCCCGGCTGGTGGCGGCGCACGTCGCCGGGACCGCGCGGCGGGTCGTCAACGACCTGTGCTCGGCGTCCGGGGCGAGCGCGCAGTTCACCGACTCCCCTTTCCAGCGGGCGCAGCGGGACGTGAATACGATCACCGGGCACGTGGTGTTCGAACCGGACGCGGCGTACGCCCTCTACGGCAGGATCGAGCTGGGGCTGGACCCCGGCCCGGTGACCCTGGTGTGACGGCGTCCGCGCCGTGGAGGCAGGGGGTGGGATGACGGCCCGCACGAGGACGGCCGGCGCGAAGGCCGCGCGGCCCAGGGTGGCGCGGCGCGACTGGATCGAGGCCGCCTACGGCGAGCTGGCCCGCGCCGGCGAGCGGGGTGTGGCGATCACCACGCTGGCGGCCCGGCTCGGCGTCACCAAGGGCAGCTTCTACTGGCACTTCCGGGACCGCCCGGAGCTGATGCGGGCACTGCTGGACCGGTGGGCGCACGAGCGGACCGACGAGGTGCTGGGGCTGGCGCTCGGCAGCACCGCCGACCCGCGCGAGCGGCTGCGGCGCATCCAGGCGCTCGGCCGCGACGTCGCGCCGATCGACCGGGCGATGCGGCTGTGGGCCCAGGACGAGCCCGCGGCGGAGGAGGCGGTGCGGCACGCCGACCGGGCGCTGCTCGGGCACATCGCCGCTTGCCTGGAGGATCTGGGCTTCGACGAGGAGGAGGCCGGCCTGCGAGCGCAGCTCATGCTACGAGTCTGGGTCGGCGGCTACCTGGTCGAAGAACCAGCCCTCGCCCCCCACGACCGCATGCTGGAGATCCTCCTAGGTGACGAGGGGCGTTGACTTGCGGCGTGTTGCCCTTCTGAGAGCGCTCTTAGGGGCAACACGCCGCAAGCCAACGTGGTGGGGGTGCTGCGCGTCGCGCGGTTTCCGCCTCCGCCGCAGGCCGCCGGGGGCGCGGCCGTGCAACGCGACGGCCCGAGCCCCTATCGTGGTACCGCCCGCGACCGTACCGCCCGGCCCTGACCGGGGGCGGCGCGGCGGGGCCACCGGGGGCGAGTGAGATGCCGCCGGCGGGGACTCCGTGCGAAAGGCTGGGGTGTGAGTCAGCGACTACCGCGGCCGTCAGGCGAAGAGCAGGCGGGAGAAGGACACGGCGCCGTCCCGGACGACGTCGCGGTCGCCGTGGAACGCGTGCTGAGCTCGACGGCGCTGCTCTGGAACCGTGCCGACCAGGGCCTCGAACCCGCCATCTCGCCGATCCAGCTGCGCGCCGTCGAGGTGATCGCGCGGTTCGGCCGGCTGAACCTCGGCGGGCTCGCGGAGGAGCTGGGCGCGATCCCCTCGTCCACGAGCCGGCTCTGCGACCGGCTGGAGGCGGCCGGGCTGATCGCGCGGGAGACCGCCCGCGCCGACCGGCGCGAGATCGTGCTGCGGCTGACCGACCAGGGCGAACGCCTGCACGCCCAGCTGGTCCGGCGGCGCCGCGCGGCGGTGCGGGACGTGCTGGCGCAGATGTCTCCGGCGTCCCGGGCCCGGCTGCTGGACGCGCTCACCGAGTTCGGCCAGGCGAGCGAGCGGGGCGAGCGCGGCGGGAGGGGGATAGCCGGATCCCGGACGGCTTGACCGCCGCCCGCCCGCCCCGGCGCGACCCCCTTCATCCGCGGCTCGATATCAAGTATTTGCCATACGGCAAACTCTTTGGCAGTCTTCCCCTGCGGTCCTGCGTCCGAGACGCGGCGGACCCGATGGAAGAGCCGCATTCCAGCGGTTGGACGGCCGGTCGAGGGGGGCACGGCCGTTCCCGCGGCCCGGCGCACCAGAACCGGACCGCGCCTGGGACGCGGCCGCGTCCGGCGCGTCGGCAGGCATGATGAGGATGAGGTCGCGATGAGTACGCACGGCCGCCCGGCCAGGGATGAGCAGGGTCGCCCGGCCAGGGATGAACAGGGTCGCCCGCCCAGAGATGAGCGGGGCCGGCCCACCGGGGCCGGGGGAAGGCGCACGGCCAGGGTCGAGCGGGCGCTTCGCGCGGCCCCGGCGTACGCGCTGCCCGAGGTGCTGGCGGCGACGCTCTCGCGGGAGTACCCCGCGGTGTCCGCCGCCCGGCTCCTGGTCTGCGACTACCACTCGCGCGCCCTGATGGCGGTCGCGCCGCTTCTGGCCCTGCCCCACCCGGACAGCCTGGCCCTGACCGTCCCGGACGGTGACGTGTCGGCCGCCGAGGAGGTGACCGAGGAGATCGCGGAGGCGATCGGGATCCGGCAGAGCCCGGCCGGGCGGTCGTTCGTCACCGGCCGGGTCCTCTCCTCCCCCGAGGGCGACGGGGCCGGGGCCGGCGAGACCACGACCTACGTACCGGTCCGTGCGCGGGGCGAGCGGATCGGCGTCCTGGAGATCGGCTCGTCCGCGCCCTGGAGCGCGGACGAGGTCGGCGAGCTGGCCGAGATCGGCGAGCTCGTCGGCAGCGCGCTGAAGGTCGCGTGGAACCGGACCGACCGGTACGAGCGGGCCAGGCGGCGGCACCGCCTCACCCTCGCCGCGGAGCTGCAGTGGCAGCTCCTGCCCGGCCACGCCCACGCGGACGACTCGTTCAGCCTCGCGGGGCATCTGGAGCCGGCCTACTCGATCGGCGGGGACAACTTCGACTGGTCCGTCGAGCACGACCACCTGGCGCTGACCGTGACCAACGGCTCGGGCACCGGCATCAGCGCGGCGCTGCTGACGTCGCTGACCGTCGGCGCGCTGCGCAACGCCCGCCGGTCGGGCGCCGACCTCGGCGAGCAGGCGAGCCTCGCCAACGACATGGTGCACGTGCGGCACGGCGGCCGCGAGTTCACCGAGACCCTCGTCATGCGGATCGACCTCGCCGAGGGGGTCGTGCACGTCATCGACGCGGGGTCCCCCCGGATCCTCCTGCTGCGCGGCGCCGAGGTGGCGGCGGTGCCGCTGGAGCAGCAGATGCCCCTCGGCATGTTCCCCGACACCGAGTACCGGCCGCAGCGGTTCTCGCTCGAACCCGGCGACCGGCTGGTCATCGTCAGCGACGGCGTCTTCGCGGCGAGGGCCCCGGCCGGCGAGTACGGGACGCACCTGCTGGAGCAGGCCACCCGGCGCAGCCGGCTGCAGCCCGCGGCGGAGGTCCCGCTGACCGTGATCGACGAGCTCATCGAGTTCCACGAGGGCAGCGACCTCGCCGACGACGCCGTCGTGGTGTGCTTCGACTGGCACCGCCCGCCCGGCGGCTCCTCGCCCGACGCGCCCGGCAGGGCCGTGCGGGGCGAGTCCGCGATCTAGCCGGGGACCGCCCTCGTGGCGCCCCCGCCCAGGCAGTAACCTTCCGGTTACTTGACGGCGAGGAACCGGGAGAGCGTCGATGGGCGAACTGAGCGCCGCGGACACCGTCCGCTCCGCCGACAGGATCATTCACGGTGTCGGGTCGCGGTGGATGCTGTCGCGCGGGACGGCGGAGCACGGCAAGAAGCAGGGGTACGGCAATCCGTTCGCGTACTACTTCGCCGGGCGCGGCGGGGTGCTCGGCGACGTCGACGCCGACGTCGTCGCGGCGGCGCTCGGCTGGTTCGAGCCGGGGTTCGTCCGCGCCCAGTGGGACGAGGGCGTCGCCGTCGCCGGCGCGCGCGAGGCGACGCGGCGGTACGCCCTCGGGTGCGCGGCCTGGGGCGAGTCGCACCTGCCGGACGACCCGCGCCTGTGCGAGCTGGCCGAGCGCGTCGCGCGCGCCGCCGACGGGTCGGGCCTGCCGCTGTTCTGCGGCTGGCGCGCCGAACCGCTGCCGGACGGCGCCCGGGCCCGGCTCATGCAGCTGGTGCAGGTGCTGCGGGAGCTGCGCGGCGGGCTGCATCTCGTCGCGACGACCTCTGTCGGGCTCTCCCCGCTGGAGGCGATCCTGACCCAGGACGGGCCGGACACCGCGCGCTTCTTCGGCTGGCAGGGCGACCTTCCCGACTGCGCGGCGCTCCGGCCGCGCCGGGCCGAGGCGGAGGAGATCACCGACCGGCTCTCCGCCGCCGTCTACGAGCGGGCGCTGTCCCCGTCCGAGCGCGCCGAGTTCGCGGAGCGGATGGGCGCGGTCGGCGCCGCCGTCCTGCGCTGACACCGTCTCGGCGAACCTCGCCGCGTTCGCCGCCGGGTGACGCGCATCCCCCGACCCGCGGACCCCGCCCGCTCCGCGCACCCCGTGTTTCGCGGTGCGGGCGGCGGGTAGGTGGGCGGCGGGCAGAGCCGAGAAGGGCGGTGGGACGTGGGCGTTCGTACCTGGATCGAGTCGTGGCCCGTCTACCGCCAGTTCAGCGGCGACGACCCCCTGGGGCGGGGCGCGGCGGCCAAGAGCGCCGGCACCGAGCGGATCAGGCCGCGGGTGAGCACCGCCGACAAGGTCGTGAAGTCCGTCTGCCCCTACTGCGCGGTCGGCTGCGGGCAGGACGTGTACGTCAAGGACGGCGAGGTCACCCAGATCGAGGGCGACCCCGACTCGCCGGTCAGCCGCGGGCGGCTGTGCCCGAAGGGATCGGCGAGCCTCCAGCTGACCACCGGTTCGGCCCGCGAGCAGCGGGTGCTGTACCGGCGCCCGCACGGCACCGAGTGGGAGCCGCTCGACCTCGACACGGCGATGGAGATGATCGCCGACCGGGTGGTCGAGGCCCGCCGGCAGGGCTGGCAGTGGGAGCAGGACGACGTGCGGGTGCGGCGGACGCTGGGCTTCGCGAGCCTCGGCGGCGCCACGCTCGACAACGAGGAGAACTACCTGATCAAGAAGCTGTTCACCGCGATGGGCGCGGTGCAGATCGAGAATCAGGCCCGCGTTTGACACTCCTCCACCGTTCCCGGTCTGGGAACCTCGTTCGGACGCGGCGGCGCGACCACCTTCCAGCAGGACCTGCAGCACGCCGACTGCATCGTCGTCCAGGGCTCGAACATGGCCGAGTGCCATCCGGTCGGGTTCCAGTGGGTGATGGAGGCGAAGGCGCGCGGGGCGAAGCTGATCCACGTGGACCCGCGGTTCACGCGGACGAGCGCGCTCGCCGACGCGCACGTCCCGCTGCGCGCGGGAAGTGACATCGCGTTCCTCGGCGGGATCATCAACTACGTCCTGGCGAACGAGAAGTACTTCCGCGACTACGTCGTGCCCTACACCAACGCGTCGGTGATCCTCACCGACGAGTTCCGCGACACCGAGGACCTGGACGGCGTGTTCTCCGGCCTGGACCCGGAGAAGCGCGGCTACGACCACCGGACGTGGCAGTACGAGGGCATGGAGGTCCAGGCGGCGTCCGGCCAGCGCGACATGGAGTACGAGGACCGCGTCGGCCCGGTCGAGGAGGCGGCGCGCGGCGAGGCGCACGGTTCGGGCGGCGCCGCGATCGGTGTCGGCGACCCGGAGAGGGACCCGACGCTGGAGCACCCGCGGTGCGTGTTCCAGGTCCTCAAGCGGCACTACGCGCGGTACACGCCGGAGATGGTCGAGCGGATCTGCGGCGTCCCCCGCGACCAGTTCCTCAAGGTCTGCGAGATGGTCACCGAGAACTCCGGCCGCGACCGGACGACCGCGTTCGCGTACGCGGTGGGTTGGACGCAGCACACGGTCGGCGTCCAGTACATCCGCGCGGCGTCGGTCCTGCAGGGGCTGCTCGGCAACATCGGCCGCCCCGGCGGCGGCATCCTGGCGCTGCGCGGCCACGCGTCCATCCAGGGCTCGACCGACATCCCGACGCTGTTCAACCTGCTGCCCGGCTACATCCCCATGCCGCACGCCCACAGCAACGAGGACCTCGACACCTTCATCCAGGCGGAGGCCGCGCGCAAGGGCTTCTGGGGCGACATGCGCTCCTACATGGTCAGCCTGCTGAAGGCGTACTGGGGCGACGCGGCGACGGCCGACAACGACTACCGCTTCGACTACCTGCCGCGGCTGACCGGGTCGCACAGCACCTACGAGACCTCCATGGCGCAGATCGACGGGGTGTGCAAGGGCTACTTCCTGATGGGAGAGAACCCGGCCGTCGGGTCGGCCAACGCCAAGATCCAGCGGCTGGGGATGGCCAACCTCGACTGGCTCGTCGTCCGCGACTTCTCGCTGATCGAGTCGGCGACGTGGTGGAAGGACGGCCCGGAGATCGAGTCGGGCGAGATGCGCACCGAGGACATCGGCACCGAGGTGTTCTTCCTGCCCGCCGCCGCGCACACCGAGAAGGACGGCAGCTTCACCAACACGCAGCGGATGCTCCAGTGGCACCACAAGGCGGTGGAGCCCGCCGGGGACACGCGCAGCGACCTGTGGTTCATGTACCACCTCGGCCGCCTCGTCCGGGAGAGGCTCGCCGGGTCCACCGACGAGATGGACCGGCCCGTCCTGGACCTGACGTGGGACTACCCGACGAAGGGCGAGCTCGCCGAGCCGGACGCCGAGGCGGTGCTCGCCGAGATCAACGGCCGGGACGCGGACGGGAACCCGCTGTCGTCCTACACGCAGCTGAAGGACGACGGGTCCACCTCGTGCGGCTGCTGGATCTACTGCGGCTGCTACGCCGACGGCGTCAACCAGACCGCGCGCCGCAAGCCCGGCAAGGACCAGAACTGGGTGGCTCCCGAGTGGGGCTGGGCGTGGCCGATGAACCGCCGCATCCTCTACAACCGGGCGTCCGCCGACCCCGACGGCAAGCCGTGGAGCGACCGCAAGGCGCTGGTCTGGTGGGACGCCGACGAAGGCAAGTGGACGGGCCACGACGTGCCCGACTTCATCGCCGACCGCCCGCCCGACTACAAGCCTCCGCGCGACGCGACGGGTCCGGACGCGCTCGCGGGCAACGACCCGTTCATCATGCAGGCCGACGGCAAGGCGTGGCTTTACGTGCCGGCCGGCCTGACGGACGGGCCGCTTCCGACGCACTACGAGCCGCAGGACTCGCCTTTCCAGAACGCGCTGTACAAGCAGCAGCGCAACCCCGTCCGGCACCTGCCGGCGCCGCATCCCGACAACCGGTACGCGCCGAGCGGCACGGACCCGGGGGCCGACGTCTACCCGTACGTGGCGACGACGTACCGGCTCACCGAGCACCACACGGCGGGCGGCATGTCGCGCTGGCAGCCGTACCTGGCGGAGCTGCAACCGGAGTTCTTCTGCGAGGTCTCGCCGGAGCTGGCGGCCGAGCGGAGCCTGAAGCACGGCGGCTGGGCGACGATCGTCAGCCCGCGCGGCGTCGTGGAGGCTCGGGTCCTGGTGACCGAGCGGATGTCGCCGCTGACCGTGGACGGCCGCAAGCTGCACCAGGTCGGACTGCCCTACCACTGGGGCCCGAACGGCTACAGCCGCGGCGACGCGGCCAACGAGCTGCTGCACCTGTCCCTGGACCCGAACACCCACATCCAGGAGTCGAAGGCCCTGTCGGTCGACATCCGCCCCGGCCGCCGCCCCCGCGGCCCCGCCGCCACCGCCCTGGTCCGCGAGTACCGGCAACGCGCCGGCATCACAGAGGAGACCGGCACCGAGTTGTAGGGCCTTTCTCTCCTCCTTCGGGCCTGGCGGGCCTCCATCGTCGAGAAACGCGGGCGATCGCCGGCATCGCTCCGACTCGCCCAGAGGCTCGCTGCGCGATCAGGTTCTCGCGAGCTCGAACCTGCCTTCGGACGCGATCGCGACCACCCCGATCGTCGCGGGGTCTCGGAACCCGGGCTTCAGCGGATGATGACGGGGTGGTCGGCCGCGGGGATGAGTTCGCCTATGACGGGGGCGCCGGGGATCTCGCCTGCGAGCAGGAGGCCGCCGGAGGTCTGGGCGTCGGCGAGCAGGAGGCGGTCGTCCTCGCCGGCGGCGCCGAAGTCGGTGTGCGGGGCCACCCAGTCGAGGTTGCGGCGGGTGCCGCCGCTGACGTACCCGTCGCGCAGGGAGGCGCGGGCGCCGTCGAGGTAGGGGACGGCGGCGGCGTCGACCACGGCCGTCACGCCGGACGCGCGGGCCATCTTGTAGAGGTGGCCGAGCAGCCCGAAGCCCGTCACGTCGGTGGCGCAGGCGATCCCGGCGTCCAGCGCGGCGGCGGACGCGTCGCGGTTCAGCGCGGCCATGGTCGCGACGGCGTGCGCGAAGACCTCGCCCGTCGCCTTGTGCCGGTTGTTCAGGACGCCGAGGCCGAGGGGCTTGGTGAGGCTGAGCGGCGTGCCCGGCTTGCCGGTGTCGTTGCGCAGGAGGCGGGCGGGGTCGGCGACCCCGGTGACGGCCATGCCGTATTTCGGCTCGGGGTCGTCCACGCTGTGGCCGCCGCCGACGTGGCAGCCCGCCTCGGCGGCGACGTCGAGGCCGCCGCGCAGGACCTCGCGCGCCAGGTCGAAGGGCAGGACGTCGCGGGGCCAGGCGAGCAGGTTCACCGCCACGACGGGACTGCCCCCGATCGCGTACACGTCCGACAGGGCGTTGGCGGCGGCGATGCGCCCCCAGTCGTACGGGTCGTCCACGACGGGTGTGAAGAAGTCGGCGGTGGCGACGGCGGCGAGGCCGTCCCGGAGCCGGACCACGGCCGCGTCGTCGCCGGTGTCCAGGCCGACGAGCAGGTCGGCGTTGGGCGAGGCGGGCGCGGCGCCGAGGCCGGCGACGACCTCCTCCAACTCGCCCGGCGGAATCTTGCAGGCGCAGCCGCCGCCGTGCGCGTACTGGGTGAGCCGTTTCGGGTCGGTCATTGCTTCCTTCCGGTGCAGCGGCGGCGGAGGTCGTCGACCCGGACCGTGTAGCCCCGGTCGTCCAGGTACTCCAGGAGCGGGACGGCGACGCGGCGGGTGGTGCCGAGCGCGCGGCGGGCCTCGCTCAGCGTGAAGGGGCCGCCGAGCCCGGCGAGCAGTCCGGCGGCGCGGGCGTCGTCGCCGGGCAGCAGGACGACGCCGTCGGCCACCTTGAGGAGCGCGCCGGTCGCGGCGGCGACGGCGAGCATCCTCGGCGTGAGGCCGAGTTCGGCGAGCCGGTTCGCGTCCGGCGCCTGGAACGGGGCCGCGGCCAGGTCGCGGCGGACGGCGTCGACGGCCTCGCGCACGGGCGGCGGCAGTTCGGGCGCGGTCGCCCGCCCGTAGATCCTGCCGTCGCGCCGCCGCAGGCCCTCGGCGAGGGCGTCGACGAGGGCGCGGTCCGGGAGGCCGAGGGCGCGGCGCGCGGCGTCGGCCGGGAGCCCGGGGTCGGCGGGGTTCGCCGCGGCGTGCTCCTCGACGGCCGCCGCGAGGCGCCCGCGCAGGTCCTTCCAGAGGGCGGGGTCGGCGAGCCACTCCCCCGCCACCGGCTCGAAGGGGACGGGCACTCCCATCGCGACCAGGTCCGACCGCCTGATCAGGCCCCGGCGGCGGACCTCCCCGGCGCCGTCCGGGCGCCCGGTCATGGCGGCGAGCACGCGGGCCCGCGCCGCCGCCGCGCCGCGCCGCGCGAACGGCTCGGGGCGGACGTCGAGGACCGTCACGCCCGCCGGGACGCGGTGGCGCCCCGGGTCGCGCAGCAGGGCGACGTCCCCGACGCGCAGCGGCAGCGGGCGGCGCAGCGACAGGCGTGCCGTGTCGTCCCCCAGCGGCCGGACGTGGACCGGCACCGCCGCCGTGCCCGCGTGCAGCGTCAGCTCGCGGGGCAGGCCGGACGCGGCGTCGCCGCGCAGCCGGACGTCGACGACGTCGGCGGTGAGCCAGCGCCCGGGGGCGAGCAGGGCGTCGCCCCGGCCGATGTCCTCCGCGCTCCCGTGCAGGTTGACGGCGACGCGGGCGACGGCCCCGACCTCCCGGAGGTCCTCCTTGAGGCTCTCCAGCCCCCGCACGCGCAGGAGGGCGCCGCCGGCGGCGAGGCGGTCACCGACGCTGATCGTCCCCGCGCCGAGCGTGCCGGTCACGACGGTGCCCCTGCCGCGGACGGTGAAGACCCGGTCGATCCAGAGGCGGACGTCGGCGTCCCGGTCGGGTTCCGGAAGGGAGCGGGTGAGGCGCTCCAGGGCCGCGCGCAGCTCGTCGAGTCCGTCGCCCGTGGCGCCGCTGACCATGACCGCCTCGACGCGGCCGAGCGAGGTGTCCGCGAGGTGGGCGAGGGCCTCCTCGCGCACCCGGTCCGCCGCCGCCGCGTCCGCGAGGTCGCGGCGCGTCACGACGAGGAGGCCGTGCCGGACGCCGAGCGCGTCCAGGACCGCCAGGTGCTCCTCGGACTGGCGCTGCCAGCCCTGGTCGGCGGCCACCACGAACATCACGGCCGGGACGGGCCCGACCCCGGCGAGCATCGTGGTGACGAGCCGCTCGTGCCCGGGGACGTCCACGAAGGCGATCCGGTCGCCGCCCGGCAGGGCCGTCCAGGCGAAGCCGAGGTCGATGGTGAGGCCGCGCCGCCGCTCCTCCTCCAGCCGGTCGGGCTCCATGCCGGTGAGGGCGCGGACGAGCGTGGACTTGCCGTGGTCGACGTGGCCGGCGGTCGCGACGACGTGCGTCATGGCGCCGCCGCCCGGACGGCCTCGGCGAGGACGCCGTCCTGGTCCGGCGGCACGGACCGCAGGTCGAGCAGGCACCGGCCGTCCTCGACCCGGCCCATCACGGCGGGCGCCCCCCGCCGCAGCCGCGCCGCGTACGGTTCGGGCACCGAGACCGCCGCGCTCGGCAGGACGACGCCCGGCGCACCGCCGCCGCCCACCGCCGATTCGCTCTCGACGGCCGCCGCGTCCACTCCCGCGTCCCGCAGCCGGGCGGCGAGCCGCTCGGCCCGTTCCCGCACGGCCGCCGCGTCGGCGCGCAGCGCCTCGGCGGTCGGGGTGAGCGGCCCGCGGAGGGTGGCCTCCAGGGCGGCGAGCGTCAGCTTGTCGACCCGCAGGGCCCGCGCGAGGGGATGGCGGGCGAGGCGCCGCACCGTCTCGTCCTTCCCGAGGACCAGCCCGCACTGCGGACCCCCGAGCAGCTTGTCGCCGCTGGCGGTGACCAGGCCGGCACCGGCCTTGAGCATGGACGCGGCGTCGGGTTCGTCCGGCAGGAGCGGCTCGGGGGCGAGCAGGCCGGAGCCGATGTCGGCCACGACCGGCACCCCGAGCCCGGCCAGCTCCGCGACGCTCGCGCCCCGCGTGAAGCCGGTCATGCGGAAGTTCGAGGGGTGCACCTTGAGGATGAACCCGGTCTCCTCGCCGACGGCCGCCGCGTAGTCGTCCGGCGAGGTCCGGTTCGTCGTGCCGACCTCGCGCAGCCGAGCGCCGGTGGCGGCGAGCAGCTCGGGGATGCGGAACCCGTCGCCGATCTCCACCATCTCGCCGCGGCTGATGACGATCTCCCGGCCGGGCGCGAGGACGGCGGCGGCCAGCACCAGCGCCGCCGCGCCGTTGTTGACGACGTGCGCGGCCTCCGCCTCGGGCACCCGCTCGCGCAGCGCCGCGAGGACCGACCGCCCCCGCCTGGCGCGCCGGCCGGTCTCCAGGTCGAGTTCGACGTCGGTGGCCCCGGAGGCCAGCGCCACGGCCTCGCGGGCCGCCGCCGACAGCGGCGCGCGCCCGAGGTTGGTGTGCAGCAGGACCCCGGTCGCGTTGATCACCGGGCGGAGGCCGGAGGCGCTCGGCGGCAGCGAGGCGACGGCGGCGTCGGCCACCGCCTCCGGCGCGATCTCTCCGGCGCGGGCCCGGCGCTGGGCCGCGGCGACCGCCGCCTTCACGACGCCGCGCCCGAGCCGCCCCGCCGCGCTCGCGAGGCGGGGTTCGGCGAGCAGCACGTCCGTTCGGGCGATCCGCCGCCGCTCGTCCTCCCCCGCGGCGGACCCGGTTCCGCGATCCATCAGGCGACCTCCGACATGCAGCGCTACCCCGCCAGCATGGCACGCAAACGGCGCCGCCCCGGAGGGCGGCGCATGCCGGGCGGGACGGTGCCGCTCTGGTCGGCGGTGAACGGCGGCCTCGCGGCGGCGGCGCTCGTCTGCTACCTCCTCGCGACCCGGCAGCAGCTCGTCGTCGTCGCGGTCGTGCTGTCCTCGCTGTACCCCGTGGTCCCCGTGCTGCTCGGCGTCACGGCGCTGCGCGAGCGCCTGTCCCGGACGCAGGCCGCGGGCCTGGCCGGCGCCGCCGCGGCCGTCGTCCTGCTGACCCTCGCCGCGGGATGAGGACCACTTCTTGTCCGGTGCCACCAGGCGCATCCATCGCGGGTGACAAGGAATCGGACGGCGTTGTCACCGAGATGAGTGTCATGTGCGACGCGGGCTACCTAGCCTGGCGGCCCCAGGTGTCCGCTGACGGAGGTGACACTTTGACGGAGCTGCACGAGAGGTCCGCACAGGCCGACGATCTGTCAGGGGAACCCTGGCGCGACGTCCCGCGGGAAGAGGCGCAGTGGATCCGCCCCCACCTTCCGGCCCTGGTCGACTCCATGGTGGAGGGCGTGCTGCGGAACGTCCCCGAGTACGCGCGCCCCGACGACCCCGTCTACACCGAGGTAATGCGGCTGGCGACGGCGCGGGCCATGGGGCACTTCGTGCAGATGATCGCCGACCCCGACGCCTCCTGGCAGGAGCTGCACCAGGTCTACTTCGACATCGGGTACGGGGAGGCGGTCGAGGGGCGCGGGCTGGAGCACCTGCAGAACGCGATGCGGGTCGCCTCCAGGACCGCGTGGCGGTACCTGTCGCGTGAGGCCGACCGGCTGAAGAAGCCGCGCGACCTGGCGATCGCGCTCACCGAGGCGAACCTCGCCTACCTGGACCTGCTGGCGTCCGCCGCCGCGCGGGGCTACGCCCGGGCGCGGGAGAAGGCCGCGGGCGAGCGGGAGCAGCGCCGCGCCCGGCTGATGAGCCTGCTGCTGTCGGACCCGGCCGCGCCCCGGGACGTCGTCGCCGAGCAGGCCAACCTCGCCGGCTGGCCGCTGCCCGAGCGGCTGGCGCTGATCGTGCTGGAGCCGCGGCCCGGCACCCCCGGGGAGGGGCCCGCCGGGCTGCCGCCGTCCCTGCTGAGCGGCCTGGACCGCGGGCGGCCGTGCCTGGTGATGCCCGACCCGGACCGCCCCGGCGGGCCCGACCGGCTGACCGCCACCCTCGGCGGCTGGGCGGGCGCGGTCGGGCCCTCGGTGCCGCTGGACCGGGCCGGGGTCTCGCTGCGCTGGGCGCACCGCACGCTCGACTCGATGGCGGCCGGACGGCTCGCCCGGCAGGGCCCCGGCACGCTCGTCCACGCCGACCGGTACGTGCCCGACCTGCTGCTGGAGGAGGGCTGGACGCTCGCCGAGGCGGCCGCCCGGCGCCGGCTGGCCCCGCTCACCGCGCTCGGACCGCACCGCGGCGGCCGGCTGGCGGCCACGCTCCTGGAGTGCCTCAAGCACGGCTTCAACGCGACGGACGCGGCGGAGGCGCTGTGCGTGCACCCGCAGACCGTCCGGTACCGGCTGGCGCAGCTGCACGAGCTCTTCGACTACGACATCGAGGACCCGGCGGTCCGGCTGGAGCTGATGCTGCTGCTCCCCGTCTGGCTGCGGGGCGACGCCGGCGGGGAGCACGCCTGAGCGGCGCGGTCCCGGCTCACTCGGGCCGGAGCGCCGCCTCCGCGACCGGCAGCGTCCCGTCGAGGTAGGCCCGCCTGCACGCCGACCGGGCGATCTTCCCGCTGCTGGTGCGCGGCAGGCCGCCGGGCTCGATCAGCACGAAGTCGTGCACGCGCAGGTCGTGGCGCTGCTTCACGGCCGCCCGCACCGCCCGCGCCGCCTCCTCCCGGTCGAGCAGGGCGGCCGGCACCCGGCGGTTCCGCTCGGCCACCACGACCAGGCCCTCGGTGCCGCCGGTGTCGACCGCCACCGCGCAGGCGTACTCGGGGCGGATCGCCCTGTGCGCGCCGGAGACGGTGAACTCGATGTCCTGCGGGTAGTGGTTGCGGCCGTCCACGATGACCAGGTCCTTGATCCGGCCGGTGACGAACAGCTCCCCGCCGTGCAGGACGCCGAGGTCCCCGGTGCGCAGCCACGGGGAGCGCGGCAGGTCGCCGTGGTCCGCCAGCTCCGCCTCGAACGTCTCCCTGGTGGCCTCGGGACGTCCCCAGTAGCCGGCCGCGACGTTCGGGCCGTGCACCCAGATCTCCCCGACGGCGCCGTCCGCGAGCCGCACGCCGGTCCCGGGGTCGGCGATCGCGACGTGCTGGCCGTAGGACGTCCCGCAGGCGATCAGCTGGACCGCGCCGGGCGCGTCCGGGTCGCACGGCTCGGCGGCGCCCCGGCGCAGCCCCTCGTGGTCGAACGCGACGCGGGTCGGCTCCCGGAACCGCGACGACGCCGACACGTACACGGTCGCCTCCGCCAGCCCGTAGGCGCACACCTGCGCCTCGGGACGCAGCCCGCAGTCCTTGAACGCCTCGTAGAAGCCCGTGAGCGTGCTCTCCCGGATCGGCTCCGCGCCGTTCATGAACACCTGCACGCCGCTCAGGTCGAGCTTCGCCTTCTCCTCCTCGGTGACCTGCGCGGTGAGGTACTCGTAGGCGAAGTTGGGGCCGCCGGTGAACGCGTGGCCCTGCGCGCTGAGCAGCTCCAGCCAGCGGACGGGCCGCATCACGAACGCCACCGGGTCCATGATCACCCCAGGGTTTCCGTAGACCAGCGGCAGCGCGACGGTGGTGACCAGGCCCATGTCGTGGAAGACGGGCAGCCAGTTCACTCCGGACGACACGCGCGGGATGCCCTCGAACGTCCGCCACAGCTGCTCGGCGTTCGTCGCGAAGTTCCCGTGCGTAATGATCACACCCGCGGGGGTGCGGGTCGAGCCGGAGGTGTACTGAAGGTACGCGACGTCGCCGGGGTCGATCGGCTCGGGCGTCCAGTCGAGCGCCGGGTCCACCTCGTCCGCGACGATGACCTCGGCGGGCTGCCGGACGCCGTCGCCCGCGAGGAACGCCCGGACGTGCGGCAGCGACGCGCCCGTGGTGATCACGACGTCGGGTTCGGCGTCCTGGTAGACGGCGAGGAGCCGGTCGCCGTGGCCCGGCAGGTCCGGGGAGAACAGCGGGACGCCGATGACGCGGGCGTACATGGCGCCGAGGAACGCGGTGACGTAGTGCGGATCCTGCGGGGCGAGCAGCGCCACCCGCCGTCCGGGCTCGGTGGCGCGGCGGATCGCGGCGGCGGTGCTGCGGGAGCGCCGGTCCAGTTCCCCCCAGGTGACGTCGGTGGCGACGCCGTCCGGGTCCGTCGTGTAGTCCATGAACGTGTAGGCGCGGTCGCCGGGGAAGTCCTTGGCGAACCGGGCGAGCCGCTCGATCAGCGGCGTGCGGTCGAGCGCGGGGAGGGCGGTCATGATCGTTCTCCGGTGGCGGGGGCGGTCACGCGGCGGGCGGCGAGGCGCTCGTGGTCGGGCCAGCGGACGTCCCAGACCCAGCCGAGCCTCTCGAACACCCAGATGACGCGGGCGCTGATGTCGATCTGGCCCTTGAGGACGCCGTGCCGCGCGCAGGTCGGGTCGGCGTGGTGCAGGTTGTGCCAGGACTCGCCGAACGACGGGATCGCGAGCCACCACACGTTGCGGGCCCGGTCGCGCGTTCTGAAGTCCTCCTTGCCGAACACGTGGCAGATCGAGTTGATCGAGAAGGTGATGTGGTCGCCGACGAAGACGCGCATCACCCCGCCCCAGAACAGCGCGGTGACGGCGCCGTGCCACGACCAGGTGAGCAGCGCGCCCAGCCCCATCGGGACGAGGAACGTCGACAGCACGATCACGGCGTACACGGGGTCGAGCGACAGGAACCGGATGTCCCGGTCCTTCAGCAGGTCGGGCGCGTACTTGCTGCGGGACGTGCGCTCCTTGCCGAACAGCCAGCCCATGTGCGCGTGGTAGAGGCCCTTGGTGAGGCCCCACACGCCGGGTCCGTAGGCCCACGGCGAGTGGGGGTCGCCCTCCTGGTCGGCGTACTTGTGGTGGCGGCGGTGGTCGGCGACCCAGCGGACCACCGAGCCGTGCATGGCCTGCCCGCCGAGGATCGCGAGGGCGATCCGCAGCCACCGCTTGGCCTTGAAGCCGCCGTGGGTGAAGTGCCGGTGGTAGCCGACGGTGATCCCGATCGCGTTCAGCGGATACAGGAACGCGAAGATGGCCATGTCGGTCCAGCCGATCCCCCAGCCCCACAGGAAGGGGACGGCGCCCAGCAGCCCCATGACGGGCCCCACCACGAACACCACGACCGCGACGCGCTCGGGGAACGGGACGGTGCCGGACAGGTCCGGCTGCGGGGTGCGGCTGCCGACGTCGGCGACGCCCGCTGTCATGTCACGACTCCTTCGATTCCGGGTTGCGACGACTGTGCCGCACCCGGCGCGACGCGCGGAATGAAGTCGTGTCACATGCCGGGGCGCCGTTATTAGCACTCAACTCAAGGTCGGAGGATGTCGGCCACCTCCCGGATCCCGTCCCGGATCGCGCTCTCGGCGAGGTCGCCGAAGCCGAGGACGAGCCGCGGGGGGTCGGCCGCGCCGGACGCCCGGTAGGTGCTCATCCCGTACAGGCCGACCGACCGCCTGCGCGCCTCGGCGACGACGCGCCGCTCGTCCGTCCCGGCGGGCAGGTGGGCGACGGCGTGGAAGCCGGCGGCCAGCCCGGTCAGCCGCACGGCGGGCGCGTGCTCGGCGAGGGCCGCCACGAGCGCCGCGCGGCGTCCGGCGTAGACGGGCCGCATCCGGCGCAGGTGCCGCCCGTAGCGGCCGGACTCGACGAGCGCGGCGAGCGCGAGCTGGTCGAGGACGGGCGAACCGCGGTCGGCGAGCCGCTTCTCCTCGGCCACCGCCCGGGTCAGCGCGGGCGGGCACAGGATCCAGCCGAGCCGGACGGCCGGGGCCAGCGACTTGCTGACCGTCCCGAGGCCGATGACGCGGCCGGGCGCGAGCCCCTGCACCGACCCCACGGGCTCCCGGTCGTAGCGGAACTCGGCGTCGTAGTCGTCCTCGACGACGACCCCGTCCCGCTCGCACGCCCAGTCGGCGAGGGCGCGGCGCCGTTCGGGCGCCAGCACGACGCCGGTCGGCCACTGGTGCGCGGGGGTGACGACGACCGCGCGGGCGCCGCTCGCGGCGAGCGCGTCCACGTCCAGCCCGAGGTCGTCGACCGGGACGGGCACCGCCTCGATCCCGGCGCGCTCCGCGGCGGCCATGGTGGCGCCGTCGCCGTGGCCGGGGTCCTCGAACGCCACGCGGCGCACGCCCCGGCGGGCCAGCACGTGCAGGACGATGCCGAGCCCCTGGGCGAAGCCGCCGCAGACGACGATGTCCTCGGCCTCGGCGACGGCCGCGCGCACCCGCCGCAGATGGCCGGCGAGGACGTCCCGCAGGACCTCGCTGCCGCGCGGGTCTCCGTAGCCGAGTTCCTCGTTGCGCACCGTCCGGGCGACCTCGCGCTGCGCCCACGCCCAGTCGCCGCGCGGGAAGGACGCCAGGTCGGGCACGCCCGCGGCGAAGTCGACGCGGAGCCGGGACCCGCCCGGCGGCGCGGCGGGCGCCGGCTCCCCCGCGGCGGCGCGCAGAGCCGCCACGCGGGTGGCCGACCCCGTCCGCGCGCACAGGTACCCCTCGGCGTTGAGCTGGCCGTAGCACTCCTGGACGAGGCCGCGGGAGACGCCGAGCTGGCGGGCCAGCTCCCGGGATGACGGCAGCCTCTCCCCCGCCTTGAGCCGTCCGGTGCAGATCGCGTCGCGCAGCGCGGTCTCCAGCTGCGAGCGCAGCGTCCCGGTCGCGGCCCGGTCCAGGTCCAGCAGCAGCTCCGGTGTCGAACCGGCCCACTCGATTGCCATGAAATTGGACCATATAGCAGGCCGGATGGTCCCCTAGCGTCGTCCCCATGAGCGAGACACGGGAGACACTGCCGCGGCCGAGCACCACCGCCGCCGCGCGCCCGCCGCTGGTCGGACGGCATCTGGCGCTGGTGTTCGCGGCCGCCTTCGCCACGCTGACGGGGTTCTTCCTGCTGTTCTCGGTCGTGCCGATGTACGCGGTGGACGGCGGCGCGGGCGGGGTCGGGGCGGGCGTCACCACGGGCGCGCTGATGCTGACGACGGTGCTCGCCGAGCTCTCGCTGCCCCGACTGCTCGACCGGTTCGGGCACCGGCGGGTCTTCGCCGCGGGGATCGTGCTGCTCGGGGCGCCCTCGCTCGCGCTGCCGTTCTCCTCGGCCATGGCGGCGATCACCGCGGTGAGCCTGGTGCGCGGCCTCGGCTTCGCCGTGGCCGTGGTGGTGACGGGCGCGCTGGTCGCGGCGCTCGTCCCGGCGGAGCGGCGCGGCGAGGGGATCGGGCTGTTCGGGGTCGTGGCCGGGGTCCCGTCGCTGCTCGCGCTGCCGCTCGGGGTGTGGCTGGCGCGCGAGGTCGGCTACACCCCGGTGTTCGTCGCGGGCGCGGTCGCCTCGCTCGCCGCGCTGGCGGCGCTGCCCGCCCTGCCGCGAAGGATCACCGGTCCGGGCCCCTCGGCGCCGGCCCCCGAGCGGCCCTTCGGCATCGTCGCGGGACTGCGGTCGGCGGCGCTGCTGCGCCCGGCCCTCGCGTTCGCCTCGACCGCGATGGCGGCGGGCATCCTGGTCACGTTCCTGCCCGACGCCGTCCCCGCCGGGGTCGCGGCGGCGGCGCTGTTCGTCCAGCCGGCGGCCGCCACGCTCTCGCGCTGGTGGGCGGGCCGGATCGGGGACCGGCACGGCGCCGCGCGGCTGCTCCTGCCCGCCGTGGCCGTCTCCGCGGCCGGCATCGCGCTGCTGTCCCTGGCGCCGGACACGGTCGCCGTCCTCGCCGCCATGGTGGTGTTCGGGGCGGGCTTCGGCGTCACGCAGAACGCGAGCATGGCCGTGATGTTCGAGCGGGCGCCCGCGTCCGGCTACGGCACGGTCAGCGCGCTCTGGAACATCGGCTACGACGGCGGCATGGGCGTCGGCGGCGCCGCGTTCGGCTTCGCCGCCGCCGCGACCGGCTACCCGGCCGCCTTCGCGCTCACCGCGGCCGTGATGCTCCTGGCTCTTCCCCTGGCGTTCTCCCGCCGCCCCGGCGACCGCTCCTCCTAGTCGAGGCGGGCGGCGATCCGGTCGACGTCGCCGCGCTCCGCCTCGGGCAGCGGCGCGCCCACGGCCGCCCTGGCCCGCGAAGCGGCGGCCAGCGACCGCGCGGCCTCCGCGCGGCGTCCGGCGAGGGACAGCGCACCGGCCAGGCCCTCCCGCGCGAGCGCCACCGCGCGGGGGTGGCCGGTGGCGCGGGCCGCCGCCAGGCCCTCGGTGTGCAGGGCGAGCGCCCCGGCGGCGTCGCCGCGCAGCTCGGCGATGAACCCCAGCTCGGCCAGGAGGAAGGCCAGGCCGGGCGCGCCCTCGATGTCGCGGCACCAGCCGAGCCAGCGCCGCAGGATCGCCTCGGCCTCGGCCAGGCGCCCGCGCCTGCGCGCCGCGAGAGCGAGGCCCACCTCGGCGAAGTGCTCCATCCGGCGGTGCGACTCGCGGACGGCCAGCCGCCTGCCGCGCTCGTGCAGGTCGTCGGCACGGTCGAGGTCGCCTTCGAGCAGAGCGACGCGGCCGAGGCGGGACATCCGGCCGGCCGCCTCCGCCCGGAGCCCGAGCTCCTCGGCGTCGCGCAGGCCGCTCTCGTGCAGCTCCCGCGCGCGGGCGTAGTCGCCGGCCACCTCCGCGAGCACCCCGAGCGTCTCGGTGGCCTGGAGGCGGCCCCACCGGTCGCCCGCCGCGCCGAACAGCCGCAGGGCCCGCTCGCCGTCGTGCCGGGCCCGGGGGAGGTCACCGGCCGACAGCGCCTGCCCGGCCCGCACGGCGAGCGCCGCCGCCTCGCCCCAGTCGTCGCCCCGGGCGCGGAACCCGTCGAGCGCGCGGGCCGCCAGCTCGTCGATCGCCTCCAGGTCCCCGAACCCGCCCCGCACGAACCCGAGGAACCAGCGCGCCCACGGGTCGCCGTCGGCGGCGAGGGCCTCGCGCACCCGCTCGTCCCGGTCGGCGCCGTCGCCGTCCAGCATGGCGAACCCGGTGCGCCAGGTCCGCGCCCGGGCGGCGGACGCCGGATCCGCCGCGCCCGGCACGGCGAGCGCCCGCTCGAACGCCCGGCACGCCTCGCCGACGCGGCCCCACAGGAACCAGGCCCAGCCCATCGCGTTGACCAGCCGCAGCGCGCGGCCCGCGTCCCCGGCCCGGACGGCGCCGTCCAGGGCGGCCCGCAGGTTGCCGGTCTCCGCGCGCAGCAGCCGCAGGGCGTCGCGCTGCCCCGGCCCGCGCAGGTCGGCGCGCTCTGCCAGGCGGATGTAGTACTCGGCATGGCGGCGGCGCACCCGCTCCTCCTCGCCCGCCTCCCGGAGCCGCTCGGCGCCGTACGCGGCGACCGTTTCGAGCAGCCGGTACCGGGGGCCTTCCCCCGCCACGACGAGCGACCGGTCGACGAGGCCCGCGAGCGTCTCCACGTCGGCGCCGCAGACCGCCTCGGCCGCGTCGAGGGTGCAGCCGCCCGCGTGGACCGCCAGCCGCCGCAGGACCGCCCGCTCGCGCTCCTCCAGGGGCTCCCAGCTCCAGTCGATCAGGGCGCGGAGCGTGCGCTGCCGGGGCGGGGCGTCCCGGGCGCCGGACGACAGCAGCCGGAAGCGGTCGTCCAGCCGTTCGGCCAGACCGGCGAGGCCGAGCGCCCGGACCCGCGTCGCCGCCAGTTCCAGGGCGAGCGGGACGCCGTCGAGCCGGGCGCAGATCGCCGCGACCGGCCCGGCGTCCCCCGGGCCGGACGCCAGGCCCGCCCGCTGCGCGAACAGCGCGGCCGCGGCCCCGGCGTCCAGCGGCGGGACGGTCCAGAGCCGCTCCCCCGAGATCGCCAGCGGCTCCCGGCTCGTCGCGAGGACCCGCAGGTCCGCGACGTCGCGCAGCAGCGCCGCCGCCAGCCGCGCGACCGGCTCGGCCACGTGCTCGCAGTTGTCGAGGACCAGCAGCGCCCGCCTGCCGCCCAGCGCCTCGCCCAGCCGCGCGGCCGGTCCGCCGCCGGAGCCCGCGTCGTCGCGCAGCCCGAGCACCCCGGCGGTGAACGACGCCGCGTCGTCGGCGGACGCGCCCGCCTCCAGCCCCTCGTCGAGCCGCACGAGCCACACCTCGCCGGGGCCGCGCAGGGCGCGCGCGACGGCCACCGCGAGCCGGGTCTTGCCGACCCCGCCCGTCCCGTGCAGCGTCACGAGCCGCGACTCCTCCAGCAGCGCGGCCAGCTCCCGGACGGCCGCGTCCCGGCCGACGAGCGGCGCCACGTCGGCCGGCAGGTTGCCCCGGCGCCCGCCGGCCGCCGGGTCGCGGCGGAGCATGGACGCGTGCAGGGCCGCCAGCGCGGGTGGGGGATCCAGGCCCAGGTCGTCGCGCAGGCGGACGCGCAGATCGTCGTAGGCGGCGAGGGCATCGGCCGGACGGCCCGCGCGGTACAGGGCCCGCATGTGAGCCGCCCGCAGCCGCTCCCGGAACGGGTGCTCGTCCACCGCTTCGCGCAGCTCGGCCGCCAGCGCCGCGTCCTCGCCCAGCTGGAGGCGGGCCTCGGCGCGCCCCTCCAGGGCCGCGAGGCGCAGTTCGTCCAGGCGGGCGATCTCGGGGGCGGCGAACGGCGCGTCGGCGAAGTCGGCGAACGCGGGGCCGCGCCAGAGCGCCAGCGCCTCGGCGAACCGCGAGGCGCGGGCGGCCGGGTCGGGCTCGTCCGCCGCCCGCCCGGCGAGGTCGGCGAAGTCGGCCGCGTCGGTCCGCGCGGCCAGCCGGTAGCCGGGCGGGCTGGTCTCGACCAGTGCCCGGGCGCCCGGTTCGGCGTCCTCCAGCGTCCGGCGCAGCTGGGAGACGCGGGCCCGCAGCGTCGCCGGCGGATCGGCGGGCAGCGCGTCGCCCCACAGGTCGTCGACGAGGCGGTCGGCGGAGACGGCGCGTCCGGCGTGCGCGAGGAGATCGGCCAGCAGCGCCCGCACCTTCCGGTCCGGGACCGGGACCGGGCGGCCGTCCTCGGTCCGCACCTCCAGCGGACCGAGGACCCCGAAGCGCATGCCCCCACCGTAATGCGGCCCGAACCTTTCCCGAACCCGCCCGCCGCAGGCTGGAGCCCTACGGACGAAAGGACCGACATGACGAAGACTTCCGTGACCGTGCTCGGGCTTGGGCTGATGGGTGGCGCGCTCGCCGAGGCGCTGCTGAGGGACGGCCGGACGGTGACCGTCTGGAACCGCTCGCGCGCCAAGGCCGAGCCGCTCGTGGCCAAGGGCGCGGTGGCGGCGGAGAGCGCCGAGGCGGCGGTCTCCGCGAGCCCGCTGGTGATCGTGTGCCTGTCGGTGTACGCCAACGCCGAGGAGATCCTCGGCGGCGCGGCGACCGGGCGCACGATCGTCCAGCTCACCAACGGGACGCCCCGGCAGGCCCGGGCCATGGCCGACCGCGCCGCCGGGCTCGGCGCCCGGTACGTGGACGGCGGCATCATGGCCGTCCCGCCCATGATCGGGCAGCCGGAGGCGCTGATCCTCTACAGCGGCGACCAGGAGGCGTTCGAGGAGCACCGCGAGACCCTCGCCGTGCTGGGCCGCCCGCAGTTCCTCGGCGCCGATCCGGGACTCGCGCCGCTGTTCGACCTGGCCCTGCTGGACGCCATGTACGGCATGTTCGCCGGCATCCAGCACGCCTTCGCGCTCGTCCGGTCGGAGAAGGTCGCGGCCACGGACTTCGAGCCGATGGCCACCGCGTGGCTGACGGCGATGCTGGGCTCGCTCCCCGAGCAGGCCCACGCCGTCGAGGCGGGCGACTTCGCGACCACCGTCTCCAGCGTCGCGACCAGCCAGATGGCGTTCCCCGGCCTGATCGAGACGAGCCGCGACCAGGGCGTGGACCCCGGATACCTGCCGGCCGTGCAGGCCCTGCTGGACCGAGCGGTGAAGGAGGGCCACGGCGAAGACGGCCTGGCCCGCCTGATCACCCTCCTCGAAAGCCCCTGACCCCGTCGACTTGCGGCGTGTTGCCCTTATCAGCGCCCGCTTAAGGGCAACACGCCGCAAGTCGACTCGACCTGCGCTGGCCGACCCTCTCGCGGGACAAGGTCACCGGGCGTATGATCCAGGTCACATTCCTAGAGATCGGTGCGCTCTATGACCGAAGCCGTGTCCGGCGCCGTACCCGCCTCGGCGCCCGCTCCCCGCCTCGCGTTCGGAATCGGCCCTGACGGGACCTACACCCGTTTCGGGCAGGTCGCCGCCTTCGTCCTCGGCCTCCTCACCACGTTCGCGTTCCTGCCGCTGGTCGTGGTCGGGGCCCTCCTGTACACCCGGGCCGAGACCCGGTTCGGGCAGGACCCCGCGCGGGCCCGCACGCTGGTCAACTGGTCGTGGCTCAGCATCACGGCCCCCGTCCTGGTCGCCGTCGTCGCCGTCGCCGCCCTCGCCGTGCTGAAGGGCTAGCGGGAAGAGGACCGGCCCGGGACGGGTTGGCACACGGTATGACCGTGCGCTTCTCCGTCCTCGATCTCGCCCCCGTCGTCACCGGCTCCACGTCCGGCCAGGCCCTGCGCGACACGCTCGACCTGGCGCGGCACGCGGAGCGGCTCGGCTTCCACCGGTACTGGCTGGCCGAGCACCACGCGATGCCCGGCATCGCCAGCTCGGCGACCGCCGTGCTGATCGGGCAGGTCGCGGCGGCGACCTCCCGGATGCGGGTGGGGTCGGGCGGGGTCATGCTGCCCAACCACGCGCCGATGGTCGTCGCCGAGCAGTTCGGGACGCTGGAGGCGCTGTACCCGGGACGCATCGACCTCGGCCTCGGCCGCGCGCCCGGCACCGACCAGGCGACCGCGCGGGCGCTGCGCCGGTCCGCCGAGGCGCTGTCGGTCGACGACTTCCCCGAGCAGGTCGTCGAGCTGCGCGGCTACTTCGCCGCCGACAGCAAGGTCACCCCGGCCGCGGGGAACGAGCCGCCGGTGTGGCTGCTCGGGTCCAGCGGGTACAGCGCGCGGCTCGCCGGCCTGCTCGGCCTGCCGTTCGCGTTCGCGCACCACTTCAGCGCCGAGAACACCGTGCCCGCGCTGACCCTGTACCGGCAGTCGTTCCGTCCCGGCGCACTGGACGAGCCGTACTCGATGATCGGGGTGTCGGTGACGGCGTCGGACACCGACGAGCGGGCGCGGGAGCTGGCGGCGCCGCAGGCGCTGTCGTTCCTGAGGCTGCGGCAGGGCCGTCCGGGGCTGCTGCCGACGCCGGAGGAGGCCGCGTCCTACCCGTACACGCCGCTGGAGCGGCAGATGATCGACGCGCGGCTGGCCGACCAGGTCGTGGGCGGCCCGGACGCCGTCCGCAAGCAGCTGGACGAGCTGGTCGGCCGGACCGGGGTCGACGAGGTCATGGTGACCACGCAGGTCTTCGACCACGCCGACCGGCTGCGCTCCTACGACATCCTCGCCGGGCTGTATGCGGAGAGCCTCGGCACGGCGTGATCGGCCGCGTGCGGCCCGGGGCTCAGATGCCTTCGGCCGCGTGGACGACGCGGCCGTCGAAGACGGTCATCGCGACGGGCATGCCGGAACCGCCGGCCTCCAGGCGGAGACCGGCGATCGGCGGCAGGCGGAGGTCAGCCCGCGAAGGCGGCCTCCAGGACGTCCAGTCCCTCGGCCAGCAGCTCCTCCGAGATGACGAGCGGCGGCAGGAAGCGCATCACGTTCCCGTACGTCCCGGTGGTCAGCACGAGCAGGCCGTTCTCGTGGCAGGTCCGCGCGATCCGCGCGGTGAGCTCGGGGTCGGGCTCCTTCGTCCCCTCCCGCACCAGCTCGATGGCGATCATCGCGCCGCGGCCGCGCACGTCCCCGATCGCCGGGTGCCGCGCGGCGAGGGCGCGCAGCCGGGGCAGCATGATCTCGCCGATCCGGCGGGCCCGCCCGGTGAGCTTGCCGTCCTCGATCTCCTCCAGGACGGCGAGCGCCGCCTCGCAGGCGAGCGGGTTGCCGCCGTAGGTGCCGCCGAGCCCGCCGCCGTGCACCTTGTCCATGATGTCGGCGCGCCCGGTGACGGCCGCCAGGGGCAGCCCGCCCGCGATGCCCTTCGCCGTCGCGACGAGGTCGGGGACGATCCCCTCGTGCTCGCAGGCGAACAGGTCGCCGGTCCGCGCGAAGCCCGTCTGAACCTCGTCGGCGATGAAGAGGATCCCGTTGGCCCGGCAGAACTCGGCGAGCGCCGGCAGGAACCCGGGCGCGGGCTCGATGAACCCGCCCTCGCCCTGGATCGGCTCGATCAGCAGGGCCGCGACGTTCGTCGCGCCGATCTGCTTGGTGATCTGGTCGATCGCCTGCGCCGCCGCCTCCGGCCCGCAGTGGTCCGGGCCGGTGGGCCACCGGTACGGGTAGGCCAGCGGCATCCGGTAGACCTCGGGCGCGTACGGGCCGAACCCCTGCTTGTAGGGCATGTTCTTCGCGGTCAGCGTCATCGTCAGCAGCGTCCGGCCGTGGTAGCCGTGGTCGAACGCCACGACCGCCTGCCGCCCCGTCGCGTACCGGGCGATCTTGACGGCGTTCTCCACCGCCTCGGCGCCGCTGTTGACCAGCAGGGAGCGCTTCTCGTGGTCGCCGGGTGTGATCCGGTTGAGGTTCTCGCACACCGCGACGTAGGACTCGTACGGCGCGACCATGAAGCAGGTGTGGGTGAACCGGTCGGCCTGCGCCTTCACCCGCGCCGCGACCCGCGGGTTGGCGTTGCCGACGTTGGTGACCGCGATGCCGGAGCCGAAGTCGATCAGTGAGTTGCCGTCGGCGTCGACGACCACGCCGCCGTCCGCGTCCGTCACGTACACCGGCAGGACGCTGCCGACGCCGGGCGGCACCGCCGCGAGGCGCCGCTCGTGCAGCGCGCGCGAGCGCGGGCCGGGGATCTCGGTCACGACGCGGCGTTCCTGCGGCAGGCGGGAACCGCTCGCGCCGAGGGTGGTGTCCTGGCTGGTCATGGCCTGAACATAAGCCGGGCGCCGCCTACGATGAACCGTACGGGACGGCGAAATCCGTCCGGCGAGGTAGACACTTTGCACAGGGATTGACATGCCGCCCACGCTGGCCGCCGTGGCCGCCCTCCCCCAGCTCGGCCTGAGGTCGCTCACCGGGCCGCTCCCGGCGACCCCGGTGGTGTGGGTCGCCGTCAGCGAACTGGAGGACCCGACCCCGTTCCTGGAGGGCGGCGAGCTGGTGCTGACCACCGGCATGCGCCTCACCGCCGCGAACGCCGGGGGCTATGTGTCCCGGCTGGTCGCGCGGGGCGTCGCCGGGCTCGGCTTCGCGGTCGGCGTCATCCACGAGACCGTCCCCGCCGAGCTGCTCGCCGCGGCCCGCGACCAGGGCCTCGTGCTGCTGGAGGTCCCGCGCCCGACCCCGTTCATCGCGATCGGCAAGGCGGTCTCCCGGGTGCTCGCCGCCGAGTGGTACGAGGACGTGACCCGCGCGTTCCAGGCCCAGCGCGAGCTGACCCGCGCCGCGCTCACCGGCCCCGGCGCCCTGGTCGCCCGGCTGGCCCGGCAGCTCGGCGGGTGGGCGCTGCTGCTGGACGCGTCCGGCGACGTCCGGCACGCCGAGCCCGCCGGCGCCCGCGACCGCGCCGGGGACCTCGCGCCCGAGCTGGCCCGGCTGCGGCGCCGCCCGGACGGGGGCGGCCCGGCCGCGAGCGTCGCGCTGGCCGTCCCCGACGACCACGTCGTCGTGCAGCGCATCGGGCTGGGCGGGCGGCCGCGCGGGTTCCTCGCGGTGGGCGCCGACGCGCCCCTCCCTCCCACCGCCCACACGATCGTGGGCGCCGCCGTGGCCCTGCTGACGCTCCAGTCGGAGACGCCGCGCACCGGGCGCGAGCTCCGGGCGTCGCTGGCGGCGCTGCTGCTCGGCCGCCCCGACGAGGGCCCGTCGATCCCGCGCGGGCCCGTCCGGGTGCTGGCCTGCGCGGGTGGCGCCGCCGTCCTGGACGCGCTGGAGTCCGACCCGGCCGGGGCGCGCTGCCCGGCGCTGCCGCTCGGCGGGCGCACCGCGGTGATCGTTCCGGACGGGACGCTCGGGACGGTCGAGCGGCTCCTGGCGGGCAGCGGCCCGATCGGCGTCAGCGACCCCGCGTCCGGGGACCTGCGACCCGCGCTGCGGCAGGCGGAGGAGGCCCTCGCGGCGGCCGGCCGGTCGGGCCGGGACGTCCTGCACTACTCCCGGCTCCCCGGGCAGGGCGTTCTCGGGCTCATGGACCCCGGCCCCGCGCGCGCATTCGCCGACGCGCTCCTCGCCCCGCTCCGCTCCGAGGACCTCGTCGAGACCGTCCGGGCCTACGTCGCGGCCAACGGGCAGGGCGAGGCGGCGGCGCGGGCGCTCGGCGTCCACCGGCACACGCTGCGGTCGCGGATGCGCAAGGCGGCCGAGCTCCTCGGGCGCGACCCGGACGATCCGGCCGTCCGTGCCGAACTGTGGATCGCGCTCGCCATCACGTCCAACGGCGAGGAGCGGATTGGACATCGCGGCGACTCCCAATCGGGCGAGCCGCGGATACCGTGAAACGCATGAACGTGACCCCATTCTGGCTGGCCGGCCGGCCTGAGACCGGTGACGGTGAGCTGACCGTTAGGCATCCCTACGACGGCCGCGTGGTCGGGACGGCGGCGGTGCCGACCCCCGCGCAGGTGGAGGAGGCGGTCGCCGCGGCCGACGCCGTCCGCCGGGAGGCCGCGGCGCTGCCGCTGCACGTGCGGGCCGAGGCGCTCGCGCACGTGTCCGCGCGGCTCGCCGAGCGGGCCGAGGAGGTCGCCCGGCTGATCACCGGCGAGAACGGCAAGCCGCTGATGTGGGCGCGCGGCGAGGTGGCGCGCGCGGTCTCCACGTTCCGGTTCGCCGCCGAGGAGGCCCGCCGCATCGCCGCCACGACGCAGCGGCTCGACACCGACCCGGCCGCCGAGGGCCGGATGGCCTACATCACCCGCGTGCCGAAGGGCCCGGTGCTCGGCATCTCGCCGTTCAACTTCCCGCTGAACCTCGCCGCCCACAAGATCGCCCCGGCGATCGCCGCGGGCGCGCCGATCGTCCTCAAGCCCGCGCCCGCGACACCGCTGTCGGCGCTGCTGCTCGGCGAGCTGCTGGCCGAGACCGACCTGCCCGCCGGAATGTTCTCGGTCCTGCCGGTGCCGAACGACCGGGCCTCCGCCCTGGTCGACGACCCGCGGCTGCCGATCGTGTCGTTCACCGGCTCGGTGCCGGTCGGCTGGGCGATCAACGACCGGGCGCCGCGCAAGCACGTCACCCTGGAACTCGGCGGCAACGGCGCGGCGGTCGTCCTGCCCGACGCCGACCTCGACTGGGCCGCCAAGCGGATCGGGCTGTTCGCCAATTACCAGGCGGGGCAGAGCTGCATCGCCGTCCAGCGCGTCTACGTCGACCGGTCCGTCCTCGACGAGTTCCTGCCGAAGCTGGTCGACACGGTCTCCTCCCTCGTCACCGGCGACCCGTGGGACGACAAGACCCAGGTCGGCCCGCTCGTCGACGAGGCCGCCGCCGAGCGCGTCGAGGCCTGGGTGGACGAGGCCGTCGCGGCGGGCGCGCGCGTCCTCACCGGCGGCACCCGCGAGGGCGCCGCGTACGCGCCGACCGTCCTCGCCGACGTCCCGCCCGACTCCAGGATCGCCCGCGAGGAGGTCTTCGGCCCGGTCATGTTCGTCCAGCCCGTGGACGGCGCCGACGAGGCGTTCGCCCTCGTCAACGACTCCAAGTTCGGCCTCCAGGCGGGCGTGTTCACCCGGAGCCTGGACGTGGCGTTCCGCGCCCACCGCGAGCTGGACGTGGGCGGCGTCGTGATCGGCGACGTCCCGTCCTACCGCGCCGACCAGATGCCCTACGGCGGCGTGAAGGACTCCGGCGTCGGCCGCGAGGGGCTGCGGTCGGCGATCGCCGACTACACCGAGGAGAAGGTCATGGTCCTCACGGGCCTGCCCCTCTAGCCGCGGCCGCGGGGCCCCGCGTACAGCCCGGTGCGCAGGGCCCCGGCCGCCTCGGACGCCGCCTCCCGGAACCGCCCGCCGAGGGACCACATGTTCGCGAACCCGTGGATGAGGTCCTCCTGGCGCCTTAGCGCGACGGGCACGCCGGCCTTGCGCAGCCGCTCGGCGAACTCCTCCCCCTCGTCCCGCAGCGGGTCGAACCCGGCGGTGACGAGGTAGGTGGGCGGGAAGCCGGAGAGGTCGCCGGCGACCAGCGGCGAGGCGGCCGGCTCGGCGCGCCGCGGCTCCGGGCAGTAGTGGTCGCTGAACCACGTCATGTCCGCGTCGGTCAGGTAGAACCCCTCGGCGAACAGGTCCCGCGACGGCCTCAGGACGGACATGTCGACCGCCGGGTAGTACAGCAGTGCGAAGTCCGGCGTGCGCCGAGCCGTCAGCCCCACGACGACGGCGAGGTTGCCGCCGGCGCTGTCGCCCCCGACCGCGATGGCGCCCGGGTCGGCGCCGAGGTCGCCGGCGTGGGCGGCCGCGTACTCGTAGGCGGCCAGCGCGTCGTCGGTCGCCGCCGGGAACGGGTGCTCGGGCGCGAGCCGGTAGTCCACCGACAGCACCCGCACCTCGGCGTGCACCGCGAGATACCGGCACACCGTGTCGTGCGTGTCGAGGCTCCCGATGACCCAGCCGCCGCCGTGGTAGAAGACCAGCAGCGGCGACCCCTCCGCGAGGCCCTTCGGTGTGTAGAGCCGCGCCGGCACGCCGCCCGCGTCCACCGCCCGGGTCCGGACCGGCCGCGCCGGCGCCTTCGGCAGGTACGACTGCCCCCGGGCGATCCCCCGCCGCGCGTCCGCGACCGTGCCTCCGGCCAGCCTCCGCTCGCCCTCCAGCCGCATCATCGTGAGCAGCAGCTGCGCGTCCAGCGCGAGCTCCTGCCCGTCCCGCCGCACCGACGCCCCGGCGACGAGCCGCTTCACCGGCCCCGGCAGCGCGAACACCGCGCGGAGCACGGCCCCGGTCACCGCCGGCGGAACCTTCTCGGTCAATGACGCCACACCAACCTCCAGCCCTGGGTCCGCACACCGTACTCCCCAGTAGCCCAGCGCCACAGCCCCGGCCCGAAGGCGTGCGGCCGCCCGGTCGGGCGGGGCTCCCCAGAGGTGGTGGGCGCCCGCTTCGGCGCCACCCTCGCCGCCGCCGACCGCCGCCTGGCCGAAGCGGTGGTCACGCTGCACGTGGGCGTGGTGTGGGACGGAGGCCGCCGCCTGGCCTGACCGTCAGGACGCGCGCGTCCGGCGGTGCCAGTAGGCGAGCGTGACGGCGGCGAGCAGCGGCCCCCACGCCACCAGCGGCGCGTAGGCGACGGCGCCGAGCACGCCCTGCCAGTCGTGGAAGTGGATGGGGAAGTCCTCGGGCAGCGGGCGCCCCTGGACCGTCTTCTGGAACACCAGGCAGTTCACGACGGAGGCCGTCCATATGGGGGTGAGGATCGCGGCGCCCGCGAGACCCGGGATCACGGCGGCCATGACCGGCACGCGCCGTCCTCGAAGGCCGGGCACCCACCGCGGGAACACCTCGCCCCAGCCGGCGATCAGCCCGACGGCGGTGAACGCGACCGCCTCCGACAGGATCGACAGCATCACCACGTACGCCTCCAGCGGCACCCAGCCGGGAAGGTCGCCTCCCGCGGCCCCCGCGTCCAGGCCGTCGCCGCTGAGGATCGGCAGGTGCAGGGCGAAGGCCGCTATCCGCCACAGTCCCGACGGCAGGACGGTGAGCGGGACGGCCAGGGCCGCGATCCGCGCCCAGCGCGGGACGCCCGCGACCGGCGCGTGCGCCGCGTCCCAGCCGGCGCGCAGCCGCGCGAACGGAACCGACGGTGTGCTCGCAATGGTCATGGCCCCACCCTCGCCCCCGCCCCCGCCCCCGCTGATCACCCGCGGGCGCCACGCCCCTCCCCCGCACGGGGGAATCCCGGGGCCGGGTCACGGGATCGTACGGAGTCGAACGACCGCGGACGGGAGTAGATTCACCTCCGGTCCACCAGAGGTGCGCAAGCGATCCGCCGGCGGCGGGCCCTACGGGAGGGACGCACGTGACCGGGCACCACACCCTGCAAGAGACCGAGCAGGCCGTCCAGCGGCGGCTCGGGGACGTACCGCTGCGGCACGACGCGATGATGGCGGTGTCCAACATCTACCGCGCCGCCGCCGCGATCCGGCAGCACTTCGAGAGCTCCGTCCTGCGCGGCGCCGACCTGACGTGGACGTCGTTCGTCGTCCTGTGGGTGGTGTGGATCTGGGACGAGATGGAGACGAGGCACGTCGCCGAAGAGGCCGGCATCTCCAAGGGCACGCTCACGGGGGTCGTGAAGACGCTGGAGGGGCGCGGCCTGATCGAGCGCGGGTCGCACGCGACGGACGGGCGGCTGGTCCTGCTGCGGCTGACCGACAAGGGCCAGGGGCTGATGCGGCAGATGTTCCCGGCCTTCAACGCCGAGGAGGCGTTCGTGGTGGAGGGGCTGAGCGGCGAGGAGAACCGCGCCCTCGCCGGGACGCTCCGGTCGGTGGTCGAGCACCTGGAGGAGGAGGGCGAGCAGCGGCGGGCCGCCCTGCGCGAGCAGTCGCCGCCGCCGCCCCGCCGCTCGGGCCGCCGCGCGCGCGGCTGACCCCCCGCCCGCGGGCACTCACCTGCGCGGCGGGCGGATGCCCCGGAACTCCCGGTCACCGCCGAACGCGGTGGAGACGACCTCTTCGGACTCGGTGGGCTGCGCGCCGCAGTCGTCCCGCACGGGGACGGGACCGGCGACGATGTGGTTGCGGAGCCGTCCGAGCCCCTCGGCCTCGACCTCGACGACGTCCCCGGGCCTGACGGGGCGCGAGTTCGCCGGCGTGCCCGACAGCAGCGGCCCAGGCGGGGAGCGCCCGGCGCGCGGCGAGTGACCGCCGCGCGCCCTCAGGGCTTGCGGGCCAGGAGGCAGCCGGAGGGGATGGGGCGCTCGTTGTCCGCGGGACGGCGCAGGAGCCGCGCCACCTCCACCAGCCCGGACCGGACGGCCAGCTCGGCCATGTCGTCGACGGGCCGGCGGTAGGCGAGGGCGACCTTGTGGTCGAACGACTCCGCCTCGTCCTCGTCGGTCGACTGGAACCCGACCAGGACCAGGCCGCCGGGGGCCAGCACCCGGTGGAACTCGGCGAACGCGCGCGGGAGCTCCGCCGGCCCCAGGTGGATGGTCGAGTACCACGACAGGACGCCGGCCAGGCCGCCGTCCGGGAGGTCGAGCGCCGTGATGTCGCCCTCGTCGAAGCGCAGGTGCGGGTGGTCGGCGCGGGCCCGGGCGATCATGGCGGGCGACAGGTCGAGCCCGAACGCGTCCAGCCCGAGGCCGTGCAGCAGCGCCGTCCCGCGGCCGGGGCCGCAGCCGAGGTCGGCGACCGGCCCGGCCGGGACCATCGCCGCGAACGCGGTGATCATCGCCCGGTCCAGATGGAGCTCGTCGAGCGCGTCGCGGAAGAGGTCGGCGTAGAGGTCGGCGACGGCGTCGTAGGCGCGGGAGACGGTCTCGGTCATGATCCAGAACGGTAGCGCGCCCGGCGGGCGGCCGGACCGGTCGGCGCGAGGCCCGACAGCCCCCGCTCCACCGCCGCGGCGGCCCGGCGGCAGAACTCCTCCGGCTCGTCGGCGGCGTCCGGGCGCTCGTCGACGAGCGCGTCCGCCAGCCCGCCGCGCAGCAGGTCCGCCGACCGGACGCCCTGCGCCTCGGCCATCTCGCCGGCCCGCGCCGGGGTCCGGTGGACGATCAGTGAGGCGCCCTCGGGCGGCAGCGGCGAGAGCCACGCGTGCCGGGCCACCAGGACGCGGTCGGCGGGCAGCAGCGCCAGCGCGGCGCCGCCCGTCCCCTCGCCCAGCAGCAGGCACAGCGTCGGCGCCGGGAGGGTGATCAGGTCGGCCAGGCAGCGGGCGATCTCGCCCGCGAGCCCGCCCTCCTCCGCCTCGGCCGACAGCACGGCGCCGGGCGTGTCGACCACGGTGACCAGTGGAAGGCCCAGCTCGGCGGCCAGCCGCATCCCGCGCCGCGCGACGCGCAGCCCGGCCGGGCCGAGCGGGTGGCCGCCGCGCTGGCCGCGCCGGTCCTGGCCCACCAGGACGCACGGCGCCGCCCCGAAACGGGCCAGGGCGAGCAGCAGGCCGGGCTCCGCCTCCCCCTCGCCGGTGCCCGACAGGGGCGTCACCTGCGCGGCGCCGTAGCGCAGCAGCTCGCGGACACCCGGACGGTCCAGGCGGCGCGACCGCTCGATCGAGTCCCACGCCGTCCCTTCCGGCGGGACGCCCTCGGGCAGGGGCACCGCGGCGGAGGGCGGCCGCCCGCACAGGACGTCCAGCGCGGCGGACGCCACCCCGGCGAGGTCGTCGATGGCCACCACGGCGTCCAGCAGGCCCTTGGCCGCCAGGTTCTCGGCGACCTGCACCCCCGGCGGGAACGGCTCCCCGTACAGGCCCTCGTAGACGCGGGGGCCGAGGAACCCGACCAGCGCGCCGGGCTCGGCCGCCGTGACGTGCCCGAGCGACCCCCACGAGGCGAACACCCCGCCGGTCGTCGGATGCCTCAGGTAGACCAGGTAGGGCAGACCGGCGGCCCGGTGCGCCATGACGGCGGCGGTGATGCGTGCCATCTGCACGAACGCCGCCGTCCCCTCCTGCATGCGGGTGCCGCCGGAGGACGGTGCGGCGAGCAGCGGCAGGCCCTCGGCGGTGGCGCGCTCGACGGCCGCGACGATCCGGTCGGCGGTGGCGAGGCCGATCGAGCCCGCGAGGAACTGGAACTCCGACACGACGAAAGCGACGCGGCGTCCGCTCAGCAGGCCCTCCCCCGTCAGGACGGCCTCGTCGCAGCCGCTGCGCTCCCGGGCGGCGGCCAGGTCCCCGGCGTAGGCGGAGCCGGCGGGCGGCCCCTCGGCGGGCGGAGCGTCCCAGGACGTCCAGGCGCCCTCGTCCAGCACGCGGCGCAGCAGCTCGCGCGCCCCGACACGATCCGTCACGAAGCCCTCCCGCGGGTCTCCCCTGCATGATGTCCTCACCCCGGGACCACCGGGCGCCCGGGGTGGACACTGGTGGGGACCCCGCGCACGAGGAGGGCATGTGTCCGAGGAGATCTGCTTCGCGTCCGCCCGCGAACTGGCGCGCCGCATCCGCGCCCGCGAGCTGTCGGCCCGCGAGGTCCTGCAGGCGCATCTCGACCAGATCGAGCGGACGAACCCGCAGGTCAACGCCATCGTCACGCTGGTCGCCGAGCGGGCGGAGCGGCAGGCGCGCGAGGCCGACGAGCGGCTGGCCGCCGGGGAGCGGCCGGGCCCGCTGCACGGCCTGCCGGTGGCGCACAAGGACACCCACGCCACCGCCGGCATCCGCACCACCTCCGGTTCCCCGATCTTCGCCGACCACGTCCCGGACCGCGACGAACTCGTCGTCGAGCGGATCCGCGCCGCGGGCGCCGTCACGCTCGGCAAGACGAACACGCCGGAGTTCGCCGCCGGATCCCACACCTTCAACCCGGTGTTCGGCCTGACCCGCAACCCCTACGACCTCTCCCGGTCGGCGGGCGGCAGCAGCGGCGGCGCCGCGGCCGCCCTGGCGTGCGGGATGCAGCCGCTCGCGGACGGCGGCGACATGGGCGGCTCGCTGCGCAACCCCGCCTCGTTCTGCAACGTCGCCGGGCTGCGCCCCTCGCCGGGCCGGGTGCCGTCCTGGCCGGTCCTCGCGGGCTGGTCGACGCTGGGCGTGCAGGGCCCGATGGCCCGGAACGTCGCGGACGTCGCGCTGCTGCTGTCGGTGCTCGCCGGCCCCGACCCGCGCAGCCCGATCGCGCTGGAGACGCCCGGATCGGCGTTCGCCGCGCCGCTGGACCGCGACCTCGCCGGGCTGCGCCTCGCCTGGTCCCCCGACCTCGGCGGGACGATCCCCGTCGACCCGGCCGTCACCGGCGTCCTCGAACCCGCCGTCACGGTGTTCGAGGAGCTCGGCTGCGCGGTCGAGGCGGCATCCCCCGACCTGACCGGCGCCGACGAGGTCTTCCGCACCCTGCGGGCCTGGCACTGGGACATCACCCTGCGCCCCCTGCTGGACGAGCGCCGCGCCGACTTCAAGCCCTCCCTCGCCGAGAACATCGACGCCGGCCGCTCCCTCACCGGCGCCGACCTCGGCCGCGCCGAGACGCTCCACACGGCGCTGTTCCACCGCGTCCGGGAGTTCTTCGAGCGCTACGACGCGCTGCTGCTGCCGGTCAGCCAGGTCCCGCCCTTCGACGCCCGCGCCGAGTACCCGGACGAGGTCGCCGGGCGGCCGATGCGCGACTACCTGGAGTGGATGCGGTCGTGCTTCCTCATCTCGGCGACCGGGTGCCCCGCGCTCTCGGTGCCCGCCGGTTTCACCTCCGGCGGGCTCCCGGTGGGCCTGCAGATCGTCGGACCCCACCACGCGGACCTCGCCGTCCTGCGGATCGGCCACGCCTTCGAGCGGGCGACCCGGCACGGCGACCGCCGCCCGCCGCTCGCCCTGCCCTAGGCCTCCTCGCGGGGGATGCGCAGGACGAACCGGGCGCCCTGGTCGCTGTCGGCGGCCACGAGCGTGCCGCCGTGCGCGCGGGCGATGTCGCGGGAGATCGTCAGCCCGAGGCCGGTGCCGCCGCGGTCGCGCTCGCGGCCCTCGGACAGCCGGTGGAACCGCCAGAAGACCCGCTCGCGGTCCTCCGGCGCGATGCCCGAGCCGTCGTCGCGGACCTCCAGCACCGCCTCCGGCCCGTCCGCGGCCACGCTCACCCAGACCCGCGACTCCGCGTGCCGTTCGGCGTTGTCGAGCAGGTTCGTCAGCAGCCGGACGAGCTGGGACTCGGTGACCCGGGCCGTGACGCCCTCCTCCGCCGCGACCTCGACCGGGACCCGGCGGGGCCGCCGGCTCGCCTCCGCCCGGACCAGCTCGCCGAGGTCGACCCGCTCCCGCGCGACGTGCACGCCCGCGCCCAGCTTCGCCAGGATGAGCAGGTCGCCGACGATGCCCTGCAGCCGGTCGGCGTCGGCGAGCGCCGCCCGGGCGACCGCCGGCCAGTCCTCGTCCTCCGGCTGCTCCAGCGCCACCTCCAGCTGGGTGCGCAGGCCCGTCAGCGGGCTGCGCAGCTCGTGCGAGACGTCCGCGACGAACGCGCGCTGCCGCGTGAGGACGTCCTCCAGCCGGTTCAGCATCACGTTCACCGACTCGGCCAGCTCGGACACCTCGTCGTTCGGATCCGGCACGGTCACCCGGCGGTCGGCGCCCCCGGTGATCTCCGCCATCTCCGAGCTCATCACCCGGACCGGCCGCAGCGCCCGCCGCACCGACAGCGACACGATCCAGCCGACCGCGGACGTCGCGAACAGCACCGTCACGACGAGCAGGGCGAGGAAGACCGGCCTGGAACTGGTGACCGTCGTGATGGGCGCGCCCGCGAAGACCGTACGGGGGCCGAAGCGGGTGTCCACCCGCTCGGAGACGAAGTAGAAGTCGGCGAGCCCCTGGAACCGCACGGTGTGGTACTCGGGTCGGCCCGCCACCGGCGCGACGGGGACCTTCACGGGGCCGCGGCCGTGCAGCGGATCGCTGGCCGCGAGCACGTTGCCCTCGCCGTCCAGGACCTGGAGCAGCGGGAAGCCGGGGTCATCGACGCGGATCGTCCCCCGCAGGTCGATCTCGCGCACGAGCGTGGCGAGGTCGGTGACGACCAGGGTGCCGCGGTCGTGCAGGCCCCGGTAGACGGTGCCGCGGAGGGCCTGGTAGAAGAGCGTGACGCCGGTGACGAGCATGAGCGCGACGATGAGGGTCGCGACCGCGGTCACGCGGGTCCGCACCGACCAGCACGCCGGTGACAGCAGGTCCCCGAGTATCCGCACCCGGCGCCCCTCCCCCTTCCGGCTCGCGCGCGGCGACCGGCGCCGCACCGCGTCGACGCGCCGGGGGGAGAGCGCAGGACGGTTCTTACCGGGCCCTTGCCCTGCGAAACATCGCCACATACCGAACCGGCGCCCGCGCGGGCGGCGCCTCCCACCCCTGGGGAGCCGCCCGCACGGGCACCGCTCCCCTCACTGTGCACGCCCCCGATGCACGGGGTGCTACATCGACGTGACGATCACGTTTCCACCCTTATTCGGAAAAACCCGCCATAATTCGCCGCCGAGAGGGGAGGGGAGGGCGGGAGAGACGGAAGGGGGGTGCTGGAGCACCGCATGGACACTGACTTCAGGCCACTCGAACCCGCCGACCCCCGCGAGGTGGGCGGCCACCGACTACTGGGCAGGCTCGGATCCGGCGGCATGGGGACGGTCTTCCTCGGGGCCGACCCGGTGTCGGGCGGACGGGTCGCGGTGAAGACCATCCATCCGCACCTCGCCGAGGACCCGTCCTACCGGCGGCGCTTCCGCGACGAGGCGCACCTCGCGAGCCGGGTCGCCTCGTTCTGCACCGCGCGCGTCCTCGCGCAGGGGGAGCAGGACGGGCTGCCCTACCTCGTCACCGACTACGTCGGCGGCGTGTCACTGCACGACAGGCTCACCTCCGGCGGCCCGCTGCCGCCCGCCGACCTGCACGGCGTCGCCGTGGGCGTCGCCTCGGCGCTCGCCGCGATCCACGCGGCGGGGCTCGTGCACCGCGACCTCAAACCCGCCAACGTGATGCTCACCCTGTCCGGGTGCCGCGTCATCGACTTCGGCATCGCGGGCAGCCAGGACGCGCCGGACGAGGGCGCCGCGACCGGCCAGGTGTTCGGCACCCCCGGGTGGATCGCCCCGGAGGTGCTCGTCGGGGGGACCTCGTCCCAGGCGGCCGACATCTTCGCCTGGGGCTGCCTCATCGCCCACGCCGGGACGGGGCAGATGCCGATCGGCGGCGACCCCGCAACGCTGCGCACCGCCGCCGGGGACGCCGACCTGTCCGGCCTGCCGGACGCTCTGGTCCCGCTCGTCCGGTGGGCACTGGCCGAGGACCCGGCGGACCGTCCCACCGCGACCGACCTGCTCCTCGCCCTCGTCGAGCAGCCGCAGCCGCACGCCGCGGCCCGCCCCGCGACGCGTCCCGGTCCGCCGGACGCCCCGCTTCCGCGCGCCGCTTCCCGGCGCTCCCTGCCGCCGCGCTCACGGCGGCGGAACCCGGCCCCCGCGCCCGCGGCGCCGGCGCGGAGGTCCGGCACCGAGGACACCGACACCAGGGCGTTCACACCGCTCGGCGTGGCGGACGCCACGACGTCCACCCGCGCGCGCCTGCTGGCGGGCGCCGGCGCCGCCGCGGGCACCCTCCTGCTCGGGGCGGTGGTCCTCGGGATCACCGGGGCCAAGGCCCCTCCCCCGGCCGCGCCGGGGAAGCCGGGCCCGTCCGCGCCGGCGGTCACCGCCGCGCCCGCGAAGAAGGCGAACGCCGTCAGGGCCGGAACGCCCAGGCGCCCTCCGGCGAAGACCGACCGGCAGAAACCGAGCCACAAGCCGAAGCAGAAGCAGAAGGCGCAGGAGAAGAAGCCCAAGACGAAGTCGAAGAACGCCGCGAAGCATGGCAAGGCCAAGGGAAGGTTCAAGAACTGAGCCCGGCCTCCCGGGCCGTGCCCGTCAGGTGCGCCAGATCAGGACGAGGGCGCAGTCGTCGTCGCGCGCCGCGGCCATCGTCTCCACCAGCTCCCGCGCCCCGCGGCCGAACCCCTGCGGGACGAGCCGCTCCGCCTCGCCGAGCAGCCGGTCGATCCCCGCGTCGAGGTCGCTGCCCGGCGACTCCACCAGGCCGTCGGTGTACAGGAGCAGCGCGTCGCCCGGACGCAGCTGCCCCCGCTCGGGTACGCAGTTCAGGTCGGGCACCACGCCCAGCACCACGCCCTTGGCCGAGCTGACCCGCCAGGCGCCGCTGCCCGCGTCGAACTGGACGGCGGGCGGGTGCCCCGCCGACCCGACCGTGTACTCCCCCGTGCGCAGGTCGACCACGACGTGCACGGCCGTCACGAAGCCCTCGTCCCACTGCTGGCGGTGCAGGTAGACATTGCAGGCGGGGAGGAAGTTCTCGGGCTGGACCGATCCAAGCAGGCCGCCGAAGGCGCCCGACAGCATCAGCGCCCTGGTTCCGGCGTCGGTGCCCTTCCCGGACACGTCGACCAGCGCGACCTCCAGCGTGTCGCCGTCGGAGGCCGACACCACGAAGTCGCCGCCGAACGAGGAGCCTCCCGCCTGGAGCATCACGACCTGCGAGCTCCAGCCGTCCGGCAGCCGGGGCATCTCGCCGTGCCGCCGGAGCCGGTCGCGCAGCTCCAGCAGCATCGAGTCGCCGCGCAGGCCCTGCACGCCGAGCTGCTGGCGGGTCCGGGCGAGGGTGACGGCGAGCACCGCGGTGATGCTCAACGTGGCGATCATGCCGAGCCCGAACGCGGCGACGTCCTTCCAGACGTTGTAGGCGGCCATCGCGGCCACGACGGCCAGGAGGGCGGCCAGGCTCCGCACCTTCAGCAGCAGCCCGCCGACCACCACGATCAGCACCAGCGCCCCGGACGGCGCCAGCCCGCGCGAGTCGCCGGACGTGGCGATGCCGATCGCGACCGCGAGGAGCGCCAGCGGCACGAAGACGTACCGGTCCCGGGTCAGCGTGCCCCGCCTGAGCCACCGGTAGAGCACGACCAGGAACGGAACTCTGCGCAGCACGGTACGCACGCGCGGCGGGAGCAGCTGCACCAGACGTTGAAGCATGACTCCGGCACTGTATCGAGCAATGCGCCCGGTCGGTCAGTATCCGAGCGCACCGGTGACGCATCGTGACGATCGTGCTACGCGAAAACGGGGTAAATGTGGCCCTGCGACTATCTCGGAGGGAGCGGTCCATGGGCCAGCCGGGCATGCGGATCACGGTGGACGCGGCGATGCGGGCCCGCGACGTCTCGCGCCCGCGAGGGGAGGGCGGGGAGCCGCCCGCGGCCGGCCCCGGGCCCGGCTCCGGATCGAACCCGAACAAGCCCGGCGACACCGCACGGCGGACCAAGGCCGCCAAGAACGAGCGGCGCCGCCTCGACAAGCGCGGCCCCCGCCGGCCCCCCGAGAACGCGTCGTAGCGGGACGGCGCCGCGCCGGGTCAGCCCTCGCGCGGCAGCGGGGGCAGCTCGCCTGTGTGCTCGTAGGCGCCGAGCATCCTGATCCGCCGGGTGTGGCGCGGCTCCTTGGAGTAGGACGTCGCGAGGAACAGCTCCACGAAGCGGGTCGCGGTGTCCAGGTCGTGCTGACGCGCCCCGAGCGCGATGACGTTCGCGTCGTTGTGCTCGCGGGCGAGCGTGGCGGTGGCCTCGTTCCAGACCAGGGCGGCACGCGCGCCCTTGACCTTGTTCGCCGCGATCGCCTCGCCGTTGCCGGAGCCGCCGATCACGATGCCGAGCGTTCCCGGCTCCGCCACCGTCCGCTCCGCGGCCCGGAGGACGAACGGCGGGTAGTCGTCCACGGCGTCGTACACGAACGCGCCGCAGTCGACGGCCTCATGCCCGTTCCGCTCCAGCCAGGAGACAAGGTGCTCCTTCAGCTCGAAGCCGGCATGGTCGGATCCAAGAAACACGCGCATGGGCCCGATTGTCGCAGGCCCGCACCGTGCCCGCGCGCGCGGGTCAGGTGTCGTCGTCGCGCTTGTCGATCATGGTCCGGTCGGCGGGGTCGAGGTCGTCGTCCCCGGGGACCTCCTCCGGTCCGTCCTCGGGGGGCCTCCTTCGGCTCCGCCGGCCTCTCCGGCTTCTCCGGCGCCTCTTCCGGGCTCCCCTCCTGCCGCCCGTCCGGCTCCTCCGGCTCCTCCGGCTCCTTGGGCGGCGCGGGGGCCTCGGGGGCCGCGTGCTCCTGCGGCGGCGCCGACGGCTGCGGCGGGACGGGCGGCACGCCGAACCGGCCCGGTTGCGGAGCCTGCCCGGGCTGCGGAGGCTGCGGGGCCGGCGCGGCGCCCCAGGGCTGCTGCGGCTGCCCCTGCGGCGGGACGTAGGGAACGGCCGACGGGTGCGGCGGCATCTGCGGCGGATAGGGCTGCTGCTGCATCGGCATACCCGGCTGGGCCATGTAGGGCTGCACCGGGCCGTAGGGCTGCCCCGGGCGGGGCCCGGACTCGCGGGTGCGGGCGAGGAAGAACCCGCCCAGCGCGCCGAGCCCGGCCAGCCAGCCGAACGCGAAGCCGAAGGAGGCGCCCTGGCCGACCGTGGAGCCGAGGGTGCGGGCGAACGACCCGTCGTCGAACCCGAAAGCCCAGCGGGTCAGCGGCGCGGCCACGACCCCGGACACGCCGCCGGCGACGACCGCCGCCCACCAGCCGATGATCACAGCGCCGAACGGGCCGCGCTGCGGATCGGCCAGCCGGGCGCCCGCCAGCACGAGCCCCGCCAGCACGCCGAAGAAGACGAGCAGGCTGAAATCCTCCGCGAACACCCACTTCAGGCCGGGGCTCCCCTTCGGGGTGATCCGCCAGCCGAGCGTGAGCAGCCACGTCACGACCGGTCCGATGCCCTCGTCGTACCGGAGGTCGCTCCTGTCGATCTCCTCTACGACCCACTGGTTCCCGAAGAGCAGGGCGAGGAGAGCCATGGGGACCACCGCGCCGCCCGTCATCGCGAGCATCCGCCGCACCGTCATGGCGGGCAGGGTAGTGCCCTTCCGTCTCCGCCGGTAGGGCCCGGACTACCCGCAGTAGGCGCTAGGAGGCGGGGACGGGGAAGCGGAAACCGGGGTCGACCTGCGCTTCGAGGTCCTCCCCTACGGCCCGGCTCGCCCAGCTCCGCGCGTTCTTGATGTGGAACTCCACGGCCTGCCGCTGGAACTCGTCCCAGTCCTTGACGCGGCCGTCCACCTCGGCGCGCATGCGGTCGAGGGCGGCGGTGTTGCCGTCCTCCAGCGCGACGCCGTCGCGGCCCTGCTCCAGCGCCCGGACCGCGGCGGACTGGCCGACCCAGGTCAGCAGGTCGTCGCCGACGTGCTCGCGCAGGTAGGCGACGTCCTCCTCGGACTGCACCTTGTTGCCGACGACGCGGATGGCGACGTCGTAGTCGCGGGCGTACTCGGTGTACTGCCGGTAGACGCCGACGCCCTTGCGGGTGGGCTCGGCGACCAGGAACATCAGGTCGAACCGCGTGAACAGCCCGGAGGCGAACGTGTCGGCGCCGGCGGTCATGTCGACGACGACGTACTCGCCTGCCCCGTCCACCAGGTGGTTGAGGTAAAGCTCCACCGCGCCGGTCTTGGAGTGGTAGCAGGCCACGCCGAGGTCGTCGTCGTTGAACGGGCCGGTGGCGAGCAGCGTGACGCCGTCGACCTCCTGGCCCGCCTCGTGGAACGGGTCGTCGCCGCGGAACCGCAGCAGCCGCGACCCGGAGCCGGGCGGGGTGGTCTTGACCATCGCGGCGGCGGAGGAGACGCGCGGGTTGGCGCCGCGCAGGTGCTCCTTGAGCTCGGCGAGCCGGTCGCCCAGCGCGGGGATCTTGGCGGCGCGGCCCTCGTCGAGCCCGAGCGCCACACCGAGGTGCTGGTTGATGTCGGCGTCGATGGCGACCACGGGCAGCCCCCGTCCGGCCAGATGGCGGACGAACAGTGCCGACAGGGTGGTCTTGCCGCTGCCGCCCTTGCCCACGAACGCAACCTTCACGAATGCCCCCATTCTGGATATGAAAACCGTTACCACTGTCAGGCAACGAGTCTTCCGGAGCGGGGCCGGGCAGGCAAGCGGAACGGCCGAAGTGCCGGCGATCCGGCGCGGGCTCGGGACGGGCGAAGGAGAGGGCGAAGGGCGCGGCGGTCAGCGCGGGGCCGCGGCCGGGTCGAACCCGAAGGGCAGCTCCAGGCGGTGCGCCGCCAGCAGCCCCGCGTCGGTGAGCAGGTCGCGGGTGGGGCGGTCGGCCGCGATGACCCCGCCGGAGAGGATCACCGACCGCGGGCACAGTTCGGCCGCGTACGGCAGGTCGTGCGTGACCATCAGGACCGTCACGTCCAGGCTCAACAGGATCTCGGCGAGCTCGCGGCGGCTGGCCGGGTCCAGGTTGGAGGACGGCTCGTCCAGCACGAGGATCTCCGGCTCCATCGCCAGGACGGTGGCGACGGCGACGCGGCGGCGCTGGCCGAAGCTGAGGTGCTGCGGCGGGCGGTCGGCGGCGTCCAGCATGCCGACGCGGGCCAGCGCTTCCCGCACCCGCCGGTCCAGGTCGGCGCCGCGCAGGCCGAGGTTGGCGGGGCCGAACGCGACGTCCTCCCGGACGGTCGGCATGAACAGCTGGTCGTCGGGGTCCTGGAAGACGATTCCGACACGGCGGCGGATCTCCCGCAGCGCCTTCCTGTCCTTCGGGTCGACGGCGAGGCCGCCCACCCGGACCTCGCCCAGGCCGCCGTGCAGGATGCCGTTCAGGTGCAGGACGAGCGTGGTCTTGCCGGCGCCGTTCGGCCCGAGCAGCGCGACGCGCTCCCCGCGCCCGACCGTCAGGTCGACGCCGAACAGCGCCTGCGTGCCGTCTGGATACGCGTAGGCGAGGCCCTTCACCTCGAGCGAGGGGGTCATGGGCCCATCCAAGCAGCCAGTGCGACGAGCGCGGCGGCCGAGGGCAGCGCGGCGGCGGCCGCCCACTGCGCGGCGGTCGCTGCCGCGCCGTCCATGACGGGCATCCGGCCGTCGTACCCGCGGCTGATCATGGCCAGGTGGACGCGCTCGCCGCGCTCGTAGGAGCGCAGGAACAGGGCGCCCACGGATCTGGCGAGCACCCCCGTCGCCCGGATGTCGCGGGCCTCGAAGCCGCGGGCGGCCCGCGCGACCCTCATCCGGCCGAGCTCCGCGGCGACGACGTCGCCGTAGCGCAGCATGAACGCGGCGATCTGCGTGATGAGCTGCGGCATCCGCAGCCGCTCGATGCCGAGCAGCAGCAGCCGCGGCTCGGTCGTCGCGGCCAGCAGGATCGACGCGACGACGCCGAGGGTGCCCTTGGCGAGGATGTTCCAGGCGCCCCACAGCCCGCTCTCGCTCATCCGCAGCCCCAGCACGGTGATCTTCTCGCCGTTCGCGACGAACGGCATGAGGAAGGCGAACGCGACGAACGGCACCTCGATGACGATCCGCCGCGCGACCGTCCCGAACGGGATCCGGGCCGCCGCCGTGACCGCCGCGAGCAGCAGCGCGTACACGGCGAACGCCCAGAGCCGCTCCCGCGGCGTCGCGACGACCAGCAGCACGAACGCCAGGACGGCGACGAGCTTGCACTGCGGCGGCAGCCGGTGCACCGGCGAGGCGCCCGGCACGTAGAGCCGGTGCGCGTGGCCCGCGCCCATCAGCCCTTCCGGGACGGTTCGGCCGGAGCCCCCGCCTCCCGCTCCGGAGCCGCCGGCCCGGCGGCCGGGCCGCGCCGCCGGACCGTCCAGAACAGCCCGCCGCCGACGAGGAGGACCAGGCCCACGCCGATCACGCCGGACAGCCCGCCGGACAGCCGCGCGTCGTCGACGCCCTTGACGCCGTAGTCCCCGAGCGGCGAGTCCTTGAGCGAGTGGTCCTTCTCCTTGGCGCTGATGCCCTTGTCCTCGGCGACCTTCTCCAGGCCGTCGGGGTTCGCGCTGGCGTAGTAGCTGACGATCCCGGCCAGGACGAGGGAGACGAGCAGGAACACGGCGAAGAAGCGCTTGGTGGTCATCGGGGTCCTCCTCAGGCCCGGGACGGCTTCGGCTCGGCGGCGTTCCGCCCGCCCGTGCGCAGTTCCAGCGGCTTCATCAGCCCGCGCGCCCCGTGCACCAGGTCGGGCCGGACGGCGAGCACGCTCGACACGGTCACCGCGGTGATCAGCGCCTCGCCGATGCCGATCAGCACGTGGACGCCGATCATGGCGGCGGCGACCTTGCCGATGGACACGTCGGCCGTCCCCCCGGCCGCGTAGACCAGCGTGAAGGCGACGGCCGCGGCGGGCACCGAGACGACGGCCGCGGCGAACGACGCCCCGGACACCGACGCGCGCGTCATCGGCAGCACCCGCAGCAGCAGCCGGAACAGGCCGTAGCCGGTGACGACGGTGACCAGCGCCATCGTGGTGATGTTGACGCCCAGCGCGGTGAGGCCCCCGTCCGCGAACAGCAGCGCCTGCATGAGCAGGACCACCGACACGCACAGGACGCCGGTATAGGGCCCGACGAGGATCGCGGCGAGCGTCCCGCCGAGCAGATGCCCGCTCGTCCCGGACGCGACCGGGAAGTTGAGCATCTGCGCGGCGAACACGAACGCGGCCGTCAGCCCGGCGAGCGGCGCGGTGCGGTCGTCCAGTTCCCTCCTGGCGCCTCGCAGCGCGATCCCGACCCCGGCCACCGCGACGGCGCCCGTGGCGAGCGAGACCGGCGCGTCGATGAATCCGTCCGGTACATGCACGACTCAACCACCCCTACCTCTTTGCAGCCAGCAGGACCAGTTTGTCGGCATAGACCTCGTAGTTGCAACATCTTCGCAATAGCAACCGATGTGTGGCCTGCCGGCGAGTCCGTGGCGGACGGCCGCCGCCCGCGCTCAGTCGAAGCTCGGGTCTTCCGTCCTCGTGCGCTTGAGCTCGAAGAAGCCGGGCGTGCTCGCGACCGCCAGGACGCCGTCGAAGAGCTTGACGGCGGCCTCGCCGCGCGGGATCGGGGTGACGACGGGACCGAAGAAGGCGTGCCCCTCGACCTCGATCACCGGGGTGCCGACCTCCTGGCCGACCCGGTCGATCCCGTCCTTGTGCGAGGCGCGCACGGCGTCGTCGTAACCGGTGGACTCGGCGGCGTCCGCGAGCGCCGGGTCGAGGCCCGCCGCGGTCAGGGACTCCTCGAAGAAGGCGCGGTCGAACTTCTGCCGCTCGTGGTGCCGGCGGGTGCCCATCTCGGTGTAGAGGCGCCCGAGCACCTCGGGCCCGTACTTCTGCTCGGCTGCGACGCACACGCGGACCGGGCCCCAGGCGTCGGCGAGCATCCGCCGGTAGTCCTCGGGGATGTCCTTGTCCTCGTTGAGGACGGCCAGGCTCATCACGTGCCAGCGCACCTCGATCGGGCGCTGCTCCTGCACTTCCATGATCCAGCGGGAAGTGATCCACGCCCAGGGGCAAAGGGGGTCGAACCAGAAGTCAACCGGTGTGGGAACGTCCTCGGGCAACGTCGCCTCCTTGAGAGTGCTCATGTCTTGCATGCGACAACCCGGGGCCGCACTCCCCGATTCCCGTCGGCGAGAGGTCGCCGACGGCCGTGGCGGACGGGCCGTAGAGTCGTCCGGTTGGTAGACATGGGGACACCAAGCCTTTAAGCCGACCAAGGAGTTCATGTGGCAGGCAACCTCACGCGCGACGAGGCGCGGGAACGGGCCCGGCTGCTCACCGTCGAGTCCTACGCGGTCGACCTGGACCTCACGACGGGCGAGGAGCGGTTCGGCTCCACCACCGTGGTCAGGTTCGGGAGCGCCGAGACCGGCGCGTCCACCTTCATCGACCTGCACGGCGCCGTCGTGCGGGAGGCGACCCTGAACGGCCAGGCCCTCGACCCCGGGTCCTACGACGCCGAGAAGGGCCGGATCCCGCTGCCGGGCCTCGCGGCCGACAACGAGCTGCGGGTCGTGGCCGACTGCGCGTACTCCCGGTCGGGTGAGGGCCTGCACCGGTTCGTCGACCCGGTCGACGACAGCGTCTACCTGTACTCGCAGTTCGAGACGGCCGACGCGCACCGCATGTTCACCTGCTTCGACCAGCCCGATCTGAAGGCCACCTTCGAGCTGACCGTGAAGGCGCCGGAGGACTGGGAGGTCGTCACCAACGAGGCCGCCGAGACGGCCGGGGGCGGGACGTGGCGCTTCCTCCCCACGCCGCAGATCTCCACCTACATCACCGCGCTCGTGGCCGGGCCGTACCACGTCGTCCGGGACGAGTACCGCCGCGAGGACGGCACCGTCATCCCGCTCGGCGTGTACTGCCGCGCCTCGCTGGCGGAGCACCTCGACGCCGACGCGATCGTGGACGTGACCCGCCAGGGCTTCGGCTACTTCGAGAAGGTGTTCGGCCGCCCGTACCCGTTCTCGAAGTACGACCAGCTCTTCGTGCCCGAGTTCAACGCGGGCGCCATGGAGAACGCGGGCTGCGTGACGTTCCTGGAGGACTACGTCTTCCGGTCCCGGGTGACCGACGCGGCCTACGAGCGGCGCGCCGAGACGATCCTGCACGAGATGGCGCACATGTGGTTCGGCGACCTCGTCACCATGCGCTGGTGGGACGACCTCTGGCTGAACGAGTCGTTCGCCACGTACATGAGCGTCCTGTGCCAGGCGGAGGCCACCAAGTGGAAGGGCTCGTGGACGACGTTCGCGAACCTGGAGAAGGCGTGGGCCTACCGGCAGGACCAGCTGCCGTCCACGCACCCGATCTCCGCCGACATCCCCGACATCCGCGCGGTCGAGGTCAACTTCGACGGGATCACCTACGCCAAGGGCGCGTCCGTCCTGAAGCAGCTCGTGGCGTACGTCGGCCTCGACAACTTCCTTGAGGGCGTCCGGCGCTACTTCGACCGGCACGCGTGGGGCAACACGGTCCTCTCCGACCTGCTGGGGGCGCTGGAGGAGACGTCCGGCCGCGACCTGGCGTCCTGGTCGAAGGAGTGGCTGGAGACCGCCGGGGTCAACACGATGCGGCCCGAGTACGAGGTCGACGGCGAGGGCGGCTTCTCCTCGTTCACGGTCCTCCAGGAGGCCAAGGCCGACTACCCGACGCTGCGGGCGCACCGCCTGGCCATCGGCCTGTACGACAAGACCGCCGACGGGCTCGTCCGGCGCGACCGGGTCGAGCTGGACGTGGTCGGCGCCCGCACCGAGGTCCCGCAGCTCGTCGGCAAGAAGCGGCCCGACCTCGTCCTGGTCAACGACGACGACCTCACCTACGCCAAGGTCCGCCTGGACGAGCACTCCCTGAAGACGCTGATCGAGGACATCGGCGAGGTCAACGACAGCCTGCCGCGCGCCCTGTGCTGGTCGGCGGCGTGGGACATGACCCGCGACGCCGAGATGGCGACGCGCGACTACGTCCGCCTCGTGGTGAAGGGGATCCGCGGCGTCACCGACATCTCGGTCACGCAGACGCTGCTGCGGCAGGCGCGCACCGCCGTCCAGCAGTACGCCGACCCGGCGTGGCGCGAGGAGGGCCTCGCCCTGATGGCCGACACCCTGTCGGAACTGGCGCGCGAGGCCGAGCCCGGCTCGGACCTCCAGCTGGCCTACACCCTGGCGTTCACCGGGTCGGCGGTCACCGGCGAGCACCTGGCGTTCGTCCGGGGCCTGCTGGACGGCTCGCAGGTCCTCGACGGCCTCACCGTCGACACCGACCTGCGCTGGGCGCTGCTGCGCCGCCTCGTCACCACCGGCAAGGCGGGCGAGGCCGAGATCGACGCCGAGCACGAGCGGGACCGGACCGCCGCCGGGGAGCGGCACGCCGCCGCCTGCAAGGCCGCCATCCCGACCCCCGAGGCCAAGGCGGCCGCCTGGGAGCGGATCATCGCGGGCGACCTGCCGAACGCCGTCTACCGGGCGACGCTCGGCGGCTTCGTCGAGCCCGACCAGGCCGCGCTGCTCGTCCCCTACCTGGACAGGTACTTCGCCGAGGTCGGGCGCGTGTGGAAGGAGTGGACCAGCGACATGTCCCAGACGTTCGCCGAGGTCGCCTACCCCTTCCTGGTGATCGAGCAGTCCACGGTCGACCGCACCGACGCCTACATCGCGGAGAACGACCCGCCGGCGGCGCTGCGGCGGCTGCTGTCGGAGGGACGCGACGGCGTCGCGCGCGCCCTGCGCGCCCGCGCCAAGGACGCCGCCTCCGCCTGACCCTGCCGAGGCCGTCCCGGCGAACCCGCCCAAAGGCCCCGTGACCATGCGATCGTTGCATGGTCACGGGGAGGGGACGAAGTGGAGACGGCTCGCGAGGTTCTGACGGCACTGGCCCGGCGCTACGCCTTCGGCGACCTGGAGGCGCTGATGGGCCAGGGCACCCTGGCCGCGGACGGCAGCACCGCGCCGGTCGCGGCGCTGTGCGCGTTCGGACAGCGCGTCCTGGACCTGGACGCCGAGGACTTCGGCATGCCGGAGGAGGCCGGCGAGGTCCCGCGGGACCTGCTCGACCGGGCCCGCGCCAGCCGCATGCCGCAGGCCCCGCGGGAGCACCCCCGCGGGGCGCTCGCCAGCCTCCGGCCTGCGTACTCGTTGCTGCTGGAGGTCATCGCGATCCGCTGGCACCGCCGCGACATGGCCGCGCTCGTCGCCGCCGTCCACATCGCCGGCGAGTACCTGCCGCTGCTGGCCTGGGAGCCCGTCCTCGGCCACGCGGGCGACCCGGCCCTGATCGGCGCCGCCGTGCGCGGCGAGGGCAGCCGCTTCGGCGTCCCCGTCGAGCCGGGGTCGGCCCGCGTGTGCGACCACACCCGGCCGGAGCGCTCCGCCTGCGAGCGCACCCTGCGGGTCGCCAAGGAGCCGCCGTCCGGCTGGCGCGCCTACCTCGACCGCCAGCACAGCCAGGTCGCGGCCGCGCTCGGCGACTGCGCCGCCCGCTGCCGCACCCCCTGCACGGTCATGACCCGCCTGGACGGCCTCGTCCGCGCCGACCTCGGCGACCGCTGCCGGCTCGCCGCCGACTTCGCCGACGGCGCCCTGGTGAAGCTGCGGCACGCCGCGCCGGTCGGCCACGGGTTCGGCGTCCCCTCGCCCGAGGAGGTCCAGGCGGCCTGGGCGCGCGCCCGCAGGTCCCTGGCCCGGCATCCGCTGGGCAAGTCCGTGGCGGACGACGACTCCTACCCCCTGCCGGGCCTGCCGGCCCTCTTCTCGGCGGTCGCCGCCGCCGAACTGCGCCCCGACACGCTCCTGCACGACGTCACGGAGCGCATCACGTCGACGCTCGCCTGAAGAGCCTGAGCGCGCCGCGGGCCTTGAGGCCGTCCAGGAGGACGGGGCGGCCCTCCGCGTCCCCCAGCGGGACCCGCCAGTTCGGGTACTCGTCGACGGTGCCCGGCTGGTTCTGGGTGCGGCGCTCGCCCGCGGCGTCGGCCAGGGAGATGCCGATGAGACGCGCGGGGGTCCTGGTCAGGAACTCCTGCAGCGCGGTGACGATCTCCTCGTCGTAGGCGGTGGAGCCGTCCGCCAGCGCCCGCACGACCGCGGCCGGCTCGTCCGCCAGCAGGCCCTCGGCGTGCAGCACGCCGAGCCAGTCGGCCAGCTGGCGGCGGTGGTCGTCCTCCTCCTCGGCGCGGGGACGGGTGAGCAGCCCGAGGCGGTCGCGCAGGTCGATGTGGTCGCCGTGCACGAACCCGGTGATCGGCGGCATGTCGTGGGTGCCCACGGTCGCCAGGGACAGCTCCCGCCACCGGCCCGGCGGCTTGGGCCGGCCCCGCTCGTCCCGTTCGAACCAGAGCAGGGACGTGCCGAGGACGCCGCTGTCGGCCAGCGCCTCCCGGACCTCCGGCTCGACGGTGCCGAGGTCCTCCCCGACGACGACGGCGCCGAAGCGCTCGGCCTCCCAGGCCAGCGAGCCGAGCAGCGCGTCGCGGTCGTAGCGGACGTAGGTGCCGTCGGCGGGGGACGCGCCCTCCGGCACCCACCACAGGCGCGACACCTGCATCGCGTGGTCCAGGCGGATCCCGCCGGCGTGCCGCAGCGCGGCGGCGGCCATCTCGCGGAACGGGCGGTAGGCGTCGAGGGCGAGCGCGCCCGGCCGCCACGGCTGCTGCCCCCAGTCCTGCCCGCGCTGGTTGAACTCGTCCGGCGGCGCCCCGACGCTCATCCCGGCCGCGCAGGAGTCGCGGTACATCCAGGCGTCGGCGCTGCCGTGCGGGACCCCGACCGCCAGGTCGTGGACGATCCCGAGCGGCATCCCGGCGTCGCGGGCCGCGCGCTGGGCCGCCGCGAGCTGCCCGTCCAGCCTCCACTGGAGCCACTCGTGGAAACCGGCGCGGGCATGGTGCTCGGGAGCGTCCACCGCGCCGCGGTCGTGGGCGCCGCACGGCCCGGACGGCCAGCGCCGCCAGTCCGTGGTCCCCTGCTCCTCGCTGATCGCGCACCACGTCGAGAACCTCGCGAGCGCGGCGCCCTCCCGCCGCCGGAACTCCTCGAACCCCGGGTCGCGATCCCGCCGGCGGCGGTACATCGCCTCCAGGGCCTCCAGCTTCGCGGCCCACACCGCGTCCCTGTCCAGCAGGCCCTCCTGGGCCCGCAGCTTGGCGGCGAGGGCGTCGAACCGCTCCCGGTCCGCGACGGGCAGCTCCGCGTACTCGGGCATGTCCTCGATCCGCAGATAGAGCGGCGAGGGGAAGCGGCGGCTCATCGGCGAGTACGGGGACGCCCCGACCGGCGGGACCGGCTCGGTCGCGTGCAGCGGATTGACCAGGACGAAGCCCGCGCCGAGCTCCCGGCCGCTCCAGTCCGCGAGGTCCGCCAGGTCGCGCAGGTCGCCGAGGCCCCACGACGCGGCTGACCGCACCGAGTACAGCTGCGCCGTGAACCCCCACATCCTCGGCGGCGGCCGCAGCGCGTCGGGAGCCACCAGCAGCCGCGTGTACCGCGTCCGCTCCCCGTCCCGGACGCGCAGGCCGCGCCAGCCGGGCGGGACGTCCGCGAGCCCGTCCAAGGGCTCGAAGGAGCGCTCGGCGGTCGGCAGGCGGGCGCGCGGCGGCGCCAGGACCTCGTCCGCGGCCGTCTCGACCTCCGCCTCCGCGCCGCCATCCAGGTGACCGCCGAGCGCCGCGCGGATCCGCCCGGCCGTCCCGACGCCGGCCCGGCGGACGACGATCGTCGGCGGAAGCTCCCGCGCCCGCTCCCGGTGCCGGTCGAGCTCCGCCCGGACGGCGGAGGGGGTGGAGGCGTCCACCCCGAGCGCCGCGAGGACGGCGGTGAGCGTGTCGCGCGAGACCGCCGTCTCCCGTCCCCGCCAGTCCTCGTAGCGCGTCGCGACGCCGTGGTGCCCGGCCAGTCTGATCAGTTCGTCGTCAGCCACGCCTGCACCATGCCCGGTGCCGGACGCGTCACGCCGTCCAGACGGGGGGCTTGCGGCCGATCCAGGGGCGGGCCTCCTCCAGCTGCGCGGACAGCGAGATCAGCGTGCCCTCCCCGCCGAGCCGTCCCGCGAGCATGACCCCGATGGGCAGCCCGTCGGCGTTCCAGTGCAGCGGGACGTTCACCGCGGGCTGCCCCGAGATGTTGTACATGGCGCAGAACGGGGTGAAGTGCGTCTGCCGCCGGAAGTTCTCCTCCGGCTCCTGTCCGTGGAAGTACCCGACCGGCACCGGCGGCATGGCGAGCGTGGGGTGCAGGATCGCGTCGAACTCGTCCATCACCGGGAACGCCGCCCGCAGCGCCCCCTGGAGCGCGGCGTGGGCCTGGAACAGCTGCGGCGCCGTCGTCTTCTCGCCGTAGCCGCGCAGCCAGCGGGTCAGCGGCTGGAGCAGTTCCTCGCTCCCCTCGGGGACGGGCGTCATCGTCGCCATCACGCCCCACAGCGTCGCGAAGTGCGGGACGAGGTCGGAGCCGAGCACCTCCGGCAGCTCCACGACCTCGTGGCCCAGCTCCTCGAGCAGGGCCGACGCGTCCTCGTAGGCGGCGGCGCAGTCGGGGTGGACCTCGACGTCCGGCACCGGCGGCCGGAGGCTCCGCGCGATCCGCAGCCGGCCCGGCGCGCGGCCGGCGCGGGCGAGGAACGGCCCGTCCGCCTCCGGCGCCCGGTACAGGTCGCCCGGCATGTGGCCCGCCATGACGTCCAGCATGAGGGCGGCGTCGCGGACGGTCCGCGCGATCGGCCCGTTGGTGGAGAGCCCGAACAGGTCGGGGATGACCGGGCCCTGGGAGATCCGGCCGCGGGTCGGCTTGATCCCGAACAGCCCGCACACGCTGCTCGGGATCCGGATCGAGCCGCCGCCGTCGCTGCCCTGCGCGATCGGCGCCAGCCCGGACGCGACCGCCGCCGCGGCGCCGCCGCTCGAACCGCCGGCCGACCGGGACGGGTCCCACGGCGTGCGGGCCGGGGGCGACACGGCGCCCTCGGTGTAGCAGGGCAGCCCGAACTCGGGGGACGCGGTCTTGCCGAGGAGCACCGTCCCGGCCGCCGCGAGCTTGGCCACCACGTGGTCGTCGGCGAACCCGGTCAGGTCGGCGTAGACCGCCGAGCCGAACGTCATCCGGACGCCGTTCACCATGTTCAGGTCCTTGATCGGGACCGGGACGCCGTGCAGCGGCGGCAGCTCCGCCGGGTCCGCCGCCTCCAGCACCGCCTTCTCGGCGCGGCGCGCCTCCTCGCGGGCGCGCTCGGCGGTGACCGTCGCGTAGGCGCCCACCTGCTCGTCCAGCCGTTCGATGCGGGCCAGGTAATGGTCGGCGAGCTCGACCGGGGACACTTCCCCGGTGCGGACGGCGGCGGCCATGCGTGTGGCGCTGAGGTCATGGATCTGTGTCACGATCCGGAACGCTAGACGCCGTGTGCGCGGGCATCAAAGAGGGCACACACGACAGCAGCGGAAGAAGGAGATTAATACTGGCCTACCCGACCGTGCCGTAAGAGAATCACTGACGTGGGGCGACAAAACATTAACCCGGCATGACTGGTCGCCCACCCTCCCGATGATTACTCTGCGCACGGAGGATCATGCCCCCGATGGGAAAGGAACACGGAGCGTCACCATGGCGACCATGGAGCGGGGCAACACGCAGAATGCCAGGGCGCGACCCGAGCCCGAGGAGGCGCGCGAACACGATGAGACTCGTGAGCACGACGAGACGCGTGAGCACGATGACCAGACCCCGGTGAAGGAGCGGCTGGAGGCGAGCGCCGCCGCGGCGATGCTCGACGATCCCAAGATCCGCCGCTGGGCGTACCGGATCGGCGCGGCCGTCGTCGCCGGCGCCGCCGCCCTCGCCCTGACCAGCTGGCGGCTCGGCCTGACGGTCGCGGTGCTCGTCGTCATCGGCGACTACGTGCGGCAGTCCCGCAAGAGCTCCACCGTGACCGCCTGGCAGAAGTCCTCCGCGGCGGAACGGCGCACCGAGCGGCAGCTGAAGTCCCTGCGGCGCAACGGATACCTCGTGCTGCACGCGCGGGCCGTCCCCCGCGACGACGACGGCGTCAGCGACGGGCGGATCGACCACCTGGTCATCGGGCCGAGCGGCGTCTACGCCATCGACTCGGAGAAGTGGGACAAGCGCCTCCCCGTGCGCACCATGTCCCACCTCAAGCTCTTCCACGGCCCCTTCAACAAGAAGGACCGGCTGGACGAGGCGCGGTGGGAGGCCCAGATGGCGAGCATCATCCTCGCCGAGCGGGTCGGCTTCGACGTGCCGGTGCAGCCGTCCGTGGCGATCTACGGCCCGTCCATCCCGTGGAAGGTCATGCGGGTGCGCGACGTCGACGTCTACGCGGGCAACCGGGCGCGCTCGTACCTGCGCCGCCGCCCGAAGATCCTCACCGAGAGCGACGTGCAGCGCATCTTCCAGGCGGCCGAGGACGCCCTGCCGCCGAAGTACCCCGACTGAGGCCGAGGGGCGGCCCCGCCACCGGGCCGCCCGCCGCGAAGCCGGGACACCGCCGTCCCGGCTTTTTTCCTGCCCTCCGGCGGTTGGTAGCATCGAAGGCCACGGGCCGGCCCGGGCGCGACCTCCGCTGAGCCGGCGGCAGCGCCGCGACCCGCCGCTGCGCGTATCCCTTCCAGGCGACCCGCCCGCCCACGCCGAACCATGCGCGGCCCGTCGTCCCCGCACGTCACAGGTTTGGAGAGGTCGAAATGCCACCGCTCAGGTCACGCACGGTCACCCATGGCAGGAACATGGCGGGCGCCCGCGCGCTCATGCGGGCCAGCGGCGTGGAACGCGAGGACTTCGGCAAGCCCATCGTCGCGGTGGCCAACAGCTTCACCCAGTTCGTGCCCGGCCACGTCCACCTGGACGAGGTCGGGAAGGTCGTCGCCGGCGCCGTCCGGGAGGCCGGCGGCGTGCCCCGCGAGTTCAACACCATCGCGGTCGACGACGGCATCGCGATGGGCCACGACGGCATGCTGTACTCGCTGCCGTCCCGCGAGGTGATCGCCGACGCGATCGAGTACATGGTCAGCGCGCACTGCGCCGACGCCCTGGTCTGCGTCTCCAACTGCGACAAGATCACCCCGGGGATGCTGCTGGCCGCGCTGCGCCTGAACATCCCGACCGTGTTCGTCTCCGGCGGACCGATGGAGGCCGGCAAGCCCGTCGAGGGCGTCATGGACGGCAACAAGCTCGACCTGATCGACCCGATCATCGCCTCGGCCGACTCCTCCCTGCCGGAGGACAAGCTGCTGGAGATGGAGGAGAGCGCCTGCCCGACCTGCGGGTCCTGCTCGGGCATGTTCACCGCCAACTCGATGAACTGCCTCACCGAGGCGATCGGGCTGGCCCTGCCCGGCAACGGGACCGTCCTCGCCACCCACACCGCCCGCCGCCGCCTCTACGAGGACGCCGGCCGCACCGTGGTCGAGGTCGCCAAGCGGTACTACGACGGCGACGACGAGTCCGTCCTGCCGCTGAACATCGCCACCCGCGAGGCGTTCGAGAACGCCATGGTGCTCGACGTCGCGATGGGCGGGTCCACCAACACGATCCTGCACCTGCTCGCCGCCGCCACCGAGGGCGGCGTCGACTTCGGGCTCGCCGACATCGACGCGATCTCCCGCCGCGTCCCGTGCGTCTGCAAGCTGGCCCCCGCCACCGGCAAGTACCACGTCGAGGACTGCCACCGCGCGGGCGGCATCCCCGCCCTGCTGGGCGAGCTGAACCGCGCCGGCCTGCTGAACGCGTCGGCGCACTCGGTCCACTCCGCGTCCCTCGACGAGTTCCTCGCCAAGTGGGACGTCCGCTCCCCGGACGTCCTGCCGGAGGCCGTCGAGCTGTTCCATGCGGCGCCCGGCGGCGTCCGCAGCACCTCGGCGTTCTCGCAGAGCGCCCGCTGGGAGTCGCTCGACCTCGACCGCGAGAACGGCTGCATCCGCTCCGCCGAGCACGCCTACACCGCCGACGGCGGCCTGGCCGTCCTGCGCGGCAACATCGCCCCCGACGGCGCGATCGTCAAGACCGCCGGGGTGGACGAGGAGCTGTGGACCTTCACCGGCCCCGCCGTCGTCTTCGAGTCGCAGGACGACGCCGTCGAGGGAATCCTCGGCGGGAAGATCAAGGCCGGCGACGTCATCGTGATCCGCTACGAGGGCCCGAAGGGCGGGCCCGGCATGCAGGAGATGCTGTACCCGACGAGCTTCCTCAAGGGCCGCGGGCTCGGCAAGGCGTGCGCGCTGATCACCGACGGCCGGTTCTCCGGCGGCACGTCCGGGCTGTCCATCGGGCACGCCTCACCCGAGGCCGCGGGCGGCGGGATCATCGCCCTCGTCGAGGACGGCGACCGCGTCGTGATCGACATCCCGAACCGCGTGCTGGAGCTGGACGTCCCGGCCGACGAGCTGGAGATCCGCCGCGAGAAGCTGCTCGCCGACCTCGGCGGCTACCGGCCCCGCGACCGCCACCGCCCCGTGAGCGCCGCCCTGCGCGCCTACGCCGCGATGGCCACGTCCGCCTCGACCGGCGCCGCGCGCGACGTCTCCCAGCTCGACCGCCTCAACGGCTGAGCGATTACCCGGCGGGTAATCGCGGGCATTCCCCGCCTAGGGCAAAGTGGTGGGTGTCGGGCGAACCAGCCCGGCCCCACCACTCAAGGAGACCGCGATGACCGCCTACGCCCTTGCCCACATGACCCCCCAGCCGCCGCTGCCCGAGGACGTCTTCGTCTACATGGAGAGCATCCAGGAGACCATGGACCCGTTCGGCGGCCGGTTCATCGTGCACGCCAGCGAGACCGAGGTGGTCGAGGGCCCGTTCGACGGCGCCTACGTCATCATCGAGTTCCCCGACATGGACAAGGCCCGCGCCTGGTACGACTCGGACGCCTACCAGGCGATCGCGGCGAAGCGCAGCGACCACATTCCCGGACACCTCGTGCTGCTCCAGGGCGTCCCGCCGGACTACGACGTCGCCGCGACCGGCAAGGCGCTGCGCGCGGCCCAGGCCGGGTGACCGGTGAGGAACAGCCGCTGCCCGGTCAGGAGCAGCAGCCCCCGCCGCAGCAGCCCCCGCCCCCGCTCGGCGGGGGCTGGGGCGCCCCGCCGCGGGAGGAGCCGGTGACGGCGACCGTCGACAGCAGCTTGACGGTGTCGTCGTGGCCGGCCGGGCACGGGGCCGGGTCGGACGCGTTGATCATCGGGCGGGAGACCTCGAAGGTCGACCCGCACGCGCGGCAGCGGTAGTCATAGCGAGGCACGCCCCCAGGATACGTCCCCCCGGTGTGCGCGTCAGGCGGCGGGCTCGGTGACATAGGCGGCCCACTGCGGGTCGCCGTCGTGAACGAGGCCGATGAGGCGCCAGTGCGCGCCCCTCGGAACGGCCGGGGTGACGCTGAGCGTCCAGCCCAGCTCCGACAGCAGGCGGTCGGCCTTGCTGTGGTTGCACGTCATGCAGGAGGCCACGCAGTTCTCCCAGACGTGCTTGCCGCCGCGGCTGCGCGGATGGACGTGGTCGATCGTCTCGGCGCGGCGGCCGCAGTAGACGCAGCGGAAGTTGTCGCGGCGCATCAGCGCGGCGCGGGTCAGCGGCACGCGCGTCCGGAACGGGATGCGGACGTAGCGGCGGAGCCGGATGACGGACGGGATCTCGACCGTCATCGTGGCCGAGTGGAGCACGGCGCCCGAGGTGTCGTGGTGGACGATCTCCGCCTTCTCGCGAAGCACGAGGCAGACCGCCCTCCGCAGAGGCAGCGTGGTGAGGGGTTCGTACGTCGCGTTCAGGAGGAGGACCTGTCGCATCAGACGCCCTCCGCCGGGCCGTGATCTGCGTTCGCCCCGGTGGTCGCGGCGCAGCGCGCCTCCCACCGAGGCCCGATTATCGTCTCCGGCACCTGCGCACCCGCCATGAGGACCTCCCCAGGGGCGAACCGACCAGAATCAGTGTGGCGTCTGAGGGAGGTCGTTCGCTACCCCAATAATCCCCATCCGCACACCACTCGAACACGGAACCCGCGGGGAGTACTGGGACGGGCAGCGCTAAACGGCCAATAAAGTGCAGCCATGACGCCGTATCCGTCCGCGCAGCGCCAGGACATCGTCGAGGACATCCACGGTCACCGGGTCGCCGACCCCTACCGCTGGCTGGAGGATCCGGACAGCGCCGAGACCGCCGAGTGGCGCGCCGCGCAGGACCGGCTCTTCCACAAGATCGTGGACACGCTGCCCGGCCGGGACGCGCTGCGGGCCCGCCTGCTCGAACTGCTCGGCGCGGGAAGCGTCGGGGCCCCCGTGTGGCGGGGCGGGCGGCGCTTCTTCACCCGCCGCTCCGCCGACCAGGAGCACCCGGTCCTCTACACCGCCGACCCGGACGGCTCCGAGCGCGTCCTGGTCGACCCCACGGCCCTCGACCCCGCCGGGACGACGACGCTCGACGGCTGGCAGCCCGACAAGGAGGGCCGCCTCCTGGCGTACAAGGTGTCCACCGGCGGCGACGAGGAGTCGCTGCTGTACGTCATCGACGTCGCCACGGGCGACCGGGTGGAGGGGCCGATCGACCGGGCCCGGTACTCCTCGGTGGCCTGGCTGCCGGGCGGGGAGGCCTACTACTACACGCGCCGGCTGCCCGCGCGGGACGTCCCGGAGGGCGAGGAGCAGTACCACCGGCGCGTCTACCTGCACCGCGTCGGCACCGAACCCGACGCCCACGACGTCCTCGTCTTCGGCGACGGCCGCGACAAGACCGACTACTACGGGGTCGGCGTCAGCCGCGACGGCCGCTGGCTCACGATCTCCGCGTCGCAGGGCACCGCGCCCCGCAACGACCTGTGGATCGCCGACCTGACCGCCTCCTCCCCCGAGGCGCCCGCCCTGCGGGCCGTGCAGGAGGGCGTCGACGCCTCCACCGGCGTCCACGTGGGCCGCGACGGCCGCGCCTACGTCTTCACCGACCGCGACGCGCCCCGGTCCCGCCTGTGCGTCGCCGACCCGTCCGACCTCTCCTACGGGACGTGGCGGGACCTCCTCCCCCAGGACGCCGAGGCCGTCCTGACCGACTTCGCGATCCTGGACGACCTGGAGCGCCCCGTCCTGCTCGCCGGGTGGACCCGCCACGCGATCAGCGAGATCACCGTGCACGACCTGGCGTCCGGGGAACGGATCGGCGCCGTCCCGACCCCCGGCCTCGGCTCCATCGGCGGCATCGTCGAGCGGCCCGAGGGCGGGCACGAGGCATGGTTCGGCTACACCGACGGCGTGACCCCCTCGTCCGTCCTGCGCTACGACGCCCGCACCGGGGAGACGGCGCTGTGGGCGTCCGCGCCGGGCACGGTCGACGTCCCCGAGATCGAGACGCGCCAGGTCGTCTACACCTCCCGCGACGGCACCGAGGTGCGCATGCTCGTCTCGTCGCGTCCCGGCCTGACCGGGCCGCGCCCCGCGATCCTCTACGGCTACGGCGGCTTCAACATCTCGCTCACGCCGTCCTACTCGGCGAGCATCCTCGCGTGGGTCGAGGCGGGCGGCGTCTACGCGGTCGCCAACCTGCGCGGCGGCTCCGAGGAAGGCGAGCAGTGGCACCGCGCCGGCATGCGGGACCGCAAGCAGAACGTCTTCGACGACTTCCACGCCGCCGCCGAGAAGCTGATCGCGGACGGCCTCACCACCCCGTCCCAGCTCGCGATCTCCGGCGGCTCCAACGGCGGCCTCCTGGTCGGCGCGGCCCTCACCCAGCGCCCCGACCTGTACCGCGCGGTGGTGTGCTCCGCGCCGCTCCTGGACATGGTCCGCTACGAGCGGTTCGGCCTCGGCCAGACATGGAACGACGAGTACGGGACGGCCGACGACCCCGAGGAGTTCGGCTGGCTCATCGGCTACTCGCCGTACCACCACGTCCACCCCGGCACCGCCTACCCGGCCGTCCTGTTCACCACGTTCGGCAGCGACACCCGCGTGGACCCCCTCCACGCCCGCAAGATGTGCGCCGCCCTCCAGCACGCGACGGCCTCCGAAGCCCCCGTCCTCCTCCGCGACGAGGCAGAGGTAGGCCACGCCGCCCGCTCGGTGACGCGCTCCGCCGACCTCACCGCCGACACCCTCACGTTCCTGGCGGCCCAGACCGGCCTCACCATCCAAGACGAATTGACGCATGGTCTAATACCCGGATGAGCAAGACGCTGCGCGGGCCGGCCGAGCGGACACTGGAACTGCTTCGCGAACCGCCGGACGAACCCGACGTGTCCGCCGGCTACCTCGACCTGCTCGGGGCGTCCGCGAAGAAGTCGCCCTCCCTCGCCCAGTCGGTGATGGAGTCGACGTTCCTCCCGCGGATCTACGAGAAGGTGTGGCGGCCCATCGGCTTCAACCTGGCGAAGGGCTGGCCCCTCGGCCCGGACACCGCCGAAGAGCACGCCATGGCCCGCGACTGGCTCGGCCTCTCCCAACCCGGCTACGCGTCCCGGCCGCCCGCGACGGTCCTCGACGTCGCATGCGGCCCCGGCAACGTCACCCGCGCCCTCGCCGCCGGCGTCGGCGCCGCGGGCCTCGTCGTCGGCCTCGACGCGTCCGAGACCATGCTGACCCGCGCCGTCGCCGACACCCCCCACGGCGACCCCGTGGCCTACGTCCGCGGCGACGCCGTCGACCTGCCCTTCCGCGACGAAGCGTTCGACGCCGTCTGCTGCTTCGGCGCCCTCTACCTCTTCGAGGACCCGTGGGCCGCCCTGGACGGCATGACCCGCGTCCTCAAACCCGGCGGAAACCTGATCATCCTCACCTCACGGCGCCCGCTCCCCACCCCCCGCCTCGGCGCCGACCTCCTCCGCCGCGCCACCGGCTTCACCGCCTTCGGCGACCGCGAGATCACGCGCGCCCTCACCGACCGCGGCTACACCGCCCTCCGCCACCGCCGCTACCCCCTCATGCAGGTCGCGGCGGCCCGCCGCCCTTGATCGCGATCTACAGCGCGCCACCCGAAGATCGCGCTACGCTGCCAAGGGAACACGCACGGCCAACCGTGCCCAAGAACGACCCCCTCCTGGGGTTGGGAAGCCTCCAGGAGGGGGTTGTGGGTGTTTATTGCCTTTTTCTCCTCCTTCGGGCCTGGCGGCCCTCCATCGTCGAAAAAAGCGGGCGATCGCTGGCATCGCTCCGACTCGCCTGGCGGCTCACTGCGCGATCAGGTTCTTGCTTCGCTCGAACCTGCCTTTGGACGCGATCGCGACGGTGAGGTCGCTGGGTGGTTGCTATGGCGGCTGAGGTTGGCGCGGTGCCTGTCTTTGGGCGCGGTCGTGGAGTTGGGTGGGTTCGGGGTTGGTTCTTACGGCGCCGCAGGGGCTGGTTCTGGGGACTGGGTGCGTCGTTCTGCTTGGGGGCGTTGTGGTGCGGTGCTCTCCTCCGGTTTGGCGGAGGGGCGGCGCGGGCGCGTGGTCTGCGGGAGTTAGCGCAGTGGCTTTTCGATGTAGATGTTGACTATGCCGCCTATGCTTTCGCGGCGGGTTTCCGTCCAGCCGAACTTGCGGTAGAGAGCCAGGGCGGGGGCCTGGAGCTCGGTGGTGTCGGCGCGCAGGATGCGGTAGCCGTACTCCCTCGCGCGTTCCTCCAGAGCCTGGACTAGTGCGGTGCCGTAGCCGCGACGCTGGACCGCCGGCAGGACGCGCAGGCGCACCATCTCGGCGGCGTCCAGGGTCGGGTTGCCGGGGGCGTAGCCGCCGTAGGCGCGGGCGTGGCCGCCGGGAATGAGGTCGGCGCGGCGCAGGCCTCCCATCGCGACCAACCCGCGGTCGAGCTCGCCGACGAGGAACTCACCGTTGTTGCGGAGATAGATGTCCTCCATCTGGAAGAAGTCGTGGTCGTAGTAGACGCCGTCTCCGGGGCGCAGGCCGACCTGGGCCAGGCCCTCCTGGTGCAGGGCCATGACGACACCGTGGTCGGCCGCGTGGTAGCGGCGGATCCGCAGGTCGCCGTAGCGCCATTCGGGGGGATCGTCCTTGAGCCGGACGAGCGTTGGGTGGTCTTGCCAGGAGGCGTTGTCGGTGCTCATCCCGGTCAGACCTGCTCCCCCGGGCGGACGGCGGCGGGCGGATCCTGGGTGGGACTCTTCACCGACGGCCCGGAGAGGGCCTCGTAGAAGTCCTGCAGCTCGGGGATCTGACCGTGCTTGGTCGCGACCGCCGCGCCGATCTGCCGGGCGCGGTGCACGAGGATGTCGGACCGGTGGTCGGCGGGCAGGTCGAAGATGGCCTCCCGGCCGGCCGTCAGCGCGGCCTCGGGGTGGCCGGCGTGCAGCTTGCACATCGCCCGGTCGAGCCGCACCAGGGTCAGGTCGACGCGGTCGGTGGGCGAGTACAGGGTGAGGGCGTGGCTGAGCACCTCGTCGCCCTGCCTGTGGTCGCCGAGGTTGGTGAACGTGTCGCCCTCGTAGAAGGCCATCTGCCGGTCGGTGAACCCGAACACCAGGTCGGAGGTGTCGGTCTTGGAGAGCTGGTCGAACACCGAGCGGCCGCGCACGAGCGCGCGGCGGGCGCTCGGGGCGGCGTCACCGCGGCCGCGCATCGCCAGCATGCCGAGTGCGCGCGCCTCCACGGCGGGGGCCATGGCGGCGGCGACGCCGGGGGTGCGGCCGGCGAGGTCCTGCGCCTTGCGGGCCAGGTGCAGCGCCTCGCGCGGGTCGCCGTAGTACATCGGCACGAGCGACTCGCGGACGGTCACCCAGGCGCGCAGCTGCCGGTCGCCGGTCTCGTCGGCGGCGGTCCGCGCGGTCCGGAAGAACGAGCGGGCGAGCCGGTGGTCCCCCAGGTTGATCATGATGAGCCCGGACAGCCCGGACAGCTGGGCGGCGATCCGGCACAGGCGTTCCTGCAGCTCGACCGGTTGGCGCTTGTCGCACATGCGCCGCACCTCGCTGAAGTCGAGCAGCACGTCGCAGAGCATCCGGAGCGACGGGGTCGCCTGGTACTGCCGGCCGTAGCCGTAGGTGGTCTCCTCCCACTGGTCGAGCATGGTCGGCGAGACGGTCGCGCCGACGAGCGTGTCGTCCATCTTGCGGCGCAGGTTGTCGACGGCCCCAAGGAACTGGCCGTCGAGCGCCACGCCCGCTCCGGCCAGCAGCTGCAGAAGGGTTCTGCGAAGCACGATGTCCTCCTCTCCCACATCAATGGTCAGGGGGCCGTCGGCGCGGTCATGGCCCCGCAGGTCGTTGACGGTCGCCCAGGGGCGCTCCTCGCTCCTGGGCACGATGGCCCCGACGATCGCGTCGGGGTCGGGTACCGGACGCCGGTCCGGCGCGCGCGGCTGCGGGACGCTCGCGACGCCCGCCCGGGTCGCGTGTCCGCGGCCGCAGATGCAGGGGCTCTGGTAGTCGAGGGCGTCGGGTTCCACCCGGTAGACGGCGCACAGGTAGTGCAGGTACTCCGGGCCGGGGCGCTTGTAGCCGCTCTCGTACGCGGACAGCAGTGTCTCCCCGAGCCGCGGCGGTGGCTTGCCGTCGACCTCGTAGAGCGCCTTGACCTGCGCCACGATGTCGGACAGCGCGACGCCGTGGGCCAGCCGGTGCGCCTTGATCCGGCTGGTCCCGAACAGCGGCCCGCACTGCTCGTGGATCTCCTGGGCGATCTCCACCGGGCCCCGCCCCCGCGCCAGGGCGTGCGCGCGGATCCGGCGGGCGACGTCCGTTTCTCTCCGAGGGGGGTCCGACATCCGGCGCCTCCTCCCGTCGGGCCGGAACGCCGTCCCCTCGGGGGGCGGGCGGTCGTTCCAGCCGCGGCGACCGGTCGTTTTGGCCACAACAGATAATCTCTTGCGCACGCAGCGTAATCCTCGTCACAGTCCCCGCCAAGCGATTCCAGAGAAGTGATGAGGGCCGGGAGGCGCTCCGCACCCCCTGGGTAGAGATTCTTCCTCCGCGGGGAGGAGGACTTCTCCTGAGGTGGGGAAATCCGGTTCTTCGGCGCCCGGCCGCCCCCTTGACCGGTCAGTGTGAATGTTGGAAATCTCTCGTGTTGTGATCGAGCGAATCCGGAGAGTCGATCATCTGGATCGGCCGGCACTGTGCTCGCGGGCGATCCGCCCGCCTATGGAGGGGGTGCGAAGGTGGTCAGCGACAGACGCGTCGGCTACCTCGAAGAGCTGGAACACGAACTGGACACGCGGGGCCTCGTCGCGCGCGTCGTCAGGACCCGCTCGGGGCCGGCCTTCCTGAGGGTCGTGAACCCCGAGGCCGCGAGCCTCGCGGAGGACGTCACCTGCGCGCCGGCCCCCGAGACCAAGGACCACTACTTCTGGTGGTCGTGGGGCGAGCGCATGCACCGCGTCGACGACGTCGGCGGCGCCGCCCTCAAGCTGGCGCACGTCCTCCAGCCGCTCGCCGCGGGGTGAGAGGCCCCACACCGGGGCGCTGAGCCCCGTCACAGACCCGGGCCCCCGCCGGCAGGGCGCCCACCAGGCCGGGCGTGTCCCGCGAGGCCGCGGCGAAGGGCGCGGCAGCCGCGGCCCCCGCGGGACACGTTCGCCCGGCAGGCCCCCTCCCCGGCCAGTGCCCGGCCACCAGCCCCGGCGTTCGTATGAACCGGTCGGAACGTCCCCTACGATCGGGCTCGTACCCGCCGCAGGTCCCACCGGCGAGGTGGCGGGGAACCGCAATGGCCGGGGAGGGTCTGCCACACCATGTCTCTGTTCGCGTCGATCAGCGTGCCGCTCGCCGTGTCGCCGGTCGCCAAGCCGTTCCTGCCCTGGGCCGAGAAGGGCACCCCGGAGGCGGCCTGCAAGAACACGGACCCCAGCATCTCGTGCCGGCTGGTCTGGAACGTCTCGAAGAACACCGACTTCACCCAGTTCTGGGCGACGTGGCTGGACAAGCCGCTCACCACGCTGCTGTGGATCATCATGACCTTCGTGGTCGCGCTGGTCGTGAAGAACATCGCGCACCGGATGATCACCAAGGTCACGCTGCGGATGGCCGAGGGCACGATGTCGGAGAAGGTCCGGGAGCGGTCCCGGACGGTCTTCGAGGGCAGTCCCGCGCTGCTCAACAGGCGGCGCGCCCAGCGGGCCCAGACGCTCGGCTCGGTGCTGCGCTCCATCGCGTCCATCATCATCATGGGGACGGCCGCGTTCAGCATCCTCGGCTCGCTCGGCCTCAACCTCGCCCCCATCCTCGCCAGCGCCAGCGTCATCGGCGTCGCGGTCGGCTTCGGCGCGCAGAACATCGTCAAGGACTTCCTCGCCGGCCTGTTCATGCTGCTGGAGGACCAGTACGGCGTCGGCGACGTCATCGACGTGGGCAGCGCCAAGGGGACGGTCGAGGCCGTCACCCTGCGCGTCACCCGCATGCGGGACGTCAACGGCGTCGTCTGGTACGTCCCGAACGGCGAGATCAAGAAGGTCGGGAACGAGTCGCAGAACTGGGGACGCGCCGTCCTGGACATCCCGGTCGACATCAACGAGGACACCGAGAAGGTCAAGGAGATCCTGCAGACCACCGCCGACGAGCTGGCCGCGGACGGGGCGTGGCACGACCTCGTCCTGGAGCAGCCGTCGGTGTGGGGCGTGCAGGCCCTCGCCGGCGACGCCGTCGTGATCCGCATCGTGCTCAAGACGGCGCCGGGCAAGCAGGGCGACATCGCCCGCGAGCTGCGCGAACGCGTCAAGCGGGCGTTCGACGAGGCGGGCGTCACCGTCGCCACCCCCGCGCCCTAGCCGCCTTCCGCAGTGGATCAAGGTGAGGAAGGGGGCGTCTCTCACATAGGGTGGGAGCGCTATGGCTGAAAAGGTGACCTTCTATGAAGCGGTCGGCGGCGAGGAGACCTTCCACCGGCTGGTGCACCGCTTCTACCAGGGGGTCGCGGACGACCCCGACCTCCGCGCCCTCTACCCCGAGGAGGACCTCGGCCCCGCCGAGGAGAGGCTGCGGCTCTTCCTGATCCAGTACTGGGGCGGCCCCAACACCTACAGCATGCGGCGCGGGCATCCGAGGCTCCGGATGCGCCACGTGCCGTTCGTCATCGGCGAGGCCGAGCGGGACGCGTGGCTGCGGCACATGCGGGTCGCGGTGGACGAGCTGGGCCTTCCCGACGATCTGGAGAAGCAGCTCTGGGCCTACTTCACGATGGCGGCGCAGAGCATGGTGAACGCCCCGACGTAACCGGGTAGATCGCCCCGTATGACGCGAATCCCGTGGTGGCGCAACGCCGTCGTGTACGAGGTCTACGTCCGCAGCTTCGCCGACGCCGACGGGAACGGCGAAGGCGACCTCCAGGGGATCCGGTCCCGGCTCGGCCACCTGCGCGATCTCGGGGTGGACGCGCTGTGGCTCACGCCCTTCTACACCTCCCCGCTGGCGGACGGCGGCTACGACGTCGCCGACTACCGCGACGTCGATCCCCGGTTCGGCACGCTCGCCGACTTCGAGGCCCTTGTGGCGGACGTGCACGCCCACGGGATGCGGCTGATAGTCGACATCGTCCCGAACCACTCCTCCGACCGGCATCGCTGGTTCCGGGAGGCGCTCGCGTCGCCGCCCGGGTCGCCCGCACGCTCCCGCTACATCTTCCGGGCCGGCAGGCCAGGAGAAGGTCCCGGCGAGGCGGACCCCCCGAACAACTGGCCGTCGGCATTCGGCGGCCCCGCCTGGACGCGGCTGGACGACGGCGAGTGGTACCTGCACCTGTACGCGCCCGAGCAACCCGACCTCAACTGGCGCAACCCTGAGGTGCGGCACGAGTTCGAGGACATCCTGCGGGTCTGGCTCGACCGCGGCGTGGACGGCTTCCGCATCGACGTCGCCGCCGGCCTGTTCAAGGACGAGTCGTTCCGCGACCTCCACGGCCAGGACCGGAGCATGCTGAACGGCCCCATGTACAGCCGTCCGGAAGTCCATGACGTGTACCGGAGATGGCGTCAGATCCTCGACGAGTACGACGGCGACCGCATGGCCATAGGCGAGGTGTGGACGGACGGTCCGGAAGACCTCGCGCTGTACCTGCGTCCAGACGAGCTGCACCAGGTCTTCCAGTTCGACCTGCAACTGGCCCCGTGGTCGGCCATGGCGTTCCGCGAAGTGATCGACGCCGCGCTGAAGGCCGTCGTGCCGATGGGCGCCGCTCCGACCTGGGTGCTGTCGAGCCACGACTCCGTCCGCCACGTCACCCGCTACGAACAGCAAGCCGGCTTCCAGGGCATCGGGCACGCCAGAGCCAAGGCCGCGCTACTGCTTCTCCTGGCGCTTCCAGGGTCGGCCTACCTGTACCAGGGCGAGGAACTGGGACTTCCCGAGGTGACCGATCTGCCGGACGAGGCTCGGCAGGATCCCATCTTCAAGCGCACGAACGGGCAAACCCCGGGACGCGACGGTTGCCGTGTACCGCTGCCGTGGTCGGGCCGCGCCGAGCCCTACGGCTTCTCCCCCGACGGCGTCCGGCCGTGGCTGCCGATGCCGGAGCGGTGGGCGTCCATGACCGCCGAGGCGCAGGTGTCAGACCCGTCCTCCATGCTGAGCTGGTATCGCGAGGCGCTCGCGCTGCGCCGCCGCCTGCACGGTGGGCTCCCGGACGACCTGGAGTGGATCGACTCCCCCGAGACCGCCCTCTTCTTCCGGCGCGGTTCTCTGATCCTGGCCCTCAACTGCGGCGAGAACCCTGTGCGCCTCCCCGAGGGCACCCCGCTTTTGACCAGTACGCCTCTCTACGGCGAGCTGCTCCCCGGCAACACCGCCGCCTGGCTGAGCGTCCCCTGAACGCGCGACGCGGTGCGCCGGTCCGTGCGAGGAGTCAACGCACGGACCGGCACACCGCGGTCCTTCGCCGAAAGGCGCCTCCGGCTACAGCGGCGGACGCTGGAGCAGGAGCGGGTCGTCGGCCATCGGGGCCGTCTTGAGGGTCTGCATGCCGGTCACGACGCCCGCCCAGCGCTTGACGTCGGAGATCGCCTTGGTCTGCTGGTCACTGGGCAGCTTGGCGATGAGGCGGCCGCTGTGGTTCATGCCCGGGGCGACGTAGACGGCCGAGTCGCGGCTGCCGCGCCCGAGGCGGAACGGCTCGGAGCCCCACGGGTCGTTCGCGCCGTACAGGAACAGCATGTGGTTGGCGTTCCCGCGCACCCAGCGGTCGATGTCGCGCATGGCACGGCCGTTGTCGAACCGCATGGAGATCTCACGCGGGACGTAGGTGCGCGGCTGGTAGCTGTCCTCGTACCGCAGCAGCGGCCGCAGGTGCTTGAACTTCGGCGTCGGCCAGCCCAGCTGGGTCCCCGCCTGGTAGTAGTACGGGATGTACGGGGCGAGGCCCTGGTCGCTGTAGAACGACAGCCCGGAGATGTTGTCGAGCGTCTCGTAGAGCTGGTCGTCCGTGGCGGACTCCGCCTTCGGCAGCGACGCGCACGCCGACTGCAGGCTGTACTGCCAGAACCCCCACTCGTAGTCCATCACCGAGTTCTCGAACGCGCGGTCCTGGGTGCGCAGGATGTCGAACGTCCAGCCGTTCTCGTCGGCGGCGGCCTTGAAGCGCTTGAGCATCTCGGTGCGGCGTTCGAGGAACTTGCGCGCGAGCGCCTTGACGTTCGCGCGGCACTCGGGGTCGGTGCCGACCGTCTGGAAGAACGTGTCGTAGGCGCGGTCGTCGTTGTTGCTGACGTCGTTCGGGGCGACGTACACGACGCTGCCGTCGACGTCCCGCGGGTAGAACCGCTTGTGGTAGACGGCCGTCATGCCGCCCTTGCTGGCCCCCGTCGAGATCCACTTGCCCTGGTAGATGGTCTTCAGGGCGCCGATCAGCCGGTGCTCGTCGGTGGCCGCCTGCCAGATCGTGTCCTTCTTCCAGTCCGTCGGCTCCGGACGGGACGGGGTGAAGTACCGGTACTCGACCGAGATCTGGTTGCCGTCGACCAGTGCCGTCGGCTCGGAGGTGAACATCGTCTCCGGCGTGTTGTACCCGCTGGTGTAGAGCACCATGGGACGGTCCGCCGACTTGTGCTGCAACATGATGCGCTGCTCGAACCACTGCCCTCGCGGGTTGCGGTGGTCGACAGGCTGCCTGTACTCCAGCCAGAACCAGCGGTAGCCGGGGAGGGTGGACGGCTTCTCCGTCACCTGCATGCCGGGGATCGCCTTCAGCTGGGCGAGGATGTCGCCCGCCTGGGCGGCGCCGGCCTTCGCCGTGCCCGCCTGAGCCGTGCCCGCGGCCTGCGCCGCGGTGGCGCCCGCCCCGGTCATGCCCGCGGCGAGCAGCAGTGCCATGGCTCCTCGTGAGACGCGCCGCATTGTGCCCCTTTCACGTGGGTTCTCCACATTCGCGACGCGACCCTAGAGGGAGAAGCCCACCGAAAACGGATTGCTGTTGGGCTTGTTACCTATCCGTGACGGGTCGGTTGTCACCCGAGCAGACCGGAAAACAACCCCAGTAGGGGCGAAACCGTGATCAGGTAGGCAATGGCGTACACGCTGGGAGAACGCGGGGCCGCCCGGTGAACCTCGATCACGTACGGAACGGCGACCGACGCCGAGCGGAGATCAGCTCGACCGGGCGGACGACCCGCCGCGGGCGGCGGTCGAGTCTGGTCCCCTCGGCCGAGCGCGAGGCATCGGCAAGCCCGACGGCGAGCAGGCGGCGCGACGATGACCCGGCCGGGCGAACTCGGCCACCGAAGACGCGTTTGCCCGGGACGAGGCCGAGCGGAGGATCAGGTGGGAGGGGCGAGGGCGAAGCCGTCGTCCCAGGGGGCCAGGCGTTCGAACAGCCGCTCGTCGTGCCAGCGCCCGTCCAGGTGGATGTGGCGGCGGGCCGTCCCCACGGGGGTGAAGCCGTTCCGTTCGAGCACGCGCTGGGAAGCGAGGTTGTCGACTCTCGTGAAGGCTTCGACGCGGTGCAGGCGGAGCGCACCGAACGCCACGTCCAGTGCCTGCCGGACCGCCTCGGTGGCAACGCCCCTGCCGGCGTGCGCGCGCGCCACCCAGTAGCCGACGAAGCAGCTCTGGAGGGGGCCGCGCAAGATGTTGTTGAGCGTGATGCGCCCCGCGATTTGGCCGTCGACGAGGATGACGCCCGGCCACATCTCCTCAGCGGCGTACGCGTCGACCAGCTCGCGCAGGTTGCCGCGCTGGCCGTCGACGGTGAAGTACGCCTCGCCCCGCTCCGGTTCCCAGGGGCGCAGGTAGGCGCGGTTCTCCCGGTACAGCGACGCGAGCGCCTCCGCGTCCGCGATCTGGACGGCGCGCAGGCGCACCCCCGCCCGACGGCCGTCGAGCGCGGGCGGGGGGCCGGCCAGGGCCGTCATGCGCCGGGCACCACGTATCGCGCGATGAACTCGCGTTCCTCCGGGGTGAAGCGGCGCAGGCGGTTGGCCTCCACGTCGAACGCGACGAGGGTCGAGGTCGCCTCGGCGTACACGTGGTCGTCGTCCCGCACCTCGTAGGCCAGCTTGAACGACGCGGCACGGGCCTCGGTCACCCACGTCTCCACCCGGACCGGGTAGACCGTCGGCAGCAGCGGATACCGGTAGTCGATCTCGTGCCGGGAGATCACCATGCCGCGGACGGGCTGCTCCCCCTTGCGCACCGGGTCGCCGTGGAACATCTCCAGCCGCGCGTCCTCCAGGTAGCCGAGGAACTTGACGTTGTTCACGTGTCCCTGGGAGTCGATGTCACCGAACCGGATCTTGAACTCGTAGACGTGGCGGTACTCGGCCGCGGGCAACTGCTGCATGTCCTCGCCTGGGTACGGGGAAGCGGGGGTCGGCCCGATGCTACCCGGACCAGGCGAGGTCCCTGACAGGGCAGGGTCATATCGGGTCCACCCAGCAGTCCAGGATCCGCCCCCGCACCGCGGCCACACCACCCCACCGCGGCAGCCTCACGACGGTGCGGCAGCCCCGCCACAGTGTGGTGGCGTCGCGGCCACTCCCAGCGTCCGCTGGACGCCCTCGCCACCCGGCGCCTCCGGCGCCGTGCTGCCGGACGGGCCGGTGAGGACCTGGTCGCCGCGCCGCTCACCATCGCCAGGCCCCGCCTTCCGTGATCCGGTACCTCCCGCTTGTCACCGGTCAGGCCGGGAATGCGAACGGCCGCGCGGTTGGGATCGCGCGGCCGTTCGGGGTGGCTGGGTCAGTCGCGGGTCAGTTTGCGGTGGGTGACCCGGTGCGGGCGGGCGGCGTCGGCGCCCAGCCGCTCGATCTTGTTCTTCTCGTAGTCGGCGAAGTTGCCCTCGAACCAGAACCAGTTCGAGCCCTCTTCCCACGCGAGGATGTGCGTGGCGATGCGGTCCAGGAACCACCGGTCGTGCGAGGTGATCACGGCGCACCCGGGGAACTCCAGGAGGGCGTTCTCCAGGCTGGACAGGGTCTCGGTGTCCAGGTCGTTGGTCGGCTCGTCCAGCAGGAGGACGTTGCCGCCCTGCTTGAGCGTCAGCGCCAGGTTGAGCCGGTTGCGCTCGCCGCCGGACAGGACGCCGGCGGGCTTCTGCTGGTCGGGGCCCTTGAACCCGAACGCCGCGACGTACGCGCGGGACGGCATCTCGACCAGGCCGACGTTGATGTGGTCCAGGCCGTCCGAGACGACCTCCCACACCGTCTTCTTCGGGTCGATGCCGCCGCGGCCCTGGTCGACGTAGGCGATCTTGACGGTCTCGCCGACCCGCAGGTCGCCCGTGTCCGGGTGCTCCTCGCCGACGATCATGCGGAAGAGCGTGGTCTTGCCGACGCCGTTCGGGCCGATGACGCCGACGATCCCGTTCGGGGGCAGGTTGAACGTCAGGTCGTCCATCAGGAGCCGGTCGTCGAAGCCCTTGGTCAGCTTGTCGGCGACGATCACCGTCTGGCCGAGGCGCGGACCCGGCGGGATCTGGATCTCCTCGAAGTCGAGCTTGCGGTGCTTGGCGGCCTCGGCCGCCATCTCCTCGTACCGCTCGAGGCGGGCCTTGCTCTTGGTCTGGCGGGCCTTCGGGTTGGAGCGCACCCACTCCAGCTCGTCCTGGAGGCGCTTCTTGCGCTTGGCGTCCTTGTTGCCCTCGACCTTGAGCCGCTCGGCCTTCTTCTCCAGGTAGACGGAGTAGTTGCCCTCGTAGGGGTAGCAGCGGCCCCGGTCCAGCTCCAGGATCCAGGTCGCCACGTTGTCGAGGAAGTACCGGTCGTGGGTGACGGCCAGGACGGTGCCCTCGTACTTGGCGAGGAACTGCTCCAGCCACTGGACGCTCTCGGCGTCGAGGTGGTTGGTGGGCTCGTCCAGCAGCAGGAGGTCGGGCGCCTCCAGCAGCAGCTTGCACAGCGCGACGCGCCGGCGCTCGCCACCCGACAGCTTCGACACCTCGGCGTCGCCGGGCGGGCAGCGCAGCGCGTCCATCGCCTGGTCGAGCTGGCTGTCGAGGTCCCAGGCGTTGCGATGGTCGAGCTGCTCCTGCAGCTTGCCCATCTCCTCCATCAGCGCGTCGGAGTAGTCCGTCGCCATCAGCTCGGCGATCTCGTTGAACCGGTCGAGCATCGCCTTGGTCTCGGCGACGCCCTCCTGGACGTTCCCGAGGACGTCCTTCTCCTCGTTCAGCGGCGGCTCCTGCTGGAGCATGCCCACGGTGAACCCGGGCATGAGGCGCGCGTCGCCGTTGGAAGGCTGTTCCAGACCGGCCATCATGCGCAGCAGCGTCGACTTGCCGGTGCCGTTGGGCCCCAGGACCCCGATCTTCGCACCCGGAAGGAAATGCAGGGTGACGTCGTCAAGGACGACCTTGTCGCCATGTGCCTTGCGCACACGCTGCATCGTGTAGATGTACTCGGCCATATCGTCAAGACTAGGGGGTCCCGGAACCTGTTTTTCGCGTTGCCGCCTCAGTTGCCGGACGGCTTGGGGCCTTCGAGGGCGGGAAGGCACACCCGGTCGCGCCCCGAGGACTTCGCCCGGTAGAGCGCCAGGTCGGCCGCGGTCATGAGTTCCAGGAGGTCCTGGCCGTGGGTGCGGAACAGCGACACCCCCACCGAGACCGTCACCGTGACGGTGCCCTCCTCGGCCGGGACGGCGAGGCGGCGCACCCGGCCGCGCAGGCGCTCGGCGACGCGGCAGGCCTCCACGGTGTCGGCGCCCGGCAGAAGGACGACGAACTCCTCGCCCCCGAAGCGGCCCACCACGTCGTAGTCGCGCAGCTGGTGGCACAGGGTGCTGGCCACCCCCACCAGCACCTGGTCGCCGACCAGGTGGCCGTGGGTGTCGTTGACGCGCTTGAAATGGTCGATGTCGATCAGGAGGAGCGCGACGGCGTCGTGGGTGCGCTGGGCCCGGGAGAGCTCGGTGTCGGCCTCGCGCTGCCACGCGGCGGCGTTCAGCAGGCCCGTCTTGGCGTCGGTGCGCGCGGCCGCCTGGAGCTGCTGGTGCATCAGGCTGCGCTGCAGGAGCATCACCGGCGGAAGCGTCAGCAGGAGCAGGCCCAGTGACAGCGCGCTCGTGATCGCGACAAGGATGCCGACGCAGAGCTCCACCGTGTCGAGCAGGAGGCTCTCGCGCGTCCACAGGACGTCGCGCCACCGGCTCTCGGGATCGGCGGCGTGCGCGGCGACCGCGACGATCGCCGCGTTCACCACCGTGAACAGCGCCGCGCAGCCGACGGCCGCCGGGATGCCCGGGTAGCTCTCGACGACCCACCGCGGCGCCCCCTGCAGCGGATCGGCCACCACCCGGTGGAACACCACCGACGCGCACGCCCCGGCGATCCCCAGCGCGGCGGCGACGACCGCCCGCCGGTAGATCAGCGTCCGCCGGACGCGGAACTGCAACAGCGCCTGCATCGGCACTGGGATCAGCAACGCGTACACCGGCGGCAGCAGCAGCGCGACCGGAAGCCACCAGGCCGACAGCAGGTCGCGCGCGACCCCCGCCGGCATCCCCAGCCTGCGCGTCGCCTCGATGCACACGGCGCCGCACGCCAGCAGGGCCCCGAAGGTCACCAGGTCGTCGACCCGGAACGGGGTCTCCGCAAGCCCCGCGACGACGAGCCCCAGATGGACGGCGACGACGACCGGCACGTAGACCACGAGCAGGGACCGGCGCCCAAGTCGCGCCCTGCGCCTCGGCCTGCGGACCAGCTCCCCACCACGGCCCTCGGCGGACGACTGCACTGCCGTCATCCTTCCCCCTTACGCGCATCACGTTGTGTAACACGATAGTTGCAACGTGTGCGGAACGGGCGTGAAACAGGTACGTTCGGGAACGCACATGCGGGTGACCGTTCTGATCACCGTTATCCGGGCCCGCTGATCCGCGGAGCCCGATCATCCTGAGGGGGACCACCATGCGCGGCGTTTCCTGGATCTGACCAGCTGACAGCCACCGACACCGAGGGCGCGCACACTCACCGCTCCCACGGCCATATCCCCCCACCAAACTTCTTTCACCTCACCCGGCAACCCTCGCACCCCCTTTTTCCACGCCCGGGCGCTACGGACCGCAGCCGAGCATTGGCCGCACCTGGCCGCAGGCCGCCCACCCGCCGGCCGCGTCCCCGGCGTGCCGGGACAGAACGGCTACGCGGCTTTGGGTTCCTCTTCTTCTTCCGCGGGAGTGGTCAGGGCCCATTGATCGGCGGCGTCGCGGGCCAGCTGGCGGTCTTCGTCGGTCAGGGGGCCGCTGCGCTGGGCGGGGCGGTAGTCGACGGTGCCGCGGGTCAGGTCGGGGCCCAGGGTCGTGGCCTCGACCTCGGCGGAGAACCGCCACTGGTCGTCGCGTTCGTACTGGCGGATGCGCAGGCGGCCGGTGACCAGGACCGGTGTGCCGCGCTGGAGGTCGGACGCGTTGACGTTGTCGGCCAGCCCGCGCCAGCAGTTCACCGTGACGTACAGGGAGTCATCGTCCTGCCATTGGCCGGTCTGCCGGTCGAAGCGGCGGGGCGTGCAGCCCACCCGCAGCGACAGGAAGGGGTGGCCGTTGGCCGTCACGGCGTAGCGGGGCTCGGCCGCGACCCAGCCGGTGATGGTGACGTGCGCCTCGTTCATCGCGTCCTCCGTTGTCTCGCGTACGGGACAACGGTGGCTCAGACGCGCAGGGCGGCGCCCGAGGTCGCGGAACTGTGGATAACTCAGCCTCGGCCGAGGGCGACGTCGACGTCCCGGCGGAAGCGGGCGTAGACCTCCAGGTCCTCCTCGACGGGGACGATCACCTTCTCCCGCGCGACGCGCTCGATGCCCTGGCGCATGTGCTGCTCCATCTTCTCGCCGTGTCTGGCGGACGACAGGGCGACCATGTTGCGGCACGCCGACGCGGTGAGCCAGCCCATCCCGAGCGTGCAGACGACCAGGATGGCGACGTAGGGGATCAGGCCCGCCTGGCCGACGAGGCCGTCCGGGTCGTCGCCACCGAGGCCGAGCAGGCCGTAGGCGACGAGGAAGCCGATCCACACGACGCTGAGGGCGGCGACCAGGACCAGGAAGTACTGCCAGGTCTTCACCAGCCACCACCAGCGCGGCACCACGTTGAACGTGGGCAGCGCCTCCTTGAGGGACTCGCCGAGCGCCTCCGGGATCTCGGCGGCGTGGGAGCGGGCCGCGGCGCGGACGGAGCGGCCCCAGTGCGGCGGAAGCTCGGCGGTGACGCCCTCGGCGACGTTCTGGAGGGCGTTGTCCACGTCGCCCTGCTGGGCGCCGATCGGCCCGGTGAAGGCGTTGCGCAGCTCCTCGCGGAGCTCGGTGAGGCGCATCCGGCGCAGCGGGTCCGACCGCAGCCGGCCGATCATGGCGGTGACGGGCCAGCCGATGAAGTCGGCGGCGCGCAGCTCGTAGGCGCTCTCCATGGCCTCGGCGACGGCGGGCGCGCCCGCGGCGTCGGTGAGGGCCTGCATGAGCTCGGCCTTGCGTCCGTCGTCCACCGTGACGGGCGGCTCGGCGTCGAAGCGGTAGCCGGTGAACCGCTCGGCGGCGCGGTCGACGTCGGCCGACAGCCGCTCGGTGCGGGCGCGGCGGGCGGCGACGGTGTCGACGAGGGTGTCGCGGAAGCCGTGCACGCCGTCCTCGGCGACGGCGGAGGTGGTGACGATCCGCGGGTCGGCGAGCCCCTCGGCCTCCAGCAGGCGGCGCAGGTCGGCGACGCAGTCGTCGATCTCGTGCGGGGCGAGCCGGTCGACCTGGTTGAGGACGATCAGGGTGACGCCGGCGTGCCGGGCGAACGGGACGATGTAGTTGCGGTGCAGGGCCGCGTCGGCGTACTTCTGCGGGTCGACGACCCAGACCAGCAGGTCGGCGATGGTGACGAACCGGTCGACCTCGGCGCGGTGCATCGCCTGGATCGAGTCGTGGTCGGGCAGGTCGATCAGGACGAGGCCCTGGAGGGTGGCGTCGGCGCGCTCCAGGTCGAGGGCGCTGGCGCGGGCGTAGCGGTGGCGCTTGTCGACGTCGAGCCAGTCGAGGAGGGGGCCCGCGCCGTCCAGCCCCCAGACGCACGCGTGGGCCTTGGACGTCATCGGGCGGCGCATCCCGGTCGGCGACAGTTCGAGCCCGCAGATGGCGTTGAACAGCGAGGACTTGCCGCTGCCCGTTCCGCCGGCCAGGGTGACGACGGTGTGGTCGCCCGACAGCCGCAGCCGCTGACCGGCACGCCGCAGCAGCGCGGAGGCGTCGTCGAGGACGGGCTGGTCGAGCCGTCCGAGGCCCGCCTGGACGAGCCGGTCGAGCCCGTCGAGGCGCTCGACCAGCCCGGGAGGGCCGGCGGGCTCGGCGGGGGGACCGGCCTCGGGCATGTCGGGGAGGGGGGTCTCGCCGGTTCCCGCCGGTGGGTTCGCGGGGATGGCCGAGGTGGTCATCGGGCAACCTCGAGGTTGTAGGTGGCCTGGTACAGCTGGACGGGGACGGTCTCGTCGGGGATGCCGGCGGAGTCGAGCACCTGACCGAAGCGGATGGCCTCCTCGTCGAACAGCATCCCGATGCGGCTGCGCAGGTCGGCGCGGGCCTTGGCGCCCATGCCGCGCAGGGACTCGGCGCCGAACAGGGCCTTCAGCAGCCGCTGCGGGACGGCGCTGTTGCCGCCCTCCACGGCCACGTCGGACGTCCCGTACCCGAGCAGGCCGATCGTCAGGACGAGCGAGACCGCCTCGGTGTCGAACGAGACCAGCTTCGCGACCGAGCGCTTGGTGACGCCCTGCGTGCGGATCAGCTCCTGGACGTGGTCCTGCCAGGCGCTGACGGCCCGGGTGACGCGCCGCGACAGCTCCGGGGAGACGTGCCCCAGGCCGGCGTCGGCGCCGGCGAGCACCTGGGCGCCCGCCGGGTGCACGCGCCAGCGGGCCATGGCCTGCTCCGCGCCGTGCTCGGCGGACGCCATGATCAGCGATTCCAGGCCGCTGCGCAGCGCCGCCTTGAGGGCGCGCACGCGGGCCGGGCTGCGGTGGCGGCGGCTCGCGGCGCGGCCGCGCCGGGACCGCTGGACGTGCAGGGCGCGCAGCAGGTCGCCGGTGCCGGCGAAGTCCTGCCAGCGGGCCAGGACCTCGCCGCGCAGCAGCGAGCCGTTGCGGGTGGCCTCGTCCAGTTCGGCGAGGGCGGTGCCGTACCCGGCCTCGACCTCCCTGGCCAGCTCGGCGCGCCGCTCGACCTGCGCCTCGACCTGCCGGGCGAGCTCGGGGACGCGGGTGCGGAAGCTGTCCAGGACGGCGGCGAGGGTGTCGCTGACGACGATCTCGCGGTCCTCGGCGTCCTCGGCGACGCCGGTCAGCCAGTCGCGGATGTCCGCGACGGTCTCCTCGGGGAGGCGGCTCTCCTCGATCCGGGTCTCGGGGATGGTGAAGCGGCGCGCGTCGCCGACCTCGTGCTCGTCCAGCATCTCGGCGAAGTGCTCGACGATCTCACCGCCGCCGGCGCCCGCGCCCTGCGGGACGCGCGACAGCACGACGCCGATCGTGGCGCCGTTCTCCTTGGCGCGCTGGAGCATCTGCCAGACCTGGGCGTCGGCGTACCGGGCGGCGGTGGTGACGCACAGCCACAGGTCGGCGGCGGCCATCAGCTTGGTCGCGAACTCGTAGTGGTCTTCGAAGACGGAGTCGAAGTCGGGGCTGTCGAGCAGGGCCAGGCCGGGCGGCAGGGCGTCGCTGGCGATGATGACCAGCTGGTCGCCCGCGATGGCGTCGGGCGCGGGGCCGCGGACCCGTCCCATGCCGGGCAGCATCGGCCCCTCCATGAACCACCGCACGTGGTCGGGGTGGCAGACGAGGATCGGGCTGCTGGTGGTGGGGCGCAGCACGCCGGTCGCGCTGACGCGGGCGCCGACGAGCGTGTTGACCAGGGTGGACTTGCCCGCGCCCGTGGAGCCGCCGAGCACCACGAGCATGGGGGCGCCGGCCGCCTGGACGCGCGGCAGGACGTAGTCGACGAGCTGGGCGCGCAGTTCGTCGCGGGCCTCGCGGGCCTGCTCGACGCCGGGGACGTCCAGCAGGAGGTCGAACGCGCCGAGCTGTTCGCGCAGCGCGGTCAGGGCGCGGACCAGCTCGGCGCGGTTGACCGTCGCCCCGGCCCTCGGGGCGCGCCGCCGTCCGCGCCTGGACCTGGCCTCGGCCTTCGTGCCGGCCTCGGAGCCTCCGCTCCCGGCGGCTCCGGTCTCGTCGTCCGCCGCCTCGCCCTCGGGTGCGGCGGCGTCCTCGTCCGAGCCCTTCTTCAGGGTCTGCTTCTCGGCCGCCGCGGCGCGGCCTCCCGGGTCCTTCCCGGACGTGTTCTCGCCGCCCGTGGTCTCGCCGCCCGTGCTCTCGCCGGACGCCGTGGTCTCGCCGGACGCCGCGTCGTCGGGGGCGGGCGCGCCGGCCCGGCCCGAGCCGGCGCCGGCCTCCTCGTCGTGGACCGTGCTCTGCTCTGCGGGGGGTGTCACGGATCCCGTCCCAAGTCCGCTCGAATCATGTCGATCTCTCGTGCCACGTTGACCACGTCGCCCACGACCACGATCGCCGGGGGCCGGACATCTCCGGCGGCCATCTCGTCGGCCACCGTGCCCAGCGTCGCCGTCAGCGCCCGCTGGCCGGGAAGGGTGCCGTCCTGCACCACGGCCACCGGCGTTCCGGACGACCGACCATAGCGCATGAGGGCCGCCGCGATGAGGGCCATCCGCTCCACCGCCATGAGCAGGACGATCGTCCCGTGCGCGCGGGCCAGCGACTCCCAGTCGACGGTCGAGTCGGGGTGCCCGGGAGGGACGTGCGCGGAGACGACGTGGAACTCCTGCGCGACGCCCCGGTGGGTGACCGGGATGCCCGCGGCCGACGGCACGGCGACCGCGCTGGTGATGCCGGGGACGACCGTGACGGGGACGCCGTGGCGGGCGCAGTACAGGGCCTCCTCGCCGCCGCGCCCGAACACGAACGGGTCGCCGCCCTTGAGCCGGACGACGAAGCGGCCCCGCCGCGCGTGCTCGACCAGGTACTCGTTGATGCGGTCCTGCGTGACCGTCCGGCCGTAGGGGATCTTGGCGGCGTCGATGACCTCGACGTCGGCGGCCAGCTCGTCCAGCAGCCCGCCGGGCGCGAGCCGGTCGGCGACGACGACGTCGGCCATGGCGAGCAGCTGCCGCCCGCGCACGGTGATCAGGCCCGGGTCGCCCGGGCCGCCGCCGACCAGCGCGACGCCCGCGGGCTTGCTCCGTGAGTGCCGGGACTCCAGGGCGCCGTCGCGCAGGCCCTCCACCACCGCGTCGCGGATGCCGGCGGCGCGGCGCGGGTCGCCGCCGAGCAGCACCCCGACGGTCGCGTCGCCCGCGTGGCCGCTGGCGGGCGTCCAGGCCGGGGACGACTCGGCGTCGTCGGCCCGGACGGACCAGATCCGCGCGGCGTCGGCCTCCGCCACCACGTCGCCGTTGACCTTGGCGTCGTCGGTGACGGCCTGCACCAGCCAGGCGCCCGCGCAGTCGCCGCGCCGGTAGCCCCGGCGGTGCCAGGTGATCCGGCCGCGCTCGGCGAGGCCCTCCAGGGTGGCGGTGACCGAGGGGGACACGAGGACCACCTCGGCGCCGGCGTCCAGCAGGGCGGGCACGCGGCGCTGGGCGACCCGCCCTCCGCCGACGACGAGGACGCGTCGCCCGCCGAGTCGCAGGCCTAGCAGGTACGGGGGCACGGTGGATCTCTCGGACGCGGGTGGCGGACGGTCTCTTTGTGGAACAAAGGTACTCGGCTCGGGGAGTCCGTGGAGAGGGGCCTCGCCCGTTCGATAGCCGAGCGTGACTCATTCCGTGATCACGTTGTTACGGCCGCGCGGCGTCCTTCTCGCTCACCCCGGCGGAGTCGAAGGTGGCGACCTCGCGCAGGACCCGCGCCGCGCTCTGGACCAGCGGCAAGGCCAGCAGGGCACCGGTTCCCTCCCCCAGCCGCAGCTCCAGGTCGACCAGCGGGCGCAGGCCGAGGGACTCGACCGCGGCGCCGTGCCCCGGCTCGGCCGAGCGGTGCCCGGCGACGCACGCGCCGAGGGCGTCCGGGCACAGCGCCGCGGCGGCGAGGGCGGCGGCTCCGGCGATCACGCCGTCCAGGACGACGGGGACGCGCAGGGCGGCGGCGCCGAGGACGAACCCGGCGATCGCGGCGTGCTCCAGCCCGCCGACCGCCGCGAGGACCTCCATCGGCGCCATGCCGTGCCCTTCCGCCAGGCCGTGCCTGTCGAGGGCGGTGCGCACCACCTCGACCTTGTGCGCGTGGGTGGCGTCGTCGATGCCGGTCCCCCGGCCGGTGACCCGCTCGGGCGGCAGGCCGGTGAAGGCGGCGATCAGCGCGGCGGACGCGGTGGTGTTGGCGATCCCCATGTCCCCGGTGAGCAGGCACCGGGCGCCCCGCGCACCCAGCTCACGGGCGATCTCGATGCCCGTCCCGACGGCTCGCCGGGCCTGCTCGGCGGTCATCGCGGGCCCGGCCGTCATGTCGGCGGTGCCCGGCGCGACCTTGCGGCGGAGCAGGCCGGGGGCCTCCTCTAGCTCGGCGGCGACGCCGATGTCGACGACCGTGACGGCGGCGCCGACCTGGGCGGCGAACGCGTTGACCACGGCGCCGCCGGCCAGGAAGTTGGCGACCATCTGCGCCGTGACCTCCTGCGGCCACGGGGTGACGCCCTGGGCGTGGACGCCGTGGTCGGCGGCGAACACGGCGACGGCGGCGGGCTCGGGCTGCGGCGGCGGGCACTGCCCGGCGAGCCCGGCGAGCCGGACCGACACCTCCTCCAGGACGCCGAGGGACCCGGGCGGCTTGGTGAGCCGGGCCTGGAGGTCGCGGGCGTCCCGCATGGCCGTCTCGTCCAGGGGGGCGATGGAGGCGACGGTCTCCTCGATCAGGTTCATGGTGTCCTTTCGGGGGGTCAGATGCCCAGCTCGCCGAGCACGTCCAGCAGCCGGTCGTTGGACGGGCGGTCGCGCACGGCGATCCGCAGCCAGTCCGGGCCGAGCCCTGGGAAGGTGTCGCCGCGCCTGACGGCGTAGCCGCGCTGCCTCAGCAGGGCCCTGATGCCCAGGGCGTCCGGCAGGCTGACGCACAGGAACGACGCGCGCGCTCCGGGCACGACGTACAGGCCCCGCGCCGACAGCTCCGCGGCCAGCCGATCGCGTTCGGCGGCGAGCTCGACGGCCCACGCCTCGCCCTCGGCGACGGCCTCGGGGGTGGAGCACGCCTCGACGGCGGCGAGCGCGGGCGTGGACACCGCCCACAGCGGCTGCGCCTCCGCCAGCCGTCCGATCAGGTGGGGGTCGGCCAGGACGTATCCGGCGCGCAGCCCCGCGAGCCCCCACGTCTTGGTCAGGGAGCGGATCACCACCACTCCCGGGGGCAGCCGGGTGGCGAGGCTCTCCGGTTCGCCGGGGACGCAGTCCATGAACGCCTCGTCGACCACGACCGTCCGTCCGGGCGCGGCCAGCGCGGCGAGCGCGCCGGCCGGGTGCAGGACCGAGGTCGGGTTGGTCGGATTGCCGATCACGACGAGGTCGGCGCCGGCCGGGACGGCCCTCGGGCCGAGGGTGAAGTCCTTGTCCAGGATCACCCGCTCCACCTCGTGCCCGGCGGCCCGCAGCGCCGCCTCCGGCTCGGTGAACTGGGGATGCACCACCACGGCACGGCGCGGGGTGAGCACCCGCGCGAGCAGCACGAACGCCTCCGCGGCCCCGGCGGTGAGCAGCACCTCCTCGGCGGACCTGCCGTGCCGCGCGGCGACCGCCTTGCGGGCGGGGCGGGGGTCGGGGTAGGCGGCGAGGCCGTCGACGGACGCGCGGATCCGCTCGGCCAGCCACGCGGGGGGCGTGCCGGTGCGGACGTTCACGGCGAAGTCGGCGAGGCCGTCGCCGACCTCGGTGTCGCCGTGGTGGCGCAGGTCGATCTCGGCGGGGCCGGTCACGGGCGCGCCGCCTCGTGGTAGAGCAGCGCGTTGACGGCGGCGGCCGCGACCGCCGACCCGCCCTTCTCCGAGACGTTGCTGAGCTGCGGCAGCCCGCTCGCGCGCAGGGCCTCCTTGGCCTCGCAGGCGCCGACGAAGCCCGCCGGCACCCCGATCACCAGGGCGGGGCTCACCCGGCGGGCGACGATCTCGAAGATCGCCTCGGGCGCGGAGCCGACCACCCAGACCGCGCCCGGCCCCACCTCCGAGTACGACAGCCGGACGGCCGCGGCCGACCGGGTGATGCCGGCGGCGCGCGCCATCCGCGCGGCGGCCGGGTCGGCGGCGTGGCAGACCGCCTCGCGGGCGCTGATCCCGGCGGCGGCCATGCCCTCGTCGGTGACGATCGGCGCGCCGGCGCGCAGCGCGGCCCAGCCCTGAGCGAGGTGCTCCTCGGTGGTCACCAGGTCGACCGCGTACTCCAGGTCGGCGGTGGCGTGGATCACCCGCTCGGCCACCGCCCGCCACAGCGGCGGCATCGGGGACAGGTCGACGCGGGACCGGAGGACCTCATACGAGCGCACCTCGATCGGGTGGGGCCGGCGGACGGTCAACTGCGCTCCTCCACAACTCCGGGCAACGCGGGGATGGTCTCGATGGGGCGGCCCGTCCGGGACGGTGCCCGCACGGGGGCGCGGCCGCCGCGTTCGCCCCAGACGACGATCACGGGCTCCGGGGCCTCGTCCCGCGGGGTCAGCGGGGCGGCCTGGAGCCGGACGGCGTCGGCGGCGAAGCCCTGCCCGCCCAGTTCGTCCAGTATGGCCTGAGCCTCGCCGGCCGTGGCGAGGACGACGATCCGGGAGGGGCGGAGCGCCGCGCAGACCCGCGCGGCCTCCGGCCCGCCGCGGCCGAGGAAGACGGCGTCGGGCCGGGGAAGGTGCTCGGCGCTGGACCGGACGTCGCCGGACGCCATCGCGACCTTGACCCCGTGCAGGCGGACGTTCTCCCGCACCCGGGCGCACGCGGAGTGGTCGCTGTCCACGGCGACGACGGCGGCGCCGAAGCGGGCGCACTCGATGCCGACCGAGCCGTCGCCGGACTCCACGTCCCACACCATGTCGCCGACCCTGGGGCCGAGCTTGGCCAGGACGAAGGCGCGCACGTCAGGGCGCGGGCCGGATCCGCCGAAGGCCTCCGCCGGGAGCGCCCATCCGGCGGGGCCGGGCACGGGCCCGGAGACCCAGTTCGCTTCTCCCAGCGCGTGGCGGTTGTCCAGGACGAGCACGACCTCGGGGTCGTTCCAGGGGCGAGTGGTCGCCTCCGCCGGGCGTACGTAGACGATGCGTTCCTTGGGCCCGCCCAAGTCCTCGCAGACCACGAACGAGCGCGGCGTGACCGGGAACAACGCGCGCGCCAGCTCGGACGGCCCCGCGCCCGGCTCCGTTAGGACGGCCACCTTCGGATGAGCGCGGCATGCGTTGACGGCCTGTCGCAGGTGCCCGTCCTTGGCGGAGACGACCAGAGCGTCGTCCCAGGGCAGCCCTGCCTGGGAGAAAGCGCGCGCTACCAGCGTCGTCGCAGGAAAGGTCTCTGGCGCGTGACCCTTCTCAAGCAGTTCGCGGACGATGCCGAAGTAGCCGGGGTCGCCGTTCACCACGAGGACGACGTCCTCCTTGGCGACATCGACGCCTTCCAGTTCCTCGGCGAACTCCGTGGTGGCGACCGTGCGCGCGTCCGCCGCCACGGGCAGCCCGTCCAGATGGCCCGGGGCTCCGATGACCAGCGTGGCACCTTCCAGAGCCGCCTTGGCCCCCTCGGAGAGGGGCGACCCGTCGCGGCCGACGACCGTCAGCATCGCTACCGGGCCATCCGCCCGTACATGCCGACCATGCGCTCTCCCGCCGAGTCCAGGAGCACCACCTGGGCGGCGACCGGGCTGGCCGCCGCCCCCGACGCCTCGGCCGCGAGGCGTTCGAGCCCCCCGGCGGTCCTGCGGCACAGCTCGCGCCCGCACGGGCCGAGCCTGCCCGCGGCGTCCCACAGCTCGTAGACGTCCTGGACGGCCGGGGCCTGCGCCACCCGGCCGGCCAGGGCGGGACCGCAGTCCATGTCCAGCGTGATCGATTCCAGCAGGCCCGCGGCGCCGCCGAGGAAGGCGGCCTGGTCGTCGATGCGGGCGACCATGACGACCTGCGCGAGCCCGGCCTTGACCGCCTCCCGCAGCCGGTCCGCCGAGACGGGGCCGAAGCACGCCTCCGGCAGGTTCGGCAGCATCCGGCGCGCGGCCTCCCGCGCGCCGTCCCCGTGCATCACGAGCGTCTTCTCCGCAGCGGTCACCTGTGCCGTCCCTCCTGGTCGCCGGCGACGAGCCTCCCGGAGGCGCCGCCCGCCCGCGCCGCGGCACGCCGACGAGCGGCGGACCGGTCGCGGCCGTACGGCGCCGGCCGCCCACAGAATAGGCTGTCGCGGTGAGCTACCAGCGCCTGTCCCCGGACGAGCGGCGCGCCCAGATCCTGGACGTCGCGCGGCGGATGTTCACCGAGCTGCCGTACGCCGAGGTGTCCACGGCCGCGATCGCGCGGGAGACCGGCGTGCAGCGCGGCCTGATCCACTACTACTTCGGGACCAAGCGGGAGCTGTTCCTCAAGGTCGTCCAGGGGCTGACGGCCTCGGCCGCGATGCAGGCCCCGCCGCCGGACGAGCGGCTGGCGCTGCCCGAGGCGGTCGAGCTGCTCGTCAACCTGTTCCTCGACACCGCCGAGCGCAACGCGACCACGTGGTTCGCCGCGCTCGACGCCGAGGGGTTCGGGCAGGACCCCGAACTCCTGCGCATCGTCAACCGGTTCCGGGACGAGGCGGTCGAGCACATGCTGGCCGTGCTGCGCGTGGCCGAGCCGACCGAGACGCTGCGGGCCGTGCTGCGCGCCTACTCCGGGCTCGCGGACGCGGCGACGCGCCAGTGGCTCCAGGAGAAGACCCTCGACCGCGACCAGGTGCGCACGCTGCTCACCCGGTCACTGCTCGCGCTGGTCAGCGACATCGGCCCCGCCCTGGACAAGCCCCGGCGGGACCGGCCGCGGGCCGGCGCGGGCTAGCTGCGCACCGCCTCGGTGGTCCCCGGCACGGCGAACCAGACGGCCTTGCCGCGGACGGGCGGCCCGAGGCGGGAGAGGGTCCGCCGCAGGCCCCAGCGTCCGCCGGACAGCTCGTGGACGATGCTGAGCCCGCGCCCGCAGTCGCCGGACGTCCAGGAGTACCCGGGCAGGCCGACGTCGGCGTAGGTGTCGAAGACGGCGCACCGCACTTCGCCCGCCGTCCCGTCGCCCATGTAGAGCCACAGCTCGTGCGGGCCGTGCTCGCCGGCGTGCTGGTGGGCGTTGGTGGCCAGCTCGCTCACCATGAGCCGGGCGTCGGTGGCCCCGTCCGGCGGCACGCCGAGGGAGGCGAGCGCGTCGCACAGGACGCGGCGGGCGTACCCGGCGCCTCCGGGGCCGCCCGGCAGGGCCCAGACCCACCCGGGCACGCCGTCGCGCCGGGCCGGGTCGCCGCCCGCCATAGCGTCGGCCATGGTCTCCGCCGTCAGATCGGCTGGCGTGGTCTTCACGGTTCCTCCCGCGGTACTGGTGCGAATGCGAAGGGCGGGCGGGGCGACCGGTCGTCACTCTCGGTTCACGACCGATCACGGATCCAAGAGTCTCCTGAGATTCTCACAAACGCAACACCCTTCATGGAATTGCTCTGACCTTCCTGCCGGGTTCGTCAATCGCGTTGTGACAGGCGCCGGGAGTGATAAAGACTCCATGCCCATGACCTACCGCCCCACCGTCCGTGGCCGCCGTCTCGCCCGGGAGCTCCGCAAGCTGCGCGAGGAGCAGGGCCTGACACTGCAGGAAGTGGCGGACCGGCTCGACTGGTCGCGAGCCACCGTCTCCCGCCTGGAAACCAGCCAGACCCGCCCCAAGCCCGGCGACATCGCCGACATCCTCGACCTGTACGGCGTGCCGAGCCCGGACCGCGACGCGCTCATCACCCTGGCCCGGCAGGCCGGTCAGCGCGGCTGGTGGACCGCCTACCAGGACGTCTTCGCGGGGAGCTACGTCGCCCTCGAGGACGAGGCCTCGCACATCCGCACCTGGGACCCGCAGCTCGTGCACGGCCTGCTCCAGACCGAGGACTACTCCCGCGCCGTGATCACGGCGGGCCGGCTGCTGCCCTCGGACGAGGAGATCGAGCGCCGCATCTCGGCCCGCAAGATCCGCCAGGCGCTGCTGGACCGCGCCGACGCGCCGCGCCTCGAGGTGATCTTCGACGAGGCGGTGCTGCACCGCCCGATCGGCGGCGAGGAGGTGATGCGGGCCCAGCTGAACGTCCTCGCCACCGCCGCGGAGATCCGCCCATCCGTGACCATCCAGGTACTTCCCTACACGGCAGCGGCACATGCGGGCTTGGATGGACGTTTCACCATATTGTCGTATCCCGACCCCGCAGACCCTGATATCGCCTACGTCGAGGGCACTATGGGTGACGTTTACCTTGAGAGCGCCGAGGAAATAGCAAAGCATAGGGATCGCTTCGAACGGATCGTGAAGCGAGCCCTGTCCCCCGAGGAGTCCGCGCACCTCATAGCCAAGGCAGCAAGGAGCAGCCTGTGACCCACCTCCAGCGCGAACTCACCCTGGCCGTCTGGCGCAAGTCGTCCCGCAGCGGAAGCGGAGACCAGTGCGTCGAGATGGCCGCCCTGTCCAGCGACCTGCGCGCCGTGCGCGACTCCAAGGACCCCTCCGGACCGGCTCTGGTACTGACGCCGGCCGCCTGGCGGGGCCTGCTGGACGGGATCAAGGAGAGCTAGCGACCGGTCGACGGGGCCGCGGCGAGGTTCGCCGCGGCCCCGTCGCCGTATCCGACCCCCGCACCGCGCCTTCGCTCGCCCCCTCCCCGGCCCCGGGCGCACCCCCTTCCGAGAAACTAGAACGTGTTCTAGTATCGCCGGTGCGTCGACTACCGGAGGATGCAACGTGACCGCGGAACTCAAGCTCGGCATCAACGTCGGCTACTGGCAGCGCGACCCCGACGACCAGACCGAGACGGTGCTGGCCGCCGAGCGCTGCGGCTACGACTCGGTGTTCACCGCCGAGGCGTACGGCTCGGACGCGTTCACCACGCTGGCCTGGTACGGCGCCCGCACGTCCCGGATCAAGCTGGGCACGGCCGTCGTCCAGATGTCGGCGCGGACCCCGGCGGCCACCGCGATGCACGCGCTCACCCTGGACGCCCTGTCGGGCGGGCGGGTGATCCTCGGGCTCGGCGCGTCCGGCCCGCAGGTCGTGGAGGGCTGGTACGGGCAGCCGTTCCCGAAGCCGCTCGCCCGCACCCGCGAGTACCTCGACATCGTCCGGCAGGTGTGGCGCCGCGAGGAGCCGGTGACCAGCGAGGGCCCGCACTACCCGCTGCCCTACCCCGGCGGGTCGGGCCTCGGCAAGCCGCTGAAGTCGATCGCCCACCCCGTCCGCCCGGAGATCCCCGTCTACCTGGGCGCCGAGGGCCCGAAGAACGTCGCGCTGTCCGCCGAGGTCGCGCAGGGCTGGCTGCCGCTGTTCGTCGACCCCGAGCAGATCGGGCCCGTCTTCGGCGGGTCGCTGGCCGGGCGCCCGGAGGGCTTCGAGATCGCCGCGACCGTCACCACGATCGTCACCGACGACCTGGCGTCCGCGCTGGAGTTCGCCAAGATCCCGCTCGCCTTCTACATCGGCGGGATGGGCGCCAAGGACCGCAACTTCCACCTCGACCTGATCGGCCGGCTCGGCTACGCGGAGGAGGCGGGACGGGTCCAGGAGCTGTTCCTGAGCGGCCGCCGGGACGAGGCGATCAAGGCCGTCCCGGACGCGCTGGCCGACGCGATCTCACTCCTGGGCCCCCTCGGGAGGATCAAGGAGAGGCTGCGGCTGTGGCGCGACAGCCCGGTCACCACCCTGCTGATCGCCGGGGTGCGGGACGAGCCGACGCTGCGCGCCATCAAGGAGATGGCCGACTCCTGAGAGATCGAGAACACATCTTCGCGCGGAATGGAGGTAGGGACCCGGGTGCTGCACGGAAGGCACCCAGGACAGACGCACACTGGAGATGAGACGCACGATGTCCACGCAGGACGCCGCCCGGCTTCTCGTCAGGACCCTTGAGGCGGAGGGCGTCGAGTACGTCTTCGGCATTCCGGGTGAGGAGAACATCCATTTCGTCGACGCGCTGAACGACTCCCCGATCCGCTACGTGCTCGTCCGGCACGAGCAGGGCGCCGCGTTCATGGCGGAGATCTACGGGCGCCTCACCGGGAAGGCGGGCGTGGCCTCCGCCACGCTCGGCCCCGGCGCGATCAACCTCCAGCTCGGCGTCGCGGACGCCACCACCAACAGCACGCCCGTCGTCGCGATCTCCGCCCAGGTGGGCCTGGACCGGATCTACAAGGAGTCGCACCAGATCGTCGACCTGGTGTCCCTGTTCCGCCCGATCACCAAGTGGTCGGAGCTGGCCCCGCGGGCGGAGGCGCTGCCCGAGATGGTGCGCAAGGCGTTCAAGACGGCGCAGACCGAACGCCCCGGCGCCGTGTACCTGGCGATCCCGGAGGACGTCGAGTCGGCCGAGGTCTCCGCCGACCTCGCTCCCCTGCCGGTGAACGTCGTGCGCTCGCAGGAGCCCTCCGCGGCCCAGATCGCCCGCGCCGCCGACGTGATCGCGCTCGCGCGGAGGCCGATCGTGCTGGCCGGCCACGGCGCCACCCGGGCCCGCGCGAGCGACGCCCTGGTGTACTTCTCCGAGCGCCTCGGCCTGCCGGTCGCCACCACCTTCAACGGCAAGGGCGTCTTCCCCGACGACCACCGCAACGCCCTCGGCGCGGTCGGCTTCATGCGCCACGACCACGTCAACTTCGGATTCGACGAGGCGGACGTGCTGATCGCCGTCGGCTACGAGCTCCAGGAGTTCGACCCCGTCAAGATCAACCCGAACGCGGACAAGAAGATCATCCACATCCACCAGTCGCCCGCCGAGGTCGACGACCACTACCCGGTCGAGGTCGGCATCCAGGGGGACGTGTCCCGGTCGCTGCGCGCGCTCGCCGACTCGGTCCACCGCCGCTTCGACGTGAACGGGACCGACCGTCCTCCAGCCCCCGCCCACCACCATCCAACGGACGAGCTCCGCTCGACGGACCGTCCTCCAGCCCCCGCCCACCACCATCCAACGGACGAGCTCCGCTCGACGGGTCAGAAGATCCGCCGGATGCTCCAGGAGGAGCTGGCCGAGGGCGCGACCGAGGACGGCTACCCGCTCTCCCCCCGCCGCATCGTCGCCGACGTCCGCGCCGCGATGGGCCGCGGCGACATCGTCCTGGCCGACACCGGCGCGGTGAAGATGTGGATGGCGCGCATGTATCCGACCTACGAGCCGAACACGCTGCTGGTGTCCAACGGCCTGTCCTCGATGGGCTTCTCCGTCCCCGGCGCGATCGCCGCGAAGCTCGCGCACCCGGACCGCAGGGTCCTGGCAGCGACGGGCGACGGCGCGTTCCTGATGAACTCCCAGGAGCTGGAGACGGCCGTCCGCGAGAACATCCCCATCACCGTGCTGATCTGGGACGACTCCGCCTACGGGCTGATCGAGTGGAAGATGGACCTCGACATCGGGCGCAGCTCGAACACCAGGTTCGGCAACCCCGACTTCGTCCGGTACGCCGAGAGCTTCGGCGCCCGCGGCTACCGCGTCGAGTCGGCCGCCGAGCTGCTGCCCACCCTCCGCAAGGCCCTCGCGGAGGACGCGGTGTCCGTCGTCGCCGTCCCGGTCGACTACTCCCACAACCTTCGGCTGACCGACAAGCTCGGCGAGCTCACCGGCCCCTTCTGACGCCGCCCGCGGCGGCCGGTCAGGCGCGGCAGACGATCTCGCCGTGGGTGACGGAGTACCAGCCGTCCTCGGCCGCCGCCCACGCCTTCCAGCCCTCGTAGACGCGCTGGAGCTCGGCGCGGGTGGCGTGGCCTCCGGCGACGGCGTGGTCGGCGACCGACGACCTGACCAGGCGGCCGCCCCAGGACTCGCTCCACCACTCGCGCTCCTGCGGGGTGGCATAGCACCAGGCGGAGGCGGACGCGGTGACGTCGGTGAACCCGGCGGCGCGCGCCCAGGAGACGAGGCGGCGGCCGGCGTCGGGCTCGCCGCCGTTGCCCCGCGCGACCTCGTAGTAGATCGGCAGCCAGGCGTCCATGCCGGGCGGGTTCGGGTGCCAGGCCATGGTGCCGAAGTCGGCCTCGCGCACGGCGACGATCCCGCCGGGTCTCGCCACGCGGCGCATCTCCCGCAGCGCCTGGACCGGATCGCCGACGTGCTGCAGGACCTGGTGCGCGTGGACGACGTCGAACGTGCCGTCGGGATGCTCCAGGGCGTGGACGTCGGCCACCGCGAACTCGACGTTGTCCAGCGAGGCGGTGTTCCCGCGCGCCTCGTCCAGGACGGCCTCGGCCGAGTCGGCGGCGACGACGCGGCCCGGCGCGACGCGTTCGGCGATCCCGGCCGTGATGGTGCCCGGCCCGCAGCCGACGTCCAGCACCGACAGGCCGGGCCGCAGGTGCTCGATCAGGTGGGCGGCGGAGTTCTCGACCGTGCGCCACTGGTGCGAGCTCAGGACGCTCTCGTGGTGGCCGTGGGTGTAGGTCGCCTTCGCGGTCAATGGGATCACCTCTCTGTGTCCGGTGTCCCTACCGTACGGCCGCTTCTCAAATTTTGAGAAATGTGTATCAACATATGAGACAACCGGGCATGAAGAAAGGGATCGGGGCACCGGCCCCGATCCCTTTCCGGGTGGGTGTGCGTCAGGCAGCCACGGCGACGCGGCGCGCGGGCAGGGGCTGCGGGCGCACCGGCAGTGCCTCGACCGCCGCGAGCGGGGCCGCGGTCTCGGCGTAGCCGTTCAGCGCCGCATGGGTGAGCTCGGTGAGCCACGGCTCGACGACGGTCCGCTCGGCGGGCCCGTCAAGCCGCGGCTGGGTGAGATGGAACGTGCCGGTCGCTGCGCTCACTGCCAACGCCCCTTCCTTCGCCCGGTGGGGCCGCGCCTGTGCGAGCGCCACCGTCCGTCACATACCCCTAGGTACGTCGTTGAAAGCGATCTGGTTCGGCATCTGTTCCCGATGTCTCCCAAATCACAAGGTCAACGCTACGCGGGGGGTCTGACATTCTCGAGCCCTCATTCGGTCTAGTCGGGGCGCGGGGCGGGGTCGGCGGTCACGGAGCGCAACAGCGGGCGGCTCAGCGCGCTCGCGCCCAGGACGCCCCCGAAGCCGAGGACGACGAAGCCCGCTAGCCCTGCCAGGCCCGAGAGCCCGAACCCCTGGGCGAACGGCAGGCCGAAGAGCAGGCCGGTCAGCAGCGAGCCCCCGCCCATGACGGCGAGGGGGATCAGCGTCTCCTGGCGGCGCGCCCGGTCCAGGACGGACAGGGGCGTGCCCGCCAGGCGCAGCATCGCGTACGTCTGCCTGCGGTCCAGGACGGCGGACGCCCCGGTGATGCCCGCGCTCGTGGTCCCCACCAGGAACGAGACGGCGAGGACGATCAGCGCGCCGGTGCGCAGGTCGGCCACCAGGAAGTCGCCGGTCACCTCGTCGTCGGCCGGCGTCGTGGCGACCTTGCCCGGGACCAGGCCGGTCAGCGCCGTGCGGGCCCGGTCGACTGCGGCCGGGCCGCCGGAGACGGTGACCGTCACGACGCCGGTGGGGCCTACGGGGGCGCCGGCGGCCGGGGGGCCGCCCTCCGTCTCGATCCTGCGCACCGAGACTCCCGCACCGAGACCCGCGAGCCTGCCCTTCGCCTGCTCGGCGACGGCGGCGGACCGCTCGTACGGGACGGCCAGTCTCAGCTCGTCCCGCGGCTGACCGGCCGACGGATGCGCGTTCAGCAGGGCGAGGAACCCGGCCACGAAGCCGGTCAGCGCGACGCCGGCGACCGTCCGCCAGGCCGAGCGCGGGTCGTCCATGAGGCGGCGCCCGGCCAGCAGCCGGGCCGGGCCGCGCGCCGTGCCGACCGTGACGCGGCCGATGACCGCCACCACCCACGGGCCGGCGAAGTTGATCGCGAGGAAGGCCAGCACCAGGAAGACCATCAGAACGATCATGCCCGCCCGGCCCATGTCGATCAGGCCGCCGCCCACCGCGCCGAAGGCGGCCACGACGGCGAGCAGCGCGGCGACCCGGACGGCCCGCATGCCGGGCGGGGTCTCGCGGCGCGCGACGCCGAGGGGGCCGACGACCACGCGGCGCAGGCCGGCGACGGCGCTGGCGCCGACGAGCACGGGCACCGCCGCGATCAGTCCCGCGAGGACGAGCGGGCTCGGCCACAGGTCCCCGGCGAACCAGCCGCCGCCCGCGATCGTGACCCGGGTGAGCGGCGGCACCGCCGCCGCGTACAGAGCGAGCCCGGCCGCCGCGCCCCCGGCGGCCGTCAGCACCGCCTCGGTCGCGGTGATCGCGACGACCTGGCCGGGGGTGGCGCCGACCAGCCGCAGCGCCGCGAGCCGGCTGTCGCGGCGGGCCACCGTGAGCCGGGCCGCGGCGCCGCCGAACACCAGCAGCGGCACGGCCATCAGCACCGACGCCAGGCCCGCCAGCAGCAGGTAGACGCCCGCCGACCAGGACGCGCCGGTCGCGAACCGGTCGACGCGCGAGGGGCCGCCGGTCGTCCCCAGATGCTCGACGGCGCCCCGGCCGGCGGTCATGGCGGGGTCGTCCGGGGCGCGCCCGACCACCGCGACGAGCTCTCCGGGGTGGACGAGCGCGCCGCGCCCGAGGATTCCCGCCCGGGAGGGGAACCGCCGGGCGAGCCGGTCGGCGGGCAGGTCCCGCATCAGGCGCGCCAGGGCGGGCGACGTCCACACCTCGCCGGGCTTCGGGAAGCGGGTCATACCGGGCGGGACGGGGGCGTCGGCCCTCAGCGCGGCCAGGTCCACGACCGTGATCGGCTTCCCCCGGACGTAGTCGGTCGACAGCGCCTCGACCATCGAGGGGTTCGCGGCCGGCTTCCCCGGATGCCGCCAGGCGTCGGCGTGGGCGCGCTGGAGGAACGCGTGGTCGGCGCCCACCGCGAACAGCAGGAGCCCCGTCGAGATGGCCACGGCGGCAAGGGTCAGGAGCGAGCCGAGCGCGTTGTTCCAGCCGCCACCGCGCAGCAGGCGCCAGGAGAGTTCCACTGCCGTGCGCATCAGGCCGTCCTCTCCAGGGGCGGCCGGACGCGGCCGTCGCGGACCTCCACGACGCGGTCGCACCAGGCCGCCACCGAGGGATCGTGGGTGACGACGACCAGGGACGCGCCGTTGTGCCTGGTGGCGTCCACGAGCAGCCGCATGGTGTCGTGGCCGGTCGCCTGGTCGAGCGCGCCCGTCGGCTCGTCGGCGAACACGACGGCCGGGAGGGGCACGAGCGCGCGGGCGATCGCGACGCGCTGCGCCTGGCCGCCCGACAGCTCGCCCGGGCGCCGGTGCTCCAGCCCGTCCAGGCCGAGCGGCCCGAACCAGTCGCGCGCCGCCCGCACCGCCTCCCGCCTGGGCGTGCCGTTCAGCATCAGCGGCAGCGCGACGTTCTCCACGGCGGGCAGCTCGGGGAGCAGCTGCCCGAACTGGAACACGAAGCCGAACCGGCTCCGGCGCAGCGCGCTGCGCCGGAGCTCGCCGAGCGCGTCGATCCGCAGGCCGAGCAGGTGCACCTCCCCCGCGTCCGGCTTCATGATCCCGGCGAGGCAGTGCAGCAGCGTCGACTTGCCCGACCCGGACGGACCCGTGATCGCCACGGCCTCGGCGCGGCCCACGGCCAGGTCGACGCCGTCCAGCGCGACGGCCGTCCCGAAGCGCTTCACCAGCCCGCGGCCGAGCAGGACGGGCTCGCTCACGCCGCCTCCCCCCGCTCTCGCGCCGCGCCCGGCCCGTTCTGCGGACGCAGGTCGACGACGGTGCCGGGCGGACGGGTGCGGCGCCGGTCGCGGACGGACTCGGCGATCTCCATGGCGGGCATCACGACGCCGCCGTAGACCACGAACGCGGCGAACGCGGCGGCGAGGGGAACGAAGAGCAGATACATGGCTCAAGCGTGCGCCGCGCCGCCACCCGGCCGCATCGGACGCGAAGCCGGTCCCGGAGGCCGCGGATCGGCCGAATGGCCGATCCGGCACTCCGCACCGGGTCGTACGCTGCGTGAACGTGAGCGACATAGGGGCACGGCTGGACCGCATCCATTCGGTGGGCGGCTGCCTGGTGCGCGCGGCGTACGCGGGGTTCGCGTCCCTGTACCTGCTGGGGTGCGCGGCCGCCGGGCTCCGGGACGGCCCCACCCTGTGGATGGTGTTCGTCGCGCTGGTGGCCAACGTCGCGGCGGTCTCGGGGCGCGGCTTCCTGGTGTGGGCGGCCGGCGCGGGGGCGCTGTCGGCGCTCAGCACCCTCTGCCTCGGCACGGTGGTCCGGCCCGAGCTCGGCGCCCCCAGCCTGTTCGCGGAGATCGGCGGCCTGCTGATCGTCATCGCGCGGGTGGTGTGGAGGGCCCGCCGCGACCGGCTCGTCCCGATCGCGGTGCTGCTCGCCGCGGCGGTCCTGGCGACCCCGCTGCGCTGGTCGCTGATCGCGGCGGCGCTGTTCACCGCGCCGCTCGGCATCACCGTGGCGGTCGCGCTCGGCGTCGGCCTCTACCTGCGGGCGCTGGACGCGCGGCGGGCCAGGTCGCTGGCCTCGGCGCGCCGCGACGAGCGGCTGGAGCTGGCCCGCGACCTGCACGACTTCGTCGCCCACCACGTCACCGGCATCGTCGTCCAGGCGCAGGCGGCGAGGTTCACGGCCGGGTCGGGCACCGCGCAGACGCAGGAGCAGCTCGACCGGATGCTCGGCGAGATCGAGAAGGCCGGAACCGAGGCGCTCACGTCGATGCGGCGCATGGTCGGGCTGCTGCGCGACGCCCAGAACGTCAACGCCCCGGACGGGGAGGCCCTCCCGGACGGCGGCTCCAGTACCCGCCCCGTCGGCGACCTGGATCGGCTCAGGGACCTCGTCGAGGGGTTCGCCCATCCGCCCGCCGCGCTCACGCTGGAGCCCGGCCTCGGCGCGCTGCCGCCGGAGGTCGCGGCGTCGGCGCACCGCGTCGTCCAGGAGGCGCTGACCAACGTCCGCAAGCACGCCGCCGACGCCGCGTCCGTGCGGGTCACGCTGGCGCGGGTCGGAGCCGACGTCGAGGTCGCCGTGCGGGACGACGGGCGGGGGCGCGGCGGCCGGCGGCTGCCGTCCGGCGGGTTCGGGCTCACCGGTCTCGGCGAGCGGGTCGGCGCGCTCGGCGGGCGGCTGCACGCGGGACCGCGCCCTGAGGGCGGGTGGGAGGTCGTCGCACGGCTCCCCGTACCGGACGGATGACCGAGATGACCAGCGATGCTGACACAATCGGAAAGGTGACCATCCGTGTACTGATCGCCGACGACCAGGAGATGGTCCGGACCGGGTTCCGGATGATCGTCGACTCGCAGCCCGACATGCGGGTGGTCGGGGAGGCCGCCGACGGCGCCGAGGCCGTCGCGCTGGCCCGCCGCCTGCGCCCCGAGGTGTGCCTGTTCGACATCCGGATGCCGCGCATGGACGGGCTGGAGGCGACCCGCGCCCTCGCCGGCCCGGGCGTTCCCGACCCGCCCCGCATCGTCATCGTGACGACGTTCGACATGGACGAGTACGTCTACGGGGCGCTGCGCGGAGGCGCGGTCGGGTTCCTGCTGAAGGACAGCGGGCCCGCGCTGCTGGTGGAGGCCGTCCGCGCGGCGGCGAACGGCGGGTCGCTGGTGTCGCCGTCCATCACCGTCCGGCTGCTGGAGCACCTGGCCAGGCGCCCCGCCCGGCCCGTCCAGCCGCGCGAGCCGCTCACCGAGCGGGAGCTGGACGTGGTCAGGCTCGTGGCGCGCGGCCGGACGAACGAGGAGATCGCCGCGGAGCTGTACGTGTCGCTCTCCACGGTCAAGACGCACCTCGGCAGCGTCAACCGCAAGCTGGAGACGCGGAACCGCGTCGCGACGGCCGCGTGGGCCTGGGAGTCGGGCCTGATGACCTGACGGCCGCGGCGGGGGAACGCCGGCAACGCAGACGGGGAGACACGCGGAAGACGGGGGAGGCTCGGCACTGGCACCGGAGTCGATGAACGGACTGCCCGTGACCGTTCTGGTCGTATGGGTACTGTGCGCCGCGGGCTGGGGCGCCGTCCTGCTGGCCCTGCGGCGCGGCATGCACGGGCCGTCCAGGGGGCCCGCGCTGTTCGCGCACACCGTGACCCCTGCGGGAACCGTCCTGCTCTTCTCGCTGATCGGCCTCGGGTCGCTGTACGCGACCATCGCGCTGGCCGCCGAGTGGTGGGCGCTGCTCGCGGTGACCCGGTTCCGCCCCGAGCGGCTGCTGTCCACAGGTGGCCTCGGACGCCTCGCCGCCTGGGCCGCCGTCACCGCGGCCGCGACGTGCGCGGTCACGCGGTTCGCGCTCCCCATGTGACGATCTTGTAAGGGCCCGAACTCCCGTTGGGCCGCGCCGGTCAAACGTACGTAGTATCCGAAACAGTCAACAGCAAAGGCCCTGGGGAGGTGGACCATGCCGTGTGCGCTGTGCGGCGACATCATCCCGACCGAGGTCGACCGGTGCCCGGCCTGCGGCGCCTGGGCGCGGCGCCGCGACTTCAGGGCCGTCGGGGTGGCCGTGTTCATGCTGCTCGGCTTCAACGCGTTCGTGGCCCTCGGCTCGGGGATCAGCCTGCTCAGGCTGGCGCGGCCGCTGCACGGCGCGACGCACGACAGCTACGACGCCGCCGCCACCGGCAAGGCCCTCGCCCCCTACGCTGACGTGTTCACGATCGGCGCGATCATGGCCGGGGTGACCGGCCTGCTGTACCTGACCTGGCTGTGGCGGGCGTTCCACCAGTCCCCCGGGCCGCACCGCCACCACCGCGCCTGGGTGCTGCTCGCCTGGTTCCTGCCGGTCGTCAACCTGTGGCTGCCGCCCCGGATGGTCTACGAGGTGTGGGTGAACAGCGGCCGGTACCGGACGGCCGAGCGGCAGGCCGCCGGGCTCGTCGTCGGAGGCTGGTGGGCCTGCGCCGTGACCGGCCTCGTCCTCGGGCGCGTGTTCACGCACGGCAGCGTCGAGACCCTCGCCGACGCCCGCCTCGACGTGCACGTCGGCGTCGCCGCGGCCGCCTTCCAGGCCCTCGCCGCCGCCCTGTGCATGGCGACCGTCTTCCAGATCACCCGGATCCAGATCACCCGGTGAGCCGCCCGGACCGGGCGGACCGGGGCGGCGCCGGTCAGGTGGGGGTGGGGCCGGAGCTTCCCTGGCTGGTGTGCCAGAGCGGGGCTCTCGGCGGGCGCTTGACGCCCGGCCCCGCGTGGCCGATGTCGGAGTACGGCGACATCGCGAAGCCCGTGGGCTGGACGATGCGGCGGCCCACGGGGCGGCTCCGGCCGGGCGGGCCCGCCATGGCCGCGCGGACGGCGTCCGGGCCGCCGCGGCGCCACTCCTCGTGCAGGGTGTTGAGGTCCCAGCAGGCGCTCGCGGTGATCGAGACGGCGCGGTCCCCGGCGCGGCGGATCCGCCCCCGGGCGACGAGCAGCCAGGAGCCGAACACGGTGGCGGCGCACCTGTCCTGCACCGACTCGAAGAACGTGAGGTCGACCGGGCCGGTCGCGTCGTCCAGCGTGGCGAAGATGACGCGCTGACCCGACCTGACCGCCGGGGTCTGCGTCGCCACCTTGACCCCGGCGACCAGGACCTCGCTCTTGTCCGGACGCCCCGGCAGGTCGGCGGCGCTGACGACGCCGAGCCCGGCCAGCAGCCCGGCGTAGAAGGTCATGACGTGCCGGCTCACGTCCATGCCCAGGATGTCCAGCTCCGCCTCGACCACCTCGGCGGGCGTCATCGGCGGCAGCCCGGCCGGCGTGATCTCCTCCGCCGGGCCGGTCGCCGCGACCGCCGCGATGTCGTCGCCGTCCTCGCGGCCGAGGGGGAGCTGGCCCTCCGGGACGCGCGCGGGGCGGGCGGCGCCCCGGTCGAGGGCGCCGACGCGGCACAGCAGGTCGCGGCGCGGGACGCCGTCGTGCAGGGCGTCGAACGCGCCCGCCAGGACCAGCCGCTCGACGATCGGGCGCGACACCCGGGCGCGGCGCCAGAAGTCGGTCAGCGACCGGTACGGCCGGGCCCCGGTGATCCTGCCGATCTCGGCGTCGGAGATGCCCCTGACCTCGCTCAGCGCGACCCGGATCCCGGCCGGGCCGCCCGCCGGGAGAGGTTCGGCGCGCCAGTCGGCCTCCGAGCGGTCGACGTCCAGCGGGAGGATCGGGACGCCGAAGTGCCGGGCGTCGTCGAGGATGACCCGCTTGGGGTACATGCCGGGGTCGTGGGTGAGGACGCCGGCGTAGAAGGCGGCCGTGTGGTGCCGTTTCAGCCAGGCCGACTGGTAGGTGGGCAGCGCGAACGACGCGGCGTGGGCCTTGCAGAAGCCGAACGCGCCGAACGCGGTCAGCATGCGCCACACGCGCTCGACCGTCGCCCCGTCGTACCCGCGCGCCAGCGCCCGTTCACGGAACCAGGCGCCGACCACGGCCTGCCCCCGTTCGTGGTTCAGGCTCCGCCGCGCCGCCTCCGCCTTGGACAGGCCGCAGCCGGTCATCACGTCGACGACGCGCAGCACCTGCTCGTGGAAGACGACCACGCCGAGGCTCTCCCGCAGCGCCGGTTCGAGGTCGGGATGCGGGTAGGCGGGCTCCCGGTTTCCGGCGCGGGCCTCCAGGAACGGCGTCACCATGTCGGAGTTGACCGGGCCGGGGCGGAACAGCGAGATGTCGATGACCAGGTCGTCCAGGTCGCGGGGCTGGAGCCGCCCGATCAGCTCCCGCTGGCCGGGCGACTCGATCTGGAAGCAGCCGAGCGTCCGGGAGGTGCGCACCAGCGCGTACGTCGCGGGGTCGTCGCGCGGGACGTCCTCCAGCGCGATCGTCTCCCCCGTCACCCGGGCGACCTCCGCCACCGCGTGCGCCATCGCCGACTGCATCCGGACGCCGATCACGTCGAGCTTCAGCAGCCCCATCGCCTCGACGTCGTCCTTGTCGAACTGGCTCATCGGGAACCCCACGGCGGCGCGCTCGACCGGGACCCGGTCCCGCAGGCCCGGGTTGGACAGCAGCACGCCGCACGGGTGCATGGCGATGTGGCGGGGCAGCCCGTCCAGGCGCTCGGCGATCCGGAACAGCACCTCCAGCCGTCCCGCCGCCAGGTTGCTCTGCCGGAGCTCGGGCAGGTCGTCCAGGGCCGCGCGGATCTGGTTCGCCCGGATCCGCGGGAACGCCTTGGCGATCGCGTCGATCTCCTGGGGCGGGAGCCCGACGGCGTTGCCGACGTCGCGCAGCGCGCTGCGCGCCCGGTAGGTCTCCATCATCGACACGCACGCCGTGGCGTCCGCGCCGAACCGGTCGAACAGCGCCTCGTAGGCCTCCAGCCGCCGGGCCGACTCCACGTCCAGGTCGATGTCGGGCAGGCCCTCGCGGCTGTCGGCGAGGAACCGCTCCATCACCAGGTCGTGCCGCAGCGGGTCGAGATCGCCGATGCCGATCAGGTAGTTGACCAGGCTGCCCGCGCCCGAGCCGCGGATCGCGCAGCGGATGCCGCGCGCCCTGATCAGCGCGGCGGCGTCGGCGACGGTGAGGAAGTACGGCGCCAGGCCCTTGCGCCCGATCACGCCGAGCTCATGGTCGAGCCGCGCGGCGGCCTCGCCCGACCCGGCGAGCCCGCGCCGCGCCATCCCCTCCGCGCACCGGGCGGCGAGCCGGGCGTGCGGGTCGCCGCCGACGGCCGGCAGGTGGACCTCGTCCATGCCGAGGTCGCCGCCGGGATCGAGGACGCAGCGCTCCGACAGCCGCCGGGTGGCCGCGAGCAGCGCGCCGGCCTCGTCCGGGCCGCAGCTCCGCTCCGCGACCCGGCGCATCTCGGGGACCGACTTCAGGTACGCCTGGCCGGTGCGGTCGTCCAGGTGCCGCCGGTCGAGCGGGACCAGGCGGCGCGTCGCGTCCAGGACCTGCGCGACCGGGTGGTCGGACGGGTCGAGGTAGCGGACGGCGTTGCCCAGCACGGCGGGCACCCCGGCCTCGCGGGCGAGCGCGAGCATCCGCGCCGCCCGCGGCCCGTCGCCCCTGTCGCGGTGGTCGACGATCTCGATCACGGTCTCGGCGGCGGCGCGCCACGCCGCCAGCCGGGCCGCCGCCACGTCCGGGCGCCGCCCGGTGAGGGCCCGCCCGACGTCCGAGGCCGGTCCGAGCAGGACGACGAGGCCCTCGGCGTGCGCGGCGACCATCTCCCTGGTCACCAGCGGGCGGCCGCGCTCGCCCGCCGCGTGCGCCGCCGTCACCAGCCGGCACAGCGACCGCCACCCGGCGCGCCCCTCGGCGAGGACCACCACGCGCTCCTCCCCGGTGGAGGCGACCCTGAGGTCGGCGCCGACGACGGCGCCGATCCCCGCGTCCGCGCATGCCAGGACGTGCCGGACCGCGCCGTACAGGCCGTCGCGGTCGGTCAGCGCCAGCGTCTCCATGCCGAGGACCGCCGCGCGCTCCGCCAGCGCCGCGGGCGGCGCCACGCCGAACCGGAGCGAATAGGACGAAGCGACATGAATGTGCATGTCAGTCCCATACCCGGGATAGCAGCCAACTGTCGGCCGCCACGTCATAACGCAGCTCGTAGACGCCGATCTCCCGGTCCGGGGTCGCCTCGATCCGCCAGAACTCCCGCTCGCCGGCGGCCTCGCCGCCCGGATGCCGCTCCCGCCACCAGTCGCGGGTCGTGACCCAGTGCTCCAGCACCCGCCGGACGGTGTAGAGCCGGCCACGCCAGACGAACCGGACCGGACGGCCGTCGCTCACCCAGACGTCCACCGGATCGCCGAACACGCGCGTCATCTGCCTCCCCCTCGCGCTCGCCGCACGGGGGAAGGAGCATGCGGACCTCGTTCTCGAACAAACGTTCGGAGACGAGTCTAGGGAACCCCGGGCCCGGGGGGCAAGGCGGGGTCAGCCGAGAAGCGTGCGGACGCGGTCGGCGACCTCCCCGGGCCGGGCGGCGTCGGCCATGCCGCCGGCGGGCCACAGGTAGTACCAGCCGTCGCCGCACGGGGTGGCGAGGACGATCACATGGCGTCCCGTGCCCGGCGCGTAGACGGCCAGCAAGGACTCCCCGGGCCCGGCGAACCGCCAGGCCAGGCCCCGGGCCTCGACCTCGCGCGCGAGCGCCGCGAGGTGACGCCGGCGCATCTCGGCGATCTCCCGCCCACCGACTACAGACACATCAGCCGCCTCAGCTGGTCCGAGCCGCCGGCATGACGTTGCGCGATCCTCCGGCGACGGTTGGTGACCGCTCCTCAGCATGACTCCGATCCGGCGGCCGTGCGGGGAGAATCCCAAGAGTGGGGACGGGTGTACCCCGCCCGCTAGGGGATGGTCCGCAGAAGCGGTGTAACGCACCGTCCGGATAGGTGCCAATCACCGCGCAGGTGGTTTCCGGTCCCCGGAACCTGAACCGCATACGGAGGCTCCGTCCGTGATAAAAGCCTCTGTGAGGCGGGCATCGCCCGCGTCAGCCAAAACAGAAGGAGCGAGCCGATGAGCGCCGTCCCCGCCGGCGACCCGTCAGGCCACACGAGCCAGCGCGTCGAGGGGCACGGGCCGGAGCAGGGCCGCGCCCTGGCCGGGCTGCGCGAGCGAAAGAAGCAGCGCACCCGCCTCGCGCTCGTCGACGCCGCCCTGGACCTGTTCCTCTCCCAGGGGTACGAGGCGACCACGATCGACGAGATCGTGGCGGCGGTGGAGGTGTCGCAGCGCACCTTCTTCCGCTACTTCGGCACCAAGGAGGACGTGGTCACGAGCTTCCTCACCGAGCACGACCAGGTGCTGGCGGAGGCCCTCGCGTCCCGTCCGCCCGAGGAGCGGCCGTTCACCGCGCTGTTCGAGTCGCTGCGCGTCGTGCTGCGGACGATCGCCGAGAGCGACCCGGCCGACGGCGCCCGGTTCCGCCGCGTCCGGCAGGTGATCGAGGCGACGCCGTCGCTGATGGCGGCGCAGATGGCGCGCTACTCGGCGTCGGCGGAGGCGCTCGCCGCCGAGATCGCGCGCCGCGAGGGCGTCGACATGGAGCAGGACCTGCGGCCGCGGATCGTCGTGTCGTTCTACCTGGCCGCGACCAAGGTCGCGTTCGAGGACTGCGCCCGCCACGACATCTGGGACGCCGGGACGGTCGCGGCGCGCGTGGAGGAGGCCGTGACGCTCGTCAGCCGGACCATGCGCGACTGGGTGTGAGCGTCCCGCCGGTGGAATAGCCCGCAGGGGCGCCGGGGTTCTCCCGGAGCGTCCACGCGAACCGACCCGTCAGGAGAACGACATGCGCGCGATCGTCATCACCCGCACCGGCGGCCCGGAGGTCCTGGAGGCGTCCGAGCGCCCCGACCCGGAGCCCGGGCCGGGCGAGGTGCTGATCGACGTCGCGGCGGCCGGGGTCAACTTCATCGACGTGTACTACCGGACGGGCGCCTACCCGCAGGAGACCCCCTACACGCCGGGCGTCGAGGCGGCCGGGACGGTCGCGGCGGTCGGCGAGGGCGTCCGGGAGTTCTCGGTGGGCGACCGCGTCGCCTGGGCGAACGTGCAGGGCGGCTACGCGGAGAGGGCCGTCGTCCCGGCGGACAAGGTCGTCCCCGTCCCCGGCGGGGTGAGCCTGGAGGACGCGGCCGCCTCGCTGCTGCAGGGCATGACCGCGCACTACCTGACGAGGTCGACGTATCCGGTCCAGGAGGGCGACACCGTCCTCGTGCACGCGGCGGCGGGCGGGATGGGGCTGCTGCTCACGCAGGCGGCCGTCTCACTCGGCGCCCGGGTGATCGCGACGGCGTCCACCCCGGAGAAGGAGAAGCTGGCGAAGGACGCGGGCGCGGACGCCACGATGGGCTACGACGGGTTCCCCGAGCGGGTGCGGGAGCTCACCGGCGGCGAGGGCGTCGCCGTGGTGTACGACGGCGTCGGGGCGCCCACGTTCGACGGGAGCCTGGAGAGCCTCCGGCGGCGCGGCACCCTGGCCCTGTACGGGGCGGCGGGCGGCCCGGTCCCGCCGTTCGACCCGCAGCGCCTCAACCGCGCCGGATCGGTGTTCCTGACCCGGCCGTCCCTCGCCCACTACGTCGAGAAGCGCGAGGAACTGCTGGAGCGCGCCGCCGACGTCTACGCCTGGGTGGAGTCCGGGGCCGTGAAGGTCCACGTCGGCCGCCGCCACGACCTCGCCGAGGCCGCCGCCGCGCACGCCGATCTGGAGGCCAGGCGCAGCACCGGCAAGCTCCTGCTCATCCCCTGACCGTCCCGCCCGGCGCCGCGGCCTCCCCTAGGCTGGCCCCGGACGAACGATCTTTCGAGGAGCGCCGCCCCCCATGACGACGTACGCCGCCGGACCGCTGGAGCACGACGAACCCCGCGTCCTCGGCCCGTACCGCCTGCTCGGGCGGCTCGGCCGCGGCGGCATGGGGACGGTCTACCTGGCCGCCGAGCCCGACGGACGGCGGGTCGCGGTCAAGGTCGTCAACCGCGAGCTGGCCGGGGAGCCGGCGTTCCTCGCCCGGTTCCGCCGCGAGGTGACCGCGGCGCGGCGCGTCCACCGCTTCTGCACCGCGCCCGTGATCGACGCCGAGCTCGACCAGGACCCGCCGTACATCGTCACCGAGTACATCGACGGGCCGAGCCTGGAGAAGGCGGTCGGGGACAAGGGCCCCCTGCCCGGCTCCGACCTGGAGGGCCTCGCGGTAGGGGTCGCCACCGCGCTCGCCGCCATCCACGGCGCCGGGATCGTGCACCGCGACCTCAAACCCGCCAACGTCCTGCTGTCCTCCACCGGCCCCCGCGTCATCGACTTCGGCATCGCCCGCGCCCTCGACGCCGCCGACGGCCCCACCCGCACCGGCCAGTTCGTCGGGACCCCGTCCTACATCGCGCCCGAGGTGCTGAGGGGAGAGCCGGTCGTGCAGGCGTCGGACGTGTTCGCGTGGGGCTGCGTCGTCGCCTACGCCGGGACGGGGCGCCCCCCGTTCCAGAGCGGCACCGTCGCCGAGACGTTCCGCCGCATCGAGCACGAGGAGCCCGACCTCGCCGGCCTCGACCCGCGGCTGCGCGACGTCGTCGCCGCCGCGCTCGGCAAGGACCCGCGCGACCGCCCGACGGCGCGGCGGCTGCTCACCCTGCTCGTCGGGCAGGAGAAGGCCGACCTCACGCAGGCCGTGGAGACGATCTCGGCGTCGTGGCGGAGGCCGGATCCGGCCGCGGAGCCGGCCTCCGGCCCGGACGCCGCCCCGGACACAGGGAGGCCCGCGGCCGTCGGGGTTCCGGCTCCGAGGCCGGCGCCGGAGGCCCCGGCGCCCGCGGCCCCGGCGGCGCGCGAGGCCGCCACGGGCGAGGAGACGGTCCTCGTCGACCTGCCGTTCCCGGCCGCCTGGCGCGGCCCCCGGCGCTGGCTCACCCTGCTCAGGGGCCTGCTGGTGGTCCCCCACCTGGTCGTGATGCTGCTCATGTACACGGCCCTGGTCGTCGTCTTGCCGCTCAGCTGGCTGGTCATCCCGTTCACCGGCCGCTACCCCCGCGCCCTGTACGCGCTGGCCGTCGGCTGCCAGCGCTGGTCCAGCCGGGTCGTGGCGTACGCGTTCGGGCTCACCGGCGAGAAGCTCCCGCCGTTCCGCACCCTTCCGCGCGCCCGCCGTACTCACTGAACGCGGGCGCACTCCACGCGGACGCACTGAACGCACTGGCGACTCCGCGCGTCCGAATTACCCTGGACCGCTAGTGTTCTACGACAAAGACTCCCGAATCCCCTCAGGATCATGATGACCACGCACGCAGGAGAGAACGGGGAGACCCTGCGCCCCGACGACCCCGCCGAGCTCGGCCCCTACACGCTGGTCGGGCGGCTCGGCCGGGGCGGCATGGGGACGGTCTACCTCGGCGAGGACCGCGCCGGCCGCCGCGTCGCCGTAAAAATGATCAACCGGGAGCTCGCCGGAGAGGGCACGTTCCGGGAGCGGTTCCGGCGCGAAGTGACCGCCGCGCGGCAGGTCCGCCGGTTCTGCACCGCGCCCGTGATGGACGCCGAACTGGACACCGACCCCCTGTACGTCGTCACCGAGTACATCGAGGGCCCGAGCCTGGAGAGGGCCGTCGCCGAGCGCGGCCCGCTGCCCGGCTCCGACCTGGAGGGCCTCGCGGTCGGCGTCGCCACCGCGCTCGCCGCCATCCACGGCGCCGGGATCGTGCACCGCGACCTCAAACCCGCCAACGTCCTGCTGTCCTCCACCGGCCCCCGCGTCATCGACTTCGGCATCGCCCGCGCCCTCGACGCCGCCGACGGCCCCACCCGCACCGGCCAGTTCGTCGGGACGCCCAACTACCTGCCGCCCGAGCTGCTGCGCGGCGAGCAGGTCTCGTCCGCCTCCGACGTGTTCTCGTGGGGCTGCGTCGTCGCCTACGCCGGCACGGGACGCCCCCCGTTCGGGGGCACCACGGTTCCGGAGATCTTCTACCGCGTCGTGCACGAGGAGCCGAAGCTCGACGGGCTCGACGCCGGCCTGCGCGACGTCGTCGCCGCCGCGCTCGACAAGGACCCGCACCGGCGGCCCACCGTGCAGGACCTGCTCGGACGGCTCGTCGGCAACGGCAAGGCCGACCCGGCGAGGCTCGCCGAGACCGTCCAGGCGGGCTGGCACGGACCGGCGGGCGAGCCGACCGTCCAGCCCCGCCCGGCGCCGGCCGCCTTCCAGCAGCCGCCCCCGCCGCCCGCGGCTCCCGGCGCCACCCGCCAGGACGCGCGGCCCGCCGCCCCCCGGCCGGGCGGCGGGCCGCCCCGGCGCCCGCTGGTCATCGGGGGCGCCGTCGCGGCCGCCCTCGTCCTGCTCGCCGTCGTCGGGTTCCTCGCGCTGCGCCCGGACGGCCCGCCCGAGAACCTGGCGACGACGTTCAGCGACGAGTTCTCCAGCGACGGCTCCGGCTGGGGCAGCTTCAGCGAGCAGTACACCTACCTCAACGGCGCCTACCGGATCCAGACCTACGGCACCCTCGGCGCGATGGGGCGCGAGGTGCCCAAGGACGAGTTCGCCCCCGACCCGATGCTGGCCACGGTCGGCGCCAAGGTGGCCCAGGGGTCCCCCGACGGCATGTACGGGCTCTACTGCCGCTCGGCAGACGACAACTACTACATGTTCCTGGTCCGCAACGACGGCAAGGGCGCGGTGGTCCGCAAGATCACCAAGGATCGCGGCACCAAGGAGCTCGACAACCCCGACTCGGTCCCCGGCTACTCCGAGGGCGAGTCCAACAAGCTCCAGATCGCGTGCGAAAGCGGCGACGGCGGCAAGCAGGTGCGGCTGCGGCTCTGGGTGAACGGCCACCGGGTCATCGACAAGACGGACACCGACCAGCCGCTCGGCAACGGCAAGGCCGGCCTCCAGGTCGAGCGGGGCGGCAACGCCGCGCAGCAGATCATCGTCGACTTCGACGACTTCGACCTGTCGAAGATCCTCGGCTAGGCCGGGGCCGGCCGGTCCGGCAGGTAGCCGTTCGTCCACCGGGTCAGCTCCGCGAAGACCTGCGAGCGGGCCGCTTCGGCGGACAGCACCAGGTCGTGCAGGCCGCCCTCGATCCGCACGAGCGTGACGTGCCGCCCGATCCGCGGCGCCCACCGCGCCATGTGCTCGACGTCCAGGACGGCGTCGGCGCCCGTCACGTCCAGCACCCCGCGGGTCGGGCGGACGCTGCGCGTCGACGCCATGACCAGCACCGGGACGTCGACGTCCAGGCCGCGGTGCAGGCGCAGCTGCCCCCGGCGCACGGCCGCCAGCCACGCGGCCCGCACCGGGAACCCGGCGAGCGGCTTCCAGGCGAGGTCGAACTCCCACTCGCCCTCGTGGTCGCGGTGGATGCTGCGCGGGTACAGGTCGGACACGCCAGCGGGCAGCTTCGCCTTCGGGAACCGGGGACGCAGCGCCCGGGCCAGGCCCGCGCCGAGCTTGCGCATCACCAGCGGCTCGGCGATGTCCAGGAACGGGCTGTTGAGGAACACGCCGTCGACCAGGCCCTTCCCCTTGGCCCGGTCGGCCCACAGGGCGGCGACCAGGCCGCCGGTCGAGTGGCCGTTCAGCAGGAGCGTGTCGTGCCCGTCCACGTCCCGGACGATCCGCACCGCCTCGTCGATCTCCGGGAAGTAGTCCGACAGGCTCTCGACGTAGTTGGGGGTCTGGTGCGGGCGCAGCGAGCGTCCGTACTTGCGCAGGTCGAGCGCGTAGAAGTCGAAGCCGAGCTCGACGTAGAAGTCGGCGAGGTGCCGCTGGAAGAAGTAGTCGACGAACCCGTGCAGGTAGAGCACCGCCCGCCGGGACGGGTCGCCGCCGCCGCGGCGCCGCACGAGCGTCGCCACGACCTCGCCCTCGGCGTCCCGGCCCATCGGCAGCTCGATCGCCTCGTACCCGGGGCCGAGCACGTCCGCCGTAACGTCCACTTTTCCTCCCGTTGTCCGGTGAACTGATGCCCCATGATCGGGCGTCAAAGAGGACGACCGTACGACAGACTGAATCACAGCCCCTCTCCACCCCGGGAGTCGAGCCATGCAGGCGCCCCTCCGTGACCGAGACCCGCGGCTGCTCGGCCCGTACGTGCTCACCGCCCGCCTCGGCCGGGGCGGCATGGGCACCGTCTACCTCGGCGAGGACGAGTCGGGGCGGCGGGTCGCGGTCAAGGTCATCAACGCGGAGCTGGCCGACGACGAGGCCTTCCACGAGCGGTTCCGCAGCGAGGTGACGGCCGCGCGGCAGGTCAGCCGGTTCTGCACGGCCGCCGTCCTGGACGCCCGCCTCGACGGCGACCCGCTGTTCGTGGTGACCGAGTACGTCAACGGGCCGTCCGTCGAGGAGGCCGTCAAGACCGGCGGCCCGCTGCGCGGCGGCGACCTGGAGGCGCTCGCGGTCAACATCGCGACGGCGCTGGGCGCGATCCACGGCGCCGGGATCGTGCACCGCGACCTCAAGCCGTCCAACGTGCTGCTGTCCCCGACCGGGCCGCGCGTGATCGACTTCGGCATCGCCCGGGCGCTGGACGCCACCGAGGGCCCGACCAGGACCGGCCAGTTCGTCGGGACGCCCGCCTACATCGCGCCCGAGCTGATGCACGGGCGGGAGGTCACGCCGGCCGCCGACGTGTTCTCCTGGGGTTGCGTCGTCGCCTACGCGGGCACCGGCCGCGCCCCGTTCGGCGGCGGGACGCTCCCGGAGGTCATCAGCCGGGTGACGTCCGCCGACCCCGACCTGGAGGGCCTCGACCCGGCCGTCCGCGACCTGGTGGCCCGGTCGCTGGCCAAGGAGCCCGCCGACCGTCCGACCGTGAGGCGGCTGATCCAGGCGCTGACCGGCGGGGACACGCCGCCCGCGACTCCGCCCCCCGTCGCGCCGCCCGAACCGGAACCGGAGCCCGAGCCGACGCCCGCCCCCATCCCCGCTCCTGCGCCTCTGACGAATGTCGACTCCGTTCCGGCGACGCGTCCGATCGGCGCGCCGGCACCGGCGGCCCCGGCGCGGAAGCCGGCCCCGCACCGCGGCCTGCTCATCGCCGCGACCGGGGCGGTCCTCGCCGTCTCCGCCGTGATCGGTGCCCTCAACATCCCGGGCGGCGACGACGCCCCGGACGCCTCGGGGCCCGCCGGGGCCGCCGTCCTCGGCGACGAACCGCCGGAGGTCAAGGACAAGGTCTTCGACGACAACTTCAGCGACGCCGACTCCGGCTGGAAGACCTCCGCCGCCCCGGTCGTCGACGCGTCCTACCGCGACCGGAAGTACGAGGTCCGCGTCCTGCCGAAGGCCGGGCGCACGACCGTCGACGCACCCGTGAGCAGGATCCCCGACTCCCAGCTCATCGAGGCCGAGGTCACGCCGAAGGACGCCTACGGCGAGGCGGGGGTGTACTGCCTGGGAAGCACCGGCTACGCGTTCCTCCTCGGCTCGGACGGGCGCGCGCGCATCGCCAAGCTGGCCACCTGGCAGGCGCAGACCGTGACGACCGGCATCGCACCCAGGCTGCGCGAGAGGAACCGCCTCCAGGCCGCCTGCGTCAAGCGCGAGGACGGCAACATCGACCTGGCGATGTGGGTCAACGGCAAGCCGGTCGCCTCGTCCGCCGCCACGCCGCCGAGCAGCGCCCCCGGTAACAGCGGCCTGCTCGTGGTCCGCGACGAGGGCGCGAGCGGATGGCCGCAGGCGGTCTTCGACGACTTCGCGCTCTGCGAGGTCTGATCCCCTTCGGACGCGTCCGCCCAGGTCACCTACTGTTGTCGTGATGTCTGAGAGCAGTGGGGGCACCGGACTGCGCACCGGACTGCGCCGCCGCCACATGACGATGCTGGCGATCGGGGGCGCGATCGGCGCCGGGCTGTTCGTCGGCAGCGGCGCCGTGATCGGCACCGCCGGGCCCGCCGCCGTCCTGTCGTACGCGGCGGCCGGGCTGCTGGTGCTGTGCGTGCTGCGGGCGCTCGGCGAGATGGTCGTGGCGCGCCCGGTCGCCGGATCCCTGGCCGAGTACGCGCGGATGGCGCTCGGCCCCTTCGCGGGCTTCACGATCGGCTGGCTGTACTGGTACCTCTACGTGATCCTCGTCGGCGCCGAGGCGACCGCGGGCGCCGGCATCCTCGCCGGCTGGACCGGCCTTCCGCAGTGGACGCTGGCCGCCGCGCTGCTGGTGACGATGACGGCGGTGAACCTCGTCTCCGTCCGGTCGTTCGGCGAGTTCGAGTTCTGGTTCGCCTCGATCAAGGTCGCCGCGATCCTGGTGTTCGTCGTCCTCGGCGTCCTGTACGTCACCGGCCTCTGGCCCGGCTCGCCCGGCGGGCTCGCCGTCCTCACCGGGCACGGCGGGTTCGTCCCGAACGGCGCCGGATCGGTCTTCACCGCCATCGTCGCGGTGATGTTCGCGTTCGGCGGGACGGAGATCGTCACCATCGCCGCCGCGGAGAGCGAGGAGCCGGGCCGGGCCGTCGCCAGGGCCACGAGCAATGTGCTGTGGCGCGTCGCGCTGTTCTACGTCCTGTCGATCCTGCTCGTCGTGTCGATCCTGCCGTGGAACGACGCGAAGATCCTCACCAGCCCGTTCGTCAGCGCCCTGGACCGGCTGGACGTGCCCGCCGCCGGCACCCTCATGCAGGCGGTCATCCTCACCGCCGTCCTGTCGGTGCTGAACTCGGCGATCTACGTCTCGTCCCGGATGCTGTACGTGCTGACCCGCGACGGCGACGCCCCCGCCGCGCTGGTGCGCCTGAACCGGCGCGGCGTCCCCGTCCGGGCGATCCTGCTCGGGACGGTCGCGGCGTGGGCGGCGGTCATCGCGTCCTACGTCTCCCCCGACCAGGTCTTCAAGTTCCTGATGAACTCGATCGGGGTCGTGCTGGCCTTCGTCTACCTGGCGATCCTGTTCTCGCAGCTGCGGCTGCGGTCCCGGCTGCGGCGCGAGGACCCGGCGAGCCTCACCTACCGGATGTGGCTGTTCCCGTACCTGACCTGGCTGGTCATCGCCGCCCTCATCGCCGTGCTGGTCTCGATGGCGTTCATGGACGGGCAGCGCTCCCAGCTGGCCGCCTCCCTCGCCAGCCTCGCCGTCGTCGCGCTCGCCTACCCGCTGCGCCGCCGCTTCGGCAGGCGGCCGCCGGTCGCCGCCCCCGTGGCGCCGGCGCGCGGGACGGGGGGCTAGCTCAGTCCTTGCGGCCCGTCGCGGCGACGGTGACGCCGAGACCGATCATCATCAGCCCGCCGGTGCCGCCGATCGCCGCGAGGCGGCGCGGCGAGCGGGCGAACCACTCGCGGGCCGCCCCCGCCGCGATCCCCCACACGCTGTCGCAGCACAGCGCGATCACCGCGAAGATCGCGCCGAACACCATCATCTGGAGCTCGACGTGGCCGTTCTCGCGCGCCACGAACTGCGGCAGGACGGCCGCGAAGAACACGGTCGTCTTCGGATTGGTGATGCCGACGAGGAAGCCCTGCAGCAGGGCCCGGCCCCCGCCGCGCTCCGCCCCGCTCCCGGCGATCGCCTCCTGGAGCGAACGGCGGTGCCGGATGGCCTGCACCCCGAGGTAGACGATGTAGACCGCGCCCACGATCTTCAGCGCGGTGAAGACGACGACGGAGCGTTCCACGATCGATCCGACGCCCACCGCGACCGCCGCGGTCAGCACCAGCGCGGCGAGCACCCCGCCCACCACCCCCGCGAGCGCGGTGCGCCGGCCGTGCGCCAGCGCGCGGCCGACGACGAACAGGACGGACGGCCCCGGGATCAAGATGATCGCCAGCGCCATCGCGGAGAACGCCAGAAGCTGATGAGTCGACACCATGCCCCGGAGACTACGCATTCCGGTCATGGCGGCCCACCCGTTTTCCGGCCGGTCAGGTCGTGAGGATGTCCCAGGCGTCGCCGCGGCGGACCAGGAGGTTGTGGGTGAGAAGGCTCCCGGCGGGAACGTCCCACGCCGGTTCGGCGCCGTCGTCCCCGCGGTCCTCGGCCCACACCTGCGCGACCGCCCAGCGGAGCTTGTCGACGCCGTCCGGGTGGCCGGTGCCGGACGCGACGAACACGTCCCGCGCGGGCGCCGCGACGACGAGGTCGCCGTCCACGTCCTGCGCCAGCTTCTCCAGGAACCCCTCGTCCAGCAGCAGGCCAGACTCCAGGCCCCCGCCGCGCGCGGACGCGCCCAGCGACACCGTCACGGCGCGCGCGTCGGGGTACCAGCTGAGGCTCAGCTCGGGACGCAGGTCGCGCAGGTTGATCACCGCGTGGCGGCGCAGCTCGCCCTGCGCCACCCCGAGGTCGGCGCAGTGCCGGCGCGCCACGTGCTCGTAGCGGCGCCCGGACGGGGCCCCCTCGTCGGCGACCTCCAGCGCGTAGGTGACGTACAGGTCGGCGGCGAACGGGTCGCGGATCGGCTCCTCGTCCGCCGGGAGCGGGAACTCCAGCTGGACCTCGGCCGGCACCCGCGCCTTCATCAGCGGGACGATCAGCTTGGACCGCGGGTCGGTCACGGGGCGTTCCTCCTGGTGCTGTGCCTGCGTGCGCCTGTGTTCACGAGTGGATCACCCTACCGCCGCGGAGGGCGGGGCCGGGGCTCCGCCGGGCGGGACGACGGGCAGACCCCCCGGCGCGCCGCGCTCGATGATCCGCCACAGGGCCCCGGTGTCCATGTGCTCCTCGACGAGGTCGCCGAGCGCGTCCAGGGTCGCCTCCCTCAGCGCCCCGAAGGACACGTCCGGGGCCGGGACGAACTCCCTTTCCGCCGTCCGGGCGACGTCCGCGAGGAACGCCCTGCGGAAGCCGTCGTTCTCCATCGCGCCATGCCAGGTCGTCCCCCACACGGCGCCTTCCCGGCACCCGTCGAGGAACGGCTCCCCCTCCGCGCTCACGATGCCGTGATGGATCTCGTAGGCGTTGACGGTCTCCCCATAGGCGCTTCCCGTGGGCCGTCCGAGGGTCTTCTCCTTCTTGAATTCGACTCGCGCGGGAAGGAGGCCGAGCCCCTTCGCCCGGCCCTCCTTCGACTCGACGTCGTCCACGATCTCCTCGGCGAGCATCTGGTAACCGCCGCAGATACCGAGCACCGGCCGTCCCTCTTCGGCCCTTCTCCTGATCTCCTCGGCCATTCCCCGCTGGCGGAGCCACGCCAGATCGGCGACCGTGGCCCGGGTGCCCGGAAGCACCACCAGATCGGCCTCGGCCAGGTCACCGGCGCTCGCCGCGTACCGGACCACGACGCCGGGTTCGCACGCCAGGGCGTCCATGTCCGTGAAATTGGAGATGCGCGGGAACCGGACGACCGCGATGCGCAGCGTCTCCCTCCCGTAGGCCCCTTTCGCGTCGGGCCTCGGCGCGTCCAATGCCAGGGTGTCTTCGGAATCGAGATAGAGGCCGAGTTTCCAGGGCAGCACTCCCAGCGTCGGCCGCCCCGTGAGCATCGCCAGCTGCTCCAGCCCCGGCGCGAGGATCTCCTGCGCCCCACGGAACTTGTTGATGACGAATCCGGCGATCAGCGCCTGGTCCGCCGGCTCCAGCAGGGCGACCGTGCCGTAGAGCGACGCGAAGACACCGCCCCGGTCGATGTCACCGACCACCACCACCGGCAGGTTCGCCGCCCTGGCCAGCCCCATGTTCACGATGTCGCCGCCCCGAAGATTGATCTCGGCGGGACTCCCGGCGCCCTCGCACACCACCACGTCGTACTTGGCCCGCAGTTCCTCAAGGCTCTCCAGCACGACGCCCATGAGCCGTTCCTTGTGCGCCCCGTACTGGAGCGCGTCGACCTCCGCGACGGGCCTCCCCAGCACCACGACCTGGCTTCTGCGGTCGCTTCCCGGCTTGAGCAGCACCGGGTTCATCAGCGCCGCGGGCTCCACACCCGCGGCCTGCGCCTGCATGTACTGCGCCCGCCCGATCTCCGCCCCGTCGCTCGTCACCATCGAGTTCAGCGACATGTTCTGGGCCTTGAACGGCGCGACCTTCACCCCCTGCCGGGCCAGCCACCGGCACAGCCCAGCCGTGACGACGCTCTTGCCCGCGTCCGAGGTGGTCCCCGCGACCAGCAGCCCGCTCACCGCACGCTCCACACCACGACCGCCGCCGCGAACGTCACCGCCGCCGAAAGCCGGACGGCCCTCCGGATGTCCCTGACCTCGGGCGCCCGCCCGTCCCCCATCTCGGGCCGCCGCTCGACCCGTCCGCCGTAGGCGTTGGCACCGCCGAGCCGCACCCCGAGCGCCCCGGCGAAAGCGGCCTCGCACCGTCCCGCGTTGGGGCTCGGATGCCTCGCCCCGTCCCTTCGCAGAACCCGCCAGGCCTCCCGCCCCGAACACAGCGCGACCAATCCGCCGGTGACCCTCGCCGGAACCCAGTTCGCGACATCGTCCAACCGCGCCGCCGCCCACCCGAACCGCTCGTACCTCGGACTCCGGTAACCGACCATCGCGTCAAGCGTGTTCACGGCCCGGTACATGAGCAGCCCCGGAATGCCCGCGACCGCCCCCCACACCAAAGGCGCGATGGACGCGTCCGACGTGTTCTCGGCCACCGACTCCACCACCGCACGGCTCAGATCACGAGCGTCCAGCCCCCGCGGATCGCGCGCACACAGATGGGAAAGCCGCTCCCTGGCCGCCCCCACGTCGCCCCGCTCCAGCACCCGCGCCATGTAGAGCCCTTCACGCCCCAAGGACGTCCCGCCGAGCACGGCCCAGGTAACCCCGGCAGTGACAAGACAATGCACCACGGGCCGCCGGCTCACCCGCTCAAGCGCAACCCCCACGACCCCGGCGCCCCCCACCAGAGCCCCGACATAGGCAACACCCCGCCAGCGGGAATCCCCATACACCCAGCGCTCCACCCCGGATGCCACCCGACCGAACCCGGCCACGGGATGCCACCGCTTCGGATCCCCGAAAAGAGCGTCCAGCGCGACCCCGAGGACCAGCCCCTCACCAGAGACGCGCATCGAGTTCATCCCAGTGCCACTCCAGCCAGTCCTGAGCCCGCCGTATCCGGGGCCCAGCGCCCCCCTGCCAGATCCGCGCCCATCCCCCACCGCGTTCAGCCCTCTCCCGCATCGCCCGATAGGACCGCTCGAACCGCACCCGCGCCGCCGGCAGCACCTCCCGCCGCCGCTCCCGGTCCAGCCCGTAGGCATCGCAGAAGATCCGCAGCCTGCGCCCCACGTCCACCCCGTAGAGCCCGGCGTCCCGATCGGCCGGATCCTCGATCGGCCCCCAGTGCCTCAGCGCCGTGACCACGTCGAACACCCGCGTGGTGGGCCGCGCCAGATCGAAGTCGATCAGAGCGACCGGCCGCCCGCCCCGGAAGACCACGTTCTCCGGCGTCACATCGCAGTGCCCGATGACCTCGGGGGCCCCGTCCACGTTGGACGTCTCCGCGTCCCACGGCGCCCCCGCCGGCGCCTCGTACGACGCGACCGCGTCGTGGTACCGCCTCAGCAGCCGCGCCACGCCCCGCAGCACGTCCTCCGAGACGACGGACGCCGCCAACGGCCGCTGCGGCACCTCCCCCGGCACCCAGCTGAGCACCTCTCGCCCCAGCTCATCGACCCCCAGCACCCGCGGCGCCTCGAACCCCACGTCCTCCAGATGCCGCAGCAGCCCATGGACCGCCGGACTGTGCGCCCGAAGCGGCCGCCGCACCGTCTCCCCGACCCGCACCACACCCTCCGACACGGCCCCACCGGAGAGCGGCACCTCAATGTTCACCGCCACAGCACCCCAAGATAGGACCCTCGCCCCAGCGGTAAGACCGTTATAGATGTGGAGCCGGACGACGTGCACCCTTACACTGTGTCCCGGCGTCCCGCCGGGCGCCGAGCGCCCGTAGCTCAGCTGGACAGAGCATCGGACTTCTAATCCGACGGTCGCGGGTTCGAATCCTGCCGGGCGCGCCATGGTCTGACCTGCGGTCTTACCATTGCCAAGATCCCAAATAATGTCCCGCTTCGCCCTCGTGTTCGCTCGATGTTCGCTCGGATGTCGCGGACCTGTCGCCGCACCCCTCGCACGTCGCCGCGATCGCCCATCTACTGCCGCTCCGGCCACAGCCGCCCAGCGGCCGCTGGAACACCCCCGGCGCAGGCGGTTGCCGGCCTCGTCTTTGAGGGCGACGTCTTGGGGAGACGCCCTCTCCCGCCACGCAAGCTAGCGGTAGAACTCGTCCATGCGCGCCGCCACGCGTCGGTCCTGCCGCGCTCGCAATCTACGTCGGAACACCCACAAAGCATGACCGGTGGCCGAGCACCCAGTCCAGCACCCGCAAAGGCCGAGAGTCCTAGACCGCCGCACATGCTGCAGCTGCGCTCCCATGCCCCCGGCGGTACAGCCCAGCGACTCACCACTACGCCAGCCTCCACAGCTCCTCCTGCCGAGCCGTCAAGAACCCGTAGTCCCGCACTCGCACCTCCGAAACGATCAAGATCATTTTCGGTGATGCACTGACCCCTTGAACCCAAGAACTACGACGCCCGCTCTCGGCGCCCGCGGCCTGGCCGTCCCGCGCCGAAAGGTCGGCCCCACACGGGCATCGAGCCGATCAGAAAGGTCGATATAGCCGCTCGGTTCACATCATTTCTACTACTTAGAGTAGTTGCCCACCTACATCGTGTTACTAAATTGAAGGAGCCTCGATAAGTGAGGGAACGGCGGAGTGCCGGGGCGCGGCTCTCGCCCCCCGGCACTGCTCCCAACGGGCCGTCCCCTCCAAGCGAAGGAGGAAGATCCCCCGTGAGAACCCCCCTGTTGGCCAAGGTCGCGCTCACCTCTCTCAGCGCGGTGAGTCTGGCGACCGCCGCCGGCGTGGCCTTCGCGCCTGCCATGGCCGCCGCCGAGCCCGTGCCGCCTCCGGACGGTCCGGCGGCGGCCCCGGCGCCGGCGAACCCTCCCACCAATGAAGCGGCCGTGACCGTGTGCCGCAGAGCGCTGGACGACCTGCAGGTCCGCGAAGGCGTCTGCTTCTGGAGCGGCCAGAACTTCGCCGGCGACATGTCGGTCTACCCCCGCCCGTCGGGCACCGACAGCTGCGGCAGCATCGACCCCGTGAAGTCGGCGGTCAACCTCACCCGCGAGACCCGGCTGCTGTACGCCTTCTACGGCTGCAACCCGGCCAACTTCATCGCCCAGGTCGAACCGAACGAGGCCCGCTCCCAGTTCGGTCCCGACACCAACGCCCGGTCCTGGCGCTGACCTGCCTCCGGCATCCCCCGCAGCGTCCAGCAGCTACGACCTCGAAGGAGAGAAGCGATGAAGTCCAGTCTCACCAAGCCCGCCGCCCGCCCGGCCTCACGTCTGGCCGCCCGCCTGGCCGTGGCGGCCCTGCTGCCCGGCGCGCTGCTGGCCGCCGCGGCAGCGCCGGCCATGGCGGCAGCCGCCCCCAACCCGCCGGCCCCCGCAGCGCCGGCCAATCCGCCGGTCGATGACACCAATCCCACCGACCCGGACCCCGCCAACCCCAACCCCGCCAACCCGCCGGTGGAGCAGTCCGTCGCGCGAGGCACCTACATCATCCGCAACAGCGTCACCAACGGCGCCCTGATCCCGTTCAACGGTGGTCCGGACTCCGGAAACTTCGTCGACACAATTCGGGACTGGCCGAGCAAGCCCAGCATGCAGCACTGGAAGATCACCAAGGTCACCGAGCGCCAGGACACCAGCAGGGGCGTCAAACGACCCGCCTACAAGATCGAGAACATCGGCGCGCCGGGCCAGTGCCTGCAGCCGAACGTCGGCGTCCCCCGGGGCGACCACGCCGACATCATCATCCAGAACTGCAGCGCCTCCCCCACAGCAGGGCAGCAGTGGTTCCTGGTCGCCTCCGAGGACACCCCCGACGGCTATCTGATCAAGCCGGTGGGCAACGCAGGCCGAGCCCTAGTCCCGGCCCACCTCAACAGCGACAACCACCGGGTACGCCTGCTGGCCGTCAGTGACACCAGCAGCTACTCCTGGCTGCTGGAGCGGCAGGGCACTTGACCCGTCGGCGGCCCGAGCCTCGCCACAGCGCTTCGCCGCTCACCCACGGCGGCCCCGGTTCGCCTCCGGACTCAACCCGATCCCGGTTACGACGCCGTGGTGGCCTCTCAGGCCGCCACCTGTCTCGGCCGTCTTCTTCTCCCGCCAAACCAGGCGCCCTTGGCGCCCTGCAAAGGAGCACCATGTCCGGCAGAAAGCTCCCCGGCCTCATCGCGGCACTGGCATCAGCCGCGCTGGGGCTGACCTGCCTGCCCGCCACCGCCAACGCCACCACCGACCCCGCCGCCGGCGCGGCTGTGACCCAGCCGCAGGCCGTCCGCCTCCAGGACGCGGACCTGACGCTGGAGGTCGGCGGCCCGCCCAAGACCTTCTCCTGGCCGGCGGACCAGAAGAACTACTCGCCCATGCAGGTGAGCGTCACCGCGCCCCCCTACACCCGCATCACGGCGCTGGACCTGCACTGCACCCAAGGCCACCAGTGCCCGACCACGATCGCTGACGACGGCAGGTCCGCCACGGGCAACTTCACCGTGAACTGGTCCTTCACCGACGACATCGAGGTGACCCTGCAGGCCACCGACGACGCCCCCCAGCAGGGCGGGACCTTCGAAGGCTCCATCAGCCTGGGCGACCAGACCCGGCCCATCACCGTCACCATCCTGCCGCGCACCCAGCCCGCCGTGACCGCCTGCCGCAAGGCACTGGACCAGCTCCAGGTCCGCGAAGGCATGTGCTTCTGGCCCCAGCAGGACTTCCAGGGCCAGATCTTCGTCCGCCCACGCCCCTCGGGCACCGACACCTGCGGCAACATCAACCCCGCCAAGTCGGCGGTCAACCTCACCCGCGAGACCCGGCTGCTGTACGCCTTCGCCCGCTGCGACCTGTCCAACTTCATCACCCAGGTCGAGCCGAACGAGGCCCGCTCCCAGTTCGGCCCCGACACCACCGCCCAATCCTGGCGCTGACCACCTCACCCTCCCCCGCGCCGGCCCCCAAAGGCTCCAGGCCGGCGTGGGCGGAGCCCCCGGGGCACGGTAGACCCCACACCCCTCACACCTACCGTGCCCTGGGGGCCACCGCCCATCCAGCGGCCCTCCACGCACCAGCCAGCCCATGACACGACGCCCCTGACCACCGCCTACGACCACCCGCCGGCGGAGCCGGGCGGCCCGGCTTAGCCCATGTCTCCGATGAGCGCGCCGCCATCTCACAGACGATCGTTGACCCCGTCCGGCGCGCCGTGATCGAGTCGGTCAGTCTTGTGCAGACCGATGATGGGCGGAGGTGTGCTGGCGGACTTGAAGCCGTTCTCCAACTACCAGAGCCCGCGATGTCGGCCAGCCCGAATACGGACCGGCCCGACCTCCCGGGCGACTACGACCCGGCGGCGATGGTGGAGCTGAAACCGGAGTTCGAGGACGGGGCCTGGGAGTGGAAGCCCATGAGGCTGGTCCTCCTGCAAGAGGCGCCCTGAGCGCGTCACCGGTGGCAGGCCGTGAGCGAACCGCCGCCGTTAGACTCGCCGGAGTCCCTTTGGGACTCCGGCGTCTCGGGGGTGGAGGAACCTGCGGACGGCCGTTGGCGCTGAGATGGATCTGAAGGATTCGCCTTGCTCAGCGGGCGGGCCCATCTGGGGGCGTGCCCCTTCTGGCATGGCGGTCCCGACAGCTACAAGTTCGCCGCAGGCAAGCCCTCAACCTCGTCGATGGCAGTGGCCTACGAGAGGCCGTCCGACATCGTCTTGATGTTCGCTTGTTGTTTGCTCGTATGTCGTGGAACGCGGCGGGCCTGGGTGGCCCGAGACGGCATCGTTGGAACGACTCCCACAACTCGTCCGGCACCCGCCGTTCCTCAAGGCTCGCCACGGCTGTCCGACGACTCGTCACCGATCAGGACACGGTCTTCGTGTCCGGCGAGCGATCCGAAGGCTCGGGGTCTGGTGGGCCCGGGTCGAGATCCTTGCGCGGAGGGGTCTGCGGCCTGGGTTCGGGCGGGACGCTTACCAGCCAGAGGGCGCACACGGCGGTGACCGCGGCCATGAGGACCAGCAGGACCCGGTAGTCGACGACCAGGGACAGCGCTGCGCCGAGGGCGATGGAGACGGTCTGCGGAGTGCTGACGACGCCCATCGCCGCGGTGAGTGCTCGGCCGCGCAGGGCGTCGGGGGTGCGTCGCTGCACCGCCATGACCAGGCCGACGGTCGTCCAGCACATGCCGAAGCCGAAAAGGAACGCCCCCACCGCCACCGGGGGGATGGCGGGCGCCAGATAGACCAGGGACGCGATCGTGACCAGGGCGATGCCCAGCATCACCGTGCGCAGGTCGCCTACCCGGCGGATGGCGGCGCCCGCCGCCAGGCCGGCGCAGACCGCGCCCGCGCCCTGCACACTGCTCAGCACGCCGACGAACGCGGGAGCGCGGTGAAGCCCGTCGTCGACGATGGAGAAGATGAGGGTCTGGGAGAAGCCCGTCACCAGCATGGCCAGGCCCAGTGCGCCCACCAGCGTGCGCAGTGGCGGGGAACGGTAGATGTGGCGCAGGCCCGACAGCACCTCTTCGCGCAGCTCCAGTGCACCGGTGACGTGACGCTGGTCGCCGGGCGCCCGGATGAGCCATACGCATACGGCGGCCGCCAGGAACGTCGCCGCGTCCAGCAGAGCCACCACGTGGCCGCCCGCCGCTGTGAACAACGCCGCGCCGAAGAGGGGGGCCAGCAGCTTCACTCCGTCGGCGGAGGTCTGCAGCAGGCCGTTGGCGTCGGGGAGCGCGTCCTCGTCCACGATCGCCGTGACGAGGGCGGCCTGGGTGGCGGTGATGATCACACCCGCGATGCCGTAGCAGAGGATGATCGCGTACAGCAGCCAGACCTGGCCCTCGCCGCGTACCAGCAGGCTGAGCAGCATGACGCACGCCATCACCAGGTTGGTCACGATGAAGATCTGGCGCCGCGGGAACCTGTCGATGAGCACCCCGGCGAACGGGGCGAACAGGAACGGCAGGGCGACGAAGAAGAACGCGCCGCCCGCCGCGGCATTGCTGCCGGTCAACTCCTTGACCCAGATGCCGAAGGCGATGATGAGTGCGCGGTCGCCCAGGGTCGACAAGGACTGGCCGGTGATCAGGAGCCGGAAACCGCGATTGGTCAGCAGAACCCTCACGGGCGACCTCCTCGGCGGTGAGGCGGAACTACAAGACCATGCCATATCGGGGCGCGCGGGGATATGGAAGTCCGGTGGCCGGATCCGGCGCTCGGCAATTCCGCCATGTCCATTTACCATCGGTAAAGATCATGTGTCGGACGATCAATCGGGCACCTGAGCGACAGCGCCGTCGTCCTCCCGCAACCCGTACGGGATGCGACGAACGGGCTTGAGGCCGCTCGCCGGTAGCCGTCCGTGCGAGGAGGTCGATATGTCGGAGGCGCCGGCCGCGGACCCGGCCGCGGGGCTCGCGGAGCCCGCGGCGCTGCTGGATCCCTACTCCCTCTTCGGCCGCCTGCGCGAGAGCGCGCCCGTCTACCGCAGCGCCTTCCTCGACTCCTGGGTGGTGACGAGGTACGACGACTGCGCCGCGGTGCTGCGCGACACGGAATCGTTCGCCTCGGACTGGCGCCGGATCGGCGAGGCCGTACCGGAGCCGCTGCTGAGCATCCAGTCACTCGACCCGCCCGAGCACACGGCCATCCGGCACTTCATGGTCGACGCGGTCCGCGGTCTCGACCTGGGCGTGCTGCGCGAGCGCATCGCCGCGCAGGTCCGCGCCCGGGCCGAGCGGCTGCGCGCGGTCGGGGAGTTCGACTGCGTGTCCGACCTCACCGCGCCACTCGCGCTGGACACCATCACCGCGGTGCTCGGGGTGCCGCCCATCGACGCCGCGTGGTTCCTGCCCGTGTCGCAGACGATCGTGAACGGCATGGACGCCGGGATCTGGCCGGAGACCGCCGGGCCCGCCGTGCAGGCCCGCGCCGAACTGGCCGAATACACCGGCCGGTGGCTGGACGACCCGCCGGCGGACGGGCTGGTGGCGCATGTGGCGGCCAAGGCGCCCGGCTCGGGCGTCGCGCGCCCGGTGCTGCTGAACACGCTGCGGGCCGTCCTGCACGCCGGGTTCGAGTCGGCGGGGCGGCTGCTCAGCAACGCTCTGGTCGTCCTGCTGACCGCACCGGACACTTTCGCACGTTTCACCCGGGCCGACCTGTCGCTCGCAGTGGAGGAGATGGTCCGGTACGTGACGCCGGTGCAGGCCGACGGGCGGGCGTGTGTGCGGAAGACGCGCGTCGGCGGCCATGTCATCGCGCCCGGCGAAGCGGTGACGCTGATGCTGGCCGCCGCGAACCGGGATCCAGCCAAGTTCGCCGAGCCCGACGAGCTGGACTTCGCCCGCTACCCCAACCCGCATCTGGGGTTCGGCCGGGGCGCCCACTCGTGCCTCGGGCAGTCGCTGGCGGTCCTCCAGGCACAGGTCGTCCTCGGCCTGCTCGCGACCGAGTTCCCGGGCATCCGCCTCGCCGACGAGCCCGTCTACCACCGGAACCTCACGCTGCGGGGCGTGGCTCGACTCAGAGTCCACCTCAGCTGACCGACCTCAATCCGTCTTTACAGAAAGGGGGTGGCACACATGCGTTACCTCCACTGAGTGACATAGGCGGGTGCCCGGCATAGCGGGGCGCGCTTCCAACCTGCCACGGTATGCCGGGCATTCATAATTCACCGCGCGGCCGGTCTCAGAAACTCTGCACATATCAACATGGTTTCTGTTTCTCGCCATCACACGATTTCCTCTGGAGCGCTGATGAGGGTGTTTGTGCGCACGAAAACCGCCTTGGTGACCGGCCTCGTCACCATGACCGCCACCATCCTTTCGACCGCTCCACCGTCCGCCGTTTCCCACGCCGCCGCAGCCCCGGCGTCCGCCCACCTCGCGGCAGGTCGTCCGGACGGTGAATCCGGGGAGCTGTGGCTGGCGCGGCTGCTGGCGGGGTCCACCCGCGGCGGCGACGCGTGGCGGCACCTGCGTGTCCTTGACCGGATCGCCGTACGGAACGGCGGGGTGCGCGCCGCCGGCACGCCGGGGTTCGAGGCCTCCGCGCGCTACGCCGCCAAGGTGCTCACCGCCGCCGGCTACCGCGTTCACCGGCAGCAGGTGCCGTACACCGACTATCGGGTCGACGCGGAGAGCGCGACGGTGACCGCGCCCGCGGCCCGGCAGGTGCGCGCGCTGGTCATGCGCTTTTCACCCGTCACCCCGCCCGGCGGTCTCGACGCCCACCTCGTCGTGCCCCGGGCCGCGGCGGGCGACGCGGCAGGATGCTCCGCCGCCGACTACGACGGGCTGCCCGTGGCCGGATCCATCGTGCTCGTACGGCGCGGATCCTGCGGCTACACGGCACAGCAACGCGTCGCCGCCGGGCTCGGCGCGCGGGCGATGCTGATCTACCTGGCCACGCCGAGTCCGAACAACATCTACCGGCTGCACGCGTTCGACCCGCAGGCGTTCACCATCCCGGTGGCCAGCGTCACGCAGGCGCAGGCCGAACAGCTCGCCCGGGAGACCGCGCAGCACCAGGTGCGGCTGCGTCTCGACCTGCGCGGGCACGGGGTCGCGGGAGCCACCACCAACCTGTTCGCCGAGACCCGCGGCGGCGACGACCGCACCGTCATGGCCGGTGCCCATCTGGACAGCGTGACCGAGGCGCCCGGCATCAACGACAACGCCGCCGCGGCCGCCGCGCTGATGGCGACCGCGCTGCGGCTGGCTCCCCATCAGGACAAGGTGCGCCACAAAGTACGATTCGCGCTCTGGGGGGCCGAGGAGCTCATCGACGTCGGCTCCAACTACTACGTGCGCAACCTGCCGCCGGCCGAACGCGCCAAGATCGCGCTCTACCTCAACTTCGAACTGATCGCCGCGCCGAACGGGGTGCGGTTCGTCCTCGACGGGGACGCGAGCGACCAGCCGCCGGGCACCCCGCCGGGCCCGGCGGGCTCGCAGGTCGTGGAGAAGGTCTTCAAGGACTACTTCGACCACGCCGGGCTCCCCTACGAAAGCCACGACCTGCGGGCCGTCGGCTCCGACCACGAGCCGTTCGTGGCCGCGGGCATCCCGGTCGGCGGCCTGAACGGCGGCGTCCTCGGGGTCAAGACCGCCGCGCAGGCGGCGCGGTTCGGCGGGACGGCCGGGCAGCTGTACGACCCCTGCTACCACCAGCCATGCGACACGATCGGCAACCTCGACCGCCGGGCTCTCGGCGAGAACGTGCCCGCCATCGCGTGGGCCGTGGGCCGCTTCGCCCTCGACGTCTCCGACCTGCCCGCCGCCGGCGCCCAGGAGCAGCGACCATGACGACGTACCACCAGGCCCCCGAATCGCTGACGGATCCGCCCGCCGCCTACCCGCCGTCGTCGCCGATGCGGCTCGACTTCGACGTCGATGCGCTGCGCGCCGACCTCGACCTGCTGCGGCACCAGCGGTGGCGCGCCCAGCGCGCCTACAGCCAGGACGGCGCCGCCACAGAGTCCGGCGTGGACTGGCGCATCCTGCCGCTGCGCAGCGTCGGCGGCGATCCGGTACGGACCGACCCTGGCGGCGCGGGCCTGACCGACTTCGCCGACACCCCCTGGCTGGCCGACGCCCCGGCCCTCGCACAGGTCATCGACGCCCTACCGGCGCCGGTCCGGGGCGTACGGCTGATCGCCCTGGGCGCGGGTGCGACCGTGCACGAGCACCGCGACTACAAGTACGGGTTCGAACGCGGGCTCCTGCGGCTGCATGTGCCGATCGACACCAACCCGGACGCCGTCGTGGTCATCGACGGCGTGTCCGAGCACTGGACGGCGGGGCGGCTGTGGTTCGGCGACTTCGGCCGAAGGCACTACGTGGCGAACAACGGGGACCGCTCCCGGGTGCACATGGTGCTCGATTGCCTGGTCAGCCGGGAGGTCGTCGGGTTGCTGCCGGACGAGTTCCGGGAGCTGCTGCCGCTGAGCGAGGTGATGTTCGCCCGCGATCCGGTGCCGCTCACCGCGTCCGATCGCGACCGGCTGTGCTGCCGGTTCCGGCTCCCAGGCGACTTCGCGCAGTGGTCGGAGGAGCAGGTCGAGGCCAGGCCCGACAGCGACGCCGCCGTCCTCGTGCACGAGGACCGGCTCGTCCTCGCCATCGACGGCGAACCCGCCTTCGGCCTGGTGCATCTCGGGCTGGGCGAGTTCCGCCTCACCGGCTGGAGCGAGGAACGCACCCTCGCCATCGAGTCCACCGGTCGGGTGCGGATCAGGGAACGCGCCGGCCGCGCTCTCCGCGAGTGGACGCGCCCGGCGCAGTTCACCCATGGCGGCCGGAGGACGCCGACCCCGCACGATCATCCGACGACGCGCCCCCGTTCCGACCAGACAGGCAGGTGACTCGCATGTCCTCCCCCGCCCGGGTCGCTCCGCTCGGCACCGACCCGTACGCCTTCCAGCCCGGTTACTACGATCTCTTCCGCGCCTCCCGCGGAGAGGGCGCCCTCCCCGACCCCCGGTTCTTCGCCGACCGCGCGCCCCGGGGCGGAGACGCGCTGGAGATCGGCGCGGGTACCGGGCGGATCACGCTGGCCGTGGCCGAGCGAGCCGCCACCGTGCTGTGCCTGGAGCGGTCCGCCACCATGCGGGCGGTGCTGCTGGCCAAGCTCGCCGAACGCCCGCACCTGCGCTCCCGCGTCACCGTGCTCGACCGTGCGGCGCCCCACTTCGACCTGGCCCGCCGCTTCGACTTCGTGTACCTGGCGGGTGTGCTGGAGCACGTGCCGCACCCCGAACGGCCCGCGCTCTTCGAGGCGATCGCCGAACATCTGGCCGCGGACGGCGAGGTGGCGATGGACATGGTGCTGTCGGAACCCGTACCGGACTGGCCCGAGCACGTCACCGACGAGGCGACCCTCGGCGACTGCCGGTACGAGATGTCGTGCGAGGCGCGGCCGGACGGCGACGACCAGGCGCACCTGCGGTTCGTCTACCGCACGTATTACCAGGGCGATCTGGTGGCGACCGAAGTGGTGGAACGCGCCCACTACCTGCACCGGCCGGACGCCGTCGTCGCCGACCTGACGGCGGTCGGGCTGACCCCGACGGCCGGAACCGCCCTCCATCCCGTCGCCAACGGAGAAGACCCGGGCACTCTCGTCGCCCGCCTTACGACCTGACCGACCCAAACGTCATCCACTTCGTCCTGAGGAGAGTTCGCGTGCAGGTCATCGGCGTCGGTTTCCTCCGAACGGGTACGACTTCACTCGCGCTGGCACTCGACCGGCTCGGGTACGGCCCCTGCTACAACATGCGGGTCCTCAACGCGGAGCCGGGGCGGGCCGCCGACTGGGCCGCCGCGATGGACGGGCAGACGGTGGACTGGGGGAAGGTGTTCGCGGGCTACGGCTGCTCCGTCGGCTCGCCGGGCACCGCGTTCTGGCGCGACATCGTCGACGCGTTCCCGGACGCCAAGGTGGTGCTCACCGTCCGCGATCCGCAACGCTGGTACGACAGCGCCGCGCAGACCATGTCCGCCGTGCTCGCCACACCGCCGCTCCTGGTGCGGATGCTGAGCTGGCGAGGCCCGCGCCGCCCCGATCCCGAAGCGGAGGTCCTCGACCGTGTCCAGCGGACGACGTGGGAACGTGAGATCGGCGGGGCGTTCGGCGAGCGTGCGGAGATGGCCGAGAGATTCGAGCGGCATGTCGCCGAGGTGAAGGCGTACGTGCCCGAAGACCGGCTGCTGGTGTTCGAGGTCAAGGACGGATGGGCGCCGTTGTGCGCCTTCCTCGGCCTACCGGTCCCCGACGAGCCGTTCCCCCGGGAGAACGACGCGGCCACGTTCAAACGACGGCAGCGGCAGGCCCTGAAGAGAACGCTGCTCCCTCGGATCCTCGCCACCACCGCGATCGCGACCGGTGCCGCGATCACCTGGGCAGTCCTCCGCAAACGGCGTCCAAGCAAACCCAACAGGTGACCCGCGGAGCGGCACAGGGGGAAGTCATGGACTACGCGCGAGCGCGCTTCCGCACCCGCGCGTAGGCCGAGCCGGAAAACGGCAACTGACCCGCCGCAATCTGGCACGCTCGCGCAAATGCAAATGAGTGGACGGCGCGGGCGGCCACCCCAGGCACTCACCGGCGCAATTGCCGACTTCACGTCTCGGCGTTCGCCTCCCGGCGGCCGAGTATGGCCAGGTACCCGCCATTGACGATGGCGTCGGCGGACGCCGCGTATTCCGCGGGGTCGTCGGGCAGGGTCGTGCCGAGGCCGTCCACGTACCGGTTGAACATGCAGAACGCGGCGGCGATCAGCACCGTGTCGTGCACCTCGACGTCGGTCGCGCCCTCGGCGCGGGCGGCGGCCACGTCCTCGGGCCGCACGTCGCGCCCGCTCCGCTGGACCGCGCCGGCCACCCTCAGCAGGGCCTTCAGCTTCGCCGGCACGGGCGCGCTCTCGAGGTCGGCCCGCACCTGGTCGACCAGCGCGATGCCCTCGGGGAGCTGGGCGGCGGCGAACGCCGCGTGCGAGGTGGTGCAGAACTCGCACTCGTTGAGGGCCGAGACGTAGGAGGCGATCAGTTCCCGCTCGCCGCGGCTCAGCGAGCTCGGGCCGCGCAGCAGCACCTCGGCCAGCTCGCTCATCGGGCGGGCGGTCTCGGGCCGGTAGGCGAACAGCGAGATGATTCCGGACGCGTCGTTCCCCAGGGCGATATGCGGCATCGGTTCTCCAATCGTCGTCCCTTGCCGGGGCAATTCGCACTCCGTGCACAAGAAAGTGTCGCGCATCGGGCGCGCCCAAGGCAGGGGTAAGGAGGTTCCTACTCCGGCCATTCCGAAATTCGACTTTCACGGAACCGATTAGACGGGCGCCCCGTTCTCACCACCCACGCCGGAGCGGCCACACGGGTCCTGTTCACCACCCACGGCCAAAGCCATTGGCCCGGAACCGCAGCAGCGCTCGCCCCGTTTCGACTCGACGTTCCAGAGCGGCGCATGGTCCACCGCACGGTGGTTCGGCGAAGGAACGGACGCACGGAGCCTGGAGGTCGGGCCGGACCTGTAGGCCGGCGTCGGGCTGGTACGCGAGGGCGCCGACGCGCGGTGGTGCGGTTCGGCTGCGGCTGCCGCGGCGGCGCGTGGGTCAGCGGGGCTTGACCTCGCGCAGCCGGCCCGTCTCGACCTCGTACACGAATCCGCGCACCGCGGCGGTGTGCGGGATGAACGGTCGGCCTTGATCTTGCCGATGGACTGCTGGACGTCCTGGTCCAGGTCGGTGAAAGCCTCGGCCGACCAGTCCGGCTTCAGACCGACCTCGTCCTGGACGGCGGCCTTGAAGCCGTCGTCGGTGAAGTTGAGCATGCCGCAGTCGGTGTGGTGGACGCGTCACCATCCGAGACCCGGCTGCTCCACGGCTCGTCCACGGCAGTGCCGGCCAGCCGGCTTCTCCTTGATCGTGGATCCGCTGTTCGGTCAGGCGCTCTCGGTGAGTCCGCCGGTGCTGGCGAGGGTGTCTGTGGCTTCAGGCCGGCTGAAGGCGCGCCAACCGCCATCACGGGCGGCGGGACGCAGGCAGTGGCCCGGGGGGCGCGGGCCGGGGCGCGAAGGGAGGAGGCCAGGGACTCGATCAGGGCGGTCAGGCGGGTGAGCCCGGCGTCGAGGGACGGGGCGGCGAGGCACTTGACGAGGGCGGTGCCCACGATGACGCCGTCGGCGGAGCTCGCGACTCCGGCGGCGTGGGCCGGGGTGGAGATGCCGAAGCCAACGCAGACGGGGTTGGTCGTGACCCGGCGCACGCGGTCGACGAGATTCTTCGCTTGGGCGATGTCCACCTCGCCGGAGCCGGTGAGACCGAGACGGCCCGCCGCGTAGACGAAGCCGGTGCAGGCCGAGGCGATACGGGAGATCTGCTCGTCGGAAGCGTCCGGGGGGACGACGAGGATCCGGGCGAGCCCGTGCACGTCGGTGCTCGCCGTCCATTCCGGCGCCCTGCCGCCGGGCAGATCCGGGACGATCACCCCGCAGCCTCCCGCGCCGGCGAGGTCGCGCGCGAACCGCTCGGCCCCGTACCGCTCCACGGGGTCCCAGTACGTCATGCAGACGGCGGGGACCCCCGCCGAGGCGAGGGCCGTCACGGCGGTGAACAGGTCGGCGATCCGCGTCCCGCCCCGCAGCGCGTTCTCGGTGGCCTGCCTGATCACAGGTCCGTCCATGACCGGATCATGGTGGGGGAGGCCGATCTCGACGATGTCGACACCGGCCTCGACCATGGCGACCATGGCCTCGATCGAGGCCGGCACGCTGGGATGGCCGATCGGCAGATAGCCGATCAACGCCGGTCGGCCCCGCTCCCGCTTCGCGGTGAGAACGTCCTCCAGCCATGCGCGACCGTCCTGCTCGCTCATCCGCAACCCCCTCCGGCGCCCGCTCTCAGCCCCGCCAGTAGTCGATCTTGGACATACTGTGGGGTCCGAACCACTTTCGGGAAGGGGTTTCGCATTAACGTTTGTTGCGTTCGGTGAACTTTCTCCTCCGACTCGTGGCCACCCGGGGTGGTCCCTGGGGGCGGTAGGGGCGAGGCGGCGGCCGGCCGTGCCGAGCTCGTCCCGTGCAGGCCGCCAGTGGGTGGATCTGCGGAAGGCCCAGGCGTTGTCGGTCAGCACTCGTTCGATGAGTGTGGTGGTCAACGGCCGAGTGGATGTAGCCGAACCCGGTGATGCGGCGCCGATCGGGGCAGGCGGCCCGCCCCAGGGCGCGCCAGCCGTTGCAGCCCGTGACCGTCAGCAACTGCCCCAATCGCCCCAATAAATGAACTCGAGCTGCCAGTTTCCTTCGCCGTGGAATTCGACAGTCTCCGTAGCACTGAGAAGTTGCCACGACACGGCCACAAAAAGCCTCAGATCACGCCGCGCAAGCGCATCCGCACCCAGCATGCTCACAGCAAGCAGCCTAGGGCGAGACTGGAATTCGGTGACCAGCAGGTCGAAGAAGCCATCCCAAGACCCTCCAACGGAATCCGGATAGTCCAGGGCCCGCGCAACTGCCAGCGAAGCGTCACGCTCTGAACGCAGTTCACCTGCCTCGACAGGCTCTACCTGAAAGCTTCGACCCCTCAAGTTCTCCTCTACGTTCTCCCTGTCCTGACGCTGAAGCAGGTACGGAGGACGAGAGGCCCCTCTGATCATTTTGGAGACAGGATGCCAACGCATTCTTCTCTCCCGTGATTGGTTTTCACTCACCGAGGCCGGGGAGAGTTTATCATCGCTCCGTTCCGCAACCTCCGCCCCTATATCAGGGAATCCCTTTCCCGCAGAGCATGCGCTCCGTCGTGGTGCAGGTGCTCGCAGGAGCTGAACAGGCCGGGTCACCACTGCAAGGCGGCACTCTCGCGGCCTCACGGCGCCGCAGCGGATGACGTTCTCTGCCGATGCCAAATCGAGATTGACACCTCCAGCTATTCGCCTCTACGGAACTCGATCCTGAAGTAGTTCGGTCCGTCAGTCTGGCAGTACACCTCAAGGACCACATACAATTGCCCCTGACGCAGTGCATCCGCTCCCTGACGAACACTCTGCCCGTGACCTTCGACGCCGGTGAACCTAACTTTCACGGGGCACTCCCTCTGCGGTTCATGACGACCTTGTAGTCATAGTCGTACATGACCTCCCCTGAAACTCGATTCTTGTAGAAATGCACTTGAAAATCTCCGTACGGGCTATGATGCGTCTCCGTGCTGTGCGCGGTCCTGGGCGGGCACACCAGTTTTCGGCAGGGACAGGGTCATGCGGAGCGTCGCGGGGTCGTAGTCGTAGCCGACGTTGACGTTCTTGCTTCCCGCAGACAGAACGTACCCGCGGACCTGCGGGCCATCGAAAAATCCTGAGGCTAGAGCCCCTCGGATCGGAAGACTCTCATGGTGCCGATGCCTTCTCGGTATGACCACACGTTTACACCATCATGCTGAATTCGAGCTGTCGCCTCGGATTCAGCACTTCGAACATTCAGGCTATGACCTGCCAGGAATGACTTCAACATTATTCTGCGACAGAATACTAAGAAGCAAGTCGAATTTGGAAATCGACCCGCCAGCAATATCTACCACTCCAGACAAGGACGAGCGCGCAACGGAAATGTTCCGCCAAATCAGCCGAACCGGGGCGCCTTGGAGATAACCCTCAAGAGACTCGTCCAATTCGGTAAAACTACACCCCATATACCCTCCTGGGCCACGGAAAGCCTCGCCAATCGCACAGAAGAAACTTGCGACATCCTTGATTTCATCACCCTCCATAACGAACTCTCGAGGGGGAACCGAATGGTCCCCCTTAGAAGGGGATTCGGCGTACCTGAGACCGGCTACTTCTAGCCACGCTTCACGGGCTCCGACCTGAAGCGTGCACCATTCACCGCGCTGCGGCCGGGAAACGCGGAACCTGTCCCACAACCTGCGGGCCTCGGCATGCGGAGCCAAACCCGTTCGTGCCGTGACGACTAGATATTCCGGCGTATCCCCGGCTACTAGCTTGGCGGCCCACAGCACGTAGCGCCCCATGGGCCGACCTTCGGTGTCGAGGACAAGAACCTCGATGTCCCCCCTAAGCGTCTCGATCGGCGCGTCCAGGGTCGGCCGCACAAGCCTGAAGGTGACTCGGGCGTTCTCGGCGTCGAGCAACGCGCCGAAGTCGTCGTCGCTGTAGCGCCCGACAAAAAACCCTTCCAGATCGCAGGCGGATACGAATGTGTCACTTTCCTCGAACCGGACAGAATACTTCACTGACAACGTCGCCCACCTTCCACTGGGAACACGCCGAATCAACAGGTAACAACGGTGATCTTCTGGTACTTGACTTTCGGGTCCGTGTAGCCATACTCCCCAAAGCGGTTTGGACCGACGATCCTGTACATATCACCCTTCCCGGGAACCTCCCATTCGGGCGAGCCCTGGAAACCCGACTCCGCGTGAGGACCCCACTTGGCCGCGTGCCTCGCCGATTCGCGCCCTTGATAAAGCTTTTGAGTAGGATCTGTGGGGCTTACCGTGCGCGGGGTCCCCTGCCCGGCTTTAATCCTGGCAATCTCGTTTGCAGCCCACCCAGGAACTTCGTTGTCGTTGTGCACCAGCACCGGCGTTGTGCCGGCGAGCACATAGTACGTGTGCAGGTCGGCGACAGTGAGGTTGTGGACGCGTTGCCTGAGAGTGGTCCAGTGTTTGGTGGCGGTTACCTGGACGTAGGTGCCGGCGCTGGTGCGGAGCCACATGCCTGGCTTGAGGTCACTTGCGTTGACCCACTTGTTGAGGTTGCCGGCGACCCAGAAGGGGTGGGCGTCGGTAGCGATGATGACGCCCCTCTTGGGACGCAGCGGGCTGGCGGGTTTCTTGAGTCCCTCGTCTGCCGGCCAGAAGGGACGGAGTCCAGTGGTGTCGATGGTGATCTGGACGAGGTTCTTTTCGCCCTTGCCGAAGATCGTGTCCACGACGGGCTCGGCGCGTGTCTTGCCGGTCTCTGGATCGGTGGCGAGAACCTCATCGCCGACCTCTACGTCTTCGATGGCTTTGCGACTGCCGTCCGCCATCAAGACCTCGGTGCCGGGGACGAAGCTGTTGCAGCCGCCTTTCCCTCGCCCCCGTCCGAGCATGAGGCCATTTTCGAGCATTTCTGTGTTGCTGGCGCCCTTGACCCAGGGCCACTCGATCGAGCGGCCGCCGGCAACGGCTTCGAGCGGCGAGTTGCAATGCAGGAAGGAGCAGTAGTCGTCCCCCAGATCGTCCGCGATATCCGGGGAGAAGCCCTGAGCGATCAGTTCTTTCTGGACCTGGCAGATGACGTCCTCTGCTCCGCAGATGCCGCTCGGTCCGTAGCTCGTATACTTAAGGAAGAGGGGGTCGTTGTGGCTGCGTCCTTCCAGGACGTTGCGGCTCCCGCCGCAGCCACCCTGCAGTCTGCAGCTGGTAATGGCGAGCGCCTGCCTGACGCGTGCCGCCTTGCGAGGGTTCAGCCAGACCGGCCAGTTGTACTGCGGGTATGGGTCACCGCAGTCCAAGCCGCAGCCGCCTCCCTTAGCGGGGGTCTTGTGGCCGGGGTTCATGACCCCACTGCCGCAGCGGTCGGGCGGGCAGAGGCCGGAGGGGTCAGAGCTTGTGACGGGGTTGTTGTCGGCGTAGCTGTAGCCGTTCAGCTGCTGAGGGTCGGCCGGGTCCAAGACGGGGTCGACGGAGATGAACCGTCCGGTCGCGGGGTCGTACTCGCGGGCCCCCAAGTGGGTGAGCCCGGTGTTGTCCTTGGTTCCGCCCACGAAGCCCTTGTCCATGGCAGTGGGCCAGATGCCGACAATGGCGCCGCGGTCTTCGCCGAAGGGTGTGGAGCGGCGCTGGTTGAGCTTGGACGGGTCACCGGCGGGAATAGCCAGCTGGGCGGTGTTCTGGTGGTCGCCGGCCAGGAGGGTCACGCCGGCGCCGGTGCGCATGGCGACGGTCTGGGGGCCGAAGGAGTAGTAGCGCGTGGCGGTGACGGCGCCGTTGCTGAGGCGGAGCTCCATGCCCGGCAAGTAGAGGACGGTGCCGGACTTGTCCCGACGGACAAGGCGGTTTCCGTCGGCGTCATAGACGAACGTCGTACTGCCCTGGGCAGTGTCAGTGATCTTGGAAATCTCGCCCTGCTGGTCCCAGGAAAACTTGAGAGTGTTGCTGCCGTCCGTGCGCTGGGTGGTGTTGCCACCGGCGTCGTAGGTGTAGGTGAAGTTCTGCGTGTCGCTGGTGCCGTCGACTTCCTGGGAGTAGCCGGCGAGCTGGTGTCCCTTGTAGGCGGGGTCGACGCCGGCGTCACCGGAGTAGCGGTAGGTGCGGGTTTCTTGCCGGACGCCGCCATCGGGCCCGGCTCCCCAGCTTTCCTCCGTGGTGCGGTTTCCGTCGGGGTTGTAGTTGTAGGCGTTCCGGTACGGAGCGGGACCGCCGATCTCGGCGGTGGCGGCGGAGGCCGCGCAGGTTGCGGTGCTCTGAGTCCATGCGTCGGTCAGGCGCCGCTGGAGGTCGTAGCGGAAGCACTGGGTGTCTGTGGTGACGCCGCCGGTGGAGGCATGCCCGGTGACATCGGTGATTTGGCGGACGTTGCCGGCGTCGTCGTAGGTGTAGCCGGCGTCGCGGGCGTACCCGTCGATGCCCTCACGGCTGACGGTGGCGTGGATCAGCCGCCGCGTGGCGGGGTCGTAGTCGTATCCGACGTTTACCGCTTTGCCCCCGGCCGCCAGCACGTAGCCGCGGACCTGGTTGATGTTGGTATAGCTGGTGCCGGTTACGTACGGGGAGTTCCCGGTCAGCGTGAGCGGCCGCCCGAGGTTCTCGTTGTCATAGGTGTAGGTGAGGACTTCCGCCGGAAGGTCGCCGGCCGCTGGCATGCTCGTCGACTGGACGGTCCCGTCCGGGTTGTATGTGGTGTTGAACTGGTAGCTGCCGTCCAGGCCGGCGCCCTCGGCACTGGCGGGGACGGTGATGGTGGTGCGCTTGGGCCGGTTGAGGTTGTCGTAGTCATCCGTGCGGATCTTGTACTCGTAGGTGTTGCCGTCGGCCCCGGTCGCCTTGCGGGAGGCGAAGGTGAGCTGGCCGGGGCGCACGGTGTCATATCCCCACAGGGCAATCAGATCGCCCTTGTCCCCGTCGCCGTTGGCGGCGTAGGTACGCAGTTTGCGGCCGAGCGCGTCGTACTCGTAGAAGACCTTGCCCGCGTTACCACGCGAATCGGTGATGGACACGACCTGGTCAAGGTCGTTGAAAGCGGCCGTGGTGGTGCCGCGGTCGGGGTCGATGGTGGTGGTCTGGCGGCCACGGACGTCGTAGCGGTACTCCCAGGTCTTGCCACCCGGCCCGACCATCTTGGTCTTTCGGTCGGCTGGATCGTATTCGTACTTGGTGGAGATGTAGTCGGTGCCGTCGGGCGTGGCGGTGTTGTGCTGCCGCAGCTCGATGGTGCGGCCGCGGGAGTCGGTGTAGGTGGTGGTGGGTGTCCCGCCGCTGGGCGGGGTCGTCTTCACCCAGGTGCCAACCGTGTCGCTGCCGTAGGCGTAGGCGGTCGCGTACACCTCGGCACCGTCACCGGCGCCGCCCAGCAGCGCCTCGCGGGTCTTGCGGCCCGCACCGTCGTAGCTGTACCGGGTCTGGCTGTGAACCAGCCCCTGCATCTCCGGGCCGAACAAGCTCGGGGTGGGCCCGGCCTGATCGTTGTAGTAACCGTTGTAGGTGAAGGCGACCAGGCCTCGGCCGTCGTAGAGAGTGTCGGTGATGAGCCGGCCGCCGTTCTGTCCCGGCTCCTGGGTCTGGCGGGCCCGGAGGAACCCGTCATAGATCGCATAGGACGGGGTGCCCAGGGCGCCGCTGTTGGTGACGGTGCGGGTGCCGACGACTACGGGCGCGTTCTCGGCGATCTGGTAGGTGTACTCCGCGCTGGCGGTCTCGCCGCCGGTGCGGCTGCGGTTCGGCAGCCACACTCTGATGGTGCGGCCCAGCGCGTCGTAGTAGAGGTCGGTCTTCCCACCGGCCTCGTCGAGCCTGACGATCGGCGAGCCCCAGGCAGGGTCCAACGTGGCGCTGGTGGACAGCTGCAGGCTGGTGCCGTCCTCCTTGGTCACGGCCGGCTTGGTGAACGTGATCTTGGTGGTCAGCCCGGGCGCCGTACCGCCGGGAGTCTGGGTGTAGGCGGTGGTGGTGACGTGATCCTGGGCGTCCGACACCGCGGTGGGGCGGCCGTACCCGTCGAACCCCGTGACGGCCGACAGCTTCTGGTAGGTCGGGGCGGAGCCGTCGGCGGCAGCGTGCGACACCAACCGCTCGGCGTAGGTGACCCGGCCCTGGCTGATCGACTTGAAGGCGCTCTTCGGCGCCGACGCAGTGCCGTCGTAGTAGGTGCGGGTACCCGACAGCACGTGGATACGGCGGTCCAGCCCGCTCCAGAGGCAACTGCCGCGGGTCACCTCCTCCTGGGCGACCTGGTTGCGTATCCAGGCGGTGATGTTGTCCGCATAGGTGTAACGGGTGCAGCGGTCATCGTCGCCGTCCGCCAGGTCCCCGTTGTCGGACACCCAGTTGACCCGCCCGGTGTCGGCGTCATAACTGGTGCGTACCTCGGCCTTGCGCCAAGTCCCCGGTCCTGTCGGGGTGAACGTCCGGGCGTACTCGGTGGCCACGATGTTGGCGGTCACCGTGCCCCAGGGCCGCGTCTTGGACGCGGTCTGGAATAGCACCGGGAGATTCTGGTCCCACTGCAGGATCTGGCCGCCGGGCTTATCCAACTGCACGGTGCGCAGTTCCCGGCCGGCGAAGGCGTCGTGATCGGTGACCGTGCCGCCGTCGCCGTTGTCGACGGTGACCGTGCGCTTCTGGTCAGGATCGGTCGTCGAAGTGCGGTCGCCGTGCATGCCGCGCAGGAAGTAATGGTCGGTCTGGGCGACCATGCCGTCGGCCAGGTCGGAACCGGTCAGCACGCTGACCTTGTCGTAGCCGCGCCATTGGCTCCAGGTCTTGTACTTCTCCCGTGTCAGGCTGTCGTCATCGTCGTAATGCCAGGCGCCGCCCTTGGAGTCGTAGACGTACTTGGTGACCATGTCGGCGCTGTGGCCGGTTCGGTCACGCGCGATCACGTGGGTGACGACGTACTTGTGGAACCAGTCCAGGCTGGGGTCGAGGTCTCCGTCGTGGGCCCAGTAGACCGGGAAGCAGCGCTTGGTGTTGGTCTGCGGGGTCGGCAGGTCGTCGGAAGTGCATTGGGCGGTGCTGTAGGCGACGGACAGTTCCCCACCGGATTCGTCGGCGACGTAGTCCAGGCGATAGCGCATGAGCCCGCCGGTATCACCCGCCCGGACCCGGTTGTAGCGCTCCTCGTAGTCGAGCGTCACCTTGGGCAGCGTGATCGCGGTGGTGGCGGCGTGCCCGGTGTGCTGGATGGAGGTGGCCAGCAGTGCCCGCGCGTAGTCGGCGGTGCCCCACTTGTGGGACAGCGTCCAGGAGTCGACGTCCCGCCAGGTGCCGTCCGCCTTGATCACCTGGGTCTTGACCGACTCCAGCCGCTTGCGCGTCCAGAAGGTCGGCGAGACCGTGCCCCTGAAGTCCTTGCACTCGGTGCCGGACTTGCAGTTGAGGTCGTAGGGGACGTCCGGCCACAGATTCGGATTGGTCTCGATCTTGGAGGGGTCGCAGTTGGTGTCGGTGTCCAGGCACCGTTCCTTGCTGTTGAACATGACGCGGGCCGGCGCCTTGGCCCAGAGCTTGTCCGATCGCAGCCCGTACTCGATCCGGTTCAGCACACCGCCGCGGACATACGGCGTCTCGTCTTCGGGCTTGAGGTTGCGGCCGTAGTAGTTGATCTCCTTGTCGTAGTAGTAGGTGACCGCGTTGCCATCGAAATCGACCGCGTAGTCAAGGTTCCATCGCCACGCCTGCTGGCACCACGAATCTTTGAATGCGTCCTTGTGGCAGGGCTCGGTCGCATCGTCACCGAACACCGGGACGGTCCAGGTGGAATTGGTCTCCGGATTGCCGCTTGCCCAGTTGTCCAACCGGTGCTTGCCGAAGTAGTAGGCGGTGCCGTCGGTGGTAGTGACCTTCCAGTACTCATTGTCGTCGTCGCCGTTTCCGGTCGTGGCGTCGTTACCGTTCAGCTGCTCGACGCGCGTGCCGTCGTCGTTCTTCAGCCGCCATTTCCCTGCACCGTCCGGAACGAGCTCACCGCCGTGCCCGTTCAGCTGCATCGTGGCGTTGTCATAACCCCAGCACTGGTCACCCGGCGAGGACCCCCACTCGTCCTTCGGCGCATCGTCGTCTTCGCACGCTTTGTAACGGCGCTCGATGAACCCGGGCCACAGGTCGAACCCGTCCCCTACCCAAGTGGACTGAGCATTGGTGTTCGAGGTCAGGCCGTCGATGTTGCCCGAGGAATAGCTGATGCTCACCTCGGGGCTCATGGTGCCGGGCACGGGAGGCACCCGCATGGGATAGGACCAGGTGAAATCACCGGTATTGAGGTTCACGTTCCAGGTCGACGAGGCCTTCAGCTTGGTGGCCTTGAAATCACCCTGTTCACCGGCGGTTCCCGCGGCCGTGGCCAGCACCGTCGGACCCGATGTGGCCGTCGGCTGCTGCGGTGACGCCTGCCGGGCGGCCGGTTCCGACGCGGCCTGTACCTGCGCGATCAGCGTTTTGTTCTTGCTGTCATGGGTCGTCGCCACCGGAGTAGGCCTCCGGCATTCGGCCCGTTCCGGCGTCGTCAGGACGCACGCCGGGTACTGCACGAGCTTGAGCCGGTCGGCGTATGCGCCACCGAACGCCGACGCGAACGACGCGTAGTTCAGCCCGACCCCGACTTGCCCCGGTGCCGTGGTGTCAGTGCGGGCAACCGAGATCATGACGCCTTGGACGCCGGCGCGTTGGCTCACATTGCGGTCGACGACCTGGACCCGGACCTGCTCGGCTGCCGGCAGGCCTCGTGACCCCGGACGCGAATCGAGGCGCGTCGCATCGTTCGGAGCGGTGACCCAGACGGGGAGATCACCGGCGCGGGCCCAGCGTCCCTTGCCGGGGACCTTGCTGGTCGCCGTGCCGGCCTTCGGCCAGCTCGGCGCCGGAGCCGCCTTGGTGGTCAGGTGCTTGTTCCCGGCCTTGCGCGGCCGCGTCTTCAGCGCCCGGCCCTTGACCGGCTTGACGTCCTTGAACTGGCGACTCGGCACCGGCTCGGCCCGCGCGGGCAGCGCCGAGGCCAGTCCGATCCCCAGCACGGCGGCCATGCCCAGCGCGATCTTCGACCGCGCCCGGCCGTGGCCTCCCAGCAGCATCCGGGTACCGCGCTTGCTCACAAACGCCCTCCAAGGCGACGCTGCCCTCATCCCGAGGGCCAACGAGGTGGTCAGCAGGAAATGGGTGTCGGCCAGTCGGCCGGGCAGGCCTCGGTGGGTGTTCCTCGCCCGCCCACCGCCGTCAGTCGTAGGACTGGGGCAGAGGCGGATTTCCGTAAGGGGTGTCGATCTGCTGAAGGTTGGCCAACGGCAACACCTCATTCGGAGCGAGGGCGCCCTTGACCAGCCATACATCGCGGATCAGCCCGGCGAAGTACTCGCGAGTGGGGTCGTTGTCGCTGGTCTGGCCATCGGCGAAGCGGCGGCCGATCTGCACGGGGCCCGGTGCGTTGAACCCGATGACGCCGGTCTTCGCCGATTCGGCACTGGTGTTGCCGTTGACGTAGAGGGTCATCGTGTCGGTCTCCGCGTCATAGACCAGTGCGAGGTGGTCAGGGCCGGAGTCGGTGCAGATGTTGCAGGACTGCGACTGGTAGGCGGTGACCCGGGTGGTTCCGAGGGCGTCGGCGACGGAGGCCTCGATCTCCCAGCGGCCGACCCATTCGTCAGCGGGGTCGTCCCGGTCGGGGTCCCAGTTCGGATTCCTGGCCGCCTTCGGGTTGAAGCGCACGGTGAAGGCGTTCTGGGTGATTCCAGCCAAAGAGAAGACCGTCATCGGAACGGTCGGTTTCACAGCGTCCACCCAGCCGGCGACCGAGAAGCTTCCGTCGGTGCGGACTACGGGCAGCGCCGTCCTGGCCCATTGGCCGACGCCGGAGGTGTTGGCACCGTGGAGCGCCAGACACCCGCCGTCGAGTTGGTCGCAGGTCTCCCCATCGGTCTTGATCTCCGCGCCGCCGTACAGGGTGAGATCATGGCCGGCGCCGGAGTCGTCCGGGACCACGCCGTTGGCCGGAGCGGTCGAGAGTCTCCAGCGGGCCTGGACGGTGGAGCGGTACCACCCGGCAACGTCCTGGGCGGTGACGGCCCGGTCGAACACCCGAACGTCATCGATCTCGCCCCGGAAGAAGTCGGTTTTGATCCCGTTGTACTTGGCGCGGCCGATCGCGAAGGCGCCGCGGTTCACGCCCGCCCACTGGTCCCCGTTGTAGGACGTGGTCTGTTCGAGCCTGCCGTCGACGTACAGGCTGATCGTTTTGGCCGTCGCGTCGTAGACGCCGACCAGGTGGGTCCACTGCCCGACTACCGGGGGCTGCGCCGACAGGGCTCGGACGCCGACCGCATCGGCCTTGTCTCCGAGCACTCCGGAGAATGCCCACCGATCGTCGATGGGCGAGTACTGCAGGTACATCGAGCTTGCGACGTCGGCGTCCTGGGAGGCGATGGTGAAGACGCCGCCCTTGGTCGCCAGCTTCGCCCACGCCGAGACCGCATAGTTCTTCGTCGGGTCCAGCACGGGCAGCTTGGTCTCGGCGTAGCCCGTGGTCGCCGGGTCGGCGTCTGCGTTCAGCTTCAGCGACGACGACCCGACCCTCGCCGGGGTACCCAGCGCGTAGTCGGTTCCGACCATGCCGGCCTCGTTGACCGAGAGGAGGCGCCACTGCTCCCACTGTGAACCGGTGCAGGTCTGCTGAAGGACATGCGCGCGGTTGTCCATCGATTCGCCATCGATGGTCAAGCATTTGTTGCTGTGCGCGGGTTTGAGCTGGTAGGCACCGTCCGCCTGCTCGACGCGCTGGAACCGCTGGCTCGGCACCTCCGCGCAGTCGGACTGGATACTGTGGGCGCCGTCGGCGGTGGACGCGGGTGTCCCGTCGATGTCGAGGCATTTGTCGCTCTTCTTGCTGACAAAGGTGTAGGTGTTGGCGCCGACCTCGCTGAGCCTCCAGCGTTCCCAGTCGACGCCGTCGCAGTCCCACTGCATGATGTGCGCGCCGGGCGTCTTCTGGCCGCCTTCGACGTTCAGGCATTTGCCGGTCTTGACGTTGACGGCGGTGAAGGTGTCGTCTGCCGCGATCTCTTCTCGGAGCCTGACCGTCCCGGCGGGGTCGTCCAGTTTCCAGTGCGCCTCTTCGCTGGCGACGCGGCGGACACGGAAGCCGTAGTCGGGAGCGGTGCCGGAGCGGCCGGCCCGGTCGACGGCGTGCACGTTCAGCTTCCAGTCGCCGCGAACGTCCGGTGTCTTGCTGAACGTGCAGGCCGTCGTGGTGCAGCCGGGCGTCTGCCCGAGCACGAGCCAGGTGATCGGTTCCGCCGGGCGGCCGGGGGGCGTGAACTGGTAGCCGAACTTGACGATCGGTTCACTGCCGGGCGCCGCGGTGACCGTGAAGTCGCCGGGCTCTCCCACCCCGTCATGCTCGATGGCGTTGGCGGGGTACTTGGCGGAGGTGACGATCGGCGGCGGCGGAGCGGCGTCGTCGTAGACGAACCAGCACTTGTGCCCCAAGCCGCCGACGCTGGTCGGGGCGTCGGCCCAAGGGCCCGCGCCGAGCCAGTTGTGCCAGTCGTCGTTCTCCAGCCCGTCCTTGAAGTCGTGCCCTCGGACGGTCCATGCGAGCGGGACATTCTTGGGAATGCCGCGGGACGACGCCAGGGCGCTCATGGCCTTGGTGAACACTTGTCCGGAGTTGCCGCCGCCGGAGTAGACGGGCGTCGAGTCCGGGGCCGGTGCCGCCCCGATTCTCCAGGAGAAGCCGGCCCCGTTCGCGTCACCCCAGCCGATCATGAACTCGCCCTGGACGCGGTCACTGCCCTGCGGGTCGGTGATCTTGGCGGCCATCGTGGGCCAGACCCGCAGCCGGGGCATGGACGCGTCGTTCAGCCCGCACGGGTAGGTGCCGCCCTCTCCCTCCAGGTGAGCGTTGGCCGGAGTCTTGGGCGGAAGGTTGTACAGGACGCGGAGGACGGCATCGTTGTTGAACCGCTTCCAGCCAGTGGTGCTTCCCTCGCTGGTCGCCTTCAGGCCGAGCCAGAGAGTGCCGCTGCCGTTGGCCGTGTTGTCGACCTCGGTCTTGAGGGTCTCGCTGGAGAGCACCACCGTGTTGTTCGCGCAGCCAACGCCCTCGTTTCCATAGTTGAAGCTTTTCTCCACCAGCTTGCGCTGCCAGAACCCGGAGGCGGCCTGCGTCCCCCAACTCGTCGAGCCGCTGACCCCTTTGGTCTTCCAAACCTGCGCCGCGGCCGCAGTGCAGTTGTAGGCGCCGGTCTGGTACGGCTTGAACTCCGCCCACAGAACGTTCGTCCGCATCACGGCCGAGGGAAGGACGAACTTGTAGAACAGCCGCTTGGTGATGGTGCCGCCGCACTGCCCGCCCATGTAGGGGTCGGAGTCCGAGCAGTACCCCATCCCCTCGTCTTCCCAGGAGGAGTCGGTGTACTTGGTCGACACCATGACCGCGGCCGACTCCCCCGGTCCCTGCCAGTCTGGGTCGATGTAGAGCGGAAACGTCGTACCCGTCCCGGTCAGCAAACCCGGATCGGGAACAAGGGCCAGGTTTCCCCCTACCGCGGACGACTTGACGCGGCCCCGCTTCACACCGTCAGCCGGGGTCTCGGCGGCCATGGCCCTCTCGGAAAGAGTCGTCTTGCGGACGCCGCCGGCGGCCTTCCCGGAGGAGTCCCACATCATCGGCTCGGCGGCCTTGAAGACCGTTCCCCCAGCGGCCTCGTCCACCACCCGCATACCACCGGACTTGTCGGCCTCCACCTTCATCCGATCGGCTTTCAAGCCCATCCGGACTGTGGCCAGCCTCGGGTCCCGCGCCGCGGCCGGGGTCTTGACGACCAGAACGTGGCTGAACCCACTGGGCTTGGCGCGCACTACCAAGTCCACGTCCGGGAGAACGTTCTGGTACGTCGCCGATTCGCTGTCGACGACCGGCGCCGGCAGTCTGCCGTGCGGCCAGGTCAGGGACATGGTGCGCCCGGCCCGGCTCATCGTCGCGAACGGCCCGTCGCCCCCGGCGGAGAACGCCAGACCGACCGTTGTCGCGCCTGGAGCGAGCATGCCATCGGCGCGCCGCCGCAGCCTGGTGTCGATCGGCACCCACTTGCCATCACGCAAGGTGCGGACCGGCCGGGCGCTCACCGTGGCCTCCAGGCGGCCGTCCGGCAGCGCACGCACCTCGCGTTGCGGACCGGTCATCGAGGTGACGTTGACGGGCCGCTTCGACTTCAGCGCGGCCGCGACCGCCTCACGCTGAGAAGGTGCCGCCTTGGGCGCCTCATCCGCATGAGCTGCGGACATGGACGCGTCCCAGGGAAGACCCACCAGCGACAACGGCAGCAACAGGGCGAACGCCGTGGCCGCACTGGTCGCGGAGAACGGCCGACTCCGCACGCGATGCGACCTGGACTTTCGTAGCGGAAAACGACCCCAGAAGCTCACCGAGACCTCCGCGCGCATAAAGTCCCAATAAAGTCGTTTTAACGTAACGTGACCGATCGCGATTCGGAAGAAGTGGAACGATCAAGAGATTGTGATCTACGTCACGACGAGTTCGGTAACCCGACCCCACCACCTGCGCGTCTTCGCCAAGGTGATTTACGCTGACGCTTGCGAGCAACTACCGAGAGTGATGATCGCTGTGCTTGGAACGCCGGAGGTGTACAGCCTTATGCCGCTGTTCCGGAACAGGGAGATAGGCACAGCTGGGTGGTGAGAATAATCCGATGAGGTTCGTTTTGACGTTCCCTGACATCGAATTCGGGGGGCCTGACTTCAGTTCGAGCCCATAGGTATTCCGTGGGCTTTTGCTGATTTCAGCCAGGTGGGGAACTCGGAGAGGATTCGCTGGTAGAGCTCTGTGTCGGTGATGTTGGCTATGTCGTCCACCGCGAAGAAGCCGGCATTGTCCATGAGCCGCCCTTCGAGGGTGTCCAGCTTTTCCAGAATTCCGTACCTGCCGTGGCCGAGGCCGATGAACTGCCAGAAGACCGGCCGGTTCGACGCCTCGCGGAGCAGGCGGGCGATCTGGGCGCTCTTGGCCACGCCGCCGTCGGAGAAGAACAGCACCAGGACCGGTTCGCCCGGACGGGTCTCGTAGTACGCGAGGATGTCCTCGATCACCTGGGGCTCGTTGTCGCGGCCGCCGAGGCTGACCCGGCTCCCGTCGGCGGCGACGGCCTCGTGCGGGCGCACGTTGTCGTGCGTCCACGCCTCGATCTCGGCGACCCGCAGCGGCGGGAGCCGCGCGAACTCCGTCGCGAAGATCCACGCGTCCAGCGCGCCGTCGTCGTCCACCTGGAGGGCGATCGCCGCCGTCACCCCCCCGACATCGCCGGAGCCTCGAACCGGGGACCTCCGTGCACGTCGGCGCGGACCGCGACGCCGTCGAACGTCCCAGGCCCGTCCACGCCGGCGACGAGCGCGATGGTCGAAACGTCATCGGGGATCATGTCCGGGTCGATGACGACCTCGGCGCCTTCCAACCGGACCCGTCCTGAGCGGGATGGTTGAAGAAGACCAGGTCATCGTCCGACCGAACCCGCCGGTCATCGCCCAGGAGCACCGCCGACACGTCGATCGGCGTTCCGGCGGCGGTCACGGCGACCCTGACACGACCGCCGTCCAGCGCGGCGTTCTCCCCCTTGCGCAGCATCGCCCGCTCCCTCCCCCGGCCCACGCCCGGACCCCTCATAACGTCCGACGCCAGCCACTGATGCAGGGTTTACAGCCGACTCCGGGTCCGGCTAGCGGACGGTCCCGGGGGCGAGGCCGAGGGCGTTGAGGGCGGCCGTTCCCCGGACGGCGTGATCGCCGCCCGCGAGCAGCATGGTGCGGGCCGACTGGTAGCGGCAGCCTGCGGCGTCGAAGGCGTCCACGGTGGCGAGCGACCGCTCCGTGTCGCCGTCGAGGAGCGCCTCGGCGCGTTCCACGATCGCACCGGCGACCGGGTTGCCGGCGGTGAGCTCGCGGGCGTCGGCGAGGCGGTCGCGGGCGTCGGGGCTTCCCGCGAGGACCGTGGCCTCCGCCCGCAGGGCCACGTACCAGTGGAGCCAGATCCAGGTGACCCACCTCCACACGTCGCCAGGTTCGGGGGCCAGCCGCTCCAGCGCTCGCGGCGCCTGCCCGTCGTGGAGCAGCAGCATCGCGTCGAAGACCGCGCCGTAGCCGTGGACCCGGTTCGGTGACGAGCCGAACCGCTCCAGGATCGTGTCCCACTCGTGCCGGGCGTCCCGGTCGCCGCGGAGGCCGTGGACCATCGCGACGGCGGTCACCGCCGGTTCGAGCTCCGGCCAGACGGGGCTGCCGCTCCGCCGCCACGCGTCCAGGAACCGGACGGCGCCGGTGAGCACGCCCTCGGCTTCGCCCGCCAGCGCGTCGGCGACCAGCTGCCAGCTCGTCGCGCGGTGCCCCACCTCGGCCAGCGACGGGTGATCGGCGAGCCGCCGCGCCCAGCGCCGGGCGTCGGGCAGGTCCCCGACGCCGATACCGGTCTGGGCGGCCTCGCCGAGGGCCTGGACGAGCTCGTGGGTGACCGCGGGCGTGGTCTGCGCGGACGACAGGAGGGTGACGCGGCGGCGGGCCGTGGACGCGGCGGCGAACGCGTCGCCGACCCAGCTCTGGACGGCGCAGAGCGCGTCGAGCGCGGCGGACTCGGCGGACGGGACACCGGTGCGGTGGGCGAGCTCGACCGCGTCCTCGGCGCGCGCGAGGGTCCGCGCGACGGCGTCGTCGTGCGGGTCCTGGTCGGCGCCGAACGCGTCGGCGACCGACGCGGCCTCGGCCAGCGCGACGGCCGCGCGCGCGGCGGGGTCGTCGCCGGCGTGCCCGCGCGCCTCGGCGATCAGTGCGCGCGTCTCGTCCGGGGACGGCGCCCGGACGAACGTGCCCGAGAAGCGGAACACGGTCGTCGCGGCGGTCGCCAGGTCGGCGGCGGCGCGGGCGGTGTCGCCGGACCGCCGGGCGGCGTCCGCGGCGGCCCGGTGCAGGCGGTACATGTCGTCGCCGTGCATGCGGCACCCGGCGACGGCGGCGGCGTGCCGGAGCATCGCCGCGGCGCCCGCCGGTTCCCCGGCCAGCGCGGCGGCCTGCTCGTACCGCTGCTGGGACTCGCCGACCAGGTTGCGGGTGAAGGCGAGTTCCGCCAGGCGCCGCGCGAGGTCGTGCGCGTCCGCGCGGTGGTCCGGCCGGTCGGCCGCCCAGGCGAGGGCGGAGCGGAGGTCGTCGGCGGCGGCGTCGAACCGGGGCCGCCAGTCCGTTCCGGTGGCGGCGGCGAGGCCGGCCGCCGTGGCCAGGCACCAGCGGAGGTGCCGGGCGCGGACGCCGTCCAGCTCACCGGCCTCGGCGAGCCGCTCGACCCCGTACTGGCGGATCGTCTCCAGCGCCCGGTACTCGGTCGCGCCCGCGGACGCCCGCACCACCAGCAGGCTCTGCTCCGCCAGGCGGGCCAGCCCGTCGGCGACCACCCCCTGATCGGCCCCGGCCACCTCCGCCGCCGCCGCGGCGGTGAACGGCGCGACGAACACCGACACCCGGCGCAGGAGCTCCCGGTCGGCCGGTTCGAGCAGGGTGTGGCTCCAGTCCACCGCCGCCCGCACCGAGCGGTGCCGGTCGTCGGCGCGGGGCCCGCCGGCGAGCGTCCGCAGCGGGTGGGACAGGGCCGCGGTGAGACCGTCCAGCCCGAGCGTGGGGTACCGGGCGGCGGCCAGCTCGATCGACAGCGCCATGCCGTCCAGCCGCTCGCAGATCGAGCGGATGTGCTCGTGCAGCGGGGGGTCCAGCGGCCAGCCGATCGCCGTCGCCCGCTCCTTGAACAGCGCGACCGCGTCCGGCTCCCCGCCGGACAGCGACAGCGGCGGGACGGCGTACACCCGCTCGAACGGCACCATCAGCCGGGCCCGGCTCGTCGCCAGCACCGCCACCCGGGGGCACGCCGCGAGCAGCCGTTCCAGGAACAGCGCCACGCCGTCCCGCACCTGCTCGCAGTTGTCCAGGACGAGCAGGGCGTGCCGGTCGGCCAGCGCGGCGGCCACCGACTCGGTCATGCCGCGGCCGGGCTGCTCGCCGAGGCCGAGCGCGGCGGCGACCGCGTCCGCGACCATCCCCGGGTCGGTGACGGGCACCAGGTCGACGAACCAGACGCCGTCCGCGAACGCGCCGGCGGCGTCCGCCGCGACGGCCAGCGCGAGCCGGGTCTTGCCCACGCCTCCCGGGCCGACCGCGGTCACCTGCCGGTGCTTCCCGATCACCCCGGCCAGCTCGGCGCGCTCGCCCGCCCGCCCGACGAACGAGGTCAGCGGGGCCGGCAGGACGGGCACCGGCCGCGACGCGCCGACGGCGCGGCGGCCCGCGGCGGCCCGCCCGGCGAGCGCCCGCCGGTCCGGGACGTCCAGCTTCCGCAGCAGGGCGGAGACGTGGCTCTCGGCGGTGCGGACGGAGATGAACAGCCGCGCCGCGATCTCGGCGTTGCTGAGATGCTCCCCGACCAGCTCCAGCACCTCGGCTTCCCGGGGTGAGATATCCACTGTCGCTACCACTGTCCCATTCTGTCGCACACGTTCCGCGCTCCGTCCGTATCCGTGCTGCGCAGGGGCGGTGCGTAGGGGGCGCTGCGTAGCCGGTTCCGTAGTCGCCACGGATGTGGCCGGGGCGGCCTCGGCGCGAGGCTGTGAGCAGTTGAACAGCGGGTCGACGCGGCCCACGACCCCAGGAGTGACCATGAGCGGCTCCCCCGTCCGAGGGATCAGGACCGTGCTGCATCCCGTGAGCGACCTGACCAGGGCCAAGGCGGTGTACACCGCCCTGCTCGGCCAGGCCCCGCAGACCGACTCGTCCTACTACGTCGGATTCGAGGTCGGGGGCCAGCACATCGGACTGGTCCCGGACGGCGGACCGCAGGGCATGACCTCGCCGGTGGCCTACTGGCACGTGCCGGACATCGAGGCGAAACTCGCCGAGCTGACCGCCGCCGGCGCGGCCGTCCGGCAGGCCGCGCACGACGTCGGCGCCGGACGGCTGGTCGCCACCGTCACCGACCAGGACGGCAATGTCCTCGGGCTGATCCAGGACCGCTGAACACGACCGCCCCCACCGCACGACACCCCGCCCAGCGAGAAAGAAGCATCATGACCTCCTTCGCATCCGTCACCCTGGAAGTCTCCGACCCCGCGGCCGCGGAGGCCTTCTACGAGGCCTTCGGCATCGCCGACCGCGTGGACGTCCGCGCCTCGGACGAGCCGGCCGCCGGCTTCCGCGGCTTCGCGCTGTCCCTCGTCGCGTCCCAGCCCGGAAACGTCGACGCCCTCATCGGCGCCGCCGTCGACGCCGGCGCCACGACGCTGAAGCCCGCCACGAAGTCCTTCTGGGGCTACGGCGGCGTCATCCAGACCCCGGACGGGACGATCTGCAAGGTCGCGTCCTCCAAGAAGAAGGACTCCGCGCCCGCCGCCCGGGAGTTCGACCAGATCGCTCTGCTGCTGGGCGTCGCGGACGTCAAGGCGAGCAAGCGGTTCTATGTCGACCGCGGTCTGGCCGTCGCCAAGAGCTTCGGCGGCAAGTACGCCGAGTTCGACACCCCGTCCTCGGCCGTCACGCTGGCGCTGTACCCGCTCCGCGCCCTCGCCAAGGACGTCGGCGCCGCCCAGGACGGCACCGGCTCACACCGCCTCGTGCTGGTCGGCGGCGACGAGCCCTTTACCGACCCGGACGGCTTCACCTGGGAGGCCGCGCCCGCCCGGACCCTGGCCTGAGGCCGGGTGGGCCCCGCCGCTCCGCCCGGGCTCGGGCGGAGCCGGGGTCGGCCGCCCCGGCGTTCCGGTGCCCGGTGCCGTCGGGGGCGCTATGCGCCGTCGGGGGATCGCCGGAGGGGCAGCCGCAGCGTGAAGCGGGCGCCGGGTGTGTGATCGGCGATGTGCAGGCTGCCGTCGTGGGCCTGGGCGATCTGGCGCGCGATGGGCAGGCCCAGACCGGTGCCTTCGGGATCGAACCGGCGGGCGTCGCCGCGCCGGAAGAAGCGGCGGAAGACGCTCTCGCGCTCGTCGGCGGGGATGCCGGGCCCGTCGTCGGTGACGTTCACGATCGCGTGCCCCTGCTCTCGGGCGACCGTCACCTCGATGCGCGTCCGGGTGTGGCGTTCGGCGTTGTCGAGCAGATTGTTCAGCAGGCGTTTCAGCCGGACGGGTGAGACCTCCACGATGACGTCGGGCTCGGTGTCGACGCTGACCCGCACGTCCGGCGCCCGGTGCCCGTCACCGCGGCGGTCCACCTCCGTCCGCACCAGGTGCGCCAGGTCGACCGGTTTCGTGTCCAGCGGGGTGCGGGCCTCCAGCCGGGCCAGCTCCAGCAGGTCGGCGACGATGTCGCCGATGCGTTCGGCGTCGTGCAGCGCGGCGTCCAGGACCTGGCGGGAGTCGGCCTCGGGGTCGCTGAGGGCGACCTCCAGGCGCGTCCGCAGGCCGCTGACGGGGCCCCGCAGGTCGTGAGAGGTGTCGGCGATGGCCTGCTGCTGGACCTGCAGCGCCTGGCGCGCCGCCTCCGCGGCGCGCCGCTCGCCTGCCTGCGCGCGCCGCAGCCGCTGGTTGACCTCCTGCAGCTCCCGGGCCCGCGTGAACAACTCGGCCTCCAGCTCCTGCGTTCCCGCCGCCAGGGCCTGCCGTACCGACTCGGCGCCGCCCTCGGCCTCGCGCAGTCGCTGGACGAACCTGGTGACGTCCTCCACCTGGTTGACCACCCACGCCACCCGTCCTTCCGGCCCGGGCAGCGGCGTGTTGACGATGGTCCAGTACCGCTCCTGGAACACCCCCGACCCCGGCGGCTCCTCGACGTCGTAGCGCTGCAGTCCCATCCGGTCGGCCCCGCCCTCGCCCACCACCCGTTCCAGCGAGGCCCTCAACCGGCGGGCGCTGTCCCCCTCCGGGCCGCCCGGGAACACCTGGAACACGTTCCGGCCGATCAACTGGTGACGCGTTCGTCCCGCCGCCCGCTCGTACGCGCAGTTGACCGCCGCGTACTCCCACTCGCGCGACAGGATCGAACACGCCACCGGCAATGCCTGGAACAGCGCCGAGAAGTCCACATCGGCCATCACCCACTCTTACTTCGCATCGCCTCAAAAGAGGGCCAACTTTTCTCCAACAACACGATGGCGAGGACCGGGGCTTCAGGCCGCTGAGGTGCGGGAATCCTTGAAGTCACAGGGGAGGAGTGTGACGTGATGGGCCGTGACCGAGTGAGGCCCTGAACCATGGAAATCGGCGGCCCTCCGTACGGCCAGGGCGTATGACGGCCTTCCGGAGCGACGGCCACGTCCCGCTGCGCGACTACGCGGTGATCGGGGACGGGCGGAGCGCCGCGCTGATCGCGGCCGACGGGTCGGTGGACTGGCTGGGGCTGCCGGACCTGGACTCCCCCTCGGTGTTCGCCGCCGTCCTGGACCCCGCCCGGGGCGGCCGTTTCGTGCTGGAGCCGGAGGAGCCCTTCACGGCCGCGCGCCGGTACCTGCCGGGCACGAACGTGCTGGAGACCACGTTCACCACCGGACGCGGCAGTGTGCGGGTCACCGACTCGCTCACGCTGGAAGGCGACGGGACGCTGGGGCCGATGCGGGAGTTGCAGCGGCGCCTCGACGGCGTTGCCGGGACCGTGCCGTTGCGGTGGAGCGTGCAGCCGCGGTTCGGTTACGGTGCCCGCCGGGCGCGGATCACGAGGCGCGCCGGTGTACCGGTGGTGGTGGCCGGCGGGGACGCGCTCGCCGTCTGCACCTGGGACGCGGGCGAGCCGGTCTGCGCCGACCGGGCGATCAGCGGCCGCCTCGAACTGGCGAGGGGGCGGCGGGCCCTGGTGGCGATGCCGTTCGCGCACCAGGAACCGCTCGTCCTGCCGACCCGGTCCGAATGCGACACCCGGATGGAGCACACCGTCGCGGCCTGGCGCGGCTGGACGCGGGAACATGCCTACGAGGGCATGTGGCGGGACGCCGTGCTGCGCAGCGCACTGGCGCTCAAGCTCCTGATCTTCGCCCCCTCGGGGGCGATCGCCGCCGCGGTGACATCGTCGCTGCCGGAGCAGGTCGGTGGCGAGCGCAACTGGGACTACCGCTTCTCCTGGGTCCGCGACTCGGTGTTCACCCTTGACGCGCTTCTCCGGCTGGGATGTCCCGCTGAGGCGGACGCCTACTTCTGGTGGCTCATGCACGCCACCCAGCTCACGCATCCGCGGCTGCGGGTGCTCTACCGGCTGGACGGTGGCGGCCACGCACCGGAACGGACGCTCCCCCTGGAGGGGTACCAGGGGTCCAGGCCGGTTCGGACCGGCAACGCGGCGGGCGCCCAAGTCCAACTGGACACCTACGGTGAGCTGCTCCAGACCGGCTGGCTGTACGCCGGTGCCGCCGGACGGCTGGACGGGGACCTCGCCCGGCGCCTGGCCGAGCTGGCCGACTTCGTCTGCGCCGCCTGGCGGCGGCCCGACTCGGGGATCTGGGAGGTCCGCAGCGAGCCCCTGCACTTCACGCACTCGAAGATGATGTGCTGGGTCGCGCTCGACCGGGCCATCGACCTGTCCGAGCGCGGACTGATCCAGGACCGCGGTTCGGCCCGCTGGCGGCTCGCCCGCACCCAGGTGCGCGACTTCGTCGAGACGCGCTGCTTCTCGTCCCGCCGCCGCTGCTACACGCGCTCCGCCGGCAGTTCGGAGCTGGACGCCGCCGTGCTGCTCGGCCTCCTCCACGGCTACGCCCCTCCCGGTGATCCGCGCATGCGCGCCACGGTCGACGCCGTGGGACGCGAGCTGCGGCACGGCCCGTTCGTCGACAGGTACTCCGGCGAGGACGGGTTGGGCGGCACCGAGGGCGCGTTCCTGGCGTGCTCCTTCTGGCTGGCCGAGTGCCTGGCGCTCACCGGGCGCCTCGACGAGGCCGTCGCACTGATGGACGACCTGGTAGGGCTGGCCAACGATGTCGGCCTGTACGGCGAGGAGATCGATCCGGACACCGGCGCCTTCCTGGGGAACCTGCCCCAGGGGCTGAGCCACCTGGCTCTGATCAACGCCGCGTGCGCCATCGGCTCGGCCGCCGGGGAGGCGGTCGGGTGAGCGCCTGGGGAACCGCCGCGGGCGGCTTCGTCGCCACGCTGGTCCTGACCACCGTCCTGCGGGCCGCCAGCGAGTTCAAGCTCACCCGCGCGGACCTGCCGTTCCTCCTCGGTACCGCCCTCACCGCGAACCGGGCCCGCGCCAAGGCGATCGGCTATCTCCTGCACTTCGTCAGCGGCGAGGTGTTCGCGTTCGTCTACTACGCCGTCTTCCTCGCCATCGGCCACGCCGGCTGGTGGCTCGGGGCCCTGTTCGGCCTGGTGCACGGACTGTTCGCCGGCACCGCCCTGGTGAACATCCTGCTGCCGTTGGTCCATCCGCGGATGGGCAGCCCTTTGACCAGCGCCCCCAAGGTCGCCCTGCTGGAACCCCCGGGCTTCCTCATGCTCAACTACGGCCCCAGCACGCCCCTGGTCACCGTCGTCGCCCACATCGGCTACGGAGCCATCGTCGGAGGCTTCGCCTCCCTCGGCCCCCACGGGTGATCCCACCCGACGTCCGGCGGGTCGGTCAGTGGTGCCAGGGGAGGCGGACCGGCTCGGAGGGGGTGCGTCCCGCGAGGAGCTCGGTGAGGAGTTCCGCGAGCATGAGCGGGTAGATCGGCTCTTCCACGCTCTCCATCTCCTCGATCCGCCACCAGCGATGGGCGCTGACGTGCTCGCGCTCCATCAGGGTGAACCCCGCGGTGTCGATGTCGCGGGCGGGCGTGCGGAACAGGAAGAAGTCGTCCCGGAACACGCCCCGGGCCCAGCCGAGGTCCGCGTACCCGGAGGCCACGGCGACCTGCGGGCCGAGCTCCTCCGGGGAGACGATCAGGCCGGTCTCCTCGCGCAGCTCGCGGGCCGCGGCCACGCTCAGGGTCTCACCCTCCTCGACGCCTCCGCCCGGAGTGATCCAGCAGTGGCCCGCCTCGGGGTCGCCGGCGGCCTTCGGCCAGCGGAACAGCAGGACGCGGTCGGTGTCGTCCACCAACAGCACACGGGCGGAGCGCCGCCGGTAGACCTCGTCGGCAGGCGCGGTCACGAGCCCAGCACGGAGCCGAGCTTGGCGAGCTGGGCGTCGTAGATGCGCTGCAGGCCCTTCGGGGCGAAGGTCCGCTCGAAGAAGCCGCCGACGCCGCCCGCCCCGTCCCAGGTGGTGGTGACGTGGACGCGCGCGCCTCCGTCGGCGGGAGTGACCGTCCAGGTGGTGACCATCGAGGAGTTGGCGTCCCGTTCCACCAGGCGGTCACCGGCGGGCGCGCTCACGGTGAAGAGGCAGTCGCGCACCCGCTTCTTCGTGGCCGCCAGCTTCCAGTGCACCACCGTGCCCTCGCCCTGGCCGCCTTCCCGCACTTCGTACTCGCTGAAGTGCTCCGTCAGCATGCGGGAGCGGACCCCCGTGTAGTCGCTGAGCGCTCCGAGGACCTGGTCCGGGCTTGCTTGCAGCGTGCTCTCCGCGTTCACCACGACTTGTCCCATGCCGATCATCCTTTCACCGCACCGGACTGACGAGCGCATCGCCGGGCACCCATGCCTCCTCCGAGACTACGGCCGGGCACTCCGAATCCGGCCACCGGAGGGTGGGGACAGGGGCCCCATCGCCTGCGCCACCGCGACCGCCGTCCTGTTCGGCGCCTACGAGCAGCAGTCCCCCGTGAACTTCCTGTTCACGGCGCCGGAGATCGTCTGGGAAGTGTCACTGGGCATCTGGCTCGTCACCAAGGGATTCCGCCCCTGCCCCCTCATCACAGGCACGGCGCCCCAGACCACACAGGTGCCCGAGACACCGTGACCACGACGTCAGTGTCTCTCCGTTAAGGCAGGACATCTTCGTATCCGCCATTAGTCAGAACCTTCTTTCCACCATTGCGGGCGGCGAGTTCGCGCGCCGCTCGCAGAAGGCGTCCCCCGTTGCGAAGGACGTTCGGTGGTCAGTTCTGAGCGAGAATGGCGCCGAGGCGGTCGACGGTGGCCCGGGACCGCAGGTGCAGGTCGGCGATGTCCAGCCCCTCGTCGCCCAGCACGACGAGCAGCCCTGTGCGCTGGACGGCGTAGACCACGATGTGACCGCTCTGGCAGCGGGTCACCACCTCGCGCAGTTCGCCCATGCCGACCTCGTTCCCCGCGCTTCGGCCGAGGCCCAGTGAGGCCGCGGCGAGCGCCGCCAGGACGTCGGGCCGGACCTCGTCGGTGTCGGAGGCCACCAGCATCCCGTCCACCGACGCCACCGCGGCGTCCGTGACGCCCACCACCTGGCCCCGGAGTGCCTGCAGTTCCGCGAGCACGGCTTCGCGCATACCCGTTCTCCCCCAAATTTCGCCCCGAGACGGAGACGCGGTCAGACGCTGAGTTCGGCTTCGATCCGCCGCAGGTGGTGCCGGGCGAGCGCCAGGTTGGCGCGTTCCCGGTTGAGTGCGAGGTAGAGGAACAGGCGGCCGTGGCCTCGTCCGAGGACGCGGATCAAACTGTACTGCCGGTTCAAGGTGATCAGGATGTCCTCGACGGAGTCGTCGATGGCGAGGGATTCCAGAGTCCGGACCTCGGCGCGGACGACCTCGGTGCTGCCCGCGGCGGCGACCTCCAGGTCGAGTTCGGGGCCCCCTCCCAGCGATCCGAGGGACATGCCGCTGTCATAGTCGACCAGGGCCGCGCCGATAGCGCCCTCGATGGCCATGGCTTCCTTGAGCGCCGTTTCGATGTTCATACCACTCCCGACGAATTGCTTATTTCGGACGCTAATATATCCCGCGAACGGGCTTCCACAACCGGGAAGCCTTGGATTCCGCCGATCCGGCACCGTGGCCACACTCAATGGGGCATCGAGCACCATCAGGGAAGGCGAGAAGGGACAGATGGCATCAGAAGCGCAGCCTCCGGCAGGACGCGGGCGTGACCACGCGGGCGTGCTGATCTCGGCACTGACCCGGCGCGGTCGGCAGCGGTTCACCGGGACTCTGCGGATGGACGGGTCCCCGGGCGGCTCGGTGAGCATGCGCGACGGCCTGGTGGTGGCCGCCTCCACCCCCGCCGCGCCGGGACCCGAGCCGCTGCTGCTGCGCTCCGGACGGATCAGCGAGGCCGACTGGACCGCCGCCTTCACCGCCGGCGCCCCGGAGGGCCGGCTGGAACGCGAACTGGTGGTGCGCGGCCTCCTCGGCGACGCCGGAGTCCAGGTCATCACCCGCGCCGCGGTCGCCGACGCCCTTTTCGCCATGGCACTGTGCGGGGTCCGCACCTGCACCGCCGACCCCGGTGACGCCGCCCCGCTTCTCGCGTCCGACCCCGGCCTGGACGCCGAACGCGCCACCCGCGAGATCCGCCGCAGGCTCGATCTCGCCCACTCCTGGACCGTGCTCGGCCTGTCCGTGCGGTCGAGGCCGCGAAGCAGCAGGCCCGCGGGGTCCGTGCCGGTCAACGCCCAGCGGCGGGAACTGCTCGCCAAGGTCAACGGCCGCCGGACGCCCCGCGACATCGCCTTCGCTCTCGGACGCGGCCTGTTCCCGGTCATGAGCGACCTGGCCACTCTCATCGCCGACGGGCTGGCCACGGTCGAGCCGCCCCTCGCCGCGGGGTCCGATGCCGTCCTCGATCCGGAGCCGCGGACCGGCCCCGCCGTCCCCTCGCCGGAACTCCCGGACGAGGGCATCCGGTCGCGGGCGGCGCCGCCTCCCCCGCACTGGAGTCCTCCCCCGCAGGAGCCGACCGGGCTGCCTCGGCGCAGGCACCGGAGCACCGACCACGAACCGCGGTTCCAGCGGAAGCCGCCGACCTGAGGCCGGGCCTTTCCGGCGCCGCGGAATCCCGCCCGCGCCGAGGAAAATGGCGTCAACGCGATCATCCGGCCGGACTTGGCCACCGCGTCCCGGCCGGGCTAGTCTTTCCCCGGAAATAACTTGATCTTGGGTGGAGGTCGTACGTGGCCGAGAACGGCCTGTCCCCGGAAATCGATCTCACTCGGCCGAGCGTCGCCCGCATGTACGACTACTACCTGCACGGAAAAGACAACTTCCAGGTCGACCGGGACGCGGCGGATCGGGTCGCGCAGGCCATGCCGGAGATCGGCGAGCTCGCCCTGGAGAACCGCTCGTTCCTGCGCCGCTCCGTGCGGTACATGGCGCGCCGGGGAATCCGGCAGTTCCTCGACATCGGCTCGGGGCTGCCGACCGTCGGCAACACCCACGAGATCGCCCACGAGATCGTCCCGGACGCCCGCGTCGTGTACGTCGACAGCGATCCGGTGGTCCTGGTGCACGGGCGCGCACTGCTCGCGACCAACGAGTTCACCACCGTCGCCCAGGCCGACATGCGCCGGCCCGGCGAGGTCCTCGGCCACGCCCGGCGCACCGGGCTGATCGACTTCGCCGCTCCGGTCGGCGTGCTGATGATCGCCATGACGCACTTCCTCACCCTGGAGGAGCGGGAGGACGTCATGGCGCCCCTGCGGGAGGCGCTCGCGCCGGGCAGCCATCTCGCCGCGACGCATGTGACGACGGAAGGGCACTCCGCGGAGGCCGTCGAGCAGATCGAGGGGGCCTACGCGGCCACTCCCACCCCGATCTATTTCCGCGACAAGACCGACATCGAGCTTTTCTTCGACGGTTTCGAGCTCGTCGATCCCGGTCTGGTCACCATCGACACGTGGAATCCCGAAGACGACGAGACGGATAAACCGGCCGACGATGTCGGCAAATGGCTTTACGGAGGCGTCGGCCGGACAAGCTGACGCCCGTTCCTGGACAGCATGACCCAGAACCAGTTCCCCCACCGCAGCCGCCGGGCGGGGAGGCTGACGGCGTCCCGCGTTCGCAGGACGAGGCGTGGCCCCCTCCTGGCGGGCGAACCACTCGACGAGAAACGATCACATTATCCGGGGCATCGGGGGCTTACCGGGCGGGTGGAGAACTGTGCCCCGGGAGCGCGGGCCCAAAGACCGCGGCAACCCTTCCTCGCGGCCGGGCGCGGCACAGAGGGTGGTGCCCGTCCCCCCTGCCCGGAGGCCGGTCCCATGACCATCGTCGCCCGCTCCAGTGATCGCGAGACGTCGCCGACCCCGGAGGTGGGCCCATGAGGCTGCCGCTGCGCCGCCGCCGCGCCGCCGCGCCGGTCGAGGCGCCCGTGGGGCCGGCCCTGACCGAGCACAAGTGGTATCGCAAGGCCGCCGAACTGTCGGACACCGGCATGCTCACCATGGCGCGGCGGCTGCCGACTCTGATCAGGCAGGTGATGCGGCTCGCGTGGCGGGCGGGCCCCCGGGACCTGGCCGCCACCATCGCGTTCAACGTGGCCGCCGGGGTGTTCACCGCGTTCGGCCTGCTGGCCACCACCGGGGTGCTGACCGCGCTGTTCTCGGCGGGCCCGACCCCGGACCGGGTGCGGGCCGCCGCACCGGAGCTGGTGCTGGTGGGGGCCGCGGTCACGGTCCGCGCGGCGTTCTCGGCGGCGGCGCAGTGGGCGCAGGCCCGGCTGCGCCCGCAGGTCGAGCAGATCGTCGAGCAGCGGCTGTACGAGCTGACGACCGCGATCGAGCTGGCGGCGTTCGACGACGCCGAGTTCCAGGACGACCTGCACCGGGCCCGCATGCGGGGCGTGGACTCGGCCCCGTCCATGGTCGACAACGCGGTGGACCTGTTCACCGCCGCCGTCGGCGTCGCGGCGGCGGCAGGGGCGCTCGGCGTGCTGCACCCGGTGCTGCTTCCGCTGCTGCTGCTGACCGCGCTGCCCGAGGGATGGGCGGCGGTCCGCGCGGCCCGGCTGGGATACCTGACCCAGCTGGATCTGGTGGAGGTGCGGCGGCGGAGCTGGATCATGTCGGACCTGATGACGGAGCGGCGCCACGCCGCCGAGGTCCGCTCCTTCACCGTCCGGGCCTTCCTGCTGCGCCAGTACGCCGCGCTGGCCGCCCACGTCCGCCGCGTGCTCCTCGACCTGGCGCGGCGGCAGACGATGTCGCAGGTGTGGGGCGACGTCCTCAAGGGTGTCGCGACCGCGTTGATGTACACGGCGCTGGGGCTGCTCCTGTGGCGAGGCGTGATGCCGCTCGCGGTGGCCGGGACGGCCGTCCTGGCGATCCGCGCCGGTCAGACCTCTCTCGTCAACCTCGTCTACGCCCTGAACCGCTGCTACGAGGACGGCCTGTACTTCAGCGACTACATGGCCTACTGCCAGAACGCCGAGCAGCGCGTCCAGCGGTCTCGCGCCGGCGAGCCGGGCGACTTGGAGAGGCAGCTCGCGGCGCTGCGGGGGTTCGGAGAGATCCATGCCGAGGAGGTGACCTTCGCCTATCCCGACAGCGACAAGCCATCGCTGCGCGGGGTGTCGGTGCGGCTCGGCCGCGGGGAGATCGTCGCGCTGGTCGGGGAGAACGGATCGGGGAAGACGACCCTCGCCAAGATCCTCGCCGGCCTCTACGCCCCGCAGGGCGGCGCGGTCCGCTGGGACGACACCCGCGTGAGCGACCTGGCCCCCGAGGCCCTGCGGCGGGCCATCGCCGTCGTCGCCCAGGACCACACCCACTGGCCGATGACCGCCGCCGACAACATCACCATGGGCGACGACCTGGCCGCCGCCGACGTTCGGGCGAACGTCGACGAGGCCGCGACCAACGCCGGCGCCGACTCGGTCATCGCCACCCTGCCCCTCGGCCTCGACACCCTCCTGGACAAGCGCTTCGCCAACGGATGCGAACTGTCGGGCGGCCAGTGGCAGCGGCTGGCGGCCGCGCGCGGCTTCTACCGGGACGCGCCCCTGCTGATCTGCGACGAACCCACCGCCGCACTCGACGCCCGCGCCGAACACCACCTGTTCGACCAGATCCGCCGGCACGCCGCCCAGCACGGCCGCACCGTCCTGCTGATCACCCACCGGCTCGCGAGCGTCCGCCACGCCGACCGCATCTACGTCCTCGACGGCGGACGCGTCACCGAACACGGCACCCACCGGGAACTCATCGCCCAGAACGGCCTCTACGCCGAACTGTACGAACTACAGGCGTCGGCATACCGCCAAGGCGAAGACGCAGACGCCTTCGCCGCCAATCCAGGATCCAGCTCCCCGCACGGCTCGGGATATCAGTGACCCGCGCGCCGACCATGCCGCTGACGGAAGCCAGCGTTGGCGAGAAATGGCGGTGCAGGGGGCGTTCCCAGGGCCGGTGATACCATCGACGGCCGGACGCTAGGCGCAGCTGACCTGCTGTTCTCGCGAACACTCTGACTCCCGGCGGTCCCGCGCCCCGACGACATGACGGTTTTCGGCGTCCCGGCAGTTTGAGGGAGATGCCGGATTCGTTTCGGACGTCTGAAACGCACTCATCGCTCTTACCGCGCGTTGCCGGATTCGGTCAGGCGGTAAGTCGGCGAATACCGGGCCGGGCTTCCGGCGGCGGTTGATCATTTTTTATGATGTTCTCGGCTGAGGGGGTCCGTCGATCCGGACGCCGGCCCGCTCCCGAGGGCGCGGGCGGCCCGTGGAACGGAGAACGCCTTTTGGGTGCGCGCGTATCGTGGAGACGGCTGTCGCGGATCGTTCCCCTCATCGTCGTCGGGGCGCTGCTCGCCACGGCGGCGGGGCTCGGCGCGGGCGCCCTCGTCCATCCGGGTGATCTCGCGGGCTCGGCCTGGTACTCCTTCCTCGCCGGGTTCCTGCTGGCCATCGGCCTGTACGGGAGCACGCACGAGATCGATCTCGGGGCCCTCCGGCGGGACGCCCGGGGCGTGCTGGTGGCCGTCACGCTGGGCGTCGTCATCAAGGCCGTCCTGATCGCCGGCGTGATGCTGCTGGTGTTCCACGACGCCCGCTACCTGGTCCTCGGTATCGCCGTCGCGCAGATCGACCCCCTGTCGGTGGCCGCGATGCGGGCGAACAGCCGGATGTCGGCGCGGGCGAAGGCGCTCCTGTTCGCCTGGGCCTCGTTCGACGACCCCGTGACCGTTCTCCTCTCCCTCTACTTCTCGATACTCGCCTTCCGGCTTTCCGGACGGGACGGATCGCCGAAGGCCGGTCCGTCGGAGGACGGGCTCGGCGCCTATCTTACCGATCTGGGATTGAACCTCGCGCTGGCGGCCGCGGCCTTCGGCGTCTTCGTCGCACTGCGGGGCCTGCGGAAACCCGTTGCACCCGCCCCCGGCCCGGCGGTCGCCCGGCCCTCCGCGCGGCGGGGAGCGGAGGCGGGCGGGCGGTTCGCCGACCTGCTCTCCCTGGCGGTGCTGCCGGTCGTCTTCCTGGTCGCGGCCCAGTGGATGCTGATGCTCGCCGTGGCCGTGATCGGTCTCTTCCTCAGAGTCGGCGCGTACGCGAAGGTGGTCGACCGCGCCGTGGCGACCGCCTTCCTGGTCGCCTCCTTCGCCCTCGGCCTGCTGCTGGTGGACGGCGTCGACCTGCTGCCGGCAGTGGTGCTGGGCGTCGCGGCCTTCGGCGCCCAGGCGCTGATCTCGCTGCTCGTGGTGCCCGTGCTGGAGCACGGGCTGAGCGGTCGCGACCGCGTCCATCTGGCCCTCGGCCAGCAGAACGGGATCACAGCGATCATCCTGGCGCTGGCGCTGGAGCCCGACTTCCGCGGCACCGTCGGGATCGTCGCGCCGGCGATCCTGGTCGTGAACGTCCTGCACTACGCCTCCAACGGGGTGCTGAACCGGTACGCCGGCGATCCGCCGCACCCCCCGGCCGACGAGCCGGGCCCGCCGGGGACGGGCGCGTTCCGGCCCGGTGCGCTGTCCGGCGCCGCGCCGGCGTCCGGCCCGCCGGATCCCCGGCCGTCCCCCGAGACCGACGCGTGCGCCTCCGCTCCCGGCGCCGACCCGGAAACGTGATCCCTCGGACGCGACGCGACGCGGAGACGCCCCATGATTCGTTCCTGCGGAACACGGAAAACGCGCCATGGGACATAGTCGTCATTGCGGGATGAGGCTAGCCTCGACCATGCCCCTGCGGGATGACGGAAGTGGCCTTGACCCGTGCGGCCGAATTCGGTCAGCCCCAAAGAAGTGCCGTACCAGCCGAATAGAGTGATCGATGGACGATGCGAGTGAGGAACTCCCGACCACCATCATCGACGTGACCGACTTCGATCTCGATCAAATGGACGCCCTGCCGAGCGAGGCCCTCCGCAGAGCCGTCAACCGAATCTATTACGAGAACCTCCAGGAATCGGCCTTGTATCTCACGTTCAATGCGCGAATATGAAAGGGTTGTGCGAAAGGTCGCGAATGTTGCAGTTGTGAGCGGCGTCCGCGGCGCGGGCGACGGCCCGCCGCCGGGCGCGAGGTCCCGAAGGAGCCGCGTTGGTCCCCCACGTCGCGCCGCGCAGCGGCCCGCCGAACGTCATCGCCCTCACCTCGCCGGAGCGCGGCGCGGGCTGCACCACCGCCCTCGCCGACCTCGCCTGGATGCTGGCACTCGCCGGCCGTGCCGTGCTGCTGGTCGACGGCGACCTCGCGTCGCCCGCCCTGGAGGACCACGCGAGGCGGTTCGCCGGCGACGGCTCCGGTGAGGCCGGGCTCCTCGACCTCGCCCGCGGGTTCGGCTCCGGCGGCCGGAGCGCCCCCCACGGGTTCGACCTGCTGCCCCTCCTGCGGCACCGGGAGCCGCCCGGCCCGCCGATCGCCGGGCGGGTGGACCTCCTCCCCGCGCGGGGCTCCGGCGGCGCCCGCGGCCACTGGAGCGAGCTGGAGGCCGCCGACCTGCGCCGGTTCGTCGCCGCTCTGCGCGAGGGGCTGCGCCGCACCTCCTACGACCACGTGCTCGTCGACGCCGCCGGCCTCCCTGCGGAGGCCCTGGCGAGGCTCGCCGACACCGTGGCCATCGGGGTCAGGGCCGACTCCGGCGGCATCGCGGCCGGCGAGGCGCTCGCCCGGGAGCTGAAGGCCACGGTGGTCCCCCGGATCCTGCCGGTTCTCATGCAGGTGGAGGACGCGTCGTCCCTCAGCGTGCGCGGCAGGGCGGGCGTGGCGTTCGCGTGGCTCTTCCCCGGCACGACGACGCCCGCGGCACGCGACGCGTACTGGCAGCGGATGGCGATCCCCAAGGTCGCCGATGCCGCCGTCGCCGCGAGGCTCGCCGTGTTCGCGGGGGACCGTTCGTCCCCCGGGCTCCTCACGGCCTACCGGGACGTGCTCCGCACCGTCCTCGACGACGAGGGGTTCGACCCGCCGCGGGCCACGGCCGAGGCGGTCGAGGCGTACCGGGCGCGCATCGGCGCCGACGACGCGCTGCGCACGCGCCGCTACCGAGTGATCTACGAGCCCGCCCAGCGCGCCTGGGCCGACTGGCTCGGCGTCCAGCTGCGCTCGACGCACCTGCGTCCCGCCGGGGAGGGCCCGGTCCGCGACGACGACGTCGTCATCGTCGTCGGCCCCGAGGCGGCGGGGGCCGGGACGCCGGTCCCCGGCGCCCACTGGTACCTCCGGCTGTCCCCCGAGGATCCGGCCCCGGGCGTCGCGCCGTCCGCGCGGATCGACCTTTTCGCCCTGAACGAGTCGGCCGCCCGCGACGAGCTGTTCCAGCGGCTGATGCCGTCCCGCACGCCGCCCGCCCCCGGGGAGGTCTTGGGCGACCCCCGGTTCCCGGGCCGGGCGCCCGCGTATCGCCGCCTGCCCCCGTCCGCGGGCGCCTTCGTGGAGCGGGGCGCGGAGCTCGAGCGGATGCGCGACGCGCTGCTCGGCTCGGACCGCGACGGCATCTACATGATCAACGGGGCGGCCGGCACCGGGAAGAGCAGGCTCGCCCTGGAGTACGCCCTCCGGTTCTCGGGCGACTACGACGCGATCTGGTGGATCACCGCGGCGTCGGCCGGGAGCGTGCGGGCCGCCCTCACCGCCATGCACGAGGCGGTCGAGGCCCCCGGCGGCGGCCGCCGGCCCGCGACCGCCGCGGGCGACCCCGTCGCGCAGTTCGTCAGGGAGGAGGTCAACCGCGCCGGGACCTGGCTGCTGATCTACGACAACGTCGAGCGGGCCGAGGACCTGACCGATCTCGTGCCCGAGACCACCCGGGGCAACCACGTCGTCATCACGGGCGGGGACGTCGGGACCCTCAGGAGCGGAACGCTGGTCCGGCGGGTCGAGAAGTCCACCCGGGCGGGGCCGTTCACCAGGGACGAGAGCCGGGAGCTGTTCCGCAGGAGGGTCCCCGCGCTCTCCGACGAGCACGTCGACCGGCTCGCGCGCCACATGCGCGACCTCCCCCTGAACGTGGCGCTGGCCGCGGCGTGGGTGGAACGCCACGCCGACTGGAGGCAGCGCGGCGCGGCCCGTCCCGCGGAGCCCGGTTCCGGGGCGGCGGCGTCCGCGGGCGCCTTCCGCGAGATGGAGGCGGTCGAGGACGCGGTCGAGACGTTCACCAGCCTCTTCGCCGAGGGCGTCGCGGCCGCGCGGCACGCTCCCGCGGCTCCGGCAGGCGGGGCGGGCGCGCGCGACGCGGCGGGCCGCCGGGAAGAGGCCGACCTGCTGACCGCCCGGATCGTCCTCGGGCTGACCCTCGACGCCCTGCGCCAGCTCGGCTCGGGCGGGGCCGCCGTGCACCTGATGCGGATGGCGGCGTTCCTGTCGCCGGACGGCGTGGGGCGCCGGCTGCTGTTCTCCCCCGCCATGCTCGCCGCGCTGGAGGCGCACTGGCCCGACCTCGCCGAGGACTCCGTGCGCCTGGAGGCGCTGCTCGTCCGGCTGACCCGGTACGGCCTGGCCGAGGTGGACCACGAGCTCGGCGGCGAACTGCGCGTCCACCGGATGGTCCAGAAGATCATCCGCGATTCGCTGCGGGACGGCGAGCGCGACCGCGTGACCGCCGAGGTGCACCGCGTCCTCGCCGCGTTCGCGCCCGCCGACGCCGAGGTCGACCGGCCCTACCACGCCGCCACGTTCGCCGAGCTCCAGCGGCACCTGTCCGTCAGCGAGGCGCTCACGAGCGGCGAGCGGCCCGTCCGCCGCTGGCTGGCCTGCCACGTGCGCCACCTGTACCTCGCCGGGGACGGCAACGACCGCGCGCTCGGCCTCGGCGTCGCCGAGCGGCTGTCGGCCGACTGGCGCGAGCGCCTGGGCGCCGACGATCCGCTGCTGCTGCGCGTCGAGGTGCAGCGCGCCAACCTCCTGAGGGCGCTCGGCCGTTTCGAGGAGGCGGCGCGCATCTCCGAGGACGCGCTCAACCGGCAGATGCGCCTCGGATACGCCGACATCCGGACGCTGATGGGCGCGCGGGGGTACGCCGCCGACCTGCGGCAGGCCGGCGACTTCGGCACCGCGCTCGTCCGCGACCGCGCGACCCTGATCGGGCTGCGCCGCGAGCTGGGCGACGACCACGAGCTGACCCGGACCGCCGCCATGAACCTCACGCTGTCGCTGACCCTGGACGGGCAGGACACCTCCGTCCGGGAGGCGCTGGCGATCGAGCGGCGCAACCGGGAGCGGCAGCGGCGGGTCGAGCCCGGCGACCGTCAGTCGCTCGCGATCTCCGCCTACAAGATCGGCGCGCTGCTGCGCCGCCTCGGCCGGTACGGCGACTCGGCGCGGGAGCTGACCCACTCGGTCGCCGTCCTCCGCGAGCTCCACCGGGACGACGCCGCCAACCTCCATCTGCTGTGCGCCCAGCGCCAGCAGCGCATCACCCGCCGGCACCGGCCCGGCGACCCCGAGGCGCGCGGCGACGACCGTGACGAGCTGCGCAGGCTGCTGAAGATCCATCTGGACGTCCACCCCGGCGAGAACTACGAGACGCTCGCCTGCCGGCTGGCCGTCGCCGCGGCCGAGGACGCCTGCGGCGCGTACGAGGCCGCGCGCGACGAGGCGGGCCGGGCCGTCATGGGCTACCTCGCCCTGTACGACGAGAGGCACCCGTTCGTCCAGCTCGCCCGCTGCAACCTGTCGGTCTACACCCTCGCCCTCGGCGAGGCCGACCTCGCCGCGGAGCAGAGCGCCACCGCCCTGAACCTGCTGCGCGAGCGGCTGGACGACGACCATCCGTACGTGGTGGGGGCGCTGGTCGACCACGCCGACGCGCTGATGGCCCTCGGCCGCTACGACGAGGCCCTCGACCTCGACGAGCAGGCCGAGGAGCGCCTCCCGTCCGGCTACCCCGACGACGAGCATCCGTGGGCCCTCGCCGTGCGCGGGAACCTCGCCCACACCCGGGCGCGGCTGCGGAACGAGGCGCCGGGCACCGAGCGCCGCGCGTTCCAGTGGGACGCGCCGCAGATCTGAGACCGCCGGACCCGGAGAGGAGACCGAGTGAGCGAGACCCCGAGGACCATCACGCGGCGCGCGGGGCACATCGACGAGAGCCCGGGAACGCTGCTGCTGGAGAACACGGTGAGGGAGGTCTTCGAGGGCGCCGCCGGGCTGGCGCACACCGCGAACTTCATCGACGGCATGTTCCGGTTCGCCGTCGAGGACGCGGATCTGACACCGGAGGACAGAAGGCTCCACGACCAGATCGGCGGCAGGCTGGGCCCGACCTTCGCCAAGATCGACTCGTGGACGGCGTCGCTGGACAGCGGGCGGCTCATCCGCCTCGTCCTGTCCTGCGACGCGGGCGGCGTCTACTACATCTCGCTGCGTCCGGGGGAGACGCAGTTCGGCGTCGCGCGGGAGGGCGCGGCGGTCGAGCGCGGCGACCGGCAGATGGCGCAGATCTCCGACCGGGTGCGCGAACTCTACTCGCTGGGTCCCGAGAACCTCGGCGGCTACAGCACGTCCGCCCCGGCGCTGCCGGACGTCCCCGGACCGGCGCCCGTCCTGTTCGAGGCCCCGGGCGCCGACCCCCGCCTGGTGGAGATCGGCCGGCGCCGCGTCTCCCCCCTCGACCTGCACTACCTGTCGGGCCACCGCGGCGGCGACCACCTCTTCAGCACCGACGTCCTCACCGACGACGGCCTCGGAACGTACTTCCGCAAGGTCTCGGTCGCCGAGCACAGGAAGCGCTACGAGGAGATCTTCCTCGCCTCGCGGCAGCTCGTGCGGTCCCTGGCGTACCGGCTCGGGCCCGCTCTGCGGGGGCGGCCGTCCCGGCTCGTCATGGACGTCGAGCAGGGGGCGCTGTACTACCGCTGCCTGCCGGACGACCTGGCGCTCTTCGGCGTCACCCTGCGGCAGAAGAACGTGTGGGACGCCGACAGGCGCCTCGAAACGATCATCGACGAGTACGCCGGCGGCGGTTCCGCCCCGTGAGGACCGGGAGGCGGCGGAGGCCTCTCAGACGGGCGCGGGGCCGGACGCCGGGCCGGTGCCGCCGCCGGCGTCCTCGGCGGCGAGGAGGACGCCGCGCCGGACGCGGCCGCTCAGTTCGTCCAGGCTGTCCACGATCGCGACCTGGGCGACCGAGCCGCTCAGGCCGGGGACCGCGTCCTCGGACAGGCTGCCGAGCTGGCTCAGCGCCGACAGCGGGACGGCGTCGTAGCTGGCGTCGAACGCCTCGCAGAGCCGGTCCAGCCGTGCCAGGTCGTCGGCGGTGGGGCCCGGCCGGGACCGCACGCGCGCGAGCCAGCCGGCGACGGACTCCTCGAACGAGGTCACGAGCCGCCGCAGCACCATGCCCACCCCGATCGCCTCGAAGATCTCGTAGCGGCGCAGCCGGTAGCTGAGCATGGCCCCGGCGGTGGCCGCGTCGTCGCGGGACAGGTCGAAGGAGCGCCCGATGTAGGCGTCGACGTCGTCGATCGCCGCGAGGGACTGGAGCGCGCGGGTGAAGGGCCGGGCCACGGTGTCCGGCAGGTCGCGTCCGGGCCGCTCGGGCTCGGCGGCCGCTCCGGCGGGCACCGCGGGCGGGCGCACCAGGTCCCTTCTGATCGCCTGGAGCTGCCGGTCGGCCTGCTGGCGGATCTGCTCGACCTGGCTCTGCAGGCTGAGCAGGTGGTCGTGCGAGGCGGTCACCTGCCGCCTGATCCGCTCCATCGAGTCGTGCATCATCGCGATGTCGCCGTCGGAGGCCGCGGGGCCGGCGCGGTGGCCGATGATCTCCCGGTTCAGCTCGTCCAGGCGGGCGGTGAGGACGTCGTGGAACCGGTCGGCGAGGTACACGATCGGCGGTGCTCCGCACGCCTGGGTCAGGGAGGGGCGGATCTCCTCGCTGAGGAATCCCGTCACCACGACGACGCGGCGCTTCGGGCTGTCGCGGCGGATGGCCTGGACGCGGCGGATCAGCGGCTCGGCCTCCTCCGCCTGCACCAGCGGCGCGCTCACCACGATCGCGCAGCCCGCGCGGTCCTGCCCGGGGGGCATCGGGATCCAGAAGTCGGGCCGCTCGCGCTCCGGCAGCAGGGGGTAGCTCGTCTCGGCCATCCAGCCCCGGCCGTTGAGGATCTCCGAGACGTTCGACAGGAGGTCGTCCAGCGGCACCACGTAGCCGAGGTTCTCCTGCCGCGCCGCCGTGTGGACGGCGGGCGCGTCCACCCGCGCGGGCGGCACGGTGAGCTGGAAGCTGCGGTAGCAGAGCCTGACGACCTGCCGGGGGCTGCCGCCGGTGAGCCGGTGGATCGCGTCGCAGGCCGACCGCTCGAACGGTTCGAGCACGCCGCCCTGGCGGAGCCGGACGTACTCGGCGATCTGCTCGCCGTCCAGGGGGGACGGCGAGATGCGGGTGCGGATCCGGGACTTGGAGTCCTCGGGGAGCTGGTCGAGGTAGGACGGGAGGCCGCCGAGCACGAGCAGGCCGCCGCTCTCCACGAACGTGCGCAGCAGCTTGTGGAACGACTTCAGGGTCTCGGCCGTGTTCGCCGTGTCCGGCAGGAGCGGGTCGGGGCGGCCGAGCAGCTTCTCGATGTCGTCGATGACGAGTGCGAAGTGCAGCCCCTGCCGTCCGTAGAGGCTGGTGAGCGCGCCCATGCAGTCGAGCATCTGGGCGTTGGACGACAGGGCCCCGGTGATCCCCTGCTCCTGGAGGCGGGCGTCGGGGGGCGCGCCGCTGGCCAGCCAGTCCATCACCGCGAGGGCGAGCTGCACGTCGGCCAGCAAGGCGAAGGCGGTGCCGAACTGCTTGTTCCCGGTCACCTGCCAGAGCCGCTCCTGGAGCTGCCTCGGCACCTTGGCCGCCAGTCCGGCCTGCCGCGCGAGGGCGCGGGGGTCGAGACCCGGGTCGCGCCGCTCCAGCGCCGCGGCCTGTTCGGCCAGGTGGGGGAAGTCGATCCGGAGCCGCTCGGCGACGACGTCGGCGTAGTAGCCGAGGGCGACGTCCTTGAGCTCGTCGAGGTGGAACCTGGTGATGAAGGAGGCCCGGTACAGCGTGCCGAAGTCGGAGGCCTGCGCCGACAGAGGAATGATCTTGCGCGGGATCGCGGCGCCGGGCGGCGGATGGCGTAACCGGTGGACCAGGGTGTTGAGCAGGTGCGTCTTGCCGGTGCCCGCCTCACCGGAGACGGCGATGACCTCGCCGTTCGCGCCGGTGGAGGAGGCCCGCACCGCCTCGTCGTCGGTCAGCTCCCGCGAGTCCGCCTGGCCGCCGTTCCGGCCGGGGGCCTGCTGGGATCGCACGTCCCGCCAGAGGATCAGGCTCCGTGCGAGGTAGTCGTCGACCACGCGCCGCACGGTGAGGATCGCCGGGGTGTCGAGGCTGACCACCTCGCCCGGCAGTTCGCCGAGCGCCGCGGACGCCCCGGGAGGAAAGGGATTGCGCCGTGCCGCCGGTGACGGCTCATGATCAGCGGTCATGAGGAGCCCGTTTCTTCGCTCGGCGGGGGCAGGACGAACTGGGACGCCAGATCACTGTAACTCACGTCGCGTGGACTGTCAGCCCTAATGATCTTTTCGAAGACCTCCGCCAGCCCTTCTACCAGAAGCTTTATCGTCATGGTCCCGTTCCATGCGGTCATAAGCGCCTTGATATGGTCTTCCCGGATATTCAGGGATTCGCGGCGGGCCGTTTTCTGGTAGAGGCGCTGCCTGACGAATGTCCACCCGTCCTCGACGGCCAGCGGGCGGGGGCGCAGCGGGATGACGGAGATGTTGCCGCCGAAGGGCGGGTGCCCCTGATCGGCGTCCTCGTCCTCGAACTCCGCGAAGAACAGCATGCAGGGCTGGACGACCTCGGCGTAGAACCGCACGTCGAGCAGGTTCGCCGAGCGCGGGAGGATGACCACGACCAGCGGCCCGTCGTCGGTGGAGCCCAGGCCGATCTCCCAGAGCATGGTGGCGACCTCGTCCCTCACCCGGTCCGCGGTGAGGCCCTCCCGCTCCTTGAGCCGGTCGACGTCCTTGATCACGCTCTGCAGGCGCGCCAGCCGCGACTGCGAGCCCGAGAAATGCGGGCTCTCCATCAGCTGGGAGCAGATCTTGAAGACGAGTCCGAGCATCCGCCGCTCCGGGGTCCCGACCGGGCCGATCAGCGTTCTGGCGTCGACGACCTGCAGGTCGACCGAGCCGGGGAGCTCCTTGAGGAAATGGACGCATCTGCAGATCAGGGACGTCTTTCCGGTGCCCTGCAATCCGTGGACGAAGACGAGGTGGCCGCGGTCGCGGATTGTTTCGATATCGTCAAACTCGTCTTGGAATGCGGCGAAACACTCGGTGAACGAACTGGTCTCCACGTAGTGATCCGCGTGCTTGCCGACGCGGTGCGGTTCCAGGGCCAGCGGCGGCCTGTCGGCGTAACGCACCAGACGGAGCGGGTTGCCCGCCGAGAGGCGCCCGTTCGGCGTCCGGAGGTCGCTCGTCACGAGGGCACCTTCTGCCAGAACGCGAACCAGCGGAGGACCGGTGGACGCCACGGGTGCTCCAGGGCCCGTGCGGTGCCGCCGACCTGGGCGTCGATCCGGTGGACGACCTCCATGACCGCCGCGTGCCTGGTCTGTCTGGCCTGGTCGCTCAGCCCGTTCCACCCCGAGGCGACCGCTTCGTCCAGCCTGTCCGGGGCGAGTGCGGCGAGCACCGGGGACAGGGTGCGCCACCAGGGGCGGCGAGCCTTGATCTCCTCCAGCCGGAGCGCCAGTTCCCGCGCGGTGTCGTGCAGGGGCTGGACGGACGGCTGCCCGGCCGTCCTGCGCCTCTCGGCGTAGTCGCTCGCCGCGGTGAGGAATTCCCTGGCCAGCCTCCGGAGTTCGAGCCCCTCTTTCCGGCCGCGGTCCACGGACGCTCTCCATTCGGTGGTGAAGAGAGTGAGCAGGGCGCCCAGCAGAAGCGGGCCGAAAACCTTTGCGGCGGACACCCAGAACGATGATCCCTTCTTCTCCCGGGAAACGGTCTGGGCACCTATCAGGGCGTCGCAGGCGCGGTCGAAGTCAGTTCTGTTGCGTACGGACCAGGCTTGCAGTTCCGCGGGCCCCGGAGTGCGAGCGGCCGCAGTCGGCCACGGTGACGCTCCGGACGGGGTCCGCGGGGAGGGTGAGGTCGTGGGAGGTGACGCCATGGGGGGTGAGGCCGTGGGCGCCGGTGTCCCCGGCGGTGCGCCGGTGGGCGCGGGTGCGGGCGCGGCTCCGGGGACGGGGAGTCCGAGCGCCAGGAGGGCCGTGGTCATCTGACCGGGGCGGGACAGGCAGTAGACGGTGGCGGCGTCCCGGCGGTCTCCCCCGCCGGGGGACGCCGCGGACGAGGGAGGAGGGGCGTCCGATAACGAGGCCGGCGATTCCGCGGCCGCGCCGAACGGGCGGCTCACGCACCCGATGAGCAGCAGACCGGCCATGCAGAAGAACAGCCTGCGAACACTCATTGATCGTCCTCCGCGGTCAGAATAGCGGGCAGGTACCGCCCAACGGGGGACAAGTCACGGACTCGCTACCGGACGGCAAGAGTCCCCGCCGGGCGACCGGAGCGTGCGAGAGGGCCGGCGATGTTCAACGATCACGAAATGCGGACTAAAATGCTGGTGATCGGACGTTCGGCGGAAGGCCGGGCTTTATGACATTGATGAATCATTCCTTTTCCGGTACCGAATTCGACTCGCTCGCCTCGGGAATGGCGACGTCCGGTGCGATCGAGTCGCTGGGAGCGATCCAGCACAGCCGGAACCTGCTGCTGCTGCGCTCGGTGGTGGACGCCGCCCACCGCACCGGCCACCCGGAGGCCGCGGCGGCCCGGCACGGCTTCGAGCAGCTGATGGAGCTGAAGCGGCGCGCCCCCGACGCCGCCGCGGCCGTCATCACGCACCCCTCGACCGGCGGATGGGGCCTACACGCGCTGCGCGTGCTGCGGGGCGGCGCATCGCCCGGCGACCCGCCCGGCGCGCGCCCCGCGCAGCTCGCCGGGATGGCCGCGGCCGCCGCCATCCGCGGACGCCGCGCGGGCACGTTCACCGTCCCCGTCTCCAGCGGCACGGTGACCCTGCCCTCGGTGGGCGTCCTCACGGCTCCGCAGGACGCCGGGACCGTGCGGATCGTCCATGACGGCCGGGAGGTCGTCGCCACGGCCGGGCGGACGAGTTCGGCGATCCCCACCGACGGGACCACGGACGCGCCGGGCTGGCAGGGGCTGCGCACCCTCCGCGCCCAGCCCGCCGGGAGAGCCGGGTTCGAGATCCTGCTCGACGATGTCGACCCGTTCCGCTTCCCCCGCGTGTCGTCAGCCGGAGCCGAGCGGCTCTCCGAGGGAGCCGTCGCCGAACTGGAGCGGACGCTCGGCGACGCCTGGGAGCTGCTGTCGCGCCACCACCGGGCCAGCGCGCGCGAGCTCTCCGGCACGGTGTCCACGCTCACGCCCCTGCGGTCTTCCGGCGACGAGTTCCGCAGCGCCACCTCGCGGGAGCATTACGGCTGCGTCGCGCTGTCCCTGCCGGTCATTCCGACGCAGCTCGCGGTCACACTCGTCCACGAGGCCCAGCACGGCAAGCTGGCGGCGATCACCGACGCGGTGAGGCTGCTGCCCGGGGACGACGGCCGCCGGTACTACGCGCCCTGGCGCCCCGACCCGCGGCCGTTCTCCGGTCTGCTGCACGGCACGTACGCCTTCCTCGGCGTCGCGCGGTTCTGGCGGCGGCAGCGCTGGCTGGAGCGGGGCGAGCACGCCCTGGCGGCGCATCTGGAGTACGCGCACTGGCGCGAAGCGGTGCGGCTCGGGCTCGTCCAGCTCTGCTCGCGCGACCGCCTGCCCGCGCTCACCGAGCGGTTCGTCCACGGGATGCGGCACGTGCTGGAGCAGTGGCGCGCCGAGCCGGTCCCGGGGCCGGCCGCCGCGCTGGCGGCGGAGCGCTCCACCGCGCACCGCGAGCACTGGATCGCCGCCAACGGGCCGCTGCCCGGCTGCCTGCGAACGGTCCGCGACCTGCCGGATCCGGTCGCATGAGCCCGTCCGCGCCGCGGGAGGCGCTGCCCTTCCGGGAGTTCGTCCTCAAGATCCACAGCCGCTGCAACCTGGCCTGCGACTACTGCTACGTGTACGAGATGGGCGACCAGAGCTGGCGCGACCGTCCGGTCGCGATGCCGGCCGAGGTGGTCGACGCCGCCGCGCGGCGCATCGGGGACCACGTCCGCGAGCACGCGCTCCCCTCGGTCGAGGTCGTGCTGCACGGAGGCGAGCCGCTGCTGGCGGCGCCGCCCCTCGTCGAGCGGGTGGTCCGGTCCGTGCGCGCCGAAGGCGTGGCCGCGTCGTTCTTCGTGCAGACGAACGGCACCCGGCTGACCGGGGCCCGCCTCGCCCAGCTCGACCGGCTCGGCGTCCGGATCGGCGTGAGCATGGACGGCGACGCCGCCGCGCAGGACCGGCACCGCCGCCTGCCGGACGGCCGGGGAAGCCACGCCTCGGTGTCGGCCGCCCTGGACGACCTGTCCACCGGCCCGTACCGGCACCTGTTCTCGGGCATCCTCTGCACGATCGACCTCCGCAACGACCCCGTCGCGACCTACGAGGCGCTGCTGCGCCACCGCCCGCCCCGCGTGGACTTCCTCCTCCCCCACGGGACCTGGTCGGCGCCTCCCCCGGGACGCGCCGAGGGGTCGCCCGCCACCCCGTACGCCGACTGGCTCATCGAGATCTTCGACCGCTGGTACGGCGCGGCGGAACCGCCGGCGGACGTGCGGACGTTCAGCGACCTGCTCACCCTGCTGCTCGGCGGAACCGTCGGCAACGAGGGGCTCGGGCTCGCCCCCGTCCGGTACGCCGTCATCGAGACCGACGGCGCGATCGAGTATTCCGACCTGCTCAAGCCCGTGACCGCCGCCTCCGCCGGCACCGGCCTGAACGTCCTGCGCGACTCCCTGGAGGCGGCGCGCGCCCTGCCGGCCGCCGTCGAGCGGCAGCTCGGCGCGGCGGGCCTGTGCGAGCGGTGCCGGGCCTGCCCGCTGGTCGCCGTGTGCGGGGGCGGCCTTCAGGCCCACCGCTACCGGCACGGGACGGGCTTCGACAACCCCACGGTCTACTGCCCGGACATGATCCGTCTCATCGAGCACGTGCGGGGCCGCGTGTCCGAGGACCTGGCCGCGGCCCGTCCCTCCGAGCGCGGTCCCGCGGTCTGAATACCCGTCCGGCGCGCGCCGAGTGGGGCGTCTCCTTCATCAAGCTTAGTGGGATATTGACCCGCTCTTTGACCGTATGACTGTTTTAGGTGACGCTCCGTGAGCATCATCCGCAGGTCAGCCGACGCGTGGCAGGGGGGCATCGTGAGTCAGGGAGCCGAGCAGGGTGCGGTCGGGACGACGCGCAAGCGGGGTGCCGACGGAGGGTCGAGCGAGCTCGTCACGTCCAGCGGCAGCACGCGGATCGCCGACGACGTCGTGGCGAAGATCGCCACCATGGCCGCCCGGCAGGTCGGCGGGGTGTACGAGATGGGCGCGGGCATGTCCCGGACGATCGGGTCGGTCCGGGAGCGCCTCCCGGGGGTGACGGCCGACAGCACGCAGGGCGTCGCCGTGCAGGTCGGCGAGCGCCAGGCGGCCGTCGACATCGACCTCGTCGTGGAGTACGGCCTGTCCATCCCGGACCTGGCCGCCGCCGTGCGCACCAACGTCGCCAACGAGATCGAGCACATGTGCGGCCTGGAGGTCGTCGAGGTGAACATCACCGTGGACGACGTCCACGTGGCGGACGAGGAGCCGCCGGAGCCGCGGCGCGAGGAGTCCCGAGTTCGATGATCTCCCGGACGGAGGCGGCGGGGCCGCGGGCCGTGCCGGGCGGGGAACCGTCCGGCGGGCCGGAGGCGGCGGCCGCCCGGCCGGGCGCGGCGCCCGGCCGCGGGGAGCCGCTCGCCGACCTGGCGGAGCGGATCGGCGCGGCGGCCGCGGCCTGCCCGGACGTCCTCGGACTGACGGCCGGTCCGCGCGGCTGGATCGCGACCTACCGCGCCGGGCCCCCCTACGCGGGGGTCGCGGTGCACGACGAGGTGGTCGAGGTGGGGGTGGTCGTCCGGTACGGACGGCCCTTCGCCGAGATCGCCGAGGACGTACGGCGTCTGGTCCGCCCGCTCGCGGGCCGGCGGACGGTGGACGTGGTGATCGGGGACGTGGCCGATGGCGGCTGAGAACCCCGCCGAGCCGAAAGGGTGATCGAGATGGATGTGCGAGTGCCGTGGCCTGTGATCGGCCTGGTCGTCGGGCTGGCACTGGGGTTCGCCGGAGCGTTCGGCGGCGCCGGCGCGTTCTTCCTGGTCCTGTTCCTCGGCGCCCTCGGCTTCGTGATCGGCCGGGTCATCGAGGGCAGCCTCGACCTCGGGCAGGTCTTCTCGACGAGCCGCACGGGGCGGCGGCCGCGATGAGCGACGACGAGCGGGGCAGGACGACGATCCGCGAACGGTCCGTCGCGCGCATCGTCGCCGAGGCGGCCCAGGACGTCGAGGCGTCCGGCGGGCTCGGCCGGACCGTCGTCGGCGTCCCGGTCTCCGGGCGGGGGCCCGCCCGCACGGAGGTGCGGGTGCACGGCGACATCGTCACGGCCAAGGTGGCGCTGTCGGTGGCCTACCCGATGCCGGTCCGCGCGGTCGCCCGCGAGGTGCGCGAACGGGTGCGCGAGCGGGTGACGGAGCTGACCGGTCTCACCGTCGGGCAGGTGGACATCGAGGTGGCCGAGCTCGGGCGCCCCACCGCGGGTGAGAGGACCGTGCGGTGACCGCCCAGGCCGGGGCGCGGCCCGCCACTGAGCCGAGCACGCGGCCCGCCTCGACGCGGAAGGCCGACCGCGCCGCGAGGCACACGTTCCGCTCGCACCGGGTGCTTCCGGCCCTCGCGGCCGCGCTGCTGATGACGGCGGCCGGTGTGCTGACGGCGATCGAGGTGATCTCGGCGGCGCTGAACGGCTCGGTGCACGTCTTCCCCTACGGGTGGGTGCGGGACGCGAACTGGGACGGCGTGTACGCTCGCGCGGTCTTCGCCGCCCTCGCACTGATCGGCCTCTGGTTCGTGCTGGCCGCCGTGCTGCCGGGCAGGTCGCGGATCGTCCCGCTGCACGGGCGGGACCCGAGCCTGATGATGGGCGTGAGCAGGCGGGGCCTCAAGCGCTCCGTCGCCGCCGCGGCCGAGGGCGCGCCGGGCGTGTCGGGGGTCGGCAGGGTCCGCCTGGGGCGCCGGCGGGTGCGGGTGGTCGCGGAGACGCCCGTGCGCGATCCCGCGGGCCTGGACGCGGAGATCACCGAGGCGGTGCGGGACCGGCTCGACCGGCTCGACCCCCTCCCCGCCCGCTCCGTCATGGTGCGCATGAAGCACCGGGAGACCTGATGGACCGCCGCAACGCGCACGTCAACCGCACGGGCCTGATCCTTCTCGGCCTGGTCCTCGCCGCCGCCGGGGGGCTCGGCCTCGCACGCGGCTTCGGCGCCTTCGGGAGCGCCAGGGCCTCCGGCCCCGTGCTCACCGCGCAGGCGCGCCGCTTCGCCGACGGCCATGGCTGGTTCTGGCCCGCCGTCGCCGCGGTGGCCGTCGTCCTGGTGCTGCTGGGGCTGGCCTGGATGCTCGCGCAACTCCGTTCGAGCCGGTTGCGGGGCCTCTCGCTGGAGCCGGACATCAGGGCCGGCGCGACGCGGGTGGAGGCCAAGGCCATCACGGACGCGCTGGAGACCGAGATCGGCGACTACCCGGGCGTGCGCAGGGCGCGGGCCCTGCTGGTCCGCTCGCCGAAGGGGGCCGGGCTGCGGCTCAGCATCCTCTACGGGCAGGAGGCGGATCCGGCCGAACTGCGGCGCCGCATTCAGGACGAGGCCCTCCCCCGGCTCTGCACCGCCCTCGAACGCGAGTCGATCCCCGCCGTGGTACGGCTGCGGCTGACGCCCCGGGAGCAGCCCGCGACCGTCGTCTGACGGACCTCGGCGCCTCCGCGGAAGCCGCCCTCCCACCGGTCGGCTCGGTGCCGGCCGCGGAACATTTCTTCAAGACCGGTGGGCGAACGCCCGTGCAGGGTGGCCGCATGAGTGAGTCCGACGTTGAGCGTTCGCACGGAATGCACGTGGTGCACGACGGGCCGCGGCAGGCGCCGCCGCTGCTGCTCGTCCACGGATCGGGGGCCTCGGGCGGCACCTGGAAGCCGATGATCCCGGCGCTCGCCGCCCACCGGCACGTCATCCGGGTCGACCTGCCGGGCTGCGGGCAGTCCCCGCCCGCCGCGTCCTACGACGTGCCCGACCAGGCGGACCGCGTGGCCGCGCTGCTGGACGGCCTCGGGCTCGGGCGCGTCGACGTGGCCGGGCACTCCAGCGGCGGCTACGTCGCCACCGCGCTCGCCGAGCGGCGTCCCGACCTCGTGGGGTCGCTCGCGCTCATCAGCAGCGGGCCGGATCTGGACGCGCTGCTCCGGCAGCCGCTCCTCCTCCGGGCCCTCCTCTCCCCGCCCCTCAGGCCGCTGCTCTTCCACGTCCCGCCGTACATCAGCGCGGTGCTCCGCGGCGAGCGGCCGGCACCGCCGCACGCCAAGGACGGCGGCGACTGCTGCTACGCGCCGGACGCCGGGCGGGCGATCGCCCTCCTGATGACGGCGAGGACGCTGCGGCACGACACCTACAACGTCTCCAGCGGACGTCCGTTCACCAACCGCGAGTTCGCGGAGGCCCTGGAGGCGATCACGCCCGGCCTGCGGCTCGACCTCCTGCCCGGAAGGCGGAGCGGCCCCGGCGAGGACCCCTACCTCGACATCGGCCGGCTCACCGCCGACACCGGGTTCACCCCGGAGTTCGACGTCGCCAAGGCGGTCGCCGACTACGTCGCCTGGCGCGCCGGCAACCCCCGCTGACCACGGATCCGGCACGCCTGACCGGCCCGCCCCCGCTCGCGGGGGGCGGGCCGGTCAGGCGTTGCGGGCCAGGGCGTCGACGGCGGCGACGTCCTCCTCCGTGAGGGCGAAGCCTTCGAGGTCGAAGTTGGCGGCGATGTGCTCCCGGCGCGACGACCTCGGGAGGATCACGATGTCGTGCTCCAGGTGCCAGCGGAGGACGACCTGGGCCGGCGTGACCCCGTACCGCCCGGCGATCTCGGTGAGGACGGGATCGCGCAGGTCGGTGTTCTTCAGGCCGCTGTAGCCCTCGACCGCGATCCCCCGGCGCCGGTGCTCGTCCAGCAGGGCGGGGTCGTGCTGCGCCGGGCTCCACGCGATCTGGTTGACCGCCGGGCGCCGCCCGGTGGCCTCCGTCAGCCGGTCGATCAGCGCCGGGCTGTAGTTGCTCACCCCGGCGTTGCGGACCAGTCCCGCGTCCTGCGCCTCCAGCAGCGCCCGCCATGTCGGGACCAGTTCGTCCCGGCCGGTCGGCCAGTGGATCAGCCAGAGGTCCACGTAGCCGGTGCCGAGCAGGCGGAGGCTCGACTCCAGGGTGCGGCGGGCGTCCCGCGCGTCCTGCGGGCGCAGCTTGGTGGTGACGAAGACCTCCTCCCGGTCGACCCCGCTGTCCTTCACGGCCCGGCCGACGTCCGCCTCGTTGCGGTACAGCGTCGCGGTGTCGACATGCCGGTAGCCGATCTCGAGCGCCTCCCGCACCGACGCGTACGCCGCCTTGGGCCGCAGCTGCCAGGTCCCGAAGCCGATCATCGGCAGCCCGGTGCCGCCGGGCAGATTCACAGTCCGCGTCATGCATCCCATCCTTCCCGCGATCGCCGCCCTGCAACGATCTCCGTTTCCTGACGCCCGACGCCCCGGAGGGGCCTTTTGGACCGGGCGTCCCGTCTGTCAGATCGTGTGCATATCTGTACGGAATCGCCTGGCGGACAGGCTGACAACAACGATCTTCTTGTGAACAGGTGAGCGGCCGGGTGACCGTGGTCTCCGTCGCGGGCTCTGCGCCCAGTCCCCTACCAGGAGACCCGATGAAGCTGCCTTCGTACGCCGCCGCCGTCGTGACGGCGACCCTCCTCACCTCGTTCACCGGAACGGTCGAGACCCCGGCGGCCCTCGCGGCCGGCGGCCAGGCCCCCGGCGTCCAGGCCCTGCCGAGCGTGAACATGGAGGCCACCGTCAAGGCCGCCCAGATCGACCCCCGGAGGGCGGACGACACGCTGACCCCGGGAGCCAAGGCCAGCGTGCTCCTGGTCGAGCAGGCGCTGCGCGACCGGAACCTGCTCGACGCCACGTGGGTGGACGGCTACTTCGGCACCACCACGGTCGCCGCCTACTCGAAGTACCAGAAGTCTCTCGGCTACACCGGTCTCGCCGCCAACGGGCTGCCGGGCAAGGCGTCGCTCGCCAAGCTCGGAACCGGGCGCTTCGCCGTCGCCGACGCCATCGAACCGGGCGCCCGCGTGTCCACCGGCGGGGTCGTCGTCAACACCCGGACACGGAGCATGCTGGCCGAGGCGGAGCGGCTGCTCGGCCGCGACCTGGCGCTGGACCAGGGCTCCTACAACCCCGGCGGCGACCCCACCTCCGCGGGCACCCACGACGGCGGGGGCGTCGTGGACGTCTCGGTGAAGGGGATGGACTCCGCCACCCGCACCGCGGTCGCCCGCGCGCTGCGCCGTGTCGGCTTCGCCGCATGGGTGCGCAGCCCCGCCCAGGGCGACTGGCCGTGGCACATCCACGCCGCCGCCATCAGCGACACCGACCTCTCAAGCCAGGCCCAGCACCAGACCGGTGACTACTACCTCGGCCTGAACGGCCTCTCCGGCCGCGGGCCCGACGACGGCCCGAAGGTGACCATCCGCACCTGGGAGGAGTACCAGCGCAGCTGACCCCGTCCGTACACCAGGCGACGACACACCAAGCGACGACGCAGACAACGACGACAGACAGGCACGGCAACAGGAACGAGAACAGAAGGCGAGAACGGCATGAACAAGCTCACCAAGGTCCTCACCGCCACGGCGACCGGCGCGGTCACGCTCGGAGGGGTGGCGTCCGTCTACGTGTCGCCGGCCTCGGCGGCGGCCCGCGACGGCAAGTGCGACAGCGGCGAGTTCTGCTACTACTACAACAGCGACAACCAGGGCTCGATCTCCGACTTCACCGGTTCGGTCGCCGACTACGGCACCACCCAGCCCTCCTGCTACGACTTCAAGGGCGACGGCAACGGCAAAGGCCTGTGCGTCAAGAACAACGCCGCCTCGGTCTGGAACAACAGCACCAAGACCGTCCGCGTCTACTACAACAGCAACTACGGCGGCAGCTACCAGGACTTCAAAGCAGGCGCCAAGGGCAACCTGAACGCCACGCTGAAGAACCAGAACGCCTCCCACGAGTTCTCGCCGTCGTCACGCACGAACATGTCGTACGGGCTGTACTCGGCGAGCGGCGGGAGCATCACCTGCGGCTTCGACGGCTACACCACCACGCCCGGCCGGCACGAGGGCATCGACATCGCCCGCGGCATCGGCTCCGACGTCCACGCCCTGGTGGCCGGTAAGATCATCTACATCGCGCGCGGGGCCACCGGCAGTTCGGGGCTGTCCACGATCTCCGTCTACAACGCCTCGCTCAACAAGACGGTGATCTACCTGCACTCCGCTCCGCGGTCCTCGCTGAGCGTGGGCCAGTCGATCAGCCGCGGCCAGGTCATCGCCGACGAGTCGTGGCACGGGGTGTCGTCCAGCTCGGGCGCCCACACCCACGTCGAGATGCGTCTCGGGCAGCAGACGCACGCGGCCAAGAGCGTCAACGACCCGACCCTGGACAACCCGAACCCGACCACGTTCTGGAACTCCCAGGGCTACAACGTCCGATAGGGCGCAGCGGCCTCCACCAGAGGGGAAGACGACTGTGTCGAAACGAAGCGCGCGCCTGATCTCGCGGCTCACCGCGACGACCGCCGCCCTGGCGCTCGGCGGGACCGCCCTCATCCCCGCCTCCCCCGCCTCGGCCGCCGCCCGCGACGGCAAGTGCGACAGCGGCGAGTTCTGCTACTACTACAACAGCGACAACCAGGGCTCGATCTCCGACTTCACCGGTTCGGTCGCCGACTACGGCACCACCCAGCCCTCCTGCTACGACTTCAAGGGCGACGGCAACGGCAAAGGCCTGTGCGTCAAGAACAACGCCGCCTCGGTCTGGAACAACAGCACCAAGACCGTCCGCGTCTACTACAACAGCAACTACGGCGGCAGCTACCAGGACTTCAAAGCAGGCACCAAGGGCAACCTGAACGCCACGCTGAAGAACCAGAACGCCTCGCACCAGTTCCTGAGCTCGACGCCACCGCCGACCGGTTGCAAGACCGACGGCACCGACAGCAAGCTCCCATCGACGATCCTGGTGTACCGGGTGTCGCTCGGCCGGGTGGACCGGGTGGCGTTCAAGACCTACGTCAAGGACGTCCTGCCGAACGAGTGGGTGTCGAGCTGGCCCGCGGAGTCGCTGAAGGCCGGGGCGATGGCCGTCAAGAGCTACGGCTGGTACTGGGCGCTGCACTCGACCCGCAAGACCTCGGGCGGCCAGTGCTTCGACGTCTACGACACCACGTCGAGCCAGGTCTACAAGCCCGGCTCCGCCAAGGCGTCGACGAGCGCCGCGGTGGACGCGACGTGGGGCACCCGCATGACCCGCGGCGGAAAGATCCTTGAGGCCCACTACTGCTCCACGACGACGGCGTGCGGCGGCTGGGTCACCGGGGACTGGATGTCGCAGTACGGCTCCCGCGACAAGGCCGAGGCGGGCTGGAGCTACTCCAGGATCCTCACGGCCTACTACAACGGGATCGTCCTCTCCTGATCCCTCGACCGTCCGACCGGGCCCCCCGCCGCACCCCCTTCGCGGCGGGGGGCTACGGCCCTTCGACGATGACCTGGAAATTGACCGGACGGCTTCCGGGGAACGCCACCTTCCCCTCACCGTCCACCACCTTGAACCGCACGTAACACAAGCCCGGTTTCCGGGGCGTGGTGATCTCGGTGCGGATGTCGACCGCGTGGCCTGGTTCCGTGTCGGCGATCGGCACTTCGGAGATGGTCTGGCAGTTGTCGGCCTTCTGCGGGAGGTCGAGGCGGCGCAGCGAGTAGCCGTCCCATGGGACCGTTCCGGTGTTCTTGAGCCGCCACACCTTGGTGACGCTCTGGCCGGTGCCGACGCGCGTGCAGTCGGGAAGCGTGATGTCCGCGACGAACTTGGCCTCGTCGCCCTTGTGCCTCGGCGAGGCCGGCGCCGGGTTGGTCGGCTGCACCGGGCAGTCGGCCGGGGTGAGCGCGTTCTTCGCCCGGTTGCCGTACTCCTCCATGCCGTCCTTGCCGGAGTCGTGGTCGACCACGATGAGGACCACGGCCCAGGTGCCGATGACCGCCGCCGCCAGCGCGACCGCGCCCGGACTGCTCAGCCGGAACCGCCCCCGGCGCTTCGGCGCCGGGAAGACCGCCCGGACGTCGCCCGCGATACGCCCGTGCGGCGGCGGCGGGGCGGGCCGGGACGCCGAGGTCCCGTCACCCTTCGGAGGACCCGGCGGCTCGACGGCGACGGGTAAGGCCAGGCCCTCCCCGGCGCCCGGGACGGAGGCTTCGAGCGCGGCGGGCGCGGGCCTCCCGGCGCTCGCCGACCTGACCGCCCGGTTCGCCCTCTCCCAGCGTTCGCGGTACGCGGCCGGCTCCGCGCCGCACGCCTTGACGAACTCGACGGTGGTCCCCCAGCTCGGGAGCCGGTTGCCCTTCGTGGCCTCGTGCAGCGTCGTGTGCGAGATCGCCCCCGACCTTCCGGACATCTCCCGGAAAGGCGGGTTGCCGACTGATTCCCGCAGTTCTCGCAGAACCGCCGCGAAGTCCTCGATCGCCTCCGCCTGTGCACGCATGTGGTCCACCGGGTGAAGCTAACAGCGCCCACGTCCTCCCTCAAGCACGGTTTTTTATCGTTTTTCTTCCGTTCCGGTCGCCTTTCGGACTGATCAACAGCTGAGGCGATACAGGTCCCGCCCCGTGCCCGCGCCCGCGCCCGCGCCGCGGGCCCGGCCGCCGGGGGTGCGGGCGAAGCCGCGACGGCCGAAGGCAAAGTCCGATGGACGTAATTTTGTCCAAGACACTCAACCCCGGTGTTTCACGTGCTCACGGCATGCCCATACCTCAATGGTGTCGCCTGAAGCCAGGAGTTGGGCATGAGATTTGGGTTGAATACCGGCGATTCGGCATGGGTGCTCGTCAGCTTCGCCATGGTGCTGCTCATGACGCCGGGACTCGCCCTCTTCTACGGCGGAATGGTCCGGGCGAAGAACCTCGTCAGCGTCCTGTACATGAGCTTCGTCTCGATCGCCGTGGTGACCGTCGTCTGGTTCGCCTACGGGTACGGCCTCGCGTTCGGCGACGACGTCGGAGGAGCCGGCGTCATCGGCTGGGGCAGGTGGCAGTTCCTCAGGACCACCCCGTCGGTGCTGAGGGGCGTCATCCCGGAGTACGTGTTCTCGATGTTCCAGCTGGTCTTCGCGATCATCACGCTCGCGCTGATCAGCGGCTCGGTCGCCAACCGCGTACGGCTCGGGCCCTGGATGGTCTTCGGGGTGGTCTGGGTGACCCTCGTCTACCTCCCGATCGCCCACTGGGTGTTCTCCAAGGGGGGCTGGATCAACCGGTGGGGCGCGCTGGACTTCGCAGGCGGCCTGGTCGTCGAGCTCAACTCCGGCATCGCGGGCCTGGCGCTGGCGCTCGTGCTCGGGCCGGGGCTGCGCTTCCGCAGGGAGGGCCCTCCCGAGCCGAAGAACATCCCGCTGGTGATGGCCGGCATGGGCCTGCTGTGGTTCGGCTGGTTCGGGTTCAACGGCGGATCGGCACTGACGGACGGCGCCCTCGCGGCGAACGCCGTGGTCAACACCATGATGTGCGGGTGCGTCGCGATGCTCGCCTGGATGCTGCTGGAGCGGGCCCGGTTCGGGCGGTTCTCCAGGCTGGGGGGCACGACCGGCGCGCTCGCCGGCCTGGTGGCCATCACCCCGGCCTGCGGGTACGTCAACCTGTTCGGGGCGACCGTGCTCGGCATCGTCGTCGCCGTGGTCTGCACCTACGCCGTCGAGGTCAAGACGTCCGTCGGGTACGACGACACCCTGGACGTCGTGGGCATCCACGGGGCCGGCGGCATCGTCGGCGTGATCCTGCTCGGGTTCTTCGCCACCGGCAAGTACGGCAGCCCCACCGCCGGTCTCGTCTACGGCGGCTCGGTCTCCCTGCTCGGCAAGCAGGTCGTCGCCATTCTCGCCGTCGGCTGCTACAGCTTCGTGCTGACCTACGTCATCGGCAAGGTCGTGGACGTCCTGCTCGCCTTCCGGCCGAGCGCCCGCGAGGAGGCCGAGGGCCTCGACACGGAGCTGCGCATCGGGTGAGCGCGTCCGGCCGTCACAGCGGGAGGGTCCTGCGCAGGCGGCGGGCCTGGACGGCCGCCTCGCCGAGGACGCCCTCGCCGGACGGGCCGGGCAGGCCCCGCGTCGGCTGCGGCCGCCCGTCGCGGATCGCCGCGGCCATCTCCCGGAGCTCCGCCGAGAGGGCCCCGACCGCCCGCTCCGGCGGCGGCTCGGCACCTCCCCGGACCTTGACGGACGCGGCGGTGACGGTGTCCACGAGCGCGTCGAGGGCGCCCAGGACCGGCAGCCAGGCGGCACCCGTGCGGCCCGCCGGCGGGGGTTCGGACTGGATCTGCCGCAGGTCGGCCCGGACGGCGTCGAGGCTGCGGTGCAGCGCCCGGCGGTCCCGGGCCCGGACGTCCCGGGGGCCGGTGAAGGCCTCGTCGAGGTAGTCGGCGAGCGCCCGGATCCCCGCGGTGAACCGCTCGCCGATCCGGACCCGCCGGCTCCACGGCCAGAGGGCGTACCCGAAGACCATCACGATGACGCAGCCGAGGAGGGTGTCGGACAGGCGGGCCAGCACGAGCTCGCCGGAGGGCTGCGGCGAGGTCATGTCGAACAGGAAGAGCATCAGGGGGGTGACCGCGACCGTCCGCATGGCGTAGGACCTGGCCTTCAGCACCGGGATCAGACCGCCGAGGACCGCCGCGAGCGGCACCGCTGCCCAGCCGCGCGGGACGGCCGCCAGGACCAGCAGGGTGGGGACGGCCGCCGCGACCGTGCCGACCGCGCGCAGCAGGGACCGGACGAAGACCGAGCCGAAGTCGGGTTTCAGGACCACGGCGACCGTCAGCGGAAGCCAGACGGAGTGCACCGTGGGGATCCAGAGGTCGTGGAGCACGCCCGGGAACTCGACGAACGCCGAGGCGATCGCCATGCACAGGGCCAGCCGGAGCCCGTACCGCCAGGCCGCCGCGGTGGTGAGGGCCATCCGGGCGGCCCGGTACGCCCGGGCCGGCAGCGGGGGCGGCAGGCCGAGCCAGTCGGGGTCCTCGGGGTGCGTCTCCGACAGCCGCCGCCGGGCGAACTCGACGGGCCGAGCGAACGCCGGGTCCCCGCGGAACGGCGCGATCCCCGCGTCCCGGTCCCCGGTCCGGACGGCGTCCGCGATGCGCCGCACCGCCTCGGACAGCCCTGGCGGCGCGGGCCGCTCGGACCGGATGAGCAGGGTGAGCGCCTCCAGCAGTGGCGTGGCGGCGTTGAGCATGGCGACCAGCCACCGCGCCTCCTCGCCCCAGCTCTCGTTGTCCCGGACGCGATGGCACATCAGCGCGTCCTGCGCGGTGTCCACCGCCATGCTGAGCTCCAGCCGGGCATCACCCGGGTGGGGGGCGGCGTCGATCAGGTCGGCGGCCCTGCCGTAGACGTCGGCGACGGCCCGGTGCTCGGGTCCGGGGCGGCGGCTCCACGACCGCCAGCTCAGCACCGCCAGGACGAGGTAGAAGGCGCCGCCCGCGAGCTGGCAGAGCGGGGGAAGCCACCACGACCCGAGCCGGGGCAGCCCCGTACCGATCACGTTCATGAACAGCAGCGCCAGCGAGGCCCCCGACGCGACGTTGCCGACCGAGCTGACCAGCCCGGACAGCAGCGCGACCGCCGTGGTCATCGTGACCGTCGCCCAGCCGCTCCCGTGGGCGAACGGGCCGACCACCAGGCCCGCCGCGCCCGCCAGTTGCGAGACGACGAGGCCGAGCGCCCTCGACCGGTAGGGGCCGGTGTCGGGCCGCATCGTCGCCAGCACCATGCCGGCCGCCGCGAGCAGTCCGGCGCGGGGCTCGTCCAGGGCCAGCGACACCGCGATCACCGCGCCGAACGCGACCGCCGCGCGGACCGCGCCGAGCCAGGGCACGGGGCCCCTGGACGGCGCGAGGGCCCGGCTCAGCCAGTTCCCCTCAGCGACCCGTGTGGCGCCCATCGGCACGGACGGCCCGCGTCAGACCGCTTGGAAGGCCGCGTACAGGAGCGTGAACACACCGATGCCCAACCCGAGGGAGAGGAGCACGTTCGTCAAGCCCCTGGCGTACTTCCCGTCTTGGAAGAGGTGGACTGTGTCCAGCTCGAAGGTGCTGAAGGTGGTCAGCGCGCCGCAGAAGCCCGTGCCGACCAGACCGTCCGGGCCCGCGCTCGTGGTCACGCCGTGCAGGGCTCCCAGGGTTCCCGTGCCGAGGAGGTTGACCGTCAGCGTCCCCCACGGGAACGCCTTCCCGAACCGGTTCTTGACGATCGTGTCCAGGACGAAGCGCAGCATGGCGCCGCACGCTCCTCCGACGAGCACCAGCAGGGCGATCATGTCGGCGGGCCGCCCTCCGGTCCGGCCGAGCGGGCCGGCAGGAGCTTTCCGCCCCACAGGCCGGCGGCGACCGCGATCCACCCGCCCACCACGCTGACCACCGCGTAGACGGCGCCCTGGTCCCAGGCCCCGGCGCGGCCGAGGGCGTGCACGCCGTCGATGAGGTGGGAGAACGTGGTGAACCCGCCGAGGTACCCGGTCACCAGCAGCGGACGGGCGACGGGGTGCGGCCTGCCCTTGAGCAGGTACGTCGTCAGGATCCCGATGAACAGGCAGCCGAGCATGTTCACGAGGAGCGTCCCCCAGGGGAAGCCGTGCCGCGCCCCCGGCATCGCCTTGATGAGCAGGTCACGGGCCAGGGCCCCGACCGCTCCTCCGATCGCGACGTCGAGCAGCGCGCGCGGCTTGATCCCCGGATGGCGGGGCGGCCCCTTCCTGCGCCGGTCCAGGACGGTGGCCTCGGCCGCCTCCCGGCGGAGCAGCCGCCCGGCCCGGCTCCCCGGATGCCCCATGGACGGTGTCACCACCTGCGCCGGCCGGGGGCGGGGACGCCGAGCAGCAGCCGGCGGACGGCGTCCCAGACGTGCATGAAGGCGGTCTCGACCTCGGGCGAAGCCTCCCCCAGGACGCGCGCCCAGGCGCCCCGGTCCCCGGGGAGGACGCTGGCTCCGGCCCGCAGTCCCGTGCGGGCGAGCGCCTCGTGCATCACGTCCGCCACGGCCTGCGCGGGCCTCCGAGTGGTGACGACGTACAGGGACGCCAGGACCCCGAAGTCGTCCATCACCGCGGGCCCGGTCACCGCCCGTTCCTCCGGTACCAGGTGGAGCGGGTCGGCGAACAGCAGCCCTCCCGTGGTGTCGTGCACCTCGACGTCGCTGCAGTACGCCGTGTACGCGTGCCGTTCGCCGCGGGCGAGCCGGCCGGCCAGCAGCGTCTCGCCCACCAGGACGGTGGCATCAGGAGGGGCGTTGACGGCGATGTGCTGGTAGAAGCGGGTTCCGCCGAAGGGGATCGTCGTGTCCGGCAGGTACTCCAGGTAGCCGCCGGGGCCCACGGCGAGATTGACGAGCTGTGTGGCGTAGTCCTGCTCCATCCGGTACAGCCGGGTGGCGCCCTGCGTGGTCACGTGGACGGACGCGCCCGCCCCGCAGGAGATGTCGACGCGGTAGCGGTCCCCCTGGAGGACCCCGCCTCCGGACGACATGAGCATGACGTACGGGAGATCCGGCGCGCCGGGATCCGGGTAGAGAGGCCGGGTGATGTGCAGCGGCGCCTTCTGGTAGTGGCCGGTCAGCTCCGTCCGGTCGCCGATCGGCTCGAATTCCAGGTCGAGGACGCCGACCTTGCCGGGGCTGCCGGCCGGGAGCATGTCCACGGCGCCGGCGTGCCGCCGCACGGGCTCGGGCACCCATCGGGGAAGGTACCGCTCGGGCGAGAGGCGGTCGGTCCCCCCTGCGCCGCCCTCCGTCGCTACACCGGCGAGATACACGCCGCTCCCGCCCGCGCCTCGATGAAGTCGACGACCTCCGCGACGCCGGTGCCGGCGAGGCAGTCGGTCAGCGCGACCGGGCCCTCGCCGCGCACCGCCCGCGCGTCCCGTTCCATGACCGCCAGGTCGGTGCGGACGTACGGGGCGATGTCGATCTTGTTGATGACCAGCAGATCGGAGTCGGTGGTGCCGGGGCCGCGCTTGCGCGGCATCTTCTCGCCCTCGGCGGTGTCCAGGACGAAGATGTACACGTCGGCCAGCGCCGGGCTGAAGGTGAGCGTGAGGTTGTCGCCGCCGCTCTCGAACAGCAGGAGGTCGAGCCCGGGGAAGCGGTCGAGCATCTCGGCCGCCGCCGCCAGGTTCATGGTCGGGTCGTCGCGGACGGCGGTGTGCGGGCACGCGCCCGTCTCGACCCCCACGATCCGCTCGGGGTCGAGCGTCCCCGCCAGGGTGCGGCGGACGTGCTCGGCGTCCTCCTGGGTGTAGATGTCGTTGGTGATGACGCCGATCTGGTGGCCCAGCGTCTGCAGCCTCGGCACCAGCACCTCGATCAGCGCCGTCTTGCCGCTTCCGACCGGGCCTCCGATGCCCACCTTGAAGACCTTCTCCAGCTCCATCCCGCCTCCTTCGTGTCAACGGATCAGGTGACGAACAGGCGGGCCTCCGCCCGCTCGTGCGCGGCCGAGACGACGTCGGCGACGGGCACCGAGCCGTGCAGCTCCCGCGGGTCGCGGACGGCGAGCGCCGCCCGCGCGACCCGCGCGAGGTCCGGGCGGACCTCGCACAGCAGCCGCTGGGCGCGGCGGAAGTCGGTGCGGCCCAGGCGCACCGCCGCCGCCGTCCAGCTCGCGGCGAAGGCGTACAGGTCGGCGGCGACCGCGTGCGCCGCGGACACGCCCAGCCCCGCGTACAGCGCACCGACCACGACCGCGTGGTTGCCCGGCGCGGCCTTGTCCGCCACCAGCTCCGCCAGCCGGGCGGTCTCGGGCACCGGGAAAGCGAAGGCCGCCGTGTCCAGGACCTGCCGGCCCGTCCGGGTCGAGGCGCGCCGCTGCTCGCGGTTCAGCTTGATCGCGTGCAGCCGCCGGTCGACGCGGACCAGCTCTTCCCAGTCGGCCTCGCGGGCCGCGCGGTGCGCCAGCGCCAGGGCGGCCGCGTCCGCCGGGCCCACCGTGTTGTCCAGCAGATCGGTCAGCAGCTCGCGCAGGTTCTCCGGCCCGGTGATCTGGAGCTGGACGTACCCCTCCAGACCGTGCGACAACGTGTACATCCCGCTCGGGAAGCCGGAGTCGGTGAGCTGGAGCTGGGCCAGCAGCGGATCGAGGTCCGCGGTGCCCGGACGTGTGCTCATGCCAAGAAGAAGAGCCGGTTCAGCGGCAGCTTCGTGGCCGGTTCGATGTGCGCGGGCTCCCCGTCCACGGTCACCCTGTAGGTCTCCGGATCGACCTTGATCTCGGCGAGCGTCGAGTTGCGGAGCATGTGGCGCTTGTCGACGGTCCGGCACTGGCGCACCGGCCGGATCAGCCGCTTCAGTTCGAGCCGCTCGGGCACGCCCGCCTCGATCGCGGCGCCGGACATGAACGTCGCGCAGGTGCTCGACAGCGCCCTGCCGAAGGCCCCGTACATGGGCCGGTAGTAGACGGGCTGCGGCGTCGGCAGGGACGCGTTCGGGTCGCCCATCTGCGCCCAGCTCACCATGCCGCCCTTGACGACCATGGAGGGCTTGGCTGCGAAGGAGTGGACCGGCCACAGCACGATGTCGGCGAGTTTGCCGTCCTCCAGGGACCCGATCGTGTCCGCTATCCCGGAGGCGCGGGCCGGGTTGATGGTCAGCTTGGCCAGGTAGCGCAGCACCCGGAAGTTGTCGTTGCGGGACGAGTCCTCGGGCAGCGCGCCCCTCTTGTCCTTGTTGTGGTGGGCGACCTGGAAGGCGCGGGTGAACGACTCGCCCACCCGGCCCATCGCCTGGGAGTCCGAGCCGATGATGCTGATGACGCCGAGGTCGTGCAGCACCGTCTCCGCCGAGATGGTCTCGGCGCGGACCCGGCTGTCGGCGAACGCCACGTCCTCGGGCACGTCGTAGCTGAGGTGGTGGCAGACCATCGTCATGTCCAGCAGCTCGTCGACCGAGTTGGCGGTGTAGGGCAGCGTCGGGTTCGTGGAGGCGGGGAGCACGTTGGGCTCGCCCGTCACCCGGAGGATGTCGGGGGCGTGCCCGCCGCCCGCGCCCTCGGAGTGGTACGTGTGGATCGCGCGGCCGTTGATCGCGTTGATGGTGTCCTCGACGAAGCCGGCCTCGTTCAGGGTGTCGGTGTGGATGTTGATCTGGATGTCCAGTTCGTCGGCGACCGACAGCGCGCAGTCGATGACGGCCGGGGTGGCGCCCCAGTCCTCGTGGACCTTCAGACCGGCGGCGCCCGCGGCGATCTGCTCCTCCAGCGGGCCCGGCAGGCTGCTGTTGCCCTTGCCGTAGACGGCGATGTTGATCGGGATGTCCTCGTAGGCCTGGAGGATGCGGGAGATGTTCCACGGGCCGGGGGTGGTGGTGCAGCCGCGGCTGCCGTCCGCCGGACCGGTGCCGCCGCCGACCAGGGTGGTGATCCCGTTGCTCAGCGCGTGCTGGGCCTGCTGCGGCGTGATGAAGTGGACGTGGGTGTCGATCCCGCCGGGCGTGGCGATGAGGTTCTCACCGGAGATCACCTCGGTGGTCGCGCTGATGATCAGACGCCGGTCGACGCCGTTCTGGGTGTGCGGGTTGCCCGACTTGCCGATCCCGGCGATCTTCCCGTCCTTGATGCCGATGTCGCCCTTGACGACGCCGAGCACCGGGTCGATGACCAGCGCGTTCGTGATCACCATGTCCAGGGCGACCGACCGCCCCGACGCGGGGTCGGCCGACATGCCGTCGCGGGCGGTCTTGCCGCCGCCGTACTGGGCCTCGTCCCCGTAGTGCCCCTCGGTGTGGTCCTTCTCCACCTCGACGACGAGGTCGGTGTCCGCCAGGCGGAGCCGGTCGCCCACCGTCGGGCCGTACATGGACGCGTACTGCTGACGGCTCATCGTGGTCATGACGGCTCAGCCCTTCTTTCCGGAACGGGAGGATTTCGTCTTCCCGGTCGTCTTCTTCGGCGGTTCGACCGGCTCGTCGAGGTAGCCGCGCTTGTGCATCCGCCGCAGCGCGGTGCGGTGGGCCTCGCTCGACCGGACGCTGCCGTTGAGCAGGCCCCCGAATCCCACCAGCCGCAGCCCGCCGCCGTACTCGACCAGGGTCACCTCCTTGGTGTCCCCGGGCTCGAACCGGACCGCGGTACCCGACGGGATGTCCAGCCGTTTCCCGAACGCCTTGTCGCGTTCGAATTTCAGCGCCCGGTTGGCCTCGAAGAAATGGAAGTGCGACCCGACCTGGACGGCGCGGTCGCCCGTGTTCTGCACCAGGATGGTCTCCCTGGGCTGACCGGCGTTCAGTTCGATATCGCCCTCGCCGTACATGTAAACGTCATCCGACATGGGACTCCTCTCCTTTCGTGTCCGCCGTCACCCGACGTGGAATCTCCTGAAGATGACCGTGATCCCGCTCATGGCCGTGGCCGTGCCCATGGCCGTGGCCGTGTCCGGGGGCGGCGGATGCCAGCCCGTCGTCGCCGTCCTCGCTCCACCGGCGTTCCGCCTCGGCCACCCGTTCGCGGATCAGCGCGGCGAGCGACGCGGGGCCGAGGAGCGGGCCCGAGGTCCGCGCACCGGCCCTCTGGGGCACCGGGGCGAAGGAGGCGGGCACCAGGACGACGTCGTCCGCCCCCAGGCGCCGGCAACGCTCGACGCCCTCGTCCACGTCCGGCTCACCACCTGACAGTGCGACCTCCACCCAGCGGACGGGCGTGTACTGCCACACCAGCCGCGCCACCCTGAACAACTCGGCGTCGGATTCGGGCCCGGCGGCGGGCGCCACGAGCAGGACCGCTCGCTCCCCCGCTCCGTCGCGCAGCGTCCGGGTGACCGCGCCCCTGATCCAGCCGACCAGGTGCTCGGCCGTGCCCAGCGGCCCGGCCAGCAGCAGGTCTCCCGGCGCGCGTTCCCGGGCCGCCCAGCTCAGGGTCTGCGCGGTGACGACCGGCAGTTCCGGGTCGCGGCCGAGCGTCATCGGCACCGCCACGAGCCGGTCCCGCGGCCGCACCGCCGCGTGCAAGTCCCGTCCCGGAGCGTGGACGCGCGGGCCCCCGGGGCCGACCAGGTCCGGAATGCACCGGCCCTGCCGGCTCTCGTGCCCGCCGACCAGGACGACCCGCCGGCCGCCGGACACTACTTGCCGCCGACCGGGTCGTGGCAGGAGACCAGCTTGGTGCCATCGTCGAAGGCGGCCTCGATCTGGATCAGCTTCAGCATCGCGCGCACGCCGGGCAGCACGTCGTCGGACCCGACCACCCGCTTGCCGAGCTCCATGCACTCGGCGACGGTCCTGCCGTCCCGTGCCGCCTCCACGATCGCCGAGCTGATCAGCGCCACCGTCTCGGCGTAGTTCAGCTTCAACCCCCTGTCCCGGCGCTGCTGCGCCATCTGGGCGGCCGTGAAGAGGACCAGCTTGTCCATCTCCCGCGGGGTGAGGTTCATCGGTTTCCTTTCCGCGCCTGGTCGCCGCCGGCGGTCACCCAGCGCGCTCGATCTTGTGAAGCATCGGGACGGCGGCGAGGAACACCCAGGTCACCAGCACGAACGGCCAGGTGAGGGTGTGGCCTCCGACCACCTCGAACAGGGTTCCGACGCCGGCCGTCAGGCCCGCCGCCGCCACCGTGCCGATCACGGCGTAGACGGCGCTCACCGAGGTGACCGCGACGAACGTGCCGAACAGCGCGAGCCCGGTCAGCACGGAGTTGTAGCCGTAGAGGCCGGCCCCGAGGTCCGCGGCCTGCGCACCGAGGGCCCAGCCGGTGAGCAGGCCGATCAGGCTGGAGACCAGCGCCACCAGCCCCGTCACCCATCCGGCGACGACCAGGCCGGCCAGGAAGACCAGGCCGACGTACCACTTGTCCTGGAAGAACACCTGGCCGACACCGTTGAACGTGCCCTTCCAGAAGTACGTCCAGCTCATCGCCGTGCCGGGAGCGGACGCGGACGGCGGGGCCGACCCCGCGTGCTCCGCCCACACCCGGCCGAAGGACGGCCCGCCGATGACCATCACGGACGTGACCACGCAGAAGGGCGCGGTGAACGTCGGCAGGTCGTACGGCGTGAGGACCGCGCGCAGCGCCGAGGTGAGCACGCTGCCCGCGATCGCGCCGCCGACGACCAGCAGCGCCGTCATCCACCGGGCGTCCAGGTACAGCACCAGGCTGACGCCGATCAGCGTGCCGCAGAAGCCCTCCAGCCCGAGCGAGATCCGCTCCCGCCACGAGACTCCGAACAGGTAGGCGGTGAGCGTGGCGGCGACCGTCCCCAGCAGGCCGAAGACGCCGAACTGCCACCCGCCCGCGAACAGGGCGGCGAGGAATATGAGGCCGGTCCAGTAGTTCGGCTGGAAATCGACCTGCGCGATTCCTCGCGGAATGGTGAGAAGATGGTCAAGACCTCGCCGCCGCTCCGGTTCCGCCACCGGTTCCGTCGGATCCGGTGGCGTGGGTGCCGAGGACAAGTGCCGACTCCTTAACGCCCCGCACGTAAACGCGGAGCACGAATCCCGTACGCCTCGGCTGATTCCCGCTGCCTCGGTCGGCTAGCTCAAGAGAGTGCACGTTTCGGGTCAACCATCGGCGCGCGGGATCGGCCCGGAAACCCCGCCGCGTTTCACGGCGACGGTAAGGCTCGGCAATTCCTTGGTGATCGTCCCGTCGCCGGGCGCGGGGCGGGCAGGAACGGGTCGTGAGCGACCAGCGGCCCGCGGAGACGATCGTCATCCGCGATGTGCGGATCTTCGACGGGGTGGGCGACCGGGTCCGGACCGGGCACGTGGTGGTCGAGGGCACCAAGATCAAGTCCGTGGGCGCCGGCGCTCCGCCCGCGGGCGGAGCGCCCGGCACGGTCGTCGACGGGCGCGGCGGCACGCTCATCCCCGGCCTCAGCGACGCCCACGTCCACCTCGTCCTGGCCGGGGCCACGCAGGCCGAGCTGATGCTGGGCGGCGCGGGCGTCGGCTACCTCAGGGGCGCGGCCGAGGCCCGCGCGATGCTGATGCGCGGGTTCACGACCGTGCGCGACATGGCCGGCGACACCGGCGACCTCAAACGGATGATCGATGCCGGGGCGCTGCCCGGCCCCCGGATCTACCCGAGCCAGGCGGGCCTGTCCCAGACCGGCGGGCACGGCGACTTCGGCATGGTGTACGACGTCCCGACCGCGCTGGGCGGCGCGGCCTCCCGCGCGGAGCGGCTCGGCCTCATGCGGATCGCGGACGGCACGTCGCAGGTGCTGGCGGGCGTACGCGAGCAGCTGAGGAAGGGCGCCTCGCAGATCAAGATGATGGCCGGCGGGGGCGTCGCGTCCGCCTACGACCACCTGGACGTCCTGCAGTACACGGCCGGCGAGCTGCGCGCCGGGGTGGAGGCGGCGGCCGACTGGGGCACCTACGTCGCGGTGCACGTCTACACCGGCCCCGGCATCCGGCGGGCCGTCCGGGCCGGGGTCCAGGTGATCGAGCACGGGCATCTGGCCGAGGAGGACGACCTCGCCTTCATGGCCGACGAGGGCGTCTGGCTGTGCACCCAGCCGTTCGCCGAGAGCGACCACTCCTACCCGGATCCGGCGTCGGCCGCGAAGAACCGGCGGGTGTGCGAGGGGGTGGAGCACGTCTTCGGCTGGGCCCGCGAGCACGGCGTGCGCGTCGCGTTCGGCACCGACCTGATGCTGGACCCCGCCCGCAGCACCAGGCAGAGCGAGATGCTCGCGCGGATGGCCGGGCTGGCGGGCGGCCCTCTCGCGGCATTGAAGATCGCCACGTCCGGCAACGCCGAGCTGTTCCGCAAGGCCGGGCCCCGCGACCCCTACCAGAACCCGACGCCCGCCGACGCCGCCGCGCACGGGGAGGTGCCGCACCTTGCGCGCCTGGGAGTGATCGCCGAAGGGGCATGGGCCGACCTGCTCCTGGTCGGCGGCGACCCCACCCGCGACCTCGCGCTGCTGGCCGATCCCGCCGCGAACCTGAAGCTCATCGTCAAGGACGGCCAAATCTTCAAGAACACCCTCCCCTGACTCAGGGGTCGCGGCGCAGGACGATGAGCGCGACGTCGTCCTCGCGGTGGCCGAACTCGGCGATGATGCGGTCGCTGTAGGCCTCCAGGTCGTCGTCCACGTCGGTGGCGAGGATCCTGAGGCGTTCGAGGTTGGCGGCCAGGGAGACGGTGCGCTCCTCGACCAGCCCGTCGGTGATGAGCACGACGGTGCCCCCCGGCGGGACGCTCGTCTCCTCCAGGCCGAGCCGCTCGGCGGGGAAGCCGAGCAGCAGGCCGCCCCTGCCGCCGTACTCCGCCCGCCCCTCGGCGATGTGGAGCGGCGGCAGGTGGCCCGCGTTGGCGACCTTCAGCCGTCCCGTGCGCGGGTCCAGCGACATCAGGCACATCGTGGCGGTCTGGTCGTCGTGGTAGCGCTGCATCACGTTGTTGAGCAGCCGGAGGATGCCGACGATGTCATGGCCCTCCGCGGCGAAGGCGCGCATCGCGTGCCGGAGCTCCGCCATGACGGTGGCCGCGTGCAGGGAGTGCCCCTGCACGTCGCCGATGGCCACCAGGACGTCCTCGCCGCGGTCGATGACCTCGTAGAAGTCGCCGCCCACCTCGGCCTGGTCGCTGGCCGGCTCGTAGCGGACGCTGAACGCCCAGCCGGGCATGGCGGGGTGGACGGCGGGCAGCAGGCTGCGCTGGAGCGTCAGGGAGATCAGGTGCTCCTCGGTGTAGGAGCGCAGCGCCTCCATCGCCAGGGCCACCGCCTGGCCCAACTGGCGCAGGAGGTGGGTGGCGTCCTCGTCGGCCGCGCCGCGCGCCTCGATCGCCACGCCGATGGCCGGCCGGCCGCGCTTGGCCCGCGTGGTCACCAGCAGGATGTCCCCCTGGGGCTCGCTGTCGGGCAGCAGCTCCCGCCACCGCGCCTCGGGCACGGCGGCGAGGCGGGTGCCGGTGTCGTCGCCGAGGCCGGTCGTCGCGGCGAGCCGCGCGGGCAGGTCGGGAGGGCAGGTCCGGTTCCACGGCTCGTGGCCCAGGTGGACGGTCCTCCTCACCTGCCCGTCCGGGGGGAGGATGTACACCGCCGCGGGCGCCGAGAAGATGTCGAAGGCGCCGCGCGCCGCCACCGCCGCGAGCCCGTCGAAGGTCGTCGCGGCGTTGATGGCCAGCGAGGTGCTGGTGAAGGCCGCCATCCGCTCCGCGATCCGCTCGGCGCGCCGCCGGGCCCGGTAGTAGCGCAGGACCGCCTCGACGGTGGCGATGAACTCGCCCGGGTCGATGGGGTCGGTCATGTAGCCGTCGGCGCCGCGCCGCAGCCCGTGGGTGCGGTCGGTGGCCTCGACGGCCGTGGCGGAGATGTGGACGACGGGCAGCGACGCCGTCGCGGGGGCGGCCTTGATCTGCTCGCAGACCTCCATGCCGTTCGCGTCGGGCAGATGGATGTCCAGGACGACCAGATCGACCTGGTGCTCGGCGAGCCGCTCCCAGCACTGGGCGGCGGTGGCGGCCTCCACGACGGTGTGCCCGGCGCGGCGCAGCCAGCTGCCGATGATGTAGCGCTTGGTCTCGTTGTCGTCGACGACCAGGGTGGTCACGGTCGGCATCACGTCGCTCATGGCGTCCGTGCCGTTCGCCCGGCCCGGGCCCGCGCCACCGCGTCGGCGAGCATGACCGGGGCGAGCTGGGCCTGGTCGAGGACGGCGTCGACGCGCTCCGGCAGTGCCCCGTCCGATGCGGCCGCGTCCGACGGGGCGATCAGCACGACGGCGGTCCCGGGCGGCGGCCCGCCCGGCTCGCCTACCGCGCCGGCGGCGGAGATGTCGGGTCCGAGCAGGATCAGCTCGGGCGGTTCACCGGAGGCGGCCAGGTCGCGGACGCTCCCCGGGTCGCCGGCCTCGCTGACGCGTTCGGCGGCGTCGCCGATCATGTCGCGCAGGACCCGGCGCCCGGCCTCGTGCCCGTCGGCGACCAGCACGTGCGCGAGGCCGAGTTCGGCCAGGCCCTGGTACGGAGGCAGGCGCAGCGTCACCGTCGTGCCCGCGCCGACCTCGCTCTCCAGCGTCAGATCTCCGCCCAGGGCCTGGGCGAGGCGGCGGGAGTAGGTCAGCCCGAGCCCCGTCCCTCCCGGCTTGCCGCCCGGCACCTGGTAGAACTCCTCGAAGACGCGCTCCTGCTCGCCGGGCGGGATGCCGATCCCGGTGTCGGTGACGAGGAACTCCAGGTGGCCCGGGGTTCGCCGGGTCGTCAGGCGCACCTCGCCCTCGTCGGTGAACTTGAGCCCGTTGGCCACCAGGTTGCGCAGGACGCGGGTCAGCATCACCTCGTCGGTGACCAGGCTGAGGGCCCCCGCCTCGGCGGGCTCCACCCGGAGCCGCACCCCCGACTGCTCGGCCATGGGCGTCATCAGGTCCGCCAGCTGCCGCAGCATCGAGGGCACCTCGACGAAGGTGCGGCGCGGCGCGAGCCTGCCCTGTTCGGCCTTGGCCATGTCCAGCAGCTCGTTCACCAGGGACAGCAGCGTCTCGCTGGCGCCGGCGATCAGCGAGACCTGGTGCCGCTGCTCCTCGGTGAGGGGTTCGGCGGCGGGGTCCAGGAGCAGCCGGGCGAGCCCGATGACGCCGTTGACGGGCGTGCGCAGCTCGTGGCTGATGTTGGCCCAGAAGCGGTTCTTGGCCTCGCCCGCCTCGCGGAGCTGGTCGGACTTCTCCTCCAGTTCGGCGTACAGCGCCACCACCCCCCGGTTGGTCTCCTCCAACTCGGTGGACAGCTCGTTGTAGAGGGCCATCACGCCCTGGTTGGTCTCCTCCAGCTCGGTGTTGAGCGCACGGAGCTCCTCGCTCTGCCGCCGCACGTCCTCCAGCGTCCGCAGGAGCTCGGCGTTCTGGGTCCGCAGCTCCTCCAGCGCGGTGGCGGGCTGCAGGCGTCCCAGCCGGGCGCGCAGGTCGGTGAGCGTCGCGCCGGTCACCGCGGTGGCGTCCGCGGGCAGGTTCTTGGCGAGCCGGACGGTCCGCCGCGCCTGCGTCCCCGTCTCCTCGACCAGGTCCATCAGGCGCGCGGCCGCGGTGTCGCCCTCCTTCGAGCGGGGGGCGCCCGGCACGGGCGCGTACTCCATGTCGATCAGCAGCCGCGGCGCCGGCCGCCGGTCGACGCGGAAGGCGACCGCGACCTTGCCGCAGTGGGCCACCAACTCCCGGCCGATCTCGCTGAGCGCGGTGGCGACCCGCACCTGGTCCTGGAAGTCGAGACGGACCGCCGCGGCGACATGGCGCCCGGCCTGGCGGAGGGCGAAGACCCCCTCGTCGTCGCCGACCCCCAGTCGCAGCAGTTCCTCCGCCATCGGCTCACCTCCGCCCGGCGGTGGTCACGGCGAGGACGCAGCGGTCGTCGTGCCGCACCCCGGCGGAGCGCAGCAGGTCCGCGGCGATGAGCAGCGGCTCGCGGGCGGGACCGGGCCGCCCGGCGGCGCCCCACTTGTCGGTCAGCCCGTCGGAGTGCAGCACCACGGCGGCGCCCTCCGGCAGGTCGTAGGCGTGCTCGCGCAGCGTCCGGGTCTTCGCGCCGGCGATGCCCGGCACCGAGATCATGCCGTGCCGGCGGTCGGGGCCGACGATCCATCCGGCGACGTTGCCCAGCCCCGCGAACCGCACCGTGCCCGCCGCCGGGTCCACGGCCGCCACCGCGACCGCACCGCCCCGGGTCGCCGCGAGCCGCTGGTGCACCTGCCGCAGCAGGTCGAGGGGGCGCGCCGGCAGCACGGCCTCGCGCATCGCCATGACGGCCTCCCGGCCGGCCCGCGCCGCCATCGGCCCGTGCCCGAGGCCGTCGCAGACCATCGCGTAGACCGTCCCGCCGTCCAGCCGCGCGGCGTAGGCGTCACCGCACTCCTCTTCGCCGTCGATCGGCCGGGTCAGCCCGGCGAAGGGCGGGCCCGGCCGGTCGACGGGGGCCGCGTCGCCGCCGGGCCGTGAGAACCCGGCGAACAGGACCGTGCCGGTGCCCGGAAGCGAATGCATGCCGGTGCGGTCGGCGAGCCGCTCGATCGAGCCGAGTCCGAGGCCGAGGGTGCCGGACGTGGTGTGCCCGTCCATGCGGGACGCGCGGACATCGGGGATGCCGGGGCCCCGGTCCATGCACACGAGCTCCAGCGCGGCCTCCTCCCCCACCCGCACGATCCGTACGAGGATCTCCCCCTGCACCGCGTGCTTGGCCAGGTTGGTGGCCGCCTCGGTCACCGCGAGCTGGATCTGCCCGAGCCGCTCCCCGGCGAAGCCGAGCCGCTCGGCCAGGCGGGCCGCCTGGCGCCGCGCGCCGGCCGCCGCGCTGGGCTCCTCGGCCCGCAGCCACACCGCGTCACCGGCGGGCGGGCTGGTCATCCATCCGGTGCCGGTCAGCGGGTCCACTTGGTCACCGTCACCGTGGTGCCCCTCCCGACCTCGGTCTCCAGCTCGAACTCGTCGGCCAGGCGCCGCGCGCCCGGCAGGCCGAGGCCGAGGCCGCCCCCGCTCGTCCATCCCTCGGTCAGCGCCTGCGCCACGTCGGGGATTCCGCCGCCGGAGTCGGTGAACACCAGCCGCACCCCGGCGCGTCCCCGCGCGTTGACGACGGACTCCACGCGCGCGGAGCCGCCTCCGCCGTGCACGAAGGTGTTGCGGGCCAGCTCGCTGGCCGCGGTGACGATCTTGGTCTGGTCGACCAGCGACATCCCCGCGGCGGCCGCCGCGGCCCGCACGAGCTGCCGCACCCTGACCACGTCGTCGTTGGAGGCGATGGGGACGCCGTCGCCCCCGGGAGTCGTCACGGCCCGTCCACGGCGCCGGATCCGATGGTCGGCAGCGGCGCGCCGAGCAGCCGCATGCCCTTCTCCAGGTCCAGGGCGGTGCGGACGCCGCCCAGCGACAGGCCCAGCTCGACCAGGGTGATCGCCACCGCGGGCCGCATGCCCACCACCACGGTCTCGGCGTCCATCAGCCGCGACATCGAGGCGATGGTGGCGAACATCCTGCCGATGAACGAGTCGACGATGTCCACCGCGGTGATGTCGATGATCACACCGCGGGCGCCCGTCCTGACGATCCGGTCGGCCAGGTCCTCCTGGAGCGCCAGAACGGTCTGGTCCTGGAGGTCGACCTGGATCGACACCAGCAGCACCTGGCCGATCTTCAGAATCGGCACGCGCTCCATCAGGCCCCCGCCCCGCCGACGACCCGGGTGCCGCTGCGCTCCAGCGCCCACTCCAGGGCGTCGGCCAGCGAGGCCTTCGTCGGGATGTCGCCGAACTCGATCCCGAGCGCCACGATGGTCTGGGCGATCTGCGGGCGGATACCGGAGATCACGCAGTCGGTGCCCATCAGCCTGGCCGCCATCACGGTCTTCAGCAGGTGCTGGGCCACCTCGGTGTCCACGGCCGGGACGCCGGTGATGTCGATCACGGCGAACTGCGAGCCCGTCTCGACCAGGCGCTCCAGCAGGGTCTCCATCACCACCTGCGCGCGCGCGGAGTCGAGCGTGCCCACCAGCGGGACCCCGAGGATCCCGTCCCAGAGCTTCACCACGGGCGTGGACAGTTCGAGCAGCTGCTCCGTCTGGTCGGCGATGACCTGCTCGCGCGCGGCGGCGTAGGTCTCGAAGGTCACCAACCCCAGATCGTCGATCTCGGAGGAGAACGCCGCGAACTCGGCGTACGCCGCCACGTCCTCGATGGCGCCGACCTGCTCCAGCACCGCCTGCTTGAGCGAGAACACGCTCACCGCGGTCTCGCTGGGGCTGAACCCCTGCCGGGCGCGGGTGCGGGAGATCTCGGTCAGCGCGGCCCGGAGTTCCCCGGCCGCCTCCCGCTCTCCGCCGGTCGCCCTCTCGATCAGCCCGTACAGCTCGGAGAGCTCGGTTCTGAGCTCACTCTCCGTGATCCGGCCGCGCACCCCCGCGACGACCAGGTCGACCCACCGGTCAAGAATGACATCCCGCCGGGAGCGCAGCAGCTCCGGAAGACGCGCATCGCCTGTTGCCTTGCTCAACTGCCGTGTCCCTCTCTGCCCGCCGCGCCTTCATCACGCATGAACGCTGCGGGAAGAGTACCGCCCATAGCAGAGAGAAACGGACTAAGCGCCTTGATCATCCGGGGCGGGCGGTGTTGTGGCTCCGGTCCGGGACGCGCTCGGCGGGCGGGCTCGGGGACCAGGAAGCGACTGACCGGTAACCCGCAACGCCGGTTACCGGCGGTGATCGAGAGCGCATGGCCGCCATCGGCCCGCCCCGCGCGGGCGCGAAACGGGCACGCTCGACCGGCGGGCTGGACCCTGGCCCGCTCTGGACAGGCCGCCATAGAGGAAGGTCCACCGCATCCGCACAGGGCTGGATGAAGCTCCATGGCATGGACGGTCCAGCCCATGGTGTGCTGACCGGCATGGTGACGATGGGACGGACGATGGTGCCCGCCGGAGAAGGCCGGGCGGTGCGGGTGGGCGCCGGGCGGCGGGTGCGCGTGGTGGACGTGGAGGGCGGCCAGGTCGGCGACCTGTTCGCGTTCGCCGCGGACGACCCGCGCGAGCATCTGAGCGCCGCGCACACCCGCAGCGCGACGAGCCGGCTCTTCCCCCAGGTGGGTGAGTCGTTCGTCACGGATCGGCGCAGGCCGATCCTGACGCTGGCGGGCGACACCTCCCCCGGATCGCACGACATGCTGATCGCGGCGTGCGACCCCGCCCGGTACGAGGGGCTCGGCGCGCCGGGGCACGCCTCGTGCGCGGGGAACCTGGAATCGGCGCTGGCGGGGATGGGGCTGTCGGCCGCCGTCGTGCCGCAGCCGGTCAACGTGTTCATGCGGATTCCGGTGGAGGCGTCCGGGCGGCTGCGCTGGCTGTCCGCCGAGAGCCGGCCCGGGGACGCGATCACCTTCGAGGCGGTCATGGACTGCGTGGTGGTCCTCTCGGCGTGTCCGCAGGACCTGGCCGGGATCAACGGCGACGGCCCCACCCCGATGGCGATGGACGTCCTGTGAGACGGACCGGTTCCGACCCGGTCCATCAACGAGAGGGAGAACGGAAATGAGCATCACGATCACGCATCCGGCCCTGGAGCCGGGACAGGCCGGCGGGCTGCGCACGTCCAACCGCCTGGTGGTGGCACCGATGACACGGGTCTCGGCCGCGCCGGACGGCACGCCGACGCCCGAGATGGCCGAGTACTACGCCGAGTTCGCGCGCGGAGGCTTCGGCCTGGTGATCACCGAGGGGATCTACACCGACACCGTCTACAGCCAGGGGTACCTCAACCAGCCGGGCCTGGTGTCGGAGCGCCACGTGTCCGCCTGGCGCGAGGCCACGGCCGATGTGCACGAGGCCGGAGGCTCCATCGTGGCCCAGCTGATGCACGCGGGCGCGCTGTCGCAGGGGAACCCCTACCGCGACGACACCGCCGGGCCGTCGGCGGTGGTGCCGCAGGGCGTCAAGATGCCCGAGTACGGCGGGCACGGCCCCTGGGCGGCGCCCAAGGAGATGAGCCTGGACGACATCAGGCAGGCCGTGGACGGCTTCGTCGCCTCGGCGGCGAACGCCAAGCGCGCCGGGTTCGACGGAGTGGAGGTCCACGCCGCCAACGGCTACCTGCTGGACCAGTTCCTCACCGACTACACCAACCTGCGCGAGGACTCCTACGGCGGCCCGGTCGCGGCCCGGGTGCGCCTGGCCGCCGAGGTCGTCGCGGCGATCCGCGCGGAGGTGGGGCCTGACTGGAGCGTCGGGGTCCGGGTGTCGCAGACCAAGGTGAACGACTTCCGGTACCGCTGGCCCGGCGGCGCCCACGACGCGGAGGTGATCTTCGCCGCGCTGACCGAGGCGGGCGCGAGCTACCTGCACGTCGCGAGCGAGGGCCGGAACTGGCTCGACTCCGCGCAGCTGGACCGGGGGCTCACCGTCACCGGCCTGGCGCGCCGGGTGAGCGGGCTGCCGGTGATCGCCAACGGCGGGATGCACCACGCGGAACTGTCGGCGCAGGTCCTGGCGGACGGCCACGCCGACCTGGTCTCGGTGGCCAGGGCCGCGCTGGTGAACCCCGACCTGCCGCGCCGCCTCGCCGAGGGCAGGGCGCTCGACTCCTTCGACCATGCGATGCTGTCGCCGATGGTCACCCTGGACAACGTCCGGCGCTGGCGGCTGGCTGCCGGTGCGGACGCCTGAGCCGGCGGCCGGGGGCGAGGAGAGGGGCGGGGACATGGCCGCGAGCTGGCACGGCGGGGCGGCCGCGGTGGTCGCCCTGGGCTTCGACGTGGACGCCGAGACGCCGGTCCTCGCCCAGGGCGGCCGGTACGCCGCGCACGCGAGCACCATGTCCCACCAGACCTACGGGCCGGACGTGGGGCTGCCCCGGATCCTGGACCTGCTCGACGACATGGAGGTCCCGGCGACGTTCTTCGTCCCGGGCTGGGTGGCCGAGCGGCGTCCGGGGCTGGCCGCCTCCGTCGTCGAGCGCGGGCACGAGGTGGCGCACCACTCCTACTCCCACCGTCCGCCCACGTCGATGTCCCCGCGGGAGGAGCGCGCGGACTTCGAGCGCGCCCTGGAGGTGTTCTCCGCGCAGGGCATCGAGATCACCGGGCACCGGGCGGCACTGTGGGAGGCGTCCTGGACGACGGCGGAGCTGGTGGCCGAGCACGGGCTGCGCTACGACTCGTCGCTGATGGGCGACGACCGGCCCTACCGGGTGCCCACGGCGGCGGGCGAGATCGTCGAGCTGCCGGTGCACTGGTCGCTGGACGACTGGGAGCAGTACGCCTACCTGCCCGAGCCGCACGTCGGGGCGGTCATCGAGTCGCCGGGCAAGGTGCTGGAGCTGTGGCGCGCGGAGCTGGACGGCATGCGGCACTACCGGTGCCTGTTCAACCTGTGCGTGCACCCGTTCCTGTCCGGGCGCCCGGGCCGGGCGCTGGCCCTGCGCCGTTTCATCGAGTACGCGCGGGAGTGCGGCGACGTGGCGTTCGCCCGCTGCCGGGACGTGGCGGAGGCGGCGCTCGCCGATCCGGACGTCCGGCCGAGGCCCCACCGCCCGCCGCGGGTGGACCCGGACGTCCACCCGCACTGACCGCCCTCGCCCGCCCCGGCAGGCGAGGGTCAGGCCATGTCCGCGGCCCGCAGGGCCAGGAAGAGGTCGACGCGGTCGGCGGTGCGGGCGGTGTCGCGGCCGGTCAGCTCACCGATCTTGGCGAGCCGGTTCCGCAGCGTGTTGACGTGCACCCGGAGGGCGGCGGCGGTGGCCTGCCAGTGCCCGTCGTGGTCCAGGAACGCGCGCAGCGTGGTCTCCAGCTCGCCGCCCCGCCTGGCGTCGTGCTCGCGTATCGGCGCGAGCACCCCGTCGGCCAGGGTGCGCAGGGCGGCGGCGTTCTGCGTCCCGAGCAGGAGCCGGTGGGGGCCGAGTTCGGCGAAGGTCCGGACGGCGGGCCCGGCGCCGCCCCGCCGCAGGGTGCGGCAGACCTCGCGCGACCTGATGAGCGGTTCGCGCAGCCCCGCCGGCCCCCGGGCCGTCCCGCCGAGGCCCACGACGGCGCGGCGGCCGGGGAACCGCTCCCCCACGGTGGAGGCGAGGCGCTCGGCGAGGGGCGCCGCCTCCCGCTCCCCGTGCCGCCACGACAGGACCGCCACCACGTCCTGCGACCCGGCCGCCACGACGACCGGGACGCCGGCGGCGGCGAAGAACTCGCCGACGACCTCCGCGAGTCCGGGCAGGGTCGCCTCCGGGCCCGCGAACGCCGTCGTCCACACCGACAGCGGCCCCTCGGGGTCGACGCCGAACGCGCGCAGCCGGCCGGGGACCTCGGCGTCGCGGCTGCCGCCCGACAGCACCATCTCCAGCAGCTCGCTGGCGAACCGCAGCTCGATCGCCTGGACGGCCTGCTGCTTGGCGACCTCCAGGCTGAGGAAGCGCGCCGCCTGGTCCAGCGCGTCCTGCTCCAGGCGCGTCAGTTCGCTCACCGGGCGCAGGCAGATCAGCGCCGCGTCGACGTCGCCGACCGCGCCGACCAGGTACAGCGCGGCCCGTCCGGCGGCGCCGAGGTCGAGTTCCAGCGGCGGCGGGCGGCGGGTCAGCCCCGTGGCGACCGTGTGGAGCTGGGCGGCGTCCAGCTCCGTCCCCGCCGAGGCCAGCAGGCGGCCCATCCGGTCGATGACCGCGAGCGGCAGCTCGTGGTCGCGGCGCAGCACCCGCAGGACGCCGGACGCGCCCGCGCCCCGCGAGATCGCCGTCGCCAGCGCGTCCCCCCGGCGCACCATGCCGACCAGCGCGCCCTGGCGCTCCTCGGCGTAGCGGGTGGCGACCGCCTCGGAGATCGCGGTGAACGGGACGTCCGCCGCGATCTCCAGCAGGGGCACGCCCGCGGCGCGGCAGGCGGCGGCCAGGTCCTCCGGCGTGGCGGGGCGCTCCGGACGCAGACCGAACACGATGCCGGCCGCGCGGGCCCGCCGGACGTTGGCGACGAACCCGGCGGCCTCGATCCGGTCGTCCCACAGGCCGTTGGTCAGCACCAGCTCGCGCCGCCGCACGTAGCCGGAGGGGTCCGGCAGCTCGGTGTTGTGGACCCAGGCGACCGGCTCCTCCAGGGCCCCCGGAGGGCCCGGAACCAGGACCCTGAGGCCCAGCGACTCGTCTTCCAGCAGCGATGCCAGCGTGAACACCCTGTGAATCTATCCATCAAGCCGGACGGGCGATAGAGGTTTCTCTACTTCAGGACGGGACGGCGCGGTGCTTTGGTGTGCTGTACGTCACGGACGGAGGAACCCATGTCCAGCAACGAATCCGCATACAGAAGCTCGGCCGCCGAACCGGTTCGCTTGGAAGAACCGGTCCGCTTCGATGAACACGGCATCGACCCCATCCCGGCCTCCGCCCGCGACTCCACGCCGTGGCAGCAGTTCTGGATCTGGTGCGGGGCCAACATCGCGCCGATCAACTGGGTGCTCGGGGCGCTGGGCGTCACGCTCGGCCTGAGCCTGGTGGAGACCCTGGTGGTCATCACCCTCGGCAACCTGGTGGGCTGCGCGGTCTTCGGGCTGTTCAACGTGATCGGGCACCGCACCGGCGTCAACCAGATGGTCCTCGGCCGCGGGCCGTTCGGCCGGCGCGGCGCCCTCGTCCCCGGCCTGGTGCAGGGGCTGCTGACCATGGGCTGGGTCGGCGTCAACACCTGGGTGGTGCTGGACCTGGTGATCGAGATCCTCGCCCAGGCGGGGGTCCACGGCGGCACCGGGCTGCGCTACCTGGTGGCCGGGCTCATCATGGCGGCCCAGCTCCTCCTGGCCCTCTACGGCTTCTACGCGATCCGCACGTTCGAGAAGTACACCGTCCCGGTCACGGTGCTGGTCATGGTGGTCATGACCGGGCTGGCCATCGGGCAGGCCGACCTCCACTGGACGACCGCCACCGCCACCACCGCGGGCGACAAGTTCACCGCCGTGACCCAGCTGCTCACCGCCATCGGCATCGGCTGGGGCATCAGCTGGCTGCCCTACTCCGCCGACTACAGCCGCTTCGTCCGCACCGAGGCCTCGGACCGGTCGGTGTTCTGGTCCACCGCGCTCGGAATGTACGTCCCCACCGTGTGGCTGGCGGCGCTCGGCGCCTGCCTGGCCAGCGCGGGCGACGGCGGCGACCCCTCCAGCCTGGTGACCGGCGCCTTCGGGGTCATGGCCGTGCCGGTCCTACTGCTGATCATGCACGGGCCCGTGGCGACCAACATCCTGAACCTCTACTCGTGCTCGCTCGCCGCACTGTCGGTCGGCATCCGGACAGCCCGATGGAAGGTGACCCTGGTGGCCGGAACGGTCGCGTCCCTGGTGCTGGTGGTGTTCGTGCACGCCGACAGCTTCGCCCAGGCGTTCGACCACTGGATGGCGTCCATCCTGGTGTGGATCAGCCCGTGGGCGGCGATCGTCCTGGTGGACTTCTTCGTCCTGCGGCGCGGCCGGATCGACGTGGCCACCCTCTACCGGGACGGCGGCGCGAACGTCCGGGCCCTGGTCAGCCTGGCGCTCGGACTGGTGGCGGCATGGGCGTGGCAGTTCGGCACGGTGCCCGCCCTTCAGGGCCCGATCGCGCGGACGCTGGGGCACACCGACTTCTCGTGGCTCTCCGGCGCCCTGGTCGCGGGCGGGCTGCACTACGTCCTGGCACGCCGGGCCCACCGGAAGGCCCCCGGGGCCGCCCCGGCCGAGACGGTCTCCTGACGGGAGCGTCCACCCCCCTCCACGGCGAGCCGCCGACGCCATAGCGTCGGCGGCTCGCCGTGTGCGGACGCCCCGGAACAACGCATCCCCAACGGGTCAACCATGTCTCCTGCGCGACAGATCGGCGCATGGCGGCCCCCCGGGAGCGGGAATGATCCAGGCGCCCTCGCTCGTGGAAAAATCGCTCGCCCGGCACTAAAATCGAACGTATGATCGAATGACCGAGAAGGACCTCTTCGAGCAGGGACCGGCCCGGGTCGCCCGCCGGGCCGGCCGGACCTTCGACGTAAGGCGGACATGCCGATGGCGTTCTCCCCCGAGGTGCTTCCAGCCGCCGTCCAAGCGATCAGCACGGCCCCCTCCCGCCAGCACCCCGTCGTCATGATCACTAGCGCCCCCGGCGGCCGGCCCCAGGTCTGCGTGCCGGACTGGGGCGAACTCCGCGTCCTCGACGACCGGCGCCTGCGCGTGGCGGTCTGGCCGTCCGGCCCCACGGCGGCCGACCTGGACCGCGGCACGCCCGTCCTGTTAATCGTCACCGCCCTCTCCGACGTCTACCTCGTGCAGGCGACGGCCCGCCGCCTGGAGAACGCCGCCATGGTGTGGGCCCACTACGAACTAACGATCACCTCGGCGCGGCTGGCCGACCGCGGCACCGCGCCGCGCCTGCCCCGGGACGCCGAGGACACCACGGAGTACCTGACGCAGCGCCCCCCGAGGCGAGCCAGAACCCATCACCGCCGCCCCGCCCAACGCTCCCCCTGGGCCCGCCCATCGGAGCCCGAAGGCAAGGCGGACCACCTCCACACCGAACGCGCGCGCCCCTGACCAGCCGACGCCCACCGGCCCCGGCGGCGACACCCCCGAACCGCCGCCGGGACCAGCCGGCGGGGTCCCGCCAGACCTTCAAGACGGCCGTGCGCCCGAGTCCGTGACATCCCAGCGGTTGCGGCGGTCGTGGCAGGGCAGGGCATGCGTGTGAGCACGAGCGCACTGATCGTCATCGACATGCTGAACCCTTACGACCACGAGGACGCGGACGCGCTGGCCGACAGCGTCCAGAAGATGGTCGACCCGCTGCGGCGCCTGCTGGACGACGCCAGAGGCCGCGACGACGTGCGCGTCCTCTATGTCAACGACAACTACGGCGACTTCTCGGCAGACCGGAAGGACCTCACCGACCGCGCGCTGAACGGCCGGCGCCCGGACCTCGTCGAGCCCGTCCTCCCGGAGCCCGGCTGCGGGTTCCTGTCCAAGGTCCGGCACAGCGCCTTCTACGGCACCGCGCTGGAGTACCTGCTGTCCCGCGAGAAGGTGGAGCGGGTCGTCCTCACCGGCCAGGTGACCGAGCAGTGCGTCCTCTACAGCGCGCTGGACGCCTACGTCCGGCACTTCCAGCTCAGGGTGGTCCGGGACGCGGTGGCGCACATCGACGCCGGGCTCGGCGACGCCGCGCTGCGCATGATGGAGTCGAACATGCGCGCCGAGATCGTCACCGCCGACCGCTGCTTCTGAGGAGCGGAGAGCGAAACGCCCCGCCGTACGGGCGGGGCGCTCTCACTTGCGAACCGGGTCAGCGCACGTCGACGAAGTCGTCCAAGGACTTCTGGCGGTCGAAGTTGCTCGTCCCGGGGAAGTAGGCGCGCCAGTAGCCGTCCCCCGTGGCCGTGAACGCCTTCTTGAATCGGCCGTCGCCGGCGGTCTTCGCCGACCCCATGTACGCCCAGGACGCGGAGCCCTTGGGACGGAAGTAGACGCGGATCGTCTTGCCCGGGTACACCGTGTATCCGGTGGCGAAGTCGTTGAGCCGCTTCAGGCGGCCGGACACGGCGATCGGGCTGCCCTTGCGCACGGGCTCGGGCGCGGCGTTGTAGCTCTGGATCGTCGTGTCGAACTTCTCGTACCAGTAGTTCTCACGGCTGCCCAGGGCCTTGCCGCTGGCGTTGTAGGCGACGACCCGGACGCGCCATTTCCCGAGGTTCTCCACATGGCCGGGGCAACCGACGGACCAGCCGACCTGGTCCTTGGCCAGGACGCGCTTGTAGACCCGGCCCGCGGGAATCCGCCCGTCGGGATCGATCAGGTAGGCCCTGGAATAGGCGACCGCGGGGCCCTGGGTGCCCCACACCCACACGTCCATGGCGCAGGACGCGTTGTAGTCCCCCTTGCCAACGGAGAGGTGCTTCGGCACCTCGATGCGGAACTGGAGTGACTCGGCTTCGGCCGCGGTCATGCCGCCGGCGAGCACGCCGGCGGCGACGGCAAGCGCGACGGCGCCGGAAACGATTCTGGGGGGCAACGAACGTACCGTCCTGTCTGGTCTCGAGATGCGACGATCATGCCAGCGCCCCAGGCCGCTCACGACCGGATTCGCAGGGGACCCGGCCGGACGGACTTTCCGGGCTCCGACGGGTGGTTCGGTGCGGGAGCAGGAGTGGTCGGACGTGCGTCCGGGCGGGCCGCAATCGGCGCGCGCCAGGGTCTTGCGGGGCGGCGGGCGGGTGGTTACGGTGCATTCGAGTTTTATAGGAAAGTTTCCTATCAGATCGTCGCGCGACCGACTCGGGGTTCGGGGGATTCCCGCTCGTCCACCTCTCCTGCCCGGGAGTGACATTGCGAAGAAGAAGGCTTCTCCCCGGTTTCCTGCTCACCGCCCTCTGCTCCCTCCTGCTCGCCCTGCTCGTCCCCGTCCAGGCCGGCGCCGCCGCCTCGGTGACGGCGACCTTCGCCAAGGCCTCCGACTGGGGCTCGGGGTACGAGGGCAGGTACACGATCAAGAACGACACCGCCTCCGCCGTCACCGGCTGGAAGGTGGAGTTCGACCTGCCGTCCGGCTCGTCGGTCGGGACGTACTGGGACGCGCTGCTCACCAAGTCGGGGCAGCACGCCGTGTTCGCCAACCGCGAGTACAACGGGAGCGTCGCCGCCGGTGCCAGCGTCACGTTCGGATTCATCGTCAACGGGTCCGGGGCGCCGCAGAACTGCACGATCAACGGCGCCTCCTGCACGGGCGGCGACACGCCTCCGCCCGGCACGCCCTCCGCTCCCGGGGCGCCGACCGTGACCGCGAGGACCGACACCTCGCTGACGCTGTCGTGGGCCGCCTCGACCGGCACGGTCACCGGCTACCGCGTCTACGAGGGCACGGCGGTGAAGGCCACCGCGACCGGGACCGGCGCCACCGTCGGCGGACTGACCGCCTGCTCCGACCACACCTACACGGTGAAGGCGTACAACACCGCCGGGGAGTCGGCGGCGAGCGCCCCGGTGGCGGCCACCACGACCGGCTGCACGGAGCCGCCGCCCGCGAGCCGCCGCGCCGCGCCCTACCTGTACATGGGCTGGGGCGACCCGCCGAGCCCGTCCACCGTCATGAGCGCCACCGGTATCAAGTGGTTCACGATGGCGTTCATCCTGTCCAGCGGCGGCTGCAACCCCGGCTGGGACGGGCAGCGCCCGCTCAAGGGCGGCGTGGACGAGCAGGCGATCTCGCAGATCCGCGCCGCCGGCGGTGACGTGCTGCCCTCCGTCGGCGGCTGGTCGGGCAACAAGCTCGGCCCCCACTGCTCCACGCCCGAGGCGCTGGCCGGCGCGTACCAGAAAGTGATCGACGCCTACGGGCTCAAGGCCATCGACATCGACATCGAGAACAGCGACGAGTTCGAGAACGCGGCCGTCCAGGACCGCGTCCTCGGCGCCCTGAAGATCCTCAAGCGGAACGACCCGGGCCTGCAGACGATCCTGACGTTCGGCACGACCACCACCGGGCCGAACTACTGGGGCAAGCGGCTCATCGACCAGGCCGCGGCGCTGCAGGCGGACGTGGACGTGTTCACGATCATGCCGTTCGACTTCGGCGGCGGCGCGGACATGTACGGCAGCACCGTCAACGCGTCCGAGGGCCTGAAGACCGCGCTGAAGTCGGCGTTCGGGTGGTCGGACGCCACCGCCTACACGCACATGGGGATCTCCGGCATGAACGGCCTGTCCGACCAGCAGGAGCTCACCTCGACCGCGACGTGGACGAAGATCCGCGACTGGGCGAAGTCCAAGAACCTGGCCAGGCTGGCGTTCTGGTCGGTCAACCGGGACCGGCCCTGCCCGGGCGGCGGCGTCGCCGAGAACTGCAGCGGCACCGACCAGCAGCCCTGGGAGTTCACCAAGATCACGGCCGGTTTCTGACCGGCCCGCCGGCGGCCCGCGTCCCCGGCTCGGGGGACGCGGGCCGCGCCCGCGTCCGGCGCGCCCGGCTAGACTTGCCTCATTTGTTGTCTTAAACGATTCGCGTTTACGAGGGAGGGTTCGGCGCCATGACCGCGTCCCAGACCCCGTCCACCGCCGAGGAACTGCGCGGCGCCGGCCTGCGGGTGACGGCCGCCCGCGTGGCCCTGCTGGACACCGTCCGGGCCGGCGACCACCTCGGCGTCGAGGCGCTCGCCTCGGGCGTGCGCGACCGCGTGGGCCACATCTCCCTCCAGGCGGTGTACGAGGCGCTCCACGCGCTCACCGCGGCGGGGCTCGTCCGCCGGATCGAGCCGGCCGGGAGCCCGGCCCGGTTCGAGGGGCGCGTCGGCGACAACCACCACCACCTGGTGTGCCGGAACTGCGGCGCGATCAAGGACGTCGACTGCGCCGTGGGACACCCGCCCTGCCTGCACCCGGTGGACGACGCCGGCTACCTCGTCGACGAGGCCGACGTCACCTTCTGGGGCCTGTGCCCGGCGTGCCGGCCGGACGCCGGCTGACCGGGGCGGAGACCGGCGCGCACACCCCGTGACGGCGTCCGGGCCGGCCGCCGAGGCGACCGGCCCGGACGTCCCGGACGTTCCCGATCAGGTGAGGTCGTACCGGTCGAGGTTCATCACCTTGTCCCACGCGGCGACGAAGTCGTGGACGAACTTCTCGCCCGCGTCGTCGCTCGCGTAGACCTCCGAGACGGCGCGCAGCTCGGAGTTCGCGCCGAACACGAGGTCGGCCCGGCTCCCGGTCCACCTGAGCGCCCCCGAGGCGTCGCGCCCCTCGAAGGCCTCGGAGGTCATCGGGTCCTCGCCCGTCCCCTTCCACACCGTGCCCATGTCGAGCAGGTTCACGAAGAAGTCGGTGGTCAGCGCACCAGGGTTGTCGGTGAGGACGCCGAGGGACGACCCGTCGTAGTTCGCCCCGATGACCCGCAGGCCGCCGACGAGGACCGTCATCTCCGGCGCGCTCAGCGTGAGCAGGTTCGCCCGGTCGATCAGGAGGAACTCGCCCGGCAGGACGTTGCCCTTCTGGAGGAAGTTGCGGAACCCGTCGTGCGTCGGCTCCATCACCTCGAACGACTCGACGTCGGTCTCCTCCTGGGAGGCGTCGGTGCGCCCCGGCGTGAAGGGCACCTCGACGTCGTACCCGGCGGCCTTGGCGGCCTGCTCGACCCCGGCGCACCCGCCGAGCACGATCAGGTCCGCGATGGAGATCCGCTTGCCGCCGGTCTGCTCGGCGTTGAACGCCTCCTGGACCTCCTCCAGGGTGCGCAGCACGCTCCGCAGCCCGTCGGGGTTGTTGACCTCCCAGCTGCGCTGCGGCTCCAGCCGGATGCGGGCGCCGTTGGCGCCGCCGCGCTTGTCGGTGCCGCGGAACGAGGCGGCCGACGCCCACGCGGTGGTGACGAGCTGGGCGACCGACAGCCCGGAGTCCAGCAGGCGGCGCTTGAGCGCGGCGACGTCCTCGGCGTCGACGAGCGCGTGGTCCACCGCCGGGACCGGGTCCTGCCAGATCAGCGTCTCGGACGGGATCTCGGGACCGAGGTAGCGCGAGACGGGCCCCATGTCGCGGTGGGTCAGCTTGAACCAGGCGCGGGCGAACGCGTCGGCGAACTCGTCCGGGTTCTCCATGAACCGCCGCGAGATCGGCTCATAGATCGGGTCGAAGCGCAGCGACAGGTCGGTCGTCAGCATCATCGGCTGGCGGTTCAGCGTGCCGTCCTCGGGGTCGGGGACGGTGTCGGCACCCGCCCCGTCCTTCGGCCGCCACTGGTGCGCCCCGGCGGGGCTCTTGGTCAGCTCCCACTCGTACCCGAAGAGGACCTCGAAGAAGGTGTTGTCCCATTTAGTGGGCGTGGGCGTCCAGGTGACCTCAAGGCCGCTGGTGTAGGAGTCGCGGCCCTTGCCGGTGCCGTGCGTGCCCTTCCAGCCGAGGCCCATGTCCTCCAGCGGGGCGGCCTCGGGCTCGACGCCGATGCTGTCGGCCGGCGCCGCGCCGTGCGTCTTGCCGAAGGTGTGGCCGCCGGCGATCAGCGCGACGGTCTCCTCGTCGTTCATCGCCATGCGGCCGAACGTCTCGCGGATGTCGCGCGCCGCGGCGATCGGGTCCGGGTTGCCGTTCGGGCCCTCCGGGTTGACGTAGATGAGGCCCATCTGCACCGCGGCCAGGGGCTTCTCCAGCTCGCGCTCGCCGCTGTAGCGCTCGTCGTCGAGCCAGGCGGTCTCCGGGCCCCAGAAGACGTCCTCCTCGGCCTCCCAGGCGTCCCGGCGGCCTCCGGCGAAGCCGAAGGTCTTCAGGCCCATCGTCTCCAGGGCGACGTTGCCGGCCAGGATCATCAGGTCGGCCCACGAGATCTTGCGGCCGTACTTCTTCTTGACCGGCCACAGCACGCGGCGGGCCTTGTCGAGGCTGGCGTTGTCCGGCCAGCTGTTGAGGGGCGCGAAGCGCTGCTGGCCCGCGCCGGCGCCGCCGCGGCCGTCGCTGACGCGGTAGGTGCCCGCGCTGTGCCACGCCATACGGATGATCAGCGGCCCGTAGTTGCCGAAGTCGGCGGGCCACCAGTCCTGTGAGTCGGTGAGCACGTGCGCGATGTCCTGCTTCACCGCGGGCAGGTCGAGGCTGCCGAACGCCTCGGCGTAGTTGAAGTCCTCGCCCAGCGGGTTGGTGACGGGCGGGTTCTTCGCGAGCAGCTTCAGGTTGAGCCGTTCCGGCCACCAGCGGGCGTTGCCGCCGCCCTGGGTCGGGTGGGAGGCGCGCTGGTGCGCAACCGGGCAACCGCCACCGGCGGCGGCTTCGTTCTTCTCGGACATGTGATTCCTTCCAGGGCGACCGTGGGTGAATCAGGAACTGTGGGCGGTTGAGCAGTCGGGGCAGAGGCCCCAGTAGACGACCTCGGCCTCGTCGATCAGGTAGCCGCGGTCGTCGGAGGCCGTCAGGCAGGGCGCCTCGCCCACGACGCAGTCGACGTCGGCGATGGCCCCGCACGAACGGCAGACGACGTGGTGGTGGTTGTCCCCGATCCGCGCCTCGTAGCGGGCCACGGAACCGGACGGCTGGATGCGCCGCAGCAGGCCCGCCGCCGTCAGTGCGCGCAGCGAGTCGTAGACGGCCTGGTGGGAGACCTTCGGAAGCTCCCCGCGCACGGCGCCGATGACCGACTCGGTGTCGGTGTGCGGGTGCGCGTGGACGGCGCTCAGCACCGCCAGCCGCGGGCGGGTCACGCTCAGGGCGGCCGCACGCAGCATCGCGTGGAAGTCCAAGGAGCTGGCCACGACCCCAGACTGTCCCATTTTCTGGAATCAGTCAAGATATTGAATGAACCATGTTCAGGAAGATCGTCTCTTTACCCGCCCCGGCCGAGCAGGGGGTTCCCGCGAGCCTAGATCGGACGGCCGGGCCGGTCACCTGGCGATGTTCGCCGTCGATCGCCGCCGGGTTCCGGCGAGATCTGCCGATTTCGAAGATCGCCGGAGCTGGTTCGGTGCGCGAGCTGGGGTGATCGCCGGACGGCGGCGCGGCGCCCGCACGGCACCCGCGCGAGGGTCTTGCCGTGGCCCCGGACGCTGGCTACCTTGACCCTAAATAGATAGGAAACCTTCCTGTCTAATAGGTGAACGATCTCGGGGTTCGGGGGAATCCGCCAGTCTTTCGAAGCGATGGAGTGAGCCCTTGCGCCCCCGCCCTGCACTCGGCGTCCTCGCCGCCCTGCTCCTCGTCCTCGCCCTCGCGCCCGGCGCGAACGCCGCCGGCACCGCCACCGCGACCTTCTCCAAGCCCTCCGACTGGGGCTCGGGCTGGGAGGGACGCTTCACCCTCACCAACGGCACCGACGCCGCGATCAACGGGTGGCGGGTCGAGTTCGACCTGCCGTCCGGGACGACCCTCGGCTCCTACTGGGACACGCTGCTGACGAAGAACGGCCAGCGGAACACGTTCCAGAACCGCGAGTACAACGCCGCCGTACCGCCCGGAGGGTCCGTCACGTTCGGGTTCCTCGGGAACGGTCCCGGGGGCCCGCAGAACTGCACCTTCAACGGGCAGCCCTGCGCGGGCGGGCCGACCGACCCCCCGGGCGGGCTCGGCGCCCCCGGCACGCCCACCGTCACCGGACGGACCGACACCTCGCTCACCCTGTCCTGGCAGCCCGGAAGCGGGACGCCCACCGGGTACCGCGTCTACGAGGGCTCGGACGTGAAGGCGACCGTCGGCGGCACCACCGCCACGATCGGCGGGCTCGCCACGTGCTCGACGCACGGCTACACGGTCAAGGCCTACGACTCCAAGGGCGAGTCGCCCGCCAGCGCGGCCGTCACCGGCACGACCAGCGGATGCGCGACCGGCCCGCTGCCCAAGCACTTCCTGACCGGCTACTGGCACGACTTCGTCAACCCGGCGCAGGAGCTCAAGCTCTCGCAGGTGCCGGACCAGTACGACCTGGTCGCCGTGGCCTTCGGCGAGGCGACCGGGCGGTCGGGCGAGGTCGCGTTCCGCGTCGACCCCGAGCTGTCCACGGCCCTCGGCGGCTACACCGACGCGCAGTTCAAGGCCGACATCGCCGGCCTGCACGCCAAGGGCAAGAAGGTCATCCTGTCGGTCGGCGGCGAGAAGGGCGCCATCCGGGTCGCGGACGGCGCGTCCGCGCAACTCTTCGCCGACTCGGTGTCCGGGCTGATGACCCGGTACGGGTTCGACGGCGTCGACATCGACCTGGAGAACGGCCTCAACCCGACCTCCATGGAGCAGGCACTGCGGGCACTGCGCGCCAAGGCCGGGGCCGACCTGATCATCACGATGGCGCCGCAGACGCTCGACATGCAGTCGACCGGCGCGTCGTACTTCCAGCTCGCGCTGAAGATCAAGGACATCCTCACCGTCGTCCACATGCAGTACTACAACTCGGGCGCGATGCTCGGCTGCGACCAGAAGGTGTACGGGCAGGGGACGGTCGACTTCATGACCGCGCTGGCCTGCATCCAGCTGGAGAACGGACTGCGCCCCGACCAGGTGTCGCTCGGGCTCCCCGCCGGGCCGGGCGCGGCGGGCGGCGGCGTCGTGGCGCCCTCGGCCGTGAACAACGCGCTGGACTGCCTCGCCAAAGGAACCGGCTGCGGCACGTTCAAGCCGTCGCGCACCTACCCCGACATCCGCGGCGCGATGACGTGGTCCGTCAACTGGGACATCACCAACGGCGGCGGCTTCGCCGGGACCGTCGGCCCGCACCTGGACACCCTGCCGTAGGGAGCCTGCCATGAAGAGGATCTGGGTCGTCGCGGCCATGGTCGCCGGGCTTCTGGCCGGGGTCACGGCCCCCGCCCACGCGGACAACATCCTGGCCAACGCCGGGTTCGAGAGCGGCTCGCTCAGCCCCTGGACGTGCGACGGCGGGTCGGTCGTGACCAGCCCGGCGCGGACGGGCGGCCACGCGCTCGCGGGCGGCGTGTCGGCCGGGAGCACCGGCCAGTGCACGCAGACCGTGAACGTGAAGGCGAACACCGCGTACACGCTGTCGGCCTGGGTGCGCGGCAGCTACGTCTACCTCGGCGTGACGGGCGGGACGTCCGCCTGGACGCCGTCCGCCGCCGACTTCACCAAGCTCTCGGTGACGTTCACGACCGGCGCCGACCAGACGTCCGCGCAGATCTACCTGCACGGCTGGTACGGCAACGGCGCGTACTACGCCGACGACGCCGCCCTCGACGGCCCCGGCGGCACGCCGCAGCCGGGGGTGCCGGGCGCGCCCGAGGCCCCGAAGGCCGGCGCGGTCACCGACAGCTCGATCGCCCTGCGGTGGGGGGCGTCGTCGGGGACGGTCACCGGGTACCGCGTGTACGAGGGCGCCACGGTCAGGGCCACGGTCACCGGGACGGCCGCCACCGTCTCGGGCCTGGCCGCGTGCAGCTCGCACACCTTCACGGTCGCCGCCTACAACGACGTCGGCGAGTCGGCGAAGTCCGGGCCCGTCAGCGCGCGGACCGGCGGCTGCACCGACACCGGCCTTCCCAAGCACGCGCTCGTCGGCTACCTGCACGCGAGCTTCGCCAACGGCTCCGGCTACGTGCGGATGGCGGACGTCCCGGACGCGTGGGACATCATCGACCTCGCGTTCGGCGAGCCGACGTCGCCCACCTCGGGCGACATCCGGTTCACCCGCTGCCCGGCGGGCGAGTGCGCGAACGTGGAGAGCGACGAGGAGTTCATCGCCGCGATCCGCGCGAAGCAGGCTCGGGGCACGAAGGTGCTGATCTCGATCGGCGGCCAGAACGGCCAGGTGCAGCTGACGACGGCGGCCGCGCGGGACGCGTTCGTCCGGTCGGTCTCGGCCATCATCGACAGGTACGGGCTGGACGGCCTGGACGTCGACTTCGAGGGCCACTCGCTCTACCTGAACGCGGGCGACACCGACTTCCGCAACCCGACCACCCCGGTCATCGTCAACCTGATCTCGGCGCTGAAGTCGCTGAAGGCGATGTACGGAGCGAAGTTCGTCCTGACGATGGCGCCCGAGACGTTCTTCGTGCAGGTCGGCCACCAGTTCTACGGCGGCGCGGGCGGCGGCGACAACCGGACGGGCGCGTACCTGCCGGTGATCGACGCGATGCGGGACGACCTGACCGTCCTGCACGTCCAGGACTACAACTCCGGTCCGGTGATGGGCCTGGACGGCCAGTACCACACCATGGGCGGCGCCGACTTCCACATCGCGATGACCGACATGGTGAAGGCCGGGTTCCCGGTCGCGAACACCGGACGGACGTTCCCCGGGCTGCGCCCCGACCAGATCGCGATCGGCCTGCCCGCCGCGGTCAGCGCGGGCAACGGGCACACGCCGCCCGCCCAGGTGCAGCAGGCCGTGACCTGCCTGGTCACGGGGCAGGGCTGCGGCTCCTACACGCTCCGCGGCGGGACGTCGCCCGACCTGCGCGGCCTGATGACGTGGTCGATCAACTGGGACCGCTACTACGGCTGGGAGTTCATGAACGGCCACGAGCCCTTCCTGAACGGCCTCCCCTGACCGGCCTCCCGGGCTCGCGCGGCGCGTCGACGGCTCCCGCTCGGCCGAGATCGACCAGATGCTGACGCTCCTCGGTTCCCCGACCCCGAAGAACCACCCCCAGAAGTAGGTGTTCGGCATGCGCAGATTAATCGGATTCCTTGCGGCCTTCGTGGTCGTGGCGGCGCTGGCCGCCGCGCCCGCGCAGGCGGCCGACCGGCTGACGGCGGTCTTCAGCCTGTCCGGCACGACCGGCAAGTACGTGGTCAGCAACCCCGGGACCGCCGACGTCAGCGGCTGGAAGCTCGTCTTCGAGCTGCCCGCCGGAGTGACGGCGAGCAGCCCGCAGAACGCCTCGCTGTCGCAGAACGGCACGAAGGTGACGCTGACCCCGGCGTTCTACATCAACACCGTCAAGGCGGGCGGGAGCACCGAGCCCTACAGCCCGGCGTTCACGCTCAGCTCCGCCGCCCAGCCGACGAGCTGCACGCTGAACGGCGCGAAGTGCGACGGGACGGGTGAACCGCCGCCCGCGCCCGCGGGCGTCACCGCGGAGTACACGGTCAGCGGCACCCAGGCCAGGTTCGTCGTCGCGAACCACACCAGCGCGTCGATCAGCAACTGGTCCGTCGTGTTCGACCTTCCGGCGGGCGTGACCGCGAGCAGCGCCGACAACGGGACGGTCAGCCAGAGCGGCACCACGGTCACCCTCACCCCCGTCTACTACAACTCGACGATCGGGGCCGGGCGGACGACCGAGCCCTACAGCCCGACGTTCACCGTCAGCAGGTCCGGCGCCGAGCCGACGAGCTGCCGCGTCAACGACGTCAACTGCGACGGCGCCGCGGACGTGCCGCCGAGCGCGCCGGGCGGCCTGAAGTCCACGGTCAAGACGACCAGGACCGTCTCCCTGGCCTGGGACGCGGCGAAGGCGGGCAGCCTGCCGGTCACCGCGTACGAGGTCTACAACGGGTCGGCGCTCGCGACCACCGTGCCCGAGACGAACGCCACGGTCACCGGCCTCACCCCGAACACCGAGTACACCTTCACGGTGAAGGCCCGCGACCGGAAGGGGAACCTCTCCACCGCCAGCGCGCCCGTCACCGTCAAGACCAACGACCCGGCCGCCGACACGCAGGCGCCGTCCGTCCCGACGGGGCTGCAGAGCACCGGCAAGGACTCCGCCAGCGTGAAGCTCGCTTGGACGGCCTCCACCGACAACACCGGTGTCGCCAACTACGACGTGCTGGTGGACGGGAAGGTCGCCACGACCGTGGCCGGCACGAGCGCCACGGTGGCGGGCCTTTCGCCGTCCACCGAGTACGCGTTCACCGTCAGGGCGCGCGACCTGTACGACAACCTGTCGGCGGCGACCGCGGCGCTGAAGGTGAAGACCGACGACGTGGTCGGCGACGGCTACGCGCGCGTCGGCTACTTCGTCCAGTGGGGCATCTACGGCCGCCAGTACTTCGTGAAGAACCTCGACACCACCGGCAACGCCGCCCGCCTCACCCACATCAACTACGCCTTCGCGAACGTCGACCCGGTCAACCTGACGTGCCTCCAGGGCGTCACCAAGGGCACCACGTCCGACCCGCAGGACCCGAGCCAGGGCGACGGCGCGGGCGACGCCGAGGCCGACTACGGGCGCCCGTTCAGCGCCGCCCAGTCGGTGGACGGCGTGGCCGACACGGGCTGGGAGAAGCTGCGCGGCAACTACAACCAGCTGAAGAAGCTCAAGGCCAAGTACCCGAAGCTGAAGGTGCTGATCTCGATCGGCGGCTGGACGTACTCCAAGTACTTCTCCGACGTCGCCAAGACCGACGCGTCCCGCAAGAAGTTCGCCGCGTCCTGCATCGACACCTACGTCAAGGGCAACCTGCCCGACTACAACGGCGCGGGCGGTCCGGGCACGGCCGCCGGGATCTTCGACGGCATCGACCTCGACTGGGAGTGGCCGGGCGCCGAGGGTCACGCGGGCAACCACGTCAGCCCGGACGACAAGCACAACAACACGCTGCTCATCGCCGAGTTCCGCCGCCAGCTCGACGAGCTGACCAAGTCGACCGGCAAGCGGTACCTGCTGTCGGCGTTCACCCCCGCCGACCCAGCGAAGATCGACGCGGGCTGGGAGCTGGCGGAGGTCGCCAAGTCCATGGACATCTTCAACGTCCAGGGCTACGACTTCCACGGCGCGGGCAGCGACAACTCCTGGGAGCCGAACCGGACGGGCCACCAGGGGAACCTCTACGCCGACACCGACGACCCGTACTCGTTCCACTTCAGCGTCGAGAACGCGGTCAAGCCCTACCTGGACGCCGGGGTGAACCCGCGCAAGCTGACGCTCGGCCTCGCCTACTACGGCCGCGGCTGGCAGAACGTGACCGACGGCGGCAAGAGCGGCGAATGGCAGGCCGCCAAGGGCGCGGCGCCCGGGCAGTTCCAGGAGGAGGCCGGGACGCGCGGCTACAGCAACCTGATCGCCAGCGTTCCCGACTGCCGGGTCGTCCACGACGAGCAGGCGGTGGCGACGTCCTGCTACACCGGCGACAACGGCCAGTGGTGGACGTTCGACGACGCCTGGTCGATCCAGAAGAAGACCGCCTGGCTGCGGAGCAAGAACCTGCTCGGCGCCATGATCTGGGAGATGTCCGGCGACCCGGGCGTCCTGACCAAGGCCCTCGACGACGGCCTGAAATGAGGCGGAAGAGCAGGCCTGAGATGACGGCCTGAGCCTGTCCCGTCCCCGATCCCAGGGCCGGCGTCGCTGCCCCGCTCGCGGCGCCGGCCCTGTTCCATGCCCGGGGGCCGTCCCGGGGATCCGGGCGTCCCCGGCGGTCCCGCGCGCGTCTGGCGCGTAGACGGGGATCACGCGGGGCCGCCGGGGCTCACCCCGAACTCTAACGCCTTATTGGCGGTGCGACAATAAGGCCAACCAGCGGTCGAGGTGGAGGATCTCCTCCAGCGGCACCCGGGCTCAGCGGCAGCGTCGTCTTACCCTGGTCGGTCGTCATGCCCCCATCGTCCTCGGGCGGCCCCGGGTTGCCCGGGCGGGGCGCCGTCAGCCGGCGTCGATGACCGGGTTGAGGAAGACCTCCTTGGCCTCCTGCGGGGTGAGGCCGGTGCGGCCGGTGAGGTCGTTGCGCGCGTCGGTGAACCGGAACCGGTAACCGCCGGGCGGCAGGTGGCCGATCTCCCACCAGTTGCCGTCGAGGTCCTTGAGGTAGAAGGAGTAGACGCCGTGCTGGCGGACGGGCTTGTTGAGCTCCCTGATCCCGTACTCCTCGCCGATCTCCGCGATCCGCCGGTACGCCTCGTCCACCTCCTCGTCGCTGCCCACGTCGATTCCGTTGTGGTAGAGCAGGGGCATGTCGGGGCGGTCCGGCCTGGACTCCACGCACACGTACGTGTGGTCGCCGCCGAGCCGGGCGTAGAGGACCGCCGTCATCGGCTGGACGACCTCCAGGCCGAGGACCTCCTCATAGAAGCGCCGCGTCGCCGCCACATCAGTGATCTTCAGCGTGCCGTGCGAAAGGAAACGCGACCTGATCGCGGGTTCCCTGGTCGAGCGATGCGTGATTCCCGGCATTTCCCCTCCGATCCGCCGCATTTCGCGCGGCGAGCGAGAAAACTGTCGAATCCATTTCACGGCAGATATGCGCTTCAGGGAAGACCTGCGCTCGATGGTGGGAATGGGGTGAGAGCTACTAGTCTGTCGGAATGCTTCCCGCTTTGGGTGTTTCCTCCGCATCGTCCAGGCTTGGGTGGCTCGATGCGCTGCGGGGGGCCGCGGCCCTGGCGGTGGCGCTGCACCACGCGAGCTACGTGTACCTGCCCGAGCTGCGGGTGCGCCTCGCCGACTGGTTCGATCCCGGCCTGTTCGGCGTTCTGGTGTTCTTCCTGGTGAGCGGGTACATCGTGCCCGCCTCGCTGGAGCGCCGCGGCAGCGTGCGCGGGTTCTGGGTCGGCCGGTTCTTCCGCATCTACCCCCTGCTGGCGGTGACGTGCCTCCTCGCCGTCCTGCCGTTCCTGCTGGGCGTTCTCGGGCTCCGCGCGGGGCTTGAGCAGTTCTCCCCCGCGACCGCGATCCTGGCGCACATGACGATGCTGCAGGACGTCCTGAACGTCCCCAACGCGATGAACGTGCTGTGGACGCTGTCCTACGAGATGGCCTTCTACCTCATGGTCGTCGCGCTGTTCGTCGTCGGCGGGCACCGCCGCTCGGCGCCCGCCGCCCTCGTCCTCACCGTCGTCGCGCTGGCGGCGGTCGCGCTGACCGCCTGCGGCCTGCTGACGGGCGCGTACGCCCCCGCCGCCCTGCTGTCGCGCACCGCGGGGACGGGCCCGGTGGTCGCGGTGACGGTGGCCGCCCTGGCGGTGGCGATCCCGGCGGCGTCGTCCCGGCGTCCCGCGCCGCGCGTCGCGGGCGGGCTGCTCGGCGGGCTGCTCGCCCTCGCGCTGGTCGCGGTCAACGGCCGCGTCGGCGCCTGGGAGGGCCTGCTCATGCTGGCCGCCATGTTCATGGGCACCGCCGTGCACCGCGCCGAGCACGGCCAGATCACCCGGCGCGCGGCCGGGGCGACGGGCGCGGCGGTCCTGACGGGCGCGCTCGCCGCCGGGACGTGGAACGCGGCCCCCTACGGCCGCAACGCCCAGCTCGTGTGGTGCGGCGCGGTCCTGGCGGCGGCCGCGACGTTCGCGGCGGGCTGGCGGCTGCGGCACCGGCGCTTCCCCGCCTGGGCGACCGGCCTCGGCACCATCAGTTTCTCGGTGTACCTGCTGCACCCGCTGCTGCTGATGGCGGCCGCGCAGTTCCTCGGCGCCTCCGGACGCGAGGACAAGGTCGGCCTCGCCTTCTTCCTTCTCGTCCTGATCGCGGCGAGCTGGGCCTCGCAGCGCTGGATCGAGGCGCCCGCGCAGCGGCTGGGAAGGCGCCTGGCCCGCTCGGGCGCTCCGGACGCGCGGCGCGAACAGCACGCCCTCGCCTCCTGACCGCCCTTCTTAATAACGTGCAGTGATTTATGGTGCTCTGTCACCATGGCGCGGTGAACATCTGGCTTGAGGCATTGGTCGTCCGGAACACGCATCGCATTCCCGCGCCCTCCGGTCCGTCCGGAGAAGGGGCGGCGGTGGCGCGGCAGTTCGACGCCGCCCTGATGTCGGTCGGCTTCAAGCTGTCCGGAGACGTCCTGCGCGCGCTGTCGGGGCTGTCGGAGCAGACCGTCCGGAGCGTCGCGGTGCGCACGCTCGCCACCGTCCGCGAGATGGCGGGCGACCACGTCCGGCACAACACCTACTTCCGCGACTTCCCCCGCAACGTGCCCGACACCCTCGACTTCTGGCTCGGCCTCCTCCACGAGACGCTGCACGACGCGAAGCTGGCGCCGGCGGCCCGCGAGGCGCGGGAGAGCGGCGTCCTCGACCTGCTCACGCTCAAGGGCTACGGCCGCTACCGGCACACCTACGAGGAGATGCTGGCGGCGCAGGACGAACTGGTCGCCGCCGCGGGCGACCGGGTGACCGTCCTGCGTCTCGGGCGGCCCCTCGCCGAGGAGGCCGCGCGGCTGTACCTGCGGCTCGCGGAGAGCACCACGCCGCTCGGCGAGGAGGACCTGGAGACGCTGGAGAAGCTGGCCGCGCACCACGCCTCCGGCCCGCACCCGGAGCGGATCCCCGTCCGGGAGAACCGCGCCGTGATCAACCGGGTCCGCCTGGCGCTGGGCGCCGGCCTGCTCGTCGACACGGTCACCGACGTGCTGCGCCTGGCGTGCGCGCTGTCGGACGGCGACGTGACCCTCCAGGAGCCCACGCGGTTCGTGTCGATGCCGCGTCCCACCCGCCGGGCGCTGCTCGCCGCGCTCGACGGCGTCGTCCGCGACGCCCCCGGCAAGCTCGGCGACGTCGCCGCCTGGCGCGAGCCGTGGAAGCGTCTCGGCGAGCGGCTCCACCCCCACGAGTACCCGAAGTGGGCGGGCGCGGCGGACGTGTTCGCGGTCGCGCGCGGCGAGAAGAGGGCGCCGTCGTTCGCGGCGCGCTTCGAGGCGCGGCTGGCGGACGGCGACGCCGCGGGCGCCGCGCGCGTGGCGGCGGGCGCGCCCGGAACGCTGTTCCGGTCCCTCGACCGGCTGCTGCGCCTCGCCCCGGACTCCCGGGACGCGGTGCTGGACACCGCCGAGTCGGTGATCGAACGGGTCTCGGGGCGGGTGCTGCTGTCGGTCCGGGAGCACCTGCTCGACCGCGCCGGCGAGGCCGGGCGGACGCGGCTGTTCGCCAACCGGCTCGGCCTCGGCGCCGCCGTGCCCGACACCCGCCCGCCCCTGGGCCCGGACGCGGCGGAGCGGCTCTCGGCGATGCTGGAGAAGGAGGTCCGGGGCCGCCTCCCCGCCGTCGGCCGCCTCGTCGTCGACCCCGACGTGCTCGACGTCGCGCTGCCGCTCAGCGGGAAGGCCGCCGGAAAGGGGCTCGGCGTCCTGCCGCGCGGGTCGCTGACCCCGGTCGACGGCGAACTGCTGCGGTTCTTCGTCTACTGGCGGCAGCACGAGCGCAGGACCGACTTCGACCTTTCCGCGCTCATGCTCGATGAGAATTACGGCAACCCCGAATGGCTCTCCTACACCAACCTCAGCACCGTTGCGGGAGAGCATTCCGGCGACATCACCACCGCCCCCGAAGGCGCCTCGGAGTTCATCAACCTGACCCTGGCGAAGGTCGAGGCCCGGTTCGTCGTCCCGCAGGTGAACATCTACTCCGGAGAGGGGTTCGAGGAAGTCGAGGAGTCGTTCTTCGGGTTCATGCTGCGCGACGCGGAGCAGCGGGGGCGCCCGTTCGAGGCACGGACCGTCCGGATGAAGTCGGAACTGCGCGGCCCGGGCCGGATCGCGCTGCCGCTGGTGTTCCTGCGCGGCGACGACGGCCGGTGGCGCGCCAAGTGGCTGCACCTGCACCTGGGGGGCGCGATGAACTTCAACCGGGTGGAGGACAACCGCGTGACGACCTCGATGCTGCTGCGCGGCATCGTCGAGCGCCGCTACCTGACCGTCCGCCACCTGGTGGACCTGCTCGACGCCGGGAGGACGACCGTCTGGGACGGCACGCCGCCCGGCGAGCCGGTCACGTTCATCGGCCTGGAACGCCCGGACGGCCTGCACGACAATTCCACCGTCTACACGCCGGAAAACCTGAGTGACCTGATCCCGGCCTGACTGCTAAAATCGCCGTGCGAGGCCATGAAGGGGCTTCCTTCTCACACTTCGAATGTAACCAGCCCTTTCGCTTTCCTCGCTTCTGACAGAGACGGGCGCGCCTCACGGCGCGCCCGTTCTGTTTCCGGTTACCGGCCGTGCCCGCCGTCAGCGCGATGACGGCGGGCAGGGCCTGCGACGTCCCGTGGCTCGGGACGCTCGGCAGGCTCCTGCTGTGGCCCGCCGTCGTCGTGTGGGCGGTCGTCGCGGCCGGGGCCGTGCGTCACGCGGTCGCGGCCTCCTCGGACTGAGGCGCCCGCCGGGGCGGCCGCGGCAGGAACGGGACGACGGCCGTGCCGGCGGTGGTGATGGCCGCCGCGACGAGGAACGCGGCCGCGTAGCCGTCCACCAGGTCCGGTCCGGTGTGCGCGGCGGCGGTGCCGAGGACGGTGAGGCCGATCGCGCCGCCGATCGTGCGGGAGGTGTTGACGACGCCCGCGACCGCGCCCGCCTCGGAGGAGTCCGCGCCGCTCGTCGACGCCTCCACCAGCGGGGTCATCAGAAGGCCGAAGCCGAGGGCCATGGTCGCGCCCGGGCCGAGGATCGCGGTCGGGAAGGTTCCGTCGGCGTCGAGCACGAGGCTCTGCCAGGCGAAGCCGGCCGCGGCCATGAGCCCGCCGATGCCGGCGAGGCGCCGGGCGCCCAGCCGGGCCATCAGGGGCGGCGCGAGCCGCGAGCCGATGATGATCCCCGCCGTGTGCGGCAGGAACGACAGCCCGGTCCGGACCGCGCTGTAGTGCAGGACGTTCTGCATGTAGAGCGACAGGAAGTACCAGAGCGCGAAGCCCGCCATCGTCCCGACGAGGGTCGCGAGGTTGCCGACCGCGACACTGCGCAGCCGGAACAGCCGCAGCTGCACGAGCGGCTCGGGGGTGCGGGCCTCGACGGCGACGAACGCGGCGAGCAAAACCAGGCCGGCGGCGAGCGGGACCACGCCTCTCCACCCGTGGTCCCCGGTGTCGCCGATGCCGAACGTGAGCAGGCCCACTCCCGCGGTGACCAGGACTGCGCCGGGCAGGTCGAGGCGGCGCCTTCCGGCCGCGTCGCCCTCGCCGCGCAGCCAGCGCGCGGCGACGGCGGCGACCGCCGCGCCGACCGGCACGTTGATCAGCAGCACCCAGCGCCAGCTCAGGTAGTCGGTCAGCAGCCCGCCGACGAGGCCGCCGGTCGCGCCGCCCGCGGTGCCGACGGCCGTCCACATGGCGATCGCCTTCGTCCGGGCCGGGCCCTCCGGGAACGTCCCGGTGACGAGCGAGAGCGTGACGGGCGCGAGGATCGCCGCCCCGAGGCCCTGGAACGCGCGGGCGCCGATCAGCATGGCGCCGTCCTGCGCGAACCCGCCCGCGAGGCTGGCGAGGGTGAACAGGCCGAGGCCGGTGATGAACACGCGCCTGCGGCCGAACAGGTCGGCGGCGCGCCCGCCGAGCAGGAGGAACCCCGCGAAGGTCAGCGAGTAGGCGTTGACGACCCACTGCAGGCCGGTCGCGCCGAGGCCGAGGCCCTCGCGGATGTGCGGCAGGGCGACGTTGACGACGGAGATGTCGAGGACGACGAGGAACTGGCCGATCGACGCGGCGAGCAGCGCGGCCCAGCCCGGGGTCCCCGCCCCTGCCCGGCGCGCCGCCGTCCCGGCGGTGAGGTCTGCGGTCATGCGTCCATGCTGGTCGCCGGGGCGGGTCCGCCGCGTCGGTCCGCGGTCCCGGCCGGCGAGGTCCGTTCGGCCTAGGACCAGGCGGCGCGCGCCGGGGGCCGCGCGGCACGCCCGGGCCTGGCGCGAAACGCCCCGGGTATGAGATGAATCTCCTCGACGCAAGCGGGTACCGGATGCTTGCGCAACGAGTGCGTCACAAGGTGTTAACCCGGATGAGTCGGAAACAAAGGGACGCACGGAGGTGACCATCCGGAGGGTTGATGCAAGAGTCCGCACGCGACGAGGACATGGACAGGCTCACCGGCGACGCCCGGACCGTCAGGCAGGTGTTCGAGGCGATCCCGGCAGCGGTCGCCGGGGTCGAGAGCCCCGGCGAGTACCGCCTGGTCGCGGTGAACGCCGCCTACCGCGCGCTGGTGGAGCGGGACGAGGTGCTCGGCCACTCCGCCTCCGAGCTGTTCCCCGACCTCGTCGCCCAGCAGCTGTTCGACCTGCTCGACCGCCCGTTCCGCACCGGGGAGACGGTGACGGCGCGCGAGTGGCGCATCCAGCTCCCCCGCGAGACCGGCCCTGACGAGGACGTCTACATCGACTGCACGATCGTCCCGCAGAAGTCCGCGACCGGGGAGGTCGTCCGGCTCGTGGCGTTCGCGCAGGACGTCACCGAGCGGGTGCGGGAGCGGCAGGCGGCGCGCCGGGCCGCCGAGGAGGGCCCGGTCGAGCCCGCCGACGTCGTCGGGGTGCTCCAGCGGCAGCTGCTGCCCGCGGGCCTGCCGATCCTGCCGGGCCTGCAGATCGGCGGCAGCTACCTGCCCGCCGGCGGCGGTTCCACCGCGGGCGGCGACTGGTTCGACGCCGTCCCCCTCCCGGACGGCCGGACGGCCCTCGTCGTCGGGGACGTGACCGGGCACGGCGTCGAGGCGTCGGCGGCGATGGGACGGATCCGCGCCGTCCTCGAGGACCGGCTCGACCACACCGCCGACATCGCCGAGGCGCTCGCCGCCGTCGACCGGCTGGCCGAACGCCTCCCGGCCGCGCGGGCGGCGACCCTGTGCGTCGCCGCCGTGGACCCGGCGGACGGGCGGATCACGTACTGCACGGCCGGGCATCCGCCGCCGCTGCTGATCCCGTCCGCGGGCCCCGCCCGCTACCTGCGCTCGTCCGGCGGCGGGCCGCTCGGCACCGGCGCCGGCTTCCCGCTCGCCGTGGACCGCCTCGCCGTCGGCGACCAGCTCCTGCTCTACAGCGACGGCATCGTGCGGCGGCCGGGCCGGGAGGTCGCGGCCGGAACCGTCGAGCTTGCGGAGGTCGCCGCGGACGTCGCCGCCGGGCGGGCACTGCGCGAGGACTGGCTCGCCGCCGTCGACCGCCTCACCACGCAGACGCTGGAACTGCTGGTCAGGACGTCCGGGCACGACGACGACATCGCGCTGCTGGCCGCGCAGCGGACCGCGCCGCACGCGCCGCTGCTGCTGGACCTGCCGGCCGAGTCGGAGGCGATCCCCGCCGCCCGCAAGGCCCTCGACGGATGGCTGTACGACCTCGGCGCCCGCGCCGAGGACGTCATCCTCCTGCGGCACGCGATCGGCGAGCTCGTCACCAACGCGGTCGAGCACGCCTACGACGGCACGCCGGGCGCCGTCCGGATCCGCGCCGAGTGCACCGGCGGCGGCGGCGTCGAGATCGAGGTCGCCGACGACGGCCACTGGCGCGAGCCCTGGCAGCCCACCGAGGACCGCGGCCGCGGCCTCGCCATGGCGAGCGACTTCGCCGACGACCTGCACGTCGAGACGGGCCCGCGCGGCACGACGGCGACCGTCCGGCACCGGCTGACCCGTCCCGCGCGGCTGCTCAGCCCCGGCGAGGTCACGCCGTCGCCGGCCCTCTCGGACCTGCCGAACCTGCTGCTGATCCTGGACCAGCCCTCGGAGGGGCACCCGCGGATCCGCCTGGACGGCCCGGTCGACACCGCCACCGCCGAGCAGCTGCGCGAGGAGCTGGTCGTGCGCACCCGCGGCGGCACCACCCCGCTCACCGTCGACCTGACCGGCGTCACGCACCTGTCCAGCGCCGGCGTGGCCGTCCTCTACGAGGCGGAGGCCCGCACCGACTCCCCGGGCCGCCCGTTCCTGCTCTACGCTCCCCTGGGCAGCCCCGCGCAGCACGTCATGGCCATGGTCGCCCTCCCCCACACGACGGCCGAGCCCGGCTAGGCGACCACGTTCACGGCCCGGCCCTGCCGGTACGTCCCGGCCGCGGCCGGACGACCCCGGCGGCTCGTCAGGGCCGAGCTCGGGGGCGCAGGCCGTCCAGGATGAGTCGGGTCAGGCGGGCGGAGCGTTCGCGGCTGGTCTCCGCTCCGGCGTGGCGGATCGCGGCGAAGGCCCCGGCGACCAGGGCCATCACCTCGTCGACGGTGACGTCCTCGCGCACGGTTCCGCCACGTGCGCGCGGCCGAGCAGACCCGCCACATGGCGGATGAGGTCGGCCGCGACGTCCGGGGCGGCGCGCACCGACAATGGCCGGTATCGGAAGGGCGACTCCTCCGGCGGACGGCGGGACGACACGGTTAAGTGGATTCGCTGCCCATGTCGTCAAGCGACCGGAGCTGACTGTTGTGCGGGTGCTGAGGTTCGCGGGGCGCGCTCTGGTCGGGGCGTCGCTGCTGGTCGCGGCGGGAGTGGCGGTCAACCAGGTCTACGACAACGGCAAGCTGAGCTGGAACTGGGGATACCTGGCGCTGGTGTTCACGGTCTTGGGCGCGCTGGTACAGGCCGCCCCGCAGTCCGCCGCGCCCGCGCCGGAGACCGCGCCGCCCCCTCCCCCGGCGGGAGGACGGCGGAAGGGATCGCGGCGCGCCTACCTGCGGCGAATGCGCTCCGCCGTCGACCAGATGGAGACGATCGGGCTGGTCACCCAGGCGGAGTACGTCCTGCGGACCCGCCAGGTCTACGTCGACGTGATGCTGCGGCCGCGGCCGGTGACCGAGGCCGTCGCCGACACCGGCATCGGGTCGGTGTCCTCCCCGGAGGCCGGGCAGCGCGCGTCGCTGGCGTCCTTCCTGGCCCCGGGGCGGGTGCTCGCGGTCCTGGGCGCGGCGGGATCCGGGAAGACGACGCTGGCCCGGCACACGGCCCTGGACATCGCGGAGCGCCGATGGCCGCGCCGGCGCCGGCTCCCCGTGCTGCTCTATCTGCGCGACCACGGCAGGGCGATCGCGGCCGGAGGGCGGGAGGGGCTGGCGCGGATCGCCGTGACCGCGCCCTGGCTGGGCGGTGCCGTCTCGGCCGAGTGGCTGGAGGAGCGGCTGAAGCGGGGCCGGTGCGTGATCCTGCTGGACGGACTGGACGAGGTGGCCGGCTCAGCCGACCGCAGCCGCGTGGTGCGGTGGGTGGAAGACCAGATCAGCCGCTACCCGTCCAACGCGTTCGTGGTGACGTCCCGCCCTCTCGGGTATGACGGCAACCGGCTGTCCCGCGCCGACGTCCTCCAGGTGCAGCGGTTCACCGGCCGGCAGATCCGCGCCTTCCTGCACGCCTGGTACCGGGCCATCGAGCACCGCTCCCGGGAGGGCGACCCCAAGGAGATCGACCGGCTCGCCGCGCGGGCCGCCGACGACCTGTACCGGCGGATCAGCAGTGAACCCGCGCTCTTCGACCTGGCCGCGAACCCGCTGCTGCTCACCATGATCGCGAACGTGCACCGGTACCGCGGCAGCCTGCCGGGCAGCCGGGTCGCGCTCTACGAGGAGGTGTGCCAGGTCCTCCTCCACCGCCGCCAGGAGGCCAAGAGGCTCACCGACCCCGGGATGGACGGCCTGAGCGGGGAGAAGAGGGAACGCGTCGTCCAGGAGCTGGCCTGGTACATGATGCGTCGCGAGCTGCGCGACATCCCGGCCGACGAGGCCGAACGGGCGATACGCACCGTGCTGGAGCGAACCGCGCCGGACATCACTCCCGCGGCCTTCCTCCGCAGCGTCAAACGCAGCGGCCTGCTGCTGGAGCACCAGTACGGCCGCTACGGTTTCGCGCACCTCACCTTGCAGGAGTACCTGGCCTCCACGCTGGTGCCCGCGCACGCGTCCAGGCGCCAACTCCTCATCGACAACGTCGGCAACCCCTGGTGGCGGGAGGTCACGCTTCTCTGGGTCGCCCGCGCCGACGCCGGCCCCATCGTCGAAGCCTGCCTGGAGGACCGGACGGTCACCGCTCTCAGCCTCGCCTACGCCTGCGCGGACGAGGCCCGCGAACTCGATCCCGGCCTACGGGATCGGCTCGACCTGCTCCTGAGGACCGCGCCGAGCGACCTCGGGGAGAGGCAGCTGCTGGACGGAGTCGCCGCCGCGCGGGCCCTGCACGACACCCATGTCCTGGACGACGGCACCCGTATCGGCGCCGCCCCCGTACCTCCGAATCTCTGGGGGCGCTTCGTCGCCCGCACCAACGACCCCCACGTGCCGAAGACCGTGGTCGACGACCTGTGGACCAAGGACATCAAGAAATTCCTCGCCTGGCTCAACGGCCTGTTCGACGACGGCACCGGCTATCGCCTGCCCACACCGGCCGAGGCGCGCCAGGCCCTCGACCTGGACCTGTACGCCAGGAGACCCGGAAGCAGGAACCCCGTGGTCCTCTACGCCGCGGACGGGGACTGGGCCGACGAGCACGGTCAGGCGCAGCTCGTCCCCGACTTTCCCCACCAGCCCACCGCGCGGCAGGCCGGTGAGTATCCGGCACTCATCCTTCAGCAGACCCACGTGTTCTTCCGGCTCTTCCAGGCCACGGCGCCCAGCACCTTCATCGGCCTGCTGGCCTTCGGGAGATCCCGCGACCTCGACAAGGCCGAGGACCGGCTGCTCCACGCCCTCGACATCGCACGGGACCTCGACCTCGCCCACGAAGCGCTCTATTTCCCCCTGCGCGAGCGCGCCTTCGAGCGCGCCGTCGAACTCGGCCTCGACGACCTCCCCGACCGGGCGGACGACCTCGATCGCGACCACCTGCGCGACCGCGCCCTCGACTACGCCTCCCGCATCGGCCAGGAACTCGGCCTGGCCATGGAGTCCCGGCTCCGGCGGGCCTCCCCGGGCGGCGAGGGCGGCTCCGCCGCCCTGGTCACCGCTCTCTTCTCCGTCCTCCCCAGCCAGTCCCGCGACATCTTCCACGCCCATCCCCTGGCGCGCGGACTCGACCATCTCCTCCCTCTCGACAACCTTTCCGGCAGTGTCGCCGCCCTCGGGCAGTCCCTCGGGGCCCTCGGCCCGGCCATCACCGACGACCTCAACCGCGACTTCGCCGCCGCCGTCGACCTCGTGAACGTCCTCGCGCGGGTCTCGGGCAGCGTCGGGGACATCGCAGAGGAGATCAAGCAGAAGATCGGCACCCCCCGCGCCACCTCCGGCTCCGCGCTCCACTATGGCCGTCTCCTGGGGGCGGACTTCGACGTGGTCCTCAGCAAAGCCGAGCACCTTCGTGACATCGCCTCCGCCTCCGGAACAGTGCCGGTAGTCGACATCGCCCATGACCTCTGCTTCGCGCTGCGGCGCGCCCTGAACCATGTCCTCGCCATTACCGAATTCAACGCCGCCCAGACGTTCGGATCCGGCTATCACGGACAGGACCCCGCACACGTCCTGACCTTGGCGCGCCTCGTCTTCGCGGGCGACCTGGGAAGGCTGGACATGGGAGCCGTGGTGACCACAGCGTGGGCGTGCCTCTCGCTGCAACGCTCTTTCGAGGCGGTCACAAGCCTGGAGCCCGCGCGTCCTCGAAGGAACCGGAGCAGGACGGTGTCGATGGAGACGTTCCTCCACCGGGCGCTCCCCGACATCTTCTCCACCACACCCGCCCACGACCCCGCCGTGACCTTGGAAGCGGCCCTGAGCCGCGCGAACACCATCGGAAACGAGGAAGTCGCGGAGCTGATCGGGAACGCGATACGCCTGGCCGCACCGCTGTGGGAGCAGAGCCGCCGCGCCAGGCGGAGCGACATGGTGCTGGCGGTCACCTCCCTCCTCGCGGCGACCCTCCGCAACAAGGGAGCGAGAGAGGACTACCAACTGGCGCACCACCTCTCCAGTGCTCTGCTGGCACTCATGGCATTGACACCGGACTCGGACGTCCGAGCCCCGGCCAGACCGCCCACACCGAAACAACTGGTCCTGGTCCGAGCCTGAGATCTGCCCTCTGAGCCCGCGTTCACCGATGTGCGGCCAGTACCGCCGCGAGGCCTTCTCGCAGGTCTTTGACGAAGTACTCGGGAACCTCCAGGGACGGGAAGTGCCCTCCGCTTTCGGGCGCCCTCCATCGGACGATCTGCCGGTAACGCTCCTGCGCCCAGGGGCGCGGGCACTTCTCGATGTCGCGGGGATACATGCTGATCGCCGACGGGACATCGACCCGGAGTTCGGGATCGAGCGAGTTATGGCTTTCGTAGTAGATACGGGCCGCGGACGCGCCGGTCCCCGTCAGCCAGTAGAGGGTGACGTCGTCAAGAACGCGGTCTCTGGAGATCCTCTCGAACGGGCTGTCCTCGGTGTCCGACCACTCGGCGAACTTGTCGAGGATCCAGGCGAGAAGGCCGACCGGTGAGTCGACGAGCGAGTAGCCGATGGTCTGCGGCCGGGTCGCCTGCTGCTTCGCGTACGCCGCGCGGTGCCGCCAGAAATCGCGGGTCTCCTCGGTCCACCGGCGCTCGACCGCCGTCAGACCGTCCGTCGTCAACCCGGGCGGCGCCTCCGCGAACAATGTGTGGATGCCGAGAACGTGCGCCGGGAACCTGCCGCCGAGAACCGTCGTGATATTGCCTCCCCAGTCGCCGCCGTGGGCCAAGAACTCGCTGTAGCCGAGCCTTCCCATCAGCTCCACCCATGCGGCCGCGATCTTCTCGGTACCCCACCCGGTGGCGGCCGGCTTGTCGCTGTGACCGAAGCCCGGCAGCGACGGGGCCACGACGTGGAACGCGGGTGCGTCCGCTTCTGCCGGATCCGCCAGCTCGTCCACCACATCGATGAACTCGGCGATGCTGCCCGGCCAGCCGTGCGTCAAGATCAGCGGGGTGGCGTCCGGGCGCGCGGATCGGCGGTGCAGGAAGTGGATTCCCAGGTCGTCGATGGTCGTGCGGAACTGGCCGATCCGGTCGAGGCGCTCTTCGAAGGACCGCCAGTCGTACCCGGTGCGCCAGTAGTCCACGACATCGACGAGGTCGGCGAGTGGAACGCCCTGTTCCCACCGGCCACGACCGGGCTCGGCGCCACGGACCGTCTCGGCCTCCGGTAGCCGCGCCGCGGCCAGCCGCGCACGCAGATCGTCGAGGTCGGCGTCCGCCGCGCGGGCTTCGAATGCTTGCACGTCACTGGTCGGACGGGGCATGAGACCTCCTGGCCGTCGCGGAACCGGCCTCGTGAACCGGCTTAGGCGGTTCTAGCAGGTCCTCGCACCGGCGTGCAACCGGCTAAGGTGGTTCCATGCGCGCCGGCTTCCCTGACTTCCGCCTCGGAACCGTGCTGGCGACCAGCTTCACGGGGACCCTGACGGAGCGTCGCGGCGACGCCGTGGAGCGCATTCCCACGCCGCAGCGGCTCGTCGACTGGCTGGCGCTGTACGGCCTCGCCGTGGACTCCTGCACTCCCGCCCAGCTCGACCTCGCCCGGGAACTGAGGGAGGCGATCCACGCCGCCGCGACGGCGGCCGCGAGCCAGGACGCTCTGCCCGCGACCGCCGTCCAGGTCATCAATGACTTCAGCGCCGGTGGCCGGGCCGCCGCGATCCTGACGCCCGAGGGCAGGCGGTGGTGGCGGCTCAGCTCGGCGTCCCGCGTGGAGGACGCCCTCGGCGTGATCGCCGCCGACGCGATCAGCATCATCGCGGGCGAACGCGACGGAAAGCTGGCCCTGTGCGCGTCGCCGACCTGCCAGGCCGCCTTCTTCGACACCAGCCAGAGCCGCACCCGCAAATGGTGCGACATGAACACGTGCGGGAACCGTCAGAAGAAGGCGCGCTTCAACGCCAACCAGCGCAGGCACTCCAGATCGGCGGAGTGATCGTTACGCTCGGCGCGTCCAGGTGAGCGGCCCCGCATGGGGGCTCCCCTGTCAGCTCCGGGCGGCCAGGTCGGTGAAGTACGGCTTCATGGCGGGATAGTAGGAGTCGAAGTCCGGCTTCGGTGAGCCGTCGCGCGAGGCCACGAGCATGTCCAGGTAGTACTCCCAGCCCGGACCGATCTCGCCGAGCTGCTCCTCGCTGTCGAGGTGCTGCACGAACTCCAGCCGCGTGGAACCGTCCGTTTCGGTCAGTAGCAACTCGATGCGCCAGGCGCCGAACTCGTCCGTCGCGGACAGGGCCAGCCGCCGCGGGGGGTCGCATGCGTCGATGCGCATGTCGGACCATGGCGCCTGGTCCTCGAACGCCAACCGCACTCTGATCGTCCGGCCCGGCGCGGCGTCTCCCTCCCACGGGCCGAACCAGCGGGCCGTGCGCTCGGGCTCGGTGATGCTGGCCCACACGTCCTCCGCGGATGCCCGGAACGACCGGGTCAGGATGAGGTCACTGCCGGTGGCGGTCCGGGCCAGGTCTCCGGTGGGTCGACGGTTCACGCGGTGTCCTCTTTCGGTTCGTCGGCGGCGCTGTCGGCGCGGCGTCGGCGGCGGGTCCGGTGCACCTCGGTCTCCAGCGCGTCGAAGCGGTGCTCCCAGCCGCGCGGCCGGACGAACTGCGCGAGCCATCCGGCGAGGGGGGCGAGCCGTTCCGGGTCGATCTCATAGAGCCGTTCCCGGCCGACGAGTTCGTCGCGTACCAGCCCGCTCTGCCGGAGCACGCGCAGATGACGGCTCACGGCCGGCCTGCTGATCTCGAAGCGTCCGGCGATCTGCCCTGCCGTGAGCCGGCCGCCGTGCAGCATGACCAGGATCTCCCGGCGCACCGGGTCCGCGATCGCTCCCACCACGTCGTCCACGGCAAAAGCGTAACCCACAGGTTACGCTTTTGTCGACGGCGCCCCACCTCGACCCGGCCAGGCGTCACCTCTGAGGCCCTGGGTTTCAGAAGCGCCGGCTCCTGAGCGCGGAGGCAGGCGCGACTTCGGCCTCAGGCGTTCGCGCGCTTCGGCAGGGTGAGGATCTCGGCGCCGTCTTCGGTGATGGCGATCGTGTGCTCGCTGTGGGCCGTGCGGCAGCCCGTCGCACTGCGGAGCGTCCAGCCGTCGGCGTCGGTGACGAGTTCGGCGGTGTCCTCCATGATCCACGGCTCCAGGGCGAGCAGCAGCCCGGGGCGCAGTCTGTACCCGCGGCCGGGGCGTCCGGTGTTGGAGACGTGCGGGTCCTGGTGCATCGTCGAGCCGATGCCGTGGCCCCCGAAATCGGTGTTGATCGAGTACCCCGCCTCGCGGAGGACCGAGCCGATGGCATGGGAGATGTCTCCGGTGCGGGCCCCGGGGCCTGCCGCCGCTATCCCCGCCCGCAGTGCGCGTTCGGTCGCGTCGATCAGCGCGACGCTCTCCGGGGGCTTCGATTCGCCGACGACGAAGCTGATGGCCGAGTCCGCGGCGACTCCGCCCAGGGAGACGGCGAGGTCGAGGCTCAGCAGGTCCCCCTCGGCGAGCGTGTAGTCGTAGGGCAGCCCGTGAAGGACGGCGTCGTTGACGGACGTGCAGATGTAGTGGCCGAACGGTCCGCGCCCGAAGGACGGCGCGTAGTCGACGTAGCAGGACTCCGCCCCCGCCTCAACGATCATGGCCTTGGTCCACTGGTCGATCTCAAGGAGGTTCGTGCCGGCCGCGGTGCGGCTCTTCACCGTCTGCAGGATGTCGGCCACCAGGGCGCCCGTGTGCCTGGCCTTGGCCAGCTCGGTGGAGTTCAAGATTTCGATCATGCGGCGCCTCGCTCACGTCACCAATAACTATACCGGTCATACTATACCGGTACTAGAATAGGGGCCATGGTCAGGTTGCCGCTCACCCCCGCGGAGCTCGAACGCGGACAGCGCCTCGGCGCCCTCCTGCGACGGGCCAGAGGAGAGCGCTCGATACTCGACACCGCGCTCGACGCCCGCGTCTCCCCGGAGACCCTCCGGAAGATCGAGACGGGCCGGGTGGCCACCCCCGCCTTCTCGACCATCGCGGCGATCGCCGAGGTCCTCGACCTCTCCCTCGACGAGGTGTGGGCCGAGATCAGCCGACCCGAGCGTGAGGTCGAATCGACCAGCACCGGTCGCACTACAGCGTAGGCGGACGGCCTCCCGGCGCCCACTTCTGGGCCGAGCCGGCAGCGTCGAGGGGAAGAGGAAGCGCGGCGACGGGCTCTTCGCGATGAGTTCTGCGGCGTCCGGTGGTCATACCGTCGAACCCGTAAGCGAGGAGGACGCTTGATGCGCAGAGTGACCTGTTCGATGGCCATGTCACTGGACGGCTACATCACCGGGCCGGACGGCGGCTTCGACTGGACGGCGCCCGACGAGGAGGTCTTTCGCTTCTCCATCGAGGAGACGCGAGGGGTCGGCGTCTACCTGCTGGGACGGCGGCTCTACGAGACGATGCTGTACTGGGAGACCGCCGACCAGGATCCATCGCTCGACGCCCCCAAGCGCGAATGGACGGCGCTGTGGAAGCCGCTTCCAAAGGTGGTGTTCTCCGCCACGCTGACGGAGGTGCAGGGCAACGCCCGCCTGGCCTCCGGCGGCCTGGCGGAGGAGATCGAGCGGTTGCGGGCGGAGCCGGGGGAAGGCGACATCGCGATCGGCGGCGCGACCCTCGCCGCTGAGGCAGCCGAACTGGGTCTGATCGACGAGTACCTGGTCAGGGTCTACCCGGTGCTGGTCGGAGGCGGCCTTCCACTCTTCCCCCAGCACGGACGCCAGGTGGACCTCGAACTCGTCGAGACCCGCACCTTCACCCGAGTCGTCTACCTCCGCTACCGCGCGACCCGTCAGGCCGCGCCTTAGAGGCCATCTCATTGGCGAGCCGGCGGTAGAGGATGAGGGTTGTGGCGATGCCGACGAAGGCGGGGAAGTGTTCGGGTTACCAGGGCACCACGCCGGCGTCTTCGAAGAAGGAGCCGGTTGGGCCGTTGTCGGGCAGGGTGGCCAGGTGGACGGCTATGGCGGCGCCCTGTTGGGCGGTGCGGACGCCGCGGAAGCCGTTGAGATCGGTCGCGCAGTAGCCGGGGCAGGCGGCGTTGATCAGGATGTCGGTGTCGTGCAGTTCCTTGGCGTACTGGAGGGTCACGGCGTTGAGGAAGGTCTTGGAGGGCGAGTAGGCGGCGGAGATCGGGCCCACGGCCTCCACGGCGGACTGGGAACTCTGGCGGGTGAGAGACCCGACGCTGCTGGACATGTTCACGATCCGCGGCGCGGCGGACCGCCTGAGCAGCGGCAGCAGGGCGTTGGTGACGCGGATGACGCCGATCACGTTGGTCTCCACGACCGTCCGCATGGTCTCGGGGTCGACGGTCGTGGGCGTCTGCGGCATCCCACCGGTCACCCCGGCGTTGTTGACCAGCACGTCGAGCCGTCCGAAACGCTCGGAGATGAGGGAGGCCGCGGCGGTGACGCTCTCGTCGGAGGTCACGTCGAGGGGTACCGCGAACGCGTCGATCCCCTCGGCGCGGAGTTTCTCCACGGCCGCCGAGAGCCGCTCCGGGGACCTGGCCCCCACGCCGACGGTGTGTCCAAGGGCGCCGAGCCCGGCGGCGATCTCGTATCCGATTCCCTTGTTGGCGCCGGTGATCAGTGTGATCGTCTGTTCGCTCATACCCGGAATCCTGGCCGTACGGCCGAGAGCACTCCAACACCGCCTGGGTAGCGTTCGATACCTCACGGGTATTGATCCCGGGTACGGTGAAGGCATGGAGACGCGAGAGTTGCGGTACTTCGTCGCCGTCGCCGAGGAACTCCACTTCGGCCGCGCCGCCGAGCGCCTCGGGATCGCCCAGCCGCCGCTCTCGCGGGCGATCAAGCAGCTGGAACGCCGCCTGGGCGTTCGGCTTCTCGAACGTACCAGCCGTACGGTCGAGATCACCGAGGCCGGAAAGGTCCTGCTCAGAGAGGGCCGGGCCGCCCTCGACGCGGTCGACGCCGCCGCCCGCCGCACCCGCCGCGCCGCCGCCGGGGAGCCGAACCTGGTGCTGGTCACCAAGGCCGGGGCGTCGGGTGAACTGCTGCCGAAACTCCTGGACGCCTACGCCGCCGAGCCCGGCGCGGTCGCCGTCGAGGTCCTGCTGTGCGGGATCGGAGAGCAGGAGCGGCTGCTCCGCGACGGACGGGCCGACGTGGGCCTGCTGCACAGGCCGTTCGACTCGACGACCGGCCTGGACGTCGAGGAGCTGAGCACCGAGGGCCAGATTCTGGTCCTGCCGAAGGACCATCCCCTCGAAGGCCGCACGGACCTGCGCATGGCCGACATCGCCGGCCTTCCACTGCTGCGCTGGCCGCACCACGACGGCGGCTACCCCGACGGTCAGGGACCCGAGGTGCGCGACCACGCCCAGCTCCTGCAGCTGATCGCGCTGGGCAGGGCGGTGGCCCTACTGCCGGAGACCGCCCGGACCCATCTCCGCCGCGACCTGACCTTCGTGCCGATCCTGGACGCGCCGACCGTCACCACCGTGATCGCCTGGCCGCCGCACAGCCGATCCCTGACCCTGGCCGCCCTGATCCAAACGGCCACCCGCCTCTCGTCGACTTGCGGCGTGTTGCCCTTATGGACCTCGGGATAAGGGCAACACGCCGCAAGTCGACGATTCGAGATCAACGATCTGGGAACGACTTCGACACCCTTTGCGCGCTCGCGTCATTGTTGGACAGTCGGCGCGGTAACACCTCAGGGTGAGAACCCCCCGAGAAGTTCCTGAAAGCTTAAGGAAAGGCCCGTTTCGGCTCGCAGACGCACAGAGAGCCGGAGTGACCTCCAAGGAACTCCGCTCCTCCCAATATCGACGCATATTCTATGATGTGTACGCTCAGACGAATCTGACCGATTGTCTGGAACTGAGGTGTGACGCCGCAAGGCTGCTCCTCCCGCCGGTCGCGGTGTTCTGCGATGTGACGGCCGCACGCCTGTACGGCGTCCCCGTGCCCGATCAGGATGGGCGTGTCCACGCCGCCGTCCCGTCCGTCAGCACCGTGGTCCCGCGGATCAAAGATCTTCGGGTGCACAGCTACGCCATCCCGCCGGCGCACCTGCGTGTGCGGGACGGACGGCCGCTGGTCAGCCCGGAACGGCTCTTCCTCGAACTCGCCGCGGGCCTCCCCCGCATGGACCTGATCATCGCCGGGGACCACATGCTGCGGCACAGGCTCACCAGCCGGTCCCGCCTCACCGGCTTCCTCCACGACTGCCACAGGCGCCGAGGAGTCGGACGTGCCAAGCTCGCACTCCCGGACCTGGACGACCGGAGCGACTCACCGCCGGAGACCAGGCTGAGGATGCTCATCGTGGACGCCGGCCTCCCCCGTCCCGTCGTCAACCGGGACATCGTCACCGAACGCGGCGTCTGGCTGGCCCGACCCTCGGATAAGGGCAACACGCCGCAACTCAACGGAGCACCTCAGCGGGGGAGGTCTGCTTGGTCTGGGGGCGCTTCGTCTGAAGCGGCCTTCGCGCGCGGATGTGATCGAACATAACGAACAGCTCTGGACGACGTCCTCAACGGCCGGAACGGTCCGGGCGCGGTGGGGAGCCTCCGTGCGTCGGGGCGTTGAGGATGTGGCGCGAGCGGTTTCGGGCGACGGTACCCGGGGCCCCCGGAGGGCCGTGCTCGGTTCGGTAGGTCCCAGGACCGTGGTGAAACCACGAACACTCAGCAAACAACCCTGGTGCACGTGCCAAGCACGCGCACCCCGACCCAAACAGGGAATGACATGATCAAGCCTAAGTCGATCTCGACCGTTGTGGGTGTCCTCGCCGGAGCGATCCTGGGAGGCGTCATCGAGGGCCTGAACTTCGCCGTCTTCCTCGCTGACCACCACCGCGCCGGGGCCGACCCCTTCGAGTCCGGTGACTACGGCCACCTCGCCCTCAAGGCCATCGTCAGCGTCAGCGCCGGCATCATCGGCGCCGTCGCCGGCGTGTTCATCAGCACCTACGACGGCCCTGAGACCCCCGGCGGGCGGAAGCTCATCATCCGCATCGCCGGTGGCATCGTCATCGCGGCGGTCGCAGGCTGCCTCGTATGCGTCGGCCTGGCCGCCTTGGGCGGCGCCGTCGTCCCCATCACCGGGTCCCTTGGAGCCGACGCACTCTCCAGCGACCTCGGGATGGCTCTCGCCATCATCAGCGGCTTCGCCGCGGGAGTCGTGGTCGGTGCCGTCCGCACCGTCCCCGCCGTCCGCGCCGACAACTGACCCACCTGCGAAGCCCGGTACCCATCGGGCCTCGGTCAACGGGGAGCCTGGCACTGCCAGGCTCCCCGTTCTCGTCCCGTCCCCTATCCGGATCGCACGGTCAGGGGTGCGCCGCGCCCGCTGGACGCACAGGAGATCGAAGCCAGGTGAGCCACCCTTGAGGCTCCGGGCAGAGGCCCCAGCCCGGCGAAGGCGGCTTCGTTGCCGCCACCCACACGCGCGTCACACGAGGACGGTCAGCGGGCCGAGTCCTGCTTGATCTGCTTGATCACGCTGGCGAACTGGGCACCGGAGAGGACGAGGTGTCCCCCGTCCGGGTCCTTGCTGTCCCGCACCCCGATCCCGGCCCCCGGGTCAAGTCGTCCCAGCTCAACGCACTGATTGTCGTTTGCGCCGCCGGTGTGGGAACTCTTGCGCCACTTCACGATCATGCGTAGCTCTCCAAATAGCGCTTGATGATCTCTCGGGAGGCTTCCTCTGAAGCAGCCTTCACGCCGATGCGATCGAACATAACGGACAGCTCCCGAACTTCGCGAGGCGATTCGATCAACCGTCCGCCGTTCTGAGCGGCAGAGTAGGCGACGTCTCGATCCTCAAGGCCGATGATCTGCATAGCTCCATCGACGCCCATGTACTCCCCTGAGGAGAAGGGGATGATTCGCAAGCTCACGTGTGGCAACTCGGCCATCTTCAGCAGGTGTTCCAGCTGCCTCGCCATGACCTCCACCCCGCCGACCGGGCGGGCCAGGACGGCCTCGTCGATCACGGTCCAGGTGAGGAGCGAATCGCCCTTCTTCCAGTACGCCCTCTTCTTCGCGGAGCGGACTGCCATGATCGCGTCCAAGTCCTTGAACTTGCTCGCCTTGACATAAGCCCAGGTGTAGTCGTCTGTCTGTAGCACGAGGGGAACGACTTGGCCGTGGTAGGTCTTGATCGAGACTGCCTCCTCCTCGTACTTGTCGATCTTATGAGCCCAGTCCGGATCGTGAGCCATTCGGGCAAACCAAAGTAGAACCTGAAAAAGAACCCCAGTTCCGTACGCGTTGTCGAGCAGACGCATCTGATCATCCTGAGGACGTCGTCGCCCCGCTTCCAGATTGGAAACAGTCGAGCGAGCGACACCAATGATCTCGCCACACTGAGTCAGCGACAACCCCATCTTCTCCCTGAAGAAGCGCATGCAGAAGGCCAGGAAGTGCCACATGGAGATCTTGGGGTCGAGAGGGTCACGGACGAGCGGCATCGTTCCTCCTGTTTTCAGATCCCTCGATAACAAGGAAACATTAGGCCGCTCCAGTGATCCTTGTCACAGGAAATCGGAACTCTGACGAGGGCGGGGACGATCGTGATGACGGCGAGCGGGGATCTGCTTATGCCCCTTATGGGCACACCGTCCGCAGTGGGGCTGGCGCGTACCCTTGTGGACGCGAGGCTCCGCAATTGGAGCTATTCCCACATACTCGACAATGCGCTTCTCGTCGTCTCGGAGCTCGTGACGAACGCGGCCCGGCAGACGCCGCACAGGGAGATCCGCCTCCAGCTCAGCCGGGACGCGCACGGCGTCGTCATCGCCGTCTGGGACGCCGACTTCGCCCTTCCCCAGGCCAAGCCGATGAAGGAACTCACCCTCGAAGACCTCGACCTCTCCGAGGAGGCGTTCGACGGCAACGGCGGTTGGGGCCTTCACATCGTCCAGGCGCTGTCGAGCAAGTGCGGCGTCACCGGCGACCCGGCCGGCGGCAAGTGGATCTGGTCACGCATCCGACCATGACCCGCTCGGCGAATACCGAGTACGCGGCGTGCTGGCGTCCTGAGGGGTCATGACGGCAGCACGCCGCACCCCGTGAAGCCGCCCGCCTCCTGGTGACCCCGGCCGACGCTCCTCTTTGACGGGGCGCCCGATCGATTGCCGGGAGGGCTGTGCTCGGGACGGTAGGACTCAAGCATCGTGGTGAGGCCACGAGCGCTCGACAAACAGCCCGGTGGGCGTGCAAGGCACGCGCACCCGACCCAAACAGGGGGAACCAACGTGAACAGGTTTTGGTCGTTCTTGCTCGCCGCCTTCTTCGGCGCCGTCGTCGGAGGCTTCATCGAGAGCATGAACTCTGTCGTCCGCGCTGATCAGTACGGCATCGACCCCTTCGCGTCCGGCAACGTCGGCCAGTTCGCCGCCCATGCCGGCGTCGGCGTCTTCGGCGGCCTCGTCGGCGGCATCCTCGGCATCCTGCTCGCGTCGGGCATCAGCGCCGCCAAGCAGAGGACGCTCCTCAAATTCGCCGTGGGCACCATCATCATCGGGGTCGTCGCATGCGGCATCGTGTTCGTCCTCAGCACGGACGGAGTCGCCATCCCCGGCGGTCTCGTCACCGTCTGCGAGCAGTTCACCGTGCTCTGCAGCACTGCTGTGGGCGTCGCCTTCGTTTCCGGCGACGCCGACGACTGACTCACCCGCGGGGCCTGGCACCAGCCAGGTCTTGCTCGGGGGGCCTGGCAGCGCCAGGCCCCCCGCTTCGTTTTTCCTTGCTCGACCGACCATCGCGCCCTGCGGCCGGAGCACCGAGAAGGTTCTCCGGCCGATGCAGGGCCCGGCGATGGTGCCCGGTCCCTGCGCCGACGCGATCGTAGATCGCTACTAGTGGTGGACGTGTCCGCCCGAGCCGCGGGCGGTCACGCTGTCAGCTCGTGGCGGTCGTGGCTTTGACCGTAGGGCCGCCGCGCAGAACGCAACAGGCGTTGAGTGTCAAGGGTCACTTGTCCGGGAGGGGAATCCTCCCGGATGAAAACCGTATGGCATTCGTGGTATTTGACGCCAAATATCAGCAGAAGCTCCCAGAGCTGGTCCTGCTGCGACTTGAAGCAGCTCTCGAATGCGGCGACGTGCCGCACCTGCCGACCGGGGTGGACTCCACGGATGATCTTCAGGCTCTCGAGCATCTTCGCGAGGTCCAGGATCACACAGTAAGGGCGCCCGCTCCTGTCAAGCAGAGGAAAGCGGAAGTGCTCCGGATTCTCGACCTCCGAGTTCATGTAGTCGACTCGGCCGTTCGACTCGATCGTATAGCCTTCGCGCGTCAGATCGTCGACCAAGTTGTGAGCGACGCGAACCAGGTCCGCCTCGAAGAAGTCAATATGCTCCCGCCGACGCCGAGCTCCGGGAAGGATGAGCCCCGCTTCTTCGAGAACGCCGGGAACACTCTCTCGGAATTCTCTGACGCGGTCCGGATCGAAGGGCCAGGGAACTGCCAACTCGGGACTGTTCGGCTTTTTGAAGTTGTAATCATCATAAAGACCGACTACAACGATCGTCGCCTCCGGGTACTCCTCCCGCAGGCCCTTGACGAACGCGGAGGCGAACTCCATCACCCGCCGGTCCTCCGCCAGGAGTTCTTCGTACGCCACCCGTCCGCCGTAGTCGAGGAAATAGAGCCCGGGCGCCTCCACCATGATCACATCGCCGAGGCGGGCGGCTTCGGTCACCTTGTCCAGCTGCAGACGGGAGACGTTGAGACTGCCTACCTGGCGACGGCGCTCCACCGTCTCCAAGAGACCGCGGACGGCTTCCGCCTCTTTTCTGGAGAGATTCACTCTCCCCGCGCGGACCTTCTCGGCGAGCCGCTCTCTCCAGGTCCGTGACGGCTCCTCACCGGAGGGCGCGGACCGCACTGGTTGCGCCGCCGGAGGAGGACCCACCTCCACGAGTGCGGCGGTCAGCCGCCACCCGTGGGTGTCGCTTCGATCCGATCCAGCGGTGGGGGCCTCTTCGCGAGCGGACCGTTCCGCGTCACCCGGTCCCTGAGGGTCCGTGGGTGCGGCGCCGACGGCGTTCTCGGCCGCGGGCTGGGCCGCTCTACTGGTCTGGTCGGCGGCCTCGTACTCGGAGCCGCCGGCATTGTGGACGCGATACATGCGAAACTCCTTTCTCGATTGCGTTGCGCCCCAGCTGAGTCGGGGCACCTAAATCCACCGTGCGGACCGCCGCGGGAATCGCAACCGCGACCCCGTGTTCTCGCGCTCCCCCGATTCCTGGTTCGCTGGTCCGGGCCGGCTCGCCGACACCGGCGCCCCCGAGCGCACCCCGCACCCGGTGGACGGTGGTGCGCCGGCGCATGCCCTTGCGCCGCGCGTTCGTCCCGTGGGGAGATCGTCAATCGGCCTGGGTGCGGAGGCTTCGCGCCAGGGTGGGGATCATTACCGCCGCCGGGACGAGATGCAGCCCGAGGAGGGCCGTGGTGGTGGCGGCGTCGGCCCCGGAGAGCAAAGGCGGGATCAGCGAGATCGCGGTCAGTGACACCGCCGTCCACACGAATCGCGCGGCGGGGCGCGTGCTCCACCGAAGGAGAGCGGCGGCGATGGCGACGCCGACGATCGAGAAGAAGCCGGTCACCACGGCGAAGCCTGCCAACGGGATCGCTTCGCCGCCCTCGGGGATCTCGAAGTCGACGCCCACAGCCTGGGCGAGCGCGGCGGCGAGGGTGGTGGCCGCCATCGCCGCGAGTGCGGCGATGAAGCCGGTGACGGCGAGCCTGCCGAGTCGGGGGGCGCGGCCGGTCCGGTCCGAGGCCGTGCCTGCGACGGCACCGCCGTCGTTCATGCTGTTCATGTCGTTTCTCCGCATTCGATAGGTATGGGGCGGTGCTGGCCTGGGGGCGGCGATGCGCACCCTCGCCGTGCGGCGGCCGGGGTTGCGCAGGGCGCGGACGCCGGTGCCGCGGAGCCAGAACCCGACGTCGCGTCCGAGGACCGGCCCCGGCTCGCCGTCGCGCAACTCCAGCTGCACCCGCCCGCGGGTGACGACGAGGAACGCGTCGTGCCACTCCGCGGCGACCACCGCGACTCGCCCACCGCCGCGCAGCGCGAGCGTCCGCACCGGAGCTACTCCGTGCCGTCCGCCGGCAGTCGCTCCGGCAACCCGAGCCGCGGGAACCGGTCGTCGTGGAAGATGACGATCTCGGTGATCACCCCGCCGGTGGCACGCAGGACGTCGATCGTCAGCGGCAGGTACGCGCCCTCCCGCTCCCGCCAGTGGTAGAAGGCGACGGCGGGTTGACGGTTCACGGAGGTCTGGACGGCGCGAAGACCCGTCATGCGGTCGAAGCCGTCCTCGACCCAGTCGGCCACCACCGCGTCGCGGCCGACGTGCAGGCCCGGCGTGGGCGGCATCGAGCAGCGGACGTCCTCGCGCAGCAGCGCGGCGAGACCGTCGATGTCCGTGGCCACACTGGCGTCGGTGAAGCGGCGCACCAGGTCGCGCGTCCCGGCGTCGTCCTCGTCGCCGGTCCAGTCCTGCCGCTCGGCGGGCAGGTGCTCGCGCATGCCGGCGCGGGCCCGCTGCAGCGCGCTGTTCACGGAGTTGACGGAGTCCCCGAGGAGTTCCGCGACGTCCTTCGCCGGCCAGCCCAGCACGTCCCGCAGGATCAGCACGGCCCGCGGGCGCGGCGCGAGGTGCTGGACCGCGACCAAGTACGCCAGCTCGATCGTCTCCCGCGCGACGGCGACGGTCTCCGGCTCGTCCGCGTCGCCCGCGGGCAGCTCGTCGAGCAGCCGGTCCGGGTAGGGCTGCAGCCACGGCACCTCGCCGCCGGCCGCGGGCTCCGGGCGGCGCTTGGCGAGCAGGTCCAGGCAGGCGTTGGTGGCGATCCGGTACAGCCAGGCCCGGAACGTCGACCGTCCCTCGTAGGTCTCCCGCCGCCGCCAGGCACGCAGGAACGTCTCCTGCACCGTGTCCTCGGCGTCCTCGAACGACCCGAGCATCCGGTAGCAGTGCACGTGCAGCTCCCGCCGGTGCCGCTCCGCCAGCCCCGAGAACGCCGGCTCGTCGACCTCGCCCAGCCCGCTCACGCCCAGTTCCTCCGGGTGCGTGTCCGCATTCATCACGTCATCCTCCCCGCTCATCGTGTGCCGTCACAGGTGTGACGACCGTGGGCGCGACAACTCATCACCGGGGCCGACCGGCGTGGCGCCGACCTGCCCGAGCGGCGCTCCCGTCCGAAGAGTGCGCTCGATCGATTGCCAGAAGGGCGATGCTCGGCACGGTAGGACACGAGCCTCGTGGAGAAGCCACGAGCGCTCGAAAAAACAACCCGGTTGCGCGGGCAAGGCCCGCGCACCCTGACTCAAAGAGGGGTAACAACATGAAGCAGTTTCGACTGCCCCAGACGAAGGTTCGGCGAGGTCTGGCGAAGGTACGGCGGGTTCCGGCGAAGGTTCGGCGGAATCTGGCGGACCTGCACCGGCTGGTCTCGACGAGGAATGTCCGAGTGAGCTCGGTCATTCTGGGCACCGTCCTCGGCGCCCTGGTCGGAGCAACCGCCATGGGCCTGAGCTGGATGGCGGTCGTCGGCCCCGGTGACCTCGACCACCTCGCCGACACGGCCCACACCGGCGCCGCCTTCGGCGCCATGTGCGGCATCGTCAGCGGCGTCTGCGGCGTCCTGGTCGGCGCTTGCGCCCCCGGCCCGGCCGACGAGCGGAAGACGGCCGCCCGCATCGCCTCCAACCTCGCCGCCTGCGGGGTGGCCGCATGCCTTCTCATGGCCGCCTTCAGCCTCGCCGGCCTCGACATCACCAACGGAAGCAGCATCGTCTGGCTGTACCTCCCCGTCCTCTACGGCGTGCTCGCGGGCGCCGCCATCGGTCTCCGCGACACCACGGCCACGGCCGAGGCCGCGGCCACGGCCGAGACCGCGGCCGAGACCAAGGTCGCAGCGGGCGAGTGACCACTCGCGGGGCCTGGCACCGGCCAGGTCCTGCTCAACAAGGGCCTGGCCGATACCAGGTTCTGCTCAACGGGGGCCTGGCCGATGCCAGGCCCCCGTTCCGTCTATTCCCCGACCGGACATCCCGCCACAGGCGGTGTCCCGCTCCGCCCCGGGCTCATCCGGGACGCGCACGGCATCGACCTCGCCGTCCAGGACGCGGACCGCCGGACTCATTCCTCTGCGAGGACGCCGTCTCCGACGAGACCTCGCAGCCGGTCGTTGGCGCTCTCAAGGGCGGGCACCTCTTCCGCGCCTGCGTGCTGCTGCGGCGGCCGGTGGTGCCGAACGTCCGGTCAAGGCCGTTGAGGTGCGGCGAGGGCTTGGCGGCGGGACCCGGTCACGATCGCGAACGCGGCTTGCCGACCTCGACGGCGCACGAACTGGCGGTCCCCGGGCGGCATCTAACGTTTGGATCGACCCCGTGCCCGGAGCGGTCCAGATCATGCACCATGGCCCCCAGCCCGTTTCAGGCCCAGGTGTTCCGAGCGTCCACAGCCACCCCTGAGGAGCCCTTAGTGACCGGTCCCGGTGGTCCGTGGGGACCTGGCGGACACAGACCGCCCCCGATTCCGCCGCAGAGCCAGCCCCCTCATCCCGGATACGGAGCACCACCGCCGCCTCATCCCGGATACGGAGCACCTCCGCCCTGGCGCCAAGGCCCGCCGCCGCAGTACCCGCCCTACCCGCAGCCTCCGTATCCGCCGCAGTATCCGCCCCAGCGCCCGCCGTATCCGCCACCCGGCTTCCCACCGCCCCCACGGCCGCCGACGCGGGCGGGACGAATCGTCCGGAAGGTGAACCCGTTCCGCGTCGCGCAGGTGGTGTTCCGGCCTTCGCGGCCGGACCTGGTCGTCGATGCGCGCGTCCGGAAGCTCCAGGTCGTCCGGGCCTGGGCGGGCATCACGGTGACCCTCGCCGTGGCCGCGATCTACAGGGCCACCGCCCCCCAGGAACTGGCGAGCGAGCGGTTCGGCGACGCCTGGATCAACGTTCTGATCCTCACGTGCGTCCTGCCCCTGATCGTGGGCGCCTTCGTCGTGGCCGCACGGCCGCCGAACCGGGGCGCGTTCGCGCGCCGGCTCCGCTACCCCCTGATCGCGGTCGCGGCGATGTTCGGCTCCATGTTCACGTTCGTGCTCGCCGCCGTACCCGACCTGGAAGGTGCGCGTGACGCGGCCGGCCCCGTGGTGATGATTCCCGCGGGCGTGGTCCTCTTCCTCTGGATGCTCCCCTTCACCGTCTACGGCATCGTCCTCTCACTGACCAACGTGTTCCGGACGGCCGACATCCACGAGCTGATCCCGCCCTTGGTGAGCGTGTCGGCGTCCTGGGTGATGGCCGTGGTCAACCTGTTCGACGACTCCTTCAAGGGAGTTCCGCAACTCTTGGCCCTGGCGCTCACGCTGGGGGCGCCGGTGACGGTGTCCGCTCTCGCCTACTACGAGTTGCGCAGGCTGCGCCTCCTGCACGGCATCACGCTGCGCAACACACTGCTGCGCTGACACGAGCGGGGCAGGCGGGAGATTCAGCGCTCCTCGGCCCACCCGCGGACGCTGAACGCTTCCCCGCGGCCGATGGCGGCAAGAGCCTGCGCGCAGTAGGGGATCAGGTCGGCCGGTGGAGCCGCCGGATCGATCCACAGCGCCTCCGAGGCCTTGTCGGGTTCGGCCGCGTGCGGTTCTCCCACCCAGCGGTCGAAGGTGAACCAGTAGTCGCTGACCGCTTGGCAGGGGCCGGGCAACGACGCTGCGGTGCGATGCATGACGTGGCTGAACACGGCATCGTCGCGGCGCAGCGTCACGCCGGTCTCCTCTCCGGCCTCGCGGATCGCCGCCGCCAGGACGTCCTCGCCGGGCTCGATGCGCCCCGCGGGCGGGCACAGCCAGCCGTCGCGGTAGCCGGTGTTGTAGCGGCGCAGCATCAGCACCGTCCCGTCCTCGCGCCGCAACAGGACGTGCGGCGCGATGAACGACCCGTGCCACCCGTTCGCGGACACCGCGGCGACCTCGGCGACCTCGCGGGCGGAGACGACGCCGAGCCGCCTTGCCATGTGCCGTCCTGCCTCTTCAGGGCCTCCGGCCAGGTCGACCATGGGGACGGCGGCGGACAGGATCACGTCGGCCAACTCGTCCAGGACGTCCTCGGTCGTCTTGTGGACGCCCTTGCGGGGATTGCCGCCGGTCATCCCGAGATAGGCCTCGACGACCTCGCCCACCTCCTCGGCGATCTTCATCACCAGCAGATGCGTCGGCACCTCGGCCAGATAACCATCCAGGATGCGGGCGGTATCAGCCCAGAACCCGCGGCACGGCTCGGCAGCTTCGGAGTTCGCCACGACGCGACCCTAGACGGCGGACCTCCCACCCACTCCCGATTTTCGAACATCCGGTCGAAGGATCACTCCGGTGGCGGGGCGAGTTTGGCGGCTATGGCGTAGTCGATCTGGATGTCTTGGTAGGTGGTCTGGGTTTTGACCTGGTCTGGGAGGTTGGTGCGGGCGCTTCCGGAGGTGGAGTCGTCGGACGAGCCCTCGGTGAAGGTCACCGAGACGTCGGGGACCACTTCGAAGCGGAGTTCGGCCGCCTTCACCTTGGCGGTGAAGAGGATGTCCGCCGTGCGCTGGAGGTCAGCGTCGGGCAGGTCGCCGGGGCTCATGAGCGCTTGCCTTGCTGGGAGACCATCCGCAGGAGCGCCTTGCCCAACTCGCGGACGGAATCCTCGGTCTCGCGCAGGGCGCCCTGGAGCGCCGTAATCTCCTGATCTCCGTCGGACGGGGCCGTCCCGCTGTTCGTGTCCTTCTCTTCCTCCGGCTCGTCCTCGTCGCCGGAAGAGTCCTCGGGCTTCTCTTCGTCCTCGTCCTGGTCCGAGGAGTTCTCCGGCTCCGCTCTCTCCTTGCCCCGGTCGGACTCCTCGGACTCCGTTCGCTCCTCGTCCCGGTCGGAGGTGTTCTCGGAGTCGGCTCCTTCCTCGTCCTTGTCGGAAGGGTGTTCGGAGTCGGCTTCCTCGTTTCGCTCGGCGGAGTCCTCGGACTCCGTGTCTTCTCTGCCCTGCTTTGAAGTGTCCTCGGGCTCCGGCTTCTCCCTGCCCTCGTCCGGGGAGTTCTCCGGCTCGTCTGCCCCCTCGTCCTGGTGTGAGGAGTCCTGGGACGTCGCCGTTTCGGTGGCGCCTTTCGCGGTCTCGGCCGTTTTGCCCGCCGTGTCCTCGACGCCCTTGCCCGCGTCCCGGACGCCCTCGCCCGCACCTTGGGCGGCTCGGCCCGCGCCCTTCCCGGCTTCACCGACGCCCTCGCCCGCACCTTGGCCTACTTGTTCGGCCGCTCGGCCCGCGCCCTTGCCTGCCTCACCGACGCCCTCGCCCGCGCCCTGGCCCACCTGTTCGGCCGCTCGGCCCGCGCCCTTGCCTGCCTCACCGACACCCTCGCCCGCACCTTCGCCCACGTGCTCGGCTGCGCGGCCGGTGCCCTTGCCTACCTGGCTGACGCCCTCGCCCGCGCCTTCGCCCACTTCTTCGGCCGCGCGGCCGGCGCCTCGTCCGACCTCGCTGACACCTTCACCCGCGCCCTTGCCGACGTCCTTGACCGCGCCTCCCGCGCCCTCGCCGACGTCCTTCACCGCGCCTCCCGCGCCCTCGCCGACGCTCTCGACGGCGCCGCCGGCTCCGCGCCCGACGTCCTCCACGGCTCCCCTGGCTCCCTTGCCGACCTCGCCCACGGCGCTGCCGGTGCCGGAGCCGATGTCGCTCACCGCCGACTCCAGGCCGCGTCCGATGTGCTGGAGGATCTCCGGGTTGCGATCGAGGGTGGTCAGGACGCGGTCGACGATGATGGCGACGTTGTCCAGCCGGACCTGGAGTTCGGCCTCCGCCTCGACGCCCTTGATCTCCAGCTTGACCCTGCCGAGGAACACGTCCGCGCCGACGTTCAGCTTGAGCAGGTCGAGGACCTCGGCGACGAGCGAGACGTGCGCTTCGAGGTTCTCGACCTCCAGCGAGATCTCCTCCACCTTGAGCTGCGGGACGTCGAGGTGGACGTCCGGGCCCTCCGCGGGCTGCGCCCGCCGGTCCGGCTGGATGGTCCTTCCGGTCAGGCCCTCCGAGTCATCGCGGGGCTCGTGCCGCTCGCGATCAGCCTTGCCGGACGCGCCGTCGCTCATCGTTCCCCCCGATGCTCGCTCCTGGTCCCCGGGACCTCATCCCCCCACAGCGCCGCCTTCCACCAGCGAAGGCGTCAGGCACGGGCGCTTTCTGGCTCTTTCTCCTCTTCCTTTGCCTTCGGCTCCTCCGGCTTTGCCTCGGGCTCCTCCTGCTTTGCCTCCGGCTCCTTCTCGCCTTCCTCCTCTGATTCCGGCTTTTCCTTCTCCTCTTCCTTTGCCTCCGGCTGCTCCTCCTCCCCCTTCTCGCGCTCCTCGGCCTCCTGCTCCTCCTTGAGGGCGTCCTCGTGGGTCTTGACGACCTCGCCGTCGCGGATCTCGCCGCGCCAGCCCTCGACCTCCTCCTGCTCCAGCAGCGTCTTGGTCATCATGTGGCGCTTGATGTGCTTGAAGTCCAGGCGAAGGCGGCGGCCCTGGGCGCGCCACATGTTCGCGGTCTTCTCGAAGAACCCGTCCGGGTGGTACTCGGCCACCAGCAGGACCCGCGTCATGGACGGCGCCAGCTCGTGGAACGTCACGGCACCGTCGACGTAGCCCTTGGGGCCCTTGGACTTCCACACGATCCGCTCGTCCGGGACCTGCTCGACGATCGTCGATTCCCAGGTGCGGTGGGACAGGAAGACCTGCGCCCGCCAGTTGATCTTCTCGTCGGACTCCTGCTCGACGCTCTCCACCTTCTTGGTGAAGCTCGGGTAGTCGGCGAACTGCGTCCACTGGTCGTAGGCGACGCGGCGAGGCAGCCCGACGTCGAACTCCTCGATGATGTTGGTGACCTTCATCTTGCCCTGGCCGCCGCCCTTGCCGTCCTTGCCCCCGCCGCCACCGGGGAGGGCGTCCTTGACCTTGCCCTTCACCATCTCCTTCGCCCCGGTCGCGCCAGCGCTGAGGCCCGCCTTGAGCGGCGACTCGCCCTCGGCGAGCTTCTGCGCGCCCTTGGCCGCCGCCTTCCCGGCGACTCCCGCGCCGTTCCCGGCGTCCAGCCGCTCGGTCAGGCCCTCGATCCGGCCGCTCGCCTTCTCCAGCGCCCGCACCATGAGGGCCTGGGCCAGGGCGCGGCCGGCGTCCTTGAGCTGCTCGACGGGGAGCTCCTGCGGCTTGCTGCCGTCCCCGTTGCCCGCTTCGGTCATGATCAGCCTTCGCTTCCCTTGCTGATTTCCCCTGACCCTGACGACATAGCCTGAGAATTCAGGACTAAAACGGTAAAAGCGCCACTGGCCTGCAAAAACGAATGATCTACTATTCGTATGCACGTGCGGGGACGGCTCTTTCCCTCGCCCCGCGATCCCCTGATTCCCCCGTCAGCGGAGGACGGAACGCGCCACGCGCAAGCCCACGTCGTCGATCCGGAACGTCGGGTGGCTGCGGCGCCGCACCGAGGCCCGGCAGCTCCAGTGCTCGTCGGACCAACCGCCGCCCCGGAGCACCCGGTAGGCGCCGTAGACGTCGGGGTCGTAGAGGTCCCAGCACCACTCCCAGACGTTCCCCAGCATGTCGTGCAGGCCCCACGCGTTGGGCCGCTTGCCGCCCACGTCGTGAACGTGGTCCTGGGCATTTCCGCGGTACCAGGCGATCTCGTCGAGGGGGCCGTACCGGGGGCCGGTCGTGCCGGCGCGGCAGGCGTGCTCCCATTCGGCCTCGGTCGGCAGGCGGTACCCGTCGGCGGAGGCGTCCCACTCGGCGCCCTCGCCGCCGGCATCGAGCCGGTACGCGGGCGCCAGCCCCTCACGCTCGGACAGGGCGTCGCAGAACCGGATCGCGTCCAGCCACGACACGCCTTCGACGGGCAGCCGGTCTCCCCGTGCGGTGCTCGGCCACCGGCCGGTGACCCGCGCATACTGCGACTGGGTGACGGGGAACGCCGCCAGCCGGTACGGCGCGAGCTCGACCGCCCAGCTTCGCTGCGTCCGCCGGTCCGACAGCGTCACCGTCCCCGGCGGGACGGCGACCATCTCCACCTCGGCGCTCGCATCCATCAGCGGGTGAGCCTACCGGCGCCCGCCTTCGGCGGGCCGGGCGGCCTGCCGGTCACCGGCCTCGGGCGTCGTGGCGCTCCAGCCCGTCGAGGAGGGCGTCGAGGCCGAACTCGAAGGTCCGGTCGGGGGAGGCGGCGTAACCGGTGCCCGCCGGGGTGTCCAGGCGGGCGCGCAGGCGCGGGAAGCGGGCGGCGATCTCGTGGGCCTCGGTCATGGCGTCGCGGAACCGCCGCTCGGCGGTGCCGCCGTTCCCGTCGAGCCCGCGGGTGAGCGAGGCGGTGGCGGCGACGCCGGCCGCGTTGCCGAGGACGTAGGTGAACACCGCCGCGGCGGCCCGGTCGGCCTCGGCGCCGGTGAAGCCGGCGGCCTCGTAGAGGGCGAGCTGGTGGTCGTCGTGGCGCGCCTTGCTCTCCCCGTAGACGACGTGGGCGGCGAAGACCTGCACGAGCCAAGGGTGCCCGGTGAACATCCCGTACAGGTCGAGGGCCATGGCGGTGGCCGCGGCGCGCCAGCCGACCGCGTCCGGATCGGGCAGCGCGAGCTCGCCCCAGACCCGGTCGGTGGCCAGCAGGACGAGGTTGTCCTTGCTCTTGACGTGCCAGTACACGGCCGTGGCGGCCGAGTCGAGCCGTCTGCCCAGGGCGCGCATGTTCAGGCCGTCGAGCCCTTCGGCGTCCAGGAGCTCGATGGCGGTACGAACGATCTGGTCGCGGGAGAGGGTGTCGCGTGGCACGACACCACGATAGGCACTGCTTGAACTTTGTTCAAGTCAGCACTTGCACATTGTTCAAGTTCTGGTCTAGCGTTCTCGGCATCAGCCAGTTGAACTAAGTACAAGTCCTCTTGGAGGGATCCCGTGCACGCTCTCGCCGCCGTCATGCAGCTGTTGGTCGCCGCCGCCTTCGTCAGCATCCCGCTGGTCCGCCACCGCTACGGCCCGGGCGCCAGGGCCGCCGCGGTCGCCGAACTGCGCCGCCAGGACGTCCGCCCCGAGGTCCTGGAGGAGAACGGGCTCCGCTTCGACGCCGGCGGCCACGAGACCGCCGTCCCCGCGGCCGTCGCTGCGGCCATGGCCCTCGCCGCCGCCCTGAACCTCGCCGGCGCCGGTCTGGCCCAGCCGCTGACCTGGGTCTTCTCCTCGCTGGTCCTGCTCCTGAACGCCGGGATCGTCTGGAGCAACCTCACCGCGGTGTCGTCCGTCCAGGCCGCCTTCCGCCGCAAGGGCGACCCGGAGCTGGCCCGGATCCGGGTCGCCGCCTTCCTCAAGGCCGCCGAGGACGCCTTTCCGGGCTGGGTGCGGGCCCAGACCTACGTCCGCAACACGGTGGTCTTCGCCGGCTCCGCCATCGCCCTGGCCGCCGTCTCCTTCATCTGACCCCCGACGAACCAGGGCCTTCGCGGCGACGTGCTCCGCGAAGGCCCTGCGGCGTCGCCGCTGCCGGGAGTTACGAGGGGTCGTAGGCGAGGTTGGGGGCGAGCCAGCGCTCGACCTCCGCGACCGGGAGGCCGCAGCGGCGGGCGTAGTCCTCGATCTGGTCCCTGCCGACGCGCCCGACCGTGAAGTAGCGGGACGCCGGATGGGCGAAGATCAGGCCGCTGACGCTGGCGGCCGGGGCCATCGCGTACGACTCGGTGAGCTTCATGCCGAGGCGGCCCGCGTCCAGCAGGTCGAACAGGGTCTGCTTGAGGCTGTGGTCGGGGCTCGCCGGGTAGCCGAGCGCGGGGCGGATGCCGCGGAACCGCTCGGCGTGCAGGTCCTCCAGGGCGGGGTCGGCGTCCGGCTCGAACCAGGCGCGGCGGGCCTCCAGGTGGATGTACTCGGCGAACGCCTCGGCGAGGCGGTCCGCGAGGGCCTTCACCATGATCGACTTGTAGTCGTCGTTGTCGTGCTCGTACTTGGCGGCGAGGTCCTCGGCGCCGAGGATCGTCACGGCGAAGCCGCCGAGGTGGTCGCCCGACGGGGCGATGTAGTCGGCGAGGCAGCGGTTGGGGCGCCCCTCGGGCTTGGACGTCTGCTGGCGCAGCATCGGGAAGCGGGCTGCGCCGGGCAGGACGATGTCGTCGCCGTCGGAGTGCGCGGGCCAGAAGCCGTAGGCGCCGCAGGCCTCGAACGCGCCGTCGGCGATGATCTGGTCGAGCAGCTCGTTGCCCTCGTCGAACAGCTCGCGCGCGACGGGCTGGTCGAGGATCGCCGGGTACTTGCCCTTCAGCTCCCAGGCCAGGAAGAAGAACTGCCAGTCGATCATCTCGCGGAGCGCGGAGATCTCGGGGCGGACGATCCGCACGCCGGTGAAGTCGGGCGCCGGCAGGTCGCCGAAGTCGACCCGCTCCCGGTTCTCGCGGGCCTTCCCGACGGTGAGCAGGGGGCGGCGCTGCTTGTTCTCGTGCTGCTCGCGCAGCCGGGCCTGCTCCTCGCGGTTGGCGGCGTCCAGCGCCGCGGCGCGCTTGTCGTCGAGCAGGTCGGAGACGACGCCGACGACGCGGGAGGCGTCCAGGACGTGCACGGTCGCCGCGCCGTAGGCGGGGGCGATCTTCACGGCGGTGTGCTGCCGGGACGTGGTGGCGCCGCCGATGAGCAGCGGCAGCCGCATGCCGCGGCGCTCCATCTCGGCGGCCACGGCGACCATCTCGTCCAGGGACGGGGTGATCAGCCCGGACAGCCCGACGGCGTCGGCGCCCTCCTGGACGGCGGTCTCCAGGATCTTCGCGGCGGGGACCATGACGCCGAGGTCGATGACGTCGTAGTTGTTGCAGCCGAGGACGACGCCGACGATGTTCTTGCCGATGTCGTGCACGTCGCCCTTGACCGTCGCGAGGACGATCTTGCCCTGGCCGCGGTCGCTGTGCGCGCGGCCGGCGGCGATCGCCTCCTGCTTCTCCTTCTCCATGAAGGGCTCCAGGTAGGCGACCGACCGCTTCATCACGCGGGCGCTCTTGACCACCTGGGGGAGGAACATCTTGCCGGAGCCGAACAGGTCGCCGACGACCTTCATGCCGTCCATCAGCGGGCCCTCGATGACGTCGAGGGGGCGCTCGGCCTCCTGGCGGGCCTCCTCGGTGTCCTCCTCGATGAAGTCGATGATGCCGTGCACGAGGGCGTGGGAGAGGCGGGCGGCGACCGGCGCGTCCCGCCAGGACAGGTCGACCTCGCGCCTGGTGCGCTCGCCCTTGACGTTCTCGGCGAACGACACGAGCCGGTCGGTGGCGTCGGGACGGCGGTCGAACAGCACGTCCTCGACCAGTTCGAGCAGGTCGGCGGGGATGTCCTCGTAGACGGCGAGCTGCCCGGCGTTGACGATGCCCATGTCGAGGCCGGCCCGGACGGCGTGGAACAGGAACGCCGAGTGCATCGCCTCGCGGACGACGTCGTTGCCCCGGAAGGAGAACGACAGGTTGGAGATGCCGCCGCTGGTGCGGGCGCCCGGGCAGCGCTCCTTGATGAGGGGCAGCGCGTCGATGAACGCCTTGGCGTAGCCGTTGTGCTCGGAGATGCCGGTCGCGACGGCGAGGACGTTCGGGTCGAAGATGATGTCCTCGGCCGGGAACCCGACCTCCCGGGTGAGCAGGTCGTAGGCGCGGCCGCAGATCGCCACCTTGCGCTCGGTGGTGTCGGCCTGGCCCGTCTCGTCGAAGGCCATGACGACGACGCCGGCGCCGAAGTCGCGGATGCGGCGGGCCTGCTCCAGGAACGGGCCCTCGCCCTCCTTGAGGCTGATGGAGTTGACGACGCCCTTGCCCTGGACGGTCTTCAGCCCCGCCTCCAGCACGCTCCACCGCGAGCTGTCGACCATGATCGGGATGCGGGCGACCTCGGGCTCGGTGGCGATGAGGTTGAGGAAGGTCGTCATCTCCCGCTCGCTGTCGAGCAGGTCGGCGTCCATGTTGACGTCGAGCAGGTTCGCGCCGCCGCGCACCTGGTCGAGCGCCACGTCCACGGCGGCCTGGTGGTCGCCCGCCTCGATGAGCTTGCGGAACTTCTTGGAGCCGGTGACGTTGGTGCGTTCGCCGATCATGACGAAGCCGGTGTCGGCGCCGATCGCGAACGGCTCCAGGCCGCTGAACCGGCTCGCGGCGCCGGGCCTGGCGACCTCGCGGGGGGCGACGCCCCGCACGGCCTCGGCGATCCTGGCGATGTGGTCGGGGCCCGTCCCGCAGCAGCCGCCGACGACGTTGACCATGCCGGCCGCGGCGAACTCGCCGACCTTGCCGCCCGTCTCCTCGGGGGTCTCGTCGTAGCCGCCGAAGGCGTTCGGCAGGCCGGCGTTCGGGTGGCAGGCGGTGTAGGTGCCGGCGAGGCGCGCCAGCTCCTCGACGTGGGGGCGCATCTCCTCGGCGCCGAGCGAGCAGTTCACGCCGACGACCAGGGGCTCGGCGTGCTCGATGGACCGCCAGAACGCCTCGACGGTCTGCCCGGACAGCGTCCGGCCCGACAGGTCGACGATGGTCACCGAGATCCACAGCGGCAGGTGCGGGGCGGCCTCGCGGGCGGCGGCGATCGCGGCCTTCGCGTTCAGCGTGTCGAAGATCGTCTCGATCAGCAGCAGGTCGACGCCGCCCTCGGCGAGCGCGCTGATCTGCTCGGCGTAGGCGTCCTTGACCTGGTCGAACGTGACGGCGCGGTAGGCCGGGTCGTCGACCCGCGGGGACAGCGAGAGCGTGACGTTCAGCGGGCCGATGGAGCCGGCGACGTAGCGCCCGCCGAACTCGTCGGCGGCCTGCTGGGCCAGCCGGGCGCCCCGCACGTTCATCTCGCGGACCAGGCTCTCCAGGCCGTAGTCGGCCTGCCCGATGCTGGTCGCGGTGAAGGTGTTGGTCGTCGTGATGTCGGCGCCGGCCCGCAGGTACTGCCGGTGGACGTCCAGGATGACGTCCGGGCGGGTCAGGTTCAGCAGGTCCGGGTCGCCGGTGACGTCCTTGGGGTGGTCGTCGCCGATGAGGTCGCCGCGGTAGTCGCCGGGGGTCAGGCCCGCGCCCTGGAGCATCGTGCCCCAGGCGCCGTCCAGCACCGCGATCCGCTGCTCAAGAAGTTCGCGCAATGGAGTCCGGGTCATTTTTTTTCGAGCACCTCCCATGGAATCTGGGAGGCGCCCTTGCGGAATCAGGTGTCGCGGGCCGAGCGTGGCGGGCTCTCGCCCGTTGCAGCGCCTCTCGGCCCGGTACCGAGGTTACATTCCGAGAGGCCGGTGTGTCAGGCGCGCCCGGGGGTTGCGGGAAGGATGAGGTGATGCGCGCACGACCGATCTCGCCGTCTCTGGTGGTCGAGGAGCTGGCCGACCGGATCGCGGCGTCCGGGAGCGGCTCCTGGTCGCGGGTGGCGATCGACGGGGCTCCGCCCGCGGCGCCCTCGGACCTGGCCGACGCCCTCGTCTCCCCCTTGCGCGCTCTCGGACGGGACGTCGTGCGCGTGTCGGCGCGCGACTTCCTGCGGCCGGCGTCCCTGCGCTACGAGCACGGTCGGGACGACCCGGACCTGTTCTACGACGAGTGGCTCGACGTGGGCGGGCTCGTCCGGGAGGTCCTGGGGCCGCTGGAGCCGTCCGGCACGGGGAGGGTCCTGCCCAGCCTGTGGGACGCGGCGCTCGACAGGGCGACGAGGGCGGACTACGTGGGCGTCCAGCCAGGCGGGGTCCTGCTGCTGGACGGGTCGCTGCTGCTCGGCCGGGGGCTGCCGTTCGAGCTGACCGTCCACCTGTCCTTGTCGCGCGGGGCGCTGGCCCGCCGCACGGCCGGCGATGAGGCGTGGACCCTTCCGGCCTACGCGCGCTATGACTCCGAGGTCGAGCCGGTGCGCACCGCCGACGTCGCCCTGAAGATGGACGACCCGGGCCACCCCGCTTTGATCACTGACCCCTTGAACCCAAGAACGTTTCTCAACATGCCACGGCGCCGAGCTCGGCGACACGACGGCTGCGACACCAGCGCGCCGTAGACTCGGCGATCAACAGGCGGCCCTTCCCCGTAGGCGTTGACCGGCGAGCGGACGTGGCCCTCCGCTCCCGAAGCTGACCCCAGCCCCAAAGTAGCTATGCGTGGCGGCCGTCACTCTTCGTGCCCGCATGAACTGGGTTCTCTGCGTCTTCGAGGAAAGAAGCGGCCCTCGTACGCGCGGTACGAGGGCCGTTGCAGGGCGCTGCGCGGGTGCGTATGGCGGCTACTGGCCGCCAACACGCCGGATGCTCACGGCGCCGCTGGCGATGGCAGCCGCCGCGATGAAGCCAAAGCCGCAGCCTCCGAAGACGAAGAGGCCGAAGTTGGAGGTGAGGTGGCCAACGATCATCGCCACGGCGCTGAGGCCGACACCGCCGATCAACAGGCCGTCGATGAAGAGGCCGGCGTTGGGCCGCCTGGTGTCGACAGTGACGGCGGCGAAACCGGCGCCCAGACCGACGACGAAGCAGACCCCGAAGACCGCGAGGGCGCCGAAGTCGCTGTTTTCGACGAAGGCGCGGCACACGCTGAGCACGCCGACGAAGATCGCACAGTAGATCCCAAGCTTCCTCATAGTTGTTCGTCTCCCTGTTTGTGCGGCGCCAGTGCGGGGTCGCCTGGACACGCGATTCAGGGATGACCGTGCCGAGCCGGCCGCGCCACGCAAACACGACCACCGGCCACCTCGACGGCAACGAGGGCCAGGACGGTTGACCGGTTCCGCCGGTCCCGGAACCGGTATCGCCTACTTCCCCGTCTGACCTGCACGGTTTCTGGCTTCGAGTTTCGCGGATGAGAACCCTTCATTCCGTCTTCAAGGGCGCCCTGCCCGGGCGCCGGGACGTGGCCGGCCCCCGGCGTGCGGCCTCGCTGGGCCGGTCCTGGGGGCCGCCGACGTCGGCCGGGTCGCGGTTGCCGGGACATGAGCCCGGCAGGTCAGGTTTTGCGCCGGTCCGGTTGTTATGGACTGTCTGCTCCGAGGCCCCTTCGCGGGGTGGTCCGCACTGACGTGCGAAAAACAAGGAGCTGAGCAATGACAAACGAGACCGCGCCGCGTGCCATCGTTTCCCACCCCCCGAACCTGGGAGACGCCGCAGAGACCGAGTACTTCGTGATCGTCACGGTCAAGCTGCGGGGGAGCAGCGGCTGGGTGAAGGAGAGCCACGCCTACGTCACGGTCGTGAAGGCCGACACCACTGACGACGCCCTGCTGGAGCAGATAAGCGGTGAGATCCCGGAGCGGATGCGGAACTCCAGCCACCGACCCAGCCACCGGCGAGGCCACCGACGAGGGCAATCATCAAGGCGTCACGTCTGGTCATGGTTGTTCCCCTTGTCTCTTCGTTGTAGTGGCGCCCATGGGCGCGCTCTCGCGAACAACCGTCCGGGACGCCCCGCGTAGCGCAGCACGGGATCGGCGCGCGGCCCGTCCGGGCCGGGCTGCGGCCTGGGGGCCGGTCCCGGCCCGGCCGCCCACGCACCGCTAGACGCTAGGACGCCGCTCAGGAGCCCATGAGCCGCTAGGTCTAGCGAGGACGTCCGCTGGCCGGGGCCCCGTGGTGGATCGCCGCGGGGATCTGGCGCCCCCTCCCGGAAGCCTGCGCGCGACCAGCGTGAAAGGGGGGCGGTGATGCACATCCGGCGCCCCCTCGCCCATGGCGGTGGCGAGCGTCGACGCCGTCCCCGGCGAGAGCGGGTGTCCTGGCGGCTGCCGATGTCAGCCCAAGTTCGATGGTTTCCGCTGCATAGGCCACCTTGACGAGCACGGCGGTGTGCAGCTCTGGTCCCGGCGCCTCAAGCGCCTCAACGCGGCGTTTCCCGAGATCGTCGCGACTGGTTGAAGGTGAAGCACCGCACCACCACCGAGATGATCATCGGTGGTGTCACCGGATCCGTGCAGGCGCCGCGGACCTTGGTCCTCGGACGGTACGAGCATCGCCGCAGCCGATTGCGCGTCGCCGCGCGCCCGACCCCGTTGCCCGCTCCGGCGCGGCGCGAGCTGGCCGACCTGCTGACGCCGCGCCGGTGACGAGCATCCCTGGCCTCGGCCGCTGCCTGCCGGCTGGGCCGGTGGACTGCCCGGCGCCCAGGAGCCCATCTGGTATACGCGGGTGCTGCCGGAGTTGGCCGCCGAAAATGCCGCGGTGGAACATGGCCGCTGGCGCCACGCCGTCCGGTACCTGCGCCTGCGCTCGGACTTGGCCGCGCGTGACGTGCTCCAGGCCTGGACATCGAATGACCACGGGCCGCCCGCGTGCTCAAGCCCGCCGCGAACCGGTCAAGCCCCGCCAGCGGCGTTGTCGCGGGACCGGCCCAGCAGTTCCCCGGCCAACTCGTGCGCGTCGGTGGGGCTGAGAGCGGGCCTCATGTTCTCGTCAGAGATTGCCGTCCTCGGTGCGCTCTGGACGGTCGTGTGCGAAGCGCGCCCTTTGGGTGCCACTACAAACAGGGGAGGGATCGTCATGACCTGGCGTATCCGTGTAGCTTTCACCGTCCTCGCCGCCTTCGCGGTAGCCGGCAGCGTTTCCGGCGCCATCCTCTACGGCCTGGACTCCCTCACGGGGAGCAGCTTTTGGGCTGACCCCGTCCTTGCCGTTGTCGGTCCGGTCTTCGGCGGCCTCATCGGCGGCAACGCCAGCTACCTGGCTGCCACCAGGCCGCACTTTCGCTCCAGGTTGGGCGCCGAGTGGGTAGTGGTCGCCGTCTTGGCCGCTGCGGCAGGGGCACTTGGCCAGGTCTATGACGTGGCCGGCCTCGCCAACTTGTGGACGGCACCTTTCGTGGTCGGCATCCTCTTCGCCGGCGGCGTCAGTGCGTTCATCGGCACCGGGATCGGGCGTTGCCCCGCCAACTGACTGCGCGCGGGATCGGTCTGCCGCCCGTCGTCCCGGTCTACGACCCCCGTCGTCCTGGCCCCCAGCTTGATCGTGGGTGGCCAGGATCTCGTCACCCAATGTTCTGGTCCCGCGGCTTGACCGCGGGACCAGACCTCTTTTCAGGGCTGTTGACGCCGACCCGGGCGGTGGCCAAGGCCCAGGTACGACTGTCGTACGTCCCCCGGCCGCGGTCGCCGACCGGGCGCCTGACTTCCGGGAAGCCCCATTGTCGTCGGCCTGGCCAGGGCGTCAAAACGTTGGTATCCGGGGCCCCAACCTCCGGTACGGGCTGCGGTGGCCGTCGTCGGGGCTCGTACCGATACGGTCGCAGCATGAGAGCTTCTGCAACCTTCACCGTAAAGGGCTTCACCGCCACCGAAGTGAGACCCGACCCAGCGATCACCACTGCTCTGCCCGTCGGCATCTCGACGATGGAGAAGCACTACGACGGGGAGATCGTAGGCCGCTCCGCGACGCTGTTCACCTCCGCCTTCGACCAATCGGCCGGCGTGGGCAGCTATGTGGCGATGGAGTCCTTCGAGGGCTCACTGAACGGCCATGATGGCACGTTCAACTTCGTGCATTACGCGGCGACGGCCGGCGATGACCGAAGCGATGAGTTTTTCACCATTGTGCCCCACAGCGGCACCGGCGGGCTCGCCGGAATCTCTGGCACGGGCAGCGTGATCATTGACGAGGACGGCACGCACCGTATCCGATTCGACTACACCTTGGAGTAACCCGCAACTTTTGTAGGGGTGCTCACGGTTACTAGCGGATGGGCGAACGCCATTTCAGCGAGGTTGACAACTGAATTTGCGATGGTTCCCAAGCTGACGGCGGGTTCGATTCTCGTCACCCGCTCCACACAGAAGGCCCAGCGCGCCTGTCTGACGACCCCGGGATGGCGCGGTCGACGTCAAACGGATCAGGCGGCTGGGAACACGGTTCCCAGCCGCCTGGCGGTGTCAGTTCTCCGGCGTCACTTCTTCCGAGCGTCGGTGGACTCGAGGTTCTGGCCCTGCGGGGCCACTGCCGCAGCCGCGCTGACGGTTTCGTCGGCGCGGCGGGCGATGAAGTCGGCGAGGACGCCGGCGAGGATGGCGAACCCGATGAGCACGTCGGAGGCCCCGTTGTCGTGGAAGACGGTCATCCAGCCGCTCCGACCGAAGTCCACGATGGCGAGGCCCATGCAGACGAATCGGGCGTACGTGTCGAAGAGGACGAGGGCCATGCTGGCGATGATGGCGAGAAGCTGCCTGACAGCCTGCACCGAATTAGAAGAACCGGCCTGCCCGTTGGGGCAGACCGGTTCCGTGTGTCGTTGTTCGGTTCATCGCGGATCCCTGGGGGTCACCGTCGATGACCGCTTACTGACCGCCCGCCGTGTTCGAGAGGGCGGTTGGTGTGTTGCCGCCGAAGCCGCAACGCGGCTTCCCTGGGCTTCCAGCCCCCGCGGTCGGCCGAAGCCGGTTGTGGTCTACAGCTCCTCTTGCAAGGAGCTGCCGTCCAGGCAGCGGACGCGTCCCCCTCGGATGATCATGCCTTCGACCGTCTCGGGGTCCAGAGGGACCCGCCGGTCCTCTGCGGCTTCCACGAAGGGGAGCAGGCCGACGTTCAGCAACCTGGTGGACGCGGTATTGCCGAAGCGAGTGGTCGCGGTGAACCGGACGTCACGGGGGATCGTGACAGTGATCGTCGTCCGATCCCGACGACGGGACCACCGCCGGCACCACCGTGCGACCACACCGTCGTTGACCCACGGAATGATCAGCTGGTAGCCGACGCCAGCGCGCGGAAACGAGCGTTCTGCTTCCTCGAACCCTTCCAGGGTGGCCTGGTTCGCGGCTTCCTCGAACCGAGGACCGGCGGCGTCGAGGACGACCTTGATGTCCTCGCACTCCTTGAGGATGATGAGGACCTCTTCGGCCGAACCGGCGTCGAGGTAGAAGTTTCCGGACATAGGCACGGTCAGTTCGTGACGCATGTCGAGCTCCTGTGTGTCTGGATTGCGTTGAGCCGCACTCTGATCCGCGGCTCCCTATCTCCGGACCGTCCGGATCATGAGCAGATTCGCTGCCGCCGATCCCCACACGTGCAAGCCGAGCGTCGTAGCCGGAGTCCCGCACTCGCACCTCCGACACGATCAAGATCATTTTCGGTGATGCACTGACCCCTTGAACCCAAGTTCGTTTTCCGGGGGGGCGGGGGCATGAAAGTGGGGCCCGGCATCCGCCGGGCCCCAGAGTCCTGGGCGATCGTCAGCGCGTTCGCGCTGGCTATCGCTGGTTGTCGCCGGCGGCGGGGTTGTGGCCAGTGCCGTTGTGGTTGTCGCCGTTGCTGTCGTGGTTGTCGCCGTTGCAGACGCGACGGTTACCGTCGGGGTCGATCATGACCCCGTAGACGGTCGGGTTGGAGGGGTCGTCGAAGCGCTGGACGTATGCGATCCCGAAGACCACGTCTTTCATGGGTGTTCATCCTTCGTTCTGGTCTGGTTGCCTCGTCGGGACCTGGTGTCCGGACGAGCTGGCCGTGTGGACCGGCCCTAGAAACCGTCCGGCAGCACAAAGAATCCGCCCGCGCCTCCCCCGAGACAGGGGCCGCTCGCGTTGCCCGGGGCCCTTGCGCCTCGGGCACTAGGGGCGCCATTCCTCCCGGTAGGCGGGGTGGTGGGCGTAGGTCAGCGCGAGGAGGCGCAGGACCGTCTCGCGGACGGCCTGCGCGGCGTCGAGTTCGGGGGTGCGGTGGCCCTGGCCGAGGATCCAGGCCTGCTTCTCGTAGTCGTCGACGACCTGGCGCTTGGCGGACACTTCGGCGAGCGCGCGGGCCGGGTCGTGGCGGGCGATGTGCTCGGCGTACGCGCCGTTCTCCGCCGTCGCGACATAGGCGGGGCCGTCCGCGCCGGGATCGCCGGTGTCGGTGCTGACCGTGCCGGAGGGGGCCGCCTTCCAGGGGGCGCCGGAGCAGGCGCGGGCCGTCTGCTCGTCCCTGTCCAGCCGTGCGCGGAGGAACTCCACCAGATCCATAGGGCCATCCTGCCCCCTGCGGAGCGGGACGGCCCTATGGCCGCGGGCGCGGGATCGCCCTGCCGGCAAGGGATCAGGCGGCGCAGTTGCCGGTGACCGGCTTGCCCGCGAAGCGGTCGCCGAGGAACGCCATCGCGTCGGGCTCGCTCCAGAGCATGCCGGTGGCGTGCTCGGCGAAGGTGTAGGTCTTCCAGGTGACGTTGGCGCCCTTCGCGCACCACGCCTTGTTGAGGGTGTCGGCCTGCCCGGCGGGGATGATCTCGTCGTAGACGGCCTGCGTCTGGAGCACCGGGGCGCTCGGGGCGGTGGATCCGAGCTTGTTGGCGTCCAGGCGCCGCCGCCACTCGGGCGTGGCCAGCGGGTCGCTGGTCGTGTAGTCGCTGATGTGCCTGAACGCGGTCTGCACGACCGTGAGGGGCCCGTCGAAGCTGACCAGGCACATGTCCTGCGCCTTGGCCAGCAGCTCGCGTCCGCTGTCGTTGAGGTACTTGGCCAGGTCGAGTTCGGGATAGGCGGCGTCGTAGCCGACGGCGGCCATGAACATGAGCGCGACGAACGGGGAGCCGTCCAGGCTCTTGGCGACGGCCTGGAGGTCCGCCGGGACGCCGCCCGCGAACACGCCCTTGATCGCCAGTTCGGGGGCGTAGGTCCCGGCCAGCTCCGCCGCCCAGCCCGCGGTGGTGCCGCCCTGCGAGTAGCCCCAGAGGCCGACCGGCGAGCCGCCGAGCCCGGCGTCCGGGAGGCGCCGCGCGGCGCGGGCGACGTTCAGCAGGGCCCGGCCCTGCGAGCCGCCGACCTCATAGGTGTGCCGGCCGGGCGTGCCGAGGCCCTCCATGTCGGTGACGGCGACGGCCCAGCCGCGGCTGAGCGCGTCGGCGATGAACAGCTCCTCGTAGTCCATGCCCTGGGTGAGTGTGTAGGACGGGGCGCAGGCGTCGCCGAGTCCGCGCGTCCCGACGGCGTAGGAGACGAGCGGGCGCTCGCCCTGGCCCGTCCACTCCTTGGTGGGGACGAGGACCATGCCCGAGACGGCGGTCGGCCGCCCCTGCGCCGTCTCCGACCGGTACAGCACCTGCCAGGACTTGACGCCCGCGTAGGGCGAGTGGCCGACCGGGTCGACGGTGAACACCGCGGGACGCGAGCGGATGACGTCGCCGGGCGCGCCCGCCGGGAGCGGGGAGGGCGGCTGGTAGAACGGATCCTCGGCCGGGGGCCTGGGGTCCTGCGGCGCCGCGGCGGCGGTGCCCTGGAGGGCGGCCGCCGTCAGGGCGAGGCCGAGGCACGACGCCATCGCGGCGCGTGCGAGCCGTCGAACGGTGGTGGACATGGCGGGCAACCCTTCAACGTGGCGGCAAGTCCTCGCCGCTGCCGCCGGCGTGGCGGCCACCCGACAGTAACGTAATTGGACACTTACTCCAATGAGGTGCGGGACGCATCGGCGGCCCCGGATTTGTGCCGCCCTGACAAAGTCCGCCCCGGCACGGTCCGCTCCGAGACGGTCCGCCCCTTCCAGGCGCCGCCCCGGCCGGCGCGGTGCCTGCGGGCGGAGTCGACCGTCATCGCCGCGTACAGCAGCGCCACGAGCGGCAGACCGGGGGCGCGCAGCGGCGACAGGCCGTAGAAGCGCAGCATCGGCACGTAGGTGGCCGCCATGAGCGCCCAGGCGAGCGCGCCCGCCGCGAGGGCGGGCCCGCCCTCGCCCGCCGGGCCCGCGATCAGGCCCGCGATCGTCGCGGCGGGCGGGACCGCGTAGAGGAGCAGCAGGCCCGCGACGGTCGCGGCGAGCAGGACGGGCGAGTAGCGCAGCTGGTGGTAGGCGCTGCGCGTGATCATCGCCCAGAGGTCGGCGAGGCGGGGGTAGGGGCGGCGGCTGACGACGCCGCGGCCGAGATCGAGGCGGCAGCGCCCGCCCGCGCGCTTGAGCAGCCGTCCCAGCGCCACGTCGTCGATCAGCGCGCCCCGGATCCGGGCGAGGCCGCCCGCTTCCGCGAGGACGGTGCGGCGGACGAGCATGCACCCGCCCGCGGCGGCGGCCGTGCGGGCGCCGTCGCGGCCGACGCGGCGGAACGGGTAGAGCTGGGCGAAGAAGTAGACGAAGGCGGGGACGACGACCCGTTCCCAGCCCGTGCGGGTGCTGAGCGTCGCCATCTGCGACAGCAGGTCGCGGCGTCCGGCCACCGCGGCGCGCACGAGCGCCTCCACGGTGCCGGGGGCGTAGGCGATGTCGGCGTCGGTGAAGAGCAGGAAGTCGGGTTCGCCCGCGGCCCGGACGCCCTCCGCCATCGCCCAGACCTTGCCCGCCCACCCCTCCGGCCGCTCCCTCCCGGGCACGATCGTCAGGGCCGGGTCGCCGCCCCCGAGGGCGGCGGCCGTCTCGGCGGTGCCGTCGCCGCTCCCGTCGTCGACCAGGATCACGCGGAAGGCGCCCGGATACCGCTGGGCGAGCAGCGTCGGAAGCGTCTCCGGGAGGACGGCGGCCTCGTCGCGGGCCGGGACGACGGCCGCGACCTCGGGCCACTCGTCCGGTTCCGGCGCGCCGGGCAGGCCCGGCCCCGTCCGCCAGAAGCCGCCGTGCGCGAACGCCAGGTACAGCCACCCGGCCAGCGCCGCCGCCGCCAGGACGCCCACGACCATCACGTCCGCAGCCTCGCACCGCACCGGCTCTCCGTCCACCGGCGGCGTCCCGCGGGCGTGGCGGGCCGGGCGCTAAAGTCACGCGGATGGACGATGTCCTCAAGGAAGGCGATGCCTTCAAGAAAGGCGATGTCCGCTGGAAAGGCGATGTCCTCTGGAAGGCCGCCGACAAGCTGCGCGGATCCGTCGACGCGGCGCAGTACAGGGACTTCGTTCTGGGACTCGTGTTCCTGAAGTACGTGTCCGACTCGTCCGGCGAGGGGGGCTTCCGGCTGCCGGACGGGGCGCGGTGGGCGGACCTGTCCCCCACCACCGGGGGGATCGGTGAGCGGGTCGACGCGGCGATGGGCGCCGTGATGCGCGCCGACCCCTCGCTGGACGGCGCCCTCCCGCAGATCTTCACCCGGGTCGACCAGCGGCGTCTCGGCGAGCTGGTCGAGCTGATCGGCCGGGTGCGGTTCGGCGCGGAGCCCGGGGCGCGGCCCGCGCGGGACGTGCTCGGCGAGGTCTACGAGTACTTCCTGGAGAAGTTCGCGCGCGCCGAGGGCAAGCGCGGCGGCGAGTTCTACACCCCCGCGGGCGTGGTCGGGCTGCTGGTGGAGGTCCTGGAGCCGTTCCGGGGGCGGGTGTACGACCCGTGCTGCGGCTCCGGCGGCATGTTCGTGCAGGCGGAGAGGTTCGTCCTGAGCCACCGGGGGCGGCCGGACGACATCGCGGTGTACGGGCAGGAGGCGAACGAGCGGACGTGGCGGCTGGCCAGGATGAACCTGGCGGTGCACGGGATCGCGGGCGACGTCCGCCGTGCCGACGCCTTCTACGAGGACGCGCATCCCGACCTCGCCGCCGACCACGTGCTCGCCAACCCGCCGTTCAACATGTCGGACTGGTACCGGGATCCCGGCGACGCGCGCTGGCGGTACGGCGTCCCGCCCGCGGGGAACGCCAACTTCGCCTGGATCCAGCACATCGTGGCCAAGCTCGGCCCGAGCGGCCGCGCGGGCGTCGTGATGGCGAACGGGTCGATGTCGTCCCGGCAGTCGGGCGAGGCCGAGATCCGCGCGGCGCTGGTGGAGGCCGATCTCGTCTCGTGCGTCGTCGCGCTGCCGGACCGGCTCTTCCGCACCACGCCGATCCCCGCCTGCCTCTGGTTCCTCGACCGGCGCAAGAGCGTCCCGGGCGAGGTGCTCTTCGTCGACGCCCGCGGCATGGGGACGATGGTCGACCGCACCGAGCGCGTCCTCACCGCCGGCGACACCGCCCGGATCGCCGGCGCGTACCGGGCATGGCGCGACGGCGGCCATTCCGACGTCCCCGGCTTCTCCCACGCGGCGGGACAGGACGAGATCAGGTCGCACGGCCACGTCCTCACACCCGGACGCTACGTCGGCGCCGCCGAGGCCGACCCCGGCGACGAGCCCGCCGCCGACCGGGTGGAGCGGCTCACCAAGGAGCTCCTCACGCACCTGGAGGAGTCGGCGCGGCTCGACGAGGTCGTCCGGGACGTGCTGGGCCGGTCCGGTGGCTGAGCCGGGGCGTCACGATGGCTGACGTGGCGCTGGGCGACCTCGTCACGTTCTCGAGCGGCCGGTCGCGGCCCGTCGCGGGCACCCGCTACCCGACGTTCGGCGCCAACGGGGTGATCGGGACGTCCGGCGAATCCAACGCCGGGCCGGGTTCCACCATCGTGGGCCGCGTCGGGAGCTACTGCGGGACCGTCCACTACAGCCCCGGCCGCTGCTGGGTCACCGACAACGCCATCATCGCCACGGCCAAGGACGGCGTGAACCCGCGTTACGTCCACTACCTGCTCAAGCGGCTCGGCCTGAACAGGTACCGCATGGGCTCCGGGCAGCCGCTCCTCACCCACGCCGTCCTGAACGGCCTCACCGTCCGGCGCCCGAGCCGGGCGGAGCAGGACGCGGCGGCGGCCGTCCTGGGCGCGCTCGACGACAAGATCGAGGTGAACGGGCGCATCGCGGCCTGCGCGGACGCGCTGGTGCGCGCCCGCTACGACGAGGCGGCGGCCGCGGCCCCGTCCGCCGTGCCGATCGGCGACCTCGGGGAGCTCGTGCGCCGCAACGTCCCGCCGGAGCGGATCGGGCGGGACGAGAACTACATCGCGCTGGAGCACATGCCGAAGCGGCACATGTGGCTCTCGACCTGGGAAGACGCGTCCGGCGTCAGCAGCGCGAAACGGCGCTTCGCGGCCGGCGACGTCCTGTTCGGCAAGCTCCGCCCCGCCTTCCACAAGGCGGGTCTCGCCTTCGTGGACGGCGTCGCCTCGACCGACATCCTCGTCGTCCGCCCGAAGGACGCCGCCCGCCGGGGCTGGCTCCTCGCGGCCCTGGCGAGCGACGAGGTCGTGGCGCACGCCCGCGCCGTCGGCGACGGCACGAGGATGCCGCGCGTCACGTGGCAGGACATCGCCGCCTTCGCCGTCCCCTGGCCCGGCGACGGCGCCGCCCGCGCGTTCGGCGGTTTCGCCGGCGCGCTGGCCCGGCGGGTGGAGGCGGCCACGGCGGAGAGCGCGGCCCTCGCGGGGCTCCGCGACACCCTCCTGCCGGAAATGATCCCCTGACTGCTCATCGAGGGCGGGCACGCCACCGCCGAGGAGATCCGCCACCTTCCAGCCGCCATCGCCGCGGGACGCCTCGACCTCATCCTCGCGCCGCTGGTCTCCGTGCCGGGCCGCAGGCCCCGCGGCCGACGCCCCGCCGGTTCGCGCGCCGCCCGCGGATCCGGTAAGGCGCCGCCTCGTGGCGGATCTTGGACGGCGTGTGACGTCCCGCAGGGTGCGGCAAGGCCCTTGCATGCGCGCAAGCGTTGGTGACTGGCCCGAGGGCGCTGCGTAAGAGTGTGTGTTGTTTCACTTCCACGTCCGACATCGACCTGGCCGAGAAGCACATGTTCGCTTACAGCCCGACACGGAGACGTGAAGCCGACAACGCCATGAACGCATCAGACACATGGTCCGGGGCGCCCGTTCTGGTGCCCGCACCCGCTCCCTCGCTGGAAGTCGGGATCCCGTCCGCCTGGAACCACAACGGGAAGTCGTCCGGGCGCCTCATCGGCGAGATCGACCTCGCCGCCACGCCGCCCGCCGTCCGGCTCGCCCGCTCCTACGTCCGCGAGCTGGTCGGGCAGCACTTCGGCGCCGACCGGTCCGAGCTCGGCGACCTGGAGCTGCTGACCAGCGAGGCCATGACCAACTCCGTCCTGCACGCGCGGCCGCGCCGGGACGGGACGATCACGGTGTCCGTGCTGCACGTCGACCGGTACGTGCGGGTCGAGATCACCGACGGCGGCGCCGTCCAGGGGCAGCCCCGGACGGTGGACGAGGCGCTGCCGGCCGGCGGGCGCGGGCTCGCCCTGATGAAGGCCCTCGCCACCGACTACGGCACCTGCCGCGGCAGGGGCGGCAGTTCCACCTTCTGGTTCGGCGTCGGCGTCCGGGACGGGTGGCGGCTGCCGTGACCGCCGGGGCGGCGCTGAGCCGGGCAGGCCGGGCCGAACCGTCCCCTCCCGGGGGCGGGACCGCGCTCGGCACGGCGCCGGCCAGCGTCGCCCGCATGTGCAACTACCTCCTCGGCGGCAAGGACAACTACGCCGCGGACCGCGAGTCCGCCGAGCGTGCGCTGCGCAGCTGCCCGGTGGTGCCGCGGCTCGTCCAGGCGAACAGGGGCTTCCTGGACCACGCCGCCGCGCTGCTCGCCGGGGAAGTCGGCGTGCGGCAGTTCGTCGACGTCGGCTGCGGGCTGCCCGCCGCCGAGAACCTCGGCGACCTCGTCCGGCGGGCCGACCCGGCCTGCCGCGTCGCCTACGTCGACAACGACCCCATGGTGCTCACGCACGCCCGTGCGCTGCTCGCCGTCGACGCCGGCATGGGCGCCTTCGCCGGGGACGTCCGCGACCCGGCCGCGCTGCTCGCCGACCCCGGCCTGCGGCGGCTGGTCGACTTCTCCGAGCCCGTCGCGGTGTTCCTGCTCGGCGTCCTGGACTTCCTCGCCGACGAGGACGACCCGGCCGGGATCGTCGCCGCGCTCGCGGCGGGCCTCGCCCCCGGCAGCCACGTGGTGATCAGCCACGCCGAGCGGTCGCCGGAGCTGGACCCCGTCTCCGGGCCGTGCGAGGGCGTCGACACCCCGTTCCGGCCGCGGAGCGCGGACGAGATCGCCCGCATCTGCGCGAGCCTGCGGCCGCTCGGCCCCTACCCGGCCCGGCTGCCGGGGCCCGCCCCCCTGCCCGACCCGCGCCCGCTGCCGCTCATCGGCTGCGTCGGGCGCGTCCAGGGGTGACGGCGGAATGACCCCCGCGGTACTGCCCAGGACTTCCGCTGATCACCTGCCCCGTGCGCGCGGCGCTTCGCTACGATCGAAGCGCCAGCAACTGCCACATCTAGGGCGAGTGATGACAGCGGACGGCGAGCCTCGGTCTCTCTCCGACATCACCAAGGACATGGGACTCAACATGTCCGACGTGGCGGCCTTCTCCGGCCTCGACGAGAGCACGGTCTTCCGGTTGTGGGACAACACGGAATGGCTCGACCGGGTCAGCGGGCGGTCGCTGCAGAGCCTCATGTCGTCCGTGCCGGGAATCGCCGAGTACTCGATGGCGCACGCCGTCCGGAAGAGGCGCGACGGGCTCGTCGCCGACCTGCACCGCGAAGGGCTCACCGTCAACCTGGACGCCCTGCAGAACTCGGCCGTCGCGCAGCAGCACCTGCTCAACGCGCTGGAGGCCGGGCTGCACATCATGCGCGGCCAGGCGACGCAGAAGACGTCCTCGTTCATCGCCCGCTTCTGGGGGCGCGAGCAGGACACGGCGCTGGAGGCGCTCTACTCCACCGACGCCGGCCAGGGCCTCCTGGCGGACCCCCGGAAGCTCTTCGACTCGTCCATCGACCTGGCCCCGCGGCTGAACCGCAAGACCTACTCGTTCCACTCGATCCTCGCGCTCAACATCCTCACGCACCAGGTGAGCAAGGTGACCGGGGCGCTGGAGGCCGACCTCGGCTTCGAGGTGCCCGGACGGCAGACCGCCTTCATGATGCGCGGCGTGGTGATGGGCTCGCTGATCAGCTCGAACGACTTCGACCTGGCCGAGCGCTACCGCCAGGAGCTCGACGCGACGCCCGTCTACGCGGCGCTGGAGGAGTGGTCGTTCCCCACCTACACGCGCGACGGCCGCATCAGCAGCGACTTCACCCTGCCGAGCTCCCTGTCGCTGCGCAACACGGCCGCCGAGGTGCTCCGCGAGATCGCGGTCTACAACGACGCCTACCTGTACTACCTGGCGTCGACGTACATCCCGCTGGCGCTCAAGCGCGACCCGGCGTTCGGCGGGAGGCTCCCCGAGTTGGTCCAGGCGCTGGAACTGCGCGGGGCCGACTGCCGGGACAGAAGGATCAGACAGACCTGCAACACGCTGGTGCGGCGGCTCAAGGGCCTCGCCTGAACCAGGCTTTTTGGAGAATGGGGAGCCGGTGGAGGACACGGCGCAAGCCATCGCGAAACTGACGCGGGCGCGATGGGAGGCGAACGCGCAGTACTGGGTAAAGATCATTAGGGAGCGCCGCGACCGGTACCGGACCGAGCTGACCGACGCCGCCGTCCTGGACGCCGTCGGCGACTGCTCCGGCCAGCGCGTCCTGGACGCCGGATGCGGCGAGGGCTACCTGGCGCGCAGGCTCGCCGCCATGGGCGCCGAGGTCACGGGTGTGGACGCGGCGCAGGGCCTGATCGACGCGGCCTCGTCGCACCCGGCGCGGGAGGGCAGGGCCACGTTCACCCGCGCCAGCGTCGAGGACCTGCCGCTGGAGGACGACCGGTTCGACCTCGTCCTGTGCAACCACCTGTTCAGCCACCTCCAGGACCCGTCCCGCGCCATCGGCGAGTTCTCGCGCGTCCTGCGCAGCGGCGGGCGGCTGATCCTGCTGACCCTGCACCCCTGCTTCTACGTGGAGAACGCCGAGCAGGGCGCGGCGAGCAGCGTCCCGGCGGCCCAGTACTTCACCCCCCGCGGCATCGACCAGCGGTTCATGGTGGACGGCCTGGAATCCCCTTCGATGATCACAAGCTGGCTCCGGCCGCTGGAGTACTACGCTGGAACGCTCCGAGACGCCGGATTCGTCATCGCGGACCTGCGCGAACCGCACCCGACGGAGGAGCAGCTGCGGGACGACCCGTGGTGGCGCAAGGGCTTCCCCACCGCCATGTTCATGCTCCTGATCGCGGAGCGCCGTTAGAGTCGTCCCCATGGAGGACGTGCCGGCGGGGTTAGCCGAACATCCGGACAGGCTCCGGTGGAACGAGAAGTACGCGGACTCGTCCGGACCGTCGCGGGCCCACCCGCTCGCGGAGCGGGCGCTGTCGCTCGGCATGCCGGACGGCGGGGTGCTCGACCTGGCGTCCGGGCCGTCCGGCAGCGCCCTGCTGGCCGCCTGGACGGGACGCCGCGTGACGGCCGTCGACATCTCCGAGATCGCCCTCGCGCGGCTCGGCGCGGAGGCCCGGCGGCGCGGCCTCGGCCCGCTGGTCACCCTCGTCCAGGCCGACCTGGGCGCCTGGCGGCCGGGCCCGGACAGGTACGCGCTCGTCCTGTGCACGGGGTTCTGGGACCGCGCCGTCTTCGAGCGCGCGACCGGGGCCGTCCTGCCCGGCGGCCTGCTGGCCTGGGAGGCCTTCACCGAGGCCGCCCGCCGCGACCGGCCGCGGCTGCCCGCGCAGTGGTGCCTCAGGCCCGGTGAGCCCGCCTCGCTCCTGCCGGACGGCTTCACCGTCCTCGACCAGTACGACGACGGCGGCAAACGCCGCTTCCTCGCCCGCCGCGGCGACTGACGCCCCACCTGGGCGCAGAAAAAATGCTCCGGCGAGCGGACGCGGCACGCAGCCGCGCCCACCCGCCGGAACACTAGATCACCTGGCGCAGTGACGGCGGTCCGTCAGACGTCAGCCATTGCGGATGACGTTGGCGGCCGCGTCGATCTGCGCCTGCGTCTTGTCGATCTGCTCCTGCACCAGGGGGTGCAGGGTGCTGGACGTGTCGCTCTTGGACGACTTGCCGCTCCCTCGTCCCGAGGTACTGGACCCGCTGCTCGGGCTGTGCGGAACGACGCTGAACGTGCGCCCGTCCGGGTCGTTGCCGCTGTTGGTGTGCGGGGTGTTGACCCTGTTCTTCTTGCTCATGGTTCGCTTCCCTTCGATCTCGCAATCGCGTCCTGCCGGCTACCGACAGGACTTGATCTAGACCGTGCGCCCCCGGCGCCATACGCAAGGCGCGGGGCGGGTCAGTCAATGTCCACGACGATCGGGGCGTGGTCGGACGGGCCCTTGCCCTTGCGGGCCTCGCGGTCGACGTAGGCGGAGGCGACGCGTCCGGCGACGTCCTCGCTCGCGTAGAACAGGTCGATGCGCATGCCCATGTTCTTGTGAAACGCGCCCGCCCGGTAATCCCAGTACGTGTAGGGGTGAGGGCCCTTCATGGGCGTCGGGACGACGTCGTGGAGGCCGAGGGCCTTGAGGTCGGCGAGCGCCTGCCGCTCGGGGGGTGTGACGTGCGTTGAGCCGGCGAAGACGGCCGGATCCCAGACGTCCTCGTCGGTTGGGGCGACGTTGTAGTCGCCGCAGGCGACCAGTGGCGACCCCGCGGCCAGTTCCTCCGCGAGAGCATCGCGGAGGGCCGCGAACCAAGCGAGCTTGTAGGTGTAATGGGCCGATTCCGGAGTCCGGCCGTTCGGCGCGTACAGCGACCAGATCCGGACGCCGCCGCAGGTGGCGCCGATAGCGCGGGCCTCGGGCGCCAGCAGGACGGGCTCGGTCAGCTCCATCTGCGCGTCCTCGCCTTCGGCCCCCGCCTCGCCCGCGTAGGCGGGCTCCCCCGGGAAGCCGAGCGCGACGTCCTCGATTCCGACCCTCGAAAGAACGGCCACGCCGTTCCACCGCCCGTCGCCGTGCGCGGCCGTGGCGTACCCGAGTTCCTCGACCTCCGCGGCGGGGAAGAGATCGGCGCGGCACTTGGTCTCCTGGAGGCAGACCACGTCCGGCTTCGTCTCGTCCAGCCAGGCGAGAAGGCGCGGGAGGCGTGCCTTGACGGAATTGACGTTCCACGTCGCGAGGCGCATCCCCCCAGCCTGCCATCCACGGCGGCGTGGAGGCGTGTGTCACTCGTCAGGCGGGGATATCCTGACGCCTTCCCCTGTCCCCTGCCAGACGACACCGCTCCTTGTGTGACCGGTAGATTGCGGGTCGGCCTCCTTTACCCGGTTTTCACGCTGTGCTTAGCCCGGCCCTGGAAGGGTGGTCACGGTTGTGGTGTCGTCGAACCCGGAGCAAGTGAGGAAACATGTCCGAGGATGACAAGCCCCGGGGCAAGCCGGCGGTCAAGGCGAAGGCGAAGATCCCGAACGCCCAGAGCATCCGCAGCCCCGAGTTCACCCCGCACGGCATCAGCGCCGGCCGCGGCAGCGGGCTGAACCGGCCCTCGGCGCTGACCGCCAAGGAGGCGAAGAAGCGCCGGCTGATGATGATCGCCGGGATCGTGGTCGCCGCGCTCGCGATCACGGGCGGGGTGTTCTGGTGGGTCAGCCGGCCCGGGCCGAAGATCGAGGTGACCGGCAAGTTCGCCGCCGAGCCCAAGGTCGAGATCCCGAAGAAGCTGGAGCCGACCAGGACGCTCAAGGTGAGCACGCCGATCAAGGGCGGCGGCCCCGTCGCCGCCGAGGGCGACACCGTCTACGTCCAGTTCGCGACCTACAAGTGGTCGAAGGACAAGGACGAGGAGAACTCGCGGGTGAAGAGCACCAGCGAGAAGGTCCGCTCCTCCTACGAGGAGGGCCAGCAGCAGGGCGGCGGCGGCCCGATGCACCTCGTCATCGGCAAGAGCGGGCTCAAGGACATCGACAAGAGCCTCGTCGGCAAGTCCGCCGGCAGCCGGCTCGTCATGCAGCTCCCGCCGTCCAAGGAGCTCACCCAGCTGAGCCCGCAGCAGATCACCGACAAGGACGCGATCCTGTTCATCATGGACGTCCAGGCGGTCGTCCCGAAGAGCCAGCAGCCGCAGGGCACCGCGCAGAAGCTGGACGACAAGTCGCTTCCCAAGGTCGAGGACAAGGGCGCCGGCAAGGAGCCCAAGGTCACGGTCCCGGACAAGGACGCGCCCAAGAAGTTCGAGGCCAAGACCCTCGTCGCGGGCAACGGGCCCGCGCTGGCCAAGGGCGACGAGGCGGTCGTCAACTACACCGGCAAGATCTGGAAGTCCGGCGACAAGTTCGACTCCAGCTGGGACAACAAGCAGCCCGCGACGTTCCCGATCGGCCTGGGGCAGACCATCCCCGGCTTCGACAAGGGGCTCACCGGCGCGAAGGTCGGCAGCCGCGTGCTGCTCGTCCTGCCGCCGGACGAGGGCTACGGCAAGAAGGGCAGCCCGCCCAAGATCAAGGGGGACGACACCCTGGTCTTCGTGGTGGACATCCTCGCGAAGGTCTACAAGTGACCTGACCGAGGCGCGGCCGTGCGCGGGAGCGGCGGGGCACCCGGTCGGGGTCCCCGCCGCTCGGCTTTTCACGAAAGGCCGCCCGCTGCGACATCCGTCACGACAACCGGGGAGGCGGATTGCCCGTCCTCCTTTGGGAAGCGCGGATGCGCATTGGGCGGTCGGCGCACGGATTCCCTCAGGTATCGTCTGTAACGCATTAAACACGGGGGGCTTGTGAGCGACAGCGAGAAGATCTCGGAGCGCGAGGAGCGCTCCGGGACGGGCCATGCGGACCGGCACGAAAGCGAGGCCGGGACACCGGCCGGCGCGGACGGTCCCGCGCCCGCCACGCTGACCGCGGACACCGAAGCCGCCGCCGGAGAAACCGCCGGTGACGCCGAATTCACCGGCGAGGGCGACATATCTCGAAACGGCGATAAGGAGCGCGAAGAGGCCGCCGCCGCCGCCGGTGAGGGACCCGAATCGGCCCCCGCCGATATCGCCCCCGCCTCCGCTGATTCCGCCCCTGACACCTCCGGCGCCGCCGAACCCGCCGTCGAGGCACCGACCGTCCCCGCCGAGACCGACGCGACCATCGGGGCCGAGCCCGACGAGGTGACCGCGTCCGACGAGGTGACCCCGTCGGACGGCGCCACCGGGGCCGGCCAGGACGTTGAGACCGGCGAGGCCGCGGCGGCCGACGCGGTGATCACGCCCGGCACCGGCAGCACGTCCGGCGAGACGGCCGCGGCCCGCGAGGCCGCTGTGACCGATGAGCCCGCTGTGACTGATGCGCCCGCCGGGATCGCTGCGACTGACGGGGTCGCTGCGACTGACGATGCCACCGCGGTCGATGGTGTCGATGGGGCCGTCACCGGAGATACCAAGAGCATGGCCGCCGCCAAACGCGACTCGACCCAGCCAGGCTCCCATGCCGGGGGCCCGCCGCCCGGGTCCGGACCCGGGCGCGGCGGGGGCGGGGGCAAGGGGCCGGGCAAGAAGCCGCGCAGCCGCAGGTCGCGGTTCCTGCGCCGCACGCTGTTCCTGATCCTCGGCTTCATCGGGTTCTGCGTCGTCGCGTTCGGCGTCGCCTACCTGTTCACGCCGGTGCCGTCGGCGCAGGAGCAGGCGATCGCGCAGGGGCCGACGTTCTACTACTCCGACGGCAAGACGCAGATCGCCAAGACCGGGATGAACCGGGACGCGGTCAAGCTCGACAAGATCCCCGAGAGCACCCGGGCCGCGGTGATCGCCGCGGAGAACCGCAGCTTCTACGACGACCCGGGGGTGTCGGTCCAGGGCACGGCGCGGGCGCTGTGGTCCACCGCCACCGGCAAGCAGCTGCAGGGCGGCTCGACGATCACCCAGCAGATGGTCCGCAACTACTACGGCGGCATCGGCAAGGACCGCTCGGTCACCCGCAAGCTCAAGGAGGTCATGGTCTCCCTGAAGGTGGGCCGGGAGAAGGACAAGGACTGGATCCTCGAGCAGTACCTCAACACCATCTACTTCGGCCGCGACGCCTACGGCGTGCAGGCCGCCGCGCACGCCTACTACAACAAGGACGTCTCGAAGCTGACGCCCGCGGAGGGCGCGTACCTCGCCGCCGCGATCCAGCAGCCGAGCAACTTCGCCGACCCGACCGGCCCCCGCCGCGCCTACTCCGAGCAGCGCTGGCGCGCGATCGTCGGCAACATGGTCCGGGACGGGGCGCTCACCTCGTCCGAGGCGGCCTCGCTGACCTTCCCGGCCCCCGGCAAGGAGAAGATCACCGACGTCCTCAAGGGCCAGCGCGGCTACATGGTGAACGTGGCCAAGAAGGAGCTCACCGAGCGCCGCGGCTACAGCGAGGACGAGATCAACCGCAGCGGGCTGAAGATCACCACGACGTTCGACAAGCGGCTGATGGACGCGATGCGGCAGGCCGTCGCGAACAACGCACCGAACGGGATGAGCAAGAAGATCCGCACCGGCGCGGTGTCGGTCGACCCGAAGACCGGGCAGGTGGTCGCCTTCTACGGCGGCCGCGGCTACCTGGAGGAGGCGCTGAGCAGCGCCTTCGGCGACTGGGCGCAGGCCGGTTCGGGGTTCAAGCCGATCGCGCTGGCGGCCGCGCTGGACGACGGCAAGACGCTGTCCACCAGCTACGACGGCAGCTCCCCGCAGTACTTCCACGGCTCGTCCATCCACAACGACAGCAACGAGAATTTCGGGACGGTCAACCTCGTCACCGCCACCGAGCACTCGATCAACACGGCCTACGTCAACCTCGGCCAGGACATCGGCAACAAGAAGATCGCCGCGATGGCCGAGAAGATGGGGATCCCCGCGGCGCGGATGAAGCCCGAGCAGCGGGACGCCGCCACGTTCCCGCTCGGCATCGTGTCGCTGCACCCGGTCGAGCAGGCCAGCGTGTACTCGACGTTCGCCTCCGAGGGCGTGCACCGGACGCCGTTCGTGGTGAAGTCGGTCACCGACAACGAGAACCACAAGCGCGTTTTCACCGAGAAGGGCGAGCGGGCCTTCAGCCAGCAGGTCGCCCGTGACGCCACGTACGCCATGCAGAAGGTCGTGCAGGGCGGCACCGGCACCGGCGCTCAGCTGCCCGACGGCCGCGACGTCGCCGGCAAGACGGGCACCACCGACGAGGGCCGCGCGATCTGGTTCAACGGGTTCATCCCGCAGATGGCGACGACGGTCGCGATGTTCCGCAGCGACGGCAAGCCGCTGAACATCCCCGGGTACGGCGCGTACGGCGGGCAGCTGCCCGCCCAGATCTGGCGCTCGTACATGTCGGACGCGGTGAACATCAAGGGCTACGACCCCGACTCCTTCGGGGAGCCGTCGATGACGCCCGGCAGCGGCTGGGGCGGCCCGACGCAGGACGCTCCCCCGAGCGGCCCGCAGCCGCCGCCGGACACGCGCGGGCCCGTCGAGCCGCCGCCGTCCACGAAGCAGCCCGACATCCCGGCGCCCCCCACCGACCTGCCGACCATCATCCCGCCGCAGGAGCCCGGCGGAGGCAACGACGGGGGCGACGGAGGCGACGGCGGAACCGGCGGCGAACCCGGAGGCGGAACCGGCGGCGGACCGCTGGGCGGAACCGGCGGATAGCCCGGAACCGGCGGGCGGCCCCCGCGGCCCCTCAGTCGCAGGCCTTGCCGATGACGGCCGGCGTCTCCCTGATCACGCTGTCGAGCCGGGAGACGTCGCCGTCGCCGACCCCGGGCGCGGCGTCGCGGAGCCTGCCCGCCTCCACCTTCAGCGCCTTGCTCAGGTCGGCGTCGTCGGCCTGCTTCGCGAGCCCGTCGACGCGTCCGGCGAGCTGCTCGGTGGCCTGCCGCCACTGCGCGGGCTCGGCCGCCGGAACACTCCGCACCTGGGTGACGTACTGCTGGAACGCCTTCTTCGTGTCGGTGCACACCTGGGCGGAGTTACCGCCGCCCAGCGCCCCGCACCCGCTGAGGGCACCGAGCACCAGCGCGCCGCCGGCCAGCGTCCGAACCACCCGGTACCGCATCGCACCCTCCCCTTGATCCCCGATCGGCTCCGCATATACTTCCGCATGAGGTCATGAGCGCCAGCGCAAAGCCCCGGCTTGCTGGCCGGCAACCCTTCGTCCGCGATGGGGTGCCCCGGGTGAGGACCTGGCCGGACGCGGCACCGCGTTCCGGCAAGCGCGGATCCCGGCCGGCAACCCGGGGTCCCTGACCCCGGAAGGTCCCGGCATGCCCACGCTGCTCGCCCGCTCCCCCATCACGCCTGCTGTGACGCGCCCCGAGGGGGTCCGGGTTCGCCCGATTCCCCGCGTCATCGGAGCGGACGTCCCGGTCCCGGTGCGGGACGGCCGCCACGTCCCCTACGCCAACTTCGACTACGCGGCCAGCGCGCCCTGCCTGGAGGCGGTGCACGAGGCCGTCACCCGCGCGCTGCCGTACTACAGCAGCGTCCACCGCGGCGCGGGGTACGCGTCCCAGGTCACGACGTCCGCCTACGAGGACGCGCGGGAGACCGTGCGGTCGTTCCTCGGCGCGTGGCGGCGCTCGGCCGTGGTGTTCACGCGCAACACCACCGACTCGATGAACCTGCTCGCGCACGCCGTCCCGGCCGGGACGAGCGTCGTCGTCTTCGAGAGCGAGCACCACGCGTCGCTGCTGCCGTGGAAGCGCGCCGTCCGCCTCCCGGCGCCCGCCACCCCGGCCGAGGCCCTCTCGGCCGCCGACCGCGCGCTGCGCGCGTGCCCGATCGGGTCGCGGCTGCTCGTCGTCACCGCCGCGTCCAACGTCACCGGCGAGCTGTGGCCGATCGAGGAGCTCGCGCACGTCGCGCACCGCAACGGCGCCCGCATCGCGGTCGACGCGGCGCAGCTCGTCCCGCACCGCCCCCTCGACATGACCGCGCTCGGCCTCGACTACGTCGCGTTCTCGGGGCACAAGCTGTACGCGCCGTTCGGTGCCGGCGTGCTCGCCGGACGCGCCGACTGGCTGCGCGCCGCCGAGCCCTACCTCAGGGGCGGCGGCGCCAGCGCCTCGGTCGGGGAGACGACCCGCTGGGCGCCCTCCGCCGAGCAGCGGCACGAGGCGGGCTCCCCGAACGTCCTCGGCGCCCTCGCGCTGGCCGCCGCGTGCGAGACGCTGTCCCCGGCCTGGGACGGCCTGGCCGCCCGGGAGGAGGCGCTGGTGGAGCGGCTGCGGTCGGGACTGGCGGCGCTGCCCCACGTCAGGGAGCTGACGCTGTGGGGCGAGCGGGCGCCGCGCGTCGGGATCGTGTCGTTCACCGTGGACGGCTGGAACGCGCGGGACGTGGCGCTTACGCTGGCCGACGAGCACGGCATCGGCGTACGCGACGGGAAGTTCTGCGCCCACCCCTTCGTCCGGCACCTGCTGGGCGAGGACCGGAGCGCCGTCCGCGCGAGCATCGGCATCGGGACGGACGAGGAGCACATCGACCGGCTCCTCACCGCCCTCGCCGCGTTGACTGCGCGCTGACAGCCTCTGACCTGCGATCTCTCGCGCGCAGTCAGATGATTATGCTCTTTGGTCCTGTTCGCCCATGTAGCGTAGGCAGTCGCGCGGGGACGAGCACGCTAGAAACAGGGGGTGGCGACCGTGGCCGACGCGTGGCGACCCACGTCGGAGCTGGAGCACCGGCTCCAGGAGACCGTACGGGCCGGCGACCAGGAGAGCTACTTCCGCCTCCTCGGGGACGCCGACCTCGTCGTTCCCGTCCCTCCCGACCTGGTGGACGGCGTCCTCGCGGGGGAGGCGCAGCCGTCGTGGCCCACCCAGGAGGAGGACGGCCGGGTCCACGTCCTGGCCTACACGTCGGCGGCGGCGATGCGGGCGTGCCTCGGGCCGTCCTACCAGCACTTCATGACCGTCCGGTTCGGCGACATCGCCGAGGGCTGGCCGGACGACCGCTGGTGGCTCGCCGTGGACGTCCCCGCGCGCGGCGTCCCCGCCGCCCTGCCGATCGAGTCGCGGCTGCCGGCCTGGTTCGTCCGGCAGGTCGCCGGCGGCGACGGCCGCCCCCCGCAGGTCGGCCGCGCGTCCCCGCCGTGGGAGGAGCTGCGCGACCAGCACCGCGACCTGCCCCGCGAAGCGCCGCGCCCGGAGTTCCAGCCGGCCAACGACGTCGAGCGCGAGCTGCTGCGGGCCGCCTCGAACAACGACCACGACCTGTTCCTGCAGACGCTGGCGGCCACCGACGTGCTGCTGCCCGTCCCGGACGACATGGACTTCTCGCTGCGTCCCGGCCGCCCCGGCTTCCCGTGGCAGACCCGCGAGGTCGACGGCTCCACGGTCGTCCCGGTCTTCACCTCGCCGGAACGCCTGGCCGAGGCGTCCGGGCCGGGCACCGAGCACATCGCGCTGCCGTTCACCGTCGTGCTGCGCTACTGGCCCGACCACGAGTGGCTCCTCGCCATCAACTCCGGCTCGCCCGCGGGCGGCACCGTCCTCGCGCAGCAGCTCCCCGGCCTCGCCACCTGGGCCGACCAGCGCGCCGCCCAGCGGATGACCGACCGCTTCGAGCCCCAGAACGACATCGAGCAGCGCCTCTTCGACGCCGCCCGCCGCCGCGACACCGAGGCCTTCTTCAAGATCCTCCTCGGCGCCCAGGTGCTCGTCCCCGTGGACGCCGAGACCCCGTGGGGCATCGTCCCCGGCGACCCCGAGTTCCCGTGGCGCCCCGTCCCCGTCCACGGCCGCACGTCGATCCAGGTCTTCACCTCGCCGAAGTGGATGAACGACGCGATCGGCACGTCGCGCTTCATCATGCCGAGCCTCCTGGAGATGGTCACCGCCTGGCCGGACGCCTCGTGGACGCTCGTCCTCAACCCGGGCACGCCCATCGACGCGTCCATGCCGGGCGAGCAGGTCCGCACGCTCAGCGGGCCGCCCGCTCCCCCGTCCGCCGCCGCGCCGCCGCCTCCGGCCGCGCCCTCGGTGCCGGTGGCCCCGGCCGTCCCGGCCGACCCCGCCGCACCCGGCCCGGGCCGCCACGCGGGCCCGCCGCCGTCGGACGAGCCCGCCGTTCCCGCGCCCGCGGAACCCGGCCGCCACCACGCGGCGGCACCCGGCGGCACCGCGCGGCCCGGCCCTCCCGAAGCCGTCCCCCCGGCCCCCGCGCACTTCGGCGAGGCACCCGCGCCCCGCCCGGCCGGCGAACCTCCCGCCCCCCTGCCGGGCGTTCCGGGAGAACCGGCCCGCCACCCCGCCGACCCGTCCAGCACGGCCATCGACCCGGGCCACATGACCGGACCTGAGCCGGCTCCCGGCCCCGGGCCGGCCGCGCCGGAGGACGCGGGCGCCCCGCTCGGAGACGCGCCCGGAACGACCGGCCCCGCCGGAGGCGTCGCGGAGCCCGGCCTCCCCCGCCCCGCACCGGAGAGCACCGGCCCCCTCAGTGCCGCGCCGGAAGACGCCGATCGTCCCTACGCGGACGCACCCGGCCCCGCCCCTGGCACGGCCGCACCGTCGGGCGGCGTCGCAGAGCCGGGCGTCCCGGGAACCGCGCCCCAGTACCCCGAGACACCGGCCACCGGTCCGAGCGCGCTGGAAGGGGCGGGCCGCAGGCACGCTGACCTGCCCGGCACAACCGCTCCCGGCTCGGCCGCGCCGTCCGGCGGCGTCGCAGAGCCCGGTCTCCCCGGGCCTGCGCCTGAGAACGCAGGCCCCCTCGACGCCAAGCCCGGCCAGCCGGGCGACGCGGGCCGTCCCTACGCGGGCGCACCAGACGACGCGCCCCGCCATCTCGCGGACGCACCACCGACCCCGGCCGCTGCCGGCCTTGCGCCGCAGGGCACCGAGCCTCTGGGCGCCGCGCCGGGCGTGCCAGACAGCGCCGGCCGTCCCCAGGCGGAGGCGCCCAGCACCGCCCCCAGCACGCCCGACCCGTCCGGCGGCGTCGCCGAGCCGGGCCTTCCCGGCGCCGCGCCTATGGACGGCGAGCCGCCGGACAGCGGACCGCACTCGCCCGGCGTACCGTCCAGCGCGGGTGCTTCCGGGGCTTCGGCTCCGAGCACCGGGTCCCTTGGGGCCGCGCCCGGTGGTTCAGACGACGCGGGGCATCCCCTCGCGGGCGGGCCCGGTGTACCGCCGGGCGCGGCCGCCGACCCGGGCCATGGGGCCGGACGAGGCGGGGTCGTCCCCGGCCTTCCGGAAAGCCCCGACCGCCGTGTTGCGGGGCCCGCATCGCCCAGTGAGGCGGCGCGCCCCGATCAGGACGCGGACGTCCAGAGCGGCGAAACCCCAGGCGCCACATCCGGCACCCCGGGGGAAGCCGAAGCTGACCGGGTGGGCACGCCGACCCCACCGCACGACGCGACCGACGCGGGCGGCCCCGAGGCGCCCGGGGACGCGGCGCCGGACGGCCTCGCGGCGGTTCCTCAGGACGCCGCGCCTCCCGCGGAGGAGCGCGACGTCGCGGGCGGCGGGGGCGAGGACGGCGCGTCCGCCGGAGAGCCGGGGGCCGGCCGGGCGCTGCATGCCGTCGCGGAGCCGGAGCCCGCGTTCGAGCCGGGGAACCGGATCGACCAGGAGCTCTACGAGGCGGCTTCGGGCGGCGACTCCGACGCCTTCCTGCGGGTGCTGCTGAACGCGAACGTGCTCGTGCCGATCCCCGACGACGCGCCGCTTGAGGTGACGCCGGTCCAGCGGGAGTTCCGGTGGGACGCGGCGCTGCGGGACGCGGTGTCCGTCCAGGTCTTCACGTCGATGGTCCGGCTGCGCGAGGTGCTGCCGCAGTCCCGGTTCGTGTACGCCGACTTCCGGGAGCTGATCGGCGCGTGGCCCCGGGAGGACTGGGCCATGGTGCTCAACCCCGGGACGCACATCGGGGCGTCGCTGCACGGCGACCAGGTGCGGTCGCTCAGCGAGTGGGCGGTGCGGGTCGGGCTCGTCCAGGCGCGGCCGGAGGTTCCCGTTCCGCCGCCGCGCCGGGAGCCGGTGCCGCAGGCGCCCTCCGACCCCGAGGACCGCGTCTCGTCGCCCGCCATCATGCAGAAGGTCGTCCCGCACAGCCACGTCTCCTGGTACCTGGAGCAGGGGTACGACCGCGTCGGCGGCTTCGTCCACTCCACGAACGACGTGGCCGAGCTGCAGACGCCCGCCCAGCTCTACGAGGCGCTGGGCCTGCTGTTCTCCGACTCCTCGTTCTCTCCCGACGACGAGGGCGTGTACGTCATCCGGTGGCCGGCGTACTGCCCCGACCTGTACCGCGTCCCGTTCGGGGGGCGCGACGAGGAGGAGATGGCGGCCTGGGGCGAGCCCGGCTGGGTCATCGAGCGGCCGCCGTTCACGGGGAGCGGCTTCGCGCCGGGAAGCGCCGGGTCGATCCGCGAGTACAAGGTGACCAGCGTCCGGCTGCCGTACGGCGCCGAGATGTACTACATCGGCAGGGACCGGTCCGAGCGGTTCATCGCGATGTACGACCCGGACCGGCTCGCCTGGCTTCGGCCGGACGCCGGCGCCGAGGCGTGGGACGGACGGACGGAGGCGGCGCAGTGATCCGGGACGGGTACGTCGCGCGGTGGCTCGGCCGCGACTTCGAGGCCGCGCCGGGCGCCGACGGCGAGATCAGGCTGTACGCGCCGGGGCCGACGGACGGGTTCGAGGAGCTGCGCCCGGGGCGTTTCCGCCGCATCGTCCCGGCGTCCGAGGTCGAGGAGCTCCGCTACGTCCGGACGACGTGCCGCTGGCGCGGCGAGCGCTTCGTCATCGTCGGGGAGCACGAGACGTGGCTGCGGGTCGAGTACGCGGGCGGGCGGGCCCCGGTCGCCGAGAGCCTCGGGCTCGACCGCGTCGACCAGGGCATCTGGCAGGCCTGGGCGCCCGCGTCGGAGATCGAGGACGTCCGGGAGGAGTTCGTCTGACCCGGGCGGGGTTGATTTGGCCCTTGGATCCGTGTTCGCATGTGTCCCGAGGCGATCCCTCGGACGGAAGCGCTCAACGGCGACGCGACGGAGGTGCGGCGGCAGTGATCTGCCGAGCGACGGTGAAACCGATCTTTGTTGGGCTCGGCACGGCGGCCATCCTCGCCGCCGGCGGCGCGTCCGCCGTGGCCGACGTGACGCCCTCCCCCTCCGGGTCGGATCCCGCGTCCCCCTCGACCGGCAAGCTCACGGTGGACGTCGCCTCGACGGCGGCCAGGCTGGACCCCGGCGACTCGCTCGACATCACGACGACGGTCACGGCCGTCGGCGGCGACGTGGCGAACATCAAGGTCACCAACATCACGGCGACCCTCAAGGGCACGGCGGTGACCGGTGACTGCGGCGCACCCTTCGAGACCGCGGGGTGCACCGTCGGTGACCTCGCCGACGGCAAGAGCGGTGCGCCCGTCAGGTCTCACGTGACGGTCCCGAAGGAGGGGCCGAAGGAGACGGCGGTCTACACGATCACGGTGACCGTGGACGCGACCGACCTCGCCCCGGTCGCCGGGACCACGACGTTCAAGTACGTCGTCCCGGTTAAGCCGCCGCCCACGAAGACGCCCACCCCGACCCCCTCGAAGACGCCCACGAAGTCGCCTTCGCGCAAGCCCACGAAGCCGTCGCCCACGCCGTCGCACTCCTCGTCTTCCGGGACGTCGAACCGGGGGTCCGGGGGCAGCGGCGGCTCGTCCGGCAACGGTTCCGGGAACGGCACGGGGACGAGCGGGTCCGTGCAGACGTCGCCCAACTCGTCGTTCGAGCCGCAGAACCCGCAGGTGGCGCTGCCGTCCCTCCAGGCGCCGAGCCCGTCGGTCGCGCCGAGCCCCTCCCCCGGGATGGAGGCGCCGCAGAGCCGGCTCCAGGGCAACAAGGCGCCCGTCGCGCAGGACCTGACGTTCGAGCGGATGGCCAGCACGCAGATCGCGTGGCTGGCGGCGCTGATGGTGGCGTTCTCGCTGCTGCTGACGCAGCTGCGCCTCGGCCGCCGCCGGGTGCCCGCCGGGGCCCCGAGACGGCCGAGGGGAACGCACCGCCGGCCGCGGGGCGGCATGTTCGGCCGCTGATCCCGGCCGCCCGCGTCCCTTCACCTCGATGATCAGCGCAGGTCACGCGCCGGCCATGCCTTCGACGCGTGGCCCGCGTTCGTTATAGGCATGCCCCGTGGAAATCGACCTCCGGTACTCCGCAGCACATCGGTTCCGGAAAAAGCGGGACTGAAAAAAGAGAATCTCACTGACGCCCTTCCGTGCTCGGAGAACGGGCCGGAAATACTCACGCACGGCGACACCGGGAATCCGGGCCGACGCGGATCGGCGGCCCCGTGAAACTGATGAAGGGCGACGGAATCCGTGTCCGCCGCGGGCGGCGCGGCACCGGCGGGCCCGTTCCAATGCAAGCGAATACCCCGGTTCGCGCAGCGTGCCTTGACGATCCTCTGCGGGCGCCCGGCATGCCCCGCGAAACGGCGGCGACCGCGCGACCGTCCTCCACTGATCAGGGGCCCGGCCCGGCGACTCGCCGGACGAAAGCGGTTTGAGGCTCTCTGGAATGGTTACTTTCCCGGAGCGGCTGTTCCTTGCCAGCGCCCTTGCTGCCCCCGGAAGAGGTGACCGGTAATGGAAATTCGGACAAACGGTGACGTACCGAACCAGGACGAGATCGTTGAGCTGCGCGCCCGAGCGGAGGCCGGCGACCGCGACGCGGCCGGACGCCTGGGCGAGCTGCTGGCGAAGCACGGCGACCTGGCAGCCGCCCTCGACATATGGGCCCGCGCCTACGGCGACGCCGCGCCGACGACGAGGCGGCTGGCCGAACTGCTGGCCGACCGCGGGGACCTGAGGGCCGCCGTGGAGGTGTGGCAGTTCTCCGACCCGGTCCGGCAGAACCCGTCCGGCCTCCACGAGGAGTTCATGGCCGGCCTCGACATCGAGGAACGCGTCGACTGGGAGGACGACCCGGAAGACTGGGCGTTCATGGAGAGGGAGCGGCTCACCCGGCTCCTGGCCGACCGGGACGACGAGGCCGCCGTCGCATAGCCGCCATCGCACGGCGGCGAGCGCAGCGGCCGCGGTGGCGCCGAACGAGTCGCCCCCCGCTCAGATTGGCCGGAACTCCATTTATGGATGTCCTCATTCTGCGCTGATCGGCGCACCCCCCGAGACCAGCTTGGACGTTGTCCAAAATAGGTGCCTCCGGGCGAGGGTCCTCGCGCGAAAGGGTGCGCCGAAGCAAAGGGGAAGAAGAAGTCGATCTTGGGATGTGATGTCGGTCCCGCTGTTCGGCGCCTGCCGGGAATGCGCGGCGGTCGCGCCGTGTGCAGTGACCTCCCGCCCGGCTACCTCATGAGGGTGTGGCAGGCGATGGCGGCGGCCGCGGTGACGTTCAGGGAGTCGACGCCGGCGGACATGGCGTCCCCGCTCATGGGGATGCAGACCGGCTCGTCGGCCTCGTCCAGCCAGTGGGAGGAGAGGCCGTCGCCCTCCGAACCCAGCATCAGGGCCACGCGGTCGCCCATGGACGCCTTCTCTATGGGCGTGGCCGTCTGGTCGGGCGTCAGGGCCAGCAGGGTGAAACCGGCGGCGCGCAGCCTGCCGAGGTCGTCGTGCCAGTTGGTCATGCGGGCGTAGGGGATCGCGAAGACCGCGCCCATGGACACCTTCACCGACCGGCGGTAGAGGGGATCGGCGCACCTCGGGGACAGGATGATCGCGTCGATGCCCAGGGCCGCGGCGCACCTGTAGATGGAGCCCACGTTCGCATGGTCGACGAGGTCCTCCAGGACGAGGACGCGCTGTGGCGGCCGAGTGTGCGCCACGGGGACACCCGCGTGGCCGGCGGTGTCCTCGCCGATGGCGGGGCGGCGGGCCGCGGTGAGGACGGAGTCGACGGACGGCAGGGGGAGGCGTTCCAGGGAGGCCAGCGCGCCGCGGTGCACCTGGAAGCCCGTGATGGACTCCATGGTGGCGTCGTCGACCAGGTAGGCGGGGGCGTCCACGCTGTCCAGCAGGTCGGCCAGCGGCCCGGTCCAGCGGCGGGCCATCAGCAGCGACCGGACGGGGAACCCGGCGCCGACCGCGCGGCGGATCACCTTCTCGCCCTCGGCGACGAACAGGCCGTGCTCGGCCTCCAGGCTCTTGCGGAGGTTGACGTCGCGGAGGCGGACGTAGTCCGCGAGGCGCGGGTCGGCGGGGTCGGAGACGGGGATCAGGCTGGCCATCCCCCAAGTCTGCCGCCGGGCGGGCGGTGCCCCGGCTGCGCGGCGGCCGGATCCGGCCGCGGAAGGTGCCTGAATCCGGTTCTAGAGAGGGATTCGCGTACGCTCGTACACCTCCCATCGCTGCGCGCGGCGGCCGTGCGCGCTGCCAGGTTCGTCGGGGGCTCACGCTCATGACCTGCGTCATTAGCAGTTTTGAGTCCTTTGTAACCTCTAGGGCGTACTACTACAGTGCCGGGGAACATCGGCCGGTTTCAGGTGAATCGAGGGCAGCCGTGAGCGGACGTCATCGCAATGACTTCCCCGAAGGTACGGGTGGAGGCGGGTACGACCCGTCCACCCCTGTCTTCGGGCCGGCCAATGACGGGTCGTCCGACTGGTTCGGAGGGCGGGAGGGCCAGGGCCCGCCGCTCGCCCAGCCCCCGGCGGGCCCGCAGGGCGCCCCGCCCGGCATGGCGCCGGGCACGTCCGGTGAGACGCCCGAGTGGTTCACGCCCCGGCACTCGTCCGAGCAGCCGGTCTACGCGCAGGGCCGGTACGGGGAGGAGCCGGGGACCGCGTCCCCGCAGGGGCCTCCCCCGGAGTCCTCGCCGCTGGCCGGAACGGGTTACAGCGAGTACGACGCCATCAGCAGGTCGGACCGCGGCCAGGCCGGGTTCTTCGGCGGTTCCGGCGGGTCGGGTGACTCCGGCGGGTACGGCGGCGGATCCGGTGGTTCGGGAGGTTCCGGTGGTTCGGGCGGATACGGCGGCGGCTCGGGCGGCTACGAGTACGGGCGCCGCAGGCGCAAGCGCAGCGCGACCGCGCTGATCGGGCCGATGGCCGGCGCCGTCGGCCTGGCGCTGCTGCTCGGCGTGGGCGTCTACGCGTTCGCCGAGAGCGGCGGCGGCTGCTCCGGCGACGGCGCGCTGAACCTGTCCGTGGCGGCCGCGAACGACATCGCGCCCGTGGTGGAGAAGGCCGCCGGACGGTTCAACGACGGCAAGCACAAGGTCGACGGCAAGTGCGTCAAGGCGACCGTGAAGAGGACCGAGCCCTTCTCGGTGACGACGCTGCTGTCGGGGCAGGCCGTGGCGGACGACCGGCCGGACGTGTGGATCCCCGACTCGTCCCTGTGGATCTCGCTGGCGCGGACCGAGGGCGACAACGGCGACAAGAGCGGCATCGTGTCCACCAAGACGTCCCTCGCGACGAGCCCGATCGTGGTGGGGCTGCCGCGGACGCTCGCGGTGGACCTGAAGAAGCAGGGCATCACCGCCAGCCCGTCGTGGGACAACCTGCTGAAGGCCGCGGGCGGCGTCGCGGGCGGCGCGGTCACCAAGAACCAGATGATCCCGGCCGGCTCGGTGCGGCTCGTCGTGCCCGACCCGATGCGCAACGCGGCGGGCATGGGCTCGCTGATGGTCACGAGCACGCTGCTGGCGAACGACCCGAACCGGGACTCGATCTTCACCGGCATCGTCCGGACCGTCCGGGAGAGCACCGTCCCGAACGTGAAGGCGGAGTTCGAGCACTTCCGCAAGGACCGCACCGGCAAGCAGCCGATCTCGCTGTCGTCGGAGCAGTCGCTCTACGCCTACAACCGGAGCAGGCCCGCCGAGCCCGCGGTCGCCCTGTACCCGATCGAGGGCACGCTGTCGATGGACTACCCGTTCACCGTCACCGCCAAGGGCGACTCCCAGCGCAAGGCCGCCCGCCTGCTCGAACAGGCGATGCGGACCGAGGCGACCCGCAAGGACGCCCTCGACGCCGGGTTCCGGACGACCGACGGCAAGGCGCCGCCCGGGTACGGCGAGGCGGCCGGCGTCAGCCCGGCCCGGCCGCGGCAGCTGCCCGCGCCCAGGAGCGAGGACGTCGCGAAGGTCATGCAGGCGTGGTCGAAGCTGTCGCTCGGCCTGCGGATGCTGACCCTGATCGACGTCTCCGGCTCGATGGCCGAGAAGGTCGGGCCGGACGTCAACCGCCTCCAGGCCATCGCGCAGGTCTCGCAGGGCGGGCTCAGCATGATGTCCAACGACACCGAGCTCGGCCAGTGGCTGTTCTCGACGAACATGGACGGCAAGACCCCGTACAAGGAGACGGTGCCGGTCGGCCCCCTCGGCGACCGGATCGGGTCCAACACGCGGCGCGGCCTCGTCCTGTCCACGCTCAACCAGATGAAGCCGAAGCCGGACGGCGACACCGGCCTCTACCGGACGATGCTGGCCGCGTACAAGAGCATGAACGACTCCTACAAGCCGGAGTTCGGCAACTCGATCCTGCTGCTCACCGACGGGAAGAACGACGACCCGGACGGCCCGTCGCTGCAGACGACGCTGAAGCAGCTGAAGGACATGCAGGACCCGAACAAGCCGATCCAGGTGAACATGATCGGGTTCGGCAAGGGCGTGGACCGGGGCGAGCTGGAGCAGATCGCCGCGGCGACGAACGGCAACGTGCAGATCGCGATGACGCCCGGCGAGATCTCCAAGATCTTCCTGAAGATGCTGTCCCGCCGGATCCAGTGATCACCACTCGGTGATCTTCCGGATGCGCCAGGTAGTTCTTGGTTTTTCCCCGAAATCCATGTCAACCGGGCGCCGGATTCGGCCGTCAATCTATGTGGAGGCCCGACGGGGAGCGGGGCCGTCGGGCCTCCGACCTACTCCCCTCCCTGGCCCGTGACGGGAGGCGGCCGCCGGTCGGAGGACCGACCGGGGCCGGGAGAGCGAACCGCTCCCTCTGAGATCTTCCAGCCCGTCCCCGGCGTCCCGGACGCCCCGGACGAGGATTCCCAGTACAGCCCGCGGGAGGACTTCGTGTCCGGTTGGCCCAGTCTCGACCGCGCCGACGACGAGCGCCTGGCGCGGACTCTGGCGGCAGGCGATCCGAGCGCCCTCATCCAGGTGATGGACCGCTACGCGGCCCGCCTGTACGACTACTGCCACGCGCTGCTGCGCGACCAGGAACAGGCGGCCGGCGCGCTCCACGACGCGCTCATCGCCGCCTACGCGCACGTGTCCGGCCTGCGCGAACCCGACCGCTTCCGTGGCTGGCTGTACGCGCTCGTCCGCAACGAGTGCATGCGGCGGCTGCGTGACCCGGACCGCCCCGCGCAGCGCCGCGAGGCGCCCGAGGTCGAGGACGGCTTCCTGGACGAGGCGGAACTGGCCCGGCGCCAGGAGGCCCGGCGGCTCGTCCACGCCGCCCTGTCCGGCCTGCGCGGACGCGAGCGCGAGTCGCTCGACCTCCTGCTGCGGCACGGACTGGACGCGGAGGAGGTCGGCGGCGTCCTCGGCATGGACGCGCAGCAGGCCGCGGGGCTGGCGGCCGAGGCCCGCGCCCGCCTGGACGACGCTCTCGCCGCCGCCTACATCGCCCGCGCGGGACGGGGCGACTGCCCCGGGGCCGCGGCGATCGCCGACGACGCCGGATGGCCGCTCCCGCCGCCGGTCGTGCACAGGCTCGTCCAGCACATCGACTCGTGCGGCGTCTGCGGGCCCCGGCGCGACCGCACCGTCTCGGCGGCGCGGCTGTTGCAGGTGCTACCGGTCGCGATGATGCCGAACGACCTGCGCGGGCTCGTCATGGCGACCGCCACCGACCCGGCGCTGGCACCCGACCTCGCCGCCGTCGCGCACGCGGCCGGGCCGTTCGACGGCTGGGGCTGGCCCTCCATGGTCGAGCAGGAGCCCGTGCGCGCCGCGCCGTCCGGGGCCGGCGGCGGCCGGCGCGGGGTGCCGGCCGCCCTGGCCGCGGCCGCCGCCGTCATCGCGGTCGTCGCGGCGGCGTACTACCTGATGTCCGGCCCGTCCGGCGAGCCGACCGCCGCGCGGGGCCCCTCGGACGGGACGTCGGAGCCGGCCGTCTCGCCGTCCTCCCCGTCCGAGACGCCGGAGCCGTCCGAGACGCCGACGCCCACGCGGTCCGCCACCCCGACGCCGACGACCACCTCGCCGACGCCGACCCCGACGAGGACGCGGGAGCCGTCGCGCTCGCCGACGCCGACCGCGACCCGCACCCGGCCGAGGACCGGACGGCTGTCGATCGGCTCCTGCGCCATCGAGGGCGCGGGCCCGGGAAGCTGCACCATCCCCGTGCGGGCCGTCGGCGGGACGGTCACCTGGTCGGTCACGGGCGCGTCCGGCGGACTGAGCGCCAGCGGCGGCGGCACGCTGCGCAGCGGCCAGGTCGGCTTCGCGCGCGTCGGCGGGACGTGCACGCCGCCCGGCGGCTCGGGGACGGTGAGCTTCTCCAGCGGGGACGTGCGCACCGTGACGCTGACGTGCCAGCCGGAGGACGGCGGCGGCCCCGGAGGCGGCCAGCGGTCCAGCTGATCATGGAAGTGACCCAGATCACTTCGACGGCCGGGAGGGCCGTCCCACATGGCGATTCGGCCACGGGGCGTGCCGGATTCGTCACTTAAATCCGCTCATAAAGGAGAAATCCCAGCAACTTGGTGGCAAGATCAGGCAACCTGAGTCGGCCGACGCGCGTCGGGACTCGTCGGGGGCAGTTCTTCGAACACCGATTTCGACTGGGAGGGATCCCGTGGCCGGTGAGCCAGGGGCCGCGCAGAATGACGACCTCAGGCTGGCGGACTCGCTGCGAGCCGGGGACGTCATCGCGCTGACCGAGGTCTACGACACCTACGCGCCGTTCCTCTACGACTACTGCCACGGCCTGCTGCGCGACCGCGTCGAGGCGTCCGGGGCCCTGCGCAACGTCGTCATCGCCGCCCGCGAGCACGTGGACCGGCTCACCGAGCCGGCGCGGCTGCGCGGCTGGCTGTACGCGATCGCCCGCAAGGAGTGCATGCGGCGCCGCGACAGCCCGAACCGGCACACCGGCCAGGAGGCCCCGGAGGCCGAGGACGAGCTGACGCAGGAGCAGCTCGCCCGCCGCGAGGAGCGCCGGCTGCTCGCGCACAGCGCGCTCGCCGCGCTCAACGGGCGGCAGCGCGAGGCCATCGACCTGTCGGTCCGCCACGAGCTGGACGAGGTGGACCTGTCCGGCATCTTCGGCATGCCGCTGGAGGAGACGCTCGCCCTGGCGCAGCAGGCCCGCGAGGACCTCGCCGCCGCGCTGCACGCGTCCCTCATCGCGCAGAACCACTGGAAGGACTGCCCGAGCGTCGCGGCGCTGACCGAGTCGTGGCCGCTGTCCCCGCAGACGTCGACGGCGCTCGTCCGGCATGTCGAGAACTGCCCGGTGTGCGGGGCGCGGGAGACGCCGCCGCTGCCGCCGGACCGGCTGCTGTCGGTACTGCCGATCGCGGCGATCCCCGCCGACCTGCGGCTGGACGTGCTGACCGCCGCGACCGCCGAGGACCGCGCCGGGAACCGCCGCGCCATCGCCGCCTGGACCGAGCCGTTCGACGAGTACGGCTGGCCGCTCCCCTACCAGCCGACCGCCCCGCGCGCCCGCGACCGCGCGCCCGGGAAGCGGCGCGCGCCGCTGCTCGCCGCCGTCGCGGTGGGCGTCGGCGTCCTGGTGCTGTTCGGCGGCGGCATGGCATGGCTGGGCGGCGGGGACGACGGGACGAACGCGTCCGCGACCGGTCCCGTGACGCCCGGCGGCAGCACCCCGCCCGGCGGCTCGGCCGCGCCGGAGCCGGTCCCGACCGACCCGACGTCCCCCACGTCGCCGACGGCGTCCCCGACCGAGTCGAAGTCGCCCTCGAAGTCGCCGTCGCCGTCGGCGTCCGAGACCTCGTCGAAGCCGCCGTCGAGCAGGCCGCCGGCGCCGCCCACCACCAGCGCGCCGAAGCCTCCGAAGCCGAGCAGGCCGGGCACGCTGTCGGTGAGCGGCTGCGACATGGGCAGGAACGACTCCTGCACCGTCACGGTCACCGCCGTGGGCGGCTCCGTGAACTGGCAGGTGACCGGCACGGGCGGGCCCGTCAGGGCGGGCGGCTCCGGCCACCTCGACGCGGGCCGGAGCGGCGGCGTCCAGGTGTCGCGCGCGTCCGGCTTCTGCTGGGGCCGGCAGACCGGGACGGTGTCGTTCTCCTCCGGCGCCTCGGCGACGGTCACCTACCGCTGCTGAGCGGGGCGCCCGCCGCCGGGCGGGCGCCTACCAGACCGAACCCGCGTCGAGCGTGCGGTGGGCGCGGTCCAGCAGGAGCGGCACCCCGCCGCCGATCTGGTCGAAGCCCTCGCCGACCGTCGCGTTCTGCAGGTAGCGGGCGTGGATGCCCTCCAGGATGACCGCGAGCTTGAAGCACGCGAACGCGACGTAGAAGTCGAGGTCGGCGAGGTCGAAGCCGGTCAGCTCCGCGTACCGTCCGGCGAACTCGCGGCGCGTGAGGAAGCCGGGCGCCGAGGTGATCGTGGCGCCGACCGGGAGCTGCTCGGCGTCGGCCGCCTCCGCCCAGTAGACGAGCGTCAGCCCGAGGTCGGACAGCGGGTCGCCGAGCGTCGACATCTCCCAGTCGACGACGGCCGCGATCTCCGGGCGCGGCTCCAGCCGGGCGAGCGCGTTGTCGAGCCGGAAGTCGCCGTGGACCAGCCGGGCCGGGGCGTCGGCCGGCAGCCGTTCGGCCAGCCGCGCGACCAGCCGGTCGTACTCGGGCAGATCATGGACGTTGCCCGTGGCTCGGACGGCCTCCTGCGAGCTGTCCCACTGCTTGCCCCAGCGCTTGAGCTGGCGCTCCATGTAACCGCTCGGACGGCCGAAGTCCCCCAGCCCGATCGCCTCCACGTCCACCGTGTGGATCGCCGCGAGGGCCTCGGCCAGCGCGTCGCTGAGGCCGCGCGCCTGCTCGGGGGTGATGCCGGCGGCGTCCTCCCGGGTGCGCAGGACGCGTCCCTCGACGAAGTCCATGAGGTAGAAGCGGGCGCCGATGATCGCCTCGTCTTCGCAGAAGGCCAGCGTCGTCGGCACCGGCACCGCCGTCCCCCTGCCGAGGGCCGACAGCACGCGGTACTCGCGGGCCATGTCGTGCGCGGTCGGCAGGACGTGGCCGAGCGGCGGACGGCGCAGCACGACGCGGCGGCCCCCGTCCAGCGTGATGCCGTACGTGAGGTTGGAACGCCCGCCCGCGATCAGGTCGATCGCGCCGATCCGTCCCGATCCGGGCAGCTCACGGGCCAGCCAGGCCGCCAGCCGGGGGACGTCGATACCGGGCACCCCGGCGGGCAGTTCTGCGTCAACGGTCATGACGCCCTATTAGAACGCTGCTCGGTCAGGACTGTGAACCCCACCCGGGTACCACCGTGCGACTCGTCACACCCCGGCCACTTCCGGCCGACTTGCGGCCGCGTGTAATCCGATCTCCGAGCTCGGCGATGACCTGCGCGAACGCGGCGACCCTCAGCCCCTCTTTCGCCCAGGGTGAGCAAGTCGACCGAACACCCGGGAGGAAAAAGGTGACACAAGGTGGAATGCTCGGACACGCGGGGTGCCCGTCTGCCGCCACACCTGATTGAACCGGTCCAAAACCGGCTTCGCGGTGGTCGGCCGTCATCCCGCCACAAGGCGGCGAGCTGGACTTATGAGCCTCGCTGGGCTAAGAGAAGGAACTGAGACCACTCGGGGGCCAGACCGCCCGATTGGGGGGGACGCACCGTGGCAGACGCATGGCTGCCAAGAGCCGGCCGCATGCCGGCACCGAACGATGGCGGAGCGTTGCGAGGAGGTGCTCCCCGTGTCGTCTGGTGCGCCGAGGAGCACGATCCGCACACCGTCTCCGCGCGCTCGGTGGCCGCCGACCTGCTGAAGGAGAACCGCCCGGCCCACCTGGTGTGGCACCCGGGCACCGGTGAGATCGTCCAGCTCCTGCCCATCACCCGCGCGGCCCGACTGCTCGGCGGCGCGCTCGGGCGGGAGGGCCGCGTCTGCGCGCAGATCATGGTGGTGGGCCAGTCGCGGTCGCCGTTCACCGGCTCCCTGCTCACCGGCGTCGAGGCGATCGTCCAGTGGCTGGACGCGTGGGGCGTCGCGCGCCGCTGGCCCGCCGGCCCCCCGCTGCCGTCGCCGCAGTCGTACCACGCGCCGCGCAGCCGCAAGGACTGGGCTCGCGGCGGGCACTACGGCGCGTCCCAGGTGCCGCTCCTGGACCGCCCCGACCCCGGCGGGATCGACGTCCGGCGCATCACCGGCCCCGACACCCCGGTCGCCCCCATCCCGAAACCCCGCCTTCCCGGCGCCCCCGCCGGCCCCCGGCTGGTGGCGCCGCGCACCCGCACGCCCGAGACCGTCCGGCCGGCGCCGAGCGACGCGCCGCCCCCGCGCCCCGGGCCGCTGCACTCCGCGCCGGAGCCCGTTCCGGTCGGGCCCCTGTCCAACTGACAGCGCTACCCGGCGAGCGTCCGGACGACCTCGCACCCCTTGCGCAGCTCGGCGAGGGTCGCGGCCGAGCCGTAGCCGATCACCAGTCCGGACGCCCGCACGGGACCCATGTGGTGGCGGTCCAGCGTCTCCACCACGACGCCGCACCGGCCCGCCTCCTCCACGACACGCGCGGCCACCGCCTCCGGGACGTCCACCACGAGGTGCAGCCCGGCCGTGTCGCCGCGCAGGGGCAGTCCGTCCAGCGCCCGCACCACCACCTCGCGGCGCCGCGCGTACTCCCCGCGCATCCGGCGGACGTATCTGTCGAGGTCGCCCCGTTCCAGGAGGAGCCTCAGCGCGTCCTGCGGCACCACGGCCGTGCGGTCGTTCAGCTCCTCCTTCCGGAGCGCCACCTCCGCCACCAGATCGGGACGTCCCCCCAGCCAGCCGACGCCCATGTCCGCGGTGAGGATCTTGGCGGTCGTGCCCAGGTAGACGACGACGTCCGGGTCCAGGCCGTAGAGCGCGGGCAGGGGCGCGACGTCGTAGCGGAACTCCCCGTCATAGTCGTCTTCGGCGATGAGCGCCCCGTTGCGCCTCGCCCACGCCAGCAGGGCCTGCCTGCGCGGAACGGGCAGCACGCCTCCCATCGGGTACTGGTGCGACGGCGTCGTGTACACGAGGCGCAGGTCGTCGGGCAGAGCATCGACAACGAGACCATGCTCATCCACAGGACACGGGACGAGCTCCGCACCCCGTCCCCTCAGGACCGCCCGCGCCCTGCCGTAGCCGGGCTCTTCCACACCCACCCGGTCCCCAGGACGAAGGACGGCCGCGGCAAGCAGATCGAGCCCGTTCGTCGCCCCTCGCGTGACAAGAAGGCCGTCCACAGGGCAGACCACCCCGCGACTACGCCTGATGTAGTCGACCAAAGCCTCCCGTAGGCCGAGCAGACCATGCGGGTCCTGACGCTGCTGCGGCGGCCTCCCCGCAGCAAGCCGCCACGCCCGGCGCCACGCGGGCGTATCCAGTGCCCCGACCCACGCAAGACCTGGCCTCAGGTCGATCTCGTCAAGGGCCGCCGCCCTCCGCGCTGGTTTCATCGCCGGACGCGGCTTCGGCATAGGGGCGGCAGCAACACCCTCGGTCACATACGTGCCGGACCCATGCCGCCCTTCCAGCCAGCCCTCCGCATAAAGCTGCTCGTATGCCTCCGTCACGACCGTCCGGCTGACACCGAGCAGGCCGGCCAGCGCCCTGCTGGACGGAAGCCGTTCGCCCGCGGCGAGCCGTCCCTCCCCCATGGCGGAACGCAACTGCCCGACGAGTTGCGCGCTCATCGGCTGCTGAGCGTCCCGCTCCACGGAAAGAGGCAGATCAATCGACAAAGTGGTCACCTGCTATCCGCGCCAAGTGGCCATACCCGCCAGGCCACTCGCCTCCTAGCGTAAACGGACATGAACCCGCTCTCCCCAACCGCCCGCACCCGTCTCGGCCGCCTTCCCGAACGCTCCAGCACCGACCGTTCCGTCCTGTACGAGATCCTCGACGACGGCATGATCTGCCACCTCGGCCTCATCGTGGACGGCTCACCCCGCGTCATCCCCACCGCCTACGGCCGCCTGGACGACACCCTCTACCTGCACGGGTCCACCGGGGCGAGCAGCCTCAGGGCGGGGCCGTCCCAAGACATCTGCGTCACCGTCACCCACCTGGACGGCCTCGTCCTCGCCCGCTCCCTGTTCCACCACTCCATCAACTACCGCAGCGCCATCGTCTACGGGACACCCCGCCCAGCCGACGGCGACGAGAAGCTGACCGGCCTCCGCGTCATCACCGAGCAACTCACCCCCGGCCAGTGGGACGTGGCCCGCCACCCCGACCGAAAGGAACTGGCCGGCGTCTCCGTCCTGGCGCTCTCCTTGGACGAGGCCTCCGTGAAGGTGCGGCAGGGCCCTCCCGGAGACGAGGAAGAGGACTACGCCCTCGACGTCTGGGCCGGCGTCCTCCCCGTCACCCAGACCTTCGGCGCCCCCGCCCCCGACCCCCTCCTCCGCCCCGGGATCCCCATTCCCGGCCATATCACCCAGCGCGTGACCTCCTAGATCGATCGCTCGCGATGCCCCGCGCAGTCGTTCATGGCCGTAGGGTGAGTGCATGAACGAGCGGCTGGTCTGGATCGACTGCGAGATGACGGGACTCGACCTGCGCGACGACGCGCTCATCGAGATAGCCGCACTGGTCACCGACAGCGAGCTCAACATCCTCGACGAGGGCGTCGACGTGGTGATCAAACCGCCGCCCGAGGCCGTCACCCAGATGACCAAGGTCGTCCGCGACATGCACACCACGTCGGGCCTCCTGGAAGCGCTCCCCGGCGGCGTCACCCTCGCCGAGGCCGAGGACATCGTCCTCAACTACATCAAGGGCCACGTGAAGGACGCCAAGAAGGCCCCCCTCTGCGGCAACTCCATCGCGACCGACCGCTCGTTCCTCGCCCGCGACATGCCGGCCCTCGACTCCCACCTCCACTACCGCATGGTGGACGTCTCCTCCATCAAGGAGCTGGCCCGGCGCTGGTACCCGCGCGTCTACTTCGCCAGCCCGGAGAAGAAGGGCGGCCACCGCGCCCTGGCCGACATCACCGAGAGCATCCAGGAACTGCGCTACTACCGCGCCGCCGTCTTCGTCCCGCCCCCCGGCCCCGACTCCGACACGGCCCGCGGGATCGCCTCCCAGGTCGCCTCCGGCTGACCCACCCCGAAGAAGCCGCTACACTACTGGGAGCCGGGAGCGATCCCGGCCACGGTGGGTGTAGCTCAGCTGGCAGAGCACTTGGTTGTGGTCCAAGATGTCGGGGGTTCAAGTCCCCTCACTCACCCCACTTCGCGGGGCCTGGTCGTTCGAGACGATCGGGCCCCGACGTCGTTACGGTCTCGATAAGGCCTCCATCTGCGCGGTTCGTCGACCTTCGAAGATCATGTGGTTATGCTCCGACCCTAGAAATGTCAACGACACGCCGAGGGCTACGGATGAGTGTCGACGAGACGGCGCCGCTGCGCGTACTCGTGGTGGACGGTGACGCCCGGGGCAGGGCGGACGTGATCTCCGTGCTGGACGCCAGCGACGAGTTCCAGGTCGTCGCCGACACCCCCGATCCCGCCGCGGTGGTCCCCCTGGCCGAACGCCTGCGCCCCGACATCGTGCTGCTGGACACGGCGGCCGCCGGTCACGCGCTGCCGCTCAGCACGTCCTCCCGCGTCTTCGTCCTGGCCTCGGAAGATCAGCCCGGCGTCGAGGCCGCCCTGCGCGCCGGCGCCTGCGGCCACCTCGTCCCGGGCTCCTTCACCGCCCACGACCTCGTCCGCGGCGTCCGGCACGCGTCCCGCACCACCCTCGGGCTGTCCGCGCGCGAGTCCGAGGTCATGGACCTCATCGCCACCGGCCGCTCCAACGGCGAGATCGCCCGGCAGCTCTTCCTCAGCGAGAAGACGGTCAAGAACCACGTCAACCGCATCTACGCCAAGCTCGGCGTCGGCTCCCGCGCCACCGCGATCGCCCTGTGGCGGGGCATGATGAGCGTCCTTCCGGTCCGCGAGTAAACCGATTCGCACTGGTCCGCAGGGCCTGATACTGTTCTTCCTGTCGCGAGGGACCCCGGCCCACCGCCGAGGCCCGTACGACAGGCGCCGTTAGCTCAATTGGCAGAGCAGCGGACTCTTAATCCGCGGGTTCGGGGTTCAAGTCCCTGACGGCGCACCCCGCATGGCAAGGGCATTCGTAGATTATTTTGCGAATGCCCTTCGGTGATTATGGGCCCGTTCCGCTCGGGCGTGGGTCACTGGAAGATGGCCAGCATGGGCGAGATCTTCACGTCACCGGTTCTGGGATCCCAGCTGATCTTGCCGAGGCAGCGTGCCCGGAACGCGCCGTCCGGGACCTTGCCGTCCCGCAGCCGCTCGGTGACGCAGGACACGCTGACCACCCGGTCGCCGGAGTCCCCGTACGGGGCCGAGAACGTGGTCGTCTCCCCGGGCTCGTCCCTCACCGTGAACCGTCCCTCGACCGAGACGAAGGCGGCGGATTCCAGGTCCCGCAGCCGGGCCGCGTCCACCCGCTTCGATCGCCCACCGAATCGCGGCTTCAGCGCTCGGTCCAGGCCGGCGTTGGGCGCGATCGTACCGGTGAGGAGGTCGACGTACACGATGTCGTTCTCTTTATCCAGCGCACGGACGATGCGCCCGATGACCGTGATCGATCTCGTCTCCTCGAAGTACTTGGTGACCTGCTCTTCCCCGGCTACACGCCGCAAGCCCCCGCGTAGGGGCCGGAACAGCAACTCCAACACGATGTTGCGGCGGGTCGTCCTCTCCACCGAGCGCTGCAGGTAGGGGTAGTCCCCCTGGAGGTAGAGGTCCATGGCGTTTCGCTCGTCGAGATAAAGGCAGAATCCCGGTTTCTGTTTCATCACCCAGGCCGACAGGTGGCGGCTCACTCGGACCCTGTGCGCGCAGTAGATCGCTACTGCGGAGCATGCGGCAATGGCTGAGATCGCTAGCAGCAACGGCATCATCGGTGCCTCCGGTGTCAAAAGCAGCCGCGGGTCTGCTTGAAGGCCAGGTTCAGGGAGGACGCGTTGGCGTCCACCATGCGTCCGCCGGTCGCCTTGGCCGCGCGGTCCAACTCGACCGGGTCCGCCTCGCCGAGCCGAACGGTGTACGCATGCACGGCCCTGGCCTGCGGTGGCAGGGCCTGGTATCGGCTGAGGAATTCGTTCAGTTCGATGCCGGCGTTGTTCAGGCCATCGGTCATCAGCACAATGGTCACCGGCCGCCCCGGAGCGGCGCGCTTCAGCTCGGCGGCGCGCCGGTAAGCGTGATCGAGCGCCGACCACACGGCGGTGTTCTGCTCGAACTCCTCGGTGCTGAGGAAGTCGCGGATGGCGCCGGCGTCATGCGGGTCGGCGATGGTGAAGCCGCGCTCTGCCCGGACCTTCTCCCCGAAGCGCATCAGGATGAACTTCTCGCCCTTGTAGAACCGTACGAACTTGCCGATGGACGAGCCGTCGCCGCCGATGAGGCCCTCGAACGTGGATCGCAACGCCTTGATCCGCACGCCCCTCATGGAGCCGGAGTAGTCGAGCGCGAAGATCACCTGGCCGGGCGTCCGGGCGCTCGGATCGTAGTTGGCCAGCAACCGGTCGATGACCTCGGGCCGGTCCGGAAAGTACAGCGCGTTGCCGATCTCGGTGCGCAGCCGCGGATCCCGTCTCACGCTGGGATCGAGCGGGCGGCGCAGGGTGCGCTGCATGATCTTCCGCTGCGTGTCGGCGCGGGTGAGCCACGCCACGACCTTGTCATAGGCGGCGCGGCGCGATGGGTCGAGCAGCAGCAGCGGGTATCGGGACAGCACGATGCCGTCCTCGGGATAGATGATCTCCAGCGGCTCCCGGAGGCTCCCGCTCGCGTTCAGGGACAGCAGCGTCGACTCGTACCCGATCAGCGCGTCGGCCCTGCCCTGGTCCGCGACGAACGCGTCGATGAGCCCGGCCGAGGACGTCGCTGTGATCGTCTGGCCGGAGAACAGCCCGCGCAACCGGTCGCAGGTGACATCCTCCGGCCGCAGCGCGCCGCCGGTACCGGCGGCCGCGGTGGCCACCCCGACCAGGGCGACCAGCCCGCTGTTGGCCTGCCGGGGATCGGCCATGCCGAAGCGCAGCAGCCCTTCGGCGGCGCCGTCGGCGATGTCCGCCCAGGACAGCTCCGGGTCGGGGGCGTTGCGGCGGAGCCGCTCGGCCGTCCGCGGCCGCACGCCCACGACCACCGGGGACGTCATGATCGCGGCTGACAGCGGCCGCAGCCGCCGCCCGCCCGCCGCCCGCAACCTGAGCTGCAGATAGCGGTCGTCGGACAGCCAGGCCAAGTCGTGGTCGTCGTCCCCCCGGGAGAGCGAGGTCGAGACCTCCACCGTGCCCCGGTAGTCGAGCTCGATCGCGATACCGGTGTCCCGCCGGAGTTCGTCGAGCAGCGGGCGCATGTCGGCGAGTTCGGAGCTCGCCAGCACCCGCAGCGTCGTGTCCGGCTCGTCCGAGGAGCAGCCGGTGCCCGCGACCAGCATCGCGCAGGCGATCAGTCCGGCGAACGCTAGCGAAGGCCGCCTCATCATCGGCACTCGTCCACCTTGTCGGCCAGCCGCTCCAGAAGATCCAGCTTCGGGAGCTCCGCGCGGGTGTAGTCCGTCCGCTCGTCGGGCGCCGGCACACCGTTGTCTTCGAGCAGCCCGTACAGGGGCCTGGTTCCAGGGTCAGAGGGGTCGTCGACGACCCGGAAGCCGAGCTCCATCATGCGGCGCCTCAGCCCGGGGTCTGTGCGCAGCAGCCTGCCGAGCCGGTCGCCGTTGCCGCGCTTGAGTGAGATGTAGACCGGATCGGTCTGGAACTCCTGCTCCGGGTAGAGCAGAACCCGCTCGGTGTCGACGCGTCCGGTAGTACGCCGGTGCTCTTGCTGGTAGGCGAAGAACTGGTGCTCGTAGACCACCACGATGGGGCCTTGGCTCTTGCCTTCGGGCGTGACGTAGACCGAGAAGAGCTCCGACTCCGGCATGCCGGTCCCGGTGACGAGCGGCCCGATCTCCTTGGCGACCTGGTCGACCTCGGTCTCGGTCTGCACCGGCTTGCTGCCGTTGACCACGTACGCGACCAGGCCGAGGTAGGTGAGGCCGGAGTTGGACCGGCATACCCCGGAGGTTCGGGCGAGGACGCGGTTGCCGTTGGTGATGCCCTTGATCCCGATGTCGTTCCAGGTCCTGCCCCGCCGGCCCAACTCGACGAACTTCGCCGTCTTCAGCGTGTAGTAGAGCGCGTCACCGGGCCCTCCTGAATGCCGTTCCGCGGCGCCGCGCCCGACCAGGGTCTCGGCGTACTCGCGATAGCTGGCCAGCACGATCGGGCTGGTGAACAAGTAAGTCGTCCGGTTGTACAGGCGCCGCCTGCTGCGCTCCTTCCTGATGAGATCCGCGGCCGGCTGTCCGGACGGGAAGGCGAAGTCGTAAGCCTCCGTCTTCTGGCCGAGCACCTCGGCCGCGACCTCCCCCGAGCCGCGCGGAGTGACCTCGACGCGGATGTGATGCTCCAGCAACAGGTCCTGGACTTTTTCATCGTTGAAGAAGTCCTGCTTGGAGGCCATGATCCCGCGGATCGTGACGACCGGACCGGGCCGCGCGACCAGCACAACGAGCGACGCCCCCGCACAGACCAGCGCGACAAGGGCAGCGAGCACCGCTCCCCATCCGAGTGGCGAAGGCCATAAGCGGGGTGGACGGGGGATGCTGAACGTCGGTTCTTCGACAACCTTCGGGGGGTCGACCGTCACCGCAACTCCTTGCGATCACATTCGCAATCCACCCTCAGCTTACGCACCATCACCCACGGCCAGGGGCGATCCTGCTAAACAAGGACGCCGACCGTGCACACGCCAAGCTGCGCGGCCTCGGGGAACAGGCAAACGCCCGGCTCAAATCATGGCGGATTGTGCTGAAGCTGCGCTGCTGCCCCTACCGTGCCGGTCGCATCGCAAGGCCACCGACGCCCTGCAACTCCACGGGATCGCAACACGCCGGAAAGGGCTCACTGGTTACGGTGGCTGTTCCCCCGGCCGTCGCGGCGATTCGCTGAGCCGATTTCCTTTACCATGTCCGCTTGAGAACGGCACTTAGAGCCATTCGGTCGCCCCGCCACATGGGCTTCAGTTTTTCCTTTCCGTATCGCGGTCAGGGCCAGGGAGTCGAAAATACTCCTCTCCCCCGCGTCGTTTTTTGCAAGTCAAGGCGCGTCGGCGGTGGGCAGGGTGGAGATCTCGTCGGCGGCGTTCGCGAACGCGGAGGTCTCCGTCCTCCCCGCGTGCGGCCGCCGAGGTGGAACGCTGGCGGCTGCCACACCAGCCGCTGGACGTCAGGTACCGGGTCGTCTCTGCTCGCGGCGAGCGGGGGGTGGCTGGGCGGTGATGGATGGCTGCGGGTGCCTCCGCTTCGATCAATCAGACGCTATTGTCTTTTTGAGAGAGGGAGGTGTGCCGTGAGACCCCTGGAGGCGTCCGATCCCCGCCAGATCGGGCATTACCGGATGCTCGCCCAGCTCGGCCGCGGAGGCATGGGACGGGTGCTGCTGGGCAGCGGGCCGGACGGGCGGCTGGCCGCGGTCAAGCTGGTCGACGAGCAGTTCGTGCACGACGACGGGTTCCGCGGCCGGTTCCGCCGCGAGGTCCGCGCCTCCCGTCGGGTCGCCGGAGCCTACACCGCGGCGGTGATCGACGCCGACCCCGAGGCGGCCGAACCCTGGCTGGCCTCGGTGTACGTTCCGGGCCCCTCGCTGCACGAGGTCGTCGCCGCGGCCGGTCCGCTGGCGGCCGGGCCGGCGCTCCGGCTGGCCGCCGGCCTCGCCGCCGCGCTGACCGAGGTGCACCGCGCCGGGCTGGTGCACCGCGATCTGAAGCCGTCCAACGTGCTGCTCACCGAGGACGGCCTGCGAGTGATCGACTTCGGTATCGCTCGGGCCGCCGAGGGGGAGGACGGCACCCAGCTCACGCATACCGGCGCCCTGGTCGGCACGCCCGGCTTCATGTCCCCGGAGCAGGCCCTGGGGCGGGACCTGACCACCGCCAGCGACGTCTTCTCGCTGGGCTCGACGCTGGTGTACGCCTGCACCGGCCGCGGCCCGTTCCACGCGGGGAGCACCCCGCAGACCCTGCAGAACGTGATCCACGCCGATCCCGTGCTGGGCGAACTGCCGGACCGGATCCGCGAGATCGTCCCGGCATGCCTGGCCAAGGACCCGGCCGCACGGCCGGAGCCCGCCGCGCTGCTGCGGTGGATCGGCGAGGTGCCGCCGTCCGCCCGGCCCTGGCCGGACCCGGTGCACGACACGATCGCGCGGCAGAACGCCGAGGTCGCCCGGCTGCTCCAGGCCCCGCAGGCTCCGCCGCCGCACGTCCCGCCCGCGCCGGTGCCAACGCCCACGGCCGTCGCGCCGGCGCCGGACAGGAGGCGGTTCCTGCTGATGGCGGGCGGTGGCGCCCTCGGCCTCGCCGCGCTCGGCGGCGCCGCCGCCTGGGCACTGCGCGGTGACGACGAGCCGGCGTCCGGCGGGAAGACCGCGTCCGGCGGGGGCGGCGGTAAGGACGCGAAGCCGCTGGCCGTCCTGGAAGGCCATGCCGGTTCCGTTCACCACGTGGAGTTCGACCGCGCGGGTGGTCTCCTGGCGACCGCCGGGGAGGACGGCACCGTACGGCTGTGGGACGCCAAGGCCCGGCGGCCGTCCGGTCAGCCGCTCAAGATCGCTTCCAAGTCGGCCCTCAAGGCCAGGTTCGACAGGGCGGGGCGGCTGCTGCTCACCGCCAGCATGGACGGCGGCGTCAAGGTGTGGGACGTGCGCACCCGCCGGCAGGTCGGCGCGACCCTCGGCATCCCCATGTTCGACTTCAGCGATGATCCGGCCCCGGTGAGCGACGTGGCCTTCAGCCCGGCCGGGGACCGGCTGGCGGCCATCGGCTCGCATCTGAAGGTGTGGGACACCGAGTCCCGCAAGGAGGTGAGCGGCCTCAACTTCGACAAGGCGAACATCATGTCGTTCATCGCGTTCAGCGGGGACGGGCGGCTGCTGGCCTTCACCGAGCGGGACCTGGTGCGGGTGCTGGACGTGAGTTCCCGCGAGGTGGTCGGGCAGCCCCTGCGCGGGCACACCGTCCAGATCACGAAGGCGGACATGAGCCCGGACGGCCGGACGCTGGCGACCGGGGGAGCCGACCTGACCGTGCGGCTGTGGGACGTCCAGCGCAGGGCTCCGCTCGGTGAGATCGTGCCCGCGAGCGACCACGCCCCGCAGGGCATGGCGTTCAGCGGGGACGGCCGGATGCTGGCCACCGTCGGCAACGACACCACCGCGCGGCTGTGGGACGTGGCCGGGCGCAAGGAGGTCGGGAAGCCGATCGGGCTCCCGAGCAAGGCCTCCGCCGTGGCGTTCAGCCCGGATGGGAAGGTCCTCGCGGTCGGCGGCGACGAGAAGGTGTGGCTCTACGACATCGCCGGCCGCACCCGCGCCTGAACCACCGGTGGGCAAGGTGACCATGCGACCGCTCGCCGCGTCCGACCCGGAGCGGGTCGGGCACTACCGGATGATCGGCGAGCTCGGCCGCGGCGGGATGGGCCGGGTGCTGCTGGGGACCGCGCCCGACGGGCGGCCGGTCGCGGTGAAGCTCATGCACGCCCGGCTGACCTGCACCCCCGGTTTCCGGGAGCGGTTCCGCGCCGAGGTGGCGGCCACCCGCAGCGTGTCGGGCGCGTACACGGCCGCGGTGCTCGACGCGGACGCCGACGCGCCGACCCCGTGGCTGGCCTCGGTGTACGTGCCGGGGCCGTCGCTGCGGGACGCGGTCCGGACGGCCGGGCCGCTGCCGGAGCCGGCGGTGCTGCGGCTGGCGGCCGGGCTCACGGCCGCGCTCGCGGAGATCCACCGGGCCGGGCTGGTGCACCGCGACCTCAAGCCGTCCAACGTGCTGCTGGCCGCCGACAGCCCCAAGGTGATCGACTTCGGGGTCGCGCGGGCGGCCGAGGGCGACGGCGGCGACGGGCCGACCGGCGTCCTGGCCGGAACGCCCGGGTACATGTCGCCGGAACAGGCCGAGGGACGGTCGGCGACCGCGGCCGGCGACGTCTTCTCGCTGGGGGCGGTGCTGGTGTACGCCTGCACCGGCCGGGGTCCCTTCGACGGGCCCGGCCCGGCGCAGGCGCTGTACAACGTCGTGCACGCCGAGCCCGACCTGTCCGGCGTGCCGGACAGGCTCCGTCCGGCCGTCGCGGCCTGCCTGGCCAAGGACCCGGCCCGGCGGCCGGACCCCGCCCGGCTGAGGGCGATGCTCGGCGCGGTCGCCCCGGCCGCGCAGCCGTGGCCGCCCGCGGTGCAGTGGATGATCGACGAGCGGCGGGCCTGGATCGGGTGGGCGCCCGTCCCGGAGCCCGCGGCGACCCTGGCCTACCCGCGCCGCCCCCGCTCCGGCCCGTTCACCGTCCTCGGCTCCCCGCGCGGCGCGCTGGCGGCGCTCGGCGTGCTGGCGGTGTGCGCGGCGGTGGCCACGGCCCTGGTGGTGGTGCCGTGGTCGGGATCGGCTGCCCGGAGCGGCCCCGGGTCGCACCACTCCGCGGCACCGCCGCCGAGCCGATCGCTACGCGGGCACACCGCGTCCGTGCGCGACCTGGTGTTCACTCCGGACGGCCGGACACTGGCCAGCGCCAGCGACGACGCCACGGTACGGCTCTGGAACGTCGCGGACGGGAAGCAGCTCCGCGCGCCCCTCGACCACCCCGACGGCGTCAACGCGCTGGCGATGAGCCACGGCGGCAGCACCCTGTACACCGCGGGCGACGACGGCAGCCTCCGCCTCTTCCCGGTGTCGGGCAAGGGCGAGCCGAGCGACCTCGACATCGATCTCGGGCCCCTGACGTCCCTGGCCCTGAGCCCGGACGACCGCGTCCTGGCCACCAGCAACACGGACCAGTCCGTGCGGCTGTGGGACCTGGACGACGGAAAGGTGGGCCCGCTCCTGGGGACCGACGCAGGCAACGTTCAGGCCCTGGCGTTCGCCCCGGACAGCCGGATGCTGGCCATCGGCACGACCGGCACCGAGCAGGACCCCAAGACCGGGAACACCCGCGGGGTGGCGCAGCTGTGGGAGGTGTACGACCGCAAGCGGCTCAGCGAGAACCTGTCCGGCCACGACTCCTGGATAGAGGACGTGGCGTTCAGCCCCGACGGGCAGACGCTGGCGACGGCGGGCGGTGAGACCGTCCGCCTGTGGGACGTGGCCCGGAGCTTGCAGACGGGCACTCCGTTCCAGTGCGACGGCCGCTGCCACACGGCGGAGTTCAGCCCGGACGGCCGCACCCTCGCGGCCGGAGGCTCGGAAGGGACCGTCCGCGTGTGGGACGTGGCCCGCCACCGGCAACTCGGCCCCACGCTCACCGGACACGACGGCGCCGTCCTCAGCGTGCGCTTCAGCCCGGACGGCCGCACCCTAGCCACCGGCACCCAAGACGGCACCATCCACCTATGGAAAGTGCCCGTGTAACGAACTTTTGTCGGCGTCGAAGGTGTGCGTGGCCGGCCGGCGGGGCCGCCTGCGCCTGCGCCTGCGTCACGGCACACCGGTGGTGGATTGCTTGCTGCCTGCGGCGGCCTTGTTTCGGGGTGTGCGTTGGCGGGTTCGTCCGCGTCGGGCTGGTGGGCGGAGGGTCAGGAGGTCGTTGTCGCGTTCGATCGCTTCTAGGGACAGCGTGCGGTAGCCGGCCTCTTCGAAGAGGACGGTGATCCGGTCGGGTTCCACTCGCATGACCGTTCCGGCCCCCCATGCGGCGTGCTCCACCTCGGCGTGCAGGGAGAACGGGGCGTCGTCGGCATTGTTCGGGGGTGCGGCTGGTTCGCCGGCACGATCCGGCCCGGGGGTTGCTCCGGTTTTGCAGACGTCGCAGGTCCCGCATGAGCCCGGGTGGGGTTCGCCCAGGTATTCCAAGAGGAAGCGGCGGCGGCAGTCTGTTGTCTCCGCGTAGGCGCGCATCATGTCGATGCGTGAGTCGTCGACGCGCCGGCGGTTCTCGTCGAGTTCCGTGGCACGTGCCACGGCCTCCTCGGGCGGCGGACCCTCCTGGACGTATCGCAGGTCTCCCCGGCCGGTCGTTTCCACGGCTCCGGCCTGTTCCAGCAGGTTCACCAAGTTGGTGAGCTTCGTTGCGCCGATTTCCAGGGTGGTGCGCATCTCGCTCGCCGGAACGACGCCGCCGTGCGCTTGGAGGAGCGTCGCGGTCTGGAGCATCTTCTCCTCGTCTGGCCTGCCCGCGGCGAAGAAGCGGCGCAGGCCAAGGTCCTGTGAGCGGTAGTACAGGACGGCGGCTGCGGGTTCCCCGTCTCGCCCGGCGCGGCCGATCTCCTGGTAGTACGACTCCGGCGATTCGGGCGGAGCGGCGTGCAGGACGTAGCGGACGTCGGGCTTGTCGATCCCCATGCCGAACGCCGAGGTGGCCACGACGACATCGAGTTCGTCGCCCTGGAACGCCTCGTGCACCCGGTGACGGTCCGCCGCCTTCATCCCGGCGTGATAGGACGCCGCGCGCAGGCCCGCCGCGGCCAGTTCCTCGCCGTACGCCTCAGCGTCGCGCCTGGTGGCGACGTAGACGAGGCCCAGCCCCTTTCGTCCGGCGGCGTCCTCGATCAGCGCCTGTCTCTTGTCCGTCTCCTCGTGGAACCGCCGCACCTTCAGGGACAGGTTCGGCCGGTCGAAACCGCGGACGATCTGCTGTGCCTCCGCCAGCCCGAGGGTCGCGACGATGTCGTCGCGCACCGGCGGCGAGGCGGTCGCGGTCAGCGCGATCACCGGGGGATGCCCGAGGCGCTCGATCACGCGGCCGAGCCGCTGGTAGTCCGGCCGGAAATCGTGGCCCCACGAGGAGACGCAGTGCGCCTCGTCGACGGCGATCAGCGAGGGGCGCACGGCGGCGAGCCGCTCCACGACCGACGGCTTGGCCAGTTGCTCGGGTGAGAGGAAGATGTACTCCGCTTCGCCCGCCCGGATCTGGTCCATGGCGTCCTCGCTCGCCCCGCCGGACTGGGCGGAGTTGACCATCACGGCGCCGCCGGCGTCGCGGCCGGTGAGCGCGACCATCTGGTCCCGCTGCAGGGCGATCAGGGGTGAGATCACCACGGTCGGCCCGGGGAGCAGTTGGGCGGGTACCTGGTAGACGGCCGACTTGCCGCCGCCGGTCGGCATGACCAGCAGGACGTCGCGGCCCCGCAGCAGGTGCTCCATCGCCTCGCCCTGGCCCGGCCGCAGGTCCGGCCAGCCGAACACCTCCCTGGCCACCCGGCGCAGCCGGCGACGCCTGCCCATCCGGCCCCAGACGTCCCGCATGCCCATTCGGTCCTCCTCGCGCAGTGCCCCCGCCGCCGAGTTCGAGGACGTACGTCGGCGTGGCACCGACCGTCCTCCCTCGCCGGAAGCGACGAAACACGCGGGACTCTCCCTCAAGAACGTCCGCGAAAACGTCCAGCCGCATTGCACTGCGATAACGCCCGCGCGGGAGGTGGTCGCCCCCGGGCGGCCAGCGGCGGTCAACGGGAGGTGCGGACGCGGTGGACGAGGTCTTCGGCGGCCTCCTGCCAGCGGGGGTGGTGGAAGGCGAAGCCTGTTTCGAGGAGGCGGCCGGGGATCACGCGGCGGCTTTTCAGTAGTAGTTCGGTGTCCGTGCGCAGGGCGAGGGCACCGAGTTCGGCCATCCATTTCGTCGCGGGCAGGCCTATCGGGACGCCCCACGCGGTGCGCAGTGTCCGCATCAATGAGCGCTGCGGCACGGGTGCGGGGGCGGCGAGATTCACCGGCCCGTCGATTTCGTCGTCAGCGATCAGGAATTCCACCGCGCGGACGAAGTCCTGGTCATGGATCCAGGACACGTACTGCGCACCGCCCGCGACCGGGCCGCCGAGGCCGAGCCGGGCCAGCCAGAGCAGGTAGTCGAAGACCCCGCCGCGGTCGGGGCTCATCACCATGGCGGAGCGCAGGGCGACCTTGCGGGTGGACGGAGTCTCGGCCTGCCGCTGCGCCCGCTCCCATTCCTCGGCGATCTTCACGCTGTAGGCCCAGTAGCCGGGAACCCCGGGCTCCGTGCCGCCGATCACGCCGGACGCCTCGTCGTTGGGCGCGTCGTGGCGGTGGGCGTAGATCGTGGCGGTGCTCATCTGGAGCCAGACCCGGGGAGGCTTCGCGGCGCCGGCGATCGCCGCACCGACCGCCCGGGTGGAACGCACCCGCGAATCCATCATGTCCTGGAGGGTGGCCGGCGTGTACCGGCAGCTCACGCTGCGCCCGGCCAGGTTGATCACCACATCGCTGCCGTCGATCGCCCTGGTCCAGGGGCCCGGGTTCTCGCCGTCCCAGCCGATCTCGTGCTCGCGTACGGGGCGCCTGGTCAGGACCACGACGTCATGGCCTGCGGCGGACAGCGCACGGTACAGGACCGCGCCTACCTGGCCGGTCCCTCCGGGCATCACGATTCTCATCGGCCCTCCCCCGTCTCGTGAAACGAGCCTCACGCAAGTATTTGAACACGTTCAATTGCTGGTCGCAAGGCGATCGCTCGGCCGGGCCGAGCGGGGACGGCCGGCCAATGGCGGTCAGGGGGCCGGGCCGGGATGATGTCGGGATGATCCGATCCCGGCTCGGTGCCGCTCTCTTGATCCTGGTGTCCACGGCCGGGGCCTCCTGCTCCGGTGCCTCGCTGAGGCTCCCGTCCCGGGAGGGACCGCCCGCGGCCTGGTCTCTGTCCGTGCCGACCGGCGAGAACACCACGGCGATCGCCGGGCGGGTCGCGGTGATCGCGAACGACCGGGCGGTCCTCGGTGTCGACCCCGGGTCCGGACGGGAGCTGTGGCGGGTGCCCTCCGGTGAGGACGACGAGGTCGACGTGGCAGGCGACCTGATCGTGCATCGGTGGAAGGCCGCAACGGCCGACACGGTCCGGTTCAGTGTCATCGATCCGGCGAACGGCGGGACGCTCTGGCAGGACGGTCCGGTCATGAGGGCGCGGGTCACGCGGGACGCCGTGCTCACCACCGTCTGCGGCGAGGGGGTCAACTGCGAGATCACCCGGAAGGATCTGCGCACCGGGAAGGTCCGCTGGAGGCTCGGGAGCGAGGACGTGCGGTTGGCGAACACGGCGGTCGGGGTCCGTCCGCCGGCCGTCCCGGAGACCGGGCGGATCTTCGCCTCGCGCCGCGGCGACGACCGGCCCCTGCCGCAGGCCTCCGGCGGAAGCGGCTGGTACTCGGTGGTGGTCGGGCGGACGCTGATCAGCACCGACCACGATCCTCCGTCCGGCGACGGGGACTGCACGGTCACCGTCTCCGCGACCGAGGCGGGGACCGGTCACCGCGAATGGACCCGGAAGGTCTACGCGGGACGCGAGGCCGGTGGCGAGTGCGAGAAACGGCTCGCCCCGTCCAGCACCGGTCTCGACCTGATCGGCGACGGCCGACGGATCGCGGCGTCCACCGACACCGGCAGGCCGCAGGTCTTCGATCTCGCCTCGGGACGGACGGTCTGGCGTGGCGAAGCCCCGGGCGTCCCGATCGACGGTGACGGGCGCACGCTCCTGGTCCGCGAGCACGCGGACACCGGCGCCCTTTCGCTGCTGGACTTCGGTACCGGCCGCGTCCTGTGGAAGGCGCCCGAACCCGGGCTGCCGGGGACGTCCGCCAGCTGGGAGACCGCCGTCACGCAGCGGCGCGTCGCCGTCAGCGGAGCCGAGGACGACCATCCCTTCGTCCTGGTCTACGACGCGTCCACGGGCCGTCGCCTCGGCCGCTTCCCGGGCTGGCTGCAAGGGCTCGGCGACGACTGGGTCGCGATCGGCCACGACGCCAAGGCGAAGACGCTCACCTACGACTTCATCCGCGTCTGAACGGCCTGCCGCGACCCGGCTCAGGCCAGGCGGGACACGATGAGCCTCCCGCCGCCAGTACCCGCGGCAAACGCCCGACCTCGTCGGTGCACGACCGGGTGAATCCGGCCGCCGATGCGGCTTTCTGCGCGGCGGCGACGACCTGCGGGATCTCCCCGGACGGGGTGCGCTCTGTCATGGCGTTCCCTTCCTGGCCTGTCTCTTCGTCCGCGGCCCCGGCGTGCCGGCCGAGGCGTCTTCCAGACGATCGACCGTGGCCGCGGCGATCCCGGCGTCGGGGGTGGTGGAGCAGGCCGTGCGCAAGGTCGCGGTCAGGGCGCTGGTCGCCAGCCGGACGAGATGCTCTTGCGGGACGTCGTGGTGCTGGATGTGGTCGACGATGAGTTCGTCGAGGTAGCCGACCCAGCCGCGCATGGAGGCGCGGAGTACGGGATGGACGGGGTGTTCGGCGCCGAGGGCGTCGAGGACGCGGAGAGCGCCCTGCCAGCGCAGGTCCTCGATGATGGCGCGGACCTCGGGGTCCGAACCGTTTCCGCCGCGGATGAGGGTGAGGAATCCCGCGGCGTGGCGGTCCATGTAGGTGATGTGCCGGTTGATGGCGTCGCGCAGCCGCTCGGCCGGCGTCTCGCCTTCGGGCGGGGTCTCCTGAAGGGTTCGCAGCGCTTCGCCGGCCGCACGGATGGTGGCCAGGTAGAGCCCGCGCTTGTTGGTGAAGTGGTGCGCGATGAGCCCGTACGCGACGCCCGCTCGGCGCGCGATCTCGGTGGTGGTCACCTCGTCGTAGGCGCGTTCGGAGAACAGCTGCGAGGCGGCCGTGACGAGCCGGACGCGCCGGTCGACGCGGGGCGTCTCGGCGCCGTCGGGCTGCAGACCGGTCATGGCAGCAGCCTAGAGCGCGTTGGCGGCCGGCCGCGGAGCTCGGATACGGCGCGGTGCCCCGGCTCTTGCTTGACGGACCGGGAGAGCGGTATTACCGTCCCAAATTGATTGATAATCAGTCAACATGGGGAGGCCTTGATGGGTGCCACCATTCCGGCGGGAGCAGGCGGGTGAGCCGTCGATCCGTGGCAGGGGCGCCGATCCTGTTGACGGGCGCTTCGAGCGGGATCGGCCGAGCGGTGGCGTTCGCCCTGGCGGAGCGGGGTGGGCGGTTGGCGATCGCCGCCCGGCGCCGGGCGGCCCTGGTCGAGGTCGCCGACCAGATCGAGGACGCCGGCCTGGTGCGTCCATGCGTGATCGAGGCGGACCTGTCCCGTCCCGGCGCGGCCGCCGAACTGGCGCGGGACGCGATGTCCGCGCTGGGCGGTGTCCGGATTCTGATCAACAACGCCGGAGTCGGTCTGGTGGCCGCACAGAGCATCACCGGTGACGACGACCAGGCGCGGGCGCTCTTCGAGACGAACCTCTGGTCGCCGCTCGCCCTGACCCGCCATCTGTTCCCCGCCCTGCGCGACGGCGGCGGGATGGTGGTGAACGTGACCTCCACCCTGCGGGCCGTGCCGATCCCGCTTCTCGGCTACTACGGCGCGTCCAAGGCCGCCCTGGCGCATTTGACCCTCACGCTGCGGCACGAACTGAAGGGCACCGGTGTGTCGGTACTGGAGATCGTCCCCGGCGCCACGGACACCGCCGCCCGCGACATCGATCTGCTCCCCTGGCGGACCGGGCCGATGCGCACCCCGCCGCCGGTCTCTCCCGAGTCGGCGGCCAAGGCGATCGTGAAGGCCGTCGAGAGGGGCGGGCGTCGCCGCACCCATCCGGCGACGTCGCTCCTGCCACTGGAGGTGCCGGCCTTGGGCCGGCTCATCGCCGCGATCGTGACGCGCCGCGTCGAGACCGGTTCCGCCGGGTAGGCGGCGGGCCCGCCCCGGTGTTTCCCGTGAGGGGTCAGGAGAGGGGGCCGGTGGCGACGGTGATGGTGCCTCCCGGGAGCCAGCTGGTGCCGGTGTGCGTGTGTTGCGCCGGAACTCTCGACGGCATGAAGGTGACGAGGGAGGCCGCGTACAGGCGGGCCGGGACGTCGTGTTCCCCGCTGCCGCGCCAGGCCTGGTAGCCGGTGGCGGTGGGTGTTTCGTCCGGGAAGCGGGCTCGTAGTTCGGCGGCGTAGCGGAGCGGGTCCGGGTCGCGCGGCGAGAAGCGCAGCGGGAGCATCTGGGCGGCGGGGATGGCGAGCAGCGGGGCGCTGAGCAGCCAGGGCGCAAGGTAGGCGCCCTGCCCGCGCAGGCTTCCCCGCGCCATCAGGCGGAGGGTCGCGTCCGCCTTCGACCAGCCCGAGACGAGGATGACCGGCCGGTTCGCGGCCGCTGCCGCGATCGTGACTCCGGTCCGCGCGCCCGCCTCCCGGACGGCCTGCGCCGCGGCCCGCGACCGGGGTGATCCGTCCTCGACGAGGTGGACGGAGCGGACTCCGCGGCCGGCGAGGAACCCGACCGTCGCGCGGAGGTCGGCGGCGTCGGCGGCGTCGAGCCGGTCGGCCGGGCACGGGACGGAGGCGCCGCCGCCCGAGACGAGGGTGCCGAGAGCGGCGCTCGCGCATTCGGGGCCGTCCGTGCGCAGCCGCGGCGACGCGGCCGGGCCCCGGCCGGTGTCGACCGCGAGAGAGGTCGTCCGGCCGCCGGACGCCAGGGTGATCCGGCTGCGGCCGGGCGGGAGCCACACCTGCCGCCAGGTCCCGGGCGCGCCCGGCATGCGGGCCGTGGCGCTCGCCGGATCGCGGGACGTCCCCACCGAGACCGGACGGTCACCGGTGTGGACGAGGTTCCAGCCGGGACGCTGCGGAGTCACCAGGATCGGCAGGCGCTCCCCCGCCAGGTCGACCTCGCGCAACAGCGGAACGCCGGGCGCGACCCGGTCCCGGACGACCGTGAGCGAGCCGCCCACGGTGAGTGTCGCGAGCGCGGCGGCCAGCACCGCGCCGGACGCGGCGGAGCGCCGGGGGTGCTGGAGCGCGCGGGGCGTCGCGAGCACCACCGCGGCCAGCGCGAGGGCCACGAGGACGCGGTCCACGGCCACCAGGCATCCGACCGCCGCGACGGCCGCGACGATCGAGACGAGCACGGTGAGGCGGCGGGACGGCGGGCCGGTGCGCGGCCGGAGCAGCGCGGCGCCCGCCACGACCGCGGTGGCGAGCAGGGCGACGACGCGGATCGCCGTGGTGCCCCACCCGCCGTCCGGCACCGCGCCGTGGCCGCCGTGACCGCCGTCCGCCCACGCCGGGGAGGCGAGGAGCGGCAGCAGCGCCGCCGCCCCCGCCAGCGCGCGCCGGACGTCAGCGGACGTCGGCATCGGAGACCGCGAACAGGACGCCGTGGGGGCGCGCGTCTCCGGTCTCGCCGTGCGGCCACGCGGCCCGGTTGAACTCCACGCACGGGCGGCCGGTGTGCTCGTCCTTGAAGCCGCGGTCGATCGAGAGCTGCTGCCTCGGGGAGATGTTCACCATGCAGACGCGGTGGTCGCCGTCGAAGGGCGACGCGGCGACGAAGTAGTTCGCCATGACGAGCCGCGTCGGCTGCCGCGTCTCCTGGTAGTAGCCGCCGGGGCCCTGCCGGAAGTTGTCCAGCGCGGCCCAGTGCGGGCCGCCGGTCGTCGGGTCCTCGACGGGGAGGACGCTCACCAGGGAAGGGCAGTCGGGCTCGGCGCCGCCGCGCGTGACCTCTTCCAGAGTGTCGATGTTGCAGCGCGTCTGCTTGCCCGCGCCGACGAGCTTGCGGATGTCCAGCACGTACACCATGCCGGTGTCCTTGCCGCCGGACGACTCGTCCCCCCGGCGCATGACGACGTGGTACAGGTACCGGTCGTCCGCGCTGGTCTGGAGCCAGGAGCCTCCGTCCATGCCGACGCGGTTGTCCAGCGCGGGCGCGAGCCTGGTGAACGCGGTCGTGTCGTCGAAGACCTCGCGCCACGTCGGCTTCGGGTCGGTGATGTCAGGGGTGTAGTAGATGGACGCCCCGCCCATCGTCGAGACGAACCCGCCCCGGTGGTGGCGTTCGTTGGTGAGCGCCGTCTCCATCACCACGCGCGGCTCCTCCTCGATGAGGAACGGTTCCTTGCGCGGACCGTCCGGCAGGCGGGAGACCGACAGCAGCTTCGGGCGGTCGCGATGCGCGATGTCGTAGATCCGCACCGTGTCGCGGGCGATGTAGAAGTCGGCGGACGGGATCAGCATCAGGCTCCGCACCTCGGCGAAGTCGCTGGTGACCAGGCGGTTCAGGTCCTCGCGCACCCGGATGCCGTGCGGGTTGGCGCAGGTCGGCGGGTCCACCTGCGGGATGCTGTGGCAGGTGTCGGGCTCGGCCGCCTCCGTGGCCGCCGGGTACTCGACCCGCACCCTGCCGCTCTGGTCCAGCCGGAGCACCTCGCCGGGCGTCCCGGCCGCGCCGTTGCCGGTCCTGACCTCGCCGTGCGTGTACGTGCACGGGCCTGGGACGTTGGGACCGCCCATGTAGGCGCCGTAGGCGGTGCCGTCCTTCAAGGTCGTGAAGGCGTCCGGGGCCGTGCCGCAGGGGGTGTCCGTCGCGGTGACGACGCCGCTGAGCTTGACCTGGGGAAGCTGCGCGACGTCGAACACGTACGTGGTGTCGCTGAGCAGCCCGCCCGCGTACACCTTGTCGCCCTTGTGCCACACGTACTGCATGTGGTGCGGCTCGTTCTGCAGCAGCGGGCCGATGGTCGCCGTGTTGACGACCTTGCCGTAGTCGCGGGAGCCCCGCGTCGCGTCGATCACCGCGAGGAAGTCGGGGTCGGCGGAGCCCTCGGCGCCGGCCTTCCCGTGCGCGGCGTGGCCCGCGGCGCCGACCGGGCCGCCCGGGACGCTCGCGTCGCCCGTCCAGACCAGCAGCCATTCCTTCCGGTGGCCTGGGCCGTTCGTCCGGACGATGTGGTTGGTGACGGTGTAGGTGGTGCCGTCGCGCCCCCTGACGCTGGACGTGCTGACGACCACGTCACCGGCTCCGGCGTCCGCCCCTGCCACGGGCTGGAACGCGACCAGGCCGGCGGCGGCCGCCGCCAGCGCGATGAGAACGATCAACCTTCGGCGCAGTTTCGAGAACGGTTCAATGCCGACCATGGCCTTGTCCCCCGTGTTTCCGCAGGCGGGATCGCCGATCGGCGTCAATTTACTATACTAATTACTAGCTATCCAGAGTCGGATGCACAGCATGCCGACCCGAGGGCGGAAGGGCGCGCGGATTACGTCCCGGCCGTCCGCGGACGCCTAGACGTGAAGGATTTCCGCGTCCGGGGGCCCCGTTCCACAACGGTGTTGCCGGGGATTCGGCCCGACGCTCCGCCAAGCCGGGCTTCCCGCGTCCCACACCGCACGGCCGACACGCTCCCGTCGAACCGCACAGGGAGGCCGCAGCTCACACACCTGCTGGTCAGCGCATACGCGTCCCCCGAGGACCCCACCCGGCTCCTCGCTCAGCGATTCCACATTCCCGCCAACGCGGAGTGAACTGAGAAGTCAATGAGCCGTCCTCTCCGGACGGCTTCCTCGGCGCCGACCGGCCCGCAACATCCGGCCACCCGGCCACCGATCGCGCCGCTCCTCCCGCCATTCCCCATAAGCCGCGCCCGCGGACCGGAACTTCGCTACATAATCCGCTAGCTGACCGAATCCGGCCGCCGTCCGAGGTTTGGGTTAAGCGCTTCGACGACAAGGCTCCCTCGGTGGCGCTGGGCCGGAGTCACCGGCCCCCCACCGCTCACGACGCGCCCCCGGCCGAGCACCTCGCGCGGGCCGGTGTCGATTTCGCGGGCGGGCGTTCGTGTAGGAGGTGACGGGGCTGCGACCGGCGGCCCGCGCTGCGGAAGGGGCCGGATCAATGCGTTCGATCAGCGTCACGATGTTCGTCACCCTCGACGGAGTGGTCCAGGGGCTGGGGCGCCCGGACGAGGACACCCGCGGCGGGTTCGCCCACGGAGGCTGGGGCCCGCAGTACAACGACGAGGTGATGGGCCGCGAGATGGCCAAGGGGATGGCCAACGCCGGAGCCATGCTGTTCGGCCGCCGGACGTGGGAGGACTTCCTCAACGCGTGGGGCCGGGCCACCGACGGCAACCCGTTCACCACGCACATGAACGCGGCCACGAAGTACGTGGTGTCGAAGACCCTGGACGACGCGGACGCGTGGGAGAACTCGATCCTCCTGCGCGGCGAGGCCGTCGAGACGGTGGCGGATCTGAAGTCCCGGCCGGGCGGGAACCTCGCGATCAACGGCAGCGCCGCACTGGTCCGGAGCCTGCATGCCGCCGGCCTGATCGACCACTACACGCTGCTGATCCACCCGCTGACCCTCGGCTCCGGCAAGCGCCTCTTCGAGGGCCCCGCCCCCCTGACCGAGCTCGCCCTGACCGAAACCGTCACCACCCCCAAGGGCGTATTCATCACCCACTACACCCGCCGCCGGCCTTCTTCCGGCCGGCCGGAGTAGCAAAAATGTCACTTGAAGCGTTCATCGACAAACGCGGCGGCCTCCTGTTCCCTCCATAAGAGGAAACGGGAAACACCGGGAGCCACTTGTCCAGTCGGCCTTGTCTCCCGCAGTCTTGCTGGTGGTGGCTCCCGGACAGTCCAGCCGACTGCGACGGAGGTTCAAGTGGTCCAGCTAGCCACCACTTTCGGAGAGGAACTTCGACGAAGACGCCTGGCGGCCGGCTTCAGCCTTACCGGTCTGGCTCAGCGGGTTCATTACAGCAAGAGCCAGCTCAGCAAGGTCGAGCGAGGGATCAAGAGCCCCAGCCGGGAACTGGTGCGCCTCTGCGACGCCGCACTCGACGCCGGGGGGACGCTCGTCGCCCTGACTCAGGAGAACCGCTCCAGCGATCAGGTCACCGCAGAAACAGGTTCTGAGGAGGAGGAGGTGTGGCTAATGCAATTGTCCCCCGACGGCCAGAGCCGGTTCCTACCGATAAGCCGCCGACAGGCGGTCATGACCGGCGCCGCATCGGTTGCGGGCATGAGCATCGGTCGGCCTGCCGTTCATAGCGAAAAAGAAGATACTTCTCTTCTCGGATCGTATCGATCCCTCTTCGATCAGTATCGACAACTCGGTCAGGCGTCCAACGCCGGGCCGCTGGTACCCGTCCTCATAGCCCAGACCCATGCTCTCCAGGAACTGTCCCGCCACGTGGGGGCCGGTACGCGTCAGGGGCTGCTGCGGCTGGGATCCCGCTACGCCGAGTACATCGGCTGGCTGGTGCAGGAGAACGGAGACGATGCCGGCGCCCTGTGGTGGACCCGGCGTGCCGTCGAGCTTGCGGACGCCAGCGGCGATCACAATCTCGCCGCCTATGCGTTGGTCCGCCGCGCCCTCGTCACCCTCTACCGTGACGACGCCGAACAGACGATCGGGTTGGCCCGGCAGGCGCAGTCGGGCGGAGAACCACCCCGGATCCGGGGTCTGGCCGCACAGCGGGAAGCCCAAGGACACGCGCTGGCCGGTGATTACGACTCGTGCATGCGGTGTCTGGATCAGGCGCGCACTCTGCTCGCCCAGCATGCGGAGAGCGCGGAGTCCCCCGTCATCGGCACAACGAACCTTCCGGATCCGGCCGAGATGGTCCGAGGCTGGTGCCTGTACGACCTGGGCCGGCCTGGCGCAGCCGCCCAGGTCATCGCGACGCAACTGGCACAAGTGCCCGAGGGGGCCGTGCGCACGCGAGTCCGCTTCGGTGTCCGCGGGGCGCTGGCTCACGCCGCGGACGGTGAAATCGATCAGGCCTGTCTGCTGACCCGGGGGCTATTGAGGGACATCACCACGATCGGCTCGGCGACGGTCTTCGCCGATCTGCGTGCCCTGGCGCGGACTCTCTCGCGTCACCCGAAGAACCCGTCTGTGAGCGAACTGATGCCCGGACTCGGGACAGCGCTTCGAGCCGCTGTCCCGTAGTGAGGAGACCAGAATGCAGATCGTCTTCGTCAACTACCGCACCGGCGACGGCGACGAAGCCGCCGCCCTGCTGGAGCGAGGTCTGTCCGACAGGTTCGGCCGGGAGAAGATCTTCCGGGCCACGACCTCCATCAGCCCTGGCCGGTCTTATCCGGAAGAGCTGCTGAACGCCGTGCGCCACAGCGTCGTCATGCTCGCCGTGATCGGACCTGGGTGGGCCCGCGACCCGAGGTTGCGGGAGGAGGACGACTGGGTCCGCCGGGAAATCCTGGAGGCGCGTGCCTCGGGAGCCACCGTCATCCCGGTGCTGAAGGGCCGGACGACCGAACGTTTGAAGGCGGCGGACCTGCCGAGCGAGCTGAAGTGCCTGGCCGAGATTCAATCTCTGCGCCTGGACCCCCGGGACTGCGAAGGGGATTTGCGACACATCGGCGATTTCCTGGCCCGGCTCGTCCCCGAACTGGGCCGAGCGGAGCAGGAGTCTTCCGGTTTCGCCGGTATGGCCGACGTGCACAACACCGTGAGCGCCCCTCGAGGAACGGTCATCCAGGGGCGCGACATCCGCGGTGACGTCGGCACCGTCGTCAAGGGCAACCACGGCCCAGTCCACACCGGGAAGGGCGACATCAACCAGAACTCCCCTCAGTTCTCCGGCGATGGGGCGACCTACGTCCAGGGCGACAACCACGGTGGTGTCAACCACCGCTTCGGCAGGACCCGCGGGGAGGAAGGGGGGTGAACGACTCCTTCGAGACGCACGTGTTCGGGGCCCCCGGGAGCTTTCACGCAGGGAACGGAGACATCAACAACATAATCACGCTCCCGAGCACGCTGGGTACGTCGCCGCGGAAGAAGCCGGCGGATGAGCTGTGGTGGCTGAGACGTCGCTTCGTAGAGCCGGCCGGGCTGGCCGAGGCACGGGAGATCCTCGAGGCCTCGCACACCGTGTTCATCGATGGGACACCAGGTAGCGGCCGAGTCGCGGCAGCTCAAATCCTTCTGCAGGGTCTCCAGGACGACGCCGGGCAGCTTCATCAACTGGTACCGCAAGAAGAAGAGAACGCCCCGCGCATCGATCGTACCCATGTCGGCGACGGTGAGCTTGTATGGCTCGACCTCTCAGCGCTCACCGGGACGCGTTGGGAGGAGGTCCACGCGGAGCTCTCCTCGCTGCGTGCGACCGTGCAGAAACGCGACGCCTACCTTGCCGTCATCCTGCCGGACAAGGCGGCGCCCCTCGACCCGACCTTGGCCCCTTACCGCGCTAGAATTGAGCGCCCTGCGGTAGCTGAAGTGCTGGTGCGTTATCTGCAGGTCGAGAAGATTGACCGGCCCACACCGCTGCCTCCACTCCGGTTCTTGGCAACCGCCCGGCGCATGGAAGACATCCCCGCCTACGTGGACCTCATCCGCCGGGCTCGGGATGAGCACCGCGAAGGCGACTTCACGATGTGGAGCGAGGCTGCTTTCACCGCCTGGTCCGGTCAGGCGCAGGATGTGGCCGAACAGATGGCCGCGCTGATCACCGGCCAAGAGCGCGCCCTGCTCATCACCGTCGCCATGCTTCACGAAGCCCACGCCGACGTCGTGCACCGCGCCAGCGCGGCCCTTCTCGACCGCGCGGAACATCCCCCCGAAGATCTTCCGTTGCTGGAGCATGCGTTTCTCGACAAGAGACTTCATGAAATCGGTGCGCGGCTCGATGATTGCGGCACGGTGCAGTTCGCCAAACTCGACTACGATGCCGCGGTCCGGTCGTACTTCTGGACGCATATGCCAGGCCTTCACGACACCTTGCGGGACTGGGTCGTAAGCACGGTCGACTCGCCGGACCTATCGCCACTCGAGCGGAAGAATCTGGTCGAGCGTTTCACCGCCCAGTGCCTGCTGCATGAGCGGTACGGGCAGGTTCTGGCTTCGCTTCTGAACCAACTGACCGCACTTCCCACTACAGGACGAAAGATGGAGGCCGCCGCTCAGGTGCTGCAGCGCGGCCTCCGGGACGAGAAGCAGGGACGATTCTTCCGGCGGCAGATATACAACTGGTCGCGCATTTCCAACCTTTCGAGCCAGATCGCCGAACTGATCATCGCGGCGTGCCGGGACGAGATGATGGTGAAATATCCCGCAGAAGCACTGGTCCGTCTGCATCACCTGGCGCGGCGCGAGACGGGCACCCGCGCCCGCGACACCCTCGTAGCGCTCGTGAACGATGCACCGCGACTTCGCCGGCAGATGCTGGCACGCTTAACGGAAGCCACGTTTGAACCAGGCAAGTTCTCTTCGGATGTCACCCTCTTTATGGAACTCGCTGATCCTGAGGCACTCACCGCGCTCGGTAGACGCAACTATGCTCTGGTCGCCGAAAAAACCATTCGACGTCAGTTGACCTACGGCTGGTCCCTTGTCTTCGCGCAACTCCCTTACGGAAAGTGGACTCCGTTCGTCCGACGCTGGCTGACCGTCGCCGTCGAAGACGACCATCATCGCGACACCCTTATCGACATTATCGTCCATGCGGCCAGCGGGGACGTGATCCTTCTGTCTCGCTTCTACGAGATGACACGCACGACGCCGTCGCTGATTCCGCTCAGCACACTGATCAGTCAGCGCTTCGGCACCTTTTCACACAGTCAGTAGACCACCATCCACGCAGAAATCAGGAGAGAACCGTGTGTGCGGGACGAAACGTCACGACAATCTACTTCGCGGCCACTGCGGGAGCAGTCCTCGCTGGCCTGATGCTCTTCGCCCCTTGGCCACTGTGGGCGGCCTTCGCCGCCACATTCGCGATCTTTGGTCTGCTGCTTTTCCGGACAAGGAACACGAGAAGTCAGCCGAAGGGGGGTTCGCTGCCGGCAGCGTTCGCATTCGCGCCGGCCCCGGCTGCGGACGTCAGAGCGACGCGTCTGCCCGACGTCCTGCTGCCCAGCGAGTCTCCGGACTACCGGTTCCAGTTCTCCGCCATGGTGATGTGGTCGCCGACGGCGACTGAGACGGCCGAATCCGAGACCAACTATGCCGCCCTCGCGGTGAACGCGATTTTGGAGCGGGCCCGCGGACTCACCGAGCTACGAGATCCCGGACATGCCTCGCTCGTCCAGCATGAACTGGCCGGGGCGCTGGGCGAAATGCAGGTGGACTCGACAAAACGTCTGCTCGCCAGGGCCGAGTCGGTCCGGCTCGCGCTTCCCGGACCTGACCAGGAGCGTTTGGACAAGCTCGCCGAAGTCCGCAAGGAAGAGGCCATCTGGGAACACGAGCGCAAATACGAACAAAATAGACGCGACTATCTACAGCATGACGTGTTGAAGGACCCCGGGAGCGCCGTTGTGTGGTGGCTCGCGAAGAACGACGATCAAGTGGATCGGACGGTGAAGGACATCGGCCTGCTCGCACAACTCTCGTCCGCAGCCAACAACGCCGCGATACCGCAGACGTTCCTTCCCTTCCTATCCCAGTTCACGGCACCCGATGACTTATTCACCGATGACCTGCCGACCATGAACGGGGCAGCCGCGGCGGCCTCAACAGGATACGGGGAGCCTGATCAGGACGGCTTCGAGGCCTTCTTCAACGCCATGGGATTCAGCCATTCGGATCCTCGCCGCCGTCTACTTGCTCGACAATTTGCCGAATTGGCCACCAAGCACGGACGCCAGGATGTCGCCGAAGAACTCATCCGCCGGTACGACCCGCCAGGCGAATCCGATGTAAATGAAGAAGGATGGCCCGATGGAAGCTGAACTCTCCGCACTTGCGAGCGCCGGAGCGACCGCACTCGTCGGACTGATGGTCTCAGATTCCTGGTCACAGGCGAAAGGCGGTTTGGCGCGCCTGTTCGGGCGCCACGGTCCGGCGGACGCTCCACTTCAGGAACTGGAGTGCTCGCGAATGGAAATATTGGCGGCACACCTTGCTCACGATGTTTCGAGGGTCGAGGAGATAGGAGATCATTGGCGTGGCCGCCTGGAGTCGCTTCTCTACGCAGACGCCACTGCAGAAGAGGAGGTTCGGCGCCTTCTCACCACACGAGCAGCACGCTCGGCAGGCTCGGTCTCCAACTTCAACAGCGGTGATGTGAGATACGGCTCCGTCATCCAGGCCGGTCAGATCTCGGGTGACTTTAACCTCGCACCGCCGTCCGGGGAGCCCGGCCCTACCTGCGATCGATCATCGTAGTATTGGCACCGATCTACGGTCGACTGACGCAACCAGGTCATGTGCGGCTTCATCTGACGTGATCGGGGGAACCGGATACCGATCGCGGAGGTGCCAGGTGGCCGCCTCGTCCAGTTCATCGGCGATGACCTTGCGAAATTCTGCACGAAGGTCGCTCAATGCAGGGGTGGCGCCTGCGGAGGAAACTGTCAGAAGGTGCTGCACGGAGGCCAAAAGAATCATAGCGTGCCAGCCGAGATAGACCGCGACGGCTTCCCAGCAGAAAATGTTGAAGCGGTCGAGGAGCAGGTATCCGAGAAGCTGGTTCAGCCAGATATCGCAACGTTCAGCGGGCTTGGCAGAGGCCTTGATATCGACCAGGGTCCTACCCTTCACCAGATCCGCGATGGCGAACCCCGGGGACAGGGAAGGCGCGATGACGGTTCGCTCCCCCAGGTTCGTGAGTTGCTAGCGGCCGTAGCGCAGGGAGCCGTGCCACATATGGCGCAAGCCGTGGAATGCCGGATGGTCCTCATCGGCCCCGCCGCCGCGCGCAGCCTGCAGTGTCAGTAGGAGCGAGCGACGTACCTGCGCTGCGGGTGTCGCGTGGAGCCGGTGGGCGATCTGTTCGACGCCGGCCAGCTCCACGCAGGCCACCAGCGCGGCGTGCTGGGGGGCGTCCTCACATCGATCGGGACGGCCCCTGCGGATCCATGCCAACAGCACGGGGTCATTCGTGTCATCGGGGGGCACATGCTCGTAGGCGGCCGGGGTGAAGCCCGCAGCAGTCAGCAGGCTGGTGCATGTCTCGGCTGGCAGGAATGACAGAAGCCCCCAGTGAGCCGGCTCGGCCGCAAGGTCCAGCCCTATTCGCAGTTCCAGAGCGGTGCCGAGGCTACGGCCGGTCTGCCTTCACATCGATCGGTGCCCAGGGAGCCTTGCGTATCTGCCTGACCCATTGGTTCGCCACCACGCCACGTTGCGGTAGGTGAGCATCCAGAAAGGCGCACAGCGTGCTGCCGGGATTGCTTGCTTGATCACTCAACGACATGGTGGGGCACCCTTCTCGGTTCGCCAGGGTCCTAGGAGTGGGCTGATCTGGGGGTGGTGGGGGGTGGGGGGGTTGGTTAGTTTTTGGGCTGGCCGCTTGTGGTGAGGAGAACCATGCTCCCTGCGGAGGCGTCTGGTCGGGGTGTCGTGGGTGCGGGCGGGGGGAGGGTGGCGCTGGCGCTGCTGTGCGGGTGCCAGCTTCTTCTGGTGGTCGACGCCTCGATCGTGAACATCGCGTTGCCCAGCATTCAGCGGGGGCTCGGGTTCAGCGACGCGGGGCTTTCGTGGGTGGTCAACGCCTACACGCTCACGTTCGGGGGGCTGCTGCTGCTCGGGGGGCGGGCCGGTGATCTACTCGGGCACCGGCGGGTGTTCGCGGCGGGTGTCGGGGTGTTCACCGCCGCCTCGCTGGCCGGGGGGCTCGCGGTCTCGCCGGGGTGGCTGCTGGCGGCTCGGGCGATGCAGGGGGCGGGGGCCGCGCTCGCGGGTCCGGGGTCGTTGGCGCTCATCGCGACCACCTTCCGGGACGCGGAGCGCAGGAGCCGGGCGCTGGCCGCCTTCTCCATGGTCGCGAGTGCGGGGATGGTCGCCGGGCTGGTGCTCGGGGGCGTCCTGACCGCGTGGGCGTCCTGGCGGGCCGTGCTGTTCGTCAACGTGCCGGTGGGGCTCGCGATCGTGCTGCTCGCGTCGCGGGTGGTACGGGAGTCGGCCAGGCAGGAGGGACGGTTCGACGTGGGCGGGGCGGTCGCGTGCACCGGCGGCTCGACGCTCCTGGTGTACGGGTTCATCCGCGCCGCCGAGCAGGGGTGGTCCGGGGCGCTCACGGTGGGCGCCTTCTGCGGGGCGGGGGCGCTGCTGGCGCTGTTCCCGGTGATCGAGGCGCGGGCGCGGCAGCCGATCGTCCCGCTGGGGCTGTTCGCCGACCGGGACCGGGTGGGCGCCTTCCTCATGCGGTTCCTGCTCACGGCGGCCATGAGCGGGATGCTGTTCTTCCTGACGCTCTACGTGCAGGGGGTGCTGGGGTACGGGCCGCTGGCGACGGGGTTCGGGTTCCTGCCGACGACGATCGCGCTGATCGCGGCCAGCCGGGCCGTGCCCGGGCTGCTGCCCCGGTACGGGCCGCGGCCGATCATGGCCGCCGGGACGGTGCTGTGCGCGGCCGGGATGGTGTGGCTGACGCAGGTGCCGCGGGACGGCTCGTACGCCGCGGTGATCCTCGGGCCGGTGCTGCTGTTCGGGGCGGGGACGGGCCTGGTGGCGGTGGCGGCGACGTTCACGGCGATGCGGTCGGTGCCGCCCGGGGAGTCCGGGGCCGCCTCGGCGCTGCTGCAGAGCATGCAGCAGATCGGCGGGTCGCTGGGCGTCGCCGTCCTGGTCACCGTGGACCATGCCGGTTCGTCGAAGGTGGACGGCATGCGGGACGCGTTCACGGCCGGGGTGGCGTTCACCGCCTGCATGCTCCTCGCGCTGGTCGCCTTCCGCGCTCAGGGACGTTCCGGGTCGCAGAGCTGAAGGCGCAGTTCGCAGCTGTAGCGCCGTCCCCCGGCGTCGGGCAGCCACGATTCGTCCAGGTCCGGGAGGAGTTCGGTGAAGACGACGGGGACGTCGTCGCCGGAGGCCGCGCGGGCGCTGCGCAGCAGCGTGGCGAACGAGGACACGTACCGGGGGCCGGTGAGGTCGACGTAGACGGGTTTGACCTCCGTGCCGACCTTGGCGAAGACGCGTTCGGGCATGCCCAGGGAGCGGCGCAGGCGGCGGGCGGCGAGGTACTCGCGGGGGCCGTGCGCGGGCGCGATGCCCGTCCCGCCGACGGTCGTGCGCCAGGTCTCGCGGGCCACGACGAGCCCGTCCAGCGTCAGCCGCGGGTGGTGGGGGCCCGCGCCGGCGAGCTTGAACGCCTCGGCGCCGAGCCAGCCGAACAGCAGCGCGAACACCTCGCGGAGCGGGCACCGGAGCCCGTCCGGTCCGGTGACCTCCAGGGTTCCGGCGTGTTCACGGGTTTCGGCATGCTCGGACACGGTGAGCGCGACCAGCGGCAGGACGCGGGCCGGGTCCGCTCCCGGCGCCGGGGTGAAGGCGAGCTGGCGGTCGGTGGCCCCGAGGACGGGGGCGATGCGCGCGGTGTACTGGGGCCACCAGGTCGGGTACAGCGGCCGGAACTGGGGGCCGATGTCCTCGGCGGCCGCGGCGCGCAGCCGGGGCGGGTCGGGGTGCCGGTCGGCGAAGACGGCGCAGTCGAGGGTCGGCCACGCCGTGTGCATCTCGCCGAGGACGAGGGTGAACTCCCCCGCCGCCATCGCCTCGGGGCCGGCCGCGCCGAGGCACAGGTCGGGGCTGTGGATGCGGGCCCCCGCCCAGCCGGGACGCTCGGCGGCGAACAGCCGGGCGGCGGGCTCCTCCAGGTCGGCGGCGGTGAAGGCGAGGCGGCGCTCGCCCTGCGCGTCGTCCAGGCCGAACAGCGCGTTCCAGCGGCGGGCGAACTCGGCGGCGACCGCGTCCGCCGGGCGGTCGCGCCCGGTCAGCAGTGCCTGGGCGGCGTCCCAGAACGCCGGCATCGGCACGCCGCCGGCGCCCGGTTCGAGCAGGTCGCGGTACAGATCGCGGAACGCGGCGTCGTAGGCGTCCGCGAGGGTGGCCGACAGCCATCGCGCGGCGGGCAGGAGGACGGACCCGAACGGGCCGGCGAGCGCGTCCAGGAGCGGGCGGCCGAACGTGACGTCCAGGTCGCGGACGGTGTCCTCGTAGCAGAGCCGCCGTCCCGCGTACATCTGCCCGCTGCGCCGCTCCGGGTCCGCCCCGGTGACGGCGGTGAACTCGGTGTCCAGGCGTTCCAGCGCGGCGGCCAGGGCGACGGCGTCGCCTGCTGCGGCGGCCACGGACGCGCGGGCCCGGTCGAGCCGGGCGAGTCCGGCCAGGGCCCGGTCCCGGGCCCGCGGCTCGGCGATCGCGTCGAGGGTCTCGCGGAGTACCTGTTCCGCCCTCGGGTTGTACGGCATGTTCACGCCCCGCCAGACGATTCCGTCGTCGACCAGCCGCTCCAGGGCGGTGGCCAGGTGCGGGCCGGGGGCGATCTCGGCCGCGGCCCGGGTGCCGTCGCAGCGGGACAGCACCTCGGCTTCGGCGGCGGTCAGGGGACGCGGGTCCGCCCCCGGCCTCAGGACGCGTTCTCCGTCGGCGAGCAGATGCGGGTGGACGCCGGCGGGCAGCCACGGCGCCACGTCCGGGTCGTCCAGGAGCGCGGCGACGTACGCCTCCAGCGCCCAGAACTCGTAGTCGACCCTGCGGGACCGCACCAGTCCCCCGCCGGGCCGCGCCTCGACGGCGTCCGCCGCCTCGGGGTCGAGGGTGCCCCAGGCGACGGGGCCGAAGAACCCGGCGGTGTCGTTCTTGCCGCAGTAGCGCTGCCAGTAGCGGACGAGGGTGTTCTCGCGCTCCCGCCGCTTCTTGCGCTCCAGCCTCGGGTTCTTCCCCGGCCGGGCGTCCGGGCCGTCGGCGAGACGTGCCAAATGCGTCGCGGCGGCGGGGTTCTGCCACGTCACCGCCTCGCGGAAGAGCGGGTCGGCGGCGATCTTCGCGGCGGCGCGGGCCGCGTCCGCCAATGCGGCGTCCATGGCCTGCGCGAATTCGGTTTCGCCGGTGGCGCCGTCGAGAAAGGCGTCGGCGGTCGCGGCGCATTCCGGCGCCGCGAAAAGCGCGAGTCCGTCCGCGGGGAATCCGGTGGAGCGGATCAGCACATCTCGCCAAACCGACCATCGCGTTCCGGGTAGCCGCACCGAGTGCCGTCCGTCGCCCACCGAGATCTCCCTCCGCCACCGGAAACGGCTCTCGCCCCGCAAAGAAGATCAACATAATGTGTGATGAGTTTGCCGTCACCCTCCCGGAGGTCCGCACATGCGCTGCGACGGTCTGTTCCTCGCCGGGCTCGCCCACCGGATCCCCGAGGCCGTGGACGTGGACGGGGCGGTGGACGGCGGCCGCTACGACGCCGAAGACCGGAGGGCCGACGGATACGCCTCCGTCGCGGTCGCCACGGGCGAGGCCCCGCCGGAGATGGCGGCCGCGGCGGCGCGCCGCGCGCTGGACCGGTCCGGGATCCCGCCGTCGGACGTCGCGCTCCTGCTGCACGCGTCGGCCTGGTTCCAGGGCGTCGACTACTGGCCGGCCGCCTCGTACGTGCACCGCGAGGTCCTCGGCGACGACGGCCGGCGGGCGCCCGCGCTGGACGTCCAGCAGATGTGCGCGGGGGCCATCGGCGCGCTGGAGCTGGCCGCCTCCTACCTGGCCGCCGACGCCTCCCGCGCGTCCGCCCTGGTCACGACCGCGGACCGGTTCGCCGACCCCGGGTTCGACCGGTGGCGCGGGGACGTGCGCGGCATCGTCTACGGGGACGGCGCGGCCGCCGCGGTGCTCGCCCGGGACGGCTTCGCCCGGCTGCTGGCCGTCTCGACGGTCGTCGACACCGCGCTGGAGGGGATGTACCGGGGCGACGAGCCGTTCGCCTCCGCGCCCGGCCGCCCGGTGGACGTGCGCGCGCGCCGCGCCGCGTTCGCCGTGCACGCCAGGGCGCTGGTGGGGAGCCTCGGGGGGCGGACCGCCTCCGGCCTGGCCGAGGCCGTCGGCCGGACGCTGGACGAGGCCGGGCTGAAGATCGCCGACGTCTCCCGGTTCGCGTTCCCCAACGTCGGCCTGCACGTGCTGCGCACCCGGTACGCCGAGCCGCTCGGCCTGGACGTGGAGCGCACCACGTGGGACTGGGGCCGCCGGACCGGGCACGTCGGCGCGGCCGACCAGCTCACCGGCCTGACCCATCTGGTGGAGTCCGGGCTGGTGGGGCCGGGCGACCGGGTGCTGCTGGTCGGGATCGGCGCCGGGTTCGCCTGGACGTGCGCCGCCGTCGAGATGATCCGGCGTCCCGCCTGGGGCGGCTGACCCCGCCGCTCCCCATGTCAGGCGCTCGCCGAGCGTCCCGACCAGCGTGCCCGCCGATATTGCGGAGCGCTGGTCGCCCCCGCCATCGCGACCTCGCTCTGTTATGTCATGACGTCACAAAAAGACGAATCAATCCTGATTCACTCGTGATGGTTCCACTTTACGAAAGATCATGTTTTTATGTTCCCGACCAGCTTGTGCCGGTACACCCCGGAAGGTCGCGGTTTGCCAATGAAGGTGCTTTACATCACCGGTTGGTGTCGCAGCGGCAGCACCATGCTGGGCAACGTCCTCGCCGAGGTCCCGGGGATCGTGCACGTCGGCGAACTGCGTTTCCTCTGGCTGAACGGGGTTCTCGGAACGGGCAGCAACGGCAGGTGCGGCTGCGGGCTCGGCCACCGCGAATGCCCGTTCTGGTCCGAGGTGCTGGAGGAGGTCCGCCCGCGCGGGACGTCCCTCGAACGGCACGCCGCCGAGGTCGTCGCCTGGCAGGAGGCGTACCGGACCCGGCACACCTGGCGGGTGCTGCGCGACCCGCCGCGCGACGGGTGGCCGGACGTGCTCGCCGCCGCCTACCGCGCCGTCGCCCGGGTCTCGGGGGCGCGCGTGATCGTCGACAGCTCCAAGTTCGCCTCGGACGCCGCGCTGCTGGCGTCCCTGCCGGGCGTCGAGGGCCGCTACGTCCACCTGATCCGCGATCCGCGCGCGGTGGCCTGGTCGTGGCTGCGGCCCAAGGCGTACACGGGCCGCCGGTCCGCGCTGAACAGCACCTGGCACTGGACCGGCTTCAACCTGGCGGCCGAGGCGGTCGGCCGCGCGAACCGGGACCGCTCGCTGCACATGCGCTACGAGGCCCTCGTCCGCAGCCCCCGCGCCGCCGTCGGCGCCATCCTCGACCTGCTCGGCCACGAGGGGCCGAACCCCGTCGGCGCCGACGGGACGGTCGAGCTCGGCGGCAACCACACGGTCACCGGCAACCCCGACCGGTTCGGACGCGGCCGGACCCGGATCGAGGAGGACCGCAGGTGGCACGCCGCGCTCCCCCGCCCCCAGCGTTCCGCGACCACGCTCATGGCGCTCCCGCTGCTGCACCGGTACGGCTACGAGAAGAGGGCGTGAGGTGGACCTCGGACTGGACGGGAAGGTGGCCCTGGTCGCGGGCGGGTCGGCGGGCATCGGGCTCGCGATCGCCCGCGACCTGGTGCGCGAGGGCGCCGCGGTGTCGATCGCGGGCCGCGACCCCGGCAGGCTGGCCAAGGCCCGCGACGCGATCCGCGCGGACCTCGGCGCGGACGTCGGCACCCGCGCTCTGGACGTGCGCGACACCGAGGCGGCGCGGGCCTGGGTCGACGACGCCGCGTCCCGGCACGGGGCCGTCCACATCATGGTCACCAACGCGGCCGGGCCGCCCGCCGGGCCGACCGGGGCGTTCGGCCCGGACGACTACCGCGCCGCCCTCGACCTCGCGATGGTCTCCCACATCGGGCTCGCGCAGGCGGCGCTTCCGCACCTGCGGGAGGCCGGCTGGGGCCGGATCCTGATGGTCACCAGCGAGACGATCCGCGACCTCATCCCCGCGTTCGCGCTCTCGGGGATCGTGCGGACCGGGCTGGTCGGCTACGCCAAGACACTGGTGCACGAGCTCGGCCCCGGGGACATCACCGTCAACGTCCTCGCGCCCGGGTACACCGCGACGGACGCGCTTCTGTCCGGCATCACCGGCGAGCCCGGGGCGGAGACCGCCCGCGTCGCGCGGGAGGCGGGCATCCCGCTCGGCCGGGTCGCCCGGCCGGAGGAGGTCGCGGCGGCCGGGGTGTTCCTGCTGAGCGCCCGCGCGAGCTTCGTCACCGGCACCGTCCAGGTCGTCGACGGCGGCCGTTCCCTGGGGGTCTGACCATGTCCGATCTGCCCGTGTCCGACGTGCGCATGATGCTGGACGATCCCGAGCTGACCCGGCGCAGCCCGGGCGAGGAGTTCGCGCTCGCCCACGCCCGGCACGGGCCGGACGCGGCGGTCGAGCTGCGCGCCTCCATCAGCGACCTGTTCCCGCCGGCCAAGCGCCGTCCCCGCCTCACCGTCCGGCACCTGCTCCGCAAGGCCGTCGTCGACGCCGACGAGGTCACCGTCTTCACCGAGCGGGCCGAGAACACCTCGCCGGACGACGCCGCCCCGGAGTGGGAGTTCGAGGTCGGCTCCGCGGCGGTCCGGACGCAGGTCGTGCGGGCCTCGGTGCCGGTGCCCAAGGAAATCCTCGCCGATCCCGCCGCGCTCGCCGCGTTCGTCGACTACCGGTTGCTGGTGCGGCTCGGCACGGCGGAGAACGACGTCCTGCTCAACGGGACCGGGCCGATCCAGGGCCTGCTGCGCGTCCCGGGCCTGCGGGAACGGCCCGCCGACCCGGCGGACGGCGGTTCCGCGGCCCGGACGCTGCTCGCGACGGCGGCGCTGTGCGAGTGGTACGGCGGATCCGCGGACGGGATCGTCATGCACCCCGACGACTGGTGGCCGCTCGTGGCGGACGGCGCGTTCCTGGAACGGCTCGCCGTGCAGGGCGTCAAGGTCAGCAGGACCCGCATGGTGCCCGCGGGGACGGCCCTGGTCGGCGACTTCACCGCCGCCGCGACGCTGCTCGACCGCCGGTCCTCGACGATCAGGCTGGACGGGGACGCGCTGGTGGCCGAGATCCGCGAGGGCCTCGCCGTCCACCTGCCCGGCCATTTCGTGCTCGCCTCGCTTCCCGGCGGGCGCTGATGGGCGCGCCGGCACCGGCCGGTCCGCCGGCGGACCCGGCGGAGGTCGCCCACCGGGTCCGCGAGCACATCGTGCGGATGTGCGCCGGGCCGGAGGGCGGCCACCTCGGCGGGTCGATGTCGCTGGTGGAGATCCTCACCCTGCTGTACTTCGAGGTGATGCGGGTCGATCCGCGCCGTCCCGCCGCGCTGGAGCGTGACATCCTCATCCTCAGCAAGGGGCACGGCGCGATGTGCCTGTACGCGGTGCTGGCCGAGCGGGGCTTCCTCCCCGTCGCGGAACTGGCCGAGTACTCCCGGCCGGGCAGCCGGCTGATGGGCCATCCGGTCCGCGCCGTGCCCGGGGTGGAGATGCCGACCGGGTCGCTCGGGCACGGGCTCGCGCTCGCCAACGGGTTCGCGGTCGCCGACCGGGGCCGCCGCTGCTTCGCCGTCCTCGGGGACGGCGAGCTGCAGGAAGGCTCCGTGTGGGAGGCGGCCATGGCCTCCGCCGCGCTCGGCCTCGGCAACCTGACGGCCGTCGTCGACCGCAACCGCCTCCAGATCACCGGCCCCACCGAGGACGCGGTCGGGCTGGAGCCGCTGGCGGACCGCTGGCGCAGCTTCGGCTGGACGGTGCGCGAGGCCGACGGCCACGACTTCGGCGCGCTGCGCGAGGCGCTCTCCCCCACCGGGGACGGGCCCCCGACGGTGGTCATCGCCCGAACGGTCAAGGGGCGTGGCCTGCCGTCGCTGGAGGCGAAGACGCGCAGCCACTACGCCAGGCTGAGCGGCCGCCAGGCCGAGCGGTCCCTGGCCGTGCTCCAGGCCCGGCGCAGGCGGACCGTCTCATGACGGCCGGCCGCGCACCGGAGACACCCCGGCCGCGCTCCGCGCGGGAGGTGTACCGCGACCTGCTGCCGGAGCTGATGCGCGCCGACGACCGCCTGTACTGCCTGGACAGCGACACCGGGCTGTTCGAGGCGGCCGCGTTCGCCGGCGTCCCCGGCCGCTACCTCAACCTCGGCATCGCCGAGCACAGCCTGATGGGCACCGCCGCGGGCCTGGCCGCCAGCGGGAAGGTCCCGTTCGTCACGACGATGGCGACCTTCGCCGCGACCCGCGCGCTGGAGGCCATCAAGATCGACATCGCGTACAACGCGCTGCCGGTCCGCATCGTCGCCACCCACGGCGGGCTCGCCGCGGGGCATCTCGGCCCGACCCACCACGCGCTGGAGGACCTGGCCGTCATGCGGGCGATGCCCGGCTTCACCGTGGTCGTCCCGGGGGACGCGGGGCAGGCGGGCGAGGCCGTCCGGCAGAGCGCGGCGCTGCCCGGCCCCGTCTACGTCCGGCTCGGCCGCTCGGCCACCCCCGACCTGGACGGCGCGTCGCCCGGCGGCGGCCCGTTCGAGATCGGACGGGCCCAGTGGCTGCGGCGCGGCGGGGACGTGGCGATCGTCGCCTGCGGGCCGCACCCGGTGCTGGCGGCGGTGCGCGCCGCCGACCGGCTCGCCGAGGGGGGCGTGCGGGCCGCCGTCCTCAACCTGCACACGCTGCGCCCGCTCGACACGGCGGCCGTCGTCGCGGCGGCCGAGGGCACCGCGGGCGTCGTCACCGTCGAGGAGCACTGGCGCTCGGGCGGCCTCGGCGGCGCCGTCGCCGAGACCCTCGCCGAGCACGCGCCGGCCCGGGTGGCGCGGGTCGGCATGCCCGACACGTTCGCCGAGCGCGCGGGCGGCCAGGAGGACCTGCTCGACCGGTACGGCATCACGGCGGGCGCGGTCGCCGCCGCGGCGCTGACCCTGACCAGCGGAACCCATGGAGGTGGCACGCATGACCCAGACCTGTCCAGAGTGTGAGGGCCCGGTCCAGCTCGCCGAGCCGGTCCGGCTCAGCGAGGTCGCGCAGTGCGCCGACTGCTCCAGCGAGCTGGAGGTCGTCGGCCTGGACCCGGTGACCCTCGCGCTCGCCCCCGAGATCGAGGAGGACTGGGGCGAGTGAGGCCGGTGGCCGTGCTGGCCTCCCGGGTGCGGTACGAGGAGAAGCGCATCTTCGCCGCGCTGGAGCGCCGCGGGGTGCCGTACGCGCACGTGGACACCCGCCGGTTCAGCTCCGAACTCGGCGGTGGGGCGCCGGGAGGCGGGGCGGCGGGCGCCGGGCCGCGGTACGCGGCGGCGCTGAACCGGGAGATCTCCCACAGCCGCGCCCTCTACGCGTCGATGATCCTGGAGGCGCGCGGCGTACCGACGGTCAACCGGTCGGACGTGATCGCCGTCTGCGGCGACAAGCTGCGCACCTCCCTGGAACTGGAGCGCGCCGGCGTCCCCTCCCCGCGCACGGCGGTCGCGCTCACCCCGGACGAGGGCGCCGAGGCCGCCGAGCGGCTGGGCTTCCCCGTGGTGATCAAACCGCTGACGGGGTCGTGGGGACGGCTCGCGGCGGCGGTGCGCGACCGGGAGGCGGCGCAGGCCGTCCTGGAGCACCGGGCCGCCCTGCCCTCACCGCTCCAGCACATCGTCTACCTGCAGGAACTCGTCGACAAACCGGGACGCGACATCCGGGTGATCGTGGCCGGGGAGACGGTCGTGGGCGCGACGTACCGCTACGCGGACGGCTGGCGCACCAACGCCGCCCGGGGCGCGCGATCCGAGCCCTGCCCGCTCACGTCCGCGCTGGTCGAGCCGGCGATGCGGGCCGCGCGGGCCGTGGGCGGCGGGATCCTGGGCGTCGACCTGATCGAGGGGCCCGGGGGGCCGCTCGTCTTGGAGGTCAACCACAACGTCGAGTTCCGCGGGTTCCAGGACGCGCACGGCGAGGCCGTGGACGTCGCGGACGCGATCGTCGCCCACGTGCTGGAGGCGGCATGATCCGGGTCGGCGTCGCGGGCGCCGCCGGATACCTCGGCGGCGAGCTGCTGCGGCTGCTCATCGGCCATCCGGGGACGGAGGTCGCGCACGCGGTCTCGACCAGGTTCCCCGGCCGCCGCGTGGACTCCGTCCACCCCAACCTGCGGGCCCAGACCGACCTGCTGTTCAGTGCCCCGGACGAGCTCGGCGCCTGCGACGTGCTGCTGACGGCGACCCCGCACAAGGCCACGATGAGCCTGCTGCCCCACTTGCGGGACCGGGCCAAGACGGTCATCGACCTCTCGGGCGACTTCCGCGACCCCGATCCCGCCGTCTACGAGCGGTACTACGGCGTCCCGCACACCGCGCCCGAACTGCTCGGCGCGTTCGTTCCCGGCGTCCCGGAGCTGTTCCGGGCGGAGCTGGCCGAGGCCGACCTCATCAGCGTCCCCGGGTGCATGGCCGCGGCGGCGATCCTCGCGCTGCGCCCCCTGACCGGGCTGATCGGCCCGGACGTGCAGATCGACGCGCGCACCGGGTCGAGCGGGTCGGGCGCCCTCGCCGGGGACGCCAACCTGCACGCCGAACGCAGCGGCGCGCTCCGGGTGTTCGCCCCGGTCCGGCACCGCCACGAGGCGGAGGTGGCGCGGCTGACCGGGCTGAACGCCAGGATGACCGCCACCGGGGTCGAGGCCGTGCGCGGGGTGCAGGTCGTCTGCCACGCCACCGGCACCGCCTCCGCCGACGAGAGGGCCGTCCGCCGCGCCTACCGCGAGAGCTACGCCGGTGAGCCGTTCGTGCGGATCGTCGCGCACCGCGCGGGAACGCACCGGCTCCCCGATCCGAAGCTGCTGTCCGGTTCCAACTACTGCGACGTCGGCTTCGCCGTGGACGGCGACCGGATCACCGCGATCGCCGCGCTGGACAACCTGGTGAAGGGCGGGGCGGGCGCGGCGGTGCAGTGCCTGAACATCCGCACCGGCCAGCCCGAGACCCTGGGCCTGGGGTTCCCCGGCCTGCACCCGGTCTGATGGGGACCGGTCCGAGGGGGATCGTCGTGGTGAAGTGCGGCGGCCAGGTGCCCGCCGAGACGGTGTGCGCCGATCTCGCCGGGCTCGCGGGCCGGGCCGTCCTCGTGCACGGCGGCGCCGCCGACGTCGACCGGCTCGCCGGAGACCTCGGCGTGCCCGCCCGCACCCTCGTCTCGCCGAGCGGCGTGACCAGCCGGTACACCGACCCGGCCATGCTGGAGGTGCTCACGCTGGCGCTCGCCGGGCGGGTCAAGCCTCGGCTGCTGCGCGCCCTGGCCGCCGGCGGCGTCCCGGCCGTCGGACTGACGGGGCTGGACGGCGGGCTGCTGCGAGCACGGCGCAAGCCCGCGCAGCGCACCGTGCGCGACGGCCGCACCGTCATCGTCCGCGACGACCACAGCGGACGGCTCACCGGCGTCCGGCCACGGGTGCTGAACGTGCTGGTCGGCGCCGGGTTCGTCCCCGTGGTGTCGCCGCCCGCGCTGGGCGAGGACGGCGCGCCGGTGAACGTGGACGCCGACCGGGTCGCGGCGGCGGTCGCGGGCGCGCTGCGCGCCGAGCGGCTGGTCCTGCTGACCGCGGCGCCGGGCGTGCTGCTCGATCCGTCCGATGAAGGCTCCCTGCTCGACCGCTGCCCGCTCCCGCGCGAGGGGCCCGTCCCCCACGCGGCCAGCGGCGGCATGCACCGCAAGCTCATCGCCTCCCGCGAGGCCCTGCTCGCGGGCGTCCCCCGTGTGTCGATCGGCGACGGGCGGATCCCCCGCCCCGTCACCGCGGCCCTGGCCGGCGCCGGCACGACTTTGGAGATCACTTGACTTCCTCCTCCGCCCATGAGCGGGGAGTTCCGGCGGTCGCCCGCTGGGTTTCCTGCTTCGCCGACGACCGCCCCGTCCGGGAGGTGTCCCGTTGAGGTCTTACACCGTCTCCACAGGCCGATGCCGCCAGCCCGGCGGCCCTGATGTTGCGCGCGGCGTTCACGTCGCGGTCATGCACAACGCCGCATTCGCACGTCCATTCGCGGAAGTTGAGCGGCAGCTTGGTGCGGACCGTGCCGCAGGTTCCGCACAGCTTGGAGGAGGGGAACCAGCGGTCGATCACGACGAGGTCGCGGCCGTACCAGGCGCACTTGTACTCCAGCATGGAGCGCAGTTCCGCCCACGCCGCATCCGAGATCGCGCGGGCGAGTCTGCGGTTCTTCAGAAGGTTGCGGACCGCGAGGTCTTCGATCACGACCGTTTGGTTCTCACGGACGAGACGAGTCGACAGCTTGTGCAGGAAGTCGCGGCGCCGATCGGCGATCCGCGCATGCACGCGGGCCACCTTCCGGCGGGCCCTGTCCCGGTTCGCCGAGTCGGGGGCTTTGCGGGCCAGGTTGCGCTGCGCTCTGGCCAGGCGAGCGCGGTCACGACGCTCATGCCGGGGATTGGCGATCTTCTCCCCGGACGACAGAGTCACCAGCGCGGTGATCCCTGCGTCCACCCCCACCAACGCGTCCGTGGCGGGGCCACCGGCGATGGTGTCCTGACACAGCAGGGACACGAACCAGCGGCCCGCTCTATCGCACGACACCGTCGCCGTGCTCGGCTCGGCTCCTTCGGGCAGTGGTCGCGACCAGCGGATGTCCAGCGGCGCCCCCAACTTCGCCAGCGTCAGTCGACCGTCGCGCAAGGTGAAGGCGCTGCGGGTGTACTCGGCCGACGCACGCGACCGCTTGCGCGACTTGAACCGCGGATAGGCAGCCCGCTTGGCGAAGAAGTTGACGAACGCCGTCTGCAGATGCCGCAGCGCCTGCTGCAACGGAACCGACGACACCTCGGCCAGAAAGGCCAGCTCCTCGGTCTTCTTCCACTGCGTCAGCAAGGCCGACGACTGCGCGTAGGAGATCCGGCGCTTCTCGCCGTGCCAGGCGCGGGTGCGCTCCTCCAGCGCCTTGTTGTACACCAACCGCACACAGCCGAACGTGCGCGACAACTCAGCCGCCTGCTCCTCGGTGGGGTAGAAGCGGTACTTGAACGCCCGCCTGACCTGCCGCGCCATGCCCCACGTTCTAGCAGCCTCGCTGCCGACCACTCCGGCGGACGCCGAAACGCCCCAGCTGCTCCGCCCTGCTCCATAGAAGACCGTTTCTTCCCCGGAACGAAGGTCGGGGCATCCATGGAGGAACCCCGATGAGCGGCCCCGTCGACCTGCTGCAGGCCATGCTTTCCATCCCCTCCCCGTCCGGGCGGGAGGACGAGCTTGCGCGGTACCTGGAGAAGGCCATGAACGACCTCGGCATGGCCGCGGGACGCGACGAGGCCGGCAACGTGATCGGCGACATCGGCACCGGCCGGGGGCCCGTGGTGATGCTGCTCGGCCACCTCGACACCGTCGACCGGCCGCTGCCCGCGCGGCGCGAGGGCGGCCGCCTCGTCGGCCGGGGCGCCGCCGACGCCAAGGGGCCGCTCGCCGCGATGATCAGCGCGGCGGCGGCCCGGCCGTCGTTCCCCGGCACGCTGCGGGTCGTGGGCGCGGTGGAGGAGGAGCGGCTGTCGCGGGGCGGCGAGCACCTGGCGCGCACCGTCCCCGCGCCGGACGCGCTGCTCGTCGGGGAGCCGAGCGGCTGGTCGCGGGTGGTGCTCGGCTACAAAGGCAAGATCGACATCGGGTACCGGGTGGCCCGCGCCGCGACGCACTCCACCAACCCCGCCGCCAAGGCCACCGAGGTCGCGGTGGCGTTCTGGCACGACCTGCTGGAGGCGCTCGGCCCCGAGCGCGACCACGGCGCGTTCGGGCTGCCCGCCGCCACCCTGCGCGGCGTCCACGGCGACCTCACCGAGGCGCGGCTCGACATCGACTGCCGCGTCCCGCCCGGGTACGACGCGCAGGCCCTGGCCGCGCGGCTGCGCGCCCGCGCGAACGGCGGCGAGGTCACGATCGTCCGGCACGTCCCGGCGGTGCGGCGCGGGCGGGCCGACCCGGTGGTGCGGGCGGTGTCGGCGGCCATCCGGCGGCACGGCGGGACGCCCAGGCCCACCCTCAAGACGGGCACCTCCGACATGAACACCGTCGCGCCGCACTGGGACGTGCCCATGGCGACGTACGGGCCGGGCGACGGCTCGCTGGACCACTCCGACGAGGAGCACATCGAGATCGCCGAGTTCCTCAAGGGCGTGGACGTGCTCACCACCGCCCTGGACGAACTGGCCGCCACCCTCTGACCCCGGCCGACGCCTATCGCGTCGGCGCGCCGACCCCGGCGGTGAAGGGGCGGCGCCCGCCGGGGGCGCCGGACCGGTTCTCGCCGCCGCTCTCGTAGGGGAAGGCGAACGGAAGGCCGGCGGCGGCCAGCGGGCGCGGGCGGTCCATGAGGTGGAAGTGCAGGTGCGGCTCGGAGGAGTTGCCGGAGTTGCCGACCTCGCCGAGGACGTCCCCCGCCCGGACCCGGTCGCCCTTGGAGACGCGGGGCGAGCCGCGGCGCAGATGGGCGAACACCGCGTACACGCCGCCGCCCAGATCGAGGGTGACGGAGTTGCCGACGACGAACCGTCCCGCCGAAAGGGTCAGCAGCGACAGCAGCTGGCGGAACACCATCCCCTCGACCAACAGGTAGAGGACACCGGGCCAGGAGTTCCGGCTCCAGTGGTCGCGCTGCCATCCGCTCGCCTGGACGACGACGCCGTCGGCCGGTGCGAGGACGTCCCGCCCGAAGGACGGGAACGTGTCCGGGCGCGCCGCGAGGGGCCAGTTCCGCACCGCGCTCCATTCGCCGTCCGGGACGTGGACCAGGTCGATCGCGTAGGTCTGGCCCAGCTCGTGGGTTCCGTGGCTGGGCACCTTGTCGGCGGGGCTGTTGACGGGCACCCAGCGCCCTTCGACCGGGCTGCGCAGGACCACCGGTTCCGCGTCCGAAGGGCCGCTGCGCACGAAGAACAACACGACCCCCACCACGATGAGGGCCGTTCCGAGCCACCAGAGCGCGTCGACGCCGTGCAGGGGCGCTGTGAGTGCCGGCACCAGGCCGAACACGATGAACAGCGTCCTGAAACGTGCGAGTGTCCTGAGCATCGCCCCTCCATCGGGTCGGTCAGCGGCGGGTGGCCGCCAGCACGGTCAGAATCGGCACGACCCGTTCGCCGGGGACGCTGTAGCGCCCGCGCCCGGTGGTGCGGAGCCAGCCGGCCGCGACCAGCTGCCGCAGGTGGTGGTAGAGCTGGCCGGTCGTGCCGAGGCTCTCGTGGTCGGCCAGCTCGGCGGTGGTGCCCGCGCCCCGGAGGATCTCCCGGAGCAGCAGCAGCCGGACGGGGTGCGCCAGCGCGGAGAGCGCCTCGGCGTTCTGCGACCAGTCGTCCGACAGCAGGTCACCGGCGGAATGGCCCTGCTGCCATTCGTAATGCTCCCCGGACGGGAGCGTCACCGAGCCGGTGAACAGCACGGCGCCGGGCTCGGCGGCCCGCTCCTTCAGGGCGTCCAGGGCCCAGAACGCGCCCGCCGGTTCCGGGCGTCCGGCGGCGGGCGCGGCCCCTTCCAGCGCGGCAACGCGCTCTTCCAGGCGCGCGACCCGCTCCGCCAGCGTCTCCTCCGTCATTTCTCCACTATTACGTAAGTACGTAGATTTGACAAACGCCGCGGATCAGTCGGGGGCCGGGCTCGCCAGGGGGCGGGGCGGCCGGTGGCGTGCCAGGTAGGCGCGGTGGTCCCAGTCGTCCAGGAAGCGGGCCGCGGCTTCGCGGCCCGCCGCGTAGAGACGGTCGCGGGCCGCCGGGTCGAGGTCGAAGTCGGTCGCGAGGACGCCGTCGGTGCGGGCGAACATGGTGCGGGCCACGATGGCCGGCTCGTCCATCCGCACCCGGTCGTGCGCCTCCGCCATCGTCGAGACGAGCGCGCGCCCGTACCCGACGGGGCCGCGGACGGCCCGCCACTGCGGGAACACGCCACCGGGAAGCGGGCGCGCCGACAGCTTCACGCCGAACGTCGGCCAGCGGGGCTCGCGGTCCTCCCGGTCGAAGATGGTGATCGGGTAGTTGGAGAGCATCCCGCCGTCCACCTGGACGCAGGCGCGGCCGTCCTTCCGGCAGACGCGGCGCGGCCGGAAGAACACCGGAATGGACGCCGAGGCGCGCACCGCGTCCGCGACGGACTGCTCGTCGGGATCCAGCCCGTACCGTTCGTAGTCCCACGGCAGGCGGACCATCCGCCCGCTGCTGATGTCGGAGACCACGACGACGAGCCTGTAGGCGCGCTCCGGCGGGAGCGCCGAATCGGGGTCGCGCAGTCTCAACTGCCCGAACGTCTCGACCCCGCGTTCCTTCAGCCGCGCGGAGATCCACCGGTGCAGGGCGTCGCCCTTGTGCAGCCCGAGGGTCGTGAGCAGGGACAGGCCCCGCACGACGGCGAAGCGCGAGCCGTCCTGGAACGACCGGTAGTCGAGTCTCCTCATGAGCTCGACCATCTCCGGGACGGGCATCCCCGCCGCCAGCAGCGCTCCGACGATCGCGCCGGCGGACGTCCCCGCGACGCGGGCCGGCGCGCCGAGCCGGTACCCCCGCGCCTGCGTCTCGGCGATCGCGCCGACCAGCGCGATGCCCTTCACGCCGCCGCCCTCCAGCACGAGGTCGGCGCGCGGCACTGCCGAAGATTCCATTGATCTCCCTTCCACCGCGGAGCCCTCCGGGCCCGGGTCCACTGTTCCGGGGCAGCGGAAACGACCGGCATGCGAATGGATTCCGGCCCGCCCCTACCTAGGAAGATGCCCTATGGATCATTGCCTTAATGGCCCGCAGAGCATTTTTTCTTTCCATGGGCGAGTCGGCTTGTGCCTCCACGCTCGACCGCGAGTTCAACCAGCTCACGCCCGAGAACGAGATGAAGTGGGACACCACCGAGCCGTCCAGGAACTCGTTCGACTTCGACGCGGCCGACAGCTCGTCGGCCACGCACAGGCACAGGGCATGAAGATCCGCGCGGCGGCACCCCCCATCCGGACGATGTGAAAGTCGTTATCATCCTCGCCGAACAGCCCCCTCGAACAACCGCCTCAAATATCCCAAGCTCCAATCATTCCGGCGTTCGAATACGGGAAAAGCCGTGCGGCCGGTGGCGCATCCGGCCAGGATGCGGGCATGACCTTCCCGCTGATGCCCGGGTACGATCACATCAACGTGGTGGCCCGGCTCGACCCGGTCGCGGACGTCCGAGACCGGGAACTCGGTGAGCGGATTCGGCGGTATCCGAAGCTCTTTCCCGCAGGATCCCCTGAATTCGGTCATGCGGTGCAATTCGGGAAAGAATGGCGGATCGGGTCGCTGGGCGCGGACGGCCCCGCCACCGCCCGCTACAACCTCGCGATCGACCTCCGCACCGCCGCCGCGCGGGAGACCGATCCCCCGACCGTCCGGGCGATGCTCGCGGCGGCCGCGCGGCTCGACCCCGAGGAGGGCGAGCAGCTCGCCAAGGACGAGTGGGAGATCGGCGACCGCCGCTACCGCGTCATCCGGGTGGAGAAGTTCATCCTGCTCGGCGACCGGGTGATGGAGCCGCCCCGGTCCACCGACGCCGACCTGACCGCCGACGGCCTGCTGCGCGACCACCTGCTCGACCCGCCGGCGCCGTGCGGCCAGTGGGAGGCGCAGCTCCGGCTGAACCTCGTCGGGCGGCTGCCGGTGGAGGGCACCGTCCCGGAGATGGTCCGCACGGAGGCCCGGCACGCGATCCGCACCCACCCGGGGGTCGTGCTGCTCCCTCCCACCTTCATCGCGGTGGAGGTCGACGGCGAGGCCTGGGCCCCGCTCACCGGCGGCGACGACCCGGAGGAGGCCCGCGACCGGCTGGCGTGCCACTTCACCGACCTGATGCCGAGGCTCCGCGAGTTCCAGGGCGACTCCCCGTCCGACGCCGAGCTCGCCGAGTGGACCGCGATCGCCGACGGCATCCGGGCGACGCCGGGCCACGTGTTCACCGTCCGGGACCGCGAGTTCCGCACGGTCCGCGTCTGCCGCATGCTCCGCCTCGGCCGCGACGGCCCCGAGGCCCCCCGCCCCTCCGACCAGGACCGCTACGGCCTCCCCACCTTTGGCTGACCCGCGCCGGCGCGCCGCGTGATCTTCCTCGGGTGTCAACCTCCGGCTCCTTTGCCTTTCACCCGGCGCGAGTCATGATCAGAAAGCAGAGGAGCCGGGTGGAGAGGCGGGCTGATGGCGAGCAGGTGGGTGGCCGTGGGGGCCGCGGCGGCCGTGGCGGTCGGGGCCGGGTGGGTTCCGGCGCGGGCGGACACGACGCCGGCCGACGGGGCGGGATCCGGTGAGCGGGCGGACGCGGCGGGGGCACGGGCCCCGGTCTCGGCGGAGGTCGGGGAGGTTCGGTTCACTTCCTCCGAGAAGCTCGCGACGGGGGCGACGTTCCGGGCGTTCGAGACGTCCGGGGCAGGCGGGCGGGTCGCCGGGGAGCTGGTGGACGTCGACCTGCGCCAGGCGGGGGTCGGGCTCCTGCGGCCGCCCGTGGTCGCCGCCCGGCGCACGGTGTCGGCCATGGCGGACGCGCAGCACGCCCTGGCCGGGGTCAACGGCGACTTCTTCAACATCAGCGAGACCCATGCCGGGGTGGTGCCCACGGGGTCCTCGTCCGGGCCCGAGGTCGACGGGGGCCGTCCGCTCAAGGGCGCCGTTCCGGACGGGCAGCGCTTCGGCCCCTCGCTGCCGCCCGGCACGTCCACCGAGGACGTCATCGGCGTCGGCGCCGACCGGCGCGGGCATGTGGCGCGCCTCCGCCTGACCGGGACGGTCCGCTCCGGCCGGACGTCCATCGCGCTGCGCGGCCTCAACCAGTACGCGCTCCCGGTCGGCGGCGTCGGGGCGTTCGGCCCCGAATGGGGGGACGTGTCGCGGCAGCGCGCGGTGTGCGGGACGGACAAGGTGCGCAACGACCCGTGCAGCACGAACGCCGCGGAGGCGACCGTGCGGCGGGGTGTGGTGACGGGCGTCTCCGGCACGGTGGGCGGCGGCGCGATCCCGTCCGGCACGACCGTGCTCGTCGGACGGGAGAAGGGCGCCGACGCGCTGCGCCGCCTCAGGCCCGGCGACCGGGTGCGGGTCTCGTACCGCTTCACCGGGCCGGTCCGCTTCCGGTTCGCCGTCGGCGGGTTCCCGATCCTGCGGGACGGCAGGCCGCTGGACGGCCTGAGCGCCACCGGCCCGGCGCCGCGCACGGCCGCGGGGGTGAGCCGCGACGGCCGGCGCTTCTACCTCGTGGTGGTGGACGGCAGGTCCGAGCGCAGCGGCGGCCTGACCGTCGCGGAACTGGCGTCCCTGCTCGGCAGGGCGGGCGCCGACGACGCCGTGAACCTCGACGGCGGCGGCTCCTCGGCCCTCGTGGCGCGGTCCCCCGGCGAGCCCGCGGTGACCGTCCGCAACACCCCCTCGGACGGTTCGGAACGCGCGGTGGCCAACGGCATCGGCGTCTTCACCACGAGCTCACGCCGCTGACAGGAGCGTCAGGAGCCCGGCTTCCTGTCCTGGTGGCGCTTGTCGCGGACGTAGATGATGTTCGCCTTGCCGTCGCCGGGGCTGCGGCGGTCCAGGACGAACAGCGTCGTCGCGGCGATCAGCTCGTTGAGCTTGGCGTAGCCGTAGTTGCGGGAGTCGAACTCGGGGCGCTGCTTGGTGATGATGTGGCCCACGGACGCCAGGGCGGCCCAGCCGTCCTCGTCGGACGCCGCCTCCACGGCGTTGCGGAGGAGGTTGACGAGGGCGGCGTCCTTCTTCAGCTTGGCGGCCGGCGTCGGGGGCGCCGGCTGGAGCGTCGCGGCGGCCGGGGTGGTCGCGTCCTGGTCGTACAGCAGGTTCTCGATGTAGATGAACTTGTCGCAGGCCGCCACGAAGGGCTTGGGGGTCTTGCGCTCGCCGAATCCGTACACGGTCAGGCCCGACTCGCGGATGCGCGCGGCCAGGCGGGTGAAGTCGCTGTCGCTGGAGACGAGGCAGAACCCGTCGAAGCGGTCGGAGTACAGCAGGTCCATCGCGTCGATGACCATCGCGGCGTCGGTCGCGTTCTTGCCCTTGGTGTAGGCGAACTGCTGGATCGGCTGGATCGACTGGTCGAGCAGCTGCTCCTTCCAGCCCCGCAGGCTGGTGCCGGTCCAGTCGCCGTAGGCGCGCTTGACGTGGGCCGTCCCGTACTTCGCGACCTCTGCCAGGAGGGCCTCGACGATCGCGGGCTGCGCGTTGTCGGCGTCGATGAGCACCGCCAGCCTGGCCGTGTTCTCGCTGACCATCCGCACCTCCGCACAAATGCCGCCGAGCCGGTGAGCCGCTCGACCGAGCGGCGTGGCCAGTACATCAGAGGTCGTGCCCGCCCTGCCGGATGCCCGGCATCGGCCAGCGGGTCGCCGGAAGCGCCGACCGCAATAGGATCGCGGGCGGTTGCGGCTATGGGAGGGTTTCTTGGGAGAGCAGTCACGGATCGACTCGTCGGTTCCGCACTCGGCGCGGATCTGGAACCACTGGCTGGGCGGGAAGGACAACTACCCCGTCGACCAGGAGGTGGGGGACGAGTTCCTCGCGATCTTTCCTGGTCAGGTGGACATCGCGCGGCATTCGCGGGCGTTCCTCGGGCGCGCCGTCCGGTATCTGGCGGGCGAGGTCGGGATGCGGCAGTTCCTCGACATCGGCACCGGCCTGCCCACCGTGGACAACACCCACGAGGTCGCGCAGCGGATCGCGCCCGACGCGCGGGTGGTGTACGTGGACAACGATCCCCTCGTCCTCACCCATGCCCGCGCGCTGCTGACCTCCGCGCCCGAGGGCGTCACCTCCTACATCGACGCCGACATCCGCGAGCCGGACGTGATCCTGGCGAAGGCCGCCGAGACGCTCGACTTCGACCGGCCGGTGGCCCTGCTGCTCCTCGGGATCCTCGGTCACCTGACCGACGGCGAGGATCCCGAAGGGGTCCTCGCCCGGCTGGTGGCGCCGCTCGCGCCGGGCAGCCACGTCGTCATCAACGACGGCAGCGACGTCTTCGGGGCGCCGGGCGCGGGCGGTGCCGACGACACCGCCCGCGCCCGCGCGATCGCCCGGTACGTCGAGGCGGGCGGGATCGCCTACAACCTCCGCTCCCCCGAGCGCATCACCGGGTACTTCGACGGCCTGGAGCTGCTGGAACCGGGGGTCGTGCCGGTGTCGCGCTGGCGTCCCGAGCCGTCGCCGTTCGACGAGCCGCCCGAGGTGGACGCCTTCTGCGGCGTCGCCCGCGTCAGCGGCTGAAGGCCGGAAGGGCGTAGCCCTTGTCATTGGGGTAGGGCGTGAACATGTCGCCGGTCAGGGCGTAGACCATGCCGCCCTCCCAGACGAGGCCGGGGGGTGGTCACGGCGGGCGGGTGGCCGAAGCGGCAGACCTTCGGGTACTGGGCCGCGCCGCCGGTGGTGCAGCCGTCCGCCGGGTTCGGCGTCTTCCAGATGACGTGGCCGTTGGACGGGTCGAGCGCGAACAGCGTGCCCGGGTTCGCCATGGAGGTGGCGGCGTAGAGGCGGTGGCCGTCGTAGCTCGCGCCCCGCTCACCGCCGAACGGCGGCTTCCCGTGAGGGGTTTCGCGGCCGCGGGGATCTCACTGGGCGGGAGGGGGCGGCGGGGGTGCGAGGGGGTGGGTACTCTACCAAACAGTTGTTAGAAAGAGGGTCGCATGGATCTTGAGTTCGGGGCGGCGGACGAGGAGTTCCGCGGCGAGGTGCGGGGATGGCTGCGCGAGCACGTCCCGGCGCGGCCCCTCCCGTCGCTGGAGACCGCGGAGGGCTTCGCGGCGCACCGGGAGTGGGAGCGGACGCTCGGGGCGGCGCGGCTGGGCGTGGTGTCGTGGCCGGAGGAGTACGGCGGGCGCGGCGCGTCGGTGCTCCAGTGGCTGGTCTTCGAGGAGGAGTACTACGCGGCGGGCGCGCCGGGGCGGGTCAGCCAGAACGGCATCAACCTGCTGGCGCCGACGCTGCTCAAGCACGGGACGCCCGAGCAGCTCGCGCGGATCCTGCCGCCGATGGCGGCGGGCGAGGTGATCTGGGCGCAGGCGTGGTCGGAGCCGGGCGCGGGCAGCGACCTCGCGGCCCTGCGGGCGACGGCGACCCGGACCGACGGCGGCTGGCTGCTGGACGGGCAGAAGACGTGGAGCTCGCGGGCCGCGTTCGCCGACCGGGGCTTCGGGCTGTTCCGGTCCGACGCCGAGTCGTCCCGCCACAAGGGCCTCACCTACCTGATGTTCCCGCTGGACGCCGAGGGCGTGACGGTCCGCCCGATCGGGCGGCTGGACGGCAAGCCGGCGTTCGCCGAGCTGTTCCTCGACAAGGTCTTCGTCCCCGACGAGGACGTCATCGGCGCGCCCGGGGACGGCTGGCGGGTCGCGATGGCCACGGCCGGCAACGAGCGCGGCCTCACGCTGCGCAGCCCCGGGCGGTTCACCGCGGCGGCCGAGCGGCTCGTGGAGCTGTGGAAGGAGCGCGCGGACGCCTCCGGCGACGCGCTGCGGGACCGGGTCGCGGACGCCTGGATCAGGGCGCGGGCCTACCGGCTCAAGGGGTTCGAGACGGTCTCGCGGGACGACGACATCGGCGCGGAGTCGAGCCTGAACAAGGTGTTCTGGTCGGAGCTGGACGTGGCGCTGCACGAGACCGCGCTCGATCTGCTCGGCCCGGACGGCGAGCTGGAGTCGGAGTGGCTGGAGAACTACGTGTTCTCGCTGGCCGGCCCCATCTACGCGGGCACGAACGAGATCCAGCGCAACGTGATCGCCGAGCGGCTGCTCGGCCTGCCGAGGGGGTCGCGGTGAAGTTCGTTCTCTCCGCCGAGCAGCGGATGTTCGGCGAGACGCTGCGCAAGCTGCTGGGCACGGCCGGCACCGCCGGGGCCGCCCGCGCCTGGGCGGCCGGGGACGCCGGCCCGGGGCTGGCCCTGTGGTCGGCGGTCGCCGAGGCCGGGGCGTTCGCGGTGGCCGTGCCGGAGGAGGCGGGCGGCGCGGGGCTGCTGCCGGTCGAGCTGGCCGTCGCGGCGGAGGAGCTGGGGCGGGCCGCCGCGCCCGGCCCCTACGTGGAGACGCTCGCCGCCGCCGAGCTGCTCGGCGGGTCGCCGTGGCTGCCGCGCGTCGCCGCGGGCGAGGCGGTCGTGACGCTCGCCGTCCCGCACGCGCTGGACGCCGACGTCGCCGACCTGGTGCTCACCGCCGACGGCGCGGAGCGGAAGGCGACCGGGGAGGCCGCCCGGTCGCTCGACCCGGCGCGGCGGCTGTTCCGCGTCCCCGAGGGCGCGGGGTTCACCGACCTCGGCGTGCTGCTGTGCGCGGCGCAGCAGGTGGGGCTCGGGCAGGCGCTGCTGGAGGTGTCGGTCGAGTACGCCAGGACGCGGCGGCAGTTCGGCCGCCCGATCGGCGAGTACCAGGCGATCAAGCACCATCTGGCGAGCGCGATGGTCGAGCTGGAGTTCGCCCGCCCGCTGGTGTACGGGGCGGCGCTGGCGTACGGGACGCCGGACTTCGCGCGGGACGCGTCCGCCGCGAAGGTCGCCGCGTCGGAGGCGTCCTACGGGATGGCCAAGACCGCGCTCCAGGTGCACGGTGCGATCGGCTACACCGACGAGTACGACCCGTCGCTGTGGATCCGCAAGGCGCGGGCCCTGTACTCGGCGTGGGGCACCGTGGCCGAGCACAGGGCACGCGTCGTCGCCGCCCTCTAGGCGCGGTCGCGCTCCTTGAGCTTCACGCGCCAGATCTTGCCGGACGCGGTCTTCGGGAGGTCGTCCACGAAGACGACCTCCCGGGGGACCTTGAAGTTCGCGAGCCGCTCCCGGCAGTGCGCGACCAGCTCGTCCCGCGTGGCCGCGGCGCCGGGGCGGAGCCGGACGTAGGCGCGGCCCACCTCGCCCATGCGCGCGTCCGGGACGCCGACGACGCCCGACTCGGCGACGGCGTCGTGGCGGGCGAGGGCGTTCTCGACCTCGGCCGGGTACACGTTGAACCCGCCGACGACGAACATCTCCTTGGTGCGCCCGGTGATGGTGAGGTTGCCGCGCTCGTCGAGGCGCCCGCGGTCGCCGGTGTCGAGCCAGCCGTCGCGGATCGCCTCGGCGGTCGCCTCCGGGTCGTCCAGGTAGCCCTTCATGACGTTGTAGCCGCGGACGAGGATCCTGCCGTCGGTCCCGGCCGGGACGCGCCCGCCCTCGCCGTCGACGATCGCGACCTCGACGTCGGGGATGGGCCGGCCGGACGTGGTGGCGATGGTCTGGTCGTCGTCGTCCACCGAGCAGGCCGTGACCGTCCCGGACGCTTCGGTCAGCCCGTACGCGGTCACCACCTGCGGGAACAGCTCGTCCTTGATGCGCCGCACCAGCGTGACGGGCACGTCTCCCGCGCCCGTCACAGCGAGCCGGAGGCTCGACAGGTCGTGCTCGTCCCGGCCCGGGGCGTGCAGCAGCGCGGTGTAGACGGTCGGCGGCCCCGGCAGGACGGTGATCTTCTCCTGCTCGATCAGCCGCAGCGTCTCCGGGACGTCGAACGTGCGTTGCAGCACCATCGTGGCGCCCCGCATCACGCACGCCAGCACGCCCGCCTTGTAGCCGAACGAGTGGAACATCGGGTTGACGATGAGGTAGCGGTCGCCTGCCCGCACGCCGGTGCGGCCCGTCCACGCCCGGTAGGTGAGGACGTTCTGCTCGTGGGTGACGACGGCGCCCTTGGGCCTGCCGGTCGTCCCGGAGGTGAACAGGATGTCGGCGACGGTCTCCGGGCGGACGGCCGCCGCCCGCGCGTCGGCCTCGTCCGGGGAGACGGCCCCGGCGGTGAAGTCGTCCCAGGAGATCACTCCCGGGCGCGCGGGGCCGTTGAACGTGACGACCGTCCGCAGCGCGGGCAGCCCGGGGGCGCCGGATCCTTCCACGCCGAGCATGCCGGGGTAGTCGATGCCGAGGAACCCGTCCTCCACGAAGAGGATCTTCGCCTCGGACTTGGAGAGCGGCCACCGCGCCTCGTCGCCCTTGTAGCGGGTGTTGAGCGGGACGAGCGTCGCGCCCGCGCCGAGGGCACCGAGCACGGTGACGATCCAGCGCAGGCCGTTGGGCGCCCAGACGGCGATGCGGTCCCCCGGCACGAAACCGGCCCCGACGAACGCGCCCGTAACCTGGCGGACCTGCTCCCGCAGCTCGGCGTAGGTGACCCGGACGTCGCCGTCCACGACCGCCTCCGCGTCCGGAAACTCGTTCGCCGCCCGCGCCACCAACTCCGGAATCGTCAGCTCGTTCATGAACCCTCATCATCCCGGCCCCGCCCCCGCCCGGCCTTCGGCGTCCCGGTGACCGGTACATCCGTCTCGTCCCAACAAACGAGGGTGTAGGCGCGGCACCCGGGCTGACCGGCGATGACGTGAGGACTATTCACATTTTGCCGGATCGGTGTTTCACTCGGCTGAGAGCCACTGGACGTCTCCCCCCGGCCGAGGTGCCCCATGCCCGTCCGACGTGCCGCCTGCGTTCCGATCCTTCTCGTTCTCCTGCTCGCACTCCTGCCCGCCCCCCGCGCGAACGCGGAGGGCGAGCCGCGCGAGGTGCGCGGCTACATCGACGCCCACAGCCACCTGATGGCCTACGAAGCGTTCGGCGGCGCGCTCATGTGCGGCAAGCCGTTCGACCCGCGCGGCATCCAGGAGGCGCTGCGCGACTGCCCCGACCACGCGGGCAACGGCGTGCTCGCCTGGTGGGAGAACTTCAACAAGTACGGCACCCCGTTCGGCACCCACGACCCGACCGGCTGGCCGACGTTCAAGGACTGGCCCGCCTACGACTCCCGCACCCACCAGCAGGTGTACTACGAGTGGCTGGAGCGGTCCTGGCGGGCCGGGCAGCGCGTCCTCGTCAACCACCTGGTGGACAACCGGCAGCTCTGCGAGATCTATCCGCTCAAGCGCACCCCCTGCGACGAGATGGCCTCGATCCGGGTCCAGGCGCAGCGGATGCGGGAGATGCAGAGCTTCATCGACGAGCGCACCGGCGGCCCCGGCAAGGGCTGGTTCCGGATCGTGCGCGACTCGGCGCAGGCCCGCCAGGTCATCGAGGACGGAAAGCTCGCCGTCGTCCTCGGCATCGAGACCTCCGAACCCTTCGGCTGCCGGCTCGTGGGCGGCGCACCGGCCTGCACCCGCGCCGACATCGACCGGGGGCTGGACGAGGCGCGGAGCCTCGGCGTGGCCTCGATGTTCGTGTGCCACAAATACGACAACGCGCTGTGCGGCGTGCGGTTCGACGGCGGTGTGGCGGGCGCGTTCGTCAACCTCGCCAACTTCGTCGGCACCGGGCGGTTCTGGCAGGCCGAGACGTGCACCGGCGCCGCGCACGACAACACGATCGCCCCGGCGGGCGAGGTCGGCGACGCCCTCCAGCCGATCCTGAAGCTGCTCGGAATGGCGGGGATCACGCTCCCGATCTATCCGAGCGGCCCGCACTGCAACGTCCGGGGGCTCAGCGACCTCGGCGCGTACATGATCCAGGGGATGATGAAGCGGCACATGATCGTCGAGGTCGACCACATGAGCGCGAAGGCCGCCGGCCAGGCCCTCGGCATCCTGGAGGCCGCGCGGTATCCCGGTGTCATCTCGTCCCACAGCTGGATGGACGCGACCTATCTGCCCCGCGTCTACCGGCTCGGCGGCATGGTGGCCGGATACGGCAGCGCGGCCGACCGGTTCACCGCGGAGTGGCGGCGCGACAAGGCGCAGCGCGATCCGGCCCGCCCGTTCGGCTACGGGTACGGGCTCGACGCCAACGGCATGGGCGCGCTGCCGGGGCCCCGCACGGGCGGGGACGCGGGCCCGCTGCGCTACCCGTTCGCCTCGCCGATCGACCCGGCGGTGAAGCTCGACCGGCTCCGCGCCGGGCTGCGCACCTGGGACCTCAACACCGACGGCGTCGCCAACTACGGCCTCGTCCCGGACTGGATCGCCGACATCCGCGCGGTCGGCGGGCCGGAGATCACCGAGGACATGGCGCGCGGCGCGGAGGTCTACCTGCGGATGTGGCGCGCCGCCGAAACCGCGCCGTCGTAAGGCCCGATAGGCTTGCGGGCATGCGTTGACCCCTGCCCGCGAGCCGGGCACCGCCGACGTCTTCTTCGTGACACGCGACCCGAACCGGAGCACACGAAGGAGACGTCAACCATGAGCACGTCGATCCGCATCGACGTCCCCGAGGCGCTCGCCGCCTCGCACAGCAAGCACTTCGGCGCGTCCGGCCGCGCCTGGATCGCCGCGCTGCCCGACCTGGCCAACGAGTTCCTGGACCGCTGGGCGCTGCGCCCGGACGGCCCGGGACGGCACGGCGTGGCCTCGCTCGTCCTGCCGGTGACCCGCGCGGACGGCACGCCCGCCGCGCTCAAGCTCCAGCCGGTCACCGACGAGCACGCCACCGAACCGGTCGGCCTGCGCGTATGGGACGGCGAAGGGGCCGTGCGCCTGCTCGACCACGACCCGGGCACCGGCACGATGCTGCTCGAACGCCTGGACGCGACCCGGCCGCTGTCATCGGTGGCCGACGACGACACCGCCTTGGGCGTCCTGGCCGACTTGCTGGTCCGCCTGGTCGCGGTCCCCGCGCCCGAGGGGCTGCGCCGCCTGGCCGACATCGCCGCCGCCATGCTCGACGAGGTTCCCGGCGCCGTCCCCGCGCTGGGCGACCCGGCCGACCGGCGGCTGGTGCGGACGTGCGCGTCCGCCGTGGCCGAACTCGTCGGCGAGCCCGGCGACCGCCTGCTCCACTGGGACCTGCACTACGACAACGTCCTCGCCGCCGAGCGTGAACCCTGGCTGGCCATCGACCCCAAGCCCCTCGCCGGCGACCCCGGCTTCGACCTGCTGCCGGCGCTGGACGACCGCTGGGACGAGGTGGTCGCGGGCGGCGACGTGACCCGGGCGGTCCTGCGCCGCTTCGACCTGCTGACCGAGGCCCTCGGCCTGGACCGGAAGCGGGCGACCGGCTGGACGCTCGGCCGCGTGCTGCAGAACGCGCTGTGGGACGTCGAGGACGGCGAGACCGCACTGGACCCCGCCCAGGTCGCCATCGCCACCGCCCTGCTCCGCCATCGCGCGGGCTGACGGGCCAGGCCGCACCGGCGCCCGCGGGACGGTTCCCGCGGGCGCCGGTGCGGGCCGGCGTGGCCGTCGGTCAGCAGGTGCCGAGCATCGTGGTGAGGGCGCTCTTCTCCGAGCCGTCCACGGTCAGGCCCCAGGACCACTTCACCTGGATCCAGGCCCGGGCGTAGGTGCAGCGGAAGGCGGCGACCGACGGCTTCCACTCGGCCGGGTCCTTGTCGCTCTTCGCCTGGTTGACGTTGTCGGTGACGGCCCACAGCTGGGGGCCCGCGAGGTCGTTGGCGAACGACTGGCGGCGCGAGGTCGTCCAGGACCAGGCGCCGGACGCCCACGCCTCGGCGAGCGGCACCATGTGGTCGATGTCCAGGTCGGACGCCTGCGTCCAGGTGGCGCCGTCGTAGGGCGAGTACCACTTGCCGGACTTCGCGGCGCACGCGGAATCGGTGGTGACGTTCGTGCCGTCCCGCTTCAGCACGGTCTCGCGGGTGTTGCACGTCCCGGAGATGGTGATCCAGTGCGGGAACAGGTCGCGGTCGTAGGTGCTCCCGTGGGATTCGGCGGCCACGGTGAGGGCGGCCAGGCGGCTCTCCGCCGTGGCGGCGGACGGGATGCCGGGTGGTGTGGCGGACGCGGGCGCGGCCGTCGCGCCGAGCAGTGCCGCGCTCAGGGCGGCGGGGAGCGCGAGCATGAGGAGTCGTCGCATCGGAGGCCTTTCCGCGGTCGTCCCCGGGCCGGGGCTGGAGCCCCGAGGGGGAGCGGGAACGACGGCACTGCGACGGTGACATTTTTGACAAATACGAATAAATGTCACGCATTGCCCACGCACGCTGCCGCCGTTGGTCGGAAGCTGACGTCTATCGCCGACTGAAGGCCTATGAGCTGCGACGACACCGGCGATAGCGGTCCCGTGACGGCAGATGAAGAAATCTTGAACCCCGGGCACAGCGCCGGGCCAAGCCCGGTCCGGGCGCGGGGCAAGGCGTCCCGGGGGTACACGGCCGCGAGGACGATTTCGGCGTCGTGCCAGAGGCGGCGGGCGAGCGCGCCCTCGCGGGCCCTGGCCTTGAGCGGCTTCTCCTTGGCGACGTGGAAGTAGCGTCCGGTGCCGGCGGAGTCCACCAGGTCCACGACCGGCGGAGCGGCCCTGCCCACCGGTTTCAAGGCCGGTTTGACGGCCCTCATAAGCAGGCCGAAGGGCCCGCCCCGCGTGGTGAGGTCCGTGCGCAGCACGCCCGGATGCACCGCGTCGATCGTGACACCGGCGTCCTTCCACCGCTCGGCGAACAGCGGGACCATCAGCAGGTTCGCCAGCTTGGTGTCGGCGTAGGTCCGGACGGGATGGAAGTCCCGGCCCTCGGGCGTCCGGTCGGGGTCGACCCGGCCTGCGGCGTAGAGGGCTGCGCTGCCCGGCGCAGGAAGGCGGGCCGCCCATGACCCGGCCCTCGCCGAGGAGCAGCGCAACCGCTACCGGACGTGGAGCGAGGCCCTCCAGCTCGTCCTTGCGACGTCGGGCCATCCATCCGGCCCGCTCCTGGAGGAGGCCGCCGAGACCGTTATGACCGTCGTGGACGGCATCGGGAGCCAGGCCGTGTTCGACCTCGGCCGCTGGCCCGCCGAACGACAAGAGCGCCAGATGCGCCGGCAGGTGACGCACGTCCTATCAGACCTGCGTCGTCCAGTCGGGAATGGAGCGGCAGAGGAGCTTGGAGCAGGCTGCGAACTGCAGCCTGCAACGCTCGGGCAGTTCATCGACCGGTCGGCCCGGCGCGGCTGGCCGAGGTCACAGTTCGGTCATGCTCCTCGTGTGGTGAATCGCTCCCGATAAGCCGCAGGTGTGACGCCGAAGCGTTGCTTGAACAGCCGGTGGAGCGTCTCGAGCGAGCCGAGCCCGACCGCGTTCGCGATGGCTCTGAGCCCGTTGCCGGTGTGGAGGAGTTGCCGCGCGGCGGCGTCAACACGGACCGACTCCACATACTGTGCAGGCGTCACCCCGACCTGCTGACGGAAGAGGCGCGAGAAGTGCCGGACGCTGAGGTTGGTCCGGCGTGCGAGCGCGTCGTTGGACAGGTCCTCGGTGAGATGGTCCGGAATCCATGCCTGCAGGCGGGCGATCTGAGCGTCGGTGGCCGATGGGTACACCAGAAGCTCGCTGAACTGGCTCTGACCACCCGGTCGCCGCATGTACATGACGAGCCACCGGGCGACACGACGGGCCAACTCGGCATGGTGGTCGTGGGCGACCAGGGCGAGCGCTAGGTCCATTCCCGTGGACACGCCCGCCGAGGTCCAGACGTGCTCGTCACGCACGTAGATCGCGTCGGGCTCGACGGTCACCTCGGGATGGTCGGCGGCGAGCTGACCCACCGTCGCCCAGTGCGTCGTCGCCCGCCGCCCGTCGAGCAAGCCGGCGGCGGCCAACATGTGCGCCCCCGCACAGACCGAGGCTATTCGAGACGTTCCATGAGTGGCGGGGGTGGCCAGCCACTGGACAAGCGGCTCTGCCTCCAGCGCCTTCACCCCGCTCTCATGCAGGACCAGGCCACCCGGCACGACGAGAGTCCCGATCTCGCGAGGCAGTTCCTTCCATGAGACGTCGGCTGCGATCGAGGTACCCCCGGCACAGCGAACGAGTCCAGGCTGGGGACCGGCGACCAGTGTTCTGTAGCCGGGGACGTCCTCATGCAGCAGGCGATCAGCGGTGGAGAACACCTCGAGCGGTCCGGCAACGTCGAGAAGCTCGACGCCGTCGAACACGGTGATCACGACGAGGTGAGGGGTCATGTCACCAACTCTGCAGGATCACCGAGTACGTCCGCAATGACAAGAGCATGTCACATCCGGACATGACCCGCCGACACAGCCGTGTCCGGATCTGACATACCCGCGTCCTTGCGGACACGGGTCGCGACGCCGACGATGGTGATCGTTCAATTCCTGACGAACGGACCAACCGATGATCCCCACGATCCCTCGAACGCCCACAACTCGGGCAGCCGCCGACCTCGCCGCCGAGGCCGCACCCCCTTACCTGCTCAATCACAGTTACCGCACGTACCTCTTCGGCCGGTGCATCGTGGTCGACCCCGAAGTCGACCAGGAGGCGGCCTTCGTCGCTGCGATGATCCACGATCTCGGCCTCACCGACACCTATGCCGGCGAGCGCGAGTTCGCACGCGTCGGTGCCGATCTCGCATGCCACTTCCTCGAAGGGCGCGGATGGGACCTCGCGCGCATCCACCTGGTCGAGGAAGCGATCCTGCGACACACCAACCTCATGGCCGAGCAGGTGCCCGTGTTCCGGTTGGTCCAAGCGGGGGCGGCCGTCGACGTCGCCGGACTCGGCTGGGAAGGGCTCGCCCCCGATGATCTCGCCGACATCTTGACGGCCTATCCGCGGCTAGACTTCGCATCGGGCATGCGAAGCAGCTTCCTCGCTGAGGCCCACCGGCATCCGGAGGGCGCCTTCGCCCACCTAGAACGGGTTGTCGCGCTCTCCGACCGATTCGGCAGCAACCCGATCGACGCTCCGAGAGCGTGAATCCACCACATTGCCGAAGCGATCCCGATCCGAGCCCGCCAACGCTCACGGCCGAGACATCCACAACCTGTCCCATGATCAATGAGACGCGACTTCATTGATTCGTCCGGTCCATTCTGAGGCACCGCAGCTCATGAGGTCTCCTCCCTCAAGTTCAACGAGACAGAACCGACCGGGTCGAGACTGTCGCGGCGGGCGGGCTGGACGTCGTCCCGCCGCGACTGCCGCACACCTTCGGCGCGGCGGTACGGGCGCGACCTGCTGGCCGTCCTCGCGCCGGGGGTCGAATGCTTCGGCAACTTCCGGCGGCTGGCCCGCGTCCAGCACGAGCTGGAGCCGTTCGACGGGCTGCGGTCCGGGCAGGACCGCCATGCCGAGCACTTCGTGGACACCTAGCGTGCGGCGGCGAAGCGGGCGCGGCCGCCCGAGATGACCGTCGTCCCGTCCACGGCCGCCTCGAACAGGACCGCCCCGCCCTCGGGACCGGCACCGTCCCGCCAGGTGCTCACCTGGAGCGCGTCACCGGGGAAGACGGGCGCGGCGAAGCGGCCTTCGAGCTCGGCCAGGTCGGCGGGGTGGGCGCCGAGGGACCCGGCGAGCGGGAGGGTGACGGCCGCGAGCGTGCACAGGCCGTGCATGATCGGTCGCGGCATCCCGGCCGCCTTCGCCGCCTCCGGATCGATGTGCAGGTGGTGGCGGTCGCCGAGCAGCCGGTAGAGGGCCGCCTGGTCGGACGCCGTGCGGACGGTCAGCACGCCGTCCGGGGCGCCCTCGGGACGGCGCCGGGACGACGGGCCCCGGTCGCCGCCGAAACCGCCGCTCCCCGGCGCGAAAAGCGACCAGGTCGCCTCGAAGTACTCGCTCTCGACCACCACGTCGAAGACGGCGGCCGAGCCCTTGTCCCACACGTCGGTGACGCGTGCGCTCATCTCCACCGAGCCCGAGCGCGGCAGCGGCTTCAGGACGCGGAGGCGCTGCGTCCCGTGGACGGCCGTCCGCACGTCGAACGCGCCCGCCGAGCCCAGGACGTCCGGCGCCCACTGGGCCAGGGTGAGCACGAACGTGGGCAGGACCCGGAGCCTCTCCTCGAACACGAGGTCCAGATCCGCCGCCCCCGCCCCCACCGCGAGCGCGTAGAGGATGGGCCGCGTCTCGTCGTAGGTCACCGTCCGCGAGCCGAGCGTGCGGCCCTGCCACTCATGGTTCCGGGTCATTGGTCCGCTCCGAGGATCAGCCCGCTGGTCGGGACGCCGGTACCGGCGGTGACGAGGACGTTGTGGACGTCGCCCGGCTGGTTCACCGAGGTGCCCCGGACGAGCCGGACGGCCTCGGCGATGCCGTTCATCCCGTGGATGTAGGCCTCGCCGAGCTGGCCGCCGTGGGTGTTGGCGGGCAGCCGGCCGCCGAGCTCCAGGTTGCCGTCGGCGACGAAGTCCTTGCCCTCCCCCTTCGCGCAGAAGCCCAGCTCCTCCAGCTGCGGGAGGACGAGCGGGGTGAAGTGGTCGTAGAGGATCGCCGCCTGGACGTCGGCCGGGGTGAGCCGCGACTGCCCGTAGAGCTGCCGCCCCACCAGGCCCATCTCCGGGATGCCGGTGATCTCCGAGCGGTAGTAGCTGGTCATCATGTGCTGGTCGTTGCCGGAGCCCTGCGCCGCGCCCCAGACCACGGCGGGCCGGTGCGGGAGGTCGCGGGCCCGCTCGGCGGAGACGACGACGAGGGCCTGGCCGCCGTCGCTCTCCTGGCAGCAGTCCAGCAGCCGGAGCGGCTCGGCGATCCAGCGGGACGCCTGGTGGTCCTCCAGCGTGATCGGCCGCCCGTAGAACCACGCGGCCGGGTTCGCGGCGGCGTGCCTGCGGTCGACGACGGCGATGCGGCCGAAGTCCTCGCTGGTCGCGCCGTACTCGTGCATGTAGCGGCGGGCGAACATCGCGACCCACTGGGCGGGGGTCGAGAGCCCGAACGGGTTCATCCACGCGTACGCGGCGCTGTCTGCGCTGACGTCCATCGGGCGGTCGGCCTGCCCGAGGCCGTAGCGGGTGCCGGACCGCTCGTTGAACGCGCGGTAGCACACGACGACGTCGGCGACGCCGGTCGCGACGGCCATCGCGGCCTGCTGGACGGTGCCGCAGGCCGCGCCGCCGCCGTGCCCGACGCGCGAGAAGAACTTCAGCTCGCCGATGCCGAGGTTGCGCGCGATGTGGATCTCGGAGCTGGTGTCGGCGGTGAAGGTCACCATGCCGTCCACGTCGGACGGCTGGAGCCCCGCGTCCACGATCGCGGCGAGCACCGCCTCGCAGGCGAGCCGCAGCTCGCTGCGGCCCGACTCCTTGGAGAACTCGGTGGCGCCGATCCCGGCGACCGCGGCCGCCCCTGGCAGCACGCTCATGCGCCGCTCCCCTGTACTTCGACGGCCCGTGCTTGGACGACCGGTACTTCGACGGCGGGCAGTTCGACCACGACGGTGCCGGTGACGTGCGGGCCGATCGCGTTGACGCCGCGCACGGCGATCTCGACCCGGCGGCCGGAGTCGTCCTTGGCCGCGACGGTGCCGGTCAGCACCATCGTGTCGCCCGGGTAGTTGGGCGCGCCCAGCCTGATCCTGATGGCCCTGACCACCGCGGCGGGGCCGGCCCAGCCCGTCACGTACCGGTCGACGAGCCCGTTGGTGGTCAGGATGTTCATGAAGACGTCCCTGGAGCCGCGCTCGACGGCGAGCGACGGGTCGTGGTGGACGTCCTGGTAGTCGCGGCTCGCCAGCGCGGTCGCGACGATCATCGTGCGGGTCAGGGGGATGCTCAGCTCGGGAAGCTCCTCCCCCACCGCGACGTCCTCGTAGCTCCTGCTCACGGCGTCTCCGGTCACGGCGTCTCCGCTCACAGGGCCGCCCCCAGGAGCTCCAGGTCGGACGACGCGCCGCCGAGCGTCCCGGAGATCTGCTTGCCCCACAGGAAGTGGCGGTGCACCGGGTAGTCGACGTCCACGCCGATGCCGCCGTGCAGGTGCTGGACGCGGTGGACGACGTTCAGCCCGCCCTCGTCCGACCACCACTTGGCGACGAGCACGGCGGTCTCGGCGTCCTCCCCGGCGTCGACCAGCGAGAGGGCGTGCCAGAGGCAGACGCGCAGCGCGTCGATCTCGATGTAGCAGTCGGCGAGCTGGTGCTGGGCGGCCTGGAAGGTGGCGAGCGGGCGGCCGAACTGCTCGCGGCCCGACAGGTAGTCGGCGGCCATGCGCAGCGCGCCCTCCGCGACGCCGACCTGGACGGCGGCCAGGGAGACGCGGGCCAGCCGCAGCGCCGTGGCGAGCGCGCCGTCCGGAAGGGCCCGCGCCGGGGCGCCGTCGAGGGTCAGGTGACCGGCGGCGTCGCGGCCGGTGGTCTCCGCGCGCTCCCACGCCACCCCGGCGGCCGAGGCCTCCAGCAGGAACAGGCCGGGCCCTTCCGGCGAGACGGCCGAGACGAGGACGTGGCTCGCGCCGAACGGCGTCGGGACGGCGGCCTTCGTGCCGGTCAGCACCCAGTTCCCGCCGTCGCGGACGGCGGCGCAGCGCGGCGCGGCGGGGTCGGCGGGGGCGAACTCCTCCAGCGCGACGGTCGGCCGCGACGTCCCGTCCGCGAAGGCCGCGGGGACGTCCTCGCCGTGCGAGGCGAGCGTGAGCGCGGCGACGACGGCGGGCCAGACCGGGACGGGGGCGACGGTGCGGCCCTGCTCCTCCAGCAGGACGGCCAGCCCGGCGGCGCCGAGTCCCGCGCCGCCCGCGGACTCGGGCAGCGCGACGCCGAGCAGGCCCGTCTCGCCGAGCTCGGCCCACAGGCCCTCGTCGTACCCGCGCTCGGACCCCTCGGCGTCCTTGATCCGCGCCTGCGTGGCGCGGTCGGTGAAGATCTGCCGGGCGAGGTCCCTGACCGCCTCCAGCTCTTCGCCAAGCGTGAAGTCCATCAGCGCTCCTTGGAAATACGGGGCGGTCCGGCGGGGCGGAACGCCGGCAGGGACAGGTCGGGGTCCGGGTCGATCCAGTCGAGGACGACGGGCATGCCGACCTCGACGTCCTGCGGCGCGACCCCGGTCATGTTGGCGATCAGCCGCGTCCCCTCGGCCAGCTCGATCAGCGCGACGACCAGCGGGTAGTCGAAGGCGGGGTGGCGCGGGTGGTGGTTGACGACGTAGCTGTAGACGTGGCCCTCGCCCGACGCCTGGACGGTGTCCCAGTCGAACGACCCGCACTGCGGGCAGCACGGCCCCGGCGGGTGCCGCAGCGACTTGCAGTCGGCGCAGCGCTGGATGACGAGCCGGTGCTCGCGGGCGGCCTCGAACCAGAACGCGTTGTCCAGATTGATCGCCGGGCGCGGGCGCGGCGGCTTCTCCTCCGCGGGCTCCGGGGCGGGCTTGCCGGCGGGCTTGTCGGCGGGGCGGAACCGCAGGAGGCGCCACCGCTGCGTGGCGACGACCTCGCCGGACTCGTCCCGGTACGTCTTGACCGTGCTGACGAAGCGTCCGGCGCCGAGCGCCGTCTTCTTCTCCGGGGAGATCGACTCGACGGTCTCCTCGACGCTGACGCGGTCGCCCGGCACCAGCTCCCGGTGGAACTCGAACTCCGAGTCGGTCGCGACGACGGAGGTGTAGCCGCCCTCGGCCAGCAGCTCGGTCAGCTCGTCGGGGCCCGCGGGGTCGGCGCGGACGGACGCGGCGTACCCGCGCATCGTCCACGCCTGCATCATCGACGCGGGCGCCACGACGCCGTCGCGGCCCGTGGCACGGGCGGCCTCCTCGTCCAGGTAGACGGGGTTGCCGTCCTCCATGGCCTCGACCCAGTGCCGGATCATGGGGATGTTCACCGGGTCCTGCCCGGTCCGCCGCGCGCCGTAGGGCCGCCCGGCCCACGCCTGGAGCCGCGCCTCGTACTCCTCGCCGTTCCCGCTCATGACCGCCTCGACCTCGGCAGACCCAGTCCCTGGACGGCGACCATGTCGCGCAGCACCTCGTTGACGCCGCCGCCGAAGGTGTTGACGATGCCCTGCCGCGACAGCTGCTCGATCTGCCCGTGCAGCACGGCCCCCGGCGACTCGGGGCGGATCCGGCCGGCGGCGCCGAGGATGCCGGTCAGCGTCCGCTGGACGTCGATGTGCGTCTCGGTCCCGTAGGACTTGGCGGCGCCGGCCTGCGCGCCGGTCAGCGTCCCGGCCTCCACCGCCATCGTCATCTTCCAGTTCATCAGCCGCATCGCCTCCAGCCTGGCGTGCGTGCGGGCGAGGTCGGCCCGCACCCACGGCAGGTCGATCACCCCGTTCCCGCGCGCCCACTCGCGGACGTCCTCCCACAGCCGGATCATCCGGCCGCCGAGCGCGGCGAGCCCGATGCGCTCGTGGTTGAGCTGCGTGGTGATCAGGCTCCAGCCGCCGTCGACGTCCCCGACCACCGATGACGCGGGCACCTGGACGCCGTTGTAGTACGTCGCCGTGACGACCATCCCGCCGACCGTCGGGATGGGGCTCCAGGAGAACCCGTCGGCGTCGGTCGGGACGATCAGGATCGAGATGCCCTTGTGCTTCGGCGCGTCCGGGTTCGTGCGCGCCGCGAGCCAGATGTGGTCGGCGGTGTTGGCGCCGCTGGTGAAGACCTTGCTGCCGTCGATGACGTACCGGTCGCCGTCCCGGACGGCCCTGGTGCGCAGCGAGGCGAGGTCGGTCCCGGCGTCGGGCTCGGTGTAGCCGATCGCGAAGACGATGTCGCCGGACAGGATGCCGGGCAGGTACCTGCGCTTCTGCTCGTCGGTGCCGAACCGCATCAGCGTGGGGCCGACCGTGTTGACGGTGACGAACGGGAACGGCAGCCCGGCGCGCTGCACCTCGTCGAAGAACACGTACTGCTCGGCGACCGACCTGCCCTGCCCGCCGTACTCCTCCGGCCAGCCGTAGCCGAGCCAGCCGTCGTTGCCGAGCATCTTGACGATCTCGCGGAACCGCTCGCCGCCGACGCCCTGCTCGCCGGCGCGGCGCCGCACGTCCTCGGGCAGCAGGCCCGCGAAGTACGCCCTCAGTTCCGCGCGCAACTCGCGATGCGCCTCGGACTCACGCAGATCCATACATGCCCTTTCTCGGTCGGGGACGGTCGGTCAGGGGAGGAAGCGCCCGCGGCCCGCGGCGGTGAACTCCTCGCGGAGCGCGGCCTTGTCCGCCTCGGTCATCGGGACGTACTCCGGCGAGCCGCGGCCCGCCCACCGGAACACGGGGTCGGACGTGCGCCAGCCGTCGAGCTGCAGCTCCTTCTTCTTGAGCTTTCCCGACCCGGTCGTCGGCAGGGCGTGCGAGACGCGCACGAAGCGCGGCGCGCCCTTGGTGCCGAGGTCGTCCTGGCGGGCCAGGAAGGCGGGCAGGTCCAGGTCCTCGAACTCGACCCCCTCGGGGATCTCGATGGCCGCCATCACCTGGTCGCCCGAGCGCGGGTCGGGCACGCCGAACGCGACCGCGTCCACGATCTTCGGGTGGCGGCGGACGACGTTCTGGGTGAGCAGCGCGGAGATGTTCTCCGAGTCGACCCGGATCCAGTCGCCGGACCGCCCGCCGAAGTACAGGAACCCGTCGCCGTCGACGTAGCCGAGGTCGCCCGTCCAGTACCAGCCGTGCCTGACCCGCTCGGCGTCGGCCTCGGGGTTGTTGTAGTAGCCCTCGAACCTGGCCGCGCCGCGCACGTCGACGATCTCCCCGACGGCGGCCTCGGCGTTGGTGACGCGGCCGTGCCCGTCCAGCACGGCGGGCGCGCAGGTCTCGCACGTCTCGGGGTTGACGACGCGGACGCCGTCGTGGGCGGGGCGGCCGAGCGCGCCCGGCGGCGCCTGCGGATCCCGCCTGATCATGCCCGCGCTCTCGCTGGACCCGTAGCCCTCGACCAGCCGGGCGCCGAAGCGGCGCGCGAACTCGGCCTTGTCCTCCGGGGACGCCTCCGTGCCGAACCCGTGCGTCAGCGTGTTGTCGCCGTCGTCCGGCTTCTCGGGGGTGGCGAGGACATAGCCGATCGCCTTGCCGACGTAGGTGAAGAACGTCGCGCCGTAGTACCGGACGTCCGGCAGGAACCCCGACGCGGAGAACTTCCTCGCCAGCGCGACGGTCGCGCCCACCGCCAGCGACGGCGCCCACAGCGCCATCAGCGCGTTGCCGTGGAACAGCGGCATGGAGCAGTAGCTGACGTCCTCGCGCTTGACGTCGTACTTGGCGCTGTTGTCGCGGCCCAGCTCGGCGAGCCTGCCCTGCGAGCAGCGCGCCGCCTTCGACGCGCCGGTCGTCCCGGAGGTGAACAGCAGGAGCATCTGCGTCTCAGGGGTGACCGACTCGTCCGCTTCGGGTTCGCAGGCGCGGGCGGCGACCAGTTCCGGGTAGCCGTCGTCGTCGACCAGCAGGAAGCGGTCGCGCGGGACGCCGATGTCGAGGCCGTCCAGCAGCTCCAGCCCGGCCCGGTCGGTGACGACGAGTTGGAGGTCGGTGTGCCGGACCTCCTGCTCCAGGTAGGCGCCGGTCCGGGTGGAGTTGATGCCGACGATCGTCGCGCCGCCGAGCGCCGCCGCCCCGAGCCACAGGACGTACTCCGGGACGTTCTCCAGCAGCACGCCGATGTGGAACGGGCGGTTCCGGGGCTTGTGGGGGGGCGCCCCCCCACAAGAGGCAGGCCCGTCCTGGCGCAGTTCGCGGGCGAGAGCCGCGCGGGCCGCGCTCTCGCGGACGACCTCGTCCCACGTCCACGTCCGCTCGCGGCTGCGCAGGCCGGGCCGGGTGTCGCCCAGCCTGGCCAGCAGCATCGCCGCGATCGTCTCGTCACGCACCCGCGGCACCCCAGGCCGGCTCGGTGGACAGGACGCAGTGCGTGCCGCCGTAGATCGCGGTCATGCACTTGTTGCAGTGGATGCACAGGGACTCGGTCGCCGGCTCGTCCTTGATCCGGTTGATCAGGTCGGGCTCGCGCAGCAGGGCGCGGGCCATCGCGACGAACTGGAAGCCCTCCGCCATCGCGGTGTCCATGCCCGCCCTGTCGGTGACGCCGCCCAGCAGGATCATCGGCAGCTTCACCGCGGCGCGGATCTGCCGGGCGTCCCTGAGCAGGTAGAGGTCCTCGTAGGGGTAGGACTTCAGGAAGTGCCTGCCGATCAGCTTGATCCCGAGCTTGGTCGGCTGCTTCATGACGGCGGCGAACTCGTGCAGCGGCGCGTCGCCCTTGAACAGGTACATGGGGTTGAGCAGGGAGCTTCCGGCGGTCATCTGGAGGGCGTCGACGGAGCCGTCGGCCTCCAGCCGGCGGGCGACCTGGATGGCCTCGTCGATCCAGAAGCCGCCGGGCACGCCGTCGTCCATGTTGAGCTTCGCGGTGATCGCGATGCGGTCGCCGACGGCGTCGCGGACGGCGCGGCCGATGTCGCGCGCCAGCCGGGCGCGGTTCTCCAGCGACCCGCCGTACTCGTCCTTGCGGTGGTTGATCTTGGGGCTGAGGAACGCGCTCGTCAGGTAGTTGTGCCCCATGTGGATCTCGATGGAGTCGAACCCCGCCTCGATCGCCATCCTGCCCGCGCGGCCGTGCGCCTCGACGACGCGCTCCAGGTCCGCGTGCGTGGCGGCCCTCGCGACGGTCTGCGTGGTGAGGTGGAAGTGGCGGCTGGGCGCGAGCGCGGGGAGCCCGTTGCTCTTGGGGTTGGCGACCGGACCGGCGTGCCCGATCTGCGCCTGGACGGCCGCACCCTCCGCGTGCACGGCGTCGGTCAGCCTGCGAAGGCCGGGCATGGCCTCGTCCCGCCAGTGGATCTGCCTGCGGTCGGTGCGGCCCTCCGGCGCCACCGCGCAGTACGCGACGGTGGTCATCCCGACGCCGCCGCGCGCGTGCCGGACATGGAAGTCGATCAGCGCGTCGGTGACCTGGCCGTCCCTGGTCAGCCCCTCGTACGTAGCCGCCTTGATCGTGCGGTTCCGCAGCGTGACCGGCCCGAGCTTCGCGGGCTCGAACACGTCGGGCTTCGGGGCGGTTGCCGGGGGTTGCGGGGGGTCGCCCCCCCGCAGGCGAGTCGGGTGATTCATCGAAAGTCCTCCATCCGGACTAGACGTTAATCAGCGGGATGTCCGGGCACCCTGGACATCCCGCTGACCGGGAGCGACGACCCCCTCCGTCGACTTGCGGCGTGTTGCCCTTATCAGCGCTCTCAGAAGGGCAACACGCCGCAAGTCAACGTGCGCGTAGCGCTTCGGTCAGTTGGTCTGTGTGGTGCTGCTGCTCCAGCAGCTGGCGCAGCAGCCATAGGCGCAGGACTCGGGTCACGGCGGCGGCCAGGTAGAGGGCCGCGCCCAGGACGGTCACCGCCAGGAACCCGACGGCGAGCGTCTGCAGCGAGCCCACGTCCCGCAGGTCGTCCTTGGTGAGCGAGACGTTGTAGGCGACGAACGTCCCGGCGATGCCGACGATCATGGCCAGGATCCCGGCGATCCGCGCCGCCCCGTCGAAGCGGGACCCGTCGGTCCTCAGGCGCTGCTTCCCGACGTCGTCCTTGAACCTCTGGCGCCGTTCCTCGGTGAGCATGATGGGGTCAACCTCCCAGGTAGTCGCTGGACAGCCGGTCTTCGATCTCGGCGGGCGGGCCGGCCGCCACCACGCGCCCGTGCAGCATCAGCGCGGCGGTGTCGGCGATCGGCAGGACGGCGCGGGCGAACTGCTCCGCGACCAGCACCGACAGGCCGCCCTCGACCAGTTCGGCGACCGTCTCGTACATCCGGGTGACGATCATGGGCGCGAGGCCCATGGACAGCTCGTCGAGCAGCAGCACGGCGGGGTCGCTGCCGAGCGCGCGCGAGAGCGCGAGCATCTGCTGCTCGCCGCCGGACAGGGATCCGGCGAGCTGGTGGCGGCGCTCGCCGAGGATCGAAAAGCGGGCGTAGGCCCGCTCCTCCAGGTCCTCCAGCCGGGCGCCGGTCCCGGTGGCGGCCCACAGGTTCTCCCGCACCGTCAGGTTGGGGAAGATCCCGCGGCCCTCGGGGATCGCGCAGACGCCGAGGCGCGCCGCGTCCTGCGCCGAGACGCCGTTCACCCTGCGCCCGGCGAACAGCAGGTCCCCGCCGGTCGGCGGGTGCAGGCCCGCGCACACCCGCATCGTGGTGGACTTTCCGCCGCCGTTCGGGCCGAGCAGCGCCAGCAGCGAGCCGGGCCGCAGCGCCAGGTCGACGCCGTGCAGGACCTCGATGGCGCCGTAGCCCGCCCGGACCCCCCTCAGTTCGAGCAGGGGTTCCGGGGACGCGGCGGCGGCCGGTCCGGCGGACGCGTCCGGTTCAGGCATGACTCGCCTCCTCGGTGCCGATGTAGGCGGCGATGACCTCCGGCGACTCCTTGATCTCCCGCGGGGTGCCGGAGGCGATGAGCGCGCCGTAGTCGAGGACGTGGATGGTGGAGCACAGCCGCATGACCATCGGCAGGTCGTGCTCGACCAGGCAGATCGCGAGACCGTCGGCGGCGAGGCCGGTGAGCGTCTCGGCGAACGCCTCCGTCTCGCGCTCGGTCTGGCCGGAGGCGGGCTCGTCCAGCAGCAGCACGCGCGGCGAGGTCATCAGCGCGCGCGCCACCTCCACGACCCGGGCCCGTCCGATCGGGATGTCGGACACGTCGCGGCCGGCGACGTCGGTGAGGCCCGTGCGCTCCAGGATCCGGTCCGTCTCCTCGTCGAGGTCGAACCGCTTGCGGGACGTGGCGCGCAGGACGTCGCCCGCGACGCGGACGTTGTCGCGCACGGACAGCGACAGGAACAGCTCCAGCCGCTGGAACGTCCGCGCCATGCCGCGCCGCGCGCGCTTGGCCGGGGACAGGCGGGTGATGTCGTCCCCGTCCAGGAGCACTTGGCCGGACGCGGGCCTCTGCAGGCCGGTGATGGTGTTGAACATCGTGGTCTTGCCCGCGCCGTTCGGGCCGATGAGCCCGGTGATGCGGCCTTCGTCCATGGTGAGGCTCACGTCGTCCACGGCGGTGTTGCCGCCGAACCGGACGGTGACGCCCTGGGTGGCGAGCAGGGGCGGGGTCTCAGGCATGGACCGTTCCCTTCAGGCCGAGTTCGCGGTCGAGGCGGACGCGCAGCTCGTCGGTGCAGGGCTCGTCCACGCCGACGAGCTCCAGCGGCACCGGGCGGGCCCCGCGCCCCTCCTCCAGGTAGGCGCGGCCCACGACGGGCAGCAGCATGACGACGCACAGCGCGGCCAGCGCGAACGTCCACGTGCCGATCACGCCGGTCAGCGCGAGCACGTACAGGACGGCGCCGAGCGCCCCCGCCCCGAACAGCGGCGGGCGCGCGGTCCGGATCGCCCGGTAGCCGTCGACGAGGTCGTGCACGAACCCGCTCGGGTTCCGGCCGACGCCCATCCCGACCAGCGCCGTCCCGACGAGGACGAGGTGGCCGAGCGCCCGGTAGACGGTGGCCATGCCCTCGTTCTCCAGGGCGAGGTCGCCGAACGTGGAGACGAGGACGGCCGAGCCGACGCCCGCCATCAGCCCGCCGAACAGGGCGCCGCTGAGGTAGCCGATGCCCGCCACCACGACGAGCATCAGCAGGGCGAGGCTGCCGGTGAAGGAGAAGTTCTCCTGCGCGACGGTCCCGGTCGCCGCCGACATCAGCACGCCGCCGAGCCCCGCGATCGCCGCCGAGATCATGAAGACGCTGAGCTTCAGCCGGACGAGGTTCTGCCCGAGCATCGCCGTCGCCGCCGGGCTGTCCTTCATCGCCGCGAGCCGCCGCCCGTAGCCGCTGCCGCGCAGCGCGGCGAGCCCGACGGCGATGAGCGCGAACAGCACGGTCGCGGTCATCAGCGAGGTCGTCCCGTCCCGCAGGTCGAGGGGGCCGACCTTGAGCGGCGGGACGACGAGCGCCCCGTCCGGGAAGAGGGTGAACCTCATCCCGAACAGCTCGTGCTCGGTGGTGTCGCGCAGCACCATGTTCGACAGGAACTCGCCGAATGCCATGGTCGCGAGCGCCAGGTACAGGCCGCGCAGCCGCAGCGCCGGCAGCGCGACGAGCCCGCCGACCAGCGCCGCCGCCGCGACGGCGAGCAGCACGCCCTGGAGGTTCGTCCGGGCCGCGAGGCCGCTGCCCTGCACGCCGAAGTGGAACGCCACCACCGTCCCGACGGCCCCGAACGCCAGCGGCGCGAGGTTCAGCTCGCCCGCGTAGCCGGTGAGGACGGTCAGCGACAGCGCGATGATCGCGAACGTCATGCCGAGCGAGAACGTGGTGACCGCGCCGTCCGACAGCAGCAGGCTGGAGAGGTAGACGACCGCGACCAGCACGAGCCCCCACACCGCCGCCGACCGGACGGTCGGCGGCCGGTACCGCTCGCGGGTCCGGACCGCGGCCCCGCGCAGCCGGTCCTGGGGCAGCACCACCAGCACGACGAACAGGATGATCATCGGCAGCGAGACGCGGAGGTTGCCGGTGAACGTGCCCGCCGACGGCAGGTAGGCCAGCACGTAGTTCGCGGCCAGGCCGAGCACCATCGCGCCGGCGAACGTGCGGGGGATGCTGCGCAGCCGCCCGAACATCGCCGCCGCGAACGCGTCGATCACCAGCAGCGTCAGCGCGTTGGCGTCCAGCCCGCCGCCGCTGATCGGCACGATCAGCACCCCGGCCAGCACGGCCAGCGTCGACCCGAGCGCCCACGACAGCATCGCGGCGCGCTCCGGGTCGTGGCCGTTCAGCCGCAGCAGGTCGGGGTCGTCGACGGACCCGCGCATCACCACGCCGGCCCGGCTGCGGGTGAACAGCACCCGCAGCCCGGCCGCGATCGCGACGGCGGCGGCCAGGCACACGATCTCGTGGTATCGGACCACCACCCCCGCCACCGTGATCTTGGAGCCCGCGCCGAAGAACATGTCGACGGTGTGGGCCTCGTCGGGGTTCCAGATCCACTGGGCCAGGTAGACGGTCCCGAGCAGCACCGCCACCGTCACGATGATCTTCGTGACGTCGGCGGTGCCGCGCAGGCCCCGCATGATGGCCGTGTGCAGGGCGGCGCCCATCGCGGGGCCGGCGACGCCGACCACGACGATCAGCGCGAGCCACACCGGCCAGCCCCACCGCTCGGTGCAGTGCCAGTACAGGAACGTTCCGAACATGGCTTGGGCGCCGTGCGCGAAATTGAAGATTCCCGAGGTGTTGTACGTCAGCACGAGCCCCGAGGCCGCGATGGAGTACACCGAGCCGAGGACCAGGCCGAGAATGGTGTAGGTCAGGAACGTGGTCACGTGGTCACCGCCACTAGTTCACCGCCATGGGAGGACGCTCCGGCCGCCGTCGCGGTCAGGACGCCTGGGGCTTGATGACGTCGCCGGTCAGGAACCTGGTGGAGATCCGGTCGCCGTCGAGCTTCGTCCCCCACGTCTTCGGGTCGGTCGTGACGACGAAGTCGCCGCCGCACTCGAACTCGCCGACGTTCTTCGGGTAGACCTGCTCGTACTTCGTCTTGTTCAGCTTGACCATCAGCGAGCACGACGCCGGCTTGTTGTTGCCCGGGTCGGTCGGCGCGTGCAGGCCGCCGCCCGTCCACTCGTGCACCTTCGCCAGCTCGTTGATCACGCACTGCCGGGTCAGGTCCGAGCCGCATTTCTGCGCGGACTGCGCCCACAGCAGGAACGCCGAGGTGGCCTGCATGCCGAGCAGCGCGACCTTGCCCTTCTTCGCGCTGACGAGGTCGGTGTACTGCTTGACCGCCGGGACCCTGTCCGCGTTCTCCAGCGGCTGGAAGATCATGCCGACGTGCAGGCGGTCACCCGCGCCGGAGGTGTTCCACTTGGAGACGAGGGAGCTGTACCAGGTCGCCTCGAACACGTAGGCGGGGTCGGCGCCCGCCCGCTCGATCGACTCCAGCAGGTTGAACTGCCCCGGGTCGGGCGAGTCGGACGTCCACAGGTACTTCGCGCCGCAGTCCTTGATCTTCTTGGCGAACGGCATGTAGCTGCTCTCGCCCGCGTCGTTCAGCCGGACGCCGCACTCCAGCGGCTTGACGCCGATCCCCTTCATCGCGCTCGCGACCTTGTTGGTGCCGGTGCTGACGGCCGGGGACGTCGACAGCAGCAGGTCCGTCTTGTCCTTGTAGTCGGGGAACATCTTCTGCGCGATGCGCAGCGCGCCGATGTTCAGCATGTCCACCGGGTAGGGGACGGCCTCGTACTTCATCGGGCCCATCGCCGCGTTCGGGCCGACGGTGAAGCCGGCGACGGTCGGCAGCTTGCAGCCCACCCGGTACTGCTCGGCGGCCTCGTCCATCGCGAAGCCCTGCCCGACGAGCATGAAGTCCTGCTTGCAGGACTCCTGCACCACCTTCGCGGACTGCATGTAGGCGGCGTCGTACTGGTTGCCCTTGATCTTGCGCCCGTTGATGCCGCCCTGCCCGTTGCACCACTCGATCATGGCGCTGACGGCGTCGCCCATCTCCTTGGACAGGCCGGGCGCGGAGGTGAAGCCGCGGTCGTCGCCGAACCCGATCGCGATCTGGTCGTCGGTGACGCCCTGGTCGGTCTCGCCCTTGGCGTCGCCCGGCCCGCACGGCGAGGGCAGCGTCCCGAACGCCTTGGCGCCCGCGCCCGCGCTCGCGCCGCCGCCTGGACCGTTCCCGGCGGCCGTCCCGTCGGTGCCCGAGCGGTCGCTGGCACAGGACGTCGTGACGAGCGCGACCGCTAGGGCTCCCGCCGCGAGGCGTCCGATCTTGTCGACCTTCATACGGACGTGCTCCTTTCACCGGCGCGCGCGAACGCGGCCGGTGGCATGGGGTGGGTTGAGATGGGGTGGTGGGGTGTTGTCAGGCGGGGGGCGTGGTCTGGGTCGCCGCCGGTTCAGCCGAAGTGGGCCTGGCCGCCGTCAAGCGGGATGGTGGCTCCGGTGAGGTAGCGCATGGCGGGCTGGACGAGCGCTGCCACGGCCCTGCCGATGTCGTCCTCGCAGTCGCCGATGTAGCCGAGGGGAATCGTCTTGCGGAACTCCTCGGCCTCCTCGGGGTTCGTCTCCGCCCACCACTTCAGCCCGGGAGACAGGGCGTGCGGGGCGATGCTGTTGGCGCGGATCCCGTCCGGCCCCCACTCGGCGGCGGCCGTGCGGGTCAGCGACCGCAGCGCCTGCTTGGCGGCCGCGTAGGCGCCGAACGTGCTGGGGTCCCAGCGGACCATGGCGGAGGTGACGAGGTTGACGATGCTGCCGCCGCCGCGCGCCTTCATGTGCGGGTGGCACGCCTTCATGAACGCGAACGCGGCGAACGGACCGGTCGTGAACCCCTTCCGGAACGCGCGGTCGCTCATCTCCAGGAGCGGCCCGTAGGCGCCGGAGTAGGCGTTGTTGACGAGGACGTCGATGCCGCCGAACGCCTCGGCGACGCGCCCGACCACGGCGGGGATCGCCTCGGTGTCGGCGACGTCGCACTCGAACGCCTCGGCCTCGGCGCCGCGCGCCCGGACCAGCTCGCACGTGGCGTCGAGCTTGGCCCGCGTCCTGCCGAGCACGGCGACCGCCGCGCCCTCCGACGCCAGCGCGAGGGCGATGCCCTGCCCGACGCCCTGTCCCGCTCCGGTCACGATCGCGACCTTGCCGCTGAGGCTTCCCATGAAACGACTCCGCTCAGTCCTGCTTCGCGCCCAGCCCGGTCATCTCGCCGCACGCGGCGGGTACCGGGCTGAATCAGTCCTGGTGAGGGCCCATGGTGATGTGATGGGGACCACGTGAAGGGACCAGTCCCGCTCACCGGGAATTACCTCGACCGGGGGTGCGGGCGGCGGTCCCGCTGAGCGGAATGCCCTGGTGAAGCCCGTGGTGGGGCGGCCGACAATGAGCGCGTCCGGCGAGGAGGAGGGGTCCCCATGGAGATCGTCCGGCAGCTGACCGGTCCCGGCGGCGAGTTCGAGCTGCGGGAGGAGGAGGTGCTCGGCGCCCGGATCCCGGTGTTCGCGAACCGCGCCCGCAGCCTCGGCGAGGTGCTCGTCCGCTCCGCGTCCCACGGCGACCGCGACTACATCGTCACCGCGGACCGGCGGCTGAGCTTCGCCGAGCACGCCGCCGCCGTCGCCTCCATGGCGAAGGCGCTGCGCGACGACCTCGGCGTGCGCCCCGGTGACCGCATCGCGATCGACGCCGCCAACAGCCCCGAGTGGATCGTCTCGTTCTGGGCGGCGATCGCCGCCGGGGCCGTCGCGGTCGGCTACAACGCCTGGTGGGCGCCCCGCGAGATCGAGTACGCCCTCGGGCACACCGACCCGAAGGTCGTCATCGCCGACGAGAAGCGCGCCGCGCTGATCTCCGAGGACGTGCTGACGATGGAGCGGGACGTCCCGTCGCTGACCCGCCGCTACACCGGCGCCGTCCTGGAGCCGCCGCAGGTGGCCGAGGACGACCCGGCGGTCATCCTCTACACCAGCGGCACGTCGGGCCGGCCCAAGGGGGCCGTCCACTCGCACCGGAACCTGACCTCGGTGATCGAGTACCACCGCTTCAACGACGCCCTGATGCGCGCCTTCGGCGACCCGGTGGACCCCGCGTCCCGCCGCTACCTGCTGGCGCTGCCGCTGTTCCACATCGCGTGCCTGCACAACCTCGCCGTGCCCCGGCTCGCCACCGGCACCGCCGTGATCATGCATGAGGGCGGCTTCGACGTGGACAGGGTCCTCGCCCTCATCGAGCGCGAGCGCGTGACGAACTGGGGCGCCGTCCCCACCATGGCGAACCGGATGATCGAGCACGGCGACCTGTCGAAGTACGACGTCTCCTCGCTCACGGCGTTCTCGCTGGCCACCGCGCCGTCCTCACCGGCGTTCAAGGAGCGGCTGCGCGCGGTGTTCCCGCCCGCGAAGGGCGGGCTGGTCGACAGCTACGGCCTCACCGAGTCGTGCACCGGCGTGTCCACCGCCACCCCCGCCGACCTGGAGGAGTCTCCGGGGACGCTCGGCCGCCCGTCGGTCGGGGTGCAGCTGGAGATCCGCGACCCGGCCAACAAGGCGCTCCCCGACGGCGTCGAGGGCGAGGTCTGCGTCCGCAGCGCCTACAACATGGTCGGCTACTGGCGTGATCCCGAGGCCACCGCCCGCGCGTTCGACGCCGACCGCTGGCTGCACACCGGCGACATCGGCATGATGGAGCAGGGGCGGCTGCGGCTCACCACACGCCGATCCGACCTGATCATCCGCGGCGGCGAGAACGTCTACCCGGCGGAGATCGAGAACGTCCTCGCCGAGTACCCGGGGCTGCGCGAGTGCATCGTCATCGGCGTCCCCCACCCCGACCTCGGCCAGGAGGTCGCCGCGGTCGCCGTCTTCGCCGGCGCCCCGCCCGCCGCCGAGGAGCTGGCGGACTTCGCCCGCGAGCGGCTCGCCTACTTCAAGGTCCCGTCCCGCTGGCACGTCACCACCGACCCCCTCCCCCGCAACGCGACCGGAAAGGTCCTCCGCAAACAGGTCGAGACCGACGTTCTCTGATCCGCCCGGCCGCCGGGAGAGATCCCGGCGGCGGACGTTCAGCCGGCCGCCGCTTCGACGGGGGCCGGGCGGCCGAGCCGTTCGGCCTGGAAGTCCTCCCAGGTGTGCGTGCCCCGGTCGGCGCCTTCGATGGAGAGGTTGTCGCCGGTGCGGTACGCGCGCCCGGCCTTCCCCGGGATGCGGACCGGCATCGTCGCGCGGTGCTTGCCGCTCCCGCGCAGGTAGCCGCGGATGAGCGTGCCGATCGGGAACACCCTGGGACCGGCCAGGTCGGGGACGCGGCCCGCCGGTTCGCCGAGCGCCCGCGCGGAGACAGTCGTCCGCAAGCTGTTTTCGGGCACAGCAAAGTTCCCCTCATTGCCGTTGCGGCGAATACGAACGAGGGGTCCGCCTGGCACAGAATTCAACAATTCCTCATTCAAATGAATGACATCGAGCCGAATTCTGGATCGGGCACACGAAAGGTGCTCCGACGCTCGCCACGGTGGGCGGGCGCCGGAGCCGGTACCAAGACCGCGGTTTCCGCGGTCATCTATGAGAGCGCCACCACTACTGATGGCGTCCTTCTCAGGCAGGTACTACCCGTGCGGGCAGCTGCCCTTCGGGGCACGACAAATGGGGCACTCGTCGGGCTTCATGGCCTTACCTCCGTTTGAAGACTTATCAACAGCGCTTCGCTGCCGACAATGTGAACCGTACCCGAACAATGGATTACGGCAACACGGTGTGAGTCAGAACACAATTGAGATCGATGTCAGCTTGATGACCTTGGAAACCAACGGATAGATAACTCGTCAACACGCTTGCCGTCGTTCTCCAGAAGCAGAACCTAAGATGCCCTGGGCATGCGACTGCTAGCATCCGCGCCGCCCGTCGTGGCCAATCAGACCCGATCCGTGATTGGCTCCCCACGGAGGGTGACAGCAATTCTTCGGTTCGGCGTCCGTTGGAGTCAGGCGGAACGTCGGCCTGACACGCCCCGCCGGCGTTCGCCTACTGGCGCCAGGCGCCGACCACGTCGTCAGGGTCCCAGCTCAGGGCGACGTCACCGGTGAAGTCCGTGCCGGAGAGCGACACCACGACGAGACCCGCGACCGCCGGGTCCAGGCCCGGGATCTCGTTCGCGGCTCGGCGGAGGTCCGCCAGGTCGCGGTCGTCGAACGGGCCGTTGAGCCATTTGATCGAGCCGGCGAAGTGGATCCGGTTCGCCACGGGGGCGCGGTCGGCGCCGACGAGGTCGACCTCCGGGTCGAAGCGGCGGTTCCACCAGCCGCCGACCGCGCCGAGGTCCGGCCAGGGCAGGTCCGACAACTCCAGAGCCTGCCGGACGAGCGGTTCCACGGCCCGGCCTCGCCAGGACGTCCAGCGGCGCTCGATCAGGCGGAAGCCCGCCTCCGGCCGTCCCCGGCGGGCCTGCTCGTGGGCCGCCCGGAGGACCGCCAGGTAGAGGCGCAGGTTGCTGTCGGCGATCCGGTAAAGGGCGGGCCTGCCGGACTTCGCGGAGAGGGGATGCTCCTCGGCCAGGACGCGCTTCTCCCTGGTCAGCCGGCGCAGGAGAGGCGACAGGGTCCCGGACGGGAGCGCCTCGCCGCGACCGCCGGCCGCCGCGGCGATGTCGGCGTGCGTCCGGTCGCCCGAGCCGATGGCCTCCAGCACGCGCCGCGCCGTGTCGGGGTTGGGAAACTCCGCCAGAAGGGACGCCTCCGGCACGCCGAACAGGGCCGCGGCAGGGTCGGCGCACTCGTCGCGCATGAAGTCCAGCGCGGGCGTGGCATGGGGCCAGGTCCGGACGATGCCCGGAAGCCCTCCGGAGACCAGGTGCGCGTCGATGGCGTCGGCGGCGCCGAGCCCGAGCGCCTGGCCCACGTCGGCCGGGTTCAGCGGGCCGAGCACCAGGTTGTCGGCCCGCCCGTAGAAGGGGCGGTCGTACGCGGTGAGGCGCTCCATCATGTGCAGGTCGCTGCCGAGGAGCAGGAGCAGGACCGGCTTGGACGACAGCAACCGATCCCACGCGGTCTGAAGCGCGCCGTCGAACACGGGGTCCTGCTCGGCGAGCCAGGGCAGTTCGTCCAGCACGACGATGGACGGCGTGTCCGGCAGAGTCGCCGCGAGGACCCTGAACGCGTCGGGCCAGTTGCCGCCGTCCAACCGGGGGACGAGGTCGGGTTCGCTCGGCAGGGCCGACTCTCTGAGGTCGCGCGTGAACGAGGCCACCGCCTCGACGGGCGATGCTCCCTTCGTGGCGGCCGAGAACAGGTACGGCACTCCGGCCCGGTCGCAGAACTCCTGGACGAGCCGCGACTTGCCCACCTGGCGACGCCCGCGCAAGGCGACCGCCGTCCCGGCCCCCGTGGCCGCGACCCGCTCCAGCCGCTTCCCCAGCAGCGCCAGCTCGGCCCTCCGACCGATGAACACCGCGCCTCCGATGTAGCCGAATCTATGTAGCTTTAATCTACATAGATCGAGGCTACCAGGAAGCGATGAAACGTCGGAGGCGCCTGGTCGGCTTCCGCCATGACCGATGAGCGCTTCTGGGACGTGCGAGCGCCTGCTCCACGACATCGACCGAGCCGACGTCCACGAGGTGACGGACGGCTCCGACACCGGCTCGGGCATCTCCCGCGAGTCCTGCCGCAACCCTGACGGCCGGCCAGGCTGACGCGGCCCGCTTGTCAGCCGGCGGCGTGATACTGGCGGATGAGCCAGGCGTCCTCGTGCTGCTCGGCGACGACGGACAGCCGCACGTGGCGGTCCTCTCCGGTGGGGGCGGTGAACGTCACGTCGGCGAACCCGCTCACCAGGCGTCCGCTCAGACGGGTCTCGCCGAGCACGTCGACCCTGGCCGTCGTGCCTTCGGGGACGTCGGCGTAGTAGCCGACGATCTCGTCCCTGCCCCGGCGCAGGGACGGGGTGACGCCCTGGAAGAGCGCGTCCGGGCTGAAGAGCGAGGCCATGTCGGCGGGCCGGTGCCGCTCGAAGGCGCGCTGCCAGGCGCCCAGCAGCCCCGCGAGGACGCCGGTCGGGCCCGGTCGCCCGGTGTGCAGGACCTCGTGCTCCCACCGGTGCCGCGGCTGGCCGTGAAGGCGCCAGTAGTGCTCGGCGATGTCGTCGGGATCGAAGTCGGTGCCCGGCGCCACGGGTCCGTCGACGGTGACGCTGGCAGCATGCACTCCAGCCGCCCCGTACCGCTGGTCGAGGATCCGGACCAGGGTTCGGACCCCCGCCTTGCCCAGGGACAGGCTCGTGTACCGCCATTTCGGCTCGGGCATGCCTCCGGTGATGAGGATCGACCCGCTCCCGCGGCGCGCCATCTCCGGAGCCAGATGGGCGGCGGCGGTGTGCGCGCCCACGACGTTGACCCCCCAGGCCTCCAGGTGCGCGCGCGCCGGCAACTCCCCCGGCGCATCGGCCTGGACGATCGCGGCGTTGTAGACCACGACGTCGGGAAGCCCGAACTCGGCGACGGCCTGGTCCAGGGCGGCGCGCAGGGCGTCCTCGTCGGCGCAGTCGGCTGCGACGGTGAGGACGGGCACCCCGCTGGACTCGACGGCACGAGCCGCGGCTCGCAGCGTCTCGTCGCCGCGGGCCACGAGGGCGATCGGATACCCTTCCCGCGCGAACCTGCGCGCGACCGCCTGACCGATCCCCGGGCCCGCTCCGATGATCACTGCTCCGGACACTCTCCGCCTCCTTGAAATCCTTGATCGGAATTACTCTGCACGCTAAGGCGTCACATCCGTGTGAGGGTCAACCCAGGAGGAGAGCGGATGCGGATCGGTGAGCTCGCCGACGCGACAGGGGTCAGCCGGCGGCTGCTGCGCTACTACGAGGACCAGGGGCTGCTGCACCCGGCACGGCTGGCCAACGGCTACCGGGAGTACACCGACGCCGACGTCACCGCGGTGCGCCACATCCGGGCCCTGCTCACGGCCGGAGTTCCCACCACGACCATCGCCCAGCTCCTGCCCTGCGTCCACGACGAGGAGGGCCGGATGGTGCCGTCGTCCTGCCCGACCACGATCGCCAAGCTGCGGCAGGAGCACTCGCGCATCACCGGGGCGATCACCCGGCTCAGGACGGCCCAGCAGGCGCTCGACTCGATCCTCGCGACCGCCCTGCACCGCCTCGGCCCCGTGCCAGCGGACCCCGCACCGCCGCGGGCGTAGGCGGGCATCCGATGCGCCTCACCGTGATCGCGGCCCTCGCCGTCACCGCCATGGCCGCCGCCGGCTGCGCGGACGCCACGGCCGAGGCGAACGCCGTGGACGACGCGCGCGACAAGGCCATGCAGGCGGGCAACGCCATGTACGGCACCCGGCTCGTCAAGGCGGACGACCTCGGCCACCACATCGCGGACCTCAAGGGCGTCAAGGTCCTGAAGGTGACGGGTACCGGGGCCGGTGATCCGGGCGGCGTCCGGGTGGTCGTGCGGGTCTCGGGCGTCGCGCAACGAAACGAGGGCCTGTTCCAGGGCCCCGGGCGGGTCACCGCAGACCGCTGTTTCGAGCTGGCCTTCGACGGCAGGCCTGGCGAGTGGGACACCGCCCCGCCGCCCACTCCCTGCCCCGACGGCGCTCCCCCGACCTTCGCTCCATGGCCCGAGGCACCGCCGATCTCCGTCCCGCGGATCGAGCGAGCCCTGCCCAAGGTGAACGCGCTTCCCTCGGGACGCGGCGTGGAGGAGAGAGACGTCCGCGCCGCGCTGGCGAAACTCGGCCTGCACCCCGCGATCAGAATCGAAACCGAGCCCCAGTCCGACTTCGCCGTAGGCGTGGCTCTGGTCTCCGGCGCCACGACGACGGGTAAGGGGCGCTGCGTCCTCGCCAGGGTCACCCCAGGCAAGACGAAGGCATGGGTCCCGTCCCAAGCCGAGGCCACGCAGGGCTGCAACCCCCACACCGCCCTGGGCACCGGCCGCTAGTGCAGTGACCCGTCCGAGGTACCTGTCGGGCGTCCGGTCGCGAACCAACGATGGGCGAACAGAAGGGCCCGGCTAGCGCCGGGCCCTTCTGGGAGGCTTCGGCTGGCGCCGAAGTCTTTGTGGCAGGTGACGGCCAGTGGCCGTTACCCGTGGCGGGGACAGGTGTCCCTTCGATAGGTCACGCGCCCCCTGTCGCCGGAGATCTCCAGGGCTTTGCCGTCCCAGCAGCCGGAGAGATCGATGTCGCCGCCGATGGTGCTGATGCGGAGGCTCTCGGGGTGGTCCGCCCCGATCTGCACGGCTCCTCCCTTGGTCCACGCCGTGAGGTCACCGCTGGTCCTCCCGACCTTGATGGGCCGGCCGTCGCGGCGCGTGGTCCTCACCTGGAACGAGGAGTACGAGGGAATCTCCTCGACCTCGATGCTCTTGGCGGCGTGCAGGTGTGCGACCCGGAGCGGGCCGGTCACGGTGATACGCCCCCACGTGTCCACGCGGACGTAGTCGGAGCCGCGCGGGACACGCGCGATGACCGCCGTGAGGTACCCGCCCCTCTTCCACAGGCGATCGCACCTGATGATGACGTGATCGTCGTTGGCGGGCTCCAGGATGGCCTGCTCTGCGATCCTCTTGAGGTTGACGCCCTCCAGGATGACCCGGATGTCCTTACGGTCCTCGGCGACGACGGTCACCGGAGCCGAACCGCCCACGATGATGGGACGGCGGTCGGGCCGCATGGTCATAAGGCGCTGACTGAGAAGACGACGCATGTCGTGCTCCTTGAGTGGTGTAGACGTTTCGGTTGCGTGACACACGCGCCTCATGCGCGGGTGTCACCCACCACCGTCCGTGGCACGGGACGATCGGCACACCCGGCGACCACGGCCCCGCCGCGGCAGGAAGCCGGTCAGCCGGGGTGACGGTCAGCGGGGGCGGGGCGGGTATTTGGCGATGAAGAGGCCCTCGGCGGTCACGCAGTCCTCGCCGCCGGCCTGGATCGCTCCAACCGTGCGGATCTTGCGGCCGTCCACGGAGACCTGGCGGGCGCTGATGGTGAGGGGCTCGAAGAGGGGGGTCAGGCGGTGGTAGCGCAGGGTCAGTTCCGCCGTCATGCCCGACTTGCCCGCCCATCCGTTCGCCACGCCGAGGGTGTGGTCCAGAAGGAGGGCGGAGATCCCGCCGTGGACGCTGGACGGCGGGCCCTGGTAGGGCAGGCCCAGCGTCGCGGTCGCCTCGATGGTGCGGGAGTCCGCGGCGGTGTATTCGAGCGGCGGGGCGATCGGGTTCTCGGGGCCGGTGACCGGGTCGTGGCGGGTGTTGCCGTCGCCGCGCCACATGTCGACCAGGCGGTCGCGCAGCGGCGGGGCCGCCGCCTCCAGGTCGTCGGCCACGGCGTTCAGGCGGTCGGCCACGTCGGACATGGCGGCACCCGAGAGGTCGCCGGAGCGGACCAGCGCGTCGACGACGCGGCGGGCCGCGGCGGCCGCCGCGTCCACGCCGGTCGCCTGGTGCTCGGCCTGGAGGTCGAGGGTCACGACGCCGCCTGCGGGTCGCGCGGCAGGCCGAGGAGGCGCTCGCCGATGATGTTCAGCTGGACGTCGGTGGTGCCGCCCGCGATCGACATGTTGCGGGAGTTCAGGAACATCCAGGTGGGGTCGCCCATCCCGCCCTCTCCCTCGCCGGAGAGGGCCTCGGGGCCGATCCAGTCGACGGCCGTCTCCCACACCTGCTGGATGTGCTCGACGCCGATCAGCTTGCCGATGCTGGACTCGGCGCCGGGCTGGCCTCCGGCGAGGGAGCGCAGGGCGGTGCGCAGGCCGAACAGGCTGCTCGACTGCGCGTCGCAGAGGATGCCGCCGAGCGTGGTGAGGCGCTCGTCGCCCGCGTCCGCCGCCAGCTTGAGCAGGGCCTCGCCGCCGCTGCCCAGGGACGAGTCGTTCGAGAGCGAGACGCGTTCGTTGGCGAGGGTCGTGCGGGCGAGTTTCCAGCCGTCGCCGGGCGCGGCGACGAGGAGGTCGTCGGGGACGAACACGCCGTCCAGGAACACCTCGTTGAACAGGGTGTCGCCGGTCAGCTCGCGCAGCGGCCGGATGTCGATGCCGGGCGACCTCATGTCGAGCAGGAAGTACGACAGGCCCCGGTGCTTCGGGACGGACGGGTCGGTGCGCGCGAGCAGGATGCCCCAGTCGGCCTCGCGGGCCATGGACGTCCACACCTTCTGACCGGTGATCCTCCAGCCGCCCTCGGTCTTCTCCGCGCGGGTGCTGAGGGCGGCGAGGTCGGAGCCGGCCCCGGGCTCGGAGAACAGCTGGCACCAGCGGATGTCGCCGCGCAGGGAGGCGGGCAGGAACCGCTCGTGCTGGGCGGCCGAGCCGTGCGCGATCAGCGTCGGCACCACCCAGTTGCCGATGATCATGTCGTGGGCGCGGAGGCCGGCGGCGCGCATCTCCTCGGCGATGACGAGCTGGGTCACGGCGTCGGCGCCCTTGCCCCACGGTTCGGGCAGGTGCGGGGACGTGTAGCCGCGGTCGGCGAGGTAGGCGAGGCGCTCCCCGCCGTCCAGGGCCTTCGCGGGCTCCAGCTCCGCGCGGACGCCGGCGCGGATCCGCTCGGCCTCCGGGGGGAGTTCGACGCGGAGTTCGCGGCGGACGCCGTCGAGGGTGAGGCGGGCGACGCGGCGGCGCCAGGACGCGGTGGAGCCGAGCAGGACGCGGAGAGTCTGGGCGCGCCGCAGGTAGAGGCTCGCGTCGTGCTCCCAGGTGAAGCCGATGCCGCCGAGGTTCTGCACGCAGTCCTTCGCGGTCTGGAAGGCGGCCTGGACGCTGGTGGCCCCGGCGACCGCCGCCGCCAATGACGCCTCCCGTTCCCGCCCCTCGTCGTGGGCGCGGGCGGCGTCCCAGGCGCAGGCGCGGGCCTGCTCGGCGTGCGCGAGCATCCGGGCGCAGCGGTGCTTGACCCCCTGGAACTGCCCGATGGGGCGGCCGAACTGCTCGCGTACCTTGGCGTACTCGGCGGCGGTCGTCGTCGCGCGGTCCGCCAGGCCGGACGCCTCGGCGGCGAACAGCACCGCCGCGAGGTCGCGCACGGTCTGCGAGCCGAGATCCAGGACCGACCCCTCGGGGACGGTGCGGTTCTCCAGCCCGACCCTGGCCAGCCGCCGGGTCAGGTCGTGGCTGGGCAGTTCGTCCACTCTCGCGGCGTCCCGGGGCAGCAGGATCCAGGCCGTCGCGTCGCCGTCCTTCGCCGGGAGGACGAGGAGATCCGCCAGCGGAGCGCCGAGGACCGGTCCCGACGTGCCGGTCACCGTGGTCACGCCGCCCGAGCGGGAGAGGGCCAGGCTTCCCGCGTCCAGGCCCACCGCGCCGACCGCGCTCCCGTCGGCGAGGGACGGCAGGTGCTCGGTGTGACCCGCCCGGTGCAGCACGGCGCCGGCCAGCACCGTCGGGAGGAACGGCCCCGGAGTGACGGCCCGCCCCAGCTCCTCCAGGACGACCGCCAGTTCGACCAGACCGTAGCCCGCGCCGCCGGCCTCCTCGGGGAGGTGCAGGCCGAGCAGGCCCTGCGCGGCGAGGTCATCCCAGAACGCGGGCGCCTCCTCCCGTTCGGCGTCCACGGCGGCGCGGACGGCCGCGGGGGTCACCTGCCGGGAGGTGAACGCGCGCACGGCGTCGCGCAGGTCGCGGTGCTCCTCGGTCAGCCCGATGGTCATGTGCTCCTCAGATCCGTTCGATGATGGTGGCCGTGGAGTGCGCGCCGCCCGCGCACATCGTGACGAGCGCGGTCGACTTGCCGGACCGCTCCAGCTCGTTCACGGCCTGCGTGACGAGGCGGGCGCCGGTGGAGCCGACCGCGTGGCCGAGGGCGATGGCGCCGCCGTTGACGTTGACCCGGTCCATGTCCGCGCCGTGCACCGAGGCCCAGGACAGCACGACCGACGCGAACGCCTCGTTGATCTCCACGAGGTCGATGTCGGACAGCGTCATCCGGGCCCGGTCCAGCACGTGCCGAGTCGCCTCGATCGGCCCGTCCAGGTGGTAGTAGGGGTCGGAGCCCACCATCCCGGACGCGACGATCCGGGCGCGGGGGCGCAGCCCCAGCTCGGCGGCGCGGTCCGCCGCCATCAGCAGCACCGCCGCGGCGCCGTCGCTGATCTGCGAGGAGTTGCCCGCGGTGTGGACGCCGTCCGGGATGACCGGCCTCAGCCCCGCGAGCGCCTCGGCGGTCGTGTCGCGCAGGCCCTGGTCGCGGGTCACGACGGCGGTCTCCCCGGTCGGGCCCTCCCTGGTCATGACCGGGGCCTCGATCTCCAGGATCTGGCCGGCGAAACGGTCCTCCGCCCACGCCGCCTTCGCCTTGGCCTGCGACGCCAGCCCGAGCGCGTCCGCGTCCTCCCGGGTGATGCCGCGCTTCTTCGCGATGCGCTCGGCCGCGGTGAACTGGTCGGGCATGTCCAGTTCCCAGCCGTCCGGCGCCGGGCTGCCGGTCTCCGGCGTGAGCGCCTGGCCCAGGAAGACCCGGCTCATCGCCTCGACGCCGCAGCCGATCCCGGTGTGGACGGCCCCGGACGCGATCAGCCCCGCCACGAGGTGGACGGCCTGCTGGGACGACCCGCACGCGCAGTCGATCGTCGTGCACGCCGTCTGGTAGGGCAGGCCCGCGTACAGCCAGGCGTTGCGGGTGACGTTGTTGGACTGCTCGCCCGCCTGCGTCACGCATCCGCCGACGACCTGCCCCACCGTCGCGGCCTCGACTCCGGCGCGGTTCAGCAGCCCGCGCTGCGTCGCCCCGAGCAACTGCGCCGGGTGGAGCCCCGACAGGGCCCCGTACCGCTTGCCGACCGGCGTCCGGACGGCATCGACGATGACGGCCTCGGGCATGGAGGACACTCCTTAACTCACGAACAAGCAGGTCAGTACGCCGCCCGGAGACCGCGGCGGCGTTTCCCGGGTGCGAGGTCAGGCCGTGGGCTCGGCGGCCAGGACGCGTTTGGCCCAGCGGTAGTCGGCCTTGCCGCTCGGGGAGCGGACGACCGTGGGGTTCAGCGTCATGGCGCCGAGACTAGAATTCATTCTCATTCGCGGGCAACGGCAGTCCCGCTCAGCGGTTCGCACCGGTCGAACGGCCTGCGGACATCCGCTCAGCGGGACGTCCCCGGCGGCCGAACTAGAATACGTACTAGCCTCCCGGCGGACGTTTCCCCCACCGACCCGGAGGCTCAGATGAACGCCGACCTCTCCCTGGCGGGCCGCACCGCCGTCGTCACCGGCGCGGGCGCGGGGCTGGGCCGCTGCGAGGCCCTCGCCCTGGCCGCGCGGGGCGCCAACGTCGTCGTCAACGACAGGGGACCGGCCGCCGAGGAGGTCGCCGCCGAGATCAAGCGGGCGGGCGGCCAGGCCGTCGCGGTGACCGGCGACGTCGGCGACTGGTCGATGGGCGACACGCTGGTGTCGGCCGCCGTCGACACGTTCGGCTCGCTGGACGTCCTGGTCAACAACGCGGGCGTGCTGCGCGACAAGATGCTGTTCAACCTGTCGGAGTCGGACTGGGACGACGTGATCCACGTCCACCTGAAGGGGCACGCGTCGGTGTCGCGGGCCGCCGCCGTGTACTGGCGCGCCGCCAGCAAGGCGGCGGGCGGCCCCGTCTACGGACGGGTGGTCAACACCGCGTCGGAGGCGTTCCTGTTCGGGTCGGCGGGCCAGCCGAACTACTCGGCGGCGAAGGCCGGCATCGTCGCGCTGACGCTGTCGACCGCGGCGGGCCTCGGCCGGTACGGAGTGCGCGCCAACGCGATCTGCCCCCGAGCCCGGACGGCCATGACCGAGGCGACGTTCGCGGAGGGCACCGCCCCCGGCGGGCTGGACTCCATGGCCCCCGAGCGGGTCGGGACGTTCGTCGGCTACCTCGCGTCCCCGGCGGCGGAGAAGATCAGCGGGCAGGTGTTCGTCGTGTACGGCGACATGGTCGCGCTGATGGCCGCGCCGACCGTGGAGCACAAGTTCACCGCGGCGGACGGCGTCTTCTCCGTCGAGGAGCTCGGCGAGCAGATCACCCCGTACTTCGAGGGGCGCGAGCCGCACCGGACCTACGCCGCCTACAGCGTCGCCGCGCTCGACGACACGGGCACCAGCAAGCAGTCAACTACTCAGCCCTGAAGGGCTTTGTTCATGCTCCCGACTGTCTCCTACCGGGGGACGCTCACGGGGCACATCGCCGGTTCCCGTTCGGGTGGGGACCGGTGGGGGCATGTTGACGAATACCCACGCCGAGCGTGCGCGGTCACGCACGTTGACCCCGGCGACGACGTCGGCGGGCCCAGCGAGGCCGCACCGGCGACAGCAGAAATGGTCCCGAGTGGGGCGGTTGCCTCGCTCGGTGTGGCCGCAGCGCGGGCAGCGCTGCGAGGTGTAGGCCGGGTCCACCTCGATGAACGGTACGCCGGCGCGGCGTGCCTTGTAGGCGATGAACCTGCCGAGCTGGTGGAACGGCCAGGAAGAGTGCCGTGCTCGCTGGTCGCGTCGAACCGTGACCCGCCCGCCGATCCCCTGGAGCTGTTCCAGGGCGATGCCGCGTTCGGTGCGTTGGGCGACAGCAACGACTGTCTTGGAGATCGTGTGGTTGGTGTGGGTCGCGTGCCGCGACTCACGGCGCGCCCGCTTCTTGAGCAACTGCGCGGCCGAGCGTGTCCTCTTGGCCTGGATCTCGGCCTTCTTACGGGCCTGCCAGCGCCGGTACCGGTCCAGGCGCCGCCCGGAGTAGTTGTCGCCGTCGCTGGAGGTGGCCAGATTGGTGATGCCCCGGTCCACCCCGAGCCAGTCCCGCGGGTCATACCGCTCGGTCTCGGGGACCTCGCAGGTGGCGACCAGTAACCCGCCCGCAGCACGGGGCGGCCGTGCTCTGTTCAGAGCCCGTTGCTCATTCAGAACATGTCCGGGCCGCGCAGGGTCGCCTCGGCTCCGCCGTCCACGTAGACGACCTGGCCGGTCATGTGGGTGTTGGCGGGCGAGACCAGCCAGCGCAGGGCCTCCGCGATCACCTCGGGGCCCGCGTAGCCGTTCAGCGGCATCGGGACGGCCTCGTTCATCACCTTGAGCATCGCCTCGTCCTCGAACAGCGGCGCGCTCATCGGCGTCCTGACGACCCCCGGCGCCACCGCGTTGAGCGGGATGCCCTCGCCCGCCCACCCGGCGGTGACGCAGGCGCGGCGCATCCACCGGGCCAGCGCCGCCTTCGACGACGGGTACGTCCTGCCGCCCGCGCCCGCCGCGACGACCTTCGCCGCCGCCTCCAGCGCGGCGGGCTCGTCCCCGGCCAGGCAGGCCCGCACGGTCGCGTCGTCCACCGGGTGCGTGCCCGCGATCGATCCGACGACGGCCGCGCGCGGGGCCTCCGCCCGGGCCAGCGCGGGGCGCAGGCCCTCCATCAGCGCGACGACGCCGAAGTAGTTGACCTTGACGGGCAGGTCGGTGAAGTCGGAGACGCCGGCGCAGGCGACGACGGCGTCCAGGGTGCCGCCGCACAGGTTTAGCACCCGCGCGACCGCCCGCGAACGCCCCTCGGCGCCGCCGAGGTCGGCGCACACGTCGGCGTCGCGCAGGTCGACCCCGATGACCGTGTCGCCCTGCTCGCGCAGGAGCCCGGCGAGCGTCCTGCCGATGCCGGACGCCGTCCCGCTGACGGCGATGGTGCGTGCCATGGTGGTCCCTCTCAGGTGTGGGCGCCGCCGTCCACGCGGAGGTCGGCGCCGGTGAAGTAGGCGGCGTCGGACGAGGCGGCGAACGCGATCGCGGCCGCGATGTGCTCGGGCTCGGCCGCGCCGTAGTAGGAGCGGATCTTGGAGAAGTAGGTGAGGTCCAGGCCGTCCGGGAACATGCCCGGCGCCCGGGTCAGCGGGGTGTCGACGGCGCCCGGGGAGATCGGCACGACGCGGATGCGGCGGGCGGCCAGCTCGGCGGCGAGGCTCAGCGAGAACGCCAGCACGGCGCCCTTGGACGCCGAGTACGCCGTCATGAACGGGTTGCCCTGCGTCGCCGACAGCGACGCGGTGTTGACGATCACGCCGGTGCGGTCGGGGAGGTGCTTGAGCGCCTCGCGGCAGAACAGGGCGGTGCCGACGAGGTTGACGGAGAACATCCGGTGCAGGTCGTCCACCGTGAGGGTCTCGATCGGGGTGGTCTTGTGGACGCCCGCGACGTTGACGAGGACGTCGACGCCGCCGAGCTCCGCCGCCGCGTCCGCCACGGTCGCGATCACGGCGGCCTCGTCGGTCACGTCCGCGACGCGGGTGGCGACGGTGCCGGGACCGTCCGCCGCCGCGGCCGTCTCCGCGAGGCCCCGCTCCGAGACGTCCACGGCGTACACCGCGGCGCCCTCGGCGGCCAGACGGATCGCGGTGGCCCGTCCGATGCCCGACGCCGCCCCGGTGAGCAGCACTTTCACGCCGTCAAAGCGATTCATGGAGGCACGCTAGCCGCGGCCGCGGGACGTCCGCCGGGGCGGTCCCGATCACTGGGAGGCGCCGGGAGCGGAGGCCGTCCCGCCGGTTCCCGGGGCGTTCGAGCGCGGCGCGAGCAGCAGCCTGCAGGCCAGGCGGATGTCGCTCTCGACGTCGGCCATCGACGCGCGGCCGTTCAGGCTCGACTGGAGCACGCCGTACCAGCACTGCATCAGCAGCCGGACGAGGGTGACGTCCTGCGCGGTCGGCACCTCGATCCCCACCGCCCGCAGCAGGATCTCCCGGAACGTGCTGTCGATGTGGACGGTGTCGGCGACGGTCGCGACGTGGGCGGTGTTCGACGCGTGCAGCATCGACGTCGACAGCACCGGCTGCGCCATGAGGTGCCGGCTGGCCTGCACCAGCATGTCGGCGACCGCGTCCTCGGGGCTCGTGCCGGGCGCGGGCTCGGTGACCTGGTCGCGGAGCCGGTCGACCTGCTTGGCCATCACCGCGGTGAACAGGTGGACCTTGGACGGGAAGTACCGGTACAGGGTGCCGATCGCGACCCCGGCGGCCTTCGCGACCTCGTGCATCTGGACGCGTTCGAGGGACTTCTCGGCGCCGATGCGCGACGCGGCGCGCAGGATGCGCTCGCGCCGGTCGTGCTGCTCCGGCGAGCTCGGCTCGGCGGACAGCCTGCCCGCTGCGATCCTCGCCACGGTCCTCCCCCGGTCCTTCCGTCTCCTGGTCCTTCCCGTCCTGCCAGGGAACAATATCCGGGCTCCGGACCGTCCCCGCGATCGTCCGTACCGGTCAGTGGGACGGGCGGCCCCTCCCCGCCCGGACCGCGCTCTACCGTGTGCCCGCGCCGAGAACCCGAGGTCGGAGGGCATGTCACATGGGGCGAGCCGGGTGGGACGACGAGTACGACGTGGTGGTCGCGGGCTCCGGGGCCGGGGCGATGGCGGGCGCGCTCGCCGCCGCGTCGGGCGGGCTGCGCACCGCCATCCTGGAGAAGACGGGCCTGCTCGGCGGGACGTCCGCGTACTCGGGGGCGGCGATCTGGCTGCCGGGGACGCGGGTCCAGGAGCGCGCCGGGCTCGGCGACTCGGCCGAGGGCGCGCGGACCTACCTGCGGGCGCTGCTGGGAGACGACGAGGCCGAGCGCCGCGAGGCATTCCTGGAAACAGCCCCTGAGCTGGTGGACTTCCTGGAGAAGGACCCGGCGATCGAGTTCTGTTTCCAGGCGTTCCCCGACTACTTCGACGCGCCCGGCCGGCTGGACGCGGGGCGGTCGTTCGTTCCGGTGGAACTGCCGGCCGAGCGGCTCGGGGATCTGGCCGCGCTCGTCCGCCCGCCGGTCGACCGGGACAGGGCGGGGCGGGGGCACTCGGCGTCCGGGCCGCTGGCGCAGGGCCGGGCGCTGATCGGGCGGCTGCTGCTGGCGATCACCGCGACCGGCGCCGGGGACGTCCGCACGCGGACCGCGCTGACCGACCTGGTCGTCGAGGGCGGCCGGGTGACCGGCGTCGCGGCGATGACCGCGGACGGCCCGGTGCGGCTGCGGGCCCGGCGCGGCGTCCTGCTGGCGGCGGGCGGGTTCGAGTCGTCCGCGGCGCTGCGGGCCGAGCGCGGCGTGCCGGGCGGCGCCGGCTGGACGATGGCCCCGGACGGCGCGAACACCGGCGACGCGATCGAGGCCGCCGTCCGCGCCGGCGCGTCCACCGGCCTGCTGGACCAGGCGTGGTTCTGCCCCGGCCTGCTCACCGCGGACGGCCGGCCCGCGTTCACCCTCGGGTTCCGCGGCGGGCTGGTCGTGGACGCCTCGGGCCGCCGCTTCGCCAACGAGTCCCTCCCCTACGACCGGATGGGCCGCGAGATGGCCGCTGCCGTGGGACCGTTCCATCTGATCTGGGACTCGCGCGCCGACGGCCTGCCCGCGATCTCCGTCCCGCCGCTGCGGGCGGGCGAGCAGCTCGCCTCGGGCGCCTGGGTCCAGGCGGCCACCCTGCCCGAGCTCGCCGAGCTGACCGGGCTCCCGGCGGACGCGCTCACCGGCACGGTCGAGCGGTTCAACGGCTTCGCCGCCGAGGGCGCGGACGGGGACTTCCACCGCGGCGAGGACGCCTACGACCTGTACTTCTCCGGCGGCAGGCCGTGCGTCGTGCCCGTCGACCGGCCGCCCTACCTCGCCGCGCGGGTCGTCCTGAGCGACCTCGGGACGAAGGGCGGGCTGCGCACCGACGCCGACGCCCGCGTCCTGGACGGCTCGGGCCGTCCCGTCCCCGGGCTCTACGCCGCCGGCAACACCAGCGCCTCGTTCACGGGCCCCGTCTACCCGGGGCCCGGCGTGCCGATCGGGTCGGCCATGGCCTTCGCCTACCGCGCCGTCCAGGACATCAGGAGGAACCACACGTGAGATCAACGGGAAGGGCCGCCGTCGCGGCCGCCGCGTGCGCCGCGCTGGCCTCGGTCGCCGCCGCGCCCGCGCAGGCCGCCCCCGCGCGGCGCGGGACGCTGCTCGGCGCCCGGCCGCTGGCGAACGCGGCGGCGCTGCCGAGCGCGTCCGCCAACCGGTTCGTCACCTACGTCTCCGAGGGCGTGGGCGGGGAACGCGTCACCGTCTCGGGGACCGTCGCCGTCCCGAAGGGCACCCCGCCGCGCGGCGGCTGGCCGGTGCTGAGCTGGGCGCACGGCACCACCGGGACGGCCGACGCCTGCGCGCCGTCCGCCGACACGGCCGACGGCCCGGCCCACGACTACCTGTCCGTCACCGAGTCGTACCTGGACAAGTGGGTCGCGAACGGCTTCGCGGTCGTCCAGACCGACTACGAGGGGCTGGGCACGCCCGGCGGGCACCCGTACCTGAACGGGGTCAGCGAGGCCAACGCCGTCACCGACATCGTCCGCGCCGCCCGCGGCGCCGACCACCGCATCGGGCGCGACTGGTTCGTCGCCGGCCACAGCCAGGGCGGCCAGGCCGCGCTCTACACGGCGGCGGCCTGGCAGAAGCCCCGCGACATCCGCCTCAGGGGCGCCGTGTCGATCGCGCCCGGCTCGAACATGAGCCAGACCGCGCAGTACGTGAAGGCGCGGTACCCGGGCGCCGAGGTCGGGCTGCCGTTCCTGTTCGTGCTGCTCAACGGCGCGCAGGCGGCCGATCCGGCGTTCGTCCCCGAGGACCTGCTGACCGGCGAGGCCGCCGCCGTCGTCAGGGCGGGCCGGACGAACGCGTGCCTTCTCCAGCTCAAGCAGCTCAGCAAGGGCCTGCCGCTGGACAAGGTGTTCCGCCCGGACGCCGACCTGACGCGGTTCGAGGCCTACTACGACTCGCAGGAGGCGCTCGGCCTGACCCTGGGGGTCCCGACGCTGGTCGCCCAGGGCACCGCCGACCGCGAGGTCTCCCCCGCCGCGACGCGCACCATCGTCGACGACCTGTGCACGCGCTACGGGAAGATCGCCTACCGGACGTTCGAGGGCGCCGACCACCGGGGCGGCATCGGCGCGTCCTTCGAGGCGGCGCTGAACTTCGCCCAGGCCGTCCGCCGGGGCGAGGCCCCGCCCACGACCTGCTGACGGCCGCGTGGTCCCGTCCGCCGGATCTCGGACGGGACCACCCGCGCGGCATCAACTTGACCCTCTTTGGGCCCAATTCGGGTGGTGTCCATGACCCTCGATCGCTACACGTAGTGATTGTCTAACTACTTACGGCGACTGATCGTCGTAGAGGAACAAGATGACCACGTCACGGCTCACCCGGACCTGCGCCGGCCTCGCGGGGGCGGCGATGCTCATCGGGACCGCGGTCCCGGCAGCGGCCGCCTCACCCGCGCAGGAGCGCCGCAGGACCTACGAGAACACCCTCACCGCGAGCCGCGCCTCCTTGGTGAAGTGGTCGTGGAGCTCGGTGTTCGCGGTCTTCATGAACAGCGCGCGCACCTTGGGCAGGTGCTCGTACCCGGCCTGCTCGCCGTAGAAGTGGTAGCTCGCGTGCGCCAAGGCCTCGCCGTGCATCATCCACTTCGTCCGCGACGACGCCGCCAACCTGCGCGAGAGCATCAAGGGCAAGGTCGAGGAGGGCACGCGCACCTACCCGCGGTTCGCCAAGGAGGCGCGGGAGGACAAGGACTACAACGCCGCCCGCCTGTTCACCGAGCTCGCGCGCGACGAGCTGAAGCACGCCCGCAACTTCGCGAAGGCGCTGTACGCCCTCGAGCACCACCGCGGGGAGATCCCGGAGGGGCCGGCCGTCGAGCCCGTCAAGGTCGTCGCGGGCAAGCCGAAGGTGCGCTCGGCGCGGACGCTCCGCAACCTGGAGACCGCCCTGCGCGGGGAGGCGTTCGCGAACGCCCGGTACACGCTGTACGGCGAGCACGCCAAGGCCCGTAGCCCGAAGCTCGCCCGGCTGTTCGAGCGCACCGCCGCGGTCGAGCTGACCGAGCACTTCGCCGAGCAGGCGAACCTCGCCGGGTATGTCCGCAGCACCAAGGAGAACCTGCGCAAGAGCATCGCCGGTGAGACCTACGAGGCCACGCGGATGTACCCGGACTTCGCCCGCACCGCCCGGGAGGAGCGCGCCTACGAGGCCGCTCGCCTCTTCACCGAGATCGCCGGCGACGAGGCCGCCCACGCCCGCGCCTTCAAGCGCGCGCTCCAGCACCTCCACCACCACCACGACGCGACGCGCGCCGATTCCTGACCGCGCACCACCTGGCGCCCTTTTGACCAGGCGCCGAGAACGGCCCGGCTCTCAGCGAGAGCCGGGCCGGACGCATATGAGGTACACCACCCCGAGGCATGCCGATCCGCGAACACGGAACGGCCGCGCAAGCGATCCTGCGCGGACGACAAAAAGACCTTCTCAGATCTCAGAGAGGCCGTATCGCATTTTCGGCCGACACAATGAACTGCACGCCGGAGACGATCGTTTCGAAATGGGAAATGACGCGATGGACTATCGAGGCTCCGTCGGCCCGCACTTCCGAGTCGGCGGGAGGTTCCCGGGGGCGCGGACCGCGCTGCCGTTCCTCGTCCTCGAAAAGGTGCAGCTCCTCCCCCGGAAGGGGAGGAGCTGCGACTCGACCGCGCGCCTTCGCGGGCTCGCTTCGGGCGCGGGTCTAAGTCAGCCGTTCAGCTGGGGCTCCGGCTGCGGCGGTTGGCCCGGCGGGATCCTCGTGGGGAGGCCGTCGGGGGGAGTAATGGGCTTGTCGGGCATGACCTGCTCCTTGATCTCGGCGCTGAGGGTGACGGACGGGCGCTTACTGGCCGCCCTGGCCGCCCTGGCCGCCCTTGTCGCCCTCGTCCTTGATCGGGGTGCCGGAACCGCCCTTGTCGCCGTCCTTCTGATAGGTGCCCATGCGGGTACCCTCCTCGGTTTGTCCGATGGCTACCACTCTGGCAGCTCAATTCGAACGGTCCGATGAGGAGCCGCGGACGCAACCCCGCCACCGCGTTGCGGAGATCACATCCAGCCGGCGGGGGTCAGACGAGGTTGTCCTCCACCTTGAGGCCGAACTCGCCCCTGCCGTACATGGAGAGAGCGTGCTCGACGTCGTTGGCGACGTGGACGCTGCCGGCGTGGGCGTCGCGCCAGGCGCGCTCGATGACGTTGCCGCGGTGCAGGGAGTTCCCCCCGGCGGTCTTGAAGAGGATGTCGATGGCCTCGATGGCGCGCTCGGTGCCGCGGACCTGGTCGCGGCGGGCGCGCAGGCGCAGCTCCATCGGGATCTTCTCGTTGCGGACGGCGAACTCGTGGATCTCGCGGACGTTGCGGTCGGTCTGCAGGATCGCGGCGTCGATCTCGGAGGCGGCGCGGGCGACGGCGACCTGGGCGAACTGGTCCTCGACGAAGCGGCCGCCGCCGAGGCTGAGGCGGATCCGGTCGCGCATGCGGGTCACGTACAGGTCGTGGCAGCCGGCCGCCATGCCGATGACGCTGGCGGCGACGGTGCTGGTGAAGATCGTCCCGAACGGCATGCGGTACAGCGGGCCCGTGTTGACCTTGCGGCCGGGATTGCGGAGCTGGGCCTGCTCGAAGTTGCGCATCGCGCGGTGGGACGGGACGAACGCCTTCTCCACGACGATGTCGTCGCTGGCGGTGCCGCGCAGTCCCATCGAGTCCCAGACCTCGGCGATCTCGTAGTCGCGCCGGGGGACGAGGACGGTCATGAAGTCGACCGGGCGGCCCTCGGCGCCGACGACCAGCCCGCCGAGCAGGGCCCAGGAGGCGAACTCGCAGCCGGACGAGAACGACCAGCGCCCCGTCACCTCGTAGCCGCCGTCGACGGGGGTGAGGCGGCCGATCGGGGCGTAGGAGGAGGCGATGAGGGTGTCCGGGCCGGCGCCCCACACCTCGCGCTGCGCCTCGTCGGCGAACAGGCCGAGGTGCCAGGAGTGGACGCCGAGGACCGCGGCGACCCAGCCGGTCGAGCCGCAGGCGCCGGACACCGCGCGGATCACCTCGTAGAAGGCGACCGGGTCGTCCTCGGCGCCGCCGTGGCGGGTGGGCTGGAGCATCCGGAACACCCCGGCGGCGGTCAGCTCCCGGATCGTCTCGGCGGGGATGCGTCCCTTCTCGTCCACGGACCGGGCCCGCTCGGCGATGCCGGGCAGCAGTCCGCGCACCGCGTCCAGGACCTCGTTGCTCATCCCCGCTCCTTCCCTAGTACGGCCCTTGCAGGACACCATGGTCCCGCGCCGGCGCGGGGCCGCGCGTCCCGGCCAATGGGACTCGGCGGTCGGGACGGTGACCTGCGACCTAACGTTCGAATCACCCGTCCATCGCTGAAGGGATGATCCACGTGACCGCAACCGAGTCGGACGCCGTCCGCGCCATCGAGGCGGAGGCGATCACCCGCCGTTTCGCCCGGGGATGGCACTGCCTCGGGCTGGCCGAGAAGTTCCGGGACGGCAAGCCCCACACGGTGAACGCGTTCGGGCAGAAGCTCGTGGTCTTCACCGGCGAGGACGGCGGGACGAACGTCCTGGACGCCTACTGCCGGCACATGGGCGGCGACCTGTCCCAGGGCACCGTCAAGGGCAACGCGATCGCGTGCCCGTTCCACGACTGGCGCTGGGGCGGCGACGGCCGCTGCAAGCAGATCCCCTACGCTCGCCGCGTCCCGCTGCGGGCCCGGACGGCCGCGTGGCCGACGATGGAGCAGGACGGCCTGCTGTTCGTCTGGAACGACCCGGAGGGCAAGCAGCCGCCGGAGGACGTGACGATCCCGGTGATCGAGGGCGCCACCCGCGACGACTGGACCGACTGGCGCTGGACGGAGACGGTCGTCCACACCAACGCGCGCGAGGTCATCGACAACGTCGTGGACATGGCGCACTTCTTCTACATCCACAAGTCGTTCCCGACGTACTTCAAGAACATCTTCGAGGGCCACGTGGCCACGCAGATCATGAAGGGCCGGACGCGGGAGGACGCGCGCCGCGAGGGCGGCGGCGGCGGGCCGAAGATGCTCGGCAACACCTCCGTCGCGTCCTACCACGGCCCGTCCTTCATGATCGACGAGCTGACGTACCACTACGAGGGGTACGACCTGCACTCCGTCCTGATCAACTGCCACTACCCGATCGACGAGAACTCGTTCTCGCTGCACTCGGGCATCATCGTGCAGCACAGCGACGCGCTCCCGGCCGAGGCCGCGGAGGCGACCGCGCAGAAGCTGTCGGACTTCATCCTGACGGGCTTCGAGCAGGACATCGAGATCTGGCGGAACAAGACCCGCATCGACAACCCGCTGCTCTGCGAGGAGGACGGGCCCGTCTACCAGCTGCGCCGCTGGTACGAGCAGTTCTACGTGGACGCCGCCGACGTCACGGCGGAGATGACCGACCGGTTCGAGTACGAGATCGACACGACCCGTCCGGTGGAGTCCTGGCAGAAGGAGGTCGACGCGAACATGGCCCGCCGGGAGGCCGAGGGGGCGTCGGCGTGACGGCCCGCCAGGACGAGCGCCTCCTGGACGGGCCGCTGCTGCCGGTCCGCTGCCGCCGCTGCGCCGCCGAGGTGATGGTGCGCAAGTCGAGCTGGGAGCAGACGAGCATCCAGTGGAACGCCGAGGCCAGGCGGGCGTGCACGGGTCTGGACGACCCGCACGCGACCTGCCCGGCGCTCCGCTCGGCCATCCAGGAGGCCGCGCTGAACGGCGCCATCACGGTGGTCGAGTGACGGGCGGGCGGCTGGCCGGGCGGGTCGCGGTCGTGACCGGCGCGGGCGACGGGATCGGGCGCGGCATCGCCCGCCGCTTCGCCGCCGAGGGGGCCCGCGTGCTGGTCGCGGAGCTCGAAGCGGCCGCCGACCGCGCCAACCCGGTGGGCCGCCTCGGCGCCCCGGAGACCGACATCGCCCCCATGGCGGTGTTCCTGGCGTCCGAGGACGCCCGGTACCTGACCGGAAACACCCTGTTCGCGGACGGCGGCTCGCATGTCAACGGCGCCGCCTGGACCCCGGACCTGGACGGAGAGCAATGATCGACCGATACGGCCCGTGGGCCGTCATCGCGGGCGGCTCGGAGGGCGTCGGCTCGGCCTTCGCGCACCGCCTCGCCGACGCGGGCGTGAACCTCGTGCTGATCGCGCGCAAGCCGGGGCCGCTGGCGGAGACGGCCGAGGCCGTCCGCGCGAGGGGCGTCGAGGTGCGCACCCTCGAACTGGACCTGGTCGCCCCGGACCCGCTCAGGGCGATCCGCGAGGTGACCGACGGCCTGGACGTCGGGCTGCTGGTCTTCAACGCGGGCGCGAACAGCTACGGCCACGAGTTCGTCACCGGCGACCTGGACCGCTTCCAGGGCGTCATCGACCTCAACATCACCGCCCAGCTCGCGCTCACGCACCACTTCGGCGCGCTGATGAAGGAGCGGGGACGCGGCGGCATCCTGCTGGTCGGCTCCCTCGCCGGCTACATGGGCCAGCCGCAGATCAGCATCTACTCGGCGGTGAAGGCGTTCGGCCGCGTCTTCGCCGAGGGGCTGTGGCTGGAGATGCGCGAGCACGGGGTGGACGTCCTGGAACTCGTCCTCGGCGTGACCCGCACCCCGGCGATGGAGCGCGCCGGGCTCGACATGGACATGCCGGGCCTGAACGTCGCCGAGCCCGACGACGTCGCCCGCGAGGGCCTCGAACACCTGGCGGACGGCCCGGTCCGGGTCGCGGGCGGCAACTACGAGGCCGCCCGGAAACGCGCGGGCTTCCCCCGCGACCGGAAGGTCCTGGGCGCCCACGAGGCGATGCGCCGCATGCTGCCGGCCCCGTCCGCCGCAGGAACCGCGGGTCCTCGGCGAGGTGCGGGTGGATCACCTTGACCGCGACCGGCCGCCCGCCCTTGGAAACGGCCGCCGGAGACGTGATCAGCGGGACCGGTACGTGCCGTCGCGGTGCTCGTGTACGGGGTCGGAGGTGTCGCACGCCTCCGTGCGGAGGATCCGCTTGATGACCTTGTTGGTCGGGGTGCGGGGCAGGGCCTCGACCACGCGGATGTAGCGCGGGGTCCACTTGGTGCCGAGGTCCGGCTGGGCCTTCAGGAACGCCGTGAAGGACGCCGGGTCGAAGGAGCGGCCCTCGGCGAGGGTCACGGCCGCCATCACCTGGTCGCCCACGTGTTCGTCGGGGACGGCGTAGACCGCCACGTCGGTGAAGGGTCCGTAGCGGGCCAGGAGGCGTTCGACCGGGGCCGCGGCGAAGTTCTCGCCGTCCACGCGCAGCCAGTCGTCGTCGCGGCCGGCGAAGTACCAGAAGCCGTCGGCGTCGCGGTAGGCGAGGTCCCCCGACCAGGTCCAGCCGTTGCGGACGCGCCGCGCCGTCGCCTCGGGGTTGTTGTAGTAGCCCTCGAACTTGGCGGCGCCCATCGTGTCGACGATCTCGCCGATGGCCTCCTCGGCGTTGAGGAGCAGCCCGTTCGCGTCGAACTCGGCGCGCGGGCACTCCCGCAGGGTCTCGGGGTCCATCACGACGGTGCCCGCCTCGGCGACGCCCAGCGAGCCGGGCGGAGTGCCCGGGACGCGGTTGAGGCGGATCTCGCCCTCGCTCGACCCGTAGGAGTCGATGACGGTGCAGCCGAAGCGGCGGGCGAACGCGTCGATGTCGCGCTGCGCCGCCTCGTTGCCGAACGCGATGCGGAGCGTGTTGTCGGCGTCGTCCGGCTTCTCCGGGACGGCCAGGATGTAGCTGAGGGGCTTTCCGACGTAGTTGAAGAACGTGACGCCGTGGCGGCGCACGTCCGGCAGGAAACCCGAGGCCGAGAACTTCCGGCGCAGGACGATGCGGCCGCCGGCGGCGACGGCGGGCGCGATCCCCGCCATCAGCGCGTTGGAGTGGAACATCGGCATGACCACGTAGAACACGTCGTCGCGGGTGAGGCCCCGCCGGTCGCGCTGCTGGACGGCGATCCGGCCCAGCCTGCGCTGCGTGCAGACCACCGCCTTGGGCGCGGACGTCGTCCCGGACGTGAACACCAGCGAGAAGATCGTGCCGGGGGCCACCGGGGCGGGGGCGGCCAGGCGTGCGGAGGCCAGCCGCTCGGCGTACGCGGGCGTGTCGACGGCCAGGGCCGGGACCCGCGTGAGACCGTCGAGCAGCGGCGCGCGGGACGTCTCGGTGACCAGCAGCGCGCAGTCGGTGTGGGTGATGTCGCGGGCCAGTTCGGCGCCCCTCCGCGTCGGGTTCAGCTCCACGACCGGGACTCCGGCGAGCGCCGCGCCCAGCAGCCAGAACAGGTGCTCGGGCCCGTTCTCCAGGAACAGGCCGACGTGACCGGGCAGGTCCCGCACGAGCGAGGCCCGCCGCAGTGACTCCGCGACGACCTCCCGCCAGGTCCAGGTGCGGTCCTCGAAGCACAGGCCCGTCCGGTCGTCGGCGCCGCGCGCCGCGACGAGTTCGGCGAACGCGGTCTCGCTGGCGGGACGATCGTCCCCCAGGACCGCGGTCCTCTCCCGCACCGCGCCCATCTCCCGCACTGGGCTCTCCCCGTCCTGCATGCGGCCTTGCCCCTCTCGTCTCGGCGCGCTCCTAGGCGCGGTGCGGGCGGTTCGTCCAGCCCTGGTCGTCGGCGCGGACGAACCGGGCGTACTCGCCGATCCACGCGGGATCGGCGGTCACGCCCGCCGCCCCGGGGAGCAGGACGGCGTACTTCATCCACCGGCCTCCCGGTTCCCGGAAGCGGCGGCGCGACCGGCACGGCGTCCGAAGAACGTGCCGTCGCCGAGGGACGTCCCGCTGATGTAGCCCTCGCCGTGGATGCCGGAGGCGGTGCGCCCGGCGGCGTAGAGGCCGGGGATCGGCTCACCGGAGTTGTTGCGGACCTCGCCGTCCACGGTGGTGTCGAGGCCGCCGAGGGTGAACCCGCCCGCGCCCGTCCCGGCGCCGTGCCGGCCGGCGCCGAAGAACCCGTCGGCCGGGTCGATCGCCGCGAACGGCCCCTTCAGGGGGCGCAGCCACCTGGGGTCCTTGTGGAAGTAGGGGTCCTCGCCCCGCTCCGCGAACCGGTTGTAGGTCTCGACGGTCGCCTCCAGCGAACCGGGGGGCAGGCCGAGCGACCCCTCCAGCTCCGCGACCGTCTCCGCGGCGTGCTTGGGGCGGACGCCCCACATGTCGGCCTCGTCGATCTCGTCGTGCCCGGCCTCGTCGATGATCGCCCAGTAGGGGCCGGGCTGGTGCTGGACGGCCCGGTGGCTGAACAGGCCCGGGTAGACGTCCTCGTTGATGAACCGGCGGCCGAGGCCGTCGACGAGCATGCCCCGGCAGATGACGGCCGGGTTGGCGGTGAGCGCGATCTCCACCGACGCCATCCGGCGGGTCGCGGCGCCGAGCGCGGTCGCCATCCGGATGCCGGACCCGTCGCTGGTGCCGTCGCTGACCTTGTCGTGCCCGAGCAGCACCGGGGCGTGGTCGGCGAGCATCTCCTCGTTGTCGACGAACCCGCCCGAGGTCAGGACGACGCCCCTGCGCGCCCGGTAGACCACCCGGTCGGCGAACCTGCGCGCCACGACGCCCGCGACGCGGCCGGCGCCGTCCACGACGAGGTTCGTGGCACTGGTGTCCTGGTGGGCGACGGCGCCCGCCTCGGCGGCGGCCGCGATCAGCTTGTCCATCAGGATCCCGCCGGCGAACATCGGCGTCTCCGGGCGGTGCCCGCGCGGCGCGGGCCGGGCGATCTCGTTGTACGGCCAGGCGTTCTCGCCGAGCCACATCAGGCCGTCATCGGTGTACGGCATCCAGCCCGGCGCGTCGAACAGGCTCTCCTTGAACGGGACGCCGCGCGCGCGGAACCACTCGAAGTGCTCGACGCTCCCGTCGCAGTACAGCCGCAGCTTCTCCGCGTCGGCGTGCGGGCCGAGCGCCGCCGTGAGGAAGGCGAACATGTCGTCGGGCGTGTCGTCGAAGCCGCACGCCTTCTGCACCCGCGTGCCGCCGCCGAGGTACAGCTCACCGCCCGACTGGGCGGACGTCCCGCCGGGGCCGCTCGACCGCTCCAGGACGAGCACGTCCGCGCCCGCCGCCGCGGCCTCGTACGCCGCGGCGGCGCCCGCGGCGCCGAAGCCGACCACCAGCACGTCGCACTCGTGGTCGAACTCCACCTCCGCGGCGCCGACCGGTTCCACCGAGGGCTTCGCCATCGGCGTCAGCCCTTCTGCGGCGGGACGAAGGCGGCCAGCGGCTCGGACCCGGACCAGTCGTGGCCCCAGTAGCTGTCCCTGGTGATCTCCTCGGCGGTGTAGGACGACTCGTCCACGAGCATGCCCTCGCAGCCGTACTCGACGTCCCAGCCGCCGGGGGCGCGCACGTAGAACGACACCATCTTGTCGTTGGTGTGGCGGCCCAGCGTGGAGGAGATCGAGAAGCCCTTCTTCGTGATGGAGTCGAGCGCGATGCCGACCGCGTCGAGCGTGTCGACCTCCACCATGAGGTGGACGAGGCCCGGGTCGCCGTCGAACGGGGCCGGGCAGATCGCGATGCTGTGGTGGCGCTGGTTGACGCCCATGAACCTGACCTTCGCGGCGCCGCCGCCGACCCTCATCGCGCCGCGCGGCAGGAACCCGAGGACCTCGGCGTAGAACGCGACGGTCTCGTTGAACCTCGGGGTCGGCAGCACAACGTGGCCCATGCCCATGGGGCCGGTGACGAACTTCTGCGCGAAGCCGGTGCGCAGAGGGCTGTGGTCGAGCAGCGGGCCCCAGAACACCTCGACGGGGGTACCGCCCGGGTCGGTGAACGCGACGGCCTCCTCCGCGTCGCGCTCCGCCGCCTCCTTGGACGTCAGCTCCGTCACGGCCGTCCCGGACTTCTCCACGGCCTCGCGGACGGAGGCCAGCGCGTACTGGTCGCGGACCTCCCAGCCGACGGCCAGCACCCGGTCGGTGTCGCCGGGCAGCACCTGGAGGCGCGAGCGGCGCTCGTCCATGCGCAGGTAGAGGCCGTCCGGGTCCGGTCCGCTCCCCTCGGCGAAGCCGAGCCCGTCCAGGGCGAACTCGCGCCAGCGGTCGATGTGCCGGGTCTGGACCTTCAGATATCCCAGCCCTCGGATCTGCGTCACTGTCCTCGGTCCCTTCTGGGTACGGCGTCGGTTGGGTGCGGCGTGCCGGGCGGTGGAGGCGCCCACGCTCCCGGCACGCCGCGGGTCTCGCGGCTCAGATCATCGACCGCATCGGGCCCTGGGGCGGCTCGATGTCCAGGTCCGTCAGGGCGGACACGTGGTAGACCGAGCCCGGGACGTGGATGGCGTGGGCGAGGCCGACGTGCGCGTCCCGCCAGAACCGCTGGATCGGGTTGTCGCTCCGCATGGCGTTGCCGCCCGACCGGACGACGATCTCGTTCATCGCCTGCACGGCCCGCCACGCCGCGCGCACCTGGGTGCGGCGGCCGGCGGCGCGCTCGGCGAACGTCGGCACGTGCCCCGCGGCGACCATGTCGTACATGCGCGAGCAGTTGTCGAGCAGGGCCGTGCGGGACGTCTTGATCTCCTCGGCCGCCTCGCTGATCGCGTACAGCACGTACGGGTCGTCCTTGATCTTCGTGCCGGTGATCTGGACGCGGTTGCGCTGGTAGGCGAGGTGGTGGTGCAGCGCGCCCTCGGCGATGCCGATGACCGCGGAGGAGATGCCGAGCGGGAACACGCAGGAGAACGGCATCAGGTAGGACGGGTTGGTCAGCCCCGCCTCGCGCGGCGCCGAACCGTCCACGACCTTGGAGTACTCCAGCGTCCGGTAGGCCGGGACGAACGCGTCCCTGACGATGATGTCCTTGCTGCCGGTGCCCTTGAGCCCGGCGACGTCCCAGGAGTCCTCGACGATCTCGTAGTCCGAGCGCGGCAGGATCATGTGGAGGGACCGCGGCGGCTGCGCCATCTTCCCCTCGTCGTCGCCCAGCATCGCGCCGAGGAAGATCCAGTCGCAGTGGTCGGTGCCGGAGGAGAACTGCCAGCGGCCGTTGAAGACGTAGCCGCCGTCCACGGGCCGGGCGATGCCCATCGGCGCGTACGGGGAGGCGATCCAGGTGTCGGGGTCCTCGCCCCAGATCTCCTCGCGCACCTTCGGGTCGGCGTAGGCCATCTCCCACGGGTGGACGCCGACGATGCCGGCGACCCAGCCGGTGGAGCCGTCCAGGGAGGCGATCCCCATCACCGTCTCGGCGAACTCGCGCGGGTGGACCTCCAGGCCGCCGTGCGCCCGCGGCTGGAGCAGCCGGATCGCGCCCGCGTCCTTGAGGATCTGCGCCGCCTTGTCGTCGAGCCTGCCGAGCGCCTCGTTGGCCGGGCCGAGCTCGCGGATCTGCTCCGCCCTCTCCATGATCGTGTCAAGCACGCCGTCAGCCATCGCCTGTCTCCCAGTATGTTTCGTCAGCCGTCGTAGGTGATCTTCAGCCGGTCGGTGACCGGCCTCGCCTGGCAGGCGAGGATGAGGCCGTCGGCGAGATCCTGCTCGTCGAGGACCGTGTTGGCGTCCAGGGTGACCTCGCCCTCCAGCGCCACGCAGGCGCAGGCCGAGCAGGACCCCTCCCGGCAGGAGAACGGGGCGTCGACCCCGCCGCGCAGCAGCGCGTCGAGGAGCCGCTCGGACCTGCGCCACGGCACCGTGCGGGTCTCGCCGTCCATCTCGACCTCGATCTCGCCGGCGTCGCCGTTCTCCGCCTCCCCCTGGTCCGGCGCGTCCCCGGGCTGCTCGAACGGGTCGCCCTCCAGCGAGAAGAACCGCTCGGCGTGCACCTTCGCGCCGAGGCCGGTGAGCGTCCCGGAGACCAGGTCCATGAAGATCTCGGGCCCGCACACGTAGGCGGGGCGGCCCGCGTAGGGGCCCGCCACGGAGCGGACCGCGGCGGCCGTCGGCAGGCCCTGCACGGACTCCAGCAGGTGGACGACGGTGAGCCGGTCCGGGTGCCGCTCGGTCAGCTCCCTCAGCTCGTCGGCGAAGATGACCGACCGCTCGTCCCGGTTGGCGTACAGCAGCGCCACCTTCGCCGAGCCGGCCGCCAGGCACGACTTGAGGATCGACATGACCGGGGTGATGCCGCTGCCGCCCGCGACGAGCAGCAGGTCCTCGTCCAGCGAGGGCGGCGTGAACGTGCCCGCCGGGCGCAGCACCTCCAGGACGTCGCCCGCCGTGACGTTGTCGCAGATCCAGTTGGACCCGAGACCGCCCGCGACCCGCTTGACCGTCACCTTCGGCCGGTCGCCGGTGAGCGGCGAGCTGCACAGCGAGTAGCAGCGCGCGGCCCAGCCGCCCTCCGCCGGGACCCGGACGGTGAGGAACTGCCCGGGCCGGTAGGCGAACCGCTCCCGGTCGCCCTCGACGGGTTCGAGGACGAGCGAGTGGGCGTCGGCCGTCTCCCGGACGACCTCCACCACCCGCGCCTTCAGTGCCGTCATGAGCGTCCCGCGGCCTTCCCGGAACCGGCGGACGCGGCGGCGTGCCGGGCGGCGATGTAGCCGAACACGATGGCCGGGCCGATGGTGGCGCCCGGGCCCGCGTACTCGTTGCCCATCACCGACGCCGAGGAGTTGCCCGTCACGTAGAGGCCCTCGATGACCGTGCCGTCCCCGCGCAGCACGCGGGCGTGCTCGTCGGAGACGAGGCCGCCCTTGGTGCCGAGGTCGCCGACCTCCATCCGGAACGCGTGGTACGGCCCGCCCTCGATCACGTCCAGGTTGGGGTTCTTCAGGTTCGGGTCGCCGTAGTAGCGGTCGTAGGCGGAGTCGCCGCGGCCGAACTCGGGGTCCTTGCCTTCGCGCGCGTACCGGTTGAACGTCTCGACGGTCTCCTTCAGCGCGTCCGCCGGGACGCCGATCCTGCCGGCGAGCTCGGCGAGCGTGTCCGCCTTGAACGCGATGCCCGCCTCGTAGAACGCCTTGGGGATCGGCGCGCCCGGCAGGATCTGCGCGAACGGGTAGCGGGCCCGGGCCTTGGCGTCCATCACGAACCAGCAGGGGACGTGCCCGCCCTCCAGCTGGTCGTGGACGAAGTTGACGTAGGGGGCCGACTCGTTGGTGAACCGCCTGCCGTCCTGCCCCACGATCACCGACCGGGGGATGCACCGCTCCGACAGCAGCGGGATCGTCGCCCCCGCCGGGTGCCGGACGGCGGGCATCCACCACGCGTCGTCCATCAGGTCGAGCGCAGCGCCCACGCTCTCACCGGCGCGGATGCCGTCGCCGGTGTTCTCGCGGGCGCCCATCGCGAAGTCCTCCTGGCCGCCCTTCGGCAGGTACCTGTCGCGCATCTGCTGGTTGTGGTCGAAGCCGCCCGTCGCGAGCAGGACGCCCCGGCGCCCGCGGACGCGCAGGGTCGCGCCGTCGCGCTCGACGACGACGCCGGCGACGCGGCCGTCCTCGACGACGAGCTCGGTCATGGGGCTCTTCAGCCACAGCGGGATCCCGGCGTCCTTCAGCGCCATCCGCAGCCGCGCGGCGAGCGCCCGGCCGCCGGTCGCCATGTGGCGGCGGCGGACCATGTTGGACGACACGCGCCACGCCGCGACCAGCGACGCGCGGCGGCCCGTCCAGGTGCGCTTGGCCATCGCGAGGTCGTGGTAGTCCTTCGCGGTGATCCACAGGCCGAGCGGGCCCTTCATGCTGTTCGGCCGCTGGTACCGCTCGTCGTCGCCGAGCTTGCGGGTGTCGAACGGCCTGGCCTCGATGGACCGGCCGAGCGGGCGCCCGCCCTCGTACTCGGGGTGGTAGTCGGCGTAGCCCTTCGTCCAGAAGAACTTCATCCACCTGCTCCGGCAGAGCAGCTCCATGGCGGCGGGCCCGTTGTCGACGAACGCGTCCAGCCGCGCCGCGGGGACGCGCCCCTCGGTGAGCCGGTCCAGGTAGGCCCGGATCGACTCGCGGCTGTCGGCGTGGCCGCGCGCCTTCAGCGTGGGGTTGTTGGGGATCCAGATGCCGCCGCCGGAGATGGCGGTGGAGCCGCCGAACTTCTTGCCCTTCTCCACGATCAGTGCGGAGAGCCCCTCGTCGTGCGCGGTCAGCGCCGCGGCCATCCCGCCGCCGCCGCTGCCGACGATGACGAGGTCGTACTCGTGGTCCCAGCCGCCCGCGTCGTTCACCGCTCGTCCTTCCGGGTCAGGAACGCCAGCACGGCGCTCTCCCAGGCGGACTTCTGCTCGATCATCACCCAGTGCCCGCAGTTCGGGAAGATGTTCACCTGCACGTTCGGGATCGTGCGCATCGGCACGAGCACCATGTCGACGGGGCTGACCCGGTCGTCCCGACCCCAGGTGATCAGGGTCTCGGCCTTGAGCCGGTGGAGCATCGCCCAGTACGGCGGCTCGTCGGAGGCCGCCATCGCCTTCGCGCGGGCGGCCATCGCCTTCGACCCGTACATGCGGCGCGCGCTGGCGAGGGTGTCGGGGTCGGTGGCCTGCTTCCAGCGCTCCTCGATCATCTCCTCGGTGACGATCCGCGGGTCGTACACCATCGAGTTCAGCCATCGGACGAGGCCTTCGCGGGTCGGGTCGTCGGTGAACTCCGCCAGCAGCCTGATGCCCTCGCCGGGCGCGGGGCTGAAGACGTTGCGGCCGATGCCGCCGATGGTGACCAGCCGCCGGACGCGCTCGGGGTGCCGCAGCGCCACCTGCGTCGCGACGATGCCGCCCATCGAGTTGCCGACGACGTCGACCTGGTCGAGGCCGAGGCCGTCCAGGAACCGGACGACGGCGCCGCCGGCGGCCATCATCGGGTGCTCGTCGGTCGGGTCGCTGACCCCGAAGCCGGGGAACTCCAGGACCAGGCAGCGGAAGTGCTCGGCGAACCGGGCGAGGTTGCCGCGGTAGTTGCGCCAGCCGGTGACGCCGGGACCGGAGCCGTGCAGCATCAGCAGCGGCGGGCCCTCACCGGCCTCGTGGTAGCGCAGGACGCCCTGGTCGGTGGCGAGCTCGCGCAACGTCGACTCGTAGGTCAGCTCCGCAGGCATGATCTCCCAGTCCTTCGACGGTGGCTTGTCCGGAACGTAATCGGCGGGACGGCGGGGTCAGGCGGTGGATCCCGATCAGCGGGACGCGGGTCTCAGGGCGGCTCTGCGGGCCCGTCCCGGCGCCCGCTTCCACTCATCGGGATCGGCGCGCGTGGCCGCGGAGGGGGGTGCCTACCTTCGGGCTCACCGGCCGCCCCTTGACCGGTGCCGGGTGAGTACCCGTAAGTAGAAATGTCGCATAGTGGATCCGAACGCCCGCCCGCTCGCAGCCCCGAGGTGAACACATGCCAGCCGAGCCAGCGCTCACGCCCCTGCCCGACGCCGACGCGAACGGCCGGCGGGCGGACGCCGCCGCGGCCGCGCCGGAGCCGGCGGACTTCCGCAAGGCCATGGCGGAGTTCGCCACGGGCGTCACCGTCGTCACCGCCCTCGACGGCGGCGAGCCGGTCGGCTTCGCCTGCCAGTCGTTCGCGTCGGTGTCGCTGGATCCGCCGCTGATCCTGTTCTGCGCGGACAGGCGCGGCCGGTCGTGGCCCCGGATCCGCGCGGCGGGACGGTTCTGCGTGAACGTCCTCGGCGAGGAGCAGCGCGAGCTGTGCGAGCGCTTCGGGTCGAGCCGGGGCGCCAAGTTCGAGGGGCTGGACTGGGAGGAGTCGCGGTGGGGCGCCCCCGCCCTGCCGGACGTCCTGCTCGCGGTGCACTGCGTCGTGCACGACGTGCACGAGGCCGGCGACCACGAGGTGGTGATCGGGCGGGTGCTGGCGGTGGACCGGCACGAGGTGGTGGACGGCGCGTGGCGGCGCCCGATGGTGTTCTTCCGCAGCCGGTTCGGCGTCGGGGAGCCCGACGCGCCGATCGCGCCCGACCCGTGGGGCGTCGGCGACCGGTGGGGCTGGGGCTGAGGTCACCTGCGGCCGCCCGTCACATCCAGTCGCCGCGCCCGTCGACCGCGAGCAGCCGGTTCATCGTCTCCGGCGACCAGCTGGTCTCCTCGCCGGTCCGCACGGCGCGCCGGGCCCGTCCCGCGGGACGTCCCGCGCGGGCGCCGGGCGCCGAGCCGGGGAACAGGGTCTGCGACGCCTCGCGGGCGGCGGTGACCACCAGCGGCGCGACGTTCTCCAGCGGCGCGCGGATGTCGCCGACCAGGGAGATCCCCGCGACCGGCCCCTCCGCGCCGCGGATCGCCGCGGCGACGCAGGCGATGCCGGGGTAGGACTCGCCCCGCTCGAACGCCAGGCCGCGGCGCTGCCGGATGCGGTGCAGCTCCTGGTGCAGCGTGCCGAGCTCGCCGATCGTGCGGCTGGTGAAGCGGCTGATCTCCGAGCCGAGCAGCGCGTCCACCTGCTCGGGCTCCAGCCACGCCAGCATCGCCTTGCCGAGCGCGGTGCAGTGCGCGGGGGCGCGGCCGCCGACCCGCGACGGGACGGAGGTGGCGAGTCGTCCGCCGAGCTTGTCCAGGTAGTAGATCTCGGCGCCGTCCAGGACGGCGAGGTGCGCGACGAGGCCGGTGGTGACCTGCAGCTCGTGCAGCAGCGGCGCGGCGGCCTCGCGGATCTTGCCGTGCCCGCCGTCCTGCCCGCCGAGGCCGAGGGCGCGCTGGCCGAGGCCGTAGCCGAACGAGTGGTGCGCGAGCCAGCGCTGCCGGACGAGCTGGTCGAGGATCCGGTGCGCGGTGGAGCGCGGCAGGCGGGTGCGGCGGGCGACGTCCTCCAGGGTCAGCCGGGCGGTCGGCCCGTTGAACGCGTCGAGGATCAGCGTCATCCGCTCGATCATCGACGGCGGCGACTCCCGGCGCGCCGTGGACATGACCTCCCGCCGCGCCATGACCTCCGCCCCGCCCCTGGCCTCCGGCGTGGTCATGGCCTCCGGCGTCGCTGCCCCCGGCATCGTGGCCTCGGTCATCGCACCTCCCAGAACATGACTGAAATGAATTCTTGTTACCTGGAATGTAGCAACCGCTTGCTCTCAGCGGAAGAGGGGAAGTAAGGCCAGGTCAGCCGGAGACTACGGCACCGGGACCGCGCCCCAGGTCGGATCGGTCGGCGTGATAGAACGTTTTTCTGCCAACGAAGGGAGCAGCGATGCGCGTCGGGATCGTCACGCCGGTGGTGGCGCAGCCGCCCGGCCATGCCGCCTGGGAGCGCGGCGCGGGCATCGAGGAGATCGCCCTGATCGCCGAGACCGCCGACCGGCTCGGCTACCACCACCTGACGTGCAGCGAGCACGTCGCCGTCCCGGTCGAGGCCGCCGAGCGGCGCGGCGGCGTCTACTGGGACCCGCTCGCGACCTTCGGCCACCTCGCCGCCCGCACGTCCCGGATCCGGCTCGCCACGCAGGTGCTCGTGCTCGGCTACCACCACCCGCTCGCCATCGCCAAGCGCTACGGCACCCTCGACCGGATCAGCGGCGGGCGGCTCGTGCTCGGCCTCGGCGTCGGCAGCCTGGAGGAGGAGTTCGACCTGCTCGGCGCCCCGTTCGCCGGCCGCGGCGCCCGCGCCGACGACGCGCTGGCCGCGCTCCGCGCGTCCCTGTCGCGGCGGACGCCGGAGTACCGCGGCGAGCACTACGCCTACTCCGGGCTCGTCGTGGAGCCGCACGCCGTCCAGGACCGCGTCCCGCTGTGGATCGGCGGCCGCTCGGACCGCTCGCTGCGCCGCGCGCTGGGCGCCGACGGCTGGGTGCCGTTCGGCCTGCCGCTGCGCACGCTCGCCGAGATGCTCGCGGACGCCGACGTGCCGCCCGGCTTCGACGTGGTCCTGGCGCCGCCGCGCCCGCTCGACCCGGTCGGCGCCCCGGAGGCGGCCGGGGAGGCGCTGGCCGAGCTGCGCGAGGCGGGCGCCACGATCGCCGGCGTCCGGATGGAGTCGCAATCGGCGGAGCACTACTGCGAGCAGCTCGCCGCCCTGCGCGGGCTGGCCGCCGGCCACGGCCTGGTTTTCGGGGAGGAGAGGTGAGCGTCGAGGCGCGGCTGGCCGCCCTGGAGGAGCGCCTGCGCGCCCTGGAGGACGAGCGCGAGATCACACGGCTGGTCCTGTCCTACGGGCCGCTGGTCGACAGCGGCTGCGCGGCCGAGGTCGCCGGGCTCTGGGAGCCGGACGGCGTCTACGACGTGGACGAGCTGCTGATGACCGGGCACCCGGAGATCGAGGCGATGGTCCGCTCGGCGAACCACCAGCGGTGGATCTCCGGCGGCTGCGCGCACGTCGTCGGCCCGCCGCACGTCACGCTCTCCGGCGACGAGGCCACCGCCGTCGGCTACACCCTGATGATCGTCAAGCGGCCGGACGGCTTCGTGCTGCGCCGCGCCACCGCCAACCACTGGCGGCTGCGCCGCACCCCGTCCGGCTGGCGCGCCGTGACCCGCGTCAACCGCGTCCTCGACGGCCGCGAGGAGTCCCCCGACCTGCTCGCCTCCCACTTCCCGGACGCCGTCCGGCACCGCTGAGGCGTACGGGGATCAGGGGGTGACGCCCATGGTGGCGAGGATCCCGCCGGCCAGGTCCCCGTCGCCCTCGGTGCGGACGGCGACGTCGTCCGCGCCGCAGCGGCCGGCGGTCAGCCGGACGTAGGTCTCCCAGTCCATCGCGATCCTCGCCGACGGGGACGCCGGGGCGTCCGACCACGCGCCGCGGCCGTCGTCGCCGACCGTGACGGCGACCTCGAAGTCGGGCGGGCCGGAGATCGTGAAGGCGGCGCTGCGGCCGGGCGCGCCCTTCGCGGCGCGCGCGACGATGCGCGGCAGGGGGCGGCTCAGCAGCTCCCAGAAGCACCGCGCCGCCGGGGCGTCGAGGTTGCCCGGACGGCCGACGGCGCGGCGGATGTCCTGCTCGTGGGTCCAGCAGTCCATGGCGCGGAACTTCATGAACCGCGTGTAGGGGCCCTCCCTGCCGTCCGGGCACATCACGACGCGGTCGGGGTCCTCGCCGGCCAGCTGCGCGAGGCGCCGTTCGAGCGCGTCCGCCAGCTCCGCCGCGACCCGCGGTCCGGGGACGGGCCGCCGCGCGTGCACCGCCGCCTCGATGTAGCGGGCGAAGTCGTTGCGGAGGTGCTCGAAGTCGGGCAGCTCGACGGGCGGGGACGGATCGCCGAGCAGGTCGCGCTCCACGCCGACGAGGTGGGAGACCTGGTCCTTGACCGTCCAGCCGGGGCACTCGGTCGGCCGGTCCCAGTCGTCGTCGCGCAGCGTCCCGGCGAGCGCGAGCGTCGAGCGGATCGTCTGCTCGTACGCGGCGGTGTCGGCGCGCATCTGCTCGTTCATGATCAGCCCCTCCGTCGGCGCCACGAAGCTTACGGCCCGTCCCGGCCCGGGGGTCCGGCCGGGACGGGCCGGAAGCGGCCTCAGCCGCCGAGGACGCCGCCGATCACGCCGGCGTACGCGGCCTCGCCCGCCGCGTTCGGGTGGAGGGGCGCGGCGGAGTGGACGGGGACGTAGCCCTCGACCCACCGCTTGGACGCCGACTGGCACGCGTCATGGCCGGCGCTGGGCGCGACCAGGTCGACGTAGGTCCCGCCGTGCGCGGTCGTCTGCTGGCGGATCATGTCGTTCAGGGCGTTCACGGAGCCCTGGAGGAAGTTGGCGTCCGTGGGCAGCACGGGCTGGACGGGCCAGCAGCCGTTCTGCTTGATGTAGAGGCCGTAGCCGGTGACGACGATCCGGGCCTTCGGGGAGCGGGCGCGGATCCCGTCCAGGACGGCGGACAGCTTCGGCCCGAAGTCGCGGGTGCGCTGGGCGACCTGGTCCTCGAACTCGCCCTTGCACGGGGTGGCCGTGGGGTCGAGGGTGGCGCAGTCCTGGGCGATGCCGACGAGGCCGACGTCGTTGCCGCCGATGGTGAGGGTCACGAGCGCGGTGGACGCGGTGAGCGCGTCGAGCTGCGGCGGGACGGTCCCGGTGTCGACGCCGCCGACGCTGGTGCTCTGCGACTGGGTCATGTGGGTGGTCTTGGCGCCGCTGCAGGTGACGTCCCGCAGGGTGGCGCTGAGCCGGGCCGCCAGTTCGTGCGCGTAGTTGTGCGTCGAGCGCCCGCAGCCGATCGGGCCGGTGATGTCCGGGATGAGCGGGCCGGACGCCATCGAGTCGCCGAGCGCGACGTACTCCGTCGCGGCGGCCGCCGCGGGAACGGCCGTCCCACCGAGGGCCGCCCCCGCCAGAGCGATCGCGCCGACCGCGCCCCTGACCATCCGGCCCGTGGCGACCCCGCTCCCGGGGGTGCGGTCCGTGGCGACCCGGGCGGTGGACAGGCGGCCGTAGAACAGACGCTTCATGAGCTGACTCCCGGCGTCATGGACGATGTCGCCGTGATCGTCCAGAATCTGGACACGCCGTTCAATTGGCGTGAAAACAGACTCTTCCGGGAGCCGTTGTGACGCGGGACAAGACGCCGGCGCTGCGCGTGGCGGGCCGGCCGATGGCGGCCCATCTGCGGGTCCGCGCGCCGCTGCTGACCCGCCGCGTCGTGGCGCGGCTGCTCGCCGAGCTGCCCGTCTACGCCGAGCTGCCGCAGGAGGAGGTCGCCGGGGACATCGCCGGGATCGTCCAGCACAGCCTGCGGCAGTTCGCGGACGTCCTGGAGCGGCGCCGCCCGGCCCGCGCGGCCGACTTCGCCCGGCAGCGCGACTCGGCGGCGCTACGGGCCGAGGAGGGCGTGCCGCTGGACGCGATCCTCGCCGCCTACCAGATCGGGGCGGCCATGGCCTGGGAGGAGCTGACCGCCGGTGCCGGGCCGGCCGACCTGCCCGCCTTCCAGGAGGCGCTCGGGTACTTCCTCGACTTCCAGCGGCTGCTGACCTCGGCCGTCAGCGCCGCCTACCTGGAGGTGCGGCAGATCCTCGACAGCCAGGAGCACGGCGGCCGGCACGCCCTCATGACCGCGCTGCTGGCAGGGGACACCGCGGGGCACCGCCCGGCGCCCCGCTACGCCGTCCTGACGCTGGTGTTCGGCCGGCACCCCGACGAGGCGGGCGCCGGCCAGCGCGCCCGGATCGCGGCCCGCCGCAAGATCCGCCGGGTGCGGACGGCGCTGGACGCCGTCGCCGACGAGCCCGCCCTCACCGCCCTGGACGCCTCGGGAGGAACGGCCCTGCTCCCCTTCTCCGCCGGCTGGGAGACCCTGCACGACCTGGTCGCGGGCGCGGCGAAGGCGGCCGACATCGAGGTGACGGCCGCCGCGGAGATCACCGGCCCGGCGGGCGTGCCGGGCGCCGTCGCCCAGACCGGCGAGATCATGGATCTGGTCCGCCGGGCGGGCCGCCCGCCCGGCCTGTACCGGCTCGCCGACGTCCTGCTGGACTACCAGCTGAGCCGCCCGAGCGGCGCGCTCGCCCCGCTCGCCGCGCTGCTGGCGCCGCTGGACCGCAGACCGGACCTGCTGCGCACGCTGGAGCGCTACCTGGCGTTCGACCTGGACCGCCGCGCGACCGGCGCGGCCCTGCACGTCCACCCGAACACGGTCGCCTACCGCGTACGCCGCATCAGCGCCCTCACGGGGCTGGATCCCGGCCGCCCAGGCGACCTGCGACTGCTGAACGCGGCCCTGGTGGCCCGCCGCTCCCTGCGCTGATCGGCGCCGGCGGGTTCCCCGGGAGACCGAGGCGCGGACGCGTCAGGCGTGCTCGGTGCGGAGGTGGTGCTTGAGGGTCGCCAGCTCGAGATGCGGCGCGTGGCAGTGGTCACAGGCCCAGACTCCGCTGGGTATGGTGACGCCGCGCGCCGTACCGTCCTCGCGCGCGCACAGGTGGTTGTAGGACTGGACGAGGCGCCGCCACGTCCGCCGGACCGCCGATGACATTCCCGCTCCCCCTCCGAGCCCGGTTCGGTGCTCTTGGGCTCAGCATAGGGTAACGGGAATGTCAAGGCGAAACGCCGGGCATCACTGCCCGATCTTCACGCCCGGTTCGCCGTACCGGTACTCCAGGGGCCGGACCCCCCGGCCGCCGGGAATGTTGGCGCCCTTGCGGATCATGCCGGTTGGCAGGATCGTCCGCCCGAAGCTGCTCGCGAACATCATCGCGGCGGCCGCGTACAGGGCGATCGCCGCGGCCGCGACGAACAGCCAGCCGCCGGTGGTCAGCGGCCAGGTCGAGCCCGCCCAGAAGCCCGCGGCCGTGAAGCCCGCGCCGACCGCCAGGCAGCCCCAGACCAGGGCCGTCATCAGGTTCTCGCCGAGCGCGGCGAGCGCGCCCAGTCCGGTGATCACCGCGAGCGGGATGAACCAGAACGCGAAGCCCTGATAGGCGGTACCGAGGACCGGCGCCAGCGCGACGGGCGCCGCGCCGATGCTCACCAGCAGGAACAGCAGGCCCCAGCCGATGAAGAACGTGCCCCACATGCCGTGCATCGCGGTGGCCACGCCGTCCCGCGCCCGGTAGCCCCAGAGGCCGGCCAGCAGCTGCGCGATGCCGCCGAAGGTCAGCACGAAGGGCCACAGGATGAGCGGGGTGCCGGCGCCGCCGTACCAGCCCGCCTGCCACGCGCCCACCATCATGGCCGCGGCGGCGAGCCCGAACAGCCCGAGGATCGACGGCGCCGCGATGGGCTGCAGGAAGACGCGGGTGCGGTCCTCCCAGAGCGCGTGCTCGCCGGCCTGGTCCGCGCCCCTCGGTGGCGCCATCGCCGCACCCTGCGCCGGGGTGGCCGCGCCGTGCGCCGGGGCGGCCATGCCCTCCGCGGGCATCGCCGATCCCGTGTGCTCGCCGGGCATCGGCGCGGATTGGTGCTCTCTACGCCTTGCCATGAGATCCCCCTCTGAATCGGAGAGCTGTAAACCCCTCCTAACCGTGTTCAACCAGGTCAAACGGCATATGACCGTTTCCTGAAGAGGTTCGCGTTTGTACTCGGCACCCTTTGCCGCGCGCTGACGCGGGCATGGTGATCCGGTGGCTCGGCGCCCCCCGTGAACCAGTGCCGGGGAGACTCGCCCGGGCGGCTCAGCGGTTCCGGCGGCTCAGCGGCGCGGCGGGCAGTGGATCTCCAGGCCGGGGGCGGCGTTCCAGCCGATCAGGGTGAACAGCCGCTCGATGTGCGGGGGGACCCCGTGCAGGACGAGGAGGCAGTCGCGCTCGTGCAGGGCGCGGGCGGCCTCGCTGAAGGCGCGCAGGCCGGCGACGTCCATGAACTCCACCCCCGACAGGTCGGCGTGCAGGTCGCCGGACACCCGGTCCTGGACGGCGCGCAGGGCGCGCGCGACCGCGGCGGTGTTGGAGACGTCGACCTCCCCGGCGAGCAGGACCCGCGGCACGCCCGACGCGGCCGTGATGCGCAGCAGCGCGGAGTCGTGCTCGACGATGTCGTACCGGGGAGCCTCCCGCGCACCGGGGTCGGGGCCGCCCTCGCCGCCGGTGATCCGCCAGACCGTCATCTGCTCCTCACCCTCAACGGGGCGCCGCCGCTACCGTGCGCGGCCCCGTATATGCAAGGCTCTCACCTGTCGGGACCTTCTGGACCCCACCAGAGCGGAAAACCACGATCGGAAGCCATTTCATGGACGAGAAGGCGATTCTGGAACGTATCAACGATTTCATCGAGGAGGAACACTCTCTCCGGCAGGCGCACGAGCGCGCCGAGACCTCCAACGCGGAGGCCCAGGGGCGGCTGCGCGACCTTGAAGTGGCGCTCGACCAGTGCTGGGATCTGCTGCGGCAGCGACGGGCCCGCATCTCGGCGGGACAGAACCCCGAAGACGCCCACGTCCGTCCCGCCGGCGAGGTGGAAGGCTACTGGCAGTAGCCCCTCACGGGCCTGTCAAGGGATCCCTCACGGGACCATCCAGCCGAGAACCGCGGTGGACTGCAGGCCGGACAGCACGCACATCCCGGCAAGGAACAGCAGGCTCCACAGCACCACGCGGCGGAAGATGTCGCCCTCCCGCCCGTCCAGGCCGACGGCCGCGGCGGCGATGGCGAGGTTCTGCGGCGACACCATCTTGCCGAGGACGCCGCCGGAGCTGTTGGTCGCGGCCATCAGGACCGCCGGCAGATCGGCCTTGTCCGCGGCGGTGACCTGCAGGGAGCCGAACAGCGAGTTGGACGAGGTGTCCGATCCGGTGACGGCGGTGCCGAGCCAGCCGAGGATCGGCGACAGCAGCGCGAACGCCCCGCCCGCCCCGGCCATCCACGTCCCGAGCGTCACGGTCTGCCCGGAGGCGTTCATCACGAACGCCAGCGCCAGGACGGCCATCACCGTGATGATCGCCCACCTGAGCTGGACGAGCGTCGCCCGGTAGGCGCGCCCGGCGCGGCCGAGGCCGACGCCGAGGGCGGCCATGGTGATCAGCCCCGCGACGAGCATCTGCGTTCCGGGCGTGGTCAGGTGGTTGAGGGTGAAGGTCGGCAGGGCCAGCGGCCCGCCGGACGGGCCCTCCAGGTGCAGGCCGGGCCAGGAGAACGTCCGGGTCGCCCTGTCCAGGAGGTCCTTGACCGGCCCGATCTGGCAGACGACGAAGACCGCGATGATGATCGCGTAGGGCGCGTAGGCGCGGGCGACCTCGGCGCGGGAGTCCGGGGCCCCTCCCCCGTCCCGTCCCTCGACGCGGGCGGCGAACTCCGGGGTCGGCTCGTCCGCCGCGCCGCCGGCGACCGGGGCGGGCTTCGCCGACGCGGCCGACGGACGCGTCCGGACGGCCAGGACCACGGCCGCGGCCGAGACCAGCGACGCCACGACGTCGGCGAGCGGCACCGAGACGAAGTTGGCGGTGACGTACTGCGCGGCCCCGAACGCGGCGCCGCACAGCAGGGCGACGGGCCAGGTCTCGCGCAGCCCGCGCCGGCCGTCCACGATGGTGACGAGGACGAGCGGGACGAACACCGCGAGGATCGGGGTCTGCCGCCCCACCATGGCGCCGAGCGTGTCGCTGGACTCGCCGGTGACCTTGCCGAGCGTGAGGATCGGCGTCGCCATCGCACCGAACGCGACGGGCGCGGTGTTGGCGGTGAGGGCGAGGACGGCGGCCTTGAGCGGCGGGAAGCCGAGCGCGATCAGCATCACGGAGGTGACCGCGACCGGCGTGCCGAATCCGGCCAGGGCCTCCAGCAGCGCGCCGAACGAGAACGCGATCAGCACCGCCTGGAGCCTGCCGTCGTCGCTGACCCGCGCGAACGACCGGCGCAGCACGTCGAAATGGCCGGTGGCGACGGTGATGTTGTAGACCCAGAGGGCGTTGATGACGATCCACAGGATCGGGTAGAACCCGAACGCCGCGCCTTCGGAGCCGGCGAGGAGCGCCTGGCCGGCGGGCATGCCGTACGCCCAGACCGCGACGGCCAGCGCGACCGCCAGCGCGATCAGCGACGCGAGCCACGCGCGCATGCGGACGCCGCCGAGCAGGACGAACAGCACGGCCAGCGGCAGCGCGGCGACCAGGGAGCTCCAGCCGAGCGAGTCGGCGACGGGATCGAGGACCTGCTGGTACACGGCGATCACCTCGCGGGGTAGTGGTCGCCCCCGAGTACGTCCTCCCTACCCGGCCCGATGACGGAGATCACCTCGATGGTGAACTTTTCAACTTGTCAGAGCTCCCGGAGGAGCCGGGCCGGGGTGATGGGCAGGTCGCGGACGCGGATTCCGGTGGCGTGGTGGACGGCGTTGCCGACGGCCGCCGCCGCGCCGACGATGCCGATCTCCCCGATGCCCTTCGCGCCCATCGGGTTCAGGTGCGGGTCGGACTCCTCCACCCAGGCGGCGTCGACGTCGCGGATGTCGGCGCACGCCGGGACGTGGTATTGGGCGAGGTCGCGGTTGAGGTAGTCGCCGAACTCCGGGTCCATGACGCTCTGCTCCATCAGCGCCATCCCGACGCCCATCGTCATCCCGCCGATGAACTGGGACCGGGCCGTGACCGGGTTGATGATCCGCCCGGCGGCGAACACGCCGAGCATCCGGCGGACCCGGACCTCGCCGGTGTCGGCGTCCACCTCCACCTCGGCGAACTGCGCGCCGAACGCGTGCCGGGCGTATTCGGCGCGGGCCTTGAGCTCCTCACCGGTGTCGGCGGACGCCTCCACGCCCTCGGGCGGGACGGCGCCGTTCAGCTTGCCGCGCAGGGCCTCGCAGGCGCGGACGACGGCCGTCCCCCAGCCCGCCGTCCCGGCGGAGCCGCCCGCCACCGACGCCCGGGGGAACGAGCTGTCGCCGATCTCCATCCTGATGTCGGCGAGGTCCTCCTTGAGCGTCTCGGCGGCGAGCAGGGCGAGGGCGGTGCGGGCGCCGGTGCCGATGTCGGCGGCGGCGATCCGGACGGTGAACGTCCCGTCGGGCTCGGCGCGGGCCGTCGCCCGGTTGGGCCGCTGGTAGGCCGGATAGGTGGACGCCGCGACGCCCATGCCGACGAGCCTGCGGCCCTCCTCGCGGACGCCGGGCCGAGGGTCGCGCCCGGCCCACCCGAAGCGCTCGGCGCCCTCGCGGAGGCAGGCGACCAGGTTGCGCGAGCTGAACGGCAGCCCGCTCTCCGGCTCGCGGTCGGTGTCGTTGCGCACGCGGAGCTCGACCGGGTCGATGCCCGTCGCGACGGCCAGCTCGTCCATCGCCGTCTCCAGCGCGTACATGCCGGGCGTCTCGCCCGGGGCGCGCATCCAGGACGGCGTCGGGACGTCGAGCGGCGCCACCCGGTGCGAGGTGAGGCGGTGCGGCGCCTGGTACAGCATCCGCGTGGGCGTGGCGGTCTGCTCGGCGAACTCCTTGACGGTGGAGGTCTGCTCGACCACCTCGTGCAGGATCGCGGTCAGCCGTCCGTCCTGGCCGGCGCCGAGGCGGATGCGCTGGATGGTCGGGGTCCGGTAGCCGGTGGTGGCGAACATCTGCTGGCGCGGGACGGCGAACTTCACGGGACGTCCCGCGGCGCGGGCGGCCATCGCGGCGAGCACGACGTTCGGCCGGGGCGTCCCCTTGGATCCGAACCCGCCGCCGACGTGCGGCGACACGACGCGCACCTGGGAGGGTTCGAGCCCGAAGACCTTCGCGATCGTGGACTGGACGGTCGAGGCGCCCTGGTTGGAGTCGTGGAGCGTGAGGGTGCCGTCCTCGTTCCACTGGGCGATCGTGGCGTGCGGCTCCATCGGGTTGTTGTGCTCGGCGGGGGTCGTGTAGACGGCGTCCACCCGGACGGCCGACGCGGCGAACGCCTTCTCCGGCTCGCCCTGCTCGGTGTCCGCGGGGAAGACCGGGTTCACCTTGTCGGGCTTGTAGAGGCCCGGATGGTCGGCGCGCAGACGCACGTCCGGCGCCTCCTCGGTGTACTCGACGCGCAGCAGGCGGGCCGCCTCGCGGGCGGTCTCCAGCGTCTCCGCGACCACCGCGGCCACGAACTGGCCGCGGTAGGAGACCGTCCGCGACTGGAACAGGGCCAGCTCGCCGTCGGAGGTGTCGCTGAGCTCGGGGGCGTTCTCGCAGGACAGGACGGCGAGCACCCCCGGCAGCCTCAGCGCGGCGTCGGCGCCGACCGACTCGATCCGGCCCTTGCCCACGCTCGCCTGGACGGCCGCGGCGTAGGCGACGCCCTCCACGGGGTACTCGAACGCGTACCGCGCGGCCCCGGTGACCTTCTCGCGGCCCTCCAGCCGGTCGGTCATGACTCCTCCCCCAGCTCGATCAGCGTCCGGACGATCAGGTTGCGCGCCATCGGCACCTTGTAGGCGTTGTCGCGCAGCGGCTCCGCGGCCTCCAGCTCGGCCTCCGCCGCGCGCAGGAAGGACTCCTCCGTCGCCTCCGCGCCGCGCAGCGCCTCCTCGGCGCGGCGCGCCCGCCACGGCTTGTGGGCGACGCCGCCGAGGGCCAGCCGGACGTCCCGCACCCGCCCGCCGCCGACGTCCAGGACCGCCGCGACGGAGACCAGCGCGAACGCGAACGACGCGCGCTCGCGGACCTTGCGGTAGCGGGACGGCACGCCCAGCGCCGGAACCTCCACGGCGGTGATCAGGTCTCCCGGTTCGAGGGTGGTGTCGCGCCGGGGCTCGTCCCCGGGGAGCCTGTGCAGGTCCTCGATGTGGACGGTCCTGTCTCCGTCGCGCCCCCGGACGCGCACGGAGGCGTCCAACGCGGCGAGCGCGACGGCCATGTCGGACGGGTGCGTCGCCACGCAGGCGTCCGAATGGCCCAGGATCGCCAGGTTGTGGTGCTCGCCCTCCCGCGCCGGGCATCCGCTGCCCGGGGTGCGCTTGTTGCAGGGCTTGGAGGTGTCCTGGAAGTAGGAGCAGCGGGTCCGCTGGAGCAGGTTGCCGCCGACGGTGGCGAGGTTCCGGATCTGCCCGGACGCCCCCGCGAGCACCGCCTGCGCTAGGACGGAATGGCCCTCGCGCACGGTCCGGTCGGCGGCGAGGGCGCTGTTGGTCACGGCCGCCCCGATGACGAGGCTCCCGTCCGGCCGCAGTTCGATCTGGTCGTACGGGAGACGCGCGACGTCGACGAGCCTGCTCGGCTCCTCCACCCCGAGCCGCATCAGGTCGACCAGGTTGGTCCCGCCGCCCAGGTAGACGGCGCCGTCCTGGTGGCGCCCCAGGGCGTCCTCCGCGCTGGTGGCGCGCTCGTATGCGAACGGCCTCATGCCTGCGCCCCCTCTCTGCGCCGCGCGGCCTGCCTGAGGGCCGCGACGATGCCGACGTAGGCGCCGCACCGGCACAGGTTGCCGCTCATGCGCTCGCGTATCTCGTCGTCGTCCAGTACGGGATCGGCCCTCAGGTCGCCGGTGACGGCGCTGGGCCAGCCCTGTTCGGCCTCATCCAGCATCCCGGTGGCGGAGCAGAGCTGGCCGGGCGTGCAGTACCCGCACTGGAAGGCGTCGTTCTCGATGAACGCCTGCTGGACGGGACTGAGCTCTCCGTCCCGCGCCAGCCCTTCGACCGTGACGACGTCCGCTCCGTCATGGGCGACCGCCAAGGCCAGGCACCCGTTCGCCCGGCGGCCGTCCAGGAGGACGGTGCAGGCTCCGCACTGGCCGTGGTCGCAGCCCTTCTTCGACCCCGTCAGGCCGAGATCCTCGCGCAGGACGTCCAGCAGGGACGCTCGGGTGTCGACGTTGAGGCGGTGCTCCGTCCCGTTCACGACCAGGGTGACGTCGGCGTGCACCGGGGTGGCTTCGCTGTCCATGCCGGGTGCCTACCCCGGATCTTCCGTCGGTCACCGAACCTCAACGGCCGTCCGGGCCCGTTCCGCGACGCCGGCCCTCAGTCGTGTCGGCCCTCAGTCGTTGTCGGTCAGGATCTCCACGACCTGCCGGGCCGTGTCGGTGGGCAGCGGCGGAGGGAGGCCCTTCCACTTGCGGGACGCGGCCATCGCCGCGGCCCCCGCCCCTCCCCCGTACACGGCGGCCGTGATGAACGACGCCAGCTCGGGAGGGAGCTTCTTCTCCAGCAGCAGCACGTTCATGCGGTAGGTGGCCGCGGTCGCCATGACCCCGAACGCCCCGGCGACGGCCCCGAGGCGCAGCGCCGGTATGCGCTGCCTGGCCTTCTCGATCATCTCCTGCTGCGCGGCCTCGACTACACGCCGGGCGAGCACGAGGTTCTGCTCCAGCGGGTCGCCGGCCGCGGCAGGTTCGCGCGACTTCGACATGACCTCGGCTTACCCGCAGATGGGCCGAGGATTCCGGCAAGCAAAGTGTCACTTTCCGTGACTTTGCCTGTGCTGTAGGTTGCCGAACCGGACCCGACAGGAAGGCCGGTTCATGCAACCCTTCGAGCTGCCCGACTTCTACGTCCCGTATCCCGCGCGGCTCAACCCGAGCCTGGAGGGCGCGCGGCGGCACACCATGGCGTGGGCGCGCGAGATGAGAATGCTGGACGCCGACCGCGACCCCGGGACCCCCGACATCTGGGACGAGCGCGCGCTCGAAGCGATGGACTACGCCCTCCTGTGCGCCTACACCCACCCCGACTGCGCCGCCCCCGAACTCGACCTCATCACCGACTGGTACGTCTGGGTCTTCTACTTCGACGACCACTTCCTGGAGGTGTTCAAGAAACCCCAGGACCAGGAGGGCGCCGAGTCCTACCTCGACCGGCTGCCCCTGTTCATGTCGCTCGACCCGCCCGCCCCGGTGAACGCCGTCGAGCGCGGGCTCGCCGACCTGTGGGCGCGGACCGTCCCGGCGCGGTCGGACGCCTGGCGGCGCCGATTCTCCGTGAGCACCCTGAACCTGCTGCGCGAATCACTGTGGGAGCTGTCCAACATCAGCACCGGGCGGATCCCGAACCCGGTCGAGTACATCGAGATGCGGCGCAAGGTCGGCGGGGCGCCGTGGTCGGCCGACCTCGCCGAGCACGCCGCGGGCGTCGAGATCCCCGAACGCGTGGTGGCGACGCGGCCGCTGCGCGTCCTGAAGGACACCTTCTCCGACGCCGTCCACCTGCGCAACGACATCTTCTCCTACCAGCGCGAGACCGAGTCCGAGGGCGAGGTCAACAACTCCGTCCTGGTGATGGAGCGGTTCCTGTCGGTCGCGCCGCAGGTCGCCGCCGACACCGTCAACGACCTGCTCACCTCGCGGCTGCGCCAGTTCGAGAACACCGCGGTGACCGAACTGCCGCACGTCTTCGAGGACCACGCCCTCGACCCGGTGGAGCGGGCGGGCGTCGCGGCCTACGTCAAGGCCCTCCAGGACTGGCAGTCCGGCGGCCACGAATGGCACCTGAGGTCCAGCCGGTACATGAACGACAGGTCGCTCGGCATGTCCGCCGCCCGCATCCCCGCCCTGCTGAAGTCGGCGCGGATCAGCGTCCCCCACGTCCCGTTCCAGAAGGTGGGTCCGACGCCGCTGCCCGCGTTCGACATCCCCTACCCGACCCGCGCGAACCCGCACCGCGAGCGGGCGGGGCGCAACCTGCTCGCCTGGGCGCGCGAGATGGGCATGTTCTCCCCCCATCCCCGGACGCCCGTCCCGGTGTGGAGCGCCGACCGGCTCACCGGGATGGTGCTGGAGGTCTGCGCCGCGTCCCTCGCCCCGGACGCCGATCCGGAGGCGCTCGACCTCGCCGTCCAGTGGTTGGCGTGCGGCACGTTCGGCGACGACTACTTCCCTGCCGTCTTCAACCGCGACCGCGACATGGCGGGCGCGAAGGCGTTCAACGCCCGCGTCCCCCGGTTCATGCCGCTGGACTGCGGCCGCACCCCGACCCCGGAGAACCCGTTCGAGACGTCGCTGGCGGACCTGTGGACCCGCACCGCCGGGCCCATGGACGACCGGGGCCGCCGCGAGTTCCGCGCGGCCGTCGAGCACATGGTCGAGAGCTGGGTGTGGGAACTGAGCAACCACCTCCAGTCGCGCGTCCCCGACCCCGTCGACTACGTCGAGATGCGCCGGCACACGTTCGGCTCCGAGCTGACGATGAGCCTGGCGCGCATCGGGCGCGCGGACGAGATCCCTCCGCACGTCTTCGAGACCCGCACCCTCCGCGAGCTCGAAACCTCCGCGATGGACGTCGCGTGCCTGCTCAACGACTGCTTCTCCTACCAGAAGGAGATCGAGTACGAGGGCGAGCTGAACAACGGCGTCCTCGCCGTCGAGAACTTCTTCGGCTGCGGCCGCGACGAGGCGCTGCCCATCGTCGCCGACCTCATCGCCTCGCGCCGCCGCCAGTTCGAGCACCTCGCCGGCGGCGAGCTCCCCTCCCTCTGCGACCGGCTCGACCTGGACGACGCCGCCCGGGCCGCGCTCTCCTCCTACGTCGAGGAACTGCGCGACTGGATGGCCGCCATCCTCAGGTGGCACCGCGAGACCGACCGCTACGACGAGCGCGAGCCCGTCTTCCGGCTTCCCACGCCCACCGGCCTGGGAATGTCGGCCTTCCACCTCTTCGCGCGCGCCGCCCGCTGAGCGGCGCCCCCCTCGGGTCGCCGCCCCGGTCCCCCGCACCGGGGCGGCGGCCCGAGGGGCACACCGGGACGCTGCGCGGAGTTGCCTCGCTGAGATGCTCTGCCGAAGTGTTCCGCTGAAATGCTCTGCGATGTGCGGACATGTCCCCTGCGTCCGGTGAGAGAACACCGCGACGAGAGGAGAGGGCTTGCCATCCCCATCGCGACGACCACACCCGCGGGAATCCCCGCCGCCCGACGACCGGCGGCGCCGCTTCGAGGACGTCTACGCGGCCAACCGCGCCCGGATCCTCGGGTACGCGCTGCGCCGCACGGACGACCCGCAGGACGCCGCCGACGTCCTGGCCGAGACGTTCCTCACGGCGTGGCGGCGGCTCGACGACGTCCCGCCCGGCGACCAGGCCCGCCTGTGGCTGTACGGGGTCGCCCGGCGCGTCCTGGCCAACCACCACCGCGGCGAGCGCCGCAGGTCCGCGCTGGCCGCCGACCTCGGGTCCCGGCTGCGTGACGGCCTCGCCGTCCATGACACGTCCGGCGACGACCTGACCGTCGTGGGCGCCGCGTTCCGCGGCCTGCCCGAGTCCGACCGCGAGCTGCTCGCCCTGGTCGGCTGGGAGGGGCTCGACCACGGCGAGATCGCGACCGTCCTCGGGTGCTCCCGCAACGCGGTGCGGATCCGCCTGCACCGCGCCCGCCGCCGGTTCGCCCGCGCCCTGGCCCGCGTCGAGGCGGACGCCCCCGGAACCTCGGCACACGCCACTCCCCTGCATGCCGCGCCCCTGCCCGCCACGGGGCGGCGGATCCCGAACGGAGACCCCACATGAACCGCGACATCGACCCGCTGATCGGAGGGCTCGCCTCCGTCACCGACCGGCAGGCCGGAGCACTGCTGTCCGAGGACGCGGCCACCGCCCTCGCCGACCGCATCACCGCGACCGCGGTGCCCTCGGCCGCTCCGCGCGGGCGGCGCTCGCCGATCATGCTCATCGGCCTGCCGCTGGCCGCGGCGGGCGTCGCCGGCGCCGCCGTCACGGCGGTCGCGCTGGCCCGCGCCGGCGGACCCGGCGGGACCCCGGCCGTCGCCCCGGCGAGCCCGCGCGTGTCGCTGGTCGCGGCGCTGTCGTTCACCCGCAAGGGCGGCTACATCGACGTGCGCGTCCGCGACCCGCTGGCGGACCCGAAGCGCTACACGGAGGAGTTCGCCGCCCACGGCCTCAAGGTGACGCTGTCGATGGTGCCCGCGTCCCCGTCCATCGTGGGCACCGTCCTCACGATGGAGACCAGCGAGAACACCGCCCAGCGCGATGTCACCACGATCACCGCCAAGGGCGAGTGCGAGACCGGCGGCGGGGGCGACGTCTGCCCGGTCGGCGTCCGGATCCGCACCGGCTACAAGGGCACCGCCGCCATCGTCTTCGGACGGGAGGCCCGTCCGGGCGAGCAGTACACGAGCACCGCCGCCGCGACCGCCCCGGGCGAGGTCATGCACGGTATGACCTACCGCGCGCACCGCGTGGGCGAGGTGCTGGCCGCCCTGCGCAAGCGACACGTCACGGTGCCGGAGTACCGCGCCATGGACGGCAACGTCAGCAAGGAGCTGAAGCCCGGCCAGGTGCCGCCCACGTGGTACGTCCATGACGCGGTCCCCTGGGCCAAGAACCAGGTACTCCTTTTCGTGGGCCCCGAGCCCACCGAGAAGGCGAGCAGCGAGCCGCCCTCGTCGGCGCCTCCCGGCGTCCCCGCCTCGCCGAGCCCGACCCCGACCGGATGAGCGCCGGCGGACCGCCCCGGACGGGGCGGTCCGCTTCCTCATGGCCCGGTCATCCCCGTCCGCGCCGGGAGAGCGTCCGGTCGAGGAGGACGGCCGGCACGACGGCGGCCGCAAGGGCGGCGCCGATCCAGGTGACCGAGGCGAGCCCCGCGCCGGCGTTCACGGCGGCGCCGGCCGGCAGGAACTCCGCGCTCACCGCCCGCCACCCCCGACGCGGTGCCGCTCGACGGCGAGGTGGACGTCCTCGTCCAGCAGGTCGGCGTTGACGGCGATGGCGGCGGCGGACCCCATGCCCGCGGCGGTGACGACCTGGGCACGCGGGTCCGCCACGTTGCCGACCGCCCACACGCCCGGAACGGTGGTGCGCCCGGTTCGGTCGGTGACGACGCGGCCGTCCTCGGCGGCGCAGCCGAGCGCGGTGAGCAGGGCGTCGTGCGGAACCATGCGCGGGAACACGAACACCGCGCGGCGCGGCACCATCCGCCCATCGGCCAACTCGACGCCGCGGACCCCGTCGTTCTCCGCCACCACACGCTTGATCCCGCCGTGAACCAGACGCACGCCGCGGGCGGTGAGACGCTCACGCGCCGCCTCGTCCAACTCCAGGGTGTGGACGAACAGCACCACGTCATCGGACCACTGCCGCAGCAGCAGCGCCTGGTGCACCGCGCCCGCCGAGGTGCCCAGCACGCCCATCGGCTGGTCGCGGACCTCGTACCCGTGGCAGTACGGGCAGTGCAGCACGTCCTTCCCCCACCGCTCGGCCACCCCGGGGATGCCGGGCAACTCGTCGCGCAGGCCGGTGGCCACCACCAGCCGCCGCGCGCCCAGTGCCGCCCCGCCGGCGAGGCGCACGGTGAATCCGGGGTCGACGTGCTCCACCCGAGCGTCGATCAACGCCGCCCCGTACCCGGCGATCTCGGCCCGGCCCACCTCCGACAGCGCGGCGGGCGACATCCCGTCCCGCGAGAGGAACCCCTGCATGTGCGCGGCGGGTGCGTTGCGGGGCTCGCCCGCGTCCACCACCGCGACCCGCCGCCGCGCCCGCGCCAGCACCAGCGCGGCGTTCAGCCCCGCGGCCCCCGCGCCGACCACCACGACGTCGTACTCAACATCGCTCATCGCGACCACCTCCGCTGCGGACGGTGCCCTCTCCGTGGAGCGGACGGCAAACTTTGTTGCCGTTTCCGCGACGGCCGCGGTGAGATGGAGGCAGGCGTCCGGTCAGGAGGACAGCGTTTCGCGGACGGTCATCAGGGCGAAGCCCAGGAGGTTCTCGCCCTGCCAGGAGGCGGGGTCCTCGGCGCGGGGGTCGTCGGCGGTCATGCCTATGCCCCAGACGCGGTCGAGGGGGCTCGCCTCCACGAGGACGCGGTCCCGGGTGCCGGCAAGATAGTCGCGAAGATCTTTGTTCTGGGCGAACTTGGCCTCGTTGGCCTTTGTGACAATGGTCACACGATTGTCGCGCCAGGCCTGCTCGTCGAAGTCGCGGACACGGCGGCCGAGGTCTTTCGCGCGGCGGGGATGGGACGCGGCGATGACGGCGGCGGCCGTTTCGTCGTCGCCGAAGAGGCGGGCCTTTTCCGCCATCATGTAGTGCTCGGCGGTGGCGTAGGTGACGCCGCCGACGGCGAAGGGCGACGGCCACCACTGGCTGAGGTACCCGCGACCTGGGGTCTGGTGGCCCCAGAAGAACAGGAACCTCAGGCGCGTGCCCTGCTCCTGGAGGCGGGTCAGCTCGGCGACGTCCATGGGTGAGAGCGTGCCAGGGACGGCCGCCGCGGTCCATCCGGTTTCCGCCGGGAATGGATGATCGATTGGCGTTGTTATGAGGTTTGCCGCGGACCTGGGTGGGAACCGCGGTCTAGACCATTTTGCGGACCCGGCATCTCGCCGGGACCATCTATTGATCCGGCCCGGCCCTGAACAGGAGGACTGCGGTAACAATGGACAACGCCCTGGCGAACCCCCGGCGCACCAAGATCGACGCGTGGCCCGAATGGCGGCCCGCGGAACCGGACTCCGAGCGCTCCGCGGAGGCCGATGTGTCCGAGGACGAGCTCGCCGCGCACTGACGGCCTTCCGGCCGATAGATGAGAACCCGCCCGGCCCCCGGGCGGGTTCTTCGCGTTCGAGGCCCGGTGGATGAGCGTGGCGGAGTCCTACGGACGGGCGGGCGAGGAAGGACCGCGTCGATCGGGGACGGGCTACAGGACGTTGACCGCCAGGTCGCGGACGGTCTGCTCGTCCACCTCGACGCCGAGGCCGGGGGCGTCGGGGACGCGGGCGGTGCCGTCGCGGATCTCCACGGTCGGCCCCGCGTACGGGGACTCGATGAACTGGCGGCCGTTGAGGTCGACCGGGGTGTCGACGCCGAAGGCCGAGAAGAGGTGCAGGGACGCGGCGAGGCCGAGGTCGGAGTCGGTGAGGCCGGAGCCCATCAGCGCGACGCCGCAGTCCTCGGCGAGGGAGCACAGGCGCCGCGACAGGGTCAGTCCGCCGGTGCGCTGGACCTTCGCGATGGCGACGTCGACCGCGTCGAGGCGGACGAAGGTCGCCAGGTCGGACGGGTGGCGGAGGCTCTCGTCGAGGGCGACCGGGATCGGGCAGAGGTCGCGGAGGCGGCGCAGGCCCGCGATGTCGTTGGCCGGGAGGGGCTGCTCGAACGCGGTCACGCCGAGGTCCTCCAGACGGCGCGCCAGCGTGAGGGCCGAGCGGACGGTGTAGCCCTGGTTCGCGTCCACCCAGAGCGCCGCGTCGTCGCCCGCGTGCAGGCGGACGGCCTCCACGACCTCGGCGTCCTCGGGGCCCATGCCGACCTTGACCTTGAAGGCGCGGTATCCCAGGCCGCGGCCCTCGGCGACGCTGTCGGCGACCTCGGCGGCGGACCGGCCGGAGACGATCCACCCGAGGTCGATCGTCTCGCGGCGGCGCCGGCCCCACATGACCCCCAGCGGGACCCCGGCGGCGCGGCCGAGGAGGTCGTGCAGGGCGACGTCCACGGCCGACTTGGCCAGGGGCGCGCCGATGCTGAAGCCCCGGTTGATCGCGCGGTCGAAGGCGGACGTCACGCCGTCGAGGTCCCAGGCGGGACGGCCGGTGATCGCGGGCGCGAGGTACCGGTCGATCGTGGTGACGATGGACTCGGCGGTCTCGTACGTCCAGGCCGGGATGGGGGTCGCCTCACCCCACCCGTGCGCGCCCTCGGCGCTGACCTTCACGAGGACGCGCAGGCTGGGCCGCCCGGCGACGGCGACCGCGCCGCCCGACACCCCGAACGAGCGCCGGGTGGGCAGCGCGACGCAGAACGTCTCGATTTTCTCGATCTTCATTTCACGCCTCCGGGAAGCGGGCGCCCGCGGGTCAGCCGGGCGGTGCGGTGCTGCCGCGCAGCACCACCTCGCCCGCGACGCGCTCGATGCGGCTGCGGCGGGTGGCGGGCTCGCGCAGGGCCAGGCCCATGACGCGCTCGCCCATCGCGTTCAGCGGCAGCGCGACGGTGGTGAGCGCCGGGGTCAGGTCGCGGACGATCGAGATGTCGTCGAATCCCGCGAGCGACATCTCCTCCGGCACTAACACGCCGTTGTCGCGCAGCGCGGCGAGCGCGCCGACCGCCATCACGTCCGTGACGGCGAACACGCAGGTCGGACGGTTCTCGCGGCGGAGCAGCTCGGTCGCCGCCCGGTAGCCGCCGTCGCGGGTGAAGGGGGCCTCGACGATGTGCTCGGGCGAGACCCGGACGCCCGCGTCGGCGAGCGCCTCGGTGAACCCGCCGAGCCGGTCGTGGACGGTCGTCAGCGCGCGGGGGCCGGTCAGGACGCCGAAGCTCCGGTGGCCGAGGTCGAGCAGGGCGCGGGCCAGGGCGGCGGCGCCCTCCCGGTTCTGCGGCAGGATGGCGTCGACCTTGAGGCTGCGGTGCCGGCTGAGGACGGCGACACGGCCGCCGGTGCGCTGGTAGGGGTCGAGCTCGGCGGCCATCGCCCGCTCCCAGTCGCGGTCCTCGAAGCCGGAGCCGATGAGCAGGATCGCGCGGGCCCGCTGGGCGCGCAGCATCGCCACGTACTCGACCTCGCGCGCCGGGTCGCGGAACGTGCTGGCGAGCATCACCAGCATCCCGTGCTCGGCGGCGGTGCGCATGACGCCGCGGGCGATGGCGGCGAAGTACGGGTCGCTGACGTCGTGGCAGACGACCCCGACCGACTTGCTGGAGGAGCTGGCGAGCGCCTGGGCGTGCGCGTTGGGGGTGTAGCTCAGCTCGGCCGCCGCGGCCAGGACGCGTTCCCGCAGGTCGGCACGGACCTGTGAGGTACCGTTCAGGACGCGGGACGCGGTGGCCAGCGAGACGCTCGCCTCCTTCGCGACGTCCTGCAGGGTCACGTACGCCCGGTCGCCGGCGCGCTCCTCTTCGGCCGCTTCCGTCATCACCGCCCCCTCGGCCGGCGCGGGCCCTCGCGGCGGGTTCCTGACGAAGACCCTCTTGACCGCGGCGCGCGCCGCTTCTTACGGTACATCAGAAAGCGCTTTCTGAACGCGCTTTCCAAACCACCCCGTCCGGAGGAACCCATGGTGAGTCAGGGTACGACGGCCGCCCCGCCCTCGGCGGACGCGGCGGGCGTCGTGGAACGCGCCAGGCCCGGCGCGGGCGAACGGATCCGCGACGGCCTGGAACGGTCGTGGCGGCCCGTCGCCCTGCTGGTGGCCTGCTTCGCCGCGTGGTGGGCGATCAGCGCCTTCAAGCTGGTGGAGGCCTACCTCGTCCCCTCGCCCGGCGCGACGCTGCGGCTGATGGGCGACAAGTGGGGCTACATCTGGCACCACACGTGGGTCACCACGTACGAGACCCTGATCGGCTTCGCGCTCGCGGTGCTCATCGGTGTGGCGTCCGCGGTGCTCATGGTGTACTCGTCCACGGTCGAGCGCACCCTCTACCCGATCCTGCTGTTCGCGCAGGTCGTCCCGAAGATCGCGATCGCTCCGCTGTTCGTGGTGTGGCTCGGCTTCGGCATCGGTCCCAAGATCGTCGTGGCGGTGCTGATCGCCTTCTTCCCGGTGGTGATCTCGATGGTCGCCGGGCTGAAGGCGGTGGATCCGGAGATGCTCCAGCTGTCGGCCACGATGGGCGCGAGCCCGATGGCCACGTTCTCCAAGATCCGGCTGCCGGCGTCGCTCCCGCACCTGTTCTCCGGCCTGAAGGTGGCGGTCACCCTGGCCGTCACCGGCGCCGTGGTCGGCGAGTTCGTCGGCGCGAACGAGGGGCTCGGCTACGTGATCCTGCAGGCCAACGGCAATCTCGACACCCCGATGCTGTTCGCCGGGCTGCTGGTCATGTCGGCCATCGGCGTCGTGCTGTTCGTCGTCGTCGAGGTCGCGGAGAAGCTGCTGCTGCCGTGGCACGCGAGCCGCCGCGGCGATGCCGTCACCACGACCTACTGACGGCGTCGCCAGGCAGTGCGTCAACGCGCCCCCCGCCACCCCAACCGCCCGCCCGGAATCCGCCGGACGGGACGCCCCGACAGTCCAACGGCCGAGCACAACCCACCCCTTTACGGAGGGCCGTCCTATGAAACTCCGCACCTTCGCCATCGCCGTCATGGCGCCGGCACTGGCACTCGCCGGCACCGCCTGCGGCGGTGACTCGGGCGACAGCACGAGCGCCTCGGGCAAGAAGCTGACCAAGGTCACGCTGACCCTGAACTGGTACCCCTACGGCGAGCACGCGCCGTTCTACTACGGCAAGAAGAAGGGCATCTTCGAAAAGCACGGCATCGACCTGGAGATCAAGGCGGGCCAGGGCTCGCAGAAGACCGTCCAGGCCACCGGCGCCGGGCAGACCGACTTCGGCTGGGCCGACACGCCCGCGCTGCTCGCCGCCGTCGACAAGGGCATGCCGGTCAAGAGCATCGGCGTGTTCCTGCAGACGACGCCCGCGTCCGTGCAGTCGTTCACCTCGGCCGGGATCAAGAAGCCCGCCGACCTGAAGGGCAAGAAGATCGCGGGGACGGCCGGCGACGCGCTGGCGCGCACCTTCCCGGTGTTCCTGCAGAAGAACGGGATGAGCGCGAGCGACGTCCCCGTCCAGAACACCGACCCGGCCGGGAAGATGGCCGCGGTGCTGGCCGGCAAGACCCAGGGGCTCATGGGCTTCGCGAACGACCAGGGCCCGACGATGGCCGCCAAGTCCGGCAAGGAGGTCTCGTACCTGCGGTACTCCGACTTCGGGCTGAACTTCTTCTCCAACGGCCTGCTGGCCGGCGAGCGGAAGCTGAAGAGCGACGCGGGGCTCGTCAAGGAGATGGTCGCGGCGACGAGCGAGTCGTGGACGGCCGCGGAGGGCGACCAGGCGGGCGCGGTCGCGAGCATGGCGGGCGCGTCCGAGCAGCTGCCGCCCGAGAAGGTGCTCACCGAGCAGTTCAAGACCACGCTGACGCTGCTGCACACCCCCGCGACGCAGGGCAAGGCGCCGGGCGTCAACTCCGAGGACGACTGGAAGCAGACGATCGCCACCTTCCAGCAGGCCGGGGTCATCGGCAAGGCGCAGGCGCCGTCGGAGTACTGGCAGGCGTCGGCCGCTCCGCAGACGTGACGGGAGGAGCGATGAGGATCATGAGCGAGAAAGCCACCGCGAAGCCGGGCACCGGCCGGGAGGCCGGCACGGAGAACGCCGTCAGCCTCGACGAGGTCGCCGTCCGGTTCCGCACCCGCAAGCGCGACGTCACCGCCCTGCGCGAGGTGTCGCTGGACGTCCCGATGGGCGAGTTCGTCGCGATCGTCGGCCCGTCCGGGTGCGGCAAGTCCACGATGCTGAAGCTGGTCGCGGGGCTGCTGAAGCCCTCGACCGGGAACGTGCGGCTGCGCGGCGACAAGGTCGACGGACCGCGCCCCGACATCGGCTACGTGTTCCAGCGGGCCGCGCTGCTGGAGTGGCGCAGCGCCCGCAAGAACATCCTGCTCCAGGCGGAGATGCGCAAGATGCCGGCCGAGCTGGCGCGCAGGCGGACCGCCGAGCTGATCGAGATGACCGGCCTGAAGGGCTTCGAGGACGCGCTGCCGCACGAGCTCTCGGGCGGCATGCAGCAGCGGGTGGCGCTGTGCCGGGCGCTGCTGCACGAGCCGCGCGTCCTGCTGATGGACGAGCCGTTCGGCGCCCTCGACGCCCTCACCCGCGAGCAGCTCAACATCGAGATGAACCGGATCTGGCGGGAGACGGGCACGACCGTCCTGCTGGTCACGCACTCCATCGCGGAGGCCGCCTACCTGGCCAACCGCGTCGTGGTGATGACCGACAGGCCGGGGTCGATCGCCGAGATCATCGACGTCGACCTGCCCGCGGAGCGCGACTACGCCGCCACGATGGCCCGCCCGGAGTTCGCCCGCGTCACCAACCGCATCCGGGGGCTCCTCGGCGCGGGCGCCGCGGCCGACTGACCGGCGCGCACCGGACGGCGCGCACCGACTGAAGCGCAACCGACCGGCGCGCACCGCTCGGCGCGCCGGAGGGCGCGCCGCACTGGACACACACGACAGGCTAGGAAGGAACGGGATGGCACGCAGGTCCATCGGGATCGTCATGAACGGCGTCACCGGCCGGATGGGGTACCGCCAGCATCTTCTGCGCTCGATCCTCGCGATCAGGGAGCAGGGCGGGGTCCGCACGGCCGAGGGCACCGTGCTGTGGCCGGAGCCGGTGCTGGTGGGACGCAGCGAGACCAAGCTGCGCGAACTGGCCGAACGGCACGGGCTGACGGCGTGGACGACCGACCTGGCCGAGGCGCTGGCGCGTCCGGACACCGAGGTCTACTTCGACGCCCAGGTCACCTCGGCGCGGGTCGAGGCGATCCGCGCGGCGGTGGCCGCGGGCAAGCACGTCTACACGGAGAAGCCCATCTCCGAGGACCTCGACGAGGCGCTCGCCCTGGCACGCCTGGCCGACGAGGCCGGTATCAAGCACGGCGTGGTGCAGGACAAGCTGTTCCTGCCGGGGCTCCTCAAGCTCAAGCGGCTGGTGGACGGCGGGTTCTTCGGCCGGATCCTGTCGGTGCGCGGCGAGTTCGGGTACTGGGTGTTCGAGGGCGACTGGCAGGAGGCCCAGCGGCCCAGCTGGAACTACCGCGCCGAGGACGGCGGCGGCATCATCCTGGACATGTTCTGCCACTGGCGGTACGTGCTGGACGGGGTGATCGCGCCGGTGCGGTCGGTGCAGGCGCTGGGCGCGACGCACATCGGCGAGCGGGTGGACGAGCACGGCAAGCCCTACGAGGCCACCGCCGACGACGCCGCCTACGGGATCTTCGAGCTGGAGGGCGGGATCGTCGCCCAGATCAACTCCTCGTGGGCCACCCGGGTGTTCCGCGACGAGCTGGTGGAGTTCCAGGTCGACGGCACGGAGGGGTCGGCGGTCGCGGGGCTGCGGCGCTGCCGCGTCCAGCACCGCTCGATGACGCCGAAGCCGGTGTGGAACCCCGACCTGCCCGCCACCGAGGACTTCCGCTCCCAGTGGCAGGAGATCCCCGACAACACCGAGTTCGACAACGGCTTCAAGACCCAGTGGGAGATGTTCCTGCGCCACGTCGCCGACGACGGCCCCTTCCCGTGGGACTTCTACGCCGGAGCGCGCGGCGTCCAGCTCGCCGAGCTGGGCCTGCGGGCGTGGCGGGAGGGCCGCCGCCTCGACGTCCCGGAGCTGACCCGATGAGGATCGACCTGCCCGGGGCGCCCGGCCACGCGATGAGCGAGCCGCGCACCTACAAGCCGCCCGCCGGGCCGGCCGCGTCCCGCGTCGCGTACGCGGCCGCGCACGTGGTGGCCGGGGCGGCCGGGGGCGGTGCGGCCGGGGGCGTGGAGCTGGACTGGGACGCGACGCTGGCGTTCCGCCGGCACCTGTGGTCCTACGGGCTGGGCGTCGCCGAGGCCATGGACACCGCCCAGCGCGGCATGGGCCTGGACTGGGCGACGACCCGCGAGCTCATCGTGCGGAGCGGTGAGGAAGCGCTTTCAGCAGGGGGCCGGATCGTCTGCGGGGCGGGCACCGACCAGCTGCCCGCGGGGCCCGCGTCGCTGGAGGAGATCGCCGCCGCCTACGAGGAGCAGCTCGCCGTCATCGAGTCCGTCGGCGCGGTGCCGGTGCTGATGGCGAGCCGGCACCTGGCCGCCGCGGCGAGCGGCCCGGAGGACTACGCCGCCGTGTACGGGCGACTGCTGGCCCAGGTCAGCCGGCCGGTCGTGCTGCACTGGCTGGGCCCGATGTTCGACCCGGCGCTGGAGGGCTACTGGGGCTCGGCCGACCTGGACGTGGCGTCCGGCGCGCTGCTCGCCCTGATCGGCGAGCACGCGTCCAGGATCGACGGAGTGAAGATCTCGCTGCTGGACGCGGCACGGGAGATCGACCTGCGCCGCCGGCTGCCGGCCGGGGTCCGCCTCTACACCGGGGACGACTTCAACTACCCGGAGCTGATCCGGGGCGACGCCGAGGGGCACAGCGACGCGCTGCTCGGCGTCTTCGACCCCATCGCGCCCGCCGCCGCCGCGGCCCTGCACGCGCTCGACGGCGGCGACACCGCGTCCTACGAGGAGATCTTCGGCCCCACGGTGCCGCTGGCCCGGCACCTCTTCGAGACCCCCACCTACTACTACAAGACGGGAGTGGTGTTCCTGGCCTGGCTGACCGGCCACCAGCGGCATTTCCGGATGGTCGGCGGGCTGGAGACCGCGCGATCGGTGACGCACATGGCCGGCCTCTTCCGGCTCGCCGACGCCGCCGGCCTCTTCCCCGACCCCGACCTCGCGGCGCACCGGATGCGCGCATGGCTGACCGTCCAGGGAGCCGAGTGATGGGGAGCCGCGTGATGGAGGTCCGCGTGACGGAGGGGGGCGCGTGAAGAGGTTCAGCCTCAACCAGTGGACGACCAGGCACTGGCCACTGGAGGAACTGGCCGCCGGCTGCGCGTCCGCCGGGGTGACAGGCGTCGGGCTGTGGCGCGAGCCCGTCGCCGAGTACGGCCTTGTCCGCACCGGCAGGCTCATGCGCGACCACGGGCTGGCGGTCACGTCCCTCTGCCGGGGCGGCTTCTTCCAGGAGCCGGACGCGCTGGAGAACAACCGCCGCGCCGTCGAGGAGGCGGCCGAGCTGGGCGCGCCCGCCCTGTGCCTGGTCAGCGGCGGCCTTCCGGACGGGTCCCGCGACCTGGACGGGGCGCGCTCGCGCGTCGCCGACGTCCTGGCCGAGCTCGCGCCCTACGCGGGTGAGCACGGCGTCCAGCTCGCGATCGAGCCGCTGCACCCGATGTTCTGCTCGGACCGGTGCGTCGTCTCCACCCTCGGGCAGGCGCTCGACCTCGCGGCGCCGTTCCCGTCCTCGCAGGTGGGCGTCATGGTCGACACCTACCACCTGTGGTGGGACCCGGCGGTGTGGGACGGCATCGCCCGCGCGGGCGCCGAGGGCAGGATCTCGCTGTTCCAGGTCGCCGACTGGGTCACTCCGCTGCCCGAGAACGTCCTCACCGGGCGCGGCATGCTCGGCGACGGGCACGTCGAACTGCGCCGCTTCCGCGAGGCGGTGGACGCCACCGGCTACACCGGCCCGATCGAGGTGGAGATCTTCAACGACGCGCTGTGGGCCATGCCGGGCCCCGAGGCCCTCGCCCTCACGATGGCCCGCTACGAGGAGCACGTCCACGACGACCCCGTCTCCAGGGAAGACGGGGCGTGAGGTCCGCTCCGGCGCGCCCGCGCGCGTCCGGCCCCGGCGGCGGGCGGACGTGGCGGGCGGCGGCCGGGGCGTGGCTCGGGATCGGGACGGCGCCGGGCGCGCTCGTCCTCGGGGCGCAGGTCGGCGGGCGGCACGGCGGCGCGCTTCCCGTCCCGGTCCTGGTGGTCGGCGGGGTCGTCATGGCCGCGCTGCTCGCCGCGCAGGGACGTCTCGGCCTGCGGGAGCCGGCCGGGGAGAACGCCGGCATGGCCGACCTCGCGCCCCGCTACCTCGCCCCGGTCGCCGAGCGCGCCTCTACCGCGCTGCTCGCGGTCGCGATGGTCGGCTGGTTCGGGTTCAACGTCGGCCTCGGCGGGGCGGCCGCCGCGGCGCTCGGCGGCGTCCCGGACGCGGCCGGGGTCGCGGTGCTGACCGTCCCCACGGTCGCGCTGCTGGTCGCGGGCGGCGGCCGGTGGAACGCGGTCGCGGTCGCCACCACCCTCACCGCGGTCGCGCTGATCGGCATCGTCGCGGTGCGGCTCGCGCCGCCCGCGCCGCCGGTCTCGTTCGCGCGCGACGGGCCGCCCGGCGTCCTCGCCGCGGACCTCGCCGGATACATCGGGTACGTGTCGGTGTTCGCCGTGCGGGCCCCCGACTTCACCGTCGGCCTGCGCGGCCGCCGGGACCTCGCGGCCTGCGTCGCGCTCCTGGTCGTCCCCGCCCTGGCGGCCTCCGTCGTCGGCGCCGGGGTCGCGGCGGCCAGCGGCTCCACCGATGTGGTCGCGGTCCTCGCCGGCCCGGACGGGCTCCCGGCCGCGAACCTGTTCGTCGCGGCGTCGGTCATCGCCCCGACCCTCGCCGCCGTGCACTCCGGCGCCCTGGCCGCCGGCCGCTTCCTCCCCGGCCCGCCCGGCCCCGGCCGGGCGGGCGGCGCCGGGCGGCGGGCCGCGGCGGTGCTGGCGATCGCGGTGCCGGGGGCGGTGCTCGCGGCGCTCCGGGTCGACCGGATGCTGCTCGAATGGCTGACGGTGCTGGCGGCCGCGCTGCCGGCGCTCGTTCCGCCGATGGCGGCGGAGTTCGGGCGGAGGCGGCGCGGGCGCGCGGGGCGGCCCGTGGCGACGTGGATCTGGGCGCCCGGCGCGGCGGTGGCCGTGGCGCTGACCCTGGCCGGGCATGCGGCCGCCGCCCCCGCCGGTCTGGTCGTCTCCACGGCCGCGACGCTGGTCCACGCCTGGTTCCGCCGGAGCGGACGGGACGAGATGTCCACATCCGGCTGGCCCGAAATTCGTCCTTGACGTCGGGCGGGCCCGGTCGTACCTTCTGGAAAGCGCTTCCAGAAAGCGCTTTCCTGCCACCGATCCCCACCCTAGGACGGCTGGAATGCGAAGTAAGCTCAGCTGGTGTCTCCTCACGATCGCGGCGCTCCTGCTGCCGCTGCTCAGCGTCCCGCCCGCGGCGCTGGCCCGGGACGACGCCCCGATCCTCGACCCGATCCCCGAAGACCCCGCCCCGTCCGGCCTCGGCCTCGTCCTCCAGGAGGTCGCGCAGCTGCCGAAGTCGACGCCGACGGGCACCCCCACCGACCCGCGGCTGCTGCGGTGGAACCGCATCAACTACGTCGGTGAGGTCCCCGACAACTCGGGCCGCCTGTACGTGCCGGACCTGAACGGCAACCTGTACATGCTCGACAAGAAGACCCGCACCCCCCGCGTCTACCTGGACGTCGCCGCCACGTTCGCGCCCGACTTCTTCTCCCAGGCCGGACTCGGACAGGGCTTCGGATTCGTCGCGTTCCACCCTGACTTCCGGAAGAACGGGAAGTTCTACACCACGCACGTCGAGGCGGGCGAGGCGCTCAAGACCAAGACGCCCGACCTCACCGCGCAGCCGAAGACCGGCTACCACGGCGTCGTCGACGAGTGGACGGCCAAGGACCCGAAGGCCGAGACCTTCTCCGGGACGCACCGCGAGATCCTGCGCATCGGGTTCGCGGGGCGCATCCACAACCTCCAGCAGATCGACTTCAACCCGAACGCCCGTCAGGGCGACGCCGACTACGGCAAGCTCTACCTGTCGGTCGGCGACGGCGGCAACGGCAACGTCGGCGACAACGGCGGCGACCCGCAGAACCTCGGCGTCCCGCAGGGCAAGATCCTGCGGATCGACCCCGCCGGGAACGACAGCGCCAACGGCAGGTACGGCGTTCCGGCCGACAACCCGTTCGCCGGGCAGGCCGGCAGGCTCGGCGAGATCTACGCCTACGGCATGCGCGACCCGCACCGGTTCAGCTGGGACACCGGCGGCGCGCACCGGCTGTTCCTCGCGCACATCGGCGAGCACGAGATCGAGTCGATCCACGAGCTCTACCCGGGCGCGAACATCGGATGGAGCGAGCGGGAGGGCGCGTTCACGTTCCGCAAGGACGACCGCTGCCACCTGTACCCGCTGCCGGCCGACGACGCCAAGTACGACTACGAGTACCCGCTCGCGGCCTACGACCACGACCCGCCCGCCGACTGGAACTGCTCCAGCGACGTCGGCCGCGCCATCTCCGGCGGCTACGTGTACCGCGGCGCGCGACTGCCCGCGCTGCGCGGCAAGTACCTGTTCACCGACATCGTGAGCGGCCGGCTCATGTACACCGAAGAGTCGGAGATGAAGCACGACTCGACCGGCACCAACCGCGCCCAGATCTACGACCTGGCGGCCTACGACACCTCCGGCAGGCCCGTCACGATGCAGGAGCTGGCCGGCGACAAGCGCGTCGACCTGCGGTACGGGTCGGACGGCAAGGGCGAGCCCTACCTGCTCGCCAAGGCCAACGGCAAGATCTGGAAGGTCGTCGGGACGAAGCGGGTCGCGTCCGGCGCGGCCGGCCCGGTCCGCGTCGGGAACGCGATGGACGCCGGGAGCTGGACGCCCGTCACGCCGTCCAAGTGGCGGTTCCCCGGCGACCAGGTGGTCCTGGCCGAGGCCGGCGAGCAGCGCCCCGGGCCGCGCCGACCGTTCGAGTACGCGGTGCTGAACAAGGGCCCCGCGCTCACCTCGACGCGGATCGACGCGAAGGTGCGGCTCGACACGCCGGTGTCGGTCAGCAACCGGGACGTGATCGTCGTCTTCGGCTACCAGGACGACACGCACTTCTACTACGCGCACCTGTCCAGCGACAACACCATCTACCCGCACAACGGGATCTTCCTGGTGAACGGCGCCGACCGGCTGCGCATCGACCAGCAGTGGAACGCCAACCGGTCGCACGGGGCCCCGCCCGCCATCACCGACGAGGCGTGGCACCGTGTCCGGGTGGACCGCCGCGCGGACACCGGAGAGATCGCCGTGTACGTGGACGGGGCGTCCAAGCCCGTCTTCACGGCCCTCGACAAGACCCTCGGCTCCGGCCGGGTGGGCTTCGGCTCGTTCGACAACATCGGCCGGCTCCGCGACCTGACGGTCCGCGGAACCTCGGCGCAGTAACGGCCTCTCCGGGCGGGCGACGCGAGCCGCCGCCCGCCCGGAGGGCCCCAAGGAGTCGACATGATGATTCGCCGCGGCACCGCCGCACTCACCACCGCGCTGCTGGGCGCCTCCCTCTGTGTCACCGCAGCCCCGGCCGGCGCCTCGACCGGCGGCGTCTTCCCGCCGCTCAGGCAGAACCTGGTCTCCTACTACGACTTCGAGCACCCCGTCCCGGGCGACCCGTCCCGCGAGGCCGACGGCGGACGCTCCGGAACCACGATCAACCTCATCAACGGTGGCGCGGCCATGCGGGTGCGGGACGGCGAGCGCCGGCACGCCATCCAGCTCGGGCAGGTCAACCCGTCCGCGAAGGGCAACGACGACTGGAAGGCGGGGATCTACTCCGCGTCCGGCGTCCCGTCCCTGCGCGCGTTCAGCTCCGCCAAGGGCGCGACCCTCGCGGGCTGGTTCAAGATGACCGGGACGAACCCGAGCCCCAACACCGAGACGTCCAACCCGAGCGACGTCTACAACGCGATCGGCCTGTCCGGCCTGCTCACCGGCGACTCCGACGGCCACGCCGTGCGCGCCCTGCTGGAGATCATCGAGGTCTCCGGCAAGCTGCACGTCGTCGCGCTGGGCCGCCGCGTGGACGGCTCGAAGTCGCAGACGTTCGCGGCGAGCGAGGACTGGCAGAGCGTCCTCCCCCAGAACACCTGGGTGCACCTCGCCGCGACGTTCGACTACGACGCCGGCGAGATGGCGCTCTACAAGGACGGAGTGCCGCTGGACGGCTTCTACACCACGGCCGGGGACCCGTGGGGCCTCGAAGGCGCCCCCGAGCCCGACCTCACGTCCGCCACGGACCCCCGCGGCATCAAGATCGGCGGCAGCTACCCGCAGAACACCGCCGAGAAGAACCCCTGCAACTGCCGCATGGACGGCCTGATGTTCCTCGACCGCCCCCTCACCCCGAAGGAAGCGGCCATCCAGTACAAGTTCGCGAACCGCTAGATCGTTGATGGGAAATCGTTGAACTGGGTGCGGACACGGCGAAGGGCGCCCATGGTCGGTGTGTGAAGACTGACTTGGACGCCCTTCTGACCGCACTCTACGTTCATCTGGACGATCACGTCCTGCCTTCGCGGCGACAGCGGCGGCGGGGCCGTGCCCGGCTGCTGAGCGATGCCGAGCTGGTCTGCGTGGCCGTCGCGCAGGTCCTGCTGGGATGCGATGCCGAGCACCGGTGGCTGCGCCTGGCCCCGGCCCGGATCGGTCACCTGTTCCCGCGTCTTCCCTGCCAGTCCGAATACAACCGGCATCTGCGCGGTGCCGCCCCGCTGCTGCTGGCCGCGGCGGCGTGGCTGGTCCGTCAGACGCCCTCCTGGCATGAGCGGCTGCGGCTGATGGACGGCACCCCGGTGCGCTGCGGCGCCTCGCGTACCACCGTGCACCGCTCGGGCCTGGGCGAGATCGCCGGCTACGGCATGGACAAGTCCCACCACGCCTTCTACTGGGGCGCCAAGCTGATGCTGGTCACCACCGCCGAGGGCGCGGTGTGCGCCTTCAGCCTGGCCCACCCCAAGGAACTGGACGAACGGCTGCAGGCGATCCACCTGCTGCACGTCCAGCCGCCCGCACCAGGACCATGCCCGATCGTGTGCGACAAGGGGTTCGCCGGCGCCGGAGTGGAAAAGGCCGCCGCCGACCTGGGCCATGTGCTGATCCGGCCGCCACGCGCCGACGAGCCCGATCCGCCGGTGGCGGTGTTCCCCGGCTGGCTGCGCCAGCGCATCGAGGCGGTCATCTGGACACTGAAGAACCAGCTCGGCCTGGAACGCCACGCCGCCCGCACCACCGAAGGCCTGTGGACCCGCGTCTGCCAGCGCATCTGCGCCCTCAACGCCGCCATCTGGCACAACTGGCTCATCGACGCACCCGTCAAACGCTCCCTGATCGCCTACGACCACTGACCAGCACCGATATTTCCCATCAACGATCTAGACGTCCCACCCCCGCCGCCGGCGCCCGACGGGCGCCGGCGGTGCCCTTTCCTCGCCTTCGGGGCCGGGCCGGCCGCCCGGCCCTTTCTCATGTGCTCAAGGGAGCCGTGTAGAGGGCGGTGTCTGTGGCGGCCAGGAGGGTGCCGTCGGGGGCCAGGGCCAGGTCGTTGGCGGGGGACGGGAGCCGGATGCGGTGGGACGGGGCCGGGGCGGCGGCGTTCCAGGCGAGGAGGGTGTCGGGGGCGTCCTGGAGGGCGGCGGCCACCAGGAGGTGACCGTCGACCAAGGCCGCGGCCACCTGGTCGCAGGGGGCCGGAGTGGCCAGGGTCGCGAGGCGGTCGCCGTCCAGGCCGTGCACGCCCAGGCCCTCGGGGGCCGTGCTGAGGAGGACGAGGCCGTCCGGGGACGGCGCCAGCGCCATGGCGGGGGGCCGGGCCCCGGAGGGGGCTGTGGCGATCTCCTCGCCGCGTTCGAGGTCGAGGAGCGTGACCGCGGAGTCGCCGGTCAGGCCGGCGAGGGCGCCGGCCGCGGGCGCCGCGTGCAGGAGCCGGCGGCCGATGGCGCTGCGGTGGCCGAGCCAGAGGCGGAAGTCGGCGAGGCGGTCGCCCGTGAGCGCGTCCCACACGGCGACCTGGGCGTCGTTCGCGGGGCCGAAGACGGCGACGACGGCGCCGCGGCCGTGGTGGACGGTGAGGCCCACCAGGTCGGGCTGGGCGTCCAGAGTGAGTTCGCCGCCCGTGCCGAGGTCGTGGACGTGGAGGCGGTCGCGGTGCGTCCAGGCGACGGTCGGCGACCCGGCGGGGAGCCCGAACGCCCAGTCGGCCCGGTCGGCGGGGAAGCCGGGGATCGGCGGGCCGAGCGGCGCGCCGGAGGCCAGGTCCCACGCCTGGCCGGTGTTCACGCCCTGCCCGACTCGGGAGGCGAACGCCAGCGACGGGCGCTCGGCGGTGGCGGCCACGCCGTCGAAGGACCCTCGCGCCAACGGGCCCGCCAGCACGCTTTCCGGCATGCGTCGGAGCGTAGGCCACGCGGCGGAGATCGTTCCAGACAGTCGGGAAATCGGGAAGGTCAAGTCCGAGTCAAGCGAGGGCGCGCAGTCGCGCGGCGACGTCCTCCGGCGGCACGTCGTTGATCCAGGCGGCCATGCCCGACTCCGAGCCCGCCAGGTACTTGATCTTGTCGGCGGCGCGCCGGATGGAGAAGAGCTCCAGGTGCAGGCGGAGCAGGTCGCGGCCCTCGCCGACCGGCGCCTGGTGCCAGCCCGCGACGTAGGGCAGCGGGGCGCCGTAGAGGGCGTCGCAGCGGCGCAGCAGGTCGCGGTAGAGGACGGCCAGCTCGTCGCGCTCCCCCGTGTCGAGGGCGGCCATGTCGGGGACGTGGCGGTGCGGCGTCAGGTGCACCTCGACCGGCCAGCGGGCGGCCGCGGGGACGTAGGCCGTCCAGTGCTCGCCGGACAGCACGACGCGGCCGCCGGCGCGCTCGGCCTTCAGGACGTCGCCGAACAGGCCGGGGTTCGCGGCGGCGGACGCCAGCATCCGCTCGGTGCGGGGGGTGAGGAACGGGTAGGCGTAGATCTGGCCGTGCGGGTGGTGCAGGGTCACGCCGATCTCGACGCCGCGGTTCTCGAACGCGAACACCTGCGCGACGCCGGGGATCTCCGACAGCTCGGCGGTGCGGTCGGCCCACGCGTCGACGACCGTCCGGACGCGGGAGACGGGCAGCAGCGCCATCGAGGCGGAGTGGTCGTCGGTGAAGCACACGACCTCGCAGCGCCCGGCGCCACGGGACCGTTCCACCCCGTCGAACGAGCCCGCACCGCCGATCGAGGGCGGCACGGGCGGGGTGCGGACGTCGAAGGACGGGAAGCGGTTCTCGAACACGGCGACGTCGTAGGACGGGTCCGGGATCTCCGAGGCCGGGCCGCCCGGGCACAGCGGGCACTGGTCGGCGGGCGGCAGGAACGTCCGCGTGTTGCGGTGCCCGGTGATCGTGACGTGGTCGCCGGTCAGCGGGTCGCGGCGGACCTCGCACACCGGCTCGACCGGCGGCAGGCCGCGCGGGTCCGCGACGGGGGCCCGGCCGGGGGCCTCGTCGTAGTAGACGATCTCGCGGCCGTCCGAGAGCCGCGCGCGTGTCCGGTTCATCTCGTCCGGCAGCCTACAGCGCCGGGGCGTCCGCCCGCGTCGCCCCCTCGTGCACCGTCAGCAGGTACTTGACCAGCGCCGTCAGCACGTCCTTGCCGGACGTGCGCTCCCGTACGTCGCACATCACGACCGGGGTGCCCTCGCTGAGGTCGAGCGCCTCCCGGATCTCGTCGGGCGCGTAGTCGTAGCCGTCGTCGAAGCGGTTCACCGCGATGACGAACGGAAGGCCCCGGTTCTCGAAGTAGTCGACGGCGGGGAAGCAGTCCGAGAGGCGGCGGGTGTCGGCGAGGACGACCGCGCCGAGCGCCCCGAAGGACAGCTCGTCCCACATGAACCAGAACCGGTCCTGGCCGGGCGTGCCGAACAGGTAGAGCACGAGGCCGTCGCGGATCGTGATGCGGCCGAAGTCCATCGCGACCGTGGTGGTGGTCTTCTGCTCGACGCCCTCGGTGTCGTCGACGCCGACGCCCCGGTCGGTGAGCAGCTCCTCGGTCTGCAGCGGGCGGATCTCGCTGACGGAGCCGACGAGCGTGGTCTTGCCGACGCCGAAGCCTCCGGCGACGAGGATCTTCACCGCGACCGGGGTCGCCGGACCGACCCCCTCGGGGGACGGCCCCGCGCTCCCTCCGGCGGCCGCACCGGCGTTCTCAGAGGGCTTGAAGACCATGGAGCACTTCCCTCAGCAGACGTTCCTTGGAGAGCGCGCTCTCCTGTTGGGGACGGGTGGCGGTGATGAGCCGGTGGTGGAGCAGATCGCCGAGCAGCACCCGCACGACGACGAGCGGCAGCCCGACCCGCGCCGCGACCTCGGCCACCGGCAGCGGTTGCAGGCACATCTCCAGGATGTCGAGATGCTCGGGACCGATGCCGGGTGAGCCCGACCGCGGCCGCGCCGCGGTCGAGATTATCGTGATCATGTCGAAGGCCTCGCCGGTCGCGGGCCTGGCGCGCCCGCGGGTGAGCGCGTACGACCGCACGATCGGGCCGGCCTCGTCATCGAGCCATTCGCTGCCAGGACCGGTCATGGTCCGTCACGATTCCTCGGTGTCGAGGGACTCGGCGCGGCCGCGCCGGGTGCCCTGCTGGATGGACGACATCATCGACCGCAGCTGCTCGGGCGACCGGTCGGCGCGGGCGGTGGGCGCGGGAGCGGCCGGGGCGGAGTTCTCCTCGCGCAGCTGGGAGGCCATGTTCTCCTGCCTGACCCGCTTCGGCAACGAGGGCCGGTCGGCGCCGGGCGACTTGCCCGGGGGACGCCGCCGCACCTCGCGGGGCGAGCGCGGAACGCTCGGCGGGGGCGGCGCCGGCGCGAGATCGGGCTCGGGTTCGGGTTCCGGTTCGGGCGGGTCGCCCCACGGCGACGGGGCCGCGCGGGGCGTCGGCGCCGGGCCCTGGATCGGCTCCTCGAACACCGGGATGGGCCCCGTCAGCGCGTCCGGTTCCGAGCGCGGCTCCCCGGGCTGGGGGACGGCGGCGGCCGGGGGGATGAACGGGCGAACGGGCTGCGCCGGCTGGGCGAGCGGCTCCGGAGAGGGCGGTGGCGACGGGACCGCGGAGGGCGCCGCGTGCCGTCCGGACGGCAGGTGCAGCACGGACCCGCCCTCGTCCAGCACCGGCTGCGGGCCGCTGCGGACGCTGGCGCCGCCGCTCACGACCGTGCCGACGGGGACGAGCGCGTCCTCGGCGCGGCGGGTGGTCAGGGCGGGCGCGCTCCGCACCGGTTCGCCCTCGTCGGGGACGACGAGCTCCTCGGGCAGCAGCACGATCGCGGTCATGCCGCCGTAGGGGGACGTCCGCAGGGTGACCTTGATGTTGTGCCGGCGGGCCAGCCGGCCGACGACGAACAGGCCGAGCTGCGCGCTGTCGGACAGGTCGAACTCGGCGGCGGTGGCGAGCCGCTCGTTGGCGGCGGCGAGGCTGGGCTCGTCCATGCTGAGGCCGCGGTCCTCGACCTCCAGCGTGAAGCCGTGCGAGACGGCCTGCCCCTGCACCTGGACGGTCGTGTGCGGCGGCGAGAACGTCGCGGCGTTCTCGATCAGCTCGGCGAGCAGGTGGATGACGTCGGCGACGGCGGGGCCGACGATCGCGGCGCGGGTCATCGGGGCGACGTTGACGCGGGTGTAGTCCTCGACCTCGGACGCCGCGGCGCGGGCGACGTCCACGATCGCGACGGGGCTGCGCCAGCCGCGGCCGGGCGCCTGCCCGGACAGGATGATCAGGCCCTCGGCGTGCCGGCGCATGCGGGTGGCGAGGTGGTCGACCCGGAACAGGTCCTCCAGGTCGTCGGGGGTCTCGATGCGCCGCTCCATCGAGTCCAGCAGCTTGAGCTGGCGGTGCAGCAGCGTCTGGCTGCGGCGGGCGAGGTTGACGAACACGTCGCTGACGTTGCGGCGCAGCGTCGCCTCCTCGACGGCGCTCTGGATCGCGGTGCGGCGGGCGGCGTTGAACGCCTCGCCGACCTGGTCGATCTCGCGGGTCCCGAACGCCAGCGGCGGCGCCTCCGCGGCCACGTCGACCTCCTCGCCGCGGCGCAGCCGGCGGATGACGCCGGGCAGCCGGACGTCGGCCAGGTCGATCGCCTCGCGGCGCAGCCGGCGCAGCTCGCGGATGACGGACCGGGCGACCCACACCGCGAGGACGAGGGTGGCGACGACCGCGACCAGCCCGAGCGCGCCCGCGAGGACGACGCGGGTGATGATGCCCTCGGAGATCGGCTGGGCGCGCTTCTCGGCGCCCGCCGACACCGACAGTTCGAGCCCGCGGAGCCGGGTGAGGTTGGAGTCGGCGGTGGTCTTCCACAGCGCGCCGGCGGCGCCGGTGGCGTTGACCAGCCGGGGCGAGGCGACGAAGCGGTCCTCCAGCGCGCGGAGCCGGGCGTACTCGGGCATGCCGACGATGCGCTCGTAGTAGGACTGGTCGGGCGAGCGCAGCTCGGCCGCCGTGTAGGTGTACAGGGTGCGCTGCGTCCCGACGAGCTTGACGTACTGGGCGTGCTCGCCGGCCGTGATCCTGCCGGCGGCGAGCGCGCCGGCCAGCAGCGCGTCCTCCTGCGCGAGGACCTCGCGGGCCCGGGTCAGCGACGCCTCGTTGCGGGCGTCCTTGGCGACCTCGGAGTTGTCCAGCGTGGCGAGGGAGCCCTGCAGCGCTCCCACGTCGCCGAGCAGCGCCGTGTAGTCGGCGAACGCGCGGGCCCGGTCCAGGCGGCCGGCGTCGATGGCGCGGCGCCGGTCCTCCAGCCCGTCCAGCTCGATGAGGATCTTGCCGGCGATGCGCCGGGCGTCCTTCGGGGCGGCGCCCTCGACGGCCTCGGACCTGGCGAGCCGGCGGAACAGGTCGGCCTGCCGGTCGGTGACCAGGCGGCCTGACTCCATGGCGGCGCGGTCGCCCTCCGCGCGGCCGCCGAGGTACACCATCGACAGCCGGCGTTCGGCCTGCAGCGCGCTGCCGAGCGCGCCCGACGGGTAGCCGTAGTGGTCCTGGACTGTCTTGACGTGGCGGAGGTTGAGCCCCTCTCCGAGCGCGATGCTCGCGGCGAACGCCCACAGCACGCCGAGGGAGACCACCGAGACGGTGACCATCAGGACGACTTTGAAGCGGATGGAGCGGAAACGCGCGGCCTTGGGAGCCCGCCGGTGTCCGGCGGACGAGTCCGTTGTGCGGCCTCGATTTGGCACTGCGGCAGAACCTTCACTCGGTCGGACGGCTGGCATCGACTACGCGCGGAGCGGCTCGCGCGGAACGTCAGGAGAGCCTAGGACGGTCCACCACCATGTGTCGACAGTTTCCAGATCATCACGTTTTGTGGCGACGGACAGCCCAAAATACCCCTACGATGCCTCAGCGTGATGGCTCGTACCCCAGAAGCGACGACGACCGTGCGCTCACCGGCCCGCGTCCGCCGGACCCTGCTCGCTACGGGGGCGCTGGTCGCGACGGTGCTGACCGGCTCCTGCAGCGGCGACTCCGGCGGGACCTCCGCGCCGCCCGACGTCCCCACGCTGCAGGAACTCGGCACCCCGGAGGGCCGGCTCGACCTCGTCGCCTGGGCCGGATACGCCGAGAACGGCTCGAACGACCCGAAGGTCGACTGGGTCAAACCGTTCACGAAGGCGACCGGCTGCAAGGTCTACACGAAGGTCGCCGACACCTCCGACTCGATGGTCGCGCTCATGAAGAGCGGGAGGTACGACGGCGTGTCGGCGTCCGGCGACGCGAGCCTGCGGCTCATCTACGGCGGGACGGTCGCGCCCGTCAACACCCGCCTGCTCAGCAACTGGAACGACATCGCCGGGTACCTGAAGAACCAGCCGTACAACTCCGCCGCCGGGCGCATGTACGGCGTCCCGCACGGCTACGGCGCCAATATGCTGATGTACCGTACGGACAAGATCACGCAGCGTCCGACGTCGTGGAGCGTGGTGTGGGACAAGGAGTCCCCCGCCGCCGGGCACGTCGTCGCCTACGACTCCCCCATCTACATCGCCGACGCCGCGCTCTACCTGAAGGCGCACCGCCCCGATCTGAAGATCAACGACGTCTACGAGCTGGACGAGAAGCAGTTCGACGCCGCGGTCGACCTGCTGAAGCAGCAGCGCCCGAACGTCAACCAGTACTGGGCCAACTACCTGGACGAACTCCAGTCGTTCAAGAGCGGCTACAACTACGCCGGCACCGCCTGGCAGGTGACCGCGAACCTGGCCATGGCGGAGAAGGCGCCGGTCGCCACGACGATCCCCGACGAGGGCGCGACCGGCTGGTCCGACACGTGGATGATCTCCTCGAAGGCCCAGCATCCGACCTGCATGTACCAGTGGATGAACTGGATCACCATGCCCAAGGTGCAGGCGGAGGTCGCGCAGTGGTTCGGTGAGGCGCCCGCCAACCCGAAGGCGTGCAGGTACACCGCCAAGGGCTTCTGCTCGACCTACCACGTCGGCGACCCGGAGTTCTACAAGCGCCTGGCGTTCTGGAAGACCCCCGTGAAGGAGTGCGGGGACGACCGCGGCAGCAAGTGCGTGGACTACTCCCGCTGGGCCCAGGCCTGGACGCAGATCAAGGGCTGACCCGCCCGCCGGTCAGGGCCAGCGGTACTCCGCGCCCGCGGACGGGACGTGGTGGGGCAGATAGCACTTCGTCGTGACGTGCTCGTCCTTGCAGTCGAGGCACAGGTAGGTGCGGTGGCCGCGCAGACCGCGGCCCCGCCGGTCGCAGGGCGGGCAGACGCACGGCGACCAGCCGACGATGACCCGGCCCGGATCGAGCCTGTGCCCGGCCGGGCACAGGAACGGGACGTGTTCGGGAGCCTGCACGACTCGACACCCTACTCGAACATGTGATCGATCGAGAAGGCCCCCCGGGCGGCGGGGGGGCGGGCAGGTGGCGGGTCGGGGTCAGCGGTCGCGGTGGGTCATCAGGCGGGCCAGCGCCCGCAGCTCCGCGTCGGCGGCCGGGGCGGCTCCGGCGGCGTCGAGGTCGCCGAGGGCGTCGGTGAGGAGTTCGTCGGCGCGGGCGGCGGCCCAGGCGCGGCCGCCCGCGGCGTCGACGAGGCCGGCGGCGAGGACCGCCTCCTCGTCGGTGAGCGGCGCGTCGCGCAGGTAGAGGGCGGCGAGGTCGGCGCCGGCGGCGCTGCCGGAGGTGAGGGCCGCGACGACGGGCAGCGACTTCTTGCGGCGGCGCAGGTCGGCGTGGACGGGCTTGCCGGTGGCCGCGGGTTCGCCCCAGATGCCGAGCAGGTCGTCGACGAGCTGGAAGGCCAGGCCGAGCCGCTCGCCGAAGACGCGCAGGCGGGAGACCTGCCCGGCGGTGCCGCCGCCGTACACGGCGCCGAGCGCGCACGAGGCGCCGAGCAGCGCGCCGGTCTTGCCGGCGGCCATGGCCATGCACTCGTCGAGCGTGACGTCGGCGCGCTCCTCGAACGCCAGGTCGGCGCGCTGGCCCTCGACCAGTTCCAGGACGGCCCGGGCGAGGATGCGCACGCCCCGGGCGACCACCGCGGAGGGCTCCTCGGCGAGGATCTCGTAGGCGGCGGCGAGGAGGGCGTCCCCGGACAGGATCGCGGCGTTGGCGCCGAAGACCGCCCACGCGGTGGGGCGGTGCCGGCGGGTGAGGTCGCCGTCCATCACGTCGTCGTGCATGAGGGAGAAGTTGTGCGCGAGCTCGACCGCCACGGCGGCCGGCAGGGCGGCCTGGACCGTCCCGCCGACCGCCTCCGCGGCCAGCAGCGTGAGCGCGGGCCTGATCGCCTTGCCGCCCGCCCCGGCGGCAGGGCGGCCGCGCTCGTCGCGCCAGCCGAAGTGGAAGCCCGCGGTGGAGCGCGACGCGTCCGGCATGGTCTCGACCACGTGGCGCAGCGCGGGGTCGAGCAGGCGGCGGCTCCAGGTGAGCACCTCCGCCGCCGTGCGGGGGCGGTGCCGCGGCTCCGCCTGATGGTCGCAGCCGAGCACGGCCGGGTCGTCTCTCCAGGCGGGCATGGCGGGTCCCCTCTCGTCAGCGGGCGATCTCGACGTTCTCCAGGACGCCGAGGGCGTCGGGGACCAGTACGGCGGCCGAGTGGTAGGCGCTGACCAGGTAGGTCAGCAGCCCCTTGTCGTCGATGCCGGTGAACCGGACGGTGAGGCCCGGCCGGACCTCGCCGTCCAGCCCGGTGCGGTGCAGGCCGACGACGCCCTGGTCGTCCTCGCCGGTGCGCAGCGCGAGGATCGAGCTGGTCCCGGTCGCGGAGATCGGGATCTTGTCGCAGGGCAGGATCGGGACGCCGCGCCAGGCGTGCGCGCGGCGGCCCTCGACCTCGACGGGCGCGGGGTACACGCCGCGCCGCGTGCACTCCCGGCCGATCGCCGCGATCGTCTTCGGGTGGGCGAGGAAGAACCGGGTCTTGCGGCGCCGCGCCAGCAGCTCGTCCATGTCGGCGGGGGTCGGCGGGCCCCCGAGGGTCTGGATGCGCTGGCGCAGGTCCGCGTTGTGCAGCAGGCCGAAGTCGCGGTTGTTGACCAGTTCGTGCTCCTGGCGCTCCCTGATCTCCTCGATCGTCAGCCTGAGCTGCTGCTCGACCTGGTCCATCGGCTCGCCGTAGAGGTCGGCGACCCGGGAGTGGACGCGCAGGACCGTCTGGGTGACGGCCAGCTCGTACTCGCGGGGCGAGGTCTCGTAGTCGACGAACGTGCCGGGCAGGACGGGCTCGCCGTCGTGCCCGGACGCCACCTCGATCGCCGCCTCGCCGTGCCTGGTCCGCGGCGGGGCCGGCGCGGCCCGGTACGCCTCCAGGTGCGCGCGCAGCGCCTCGGACCGCTCGGTCAGCTCCTCGATCGCCCGCCGCGGCAGCGACAGGACGATCACGGGGGTGAGCGCGCGGAACGTGTGCGCCCACTCCGCCGGCTCGCCGAGCAGGGCGTCGGCGCCGAAGAAGCCGCCGCCGTCGCGGACGCCGACCCGGCCGGCGGCGTCGTAGGCGCCGGGGGCGCTCTCCTCGACCTTGCCGTGCGCGATCAGGTGGACCGCGTCGAGGGGCCCGCCCGACTCCGCGATCACCTCGCCGGGCTCGTACTCGCGCTGCTCGAACCGCGCGGCGAGACCGTCCAGGATCGCGGGGTCGGACAGGCCGCGCAGCGGCGGCAGCTCGGCCAGTTCGGGCGGGACGACCCGGATCGCCGCGCCGTCGTTGACGAACGTCACGATCCCGTCGCCGAGCCGGTAGGTGAGCCGGCGGTTCACCCGGTAGGCGCCGCCGGAGGCCTCCACCCACGGCAGTCGCGACAGCAGCCACCGCGGGGTGACGCCCTGCGTCTGCGGAACGGTCTTGGTCGTCGAGGCGAGGTTGCGTGCGGCGCGGGTGGAGAGGGCCAGCCGTTCCTCCGTCACGCGCCGGCACCGCCGTGCGCGACCTCGACCGACTCCAGCATGCCGAGCGCGTCGGGCACCAGGACGGCCGCCGAGTAGTACGCGCTGACCAGGTAGTTGAGGAGCGCCTTGTCGTCGATGCCCATGTACCGGACCGACAGCCCCGGCTGGTACTCGTCCGGCAGGCCGACCTGGTGGAGGCCGACGACGCCCTGCGCCGCCTCGCCGGTCCGCATCAGCAGGATCGAGCTGGTCAGCGTCGACGAGACCGGGATCTTGTTGCACGGGAAGATGGGCACGCCGCGCCAGCCGGGCACCTTGTGGCCGCCGACGTCGACGCTGTCGGGGTAGATGCCGCGGGCGCTGCACTCGCGGCCGAACGCGGCGATCGCCTTCGGGTGCGCGAGGAAGAACGCCGGGTCCTTCCAGACGAGGGTGAGCAGGTCGTCCATGTCGTCGGGGGTGGGCGGGCCGGAGCGGGTGTGGATGCGCTGCGACAGGTCGGTGTTGTGCAGCAGGCCGAAGTCGCGGTTGTTGACGATCTCCTGCTCCTGGCGCTCGCGCAGCGCCTCGATGGTCAGCCTGAGCTGCTGCTCGATCTGGTCCATCGGCTGGTTGTAGAGGTCGGCGACGCGGGTGTGGACGCGCAGCACGGTCTGCGCGACGCTCAGCTCGTACTCGCGGGGGGACGCCTCGTAGTCGACGAACGTGCTCGGCAGGACGGGCTCGCCGTCGTGGCCCGACGCCACCTCGATCGCCGCCTCGCCGTGCGCGTTGTGCGCGCGGCGCGGGCTCGCCCGGTACTCCTCCAGATGCGCCTGGAGGGAGGAGGACTGGCCGAGGGTCTCCTGGAAGTCGGACTGGCTCATGCTGAGGATCGTGCAGGTGGTCACCGCCTTGACGGTGTGCTCCCACGTCGGCGGCTCCTCGCCCTCCTCGGTCCCGAGGAGGGCCTGCTCGCCGAAGAAGTCGCCGTTCGCGAGCGTGCCGAGGACGGCGTCGGAGCCGTACTCGCCCGCGCCGATCTTGCTGAGCTTGCCGTGCGCGACGAGGACGACGCGGTCGACCGGGCGCCCCCGCTCGACGACGACGTCGCCGGGCGCGAACTCCTGCTGGGTGAAGCGCCCCGCGATGGCGTCCAGGGTCAGGTCGTCGTCGTAGCCGCGCAGCGGGGCCAGCTCGCCGAGCTCGCGCGGGATCACGCGGACGTCGGCGCCGGTCGTGACGAACGTGACGCGGCCGTCGCCCAGCGTGTAGGTGAGCCGCCGGTTGACGCGGTAGGTGCCGCCGGACGCCTGCACCCAGGGAAGCAGCTTCAGCAACCACCGCGACGTGATGCCCTGCATCTGCGGGACGGACTTGGTCGTGGTCGCCAGGTTCCGCGCGGCGGCGGTGCTCAGGCTGTGCTGGTGGTCCTGTTGCTGCCGTTCCTGATGCTGCTGTTCCGTCACGTCCACACCACCGATTCGTCGTGGTCTTGCGGGGAAGTTGCGGCCTTTGGCCACCGGTGACGCTACAGACGGTAATGAGACGGTCGCAAGGAGCCATTGACAGCACCTCTGTTTTGCTCCCGCGCCACACAACTCGCACCCAGGCGCGATATCCCCCGTAACGCCGGACGGCGCCGGCGATGCGGGCCCCGGCACCGGCCGGTGGGGCGGCGAGCAGCGGTTCTCACCCTCTGTGGAGGTTTCGCGGCAGGTCAGGCAAGGCGGACGTGGGAAAGATCACTCTGCGGCCCGGTTCCGGGGAGGAAAGATCCACCGCGACCTGATGTCGTCCACGGCGTGCACCGGACCGGGCCCGGTTCAGGACGGGCCCGGCGGCCCCGGGCGTCAGCTCCGCCGCGCCCCGGAGCCCACCGGTTCCGGGGCGTTCTCCTCCCCGGCCCGGTCGATCGGCACCCCGGCCGTCTCCGGGATCCTGATGATCGGCAGCAGCGCGACCAGCGCGACGATCATCAGGTAGTAGGCCGGGACGTAGTTGGAGCCCGTGGCGTCGATCAGCGAGCCCACCAGCACGGCCGCCGTCCCGCCGAACAGCGACGTCGAGATGTTGTAGCCGATCGCGAAGGCCCCGTACCGGACCTTGGTCGGGAACATCGCGGGGAACGTCGCGCCGATCACCGCCAGCATCAGCACCAGCAGCCCGCCGATGACCGCGTAGCCGACCGCGACCCCGGCCGGGTCGTGGGTCTGCATGAGCGCGAACGCCGGCCAGGACAGCACCAGGAAGCCGACCGCGGCGGCGATCAGCAGCGGCTTGCGGCCGATCCGGTCCGACAGCGCGCCGAGCGGCAGGATCACCGTCATCATCGCGGCCTCCACGCCGATCGTGGTGAGCTGCGACGTGGTGTCGTCCATGTCCAGGAAGTCGACGAGATAGGACGGCATGAACGTCAGCAGCGTGTAGACGGCGACGTTCAGCAGGACCACGATCCCGATGAGCCTCAGGATGGTGCGCCAGTGGTACTCCAGGGTCTCCTTGAGCGGCGACCGGGCCTTCCTGCCCTCCGCCTCCATGTGCTGGAAGGTCGGGGTGTCCTCGATCCGCGTCCGGACGTAGAGCCCGACGGCGCCGAGCGGCAGCGCGATCAGGAACGGGATCCGCCAGCCCCACCCGTGCATCGCGCTCTCGCTGAGGGAGAGGTCGATCAGCAGCACGAGCCCGGCGCCCATGATGTAGCCGCCGAGCGTGCCGAACTCCAGGAACGCGCCGTAGAACCCGCGCCGTTTCGTGGGCGCGTACTCTGCGATCATCGTGGCGGCGCCGCCGTACTCGCCGCCCGTCGAGAAGCCCTGGACGAGCCGGACGCCGAGCAGCAGCAGCGGCGCGCCGAGCCCGATCGTGGCGTAGCCGGGCAGGATGCCGATCACGAACGTCGAGCCCGACATCAGGATGATCGTGGCGGCCAGCACCCGCTTGCGGCCGAGCCTGTCCCCCATCGGGCCGAAGAACATGCCGCCGAACGGCCGGGCGAGGAACGCCGCCGCGACCAGCGCGAACGAGCGCAGCGTGGCGCTGCCGCCCGCGTCCTCGGGGAAGAACACCGTGCCGATGATCGAGGTCATCACGCCGGCGCTGAACACGCCGAAGTCGAACCACTCGATGCAGTTGCCCATCGCCGAGGCGATCACGGCCTTGCGGACGGCGCCCTCGCCGGGCCCCGCGCCCTCCGGCGGTCCGGCGCCCTCGCCTCCGCGTCCCGGATCCGCTCCCTGCCGCGCGTTCGTCGAGTCGTTCACGGACTGCCCCTGCCCGAAGATCAGGAAAAGTAACGCCGGGTTGGGGCTCCGATGACTCTGCGGTAGAAGGGCCTGGTCACGCTCGGCCGGGCTCCCGGCCGGCCTCCCGGTCAGGTCCTGGTCATGCCTTGCGGGACCGGCGGCGCGTCCGCGCGGTGTCCGCGTCCTCCGGGGCGTCCGGGCCGCCGAGGAGGTCGTCGGGCAGCGCGGGCAGGACGGTGGTGCGCAGCGGGTCGCCGTCCAGGGGGTCGGCGGCGCGAGTCGGGGCGTCGTCCCGTCCGGGGAGCTCGTCGGTGGTCAGAGGGTCGCCGGGGTCGCCGGTGTCGCCGGGGGTTCGGGTGCCGCCGGTGGTCGGGGGCTCGCCGGGCAGCTCGTTGGTGGTCTGCGGGTCGTCCAGCAGCTCGTCGAGGGACACGGTGGTCTCCGGGTCGCCCGGCGCGTCCAGCAGGTCGTCCTCGGGGATGGAGACGAGCGCCTGCGTCTCCTGCGCCCCCCGCGTGATCACCCCGCTGGCGAGGACGGTGTTGCGGTGCCGCAGCGCGCCGTTCTCGCGGAGCAGGTTGTCGATGTCGGAGCGGGCGCGGGCGACGCGGCGGCTCATCCGCAGGTGCACGACGAGGCCCCCGGCGGCGGCGCCGAGGACGAACCCGGCGACCGGGAGGCCGACGGCCGGCGGCGCGAGCGTGGCGACCAGCGCGACGACGACCAGCGCGACGACCACCGCGAGCGCGAGCAGGTGTTCTTCCACCCAGTCCAGGACGGTGTTGACGCGCTTGGGGATCCTCACTCGTCTTCTCCTCCACTCGGCTCGGAACGGGGACAACGACCGGGCCGAGGCGCGATGTTCCAGCGCCGCGGCACCGCCGTTCCAGGGGACGCCTCCGGGCTCCGCGGCCGGGACGGCTCCGGGCTCGCGCCCCTGCGCGCCGCCCTGTCAGTCGACGGGCTCCCACGGATCGTGATCGGAGGGAGACCTTGCCGAAACCCTAACAGGACGTGACGGCCGGATCCGACCCGGCGCCCCGCGCGTCGCCGGAGGGCCGCCGGGATGCGAACACATGGTCGCGGCGAATATCGTCCTTGGATATGAGCGAACACTTTGACGTCGTGGTCCTGGGCGCGGGCCCGGGTGGATATGTCGCCGCGATCCGGGCGGCGCAGCTTGGGCTGAAGACGGCGATCATCGAGGAGAGGTACTGGGGCGGGGTGTGCCTCAACGTCGGCTGCATCCCCTCGAAGGCGCTGCTGCGCAACGCCGAGCTGGCGCACATCTTCACCCACGAGCAGAAGACGTTCGGGATCAACGTCGAGGGCAGCGTGTCCTTCGACTACGGCGTCGCCTACGAGCGCAGCCGCCAGGTGTCGGACAAGCTCGTCAAGGGCGTCCAGTTCCTGATGAAGAAGAACAAGATCAAGTCCTACAACGGGCGGGGCACGTTCACCGACCCGAACACCCTCCAGGTGGCGGGGCAGGACGGGTCGAGCGAGACGGTCACGTTCGACAACTGCATCATCGCGGCCGGCGCGCACACCAAGCTGCTGCCGGGCACGTCGCTGTCGGAGCGCGTGGTCACCTACGAGGAGCAGATCCTCAGCTCCGAGCTGCCGGGCAGCATCGTCATCGCGGGCGCCGGCGCGATCGGCGTCGAGTTCGCCTACGTGCTGCACAACTACGGGGTGAAGGTCACGATCGTCGAGTTCCTCGACCGGATGGTCCCGAACGAGGACGCCGACGTGTCGAAGGAGCTGGCCAAGCGCTACCGCAAGCTCGGCATCGACGTTCTCACCTCGACGCGGGTGGACGCGATCGACGACTCGGGCGAGAAGGTCAAGGTCACCGTCACCGGCAAGGACGGCGCGCAGCAGGTGCTGGAGGCCGACAAGGTGCTCCAGGCGATCGGGTTCCAGCCGAACGTCGAGGGCTACGGGCTGGAGAAGACCGGCGTCGCGCTGACCGACCGGGGCGCGATCGACGTGGACGGCCGCTGCCGCACGTCCGTCCCGCACATCTACGCCATCGGCGACGTCACCGCGAAGCTGATGCTCGCGCACGCCGCCGAGGCCATGGGCATCGTCGCGGCCGAGACCATCGGCGACGCCGAGACGATGGAGCTCGACTACGTGATGATCCCGCGCGCCACCTACTGCCAGCCGCAGGTCGCCTCGTTCGGCTGGACGGAGGCGCAGGCGAAGGAGCAGGGCTTCGAGGTCAAGACCGCCAAGTTCCCGTTCAGCGCCAACGGCAAGGCGCTCGGCCTCGGCGAGGGCGACGGCTTCGTCAAGGTGATCAGCGACGCGAAGTACGGGGAGATCCTCGGCGCGCACATGATCGGCCCCGAGGTCACCGAGCTGCTGCCCGAGCTGACCCTGGCGCAGCAGTGGGACCTCACCGTCAACGAGGTCGCGCGCAACGTGCACGCCCACCCGTCCCTGGGCGAGGCCATGAAGGAGGCCGTGCACGGCCTGGCCGGGCACATGATCAACCTCTGATCCGCGGAACGGCACGAGGCCGCCGCCACGTTCGCCGTGGCGGCGGCCTCGCCGTTTCCCGCCGGTCAGGACGCCGGCCAGCGCTCCAGGGCTCTGTAGGCGGGCCGCCACTGCGTCTCGAACGCGGCGCGGGCCGGCTCGGGCAGGACGGACAGCGCGGCCGCGGCCGTCGCGTCGTCCACCCCGTCGAGGAGCCAGGGCAGCACGCGCGGCGCGTTCGGGCCGACGTGGCGGCCGTGGACCTGGCCGAAGGCCTGGAACTGCTCCGCCGTCAGGGTGGCGTCGATCAGCGGGAGCGCCTCCTTCTCCTCGTGCGCGAGGTGCGCGGTCAGGGCGGTGGCGAGGGCGTCGACGAGCTCCCCGACGGGTTCGGCGCCGGTGTCGATCGCCTCGACGAGGGGGTCGACGGCGGCGTGCTCGGCCTCCATCGCGTCCAGCAGGGCGAGGTCGTCGCGGCCGGTGAGGCTCTCCCGGAGGACCGGCCAGAGGGCCTCGTCCTCCGCGGTGTGGTGGGCGTGCAGCGACAGTTTGAACAACTCCCAGCCCGCCGCCGCGGCCAGCAGGCGGCGGGGGTCGTCGTCCTCGCGCGCGGTCACCTTGGCGAGATGCTCCAGCTCCCTCCTCAGCGCGCCGTGCATCACGTACATCAGGGTCCAGTCGTATCCGCTCATCGCTCCTCCTTCTTCACCGCGTTGACGGAGCGGACGGAGGAAAGGTGACGGCGGATGGCGACGGCTCGGGCCGGAACGCCCGCGGAACGTCAGCGGAGCGGGTCGAACGGGTCCAGCTCGCTCGGGCGGCGCCCGGTGGCGATCATCTCCGCGAGGAGGCTCCCGGTGGCGGGGCCGAGCGTGATGCCCCACATCCCGTGGCCGCCCGCGGCGAAGACCCGCGGCGACCGGGTCGCGCCGATCAGCGGGAGGCCGTCGCGGGTGCAGGGGCGCGACCCGACCCACTCGTCCTCCCGCGCGCCGAGGTCGGCGCCGCGCAGCAGCGGGCGGGCGGCCTCGACGATCGCCCGGATCCGGCGCGGGTCGAGCGGCGCCTCGGGACGGCGGAACTCCATCATCCCGGCGACGCGGAGCCGGTCCCCGAGCGGCGTGCAGGCGACCCGCTGCGCGGGAAAGTACACCGGCCCGTCGGGGACGCGCTCCATCGGCACGCTGAAGCTGTAGCCGCGGCCCGCCTGGACGAGCGCGCCGACGCCGAACCGCCGGGCGAGGTCGCCGAGCCACACGCCGCTCGCCAGGACCACCGCGTCGAACGCCTCGAAGTCGCTGCCGCCCGTGCGGACGGCCACGCCGCCCGGCTCGTCGCGGACGTCCGTCACGTCCGCACCCACGCGGATCTTGCCTCCGCGGTCGCGGACGGAGTCGGCGAGCGCGTGCACGAACACGCCGGGGTTGACGAAGCGCTGGCCGCGCAGCAGGATCGCCGCGCCGATCTCGTCGGAGAGGGCGGGCTCCACGACGCGCGCCTCGTCGCCGGTCAGGACCTCGTACTCCAGTTCCTGCCCGGCGGAGCGGATGTGCTCGATCTCCTCCAGCAGGACGCGCCGCTCCTGCTCCGTCCGGTACGCGGCGAGGAAGGACCCGGCCTCGTTCGTCTCCGCGCGGACGCCGCCGTCCAGCAGCGCGTCGAAGCCCGGCAGCGCCCGGCCGTTGATCGGCACCAGCGCCTCCATCGCGCGCCGCCACCGCGCGGCCGTGCTGTTGCGTGCGAAGCCCGCGAGGAACCGCAGCAGGCGCGGGTTGGCGCTCGGCGGGACGTAGACCGGCGACGACGGGCTGAGCACCGCGCGCACGCCGTAGGAGAGGACGGCCGGTTCGGGCAGCGGGGTCGCCAGGCCCGGGGTCAGCCACCCGGCGTTGCCCCAGGACGCTCCGGCCGCGACGTCCCGCCGGTCGAACACGGTGACGTCCTCGCCGTGCTCCTGCAGGAACCATGCCGTGGACAGACCGACCATCCCGGCCCCCACGACGGCGACTCGGCGCGCCATGGCCTCTCCTCTCCTCGTGAAACCGGTCACTTCGATGGTGATGCGTCCGCGAGCCGATACCTCTGTCGAGTTCGGCCAATCAATGGGTCCGCCATGATGCGAAGCGCACAATGGGAGGGAGGAGCGTGATCGAATGATCAGTGTGACCGGCCTGGTCGACGCGCTGGGTCCGGGGCTGCTGCGCCTGGTCGCGCCCGGCCGCGACGCGCAGGTGCACGACGTCGTCCTGGCCGAGCCCGGCGAGGCGGCCGGGCAGCCGGGAGAGATCGTCCTCGGCGCCGGGGTGACGGATCCGGCCGGCGCCGTCGCGCTCCTGGAACGCGCCGACGCGGCGGGGGCGAGCGGCGTGGTGTTCAAGTCGCCCCTCGCCGGGGCCCCCGAGGTGATCGCCGCGGCGCGCCGCCTGGCGCCCGCCCTCGTCGAACTCCAGCGGGACGCGTCCTGGACGCACGTCATCTGGCTGGTCCGCGGCGCCGTCGACCGCGCCCACGCCCCGCTCCCCGGACCGTCCGGCCCGCAGGACGACCTGTTCGCGCTGGCCGACACGGCGGCGGAGATCGCCGACGCGCCGGTGACGCTGGAGGACGCGCGCTCCCGCGTCCTCGCCTACTCGGGCCGCCAGGACAGCACCGACCCGGCCCGCGTCTCCACGATCGTCGGGCGTCGCGTCCCGCCCCAGGTCATCGCCCACCTGCGGGCCTCGGGGGTGTTCCGCAGGCTGGCCCGGTCGAGCGACCCGGTCCTCGTCCCCGCGGGCCCGGACGGCATGCTGCCCCGCCTCGTCATCCCGGTCCGCGCCGGCGGCGAGTGGCTCGGCTCGATCTGGGTCGTGGCGCGCACGGCGGTCCCGCCCGACCGCGTCCGGCGCCTTGCCGACCTGGCCTCCGTCCTGGCCCTGCACCTGCTCCGCCTCCGAGCCGAGTCCGGCGTCGCACGCCGCGTCACGGCCGACCAGGTGCGCGCCGCGCTCCAGGACGGCTCGCGGCCGGTCCCGGCGCCACCGCCCTGGCGCGTGGTCGCGCTCGGCGACCGGGACGAGACCGAGGACATCCGCCGGCGCCTCGACCTCTGGGAGGCGATCACCCACCGCTACGGCTGGCACCGCCCCCTCCTCGCCGACCTCGCCGGCACGATCTTCGCGGTCCTGGCCGAGCCCGGCGGCGACACCGCCGAATCCGGAACGACCCCCTGGCTGCGCCACGTCCTCACCCGTGTCCGCGCCCACGACCGCACCCTGTACGCGGCTGCGGGCGGCCTCGCCCACTCCCCCGACGACCTCCCCCGTTCCCGCGCCGAGGCGTCCGAGATCGCGGCCCTCGTCGGCTCCGGCAGCCTCGCCCCCGGAACCGTGCTCCTGGAGGACGTCTGGGACGCCGTGGTCGTCGAGCGAGCCCGCAGGGCAGTCGGCACCGCCCTGCTCGGCGGCCCCCTCCCCGCCCTACGCGCGCACGACGAGAAGCACGGAACGTCCTATCTCCCAACCCTCGCGGCCTGGCTGGACCACTACGGCGACCCGAAGGGAACCGCCCAGGCCTTGGCCGTCCACCCCAACACCCTCCGCCACCGCCTACGCCGCATGACCGAAGTGACCAAGGTAGACCTCGCGAGCCCCCAGAAACGCCTAGCCCTCCGCCTCCAACTGTCAGCCCTCGAAGCCCACCCCTAGCGCCGACTTGCGGCGTGTTGCCCTTATGAGCGCCCCCAGAAGGGCAACACGCCGCAAGTCGACGCACCGCCCTTCACCTTTCCGCGCCGATGCCGCAGCACTCGCCGCCGCACCCCAAGACCCCTCTCCCCGTACGGAAGCTGGAGAGGATCCTCGGCGGGGACGCGACGGTCGGGGAGAACGGGATCGTCACGGTGACCGTGCGGCGCACCGACAGGATCCGGCTCGGCGGCGTGGTCCCCGACTTCTCGATGACGGCGAGCGAGACGCAGCCGGTCATCTCGGTCATGCGCCGCCATCGCTGGGAGGTGGGCTGCCTCTACAACCAGGAGACCGACGAGCACCCGCAGCTGTACTTCTCGCACATGTACCGCGTCGGTGACCCCGTCACCCTCGCCCGGCAGATCCGCGAAGGGCTCGACCGCACGGCCGCCAAGCGCGCCTGACCGGCGGGCTCCGGCACTCGCGATGAGGCGGCCGGCGACGAATCCGTCGCCGGCCGCCCCGCGCGAGAGCGACCGTTCGGTCAGCGCGCCAGATGGTCCCTCAGGCCGGGAGGCCAGGCCTCGACATCCCGGTTCACCAGCGACCCGGCATGCTCGGCGGCTCCTTCGACCCGGAACAGCACGATCCGTCCCTCCGGCTCCGGAGCGGCCACGGTCCGGTGCGCGACCTTCGACGCGTCGAAGGGGAAGCCCCAGTGCACCAGCCGGCCGTACACCCGGCCGTCGGCCACCAGTTCGGAACGCCCCACCCACCGGCTCCGCGGGCTGCGCACCACCGCGCGAAGCAGGAAGCTTCCCCGGTGGGGCCAGCCCGGATCGGACTCGTCCACGATCACGGCCGATCCCGTCCGCAGCCGCAGCGGCTGCGTGGTCGCCTCGGCCAGCGCCTCCAGCAGATCCTCGTCCGCGACCGTGATCCGAGCGACCAGCTCTGCCGCCTCCACGGCGTCCACCTGGCCGTACACGTCGTAGAACGAACCCGCGAGACCCCTGGCGAGCGCGGGATGCAGTGCCGGGTCCTCGGCCGCCACCTGGAACACGCGCCGCTTGGCGTCCCAGGGCACCGGACCGGCACCGCTGATCAGACGCTCCCAGTGCGACCGCGGCATCTGGGATGCCAGCGCCGTAAAGACCTGCGACGCCTCGGGCGATTCGAAGTAGTCGACCCAGAGCCCGTACTCGGCCGACTCGGCCACCGGGCCTGGACCGTGCACCAGCATCGCGGCGAACTGGCGCACGATCCAGTCCTGGAGGACGCGGTCACCGTTCGACCAGCACATTCGCAGGTACATCAGGATCCCGTAGGACGGGAACCTCTGGTGCAGAAGGACCCATACGGCCGCGCTCTCGGCATCGACCCCAAGATCCAGCGAGTGCGGGTCGAACTCGCCTCGGGCGGCGTCCGCGGACTCCAGCACGTCATCGACAAAGGCGTCGACACCTGGCCGGTCCAGCCCGATGCCCGCGAGCTCCCGGTCCCAGCCGGAAGTCCCGATCCGCGGCGGGAGCGGTGTCGGTTCTGACATCCCGCAACCCTAGTGCGCCCGCAACGGACGTTCCTGGCCGTCGTCGGGGGCCGGGCGGCGGCTGAACGGTGTGGTGGGCGCAGGTCCTGGCGGGCCGGGGATCGGCGGTCCCGGAGCGGCGCGAGGCCGCGCGGGCGCGCAACGAATAGCGCGAAAGAGGCGGAAACACGCAACGAACCGCCAGGTCAGAGCAACATCGGCGCATTGGATTGCGGGTGTTCGGTTCTTAGGCTTTCGCTGAGTCGTTTCCCCCTCGGACATCCCTGGAGACACCCATGACCGTCATGCCGGCGATGGAGCCGACCACCGTCCGGACCGCGCTGCGGCGGCACTACCTGATGTGCCGTCCGGACCACTTCGCCGTCACGTACGCGATCAACCCGTGGATGGACCCGGCGGCCGGCGCGGAGGCCGCGAAGGCCGTGGCGCAGTGGGAGGCGCTGCGGGCGGCGTACCTCGCGCTCGGGCACGAGGTGAGCCTCATCGACCCGATCGAGGGGCTGCCCGACATGGTGTTCGCGGCCAACGGGGCGCTGGTGGTCGGCGGACGGGTCTACGGGGCGAAGTTCACGCACCCGGAGCGGTACGCCGAAGGGCCCGCGTACGCGAAGTGGATGCTGGAGAACGGGTTCTCCGAGCTGCTGGAGCCGCAGCACACGAACGAGGGCGAGGGCGACTTCCTCACGCTCGACCACGTCATCCTGGCCGGGACGGGGTTCCGCACGGAGATCGCCGCGCACCAGGAGGCGCAGGAGTTCCTCCGCCGCCCGGTGGTGACGCTCCGGCTCGTCGACCCGCGCTTCTACCACCTGGACACGGCGCTGTTCCCCCTCGGCGGCGACAACGTCGCGTACTTCCCCGGCGCGTTCTCCCCCGGCAGCCGGGCGGTGCTCAGGCGGCTGTTCCCCGACGCGGTCCTCGCGAGCGAGGCGGACGCGGCGGTCCTCGGGCTCAACGCCGTGTGCGACGGGCGCAACGTCGTCATCAACGCCGAGGCGGTCGGGCTGATCGACACGCTGCGGGAGCACGGGTACGAGCCGCTGCCGGTCGACCTGTCGGAGCTGCGCAAGGCGGGCGGCGGACCGAAGTGCTGCACGCTGGAGCTCCGCTCCTAGTGGGCGGGGAGCTCCGCTCCTAGCGGGCGGGGAGCTGCGCTCCTAGTCCGTCAGGGCGAGGTGGCGGCGGGCCAGGGTGCGGGTGCGCAGGACGCCCGCCACGCCGATCGCCCAGATGCCGATCTGGACGGTCCAGGCCGCCCGGAACGCTCCAGGCGTGAACTCGCCCCCGGGCGACAGGGCGTCCAGGACGAACCCGATCAGCAGGATCGTGACGAGGGAGGCGACGAAGCCGCCGACGTTGACGATGCCGGTCGCGGTGCCCTGCCGTCCGGGCGGGTTGAACGTCCGGGCGTAGTCGAAGCCGATCATCGAGCCGGGGCCGCCGGGCGCGACGCACAGCACGAGCAGGACCAGCAGCCAGGGCGGCGCGGGCGGCGGCACGGCGAGGACGGCCGCCCACGCCGCCGCGTTGAGCGCGACGATGCCGAGGACGAGCCAGGAGCGGCGCAGCGGGTAGCGGGCGACGAGCCGTCCGATGAACGGTCCGGACACGACGTTGACCAGCACGAAAAGCGTGAGCAGCGTCGAGGCGGTCGCGGGGCGCAGGCCCTGCCCGGCCACCAGGTACGGGTAGCCCCACATCAGCGCGAACGTGTTGGACGAGAACTGCGTGACGAAGTGCGACCAGAGGCCGAGGCGCGTGCCGGGGTGGCGGAACGCCTCGGCCAGGTTGGTGCGCGTCTCGCGCAGGGACGGGACGTCCGCGCGCCCGGGGCCGTTGCGCAGGACGGCGACGGCGAGCACCGCCATGAGGGCGCCGAGCGCGGCGGCGGAGCCGAACGCGGTGCCCCAGCCGGGGCCGTGCAGGAGGGCGACCAGGGGGATGGCGCTGAGCACCTGGCCGAGCTGGCCGAGCTGCCCGGTGAGCTGCGTCACGACGGGGACGTAGCGTCCGGGGAACCAGGTCGCGACGATGCCGAGGACGCTGATGAACGTCATGGCGTCGCCGGCGCCGACCATCACGCGGGCGGCGACGGCCGTCCCGACGCCGGTGGAGACGGCCATGAGCGCCTGGCCGCCCGCCATGAGCAGCGCGCCGCCGGCGACCATCCAGCGCGGGCCGACGCGGTCGAGGAGGAGTCCGACGGGGATCTGAAGACCCGCGTACACGAGCAGTTGCAGGACGGTGAAGGACGCGAGGATCCCGGCGGACGCGTCGAACCGGTGCACCGCGTCCAGGCCGACGACGCCGAAGGACGTCCGGTGCAGTACCGCCACGGCGTAGGCGAGGACGCCGACGCTCCACAGCACCCACGCCGTGTGGGCGGGCTTCTTACGGGCAGGGGCTTTCTGGGGAGTTTGGGCGATCTGCACGTTTACCAAATTTATGCCACGCCTGTGCTGTCATGACCGGCGGGGCTTCGCGCGCAGGTGCATCCGCTCCCCCTGCGGCCCGAAGAGGCTGAGCACCTCGACCGGCCCGCCGTCGCCGCCGAACCAGTGCGGAAGCCGGGTGTCGAACTCGGCCGCCTCCCCCGGTTCCAGCACCATCTCGCGGCCGGCGAGGTGCAGGCGGAGCCGCCCGTTCAGCACGTACAGCCAGTCGTAGCCCTCGTGGGTCCGCGGCTCGGGCGGCGGGACCCGCTCGGGCACGACCATCTTGAACGCCTGGACGCCGCCGGGGCGCCTGGTCAGCGGCAGCACGACCATGTCGTTCATCCGCAGCGGCCGCGGCCTGATCCGCGGGTCTCCGACGGCCGGGGCGCCGACCAGCTCGTCCAGCGGGACCTGGTGGGCCTGGGCGAGCGGGAGCAGCAGCTCCAGGCTCGGCCGCCGCTTGCCCGACTCCAGCCGCGACAGCGTGCTGACCGAGATGCCGGTGGCCTCCGCGAGCGCGGCCAGCGTGACGTTGCGCTCCTGCCGCAGCCTTCTCAGCCTCGGCCCGACCCCGGCCAGGACCTCCTCGGTCGTCTCCATGTCCTCATTGCAGGTTCAGCAAACAGATTTGTCAAATCCGGAAGGCCGCGCGCACGCTCGCTGCGTCGACTTGCGGCGTGTTGCCCTTAAGAGGGCGGCGGTGTCAAGCGGTTGTTGCAACGAGGTATTCGTTGAGTGCTTGGGCTGGGGTTTTCCAGTTCAGGGTTTGGCGGGGTCGTCCGTTGAGCTGGCGGGCGACTTCGTCGAGGTCGTGCTGGGTGTAGTTGCGGAAGTCGGTGGAGGAGCGGGGGAAGTACTGGCGCAGCAGCCCGTTGGTGTTCTCGTTGGAGCCGCGCTGCCAGGGCGCGTGCGGGTCGCAGAAGTAGACCCGGCACCCGGTGGCCAGGGTGAAGTCGGCGTGCTGGGCCATCTCCGATCCCTGGTCCCAGGTCAAGGTCGCGGCCAGCTCGGCCGGCAACCGCCGCATCAAAGTGGTCAGCACGCCGGTGACCTGCTCGGACACGCGTGAGTGCGGCAACGCGCCGAGCATCACGAACCGGGTGGTGCGCTCGACCAGGGTGATGATGGCGCTGGATCCGCGGGCCCCGATCACCAGGTCGCCCTCCCAGTGCCCCGGCACCGCCCGGTCGGCCGCCTGGGCGGGCCGGGCCGAGATGTGCAGGCCCTGGATCCAGGGCCGGCGGCTGCGCGCCGCGCTCTCGGCGCGGGCCAGACGCGAGGGCGGACGGCGGGCGGCGCGGCCGCTGCGCAGCACCGACCCCTCCCCCGGCCGCAACTGCAGCTGCCGGGCCAGCTCGGCCCGCATCCGGCCCCGGGCCTGGTAGTAGATCGCCTGATAAATCGTCTCGTGCGACACTCGCATCTCCGGCTGGTCAGGATAGGCGGCGCGCAGGTGCGCCGCGATCTGCTGCGGCGACCACCGCCGCACCAGCAGATCACGCACCACCGGCCACAACCGGCCCTGGCACCAGGCCCGGCCCTTGTTCCCGCTGTTGCCGATCAACTTGCCCGGCCGGTGCCGACGCGCCCGCTCATCGGCCTTGCGCTGCGCGGCCACATGCGAGTACGTCCACCGGTACAGCCCGCCCAGCCCGCCCGGACACGCGGTGGTCGCCCGGCCCGGATACCGCGCCCCGCCCCCACCGGCGTCCGACCGCCGATAGGAGTGGTTACGGCGCACCTCCCGCCACACAGTTGACCGGTCCCGGCCGATCGCCTCCGCGATCTGCGGAAACGACCGGCCCGCACCGAACAACACCTCGATCTGCGCGCGCTCAGCAGCTGTCAGACGTCTTCCCGGCACAACAAGATCCTTCCAGGGATCTCGTTGCAACAGACACTAGAGACCGCCGGCGCTGATAAGGGCAACACGCCGCAAGTCGATGTGCCTAGGCTCGGGGGGTGGCGGACGTGGCGGAGTGGCGGCGTGTGCGGGCGGAACTCAACGCCGGCCGCGGACGGTTGGGCGAGGTCGCGGACGGGCTGTACCCGGACGTGCCGCGCGTCGCGGGAACCCCGCTGCTCTGCCGGGACGCCTGGATCCCCGGGGCGCCGATCCCGCTGGAGGAGATCCGGCTGGAGTGGGACGCGCGTCCCGTTCCGGCCGCGGTCGCCGACCCGGCCGACGGGCTCCCGGACGGCCACCGGACGTACGCGGAGGCCGTCGCCGCTCTCGCTCCGCCGAAGGTGTTCGAGGACCGTCCGAGCTACCGGCTGCTCGCGGCCGACCCGCCGGTGCTCCGGCTCGGCCCCGCCCGCTACTTCGACGCCGTCAACGTGGGCGAGTCGGTCGCTCACGAACTCGCGGCCGGGGTGGACGGGCTGCCGCTGCGCGACCGCGTCGGCGACCCGTGCGACCTGTCACGCAGGGCCGCGCTGCCCGCCGTCACCACGGTCACCGTGACGACGTCCGGGCGGTACGTCCTGCACCGGCGGGACGCGTCGAAGGTCGCGCACGCCGGCGGGCTCTACCAGGTGATGCCGGTCGGGGTGTTCCAGCCGCTCGGCGACGAGCCGCCTGATCTGTGGCAGTGCATGGTCCGCGAGTACGCCGAGGAGTTTCTCGGCGCGGGCGAGGACTACGGCGACGACTTCGTCCAGGAGGACTGGCCTTTTCACCAGGCGATGACCGCCGCCCGCGCCGAGGGACGCGTCCGGGCGCACTTCCTGGGGCTCGGAGTGGACCCGCTGACGCTCGCGGTCGACCTGCTGACCGTCGTCGCCGTCGACGACGCGCTGTTCGGCGAGCTCTTCGGCGGCCTCGTCGCGGTCAACGACGAGGGCGAGGTGTCGATGGCGCCGTTCGACGGGGCCGTCCCCCGGCCGATGCAGCCGGCGGGGGCGGCCGCGCTGGGCCTGGCGCGGCGGCACCGGGCGGCCCTCGGGCTGTAGCGGCCTCACGCGCGGCAGAGCGAGCGCAGCTCGTCCAGCGCGTCCACCAGGTGGTCGATGATCTCCGACGGGTCGGGGATGAGCTCGCGGCACGCGACGATGCCGACGTCCACCTTCCCGTCGTAGGAGAACACGGTGATGTTCAGGCCGCCGCTGACGTCGGTGATGACCGAGATCGGGTAGTACCCGAGCACCTTCGCCCCGCACAGGTAGAGCGGGAACTGCGGGCCCGGCACGTTGGAGATGACCAGGTTGACCGGGCGGAGCGACACCGCCGGCGCGGCCTGCAGCGCGAGCCGCGTGACCGCCGCGGCGAAGGGCGCCGGGAGCAGCCCGCTCATCTCCCGCACCCAGCCGCCCGACGACCCGGTGAACCTCCGCTTCGCCACGTCCATGTCGCGCTGGACGGCGCCGTACCGGTCGGCGGGGTCGGGGATGTGCGTGGCGAGCGGCGCCATCATGATCGAGACCTGGTTGCCCGGCTCCGCGGCCGCGCCCGCGCCGCGCCGCAGCGACACCGGGACGGCCGCGACCAGCGGCCGCTCGGGCAGCTCGCCGCGCTTGTCGAGCCACTGCCGCAGCGCCGTCGCGCACAGCGCCATGACGACGTCGTTGACGCTGCCGCCGAGCGTCCGCCGGATCTCCTTGATGTCGGCGAGCGGCAGCTCCCCGCACGCGACCGCGCGGCGCCGCCCGATCGGGTGGTTGAACGGCGTCGGCGGCGCGCTGACCCGCGGTGCCCTCGGCACCTCCGGACGGCCCAGCACGCCCTGCATCCACGACGACATGAGCCCGACGCCCGGGATGGCCGCCAGGCCCGGGACCTCGTCCAGGTACGGGGCCGCGCGCACCGCCGCCACCGCCGACCGCACCGGGTGCAGCGCGGTCCGCAGCAGCCCCGTGCCGAGCATGCTCGCGGTGCCGGGCGCGCGGGCCGGGACGGACTCGTCGGCCGGGAGCTCGCGGGGCTCGGGCGTCAGGTCGAGCAGCGCGGCGAGCGTCTCGGCGGCCATCACGCCGTCGACGGCCGCGTGGTGCACCTTCACGTAGACGGCCGTCCGGCCGCCGGCGAGGCCCTGGATGAGGACCATCTCCCACAGCGGACGGGACCGGTCGAGCGGCCGCTCGTGCAGCATCGCGACCAGGTTGGCGAGCTGCCGGTCGCTGCCGGGCTCCGGCAGGCCGAACTCGGAGATGTGCCGCTCGGGCTCGAAGTCGGGGTCGTCCTCCCAGTACGGGTTGTCCAGGCCGAACGGCACCTGGACGAGCCGCTGCCGCAGCGGCCGGGCCGCGAGGTGCGCGCGGGCGCGGATCAGCTCGGCGACGTGCGGGACGGTCAGCCGGCCGCCGGGGCACGTCCCGGGGTCGACGATGCCGAGCCCCGCGATGTGGGCATGGGTCGTCGCGTTCTCGGCATGGAGGAAGGTGGCGTCCACGGTGGTCAGCTGGGTCATGCTCTCGTCCGTCCGCTCGTCCTGCGCCGGCTTGCTCTCTAGGAGTTATGCGCTGGAAGACCGCAGGTCAATGAAGGCCGCCAGGAAGTAACAGCGACTTAACGGGACGTTTCACCCAGTTCATCGACCACTTTTCGCGGCGCTGGAGAACATTTGCCCGCGACCCGACCTGATGCGGTCAGAAGACTTCACACCATCGATTCAGCGGGCAATCGTTCACCGGCGCCAAGATCATCCCACTAGGCTCGTACCCCATGACGGCACGACCACTCTCGGAGATCGTCGAGGCGGGGTGGGCGACCGCGCTGGCCCCCGTCGCCGGGACGATCGCCGCCGCGGGCGACTGGCTGCGCGGCGAGGTCGCCGCCGGGCGCCGCTACCTGCCCGCCGGAAACCACATCCTCCGCGCCTTCACGCAGCCGTTCGACGACGTGCGCGTCCTCATCATGGGCCAGGACCCCTACCCGACGCCCGGCCACCCGGTCGGCCTCAGCTTCTCGGTCGCCCCGGACGTCCGGCCGCTGCCCGGCAGCCTCGTCAACATCTTCCGCGAGTACGGCGACGACCTCGGCCACCCGCCGCCGTCCAACGGCGACCTCACCCCCTGGACGCGGCAGGGCGTCTGCCTGCTCAACAGGTCGCTGACCGTCATGCCGGGCAAGCCGGGCTCGCACCGCAACAAGGGCTGGGAGGAGGTCACCGAGCAGGCCATCCGCGCCCTCGCCGCCCGGGACCGCCCCCTCGTCGCCGTCCTGTGGGGCCGCGACGCCCGCAACCTCAAGCCGCTGCTCGGCCGCGTCCCCTGCGTCGAGTCGGCCCACCCGAGCCCCATGTCGGCCGACCGCGGCTTCTTCGGCTCCCGCCCCTTCTCCCGCGCCAACCAGCTCCTTGAACAGCAGGGCGCGCCGCCGGTCGACTGGAAGCTGCCGTAACTCCCAGGGGTGACACCCTGGGGCCGGCACGGCTACTCCTTGGGGAGCTTGCGGAGGAAGAGCGCGAACTCGCCGGCGCCCTCGGTCGCCGCGTCCGGGGAGAGGGGGGTGAGGCGGCGCTCGCCGTGGCTCCAGTAGACGCCGGGGGCGCAGGGGTCGTCGGCGTTGGCGTGCATCTCGCGGACGACGTCGGCGAATATCGGCAGGACCTCGCGGACGGCCGTGGAGGTGATCGGGTACAGCAGCAGCGTGCTGTGGCAGGGGACGCCGACCAGGGCGCCGTGCTCGTTCTGCCTCGGCACGAACTGGTGGACCTCGCTGAGCAGCGCCGACACATAGCGGCTGCCCGGCTTGCCGACGACGCGGACGTTGCGGCCCGGCAGGAGCGGCTGGTCGTGCACGGACACGTCGGCCAGCTCGCGGTCGTGGGTGTTCGTCATCACGTAGCCGAGCTTGTGCAGGCCGAGCAGGCCCGCGCGCGCCTTGGTGAGGGGACCGCCGTAGCGGGGGTGCTCGATCATCACCATGGCGTCGAAGTGGTCGCCGGCGGGGACGACGACGAGGCCCTCGCGGTCGCGGGGGTCGAGCTTCGGCACGATGCGCAGGCGCAGCAGCTCCCGGACGTCGCCGAACAGCTCCATCTCGCCGACGGCGAGGAACGCGCGGTCGCCGACCTCGCGGACCCACTCGTCCACCACCTTCGGCCACGCCGAGCGGGGCTCGCGGGCGCAGCGCTCCAGCACCGTCCAGCTGGAGGCCCGCGCCTCCGACCGGCCCACGGGCAGCACCACCTCCGAGGTGCCGTGATCGAACCAGGCGCTGGGCGCCAGGGCGGGCAGCACGTCGCGGATGAGCGCGTGCACGTCCGCCGCCGCGTCCAACGGTTCCATGGGGCTCATCCTCCCTCAGCCTTCGGCGGATCAGTTGCACACCCACCTTCTCAGGTTTGGGCCCGGTTGTGCGATGCATCGCGATCCCCGCCTCACACTCGCTGATCAGGAGTTGCTCAAGTACGGTGCCTACATGCGCGAACTCGTGTACCCACCGGTGATCAAGACGGCTCTCGGCGTGTTCAAGGCCCTGAACATCAGAATCCGTCTGGAGGGGACCGACCAGATTCCCAGTACCGGCGGCGCGGTGCTCGTCAGCAACCACGTCAGCTACCTCGACTTCATCTTCGCCGGCCTCGCCGCGCACCCGGCGGGCCGGCTGGTGCGGTTCATGGCGAAGAAGGAGATCTTCGACAACCGGATCGGCGGGCCGCTGATGCGCGGCATGCACCACATCCCGGTGGACCGCAACGCGGGCGCCTCCTCCTACGCGGCGGCGCTCAAGGCGCTGCGCGGCGGGGAGATCGTCGGGGTGTTCGCGGAGGCGACGATCAGCCGCTCGTTCACGGTGAAGGACATCAAGAGCGGCGCGGTGCGGATGGCGGTGGCGTCCAAGACGCCGCTCATCCCGGTCGCGCTCTGGGGCCCGCAGCGGATGTGGACCAAGGGCCGCAAGCGGCGGCTCCTCCAGCGCAACGTGCCGGTGACGATCATCGTCGGCGAGCCCATGTACCCGAAGCGCGGCGACGACTACGAGCAGGTCACCCGCGACCTGCACGCCCGGATGGCGGAGCTGCTGGAGAAGGCGCAGCGCGAGTACCCCGACGTCCCGCGCTCGGACGAGACGTGGTGGCAGCCCGCCTACCTCGGCGGCTCGGCGCCGACGCCGGAGGAGGCGGAGAAGCTCGACCTGGAGGAGGCCGAGGCGCGCAAGGCCGCGCACGCGGAGCGCGAGGCCGGGGAGGGCGGCGGCTCCTGATCGGCGCCGGGGCCCCGGCGAACGGCGCCCCGGGCCCGCCGCGCGGCGCGTCCGGCTAATTCGGTGGACGCGGCGCGCCGCGGGGCGTGATCATCGGTGTCATGACCATGTCGCAGGAGAGGCCGCAGGAGGTCCTGCATCTGATCGAGCCCCGGGAAGGCGCCGAGGCGCCGGAGCCCGCGCTGCCCGTGGTCTTCAACCTGTCCGACAACAACTCCCCCGCCGACGTGATGGACGTGCTGTCGCTGCGCCCCTTCGCGTCCGGGGAGCAGCCCTGGTCGCGGTCGACGCGGCTGGAGAACGTCCGGACGGAGGCGCCGCTGCGCCCGGCCGACGCCAGGCTCGTGCGGGTCGCGCACGAGAAGGGCAAGGAGTCGGTGCTGTCCGAGGGCGACGGCTGGACGCTGCTGAGCAACAGGTGGAAGAGCGGCATCGCCTACGTGGCGGTGTCCGCGGTGACCGACGAGCTCGCCGAGAGCGTCCTGGCGGCGTCGGTGAAGGACGCGACCGAGCCGCCGAAGGTGGACGAGACCAGCGTCGAGATGGGCTTCTGGCACATGGGTGCGCACGGCCCCGTCCGCAGCGAGCGCGCCATCACCGCCGACGCGTGGGCGGACATCCGGCGCAACTACACCGCGCCGGTCGCCGAGGCGCTCGACTCGGTGATGAAGCTCACCCGCGAGGAGGTCTCCGGGCGGCTGCTGCTCCTGCACGGCCCGCCCGGCACCGGCAAGACCACCGCGCTGCGCGCCCTCGCCCGCTCCTGGAACGACTGGTGCCAGTCCGACTGCGTCCTTGACCCCGAGGCGCTGTTCGGCACGCCCAGCTACCTGATGGAGGTCGCGGTCGGCGACGACGAGGACGAGAACCGCCGCTGGCGGCTGCTCATCCTGGAGGACTGCGACGAGCTGATCCGCGGCGAGGCCAAGCAGTCGACGGGCCAGGGCCTGTCGCGGCTGCTGAACCTCACCGACGGGATGCTCGGCCAGGGCCGGGACGTGCTGGTGGCCATCACCACCAACGAGGACCTCGCCATGCTGCACCCGGCGGTGGTCCGCCCCGGCCGCTGCCTCGCCCAGATCGAGGTGGGCCGGCTCACCCGCGCGGAGTCGCTCGCCTGGCTGGACGGGACGGACGTCCCCGGCGCGGAGATCGGCGCCGACGGCGCGACGCTCGCCGAGCTCGCCGCGCTGCGCAAGGGCGAGAAGCGTCCCGAAGGCCAGGACGCCCCCGCCACCGCCACCGGCTTCTACCTCTAGCACCCGCCCTGTTCCAGGACGGGCGCTAGGACGCCTTGTGCAGGGCCTGCTCGATGTCGGCCCACAGGTCGTCCGGGTGTTCGAGGCCGACGGCGAGGCGCACCGTTCCCTCGCCGATGCCCGCGGCGGCGAGGGACGCGGCGTCCAGCTGCCGGTGCGACGTGCTGGCCGGGTGCATGACGAGCGTCGCGATGTCGCCGAGCGACGGGCCGAGCGAGACCAGCTCGACGGCCTCGGAGAAGATCCGGCCCGCGTCGCGGCCGCCGGCCGGCTCGAACGCGAGGACGCCTCCGGCGCCGTCCGGCAGCAGCCGCCGGGCGGTCTCGTGCTGCGGGTGGTCCTCCAGCCCCGGGTAGTGGACGCGCGTGACCGACGGGTGGCCGGCGAGGCGGCGGGCGATGTCGAGGGCGGACTCGCTCTGCCTGGCCACGCGCAGCGGCATCGTGGCGAGGCCCCGGACGGTCAGCCAGGCGGCGAACGGGTCGGGGGAGGAGCCCAGCTCGACGGCGTGCTCCCAGACCCGCCGGTGGACGGACGGGTCGGCGAAGACGGCGGCGCCGCCGATGGTGTCGCCGTGGCCGCCGAGGTACTTCGTCGTGGAGTGGACGACGATGTCGGCCCCGTGCTCGATGGGCCTGCACAGGAGCGGGACGAAGGTGTTGTCGACGACGGTCAGCACGCCCGTCCCGCGGACCGCCTCGGTGAACGCGGGCAGGTCGGTCACATGGGTGGTGGGGTTGGCGACCGTCTCCAGGTAGAGGAGCTTCGTCGTGTCGCGGAGCGCGTCGCGCACCTCGGCCGGGTCGTCGCCGGAGACGAACGTGACGTCCACGCCCCATCGGGCGGCGAGGTCCTGGAGCAGCGCGTGGGTGCCGCCGTAGAGGGCGGCCTGCGCGATGACGTGGTCGCCGCTGCCGAGCAGTGCCGTCAGCACCGCGTTGACCGCGCCCATGCCCGACCCGGTGGCGATCGTGCCCGATCCGCCTTCGAGTTCGGTGAGCGACTGCTCCAGGGCGCGGATGGTCGGGTTGGCCATCCGGGCGTAGATGAACGCCTCGCCGGGGCCCTGGAACGCGGCGGCCAGCTCGTCGGAGGTGTCGAAGGAGAACAGGTGGCCCTGGTAGATCGGGACGCCGAGCGGGCGGCTGCCGTCGGGGACGATCACGGGCGGGTGGACGGCCCGGGTCTGCGGGTGATGTGCGGTCATGGTCCCAGCGTGCGGCGGGATCGGCGCGGCGGAAACGGCCAATCGCGACCAGTGGCCCGGTGCGCCCCCTTGCTCATGCTCGTGCTCGCACCGCGCCGGACCACCGGCCCGGCCGAAGGCGCCGCGTCCCGGCCGGCCGGTACCGTCTCGCCGCCGGTCCGCCCACCCCGCAGGGGCGAACCGGCGGTCGAGGCCGTCCGGCCGGGGAATGAAGCGGCGTCCTCGACCGGGGACACGATCATCGCTCGGGCGGGGGCCCGGCCGCCATCCGGGAGATCACTGGCATTCGGCGGGGTTTGTACGTACAGCCGCCCCGCGCACTACGGGGTCGCGCGGGCGAACAGCCTCCGGTACACGCGCCGCAGACCGTGGAGATCACTGACAGGCTCGGCGAACGGGAGCCGCACGTCGAACGACGACGGCGCGCCCGGCGGCGGCGCCGAGCAGCGCAGCCACATGCCGTACCGGTCGAGCGCGAGCGGCCGGACGGGTCCGGGCGGGACCGCCTCCGGCAGCAGCCGCGGCAGTTCGGCGCGGTGGGCGGAGTCCAGGTGCGTGAGGATGCCCGCCTCGACGGCGACGAACGGGTCGGGCGCGGCGTCCGCGTACTCCTCCGGTTCCAGGGTGGCGCTCCCCCAGGCGTCCTCGATCTCCACCTGAGCGGTTTCGAGGGCGAGGACCGTCCATTCGCGGCGGCCGTCCCGCCCGGCGCCGAGGTCGAGCAGTTCGGGGCGCGGGTGCGCGTGCGAGAGGAGCAGCGCGGCGGCCCGCAGTTCGCCGTCCGGCACCTCGCTCAGCCAGCCGTGCAGCCAGGCCCGGCCCCGGACGCGGTCCGGCAGCGGCACCGGCGCGACGTCGCTGGTCCGCAGGGTGGCGGGCACGTCGTCCTCTCCGGTCAGGGCCGCGGCGATGGGCGCGTCCGCCCGGACGAGCAGCAGCGGCCGGCCGTCCCGGTCGGTGGTGTGCGCCGGGACGGGAGCGTAGGGGACGCCGGGCGCGACGAGCACGCCGTCCGCGACGCCGTAGGCGAGGGTCCGCGCGCGCTCCGCCGCCGTGGGGCCCTGGATGGTCTGCGCGGCCTGCGTGGTCTCCGCTCGCGGCACCGTGCCTCCTTGACGTCTCAGGTTAGGCTTACCTAACTTAGGCTTACCTAACCATCAAGGAGCGTGATGAACAACCCCCGTCCCAAGGTGCGGCTCTCGCGGGCCCTCGGCATCCCGCTGACGCCGAAGAGCGTGAAGTACTTCGAGGCGCGGCCCTACCCGCCCGGCGTGCACGGCCGCGCCCGCAAGCAGGAGAGCGACTACAAGGTCCGGCTGCGCGAGAAGCAGCGGCTCCGCGCGCAGTACAACATCCGCGAGGCGCAGCTCCGCAACGCCTTCGACAAGGCCGCGCGGACGGGCGGCAAGACCGGCGAGGCCCTGCTCGTCGACCTCGAACTCCGGCTGGACGCGCTCGTCCTGCGCGCCGGCTTCGCCCGGACGATCTACCAGGCCCGCCAGTTCGTCGTGCACCGCCACGTGCTGGTGAACGGCCGCCGCGTGGACCGCCCGTCCTACCGGCTGCGGCCCGGCGACGTCATCACGGTCGCCGAGCGGAGCCGCGCGATGGTCCCGTTCCAGGTCGCGGCGGCCGGCGGCCACGCCGCCGAGGTCCCGCCCTACCTGGAGGTCCGGCACGACGCGCTGGCCGCCCGACTCGCCCGGCTGCCGGAGCGCCCCGAGATCCCGATCATCTGCGACGAGCAGCTGGTAGTAGAGCACTACTCCCGCTGACCTGCGCTAGCGCAGGTCGCCTAGTTCCTCGCGGGCGGTGGTGCGGAGGACGCGCAGCGCGTCCACCAGGACGCTCCGCTGCTCCTCGGTGAGGGGGCCCGCGAAGTGCGCGCGGAGCGTCTCGGCGTGCACGCGCAGGGCCTCGTCCAACTTCGCCTGGCCGGCCGGGGTCAGCGCCACGTTCTGGCGGCGCCGGTCGCCGGGCGCGGGCTCGCGGCGGACGAGCCCGGCCTCCTCCATCCGGTCGACGATGCGGGTCATGCCGCCGCTGGTCAGGATGAGTTCGCCGGCCAGGCCGCCCATCGACACCGCGCAGTCGCCGCCCTCGCCGGACAGCCTCAGGAGCACCTCGAAGACCGCGTGCCGGATGCCGCAGCGGCGCTCCAGCTCGCGGCCCGCGATCCGCTCCAGCACCGACGCCGCGCCCAGCAGCGCGCCGAACTCGTGCACCAGCGCGTCCGGGACGGCCATGCCCTGCCCGTCCTGCTCCGTCACGATCGACATGATGCCCCCGCCTCCGTCCGGCCGCCCCGTCATCCCGCGAGCGGCGTCACCCGCATAACGCGCGAGCGCCCCGCACGGCTTCCGTGCCGGGGCGCTCGCTCGGGACCGCGCTCGTCGGGACCGCGCGGGCTCAGTTCTTCGGCTTGCCGGTCTTCTCCGCCGCGGGCGACTTCGACGCGCCCCCGCCCGGAACGGCCGGCAACTGGTTCTGCTGGTTCTGGTTCTGGTCGTTGACGCCCGACGCGTACTGCCGGGTGACCTTCCACTTCCCGTCGATCTTGGCCAGGGCGAGGCGGAGCAGCGTCGCGGGGGCCGCGGTCGAGCCGTCCTTGGTCCGGACGTCGATGTCGACCATGACGACGGCCGTGGCGAACCTGCCGTCCACGCTGCCCACGAAGACCTGGTTCGTCTTGGAGGTCAGCGACAGCTCGGGGTTGTTCTTGAACGTCGCGCCGAGACTGGGGAGCGTGGTGCTCTTGAAGCTCTCCAGCAGGTCGCCGCCCATGAGCTTCTGGGCCTTGTCCATCTGCGTCTGGTAGTTCTGCGCGTTGTAGTTGAGCGCGACGTCGCCGTAGGCGGACGCGACCTTGCTCACCGCGTCCCGCTCGTCCTGCTCGGACGACAGGGAGCTCGCGCTCGTCCACTGCCAGATCGCCAGGCTCGCCAGCAGCGCGACCAGGACGACCACCACGACCGCCTGCACCATGCCGAGACCGAAGATGCCCGGCCGGTCCGGTGAGGACGCCGCGGCGCTCGGACGCGCCGGAGCCTTCTTCGGCGTCTCGGCCTCCTCCTCGGCCTCCTCCTCGACCTCGTCCTCCGGCGGTTCGAGGCGGGCCGGGCGCGGCTTCGGCTTGGCGGGGGCCTTCGCGGCGGGCTTGGCGGCGGGCTTCGCCGCCGCCCCGGCCGGACGGGCCGGAGCCTCGTCCGGGGCCTCCTCGTCCTCGGCGTCGAGCGCCTCCAGGACCTCGTCGAGGTCCTCGTCGTCGATGACCTCGATGACCCGCACCCGGCGCTTGCGCCTGGCGGCGGGCCGGGCGGCCCGCTCGGCGGCCTCCGGCTCGGCGGCCTCGGTCCGCTCGGGCGCCTCCTCGGCCGGGACCGCCTCGACCTCGTCGGACCCGCCCTTGGTGGTCTTGGCTGTCACTTCGGATACTCCTCGGATTGGGGTCAGTCCTTGCCCCGACGCAGTCGGGAAAGGCGGGACACCACGGGCACCGAGCCCATCATGACCCTGATCAGCACCAGAAGGGCGATGATCGGGGGAACGTACACCAGCCAGATCGGCGGTCCGCCGGAGGAGTCGCTCTCGTTCGCGGCCTTCCTGGCCTGCACGTTCCGCTGGAGGGCGGGATCGTGGGTGGGGATCGTCTCGCCCGGGTTCTTCGCCTTGTAGGGCTTCTGCTTGGTCACCGCCGGCGTGCGGCCGCCGGGGCAGGTCGGGACCTGGTTCACCGCCGGCTGCGCGCGCGGGTACTTGTACTCCAGCGTGGCGAGCCGCTTCAGCGTGACCTGGAAGACGACGTTCAGGACGGGCTGGCCCTGGTCCCTTCCGATCACGTTCTCCAGCACGACCTTGAGCTGCGGCGCCACCGCGAGCGTCTTCCGCAGGTCGTTCAGGTAGTTCGGGTCGTAGCTCCCGATGCCGAGGTTGCCGAGCATGTCCACGGCGCAGCCGAAGTCGGGACCGGTCTGGTCGAGCAGGTCGTTGACGGTGGCGAGCAGGCCGGGGCCGCGGTCGCGCAGCTCGGCGATCTGCCCGCGCACCTGGCTGAGCGCGGCCATGAGCGCGGCGAGGTTGTCGATCCCGGCGCCGAGCGAACCGCGGTTCTGGTTCAGCACGTGAGTGATGCGGCCGAGGTCGTTGGTCAGCCCGTCCAGCAGCTCGGTGTTCTGCGCGAACGTCTGGGTGAGGTCGTCGCCACCGTTGATGATCTGGCGGAGGGAGCCCTCGCGCCCGGCCCATCCGGCGGCCAGCTCCTGGCTGAGCACCTTGGCGTCGTCGGGGTCGATCGCCTTCAGGGTGTCGATGACGGCGCCGAACAGGTCGCCGTACTTCGGCGGGACCTTCGTCTGCGACACCGGGATGACGGTGCCGGGCTTCATCGGCGGGGCGCCGGCCCTGCCGGGCCCCGGCGTCAGCTCGACCACCGGCTCCCCCACCGCGGACTTGCGCGCCGCGGCGGCGGTGACCCCCTGCGGGATCTTGACGCCGCGCTCCATGTCCAGCCGGACGACGACCTTGTCCTTCGTCAGCCTCACCGAGTCGATCTTGCCGACCCGCAGGCCGAGGTAGTCGACCTCGAAGTTCGGGTGCAGGCCCGGCGAGGACTCGAACTCCACGGTGATGTGGTAGGGCCGGTCGATGAAGTCGAAGCGGACGACGTTGTTGAACGCCCACACGACCATCACCGCGGCGAGCACGCCGAACGCCGCCAGGTTGATCGTCAGCCGTCTGTTCATCCGCGCGGCTCCAGGATCTTGTCGAGGTCCGGCAGAGCGCCCTGGAGCTGCTTGGGGATCTCCGGGGTCGCGGCCTTCTTCTTCTTGGGGCTCTGGCCGAGGCCCGGGAAGATCGGCGTCCCGTCCGGCCAGACGATCCGCAGCAGCGGGTACAGCAGCAGCTGGCCGTCATAGGTGGCCCGCGGCAGCTTGTCGCTGAACTCGACCAGGCCGTCCACGAGCGCCGTGAGCCGCTTGCGGTTGTCGCCGAGCTGCTGCAGGACGGGGTCGAGGTCGCGCAGCAGCGAGCGGAACCGCTGGATGCGCCCCTCCAGCACCTTGTCGTTCAGCTCGCGGGCCGTCTTGGTGAGCTTGTCGACCATTTCGATGATCTTGTGCTTGTCCTGGTTCAGCAGCCGCGTGGTGCGTTCGAGCTGCCCGGGCGTCTCGCCCAGCGTGTCGCTGCCCCTCGCGAGGGACCGGCCGAGCCGGGCGAACCGGTCGACCGACTCGCCGAGCTCGCGGCGCTGCTCGGCGAACATCCCCAGCAGCGCGCCCGCCTGCGCGATCGTCTTGTTGAGCTTCTGCCCGTTGCCGTCCAGGGCGGTGGCGCCCGCGTTGACGACGGTCGCGACGTCGTTCCCGGCCAGGGCCTGGATCAGCGGTCCGGCCTGCCCGACGACCTGCTCGAACGCCGGCTGGACGCTGGTGTTGGTGATCGCCGCGCCGGTGGTCAGGAACGGGCCGCGGTCCATGCTCGCGCCGGGCGGCATCTGCAGGTCCACGTAGTTCTCACCGAGCAGCGAGGTCACCTTGATCTCGGCGCGGGTGCCCTGCGGGATCCTGACGCCGTCCTTGACGGCCAGCGTCGCCTTCGACCGGTAGCCGGCGAGCTCGACCTTCGTGACGGTGCCGATCGTGAGGTCGGACATCTTCACGCTGTGCCCGGCGACGAGGCCCTGCGCGTCGTCGAACGTGGCGGTCAGCGTCAGGCCGCCCTTCGGCGCGCCGGCCGTCTTGTAGGAGCAGCCGGAGACGGCGAGGGCCGCGGCCGCGGCGAGCACCAGCAGCAGCCTGCCGCCGGCGGCCGCGCCGCGCCTTCCGGAGATGACGAGCCTGCCCATCAGTTGCCTCCGTTCTGCCAGGGACAGTTGGAGTTGGGGGCGGGCAGCGGGCAGTCGGCGTCGTCGGAGTTCATCAGGCCCTTGAGCCAGGTCCGCAGGAACGCGTCCGTGGCGAACCGGATCTGCAGCGACTTGTTCTTTGGGTTGTAGCCGCCGATGAGCGCGTCGCTGATGCCGGGCAGTACGCGGATGAGCTGCGCCAGCTCCCGGGCGTTGCCCTTGAGGATCAGGGCCGTCCGGGTGAGGACCGCCAGGTCGTAGGGCAGGTTCCCCTTGTACTTGCGCAGCAGCTTGTCGCCGTTCTTCGCCAGCTCCAGAATGCCGCTGATCAGCTGCTGGAGCTCGCCCCGCTCGGAGCTCAGCACCTGGCTCGCGGTCCCGAAGTCACGGATCATGGTGCCGAGGACCTGCTCGCGCCCGCGCACCACCCCGGCCAGCCGGCTGAGGTTCTGCGCGACCTCGATGAGCTCCTTGTCCTGCCCGGCGACGTTCTCGACGAGGCGGGCGCTCTGCTCGAGGGTCGCGTTGAACTCCCTGCCGTTGCCCTTCACCGTGTCGGCGGCCGTGCCGAGCGCGGTCTGCATCTTGGTCGGGTCGAGCGCGTTGGCGAGGTTGGTGAACGAGCTGAGCGCGTCGTCCACCTCGACGGGCACGTGGGTGCGCTCGATCGGGATGACGTCCGCGGTCTCCTTGGCCTCCCCCGGCCTCCACGCCGGGTGCAGGACGAGGTTGCGCTCGCCGATCAGGTTCAGCGGGACGATCGAGGCCTGCACGCCCTTCGGCAGCGGGACGTCCCGGCGCAGATGGAACGTGACCTTCACCCGGTCGCCCTGGTTCTCGACCTTGTCGACGAGCCCCACGTCGGCGCCCATCACCTTGACCTTCGACTCCTTGTAGAAGGAGCGGGCCTTCGGGACGTAGACGACCATGGTGCGCTCGCCGCCCGCGGACGGGGCGAGCGAGCAGCCGCCGAGCGAGGCGGTCATGGCGAGGCCGAGCGCGACCGCCACGCCGCGCAGCCGGCCGCGCCCGGGGACGGAGCCGGTGCCTTCGGGGGGCCGTCCCCCGGTGCCGTCGCCGCTCATCAGTTGCCTCCCTGCGGTCGCCGCGTGGAGATCGGGCCGGCCGGCTGAAGCGGGCCGAGGCCGGTGAGGAGGCCCTCGATGTACTGGCCGTTGCCCTTGAGGTTGGCGACCTGCTGGAACGTCGGGCCGAGCAGTGAGAAGTCGGTGTTGAGCGCGTCCATGTTGGGCGCGAGCCGGGTCGTCAGCAGGTGCAGGTTGTCCAGCAGGGTGTCGAGCTCCTTCTGGTTCCTGGAGATCACGTTGGACAGCGTCCGGACGGTCCGGCTGCCCTGCCCGATCGCCGCGGCCAGTTCGCCCCGGCGCCGGACGAGCGACTGCAGCAGCACCTGGCTGGCGTCGATGATCTGACGCAGCTCCCGGTCCTTGCCCGCCAGCGTCCCGGTGATCGTCTTGCTGTTCTCGATCAGCTGCTGGATCTGCGGATAGGAGTCGTTCAGCGTCCGGGACAGCTCCTGGATGTTGGTCAGGATGCGGCCCAGCTTCACCGCGCCCGGTGACTTGATCTTGTTGATCTCGGTGAGCAGCCTGTCGACGCTGCGCTGGTCGAGCTTGCCGACGATGTTCTGCGCGCCCTCCAGCGCCTCCGGCACGGTGAACGGGACGCTGGTGCGGGCCAGCGGGATCCGCCGCCGCGACTCCGGCACGTCCGCCAGGTAGGGCTTGGAGACCGGGCCGGACAGCCGCAGGTACCGGCCGCCGAGCAGGGTCGTCGTCTGAATGTCGGCGCGGGTCTTCGGGCCGAGGTCGATCCCGGAGTTCACGTGCCAGGAGACGATGACCCTGCCGTGGGCGAAGTCGGGCTCCACGGAGGTGATCCGGCCGGACTTCACCCCGGCGACCCGCACGTCCTGGCCCTTCTTCAGCCCGGCGGTGTCGCTGAACTCCCCGCTCATCGTGTAGCCGCGGTCGAGCAGGTGCAGCTGGCCGACGGCGAACGCGAACACGCAGCCAGCGCCGAGCGCGGTCACGGTGACGATCGCGACGATCTTGTGGTTGACGTCGCGGAGCGACTTCAGCGCCATCAGCCGCCACCCCCCATCAGCATCTTCCTGAGCTTGGTGAGGTCGTCCTTGCTGGGCTGCCCCGCGCCGGGCGACCTCGGCAGCTCCATCGGGAACGGGCAGGGGCCCTGCACGACGTTCAGGCAGAGCGCGTTGGTGCGCAGGTAGTGGCCGCCGTTCGCGGACGCGAACAGCTGCCGGAGGGTCAGCGGCAGCTGCTGCACCATCTTCTCCAGCTGGTCGACGTTCAGCCGGAACGTCTCGCTGAACCTGCCGAGGTTGCCGATGATGCGGGCGAGCTGCGCGTCGTTGCCGCCGAGCACCTGGTTGAGGTTGGTGGTGACGCCCGCGACCTCCACGACCGCGCTCTCCAGCAGCTTGCGGTTGTCGGCGAAGATCCGGGTCAGCGACTCCAGGTTGTCGGCGCTGGCGGCGATCTGCCGGTCCCGTGTGGCGATGGCGTCGCTCACCGTCTCGTAGTCGTCGATCATCCCCTTGATCGTCTTCTTGCGGGCCGCGAACGTCTGCAGCAGCATGTCCAGGTTCTCGGTCAGCAGCGAGATGTTCTGCTCGTTGCCGTCCAGCGCCTGGGAGAAGGCGAACAGGATCTTGTTGAGCTGGTTCGGGTCCAGGTTGCGGGTGAGCGGGCCGAGGTTGTCGACGATGGCGCCGAGGTCGACCACCGACCTGGTGTGCGGGACGCGGTCGCCGTCGCCGAGCCTGCCCCGCTCCGTCCCGGGCTCCAGGTAGACGACCCGCTGCCCCATCACGTTCCGCCAGCGGATCGCGGCGGTGGAGTCGGAGGGCAGCCGGACCTCCTTGTCGACGGCCATCTTCACGACGGCCTTGCCGCGCACCACCTTGATGCTCTCGACCTGGCCGACGGGCGTGCCCGCCACCTTCACGGCGTCGCCCTCCAGCAGGCCGGTGACGTCGTCGAACGTGGCGGACAGCCGGTAGCGGGACTTGAAGCTCGTGCCGAGGATCTGCTGGCCGATGTAGAACGTGAGCAGCCCGGTCAGCACGACGAACACCACGAACTTCAGGACCGTGGTGTACTCGGGCCCGCGCGCGGTCTTGCCGCGCAGCAGCGGGCTCACGGCCGTGCCCCCGTCGCCGTGCGGCGCTGCCCGCCCGGCTTGCCGCCCGTGCCGGGGAGCGGCACGTCGAACGCGGTCGTCTTGGGCTTGACCGGGCAGACGTCGATGAGGATCTGGCAGATGTCCAGCGGGAGGTCGTCGCGTGCCTGGGCGATCAGGGTGCCCTCCGGGCCGGGGATGCGGATGATCTGCGCCAGCAGGCCGAAGAAACCGGTCAGGCTGTCGAGCAGGACCGGGACGTTGCGGCGCTGCCCGTTGAACACCCGCACGACCTCGCCGCCCGAGTCGATGATCTTGCCGAGGTTGCGGCCGTGCCGCTCCAGGTTCGTGCCGACCGTCTCGCCGAGCCGCGCCGACTCGTCCAGCAGCTGGGTGACCTTGTCCGGACGCTCGTTGACGACCTGGGAGAGCCGGTTGAAGTCCCCGGCGAAGCGGGTGAGGGTGTCGCCGCGCGACTCGAACGTCCCGGACAGGCCGTTGATGTCGTTCAGCAGCGACCGGATGGCGGCCCGGTCCTTGTAGGTGGCGTCGACGACGATCGCGCCGTTGTCGATCGTCCGGCGCAGCGCCGGCCCCTGCCCGGAGAGCCCGGCGCCGAACGTGTGCAGGATCGTCTCCACGTCGTCGGGGTTGATCGCCCGCGTGAGCCGGTAGGTGGGCCAGGCCGTGTCCGACAGCTCCTGCGGGTCGTTGGTCTTCGCGATGCGCCCGCCGTCCCTGAGGTAGGGGCCGGTCAGCTCGTGCGCGCCGAGGTCGAGGGCGAGGTCCTTCGGGCCGAACACCGAGACCGGCTCGACCGTCGCGACCGCCGTGTCGGCCACCCTCACGCCCTTGTCGACCCGGAGCCGGACGGTGACCCGGCCGTCGCGGTCGAGCCTGACGCTCTCGACGGCCCCGACCGCGATCCCGCGGACCTTCACGTCGGACTTGCCGGGGTCGAGCCCCTGCCCGGCGCGGCCGAACGTCGCGTCGTAGTAGGTGGAGCCCGCGTGGGACGGTGTGGAGCCGACCGCGACGAACGCCGCGGCCACCGCGATGACGCCTGCGCCGACCAGCCCGAAGACCGTCCGGGAGCGGCTCGACATCGATTCGTCGCTCATCCGGTCAGCCTCACCGTGCTGCCGTGGCCCCAGAAGATGTACGACAGGACCAGGTTCATCAGGATCATCAGGATGGTCGACTCCCGGATGGCGCGGCCGGCGGCGACCCCGACGCCGACCGGGCCGCCCGCCGCGTAGTAGCCGCGGTAGCAGTGGATGAACATGATGATGAAGGCGAACACCGCGACCTTGATGACGCTGTAGAAGACGTCGATCGGCGGCAGGTAGAGGTGGAAGTAGTAGTCGTAGATGCCGGGTGAGAGGCCGAAGTACTGGATCGTGATGAACCTCGTGGCGAAGAACGCCATGAACAGCGACACCAGGTACAGCGGCACCAGCGCGATGACGCCCGCGGCGACCCTGGTGCACACCAGGTAGGCCAGCGAGTTGATGCCCATGACCTCCAGCGCGTCGATCTCCTCGGAGATCCGCATCGCGCCGATCTCGGCGGTGAACCCGGTGCCGACCTGCGCGACCAGCGCGACCCCCGCGATGATCGGAGTGACCTCGCGGACGTTGGAGTAGCTCGCGACCAGTCCGGTGAACGCCTCGGCGCCGATGCGCTCCAGCCCGGGGTAGCCCTGCAGGCCGACCATGGCGCCGGTGGCGAGCGACATCGTCGCGATCACGAAGATCATGCCGCCGCCGATGACGAGCGCGCCCACGCCGACGGTGATGTCGCTGACCTGCTTGGCGAGGGTCTTGCCGTACTTGCGCCGGATGATGATGTCGAACAGCAGGTGGTACAGGACCCGGCCGAGGAACACCGGCAGGTCGGCCGACGCGGCGAGGCCCGCGGTGCGGCCCCTGACGGCGCGGCCCAGCTTGCGGACGGGGGATATGGCGACCATCAGAACCTCGGGGGGAAGAGGACCTGGTAGATCATGGTGAGGATGTAGTTCGTCGCGAACACCACGATCGAGGTGACGACCACGGCCCGGTTCACCGCGCGGCCGACGCCGACGGGGCCGTAGTCGCAGTTCATGCCCATGTAGCAGGCGACCGCGGCGGCGATGAATCCGAACACCCACGCCTTGAACAGCGTGATCATCAGGTCCGAGAACTGCAGCAGGGTGGTGGCGCCGTCGAAGAACGCGCCGGGGCTGACGCCCTGCTGGATGACGTTGAAGTAGTACCCGCCGACGATGCCCGCGAGGATCACCACCGAGCAGAGCAGTCCGGACACCGTGCTCGCCGCCCACAGCCTGGGGGTGACCAGGCGGTGGATCGGGTTGATGCCCATGACCTCCATCGCCGCGAGTTCGTCGCGGATGTTGCGGGCCCCCATGTCGGAGGTGATCGCCGATCCGCCCACGCCGGAGACCAGCAGGGCCGCGGCCAGCGGCGCCACCTGCTGGATCATCGCCGCGGTGAGCAGCGCCCCGGTGCCCGACTGCGCGCCGAGCTGCCGGGCGATGTCGCCCACCTGGAGCGAGATGGTCGCGCCGAGCGGCACGGCGATGAGCATGACCGGCACGCTCGTGACGCGTGCGAGGAACCAGCACTGCTCGACGAATTCGCCCCACCACTGGCGCAGGTCCCAGGTGCGGCGCAGTCCCTCGAGGAGGGTCACGCACAGCAGTCCGGTCTCGTCGAGTGCTCTCCCGACGCGTCTGCGTGCCAGGTCCGGGGCCTTGGTCAGGCTCAGGGCCATCAGCCGGTGCCCTCCCCCGGGGCGGGGTTGAGAAGGGTCACTCCAGCCTCCTTCGTGCTCGGACGTCGGCGCCCATCCGAAACACCGGATCCTGCCGGTACCGCGGGGGCGCCCTCGTCATGGTCGTTCGCGCGCCACAGCGGTCTCGGCCGAGACCGGTACCACAGGCGACTCCGCGCACCCTCCAGAGCACACGGGCTCCGCCTGTGATTTGAGGCACTCTATTGGAAGAAGGTCTAAGAAGCGAGTACTTACATCTGGTTTTGTCCGAAGCTACGATCAGCCGGTGCAGACCGAGGCGCGACGAGGCGTAGAAGAAGAGATGGACGACCGCGTGGACCCGCTGGTCATGGGCGTGCGCGACCGCTGGGAGGGCCAGGGCCTGCTCGGCGATCCGTGGCCGTTCCTGGCGATCTGTTCGGTCGGGCGGCTCAACCAGCTGCTCAAGAAGGCCCTGGACGTGGAGCTGAAGCGGCTGGACCTCACCCGGACCGGCTACTTCCTGCTGACCACGCTCGCCCTCACCGTCCACGGGCGGGCCCGGCTGAGCACGCTCGGCCGGATCCTGATGATGCACCCGACGACGGTGAAGCTCACCGTGGACCAGCTGGAGGCCTCCGGGCTCGTCGCCCGGACCCCGCATCCCCGCGACCGGCGCGCCACGCTCGTCGAGATCACCGCGGCGGGACGGGAGCGGGCCAACGAGGTGAGCCGGGCGCTGGAGGCGCCCGAAGGCGCGCTCGCGGCGTTCGACGGGATGCACCGGGAGCTGTTCGAGGCGCTGCAGCCCGCGCGCCTGGCCGCCGGCGACGTCGAGCTGCTGAACCCCGGCGGCGAAGGCGGCCGTGGACGACGGGCCGGGTGAACCGGGTATCGTCCGGCCTGCGTACTTGCTCATCGAGAGCACCACACCCGGGCGATAAGGCAGTCTTCTCCTATGCCACAGAGTCGCGGCACACGCAGACGTCCCGCCGAGGAAGCCGGAGGCGCCCAAGGGAGCGCGGGGGGTCGCCGCGGCTCCAGGAGGGCCGGCACGAGGCGCGCCACGCGCGTGCCGGAGCCGCGCACGCCGGCTGACGCCCGCGGTACGGGGGGACCTTACGGATCGGAGCCGCCCGAGCCGGACGGGCGGCGCGACCCGTACGGAAAGCCGGAGGCGCCACGGGAGCCCCGCGAGGGCGGGCGGCGCGTCCGGCGGGTGCTCACCAGCAACGTCACCATCACGATCGTGGCGATCGGCGTGCTCGGCGGTGCGCTGACGGTGGTCGACCTCGGCAGCTTCGTCGACGACGCGAGCGATCCGCCGAAGGCCGCGAGCGCCGGCCTGTCCACCAACGACATGCTCGCGAAGCTGACGTCGGCGTCCGACATGGACAAGGTCGCGGCCGACGCGGTCGCCGTCGCCAAGGAGCGCGCCTACAAGGAGCACCAGCGCGAGCTGAAGCGGCTCAAGGAGAAGGCCAAGCGGGACGCGGCGGCGCGGGCGAAGCTCAAGGCCCAGCAGGAGCGCGAGCGGCTCGCCAAGTCGAATCCGAGCGCCGGGCAGAACAAGGCGTACGGCAAGAAGATGAACGAGCTGAAGGGATGGGGCCGCTGCTGGCCGTCCCTGCTGACGCTGTGGAACCACGAGAGCGGCTGGAACGAGCGGGCCGAGAACCCCTCCAGCGGCGCCTACGGCATCCCCCAGGCCCTGCCCGGCTCGAAGCTGGCCAGCGCGGGCTCCGACTGGCGCACCAGCTCCCCCACCCAGATCGCGTGGGGGCTCGGCTACATCAAGGCGCGCTACAAGGACCCGTGCCTCGCCTGGGACTGGTGGCAGGCGCACAACTGGTACTGAGCCCAACGGGGCGGCCGGGCCTGGCACCATAAGGGGATGCGGACGAGCAGGGCGCGCCGCGCCGGCACCGAGCGGGCGACCGGCGCCGAGCGGGCGGGCGGTACGGGTGAGGGCGCCGGAGCCGAGGGCGGCGGAGGCCGCCAGTGGGCCCGCGCCGACGCGACCCGCCAGGCGCTGCTGACCGCGGCGCTGCGGGTCTTCGCCGACCGCGGCTACGCCGACGCGGGCATCGCCGAGATCGTGGAGCGGTCCGGTATCAGCGTCGGCAGCCTCTACCACCACTACGGCGGCAAGGCCGGCCTCTACGTCGCGCTGTGGGAGGACCTCACCGAGGAGCAGGAGGCGAGCGCCGCGCAGGCGGTGTCCGCCGCCCGCAGGGACGGCGAGTCCGACCCGATCGCGCTGTTCATCGAGGGCGCCCGCGCCTACCTGCGGGTGTGCTGGGAGCGGCGCGAGGCGGCCCGGCTGTTCCTCGCCGGGGAGGGCCCGTCCGGGTCGTCGCTGATGCGCCGCAGCCGCGCCCAGCACTGGATCGCGCAGAACACCAAGCTGCTGCGCGGCCCGTCCGGCGACGTGCCCGCCGGACGTCCCGAGCAGGTGCTGAGCCTCGTGCTCACGACGGTGATCGGCGAGGCCGGGCGGGAGATCGCCACCGCCGAGAACGAGGCGGAGGCGGCCGAGATCATCGACGAGGTGTGCCGGATCCTGATCCGGCTGGCCCGCTGACCTCCTGACCTCCTCGCGCAGGGCCTCCGCCGGCGCCACAGCGGACTCTGGGAGCCGTGGCCCGGCGGACGCGCTGGTCAGGGGCGGGCGGTGTGCACCCGGCGGACGGAGAGCCGGATCGGGGGGACCGGCTGGAGCGGGCGCGGCTGCCGGGCGCGGGCGGGCTGCGGCGGGAGCGTGCGGAGCCGGGCCGCGGTGGGGCGCTTGTCCGCGACCCGCGATCCGGCGGCGCGCAGGCGGCGGCGCGCGGCGAGCGGGACGCGGCCGTCGGAGCGCCTGATCAGCCGCATCCGGAGCAGCAGGAGCACCACCCCGGCCCCCAACGCGGCGAGGAACCCCGCCTGGAGCGCGGTCAACTCCTCGATGGTGAACGGCTCGGGGGGCAGCCTGCGCAGGTTGGACACCGGGACGAGGGGCCCGGAGGCGGGCGCGATCTGCGGGGACTCGGCGGACACGATCGGCGGCAGCGCCACCTGCGGCCCGGTCATGCCGGCCAGGGGGTTGAAGTCGGGCGGGGTCAGCGGCGGGACGCCGGGCGTCGTCGGGCTGATCCCCGGCGGCAGCGCCCCGGACCCGGACGTGATGATCAGCTTGTAGCTGCGGGACACGCTCCTGGCACCGGCCGCCGAGACGGCCGCACGCAGGGTGATCACGCCGGGCTCCGCACCGGACGGGGCCCGCACGGTCGCGATCGCGGAGGCGCCGCCGGATCCGACACTGCCGAGGGACTGCGTCCGGGGACCGACCGTGGCGCCCGAGGCCGACATCCGCAGGACGATCCCGTTCGCGGTGGCGTTCGCCGACGCCACCCGCACGGTCGCGGTGATCGAGCCGCCGGGCCGCATCGTCGCCGCCGACACCGTCAGCCCCAGGGACAGTACCGGCGTCTTGGGCTTGCCCGGGCCGGCCGGCGGCTTCGTGGGCGGCTTCGTCGGCGGCTTCGTCGGCGTCTCCGTTGGCGTCTCGGTCGGCGTCTCCGTTGGCGTCTCGGTCGGCGTCTCCGTCGGCGTCTCCGTTGGCGTCTCGGTCGGCGTCTCGGTCGGCGTCTCCGTCGGCGTCTCGGTCGGCGTCTCCGTCGGCGTCTGGGTCGGCGTCTGGGTCGGCGTTTCGGTGACGGTGGTGGTCGGCGTGGGGGCCGGCTCGTCCGCGAGAACCGGATGGACGCCCACCATCCCGATGAGCGTCACCGCTCCGAATCCGGCCAGGAGCGAAGCCGATCGTGAACGCACCCCGAACGCACCTCCGCCGCATTGCGATTATTCGCCGAATTGCATTGGATTGGATGGAAGCATGCGGCGATTCGGGGAATCAACCCCGCAGGTCAAGGTTCGTTTCAGGTGCTCATATCGCGCCGATCGGATATCGGGCGATTATCAATCGGTGCTCGTTCCCGCGCGGCGGCGCCATCCCGTCCGGCGCTCGTGCCGGGCGGCCGGGCGGCGCGTTCGCGCAACCGCGTCGCACGCAGCACGGCCTCGATCGCGAAGCGCGCCTCACGGTCGGTCAGCCGGTCGCCCAGGACTCCTTCGACCTGCCGCATCCGGTAGCGGACGGTCTGCGGGTGGATGCCGAGCTCCCTGGCGATGTCGTTGGCGGTGCCGCGGGTCACCAGCCAGGCGTGCAGGGTCTCCAGCAGGCGGTCGCGCTGCCGGGGGCTGAAGCCGTCCATCCCACCGAGGTGGCGGTGCGCGAGCTGGTCGACGAGGGCCTGGTCGGAGAGCAGCCAGAGGGTGATGAGGTGCTCCTCGCAGTCGGTCACCGGGGCGTCCTCGATCACACCGGTCTCCACCAGGCCGAGGGCGCACCGCGCCCAGCGCAGCGAGTCGGCGACGCCCGCGATCGGCACGGTGAGGCCGATGACGAGCTGCCTGTCGGGCAGGACGCGGAGCAGGGATCGCCGGCGCTCCGGGGTCGGCCTTCCGGGAACGACCAGGAACGGCTGGGTGGCGGTGAGGTCGGCGAGCACGTCCTTGTCCAGGAGGGCCCGGACGTACCGGGCGCCGGGCGGGGCCACGACGGCGGTCGCCTCGTCCGGCAGCGTCCACCCGGCCCGTTCGGCGGCCTCGGCCAGGACGCGGGACGACACGTCGCGGCGGAGCAGGAGCTCCAGCAGGCGGCGGCGGTGCGCCTCGGCCTCGCCGTCCGGGCGGGCGTCCACGTAACCCTCCAGCGCGAGCGCGGCCAGTTCGTCGATGTAGGCGAACAGCGCGTCGGCGAGCTGGGCCATCACCTCGGGCGACAACCGCCGGCGCGGCCCGACCTTCATGATGCGCCGCCACGCGACCTGGACACCGATGCGCAGCGCGGCCTGGAGGGTGTCGAGCGTCCGGCCCTCCTGGGCCTCGAAGCGGCCGAGCCTGCGGTAGGTCTCCTGATGGCGCACGCCCGGTTCCAGCGGGTTGGCGACCCGGTCGACGAAGTCCGTCAGGGCACGGTCGACCCCGATGCGCAGTGCCTCGACGTAGGGCCCCTTGAGGGGACGCCCGTACTCGGGGATCGACCGGCGCACCTCGTCGATGATCTCCCCGGCGAGGCTGGGCAGTTCCGGGCGCATCAGCACGGCGAGCCGGCGTGGCAGCCGGCCCGGGCGACTCGCCGCCTCCCGCGTCAACGTCTGCTGTGCCATGGGGTCGGCACACCTCCAGACACCGCCATCGCGAACGAGGGGTGTTCCGGGCGGGGCACCCGGTCGTCCGGATGATCGGCCATATGGCGTCAACACCGAGGGCGCGCCGAGCGGGGACCCTGCGCACCCTCTGCATTCTGTGAGCTGAAACACGTCGAACTTAGATCATACGAAATCCAGCAAGGTAAAGGGAAGGTAAATTCACCAGGCTGTGGCACGGTAGTCACATTCAGCGCCCATTAGGGGCCGGTCTCATTTCAGTGCGGGGCCGCGCTCCCGCAACCGGTACGCGCGCAGCACCGCGTCCAGCACGAAACGCGCCGCCGGGTCGGCGAGCTGCCGGTCGAATTCCGCGCTGATCTGCCGCATCCGGTACCGGACGGTCTGCGGGTGCAGCCGGAGCCTCTGCGCCGCCTCCACCGCGTTCCCCTGCGCGTCCAGCCACGCGCACAGGGTTTCGGTCACGCGCATACGCCGGGTGCGCGGCATTTCCGCCAGCGCGCCCAGTTCCCGGCGGGCGAGCTGGTCGAGCAGCGGTCCATCCGAGAGCAGCCACAGCTCCAGCAGGTGCCGCTCGCACAGTGTGGGGCCGCCGTCCTCCAGGCAGCCCGCCTCGACCAGCGCCAGCGCCCGCCGCGCCCAGCGCAGCGAGTCGGCCGCCTCCCCCAGCGGGACGGTCAGCCCCACCGCGGAGCGGCGGTCGGGCAGGGCGCGGCTCAGCATCGCCGCGCGCTCCGGGCCGTATCCGCCGGGGATGAGCAGATGGGGCTCGGTGTCCGCGAGGTCGACGAGCACGTCGCGGTCCATCGCCTCCCGGACGCACCGCGCGCGCGCCGGCATCGCGACCATCGTCACCGTGCGGGGCACCGCCCAGCCGGCGGCCTCGGCGGCCTCGGCGAGCGCGCCGCTCGCCGCGCCGGGCCGGAGCACCATGCGCAGCAGCCGCCGGTGATCGCCGGGCAGCTCGTCGGCGGACGACCGGACCTCCAGGTAGCCCCCGACGGACAGGGAGGCCAGCTCGTCGTTGTAGGCGAACAGCGCCTCGGCCAGCCGCGTCGTCACCTCCGCGGGCAGCCGCCGCGTTCGCGCCACGGCCGCCACCCGCCGCCACGCGACCTGCACCCCGACCCTGTAAGCCGCCTGCAGCGCGTCCAGCGTGCGCCCCTGGTAGGCCGCGCTGCGACCGAGTTCCCGGCACAGTTCGTCGCGCCGTTCGTAGCCGTCGCCGCCGCCGGAGACCTGGTCGACGAAGGCCGCCATGGCCTGCTCGACGGTGATCCGGTAGGCGGCCGGTTCCGGCATCCCCTCCTGGCGCGCGTACTCGGGAACCGACCGCTGGACCTCCTCGAGGATCTCCTCGGCCAGCGAGGGCAGCTCAGCACTCAGAATGGCGATGACCTGTGGCGGGAGAGCTCCGGGACGTCTCCCTCCCCCAACGAGGGCCCTCGTCATTCGCTCCTCCCCTCGCACCGTTCAAGAAAAGCCTCGATAAAATGTAACCCACACCACGGCCATCGCACATCATTACCGAAGGGATCCCGCGCCTGAATGGCCGCGACACTCACCGGCCAACAAGAATGGCCTGATTGAATGATCAGTCGGAGACAATCCGGAGAAGCACCGTGCCACGACCGTTGCCGTCCGGCCGCCCCAGGCCGCCGATCACATCCGCACGCAGCCGGAACTGTCGGCCCAATTCTGTCACCGTGGTCACGTCAACAGTTCCGGCGTCCATCTCGCGCCTTCCGCCGGCCACGGGTTGCCGATCGCCCTGTTCGGAACCTCGCCGGCGGTCCCGTGCCCGCGGGGTCGCCGCGGGCACGGACCGGTCGAACGGGCTCAGCTTCAGAGCTGGCTGTAGTTCTTCGACACGAGGTACTCGTTCTGGATCATCGTGTTCTTGCCGGCCGCCGAGGGGAATCCCCCCACCTGGTTGACCAGCCAGTCGGCGACGCCGCCGCCGAACAGGCACCCCTTGGCACCGGGCACCGCGAACGAGTTGCCGACGTGCTTGGCCTGGAGCACCGGCGGCGTCGAGTCCGGCCGCGCGATCGAGAGACCCTCGCCGGTGATGGGCGTGTTGGGGGCCGGAGGGCTGGTGGTCCCGGTGGTGAGGCTCACCCTGATCGGGTTGCTGTTGGTGCCGACCGTGCAGTTGCTTCCGAGGAACGGGTTGATGAGCCGGACCTTCAGCCCGATGTTGATCTCGAAGTTGCTGCTGACCGGCATCTCGAAGACGCCGGCGTACTCGACCTTGGCGTACACGGCCGACAGGAGCGGGTCACCGAACAGGCCGGGCTGGACGAGCATCTTCGGGGCGTTGATCCCGCCGAAGACCGTCTTGGTCTCGAAGGTGCTGGGGTTGAAGGTGTTCGCCCAGGTGATCCTGATCGGCTGCTCGATCTTCTGGTCGAAGTTGCCGACCTTGAACGTGCCGCTGGTGACCACACCCACCCAGCACTGCGAGTAGTCCGGCGACGCACCGTCCGGGAGGGGTGGACAGTCGGAGAAGCTGAAGCTCGACGGGATCGGGTCCGGGTTGGCCGCCGAAGCGGGGGAAGCCAGGCCGACGCTGAGCAGCGCAGCACCGAGCACGGCGGGAAGCGCCAGCCGGGAACTGCTTCTCCGGAAACGAATGGACTTCACCATTTCGTCCTTTCTTCTTGCTGGGAGAAACGGACACAGAGCGCCGGACAGCCACAGTGTGATCCCAGCCGACGCGGAACCGTGAAGCGGATCCCCAACGTGAAAGATCCTCGATTCCCAATCGGAGAGTAATACCGAAACATTGTTGGGTTCAATACATCGCAACTCACGAATGTGAAGATTTTTTCGCCTTGTTAGCGAATATCAATACCGGACACCCGGGAACAGGTGATATTGTCACCGACCGCATATCACCGGCGGTTGGCGCTCAGCCCGGACTCGTTCGGCACATGTTCGTCAGATGCCGGGGAGCGGCGTGGAGCTGCCGTACTCGCTGCAGGCCGGCGACGGCCTGCAGCGAGCCGGCCTGGCGCTGCCGTCACCCGGGGTGGTGCGGGCAACGATGCGGCCAGTCCTGGGGGGCTGAGGACTTCGGCTCGAAGTCCGATCGCGCCGAAACGAAAGGCCCGTGGTGATGGCGAATTCGGTCAGGGCGAAGTGATCCGCTGGGCGGGATCGAAGACGAAGTCGCCCTTGTACGAGTCGAAGACGCTATTGAAGTCCGTGAACCCCGGGATAGCGCACGTCGAGTTCGGCGAGGGTTTCAGATTATGTACATTCATGGAGAGGGTCCTGTTGTCATAGGAGCCTCCGATATACCCAGGGACTTCACGCTGCCCCGGGAAAAGAATTGCTGACAGGTTGTGGGATATCCGAAGCGTGCACGGCTCCCCTGCGCCGGCGTCCACAGCCGCGTTGAGCCGCATGCCGTTGATTTTCATCTCCGGCCGGCCGGTCGCCGAATTTATGATCATGCTCAGCCACAACGGGCCGTCTTGGGTGACCTTGTCCTCTACCTGATAGACGACGCCATCCGACGTCTCCACCTCGCAGCCCTCGAGAGACATATCCCCCTTGGCCAGCCTGAAGCGCGACTGCCAATGCCCCTGTTCAAAATTGAACCGCATGGTCGCCGACTCGCACCTGAACTCTGAACTGTCCCAGGAGTATGCCAGGGTGAACGGTTTCGCGACTGCGGTGACAACCCCACCCGGGCTTACGGTAAAGGTTTGAGGAAGCGCACCCGCCTCGTTCTCGCAACGGTTGCCAGTGGTGACCTCACACCAAGGTCCCGATTCAAGATTCGCATAGTTTCCCCCACCGGAGACACTGGCGGTGAGGATCGGGCTGAGATCTTCGGTCACCCCGCAACCAGAGAAGGAGGGGATCGTGACGTCTTCGGCGATGAGCGGCTGCCCGCTCTCGTACTGAGTCGTCCCGGTTCCCAGAGTTCCCATGAACCCGGTCGCAGAAAGCGAGGTGGCGCTTGTCATACATTTATCGCCGAGATCGAGCGGCACTCCGTTGACCTCGGCCCCGCCCGCCTTGATGCGCACGTACGCACTGGCTCTGAGCTGTTGTCTGTCGACACTCTCGCCCGGTATGTCGAATTCAGTCGAAAGTTGCTGGAGAATCCGCAGGTTGCCGGTGATCGGATCAGTCGCGCCGCCCTTCGGAGAACCAACCTGAACAGCTTCTGCCACTGCGCGTGTCGGCATAAAGCCGAAACCCAGCATCGTGGCGGGAGTCGGGTAGGAACGGTTGATGAAGTATCCGCGGTACTCCTGCCAGTTCGGCCCGAAGACTATATTTCCCATATAAGCATCGGTCAGTGCACGAGCATTGGTTTCGAAAGCGACAGGAGCAGCGTTTCCGGCCTTTTTTATATTGAAGTATCCCGTGGCTTTGATGCAGTACATCAGTCCGGCAGCAGGGTTGTTACTCAGGCTGCTCGGAACTTCCGGGGATTCGAAGATCTCCGCCAGCTTGCGATCGTCACTGATGGCGTACCGCGGATCTTCCCCCCGAGCAGGGATCAGCTTGCACAACCCCTCCTGGGAGGCGGTGGGCTGACGGGGTGCCGCGCTCGACGCGCCGGGAACCGTCCCCTCGCCCCCACGCTGGACCCGTACGCTCCCGAGCACCGATGCCTTCTCCGCCGCGCAATGCAGCGTCAGTCCCGCCGTGTCCTTCCCCGTCGTCGTGTCACCCGGCACCAGCGACAAGTCCACCGCCCCGGCAGACCAGGAGAGCCCGCCCGGCGCCTCGGGAACCACCGGCGGCGCCACCCCGCTGCCGGTCAGGTGCACGGCCTCGTCACCCCGTGGCGGTGCGGCCGCCAGAGCGAAAGCCGGCCACCCGGCGCGCCGATCGCCACCCGGCTCGTGAACCGCGACCTGGATTTCCGCGACCCCTCCGAGCGCGGGGGAAGGCGCGGACGACGGGGTGACGCTCGTCGCCGGTGGTGTCGCCGCCCCGCTGGGGGAAGTCGCCGAAACCTCCTTCACCAACTCGGGAGGGAGCCCCACGTCGATCTTGATGGTGCCCAGCTGGATCGGCTGGCCGACGGTCCCGGTCGACGGGACGGTCGTTTCGATCCGCAGCGCCACATCATGTGTTCCGGACTTACCGGAGCAAACATGCACCATGTCGGAGCCGATGTCCGCGATCGCCGGTGGGACCGCCACCAATGCGCCACCACTCACGGCAAGGCCCACGACCGCCGCGAGCCGCGCGGCGCCTCGGAACACCTGGTGCATTTCACATCCTTGATCGACGGGGAACCGCACCCGGGCGGCGAGCGCCCGGGTGCGGCTTCGTTCAGAGGCGTGCTCTCACGTCACGTGCGAACGATGGTCGGGCCCTCCTTGGCCGTGGAGTTGACACCCCTCAGCTTGATCACGCCGGCGAGCGTGGCCGTGTCACCGTTCTTGACGATGTTGGTGGGGCACGTCGCGGAGACGCTGGTCGCGACGAGGTTGTTGGTGGACCCGAACGGCAGCGAGAGGGTGCTGGCGGCACCGGCGCTCGTCGGGTTGGTGTGCGTACCGTTGATGAATCCGTTGGTGCTGGTCGAGCCCTGGAACGTCGCGGAGCACGGGATGCTGGGGATGTTCACCACGATCCTGACGCCGCTCAGCCGACCGGGGGTGACTCCCGAAGCGGTCACGCCCGTGGTGGAGAGGGACCACGGCAGGTTCTGAGGCGTCACCGTGGCGATCTGGCTGGAGACCGTGCAGTTGCTGAACGTCAGACCGGTCACCGAGCCGATGGGGTCCGTGAGGCCGGTGCCGACCTTCACCGTTCCGGTGGCCGTCAAGGCCTTCGCGGCGCCCGTGTCGACGCAGGTCAGCACCCCGCCGCTACTGCTGGCGGCCGCGACGGAACCGCTGTTCTCTCCAGTGACGGGCTGGATGGAGGGGGAGGGCACGCCGGGCAAGGTGCTGTTGAGACCGGCCGCCCAGGCGGGGGTCGTGGTGAGAGCGCCGGCGGTGGCCGTGACCGCGGTGATGGTCAGGGCCATTCTCGTGATCTTTCGCATGTGAGTCCGCTTTCCCTTCACGGGGGGGTGGTTTCTTCTTCTCGTAGGGACACTGACCGCGTTCTACAGGTCGAACTCCTCCGGGTTGACGAGCGCAGAACTCCGAAAGCCGAACTTCGTCGACTCCACCACAAGACCACCCAGTCCTGCCGTACTAATATCGAAATATACCCGCCAGTAGTGAACTTCTCAAGAGGCTGTTCGACTTCCCCTTAATGCACCCTGCGCATCCATACCTGCTTTGTCATCGGATTAGTTTTCGATCAAGCTGGATTTATCACCGGATTCGAGTCCCGTGACGATTCAGGGCTCGCGGCCGATCGCGCCGTCCCCCCCTCGCTCATCCTCAGATCCGGAAGGGCGGTGCTGCCGTCGGGGTGGCCGGCGCCCCGGGGGGGCGGTTTCTTGGTCAGAGGCGTGCTCTCACGTGATGGTCGGGCCCTCGTTGGCTGTGGAGTTGACACCCCTCAGTTCGATCACGCCGCCGAAAACGGCCAGGTCACCCCACCTGACGATGGAGAGGGGGCACGTCGCGGAGACGGCGGTCGCGCGGAGGTTGTTGGGGGACCCCACCGGCAGCGAGAGGGTGCTGGCGGCTCCCGCGCTCGTCGGGTTGGTGTGCTTACCGTTGATGTATCCGTTGGAACTGGTCGAGCCCTGGAACGTCGCGGAGCACGGGATGGCGGGGATGTTCACCGTGAACTTGACGTTGCCCAGCTGAGCGGCGGTGACTCCGGAAGCGGTCGGGTACGGGAGGGAGAGGGACCACGGCTGAGGCGTCACCGTGGCGACCAGGCCGGAGATCGTGCAGTTGCTGAACATCAGACCGGTCAGCCAGCCGGTGGGCGGAGGGTCCGTGACGACGGCGCCGACCCTCACCGTTCCGGTGGTTGTCAAAGCCTTCGAAGCGGCCGTGTCGACGCAGGTCATGACCCCGCCGCTACTGGTGGCAAGCGCGATGGAACCGCTGCTCTTTCCAGTGACGGGCTGGGTGGAGGGCGAGAGCACGCCGGGCATGAAGACGCTGTGACCGGCCGCCCAGGCGGGGGCCGTGGTGAGAGCGGTGGCGGTGGCGGTGACCGCGGTGGCGGTCAGGGCCATGCCGGCGATCCTTCCGAACAACACCGTCGACTCCATTCAGTATCGCCCAGTCCTGCCATTCTTTAAGCGGAGATCCCCTGTCAGTGGCATGCTGTTCCACTCACGCCCCGAGGGTGTCGATGGCGGAGATCTTCCATTTGCCGTCGGCGTACAGGGCGTCGACGGCGAAGACGGCCGCGGAGTAGCTCGTCTTGTTCGTGTCGGTGCGGGTGTTGCGTTGGTCGGCGAAGACGAGGAGACGGGCGCGGTCGCCGGTCAGGGTTTTGACCGCCGAGTCGGTGACCGCCGTGGTGAGTACCTGCTTTTGCTGCGGAGCCTGCTTGCGCACCAGGGCGAAAAGCTGGTTGTACTGCTGGACGGCTTTTCCGGTGAGCAGTTCCTGCGCCGCCTTCTCCGTCTTGGCCACGTCGGCGTAGTTGTAGGAGAACACCGTGTTGACGGCCGTGGTCACCTGGCCCTTGACCTCGGCGGTACGGCCATTGTCACTGAGGACGTCGTTCTGCGCGGACGCCGCACCCCTCAGATCACGCTCCTGGGCGTTCGACCAGGCGGCCACTCCACCGAGCGCTATCGTCAGCGCCCCAAGGAGAATGACCAGGCGGGTGCGCGCGGTGCCGGGGACGAACCGTCCGGCCGAAGTGATCGATGCCATTTCGGTTTCTCCTCCCCGATCAGGGCGTGCCGGTAGGGGCCTGGCCGAGCGCCGACAGTTTCCAGCCGTCCGAGGTCCGGGTGAGCTGGCCGGCGAACCGGCGGGTGCTGTCGACCGCCCTGCCGTCGGCACCGGTGATGGTGATGCGGACGGCGGCGATGACGGCCGCCTTGCCCGCCCGGGGGTCGAGTTCGGTCAGTCCGGATTCGAGGATCTTCGCGGTGCTGGTCGTCTTCGCCTTCTGCACCTCGGTCCTCAGCCGGGCCCGGCCCTGGACGATCTGGTCGTAGAGTTGCGCGGTCGCCGAGTCCTGCCACACCTTGAGGCCCGCGTCGACCTGCCGGTGGTCGAGGGTGTTGAGATTGACGATCTCCTGGCCGGCCACGGCGAGCACCCGATCCCGTTCGGCGGCGTAGGCCATCGAGTCGTCGCCGGACGCCGTGTGGTACGACCAGCCGAACCACGCGGCGGCACCGGCCGCGATCAGCGTCACGAGCGACGCGATCCGGATCAGCGGATCCTTGGAGAGGCGGCGCCGGGGCCGGTCGGCCGCGTCCTTCGCCGGCGGCCCGGCGGCCGGCGCCTCACCGGTCTCCTCCTCGGACGGCGACGGCTCCGGGTCCTCGGCGGCCTCCTCTCCCGCGGGCTCTGGAGTCTCGGCCGCGTGGTCCGCGGACGGTTCCGGTCCGAGCGGTTCGCCGGCCGGGGTCTCGGGCTCGTCCGCCCGCGCCTCGCGCTCGTCGGCCACCGGGCCGGCGGTCTTGGTCCTGGTCTCGGTCACCTGAGTCCACCCCTTCTTTTCAGGCGGCCCGGAGGTCGCTGATGCGCCAGCCGTGGTCGTCGCGGGCCGTGACGATGAGCTGGGCAGCGACCGGCGGACCGGTCGCCTTGCCGCCGCGGGTGGCCTGCTGGTCGAGCAGGACCAGCAGGACCGCCGTCCCGTCACGGGAGAGTCTGATCAGACCGGCCTTCGCGACCTTCGTGGTGAGGGCGAGCTTCATGACCGGCGCGTTCTGCTTCACGAGGCCGAACAGTTCGCGGTAGTCACCGACGGCGCGGCCGGTGAGGGCCTCGTTCGCGGCGCGTTCGGTGGCCGCCGGGTCGATGTGGGAGTAGGTGAAGATCCGCGCGACCTTCGCCGAGACGTCGGCGACGACCGCAGCGGTCCGGGCCTTGTCGACGAGTGCGCGGTTGGCGGCCGGGGACCGCTCGCTCCGCCTGCCGGCCCAGGCGTCGACGGCGAGGGCGGACAGGCACAGCGCCAGCGCGAGGGCCACTGGCCACCCGAGCCCGGCCGCCCGCTTGAGTCCGGAGACGAGCGTGCGCCGGACGGCCTCCTTCTTCCGCGGGGCGGGGTCGCGGCGCGCGGGGCGCTCCTCGGTGATGCTCACGGGCCGCTCCCCCCGGGCGCCAGCGCTCTCAGCGAGCTGATCTTCCACACCCCACCGATCCTCCGCATCCCGACCTCGTAGCGTTTGCGCTGCTCGGTGCCCTGGGCGGCGTCACCGGCGGGCTCGGTGAAGATCCGGACGGAGGCGAGGACGGTCGCCTCGCCCGCCGACCGGTCGAGTGCGGTGACGGCGAGTGCGGTGACCCGTCCGTGCGAGGGGGCCTTCTGCCCGGCGAACCTCGCTCGTGCGCCCGGGATGTCGCGTTTCAGTGCGTCGGCGAACGGGCCGGTGGCGACGTCCAGCCAGTGCGTCATGTCCAGCTCCGCCACCTTGGGGTCGATGCTGTTGATCAGCGCCAGATCGCGGACGGCGGTCTGGCTCACGTCGTCCCGCGCGGCGGCGAGGTCGTGGTCCGCGCCCCGTCCGGACTGGAACAGAGACCAGAGCGACAGCAGCAGGAGGACGGCGGCGGCGGCCGTGAGGGCGTAGCCGGCCGGACGGATCCAGCGGATCATCCAGGTCGGCTTGCGCAGCACGGCCGCCACGACGGTCACGGAGCGCCCCCGAGCCCGAGGAGGGCGGCGAGGTCGCCGGACGGCGCCTGCTGCTGCGCCAGCCCGGCCAAGCCGAGCGAGGCGAGCAGGCCGGTCGCCTCCGGGCCGCTCAGCGCGCCCGGCTTGGCCGGCGCCGGGACGCCCTTGCGCGGCGCGTTGGCGGTGCCGCGCACGTTGATGCCGCTGCTCGGGCTCTCCGCGCAGTGCGCGTCGGTGTTGAACGGGGCGGGCGACAGGGTGAGGCCGTCGCGGTATCTGGTCTTGCCGTAACCGCGCGTGCAGGGCTGCGGGTTGAAGAACGTGGTGACCAGCCCCATCCGGAGCTTGCCCCCGTCCACGATGCTGGGGCCGATCGCCGCGACCCGCGGGAGATTGGCCAGCATCTCCTCGATGGCGGCCTGGCGAGGCTCGGCCACGCGGGCGGTCGTGAGAAGGTTCGCCAGCAGCACGCCGAGGCTCGGGTCCAGGTCGTGGAGCAGGCCCGACAGTTCGGCCGCCGCGCCGGGCCCGGCCGTGATCAGCTCGCGCAGATCGGCGTCGGAGTCGCGGAGCCGCCTCGCGAGCAGGCTGGAGTCGGTCGCGAACGCCTTGAACGCCCCCGACATCTCGTTCTGCGTCCGCAGCACCGCCTCCCCGTTGTGGATCAGAGCGCGCGTTTCGGGGAAGGCCGCGTCGGACGCCGAGATGAACCGGGCGCTCGTGTCGAGGAGCTGCTGGAGGTGCGGGCCCTGCCCGGCGAACGCCAGCCCCAGCTCGTCGATGAGGATCCTGGTGTCGTTCAGCGGGAGGGAGGCGGTGAAGTCGTTGACGCTCTTGAGCGTCTCGTCGACCGGCGCCGGGGTGGTGGTGACGCTGCGCGGGATCGTGGTGCCCTGGGCCAGATAGGGCCCGGTGTCGGCGCGGGGCCGCAGGTCGACGTACTGCTCGCCGACCGCGGAGCGGTTCGCGACGATCGCCTGGAGGTCGCGCGGGATGTCCGGCGCCGAGTCGTCGATCCGGAGTTCGGCGATGACGCCGTCCCGCGTCAGGTCGAGCTTGCCGACCTTGCCGACGGTGACGCCCCGGTAGGACACCGCGGACCCTTCGAAGAGTCCGCCGGTGCTGGGCAGGTCGAGCCGGACGGTGTAGTACCCGCGCAGCCCGACGTAGCGGCCGACGTCGGCGTAGTTGACGCCGATGTAGGCGATCACGACGATCGCGATGACGGCGAACGCGGCGATCTTTATGCGGGTGACCAGGGTCAGCATGTCAGTTCCCCTCCCCGAGCGTCGGCAGCGGAAGGGCGGGCTCGCTGCCCGGACTCCCGTTCCCGGGTGCCCGGCTCGGCGTCACCGGTCGCGGCGTTCCCGGTTGCGGCGTTCCCGTGGTGGGGGTCCCGGTGGGCGGAGTCCCCGTGGTGGGAGTCCCGGCGCCGGACACGGCGGCCCCGGAGCCGCGACCCGCCGCCGTGTCCGGGCAGGGCGCCGGCTGCGGGCCGGGGACCGTGGGCGTCGCGGCGAGGGCGCGCGCCTGCGCCCCCTCCTCGTCGTCGAGGCCCTCGAACGGCCCCTCCTCCTTCACCGGCGGAACGACGCAGTCGAAGCCGGGGGCGGCGATGACGGTGACGTAGCCGTTGAGGTAGTCGCCCTTGATCGCCTTGAGCGCCTCGTCGGTGAACGGGTAGGTCAGCAGGATCTCCAGGGACTTCGGCAGGTCGCGGCCGGAGTCGGCGAGCTTGCGCAGGACGACCGCCAGAGAGCGCAGGTTCGCGGCCGTGTCCTCCTTACTGGCGTTGATCGTCTTGACGGCGACGTCCGAGAGCCTCTCCAGCCGGCGCAGCATCTCGACGAGCAGACCGCGCTGCTCCTCCAGCACCTTCAGGCCGGGCGACAGGTCGTCCAGGACGGTCCCGACCTGCCCGTTGCGGGCTCTGACCGTGGACGACAGCCGGTTCAGCCCGTCGAGCGCGTCCACGATCGACTGCCGGTTCCGGTTGAGCGTGCCGGTGAAGGTGTCGAGGTTCCGCAGCGCGGACCGGACCTTGTCCTCACGCCCGTTGAGCGCCTGGTTCAACTCCCGGTTGATGGTCCGGATCTGCGGGAGCCCGCCGCCCGACAGCAGCAGTGACAGCGCGCCGAACACCTCCTCGGTGTCGGCGTTGCGCGTCGTCCGGGACGCCGGGATCACGGCGCCGTCGGAGAGCCGCTGCGGGGACGGCGCCGTCGTCGGCGCGGCGAGCTTGACGTACTTCTCCCCCAGCAGGCTCGACTGCTCCAGGTTGGCGGTCGCGTTCGCGGGCAGGTGCACGTCACCGTTCACGGCGAGCGTCACCTCCGCCTGCCACGCCCCCTTCGGCAGCGACACCTTCTTCACCCGCCCGACCGGGACGTCGTTGACACGGACGGCGGCCTGCGGGACCAGGTTCAGCACGTCCTCGAACCGCACCTTCACCGTGTAGGGGTGGTCGCCGAGGTCGGCGCCGCCGGGCAGCGGGACGTCCTCCAGCCGCACCGAGCAGCCCGCCGTCAGGACGACGCCGGCGGCCAGGGCGGCGACGAGCTTGGGCGTGCGCATCAGTGGTCCGCCTTCCCGCCGGTGCCGGCGTAGATCTTGCCCGCGGGCGGCAGCGGCAGCGCCGGCAGGCCGGTCTCCCGGTTCGGCGCCACCGCGACCAGTCCGCCCCTCTTCAGCCGGTCGCACTGCTCGCGGAGCGTCCGCGTGGCGGACGCCGCCGCGGCGCACACCGGCCGCTGGTCGGCGGCGATCGGGTCGACGCCCGGCTGGTCCAGGCTGCCGAACGCCTTGGTGATCTCCAGGAGGTTGCCGCGCGCCATCAGCGTCCGCGTCTTCGGGTCGTAGGCGCTCAGGGCGTTCTGCGTCACGAGCGGCGCGGTGTCGATGAGCTCGGCGAGGGACGCCCGCTGGTCGACCAGGACCTGGGTGACGTCCGAGAGCTTGCCGACGTTCCGTTTCAGCGCCGCGCGGTTGTCCTGGATGAACCCCTTCACCTCGGCGAGCGCCAGCGCGAGGTTGCGCAGGGCCGCGCCGAGCTCGTCGCGGTCGGCGGCGAGGAACCCGCTCACCTCGGCGAGCTGGTTCTCGGCGAGGCGGATCCGCCCGTCGTTGGCGCGGAGCATCTCGCTGAACTTGTTGAGGTTGGCGATGGTCGCGTACAGGTCGCCGCTGTTGCCGGCGAGCGTCTGCGACGCCTTGCCGAGGTCGGAGATCATGGTGTTGAGCGCCTGTCCGTTGCCGCCGAGGTTGGCGGCGCCGACCCGGATGACGTCCGACAGGGCGCCCTGCGCGTTCACCCCCCGCGGGCCGAGGTCGCCCGAGATCTTCCGGACCGCGGCGTAGAGCTGGTCGAGTTCCAGCGGGGTCGCGGTGTTGCTCACGTCGATGGACGCGCCGTCGGCCATCTTCGGGCCGCCGCCGTAGGCGGGGTCGAGCTGGATGTACCGGTCCGACACCAGGTTCGGCGCGATGACGACGGCGCGGGCACCGGCGGGGACGTCGATGTCGTCGTCCACCCGCATATCGACCTTGACCTTGTCGCCGAGCGGTTCGACGGAGTCGATCGAGCCGACCTTCACGCCGAGGACGCGGATGTCGGAGCCGGGGTAGACGCCGATCGCGGTGGCGAAGTACGCGGTGATCCGGTGCGTCGGCCCGCCGCTCACGAAGGGGACCAGCGCGATCGCGACCAGCAGGACGAACACCGTGACGAGCGCTTGCAGCACCCGCGTCCGGTGGTCGCGGATCGGCGAGCCGAGCTTCGGCAGCCTCACCGGGCGCGTCGAGGAGGACGCCATGTCACCGCCCTCCCGTCAGGTGCGGCGGCTTGCAGCGGTCCGGGTCCTCCGGTTGCCACCTGCCGTTCACCAGGTACTCCTCGGGGACGGTCCCGCACAGGTAGCCGTCCACCCAGCGGCCGTTGCCCGTCGCGTTGCCGAGGACGCGGATGTAGGGCGTGGCCGTCGTCAGCACGCGCTCCAGGTTCTTCTGGTTGCGTTGGAGGACGCCGACGACCCGCTCCAGGGACACGAGCGTCGGGCCCAGCGTGCGGCGGTTGTCGTCGACGAGGCCGGCCAGCTCCGTGCCGAGCCGCTGCGTGCCGACGAGCAGCGCGTGGATGGCGTCGCGCCGCCGGCGCAGCTCGCCGAGCAGCAGGTTGCCGTCCTTGAAGAGCGTCTCGAACTGGGAGTTCTGCGCGGCGATCGTGCCGGACAGCTGCTTGGTCCCGGCGAGCAGCCGGGACAGCTCGGCGTCCCGCGACGCGATCGTGTTGGACAGCGCCGACAGGCCGTGCAGCGCGACCCGGACGCTGGCCGGGGTGTCCTCGAACGTCGTGGAGATCGTCTCCAGGCTCCGCGCGAGCCGGGTCGTGTCGAGCTGCTCGAACGTCCGGCCGAGGTCCTGGAACGCCGTCGTGACGTCGTAGGGGGCCACGGTCCGGTCGAGCGGGATCGGCTCCCGCGGGTTCTGCCTGCGGTAGCCGAGCGGGTCCAGCTGGAGGTACTTCGACCCCAGCAGCGTCTTGATCATGATGGTGGCGCGGGTCGCGTTCCCGACCCAGGTGTCCTTCACCCGGAACGTGACCTTGACCTTGTTCCCCTTGAGCGACACGCCGGTGACCTTGCCGACCTTCACCCCGGCGACACGGACCTCCTGGCCGGGGTCCAGCCCGGCGGCCTCGGAGAAGTACGCGCTGTAGGTCGTCCCGCCGCCGACGAGCGGCAGCCGGTCGGCGCGGTAGGCGAGCGTGCCGAGGACGAGCAGGATCACGATGCCGACGGCCGCCACCCCGATCGGGTCGCGGTCGCGCAACGGCTTCAGCCGCGGCCGGCCCCGCTTCGGGCGCGGCAGGGCGCGCGGCAGCGGCGGAGGCGGCCCGCCCGCCGGGGGGACGGGGGGCGGGCCGCCGGGGGGCGGGCCGCCGGGGGGCGGGGTCGGGGGCGTCATCCGCGGCACCTCGCGTCCTTGATGGGCAGGCCGGTCGGCGGCGGCTGGTTCGACAGGTCGGAGCCCGCGTAGCTGACGCCGATCAACTTCACCTCGCACTGGTAGAAGTTCACCCACGAGCCGTAGGAGGCCAGGCGGCCGAAGGTCGCCATCTTCCCGGGCGAGCGCTGGAGGAAGCGCGTCAGCAGCGGCTCGTCACGGTTGAGGTTGTCGCTGAGCCGGCCGAGCTGGACGATGTCGTCCTTCAGCGGGTCCCGCGTGACCTGGAGCAGCCCGGCGGTGGCGGTGGTGAGGTCGGCGATCGACCCGAGCGCCTCGCCGATCGGGACGCGGTCGGTGGCGAGGCCGGAGGTGAACCGGCGCAGCGTGGTGACCAGGTCGACGAGCTGCCGGTCCCGCCCGTTGATGGTCTGGACGACGCTGTCGAGGTTCGCGATGAGCTGGCCGATCACCTTGTCCTTGGCGGCGAGCGTGCTCGTCAGCTCTCCGACGGTGCGCAGCAGGCTCTCCACGGTGCCGCTCTCGCCCTGGAGCACCTTGACGACCGACTCCGAGAGCTTGTTGGCGTCCCCGGGCGACAGCGCCTGCATGAGCGGCTGGAACCCCTGGAACAGCTGGGTGAGGTTGAGCGTCCCGGCGGTGTGCTCGACCGGGATCGTCCCGCCGGGCTCCAGTACCCGGCCGGGCGAGCCGGTGCCCTGGCCGAGGGAGACGTACCGTCCGCCGACCAGGTTCAGGTACTTGACGGCGGCGGTCGCCGACGCGGGGATCCGCCGGTCCCGGTCGACGGAGATCTTCACCCGGGCGAGCCGGCGGTCGCTGACCTTGATCTCCTCGACCTGGCCGACCTCGACGCCCGCGATCCGCACGCCGTGCCCCGGATGGAGCCCGGCCACGTCGGTGAACTTGGCGTAGTAGGTGACGCGGTCCCCGCTGGTGGCGCCGGTGATGCTGGACGCCAGCAGCGCGGTCGCCAGCACCGTGACAACGATGAAGATCAGCGAGCTGACGAGGGGGAACCCCATGCCCTTGATCCCCTGACCGGTGAGCCTCATTTCACCGTCACCTCCGTGCCCCGGTAGATCGGCCCGACCAGCACGCTGGACCAGTCCGGCAGCTCCTCGGGGACCTCGTCCAGCGGCGCCCCGGCAAGCTCGTTGACCAGGTCGTTCTCCGACGCCGAGTTCGCGGGGCCGAGGCCGCTGCCGGCCGCGCCGCCCTGCCCGGGCGCGCCGCCGGCGGGCAGCACCCGCACCCCGCCCCCGGTCCCGAGGTAGGGGACGCTCGGGCAGCGCGGCCCGCCGCCACCGTCGTAGCGGGGGGCGTCCCTGCCCGGGACGTAGCGGCCCTTGCTCGTGACCGGCACGACCACGCCGTGGACGCCGTGCTCGTCCGTGCCCTTGCCAAGGACCTTGTTCATCGTCGGGATGAAGCCGGCGAGCGCGCGGAACGTGCAGGGCGCGGCCGGGGCGTAGCGGCGCATCAGGTCCAGGCTCCCCCGGCTCTCGGTCGCCAGCGCGATGATGTTGCCGGAGTTGGCGCGCAGGAAGTCCTCGAGGTCGGCGGACGATCCCGACACCGCGTCGTACAGGGTCGCGAGAGCGGTGCGCTGGTCGGCGATCGTCCGGCTGGTGACCGTGAAGTCCGTGAGCGCCTGAAGCAGGTCGGGCGCCGCGTCGGAGGCGTGCTGGGTGAACGCCGCCAGCTCCTGGAGGTTGCGGGCGAGCGCCGGCACCTCCGGGTTGAGCTTGGTCAGGAACGCGTCGAGCTGCTCGAAGTTGCGGCCGATCTGGTCGCCGCGCCCTTCCAGCGCCCGCGCCATGGCGTTCAGCGTCGCCGAGAGCTTCGCCGGCTGGATGGTGTCGAGCAGGTCCATCGTGTGGTTGAGGACCTCCGACAGCTCCACCGCGTTCCGGCTGCGGTCCTCGGAGATCACGTCGCCGTCGGCGATCGGCCGTCCCGCCGACCCGGGCGGTGGGACGAGCGAGACGAACCGGGCGCCGAACACCGTCGTCGGCAGCAGCCGCGCCTGGACGTCCGCCGGGATCCGGTCGGTCAGCCCCGGTTTCAGGGCCAACTCCAGCTTCGCGCCGGCCCCGTCCGCCGTGATGGACCGGACCTCGCCGACGACGACGCCGCGGACCTTCACGTCCGCCATCGCGTGCATCTCGTGCCCGGCCGTCGAGGTGCGCAGCGTCACCATCGTCGCGTCGGTGAACTGCTTGTCGTAGATCGCGATCGACAGCCAGACCAGCAGCGCCGGGACGAGCAGGAACGCCACCCCGGTGAGGCGCTGCCCGACCACGTGCCGGGTGGTTCGCCGGGCCATGTCAGATCCACCTCATGTCAGATCCACCCCATGTCAGATCGGCCCATGTCAGCCCGTCACCTTCACGGTGGTCGTGGCACCCCAGATGGCGAGGCTGGCGAAGAAGTCCGTCACGCTGATCAGCACGATCGCGGTGCGGACCGCGCGGCCGACGGCGACGCCCACGCCGGCGGGGCCGCCGACCGCGCGGTAGCCGTAGTAGCAGTGCGCGAGCACCACCATCACGCTGAAGATCAGCACCTTGGCGAACGAGAGCAGCACGTCCTCCGGGGCGAGGAAGATGTTGAAGTAGTGGTCGTAGGTACCGGCCGACTGCCCGTTGAACCAGAGCGTCACCTGTCTGGAGGCCAGATAGGAGCTGAGCAGCCCGATGCCGTACAGCGGGACGATCGCGACGGTGCCCGCGATGATCCGGGTGGTGACCAGGTAGGGCACCGACTGGATGCCCATGCCCTCCAGCGCGTCGATCTCCTCGTTGATCCGCATCGCGCCGAGCTGCGCGGTGAACCCGGCGCCGACCGTCGCCGACAGCGCCAGCCCGGACACCAGGGGGGCGATCTCGCGGGTGTTGAAGTACGCCGACACGAACCCGGTGAACGCCGCCGACCCGATCTGGTCGAGCGCGGCGTAGCCGGACAGGCCGACGACGACGCCCGTGAACACCGTCATGCCGATCATCACGCCGACGGTGCCGCCGATGACGGCGAGCGCGCCGCTGCCGAACGCGACCTCGCCGAGCAGCCGCAGCGACTCGCGCAGGTAGCGGCGCAGCGCGCGCGGCGTCCACAGCAGCGCCCGGACGTAGAAGCCGAGCTGGTCGCCGGGCTGGTCCAGCCAGGAGACCAGCTTCACCGGGCGGAGGCGGCGAACCCCGGGGACCGCCATGTCACGCTCCCTTCGGGGGGACGACCTGCAAATAGATGGCCGTCAGCACGAGGTTGACGAAGAACAGCATCAGGAACGTGATGACGACCGACTGGTTGACCGCGTCCCCGACGCCCTTCGGGCCGGGGTTCGGGTTGAGGCCGCGGTAGGCGGCCACCACGCCGGCGATGAATCCGAAGATCAGCGCTTTGAACTCGCCGATGTACAGGTCGGGCAGCTGCGCGAGCGCGGAGAACGAGGCGAGGTAGGCGCCGGGCGTCCCGTCCTGCAGCAGCACGTTGAAGAAGTAGCCGCCCGCGACCCCGACGACGGAGACCAGGCCGTTCAGCAGCACCGCGACCGCCATGCAGGCGAGGACGCGCGGGACCACGAGGCGCTGGATGGGCGAGACCCCCATCACCTCCATCGCGTCCATCTCCTCGCGGATCGTCCGGGAGCCGAGGTCCGCGCAGATCGCCGACCCGGCCGCGCCGGAGATCAGCAGCGCCACGATCAGCGGGCTGGCCTGCTGCACGACGGCGAGGACGCTCGCCCCACCGGTGAGCGACTGCGCGCCGAGCTGCTTGGCCAGCGACCCGACCTGGAGCGAGATGACCGCGCCGAACGGGATCGACACGAGCGCGGTCGGCAGGATCGACACCGACGCGATGAACCAGAACTGCTGGACCAGCTCGCGGAGCTGGAACGGGCGCCGGAACGACAGCGCCAGCACCGTCGCGGCGAGCGCGAAGAGCCGCCCGGTCTGGCGCAGTGCGCCGGCGCCGGGAACGGCGGAATCAGGTGCCGCCACGCGCGTCTCCTTCCTCGGGCACGCACGCGTCGCCGCGCGGTGCGGTCGGCTGGTCGGTTCGAGGGCGGTCAGTTCGCATCGGGGACGCCGCCCTCCGGCGCGTGCCTGCGGTTGGCGTAGATCGCCTCCTGCGCCCGGCGGGAGAGGAGCGGCATCATCTCGTCGAGGCGCCGCGCGTGCCGCAGCTCGCCCTGCCGGGGCGGCGCCCCGGGCGTGGGGCGCAGCTGCGGCGGGATCTCCAGGGTGCGTTGGACGGGCGCGGGGCCGGCGGCCTCGGCGGCGAGCAGCGCGGCGTCCTTCTCCTCCGACATGCCGATCGGTCCGCGCGTGTCGCCGTGCAGGAACTGCAGGACGGCCGGCTCGTCGCTGGTCAGCAGTGCCTCGCGGGGGCCGAACGCGATGAGGTCGCGGCGGTACAGCATGCCGATGTTGTCCGGGACGGTCGCGGCGATGTCGATGTTGTGCGTGACGATCAGCATCGTCGCGTCGATCCGCGCGTTGACGTCGATCAGCAACTGGGAGATGTGCGCCGTGCGGACGGGGTCCAGGCCGGAGTCGGGCTCGTCGCACAGAATGATCTCCGGGTCGAGGACGAGCGCGCGGGCGAGGCCGGCGCGCTTGCGCATGCCGCCGGAGATCTGGCCGGGCAGTTTGCGCTCCTCGCCGGTGAGGCCGACCATCTCCATCCGCTCCATCACGATCCGCCGGATCTCGGACTCCTTCTTGCGGGTGTGCTCGCGGAGCGGGAACGCGATGTTGTCGAACAGCGGCAGCGAGCCGAAGAGCGCGCCGTCCTGGAACATCAGCCCGAACCGCTTGCGCGCCTCGAACACCTCGCGGTCGCGGTCGTTGACCATGTCGACCCCGCCGATGAGGACGCGGCCCTCCTCCGGCTTGAGCAGCCCGACGAGCGACTTGAGGAAGACGGTCTTGCCGGTGCCGGAGGGGCCCAGCAGCACGCTCACCTCACCGGGCGGAAGAGTGAGCGTGACATCACGCCAGATCGTCTGCCGGCCGAAGACTTTCGTCAGCCCCTCGACGACCACTTCAATTCCCACGACACCACCGCTCGCGCTAGGTAGAGAGGTTTCGAGGACATTACGGCGCACTAGACGCAGCATTCAATAGGAGATCGCAGGCTCTTCGGCACAATTCGGTAAATGGCCTCAGAAATTTGTCACCGACTTAGTCCTCCCTCTCTCTCAAACCGTCAGCCGTTGACTACCAGCAAGTAACATAGGATCGGTCGGCGGCCCGTCCGCCCGTGCGGGCAACCAGTTTCATCACCGGCCCAGCAACCGAACGTCGTTCTTGTCACATCACGAGCAAAGACGCGCGGCCGTGCGGACGATCGAACCGCAGGCCCTTGCCACCGCCGACTGGCGACTTTATGTTCACGGTGTTATCGATTTCATTCCAGGGTGTTCGCCTCCCGTCCGGCACACCCCATCCAGCGCCGCCACCAGGACGGCGCCACGGCGCCCGGCCGGCTCGATGTGGAGGTTCACTTTCCCATGTCGCAGGCATTAGATTTGTCTGAACACGACCGGAGTCAGACTGACTTCCAGGAATTCCTCGGCCTGCTGCGCGCGGAACTGTCCGACGTCACGAACGAGATCGTCACCGAGATCAAGCGCAGCATCCCGGAGTACGACCGGCCCGATCCCGCCTACGACCAGACCCTCCGGCTCTGCGCCGACATCCTGCTGCCGACCTTCCTGGACCGGATCTCCGATCCGGACGCCTCCACCGACCAGCGCGACGAGACCTGCCGCGCCCTCGGCCGCTTCGAGGCCATCGAGGGGCGCAGCCTCGACCACCTCCAGGCCGCGGCCCGGATCGCCTTCCACGTCGCGTGGCGCCGGACGGCCGTCCTCGCCGAGCGCGCGCAGGTCCCCACCTTCGTCGTGTCCGCCGCCGTCGACGCCATGCTCGTCTACCTCGAGGAATCCGTCGCACAGGCCCGCCTCGGCTACCAGCAGGCCACCGGGCACGCCGACCTGCGCCGCCGTGAGGAGCGGCGCCGGCTGCTGCATCTGATCCTGCAGCGGCCCGCCGTCGTCCCCGAGGCCATCGAGGACCTCGCCAAGTCCACCGGCTGGTGGCCGCTGCCGGCCGAGGCCACCCTCGTCGCCGTCCACCCCGAGGCGCCCTGCACCCGCTCCGCGCTCGACACCGACATCCTCACCGACTTCGACTCGGCGGAACCGTGCCTGCTCGTCCCCGGGCCGCTCACCGCCGACCGGCGGAACATGCTGCGCGCCGCGCTGCCGGACGCCAGCTGCGTCCTCGGCCTCACCCTGCCGCTGGAACGGGCCGCCCACTCGCTGCGCTGGGCCCGCCGCGTCCTCGACCTCGCCGAGGAGGGCATCATCCAGGACGGCTCCCTCATCCCCTGCGAGGACCACCTCATGACCATGTGGCTGCTCTCCGATCCGCCGCTGGTCGAGGAGCTCACCCGCCGGCATCTGGAACCACTCCAGGACGTGTCGGAGGGGCAGCGCAAGCGCCTCGTCGAGACGCTCACCGAATCCGTCACCACCCGGGCGACCGCCGTCGACATCGGGGAGCGGCTGAAGATCCATCCGCAGACCGTCCGGTACCGGCTCCGCCAGTTGGAGAGCTACCTCGGCGACAGCCTCGAGAACGCGGACGCCCGGTTCTCCCTCGACGCCACCCTCCGCGCCGCGAGTCTGTACCGCCGCCGGCGGGCCCGCCGGGGCCTGCCCGGCGTACGGTGACCGGGATCCGCCAGGGGCGCGTGTGACGTTCGGGTCACAGGGAGTGCGGCAGGCCGTTATCCTGACCTCCTGGTTACCGGTTCCTGACGGAAAGTCGAAGAGGTCCATGCCGACGTCGACCTGGTTCCGCCTCAACGTCGCCAAGCGCGAACGCGTGCTCGAAGTGGCGATGCGCGAGTTCGGAGAGCACGGGTACTCGACCGGCAGCCTCAACACCATCGCGCGCGAGGCCGGCATCGCCAAGGGCTCGCTGTTCCAGTACTTCAGCGACAAGCTGGAGTTCTTCGCGTTCGTGTGCGACGAGGCGTCGCGCCGCATCCGCGAGGAGATGGAGCGCCGCATCGAGCGGATCGACTTCGACCAGGCCTTCGACGAGTGGCTGGTCGACGTCCTGTGCGACTGGACCGAGTACATGGCCGACCACCCGCTGGAGCGCGGCGTCACCGCGGCCACGAACTTCGAGCTCGACAACGGCGTCCGGTCCGTCGTCCGCGACACCGCCAACCAGCACTACCTGCTGGTCATCCACCCGACGCTGGAGCTGTGGAAGGCGCAGGGCGCCATCGGCGAGGAGGCCGACCTGGAGGTCCTCGCCACCTGGCTGATGATGATCCTGCCGTTCCTCGCCCTCGCCCCCTACTACGACGGCCTCGACCCGATCCACGACCTGCGCGGCCGCACGCCCGCCCAGCAGCGCCCGGTGATCCGCCAGCTCGTCGCGGGCTTCCGCCCGATGTTCTCCCCCCCCGCCAAGTGAGCTGACGGGCCCTCAGGGCTGCCTGGCGTAGTTGTAGACGGTGCTCCGGGAGATTCCCAGCAGGTCGGCGATGGCCTCGGTGGAACCCCGGGTGTCGAAGTAGCCGTCACGGTGCAGTCGCCGGACGAGGTCCTTCTTGGCGGCACGGCCGAGTGCGCGCGGGGTGGCGGCTCGTCCGGCGGCGAACGTCTCGATGACCTCGCGCAACTCCCGCGCCGGGCGGTTCTCCAGGGTCTCCAACGCCTCTTCCCGGTGCTCGACCTCGGTCGCCACCAGGTTGGCCAGGGCGAGCGTGAGGGGAGAAAGGTTCGACACGTCGAGGTTCAGGCAGAGCGCCGCGACGTAGCGGCCCTGGGCGTTCTTGATCCCGATGGACGTGCTCTTCACCGGACGGCCGTCGGGGAACCGGTTGGGATAGTTCTGGATCACGCTCGGGTAGTCCGGGTCCGCGATCCGGCGGAGCCCCAGCTCGGTGGCGGAGTCCCCCGCCCTGCGGCCCGACAGGTTGTTCTCGATGACGCGGATCGCGTGCTCCGGCCGGCGCAGGTCGTGGAGGACCACCTCGCAGAGGCCGGGGAACATGCGTCCGATCGCGATCGCGATCTTCTCGGCTTCGAGGAGAAGGTGCTCGTCGGGGTCGGCGGGGGCGTCGGCGTCCTCGGGGACGTCGGGGGTCACGTGCGGCTCCTCCCGTCAGGGGCGCCGTCGTCGTCGAAGACGGCGGCCATCGCCTCCGCCGACTTGAGCCCGGCGCCGGTGAGGACGACGACGGTGGTCTCGCCAGGGCCGATGGTGCCGTCGGCCAGGAAGTGGTCGAGGGCCGCCGCGGCGACGCCGCTGGTCGGCTCGGCGTACAGTCCCCGCGAGGCGAGCTTGCGCACGGCCAGGTGGATCTGGTCCTCGGTGACCGCCACCGCCGCCCCGCCCGAGCGGCGGATCGCCTCGACGGCCTCCGGGAGCCGGACCGGAGCGGCGATGGAGGCGCCCTCCGCGATCGTCGGCACCCGTGGTCCCCGGCTCCGCGGGTCGATCCCGTTCACCGTGTCCGCGATCGCGGCCCAGTGCTCCGGCTGGCCGACCAGAAGCCTGGGGAGCCGGTCGATCCGGCCTCCTTCGAGCAGTTCGCCGAATCCGATGTCGCAGCCGAGGACGTTGCTGCCCGCGCCGGCGACGAGCACGACGTTGTCCGGCGCCCTGAACGCGAGCGACTCCCACATCTCGTAGGCGATCGTCTTCGTGCCCTGCAGGAAGTAGGGGTGCCAGTTGTGGCTGGCGTAGAAGGTCTGCTCGGACTGGCGGATCGCCTCGTCGGAGACCTGTTCGCGGGTGCCCGCGACGAGTTCGATCCGGGCGCCGTACGCGCGGGCCTGAAGGATCTTGGCGGCCGACGTCGCCGCGGGAACGATGATCTTCGCGTCCATCCCGGCGGCGGCCGCGTAGGCGGCGACCGCGGAGCCGCCGTTGCCGGAGCTGTCCTCCAGGACGCGCGTCTCCCCCCGCCCGCGCAGATGGGAGATCATCACCGTGACCCCCCGGTCCTTGAAGCTGGAGGTGGGATTGAACCATTCGAGCTTGAAGTGGACGCGCAGCCCGTCCCAGTCCAGCGGCGGCATGGGGGTGAAGCCCTCCCCGAGGCTCACACGGTGCCGGGGAGAGACCGGGATCGCGGACTGGTAGCGCCAGAGGGAGCGCTCGCTCGTGTCGATCTGGTCGGGCGCGGGCCCGGGCACCGGGCTGAGCGCGAGAGGTGAGCCGTCCTCACCGCGCCAGCGCCGGTCGGTGGGCGCGTAGCGCCGCCCGGACCTGTCGTAGAGGAACAAGGTGTCCGTCAGCGTGCTGGTGGTGTCGTTCATGAGCCTCCGCAGGGAAGTCGCCGGCCCATGTCGTCAGCCGGCCCGTCCGATCCGGCCACCCGTATCCTTGGACAGAAATTGCAGAAATGCAAGATTCTTCCAAACTGGGGCGTCGACCGTGCGGGTCGTGAAGACGTGCGGCCCTGCGGCGGCGAGCATGCCGACGCGCGCTCAGCGGGTGAGGACGAACTCCTCCGGCCTGGCCTTGCGGGAGCCGGCCCAGAACTCGAACGTGTGGCCCGGCCAGAGGGTGCGGTTGACGCCCTGGTCGTCGAGGTACCAGCTGTCGCAGCCGCCCTCGTTCCAGACGGCGCGGCGCAGCCGCCGCTGGAGGCGGTCGTTGAAGCGGCGCGCGGCCTCCGGCTTCGGCTCGATGGCGTCGGCGCCCGCCTCCTGCATCAGGCGCAGGCAGTTCAGCACGTGCTGGATCTGGACCTCGATCATGAAGACGACGGAGTTGTGGCCGAGGCCGGTGTTCGGGCCGAGCAGCATGAAGAAGTTCGGCAGGCCGGGGATCGTCGTGCCGCGGTGCGCCTCGATGCCGTCCGCCCAGATCTCCTGGAGCTTGACGCCGCCGCGGCCGGTGACGCGCAGGTCGGTGAGGGCGTCGGTCACCTTGAAGCCGGTGCCGTAGATGATGCAGTCGACCTCGTACTCGCGCCCGTCCTCGGTGACGACGGAGTGCTCCCGCACCTCGGCGATCCCGGAGGTCTCCACCTCCACGTTGGGACGCGAGAGCGCCGGATAGTAGTCGTTGGACAGCAGGATCCGCTTGCAGCCGATCGTGTAGTCCGGCGTCACCTTGGCGCGCAGCACCGGGTCGGCGACCTGGCTCGCGATGTGCCGGCGGGCGATCTTCTCCTGCGGGGTGGACAGCCGCGGGTCGATGGTGAACCCGACGGCGCGGGCCTCCAGCGCCCAGTAGATGCCGCCGCGGAACGCGCGGGCGGCGACCGGCACCTTCCCGAACAGCGTGCGGACCGGCGCGGGGATGGGCAGGTCGGGCTTGGGCTGGATCCACGGCGGGGTCCGCTGGAAGACGACGAGCTCGCCCGCCCGCTTGGCGACCTTCGGCACGAACTGGATCGCCGAGGCGCCCGTGCCGATGACGGCGACCCGCTTGCCGGTGAGGTCGTAGGAGTGGTCCCACTCGGCGGAGTGGAACGCCGTCCCCCGGAACAGCTCGACGCCCGGCAGGTCCGGGTAGGACGGGACGTGCAGCGCGCCGATGCCGGACACGACGGCCTTCGGGGTGAGGACCGTCCCGTCGCCGAGCGTCACCTTCCAGTGGCGGGCGTCGTCGTCGTACTCCATGGAGTCGACCGCCGCGCCGAACCGGATGTGCTCGCGCACCCGGTACTTGTCGGCGGTGCGCTCCATGTAGGCGCGGATCTCCGGCTGCGGCGCGAACATCCGCGTCCAGCCCGGGTTGAGCTCGAAGGAGAAGGAGTACATGTGCGACGGGACGTCGCAGGCGCAGCCCGGATAGGTGTTGTCGTGCCAGGTCCCGCCGAGCGCCTCGCTCTTCTCCAGGACGACGAAGTCGTGGAAGCCGGACCGCTTGAGCCGGATCGCCATGCCGAGGCCGGCGAAGCCGGAGCCGATGATGACGATCGCGGGGGCGCGCTCGCTCATGACCCCTCCTCTCAGATAACCTACTCGCAGTAAGTTACCGGGAGTAGGTTACTGACGGTAGGTCCAACAGAGGGGATTTCCCTGTGAGTGGCGCCACACCCCCGCCCCGCCGCCGCCGGATGTCGCGCGCCGAGCGCGAGCGGCAGATGCTGGACGTGGCGGAGCGGGTGTTCGGCGAGCGCGGCTACCAGGCCGCCTCCATGGACGAGATCGCCGAGCGCTGCGGGGTCTCCAAGCCGATGCTCTACGAGTACTTCGGCTCCAAGGACGGCCTGCTCGTGGCGTGCGTGAGCCGCTCCAAGGCCGAGTTGTTCGACGTCACCCAGAAGGCGATGGCGGGCGCCACCACCCCCGAGGACATCCTGTCCCGGGGGATGGTCGCCTACTTCCGGTTCATCGACGAGCACAGCAGGTCGTTCGCGATGCTCCTGCGCGAGCCGATGGCCGCCGCCCCGGAGGCCATCCAGGCCATCGACGAGACGCGGCGGCAGCAGAGCGAGCTCATCGCCGGCGTGCTCGGCACGTTCGCGCCGTCCGCGCCGGCCGGCGCGATCGAGGCGTTCACGCAGATCATCATGGGCGCGAGCGAGCGCCTGGCGCTGTGGCAGACGGGCCGCCCCGACGTGTCGGCGGAGGACGCGGCCCGCTACATGACCGACTTCTGCTGGAACGGCCTCAGCCCTTACCTGGCCCCCGCCGGGGAAGCGCGTCCAGCGCCCCGATGAGCAGGTCGAGGCCGAACTCGAAGTCGGCCTCGGCGTCGAAGCGGGCCAGCGCCGGGCCGTAGGCGATCACGTGGGGGAACTCGTCCGGGTCGAGGCGCGTCCAGGACTCGGCCCCCGTCTCGGCGAGGTGCCCCAGCATCTTCGCCATGCCGGTCTCGCGCATCTGGGCGCCGAGCGCGTAGGCGATGAGCGCCCGCATGATGCGGACGGCCGTCTCGCCGTCGAACCCGGCGGCGTCGGCGAGGGCCAGGGCGCGCTCGGCGGGCCGCAGCCCCACCGGTGTGTCGACCTTGTGGGTGAGGACGATCGACATGCAGCGCGGGTTGTCGTGGGCGACCTTCCGGAAGGCCCGGACCAGCGCACGCGCGCGCTCCTGCCACGGCTCGGACGGGTCGTCGGGCAGTTCCAGCCCCGCGACGACGTGCTCGGCCACGCCCTCCAGCAGCGCGCCCTTGTTCGGGACGTGGTTGTAGAGCGACATCACGGCGACGTCAAGTTCGGCGGCGACCCGGCGCATCGACAGCCCGTCCGCGCCCTCCCGCTCGATCAGGTCGACCGCCGCCTCCACGATGCGCGCGCGGGTCAGGCCCGGCCGCGGAGTGTCGGAGGTCACACGCCTCGCCATCGCTCGCGCTCCTCCTCGCCGTTGACACCGTAAGTGTCCCATGACACGGTACGTACATTGTACGTAAGACGTACAGCGTACGTCTGCGCTCGGGGAGGACGCCCATGTCGACCCACGACCTGTACACCGACTCCGTCCCGTCCGACGCCTGGACCGTCCCGATGACCGGCGACGCCAGGTTCACCTGGGAGTACGACGACGGCCGCGACCGTCTCCTCGCCCTCTACCAGAAGGGCAAGGACAAGCAGTGGGACTCGGTCAAGCGCATCGACTGGGACCTGGAGGTCGACCCGCACGACGTCCTCGGCGTCCCCGACCAGTCCCTCGCCATCTACGGGACGAAGTACTGGGACATGCTGTCCGTGAAGGAGCGCGGCGAGCTGCGGCGCCACAGCACGGCCTGGCAGTTCTCCCAGTTCATGCACGGTGAGCAGGGCGCGATGGTCACCGCCGCCCGCATCGTCGAGTCGGTGCCCGACCTGGACTCCAAGTTCTACTCCGCCACCCAGACGATGGACGAGGCCCGCCACGTCGAGCTGTTCGCACGGTTCCTGCACGAGAAGGTCGGGATGGTCTACCCGATCAACACCAAGCTGCAGGACCTGCTGAACGAGACCCTCACCGACTCGCGCTGGGACATGCCCTACCTCGGCATGCAGGTGCTCATCGAGGGCCTCGCGCTCGCCGCGTTCGGCGTCATCCGCGACGTCACCACCAAGCCGCTGCCCAAGCAGCTCCTCGCCTACGTCATGCAGGACGAGGCGCGCCACGTCGCGTTCGGGCGGCTGGCGCTGCGCGACTACTACAAGCAGCTCTCCGAGGCGGAGCTCCGCGAGCGCGAGGAGTTCGTCATCGAGGGCTGCTACCTGATGCGCGACCGCATCCGCGGCCGGGAGATCTGGACCAACTTCGGCATCGACCCGAAGGAGGTCGACGAGATGGTCGAGAACTCGCCGTACATGCGGATGTTCCAGAGCCTGCTGTTCAGCCGCATCGTGCCCTGCGTGAAGGACATCGGGCTGTGGAGCGACCGCATCCGGCGCGCGTATGACGACATGGGCGTCCTGGACATGTCCAAGGCCGACCTCGACGCGCTCATGCACCAGGACGAGGAGATCGCCGAGACGGTCGACGCCGAGCGGTTCGCCGCCGAGGAGACCGCCCGCAAAGCGGAGGTGGACGCCGTCATAGCCGACGCGGCGGCGGCGGGCTGAGTAACGTTCAGATCATTCGATCCGCCGCACACCTCGGAGGTCTGGATGCCCCTCGCGCACTTCGACGGAGCGCTCGCCGTCGTCACCGGAGCCGGCAGCGGAATCGGCCGGGCCGTCGCCCTCGCCCTGGCCGGGAACGGGGCGAGCGTCGTCGCGGCGGACATCGACATGCCCGCCGCCGAGCGCACGGCCGCCCTCGCCAAGACGCTCGGCGCGGGCGGCACCGCCTACCAGGTGGACGTGGCGGACGAGGCCGCGATGGAGGACTTCGCCGCCCAGGTGAAGGAGACCCACCGCGTCCCCGACATCGTCGTCAACAACGCCGGCATCGCGGTCACCGGCCCCTTCCTCGACACCGGCGTGGAGGACTGGGAGCGCATCCTCGGCGTGAACCTGTGGGGCGTCGTCCACGGCTGCCGGCTGTTCGGCCGCCAGATGCGCGACCGCGTGAACGCGCTGCCCAACAAGCCAGACAAGCCGAACTTCGGCGGGCACATCGTCAACATCGCGTCGGCCGCCGCGTTCGCGCCGTGGCGGTCCATGCCCGCCTACTGCACGACGAAGTCCGCCGTCCTCATGCTCAGCGAGTGCCTGCGCGCCGAGCTGGCCGGCTCGCGCATCGGCGTCACGGCCGTCTGCCCCGGGTTCGTCAGCACCAGCATCGCCGAGAACGCGATCCACCTGGAGGGCGACGACCAGGCCCGCGCGCGGCTCCGCGAGCGCGGGCAGCGCGCCGTCAACCTGCGCAACTACCCGCCGGAGAAGGTCGCCGAGCGGGTCGTCCACGCGATCGTCAAGAACAAGGCCGTCGTGCCCGTCAACGCCGAGGGGCACCTCGCGCACGTCCTGTCCCGGGTGTCCCCCGCCTCGCTGCGCCTGCTGGCCAGGATCCCCGCCCGGGGCTAGCACCCCCGCGGCGCGCGGCGACGGCGCGGTCGTTCCGGAAAAGCCCTGCGTTCCCGGACGAGGCGGGTTTTCGGGGCTGGACACCCGGCCGCCATTTGTCTCGACGTCGAACCGGTTATTAGAAAATGGTTCGGCAATGGCGCGGGACTGGACTCGGCCAGGGCATGGAAAAGGGCCGCGGAGCAGGGACCACTCCGCGGCCCTGAGGTGAATACGGGCAGCTCAAGCCGGGTGCATCACACCCAGGACACTCCCAGCGATGGCATGGTCACGACGTCGACCCCCTCCTCCCCAGGCATCGCCGCGCGCCGATCATCCTGCCTGGCGCGGGAGCTCGATCGGCGCGCTCCCTCCCCTTTACCGGTTCACCATAGAAGGTGCCGGCGAAAGTGATGCCGTGATCGGCCGATTCAGGTCAGGAATGACTCAGCGCGGTGAGGACGTCACGGGCGACGGCGGTGGCGGTGTCGAGGCAGGCCCGCTCCCGGGCGTCCGCGGGGCCCTTCCGGGGCGCCTGCTCGCTGTAGGCGACCGTGAGGACCACGTTGCGGACCCGGGCCGTGACCTGCCCGACCACGGTCGGCTGGCCCTCGTCGGTCTTGAACCAGCGGTACGCCTCGTCCCCGATGCCGCCGCGGCGCTCCAGCGTGACGGTCCGCACGAGCGGGGCGTCGTGAGCCTGGGCCCACTGCGCGTCGTAGTAGCCCTCGGCGTCCTGGACGGGCGTCGCGGTGTCGCCGGGGGCGTACAGGCGCGCCTCCACGCGCAGCCAGCGGAACGCCGAGCCGGTCGAGGAGTACGTGCACGTGGTGAGCGTCGAGTTCGCGCTCTGCCGCCGCGTCGCCTCCGGGACGGCCCGCTCGACCGTGCCCGCCGCGACCGTCCCGCAGGGCGCCGGAAGCGCGTTGATCACTTTCTCCCGCGGGCCCGGCGACCCGGACGGGCGGACCGCCGGCGGCTGCGCGGACCCGCCCGGCGTGCGCCGCGGGGCGGCCTCCTGCTCGCGCCCCCCGGACATGACCAGGACCGCCGCCACCACAGCGACGGCGACCGCCGCGGCCGCCGCGAGCACCGCGATCAGCCTGCGCGGGCGTCGCCCGGGGGCCGGCGGCTCCGGACCGGCATACGGCCGGTGGAACGGCTCGACCGGACGCTGAAGGCCCACGCCGCGCTCCTCACTTCCGTCCCGCCGACCGTTCCCGCCACCGGCCAACGTAACCAGGGCCGCGCCGCCTCGCCAGGCCCCCTCGCGGTGCCGTTCGTCAGACCCGGTGGTCACAATGATGGGATGCTGACAGCGGACATCGCGCGGACCTCGGAGGCGGTCGCGGGCACCTCGGGCCGCAAGGCCAAGGTGGCCGCGCTGGCGGAGTGCCTGCGCGCGGCCGACCCGGGCGAGGCCGCGACCGTGGTCGCCTACCTGTCCGGCGAGCTGCCGCAACGCCAGATCGGGGTGGGGTACGCCGCGCTGCGCGACCTCCCGCCGCCCGCCGCCGAGCCGTCCCTGACGGTGTCCGAGGTGGACGCGGCGTTCGGCGGGATCGGCGCCGTGTCCGGACCCGGCTCGGTCGCCCGGCGGCGCGAGCTGCTCGCCGCGCTGTTCGGCCGCGCCACCGCCCCCGAGCAGGGCTTCCTCGTCAGGCTGCTGGCGGGCGAGCTGCGCCAGGGCGCGCTGGACGGGGTGATGGCCGAGGCGATCGCGTCGGCCGCCGGGGTGCCCTCCGCCGAGGTCCGGCGCGCGTTCATGCTGCGCGGCTCGCTCGGCCCGGTCGCCACGACCGCGCTCGCGGAGGGCGTGGACGGGCTGCGCGCGTTCACGCTGGAGGTGGGGCGGCCGGTCAAGCCGATGCTGGCCGCCGCCGCGCCGTCGGTCGACGAGGCGTTCGCCAAGCTCGGGGGCGAGGCGGCCGTCGAGTGGAAGCTCGACGGCATCCGCGCGCAGGTGCACGTGTCCGGCCACGGGGTCCGGGTCTTCACCCGGACGCTGGACGAGATCACCTCCCGGCTGCCGGAGGTGGTGGAGGCGGTGCGGGGGCTGCCCGTCCGCGAGGCCGTGTTCGACGGCGAGCTGATCGCCCTGCGGCCGGACGGCAGCCCCTACCCGTTCCAGGTGACCTCCGCCCGCACCGCGACCCGCACGGCGAAGGACACCGAACCGGTGCCGCTGGCCGTCTTCCTGTTCGACGTGCTGTACCTCGTGGAGGCCGGCGGCTCCCCTCCCCAGGGCGCGCGCGGCGAGGACCTGCTCGACGCGCCGGGAGCCGAGCGGTACGAGGCGCTCGCGCGGGTCGTCCCCGAGGAGCTGCGGATGCCCCGCGCGGTCACCGGCGACCCCGCGCGCGCCAAGGAGGTCTTCGACGAGGCCGTCGCGCGCGGCCACGAGGGCGTCGTCGTCAAGGCCCTCGACACCCCGTACACGGCCGGGCGGCGCGGCGCGGGCTGGATCAAGGTCAAGCCCCGGCACACCCTCGACCTCGTCGTCCTCGCCGCCGAGTGGGGGCACGGCCGCCGGCAGGGCCTGCTGTCCAACCTGCACCTCGGCGCCCGCGACCCCGGGACCGGCGGCTTCGTCATGCTCGGCAAGACCTTCAAGGGGCTCACCGACGAGCTGCTCGCCTGGCAGACGCAGAGGCTCCGCGAGCTGGCCGTGCGCGAGGACTCCTGGACGGTGCGCGTCCGGCCCGAACTCGTCGTCGAGATCGCGTTCGACGGCGTCCAGCACAGCCCCCGCTACCCCGGCGGCATCGCGCTGCGGTTCGCCCGCGTCCTGCGGTACCGGCCCGACAAGTCCGCCGCCGAGGCCGACACGATCGACACCGTCCGGGCCGTCGCCCCCGTCATGGACTGAGCGGCGTCACGGGCTGAGCTCGGGGGCCTCCGCGGGCGGATGCTCCCCGGACGGCGGCTCCTCCCCGTGCGCGCGGCCGCGGGCCCGCCGGGCGGACGCGGCGCGGGTCCGCAGCCGCGACCCGGTCTGCCCCCGCACGCGCGACAGGGTCCGGCGGCGCGCCCGGGCGGCGGCGTCCCGGTGGGCGCGGGCGGCGGCGTTGCGCTCGGCGCGCTCGACGGCCTCCCGCTCGGCCCGGAGCGCGGCGCGGCGCGCCGCCCGGCGCTCGGCCCGGCGCGCCCGGCCGCGTTCGGCCCGCCGCTCGGCCCGGCGCTCCGCGCGGGCGGCGGCGCGGGCCATCCTGCGGCGGCGGGCCCGCTCGCCGACGTCGACGCGGCGCTGCAGCAGCTCGGGCGGGATGAGGTCGTGCCGGCCCGCGATGAACTCCTGCACCCAGATCTTGGCGCGGATGAGCGGCCGCCGGAGCCGCGTCTCGCGCCGGACGGCCCGCTGGTACCGGCGCGAGTCCTGGTCGTAGCGCCAGCGCGACCAGGGCGAGCCGGGCCGCGCCACCCGGATCGCGCCGACGATCAGCAGCGCGGGCATGAACAGCCCGATGAGGCCCGTCCAGATCTTGCCCTTCAGCAGCGTGACCACGGCCAGGACGAGGTTGACGGCGAGGGAGGCGACGTAGACGCGGGTGATCAGCCCGGTGCCCGGGTCCGGCGCGAGTCCCTCGTAGCCGAGGGGGCGGATGCCGAGCAGCAGCAGCCCGGTCACCGCCATGGCGACGAACACCGCGTCGACGGACGCGCGGCCCTTCTCCGTCCAGTAGACGTCGCTGAGGTGCAGGATCAGCGCGAACTCGTCCAGGACGAGGGCCGATCCCATCCCGAACACCACCGCCGCCGCGAGGTCGAGGCCGACGTAGGCGTCCGGGACGGCGAGGCTCGCCACCCCGCCCATCAGCATCAGCACCACGCCGAACACGACGTGGTGGATGTGCACGTCGCCGGCCTTCACGTTCCGGAACCACCAGCGCACGTCCGCGCGGATCAGCCGGACGTTCACCCGCGTCAGCACAAACGTGATCATGAACGCCACGAAGAAACCGAACAGCGGCAGCCGGCCGGTCGCCACGATGCGTTCGTCGAACATCTCGCTCATCTGCCCCCCGCCTCCTCAATGATGCACCGTGACATGCGCCGATATCGTGTGACCCTGCCGACGATCAGGGGGAGAACCGCCATGAGCCGCACCGTGGACCGCTGCGATCCCGGATACCGGGCCTGGATCGCCGAGGCGATCCGGCTCGTGGACGCCGACGCCAACCGCAGCGCCGACACGCACCTGCACGTGTTCCCGCTGCCGCCGGAGTGGGGCATCGACCTCTACCTGAAGGACGAGTCCGTCCACCCCACGGGTTCGCTGAAGCACCGGCTCGCGCGGTCGCTGTTCCTGTACGGGCTGGCCAACGGGTGGATCCGCCGGGACACGACGATCATCGAGGCGTCCAGTGGGTCGACGGCGGTGTCGGAGGCGTACTTCGCGCGGCTGCTCGGCCTGCCGTTCGTCGCGGTCATGCCGGCCTCCACCAGCCCGGAGAAGATCCAGCTCATCGAGTTCCACGGGGGCCGCTGCCACCTGGTGGCCGACCCGTCGGCGATCTACGCGGAGTCGCGGCGGCTGGCGGCCGAGTGCGGCGGCCACTTCATGGACCAGTTCACCTTCGCCGAGCGGGCCACGGACTGGCGCGGCAACAACAACATCGCCGAGTCGATCTTCGATCAGATGCGGCTGGAGCGGTTCCCCGAGCCGTCGTGGATCGTGGTCGGCGCGGGCACCGGCGGGACGTCCGCGACGATCGGCCGGTACGCCCGCTACCAGCGGTTCCAGACGCGGCTCGCGGTCGTCGACCCCGAGGGGTCGGCGTTCCACGGCTCGTTCGCCGACGGGGACCCCGAGCGCACCGCGGCGGGCTCGCGGATCGAGGGCATCGGCCGCCCCCGCGTCGAGCCGTCCTTCCTGCCCACGGTGATCGACCGGATGATCCGGGTGCCGGACGCGGCGTCCATCGCGGCGATGCGCTGGACGAGCGAGGTCAGCGGCCGGAGCGTGGGCGGCTCGACCGGCACGAACATGTGGGGCGCGGCCGAGCTGATCGCGCAGATGCGGGCCCGCGGGGAGCGCGGCAGCGTCGTCACGCTCATCTGCGACGGCGCCGAGCGCTACGCGGGCACCTACGGGTCGGACGCGTGGCTGGCGGGGCAGGGCCTCGACATCGCCCCCTACCTGGCCGCGCTGAACGGCTTCCTGAAGACCGGCACGATGCCGGACGTCACCCGGTGACGCGGATCGGGTTGAACAGGTCGGCGTAGATCAGCAGGCCGCCCATGACGATCAGGATGACCGCCATCACGTACGTCACCGGGAGCGCCTTGGCCACGTCCACGTAACCGGGGTCGGGCCTGCGGAAGATCCGGGCGAACGCCTTCTTGACCGCCTCCAGGAGCGCGCCGGCGATGTGCCCGCCGTCCAGCGGCAGCAGCGGGATGAGGTTGAACAGCCCGACCGCGAGGTTCAGGGAGCCGAGCAGCATCACGAAGAAGGAGACCTTCTGCGTGCCGGTGAAGTCGTCGGACGCGGCGACCTCGCCGCCGATCCGGCTGACGCCGACGACGCCGATCGGCCCGTTCGGGTCGCGCTCGTGGCCGCCGAAGGCCGCGTTCCACACGCCGACCATCTTCTGCGGCATCCGCACCAGGGCGCCGGCGGTGCGCGCGGTCAGGTCGCCCATCGTGGTCGCGACCGCGCCCGGCCCCTGCCGTTCGATCCCGCTGGACGGCGTGATGCCGAGGAACCCGACGTTGACGACCTTGTCCTCGTCCTTGAGGTCGTACATCTGGTTGCGGGTGATCGGGACGTTCAGCCGCACGTCCGCGCCGTCCCGCCGGACGGTCATCGCGACGGTCTTGCCGCCGTCCTCGCGGATCAGCTTCTGCAACTGCGGATAGTCGTCGATCTTCTTGCCGTCGAAGGCGACGATCCGGTCACCGGCCCGGAGCCCGACCTGCCGCGCCGGGGTCGGCGTCGCGCCCGCCGGGCACGCGGTGACCTTGGCGCTGGCCGGCACCATGCACTCGGCGACCTCCTTGATCACCGGCTGCGGCTGGTTGACGCCGATGCCCATCAGCAGGATCGCGAAGAACATCACCGACAGGAGCAGGTTCATCGCGGGCCCGCCGAACATGATGAGCAGTTTCTGCCACCACTTCTTGGCGTAGAACACGCGGTCGCCGTCGTCCGGTCCGACCTCCTCCAGCGCGGCGCCCCGCGCGGACTCGATCAGCCCCTGCCACGGCCCGGTGCTGATCCGCCGCACCTGCCCCGGCGCGTCGCCCTTGCGCGGCGGCAGCATGCCGATCATGCGGATGTAGCCGCCGAGCGGGATCCACTTGATCCCGTACTCGGTCTCGCCCTTGTGCCTCGACCACATCGTGGGCCCGAACCCGACCATGAACTGCGTGGTCCGCACCTTGAACAGCTTCGCGAAGGAGAAGTGCCCGAGCTCGTGCAGCGCGATGGAGACCAGCAGGCCGAAGAAGAGGATCAACGCTCCAGCCAGGTAGTAGACCATGCGGCGTGCCCTCCGGGTCCGTCCACCCCGCTCACCGGGGGTGATCTCCGACAACCAGTTCAGAGTACGTTACGGCCCGCGATCCGGTTGAGGCGAACGGAGAAGCGGCACACGCCGCGAGCCGCTTTGAGGCGCGGTGCCAACCCGGCCGCGAGTCAGAAGAAGATCAGGGCCGCCCTGCAAACCTGCGTGAAGTCCATGTCGGCCCCCGCCACCCCCACCCCCACCCGCAACTGACGGAGCCCCAAGCCGAGGCGACACGAAGCGTTTCGGGGAGGTGCCTACGTCAGCAGCGTCACCGATCGGGCCCCGATCACGGGGCGCTCAGGGGCGTAAGCCCTACTCGGTGGGCGCACACAACTCGCGGTATGCCTCGCTGAGCTCGGCGGCCGCCGGGACGCTCCGGGCTTCCACGGCGGTGATGACCTCGACCGCGCGCCAGTGGTTCGACGGCACCAGGCGCCCACTCGTCACCGCCTCCAGCGCCGTGTGCGCTGCCTCGTCCGGCTGATCTGCGGCCAGCAGCGCGAGCGCGAGATCGAGCCGCGCCGAGGCAGCCCGCCGCGGCCGGGCAGGACCCGAGGACGGGCGTTCCAGCCGAGCCAGGACGCCGCGCGCGTAGCGCTCGGCCGCCGGATCACCGATCCACGCGAGCGTGGTGGCGGTGTAGGCGTCGCTCTTGGCCGGGTCGTACCGGTAATGGTGCTCGGGATGATCCGGCATCGGCAGCGGCTCGACGAGCTGCTCGACGCGCGCCAGGGCCTCCCTGGTCTCCGGGCCGGCGCCGAGCCGGGCCCATGCTCGCCCCTCCTGCGCGGTCGCCTGGATGAAGGCCGAACCGTCCCGCGGGGCGATCTCCTGTGCGCCGCACGCCAGCTTCACAGCCTCTTGAAGGTCGCCGTCGGTGAGTCGCTGCCAGGCGCGCGTCTCCAGCGTCCACGCGAGGATCTCCGGATGCTCGGCATGCTCGGCGAGTTGCGCGGCCGTGCGCAACCTGGCGGCGGCCGCCGGGCGCCGCCCCAGGTCGATGTCGCAAGTCGCGGCGAGCAGCGCCAGCCACCCTCCGACGACGACCAGACGGCGGCGCTCGGCCAGCGTCATGCGCACGTCCATGAGCTGGAAGACGTAGCCGAGGTGTCGGCGGCTAGTGAGCAAGCTACCCAACCCAGAACCGCCCCCACCGCCACCCATGGATCTCGAAGGGCGCCTCGCCACCTTGCGCGCCGAGTTCCCAGCGCGGCCGGTTCAACTGGGACTCCGGGCTCGACCTCGGACCGATCGCCGACGTCGACGGGGCCACCGTGAAGATCGTGCGCCTGCTCGGTCTGGAGATGCACCCGCAGCTCGCCGCACTCGCCACCCGCATGGGCATCCGCGGCTACAAGGTGGACATCGCCGCCCCCGAGGTGACCGTGACGACCCCCGCCGGCGTCTCGCCGCCCCGCGGCGTGCGGGTCAGGTGCGAGCCGCGGCCGAAGGACGACGACCAGGACTGGTTGTGCGACGTGAAGTCGCACGTTTCGAGTGAATGCATGATTGGAGGCCGATGGAAAGTCGGAATGCATTCCAGGCTAGTGCCTGAGCCTGTCCCCGTCGTGACATGCGTGCTGGCTTCCTGAGTCAGTGGGTGTGAAGCTCACGGAAATCCCAAGGGGGCCGATTCCGTCTCGGTCCTACAGGTGGGGAAGGTCGAGTGCGGGGTGAACGCAAGTGAATCTTTGGTGATGCTCCGTTATAGGGACTCGCTGAGACGGGTGGGAAGGCAGCGTGACAGGGACGGGTCGTTGAGATGCGGCCGGCGGTGGGCAAGGAAACCACTTGCACCGCATGGGCACCGCTGTCCCCGGAGTAAAGAAGGCACCCAAGCTCGACCGCTTCTCGAACGTGCGGAACATGGAAACCCGGGTCAGGTCCAACGAGGTTGGTAGGCCGATCGTAAGAGGGGCATAATCCCTGGCCTGGACAGGATGCTCAAGAAGCCAATGCCGGTGGCCGAAAGGTGACAGGAAAGCGGACTGCGAAGCCAGCCCTCCGATGGACTGTCCGTATAACTGGCCGGATACGGGCCGATGCCCGGACGCGAAAGCGTGCTGACGTGAGCAGGTGGATCTTTGAAGGAAACTGTCTATGGCATCCGAACCGAGGGGCAAGTTGGACGCCGAAACGGCGAACGGACCTGAGGGCCTGCCGATCCCGGAACAGGGTCGTCTCGATCTGGATGAGAGTTCAGAGTGGGGGCGTATTGACTGGTCCGAACAGGAGAAGCAGGTACGCCGCCTACGACAGCGGATCTTCAAGGCGGTGCAGGAAGGGGACCTGGCGAAAGCCAGGAATCTACAGAAACTCATGCTGCGGTCGCAAGCGAACACTTTGGTGAGCGTGCGACAGGTGACGCAGCGGAACGCTGGACGGCGAACGGCGGGGGTCGATGGCGAGGTCGCTCTGACCCACCAGGCCAGAATGCGCATGGCGAAGCGAGTCCATCGCAGCAGGCAGGATTGGCGCCCCCGTCCGGTCCGGCGAGTGCACATTCCCAAGGCCGGTAACCCCGCGCGCATGCGTCCGCTCGGCATACCGGTGCTGATGGACCGCTGTCATCAAGCGCGAGTCCGGAATGCACTGGAGCCCGAGTGGGAGGCTCGGTTCGAGGCCAAGTCATACGGGTTTCGGCCGGGCCGAGGGTGCCATGACGCGATCGAGGCCATCTATGAGACGTGCAAAAGCAAGACCGCAGCACGGCTATGGGTGCTCGATGCGGATTTGGCTGCGGCATTCGACCGGATCGACCACGAAACGCTGATGGAGGCTATCGGCCTGTTTCCCGCTCGGGAGATGGTGCGTGAGTGGCTCCAGGCGGGAGTGTTCGAGGCGGGACGCGGGTTCGCTCCCACCGAGGAAGGAACTCCGCAGGGCGGGGTCATCAGCCCGCTACTGCTGAACGTCGCGTTACACGGTCTGGAAACGGTCGCTGGGGCCAGGTACAGAACTACCGGGCCCAAGGCAGGACGAAGTTATCCGGATTCTCCGGTAGTGGTCAGGTACGCGGACGACCTGGTGGTGCTCTGTCACACCCGCCATCAGGCCGTGCTGATCAAGGAGCGACTGGCGCGATGGCTGGGCGGTCGGGGCCTGTCCTTCAACGAGGATAAGACCCGCATTGTCCATGTGGCCGAGGGGTTTGACTTTCTCGGCTTCAACGTCCGCCGGTATGGCTCCAAACTCCTGATCAAGCCTAGTAAGGCGGCCGTACAGCGGATCAGGTCGAGACTCGCGTTTGAAATGCGTCGGCTGCGCGGCGCAAACGCGAAAGCAGTGATTGCCGCCCTGAACCCCGTGATCCGGGGGTGGGCGGCGTATTATCGACCGGTGGTGTCGTCGAAGGTTTTCGAAGATCTCGACACGCACGTGTGGAGACTCACCTACAAGTGGGCCACGCACAGCCATCAGAATAAGCCAAAGTCATGGATTATCCCCAGGTACTATGGCCAGTTCAACAAGTTCCGGAACGACAGGTGGGTGTTCGGGGATCTCGAGTCCGGCGCCTACTTGGTTATGTTTCGGTGGACGGAAATTAAACGGCACGTCATGGTTAAAGGATGGGCGTCTCCGGACGATCCTTTCCTGGCCGAGTACTGGGCTCACCGCCGCAGACGGAGTAAGCCGCCGCTCGATCGGTACACCATCAGGCTACTGGACGAACAGAACGCCATATGCCCGAGGTGCGGGGACTATCTGCTGACCGCAGAGCAGCCGCCGCAATCCCCACAACAGTGGGAAAGCTGGTGGCAGCAAGTTACCCGGCGAGCAATAGCGGCGAGCTATCTCCTGATCGTGGATGCCCCGGAATCCGGCCGCCATGGTGGCGCCAGGACCCGCTTAGTGCATACACACTGTCATCGAAGCTGGCTCTATAGCCAACGTCGAAGCAGAACGCAGCGTGACCCTGAACCGTCGCTTGGATCTGCTTGAGCCGTGTGCCGTGACGAATGGCACGCACGGTTCTGAGGGGGCGGGGACGCAGTAATGCGTCCCCGCTACCCGACCTGGTCGCACATGGGCGACGCGCTCGCCCCGGCCACCGACGTCACCGGCGCCGAGGTCGCCCTCGTCGGGCTGCTCGCAGCCGACTCATGAGCCGGCGCGGAGCAACCGGGGGCGTGGCCGCCAACCCGGTAGCGTGACCTCCGCGCAAGGAGCGACGCGCGAGGACAGGAGGAGATATGCGACTGCCCCGATGGGCGCCATGGGTCGAGGACGTGCTGAAGGGTTCTCCCGCGATCACCAGCGTGAAGCTCTTCACCGACGCGGGGATCGCCGATCCCCAGTACGGCCACGTCATCACCCTGCGCACGGGCGCCCAGGTGGCGCTCCAGTGGGCGCGTACGTCCCCGCCGTCGGGTGACGGCGGGGAGGAGACCCCCGTCACCGGGGAGCCGCCCGCCTCCCAGACGCTCCCGGAGCTGCCGAGCACGGGCCGGACGCCGCTGCGCCTGATCGAGCAGCACATCGCCGCGCTCATCGCCAACGGCGCGAACCCGGAGGTCAAGGCGGTCGAACGAAAGTCGGTCCGCGAGAACGCCGGGCCGCGGCCGTGCTGCGTCCTCGTGCGCATGCACAGCGGCGCCGACATCTTCGGCGTGTTCCGGAGCCTGGCGCCCGCGGGCGGGTCGATCAGCCAGGGGGGTGACTTCCAGCAGAGAGAGGAGGTGTGAACCATGGCACAGTGCCCCGACTGTGGACAGGAGACGTCCGCCGACACGGGCTCGTCGACGCCGGCGCATCAGAAGCCCGGCAGTCGAGGAAGGTGTTCCGGCACGGGCAAGCCCGCCATGTGAGATAGCGGCCCCGCCCAGGCGAATTGGGCGGGGCCGTTCGCGCGAAGAATACACATTACGGGCGTGACGAAACGGCCCCCGTCCCCGAGGAGGGGGACGGGGGGCGCCTGGTTCCGGTCGGGCTCGCCCGCCGGCGCAGGCCCAGCGACCCGCGGTAGGCGGCAGGCGTGTCCGATCGGCGGGCTTCTTGTTCGGCACGCCCACAACGCCGAAGGCGGCGAGGACCACGATTCCGATTGCGACCCGAAGCCCAACCACCGTCCCGAACTGCACCACGGGACACCGCCACGCCAGCACAGAGCGCAACGGTTCGAGACGACCCGCGCGAGAGGACCGGACGGGCGCGCTCAGCAGCAACCCGTCTAACGAGGCGACCTCAGCCGCCACCTCAGCCCGCGACGACCTCGACACTCGCGATCGCGTCCGAAGGCAGGTCCGAGCGAAGCAAGAATCTGATCGCGCAGCGAGCCGCAGGGCGAGCCGGAGCGATGCAGCGATCGCACGCGTTTTTTCAGGTCGGGGCCCCCAAGGCCCGACCTGAAAAAACGCAATGAACACTGCTAGCCTTCTTCGACAGCTGATGATCCCGTGCGGGAGAGTCCCTCGCAGCCGGTGGGGGACGCCGAAGGAGCAAATCCTCCCCGGAACCTCTCAGGCCAATGGACCGCACGGGCCAGGCGACCTCTGGAAAGCGGGGACCTCCGTCCCCCGCCGAAGGTGAAAGCCCGCCGTGCGCGGCGGGTGAAGCTCTCAGGCGCCGATGACAGAGGGGGAGGCACCGATACGCCCGGTGCGCGAGTGGGACGATGGACCATGCGCGCCCGTGACGAAGGAGCCGAGCCCATGTCCGCCGATCCGACCGCGAAGAAGACGCCGCTGCACGACGTCCATGAGGACCTCGGCGCGAATCTCGTCGACTTCGCCGGCTATCTGATGCCGCTGCGCTACGCGAGCGAGACCGCCGAGCACCAGGCCGTCCGCACGGGGGCGGGGCTGTTCGACCTGTCGCACATGGGGGAGATCTTCCTGTCGGGGCGGGGGGCGGGGGCCGCGCTGGACTTCGCGCTGGTCGGCAACCTGTCGCCGATGCCGGTGGGCAAGGCCCGCTACACGATGATCTGCGGGCACGACGGCGGCGTCCTGGACGACCTGATCGTCTACCGGCTCGCGGACGAGACGTGGATGGTGGTCGCGAACGCGGCGAACGCCGCCGTCGTCAGGGACGCGCTGGTCGAGCGCGCCGCGGGGTTCGAGGCGGCGGTGGACGACCGGTCGGACTCGTACGCGCTGATCGCTCTGCAGGGGCCGCGTTCGCAGGGGATTCTCGAAGGGTTCACGGACGCGCCGCTGGGGGACCTGAAGTACTACGCGATCCTGGCGGGGCGGGTCGCGGGCGTGGACGCGCTGGTCGCCCGCACCGGGTACACGGGTGAGGACGGGTTCGAGCTGTTCGTGGACGCGTCCGACGCGGTCCGGATGTGGGAGGCGCTCGCCGCGGTGGAGGGGGTCGTCCCGGCGGGGCTGTCGGCCCGGGACACGCTGCGCCTGGAGGCGGGGATGCCGCTGTACGGGAACGAGCTGACGGCGGAGACGACGCCGTTCGAGGCGGGCCTCGGCCGGGTGGTGAAGCTGGACAAGCCAGGCGATTTCGTGGGGAAGGGCGCGCTGGCGGCGCAGGCGCAGACCCCGCCGGGCCGTAGGCTCGTGGGACTGGTCGCGCGGGGGCGTCGCGCGCCCCGCAAGGGGTACCAGGTCGTCACGTCCGGCGGCGCGCCGTGCGGAATCGTGACGAGCGGCGCCCCGTCGCCCACACTGGGCACGCCGATCGCCATGGCGTACCTCGACAGCGGCGTCGAGGAGGCGGGCCTCGCCGTGGACGTCCGCGGCCGGCATGAGCCGGTGGACGTGGTGGCCCTGCCGTTCTACAAGCGTTCCTGAACAAGTTGTCCGGCGGTGTGGGGGCGCGCCCCCACAGTGGAAAGAGAGAAGTGATCGTGAGCGTTCCGGAGGAGCTCCGCTACAGCGAGGAGCACGAGTGGGTGTCGGGCCTCGGTGGCGAGGACGGCATCGTCACGGTCGGCATCACCGCGCACGCCGCCGACGCCCTCGGTGAGATCGTCTACATCGAGCTGCAGCCGTCGGAGGGCGACGCCGTGGAGGCGGGCGAGCCGTGCGGCGAGATCGAGTCGACCAAGTCGGTCAGCGACATCTACTCCCCCGTCAGCGGCGAGATCACCGCGGTCAACAGCGCGGTGGTGGACGAGCCGAAGGTCATCAACGACGACCCGTACGGCGAGGGCTGGATCTTCAAGGTGCGGATCTCGGAGGAGCCGGGCGACCTGCTCGACTCCGCCGCCTACGACAAGCTGATCGAGGAATCATGAGTGTGAACGACTCCCTCGCGACGGCCGATCCGGAGGTCGCCGAGGCCGTCGCCGCGGAGCTGCGCCGCCAGCAGGGCACCCTGGAGATGATCGCGTCGGAGAACTTCGCGCCCGTCTCGGTGCTGGAGGCGCAGGGGTCGGTTCTGACGAACAAGTACGCCGAGGGGTATCCGGGCCGCCGGTACTACGGCGGCTGCGAGTTCGTCGACGTCACCGAGCAGCTCGCGATCGACCGGGCGAAGGCGCTGTTCGGCGCCGAGCACGCGAACGTCCAGCCGCACAGCGGGGCGCAGGCCAACACGGCGGTCTACTTCGCGCTGCTCCAGCACGGCGACACGATCCTCGGCCTCGACCTCGCGCACGGCGGGCACCTCACGCACGGGATGCGGCTGAACTACTCCGGCAAGGTGCTGAACGTGGTGCCGTACCACGTCCGCGCCGAGGACGGCCTGGTCGACATGGACGAGGTGGCCTCGCTCGCGGCCGAGCACCGGCCGAAGATGATCGTGGCGGGGTGGTCGGCGTACCCGCGTCAGCTCGACTTCGTCGCGTTCCGGCGGATCGCCGACTCGGTCGGGGCGCTGCTCATGGTCGACATGGCGCACTTCGCGGGCTTGGTGGCGGCGGGGCTGCACCCCTCGCCCGTCCCGCACGCCGACATCGTGACGACCACGACGCACAAGACGCTCGGCGGTCCCCGCGGCGGGCTGATCCTCGCCCGCGAGGAGTACGCCAAGAAGATCAACTCGGCGGTTTTCCCCGGCATGCAGGGCGGCCCGCTGGAGCACGTGATCGCCGCGAAGGCCGTCGCCCTGAAGATCGCCGCGTCGGAGGAGTTCCGGGCCCGGCAGGCGGCGACGGTGGAGGGCGCGAAGCTGCTCGCCGAGCGCCTGCTCGCCGAGGACTCCGCCAAGGCCGGCGTCAAGGTGCTGACCGGCGGGACGGACGTCCACCTCGTGCTGGTCGACCTGGTGGACTCCGAGCTCACCGGGCGCGACGCCGAGGACCGCCTGCACGACATCGGCATCACGGTCAACCGCAACGCGGTGCCGAACGACCCGCGCCCGCCGATGGTGACGTCCGGCCTGCGGATCGGCACCCCGGCCCTCGCGACCCGCGGCTTCACCGCCGAGGACTTCGCCGAGGTCGCGGACGTGATCGCGCTGGCGCTGCAGCCGTCCTTCGACCGGGACGCGCTCGCGGCCCGGGTGAAGGCGCTGGCGGACAAGCACCCCCTGTACCCGAACCTGTGACGTTCCGGCGCCCCCTCCCCTCCTGGGGCTCCCCCTAGGGGGAGGGGGCGCGGCTACAACGAGGTAGCTATGGCCATCAGCGTTTTCGACCTGTTCAAGATCGGTATCGGTCCGTCGTCCTCCCACACGGGCGGCCCGATGGCCGCGGCGCACCGGTTCGCCCGGGGGCTCCGGCGCGACGGGCTGCTGGAGAAGACGGCGTCCGTCGCCGTCACCCTCTACGGGTCGCTCGGCCTCACCGGCAAGGGCCACGGCTCCGACAAGGCCGTCATCCTCGGCCTGGAGGGCGACAAGCCCGAGCTCGTCGACGTCGACGGGGTGGACGAGCGGCTCGCCGCCATCCGCGAGCGCGGGGCCCTGCGCCTGTTCGGCGACCATGACATCCCGTTCGTGGTCAACGAGCACCTGGTCTTCGAGCGCAAGGAGTCGCTGCCCGGCCACCCCAACGGGATGCGCTTCACGGCACTGGACGCCGCGGGCGAGGAGCTGCGCGCCAAGGTGTACTACTCCGTCGGCGGCGGCTTCATCCTGGACGAGAACGCTACGGGCGCCGACCGCATCAAGCCCGACGACACCGTCCTGCCGTACCCGTTCGACACGGCCGCCGAGCTGCTCGAACGCTGCCGGGAGACGGGCCTGTCGATCTCGGCGCTGATGCTGGAGAACGAGAAGGCGTTCGGCCGCGACTCCTCCGAGATCCATGACGGCCTGCTCGAGCTGTGGCAGGTCATGCGGGCCTGCGTGGCCCGCGGCTGCACCCGTGAGGGCCTCCTGCCGGGCGGGCTCAAGGTGCGCCGCCGCGCTCCCCAGCTGCACCGCCAGCTCTCCGTGGAGAAGGCGGCCGACCCGCTCCACGCGATGGACTGGATCACCCTGTTCGCCCTCGCCGTCAACGAGGAGAACGCCGCGGGCGGGCGCATCGTCACCGCCCCCACCAACGGCGCCGCGGGCATCATCCCGGCCGTCCTGCACTATTACGACCGGTTCATCCCCGGCCACGACGACGAGGGCGTGGTGCGGTTCCTGCTGACCGCCGGGGCGATCGGCGTGCTGTTCAAGCAGAACGCCTCGATCTCCGGCGCGGAGGTCGGCTGCCAGGGCGAGGTCGGTTCGGCCTGCTCGATGGCCGCCGCCGGGCTCACCGAGGTCCTCGGCGGCACCCCGGAGCAGGTGGAGAACGCCGCGGAGATCGGGATCGAGCACAACCTCGGCCTGACCTGCGACCCCGTCGGCGGCCTGGTCCAGGTTCCCTGCATCGAGCGCAACGCCGTCGGCGCGGTCAAGGCCATCAGCGCCGCCCGGATCTCCCTGCGCGGCGACGGCCGCCACTTCGTCTCCCTCGACAAGGCCATCAAGACCATGCGCGACACCGGCCGCGACATGCTCGACAAGTACAAGGAGACCTCGCGCGGCGGCCTCGCCGTCAACGTCATCGAGTGCTGAGCGCCCGCTACCGGAGCGGGATGTCGATCCCGTGCTCGCCCGCGGGGCGCGGGCCGCGGATGCGCCGGTCGGCCTCGCCGATCGCCACGTCGTTGATGCTCGCCTCGCGCCGCCGCATCAGGCCGCGCTCGTCGAACTCCCACAGCTCGTTGCCGTAGCTGCGCCACCACTGCCCGCCGGCGTCGTGCCACTCGTACTGGAACCGGACGGCCATGCGGTTCTCGCGGAATCCCCACAGGCTCTTGCGGAGCGCGTAGTCGAGCTCCCGCTCCCACTTCGCCGTCAGGAACGCGATGATCTCCTCCCGCCCGGTGACGAACTGGTCCCGGTTCCGCCAGACGGAGTCCGGCGTGTAGGCGAGCGCCACCCGGTGCGGGTCGCGGGTGTTCCACGCGTCCTCGGCCGCCTGGACCTTCTGCTTCGCGGTCTCCATCGTGAACGGCGGGTAGGGCGGACGGTCCTCGGGCACGGCGTTTTCTCGGGACGGGGCGCTTTCTTCGGACACGGCGGCCTCCTCAGTTGAGAACGAGCGTTCTCCGTTGGTGCCGCTAAGGTAGGGAACGACCGTTCTCCACGTCAAGTCAGGAGCGCCGATGCCGGCCGCGATCACCGAGGAGCAGCAGGACCGGGACCGCCAGGGGCTGCTGGACGTCGCCGAGCGCCTCTTCTACCGGCAGGGCGTCCAGGCGGTGGGCATGGACGAGTTGCGGACCGCCTCCGGCCTGCCGCTCAAGCGCATCTACCGGCTCTTCCCGACGAAGGAGGCTCTCGTCGTCGCGATGCTGGACCGCCGCGACCGCCGCTGGCGCGCGAGCCTGGCGGCCCACCTGGACGCCGAACCCGACCCCCGGCGGCGCGTCCTCGCCCTGTTCGACTGGCTCGGCGCGTGGTTCGCCGAGCCCGGCTTCCGCGGCTGCGCCTGGGTGAACGCCCACGGGGAGCTCGGCTCGTCCTCCCCGGCGATCGCGGAGGCGGCGCGAGCACACAAGCGCGCCTTCCACGACCAGGTCCTCGCCCTGGTCTCCCCCGTCGACGCGTCCGCCGCCGAGCCCGTCCACCTGCTCGCCGAGGGCGCCATCGTCGTCGCCGGGATCCAGGGCGACCCCACCGCCGCCGCCCGCGCCCGAGCCGGCGCCGCGCTCCTCCTGGACCGGGCCGCCCGGAGTTGACCCCGCCGTTGGCGGCAGGGTTCCAGACTCTCGACGCTGGACCCGGGCGGCCGGGCGCCGCCCCGCCCCCCGCTGACGCCCCCCGGCCGCCTCCGCCGGGGCCACCCGCTTCCGCGGTGGCGGGCGGGGTCAGGGGCGGGCGCCTCGGCCGGTCGGGGAGTGCGCGCCCCGGCGGGCCTCGTTGCCGCAGTGGCGGCAGACGACCTGGGGGCTGACCATCTCGCCGCAGGAGTGCTGCCAGCGGACGGGCGGGTCGTCCGGGTGCAGGTGGCGGTCGCCCCAGACCATCAGCACGAGCAGGACGTCGCACAACTCCATGCCCGCGGGCGTGAGGCGGTACTCGTAGCGCACCGGGTGGTCGCTGTAGCGCTCGCGGCGGATGACGCCGCCCGCCTCCAGCTTGCGGAGGCGGGCGGTGAGGATGTCGCGGGACGCGCCGGTGTTGCGGACGATCTGGTCGAAGCGCCCCACCCCGTAGCTCAGCTCCCGGATCGCCAGCAGGCTCCAGCGCTCGCCGACCAGGTCGAGGGTGTCGGCGATCGAGCACTCGCGCGGATCGGCGTCCTTCGGCATACCGGGAAGCCTAGCCGCCGGACCTGCCCGGACCGCCCGTCAGAGCCGCTCCACGACGGTGGCGTTGGCCAGTCCGCCCGCCTCGCACATGGTCTGGAGGCCGAACCGCCCGCCGCGGTCCTCCAGGGCGTGCAGCAGGGTCGTCATGAGGCGGGCGCCGCTCGCGCCGAGGGGGTGGCCGATCGCGATCGCGCCGCCGCGCACGTTGACGCGCGCGAGGTCGGCGCCGGTCTCGCGCGCCCACGCGAGCACGACCGGAGCGAACGCCTCGTTCACCTCGAACAGGTCGATGTCGTCGAGGGCGAGGCCGCCGCGCTCCAGCACCTTCGCGGTCGCGGGGATGATCGCGGTGAGCATCAGCAGGGGGTCGTCGCCGGTCACGGCGAAGGAGTGGAAGCGGGCGCGCGGGCGCAGGCCGAGCCGCGCGGCGACGTCGGCGCCCATGACCAGCACGGCGGCGGCGCCGTCGTTGACCGGCGAGGCGTTGCCCGCGGTGATCTTCCAGCCGATCTCGGGGAACCGCTCGGCCATGCGCTCGTCGCGGTAGGCGGGCCTCAGCCCGGCGAGGATCTCCGGCGACGTCCCGGGGCGGACGGTCTCGTCCCGCTGCCCCGTCCAGGCGACCTCCCGGTCGAACTCGCCGTTCTTCCACGCCTCGGCGGCGCGCCGGTGGGACTCGGCGGCGTAGGCGTCGAGCGCCTCCCGCGACAGGTTCCAGCGGGCGGCGATCAACTCGGCGCTGATGCCCTGGCCGACGAGCCCGCCCGGGTAGCGCTCGGGGAGCAGCGTCCCGAACGGGTCGCTTCCCGGCAGGACGCTCGACCCCATCGGCACCCGCGACATCGACTCGACGCCGCACGCGATGGCGATGTCGTAGGCGCCGCTCTGCACGCCCTGCGCCGCGATGTGCAGGGCCTGCTGGGACGAGCCGCACTGCCGGTCGACCGTCATGGCGGGGACGCTCTCGGGGAACCCCGCGGCGAGGACGGCCGTGCGGGTGATGTTGAGCGCCTGGTCGCCGGCCTGAGTGACGACGCCGCCGATCACGTCGTCCACGCTCGCCGGGTCGACGCCCGCCCGCTCGACCAGGGACGCCAGCGTCCGCGCCAGCAGGTCGGCCGGGTGGTCGCCGTGCAGGGCCCCGTTGGCCCTGCCCTTGCCGAGCGGCGTGCGCACCGCCTCCACGATCACCGCGTCCCGCATGGACCCCACCTCCGTTGTGTTTTCCAACTCACTCCGCCAGTATCCGAGCGGCGCAGGGGGAGCACAATCCGCTTCCCCAGTGAGTTGGATAACACAACCAAGCAGGCGAAAAACCCGGGGGCCGCAGCCGATCGCCACCGCCCCCGGGTCTCGGGCCGCTCAGCGGGAGGGGCCCGTGCCGTGGTCCGTCGTTACCCTCCATGAGTCGAAGAGCCCCTCGGCAGAGCCGCCCGAATATCGTCGGTCGGACAAGCGTGCCTCCTCGATCTCCTCGACATCGCGTTCCCTTTGGACGTTAGCCCCATAAGCCGACATAGACCCAAAATGGGAGCCCAAGCCGTCGTCAAGCATCGGGGCCGCCCCTCCTGACGCGACCGTCTAGCCCTTGTACATCTCCCGCATCTTGCGCGCCGCGTCGCCCGGTTTGCGCTTCGGCCCCTTGCCCGTGGCCTCCTCGCCGCGGCGCGGCCGCTTCTCGCGCTCCGGTTCGGACTCCGCCTTGCCCGTGGGCTTCCCTGGCTTGCCAGGCTTGTCGTTCACGACAACTCCCCCGATGTCGTTCCAACTGTCGGTCCATAGGTACCCCGTCTAACGGGGATAGAAGCGCACCTCAGGACGCCCGACCTGGCCGTAGTGGGGCCGGCGGTCGGCCAGCCCGTTCTCCGCCAGGTACTCCAGATACCGGCGCGCGGTCACCCGGGAGACGCCGGTGAGGTCGGCGGCAGCGGCGGCGGACAGGCCGTCGGCGGCGGACGCCAGCACGCCGGTCACGACCTGGAGCGTCTCCCCGCTCATCCCCTTGGGCAGCGCATGGCGGTCGGGGGTGCGCAGAGTGGCGAGCATCCCGTCCACGTCCGCCTGACCGCTGACCTCCCCCGAGCCCACCGCCTGCTCCCGGAAGCGCGCGTACCGGACGAGCTTGTCGCGCAGCGACGCGAAGGTGAACGGTTTCAGCAGGTACTGGACGATGCCGACCGCCACGGCGGTGCGGATCACCGCGAGGTCCCGCGCGGACGTCACGGCGATGACGTCCACGTCCCGTCCCCCGGCGCGCAGCGCGCGGCAGACGGTGAGGCCGTGCGTGTCCGGGAGGTAGAAGTCCAGCAGGACGACGTCGACCTGCGTCCGCTCGCAGAACCGCAGCGCGTCCGCCCCCGAGTGCACGACCCCCGCGACGGTGAACCCGGCGACCCGCTCGACGTAGGTCCGGTGCGCCTCCGCCGCCACCGGGTCGTCCTCGACCACCAGCACTCTGATCACGGCCCACCGCCTCCGTGCCGGGCCCCGGCGGCCCGCCCCGGCAGGGGCAGCCGGACGGTGAACACGGCGCCGCGGCCGGGGCCGGCGGCGCTCACCCGCACGTCGCCTCCGTTGCGGCGGACGGCCTGGCCGACCAGGGCGAGGCCGAGGCCGTGCCCGACCGCGCCGCCGGACGTCTTCGTCGTCCAGCCGCGCCGGAACATCGCGGGTACGGCGGAGGGGTCCACGCCCGGTCCGCTGTCGGACACCTCCAGCACGAGCATCCCGTCCTCCTCCCGGGCGCCGACGCCGACCCGCGGCGGCCGGTCGGCGGCCCCCTCGATCGCCGCGTCGACCGCGTTGTCGATGAGGTTGCCGAGAATGGTGACCAGGTCGCGCGGCTCGATCGCGCCCTCGATCACGGTGTCCTCGCCGATCACGAGCTCCACACCGCGCTCCCCCGCCTCGGCGGACTTGCCGAGCAGCAGCGCGGCCAGCACCGGCTCGCCGACCGAGCCGACGACCCGGTCGGTGAGCCGCTGCGCGCTCGCCAGCTCGGCGGTCGCGAACTCCACGGCCTGCCCCGGGCGGCCCAGCTCCACCAGCGACACCACCGTGTGCAGGCGGTTCGCGGCCTCGTGCGCCTGCGAGCGCAGCGACTCGGCGAACCCGCGCACCGTGTCCAGCTCGCCCGTCAGCGCCTGCAACTCGGTGTGGTCCCGCAGGGTGACGACGTTCCCCATCATCCGGTCCCGCGACCGGACGGGTGAGGTGTTCACCACGAGCACCCGCGTGTCGCCCACATGGATCTCGTCCGACCGGCGCTCGTCCGACACCAGCGTCGCGACCAGCTCCTCCGGCAACCCCAGTTCGGCGACGTTCCGCCCCCGCGGCTCCGGCGCCCCCCGGCCCCGCTCCGCGGCGGACGGGAGGGAGCCGTCAGGGACGTCGAGGTCGAGGAGGTACCTGGCGGCGTCGTTGCAGAGGACGACGCGGCCCGTGCGGTCGAGGATGAGGAGGCCCTCGCGGACGGCGTGCAGGATCGCCTCGTAGTACTCGAACATGCCGCGCAGCTCGTCGGGGGCGGCGCCGCGGGTCTGGCGGCGCAGGCGGGCGGAGACGAGGTAACTGCCGGCCATCCCGGCGGCGAGGACGACCCCGGCGACCGCGCCGAGGGCCACCAGGCGGCGCCGGAGCTCCGCCGACATCGCCTTGACCGTGATGCCGACGGCGACCAGGGCCACCACGCGGCGGTCCTCGCCGAAGACGGGGGCGACGGTGCGCACGGACGGCCCGAGCGTGCCCGTGTAGGTCTCGGTGAACGTCCGGCCGGCGAGCGCGGGGGCGGTGTTGCCGACGAACGTCCCGCCGATGCGCGACGGGTTCGGATGCGTGTAGCGGATCCCCGCCGGACTCATGATCGTGATGAAGTCGACGCCGGTGTCGTGCCGGACGCGTTCGGCGTAGGGCTGCAGGAGGCGGCTCGGGGCCGGGTCGGCGAGCGCGGCCCGGACGGTCGGGGCGTCGGCGATGCTCGCCGCGACCGCCGACACCGTCTGGGTGGCGCTGTCGTCCACGGCCCGGCCGGAGTCGAGGAAGGCCAGCGCCGCGCCGGCCGCCACGAGGAGCCCGACGACCGCCGCCTGGAGCACGAGCAGCTGCCGGGCCAGGCTCCAGCGGCCCGGCGCCGCCCATCGAGGACGCACTCCCGCCCCTCCCCCTCGCCTCTCACCGTCACGGCACCGCATCCTGCCGTCACCGCACCTTGCCGTGAACGAAATGTACACAAGGGTGACCCCCGTCACAGAACCGCGCATAGTCGCGTGGGGACAGACTTCCAGCCTCTGCCTGACCTGCGAGCCCACCTCCAGAGCGGCGCCCACGGTGTGCATGCTCCGGCTCCAGCCGGAGGATGGGTGCCGCCGCGGGGCGGCGGCCCGCCCGCGGATCCGACCGGACGGGCGGGCGCCGCCCCTCGCACCGGCGCCGTCGCCACCGTGGTCATCGGCACGTGGACCCGGGAGTTCGACGCCGAAAGGGCCCGCGGCGTCCTCGCCGGCGAGGACCCGTTCAACGAGGACACCCCGCTGGACGACCACGGCCCGGCCGCCGAGCCGCCCGGCTCGCGGAAGGACCCGCTCACCGCGCCCGGCGGCGCGCCCGCCTAAGAACCCCGGGCGCCCGGCGCCGCCGTTCCCGCTCCGGCGCCGGGCGCCCGGTTCACGCGGACTCGGGCTGCGGACGGCGCCCGCGCGGGCGCCTGCGGGGCCGCTCGGCCTCCGGCCGGAAGCGGACCACCACCGGAAGGTCGGGCATGCCGACCGCGAGGCGGTACCGCTCGACCGGGCCCGCGCCCAGTTCGCCGTACACCTCGCCCACGAGGGCGTCGCCCGCGCAGGACACGTTCAGCCGCAGGCGCGGCCGGTCGGCCGTCCCCGTGAGGCGGGCGCGGGCGTCCTGGACGCCGGGCAGCCCGCGCGCGTCGCGGTGCAGGACGTCGGCGGCGGCGCGGGCCCGGGCGCGGGTCTCGGGGTCGAGGTCGGGCCACCGCTGGTGGACGACGGCTCGCACCTGCATGACCAGCCACAGCTGGCCGGCGAGCGCGAGCACCTCGGCGGCGCCCGCCGCGGCCGGCAGGAACCAGCCGGTCTCACGGGCGAAGCGCGCCAGCGCGGGGTCGAGCAGCGGCCGCCCCGACAGGGCGCCGAACGCGTCGAAGGCCCCGAGGCCGAGGGCGAGGCCGGACGCGCCGGCCAGCAGCAGCACCGCCCCGGTCACCGCGATCGCGAACCTCATCGTCAGTCCTTCCGTCGGCACCGTCGGTCCTTGCGCGGCACTGCCGGGCCTCCCGCGGGCACGGGCGGCCCTCCCGCCGGCATCTCAGTCCTTCCGCCAGCCGAGGCGGACGTCGACCGGCGGCCGGCGCATCGGCTCGATCCGGTCCAGGCGCGCGTCGACCGCGTCGTGGACGAGGTCGGCGAGGTTCGCCGGGTTGCGGTAGTGCGTGGCGGCCCGCACGAGCAGGCCCCGGCGGAAGAACCCGAGGCCCCGGACGCGGGCGCGCTCGATGCCGGGGACCTCCATCGCCGCGGCCGCGAGCGTGCGGCGCAGCGCGGCGCGGCCGATGACTCCCGCGAGCCGCGGATCGGCGCCCGCCAGCGGCACCCCGCGCAGCCGCCCGGGCAGCGCGGCCGCCATGAAGACCACCCCGAGAGCGGCCACCGCGCCCGACGCCGCGAGCACGTCCGGGTCGCTCCACGCGTGCCGCCGCAGGGCCTCCACCACCGGGGCGACGCCCGGCACCGGGTGGACGGCCGATCCGAGCGCCCCGGCGAGCAGCTCGATCGCGGCCGCCCCGCCGAACGCGGTCACCAGCAGCGCCGCGACGAGCCCGGCGAGCGCGCGGCGCGGCCGCAGCTCGCGGACGGCGAGCCGGCGCGCCAGCCGCCTGCCCTGCGCCTCCTCGATCAGCTCCTTGACCAGCGTCTCGGCCATAGCCACCCCCGTGAACCCTCGACACGTCCGGCTTCGTCACCCATGGTGCGCGAAAGTCACGCGGAGTGAAACACGCCATGCCGACATCTCACGCGTTCGCCGGTCAGGAAACCGCAGGTCAGCGGAAGACGACCGTCCGGTCGCCGTTGAGCAGCACGCGGTGCTCGGCGTGCCAGCGGACGGCGCGGGCGAGCGCGAGACACTCCACGTCGCGTCCCACGGCCACCAGCTCCTCCGGGCTGTGGGTGTGGTCGACGCGCGCGACCTCCTGCTCGATGATCGGCCCCTCGTCCAGGTCGGCGGTGACGTAGTGCGCGGTCGCGCCGATCAGCTTGACGCCGCGCGCGTGCGCCTGGTGGTAGGGGCGGGCGCCCTTGAAGCTCGGCAGGAACGAGTGGTGGATGTTGATGATCGCGCCGGGCAGCTTGGCGCAGAAGTCGTCGGACAGGATCTGCATGTACCGGGCGAGGACGACGAGGTCGGCGCGGTAGTGCTCGACCAGCGTCAGGATCTCGGCCTCCTGCGCGGCCTTGCCGCCCTGCCCGACCGGCAGGTGGTGGTAGTCGATCCCGTACGACTGGGTCAGCGGCCGCAGGTCGGGGTGGTTGGACGCGACCGCGACGATGTCGATGTCGAGCAGCCCGGACCGCGTCCGGTACAGCAGGTCGTTGAGGCAGTGCCCGCCCTTCGACACCATGATCAGCACGCGCGGGCGCTCGGCCAGCGGGTGCAGCCGCCACTCCAGCCCGAGCTCGGGCACCAGGGACGCGAAGGCGCCGCGCAGCTCGTCGGGGTCGGTGCCCGTGAGCGCCGCGAACTGCACCCGCATGAAGAAGGTGCCGGTCCCGCCGTCGCCGAACTGCTGGCTCTCGACGATGTTGCACCCGCGCTCGGCCAGCAGCCCCGAGACTGCGGCCACGATGCCGGGCCGGTCGGGGCAGGACAGGGTCAGCACGTACTCGTTCACGGGTTCGCTCACGGGTCTCATTCTCGCCTCGGCGCGGGAAGCGCCAGCTCAGGACGGTCCCTCCCGAGCTTACGCGGCGGCGTCCCCGCCCCGCCGCCGTACCGGCCGGTCGGTGCGGCCCGGAGGCCGCCGGCCTTGTCTACCGGTGAGTAGTTTGAAGCCCCGCCTTGGGGTTACCTTTGCCCCCATGCGGCGAATCGCGCTCGTGGCGCTGGCTGTCACCCTGGCCCTGGCGGGCTGCACCGACGAGACCGGCGGGAAGGGCGACGGGGGCGGCAAGGGCGGTCGCCGCCCCGCGACGGTCGACGGCGTCCCGACGTCGGAGGGCACGCACAAGCAGAAGCTCGACGTGGGGACGGTCGGGCACCGCGAGTACCTGCTCCACGTCCCCTCCAAGGTCGCGGGCGGGAAGTGGGAGGACGGCAGGCCGGCCGACAGGCCCGCGCTGGTCATCGCCCTGCACGGCGGCCTGGCCAACATGTCGAAGATGCAGGACCTGACCGGCTTCGACAAGCTGTCGGACGAGCACGGCTTCCTCGTCGCCTACCCCGACGGGTTCATGACCACGTGGAACGCGGGCGACTGCTGCGGCGCGGCGAAGGTCGGGAACGTCGACGACGTCGGGTTCCTCGGCAAGCTCATCGACAAGCTCACCGGCGCCGGGCTGGCCGACCCGAGGCGCGTCTACGTCACCGGGTTCTCCAACGGCGCCGGGATGGCGTACCGGATGGCCTGCGAGAAGCCGGGCAAGGTGGCCGCGATCGGGGTGGTCGAGGGCGCCCTGGTGACCAGGTGCGATCCGGGCCGCCCGGTATCGGCGATGATCTTCCATGGGACGGCGGACGGGAACGTGCCCTTCAACGGGGGCGGCGACCGCGACTTCAACGACAGGCGCCCGTTCCCGCCGGTCTCGGACGCGGTGGACTTCTGGCGCAGGGTGGCGGGCCTGCCCCAGCCGCGCGAGCGGGTGAAGGCGCTCAGCGGCGACACCCGGTGCGAGAGCACGGGCAAGGGCGAGCGCGGCGTCGCCGTGACCTTCTGCAGGATCGAGGGCGGGCGGCACCAGTGGCCGAAGGAGGCGAGCCCGATGCTGTGGAGCTTCTTCGCCGCCCATCCGCGCACCGGGACATGAGACCTTTTCATATTTTCCCGGTAGTGTGGCATCGTGACGAGCATGAACCTCCGGGACCGCTATGACACCGCGACCGCCGGACTAGAGGCGCCGTTCGCCGTCGTCGACCTCGCGGCCTTCCGCGCCAACGCCGCCGACCTCGTGCGCCGCGCCGCCGGCAAGCCCATCCGGGTCGCCAGCAAGTCCGTGCGCTGCCGGGCCCTCCTGGAGGACGTCCTCGCGATGGAGGGGTTCGCGGGAGTCATGGCGTTCACCCTCCCCGAGGCGCTCTGGCTGGCCGCCGAGGGCGTCAGCGACGACATCCTCGTCGCCTACCCCACGGCCGACCGCACCGCGATCGCCGCGCTCGCCGGCGACCCCCGCGCGGCCCGCGCCGTCACGCTGATGATCGACTCCCCCGAGCACCTCGACCTGATCGAGTCCGCCGCGGGCGACCGGCGCGTGCGGGTCTGCATCGACATCGACGCCTCGTACCGCACGCTCGGCGGCCGGGTGCGGATCGGCGCGCTGCGCTCCCCGCTGCACAGCGCCGCCGACGTCCGGGCGTTCGCCGAACTGGTCCTCAAGCGGCCCTCGCTCGACCTCGTCGGGCTGATGGCCTACGAGTCGCAGATCGCGGGCGTCGGCGACGTCCCGCCCGGCCGGCCCGCGCGGGGCCGCGTCATCCGCGCCATGCAGCGCCAGTCCCGGGCGGAGCTGGCCCGGCGCCGCGCGGCGATCGTCCGGGCCGTCCGGGGGCTGACCGAGCTGGAGTTCGTCAACGGCGGCGGCACCGGCAGCGTCGAGACGACGGCGGCCGAGCGCGCCGTCACCGAGGTCGCGGCCGGCTCCGGGCTCTACCAGCCGCACCTGTTCGACCAGTACTCCAACTTCACCGGACGGCCCGCCGCGCTGTTCGCGCTGCCCGTCGTCCGGCGCCCCGCGCCCGGCGTCGTCACGTGCCTCGGCGGCGGCTACCTGGCGTCCGGGCCCGCCGACGCCGTCCGCCTCCCCCAGCCCTACCTGCCGACGGGCCTGGCCTACAACGGCGACGAGGGCGCGGGCGAGGTGCAGACGCCGCTTCTCGGACGCGCCGCCGACCTGCTGTCGGTGGGCGACCGCGTCTGGTTCCGCCACACCAAGGCCGGCGAGCTGTGCGAACGCTTCGACGCACTGCACCTGATAGAAGACGCCCACCAGGTGAGAACGGTCCCGACCTACAGAGGCGAAGGCCGCACCTTCCTGTAGCTGGCCCCGTCGACTTGCGGCGTGTTGCCCTTATGAGGGAGCCGATAGGGGCAACACGCCGCAAGTCGACGCGGGGACGGGGTTAGGTTGGGGGCATGAGCGACGCTCCCATGATCAGTGTGCGTGGTGAGGCCGTGCTGGAGGCCCAGCCGGAGATCGCGCGGCTGTCGGTGCACGTCGAGTCGCAGGAGTCCGACCGGCGCGCGGCCCTCGACCGGCTCACCGAGCGGAACCAGCAGTGCCTCGACCTGGTCAAGTCCTTCGGCGAGGCCGTGGAGAAGCTGGAGACGGGCGGCCTGTCGATCACACCGCTGCTGAAGTACAGGCGGCGCGAGGGCGACATCCGCGCCTACCGCGGCACCGTCTGGATCAAGATCACGGTCAGCGACTTCGCGGTGCTGGGCGAGCTGGTCACCCGGCTCGGCGACCTGGAGCGCACCTACGTCACCGGGCCGGAGTGGGAGCTGCGGCCGGGCAGCGAGGTGTACCGGCGGGCCGCGCGGCAGGCGGCGAACGAGGCCGTCGAGCGGGCCCGCGGCTACGCCGAGGCGCTCGGGGCCCGGCTCACCGGCCTGGTGGAGCTGTCGGACGAGGGGCTCGGCCGCGACGGCGGCGCGGGCGGGCCGGTCGCGCTCGCCGCCGCCTACGGGCGCGCGCCGGGCGGCGCCGCCGAGGAGCCCGAGCCGATCGACCTGGAGCCGGAGACGCAGATCGTCCGCGCCACCGTCGAGGCCAGGTTCACCGCGACGGCCCCCGACCTCGGCTGACCCGCCCTCGCTGAACGGCCGGGCCGCCGCGCCCGTACTCCAGGACGTGGGAGGAACGGACTGCGGGGCGTACCGGATCGGCCTCGGCGTCTACGCCATCGGACGGCTCGCCGGCACCGAGGCGGACGCGCTGTCGGCGCACCTGAGCGGCTGCCCGCCGTGCCGGGACGAGCTCGCCCGGCTCCGCGGCGTCGCCGAGCTCCTCGCCCGCTCCGCCCGGCAGGGGAACGGCGCCGCCCCGCCGCGCCCGGGGCCCGTCCGGAAACGCGGAAGCGCCGGCCGCGGACCGCGGACCGGCGCCTCGGGGACGGGGCTCAGCGCTTCCTGCGCCTACGGCGCCGCAGGACCAGGGCGGTCACGATGACCGCCGCGCCCACGCCGGCGACCACCAGCCGCCTGTCGATCTGGGGGCCCTCGCCGTCGTCGTCCTCGGAGGGGCGCACCATCGCGCCGAGGGCCTTGGCGACCTGGTCGGCCTCCTCCTTCAGCCGCTCCGCGCCCCGCTGCGCGACGTTCCTCGGACTGACCCGGTCGGCGAGCTCGTCGATGGTGCGGGCCAGTTGCCGCCGGCTGCGCTCTATCTCCCGTTCCAGCGCCTCCGGGTCGCGGCTCTTGTCAGCCATGCCGTGTCCTTATCGTGTCGGGCGTACTCGCGCGGGCCGGGACCGTGCGAGCCGAGCGGTGATCCGCACAGTCTTGCAGGTCTTCCCGCCGGATGCCCGCCGCACCCCAGCCGGTACCGTTGGACCCACCATCCGAGCGAAAGGCGGGACAGGGTGTCCGAGCGGCTGCAGCCGGGCGATGTCGCCCCCGAGTTCGAGCTACCCGACGCCGACGACACCGCGGTGTCGCTGGCCTCGCTGCGCGGCAAGCGCGTGATCCTCTACTTCTACCCGGCGGCCATGACCCCCGGCTGCACCAAGGAGTCGGTCGACTTCGAGGGAAGCCTGCCCGAGCTGGAGGCCGCGGGCGTCGCCGTCGTCGGCGTCTCCCCCGACAAGCCGGCCAAGCTCGCCAAGTTCCGGGACAAGGAGGGGCTGACGTTCCCCCTCCTGTCCGACCCGGACGCGAAGGTCCTCCAGGCCTACGGCGCCTACGGGGAGAAGAAGCTGTACGGCAAGGTCGTCGTCGGGGTCATCCGGTCGACGTTCGTCATCGACGCCGACGGCAGGATCGAGAAGGCGTACTACAACGTGAAGGCGACGGGGCACGTGGAGCGCCTCCGCCGCGACCTCGGGCTGTAGGACCGCGCCGGCCCGCGCTCGGCGCGGGCCGGGTGCGGACCGGGTGCGGGCGGGGGGATTCGAACCCCCACGGTGTCGCCACCAACAGGACCTAAACCTGCCGCGTATACCTGATTTCGCCACGCCCGCCCGTGCCCTCGTCCGGGCTCCCGTTCGAGGGCGCGTTCAGCTTAGCGTCCTGATCGGCGGGCGCGGGGACGGATTCGGCGGCCTCCCGGCGGGGCGTCCGGTACAGGGCCGCGACGACGACCGCGGTGACGGCGAGCGCGACCGACGCGGTGAGGAACGCGGTCTGGAGCCCGTCGCTGAAGGCCGCCCGCGCGTGCTCGGCGGCCTGCGGGCCGAGCCGGACCGCCACCGCGACCGACGTCCTGGCCTGCTCGGCGGCCGGGCCCGGCAGGTTCCCGAGGTCGAGGTTCGCGCGGTAGGACGACTGCAGGAGGCTGCCGAGGACGGCGATGCCGAGCGCGCCGCCGAGCTCCCGGGCCAGGTCGTTCATCGCCGAGCCCACGCCCTGCTTCTCGGCGGGCAGCGCGTCGGTGATCGAGGCGGTGGACGGGGTCATGGCGAGGCCCATGCCGGCGCCGAACGGGACGAGGCCCGCGAGCAGCAGCCAGTAGGTGCTGCCCTCGTCCAGCAGCGAGAACACCAGCATCCCGACGCCGACCAGCAGCAGTCCGGCCGTGATGACGCGGCGCGTGCCGACCCTGGCGGCCAGCTTCGGCGCGACGACCCGGGCGGACGGCATCATCGCGAGCGCCATGGGCACCAGGCTGAGCGCGCCGACGAGCGCGCTGTCGCCCTTCACCAGCTGCAGGTACTGCAGGATGATGAAGACGAAGCCGAAGAAGGCGAAGAACTGCAGGGTGATCGTGAGGGAGCCGGCCGAGAACGCCCGGACGCGGAACAGCCGCGGGTCGAGCAGCGGGTTCGGCCGCTTCAGCTCCCACACCACGAACCCGGCGAGGACGACCAGGGCGGCGGCGATGCCGAGCAGCGTCCGCGCGGAGGCCCAGCCGTGCGTCGGCGCCTCGATGATCGAGTAGACACCGGCGCCGAGCCCGACCACGGTGATCAGCGCGCCGGTCAGGTCGAGTCTCGGCGCGTCGGGCTCGGCGGACTCGGGGACGACCGCGAGGGTCACGACCAGCGCGACCGCGGCGAGCACGACGTTCATCCAGAACACCGACCGCCAGGACCAGAACTCCAGCAGGGTCCCCGACACCAGAAGGCCGAAGATGGCGCTGGCCCCGGCGACGCCCGCCCAGGCGCCGACCGCGCGGGTGCGCTGCGCGGCCGGGAACGTCGAGGTGATCGTGGACAGCGTCGCCGGCATGACCAGGGCCGCGCCGACGCCGAGGACGCCGCGCATCGCGATCAGCCAGCCGGGGTCGCCGCCCAGCGCGGCCGCGGCCGAGCCGGCGCCGAACACCGCGAGCCCGACGGTGAGCGCGCGGCGCCGCCCGTAGCGGTCGCCGATCGCGCCGCCGAGCAGCAGCAGGGCCGCGAAGACCAGCGCGTAGGCGTCGATGATCCACGACAGCTCGGTGAGGCCGGCGCGGGTGTCGCGGGCGATGGACGGCACAGCCGTGTTGAGGGAGGCCACGGCCGACACCACCGTGGCGAGGGACAGCATCACGGCCGGCAGCACCGCTCGGTGGACGGTGCCGGGCCCCTGCTTGGAGGTGGTCATGCCTCGACCGTGGCCCCGGACCGGACTATATTTCAACCTTGATGAATAAATCCGGAGGCGGGCGGGGGCGGCGGCGCGGCGGCCCCGACACCCGCGAGGAGATCCTCGCGGTGGCGCGGAGGCGGTTCCTGGCCGACGGGTACGGGCCGGTCACGATGCGGTCCCTCGCCGCCGAGGCGGGCGTGGACGCCGCGCTGATCAGCTATTTCTTCGGCTCGAAGAAGGGCCTGTTCGGCGCGGTGCTCGGGCTGGTCTCCAACCCGCCCGAGGTGCTGGCGGGCGCGCTGCCCGGCGACCCCGCCGACCTGCCCGAACGCGTCCTGCGCGCGCTGGTCGCCGCGTGGGACGACCCCGAGGGCGGCAGGCCGCTGCTGCTCATGGTGCGCGCCGCCGTCCAGGACCCGGACCTGAGCCGGCTGGTGAGCGACCTGGTGGAACGCGAGATCGTCGGCCGCATCGCCGACCACCTGGGCGGCCCCGACGCCACCGCGCGGGCCGGGGCGTTGGGCGTCCAGCTCTCCGGGCTGATCTTCGCCCGCTACGTCCTCGCGGTGGAACCCGTCGCCTCGATGCCGCCCGATGAATTAATCCGGTACCTCTCCCCGGGCTTCCGCGCCGCCGTCCACGGCCCGCCGCGCCGGCCCCGGATGCGCTGACCGGTAGCGGACACGCCCCCGCCCGGATTGCGGACGGCACATCGGACGATTCGGACAGAGAATCTCAGCGCGCCGGGGGCGGGCGTGGCTTCCTGAGCCCGCGGCGTACTGCGCCCGGTGCGACGGCGAGGCGCTTCCCCCGAAGCCGGACGGCGGGCCGCCCGGCGACCGGTTCGGGCTCTGGGCGGTGCGGCTGCTGTGCTCCTTCGTCCAGATCCGGACGGGGCCGGAACGGCACCGCGGTGCGGCTGCTCTTCGCCCTGCCGGGCGCGACCACGACCAACGGCCGAGGTGTCCGTGGCCGTTCGGACGGAGCGTGAGGAACTCCATGCGTTGGGCTTCCAAAGGCACCGGACCGGCGTACGCTGAACAGATCCGCCTCACACCGATGGGCAGGCCATGGACACATCCTGGTTCGCCAAGCGCCCCGTCAGCGCACTCCGTCCCGGAGATCACGGCTGGCTGGCCTACACCAGTCAGGAGGAGCGCGACCGGGTCATCGGGCCCTTCGTCCGGGAGGGCCTGGAGACCACCGAGAAGGTCGTGTACGTCACCGACCTCCCGGCCGACCGGCTGCCCGGCCTCGGCCGGGGGCGACCGATCGACGTGGACGCCCTCGTCAGGTCGAGCCAGCTGCGGGTCATCACGCCGCGGGAGGCGTGCCTCGACCGCCGCGGCACGTTCGAGCCGGCCAAGATGGCCGACACCGTCGCCCGCGAGCTCGGCTCCGCGTTCGGGCAGGGCTTTCGCGCCATGCGCCTCACCACCGACCACAGCTGGCTGCTGAACGGCCCCGGCGCCGACCTCGGCCGCATGGTGGGCTGCGAGCACCGGGTCGGAGACACCGTCTCGCCGAGCACCATGGCGATGGCGATCTGCCAGGTCGACCGGCACGCGTGCCGGCCCGCCGAGCTCGCCGCCCTCCGCGACACACACGAGGTCCTCGTGGAAGTGAACCCCGAGTTCGACGACGGGATACTGAAGATCGTGCGCACGTTCGAGCCCGACGGGCTCCGCGTCGAGGGCGAGCTGGACGCCGCGCGGCACTCGGTGTTCGCCGACCAGCTCCTCCGGCTGCGGCCCGGCCGCATCCACCTCGACCTGTCCCGGCTGGGATTCATCGACCTCGGCGGGCTGCACCTGCTGGCCAAGCACGCCACCCGGCTGCCCGCCGACGCCGCCCTGATCCTGGACCACCTGTCGCCCGACCTCGAGAGCATCATCGACATGGTCGGCTGGCACCGGCTGCCCGGCCTCGCCCGCGGGCGGCGCCTCGCGGAGACGGAGGGCATCGCCTGATGGCACTGGAGCACAAGGCCTTCATGTACCGGGGCACCGAGGACTTCCTGTCCGTCACCGTCCCCTACCTCCGATCGGGCCTGGAGCGCGGGCAGGTCGTGATCGCCGTCGCCCGCGAGCCCAACCTGACCGCCCTGCGGGACGTGCTCGCCCCGCACGGCGGCGCGGTCACCTACTTCGACTCCGCCGTCTTCTACAAGCACCCCGTGCACACGCTGCGCGACTACCAGACCATCGTGAAGCAGAGCGCCCCGCGCACCGTCTGCGCGCTCGCCGAGCCGGTCTGGCAGGGGTGGGACGAGCGCCAGACGCTCGAATGGGTCCGCTACGAGTCCCTGATCAACGTGGTGTTCGGCGAGTCGGGGGCGCGTTCGCTGTGCCCCTACGACGCCGAGGGACTGCCGCCCCGCATCCTCGCCGAGGCGCGCCGCACCCATCCGCTCCTGCTCGCCCCGGGGCACGACGGCGCGAACGGCGACTACATCGACCCGGTGAGGTTCGGGTCCGGCTGCGACCGCCGGTTCAGCACCGACCGGCCCGCGGGCGCCGAGTACTTCTCCATCGACGGCGACGACCTGCACGCGCTGCGCGTGTTCGTCGGCGAGCGCGCCCTCCGGCACGGCCTGGCCAGGCAGAAGGCGCAGAACCTCGTCACCGCCGCCAACGAGGTCGCCGCGAACGCGCTCCAGCACGGCACCCCGCCGATCGGCCTGTGGACGTGGCGGGACGGCGCCGACCTCGTCTGCGAGATCGGCGACCACGGCTTCTGGCGCCCCGGGCCCGACCCGCTGACCGGCTTCATCCCGCCCGACTCCGCGCTCCAGCGCGGCTTCGGCCTGTGGACCGTCCGCCTCCTGGTCGACCTGATGGAACTGCGCGCCGGCTGGGACGGCACCTTCGTCCGCCTCCACTGCGCCTGACGGCCCCGGGCGCCCGGCGAGGGCCGCCGGGCGGGCGCGGGCGGGTCAGGTGAGGCCGGCGGCCCGGAGGGCGTCGGGGACTATCCCGGCGAGGGCGCGGAAGGCCCGGCCGCGGTGGCTGATGGCGTCCTTCTCCTCGGGCGCCAGCTCCGCGGTCGTGCGGGTCCCGCCGTCGGGGAGGAAGATCGGGTCGTAGCCGAAGCCGCCGGTGCCGCGCGGCTCCCGGATGACGGTGCCGTGCATCCGCCCCTCGACGCAGTGCTCGGCGCCGCCCGGGACGACCAGCGCGGCCGCGCACACGAACGACCCGCCGCGCCGGTCGTCGGCCACGTCGGCGAGCTGGTCGAGGACGAGCCGCAGGTTGGCGGCGTCCTGGTCGCCGGCGCCGAAACGCCCCGACCAGCGGGCCGACAGCACGCCGGGCATGCCGTTCAGCGCGTCCACGCACAGGCCGGAGTCGTCGGCGACGGCGGGCAGCCCCGTGAACGCGGCGATCGCGCGGGCCTTCAGCAGCGCGTTGCCCTCGAAGGTCAGCTCGGTCTCGGGCACGTCCGGGGCGCCGGGGAAGGCGTCGAGGCCGACGACGTCGAGATCGCCGAGGATGCGGCGCAGTTCGGCGACCTTGCCCCGGTTGCGGGTGGCGAGGACGATCCGGCTCATCGGCCGAGGGCCTCGTTCTGGATGCGGGTCAGCTCGGCGCAGCCGGCGGCGCCGAGGTCGAGCAGCGCGTCCAGCTCCGCCCGGTCGAACGGGGCGCCCTCCGCGGTGCCCTGCACCTCGACGAACCGGCCGTCGCCGGTGCAGACGACGTTCATGTCCGTCCCGGCGGCGGAGTCCTCCTCGTAGCAGAGGTCGAGGCGGGGCTCGCCGTCCACGACGCCGACGCTGACCGCCGAGACCGAGGTGATGAGGGGGTTCCCCCTGAGCAGGCGGCGCTCGCGCATCCAGCTCACCGCGTCGGCCAGCGCGACGTACGCGCCGGTGATCGCGGCGGTGCGGGTGCCGCCGTCGGCCTGAAGGACGTCGCAGTCGAGCTGGACGGTGTTCTCGCCGAGCGCCTTGAGGTCCAGGCACGCCCGGATCGACCGGCCGATCAGCCGGGAGATCTCGTGGGTGCGCCCGCCGATCCGGCCCTTCACCGACTCGCGGTCGTTGCGGGTGTTGGTCGCGCGCGGCAGCATCGCGTACTCGGCGGTGACCCAGCCGAGGCCGCTGTCGCGCCGCCAGCGGGGCACCGAGTCCTGCACCGAGGCGGCGCACAGCACCCGGGTCGCGCCGAACTCGACGAGCACCGACCCTTCCGCGTGGTCGAGCCATCCGCGCTGGATGCGGACGGGACGGAGCCGGTCGGGTGCGCGATCATCGGGGCGAGCCATGCGCCCACCCTAGCGGGCGGGCCCGCGCCGGATCCGGCCTACCGCCGGTGACGCCGCACTCACCGCGGAGGCGTCCCTCAGAACTCGTAGACGGCGCCGACCTCGGCCAGTTCGACCGGGCCGCGGAAGCCGCTGGCCTTCGCCTCCGAGAGCGTCTCGGACGGGTCGTTCCACGGCAGCAGGTGCGTCAGGACCAGCCGTCCGACCCCGGCCCGCTCGGCGTGCTCGCCGGCCTCCCGTCCCGTCAGGTGCATGTCAGGCGGCAGGTCCGGCCGGTCGGCGAACCCGGCCTCGCACAGGAACAGGTCGGAGTCGCGGGCCAGCCGCACCAGGTCGTCGCTGTGGCCGGTGTCGCCGGAGTAGGTCATGACGCTGCCCCCGTGCTCGATCCGCAGGCCGTACGCCTCGACCGGGTGGTTCATCAGCGCGGTGGTGACCGTGAACGGGCCGATGGGGACCGGCCCCGGTTCCAGCGGACGGAAGTCGAAGGTGGCGGTCATCTCCGGGTTCGGTTCCAGCTCGTACGCCTTGATCATGTGGTCCGCGGTGTCGCGGGGGCCGTAGACCGGGATGCGCGGCGCCGGGCCGTCCGGGCAGTACGTCCGCGCGATCCAGTACACGGTGAGGTCGAGGCAGTGGTCGGGATGCAGGTGCGAGATGCAGATGGCGTCGATGTCCAGCAGGCCGTGGAAGCGCTGGAGGCTTCCGATCGCGCCGTTGCCGATGTCGAGGAGCATGGAGAAGCCGTCCGCCTCGACCAGGTAGCTGGACGCGGGGCTGTCCGGCCCTGGGAAACTGCCGGAACAGCCGATCACAGTGACCCGCACGCTCACTCCTCCTCTGTGGTCCCGAGGAATCAGGTCGTCAAAGCCTTGCGCAACGTGCTCTCCACCGAACCGATCTCCGGCCCGAGGAAGCGGCGGCCGAGCTCGGCGAACACGGCGGGGTCGCCGGTGGCGCGGAACCGGTGCCGCGGCCGGGGCGTCGCCTCGGCGCGGGCCAGTCCCCGATCGTGCAGCACTCGGTACACGTCCTTGGCGGTCTCGTCGGCGCTTGAGACCAGTGTGACCCCGTCTCCGACCACATACGAGATGACGCCGGTCAGAAGGGGGTAGTGCGTGCATCCGAGGATCAGCGTGTCGCAGTCCGCGTCCACGATCGGGCGCAGGTAGCCGCGGGCGGCGTCGAGGAGGTCCTCGCCCATCGTCACGCCCGCCTCGACGAAGTCGACGAAGCGCGGGCAGGCGGCGCTGACCAGCTCGATGTGCGGCGCGGCGGCGAACGCGTCCTCGTAGGCGCGGCTGGTCACGGTGGCCTCGGTTGCGATCAGGCCGACCCGCCCGTTGGAGGTGGCGCGCGCCGCGCGCCGGGTCGCGGGGTTGATGACCTCCACGACCGGGACGTCGTAGCGCTCACGGGCGTCGCGCAGCATCGCCGAGCTGGCGCTGTTGCAGGCGATCACCAGCATCTTCACGCCCTCGTCGACCAGCTCGTCCAGCATCTCCAGCGCGAACGCGCGGACCTGCGCGATCGGGCGCGGACCGTACGGCTGGCGGGCCGAGTCGCCGAGGTAGACGATCGGCTCGTTCGGCAGCTGGTCGAGGATGGCGCGGGCCACCGTGAGGCCCCCGAAACCGCTGTCGAAGATCCCGATGGGCGCGTCTCGGAGGCCGTCCCCCCGGGATGGATCTGACATGGTGCACAAGGCTAGGCGACATGGCCCCGCCCGGGTGTGTCATGCGTTGGACATCACACCGTCACACACCGGAAAACCGTCCAGCTCACGCCGCCCGCCGGTGCCGTCCCGCGTTGACTTGCGGCGTGTCGCCCTTATCAGCGCGGCGGTGTCAAGCGGTTGTTGCAACGAGGTATTCGTTGAGTGCTTGGGCTGGGGTTTTCCAGTTCAGGGTTTGGCGGGGTCGTCCGTTGAGCTGGCGGGCGACTTCGTCGAGGTCGTGCTGGGTGTAGTTGCGGAAGTCGGTGGAGGAGCGGGGGAAGTACTGGCGCAGCAGCCCGTTGGTGTTCTCGTTGGAGCCGCGCTGCCAGGGCGCGTGCGGGTCGCAGAAGTAGACCCGGCACCCGGTGGCCAGGGTGAAGTCGGCGTGCTGGGCCATCTCCGATTCCTGGTCCCAGGTCAAGGTCGCGGCCAGCTCGGCCGGCAACCGCCGCATCAAAGTGGTCAGCACGCCGGTGACCTGCTCGGACACGCGTGAGTGCGGCAACGCGCCGAGCATCACGAACCGGGTGGTGCGCTCGACCAGGGTGATGATGGCGCTGGATCCGCGGGCCCCGATCACCAGGTCGCCCTCCCAGTGCCCCGGCACCGCCCGGTCGGCCGCCTGGGCGGGCCGGGCCGAGATGTGCAGGCCCTGGATCCAGGGCCGGCGGCTGCGCGCCGCGCTCTCGGCGCGGGCCAGACGCGAGGGCGGACGGCGGGCGGCGCGGCCGCTGCGCAGCACCGACCCCTCCCCCGGCCGCAACTGCAGCTGCCGGGCCAGCTCGGCCCGCATCCGGCCCCGGGCCTGGTAGTAGATCGCCTGATAAATCGTCTCGTGCGACACTCGCATCTCCGGCTGGTCAGGATAGGCGGCGCGCAGGTGCGCCGCGATCTGCTGCGGCGACCACCGCCGCACCAGCAGATCACGCACCACCGGCCACAACCGGCCCTGGCACCAGGCCCGGCCCTTGTTCCCGCTGTTGCCGATCAACTTGCCCGGCCGGTGCCGACGCGCCCGCTCATCGGCCTTGCGCTGCGCGGCCACATGCGAGTACGTCCACCGGTACAGCCCGCCCAGCCCGCCCGGACACGCGGTGGTCGCCCGGCCCGGATACCGCGCCCCGCCCCCACCGGCGTCCGACCGCCGATAGGAGTGGTTACGGCGCACCTCCCGCCACACAGTTGACCGGTCCCGGCCGATCGCCTCCGCGATCTGCGGAAACGACCGGCCCGCACCGAACAACACCTCGATCTGCGCGCGCTCAGCAGCTGTCAGACGTCTTCCCGGCACAACAAGATCCTTCCAGGGATCTCGTTGCAACAGACACTAGAGACCGCCCGCTCGCAGAAGGGCGACACGCCGCAAGTCGACGGCCGCTAGGCGCGTGTCTGGGGGGCTCTTGCGATCTGGCGGCTTTGGGCCACCAGGCGGCCCTTGGTGTCCCAGACCTCTACCTCCTCGTCGAACCAGCCGCCTGCGAGGAGCCGCCCGGTGCCGTGGACGGCGAGCCAGCCGGGGGCCGGGACGGCCCGCATGTGCCAGGTCAGCTCGACGGTCGGTGCCCAGCCCAGGGCGCCGAGGTTGAGCGCCACGGGCGGCAGCGCGTCCACGGCGAGTGCCAGGGAGTAGCCGTCGGGCTCCTGGCCGCAGGCGTGCCGGAACCAGGCGCGGATGTCCGGGCGCCCGCTCGGCCGCCCGTCCAGCCAGCCCATGGTCTCCGGGTCGAAGCGCATGTCGACCTGGTCGGCGAACCCGCCGCCGGTGGCGGCGGGCGGCCGGAACCCCGTGCACTCCTCCAGCGGCGGCAGCGCGGCGGGCGGCCCGGCGGCGAAGTCGGGCTCGGCGGACGGGTCGAGCGTGCCGGTGGTGATCAGGGCGTCCACGACGGGACGGCCGTCCTGGACGAGGGTGACCAAGGACGAGGCGGCCGTGCGTCCCGCCTTGCGGAGGTCGACGACCAGCTCGGCGGGGCCGGCCTTGGCGACGCGGTGGAAGTTCGCCGCGGTCGAGACGGGGTGCTCGTGCGGCGAGGCGTCCACGGCGGCGCGCGCGAGGACGGCCATCAGGTAGCCGCCGTTCAGCGCCTGGGCGATGCCGTAGCCCCCGTCCAGGACGGTCTCGTACCGGCCCTCGCCGACCGGCTTCACCGCCGTGGAGTCCCCGAACCCGCTCATCCGCACTCTCCCGGGACGATTCTAGAATCACGTTCGAGTACGAACTCTACCCTGCCGCCCGGCGGCGGCCGGCCCGCCCGCCGGTCAGGCCCAGAGCTGGCCTTCGAGCCGGGCCTCGGCCTCCTCCAGGGTTCCGCCGTACGCGCCGGTCGACAGGTACTTCCAGCCGCCGTCGGCGACGACGAACACGATGTCGGCGCGCTCCCCGGCCTTCACCGCCTTGTTCGCCATCCCGATCGCCGCGTGCAGCGCCCCGCCGGTCGAGATGCCCGCGAAGATGCCCTCCTGCTCCAGCAGCTCGCGGGTGCGGCGCAGCGCGTCCAGCGACCCGACCGAGAACCGGGTCGTCAGCACGGAGTCGTCGTACAGCTCCGGGATGAAGCCCTCGTCGATGTTGCGCAGCCCGTACACCAGCTCCCCGTACCGCGGCTCCGCGGCGACGATCCTGACGTCCGGCACCCGCTCGCGCAGGAACCTGCCGACGCCCATCAGCGTCCCCGTCGTGCCGAGCCCGGCCACGAAGTGCGTCACCGACGGCAGGTCGGCGAGGATCTCCGGGCCGGTCGTCTCGTAGTGCGCGAGCGCGTTGGCCTCGTTGCCGTACTGGTACAGCATCACCCAGTCGGGGTTCTCCTTCGCCAGGCCCTTGGCCACCCGCACGGCCTCGTTCGAGCCGCCCGCCGCCGGGGAGGAGATGATCCGCGCGCCCCACATCTCCAGGAGCTGGCGGCGCTCGGCGGAGGTGTTCTCCGGCATCACGCACACCATCGAGTAGCCGCGCAGCTTGGCGACCATGGCCAGCGAGATGCCGGTGTTGCCGGACGTCGGCTCCAGGATCGTGCAGCCGGGCGTCAGCAGCCCCTCCTTCTCCGCCTTCTCGATCATGTGGAAGGCGGGGCGGTCCTTCACCGAGCCGGTGGGGTTGCGGTCCTCCAGCTTGGCCCAGAGCCGCACGTCCTCGCTCGGCGACAGCCGCGGCAGCCCGACCAGCGGGGTGCCGCCGAGCGAGTCCAGCAGTGAGTCGAATCGCATGTGGCGCTCGTCCCGACCGGTTCAGCCGCCGGCGACGGCCGGCAGGATCGTGACGCTGTCGCCGTCGGCGACCTCCGTCCCCAGGCCGCCGAGGAAGCGCACGTCCTCGTCGTTGAGGTAGACGTTGACGAACTTGCGCAGGCCCTTGTCGTCCACGAGCCGGTCGCGCAGGCCGGCGTGCCGGGTGTCCAGGTCGGCGAACAGCTCGTCGAGCGTGCCGCCCTTGCCCTCGACGGCCTTGGCGCCGTCGGTGAGGTTGCGCAGGATCGTCGGGATCCGGACCTCGATCGCCATCGCGATGATCTCCTTAAACGTCGTACGGGACTGCCCGCCCCTGGTGGTGGAACCGGGCGGGCGGCGGGTTGATTCCAGGCGTGATCAGCGCGTCAGCGACAGTCGTAGACGACCTCGGCGCGCGAGTGCCCGAACAGGAAGCTCTGCACGGGCGGCACCGCTGGGGACCCGGCGCGGCGTCCGGCGCCGCCCGTCCCATGCCCGCTCGTCCACATGTCGGCCAGTTTACCGGCCGCCGACCCGCCGATCCCGGCCGCCTCCGGCCCTCCCGCGTCCACCCGCACCGCGCGTCCCGCCGTCAGGCCCCGTCGACGACGGCGACCTCCTCCTCGGTGACCTCGCCGTCCACGATCCGGAACGAGCGGAACTCGGTCTCGCCCTCCTCGCGGGTCGAGACGAGGACGTAGTGCGCGTTCGGCTCGGACGCGTAGGAGATGTCCGTGCGGGAGGGGTAGGCCTCGGTCGCGGTGTGGGAGTGGTAGATGACCACGGGCTCCTCGTCCCGGTCGTCCATCTCCCGCCACACCTTCAGCTGCTCCTGGGAGTCGAACCGGTAGAACGTCGGGGAGCGCTCGGCGTTGACCATCGCGATGAACCGGACGGGCCGGTCCGAGCCGACCGGGCCCGCGATGACGCCGCAGGCCTCGTCGGGGTGGTCCGCGCGCGCGTGCGCGATGATCTGGTCGACCAGGGCCCGTTCAATCGTCAGCATGGCCGCAAGCTTAGGCGGCGCCTACTCCAGGGCGCGGACGAGACCGTCCTGCAGCATCGTCAGCCAGTCGTAGGCGGCGTACATGGGGGCGCGCGGGTCGCGCGGGTCCATGCCGCCCGCCTCCTCGTACCAGTCCTCGGTGATGTCCAGCCGGGTGCCGATCGCCAGCCGCGCGTCGTTCAGCGCCCGCAGCCACTCCTGCATCCGCTTCTCGTCGAGGACGGTCTCGGTGCCGCCCTCGCCCAGCGCCCCGAGCACCGCCCGGGCCGCCTCGCGCTTGCCGTCGCGCAGGCCCATCTCGGTGTAGCGGCGGAACTCCCCGGCGGCCTCGCCGTCGTCGCGGTAGGCGTCCGGGAACAGCCGCGCCAGGACCGGGTCGTCCGACTTCGTGGCGTTCTCGGCGATCCCGAGGGACGCCAGCTCGCCCTTCTCGCCGGACTCCTCGCCGAGGAGGGCGAGCAGCTGCTCCATCAGGGCGCGCAGCAGCGCGGTCTCCTCCGGCTCCAGCCGCAGCCGGAAGCCGTCGCGTGTCTTCCTCACATGGCTCATCGGCTCAGTCGTCCCGTTTCACGGTCGCCCACAGGCCGTAGGAGTGCAGGATCTCCACGTCCCGCTCCATCTCCTCGCGGGTGCCGTTGGCCACCACGGCGCGGCCCTTGTGGTGCACGTCGAGCATCAGCTTCTCGGCCTTCGCCTTGGGGTAGCCGAACACAGCCTGGAACACGTACGTGACGTACGACATCAGGTTGATCGGGTCGTTCCAGACTATGGCCAGCCAGGGCCGGTCGGCGCTCACGTCCTCCGCCGCGTCCGGCCGCTCCAGCTCCACCGGTGCGGGCGCCGTGCTCATGGCGCTCATTGGCCGGTTCTCCCCCTCTCTCTCGCGCGGTCCCGCCCTGGGGGCGCGGCCGCCCGCCGCATCCGATGCTATGCGCCGCTCCCCCGCCGCGTGCGACGGCCCGCGTCACCATGGTGCCCGCACCCGGCCCTAAAGTTCCACTTGTGGACCTTGGTGACGGCACGGCCCTGCTGACCGACCAGTACGAGCTGACCATGCTGCAGGCCGCCCTGCGCAGCGGGACGGACGGCCGCCGCGCGGTCTTCGAGGTGTTCGCGCGGAGCCTGCCCGCCGGGCGGCGGTACGGGGTCGTCGCGGGCACCGGGCGGCTCCTGGACGCCATCGAGGCGTTCCGGTTCGGCGACTCCGAGCTGGAGTTCCTCAGCGAGAACGGCATCGTGGACGAGCCCACGGTGCGCTGGCTGGAGAAGTACCGCTTCACCGGGAACGTCTGGGGCTACCCCGAGGGCGAGTGCTACTTCCCCGAGTCGCCGATCCTGATGGTCGAGGGGACGTTCGGAGAGGCGGTCCTGCTGGAGACCCTCGCCCTGTCGATCCTCAACCACGACTGCGCCATCGCGTCCGCGGCGTCCCGGATGGCGCAGGCCGCGCAGGACCGCCCGATCATCGAGATGGGGTCGCGGCGCACCCACGAGCGCGCCGCCGTGGCCGCCGCCCGCGCCGCCTACATCGCCGGGTTCACCACCACGTCCAACCTGGAGGCGGGCCGGCTGTACGGCGTCCCCACCGCCGGGACGAGCGCGCACTCCTTCACCCTCCTGCACGACAGCGAGCGGCACGCGTTCGAGGCGCAGCTCGCGGCCCTCGGCGAGAGCACCACGCTGCTGGTCGACACCTACGACGTCGAGCGCGCCGTCCGGACGGCGGTGGAGCTGGCGGGGCCGGACCTCGGCGCCGTCCGGATCGACAGCGGCGACCTCGGGGTGGTGGCGCGGCGCGTCCGCGAGCAGCTCGACTCCCTCGGCGCGCACGGCACGCGCATCGTGGTGACCGGCGACCTGGACGAGTACGGCATAGCGGCGCTCGGCGCGGCGCCCGTCGACGGGTACGGCGTGGGGACGTCCCTGGTGACCGGTTCCGGCGCCCCCACCGCGTCGCTCGTCTACAAGCTCGTCGCGCGGGCGGACGGCCCGGACGAGGACGCGCCCATGCGCCCGGTCGCCAAGCGCTCGACGGGCAAGCCGAGCCGCGGCGGGCGCAAGACCGCCGTCCGCCGCGTCGACGGGCACGGCGTCGCCTACGCCGAGACGGTGTTCACCACGGAGCCGACGCCCGGCCCCCGTGACCGCGTCCTCCAGGTGCCGCTCGTGCGGGACGGCGAGGTCGTCGGCCGCGAGGCGCTCCGCGAGGCCAGGGAGCGCCACGCCCGCTCGGTCGCCGAACTGCCCGCCACGGCGCGCCGCCTCTCCAGGGGAGAGCCCGCCGTCCCGACCGAGTTCGTCAACGGCGGGCCACGCCGTTGAGCCGTCCCGCGTGGGGGGACGCGGCTGGGGTACGGTCGGTGCAGAGCCGGTGGGGCAACCGGTAGAGGGAGCAGCGGTCATGGGCAAGAAGGCTCTGATCATCGTGGACGTGCAGAACGATTTCTGCGAGGGCGGGTCTCTGGCGGTCGCGGGCGGCGCCGCCGTGGCGACCGCGATCTCCGAGTACGTGGCGGCGCACCGGTCCGAGTACGCGCACATCGTGGCGACCCGTGACTTCCACCTCGACCCGGGCGGCCACTTCTCCGCCGAACCGGACTTCGCCGACACCTGGCCGCCGCACTGCGTGATCGGCACCCCGGGCGCCGACTTCCACCCGAACCTCGCCCTCGCCCCCATCGAGGCCGTGTTCAGCAAGGGCCGCGAGACCGCCGCCTACAGCGGCTTCGAGGGGTTCTCCGACGACGAGACCCCACTCGCCGACTGGCTCGCCGCCCGCGGCGTGGACGCCGTCGACGTCGTCGGCATCGCCACCGACCACTGCGTCCGGGCCACTGCCGTGGACGCCGTCCGCGCAGGCCTGCGCACCACCGTCCTGCTGGACCTGACGGCCGGGGTCAGCAAGGCCACCGTCGACCAGGCGCTGGACGAGCTCGGCCAGGAGGGCATCGTCCTGTCCGGCGCCCCCGTGGTCACCGCCTGACCATGCCCCTTCCCCCTCCCACGGTGATCCTGGTCGCCGGCGTGTCAGGCAGCGGCAAGACCACCATCGGCACGCTCCTCGCCGAACGCCTCGGCTGGGAGTACGCCGAGGCCGACGCGTTCCACTCCGAGGCCAACGTCGCCAAGATGCGCGCGGGCCGTCCCCTCACCGACGAGGACCGCCTCCCCTGGCTGCGCACCATCGCCGCGTGGATCGCCGACCGCCTCGCCACCGGCCGCCCCGGCGTCGTCACCTGCTCCGCCCTGAAGCGCAGCTACCGCGACATGCTGCTCGACGAACACGCGGGCGTCCGCCTGGTCCTCCTGGACGGCGACCGCGACACGATCGCCGCCCGCATGCGCTCCCGCAAGGGCCACTTCTTCAAGGCCGAGCTCCTCGACTCCCAGTTCGCCGACCTGGAACCCCCGGAACCGGACGAGAACATCGTCACCGCCCCCATCACGGGCACCCCCAAGGAAACCGTCACCCACATCCTCAAGTCCCTGGCCCTGGACTGCGCTCCCCGCTGACCTCATACCGGCCACCGTCGAACAACCTGCGAGCAGGTCTTCCAGCACACGGTTGAACCGCCGGGCGGTGTGAAGGGGAATGCGGGGCCATCACCACTGAGGTCACGAGGAGACCTCCGCTGCCGGAAGGACCCGGGAGGGGCAGCACGAGACCATCGTCGTCGCGCTCGACGACCTGGTGCGCGACACGCACGGTCTCCGGCCGCCACGGCTACAGATGTGGCGGACGACCTGACGGCGGCCAAAAAAACGAGTGCTCCCCTGCCTTTGCGAGGCGGAGAGCACTGGGTGGGGGTGGCTGACGCGGAGACGTCTGCCACATGTCGGACCTCACGGCCACGGGAGGTTCCGGGGGCGGAGGCTGGCGTCGGGGCCGAAGAAGATCGTGTCGTCTTCCCCGATGAAGTACCGCTCCCCGGGAGCAAGCTTCCAAGGGGCGCCTTCCTTGGGCTTGACCACAGTGCCGTTCGTGGACCCGAGGTCCTTCACGGACCAGCCTTCGGCGGCGGTGTAGCTCACCTCCGCGTGCATCCGGCTGACACTGTCGGCAATGCGGCGGACAGTGCATGCCTCGTGGCGGCCGATGGTCCAGACAGGGCCGATGCCCTCGGGCATCTGGGTCATCTGAGCGCGATTGCTCATGGTCGTATCTCCCTACTGCGTCTTCTTTGTATTTCCTTGCATCCCTACAGTCCTAAAATGATCAGCGACGGCAAGTGCGATCTCATGCCGCGTTCCCCTCTGCCGTCGCCCCGCCCGAGCCGCCACCGTCGTGTGCCCTCGGGCGTCAGGATCGCGGCGGCCCGTCCCTCGAAGCCGCGGTCTGGCCGCAGCGCAGGCTTGGATCGAGGAGGCGAGGTGGCGGGCGTTGGCGGGAACGCCGGTCTCGCAGCGTTGGTGAAGTGCGCGGCTAAGCCTCAGCGGGCGGCGAGGTCGGTCGAGTGGGTACGCCGGTACGGAGCAACCAGTGCGCGACCACCAATGGGATGACGCCTACGGGATCAGGCAACGTCAATGAGGTCGAACTGGGCGCCTAGCAGTTGGCGCGCGAACCAGTTGCGTTGGGAGAATTCACCGGGCAGCGGGTGAGCTGTGCGAACTCGATGAACCAACAGTACGCGACCGCGACGCCACCGGCCGGCAATGGAGAGATCCGTGGGCGTACGAAGAGCACGATCGTGTAGACGATGGGCCCCGGAGAAGGCGGCACCCGAGTACTGCTCGATAAGCCCGTCTCCCACGGCGCGGATCGCATAGGCCGCGCCGGCGAAGCCGGCTGCCGACACCACCATCAGCAACCGAACCCAGCGCGCTGCGAGCGACATCGCACGATCCTAAGCGGCAACGCGCACCCCAGGGCACCCGCTACGGCCAGCGCGACCGGCGAATTCGATACTCGAGCTGGTGGCAGGGTTATTCGTGGGTCCGCCGTGCGCGACCGCCTGGTCCTGCCGGACGGCGACCTCGAACGCGAACGTGTTCGGTAGTGCGCCGTCCGTCAAGGTGCACCCGAGTGCGGACGGAGCCGTCTCCGCTTCCTCGGGAACCACAGGCTTCGCCAGGTCATTCGTAGTAAGTGCGGCAGGCGACGATCTGAACGGTGTCGGCTTCGATGACGTAGACGATGCGGTGTTCGGTGGTGATACGGCGCGACCAGAAGCCCGCCAGGTTCTGACGGAGGGGTTCTGGCTTACCGATGCCCTCGTGACCGTTGCGGCAGATGTCTTCGATCAGCCGTTTCAACCGTTTGAGGGTCGCACGGTCGTTCCGCTGCCACCAGAGGTAGTCGTCCCAGGCCTCCGGCGTGAAGAGGATCTTCACTCGGCGTCCTGTTCACCGTCTTCGATGAGTTCGTGCGGCTGGGCCTGGCCGCCGCGCAGGCTCTGGATCGAGGAGGCGAGATGACGGGCGTTGGCGGGAATGCCGAGCAGGAAAGCCGTCTCCTTCAGCGACTCGTACTCGCGCAGGCTGATCACAACGGCGGGGTCGCGGTTGGGCCGGGTCACGATGACCTCATCGAGATCCTCGGTGACGCGGTCCAATGTCGCAGCCAGCTTGGAGCGGAACTCGCTCGCGGACATCGGATGCATCGAACCTCCTCCCCCAGAGCGTACGTAATCACGTACATCGACCGCAAGTAGCCGCTTGGATCTGGCTAGCCCTCATCACCTCGCGGCCAACAGATCGCCTGCATCAACTTGCGCGGAGCGCCTCGGAACGGACAGTGCCCGGTAGGCACCTCACCTTGCGAGACCGCCGCGAGCCTCACCGTCCTGCCCCTCCCGACCACGGCGGGGGCGCTTCAGTGACGGCGGCCCATTCGCGGATCCTGGCTGCGCGCTCGCGGATCCCGGTGGCGCTTGCCTGCGGGCGGGCGGGCGGCCGCAGGAGCGGCGCAGCGGTAGTGAAGTGCGCGGCTAAACCTCAGCGGGCGGCGAGTTCGGTCGAGTAGGTGCGCTGGTACGAAGCGACCAGTGCGCGACGACCAAAGGGATGACGCCTACGGGATACCAGGCAACGTCAATGAGGTCGAACTGGGCGCCTAGCAGTTGGCGCGCGAACCAGCTGCGTTGGGAGATTTCGCCTGGCAGGGGAGTGAGCTGTGCGAACTCGATGAACCAGCAGTATGCGACCGCGATACTACCGGCGACCAATGGAGAGATCTGCGGTCGTACGAAGAGCACTATCGTGTAGACGATGGCCCCGGACAAGGCGGCACCCGAATACTGGTCGATAAGCCCGTCTCCCACGGCGCGGATCGCATAGGCCGCGCCAGCGAGGCCGGCTGCCGACACGACCATCAGCAGCCGAACCCAGCGCGCTGCGAGCCTCATCGCACGATCCTAAGCGGCAACGCGCACCCGATGCACCAGCTACGGCCAGTGTGACCGGCGAATTCGGTGTTCGGGCCGGTGGCGGGGTTATGCGTGAGTCCCGCCCCCATCACCGGCCCTCGAAGAAACGGTCGCCCAATTCTCTGGGCCCTGAATCTGGCGCACCTTCCCCTGACCGCATGCTCCGGCTGAGATCTCTCATCACGCCGTGCCGACAGACCGCCTGTTCCGGCTTGCGCGAGGCATCCCGTCCCGGACGGTGCTCGGTAGGCACCTCACATCACGAGAGGTGCGACTCACAACCGGAGGTCCTCATCATGGACAACACCCGTCGCACCGGCAACCCCGCTCGCATCGTCGGCATCGCCCTGAGCATCTTCTGGGGCGCTGGCATGGGCGGTGGCCTCGGCGCCGTCATCGGTGGCGTGCTCGGCCTCATCCTCGGGGCGACCGTCTCCGTGAGCACCGGCATCGTCATCGGTGCCAGCGTCCTCGGACTCGGCATCGTCTGCGGCGGCGGCTTCAGCTTCTGGGCCGTCCGCCGCGCCGCGCGTTCCGTCTCCCGGCGGAGCGAGGCCGTCTGACAGGCGGCCACGTGCGAGGAGGCTCGCGCCTCTCCGCATCACCAACGGGGGCCTGGCTGAGCCAGGCCCCCGTTCTGCTTCCTGATACCCGAGCCCCCGCCGCGGTGGGCGGGGACGACGCGTCAGTGGCGGCGCTTGGCGGCCCATTCGCGGATCTTGGCTATGCGCTCGCGGATCTCCTCGGCGCTCGCCTGGGGGACGGGCGGACCGCCGCAGGCGCGGCGCAGCTCGTTGTGGATGACTCCCTGCGGCTGGCCCGTCCGGTGGTTCCAGGCGTTGACCAGGCCGTTCAGCTCGCGGCGCAGGGTCGCGATGTCCTCGGCGGCGGTGCGGTCGGCGCGGGGGTCGCCGGTCTTGCGGCGGCGCTCGTTGGCGATCTGCTCGGCCTGCCGCTTGCGCAGCAGCGCCGACACCTGGTCGGGCTCCAGCAGGCCGGGGATGCCGAGGAACTCCTCCTCCTCGGCCGACCCCGGCTCGGCGTTCATGCCGAACTCGCCGCCGTCGTAGAGCACGCGGTCGAACGTCGCGGACGCCTCCACCGTCTCGAACGGCAGCTCCTCGCCGACGTCGGGCGTGTCCTTCTCGCGGTTGGCCTCGGCGAGCAGGTCGTCGTCGAGGCCGTCCTCGCGGACGGGGCGGTCGAGGACGTGGTCGCGCTCCTCCTCCATCTCGGAGGCGTGACCCATCAGCGTCGGCACCGACGGCAGGAACACCGACGCGGTCTCGCCGCGCTTGCGGGCGCGGACGAAGCGGCCGATGGCCTGCGCGAAGAACAGCGGCGTGCTGGTGGAGGTGGCGTAGACGCCGACGCACAGCCGCGGGATGTCGACGCCCTCGGACACCATGCGGACCGCGACCATCCAGCGGTCGTCGGTCTCGCCGAACGCCTTGATCTTCTTGGACGCGGTCGGGTCGTCCGACAGGACGATCGTGGCGCCCTGCCCCGTCACCGCGCGCAGCATCTTGGCGTAGGCGCGGGCGGCCTCGTGGTCGGTGGCGATGACGAGGCCGCCCGCGTCCGGGATGACGCGGCGCAGCTCGGTGAGGCGGCGGTCGGCCGCGGCCAGCACCTGCGTGATCCAGTTGCCCTTGGGGTCGAGCGCCGCGCGCCACGCCTGGGACGTCTGGTCCTGGGTGAGGGGCTCGCCGAGGGTCGCGGTGATCTCGTCGCCCGCGCGGGTGCGCCAGCGCATCTCGCCCGCGTACGCCAGGAAGATCACCGGCCGGACGACGCCGTCGGCGAGGGCGGGGCCGTAGCCGTAGGTGTAGTCGGCCCGGCTGCGCCGGATGCCGTCCGGCCCCTCCTCGTACTGCACGAACGGGATCGGGTTGATGTCGGTGCGGAACGGCGTGCCGGACAGGGCGACCCGCCGCGTCGCCGGCTCGAACGCCTCCCGGACGGCGTCGCCCCACGACAGGCCGTCGCCCGCGTGGTGCACCTCGTCGAAGATGACCAGCGACTTGCGCGACTCGGTGCGGTTGCGGTGCAGCGCCGGGCGCGCGGCGACGGTCGCGTACGTGACGGCGACGCCGTGGTAGTCCTTGCCGACGGGGCCCTGCCCGTTCTGGTACTCAGGGTCGATCCTGATGCCGACGCGGGCCGCCGACTCGGCCCACTGCCGCTTGAGGTGCTCGGTCGGGCACACGATCGTGAGCGAGGAGACGACGCGGCGCTCCATCAGCTCGCGGGCGAGCCGGAGCGCGAACGTCGTCTTGCCGGCGCCCGGCGTCGCGACGGTGAGGAAGTCGCGGGGGCCGGGCGCCGTTCCGTCCACGCCGAAGTACGCCTCCAGCGCCTGCTGCTGCCAGGCGCGCAGGGAGGACGCGGTCCCCCAGGCGGCCCGCTCGGGGAAGGCGGGGGGCATGCTCGATGCGGCGAAGGTGCTCACGGTCATTGAAGGCTACCGAGCCGCACCGACAGATCGTGCCGCACCCGGCGCCGCTGTGCCGAGATCCCCACGGTGTCCGCCGGTCTTGCGGGACCGGTACGCCGCCCACGCGGCCCGGATACGACGGCCCTGACCTGCGGTGAAGCCCCGCATGCAGGCGTCGTGGGCGTAGTCCATGAAATTGTGGATCGGATCGCGGCCCCGCTGCGGGCACGAGTCGCGGCCCTGCGGGCAGCCCTGCGCCGGCTCCGCCTCGTACGGGGTGTCGGCCACCCCGTCGCCCGGCGACACGCACCCGCCCTCGAACGTGTGCATCAGGCCCAGCCAGTGCCCGATCTCGTGGACGGCCGTGAACCCGTGGTTGAACGGCGCGTACGACCCGTACGGGAGGCTGCGGAAGTCGACGATGACGCCGTCCAGGCGCGGGTCTCGCCGGTACCACTGCGGGAAGGTGGAGAAGCCCAGGACGTCCGACCCGACGGCGGCCGTGTAGAGGTTGAGCGTCCCGCGCCCGCCCTTGCGGAGGCGCCGCTTCATCGGGCCCTCGTAGCGCTGCGGGCTGCGGAACCAGGCCGGGTTGTCGGTGCGGTCCAGGGAGTCGAGCCGGAACCTCACGTGGGTGTCGGCGCCGCCGAGGCGGCCCCCGTAGGCCGCGTTGAGCGTGGCGATCTGCCGCTGGACCGCCGCCGTGGACAGCCGCCCCGAGCCCCCGCTGTGGACGACGTGGAACCGCACCGGGACGACGAGGGCGCCCGTGGCGCGCCGGGCCGGGTCGGGGCGCGTCCCGGAGAGGAGGCCCGGGTCGAGGACGGCCTCGTCGGACGTCCCGAACCGGTCGAGGAGCGTGCGGCGGAGGTCGGCGAGCATGGCGGTGGCCTGCTCGTGCCCGAGGTCGGCCCGGTCGCGGGCCTGGGCCGACCGCGCCGTTCCGCCCGAGGCGCCCCGCCCGCCGACGGCGCTCCCGCCCGCGGCGACCGTCCCGCCCGCGCGGACGCGGGCGCAGTCGTCGCCGGCGGCGGCCGGAGCGACCCGCGCCCTCTCCCCCTCCCCCTCACTCACCGAACCCGGAACGGCACACACTGTGACCGACAGTGCGCACAGTGAAACCCCGGCCAAGCGCCGCATTCAATCCCCCGATTGTCCAGGGACGTCCCTTTCGGGAGGTCCCGCGATAAGAAAGGCCGAGGTCCCGCGGCACACGGCCGCAGGACCTCACACACGCGCACGCCTATCCGGCGGCGCGCCGTCGGCCGCCGTTCAGCGGCCGGTCACTCCTCGCCCTTGCCCCCGCCCGGCTGCATGGACTCGTAGATCTCCTTGCACTCCGGGCAGACCGGGTACTTCTTCGGATCCCGGTTCGGCACCCAGACCTTGCCGCACAGCGCGATCACCGGCGTGCCGGTCACCGCGCTCTCGGTGATCTTGGCCTTCTTCACGTAGTGGGCGAACCGCTCGTGATCGCCGTCACCGTGGGAGAGGTCCGGCTTGACATCGCTCTGGGTGTCGCTGTCAGGAAGGATCTGCGTACTCACACCGTTCACCTTAGTTCAGCGTCGGGTCCTCGGGGAAAGTGGAGACGAAGGCCAGGTCGCCGCCCTGCCGGCGCAGCACGTGCTGCCACAGCCGCTCCGGGTCCCCGGCGAACACGTCCCCGGCCTCCGCGGGCACCAGGTACCACGAGCCCTCCTCGACCTCGGAGCGCAGCTGCCCGGGCGACCAGCCCGCGTATCCGGCGAACACGCGCAGCTGCAGAAGCTCCGCCGCCAGCAGGCCGGGCGGCGCCTCCAGGTCGACCAGGCCGACCCGGGAGACCTCGGCGCCGCCGTCCAGGGCGCGCCATCCGAGCGGCTCGTTCTCACCGGGGAGCCGGGCGAGGGCGAGCGCGTTCTCCAGCGCGACGGGCCCGCCCTGGAACACCACGGCCGGCCCCGTGACGAGCTCCGCCCACGGCGGAAGCACGCGGTCGACCGGAATCTCGGTCGGCCGGTTGAGGACGACCCCGAGGGTTCCCCCGTCGCCGTCGTGCTCGACCAGCAGGACGACGCTGCGCCGAAAGTTCGGATCCTCCAGCTGCGGGGTGGCCACCAGCAGGAGCCCGACCCTGATCCCGTCTTCCATGGGTCCCATGATGCGTTGCCCGGACCTCCGGCGGCACGCCTCCTCGCTCGTTAGCCTGTTACGCATTCCTATCGATGGGGATATCGGCACCACGAGTTCCTGGGTTAAGAATGATCTAGGACAATCGGCCACCCGCTTGGTGCGCGCCGGGAGGACAGCGATGCAGTTGCCCAGGGTCGTCATCGCCGCCGTGTTCATCGTGATCGGGGCGCTGATCGCGATCCCGGCCCTGTTCAGGTCGGACGGCTCCGCGTCGCCGACCTCCGCGACGGAATCCACGAGCCCGAGCCCGTCCGGCGGCTCTCCGTCCGCCTCGGGCAAGCCCACCCGGACTCCGACGCACACCCCGTCCCGGACGCCGACGCGCACCCCCTCGCACACGCCGACCGGCGCCCCCGCGCGGCCGGTGACGGCCACGATCGGATCGGTCTCCTGCCCGGACCGCACCGTGAACATCAGCGTCCGCAACACCGGAACGCAGACCGAGGACTTCTCCGTCGAGAAGAACGACGACACCGCCGCCGTCCCCGGGAAGATCGGCCCGGGCACCACCCGGACGGTCGCGGTGAAGCTGCGCGAGGACCGCGGCACCCGCGTCACCGTCCGGTGGGCGAACCGGCAGATCGAGAGCACCGCGATCAAGGCGAACTGCAAGAAGGCGGGCGGCGCCGCGCCGCGCGAGACGCCGCCCGGCAAGCTCCCGCACACCGGCCCCGACACCGTGCTGTGGGCGCGAGCCGTGACCGGCGTCGCCGTCATCCTGACCGGCGCGATCATCTTCTGGTGGGGCGGCACGTGGCCGCGCCGCCGCGAGCAGATGTTCGCGGGCAGGAAGTCCGACTGAGCTGAGCTGAGCGGCGGGCCCGCGTCCCGGGCCCGCCTCCGGCGGTGGCTAGGCCTCGGTGCGGGGGCGGCCGCCCGCGGCCTCGCGGACGGCGCCGGCCACGCGGGTGCTGACCTCGGGGTGGAAGACGCTCGGCACGATGTAGTTCGGGCCGAGTTCGTCCGGCGTGACGACCTCGGCGAGGGCCTTGGCCGCGGCCGCGAGCATGTCGAGGGTGACGCCGCTGGCCTGCGCGTCCAGCAGGCCGCGGAACACACCGGGGAACGCCAGCACGTTGTTGATCTGGTTCGGGTAGTCGCTGCGCCCGGTGGCGACCACGGCGGCGTGCTCGCGCGCCTCGTCCGGCGAGACCTCCGGCTCGGGGTTGGCGAGCGCGAACACGATGGCGTCGCCGCTCATCGTGGCGATGTCGTCGCCGTTCAGGATGCCGGGGGCGGACACGCCGATGAACACGTCGGCGTCCTTCACCGCGCCGCGCAGGTCGCCGGAGTAGCCGCCCTCGTTGGTGTGCTCGGCGATCCAGCGCAGCGAGTCGTCCAGGTCGTCGCGGCCCTTGTGCACGGCGCCGGCGTAGTCGCAGACGACGAGGTTGCGGGCGCCCGCGTGCATCAGCAGCTTCAGGATGGCCGTGCCGGCCGCGCCGGCGCCCGCCATCGTGATGCGCACGGCGCCGATGTCCTTGCCGACGACGCGCAGCGCGTTGGTCAGCGCGGCGAGCACGCAGATCGCGGTGCCGTGCTGGTCGTCGTGGAAGACGGGGATGTCGAGCAGCTCGCGCAGCCGGGCCTCGACCTCGAAGCAGCGCGGCGCGGAGATGTCCTCCAGGTTGATGCCGCCGAACGCGGGCGCGAGGATCTGCACCGTCCGGACGATCTCGTCGGTGTCCTGGGTGTCGAGGCAGATCGGCCACGCGTCGATCCCGGCGAACCGCTTGAACAGCGCGGCCTTGCCCTCCATGACCGGCAGCGCGGCCTCCGGGCCGATGTTGCCGAGGCCGAGCACCGCCGAGCCGTCGGTCACCACGGCGACGCTGTTGCGTTTGATCGTCAGCCGGCGGACGTCCTCGGGGTTGCGGGCGATGGCCAGGGAGACGCGGGCGACGCCCGGCGTGTAGGCCATCGACAGCTCGTCGCGGTTGCGCAGCGGCACCTTCGACTGCATCTCGATCTTGCCGCCGAGGTGCATCAGGAACGTCCGGTCGCTGACCTTGTGGATCTTGACGGAGTCGATCCGCTCCAGCGCGCCCGAGATCGCCTCGGCGTGCTGGGTGTCGCGGGTGGCGATCGTGACGTCGATGCGCAGGGTCTCGTGCCCGGCGGTGTTGACGTCGAGCGCCGTGACGATGCCGCCCGCGTTCTCGACCACGTGGGTGATCTGGCTGACGGCCCGGCCGCCGGCCGGCACCTCCAGCCGGACGGTGATGGAGTACGACACGCTCGGCACGCTCGCCACGACAGCTGCTCCCTATTTATACGGGTTTGTCCACATCCGGACGCGCCGGTCCCAGGGGACGGTGCGTCCGGGGCCGCCGCCCGGTCCCGCCCCGCGGCCCGCAGAGCCCGGGCCGCGGCGACGGTCGGCTCGACGGTCGCGGGCACGGACGGCCTCGTGGTGTCGATCGCAGAGCGGTGTCGATCACAAGGCGGCGGAGCCGCGGACCGGCCGGATCGGCCCCGTGGAAGTGCTTCACCCGTGGAAGTGCTTCACGTGGCCGCACGGGCGCGGTCATCAGTCAACGAGCATACGCTCACCACCGCGGTCAGGTGTCCCGCTCGCCCCAGCTCACCGCGCTTCGCCCGTCATCCGGGGGCGGCACGGGCCGCCCGGACGCCGTACGCCCGCGCCGGACGAGGCCGCGACCATCTCCACCGCGCACCCGGAACACGGCGCACCCCGAACACGGCGAACACCGCACGAACCCGCACAAGAGCGGCCCGGGTCGGACGGCGACCCGGGCCGGAGCAGCGGTCTCCGCGTCAGAACAGGGCGGACTGGAGGCCGCGGCGGGCCTTGCCGACGCGGGGGTCGTCCGGGGGCAGGAGCTCGAACAGCGACAGCAGATGCTTGCGCGCCGCGTCGCGGTCGTCGCCCGCGCCGCGCCGTACCGCGCCCACCAGCCGGTCGAAGGCGTCGTCGATGCGGCCGGACACCATCTCCACGTCGGCCGCGCTGATCTGCGCCTGCACGTCGCCGGGCTTCTCGGCCGCCTCCCGCAGGGCGCGCTCGGCGTCCAGCGACCGCACGCGCAGGCTCAGCCCGACCAGGGCGAGGCCCTGCTTGGCCTGGTCGTCCCTCGGGTCGGCTGCCAGGATCCGCTCGAACGCGGCCTTGGCGCCGTCCAGGTCACCGCGCTGCAGGGCCTCCTCGGCCTGGGAGTACACCGGGTCGGCGGCGGGGGCCGCCGCGCCGGGGGCCGGCTGCTCGCCCTCGGGGGCGTCCGGCAGGATGCCCTCCTTGCGCAGCGCGTCGAAGAGCTGGTCGATGGCCTGGCGGACCTGCGGCTCGGGGGCGGCGCCGTTCAGGAACGGCAGCAGCTGCCCGGCGACGACCGCCGCCACGAACGGGATGCCGCGCACGCCCATCTGCTGCATGTAGGCGCCGAGCTGCGGGTTGGCGTCGACGTCGACCTTGGCCAGGATCCACTTGCCGGCCGCCTCGGTGGCGAGCTTCTCCAGGATGGGGCCGAGCTGCTTGCACGGACCGCACCACTCGGCCCAGAAGTCCACCAGGACGGGGACGGACTGCGACCGCTCGACGACCTCGGTGTTGAAGGTCTCGTCCGTGACGTCCACGACGTAGGGGCCCCCGGGGGCGCCCGCGGCCGGGGCCGCGCCGCCGCCGCCCTGGGTCCGGCGTTCCTGCTGCTTCCTTGCCGCGGCCTGGCGCGCTCCCAGGTCGATGGCCCCGTGCAACGAAAAGTCCCGAGAAGGCATGGGTCCATCCTGCCCCATGACCGCGCCCGGCCGTACGTCCGTACGCTCCCAGCGGAGCGCGGCGCGCGCGCCGGGCTCCCGGCGCGTCCGTATGCGGGTCCGTATCGCCGTCCAGATGGCGGTCCTCATAGGCGGCATATCGAGAGAATTGTCCGCCTTTTTTATTCTCTTTCCCGCAGCGCCCAGGGCAAAGACTTGCGTCGTCCTGCCGTAAAGGCGATTAGATTGCTGACAGCCATCACCAAGCCCGGTTATAGTCACGATGTCGATGCATTGCGGCCCGGCAAAAGCGACCGGGCCGGAGCCGCCGGGGGGCGGCCCGGCCTGCGGGCGCGCCGTGTGGCGGGTTGGGGGACCCGAGGCCACCGGCGCGGCGGGCGCTCCGTCCGGCCGCCGCGACAGCATGACGAACAACGGGGGGAAACTTGTGATCGCGGAGCATTCCGTGATCGTGGCCCGAGGAATGGGTGTCCGCCGCGGGGGGCGGTGGCTCCTGCGCCCGGTGACCTTCGGCATGCCCGAAGGCGTGGTCGGCCTGGCCGGTCCACCGGGTGCCGGTAAATCCACTCTGCTGGCCACGTTCGCGACCTTGCGCAGACCGAACACCGGCGCGCTGCACATTCTCGGACACGACATCACGAACGCCGCCGGGCAGCGGGCCGCCCGGGCCGGAATCGGTTACCTGCCGGCCCGCTTCTCGCGCGCGGAGGGCATGACGGCCGGCGAGTTCGTCGCCTACGCCGCGTACTACAAGCGGACGAGCGCGTCCGCCGCGCAGAGCATGATCCGCCGCTTCGACCTCGCCGAGGCCGCCGGGACGGAGCTGGCGCTGCTGCCGCCGGACGTCCGGCTGCGCGCCGGACTGGCCGCCGCCTGCGTCCACGAGCCCGGCCTGGTGCTGCTCGACGACCCCTTCGGCGAGCTGTGCGCCGCCGCCGAACCCTGGCCCACGGGCGCCGCGGGTCCCGGACGGCACTCGCTGACCGCGGCCATGGCCGAGCTGATCCCCGTGCTGCGCACGCTGGCGCCCACCGTGGTCGTCACCGCCGACGCCACCGAGACGTTCACCGGCTGGTGCGACCGCCTGTTCACCCTCGCCCGCGGCCGGCTCGCCGAGCAGCCCACGCACTCGGCCGGCGCCCGCCGCGGCCGCTCCCCCGCCGACCGGCGCGGAGCCGCCGTCCCGCGCGGGGCGCTCAGTCCGCAGACCGTCGACGCGATGCCCGCGCGCCGCCCCGCCCGGCGCGCGCTGCCGCGGATGTCCCTGCCGCAGGTGTCCCTGCCGCCGCTCGCGGTGCCGCACCTGCCCCTGCCACAGCTCGCGAAGGTGCGGCCGGGGCGGTCGCCCGCCGAGAGCGCCACCGGTGTCTGACCTCGGGCGGGTGCTCCGGCTGGACGCCCGCCGCACGGCGCTGCTCGTCGCCGTGCCGGTCCTCACCGTGCTGGGGACGGCGGCGGCGTGCGTGTCGCTGAGCCCGGCGGTCGCGTACTGGGACAACAGCGTCGTCGCGCTGGTCAACGCCGTCCGCCTGATGGGCCCGGCCGCCGCGGGACTGGCCGCGTGGACGGCCGTCCGGGAACGCCCGCTCGACTACCTGCGCGACCTCACCGCCCGCTCCCCCGCGACGGGCGTGCTGTTCGACCTGCTGCTGCTGTCGTCCGCCGCGCTGGTCTCCTACGTCGTGGCCACGGCGGTGGTCGTCGCCGTCACCCTCGTGCACGCGCACGCCGGGCAGTCCCATCCGCTCGGCGTGGTCTCGGGCGCCGGGGCGCTCGTCCTGCACGTCGTCGCGGGCTACCTGACGGGGCGCGTCGCGCCCCACCGCGCCACCGCGGTCCTCGTCCTCGCCGCGACCTCCCTGTGGGCCGCTCTGCGCATCCCCGGAATGTCCTGGTGGAGCCTGCTGCCCCCTGCCGCGTTCTCCCGGGTCCAGCTGTTCACCACCCTGCGTCCCGAGGTGTTCGCCGTCCAGATCCTCTGGGCCGCCGGGCTGACCACCGCGCTGATCCTCGGCTACGTGATGTGGGCGACGCGGCGGTTCCTGCTCGTCCTGCCCCTGGCGGTCGCGCTGGCCGCGACCGTCTCCGCCACCCTCGCGCTGCACCGCTCCGGCGGGACGGTCGCGCCCGCCCAGGCCGAGCCGGTGTGCCGGAGGTGGCCCCTCACCGTCTGCGTGCACCCCGCCCTGCGGGACGCGCTGCCCCAGCTGATGGCGGCGGCGACCCCGCTCGCCGCGCGGCTGAACGGCACGCCCGGCGCCTTCACGATGGTGGAGCAGCGCCCCGTCTGGATGCCCGTCACGGTGGTGAACGGCGTCGCCGCCGTCCACCTCGACGAGGACCTCGCGCCCGGATACGCCTCCCGGGCCGTCAGGCAGATCAGCGAGGCCCTCAAGGACCAGGAGGCCTGCGCGGCCGGCGACGGCTACCGCGCACTGGTCGACGCGTGGCTTCTCGGCGACGAGCCCCCGGCCGCCGCCGGCACGCGCGCGGGGCACCGCTTCGCGTCCTGGACCGAGCAGCGGCGGCGCGACTGGCTGCGGCTCCACTTCGCCGAGTACCGCGCCTGCGCGCTCGGCCCGCGGGACTTCCGCGCCCCCCGCACCGCCGAGAGCCGCCTCTACGCGGCCCTGGACACCCGGCCTGCGTGACCGCGGCAGGACCCCCCGGCCGACCGCGGTCACGCAGGAGGTCAGGCGCCCCGGCCGGCGAGCTCCGGCTCGGCGGCGGGCCGCGTCCAGTGCCGCTCCACGAAGAACGGCGCGACGGGCAGGACGGCGGCGCCGAGCGCGAGGACCGTGCGCTTGAGGTCCCAGCCGAGCTGCTCGCGGACGAGGAAGACCAGGCCGACGTAGGCCATGAACAGGACGCCGTGCACCGGCCCCATCACCTGCACGCCGACCGGCGCGTCCGCTCCGTACTTCAGCGGCATCGCGACCAGCAGCAGCAGGAGGAACGAGAACGCCTCGGCGACGGAGACGAACCGGAAAGCACGAATGATGTCCACGCCCCGCTCAACGGCACGGCATCGGCGCGCGGTTTCCGCGCCGGATATGGCGTTGCTCACACACCGCTCACCCCGTGCTCACCCGGCGCTCACGCGACCGTGCGCAAACCGTGACGTATGCGGACCCCGGCGGACCTCTAGTGTGTCCGCGTGGACTGGAGCCTGCTGACCTGCGCGCGCAAGGGACACATCACCTACGCGCCCGACGAGGAGAGCCTGCGCGAGCGGCTCGTCGTCTCGTCCCCCATCGGCGCCGCGTGGCGGTGCCTGCGCTGCGGGACCTACGTGCACGGCGAGCCGCACGGGACCGGCCCGGCCGACCGGGCGCCGCTGGTCAAGCGCGGCCGGGAGTTGCGCGACGCCTTCATCATGCGGTTCTTCGCGGTGGAGCGCGGCATCCGCGGCCTGATCGTGCTGGTCGCCGCCTACGGGGTGTGGCGCTTCGCCGGCAGCCGCGGCTCGATCGAGCGGATCTTCGAGAAGGAGATCCCGCTGCTGCGCCCCATCGCCGAGCAGGTCGGCTGGGACCTCGACCACTCCAAGGTCGTCACGTCCGTCCGGCACGTGTTCGACCTGGACGCGCGGACGCTGCGCTGGCTGGCCGTCGGCCTGATCGTCTACGGCGCGATCGAGCTGATCGAGGCGGTCGGGCTGTGGCTGCTGAAGCGCTGGGGCGAGTACTTCGCGGTCGTCGCGACGTGCTTCGGGCTGCCGATCGAGATCTACGAGCTGGTGGAGAGGGTCACCGCGCTGCGCATCGGCGCGCTGGTGCTCAATACCGGTCTCATCGTCTACATCGTCGTCACCAAACGGCTATTCGGCGTGCGGGGAGGCAGAGCCGCCCACGAGGCGCATCTGCGCAGCGAGTCGCTGATCGAGGTGGAGCACGCGACCCACGAGTCGGACCTGCGGCACCCGTCCCCGCACGAGCCCGAACCCGCCGGATGAGGTAGCGGACGCCGCTGCCGGGAATGTCGGATACATGGCTCGCTCGGAAACGAAGAACGACGCGAAGAACGACGCGAAGAACGACGGGAAGAACGACGCGAAGAACGACGGGAAGAACGACGCGCCCGTCAAGTCCCCCGGCCGGTCCCGCCCCCCGCGGCGCGGCCTGCTCACCCCGGTCGCGATCATCGTCGCCACCGTCGCGCTCGTCCTGGTCGCCCAGCAGGCGCTGCACGGCCTCCCCCACTGGCTCAACCCGTTCAAGGTGGAGACGAAGGACCGCAGCGGTCCCGTCCTGCTGAAGTCGATCCGCGACCTGCACCGCTACGAGGCGGCGAGCGGCAACTTCCAGGTCGTCGTGGACCTGGAGAAGGACGCCAAGTTCCTGCCGTCCTCGCTGCGCGGCAAGCGGACCCTGTTCGTCGGCAACGGCTCGGTCGACGCCTACGTGGACTTCTCCCGGCTCGGCTCGGGCGCCCTCAAGGTGAACGCGGACCGGACGGTGGCGACGGTCACCCTGCCGCCCGCGCAGCTGGAGAAGACGAACCTCGACACGAAGAACAGCTACGTCTACGCGACCCAGCGCGGCGTCTTCGACCGCTTCGGCGACTTCTTCAGCAGCAACCCGAACAACCAGCAGCAGCTCTACGTGCTGGCGTCCCAGAAGATCCAGACGGCCGCGGCCCAGAGCGGCCTGAAGCAGCGCGCCGACGCCAACACGAAGTCGATGCTGGAGAACATGCTCAAGGCCCTCGGCTTCACCACGGTGACCATCACCCCCGCCCCCCAGTGAGGCGCACAGACATCAGCCACCACCGCAACCCCGCAACGACCTGAACACCCGCGATCGCGTCCGAAGGCGGATTCGAGCTTGCGAGAATCCGATCGCGCGGCGAGCCGCAAGGCGAGCCGGAGCGATGCAGCGATCGCCCGTGGTCCGATCCGGCGCGAGCCGCTAGGCGAGCGCCGGAGTCGGAACACGAATGAGCACGGCATCTCCCTGGCCGCCGCCGCCGCACAGCGCGGCGGCGCCGGTGCCGCCGCCGCGGCGCTTCAGCTCGTAGGCCAGGTGCAGGACGATGCGGGCGCCCGACATGCCGACCGGGTGGCCGACCGCGATGGCGCCGCCGTTGACGTTGACCTTCTCGGGGCCGACGCCGAGGTCGCGCATCGACTGGATGCCGACGGAGGCGAACGCCTCGTTGATCTCGATGAGGTCGAGGTCGTCGACGGTGAGGCCCTCCTTGCCGAGGGCATGCTTGATCGCGTTGGACGGCTGGGACTGGAGCGAGTTGTCCGGCCCCGCGACGTTGCCGTGCGCGCCGATCTCGGCGAGCCAGGTGAGGCCGAGCTCCTCGGCCTTGGCCCTGGACATCACCACGACCGCCGCGGCGCCGTCGGAGATCTGCGAGGACGAGCCGGCGGTGATCGTCCCCTCCTTGCTGAACGCCGGGCGCAGCCTGGCCAGGCCCTCGGCGGTGGTGTCGCCGCGCACGCCCTCGTCGGCGGAGAACACGACGGGCTCGCCGCGCCGCTGCGGGATCTCGACCGGGGCGATCTCCTCGTCGAACACGCCGTTCTTGATCGCCTCGGCGGCGCGCTGGTGGGAGCGCGCGGAGAACTCGTCCTGCTCCGCGCGGGAGATGCCGAGCTTCGCGTTGTACCGCTCGGTGGACTCTCCCATGGAGACGCCGTCGAAGGCGTCGGTGAGGGCGTCGTGGGCCATGTGGTCGAGGACCTCGACGGAGCCGTACTTGTAGCCGCCGCGCGACTTCGGCAGCAGGTGCGGGGCCTGGGTCATCGACTCCATGCCGCCCGCCACCACGATGTCGAACTCGCCCGCCCGGATGAGCTGGTCGGCCAGCGCGATCGCGTCCAGCCCGGAGAGGCAGACCTTGTTGATCGTGATGGACGGGACGCTCATCGGGATGCCCGCCTTGACCGCCGCCTGCCGGGACGGGATCTGGCCCGCGCCCGCCTGCAGCACCTGGCCGAGGATCACGTACTGCACCTGGTCGCCGGACACCCCGGACCGCTCCAGCGCCGCCTTGATCGCGTGCGCCCCGAGGTCGGCCGCGGAGAAGTCCTTCAGCGAGCCCATCAGGCGCCCGACGGGGGTGCGCGCTCCGGCGACGATCACGGACGAGGTGGTCATGTGGGGGCCTCCAGGGTGGTGCTGCGGCGACGTTTGCCACGATACCCACGGGAGCGGCGTTCGGTTCCGTTCGCCCCCGCCTGGCCGTCCGAGGAGGGACAAAGCCCATGCTGACCCGTATCGACCACATCGGCATCGCCTGCCGCGATCTGGACGCGACCGTCGAGTTCTACAAGGCCACCTACGGCTTCACCGACGCGCACTTCGAGGTGAACGAGGAGCAGGGCGTGCGGGAGTGCATGCTCAAGATCAACGACACGGGGGACGGCGCGGCGAGCTACCTGCAGCTCATCGAGCCGATCCGGGAGGACTCGGCCGTCGCCAAGTGGATGGAGAAGAACGGCGAGGGCGTCCACCACATCGCGTTCGGGACGGACGGGACGGTCGCGGACGAGGCCGCGGGGATCGCGGGCAAGGGCGTGCGCGTGCTGTACGACGCGCCGCGCAACGGATCGATGGGTTCCTTGATCAACTTTTTGCACCCCAAGGACTGCCACGGCGTCCTGACGGAGCTGGTCCAGAAGCGCCCGGACGCCGAATGATCTTGTACGCCGGGCCTCGCGGGGGTGCGCCAGGATCGTGACGTGTTCGATATCACGGTCACGCGGCGCGCGGCCTGGACCGCCGCTCTGTGACCGTTCGGACACATCTGGTGTATTTGCACCCCCCACACCTGGGCCGCTGCGGGCTGGTCACATGCTCGAACAAAAGGGACATTCCACGCAGCGCGTCAAGATGAGCCCCCAACACGGCAGTGTCCGGAGTACGCTTCATTCGCCGGAAGAGGTCTGGGGCAAGTGCGTCCGTCATGCCAGGCGATCAACCGGTCCCCGGAACCACCCGTAGCCCCGTCACATCAGGATTGAGCCACATGCAGTCCGACATCGACGCCCAGCTCAGCAACTTCTTTGAAGACACGCCCCCGCGCGAGTTCGACGTGGTGCTTCGCGGCTACGACCGGCACCAGGTCGACGAGCACATCAAGCAGCTCGACAACGAGGTGCGGCAGACCCGCGAGCAGACCCAGGCCCTGCAGCGCGAGCTGTCGGACGCCCACCGGCAGCTGCAGGAGCAGGAACGTCCGACCTACTCCGGCCTCGGCGCCCGCATCGAGCAGCTGCTCCGGCTCGCCGAGGAGCAGGCGACCGAGCTGGTCCAGGCGGCCCGCTCGGAGGCGAACGAGATCAAGGCCGCGGCCAAGGTCGACGCCGCCGAGCAGCGCGCCACCGCCGAGAACGACGCCTCCGAGCTGCGCGCCAACGCCCAGCGCGAGGGCGACGACATGCGGCAGGCGGCCGAGCGGGAGGCCGAGGAGGTGCGCACCTCCGCCCGTCGCGAGGCGGACGAGCTGACCTCCACCACCGAGCGCGAGGTCGCCAAGCTGCGGGCCACCGCCGACCACGAGGTCGCCGAGAAGCGCGCCGCCGCCGAGCGTGAGATCGCCAAGCTGCGCACCACCACCGAGCGCGAGGTGGCGCAGCTGCGCGCGTCCACCAAGCGGGAGCGCGACGAGATCCTCACCACGGCCAAGCGGCAGGCCGACGAGATGCGGGCCCAGGCCCAGCGCATCCTGGAGGAGAGCGAGGCCCAGCGCGCCCAGGCCGAGGCCGAGTTCGAGATCCAGCTCGCCGCCCGCCGCGAGGAGGCCGACCGGCAGGACGCCGAGCGCCACTCCGCCGCCCAGGCCGCGACGCAGAAGCTCGTCGCCGAGGCCGAGCAGCGCGCCGCGTCCGCCGAGCAGCGCGCCGCGAAGGCGACGCAGCAGGCCGAGCAGACCCGGCGCGAGGCCGACTCGCACGCCAAGCAGCTGATGGCCAACGCCCGCAAGAACTCCGACAACGTGATCGCCGAGGCCAAGTCGCAGGCCGAGCAACTGCTCGCCGAGACCAAGTCCGAGGCCGACCGCGTCCGGACGGCGGCGCAGCGCCAGGTCGACGAGCTCACCCGCCAGCGCGACAGCATCACCAGCCACCTCAACCAGCTGCGCCAGCTGATCGGCGGCGTCGCGCCGACGATGAGCCCCGAGCCCGAGCTCGCCGCGCCTCCGGAGAAGGCCGCGATCCCGGCGGCCGAGCCGAAGCCGGCCCCGGCGCAGCAGGCCCAGCCGAAGCAGCAGCCGGCCGCCAAGGCCGCGCCCGCCAAGCCGGCCCAGGCCAAGAAGTCCGAAGAGGACGACGAGGACTGGTGGCAGGAGTGACCCCTTAACGGTCGGGCATGACGGGAAGCCTGGAGGCGGTGAAACGCCTCCGGGCTTTCCGTCGTCTCAACCCCGTAGACGCACGACAGAGGAGAGCGGCGTGCCCGACGAGACCCCCCAGCACGACGGCCGCGAGCCCGCCCCCGGCGAGGCGCGGTCCGCGACCGGCCGCCGGGTCCCCGCGCCGGCTCCCCCCGCCGACGAGACGGACCGCGCCGGCGACACGTCCGGCGAGACCGGCCCCGGCGAGAGCGGCACAGCGGGGACCGGCTCCGGCAAGAGCGACCCCGGCGGGAACGGCTCCGCCAAAACCGGTTCCAGCGAGAGCGGCCCCGGCGAGGACGGCGCTGTCGCGCCGAGTGGCGCGTTGAAGCCCGAGGAGATCGAGCAGCCCGTGGGGGAACGCGACCCGGCGACCGGTGCCCCGGTCACCCTTCCGGCGGTCCAGTCGGCCACCGAGCCGGTGCCGCCCGAGCCCGGCGCGCCCGACCCGGCGCACGACGTCGAGCAGCGCAAGCGCGAGGCCGGCGTCGACCACCTGTTCCCGTTCGGCAAGCCCGGCCAGCCGCTCGGCCGCGCGCACCCGTTCGTGTTCGGGTTCACCGCGGCGCTCGGCGTCATCACCGCGTGGATGCTGGTGAAGGCCGCGACGAACGCCAAGTCGGTGCTCGTCATGATCGTGGTCGCGATGTTCCTCGCGGTCGGCCTCAACCCGGCGGTGGAGCGGCTGCGCAGGTTCGGCCTCCCCCGCGGCGCCGCGGTCGCCACGGTGTTCCTGATCGTGATCCTGTTCTTCGCCGGGTTCGTCGCCTCCCTCGTCCAGCCGGTGTCCGAGCAGGTCACCGAGCTGCGCCACAACATCCCCGAGTACGTCCAGCAGCTGCAGAACAACAAGACGCTGGCCGACTGGGACAAGCGCTACGGCCTGCTGGAACGCGCCGAGAAGACGGTCAACGGCGACGGCTTCCAGAAGGGCCTCACCGACACCGCCACCGGCATCGGCAAGGTCGCGATCAACGGCATCTTCCAGACGATCACGATCCTGATCCTGACCCTGTACTTCCTCAGCTCGCTGCCGCAGATCAAGACGTTCTTCTACCAGCTGGCGCCGCGCACCCGGCGGGCCCGCGTCGCCCTGCTCGGCGACGAGATCCTCGACCGGATCGGCGGCTACGTCGCCGGCCAGTTCACGATCGCGCTCATCGCGGGCGTGTGCTCGTACATCTTCCTGTCGATCCTCGGGGTGAAGTACGCGCTCGCGCTGGCGCTGATCGTCGCGGTGACCGACCTCGTCCCGCTGATCGGCGCAACGTTCGGCGCGGTGATCGTCTCCCTGGTGGCGTTCCTGACCGGGACCACGACCGACCTCATCGTGTGCGCGATCTTCTACGTCATCTACCAGCAGGTGGAGAACTACCTCGTCTACCCGCGGGTGATGAAGCGGACCGTGGACGTGCAGCCCGCGGTGACGATCGTGGCGGCGCTGGTCGGCGCGGCGCTGCTCGGCGTGGTCGGCGCGCTGCTGGCGATCCCCACGGCGGCCGCGATCTCGCTGCTGATCCGCGAGGTCGTCATGCCGCGCCAGGAGACGCTGTAGGCCGGGCTCGCCCGCGCCGGGGTCAGCGCGCGGTGCGGGCGAGGGCGGCGGCGAACTCCGCCACCGCCTGGTTGAACAGTTCGGGCTGCTCCACCGCGCACAGGTGGCCCGCGCGCGGGACGACCAGCATCTCGGCGTTCGGCATCGCCTCGGCCATGGCGCGGGCCTCGTCCTCGGTGGCCAGCGCGTCCTCGTCCCCGATCATGACGAGTGCGGGGGCGCGGACGCCGCGGAGCGTCTCGGTGGAGTCCGCGCGTCCCGCCATGGCGCGCTGCGCCCACGCGGCGGCGAGCGGCGGCGCCGCCTGGACGAGCCCGCGGACCCGCCCGTAGACCAGCGCCCGCTGCCGGTAGGTGGTGGGGCCGACGAGGCCGGGCAGCACCTCGTCCACGAGGACGCGGGTACCGCCCTCGGCCTCCAGGGCGCCGGCCTGCCGCAGCCGGTTCTCCCGGACGGGGGCCGTGTCGGCGGTGGCGCGGGTGGCGGCCAGCACGAGGCCGAGGACGAGGTCGGGGTGCCGCCGGCACAGCGCCATCGCCACGTACCCGCCCATGGACAGCCCGCCCACGACGGCCCGCCGCACCCCGAGCGAGCGGCAGGCGCGGGCGACGTCGTCGGCCATCGCGTCGACGGACGGCTCGTCGTCGCCCAGCCGGGAGCCGCCGAAGCCGCGCAGGTCCGGGGTGATGACCCGGAAGCGGCCCGCGAGGCCCTCGCGCTGGGCGAGCCACATCGCCGACGACAGCGGGAAGGCGTGCAGCAGCACGAGCGGTGTGCCGCTCCCTACGTCCCTTGTGTACAGCTGCACCGTCATTGGGCCATGGTCGCCCGCCGGCGCGGCCGGTGGGACGGAGTGGCCGCGATCGGCCGCACGTGTTTATCTGTCCGTTTCATCCCATTCGGTGGGGAGCGGGTAGGCGGCCGGCGCGACCCGCCTGACGATCTCGTTCAGCACGGTCCGGACGTAGGGCTCGCCCACCCAGAGGTGCTTGGCGTTGTCCACCGCGACCACCTCGGCCTGCGGGACCCGCTTGAACCGCTCCCGCGCCTCCGCCGGGCGCAGGTAGTCGTCGAACTCCGGCACCAGCGCCACGAGGGGCCGCCCGTCGGCGCCCCACGCGTCGAGGTCGGCGTCGCCGGCCCTCTTCAGCGGCGGCGACAGCAGGATCGCGCCCTCGACGAGCGGGTCGCGGCCCCACTTGAGCGCCAGCTCGGTGCCGAACGACCAGCCGAGCAGCCACGGCCGCGGCAGGTCGTGGTACTCGGTGTACTCCAGCGCCGCCGCCACGTCGAACCGCTCGGTCTCGCCGTCGCCGAACTCGCCCTGGCTCGTGCCGCGCGCCGACGTCGTCCCCCGCGTGTTGAACCGCAGGACGGCGAGGCCGGCGAGCGCGGGCAGCCGGAAGGACGCCTTGCGCAGGACGTGGCTGTCCATCATGCCCTCGGCCGTGGGCAGCGGATGCAGGCAGACCAGCGTCGCCACCGGCGGCCGCTCCGGCGGCAGCGCCAGCTCCCCGACCAGCTCCAGGCCGTCGGACGTGTGCAGCGTGATCTCCTCGCGCCGCGCCGGCAGCACCGAGGCCGCCCTGATCTCCGCCATCGATCCCTCTTCTCTCACTCGGCCGGGCGGCGTCCGCGCTCCGGACGCCGGTCGTCAGTACCGCGGGGCGTTGCGCGACCGCAGCACGCGCGGCGACCGGCGCGTCCGGGCCTGCCAGCAGGGCCGGTGCCAGTGCCGCCGGTCGTCGCCGCCGTCACCCGCCCGCCACGCGACGACATGGCCGACGCCCGGCGGGATCTCCTGGTCGCAGCCCGGGCAGCGGTACGGCTTGCCCGCCCCGGCCCCGGAGATCGACCGGACGATCCACTCGCCGTCCGGCCCCTCCTCGGTCTCCTGAGCCCACGAGGTGCCCCCGCCCCGGGCGGAACGTCCGGATGCGGCACGGCGATTCTTGCGGGGGCTCATGCCCTAAAGCATATGAACCCACAGCCACCTCCACGGGCCGCCCGAGACGTGACGGCGGGCTAGCGCAGGGGCTTTCCGGCCGTCGCGTGTTCCACGAGGAGGGGGGCCGGGGCCAGTGCCGGGTCGCGGGTCTCGGCGTGCAGGGCGCGCAGGACGGTCACGGCGCGGTCGGGGCCGATGCGGTCGAGGTCGGCGATGGGGCCGGTCGGGTAGCCGCAGCCCAGCGTCATCGCGGCGTCGATGGAGTCGGCGTCGGCGTATCCGGCGCCGAGCATGGCGGCGGCGTCGTTCAGGTACGGCAGGCGCAGGGCGTCCACGATGAACCCGGCGCGGTCGCGGCAGCGCACGACGGTGAGGCCGAGGCGCGCGAGGAGGCCGGCGGCGCGGTCGGCGACGTCCGGCGCGGTCGCGACCGTGGCGGACAGCTCCGCCAGGGCGCCGGCCGGGTCCGGAAGGTGCAGCCCGACGACGTCGGACGGGCGTCCGGTGGCCATGGCCTGCCGGATCGCGGAGCCGTCGACCGAGGTGACCGCGATGACCGTTCCGGGCTTGGCGGCCCGGACGGCGGCGGACAGCAGCGCCCGCGCGGCCTCGGGGTCCTCCGCGGCCTCGACGATCAGGTCGCATCCGGCCAGGTCCGCGGCGGAGTCGCCGACCCGCGCGCCCGCCCGGTCGCACAGCGCGGCGACCGCGTCCGCGAGCGGCCCGACGCCGACGACGCCCACGGTCGGCGCCGCCGCCTCGGCCGTCTCCTCCTCGGCGTTCCCCGACTTGTCGTAGGCGTAGAAGCCGCGGCCGGTCTTGCGTCCGAGCAGCCCCGCGGTGACGAGCTCGCGGAGCAGCGGCGAGGCCGCGTGGCGGCGGTCGCGGGACTCGGCGTAGATCGCGTCCAGCACCTCGAGGCAGGTGTCGAGGCCGATCAGGTCCATCAGGGTGAACGGGCCCATCGGCAGCCCGGCGCCCGCCTTCATCGCGGCGTCGATGTCGTCGCGGGTGGCGTGCCCGGTCTCCAGCATGGTCGCGGCCTGGTTCAGGTAGCCGAACAGCAGGCGGTTGGCGACGAACCCGGCCCGGTCCCCGATCGTGACCGGCGTCTTGCCGAGGCCCTCGACCAGCCCGGCGACCCGGGCGACGGCCTCCGGTTCGGTGAGGACGGTCCCGATGACCTCCACCAGCTTCATGACCGGCGCCGGGTTGAAGAAGTGCACCCCGACGATCTTGGTGGGGCGGCCGGTGGTGACCGCGATGTCGGTGACCGACAGGGACGAGGTGTTGGTGGCGAGGACGGCGTCGTCCCGGCACACGCGGTCGAGCTCGGTGAACACCGTGCGCTTCAGGTCGAGCCGCTCGGGGACGGCCTCGATGACCAGGTCGCAGTCGCCGAGGTCGGCGAAGTCGGTCGACAGCGCGATCCTGCCGAGGATCTCCCGCCGGGCCTCCTCGCTGAGCCTGCCGCGCTTGACGGCCCGCCCGGTCGAGGACTCCAGGTTGCCGCGCCCGCGCTCCAGCGCCTCCCGGTTCACCTCGATGCCGACGACCGCGAGGCCGCCCCGCGCCAGCACCTCGGCGATGCCCGCGCCCATCGTGCCCAGTCCGACGACCCCGACCCTGCTGAACGAACCACCAGTCATGAACGGCAGTCTTGCAGAGCGCTCGCCCGCCTCCCATCGCGGGTACGAGGGGGACGTGCGCCTCGGAATCTTCCTCCTCGCCGCCCGTTTCCCCGGCCAGGACGACGCCGCCGCCCTGTCCCGCACCGTCGAGGCCGCCCTCGCCGCCGAGCGCGCGGGGTTCGACGACGTGTGGCTCGCCGAGCACCACTTCATGTCGTACGGGGTGGTGCCGTCCGCGACCCTTCTGGCCGGGCATCTGCTCGCCGCCACCACGCTGGTCGACGTCGGGACGGCGGTGAGCGTGCTGTCCACCCAGCATCCGGTGGCGCTGGCCGAGCAGTCCGCGATGCTGGCGCTGCTGTCCGGCGGCCGCTTCCGGCTGGGCGTCGGACGCGGCGGGCCGTGGCGCGACCTGGAGGTGTTCGGCTCGGGCCTCCCCCGCTACGAGCACGGCTTCGCCGAATCCCTCGACCTCCTCCTGGCGTGGCTGCGCTCCGACCGTCTCGGCTGGTCGGGCGAGCACTTCGCCTTCCGCGAGGTGCCGGTCGTCCCGCGGGCCGCGGTGCCGCCGCCGGTGACGGTCGCCTGCACGTCCCCCGCGACCGAGGCGCTGGCGGCGGAGCGCGGCCTGCCGATGCTTCTCGGCATGCATGTCGGGCCGGACGAGAAGGCCGCCGCCGTCGTCCGGCACGGCGACCCGTCCCTGCCGCACGTCTCCACCCATGTGGCCCAGGTCGCCGACACGCGGGAGCAGGCGGTCACCGCGCTCATGGACGGGATGCCTCGCTGGCTCGGTCCCGGTCTGGAGGGATACGTCGCCGTGGACGACCGCCCGCGCCCGTCCCGCGACCCCGTCGCCTACACGCGCCTGATGTGCGACCTCCACCCGGTCGGCTCACCGGACGACTGCGCCGAGTCCCTCATCACCACGGTCGAGCGAACCGGCATCAGGCATCTGATCCTCCTGGTGGAGGCCGCCGGCTCCCGCACCGCCGTTCTGGAGAACATCGCCCGCCTAGGAGAGGAAGTCCTCCCGACGGTCCGCACCGCGACGCAGCCGACCGCGCGTTGACTTGCGGCGTGTTGCCCTTATCAGCGCTCGCAGAAGGGCAACACGCCGCAAGTCGACGGGGGAACGCGGCGGGTCAGCAGTCCCGGAGTTCGGGGGACTGGTTGAGGATCTGTTCGCGGGCCGTGACGAACGTCCGGTAGGCGGAGGAGTTCTCGGTGGGGAAGACCGCGACCCGGTGGCAGTTCTGGAACGCGAGTCTCACTCCGAAGTAACGCTCCAGCGCGCCCCGCATGGCGTCGCTCGCGAGGACGCGCAGGAGCTGGCCGCGCGCCTTCTCGTCCGGCGGCGGGGTGAGGTTGTCGGCGAAGTCTCCGCCGTCCACCTGGAGCCGGGCGACGAGGCCGCTGATCATGTCCCAGGCGTAGGGCAGGGAAGTCCTGATGCACTCGACGAAGTCCGCGTCGCCGACCTCGCCCTTCTGGGCCGTCTCCAGCAGTTCCGGGGTCACGTCGAGAGACATGCGGGGTCCTTTCGCAGACGGAGGATGAACACCCACCCGCCGACGGTAATCACGGACCCGGGAGAATTCCAGGCTTGACAAAGGTTTTCATTCCGCTATGACCGCGGCCCCGGCCGGGCGGCCGGCCGGGGTCGTGGTCATCGCGCGGGCGCGGCGTCGCGGTGGCGATGCCGCCGCGACGCCGGCCTGGCGGCGATCCGCTCGGCGCGCTCGGCCCAGTACTCGCGGGCCCGGCGCACCAGTCGCGCGTCCCGCTCGGCCGCGGCCTGCGCGCGCAGCGCGCGGGTCCGCTCGCTCATGAGCGACTGCATGATCTCGTGGTGGTACACGGCCCCTCCCGAATGGTGCGGGCCGATCGGCACGGCCCGACATCCAAGAGACTCGCGCTAAGGTCCCCGTCCCCACATGGGCACGACGCCCTATATCGCCCGGTCAGTGGCCTTAGGCATGCTTAGGGCGGACGGTCCGGCGCCGGTGACATGATCGCGGCATGGGCGAACCGCCGGCGGGGCTGGACGGCATCGACTGGGCGCGCCTCGACCACGCCTACGGCTCGGTGGAGGACGTGCCCGGCCTTCTCCGCGCGCTCTCCTCGACCGGCGAGGACGAATCAGGGCCGCCGCGCCGGGCCGCCGCGACCGCCCTCGCCCGGCTGGGCGCCGCCGACGCGTCCGTCATCGCCGAACTGGCGGCCCCCAGCGTCTCCCCGCCCGAGGGGAACGTGGCCTTTCTGGAAGGCGACCTGCGCCTCTACTCGGCTCTGGCGCTGGGGCAATCTGCTGGAGATCCTCCGCGCGTGGGGCCTGCCCGCCGACCACGACGAGTGCCGCCGGTACGCCGGTCTCGCCTAAAGCAGGCCCGACGTCGCACTAAGGTGATGCACCGTGCGTCTCGTTATCGCCCGCTGCAGCGTCGACTACGCCGGCAAGCTCACCGCCCACCTGCCGATGGCCCTCCGCCTGATCCTGATCAAGGCGGACGGGAGCGTGAGCGTGCACGCCGACGACCGCGCCTACAAGCCCCTCAACTGGATGAACCCGCCCTGCTCGCTGCGCGAGGAGGTCTACGAGGAGAACGGCGCCGTCGCACGCTGGACGGTCACGCACGGCAAGTCGGGTGAGCGGCTGATCCTCACCATCGAGGAACTCCTGCACGACACCAGCCACGAACTGGGCATCGACCCCGGCCTCCAGAAGGACGGCGTGGAGGCGCACCTCCAGGAACTGCTCGCCGAGCACATCACCACACTCGGCGATGGCTACACCCTGATCCGCCGCGAGTTCCCCACCGCCATCGGCCCGGTCGACATCCTCTGCCGCGACGCCGCCAGCGCCACCGTCGCCATCGAGATCAAACGCCGAGGCGAGATCGACGGCGTCGAGCAGCTCACCCGCTACCTGGAGCTGCTGAACCGCGACCCGCACCTGGCCCCGGTCCGCGGCGTCTTCGCGGCCCAGGAGATCAAGCCCCAGGCCCGCGTCCTCGCCACCGACCGCGGCATCACCTGCGTCACCCTCGACTACGACGCCCTGCGCGGCATCGAACACGAGGGCACCCTCTTCTGACGGCCCCCCGTCCCGGAGCCGCGCTCACGCGGCCCCGGGCGTCCGGTCACGATGGAGGGCTACGAGACGGGGAGCCTGGCCGCCAGTTCGGGCTTGAAAAGGGCTTTCACCTTCCCGTACGGGATGGCGAAGTCGTAGGCACTCGTGCGGCTCAGATCGAATGGCGACACGGCCATGCCGTCGTCCATTCCGACGTAGATGAGTTCGAACCGGCTCTTGCCGAAGAACGGCTGCGCCCACGGAGGCGACTCGGGATGCCGGGAACTCCGGATGAACGATTCGCGGGAGAAGGGGTTGAAGAAACCGCCTGAGCCGGAGTGGCCGCGCATCACCTGCTGTTTGTCGTCCCCCTCCGGAAGCGCGTCCCACAGCCGGTCCATCCCGGCCGGGCCGAACGAGGCGGGCTTGAAGACGTCGTCGGCCGTCAGCGCGCGGCCGGTGCGCAAGTCGACGGTGACGACGAACCCCGGGTGATAGCCGGGCCCCTCGCCGCATCTGCGCTGGAACTTCGGAACGTAGCGCACCGACACGAGGTCCGGGCCGGTCAGTCCCTTGACGACGGTCGTGCTCAGCAGGTTCATCCGGCCGCCGCAGGCGGCACGCGCGGCGGCCGTCCTGCCCCACTCCTTGTAGAACGTGACGGCCTGGTCGAGGGGGACGCGCAGCGCCTTGTTGACCGAGGTCTGGACCGACGCCTTCCTCATCCCCTTGATCCGGGCGTACTGGCCGCCCCTGACCTCCAGCACCCCGTCGGCGTACGTCCGGTTCAGGGCCGCGAGAGTGATCGCGGGCGCTTCCGCCGCCTCCGGGCGCGTCTTCTCGTAGGTGACCACACCGACGGTCCCCGCCGCGGTCGCCCCCGCGATGACCAGCGTGGCCTTGACCACGCTCGCCTTGGCGAGGAAGCCCGCCGCGGTGTTCCCGGCGCCCGTGGCGACGGTGCCGGCCGTCCCGGCGCCTCCCGCGCCCGCGGCCCCGGCGGCGGCGCCCGCCGCGGCGGTGCCCGCCGGCGCCGAGATCCCCGCGGCGGCGAGCGGGAACAGCATGGACAGCCCCGCCGCTGTCGCGGCCAGCGTCCGGATGCCGCGGCCCTCCCAGTCGTCCCCGTAGGCCGCGCGGGCGACGCTCTCCAGCTCGGCGACGAACTCCATGGCCCCGCTGTGCCGCTCCGCGGGGTTCTTCGCCAGTCCCCGGACGACCAGCGGGCGCAACGGGTCGGGGAAGTCCTCCAGCGGAACGGGCGCGGTGAGGTGCTGCCCGCGCAGCCCGACGACGCTGTCCGCGCCGAACGGCCGCCGGCCCATGACGCACTCGTAGAAGACGCAGGTCGCCGCGTACACGTCGGCGGACGGGCCGGCCTCGCCCGCCTGCCACTGCTCCGGCGCCATGTAGGACGGAGTGCCCGACCGCGAGGCCGAACCGGCGGCCGACGCGATGCCGAAGTCGATGAGCTTGCTGCGTCCGTCCTCGGGCACCACCACGTTGGCGGGCTTGTAGTCCCGGTGGACGACGCCCACCGCGTGCGCCGCCGCCAGGCCGAGCAGCGACCCCTTCAGGACGGTCAGCGCCGCCTGCGGATCCAGTCGCCCGTGCTCGGTGAGGACCACCTTGAGCGAGACGCCGTCGACCGCCTCCATCACAAGGGCGGCGCCGTGCTCCCCCTCCACCAGCTGGTAGAGGCGGGCCACGTGCGGGCTCTCCACCCGGGCCAGCATCTCGGCCTCGCGCCGCAACGCCTCCAGCGGCGCCGTGTCCGGCCCGACGACGACGTACTTGACCGCGACCGGGAACCCGGTCTCCTCGTGCTGCGCCAGAACGACGCGCCCCTGCGCCCCCGCCCCGAGCTCGCGCACCTCACGAAAACCGGAGATCTTCCACTCGCCCACGCACGCTCCTCGCCGCCCCAACGTTGTTGATCATGTGACGCGACGGCCCGCGACAATGTTCGCACCACCGTCCGGGAGCAGGGCCGACGCCGGTCGCGGGCCCTCCCCCGCGCGCTGACAGCTCGGCGGTCACGGCGGATCATCCGGGGGCCGATTCGACCCGGAAAACGACGGCGAAGCACGTCACGCGCCTCCGCAACGGTCGCCCGGAACGTGGCCGACGCCGCCGCGGTGTTCGAGGTGATCGCCACCCCTCGCCGCGCCATCCGTCTGGAAACGGGCCTGCCTGGGGCCAGGATCGGCGTGTGGAGCGGAATCAGGTGGGGCGGACACCACCCGGATGTGAATCGTGTTCTCGCCGAAGCCACGGCGAAGCTGCACGAAATGGGCGCGACCATCGTCGAAGTGGTCCTGCCCACGCCTGACACGACCGAGGTGCTCCCCTACGAGTTCAAGGTGAGCATCAACGACTACCTGAGTTCCATCGGCGGCGACCATCCGCGTGATCTCGACGAGCTGATCGCCTTCGGGCGCCATCCCGCCGAGCGGACGTCCGACCTCGGGATGAACAAGTTCGAACGATCCCAGGATTCGGACATGGCCCGTCCACCGGAGGAGTACCCGAAGGAACGCATCCAGATCACCGAGGAGACGCGCGGAAGCATGACCGCCTCTTCAGACGGCACCGCCTGGCGCGATCGTGGCTCCGTCCAACGCCCGGGCCCCGAAGATCTCCGAGCGCGCCCACCCCTGGGCGCACTCCTGCTCTCCGGCGGCGGTCGGCGGGTATCCGAGCATCACGGTCCCGGCCGGGTACGCCGATGCCCATCTGCCGCTGGGAGTCTCGTTCATAGGACGCAGGTACTGCGACGAAGAGCTCCTGGAGCTCGCCTACTCCTTCGAGCAGGCGACCCGGGCACGAGTGCGGCCCCTGTGCCTGCCCACGCTCTAGGTGTGACGACCGGGCACGTGTGACAGGTGAACACTCGCCGGCCCCAGCCACCCGCTGGGGCCGGTGCCTTCGTACACGAGGGCCCTCTTCCGGCTCCCTTGCTTCCGGAACGGATTCCGGCGAAGCCATCACATTTCCGGAGGCCGCTCCGTCATAGAGGTGAGAAACCGAGATTCCTCACCGATTCCAAGGGGTGGACGGGCATGCCCGCACAACGCGAGATCGACGAAGCCGAGATCCGCCAGGTGGTCGACAGGATCGTCGAGGGGATCCGCGCCAAGGATCTGAAGGCCCTGGAGCAGGTCTACGCGGAGGACGTCGTGTCCTTCGACGTGGAGCCGCCGCTCCAGCATGTCGGGATCGCCGCGAAGCTGAAGAACTGGACGAACGTGTTCACGTTCTTCGAGGAGGTGTCTTACGAGGTCCGCGACCTGGCACTCACCGTGGGCGAGGACGTGGCCTTCGGGCACTGCTTCGGCCGGCTCAGCGGCACGCTGAAGAACGGAACGGCGACGAGCGGCATATGGGTCCGCGCGACCTTCTGCTTCCGGAAGGCCGGCGACGACTGGCTGATCGCGCACGACCAGGTCTCCGTCCCCCTCGACATGGCAAGCGGCAAGGGAGTGACCGACCTCGAACCCTGACGACAGACGCCGAGGCACTGCCGCCCGCCGAGCCGCCAAGCTCACAGCCCGGAGGCGCGGCAGTGCCACAACGACAACGTCGCCCGAGCGCCTGCCGACCACGAAACGTCTTCCGACGTGCCAGATTCGGGCACCACGGAGAAGACCACTCCTTGGGTGTCGAAAAGCCGATCGACTCTAGAGACGAAGGGGCTCGCCACACGCGCCGCCTTATCGAGTCGAGCGCTACCCTGCTTCGCTAGGGGCCGCCCACCCTCTATGGGCGAAGCATGGCGGACTGACGACCGTTCTCTTCTACGAAGGGCGGCAGCATGGGTCTCGACCACACTGGCGGGAGCGGTGACCGCGTAGACAAAGCGAAGAAACCGCAAGCCCAGGACAGTCCGCCGTCGCTACCCCCGATCGGCCTGGGACGCCAGGCTATCCTTCCCGTCTCGCAAGTTTGCGGGCCGCGCGTGAACCGGCGACGCCTGGCCGCACCGAGGGCGAACCCGCGCAGACCGCAGTACGATGAAAACGGCAACCAGATCTTCGTTTGGGAGCAGGACGACAAGCGAAGCCAAGTCACCATCCGCGATCCTTCGACCGGGAACATTGTGACCAATCAATGGTCCACGAATTCTTGGATACAGCGTCAGCTCGACAAGGAAAGATGGTACAGCCTCAATGACTGAACGAACATATACTCAGGGCTTCACGTGCGCCCTGTGCGGGCAGAGCATCCCTGCCTCGTCTCCGGAACTCCGCCGGGTGGAGATCGCCACGATCGAAGGGTTCCCGTCCCAGGAGCTCTTCGCTCACCGCGCATGCCTGGTCAAGATGATCTCCCCGAAGGTCCCCCTCGGCGAGGTGCTCGAAGACGACTCCTGAACGCTTCGCGGCACGACCGAGTCCAGGCCGTCCGGGTGCTTGGGGAAGTCGGTCGGTGAAGTGGGCGTAGGTCTCCCCGGGTGTCTTACGGGGCGGGCATCATTGCGGGCATGACGTTTCAAGCCAGCGGCAGCTTCGACATCGAGGCATGGGACGCCGACAAGCCCTATGACGAGCAGGGCGGCAACCGGCTGACCCGGGTCCACGTGGGCAAGACCTTCCACGGCGACCTCGTGGGGACGAGCTCCACCGAGCTGATCACGGTGGAGTCGCCGGCGGGGCCGGTCGCCTACGTGGGGATCGAGCACGTCCAGGGGATCCTGCACGGGCGGGAGGGGACGTTCGTCCTTCAGCACAGCGCGGGCAGCGAGGACGGGACGGCCGACACCCAGTGGCTGCGATGGCTGATCGTCCCCACCTCGGGGACGGGGGAACTCGCCGGGATCCGCGGCGTCGGCCAGATCTCCGTCAGCGAGGACGGCGGGCACACCTGGGCGCTGGAGTACACGCTGGACTGAGCGCCGACCAGCGGCCGGTAATGTTCGGGTCATGCCCCCGGTGACCGGCGACGCCACGCGCGAGCGCATCATCGACGCGGCCGAAGCGTGCTTCGGCCGCTTCGGCGTGGCCAAGACCACGGTCGAGGACATCGCCGCCGCCGCGCAGCTGTCGCGGGCGACCGTGTACCGCAGCGTCACCGGCGGGCGGGACGAGCTGATCCTCGCCGTGGTGGTGCGCGACCTGCGGCGGTTCATGGACCGGCTCGCCGAGCGGCTGCGCCGGGAGCGGTCGGTCTCCGAGGCGATCGTCGAGGGGACGCTGGACGCGGTGAACTACGTCCGCGAGGAGCCGGCGATCGCCCACTTCCTCGTCCCGGAGGCGGCGGGGCACATGCAGGCGGCGGTGGCGGGGGCGGCCGAGCACGTGCTCGCGCTGTGCTGCGAGTACGTGCGGCCCCATTTCGAGCAGGCGCAGCGGCAGCGGACGCTGCGCGCCGACATCGAGGTGGAGGGGACGGTCGAGTTCCTGTTCCGCATCATCACCTCGCTGATCGTGATGGACCGCGACCGGGACGCCGACGGGCTGCGCCGCTTCCTGCGCACCTACGTCGTGCCGGTCATCGCGGCGCCGGCATCCGCATGAGGACCTGGGACGGGACGCCGCGGAGACGGCGCGGTGAGAGGGGCCGGGAACGATGAATGGCACTGCGAGCGAGAGGCGGGGAGGCGCGGCGGTCCGGCCGAGCCCGGTGTTCCTCGCGGTCGTGGGGGCGACGATCCTGTGCGGCCTGATCGCCTGGCGGTACGGGACGATCCTCGACAGGCCCGGCCGGGTCGCGCTGTTCGGGTTCGTGATCGCGGCGTGGGTGCTGTCGCTGTCCCTGCACGAGTTCGGGCACGCGTACATGGCCTTCCGGTCGGGCGACCGCAGCGTCGCCGACAAGGGCTACCTCACGCTGAACCCGCTGAAGTACTCCGACGTGACGCTGAGCTTCCTCATCCCCGTCGTGTTCATCGTGCTCGGCGGCATCGGCCTGCCGGGCGGCGCCGTGTGGATCGACCGGCACGTGATCCAGGGCCGGCTGCGGCACAGCCTGATCTCGGCGGCGGGCCCGCTGTCGAACGCGCTGTTCGCCATCATGCTCGCGGTGATCTTCAAGAACTTCGCCGACGCCGACCACGCGCTGTTCTGGTCGGGCCTGGCGTTCCTGGCGTTCCTCCAGGTCACCGCCACGATCCTGAACCTGCTTCCGATCCCCGGGCTGGACGGCTTCGGGATCATCGAGCCGTACCTGCCGCGCCGCCTGGCGGACCAGGCGAACGCCTACGGCGGCTACGCGTTCCTCGTCCTGATCGCGCTGCTGTGGCTGGGCCCGATCAACCAGGGCTTCTTCAACGTCATCTACTACCTCACCGACGCGATCGGCCTCGGCGAGTTCCCGTTCCGGGTCAACGGCTCGGTCGACCACTTCCCGATCGAGCTCGGGCACTACCTGTTCCAGTGGTGGAAGAGCTAGCCCGCCAGGTGGCGGACGATGCGGCGCAGCTGCTCGGTGTAGTGCTCCTGGAACTCGGGTGACTCGGGGTCCATCCCGAAGACGTGGCGGACCGCGAGCGGCTTGGTGACCGGCGCCGACACCAGCGCCATCACGGCGAACATGAGCGCGGCGGGGTCCAGGTCGGCGGGCAGTTCCCCGGCGGCCTGGCGGCGTTCGATGTCGGACAGGTCCTCGCGGGGGCCGGGCGGGATGTCGTCCAGGTCCTCGGTGAGGGCGCGCCAGGCGTTCAGCCTCGTGCCGCGCGGGTCGTCCAGGACGTGCCGCAGGTACCGGACCACGATCTCGTCGAACGGGGCCTCCGGGTCGTTGAACTCGGCCTCCCGCTCCAGCCAGCGGCGGTGGAGAGCGCAGTACAGCCCCTCCTTGCCGCCGAAGTAGTAGTTGATCAGCTGCTTGTTGACGCCGGCGCGGTCGGCGATGTCCTGGACGCGGGCGCCCGCGTAGCCCTTGGCGGAGAACTCCTCCAGCGCGGCGTCCACCAGCAGGCGGCGCGAGCGCTCGGCGTCGAGCGTGCGCTCGTCCGGGGCGGGAGCGCGCCGCGCCTGCTTCGTCGCCGGCCGCTTCGTCGGTTCCGTCACGTTCCCCATGGTAGCCGGGCTTATAAGAAGTTCAACCATCCGGCTGTTTGACAACTTCATCCGTTTGGTTGAAGCTGGCCGCATGATTCTCGTAACCGGAGCGACCGGCAACGTCGGGCGCCATCTCGTCGGCGAACTGCTCACCGCGGGCGCCGCCGTCCGCGCGCTGTCCCGGGACCCGGCCACCGCGAACCTGCCCAGTGAGGCGCAGGTCGCCCGCACCGACGAGATGCCGCTGGACGGCGTCACGTCGCTCTTCCTCAACCCGGCCGTGTTCTGGAACGGCCTCGGCGACCTGCTCGCCCGCGCGGTCGAGCACGGCGTCCGGCGCGTCGTCATGCTCTCGTCCGCCGCCGCGCTGGACGACGACCCGTCCAACCATCTGGCGGCGCACCACCTCGGCATCGAGCGGGCGATCGAGGCCACCGGGATGGAGTGGACGTTCACGCGCCCCGGCGAGTTCTCCTCCAACGCGCTGGCGTGGCGCGAGGCGATCCGCGCCGGCGAGCCCGTCCGCGAGCCGTACGGGGCGGCGCGCAGCACGCCGATCCACGAGCGCGACATCGCGGCCGTCGCAGCGAAGGCCCTGCTCACCGATGACCTGGTCGGCGCCAAGCCGGTGCTGTCCGGCCCCGAACCGCTCACCCATCCGGAGATGGTGGGGCTGATCGGGGAGGCCACCGGCCGGCCGGCGCGGTTCGAGGAGATCGCTCCCGAGCAGGCGCGGGAGGAGATGCTCACCCGGCCCTACATGCGCGAGGGGCTGGTGGACGTCCTGCTCCGGCTGCGCGCCCGCGCCGTCGACCGTCCGATGGAGCCGTCCGGGGAGGTCGAGCGGATCACCGGCCGCCCCGGCCGGACGTTCAAGGAGTGGGCCGCCGACCACGCCCACGACTTCCGCTGACCGACCCCACGCCGGGCCGCGAGCCGCAGGGCTCGCGGCCCTACGCGCGCTCGGCGCCGCGCTCGGCGCCGCGCTCGCCGAGCGACTCGATCTCGCGGGCGGCCCACTCGAACCAGTCGCGGCGCATCGCCGCGAACCGCTTGCCGTACTCGATGACCAGCCGCCCGTAGACGGACAGGTCGTCCTCGCCCCAGTCGACGTTCTCGTCCAGGGCGGTCAGCTCGTCGAGGTACTCCCCGAGCCCCGCCGCGTGCCCGCGCATGTAGCGCTGCGCCTCCTCCGGCCCCACCATGCCGAGGAAGAACACCCGCAGCAGCGACTCGTCCTTGCGGCTCCCCTTCGAGGGGACGTCCACCAGCCAATGGCGCAGCTCGGCGCGGCCGGACTCGGTGATCCGGTACGCCCTGCGGCCGCGCGGCCCCTCCTCGGCGACCTCGATCAGCCCGGCGTCGGCGAGCTTGCCCAGCTCGCCGTAGAGCTGGCTCTGCCGGGCCGGCCAGACGTTGCCCAGCGAGATCTCGAACATCTTCAGCAGGTCGTAGCCGCTGGCGCCGTCCATCTCGGCGATGAGCCCGAGCACCGCATGTCGCAAACTCATGCCCCGCACCCTAACCCTTCACAGTTGACATGTCGAAACCGGAATGTCTATCTTCGACATGTCAAAGTTGGAACGTAAAGCCAGGAGCGCCGGCCATGCCGAAGTACTACGCCCGGACCTTCCTCCCCTGGATCCTGCTCGCGGTCGTCAGCGGCCTCGACGACCGGGCCGGCGCCGCCGCCGGCCTCGTCGCCGCGCTGGCCCTGCTCGGCCAGGACCTGCGCCGGGGCCACCGGGCCGACTCGCTGATCCTGGAGATCTCCACCTCGGTGTTCATGGCCGCCCTCACCGCGCTCGCGTTCGCCGTCCCCGCCTCGCCGGTGCTGGACTACGGCGCCTCGCTCGCGATCGGGTGGCTCGCGCTCACCGCCTGGGCGACACTGCTGCTCGGACGCCCCTTCACCGCGGGCATCGCGCGCCGCCAGGTCACCGCGGAGATCGCCGCGACGGACGTGTTCCGCGGCATCAACCGCGTGCTCACCGCCGTGTGGGCGGCGAGCTTCACCGTGCTGGCGGCCGCCCTCGCCTGCGTCCAGCACTGGACACCGGACGCGACGGCGCTGCTGGTCGCCGTCAAGGTCGCCGGCTTCACGGTCCCGGCCGTCTTCACCGCGCGGTACCCCGAGGCCGCGCGCAGGCGCCACCTCACCCGGCTCGGGCTACCGTGGGCGGAGGCGCCCGCCACGTCGCAGCCCGAGCCGTCCTCCCGCTGACCCCTCGCCGAGGAGCGGCCCGGAAAGGAGCACCGAGATGGGCGAGAACATCACCGAGCGCCCCGCCACCTGGCTGGACGGTCACCTGGCCCCCGTCCCCGACGAGACCGACGCCCGCGACCTCGAGGTCACCGGCGCGCTGCCCCCCGAACTGACCGGCCGCTACCTGCGCAACGGGCCGAACCCGAAGCCCGGCGAGCCGAGCGGGCACTGGTTCACCGGACACGGGATGATCCACGGCATCCGGCTGCGGGACGGCCGCGCCGAGTGGTACCGCAACCGGTGGGTGCGGACCGACGCCTACCTGAACGGGACGCCGTTCGTCCGCGACGACCTCACCTTCGACCGCCGCTCGGTGCAGGCCAACACCCACGTCGTCCCGTACGCGGGCAAGATCTGGGCGCTGGTGGAGGCCGGGTTCCCCTACGAGGTGACGCCCGAGCTGGAGACCGTCGGCGCCTGCGACTTCGGCGGGCGCCTCACCACCGCCATGACCGCGCACCCGAAGGAGGACCCGGTCACCGGCGACCTGCTGTTCTTCGGGTACGGGGCCTTCGAGCCCCACCTCACCTACCACCGGCTGGCGCCTGACGGGACGCTGGCCGAGAGCCGCGAGGTCGAGGTGGCGGGCCCGACGATGATGCACGACTTCGCGATCACCGAGAACCACGTCGTCTGGCTCGACCTGCCGGTGGTGTTCGACGTCGACCTGGCGATGTCCGGATCGACCGGCATGCCGTACGTCTGGGACGACACCTACGGCGCCCGGCTCGGCGTGATGCGCCGGGACGGCGCGGGCGGGGTCACCTGGTACGACATCGACCCCTGCTACGTCTTCCACGTCGGCAACGCCCACGAGGACGCCGCCGGACGGATCGTGGTGGACGGCGCCCGCTACCGTCCCGAGAACTTCGTCACCCTCTGGGAGGACATCGGCGGAACCGTCGACCCCGCCACCGGGGCGGCGCGCTCGCAGAACGCCCACCTGCACCGCTGGGTCCTCGACCCCGCGACCCGCCGCGCGGCCGAGGAGCCGCTCGACGACCGCGGCGTCGAGTTCCCCACGCACGACGACACCCGCACCGGCAGGGAGCACCGCTACCTCTACACGGTCGGCGGCGAGTCGATCGTCAAGTACGACCTGCGCGGGAGGGGGACGTCCGCGCACGGGCTCGGCGAGGACGCGCACGTCGGCGAGGCGGTCTTCGTCCCGGCGGCGGGCGCCCGCGCGGAGGACGAGGGCTGGCTGCTGTCGGTCGTGACCCGCGGCGCGGCGTCCGAGCTGCTGGTGCTGGACGCGGCGGACCTGTCGCCCGCCGCGAGCGTCCGGCTGCCGCGCCGCGTCCCGGCCGGTTTCCACGGAAGCTGGATCCCCGACTCCCGGCCCGGCACATAGGGTGGTTTACTAGCCGGTACCGCTCTGCAAGCGGTCACTTACCAGGCCCCTTCCGGGAGGTTCCCCATGTCCGTGGCCACGGAGAACACCGAGACGTTCGCGTCGCTGAACCCGGCCACCGGCGAGGTCGTCGCCGAGCACCCCGTCCAGGACGGCGCCGCCGTGGCCGCGGCGGTCGAGCGCGCCCGCGAGGCGGCCGCCTGGTGGCGCGCCCTCGGCTGGAAGGAGCGCCGGCTCCGGCTGCTGAACGTCAAGGGCTCGCTCACCCGCAACCTGAACCGGATGGCCGAGCTCATCCATCAGGAGACCGGCAAGCCCGTCCAGGACGCCCAGCTTGAGACGATCATGGCGATCACCCACCTGGACTGGGCGGCGCGCAACGCGCAGAAGATCCTCGGGCCGCGCAACGTCTACCCCGGGCTCATGGCGATCAACCAGCGCTGCGTGCTGGAGTACCAGCCGCTCGGCGTCGTCGGGGTCATCGGGCCGTGGAACTACCCGATCTTCACCCCGATGGGCTCGATCGCCTACGCGCTCGCCGCCGGCAACGCCGTGGTGTTCAAGCCGTCCGAGTACACCCCGGGCGTCGGCGTCCTGCTCGCCGAGCTGTTCGCCGCGGTGATCCCCGAGCACCCCGTCCTGCAGACCGTCACCGGGCTCGGCGGGACGGGCGCGGCGATCGCCTCGTCCCCGCACGTCGACAAGATCGCCTTCACCGGCTCGGCCCGCACCGCCAAGCGCGTCATGGCGGCCTGCGCCGAGAACCTGACGCCGATGGTCGCCGAGTGCGGCGGCAAGGACGCCTGCATCGTCGACGCCGGCGCCGACCTCGACGCCGCCGCCGACGCCGCGCTGTGGGGCGCCATGTCGAACGCGGGCCAGACCTGCATCGGCGTCGAGCGGATCTACGTGGTGGACGAGGCCTACGACCGGTTCCTCGGCAGGCTGACCGAGAAGGCCCGCGACCTGCGTCCCGGCTTCGACCGCGAGGCCGCCTACGGCCCCATCACGATGCCCTCGCAGCTCGACATCATCGAGCGCCACATCAAGGACGCGCTGGACAAGGGCGGCAAGGCGGTCGTCGGCGGCGCCGAGTCCGTCCGCAAGCCCTACGTCGAACCGGTCGTGCTGACGGACGTCCCGGACGACTCCTCGGCCGTGTGCGAGGAGACGTTCGGCCCCACGATCACCGTCCACCGCGTGAAGGACATGGACGAGGCGGTCGAGAAGGCGAACAGGACCAGCTACGGCCTCGCCGGGACGATCTTCTCCGGCGACAGGGCCCGTGCGATGGACGCCGCCCGCCGGATGCGGTCGGGCATGACCTCCATCAACGCGTTCGCCGCCTTCGCCCAGGTCGCGGCCCTGCCGTTCGGCGGCGTCGGCGAGTCCGGCTTCGGCCGCATCCACGGCGCGGACGGCCTGCGCGAGTTCGCCCGCCCGAAGGCCATCACCCGCCAGCGGTTCGCGACCATGAACCTCACCACGTTCGCCCGCACCGAGAAGGAGATGGCGCGCGTCCTCGGCATGATCAACATGATCCACGGCCGCCGCTACAAGCGCTGACCCGGGAACGCCCCCGCCGGTCCGCGGCGGGGGCGCCGCCTAGACTCGACACCATGAACGCCCCCGTGCGGAGCCGCCTCCAGGTGACCCTGAGCGCGCCGCCCCCGCCCCCGCCCGGTTTCCGGCCGTTCACCGTCGCCGACGTCCCGGCCCTCGCCGCCCTGATGTGGGACGCCTACCGCGGCACCCCCGACGAGGCCGACGTGAGGGACGTCCAGGGCGGCGTCCGCGAGATCCACCTCACCATGGCCGGCGAGTACGGCACGTTCCTCCCGGACGCGTCCTTCGTGGCCGACCATGACGGCCGTCCGGTGGGAGGAGCCCTCGTCACCCTCTACCGGGACATCCCCCTCCTCGCGTTCCTCTTCACCGCCCCGTCCCACGCGGGCCGCGGTCTGGGCCAGGGCCTCGTCCAGGCCGTCATGCACGCCCTCGCCGCGCAGGGCCACGACGTCCTCACCCTGGCCGTGACCCGCCGCAACCGCCGCGCCCGCCGCCTCTACGACCGCCTGGGCTTCATCGAGACCGCCTGACCCAGAGGCGCGGCTCAGTCGGCCACGAGGCGGGAGCCCCAGCCGCCGGAGACGTACTCGCGCTGGCGGCGGACGGCGTAGCGGCCCGGCGCGCAGCCGGAGGCGCCGTGCTCGGGGTGCAGCAGGTAGACGGGCGCGGACGCCTCGAAGACGCCGATGGCCAGGCCGCCGGGCTCCGACACGTGCGTCGTCCAGCGGCAGGTACCGGGGACGGCGACCAGCGTGTGCGGGTTGCCGCCCGCCACGCCCCGCAGCAGCTCGACGCCCTCGGGCGGCACCTCCGTCCACGTGGCGTTGGGCCAGGCCGACAGGCCGGAGGCCTCGGACAGGGGGACGACGATCAGATCGCCCTGCGCCTGGATCCCGTCGACGACGGGAATGCTCACCGACCGGTCGAGATGGTCGAGGACGGCGAGCCCGGTCCGCTGGGAGAGGGAATCGAGAGTCACGCTTTCGAAGATCAAAGAGATCACCTTTCAGGTTCGGCGGACGAGTCGTGCGTACTGGTCGGCGGACAGCCCGTAGGTCCACCCGGCGGCGGCGACCGGGTCGTCGAAGGCGCCCGGGACGGCCAGCCCGTACCGGCGGCGCGTCCCGTCGCGCTCGACGGATCCGTTGACGGCGAGCAGCACCCTGGTCTGCTCCCGCAGGTCGTAGAGCCGCAGCTCGGAGCCCGGGTTGCCGGGGTCCGGCGCGGTGGCCACGAGCCGCAGCCCGGCCCGGTCGATGTAGTCGCCCCAGCCGATGTTCTCGACCGCGCACCGCCGGACCTCGACGTTGGCCTCCCGCGCGATCCGCTCGACGCTCGGATCCTGCACCACCCAGGCCGGCACCCTCGTGCCGTGCCAGGCGTGGGCGTCCCAGCCGTCGGCGTACCGGAGCGCGGGACCGTCCGAGCGGTGCAGGCGCACCTCGCCCGAGTCGCCCCAGACCTCCGTGTGGATCTCGACGGGCCGTTCGGACACGACGCAGACGTCCTCACGCGGCCACCACCAGCCGCACGACCGCGCCGGCGTCGCCCACAGGTCGAGCAGACGCTCCTGCTCGGCCGTGTAGACCACGCCGGACGTCCGGCGGACCGCGTCGTAGTGGGCGCTCCAGGACGGGCACAGCGCCGCGTACCAGGCGGAACCCTTCTCGAACCTCTCGTGCTCCGTCCGGACCGCCATCCGCAGTGTGCCTCGCGCGGAGTCCGCGACCGGCGTCCGGACCAGCTGCCGGATCATCGGGTCCAGCACCCGCGAGCGCCGCATGACCCGGTTGTCCAGGTCGACGAACAGATTGATGATCAGCCTGCGGAAGAGCGTCGGCAGGGGCCATTCGGACAGGCGGTCCGCGCTCTCGGCCGGACGCGGCCGGACACCGGGCGGGACGGTCTCCAGGGCCGCCAGCGGCGACGGCACCCAGTGGAAGCGGGGCGGATCGAGACCGATCAGCCGGTACAGCTCGGATATGGCCGCCTCGGCGGCCGGACGGTCGGCGGGCGCGGTGGAGAGCAGATGCCCGAACCACTCCGCGAGGACGGCGGCAGCTTCCCGCTGCGCGTCGCCGCTCACCGGACGAGGGCGGCAGCGCCCCTTTCATTGATCATGCGGAGGATGGTGACACATCGCGCCCCGCCTGTCCATACCCGGGCCGCCCGGACGCGTCTGAGCGTCCTACGCGGTCCTGCCGGCGGGACGGCCGGGTCTAAGGCGTCCTAGGCATGCCTAGATAAGGCGTCGTCCCGATGCTCAGGGTGGGGCCTTAGGACGAACCTTGTACATGTCGGGCCAAGAGGGCCCGGCGGGAACAAGGAGAAGCTGATGTTCAGCCAGGAGTTCATGAAGGTCGTCATCGAGGACCGCGTACGAGTGCTGCGGGCGGAGGGAAAGAACAGCCGGCGCGCCCGTATCGTGAAGGCGCTCAAGCGGTGAGCCCCGCAGCCTGCGTCCCAGCGGCCACGCCCCCGTCGTCTCCGACGGGGGCGTTCCTCATTTCGGGGCGCCCGCGGGCGCGAGGGGGGCGCGGCCCCGGATCAGGTCGGCGGCGCGTTCGGCGATCGCGATGGTCGGGGCGTTGGTGTTGCCCCGCGGAACGGCCGGCATGACCGAGGCGTCCACCACGCGCAGGCCCTCGACGCCGCGGACGCGCAGTTCGGTGTCGCAGACGGAGTCGTCCGCGCCCATCGCGCAGGTGCTCGTGGGGTGGAACAGCGTCGCGGCCTCGCGGCGGACGAAGTCGGCGATGGCCTCGTCGGAGTCGACCTGCTCGCCGGGCGCCCACTCGCCGCCGACCAGGGACGCCAGCGGTCCGGTGGAGGCGATCTCGCGGGCCTGCCGGACGCCGGCGACCAGGATGTCCAGGTCGGCCTTCTCGGCGAGGTAGGCGGGATCGATCAGCGGCTTGGCGTGGGGGCTGGCGGAGCGGAGCGTCAGCGCGCCGCGGCTCGCGATCGCCACAGCGGTGACCATGACCGACAGCAGGCGCTCGGAGGAGTCGGTGAGGCCCTGGTCGACGAACGGGGTCGGCAGCACGTGGTACTGCAGGTCGGGGGCGGGCAGGCCCTCCACCGTGCGGGCGAACCCTCCGGCCTCGGCGACGTTCGAGGCGTAGGGGCCGCGCGCCAGGGCCTGGTAGAGGGCGAAGGATCGGGCGTTCGCCAGTTCCCACAGGGGCTTGGTGCGGGGCGTCGCGAACATGACGTTCACGAACGGGTGGTCCTGGAGGCGCCGCCCCACCGGGGAGTCGACCAGGACGTCGATGCCGAGCGAGCGCAGGTGGTCGGCGGGGCCGACGCCCGAGAGCATGAGGAGCTGCGGGCTGTTCACCGCGCCGCCCGACAGGATCACCTCGGCCTCGGCGCGGGCCGACATCGTCTCACCGCGCGCCTCGTAGTGGACGCCGACGGCGCGGCCGTCCTCGATCACCACGCGGGTGGCGAGGGCGTCGGTGACGACCGTCAGGTTCGGGCGGTGTTCGATCGGGTGCAGGTACCCGGCGGCGGTCGACCAGCGGCGCCCGCGCTTGTGGGTGACCTGGTAGAAGCCGACGCCGTCCTGGTCGGCGCCGTTGAAGTCGTGGTTGGCGGCGAGGCCGTACGACTTGGCCGACTGCACCCACGCGCGGGTCAGGGGGTGCCGGTAGCGCAGGTCCTCGACGCGGAGCGGGCCGCCGACGCCGTGGTAGGGCAGCTCGCCGCGCTGCTGGTCCTCGGCGCGGACGAAGTAGGGCAGCAGGTCCTCGTAGCCCCAGCCGTCGCAGCCGTAGGAGTCGCGCCAGGTGTCGTAGTCGTACCGGGCCCCGCGGATGTAGATCATCGCGTTGGTGGACGAGCTGCCGCCGAGCGTGCGCCCGCGCGGCCAGTACACGCTGCGCCCGGCCGCGTGCTCCTGCGGGACGGTCGCGTAGTCCCAGTCGTACGGGCCCTTGATCAGCGCGGCCACGGCGGCCGGGATGTGGATCTCGGGGGCGTCGTCGGGCGGGCCCGCCTCCAGCAGCAGGACCTTCACGGAGGGGTCCTCGGTCAGTCGTGCGGCAAGGACGCAGCCCGCGCTGCCCGCTCCCACGATGATGTAGTCGTACACGGCGCCCTCCGGGGTCTTTCCGAAACCCTACCGAACGGGCTTCTGCCAGCGGCAGGGCTAGGCTGCCCCCATGGCGAAGAACAGGGACAATCCCGTTGTGCTCTCCCGGATCTACACCCGTACGGGAGACGACGGCACCACCGCGCTGGGCGACGCCTCCCGCACGTCCAAGACCGATCCGCGCCTCGCCGCGTACGCCGACGTCGAGGAGGCCAACGCCGCGATCGGCGTGGCGCTCGCGCTCGGGTCCCTGCCCGAGGCGCCGGCCGCGCTGCTGACGCGCATCCAGAACGACCTGTTCGACGTGGGCGCCGACCTGTGCGCGCCCGTGGTCCCCGACCCGCAGTACCCGCCGCTGCGCGTCGAGCCGGCCTATGTCGAGCGCCTGGAGGAGGCCTGCGACGAGTACAACGCCGACCTTCCGACGCTGCGTAGCTTCATCCTCCCCGGCGGGACGCCCGGCGCCGCGCTCCTGCACGTCGCCCGGACGGTGACCCGGCGGGCCGAGCGGTCCGCCTGGGCCGCGATCGAGGCCCACGGCGACGCCGGCGCCACGCCCGAGGGCGGCGTGAACCCGCTGACGGCCACGTACCTCAACCGGCTGTCGGACCTGCTGTTCATCCTCTGCCGCGTCGCCAACGCCGAGCACGGCGACGTCCTGTGGAAGCCCGGCGGCGAGCGCTGAGCCGCCGGGGTGGGGCTAGCCCCACCCCCGGTTGACCGGCTTCCCTCCTGGCGGGTGCCGCCGCGCCTAGAGCAGGCTTGACCTGTACGGGCCGCACGCCGACGACGGGGAGAGACCACGTGAGGACTCTGACAGCCACGGCCGCCGCCGCGCTGGCCGCGGCGGCGCTGACCGGCTGCGGCAACGTGAGCGTCGGCCGGCACCAGCAGGAGCGCTCCTACTCCGCGCCCGCGGGCACCGCCGGCCTCAAGATCAGGACGGACGGGCACCGGGTCGAGGTCACCGCGTCCGACTCCCCCGGCATCAGGATCACCGAGCGGCTGCGCTGGTCCAACGGCAAGAACAAGCCGAAGGCGCGGCACGTCTCCGAGGGCTCCACGCTGGCCCTGTCGTCCTCGTGCGGCAGGAACGTGATGGGGTTCTCGGCGTGCGGGGTCTCCTACCGCGTCCAGGTACCGCGTAGCACGCCCGTGCAGGTCGACAGCCGGGACGGGACGATCGAGGTGTCCGGCCTCGCCGGGACGGTGCGGCTGCGCAGCGGCAGCGGCGCCGTCAGGGCGACGGACCTGCGGGGCGCGACGGTGTCGATCAGCGCCGACGACGGGTCGGTGCGCGCGACGGGCCGCGCCGCCACCGCCGACCTGCGCAGCGGCAGCGGCGCCGTCACGGCCGCGGGCCTCACCGCCGACCGGCTGAAGGCGCGCGCGTCCGACGGCAACGTCGAGGTGAGCGGGCGCGTCGGCGCCGCCGACCTCGGCACCGGCAGCGGCTCGATCACCCTGGACGGGCTCGCCGCCGACCGGATCACGGCCCGGACCGACGACGGCGCCATCACGATGCGGCTGGACTCGCCGCCCGCGAACGTCCGGGCCGTCGCGGGCAGCGGCCCGATCCGGCTGCGCCTGCCGGGCGGGGAGGGCTACGCCGTCGCCATGTCCGCCGGAGGGGGCAAGCGGATCGACCCGGCCGTCCGCCAGGACTCGCGGTCCGCGCGGCACATCGACCTGCGCGCCGGCGACGGCGCCATCACGGTCGCGCCAAACTAGGCAATCACCGGCATACCGGACTAACGGTCACGCCGAACTTGACTCGGCCCGAGGTCTCCGGACGGTCCCTCATCATGACCGACTCACCCGACGGCCTCGCCGAGGACCTCGCCGACCTGCGCGCGGTCGTCGAGATCCACGGTCATGGTCTCGCCAGGCACGCGGAGGTCATCAAGGGGCTGCACGACCGGCTCGGCTCGTTCTCCTCGATCGACGCCGGGGAACCCGCCGGCCTGCCGGAGGAGGAGGGCACGGTCGTGCCGACCTTCCTCCTGTATCTGGACGGCCCGGAGCACACCCTCGAACTCGAGACGATGGCCACGTGGGTCAACGTTCTCCTGGTCCCCGTCTACGTCAACGGGGTGAGCCGGCAGCGGCCGTGGTGCTCGCGCTGGTGGGAGCATCCCGAGGCACTCGCCCGCCTCCACGCCCTCTGGATGGCCTGGCAAGGGCTCACCGACTCACCGGCGTGCGGGCACACCGGCCCGAGCATCTGGCACCGCGACCATCTCGACCCCACGCTCGCCCGCCTCCGCGCCCCCGACGGCCCCTTCTCAGGGTGCATGACCGACCCTGAACGGCCCGTCCACGACGCGGGCCCCACCACCCCGGTCGAAGACTTCGGATTCCCTTCGATGTGACACCCGGCCGAACCCGCTCGCCGTCAACGCAGCAGGTACGGGCCCTGCCACAGCGGGGCGTAGGACGGGTCCAGCGCCGCCGGGCCGAAGCGGGCGCCGCCGTTCACCGCGACCGTCGTCCGGGCCAGGTGCTGCAGGACGTGCGCGACGCCGTCGGCGTTGCCGTCGAGCATCTTGAGGTTGACGTTCTTCAGGCGGTCGCATCTGGCGTGGTAGCACGGGTCGTACGCCTTGCCCGCACGGCCGCCGAACGCCTTGGCCTCGGCCGCGGTCTTCACGCCCTCGGCGCCGGTGTCCATCCCGCCCGCCGGGATCCCCCGCTCGATGAACGGCCCGTAGTCCGAGCGCCCGTTGAACTGGCTCTCGGTGACCGGCAGGCGGCGGCTCCTGAAGTACTGCCGGAACATCCGCTCGATCGCCCCCGACCCGGCGGGCGCCCGCGTCCCCGTGCCGGTGGAGTGGTCGCCGTCGTAGACACCACGGGTGCCGTTCGGCGAACCGAGCATGTCGAAGTTCAGGTTCAGCGCGATCTTCTCCCGCTCGGAGGCGGGAAGCGACCGCAGGTACTGCTCCGACCCCTGCAGGCCCTCCTCCTCGGCCCCCCACCAGGCGAAACGCACCCGGTTGCGCAGGCCGTCCCTGCCGAGCCGCCCGATCTTCGCGGCGACGGCGAGGAGGGCGGCGGCGCCGGTGCCGTTGTCGTTGATCCCCGGGCCCGCCGGGACGCTGTCCAGATGCGCGCCGGCGACGACGACGTTGTCGGCCCGCCCCTGCCGGGTGTCGGCGATGACGTTGGCCGACGTCCGCTTCCCGTGCACGGTGTCGGTCCTGACCCGCAGCTTCAGGCCGCCCTTCCGCGCGGCCTTCACCAGCGCGGCGCCCACCGCGCGCGTCGGCCCGACGACCGGGACCGCGGCCGGCCGGGACAGCGTCCCGTTCACCGGCCCCCTCTCCCCCGGCCTGTTGAAGATCACCACGGCCGACGCGCCGGCCGCCCGCGCCCTGGCGACCTTGGCCGCGAACGTGCAGGTCCCCCGCTGGACGAGCGCGATCGAGCCCTTCTTGAAGCCCTTGAAGTCTCCGGCCTCGCAGCCGCTCGTCCCCTCGCCCCTGGACGGGACGTCCACCGCCGCCGCCGGTGCCGTCACATCGCCCGAACCCGAGTAGGCGAGCGTGAGGAAGTCGGCCTCCCGCTTGTAGGACGCCTTCGACGGCGCCGTCCGCGCGAACGCCGCCTGTGAACGCTCCCGCCAGTACGGATAGGTGAACTTCTGGACCTTCGGCGAGAACCCGTACTTCTTCAGCCGCCCGGTGACGTACCGCACGGACACGTCGTAGCCGGCCCTTCCCGCCGCGCGGTCGCCGCCGTTGTAGTCGGCGATCTCCTGGAACGCGGCCAGGTGCGGCCTGATGTCCCCCAACGTGACCAGCGCCGCGAGGTCCGGACGCGCCGGCGCGGCCCCGGCCATCGGCAGGGCGGCGGGCAGGAACACGGCGGGCAGCGCCACGGCCGTGCCGATCAGGAGCCTGCGGGCGACCGGGTGCCTGCGGCCGGTGAGGAGCATGCGCACGTGCACTCCAGCGGACGGAGTAGGGAGCGGACCAGCGCGATCCTCGCCCCGCGCCCCGCCCGCCTCAAGCACCGGCGGCACGGCAAGGCCGTTTCGATACCGGGGTCTTACCAGCTCATGCCCGGCCCGCCCTCATCGCGGCCCGCCGGGCCCCTCATTCGGGAGAGTGCAGGTCCACCGGGAAGCCGGGCGGGGCCGCCTCCAGCCACGCCAGGAAACCGGTCAGGGCCGCCGCGCCCATCGCCAGCTCCACCGCCAGGTCGCCGTTCCTGACCTCGATGACGCTCACGTCCGGCAGCAGGCCCTCCGCCTCGTCCCGGTCCGGGGCACGGCGGTTGGACACGACGAGGCCCCGGCGGTGGATCACCTGCCGGGGCCGTCTGCGGAAGCCGAACACGCGGTGCCAGTGCAGGACATCGCCCTTGTAGCGGCCGATGCCGAGCCGCCACGCTCCGGGGGCTCCGCCCTCCCCGGGCAGTTCGCGCAGGCTGCACTCCACGGTGCCGCCGCCGCGCGTGAACAGCCAGCGGCGCACCGCCATGGAGACGAACAGCAGCGCCGCCGCGAGGACGAGCGCGGCGAGCACCCCGCCGACGTCCAGTGCCAGGTGCTCGCCCAAGTCCCCCGCCGTCCGCCCGAACCTAGGCCTCGACGCCCGCCGCGCGCAGCCGCGCCCGGGCGCGCCGCTCCGGCGTCGCGTCCTCGCCCTCGGCGGTCAGGGCCTCGTCCAGCGCCCGCTTGGCCTCGTCGACGTCGATCTCCTCGGCCCGCTCGACCTGCTCGGCCAGCACCGACACCTCGTTGGCGGCGACGGAGAAGAACCCGCTGCCGACCGCCGCCAGGACCGGCGCACCGCCGTCCGCGGGCTCGATCTTCACCACGCTGCCGTCGAGGAGGACGCCCAGCACCGGGGCGTGCCCCGGCAGGATGCCGAGCGAGCCCTCGATGGTCTGCGCGACCACCATCTTGGCCTCGCCGGACCAGACCTCGCGCTCCGGCGAGACCAGCCCGACCTTCAGGGTTGCCACGTCTTTCCCTCCGACTACTGGAGCGGATCCGGCGGGCCGGCCCGGGCGCGGGGCCCGGGCGCGGCCCGCCAGAGCGGACTACTTCTCCAGCTCCTTGGCCTTCTTCTCGACATCCTCGATGCCGCCGCACATGAAGAACGCCTGCTCGGGGAGATGGTCGTACTTGCCCTCCGCGAGCGCCTTGAACGAGGAGATCGTCTCGTCCTTCGGCACCGTCTCACCGGGCTGGCCGGTGAACTGCTCGGCCACGTACATCGGGTGCGACAGGAAGCGCTCGATGCGCCGCGCCCGCTGGACGGTGACCTTGTCCTCCTCGGAGAGCTCGTCGATGCCGAGGATCGCGATGATGTCCTGCAGCTCCTTGTACTTCTGCAGGATCCGGATCACTTCCTGGGCGACCTCGTAGTGCTCGTTCCCCAGGATCTGCGGGTCCATGATCCGCGAGGTGGAGTCGAGCGGGTCCACCGCCGGGAAGATCCCCTTCTCGGAGATGCTCCGCGACAGCGTCGTGGTGGCGTCCAGGTGCGCGAACGTGGTGTGCGGCGCCGGGTCGGTGATGTCGTCGGCGGGAACGTAGATCGCCTGCATCGAGGTGATCGAGTTACCGCGCGTCGAGGTGATCCGCTCCTGGAGCACGCCCATCTCGTCGGCCAGCGTCGGCTGGTACCCCACCGCGGACGGCATGCGCCCGAGCAGCGTGGACACCTCCGAACCGGCCTGCGTGAACCGGAAGATGTTGTCGATGAACAGCAGCACGTCCTGGTTCTGCACGTCGCGGAAGTACTCCGCCATCGTCAGCGCGGACAGCGCCACCCGCAGCCGGGTGCCCGGCGGCTCGTCCATCTGGCCGAACACCATCGCGGTGTCCTTGAGGACGTCCGCCTCGTCCATCTCCACCCAGAGGTCGTTGCCCTCACGGGTGCGCTCGCCCACTCCGGCGAACACCGAGGTGCCGCCGAAGTTGCGGGCGACGCGGCGGATCATCTCCTGGATGAGGACGGTCTTGCCCACACCCGCGCCGCCGAACAGACCGATCTTGCCGCCCTTGACGTACGGGCACAGCAGGTCGATGACCTTGATGCCGGTCTCCAGCATCTCGGTCCTGGACTCCAGCTGGTCGAACGGCGGAGCGCCGCGGTGGATGCCCCAGCGCTCGTTGATCTCCAGCGAGGCGGTCGGGACGTCCAGCGCCTCGCCGAGGGCGTTCCACACGTGGCCCTTGGTGATGTCGCCGACCGGCACCGCGATCGACCGGCCCGAGTCCGTCACCGGAGCGCCGCGGACGAGGCCGTCCGTCGGCTGCATCGAGATCGCCCTGACCATGTTGTCGCCGAGGTGCTGGGCGACCTCGAACGTCAGGGTCTTCGCCTCGCCGCCCAGGGTGACCTGCGCGTTGAGGGCGTTGTAGATGTCCGGGATGGCGTCGGCGGGGAACTCCACGTCGACGACCGGCCCGATGACACGGGCGACGCGCCCGGTCGCGGTCGCCGTCTCTACCTGAGCAGTCATACCCTTCTCACTCCCCGCCAGAATCGGCGAGCGCGTCAGCGCCACCGACGATCTCGCTGATTTCCTGGGTGATCGCGGCCTGCCGCGCCTGGTTCATCTGGCGCGTGTAGACCCCGACCAGTTCGTTGGCATTGTCGGTCGCCGACTTCATGGCCCGCCGGACCGACGCCTGGAAGGACGCCGCCGACTGCAGCAGCATGTGGAAGATGCGGCTCTCGATGTAGTTCGGCAGGAGCAGGTCGAGCGCGGCCTGGGCGGACGGCTCGAACTCGTACGCCGGCGGGACCTTGGAGGACTCGGCCTCCTCGATCTCCAGCGGCATCAGCCGGGTCACCCGGACGGCCTGGGTCAGCATCGAGACGAACTCGGTGTAGACCACGTGGATCTCCCCGACCCCGCCCTCGGCGTCGGTCTTGAGGAAGTCCTCGGCCAGCCGCCGCCCGATCTGCTCGGCGTTGCCGAAGTCGGGCCGGTCGCTGAACCCGTTCCAGGTCTCGGCGACGTCCCGGCCCCGGAAGCGGTACCAGGTGATGCCCTTGTTGCCGACGACGTAGGGGACCGGCTCGCGGCCCTCGTCCCGCAGCGCCTTGATCAACGACTCCGCCTCGCGGATGACGTTGGCGTTGTAGGCGCCGCAGAACCCGCGGTCGCTCGTGATGATCAGCACGGCGCTGCGGTTGTCGGCCGGCTGCTCCTCCAGCAGCGGGTGGTCGATCCCGACGTTGTGGCTCACCAGCGCGGTCAGGGCCTGCGTGATCTGGTCGGCGTACGGCTTGGAGGCCGCCACCGCCTGCTGGGCCTTGACGATCCGCGACGTGGCGATCATCTCCTGGGCACGAGTGATCTTGGCGGTCGACTTGACCGTCTTGATCTTCTGCCGGAGTTGACGAAGCTGTGCGGCCATCGCCGTCAGCCCTTCTTGACGCGGGTGATCGTCTCCTGCTTGACGTCCTCTTCGTCGATCGCCTCCACGGGCTCCTCAGCGAGCAGTTCGCCCTCGCTGGTCTGGAAGCCCTTCTTGAACTCCGTGATGGTGTTCTTGAGGCTGGTGAGGCCGTCGTCGGACAGCTTGCCGGTCTCGCGGATGGAGGTCAGCAGGCCGCCCTCCTCGCGCTCGACGTAGTCGAGGAACTCCCGCTCGAAGCGGCGGATGTCGCCCACCGGGACGTCGTCCAGCGCGCCGGAGGTGCCCGCCCACACGGACACGACCTCCTGCTCGACCGGGAACGGGCTGCCCTGTGGCTGCTTCAGCAGCTCGACCAGCCGGGCGCCGCGCTCCAGCTGCGCGCGCGACGCGGCGTCCAGGTCGGACGCGAAGGCGGCGAACGCCTCCAGGTCGCGGAACTGCGACAGCGCCAGGCGCAGCGTGCCGGCGACCGTCTTCATCGCCTTGATCTGCGCGTCGCCGCCGACCCGGGAGACCGAGATGCCGACGTTGATCGCCGGCCGGACGCCCTGGTTGAACAGGTCCGTCTCCAGGAAGCACTGCCCGTCGGTGATCGAGATGACGTTCGTCGGGATGTAGGCCGACACGTCGCTGCCCTTGGTCTCGATGATCGGCAGACCCGTCATCGAGCCGCCGCCCATCTCGTCCGACAGCTTCGCGCAGCGCTCCAGCAGACGCGAGTGCAGGTAGAACACGTCACCGGGGTAGGCCTCGCGGCCCGGCGGGCGGCGCAGCAGCAGCGACACCGCGCGGTAGGCCTCGGCCTGCTTCGACAGGTCGTCGAAGATGACCAGGACGTGCTTGCCCTGGTACATCCAGTGCTGCCCGATCGCGGACCCGGTGTAGGGGGCGATGTACTTGTAGCCCGCCGGGTCGGACGCGGGGGCCGCCACGATCGTGGTGTACTCCAGCGCGCCGGCCTCCTCCAGGGAGCGGCGGACGTTGGCGATCGTGGAGCCCTTCTGGCCGATCGCGACGTAGATGCAGCGGACCTGCTTCTTCTCGTCGCCGGACTCCCAGTTCTCCTTCTGGTTGATGATCGTGTCCACGCAGACCGTCGTCTTGCCGGTCTGCCGGTCACCGATGATCAGCTGCCGCTGGCCGCGGCCGATCGGCGTCATGGCGTCGATCGCCTTGATGCCGGTCTGCAGCGGCTCGCCCACCGACTGCCGCTGCACGACCGTGGGGGCCTGCAGTTCGAGCGCGCGGCGCTCGGTCGTCTCGATCGGGCCCTTGCCGTCCAGCGGGTTGCCCAGCGCGTCCACGACGCGGCCGAGGAAGCCGTCGCCGACGGGGACCGAGAGGACCTCGCCGGTCCGGCGGACCTTCTGGCCCTCTTCGATCTTGCTGAAGTCGCCAAGGACAACGGCGCCGATCTCACGCACGTCCAGGTTCAGAGCCAGGCCACGGGTACCGTCCTCGAACTCAAGGAGTTCGTTCGCCATCGCGGAGGGCAGGCCCTCGACGTGGGCGATACCGTCGCCGGAATCGACGACGGTGCCGACCTCTTCGCGCGCGGCGGCCTCGGGCTCGTACGACTGGACGAAGCGCTCCAGCGCGTTCCGGATCTCGTCCGGACGGATCGTCAGCTCCGCCATGATTCCTCTCTTGCTCCCTATGGGGTCAGCTAGCCGGCGGGTCAGCCGGTGCCGAGCCGCCGGCGGACGTCGTCCAGCCGTCCGGCGATCGTGCCGTCGATGATCTCGTCCCCGATCTGGACCGAAAGGCCGCCGATCGCGGTCGGGTCGATCTCGATGTTCAGGTGTACTTCGTGGCCGTAGGCGGCGGCCAGCACCGCGGCGAGCCGCGTCCGCTGCGCCGCCGACAACGGCACCGACGAGCGGACCAGTGCGACCAGCCGCTGCCTGCGCTGGGCGACCAGCTTGCCGTAGTCGGCGAGCCCGGTTTCCAGGCTACGTCCTCGCGGACGCAGCACGAGCTCGGTGAGCAGCGCCAGCGTCGCGTCGGTGACCTTGCCGTCCACCAGCGCGTTGACCAGGCCGAGCTTGTTGTCGGCCGGCAGCGCCGGGTTCGCCAGGGCACCGCGCAGCTTCGGCTCCCCCTCGACGACCCGGGAGAACCGGAACAGCTCGTCCTCCAGGTCGTCGATGCGGCCGCCGGCCTCGGCGCGGGCCGCCTCGGCGGTGACCGCGAGGATCTCCAGCGCGTCCGACAGCTCCGACGGCTTGGACCAGCGCAGCCGTGCGACGTCGGCGACCAGCCCGAGAGCGGCCGGCGACACCTTGCCCTCCAGCAGGATCTGGACGAGCTGCGCCTTCTCGGCACCGTCGCGCGACGGGTCGGAGACCGCCCGACGCACGCCGTGCTCGCGGTCGATCAGGTCCAGCACCGCGAACAGGTCGCCGCCGAGCCGCGCCAGGTCGGCGGAGGGGATCACGGCCTCCAGCCGTTCCTTGGCCTCGGCCAGCGACGCCCTGCTCACCGCTCCCGTGATGGTCATGATGTGATCTGCTCCTGGGTGCGAGCGCGTTCCTCGAGCTCCTCGAGGAACCGGTCGACGACCCGGCTCTGCCGCGCGCTGTCCTCGAGGGACTCGCCCACGACGCGTCCGGCCAGATCGACCGACATGGCCCCGATCTCGGCGCGCAGCGACTGCAGCGCCTGCTGCCGCTCGGCCTCGATCTGCGCCTTGGCGTTCTCGACGATGCGGCGCGCCTCGACCTGGGCCTGCTCCTTGGCCTGGGCGATGATCTGCGCGCCCTGCTCCTCGGCCTTGCGCCGCTCGTTCGACGCCTCGACCGCGGCCGCCTTCTGCTGGGCCTTGTACTGCTCGAGGACCTGCTGGGCCTCCTTCTGCGCCTGCTCGGCCCGGACGAGGCCGCCCTCGATCGCCTCGGTCCGCTCCTCCAGAGTCTTCTGGATGCGCGGCGTGAGGATCTTGCCGAGGACGATCAGCACGACCAGGAACGAGAAGATGCCGACGACCAGCTCGAACGGGTGCGGAATGAGAGGGTTGTTCTCCTCCGCCGCCAGGACGGAAGCTGCTGTGATCATGTCTGCAGCCCTTCCTCAGGTTCGGACGGCTACTACTTGATGCCCTGGAAGATGAACGGCGCGACCAGGCCGATCAGGGCGAGCGCCTCGGTAAGGACGAAGCCCAGCAGCATGTTGGTGCGGATGACACCGGTCAGCTCGGGCTGGCGGGCGATGGCGTTCACGCCCTGGCCGAAGATGATGCCGACGCCGATGCCCGGGCCGATCGCCGCGAGGCCGTAACCGATCGAGGTGACGTTACCGCTGAGGGCAGCGAGGTCTCCCATTTTCTTTCCCTTTTCTGTCGGCCGGCGGAAGCTCCGCCGGTCTGGGCTTACGAGGTTGTCGATGGGGTCCGCGGAGCCGGGGCGTCGCGTGCCCCGCGGGTCTTAGTGGTCCGCTTCCAGGCCGCTCGAGATGTACATGGCGGCGAGCATGGTGAACAGGAACGCCTGCAGGAACTGGATCAGCAGCTCCAGCGCCGTCATGGCGATGGTGACGATCACACCGATGATGCCGACGCCGAATCCGGCGACCGTGGGCTTCTCGAACAGGAACCAGAAGCCGACGAGGCTGAAGAACGCCAGGATCGTGTGGCCCGCGAACATGTTGGCGAAGAGCCGGACCGCGTGGGTGAACGGAGCCAGGACGAAGGTCGAGAGGTACTCGATCGGCACCAGCAGGAAGTAGACGGGCAGCGGGAGGCCGCCGGGAATCATGTTCGTGAAGTACCGGATCCCCTGGTGCCGCAGACCGAGGTAGATCTTGACGATGTAGACGAACAGCGCCAGGACGATCGGGAACGCGATGTGCGAGGCGATCGGGAACTGGATGATCGGAACGACCGCGAAGATGTTCCAGATCCAGATCAGGAAGAACATCGACATCAGCATCGGCATCCACCGGTCGGTGTTCTTGCCGAGGAACGGGCGGGCGATCTCGTCCCGCACGAACATGTAGCCGACCTCGCCGAGGTTCTGCACGCCCCGCGGCACGAGCTTCGGCTTGGCGAAGGCGCTCCAGAAGAAGACGCAGACCACCAGCGACCCGACGACCGCGAAGACGACCGGCTTGGTGAGCCACGCGGGGCCGCCGGCGAACAGGGGCGGGAAGTCGAACAGCTCCGGTCCGGGGGCCTGGAACTCATCTCCGCCGGAGGCGAGGACCGTCAGCGCGTTCACGCGGCGTTCCCTTCATCAATGTGGTGATGTTTCACGAAGGCTTCCTCGGCGGCGGGGCCGCTCAGGAGGAGTGGCGACCGAACTTCACGTAGACCAGGTAGACGGCGAGCACGACGCCGATGACCAGGCCGATCGGGACCAGCCAGGTCTGGTGCGTCCACTTGGACAGCAGCCACCCGAGACCGCCCCAGATGAGCATCCCGGAAAGGAGGTAGCTGGGCACGGACCAGGCGGCGTCGGCGAATTCCCGCTGGCCGTCCTCCGGCCGGCGTTTCTGCTCGCTCATCGCGCTCCGGACGATAGCAGGCCATGCCTGCGGTGGTCATATTGGAGTAGTCCGTCATGGGGGCCGGTACCGTCCGCGAGCGCTTCATCACGGACTCCGGTCCAGCACGTTCTCGGGGTCGTCAATGTAGGGCCTCCGCTGCAGGACGACCCGGAACTCGGCCCCGATCCACAGCAGCGCGAGCCCGATGACCGTCCAGCCGAAGACCCGGGTGTCGAAGACCGACACGCCGTCGATGGCCGTGACCAGCACCATCACCGCGAGGATCTTCACCGCATAGCTGGCGAGGGCGGCCAGCATCATCGTCTGCGCCGAGAGCCGGGAGGCCCAGGAGACCACCAGCGCGCTCACCGAGAAGAAGGCGATCACCACCACGGAGGCCAGCGCCGCCGCGAGGGCGCCCTTGGCGCCGGCGGTCAGCAGGCCGATCACGACGGCACCCACCCCGACGACGGACGTCGGGATCGCGGCGCCGCGGAGCATCCGGGCGTCGGAGGTATGCATGAGGGCTCCGGCTGGTCACGTTCAGTGGTCGTCTCTTGTTCGTGAAAGGTATCACAAGCGTCCGGAATGTCCACAATTACCCTAGAGGTAATGCGATCCGGCGCGCGCGGAGTTACCGCGCGCAACACCCGCACGAGGACTGTAGCCGAGCCCGCCCGGTGCCCACGCCCGTTCCGGGCTCGCGCGACGGCCGGCGCCGCCCCTGCCCGGTGACGTCCCGGCGCAGGTCAGACGGGCATCGAGGGCCGCTCGGCGGGCTGGTCGCCGGCGCCCGCGCCCGCGCCCGCGGCCTTCCCACGGGCGGACCTGCGGCGACCCGGGATGCGGAGCATCAGCAGCACGCCCGCGACCGCCACCAGCAGGGTGACGCCGAGGGTGACCCAGGCGGCGTCGAAGAGCGCCAGGCCGACCAGCCCGGAGGCCAGCAGCCCGACCCAGAAGTACATGATCAGCACGGCGCGGCGGGTGGAGTGGCCGAGCTCCAGCAGCCGGTGGTGCAGGTGCTGCTTGTCCGGGGCGAACGGCGAGCGGCCCTGGTTGGTGCGCCGCCACACCGCGAGCAGCATGTCCATGAACGGCACCGCCGCCACCGCCGGGATGAGCAGCACCGGGACGAAGAACGGGAACAGCCCGTTGGCGAGGACGGCCGCGTCGAACTGCCCGGTCAGCATGATCGTGGAGGCGCTGAGCAGGAGCCCGATCAGCATCGAGCCGGTGTCGCCCATGAAGATCTTGGCCGGGCTGAAGTTGTGCGGCAGGAAGCCCGCGCACATGCCGAACAGCACCGCGGCGGTGAGGGTCGCGGCGGACAGCGTGGTGAGGCCGTGCGCCTTCGACAGCAGGTAGGCGTAGGAGAACAGCGCCAGCGCGGCGATCCCGACGACGCCGGCGGCGAGGCCGTCCAGCCCGTCGATGAAGTTGACCGCGTTGATCGTGGCGACGACGAGCAGGACGGTGAGCGGGACCCCGTAGGCGGGCGGCAGCGACAGCGAGTCGCCGGTGGGGAGCGGGATCACGTAGACCTGGATGCCCTGCATGATGAAGATCCCGGCGGCCGCGACCTGCCCGGCGAACTTGGTGAGCGCGTCCACCTCCCAGCGGTCGTCGGCGATGCCGATCAGCACGATCAGCCCGCCCGACAGCAGCAGCGCCTTGCTGACGCTGATCCCGCCGTCGCCGAGGACCTTGCGCATCTCGGGCAGCCCGGTCGCGACCACCAGCGCCGCCACCATGCCGCCGAACATCGCGAGGCCGCCCAGCCGGGGCGTCGGGATCACATGGACGTCGCGGTCGCGCGGGACGGCCTGCGCCCCGAACCACACGGCGAACCTGCGCACCGACGGGGTCAGCAGGTAGGCGACGAGGGCGGCGACCAGGATCGTGAGCAGGTACTCCCGCACTCCCCTGCGCCTCCTTTCGCCGATCAACGATGCCTACGTGCCCCGTCCGGGACGGAGTTCACCTAGGTAGACGACCCGCCGGAACGATCAGTTCACGTCGCGACCGACCAACTGTAGTCCGCCCGGGCGGTCTTCCGCCGCAAATCGGGCACTACGGATCCGCCGAACGCACAGGATCCCGACGCCGACGATCATGAGCGCGAGGCCGGCGAGGCACCGGTCGCCCAGCGAGAACGCCCACGGGCCGCTCGCCGCGACGTCGTCCCCGGCGTCGGCGACGACCAGCAGCGTCCCGGCGGCGGCCAGCCCGGCGCCGGCCTCCCGCCGCGGCGCCGGGCGGCGGGCGAGCAGGGGCACGGCGGCGAGCGCGAGGGCCAGCACGGCGGTCCCCGTCCAGTCGCCCGTCCAGCGCGGCGGGACGTACCGGGGCGGCGGGACGGCGATCGCGTGCTTGGGCAGCCGGACCCGGATCCTCATCCCCTCGTGCGGGGCGAGCGCGTTCTGGACGAAGTCGATCGCGTACGGGCCGTCGCGGTCGCGCAGGCACCGGGTCGTCGCCCGGGGGGCGCCCGCCCGGCAGGTCGCGTGCCGCAGCGGCACCGGCGCCTGCACCCGGACCGCCGCGTTCCCGATGGGGACGTCCCAGCTCGTCCCGATGGCGTCCCACAGCAGGTCGTCGTGGTCGGCGCGGGGGGTGAACGCGCGGCGCACCTCGTACTCGATCACGTAGGCCTGGCGGCCGCGGACCTCGCGGTGCCGGTCGCCGACGCTGATCTGCACGTCGTGCAGGAACCGGGTCGTGCGGACGCGGGCGGGGGCTCCGGTGGAGGAGCTGCTGCTGACGCCGCGGACCTCGAAGAGGCGGTCGCCGCGGCGGAACGGCACGTGCCGGACGATCCCGTGCTCCCCCGCCTGGTCGAAGTCGTAGGTGATCGTCTCCCGCACGTACAGCACGCCGTCGGTGCCGATGGTGAGGACGACGTCGTAGGCCGGGATGCTCTCGCCGCGGTAGGGCGGCTCGGGGGGCGGCGCGACCCCGGAGGCCCCGGGCGCGGGCTCGGCGCCGGCCGGCCGGCCGGCGCAGGCGGGCAGGCCGAGCAGGAGCAACAGGAGCAGCACCCCCGCGATGGTCGCGGAGCGCCGGACACGGCCACGCACGTCGGGCATGTTTCCACCGTTGCCATGATCGTGTCGGCCTAACGCGCTCGATGCGGCCGCCCGGTAAGCCCTTTGCCCCTCACGCGGACGCGCGGCTGGGCCTTGGACGCGACCGACGGCGGTTCGGTTCGCCGGCCCGCCGGTTCCGTCCGGCCCCGGTCAGATGCACATCCCTACGGAAAATCGCTGGTAAGGGGCTGCTAGGTTGTCGCTCGCTAACCCCCCAATCCGAACACGGAGGGATCTATGCGGCGAATCGCTGCAGTCGCCCTGACCGCCGGCACCCTGATGGCCGGCATGGCCGCCGTCGGCGCCCCGGCCGAAGCCGCCGCCACCGGCAGCTGGAAGCCCTACAACTCCTACAGCCACGTGGCCTCCTACGGGACCTACAAGCGCGCGGACGGCAACACCTACGTCACCGGCTACCTCCTCGACGACAAGAAGAACGGCTGGACCTCCTGCGTCCGCTTCAAGTTCACCGAGGGCTCCAAGGTGTACTGGTCGCGCTTCAAGATCATCGGCGTGACGTCGTCCGGCACCCGCTACAACTTCGACGGCGTCGCCAAGGTCAAGATCAGCGTGAAGTCGACCTACGGCAGCCACATGTGGGTGCAGGAGTGCGGCCGGAACAAGAAGACCGGCAAGTACTACTACGGCAAGGGCAAGCAGATCTTCTGAGCCCCTCCCCTTTCCGCCTGACGACACAGGCCCCGCCCGGCCCGGCGGGGCCTTCGCGTTTTCTCCGGCCCCTTCCGTCCTGCTCACCAGAGAAATCCTCACCGACCCGGAATGCGGCCACCCGTCCGGCTTACCGAGATCGAACAGCCCATGGGCGGCCGGGAGATGCCTCCCGGGGGCCGCAGCCCCCTCGAACGCTCCCGGCGAGGCGATTGTCCTGATGAGGCGCCCGGCCGCCGCAGATTTCGCGTCGCCTCCCGCCCGCGATGAGCGCAGTTCGCGGATGTGGATCGACACCCCCATACCACGAGCGGACCCCGCCCAGGCGAGTCCCTGACCGACGGCGCCATGCGATTCCCGCCATTCTCTCCGCGCTCCGCTCGCCACGTCGAGAACCACGATGCGGGCGCCACACCCATCTGCCCAATTTCCAGTTCCGGTTACACGACTCGACGCTGTAGGCCGGCTTGCCCCCGTTAGCGTCAGCGGCGAGCGAGTCACTACCGCAGGGCCGCCGAGATCGATCCGCCCGGCACCGGCCGGTCGCCGGTTATCTTCCCGTGATCGTTCAGTAGAAGCCGGTGGATCGTGCCCGCGCACGGCCCGCGCGCGATACCGCGACCATCGCGGCCGCCACGCTGTTCGTCGGAGCCATCGCCTACGCCAACGGCGACCTCCCCTGACCGCCGCCGAAACGATCCGGTGGCGCAGAGATCCCTGAGCGGGTCGATGCCCGCCCTCGGACGGCTCCAGCGCTAGGCGGTGCTGGAGTCGTCCTCGCCCTTGCGAAGGGACGGCTTCGGGTTCGGTGCAGGGGATTCCTGGAGGGGCTCAGAAGGCTCTCGGGGTGTCTGGGGAGGCTCTTCCTTAGTGAGGGAAGGCTTGGCGGCCTCGGCGACCGAGGGAGCCTCTTCGGGCTTCTCCGGCTCCTCTTCGGGCTTCTCCGGCTCGTCCTCTTCGGTGAGCAGGACGCCGACCACCGCGCGGATCTTGTCCTCGGAGACGGCGCCGGCGCGCAGGAGGCGGGGCACCGGACCGGTCAGGTCGATGATCGTGGACGGGTCGGCGTGGCCCGAGGCGCCGCCGTCCAGGTAGACCGCGACGGAGTCGCCCAGCATCTTCTCGGCCTCGTCGACCGTGCGGGCCGCGGGGCGGCCGGACAGGTTCGCGCTGCTGACGGCGAGAGGCCCGGTCTCCTTGAGCAGTTCGACGGCGAGCTCGTGCATCGGCATCCGGATCGCGACGGTGCCCTTGGTCTCGCCGAGGTCCCACATGAGGCTGGGGTTGGCGCGGCACACGAGGGTCAGCGCGCCCGGCCAGAACTCGTCGATGAGGTCCTGCCCGTAGGTGCCGAGGTCGTCCACGAGCGCCGTGGCGGCGCGGACGGAGCCCACCAGCACCGGCGGCGGCATCTCCCGGCCCCGGCCCTTGGCGTCCAGAAGGGCGGTCACGGCGGGCGGCATGAACGCGTCCACGCCGACGCCGTACACGGTGTCGGTCGGCAGGACGATCAGCTCGCCGCGCCGGACGGCCGAGAAGGCCTCGGCGATCCCCCGGGCGCGCTCCATCGGCTCAGAGCAGTCGTAACGTCGGCTCACGGTCGCCCGTCTTCCCATCTGCACAGCGCTCGCGGGTATGGCACCGCCCAGGATAGCGGTGCTAGTCGGCGGCCAGGCGCGCGGTGACGAAGCGGTCCCGGTTCGCCAGGTCGCGCCGGTTGCGCACGTCGCGCCAGCCGTGCTCCTCCGCGAAGACCCAGTACACGCCGTTGCCCTGGAGGTCGCTGTGCTCGACGGCCGCGTAGCCGCCGGGGCGCAGGAGGCGGCGGGCGGTGCGCTCCACCACGCGGATCGCGTCCAGGCCGTCGTCGCCGCCGCCCCACAGGGCGTCGGCGGGGTCGTGGTCGCGGACGTCGCGCGGGACGTACTCCCACTCGCTCATCGGGATGTACGGGGGGTTGCTGACGACGAGGTCGACCGTGCCGTCCAGCTCGGTGAGGGCGGCCGCGAAGTCGTCCAGGTGCAGGCGGACGCGGCCCCGCTCGTCCAGCTCCTCCACGTTGCGGGTCGCGTGGACGAAGGCGGTCGGGTCCTTCTCGACGGCGTGCACGCGGGCGCGGGGCGCCTCCAGCGCGATGGACAGCGCGATCGCCGCGGAACCGGTGCCGAGGTCGACGACGAGGGGGTCGCGGACGTCCATGTCGCGCAGCGTCTCCAGCGCCCAGCCGACCATCACCTCGGTCTCCGGGCGCGGCACGAACACGCCGGGCCCGACCTTCAGCTCCAGGTACCGGAAGAAGGCGCGGCCGGTGATGTGCTGGAGCGGCTCCCCCGCCTCGCGGCGCGCGACGAACTCCCAGAACCGGGCGTCGAACGCGCTGTCGGGGACGCCGTGCAGCTCCGAGCGCCGCACCCGGTGCACGGCCGCCGCGAGCTCCTCGGCGTCGGCGCGCGGCGAGGCGGCGCCAGCGTCGGCGAGCCGCGCGGTGGCCCTGGCGATCTCGTCGAGCAGCAGGTTCATGATCCTGCCCTTCGAGGGGGGACGACCCCCCACGCCCCCCGGTTCGCCGCGCTCATGCGTGCCTTCCGAGGGGGGACGACCCCCCACGCCCCCCGGTTCGCTGCGCTCATGCGTGCCTTCCGAGGGGGGACGACCCCCCACGCCCCCCGGTTCGCTGCGCTCATGACTTCTGGGCTTCGGCCAGGCGGCGTTCCATCTCTGCGTCGACCAGCGCCTGCGTGAGGTTGTGGAGGTCGCCGTCCAGCACCTGGTCGAGGTTGTAGGCCTTGTAGCCGACCCGGTGGTCGGAGATCCGGTTCTCCGGGTAGTTGTAGGTGCGCACCCGCTCGGAGCGGTCCACGGTGCGGACCTGGCTCTTGCGCTCGGCGGAGGCGGCCGCGTCGGCCTCCTCCTGCGCCATCGCCAGCAGCCGGGACCGCAGGATGCGCAGCGCCTGCTCCTTGTTCTGCAGCTGGCTCTTCTCGTTCTGGCAGGAGACGACGACACCGGTCGGCAGGTGCGTGATGCGGACCGCGGAGTCGGTCGTGTTGACGCTCTGCCCGCCCGGCCCGGACGAGCGGTAGACGTCGATGCGCAGGTCGTTCGGGTCGACCTGGACGTCGACGTCCTCGGCCTCGGGCGTCACCAGGACGCCGACGGCGCTGGTGTGGATGCGTCCCTGCGACTCGGTCGCGGGCACCCGCTGCACCCGGTGGACGCCGCCCTCGAACTTCAGCCGCGTCCAGACGCCCTCCTCCTGGGCGCCCCTGGCCTTCACCGCGACCGTGACGTCCTTGTACCCGCCGAGGTCGGAGGGATGGGAGTCGAGGATCTCGGTCTTCCAGCCGGCGCGCTCGGCGTAGCGGAGGTACATCCGCAGCAGGTCCCCGGCGAACAGCGCCGACTCCTCGCCGCCCTCACCGGCCTTGACCTCCAGGATGACGTCCTTGCCGTCGCTCGGGTCGCGCGGGACGAGCAGCCGCCGCAGCCTCTCCTCCAGCTGCGTGCGGCGCTTGGCGAGGTCCTCGGCCTCGGCGGCGAACGCGGCGTCCTCGCCGCTCAGCTCGCGGGCGGCGGCGAGGTCGTCCTCGGTCGAGGCCAGCTCGCGGTGCGTCTCGACGATCGGGCGCAGCTCCGCGTAACGCTTGCCGAGCTTGCGCGCGAGACTCTGGTCTGCATGGACGGACGGGTCGGCGAGCCGTTCCTCGATGCCCGCGTATTCGCTGATCAGATCGTCGAGATTCACGCTGTGTCCTGGCCCGTTGCGGTGCGGGGACGGCCGCCCTCGCACCGGTTTCGGGCGGCCCGGGGACCTGGAGTCCCCGGGCCGCCCCTGATGTCCGCCGTGCGGCTCGCCCTACTTGTCGGCCTTCTTCTTGCCGAAGCGCTGCTCGAAGCGCGCGACCCGGCCGCCGGTGTCGAGGATCTTCTGCTTGCCCGTGTAGAACGGGTGGCAGTTCGAGCACACGTCCGCGTGGATCACGCCGTTCTCGGCGGTGCTGCGGGTCTCGAAGGTGTTGCCGCACGTACACGTCACGGTCGTGACGACGTAGTTCGGGTGGATGTCGGGCTTCATCGGTTCTCCTCGCTTCAGGCGGTCGCCGGGCGCCCCCGGATCCGCATGGCGATGCCATCGGAGATGTGGGAGGCGTGAACCGGTACCGCAGCGGTTGCACACCAAGTGTGCCAGATACCGGAACGTCGCGAGGTCACCGGGCATTCCCGAACCGGGACCGGGGGCGAGCGGGCCGGGCGACCGAAGGCTACCCCAGCCCCAGGTAGGCCAGGACCGCCATGACGCGGCGGTGGCCGCCCTGGGCGGGCTGCAGGCCCAGCTTCATGAAGATGTTGGAGATGTGCTTCTCCACGGCGCCCTCGGTGACGACGAGATCGGCGGCGATGGCGCCGTTCGAGCGCCCCTGCGCCATCAGCCCGAGCACCTCGCGCTCGCGCGGGGTCAGCGCCTCCAGCGGGTCGCCGCTGCGGCGCCGGCCGAGCAGCTGGCCGATCACCTCGGGGTCGATGACCGTCCCGCCGGCGGCGATGCGGCGCACCGCGTCGATGAACTCCTCGACGTCCGACACCCGCTCCTTCAGCAGGTAGCCGACGCCCTGCGTGCCGCCGCCGATGAGGTCGGTGGCGTAGCGCTCCTCCACGTACTGGGACAGCACGAGGATCGGCGTCCCCGGACGGTGCTCCCGGACGGCGAGGGCCGCGCGCAGGCCCTCGTCGGTGTACGAGGGCGGCATCCGGACGTCCACGATGGCGAGGTCGGGGGCGTGCTCCTCGACGATCCCGAGCAGGCCGGGGCCGTCGCCCACGGTCGCCACCGTCTCGATCCCCGCGTCGGCGAGCAGCCGGACGAGCCCTTCCCGCAACAGCACCGAGTCCTCGGCGATCACTACCCGCATCCGGCCATTATCGTGCCCGGCGCGGCCCCGCGCGCCGGGATCACCACGTGCAGGGCAGATCCGCGCGGATGATCGTCGGGCCGCCGGGCGGGCTGTCCACGATCAGCATGCCGTCGATCGTCGCCGCCCGGTCGGCCAGCCCGGCCAGGCCGCCGTCCGGCCGCGCGACCGCGCCGCCCACCCCGTTGTCGATCACCTCGACGACCACCCAGCGGTCCTCGCGGGCCACCCGGACGGACGCGCGGGTCGCGCGGGCGTACTTGGCGATGTTGGCCAGCGACTCGGCGACGATGAAGTAGGCGATGCTCTCGACCGCCGCCGGCGGGCGCTCGGGCAGGTCGACCTCCACCTCGACCGGGACCGGGGCGCGCCCGGCCAGCCCGGACAGCGCCGGGTCCAGGCCGCGGTCGGTGAGGATCGCCGGATAGATCCCGCGGGCGAGGTCGCGCAGCTCGGAGATCGCCTCCCGGGTGCCCGCGTGCGCCTGCTCGATCAGCGCCCGCGCGCCCTCGGGGTCCTCGTCGAGCTTGGCGCGGGCGCGGCCGATGTCCATCGCCACGGCCAGCAGCCGCTGCTGCGCCCCGTCGTGCAGGTCCCGCTCGATGCGGCGCCGCTCGAACTCGGCCGCGTCCACCCCGCGGGCGCGGCTGGCCCGCAGGTGCTCGGTCCGCTCGCGCAGCGCGGCGTTCTCCCGCTGCGACGGGCTCGGACCCAGCATCAGCGCCGCGAACGCGGCGTGCGTCATCGCCATCGCACGCGTCACGTACATCGCCGGCACGAGCAGCGCCAGCCCCAGGAGCGACACCGGCAGCGCCTCGACGGGGTTGCCCGCCCAGTACGAGACCCCGAAGTTGACCTCGGCCCCGCCGCCCACCGCCACGATCACCGGGAGGAACAGCAGCGTGCCCGTCGCGGCCCACGCCGCCGCCGACACGACGAACTCGGCGAGCGTGACCGGGAACAGCACCGCGAGGTAGACCAGGTCCTTCCAGGTGGCCGGGTCCCCCGCCATCCCCTTGAGCTTGGCCAGCGGGTTGCGGCCCTCGGGCATGCGCCGGTAGGGGGCCGGGATCCGGACGCCGAACGCGGCCAGGACGAACCGCCGCTCCAGCACCGCGCCGAACCTCCACGCGACCATCAGCAGCGCCAGCAGCGGGACGCCCACCCAGATGATCAGCAGTCCGACCGACAGGGCCAGCCCGACGGCGAGGACGACGAACCAGCCCAGCCCCCAGGCCAGGCTGACGCCCAGGTACAGCGCCGAGCGCCACGTCAGCGACGACCTCGCCATCGCGAGCGGATGCCAGGACCGGTTCATGACGGACGCCGACCCGTCGCCCGCCCTCGTCGCCGTCGCCCACCGCGCCGCCGCCCACCGGACGGCGCCGCCGCCCGCGGCGCCGGCGTCCCTGCTCAGCTCGCCCACGTCGTCCCTCCGTGCCGCTCGGACCTGCGTCGGCCCTTTCCGTCCTGTGTGTCAAGCGTGCCCGGCGGGCCGCGGAGCCGCCATGACGTCCGCCGCCCGATCGGGGGTGGGGCTAACCCCACCCCGTCCCCCGGGGCGCGGACGGCGACGCCCCCGCCCGGAGGACCGGACGGGGGCGTGCGCGGCGCGTCTCAGCGATCGTCGTCAGGCTCAGCGATCGTCGGAAACGGTCGTCTTCTGCACCTGGAGCAGGAACTCGGCGTTGGACTTGGTCTCCTTCATCTTCTCGATGAGGAGCTCCAGCGCCTGCTGCGTGTCGAGCGCGTGCAGCACCCGGCGCAGCTGCCAGACGACCCGCAGCTCCTCGGGAGCCATGAGGATCTCCTCCTTGCGGGTGGAGGACTGGTCGACGTCCACCGCCGGGAAGATCCGCTTGTCCGCGAGCGACCGGTTGAGCTTCAGCTCCATGTTGCCGGTGCCCTTGAACTCCTCGAAGATGACCTCGTCCATGCGGGACCCGGTCTCCACCAGCGCGGTGGCGAGGATCGTCAGCGAGCCGCCGTTCTCGATGTTGCGCGCCGCGCCGAAGAACCGCTTCGGCGGGTACAGCGCGGTCGAGTCGACACCGCCGGACAGGATGCGGCCGGACGCGGGCGCCGCTAGGTTGTAGGCCCGGCCCAGGCGGGTGATCGAGTCGAGCAGCACCACGACGTCGTGGCCGAGTTCGACCAGCCGCTTGGCGCGCTCGATCGCCAGCTCGGCGACCGTGGTGTGGTCCTCGGCGGGACGGTCGAAGGTCGAGTGGATGACCTCGCCCTTCACCGTCCGCTGCATGTCGGTGACCTCTTCCGGACGCTCGTCCACGAGGACGACCATCAGGTGGCACTCCGGGTTGTTCTTGGTGATCGCGTTGGCGATCGCCTGGAGCACCATCGTCTTGCCGGCCTTCGGCGGCGAGACGATCAGACCGCGCTGGCCCTTGCCGATCGGCGACACCAGGTCGATGATCCGGGTCGTCAGGATGCCCGCGTCGGACTCCAGGCGCAGCCGCTCCTGCGGGTACAGCGGGGTCAGCTTGCTGAAGTCGACGCGGCCCTTGGCCTGGTCGGGCTCCACCCCGTTGACGGTGTCGAGGCGGACCAGCGCGTTGAACTTCTCGCGCCGCTCGCCCTCGCGCGCCTGCCGGACGGCGCCGGTGATGACGTCGCCCTTGCGCAGCCCGTTCTTGCGGACCTGCGCCAGCGAGACGTACACGTCGTTCGGGCCGGGCAGGTAGCCGGTCGTCCGGACGAAGGCGTAGTTGTCGAGGATGTCGAGGATGCCCGCGACGGGGATGAGGACGTCGTCCTCGGTGACCACCGGCTCCTCGTAGCGCTCGCGGCCGCGGCCGCGGTTGCGCTCCCGGAACCGGCGCCCGCGACGGCCCCGGCCGCTGCCGTCGTCATCGTCGTGCTGGCCGCCGCCGCCCTGACCGCCGCCGCCCTGGCCGCGCTGACGTCCGCCGCCCTGGTCACCACGGTCGCCGCGCTCACCACGGTCGCCCCGGTCACCGCGGTCACCGCGCTCGCCGCGGTCGCGGCCCTCGCCGCGCTCCCGGCCCCCGCGCTGCCGCTGGCGGCCGCCGCCCTCCCGGCCCTCGCGGCCGTCGCGGTTGCCGTCCCGGCCGCCCTGGGCCTCACCGTCCTCGGCGTTCTGCTCGCGCCCCTGGTCCCGGCCCTGGTCCCGGCCCTGGCGGTCGCCGCGTCCCTCGGAAGCACCCCGGTCCTGCTTCTCGCCCCGCTGCCGACCGCCCTGCCGCTCGGCCTTCTCCTGCTTGTCGCCCTGGACGGCCTTCTCGGCCGTGCCGGACCGCGCCTCGGACGCGGGCGCGTCGCCGGACGCGGCCGCGCTGTCGGAAGCGGGCGCGGACGCGGGCGCGGGGTCGGCGATGGCGACCTGCTCGTCGGGCACCTCTCGCTTGGCGGCGGCGCGGCCGCGGCGCGGCCGCTCGGTCGCCACCGGCGCAGCGGCTCCCTGCTCGCCTCCCGCCGAGCCCTGCCCCTGGCCGCCCTGCTTCTCCTGAATGGCGGCGATGAGCTGGCTCTTGCGCATCCCGGTCGTGCCGGTGATGCCGAGGCTGGACGCGAGCGCCTTGAGCTCGGGGAGCACCATGGCCGACAGGCCGGTGCCGCGGCGGCGCCGGGGGGCGGCGGGCTCCGCGCCGGCCGGAGCGGCGGCGGTTTCCGTGCTCGTTGCGTCCGTAAGGAGTTCGCTGGATTCGCTCACTAAGGGTCCTTCCCAGGGCGCGGGCGTTGGCCGGCGTTCGGCCAGTCGACCCGGTGGTGCGGCCCGGCGGGGGCGCCGGATCGGGCTCCGCTGATCACGATGGAACCGGGATCTGCGTGTTCTGGGCACAGCCAGATGGTGGACGGGACGTTCCGCTCGTGCGTGTCCCCGGTACCGCCACGTCCGAAGTTTCGCTGGAATGCCTGACAACGGGAAGTCACGGTGTCGGGGAGCCTGGTACGCGGGACCGGCACGGCCGGAGGGCCGAAAAGGTGACGCGCGGCTGACGAGCACGCTGCCCCGAACGGGGCATCTGGTGCGGCAATCAGCCTAACATCACCAGGGCACACTGCTATTCCCCAGAGGTCGATGTCTTCGCATTTTACTCAGCCGGATCCTGCCGGACCGGCACCGGCCGGAGCGATGCACGTCCCCCCGCCCCCAGCACCGCCATCAGCCCCGATGCTCCGATTCCGGGGGCATCACGCGTGCGCCGCGGGTCGCGACGTCCAACGGGTGTTCGTGCCACCCTTTACCCACTTCGCCGCCGATCGAATCAACGTGCGACGCGGTTGTGAAGGCCAGGACAGTGGGCCCCGCACCGGAAATCACCGCCGGAACGCCGGCGTCCCGAAGCCGCGCGACGAGTGCCGCCGATTCGGGCATGGCCGGCGCGCGGTAATCCTGGTGGAGCCGGTCCTCGGTCGCGTCGAGCAGGACGCCGGCGTCCAGGCCGCCGGTGAGCGCCGCGACGAGCAGCGCCGCGCGCCCCGCGTTGGCGGCGGCGTCCCCGTGCGGGACGGTCTCGGGCAGCAGGCCGCGGGCCCGCTCCGTCGCGAGCCGCTGCTCGGGGACGAACGCGACGACCCGCGTGACCTGCGACTCCAGCCGCACCGACCGGGGGCCGCCGGGCGTCGTCCAGGCGACGGTCAGGCCGCCGGACAGGCACGGGGCCACGTTGTCGGGGTGGCCCTCGATCTCCGTCGCGAGGCGCAGCGCCCCGGCGTCGTCGAGGAGCCTCCCCGCGGGGTGCAGCGCGCGGGCCGCGACGATCCCGGCGACGATCGCGGCGGACGAGGAGCCGAGGCCGCGGCTGTGCGGGATGCGGTTGCGGCACCGCAGCCGGAGCCCGTCCGGGCGCGCGGGACCGGTTCCGGCCAGCTCGTCCAGGACGTCGAAGGTCCGTCGCAACACCCGCACGATCAGGTGCCGCTCGCCGCGGTCGGCGACCTCGGCGCCCTCGCCGTCCACCTCGATGGACAGGCCGGCGCCGGTCGCCTCGACCTTGACGTCGTCGTACAGGTCCAGCGCGAGGCCGAGCGAGTCGAACCCCGGGCCCAGGTTGGCGCTGGTGGCGGGGGTCCGCACCAGCACCGGGCCGTCCTGCCAGCCCACCTCAGGTGAGGCCGAGCTCGGACGCGGCCGAGTGCGCGTCGACCTTGATGGTCGTCGGCGCGGGCGCCCCGGAGATGGCCCAGTCGGGGTCCTTGAGGCCGTTGCCCGTGACGGTGCAGACGACCCTGGACCCCGCCGCGACCCCACCCTGCTCGCTCGCCTGGAGCAGGCCGGCGACGCTCGCCGCGGAGGCGGGCTCCACGAAGACCCCCTCCTCCCGGGCGAGGAGCCGGTAGGCGGCGAGGATCTGCCGGTCGGTGACCGAGTCGATCGCGCCGCCGGACTCGTCCCGCGCGGCGACCGCGAGGTCCCACGAGGCGGGGTTGCCGATGCGGATCGCGGTGGCGATGGTCTGCGGCTTCAGGACGGGCTCGCCCTTCACGAACGGCGCCGCGCCGCTCGCCTGGAAACCCAGCATGCGCGGGGCGCGCGAGGAGACGCCGTCCTTGGCGTACTCCTTGTAGCCCATCCAGTACGCGGAGATGTTTCCGGCGTTTCCGACGGGCAGGCAGTGGACGTCGGGCGCGTCGCCGAGCGTGTCCACGATCTCGAACGCGGCCGTCTTCTGGCCCTGCAGCCGGTACTTGTTCACCGAGTTGACCAGCGCGACCGGGTAGTCCACCGACAGCTTGCGCGCCAGTTCGAGGCAGTCGTCGAAGTTGCCGTCCACCTGGAGCAGCCGGGCGCCGTGCACGAGCGCCTGCGCCAGCTTGCCCATCGCGATCTTGCCGTTGGGCACCAGGACCGCGCAGGTCATCCCGGCCCGCACCGCGTACGCGGCGGCGGACGCGGAGGTGTTGCCGGTCGAGGCGCAGATGACGGCCTTGGCGCCGTCCTCGGCGGCCTTGCTGATCGCCATCGTCATGCCGCGGTCCTTGAACGACCCGGTCGGGTTGGCGCCCTCGACCTTGAGGAACACCTCGCAGCGGGTCATCTGGGAGAGCCGGGGGGCCGGCACGAGGGGGGTACCGCCCTCCAGCAGGGTGACGACGGGCGTCGCGTCCGTCACCGGAAGCCGGTCGCGGTACTCCTCGATAATGCCGCGCCACGCGCGGGCGTTCGCGTTCACTCGGTCTCCTCGGCTGACCTGCGATGTTCGCCCGAAGTCTACCGGGACCGGCCCCGCCTCACTCGTCTCCCTCGACGCGCATGACACTCGTCACTCCGCGGACGATCTCCAGTCCGCGCAGGCCCGCCACCGTCGCCGACAGCGCGGCGTCCGGCGCCCGGTGCGTCACGACGACGAGCTGCGCCTCCTCGCCCGAGCCCACCTGCCGGACGGCCTGGATCGACACCCCGTGCCGGGCGAACTCCTCGGCGACCGTGGCGAGCACGCCGGCCTCGTCCGTCACGTCCACCTCGACGTAGTAGCGGGTGACGGTCTCGCCCATCGGCAGCACCGGCAGCTTCGCGTACGTGACCTCGACCGGGCCCGGGGTGCCGCCGACCACGTTGCGGGCGACCGCGACGAGGTCGCCGAGGATCGCCGACGCCGTCGGGGCCCCGCCCGCGCCCGCGCCGTAGAACATCAGCGAACCCGCCGACTCCGCCTCGACGAACACCGCGTTGTACGCCTCGCGGACGCTCGCCAGCGGGTGCGACCGCGGGATCATCGCCGGATACACGCGGACCGACACCCCGCGCCCGTTCCGGCCGTCGTCCGAAGGGATCCGCTCGCAGATGGCCAGGAGCTTGACGACGCAGTCCATCCCCTGGGCGCCCGCCACGTCGGCGGCGCTCACCTCGGTGATGCCCTCGCGGTGGACGTCCGCGGCCGTCACCGGCGTGTGGAAGGCGAGCTGCGCCAGGATCGCCGCCTTGGCCGCCGCGTCGAAGCCCTCCACGTCGGCCGTCGGGTCGGCCTCCGCGTAGCCGAGCGCCTGCGCCTCGTCCAGCGCCTCGTTGAAGCCGGCGCCGTGCGTGTCCATCTGGTCGAGGATGTAGTTCGTGGTGCCGTTCACGATGCCGAGCACCCGGTGCACGTGATCGCCGACCAGGGACTCCCGCAACGGCCGCAGCAGCGGGATCGCGCCCGCCACGGACGCCTCGTAGTACAGGTCGGCGCCGTACTCCCGCGCCGCCGCGAACAGCGTCGCCCCGTCCTCGGCCAGCAGCGCCTTGTTCGCGGTGACGACCGACTTGCCGGCCTTCATCGCCTCCAGCATCAGCGTCCTGGCGGGCTCGATGCCGCCGATCACCTCGATGACGAGATCGACGTCGTCCCTGGTCACGAGCGTCTGCGCGTCCGTGGTCAGCAGCGTCGGGTCGACGCCCGCGCGCACCCGGTCGGGCCTGCGCACGGCGATCCCGGCCAGCTCCAGGGGGACCCCCACGCGCGCGGCCAGGTCGTCGGCCTGCTCGTTCAGCAGCCGCACGACCTCCGTGCCGACCACTCCGCAACCGAGCAGCGCCACGCGCAGTCCGGGTTTCACGCTTCGACCTCCGCATCGAGCCGCAGCAGGTCCTCCGCGCTCTCCCGCCGGACGATCACGCGCGACCTGCCGTCCCTCACCGCCACCACGGCGGGCTTCGGGACATGGTTGTAGTTGCTGGCCATCGACCGACAGTACGCACCGGTCGCCGCCACCGCCACCAGATCCCCCGCCGCAAGATCTTCGGGGAACCACAGGTCCCGCACCACAATGTCGCCGCTCTCGCAGTGCTTGCCGACAAGCCTACTGAGCATGGGGGCGGCCTCGGACGATCTGCTCGCCAGCGCCCCGGTGTATTCGGCGCCGTACAGGGCCGTGCGCAGGTTGTCGGACATGCCGCCGTCCACCGAGACGTACGTGCGCAGGCCCTCGACGTCCTTGACCGTCCCGACCTCGTACAGCGTGACGCCGCCGGGGCCGATGATCGCCCGGCCCGGCTCCACGGTCAGCCGCGGCATCGACAGCTCGTACGCCCGGCACTCGCGCGCCACGATGGCGCGCAGCCCGTCCGCGATCGACTTCGGGTCGTGCGGCTCCTCGCCCGGCACGTACGCGATGCCGTAGCCGCCCCCCAGGTCGAGCTCCGGAAGCTCGACCCCGTGCTCGTCGCGGATGGCCACCAGCAGCTCGGCCAGCCGGTGCGCGGCCACCTCGAACCCGTCCACCTCGAAGATCTGCGAGCCGATGTGGCTGTGCAGCCCCACCAGTTCGAGCTGCTCCAGCTCCAGGACCCGCCTGACCGCCTCCAGGGCCGCCCCGGAACTCCTGGAGAACCCGAACTTCTGGTCGTCATGCGCGGTGGCGATGAACTCGTGGGTGTGCGCCTCGACACCCGTGGTCACGCGCACCATCACCTTGGGCCGGACGCCCATCTCCTGGGCGAGGTACCCCACCCGGGCGATCTCCTCGAACGAGTCGAGCACGATCCGCCCGACCCCCACCTCCAGGGCCTTCTCCAGCTCCCAGGGCGCCTTGTTGCTCCCGTGCAACGTGATGCGCTCGGTAGGGAAGCCCGCCGCCAGCGCCACGGCAAGCTCACCCCCGCTGCACACGTCGAGGCCCAGGCCCTCCTCGTTCAGCCACCGCGCGACGGCCGTGCACAGGAACGCCTTGCCCGCGTAGTGGACGTCCCCGTCATGGAACGCCGCCACGTACTCCCTGGCGCGGCTCCGGACGTCCTCCTCGTCGTAGACGTACAGAGGCGTCCCGTACTCCTTCGCCAGGTCCCTGACGTCCACTCCCCCGACCGTGAGGACGCCTTCCTCCCGCTTGGAGTTCCGCGGCCACACAGAAGGGTCGAGCGCGTTCAGGTCCTCCGCCGGCCCCACCGGATGATCCTCCGGCAGGACGTCGGCATGCCGCCCCCCGGCTGGGTGTACTCGACTCATATCCGCTCTCTAGGTGTCTCACCGATCATGTTCAGCCCGTTGCCGAGGACGACCCTCACGGCCTCCGCCAGGCCGACCCGCCCCGCGTGCACCGCCCCGGGCTCCTCCTCGCCCGCGGGCAGCGCCGGACAGCGCTCGTGCACCTCGTGGTACGCCCCGGCAACGTTCTCCAAGCACAACATCAGGGGCCTGGCATCGCGTTCCCGCTCCGCCTGCGCGGCCCGTCCGGGGACGTCCCCGAGCGCCCCCACGAGCTCCTCCGCACCACCCTCGAACGGCCCGGCCCCGACCCCGAGTTCCCGAGCCCAGCGCTCCACCCAGCAGGCCCTCGCATAGGCGTAACGCACCGAGAATCCCGGGTTCTCGAACGTCCGGGGCCACTCGCTCCACCCGCCCCGCGGAACCCGCGCGACCCCGTAACCAGGATCACGCCGGATGACGTCCACCAGTTCGGGCCCCACCACGACCCTGACGAACCCGGGCCCGGAGACGCTCCCGCCGACCCGCCGCGCGATCACCCGCGGATCGACACCGAGCCTCAGCGCCACCGGACTCTCGAAAACCCCGCCGCCCCGCCCGAAGACCACGACCTCCTCGGGAACCGCGACATCGATCTCCCCGGCGTCCACGGCGTCCCGCACAGCGCGCACGAGAGCATCCCCTGGAGTCACCCTGGTGAGACTAGCCGACCACTATCTGGACACCGCGGCGAGTTTCCGCACCGTCTGGATCAGCTGGTTGGGGTCGAACGGCTTCGTCACGTACGCGTCGACGCCGATCTCGTGCCCCCGCCGCACATCATGCTCCTGCGCCCGCGCCGTGATCATCACGACCCTGATGTGCGCGGTCCCGGGATCCTCCCGCAGCCGCACCGCGGTGACCCACCCGTCCAGCCGCGGCATCATCACGTCCAGCGTGATCACGTCCGGCGCGACCTCCGCCACCTTCTCCAGGCAGTCCTGCCCGTCCACCGCGGTCGACACCTCGAACCCCTCCAGTTGCAGGTTCACGGCGATGAGCTGGCGGATCACCTCGTCATCATCGACGACCAGCACGCGTCCCAGTGGCTCGGTCACGGCCTCGAAGTTAGCCCACCCGACCCCTGAACGCACGGCGAACCTCCCCGTGCGCGTCACCCCGCCAACCCTGGTAACCTCATACCGCGTCGCGCCCCCTTAGCTCAGGGGATAGAGCAACGGCCTCCGGAGCCGTGTGCGCAGGTTCGAATCCTGCAGGGGGCACCTACAAACGATCAGCCGGTTCCCGCCCTTGACCAGCGGAAACCGGCTCTCGTCGTTCTTGGGCCATGTGACATCAGATGCCATCACAGGACGCCGTATGCCACGGCGCGTGTTCCATCTGTGTTCCAGGCTCCGAGATGCTCCCCGCCGTCAAGCGGAGAGCATCTCGCGGGTCGCCGCCGAGAGCACATGCCGCTGCTCCAGCTGGCGGATGTCCATGCAGGATCAGGACGAAGCTCCACTGTTACGGCTCTCATCGGCTGCTACACCGTGGCGCCGCAGCAGCTCGGTAAAGAACGCGCGCAACGTGTCTCGGGCTTCGGCCTCGTCCCGCAGTTCGTAGCCGCCGAAACGGTATACCTCATATCCATAGAGCCGTAGCTCGCGGTCCTCGGCGACCATCTCCGCATACAGACGCGGAGACGCAGTGTCCTTCTCTGCATAGTGCTGCTTGCCGTCAATCTCTAGCACAACGCGGACCCCACCTGGCAACAGCATCAAGAAATCCATCCGCTCGCGAACCAGCACGGCGCCCTTACCCTCCGACCGCCGTTGTCTGCGCGTGTATGGGTCATAGTGCAGGTAAACCTGCGGCAGCAACGCCGGGAAGTGGACACCTGCATCATTCGGCGGGAAGTCCGCACAGTAAGCCTTAAGCAGGCGCTCTTCAGGCGGACTGTCGAGCGAGCTACCCAGGCGCCCGTAGAGGTCGCGCCCGACCTCTACGGTCGAGAGGGAGTCGTCAAGCGACTGCCGCATCCGCCACCAGTCGATCAACTCCCCCCACGTCACCCCCGCCGAACTGAGCGGGCGGTCATAGATCAGGCAATCGTCCGCCCCCTCGACGATCTCAATCCGGTTTTCAAGCGCGTCCCGCAACACGATGCGGGGCTTTACATTAACCGAGGCGAAGATGATGTTCTTCAATTCACCGTCCACGCCTCTGATAGCACCGTCCGGCCCGTCCTCAATCTCTTCCAGTCGGTCCAAGATCGGATCGAATATCCTGTGCAGGTAGAGGCCCCGAGCCTTGATGTGCGCGCCGGGGTCCCACTCGCCGAAACCTTGTTCTTCGCAGAAATACCGGTAAGATTCGATATCGCGGAACTCTGCCCGCCACGGGATGCCGACTCGTCTCAGCACCACCCGCAGGGTGCGCAGGACCTCTCTTGATTCGTCGTTCTCCATCCACCTGCGGCCGTCACCAAAGGCGGTCTTGAGCACCTCGCAGACCAACCGACTCAGACCGTGTGCCGCCTCAACGTCATCGACGTCCTCTAGAGGGGCTTTCCGCAGCCGTCGGAGGAGATCAAGGTCTAGGTATCGCTCGTCGTCACTAACATGCTCAAAGAAGGCATCCGGGTGCATGGCTCGATTATCCACGCCACCTCCGACGATTCGAGGCCTTCCGTGAAGTGAGCTTAGGCAACACCTCGCTAGCTACCCAGGGCGTCGTCCATACGTGCCTCCCACACGTGGTCGTGACCGGCGATGACCTTGGCATAGATCTTCAGCAGCACTTCCACACTGTGGCCTGCCCACTCGGCGACCTGGGTGGGCGGGACGCCGGCATTGAGCCGTAGGGAGACGCCTGCATGCCGTAGGTCGTACGGGCGCCGAGCAAGATCTGACGCTTCCTCGGCAGGCGTCAGGGCGAGCGCTCGCGCCCTGTGCCACGTCCGCCCGTAACCGGACGGGAGGAGTACCCCCCCGCGCTCAGTGCGGAACAGGCGGCCGTCAGGGGCGACGCCATACCGGTTGATGTGGTCCCGCAGGATACGGACGAGCTCCGGCGGGATCGGCACAGGCCGCTTTGCCCTACGGTTTCGCCCCTTAAGTCCGCGGTCGTCGTGGTACTCCCCCGAATCAGTCCACTCGGTACCAACCGAGGGCTTGGAACCGGCGAGCATCAAACGTCCCCAACCCGTCGCGGGAAGCTCGCAGTCGGATTCGCGCAGAGAGACGACCTCGCCGGGCCGCATCATGGCGTAGTAGACGCACGCGAAGAACGCGACCATTCGAGGGCCTCTCCGAGGTCCCGCGTAGCTGACTGCCGTGAGGAGTTCCGCCATTTGGCGGGGTGAGGGAACGATGGCCGGGTCTATTTCCTCCCACACCTGGTCATCTTCGGTCGGTTTCCAGTCGAGACCGTCGATGGGGTTGACGGCGAGGCGTTTCCGCTGCACGGCGTACTTGAGCACGTTGTAGAGGACGCGTCGGCGCCGGGTGTAGTAGCTCGGCGCGGCCGGGGAGCCGTCGAGCTTCTGCGCGCACACGGCGAGGGCCCGCGTGATGCCCTCGAACTCGGCGAGGTCAGCCAGTGGCACGGACGCCTTACGCACCCAGTTGAGCGCGGCGGCCACCTCGGCGGGCTGGTCAGCCTCGCGCCGGTTCTTGTTGTACTCCCAGCGACGCAACGCCTTCCGCAGCGTTTCCGAGTCTGGCGCGCCCTTGTGGTCGGCCGCGAGACTTACCGTCACGGCGGTGAGCGTTTCAGCGATCGAGATGCGTTGTTTGGCGGATACCTTGTCCCATCGGTCGTCCACATAGTCGCGTGCGTGCTGAAACCAGCTCACGGACCGGGCCGCGCGAATCATGGACTCAGGTAGGCCGGTCTCGATATCGAATGCCTCGCCGCGCCGGGCGCCTTGAATCAGTTCCGACTTGAAGCTATCCGCGAGTTCCCGCGTGGTGAACGGCTTGGTTTGGACCTTTCCGCCTACCAGCCAGCGCAGAACGTAGGGCCGTTTTCTTCCCTTCTTTACGGTGATGTTCCAGAACCGGACGTCGTAGCTCTTGTTCAAGCGGCCCTCTCTTCAAGGCTGGAAAGCCAGTTCTCGAAGTCGACTCGGCGAATCCGAAGCTTGCGGTTGGGCAGAACGGTGCAGGGCGGCGTCTTGCCGAGGGCACGCCAGCGCTGCCATGTGCGCCGGGTGATGCCGAGCTCGTCGAGGATCTCGGGCACGGTGATCCATGCGCTGGACCTCTTGGCCATTGGGGTGGTCACCTCAATCAGTCCGGGATGTGATCGGTTGGACGGCGCCGGCGGCGGGCTTGGTGGCTTGTGCGCCGGGCGACGGAGCGTGAGGCGAGTCGAGCGCCGAGGGGGCGCGCGGGGACAGGGGACACGGGGACAGAAGGCGACAGAAGGGCTTGTGTCGGCTTCTGTCACCCCGTCCCGGCGTCCCGGTCGCCATGTCTGCGCTAGGCCGGTAACGGTTCGTGGCGGCGTACGAGGCGAGTCATCGGAAGTCCTCCGACAGGTCGGGGTGGGTCTCGTAAGTCGGTGAGGTGGGCCGTCCTCCCGTCCGTGTGCCGGGTATGTGGCGCGCCCAGCCGTGGGTTTGCAGGACGCGTAGGACCGGTTCGAGGTCGGCGACTTTGCGGGCGCGGTTCTTGAGCGGGCCGCGCATGAGGTCGCGGGCGGTGAACCGGGTGGTCTCGGTGCGGCGTGCCCAGTCCAGAACGGTGCGGGCATGGTTGACGGCAGGGTCGGCGCCGATGGCGTCATAGGCCGCTTGGGCGTGCGCGGTGAAGTACTCGCCGAGCTGGCAGGCTTCCCGGAACGTGGCGAGGTCGATCGGGCGCCCGTATCCGTCGCGCAAGTGCTTCGCCAGGTGAAGTAGGGCGGCGATGCGGACAACGGCGCCGACCAGCTTGCCGCCCCAATCAGTCATGTGGGCAAGGTCGCCGCTACCGGGGCGAAAACGGGGTTCGGTGGCCTCCAACAGGTCGATGACGGCCTCTTGAGCTTCGCTCGTGAACGTCAGGGCGACGGGCGTGCCGTCAGGGTCGCCGAACCTGCGCAACGACAGGACGAGATCGGTAAGCGTCCGCTCGTAGGCGTGGGCGGCGTGCGCGGGGATGGGGGCGGGCCGGGCGTTGCGGTGGCCGAGCATGGATTCCGGCATGGTGATCAGCAGGCGTCCGAGCAAGCCCTGTTCGCGGAATTCGGGGGTGTCGCCGAGCCCGGCCAGCACGCCGGGTTGGAGGCATACACCGATGGTCAGGGCAGCGGCGTCGATGCGCTCGGACGGGCGGCCCATGCGCTCGATGCGCATTTCCTCGCCGGCGTGCCCGGACAGGAAGACGCCGATGTCCGGGGAGCCGGAGTAGCGGCCTCCGGCGATCGAGAACAGCTTGCCGCCCTCGGGCGCCATGACGGCGTATCGGCCGTTCTGTTCGGCCAGTCGTGAGGTGACCTTCTCAACGGTCGAGTCGTTCCCGCCGAACAGCGCGGGCTCGGCGGGGACTGTGGCGTTGTCGAGAGCCATGCGCGCGGCGGACGCGTCGGCGCGCCGGTCGAGACTGTCCGGGTGGTCGGTGGCGGCCTTCTCCGACCGCTCGGCCTCGGCCTCGGCGACCTTGCGGGCAATGGTCGCCTCGGCGATGAGCGGCGCGGCCAGGTCGGTCAAGATGCCCTCGGCGGCCCGGATGGGGCCGGTCATGGCCTTGTAGACCTCGGACTTCCGGTTGCCGGGCGGCAGCACCATGACCAGGAACAGGTTCACCGGCTCGGACCAGGCCCCGGCGCTCACCGTCACGTTGCCGGCGGCGGCCACGGCGAGCGCGGCCAGGGCGAGACACCCGGCCAGATCTACCGGTGTCTGGGTGACGTCGGCGACGCCGGCGGCGTACTCTGCGGCCCAGTCCGGCAGGCACCAAATGGGGAACGTCGGCAGGTCGGGTGCGGTCGAGAGCGGCGTTGGGTCGGGCCAGCCGCGCCGGTCGGCGCCGGTCACGGCGGCGACCTCGGCGGCCACTTGCGCCCGCAGCTCGGCGGCGTCGCCCTCGGCGACGGTGGCGAGCTGGACGAGTCGAGTACCGGTCTCGGCGACGGTGCGGGCGTATGCCAGGTCCCGAACCATGTGGGCCCAGTAGACGGCGTTCGCCGCGGTCGGGACACGGCTGATCAGCGTGTGGAGGTACGGGCCACCGCCGAGCTTGGCCAACTGGCGGGCGCCGATGTGCGCACCGACCGAGAGCGGGTCGGCGGGCGCGCCACGGTCGGCCAGCTCGCACACCGCGTCCCAGATCTGAGCGTGCGCGGGCCGGTAGAAGTCGGTGCCGTCCAGCAGTGGCCGGACCTCGGCGAGCGCGACGGGCGAGAGCATGACGGCGCCGAGGACGCATTGCTCGGCTTCGATGCTGTGCGGCGTCGCGTCAAGGTCAGCGCCAGCGGGCGCGCTGTCTACCACGCGCAACGATGCGGGCTTGGTCATGCGGCGTCCTCGGTGAAGATGATCAGGCCCTCGGGGGTCAGGACGAACTCGTGTCCGTGCTCGCAGAGCCACAGGTCGCCCGGGGTCTCGGGTGCGAGCGCGGCCCAGCAGGTGACGACGGTGCGGCAGTGCGGGCAGTCGGGGCCGTCCAGCACGGGCCAGTGGGTGACGGGGATGAACCAGTCGGTGGGGCAGGTGCGGCAGCGCCACACGTTGACCTCGTCGCCCTCGGCGAACGTGGCGGGGCCGATCCATGCCACGTCGGCGGAGCGGCGGCAGGTGGGGCAGTCGGGGGCGGCCAGCACGGGCCATTGCTCGACGGGCGGGAACGGGACTTGGTTCGGTGTCATCATGGAGTGACCTCCTTCTAGGGGCCCTGGCGGTTCCGTGATCGGTTGGAGGTGCGGCCCTCGGCGGCGTGCTTGGTGGCTTGTGCGCCGAGGGCCGCTTTGCCTCCTGATGCGGGCGGTGTTGCACCTGGCGTTGCGGGCGGGCGGGGGTTTGGGGGTTGGTTGCCTGCTCGGCGGGGGTGCAACGCGGGTGTTGCGGCCCTGTTTTGCAGGGGTGTTGCACCTCCCGCGTTGCACCCGTTGCACCATGATCAACTTCGCGTGTCGCGCTGCCTGCGCGCAGCCGTGCGGGTGCGCGTGCGCGCGGATCAGGCGGCGTCGGAGACGGCGAGCAGCAGGTGGCGTTGGGCCTCGTCGTCGTAGCCGAGCACGCCCTGTTCGCGTAGGCGGCGGATCTGGTTCTGTGCCCACTGGCGGGACAGGCCGGCGCCGGTCCACACCTCGGACAGGTCGGCGGTGGTGAAGTCCTCGCGGCCTTCTTCGGCCCATGCGGCGATGCGGTCCCGTAGCGCCTGGCGCGCCTCGGCGGCGGTCATGGTCGGTTCGGGCCGGGTGAATTCCCATTCCTCGTCGTCGGGGTCGTCCTCGATGGGGTCGTCGATGTCGGCGGTCATGGTCGGGTCGGGGTCCTCGGTGGTCAGGTCGTCGGCAGCCGACCAACCTCCGTCCGCGTCCTCCTCGGCGTCGTCCGTGGGGCCGGGCTCGCCGACCGGACGGGCGCCCGTGGCAACGGTGGCGTGGGCGGTGATAGCGGCGGTGAACTCGTCCACGGACTTGCTCCCGGCGGGCCACTGGGCCGCGTGGGCGGCTATGGCGGCGGTGTCCGGCTTCCCGCTGGCGTCGAGCCATGCGAAGGTGCGCAGCGGCATCGCGATGCGCTCGATGGGGATACCGGGCGCGTCGAGGTAAGCCATGCCGGGCTGAGAGGACCCCCACAGTTCCGGGCGGGCCCCGGCGTCTTCCTGGGCTTCGGAGAGGCCGAACGCGGCGTCATGGGAGTTGGCGACGCCAAAGCACATGTTCGCCAGCTGGCCGCGGGCGATGGTGGGCATCTGCGTCCAGTCCGACCGCTGCAAGCTCATGACGATGGTTCCGCCGGCGGACCGGACGGCCTTGAGCAGCCGGAGGAAGGTCTCCATGCCCTTGTCGCCGAGGGCGTCGCCGATGTCGGGGAACTCCTCCAGCCACAGCACCCAGTAGGCCAGCCCGCACCCGGGCTCCCAGTTGACGTATCCGCGCGCCGAGAGCCAGTCGGTACGGGGCTTGAGCTGCGCTTCGACGTCGTTGATCAGGGAGCGCACGCCTTGCTTGGTGGTCTCGAAGCGGTGCAGGGCGGGGCGGAGCGGGCCGAGGGTCTGCTCTCCCTTGGTGATGTCGGCGGCGAACACGGCCACGTCATGCCGGGTGATGATCTCGGCGAGGTAGTCCCACGCTCCGCCGATGGACTTGCCGGATCCGGTCTTGCCCATGAACTGGCGGTGGCTGCCGGGGATGGTGTCGGCGACGTCGTCGCCGTCCTGCCACACCCCAGGGCGGACCGGTTCGGCGATGGACGCGCCGGGCCGGGACGGTCCTGGCCACGGGATCGGGGCGCGCATGATGCGCGGGTCGGACAGGGTGACTTTGGCGCGGTCGGCGCGGTCGGTGTCGGCGGCCACCGACAGAGTGCCGGGCGGCAGGCCCATGGCGCCCTCGATGTGCTCGGTCTTCTTCTGCACGTCGCCCACGGTCTTCTGCCCGGCGGGCAGCGCCATGGCGGCCTCGATCTTGCGTTCACCGGCCTTGACGGTGGCCATACGCGCCCCGTCCAGGCCGGTGCTTTCCTTGCCCTGGTCGAACAGGAACGCCAGCGGATCGGTGACACCCGACAGGCCGACCTTGGCCCGGATCACGGTCCGGATGTTCCACCCAGTGCAGACGGTCACGCCACCGGCCAGGAAGAACCAGGTCACCACCGGTTGGCCGATCCCGGCGACCGAGCATGAGGTGACCCACATCCCGGTCGCGAACGTGGTCACGGTGGCCGAGCCGCGGCCGAGCATGCCGCGAGTATGGGAGACCAGCCACGTCACTCCCGACAGGACCCCCGTCCCGAGAGTGAGGCCGATAGCCGACCATGCGGCGCCGGGGCCGGTGCCCCAAAGGGTGTGGGCAGCGTGCCCGATCCCGGCGACGACCGGCCAGACCAGCCACGGCGGCGCGAGCGTGGCGAGCTTGGAGGCTTGGGCGGCCTTGAACCGGTCCCACGAGGCGTCGTCCACGGTGGCCAGGTGCGTGCTCTTGAGCGTGTTCTTGGCAGGCATCAGGCCTCGTCCTTGAAGTCGAACTTGGGCTTGCGCTTGGGCGGGTTGAGGATGTCGGCGAACTCGGTGCGGAACTGGTTGTGGAACTTCACCGCTTCCACCGCGGCGCCCTTGGCGTGCTCGGACGCGCGCCGCAGCCGGTTGCGCACCCGGCGGGCGCGCATCTTGACGTCCACCCCGAACAGGGCCGGGTGCCCCTTCTGGGAAGCCACCAGGGCGCCGTAGACCTCGTCGGCGGCCATCTCGAACTCCATGGACAGGTCCCGGCAGATCGACCGGGACGCCTGGCTGTAGGCGGTGATCGACTTGGCCCCGGTGAACTCGATGTTCGAGAGCTCCGGAATGCGCTTGTTGCCGCTCACTGGCGGCCCTCCTTCACGGGCTCGGCGTGCGATTCGGTGTCGGGGTCGGCGGTGTCCTCGATGACCTCGGCGTCGATGGCGCCGGCGCGTCCGGCGCGGTACTCGTCGGCGATCAGGTGGCCCAGACGGGTCGCCGAGGCCGGGGGCGAGCCGAGGGCGGCCGAGACGAGTGCGGCCACGGCACCGGCCAGCAGCCGGGCCACGGCCCACAGGCCGCGCAGGACGGCGTACAGGGCGGCCAGCGTGGCGCCGGTCCGGGCGCGGTTCGGGCGGGGCGGGTAGTCCAGCGTCATCGCCGCGGCCTCCACGTCGGCAGGGGCCGCAGGTGCGGCAGCCGCTTGACGGCCACCAGCACCCCAAGAGCGAACGCGAACACCAGCACCCCGGCGGCCGCCGCGGTTCCGGTCGGCAGTTGCGCCAGATGCAGGGCGAACAGGTACACCGCGCCACCGGTCGAACCGGCCAGCATGAACCGGTCAGCGAACGCCAGCCGGTAGCCCGGACGCGTCCGGCGGGTACGGGCGCCGGTCCTGCCGCTGTGGGGGCGAGTCGTGCGAGTGCGGGTCGTCATGACAGAACCTCCTTGGTCAGGTGGTGGGAACGGCGCCCGGCTGGCCGTCGTGGACGGCGCGCAGCTCTTGGTAGCGGCCGGAGACCCAGCCGACAGACCAGCCGCACCGCTCGGCGGCGTTGCGGACCGACAGGCCAGCCTCGAAGGCCGCGGTCACGACCTGGCGGGCTTCGGCCTCGGGCAGCTTGTCGGAGACCGGACCGGCCGCCAGCAACGCGCGGCGTTCACGCTCGGCGCGCTCGGCGCGCTGCCGCTCGGCCTCACGGCGGGCGTGTTCACGCTCGCGTTCACGCCGCTCGGCTTCCATCTCGGCCTGCTGACGTTCGCGCTCGGCGCGCTCACGTTCTTGCGCGGCGCGTTCACGCGCGGCCTGCCGTTCACGCTCGGCGGCTCGGGTGCGCTCGCGCTCCTCACGCTCCAGCCGCTCGCGGCGTTCGGTCTCCTGCCGCGCCATGGCCGCCTCGTGCTCGCGTTGCTCACGGATCAGCCGCGCCTGATACTCGCGTTCCTCGCGGGCCTGCTGCCGCTCGGCCTCGGCCCGCTCGGCGGCGGCCCGCTCGCGGGCGGCCAGCGCGGCGCGCTGCCGGGCCTGCTCGGCCGTCAGGGCGGCGGTGATAGCCCGGCGGTAGGCAAGCCCGGTCTCGGCCGTCACGATCAACAGGAGCGGCGCCACGGCATGCACCGCCACCCCGACCTTGTCTTTCTCCAGCGCCGAGTCGGCAACGTTGAGGGACAAGGTCATGGCGCCGGTCATCCACCGCAGCACGGTCGGCCATCGGCCGCCATGGTGGCCCAGACGGGCAAGCACCGAATCCAGCCGAACCACGATCACCACGGCGGCGTCCACCACCAGCGGCAGAATGGGCGCCGTCCAGTCCCACCGGTCCGCAGTGTGCCGCGCCATCAGCGGAGTGACCGTCAGGACCGAGTACAGCATCGCGCCGAACACGATCAACCATGTGCCGACCGCCAGCGCCCGCTCGGCTGAACGGATCTGAGCACTGTTCATCGGACCGTTCACCGAGCCCACCGGACCGGCGTCCCCCGTGAACACTCCAGTGTCCTGCGGTGAACGCTTCCCGGTGGCCTCGGTCCGGGTGTTCACGGGCGAGGTACTCCTCGGCGCCGTGAACGTTTCCGCCGTGCCGAGAGACGCACGGGTGTCGTCGAGCATGGTCATCTCCGACGCCTCCCGTCCTCGGGGTCGGCGGGGAGGCGGAGGCCGAGGGGCGACAGTGCGGCGTGCGCGAACCGAAGCGCGTCGTCAAGGTCGCTAGCCACATGGGCGCATGTGGCCAGCGCCTCAAGGGCCTGATCCACCGCGGCGTCGGTGTCGTCGGCGAACAGGCCGTGCGAAACGGTGATCTCCTGCGTGGTGTCGAGGTCGGCGAGCCGATCGGCGAGCTGGCCGAAGAGCTGGCCCATACCGGCGGTCGCGGCCTGCAGGCGGCCGATGACGTCGTAGGAGGTGGACGGATACGGCATGCCGTCCGGCGCGTTCTGCGCGAACGTGGCGTAGTTGAGCACCCGCACCGCTTCCGCGATCGCGGAGGCGACACGGAGCGTGTACTCACTGGAGTGACCCTTGGCCGGGTTCGGCTCCAAGGTGATCGGGTCCATCAGGCGACCTCGTCGAGGTCGAGGGCGAACAGCGCGGCCAGCTCCGTGGCGGTGAAGCCCGCCCACACGCCGCGCTCCGGTCGGATTCGCACCGCCAGCTCGAAGCAGGCACCGCGCAGCGGGCAGGACTCGCAGACCTCGGCGGCCACGAGCTCACGCGCCGCACGCTCCTCCGGCGACTCCTGGCCGTCGGGACCGATGTGCAAGTCGGGGTCGAAATGGCACTGTGCGCCCTCGATCGGCTCGCCGCGCAGGTCGATGGCGGACAGCGCCGAAACGGCGGTCAGGGGTCGGGACACGGGGCAGCTCCTTGACTCGGTGATCGGTTGGAAGCGCGGTCCCGGTGGCGTGCTTGGTGGCGTGTGCACCGGGACCGGCTTCGAGTGGCGGACGGGCACTTGCTCAGCCCAGGGCGTTGGCGAAGCGGGACACGGCGTCGAAGAAGCCGGTCACGAAGCCCGCGGCCTTCTCGGGGTTCTGGAAGACGAAGACCGCCAGAACCAGCGCGCTGACCCACTGGCCGACCTTGCTCGACTTGTCCGGGAACATCCGACGCCTCCTCAGCGTTGTAACGCCAAACGTTTGACGTTTGCTCAACTCCGATTGTGGCCACGCGCCGCCGGATGTCAAGTAACGCCAGTCGTTTGGCGTATGCAGTAGGGTCCAGTTAGGTAGCCCTAAGCGGGCAAGGAAGGGGCAGGTCAATGCAGCAGTCGGAGCGCCACGGGTTCCGCGACATCGCCGCGAAAATTCGTCAGGAGATCATGGACGGGCGGTACCCCACCGGGTCCGTCCTGCCGGCCGAGCCGGAGCTCGCCGACCGGTACGGGGCTTCCCGTAGCTTGGTGAACAGGGCAATGCAGGTACTCGCGGCCGAGGGTCTCGTCCGGCCTCGGCAGGGACGGGGAACGATGGTCACCTGGCTTCCGCCGATGCTCCACTCGCCGGCGCGCTACGACCGGGCGACCCGCGAGAACAACGGCGCCCGCGGCGCGTTCGACGCCGAGGTTCGCGCCCGTGGGCTGGAGCCACAGCACGAGATCACCACCGAACGCGCCGAGCCGCCGGCGGCCGTCGCCGAGGCGCTCGGCCTGCCGACCGGTGAAGTGAACTGCCTCGTCCGGCATCGGCGACTGCTTGCCAGCGGCATTCCCGTTCGGCTCAACGCCAGTTGGTTCCCGCTCGACATCGCCGAGGGGACCGTCCTGGAGGAGAACGGGCCGGTCATTGTCGGCGGCGTCAAGAGCGCGCTTGCCGAACTCGGCTACGCGCAGACCAGGGCACGGGAGCAGATCATCCCGAGCCGTCTGCCCACCGAGGCCGAGGCGCGCGCGCTGGAGATCAGCCCGGAGCGCACGGTTGTTGAGATCACGCATGTCGGCATGACGGCCGAGGGCCGCGCCGTCGAGGTCACGGTCTCGGTCGCGCCCGCCCACTACGTGACGGCTCAGTACGAGTTCCCGCTTGCCTGACAACCGGAGAGACGACACCCGATGATCACGCGCCTAGTCGAAGACCACGCCCAGGCCCTTGCCGGCAAGGGCGAGCTTCCCGCGTTCGTCTACGACCTCGCCGCGCTGCGTGAGCACGCGGCCGAGGTCAAGGCCGCGCTCTCGGCGCCCGGGGCGCCGGAGATCTTCTATGCCGCAAAGGCCAACCCGGACGCGCCGATCCTGCAAGCTCTCGCCCCGTACGTCGATGGCATCGAGGTCGCGTCCGGCGGTGAGCTGGCGCACGTCCGTGAGGCCCTGCCGGACGCGCGGTTGGCATTCGGCGGCCCCGGCAAGACCGACGACGAACTAAGGCTTGCCCTCGACCTCGGCGTCGAGCGCATCCACGTCGAAAGCCCCTACGAGCTGTCCCGTCTGGCCGACATCGCTCGGACGTCCGGCCGTGAGGTCGATGTCCTGCTACGGGTTAACCTCGCCGGCGACCGCGGCGGCGTCGCGCTCGCCATGAGCGGCCCGTTCGGCATGGACCCGGACCTGATCGAGTCGTGCACCGGCATCCTGGAGAACTCTCCGCAGGTGCGCCTACGCGGCATTCACGCGCACTTGGCGTCTGGCCTGGACGCGTCCGCCATGGTCGCCCAGTCCGCCGAGATCCTCGCGTGGGGCCGCGCATGGCTCGACAGGGTCGGCCACACCGGACCGCGTGAGTTCAACCTCGGTGGCGGCATGGCCGTCGACTACTCCACGCCCGAGACCCGATTCGACTGGAAGCAGTACGGCGCCGACGTCGCCGCGCTCGCCGAGTCGGGCGAAACGCTGCGCATCGAACCGGGCCGCTCCATCAGCGTCTATGCCGGGTGGTACCTCACCGAGGTCCTGGACGTGAAGAAGGCACACGGCCAGTGGTACGCCGTCCTACGCGGCGGCACCATGCACATCCGCACACCCGTGACCAAGCAACACAACCACCCGCACGACGTCCTCACCCGCAACGGCGACGGCCCCGCGGTCGCCGGCGAACCTGTGACCCTCGTCGGCCAGCTCTGCACCCCAAAGGACGTCTTCGCCCGCGACGTCCCCACAGACCGCATCGCCGTAGGCGACCTAGTCGCCTTCTCCATGTCCGGCGCCTACGCCTGGAACATCTCCCACCACGACTTCCTCATGCACCCCAAACCAACTTTTCATTACGTAGACGCCTGACCAGGCCCCAAAGAGGTCCCAGTCATGTCTGACTGGGACCTCTTTCTATTACGAGCCAGAATCGCCCTCCCGGTTCTTATGGTGCTCGTATTCGTCATATGGCCCACTTGTGAGTCGATTCGAAATTGCTCGCTGCAAGCCATACTCCGCAGCGACCATGGCGCTGTAAGCTTTTTCGTTGTCCCCAAAGGCGTCGTTCCATTTCCCCAAAGCCGAAAGGTACTCTTGGCCAGCGACAACAACCGAGTTTGCGCCCGATCGATACATGCCAAGCCTAATTGCTCGGATATAGTCAAGCAAGTCCGCATAATATTGCTCTCGATTGTCTACCATCATTTTACTTTTTTCAAAAAACTCGCGACTGGCATCAAGTTGAACTTTATTGACATTGACGCAATTAGCCACCAGCTCGTTGATTTGACCTCGAAAATCCTCCTCTGATAATTCTGCCCTTCGCGAGGCGAGTTCATTTACTTTATCTATCGCGACATGAACCTCTTCCATCTGCGCCCGTAGATTCTTAAATGGGTACCCTTGCAGATACCTCTCTGCATCATCTGTCTTGCGTCGAAGCCTCTCCACTTGTGTTCGGGAAGAAAGATCACTGATCTTCTCCTGCAGGTCAAGGAGAGCCGTCCGGTGAATCTCAAAATTCTGCGCCCTAAACTGTTCCTTTCTCGCCTCCTTTTCTCGTCTAGAAACCCTGCGATCGGTCAGAGATTGCCCGATCATGGTAAGTGCAGCCCCCAGGCCGAGAGTGGCGATCGGAAGTAGCGTCGTTGCCAGGGTGCTCATAGAAACCTCACCAGCACTCGCGAGCCGATAAAGAGGCACCTGGCGTGCTACAGCATCGCTCTCCCATAAATGCTGTAGCAGCAGTGCCGAAAGATTAAAGTTCCTCGCCTGCGTGACTGCGCTCTAGCGCTCTTACAGCGCTTCCCCTAACTTGAGCTGACGGATGACTACTCAGCTCGATCAGAACTTCATTGGTATGCTCATTCTGGGTTGACAGATGCTCCAAAGTGGCGGCAATACTCGCAGGGACCACCACACCCGGATCGCGCAGGCAGAATCTTAGCCCATCAATAGCTAGGGAATTTCCTCGTTCAGTAGCAACTATATCGGCCAATTGCGCTGCAGCTGCTCCTCGGACTGCTGGATGGGGATCTAGGAGTAGGGAGACGAGCAGGCCGACGTCTTCGGAACTTCCGCGGCGACCAGCAATTCGGGCAGCCCAACGGCGCCGGTCTTTATCACCAGCTAGAAGGGTGAGGAGGCGATGGGCCGTCGCGTGGTCATCAAGCGCCCCGAGTGCCCACGCAAGTTCAGTAGCTGCTCCAGTAGAGTCCCGGGAACCACCCATCAACGAGAAGTGCGCAGGAGATTGCTGATCAGCAACGGCGGTCGCGATTGAAATAAGGCGTTGCCGCACATCACTAGAGAGATGATCCACCGAAGCTGTTAGCACTCGCAAGGCGCCGCGCTTGTGATCGCCGACCACCATTGGATCTTCCAGGAGCCGGAAAAGCGGCTCCCAGTCGGCTACACCAGGGTGCCATATGTTTAGTACGGCGAGCGTCCGACCGTGGTCAGCTCCACCAAAACCGAACTGTCCACTATGAGCTTCTCTGATCTGCTGATCAACGAGGGATACCCGGCCTGCAATCAGGCTAGCGGCCACCTCCGCCGACAACTCCTGGGCGCGCCCCAGAGCGGAGAGTGCCTCCGAAGACCCGTCGCATGCTTCTTGAACCAATCGGTCCTTCACGGAGGAATCATATTTCGACATCAAGCCGAGCAAGGGAAAGCGTAGGGACCAGTGATGATCTTCCGCACGTCCACCAATAGCGGCTACCACCTCAGGGGTCCATATGGAGGCAGGCAAGGCGTCCACAACTCGCGTCCACGATGTGGCTACCGCTTGATCCTCTTGAGCTTCGAGTGTCGCCAGATGATCCACTACAAGACGTTGCGCCGTCGAGGATGACGCCGGAATTACGGAAGCGATCGTGTCGAGCAGGCGCGTCGTCAGATCATACGAAGGAGTGGTGCGGGCGCCAAAGGCAGAAGGATCCTTGAATGTACGCAAAAGCCAACGGAGTGCACTTTCTGCAGTCTCGGCATCCAGCAGATCACCTCCATACTGCAGCAACGTTAGATTGGTTCGCCCGGTCGTTCGAGTTGATATTTCAAGGTCCAAATCGGCAGCAGTTTCGGTGATTGCCGCCGCAGGACCATCGCCTCTTATGCGTTTTATAGCAAGCTTCAAATTCTCTTGATCGCCAGCTAGCCGCAACGACCCGAGTAGCTGTGAGATCACGTCAACATCTGCATCCCGGGTGAGCCGAACAAGGCTGGCCCTGCTCCGAATGCTGGCGAGGTGACGCCAATCGCCATTATCCCCGAGATGGCTCGCAGTGAGAGATGCTGCGGCCAGCTGGTTATTTACCTTTTCTTCGCCGCCCAAAATTATGGAACTATCATGGGACCAATTTTTGTAGGTGCGATTGGCCAGCGCCACTAGTCCTCGTGATACCGTCTGTGTGCGCCACCAAGCGACGGCATTGTCCATTCCAGTGATCAGGCCAGCTAGGTCTTCATCGCCCCAAGCTGCTGTATCAAAGAGCAGAGTCGCAGCTACTCCAGCAATAGCGGTCGCTGTGACGTCTTGAGCATGTGTCTGTCTGATCTGTTGAACGTCATACGCAACTCGCCGCGCTTCTTGCACTCGTCCAATCTCGACGCATGCACGAGCGAATTGGACCGCCAGCCAAGCGTTATCCACTGGCTCGGCGTCATCACGGGCTCGCACCGCCTCCAGCAAAGAAAGGGCATCATCAGCCTGTCCCTCTTCGAGCAACCCCGACGCGACAACCACGGTCGTCGCGACGAGAGCCGCAGAGGTTGGGGCATCGTCAATCATCAGACGCAGCTCATCGAGATTACCTGTTATGAGTCTATTACCGAATACGCCCGCGAAACGCCAAGACCAATCCGAGGAACTAACTGCATCCTCAAGCGTTGGCACCTCATCGAAAGTCTTGGCGAACTCCTGGAACTCACGAAGTCGAGCTTGGGCCAACAGGGCAACTGCCTGCTCCGGCTTCAAGGGCCGACTGCGGCCGGTATTGGGATGGGGGGCGACCAGACGTGGGGCCACCAACGCATGACGCAGTAGATCACGAGGCGCCAGAGACGCCGCGCCAGTCCACGCACTTCCTTCCCAAGTCTGCAGCGGCCTGAGAGTCGCCGCTACCTCTAGCAAAGAATTGCGATGCTCATCGTCCAATGTCTGGTGTATCGGAATGAGAACCTTTGCACCTTTGCCAGTGGACTGGACGACGTCTTCTCTAATGTGTTCCCAGTAAGAGGTACGTGTATCCAGATCATGTAGAACAACTAGGTGAGGCAGTCCGTGACGCAGCCAAGAGTCGATGTGCTCACGATCATCATCGCGAAACCACCACCCAAGCAGCTTCCCGTCTGAGTCGAAAGCTGGTTCTCGGAACCAGCTTTCTCCACTCTTTACCTGAACCCCTACAACCAAGCCTAGATCAAAGAGTCGCTCATCTCTCGCCATTGCGAAGAGGTCGGTCCCGAGATCGCTATCCGGGTTGGTGGCTACACCCCAGCCAAGTTCTTCGAAAACCCCTTTTACATGGCTTTCTCCAGCGTTGCCGATCTGCTGTCGCCGACTGCCTCGCATGAGAGGTATTTAACAACATCGACTGTCAGTTTGCGACAGGCTTCGCAGAGATGGTCTGGAGCCTGCGTGGGCTCTGCAGGTATAGGGCTCACACAGGGACTTACTGGTGACGTTGCCACTACACGTTCGTTCGAGGCTGGCCGCGCCCCTCGACGGTCGCAGCGACGAGGCCGCCCTAACCAAGCCGGCCCTGTGCAGAGGTTGAGGTCTGGTCGTCAGGCAGCGATGCCGTGACCAGGCGAGGCAGGTTGTAGTGATCGAGGGCCGACCGGTAGGCCAGCGCGGCAATGACCGCTGTGAGCCGCCCAACCGAACTAAGGTGCCTAGAACGCTTCTCAGGGCGCACCGCGTTCCATCTGCGTCCGGGGAGCAGTAAATCGGACGCATCCTCCCAGGTGGGGAGCTTCTTCAGTGCCGGTCTCCGGAGCCGTGTGCGCAGGTTCGAATCCTGCAGGGGGCACCACAGACGACCACCGCAAACCCCGGTTGACCAGGCACTCAGCCTGTCGCCGGGGTTTGTTGCATATGCAGCCAAGTGCCAGCGGAAGCCGCCGATTGTCGCGGTTCCCGGAAGATATGCGGGAACGGGCAGGAGCGAAAGAGATGGGCGAGTGGTTCATAAGCAGGTTCGTATCCCGCAGGGACTCCTTTAGGAGACCGCGCGGGCGGTGAGGTTTTCCCAGTTGCGGTGGGCGATGTCGGCCTTTTGGTCGTCGGTGAAAGGGGCGTCCTCCAGGAAGGAGCGTGCGGCGCCGTTGCTGGTGTCGACGTAGGGGAAGCCGCCGGGGCGGAAGCCGTAGGTGAAGGGGTAGTCGGTGGAGTACAGCATCCGGTCGGTGCCCATGACCTCGGCGGTCCAGCGCAGGTAGCGAGGGCTGTTGGTACCGCTGCCGGCCACCCAGAAATTCTGCTTGAAGTAGTCCGCGAGCGGCCGCTGAAGGCCGCCGGCCTCGGCGAAGAATCCGGTGTGGTCGAGGTAGAACATGACGACCTCGCCCCAGTGCCCTGCGATCACCTGCAGATCCGGAAACCGGTCGAAGACACCGGAGAAGATCATTCGCAGGTACTGGACGCCCAGGTCGTAATACCAGCCGATCGCCGCTCCGGCCAGCGGCGTGCCGATCGGGCCGATGTCGGAGTAATAGGCGTCGACCACCGCCTGGACCGGTATCTGCGGATGGAAGTGCAACGGCACCCTCAGCCGTTCGGCGGTGGCGTAAAGCTCGTCGTTGTCCGGATGGTCGGCCGGTTTCTCCCCGGTGCGGCCGTACAGCATCGCGCCGGGGAAGCCCAGCTCGCCCACCGCACGTTCCAGCTCGGCCGCCGCGGCCGCCGGCGACTGGGTGGGGATGGCGGCGAACGCCTGGAAACGGTCGGGACGCCCGGCGACGATCTCCGCGAGCTGGTCGTTGGCCTCACGGGCCACCGTGATCGCGTCGGCCTCCTGCAGGTCCTGCACGCCCGGCGACGACAGGGACAGGACGGCGACGTCGATGCCCTGGTCGTCCATGTGGGCGATCCGCCGCTCACCGGTCTCGCGCAGGTTCACGGCGATCGGGCCGTCCCCGAAGCCCCGAGCGGGGATCTCGGGCGACCCGGCCCGCCGGTACGCCTCGTAGACGGCGGGCACGACGACGGTCTCTTCCACCCCGATGATCCGCAGGCGGTCGGACATGGCGATACTCCTCGCGCTTTATCGATGGAAACGTATTGACGTTTCCTTCGATAGTACCAACGGTATGGTATTGATGTTAGCGTTGATACTTCAACCGGTACTCTGATCGCGTTATCGTTGCTACATGCCCGGTGACCTGGAACCCGTACGGCTCGCGGCAGAGTCCGGTGCCACGGTGCGCGAGCAGACCCGCCGCCGGGTCATCGAAGTCGCGCTCGACCTGCTGGAACGCGGGGGACGCGAAGCGGTCACCACCCGAGCGGTCGCCGAGGCCGCCGGATTGCAGCCACCGGCCCTGTACCGGCTGTTCGGCGACAAGGAGGGGCTGCTCGACGCCGTGGCCGAACACGGGTTCACCCGGTTCCTGGCCGCCAAGCACCTGGAGGCCGACCCGCAGGACCCGATCAACGAGCTGCGCGTCCGCTGGGACACGGCGGTGGAGTTCGGACTGGCCAACCCCGCGCTGTACGCGCTGATGTACGGCGAACCCGCCCGGTCCACCACCGTCTTCTGGAGTGGCCTGGAACTCCTCAAGGACCGCATCCGCGGTCTGGCCGTCGCCGGTCGACTGCGCGTCAACGAGGACCTCGCGGCCCAGATCATCCACGCCACCGCACGCGGCGCCGTCCTGACCTGGCTGTCCCTGCCCGAGTCCCAGCGCGACCGCGGCCTCCTGGTCGAGCTGCGCGAGGCGATGATCACCACCGTCACGGAGCGGGAACCGGCCGTGCGGGAACAGGGCCCGGCGGGAGCCGCCCGCGCTCTGCGCGCCTCGCTGCCCGACCAGGATGCCCTCAGCCCCGGCGAACAGCACCTCCTGACGGAATGGCTGGATCGGCTGTCCCCATGACCGCCCCTGCGAACGGAGCCGGCGATCGATGGCCCGAGATCGACGAGCACATCGTGAACCACCGCATCCTTCCGGCCTTGATGATCCTGCGGCGGGTTTTCGGCTACGGCATCCCCGAGGCGATTGACGCGTTCGACGCCCGGTACAGAGTTCTTCGCGAGACCCGTCCGGATGACTTCACGGTGAGCCGCGAAGAGTACGGCAGGCACGTCTACAGTTGACGCCCGAAATTCGGAACTTGCCCGAGACGGGCGGGCGCAGGACGTCCCGGAACATGGGCGGGATGATGACCGGGGTTCGGGGTACTTCGTCGCGCAGGAGTTCGCCTATATGGCCGTGGATCGGTCCAGGTTGGCGGCTCTCGCCGGGGGGTGAGGACGCCGGCGCCCGGCGGGTGCTCAGGGGGACGCGGCGGACGTCCTGGTCCGTGTGTCTTCACCATCACCGACGTGCTCCGCCGCCTCTTTCCACGATCGCGTCCGGCCCCGCCTCTCCCCGCTGAACGGCCGGGCCTCATTCGATCGCTGAAATGTCCGGCGGGGTGGGGTTTCTGTGGAGTACCAGGAGGGCCCTGTCGTCTGTCAGTTTGCCGTGGGCGTACTGCTCCAGGTCCTGGTGGACGGTGGGGGCGATTTCGCCGGGGGGCAGGTGTTTCCAGCCGGTCAGGCGTTCTGTCAGAGGGTAGAAGGCGCCGGACGGGTCGCGGGTTTCGGTGATGCCGTCGGTGCATAGGAGGAGCGTCGAATCGGTCGGAAAGGTGAAGGGTGTGACGGTTCGCGGTTCTCGGCTCAGGGACGCCAGGCCGAGCGGAAGGGACGCCTCTCCCAGGTTCACCTGGCCCGCACGCTGGTCGGTCAGCAGGTAGGGCTGGATGTGGCCGCAGTTGATGGCCTGGGCCGTTGTCTCCGGGCCGATGTCCAGGACGAGGGCCGTGACGAATCGTTGCTCCTCGCCGGTCTGGGCGACGAAGGCATTGTGCCGGAGCACCGAGTTCTCCAGGGCGTCCACGACGGCGGGGAGGCTGGGCTCCGATAGGGCCGCCTCGCGGAACGAGCTGAGGACCGCGAAGGCCGCGCTGATGGCGGGCAGGCCCTTGCCCTGGACGTCGGCGATGAGGACGCGGCTGCCGTAGGGGGTCGGCATGGCCTCGTAGACGTCGCCGCCGACCATGCTGTCCTCCTCGACCGGCTCGTACAGGCCGTGGACGAGGAGTTCGGGGGTGACGAGGGGGAACGGGCGCAGGATCTGGCGCTGCAGGGCGGCCGCCGCGGAGCGGAGCCTGCTGATCTCCCTCTCCTGGCGGACGCGGCGGACCGCCTGGACGACGCTCAGGCCGTCGAGCGCGACGGCGAAGGTGATCACGCCGGCGTTGGCCGCCACGTTGGACAGCGGGCTGCGGATCAGTGAGCCGATGATGACCAGGACCGTCCAGACGGAGGCGACCGCGGTCTGCCGGACCGATCCGCGGCCGGCGATCAGCGTGGGGAGGAAGACCAGGAACGGGGCGAAGCCGGTCTCCCGGCCGAGCGCGACGCCGGTCACCGCGAGGGCCGCGGTGATCCCCACCAGCCATCCCGCCACGACCCGCCAGGTGAGGCCGCCCTGTCGCGCGACGGCGTTCGGACCGTCCGGAACCTCCGAGATGCCCATCTCCTGTCCCATCGAAAGCCGCCCCACTGTGATCATTAGAACACGTAGAGTGATCGACTCGACCGGGGTGCTGGGCCACTCGTTCGCCGAGCGGTGGTCCGGCGTCGGCGCGCGCCGCGCCGACGCCGGACCCGCGTCGGCTACTCGGCGTAAGGCTGGTCCTCGCCCTGGGCGCTGTAGCCGAGGCTCCAGATGTAGCCGTCCGGGTCGGCGAAGGTGCCGCCGTACCCGCCCCACGGCAGGGCGCCGGCGGGCTTGAGGATCGTGGCGCCGGCCTTCTCGGCCTCCGCCATCACCTCGTCGACGCGGGCCTCGCTGCGGACGACGTAGGTGAGGACGAGGCCGCTGAAACCGCTGCCCTCCGGGCTCGTGCCGACCTGGTCGGCGAGGCCCTCGCGGGCGTAGAAGCCGACGGGCGAGGCTCCGTCCGACTCGAAGAACACCGAGATGCCGTAGTCGTTCTGGATCTTCCAGCCGAGGCCCTCGGTGTAGAACCGCTTGGCCCGGTCCATGTCCCGGACGCCCAGCAGGATCGAACTCACGTGCGCCTTCATGTCATGTCCCCTTGTGTGCGTGGTCGGTGCAGCCGGCGGAGGTGAGCCGCTCGGCCCTCCGCTTCCGCCCTTGCAGGGATCACGCTACGTAAAGGCCGGGGTGGAGCACTTCTCGATTCCTGATCGATCCTCCTGGACGCTTTCAGGGGGAGTGGAGGTCCAGGGCCGCGCGGATTATCGAGTCGGTGTCAATGCCGTGGTGGCGGTGGACGTCCTCTATGGAGCCGGACTGGCCGAACGCGGTGACGCCCAAGGTCGTACAGGGGACGTTGTTCACTCCGCCCAGGAAGGCCAGGGTGTGGGGGTGGCCGTCCAGGACGGTGACCAGCGGGGTGGCGCGGGAGGCGGGGAACGCCTGGTCCAGGATCCAGGTCGGGCCGTCGTCCTGGCCCTGGCGGGAGCGGAGGGCCTGGAAGAGCAGGCCGGGGCTGGTCACGCAGACCACGTCCGTGCCGACGCCGGCCTGCTCCAGGCGGTCGGCGGCGGCCAGTGCCTCGGGGACGAGGGCGCCCATCGCCGCGACGGTGACGGCGGGACGGGCCGAGCGGCGCAGCGGGTAGGCGCCGGCGACCACCTGGCGGCGGCGGCGCTCGCGGGCGGCCGGGTCGGCCGGGACGTCCGCGAGGGTCTGGTCGACCGGGCGGGTCGACAGGCGCAGGTAGGCGGAGCCGCCGTCGGGACGGCCCAGGCGGGCCATGCTCGCGAGCAGCGTCCACTCGGTGTCGAGGGCGAACGCCGGCTCGTAGGCGACGCAGCCCGGCTGCTCGACGCCGATCGAGGGGGTGACGATGGACTGGTGCGCGCCGCCCTCGGGGGCCAGCGTCACCCCGGACGGGGTACCGATCAGGATCGACTGGCCGCCCGCGTAGATGCCGAACGACCAGGGTTCGAGCGCGCGGCCGACGAACGGGTCGTACAGGACGCCGATCGGCAGCAGGGGGCGGTCCCAGCGGCTCCAGGTGGCGCCGAGTTCGCCGAGGAGGCCGACGAGGTTCGTCTCGGCGATGCCGAGTTCGATGTGCTGGCCCGCCGGGCCTTCCCGCCAGTGCAGGATCGTCTCGCCGTCGTCGGCGAACCAGTCGCGGCGTTCGGAGGTCGACCAGACGCCGACCTTGTTCACCCAGCCGCCGAGGTTGGTGCTGGAGCTGACGTCCGGGCTCACGGTGACGACGCGGGCGGCGGCCTCGGGCGCCTCGCGCGTGAGGTCGAGGAGGAGCCGGCCGAGGGCCGCCTGGGTGGTGGCGGTGCCCTTGGGGGTGCGGCCGATGTCGTCCGGCACCGGGGGCGGGGCCTGCGGCGCGGCGGCGGGCCGGCGCAGCCGCTTCGCGGTCTCGGCGCACAGGCGGGCGGCCGCCGATCCGTCCTCGAACCGGGCCCAGGGGGCGTCCGCGTCGGCGCCCAGCCGCGGCGCGAGCTCGGCGATCTGGTCGGCGGTGAGGAGGGACGAGTGGTTCTGCGGGTGGCCCTCGCTGGGCAGGCCGTGGCCCTTGACCGTGTACGCGAAGATCACGGTCGGCCTGGTGTCGTCGATGGCGTCGAACGCCTCGCCCAGGGTGCCGAGGTCGTGGCCGCCCAGGTTGCGCAGGGCCGCGAGGAGCGTGGCGTCGTCGAGCGTCGCGATCAGGCGGGCGACGGGCTCGCTGCCGCCGGGGAGGCGGTCGCGCAGTTCGCCGGCGTCGCAGCGCAGCAGGCGCTGGTACTCGGGGTTGGGCATCGCGTCGATGCGGGCGCGCAGGTCCTCGCCGCCGGGGCGCTCGAACAGCTCGGTCAGCAGCCGGCCGTACTTCAGCGTCAGCACCTGCCAGCCCGCGGCGGCGAACATGCCCTTCAGCCGGTGCGCGGCCAGGTACGGCACGACGCGGTCGAGGGACTGCCGGTTGAGGTCGACGATCCACACGACCTCGCCCAGTTCGGCCACGCCCGGGTCGAGGATCGCCTCCCAGACGGCACCCTCGTCCAGTTCGGCGTCGCCGACCAGGGAGTACTGCCGTCCGGCGGGCGCCCCCTCCACGTACCGGCGCGCGACCGCGCCCCAGATCGGCGCGGTGGCTCCGATGCCCACCGATCCGGTGGAGTAGTCGACCGGGTCGGGGTCCTTGGTCCGGCTCGGGTAGCTCTGCAGCCCGCCGAACTCGCGCAGGGTCGTCAGGTACCGCTCGTCGAGCTCGCCGAGCAGGTAGTTGATCGCGTGCAGGACGGGTGAGGCGTGCGGCTTGACCGAGACGCGGTCCCGCGGCCCGAGGTGGCGGAACCACAGCGCCGTCATGATCGACGCGATCGACGCCGAGGACGCCTGGTGGCCGCCCACCTTCAGCCCGGACGGGTTGGGCCGGACGCGGTTGGCGTGGTGCACGATGGCCGTGGACAGCCACAGCACCCGCCGCTCGACCTCTTCCAGCACATCGGACTGCGTGGCCGCCGCCACCGGATCGTTCATCGTCGGCTCCTTTGCCTCAGCGCCAGGGCGGGGTCAGGTCGACGGAGATCGACTGGATCTCCGTGACGGCCTCCGCGATGTAGCGGCCGCCCAGCCGGCCGTGACCGCTGTCGGTGCCCGGCGCACCGCCGAACGGCAGATGCAGCTCCCAGTAGTTGCTGGTGTCGTTGACGGTGACCTGTCCCGCGCGGAGCCGGCCGGCCACCGCCAGGGTACGGTCCAGATCGCGTCCGAAGACCGCCGAGCTCAGCCCGTACCGGCCGCGGTTCGCGGCGGCGAGGATCGCCTCGGTGTCGTCGGCGACCCGCAGCACCGGCGCCAGCGGGCCGAACGTCTCCTCGCCCAGGGCCGCGGCCTCCGCGTCCAGCCCGACCAGGACGGTGGGACGCCAGAACAGGTCCGTGGGGCGGTCCAGCAGGGGGGCGCCGCCGAACGCCGTCCGGCCGCCGCGGGCCAGGGCGTCGGCGACGTGCCGGGCCATCGTGTCGGCCACGCCGCGTGTGTGCACCGGCCCCATGGTGGTGCCCGCCTCGAAGGGCGACCCGACCACCTCGCGCCGGGCCTGGTCGACCAGGCGTTCCTCCAGTTCGGCCGCGACCGATTCGGCGGCGATGACGCGTCCCGCCGCCGAGCAGGACTGGCCCGAGTTGGCGAACGCGGCCGAGGCGATCGCCGGGGCTGCCCGGTCCAGGTCGGCGTCGGGCAGCACCACGATCGGCCCGTTGCCGCCCAGTTCCATCACCTGGGCCTTGCCCGCGGCGAGCCGGGCGATCTCGGCGCCCGCCTTCGAGCTGCCGGTGAACCCGACGCCGTTGACGGCGGGATGGGACACCAGGCGCTGCGCGGGGCCGAGGTCGGGGCCGGTGATCAGGTTGACCAGGCCGGGCGGGACGCCGGCGTCCTCGATGCAGTCGTAGAGCGCGCCCGCCACCGCCGCCATGGAGGGGGCCGGACGCCAGACGACAGCGTTGCCGCAGGCCAGCAGGGGTCCGAGGTACTCCACGGGGATGTTCACCGGGAAGTTGAAGGGGGTCATCACGGCGAACACGCCGCGCGGCTTGCGGGTCGTCAGCACGAGCTTGGCGCCGTCGCGCGCGGGGACGGTCTCGCCGCCGAGCCGTTTGGCCTCCTCGGCGGCGAGCCGGAAGCCGTCGGCGGCCAGCCGGATCTCGGCCTCGGCCTGGTCCACCGGCTTGCCGTGTTCGAGGGACAGCAGCCGGGCCATGGTCGCGGCGCGCTCCTCGACCAGGGCGGCGATCCGGTGGCACCGGTCCGCCCGGGTGAACGCGCTCTCCTGGCGGTGCGCCTCGAACGCCTCCGCGGCGGCGGCCACCGCCGCGTCCACGTCGGACTCCGCGGCCCGCGCGACGGAGGCGAACCTCTCCCCGGTCGCCGGGCTCACCGCGTCGTAGACCGCCTCCCCGTGGGCGGCGCGGGCGCGGCCCCCGATCCGCAGGGCGACCTCGTCAGGCATTCCGGACCTCCTCGGCGACCGCCGGGGCGGGCGTCCACGCGAGCGCGTCGCCGTTCTCGGAGTCGAACAGATGGACCTTCCCAGGGCGGACGCGCATCGACACCGGGGCGCCCGCGTCCAGGTCGACGTCCGGGTCGGCGCGGGCGATGACGTCGCCGGACGGGAACGAGGCCACGACGATCGCCTCGACCCCGAGCCGCTCGATCAGGCGGACCCGGCCCGCCGCGCCGGGGCCGTCCGGCTCCAGGGTGACGTCCTCGGGACGGACGCCGAGCGTCAGGCCGTCCCGGGCCGCGCCCGTCCAGCCGATCGGGACCGTCCAGTCGCCGTGCCCGAACGAGCCGGCGGCGTCCACCGCGCCCGGCACGAAGTTCATGCCCGGCGTGCCGACGAAACCGGCGACGAACCGGTTCGCGGGCCGCCGGTACAGGTCGAGGGGCGGGGCCTCCTGCTGCACCACTCCCCCGTTCATGACGACGACCTGGTCGGCCATGCTCATGGCCTCCCCCTGGTCGTGCGTGACGTACACGAAGGTGCCGCCGAGTTCGCGTTGCAGTTCGCGCAGGCTGATGCGCATGTCGGCGCGGAGCTTGGCGTCGAGGTTGCTGAGCGGCTCGTCCAGCAGGAAGACGTTGGGGCGGCGGACGATCGCCCGCGCCAGCGCCACCCGCTGCTGCTGGCCACCCGACAGCTGGCGCGGCTTGCGGTCCAGGAGCGCGCCGATGCTGAGCATGTCGGCGACCTCGGCGACCCGTGCCGCGATGTCGGCGGCGGGCAGCTTGCGCAGCTTGAGGGCGAACGAGATGTTCTCCCGCACGCTGCGGTTCGGGTAGAGCGCGTACGACTGGAACACCATCGCGACGTCGCGCTTGTTCGGCGGGACGTCCTGGACCTCCACGCCGTCGAACAGGATCTCCCCGGCGGACACCTCCTCCAGCCCGGAGATCATGTTCAGGGTGGTCGTCTTGCCGCACCCGCTCGGGCCGAGCAGCACGGTGAAGCTGCCGTCCTCGATGGTCAGGTCGACCGAGTCGACGATCAGCGTGTCACCGAACCGCTTGGTGACCTGCCGGAGTTCGATACTGGACACGCGTCACACCTTTCCGACGCCTGAGGTCAGGCCGCGTACGAGGAACCGCTGCGAGACGAGGGCGAGCAGCATCGTGGGCAGGGCCGCCAGCAGGGTGCCGGCGGCCATGATGCCGAAGGACTGCTCGCGCACGTTGTAGAGCCCGGAGATGGCCGGCTGGATCAGCATCGCGTCCGTTCGCGAGTTCAGGACCAGCGCGAACAGGAAGTCGTTCCACGACACCATGAACGAGAAGAGCCCGACGCTGATGATCCCCGGACGGGCGAGCGGCAGCACCACGCGGGCGAAGACCTGCCAGCGGGTGCAGCCGTCGATCATCGCGGCGCGGTCCACCTCGACGGGGATCCCGTTGAAGTAGGCCCGCATCATCCACACCGAGAACGGCACCGTGAACCCGAGGTGGGCGATGACGACGCCCGCCCGGGTGTCGGTGAGGCCCAGCGAGTGGAGCATCACGTAGAAGGGCACGACGAGCGCGAACACCGGGACGAGCTGGCTGCCGAGCATGAGGCCCGGCACCGTCCGGGAGCCGGGGAACCGGAACCGGGCGAACGCGTAGCCGGCCGTACTGGCGATCACGATGTTGAGGGCGGCGACGCAGACCGCGACCACGGCGCTGTTCTGCATGCCGGGGACGATCAGGTCGCTGGGGTTGCTCGGCGGCGCGGAGCTGAACGCCGAGTCGAGGATCTTCCGGAAGCTGCCGAAGTCCATGGCGGGGATCCACCGCGGGGGGGTGCGCAGCGAGTCGGCCCGGGACGTCAGCGCCACCAGCAGCAGGAAGTAGAACGGCAGCAGCACCCACGCCAGCAGCGCCAGGACGGTCCCGGCGCGCAGCGCGCGCACCGCGATCCTCCTGGCCGTGCGGCCGTGGCCTCCGGCGGCGATCACGCGGTCCTCCCTTCGCGGTTCCTGCGGGGTCCCCGGATGACGAGCGCGGTCAGCGCGGCGAGGAGCACCATCGCCAGCGTCATCAGGTAGAAGATCGCCGCGCCCTTGCCGAGGTCGAGGTCGCGGAACGCGGTGGTGTAGCCCCACCAGGACAGCAGCGTCGTCTCGGTGCCCGGCCCGCCGCCGGTGAGGATGTAGATCAGCGCGAACGCCAGGAACGCGTTGATCAGGGCGAGCACGGACACGACCAGCACGGTGTCGCGGATCCAGGGCAGGGTGACGAAGAAGAACCGGCGGACCGGTCCGGCCCCGTCGATCCGCGCCGCCTTGTGCAGGTCCTCGGGGACGGTCTGCAGCGCGCCCAGGATCAGCAGCGTCGCGAACGGCACCAGGCTCCAGACGAACGCGACCGCCATCACCGTGAGGGCCACCCGCCCGGAGGCGAACCAGGCGACGTACTTGTCGATCACACCGGCCTGCTGGAGCGCCCCGTTCAGCGGGCCGAACGTGGAGTTGAAGATCCAGCCGAAGGTCAGCGCCAGCGTGATCTGGGACAGCGACCACGGCAGGATCAGCACGCCCCGCACCACCGACCGGCCCCGGAACTCCTGGTTCAGGGCGAGCGCGAACACCGTGCCGAGCAGCAGCGTGCCGAGGACGACGGCGGCGGCGAACAGGACGGTGCGGGTGAGCGAGGGCAGGAAGACGGGGTCGCCGAGGACGGCGGTGTAGTTGCCGAACCCGACCCAGCGGGCCGGGGCCCGGCTGCCGAGCGTCTGCTCGTGCAGGCTGACCCAGAACGAGTACACGAGCGGGTAGCCGAGCAGGAGCAGCGTGACGACCAGGGCCGGCATGGCCATGGCCATGCCGAACCTCGCCTCCCCCCGTCCGTAGCCCGTGCGGCCCCTGCGACCGGACCGGCCCTTGCGTCCGGCGGGGTCGGTCGCGGCGGTGGGGGGTGGACGTTTGCTGGAACGTTCCGGTCGCCGGCGTGGCTCCGCCGGGCGCCGGTCGGACTCGGTCGTCATGTCCGCGGCGGGCTCGCTTCCTTGGGTCGGGGACACGGCTACTTCTGCGTGCCCGCGAAGTCGCTCAGCTCCTTGAGCCCCTGGTCCGAGGTCTTCTTGCCGAGCACGACCTCCTGCAGCACGGCGCACGCCATGTCGGCGAACTTGGGATACCAGGTCTTGGTGGTGACGGGACCGAGGGGCACGGTCTTGGCGAGCTGGCCGGTCAGGGCGTCCACGTCGGCCCACTTCGCCCACGATTTGAGCACGGCCGGGTCGGAGTCCACGCTCCTGTAGCCGCTGGAGAGCCCGAGCGCGGTCGCCACCAGGTTCTTCGGCACGTGGTAGGCGCCGTCCTTGCCCGCGCCGCCGAGGTAGTCGATGACCGTCCCGGCGTTCTTCTCGCCCTCGGTGTTGTACGAGAGCATCCAGTAGGCGCCGAAGCCGTGGGTCTGACGGGTCTTGCCGGGCATCAGCACGTTCTTGATGTCCTTGGCCGCCGAGCTCTGCTTGGGGTCCTTCCAGCCGACGACCTGCGCCTGGTAGCGCATCGAGAAGCTGCTCTTGCCGCCTCCGAAGACGTTGGTCACGCCGCCGTAGTCGGTGGTGAACAGGTCCTTGGGGACCAGGCCCTCGGAGTACAGCGTCCGCCAGCGCTCCAGGGTGGCGCGCGCGACGGGGTTGCCGGCGAGGTTCGCCTTCCCGGACGGGTCGAACAGCGATCCGCCGCCCTCGGAGGCGACCTCGGCGGCGAACTGGTGCCACATCAGGAACGCGTACTTGATCCAGTACGGCGAGTACGGCGTCTGGCTGATCCCCTTGGCCTTCAGCTCCCGCGCCTGCTCCAGGAACTCCTCCCAGGTCGCGGGCGCCGACGCGTCGATCTTCTTGAGGTGGGCGGTGTTGACCGCGAACAGCTCGGCGCCCTGGAAGTAGGGCAGCGCGTAGACCTCGCCGTCCGGTCCCTTGAGGGCGTCGGCGACGCCGGGGTTCATGTTCGCGACCAGCTTGTCCAGGCCGGGCAGGTCCTTGAGGGAGCGGACCCACTGGTTCTTCGACCACGACTCCAGGTAGCCCTCGTCCGCGAACAGCACGTCGTAGGACGCGTTGCCGCCGGCGAGCTGCTGGTTGGTCACGGTGAGGTAGTCCTGCGCGACGTAGGACGTGCCGAGCTTGAGCGGGGCGTAGTTGGTGTTGAAGTAGTCCACGTACGGCTTGAACAGCGGGCCGACCGCGGCGTCGTGGTGCATCTGGAGGTCGTTGGGCGAGCCGCCGTCGTCGGCGGACCCGCAGGCCGTCAGCAGGCCCGTGCCGCCGAGCCCGGCGACGGCGCCGAGCGCCATCGTGCCGCGGAGGAAGGACCGCCGGGTGACGTGCGGTGCGGCCGGGGACGCGTTGGTGGGTGCCATGGTCTGCTCCGTTCCAATCGGTGCGTGGGGGACGGTCATGCCGCGCGCAGGACCTTGCCTGGGCGCCGACCGGTGGGGCGGGAGTTCTCGATGGCGGGTTCGCCGTTCACGAAGACCCAGTGCATGAGGTCGGGGTAGGCGCGCTGCGATGCCGCGCCCGCCTCAGTCCCCCGGCTGCTCTCGTAGGCGGCGGCGCGTCCGGGGTCGGCGACGGTGATGTCGGCGAACGCGCCGGGACGCAGGGTCCCGCGGCCGTCCAGGCGGAGCCGCCGGGCGGGCGCGGTGGCCAGGTGCCGGACCGCCCGGTCGAGCGGAGTCCGCCCGAGGAGCGCGGGGACCAGCACCTCGGTGGTGCTCGCGAGGTTGCGCGGGTGCTCGTGCCGCGCCTGCCCGGCCGTCATCAGCCAGCCGTCGCTGCCGTGCATGGCGGCGGGGTGCGCGGACACGCGGTCGAGGTCGTCCCGCGAGGCGGCCGGGACGATCATGGTGAGGCTCTCGCCCTCGGCCAGGATCAGCTCCAGCAGCGCCTCCACGGGGGCGCGGGCGAGCGCGGCGGCGTAGTCCGGCAGCGCCCGCCCGGACGCCTCCGGCCGGGTCCGGGAGCGGCCGATGATGATCTCATCGGGCCGGAACTGCGCCGCGCCGTCCAGGTGGCGCAGCAGGCGCAGCCGCTCGGCGCCCTCCCCCGCCCGGGCGCGCAGCAGCGGCCAGCCGCCGTCCAGCGACCCGGGGGGCAGCAGGCTGGAGACCCCCGTGCTGCCAGAGGTGTAGGGGTAGTAGTCGACGGCGACCTCGATGCCGCCGCGGGCGTTGGCCTCGTCGACCATCGCGAGGGTCTGCTCCGTCCGCCCCCAGTTGGCCTTGCCCAGCGCCTTGTGGTGGGAGATCTGGAGGTCGACGCCCGCCCGCTCGGCCGTCGAGATCGCCTCGGCCACGGACGCGACCAGGCCGTCCCGTTCGTCTCGCAGGTGGGTGGCGTAGAAGCGACCCGACCCGCGCAGCGGCGCGATGACCCGCCGCAGCTCGTCGGCGGCGGCGAACCGTCCGGGTGTGTAGACCAGGCCGCTGGAGACGCCGAACGCGCCCTGGTCGAGGCCGTCGGCGACGAGGCGCCGCATCGCGGCGACGGCCTCGTCCGACGGGGGCCGGGGGTCGGAGCCCGCGACGTGCTCGCGGACGGCGCCGAGACCGACGAGCGGGGCGACGTTGACCGCCGTCCCGAGCGACTCCAGGTGGGCGGCGTAGGCGTCGAGGTCCGGGAAACCGGGGTCCAGCCGGGAGCTGAAGAAGGATCCGAAGCCCCTGCTGGTCCGGGGCAGCGGGAACGGGGAGAAACCGCAGTTCCCGGTGACGTCGGTGGTGACGCCCTGGTGCAGGCGCGCCAGGGCGCCGGGGTCGTGCTGGAGCGTGAAGTCGCTGTGCGTGTGCATGTCCACGAAACCCGGCAGGACCACCAGGCCGGAGGCGTCGATCACCGTCGCGCCGGCCGGCGGCGCGATTCGCGCCGCCAGCGCCGTCACCCGCTCGCCCTCGATGAGCAGGTCGAGCACCGCGTCGGTCCCGGTGCCCGGGTCGACGACGCGCCCCCCTCGGATGATCTTCACCACTGTCCTCTGCGTTCCATTCTGTGGTTTGGCATTCCACGTTGTGGGATGTTGTGGCAACCTAATCTCGCTGCCAGTCCCCGGTCAAGGCATTCCTGGAGGCGTTCGTGGTGCAAGTGGTCGATCGCGTCGGTGCTCTGCTCGCCGCGTTCAGTCAGGAGGAACCCGTCCTCGGCCTCGCCGAATGCGCCGAACGGGCGCAGCTGAGCAAGAGTTCGGCGCACCGCCTGCTGAGCGGTCTCGCCGAGATCGGGATGGTGGAGCGCGACCACGACGGCAACTGGCAGATCGGGGAACTGCCGCTCCGGCTGGCCGCGATCCGGCTCTCGCACCGCAACATGCGGCGGGACGCCATGGCGGCGCTCGCCCCGCTGGGCCGGCGCTTCAACGCCGCGACCGCGTTCTCGGTCCCCAACGGCGACGAGATGGTCTACGTCGAGCGCACCGACAGCAGCATCCCCTTCGCCCCGAGCGCCCGGCTCGGCAGCACCGCCCCGATCTGGGAGGGCGCGGCCGGACGGGCCGTGCTGGCCCGGCTCGACGCCGCCCAGCGGCGGGAGCTGTGCGCGGGGCCCCGCTGGTCGGCGCTGTCGGACGAGGTGCGCGCCAGGATCGCCGACGACGTCGAGCGGTCCGCGGAGCGCGGCTACTCGGTGGACCGCGGCGAGTTCTTCGACGGCATCGCCGGCGTCGCGTCGGCGCTCGGCCGGCAGGGCGAGCCGGTGGCCGCGCTCAGCCTGATCGTCTCGGTCGAGCGGATGTCCCCCGAACTGGAACGCGAGATGGGACGCGCCGTGGCCGAACTGGCCCGCGAGATCACCGGCAAGGCCACGCTGCCGGAGGTGTCGCGGTGACCGGCGGCGACGGCTGGGCCGCGGCCTGCTCCGGGGACGGGCCGCCGACGCCCTTCCTGGCCCTGCGCCACTCCCGGCTCATGGCCAACATCCGCGAGATGGCCGACCGCGTCACCGGCTACGGCGGGCGCTCCACGCCTCATCTGAAGACCCACAAGTGCCTGGAGATCGCGCGAGCCCAGGTCGCGGCCGGAGCGACCCGGGCGACCGTGGCGACCGCCGACGAGGCCGCCGTGGCCTTCGACGCGGGCTTCCCGTCGGTGCTCGTCGCCTATCCGCCCGTCCCGGGCGAGCGCGTCCGCGCCCTCACCGAGCTCACCGAGCGGGGCCGGGTCGCCGTCACCTGCTCGGGGCCCGAGCACGTCGCCGCGCTCGCCGCGACCGGCGCGGAGTTCGACGTCTACTGGGAGATCGACTCAGGGACGCGCCGGCTCGGCACCGCCCCCGGCCCACCCACCGCCGAGGCCGTCGCGGCCGCGCCGTTCGGCGGAGGGGTCCGGCTGCGCGCCCTGATGACGTTCGCCGGGCACGCCTACGCCGCCACCGACGCCGCCGGGCTGGCCGCCGTCCGCGACCAGCAGGACGAGGCGCTGGAGAGCACGGGCGCGGTGCTGGCCGGACGCGGGATCGAGGCGCCCGTCCACAGCGTCGGCGTCACCCCGCTGGCCCGCGTGGAATCCGGCCGCGCGCACGAGTACCGGTACGGCAACTACGCCTTCTACGACGCCACCCAGGTCGCGCTCGGCGGCCCGGACGCGGCCGAGTGCGCGCTCGCCGTGATCAGCACGGTGGTGGACGTCCCGGCGCCGGACCGGCTCGTCCTGGACGCCGGGGCCAAGAGCCTGCCCGCCGAGCGGATGACCACGCTGACACCGGGCTTCGGCCTGGTGGACGGCCACCCGGGCATCGTCGTCGAGAAGCTCTACGAGGAGCACGGGCTCGCCGGGTCGGCGGCGCCGCACGGCCTCGCGCCGGGCGACCGGGTCGCGGTGGTCCCCAACCACGCCTGCACCGCGGTGAACCTGTTCAGCCGGTACTGGGTGCACGACGGGGCGTCCTTCGCGGACACCTGGCCCATCCGGGCGCGCAGGCGCTGACCAACGAAGGGAACGCACACGATGACAGCGGTGAGAGGGCGCCTCCAGGCCGGCCCCGACCTCGACCTGGACTTCGTCCGGTTCGGTGACGGCGGCGGCCCCGTGGTGACCGTCCTCGGCGGGGTCCACGGCGACGAGATGGAGGGCGTCCTCGCCGCGTACCGCGTCGCGGACCTGCTCGCCTCGACGCCGCTCCGCGGAACGGTGACGGTGCTGCCCCGCGCCAACCCGCCCGCCCTCGCGGCAGGCACCCGGCACGGCGACGGCGACGCCAACCTCGCGCGGCTCTTCCCCGGCGACCCCGGCGGCGGCCTCAGCGAGCGCATCGCCCACACGATCGCCACCGCGCTCATCGAACCGTGCGATCTGCTGATCGACCTGCACTCCGCCGGGCGCCGCTACCGGATGCCCCCGATGTGCGGGTTCGGGGCGGGCAGGACGCTCGGGGGCCGGCCGCTGCTGGACGCCGCCCGCACGACGCCCTTCCCCTACCTGTGGGCGCACGCGTCGGTCGCGCCGGGCCGGTCCGTCAGCCACGCCGACGCCCTCGGCAAGCCCTGGGCCTACTTCGAGAGCGGCGGGGGCGGCGCGCTCCGCGAGGCCGACATCGACCTGTACGCGCAGGGGGTGCTGCGCCTGCTGGAGGTCGCGGGCGCGGTCGAGCCCGTCTCCTTCGCCGGCCCGCCGCCCGCACGGCAGGTCGTCGTGACGGGCGGGGACGGCAACACCGACACCGGCGTCCTGTTCGGTGCGGCGGGGGTCTTCGTCTCCTCCGTCGCGGCCGGGGACACGGTGGCCGCGGGTCAGACGATCGGCGCGGTGTACGACGACGCCGGCCGCCGGGCGGAGGTGGTGCGGGCCGAAGCGTCCGGCGTCGTCATGATGCTGCGCCACGACCTGCGGGTCATGCCCGGCGAGGTCGCCGCGATCGTCGCCGGGGAGGACGGCCGTGCGGCTTGACGCGGCCGTCGCCCTGGTCGGCGGCGGACGGCTCGGTCCCGGGCTCAGCAACGCCTACGACAGCAACGTCTACCTGCTGCGCGGCGACGGCGGCGCCTGGCTGGCCGACACGGGAAGCGGGCTCGACCAGGGGATCCTGCTCGCACGCGTCGAGGAGGCCCTTGGGGAACTGCCCCTGCGCGGCGCGGTCGTCACGCACGCGCACGCCGACCACGCGGGCGGCGCCGCCGGGCTCGCCGCGAACGGCACCACGATCGTCGCCGGGCCGCTGACGGCCGGACTGGTCCGCGACGCCGACCCCGGGCCGCTGGGCCTCACCGCCGCGCTCCGCGCCGGGATCTACCCCGCCGGCTACCGGTTCGCGTCCTGCCCCGGCGTACTGACGCCCGCCGAGGCGGGCCTGGAGGAGGGCCCGCTCCGGGCGCTGCCGACGCCGGGGCACAGCGCCGACCACACGGCCTGGCTGTTCACCGCGGGCGGCACGACGTACGCCTGCACCGGCGACCTTCTGTTCAGCCGGGGCCGGATCGTGCTGCCGGGCGCCGCGGACGCCGACGTCCAGGCGCTGCGGCGGTCCCTCGAACGGCTCCGCGCCGCACGTCCCGACGTCCTGCTGCCCGGCCACGGAACACCGGTCATGTCGGACGCGACCTGGCACATCGAGCAGGCCCTGTCCGCCTTCGAGCTGGGCCGGCTGCCCGGCTCCTTCCACTGACCCGAGGAACGCCCATGAGCACAAGCGTCATCGTCACCGGCGGAGGCGGCGGCATCGGCTCCGCCATCACGCGCCGGCTCGCCGCCCCCGGCCGGACCGTCACCGTCTTCGAGGCCGGGCCGGCCGTCGAGCGGGCCCGCGCCGAACTGGCGCCCGCCGCAGAGGTCATGGCGGTCGACGCCGGCGACCCGGCCGCGATCAGCGCCGCCGTCGCCGCGGTCGCCGCCGCGCACGGGCCGCCGGAGATCCTGGTGAACTGCGCGGCCGTGACCGGCGTCCCGGCCAAGGCGCCCCTGCTCGACACCTCCGACGACCTGCTGGCCCGCATCCTCGCGGTCAACACCGTCGGGCCCTTCGTCTGCGCCCGCGAGGCCGCGCGGCACATGGTCGCGGCGGGCGGCGGCACCATCGTCAACATCGGGTCGATCGCCGCCCACCGGGGCCAGCTCGACGCCTCCGCCTACACCGTCAGCAAGTCGGCGATGACCGGGCTGACCCGCGCCCTCGCCATGGAGCTCGGGCCGTCGGGGATCCGGGTCGTCCAGGTCGACCCGGGCGACATCAGCACCCCGGGCAGCGACCGGCTCGTCGAACTCGTCGAGGCCGACCAGGCGCGCTCGGGGGTCGCGGGCCTGCCGCCGCTCGGCCGGCGCGGCCGTCCCGAGGAGATCGCGGACGTGGTCGCCTTCCTCTGCTCGCCGGGGGCCTCGTTCGTCTCCGGCACCCAGATCGTCGTCGACGGCGGATACCTCGCCGGATAGGGGCCCACCATGATCGATCTTCGCTCCGACGTGATGACGCTGCCCACCGAGGGCATGCTGCGCGCGATGACCTCCGCCCCGCTCGGCGACGAGCAGGTGCGCGAGGACCCGACCGTCCTCGCACTGGAGGACGAGCTGACCGGGCTGCTCGGTCAGGAGGCGGCGCTGTTCGTCCCCTCGGCCACGATGGCCAACCAGATCGCGCTGCTGTGCCAGGTGCGGCGCGGCCAGGAGATCGTCGGAGAGCGGAACAGCCACATGTTCCGCTACGAGGCGGGCGGCCCCGCGTTCCTCGCCGGCGCGGTCGTCACCGGCCTGCCGGGCGAGGCCGGGGTGTTCACCGGAGACCAGGTCCGCGAGATCGCCCAGGTCCGGGACTCCGAGCACCGGCCCCGGACGGCGCTCGCCGTCGTGGAGGACACCCACAACGTCTCCGGCGGGCGGGCCTGGCCGCTCGCCGCCCTGGACGACCTCCACGACACCTGCGACGAACTCGGCCTCGCCGTCCACATCGACGGGGCGCGCCTCTTCAACGCCGCCGTCGCGCTGGACGTCCCGCCCGACCGGATCACCGCGCGGGCGCGGACCGTCGCCGTCTGCTTCTCCAAGGGCCTCGGCTGCCCCGCCGGCGCGGCCCTCGTCGGACGCTCCGACGCGCTGGCCCCGGCCCGGCGCGTCCGCCAGATGCTCGGCGGGTCGCTCCGCCAGGCCGGCGTCCTGGCGGGCGCCGCCCGGTACGCGCTCCAGCACAACGTCGCACGGCTGGCCGACGACCACGCCAACGCCCGCGTCCTCGCCACCCTCCTCGCCGAGGGCGGCCTGCCGATCGACCCCGCCGGCGTCGACACCAACTTCGTCTTCCTCGATCTGGCTTCGCTCGGGCTCGACCGCGAGGACGCCCGGGACCGCCTGCGCTCCCACGGTGTGCTGTGGTCCAACGCCCACCACCCCACCGTCCTGCGCGCCGTCACCCATCTCGGCCACTCCGAAGCGGACCTCCGCACCGCCGCGGCCCGGACCGTCGAGGCTCTGTCGAAGGAGCCGTGACGTGCGGCTCTAGCCGGCCGATGCCGTGGTGGCGAGGTCCAGGGAGGCGCGGACGGCGGCGGGCAGGTCACGCAGGCGGTGGAGCGGCAGTTCGAGCGGGGTGGCGTCCCGCGCCCACGGGGCGGCGTCGGCCACGACCGTGCGGGCCTGCCGCTTGGTCAGGCCGGGGTGCGCGTCGATCAGGGCGTCGCGCCACACGTTGGCGACCTTCCCGTGAGCCCGGTCCATGATGGCGCGCACGATCCGCTGCGCCCGGTCGGAGGTGCCGGACGGGGTGCGCACCGCCTCGACGGCCGAGCCGCGGCGGGTCAGCTCGTACACGCCCGCGAGCGACGCGGCCTCGTCCGCGAGGTCGCCGGGAGGGTCGGGGAGGAACACCCGCACCTGCTCGGCGCGCGTGGCCAGCAGCACCCGGACCAGCGCCCCCTCCAGCCCCGGGGGCAGCGTGACGGCCGCGCGCCGCACCCGCGCGGCGTACGGCTTGGCCAGCCAGGTCGTCAGCCGCACCCGCGGCGCCTGCGGAAGCACCTGCTTGGGCCAGTCCCCGACCAGGACGTCCGGCCGCAGGTCGGCGACGTCGTCGGGCGACGCCCGCACGGCCGTCCGGGCTTCGACGGCCTGGGGGCCCTGGGTGTAGATGGCGGTGGCGAACCGGTCGGCGCGGGCCCCGGCGGCGGGCAGGCTCTTCCCGGTCGGCCGCAGGACGTAAAGGTCGGCGCGCGAACCGATCGCCTCCGCGCCGAAGTAGCCGTTGAAGTCCGGGTAGACGGCCTCGCTCACCAGGTTCAGCTCCTGCAGCGCCTGCTGGACCTTCAGCGCGAGCGCCGGGGTGCGGTCGCTCGCCCCGTAGGCCAGCAGGACGCGCCCTTGCCCCTGGTCTCGCAGCCCCTGCACCGCCCGGGCCACGAACAGACCGACGCCCTCCGGCGTGTACGGCGGATCGGTCACCGCCAGATCCGCGTACTCGACGGCCGACGCCGGCAGCCCCAGCCTCAGATCAGCCCAGCGGGTGCGCACGTCCAGCCCCAGTTCGGCGGCGCATGCGTCGATGTAGGCCAGGATCCGCTCGTCGACGTCGACGACGGTGGTCTGCACGCCCGGATGGACCAGCCCGACGGCGAGCGAGGTCAGGTCGTGGTCCCCCACGCACAGCAGGCGCGTGCCCGGCAGCCAGAACCGAGCCCCCAGCAGCAGCGCCCGCCGCACGACCGTCTCCGGTGTGGCCGACACATGGTCCAGGACGTGCCGCGCCCGCGGAGCCCGCTCGATCAGCCCGGCCACGCGCTCCACCACGGCGGCGTACTCCGGCAGCAGGTGCGCCACGGGGTCGGCCGGGTCGAGCGGACGGTACCCGGTGCGCAGGGACTCGGCGATCTCGGCGCCCTGGTCGGGGGTGAGGCGGAACCGGTCGCCGCCGGAGTGCTCCAGCGACAGCCCGGCCAGCAGCGACTCCACCGAACGCCGCGGCGCGCCCGTCTCCCGGACCAGCTCGCCGAGCGTCCGCCAGCGCCGGTCCGCCAGCAGGCTCAGCGCGGTGTGGATCCGCCGGGGATCCATGTCCGCCGCGACCGGCGGCCCGTCCGGCACTCCCCCATCGACCACCCGCGAATGCTACCGGCGCGCGGGACCGCGCGTATTCGCCGCGATGACGCCGGATGTTCACACGGCCACCTCTGGTCACGATAAGCACTTCTCTCGCTACTTTGAGTAGCGTAGCCTCGCCTTATGCCCCTCCCCACAGAGCCCATCGGCAGCATCCCGCGTCCCCCGGAACTGCTCACCGCCCCGCCGTCCGAGCTGGCCGCCGCCCAGGACCACGCCGTGCGCGAGACCCTCCGCCGGCTGGAGGAGCTCGGCTCACCGGTGGTGACCGACGGTGAGCAGTCCAAGCCGAGTTTCGCCACCTACCCGATCGCGGGCCTGCCCGACCTGGCCCCCGACGGCGCGGTGATCCCGTTCGCCGACGGGCACCAGCGGCAGCTGCCGCGGCTGACGGCGGGCCCGTTCCGCTACACCGGCCACGCCGTCGACTACCTGCGCGCCGCGCAGCGCCACGCGACCGCGCCGGTCAAGCAGGCCGTGATCGCCCCATCGGCGCTGAGCCTGCTGTACCCGGCCGACGGCATCGACGGCTACCCGCGCGAGATGTTCCTGGACGACCTGGTCGACGAGGCCGAGGCCGACATCCGCTCCTGCCTGGACGCGGGCGCCCACGTGGTGCAGCTCGACTTCACCGACGGCCGGCTCTCTCTCAAGCTCGACCCGAGCGGCGGCGTGCTGGACGCCTTCATCGCGCTCAACAACCGGGTCCTGGAGCGCTTCTCCGCCGACGAGCGCGCCCGGATCGGCGTGCACGTGTGCCCGGGCGGCGACCTCGACTCCACCCACAGCCTCGACGTCGACTACGCGGGGCTGCTGCCCAAGCTCTTCCAGCTCAGGGCCGGCAACTTCTACCTCCAGCTGGCCAGCGAGCCCGACCCCGACCGGATCCTGGCCATCGTCGCCGGCCACCTGCCCGCGGACGCCCGCGTCTTCGTCGGCGTCGTCGACCCCATCGACCCCCGCGTCGAGACGCCCGAGCAGATCCGCGACCGCGTCCTCGCCGCCGCCCGCCACATCCCCGTCGACCGCCTCGGCACCTGCGACGACTGCGGCTTCTCCCCGTTCGCCGACGACACCTCCACGTCCCGCGACACGGCGTTCGCCAAGATCGCCGCCCGCGTGGAGGGCACGGCCCTGGCCGCCGCCCAACTGGGCGTCTGACCCTTCGTCGGCCTTCCCCCGAGCGGCCTCCCGGAGGTGCGCTCAGGGGGGTGGACGGCGGTCATCGGGAAGGTACCCGCGCCAGTCGGCGTACCGGGTCAGGCCACCGCCGAGCGGCAGCCCGGCCGCCGCGGCGAACGCTCCCTGAAGGGCGCGCCCGATCACGAGGGCCCCGAGACCGGGCGCGGCCCTTCTCTCCGAATATTGACTGGAGGTTTTCCCTCCGTCTATAGGGGTGACCTTGCCGTCTGGGGGTGGCTTCAGTAGCTTTGCCCCTTCGAGACGCCTTCCAGGCGTTTTGTCCCGCCGTGGCGGTTCCGCGCGCGGTGGGGCGGGGTGCCGTCCCCGCGCGACAAGGCCCGGGATCCCTCAGCGACCGGGCCCCACATCGTCAGCGCCGCTGCCTCTCAGCGGCACCCGCCGAGTCCGCCGTGGGGCGGAGCCGGGGACCCAACCCGAACTGGGGTGAATCGGCCTGCTCAGGCCGTAGGGCGACTTCCACGTCCGAACCCGTCAGCTAACCCGGTAGGCGGCACATGGAAGCAAGGAGCCCCCCTTGAAAGGCAAGCACGACAAGCGGTCGCGTGTCCTCCGGCCAGGCCCCTGGGCCACCGTCACGCTGACGGGTCTCGCCGTCTTCGGCGCGACGGCGGCCATGCCGACGACCTTGCAGCACGCGTCCACCGAGACGGTCGCCGCCGTCCAGACCGTCCCGCAGCAGCAGGCCGCGCCGCGGCAGGCGGCACCGCAGGACCAGGTCAGAGCACAGGCCGAGGTCCTGAAGGAGTTCAAGCCCCAGGCGAAGGCCACGCCCTCGGCGAAGGCCGAGCCCCGGAAGCCGGCAGCCGAGCCGAAGTCGGACGCGCGGTCCAAGGTCGTCGCCCGGGCCAGGACCTGGCATCCGCACACCGGCCAGCGGGTCCCCTACAGCCAGACCAGCACGCACAACGGCTACCGCACCGACTGTTCGGGCTACGTCTCCATGGCGCTGGGACTGCCCAAGCCCGGGACCAACACCGTCGGCCTCACCTCGTCGCGGTACACCGAGCGCATCGAGATGTCCGAGTTGAAGAAGGGCGACCTCGTCATGGACGCCCTCGGCAGCAACACCACCCGGCACGTCGTCATCTTCGAGAAGTGGGCCGACAAGGAGCACTCGTCGTACTGGGCCTACGAGCAGCGCGGCCGGTACGGTACCGACCACCGGACGCTCGACTACGGGCTGTCCTCGGGCGACGAGTACAAGGCGTACCGGCCGACCTCCCTCAAGTAGGCCGTCCCTGCAAGACGCCCGGCACCGGCGGATCGCCGGTGCCGGGCAAAGCCCGCCATGAGGCGGGTCAGACCGAGCGGACGGCCCGCAAGGACTCCTTGAGAGAACCGAGGGTCGAGAAGACGGCCGTGGGTTCGTAGCCGCAGTGGGCCATGCAGTTGGCGCAGCGGGAGTCGCGTCCCCTTCCGTAGGAGTCCCAGTCGGTCTCGTCCAGGAGTTGCTGGTAGGTCTGCGCGTAGCCGTCCGACATCAGGTAGCAGGGACGCTGCCAGCCGAAGAGGGAGTAGGACGGGATCGCCCAGGCCGTGCAGGGAAAGTCGACCTTGCCCTCCAGGAAGTCCAGGAACAGGGGCGAGTGGTTGAAGCGCCACCGCTTGCGGTTGCCGTCCCCGAACGCCTTGCGGAACAGCTCCCGCGTCTCCTGGACGCCGAGGAAGTGGTCCTGGTCGGGCGCCTTGTCGTAGGCGTAGCCCGGCGAGATCATCATCTCGTCGACCCCGAGGTCGTCGTTGAGGTAGTTCATGACGTCGATGACGGTCTGCGGCGTGTCCGTGTTGAAGATGGTCGTGTTGGTGGTGACGCGGAATCCCCGCCGCCGGCATTCCCTGACGGCGGCGACGGCGTCGTCGAAGACACCCTCCTTGCAGACGGACGCGTCGTGGCGTTCCCGCAGCCCGTCGATGTGCACCGCCCACGCGAAGTACGGCGACGGCGCGAACTTGTCGATCTTCTTGGGGATCAGCAGCGCGTTCGTGCACAGGAAGACGAACTTCTTGCGCCGGACGAGCTCGTGCACCAGCTCGTCGATCTGCGGGTGCATGAGCGGCTCGCCGCCCGCTATGGAGACCATCGGCGCGCCGCACTCCTCGATGGCGGCGAGGGCCTGCTCGACCGGCATGCGCTTCTTCAGCACGTCGTGCGGGTGCTGGATCTTCCCGCAGCCGGCGCAGGCGAGGTTGCAGGCGAACAGGGGCTCCAACTCGACGATGAGGGGGAACTTCTCCCTGCCGCGCAGCTTGTTGCGGAGGATGTGGCCCCCGATGCGAAGGCTCTGGCGGAGCGGCATGCTCATGGTGTCCGGACCTCCTTGTGCAGGGTGAACTCGGTGGCCTCCACCGGCTCGCGCGCCCGCCTCATGCCGCGCCGTCCAGGTAGCGGCCGAGGGCGCTCAACGGGAAGACCAGGCGGTACAGGTGGTAGTTGATGTAGAAGTCGCCGGGGAAGCCGGTGCCGGTGAACTGGTCCTCGTCCCAGTTGCCGTCCGGGCGCTGGTGGTCGACGAGCCACCGCACGCCCGCGTCCACGGCCGGGGTGCGCTCGCCTGCGGCGAGCAGCGCCAGCAGCGCCCAGGCCGTCTGCGACGGGGTGGACTCGCCCCGCCCGATCCACGCGGGGTCGTCGTAGGAGCGCAGGTCCTCGCCCCAGCCGCCGTCGGGGTTCTGGTGGTCCTCCAGCCAGACCACGGCGCGACGGATCGCGGGCTTGCCGGGACGGACCCCGGCCGCGACGAGCGCGGGCACCACGCTGCCCGTCCCGTAGACGTGGTTCGCCCCCCACCGCCCGAACCATGAGCCGTCCGCCTCCTGCGCCCTGAGGAGCCAAACGACGCCGCGCCTGACCACGGCCGACTCCGCGAGGCCCTCCTTCGACAGCGCCTCGACGACATGGGCGGTGACGTCGGCGGACGGCGGGTCGATGACGGCGCCGAAGTCGCAGAACGGCAGCTTGGTGCACAGCTCGCGGGTGTTGTCGGCGTCGAAGGCTCCGAAGCCGCCGTCGCGCGACGCCATCCCCTCCAGCCAGCGGACCGCCCGCCTGATCGGCTCCTCCGCCGCCGGGAAGGCGGCCCTGCGCAGCGCCAGGATGGCCTCGGCGGTGTCGTCGGTGTCGGGGTAGACGTCGTTGTCGAACTCGAACGCCCAGCCGCCCGGCGGGACGTCCGGCCGCTTCACCGCCCAGTCCCCCGGCCCCCGGACCTCCTCGCCGACGACCCATTCGGCCGCCCGCAGCAGGGCGGGGTGGTCGGCGGCCGCGCCCGCGTCGGCGAGCGCGTTCATGGCGAGCACCGTGTCCCAGACAGGTGACTGGCACGCCTCGATCCGGCGTCCCTTCCCGTCGCGGATCGTGAAGCGTTCGAGGCCGTCCAGACCGCGCCTGATGACCGGATGGCCGAGGCCGTAGCCGAGCTCGTGCAGCGCCATCAGCGAGTACACCCACGGCGGCTGGATGCCGCCCCAGCAGCCGTCGGCCTCCTGCCTGGCGATGATCCAGTCGGCGGCCCGGCGCAGCGCCGCGCGGCGCAGCGGGCGCACCGGCCGCCGCTCGTACACGTGCAGGACGCGGTCGAGGGCGCCGAACGCCGCCCCCCAGCCGCGGGCGTCCTTGGCCGGCATCACGCCGCAGCGCAGTTCGGGCAGGTCGAACGGCAGCGCCCGGACCGGGCGCAGCGACCCGAGGACCGTCAGCGGGACGATCGTCTGCCGCGCCCAGCACGCCCAGTCGTAGACGTTCAGCGGGACGCGGCTCGGCAGGAACATCAGCTCGGGCGGCATGACGGGCAGGTGGTCCCAGGACCACTGGCCGAACAGCGCCAGCCAGAAGCGGGTGAAGACGCGGCTGCCCTCGATCCCGCCCGCCTCGCGCACGTACGCGGCGGCCCTGCGCATGTGCCCGGCGTCCACCGGGTCACCGGCGAACCTCAGCGCGACGTACGCCTCGATCGTCGTGGACAGGTCGGCGGGGCCGCCGTGAAAGTTCGCCCAGGTGCCGTCGTCGCGCTGCCGGGAGCGGATCCAGCGCGCCGCGTCCTTGGTGTCGGCGTCGGAGCGGATGCCGAGGAACTGGCGGAGCAGCAGGTCCTCGGCGTCCATGGTGACGTTGGTCTCCAGCTCGGCCTTCCACCAGCCCCCGGGCGACTGCAGGCCGATGAGGCGGTCGCGGGCGGCCTCGGCGGCGACGGCGGCCGCGCCGGTGAGTCCGGACACGTCGGTGGTGGTCATGCAGCGCTTCCCTTCTCGCCGGCGCGGCGGGGTCAGTGGTCGCGGGAGGTGACGAACAGCGCGATGTCGCGGAACTCGGCGGCCACGGCGCCGTCCATGCCCGAGTCGCCGAGGTGGCGCCCGGCGGCGGCGACGCGGCGGTCGGCCTCGGCGGAGGCCCAGTCGCGCCCGCCCGCCGCCTCGACGAGACGGGCCATCTCCCGCAGCGCGTCCCCGGACGGCGGCCCGGGGGCGGCGTACAGCGCGGCGAGCCGCCGCGACTCGGGGCGCCCGGCGTTCAGCGCGTACACCACCGGCAGCGACTTCTTGCGCGCCCGCAGGTCGGCCAGGACGGGCTTGCCGGTCGCGTCCGGGCTGCCCCAGATGCCGAGCAGGTCGTCGACGAGCTGGAACGCCAGGCCCATCTCGGCGCCGAAGCCGGTCAGGTGCGTGACGAGCCGGGCGGGGCCCTCGGCCAGCATCGCCCCGATCGAGCAGGCGCAGGCGAGCAGCGCGCCCGTCTTGTCCGCCGCCATCGCCAGGCACTCGTCGAGGGCCACGTCGTCGCGCTGCTCGAACCCGATGTCGAGCGCCTGGCCCGCGATGAGGCGCTGCGTCGCGGCGGTCAGCGCGCGCGCCGCCCAGTGGGCGCCGCGCGTCCGCCGCTCCAGGAGCAGGTTCTCCGACAGCGCCATCAGCGCGTCGCCGCCGAGGATGGCGGCGGACGGGCCGAACACCGTCCACGCGGCGGGACGGTGCCGGCGGGTCCGGTCGCCGTCCATGATGTCGTCGTGCAGCAGCGAGAACGCGTGCACGAACTCGACGGCGACGGCGCCGGGCAGCGCCGTCTCCTCGGACGCGCCGGCGGCACGCGCGGACAGCAGCGCCAGCGCGGGGCGCAGCGCCTTGCCGCCCGCGGCGGCGGGCTCGCCGTTCTCGTCGGTCCACCCGAGGTGGTAGGCGACGACGCGGCGGGTCCACGGGTCGAGCCGCTCCGCGGACGCGCGCATGGCCCGGTCGACCAGGGCGCGCCCGCTGGTGATCGAGGTAGGAACGGTCATCGGCCGCTCCCCCCGTCCGGGGCCGTCCGGTGCAGGTGGCGGCGGACGAGGCGGGCCGCGGTGAGGCCGCTGCGCACGGCTCCCTCCATCGTGTCGGGCCAGCCCGTGTCCGTCCACGCGCCGGCGAGGAACAGCCACGGCAGCCGGGTCGCGGACGCGGGACGCAGCGCGTCGCTGCCGGGGCTCTGGCGGAACGTCGCGTGCCGCTCCCGTGTCACGAAGAAGTCGGTGACGCGGGCGCGCCGGGCGGCGGGGAACAGCCGCTCCAGCTCGGCGAGGTAGACCGCGCGCAGCCCGGCGGTGGGCGTGTCGATCCAGCGGTCCGCCGCCGAGACCGAGACCGCCAGGTACTGGCCGCCGCCGGTGAGGCCGCTCACCTCGGTGCGGTCGAACACCCACTGGACGGGCGAGCCGACCGCCGCCGCGAACGGCAGGTCCGTGCCGTCCACCCGCAGGACGGGCCGGTCGTAGACGACGTGGACGTTGACGATCGGGCTTGAGCCGAGGCCGCCCCAGCCCGCCCGGCCGGGGGCCGCCTCCTCGGGGACGAGCGCGGCCGCCGCCCGGTGGGGCACGGCGACGACGACGGCGTCGGCGCCGACCGGGGAGCCGTTCACGACGAGCTTCGGACCGGCGTCGATCGCCGTCACCTTCGCGTTCAGATGGATCCGGCCGCCGTCCCGCTCGATCCTGGCGGCCGGGAGCGTGCCGTGCAGGTCGCCGAGCGGGACGGTGGGCACGCCGATGTCGGCGGCGTCCGGGCGTCCGAGGAGCGCGGTCCGGCACACGAACGCGGCGGGGCCGAGCGCGGCGCCGTCCAGGCGGGCGTTGAGCGCGGCCATGACGAACAGCTCCCAGAGCGCCTCGCGCGCCCAGGGCCCCTGCCCGTGCTCGGCGAGCCAGGTGCACATGCTGATCCGCTCGTGCGACGGGTCGGCCGGGTCGAGCCGGTCGAGCGCCAGCGACGCGCCGGCCGCCCGCAGCCGGTCCGACGTCGGGAGCAGCCTGTACCCGGCGAGCGCGGGCAGCAGGTGCAGCGGCCCCGGGGCCTTCGCACGGCGGAGCCGTCCGGCGCGGCCGTCCGGGGTCAGGACGCGGACGTCGAAGCGGTCCTGGACGCGGACGCGGTCCAGCGCGTCCAGCCGGGCGAGCAGCCCCCGGTACGCCGAGCAGCACCTGAGGAAGATGTGCTGCCCGTTGTCGACCGTCAGGCCGTCCCGCGGGAACGAGTGGGTGGCGCCGCCGAGCCGGGGGCGCGCCTCGTAGATCGTCGCGCGTATCCCCGTCTCCTGGAGCGCCAGCGCGGTGGTGACCCCGGCGAGCCCGCCGCCGACGATCGCGACCTCCGGCGGGCCGCCGTCGCGGGCGCTCACCGGTGGATCCCGGCCATCGCCATGGCGGACACGGTCGCCTTCTCCCAGGCGGGCAGGGACGTCCGCGTCTCCAGCGCGGTGAGCGGGTCGGCGGTGATGCGCCGGAGCAGGTGCAGGTAGATGCCCGCCATCGCGCCCGCGCAGGCGGCGCTGCGCCGGTCGAGCATGGGCAGCAGCTTCAGGCCGTCGGCGTACCACCGCCCCGCCCGGTCGGCCTCGAAGCGGATGAGGCCGGTCAGGCGGTCCGGGTCGTCGGTGGTCCGGCCCGCCTCGTCGCGCCTCAGGGTGCACCCGAACCGGGCGAGGTCCTTGGCGGGGAGGTAGACGCGGCCGTTCGCCCCGTCCTCCCGGACGTCGCGGAGGATGTTCGTCAACTGGAGCGCGACGCCGAGCGCGTCGGCGCGCGGCACGGCCGTGGCGGGGTCGGCCGTCCCGAACACGCCGAGCGACAGGCGGCCGACGGAGCCGGCGACGCAGCGGCAGTACCAGAGGAGGTCGTCGAAGGTGTCGTAGGCCTCGCCGCGCACGTCGGCCTCGCAGCCGTCGATCAGCTCGCCGAACGCGTCGAGCGGGACCGAGTGGCGGCGGGCCGCGTCGGCCAGCGCGACCAGCACCGGGTCGGAGGGATGGGCGCCGGGGTCGGCGAGCCGCGCCCGCTCGCCGGCGAGCTTCGCGAGCCGGTCCGCCACCGGGGCGCCGTGGTCGTCGCCGATGTCGTCGATCCGCCGGGCGAACGCGTACACGGCGCTGAGGGCCCGCCGTTTGGGCGGGGGAAGCAGCCGGATCCCGTACGAGAAGTTGCGCGCCTGGGAGCGCACGACGCTCTCGCAGTGCCGGTAGGCGGTGGATGCGTCCATCTAGACTGCCCTTCTCCTTCCCATGGTCCGCGACCACTCGGCGAGCAGCCGCACCTTCCTCGGCCGCGGCGGGCCCGGCAGGACGTCGTAGGCGGCGCGCTCCAGCGCGTCGAGTGCGGCGAGGCCGCCCGCGACGTACCCGGCGACGGCGATCCGCGCGAACCCCTGGAGCCCGCCGGTGAGGGCGGCGCCCTCGGTGAGCATGCGCCGCGCCCGCCTCGCCTGGAGCGCCACGACGCCGCGCAGCCGGGTCGGGGTGGCGAGGGCGGTGAGGTCGTCCTCGGTGCACCCGAACCGCCGCAGGTCGTCCGCCGGGAGGTAGACGCGCCCGTTGCGGTGGTCCTCGCCGACGTCCTGGCAGTGCTCGATGATCTGCAGCGCGGAGCACACCTTGTCCGACAGGCGCAGCCGGTCCGGCGTGGCGGCGCCGAACACGTGCAGGACGATGTGCCCGACCGGGTCGGCGGACAGCGCGCAGTAGCCGAGGAGGTCGTCGAACGTCGCGTAGCGGGTGACCTCCTGGTCCCGGCGGTTGGCCTGGACCAGGCGGCGGAACGGCTCGGCGGGGACGCGGCGGGCGACGATCGTCCCGGCCAGGTCGCGCAGCACCGGCAGTTCCGGACGCTCCCCCGCGTAGACGCGGTCGAGGTCGCGCTCGACGAGGTCGAGGAGGCCGGCGCGCTCGCCCGGCGGCGCCTCGTCCCCGATGTCGTCGACCAGCCGGGCGTACCCGTACACGTTCAGCAGGTGCGCGCGGTGGCGTGCGGGCAGCAGCCGGGAGGCGACGGGGAAGTTCTCCCCGGACTGCAGTTCGGTTCTCGCCCGGCGTTCCTCGGTGGCGTTCTGCAAACGCTCGCTGACGGACATGGTGTTCCCCCTGGGGCGATGGCGGCGCGGGGGCGTACATCGATGGCCGTTAACCGGGTGACCGACCGGTGAACATGGCCGTCGACGGGGCCCATGATGCGTACGTCCCCGATCGACCGCGCGGAGCCCCCCGAATTTCCGTCCTTTATGAGAATAGGCCGGAAGTGGTCAGGCGGGAACAGGGAATCGGGATCCCCGGCGATCACCGGTGGCCGTCGCGCATTCACCGGTGAACGATCACGGCACCGCCGGAACGGGATCCGCGATCCGGACGGAACGGGCGGCGGCCGGATCAGTAGGTGGCGAGGATTCCCGCGAGTATCCGGGGCGTCTGCTCGGGCGGTGCGGCCTCGGTGACGAGCGTGTTGAAAATGTGCCAGTGGTGCTCGATCTCGGCGCGCCGCATCGGGTAGACGGCATTGTCGGGACGCTCCAGATAGACCATGTCCTGGAGGCCCTGCTGGGGGAAGCGGACGAGGGTGAGCGACCCGTCGCCGGCCACCTGGCCGGAGATGCCGAGGGGCGCGATCTGGATGGTGACGTTCGGCCGCCTGCACTGCTCGATGATGTGCCGGATCTGCATGCGCATCGTGTCGGGCGCGCAGGCGGGGCGCCACAGCGCCCCCTGGTCCAGCACGACCCAGAGGTTCAGGGGACGGGGCCGGCGGCGCAGGACGCGCTGCCGCCGCATCCGGAACTCCACGCGCCGCTCCACCTCGTCCTCGGACTCGGGGTGCAGGAGGCGGAACAGGCCGCGGGCGTAGTCCTCGGTCTGGAGCAGGCCGGGGACGAACTGGGTCTCGAACGTGCGGACCAGCTTGGCCGCCTGCTCGGCGCTGAGGTAGTCGCGGACCCAGCGCGGCACGATGTCGCCGTCGCCGTGCCACCAGGGCCGCGCGCCGGTCTGCTCGGCCAGGGCGAGCAGGGTCGCGCGCTCGCCGGGGTCGGTGCCGTAGCGGTCGAGCAGGCCGGCGACGTCGCGGAGCTTGGCACGGGTGCGGCCCTGCTCCAGCCTGGCGATCTTCGACTCGGACGCGCCGATCGCCAGGCCCGCCCCGGGCCGGGCCAGCCGGGCCGCCTCCCGCAGCTCGCGGAGCCGCTTGCCGAGCAGCATGCGCGGGACGAGCGGGTCGCCCTGCGCGCGGGCCGCGCCGGCCGGGGCGGATCGTCCGGGCTGCGGTTTCCTGCTGCCGGTGATCGTGACGGAGGCCAAGGGGGCTCCTCATCGGAGACGGCATGACGACCGCTCCGACTATAGTTTACGCTGCGCGTCGGAGATAAGACCGTATGTTACCTACCGTCCCGGCCACGTGGCCGGGGCCCCGGAGGCGGTTCCCGCACGGCGCGTCAGGGTTTACGGGCCACCCCGCACCTGGTCGGCAGGCTCTCACCCTCGATCGGCCCCACTTCGGGGCGCCACGCCCCGCTCGTCACCAGCCCCGGCTCCTCCAGTTCGAGGCCGTCGAAGTAGCCGCGGATGAACTCGGGGCCGCGCAGCCGGAACGGGTTCGCGCCGGTGTCGTCGTAGGCGCGCTGCGCCGCGTTGAACTTCTCGTTCTCGTCGGTGGAGTCGTGCAGGATGAGGTAGCTGCCGGACGGGAGCGGGTCCATCAGCCCGCGGACGACGCCGTACGCCTCGTCGGGGTCGACGATGTGCCCCAGCACGCCGATGATCATCAGGCCGACGGGCTGGGACAGGTCCAGCAGCGCCGAGGCCCGATCCATGATCGTCTTCGGGTCGTGCAGGTCGCAGTCGATGTAGGCGGTGCGGCCCTCGTTCATCAGGGCGCGGGCGTGGGCGAGGACGAGCGGGTCGTTGTCGACGTAGACGACCTTGGAGTCGGGAGCGGCGCGGCGGGCCATCTCGTGGGTGTTGTCGACGGTGGGCAGGCCGGTGCCGCAGTCCATGAACTGGCGGATCCCCCGCTCGCGGGCCAGGAACCGGATCGCCCGGTCCATGAAGTACCGGCCCGCGCGGGCGATCTCCACGATGCCCGGGTACAGCGAGACGTACTGGTCGCCGGCGAGCCGGTCGACCTCGTAGTTGTCGGTCCCCCCGAGCCAGTAGTTCCAGATCCGCGCCGACTGCGGGACCTCGGTGTTGATCTTGGTGTCCGATCCCTTTCCCGGGCCCCGGGTGGTATCCGTCATGTGTGACGCTCCTTCCAGCAGGTACGGGAACCTCTCGCGGCAAACCTAGACCCCGCGCCCCGCAGGCGGCCGGAAAAGCGGAATTCGGGCCTGTCCGCATACCAATTCGGGACGATAACGAATACGCAGGGTGGCCAAAACCCCGGAAATCGCCGTGGCGCATGCGCCGGGTGTGACGAAAGCAGCACTTGCCGTACGGATATGGATCGGTGGCCGCGCCGCCATGACGACCCGGTCGGCGATCACGAAAAGACACCCTCTCGCCTTTTCAGGGTTTTGCCGCACCGAGCGGCCCGCATGACCGAAGACCCTAGGCCTATAAAGCCGCCCAAATCGGGCCATTTACGGACGCCGACCGCTGGCACCCCAGCTGATCAGACGCTTCTTGAATGCGGCGTTTCAGACATTCACCTCGTCCAGCGCGAGACGACCCGCCGGGCCCGCTCTCAGCGGCCCGCCCAGACGGCGATCGCGAGCGCCACCCGGTCCTCGAATCGCATCGGGTCGCGGCCGGTCAGCGACTCGATCCGGGACATCCGGTGGCGCAGGGTGTTGGGGTGCAGGAACAGGGCCCGCGACGTCGCGCCGACCGCGCCGCCCATGTCCAGGAAGGTGCGCAGCGTCTCGACGAGGCGGGTGCCGTGCGCGGCGTCGTACTCGCTCAGCGGCCGGGCGATCTGCTCGGTGAACGGGGCCAGCTGGTCGCGGTCGAGGCGGCCGAGGAGGGCCTGGAAGGTGGCGAGGTCGGCGGCGTGCACGACCCCGCCGGTGCGGCGGGCGGTGTCCAGCGCGCTGAGGCTCTCGGCGAGCGAGACCGGCAGGTGCTCCAGCGGGCCGGGGCTGCCGACGCCGGCGGGCTCGGTCCAGGCGTGGGCATCGTTGGTGACCAGCAGGGCCGCGTGGTCGTCCAGGCCGAGGACGCCGGGCAGTTCCTCCTCGACCGGGCCGTCCATCGCGATCACCAGCAGGGACTCGGGGTCGAGCCCGGCGTCGTCGATCCGGGGGCGCAGGGCCTCGGCGGACGCGAGCCCGTCGCGCACCATGCGCAGCAGCCGCCCGGTCTCCTCCCGCTCGTGCCGCTCGTCGCCCACGGACGCGAGCCGCTCGGCGAACCACTCGGTGAACCCCAGGAACGGGACCTCCGGCGGCACCTCCAGCAGCGGGAGGCCAACGCGGTCGCAGGCGCCGCGCAGCTCATCGGGGACGGCGTCGGTGACGTCGCCGACGCCGTAGCCGATGGCGCTCGCGCGGCCGGCCTTGACCGAACCGGCGAACGCGGCGCACGCGCCCGCGTCCCGCAGCGACGCGCCGACCGTCAGCACGATCTCGTGCCCGTGCAGGTAGGGGCCGGGGTCGAGGAGCTCGGTGGAGTGCGCCCAGCGGACCGGGCGGTCGAGGCCGTCCTGCCCGGCGACCAGGCGCAGCCGGAAGCGCGGCACCTCGAGGAGCTGCCGGACGGTCAGGTGCGGCAGCGCGGAATCGCTGGTCACAGCCTCACCTTCTCACCCCGCCCGGGCACCCTCCCGCGCCCGTGACCGTGATTTGGGCAAGTGCACGAAAGGTCGGGCGCGTCGCGGTGGGTTCGGCCAAGAAATCCTCATGACGCTTGTCACCAGCGGTTATGCCGGGTTTGCCTGGTGCTTTCGGAAGGTTGCGAGGTGATCTCATGGACGGGCGGGTCGCGCTGGTCACCGGGGCGGCCGGCGGTGTGGGCGGCGCCCTGGTGCGCGAGCTGGCGGGGCGCGGCTGGCGGACGGCGGGCCTCGACCTGCGCCAGGCCCCGGACACCGACCACTCGGTGAGCGTGGACATGGCGGAACCCGCGCAGGTGCGCGCGGCGGTCCGGCGGATCGAGCGGGAGCTCGGCCCGGTGGAGGCGGCGGTGAGCGCGGCCGGGCACCACATGATCGTTCCGGTGTCCGACATCGCCTGGCCCGACTGGCGGCGGATGCTGCGGGTGCACCTCGGCGGCGTGGTGAACATGTGCGCGGCCCTCGCGCCGGGGATGGCCGAGCGGGGCCGGGGCAGCATGGTGGCGGTCGCCTCCCACCTCGCCGTCGGCGGCGCGAGCGCCGAGGCGCACTACGCGGCGGCCACCGGAGCGGTGCTCGGGTTCGTCCGGTCGCTGGCGGCGGAACTCGGACCGTCCGGGGTACGGGTGAACGCGGTGGCGCCCGGCCCGACCGACACGCCGATGCTCCCCTACGACTCGCCCTGGCGCAGGCCGTCCTATCTGCAGGGCGTGCCGGCCGGGCGGCTGACGTCCCCGGAGGAGGTCGCGCTCGCCGCCGCCTACCTCATCGAGGACGGCACGTTCTGCACCGGCGAGGTCGTGTCCCCGAACGCGGGGACGGTGGTCTGATGACGATCGCGCTGATCACCGGGGCGGCCGGCGGGCTCGGCGGGGCGGTGGCGCGCCGGCTCGCGGCCGACGGACGCCTGGTCGTCCTCAACGACCGTCCCGGGCGGGACGTGGCCGGGCTCGCCGCCGAGCTGAACGGCGTCGCCGCGCCGGCCGACGTCTCCGACCCGGCGGCGGTCACCGCGATGGTGGCGGAGGTCGAGCGCCGTACGGGCGGGCAGATCGCGCTCCTCGTCACCTGCGCCGGACGGCTGCAGATGGCTCCGTTCACCGGGTCGGAGGACCTCGACGACTGGTGGCGGACGATCGACCTCGACCTCGGCGGGACGTTCGCCTGCGCGCAGGCCGTGATGCCGGGCATGGTCGAGCGCGGCGGCGGCCGGATGGTGTTCATCGCGTCCGAGTGGGGCGTGGTCGGATGGCCGGACGCGAGCGCCTACTCGGCGTCCAAGGCGGGCGTCGTCGCGCTCGCCAAGTCGCTCGGCCGCGAACTCGCCCCGCTCGGCATCGCGGTGAACGCCGTCGCGCCGGGCGCGATAGACACGCCGCTGCTGGAGGCGGACGCGGCCGCCGCCGGGGTGCCCGTCGAGGAGATCCGCGCCCGGTACGCCGCCCGGACGCCGCTCGGCCGGATCGCGACCCCCGAGGAGGTCGCGGCGGCGGTCTCGTTCCTGGCCGACGAGCGCCTCCCGACGCTCGTCGGCCAGATCCTCCACGTCAACGGCGGCACCACCCGCTCCCGCGCCTGACCGAGGTCACTCGCGGGCGCCGACGGCGTCGGCGGGGCGGGCGGCCATGGCGAGGCGCGCGGCGGGGAAGGTCGCGGCCGCGGCGAGCAGCAGGCCCCAGCCGAGGACCCCCAGGTGGCCGAGGGGAGGGACGTGCGGGGGCCCGTCCGTCATGCCCGCGCCGAACGCGGTGAGCGCGGCGAGGGCGATCGCGGTGCCGAGGACGGCGGCGATGACGACGACGGCCAGCGTCTCCCACCCGAGCATCGCCATCACCTGGCGCCGGGTCGTCCCGACGAGGCGCAGCACGGCGAACTCGCGGGACCGGCCGGCGGTGGCCATCGCGAGGGTGTTCACCACGGCGATCGCGGTGAACGCGATGATCAGCCCCATGGCGACGTAGGCGACCTCCGCGTTCCCGGCCGTCCGGGCCTCGGCGAGGGCGCCCGGGGCCGCGACCGGGAGCCCGCGCGGCGGGGTGCCCGCGATCAGCAGCGTGCCGCGGGGGTCGTCGACATGGGCGGCCAGCAGGTCGCGGTCGACGGTGAGGTCGCCGAAGCCGAGGCCGCGCCCGTAGACCGCGACCACGGTGGGGGCGAACGGCGTGCCATCCCCGAGGGTGAGCGGCAGCCGGTCCCCCGGCCGGACGCCGAGCCGCCGGGCGGCGGTGGCGCCGACCGCGATGCCGGAGGCGTCCAGGCGGGCGAGCGACCCGGCCCGGACGTCCAGGTCCATGGTGCGGTCGAGGCCCTCCGGCGTCACGCCTTGGACGCCGTAGTTCTCCAGGCCGACCCGGACGGTGCCGTGCAGGACCTCGGTCACGGCGGTGACGCCGGGCGTCCGCCGGATCCGTTCGGCGGTGCCGTGCGGGACCACCGGACCGGCGGCGTGCGCGGCGACCGTGCCCTCGCGCGCCTGCCGGGTCGCGGCGTGGCCGATCGTCGTCTGCGTGAACAGGATCGTCGAGGTCAGCCCGATCATCAGCGTCAGCGGGGTGACGACGGAGGCCAGGCGGCGCGCGGACGCGGCGAGGTTGGCCGCCGCCAGGTGCCCGCCGCCAGGCAGGAGCCGGAGCGGGACGGCGAGCGCGGCGACCGCGGCCCGGACGACGGCCGGGCCGAGGAGCGCGGCGGCCGCGGTCCAGACGATCGCGGTCAGCATCGTCACCGGGCTGGAGGCCGCCTCCGTGTCGAGGTGCGCCAGCAGCACCGTCAGGGCGGCGGCCCCGGCCGCGACGGCCAGCCCGGCCGCGGTCCGGACGGCGCCGAGCCGGGCGCGGCCCGTCGCCGCCTCGCCGAGGGCCTCGACGGGGCGGACCCGGGCGGCGCCGCGGGCGGTGATCCGGGCGGCGGCCACGGCCGCGAGGACGGTGGCGAGCGCGGCGGCGAGCGGCGGAAAGGGGCCGACGACGAGGTCCAGGTTGGGCGGGAGGGCGCCGAGCCCGCGGAACTCGTCCCGCAGCCGGAACGCCAGCGGCAGCCCGGCCGCCGCGCCGAGCGGTCCCGCGACGAGGCCGACCAGCAGCGCCTCGCCCCCGATCATCCGGCGGACCTGCCGCGGCGTCGCGGCGACCGCCCGCAGCAGCGCGATCTCGCGCTCCCGCTGCCGCACCGACAGCGCGAACGTCCCGGACACCACGAGGACGGCGACGAGCAGGGCCGTCCCGCCGAGGGCGCCGCCCAGGGAGATGAGCTTGACGCGCGCGTTCTCCGCGCCGAGGAACTCCGCCCGGCCCCGGTCGCCGCCGGTGTGGACGGTCGCCCCGGTGCCGCGCACGGCCTTCTCCACGGCCCCGGCGGGGCCGTGGGCGCCGACGGCGGTGACCATGCCGCCGCGGCCGGACAGGCGGGCCGCCTGGGCCGTCGAGAAGAAGACGGCGGTCTGGTGGGCGAGCGCCTGCCGGGTCACGCCCACGACGCGGTAGGTGCCGGGGACGGCGGACTCGACCCGCACCGCCGTGCCCGGGCGCAGGCGGCGGGCGCGCGCCGTGGCGGCGTCGACGACGATCTCGTCGTCCGCCGCCGGGGCGCGGCCCTCGCGGAGGGTGAACGGGGTGAGCGCGGCGGACTCCCACCCGTGGCCCCAGGACGGGCGGTCGTCCTCGGGGGCGCCGATCTCGGCGGGGAACGTCACCTCGGTGACGACGTCGCGGACGCCGTCCGCCGCCCGGACCCTCGCGGCGACGGAGGCGGGCAGCCACACGCGTTCGGCGAGCGGCTTGGCCTTGTGCTTGCGCTTGCCCTTCTTCTTCACGATCACCTTGTGGACGGCCTGGTCGCCGGTGACGACGACCGGCGCCCCCGCGTACCGTTCCGGGGCGACGGAGCCGCGCAGGCCGGTGTCGAGCAGGACGCCGCACGCGCAGATCAGGGCCGCCGCGCACAGCAGCGCCGCGAACGCCCCCGCGAAGCCCGCCTTGCGATGGCGCAGGGTGCTGAGCACGATTCCGAACATCACTTCCACGCTCCAAGCCGGGTCATGCGGGCGGCGACCTTGTCGCTGGACGGGGCGTCCATCGAGTCGACGATCCGCCCGTCCGCCAGGAACAGCACCGTGTCGGCGTAGGAGGCGGCGACCGGGTCGTGCGTGACCATCACGACCGTCTGGCCCATGCCGTCCACGGTCTCGCGCAGCAGCGTCAGGACGTCCCGGGCCGTCATCGTGTCGAGCGCGCCCGTGGGCTCGTCCCCGAACACGACGTCCGGGCGCGTCACCAGGGCCCGGGCGATCGCGACCCGCTGCTGCTGCCCGCCGGACAGCTGCCCGGGCCGGTGCCCGGTCCGGTCCGCCAGCCCGACGCGGGCGACCACCTCGGTGAGCCACGCCTTGTCCGGGCGCGTGCGCGACAGGCGCAGCGGAAGGATGATGTTCTGCTCCACGGTCAGGGACGACACCAGGTTGAACGCCTGGAACACGAAGCCGACGCGCCGCCTGCGCAGCTCGGTCAGCTTCGTCTCGTTCATGGAGGACAGCTCGGTGTCCCCCAGCCGGACCGTGCCGGACGTGGGCGTGTCGAGGCCCGCGGCGCAGTGCAGGAACGTGCTCTTGCCCGAGCCGGACGGCCCCATCACCGCCGTGAGGCGGCCCCGTGGGAGGGTCGCCGACACCTCCCGCAGCGCCGCCACCGCTCCCCTGCCCCGTCCGTAGACCTTGCTCACCGCGTCCATGCGCACCGCGTCGTTCATGCCCTCAAGTCTTGTGACCTGCGGTTCCGGCCGCCAGAGAGGAGATCACCGGCCACCCGTGACCTCGTCATGGGTCCGGGCGTGACGCCGTCCGGGGCGGTCGGCGGCGGCTGGTAGACATATGCCGTGATCAAGGTGCTTCTCGCCGACGACCACCACGTGGTGCGCGGCGCCCTCGCCACCCTGCTGGGGCTCGAACCCGACCTGACCGTGGTCGCCGAGGTCGAGCGCGGGGACGAGGTGCTGCCCGCGGCCCGCTCGGCCCGTCCCGACGTCGCCGTGCTGGACATCGACATGCCGGGCCTGGACGGCCTCGCGGCCGCGGCGGCGCTGCGCGAGGCCGTCCCGGACATCGCGACGCTGATGCTCACCGGGCACGGCAAACCCGGTCACCTGCGCCGCGCCCTGACGGCGGGCGTCCGCGGCTTCCTGCTGAAGACGGCGCCGCCCGAGGAACTGGCCGCCGGCATCCGCAAGGTCGCCGCCGGGGAGCGCGTCCTCGACCCGAACCTCGCGCTCACCGCCTGGGACCTCGCCGACAACCCGCTCACCCCGCGCGAGACCGACGTGCTGCGGCTGGCGGCGGAGGGCGCGGAGGCCCCGGAGATCGCCGGGCGCCTCCACCTCTCAGCAGGAACAGTGCGCAACTACCTAACAGCCGCCGTAACAAAGCTAAACGCGAGAAACCGGGTAGACGCCGCCCGCATAGCCAGCGAAGCAGGCTGGCTCTAACCCCCGTCGACTTGCGGCGTGTTGCCCTTATGCGAGCCCCGATAAGGGCAACACGCCGCAAGTCAACGTTCGTCGGCGGGGGTGGTGGCCATCACGCGGAAGCTTCCGTCTCCGTCTGCTCGGGCTGTCAGGGTTCCGTTCCTTGCGGCCAGGCGGGTTGTCAGGTTGCCTATGCCGGCGCCGGGCGGGGTCCGGGGGGCCGCCGGGTCGAGGCCGTCGTTCTCCACGACCAGCCAGACGGCGCCGCCGTCCCGTCCGGTCGCGATGGTGCAGCGGGTGGCGGCGCTGTGGCGGAGCACGTTGGTCACCGCCTCGCGCAGGACCGTGCCGAGCACCGCCGACGCGTTCGCGTCCAGGTCCCCGTGCCCGAGGTCGGTCTCGACCTCCACCCCGGCGGCCGCGAGCACCGACCGGGCGGACGCCGCCTCCCCGTCCAGCGCGAGCTCGGCGTCGCCGCCGGTCGCGGTGCGCAGGTCGGCGCGGGCCTGCTCGGCCATCGCGACGACCTCGGCGAGCTCCGCGCGGGAGCGGTCCGGGTCCGCCTCGGCGAGCCGGCGGGCGAGCTCGCACCTGAGCAGGATCGCCGCCAGGCTGTGCCCGAGCAGGTCGTGCAGGTCCCGCGAGGCCCGCAGCCGCTCCTGGACGGTCGCCGCCCTCGCCAGCTCCTCGCCCGCCGCCCGCAGGTCCCGCACCAGCCGCGCCAGCCGGACGAGCCCGTACACCACCAGGCCCGTCACCAGCGTGCTGATCACGTAGTTGGCGACGGCCGCCGCGCCGAGCCCGAGGACCCGCGCCGCGGCGCCCGTCGCCGCCATGCACCCCGCCACGAGCGGGACGCCGGCCCAGGCCGGGAGTCCGACCAGGAACGTCCCGGCGAGGAACCCGGCCGCACCCAGCCACGCCTTTCCGAAGACGGCGAGGGGGGCGTAGCAGAGGACCGCCAGGACGGGCGGCCACCACGCGGGCCGTCCCCGCCCGGCCCAGAGCAGCTGCACCGCCGAGATCAGCGCCAGCCCCGCGGCGGCGGCCGGCCACAGCGGCCCCCACGGGACCAGCAGCAGCCCCTTGACCGAGAACCCCGCCAGGACCGCGGCCAGCAGCGCGAGCGAGAGCCGGTAGGCCGCCCGGTCGGGCAGGCTCACGGTGCGGTCCCCCGCCGCGACGGCCGCCTCCACCGCGAACCGGCCGTCCCCGTCCAGGCCCGCCGAGAAGGTTCCGCCCGCCGCGCGCACCCGCCCCGCCGCCGCCTCCAGCCCGTCCGCGCCGCGCTCGGCCGTGCGGACGCCGTCGTTGACCACCCGCAGCACGACCAGGCCGTCCCGCTCCGACGTGGCGATCAGGCAGGTCCGCGCGGAGCCGGCGCGGACCACGTCCGTGACCGCCTCGCGCAGCACCGTGGCCAGCAGCGCCCCGGCCGGGCCGAGCGGCTCGCGGTGCCCCTCGCGCACCTCGGCCCGGACGTCGGCCGCCTCCAGCAGCGCCCGCGCCGCCGCCATCTCGGGGGCCAGCGACATGCTCCGCAGGCCCACCGCGGCGGTGCGCGCCCTGTTCAGCGACTCCCTGGCCACCGCCAGCACGTCCGCGACGGCCTCCGGGCGGTCGAGGGCGCGCCGGCTGCCGGCCGAGATCGCCCGGAGGCCGTCGCCGAGCCCGGCGTCCAGTTCCGCCGCGATCCGCAGCCGCTCCCGCTCCACGGCCGCCACGGTGAGGGGCAGCCGGGCCGCCGCGACGTCGTCCGCCCGGTCCGCCAGCCGCACCAGCCCGTAGACCACGAGCCCGGTCAGCAGGCAGGTGATCGTGACGTCGGCGCTCGCGCCGCCGCGCAGGGCGTCCGCGAGCGCCGCGCTCGCCAGGACGCAGGCGGCGGCCGGCCAGGCGCCCGCGAGCAGCAGCGACCCCACGACGAAGCCGAGGATCCCCGCCGACGTCCCGAACGCGATGACGCCCGTGTAGGCGGCCGCCGCCTGGACGGGCAGGCTCCACCCGCCGCGCCATCTCCGCCAGCGCGGCACGACCCGGACGAACTGGACCAGCAGCACCACCGACACGAGGGCGGTCGCCGCGGCCGCCCGCGCGGCTCCCTCCGTCCGCGAGGGCGCCGCCAGCGCGTACACCGCGGCGAACGAGGCGAGCACCAGCCCGACGATCACCCGTGCCGACCGCGGCCCCGCCGGTACCGCCCCTGCCACCCGTCCCCCGCTTCCCGGCCCCCGCTTCCTTTCCCGAGGGCCGCCGTCCCCGCCGCCCGCGCCCGCGAGTCCGGGCCGCGGCGGCGGGTGCCAGGGTACGAGCCGGTGCGTACGGCTCCGAACCCCGGGGAGGCCCCGCCGCTACCGCGCCGGCCCCGGAGTCCGCGACTCTTCCGGCCGGTCAGGGCGGTCGTCCCGCGATGACCGGTGATTTCGCCGATGTTCCGGAACGCGGTGCGTGCCGAGAATGTGCGTCCCGGAGCCGGTTGACCGGCCCCGTCCCGTTTCCGGAGCCGGCCATCCGGCTCCGCCCCCCGGAACAGGAGCGAAACGACGTGCCCACCCTCACCGCACGCGCGGCGAAGACGGCGCTGGCCGCCGCGCTGACCGCGGCCGCCATCGCCGTCCCCCAGACCGCCCGGGCAGCCGACAATCCCTACGAGCGCGGCCCCGCCCCGACGCAGCAGAGCATCGAGGCCCTGCGCGGCCCGTTCGCCACGTCCCAGACGAGCGTGTCGTCCCTCGGCGTCACCGGCTTCGGCGGCGGGACGATCTACTACCCGACCAGCACCGCCGAGGGGACCTTCGGCGCGGTCGCGGTGGCGCCCGGCTACACCGCCGACCAGACGAGCATGGCCTGGCTCGGGCCGCGGCTCGCCTCGCAGGGGTTCGTCATCTTCACGATCGACACCCTCACCCGACTCGACCAGCCCGACAGCCGCGCCCGGCAACTGGAGGCGGCGCTCGACTACCTCACGCAGCGCAGCACCGTCCGGACCCGCATCGACACGACCCGGCTCGGCGTGATGGGCCACTCGATGGGCGGCGGCGGGACGCTGGAGGCCGCCGAGGACCGCCCGCAGCTTCAGGCCGCGATCCCGCTCACGCCCTGGGACCTGCAGAAGAACTTCTCGGACGTGCGCGTCCCCACCATGGTCATCGGTGCGCAGGCGGACACGGTCGCGCCGGTCGCCACGCACTCCCAGCCGTTCTACGAGAGCATCCCGGCGGCGTCGGAGAAGGCGTACCTGGAGCTGGCGGGCGCCAGCCACTTCGCGCCCAACACCTCGAACACGACGATCGCGAAGTACAGCATCTCCTGGCTCAAGCGGTACATCGACAACGACACCCGCTACGACCAGTTCCTGTGCCCGGCGCCCTCGCGCGACCTCACCATCTCCGAGTACCGGGACACCTGCCCGAACTCCTGACCCCGGTCGCCGACCGGCCCCCTACCGACCGGGCCGCCCGCCTCCCCGCGCGGGCGGCCCCTCGGCGTTCGGGCCGGGCGCGGCGTCCCCGGGGCCGTGCAGCCGCAGAGCGCTCAGCGCGAGGACGAGCTCGACCAGGTCGCCGGGCCGGGTGAGGGTCCGCCCGGTGAGCCGCTCGATCCTGCGGAGCCGGTTGAGGACGGTGTTGCGGTGGCAGAACAGCCGGTCGGCCGCGCGGGCGGCCGAGCCGCCGCACTCCAGCCAGGTCTCCAGCGTCGTCAGCAGGGCCTCGCGGAACCCGGGGTCGACGTCCCCGAGCCCGCCGAGCGCGACCTCCCCGAGGCGGCCGGCGAGGCGGGGCTGGGACAGCACGAGGGCGTCGGGGAGCCGGCGGTCCAGGCGGGCGATCTGGTTCCCGGGTCCGCGGCACGTCCGCAGCGCCAGCTCGGCGAACCAGCGGGCGCCGCCGAGCTCGGCGAGGTTGCCCACGACCGGGCTCACGCCGGCGTGCGACCGGGCGTAGGGGCGGACGGCGTCGACGAGGTCGTCGAGCTCCGCGGCGCCGAGCGCGACCAGCGCCACCTGCGCCACCTGCGCGTCGGTGCGCAGCCGCCAGATGAACCGCATCCCGCCGGTGTCGCCGGGCCGCCGGTTCACGCCGTCGCCGAAGCCGCCCTCCGCGCCGAGCATCACCACGGCGTAGCGGCCGGTCGCCGGCAGCCCGAGGACGGACGTCGCGGTCGCGAGCAGCCCGCCGTCGGCGCCCTGCCCGTCCAGCAGGGCGTCCACGATCGCCTGGACGCGCTCCTCGCTGCGCCGCGCGAGGTCGAGCTCGGTGCGGTGGTAGGCGGCGGCCGCCGCGCCGGACTGCTGGTCGATCGTGTCCCAGGTGCGGGTCGCCTGCCGGATCAGCGCCGCGACGTTCTCCGGGTCGTGCCGGCCGACGACCTCCACGACGGCCTCCCAGAACACCCGCCCGGCGAGCCGGTAGGAGCGCAGCAGCTGGTCGAGCGGCTGCCCCTGGTGCGCGCGCCGCTGCCCGAGCCGCCGCGCCCACTCCAGGTCGGCGCGGCCGCGGTCCGGGTCGAGGATCGTCTTGAAGCCGTGCCCGAGGCCGGTATGGCACATCTCCCACACGTCGTGGCGGAAGGCGTCGTCGCGGTCGCCGCGGTCACCGGAGAGGATCTCGGCGGTGAGCCGGTCGGCGAGGTCGGGCAACCGGTCCGCGAGCCGCAGCACCGCCTTGCGCATGATCGTGCGATCGGCGTCCACCTGGCCGACGTTCATCGCGGGCCACCTCCAGCACAGGGCGCTCCCCCCGCACAACGCGGGGGCCTCATCGTGCCACCGTGGAGGCGCACGGGCCATCGTGGGACGCCGACACTGTGCGCGGTCACAACCGCCGCCGCCCCGGATTGCGCCGCGTCCCCGAAACCGGAGGCCGCTCTGGACCGGTGCGGGGTGCCCGTGTTGCCCTAGGGTCCCCTTCCCTTTTGAGACCCCGTCCAATAGGGCCTCCCCACGGCTCGCGGGCGAGGGTGGTTCCCGCCGAGGAGGGACCGGCATGACACACGAACGGCTGCACGGACGCGAACGCGACCTCCAGGCGATCGAGGCGATGCTCGACCGGGCCCGGGACGGGCACGGCGGCGCCCTGGTGATCACCGGGGACGCCGGGGTCGGCCGGACGGCCCTCCTGGAGGCCGCCGTGCGCGGCGCCGGGGCGAACACGCGCACGCTCGGCACGACCGGGGTGCCGGGCGAGACCGGCGTCCCGTACGCGGGGCTGCACCGGCTGCTGCGCCCGCTGTCCGAGCAGGTCGCGCAGCTGCCGCCGGCACACCGCGACGCCCTCTCCGCGATCCTGTCCGGCGCGCCGCGCGCCGAGCCGTTCGTGCTGTTCACGGCGGTGTGCGAGCTGCTGGGACGGGCCGCGCGGAAGGGGCCCGTGCTGTGCTGGGCCGACGACGTCCACCGGCTCGACGCCGGCTCGCTGGAAGTCCTGGCGTTCGCGGCGCGGCGGGTCGAGGACGAGCCCGTGGCGGTGCTGCTCTCCGTCCGCGACGGCGAGCCGGACGCGGGCGCGCTCGCCGGCATCCGGCGGCTGCGGCTCGCGCCGCTGGCCGAGGACGCGAGCCGGCGCGTGCTGCGCGACGCGCTCGGCGGCGCGGCGCCCGACAGCTGCCTGGACGGCTCGGCGGGCGGCGACCTGACCGAGGAGATCGTCGATCTGGCCTGCGGCCGGCCCCTGGCGATCCGGGAGCTGGCCGGCGCGCTGACGTCCGGGCAGCTGTCGGGCGCCGCGCCGCCCCCGCGGGCGCTGCCCCCGTCCAGTTCCCTGCGCGCCCTGCACCGGAGCCGCTACCGGGCGCTCCCCTCCGGGGCGCGGCGCCTGGTGCTGATGACCGTGGCGGAGGAATGGCTCGGCGCCGCGACGATGGAGCGGGCCGCGCGGGCGGACGGCATCGGCGGCGGCGACCTCGACGCGGCCCGCGAGTCGGGGCTGCTGCGGTTCGAGGGCGACGGGGTCGCGGTCCGCAACCGGCTCGTCCGGTCCTCGCTGTGGGCGGACGCGACGCGCGAGGAGCGGCGGGACGCGCACACGCTGCTCGCCGGCGTCCTGGTCCAGGAGTGGCAGCGGCCGCGGCGGCTCTGGCACCGCGCGGCCGTGGCGGGCGAGCCCGACGACCGGCTCGCCGCCGAGCTGGCGGGGACGGCGGCCGCGGCCCGGCGGGCGGGCCGGTACGCCGACTCATGGCGGATGTGGCAGCGCGCCGCGGCCCTGACCGTCGAGCACGGCGCGCGGACGGACCGGTACCTGGCCGCCGCCGGGGACGCCTGGGCGAGCGGACGCTCGCGGCGGGCCCGCGCCATGCTCCGCCAGGTCCGCCCGCGCGGCTGCGACGGCGCCCGCATCGCGCGCGCCGCCGCCCTGCGCGGCGAGATCGAGACGGCGGCGGGCTCCCCCGCGGCCGCGGTCGCCGTGCTGCGCGACGCGGCCGAGCGGCTCGCCGGAGCGGACGCCGGGGCGGCGCTGGACGCGCTGGTGTGGGCCGCGGAGGCCGCCGACGCGTCCGGCGACCACCGCGCCCACCTGGAGATCGCCGAGCGTGCCCGCGCGCTGGAGGCCGCCGCGCCCGGCCCGCGCACCGAGCTGCTGCTCGCCCGCCTCGGCGGCGTCGCGGCCCTGATCCGCGGCCGGTACCGGGAGGCCGCGGAACGGCTCGGGCACGCCGTGCGCCTCGGCGCGGACGTGGCGGACCCCGCCGCGCGGGCGTGGGCCGCGCTCTCGGCCCTCGCCCTCGGGGACGGCTCCCGCGCCCGCTCGCTGGCCGCCGAGGCGGTCGCGTCGGCCCGGCGGTCGGGCGACGCGCCCGCCGAGTCGTTCGCGCTCGTGGCCGCCGGGCGCTGCGAGGCGCTGCTCGGGCATCCCCCCGCGCCGATCGCCGCCTGCCACGACGGCCTGCGTCTGGCCCGCGCCACCCGCCTGCACGGGCATACCACCGAGCAGCTCGCCACCCTGGCCCTCACCGCCGCGTTCAACGGCGACGAGGCCAGGACGCGCGAGCTGCTGGAACAGCTCACCGGCACCGCCGACGAGCGCGGCCTCACCCGCGCGGCCGCCCTCGGGTCGTGGGCGCCCGCGTGCCTCGACCTCGCCGCGGACCGGCCCGCCGACGCGGCCGCGCGGCTGCGCCTGCCGGGCGGGGCCGGGCTCGCGCATCCGCCGGCGCGGCTCCTCGCCGTCCCCCACCTGGTGGAGGCGCTGGTCCGCACCGGCGAGCACGAGCCGGCCGCCGGCGCCTACGAGCACTTCCGCCGCTGGGTGGACGGGATCGGCTCGCCGGCGGGGCCGGCGGCGCTCGGCCGCCGCTGCCTGGCCCTGCTGGCCGACTGCGACGACGAGGCGGAGGAGCACTTCACCGAGGCCCTCCGCCTGCACGAGGCCGCCGGCGCCGTGTTCGAGCTGGCCCGCACGGAGCTGCTGTTCGGGCACCGGCTGCGGCGCGGGCGACGCCCTCGCGCCGCCCGCGAGCACCTGCGCGCCGCGCTGCGCGTCTTCGAGCGCTACGGCGCCGCCCCGTGGACGGGGCGGGCCCGAGCCGAGCTGCGCGCCGCCGGGGAGACCGCGCCGCGGGCGGCGAGCGGGTTCGGCAAGCTCACCGCGCAGCAGGCGCACATCGCCCGGATGGCCGCCGAGGGGGCCACCAACCGGGAGATCGCTGCGCGCCTGCTGCTCAGCCCGCGGACGATCGACCACCATCTCCGCAACGTCTTCACCCGTCTCGGGATCCGCTCGCGCGTCGAGCTGGCCCGGCTGATCCGCTGATCCGGCCGGTCGCCGGGTCAGCGGGCCTTCTCGTACTCCTCCTCGCGGTCGTCGGCCTTGCCGCCGCGGGAGGTGGAGGAGGAGCTCCGGGTGCTCCGGCCGTTCCGGGAGCCCTTGGCCTCGGTGTCCTTGGCCTCGGTCTCCTTGGCCTCCGTGTCCTTGGAGTCCTTGGCGCTCCCGGAGCCCTTCGAGGTCGCGGAGCCGCCCTTGCCGGACTTCTCCTCTTCCTCCATGGCCTCCTCGTGCGTGCGGACGACCTCGCTGTCGCGGATCTCGCCGCGCCAGCCCTCGATCTCGTCCGCGCGGGTCAGCGAGTTCGTCATCACGTACCGGCGGAAGTGCTTCAGTTCGAGCCGAGCCCGGCGGCCCTGGGCGCGCCAGAGGTTGCCCGTCCGCTCCATGAGGCCCTGCGGGTGGTACTCCAGGACGACCAGGACGCGGGTCAGGTTCGGGGACAGCTCGTGGAAGCTCACCGTCCCGTCCACGTGGCCCTTCGGGCCCTTCGAGCGCCACACGATGTGCTCGTCGGGGACCTGCTCGACGATCGTGGACTCCCACGTCCGCGCCGACCAGAAGATCTTGGCCTTCCAGTTCAGCTTGGTGTCGTCGGCCTGGTCGACGCTGACGACCTTCTTCATGAAGGACGGGTAGTCCTGGAACTGCGTCCACTGGTCGTAGACGAGGCGGGACGGCGCACCGATGTCGATGTGCTCGACGATGTTGGTGACCTTCACCTTCTTCCCGCCGCCCTTGCCGCCCTTGCCGCCCTTGTTGCCGCCGGGCAGGACGTCCTTGAGCTTGCCGAAGATGCCCTTGCCCTTGCCCTCGGACTGCTCGTCCTCGCCGCCCGCGTCCTTGGAGTCCTTGGCGTCGGTGTCCTTGGCGTCGGCCTTGGCGTCGTTCTTGGCCTCGTCCTTGGCGCCGGTCTTGGCGTCGGTCTTGGCGTCGGTCTTGGCGTCGGACGCCTTCGACTGGTCCTGGTCGCCCTGGTCGGAGTCCCGGCCGGCGCGGTTGCCGGCGATGGCCCGGCTCGCCGCGACGGCCGCGCCCGCGCCGAGCAGGACGCCGCCGGCGGTGCCGACGGCCCGGCCGCCCGGCAGGGCCTTGGTGATGGCGCTCAGACCGGACGAGCGCTTGCGCCCGCCGATCGGCAGCCTCTTGGCGATCTGTCCGACGGGCAGCTTGCCCATCGGGTTCGAGCGTGCCATGTTCCGCTTCCTCACTTGGGGTTGGTGACGGTCTCGCCGTCGCGGATCTCGCCGCGCCAGCCCTCCACCTCGTCGGGGTGGAGGAGCGCCTGCGTCATCACGTGACGGCGGAAATGCTTCAGTTCGAGCCGAGCCCGGCGGCCCTGGGCGCGCCAGAGGTTGCCCGTCCGCTCGAACAGGCCGACGGGGTGGTACTCCAGGACGAGCAGGACGCGGGTCAGGTCGGGTGACAGCTCGTGGAAGCTGACCGACCCGTGGGCGTGGCCCTTCGGGCCCTTCGAGCGCCACACGATGTGCTCGTCGGGGACCTGCTCCTTGATCGTCGACTCCCACGTCCGCGCCGACCAGAAGATCTTCGCCTTCCAGTTCAGCTTGGCGTCGTCGGCCTGGTCGACGCTGACGACCTTCTTCATGAAGGACGGGTAGTCCTGGAACCGCGTCCACTGGTCGTAGACCAGCCGGCGCGGCGCCCCCACGTCGATCTGCTCGACGATGTTGGTCAGCTTCCCCTTCCGCCCCCGCCCGAAGATGCCGGCGAGGGTCTCCTTCAGGGCCGTCCAGCCGAAGCTCAGCAGCGCGCGGAAGGGCGACTTGCCCTCCTGCAGCGCCTTTACCCCGGCCAGGGCGGCCTTGGCGAGCGGGCCGGCCTGCTCCGCCTTCGCGGTGAGGTGCCGGACCGCACGGTCGAGCCGCCGTTCGAGCCGGGTGACGAGCCCGGCCAGGGCACGGCGTGCCAGGCGCCGCGCCGAGAGCGCGGCCAGCGCCCCGCCGGCGCCGGCGGCCGCGCCCGCGATCGGGCCCGTCCGGAGTTTCATGTCCTGTCCACCTCATCGTCCAACTCGGGTACGGCGCCGGGTTACCCGGTCAAGCTGGGGCAAAACAGGACGCAGGCAAGATGAGAGACATCTCAGTCAGGTGGCCGCATCAGGACGGCGGCTCCGGAGGCCGCCGGAGCGAACGCGGGGGACGCTGCCGCCGGGCGACCAGACCAGCCCAGCGTGGACACCGGACCAGATCGGCGTCTCTGAAACCTCGCATAACGGTTGAGATTCGTGCTTTACGGGCCCCTTGTACTGGTACGGACCAGTGTTTATCTTCTTCCCCACCGCGCGCGTTTGTGCTCGGGGGGCGTTCACACCGCGCAGAATCTTTCATGCGCGAAAGCCGGAGAAGGCGGGGACAGATGAAACGGCACCTCATGGGCGTCGTCGCCGCGGGCCTGACCGTGGCACTCGGCGTCAGCGGCTGCGGCAAGGGCAGCTCGTCGGGAGGCGACTCCGACGGCAAGACCATCAAGTTCGTCGCCGCGATCTACGACGACAACACCAAGCCCTACTGGGACGCCCTGATCAAGGACTTCCAGGCGAAGAACTCGGGCTACAAGGTCAACCTGGAGATGGTCGACTGGACCCAGATGGACGCCAAGGTGAAGACCTACGTCCAGACCAAGCAGGTTCCGGACGTCCTCAACTACAACGCGTTCTCCGACTTCGCCCGCGACGGCCTCATCTACAAGGCCGACGAGGTGCTGTCGCCGGGCACGCTCGGCGACTTCACTCCGACGTTCGTCCAGCAGGCGCAGTACAACGGCGCGCAGTACGGCCTGCCGTTCATCTCCAGCGCCCGCCTCCTCTTCTACAACAAGGCCCTGTTCAAGAAGGCCGGCATCAGCGACCCGCCCGCCACCTGGGACGAGGTCAGGGCCGACGCCGAGAAGATCAAGAAGGCGGGCGCGACCGGGTACGGGCTGCCGCTCGGCCCCGAGGAGTCGCAGGCCGAGTTCTACTCGTGGGCGATGAACAACGGCGGCGGCTGGGTCGACGCGTCCGGCAAGTGGGCGATCAACCAGCAGGCCAACGTCGACACCCTCGCCTTCCTCAAGGACCTCAACAAGTCCGGGCTGACCCAGCCGAACCCCGAGACCACCGACCGCAAGACGGTGTTCAACCAGTTCGCGCAAGGCAAGATCGGCATGGCGATCGGCGGCCCGTTCACCAAGGCCGGGTTCATCGACCCGGTGAACAAGGAGCTGGACTTCGGCGTCGCGCCGCTGCCGAGCAAGAGCGGCACCGAGCACAACACCCTCGGCGTCATGGACGTCCTCGCCGCGTTCAAGAAGGACGGCGGCAAGAACAAGGAGGCCGTCAAGAAGTTCCTCGACTTCTTCTACCAGAAGGAGAACACCTCGAAGTTCCTCAAGACCGAGGGCTTCCTTCCGGTGACGAAGTCGGCCGGCGACGCGCTCAGCGCCGACCCCTACATGAAGCAGTTCGTGGACGCGCTCCCGACGTCGAAGTTCGCGCCGACGTCCAACCCGGCGTGGTCGGCGGTCGCGGGCGCGGTCAAGCAGGACCTCGGCTCCGCCGCCGCGGGCGAGGACCCGAAGAAGGTCCTGGACAAGATCCAGAAGACGGCCGAGAAGGCCGGCTGAGTGCGGGATCCGAAGACCGGAGAGCGGGGGGCCGCCGCCTCGACGGCCCCCCGCCCCTCCCTCCTCCGGCGGACCGGGCGCGCCCTCGCGCCGCTGCCGTGGCTCGCCCCGTCCCTCGCGCTCATCGCGACCGTGGTGTTGTGGCCCGTCATCGAGATGGTCCGCACCTCGCTGCAGAAGATCAGCTCGTCCGGCGTCACGCTCGGCTACCGGGGCGGCGGCAACTACACCGACCTGTTCGGTGAGGACGACCTCGTCCCGGTCGTGCTGCGGACGCTGCTGTGGGTCGCCGGCGTCGTCGTCATCACGATGGTGCTCTCGCTCGCGCTCGGCCAGCTGCTGAACGCGCGCTTCCCCGGCCGCCGCGTCGTGCGCTGGGCCGTCATCGTCCCGTGGGCGGCGTCGGTGCTGATGACGGCGCTGATCTGGAAGTGGATGCTGGACAACTACTCCGGCCTGGTCAACCGCGTGCTGCTCGACCTGCACGTGATCGACGAGCCGGTGAACTGGCTGGCCCACCCGGGGCAGGCGATGCTGTGGATGATGTGGGTGGCGGTGTTCGTGTCGCTGCCGTTCACCTCGTTCGTCATCCTCGCCGGGCTCCAGACGATCCCCGCCGACGTGTACGAGGCGGCCCGCGTCGACGGCGCCGGGTCCGTGCGCACCTACTTCGCCATCACGCTGCCGCTGCTGCGCCCCGCCGTGCTCATCGCGTCGATCATCAACGTGATCAACGTCTTCAACTCGTTCCCGATCATCTGGGCGATGACGGGCGGCGGCCCCGGCAGCAAGACCGACACCACCACCACGTTCATGTACAAACTCGCGTTCTACGACCAGAACGTCGGCGAGTCCGGCGCGATGGCGGTCGTGAACTTCGCCCTGATCCTCGTCATGGTGCTGCTCTACCTGCGCGCGGCACGCTGGCGGGAGGAGGTCCGATGACGCGCCGGATCGTCCTCACGGGCGTCGGCTGGCTGGTCGCCCTGGCGTTCCTGCTGCCCTACCTGCAGATGTTCGTCACCGCGCTCAAACCCGAACGCGAGCTGACCAGGTCGCCCGGCACCTACCTGCCCTCGCACTGGACGTGGTCGAACTTCACGGACGTCTGGTCGGCCGCGCCCGTCTGGACGTACATGCGGGTCTCCCTCACCGTCGCGGCGGCCGCCACCCTGGTCACGCTCGCCTGCGCGATGCCCGCCGCGTACTACACGGCCCGCAACCGCTTCCGGGGGCGCGGGGCGTTCCTGCTGCTCGTCCTGGTCACGCAGATGTTCGCGCCGACCGCGCTGGTGATCGGCATCTACCGGGAGATGGTCGCGCTCGACCTCACCGACACGCTGCTGTCGCTCATCCTCGTGAACGCGGCGTTCAACCTGCCGTTCTGCATCTGGATCCTGCACGGCTACTTCTCCAGCATCCCGAAGGAGCTGGAGGAGGCCGCGTTCCTGGACGGCGCGGGCCGCGTCCGGGCCCTCACCCGCGTGACCCTGCCCATCTCCATGCCGGGGGTGGTCACCGCGATCGTCTACACGTTCATCGCGGCATGGAACGAGTACATCGTGGCGCTGACGGTCACCGCGTCCCCTGACCGCCGCCCCCTCACCGTCGGAATCCCGTCCTTCGTGACCCAGTACCAGGCGCACTGGCAGTACCTTTTCGCCACCTCCCTGATCGCGATCATTCCGGTCGTCGTACTGTTCGTCTTCATCGAGCGCTACCTCATCGGCGGCCTGACGGCGGGATCGGTCAAATGACACTCATCGGTTTGGACGTGGGCGGGACCACGATGAAGGCCGCCCTGGCCGGCGAGGAGGGGCAGGTCCTGGCGAGCGAGTCGCGGCCCACCGACCGGAACGACCCGGTGGGCGGCGTCCTCGACTTCGCCGCCCATCTCGCCGCCCGCGCCGCGTCTCTGGGCTCCCCCGCCCGCGCGGCCGGCATCGCCCTGCTCGGCACCGTGGACGAGGCGACGGGCACGGCCGTCCACTCCGCCAACGCGGGCTGGCGGAACGTGCCGATGCGGCGCCTGGCGCGCGAGCGGCTCGGCATCCCCGTCGCCATCGGCCACGACGTCCGCACCGGCGGCCTGGCCGAGGCCGTGCTCGGCGCGGGCCGCGGGGCGGGCGACTTCGTCTTCGTGGCCATCGGGACCGGCATCGCCGCCGCCCTGGTCCTGAACGGCGTCCCCTACCCGGGGACGGTCGGCTGGAGCGGCGAGATCGGCCACGTCGTCGTCCGCCCCGGCGGCGAGCCCTGCGCCTGCGGGAACCGGGGGTGCGTGGAGACCTACGCCTCCGCCGCCTCCATCTCCCGCCGGCACGGCGAGGGCGTCCCGGCCGAAGAGGTGATCGCGCGGGCCGGGAGGGGCGAGGAGAAGGCGCGCCGGGTCTGGTCGGAGGCGCTCGACTGCCTGGCCGACGGCCTCGCCGTGACGACCCTGCTGATGGACCCGGGCCTGGTGGTCGTGGGCGGCGGCCTCGCCCGCGCCGGGGACACGCTCCTGACCCCCCTCGAATCGCGCCTGGCCGACCGTCTGAAGTTCCGCGACCCGCCCCGCGTACTGCGCACCCAACTGGACGACCAGGCGGCCGTGAAGGGTGCGACGATCCTCGCCCAGCGCGCCCTGAACGGCGGCTAGATCGCTGATGGGAAAGGGCCCGGCCTGGTGCACCACAGCGACGCCGGGTCGCAGGGCGTCCACCGGTTGAGTCCGCCCAATACACCTCTTGCCGGTTCACCACGCATCTGGTCGGCGCTGGGATCGACGCCTCCATCGGCACCGTCGGCGACGCGCTCGACAACGCCTTGATGGAGTCGGCGATCGGCTTGTACAAGACCGAGCTGATCAAACCGCGGGGCCATGGAAGAACCTGACCGGAGAAGGCCCAAGTCCAGGGACTACAGGGCAGGAGAGCGCTCAGGGAAATCTGGGGTTGTTTTTTAGAGCGGCCCCCCTGAGGAGGCCGCTCCGTTGTTCCTGGTTGTCGACGTTCCACTCGGCCGACGTCGGCTCCTCGGCCGACCGCGATCTGAGCGGCCGGCCAGACGGGGTCAGCGACAGCCGTGAGGACTGCCCCTGTCCGACCAGTTGCCGCTCGACCCCGTGGAAGACGGGCGCGACCGGAGCCGCACCTCCTCGACTGCGCGTGCTACGCGAGGTTGGTCATCCTCGCGAACATCTGCGTCATGAGCTCGCGGTCCCCCTCTGGGGTCGCGGTTTCCGCGTGCTCAAGGTTGGCTTCCGCCCGCGCTTTCATGTACTCCGGGGTTCCGGGCTGGAAGTCGTGGCTCCTGAAAGTACTGCACAGCCCCGGCAGGAACGGAGTGTAGCCGTACTGGTACCACCTGTTGAAGCGGGTGGTACCAAGGACGCCTTGCATGGTGAGGCCACGCTCGCACCGAAACGCTTGTGGATCATGGAAGATCTCCTTTGCCACCAGCGGACGCGGCCCGGTCCACGACATTTCATGCCGACTCACGTTGACCCAGTTCAACGTCTCGTCGAGAGTCCTCCTGCGCATGTACTCGCCGGGCGGGGTGACTTGGCCTCCCTTCATCGTGCACCACTTGCGCATAATGAAAGGGTCACCGTACTGGCCGATTCTTTCCTGTTTGAAGACCGGCGCGTTCCAGTCCCAGAGCCAGATCACCGTTCCCGCGGTGACCACCACGCGCATGAGGAGTGGTCGGGACGCCGCACAGATGCGCAGGTCCCATTCTCTCTTCTCCCGACTGCGAAGCCAGTCCGGGCCACTTTTCCTTGTCGACGGTGGCGTATCGAGTGCGTCTTGCAGCCTGCGAACGGCCTCTTGCGTTGAGAGCATTTCTACCCCTTTGGTTTGGTGCGCACCTCTGATCCGGCGCGCCTCACAAACCACCGTCCGTTCCGATACCCGGGCGGCAACACACCGTCGTCCGAGGGGTGCCACCGGAAACCGGCAGATTCGGGCCGCCGATCTTCTGACCAGCGGTTTCGTGTGCCCAACCCGCCATCGTCCGGGAAGGTAGCGGCCGCGCGGGTCTGCCAGGCGTCCTGTTCGGCGACCGCGTCCGGCGGCGAGGGAACCAGGGCCCGCGCGGGGGCGGCGAGGCTGGCCGTTCGTGGGCGCCCTCCCGAGACTCCCCCGGCAAACTCGCCGGCGTCGGCGGCGGCCAGATCGGCGCGCTGGCGGGCGGTCTCGCGCCACAGGGCATGCCGGGCGGTGATCTGTTCAGCGACCGGCGCGGGCAGCACTTCAGCGATCTAGTCCCGCTCGACGAGTTCGGCGAGGCTGTCCAAGGCCATTCGCGTGCCGGTCTCGTTGTCGGCGGCGGGCACGGTGTCGGGCATGCCCTCGTGAACGACGAGCACCTCGGTGCCCCCGTCGACCTCGGTGAGCGTCGTGGTCATCGTCACCTCGCCCTGGAGGGCGGGATCGCCGGTTTCGAACTCGAACACCTCGACCACGCGCTCGCCGGGCACGAGTTCCACGAACCGCCCGTGGTAGGTGTCGGTGCGCGCCGACGACTTGCCGGCGCCGGTCGGCGCGTCGTAGGTGAGCGAGATCCGGAACGCGCCGCCCTCGCGGCCGTCGAACTCGTGCACCTCGCCGGTCATGCCGTCGGGGACCCGCCACTTCACGATCGCGTCCCCGTCGACGAGCGCCCGGTAGACGTCCGAAGGCCGGGCCTTCACGTGCCGCGACACCCGCGTCGAGTACATGCGCCCACCCTACGGCGCCCCTCCTGGACGGCCGCCGCGCCCGGGACGCCTGGTCCCGGGTCGCGCGCCTTGACAGCGGCGGTCTCCCCGGCGACGATCACCCGCAGGGGTGATCGCAAGGAGGTCGCCCAACACGCCAATCCACAAGGAACACGAGATGGCCGAGAAGCAGAACCCGCAGCGTTTCGACAACCCGACGCAAGGCATGGGTGACGCGAACGCGCAGATGCTCAAGTACCAGGCGGAGCTGTCGCCGACCGGCCAGGTCGACGTCCAGTCCGGCCACAACGGCTCCCACCACACGATCACGACGGTGAGCGGCAACCAGTCCGCCGACGAGATCAAGGCGCAGGTGGAGGGGGCGCGGAACAAGAGCTGATCCGCGCCCGCTGACACTCTGAGAACAACCACCGAGGCCCTGGGGAGCACCACCGTCCCCGGGGCCTCTCCTGTCTTCTCCGTTTCGTGGACGCACCGGCCGGTGGGCGGGCGGTCCGGCTTGTAGTGTTTCGGCGTGTTCATGGGGCGAGACCGCGAGCTCGACCACCTCGCCGGCCTGCTGAGGGACGCCCGCGCCGGGCGGAGCAGGACCGTGGTGGTCCAGGGCGAGGCGGGGATCGGCAAGACGGCCCTGGTCGAGCAGGTCGCGGCGGGCGCCGGGGACATGCGGGTCCTCCGCGGGACCGGTGTCGAGTCCGAGTCCGAGCTGGCGTTCGGCGGGCTGCACCTGATGCTGCACCCCTACGGCGACCGCTTCGGCGAGCTGCCCGAGCAGCAGGCGGCGGCGCTGCGGTCCGCGTTCGGCCTCGGCTCCGGCCCGGCGGGCGACCGCTTCCTGATCGGCGCGGCCACGCTCACGCTGCTGTCGGAGCTGGCCGCCGACCGCCCGCTGGTGTGCCTGGTCGACGACGCGCAGTGGCTGGACACCGCGTCGCTGGACGCCCTGCTGTTCGCCGCGCGCAGGCTCGGCGCCGACCCCATCTCCATGATCTTCACGGCGCGGGACGGCGCCCGCCCCTTCCCCGACCGCGGCCTGGAAGTGCTGCGGCTGACCGGCCTGGACCGCGGCGCCGCGGAGGAACTGGTGGCGGCGCACGCGCCCGGGCTGACCGTGCCGGTCCGCGAGCGCCTGCTGGACGAGGCGGCCGGCAACCCGCTCGCCCTCATCGAGCTGGGGAACGCCCTGCGGTCGCGGCCCGCCCGTCCCGCCGGCCCCCTGCCGGTCGGCGGCCGGGTGCAGGAGACGTTCCGGCGCCGCCTCGCCGAGCTGCCGGACGCCACCCGCCGGCTGCTCCTGGTGGTCGCCGCCGGCGGCACCGCCGACCTCGGCATCGTGCTGCGCGCCGGGGACGCGCTCGGCCTGACGCCCGCCGACCTCGGGCCCGCCGAGGAGGCCGGACTCGTGGTCCTGGACGGCGGGGAGGTGCGGTTCCGGCACCCGCTCATCCGCGCCGTCACCTACCAGGACGCGGCCCACCACCGGCGGATCGACGTCCACGGCGCCCTGGCGGGCGTCCTGCGCGGCGACGAGCACGCCGACCGGCGCGCCTGGCACCTCGCGGCGGCCGCGACCGGCCCCGACGAGGGCGTCGCCGCCGAGCTCGAACGCGTCGCGCACCGCGCCGAGCTGCGCGGCGGGACGGCCGCCGTCGCCACCGCCTACGAGCGCGCCGCGCGGCTCAGCACCGAGCCGGAGGGCAAGGCCCGGCGGCTCGTCCACGCGGCGCGGGCCTCCTACGACGCCGGCCGGCCCGACCAGGCGGCCCGCCTCGCCGAGGAGGCCGAGCACCTCAGCGCCGAGGACGGGGTCGTCGCGGAGGCCACGTTCATCCGCGCCCAGGTCGCCTACGAACGCACGTCGCCCGCCGCGGACGCCGAGCTGGCGCTGCGGGCGGCGGCGCTCATCGCCGGGAGCGACCCCGAGCAGGCGGTCGCCATGCTGACGGAGGCCGTCTGGGCCGCCCGGGACGCCGGCGCCCACGACCTCGTGCGGCGCGGCGTCGAGCTGCTCGGGACGGTGCGGCTGCCCGCCGGCTCGCCGAAGGCGCCGGTGACCGCCGGGCTGATCGCCTACGGGCGGCTCGCGGACGGCGTGCCGGGGGCCGTCCCCCGGATGCGGGCCCTCTTCGAGGCCGCGCGCGGCGGCGAGGTCGAGGACAACGTCGAACTCGTCATCAGCGGTTTCATGGGCCTGCTCGTGGCCGACGACCGCGGCGCCACCGGGCTGCTGGAGCGGATGGCCGCGCAGGCCAGGACCCGGGGCGCGCTCGGCTGGCTCCCCTACATCCTGGAGGCCCTCGCGATCGGGCGGGTGCTGCTCGGCGACCTGCGCGGCGCGGACGCGGCGGCGGCCGAGGGCATGTCGCTGGCCGCCGACATCGGCATGGACACGCAGGTCACCGCGCTGCGGTGCATCGTGGTGCGGCTGGAGTCGGACGCCGGGCGAAGCCGCGCCCTGGCGGCGGGCGTCCTCAAGCACTCCGACCTGCACCCGACCAACACCGCGCTCGCGTCCTGGGGGCTGGGGCTGCTCGACCTCGCCGAGGGGAACGCCGGAGCCGCCCTGGAGCGGCTGCACGCGGTGTGCTCGGGCCCGGCCCGGCACGACGTGCTGATCCGCGCCGTCCCGGACCACGCGGAGGCGGCGGTGCGCGCCGGGCGCCCGGAGCTGGCCCGCACCCGCCTTCCCGCGTTCGAGTCGTGGGCGGCGGCCACGTCGAGCACGGCCCTGATCTCCCGCTGCCGCGCCCTGCTCGCCGCGGGGGACGACGCCGGTGAGCACTACCGCACCGCCCTGGACCTGCACGGCGACCGCGTCTACGACACCGCGCGGACCCGGCTGCTGTACGGGGAGTGGCTGCGCCGGCGGCGGCGCCGCCCCGAGGCCCGGGAGGAGCTGACCGCGGCGCGGGAGGCGTTCGCCCGGCTCGGCGCCGAGTGCTGGGCCGAGCGCGCCCGCGCGGAGCTGGAGGTCCTCGGGGACCGTCCGGCGGCCCGGTCCGGGGACGCCGACCCTCTGAAGCGGCTGACCCCGCAGGAGCTCCAGGTCGTGCGGCTCGCCGCCGCCGGGCTCAGCAACCGGGAGATCGGCGCCCAGCTCTACCTGAGCCCCCGCACGGTCGGGCACCACCTCTACAAGGCGTACCCGAAGATCGGCGTCTCCCGCCGCGTGGAGCTGGCCCGGCTGGTATCGGACACATGACTTAGGCCTTCCGCCGCACCTGCCGGGCCCGCCTGCCCCGCAGCCCGTCCGCGCCCCGTGCGCCCCCGCCGGCCTGCGCCGTTGAACACCCGTTCGATGACCGATGCGGGCCTACCGGCCGCGCTCGTAGCGTCGTGGCCACCTCGAACGAACGGAGAACCACGATGCTTCTGGAGAACAAGACCGCGGTCGTCTACGGCGGAGGCGGCAGCATCGGCGGCGCCATGGCGCGCGCCTTCGCGGCGGAGGGCGCGCGGGTGTTCCTCGCCGGCCGCACCCCCGCCAAGCTCGACGCCGTCGCGGAGGAGATCCGGACCGCGGGCGGCCTCGCCGAGACGGCCCGCGTGGACGCCCTGGACGAGGACGCCGTGAACGGCTGGGTCGACTCGGTCGTGGAGACGGCCGGCAGCATCGACGTGTCGGTCAACCTCATCTCCCAGGACGCGCTGTTCCGGCCCATGATCGAGATGCCGGCGGCGGACTTCGGCCGGGCCATGGAAAAGATCGCGCGCTCGTTCCTGGTGACCACCCGGGCCGCCGCGCGGCACATGGTCAAGCAGGGCTCGGGCGTGATCCTGCACTTCGGCGGCTCCGACGCCACCAACAGCATCCCCGGCATCGGGACGGTGCAGATCGGGTGCGACATGGTCGAGGCGATGCGCCGCCAGTGGGCGTGCGAGCTCGGGCCGCACTCGGTCCGCGTCCTGTCGATGCGGACCGGCGGCGTCCCCGAGTCCATGCCGGACATCCCGGACATGGAGCCGGTCAAGCAGCAGATGGTGGACGCCACCCTGCTCAAGCGGGCCGCGACGCTCGCCGACGTCGGCCGCGTCGCCGCCTTCCTGGCCTCCGACCACGCCGCCAGCCTGACCTCCACGCAGGTCAACATCTCCGCCGGCGCCCTGGTCGACTGACGCGGGGACCGTCCTCACGCCGTCCGGCCCGATCCCCGCGAACCGCGCACGGGTGGACGGCCTGCCCCTGCCTCAGGGGCAGCAGGCCGGGCTCCCGGTGGTCCTTCACGGCGATGGCGCGGAAGCCCAGGTAGTCGCCGGTCAGGCGGTCGGGCCCTGGCCGTCTTTGTGGAGGGCCTCGGCGATGGCGTCCTGCCAGCCCTCCAGGAAGGCGGGGTAGCCGTCGGCGAAACGGCGCAGGTGGGCGGCTCCGTCGCCGGACAGTGCGGTGAGCTCGTAGGTGACGGTCACGTCGCTGTGGCCGCCGGCCCGCTCCAGGACGACGGAGACCGTTCCCGCACTGACGCCCGGGGTGACGCGCGCGTAGCGGATGCGCCGCCCGGGGGTCGCGTCCACGACGATCCAGGTGGTGGTCTGGCCGTGCTCGCGGTCGGGTGTCCGGAAGACCGTCCCGGGCTCGGCGTCGTCGGCGACGGGAGCGGGGAAGGACGGCTCCCAGTGCGACGCCCACCGCCGCTCGCCCTGCGCCGTGAACAGGGGGAACGCCTCGCCGGGAGGCAGCGCCACCGTCAGGCGGCCGGTGAGCCGGTGCCGGGCGCCGGTCATCGCGTCTCCTCCAGGGTGTGCGCGTCCGCCGCGGTCAGCGTCAGGCCGTAGACGTCCTTGAGCTGCTCGATCTTGGCGAGCGTCTCCGGTGAGAAGGGGATCTTCCCCTCGAAGGCGTGCAGGGCGATGCCTTCGACCAGGTCGCCCAGGGACAGGTCGAGGTACTCGGCCAGCGCCTTGAGGACCTTGAGCACGTTGCGTTCGATCCGCACGCCGGTCTGCACCCGCTCAATTTTTACCATGGTACCAAGTTACCAACTTTCGTCCCGGCGTGGGTGGCCATGCCCGGACGATCACCTCTACCTTGGACGATCACGCATTCTTCGGACGTGGCGGACGGAAGGGGTGGAGCGGCATGCCGGAACCTTCGGCCGCCTCAGGCGAAGAGCCACCGACGGACGAGCGGCCAGAGGCGGAGGAGCGACCGGGGGCCGACGCCGGTCGGCGGAGCCGGCTGTGGTGGGCGGCATGGCTCGTCCCGGGTTACGCGATCTCCTACGGGCTCGTGCTTCCGGCCCTCGGCGACCGCTTCTGGTGGCTCGGGATCCCCGGGATGGTCGGACTCGCGTGCGTGGTGCTCATAGCGCTGAACGTGCTGCTCGAAGGGCCGTTCCGCGGCGCCGTCCCTTACGCCACGGACGGGACCGACCGCCGTGGCCCGGTGAGGCACCACTGCAAGGTCCTGGTCGGGCGCTACCTCCTGCTGGTGGCGGTCGGCGTCCCGATGGTGGTCGTGCCGCTCGCCGTGGACGTCCGCTACCTCTACCCGTTCGTCGGCACGGGGCTGATGGCGCTGCTGCTGGGGACGAGGTTCTGGCTCCCCCAGATCCTCGCCCTGCGCAAATGCGCCCGGGTGCTGAAGGTCTACGACTTCGAGTTCCGCTCCCCCGTGAAGAAGTCGAACCTGCGCGGCAACGGGGTGCGGTCCCTGACCCTGGGCGCCGGCGACTCTCCGCGCATGTCGGCCCGGGAGCCGCTGTGCTCCGACCGCTGGCCCAGAGGGATCGAGCACGGAGTGTGGTTCGCCGGGGACGACCCCTTCGGCGGGGTGCTCCTCGTCCCGGACACGGGTGAGCTGATGTGCATGCAGCCGGAGAACTGGGCGGCGCAGGACAAGGCCCGGCGGCAGGCCGCGCACAAGCGCCGCGAGAGGGCCCGCCAGGCGGGTCTGGCGCGCAAGTCGATCTAGCCGCCGGGACGGCTAGGGGGTGATGACGAGCTTGCCGCGCGTGTGCCCGGTGCGGCTGGCGTCGAAGGCCTCGCCCACCTTCTCCAGCGGGTACGTCCCGGCGACCTCCACCGTGAGCGCGCCGCGGTCCGCCATGGCCGCGAGCTCCGCCAGCTTCGCGCCGCTCGGGCGGACCCAGATCCAGTGGCCGCCGTGCTGGTCGACGGTGTTGTCGGCGACCGACACGTGCCGCCCGCCCTCGGCCAGGACGGCGAGGGTGGTGTCGAGCTGGCCGCCCACGAAGTCGGCGACGGCGGTCACCCCGTCGGGCGCCAGCTCGCGGACGCGCTCGACCAGGCCGTCCCCGTAGGCGACGGGCTCGGCGCCGAGGCCGCGCAGGAACTCGTGGTTCTCCTCGGAGGCCGTGCCGATCACGCGGGCGCCGCGGTCCCGGGCGATCTGGACCCCCAGGCTCCCCACGCCGCCGGACGCCGCGTGGATGAGCAGGACGTCGCCCTGCCCGACCTCGAGCCGGTCCAGGGAACGCTGCGCGGTCATTCCGACGAGCGGCAGCCCGCCGGCCTGGTTCCAGTCGAGCGACGCGGGCTTGCGCGCCACGTCGTCCGCCGCGACCGCGACGTACTGGGCGAACGTCCCGGCGCCGACGACGTCCTTGCGCGCGTAGGACATGACCTCGTCGCCGTCCACGAAATCCGGGGTGTCGGGGCCTCTCCCCCGCACCACCCCGGCGACGTCCCAGCCGGGGATTACGGGGAACATCGCGTCCATCATCCCGTCCAGGCCACCCGTCATGACCTTCCAGTCGACGGGGTTGACCCCCGCCGCGCGGACCTCGATCAGGACCTGTCCCGGGCCGACCTTCGGATCCGGGACCCTTCCGACCTTCAGCCGGGAGTTGTCGCTGGCATAGGAGTCATAGGTGACGGCGCGCATGCCCTCAGCCTGCCACCCGGCCCGCCCGGCAAACATCGCCGCCGACACGTAGGGAATCTCCTACATTTGACAGGTAGGCAACCCCCTACCTATCTTCGGGCGCATGAACATCACACATGTGCGGCTGCTCACCGTGCCGGTCTCCGACCAGGACGCGGCCAAGGACTTCTACGCGGCCAAGCTCGGCTTCGAGGTCGTGGTGGACCGCTCCATGGGCCCGATGCGCTGGCTCCAGATGGCGCCCAAGGGCGCGGAGACGAACATCGTCCTCGCGGACCGCGTGCCCGGCGCGGCGCCCGGCAGCGTGCACGGGCTGATGCTGGAGACGACCGACCTCGACGCGGACTGCGAGCGCCTGCGCGGCGCCGGGGTGCGGGTCGAGGGCCCGCAGGACCTCCCCTGGGGACGGCAGGCCACGCTGACCGACCCCGACGGCAACGGCATCGTGCTGGCCGCGCGGTGACGGCGGACGTCTTCGCGGCCCTCGCCAGCCCCGTCCGGCGGGAGCTCACCGCCCTCCTGCTGGACGGGCCGCGCCCTGTCAACGACCTCGCGGCGCACTTCGCGATGAGCCGCCCGAGCGTCTCCGAGCACCTCAAGGTGCTGCGCGACGCCGGGCTGGTCAGCGAGCGGCGCGACGGCCGGCGGCGCCTCTACAGCCTGGAGCCCGCGCCCCTGCGGGAACTCTCGCAGTGGCTCACCCCGTACGAGCGGTTCTGGCGGGAGAAGCTCTCCAACCTGCGCGACCTGCTCGACGAGGAGGACCTGTGACCCCCGTCGTCGAGGCGTCCGGGCTGGTCAAGCGGTTCGGGGACGTGCGGGCCCTCGACGGGCTCGACCTCGTCGCCGAGCCGGGCCGGGTCGTCGCGCTGCTCGGCCCGAACGGCGCCGGCAAGACGACGTTCGTCCGCGCGGTTGCGACGCTCGTCCGGCCCGACGGCGGCACCCTGCGCGTGGACGGCGTCGACGCGGCCCGCGAACCGGGCCGGGTGCGGCGGCTCATCGGCCTGGCCGGCCAGTACGCGGCCGTCGAGGCGGCGATGACCGGGCGGGAGAACCTGGAGATGGTCGCGCGGCTGTTCGGCCAGAACCGCCGGACCGCCCGCGCGAGCGCCGCCGCGGTGCTGGAACGGCTGTCCCTGGCCGAGGTGGCCGACCGCCTCGTCCGCACCTACTCGGGCGGGACGCGCCGCCGCCTGGACCTCGGTGCGAGCCTGGTCGGCGCGCCCCGGCTCCTGCTGCTGGACGAGCCCACCACCGGCCTCGACCCGCGCGGCCGCATCGAGCTGTGGGACGCCATCGGCGACCTGGTCGCGGACGGCGCGAACGTCCTGCTCACCACCCAGTACCTGGACGAGGCCGACCGCCTCGCCGACCGCGTCGTGATCATCGACCGGGGCCGGGTGGCGGCCGAGGGCACGCCCCGGGAGCTGAAGTCGCGGATCGGCGGCGACCTGGTCGAGGTCCACGTCCGCGACCGCGCCGCGCTGGCGTCCGCCGCCCGCGCCCTGGAGCCGATCGCCCCCGTCCACGCCGACCCGCCGTCCCTCCTGGTGACCATGCCCGCCGGCAACGGGCCCGACGACCTGCTGAGAGCCGTCCGGGCCCTGGCCGACCACCACGTCCCCGTCGAGGACGTCACCCTGCGCCGCCCCACCCTCGACGAGGTCTTCCTGACCCTCACCACCACCCCGGACAGGACCCCCGCATGAACGCGACCGCCGCACTGTGCGAGGCCCCCTTCAGGGCTGCCCCCTACCGGGACGGCGGGGACGGCCGGCGCGGAGAACGGAGTCAGCCATGGCCGTGACATCGGGTGTTGGTGGAGTGGGGTTCGGGGCGGCGACCTGGGTGGTCGCGCAGCGGGGCATCCGGCGGATGCTGCGGACACCGCAGATCATCGTGATGGGTCTCGTGCAGAGCGTCGCGTTCCTGCTCATCTTCCGGTACGTGTTCGGCGGCGCGATCAGCACGGGCGGCGCCGGATACGTCGACTACATGATCCCGGGGCTGCTGACGGTGAGCGGGCTGTTCGCCGGGATGAGCGCGGCGGTCGCGGTCGCCGAGGACATCGCGTCCGGCCACCTGGACCGGCTGAGGTCGCTGCCGATGCCGCGCACGGCCGCGATCGCGGGCCAGGCGGCCGCCGACACGGTGCGCGTGGTGCTGATCCTCCTGGTGAGCGCCGCCCTGGCGTTCGCCGTGGGGTTCCGGGTGCACGCCGGCTGGGCGTCCGCGCTGGCCGGGTTCGGGTTGTGCGCGCTGTTCGGGTCCGCGTTCGTGTGGATGTTCGTGGCGCTGGGGCTGCTGACCGCGAACCCGCAGGCGGCGCAGGGCGTGGGGTTCCTGGCGCTGCCGCTGAGCTTCGTCTCCGGTGCCTACGTCCCGGTGGGGACGATGCCCGGATGGCTGCGGGGCTTCGCCGAGCACCAGCCGGTCACCGTCATGATGGACGCGGTGCGGGTGCTCACCCAGGGCGACGCGGCGGGCCTCGGGCACGACGCCGGGCACTACGTCTGGCGGGCCCTCGCGTGGACCGCCGGGATCGTCCTGGTGTCGGGCGCCGTCGCCGTCGCCCGTTTTCGCAAGGTGTGATGTGGAAGAGGGGGAACATGAACGGTGAGCGGGCCTCGATCGAGGTGGACGAGTTCCTGCCGCATCCGCCCGCGAAGGTGTGGAGGGCGCTCACCGAGCCCGATCTGCTGGCCCGGTGGCTGATGCCGAACGACTTCAAGGCCGTCGTCGGGCACCGCTTCACGTTCACCGCCAAGCCGATCCCGGCGATCGGCTTCGACGGGACGATCGCGTGCCGCGTCCTCGACATCGAGGACGCGGCCCTGCTGCGCATCAGCTGGCGCGGCGGCGGCCTCGACACGACGGTGACGTGGCGGCTCGTGCCCGAGGGGCGCGGGACGCGCCTGTTCGTCGAGCACGCGGGCTTCGACCTGGACGACCCCGTCGACGCGCACGCCTTCCGCGGCATGGGCAGCGGCTGGCGCTCCAACATCATCCGCTCCCTGCACGACCTCCTCACCGACCTGCCCTGACCCGCACCGCAGGCCGGTGAGACGCCCAGGGAGGTCAGGCGACGGGCTCCAGGGGCGGTTCGTCGGCGAACTGGGTGTTGTAGAGGTCGGCGTAGCGGCCGTCCGCGGCGAGGAGTTCCTCGTGGGTGCCGCGTTCGATGATGCGGCCGCTCTCCACGACGAGGATCAGGTCGGCGGCGCGGACGGTGGACAGGCGGTGCGCGATGACCACGGCGGTGCGGCCGTCGAGGGCCTCGGTCAGGGCCTCCTGGACGGCGGCCTCGGACGTGGAGTCGAGGTGCGCGGTGGCCTCGTCCAGGATCACGACGCGCTGGCGGGCGAGCAGGAGCCGCGCGATGGTGAGGCGCTGGCGCTCGCCGCCGGACAGGCGGTAGCCGCGCTCGCCGACGATGGTGTCGAGGCCGTCGGGCAGGCCCTCGATGAGGGCGTCGAGGCGGGCGCGGCGCAGCACGTCCCAGAGTTCGTCCTCGGACGCCTCGGGGCGGGCCAGCAGGAGGTTCTCGCGGATCGACTCGTGGAACAGGTGCCCGTCCTGCGTCACCATGCCGAGCGTGTCGCGGATGGCCTGGAACGACAGGTCGCGGACGTCGACGCCGCCGAGCCGGACGGCGCCGGAGTCGACGTCGTAGAGGCGCGGCAGCAGCTGCGCGATCGTCGACTTGCCCGCGCCGGACGAGCCGACCAGGGCGACCATCTGGCCGGGCTCGGCGCGGAACGAGACGTCGTGCAGGACGTCCACGCCGCCGCGGGTGTCGAGGGTGGCGACCTCTTCGAGGGAGGCGAGGGAGACCTTGTCGGCGGACGGGTAGGCGAAGGTGACGCCGTCGAACTCGACGGCCACCGGGCCCTCGGGCACCTCGCCGGGCTCGGGCTTCTCGGCGACGAGCGGCTTGAGGTCGAGCACCTCGAAGACCCGCTCGAAGCTGACGAGCGCGCTCATCACCTCGACCCGGGAGCTGGCCAGGGCGGTCAGCGGGGCGTAGAGGCGGGTGAGCAGCAGGGCGAGGGCGACGACGGCCCCGGCGTCGAGGTGGCCGCGCAGCGACAGGAACCCGCCGACGCCGTAGACGAGCGCGAGGGCGAGCGCCGAGACCATGGTGAGCGCCGTGATGAAGACGTGCTGCACCATCGCGGTGCGGACGCCGATGTCGCGGACGCGGCGGGCCCGGGCGGCGAACTCGGCCGACTCGCGGGCCGGGCGCCCGAACAGCTTCACCAGCGTCGCGCCGGGGGCGGAGAACCGCTCGGTCATCTGCGTGCTCATCGCGGCGTCGTGCGACGCCGCCTCGCGTTCGAGCTTCGCCAGGCGGGTGCCCATCCGGCGGGCCGGGAGGACGAAGACGGGCAGCAGGACCAGCGCGAGCAGGGTGATCTGCCACGAGATGCGCACCATCACCGCGAAGGTGAGCAGCACGGTCACAAGGTTGCTGACCACTCCGGAGAGGGTGTCGCTGAACGCCCGCTGGGCGCCGATCACGTCGTTGTTGAGGCGGCTGACCAGGGCGCCGGTGCGGGTCCGGGTGAAGAAGGCGACCGGCATGCGCTGGACGTGGTCGAACACCGAGGTGCGCAGGTCGAGGATCAGCCCCTCGCCGATGCGCGCGGAAAGCCACCGGTTCACCAGCCCGAGGGAGCCCTCGGCCAGCGCCAGAACCGCGATCACGATGGCCAGCCACACCACCGTGGACGTGGCGTCATGGTCGACGATCGCGTTGACGACCCATCCGGCGAGGACGGGCGTCGCGACGGCGATGACCGCCATCACCACGCTGAGCAGGAGAAAGGCGGTGAGAATGCCCCGGTGCGGGCGGGCGAAGCGGCCGATGCGCCCCAGCGTCGCCCTGGAGAACGGCCTGCTGTCCCGCGCGTTCATGGCGTGGTGCAGCGACATCCACGCCGTGACTTCCATGTCCATGGAGACCCCTGTGATCGTTAGCCTGGAACAGCAAGCATGCGACCTCAAGAAAGGTTGAGGTCAAGCCGTCGCAGGATCCCAGGGTCCCGCGGGGGTACGACATTTCCGCGAGGGAAGGGCGTCCTGTGGACATCGACGAACTCCGGTCCGACACCCCCGGCTGCGCGAAGGTGGCCCATCTCAACAACGCCGGGGCCGCGCTTCCGCCCCGTCCGGTCATCGACGCCGTCGCCGGGCACTTCGAACAGGAGTCGCTGATCGGCGGATACGAGGCCGCCGAGCGCAACGAGGCGGCCATCGCGCACTTCTACGACGCCGTCGCCCGGCTCCTCGGGGCCCGCCCCGACGAGATCGCCTTCGTGGAGAACGCCACCCGTGCGTGGGACATGGCGTTCTACGCGATCCCCTTCGCGGACGGCGACCGCATCCTGACGACGACGAGCGAGTACTCCAGCAACGCGATCGCCTACCAGCAGGTGGCGGCGGCCAAGGGCGCGCGTGTGGAGGTCGTCCCGGACGAGCCCGACGGAACCCTCTCGCTGGACGCGCTGGAGGCCGAGCTCGCCAAGGGCGACGTCCGGCTGGTGTCGCTGAACCACATCCCGACGCACAACGGGCTCATCAACCCCGCGGCCGAGGTCGGGCGGCTGTGCCGTGCGCACGGCGTCCTGTACCTCCTGGACGCGTGCCAGTCGGTGGGGCATCTCGCCTTGGACGTCGACGAGATCGGCTGCGACATCCTGTCGGCGACGGGGCGCAAGTTCCTGCGCGGCCCGCGCGGCACGGGCTTCCTGTACGTCCGGCGCGAGATCCTGCGGACGCTCGTCCCCCCGTTCCTCGACCTCCAGGCCGCGGACTGGAAGGCGCCGAACGGGTTCGAGATGCGCGAGGACGCCCAGCGGTTCGAGACGTGGGAACGGCACGTCGCCGGGCAGATCGGGCTGGGCGTCGCCGCCGACTACGCGGCCGACCTCGGGATGGAGCGGATCGAGGACCGCGTCCTGGGCCTCGCCGCCCGGCTCAGGGAGGAACTGTCCGCCCGGCCCGGGGCCACCGTCCTGGACAGGGGCGCGCGGCCCTCCGGCATCGTCACCTTCACCGTGGACGGACGCGACCCGGCCGCCGTCAAGGCGGCGGCCGGCGAGCGGGGCGTCAACGTCAACGTGACCAACCCGCTCTCGCACGGATACGACCCGCACGCCCGTCCAGCGGCCGTGCGGGCCTCCGTGCACTACTACAACACCGACGAGGAACTGGAGCGCCTCCTGTCCGTGCTGTGAGCGGGCAGGGTCAGGCGGGCAGGGTCAGGTGTTCGGGCGCGCCGCGCTGATGTCGGCGAGCGCCGACGCCGAGTCCTTCTCGATCGCCAGGTCGCCGATGGACACGATGCCCACCGGACGGCCGTCCTCGATGACGGGGAGCCGCCGGACGGACCGCTCGCGCATGATCTGCGCGGCCTTGTCGAGGGAGTCGTCGGGCCCCACCGTCGCGGTCACCTTGCTCGCGATCTTGCCGATCTTGGACTGCGCGGGGTCGCCGCCTGCGGCGAGCCCGCGCACCACCAGGTCGCGGTCGGTGACGACGCCCTTCAGGTCGTCGCCCTCCGCCACCAGGACCGCACCGATCTCCTCGTCGCGCATCGCGCGCGCCACGGTGACGATGTCGAGCTCCGGCGACACCGCCGTAGGCGAGCCGGTCATGATGTCGCGGACTTTCGTGGCCATCGCTCACTCACTCCTTGCTCGTGGGTCGTAGCCGGGAACGATGCGCCCCTACCCCTCAGACCGGGGGTCACTCATCGCGCCCGGAACGGTGCGAGCACCTTCCGGGCGGCGGCCCCGTCCACCACGAGCCGGTTCGGGTCCGAAGGGGCGGGACGGACGGGGATCGTGGTCGCGGCGACTCCGCCGCTCCCGCCGAACCCGCGCGCGAGCGTGCGCAGCGCCCCGGCGTCCAGCCTCGGAGTGCTCTCGATCGAACCGGCCGCGACGGTGAGGAAGCGCGCGAACCGCACCGGGTCCTTCGCCATGAGGTCCTTGGCCCGCCGCGCCATCGAGGCGAGGAACAGCTGCTGGCGTCTCACGCGGTCCAGGTCCGAGCCGTCCCCGAGGCCGTGCCGGGCCCGGACGTAGGCGAGCGCCTGCGCCCCTCCCAGCAGGTGCCGGCCCGCGGGGAGGTCCAGCCCGGACTTCGGATCGTCGACCGCCGCCGGCAGCATCACCTCGACGCCGCCGAGCGCGTCCACCACCCGGGTGAAGCCGCCGAAGTCGATCACGACGGTCTGGTCGATCCGGACGCCGGTCAGCGACTCCACCGCCCCGCGCGTGCAGGCGGCGCCGCCCAGCGGGAACGCCGTGTTGATCGCCGCCTGCCGCGATCGGCTCCGGGCGCAGGGGGGCATCGGCACGAGCACGTCCCGGGGGATGCTCACGAGCCGCGGCCGCTTCCGGTCGGCGGGGACGTGCACGAGCAGCAGGGTGTCGGAGCGCGACGCGCCGGCGTGGCGGGCGTCCAGCCCGATGACCAGCACGTTCAGCGGCCCCGCGGCGGTGGGCGCGGTCGAGCCGGTCGCCGCCGGCCGCGCGCCCGGTCCGTGCAGCAGGACCACCGGGACGAGGATCGCCGCGGCGGTCACCGCCGCGACCACGCCGAGCAGCGCCCACCGCAGCATGCCGCGGCGCCCGCGCCGCGCCTCGTCCAGCAGCCGGCCGCGCTGCCGGGCGAGGGACGGCGGCGGCTCGTGCTCCAGGTCGCGGCCGAGGCCGCGGATCAGGTCGAGATCGTCCACGGTCACGCCTCCTCGCGGGTCGGGTCGGTGTCGCCGAGCGCCGCGCGCACCTTGCGCCGCGCCCGGTTGAGGCGGGAGCGGACCGTGCCGACCGGGATGCCGAGCGCCCGCGCCGCCTCCTCGTAGGACAGGTCGCCCCAGGCCACCAGCAGCAGGACGTCCAGGTCGCGGCGCGCCAGGCCGGACAGCGCCGCCGCCAGCGCCGGACGGGTCGCCGACGCGGTCACCCCCGCGGCGACGCGGTCGTCGGGCCCCTCCACCGGGCCGTCCACGGGGCTGCGCCGCAGCGCCCGGTAGCGTGCGGCCTCCGCCCTGTGGTGCCGCGCGACCAGCTTCGTCGCGATGCCGAACAGCCACGGCCGCGCGTCCCGCTGCTCCAGGTCGTAGCGGTGCCGCCTGCTGAACGCGGCCAGGAACGTCTCCCCGACGACGTCCTCCGCCGCCTCCGGCCCGAGGCGGCGGGAGACGTACCGGTAGAGCATGGCCGAATAGCGGTCGAACAGCGCAGCGAACGCCTCGGGATCGGCGAGCGAGCTCTCGATGAGAGCGGCGTCGCTTTCCCGAGCCGTCGGGGGAACGGTCATCGCGGCCACCATGGCATGCGCACCGGGCCTTCCCGTGCGGGGACGTTGTCAGCGATGTATCTCCGCAACCCGCGCCGCAGGTTCACGGCGACACGGCGCGCGCCTATACGGATCCCGGCGAACCTTCCCGATAAAATGCGCATCCTCTATATGCACGGGGTTGTCGGCAGGACCGCTCCGCCGCCTGTCAGGGACGAGCAGAGGGGGTCTGCACGTGGGCGACGACGCCGAGCTCGACGCGGAACCGGCGCGCAACAGAACCGCCGAGTTCCGCGTGCCGGTGAAGGTCAACCTCACCCGTCCGGACATCGCCGTCCGCCGTCCCGCCGAGCCGCGGGACGAGCCCGGCGACGACGCCGCTGACGAGGCCGCTGACGAGGCCGAGGCCGCTGACGACACCGAGGCGGAGACCCCGGACGAGGCCGCGGACGACACCACCGGCGGAACCGGCGACGAGGCGGCCGAGAAGCCGGCGGGCAGCACCTGGTACGTCCAGTTCACGCCGCCTCCCCCGCAGGAGGAGCCCGTACGGGAGGCGCCTTCCAGCGCCGCCTCTCCGCCCCCCGAGACCGAGCCCTGGCGTCCCACGTCTCCGTCCGCCGAGGACGAGGAGCCCGCCCCGGAGGACGACACCGCCTCCCCGGCGGAAGAGCCCCGGGCCGAGGAACGCCCCGAGGAACGCCCCGAGGACGACCCGGCCCAGAGCAGCGCGCCCCAGCGGGGCCACGCGTCCGCCGCCGCGCCGCCGGAGCCGCAGGAGCGCCCCGACGACGCCCGCGAGGCGCGCGGCACCTCGGCTCCGCGCCACACCTCGTCCCCCAAGCCCGACGACGCCCCGCCCCCGGCCGCAACGCCCCGAAGCAGCGGCCGACACGCGATCCGTCCCGCGACCGAACACCCCCAGGCCGCGGCGCCTGAGCCGGAGGCACGGCAGGAACCGCCGAGCGCGGCTCCACCGACCAGGGGGCGACGACACGCGCCCCCCTCGGACGCGGAACCTCCTCAGCGCCCAGCTCCGCACGCCGCCTCCGCGCCACCGCAACACCAGGAACACCCGGGTGACGTCCACCAGCCGCGCGGCAGGCGCGCGCGCCCCGCACCACCCGGTGCCGAACGTCCGCAAGGCGTGGCTCCGCGCACCGCGCCCGCACCGCACCATCAGGAGCGCCCCGGCGACGTCCGCGAAACGCGCGGCAACCGGGCGCTGCCCGCGCCGCCCCGGCAGTCCGCGCCGCCCGAGGCCGAACGTCCGCAGGGCGCGGCCGCACCGGCCATGCGGCCGGAGGCGCCCGGAGACGTCCGGGGCGCCGCGCCCTCGCCCGCCGGGCCCACCCGGGTGGAGTGGTTGCCGGATCTGTCGGCTCAGGACGGGCCATGGGAGGCATCGCTTCCGGCTCCGGCGGCCCCGGCTGCTCCGGCTGCTCCGACGGCCCGGACGTCCGGTCAGTGGAGCGTGCCCTGGGACGGGGCGGCACCACCCGCCCAGCCGGCCCAACCGGTCCAGCCCGCGCAGCCAGCCCAACCGCCGTATCCGGCTGGGCCCGCCGAGGTGGAGAAGCGGAAGGGCAAGCGGCGCTGGCTCATCGTCGTCGCGGCCATGCTGGTCCTCGTGGCCGGGGTCGTGGCCGGGCAGCTGCTGCGGCCGCCGCCCGACCCGACCGTGCGTCTGACGATCGCGTCGAGCCACACCTTCCCCGGGCAGGCCCCGGCGCTGCCATGGCCCGGCGTGGGCCAGGCGGTGCTCTACGTGGACGGGGTCGGGACGATGGGCTCGTCGGGCGGGGCGGTGCCGACGCCCACGGCGAGCGTCGCCAAGGTGATGACGGCCTACGTCTACCTGAACGCACATCCGCTGAAGTCGGGCGAGGCCGGGCCGGTGCTGACGGTGTCACCGCAGGCGGCGGCGCAGATCCCGGCGCGCAAGCGGCGCGGCGAGTCGCTGCTCGAAGTGACGGCGAACCAGCGGCTGACGCAGCGCAAGGCGCTGGAGGCCCTGCTCATCATCTCGGCGAACGACGTGGCGCACGAGCTGGCCCGCTGGGACTCCGGCGGCGACCAGGCGTTCGTGGCGAAGATGAACGCCGCGGCGCAGCGCCTGGGCATGACCGGCACGCGCTACACCGACCCGAGCGGCTACCACTCCGGCACCGTCAGCACGGCCGCCGACCAGGTGAAGCTGCTGCGGGCGGCGATGAGGATCCCGGCGTTCACCGAGATCGTGAACAACCGGATGTACGTGCCGGACGGCGGCGGCTCCCCCCGGCAGGGCGGCAACTTCATCCTGGGACGCAACGGCGTGGTCGGCGGCAAGACGGGGTACACGGACGCGGCGGGCGGGAACTACGTGTTCGCCGCGCGCCGGGACGTCGGCGGCACGCAGACCCTGATCGTGGGCGCGGTGATGGGGCAGCGCTCCCCCAGCGCGGCGGACGCCGTCAACTCGGCGGAGGGCATCCTCGTCGCGGCCGAGCAGGCCATGGTCGCGGCGCCGCTGGCGCGCCCCGGGCAGAGGATCGCCTGGCTCGACGACGGGCTCGGCGGCCGGAAGGCGCTGACCGCCGCGTCGCCGGTGAACGTCGTCGGCTGGCCCGGCCTCACCGTGCCCGTCCGCTTCGACGGCGACCCGCCCGCCGGGGCCGAGCGCGGCACCAGGGCCGGTGTCGTGGACGCGGGCGCCGCCCGGGTCCCGGTGGAGGTCGGCACGGGACGCCCCCCGTCCCTCGTCAAGCGCCTCACCCGCCTCCGCTGACCCCGCGTTGACTTGCGGCGTGTCGCCCTTATCAGCGCTGTCATAAGGGCGACACGCCGCAAGTCGACGCCTGGTGGCGGGTTAGGTGTAGAGGGCCGACAGGAAGCGGATCAGCAGGGCCTCTCGGGTGGTGGGGGGCAGGGCGTCCAGGATGGCGTTGACCATGGCCATCTCGGGCTCCGCGCCGCCCGCGAGGTCGACGCCGACCGACGCGAGCAGCCCCGCGAAACCGGCGTCGTCGAGGCTGTCGAGGTCCAGGCCGGCGAGCGCGTCGACCAGGCCGGACGGGACGTCCGGCGGCCCGGCGGCGCGGGCGGCCTTCACCGCGTCGGCGAGCGCCGCGAGGAGCGCGTCGACGTCGCTGACCCCGGTCAGCGTGAAGTGCAGGTTCGGCGGGATGCCCTGGTAGGACAGCTGCGGCTGGAAGAACCAGCCGCGTGCGCGGGCCTCGTCGGCGACGACGAACACGTCCAGCGCCGGGTCGGTCGAGGCGACGGCGACGAGCGGGGCGGCGGGCTCGCCGAGCACCCGCAGGCCCGGGATCCCGGCGACGCCCGCCGCCAGCCGCTCGGCCGCCGCCATCGCGGACTCGGCGAGGTCTCGGTAGCCCCCGGCGCCGACCGCCATGAGGGTCGCCCACGCCGCGCCCAGCGGCCCGGCGCTCTTGCTGCTCTGCACGCCCGCGTTGATGACGGTGTAGCCGGGCCATTCCGCGGACGCGAAGTAGGCGCGGCGGCGGAGCGACTCGTCCGCGAACAGCACGACCGATGCCCCCTTGGGCGAGTAGCCGTACTTGTGCAGGTCGCAGGAGAGGGACGTGACGCCCGGCACGGAGAGGTCGAACGGCGGGACGTCCCGTCCGGCGTCGCGCAGCCAGGGCAGCACCCAGCCGCCGACGCAGGCGTCCACGTGGCACGGCACCCCGGCGGACGCGGCGATGGACGCGATCTCGGGGACCGGGTCCATGACGCCCTGCGGGTAGGACGGCGCCGAGGCGACGACCAGAACCGTGCGGGGCGTGAGCGCGGCGGCGGTCGCGGCCGGGTCGGCGCGGAACGCGTCGTCGACGGGAACGTGGACGACCTCAAGGCCGAGGTAGTGCGCGGCCTTGTGGAACGCGGGGTGCGCGGTCGCCGGGAGCACGAGCTGCGGCGTGCCCTCGACCTGCCGGGCGTCCCGCGCCGCCTTCACCGCCAGCATGATCGACTCGGTGCCGCCGCTGGTGAAGATGCCGGTGCCGCCGCCCAGCTTGTCCGCGACCCAGCCGACGATCTGCCGTTCGAGCGCGACGATGCTCGGGAACGCCGTCGGGTCCAGGCAGTTGACCTCCAGCATCTCCTGGTAGGCGGTGGCTGCGAGGTCGTGCACGGCCTCCCGCCCGGTGTCGTAGACGTAGGCGGTGACCTGGCCGCCGCGCACGGGCAGGTCGGCGCCGCGCAGCCCGGCCAGTTCGTCGAGCAGCTCGGCGCCGGGGCGGCCGGCTTCGGGAAGGCGTTCAGACGGCATGTTCCGGTGTTCCCTCGATCGGGCGGTGGACGGCGGCCTGCCGGCGGTAGGCCAGCAGGAGGGGGACGCTGAGGAGCAGCAGCGCGGCCGGGACGAGCGTGAACCCGGCGGTCAGCCCTTTGAGGGCCGACTCGGGCTGGACGACCGGGGTGTCCAGGTCGGAGGACTGGAACGACGAGGCGGCCAGGATCAGCGCGAAGACGCCGGGGCCGAGGGCCAGCGCGCCCGTCTCCGCCGCCGTCCAGAGCCCGGTGAAGGCGCCGGACTGCGCGTGCCCCGTCCGCCCCGCGTCGGCGTGGACGGTCTCGGGCATCAGCGACAGCGGAAGCAGCTGCACGGCCGCGTAGCAGACGCCGACCAGGGCGCTGAGGGCCAGGACCCCGGCGGTGGAGGTGATGAGCGGGTAGGCGGCGGCGCCGGTCGCGGCGAACACCACCTGCGCCGCCGCGTAGCAGCCGACCTCCCCGTACCGGCGCGCCAGCCACCGCCACAGCGGGACCGCGAACGCGCTCGGCGCCACCATGCAGACGAACATCGCCGAGGTGAGCCCGTAGTCGTCCAGCCGGTACGCCGCGACGTACGGCGCGCCCGCCAGCATGATCGCGACGGCGAGGGTGTTCCCGACGTGCGCGCCGAGCAGCAGAAAGAACGGCCGGTTGCCGCGCGCGGTGCGCAGCGCGGCGACGAGCCCGAGCGGGTGCGGCCCCGGGCGGGACGGGATCCAGCGGGTGGCCAGCGTGCTCGCCACCATCGCCGCGCCCATCACGAGCCCGATCACGCCGCCCATCAGGGCGTATCCCGCGCGCCCGCCCCCGGCGGCGCCGGTCAGGACGGGCGCGAGCCCGCCCGCGACCAGGATGCCGACCGTCAGGCAGACGACCCGCCACGCCATCGCCCGGCCGCGCTCGGACGGCTCACCGGAGATCTCCGCGGGCAGCGCCACGTACGGCACCTGGAAACACGCGAACGCGCTGGCGGCCAGCAGGAACATGACCCCGGCCCAGCCGGCCGCGAACCCCGGGGAGTCGACCGGCACGGCGAACATCGCGGCGAACAGGAGCGGCAGGGTCAGCGCGCCCAGCAGCAGGAAGCGGGTGCGGCGGCCCGTCCGGACGGCCTCGCGGTCGCTGGCGGCGCCGACGATCGGGTTGAGCAGCACGTCCCATGCCTTGGGGAGCACGAGGACGGCCCCGGCGATCGCGGCGGACACGCCGAGGACGTCGGTGAGGTAGTACAGGAGCAGGAGCCCGGGGACCGAGGAGAACACGCCGGTGCCGATCGAGCCGACGCCGTAGCCGAGGAGCCGCCGCCGGGGCAGCGCACCGGTCATCCGGGGCTGCCGGCGGGCGGGCTGATCGCCGCGGCGACCGTCCGGCGCAGGTGGGCGCGGAACCGGGCGACCGCCTCCGGGTCGTCCAGTTTCCTGCGTTTCCCTTGCTGGTCGAGGAGGCCGCCGGAGCCGAACCCGTGCGTGCACCAGACGACCGTCCACACGAGGAAGTCGAGGTCGACCGCGTCGCTGACGACCCCGCGGACGGCCTGGCTCACGATCTCCATCAGCGGCCGGACGTAGTCGTCGTCCAGGTGCGCGACGTCGGCGGCGTCCGACAGCCAGCGGTGCATCCACAACGCGGGGATCTCGGGTCGCGCCATGCAGAGTTCGACGTACCGGTCGACGAGGGTGAGAACGCCCTCCACGTCCGGGGTCATCTCGGCGAGGGCCTCCTCCAGGACCTGCCGCTCGGCCCGGTGGGCGCGGTCCATGACGATGAGGTACAGGTCGCGCTTGCCGCCGACGTGGTAGGCCACGGTCGCGACGTTGAGCCCGGCCGCCTCGGCGATCATCCGGGTGGACGTCCCGTCGTAGCCGAGGGCCGCGAACAGCCGGGTGGCGGCCTCGATGATCCGGTCGCGTCCGGAATCGGTGCTGCTCATCCGCCCAAGCTAGGCGCTCCCCCCGAGCCCGGTCAATCGTTTGATTGAGCCGTCTCGGCCGGGGGCGCGGAGAGCCGGACGGTCAGCACCATCTCCAGCTCCAGCCGCAGCTCCGGCTCGTACATCCGCTCGCCGAAGAGCTCCTCCAGCTGGTGCAGCCGGTACCGGACGGTCTGCGGGTGGACGTGCAGCCGGTTCGCGACCTCGGTGGCGTTGAACCCGTTCTGCAGGCAGGACAGCAGCGTGCGCATGAGCCGCTCGCGGTGCCGGGGCCGGACCTCCTTCAGCGGCGCGAGCCGCAGTTCGGCGACGGCGCGGACCAGCTCCTCGTCCTTGAAGACGACGAGCGCCGGCATGTGCTCGGCGCAGCGGATCAGCCGGTCGGACGGCAGGACGCCGCGGCGCGCGAGCGGCAGCGCCTCCCGGGCCCAGCGCAGCGACCTGGCCGCGTCCTCGGTGCGGACGGTCGGGCCGAGCGCCGCGACCCAGTCGCGCAGCGCGGACTCCAGCATCCGGCCGCGCCCCGGGCCCTCCGGGTCGGGCACGAGGAGGCAGGGCTCGCGGCGGTCGACGTCCGCGAGCACGTCGGGCGGCAGGGACGGGTGCGAGAAGGGCCGCCGCCCCCGCTCGTACAGGACGACGGCGGCGACGGTGCGCGGGACGCGCCACTGCGCGAGGCGGGCCAGGTCGGCGACGGCCTGCGGGGCGGCGGGCGGTTCGGCGAGCAGCAGGTCGAGCAGCCTGCGGCGGCGGTGCTCCAGCTCGCCGGCCTCCTGCTCGCGGGCCTTGGTGTAGCCCTCGGTGGCGGCGCGGGCGATCTCGTCCAGGAACGCGAAGATCGCCTCGGCGATGCCGGCGAGGGTGCGGCGGGAGATGTCGTACCGCTCGGACTCGGCGGCGAGCCGCCGCCAGGCGACGCGGGCGCCGAGCCGCAGCGAGGTCTGCAGGATGTCCAGGTTGCGGCCCTCGCGGGCCTCCGCCCAGCCGATCTCCCGGTAGACGGCGGCGACCGGCTCCCAGGAGCTCTCCGGGTCCATGATGAGGTCGACGAACTGGCGCAGCGCCCCCTCGACGGCCAGCCGGACGAGCCGCGCGTACTCCTCGTCCTGCGGGCGGGAGTACTCGGGGATCCCGGCGAGGATCTCCTCGATCATCTCCTCGGCGAGGGCGTCCAGGTGGGGCCGGAACACGGTGGACAGCTCGCGGGGGACACCGGCCCAGGGCTTCAGCGGAGAGCGCTGCTCAAGGCTCGTGGTCACCGTTCGCACCTCCCGCTCCGGAAGCTACAGACGACCCGCCGGGCAGGCTGCAAGGCGCGCTACGCATTGCGCCGCGTCACTTGTAAGCGAACTGACAAACCCTCCGCGCCCCGCCGGGGCGCCATGCGAGACGGGCCTCACGCACGGCGGCGGCTCGGGGCGGCGAACACGGCCGCGGCGCCGAGGGCGAGGGAGATCAGCCCGGTCGCGTACCGCTGCCGCCGCCGGAACGCGGGACGTTCCCGCAGCCACGCGCCGATCGAGCCGGCGGCGACCGCGTACACGAGGTCGCCGGCCAGCCCCAGCAGCGCGGTCACGCCGGATTGGTCCGCCCTACAGGTCCAATCTCCGCCGAGAAACGTGTGGACCAGGTCAGGTCGGGGTGGGGGCGGCGAACGCGCCAGCCAGCACCAGCCTCCCGGCGGTGCGGACCATCGCGGCGACCTCCTCGGCGGGCTGGCGCAGCGACGCCAGGCTGATCAGCGCGGCGAGCAGGATGTGCCCGAGGACGATCTCCACGTCGTCCCGCTCGGGCACCGGGTCGCCGATCGCCGTCGAGAGCCGGTCGCGCAGGAACAGGAACAGCACGGTGCGGTCGTCGTCGACGCTGGAGTCGTCCGAGGTCACGGCCTGGATGATCGCCGAAGTCAGGGTTCGCTCCGCCGCCGCCACGTACACGATGCGCTCCAGCAGCGCGGTGAGCCGCTCCTGCGGGGTGTCGCCGACGGCGAGCGCGTCGATGTCGTCGGTGACGCGGTGCGCCCAGGTCGCCGCCACCTCGGTGAGCAGGTGGTCCTTGGTGGCGAAGTACCGGTAGACGGTCGCGCGGGCGACTCCGGCGCGGTCGGCGACGTCGTGCATGGTGACGGCCGGGTAGCCGCCCTCCAGCGCGAGCTCGCGGGCCGAGTCGATCAGGCGCTCGCGCCGCGCCTGCTGGTCCTTGCTCAGCGTCCGCGTGACGGTGAACCGCGCCTCGCCGCTCAAATCGCCCTGCCCTTCCGCATGGCCCGCCTCGCCGTGACCTTTCCCCATTCTTCCGTACATCGCCCCCTTACGCGTCAATCCCTGGGCGTATGCCCCTTTACCGCCAGTGCATCCCGGTTCACGATAGACCTACCGCTTGCTTGGGTGAGACGCTAGTCTCGACTCACGTCTCCCACTCCTGCACCCGAGGAGCGAGCCATGGCCATCGACCTTCTCGACGGCGAGATGTACGCCACCGACCCCTGGTCCGTCTACGCGAGGCTCCGCGCCGAGGCCCCCGTCTACCACGACGAGGAGAACGGCCTGTGGGGCGTCGCCCGGCACGCCGACGTGTTCGCGGCCGAGCGGAACCCCAAGGTGTGGACGAACTCGGGCGGGTACCGCCCGCAACTGCCGGCCGACCCCTCGATGATCGGGCAGGACGACCCCGAGCACGCGCACCGGCGCCGCATGGTCTACCAGCGCTTCACCCCGCGCGGCGTCTCCCGCTACGCCGACCGCATCCGGTCGACCGCCGTCGACTGCATCACCACGGCCCTGGAAGCAGGCACCGTGGACGCCGTCCCGGCGCTGGCCGCTCCCCTGCCCGCCCGCGTCATCGGCTGGCTGCTCGGCTTCCCCGAGGACATGTGGCCGCGCCTCGCCCACTGGTCGGCGACGGCCGTGTACGCGGGCGGCGGCCTGCGCTACATCACCGACGACGCGACGATCGCCGCCGGGGAGTACGCCCTCGCCGTCCTGGAGATGGCGAAGGACCGCCGCGCCTGCCCGACCGACGACCTGCTGTCGGTCTGGTCGAACGCGGGCCCCGGCCAGCCCGCCTACGACGACGAGCACCTCGCGCACGAGGCCCTGCTCCTCCTGGTCGGCGGCGCGGAGACGACCCGCACGGTCGTGGCGACCGCCCTCGACGCCCTCATCCGGCACCCGGCGCAATGGCGGAGACTGCGCGACGACCCGTCCCTCATCCCGGACGCCGTCGAGGAGTTCGTCCGCTGGACGACCCCGATCCTCAACATGTGCCGGGTCGCCGCGACCGACACCGAGATAGCGGGCGTGAAAATTCCGGCGGGCGGCCAGATCCTCCTCATGTACGGCTCCGCCAACCGCGACGAGGCGGTGTTCGAGGACCCGGACGTCTTCGACGTGACCCGCCGTCCGGGCGACCACATAGCCTTCGGCCTGGGCCCCCACTTCTGCCTGGGCGCCTCACTGGCCCGCCTGGAACTCCAGATCTTCTTCGAGGAGTTCGTAGCCCGCGTGGACACAGCGGAATGGGCCGACGAAGAGGGCCCCCGAATCCTCCGCAACGCCTTCGTCAGAGGCGTGACCGAATTCCCGGTGACCCTGACGCCCAGATGACCGAGTACGCGCCGGCCGGGCCTCGCCGAGGAAAGGGCTATCGACCAGTTCGCTGAAGCGCTTTGCCGAGGACGGCGCGGATGTGGTCCGGATCGGCCTCGTCGTCGTCGTCGAGGAGGATGGCCGCGCACAGGCCGTCGGACACGGCGACGAAGGCTTCGACCGCGTCCGGGTCGTCCGTCTGTGTTCGGGCGAGTTCCGCGACGTTGTCGCGCCAGCGTCGCGCCACCGGCCGCAGGGCGGGCCGGCGGGCCGCCAGGGTCGACAGCTCCCGTTCGGCGAGGGCGCGCTCCCGGCCCGGCCCGGCGGACTCGGCGATGAGCCGGGCGAGCCCGTCGAGCGGGTCGTCGCCGGACTCGACGAGGCGGCGGATGCGCCCGGTGTACTCGTCCGCGACGCTGGTCAGGGCCGCGACCAGGAGGTCGTCCAAGGTCGCGAAGTAGTAGAGGGTGAGGCTGGTGGTGATCCCCGCCTCCTTCGCGACGCTGCGGTGGGTGACCCCGGCTGCACCGTCGCGGAGGACGACCGCCAGGGTCGCCTCGATGATCTGGGCCCGGCGGCGTTGACCGCGCGCCTTCCGCCCGTCGACGGTGCCGTGCTCAGCCGCCATCCTCTTGCTCACCCGCCGTCGCCGCTCATGCTCGTCAAGGCTATCGGCTCCGCCTCACGATCAGCGTGGCCGAGGGGCCGCAGGTGGCGCAGCGCCGTGAAGCAGACCAGCGAGGCGGCCGCCACGGCGATGCCCGCCACCGCGGCGGCGGTGCTGAGTCCGCTGGTGAACGCGGTTCGTGCGGCATCGAAGGCCGCGGGCGGCAACCGGTCCGCGACGGACGCGGCTCCCGAGAGGCTGTCGCCGTACGTGTCGGCCACGGACGGCGTCAGCCCAGAGGGCGCCTCGACTCCGTTCCGGTAGAGCACCGTGGTGAGGCTTCCCAGGAGCGCGACCCCCACCGCGACGCCGAGTTCCTGGACGGTCTCGGAGAGCGCGGCCGCCGATCCGGACTTCTCCGCCGGTGCCGCGCCCACGACGATGTCGGTACCGAGCGCGGCGATGACCCCGAGCCCGAGGTACACGAACGCGAATCCGGCGATCACGCTCGGCCTGCCGCCCGGCCCCGCGAGGGCGAGCAGCACGTACCCGAGCAGGGACAGGGCCAGGGCCGCCGACATGACGGCGCCGGGTGACATCCGGCCGGCCAGGAGCGGGGCACCGATGGCGCCGACGAGCATCGCCAGTGCGGGCGGCCCCATCCACAGCCCCGCCGCCGTCGGGGAGAGGCCCTCCACGAACTGCAGGTACTGGGTGACCAGGAACATCACCCCACCGAAACCGACCAGACCGATCAGCAGGACGGCCAGTGCCGCGCGGAAGGCCCGGCCGGTGAAGAGCTTCATGTCCAGCAGCGGCTCGCTCAGCCGCAACTGGCGGCGGACGAACGCGACCGCGGCTCCGCCGCCGACGAGGGCGGCGGCCGAGGCCTGGGCGTCGAGGCCGTGCACCGCCCCATGCTTGAGCGCGTAGGTGATCGGCAGCATCGCCGTGAGGGACAACCCGACGCTCAGCAGATCGGGCCGGCCGCCGGAGGTCCGGTACTCCGGCAGCAGCGCCGGCGCGCCGGCCAGGACCAGCACCGCGACCGGCACGGCGATGAGGAAGGCCGCGCCCCACCAGAAGCCGGCGACCAGCGCACCGCCGGTGACCGGCCCCACCGCCATGCCCAGGGCGAACATCGTCGCCCACACGCCGATCGCCAACGCCCGCTGCCGGACGTCGGTGAACATGTTGCTGATCAGCGACAGCGTGGACGGCATGAGCGTCGCGCCGGCCACTCCGAGCAGCGCCCGCGCCACGATCAGCCACAGGGCGCTCGGGGCGAACGCCGCGAAGACCGAGGCCGCGCCGAACGCCGCCACCCCGATCATCAGCAGCCGGCGCCGCCCGACCCGGTCCCCCCACGTCCCCATCGTGATCAGGAAGCCCGCGATGAAGAAACCGTAGGCGTCCATGATCCACAGCGTCTCCGTCGCGGTCGGCTCCAGATCGGCGGACAGGCTCGGAACGGCGAGGTAGAGCGCCGTCACATCGAGTCCCAGAAGCATGGTCGGCAGCGCGAGCAGCGCGAGCCCCGTCCACTCGCGCCACCCCGCGCGCACCTGCCGCTCCATGCCCACCACGCCCCGCCGTCAATAGTTGAACGAACGTACTACTTGTACCATAGTTCAACTTTTGACGGCGAGACCCTGGGGGTGCGGAGGAACCGCTTCGTCAGGTCGCCGCCTCAACGGGTTGCCGGAGGACGGTCCTGAACTTGGCGGGCTCGGTCCGGCGGTGGTCGCCGAGGTAGATCTCGTGGTGGTGCCCGGACATGCGCAGGTCGTTGGCGGCGAGGTACTCGTGATGGAGCCTGGCGAGCGCGGGTCCTTCGTCGTCGTAGGGCCCGACGTGCAGGAGCTGGGCGCAGGTGCCCTCCTTCAGGGCCTCGCGGCGGACCTCGGCGATCGCGGGAAGGCCCTTCTTCGCCAGCGCGGCCCGCTTGGCCTCGTCGATGACGTCCTCGGTGATCCAGTCGGGCTGGCTGATGAGCATGCGCCACTGCCAGGCGTCCTTCACGCGGGTGATGAACGCCTCCGGGTCGTCGGCCCACCACAGCCCTTCGAGCGGCCCGACGACGAAGTCCCGGCCGAGGGCCTTGCTCGCGAACTTGATCGTGTAGGCGACGGCGTAGAGCGCCTCGACGGCACGGGCGTAGTCGGCGCTGGTGTTGGGGTCGCCGGAACCGTCGACGGCGATGAACTGCTGCGCGGGCACCTCGACCAGCGCCCAGTCGGTGTTCTTCGGCGCGTAGCACTGCTTGAGTTCGCGCTTGATGTCATAGCGATCCATGGCCGTCCGCCTTCTTCGTCAGAGATTGGTCGTCGACTTCGGCCGCCCGGTAGTCGGCCAGCCATTGCTGTTCGGCCGCGAGCTGCCCCAGCGCGTAATCGAAAGTGGCGCGGACGAAACCGGGCACGTCAGGTTGCGCGTCGCGGGCCGCTCTGATGGCGGCCGCCTTCTCCGCCAGGGCGGCGGCCCGCCGGTCGAGCGCGTCCCGTAGCCGTTCGGGAGGAATGACCGGCTGGTTGGCCAGACCGACCAGCAGCGGCGGGAACACCGGCCGCAGTTCGGCCACCGCGGCCTCGGCCGCCCGCGCACACGCCCCGTACCCCTCGGACGTCGGCCCGTACACCCGGCGAGCCTTCCCCCGGCCTGCCCGCGGCGCGTCGACCTCGGCGATCAGCCCCCGGTCCCGGAGCCGCGTCAGCAGGTAGTAGATCGAGCTGAAACCGATCTCCGTCCACTCCCGCATGCCCCGGGCGTCGATGACCTCGTCCAGCTCATAGCCATGCCTCGGCTTCTCCACGAGCAGGCCGAGCAACGTCAACTCGGCAGGCGTAAGTTCGTCGGCCACACGAATACTCTAGCGCTAGAACAACCCGCCAAGCGCAACCCCGCGCCGCGGCCAGGACCAGACACCCCCTGACGGGTCCGCGTGAGCGCTGGAGACCACTCGCGCGTCCGGCAGCCAGGATCGGGGGGCGGACGTCGGCGTTGCGCCAGCGCGGGTGATTCCTTCAACTGCCGGGCCGGAAGGGGCCGGCTCTCCTGGGCGGAAGGGCCGTCGGCTTCCTGAGGACGTCGCGCAGGCGGGCAGCCCCTGATCGCTCTGCTCGGGAGCCGGTGTCAGATGAAGGCGGGACGTGCCAAGGGGCCATTACACGGCCGCCAGCCTCGCCCCTGGGAAGAAGCCTTCAGCAGATCGGCGGCGGTCGCCGGGCCGAGACGCTTACGGACGGACGAATAAGCCGTCCGGCCGGGGCCTCTCCGCTGACATGTGCGCAGCACTCGCCACAATCGCCCGCTGATATCGACCCCTATGCGCTCGAAGGTCGTGGGCGCTCGGGGAGGCGGCGTGTGACGCGTTTGATGCCGACCAGGGTCCGGTATCGCGGCCTGGCCCTGAACTCTTGCCAGCTCCACACGGCGGGGTGCCCGACCTCGGCGCACAGGTGCAGGATCTGGTCGGCGCCGGCGACGACTCCCACGTGGGCACCCCACGCGTCCTGGGTGGGGTTGAACAGGACCAGGTCGTAGGGACGGGCCGCCGCTACCGGCTCGGTGAAGTCCGCATCAGCCCATAGCTCACTCGACCGCAGGTCGGGCGGGTCGAAGCCGAAGAGCGTGAGCACCTCGTAGGCGAACAGTTGGCAGTTGGCCCCGTCGGCAAGCCCAGGTGTGTCGGCCACCAGCGGCGATCCCGGAAAGCGCGCACCGACATACGGAGTGGCCCACAGACCATCCGGCAATTTCTCCAGCACGGTTTCTCCGGTGACAGCCGTTATGCGGTGCGGTGGAGGTGGAGGGCGGTCGTGTTCGCCTCGCGGGCTTCTAGGAGTTCGTCCCAATGCTCTTCCGCCCAGGCGCAGGCGGTTGCTATCGGTTCGAGCATGCTGCGGCCCAGCGGGGTCAGTTCGTACTCCACGTGCGGGGTGGCCTCGGCGTAGACGGTGCGCTTGACCAGGCCGTCGCGTTCGAGGGACCGCAGCGACTGGGTGAGGACTTTGGGGGTGACGCGGCTGAGCGGCACGCGCAACTCGGAGTACCGGCGTGGCCCATTCTCAAGGCAGCGGATGATGAGCCCGGCCCACTTGTCACCGAATCGGATCGGGTTGAGCGAGGACGGGCACAGCTCGTCGAACATGTCGGCGGGCAGGGGTTCCCTCATGGCCTCACGATAGCCGGTATCCCGGCGGTAACCAGGGCCCCCGATAGCGTCCGCGCAGTGGTCGGGCACAGGGGCTCCGACCCTGGTGAGAGGGGTCTGTTATGAACATCGTGGTCTTCGGTGCGGGTGGACGGGCCGGGCGGCAGGCCGTGGCCGAGGCACGCCGGCGCGGCCACCAGGTCACCGCCGTGGTGCGCGACCCAGCGGGTCACGGCGACCTGACCGACGTGCGGGTCGTGGCGGGCGACGTCACGGACGCGGAGAGCGTCGAGCGGGCGGCCGCCGGGCAGGACGCCGCCGTCAGCGCGGCCGCGGACCTGAGGGTGGCCCCGCACGACTTCTTCACCGGGTCGGCTCGTGCCCTCGGCACCGGCCTGGGGAAGGCGGGCGTGCGCCGCCTGGTGGTGGTCGGCCTCGCATCGATCATGCCGGGGGCGTCCGGCGCTCCCCTGATGGACGAGCCCGGCTACCCCAACGAGTACCGCTCGTTCTACCTCGGCCACGCGGCGGGCCTGGAGGAGCTCCGAAACAGCGACCTCGACTGGGCGTACGTGGCTCCCGCGGGTGACTTCGACCATCAGGGCGCGCGCACCGGCCGGTACCGGGTCGCCGAGCACGGCGACCCGTCCAGCCGGATCACGTACGCGGACTTCGCGATCGCGCTTCTCGACGAGATCGAGGCGCCCCGCCACCATGGGGCCGCGGTCAGCGTCCGGGAGGCGTGATGCCCGAGGTCCGCGACAGCCCGAACGCCCGGGTCGCCGAGCACATCCGCCGTTTCGAGGAGACCGGCGGGACCCCGCCCAGGGCTGGTGTCGTTACTTGCCGCCTTGCTGGTCGGCTACGGCCGGATGGTCGGATTTCGACGGGAGGGAGAACTCCAGAGACCCGAGCCTCAGGGCCAGCACTTCCATCACACCGATGACCAGAACGAACGCGACGGCCGCGAGGCCGAGCTTCCTGCGGTTCAACCCGCGCACCCCTTTAAAACCCCCATTGAGCAGGGCCTAAACCTACCACAAGGTGATCAAAATCCTGGTATCGGAAATGCCCGTCCTCGTGCGGTCCACCCGAACCATGGGCGGAGTGGTGCGTTAGGGGGGCCGCGTGCCGTTTCGGCGGGGTTTTCGCGGGGCACGGCCGAAACCGGCCCTTCAGGGTTCGGCCGTAACGCGTTAGCGTCTGCCTCGTAGAGGAGGTTCCCATGCCTCAACGGCGAGGCACGCTGCCCGTCTCCGACGCGGGGGTCCTCGACTGCCCGGACGCCTACGTCCGCGGGGTCCCCTACGACAGGCTCGAACGGCTCCGGACGCGGACGCCGGTGGTGTGGCTGGACGGGCGCACGGCGGGACGGCCGGGCGCCTGGGCCGTGCTGCGCCACCGCGACGTCCGGCACGCCCTCGCGCATCCGGAGCTGTTCTCCCCGCAGGTCGACGGCGTCGTGCACGGGCCCCTGAGCGGGGACGAGCCGCCGGGCGAGGACGAGCTGATCGACATGGACCCGCCGGTGGAGGCGATGCTGGCGCGGATCCCGTCGCGGGAGAAGGTGGACTTCGTCCGCGAGGTCGCCCGGGACCTTCCCGAGACGCTGCGCAACACCCTCGCCGGCGGCCTGCACGCCCTGCTGCGCCACCCCGCCGAGTACGTCCGGCTCCGCGAGGGGCGGCGGGACGAGCGGCTCCTCGACAGCGCGGTCGAGGAGATGCTGCGCTGGTGGACGCCGGTGCTGCACGTCCGGCGCACCGTGCGGCGCGACACGGTCATCGGCGACGTGCCGCTGCTCGCGGGCGAGGAGGCCATGCTGTGGCTGGTGTCCGCGAACCACGACGACGCGGTGTTCCCCGACCCGGGGCGCTTCGTCCCCGACCGGTTCCTGCGGGACGGCCCGCCCCATCTGTGCTTCGGGTTCGGGCACCGCGCCTGCCTGGGGGCGCGGCTCGCGCGGGTGCACCTGCGCGCCCTCCTCGCCGCGCTGCTCGAACGGCCCGGCCTTCCGCGGCCGGCGGGCGAGCCGGTGATGCTGCGGTCCAGCGCCCGGCACGGCTTCGCGCACCTGCCCGTCCGCTGGATCGGCTGAACCTTTCCGCCCCTCGGTCGTAGTAGACGCGTGGGACTCACGAGCCCGGGGACGCTGAGCCTGCTCATCCTGCTGGTCCGGATACCTCCCGCGGAGTAGGCGCGCTGCCTCCTCAGGGCCGACGTGGCCCCGCGGGCCCATGACTTAACGTGCAGGAATGAGCACTTCGCCGCCGCGCTGGCCGCGGCCCGCCGCGTGGCCGGTGTGGGTCGTCCCGCTGCTGGTCGCGTTCCTCCAGGTCGGCGGGTCGCTGGGCGCGCAGGGCGACCGGCCGTCGGGAGGGCGGTCAGGCGGCCCGCCGTGGGAGCACGGGAGCGAGTCCCTCGGGCACACCGACCTGGACGCGTTCGGCTTCGCGCTGCTCCTCGCCGGGCCCGTCCTGCTGCTGCTCCGGCGCCGGCACCCGGTGTTCACGGTGTGCTCGACCGCGGCGGTGACCGCCCTGTACTTCCTGCGCGCCTACACCTACGGCCCGGCGCCGCTGGCCCTGGCCGTCGCGATGATGGCGGCCGTCGTCGCCGGGCACCGGCTGCTGGTCTGGGCGGGGACGGGCATCGGCCTCGCCGCGTTCTTCGGCCTCACCGCGCTGATCGGCGTCCCGGCCGCCGAGCGCGGCCAGGGCGGCGCGTTCCCGGTGGAGGAGCCGACGCTCGGCGGGTCGAGCTTCGTGGTCGGCTGGGCGCTGGTGGTGCTCGTCACCGCCGAGCTGATCCGGATGAGCCGGCAGCGCGCCGCCGAGACCGCCCGCACGCGCGCCGAGGAGGAGCGCCGCCAGGCCAGCGAGGAGCGGTTGCGGATGGCCCGCGAACTGCACGACGTGCTCGCGCACAACATCTCGATGATCAACGTGCAGGCGGGCGTGGCGCTGCACCTGATGGACGAGAACCCCGAGCAGGCGCGGACGGCGCTCGCCGCCATCAAGGACGCCAGCAAGGAGGCGCTCACCGAGATGCGCGGGGTGATCGGCGCGCTGCGGGCGCAGGGCGAGACCGCGCCCCGCGCCCCCACGGCCGGGCTGGACGGGCTCGACGACCTGCTGGCCCGCGCGCGGTCGGCGGGCCTGGACGTCGAGGCGGAGGTCACCGGGGAGCGGCGGCCGCTGCCCGCGGGCGCCGACCTGGCCGCGTTCCGCATCGTCCAGGAGTCGCTGACCAACGTGACCCGCCATGCCGGCCCCGGCCCGGTGACGGCGCGGGTCCGCATCGCCTACGGTGAGCACGAGATCGTGGTGGAGGTCGAGGACGACGGCCGGGGCGCGTCCCCGCTGGACGACCGGCCGGGCGGCAGCGGGATCCGCGGCATGCGCAAGCGGGCCGCCGCGCTCGGCGGCGCGTTCGAGGCCGGTCCGCGGCCCGCCGGCGGGTTCGCCGTGCGGGCGCGGCTGCCGCTGGACGCCGGCCCGGCCGGGCCCGAGGAGGACGCGCGATGATCAAGGTGCTGCTGGCCGACGACCAGGTGCTGGTGCGGGCCGGGTTCCGGGCGCTGCTGGACGCCCAGCCCGACATCGAGGTCGCCGGGGAGGCGGGCGACGGCGAGGAGGCGGTGGCGCTGGCCCGCCGGCTGCGTCCCGACGTCATCCTGATGGACATCCGCATGCCCGGCCTGGACGGCCTGGAGGCGACCCGGCGGATCGCCTCCGACGAGCGGCTGGACGGCGTGCACATCGTGATCCTCACCACGTTCGAGCTGGACGAGTACGTGTTCGAGGCGCTGCGCGGCGGGGCGAGCGGGTTCCTGGTCAAGGACACCGAGCCGGTGGAGCTGATCCACGCCGTCCGGGCCGTCGCGGACGGGGACGCGCTGCTGTCGCCCGGCGTGACCCGGCGGCTGATCTCCGAGTTCGCCGCGCGGGCCAAGGAGCCCGCGCCCTCGCCGCGCCTGAACGCGCTCACCGAGCGTGAGCGGGAGGTCATGGCGCTGGTCGGCGAGGGACTGTCGAACGAGGAGATCGCGGCCCGGCTCGTGGTGAGCCCCGCGACGGCCAAGACGCACGTCAGCCGTACGATGGTGAAGCTCGGGGCGCGCGACCGGGCGCAGCTCGTGGTGTTCGCCTACGAGTCGGGGCTGGTCAAACCGGGCTGGCTGCCCTAGAAATTTTACTCTGCGGGGATTCACTGTCCTCCCCCGCAGGACCATGACAGGGTGGACGGCACAGGCCGTCACCGACGTGAGGGAGTCCGGTGCCGCACGACGCGAGGATTCTGGCCGTCGACGACCGTGAGGAGAACCTCACCGCCCTCGCGGCCGTACTGGACGCGCTTCCGGTCGAGGTCGTGTCGGTCACCTCCGGCCAGGCCGCCCTGAAAGAGCTGCTGAACGACGACTTCGCGCTGATCCTGCTCGATGTCGTGATGCCGGAGATGGACGGGTTCGAGACGGCGGAGCACATCAAGGCCCGGCCGCGCACCCGGGACGTCCCGATCATCTTCCTCACCGCGGGCGGCGGCGCCGGGGAGCAGGCGTTCCGCGGCTACGCGGCCGGCGCGGTCGACTACCTCACCAAGCCGTTCGACCCGTGGCTGCTGCGCGCGAAGGTGTCGGTGTTCGTCGAGCTGCACCGCCGCAACCAGCAGCTCCAGCAGCAGGCCCGGCTGCTGCGCCAGACGCTGGAGGAGGGCGAGGGCGGGGCCACCCCGGCGGGGTGCGACCGGCTCCTGGCGGCCCTCGACCAGCGGGTCGCCCGTATCGAGGCGGACGTCGCCCGGCTGCGGTCCGGCGAGCCCGCCGACGAGCTGGACGCCCACGTCGCCGACCTGCGGACGGCGCTCGACGCCCTGGCCGCGGGCGGCTGAACCTCTCCCCTCCCTGACCGGGGCGGGGTTCCCGCGCCCATCGTCGGCTACTTTCCGTAGCCACGTCCGGCCCTCACGCCCACCGGGGCGGCCGACTCCCAAGAACATGATCTTGCAGGTCACCGAACTGGAATCTTTACCTTTGGTGACGCTTGTCCGGTTTGTCGCAAGTAAGTACTTGGGGGTAACTTGCACTCTGCGTCACACCAGTGACCCGCGTCACCGCGGTCCCCCCGGACCACGACCCCCCGGAGGCCCCCATGTCCCCCTCGCCCGACGCCGCGCCCGACGCCGCGACCGACGCCGCGCCCGGCCGCGTCCGCTGGAAGCGGTTCGCCGCGATCGCCGCCCCCGCCGTGGCCGGCGCGGGCGCCCTGGTCCTCATGACCGCGCAGGGCGCGGTCGCCTCCTCCTTCGCCGTCTCCGGCGGCAGCTTCAAGGTCAGCGCCGCCTCGCTGAGCGGGCAGGGCTTCGTCCAGTACGGCGGGGTCGACGAGAGCAAGGACGGCGCCAAGCACCCGGTGCAGGTCTCCGCCATCAGGTCCGCGCAGATCCGCGACATGTGCCAGTCGGTGAAGGTCGGCCCGTTCACCCTGCGGCTGACCGCCGGCACCGGAGACAAGCCCGTCGAGGCGAACGACCTCGTGCTGGACGTGGAGCAGCTCAACGCCGACGCCACGTTCTCCGGCATCGAGATCGGCCGGGACGCGAGCACCCTGGACAAGGGCCCGGACGGCGCCCGGGGCCCGGCCGGCATGTTCGGGCAGCAGGCGTCCACGGTCGAGC